>NZ_CM188253.1:0-4494692 GCF_034046055.2 Lelliottia sp. CFBP8978 | reverse complement strand
GTTGTCCCAGCCAGAGCGAGTCGAATGAACAATGCGCGGTGTCGGCACATGAATCTGAGCGGGAGCTGCGACGTTCACCGTCTCCCGGACGGTCTGCGTAACGGGTTTTGTCCCCACTTCAAACCGCAGCTGCGGGGCATCAGCGCCGCAGAAATCATTTAACAGTCCATTGATGTTATTGAGGTATTTATCCCTTACCCAATCGAGCACGAAACGGTTTGGCGCATACAAAGCCAGCGTGTTATCGCTCAGTTCCGCCTGCAATGGGCGGATCCACATACTGAATTCTGTGGCTGGTAACTCATCCTGCAATCGGGCAAGACACTGCTGCCAAAGCGAAAGTGACACGGCGGACTCCACTCGAACAATAAAAGAAAGATACTGAATATTCGTGATTGTTGGCACACGTCGACAAGACCCTGTGCAAAGGGTGACGTGCGAATTGCTATCTGCAATTTTACCAGACCAGACCCCTTTGGATCCCGATCAGGACCGCGGATCATAGCCTAAACTGAGCCAGAGATCTTCTGTTTCTCACAGATTCTTCCCGATTTATCCACAGGAAGATCCGGAACCGGGTAAGTGTAAACGATCCTGATGAGAGTACCCCACGATTTAGTCCGCATATTGGAAAATTTAATGAGCACAGACAAATTTTTGCTTAAATGATCTAACGAAGATCCTGGACGATCCTTGCGATTTGGTCTGGAGGTCGTATAATCCTCCACCCGGCGCGCGATGCGCGACTTCCTGCGTGGGACACTGCTCATTTTCCACGCGAAAACGTGCGGAAATACGCGGGAAATAAGGAAAGAGAATTGACTCCGGAGTGTACAATTATTACAATCCGGCCTCTTTAATCACCCACGCTGAGGCGTTAGTCGTTCGATAATCGTTCGGGTATACGCGAAAGTCAGTGAATTTATTCAAGTTTAGGTAGAAATCGCCATGAAACGCACTTTTCAACCGTCTGTACTGAAGCGCAACCGTTCTCACGGCTTCCGTGCTCGTATGGCTAATAAAAATGGTCGTCAGGTTCTGGCACGTCGTCGTGCTAAAGGCCGTTCTCGTCTGACCGTTTCCAAGTAATAAAGCTAACCCCTGGTGGTTAAGCTAGCATTTCCCAGGGAGTTACGTTTGTTAACTCCCACTCATTTCACTTTCGTCTTCCAGCAGCCACTACGGGCTGGCACGCCGCAAATCACCATCCTCGGCCGCCAAAATTCGCTGGGGCATCCCCGCATCGGTCTCACTGTCGCCAAGAAAAACGTTAAGCGTGCGCATGAACGCAACCGGATTAAACGTCTGACGCGTGAAAGCTTCCGTTTACGTCAACACGAACTTCCTTCAATGGATTTCGTCGTGGTGGCTAAAAAAGGGGTTGCCGACCTCGATAACCGTGCTCTCTCGGAAGCGTTGGAAAAATTATGGCGCCGCCACTGTCGCCTGGCTCGCGGGTCCTGATAGGCCTGATCAGGGTCTATCAACGCCTGATCAGTCCGCTGCTTGGGCCGCATTGTCGTTTCACGCCAACGTGTTCCAGCTACGGAATTGAGGCATTGCGCAGGTTTGGAGTGATAAAAGGCAGTTGGTTGACGGTGAAACGCGTATTAAAATGCCACCCTTTACACCCTGGTGGTGACGACCCCGTCCCACCCGGACCATTTGATACCAGAGAACACTAACGATGGATTCGCAACGCAATCTTTTAGTCATCGCTTTGTTGTTCGTGTCTTTCATGATCTGGCAAGCATGGGAACAGGATAAAAATCCTCAACCCCAGCAGCAGACCACGCAGACAACGACCACCGCAGCGGGTAGCGCCGCCGACCAGGGCGTACCGGCCAGTGGCCAGGGGAAACAGATTACGGTTAAAACCGATGTGCTTGAGCTGACTATCAACACCCGTGGTGGTGATATTGAGCAAGCGCTGCTGTTGACCTACCCGAAAGAGCTGAAGTCAAACGAGCCGTTCCAGTTACTGGAAACGACACCTGATTTCCTTTATCAGGCACAAAGCGGCTTAACCGGTCGTGATGGTCCGGATAACCCGGCTAACGGTGCTCGTCCGCTGTATAACGTCGATCAAGATACGTTTGTCCTGCCTGATGGCCAGAACGAGCTCGCGATCCCGATGACTTACACTGACGCAGCGGGCAACACCTTCACCAAAACCTTCACCCTGAAACGCGGTGAATATGCGGTGAACGTAGGCTACAACGTGCAGAACGCCGGTGAGAAACCACTGGAAGTATCGACGTTTGGTCAGCTGAAGCAGTCCATCAATCTGCCGTCTCACCGTGACACCGGAAGCAGCAACTTTGCGCTGCATACCTTCCGTGGCGCGGCGTACTCCACGCCAGATACCAAGTACGAGAAATACAAATTCGACACCATCGCCGATAACGAAAACCTGAACGTCAGCGCTAAAGGCGGTTGGGTGGCAATGCTGCAACAGTATTTCGCGACTGCGTGGGTGCCAAATAACGACGGTACCAATAACTTCTATACTGCGAATCTGGGCAATGGCATTGCGGCCATCGGCTACAAATCGCAGCCGGTTCTGATTCAGCCAGGTCAGGCGGGCACGCTTGCCAGCACCCTGTGGGTCGGTCCGGAAATTCAGGATAAAATGGCTGCCGTTGCGCCGCACCTGGATCTGACCGTTGATTACGGTTGGCTGTGGTTTATCTCTCAGCCGCTGTTCAAACTGCTGAAATGGATCCATAGCTTCCTGGGCAACTGGGGCTTCTCCATCATCGTTATCACCTTTATCGTTCGTGGCATCATGTACCCGCTGACCAAAGCGCAGTACACCTCCATGGCGAAGATGCGTATGCTGCAGCCGAAGATTGCGGCAATGCGTGAGCGTCTGGGCGATGACAAACAGCGTCAAAGCCAGGAAATGATGGCCCTGTATAAAGCAGAGAAAGTGAACCCGCTGGGTGGTTGCTTCCCGCTGCTGATTCAGATGCCAATCTTCCTTGCGTTGTACTACATGCTGATGGGTTCCGTAGAGCTGCGCCATGCGCCGTTCGCACTGTGGATCCATGACCTGTCTGCACAGGACCCGTACTACATCCTGCCGATCCTGATGGGCGTGACGATGTTCTTCATTCAGAAGATGTCTCCGACTACCGTGACCGACCCGATGCAGCAGAAGATCATGACCTTCATGCCGGTCATCTTCACGGTCTTCTTCCTGTGGTTCCCGTCAGGTCTGGTGCTGTACTATATCGTCAGCAACCTGGTGACCATCATCCAGCAGCAGCTGATCTACCGTGGTCTGGAAAAACGTGGCCTGCATAGCCGCGAAAAGAAAAAATCCTGATTCGGTAAGTTCACGCTAAAATAAGGGCGGTCGATTGACCGCCTTTTTTATTTGTATTGAACGAGACCAACCATGAGCCATAACGACACTATCGTCGCCCAGGCAACCCCACCGGGACGCGGTGGTGTAGGCATTCTGCGTATATCCGGCCTCAAGGCGCGCGAGGTGGCAGAAGCCGTGCTGGGCAAACTGCCAAAGCCGCGTTACGCCGACTACCTGCCGTTTAAAGATACGGACGGCACCGCGCTGGATCAGGGGATTGCTCTCTGGTTCCCTGGCCCAAATTCGTTTACCGGCGAAGACGTACTGGAACTTCAGGGGCATGGCGGCCCGGTTATCCTCGATCTGCTGTTAAAACGCATCTTAACGTTACCGGGTCTGCGTATTGCAAAACCGGGTGAATTCTCTGAACGCGCCTTCCTGAATGACAAGCTCGATCTGGCACAAGCCGAAGCGATCGCCGACCTGATTGATGCCAGTTCAGAACAGGCGGCCCGTTCCGCTCTGAACTCACTACAGGGGGCGTTTTCCGCGCGCGTAAACCATTTAGTGGAAGCACTCACTCACCTGCGAATCTACGTCGAAGCTGCTATCGACTTTCCGGATGAAGAGATCGACTTTTTATCTGACGGCAAAATCGAAGCGCAGCTTAACAGCGTGATGACCGATCTCGATGCCGTTCGCGCCGAAGCGCGTCAGGGCAGTCTGCTGCGCGAAGGGATGAAAGTGGTCATTGCCGGACGTCCAAACGCCGGGAAATCCAGTCTGCTCAACGCCCTGGCGGGTCGCGAAGCCGCAATTGTGACGGATATCGCCGGGACGACCCGTGACGTCCTGCGCGAACATATCCATATTGACGGTATGCCGCTGCACATCATCGACACGGCGGGCCTGCGTGATGCCAGCGACGAAGTCGAGCGTATCGGCATCGAACGCGCCTGGCAGGAGATCGAGCAGGCAGACCGCGTACTCTTTATGGTGGATGGCACAACGACCGACGCTGTGGATCCTGCCGAAATTTGGCCTGATTTTATCGCTCGTCTGCCAGCCAAATTGCCTATCACCGTCGTGCGTAACAAAGCCGATAAGACAGGCGAAACGCTGGGTTTAAGCGAGGTGAATGGTCACTCACTGATTCGCCTGTCGGCCCGCACCGGCGAGGGTGTCGATGAGTTGCGTAACCATCTCAAACAGAGCATGGGCTTTGATACCAGCATGGAAGGCGGCTTCCTGGCGCGTCGTCGCCATCTGCAGGCACTTGAAGAGGCCGCAAACCACCTTGTCCAGGGTAAAGCGCAGTTGCTCGGTGCCTGGGCTGGTGAGCTGCTGGCAGAAGAGCTGCGTCTGGCACAGCAAAGCCTGAGTGAAATTACCGGTGAATTTACCTCAGATGATTTGTTGGGAAGGATCTTCTCAAGCTTCTGTATCGGCAAATAGCCTCTGCCTGCTTTTGGGCATAAAGGTTTTGGAAAAGCACCGAAACTTGCTGGTCGTGATATCGGCCTGATCAGAAGATCAGGCCGTCTCTTGAGTCAAAATCGCAACAACTTTTGACGGTGGCGAAGGATAGTATTCCTTGCCCGGAGTGGGCTTGTCCGTTGTGCCCGCTGCGATGGCGGGAGTTTAATTCTCTGCTACAGCGTGTAATGCCGCCGCTGCTATTTTCTGACACAGTCCGGCATCGGATAACGGACACTGAGACTGGGCGGTATTAGCCGCTTTTTCCAGATCGTCTGCATTGAGCGTTGAATCAATATGGCTCAACACCCAATCAGCAAAAGGCGGATGTTGTTTTGCCAGTGCTTCAAGTGCTGGCAGTTCGTTCCAGTGGTCAACCAGAAGGCGTATTATCGCTTCGGAATGTCTTTCGCCTATACTCCCCTCATCACACTGCTGATAACGAACGTAATTATCGTAAACAGATGCCCATGTTTTGAGATTATCCACAGTCATTTCGGCCGCGTCAGCCTCCGCTTTTGCGCATTCACTGGCCTGAACGAATGGCGAAATAAAAGCAATCGTGAGTAAAACGATCGCGCTTTTTATCATATAAGTTTTATCCTTACCGCCTGCAACCGATAAACCTAAAAAACAGTACAACCCTTTACTCTTACAAAATGTAATTTATTCACTTTATCGTTACGGTTATCAGTGTGGTTATTGTATTTATTGGGATGCATTAACCGCATGTATTTATTAAATCCTGCCATTAAATAAGCGTTAATAATCCAGAACAGGCGTCATGGCGCAGTCAGGCCGTTCGATCTGGCGAGATTTCCTAACAGGAAATCACCTTTGTCCAAATGGCAACTCGCTTCTTCCCTCTTATCCCCCTATGCTTCCCACCTGCATATCATGGGGGATTTATGGCGCGTTTTCTGTTTTGTAGTTTTGCACTGGTTCTGCTTTATCCATCCGGCATTGATATGTATCTGGTCGGCCTGCCGCATATCGCGCGCGATCTGGGCGCCAGTGAAGCGCAACTGCATATCGCGTTTTCGGCCTATCTGGCGGGTATGGCGTCGTCGATGGTCTTTGCCGGTAAAATTGCCGACAAAGCGGGACGACAACCGGTGGCGATTACCGGTGCGGTGATTTTTGCTTTGGCTTCCGTACTTTGCTCGATGGCTCAGAACAGCACGTTATTCCTTACAGGCCGCTTCATTCAGGGCATTGGTGCCGGTGGCTGCTATGTGGTGGCGTTTGCGATTTTACGCGACACCCTCAGCGCCCAGCGCCGCGCAAAAGTGCTCTCCATGCTCAACGGCATCACCTGCATTATTCCGGTGCTGGCTCCGGTGATCGGTTATCTGATTATGCTTAAATTCCCATGGCAGAGCCTGTTCTGGACGATGGCGGCGATGGGATTGCTGGTCTTTATCCTCTCAACGATGGTACTCAAAGAGACCCATCCTGGCTCGCATCAGTATCCGGGCAATACCGCGACGATCCAGCCAACAGAAAAACTCCTGAACCGCTTTTTTATCAGTCGACTGCTTATTACCACCCTAAGCGTGGTCGTCATTCTCACCTATGTAAACGTTTCCCCGGTTTTACTGATGGAGACGATGGGTTTTGATCGCGGGGAATATTCCACGGTGATGGCGCTTACCGCTTTGGTGAGCATGGCGGTGTCGTTCTCGACGCCGTTCGCACTGAATATTTTTAACCAACGTACGCTGATGCTGGCCTCACAGGTGCTGTTTTTTACCGCGGGTATTTTGCTGGCAACAGCCAGTTCGCACGCCATCATGCTGGCGGGAATCACCTTAATTTGTGCCGGTTTCTCGGTGGGTTTTGGCGTGGCGATGAGCCAGGCGCTGGGCCCGTTTTCGCTGCGTGCCGGCGTGGCAAGCTCCGCGCTGGGCATCGCTCAGGTGTGCGGTTCATCACTGTGGATTTGGCTGGCTGCGGTTATCGGGCTGAATGCCCTGAATATGCTGATCGGGATTCTGATTGGCTGTAGCATAGTCTGCATCCTGTTAATTATGGCGATACAGCCTGCGGCGCATTATGAAGAAGCCCATCAGCAGCCTCGATCTTAACCTGTTATTGTGCCTGCAGCTGTTGCTGCAGGAGCGGAGTGTCACCAAAGCGGCAAAACGCATGAACGTCACGCCGTCGGCGGTCAGTAAATCACTGGCGAAACTGCGCAACTGGTTTGACGATCCGCTGTTTGTTAAAACCCCGCTGGGCCTGCTTCCCACGCCGCTGACGGTGAGTCTTGAACAGGATCTGACCGACTGGATGCAGATAGGGAATCAGATCCTCGATAAATTCGATCACCACTCGCCAGGTGGACTGAAATTCGAACTGGCCGCTGAAACACCGCTGATGTTGATTCGGTTTAATACATTGCTTGAACAGGTGAATCAGCGCTATCCGCAGGCTACCGTGCGGATGCGACACTGGGATTACGACTCGCTGGATGCGATTACGCGCGGCGAAGTGGATATCGGCTTTACCGGGCGCGAAACCCATCCGCGCTCACGAGAACTGTTGAAGCTGCTTCCGTGGTTTATCGACCACGAGATTCTGTTTAGCGACCGGCCATGCGTCTATTTGCGTGAAGATCACCCGGCGCTCAAAGAAGAGTGGAATCTGGACACCTTTTTACGCTATCCCCACATCAGCATCTTCTGGGAGCGCAGCGATACCTGGGCGCTGGACGAAGTGCTAAAAGAGATGGGTCGCGAGCGAAACATCGCGCTGAGTCTGCCAGGCTTTGAACAATCTATGTTTATGGCGGCGCAGCCCGATCATGACTATATCGCGACCGCACCGCACTACTGCCATCACTATAATCAGCTCCACCAGCGTAAGCTGGTCAGTCGCCCGATTCCCATTGATGAGGCGCTGGCAGACAAACTCACCGTACCGTTTACCCTGATCTGGCATAAACGTAACAGTCATAACCCGAAAATCATCTGGCTAAAAGAGACGATCAAGGCGTTGTACTGCGATTCTCTGCGCTAAAGATCCCGGTTTTCCCTCTAATAATGTAAAGTTCGGTCCCCGGGCTTCTCATAGCAAGAATTACCGATTAAAACAGATGCGAAGTTGAGCGATAATCATGTAAACGTTTAACCTGTCATTGACCATTATCAGGGAGCGAAAAATGGCAACGCATTTTGCAAGAGGGATTCTGACTGAAGGCCGACTGCTATCCGTCAGGCTTCCCTCGGCCTGTCACAATGAATCGCGCAAGCTACCAGAGCACCGCCGCTCGCGGTTTATCGCCTCCAGGGCATTACTGGCCGAACTGCTGTTTATGCTTTACGGAACCAGTGAGCTTCCGGAAATGATCGTGCAGCCAGAAGGCCGACCAGTTTTTGCCGATCCTGAGCTCCCGCGCTTCTCTATTGCCTATACGGGGAATATTGTTGGCGTCGCGCTCACGACGGAAGGCGACTGCGGGCTGGATATGGAACTCCAGCGCGCCACGCGTAGCTTCCACGGCTCGCACGTTCACGATGCCTATCCTTTATCCAGCAATGAAAAGCTGTGGGTCCGTAATCAAAACGATCCCAACGAGGCCAAAGCGCAGCTTATTACCCTACGGCAGAGCATTCAGAAGCTCACCGGCTGTGCGGTAGATGATGCCAGCCTGTTACAGCTTCTGCCCGGTTCAGGTCGCCTGCGTTCGACCAAAGCAACGCGGGTTGAAGCACTCAGCGATGCCGAAGACGTGCTGATCTGGTCGATCGCCGTGACACCGGCCATCGAACGCCTGAAAATCTGGGAATTTGACAGCCGGCACGGCTGGCGTAGTCTTCCTGATGTTCCGGCGCGCGCCAATGAGCCAGCAGCGCGGCTGATGAGATTAACCAGTTTACCGGCAGAAAAAGCTCTTACCCTTAACTGACCCGTTCCGGGCCATCATGATGAAAAAGGAGTAATCATGTCTGATACGCTGAAAGTTGTTACGTTACTGGGAAGCCTGCGCAAAGGTTCATTTAACGGGATGGTTGCCCGTACCCTGCCTAAACTGGCGCCAGCGGGAATGGAAGTCTCGGCACTCCCGTCTATTGGTGAGATTCCCTTGTACGACGCTGATGTTCAACAGGAAGAGGGTTTCCCACAAAGCGTGGAAGCGCTTGCAGAGCAGATTCGTCAGGCAGATGGCGTGGTGATTGTCACACCGGAGTATAACTATTCGGTTCCGGGTGGTTTAAAGAATGCAATTGACTGGCTTTCTCGCTTACCCCAACAACCGCTTGCCGGCAAGCCGGTGCTGATTCAGACCAGCTCAATGGGCGCGATTGGCGGCGCACGCTGTCAGTATCATCTGCGTCAGATTCTGGTGTTCCTGGATGCAATGGTGATGAACAAACCAGAATTTATGGGTGGCGTGATTCAGAACAAAGTGGATACGCAGACCGGGGAAGTGGTGGATCAAAGCACGCTGGATCATCTGACCGGGCAATTGACCGCGTTTGGGGAATATATTCAGCGCGTGAAAGCGTAAGCGCCGGATGCCCTCTCCCAGTGGGAGAGGGAACAAACACTAAAGCCCTTTTCGAAGAAAAGGGCTTGCTGTTTATTTGGCGTCAATAAACACAATCTTCAGCACGAACAGCAGCGCCACCACGATCACGCATGGGCTCAGCTCGCGGAAACGACCGGTACCGATTTTCATCACGCAGTAGGAGATGAAGCCCAGCGCAATGCCTTCGGTAATCGAGAAGCTAAACGGCATCATGACCGCCGTGATAAACGCAGGAACCGCTTCGGTTAAATCTTCCCACTTCACGCGTGACAGGCTGGATGTCATCAGGACGCCCACGTAAATCAGCGCGCCAGCCGCCGCATACGGAGGAACCATCCCTGCCAGCGGAGAGAGGAAAATCACCAGCAGGAACAGCAGGCCAACCACGACCGCCGTCAGACCGGTACGCCCACCGACGGAGACGCCAGAAGAAGATTCGATGTACGCGGTGACGGAAGAGGTCCCGATAAACGAACCGGCAACGGAAGAGATGCTATCGACATACAGCGCCTGCTTCATTCGCGGGAATTTACCTTTCTCATCCGCCAGACCGGCTTTATCGGTCACGCCGATCAGCGTTCCGGAAGAATCGAACAAGTTCACCAGCATGAAGGAGAAAATCACGCCCGCCAGACCCAGATTAAACGAGCCCGCCAGATCGACATGGCCAATCACGGTCGATACGCTCGGTGGCGCGGAGACGATACCGTTGTAGTGTACGTCGCCCAGCATCCAGCCAAACAGGGTGGTCACGATAATAGAGACCAGCACTGCCGCGTGAATATTACGTGACGCCAGAATCGCGATGATAAAGAAGCCCAGCACACCCAGCAGCACGCTGTGAGACGTCAGATTACCGATGCTCACCAGCGTTTCGGGGTTAGCAACGATCACGCCGGCATTTTTCAGCCCCATCATACCGATAAACAGACCGATACCACTGGTGATCCCCACGCGCAGGCTCACCGGGATATTGGCAATCATCCAGTAACGGACGCGGAAAATGGTCAGCAGCAGCAGACCCACCGCCCCCCAGAAGATCGCGCCCATACCCACTTGCCACGGCAGCCCCATAGCCTGCACAACCACAAAGGCGAAGAAGGCGTTAAGACCCATAGCCGGTGCCAGCGCAACCGGAAGATTAGCGAACACGCCCATCAGGATGCTGCCAAGTGCAGCGATCAGGCAGGTGGTCACGAAGACGGCGCTGGTATCCATGCCAGCAACGCCCAGAATTTGCGGGTTAACAAAAACGATATAAACCATCGTCAGGAAGGTGGTAAAACCGGCGATCACTTCGGTGCGTGCCGTCGTGCCGTGCTCGCGCAGTTTGAACACGCGCTCAAGCAGACCCTGACCAGATGTCTGGGTTGTGTGTTGTTGGCTCATCATCAATTTCCGAACAAGGAGGGAAAATTCGTCGCTATCCTATACCAAAATGCGACAATAGGGGCGTTTGCGAGATACTTTTTTTCATTGATTTTGCTTATACGGCAACGATTGCGTCTCGTAAAACGGCATTACGTAAACGTTAAACTTGTTAAAAGGGAAAGGCATGTCCGGAATTGAAGCGGTATTTTTCGACTGCGACGGTACGCTGGTCGACAGTGAGGTCATTTGTTCCCGCGCGTATGTCAGCATGTTCCAGGAATTTGGCATTACGCTCGATCTCGAAGAGACGTTTAAGCGCTTTAAAGGCGTCAAACTCTACGAAATCATCGACATTATCAACGCTGAACGCGGCGTCAGTCTGGCTAAAGCGGACTTAGAACCGGTTTATCGCGCTGAGGTCGCACGCCTCTTCGACTCGGAACTGGAGGTCATCGCAGGCGCGAATGCCCTGCTGGATTCGATGACCGTGCCAATGTGCGTGGTCTCTAATGGTCCGGTCAGTAAAATGCAGCACTCTCTCGGCAAGCTTGAAATGCTGCACCATTTCCCGGAAAAACTGTTCAGCGGCTACGATATTCAGCGCTGGAAGCCCGATCCGGCGCTCATGTTCCACGCCGCGAAAGCGATGAACGTAAACGTTGAGAACTGCATTCTGGTGGATGATTCCAGCGCTGGCGCGCAGTCTGGCATTGATGCGGGGATGGAGGTGTTTTACTTCTGTGCCGATCCGCACAATAAGCCGATTACCCATCCGAAGGTAACGACCTTTACCGATCTGGCGCAGTTGCCGGAATTGTGGAAGGCTCGTGGCTGGGATATTACGCGTTAATTTCTCCCTCACCCCGGCCCTATCCTGAACGAAAGGGCGAAAACGAACAGTTCCCTCTCCCTGTGGGAGAGGGTTAAGCTGAGGGCAAAAAATCACTCTTTTGGATCGTTACCCGCCAGCAGTTTATCCAGCTCATCACCGCCCACGTGGCGGAAATCCTGCCCTTTCACGAAGTAGAAAATGTATTCGCAAATGTTCTGGCAGCGATCGCCGATACGTTCAATGGAGCGCGCACAAAACAGAGCAGTCAGAACGCTCGGGATGGTACGCGGATCTTCCATCATGTAGGTCATCAGCTGACGCACAATGCCCTCGTACTCCTGATCGACTTTTTTGTCTTCACGGTAGATACGCACCGCTTCATCGAGATCCATCCGCGCGAACGCATCCAGCACGTCATGCAGCATCTGCACGGTGTGGCGGCCCAGCGATTCCAGACTCACCAGCAGCGGCTGATGCTGGTGCGAGAACTTCTCCAGCGCAGTGCGGCAGATTTTATCCGCCACGTCGCCAATACGTTCCAGCTCCGCGATGGTTTTGATAATCGCCATCACCAGACGCAGATCGCTCGCCGTCGGCTGACGTTTCGCAATAATACGTACACAGGCTTCATCAATGGCGACTTCCATCATGTTGACGTTCTTGTCACCTTCGACCACCCGCTTCGCCAGCTCGCTGTCCTGGTTATGCATGGCGGTGATCGCATCAGAAAGCTGTTGCTCTACCATTCCGCCCATGGTCATCACCTGGGTGCGGATGCTTTCCAGCTCGGCGTTAAACTGGCCGGAAATGTGTTTATTAAGATTGAGATTGTCCATAACGCACTCCTGAATCAGCCGTAACGACCGGTGATATAATCTTCTGTTTGTTTCTTCGCAGGCTTGGTGAACAGATCGTCCGTGTTGCTGAACTCAATCAACTCGCCCAGGTACATAAACGCCGTATGGTCGGAACAACGCGCAGCTTGCTGCATGTTATGGGTGACGATCACCACGGTGTAATCTTGTTTCAGCTCGGTAATCAGCTCTTCAATTCGACCGGTAGAGATAGGGTCCAGGGCTGAACACGGCTCATCCAGCAGCAATACTTCCGGGCGAATGGCGATGCCGCGGGCGATGCACAAACGCTGCTGCTGACCACCAGAAAGAGAGTATCCACTCTGATGCAGTTTATCCTTGGTTTCGTTCCATAATGCGGCCTTGGTCAATGCCCACTGCACGCGCTCGTCCATATCGGTGCGGGAGAGCTTTTCGAACAGACGCACACCAAACGCGATGTTGTCGTAAATGGACATCGGGAACGGCGTTGGTTTCTGGAACACCATTCCCACTTTGGCACGCAACAGGGCGATATCCTGGGTATTGGTCAGAATGTTGTCGCCATCCAGCAGAATCTCGCCTTCGGCGCGCTGTTCAGGATAGAGCGAGTACATTTTGTTAAAGGTACGCAGCAGGGTGGATTTACCACAGCCTGAAGGCCCGATGAATGCCGTGACCTGGTTCCTGGCGATATCCAGGTTGATATTTTTCAGGGCATGGAATTTACCGTAGTAGAAGTTCAAATCACGAACCTGAATCTTACCCGGTGCAGTATCAACCATACTCATTGACTCATTTCCTCATTCGGCGCCGCGTTGTGCCGCGCCGTAAAAATTAACCGTGTTTCTGCTTCGCAAAAATGACGCGCGCCAGAATGTTCAGCAACAGTACGCAAAGGGTAATAATCAGCACCCCGGCCCAGGCCAGTTGCTGCCACTCCGCGAACGGACTCATCGCAAATTTAAAGATGGTGACCGGCAGGTTAGCGATTGGCTGCATCATATCCGTGCTCCAGAACTGATTGGAGAGCGCGGTAAACAGCAGCGGCGCGGTTTCACCCGCGATACGCGCAATGGCCAGCAGGATACCGGTCATGATCCCGGAGACAGACGCTTTCAGCGTAATCGCGGAAATCATCTTCCATTTCGGTGTGCCCAGGGCATAAGCCGCTTCACGCAGGCTGTCCGGCACCAGTTTCAACATGTTCTCAGTGGTTCGAATCACAATTGGCACTTGCAGCAGCGCCAGCGCGATCACCCCGGCCCAGCCGGAGAAGTGTTCCATCTGCGCAACCACAATGGTGTAGACAAACAGGCCCACCACGATAGACGGTGCAGAAAGCAGGATGTCGTTAATGAAGCGAATCACTTCGGCGACCCAGGATTTACGCCCATATTCCGCCAGGTAAATTCCCGCCATGATGCCCAGCGGCGTACCGACGACGGTCGCCCACAGGATCAGCAGGCCGCTGCCCGCGAGGGCGTTCGCCAGTCCGCCACCCGCCGTATTTGGCGGTGGCGTCATTTCGGTGAACAGTGCAATCGACATACCGTCGATACCGCGCGTCACGGTGGAGAAAAGGATCCAGACCAGCCAGAACAAACCAAAAGCCATCGTCGCCATTGACAGCGTCAGCGCGAGGCGGTTTTTGAAACGGCGACGGGCCTGCATTTTGCGGCGCGATTCAGCCAGTGCAGCGGTGGATTGCATTTCAAGCGTCGCCATTAGCGTGCCCCCTCATTTTTTGCCAGGCGCATAATCATCAGCTTGGAGATCGCCAGAACAATGAAGGTGATAACAAAGAGAATCAGACCCAGTTCCATCAGCGCAGCAACGTGAAGCCCTGATTCTGCTTCCGCAAATTCGTTTGCCAGTGCGGAAGTGATGCTGTTGCCCGGCATGTAGAGCGAGGCGCTGTCGAGCTGGTAGGTGTTACCGATGATAAAGGTCACGGCCATGGTTTCCCCCAGCGCACGACCTAAGCCCAGCATGATGCCGCCGATGACGCCATTTTTGGTGAACGGCAGAACGATACGCCAGATCACCTCCCAGGTGGTGCAGCCGATCCCGTAGGCCGACTCTTTCATCATCACCGGGGTTTGTTCGAAGACATCGCGCATGACCGCCGCAATGTACGGAATAATCATGATGGCGAGGATCACGCCCGCAGCCAGAATACCAATCCCGAACGCCGGACCAGAGAACAGCGCGCCGACAAACGGAATATTGGAGAGGACATTGCCCACCGGTTCCTGGAAGTAGGTTGCAAACAGCGGAGCAAAGATAAACAGGCCCCACATGCCGTATACGATACTGGGAATGGCTGCCAGCAGTTCAATCGCAATACCCAGCGGGCGTCTTAACCAGCCAGGCGCCAGTTCCGTCAGGAACAGTGCGATACCAAAGCTGACCGGGACAGCAATCAGCAGCGCGATAAACGAAGTCACCAGCGTGCCGTAAATTGGCACCAGCGCACCGTAGATATCGTTTGGCGCATCCCACTCTTTGGTCCACAGGAAAGCAAAACCGAATTTCTGGATGCTCGGCCAGGAGGAGAAAATCAGGGACACGATAATGCCGCCGAGCAGCAATAGCACAATCAGCGCTGCCAGTCTGACCAGCGCGCTGAAAATCTTGTCACCATGTTTACCCGGAGGGCTAATAGCAGGCTTGGTTGCAGCCATAAATCACTCTTCTGTTAAATACGTTTTACGAATAAGGGCGGATGAAATCACCCGCCATCTTCGTCAAAAATATCTTGTTAGTACAGCGCTTTACCGCTGCTGTCCTTGACGTTGGTCTTCCATGCGGCACGAATCTGCTCAACGACGCTGTCCGGCAGGCTGGCGTAGTCCAGGTCATTAGCCTGTTTGCCACCGTTTTTGTACGCCCAGTCGAAGAACTTCAGCACTTCAGCGCCTTGCTCTGGTTTCTTCTGATCTTTGTGGACCAGGATGAAAGTGGTGGACGTAATTGGCCATGCATCGTCGCCTTTCTGGTTAGTCAGGTCCTGAGCGAAGGTTTTGCTCCAGTCTGCGCCTTTGGCAGCGTTGGCAAAGTTTTCTTCAGTCGGGCTAACTGGCTTGCCATCGGCAGAAATCAGTTTTGTGTACGCGAGATTGTTCTGCTTAGCGTAAGCATATTCTACGTAACCGATTGAGCCAGGCAGACGCTGTACGAACGCGGCGATACCGTCGTTACCTTTACCGCCCAGACCGGTCGGCCAGTTCACGGTAGAGCCAGAACCGACTTTCGATTTCCACTCTTCGTTCACTTTTGCCAGGTAGCTGGTGAAGACGAAGGAGGTGCCGGAGCCGTCAGCGCGACGAACCACAGCGATGTTCTGCGAAGGCAGTTTGACACCCGGGTTCAGTTTGGTGATGGCTTCGTCATCCCATTTTTTGATTTTGCCGAGATAGATATCGCCCAGCGTTTTGCCATCCAGCACCAGTTCGCCAGATTTCAGACCAGGGATATTCACGGCCAGCACAACACCACCGATCACGGTCGGGAACTGGAACAGACCTTCCTGAGCCAGTTTGTCATCAGACAGCGGAGCGTCTGATGCGCCGAAATCGACGGTATTTGCAGTAATTTGTTTAACGCCACCGGAGGAGCCGATACCCTGATAGTTAACCTTGTTACCGGTTTCTTTCTGGTAAGTATCAGCCCATTTGGCATACACCGGCGCAGGGAAGGTTGCACCAGCGCCAGTCAGGCTTGCTTCTGCGAATACAGAGAAAGCGCTCAGAGATAAGGTCGCGGCGACAACAGTTGCGACAGTGGTACGCATAACTTTCATAATGTCTCCTGCAAGATTTCGTAAATCATTGTTTGAGTGGCTACGATGAGCAAAATAGGACAAACAGGTGACAGATAAATGTACGAATTATGACAGTTTTATGACACGGGAAATTTAGCTTAAAGATTCGATAAATTACAATTAAAAATCAGCGACTTATCTTCAATTATGACAATATCTTTTCAGAAAAATTTTCTTTCTGTGACACTGAAAAAAGTAGCTGAAGATGACAGATTGTCATAAATAAAAATGCGTGAGTTGATTAAAAAACTGCCGGGAAGGGTTAAAAAAGCTCCACCCGAAGGTGGAGCCTGAAGGGATTATTCGACGGTAACAGACTTCGCCAGGTTACGCGGCTGGTCAACGTCGGTGCCTTTGATCAGCGCGACGTGATAAGCCAAAAGCTGCAGCGGAACGGTATAGAAGATTGGGGCAATCACTTCTTCTACATGCGGCATCTCAATGATATGCATGTTGTCGTTGCTGGTGAAACCGGCATCCTGATCGGCGAAGACATACAGCTGGCCGCCACGGGCGCGCACTTCTTCGATGTTCGATTTCAGTTTTTCCAGCAGTTCGTTGTTCGGTGCAACCACAATGACCGGCATATCCGCATCAATCAACGCCAGTGGGCCGTGTTTCAGCTCACCTGCAGCGTACGCTTCCGCATGAATATACGAGATCTCTTTCAGCTTCAGCGCGCCTTCCAGCGCGATAGGGTACTGATCGCCGCGGCCAAGGAACAGCGCGTGGTGTTTATCCGAGAAATCTTCAGCCAGAGCTTCAATGCGCTTATCCTGCGACAACATCTGCTCGATGCGGCTCGGCAATGCCTGCAGACCATGCACGATATCATGCTCAACAGAGGCATCTTGCCCTTTCAGACGCGCCAGTTTCGCCACCAGCATCAACAGCACAGTCAGCTGAGTCGTGAATGCTTTGGTCGATGCCACGCCGATTTCGGTTCCGGCGTTGGTCATCAACGCCAGATCGGATTCGCGCACCAGTGAAGAGCCCGGCACATTACAAATCGCCAGCGAGCCAAGGTAGCCCAGCTCTTTAGACAGACGCAGCGCAGCCAGCGTATCTGCTGTTTCACCGGACTGAGACAGCGTGATCATCAGGCTGTTGCGGCGCACAGCGGATTTGCGATAGCGGAATTCCGAGGCGATTTCGACATCGCACGGTACGCCCGCCAGCGCTTCAAACCAGTAGCGCGACACCATCCCCGAGTTGTAAGAGGTCCCGCAGGCCACAATCTGAATATGCTCGACGTTGGCCAGCATTTCGTTGGCGTTAGCGCCCAGCTCGCTGAGATCCACCTCGCCGTGGCTGATACGCCCGGTCAGGGTGTTCTTGATCGCGTTCGGCTGCTCGTAAATCTCTTTCTGCATGTAGTGACGATACGCGCCTTTGTCGCCCGCATCGTATTGCAGACTGGACTCAATCTCCTGACGCTTAACTTGCGCGCCAGATTTATCGAATACCGTTACGCTACGACGTGTCACTTCTGCGATGTCACCCTCTTCCAGGAAGATAAAGCGACGAGTCACCGGCAGCAGCGCCAGCTGATCGGAAGCGATAAAGTTCTCGCCCATCCCCATACCGATAACCATCGGGCTACCGGAACGCGCTGCCAGCAGCGTGCTCGGATCGCGGGAATCCATGATCACCGTACCGTATGCGCCACGCAGCTGTGGAATAGCGCGCAGCACCGCTTCACGCAGCGTACCGCCCTGTGCCAGTTCCCAGTGAACCAGATGCGCGATAACTTCGGTGTCGGTTTCAGAAACAAAAGTGTAGCCACGCGCTTTCAGCTCTTCGCGCAGCGGTTCGTGGTTTTCGATAATGCCGTTATGCACGACCACGATGTGTTCAGACACATGCGGGTGTGCGTTCCCTTCCGAGGGTTCGCCATGCGTCGCCCAGCGGGTGTGCGCAATACCGGTCCCGCCGTGGAGTGGCGTTTCTTCCGCCGCTTGCGCGAGCATTTGCACTTTACCGAGACGGCGCAGACGGGTCATATGCCCTTCTGCATCAACCACTGCCAGGCCGGCAGAGTCGTAGCCACGGTATTCCAGACGACGTAGTCCTTCGAGAAGGATTTCAGCAATATCACGCTGCGCAACTGCGCCAACAATTCCACACATAGTTAGATTTCCTGATTATGGCGTTATGCCATGCGTTGTCGCTGATCTGTATTTTCCCTTCGTTTTCACGCTTTTACCGCGCAAAATTCGACGGGCTAAGCCCTTTTCGGGCGCCCCGAGCCTTGTAGAGAGTGGGGATATTGTTATAGGTACTGCCTTTGAGCGGGGGATTATGTTATCCCCTCACTCTGTCCCTCTCCCAAAAGGGCGAGGGATGAAATACTTACTTCTTCTTCACCGGACGCCGCCAGCCTTGCTTGTGAACCTGCGGTACGCGGCTGAGCACCAGCTCATTGTCCGCCACATCGCGCGTCACGGTCGTTCCGGCGGCGATAGTTGCGCCGTGGCCGACCGTGACCGGCGCCACCAGCTGCGTATCGGAGCCGACAAACACATCGTTGCCGATAATGGTTTTAAACTTGTTCGCGCCATCGTAGTTACAGGTGATAGTACCCGCACCGATATTGACGTTGTCGCCGATTTCCGCGTCGCCGAGATAGCTCAAATGACCGGCTTTGGAGCCTTTGCCCAGACGCGCTTTTTTCATCTCGACAAAGTTGCCGACGTGCGCACCTTCCAGCAGCTCTGCACCCGGACGCAGACGCGCGAACGGGCCAATAGTGCAAGCCGCTTCCAGATGCGCATCTTCCACCACGCTGTACGGGCTGATTTCGCAATCATCGCCAATCATGCTGTTTTTAATCACGCATCCCGCACCAATTTTGACGCGATGGCCCAGCGTGACGCGGCCTTCAATAATAACGTTAGTGTCGATTTCCACATCGCGCCCGTGAATCAGCGCCCCGCGCAGATCAAAACGCGCCGGATCGCGCAGCATTACGCCAGCCAGCAGCAGTTTTTCTGCCTGCTCGGCCTGGTAAACGCGCTCAAGACGAGCCAACTGCAGGCGGTTGTTGACGCCTTCGACTTCGCTCAGACGGTCGGGGTGAACTGCCACGATCTCATGCCCTTCGCGGTGCGCCAGCGCAATGATATCGGTGATGTAATATTCACCCTGGGCATTGTTGTTGGTCAGTTTTGCCAGCCAGCGTTTCAGATCCGCGCCGTTAGCGATCAGAATGCCGGTATTGATTTCCTGAATCTGACGCTGCTCGTCGGAGGCATCTTTATGCTCGACGATGCCAGTCACTTTGCCGTTTTCACGGGTGATACGGCCATAGCCTGTCGGATCATCCAGTTTAACAGTCAGTAGCCCAATGCCACCCTGCGGTTTGGCTGCACGCAGGCGAGTGAGTGTTTCGACGGCAATCAGCGGGACATCGCCGTAAAGCATCAGAATGTCTTCGTCATCAGCAAAGAATGGCGCAGCCTGCTGCATCGCATGGCCGGTACCCAATTGTTCTGCCTGGAGCACCCAGTTGAGTTTATCGTCATTCAGCGTTTGTTTGAGCAAATCGCCGCCATGACCATAGACCAGATGGACCTTGTTGGCGCCAAGTTCGCCTGCAGCATCAATGACATGCTGCACCATTGGCTTTCCTGCCAGCGTGTGTAGCACCTTTGGAAGATCGGAATACATACGTGTCCCTTTGCCTGCGGCAAGGATGACCACGCTCATCGTATTATTCAACATACGCGTCCTGACTGTAATTTGAGTGTGAAGTAAAACCCTTTGACGTTGAAAATTCTACATATTTTGCGCCATAAAATGGGCTGCTGGTAAAACGCTCAACATCAGTCGTTATCGGCTATTTGAGGATAGATTTAGGGGCAGAGTAAATCACTTTTTCTCTGGAAAATAGCTTTCTTGCGGTAAGTCGCAAGCGTTCACAACAGGTTAGCTATTTTTTCGTCTCATGAATAAAGATCCCTATAAAACAAAACACCGTTTTAATTGTTCAATATTGTGACACCCAAAAAAGAAACGGCGTTTCATCTTGATGATAATGGCGCTCAATTATCAATCAGGAGAATAAGATGAATTATAAAATCCCTCTGGCCCTAATGATGTGTAGCTCCTTTGTCACCCATGCGGCTGAACCGCAGCTCGTCTGGAAAGCCATTGCCTTTGGGCAATCGACAGACGTGAATTTTTCGTCAAACGTATTACCTGAGAAAGTGGGCGTTAACGACGTGACGATCGACGGAAAAATCCTGACACCGCAGGATTCAGCCGACCTCACAAAACCTGTCACCCTTGAAAGCCGTGGCGGCAAGATTGCCAATTCTCACGATGGGTTAACCTTTTTCTATACCGAACTCCCCACCAGCGAGAATTTCGTCTTACAGGCTACGGTTAAAGTCGATCAGTTTGGCCCGGAAAATGGCGCTAAACCAGCCGCTCAGGAAGGGGCCGGATTGCTGGTTCGCGATGTGATTGGCGTGCCGCGCCAGCAGCCACTCAAAGAAGGTTATGAAGAGTTTCCGGCGGCGTCGAATCTGGTGATGAACGCCATTATGACGCAGGATAAAAAGGACCACCAGCGGGTTAAAATGCAGGCGATCACCCGTGAAGGGGTTTCACGTCCGTGGGGGAATGCGGGGGCGGCGATCAAAAAACAGAGTTATAAGGAAGAGGTCGATTTAAGCCAGACGCCTGAATTTCGTCTGAAGCTGCAAAGAACCAATGACGGTTTCATCACCGCCTGGGCACCCGTCAACAGCGATGCATGGGTCAGCCAAAGTGTGCCGCGTGCCGACCTGATCTCCGTACAAAATCAGGATCACTATTACGTTGGCTTTTTCGCATCACGTAATGCCAAAATCACCGTCAGTAACGCCTCCCTCACAACATCTGCCGCGCAGACTGTGGCTGGTAAACCCTGGCAGCCTAAAGCCCTGCCAGCCGTTGTCCAGTTGACCTCTGCCAGTAAAAGCACTTCCGAAGAGTATCTGGTGCAAGCCCGAGCCAATTACGATGGCGTGTTCAGCCTTCGACAAAATGAAGTGGTGATCGGCAATGAGAAAACCATCAAGGCTGGAGAGATGTACTCCGTTCCTGCGACACTGGCTCGCGATAACCTTTTCCGCATGACCTTTACCCCCACCCGCGGCGAACCGGTATACCAGGAATTTAGCGTTGAGAGAGTCACTGGCGTAACGGCAACGATATTATATGTGTCGCCGGAAGGGACAGCGGAGGGTAAGGGAACACTCACTTCTCCGATGGATTTAGCGACCGCCATCAGCCTTCTCGCACCGGGTGGCAAAATCATGCTGGCAGACGGCGATTATCCGCGCAGCGATATTCCTCTCGCCGCCAGTGGCAGCGCAGAAAAGATGAAAACGCTGCAAGCCGACGGCAAAGCGGTTATCCATGGGCTGCTGGTGGATGCCAGCTACTGGCACATTAAAGGGATCGAAATCACTGACAAGAGCCTGCGCGTGCAGGGAAGCCATAATCTGATTGAGAACGTTACCGCATATCGTAACGATGACACAGGTATTCAGATTTCTTCTCCGGATAACGTTGGTCGACCGCTGTGGGCCAGCTATAACCGGGTTGTCGATTCAGAATCTTACGCAAACGAAGATCCGGGCAAGATTAATGCCGACGGATTTGCAGTGAAAATGCGTGTTGGTGAGGGCAACCGTCTTGAAAATTGCTATTCCCATGACAACATTGACGACGGTTTCGACCTGTTCAATAAGATAGAAGACGGCGCGAACGGGGTTGTGGTGATCGAGAACTCTATCGCCCGTAATAACACCAGCAACGGCTTTAAGCTTGGGGGAGAAGGGCAACCGGTGGCGCATGAAGTGCGTAACAGCAAGGCGGAAGGGAATCATCTGGATGGTTTTACCGACAACTTCAATCCAGGCAAACTGGTCGTGGCGAACAACGTGGCGATAGACAACCAGCGCTTTAACTTTATCTTCCGTCCGAGTCCCTATGGCGATCCTTCAACGCAGGGAATTTTCACGGGGAATAAATCGGTGCGCACGCAACCCGGCCGTTATAACGACGCCGTTATCGGTAATATTGATGAGACGAATTATTTTATCGAACAGGGGAAAAGCGTGAACAGCAGAGGAGAGGTGCTGCCGGAGGGCGCTTCGCTTATCACACAACGGTAAGCGTGGCGCCACTCGGCATACAGCGGATTACAGATTGAACGTGCCGAAAGAGACGTTCATGTTGCTGAAAAGAGCGATGACTTTGTTGATCAGTTTCATGTTGGTATCCCAATTTTGTTGGAGTTAATTATGTGACACACATCACAAAAAGAAGTCTACTCCTCAAAATTACACCGATCAATATTTTTGTGACGATAATCACAAAATAATAAAACAGCTTTTCAGTTCCATAAATTTTGAAACGCAGCCATAAAAAAAGCCAGTCTGGGATCCAGACTGGCTTTTGTGCTTTTCAAGCCGGTGTTACATCGCTTTTTTGGTCAACTCGATAACGCGCAGTTTCGCGATCGCTTTGGCCAGCTCAGCTGAGGCCTGTGCGTAATCCACGTCGCCGTGAGAGCTCTTAATATGCTCTTCTGCTTTACGCTTCGCTTCCAGAGCTCGCGCTTCGTCGAGATCCTGGCCACGAATAGCGGTATCAGCAAGAACGGTCACACTGCCAGGCTGCACTTCAATCATGCCGCCGGACAGGTAGATAAACTCTTCGTGACCGAACTGTTTTACGATGCGGATCATACCAGGCTTAATGGCGGTGAGCAGCGGTGCGTGCCCTGGGAAAATACCCAGTTCACCTTCACTACCCGTTACCTGGATTTTCTCGACCAGACCAGAGAACAACTGTTGCTCTGCGCTGACGACGTCCAGGTGGTAAGTCATTGCCATATCACCCTCCGATTAAGGCGTTAAAGTTTTTTGGCTTTTTCCACGGCTTCGTCGATGGAACCAACCATGTAGAACGCCTGCTCTGGCAGGTGATCGTATTCGCCTTCCATGATGCCTTTAAAGCCACGGATGGTGTCTTTCAGGGAAACGTATTTACCCGGTGAACCGGTGAATACTTCCGCAACGAAGAATGGCTGGGACAGGAAGCGCTGAATCTTACGAGCGCGAGCTACCACCAGTTTGTCTTCTTCAGACAGCTCATCCATACCCAGGATGGCGATGATGTCTTTCAGTTCCTGGTAACGTTGCAGCAGGGACTGTACGCCACGCGCGGTGTCGTAGTGTTCCTGACCAACAACCAGTGGATCCAGCTGACGGCTGGTAGAATCCAGCGGGTCAACGGCCGGGTAGATACCCAGAGACGCGATCTGACGGCTCAGTACCACGGTTGCATCTAAGTGAGCAAAGGTGGTGGCTGGTGATGGGTCAGTCAAGTCATCCGCAGGGACGTATACCGCCTGTACGGAGGTGATAGAACCGGTTTTGGTTGAAGTGATACGTTCCTGCAGAACGCCCATCTCTTCCGCCAGAGTCGGCTGATAACCTACCGCTGAAGGCATACGACCCAGCAGTGCAGAAACTTCTGTACCGGCCAGGGTATAACGATAGATGTTATCCACGAACAGCAGTACGTCACGACCTTCGTCACGGAACTTCTCAGCCATAGTCAGGCCGGTCAGTGCCACGCGCAGACGGTTTCCTGGCGGCTCGTTCATCTGGCCATAAACCAGGGATACTTTATCCAGAACGTTAGAGTCGGTCATTTCGTGGTAGAAGTCGTTACCCTCACGAGTACGCTCACCCACGCCTGCAAACACGGAGTAACCGGAGTGTTCGATCGCGATGTTACGGATCAGCTCCATCATGTTTACGGTTTTACCTACACCCGCACCGCCGAACAGACCGACTTTACCGCCCTTAGCGAACGGACACATCAGGTCGATAACTTTGATGCCGGTTTCCAGCAGTTCCTGAGAGCTAGACAGCTCTTCATAGGAAGGTGCTGCACGGTGGATCGCCCAACGGTCTTCTTCACCGATGTCGCCTTTCATGTCGATTGGCTGACCCAGCACGTTCATGATACGACCCAGCGTTGCTTTACCAACCGGGACTTCGATCGGGTGCTCAAGGTCTTTTACTTCCAGACCACGACGCAGACCGTCGGAAGAACCCATGGCGATGGTACGCACGATACCACCACCGAGCTGCTGCTGAACTTCCAGCACCAGGCTCTCATTACCATTCTGAACCTCAAGAGCATCGTACACGCGCGGTACGGCATCCTGAGGGAATTCGACGTCAACCACGGCGCCGATTACCTGGACAATTTTTCCAGTAGCCATCTTGAATCCTCTACGAATTAACCTGGTTATACCGCGGATGCACCACCGACAATTTCGGTGAGTTCCTGAGTAATGCTGGCCTGACGAGCTTTGTTGTATACCAACTGCAGCTCTTTAATCAGGCTGCCGCCATTGTCGGTCGCGGCTTTCATCGCCACCATACGTGCGGCCTGCTCGCTGGCCAGGTTTTCTACCACGCCCTGATAAACCTGAGATTCAACGTAACGGCGCAGCAGGGTATCCAGCAGCGGTTTCGGATCGGGTTCATACAGGTAATCCCAGGCTTTCTGCTTCAGCTCATCATCTTCTGAAGCCGGTAAAGGCAGCAGCTGAGTGAGGGTCGGAACCTGAGACATGGTGTTAATAAATTTGTTGCTGACAATGTACAGCCTGTCCAGACGGCCTTCATCATAGGCCTGCAACATCACTTTAACCGGGCCGATCAGTTCGGACAGGGACGGGTTATCACCCATGCCGGTCACCTGAGCGACAATATTGCCACCCACTGAATTAAAGAAAGACACGCCCTTGGAGCCGATCATCGCGATATCGCTCTGAACGCCTTTGTCGGACCAGACTTTCATATCCGCCAGCAGCTTTTTGAACAGGTTAATGTTCAAGCCACCGCACAGACCACGGTCGGTAGACACCACCAGGTAGCCCACGCGTTTAACGTCGCGTTCTTCCAGGTAAGGATGCTTATATTCCAGATTACCGTTCGCAAGGTGACCAATCACTTTGCGCATGGTATCTGCATAAGGACGGCTGGCCGCCATGCGATCCTGCGATTTACGCATTTTGGAAGCGGCGACCATTTCCATCGCTTTAGTGATCTTCTGCGTATTCTGGACGCTTGCGATCTTACTACGTATCTCTTTTGCGCCGGCCATGAGCTTCTCCTCAATGCCTTGCGGCCTGTCCTAAGACAAGCCGCCGGACGTTACCAGGACTGGGTTGCTTTGAAGGAATCGAGGATAGCTTTCAGCTTGCCTTCGATTTCGTCGTTATAGCCACCGGACTGGTTGATCTCTTGCATCAGCGGAGCGTGATCACGGTCAACGTAAGCCAGCAGAGCGGCTTCGAAGCTACCGATTTTCGCCAGTTCCACATCTTCGAGGTAACCGCGTTCAGCCGCGAACAGCACCAGACCCTGTTGTGCTACAGACATTGGGGCATACTGTTTCTGTTTCAGCAGCTCGGTCACTTTCTGACCATGGCTCAATTGCTTACGGGTCGCTTCATCCAGATCGGAAGCGAACTGCGAAAACGCAGCCAGTTCACGATACTGTGCCAGCGCGGTACGGATACCACCGGACAATTTCTTGATGATCTTGGTCTGAGCAGCACCACCAACACGGGATACGGAGATACCCGGGTTAACCGCTGGACGAATACCGGAGTTGAACAGGTTCGTTTCCAGGAAGATCTGACCATCAGTAATCGAAATTACGTTAGTCGGAACGAACGCTGAAACGTCACCCGCCTGGGTTTCGATAATCGGCAGAGCAGTCAGGGAGCCGGTTTTACCTTTTACTTCACCATTGGTGAATTTCTCAACGTATTCCGCGTTAACGCGGGATGCGCGCTCCAGAAGACGGGAGTGGAGGTAAAATACGTCGCCCGGGAATGCTTCACGTCCTGGTGGACGACGGAGCAGCAGGGAAACCTGACGGTAAGCAACAGCCTGTTTAGACAGGTCATCATAAACGATCAGAGCATCTTCACCGCGGTCACGGAAGTATTCGCCCATTGCGCAACCAGCATAAGGAGCCAGGTATTGCAGTGCTGCGGATTCAGAAGCCGTTGCAACCACCACAATGGTGTTTGACAACGCGCCGTGCTCTTCCAGTTTGCGAACCACGTTAGAAATGGTGGACGCTTTCTGGCCAATAGCCACGTACACACATTTGATACCGGAGTCGCGCTGGTTGATGATCGCATCGATTGCCATCGCGGTTTTACCGGTCTGACGGTCACCGATGATCAGTTCACGCTGACCACGACCAATTGGGATCATGGCATCAACGGATTTATAACCGGTCTGTACGGGCTGATCGACTGACTGACGTTCGATTACGCCCGGTGCGATAACTTCGATTGGCGAGAAGCCATCGTTATCAACCGGACCTTTACCGTCAATTGGCGCACCCAGGGTGTTCACCACGCGACCCAGCAGGCCACGGCCGACTGGAACTTCAAGAATACGACCAGTACATTTGACCTTCATGCCTTCAGCAAGGTCAGCGTACGGGCCCATCACAACAGCACCCACGGAGTCGCGCTCCAGGTTCAGTGCGATAGCGTAACGGTTACCCGGAAGGGAAATCATCTCACCCTGCATACAATCGGCCAGGCCGTGGATGCGGATAACACCGTCACTTACAGAAACAATAGTACCTTCGTTGTGAGCTTCACTCACAACACTGAACTGAGCAATGCGCTGCTTGATCAGTTCGCTGATTTCGGTGGAATTCAGTTGCATGCTCCAGTCCCCTTAAGACTGCAAGACGTCTGCAAGGCGCTCAAGACGGCCGCGTACGCTGCCATCAATGACCATATCACCCGCACGGATGATTACGCCTGCCATTACAGACTTATCGATTTTGCAATTCAGCTTAACTTTGCGTGACAGACGTTTTTCCATCGCGGCAGTAATCTTCGCAAGCTGTTCTTCACTCAGTTTGTTTGCCGAGGTCACTTCGACTTCGGCAGTAGCTTCACTGAGGGCACGTAAGTGCTCAAACTGCTCGAGAACATCCGGGAGCACGCGCAGACGACCATTCTCAGCCATGACCTTAATCAGGTTCTGGCCGTTGTCATCCAGTTGCTCACCGCAAATGGCGATAAACGATGCAGCAAGGGTTTCTGGTGCTAATGCACCGGAAAGCATCTCAGCCACTTGCTCGTTTTTCGTTACCTCGGCGGCAAACGCCAGCATATCCTGCCAGCGATCGACATTTTGGTGTTCGACAGCAAAGTCAAAAGCTGCTTTGGCGTAGGGGCGAGCTACCGTAACAAATTCAGACATCAGCCCCTCCCTCCTTACAGTTCAGCGACAAGTTTGTCCACGATGTCGCTATTAGCAGCTTCATCCACGGAACGTTCGATGATCTTCTCGGCGCCAGCAACAGCCAGAATCGCAACCTGCTTACGCAGTTCTTCACGAGCACGTTTACGCTCAGCATCAATTTCAGCCTGAGCCTGTGCAACGATCTTAGTACGTTCCTGTTCTGCTTCAGCTTTAGCTTCGTCCAGGATCTGAGCACGGCGTTTGTTAGCCTGTTCAATGATTACCTGAGCTTCCGCTTTCGCTTTTTTCAGCTGGTCTGTCGCGTTGGCCTGTGCAAGGTCCAAATCTTTCTTAGCGCGCTCTGCAGAAGCCAGACCGTCAGCAATTTCTTTCTGACGTTTCTCGATGGCTGCCATTAAAGGCGGCCATACATACTTCATGCAGAACCAGACAAAGAGAATAAACGCGATGGCCTGGCCGAGGATTGTTGCGTTCATGTTCACAGCACAATACCTCTTAAATTTCTGTGGCTTGGGTTTTTAATCAACTACTTACGCGACAGCAAACATCACGTACAGACCCAGACCTACAGCGATCATCGGGATAGCATCCACCAGACCCATAACGATAAAGAACTGAGTACGCAGCAGAGGAATCAGATCCGGTTGACGCGCAGCGCCTTCCAGGAATTTGCCCCCGAGGATGCCGATACCGATCGCAGCACCGATAGCCGCCAGACCCATCATCACAGCGGCAGCCATGTACAGCAGATCCATATTCAGGTTTTCCATGACAGTCTCCAGTTTGTTTCAATAAAAACGTAGTAGTGGTGGTAAAAAAATCAGTGCTCTTCAGACGCCATCGACAGATAGACGATCGTCAGAACCATGAAGATAAAGGCTTGCAGCGTAATGATCAGGATGTGGAAAATGGCCCATGGCACATTCAGAACCCACTGTGACCACCACGGCAGAAGACCCGCGATCAGAATGAAAATCAGCTCACCCGCATACATGTTGCCGAACAGTCGCAGACCGAGTGAAACCGGTTTGGACAGCAGGCTCACGCCTTCCAGGATCAGGTTGACTGGAATGAACGCCCAGTGATTGAACGGCTGCAAGGTAAGCTCTTTCACGAAGCCGCTTACGCCTTTCATTTTGATGCTGTAGAAAAGAATCAGGATGAATACGCCCAGCGCCATGGACAGCGTGATGTTTACGTCAGCTGACGGAACCACACGCAGTGCAGGCAGGCCGAATACGTGCTCGCCGATGTAAGGCAGCAAGTCGATAGGCAGAAGGTCCATCAGGTTCATCAGGAAGACCCAGACGAATACAGTCAGCGCCAGCGGAGCAATCAGCTTGCTCTTGCCATGGTACATGTCTTTAACGCTGCCATGAACGAAGCCAATGACCAATTCGATTGCCGTCTGGAATTTCCCTGGAACGCCGCTGGTTGCTTTTTTAGCAACGCTACGGAACATGGCCAGGAACAACAGACCCAAAACCACCGAGAAGAACATGGAGTCAATGTTGAGCGTCCAGAAGGTGGCCGGGGGGTTATGCGGATCCACCAGCGAGAATGTACGCAGATCCATCTGAAGATTCGTCAGATGGTGACCTATGTAATCCTGCGGCGTCATATTTTCTGAAGCCATGATGCCTTTTACCCTTTGTTGTTGATTACAGCTGGCGCCAGAACTTGTACCACCAGCACCAAAACCCACGTCACTATCAGCGGCAAAAATACCACTTTGAAAACCGCCAGCGCCACCACCAGAAAGATAAAGGTCAGCAACACCTTACACACTTCACCCAGAGCGAAGGACCAGGCCACGCGGCCTTTGGCAGGTGTATGCGCCTGATGACGCCAGGCAAAAATCATAAACAACATATTTGGCAAAACGACAGCCAAACCTCCACTCACAGCGGAGATGCCCCAGAAGGGGTCTTTGAGGCAGTACAGCAATCCACTTGCTATCACCACCAGTAACTGAATGAACAGAAGCTTACGAGCAACGTTTCGACTCAAGAGCGACACAGACATCACGTTTTTACTCCTGCTCCCTTCGAGGTATGTCGCGTGTCGTATAAAACGTCCTTTAACGCTCAGAGTCAAGCATCAAAAAGCGGACAAATTATACGGTGCGCCCCCGTGATTTCAAACATTAAGTAGCGAAAAGGTGAATAAATGTTTAAATATTTTTCCCCAGCGCTATTTTTTAACTTTTTACCCGACTGAGACCTATAGGGCAAAACTGCAAACCACGCGGAAACATTGGCGACAAAGCGTGCACGAGATCACAAAACGCACATTTCCGATAAGGTCATATTTATCAAATTAATAAATCGATTTATTTCATCTTTCTGATATTAAAGATAAATAACAGCAACTATTTTCAAAACAGCCCTGTATACAATAAAAACCTTTCATTGACATTTTTAATAAATATTTAACATCAACAATTCATGCCCGTTTATCCATTTTTAGCAGGCTGATATTTTCATTGTTGACTATCTATTGGGTAAACAAACACTCTTAAGTTAACCCTAAGAAAATCCCTGGTAACAACGAGGTTAAAATTGCCGCCAGGGAAATGCGTACCCGATGCTGTTTTTTAACACTCTAAGAACAGCACAAATTCCACATTTTTTATGATATTTTTAAAAATTGTTTGGCTTAATTATCACCAAGTGACGCTCACCGTCGAGTTGAGGCACCTTCAGTTTGGTAATGGATTCGACAACATACCCCTCAGGAAGTTGGCCAATTTCATCTTCCGGAACCAGGCCTTTCAGCGCGTAAAAACGCCCCTCTTGCGCAGGCAGATGCTTACACCAGCTGACCATATCGTTGAGCGAAGCAAACGCGCGGCTAATGACGCCATCAAACGGAGGCTCCGACGGAAACGCCTCTACCCTGCTCTGTACCGGCTCAATATTTTCAAGCTTCAGCTCATGCTGTACCTGACGTAAGAAGCGAATGCGTTTCCCCAGGCTATCCAGCAGCGTGAAGTGGCAATCGGGAAGAACGATGGACAATGGAATCCCCGGAAGACCAGGTCCTGTACCAACGTCGATAAAACGCTCCCCCTTCAGATGAGGCGCGACCACAATGCTATCGAGGATATGACGAATCAGCATCTCGTTGGGATCGCGTACAGAGGTGAGGTTATACGCTTTGTTCCATTTGTTCAGCATATCGACATACGCCACCAGCTGATTTTTCTGGTGATCGGTGAGCGAAATACCTGCTTCATTCAGCAGACGAGAGAGTTTGTTGAGCACAGTGAATACCTGTTGAGAGGGTTGTTGGCCCGGCCAGCACGATGCGACCGGGCAACGATTTTAAACTTAAGCGCTGCGGCGCAGCATACCTTGTTTTTTCAGCCATACCAGCAGAATAGAGATGGCTGCAGGTGTCACGCCGGAGATGCGTGACGCCTGACCAATAGAAACCGGTTTATGATCGTTCAGTTTCGCGATCACTTCGTTAGACAGCCCGGTAACCTGGCGATAATCCAGCATCGCAGGCAACAACGTATTCTCGTTGCGCTGCTGTTTTTCGATCTCATCCTGCTGACGCGCGATATAACCTTCGTATTTCACCTGGATTTCAACCTGTTCCGCCGCTTCGGCATCCTCCAGGCCCGGTGCAAATGGGGTCATTTGAACCAGTTGCTCGTAAGTCATCTCAGGGCGACGCAGCAGATCTTCACCACTGGCCTCACGTGAGAGAGGAGCAGTCAAGTGAGCGTTCACTTCGGCAGCGGAATCCGCAGAGGGATTAACCCACGATGTTTTCAGGCGCTGACGTTCAGTTTCGATACGTTCCAGTTTTTCGTTGAAACGTGCCCAGCGTTCGTCATCGACCAGGCCGAGTTCGCGACCCATTTCAGTCAGGCGTAGATCCGCGTTGTCTTCACGCAGCATCAGACGATATTCCGCACGAGAGGTGAACATGCGGTACGGTTCTTTGGTTCCGAGAGTGCAAAGATCGTCAACCAGCACGCCAAGGTAGGCCTGATCGCGACGTGGCGCCCAGCCCTCTTTTTCTGCTGAGAAGCGTGCGGCGTTAAGACCGGCAAGCAGACCCTGAGCCGCGGCTTCTTCGTAACCGGTGGTGCCGTTAATCTGGCCCGCAAAGAACAGTCCCTGGATAAATTTGCTTTCCAGCGTCGGTTTCAGATCGCGTGGGTCGAAGAAATCGTACTCAATCGCATAGCCAGGACGAACAATTTTGGCGTTTTCCATGCCCTGCATTGAGCGGACGATCTGCATCTGCACATCGAATGGCAGGCTGGTGGAGATGCCGTTCGGATAAATTTCATTGGACGTCAGGCCTTCCGGTTCCAGGAAGATCTGGTGCTGATTACGATCCGCAAATCGCATCACTTTGTCTTCGATCGACGGGCAATAGCGCGGACCGATCCCTTCGATCACGCCGGCATACATTGGACTGCGATCGAGGTTATTACGGATCACATCATGCGTTTTCTCGTTGGTGTGCGTGATGTAACACGGCACTTGCTGCGGATGCTGCGCCGCAGACCCCATGAACGAGAAGACCGGCATCGGATTATCGCCGTGCTGCTGTGCCAGTACGCTGAAATCAATGGTGCGCGCGTCAATGCGCGGCGGCGTACCGGTTTTCAAACGACTGACGCGTAGCGGCAGTTCGCGAAGACGGCGCGAAAGCGGAATGGATGGCGGATCGCCTGCACGTCCACCGCTGTAATTATCCAGACCAATGTGAATTTTGCCGTCAAGGAAAGTGCCGACGGTCAGTACAACCGCTTTTGCACGGAACTTGAGACCCATCTGGGTCACGGCACCGACAACGCGATCGTTCTCAACGATAAGATCTTCCACAGCCTGCTGGAAGATCATCAGGTTTGGCTGATTCTCCAGCGCGGTGCGGACTGCCTGACGGTAAAGCACGCGGTCGGCCTGGGCCCGAGTGGCTCGTACCGCCGGACCTTTGCTCGCGTTTAGTATCCTAAACTGGATACCCGCCTGATCGATCGCTTTCGCCATCAGGCCGCCAAGTGCGTCCACTTCTTTTACCAGGTGTCCTTTCCCAATGCCGCCAATCGCCGGATTACAGGACATTTGTCCCAGCGTGTCGATATTGTGTGTCAAAAGCAGGGTCTGTTGACCCATACGCGCTGCGGCCATTGCGGCCTCAGTGCCTGCGTGACCCCCGCCAATGATGATGACGTCAAAAGGATCCTGATAAAACATGCTTTCCTGCCTTGCATAAAGCGGTTTGAAAATGGATTTAAGCCCGGGCCGTGGATTCTACTCAAGTTTAGTCTTTCGAGAAAGCATTGGGATCTTGGCTATTAAAAAGAAGATCTTCTTATTTAGAGATCTGTTTTACTATGATCTCTTATTAGGATCGCACCTTTGTGTGGATAAGTGGGATCTCATAATAAAGATCATGAGGTTAGAAAGGATCGTTTGCTGTGAATGATCGGTGATCCTGGACCGTATAAGCTGGGGTTAGATCGCGATCTTATCCACAGCCTAAAAACCGAACAGGGGTTGTTATTGGGATAACTACCGCTTAACCCAAGCTTTTAACCAGACTTATACACATCTGATCGCGCGATCTTTAATCGTTTTTGAGTAAATTTTTCCATTCACCCAGCCATTCTTCTGCTGGATCCTCCGGAATATCGTGATCGAGGATGTTGATCTTCAGCGTTTCGCCGATCTGTTTTGCCCCACAGGACTTGATCACGGCTTCTACTTTCTCTACTGCACCGCAAAAGGTGTCGTATTCTCGACTGCCGATACCAATAGCACCAAAACGGACTGCCGCCAGGTTTGGTTGTTGTTCCTGCAGCTCATCATATAAAGGCTGAAGGTTGTCAGGGATATCGCCTGCGCCATGAGTTGAGGTGATCAACAGCCAGATCCCATTAGCAGGGAGATCTTCCAGCAACGGCCCGTGCAGTGTTTCGGTTGAGAATCCAGCATCTTCCAGCTTTTCAGCCAGATGTTCTGCCACATATTCTGCACCGCCAAGAGTACTGCCACTGATAAGAGTAATATCTGCCATGATCGCTCGCTCATATAAAGAGGGGATCATTGTACGCTGTGAGCGAGCTGGGATCTACCTGTGGAAAATGTGGTAATTAAATGTCTGCGTTATGGGCGGATGGTGCGCATAATCGGGTTCTGGAGGGAGATCAACGTTTCGGTGGACTGAATTTCATCAATTGTTTGGATCTTGTTGATAAGTACCTGTTGAAGGGCGTCGATCGAACGGCACATCACCTTTATAAAGATGCTGTAGTGGCCGGTGGTGTAATAGGCTTCAGTGACTTCTTCCAGACTCTCCAGCCGGGCCAGTGCAGAGGGATAATCCTTAGCGCTTTTCAGGATAATGCCAATGAAGCAACAAACGTCATACCCGAGCTGCTTTGGGCTAACGTCAATCCGCGCCCCGGTGATAATCCCCGCCTGCTTCATCTTCTCCACGCGAACGTGAATCGTCCCTGGGCTGACGCCAAATTGTTTAGCCAGTTCGGCGTACGCGGTACGCGCATTAGCCATTAATGCCTCCAGGATGCCCCGGTCCAGATTATCGATCTGATAATTTTCCATAGTATTTTCTTATGAAGATTGAGTAATCACTCTATTCTAGCGTCTTATTTTATCGAATCAAAAGTGAGAGAGGCTTTTTGTTGTTGGATTATTGAATTGCATCCCGTTTTTGTTGCTTAATCAATATCAACAGGACGCAGGAGTATAAAAATGAAAACCGCTTACATCGCAAAACAACGCCAGATCAGTTTCGTTAAATCCCATTTTTCACGTCAGCTCGAAGAGAAGCTTGGTCTGATTGAAGTTCAGGCTCCCATTCTGAGTCGCGTAGGCGATGGGACACAGGATAACCTGTCTGGTTGCGAAAAAGCGGTACAGGTAAAAGTGAAAACATTGCCAGACGCTCAGTTCGAAGTGGTTCATTCACTCGCGAAATGGAAGCGTCAAACCCTGGGGCAACACGACTTCAGCGCGGGCGAAGGGCTCTACACGCACATGAAAGCCCTTCGCCCCGATGAAGACCGCCTGACAGCTATTCACTCTGTTTATGTAGACCAGTGGGACTGGGAGCGTGTGATGGGGGATGGCGAACGTCACACTGGCACGCTGAAATCTACCGTTGAAGCGATCTATGCGGGGATCAAAGCGACCGAAGCGGCGGTGAGCGAAGAATTCGGACTGGCACCGTTCCTGCCAGAGTCGATCCACTTCGTGCATAGCCAGGATCTGTTGAGCCGTTTCCCGGATCTCGATGCCAAAGGTCGTGAGCGAGCGATCGCTAAAGAGTTGGGCGCGGTATTCCTGATCGGTATCGGTGGCAAACTCTCTGATGGACAGCGCCATGACGTGCGTGCGCCGGATTATGATGACTGGAGCACGACTGATGAGCGTGAGTTAGCCGGTCTGAACGGCGATATTTTAGTGTGGAACCCTGTTCTGGAAGATGCGTTTGAGCTTTCTTCAATGGGGATTCGTGTGGATGCGGATGCGCTGAAGCGTCAGCTGGCGGTGACCGGGGACGAAGATCGCCTTAAACTTGAATGGCATCAGGCGCTGCTGCGCGGAGAGATGCCGCAGACTATCGGCGGGGGTATTGGTCAGTCTCGACTGACGATGCTGCTGCTGCAATTGTCCCACATTGGACAGGTGCAGTGTGGCGTATGGCCGCAACAGGTTCGTGCAAGCGTTGATTCCCTTCTTTAATTAACGCCGCCAGCGTCTGACCAGGCGGCTACGCAACCCGGTATCAAAGCGCCAGATATGATCGAAAATGCGCATAATGCCGGGTTTGCCATGTTGAGACATGGCCACGGCGTGAAAGCGATGTTGATGGTCCCGCTGTAACGACTTCACTTTTCCGACGACATCATCCGGCAGGCGCTGGGCGATAAAGTCGGAAATGACCACGGCGTCCGCGTCATACCAGTCTCCGCCCTGCATTCGTTCTATGATCGAGCGAAAACAGCTGGCGATATCGGTCCCGCCGCGAAAACGCTGGCTTAAAAAGCGGATCGCCTGCTCGATGCCCTGCTGACCGGTGAGCTCGTACCCCACCACTTCACTGGAAAACAACATAATAAAGCAGCGACGTCGGTCGGCGAGCGCAACGCGCATCAGTGCCAGACAAAATGCTTTGGCACATTGCTCATTAAAGCCGCCCATCGAACCGGATGTATCCACACAGACGATGAATGGCCCGCGAGGCTGCTCGTCAAAATCCTGATGGATAACCGGGCGCTGGCTGATTTTTTCTCGCCATGATTCACCGTGCAGGCGATAGGTCAGAAGCTGTTTCTCCACCAGCCGCCGATAGAATTCATATTCAAGCTCGGTCATCCCCAGCGTCGCAAGCTCTGTCGGCAGTAGCCGCAGGATATCATCGCTCTGCTGTAGCCCGTCCACCTGCTCCGGCACGGTCGCGGGTTCGCGCACCAGCGTGCGGAAGGTTTCCATTGGCGCATCTTTTTTGGGTACAGACTTCGCTTCTCGTGAGCGGCCAAGCTGTTCTGCAAGCTGCATCAGCTCGGGCTGCTGCGCCAGAAAATCACCGTATTTAACGATCAGCTGATAATCACCGCGCCGGATTTGCCCGGCACTCATATCCCAAAGACGACCGGCGGAATTTTCGTTTTCCACCAGTACCTGTTCCAGCTGACCGCTTAGGGTCATACGTTCCTGTACTTCACTGAGCAACTGTTCGCGCTCTTCTTCCAGTAGCTGCTGGTTAAGCGAGGTGGTTTGTACCACCAGACTCAGCCGCCAGCGCTGTAAGAACAGGGTGTGCAGCGCAGGAGTAAAAGTGGCGTTGTCCGATACCAGCTTGCGGGCCTGGGAAGCGTAAGGAGAATGTACTTTATCGAGTAGCGTCAGGATCTGCGGGAGCTGGACGATAAACTGAGGGGTGGAAAGCCGCTGGCATTGCTGATAACACGCCACCTCTTCGGTCAGTTCCGGCGGAACTTCCGTCTCTCTAAGCCGTTGACGAAGCGTGTCGCGCCAGCGCGGTAAATCGTCGGTGACGGCTTTTTTAATGCGCGGAAACTTTTCAAAGAATGCTGCCAGCTGGGGAGAGGCCAGTAAGGTCAGAAGGACCTCTTCGATCAACCCTTCTTCCCCGACCGCCAGCATGACGTTGAGCGTATCCAGCGTCAGCATTGACGCGCCTGTTTGATCTGCGCGCTGACATCCTGCAGGCTGGCTTCAATTCGGCCTAGCCAGTCGCTATGAATAAAGAGGCATTTTTGCTGCTCGCTGAAGCGCGTATGCTGCTGATGCCATTCATTATCCAGCGCGTCGAGTTGCTGTTTAATTTCTTCCGGAACGTTGTCCGAGGCGGTCCCCGGTAGCGCGAGGCGAGAACCTTGCAAACTCACATCGCGGATCACCAGGTGCAAACTGGTGTCCACTTCCAGATTCAGTATTTGAGCAAAGCCCGTTCCGTTTAATTTCCCGCGGATTTCGCCACTCTTGTCCAGCCACTGTGCCAGCGCTTCGCGCTCAACGGTAATGTGAACAACCTGCATATCGTGGAGTTTCAACGGCTGCTGCAGCAACAGCGTCAAAGAGCTTTCAGTCATCCCGGCGGGGAGTTCATAGTGCGGTTTGCGCGAGAACATGCCGCCGAGACGGCTCACCTTCAGCGCCGTTTTATCACTTTGCTGCTGCTGGAGCTGGATGCGGCGCTGGGTAATCGCACCCAGCTGGTTGAGCATCGCCTGCTGCCCCCAGGCGTGCCCGGTCATCAATATGTCCAGCTGCTGCTGCATCAGATTCATCCCTTCGCCATCGTGCCACAGACAATCTTTTAGCAGGATAAGATCGATGGGCGCGACGGATTCCCGTCCGCTGAACAGTGCGCTGGCCTGCAAAAGGCGAATGGCCTTTTTCCAGCGGCGGTCAGAGACATAAGGTGCAGAAGGCAGTAAATCCAGCTGTTGGCGCAGCATGTAGATCAGTTCAAATACGGCGTCAGGCAGTTTCACTTTCCCGATATCGATCTGCCATTGCTGATACTCTTCATCCGTCACCTGCAACGAAGGCGATACCGGGTTTTCGTTTTCATCCTGCTGGCTGATCAGCAGGGAGCGGAAGTTGGACTTATCCTGCACTTTATCCAGCCACAGGCGAATCAGCATTCGATCATAGAGTGCTTCGAGACTGCTGTCCGCCTCCGGCAGTTCGTTAGATGCCGCGACCAGCAGACGCATCGGAATTTTTTCTTCATAAGCGCCGTTACGAAAACGACGTTCGTTGATGGCGGTGAGCAGGGTGTTCAGGATGGCAGGCCCGGCTTTCCAGATCTCATCCAGAAAGACGATTTCTGCCTCGGGAAGATAGCCCGCCGTCAGACGCTGATAGCGACCTTCATCTTTTAACGCCTGAATGGAGAGGGGGCCGAACACCTCTTCAGGTGTCGAGAAACGAGTCATCAAATATTCAAAAGCGCGTGCATTCTGAAAGGCAAATTTCAGTCGGCGGGCAATCAGGCTTTTGGCAATGCCGGGCGGTCCCAGGAGGAACACACTTTCACCACTGAGCGCAGCGAGCAAACAGAGCCTGATGGCATGACTTCGTTCGAAAAGTCCTTTTTCCAGCGCGCTGCTAAGGCGGGAAATTCTTTCTGCTAATAGATGTGAGTGAGCCATAATAGGTTTGCGTCCTTTCGGCGGCGTTGCAGCTAATTGATGCGAGTATAGACGTTTCAGCATGGGCTGGTAATAGGCTGAAGTGTGGCGCTATTTTCTTTGCGCTACATTAATGCGGTTGCATTTAGGGGTACGATCTTGCGATTAATCGTGCATACTGTGCGCCTTTTTGTGCGCCAAGGGACTAAGCACACATTTGTTATATAGCGAAAAGACAAGTCTATGAGCACTGATAAGAAGCAATCATTAAGCGCAATAACGCTTGCGGCAATCGGGGTTGTGTACGGTGATATCGGCACCAGCCCGCTTTACACGCTTCGCGAATGTCTGTCCGGTCAGTTTGGTTTTGGTGTTGAGCGTGACGCCGTTTTTGGCTTTTTGTCACTCATCTTCTGGCTGCTGATCCTTGTCGTCTCCGTAAAGTATCTCTCTTTCGTCATGCGTGCAGATAACGCCGGTGAAGGTGGGATCCTGACGTTAATGTCCCTTGCCGGGCGCAATACATCGGCCAAAATGACCTCGTTCCTGGTGATTATCGGGTTGATCGGGGGCAGTTTCTTCTATGGAGAAGTGGTGATAACGCCTGCGATTTCGGTCCTCTCGGCGATCGAGGGGCTTGAGATTATCGCGCCGCAGCTTGAGACCTGGGTTGTTCCACTCGCCATTATTGTCCTTACCCTGCTGTTTATGATTCAGAAACATGGCACTGGGCTGGTGGGTAAGCTGTTTGCGCCGATTATGCTGGCCTGGTTCCTGATCCTGGCGGCGCTCGGGCTGCGCGGTATTCTTTCCAACCCGGAAGTGCTGCAGGCGCTGAACCCAATGTGGGCGGTCCACTTCTTCCTCGAATACAAAACCGTGTCGTTTGTCGCGCTCGGCGCTGTCGTGCTGTCGATTACCGGTGTGGAAGCGCTGTACGCAGATATGGGCCACTTCGGTAAGCTGCCGATTCGTCTGGCATGGTTCTCTGTTGTGCTGCCGTCTCTGGTGCTAAATTACTTTGGTCAGGGTGCGCTGCTGCTGAAAAATCCTGAAGCGATTAAGAACCCTTTCTTCCTGCTGGCACCTGACTGGGCGCTGGTACCGATGCTGATCCTCGCCACGCTGGCGACCGTTATCGCTTCTCAGGCGGTTATCTCAGGTGTGTTCTCTCTCACGCGTCAGGCGGTGCGTCTGGGTTATCTGTCTCCGATGCGAATTATTCATACCTCTGAGATGGAGTCCGGTCAGATCTACATTCCATTCATTAACTGGTTGCTCTACTTTGCCGTGGTGATTGTGATTGTCAGCTTTGAACACTCCAGCAATCTGGCCGCGGCGTATGGTATCGCGGTCACGGGAACCATGGTGCTGACGTCGATTCTCTCCACTACCGTGGCTTACCGAAACTGGCACTGGAACAAATTCCTGGTTGCACTGATTCTGGTTGGCTTCCTGTGTATTGATGTGCCGTTGTTCTCTGCGAACCTGGACAAAATTGTCTCTGGCGGCTGGCTGCCGCTGACGTTAGGTCTGTTGATGTTTGTGGTCATGACAACCTGGAAAAGCGAACGTTTCCGCCTGCTGCGTCGCATGCATGAGCACGGGAATTCTCTGGAAGCGATGATCGCGTCTCTGGAAAAATCCCCGCCGGTTCGTGTACCGGGTACGGCGGTTTATATGTCCCGCGCGCTGAATGTCATTCCGTTTGCGTTAATGCATAACCTAAAGCACAACAAGGTGCTGCATGAGCGAGTCATTCTGCTAACACTGCGAACCGAAGATGCGCCGTATGTACATAACGTACGTCGTGTGCAGATTGAACAGCTGTCTCCGACATTCTGGCGCGTGGTCGCGAGCTATGGCTGGCGCGAAACGCCGAACGTCGAAGAGGTCTTCCATCGCTGCGGTCTGGAAGGGCTGAGTTGCCGAATGATGGAGACGTCGTTCTTTATGTCCCATGAGTCGCTGATTGTCGGCAAACGCCCGTGGTATCTGCGCCTGCGTGGCAAGCTGTATCTTATCCTGCAGCGCAACGCCCTGCGCGCTCCCGATCAGTTTGAAATCCCACCTAACCGCGTGATTGAACTGGGGACGCAGGTCGAGATTTAAGCCTCCGTTCGGCCTGATGCCCTCACCCCAACCCTCTCCCACAGGGAGAGGGCGCAATCATAAAAAACGGTAACCCTCTGGTTACCGTTTTGCATTTATTTCCCCTCCGCATTTCACTTAGCGAAACGTTTCGATGTTGATCACAATTCTGTTACTTCATGATGGTTTTCTGACCACTCTTGCGACTACACTTGTTGTTAGCGAAACGTTTCGCTAGTGGAGCAAGAAAATGAAGAAAGGCACGGTACTCAATTCTGAAATCTCATCGGTTATTTCCCGTCTTGGGCATACCGATACGCTGGTGGTTTGCGATGCAGGCTTACCGGTTCCGCGCAGCACAACCCGTATTGATATGGCGTTAACGCAGGGTGTGCCCTCGTTTATGCAGGTACTGGATGTGGTGACAGCGGAGATGCAGGTTGAGACGGCCATTCTCGCGTCGGAAATCAAACAACATAATCCGCAACTCCACGAAACGTTGCTCACTCATATCGAGCAACTGCAACAACACCAGGGAAACACCATAGAAATTCGTTACACCACGCATGAACAGTTCAAACGACAAACCGCAGACAGTCAGGCGGTGATTCGCAGCGGGGAGTGTTCCCCGTATGCGAATATCATTCTCTGTGCTGGCGTCACGTTCTGAGGCCATCATGGACGCATTATTGCAACTCAAAGGGATCGATAAATCGTTCCCGGGCGTAAAAGCCCTCTCCGGTGCAGCGTTAAACGTTTACTCCGGGCGCGTTATGGCGCTGGTGGGCGAAAACGGTGCCGGTAAATCCACGATGATGAAAGTGCTGACCGGTATCTATGCACGTGATGCTGGTTCGCTGCTCTGGCTGGGGAAAGAAACCACCTTCACCGGACCTAAATCCTCTCAGGAGGCCGGGATCGGCATTATCCATCAGGAATTGAATCTCATCCCGCAGCTTTCCATCGCGGAAAACATCTTCCTGGGCCGTGAATTCGTTAACCGTTTTGGCAAAATCGACTGGAAACAGATGTATGCCGAGGCGGACAAACTGCTGGTGAAGCTCAATTTGCGCTTCAAGAGCGATCGTCTGGTGGGCGACTTGTCTATCGGCGATCAGCAGATGGTCGAAATCGCCAAAGTGCTGAGCTTTGAGTCGAAAGTCATCATTATGGATGAACCGACCGACGCCCTGACTGATACCGAAACGGAATCCCTGTTCCGCGTGATCCGCGAGCTGAAATCCCAGGGGCGCGGGATCGTCTATATTTCCCACCGCATGAAAGAGATCTTCGAGATTTGCGATGACGTGACGGTTTTCCGCGACGGGCAATTCATTGCCGAGCGCGAAGTCTCCTCGCTGACCGAAGATTCGCTGATTGAGATGATGGTGGGGCGTAAGCTGGAAGAACAATATCCGCGTCTCGACAAAACGCCGGGCGCGGTCCGCCTGAAAGTCGACAATCTGTGTGGGCCGGGCGTAAACGATGTCTCCTTCACGCTGCGTCAGGGCGAAATCCTTGGCGTGGCCGGGCTGATGGGGGCCGGGCGTACTGAGCTGATGAAAGTCCTCTACGGCGCACTGCCGCGCAGCAGCGGTTACGTCACTCTCGACGGACATGAAGTAGTTACCCGTTCTCCACAGGATGGGCTGGCGAATGGCATTGTTTATATCTCCGAAGACCGTAAACGCGACGGCTTAGTGCTGGGCATGTCGGTTAAAGAGAATATGTCACTCACCGCTCTGCGCTATTTCAGCCGCAGCGGCGGCGGCTTAAAACATAAAGATGAACAGCAGGCGGTGAGTGATTTTATCCGTCTGTTTAATGTGAAAACGCCATCAATGGAACAGGCTATCGGCCTGCTGTCGGGGGGGAATCAGCAGAAAGTGGCGATTGCCCGTGGCCTGATGACGCGCCCAAAAGTGCTTATCCTCGATGAACCAACTCGTGGCGTTGACGTTGGTGCAAAGAAAGAGATTTATCAGCTGATCAACCAGTTCAAGGCTGACGGTCTGAGCATCATTCTGGTTTCATCCGAGATGCCAGAAGTGTTAGGTATGAGCGATCGCATTATGGTTATGCATGAAGGGCATCTCGGCGGTGAATTCACTCGCGAGCAGGCCACCCAGGAAGTTCTGATGGCTGCCGCTGTGGGCAAGCTTAATCGCGTGAATCAGGAGTAAGAAGATGACTACCCAGGCTGTTTCTGGTCGCCGCTATTTCACTAAGGCATGGCTGTTAGAACAAAAATCGCTGATCGCACTGCTGGTGCTGATCGCGATTGTGTCTACCATGAGCCCGAACTTTTTTACCGTCAATAACCTGTTCAATATCCTTCAGCAAACGTCCGTCAACGCCATTATGGCGGTGGGGATGACGCTGGTGATCCTGACGTCGGGAATCGATCTGTCCGTGGGTTCCCTGCTGGCACTCACCGGCGCGGTGGCGGCTTCGATTGTAGGGATAGAAGTCAATGCGCTGGTGGCTATTGCCGCCGCCCTGGCATTAGGGGCGGCCATTGGCGCTGTTACCGGGATGATTGTGGCGAAAGGTCGGGTACAGGCGTTTATTGCTACTTTGGTTATGATGCTGCTGCTGCGCGGTGTCACGATGGTGTACACCAACGGAAGCCCCGTCAATACCGGCTTTACCGACAATGCCGATCTGTTTGGCTGGTTTGGTATCGGCCGCCCTCTGGGCATTCCGACGCCGGTGTGGATTATGGGAATTGTTTTCCTGGCTGCGTGGTACATGCTGCATCACACGCGTCTGGGTCGTTATATTTATGCGCTGGGCGGTAACGAAGCGGCGACGCGTCTTTCTGGCATCAGTGTGAATAAAGTCAAAATTATCGTGTATTCCCTGTGTGGTCTGCTGGCATCGCTGGCGGGTATTATCGAAGTGGCGCGTCTCTCCTCTGCGCAACCCACGGCGGGTACAGGGTATGAGCTGGATGCGATTGCGGCGGTCGTGCTGGGTGGTACAAGCCTTGCCGGCGGTAAAGGCCGCATTGTCGGGACGTTGATTGGCGCACTGATTCTCGGCTTCCTGAATAATGGATTGAATTTATTAGGTGTTTCCTCCTATTACCAGATGATCGTCAAAGCGGTGGTCATTTTGCTGGCGGTTCTGGTAGACAACAAAAAACAGTAACTGACGACACTACAGGACATCTCTGATATGAACATGAAAAAACTGGCTACTCTGGTTTCTGCTGTGGCGCTGAGCGCAACGGTGAGTGCTAACGCAATGGCGAAAGATACCATCGCGCTGGTGATCTCTACGCTGAATAACCCGTTCTTCGTCTCCCTGAAAGATGGTGCGCAGAAAGAAGCAGACAAACTGGGCTATAACCTGGTGGTACTGGATTCACAGAACAACCCGGCGAAAGAGCTGGCCAACGTTCAGGACTTGACCGTTCGTGGCACCAAAATCCTGCTGATCAACCCAACCGACTCTGATGCGGTAGGTAATGCCGTGAAGATGGCAAACCAGGCGAAAATCCCTGTGATCACGCTTGACCGTGTTGCGTCTAAAGGTGAAGTCGTCAGCCACATTGCGTCTGATAACGTGCTGGGCGGTAAAATTGCAGGTAACTACATCGCGAAGAAAGCCGGTGAAGGCGCGAAAGTTATTGAGCTGCAGGGCATCGCCGGTACTTCCGCAGCGCGTGAGCGTGGCGAAGGTTTCCAGCAAGCTGTGGCAGCGCACAAATTTAATGTCCTGGCCAGCCAGCCCGCTGATTTCGACCGCACCAAAGGGCTGAACGTCATGCAGAACTTGCTGACGGCTCATCCGGACGTGCAGGCCGTGTTCGCACAAAACGATGAAATGGCTTTGGGTGCGCTGCGTGCGCTGCAAACGGCTGGTAAATCTGATGTGATGGTTGTCGGATTTGACGGTACGCCAGATGGTGAGAAAGCCGTTAATGATGGCAAACTGGCTGCAACTATCGCTCAGCTTCCAGAGCAGATTGGCGCAACAGGCGTTCAGACTGCGGATAAAGTGCTGAAGGGTGAAAAGGTCCAGGCTAAATATCCGGTTGACCTGAAGCTGGTCATTAAGCAGTAATAGGCGATTCAGGCCGTCAACGGCGGCCTGAGGGACAACAAATAAAGAAAAGTGTGGCATACGCCACCGGATAAAACCGGTGGCGCTCTCTGATGGACACCTCATACATGAAAACCGCAGGCAACCTCGTCGTCCTTGGCAGTATTAATGCCGATCACATTCTTAACCTTGATTCTTTCCCTACCCCTGGTGAAACCGTTACCGGTCATCACTATCAGGTCGCTTTCGGTGGCAAAGGCGCAAACCAGGCGGTTGCTGCTGGTCGAAGCGGGGCACATATTGCCTTTATTGCCTGCACGGGGGATGACGATACGGGGGAACGCGTTCGTAAGCAGCTCGAAAGCGACAATATTGATACCGCGCCCGTGAGCGTGGTTGAGGGAGAATCAACCGGCGTGGCGCTGATTTTCGTTAACGCTGAAGGTGAGAATGTTATCGGTATTCACGCAGGGGCAAACGCGGCGTTGACCACGGAGCGTGTGAACGCTCAGCGCGATCTTATCGCTGATGCAGAAGCATTGCTGATGCAGCTTGAATCCCCGGTCGAAAGCGTACTGGCAGCAGCAAAAATAGCGCATGAAAATCATACCACTGTCGTACTTAATCCTGCTCCGGCGCGTCTATTATCAGACGAGTTGCTGGCGCTGGTGGACATCATTACACCCAACGAAACGGAAGCTGAAAAGCTGACAGGCATCAGTGTCGAAAATGATGAAGACGCAGCGCGTGCGGCTAAAGCTCTGCATGATAAAGGTATTGGTACTGTCATTATTACGCTCGGAAGCCGCGGTGTATGGGCAAGCGTTGATGGCGATGGCCGCCGCGTTCCAGGTTTTAAAGTTAAAGCGATTGATACCATTGCAGCGGGAGATACCTTTAACGGCGCGCTGGTTACGGCGCTGCTGGAAGGAACGTCTCTGGATGATTCCATCCGTTTTGCGCATGCAGCTGCTGCTATTGCGGTGACACGCAAAGGGGCCCAACCTTCCGTTCCTTGGCGCAAAGAGATAGATGAATTTTTGAGTCAGCAGAGGTAACGCTTGGCCACAATGAAAGATGTCGCCCGCATGGCGGGCGTTTCTACCTCGACGGTCTCCCACGTTATCAATAACGATCGCTTTGTCAGCGAGGCGATTCGGGAGAAAGTGGAAGCCGCAATTAAAGACCTCAATTATGCGCCTTCGGCATTAGCGCGCAGCCTTAAGCTTAATCAAACGCATACTATTGGTATGCTGATTACAGCCAGTACCAATCCTTTCTATTCTGAATTAGTGCGCGGTGTGGAACGCAGCTGTTTTGAGCGTGGTTACAGCCTGGTGCTGTGTAATACCGAAGGCGATGAGCAGCGAATGAATCGTAATCTCGAAACCTTAATGCAAAAACGGGTCGATGGGTTGTTGTTGCTATGCACTGAAACGCACCAGCCATCGAAAGAGATCATGCAGCGCTATCCTTCGGTTCCAACAGTGATGATGGACTGGGCGCCCTTCGACGGGACCAGCGATCTGATTCAGGATAATTCATTGCTGGGTGGCGATATGGCTACGCAGTATCTGATTGATAAAGGGTATAGCCGTATCGCCTGTATTACAGGCCCGCTGGATAAAACGCCGGCGCGTCTGCGACTGGAAGGCTATCTCGCGGCCATGGATCGGGCGAGTTTGCCGGTTCCTGAGGGTTACCGCATTACAGGCGATTTTGAATTTAACGGCGGTTTTGAAGCGATGCAAAAACTGCTGGCACAAGAGCTGCGCCCACAGGCAGTATTTATTGGTAACGATGCGATGGCATTTGGTGCTTATCAGGCGTTATACCAGGCGGGATTAAGCGTCCCACACGATATGGCGGTTATTGGTTACGACGATATCGAACTGGCTCGTTACATGACGCCGCCGCTTACAACTATTCACCAACCGAAAGACGAACTGGGCGAGCTGGCGATCGATGTTCTGATTCATCGCATGGCGCAGCCCACACTTCAGCAGCAACGGTTGCAGCTTACCCCTGTTCTGATGGAGCGGGGTTCTGTTTCGGCGGGTGGCGATCGTTAGGCAGGTTGTGGTTCTTTATTGTCCTGTTGAATGGGGTGCTGCCAGTAAATCCTGGCACGCCTGTAATGCACGTTGGCCGTCGCTATCCTGAATTGCATCCACAATGGCTTGATGCTGATCCAGCTTCACCACGTCATTCTGGGTAATAGAAGCAAAGTAGTTGTGATACACCGAGCGGAACAGAGAGGCAAAGGATATAAGGAAGGGATTTCCACTCATATAATAGATGTGTTCATGCCAGGACATATCGACTTCAATCCAGCGCTGGCGATTGAAGTGCTGTTTCAGAAAGATCATCTCTTCCATTAACGTGTTCAGCTGTGCTTTTTGTTCCGCGCTACCTTGGTGGGCTGCCAGCAAACATGCCTGAGGTTCAAGACTGCTGCGCATTATCAGAAAATGCTCGACGACCTGGTGGAAGTTTTCTTCCGTCATCCACCAGGTGAGTAATTCCTGATCGAGGAAGTTCCAGTTGCTTTGGGGCATAACGCGCGTACCGATTCGTGGGCGCGGCAGCACCATTCCTTTTGCCGTTAAGGTTTTCACTGCTTCACGGACTGCGGTACGGCTTACTCCAAACTGCTCACCCAGTTCCATTTCACCTGGCAAAATGCTTCCAGGAACATATTTTCCTGCAAGAATCCGCTGAGCCAGCTTTTCTGCCAGCACATAAGAAAGGTTTTTTTGTGCTGCAAGCTGCTGTGCGCTTAATGGCATCGCTCTTATTCCTTCATTGTTCATGCTATTAAGTATGCCATCAGGAGTGCGATTGTGGCTGTATAAACAGCAAATAGAACAATTTATGGCTTGTAAACAGCGGTTTTGGTGAAAAAAAACACGGTTAGAAACTTTTTTTAGATTTCCTCTTGTCACCGTCAGAGAACTCCCTATAATGCGCCTCCACTGACACGGAACAACGGCAAGCAAGCCGCCGGGGCAGAAGGGGTTCAGCGATGAACGCCGACAGAGAAAAGCGAAAATAAACGCTTGACTCTGAATGAGGAAAACGTATTATACGGGACCTCGCAACGGTGAGCGAAAGCCGCGTTGCACTGCTCTTTAACAATTTATCAGACAATCTGTGTGGGCACTCAAAGTGACATGGATTCTAAACGTCGCAAGACGCTAAATGAATAACCAAGTCTCTGAGTGAACATACGTAATTCATTACGAAGTTTAATTCACGAGCATCAAACTTAAATTGAAGAGTTTGATCATGGCTCAGATTGAACGCTGGCGGCAGGCCTAACACATGCAAGTCGAGCGGTAGCACAGAGAGCTTGCTCTCGGGTGACGAGCGGCGGACGGGTGAGTAATGTCTGGGAAACTGCCTGATGGAGGGGGATAACTACTGGAAACGGTAGCTAATACCGCATAACGTCGCAAGACCAAAGAGGGGGACCTTCGGGCCTCTTGCCATCAGATGTGCCCAGATGGGATTAGCTAGTAGGTGGGGTAACGGCTCACCTAGGCGACGATCCCTAGCTGGTCTGAGAGGATGACCAGCCACACTGGAACTGAGACACGGTCCAGACTCCTACGGGAGGCAGCAGTGGGGAATATTGCACAATGGGCGCAAGCCTGATGCAGCCATGCCGCGTGTATGAAGAAGGCCTTCGGGTTGTAAAGTACTTTCAGCGAGGAGGAAGGCATTGTGGTTAATAACCACAGTGATTGACGTTACTCGCAGAAGAAGCACCGGCTAACTCCGTGCCAGCAGCCGCGGTAATACGGAGGGTGCAAGCGTTAATCGGAATTACTGGGCGTAAAGCGCACGCAGGCGGTCTGTCAAGTCGGATGTGAAATCCCCGGGCTCAACCTGGGAACTGCATTCGAAACTGGCAGGCTAGAGTCTTGTAGAGGGGGGTAGAATTCCAGGTGTAGCGGTGAAATGCGTAGAGATCTGGAGGAATACCGGTGGCGAAGGCGGCCCCCTGGACAAAGACTGACGCTCAGGTGCGAAAGCGTGGGGAGCAAACAGGATTAGATACCCTGGTAGTCCACGCCGTAAACGATGTCGACTTGGAGGTTGTTCCCTTGAGGAGTGGCTTCCGGAGCTAACGCGTTAAGTCGACCGCCTGGGGAGTACGGCCGCAAGGTTAAAACTCAAATGAATTGACGGGGGCCCGCACAAGCGGTGGAGCATGTGGTTTAATTCGATGCAACGCGAAGAACCTTACCTACTCTTGACATCCACGGAATTTAGCAGAGATGCTTTAGTGCCTTCGGGAACCGTGAGACAGGTGCTGCATGGCTGTCGTCAGCTCGTGTTGTGAAATGTTGGGTTAAGTCCCGCAACGAGCGCAACCCTTATCCTTTGTTGCCAGCGGTTCGGCCGGGAACTCAAAGGAGACTGCCAGTGATAAACTGGAGGAAGGTGGGGATGACGTCAAGTCATCATGGCCCTTACGAGTAGGGCTACACACGTGCTACAATGGCGCATACAAAGAGAAGCGACCTCGCGAGAGCAAGCGGACCTCATAAAGTGCGTCGTAGTCCGGATTGGAGTCTGCAACTCGACTCCATGAAGTCGGAATCGCTAGTAATCGTAGATCAGAATGCTACGGTGAATACGTTCCCGGGCCTTGTACACACCGCCCGTCACACCATGGGAGTGGGTTGCAAAAGAAGTAGGTAGCTTAACCTTCGGGAGGGCGCTTACCACTTTGTGATTCATGACTGGGGTGAAGTCGTAACAAGGTAACCGTAGGGGAACCTGCGGTTGGATCACCTCCTTACCTGAAAGAACCTGCCTTTGTAGTGCTCACACAGATTGTCTGATGAAAAGTAAATAGCAAGGCGTCTTGCGATTGAGACTTCAGTGTCCCCTTCGTCTAGAGGCCCAGGACACCGCCCTTTCACGGCGGTAACAGGGGTTCGAATCCCCTAGGGGACGCCACTTGCTGGTTTGTGAGTGAAAGTCGCCGACCTCTGTATCTCAAAACTGACTTGCGAGTCATGTTTGAGATATTTGCTCTTTAAAAATCTGGATCAAGCTGAAAATTGAAACGACACACTGTGTCTGTTCTCCGTAATAAGAACAGATAAGCGGTGTGTTCGAGTCTCTCAAATTTTCGCAATGCGATGATGTTTTACGAAACATCTTCGGGTTGTGAGGTTAAGCGACTAAGCGTACACGGTGGATGCCCTGGCAGTCAGAGGCGATGAAGGGCGTGCTAATCTGCGATAAGCGTCGGCGAGGTGATATGAACCTTTGACCCGGCGATACCCGAATGGGGAAACCCAGTGTGTTTCGACACACTATCATGTCATGAATACATAGTGGCATGAGGCGAACCGGGGGAACTGAAACATCTAAGTACCCCGAGGAAAAGAAATCAACCGAGATTCCCCCAGTAGCGGCGAGCGAACGGGGAGGAGCCCAGAGTCTGAATCAGCGCGCGTGTTAGTGGAACGGTCTGGAAAGTCCGACGGTACAGGGTGATAGTCCCGTACACAAAAATGCACGCGTTGTGAACTCGAAGAGTAGGGCGGGACACGTGGTATCCTGTCTGAATATGGGGGGACCATCCTCCAAGGCTAAATACTCCTGACTGACCGATAGTGAACCAGTACCGTGAGGGAAAGGCGAAAAGAACCCCGGCGAGGGGAGTGAAAAAGAACCTGAAACCGTGTACGTACAAGCAGTGGGAGCCTACTTGTTAGGTGACTGCGTACCTTTTGTATAATGGGTCAGCGACTTATATTCTGTAGCAAGGTTAACCGTATAGGGGAGCCGAAGGGAAACCGAGTCTTAACTGGGCGTTAAGTTGCAGGGTATAGACCCGAAACCCGGTGATCTAGCCATGGGCAGGTTGAAGGTTGGGTAACACTAACTGGAGGACCGAACCGACTAATGTTGAAAAATTAGCGGATGACTTGTGGCTGGGGGTGAAAGGCCAATCAAACCGGGAGATAGCTGGTTCTCCCCGAAAGCTATTTAGGTAGCGCCTCGTGAACTCATCTTCGGGGGTAGAGCACTGTTTCGGCTAGGGGGCCATCCCGGCTTACCAACCCGATGCAAACTACGAATACCGAAGAATGTTATCACGGGAGACACACGGCGGGTGCTAACGTCCGTCGTGAAGAGGGAAACAACCCAGACCGCCAGCTAAGGTCCCAAAGTCATGGTTAAGTGGGAAACGATGTGGGAAGGCACAGACAGCCAGGATGTTGGCTTAGAAGCAGCCATCATTTAAAGAAAGCGTAATAGCTCACTGGTCGAGTCGGCCTGCGCGGAAGATGTAACGGGGCTAAACCATGCACCGAAGCTGCGGCAGCGACACTTAGGTGTTGTTGGGTAGGGGAGCGTTCTGTAAGCCGTTGAAGGTGAACTGTGAGGTTTGCTGGAGGTATCAGAAGTGCGAATGCTGACATAAGTAACGATAAAGCGGGTGAAAAGCCCGCTCGCCGGAAGACCAAGGGTTCCTGTCCAACGTTAATCGGGGCAGGGTGAGTCGACCCCTAAGGCGAGGCCGAAAGGCGTAGTCGATGGGAAACAGGTTAATATTCCTGTACTCGGTGTTACTGCGAAGGGGGGACGGAGAAGGCTATGTTAGCCGGGCGACGGTTGTCCCGGTTTAAGCATGTAGGCGGAGAGTTTAGGTAAATCCGGACTCTTATCTAACGCTGAGGTGTGACGACGAGGCACTACGGTGCTGAAGTAACAAATGCCCTGCTTCCAGGAAAAGCCTCTAAGCATCAGGTAACATCAAATCGTACCCCAAACCGACACAGGTGGTCAGGTAGAGAATACCAAGGCGCTTGAGAGAACTCGGGTGAAGGAACTAGGCAAAATGGTGCCGTAACTTCGGGAGAAGGCACGCTGGTGTGTAGGTGAAGTCCCTGCGGACGGAGCTGAAACCAGTCGAAGATACCAGCTGGCTGCAACTGTTTATTAAAAACACAGCACTGTGCAAACACGAAAGTGGACGTATACGGTGTGACGCCTGCCCGGTGCCGGAAGGTTAATTGATGGGGTTAGCCGCAAGGCGAAGCTCTTGATCGAAGCCCCGGTAAACGGCGGCCGTAACTATAACGGTCCTAAGGTAGCGAAATTCCTTGTCGGGTAAGTTCCGACCTGCACGAATGGCGTAATGATGGCCAGGCTGTCTCCACCCGAGACTCAGTGAAATTGAACTCGCTGTGAAGATGCAGTGTACCCGCGGCAAGACGGAAAGACCCCGTGAACCTTTACTATAGCTTGACACTGAACACTGGTCCTTGATGTGTAGGATAGGTGGGAGGCTTTGAAGCGTGGACGCCAGTCTGCGTGGAGCCAACCTTGAAATACCACCCTTTAATGGCTGGTGTTCTAACGTAGACCCGTAATCCGGGTTGCGGACAGTGTCTGGTGGGTAGTTTGACTGGGGCGGTCTCCTCCTAAAGAGTAACGGAGGAGCACGAAGGTTAGCTAATCCTGGTCGGACATCAGGAGGTTAGTGCAATGGCATAAGCTAGCTTGACTGCGAGAGTGACGGCTCGAGCAGGTGCGAAAGCAGGTCATAGTGATCCGGTGGTTCTGAATGGAAGGGCCATCGCTCAACGGATAAAAGGTACTCCGGGGATAACAGGCTGATACCGCCCAAGAGTTCATATCGACGGCGGTGTTTGGCACCTCGATGTCGGCTCATCACATCCTGGGGCTGAAGTAGGTCCCAAGGGTACGGCTGTTCGCCGTTTAAAGTGGTACGCGAGCTGGGTTTAGAACGTCGTGAGACAGTTCGGTCCCTATCTGCCGTGGGCGCTGGAGAATTGAGGGGGGCTGCTCCTAGTACGAGAGGACCGGAGTGGACGCATCACTGGTGTTCGGGTTGTCATGCCAATGGCATTGCCCGGTAGCTAAATGCGGAAAAGATAAGTGCTGAAAGCATCTAAGCACGAAACTTGCCCCGAGATGAGTTCTCCCTGACTCCTTGAGAGTCCTGAAGGAACGTTGAAGACTACGACGTTGATAGGTCGGGTGTGTAAGTGCAGCGATGCATTGAGCTAACCGATACTAATGAACCGTGAGGCTTAACCTTACAACGCCGAAGATGTTTTGGCGAAAGAGACGATATTCAGCTTGATACAGATTAACTGACGCGCGGAGAAGCGTGTTGGTGACAGAATTTGCCTGGCGGCTTTAGCGCGGTGGTCCCACCTGACCCCATGCCGAACTCAGAAGTGAAACGCCGTAGCGCCGATGGTAGTGTGGGGTCTCCCCATGTGAGAGTAGGGAACTGCCAGGCATTAATTAAGTGAAAAGGCCATCCGGAAGGATGGCCTTTTTGCGTCTTGCTATAAAAATAGAACGCTCTTCTATAAACGCTAATGATCTTTTTGTCTGATCATCCACTCCTGAATCCATTGAACTATTTCATCAGTATCATTCAAATCCAGTACAGGAACGGCAAGCGAGAGAGGGACATCACTGGCCACTGCGATAACATGTTCATCCAGGATTAATTCATGGATTTCATGTCCAGAGTTGCTTCGAAAAAGCAGGATTTTAGCCACCGGTTCATGTTTAAACCCCTCCACAAGCACCAGATCCAGCATCGAATGGTCCATTCGGCTCACCAAATAATTCAAATCCAATGCGCTTTCTTCCGGCGTTTCAGTCATTAATGCCCATCGCTGTGCGCTGGCAACCATCGTTTGCGCCGCACCGGCTTTACGTAACTCGTAACTGTCCTTGCCTGGAGTGTCGATATCCATATGGTGATGAGTGTGTTTAATTAACCCGGGACGAATATTCTTTGCGCAAAGCGCAGGAATCAACTTTTTCAGAAGCGATGTTTTTCCCGTGCCGCTCCAGGCCGCAATTGCCAGAACAGGTTTCATTTTCCCCCCTGAAAATTTTGTAAATCTTCCGTAGTATTAATGTTGATAAAAGCAGACTTCAGGTCGTTAAAACTCACTGCGTGACCGCCAACTTGTCGCATAAATATCATTACACGCCGTTCTCCTGATGCAAGATAGGCTTCAAGCCGTGGAATTAATATCCTGTTAATCAAAGCGATAGTCGGGTGATCACGCTCTCCGTCATGAACCCATACCACAGGTGCGTCTTGCCTCTGGCGAAGCAATCGCTCAGCAAGGCAGGCTGGAATGAAGGGGGTATCGCATGGGCAAAAGAGAAACCATTCTCCGTCTGAATGTTTCATAACGCTAAGAATGCCAGCCAATGGGCCAGGGTAATCCGATAAATTATCCTGAAGAACGGGATACCCGCTTTGCTGATAAATGTCGATGTGACGATTTGCGCTAATCGCAATCCTGTTCACTTGTCCACTCAGGGTATCGGCAACATATTGCCATAACTGTTTGCCGTTAAGTTCCTGCAATCCCTTGTCTTTTCCGCCCATTCGCGTTGCTCGACCACCTGCCAGAACAACCCCAGTAATTTCCTGGTTCTGATTCACGAATATCGCCTCTTTTAATGTGGGATTGACCCTGTTAACGTATTCCACTAAATGAAAGGAGCACCACATATGAAATGCAAACGTCTGAATGAAGTTATCGAACTCCTCCAGCCCGCTTGGCAAAAAGAGCCAGAACTGAATTTGATGCAATTCTTACAGAAATTGGCGAAAGAGTCAGGTTATGACGGCGAACTGACAGACCTTTCTGATGATATTCTGATCTACCATCTCAAAATGCGCGACTCCGATAAAGATGCGGTGATTCCTGGTATTCAGAAAGATTATGAAGAAGATTTCAAAACTGCGTTACTGCGTGCCCGTGGCGTAATTAAAGAGTAAAACCTTGTAAGAGGAGCCACCGAAATCGCTGTGAAATGATATCCTGAATCATTCGTATAATTTCCGGATGATCGGATGAACGACAAGGCTTTTACTTTTCAGACATTACACCCGGATACCATTATGGATGCCCTGTTCGAACAGGGCATTCGGGTGGACTCCGGGCTCACCCCTTTAAACAGCTATGAAAACCGCGTCTATCAGTTCCAGGACGAGGACCGCCAACGCTTTGTCGTGAAGTTTTACCGTCCCCAGCGTTGGTCTGCAGAACAGATCCAGGAAGAGCACCAGTTCGCGCTCGATCTGCTGAATGATGATGTTCCTGTCGCCGCACCTATCCTGTTTGATAATCAATCACTGTTGACCCATCAGGGTTATTTCTTTGCCGTCTTCCCCAGTCTGGGTGGCCGTCAATTTGAAGCAGATAATATTGATCAGATGGAGTGGGTGGCGCGCTATCTGGGGCGTATCCATCAGACCGGGCGCAAAAAAGCATTTAACGCACGTCCTACCATGGGCATTCAGGAGTATTTAACTGAGCCGCGGCAGGTATTTGAAACGTCTACGTTGATTCCGGCTGCACTCAAAGCTGATTTCCTGAAAGCGACTGATGCATTAATCCAGGCTGTCACAATGCGCTGGGACACTGAAGCAGAAATACTGCGTCTTCATGGTGACTGCCATGCCGGAAATATCCTCTGGCGCGACGGTCCATTATTTGTGGATCTTGATGACGCCCGTATGGGGCCTGCAGTTCAGGATCTGTGGATGCTGCTAAATGGTGATAAAGCTGAACAGCGTATGCAGCTGGAAACGATTATTGAAGCTTATGAAGAATTTAGCTCCTTTAATTCAGACGAAATCGCGCTGATAGAACCTTTACGGGCCATGCGTTTTGTATATTATCTCGCATGGTTAATCAGACGTTGGGACGATCCCGCGTTCCCTAAAAATTTCCCATGGCTTACCGGGGAAGATTACTGGCGCAGCCAGACAACCACATTTATTGAGCAGGTTAAGGTTCTGAATGAACCGCCTCTACAATTAACGCCAATGTATTAATCGGACACATCAGGAGAAAGTTGATCATGAAAAAAATATGGCTGGCGCTGGCAGGTATGATTCTGGCATTTAGCGCATCTGCTGCTCAATTCAGCGATGGCAAGCAGTTCAATACCCTCGAAAAGCCGGTTGCCGGTGAGCCTCAGGTGCTGGAGTTCTTCTCATTCTATTGCCCACACTGCTATCAGTTTGAAGAAGTTCTGCACGTTTCCGATAACGTGAAGAAAAAGCTGCCTGAAGGCACCAAAATGACGAAGTACCATGTCGAATTCCTTGGTCCTCTGGGCAAGGACTTAACCCAGGCATGGGCAGTTGCACTGGCGCTGGGTGTGGAAGATCAGGTCACCGCACCTATGTTTGAAGCCGTTCAGAAAACCCAAACCGTTCAGACCGTTGCAGACATTCGCAAAGTGTTTGTTGATGCCGGCGTGAAAGGCGAAGATTACGATGCTGCATGGAATAGTTTCGTGGTGAAATCTCTGGTAGCTCAGCAGGAAAAAGCTGCTGCAGACCTCCAGTTGCAGGGTGTTCCGGCCATGTTCGTGAACGGAAAATACCAGGTGAACCCGCAAGGGATGGATACCAGCAGTATGGACATTTTCGTTCAGCAGTACGCTGACACAGTAAAATATCTGGTTGAAAAGAAATAAAAGTGAAAACGCCGGTCAATGACCGGCGTTTTTGTATGCAGATTTAATATCGTTTATCAGCACATCTTTATCATGCCAAAGCGTGTTCAGCCATAGCTGGAAACGACGTTTAAAGTTCTTATCATTAATGTAATCTCCATGCAGCTCTTCACCCACCTGCACCAGATTTATCCGCACGACAATACGTGTCAGTCTGCCGCTTAGCATATCGTAAAATGGCGTCTTATCATTTTCCGGATAACAAAGCGTCACGTTCAGCAATTTATCGAACTGATCTCCCAGTACGCTGATGGCCATTGCAATCCCTGCCGCTTTCGGTGGCAGCAAATTATTATAGGCGGAGCGGGTCTGTCGATGCTTTTCTTCGGTAAAGCGAGAGCCTTCAACAAAGTTGACGATAGTGGTCGGTTGCGCGCGAAATTTCTCGCAGGAGCGACGCGTTGTTTCAACATCACGGCCCCGGCGCTCCGGGTGGCGAATCAAATAGCTCCGGGAATAACGTTTCATAAATGGCATGTCTAACGCCCAGCAGGCCAGCCCAATAAAAGGTATCCAGGCGAGTTGCTGCTTCAGAAAATATTTATTCATTGGGATATGTTTGCGAAATAGCACACACAGCACCACGATATCCGCCCAGCTGCGGTGGTTACCGACCAGCAAATACCAATTTTTCTTATTCAGGCCATCCAGCCCTTCGATATCCCACTTTAAATGAGGGTTGAGATGCATTAGCCACGCCAGTCCCTGACACCAGCAATACATCATAACATTGCAAAATCCCGAAACAGTGCGCCACACCGCCGGGACGGGGAACAGTAATTTGATGATTCCAGCCATGATGATCGGCACGGAACAGACGATGGTTACCAGAATCGTCAAAATGATACTTAACAGGAGGGTTATTGCAGCTGGCAGTCTAGACATATTGATATTTATCAGGTGGTTATATATAACCTGACGGTCAGACCGCAGGTGAAGGGCGCTGATTTTATCAGAAAACGGACAAAAGCAGGGGGCTTTCACCTCGGGATGAGTTGGAATGAGTGCTTAAACAGAGTATTTGTCTACGATAACGATTTCGGCTTCTCTTATATCCACATAGAGTAAATAGTCATCAACTGGAAATATACCAGAACGATCGACATTCAACTCACTGATTAAAAACAATAAATATAAAAATAAAGATCCATGAATGGCACAATTATTCATATGGATTAAAAATATGCACAAACTTATCCACAGTTTGTTTTTGCGAGCGATCCTGACGATCGCAAAATCTTTTCCTGTATTCGGTGCTAAAAACTGATGTTTTCATCCTTCTGTGGCATCCTTTAGCCATTAATTGATTAAAGGCACGGACACTATGGTTCAGATTCCAGAAAACCCTCTTATTCTCGTCGACGGCTCTTCATACCTGTATCGGGCGTATCATGCGTTTCCTCCTCTGACCAATAGCGCAGGAGAGCCTACCGGCGCGATGTATGGCGTGTTAAACATGCTGCGTAGCCTGCTCCTTCAGTACCAGCCATCACACGCTGCGGTGGTGTTCGATGCGAAGGGTAAAACCTTCCGTGATGAACTGTTTGAAGATTACAAATCCCATCGTCCGCCGATGCCAGATGATCTGCGTGCCCAAATCGAGCCATTACATACCATGGTAAAAGCCATGGGGTTACCGCTGCTGGCGGTGTCTGGCGTCGAGGCTGATGACGTTATTGGTACGTTGGCGCGTGAGGCTGAAAAGTTAGGCCGCCCGGTACTGATAAGCACCGGCGATAAAGATATGGCACAGCTAGTGACGCCAGACATCACCCTGATTAACACCATGACCAATACCATCCTCGGGCCGGAAGAGGTCGTCACGAAATACGGTGTTCCACCAGAGCTTATTATTGATTTTCTGGCGTTGATGGGCGACTCCTCGGATAACATTCCGGGTGTTCCAGGCGTAGGTGAGAAAACGGCACAGGCATTGCTGCAGGGGTTAGGTGGGCTGGATAAGCTCTACGCTGAGTCCGATAAAATTGCCGGGTTGACGTTCCGCGGCGCCAAAACGATGGCTGCGAAGCTGGAGCAAAATAAAGACGTTGCCTACCTCTCATATAAACTGGCCACCATCAAAACCGACGTGGAGCTGGAACTGACCTGTGAGCAGCTTGAAGTGCAGCCGCCGGCTGCCGATGAACTTCTGGGCCTGTTTAAGCAATACGAATTCAAGCGCTGGATAACAGACGTCGAAGCGGGTAAATGGCTGCAGGCTAAAGGTGCTAAACCAGCCGCGAAGACAAAAGAAACTATTGTTGTTGATGCTGAAGACGAAGCTGAAGAAGAGGTCACCGCGCTCTCCTTTGAGAACTATGAAACCGTGCTCGAAGAGTCACAGCTCATTGCCTGGATTGAGAAGCTGAAAAAAGCGCCGGTCATCGCTTTTGATACCGAAACCGACAGCCTGGATAACATCTCAGCCAATATGGTCGGCCTCTCATTTGCGACGGAACCTGGCATTGCGGCTTATGTTCCGGTGGCGCACGACTATCTCGATGCGCCTGACCAAATCCCTCGTGAGCGCGTGCTTGAGTTACTCAAACCGCTGCTGGAAGATGAAAAAGTGCTGAAGGTTGGGCAAAACCTGAAGTATGACCGCGGTATTTTGCAAAACTACGGTATTGAGCTGCGCGGTATTGCCTACGACACCATGCTGGAATCTTACATTCTCAACAGTGTGGCGGGTCGTCATGATATGGATTCCCTTTCCGATCGCTGGCTCAAGCATAAAACGGTCACCTTTGAAGAGATTGCCGGAAAAGGCAAAAACCAGCTGACATTTAATCAGATTGCGCTGGAAGAGGCCGGTCGTTATGCGGCAGAAGATGCCGACGTTACCCTGCAATTGCACCTGAAAATGTATCCGAAACTGCAAAAGCAGGAAGGACCACTCAACATTTTCGAAAATGTCGAAATGCCTCTGGTGCCAGTGCTCTCCCGTATTGAGCGTAACGGCGTGAAAATTGATCCTGCCGTTTTGCATAAGCATTCCGAAGAGATCGCTCTGCGTTTAAATGAGCTGGAACAGAAAGCCCATGAGATCGCTGGTGAGCCGTTCAATCTTTCTTCGACCAAGCAGTTGCAGACCATCCTGTTTGAAAAGCAGGGCATCAAGCCGCTGAAGAAAACGCCTGGCGGTGCGCCGTCAACGTCAGAAGAGGTGCTGGAAGAACTGGCACTCGACTATCCATTGCCGAAAGTGATTTTGCAGTACCGCGGTCTTGCAAAGCTGAAATCGACGTATACCGATAAGCTGCCGCTGATGATCAATCCAAAAACCGGTCGCGTGCATACCTCTTACCATCAGGCCGTTGCGGCTACCGGGCGCTTGTCCTCCACGGATCCCAACCTGCAAAACATTCCGGTCCGAAATGAAGAGGGACGCCGCATCCGTCAGGCATTTATTGCTCCGAAGGATTACCTGATTGTCTCGGCCGACTACTCGCAAATCGAACTACGCATCATGGCGCATCTGTCACGTGATAAGGGGCTGCTGACTGCTTTTGCCGAAGGGAAGGATATCCACCGGGCAACAGCCGCGGAAGTCTTTGGTCTGCCGCTGGACAGCGTTACCAACGAACAGCGTCGCAGTGCGAAAGCAATCAACTTCGGTCTGATTTACGGCATGAGCGCATTTGGTCTTTCTCGCCAGTTAAACATTCCGCGTAAAGAGTCGCAGAAGTACATGGATCTCTACTTTGAACGTTACCCTGGCGTACTGGAATATATGGAGCGTACGCGCGCCCAGGCGAAGGAAAAAGGTTACGTCGAAACGCTGGATGGGCGCCGTCTTTATCTGCCGGATATCACGTCCAGCAATGCGGCTCGTCGGGCGGGGGCTGAACGTGCGGCGATCAACGCACCGATGCAAGGAACGGCTGCGGACATCATTAAACGCGCAATGATTGCGGTTGATGCATGGCTGGAAAAAGACAAACCGCGTGTGCAAATGATCATGCAGGTTCACGATGAACTGGTGTTTGAAGTGCATCAGGATGATCTGGATGCGGTCTCGAAAAAGATCCATGAACTGATGGAAAGCAGCATGAAGTTAGATGTGCCATTGCTGGTGGAAGTGGGGAGTGGCGAAAACTGGGATCAAGCTCACTAAGTGTTTGCCGGGGTAAGGGCTTTTTCTGTAAGTAAGCAACATAACAGTGAATATTTTGTGACAGCCATTAGATTTACCTATGTAAAGACTGAAAAAAAACTACAAAAAGTGCTTTGTCCAGCGATAAAAAAAGAGTAGAGTTAAAGACGTAGGGTACAGAGGTAAGATGTTCTATCTTTCAGACCTTTTACTTCACGTAATCGGATTTGGCTGAATATTTTAGCCGCCCCAGTCAGTAATGACTGGGGCGTTTTTTATTGCAGCAAAGAAAATATTCAGGCAAAAAAAAGCGCGGTAATGACCGCGCCGATGATTACTCTTCTGTTTCAGTGGCGGGTTCCAGGTCGTTAAACCAGCTGTCCAGCTTGTGTCGCAGAACATCCACGCCTTGCTTTTTCAGTGATGAAAACGTTTCTACTTGCACGTCACCGCCGAATTCGAGAGCTGCCTCACGCACCAGTTTCAACTGCGCTTTACGCGCGCCGCTTGCCAGTTTATCAGCTTTCGTCAGCAGCACCAGCACAGGGATTTCGCTGGCGACACCCCAGTGGATCATTTGTTGATCGAGATCTTTAAGCGGGTGGCGGATATCCATCAGCACAACCAGCCCTTTCAGACACTGGCGTTTTTCCAGATATTCACCCAGCGCACGCTGCCATTTGATTTTTACCTCTTCCGGCACTTCTGCATAGCCATATCCCGGTAAATCCACCAGGCGTTTGCCATCAGCCACTTCGAACAGGTTGATCAGCTGAGTACGCCCCGGCGTTTTTGAGGTACGCGCCAGGCTTTTCTGGTTCGTGAGCGTATTCAGTGCGCTGGATTTGCCCGCATTGGAGCGGCCAGCAAATGCCACTTCAATTCCCGTATCGGGCGGTAAGTGGCGAATATCAGGCGCGCTGGTGACAAAATGCGTCTGTTGATAATTCCAGGTAGTCACGTGGTCGTCTCCATAAATCTTATTCTGAAGGGGAGTATACCTGAATGCAGGCAAAAGGCTTTTCCCTTCGCTCCGCAGCTGTAAGTTAAAACCATTTAAAATGTAAGACATTAACCATTGTCGCTATGGGATATTTAAGAGGATCCTCAGGCTCTGAAATCGTTAAATGATTTAAAATCATGTTGTTAGTTATATAGAATTATCTGAAAGTTCTAATTTGGACTGGTTGTCCGCTTGTTTGGTAAGTAAAAAAAGGTAAAGTAACACCCATGGCGAGGATGCCAGCAGGATAAAGACTTAAGGATAAGGGTCAGGAGCGCCAGGAGGCGAAGACTCAGGACGACGACCAGGAAGGTACACGCCGGAGGCGTGAGAAAAGGGAAAGGGAACCGTATTAAGGATGATATCCGCTAAAGGATAAACAGGGTTAGTTGTTAGCAAACAGGGATTGTAAAACCCGTTAAGGGTTATAGGTCAGGAAAAAAGGCGACAGATTGCTCTGTCGCCTTTTTTCTTTGCTTGCTTTCTGCTAGATTTCGCCGCAATTCTATACTGAATAAAACGGCTTAAAGACAAGGCAACATGAAAAAACCAACCTCCGCATCGGGTGCGAAACGCCCTGCTAAAGCACATCGCAAGACACGTGAAGAACTGAATCAGGAAGCACGTGACCGCAAACGTGCGAAAAAGCACAGTGGTCACTCCGCCGGTAGTCGTGCGAATGGTGGCAGTGCTGGCAGCGCGTCTGCGAAAAATACTCAACAGAAAGATCCGCGTATCGGTAGTAAAAAGCTAATCGCACTGGGCGTCACTGAAACCCCGGTCGTCAAGCAGCACAAACCAAAGAGCGAGAAACCTATGCTTTCACCGCAGGCTGAGTTGGATATGCTGGAGAATGATGAGCGCCTGGACGCGCTGCTGGAACGTCTTGAAGAGGGCGAATCCCTGAATACTGAAGAGCAGAAGTGGGTAGATAGCAAGCTGGATCGTATTGATGAACTGATGCAGCAACTTGGCCTCTCTTACGACGATGAAGAAGATGACGAAGAAGAAGAAAAGCAGGACGATATGATGCGTCTTCTCAAAGGTGGAAACTAACATTTGCACCCAGCAGGCTCTATAGTCCTGCTTATAACCCTTCCGGTTATATGTTATCTGGCGTGGTTATTCGTTAAACTACGGCGGTTGTCGCGGCGACAGAAGTGGCTGCGCACCCGAATGATGGCCCGAAATGGGGTCAGAACGGGCCGCCGTAAACGTACGCGACACCAACGGAAGGAGTGAGCATGTCTGTACCAAGCATCGACTGGGATCTGGCCCTGATCCAGAAATATAACTATTCCGGGCCACGCTATACCTCATACCCAACCGCGCTGGAGTTTGCAGAATCCTTCGGCGAGGCTGATTTTCAGCAGGCGGTGGCACGCTATCCTGAGCGCCCGCTTTCGCTTTATGTTCACATCCCTTTCTGCCATAAGCTCTGCTACTTCTGCGGCTGTAATAAAATCGTTACCCGCCAGCAGCACAAAGCCGATCAGTATCTGGATGCCTTAGAGCAAGAAATCCTTCACCGTGCACCGCTTTTTGCCGGGCGCAATGTGAGCCAGTTACACTGGGGCGGCGGTACGCCTACCTATTTGAACAAGACACAAATTAGCCGTCTGATGAGTCTGCTGCGCGCCAGTTTCCGTTTTGAAGCCGATGCTGAAATTTCTATCGAAGTCGATCCGCGCGAGATTGAGCTGGATGTTGTCGATCACCTTCGCGCTGAGGGCTTCAACCGGCTGAGCATGGGCGTACAGGACTTCAACAAAGAGGTTCAGCGTCTGGTCAACCGCGAGCAGGATGAAGCGTTTATTTTTGCCTTGCTGAATCACGCTCGCGAAATTGGTTTCACCTCGACCAATATCGATCTGATTTACGGTCTGCCTAAGCAGACGCCGGAAAGCTTTGCTTTCACGCTTAAACGCGTGGCAGAACTCAATCCCGATCGCCTGAGCGTCTTTAACTACGCGCACCTGCCAACGCTGTTTGCGGCGCAGCGTAAAATCAAAGATGCCGACCTGCCGTCTGCGCAGCAAAAGCTGGATATCCTGCAGGAAACCATCACCTCACTTACCGAAACGGGCTACCAGTTTATCGGTATGGACCACTTTGCCCGTCCTGATGACGAGCTGGCGATTGCCCAGCGTGAAGGCGTGCTGCACCGCAATTTCCAGGGTTATACCACCCAGGGAGATACCGATTTGCTGGGCATGGGCGTTTCGGCCATCAGCATGATGGGGGATTGCTATGCGCAGAACCAGAAAGAGCTGAAACACTATTATCAGCAGGTGGATGAAACCGGCAACGCCTTGTGGCGCGGGATTGCGTTAACGCGTGACGATTGCATTCGCCGTGATGTTATCAAGGCACTTATCTGCAACTTCCGCCTCGATTTTGCACCGGTTGAAACAGAGTGGGATCTCGTCTTTAACGACTACTTTGCTGAAGATCTGAAACTGATTGCGCCGCTGGCAAAAGATGGGCTGGTGGATGTGACGGATAAAGCCATTCAGGTCACCCCGAAAGGGCGTTTGTTGATTCGTAATATCTGCATGTGCTTTGACGCGTATTTGCGCCAGAAGGCTCGTCTGCAGCAGTTTTCTCGCGTGATTTAAAGCGCAAACCCCGGCGGCATCGCGCCACCGGGGAATCGCTTATTCCATTCCCAACTCTTTCAGCTTCCGCGTCAGCGTATTTCGCCCCCAGCCCAGCAGCCGGGCCGCTTCTTGTTTATGTCCCTGAGTATGGCGAAGCGCGGTCGTCAGCAAAGTACGCTCCATCTCGGGTTGGGCTTCTGAAAGCAAGTTTTGATGACCGGAACGCAGCGCGCGATCGGCCCACTGTGCCAGCAGCGTTGCCCAGCTATCGGGTAATGACTGTCCGGTGTTGCTTTCAGGGGCGGTTGCTTCGAACAGCTCGCCGGGAAGATCCTGAATCAACACTTCCTGACCCGCAGCCATCACGGTAAGCCAGCGACAGGTGTTTTCAAGCTGGCGAACATTACCCGGCCACGCCAGACGCGTCAGAGCGGCATCGGTTTCCGGGTGCAGTTGTTTGGCTTCCACGCCAAGCTCACGCGCCGCAACCTGCAAAAAGTGCCGTGCCAGGCGGGGAATATCCTCACGGCGTTCGCGCAGAGGCGGCAGATGAACACGAATCACGTTCAGACGGTGGAACAAATCCTCGCGGAATTTACCTTCCTGTACGCGCTGCTCAAGATTCTGGTGCGTCGCCGCGATAATACGCACGTCGACTTTCACCGGAGCATAACCCCCCACACGATAAAATTGTCCGTCAGCTAAAACACGAAGCAGGCGTGTTTGCACATCCAGCGGCATATCGCCGATTTCATCAAGGAAAAGCGTTCCGCCGTCGGCCTGCTCAAAGCGGCCCTGGCGAATGGTATTCGCGCCGGTAAAGGCCCCTTTTTCATGACCAAATAGCTCCGACTCAATCAAGTCCTTCGGAATGGCCGCCATATTCAGCGCGATAAACGGCGCTTTCGCTCGCGGGCTATGCCGATGTAAAGCATGGGCAACCAGCTCTTTACCGGTCCCCGACTCGCCGTTAATCAGTACGCTAATGGAGGAGCGCGACAGACGGCCAATAATGCGAAACACATCCTGCATGGCAGGCGCTTCGCCGATAATATCGGTTGTGGGCCCGAACACCGGCGCATTACGCGGCTGCTGCTGTTCCTGATAATGGCTGATAGCCCGCTCGACCAGCGCAACGGCTTCATCAATATCAAAGGGTTTGGGCAGGTAATCAAATGCGCCCTGCTGATAGGCGCTGACGGCGGCATCCAGATCCGAGTGGGCTGTCATTATGATGACCGGAAGCATAGGGTGGCGTTGCTTGATTTGCTTTAACAGCGCCAGCCCATCCATTCCGGGCATACGGATATCAGAAAGCAGCACGTCCGGGGTTTTCGTGATCAGCGCATCGAGCACTTCGCTACCGCTTTCAAACGTGGTGCAGTTTAAACCTGCTCCGGTAAGCGCGCGTTCAAGCACCCAGCGGATGGAACTATCATCATCGACTACCCAGACTATCCCTCGTTGCATCGTCGTCACCTTTATTTTTTAATTGGCAGGTAAACCGAAAACTCGGTATGACCCGGCCAACTGGTAAATTCAATTTTGCCGGAGTGTTGGTCGATCAAATTGCGGGCAATGGACAATCCCAGCCCGGTCCCACCTTCACGGCCGCTGACCATGGGATAAAACAGCGTGTCCTGCAGATGCGACGCAATTCCCGGGCCGTTGTCTTCTACGTCAATTCTTGCCGCCAGGCGATAGCGCACACCATGCAGCGTCAGCTGGAAAGCCGTACGCGTGCGCAGGACAATTTGCCCACCTTCCGACCCTAATGCCTGCAGGGCGTTACGCACGATATTTAAAAGCACCTGTTCAATCTGGTCGGGATCGTGAGGCAGTTCTGGCAGGCTCGGATCGTAATCGCGAACCAGCGTGACATTCTCAGGCAATTCCATCGACACCAGCTTCACCACCCGCTCAGCCACCTTGTGGATGCTTTCGGTCACGTGCATGCCCGGCTGCTGTGGGCCGAGCAGCCGGTCGACCAGATTGCGCAGACGGTCGGCCTGTTCAATGATGACGTTGGTGTACTCGGCCAGTGCCGGATCCGGCAGCGCTTTGGTTAACAGCTGAGCCGCGCCCCGGAGCCCACCGAGTGGATTTTTGATTTCATGGGCAAGTCCACGCACCAGATCGCGAGCGGCGATTTGCTGGGCATGCTGGAGTTGCTCCTGGCTGAGCCGCCGCAGATTATCCATCGGCGCCATCTCCAGCAGAATCAGACCGTCCGGCAGACGTTGCGCCGTCAGCGAAAGAATATGCGAGCGCCCGTCGATCACCAGCGTCACTTCGTTATCGGTAAAGCCTTGGCCCGCCGATAAGCTTTCCTGCATCAGGGCAATATTCAGCGAAAAATAGCTCAACAGTTCTGGCAGCGGTGTACCAAATAATTTACGCGAGCTTTGGGCGAGCAACTGCTGCGCCGCAGGGTTGGCGTAATGGACAGCCAGCTCGTCGTCGACCAGTAAGATACTGTTGATTAAAGAATTGAGGATCTGCCCAGCATCGGGCAGCGTGCCAGTTGCCATTCAGCAGTCTCCTGGAGTTGGGTGCACTAATTTAGTGCAGTATAGCGTTTTAGTGGTAAAAAGCGCGTGAGATCAGTTTGTTGGTGGAGAAAAAAGCCCATCCGGAGATGGGCTAAAAGTTTCCACGGCAACAAAAAATCTTCTGCGTCTTTCTTGCCGCAGTGGCGGCAAGAAATCCGTTGAATCAGATGAAAATTAAACGCTGTAGTACAGTTCGAACTCAACCGGGTGTGGCGTCATGCGTACACGGTCGTTCTCTTCAATACGCAGTGCGATGTAAGCATCGATAGCGTCGTCAGTGAACACACCGCCAGCAGTCAGGAACTCACGGTCTGCGTCCAGCGCATTCAGGGCTTCTTCCAGAGAACCGGCAACCTGTGGGATCTCTTTCGCTTCTTCTGGCGGCAGGTCGTACAGGTTTTTGTCCATCGCTTCGCCTGGGTGGATCTTGTTCTTAATACCATCAAGACCCGCCATCAGCAGCGCTGCGAAGCACAGGTACGGGTTAGCCGCTGGGTCCGGGAAGCGCACTTCGATACGACGCGCTTTTGGAGACGCAACCACTGGAATACGGATAGAAGCAGAGCGGTTACGGGCAGAGTACGCCAGCATCACTGGAGCTTCGTAGCCTGGGACCAGACGCTTGTAGGAGTTGGTGGTTGGGTTCGCCAGGGCGTTGATCGCTTTAGCGTGCTTGATGACACCACCGATGTAGAACAGCGCCTGCTCGGACAGACCCGCATATTTGTCGCCAGAGAACAGGTTAGTCCCGTTCTTGGAGAGAGACATGTGGCAGTGCATGCCGGAACCGTTATCGCCGAACATTGGTTTTGGCATAAAGGTCGCGGTTTTACCGAAGCGGTGTGCAACGTTGTGCACCACATATTTGTAGATCTGAATTTCGTCCGCTTTTTTGGTCATGGTGTTAAAGCGGGTGGCGATTTCGTTCTGACCCGCAGTCGCCACTTCGTGGTGATGCGCTTCAACAACCAGGCCCATCTCTTCCATGATCAGACACATGGTAGAACGGATGTCCTGAGAAGAATCGACCGGAGGAACCGGGAAGTAACCGCCTTTCACGCCTGGACGGTGACCTTTGTTACCACCTTCGTATTTGGTGGAAGAGTTCCATGCGCCTTCGATATCGTCGATAGCCACGTGGGAACCGGAGATAGACGCACCAAAGCGAATATCGTCGAACAGGAAGAACTCTGGCTCTGGCCCGAACAGCACGGTGTCCGCGATACCGGTAGAACGCAGATACTCTTCAGCGCGTTTTGCGATGGAGCGTGGGTCGCGGTCGTAGCCCTGCAGTGTGCCTGGCTCGAGGATATCGCAACGGATGATCAGGGTAGACTCTTCGTAGAACGGGTCAATGAGCGCAGTGGTTGCGTCAGGCATCAGCACCATGTCGGATTCGTTGATGCCTTTCCAGCCGCCGATAGAGGAGCCGTCAAACATTTTGCCTTCTTCAAAGAATTCGGCATTTACCTGGTGAGCAGGGATCGTGACGTGCTGTTCTTTGCCTTTAGTATCGGTGAAGCGCAGATCAACAAACTTCACTTCGTGTTCGTTCAGCATCGTCAAAACGTGTTCAGCGGACATACTTAACTCTCCCGGATTGGTCATTGTCGTCGTGGTAACGAGGTCTTCAATTCTGTGTTATGCAGGCGTTGTTGCCATATTTTTTATAAAGCGAAATCTGTGCCAACTTTTAAATCACCCCCAAAAGGCGTTATCATGCACTTCATAGTGCAAATGAGCTGCACCACGATAGTCATCTTGCACCAGTATAGTGCTTCAGTGTGAACATTGAGCACCATATTGGTGCAATTTTCGTTAAAGTGCACTTTTTACGCTGCGTGAAAGCGATCACAAAGCAACTCTGCGATACTTGTTTGCGGAGGATGTTTGTGATCCTGTTTAGTCCTGCGATTAATCCGTGTACAATAACGCGCTATTTCTAAATGCCTGAGGCAAAGTTGTGATCGAAAATCTGCGTAATATCGCCATCATCGCGCACGTTGACCATGGTAAAACTACCCTGGTTGATAAGCTGCTGCAGCAATCTGGTACCTTCAGTAATGAACGTGCTGAAGCCACCGAACGCGTGATGGACTCCAACGATTTGGAGAAAGAGCGTGGGATTACCATCCTCGCTAAAAACACCGCTATCAAATGGAATGACTACCGTATCAACATCGTTGATACCCCAGGGCACGCCGACTTCGGTGGTGAAGTTGAACGTGTAATGTCCATGGTAGACTCCGTTCTGCTGGTCGTTGACGCAATGGATGGCCCAATGCCGCAGACGCGCTTCGTAACCAAAAAGGCATTTGCCCATGGTTTGAAGCCAATCGTGGTTATTAACAAAGTTGACCGTCCTGGCGCGCGTCCTGACTGGGTTGTGGATCAGGTGTTTGACCTGTTCGTTAACCTTGACGCAAGCGACGAGCAACTCGATTTCCCAATCATTTATGCATCTGCATTGATGGGTATCGCCGGCAACGACCACACTGATATGGCGGAAGACATGACCCCGCTGTACCAGGCGATTGTTGACCACGTTAAAGCACCAAGCGTTGACCTTGATGGTCCGTTCCAGATGCAAATCTCCCAGCTGGATTACAACAACTACGTTGGTGTAATCGGCATCGGTCGTATCAAGCGCGGTAAAGTGAAGCCTAACCAGCAGATCACTGTTATCGACAGCGAAGGTAAAACGCGTAACGGTAAAGTCGGTAAAGTGCTGACTCACCTCGGTCTGGAGCGTATTGAATCCACCGAAGCCGAAGCGGGCGATATCATTGCTATCACCGGTCTGGGCGAGCTGAACATCTCCGACACCCTTTGCGACCCGCAAAATGTTGAAGCACTGCCAGCGCTGTCTGTTGATGAACCGACTGTAACCATGTTCTTCAACGTCAACACCTCTCCGTTCTGTGGCAAAGAAGGTAAATACGTTACCTCTCGTCAGATCCTTGACCGCCTGAACAAAGAGCTGGTGCACAACGTCGCGCTGCGCGTTGAAGAAACCGAAGATGCGGACGCGTTCCGTGTATCCGGTCGTGGTGAGCTGCACCTGTCTGTGCTTATCGAAAACATGCGTCGTGAAGGCTTCGAACTGGCTGTGTCCCGTCCGAAAGTTATCAACCGTTTGATCGATGGCCGCATGCAAGAGCCGTTCGAGAACGTAACGCTGGATATCGAAGAACAGCACCAGGGTTCTGTGATGCAGGCGATGGGCGAGCGTAAGGGCGATGTCAAAGACATGATCCCTGACGGCAAAGGCCGTATTCGTCTGGATTACCTGATCCCGGCACGTGGCCTGATTGGCTTCCGTACCGAGTTCATGACCATGACCTCTGGTACTGGTCTTCTGTACTCCACCTTCAGCCACTACGATGACGTTAAACCGGGTGAAATCGGCCAGCGCCAGAACGGCGTGCTGATCTCCAACGGCCAGGGTAAAGCAGTTGCGTTCGCACTGTTCAGCCTGCAGGATCGCGGTAAGCTGTTCCTGGGTCACGGTGCAGAAGTTTACGAAGGCCAGATCATCGGTATTCACAGCCGTTCTAACGACCTGACGGTAAACTGCCTGACCGGTAAGAAACTGACCAACATGCGTGCTTCTGGTACTGACGAAGCAACCACGCTGGTTCCGGCACAGAAAATGTCTCTTGAGCAGGCTCTGGAATTTATCGATGACGACGAACTGGTAGAAGTCACTCCTACCTCCGTACGTATCCGTAAACGTCACCTGACTGAGAACGACCGTAAACGTGCGGGCCGTGGCAGCAAAGACTAATACGACTCCTTTCTGAGGATGCGTAGTCCGGGCGATGCGAAAGCACAACCCGGCCAAAAAAGCCGCTGAGATTCAGCGGCTTTTTTTATATCAGAATGAATATCGCAACCCTAAGCGAATGCGATACTGCTCGCGGTTGTAGTCATTCCATCGGTCCAGCCATTGAAGCTCCAGATACGGCAGCCAGTGCGGGTCAATCTTGTAGCTAAATTTGTTCGTGATTTCCCAGTGATGATCTTTACCATTTTTACTGTGGTAATCATTCACTCGCTGGAAAAAGTGCGGTTCAAAGGTATAAAAGAACGCATCGGTTAATTTAAAATTCCAGTAATTCGCGAATTCATGGGTATCGTTCTTATCCATTTCACCGTTAAAGTCAGGCGTGTCGTAATTATTGTGATTGTAGCGATAACGAAATGTCAGGTTAAACCAGTCAATAAATTTATAATTCGTATCTAAATAAATAGCGCCGCCCGAACCTGCACTGCTGTCATTAATCAACCCGCCGGGCTGAAAGGTTAATTTGTCCGTAGGTCGAAACAGGGGATACCAGCCCTCAATTTCGTTATAGCTGTGCTTCAGCTCATCCCATTGACCTAAATTATAGGCATTGGTGAACATCAGCCCCGCCCCTATATCAAAGTTATATCCGGCTCGCAGGATAATTTCGTGCTGTTCGGAGGCGGTATTATAGGCTTCGCGCGTTTCGACATAAGCACCCGCCAACGCGGAGCAAGACACTGATGAAACGAACAGTGCAATGACGATTCTCTTCATGATTTGTCCATGTATAGATACAGAAGGGCCGCCCCTCCTGTTAAACAGGAAGGGTTAATAGCCAGATTTAGGGTTATAAAGTGACTGCTGACGCTTTATTTTTTATGGGTACATCCGGTTCTGGTGCAGACTGTTTCTTCCGTTTTCCAATCTCCTCAATAATATAAGCGAAGCGTTGTTCATTGAGTTTATAAAACAGCCCCATGGTGATGGCAGCAATAATCGCCAACCCGCAAGGCCAGAGAAAAATAAGCTGACGCAGACCAAGCAGGGTGCCTGCGCTTTGTACCGCATGTGGGATATAGCCAATTTGCGTCAGCATAATTCCCGGCAGGAATCCGGCGAGCGCGGCGGAAATTTTGCGTGAAAAGGTATAGCCGGTATAGACCGAACCTTCGGCGCGAATTCCGGTTTTCCATTCGCCATAATCAACGGTATCCGGCACCAGCGCCCAGTTCAGGCTGTTCACAAAGGCGGTACCAAAAAACGCCATACAGGAAAACAGCACAAACGACATCGAGCTGGTTCCCCAGAAAAAGTTCAGTACATCGCCCACCGCCCACAGGGTCAAACCGCCCAGATACACCTGCTTTTTGCCAAAGCGTTTTACCGCGCCGGGCACCAGGAAAACCCCCACCAGAATGCAGCCCATACTGAAAAAACCCATCCAGGACAAAAGATGAATATCGTTCAGCACGTACTGGGTGTAATACACCTGGATGGCAAGCTTGATATTGAAGGCCGCCAGCGTGCAGAGGTTGGCGATACACAACACCAGCAAAGGGGGGTTGCGGAAGATGGCACAGAACGATTTCATAATGCCGGGTTTATGGGATTCCGGTGTGATCTCAACGTAGCGTTCTTTCACCCCACTGTAGCAACACCACATGCAAAACAGCCCTGCGGTCACGAATAGCAGCGCCGCAACTAAATAGCCCAACGACGGCTGGCTGACGAACAGCGCCTGAACGGGCATAAAGCCAACGGTACACAGCAGCAGACCCACCGTTGCGCCACCCTGACGCCAGGCGGCGAGGTGGGCGCGCTCGTTTGGGTTTTTGGTGATTGCCGGGACCATTGCACCATACGAACAGTTCATCAGGCTGTAAAACAGACCAAACATCATGAAGAGTACCGTGGCGATGGCGGTTTTGACGGTCAGGCTGAAGTCGTTCGCCACAAACTGCGCTGTGGCAACCAGCGCCACCGGGACGGAGGCATACAGAATAAAGGGTCTGAATTTACCCCGTGCGCCGATATTGCGTCGTGAATCCAGTAGCACGCCGGTCAGCATATCGGTGAAGGCGGTGAAGAATTTCGCCACCAGAAAAATAATTCCGCCGTAGAACGCAGGCATCCCCAGCTCATCGGTATAAAACTTCAGCAGATATAACGTGCCGATACACAGCATCAAATTCGAGCCAAAATCGCCCATTCCGTAGGCGCACTTCTCGCGCAGGCTCAGTTTCAGGGTTAACGGATCAGGGTTCGGGTTCATCTGCGATCCTCATAGCGCCCCGCAGGGCGCTCTTTTAGTGATTCATCAGGCCATGCGCTTGCGCATTTCTATCTCTTCAACGATGCGCACGTACATCTTCTCGTTGAGGTTATAGAAGCATCCCATGGCCACAATGGTGATAACGGCCAGGATGCCTGGATAGATGAAAATCAGCTGGCGTAAGCCTTCGACGGTTCCGGCGGACTGCACCACGTTGGGAACATAGCCAATTTGCGTCAGCATAATCCCGGGGAAGAAACCGGCCAGCGCCTGCGATACCTTCCTGAAGAAGGTAAATCCGGTGTAGACCGTGCCTTCGGATCGCACGCCGGTACGCCATTCACCGTATTCCACTGTGTCTGACACCAGCGCCCAGTTCAGGCTGTTGACGAAGGCCGAACCAAAGAAGGCCAGGCACGAGAACGCCACAAAACTGACCGAGCCGCCGCCAAAGAAGTAATTCAGCAGATCGCCCGCCACCCAGATCAGTAATCCGCCGATATACACTTTTTTCTTACCGAAGCGGCGCACCGCGCCGGGCATCATAAATACGCCGATAAAAATGCAGCCCATGCTGAAGAACCCCATATACGACAGCAAAATCGGGTCGTTAAGCACGTACTGGGTGTAGTAAACCTGAATGGCGAGTTTGACGTTAAACGCGCCGAGCGTGCACAGGTTGGCGATACAGAGGATAAACAGCGGTCGATTACCGGCAATGGCCCTAAACGACTGTAACAGGCCCGGTTTTTGCGTCGAACTGGCAGGCTGCACCTCCACGTAACGCTCTTTCACGCCCCGGTAGCACCACCACATACAGAGCAGACCGCCGAGGGAAAACAGCGTGGCGGCGAAGACATAACCCAGCTGGGGATTGTCTTCAATCAGGTTCATCACCGGAACAAAACCGACGGTACAGAGCAGTAAACCGAGCGTAGCACCGCCCTGACGCCAGGCCGCCAGAGAGGCACGCTCATCAGGATTTTTGGTCATCGCCGGAACCATTGCACCATACGAACAGTTCATCATGCTGAAGAACAGCCCGTAGAGCATAAACAGCACCGTCGCCATCACCGTTTTACCATTGATATCAAACGGCGTGCCGATGAAGTTGGCGATCGCCAACAGCATCACCGGAAAGGCGGCATAGATAACGAAAGGACGGAATTTTCCCTTCGGCCCAATCTTGCGGCGCGAGTCGAGCATAATGCCGGTGCCCATATCGGTAAACGCAGTAAAAAACTTCGCGATCAAAAAGATGATGCCACCATAGGTGCCCGGCAATCCCAGCACGTCGGTGTAAAACTTCAGCAGATACAGTGTGCCGATATCCAGCAGGATATTGGAACCCAGATCGCCCATCCCATAGGCGAGTTTTTCTTTAAACGGCAGTCGTAGGGTTGCCGGATCGGATGATTGCTGACTCATTATTATTCTCCGTCTGCCCGCGAGTGACCTCGCGGGCGAGCCTAATCAGATATGACGCAAGCTGCCGAACAGCGCAGCCCATTCGCTTTGCTGGCGATAAAATACCGGCGGTTTACCGAGAGGAGCCGCGACCGTTATCTCACCGCCGCTGTGCTGCTCGCCGGTCCACGCGTTGACCCAGTTGTCCTGCGGCAAATAGAGCGTCCAGTCGCTGCGTCCCTCTTCATGCACGGGCGCGACCAGCAGATCGCGGCCAAACAGGTACTGGTATTTCAGCGAATAGGTCTGCGCATCGTCCTCGTAATGCAGGAACAGCGGGCGCATCACCGGCAAACCTCTTTTGGCATTCTGCGCCACGGCGTCTTTGATGTACGGCTTTAGGGTGGTGAAGACGGTGGTCATACGGGCAAAGTGGGCGATAGTTTCCGCGTCTGCGTCAAACTGCCAGTTATCGCCGGGGCGATTGCCTTCATGGGTGCGCATCATCGGGGTGAAGGCGCTGAAATCGCACCAGCGCAACAGCAACTCTTTACTGCGTTTCATATCGAACAGCGTGGTATATCCGCCGATATCGCTGTGATGCAGGCCGTGTCCGGTCATGGCCAGTGATAGCGCAGCCGGAACCACCGACGCCAGGCCATCATCCAGACTCCAGTCAACGTTCTGATCGCCTGCCCACATCATTACCGAGTGCTTCTGACTGCCGGTGTAACCTGCGCGCATGAAAAACAGGATCTCGCCCAGTTTGCCGGTCTCTTCCAGTGCTTCGTAATTACATTTTGCCCACAGCGCAGGCCAGGCGTTATGCATGATCTCCGCGCTTACGCCGTTATGCAGGAAGGTATCGGTAGGAAGATACTCACCAAAGTCGGCCATCCAGCCGCCACAGCCCAGCTCAATCAGGTTTTGCTTGATGACCTCTTTGTACCAGTCGTAGGCTTCCGGATTGGTCAGGTCGATAACGCCCGCATAAAATTCGCCAAACTCAACGTGATAATCTTTGCCCTCGGCATCCCTGGTCAGATAGCCGCGTTTTGAGGCCTCTTCGCACAAATCTTTATCGCTGGCGACGTACGGGTTGATATAGGAGAGGAATTGCACGCCTTCGCTTTTCCATTTCTGGATGCGCTCATCAAGCTGCGGATAAAGCTCACTGTTCCATTTCCAGTTCCACATGACGCGCTTGCCGAATGAGGTCATACGGATACCGGACCAGTCCTGCGCCCAGATCCCATTCACCTTCACGCCGCCCTCGCGCAGGGTATCCAGCTTTTGCTGGCACACGTCGGTTCCGCCCTGAATGCCGAGCGTAACGCCGTCGTAAACCCAGTCCGGGAGTTCCGGCTGGCGGCCAAGTAACGCGCTGAGTTTTTCCAGCAGATCGACATACGTTTCTGCATATTCGAAGCGCAGTGTCGCGTTATCCTCCCAAAATGCCAGCTCGTGAAAATCGGGATCGCTGAAGTCGAAATTCATGTAACAGCTGTTATCAACGTGGCAGTAATATTTTTGTGTGCTGACGAACGTCGGCTGCGGGAAGAAGGTCCAGTAATAATCGCCTCCGGCATTCTCTTTGCAGTCGGCAAGCCAGGTGACATAGGTTTGTTTATTGCGTCCCACGCCCTGCTCGCTGGTCCACAGGGGGAAGGGTTTACCGCGCAGATCGAAATACGAAAACTGCTCGCCGCAACCGTAGATATGATCGTCGGGCTGCGCCGCCAGTCTCAACCAGATGCGGTTATAGCGGGTGGCATCGTTTTTAAGCTTTAGCTCCAGGCGGCCCTGCTGATCCACGCCGACCCATAGCGTGGCGCTCACCGCATCACCACGGGTAAACCGAATCGCCCAGCCAGTGCCTTGCTGCGTCACCGTCGCGTCCGTCAGGGCAATCTTCTCGTCGAGTTTGTCTTTAATGCTGAAGTTGCCGCGAAACATTTCGATATCGGCAATACCCGCGCCAATCCACAGGCAGGGCGTTTCAGCGGTATGCGATACAATCAGGCGGTTTTGCCAGCGCAGGGTGAAGCCTTTATCGTTATTTTTCAGGTCAATATTGTGTAGGGTACTCATAAGATCTCCATCTGTCGGGGAGTAGTATTATTTGGCCTGGCTATCCAGTAATCCGGCGGCGACAGCAGGGGCTAACCCTGGCGCGAGCGGTAAACGGGGGATAACCAGGCAGTGCAGCAGGTGATAGATATCCTGCTTGCCGTCCCAGACTTTGGTGGTCACTTTGTTATCCGTATCCAGTTCTTGCCACCATGAGCCGTTTTCGTAATCCATCAGGTATTTGATGCAGTAATCCCACCATTTCTGATACCAGGCTTCGTATTGGGTATCGCCTGTGACGGTATAAAGCGCATACGCGGTTCCCATGGCTTCGACGATAGGCCAGCGCACGCGCTCGCGGACGATAGGTTTTCCGTCCCAGTCCACCGAATAGACGAAACCGTCGGCGCCGTCCGGTGCCCAGGCATCACGAAGGGTGGCGTGGAACAATCCTTTCGCATCTTCCAGCAGCCACTCGGGCGGTGTTTCAAAGCGAGCCTCAAGCGCCGCACGCAGATGCAGCATCAGGCGGCCCCACTCAATCCAGTGGCCTGGCGTGCCGCCGTAGGCGCGGAAACGGTGGGCGGGATTGTCTTTGTTGTAATCGCGCAGGGGGTTCCAGTTCGCATCAAAATGTTCGTTAACGCGGTAATCACCTTTGCGGGCAACGTCATGAATAATCACCGAGGCGATACGCAGCGCGCGGTCGAGCCACTTACGGTCGTGGGTGACGTCGTACACAATCAGGAACGCTTCCACGGCATGCATATTGGCGTTACCGCCACGGTAATCTTCGGTGGCACTGAAGGCTTCATCCCAGGATTCCAGACACATCTGTTCCTGCTCGCTCCAGAAATACTTCTCGATCACGTCGATTGCATCATCCAGCAGTTTGCGTGCGTCGGGATGGCCCGTGGTGACCGCGCTGGCTGCGCCGAGCAACACGAAGAAGTGCTGATAACCCTGCTTGGACGCATCCACAACGCCCTCGTCATTCACGCAGGCGTACCAGCCGCCGTATTGCGTGTCGCGCAGCGCCGTATTCAGAGTGGCGATCCCGTGCTCCACCAGCGCATAGGCTCCCGGACGGCCCATTGCGGCGGCAACAGAGTAGACGTGCAGCATGCGGGCCGTGATCCACAGATGGGTGCCCATATCACTGCGCACCTGACCGTTATTGCCCAGCCAGCCGAAGCCGGTCGGCACGGCCGCATTTTTACCAAAATCCAGAATGCGGTCGGTTTCTTGTTCGAGCCAACGGTTATGGCTCAGCGTATTAAACCATTTCATTTTTTTGTCCTTTCTTAACGGCGAGCCATCATTTCGTCGACGATCTCACCCAAACGCTGCAATTTCGGCACGGATACATCGCGCAGCATCAGTTCAGTATCTGGCAGGCCCACCACGGATGACCAGACGGCGCGGCCCGCTAAAAATCCGGAGGCTCCCGCCTGCATGGCAACTCGCACGGCGCGTGGGAACAGTTTGTCATCGACGCCCGAGGAGAGGATCACCCACGGCATAGCAATCTGATCGTTCAGTTTCTGCGAAGCGGTGAGTAACTCTTGCTGGGTGCCTTTCCCGAACAGCGGCATTTCAACTTTATAGAGGTCGGCTCCGCTATCACCCAGCTCTTTTGCTGCGTCAATAATCGCCTGTTCCCGATCAAATACGGCACTGTGGCGCGGCGGGCGCACAACCGGCTCAATAATGCTGAGCAGTCCGTGGCTGTGACACAGATGATTAAAATCGTTCACCATCTGCAGGCGCTGCTGCGGATCTTCATCGCTGCGCCACAGCACCAGCAGTTTGAGCGCTTTGCCGCCATCGCGTTTTACCGCCTGCGGATCGATACTTTTATCAATGATGACGCTGTCTACCGGAAGACCATTGCCCGGGATAAATTCATCGGCGGCGACAATCATGGCGCAGCTTTTGGCGACGGCGTTTTGCTCGACGACCTGACGGTAGCAAAATTGCTGGTCGACCAGGATTGCCGAGGCGTACGGCGAGAGGATTTTTGCGGCGTTGACTTTGAAATCGGTTAAATGCCGATCGGTGACCGGCAAGGGTTTGCCCGCAGCGGCAAACATTAAGCGCATGGCTTCACGCTGATCGACAGCCAGCATGGCAAAACCGCCGGAAGGTCGGGTGATCTCTTTCAGGGTATAGGTGCTCATTGTTCAGTCCTTTTGTATTAATGTGTGTGATTCAGCCCGGCAGCCGCCCGAACTTGCTCAAGAATGGCGGTCCAGTCCTGGCGACCGCGGCCTGCCGCGCGCGCCTGGTTATACACTTCGCGCGAGGCCGCCCCGAGCGGCATAGGGACGTGCAACTGGTTAGCCACGTCCAGGGCGATCCCGAGATCTTTATGGGCAAGGTCAATCATGAACGCCGGGGTCAGATCGCCTTTCAGCACTTTGTTCGGCCAGGAGGTGGTGAAATGACCTTTCCCGGCAGGCGTGCCGCTCATCACTTTCAGTGCCACGTCGAAAGAGAGTCCCAGCGCTTCGCACAGCACTGCGGCTTCCGCCGAAAGGGCATTGAGAGCAATGCTCATGTAGTTGTTGATGAGCTTGACGCGAATCCCCATGCCGGGGCCGCCCGCGTTGATGATTTCATTTCCCATGGCCATCAGAACCGGCGTGGCGCGCTCCACCTGCAAGGGCGTCCCGCCGGCCAGCAATAGCAACGTTCCGGCTATCGCATGATCGGAGGTGCGGCCCACGGGAACATCCATCATGCTGAATCCGCGGTCGGTCATTTCGGCAATGAGTTTGTCCGTTTGCAGCGGATGGATGGTCGACATATCAATCACCAGCGCTTCGCGAGACAGCCTTTCGCAGACACCGTGCTCGCCAAACAGGACGGCACGAACCAAATCACCGTTCGGCAGCATGGTGATGACAAACTCGGCGTCACTCGCCGCCTCTGCGGGAGTCGCCGCCGCTCGCGCCCCTTTTTCAACCAGTGCCTGAACGGCCTGCGGATTGACATCAAAGACGTGAAGCTGGTGGCCCTGCTTCAGCAGATTGTTCGCCATCGGTGCGCCCATCTGCCCTAAACCTATAAATGCGATTGCTGACATACTTCTCTCCTGCCCAGTCGTTGTTGTCACAAATTGTCAGTTATTGCGCGTTTGTGTTGTCTGTTTTTGATCGTATTTGTAATCTATAGTCAAAAAATTGACGCGGGTCACTTTTTAAACATTTGATGAAATTAAAATGGACTCATCAAAAACGCATAAGGAATGACCATGACTCGAATCGCTTGTGTCGGAATTACCGTGCTGGATCGCATCTGGTATCTCAGTGATTTACCCAGGGAGGGCGGGAAGTATGTTGCGAATAACTATACGGAAGTGGGCGGTGGCCCGGCGGCGACTGCGGCAGTGGCAGCGGCGAAACTGGGCGCAAAAGTGGATTTTATTGGCCGCGTTGGTGACGACGATACGGGCAACAGATTGCTGGCGGAGCTGGAGTCCCTGGGAGTAAACACGCGCTACACGCGCGTTGTTAAAGGGGCGCGTTCGTCGCAATCCGCGGTACTGGTTGATGCCAGCGGTGAACGCATTATTGCCAACTATCCCAGCCCCGATCTCCCGATGGCCGCCGACTGGCTTCACGATATCGACTTTTCTCAGTGGGATGTTGTGCTGGCGGATGTGCGCTGGCATGACGGGGCAAAGCAGGCATTTACGCTGGCGCGTCAGCAGGGAGTGACGACGGTTCTGGATGCGGATATCACGCCGCAGGATATCCGCGAGCTGGTGGCGTTAAGCGATCACGCGGCGTTTTCGGCGCCTGGCCTGCAGCGTTTGACGGATCTCACGTCACCGGAGCAGGCGCTGAAAAACGCACAAACGCTCACAAATGGACATGTCTATGTCACGCAGGGCAAAGAGGGCTGCTATTGGCTCGAAAACGGACAGCTTTGCCATCAACCGGGCTTTAGCGTTGAGGTGGTTGATACGACCGGAGCTGGCGACGTTTTTCATGGTGCTCTGGCGCTAAGTCTGGCGCAACATGCGAGGGTGGCAGACGCTGTTCTGTTTGCCAGCGCGGTCGCTGCACTCAAATGTACTCGCCCTGGTGGACGGGCTGGTATCCCTGACTGTGATCAAACCCGCTCTTTCTTGTCACTTTTTGTATAAAATGCGGGGCGTGATGGTATTTCGAGGACAGCCCATGAGCCTGACCGAACTAACAGGGAATCCGCGACACGATCAATTGCTCACGTTGATCGCCGATCGCGGCTACATGAACATTGATGAACTGGCGCAGCTGCTGGATGTGTCTACCCAGACCGTACGTCGGGATATCCGCAAACTGAGCGAGCAGGGATTAATTACGCGTCATCACGGCGGCGCAGGCCGGGCATCAAGCGTGGTCAACACCGCCTTTGAGCAGCGCGAAGTCTCAATGACGGAAGAGAAGCGGGCGATTGCCGAAGCCATTGCAGACTATATTCCGGACGGCTCGACGATTTTTATCACCATTGGCACCACTGTGGAACACGTTGCGCGGGCGTTGCTCAATCATAACCATTTGCGCATCATCACCAACAGTCTGCGCGTGGCGCATATCCTGTATAAAAATCCCCGCTTTGAAGTGATGGTCCCTGGCGGAACCTTGCGCGCCCACAATGGCGGCATTATTGGTCCGGCCGCCACCGCGTTTGTCTCCGGGTTTCGGGCTGATTATCTGGTCACCAGCATGGGGGCTATTGAGAGCGACGGCGCGATGATGGAGTTTGATGTCAACGAAGCGAGCGTGGTTAAAACGATGATTGCGCATTCGCGCCATGTTTTACTGGCGGCCGATCATACGAAATATCACGCCTCTGCTGCCGTTGAAATTGGCAATGTCGCTCAGGCGACCGCCTTGTTCACTGATGAGCTTCCCGGGCCTGGCCTGCAAACCCTGCTCAAATCCAGTCAGGTTGAGGTCGTTATCAACGTCCGCGAAGAACCGCAGGCTGGCTAAACCTTTCTCTTCCATCCCCGACGGTGATTGCCTCGGGGATTATCCTCTCTTTCTCTAAGCTGAATCTGGCGCATAGCCAAAGCGTATCTTTCCCGCTACAGTTATTTTTTCACGGCGCGAAGGAGATAAACATGCTTTATATCTTTGACTTAGGAAATGTCATCGTCGATATCGATTTTAATCGAGTGCTGGGCGCATGGAGCGATTTTAGCCGTGTGCCGCTGGCGACGCTGAAGCAAAACTTCTCAATGGGGGAAGCGTTTCAACAGCATGAGCGTGGAGAGATCAGTGATGAAGCATTCGCCGAAGCGATGTGTCACGAGATGGATCTGCCCCTGAGTTACGAACAATTTGCTCATGGCTGGCAGGCGGTTTTTGTGGCGATTCGCCCGGACGTTATCGACATCATGAGCAAACTGCGCGAGCAAGGGCATCGCGTGGTGGTGCTGTCCAATACTAACCGCCTCCACACCACATTCTGGCCTGGCGAATATCCGCAAATTCGCGCCGCAGCGGATAATATTTATCTTTCTCAGGATATGGGAATGCGTAAACCCGAGGCGAGAATTTACCAGGCGGTACTGCAGGCGGAAGGTTTCTCCGCCGCCGATACGGTCTTTTTTGACGATAATGCCGATAATATAGAGGGAGCTAACCAGTTGGGTATCACGTCAATTCTGGTGACCGGAAAAGAGACGATACCGGACTATTTCGCGAAGCAGTTATGTTAAAAATCGTTCATCAAAAAGCAACACACCACACCCGCCCACTGCGTGCGTGGTTAAAACTCCTCTGGCATCGCATTGATGAGGACAACATGACTACGCTTGCGGGTAACCTCGCTTACGTGTCGCTGCTCTCGTTAGTGCCGCTGGTGGCGGTTATCTTTGCGCTGTTTGCCGCATTTCCGATGTTTTCCGAAGTGAGCATCCAGCTGCGTCATTTTGTTTTTGCTAATTTCATGCCCGCAACGGGAGATGTGATCCAGCGTTACATCGAGCAGTTTGTGGCGAACTCCAACAAAATGACCGCGGTAGGGGCGTGCGGGTTGATCGTGACCGCTCTGCTGCTGATGTATGCCATTGATAGCGCGCTCAATACCATCTGGCGCAGTAAAAAAGTCCGTCCGAAAGTTTACTCGTTCGCTGTGTACTGGATGATCTTAACCCTTGGTCCGTTGCTGGCCGGGGCAAGCCTGGCCATCAGCTCTTATCTGCTTTCACTGCGCTGGGCCAGCGAGCTGAACACGGTCATTGATAACGTATTACGCATTTTTCCGCTCATCCTTTCATGGCTCTCCTTCTGGCTGCTTTACAGCATCGTGCCAACCATTCGCGTCCCGAACCGGGATGCTATGGTCGGTGCGCTGGTGGCGGCAGTTCTCTTTGAACTGGGCAAGAAAGGGTTTGCCCTCTATATCACGACATTCCCCTCCTATCAGCTGATCTACGGCGTGCTGGCCGTGGTCCCCATTCTGTTTGTCTGGGTTTACTGGACCTGGTGTATCGTCTTGCTTGGGGCGGAAATTACTGTCACTCTCGGGGAATACCGCAAACTCAAACAAGCCGCAGAACAAGAAGAAGCAGACCAACCATGATTGCATTGATTCAGCGCGTAACCCGTGCCAGCGTCACCGTGGAGGATGAGGTGACGGGTGAAATTGGCCCAGGACTTTTGGTGTTGTTAGGTGTCGAAAAGGATGACGACGAACAAAAAGCGAACCGCTTATGCGAGCGAGTGCTCGGCTATCGCATCTTCAGCGATGCGGAAGGAAAGATGAATCTTAACGTCCAGCAGGCCGGTGGCAGCGTGCTGGTGGTGTCGCAATTTACGCTGGCCGCCGATACCGAACGCGGTATGCGCCCGGGATTCTCAAAAGGTGCCGATCCCGATCGCGCAGAAGCGCTATACGACTATTTTGTTGAACGTTGTCGTCAGCAAGAGATGAATACACAAACCGGACGGTTCGCTGCAGATATGCAGGTTTCGCTGGTAAACGATGGCCCTGTCACCTTCTGGCTCCAGGTATGAGCACGCTTACGGCATGGCCGCGGGTCACAAGAGAGAGTACAGCTATGTATCACCTTCGAGTACCGCAAACAGAAGAAGAGTTAGAGGTTTACTACCATTTCCGCTGGGAAATGCTGCGCAAGCCCTTACATCAGCCGAAGGGATCGGAACGGGACGCCTGGGATGCCATGGCGCATCACCAGATGGTGGTTGACGAAGAGGGCAACCTGGTGGCCGTCGGGCGATTGTATATCAATGCCGATTATGAAGCCTCGATTCGCTTTATGGCGGTTCATCCCTCCGTGCAGGACAAAGGGCTGGGCACGCTGATGGCGATGACCCTGGAATCCGTTGCCCGCCAGGAAGGGGTTAAGCGCGTCACCTGTAGCGCCCGCGAAGATGCAGTGGAGTTCTTCTCCAAACTCGGTTTCGTCAATGAGGGCGAAATTACCGCGCCACAAACCACCCCGATTCGTCATTTTTTGATGATCAAACCCATCGCCACGCTCGACGACATTCTCCATCGTGCTGACTGGTGCGGACAGCTGCAGCAAGCCTGGTATCAGCACATTCCGCTGAGCGAAAAAATGGGTGTGCGTATCCAGCAATATACCGGGCAGAAATTTATTACCACCATGCCGGAAACGGGCAATCAAAATCCGCATCACACGCTGTTTGCCGGAAGCCTGTTCTCCCTGGCCACGCTCACCGGCTGGGGGCTTATCTGGCTGATGCTACGCGAACGCCACCTTGGCGGCACCATTATTCTGGCCGATGCGCATATTCGTTATAGCGCGCCGATCAGCGGCAAACCGAGCGCGGTGGCCGATTTGGGGTCGCTTAGCGGCGATCTGGATCGTCTGGCGCGTGGGCGAAAAGCGCGAGTGCAGATGCAGGTCGAGCTCTTCGGTGACGACACGTCGGGCGCTGTGTTTGAAGGCACTTATATCGTACTGCCTGCGAAACCGTATGGCGCCTATGAAGAGGGGGGGAACGAAGAGGAGTAAATCTCTTCTGTCATCTTCCCCGGCCTGGTGAGCTGACTCGCCAGGCCACATCTCGCATCACGTCTCGCGCAGACTGGCTGACTCCGCCTAACTGAAAGAAACCATGTATGACACCCGACCAGCGCTGACACGTACAGGTGACGCCCTGTTCCGTCATTCGCTGAAAGAGTGCTTCGCCTTCATCACAAAGCGGATCAAACTCGGCGGTGATGATATGCGTCTGGGGCAGCCCGTTAAGGTCGTCACGCCATAGCGGACTGGCTTCAGGATGAAGACGGTCGGTTCCCGCAAGATATAGCTCGTAGCCGCTGAGAAGCGTATCGCGGGTAATGACATAGTCCGCACCGTTGCGGATATAGCTTTCAAAATATGCCGTCGAGTCGAGCATGGGATAGATCAGAATTAATTGTGCAGGCTGCCATTCCCTTGCCGCCTTGAGCCGCAGCGCAGTCACCAGCGCCAGATGCCCCCCCGCGCTGTCACCGGCGAGGGTAATTTGATTTTTATCGATGCCAAACCGATCGGCATAGTGCCAGACCAGACGCGCGGCTTTTTCAGCATCGTCATGGGCGGCAGGGAAGGTGTATTCCGGTGCCAGACGATACTGCACGGCAACGATCCGACAGCGGCTGTAGTAAGCCAGCTGACGTAACTGGCCATCATGAGTTTTAAAGCCGCCGCTGATAAAGCATCCGCCGTGATAATAGACAACCGTCGGTAAAATCTCAGGGGCATTGAGCGGCGAATAAACCCTAAACTGCATCCCTTCAAGTTCGACAGACTCGACATGAACGCGCGTTTCCGTTTCGCCTGCCAGCACCGTGCTCGCGACATAACCCGCGCGCCGGTCATCAATATTCTGCTCTCGTGCTGAGGGGCGCCCGGCTGCGATAAATCTCTGAACCAGTTCAGCAATCCCGTTTTCCAGTGTCATAATTTTTCCTGGTTATCTGTATGGATATACAGCGTTATAGCCTGGTTTGTTGCAAAAGAAAACGGGGGATTTTAGTGGGGGTTTGAATCTCGAACGCGGCTCGCAAAATGGAGCATGAAGGCAGTTGCAGGCCGGGCAACCTTGCGTCGCCCGGCACTGTTACAGAAAACTACTCACCTTCACCCGGGAACAGGAACGGGTTGATGGAGCTACGGGCAAAGCCTTCTTGCTCCATGCGCGCGTCGAGTACCAGCGTGGCGAGGTCGTCAGCAACGGCTTCGACTTTCGGGTCTTTTTCCTGATACAGAATCTTCAGGTAAGTGCCGCAGTCGCCGCAGCTTTCGGCCTTAACGGCGGCATTCTCGTTTTCCAGCGACCAGTAATTCAGATCGCGCGTTTGCTCGCAGTTGCTGCACTTGATACGCACCACGTGCCACTCGGTCTCGCACAGGTTGCAGTGGAGATAACGCAGGCCCTGAGTCGTGCCAATTTGCACCATGCTGGTGACAGGCATTGAACCGCACACCGGGCAAAACTGGCGGGCTTCGCCGTATTCTGCCCGTGCTTTTCCTGGAATCAGGCTGGCCATTTGCGCCCAGTAGAGCGACAAGGCGGCCCAGATGAACGGTGCTTTATCACTGCTGACCAACGCAAAATCGGTGGCAAACAGCGCGCTCGCCATCTCTTCCAGCTCTTGCTCGGAGGCTTTTTCCAGATTCTCGATAACGGCCAGCGCCGGACCGCTCATCTCTGGTTTCAGCTCTGCTATCAGTGAATGCAGGAGCTTATGCCAGTGTTTATCGCGCGGCAGGACGTGGATATCCAGCGGCGGCTTACCCTGATCGTTCGCCTCTTTAATGCGTGCGGACAGATCCATTTGCAGCGGATGGTCGTACAGCACCACTTCCTGCGCATGAGCGATCAGCGCCGCAAAACGCAGAAATTCGCCAAGGGGATTGTTCTCTGCAAGCTCACGCAGACGTTCTGCACGGCGGTTGTAGAGGTTCTTGAGTCTGGGGAATAACAACGGCGGAATGTATTCCGCCGTGCGTTTCTCGCTCGAACCCAGCTCATCTTGCGGGATTATGCGAATACTCATTCAGATGACTTTTCCTGTTTCTGGCGGACTTCACGGTACCAGCGCGGGTGATGTTTCTTCGCCCACGTTTTAGTGACCCATCCTTCCACCATCGCGGTAATGGTGCCTTTCACCCAAAGGGCGGCGTAGATATGCACCATGATAACCACAATTAACGCGACTGCGGCAAATGAATGCAGCATCAGCGCAAATCGGATCACCGGGATTGAGAAAGCAGGCGCGAAATACGGACGCCAGATGATCACGCCGCTCACCAGCAACAGGACCAGGAAAATAATCGCCGCCCAGAATACGCACTTCTGACCGAAGTTATAGCGCCCGGTATCACCTACTTCCTCGTTGACGACGATCTTACGAATATTCTTCGCCCAAAAGATATCATCCCGATTGATTAGGTTATGGTGCCAGTAACGGAAAAACATGATGATAAACGAGGCAAACATGATCACGCCGACAAACGGGTGCAGAATTCGCGCCAGCTGTGGGGTGCCCATGATTTGCATCAGCCAGTTAAAGGACGGGAAGAAGAATCCCAGCCCGCTTATCGCCGCCAGCATGAAGCAGAAGGCGGTGACCCAATGGTTGATACGCTCCGGCGCCGTGTAGCGCACGATGGTGTCACGTCTTTTCATTTGCGCACCTCGTCTTTCTCTTCATGCAGATTATCTTCTTCCTCTTCCGCGCGGTTCGGACCGACACCGACGTAGTGGAAGATGCTCGCTGCAAAGGTTGCGGCAAAACCAACGGCTGCCAGTGGTTTCCAGATACCTTTCCAGAACTTCACCGTGGCGCTGATTTCCGGGTTCTCCGGCAGGCCGTGATACAGATTCGGCTTGTCGGCATGGTGCAGCACGTACATCACGTGCGTACCACCAACGCCGGCCGGATCGTACAGGCCCGCATTGTCATAACCACGGGTTTTCAGCTCGGACACGCGCTCGCCCGCCAGCGTTTTCATATCCTCTTTGGAGCCAAAGTGGATAGCGCCGGTTGGACAGGTCTTCACGCAGGCCGGTTCCTGACCCACCGTCACACGGTCCACGCACAGCGTACATTTGTAGACGCGGTTGTCTTCCGGGTTCAGGCGCGGTACGTCGAACGGACAACCGGCGATGCAATAGCCGCAGCCAATGCACTGCTCAGACTGGAAGTCGACGATACCGTTGGCATACTGAATGATAGCCCCTTCTGACGGACATGCCTTCAGGCAGCCCGGATCCGCACAGTGCATACAGCCGTCTTTGCGGATCAGCCATTCAAGTTTGTCGTTCTGCTCCACTTCCGAGAAACGCATCACCGTCCAGGACTTGGCGGTCAGATCGGCCGGGTTGTCATACACCCCGACGTTGTGACCGACCTCGTCACGCAGGTCGTTCCACTCGGAACAGGCCACCTGACAGGCTTTACAGCCGATACAGGTGGTCACGTCGATAAGCTTCGCCACTTCCTGCTGGTGGTCCCGCGCCTGAGGCGCGGGCGTGAAACTGTTAGTCGCGGAACGACGGATGATATCTTGCGATTGATAAGCCATAGGTCGTCTCCGTTACACCTTTTCCACGTTAACCAGGAAGGCTTTGAACTCCGGCGTTTGCGTATTCGCATCACCGACGAACGGCGTCAGGGTGTTGGCAATAAAGCCTTTCTTCGTCACGCCTTCGTAACCCCAGTGAATCGGGATGCCGATGGTATCCACCTCTTGCCCATGTACATTCAGCGTGCGAATACGTTTGGTTACGACTGCCTTGGCCTTAATGTAGCCGCGGTTAGAAGAGACTTTGACGGTATCGCCATGGGCGATGCCGAGTTTATTCGCCAGCTTTTCACCGATCTCCACAAACTGTTCCGGCTGCGCGATCGCGTTAAGGAGCGCGTGTTTGGTCCAGTAGTGGAAGTGCTCGGTCAGACGGTAGGTCGTGCCGACATACGGGAACTTATCTTTTTTACCCAGCGCTTCAAAATCACCCTTGAAGATACGGGCGGCCGGATTCGAGATCACGTTCGGGTGCAGCGGGTTCGTCCCCAGCGGCGTTTCAAACGGCTCGTAGTGTTCCGGGAACGGACCTTCTGCCATTTTATCAATGGCGAACAGGCGACCCATCCCTTCCGGCTGCATGATAAATGGCCCGACATCGCTGCCCGGTGCGGCAGTGCTGTAGTCCGGAATATCCACGCCACCCCACTTCGCGCCGTCCCATTTCAGGAGCTGACGCTTCGGATCCCACGGCTTGCCCTGCGGGTCAGCGGAAGCACGGTTATACAGAATGCGGCGGTTTAACGGCCACGCCCATGCCCAGCCGAGCGTATTGCCCAGGCCCGACGGATCGGCGTTATCGCGGTTCGCCATCTGGTTGCCTTTCGGCGTCCAGCTACCGGCGAAAATCCAGCAGCCGCTGGCAGTTGAGCCATCATCACGCAGGTGCGCAAAGGTACTCAGCTGATCGCCTTTCTTCGCCAGCACGGTGCCGGTGGCCGGATCGATAACATCCGCCAGCGCTTTGCCGTTGCTCTCCATGGCCACTTCTTCCGGAGCCGGATTTTCAGGCGTCGAATAGTTCCAGGTCATGTTCAGCACCTGCTCCGGATTCGCCCCGCCTTCTGCCGCGTACATCTTACGCAGACGCAAGAAGATACCCGCCAGGATTTCGCCGTCGTTCATGGCGATACCCGGGGCGTCCGCGCCTTTCCAGTGCCACTGCAACCAGCGGCCGGAGTTAACGATAGAACCGTTCTCTTCAGCGAAGCAGGTGGAGGGCAAACGGAACACTTCCGTCTGGATTTTCGCTGGATCGACGTCGTTCGATTCTCCGTGGTTCTGCCAGAAGGTCGAGGTTTCGGTATTCAGCGGGTCAATCGTCACCAGGAACTTCAGTTTGGACAGCGAGGCCACAACCTTGTTTTTGTTCGGGAACGACGCAACAGGGTTAAAGCCCTGGCACAGATAGCCGTTCACCTTGCCCTGATGCATCATGTCGAAATACTGCAGAACGTCGTAACCCTTATCCCACTTCGGCAGCCAGTCAAAGCCCCAGCTGTTATCCGCTGTCGCTTTATCGCCGTAGAAGGCTTTCATCATCGAGACGAAGAATTTCGGGTAGTTACTCCAGTAGTTAACCTGGCCTGCCAGCAGCGGTTTTGGCGTGTTGGCGGTCAGATAGGTCTGGAGGTCGGCCTGTTTTTCGCTTGGCAGCGTCATGTAGCCCGGCAGGCTCTGTGACAGCAGGCCCAGGTCGGTCAGACCCTGAATATTGGAGTGGCCGCGCAGGGCATTCACGCCGCCGCCTGCCATCCCCATATTGCCGAGCAGCAGCTGAACCATCGCCATGGTACGGATGTTCTGTGCGCCGACGGAGTGTTGCGTCCAGCCGAGTGCGTACAGGAACGATGCCGTTTTATCGTGGGCGCTGGTTTCGGCGATGTACTCACAGACTTTCAGGAAGTCGGCTTTCGGCGTACCGCAGATGTTCTCGACCATCTCTGGCGTATAGCGGGAAACGTGCGTTTTCAGCAGGTTCCACACACAACGCGGATGGGTCAGCGTGGTATCGCGTTTCGCGAAGCCGTTTTCATCCAGCTCGTAGTTCCAGCTGGTTTTATCGTATTTACGCTTATCGGCGTCGTAACCGCTGAACAGACCGTCTTCAAAGCCATAATCTTCACGCACGATCAGGCTGGCGTTGGTATAGGCCTCGGTGTATTCACGGTTATATTTTTCGTTGGTCATCAGGTACAGCAATACGCCTGACAGGAAAGTAATGTCAGTACCTGAGCGAATAGGGGTGTAGAAATCCGCCACTGACGCGGTACGCGTAAAGCGGGGATCGATCACAATCAGTTTCGCGCCATTGTGAATTTTGGCTTCCATCGCCCAGCGGAATCCCACCGGATGCGCTTCTGCCGCGTTTCCACCCATCACAATGATGAGGTTAGCGTTTTTGATGTCGACCCAGTGGTTGGTCATCGCACCGCGACCAAATGTTGGAGCAAGACTTGCTACCGTTGGTCCGTGTCAGACACGCGCCTGGTTGTCGACCGCGAGCATACCGAGTGCGCGCGTAAATTTCTGGGTGAGATAACCGGTCTCATTACTGGACGCCGATGCACACAGCATACCGGTAGAGAGCCAGCGGTTAACGGTCACGCCATCCGCATTTTGAGGAATATAGTTCGCATCGCGGTCTTCTTTAATCAGTTTAGCGATGCGGTCAAAAGCATCATCCCAGCTGATTTGCTGCCATTTATCGGAGCCTGGAGCGCGATATTCAGGGAATTTCAGACGGCTTTCTGAGTGGATGAAGTCCACCAGACCTGCGCCTTTCGGGCACAGCGCGCCACGGTTGACCGGATGATCCGGGTCGCCTTCAATATGGAAAATAGATGCTTTGGCGTTTTTCGCACCGTCGCCGAGGCTATACATCAACAGCCCACAACCGACAGAGCAGTAGGTGCAGGTATTACGGGTTTCGCGGGTGCGCAGCAGTTTATATTGCCGTGTTTCCGCCAGTGCTACACCGGGTGCAAAACCCAGCGCCGCTGCCGTAGTGCCTGCCATACCGCCAGCGCAGATCTTAAAGAACTGCCTTCTGCTGACCTGCATGGGTCACTCCTTGTTTCTTGCCGACATTGCTACCCTTCATAATTTTGCGCTGCAGTTTCGTTGGCTGCTTTCTCTTACCCCAGCCACTGATTTGAATCAGCTCCTGAAGATTCGCTCAATTGCCGCCGCCCTGCAACACGAATTATTTTGGGTAATTATTGTTTTCGCGCATGATTGAAAAACAACCACAGCGCTCAAAATTTGATTTATGCCCTCATTTCCACGAGGGGTATGTTTTGAGAATACCACAATGTCGGTAAGCCTGTTCCGACGTGGTTAATACAAAGTGAACGTATTATCACCCTGATGATTATAAAGTGTGATATCGCTCACATTTTTGTTCTGGCTTGTTACGGGGGTGTATCAGCGGTTTGGTTGTGCCACTCCTAAATGAGTAGGTAAGCGGACGTTTGCATTATCGCTCATGCATCGATAAATGAAATATGGCTTACGGATTACATAAAAAGAGCCCGGTGTAATCGAACAATATAATCTGCCGTCGGATTGGATCGCTTATCGCCCATTCGCTCCTGAATAGCCTGAACAGCAATATCCCGACGCGCAGGCAGCCGTGTTTTTTCCGTTGCGGCGATCGCTGACTTCATTTCATCATATGTGAGGTCAGTACAGTAGCAAGGTGCACCCGGCTGTTGACGCCATGACTCCTCAATTGTACCTGCATCGAAAGCGTCGAACCCCGTATCACTGACAAGACGCATAACCATTTTCTTGTGCTCTTCGATATTCCCTGCCACCGGAATTGAAATACGTCCCACCGTGCCCTCTGCTGTACCTTTTGTCGCAAGGGAATCTGAACCTATTGCATTCCACGCCTTCACCAGCGGACGGTTCAGGAGATGCGCCACCCACGCGCTTTCGACCTGACCATCTGAGAACGCATCAATGTTGCCGTCGCGATGTGGATAATAGTTAGAGGTATCAGCAACGATAACATGCTGGGGTAATTTCCGGATCAGAGGAGCGATATCCGCAAGCTTTGCCATAGGTATGGAAAGGATGACAACCTGTGCATCCTGCATGGCACTGACTGCATCAGTTGCTTCAGCGCCCGTTTCAAGCACGTCGGGGGCTATCGTTTCAGGTCCGCGAGAATTGGCGACCTTAACGGAGTAACCGGCAGATGCGAGACTGCGAGCAAGCGTTTTACCGATGTGGCCGGTTCCCAGAACAGCAATCCGGTACTTTTCATTACTAATCATAATTTTCCCTTTTTGGCTCAGGCCGTTACTGCACGGTTACGTTTGACGATAGCATCATGAGTGAGTTGTTCGCCTGCAGACATAAACTCCCTGATCAACGAATCTCTGTTCAGTGGCGCGCGAGTTTTATCCGCTGCCTTAATGGCTGCTTCAAGCTCTCCAGTTTTTAGCTCAGTACAGTAGGCTGGCGTGCCGGGCTGTTGCCGCCATGATTCGCTAAGCGTCCCGGCATCTACTGCATCGAAACCGGTCTGACAGACCAGTTCAAGCGCAACAGATTTTGCTACCGGACTGTCGCCGGCAACCGGGATAGCGATACGGGACGGTGAACCGGCAGCCAGCCCTTTCTCTTGAAGCGTCTGGGCCAGAACAGCGTTCCAGGCTTTGACAAGAGGGCGTTTGACTATTTCACTGGCGTACACGCTTTCAGGTTTGCCTTCACGGAGCTCTTCAATGTCCCCGTCGCGGAAGGGGTAGTAATTAGAGGTATCAATGACGATCACGTTTTCCGGAACATCACGCAAGAGTTCAGCCAATTCAGCATGTTTATCAAAGGGTATAGAAAGGATGATGACGTCCACATCTCGTACGGCCTCCTGGCGCTCAACCGCCAGCGCACCCACTCTTCGTGCCAACTCTGCAATCGTTTCCGGTCCTCTTGAGTTCGCCAGTTTGACCTCATGGCCCTGCACAGAGAGCTTATGTGCCAGCGTCGCACCAATGTTTCCGGCGCCAATAATGCCTATTTTCATACCAGTACCTTTTGTCTGAGTGGAGGATGATCAGTTATCAGCGGGATGGGCAAAGCTATTCAGGGTATCTCGTAACTCCTCGAGCTTTGCATCCGATAACTGACAGGCTGATTTGATTCTTTCGGTTACGCGCCACAGCTCGCTTTGCAAAGCGAGCCCGTCATCGGTGAGGGTAATGAGAACCCGCCTTTCATCTGCGCGATCCCGCGTGCGGATTATGCGTCCGGCAGCCTCAAGTCTTTTTAGAATGGGAGTAATGGTGCCGGTATCCATGCCGAGCTTATTCCCGATATCACCCACTGTACGTGGGGTTCCGTTAAACAACTCCAGCATGACCAGATACTGGGGAAAGGTAAGGCCCAGCGGGTCCAGGAACGGCTTATGTAACCGGTTCATGCGGCTTGCCGCACCATAGAGCGCAAAAGAAAGTTGTGTTCCTATTTCCTGTCGTGACTGCATGTTCATATGCCAACCATTATATTGCTGATGATTATCTAGTGCACTAGATAAAAGCATATAGCAAACTCTTCGTCAGTTAAAGAGTGATGAACGAGTAATTCGTGCGGTATGACAATGACAACAAATCAGGCGGAGAAGTCTCCAGACCGACGGGTACTACCGTCTATATGGAAAGAGCGGTCGATGCCCTGAAGCGTAAAGGGGTGAAGATCAACGAGCAACTGCTGTCGCATTTGTCCCCGCTAGGCTGGGAACACATCAATCTGACAGGCGATTATATCTGGAAAAGTAACCGGATACCGGCTTCCGGTAAGTTTCGTCGGCTGAGGCCAGCTAAAGTAGGAAGGTCAAAAAACAACCTTAACGTACAATAATTTTCGATATCCAAACTGACCCCATGCAGCAAAAAATGTGGCAAATCGTTGAAGGTCACCATAGCGACCGCTTGCCCGAAATTCAAAGGGCCTTGCGGACAGCCGGGAACGCTTGTACTCACTGATTAATATGAAGACAATATCCAGATATAAAGAAGGGTTTCCCCTCCGGGCATGACCGGATAATCACATTCAGGATGGCTCTATGCTGACGGACATAACAGCAGTGACAGGTAACGCCTATACGCTCGAGATTAGTGACAGCCCGGTTATCCCTGATGTTCTGCGTTTTCGGGGGACTGAGGCATTAAGCAAACCTTTCTCCTGGTGTATTGAATTCACCACCCCGCAGAGCAATATTCTCCCCGAACAGGTGTTGATGAAATACGCCAGCTTCACCATGCGAAACAGCAAGGTGGTGCATGGCATCATTACCCGCCTGGAGTGGCTTTCTACCAGTGCCGATGAATCCCACTACAGCATTGTCCTCGAATCCCGACTTGCTCTTTTGACCCACTCCCGCCGCTGTGCCCTTTACCAGAACCTTTCTGTACCCGAGGTGGTGGAGCAGGTGCTGCGTCAACATGGTCTGGAAGGTGCTGACTTCGAGTTTCGTCTGTCACGGCAGTATCCTGTCCGTGAGCTGATAACACAGTGGCGTGAAACTGACCTTGAATTTATTCAGCGTATCCTTTCTGAAGTCGGTATCTGGTTTCGTCAGACGATGAACGACGTCACTGAAATGGATGTGACGGTGTTTGGCGACAATCAGTTTCATTATCTGTTTAACGGTGTCCTGCCGTATCACGAGCCCTCTGGCTTGCATGACGGCGCAGAGCTGTGTTGCTGGGGTGTTCGCACCTGGCATAACACTGTCACGGGTACGGTCGGTACCCGTGATTACAACCCCCGGGCTGCGTCCGAACCTATGGATACCGCGGTTTCGGTCCGTTCTCCCGCCGTCACCACGGGCGAACATTACCGTTACGCTGAACCGTATCGTGATGCCGGAGACGACACCACCTCTGAGCCGGAAACCGAAAGTGGCGCGTTCTACGCCCGGCTTCACCATGAACGCGAACTGAATAAATCTGCCCGCGTGCAGCTGTTCAGCAATGCGTACTGGTTAAGCCCAGGGATGGTGATTGAGCCGGAAGGGATTAACCTCCGCGACCTGAGTGACGGTGTGATGATCACCGACACCTCATTGACGGGCTCCCGCGATTCGAGCCTGCATGTCACGGTGCAGGGCATGCCGTACCGGGAAGAATACGGCTTCCGGCCGTCTGAAGTCGCTCGACCGGAAATTCACGGCACCCTGCCTGCGCGTGTGGAAAGCCGCGAAAAGAACGACACTTACGCGCATCTCGATGAGCACGGTCGATACCGGGTGCGGCTGGATTTCAATCTGGATGACTGCGAACCGGGTTACGCACACCCCTGGCTTCGGATGGCAAAACCCTATACCGGCGATAGCTACGGCTGGCACACGCCTCTTATCGACGGGACGGAAGTGGCGATTGCTTACAGCAACGGTGATATCGACCTGCCGTATATCTCACACGCCTTCCACGACTCAGAACACCGCGATGTGGTTAATCGCGATAACCGTAGCCAGAACATCCTGCGCACCGCTGCCCGTAATGAACTTCGCATGGAAGACAAGCGCGGCGAGGAGCATATCGCTCTCTCCACTGAGTTCGGTAAAAGCCAGCAAAACCTGGGGAATATCACCGACGCGCAGGGCAAACCGCGTGGTCAGGGCTTTGAGCTCAGGACCGATGAACGGGGCGTTATTCGTGTCGCAAAGGGGTTGTTTATCAGCGCCGACGGGCAACAAAAAGCAGCCGGAGACGTGCTGGATATGGGCACGGCGCTGCGGGAAATCGACCTCTGCCTGCAACAGCGCCAGCAACTGGAAATGGCGGCAGAACAGGCGCAGGCCCTGAAAGCGGACGTAGACAGCCAGATCCGCATGTTCAATGAACGCCTGAAGCCCCTCAATGAAACGCTGCTCTTCTCCGCCCCGGAAGGTGTGGCGCTTACCTCCGGTGAGCATATGCAGCTCGCGGCGGCCGGGAATGTTGCCATCAATGCCGGAGGCGATATCAGCGTGGGCGTGATGGGCAATATGACGGTGCTGGCGGGTGACAAAATCGGTATGTTCGCCCGCACCGGGCAACTGAACCTGAAAGCCAGTGAAGGCCCGATTGAGATGCAGGCCCGGAACGGCAACATGCGGCTGTTTGCTGAGAACAAACTCACCCTGACCTCTGAAGCTGACATCTCGTTTACCGGCAAGAAACGCATCACGCTGATTGGCGGCGGCAGCTACCTGAAACTGGAAGCGGGAAAAGTGGAATACGGCACGACGGCGACCTATCTGCGGCGGGTGAAGCGATCGATGACGGCGGCTGCACAGAGTATGCCGATGAAAATGCCGCGTATGGGGACTTCGCATATCTACTCGGCTATCTATCAGTTGCAGGACAAAAACGGCAACATTCTGGTCAATACACCCTATCGCCTCACCACTCCATCAGGCCAGACAGCAACGGGGTACAGCGATAACGAAGGCCGCTCCGTGCCGGTTTATACCCGTCAGCAGGAGGAGGTGGAACTGCATGTCCTGACGAAAACACCACAACCGGAAGAACCGATGTGGTTTGTGGGGGAAGCCGATACGCAGCAACTGGAAACCGAACTCAGGGAGAACCCGTCATAATGGAAATGCCCGATTTACCCGATACACCAACAGGGACACCCGATATACCCTCCGGGGCGACCAACCAGCCTTGGGACTGCACCACGACGGGCGTCGAAATGGTCGAGAAACAGTCACGTCTGCCGACCACGGAAAACCGTCAGTACCTGCATATCAAAGTCGAATACGCCATGCGTTTTCCGCAACTGTCGGCACAAATCCGCCGGGAAGGTAAAACTTACCGGATGAGCCTTAAGCAGACCATGATGAGTGGGCTTATTCGCGTGGATGAAATCGCCCGAAACTACTGCTGGTACTACAAGGCGGAGGTGGCGTTTGATATGCGCACCACGCCGCCCCGTCCTTTTCTGAGCAGTACGCTGCTGAAAAAAGACGGCGCAGGCAGACGCCACACCACCAATCCCTTCCCGGTGCCCGGCAGGGGCATTTACCGCCGTCCTGACATCATTATTGTGAAAGACAAACAGGATCGCTGGCCGGGACTGGCAGGGCCGGACACCGAAGGCAATATGCACGGTGACAATCTGGCACGCCTGGTTGAGGTGAAGTTTCCGGGGGATGTTCTTTATCGGGATCAGTACGACGAATATATGAAGATTGTGGGCAGGAACCGAACCCGCATGACCATTCTGGAGATCCACGACTGTCGCCCGGAAGAGCGGCAGTGGGTTGACCAGGTGGTCAACGTGACGATGAAAGCCTGGCAGACCAGCAAAGCGAAATACTGGCCGCTGGCTCTCTACCCTCCTATTTTCATGCCCCGTCCGCCATCAACCCCCGTTGCTGCCAGAATAGAGCCCTGGACTTACGCCGGTAAAGCCGTCGCTGACCTCAGTGAGGGGGCGGTGCGTGGTGTGGCTGAAGGCTGGAACGCCCTGTCAAAAGAGACGCAGCAGGTTATGAATTCTGCGGCCAGCTGGCTGAACGACAGCGGTGAGTGGGTTTACCGGCAGGGTAACGAGGCCTGGGTCTGGGCCAGCAAAACCGGGAAGTCGGTAAAATCCTGGACCAACGCCCAGATTAAAGCCGCATGGGCAGAAATACAGTACGCCACGGATATGACGCTCGATATGCTGAAACAGGTGGACTGGGTACAGGTTTTAACCAACGTCGCGAAAACGGTCGGCGTTATTCTGGTTGCCGTGGGTATCGGCGTTCTGGTGGTGACGCTGGGTATCCCGGAAGCCATTATTGGCGCATTTTTACTGATTGTTCGTCTGGCAATAAGTGCCTGGGAAGCCCTCGCGGCTATTCTCGGCACAGGCACAGCGACACTGGCAGCCGGTTAAACAGGAGCAGGTATGGAATTGCAGGATTTTGAGCTGAACTACATCGAGAAATGGCTACCGGAAGCTTCCGTGAAATACAAAGACGGCAGCCCGGCGGTCAATCTCGGTCTGATTATCACCGTCTTTTTTAAAGACGGCCATACGCCGGAAGTGCGTCGCAGGATGGTGGAGTGCGTGGATCGCTTCTATGGCGAGTTTAAACCCTGGCTGAAAAAAACAATCACCAAAAACTGGGTTGGCATTACTGAGAAAAATTACGCCAAAAAGCGGCAGGAGATCCTCGACTCAACCCCCGAAGAGATTTTTTCCTGGTATCTGGGTAGCGCAGAGAAAGATTTTTTTGCCCCTGATTACAGTATTTTAATTATGGGCAAGCGAATTTTTCATAATGACAATGATCGCTCAGTCATTAAGCTAACATTCCCATTTTCACTGCTGAAAGAACCTGATGGAAAGCAGCGTTATGAAGCCTGGCTGATGTGGCTCTGTGACACCTTTTCGGTGGAAAGTGGTTATGCAGGGTTGTCGTTTGCACTCCCTTATGCCCGTGAACGGATGTTCCCGTATGAATATGCGCTGGCCCAGCGTTTTTCCGGCGTGATGGTGGACTCACTGGGAACACTGGAAGGCGGTGGAGCTATCATAGGCCTGAAAGGTGCCAGCTGGTATACCATTCTCGGTACGCCGTGGCTGGAAAAACTGGGGGGTGCGGAAAAATTAACGCATCGTTTAGCCAAAACCCCCGAAATCAGCCTGCTGCCCTATAACAATGGTGTCGTTCTTAAAGCCGGTGAACTCCCCCCTCCATTGGGTGATGTGAAAACAGAAGGTTTATCGCCGTTGCTGGTCAAAGTTAACCAGCTCATTAGACCCGTGCGGTTTAATGAATCAAGATCCCTTCATTTCTATTCTGAATATGAAGGGCTTCAATTCGACAAAGAATCCACCATGAAGTGGTACAGGCGTTTCGACGAAGCCAGCGCTCTGCTGGATAAAGACGATATCGGTAAATCCTACGAACCGGTGCGTATTAGCCGCTGGACCGACGAAACAGCGCCCTATGCCGGGCAGTGGGCATCGATTGTTAACGGCACCACTGAATATATCCAGACCCGCGAAGGGCAGAAAATGCCGCCCTTTGAAGATAAGTACGGTAAGCAACACCGCGCTTGCTGGAAGCTGCTGAAACGTGATGACAAAGGTAGCGTCTATACACTTCCAGAGTAACGTCATGTGCTAAATCATTCTCATATTCTCGGTACGGGGACGGCGGCACTGGCGGCCGGTTAAACAGGAGCAGGTATGGAATTGCAGGATTTTGAGCTGAACTACATCGAGAAATGGCTGCCGGAAGCCTCCGTGAAGTACAAAGACGGTAGCCCGGCGGTCAATCTCGGTCTGATTATCACCATCTTTTTTAAGGACGGCCATACGCCGGAAACCCGCCGCAGGATGGTGGAGTGCGTGGATCGCTTCTATGGCGAGTTTAAACCCTGGCTGAAAAAAACAATCACCAAAAACTGGGTTGGCATTACTGAGAAAAATTACGCCAAAAAGCGGCAGGAGATCCTCGACTCAACGCCCGAAGAGATTTTTTCTTGGTATCTGGGTAGCGCAGAGAAAGATTTTTTGGCCCCCGATTACGACATTCTTATCATGGGCAAAAGGGTGTTTCATAATGACAATGACCGTTCAGTTATCAAACTGACATTCCCATTGTCCTTGCTAAAAGAGCCTGATGGAAAGCAGCGTTATGAAGCCTGGCTGATGTGGCTCTGTGACACCTTTTCGGTGGAAAGTGGTTATGCCGGGTTGTCGTTTGTTCTTCCTTACGCATTTGAGCGGATGTTCCCCTATGAATTTGACTTAGCACAACGTTTTTCCGGCGTGATGGTAGATTCTCTTGGGACGCTTGAAGGCGGGGAAGCCGTTGAGGGGCTGAAAGGTGCCTGCTGGTATACCATTCTGGGCATGCCTTGGCTCGAAAAATTGGGGGGCGCGGAAAAATTAACGCATCGTTTGGCCAAAACGCCTGAAATCAGCCTGCTGCCCTATAACAATGGTGTCGTACTCAAAGCCGGTGAACTTCCCCCGCCACTGGGAGAGATGAAAACAGAAGGTTTATCGCCGCTGCTGGTGAAGGTAAACCAGATTATTCGTCCCATTCGCTATGATGGACACAATGGTCTGCATTTTTACTCAGAATATGAAGGACTTCAGTTTGAAGAAGCGTCTTCAATGGCATGGTTTGCCCGTTTCGACGAAGCCAGCGCCCTGCTGGATAAAGACGATATCGGTAAATCCTACGAACCGGTGCGTATTAGCCGCTGGACCGACGAAACAGCGCCCTATGCCGGGCAGTGGGCATCGATTGTTAACGGCACCACTGAATATATCCAGACCCGCGAAGGGCAGAAAATGCCGCCCTTTGAAGATAAGTACGGTAAGCAACACCGCGCTTGCTGGAAGCTGCTGAAACGTGATGACAAAGGTAGCGTCTATACACTTCCTGAGTAACGTCATGTGCTAAATCATTCTCATAGAGGGCGAGTGCCTGCTTGCCCCCTACAAAGACCCGAGGATAGAAATGATCGAGTTAAGCGCAGAACAACACCAACTGGCGAAGATAGTTCATGAGTATGCCTGTCGATTTCCTTCGACAGAAAATGGTGATGCCCATCTACTACAGGGCTGCTATGACTATATGGAGACGTTCAAACAAGTACTCGACAGTTCATCAAAAATCCAAATTGACTACATTTGTCAGCAATACAACGGATTTTTTCGCTTCGCAAAACTGATGGAGTTACTGGCACAGGGTATTGCAGATGGCGTTATTGAGGTTCCGAAGGATCATTAACGAACAAGCGTAACAGGTGGGGAATTTCGGTAATACCAGCGCGGCCCCAATAAAGACGTGTTTCATATAATAGGATCAGCGCAAGATCCTTTTTTGTTCTTAAAAATATACCAGCATACTAAATGGTTAAAAAATGTACTTAGCGTACGTTTTCGTACGGTTGGGCTTCAGACCCCTTTAACGGCAAATTCCTTATAGATGCCGTCTTGTGTCGAAGAGATGTTATAGCGACTTAGTACGTCTTTTTTATCCATTGAAAAGCAGACATGTTCTTTATCAACAAAGATTGCGCACCAGGGTGCAGCACGATCGCGTACTCCACACCCTGCAACAGCTAACAGTAACAAAGCGAGAGCTCGATGAACCCAGACCAGGTTGTAGTGAATGCTGGAACCATAAAGCGAGCTGGCGAGCTGACTCTCACCGAGCGTTAACCGACGCAAACCGCCAATATCAATATCGTTCATTTCCCTGATCATTTATCAACCATCCTCAATGGTAAAAACCCTTTATTACTCCTTACCTCACATTTGTACTTGCGAGAAAGTGCGGGAATTAAGTGCTATAACGCACGTTGGAACGCGCGCTGTCCCTTGTGTTTCCGCTATTGTCTGGGTTTACAAATGCCCTATTCATCTCAGTATGGCTGCCGAAAAGTTGATCCATACTATGCGCAAGACCTGCGGATTGTGATGCAATAGCAGGCTCACCTTTGTGGTTGTTCAGGAATACCGTAGTGTCAAAACAGAATCGTGATACCCATTCGTCTCCGCTGCCTGCTGGCGTCGTTGAACAGCCGGTACACAGACCCCCACAGATTAACGTCGCCATCCCCGATTTTCTGGCGCAAGAAGTGCCTGTGGCACTGGTCTATAACGGAATTTCCCATGTTGTGATGATGGCCTCGCCCAAAGATCTGACGCTTTTCGCGATGGGCTTTTCGCTCTCGGAGGGCATTATCGAGCGGCCGCAGGAAATCTACGGCATGGAAGTGGTTCAGGCATGCAACGGCCTTGAAGTACAAATTGAGCTTTCAAGCCGCCGCTTTATGGGGCTAAAAGAGCGTCGACGCGCGCTTGCCGGGCGCACGGGCTGTGGCGTGTGCGGTGTGGAGCAACTTAACGATATCGGCAAGCCGATTGTCCCGCTGCCCTTTACCCAGACGTTTAATCTTGGGCATCTCGATCATGCGCTCGCCCATCTCAACGACGTTCAGCCCATCGGGCAACTCAGCGGCTGCACGCATGCTGCGGCCTGGGTGCTGCCATCAGGTGAAATTGCGGGTGGGCATGAAGATGTCGGGCGGCACGTCGCGCTGGATAAACTGCTTGGACGCCGCGCGGGTGAAAGCGACGCCTGGCATCAGGGCGCGGCGCTGGTATCCAGCCGAGCGAGCTATGAGATGGTGCAAAAAGCGGCGATGTGCGGCGTCGAAATCCTGTTTGCCGTTTCGGCGGCGACGACCCTTGCCGTTGAGGTGGCGCAGCGCTGCAACCTGACGTTAGTCGGCTTCTGCAAGCCGGGAAGGGTGACGGTCTATACTCATCCGCAGCGCCTTATTGTTAATCAGTAAATTTGAATAACGTGAGCAAATCCTTCCGCTTTTAGTTGTTGATGATGAGGCCTATTATTATCACATCAAGGCACAACGCCTTATCTAAACAACTTACTGAAGGATTTATATCATGAAAAGCATCAAAACTTTTGTCGCAGTTATCGCTCTTGCCGCTTCTTTCGGTTCATTCGCTGCTCAGACCGTAACCGCCACCTCGTCTACCATTGATGGCGCAGAAGCAAAAATTGCTACTCAGGCTCAACAGGCTGGCGCGTCTTCTTACACCATTACTCAGGCTTTCTCGGGTAACCGTGTACACATGACCGCTGAACTGAACAAATAAGCACGAAGCCACTGTCCCCTGCTCATCCGGGCAGGGACAGGTTTTTCCCTCAACGCAGTAACGCTATAAACCCCTCGTAGTCCGTTATATTCTCGATTGTCTCGGCCGAATGACCGTTCAAAACGCTTGCCAGAAAGCTAAAAACTTTCAGCTCCTGTCGATTCGCGGCGCTGGCGCAGGCCATCACCAGATGCTTTACCTCTTCGCCGTTCACGCTGAGCGCACGTTCAAGGGTCACGAAAAATCCGCGAAAGGATTTCGACTGCTCGCTCCAGCAATGGGGAATCGCAATACGATTCACGATCAGGTTTTCCCCCTCCAGCTCTCGCTGGCAGATCCGCAGGGCTTCCACTGGCGTCAACAACTCTCTGGCACTTAACTGTTTGGCGATCGCCGCGATAATCTTCGCCCAGCTTTCATTCGCTGCGTTGTGATAGTGAAAATACCCTTCGGCGGGGAAAAATCGTTCCGGCTGCTGGCGAATAAACGCGGAGGCGAGAAAATCCTTAATCTGATCGATACCGGCGGCGGTGATGATATTGCGGATCGTCAGAACGTGGCGCGGCCCGCAGTCCAGCACGTCGTGGCCGTTATTGACGATAAGCGTTGGCGTCAGCTCTTCGCATACGGCGGCAAGTTCATCCCGTGTGCGTACCACAATCACCCGGCAGTTCAACACCTCGCGCTCAATCGCCATTTGATTGATGGCGGCAATCGCATTCTGATCGGCAACCAGCACAACCGGCGTCGATTCATGTTGGTGTCGCTCCAGCGCGCAGGCGAAGTAAAGTCCCGGCAGATCGCTGTCAATCACGGGAACATCCATTAACGTTCGCAGATGATTGATGAATTTGACGCTCATATCAAACGCAGCAGGCCAGGCGGCCTTGAGATTATTCATTGACCCCTGACGAATTTCTGCCAGCCATTGCGGCATCGCCACGCAGCGCTTGAGATGGCCGGTCAGATCGTCAATCAGCTGCGCATCCACCACATGCGGTGAGCCTGCGCTGGCGCTGGCGGTAAGTAATTCCGTCACCCGGGCGGGCGTGATGTCGTTGGCGTGCTGCTGTAAATCATCGAGCAGCGCCGCCAGACGTCCGAGTATCGCGGTATTTATCCAGATCCCGGCGCGATCCGTACAGCTGCGCAGTGAGTGAGAATGTGCGCCTGAAGAGGGCGCAGGCAGTTGCTCGCGCAGGGCGTACACTGCCAGAATCAGGCTGATCAGATAGTCTGCGGAGATGTCGGGCCAGTCCGCCAGACGACGGCAATGCTCCTGAAGCACGGCGAACGAGGCGGGCGTGACGCCGACAAGAGGAGAAACAAAGGGATCTTTGCGAAACAGATTTGCCAGCAGCATGATGCGTTTGCTTTCGCCAACGTCGATAAAATGCCCGGCTCCCGGACGACTCGCCAGGGTGAAGGTTTTGGCGTGGCGCGTTTTCAGCCGTGGCAGACGCTCCGCGACCCAGGCGTCAGGCAAATCCAGCGCATCGGCAAGCTGAGCGCGGGAAATGACCGGGTGGATCAGCAGCAGGGCCAGCATCCGGTCATCATTATCATGGCGTTGTAAAAGCTGGAAATAGCTTTTTCTGTCAACGATTTCCAGCTGATACCGGGCATTGCCCGCCGTGCGAATGTGCGCCTTTCCGCTCAGGGTAAAGTTAAGATAATCAATATCCCGCAGGATGGTGCGGGCCGAAACGCCAGTCTGCCGCGCCAGCACGCTGAGCGTCACGGGCTGTGATTCAAGGGCATCAAGCAGGGAAAACTGGCGTTCATTCAACATGCTGCATCCTTAGCGAAATTGCGTAAACGCGGCGATGTGCTCCTCGTCGAGGGACATCAACAGCTCATGCACGATGGTGAAAGCCGCGTCGTAATCCGTTGCTGAAATCATACCGCTATTGGCATGCAGATAACGTGTCGGCAGGCAAAGCGCCACCACCGGGCGACCCCCGCCCATAACGTTATACCGCCCGCCGTCGGTCGCCCCGGTTTTCATGGTGCTAAATTGCAGCGCCGCTTCCCGTTTTTCGGCGCTCGCTTTCAGTGCCGCCAGCAGTTTCTGATTTGGAAAATAGCGTTTGTCGAACAGCATCACCCCAGGACCCAGGCCGAGTTTCAGCGGATATTTCACCGCGTCGATACCCGGCACATCGCCCGCCACGGCGGTATCCAGCACGATCACGACATCTGGTTTAATGGTCTCGGCGGAGGTTTGCGCCCCGCGCAGGCCCACCTCTTCTTCCACGCTCCCGACGCCGTAAAGAGTGATATTCGGGTTAGTGACGCTCTGGAAAAGCTCGGCCATTAGCGCGCAACCGACGCGGTTATCCAGCGCTTTGGCGACAATTTTGTCTTCACCCCAGCGAGCAAAATTGGCTTCCGGGCTGATGAAATCGCCCATCGCAATGCCGTATTTTTCCACCTCTTCGCGACTGTTCGCGCCAATATCGACAAACATCTCGTCAAAGGTCATAGGCTGCTGTTTTTGTTTTTCGCTCAACGCATGGGGGGCGACAGAGCCGATTACGCCGGGGATTTTACTCCCGCTGCGGGTGCGGAGGGTCACGCGATGGTTCAGCATCGACTGGCTCCACCAGCCGCCGATGGTGTCGAAGCGAATAAAGCCCTCGTCGGTGATATGGGTGACCATAAAACCGACTTCATCCATGTGTCCGACGATGGCGACTTTCGGGCCGCGCGTGCCTTTGCGGGCGATAAAGCTGCCCAGCCCGTCAAAGCGGATTTCATCAGCGTGATTTTCCAGGGTGCCGATAAGAACATCGCGTACCTCCTGCTCATCGCCGCTGACTGCACTGCAATCGCACAGGGTTTTCAGTAAATCAATGTTCATGGGAGATCTCCAGCCGGGCCGCCTGACGTTTCAGCCACCAGCTTTTCAGTAGAATAATCAGCGAAATATTCAGCGCCAGGCCGATGGCCAGCACCAGATAGAAAGAGCCTGCCGGAGACATCAGGCCGATCAGCGGATCGAACACGCCCAGCCCCGGCGCCAGCCGCTGAATGCCAAAGGAGATGGTCAGCATGCCCGCGATACCGCCGCTCAGGGTATTGGCGGTCAGCATCGGCAGTGGCGCGGCGAGCGCGTAAGGAATCGCAGGCTCGGTGGCGACAGTTGCTCCCACCACAATCGCGCTGCTGGCTGCCGCTTTCTCCTGCGCGGTAAAGAGTTTCGGGGCGAGATAAGTCGCAATGCCTGCCGCGACGGGCGGCATCAGCGCGACGACGCCGACGATGGCATACCAGTCGTAGATATGTTTTTCCAGCAGCGAAAAGCAGAAGAACCACGCGGTTTTGTTGACCGGGCCGCCCATGTCGAAGGCCAGCATTGCGCCGACGAGGAACGCCGCACCGAGTTTCATCGACGGCGGGATCGTGTTGAGAAAATGCAGCAGACCGCCCATCAGATCGGACATCAGCGGCCCAATCACGTAATAGGTCAGCACGCCAAACAGCAGCAGGGTGATAAACGGGATCAGCATCGACCCAAGCAGCGGCTGTAGCGCCTTGCCCAGTTTGAGCTTACGGAACCACAGCACGAAATAGCCAATCGCCAGGCCAAGCACCACCGCGCCGAGAAAACCCGCGCCGGACTGAGTACCCAGCAGCCCTTTGTCATTCGCCAGATAGCAGACCAGAAACGCAGGCGCAAACGCCGGTTTATCGCCAATCGACAGGGCGATGTAGGCGCCCATAATCGGGATCATAAAGGTGAATCCCAGATAACCAATCGACTCGATCACCCAGGTAAACGACGGCGCGCCTTTCGCCATATCCGTGTAAGGCAGCCCAAACTGCACCAGCATATTGGCGAGGGCGACAAGAATACCGCCGCCAATCACAAACGGCAGCGCCGCCGACACGCCCGCCATGAGATGACTCATCACGCTGCCCTGTTGCACCTCCTGTTTACCCAGCTTGACGCTGTTATCGGCGGAGAAAAGCTGCGATTGTGTAGGTAAATGTTCAAAAATGGCGTCGATGTTTTTTAACGCCTGCGAGACAGGGATTTGATAAACCTGTTTGCCGGCAAATCTTGCCCGGTCCTCAGCGCTCAGGCCGCGACCGGTCGCCAGAATCACATAATCAGCGGCGTGAATGGCGGCATCGCTCAGGTGATTTTCTACTCCGCTCGAACCCTGGGTCTCCACCTGAATGGTGTGGCCCAGGGCGCGTGCCTTGCGCTCCAGCGCCTCGGCCACCATATAGGTGTGCGCAATGCCCGCCGGACAGTTGGTGATCGCCACCAGGCGGAATGATTTTTCCATGATTTGCCCCTTATTGGCTTAGCGTCTGGTTTAACAGCGCCAGAATCTGGTCGGCATCGCCCACTTTGAGCTGCGCGATAAAATCGGCGTGAATAATTTTGCGGCACAGGCTGCCGATCACTTTCACCTGGTCGTCCTCGCCCTCCCGGGGCACGCCGAGGCAGATCCAGCAGGTGACGAGCTCGTCATCGCTGGCTTTCCAGTCCACGCCCGCCGTCTGGCGCGCGAAGAGGATGAAGGGATGTTTGACCGTCGCGCTCTTGCCGTGCGGCACCGCGATGCCTGAACCAAATCCGGTGGAATGCTGTTTTTCGCGCAGTAACAGCGTCTGCAAAAAGGCGCTGCGATCGGTGATAAAGCCATTCTGAAAGGCCATATCGGACAGAGCTTTCAGCACGGAATAGGCGCTATTGCCATGGATATCGAGGTTAATGCAGTGAGGGGTTAGAAGGGCCATCGTGCCGCTCCGTCAGAGAATGTCTGAACCCATTCTACGGCGGGGCGACGGGGCCTATGAGAGGGAATATGTCAGCGCACGCTGACAAGAGAGCAGGGAAGCGCAGGGGATAATTGTGGGCGAAGCCACATTCTCAGAGGAGAGGTATTCCCTGATGAATACTTCATCATCAGGGAATATCTTTGATCAATGTAAACCGGCCACGCGCAGCAGCGCCGTCACCACCGCCGCCGCAATAATCACCACGATCAAAGGCACTTTGCGCCAGGCCAAAAACACCGCAAACGCCACGCCCAATACCCGCGCCATTCCGGCGAAATGCTCACCTTCATAGAATGTTGTCGCCAGCGCCACGGAGAACAGCAAAACCGTCGCGGCATCCGAAAGCAGCGCCTGAGCGCGTTCAGACAGCGCCAGTCGATTGCCGATTTTTGCCCCGGCCAGACGCATCAGATAGGTTCCGGCTGACAAAATCGCCATCCCGAGAATAAAAATCGTCATGTTTTCCACTATTTTTTCCTCGTCGCCAGACCCAGTAAAGAGAGCAGCACCGGTAAACCTACCGGCGCAAACGGCACCGCTGCGAGCGACAGCGCCGCGCCGCTACAGGCGCGGATCAGCGTGGTGCGGTTTTTAAACGCCGGTACGACGAGCGCCAGCAAGATGGCGGGAAACACCGCATCAAGGCCAATGGTTTCAGGGGCGGGTAACAGTTTACCGACCACGGTTCCGAGCAGTGTACCCAGCGGCCAGACGATCGCCACGCCCAGACCGCACAGCCAGTAGGCGGCTTTGCGTTGTTCAGGTGTTTTTTGCGACAGGCCAAACACCACGCTTTCATCATTCATAATGTGGCAACCCAACAGGCTTGCACCGCGTTTGCCGACGAGATCGCGCACCGTAACGCCGAACGGCACGTGTCGGGCATTGACCAGCAAACCCGCCGCCGCCGCTGCCAGGGGATTACCACCGCTGGCGACGATGCCGATAAACATAAATTCAGACGCGCCGGCGAGTACCGTCAGGGAAAGCACAAACGGCACCCAAATCGGGAAGCCATAGGCCATCGCCAGCGATCCATACGACATGCCTACAACGCCAACGGCCAGGCATACCAGAACGATCGCTTTGACGGTGTCGCCTTTCAGGCAAGAGAGGGAATTTTTCATACAGTTTTAGCCATATCGAACGAGTATCCATTATAATGAACGCTTCAATGTCGTTTTTCAAGATGAACGATTCGTTCGATTTATAGAACAAGAGGCCGTTTTATGACGCAGCCAATCAGCGTTATCGCCAAAAGTCTGGTGCGAGAACGTCTGCGAACCGGGCTTTCACTGGCAGAAATTGCACGCCGTGCCGGAATCGCCAAATCCACACTCTCCCAGCTGGAATCAGGGAACGGGAATCCGAGTCTGGAAACGCTCTGGTCACTTTGCGTGGCGTTGGGCATTCCGTTTGCCCGTTTACTGGAGCCGCAGCTGCCGACCACGCAGGTGATCCGCCGTGGCGAAGGGACGAAGGTGATTGCCGAGCAGGCCAATTATCAGGCCATTTTACTGGCGGCCTGCCCGCCGGGCGCACGCCGCGATGTGTATATGCTCATGACTCAACCTGGCGCGGACCGAATTTCTCAGCCGCATCCGCCGGGGTCAGTAGAGCATATCATCGTCACGCAGGGCCGGGCGTTAATCGGATTAACGGATGCGCCGGAAGAGCTGGGCGAAGGGGATTACATCTGTTATCCCGCCGACCAGCCGCATATTTTCAAGGCGCTGGAGCCGGACACCCATGCGATTCTGGTCGCAGAACAGAACTAATCCACACTGGACGCTTGCCGTCCGGTGCGTGACACTATTGGCGTTCAAACCTTCAGACACGGAATAACATGTCGCTTAAAGCCATTGCCAAAGAACTGGGGCTGTCTGTCACCACGGTCAGCCGCGCCCTCAACGGATATGATGACGTTTCCCGCGAGACGCGTGCGCGCGTGGAAGCTGAAGCGCAGCGCCGCGGCTATCGGCCCAATACGTTTGCGCGTCGGCTGAAGATGGGCAAAATCGACGCGGTTGGGCTGGTCTTTCCGGTGCATCCTGTTCCGCTCAATAACAGCGTGTTTATGGACATGGTCGGCGAAATTAGCCACGAACTGGCGCGACATGAGATCGATTTGCTGCTCATTGCCGATGACGATCTGGCCGACAAGCACAGCTATATGCGCATGGTGCAAAGCCGTCGCGTGGATGCGCTGATCGTCGCCCACACCCTCGACAGCGATCCGCGTCTGCAGCAGCTGCAAAATGCCGGTTTTCCCTTTCTGGCGCTGGGCCGCAGCCAGTTGTCAAAACCCTACGCCTGGTTTGACTTCGACAACTATGCCGGCACGTACAATGCCACGCGCTGGTTGATGGCGAAGGGCCATCAGCGTATTGCGCTGCTGGGCGAAAGCAACAATCAGGCGTTTATCACCCAGCGCCGCCTGGGTTATCTCGATGCGCTTCGCGAGGCGGGGCTTTCCAGCGAATGGCTGCGTACGATGCCGCCCTCTCGCCGCGCGGGATACACCACCACGCTGGAGCTGCTGGCGCTACCCGAACCACCTACCGCCATCGTCACCGACTGCAACACCCACGGCGACGGGGCTGCGATGGCGCTTGCCCAATGCGGGCGACTGACCGGCGACAATCCGGTTTCGCTGGTGGTTTACGACGGCCTGCCGCAGGACAGCATCGTGGATGCCGACGTGGCGGCGGTGATCCAGTCCACCCGCCAGGGCGTGGGTAAGCAGATTGCCGACATGGTTCGCCAGCTGATCAACGGCGATGACATCACCCGTCTTCAGGTGCTTTGGCAGCCTGAATTTTCACCGGGCCAGACGGCCTAAATCACCGCAAAACTCTAAAGTCGATCACAGATCCGAAACGTTTGGGTTGGTATCCGAAACGTTTCGGATCAACACTCAGGACATCCGATGACAGGAGATGTCCGATGCAAGATTCGATTTTACGACTCGAAAGCAAGACGGTAGATGTGGTGATAAAAACGCACCCGTTCGCCGAAATTCTTTACTGGGGGCCGCATCTTAGCCACTTTTCGCCGCAGGATGCCCACACACTCTCAAGACCCGTCGCCAACGGCAGGCTGGATGTGGACACCCCGGTCACGCTGATGGCCGAGCTGGGGCACGGGCTGTTTGGTGCGCCGGGAATAGAAGGGCATCGCCAGGGGCTGGATGGTTCTCCGGTGTTCAGAACCGTTGCTGTCGAACAGCAGCGCCAAAGCCTGACCATTACCGCAGAAGATGCGCACGCCGGTCTGCGTCTGACCAGCGAAATCGCGCTCGATGACAGCGGGGTGCTGGTGGTTCGTCACGGTCTGACTAACCTGCGCGCGCAGCCGTGGCAGGTCGATCGGCTGGCGGTTACGCTGCCGGTGGCGGAGCGGGCGCAGGAAGTGATGGCCTTTCATGGCCGTTGGATCCGCGAGTTCCAGCCGCATCGTCTGCTGCTTGAGCACGACAGCTTTGTGATTGAAAACCGTCGCGGTCGCACCTCTCACGAACACTTCCCGGCACTGATCACCGGCACACGGGCATTCAGTGAAATGCACGGTGATGTCTGGGGTGTCCATCTTGGCTGGAGTGGCAACCATCGCCTGCGGGCGGAAGTTAAAACCGATGGCCGCCGTTATCTGCAGGCCGAAGCGCTCTATCTGCCTGGCGAAATGGCGATTGAAGAGGGCGAAACCCTCTGGACGCCTTCTTTATACGCCAGTTATTCCGCCAGCGGGCTGAATGGCATGAGCCAGCAGTTCCACCGCTATCTGCGGGAGAACATCATTCGCTTCCCGGAAAACAAGCCGCGTCCGGTCCATCTGAATACCTGGGAGGGGATCTATTTCAGCCACGACCCGGAGTACATCATGCGGATGGCCGACGAAGCCGCGTCGCTTGGCGTGGAGCGCTTTATCATCGACGACGGCTGGTTCAAAGGGCGCAATGACGACCATGCGGCGCTGGGCGACTGGACTCTCGACGAGAAAAAATACCCCAACGGCCTGATGCCGGTGGTCAATCACGTCAAAAATCTCGGTATGGAATTTGGTATCTGGGTTGAGCCGGAGATGATCAATCCGGACTCCGATCTGTATCGCGCGCATCCCGACTGGGTGCTGGCGCTGCCCGGATATGTGCAGGCGACCGGACGCCATCAGCTGGTGCTGAATCTGAATATTCCGCAAGCGTTTGATTACCTACTGGAACGTATGAGTTGGCTGCTGGGTGAACATCCGGTGGATTACGTGAAATGGGATATGAACCGCGAGCTGGTGCAGCCAGGGCACAACGGTAAAGCCGCTGCCGACGCGCAAACCCGTCAGTTCTACCGCCTGCTGGATACCCTGGGAGAACGGTTCCCGCACGTGGAATTTGAATCCTGCTCTTCCGGCGGCGGGCGCATTGACTACGAAGTGCTTAACCGCTGTCACCGCTTCTGGGCATCTGATAATAACGATGCCCTGGAGCGCAACACTATCCAGCGTGGGATGAGCTACTTCTTCCCGCCGGAGGTGATGGGGGCGCACATCGGTCATCATAAATGTCACGCCACCTTCCGCCAGCACAGTATTGAATTTCGCGGGCTGACGGCGCTGTTTGGCCATATGGGGCTGGAACTGGATCCGCTGACCGTGGATGAGCACGAGCGTGAGGGTTATCGCCGCTACGCCGCGCTGCATAAGCAGTGGCGCGAGGTGATTCATCATGGCACGCAGTGGCGCGTTGATATGCCGGACACCACCACGCTGGCGCACGGTATAGTGAGCGACGACAAAGCGCAGGGGCTGTTTATTGTCAGCCAGCTGGCGATGCCGGATTACACCCTGATGATGCCGCTGCGCATGCCGGGGCTTGCGGCAAACGCGCAGTACCGCATCACTTTGCTCGACGACCCGAATATCCGCCTGACCGGCGAGGGGGGGCACACCATGCGCAAACTCCCGGCGTGGATGGAAACGCCGCAAACGGTGAGCGGTGAGTGGCTGATGCAAGCGGGGATCGCTCTGCCGATTCTGGATCCGGAAACCGCCATTCTGATTGGCGTTGAACGCGTGTAAGGGTGATGGGCCGGGCGACCGGCCCTGAGTTGAGGATAAAAATAATGAACACGACTGCCTGTACCCACAAAGACAACCCTAATTTCTGGATTTTTGGGGCGTTCTTCTTTCTCTACTTCTTCATTATGGCCACCTGCTTTCCGTTCCTGCCTATCTGGCTGTCGGATATCATCGGCCTGAATAAAACCCATACCGGGATTGTTTTCTCCTGTATCTCGCTGTCTGCCATCGCGTTCCAGCCGGTGCTGGGCGTGATTTCCGATAAGCTAGGGCTGAAAAAGCACCTGCTGTGGATCATCGCTATTTTGCTCTTCTTATTTGCGCCGTTTTTCCTGTACGTCTTCGCTCCGCTGCTGAAAATGAATATCTGGCTTGGGGCGCTAAGCGGCGGGCTGTATATCGGTTTTGTCTTCTCGGCAGGATCGGGCGCGATTGAGGCCTACATTGAACGCGTCAGCCGCAACAGTTTCTTTGAATATGGTAAAGCCCGCATGTTCGGTTGCCTGGGTTGGGGGCTTTGCGCCTCCACCGGGGGCGTGTTGTTTAGCATCGATCCGTCGTTAGTTTTCTGGATGGGCTCCGGGGCGGCGCTGCTGTTGATGCTGCTGTTGGTCGTCGCCAAACCGAAACCCAACCAGACCGCTGAGGTGATGAACGCGCTGGGCGCAAACCAGCCGCAGATCACCGCGAAAACCGTGTTTAGCCTGTTCCGTCAGCGCAGAATGTGGATGTTCATTTTGTATGTGGTCGGCGTGGCGTGCGTCTATGACGTCTTCGATCAGCAATTTGCCACTTTCTTTAAAAGCTTCTTTGCGACGCCGGAAGAGGGGACGCGTGCCTTTGGTTTTGCCACCACGGCAGGAGAAATCTGCAACGCGATCATTATGTTCTGCTCACCGTGGATCATTAATCGTATCGGCGCGAAAAACACGCTGCTGATTGCTGGCCTGATTATGGCGACGCGCATTATCGGTTCGTCGTTTGCGACCACGGCGGTGGAAGTGATTGCCCTGAAAATGCTGCATGCGCTGGAAGTTCCGTTCCTGCTGGTGGGCGCGTTCAAGTACATCACCGGCGTGTTTGATACTCGCCTGTCAGCGACGATCTACCTGATTGGTTTTAACTTTGCCAAACAGTCGGCCGCCATTTTCCTCTCGGCCTTCGCCGGGAATATGTATGACCGGATCGGTTTCCAGGATACCTATCTGATACTGGGATGTTTCGTTCTGGCGGTGACGCTGGTGTCAGCGTTTACGCTGAGCAGCAGGCAAGAGATTGCGGCACGCAGTAACACGGTTGAGGCGAATTAAGAAAAGCGCTGCCGCGAGTGCGGCAGCGTGAACAGCTATTCGAGATAAAACACCGCTTTCAGCTCTGCGCTGACCGGGCTGTTGTCGGGGTTAGACGGCATCACGTCGCGCATGTGTTTCCACCAGCGCTGGCACACGTCGGTATTCGCCACCGCGTTCCAGCGCTCTTCCGACTCAATTTCCACGGTAGCGAACAGCAGGTTACGCGCTTTATCAAGATAAATGGCGTAATGATGCGCACCGTGATCTTTCAGCACCGATTCCAGCTCGGGCCAAATCGGGCTGTGGCGACGCTCGTACTCTTTGTGAGCATCCGGGTTCACCTGCATCACAAACGCTTTGCGGATCATAGGGCCTCCAGATACAGCTCGCGAACGTCATCGCGGCTGGCGGTGCGTGGGTTGCATGGCGCACACGGATCGGCGAGCGCTTTATCCAGCCAGCCTTCGATATCCGTTTTGGTGACGCCGAGCTGGCTGAAGCCGGATGGAATACCGACGCGAGCGCTCAGGTCGCGAATCGCCTGAATGGCCGACATGCTGGCCGCTTCGTCGCTCATCCCGCGCGTATCGACGCCCATCGCCTGCGCCACGCGGGCGAAGCGCGTGACGGCGTTCGGACGGTTAAAGTTTTCGATGATCGGCAGCAGAATGGCGTTGCACACGCCGTGCGGCAGATTGTGGGTCGCGCCCGGCTGATGCGCCAGCGCGTGAACCAGTCCCAGTCCGGCGCTGTTAAAGGCCATGCCCGCCAGATATTGTCCAAACGCCATTTGCTCACGCGCTTCGAGGTTGTGCCCATCGTCGACGGCTTTCGGTAGCCAGAGGCTGATCAGGCGAATCGCTTCCAGCGCGTTAGCATCGGTGAGCGGGTGCGCGCCGACGGAGACATAGGCTTCGATGGCGTGAGTCAGGGCATCCATCCCCGTTGCGGCGGTGACGGAGGCGGGAATGTCGAGCATCACGCTGGCGTCATCCACGGCGATATCCGGGATGATATTCGGGTCGATGATCACCTCTTTCACCTGGCGTTCGCTGTCGATGATCACCGCGTTGCTGGTCATCTCCGCCGCCGTACCGGCAGTGGTATTAATCGCCACCAGCGGTACGCCTGCGTTTTTCACTTTGCCGACGCCGGAATAAGCGGTTGACGGGCCAGGGTTTGCGGTGAGGATTTTAATCGCTTTCGCCGTATCAATCGGGCTACCGCCGCCGAAGGCAATCACGTAATCACATTCTGCGTTGCGATAAGCGGCATAGCCTTGCTGCACGAGGGCTTCGGTCGGATTGGGAAACACCTCATCAAACAGATGCCAGGGCATCTGATGGGCGTCCAGGGCGGTAAACAGGCTATCGAGCAGCCCCATTTTTACCAGCTGTCCGTCGGTGACAATCAGCGCTTTGCCCCACTGTTTGCTCGCCACCAGATTGACCATATCGCCGATTGCGCCTGCGCCGTGCAGGCTGATTTTGGGAAGCGCCAACATAAAGCTCATGATAATTCTCCTTAACGTCTATTTTGTGAAAATCCTTTTCCCCTCACCCTGGCCCTCTCCCCAAAGGGGAGAGGGGATGACCCGGTTTTCTCCCTTTCCCCAATGAGTTGAGGGGATTATCCGGTTTTCTCCCTTTCCCCGATGAGGTGAGAGGATGACTCGGTTTTCTCCCTTTCCCGATGAGGAGAGGGGATGACCCGGTTTTCTCCCTTTCCCCAATGAGTTGAGGGGATTATCCGGTTTTCTCCCTTTCCCCGATGAGTTGAGGGGGTGACCCGGTTTTCTCCCTTTCCCCGATGAGTTGAGGGGATTATTCGGTTTTCTCCCTTTCCCCGATGAGTTGAGGGGATGACCCGGTTTTCGCCCTCTCCCCTTTGGGGAGAGGGGCGGGGTGAGGGGGGTTAAAGTCGTCTTCGCTGCATAATCCGGCGGGTGATAATCGGCAGCGAGATCACCACAATCAGCATTGCGCCAATGATGACTGACATCACGATACCCGGCACGTTGAGCAGGCTCAGGCCAAAGGTCACCAGCCCCATCAGGAAGGCGGCGATAATCACGCCTACCATGCTGCCGGAGCCGCCAAGGATATTGACGCCGCCGAGCACCGCCATGGTCACTACCGCCAGCTCCCAGCCCATCGCAATCGTCGGGCGCGTACTACCGAGACGCGAGGTGAGCAGTACCGAGGCCAGCCCCGACATCAGCCCGACCAGCGCAAACAACATCAGGTTGTGGCGTTTGACGTTAATACCGGAATACCACGCGCCGGTCGGGTTATTACCGATGGCGTAAGTCCGGCGGCCAAAATTGGTGCGATGCAGCATAAAGGCAAACACCACCGCCAGCACAATGAACAGCGCAAACTCAAAAGAGAGTGCTCCCCAGACGTAACCCTGCCCCAGCCACGCGAAGCTTTCTGGCCAGGTATTCAGCGCCTGATCGCCGAGCAAAATGTAGGTAATGCCGCGATAGAGACTCATGGTGCCGATGGTGATGACGATGGACGACAGATTAAAACGCGTCACCAGCAGGCCGTTGAACAGCCCGCACAGCAACCCGACGCCTAAACCCACGCACACCAGCAGCGGAGTATCCACGCCCGCCGCCGCGCAAAAGCCCATTACCGTTGAGCTGAGTGCGATAGTGGAGGCCACCGACAGATCAATTTCCCGGGCGATAATCAGCATCGCCATCGGCAGCACAATGATCGCTTTTTCGGTGAAGTTGAACGTGGCGTCAGACAGATTCCAGATATTCAGGAAATAGGGTGAGGCCAACGCATTGGCGACAAACACCGCCAGCGTGACGGCCAGCAGAAAGCCTTCCCAGCACAACAGACGCTGGAAAATGCCCGTGGAGCTCGGTCTGTTTTTGATCTCTTCTGAGGTCATGATTTTGCTCATCAGTTCACCGCCTGTTTCTGACGCGCCAGCGCCGCATCGCGCAGGATTAACCGCCCTTTGCGCTTGTTGCCGCGCTCGTTGAGCAGCACCGCAATCACAATGACCGTGCCGGAAATCGCCATTTGCCAGAAAGGAGAGACGCCGATCACCGGCAGCGCGTTGTTGATGACGCCCAGGAACAGGGCGCCAAACAGACAGCCCAGCACGCGGCCCGTGCCGCCCATGGTACTGATCCCGCCAATGACACAGGCCGCGACGACCTGTAACTCAAAGCCGTTGGCGACATCGACATAGGCAACGGCGAAGCGCGAAATCCACAGATAGCCGCAGAAGCCGGCCAGCGCGCCGGAAAGGCAGAAGCTGACGCACTGCATTTTGCCCGCGTTGATCCCGGTGTAATACGCCGCCGTGGCGTTGCCGCCTGCGGTGTAGAGCGCGCGTCCGGTGCGGCTGTAGCGCAGGAAATAGCCCACCAGCAGCAGCGCAAAAATGGCGCACCAGCTCAGAACCGGCAGGCCGAGAAGTGACGCGCGCGGCAGGGCGAGGAAATCCGCACCCATTTGGTTGGAGTTGACCCAGCCGCCGCCGGAGAGCAAAAAGATAATCCCGCGATAAATACTCATTGTGCCCAGCGTCACCACAATCGCCGGAATGCCCAGTTTCCACACCAGCAGGCCGTTGATGATGCCCATCAGCAGGCCGAGCGCCGTGGCCAGTACCAGCAGCGCCCAGACGGGCACGTTGGGATAATGGAAGTTAATCAGGGCGACAATCATGCCGGTCAGCGCCAGATTGGCGGCCATCGACAGGTCGATACCTTTGGTCAGTAGCACCATCATCTGGCCGAGGGCGAGAATGATAAGAATGGAAGTATCGTTAAATATTTCCACCAGATTACCCGGGGCGATAAATGACGGCACCCGGCTGCCGATGGCGATAATCATCAGAATAATGACCGCCCCGAGCAGCGCTTCGCGGTGTTTAAGCAGTTGCTTTAACATTATGCGGCCTCCTGTTTTGCACCGCTGGCCGCGCTGACGATCGTTTCCGCCGTTGCGCCGCCCGCCTCATATTCCGCCACCATCAGTCCTTCATGCATCACGATGATCCGGTCGGCCATGCCCATGACTTCCGGCAGTTCTGATGACACCATAATCACCGCCAGCCCCTGGCCGACCAGCTCGGACATAAACTGATGAACCGCCGCTTTTGAGCCAATATCAATGCCTTTTGTCGGCTCATCGAGGATGATGACGTCAGGATGAGTCGCCAGCCATTTACCGATCACTACTTTTTGCTGGTTGCCGCCAGAGAGCGTTTCGACCGGCTGTTTCCAGCTAAACGCTTTCACCTGCAGCCGCGTCGCGTACTCATCTGCCAGCTGCCATTCGCGATCGTCATGTAATATGCCGCGCGGATTGAGCTTACTGAGCTGCGGTAGGCTGATGTTCTGCGCGATCGGTAGTTCGATAATGGCGCCCTGTTTTTGCCGCTCCTCCGGTACGCAGACGATCCCCGCGTTGATAGCGTCGGCGGGCTGGCGGAAGCGTTGCGTTTTGCCATTCAGCACGATCTCGCCAGACGAGGGCCGCGTAACGCCGGAAAGCGCCTGCATCAGTTCGGTACGACCCGCCCCCACCAGCCCGTAAAAGCCGAGGATCTCGCCTTTGCGTAGTGAGAAGGTGATGTGCGCAAATTCGGTCGGATGACAGAGATCGTTGACCTCCAGCACCGTATCGCCTTTCTCGCACGCCACTTTAGGGAACGTTTGGGTGATCGCCCGGCCCACCATCATCGCCACCATCCGCTCTTCGGTGATGTCGTTGATGGCGCCCGCACCGACGAAGACACCGTCGCGCAAAATGGTGTAGTGATCCGCCAGCTCAAAAATTTCGTCGAACTTGTGTGAGATAAACAGGATCGCTTTGCCTTCCTGTTTCAGGCGCTCCACGATCTGATAAAACTCGAGGATTTCGTGCTGTGACAGGGCGGCGGTGGGTTCGTCGAGGATCACTACCTGCGCCTCAAACGACAACGCGCGAGCGATGGCGACCATATGGCGCTGGGCGATGCTCAGGGTTTTGAGCGTAGCGCGCGGATCAATTTGCACTTCAAGGCGGGTGAGCAGCTCCTGCGCCCGACGGTGCATTTCCGGCCAGTCGAGCTTTTTGAACAAGCCTTTATACAGGTACTGACCGACAAAAATATTTTCGGTCACGGACAGCTCATCAAACAGAACGGTTTCCTGATGAATCGCTGTTATCCCGACTTTGTGCGCCGATTCCGGCGTCGGGAGCTGAATGGGGATCGCTTTGTAGAGGATTTCGCCCTCTTCAGGCTGATAAATGCCGGTCATCACTTTGACCAGCGTCGATTTGCCCGCGCCATTTTCACCGATAAGCGCGGTGACTTTGCCGGGCCAAAGCTCAAGCTGCACGTTCTCAAGGGCGCGCACACCAGGGAAAATCTTGGTGATGCCCTTAAGTTCCAGCAGCGGTGTGGATGCGTTCATGATAGTTCTCCGCAAGTTTTCCCTCACCCTAACCCTCTCCCAAAGGGAGAGGGGACTGTCCGGTGCCGCGATTGCTTCTCCCCTCTCCCGGAGGGTGAGGAGACTGTCCGGTGCCGCAATTACTTTCCCACTCTCCCGGAGGGAGAGGGACCGTCCGGTGCCGCAATTACTTCTCCCCTCTCCCGGAGGGTGAGGAGACTGTCCGGTGCCGCAATTACTTTCCCCCTCTCCCGGAGGGAGAAGGGGGCTGTCCGATGCCGCGATTGCTTTCCCACTCTCCCGGAGGGAGAAGGGGGCTGTCCGGTGCCGCGATTGCTTTCCCACTCTTCCAAAGGGAGAAGGGGACTGACCGGTGCCGCGATTGCTTTCCTACTCTCCCGGAGGGAGAAGGGGAATGACCGGTGCCGCGATTGCTTTCCTACTCTCCCAGAGGGAGAAGGGGAATGACCGGTGCCGCGATTGCTTTCCTACTCTCCCGGAGGGAGAGGGGGAATGACCGGTGCCGCGATTGCTTTTCCCACTCTCCCAGAGGGAGAAGGGGACTGCCCGGTGCCGCGATTGCTTTCCTACTCTCCCAAAGGGAGAGGGGACTGTCCGATGCCACGATTACTTTTCCCCCTCTCCCTTAGGGAGAGGGCCGGGGTGAGGGTATTAAGATCAGAAAATTTTGGAGAATTTATCAATGTTGCTGGCATCGTAAACGAACGGCTCTGCCATCGCGCCGCTGCCATCGGCGTCCAGTTTCACTTTGCCCAGTTTGCCCATGCTGGCTTCCTCTTTGGTGGCGCTGCCTTTGACCAGATCGTCCGCTAAATAAGTGGCGGCATAGCCGAGATCAATGGGGTTCCAGATAGCGAAGCTTTTGCTTGCTCCGGATTTGATCGCGCCCGCCATTTCAGACGGCAGACCCAGGCCGGTGACGTACACTTTGCCAATCTTGCCCTGATCTTTAACGGCCTGTGCAGCGGCCACAATGCCCACAGAGGATGGAGAGACGATCACTTTCAGGTCCGGGTAGGTTTTCAGCAGTCCGACCGCCTCGCGATAGCTTTTATCCGACAGATCGTCGCCATAGGCCACGGTCACCAGATTGACGGACGGGTACTTTGGCAACACTTTTTTCATCTCGGCAATCCAGGTATTCTGGTTGGTCGAGGTTGGCGTCGCACTCAGTATCGCGACATCGCCTTTTTCGACGTTGAGCGCTTTCAGCGCGTCGGCGGCCAGCTTGACGTTGGTTTCGCCAATCAGCGCGTTATTGGAGGGGTTCAGGTGGATCTGACGTCCGGCTTTCGCCACGCCAGAATCCCATGACACCACTTTGATCCCGCGCTGCATGGCCTTTTTCAGTACGGGCACGACGGCGTCCGGATCGTTAGCGGAAATCGCGATCGCGTCTACGCCCTGGGCGATCAACCCGTTCAGCACTTCGATCTGCGCTTCGGCCGTTGTGGTGGTCGGTCCGGTATAAATCACTTTTACATCACCCAACTCTTTGGCCGCCTCCTGAGCGCCAACGTTCGCTGCCTCGAAGAATCCATTTCCAAGTGATTTCGCCACCAGGGCGATTTTAACTTCTGCTAAAGCGGAACCGGACAACGCCAGAGCGGCAACGGTGAGGATCAAGCTTGTCTTTATTTTCATTGCTTTTACTCCACTGATTTAGGTGTGTTGTGTAGGGATTGCAGGTGACAGAGTTCGCCCCGTCTCGATGAGCGGGGCGCGATGTTGTTATTTATAAAGTTCTAACGCTGATTTCAGCGGAGTCACGCCAAAGCGTTTACCCAGCGCAATCAACTCTTCCTGAGTGATGGTCTGTTTCATTCCGCCCATGGAATAGACCTTCACCAGCACTTCGGCGGATTTCTCGGCGGTGTCGATCAGACCAAACGCTTCATCAAGCGTTGGGCCGCTGCCGAACACGCCGTGGAACGGCCACAGTACCAGCGAATGTTTTTGCATCTCCTGCGCGGTGGCTTCGCCGATCTCATCGGTTCCCGGCACCATCCACGGCAGAATGCCCACGCCGTCCGGGAACACCACCAGACATTCGGTGCTACCTTCCCACAGTTTGCGGGTGATAAAATCGGTGTTGTTTTCCAGCACGTAAGTCAGGGCGATCAGATTGGTCGCGTGGCAATGCATAATCACGCGGTCTTTCCCGTGGGTCGCTTTAATGCGCTCGCAGTGAGAGAGGAAGTGCGCCGGCAGTTCTGAGGTTGGCACCGCTTCGTTCGTCAGCCCCCAAAGAATGTGGTAGCCCGCGCCGTCGCTGTCCACTTTTACCACGCCTAAATTTGCGGTTGGATCGAGCTGCACGTTGCGGAAGAACTTGCCAGAACCCGTGACGATAAACGGCGTGTTGGCGAGCAGCGGCATCGGCTGGCTCAGGGCGATATAGCGCGGTTTCTGGTGGAAATCGGCTGCGAAGGGCGCAAGGTCTGCCTCGTCAAGACGCAGCGTCAGGTTGCCGCCGTTGCGCTCGTCCCAGCCTTTTAGCCAGGCATCAGTGGTGGCTTTGATCATGCCCTGGACGAACCAGGAATTTGTGATGGTCTGCATAGTGTTCATGTTCCTGTGATTTCGGCGAGGCCTGATGCCCTCACCCTAGCCCTCTCCCACAGGGAGAGGGGACTGTTCGGTGTACTTTTCACGCTCTCCCTCAGGGAGAGGGCTGTTCGGTGTACTTTTCACGCTCTCCCTCAGGGAGAGGGCTGTTCGGTGTACTTTTCACGCTCTCCCACAGGGAGAGGACTGTTCTGTGCGCTTTTCACCCTCTCCCACAGGGAGGGGACTGTTCGGTGCGCTTTTCACCCTCTCCCTCAGGGAGAGGGCTGTTCGGTGTACTTTTCACGCTCTCCCACAGGGAGAGGACTGTTCTGTGCGCTTTTCACCCTCTCCCACAGGGAGGGGACTGTTCGGTGCGCTTTTCACCCTCTCCCTCAGGGAGAGGGCAGGGGTGAGGGTTGTGTTACCCGCGTTTGCTCAACACGTCTTTCTCATACGCGCGCACGTTGTCCAGCCACTGGCTGCCCGCCGGTGCGTCGTTGCGCTGGCAGTACATTTCCCACACCCCTTGCCATGGCAGAGATTTTTGCTCTTCAAGCAGCGCCAGACGCGCGGTGTAGTCGCCCTGTTCCTCCAGCGCACGCAGTGCCGCCGTTGGCTCCAGCAGCGCGCGCAGCAGGGCTTTCTTCATGTTGCGCGTACCGATAACCCACGCGGCGATGCGGTTGATGGAGGCATCAAAGAAATCGAGGCCAATGTGAACGCGATCGAACAGGTTGTGACGGATGATTTCGCTGGCAATCGCCTGGGTTTCGTCATCCAGCAGCACTACGTGATCGCTGTCCCAGCGCACCGGACGGCTCACGTGCAGCAGCAGACGGGGGACGAACAGCATGGCGGCAGAAATTTTGTCGGAGATCACTTCCGTCGGATGGAAATGGCCCGCATCCAGGCACAGTGCGGTCTGGCGGCTGGTGGCGTAACCCATATAAAACTCATTGGAACCCACGGTGTAGCTCTCTGCGCCAATACCGAACAGCTTGCTCTCGACCGCATCAATATGATGGGCCGGATCGAGTTTTTCGCTGATCACGTCATCCAGCGCATCCATCAGGCGCTGGCGCGGAGCCAGACGGTCAACGGTAATATCTTTCATCCCGTCCGGGATCCAGATGTTCATTACCGATGGCGTACCCAGCTGTTCGCCGAAATACGCTGACACGCGACGGCTGGCCTTTACGTGATCGATCCAGAACTGGCGAATCTCATCGTCAGCGTGCGAAAGGGTAAAACCGTCGGCACTCAGCGGGTGCGAGAAACAGGAGGGATTAAAATCCAGACCCAGCTTGTTGGCTTTTGCCCACTCCACCCAGTTTTTAAAATGCTCTGGTTTGATTTCGTTACGCGCCACAGGCGTAGGGGCTTCGTGATAAATCGCGTGCAGATTCAGGCGTTTTGGACCAGGAATTAAACTGAGCGCCAGCTCCAGATCGGCGCGCAGTTCGGTCGCGTTGCGCGCTTTGCCAGGATAGTTACCCGTTGCCTGAATGCCGCCTGAGAGCGCTGCGCCAGTATTCTCAAAGCCTGCAACGTCATCGCCCTGCCAGCAGTGCATGGAGACCGGCAGACGGTCGAGCTGATGCAGCGCCTCCTCGACATCCACGCCCACGGCGGCGAAACGCTGTTTAGCCAGTTCCCAGGCTTGTTCAAGTTGAGTGGTCATGCGCAAAGCTCCTTTGTCTGTCGTTTTTGCTGAAACTGCGCCCGACAGGCGGCAATCTCATGGCAGGGATTGGGGGTGTAGGTGGTGAGGGCGTAATTGCCGGTCACCACCGAACGGAAATCATCAACGTTGGTGAGTTCGTCCAGCGTCATAAGCTGAATGCCGATGTTGCCGAGCGTGGAGGCCTCGACGGGCCCCGCCACCACTTCGATACCGCAGGCGTCGGCGCACAGCTGATTCAACAGCTGGTTCTGGCAACCGCCGCCGACAATATGTAGCTGGGTGAAGGGTTTACCGCGCAGCGCGACAAGCTCATTCAACACGTCGGCATACAGCAGAGCGAGGCTATCGAAAATGCAGCGCGCCAGCTCGGCCGGGGTGTGGGGCACCGGCTGGGATGCCTCCCGACAGGCGGCCTGGATTTCGGCGCTCATATTCGTCGGATTGATAAATCGGTCGTCGTTCGGGTTAATCAGAAAACGACAGGCGGTAAGTTTTTCCGTGCTGGCAATCAGCGCCGAAAGGTCGCTGATGTTTTGCTCTTTCAGGACGCGCTGGAGCAGCCACAGCCCCATGATATTTTTCAGCACGCGATAGCGGCCTTCCGCTCCGCCTTCATTGGTGATATTCGCCGCCAGTGCTTTTTCGCAGGTGTACGGCGTTTTGCTCTCAAAGCCCATCAGCGACCAGGTGCCGGAGGAGAGATACGCCGCGTCTTTGCTTGCCAGCGGCGAAGCAATGACCGCGCTGGCGGTGTCATGGCTGGCCACGGCGACGACAGGAATTTCATTCTTCTGCGGGCAAATCCAGTGACCGATCACGTTACCGGGATGCGTCGGCGTGCCGAACCAGGCGGCAGAAGCACCGGTCCAGTTGAGCAGGTTTTCATCCCAGTTATCGGAGTTGATATTGACCAGCTGGGTGGTGGTCGCGTTGGTATATTCCCAGTTCATTTTGCCGGTCAGGCGATAGCTGAAGTAATCGGGGATCAGCAGGGCGTGGGCGACATTCGCCACTAATTCTGGCTGCTGCTCAACCAGCGCGCGCAGTTGATACAGCGTATTGAACGGTAAAAACTGAATACCGCTACGCCCGTAGATATCGGCTTTTCCCAGGTGCTCAATCGCACGGGCCATCACGCCATCGGTACGGCTGTCGCGATAGGAAACGGGCAGGCCAATGCGATGGCCTTCGCGGTCCAGCAGCACAAAATCCACTCCCCACGTATCAATCCCGATACTGTCGATGCGAATACCTTCCTCGCAGACTTTGTTCAGACCGGTGCGAATTTCGGACTCCAGGCTATCAATATCCCACGTCTCAACGCCGTCCTGTTTTTGCAGGGCGTTAACGAAGCGATGAATTTCGCGAAGCGAAAGTGCGCGCTGCTCAGGCGCGTAGCGGGCAAGCATGACACGGCCGCTGGATGCGCCTAAATCGACAGCCACACAATGGCGAAAGGTCATAATCGGGTCCTTCTTAGAGTCATTGCGAGACAGTCTAAGAAAGGGAAGAAAAACGGACCTTCTTGCCACTGACAGGCACACTCCGGCGCTGGCAAGAAAGCAAAGATGAACGTGAGGGAGTTCACAGTTTCCAGATTTGATGCAGATTGAGGGCCATGTGACGGTGACCGCATTTCCCGATCTTTCCCGTCGTTTCTTGAAAATCCGACAGCCTTTGCACGCATTGCTGTCAAAAATTGAAGGTGAGCATCGCGGCCAACACATACTATTTTGAGAACATTTCTCATCGGTGGTGGCTGTTATGACCGTACTGCACAGCGTGGATTTTTTTCCTTCCGGAAGCTCGCCTGTGGCGATTGAGCCACGGCTCCCTCAGGCGGCATTTCCTGAACATCATCATGATTTTCATGAAATTGTGATTGTTGAGCATGGCACGGGGATTCACGTGTTTAATGGCCAGCCCTATACCATCAGCGGCGGAACTGTGTGCTTCGTGCGGGACCATGACCGGCACTTGTATGAACACACCGATAACCTGTGCCTGACTAACGTGCTTTACCGTTCGCCGGATGCGTTTCAGTTTTTGTCAGGAGTCAACCAGCTGCTACCGCAGGAAAAGGACGGCCAGTACCCTTCGCACTGGCGGGTGAACCAGACCACGCTGCAGCAGGTGCGTCAGCTGGTGGGCCAGATGGAGAACACGGAAGACGACGACGAAACCCACGCGCGTGCCAGCCGCGAAATGCAGTTCATGCAATTATTGGTTCTTCTGCGGCGCAGCAGTCTGGTGGAAGGGGCGGAAAACAATGATGCGCGGCTGAATTTACTGATGGCCTGGCTGGAAGATCACTTCGCGGAAGATGTGTGCTGGGAGACGGTGGCGGATACCTTTTCGCTTTCGCTCAGGACGTTGCACCGTCAGCTTAAACAGCATACCGGCTTAACGCCGCAGCGTTATTTGAACCGCCTGCGTCTTATCAAGGCGCGACATCTTCTGCGCCATACCGATGAAAGCGTGACGAACATCGCTTATCGCTGCGGTTTTGGTGACAGTAATCACTTTTCGACGCTTTTTCGCCGCGAATTTAGTTGGTCGCCGCGCGATATTCGCCAGGGCAGAGATGCCTCCCTTCAGTAACGCGAGCAGAATCACCGTTTTTTTGCCGTAAAGCGGCTAATAATGTCAGGTTATTAGCCGCTGAGGTGAGTTGTGGGCGCTCCGTTAATTCTTCGCAAATCCGATTTCTTTGCCAGTGCCGGGCAGGCGGTGGCGGTCGCCGATCGCTATCCGCAAAATGTCTTTGCGGAGCACACCCACGAGTTTTACGAGCTGGTGCTGGTGTGGCGGGGTAACGGGCTGCACGTCCTCAATGACCGTCCCTGGCGCATCACCCGTGGCGATCTGTTTTATATTCGCGCTGAAGATAAACACTCCTACGCATCGGTGAACGATCTGGTGCTGCAAAATGTCATTTATTGCCCTGAAAGACTCAAACTGAACGTTGACTGGTCAGGACTGATTCCCGGCTTTCATGAGGCGCACACCGCACCGCACTGGCGGTTGAGCAGCACGGGCATGACTCAGGTGCGACACGTCATCACTCAGCTTGAGCAGGAGAGCCAGAAAGCTGAACCGGGCGCGAATGAGATGGCCGAACTGCTTTTTGCCCAGCTGGTGATGACCCTCAAACGCTATCGTTACGCGACGGATAATCCCTCTGCCAATGAGCAAGAAGCGTTGCTCGATAAACTCATTACCACCCTGGCGGGCAGCCTGAACCGGAGCTTTGTGCTGGAGAAATTCTGCGAGCGGGAGCAATGCAGCGAACGAGCGCTGCGCCAGCAGTTCCGCACTCAGACTGGGATGACGGTGAATCACTATCTGCGCCAGCTGCGGATCTGTCATGCCCAGTATTTGCTGCAACATACCGAGCTGATGGTGAGTGAAGTGTCTACGCGCTGTGGCTTTGAGGACAGCAACTACTTTTCTGTGGTCTTCAACCGTGAAGTAGGAATGACGCCGGTTCAGTGGCGTCATCGTAGTCGAAAAGCCGCGTAGAAGCAGGGCGCTGATAGTCCACGGCAGAATGAGCCAGCAAACCGTACCGCGGCTCCCCTCCGATCCCGATGAGTGTAAAAATTAAGCGGTGAGCGAACCTTCAGAAGGTTGCCGCCCTTTTGTTGTCCCTGACAGTCAGCGCGCTAACCGCGTGAGCGGACTCGCAAAGTTAGCATCGTACAAAAGTGAATAACCTTATAAAAACTACGGCATTGATAATCATTTTCAATATCATTTAATTAACTATAATGAACCAACTGCTTACGCGGCATTAACAGCTGTGCCGCCCGACAATAATGGAGAGGATTATGAGTTATACACTGCCATCCCTGCCGTATGCCTATGACGCACTGGAACCGCATTTCGACAAGCAGACGATGGAAATCCATCACACTAAACACCACCAGACCTATGTCAACAACGCGAATGCTGCGCTGGAAAGCCTGCCGGAATTCGCCAGCCTGTCTGCTGAAGAGCTGATCACCAAACTGGATCAACTGCCCGCTGACAAGAAAACCGTTCTGCGTAACAACGCGGGCGGTCACGCTAACCACAGCCTGTTCTGGAAAGGCCTGAAAACCGGCACGACCCTGCAGGGCGATCTGAAAGCGGCTATCGAGCGCGATTTCGGTTCCGTGGATAACTTCAAAGCCGAGTTTGAAAAAGCGGCTGCGACCCGTTTCGGTTCTGGCTGGGCATGGCTGGTACTGAAAGGTGACAAACTGGCGGTGGTTTCTACCGCTAACCAGGACTCCCCGCTGATGGGTGAAGCGATTTCTGGCGCATCTGGCTTCCCGATTGTGGGCCTGGATGTGTGGGAACATGCTTACTACCTGAAATTCCAGAACCGTCGCCCTGATTACATCAAAGCATTCTGGGACGTGGTGAACTGGGACGAAGCAGCAGCGCGTTTCGCCGCTAAAAAATAAGGTTGCACGATAGCCTGTGAGAAGCGAGTCTGATGACTCGCTTTTTTTGTATCTGCATAAAGGAGCAACGATACATGCACTATCCGGTTAATGTGTTTACAGGCAAGGTAAAGGACTACGACGGCAGCCGCCCGAGCGCGATTGCTAAAGTGCAGCTCGACGGCGAACTGACGCTGACCGAGCTTGGGTTGGCGGGTGATGAGCAGGCCGAAAAAAAAATCCACGGCGGGCCTGAGCGCGCGCTGTGCCACTATCCTCGCGAGCACTATCTCCACTGGGCGCGAGAGTTTCCCGATCAGGCTGATTTATTTGTTGCCCCTGCCTTTGGCGAGAATCTGTCGACGGACGGGCTGACCGAACAGAACGTCTTTATCGGCGATATTTTCCGTTGGGGAGATGCGCTGATTCAGGTCACGCAGCCGCGCTCCCCATGCTTTAAGCTCAACTTCCATTTTGGGATCAGCGATATGTCCGCTCAGATGCAAAGCGCAGGCAAAACCGGCTGGCTGTATCGCATCATTTTAGCCGGACAGGTGTCGGCAGATGCACCGCTGGAGTTGCTCTCGCGTCTCAGTGATGTGTCGGTGTATGACGCCTGCGCGATCGCGTGGCACATGCCGTTTGACGATGAGCAATATCGTCGTCTGTTGTCGGCCGCAGGGCTTTCGACAAGCTGGACCAGAACGATGCAGAAGCGGCGCGTTAACGCCGAGATCGAAGACAACTCGCGAAGATTATGGGGTAAATAGGGGCGTTCCTTTACTCCTCGCACGGCCTTCTCCCCTCACCCCAGCCCTCTCCCCAAAGGGGCGAGGGGGAAAAGACGCGTCCGGGAGCGTTGAGGGTGGCGGGGAAAAGAGCGTCCGGAGGCGTCTCTTCTCCTGAAAGTGGCGGGGGAAAGACCGTTTGGAGGTGTCTTCTCTTCTGAAAGTGGCGGGGAAAAGAGCGTTCGGAGGCGTCTCTTCTCCTGAAGGTGACGGGAGAAAAGGGCTGGCGGAGCAGTCCTGTCTGCAGAAAGAACCGAGGGGAAAGATCGTCTGAATCAGTCCCCTCTCCCCTGGGGGGAGAGGGTTAGGGTGAGGGGAATTTAACGCTACGAACGCTTATACAGCGGCAGCCAGAGCGTCAAGCGCAAACCACCCAGCGGGCTGTCGTCGGCTTTAACCCAGCCACGGTGCTGCTGAATAGCAGTCTCAACGATGGCCAGCCCCAGCCCCGTGCCGCCAGACTCACGATCGCGGGCTTCATCTGTACGATAGAACGGACGGAAAATCTGCTCGCGATCTTCCGCGCTAACGCCAGGACCGTCATCATCCACGTTAATGGTAATGCCGTCTTTATCGACCGAGAACGCCACCTCAATCTTCGTATGCGAATAGCGCAGGGCGTTACGCACGATATTCTCCAGCGCGCTCTCCAGCGTGTTGGGGTTCCCGTACAGCGGCCATGGCCCAGGCGGGAAATTAACGGTAAACGATTTACCCATCTGTTCGGCTTCGAACGCGGCGTTATCGAGCACTTCATGCCACAGGTGGTTGGCTTTCACCGTCTCACTCACCAGCGCATTTTTCTGCTGATTGCGCGACATCACCAGCAGATCGTTGATCATGCTGTCCAGACGATGCGCTTCCATCTCGATACGTTCCAGCTCCTTGCTTTCACCACTGCGGCGACGCAACAGTGCCGTCCCCAGCTGCAGGCGTGTCAGCGGAGTGCGCAGCTCGTGGGAGATGTCCGACAGCAGGCGTTGCTGCGTGGTCATCATCCGTTCAAGCGCGGTCACCATCTGGTTAAAACTGGCACCCGCGGCGAGGAATTCTTGCGGCCCGGCTTCCAGTTCCGGGTGCTGTCGCAGGTTGCCCTGCGCCACTTCATCGGCGGCATTTTTCAACTTACGCGCCGGTTTTGCCAGGCTCCACGCCAGCCAGAGCAGCAGCGGAGAACTGAGCAGCATGGTGACAATCAGCAGCAGCAGCGGTCGGTCAAACAGCAGGTTGATAAAGTCGGTCTGCGAGCTGCTCGCCGGTCGAATCAGATAGAGTTGGTAATTATCTTCCCCATCCCTGATGGAAAATGGCCCTACCATCTCTACCCGACCATACTTTTTCTTCTGTGGATGATCGGCGTTATCCGCCTGGCCAATGAAGTTGCGGATGATCTGCATTTCATTGCGTTCCGCACCAATGACGCGGCCTTCGCTGGTCACCAGCAGCAAGCGTTGTCCGGGCGGCGCCCACTTGTCGATAGCGCGAAAGAGCCTGCGCCACCACATCAAATCGTTGGGCGGGTCGTTTGCCAGTTCGGCTTCCACGTGCTGTTCGATCATCACGCCCTGACGTTGCTCGCTGTCGAGAAGCTCCGTCATCTGGCGTGAGTCGAGTTTTGGCAACATCAAAACCAGCATTAAAACCAGTGCCAGCGTCAGCCAGAATATGGCGAAGATGCGGGCGGTTAAGCTGCCTATCATGAAGCGGAAACCATCAGATAACCGCGACCCCGCAGGGTTTTAAACCACGGGTGACCATCTTTGCGCTCCGGCAGCTTACGGCGCAGGTTAGAGATGTGCATGTCGATGGCGCGGTCAAACGGCGTGAGGCGTTTGCCCAGCACTTCCTGACTCAGGTGCTCACGCGATACCACCTGGCCGAGGTGCTGCGCCAGCAGATAAAGCAGGGTGAACTCGGTGCCGGTCAGTTCCAGCGTTTGTCCATCGAAGCTCGCTTCCTGACGACCCGGATTCAGGCTCAGGGAGTCAACTTCAAGCGTCGGTGAACTGTTATCGCTGTTCTGCTGTTGCTCGCTCCAGTGGGAACGGCGCAGGATGGCACGAATTCGTGCAACCAGTTCGCGGTCGTTGAACGGCTTGGGTAAATAGTCATCCGCGCCCAGCTCAAGGCCAAGTACGCGATCCAGTTCGCTGCCGCGCGCGGTCAGCATGATTACAGGTGTCTGGTGTGTCTGGCGTAGTTCTTTAAGCGTATCAATACCGTTTTTCTTCGGCATCATCACGTCAAGCAAAAGCAAGTCGATGCTGTCATCAAGCAGGCTCAGCGCCTGTTCCCCGTCATGGGCAACCAGAACATTAAAGCCTTCCATGTCGAGCAGCTCTTTTAAAAGAGATGTGAGCTCTCGGTCATCATCAACTAACAGGATTTTATTCATTGTTTAAATACCTCCGAGGCAGAAATTACGACATCAAGGCTATCTAATCCATGACTTTACGTTGTTTTACACCCCCTGACGCATGTTTGCAGCCTGAATCGTATGCTGTCTCTCGTTGAATCGCGACACGAAAGATTTTGGGAGCAAGTGATGCGCAAAGTTACCGCTGCCGTCATGGCCTCAACACTGGCGTTTAGTGCTCTTAGCCAGGCTGCGGGAGTCATTACTGGCGATAACGGGTCCTCAGCAGAGGGCATTACGCAGCACAGTGGCCAAAGCCATATGTTTGACGGCATAAGTTTAACCGAACATCAGCGTCAACAGATGCGAGATCTGATGCACAGGGCAAGACACGATCAGCCCCCTGTTAATGTTAGCGAAATGGAGACAATGCATCGCCTTGTCACCGCAGAAAATTTTGACGAAAGCGCTGTGCGCGCTCAGGCAGAAAAGATGGCGCAGGAACACGTTGCCCGCCAGGTCGAAATGGCCCGGGTTCGCAACCAGATGTTTCACCTGCTGTCGCCCGAGCAGCAAGCGGTTTTGAATGACAAACATCAGCAACGAATGGACCAGTTGCGTGAGGTTGCCCGGATGCAACAAAGCTCAGCGATGACGCTTTTTAGTAGCAATACCCGTAGTAACCAGTAGACCCTGTTTTCCTTGCCATAGACACCATCCCTGTCTTCCCCCTCATGATGAGGGGGTTTTTTTTGCCCTTCATTCAAGTTTGTTAACGGTTTATTCATCCTTTGACTCCTTGCTCATCCGTTATACTAGCGGCATAGCCTGGCAGGAGTGTTTATGAATCAATCCTATGGACGGCTGGTTAGCCGTGCTGCAATCGCTGCGACGGTGACAGCGTCGTGCTTACTGATAATCAAAATTTTCGCCTGGTGGTATACCGGCTCGGTCAGTATTTTGGCGGCGCTGGTGGATTCGCTGGTGGATATTGCCGCGTCGCTCACCAATCTGCTGGTGGTGCGCTACTCCCTGCAACCGGCTGATGAAGAGCACACTTTTGGTCACGGCAAGGCGGAATCGCTGGCGGCGCTGGCGCAAAGTATGTTTATTTCCGGTTCTGCGCTTTTCCTCTTTTTAACCGGAATTCAGCACCTCGTTTCGCCTACTCCGATGAACGATCCGGGCGTCGGCGTTATCGTCACGGTAATTGCACTTATTAGCACACTTGTTCTGGTAACGTTCCAGCGATGGGTGGTTCGAAGAACGCAAAGCCAGGCGGTACGCGCAGATATGCTTCATTATCAGTCTGATGTTATGATGAATGGCGCGATTCTTATTGCGCTCGGTCTGGCGTGGTATGGATGGCATCGCGCCGACGCGTTGTTCGCGTTAGGGATTGGGGTTTATATTTTATACAGCGCCCTGCGTATGGGTTATGAAGCGGTGCAATCGCTTCTCGACCGCGCGCTTCCCGATACCGAACGGCAAGAAATCTTCGAAATCGTGACCTCCTGGCCGGGCGTCAGCGGTGCCCACGATCTTCGGACGCGGCAGTCAGGGCCGACCCGCTTTATTCAGATTCATTTAGAAATGGAAGACAATTTACCCCTTGTTCAGGCGCATTTAGTCGCTGAACAGGTTGAGCAGGCGATTTTGCGGCGTTTTCCGGGTTCAGATGTGATTATTCACCAGGATCCCTGCTCAGTTGTACCCGGACATTTTGAGCTTTCGTAATTCGTTTCAAAAAAGTGAGCCAGGCCAGCATTTTGTGGATAAATTACCGCCATTTGGTCTGACCTGAATCAATTCAGCTGGAAGTGATTGATATACTATTTGCAGTATTGGTTGGTCGAACAGACGTCTTCCGGCAACAGATTTCATTTTTGCATTCCTAAGTTCAGAGGTAGTCATGATTAAGAAAATCGGTGTGTTGACAAGCGGCGGTGATGCGCCGGGCATGAACGCAGCCATTCGTGGAGTGGTCCGCGCGGCATTGACGGAAGGCCTGGAAATTTTTGGTGTTTATGATGGTTACCTCGGTCTGTACGAAGACCGCATGGTGCAACTCGATCGCTATAGCGTATCTGACATGATTAACCGTGGCGGTACCTTCCTCGGTTCTGCACGCTTCCCGGAATTCCGCGAAGAGCACATCCGTCAGGTAGCGATTGAAAACATGAAGAAACGCGGCCTGGACGCGCTGGTTGTTATCGGCGGTGACGGCTCCTACATGGGTGCAAAACGTCTGACTGAAATGGGCTTCCCATGCATCGGTCTGCCAGGCACTATCGACAACGACATCAAAGGCACCGACTACACCATCGGCTTCTTCACCGCTCTGGGTACAGTTGTTGAAGCGATTGACCGTCTGCGTGACACCTCTTCTTCTCACCAGCGTATCTCCATCGTTGAAGTGATGGGCCGTTACTGCGGCGATCTGACCCTGGCGGCAGCCATTGCTGGCGGCTGCGAGTTCATCGTGGTTCCGGAAGTCGAATTCAGTCGCGAAGATCTGGTTAACGAAATCAAAGCCGGTATCGCGAAAGGTAAAAAACACGCCATCGTCGCGATTACTGAGCACATCTGCGATGTAGATGAGCTGGCGAAATACATCGAAACTGAAACCAAACGCGAAACGCGCGCCACGGTTCTGGGCCACATCCAGCGCGGCGGTTCCCCGGGTCCTTACGACCGTATCCTCGCTTCCCGTATGGGCGCATATGCCATCGATCTGCTGCTGCAAGGCCACGGCGGTCGTTGCGTGGGCATCCAGAACGAAAAACTGGTTCACCACGATATCATCGACGCGATTGAAAGCATGAAGCGTCCATTCAAAGGTGACTGGCTGGACTGCGCGAAAAAACTGTATTAATTGCGGTGTGATGCCTTCATCCCAGCCATTTAACACGGGGAGAGGGCAAAAACGGAAAACGGTAACCTTTGGGTTACCGTTTTGCTTTTATCTCCGCCGACTATTTTTTATTCCGCTTAGTTATAGCCAATCTTTTTTTATTCTTTAATCATTGGTTAGCTTTCTGGCACGCTGCATTCATCAAACACAACATTCAAGAGAGTTGGAAGATGAATAAATGGGGCGTGGGCTTAACTTTATTGCTGGCATCGACCAGCGTTCTGGCTAAGGATATCCAGTTACTTAACGTGTCTTACGATCCGACGCGTGAGCTTTACGATCAATACAACAAAGCCTTTGCGGCGCACTACAAACAGGAAACCGGCGATAACGTGGTGATTCGCCAGTCGCACGGCGGCTCTGGCAAGCAGGCGACTTCTGTCATCAACGGTATTGAAGCCGATGTGGTAACGCTGGCGCTGGCCTATGACGTCGATGCCATTGCTGAACGCGGTCGTATTGATAAAAACTGGATTAAACGCTTGCCGGACAACTCCGCGCCGTATACCTCCACCATCGTTTTCCTGGTGCGCAAAGGTAACCCGAAACAGATTCATGACTGGAATGACCTGGTTAAGCCGGGCGTATCCGTGATCACCCCGAACCCGAAAAGCTCCGGCGGCGCTCGCTGGAACTATCTGGCGGCATGGGGCTATGCCCTGCATCACAACAACGGCGATCAGGCCAAAGCTCAGGATTTCGTCAAATCCCTGTTTAAAAACGTCGAAGTGCTGGACTCCGGCGCACGCGGTTCAACCAACACCTTCGTGGAGCGTGGAATCGGCGATGTGCTGATCGCCTGGGAAAACGAAGCCCTGCTGGCAACCAACGAACTGGGCAAAGATAAGTTCGAAATCGTCACCCCAAGCGAATCTATTCTGGCAGAACCGACCGTCTCGGTTGTCGACAAAGTGGTCGAGAAGAAAGACACCAAAACCGTAGCGGAAGCCTACCTGAAGTATCTCTACTCTCCGGAAGGCCAGGAGATCGCGGCGAAGAATTTCTATCGTCCACGTGACCCGGCGGTGGCGAAGAAATATGACAGCGCGTTCCCGAAACTGAAGTTGTTCACCATCGACGAGGAGTTTGGCGGCTGGGCGAAAGCGCAGAAAGAGCACTTCTCTAACGGCGGCACGTTCGACCAGATCAGCAAACGCTAAACGCGTAGCCACGAATGACACGGTGACCCGGTGTGAGAAATCTGCCGGGTTTTTTATTTGGTCATTATTTTGCGTTACTCTTTCGCTTCAAAGGAATACAGGGAACGCGTAATGAAAAAACTGATGGTCTTGATGGCGGTCGCCATTCTCCTCGCCGTAGGCGGCTGGATCTGGATAAAATCCGGCAATCCCGACGCGTTACGCCATATCGTTGTCGATCGGTGCTTGCCTAATCAGCAACACAACCGCAATCCAGCCCCGTGTGCGCAGGTGAAACCGGACGCCGGTTATGTGGTATTCAAAGATCGCAACGGACCGCTGCAATATCTGCTTATGCCCACTTATCGCATCAACGGCACCGAAAGCCCGCTGCTTACCGAGCCACAGACGCCTAACTTTTTCTGGCTGGCATGGCAGTCACGTAATTTTATGAGCATGAAGCGCGGGGCAGATGTGCCGGACAGCGCGGTTTCTCTGACGATCAACTCCCCGACCGGCCGTACGCAAAATCATTTTCACATTCATATCTCATGCCTGCGCCCTGACGTGCGCGAAAAGCTCAATGCGCATCAGGGGGAAATCAGCACCCAGTGGCTGCCGTTTCCCGGTGGGCTGGAAGGACATGAATATCTTGCGCGTCGGGTAACGGAAAATGAGCTGGTAAAGCGCAGTCCGTTTATGATGCTGGCGGATGAAGTCCCCGAGGCGCGCAACCATATGGGACGTTTCGCGCTGGCGATGGCGCAGCAGTCGGACGGCTCGTTTGTACTGCTGGCGACCGAACGCAATCTGCTGGTGTTAAACCGCGCTTCGGCTGAGGAATTACAGGATCATCAATGCGATATCCTCCAGTGACCCCACTATAAATAGCGTTTACTCGCACTGCCTGTCGCCGTAGACTTGCTGAAAAAATCTACAGGAGACAGGTATGTCGCTCTGGTTTACTCACCCTCTGTTTCTGCCCTCACTCATTGTTGGCGTCACGATTGTGCTGTGGGCGACATCGCTCCTGCCGGAATTTATCACCGCGCTGCTGTTCTTCACGGCGGCGATGACCGCCAAAATCGCGCCACCGGACGTGATTTTTGGCGGTTTTGCGTCGTCAGCATTCTGGCTGGTGTTCAGCGGATTTGTGCTGGGTGTCGCGATCCGCAAAACCGGGCTGGCGGACAGGGCCGCAAGGGCGCTCTCGGCGAAACTCACCGATTCGTGGATGCTGATGGTCGCGAGCGTGGTGTTGCTGAGCTACGCGCTGGCGTTTGTGATGCCATCTAATATGGGGCGCATCGCGCTGCTGATGCCCATTGTGGCGGCAATGGCGAAAAGAGCGGGGATTGCCGATGGTTCAAGAGCGTGGTTTGGCCTGGCGCTGGCCGTCGGATTTGGCACTTTTCAGCTCTCTGCGACGATCCTCCCGGCCAACGTACCGAATCTGGTGATGAGTGGTGCGGCGGAAGGTTCCTACGGCATCCACCTGAATTACATGCCCTATCTGCTGCTGCACACGCCGGTGCTTGGCATTCTCAAAGGATTGATTCTGATTGGTCTGATCTGCTGGCTGTTTCCCGGTGCGCCCAAACCCGCGCGGGATCTTGCGCCAGCCGCCCCAATGGGAAGGGATGAAAAGCGTCTGGCGTGGCTATTAGCGGTGGTGCTGGTTATGTGGGTAACGGAGAGCTGGCATGGCATTGGCCCTGCGTGGACAGGGCTTGCTGCGTCGATCATTGTGATGCTGCCGCGCATTGGCTTCATTACCGGAGAGGAGTTCTCGGCGGGCGTCAATATGCGCACCTGCATCTATGTGGCGGGGATTCTGGGGCTGGCCATTACCGTGACGCATACCGGTATCGGCAACGCGGTGGGTGAGGCGTTGCTGCGGATGATGCCGCTGGATGCAGCCAAACCGTTCACCAGCTTCCTGGCGTTGACCGGCATTACCACGGCGCTCAATTTCATCATGACGGCGAATGGCGTTCCGGCGCTTTATACGACGCTGGCGCAAAGTTTTTCCGATGCGACCGGTTTCCCGCTGCTGTCGGTGATTATGATTCAGGTTCTGGGCTATTCCACACCGCTGTTGCCTTATCAGGCGTCGCCGATTGTGGTGGCGATGGGTCTTGGAAAAGTGCCTGCGAAGGCGGGAATGTTGCTGTGTGTGGCGCTGGCAGTAGCGACCTGGCTGGTGCTGTTGCCGCTGAATTATCTGTGGTTTAGCGTGTTGGGACGGTTGTAAAAAAGCCCGGTGGCGACTCGCGCTAACCGGGCCTGGCGTTTTGTCGGACGGGTCAGCGAAGCGCCACCCGCCACAACAGCGATTACGCCTGTTTAGCTGCTTCTGCTGCTTTCACAATCACCGCGAAAGCGTCTGCTTTCAGGGATGCGCCGCCAACCAGCGCGCCGTCGATGTCCGGCTGGGTGAACAGTTCTGCCGCGTTTGCTGCGTTTACGGAACCGCCGTACTGGATGATCACTTGTTCAGCCACTTTGGCGTCTGCTTTAGCAATGTGGTCACGGATGAATTTGTGTACAGCCTGTGCCTGTGCTGGGGTGGCAGATTTGCCGGTGCCGATTGCCCATACTGGCTCGTAAGCGATAACCGCGCCTTCGAACGCCGCTGCGCCCTGAGTTTTCAGCACGGCGTCGATCTGACGTGCGCACACTTCTTCGGTTTTGCCTGCTTCGTTTTCTGCTTCGGTTTCACCGATGCACAGTACCGGGATCAGACCCTGTTCTTTCAGCACGGCGAATTTCTTCGCGATGAACTCGTCGGATTCTTTGTGGTAAGTACGACGCTCAGAGTGACCGATGATGATGTATTTCGCACCGATATCTTTCAGCATTTCAGCGGAAGTTTCGCCGGTGAATGCGCCAGACAGGTTAACGTCAACGTTCTGCGCGCCCAGCACGATGTGGCTGCCGTCAGCGGCGTGTTTGGCCAGATCCAGATACATGTCCGGCGGAGCGATTGCTACAGCACAGCCTGTTACGCCAGCCAGCTCTTTACGCAGGTTCGCGATCAGCTCGTTTACCATGTGGCGGCTGCCGTTCAGTTTCCAGTTACCCATCACTAAAGGATGTCGCATTTCAATTCTCCACGCTAAAAAAGCGAATTAAGGATTATGGCCGCCCGTGAGAGCAGCATGGTCTGTGAATCAGTATAGAGATTTTCCCTCGAAAGGCTTTGCTTTTTGTCATTAATTCGCCCCTCCGAGTGTGTCAGATAGTGCCAGCTTAATCGGTTCAACAGCGAAGGTCAGTCCCTTTTCGCCGTTATCTGCGACAACATAGCGGATCGCGCCGTCTGTTTCGGCGTAGTAGCGCTTGTTTTTCCCGGCAGTCAGCAATTTTTGCAGCTTTTGCTGGCTCTGTGCTTTGGTCAATATCGGCGTGAAAGCCCGCAAAATGGCGCTCATATATTCCAGCGCTTTGGCTTTTGCGGCCTTTTGCTCCGGCCCCTGAATGGGAAGCCAGGTGATCTGCATGCTTTTAATTTTTAAGGTGCCGCGCTCCAGTGCGGTGGAGGCGTACAGATTTTCATTAATTTTACTGGCGGCACGCGTCAGAGTGGGCGTGTCCCGTGCGCCGTCAATGGCGCGGAATTCACCCAGTGCCAGCGCAGGATTGTCTTTATTGAAGTTTTCACGAAACGCGCTAATGGATTGATCGAACGAGGGCGCGCCTTGTAGCAGGTATGGCGCGGTCGCTGGCGCGGAGGTGTCATTTGCGTGCAGAGAAAAGCTGGCGCTCAACATGGTGAAACACAGCAAAAAAGGGTGAGCCCATCTTTTCATCAATATTGTCCCTGGTCGTCACTGTTCATGATTAAAACGATATCTGGTCTTCTTGTCAAAAGGTCACAACTCCAGGGTAAACTACGCAGCATACGATAATAAGGAACCTGACATGACCATACAGCAGTGGCTGTTTTCATTCAAAGGGCGTATTGGACGCCGTGATTTTTGGATCTGGATGGGCACGTGGATTGTTGCGATGCTGGTGCTTTTCGGTGTGGCATATAATAACTGGTTGAGCACCCAAACGGCGGCGTTTGCGCTTGTTTGCCTGCTTTGGCCGACAGCGTCGGTCATGGTTAAACGCCTGCACGATCGCGGACGTTCGGGGCTATGGGCGTTGCTGGTGATTCTGGCGTGGATGCTGCTGGCAGGAAACTGGTCAATGCTGCCGTCAGTGTTGCCCTGGGTGGTAGGAAAACTCATTCCAACCGTTATTTTTGTGATGACGGTTATCGACTTGGGCGCGTTTGTCGGCACCCAGAGCGAGAACAAGTACGGCAAGGACACGCTGGAAGTAAAATACTTTTAATTACCAGTAGTGTTCAGCCGTCATATGACCCGGCCGACGACGCAAATGTTTGGTCATCTGTCGGGAATCTTTCAGCAACTGCTGGGTATCACGCACCATCTGCGGGTTGCCGCACAGCATCACATGGCTGGTTTCCGTATTCATCGCTAAACCGACGGCGTTTTCCAGCGCGCCGCTTTCAATCAGCGCCGGAACGCGCCCGGTCAGCGAACTTTCTGCCGTTTCGCGACTGACCACGGTCTGGATTTTCAGTTTCCCTTCGTAGCGCTTTTCCAGCTCCTGCATCAGCGGGAGATAGCTCAGATCGGCCGCATAGCGCGCAGCGTGAACCAGCACGATATGTTTGAAGCGCTCCAGATCCTGTCCGTACTGCAAAATAGAGAGATACGGCCCGATAGCCGTACCGGTTGCCAGCATCCACAGCGTGTCGCAGTCCGGGATTTCATCCAGCACGAAGAAACCGGCGGCCTCGCTAACGATCTGGATCTCATCGCCAGGTTTGAGCGCGGCCAAACGCGGACTCAGCTTGCCGTCGGGAACGGTGACCAGGTAAAACTCCAGATCAGGATTATCCGGCGCGTTAACGTAGGAATAGGCGCGTTGCACGCGTTCGCCGTCAATTTCCAGCCCCAGCTTGGCAAATTGCCCTGCGGAAAAAGGATGAACGGGGGCATGCACGGTGAGGCTAAATAGTGCATCAGTCCAGAACTCTACCTTTGTGACTTTTCCTGTTACCCACTCCGCCATGATCTTCTCCTGTGCTGGTTTCTTACACTATCTTCCTTTCTTGCGGGGGAGATTTCCAGCCTGCGTCGGCTGGAAAGCTCAATCGATCAAATACGCTTACAGAATGTGCGTTTGTACATTCGGGTCTTTGCGGTCCAGATAGTGAATCGACTGGATACGACGAATTGTGCGTGACTTACCGCGAATCAGCAGCGTTTCGGTGGTCGCCATGTTGCCCTTACGCGTGATGCCGTCCAGCAGGTCGCCTTTGGTGATGCCGGTCGCTGAGAAGATAACATTGTCGCTGCGCGCCATTTCGTCCAGACGCAGCACTTTGTTGGTCTCGATGCCCATCGCTTTGCAGCGTGACAACTCTTCCTCACCGATGCGGCGGTTCTCTTCGCTGTCGCCTTTAACGTCGTGACGTGCCAGCAGGCGGCCCTGCATATCGCCATCCAGCGCGCGAATCACGGCGGCTGACACTACGCCTTCGGGGGCGCCGCCAATACCGTACAGAACATCCACTTCGCTGTCCGGCATACAGGTCAGAATCGAGGCAGCAACGTCGCCATCGGGGATGGCGAATACGCGCACGCCCAACTGCTGCATCTGCATAATGATGCTGTCATGACGCGGTTTTGCCAGAATAGTGACCGTGAGTTCGCTCAGCGGTTTATCCAGCGCAGCGGCGATGTTACGCAGGTTATCTTCCAGCGGCAGGTTGAGATCGATTGACCCTTTTGCGCCCGGACCGACAATTAGCTTTTCCATGTACATATCCGGTGCGTTGAGGAAGCAGCCTTTATCGCCGACGGCCAGTACAGCGAGTGCGTTGGCCTGGCCCATGGCGGTCATGCGCGTGCCTTCGATCGGATCGACCGCGATATCCACGGCGTCGCCGTTGCCGGTGCCCACTTTCTCACCGATAAACAGCATTGGCGCTTCGTCGATCTCGCCTTCGCCGATGACGATAGTGCCATCAATGTTGACCTGGTTGAGCATAATGCGCATCGCGTGGACGGCAGCGCCATCAGCAATATTTTTGTCGCCACGGCCTAACCATTTATAGCCTGCCAGCGCGGCGGCTTCGGTTACGCGGGAAAATTCGATAGCAAGTTCACGTCTCATCAGATACTCGTGCAGTCAAAAGGAATTGCTCGAAGTTTATCACAGAGTGGGGGAGGGTGCGGTTTGGTGACCCCTCACCCCGGCCCTCTCCCCAAAGGGGCGAGAGTGAAAGGTCCGGAGTAGTCCTGTCCCCAAAGGGGTGAGGGTGAAGATACGGTCCGGAGCGGTCCCTCTCCACATAGGGACGAGGGTGAAAGGTCCGGAGCAGTCCTGTCCCCAAAGGGACGAGAGTGAAAAGTCGGCCCGGAGCAGTCCCCGTCCCCAAAGGGGCGGGGGTGAAGAGCGGCGCGGAGTAATCCCCTCTCCCCTATGGGGAGAGGGTTAGGGTGAGGGGAATGGTCTATTACTCTTCGTGCTCTTCCCACGCCAGCGCGCGTTTCACCGCTTTTTTCCAGCCGCTGTAGCGATAGTTACGCTCGGTGGTTTCGATACCTGGGCGGAATTCGCGTTCGATAACCGCTTTCTCCTGCAGCTCATCCAGGTTCTGCCAGAAACCAACCGCCAGACCGGCCAGATACGCCGCGCCCAGCGCCGTCACTTCGCGTACTTCAGGACGCTCAACGCGGGTGCCCAGAATGTCGGACTGGAACTGCATCAGGAAGTTATTCGCAACCGCGCCGCCGTCAACACGCAGAGCGTGCAGACGAATACCGGAGTCAGCCTGCATCGCTTCCAGAACATCGCGCGTTTGATAAGCGATAGATTCCAGCGTGGCGCGGATGATGTGGTTAGAGTTCACCCCACGCGTCAGGCCGAAAATCGCGCCGCGAGCATACGGGTCCCAGTATGGCGCGCCCAGACCGGTGAAGGCGGGCACCACGTACACGCCGTTGGTGTCTTTCACTTTGGTCGCAAAATATTCGGAATCGAATGCATCGCTGATGAGTTTCATTTCGTCGCGCAGCCACTGGATGGAGGCGCCCGCCATAAACACGGCACCTTCCAGTGCGTAGTTCACTTCGCCGCGTGGGCCGCAGGCGATGGTGGTCAGCAGGCCGTTCTCAGATTTCACCGCTTTTTCACCGGTATTCATCAGCATAAAGCAGCCGGTACCGTAGGTATTTTTCGCCATCCCTTCTTTTACGCACAGCTGGCCAAACAGCGCTGCCTGCTGGTCACCGGCGATACCGGAGATCGGAATACGCGTGCCGCCTTTACCACCGATATTGGTCTGACCGTAAACTTCGGAAGATTTGCGGACTTCCGGCAGCATGGCGCGCGGGATATCCAGCGCGTCCAGCATTTTATCGTCCCAGTCCAGATCGTGGATGTTGAACATCATGGTCCGCGAGGCGTTGGTGTAATCCGTAACGTGTACGCGCCCCTGAGTCATTTTCCAGATAAGCCAGGTGTCAACAGTACCGAACAGCAGCTCGCCGCGTTTTGCACGCTCACGCGAACCCTCCACGTGATCGAGGATCCACTTCACTTTGGTGCCAGAGAAGTAGGGGTCAACGACCAGGCCGGTGGCGCTACGGATGTAATCTTCCATGCCGTCACGCTTGAGCTTCTCGCAGATTTCTGCGGTACGACGGCACTGCCAGACGATGGCATTGTAAATCGGTTTACCGGTTTCGCGTTCCCACACGATGGCAGTTTCACGCTGGTTGGTGATACCAATCGCGGCAATCTCATCGGAACTGATATCGGCTTTCGCCAGCACTTCGACCAGCGTGGAGCTTTGTGATGCCCAAATCTCCATTGGGTCGTGTTCAACCCAGCCTGGCTTAGGGTAAATCTGCTCGAATTCGCGCTGTGACACGCTGACGATGTTCGCGTCATGATCCATTACGACAGCGCGGGAGCTGGTAGTGCCCTGGTCGAGCGCAACGATATATTTTTTGTCAGTCATAGTATTTGTCCCGTAGTCAGATTACAGCGAAGCTTTTTGTTGTGCGGCAGAGGGAGTTTCCTTCTCTTCTTCCACACAGGTGTCGCACGGTAAGTGGCGACCAATGAATTTACGATAACCGAATGCACCCAGCGCTGCGCCGACAACCGGGCCGAACAGAGGCACCAGGAAATACGGAATATCTTTGGCGCCGGTGAAGGCAACTTCGCCCCAGCCCGCGAAGAACGCAAAGGTTTTCGGTCCCAGGTCACGCGCCGGGTTCATCGCAAAGCCGGTCAGTGGACCCATAGAAGCACCAATCACGGCGATCAGTAAACCGATCAGCAGAGGCGCCAGCGGACCACGCGGGATGCCGTTACCGTCATCGCCCAGCGCCATAATGACACCCATCAGAATAGCGGTAATCACCATTTCAACCGCGAAGGCCTGCACAAAATTGATATGCGGATTTGGATAGGTGGAGAAGATGCCCGCCAGATCCAGACTTTCGACGCTACCGCGCACCATATGATGCGTCTGTTCGAAGTCGATGAAAAGATTGTAATAAAGCCCGTAAACTAATGCCGCTGCGCAAAAGGCGCCGGCAAATTGAGAAAGGATAAAAGGGACGACTTTGCGTCCGTCGAAGCACGCGAACAGCCACAACGCGATGGTTACCGCCGGGTTAAGATGTGCGCCGGAAACCCCTGCGGTCAGGTAGATGGCCATTGCCACGCCCAGACCCCAGATGATGCTGATTTCCCACTGGCCGAAAGTAGCACCCGCCACTTTCAGTGCAGCGACGCAGCCTACCCCGAAGAAAATCAACAACCCGGTACCAAGGAACTCGGCGATGCACTGGCCTTTTAAGGTTGATGTCTGACTCATAATCGGAATCCTGAAAAAGATGAATGTTATTGTTAGCGCAGCGACAGCGGACAGCCACGATGTCCTGTAGACATGGTGTTAATTTATCGTTAACGAGCAAAAACGAGAAATATCGAAATCAAAATGTGTGTGCTGTGTCAATAAAATGAGCGTTATCGCGCCATAAAGCGCATTTTTGCACCATTTCACAAGTGTGAGCTGAATCATTTCATTAACTAAAGTGTTAACAATTTAGTGGTAGTTGCGCCGAACGCACCAGGACCAGACCTAAAAGTGTTGCAAACCGCGATCTACGCGGCATGCCGCTGGACAGCGACGGCGGTGCTCCATACAATCGACACAATATGTTGTGCGCGTTTATCTTAAAGCGTCGCCTTGCAATTCAGGAGAGGTATGACCATGTCATTAGAAGTGTTTGAGAAACTGGAATCGAAAGTACAGCAGGCGATTGACACCATTACGCTGCTGCAGATGGAAATCGAAGAGCTGAAAGAAAAGAACAACTCGCTGGCGCAGGAAGTGCAGTCTGCACAGCACGGTCGTGAAGAGCTTGAGCGTGAAAACAGCCAGCTGCGTGAACAGCAGAACGGCTGGCAGGATCGTCTGCAGGCGCTGCTGGGACGTATGGAAGAAGTCTAATTCCCCGTTATCTTTCGCGCCGTAGCGGCGTTGGCAGCGCTCATTCACCCCAGTCACATAGGTTTCTATGTTCCTGGGGGATTGATTCGCTTGCTGCCTTGCAACAACGCGAAATCGCCAGGGGAATGAGCAATCTCCAGGGAATGAATAGTGACGCAGAAAAGTAGGCCGGGTAAGCGCTAGCGCCACCCGGTTTTTTTTATTCGATATCCAGCGGATCTTCGGAAAGGATAATACCGGTGTTGTCGGCATAAAGATGGTCGCCAGAGAAGAAGGTGACACCGCCGAAATTAACGCGCACGTCGCTTTCGCCGATCCCTTCACCTGCCGCACCCACTGGAATTGCCGCAATGGCCTGGATACCCAGATCCAGCTCTTCCAGATCGTCCACCTGACGCACCGCGCCATACACCACAATGCCTTCCCACTCGTTTTGCGTGGCAAGACGGGCCAGATCGGCGTCGATTAACGCACGACGCGTTGAACCGCCGCCATCGACCAGCAAAATGCGGCCACGGCCATTCTCTTCGAGCAGATCATAAAGCAACCCGTTGTCCTCGAAACATTTCACCGTGATGATTTGTCCGCCAAATGACGACCGTCCACCAAAGTTGGAAAACAGCGGTTCAACGACGTTGACATCTTCCTGGTAGATGTCACAAAGCTCGGAAGTATCGTATTTCATAGGATTAACTTCTGGTTGCTGCGAATGTGTTCAGTATATCGCGCGAAACGTGTTGTTGGCAAAATCATCAATTGTTAATTGATATTTGTCAGTTAACCCACGGTCTGGCTCAGGACAATCCCAATCACGAACAACAGGTTAGTCAGCAGTGCGCCTTTTACCGTGCGTTCGAGCATCGGAGGCATCGCGGCTGCGCTTTTCTCACGCATCACGAAAAGTGCCTGTTTGACCAGCAATGGGGCCGCCAGAATGAATAACCAGCCCCAGAGACTCTGTAGATAAATCAGGTTAAACAGCGCCAGACAGACCAAAGCGCCCATCAGCAGACCGGTATGATAGCGGCGAGCATTGACCGGGCCTAACCGTACCGCCAGCGTGTTTTTACCGTTCACCCGGTCGCTGTCGATATCGCGCAGGTTATTGATATTCAGAACCGCCGTCGCCAGCAATCCGCACGCTGTGGCAGGCAAAAACAGTGCCGGGATCAGCGTATGTGCCTGTAAATATCCGCTCCCCATGACGCTCAGCCAGCCGAAAAACACCAGCACTGAAATATCACCCAGACCAATATAACCATACGGGCGCGTGCCAACGGTGTAAGTGATAGCCGCCACGATAGCCAGCCCGCCCAGCACCATAAAGCCGATGAAATCCGCGGTGGTTTTACAGGCCACCGATACCAGCGACAGACCCGACAGACAAATCAGCACCACGGTGACGATCAGCGCGCGCTTCATCTGCGCCTGAGTAATGGCACCTTTCTGCATCCCGCGCAGTGGCCCGATACGGTCAGGTTTGTCGCTGCCTTTTACGGCATCGCCATAGTCATTAGCGAGATTGGAGAGAATTTGCAGAAGACCAGCGGTGACAAGCGCCAGAAGCGCAACCAGCGGATCGAAATGACCCTGCCACCAGGCCAGTGCAGTACCAACGACAATAGCGGCAAATGCCAAAGGTAATGTCTTAGGGCGCAGGCTTTCCAGCCACGCCTGAGTACGGCTGATATCAGTCATAGTAATTTAGCCAATAAAAATGGGGGCATTAGCCCCCATCAACAGTGATGAAAATGCAGTAACCGCGATTATAGGATAAAACGGCTCAGATCTTCATCTGCCACTAACGCATCAAGATGTTTACTCACATATTCTGCATCAATGGTAATGCTTTGACCGTTCAGGTCGCTGGCATCATAGGAGATATCTTCCATCAGGCGTTCCAGCACGGTATGCAAACGACGAGCACCGATGTTCTCGGTGGTTTCGTTCACCTGCCACGCGGCCTGTGCGATACGTTTGATGCCATCTTCGGTGAACTCAATGTTCACGCCCTCGGTGCCCATCAGCGCTTTGTACTGCACGGTGATGGACGCATTCGGCTCAGTCAGGATGCGTTCAAAATCTTCTGTGGTCAGCGCCTGCAGTTCAACGCGGATCGGCAGACGGCCTTGCAGCTCCGGAATTAAATCCGAAGGCTTGGCGACCTGGAATGCGCCGGAAGCGATAAACAGAATGTGATCGGTTTTGACCATCCCGTGTTTGGTCGACACGGTACAACCTTCTACCAGCGGCAGCAGGTCGCGCTGCACGCCTTCGCGCGAAACGTCCGGACCGTTGGATTCACCGCGCTTACAAATCTTGTCGATTTCGTCGATAAACACGATGCCGTGCTGTTCAACGGCGTCGATAGCGTCCTGCTTCAGCTCTTCAGGATTAACCAGTTTTGCCGCCTCTTCTTCAATCAGCAGCTTCATTGCGTCTTTGATTTTCAGCTTACGCGGTTTCTGTTTCTGACCGCCCAGGTTCTGGAACATGGACTGCAGCTGGCTGGTCATCTCTTCCATACCCGGAGGAGACATAATTTCTACGCCCATAGGTGCTGCGGCGAGATCGATTTCAATCTCTTTGTCGTCCAGCTGTCCTTCACGCAGTTTTTTGCGGAATGACTGACGCGCGGCAGACGGCTCAGCAGTCTGCTCAGACTGGCCCCAGTTATTTTTTGCAGGCGGGATCAGCACGTCGAGAATACGCTCTTCCGCCATTTCTTCTGCGCGGTAGCGGTTTTTTTCAATCGACTGGATACGCACCATTTTGATCGCGGAATCGGTCAGATCGCGGATGATAGAGTCCACTTCCTTCCCGACATAGCCCACTTCGGTGAATTTAGTCGCTTCCACTTTGATGAACGGCGCGTTGGCCAGTTTCGCCAGACGACGAGCGATTTCAGTTTTACCGACACCGGTCGGGCCGATCATCAGAATATTTTTAGGGGTCACTTCATGGCGCAGCTCTTCTTCGAGCTGCATGCGACGCCAGCGGTTACGCAGGGCGATGGCAACGGAGCGCTTGGCGTTATCCTGGCCGATAATGTGTTTGTTCAGCTCGCTGACAATTTCGCGTGGGGTCATTTCAGACATGGGAGATCCTTACGCTTTAGAGTTCAATTCTTCGATGGTATGGAAGTGGTTGGTGTAAATGCAGATATCACCTGCAATTCCCAACGCCTTCTCGGCAATTTCACGGGCGCTTAAATCGGTGTTTTCGAGCAGCGCGCGTGCTGCGGCCTGGGCGTACGGGCCGCCAGAGCCGATGGCAATCAGATCGTTTTCTGGCTGAACGACGTCACCGTTGCCGGTGATAATCAGAGAGGCATTCTCATCCGCCACTGCCAGCAAAGCTTCAAGCTTGCGCAGCATGCGGTCGGTACGCCAGTCTTTTGCCAGCTCAACGGCGGCTTTCACCAGGTGACCCTGATGCATTTCCAGTTTGCGTTCAAACAGTTCAAACAGCGTAAAGGCGTCAGCAGTACCACCCGCGAAACCGGCGATCACTTTGTCGTTGTACAGACGGCGCACTTTCTTCACGTTGCCTTTCATGACGGTATTCCCCAGCGTGGCCTGGCCATCACCGGCAATCACCACCTGGCCGTTACGGCGTACACTTACTATTGTTGTCACGAGCAGACCCCCTGGTTACAAAATCGGAACAGGTGCCCTGAGCCTGTGCTCAGGGCTGAATAGTATGATAGATGGGGGGGATTTCGGGGGTTTCAACCCCCGGAAGCGAGTCGAATGCAGTTTGTGTGGCCGGCGATCTTAAGACGGCTAATGGTGCCATCGGCGTTTTCTTTGCCTTTGACCGGGCCGATAACCACGCGATTCCAGCCATTGTTAGTGGTGATGCGGGAATCAAATCCTTCGAACGCGAGCTGAGCGCGCACGGTTTCTGCCTGCTCTGCGCCCTTAAATGAACCGCACTGAACCATCCAGCGGCGCTCATCTTTTTTCTCAGCCGTTTGCTTTGGCGCTTCGGTTTGCTGCGTCACCGGCGCGCTCTGCTGTTGCTGGGCTTTAGGCTGCTGTGCGGCGGTATGCGCAGGCGTTTGCAACAGATCCTGATACGGCTGGGCCGACGTGGCGGGTTTCTGCGGCTGTGCTTTAGGCTGCTGCTGAACGGGCTGTGTCTGCACCGTGCGCGTTTGCTGCTGCGGCTGCTGATACGGTTGTTCCGTTACGCGCGGCTGAGACCGGGGCTGTTGTACCGGCTGCGTTTGCGTCCACTGTTGTTGCTGTTGCTGCTGCACTTGTTGCTGAACCTGGCGCTGACGTTGCAGCGTTTGCTGACGCTGCTGCGGCGTCTGCTCATTCCACGGCACTTCATTCAGCTGAGTCGGCTGCTGACGCATATCGGCCTGCATTTGAGCCAGTAACTGGCGCTGCTCGTTGGTCAGCTGATCGGCATTTTTCACCTCGCCACCGGCAGAAGGCTCGGTAGGCGCACGCACGCCCGGCTGGCGGCTTTCCAGCTCTTTGATGTAGCGCCAGCGCTCTTCAGGTTTTGGCGGCAAGCCATTCCCGGCAACTTTGTTACCCTGCAGCGCTTCAGACTCTTCTTTCTTGTGGTGAGTAATAAAGTACAGACCGCCAATAAAGGCCACCAGGACAGCCGCGGCAATAGCCACCATTGCTGGCGAGACAGAAGACAGGCTACGTTGCTTGCTCCGTGATGTGCTCTTTTTGCGTCGCGAAGGTGCCGGCTGGCCGCGACGTACATAATCTCGTTGTGCCACTATCGTTTCGCTGTATTTATTCGTTCGTCAGCCCGCCATGTTACTTAAGCGGCGGGCCTTTGACCAGATGAGGGAGTCTGAAAGCCGTTTACTTTAAGTAAGAGCCTGTGTTGAACCCCGGATGATGAGTTCACAATCGAGTAAACGCGACCCGCTGTTGACCGTTTGCCCGTGTAATTGATCGAGAAGCAACAGCATCGCCTCGCGCCCAATATCATAGCGTGGCTGGGCCACCGTCGAGAGCGGAGGATCGCAAAACTCGGACAAGGAAATATTATCGAAGCCGATGATAGACAAATCTTTTGGCACCCGCAGACCCCGACGTTTTGCGCAGGACAACGCGCCCAGCGCCATCACATCGCTATGGCAGAAAACCGCCGTTGGCGGCTCAGGGAGCGCCAGCAGTTTTTCCAGCGCCAGGCCACCGGCTTCGAGGGTGAAATCACCGCGAGCAATATAGTGTGGATCGACCGTAACTCCGGCCCGGCGCAGCGCCTGCACATAACCCTGCAGGCGGTAGTGGCACAGCGGCATCTCTTCTGGCCCGGCAATACAGCCGATGCGTTTATGTCCGAGCTCCTGAAGATAGTTGACGGCGTTAAAAGCTGCCGTCAGGTTATCAATATGGACGGTGGGCAGCTCAAGTTCTGGGGCAAATTCATTCGCCATTACCATTGGCGGCAGGTTGCGCTGCTCTTCGATGCTGGCATCAAACGGCAGGCGTGAGCCGAGCAACAGCATGCCGTCGATTTGCTTGGTGATAATCAGGTCAATGAAGGTTTTTTCTTGCTGATTCTGATGGGCGCAGTCGCCAATCAGCACCAGATAGCCTTGCCTGGCGGCGGTGACTTCGATGCCGCGTATAATTTCGCTGAAAAAGGGATCGCAAATATCCGGCACAATCACCAGAATCGTGCGTGATTCGTTACGCTTGAGGTTACGCCCCATGGCTTGTGGTAAATAGCCCACTTCCAGCGCCGCCTGCTCCACCCGATTGCGAGTGGCCTGAGAGACTTTATCCGGATTCATCAACGCGCGTGATACCGTTGCCGTGGATACTTTGGCTTTCTGGGCAACGTCTTTCATGGTCGCCGGAGCAACCTCTTTCCTGGACTTCAACGTCTTCTCCTCGCAGGACCAACGAACTTCTGACTCACTCATTTTTACAGATAGTTTGTGGAAGCGGTTACAGAATTTTCATAAAAAGTGTGAGGTACGTTAGATTTCTCGATCACTCTCGCATCGTTCTTTAACCTTCGATCGGATCGACGTCGAGAACCCACTTCACCTTGCGCGCTTCAGGCAGGGTATTGATCAACGCCAGCGCGCCGCTGATAACGTGTTGCAGACGGACGCGGGAAGGGTGCTGGAGTAAAATCTGCCAGCGATAGCGGCCGCCGCGTTTGGGGGCCAGCGCCGGGACCGGGCCTAAAATCCACAGCTGATTATCCACCAGCGGGCTGGCCTGCAGCAGATTTCGTAACTGCTGAAGGAATAGGGGAGCCTGCTGATTATTATGATCTTCCGCACGGATAATGACGTGGCTGGTCCACGGCGGGAGCTGCATGGTCTGGCGTTCGGCCAGCGCCTGTTCGGCAAAAGCGTCATAGCCTTTGTGAAGCAGCGTTTGCAGCAGGGGATGTTCCGGATGATGGGTTTGCAAAACCACTTCGCCCTGTTTGCCTGCGCGTCCGGCACGCCCCGCAACCTGCGTGTAGAGCTGCGCAAAGCGTTCGGCCGAGCGGAAGTCGGCAGAGAACAGAGCGCCATCGACATCCAGCAGCGCGACCAGCGTAACGTCCGGGAAGTGATGCCCTTTTGCCAGCATCTGTGTGCCAATCAGAATACGGGCGCCACCGCGATGAACCTCGGCCAGCTGTTGCTCAAGCGCCCCTTTTCGACTGGTGGTGTCGCGGTCGATGCGCGAGAGCGGCACGCCAGGGAAGAACGGTGCCAGCGCCTGTTCCAGTTGTTCTGTCCCCAGACCCACGGGCACCATATGCGTCGAGCCGCATGACGGGCACTGGCGTGGAACAGGGCGCTGGCTGTCGCAGTGGTGACAGCGGAGATGATGTTGCGCCTGATGGAGCGTGTAGTAATGATCGCAACGCGGGCACTCGGCTATCCAGCCGCAGTCATGGCATAACAGTGCCGGGGCGAATCCACGGCGGTTAAGGAACAAAATCACCTGATTATCGGCCTGCAAATGCTGGCGCATACGGCTGATTAACGCGGGCGCTAATCCGGCCTGTACCTGCTGACCTTTCAAATCGAGCACATGCTGAGTGGCCGGGCGGGCATTTCCTGCGCGGCGCGTGAGGCGGAGCATATGATATTTACGCTGTCGCACATTGTGCAGCGTCTCCAGTGCCGGAGTTGCAGAGCCCAGAATAATCGGAATTTGTTCGCTGTGCGCACGGTACACGGCCAGATCGCGGGCATGATAGCGCCAGCCTTCCTGCTGTTTATAAGAGCTGTCATGCTCTTCATCAATGACGATCACGCCCAGGTTTTTAAACGGCGTAAACAGCGACGAGCGCGTGCCAATCACGATCGCTGCCTCGCCGTTTTTCGCTTTTAGCCAGGCGTTCAGGCGCTCAGTATCGTTTAGGCCCGAGTGCAAAACTTCCACCGGCGCATGAAAACGTTCGCGAAAACGGGCGATTGTTTGAGGCGTCAAACCGATTTCCGGCACCATCACCAGCGCCTGTTTACCCTGCGCGAGGACATTTTCCAGAACGCTCAGATAGACTTCAGTCTTTCCCGAGCCGGTGACACCAGCTAATAGCCATGCAGAAAAACGATCGGAGGCGCTATGAATGGCCCCTACCGCGGTCGCTTGTTCGGTATTGAGACGCAGACGCTCGCCGGTGACCGTGTAGCCGTCGCGCCAGTCCATCAGGGCCGGAGTTTCGCTGGCCAGCTCGCTCAGACCTTTCTTTCTTAACCCCTGAAGCGCGGCATCGTTAAACTCAAGATCGTTGACCTGATGACGCCAGATCCTCCCCTGACGCAGCGCCGCCAGGGCCTGCTGCTGTTTGGGCGAACGCTTCAGGCTGTTGATATCCACTGCCTGCCCCTGCTCCGTGGCAAACCAGTACCACGTTGGCGCATGGCTGGCGCTTTTACCCTGACGTAGCAAAATGGGTAAGGCGTGGAACAGCACATCGCCAATCGGGTGATGATAATACTCTGCGGCCCACAGCAGCAGTCGCCAGACGCTGGCGGAGTAAACCGGCTCGTCGTCCAGCACTTCAACCACGGCTTTGAGTTCATTGAGCGGCAATTCGCTTTTTTCGCTCACTGATACTACGATCCCGACGCGCTGTTGCTTGCCAAACGGCACGCTCACGCGACAGCCCGCTTTGGCGGTCATGCTGTCGGGCAGCAGATAGTCAAAGGTGCGTGGAAGCGGAACGGGCAGGGCAACGTGAGCGACGGACATCTAATCTTCCTGACTTGAAAAGTGGCGCGTTAGTATACACATTAGTCACTGTAGACGTGCGGATCAGTTTGCATACGCTGGTTGAATTCTGTATGATTCGCCGCCTTTGGTGTCGGTTTATCCGCATCAAAATAGCTATTACCCGAGGATTTCGCGCTGCTTGCATGCAGCTAACGCATCAGCGGCGTGAAAGGTAACGGGCAATTATTAACATCGCGTGGTGTCTGGCGTTAGGGCTGGAAGAGCGACGCGGCCTTAACTGAGGTTCTCCCCATGAAAAAAGATATTCACCCGAAATACGATTTTATTACTGCAAACTGCTCTTGCGGTAACGCGATCAAAATCCGCTCTACAGTGGGTCACGATCTGAACCTGGACGTGTGCGGCCAGTGCCACCCGTTCTACACTGGTAAGCAGCGTGATGTTGCAACCGGTGGCCGTGTTGACCGCTTCAACAAGCGTTTCAGCATCCCGGGCGCTAAATAAGCTACCCCGAAAAAAAAGCGCCGAAAGGCGCTTTTTTTGTGTCTGTAAATCAGTATTCCCACGTATCCGGGTCAATCCCCAGTTCACGCATGATCACTTTCGCCGCTTCCGGGATTTCATCGCTACGCTCTTTGCGCAGGTCTTCATCGTTCGGTAACGGTTGGCCAGTAAACGCATGCAAAAATGCTTCGCAAAGCAGTTCGCTATTGGTTGCGTGACGCAGGTTGTTCACCTGACGACGCGTGCGTTCATCGGTGAGGATCTTCAACACTTTCAGAGGAATGGAAACCGTAATTTTCTTTACTTGCTCACTCTTCTTACCGTGCTCAGCGTATGGGCTGATATATTCGCCGCTCCATTCAGCCATGAGACCTTTAATCCTCTTTGTCATTAATAAAGGTACAACACCCTAAATAAAATGGGGGTTTTGCACCGTAATCTCGCGTAGTTTACCGTAGAGACGATACCGTGACACGGATATTGCGCCTGCGGCGTGCACTAAAGCATGTAATTTTAACGGCTATTCTCGCATTGCTCAATCTATACGCAAAGAAGTTTAGATGTCCAGATGTATTGACGTCCATACTTTCAGTGTTTACTCTGGTGCCTGACTTTTCACCTCATTAGCCAGGAAGCCTTCACCATGACGCGTAAACAGGCCACTATCGCAGTGCGTAGCGGATTGAATGATGACGAGCAGTACGGCTGCGTTGTCCCGCCGATTCATCTTTCCAGTACCTACAATTTCACCGGATTTAATGAACCCCGTGCGCATGACTACTCGCGTCGTGGCAACCCTACGCGTGACGTGACTCAACGCGCGCTGGCTGAGCTTGAAGGCGGAGCGGGCGCGGTATTGACCAATACCGGCATGTCGGCCATTCACCTGGTCACCACGGTGTTTCTGAAGCCTGGCGATCTGCTGGTGGCTCCGCATGACTGCTATGGCGGCAGCTACCGTCTGTTTGATAGCCTGGAAAAGCGCGGCTGTTACCGCGTTCTTTTTGTCGATCAAAACGATGAACAGGCGCTAAAACAGGCGCTTGCGCAGAAACCCAAACTGGTTCTGGTGGAAAGTCCAAGCAATCCGTTATTGCGTGTCGTCGATATTGCGAAAATTTGTCAGCTCGCAAGGGATGCAGGAGCGATAAGTGTAGTGGATAATACCTTCCTCAGTCCGGCGCTTCAGAACCCGCTTTCGCTGGGTGCGGATCTGGTTTTGCATTCATGCACAAAATATTTGAACGGCCACTCTGACGTGGTTGCGGGCGTGGTGATTGCAAAAGATCCGGAGGTTGTCACCGAACTGGCATGGTGGGCCAATAACATTGGTGTCACCGGCAGCGCATTCGACAGCTATTTACTGCTGCGCGGTTTGCGCACGCTGTCGCCGCGTATGGAAGTGGCACAGCGCAATGCCCAGGCGATTGTCGATTTCCTGAAAACCCAGCCGCTGGTGAAAAAGTTGTATCACCCGTCGCTGCCGGAAAATCAGGGCCACGAGATCGCCGCGCGCCAGCAGAAAGGCTTTGGCGCGATGTTAAGTTTTGAACTGGATGGCGACGAGCAAACGCTGCGTCGTTTCCTGAGCGGGTTGTCACTGTTTACGCTGGCGGAATCGTTAGGGGGTGTTGAAAGCTTGATCTCCCACGCCGCAACCATGACGCACGCGGGCATGGCGCCAGAGGCGCGTGCCGCCGCCGGCATTTCTGAGACGCTGTTGCGTATCTCAACCGGCATTGAAGATTGTGAAGATTTAATTGCCGATCTGGAAAATGCCTTCCGGGTCGCAGCCAAGGGGTAATCATGAGTGTGATAGCGCAGGCAGGGGCGAAGGGTCGCCAGCTGCACAAGTTTGGTGGTAGTAGTCTTGCTGATGTGAAATGTTACCTGCGTGTCGCAGGGATCATGGCGGAGTATTCGATGCCGGGCGACATGATGGTTGTCTCGGCGGCGGGCAGCACTACCAACCAGTTGATTAGCTGGCTCAAATTAAGCCAGACCGATCGCCTTTCTGCGCATCAGGTTCAACAAACATTACGTCGCTATCAGAGTGATTTGATTTCTGGCCTGCTGCCTGCGCAAGCGGCTGACGGCCTGATCAGCGCCTTCGTTCACGATCTGGAGCGTCTCGCTGGATTACTGGACAGCGGCATTACCGATGCGGTGTATGCTGAAGTGGTCGGCCATGGCGAAGTGTGGTCTGCGCGCCTGATGGCCGCGGTGCTTGAGCATCAAGGGCTGGAAGCCGCCTGGCTGGATGCGCGCGATTTCCTGCGCGCCGAGCGTGCGGCACAACCCCAGGTCGACGAAGGATTATCCTACCCGCTGCTGCAACAGCTTTTAGTTCAGCATCCCGGCAAACGCATCGTGGTGACCGGCTTTATCAGTCGCAGCAATGCGGGTGAAACCGTGCTGCTGGGCCGTAACGGTTCTGACTACTCAGCAACGCAAATCGGAGCGCTGGCGGGGGCTTCTCGCGTCACCATCTGGAGTGACGTTGCCGGTGTTTACAGCGCCGATCCGCGTAAAGTCAAAGACGCGTGCCTGCTGCCGTTGCTGCGCCTGGACGAAGCGAGTGAGCTGGCGCGCCTGGCGGCTCCGGTGCTGCACGCCCGTACTTTGCAGCCTGTCTCCGGCAGCGATATCGACCTACAGCTGCGCTGTAGCTACACGCCGGACCAGGGGTCAACCCGAATTGAACGCGTGCTGGCCTCCGGTACAGGCGCGCGCATTGTCACCAGCCATGATGACATTTGCCTGATCGAGTTCCAGGTGCCTGCCGGACAAGACTTCAAACTGGCGCACAAAGATATCGACCTGATCCTCAAGCGTGCGCAGATACGACCGCTGGCCGTTGGCGTTCACAACGACCGCCAGTTGCTGCAATTCTGCTATACCGCCGAAGTGGCCGATAGCGCGCTTAAAACTCTCGATGAAGCGGGCCTGCCGGGCGAGCTTCGTCTGCGTCAGGGGCTGGCGCTGGTCGCCATGGTCGGCGCGGGCGTCACCCGTAACCCGCTGCATTGCCACCGTTTCTGGCAACAGCTGAAAGGCCAGCCGGTTGAATTTACCTGGCAGTCGGAAGAGGGCATCAGCCTGGTTGCGGTACTGCGTAAAGGCCCAACCGAGAGCCTGATTCAGGGGCTACACACCACGCTGTTCCGCGCGGAAAAACGCATCGGCCTGGTGCTGTTTGGGAAAGGTAACATCGGTTCCCGCTGGCTGGAGCTGTTTGCCCGCGAGCAAACGACGCTCTCTGCACGCACCGGTTTTGAATTTGTCCTGGCGGGCGTGGTGGACAGCCGCCGCAGCTTGTTGAACTACGACGGGCTGGATGCCAGCCGCGCGCTTGCGTTCTTCAACGATGAAGCCGTTGAGCAGGACGAAGAGTCCCTGTTCCTGTGGATGCGCGCGCACCCGTATGACGATTTAGTGGTACTGGACGTGACCGCGAGCGAACAGCTTGCCGATCAGTATCTCGATTTTGCCAGCCACGGTTTCCACGTCATCAGTGCGAACAAACTGGCTGGCGCAAGCAGCACCGATAAATACCGCCAGATCCACGATGCGTTCGAAAAAACGGGTCGTCACTGGCTGTATAACGCTACCGTCGGGGCAGGTTTGCCGGTTAACCACACCGTCCGTGACCTGATCGACAGCGGCGACAGTATTCTGGCTATCAGCGGTATCTTCTCCGGGACGCTCTCCTGGCTGTTCCTGCAGTTTGATGGCACCGTACCGTTTACCGATCTGGTGGATCAGGCGTGGCAGCAGGGGCTCACAGAGCCTGACCCGCGCGTTGACCTTGCCGGTAAAGACGTCATGCGTAAGCTGGTGATTCTGGCGCGTGAGGCGGGTTACGATATCGAGCCTGGGCAGGTTCGCGTGGAGTCGCTGGTCCCTGCGGGCTGCGAAGAAGGTTCCGTCGATCACTTCTTTGAGAACGGCGACGAGCTGAACGATCAAATGGTGCAGCGTCTGGAAGCAGCTCGCGAGTTAGGCCTGGTGCTGCGCTATGTGGCACGCTTCGATGCGAATGGTAAAGCGCGTGTGGGCGTTGAGGCCGTGCGTCCGGAACATCCGCTGGCCGCCTTGCTGCCGTGTGATAACGTCTTCGCTATCGAAAGCCGATGGTATCGTGATAACCCGCTGGTGATCCGCGGTCCAGGGGCGGGGCGCGACGTTACCGCCGGGGCGATTCAGTCTGATATCAACCGTCTGGCGCAGCTGCTGTAGATTTTTTCCCCTCACCCCGGCCCTCTCCCCAAAGGGGCGAGGGGGAGAAGACAGCTCGAAGCAATTTCCTTTCCCCATATGGGCGAGGGGGAAAAGACAGCTCAGAGCAATTCCCTCTCCTCAAATGGGCGAGGGGGAAAGACGGCTCGCAGTAATTTCCTTTCCCCATATGGGCGAAGGGAAAAAGACAGCTTGAAGCAATTCCCTCTCCCCAAATGGGCGAGTGGGAGAAGACAGTTCGCAGCAATTCCCTCACACCAAATGGGCGAGGGAGAAAAGACAGCCCGAAGCAATTCCCTTTCCTCAAATGGGCGAGGGGGAAAGACGGCTCGCAGTAATTTCCTTTCCCCATATGGGCGAAGGGAAAAAGACAGCTTGAAGCAATTCCCTCTCCCCTGCGGGGAGAGGGTGAGGGTGAGGGGACCAGACCGCACTCACCTCACCATCATGAACGTTCTTCATCTTCCCTGAACATTCCTCACCGTTATTACTGATGATTTCTGTTGACGCCATCCGGCTTTTCCGTCATTTTTACATCCAGACGTCTAAATGGATAGATGTTCATAAACAGCAATAATTATCACGCGATTGATGAGGTAAGGTATGAGCTTTTTTCACGCCAACCAGCGGGAAGCCCTGAATCAGAGCCTGGCTGAAGTGCAGGGCCAGATTAACGTCTCTTTTGAATTCTTTCCGCCGCGCACCAGTGAAATGGAGCAAACCCTGTGGAGCTCTATCGATCGCCTGAGCAGCCTGAAGCCGAAGTTTGTGTCAGTGACTTACGGCGCTAACTCCGGTGAGCGCGACCGGACACACAGCATTATTAAAGGCATCAAGGATCGTACCGGCCTGGAAGCGGCACCGCACCTGACCTGTGTTGATGCAACGCGCGACGAGCTGCGCACTATCGCCCAGGATTACTGGAATAACGGTATTCGTCATATTGTTGCCCTGCGCGGTGACCTGCCGCCAGGCAGCGGCAAGCCGGATATGTATGCCACCGATCTGGTCGCGCTGCTGAAAGAGGTGGGCGATTTTGATATCTCCGTGGCGGCGTACCCGGAAGTGCACCCGGAAGCGAAAAGCGCGCAGGCCGATTTGCTCAACCTGAAACGCAAAATTGATGCCGGCGCGAATCGCGCTATCACGCAGTTTTTCTTCGATGTGGAAAGTTATCTGCGCTTCCGTGATCGCTGCATCACGGCCGGTATTGATGTCGAAATCATTCCGGGCATCCTGCCAGTCTCGAATTTTAAGCAGGCGAAGAAATTCGCTGACATGACCAACGTGCGTATCCCGCTGTGGATGTCGAAAATGTACGAAGGTCTGGACGATGACGCCGAAACCCGCAAACTGGTCGGGGCGAATATCGCGATGGACATGGTGAAAATTTTAAGCCGCGAAGGGGTGAAGGATTTCCACTTCTACACGCTCAACCGCGCCGAAATGAGTTACGCCATCTGCCATACCCTCGGCGTCCGCCCTGGAGTGTAATCGACAAGCCCTCTTCGGAGGGTTTTTCGTCTCCTCCTCTTTTCCCGTCATATCAACGTTCCCGCTCCGCGCGATAAAGCACATATAATTTCCATGGTGAATTAAACGGAATTAACTATCGAATCCGTGCGTTATCTCAACTATACCTTCTTAGCAGGCGTGTATATCTTTAAGGTACTACTGTAGAGGGAGCATAGAGTGATGAGCACAGCAGACGATACCCATAATACGTTATCAGCCGGAAAGTGCCCTTTTCATCAGGGCGGGCACGATCAGAGTGCGGGCGCTGGCACCAGCAGTCGAGACTGGTGGCCAAAGCAACTCCGCGTCGATCTTCTGAACCAACATTCCAACCGTTCAAACCCATTGGGTGAAGACTTCGATTACCGCAAAGAATTCAGCAAACTTGACTACTCCGCCCTGAAAGGCGATCTCAAAGCCCTCCTGACCGATTCCCAGCCCTGGTGGCCTGCCGACTGGGGTAGCTACGCTGGCCTGTTTATTCGTATGGCCTGGCATGGCGCAGGCACCTATCGTTCTGTTGACGGACGAGGCGGAGCAGGTCGCGGCCAGCAGCGTTTTGCGCCCCTCAACTCCTGGCCGGATAACGTGAGTCTCGATAAGGCTCGTCGCCTGTTATGGCCGGTTAAGCAAAAATACGGACAGAAAATTTCCTGGGCCGACCTGTTTATCCTGGCGGGTAACGTGGCGCTGGAAAACTCTGGCTTCCGTACGTTTGGATTTGGCGCCGGGCGTGAGGATGTCTGGGAGCCGGATCTGGATGTGAACTGGGGTGATGAAAAAGCCTGGCTGGAGCACCGTGACCCGGAAGCGCTGGCGAAACGTCCTTTGGCCGCCACTGAAATGGGCCTTATCTACGTCAACCCGGAAGGGCCAAACGCCAGCGGTGAACCGCTGTCAGCGGCGGCGGCCATTCGTGCCACCTTTGGCAACATGGGGATGAATGATGAAGAAACCGTCGCGCTGATCGCCGGTGGACATACGCTGGGCAAAACCCACGGTGCCGCAGAAGCGACGCATGTCGGCGTTGATCCGGAAGCCGCACCTATCGAATCTCAGGGCTTGGGCTGGGCCAGCACCCACGGTAGCGGTGTCGGTGCAGATGCGATCACCTCCGGTCTGGAAGTGGTTTGGTCGCAAACGCCAACCCAGTGGAGCAACTACTTTTTCGAGAACCTGTTTAAATTCGAATGGGTACAGACGCGCAGCCCGGCAGGCGCTATTCAGTTTGAAGCCTCTAATGCACCAGAGATTATTCCTGACCCGTTCGACCCGTCGAAAAAACGTAAGCCAACCATGCTGGTCACCGACCTGACTCTGCGTATGGACCCGGAATTCGAGAAGATTTCTCGTCGTTTCCTCAACGATCCGCAGGCGTTTAACGAAGCCTTTGCCCGTGCGTGGTTCAAACTGACGCACAGAGACATGGGGCCAAAAGCGCGGTATATCGGCCCTGAAGTACCGAAAGAAGATCTGATCTGGCAGGACCCGCTGCCGCAGGCGGTTTACCATCCAACGAAAGAGGACATTGACAGCCTGAAAGCGGAAATCGTGGCTTCCGGGCTTTCCGTCAGTGAACTGGTGTCGGTGGCCTGGGCGTCTGCCTCCACCTTCCGTGGGGGCGACAAGCGCGGCGGAGCCAATGGCGCTCGTCTGGCGCTTGCGCCGCAGCGTGACTGGGATGTTAACGCAGCAGCGGTACGTGCGTTGCCAGCGCTTGAGGCTATTCAGCGCACCACCAACAAAGCCTCGCTGGCCGACATTATTGTGCTGGCTGGTGTGGTCGGTGTTGAGCAGGCAGCGAAAGCGGTGGGTATCTATATCACGGTGCCGTTTACGCCAGGGCGCGTGGATGCGCGCCAGGATCAGACCGATATTGAGATGTTCGACCTGCTTAAACCTGTTGCGGATGGTTTCCGTAACTATCGCGCGCAGCTTGATGCTTCCACAACGGAATCGTTGCTGATCGATAAAGCGCAGCAGCTGACGTTAACCGCACCAGAACTGACCGTGCTGGTGGGTGGGCTGCGTGTTCTGGGGGCTAACTTTGATGGTAGCCAGAATGGCGTTTTCACCGATCGTGTGGGCGTGCTCAACAATGATTTCTTTGTGAATCTGCTGGATATGAACACCCAGTGGAAAGCAACGGATGCCTCGAATGAACTGTTTGCAGGCAGCGATCGTCAAAGCGGAGAGGTGAAATACACCGCAACGCGTGCCGATCTGGTGTTCGGCTCTAACGCGGTTCTGCGTGCTCTGGCTGAAGTCTACGCCTGCCAGGATGCTAACGAGAAGTTCGTGAAGGACTTTGTTGCGGCCTGGGTGAAAGTGATGAACCTGGATCGTTTCGACGTTCAGTAATCTTGTGCTCATAAAAATCCCCGCATTGGCGGGGATTTTTTTTGGTTCATCGCGCCTTACCGGGGAACGCTGCTTTTATCTTCATAAAAAAGTAGTCGTTATCCCGGTATCCGTATGCCATTCGTTTTATCACTTTGATCTTGTTGTTCATTCCCTCAAGTACGCTGGTATTCAGACGATGCGTGGCACTCGCGATTATGCCGCTCACGTAACCCTTCAGCTTATCAGCGAACTGCTGCAACGCCCTGATGCCACTTTCCTGTGCCTGCCTGTACCACTCATTCCAGCGACGCTTCGCAACGTCTTTATCCGGGGCATACCACAGCTCTTTCAGGGCTGTTTTCATCACATACACCGTATTTAACGGCTGGTTCGCCGCCAGCAACTCTGCCAGTTTCACCTCATGCCCGGCCGGCAGGTTCTCTGGATTACGCAACAGCAACCAGCGGCTGCGTTTGATAACCTTCCGCGCCTTGCTGTTGTCACGCAACTGATTCGCCTGATCGACCCTCACTCTGTCGATGACTTCCCGGCCGAACTTCGCCACAACATGGAACAGGTCATACACCACTTCCGCCTGCGGGCACTGCGCTCTCACTTCCAGGTCCAGCGCCGTATTCATATCCATCGCGACAGATTCGATGGCGGCACATCCTTCCGGGCCCAGCCAGGTGAAGAACGGACGGAAGGCTACCCGGCTGCGCCCTTCACCGACCCACAGCACCCGTTGTGTATCTGCATCCACCACAACCGTGGCATAGCGATGCCCTTTGAACAGCGCGAACTCATCCATTATCAGGCGGCGCAGCGTGTGCCGTTCAGGCTCCCGGAGTTCCCGCCGCAGGCGTCGGCAGTCGATATTTTTAATGGTGTGCCAGTGCAGACCGGTCAACTGTGCCACATGCTTAACCGGCAATAACCGGGTAAGAGATTCCACCCAGGTCGCTAACGAGGACGTGTAACGTTGCCGTTCAGGCACCCATGAGATGCGCTCGGTGACAATCCCGCAGCGGGAACAGCGCAGACGGCGAACGGGAAGCTGAAGTGTGACGCGCCAGTGAAGTAAATCGCGCTCACGAACCCGTCGCACAGAGACATCATGGACAGCACAGTCTCTACAGCCACATCGACGGCAGGACGGCGCAAAACCGGGGTCAGGCCGGAGCGTAATAAGCAGAGCATCCGGTGCAGGATGAGTGAAGGAATCAACAGTGAAACCTTCCCAGAAGAGGGAAGAAAGATTAGCATTCATGGCAGACGGCGGTTGAGTGGCTGGTTAGTGTTTTGGCGAATACAAAACTAACCACTTTTACCGCCGTTTTCTATTGGTTCACGCTTAACCGCGATGAACCTTTTTTTTGCCCGGCGGCGCTACGCTTGCACGGACCTACGATTTTTGTAGGCAGTGCCACCCGGCACTTTCAACTATTCCCACTCATGCAAAAAACGCTGCCCATATTGGTCGGCAACTAACAATGCTGCGTACACCTGATCCGGTATCACACCGCCCGGCATGTTGTGAATCGTCTCGCCTTCCGCACAGGACGCCTCTGCCACCAGACGCATTTTCCCCGGAATATCCTCTTTAATATCCAGCTGCGCCAGGGTAATCGGCAAGCCCACACTGTGACACAGCGCGGCAACCGTTTCGATCTCGTCAAGCGGTGCGTTTTCCAGCACCAGTTGAGTGAGCGTGCCAAATGCGACTTTTTCACCGTGATAATAGTGGTGGGCATCCGGGATGGCGGTCAGGCCGTTGTGAATCGCATGGGCCGCGGCTAATCCGCCGCTTTCAAAGCCCACACCGCTCAGGTAGGTATTGGCTTCAATTACGCGTTCGAGGGCGGGCGTCACCACATGCTGCTCGGCCGCCAGCATTGCTTTTTCACCCTCTTCGAGAAGTGTTTTGTAGCACAGCTCGGCGAGTGCCAGAGCGGCCTGAGTGCATTTACCGCCCGCCATGGTGGTCGCTCCGCTTCGGGAACACGCCCGCGCTTCGAACCAGGTGGCCAGCGCATCGCCAATCCCCGCCGCCAGTAAACGTGCAGGCGCACCGGCCACCACTTTGGTGTCGACGATAACCATGTTTGGGTTATGCGGCAGCATCAGATAGCGATCGAATTCGCCGCTGTCGGTGTAGATGACGGAAAGCGCGCTGCACGGCGCATCCGTGGAGGCAATAGTTGGCGCGATGGCGACCGGCACATTCATAAAGTGGGCCAGTGCTTTGGCGGTATCCAGCGTTTTCCCGCCGCCAATACCCAGCACGGCCTGGCAATCGGCACTTTTCGCCAGCTTGCGCAGGCGGTCGATTTCATTCTGGGAACATTCGCCGCCAAAGGGTGCAATTTCGACATGCAGTTCAGCATCTTTGAAGCTTTTACGCAGAGTCTCTTCAGCAAAGCCGAGAACGAATTTATCACCGACGACCAGCCAACGTGCGGCCAACGGTTTCAGATAGTCGCCAAGACGGGTAAGAACATCCGCGCCCTGAATGTATTTGCCTGGTGATTGAATGATACGGTCCATAACGTTTCTCCCTTAGAGATTGAGGTTACCAAACGCGTTTTTCCAGTCGTACTCGAACTTCTCTATTGCTGACTCTACCGCTGGCGTGCCGAGCATTTGTTGCGCTACATCTAAAGGAAGTGTGATTGCCTGACATCCGGCAAGCAGACAGTCGAGGGCCTGGCGTGGGGTTTTGAAACTGGCGGCCAGCACTTTGCTCTCTGGCGCGTGAAGTTCCAGCAGGGATTGCAGTTCCTGAACCATGCGAATGCCGTCTCCTCCTTGCGCGTCAACGCGATTCACGTAAGGCGCAACGTATTTCGCGCCAGCAACCGCCGCCAGTAAACCCTGCGCTGCGCTATAAACGGCGGTGCCGAGTGTCGTAATACCTTCTTTTTTCAGGATCTTGATTGCCGCCAGACCCTCTGCGGTTACCGGGATTTTCACCACGATACCCGCAAACTCATTGTTCAGGCGTTTAGCTTCGGCCACCATACCGTCGGCGTCGCGAGCTAAGGTCTGCGCAAACAGAATGCCCTCCGGACCGATGGCTTGTTGCAGGCGTGGCAGCACATCCCAGAGGGGGTCGTGGCTCGCAGCGACTATGCTCGGGTTGGTGGTGACGCCAGCAATCGGAAAAATACGGGCCAGACGTTCAACTTCCGCCACGTTGGCGGTATCCAGATACAGTTCCATGACTCTTCCTCTGTTTACAGTTCTAATTCACGTTGCAGCAGGGCCGCGATGGCCTCTTCGGAGCTGGCGTTCACCAGCGCGTTGCGGAAATCTGCGTGCATGATGCGCCGCGCCAGACGCGAGAAAATACGCATGTGCTGATCGCCCGCCGCGTGTTTATTGAGGGTCAGCATGATGATGAATTGTGCCTCTTCATCGCCCCACTGCACGGGGGCTTTAAGGCGCGCGACGCTGATGGTGGATTGTTCAATATGCTCGGATTTGCTGTGTGGAATGGCAAAACTGAAACCCAGACCGGTCGAGAACACGGCTTCACGCGCCCACAAATCGGCTTCCAGTTTGCGCGGATAACGGCAGCGTCCGGCGAGCAGCAGCTTATCGGTCATGCCTTTCATGACCTCTTCCTTGCTGGCCCAGTCGTTATCCAGCGAAATGCAGTACGGCGTCACCAGCGGCGTATCCTGATGATTCATGCGGAACTGGGCGAGCAGATGCTCCACTTCCAGCGAGGTGCGACACGCCATTGCCTGATTGAGCAACTGGCGGCACGCGCGGCTGTCCAGCTGTGCCAGGCGCGCTTTGGTCGCGGGAATCGACGGTGATCCCATGCTGAGCTCATCCAGCCCCAGCCCGACCAGCAGCGGCAGCACCGACCCTTTTGCCCCCAGCTCACCGCAAAGACCAATCCATTTTCCCTGGCGATGCACGGCCTGCACGGCGAAATCGAGCGCCCGCAGGAACGCCGGATTCAGGCTGTTGTAATGACGCGTCACTTTGGCGTTATCCCGGTCGACCGCCAGCAGATATTGCGTCAGGTCATTACTGCCGATGCTAAAGAAATCAATCTCTTCACAACACTGGTCGATGATGAACATCACCGACGGCACTTCGAGCATGATGCCGAGCGGGATCTTCTCTTCGAACGGAATATGCTCGGCGCGCAGTTGTTGTTTGGCTTCGGCGAGTTTTTCTTTCACCCATAGGATCTCTTCCATCGAGGAGATCATCGGGATCATTATCTTGAGACTGCCGTGGGCAGAGGCGCGGAGGATCGCCCTGAGCTGAGTGGTGAACAGCGCGGCGTACTCTTCGTAAATACGTACCGCGCGATAGCCGAGGAACGGGTTGTTCTCTGCCGGAATGTTGAGGTATTCAACAGGTTTGTCACCACCAATATCCATAGTGCGCACGATGATGCTGCGCCCGTTCGCACTCTCCAGGGCCTGACAAAAAATGTTGTACAGTTCGTTTTCACAGGGGGCGCTGGCGCGGTCCATGTACAGCATTTCGGTGCGGAACAGGCCAACGCCCTCGGCCCCGTTACCAAATGCGGCCTGCGCTTCAGCTGAATGGGCAATGTTGGCTGCAATTTCAATGCGTAGACCGTCTGCGGTTCTCGCTTCGCGATTGAGCCAGACGCTCTGCTGCTCGCGCAGCATCTGCTGTACGTCGCGTTCCTGCTGGTAATAACGCTCAACGGCGATGCTGGCATTCACCACCACCACACCGGCGTTCCCGTCTATAAATACCGGCTGGTCGCGCCACGAAAGCAGGCTGTCGCTGTCGACGCCGACCAGCGTTGGGATGTTAAAGGAACGCGCCAGAATCACAGTGTGTGAAGTGGTCCCGCCACTTTTCAGCAGCAGACCTTTCAACAGCGTTTTATCCAGTTCGAGGAACTGGCCTGGCGTGAGGTCGTCGGCAAGACAAACGGACGGCTGCGTGAGTTGGCCCGGAGCCGGAAAGCGCTCCTCGCTGTAGATTTGCTGTAACAGCTGATAGCAGACATCGCGCACGTCGAGCACACGCTCCTGTAAATAGCTGCTGCTGGAGCGCGAAAACTCGGCGCAGAAATGATTTGCCGTGGCGATGACCGCTTGCGCACAGCTCAGTCCCTGGTTGACGCCCGTCAGCAGATGCTGGCGCAGAGAGGTGTCTGTCGCCAGCGAGCGGTGGGCTTCCAGAATCGCACTCGCGGTGCTGTCGCTATCCAGCGCGCGCAGCCCAATGTTTTTTACCAGCAGCGTCAGGCCCTGATCCAGCGCAGACTGTTCCTCTTCTGTGCCCCGGGCATCAGGAAGAGAGGTGAGTGCGTTGAGATCGAGTGAAGTAAGTAACGTCAGCACGCCGTGCTCGCTCCCGCTGCACACGGGCAGGGCGCGAAACAGCGTTGGATTCAGGCGAGTCAGGGATTCCGGCAGTGGGTCGAGATCGGTGCTGATGGCGGCGGCCAGCGGCGCATCACAGTGGGGGAACTCCTCTTTTAGCCACTGTGCCAGACGTTCAAAGGCGCTTTGCTCATCTTCGCCCGTGATAATCAACCGGCAGGAGTCACCTGTTAGCGTATCGGTACCAATCAGCGCCAGCGCACTTTTAGCATCACCTGTGCGGTCAGTGCGCAGGTTATGCCACTCAATTTTCGATGAAAATGTATTGCACAGCGTTTCAACGCAACTTGCCGGGCGGGCATGTACGCCATTAGGTAACTCACAGATAAATTCCACTACCAGAGACATACGCTCACTCCTGAAATCCAAAACCATCATTAGTGGAAAGCATACGAGCGTGACGGTGAAGCGCGCCATGTGACAAAACTGCCAAAAGCTGGACAAATGTAATGTCTGGTGAAAAGTGAGATTTAACTCACAGGTTGGCTGTTTTTGCTCATTGCTAAGCGGGGCGTAAATTTCGAGGCGGATCGCATTTTTCTTTCTACATTACAAAAATCCAGCAAATGGCCTTTTTGTCCACTGTCAGGCCGCTTCCCGATTGCCTATTGTTTGCCACAACATCTCTATGGATAAGGGCGGGCATAAGCTCAGGAGCGACACATGAAAGAGTTGGTGCATATTCTCAAGAACACGCGGCAGCATCTGATGACGGGGGTGTCGCACATGATCCCCTTTGTCGTCGCAGGCGGTATTTTGCTGGCTATTTCGGTCATGCTCTACGGCAAAGGGGCTGTCCCGGACGCTGCCACCGATCCTAATCTGAAAAAATTGTTCGATCTCGGCGTGGCAGGCTTAACGCTGATGGTGCCTTTTCTGGCGGCCTATATCGGTTACTCCATTGCTGAACGTGCGGCGCTTGCGCCCTGCGCTATCGCGGCATGGGTTGGTAACAGCTTCGGCGCAGGGTTCTTCGGCGCGATCATCGCCGGGATACTCGGCGGTATTGTTGTCTTCTATCTGAAAAAACTGCCGGTGCCGAAAGTGCTGCGCTCGGTGATGCCAATTTTCATTATTCCTATCATCGGCACCTTCATCACCGCAGGCATCATGATGTGGGGACTCGGCGAACCGGTCGGCGCGCTCACCAGCGGTTTAACACACTGGCTGCAGGGCATGCAGCAGGGAAGCATCGTGGTACTCGCCGTCATCATGGGGCTGATGCTGGCCTTCGACATGGGTGGCCCTATCAACAAAGTGGCCTACGCCTTCATGCTGATTTGCGTGGCGCAGGGGGTTTATACGGTGGTCGCCATCGCGGCGGTCGGAATCTGTGTTCCACCGTTAGGTCTCGGGCTGGCGACGCTAATTAACCGCAAGAATTTCAATGCAGAAGAGCGTGAAGCGGGTAAAGCGGCGCTGGTTATGGGCTGCGTTGGCGTGACGGAAGGGGCGATTCCCTTTGCCGCCGCCGATCCGCTGCGCGTGATCCCCTCCATCATGCTTGGCTCTGCCTGTGGCGCAGTCACCGCCGCCGTATTTGGCGCGCAGTGCTATGCCGGATGGGGCGGCCTGATTGTTTTGCCGGTAGTGGAAGGCAAACTCGGGTATATCGCCGCCGTCGCCGTGGGTGCGGTAGTCACTGCGGTCAGCGTCAACGTGCTCAAAAATATTGCGCGAAAGAACACGAAACAGGTTGAGGAAAAAGAAGACGACCTGGATCTGGATTTTGAAATTAACTGAGTGAGGAAGAGAACATGGTCCGAATTATTGCAGTCACTGCCTGTCCGTCTGGCGTTGCCCACACCTATATGGCCGCTGAAGCGCTGGAAAGTGCCGCCAAAGCCAAAGGCTGGGAAGTCAAAGTCGAAACTCAGGGCTCTATCGGCCTGGAAAACGAACTGACCGCTGAAGACGTTGCGGCGGCGGATATGGTCATCCTGACCAAAGATATCGGCATTAAGTTTGAAGAGCGTTTCGCCGGGAAAACCATTGTGCGCGTTAACATCAGCGATGCGGTGAAACGCGCAGACGCCATCATGAACAAAATTGATGCCCACCTGGCGCAAACCGCCTGACGTCCTCCCGCCCTTTGGGGCGGGCTTGTTTTCAGCTACAGGAGTTCCCTCATGACGAATCGTATTCAGCGCCTGAAAGACGCCTTGTTCGCCAGCCCACGTGAAATATCCCTTGAACGTGCGCTGCTCTATACCGAATGCCATCAGCAGACGGAAGGCGAACCGGTCATTTTGCGCCGGGCGAAAGCGACGGCGTATATTCTTGACCACGTCGAGATAGCGATTCGTGATGACGAACTGATTGCCGGTAATCGCACGGTCAAACCGCGCGCCGGGATTATGTCGCCCGAAATGGACCCATACTGGCTACTGAAAGAGCTGGAGCAATTCGCCACCCGACCGCAGGATCGTTTTTCTATCTGCGAAGAGGATAAACGCCTCTATCGCGATGTGCTTTATCCGTACTGGGAAAAACGGTCGATGAAGGATTTCATCAACAGCCAGATGACGGATGAAGTGAAAGCGGCGGTGAGCACGCAGATTTTCAGCGTTAACCAGACGGACAAAGGCCAGGGACACATCATCATTGATTACCCGCGCCTGCTCAATAACGGGCTGGGGGCGCTGGTGGCAGAAATGGACGAACACTGTCAGCGCGAGCCGCAGAATCATTTCTATCAGGCCGCGCTGCTCCTGCTTGAGGCCTCTCAGCGCCATATTCTGCGCTACGCAGCGCTGGCGGAGGCGATAGCGGAACGCAGTGACGAACCGCGTCGCCAGGAATTGCTGACCATCGCCGCAAATTCGCGCCATAACGCGCGGTATAAGCCGCAAACTTTCTGGCAGGCCTGTCAGCTGTTCTGGTACATGAACGTCATTTTGCAGTATGAATCCAACGCCAGCTCGCTCTCTATCGGGCGCTTCGACCAGTATATGCTGCCGTTTTATCAGGCCTCTCTGACTCAGGGCGAAGACCCTGCGTTCCTCAAAGAACTATTAGAATCCCTGTGGGTAAAATGCAACGATATCGTGCTGCTGCGCTCGACCAGCAGCGCCCGCTATTTTGCTGGTTTCCCGACCGGTTACACCGCGCTGTTAGGTGGCCTGACGGAGAATGGTCGCAGCGCGGTTAACGTGCTCTCATTCCTGTGTCTCGATGCGTATCAGAGCATCCAGCTTCCCCAGCCGAACCTCGGCGTGCGGGTGAATGAGTTTATCGACAGACCCTTCCTGCTCAAGACGGCAGAAACCATCCGTCTGGGCACCGGTATTCCGCAGATTTTCAATGACGAAGTGGTGGTGCCTGCGTTCCTGAACCGCGGCGTGTCGCTGGAAGACGCGCGCGATTATGCGGTTGTCGGCTGCGTGGAACTCTCCATTCCGGGCAAAACCTACGGACTGCACGATATCGCCATGTTTAACCTGCTGAAAGTGATGGAAATCGCGATGCAGGAGAACGAAGGCAATGCTGATCTCAGTTATGACGGGCTGCTCGAACATATCCGCCATAAAATTAACCACTACATTGCGTTGATGGTGGAGGGCAGCAATATCTGCGACATCGGCCATCGCGACTGGGCGCCGGTTCCGCTGCTCTCTTCGTTTATCAGCGATTGTCTCGTTAATGGCAAAGACATCACGGAGGGCGGAGCGCGGTATAACTTCTCCGGCGTTCAGGGCATTGGTATCGCCAATCTGAGTGACTCACTTCATGCGCTGAAAGGGTTGGTGTTTGAACAGCAGCGCTTAAGTTTTGATGAACTGCTGGCGGTACTAAAGGCAAACTTCGCTACGCCGGAGGGCGAAAAGATTCGTGCAAGGCTGATCAATCGCTTTGAAAAGTATGGCAATGATATCGATGAAGTCGACAATATCAGCGCTGAACTCCTGCGTCATTACTGCAAAGAGGTCGAGAAATATCGAAACCCGCGCGGGGGGCAATTCACGCCGGGGTCGTACACCGTCTCAGCGCACGTGCCGCTTGGCGCTGTCGTTGGAGCCACGCCAGATGGACGCTTTGCCGGTGAACAGCTGGCCGACGGTGGGCTATCGCCGATGCTCGGTCAGGACATGCAGGGCCCGACGGCAGTGCTGAAATCTGTGAGTAAGCTGGATAACTATCTGCTCTCGAATGGCACCTTACTGAATGTGAAATTCACACCGGCGACCCTAGAAGGGGATGCAGGTTTACAAAAACTGGCCGATTTCCTGCGCGCTTTTACTCACCTCAAGCTCCAGCATGTGCAGTTCAACGTGGTGAATGCGGATACGCTTCGCGAAGCGCAGCAGCGCCCGCAAGATTTCGCCGGGCTGGTGGTCCGCGTCGCCGGGTACAGCGCCTTCTTTGTCGAGCTGTCGAAGGAGATTCAAGATGACATTATCCGCCGCACCGCGCACCAGCTGTGAAGTGATCGAAACCCGCGCCGATGTGGCGCGGATTTTCAACATCCAGCGTTACTCCCTGAACGATGGGCGGGGCATACGTACTGTCGTGTTTTTCAAAGGCTGCCCCCACTCCTGCCCGTGGTGTGCGAACCCGGAATCCATCTCGCCAAAGATTGAAACCGTGCGCAGAGAGAGTAAATGTCTGCACTGTGCGCCCTGTCTGCGGGATGTCGAGGAGTGTCCTTCCGGTGCGTTTGAGCACATTGGGCGTGATGTGACGTTGGATGAACTCGAACGCGAGGTGATGAAAGACGAGGTCTTCTTTCGCTCATCCGGCGGGGGTGTGACGCTCTCCGGTGGTGAAGTCCTGATGCAGGCCCCGTTTGCCACTGCGCTTTTGCAGCGACTGCGTCGATGGGGGATTCACACCGCCATTGAAACTGCAGGCGATGCGCCGATTTCCCGCCTGTTACCCCTCGCAAAGCAGTGCGATGAAGTGCTGTTCGATCTAAAAATCATGGATGCAGACCAGGCGAAAACGGTGGTGAAGATGAATTTACCACGGGTGCTGGATAACCTGCTGCGTCTGGCGGAAGAGGGTATCAGCGTGATCCCACGCGTGCCGCTCATCCCCGGTTTTACGCTGAGCGAAGCGAATATGAATCGCGTGCTGGCATTTCTGATACCCTCAGGAATACGGCAGTTGCATTTGCTGCCCTTTCATCAGTACGGGGAACCGAAATACCGGCTGCTCGGACACGAATGGACGATGAGTCAGGTGGCTGTACCCACGGAAGAGGAGATCGCCACAATGCAACAAATGGCCGAACGGGCAGGATTTTTGGTTACCCTTGGAGGTTAACATGACAGCGAACGCAGGGCACCGTATCGCCGCCGTCACCGCCTGTGTCAGCGGTGTCGCTCATACCTACATGGCTGCCGAACGGCTGGAAAAGCTCTGTTCACAGGAAAAATGGAGCGTTCGGATTGAAACTCAGGGCGCTCTGGGCATTGAGTGCGAACTGACTGACGAAGACATTCGTCAAGCGGAGGTCGTTCTGCTGATTACCGATATAGAGCTGTCTGGAATGGAACGCTTCGAACAGTGTCGCTATGTGAAGTGCGGTATCAATGCCTTCTTACGTGAGCCGCAAAAGGTGATGAGTGCAGCGCGTAAGATGCTTTCTGCTCCACAGCATACCCATCTTATTCTGGATTAACTGTTTTGCCGGTGAGCTGGCTGTGATACTGGCGGCGATACTCCGACGGCGAACGCTCTGTATTCTTGCGAAACAGTCGGCAAAAATAGTTACTGTCTACAAACCCGCAGCTGTGCGCGATCTCTTTGACCTTCAGATCATACCCTTTCAGTAACTGGCGCGCGTGCTCCAGCCGGGTATGTGTCAGATATTCGTTAAACCCTACCGCACCGGTCTTCTGGAAAAGATGCGACAGATAGTTGGGTGAGATGTAGAACGCTTTAGCGACGGATTCGCGGGTGAGCGGTGAGGCGTAGTGCTCATCAATATAGTCGCGAACGGCGCCGAATAAGGCTTCGCTGCGTGATGCGGTCTGAATCTGGCTGCCTAGCAGGTCGGTACAATGGCTGAGCAGGCTTAACGTTATCAGGCGCGCGGTGTGTTGTTCCTGCGGTTGCATCTGCATTTCATGCAGCGTTTGTAACAGGAAAGAGCCAATGCGCGGGCCACGGCGTGCAACGTGCTGCTTGGCCAGATTGCGAAGGACGACGCCGTCCCATTGCACCAGGCTAAATCCAAGCTGCTGCTTGCCAAACAGAATGCTCAGGGCGGTTGCAGGCTGCTGCCATTGTGGAAAGTTCCAGCCACCCGCCGGGACGTACAGAACATCATTCGGGTGCAAAACCCCCGTTGATGCATTCTGCACTGAGCCTTCCAGCACGATCTCCAGACGCGGAAAATCGACCTGCAGTGCCAGCTCGGGTGCGAGAGAGGTGGGGTTAGCGAAATGCACCTGCCGCAGTGATGTCGGGCCATTAATCAATCCGGCCAGGATCAGGCTGATATCTTGCTGCATGGTGTTTCCTTTCACGTTGACCAAAGAGAAAACCTTACCTGCAGGCATAAAAAAAGGCCACACATAGTGTGGCCTGATAAGCGTAAAACAAGAGGTTAGCCCGTGTTACGCATGCCTGCGGCGACGCCCGCGATGGTGACCATTAGCGCTTGCTCAACGCGCGGATCCGGCTCTTTGCCTTCTTCTTCCGCTTGACGAGAGCGATGCAATAGCTCTGCCTGCAGTACGTTCAGTGGGTCGGTGTAGACATTACGCAACTGGATAGACTCAGCAATCCACGGAAGATCTTCCATCAGATGTGAGTCGTTGGCGATATCCAGTACCACTTTGATATCGCCTTCCAGCAGCTCGCGCAGCTCTTTACCCAGGCCCCACAGCTCGGGTTTTACCAGCCGCTGATCGTAGTATTCTGCCAGCCACAGGTCGGCTTTGGAGAACACCATCTCAAGCATGCCCAGACGGGTGGAGAAGAATGGCCAGTCGCGACACATTGTTTCCAGCTCATGCTGTTTGCCATCTTCGACCACTTTTTGCAGCGCCGCACCGGCACCGAGCCAGGCGGGCAGCATCAGACGGTTTTGCGTCCAGGCGAAAATCCACGGAATGGCGCGCAGGGATTCCACACCGCCTGTCGGGCGACGTTTCGCAGGGCGAGAGCCGAGTGGCAGTTTGCCCAGCTCTTGTTCAGGCGTGGCAGAGCGGAAGTAAGGAACGAAATCTTTGTTTTCACGCACGTAGCCGCGGTACAGGTCGCAGGAGATGTCCGACAGCTCGTCCATGATGTGACGCCATGCGTCTTTCGGCTCCGGAGGTGGCAGCAGGTTCGCTTCCAGAATCGCGCTGGTGTAGAGCGACAGGCTGCTGATGGTCACTTCCGGCAGACCGTATTTAAAGCGGATCATCTCGCCTTGCTCGGTGACGCGCAGGCCGCCTTTCAGGCTGCCCGGCGGTTGCGAAAGCAGTGCCGCGTGAGCCGGCGCGCCGCCGCGGCCAATGGAGCCGCCGCGTCCGTGGAACAGCGTCAGTTCGATACCCGCTTTTTCGCAGGTCTTGATCAGCGCGTCTTGTGCCTGGTACTGCGCCCAGGATGCCGCCATTACGCCCGCATCTTTTGCCGAGTCGGAATAGCCAATCATCACCATCTGTTTGCCCTGAATAAAGCCGCGATACCAGTCGATATTCAGCAACTGGGTCATGACATCGTTGGCGTTGTTCAGGTCGTCGAGGGTTTCAAACAGCGGCGCTACGGGCAGCGCAAAAGTGATCCCGGCTTCTTTCAGCAACAGGTGAACGGCCAGCACGTCGGAAGGGGTCTTCGCCATGGAGATCACATAGGCGGCGACAGATCCTTTTGGCGCATCAACGATCGCTTTACAGGTGTTGAGCACTTCGCTGGTTTCTTCGCTCGGTTCCCAGCTACGTGGCAGGAGTGGGCGTTTTGAATTCAGTTCGCGGATCAGGAACGCCTGTTTATCGGCTTCTGACCAGCTTTCGTAATCGCCGATACCGAGATAGCGAGTCAGTTCGCCCAGCGCTTCGGTGTGGCGGGTACTTTCCTGACGCACGTCGATACGCACCAGCGGCACGCCGAAACACTTCACGCGGCGCAGGGTATCGAGCAGTTCGCCGTTGGCGATGATGCCCATGCCGCATGCCTGCAGGGATTTGTAACACGCGTAGAGCGGGTCCCACAGCTGTTCGTTCTGGCTCAACAAACCTGCAGGTTTTGGCAGACGCTGGCCTTTCAGACGCGCTTCCAGCCATGCCTGGGTTGCCAGCAGCTGGCTGCGCAGGTTTTTCATCAGATAGCGGTACGGCTCGCTGGCCCCCGCTTCGCCCACCAGTTCCAGCAGCTCTGGCGTGGCTTCTACCATCGACAGCTCGGAAATCAGGATCTGAATATCTTTCAGGAACAGGTCGGTCGCTTTCCAGCGGCTGAGCAGCAGGACGTGACGGGTGATTTCAGCGGTGACGTTCGGGTTGCCGTCGCGGTCGCCACCCATCCATGAGGTGAAGCGTACCGGCACAAAATCCACCGGCAGGCGATAACCCAGATTCTCTTCGAGCTGCTCGTTAAGCTCGCGCAGATAATTCGGCACGCCTTCCCAAAGACTGTTTTCGACGACCGCAAAGCCCCATTTGGCTTCGTCGACCGGGCTTGGGCGATATTTACGGATTTCATCGGTGTGCCAGGATTGCGCAATCAGCTGGCGCAGACGACGCATCAGCTGGTTACGTTCGTAATCAACGATGTCTTTGTTATCTAACTGCTTCAGGCAGTTGTTCACTTCCACCATTTTGTGGATCAGCGTACGACGGGTGATCTCGGTGGGGTGTGCGGTGAGCACCAGCTCAAGTGACAGCGATTCGACCGCTTTTTTAATCGTCGCTTCGTTAAGGTCGGGTTGCTCTTTGAGTTTTCTGAGCGTACGGGCAATGACTTCCGGGTTGCTGGCAGCTTCGCCGTTTGGCGAGATGCTGTGGTATTGCTCGGCTGTGTTGGCCAGGTTCAGAAACTGGCTAAACGCGCGCGCAACGGGCAGAAGCTCATCGTTAGACAGGTTCTGCAAGGTGGTGAGCAACTCCTGACGGTTCGCTTCATTTCCAGCACGGGAGGATTTGGACAGCTTACGGATTGTTTCAACGCGGTCGAGAATGTTCTCCCCCAACGCATCCTTGATGGTATCTCCCAGCACTTTGCCGAGCATACTGACATTACTACGCAACGCGGAATATTGTTCGTTCATAAAACCCAGACACCCCATCATTTTTGTTTATGCCCATTCAGAACTCTTTTGGACATTATTTTGTCATCTCCCTTTATAAAGCCACGTAAAACCCCTGTCGTCAATTGCTGCGAAAACGGTTCAGCAAACGAATAAATGTGGGCAATTTACGAAATTTAATTCGCTTCGCGTCAGATAAGAGATGCTTATGAGAATGTGATGGCGATCATGCGTTTTAGTGCCCTCTCCCACACGGAGAGGGAACCAAAGCGGGAACGTTAGTGCCAGCAGAAGTGATGCACAACCTGGGTAATTAATTCGCGGGTCGGCTTAATAAAACGGGTTTCCAGATATTCATCCGGCTGGTGGGCCTGGTTGATAGAGCCTGGACCCAATACCAGCGTCGGGCACAGCGTCTGGATAAACGGCGCTTCGGTGCAGTAGTTAACGACCTCGGTTTGCGCACCGAGCAGTTTTTCAACCACCTCCACCAACTGATGATTTGGCGGACACTCATAGCCCGGGATCGGCGGATGCAGTTCCGTGACGGTCAAACGGCCAGGCCAGCGCTCGCTCACCGGGGCCAGCGCTTCTGTGAGTAATCCATCCAGATCGCTCAGGGTCATGCCGGGTAGCGGACGGATGTCCATATGTAATTCGCAACAGGCGCAGATGCGGTTAGACGCGTCGCCGCCGTGCAAACTGCCAAGGTTGAGCGTGGGATACGGCACGGTGAATGCATCGTGGTGATAGCGCTCTTTGAGGGAGTCGCGCAGCTGCATGATGCGACCAATGGCATCGTGCATTAGTTCGATAGCGTTGACGCCGCGTGCCGGATCGCTGGAGTGGCCAGACTGCCCCAGGACGCGCACGGCGGTAGAGATGTGGCCTTTATGTGCCCGGACCGGCTGGAGCGAAGTCGGTTCGCCGATAATCGCACAATCGGGACGCAGTTCGGTGTTTTCAGCAAAATAGCGCGCACCTGCCATACTGGTTTCTTCGTCGGCGGTCGCCAGAATATAGAGTGGCTTTTTCAGCTTTGTGACATCGACGTCACGCAGCGCATCGAGAATGAACGCGAAAAACCCTTTCATGTCTGCCGTGCCCAGACCGTAAAGCTTGTTGTCGTGTTCAGTCAGGGTGAACGGATCGCGCGTCCAGCGTCCATCATCGAAAGGCACGGTATCGGTATGTCCAGCCAGCAGCAGGCCGCCTGCACCCTGTCCGGTACTGGCCAGCAGGTTAAATTTGTGGCGGGTTCCTGGTACGGGTTGAACTTCCACCTTAAACCCGAGTTCGCTAAACCAGCCAGCCAGTAAATTGATTAAAGACTCATTGCTCTGGTCGAGCGCTTCTTCGGTCGCGCTGATGGACGGCGTGGCAATCAGAGCGCGGTAGATCTCGATAAAGGGTGGTAAATTCATTTTCATTGTTGACATACCTTAGGTCGTGATAGTATCAATATTCATGCACTAAATGTGAATAAAAATACACTAACGTTGATCGTAAAGGAACCCGATGTTGAATACGCTGATTGTGGGCGCTAGCGGTTATGCGGGCGCAGAGCTAGTGAGCTACGTGAATCGCCATCCTCATATGACCATAACCGCTTTGACCGTGTCAGCGCAAAGCAATGATGCGGGAAAGTTAATTTCCGATTTGCATCCGCAACTTAAGGGGATCGTCGACCTGCCGTTGCAGCCGATGTCCGACATCAGCGAGTTTAGCGATGGCGTGGATGTGGTGTTTCTCGCCACCGCTCACGAAGTCAGCCACGACCTGGCGCCGCAGTTTCTGGCTGCCGGCTGCGTGGTGTTTGATCTCTCTGGCGCGTTCCGGGTTAACGATAGTGCGTTCTACGAAAAATATTATGGCTTTACTCACCAGCATCCGGATCTGCTTAAAAAAGCGGTTTATGGTCTGGCGGAGTGGAGCGCGGATAAGCTGAAAGAAGCCAATTTGATTGCCGTTCCAGGATGTTATCCAACGGCGGCACAGCTTTCGCTGAAACCGTTGATCGACGCGAGCCTGCTGGATCTCAATCAGTGGCCGGTGATCAATGCGACCAGTGGCGTAAGCGGTGCCGGGCGTAAGGCCGCGATGTCGAACAGCTTCTGTGAAGTGAGCCTGCAACCGTATGGCGTGTTCAACCACCGTCATCACCCAGAAATCACCACCCATCTGGGCGCGGAGGTGATTTTCACCCCGCATCTGGGCAACTTCCCGCGCGGGATCCTCGAAACCATCACCTGCCGTCTGAAACCGGGCGTGACGAAAGAACAGGTGGCAGCGGTCTTTAATGAGGCATATGCCGACAAGCCGCTGGTGCGTCTGTATGACAAAGGTGTTCCGGCGCTGAAAAACGTGGTTGGTCTGCCGTTCTGCGATATTGGCTTTGCCGTTCAGGGTGAACACCTGATCGTGGTTGCCGCAGAAGATAACTTACTTAAAGGCGCTGCCGCACAGGCCATGCAGTGTGCAAATATTCGTTTTGGCTTCGCTGAAACCCAGTCTCTTATTTAAGGTGTGATGATGAACCCATTAATTATCAAACTCGGTGGTGTCCTGCTGGACAGCGAAGAAGCGCTGGAACGCCTGTTTACCGCGCTGGTTAACTATCGCGAATCACATCAGCGCCCGCTGGTGATTGTTCATGGCGGCGGCTGCGTGGTGGATGAGCTGATGAAAGGGCTTAACCTGCCGGTGAAAAAGAAAAACGGCCTGCGCGTGACCCCTGCCGATCAGATCGACATCATTACCGGCGCGCTGGCGGGAACCGCCAATAAAACGCTGCTGGCGTGGGCGAAGAAACAAGGTATCGCGTCAGTGGGGCTTTACCTGGGCGATGGCGACAGCGTTAAGGTTACGCAACTCGACGAAGAGCTCGGTCACGTTGGGCTGGCGAAGCCGGGGTCACCTGCGCTGATTAACATGTTGCTGGAAGGCGGGTTCTTACCTGTTGTCAGCTCTATCGGTGTGACCGACGAAGGGCAACTGATGAACGTCAATGCGGATCAGGCGGCGACGGCCCTGGCGGCAACGCTGGGCGCTGATCTGATTCTGCTCTCTGACGTGAGTGGCATTCTGGACGGTAAAGGCCAGCGCATCGCTGAGATGACGGCGGCGAAAGCCGAGCAGTTGATCGATCAGGGCATTATTACTGATGGCATGATTGTGAAGGTGAATGCCGCACTGGATGCCGCCCGCACGCTGGGTCGCCCGGTCGATATCGCCTCATGGCGTCATGCGGAGCAACTCCCGGCGCTGTTTAACGGTACGCCGATTGGCACCCGTATTCTGGCATAAGTTTTTTCCCCTTCTCTGAGGGGCATCATTAAACGAATTTAAGGAAGCATGTTATGGCACTTTGGGGTGGGCGTTTTACACAGGCAGCGGATCAGCGGTTCAAACAGTTCAACGACTCTTTGCGCTTCGACTACCGCCTGGCCGAACAGGATATCGTCGGCTCTGTGGCCTGGTCCAAAGCGCTGGTCACGGTAGGTGTGCTGAGCGCGGATGAGCAGCTGCAGCTGGAAGAGGCGCTGAACAATCTGCTGGAAGAGGTTCGCGTGAACCCGCAGCAAATCCTCGAAAGCGATGCTGAAGACATTCACAGCTGGGTGGAAGGCAAGCTTATCGACAAAGTCGGCCAGTTGGGTAAAAAGCTGCACACCGGGCGTAGCCGTAACGATCAGGTCGCGACTGACCTGAAGCTGTGGTGCAAAGATACCGTTGGCGAGCTGTTGTCGGCGAATCGCCAGTTACAAAGCGCGCTGGTCGAAACTGCACACAGCAATCAGGATGCGGTCATGCCGGGTTATACCCACCTGCAACGTGCGCAGCCGGTGACGTTTGCACACTGGTGTCTGGCCTATGTTGAGATGCTGGCCCGTGATGAAAGTCGTTTACAGGATACGCTGAAGCGTCTGGACGTTAGCCCGCTGGGCAGCGGTGCGCTGGCCGGAACGGCCTACGAAATCGATCGTGAACAGCTGGCCGGCTGGCTGGGATTTGCCAGCGCAACCCGCAACAGCCTGGACAGCGTCTCGGATCGTGACCATGTTCTTGAACTGCTTTCAAACGCTTCCATTGGCATGGTGCATCTGTCGCGCTTTGCCGAAGACCTGATTTTCTTCAACTCTGGCGAAGCCGGATTTGTTGAGCTGTCTGACCGTGTGACGTCCGGATCATCGCTGATGCCGCAGAAGAAAAACCCGGATGCTCTGGAGCTGATTCGCGGCAAGTGTGGTCGCGTTCAGGGTGCGCTTACCGGCATGATGATGACCCTGAAAGGCCTGCCGTTGGCTTACAACAAAGATATGCAGGAAGATAAAGAAGGGTTGTTCGACGCGCTCGACACCTGGCTGGATTGTCTGCACATGGGAGCGTTAGTTTTGGACGGTATTCAGGTGAAACGTCCGCGTTGCCAGGAAGCGGCGCAGCAGGGTTATGCGAACTCCACTGAACTGGCGGATTACCTGGTCGCAAAAGGTGTACCGTTCCGTGAGGCGCACCATATTGTGGGCGAAGCGGTGGTTGAGGCGATTCGTCAGGGCAAGCCGCTGGAAGACCTTACGCTGGCTGATTTGCAAAAATTCAGTGCGGTGATTGGCGATGATGTCTATCCGATCCTGGCGCTGCAATCGTGTCTGGATAAGCGTGCTGCGAAAGGCGGCGTGTCGCCGAAGCAGGTGGCGCAGGCGATTTCCGATGCGAAAGATCGGTTGATTTAGTGGCGTGCGGGCTGATGCCCTCACCCCGGCCCTCTCCCACGGGGAGAGGGAGAAAATACTAAAAACGGTCACTGGTGTGGCCGTTTTGCTTTTGCCTTGGGCGTTTTTACGCAAAAAAAAGCGGACACGGAGTCCGCAAAAGTTCACGTTGGCTTTAGTTGTTCGAGTTTGAGAGAAACTCGTATGACGCGGCGGAGACTTCAAGGGTCAAACAGGTCCCGCCCCGTCTATGTGGTGTATTATTCAACAGAATGCTTGATAGGGATAATCGTTCGTTGCTATGCTATCTATCGCCATGAACTATCGTGGCGACGGAGGATGAATAATGAATATTCGTGATCTTGAATACCTGGTAGCGTTAGCTGAGCATCGTCATTTTCGCCGCGCGGCAGATTCCTGCCACGTCAGCCAGCCGACCCTGAGCGGTCAGATCCGCAAGCTGGAAGATGAGCTGGGCGTGATGCTGCTGGAACGTACCAGTCGTAAAGTGCTGTTCACCCAGGCCGGTTTGCTGCTGGTGGATCAAGCGCGCACTGTGTTGCGTGAGGTCAAAGTGCTGAAGGAAATGGCAAGCCAGCAGGGGGAAGCCATGTCTGGCCCGCTGCATATTGGCCTGATCCCCACCGTTGGCCCGTATCTGTTACCGCAAATTATTCCGATGCTGCATCAGACGTTCCCGAAGCTTGAAATGTATCTGCATGAAGCGCAGACCCATCAGCTGTTGGCTCAGCTTGATAGCGGCAAACTGGATTGCGCGATTCTGGCGCTGGTCAAAGAGAGTGAAGCCTTTATCGAAGTGCCGCTGTTCGATGAGCCGATGATGCTGGCGATCTATGAAGATCACCCGTGGGCGAACCGCGATCGCGTGCCGATGTCCGATCTGGCGGGTGAAAAGCTGCTGATGCTGGAAGACGGCCACTGTCTGCGCGATCAGGCGATGGGCTTCTGTTTTGAGGCGGGTGCGGATGAAGATACGCATTTCCGTGCAACCAGCCTGGAAACGCTGCGCAATATGGTGGCGGCGGGCAGCGGAATTACTTTGCTGCCAGCCCTGGCCGTGCCGCGCGAGCGTAAGCGTGACGGTGTGGTTTATCTGCCGTGCATTAAACCGGAGCCGCGCCGTACCATTGGCCTGGTTTATCGTCCGGGATCACCGCTGCGCAGCCGCTATGAGCAGCTGGCAGAGGCCATCCGCAGTTCGATGGATGGCCATTTTGACAGTGCGTTAAAACAGGCGGTTTAAGCCATTTAGCGCCGCTACCCGATAGGCTTCTGCCATTGTCGGGTAGTTAAAGGTGGTGTTAACGAAGTACTCGATCGTGTTACCGCCACCTTTTTGCTCCATGATCGCCTGCCCGATATGAATGATTTCCGCGGCGCGTTCACCAAAGCAGTGAATCCCCAGGATCTCTTTCGTCTCGCGATGGAACAAAATCTTCAGCGTGCCCACGCTCATTCCCACGATTTGCGCCCGCGCCAGATGTTTAAACTGCGCACGACCTACCTCGTAAGGCACTTTCATTGACGTCAGCTGCTGTTCGGTTTTACCCACCGAGCTGATCTCCGGAATGGTGTAAATACCGGTCGGGATATCTTCGATCAGATGCGCTGTCGCTTCGCCTTTGACCAGCGCCTGTGCAGCGATGCGACCCTGATCGTAAGCGGCGGAAGCCAGGCTCGGATAGCCAATCACATCACCCACCGCGTAGATATGCGGTAAGGCAGTCTGGTACATGCTGTTGACCTTCAGCTGACCACGGCTGTCGGTTTCGAGGCCGATGTTTTCCAGCGCCAGTGAATCGGTGTTGCCGGTACGGCCATTGGCATACAGCAGGCAGTCGGCTTTGAGCTTTTTGCCGGACTTCAGGTGCATGATCACACCGTCATCGCAACCTTCGATTTTCTCGTACTCTTCGTTGTGGCGAATAACCACGCCGCTGTTCCAGAAGTGGTAGGAGAGGGAGTCGGACATCTCCTGATCGAGAAACGCCAGCAGACGGTCGCGGGTGTTAATCAGGTCCACTTTCACGTCCATTCCGCGGAAGATCGACGCATATTCGCAGCCAATCACCCCTGCGCCGTAGATCAGTACGTGTCGCGGCTCATGATGCAGGCTCAGAATGGAGTCGCTGTCATAAACGCGCGGGTGCGAGAAATCAACGTCCGTAGGATGGTACGGGCGAGAGCCGCAGGCGATAACAAATTTCTCGGCGGTAATCGTCTCAACGGAACCGTCATGGCACTTCAGCGCCAGCGTGTGCTCGTCAACAAAGTGCGCATCCCCCTGCAAGATCTCGCAGTGGTTACGTTCGTAGAATCCCTGGCGCATCCGCGTTTGCTGGTTAATCACGTTATCGGCGTGGTTAAGGATGTCGGCAAAGGAAGAACGAAGAAGTCGGGAATGGTCGCTGTAAAGAGGGTTTTGATTGAATTCGATAATGCGGCTAACGGCGTGGCGGAGGGCTTTTGAAGGGATGGTGCCCCAGTGGGTGCAACCGCCACCAACATTATGATAGCGCTCTATGACCGCTACTCTGGCTCCCTGTTTCACCAGTCCCATCGCAGCGCCTTCGCCGCCGGGGCCGGAACCAATAACTATTGCGTCGTAATCGTAGGTGTGTGGCATGGCAAGGCTTACCTGTTCTTATACATAAAAGCAACAGAATAGTAACATCATTGGTCGGATAACCCAATTATCGTTGTGCTCTTTTCGAGCTGTGGAGCACAAACCGCGCGTAAACAATCATTCACAAAGCCGCGTAAACAGATTAATTTTATTCTCTGGTATAGTGCCAGCAGGCCTTTGGAAGGATTCGATTAAAGTGATGGGCGTAAGAGCACAACAAAAAGAGAAAACCCGGCGTTCGCTGGTGGAAGCGGCATTCAGTCAGTTGAGTGCAGAGCGGAGTTTTGCCAGTTTGAGCTTGCGCGAAGTTGCACGCGAAGCAGGGATTGCGCCAACGTCCTTCTATCGTCATTTCCGTGATGTGGATGAACTGGGTCTGACCATGGTGGATGAGAGCGGCCTGATGCTGCGCCAGCTCATGCGTCAGGCGCGTCAGCGTATTGCCAAAGGCGGCAGCGTTATCCGCACGTCGGTATCTACCTTTATGGAATTTATCGGCAACAATCCCAACGCGTTTCGCCTGTTACTGCGTGAACGCTCGGGAACATCTGCCGCGTTTCGTGCCGCTGTGGCGCGGGAAATTCAGCATTTTATCGCGGAACTTGCCGACTATCTTGAAATCGAAAACCATATGCCACGCGCCTTCACGGAAGCGCAGGCCGAGGCGATGGTGACGATTGTTTTCAGTGCGGGCGCTGAAGCACTGGATGTTGGCGTTGAACAACGCAAGCAACTCGAAGAGCGACTGGTCCTGCAGCTGCGGATGATTTCCAAAGGGGCGTATTATTGGTATCGCCGTGAACAAGAAAAGTTGGCGCATCAAATCGACGAAGGGTGAGAAATGAAACAGTCAGGTCAGGATAAAGGTACGTTGTTGCTGGCATTGATCGCTGGCTTATCAATCAATGGTACGTTCGCAGCCGTGTTTAGCTCCATCGTGCCATTTTCGATTTTTCCGATCATCGCTGTGGTGCTGACGGTTTACTGTTTGCATCAGCGCTATCAGAATCGCACCATGCCGGTAGGATTACCGGGCCTGGCTGCCGCGTTCTTTGTTCTGGGCGTTCTGCTGTATAGCACCGTAGTGCGCGCGGAATATCCGGATATCGGCTCTAACTTCCTGCCTGCTGTACTTTCTGTGGCGCTGGTATTCTGGATCGGCGTTAAAATGCGTCACCGTAAGCACCAGATATCGGAATAAACGAAGCGCTATCAGACACTTTCAGGCAGGTAGCGCAAGGCTTACCTGCCCTGTAAAAGCTGATTATTTCGCCGTCAGCAGTACGCCGCACTCCATATGGTGCGTATAAGGGAACTGATCGAACAGCGCCAGCCGCTCAACCTTGTGCGTCTGGCTTAATGTTTCCAGATTCTTGCATAAGGTTTCCGGGTTGCAGGAAATGTACAAAATCCGCGGATAAGCCTGCACCATTTTCTCGGTTTCGCTGTCCAGCCCGCTGCGCGGGGGATCGACGAAAATCGTCTCGCACTGGTAGCTCTTCAGATCGATTCCCTGCAAGCGGTTGAATTCGCGCACGCCATTCATTGCCTGAGTAAACTCTTCAGCCGCCATACGAATGATCTGTACGTTATCAATGTGGTTTGCCGCAATGTTGTATTGCGCCGCCGCAACGGACGGTTTGGCGATCTCGGTAGCCAGCACGCGTTCAAAATTACGCGCCAGCGCCAGCGAAAAGTTGCCGTTACCGCAGTATAGCTCCAGCAAATCACCCGTTGCCCCTTCGGTGGCGTTCAGTGCCCACTCCAGCATCTGGACGTTCATCGCTGCATTTGGCTGAGTGAAGCTGTTTTCGACCTGGCGATAGATCATCTCTTTCCCGGCCACCGGCAGCCGTTCGTCAACGTAATCCTGATCGAGCATAATTTTGGTTTTCGTCGCGCGGCCAATCAGATGCACATTGATGTTCTTCGCACGCAGCGCATCGCGCAGAGTTTCGGCTTCCTGACGCCATTCATCGTTCAACGCTTTGTGATACAGCAGTGAGACGATGGCCTGGTTGCTTTGCGTGGTGAGGTAATCAATCTGGAAAAGCTTGTGGCGCAGAACGGGGTTCTCGCGAACGCTTTCAATCATCAACGTCATCAATTGATTAATTAATTCGCTGGCCGCCGGAAAACTATCCACGCGGATACGAGATTTTGTCTGCTGGTCGAAAATGATGTGATAGAGGTCATCGCCATCATGCCAGATGCGGAACTCGGCGCGCATGCGGTAGTGGCTGACCGGTGAGCGAAACACCTCTGGAACGGGCGCAGCGAAAGGCGTCATCATACTTTGCAGGCGGACCACTTTCTCTGCCAGCTGCGCGTCGTACTGTTCTGTCGGGAGGTGTTCGGGGGTCATGATGCATCCTGAGTGGTAGACAATTTCGCGGGGATTGTAAGCACTGTACAGGGGATGTCCAGATTTAATCATGCATAGCTGTCTGGACATCCATACGTTTCTAATTGTAGCATTCTGTTTCCGGTCTTCTTTTAGTGAAAAGGGAATCCAGTGTAAATCTGGAGCTGACGCGCAGCGGTAATGACTGGCGGGATGAATGTTGTAGACACTGCTGTAAAGCGGGAAGTCTTCATCCGTAAAACGCCACCAAGCCCGAAGACCTGCCGGAACCACGTCGCATTTGGTTTCATCATCGCGTGCTATAGATGACGCCTGCGGCATCCTTCTTATATTGTGGATGCTTTAACAATGATTAAAAAAGTATCGCTGATGACGGCGCTTTCCGTCACGGCATTTTCGGGCTGGGCGCAGGAAAGCGCTGACTCGTTGGTGGTGACAGCAAACCGTTTTGAGCAACCGGCAAATACCGTTCTGGCACCGACGTCTGTGGTGACTCGTGAAGATATCGAACGCTGGCAGGCCAAGAGCGTCGTTGAAGTCATGCAGCGTTTGCCGGGGGTGGATATCGCCCAAAGCGGTGGCATGGGGGCAAACGCTTCTACTTTTATACGCGGCACGGAATCACGTCACGTGCTGGTGCTGATTGACGGCATTCCTCTGAACAACGCCGGGATCAGCAACGTTGCCGATCTCAGCCAAATCCCTACCTCTCTTATCCAGCGTATTGAGTACATTCGCGGTCCACGCTCGGCGCTGTATGGTTCCGATGCGATTGGCGGGGTGATCAACATTATTACCGGGCGCGATAAGCCTGGCGGTGAAATCTCTGCGGGCGTGGGGTCGAAGGGCTACCAGGCGTACGACGGTTCATTCCAGCAGGTATTTGATAAAACCAAAATTACCCTGGCTGGCAACTATACCTATACCCGTGGCTTTGATATTGATGCGCAGGACGCGCCGCGTCAGCCGGATCGCGACGGTTTTATGAGTAAGTCTCTGTACGGTTCCGTGGAACAGCAGATCACCGATAGCGTGAGCGGCTTCTTCCGCGGCTTTGGCTATGATAACCGCACTGCTTATGACGGTTATGATAGCTATGACCATAACCACAACATGACCGGCACGCCAGATACCCGTCAGCTTTACAGCCAGAACTGGGATACCGGGTTGCGCTACAACCAGGGGATTTATCAGTCACAGTTGGTTGCGGGCTATGGTCGTAGTAAAGATCAGAACTATGATCCGAAAAAAGGCCGTTATGCTGATTCTGCTACAACCGATGATGTGAAGCAGTACACCACCCAGTGGGTAAACACCTTTAGCGTCGGACACGGCAATGTCGGTGTGGGTCTGGACTGGCAGAAGCAGAAAACCGAAGCGGGAACGGGTAGCATGAAAAATGGCTACGATCAGCGTAACACTGGCGTGTTCCTTTCTGCGATGCAGCAGTTTAATAGCGTGACGCTGGAAGCGGCTGCGCGTAACGACGATAACTCTAACTTTGGTAACCACAGCACCTGGCAAACCAGCGCTGCATGGGAATTCATCGAGGGCTATCGCGTTATCGGTTCTTATGGCACGGCCTATAAAGCGCCAACCATGAGCCAGATCCACAGTGAGGATTATGGTAATCCAAATCTTAAACCCGAAGAGAGCAAGCAGTGGGAAGGTGGGTTTGAAGGATTGACGGGGCCGGTTAACTGGCGCGTGACGGGTTATCGCAATGATGTCGATAACCTGATTGGGTACGACTCAAACTTCCGTTTCTATAACGTGAATGAAGCCAGAATCAAAGGGATTGAAGCGACGGCGCAATTTGATACCGGGCTGCTGAGCCATCAGATCTCTTATGATTATGTTGACCCACGTAACGCCAAAACCGATGAAGTGCTGGCTCGTCGCTCTAAGCAACAGGTTAAGTATCAGTTGGACTGGCAGGTATGGGACCTCGACTGGAACCTCGCCTACCGTTATCTGGGGACGCGTTATGATGTCGCAGTCGATCGCGATACCTATGCGACTGAACGTGTGAAAATGGGGGGGGTAAGTTTGTGGGATGCCGCAGTTTCATATCCTGTCACCTCACACCTGACAGTTCGTGGTAAAATAGCCAACCTGTTCGATAAAGATTACGAGACAGTATATGGCTACCAAACTGCAGGACGGGAATACACCTTGTCTGGCAGCTACACCTTCTGATCCACGTCCCACCGTGCTGGTGTTTGACTCCGGCGTCGGTGGGCTTTCGGTCTATGATGAGATTCGGCATCTCCTGCCGGATCTCCATTACATTTATGCTTTCGATAACGTGGCATTCCCTTATGGGGAAAAGAGCGAAGACTTTATTGTTGAGCGCGTAGTCGAAATCGTCACTGCCGTACAACAGTGTTACCCCTTAGCGCTGGCCGTGATTGCCTGTAATACCGCAAGCACCGTTTCTCTTCCTGCCTTACGCGAAAAATTCCCGTTCCCGGTTGTTGGCGTGGTACCAGCGATTAAGCCTGCTGCCCGTCTGACCGCAAATGGCATCGTTGGCCTGTTGGCCACACGCGCAACGGTAAAGCGTCCTTATACCCGTGAGCTGATCGAACGTTTTGCTAACGAATGTCAGATCGCTATGCTCGGGTCTGCTGAGCTGGTGGAGATGGCTGAAGCGAAACTGCACGGTAAGCCGGTGTCGCTGGAGGAGCTGCGTCGTATTCTGCGCCCGTGGCTGCTTATGGCCGAACCGCCGGATACGGTGGTACTGGGTTGCACGCACTTTCCTCTATTGCAGGAAGAGCTGCTCGCGTTATTGCCGGAAGGCACTCGTCTGGTTGACTCTGCTGCAGCAATTGCCCGGCGTACCGCCTGGCTGCTTGAACATGAAGCGCCTGATGCCAAATCCACTGATGCAAATATTGCCTATTGTATGGCGCTGACGCCTGAGACTGAGCGACTTTTACCCGTTTTACGCCGTTATGGCTTTGAAACGCTCGAAAAACTAGCGCTTTAGCAGGGTTTTGAGCAAAAAAGAGACGGTTGAAAGTTTTTTTTAAAAGAGGGGTTGTCAACGTCAGAGAACTCCCTATAATGCGCCTCCACTGACACGGAACAACGGCAAGCAAGCCGCCGGGGCAGAAGGGGTTCAGCGATGAACGCCGACAGAGAAAAGCGAAAATAAACGCTTGACTCTGAATGAGGAAAACGTATTATACGGGACCTCGCAACGGTGAGCGAAAGCCGCGTTGCACTGCTCTTTAACAATTTATCAGACAATCTGTGTGGGCACTCAAAGTGACATGGATTCTAAACGTCGCAAGACGCTAAATGAATACCCAAGTCTCTGAGTGAACATACGTAATTCATTACGAAGTTTAATTCACGAGCATCAAACTTAAATTGAAGAGTTTGATCATGGCTCAGATTGAACGCTGGCGGCAGGCCTAACACATGCAAGTCGAGCGGTAGCACAGAGAGCTTGCTCTCGGGTGACGAGCGGCGGACGGGTGAGTAATGTCTGGGAAACTGCCTGATGGAGGGGGATAACTACTGGAAACGGTAGCTAATACCGCATGACGTCGCAAGACCAAAGAGGGGGACCTTCGGGCCTCTTGCCATCAGATGTGCCCAGATGGGATTAGCTAGTAGGTGGGGTAACGGCTCACCTAGGCGACGATCCCTAGCTGGTCTGAGAGGATGACCAGCCACACTGGAACTGAGACACGGTCCAGACTCCTACGGGAGGCAGCAGTGGGGAATATTGCACAATGGGCGCAAGCCTGATGCAGCCATGCCGCGTGTATGAAGAAGGCCTTCGGGTTGTAAAGTACTTTCAGCGAGGAGGAAGGCATTGTGGTTAATAACCGCAGTGATTGACGTTACTCGCAGAAGAAGCACCGGCTAACTCCGTGCCAGCAGCCGCGGTAATACGGAGGGTGCAAGCGTTAATCGGAATTACTGGGCGTAAAGCGCACGCAGGCGGTCTGTCAAGTCGGATGTGAAATCCCCGGGCTCAACCTGGGAACTGCATTCGAAACTGGCAGGCTAGAGTCTTGTAGAGGGGGGTAGAATTCCAGGTGTAGCGGTGAAATGCGTAGAGATCTGGAGGAATACCGGTGGCGAAGGCGGCCCCCTGGACAAAGACTGACGCTCAGGTGCGAAAGCGTGGGGAGCAAACAGGATTAGATACCCTGGTAGTCCACGCCGTAAACGATGTCGACTTGGAGGTTGTTCCCTTGAGGAGTGGCTTCCGGAGCTAACGCGTTAAGTCGACCGCCTGGGGAGTACGGCCGCAAGGTTAAAACTCAAATGAATTGACGGGGGCCCGCACAAGCGGTGGAGCATGTGGTTTAATTCGATGCAACGCGAAGAACCTTACCTACTCTTGACATCCACGGAATTTAGCAGAGATGCTTTAGTGCCTTCGGGAACCGTGAGACAGGTGCTGCATGGCTGTCGTCAGCTCGTGTTGTGAAATGTTGGGTTAAGTCCCGCAACGAGCGCAACCCTTATCCTTTGTTGCCAGCGGTTCGGCCGGGAACTCAAAGGAGACTGCCAGTGATAAACTGGAGGAAGGTGGGGATGACGTCAAGTCATCATGGCCCTTACGAGTAGGGCTACACACGTGCTACAATGGCGCATACAAAGAGAAGCGACCTCGCGAGAGCAAGCGGACCTCATAAAGTGCGTCGTAGTCCGGATTGGAGTCTGCAACTCGACTCCATGAAGTCGGAATCGCTAGTAATCGTAGATCAGAATGCTACGGTGAATACGTTCCCGGGCCTTGTACACACCGCCCGTCACACCATGGGAGTGGGTTGCAAAAGAAGTAGGTAGCTTAACCTTCGGGAGGGCGCTTACCACTTTGTGATTCATGACTGGGGTGAAGTCGTAACAAGGTAACCGTAGGGGAACCTGCGGTTGGATCACCTCCTTACCTGAAAGAACCTGCCTTTGTAGTGCTCACACAGATTGTCTGATGAAAAATAAGCAGTAAAAAATCTCTGCAGGCTTGTAGCTCAGGTGGTTAGAGCGCACCCCTGATAAGGGTGAGGTCGGTGGTTCAAGTCCACTCAGGCCTACCAAATTTATCCTGATACTGCGTTGTGAAAAGACTCGCATACTTCAGTATGCTTCGTCATTCCACGCCTTGTCTCAGTCTAAATTACCGGTAATGAGATTTAGTCTTTGCGATGGGGTTATAGCTCAGCTGGGAGAGCGCCTGCCTTGCACGCAGGAGGTCTGCGGTTCGATCCCGCATAGCTCCACCATCCTTTTACTGCTGAAAACAAGAAAACTTCAGAGTGTACCTGAAAAGGTTCACTGCGAAGTTTTGCTCTTTAAAAATCTGGATCAAGCTGAAAATTGAAACGACACACTGTGTCTGTTCTCCGTAATAAGAACAGACAGGCGGTGTGTTCGAGTCTCTCAAATTTTCGCAACACGACGATGTTTTACGAAACATCTTCGGGTTGTGAGGTTAAGCGACTAAGCGTACACGGTGGATGCCCTGGCAGTCAGAGGCGATGAAGGGCGTGCTAATCTGCGATAAGCGTCGGCGAGGTGATATGAACCTTTGACCCGGCGATACCCGAATGGGGAAACCCAGTGTGTTTCGACACACTATCATGTCATGAATACATAGTGGCATGAGGCGAACCGGGGGAACTGAAACATCTAAGTACCCCGAGGAAAAGAAATCAACCGAGATTCCCCCAGTAGCGGCGAGCGAACGGGGAGGAGCCCAGAGTCTGAATCAGCGCGCGTGTTAGTGGAACGGTCTGGAAAGTCCGACGGTACAGGGTGATAGTCCCGTACACAAAAATGCACGCGTTGTGAACTCGAAGAGTAGGGCGGGACACGTGGTATCCTGTCTGAATATGGGGGGACCATCCTCCAAGGCTAAATACTCCTGACTGACCGATAGTGAACCAGTACCGTGAGGGAAAGGCGAAAAGAACCCCGGCGAGGGGAGTGAAAAAGAACCTGAAACCGTGTACGTACAAGCAGTGGGAGCCTACTTGTTAGGTGACTGCGTACCTTTTGTATAATGGGTCAGCGACTTATATTCTGTAGCAAGGTTAACCGTATAGGGGAGCCGAAGGGAAACCGAGTCTTAACTGGGCGTTAAGTTGCAGGGTATAGACCCGAAACCCGGTGATCTAGCCATGGGCAGGTTGAAGGTTGGGTAACACTAACTGGAGGACCGAACCGACTAATGTTGAAAAATTAGCGGATGACTTGTGGCTGGGGGTGAAAGGCCAATCAAACCGGGAGATAGCTGGTTCTCCCCGAAAGCTATTTAGGTAGCGCCTCGTGAACTCATCTTCGGGGGTAGAGCACTGTTTCGGCTAGGGGGCCATCCCGGCTTACCAACCCGATGCAAACTACGAATACCGAAGAATGTTATCACGGGAGACACACGGCGGGTGCTAACGTCCGTCGTGAAGAGGGAAACAACCCAGACCGCCAGCTAAGGTCCCAAAGTCATGGTTAAGTGGGAAACGATGTGGGAAGGCACAGACAGCCAGGATGTTGGCTTAGAAGCAGCCATCATTTAAAGAAAGCGTAATAGCTCACTGGTCGAGTCGGCCTGCGCGGAAGATGTAACGGGGCTAAACCATGCACCGAAGCTGCGGCAGCGACGCTTATGCGTTGTTGGGTAGGGGAGCGTTCTGTAAGCCGTTGAAGGTGAACTGTGAGGTTTGCTGGAGGTATCAGAAGTGCGAATGCTGACATAAGTAACGATAAAGCGGGTGAAAAGCCCGCTCGCCGGAAGACCAAGGGTTCCTGTCCAACGTTAATCGGGGCAGGGTGAGTCGACCCCTAAGGCGAGGCCGAAAGGCGTAGTCGATGGGAAACAGGTTAATATTCCTGTACTCGGTGTTACTGCGAAGGGGGGACGGAGAAGGCTATGTTAGCCGGGCGACGGTTGTCCCGGTTTAAGCATGTAGGCGGAGAGTTTAGGTAAATCCGGACTCTTATCCAACGCTGAGGTGTGATGACGAGGCACTACGGTGCTGAAGTAACAAATGCCCTGCTTCCAGGAAAAGCCTCTAAGCATCAGGTAACATCAAATCGTACCCCAAACCGACACAGGTGGTCAGGTAGAGAATACCAAGGCGCTTGAGAGAACTCGGGTGAAGGAACTAGGCAAAATGGTGCCGTAACTTCGGGAGAAGGCACGCTGGTGTGTAGGTGAAGTCCCTGCGGACGGAGCTGAAACCAGTCGAAGATACCAGCTGGCTGCAACTGTTTATTAAAAACACAGCACTGTGCAAACACGAAAGTGGACGTATACGGTGTGACGCCTGCCCGGTGCCGGAAGGTTAATTGATGGGGTTAGCCGCAAGGCGAAGCTCTTGATCGAAGCCCCGGTAAACGGCGGCCGTAACTATAACGGTCCTAAGGTAGCGAAATTCCTTGTCGGGTAAGTTCCGACCTGCACGAATGGCGTAATGATGGCCAGGCTGTCTCCACCCGAGACTCAGTGAAATTGAACTCGCTGTGAAGATGCAGTGTACCCGCGGCAAGACGGAAAGACCCCGTGAACCTTTACTATAGCTTGACACTGAACACTGGTCCTTGATGTGTAGGATAGGTGGGAGGCTTTGAAGCGTGGACGCCAGTCTGCGTGGAGCCAACCTTGAAATACCACCCTTTAATGGCTGGTGTTCTAACGTAGACCCGTAATCCGGGTTGCGGACAGTGTCTGGTGGGTAGTTTGACTGGGGCGGTCTCCTCCTAAAGAGTAACGGAGGAGCACGAAGGTTAGCTAATCCTGGTCGGACATCAGGAGGTTAGTGCAATGGCATAAGCTAGCTTGACTGCGAGAGTGACGGCTCGAGCAGGTGCGAAAGCAGGTCATAGTGATCCGGTGGTTCTGAATGGAAGGGCCATCGCTCAACGGATAAAAGGTACTCCGGGGATAACAGGCTGATACCGCCCAAGAGTTCATATCGACGGCGGTGTTTGGCACCTCGATGTCGGCTCATCACATCCTGGGGCTGAAGTAGGTCCCAAGGGTACGGCTGTTCGCCGTTTAAAGTGGTACGCGAGCTGGGTTTAGAACGTCGTGAGACAGTTCGGTCCCTATCTGCCGTGGGCGCTGGAGAATTGAGGGGGGCTGCTCCTAGTACGAGAGGACCGGAGTGGACGCATCACTGGTGTTCGGGTTGTCATGCCAATGGCATTGCCCGGTAGCTAAATGCGGAAAAGATAAGTGCTGAAAGCATCTAAGCACGAAACTTGCCCCGAGATGAGTTCTCCCTGACTCTTTAAGAGTCCTGAAGGAACGTTGAAGACTACGACGTTGATAGGTCGGGTGTGTAAGTGCAGCGATGCATTGAGCTAACCGATACTAATGAACCGTGAGGCTTAACCTTACAACGCCGAAGATGTTTTGGCGGAAAGAGACGATATTCAGCTTGATACAGATTAACTGATGCGCGGAGAAGCGTGTTGGTAACAGAATTTGCCTGGCGGCTTTAGCGCGGTGGTCCCACCTGACCCCATGCCGAACTCAGAAGTGAAACGCCGTAGCGCCGATGGTAGTGTGGGGTCTCCCCATGTGAGAGTAGGGAACTGCCAGGCATCAAATTAAGTAGTAAGCCGGTGCATTAATCCGGTGGTTACAGAAGTCTTCGGTGGAGCGGTAGTTCAGTCGGTTAGAATACCTGCCTGTCACGCAGGGGGTCGCGGGTTCGAGTCCCGTCCGTTCCGCCACTTATTATAAAAATTAAGCCTGCTAAACAAGCAGGCTTAATAGTAAGAAAAATTTAGGGGCGTAGCTCAGTTGGTAGAGCACCGGTCTCCAAAACCGGGTGTCGCGAGTTCGAGTCTCTCCGCCCCTGCCATATAATAATCCTTTGCTTAGGCAAAGGATTTTTTTTGCTTTGAATATACCCTCAAACGTCCTCTTTCTTGCGTCCCTGCAAGCCTTCCTTGTTAATCCATTACATTGATTTTCAAAAGATCTTTTATTTGTGCATGTTTATCGCTGTTCCCAAGCCAAATGGCGTAGAGAGGCCGTAACAGCGTTGCTGAGTCGGTAACCCTGTGCAGCCCTGGTTTCTGATCCGCCCAATGCACTGGCAACCAGGTGCAACCTTTCAACGCAGGCAACTGTTGGCAAGCTATCTCTGCTGAGCTGGTTGTTAGCGGGGGAACTTCATCGGCTGCGATCAAACCTGTCTCATTCTGTTGGAAATCAGGTCCCCACTCCAGCCTCAAGTAGTTGAGGTCGGCCTTCATTACGGCGGGTTCAGAAGCATAGAGCGCAAGGCTGAATTGCCCCAGGATCTGGCTGCTAAATTCGTCCATTTTGGGGGCTTCTGTCGTGATCAAAAGATCCAGCTGGCGTTCATGTAACTGCTTAACAAGCGACTGCCGCTGTGCGATTCTGGCGTCAAACTGCAGGTTATTATGAGCATTGTACAGACGCGTAAGCCACTGACTCAGCATACATTCCCACAAAGACGCGCTGGCACCGATTGAAAACTCATTATATCTGGAGGTATGTGCTACCTCCTTTCGCGCTGCTTGCCAGGTGTTCATCAGCGTTTCAGCGTAGGGTAAGAGCTTCTCTCCGGCTGCGGTTAATCGTATGTTGTTGCGATGTCGGGTAAAAAGATTTACACCCAGTTGATTCTCAAGCTGGCGAATACGAAAACTCACCGCTGACTGAGTCAGGTAGAGTGCTTCCGCTGCTCGCCCAAAGTGACGCGTTCTGCTCACTTCGAGGAAAGTTTTTAGCAATTCCGTATCCACATCTTTCTCCGCAAAATTATTTGTCGTTATGATTTAAATGTTTTGTTTGACGCTCTGTCAAGCGTAACTAATACTCCGCGCCATAAATAGCTCGGCCAAAGAATTAGGAGCGTGTAGGATGGCGGAAAGCTTTACGACAACTAATCGTTTTTTCGACAATAAAAATTACCCGCGCGGGTTCTCTCGTCATGGCGATTTCACCATCAAAGAGGCGCAAATGCTTGAGCGCCATGGTTATGCCTTTAACGAGTTGGATCTGGGGAAACGTGAGCCTGCAACTGAAGACGAAAAACTGTTTGTTGCCGTTTGCCGTGGAGAACGTGAGCCTGTATCTGAAGCGGAACGTGTATGGATCAAATATATGGCTCGCATCAAGAGACCAAAGCGTTTTCATACACTATCTGGCGGTAAGCCACAGGTCGAAGGTGCTGAAGACTACACCGAATCCGACGACTGATACGATATAAAAACGGGGCTTCGGCCCCTTTTTTACGTCAGCATCTTTTGCAGATGCAGTAGCAAACGGTCTATTGCGCGATAGCTCAGCGCTTCCTGCAAATGCCGTCTTTCAATTCCCTCATTTCCCTCTAAATCAGCGATAGTCCTCGCTACCTTCAATAAGCGCTGCCACGCCCGTACTGACAGCCCAAATCGCGTCAGCGTCTCTTCCAGCCAGCGAGCATCATCGTCGGCAAGTGAACAAAGCGTACGAATTTCTGCATTATCGAGACGCGCATTCAGTTTGTTCTGGCGTAGGTACTGACGTTGCTGAGCATCCATAACTCTTTGCCGTACGGCGCTGCTACCTTCACCTGTTGCATTTTTCTTGCTAAGCACTCCGGGTGGCGGTAAGGGGATTTCAAGTGATAAATCGAAACGGTCGAGGAAAGGGCCAGATAATCTACCCAGGTAGCGAAGAGTCTGTTCGGGTGTGCTCCGATTATGATTTCCCTGATAGTGGCCTGAAGGGCTGGGATTCATGGCCGCAATGAGCTGGAATTGCGCCGGGTAGCTAATCTTGGCCCGAGCACGAGAAATATGAATCTGTCCCGATTCGATAGGCTCTCTCAGTGCGTCCAGGACTCGCCTTTCAAACTCCGGTAGTTCATCAAGAAACAGTATGCCGTGATGCGCCAGTGAGATCTCGCCGGGCTCAGGAATTGAACCACCACCGACCATCGCACTGAGTGAAGCGCTGTGGTGCGGGGAGCGAAACGGTCGTTTCCGCCATTGTTTCTGGAGGGCAATTGAATTTGTCAGACTAATAATTGCTGCGCTCTCAAGCGCCTCCTGATTGTTCAATGGAGGCAGCAGTCCGTTAAGTCTGCTGGCCAGCATTGTCTTCCCTGTACCGGGAGGACCGATGAGCAACAGGTTGTGCCCGCCTGCTGCGGTGATCTCCAGCGCACGCTTTCCCTGCTCCTGGCCAATAATATCGCTCAGGTCTTCACGGGTATCCGGGGCAGTCAGTCGATTCTCTTCAGGTTCTGCAAGCTCATGGCGTCCTTCGAGGAAAGCGCACACCTCCTGTAAATGCCCTGCTATCAGGCAACCTTTCTCCTCGATAAGTCCGACTTCGGGCGCGTTCTCCGTGGCGACTATTATCTGCCTTCCTGCTTTCAAAGCGGCTAACGCTCCCGAGATTGCACCAGGAACGCCCCTCAAGGCGCCTGTAAGCGCCAGTTCGCCCACAAACTCGTACGTATTCAGTCTGGGAGCGTTGAGTTGCTCAGAGGCGGTGAGAAGCGCTATAGCGATAGGTAAATCATATCGCCCACCCTCTTTAGGCAAGTCGGCGGGAGCCAGGTTAATGGTGATCTTCTTTGCCGGGAACGTATAACCGCTATTAATGATCGCGCTGCGAACGCGGTCTCTGGCCTCTTTCACCGTGGTTTCAGGGAGTCCAACAAGCGTTAAGCCGGGGAGACCATTACTCAGATGGACTTCCACCGAGATGAGAGGGGCCTGAACCCCTAATGCAGCACGAGTATATACAACCGACAGCGACATAAGCGCCTCCTTAAACGGCTACTGTGCCAGCGTCTTTTTTTGTTTTTTAGTGACAATTAGCAGCAATACGATGCGCGTTCAGGTTTTTTTATCAAACTTTGTAACCGTTGCTTTATGGCTGAATCAGGCTCGCAAAGGCGTGAAAAAGAGCATATCGGTGACCAGGAGGGCGTTGTAAAAAATGAAAAATATTCATTTTCTTTTTTCTTCATATAAAACAAACATTTTCCGCAGAACAGTTAGCGGGATCAGAAATTCAGCCATAAATATTTCTTGTGTTGAATTTATTATCTGTGTTACCTCTTTAGGTATTCCTTCGAACAAGATGCCAAAAGAAATCAAAATGACAGCCCTTCTACTAGTGATTAGCCTGGTCGTGATTAGCGTGGTGGTGATTATTATCCCACCGTGCGGGGCTGCACTTGGACGAGGAAAGGCTTAAAAAACAAGCCTTAACGAACTAAGACCCCCGCACCGAAAGGTCCGGGGGTTTTTTTATGACTTAAAAACTAAAGCGAGGAGCAGAGAATGACAACTAGCATAAAATTCTGTTTCTCCATATTTATGACGGGGAACTAACTATGAACGGAGCACAATGGGTAGTACATGCGTTGCGCGCGCAGGGAGTCGAAACCGTATTCGGTTATCCGGGTGGCGCAATTATGCCGATTTACGATGCATTGTATGACGGCGGCGTGGAACATCTGTTGTGCCGTCACGAGCAAGGCGCAGCCATGGCCGCGATTGGTTTTGCCCGCGCGACGGGGAAAACGGGCGTCTGCATGGCGACATCCGGGCCTGGTGCCACCAACCTGATCACTGGTCTGGCGGACGCGTTGCTTGATTCTGTTCCCGTTGTGGCCATCACCGGGCAGGTTGCCTCACCGTTCATCGGTACCGATGCCTTCCAGGAGGTCGATGTCCTCGGATTGTCCCTGGCATGCACTAAACACAGCTTTCTGGTGCAATCGCTTGAAGAGTTGCCGCGCGTGATGGCAGAAGCGTTCCAGGTCGCTAACTCAGGGCGCCCTGGACCGGTTCTGGTTGATATTCCGAAAGATATCCAGCTCGCGTTTGGCGATCTGGAGCCCCATTTCTCCACTGTCACTAATGAAGACAGCTTCCCGTATGCGGAAGTTGAAGAGGCCCGTCAGATGCTGGCTCAGGCTCAACAACCGATGTTGTACGTCGGTGGTGGCGTGGGCATGGCTCAGGCGGTTCCGGCGCTGCGCGAATTTATCGCCGCAACGCAGATCCCTGCAACTTGTACTCTGAAAGGTCTGGGGGCTGTTGATGCTGACTACCCGTATTATCTGGGGATGTTAGGGATGCACGGCACCAAAGCTGCAAACCTGGCGGTTCAGGAGTGCGATCTGCTGATTGCGGTGGGAGCGCGTTTCGACGACCGCGTCACCGGTAAGCTCAACACCTTCGCGCCGAATGCGAAAGTGATCCATATGGATATCGATCCGGCTGAAATGCACAAATTGCGTCAGGCGCATGTCGCGCTGCAGGGCGAGCTGAATGCGTTGCTGCCGGCATTGCAGCAGGCTTTGTCCATTGATGCATGGCGTCAACACACAGCGCAGATGCGCGCAGAAAATGCCTGGCGTTACGATCATCCAGGCGAGGCAATTTACGCTCCGCTGCTGTTAAAACAACTGTCTGATCGCAAACCGGCGGACAGCGTGGTGACCACCGACGTCGGGCAACACCAGATGTGGTCTGCTCAGCATATGACCTACACCCGACCGGAAAACTTCATCACTTCCAGCGGCCTCGGGACAATGGGCTTCGGCCTGCCAGCAGCCGTAGGCGCTCAGGTTGCGCGCCCAAATGACACGGTAATCTGCGTTTCGGGCGATGGCTCATTCATGATGAACGTGCAGGAGTTGGGCACGGTCAAACGCAAACAGCTGCCGCTGAAAATCCTGTTACTGGATAACCAGCGTTTGGGGATGGTTCGCCAGTGGCAACAGCTCTTTTTCCAGGAACGCTATAGCGAAACCACGCTCACGGATAATCCCGATTTCCTCGTACTGGCCAGCGCCTTCGGCATTCCTGGCCAGCACATCACCCGTAAAGACCAGGTTGAAGCGGCACTCGACACTATGCTGTCCAGCGAAGGGCCTTATCTGCTTCATGTCTCAATCGATGAGCTTGAGAATGTCTGGCCGTTGGTGCCGCCCGGTGCCAGTAACGCACAAATGATGGAGAAATTATCATGATGCAACATCAGGTCGCCGTTCAGGCCCGCTTCAACCCAGAAACATTAGAACGCGTATTGCGCGTAGTCCGTCACCGGGGTTTTCAGATTTGTGCCATGAATATGGAAACCGCCACCGATGCCCAGAACATAAATATCGAATTGACCGTTGCCAGCCCACGGTCGGTCGACTTACTGTTTAGCCAGTTAAATAAACTGGTCGATGTTGCCCACGTTACCATCTGCCAGAGCACAACCACATCACAACAAATCCGCGCTTAAGCGTGACAGGAAGAGAAAATGACGACAAAGAAAGCTGATTACATTTGGTTCAACGGTGAGATGGTTCGTTGGGAAGATGCCACGGTACACGTGATGTCACACGCCCTGCACTACGGTACTTCTGTGTTTGAAGGTATCCGTTGCTACGACTCTCACAAAGGACCAGTGGTGTTCCGCCATCGCGAACACATGCAGCGTCTGCATGACTCAGCCAAAATTTATCGTTTCCCGGTGTCTCAAAGCGTTGATGAGCTGATGGAAGCGTGCCGCGAAGTGATTCGTAAAAACGGCCTGACCAGCGCCTATATTCGTCCATTGGTTTTCGTGGGTGATGTCGGCATGGGCGTTAACCCGCCAGCCGGTTACTCCACTGACGTTATCATTGCCGCGTTCCCGTGGGGGGCTTATCTCGGTGCAGAAGCGCTGGAGCAGGGGATCGACGCAATGGTTTCTTCCTGGAATCGCGTCGCGCCAAACACCATCCCAACTGCCGCTAAAGCGGGCGGTAACTATCTGTCCTCTCTGTTAGTGGGGAGCGAAGCACGCCGTCATGGCTATCAGGAAGGTATCGCCTTAGACGTAAATGGCTATATCTCTGAAGGGGCGGGGGAAAACCTGTTCGAAGTGAAAGACGGCATTCTGTTCACCCCGCCATTCACCTCCTCTGCACTGCCGGGCATCACCCGTGATGCGATCATCAAGCTGGCGAAAGATCTGGGTATCGAGGTTCGCGAACAGGTCCTGTCCCGCGAATCGCTGTATCTGGCAGATGAAGTATTTATGTCTGGCACCGCGGCAGAAATCACCCCTGTTCGCAGCGTCGATGGTATTCAGGTAGGCGAAGGCCGCCGTGGCCCGGTCACCAAACGTATTCAGCAAGCATTCTTTGGCCTCTTTACCGGTGAAACGGAAGATAAATGGGGCTGGTTGGATCAAGTTAATCCTAAATAAAACAATGGGACGGCACGCACCGTCCCATTTTACAGATAGACGGGAGTAAAAGAGCATGCCTAAGTATCGTTCCGCCACCACCACCCACGGCCGTAATATGGCCGGTGCCCGCGCGCTGTGGCGCGCAACCGGGATGACCGACGCCGACTTCGGAAAGCCGATTATCGCCGTGGTTAACTCCTTTACCCAGTTTGTGCCGGGTCACGTCCACCTGCGCGATCTCGGTAAACTGGTCGCCGAGCAAATCGAAGCTGCCGGCGGCGTGGCGAAAGAGTTCAATACTATCGCTGTCGATGATGGTATCGCGATGGGCCACGGGGGCATGCTCTATTCACTGCCGTCTCGCGAGCTAATCGCTGATTCGGTCGAGTACATGGTCAACGCCCACTGTGCCGATGCGATGGTCTGCATCTCCAACTGCGACAAAATCACCCCCGGGATGTTGATGGCTTCTCTGCGCCTGAACATTCCGGTGATCTTTGTCTCTGGTGGCCCGATGGAAGCCGGTAAAACCAAGCTTTCCGACAAGATCATCAAACTCGATCTGGTCGATGCGATGATTCAGGGCGCGGACCCGAAAGTTTCTGATGAGCAGAGCGATCAGGTTGAGCGCTCTGCGTGTCCAACGTGCGGCTCCTGTTCCGGGATGTTCACCGCTAACTCTATGAACTGTTTGACCGAAGCGCTGGGTCTTTCACAGCCGGGCAATGGCTCGCTGCTGGCAACCCATGCTGACCGCAAACAGCTGTTCCTCAACGCCGGTACTCGCATTGTGGAGCTGACGAAACGTTATTACGAGCAAGATGACGACAGCGCGCTGCCGCGTAATATTGCCAACAAAGCGGCATTCGAGAACGCAATGACTCTCGATATTGCCATGGGCGGCTCCACTAACACCGTTCTGCATCTGCTGGCCGCGGCGCAAGAAGCGGAAATTGATTTCACCATGAGTGACATCGACAAACTCTCCCGCAAAGTGCCACAGCTGTGTAAAGTCGCGCCGAGCACCCAGAAATATCATATGGAAGACGTTCACCGTGCCGGTGGCGTGCTGGGTATTCTCGGTGAGCTGGAACGCGCCGGTTTGCTGAACCGTGAAGTGAAAAACATTCTCGGTCTGACCCTGCCGCAAACGCTGGAGCAGTACGACGTGATGCTGACCAAAGACGAGGCGGTGAAGAAAATGTTCCGCGCCGGTCCGGCAGGCATTCGTACTACGCAGGCATTTTCTCAGGATTGCCGCTGGGACACGCTGGATGACGATCGTGCTGAAGGGTGTATTCGCTCTCTGGAACACGCATACAGCAAAGACGGTGGTCTGGCGGTACTGTACGGCAACTTTGCAGAAAATGGCTGTATCGTCAAAACCGCAGGCGTGGACGACAGCATCCTGAAATTTACCGGTCCGGCGAAAGTCTACGAAAGCCAGGACGATGCGGTAGAAGCGATTCTGGGCGGGAAAGTGGTGGCGGGTGATGTTGTGGTGATTCGCTATGAAGGGCCAAAAGGCGGACCGGGCATGCAGGAAATGCTCTATCCGACCACCTTCCTGAAGTCGATGGGCCTGGGCAAAGCCTGTGCGCTGATCACCGACGGTCGTTTCTCCGGCGGCACGTCCGGCTTGTCTATCGGCCACGTTTCTCCGGAAGCGGCGAGTGGCGGCAATATCGCCATTATCGAAGACGGTGACATGATTGCCATCGACATCCCGAACCGCGGCATTCAACTGCAGCTGAGTGAGCAGGAAATCGCCGCGCGTCGTGAAGCACAGGAAGCCCGTGGCGACAAAGCCTGGACGCCAAAAGATCGTCAGCGTCAGGTCTCTTTCGCTCTGCGTGCTTATGCCACCCTTGCCACCAGTGCGGATAAAGGCGCGGTGCGCGATAAATCCAAACTTGGGGGCTAATGATGGCTGAATCACAACCCTTATCCGCCGCCCCTGAGGGGGCGGAATATCTGCGGGCGGTGCTGCGTGCACCGGTCTACGAGGCCGTGCAGGTCACGCCTCTGCAAAAAATGGAAAAGCTCTCTTCACGTCTCGACAACGTGATCCTGGTGAAACGCGAAGATCGCCAGCCTGTTCACAGCTTTAAGCTGCGCGGGGCTTACGCGATGATGGCGGGACTGACGGAAGAGCAAAAAGCGCGCGGTGTCATCACCGCATCAGCGGGGAATCACGCCCAGGGCGTGGCGTTTTCTGCCGCGCGTTTAGGGCTGAAAGCACTGATCGTGATGCCGGTGGCCACGGCGGATATCAAAGTGGACGCGGTTCGTGGTTTCGGTGGCGAAGTGTTGCTTCACGGTGCCAATTTTGATGAAGCGAAGGCGCGCGCCATCGAACTGGCGCAGCAGCAGGGCTTTACCTGGGTTCCTCCTTTCGATCACCCGATGGTGATTGCAGGGCAAGGCACGCTGGCGCTGGAGCTGTTGCAACAGGACGCGCATCTCGATCGGGTGTTTGTCCCGGTCGGCGGTGGCGGTCTGGCGGCAGGTGTGGCGGTGCTCATCAAACAGTTGATGCCGCAAATCAAAGTGATTGCGGTGGAAGCGGAAGATTCTGCCTGCCTGAAAGCCGCGTTGGACGCTGGTCATCCGGTGGACTTACCGCGCGTGGGCCTGTTTGCAGAGGGCGTGGCGGTCAAACGCATCGGCGATGAGACCTTCCGCGTGTGTCAGGAGTATCTCGACGACATCATTACCGTCGACAGCGATGCGATTTGCGCCGCCATGAAAGACTTGTTCGAAGACGTCCGTGCGGTGGCGGAGCCGTCTGGCGCCCTGGCGCTGGCCGGGATGAAAAAATACATCGCTCAGCACAACATTCGCGGGGAACGGCTGGCGCATGTGTTGTCCGGCGCGAACGTTAACTTCCACGGCCTGCGCTATGTTTCCGAACGCTGCGAGCTGGGTGAACAGCGTGAAGCGTTGCTGGCTGTCACCATTCCGGAAGAGAAAGGCAGTTTCCTGAAATTCTGCCAGCTGCTGGGCGGGCGCTCGGTGACGGAGTTTAATTACCGTTTTGCCGATGCCAAAGATGCCTGCATTTTTGTCGGTGTGCGTCTGAGTCGCGGGCTGGAAGAGCGTAAAGAGATCCTGAGCCTGCTTCATGAAGGCGGTTATAGCGTTGTGGATCTTTCCGATGACGAAATGGCGAAGCTGCATGTGCGCTATATGGTAGGGGGCCGTCCGTCGAAGCCGTTACAGGAACGTCTGTTCAGCTTCGAGTTCCCGGAGTCGCCAGGCGCATTGCTCAAATTCCTGCATACGCTAGGGGCGCACTGGAACATTTCTCTGTTCCATTATCGTAGCCACGGTACTGACTACGGTCGTGTTTTAGCGGCATTTGAACTGGGCGAGCACGAGCCGGATTTCGAGACACGGCTCAACGAACTGGGCTACGATTGCCACGACGAAACCCATAACCCGGCGTTCAGGTTCTTCCTGGCGGGTTAGTGGTTTGGCAAAATCTGCCAGAACGCATCAATAAGCGGCTCATGTAGCCGCTTTTTTTGTGCGCATACGCCAAGCTCAAACGGCGTTTTCTCATCGCTGCGTTCCAGGATCATCACGCGATTACGCACCGGTTCCGGGCTATTTTCCAGCACCACTTCCGGCAGCAACGCCACGCCACAGCCGAGCGCCACCATCGACACCATCGCTTCATGCCCGCCTACGGTTGCGTAGATCGACGGGTTGCTGATTTTTTGCCGACGGAACCATAGCTCGATACGGCGGCGAACCGGACCTTGATCGGCCATGATAAACGGTACCGTTGACCAGTCAGGATTATCGACGGATATCTGATTACGCACCGGGCACGGAAGCGCCGGAGCGATTAACACGACGGCCAGATTCTCGAGCATCGAAAACGCGACCGCACCGGGCAGCGTTTCGGGCTTGCCCGCAATCGCCAGATCCGCTTCACCCGTCACCACCTTTTCCATCGCGTCAGCGGCATCACCGGTAGTGAGCTTGATTTCAACCGATGGGTGCTCGGCGCGAAAGCGGTCAAGGATGGGCGGTAAGTGGCTATAGGCTGCCGTGACGGAACAAAAAATATGCAGCTCGCCAGAGAGAGACGGCCCTTGCTGATCGATAGTATGTCGCAACTGTTGATACTGCAGCAGCGTCTGCTGGGCGAAGGTGCGTAACTCTTCCCCTGCTTCGGTAAGCGTCACCGTGCGGTTATCGCGGATAAACAGCGCCTGACCGAGGTCATCTTCCAGGCGTTGGATCTGCCGGGAGAGCGTAGAGGGACTGACGTGCATGGCCCGTGCGCTGCGGCCAAAATGACGGCTTTCTGCCAGATGCAGAAAGGTTTTGAGATCGCGTAAATCCACAGCTCGCACTCCACGATTTTGCATTGCAGAAATTGCAACGTGACGTTGTGAATATATCAATTTCCGCAATAAATTTCCTGTCATATAGTAAGTTCATTCTCGCATAAGCGATCCGAACAATAAGCACGACACATAACGACGAGGCATCACCATGGCTAACTACTTTAATACTTTGAATCTGCGTCAGCAGCTGGCGCAACTGGGCAAATGCCGCTTCATGGCACGCGATGAATTTGCCGATGGCGCAAGCTACCTTCAGGGGAAAAAAGTAGTCATCGTCGGCTGTGGCGCACAGGGCCTGAACCAGGGTCTGAACATGCGTGATTCCGGTCTGGATATCTCTTATGCCCTGCGTAAAGAAGCGATTGCTGAGAAGCGTGCTTCATGGCGTAAAGCGACCGAAAACGGCTTCAAAGTGGGCACCTACGAAGAGCTGATCCCGCAGGCAGATCTGGTTGTTAACCTGACGCCGGACAAACAGCACTCCGACGTTGTGCGCTCTGTTCAGCCGCTGATGAAAGACGGCGCGGCGCTGGGTTATTCTCACGGTTTCAACATCGTTGAAGTGGGCGAGCAGATCCGTAAAGATATCACCGTCGTCATGGTGGCGCCAAAATGCCCGGGCACCGAAGTGCGTGAAGAGTACAAACGTGGATTCGGCGTGCCGACGCTGATCGCCGTTCACCCGGAAAACGATCCGAAAGGTGAAGGGATGGCGATCGCGAAAGCATGGGCAGCGGCTACCGGCGGTCACCGTGCGGGTGTTCTGGAATCTTCCTTCGTGGCAGAAGTGAAATCTGACCTGATGGGTGAGCAGACGATTCTGTGCGGTATGCTGCAGGCGGGTTCACTGCTGTGCTTCGATAAGCTGGTGGAAGAAGGTACCGACCCGGCTTATGCAGAAAAACTGATTCAGTTCGGCTGGGAAACCATCACCGAAGCGCTGAAACAGGGCGGCATTACGCTGATGATGGATCGTCTTTCTAACCCGGCAAAACTGCGTGCTTACGCACTGTCTGAGCAGCTGAAAGAGATCATGGCACCGCTGTTCCAGAAACATATGGACGATATCATTTCCGGTGAATTCTCCTCCGGCATGATGGCGGACTGGGCCAACGACGATAAGAAGCTGCTGACCTGGCGTGAAGAGACGGGGAAAACCGCGTTCGAAACCGCTGCGCAGTTTGACGGAAAAATCAGCGAGCAAGAATACTTCGACAAAGGTGTTCTGATGATTGCGATGGTAAAAGCGGGCGTTGAACTGGCGTTCGAAACCATGGTGGATTCCGGCATCATCGAAGAGTCGGCGTACTACGAGTCTCTGCACGAGCTGCCGCTGATTGCCAACACCATCGCCCGTAAGCGTCTGTATGAAATGAACGTGGTTATCTCCGATACCGCCGAATACGGTAACTATCTGTTCTCTTACGCCTGCGTTCCGCTGCTGAAAGAGTTCATGACCACTCTGCAGGCAGGCGATCTGGGCAAAGCGATAGCGGAAGGCGCGGTAGATAACGCCCAACTGCGCGACGTGAACGAAGCGATTCGAAGCCATGCGATTGAGAGCGTGGGTCATACGCTGCGCGGTTATATGAAAGATATGAAGCGTATTGCGGTGGCAGGCTGATTCCTCGTCGCCTTTCGACTTGCAGATGCGTTGGCTGCATTCGCACAGCCTGGTCACATAGTTATCTATGCTCCTGGACTGTGCTTATTTGCCGCCTTCCTGCAAATCGAAATGCTTAGAGGAATCCCCGAATGTAGGCCCGGTAAGGCGAAGCCGCCACCGGGCTTTTTGCTGCTTAGTTGCGGTAAAGCACTTTAATGATGTGGTAACCGAACTGAGTGTGCAGTGGGCCAGTTGGCTCCAGCACCGGGCAGGAGAAGACCACTTTATCAAACGCCGGAACCATCTGGCCCTGACGGAATTCACCGAGGTGACCGCCTTTTTTGCCGGAAGGACAGGTAGAGTGTTTCTTAGCCAGCTTCTCGAAATCTGCGCCATTTTTAATCTGCTCCAGAAGATCCAGAGCCAGTTTCTCTTCTTTAACAAGGATATGCAGTGCTGCCGCTGTTTTTGCCATGATCGTGCCTTGAGTGGTATGGATTAGGCTCGCTATACTACCACGCTGTTATACCCGTCAAAATTCAAATTGCAGGTGCATGGCCTTGTCTGCCATTCGAATGAATCAGGCGATTTTCTCTCCCCCCGACTTTCATTGAGTGAACTTCTTATGCGTTTAAACCCCGGACAACAACAAGCCGTCGAATTCGTCACCGGACCTTGCCTGGTGCTGGCGGGGGCGGGCTCCGGAAAGACGCGCGTCATTACCAACAAAATCGCTCATCTGATCCGCGGCTGCGGCTATCAGGCTCGTCATATCGCGGCGGTCACTTTTACCAATAAAGCGGCGCGCGAGATGAAAGAGCGTGTCGGGCAGACGCTGGGGCGTAAAGAGGCGCGGGGATTGATGATCTCCACGTTCCACACGCTGGGTCTGGACATCATCAAGCGTGAATACGCCGCGCTGGGGATGAAATCGAACTTCTCACTGTTTGACGATACCGATCAGGTTGCGCTGCTCAAAGAACTGACCGAGGGGCGGATCGAAGATGACAAACTGATTCTGCAGCAGCTGATCTCGACGATCTCTAACTGGAAAAACGATCTGATGACGCCAGCGCAAGCGGCGGCGAGCGCGAAAGGCGAACGCGATCGGATCTTCGCCCACTGTTATAGCCTCTATGATGACCATCTAAAAGCCTGCAATGTGCTTGATTTTGACGATCTCATCCTGTTGCCCACGCTGCTGCTGCAGCGCAACGAAGAGGTGCGCGAGCGCTGGCAAAACAAGATTCGCTATCTGCTGGTGGATGAATACCAGGACACCAACACCAGCCAGTATGAGCTGGTAAAACTGCTGGTGGGGCAGCGTGCGCGCTTTACGGTAGTAGGCGACGATGACCAGTCGATCTACTCCTGGCGCGGGGCGCGCCCACAAAACCTGGTGCTGCTGAGCAAAGATTTTCCGGCGTTGCAGGTGATTAAGCTTGAGCAAAACTACCGATCGTCAGGCCGTATTCTCAAGGCGGCGAACATTTTGATCGCCAACAACCCGCATGTCTTTGAAAAACGTCTCTTCTCTGAGCTGGGATACGGCACCGAGCTGAAAGTCTTAAGTGCCAACAATGAAGAGCACGAGGCCGAACGCGTTGCCGGTGAGTTGATTGCCCATCACTTCGTCAACAAAACGGCGTACAAAGACTACGCCATCCTGTATCGCGGTAACCATCAGTCACGCGTTTTTGAAAAAATGCTGATGCAAAACCGTATCCCGTACAAAATTTCCGGCGGGACCTCGTTCTTCTCCCGCCCTGAAATCAAAGACTTGCTTGCCTATTTACGCGTTCTGACCAACCCGGACGATGACAGCGCCTTTTTGCGCATTGTGAATACACCGAAGCGCGAAATCGGTCCGGCGACCCTCCAGAAGCTGGGTGAGTGGGCGATGACCCGCAATAAAAGCATGTTCACTGCCAGCTTTGATATGGGGCTCAGTCAGACGTTAACCGGGCGCGGTTATGATTCGCTCACCCGCTTCACGCAGTGGCTGGCTGAAGTGCAGCGTCTCGCCGAGCGCGAGCCGATCGCCGCCGTGCGCGATCTGATCCACGGCGTGGATTATGAGTCCTGGCTATATGAAACCTCTGCCAGCCCGAAAGCGGCGGAAATGCGCATGAAAAACGTCAACCAGCTTTTTTCCTGGATGACCGAAATGCTGGAAGGCTCCGAGATCGATGAGCCGATGACGCTGACTCAGGTGGTCACGCGGTTTACTCTGCGCGATATGATGGAGCGGGGTGAGAGCGAAGAAGAGGCGGATCAGGTTCAGCTAATGACGCTGCATGCGTCCAAAGGCCTGGAGTTCCCGTATGTCTATCTGGTGGGAATGGAAGAGGGTTTATTACCGCACCAGAGCAGTATTGATGAAGATAACGTTGATGAAGAACGACGTCTGGCCTACGTGGGTATCACACGTGCGCAAAAAGAGCTGATTTTTACCCTGTGCAAAGAGCGTCGCCAGTATGGTGAGCTGGTACGCCCTGAACCGAGTCGATTTTTACTCGAGCTTCCGCAGGACGATCTGATCTGGGAGCAGGAACGAAAAGTGATTACTGCGGAAGAGAGGATGCACAAAGGGCAGGCGAACGTGGCGAACATTCGCGCCATGCTGGCAAAAGCGAAAGAGAAATAACGCAGCGTTATTTGACTTCAAGAGCCCAGTGGACGTAACTCTGCCACTGACATTCTTGTTCGATCAATTCTGCGCCCAGTGGATGATGGATAAGCCAGTTCTCTGGCAGCGTGAGGGTGAGACTTTCACCTTCCGCAGTGAGGGTCATCGCTGGCAGCAAATCGTCACGACGACGGCTGGCAAACAGAATCGCCAGCCGCAGCAGGCGACAAAGGTGCTCTGCGACGCGTGGTGGGACGGCATTCTGCTGATGCAAAGAAGAGAGATCGACCGTGTTTGTCTGGTTAAGCAGTAATGTGGCCAGCAGCTTTTTTTGCGCAGGCGTAAAGCCAGGCAAGTCCAGATTACGTACCAGGTAAGCGGCATGGCCGGGTGCCTGTTTAAAATCAATGCTCAAACCAATTTCATGTAGCGCACAGGCGCTGAGTAACAGATCGCGGCTTAACGGCTCAATGGCCCACGTGGCGGCTACCTGACTGGCAAAGCTGGAGGCCAGTTGTGCCACGCGCTGTGCCTGTTCGGTATCGACCATAAAGCGACGCTGAACATTGCGTAGCGTTCGGCTGCGGATATCCTGCTCCACCGTCAGATGCAGCATGCCGTACACCAGCCCTTCACGTAATGCGCCACCCGCCAGGGTCATGCAATGAATGTTTAGCTCGGAAAAAATCGCGATCAGGATGGCCAGACCGCTGGGGAATACCAGCGCCCGCTCAAGCGTCAGCCCTTCAATTTCCAGTTCTTCAAGGCGACCGCACTGAATGGCGCGCTGCTTAAGCTGCTGGAGCTTGGCAAGCGTAATACGCTCGTCCATCCCCTGTGCCATCATGATTTCTTGCAGAGCCTGAACCGTGCCTGAAGCACCGACACACACTTTCCAGCCGTGATAACGCAAATTTTCCATTACCGGATGCAGCACTTCGCGCGCCGCTTTTTCCGCTTCGTCGAAGTTCTCCTGGCCGAGATTGCGATCGCTAAAATAGCGTTCAAGCCAGGTCACACATCCCATCGACAGGCTAAACAGCGACGTTGCCTGCGCCCCCGTTCCGGTTACCAGTTCGGTACTGGCGCCACCAATATCCACCACAAGACGGCGATCGTCGCCACCGGTCGTGTGGGCGACGCCCTGGTAAATCAGCCGCGCTTCTTCTTCGCCGCTGATGACCTGTACCGGACAACCGAGAATTTCCTGTGCTTTATCAATAAAATCAGCGGCATTAACTGCCAGCCGCAATGTGGCCGTTGCCACCACGCGGATTTGATTGTGCGGAATATCCTGAAGGCGTTCAGCAAAGAGACGTAAACACTGCCAGCCACGTTCCATGGCTTCGGGGGAGAGGTGATTATCACTACTCAGGCCCGCCGCGAGGCGGACCTTACGCTTGATGCGTGTCAGGGTTTGGATACTCCCCGCCACCTCGCGCACTACCAGCATATGAAAACTATTTGAACCTAAATCAATAGCTGCATAGAGCGAGGCAGTGCTGAGCATCATAGTTAGCCTGAACGACGACGGTTACGTGGTGCGCCGGTACGACGCGGACCGTTACCCGAGCGGGCACGCGTTAAGCGTTTCGCTGGCGGCAGATCGTTCAACAAGGCGTCCGGATTGTATTTACTCTGCGGAATCATGTGACCGATGTAGGTCTCGATGGCTGGAAGATTCAGGGCATACTCTTCACACGCCAGGCTGATAGAGTGGCCGCTGGCCCCGGCACGACCGGTACGACCGATGCGGTGAACGTAATCTTCGCAATCGTCAGGGAGATCGTAGTTGAAGACGTGCGTTACGGCCGGGATATGCAGGCCACGCGCGGCAACGTCAGTCGCAACCAGGATATCCAGATCGCCACGGGTGAACTCTTCGAGGATACGCAGGCGTTTTTTCTGTGCCACGTCGCCCGTCAGCAGACCAACACGGTGTCCATCTGCGGCTAAATGGCCCCAGATATCTTCACAGCGGTGCTTAGTGTTTGCAAAGATAATGGCGCGATCTGGCCACTCTTCTTCGATCAGCGTTTGCAGCAGACGCATCTTCTCTTCATTTGATGGATAGAAGAGTTCTTCTTTAATGCGGTGGCCCGTTTTCTGCTCTGGCTCGACTTCCACATATTCGGCGTTGTTCATCTGTTCGAACGCCAGTTCGCGGACGCGGTAAGACAGGGTCGCAGAGAAAAGCATATTCAGACGCTGCGGAGTTGGCGGCATACGACGGAACAACCAGCGAATATCTTTAATGAAGCCCAAATCGTACATACGGTCGGCTTCATCGAGTACCACAACCTGGATAGCGCCAAGGTTGATATGGTTTTGTTTAGCGTAATCAATCAGACGGCCCGTAGTGCCGATCAGAATATCAACGCCGCTTTCCAGCACTTTAAGTTGCTTATCATAGCCATCGCCGCCATAAGCCAGGCCCAGCTTCAGACCTGTGGTCTGTGCAAGAGGCTCAGCGTCAGCATGGATTTGCACCGCAAGTTCTCGCGTTGGGGCCATAATCAGCGCACGCGGTTGGTTAACTTTTCGGTCAGCAATTGCCGGGTGAGAGAGTAAATAATGAAACGTTGACGTCAAAAACGCCATCGTTTTGCCAGTACCGGTTTGCGCCTGCCCTGCAACATCGCGACCAGCCAGCGTGAGCGGCAGGGCGAGGGCTTGAATGGGCGTGCAGTTATGAAAGCCTTTATTTTCAAGGGCTTCGATAACTTTTGCGTGCAGGGCGAAGTCGGAAAACTTCTGTTCTGTTAAATGTGTTTTGCTCATAGTGTGGTAGAATATCAGCTTACTATTGCTTTACGAAAGCGTATCCGGTGAAATAAAGTCAACCTTTAGTTGGTTAATGCTACATCAACACGTCGTTGATTAATCCTACACCAACACGCCAGGCTTATTCCTGTGGAGTTATATATGAGCGATAAAATTATTCACCTGACTGACGACAGTTTTGACACGGACGTACTTAAAGCTGACGGGTTGATCCTCGTCGATTTCTGGGCTGAATGGTGTGGTCCTTGCAAAATGATCGCCCCGATTCTGGATGAAATCGCTGACGAATATCAGGGCAAACTGACGGTTGCCAAGCTGAACATCGACCAGAACCCGGGCACAGCGCCGAAATATGGCATCCGTGGCATCCCAACACTGCTACTGTTCAAAAACGGCGAAGTGGCTGCAACCAAAGTGGGCGCGCTGTCCAAAGGTCAGCTGAAAGAGTTCCTGGACGCCAATCTGGCTTAAGGTTTCTCGGCCGGCGTCCGGATTCCGAAATTCTGCGGATCTCTGGACGCCCGGCTTTAGTCGTGCTAAGTTACCTATGACTTCGATTTAAACATACCTTGTCGTTCTTGTTTTACCCGATACTTCCCATTGTAAAATTCACGATGCGAGAAGTAGAAAGATTCCGGGCTTGTCACTCAATCCGTCTTGTCGTTTCAGTTCTGTGCTTTCCCTGTGACCAGACAGCGAACAGACATGAGTTGATGGCCGCTAACAGGCATGGATGACCCTGCCATACCATTCACAACATTAAGTTCGAGTATCACCCCGAGTTTAAGAACCCACACCATTATGAATCTTACCGAATTAAAGAATACGCCGGTTTCTGAGCTGATTACTCTCGGCGAAAATATGGGGCTGGAAAACCAGGCTCGTATGCGCAAGCAGGACATTATTTTTGCCATCCTGAAGCAGCACGCAAAGAGTGGCGAAGATATCTTTGGCGACGGTGTCCTGGAGATATTGCAAGACGGATTTGGTTTCCTCCGTTCTGCAGACAGCTCCTACCTCGCCGGTCCTGATGACATCTACGTTTCCCCTAGCCAAATCCGCCGTTTCAACCTCCGCACAGGTGACACCATTTCCGGTAAGATTCGTCCTCCTAAAGAGGGTGAACGCTACTTTGCGCTGTTGAAAGTTAACGAAGTTAACTACGATAAACCGGAAAACTCACGCAATAAGATCCTGTTTGAAAACTTAACGCCGCTGCACGCAAATTCACGTCTGCGTATGGAGCGTGGTAACGGTTCTACCGAAGACCTGACCGCTCGCGTTCTGGATCTGGCCTCTCCGATTGGTCGTGGTCAACGTGGTCTGATTGTGGCGCCACCGAAAGCCGGTAAAACAATGCTGCTGCAGAATATTGCGCAGAGCATCGCTTACAATCACCCGGACTGCGTGCTGATGGTTCTGCTGATCGATGAGCGTCCGGAAGAAGTGACCGAGATGCAGCGTCTGGTTAAAGGTGAAGTGGTTGCTTCTACCTTTGATGAGCCAGCGTCTCGCCACGTTCAGGTTGCTGAAATGGTGATCGAGAAGGCTAAGCGTCTGGTTGAGCATAAGAAAGACGTTATCATTCTGCTCGACTCCATCACTCGTCTGGCGCGTGCTTATAACACCGTGGTCCCGGCGTCCGGTAAAGTGCTGACCGGTGGTGTGGATGCGAACGCCCTGCATCGTCCTAAGCGTTTCTTCGGTGCTGCGCGTAACGTGGAAGAGGGCGGCAGCCTGACCATCATCGCAACGGCGCTGATCGATACTGGCTCCAAAATGGATGAAGTTATCTACGAAGAGTTTAAAGGTACAGGCAACATGGAACTGCACCTCTCTCGTAAAATTGCTGAGAAGCGCGTCTTCCCTGCGATTGACTACAACCGTTCCGGTACCCGTAAAGAAGAGTTGCTCACCACTCAGGAAGAGCTGCAGAAAATGTGGATCCTGCGCAAGATCATTCACCCAATGGGCGAAATCGACGCAATGGAATTCCTCATCAATAAGCTGGCGATGACCAAGACCAACGACGAATTCTTCGATATGATGAAACGCTCGTAATACAAATAAACCCAGCAAACGCCACGTTTTTACGTGGCGTTTTCTTTTTTTGGACTATACGCTATAAGCACTGACTCCCATTTTTGACTGAGCAATGCGACAATTAGAATGTTTGTTACGTCAAATTTTAATTGATTGAAAAACATACAAAGGGAGTTGTCAGAGGCCTGTTTTTTTCTTTCTGAAGTGATGGCTTCATCGTTATACTCCAGGACTAACTTTTGTTGAGAGCATGCATTGTGAATCTACTCACTGCGGTTACTGAGCTAATCAGTATTTTTCTATTCACAACCTGTTTTTTATTCATTGCCCGCAAAGTGGCAAAAAGAATCGGGTTAGTGGACAAGCCTAATTATCGTAAACGACATCAAGGTTTGATCCCGTTGGTTGGTGGGATCTCTGTTTACGCAGGCATTTGCTTCACGTTCAGTATCGCAGATTATTATATCCCACACGCTGCGCTGTATCTGGCCTGTGCGGGTGTGCTGGTGCTGGTGGGAGCTCTCGATGACCGCTTTGATATCAGTGTAAAATTCCGTGCTTCAGTTCAGGCCGCTATTGGCATCATTATGATGGTGGTCGGCAAACTCTATCTCAGCAGCCTTGGATATATTTTCGGTACCTGGGAAATGGTTCTCGGGCCATTCGGTTTCTTCCTCACGCTATTCGCCGTATGGGCTGCAATCAACGCCTTTAATATGGTCGATGGTATTGATGGACTGCTTGGCGGTCTTTCGTCCGTTTCATTTGCCGCGATCGGTATTATTTTATGGTTTGACGGTCAATACAGCCTTTCAATGTGGTGCTTCGCGATGATTGCCGCCATCTTGCCTTATATTTGCCTCAACCTCGGTGTGCTTGGGCGTCGCTATAAAGTGTTTATGGGTGATGCGGGAAGTACGCTGATCGGTTTTACCGTCATCTGGATTCTGCTGGAAACCACGCAGGGGAAAACCCACCCTATTAGCCCGGTAACTGCGCTGTGGATTATTGCTATTCCGCTGATGGATATGGTGGCGATCATGTATCGTCGACTGCGTAAAGGCATGAGTCCTTTCTCACCAGACCGTCAGCATATTCATCATTTGATCATGCGTGCGGGCTTTACTTCACGTCAGGCATTTGTGCTGATTACTCTTGCCGCAGCGCTTCTGGCCGGTATTGGTGTGGCAGCGGAATACGCCCATTTTATTCCTGAATGGGTAATGTTGGTATTATTCTTGCTAGCATTCTTCCTGTATGGCTACTGCATCAAACGCGCATGGAAAGTGGCGCGCTTCATTAAACGAGTAAAACGCCGGATGCGTAGAAACAGTGGCAAAAATCCAACATTAACCAAGTAAAACCGGGATTGTGATGACTCAACCGTTGGCGGGAGCGAAATCAGTGGTAACTGAGAATGAACTGGATATTCGTGGATTGTTTCGAGTCTTATGGGCGGGCAAGCTATGGATTGCAGGAATCGCGCTGGGGTTCGCGCTGTTGGCGCTGGCGTATACCTTTTTTGCAAAACAAGAGTGGAGCGCTACGGCGATAACAGACAGACCAACGGTCAATATGCTGAGCGGTTTTTACTCGCAGCAGCAATTCCTGCGTAACCTTGACATTAAGGCCAACCTCGCTTCTTCGGATCAACCTTCGGTGATGGACGAGTCTTATAAAGAGTTCATCATGCAGCTGGCCTCCTGGGATACGCGTCGCGATTTCTGGTCTCAGACGGATTACTACAAGCAGCGTATGGTGGGTAACAGTAAGGCTGACGCCGCTCTGCTTGATGACCTGATCAACAACATCCAGTTTATGCCTGGTGATATTCTGCGCAATATCAATGACAGCGTTAAGCTGATTGCAGAAACCGCACCGGACGCCAATAACCTTCTGCGTCAGTATGTCGCCTTTGCCAGCCAGCGTGCTGCAAGCCATCTGAATGATGAGCTGAAAGGCGCATGGGCAGCGCGCACGATTCAAATGAAGGCGCAGGTGAAGCGTCAGGAAGAAGTGGCGAAAGCGATATTCTCCCGCCGCGTTCATAACATTGAACAAGCCCTGAAAATTGCCGAGCAGCGCAATATTTCCCGCAGTGAAACCGACGTCCCCGCTGATGAGTTGCCAGACTCTGAGATGTTCCTGTTGGGCCGCCCGATGCTGCAGGCACGTCTTGAAAATCTGCAGGCTGTTGGCCCTGAATTTGATCTCGACTACGATCAAAACCGCGCAATGCTGAATACCCTGAATGTAGGGCCAACGCTGGATCCGCGTTTTCAGACCTATCGTTATTTGCGAACGCCTGAAGAACCTGTAAAACGCGATAGTCCGCGTCGCGCATTCCTGATGATCATGTGGGGGATTGTGGGCGCGCTGACGGGCGCTGGCGTGGCGTTAACGCGTCGTCGCACAAATTAAGAACGCCGTCTACGATGAAGGCTCCGGCCTTCATCGCCTAATCGAAGAGAATCGATGTGAAAGTACTTACCGTATTTGGCACAAGGCCGGAGGCCATCAAGATGGCACCTCTGGTTCATGCCCTTGCAAATGACCCCTGGTTTGAGGCCAAAGTTTGCGTCACCGCGCAGCATCGGGAGATGCTTGATCAGGTCTTAAATCTCTTTTCTATTGTTCCCGACTACGATCTTAATATTATGAAACCGGGACAAGGATTGACCGAGATTACCTGCCGTATTCTGGAAGGGCTGAAACCTATTCTGGAGTCTTTTAAGCCTGACGTGGTGTTAGTCCACGGCGATACCACTACCACTATCGCGACAAGCCTGGCGGCGTTCTACCAGCGGATTCCGGTGGGGCATGTTGAAGCGGGTTTACGCACCGGCGATCTCTATTCTCCGTGGCCTGAAGAGGCTAACCGTACGCTTACCGGTCATCTGGCGATGTATCACTTCGCGCCAACCGAAAACTCCCGGCAGAACCTTCTGCGCGAAAACATTGCGGATAATAAAATTTTCGTTACCGGAAATACGGTGATTGACGCGCTGATCTGGGTTCGCGATCGCGTGATGGCCAGCGATACGCTGCGAGCCGAACTGGAAGAAAATTATCCGTTCCTCTCCAGTGACAGGAAGATGATTCTGGTCACCGGACACCGCCGCGAGAGCTTTGGCCGTGGATTTGAGCAAATCTGTCATGCGCTGGCGGAGATTGCTGCACAAAATAAAGATGTTCAAATTGTCTATCCGGTACACCTCAATCCTAACGTTAGCGAGCCGGTAAACCGCATTCTGGGCCATATTGATAACGTGATTCTGATTGAGCCGCAGGATTACCTGCCGTTCGTCTGGTTGATGAATCATGCGTGGTTAATTCTGACGGACTCCGGCGGGATTCAGGAGGAGGCGCCATCTCTGGGTAAACCGGTGCTGGTTATGCGTGAAACCACCGAACGTCCGGAGGCGATTAAAGCCGGAACGGTACGACTGGTGGGAACCGAGACAAAACGTCTGGTGGACGAGGTCACGCGCCTGCTGCACGACGAAAAAGAGTACCAGGCGATGAGTCACGCGCATAATCCTTATGGTGACGGACAAGCCTGCAGCCGTATTTTGCATGCACTTAAACACAATCGGGTATCGCTATGAGTTTTTCTATCATCTCTGTCATTGGTCTTGGCTACATTGGACTGCCTACAGCAGCAGCCTTTGCATCGCGTCAAAAGCAAGTTGTCGGGGTGGATATCAACCAACATGCGGTTGATACCATTAACCGGGGTGAAATTCATATCGTCGAACCCGATCTCGATAACGTGGTCAAAACGGCGGTCGAAGGCGGTTTTCTTAAGGCCAGCACGACGCCGGTTGAAGCCGACGCTTATCTGATTGCGGTTCCCACGCCATTTAAGGGCGAGCATGAGCCGGATATGGTTTACGTCGAAGCGGCGGCGAAATCGATCGCGCCAGTGCTGAAGAAAGGCGCTTTGGTGATTCTGGAATCCACTTCTCCGGTGGGAGCGACTGAGCAAATGGCGCAGTGGCTGGCAGAAGCGCGTCCTGATTTGACCTTCCCGCAGCAGGCGGGAGAGCAGGCTGACATCAATATCGCCTATTGCCCGGAGCGCGTTTTACCGGGTCAGGTCATGGTTGAGCTGATTAAAAACGATCGCGTGATCGGCGGGATGACGCCTGTCTGTTCCGCGCGTGCCAGCGAGCTCTACAACATTTTCCTCGAAGGCGAGTGTGTTGTTACCAACTCCCGGACGGCTGAAATGTGCAAGCTCACAGAAAACAGCTTCCGTGATGTCAACATCGCCTTTGCCAACGAGTTGTCGCTGATTTGCGCCGATCAGGGAATCAACGTCTGGGAACTCATCCGCCTGGCGAATCGCCATCCACGGGTCAATATTCTCCAGCCAGGCCCGGGTGTGGGCGGTCACTGTATCGCCGTGGACCCCTGGTTTATCGTGGCGCAAAACCCGGAGCAGGCTCGCCTGATCCGTACCGCGCGCGAAGTGAACGATGGCAAACCGCACTGGGTCATGAACCAGGTCAAAGCTACCGTTGCCGATTGCCTGGCCGAAAGTGGCAAACGTGCCAGCGAGCTAAAAATTGCCTGCTTCGGTCTGGCCTTTAAACCCAATATTGACGATCTGCGCGAAAGCCCGGCAATGGGAATTGCCGAGATGATTGCCGCCTGGCATACCGGGGAAACGCTGGTCGTAGAGCCCAATATTCACACCTTGCCTAAGAAACTGGCCGGGCAATGCCAGCTCACGACGCTGGACGATGCGCTAAAAACCGCAGATGTACTGGTTCTGCTGGTGGATCATAACGAGTTTAAAGCCGTCAGCGCCGATGCCGTGCATCAGCATCATATTGTTGATACTAAAGGAGTGTGGCGGTGAAACGGATCCTCGTTACCGGCGGCGCAGGCTTTATTGGTTCCGCCGTCGTCCGCCATATTATCCAGCACACAGCGGACTCTGTTGTGGTGGTGGATAAGTTAACCTACGCGGGCAATTTAGCCTCTCTGGCTCCGGTGGCGAACGACCCACGCTTTGCCTTTGAGCACGTCGATATTTGCGATCGTGACGCGTTAAAAAAAGTCTTTTCGACCTGGCAGCCTGATGTGGTGATGCATCTGGCCGCAGAAAGCCATGTTGACCGTTCTATTGACGGTCCGGCGGTGTTCATCGAGACAAATATCGTCGGCACCTACAATCTGCTTGAGACTGCGCGGGCATTCTGGAGTGGCTTATCAGGCGATAAAAAAGCGCAATTCCGCTTCCACCACATCTCGACCGATGAAGTGTACGGGGATCTGCATTCAACGGATGATTTCTTCACTGAAACCACACCTTATGCGCCAAGTAGCCCTTACTCAGCGTCGAAAGCCAGCAGCGATCATCTGGTTCGCGCCTGGCAGAGAACCTATGGCCTTCCCGCGCTGGTGACCAACTGTTCCAACAATTACGGCCCGTACCATTTCCCGGAAAAACTGATCCCACTGGTGATTCTCAATGCAGTGGCCGGGAAACCGCTGCCGGTCTATGGCAACGGACAGCAAATTCGGGACTGGCTGTATGTCGAAGACCATGCGCGAGCGCTTTATCTGGTTGCCACCCAGGGCAAGCCCGGCGAAACCTATAATATCGGCGGCCATAATGAGCGCAAAAATCTGGATGTCGTGACCACCATTTGCGCGCTTCTGGAAGAACTGGTTCCTGTTAAACCGGGTGGCGTGGCTCATTATCGCGATTTGATCACCTATGTGGCCGACAGACCGGGACATGATCTTCGCTATGCCATTGATGCATCGAAGATTGAACGTGATTTAGGCTGGACGCCGCAAGAAACCTTTGAAAGCGGCATCCGTAAAACGGTGCAGTGGTATCTGGCCAATGAAGCCTGGTGGCAGCAGGTGTTAGATGGTAGCTATCAGGGCGAGCGTCTGGGTCTTCAGGGATAACGCAAGGGGAATCTATGAAAGGTATTATTCTGGCGGGTGGTTCAGGAACACGTCTGCATCCCATTACTCGCGGGGTGTCAAAACAGCTGTTGCCTGTATACGATAAGCCAATGATTTATTACCCGATTTCCGTGCTTATGCTGGCCGGTATTCGCGAGATTTTGATCATCACCACACCGGAAGACAGCACTTCTTATCAGCGTCTCTTAGGGGACGGTTCTGAGTTTGGTATCGAACTGCACTATGCGGAACAACCGAGTCCTGACGGGCTGGCGCAGGCGTTTATCATTGGCGAATCGTTTTTGAACGGTGAATCATCCTGCCTGGTGCTTGGGGATAATATCTTCTTCGGTCAGGGGTTTAGCCCCAAGCTACGCCAGGTCGCTGCCCGCGCTGAAGGCGCTACTGTTTTTGGTTATCAGGTGATGGATCCTGAGCGTTTTGGTGTGGTGGAGTTTGACGACAATTTCCGCGCCATCTCGCTCGAAGAAAAGCCCAAAGAGCCTAAATCCAACTGGGCTGTTACAGGGCTGTATTTCTATGACCATAACGTGGTCGATTACGCGAAGCGGGTGAAACCGTCTGCGCGTGGTGAACTGGAGATCACCTCCATCAACCAGATGTATCTGGACGATGGAAAACTGACCGTTGAATTGTTAGGCCGTGGTTTTGCCTGGCTTGATACCGGCACGCACGACAGCCTGATTGAGGCCAGCACCTTTGTGCAGACGGTCGAGAAGCGTCAGGGGTTTAAGATCGCCTGCCTGGAAGAGATTGCATGGCGCAATGGCTGGCTCGACGATGAAGGCGTCAAACGCGCCGCAAGCCAGCTGTCCAAAACCGGCTATGGCCAGTATTTGCTGGAGTTGCTTCGTGCGCGTCCACGCCAGTATTGAGCCACTCGTCTGGGAGAACCAGTTTTTTGGTCTCTCTTCGGCGATCGTGCGTTTTCACGATGACGCCCCTGCGCTGACGGCTTCCGATCTCTCGCCGTGGCAGCGCGTTCAAGCCAAAATCCCGGCCGGGCGCACCGACTATCTTGATGGCCTTCAACAGCTGGGTTTTCAGCTGGTTGAGGGAGAGGTGGATCTGACCATTGCGGTGACCCCTTACGAGCCGTCAGATGAAGAGATCGCGACTGACCAGGATATCCCCGCACTGCGCCAGATGGCCGCGCTTGCCTTTGCTCAGAGCCGATTCCGCGCACCGTGGTATGCATCTGACGACAGTGGTCGTTTTTACGCGCAGTGGATAGAAAACGCCGTCAAAGGCACGTTTGATCATGAGTGTCTGGTTTTTCGCCGTCAGGAAGGCCAGATTCAGGCTTTTGTTTCTTTGCGTCAGCTAAACGAGCGAGAAGCGCGAATTGGCCTTCTTGCCGGACGCGGAATGGGTGACAAACTGATGCAGGCCGCCATTCATTGGGCGGCGAAGCGTCAGCTATCAACTTTGCGGGTGGCGACCCAGATGGGCAACACCGCCGCGCTTAAACGTTACATTGCAAGCGGTGGCAACATAGACACTACCGCTTACTGGCTATACAGGTGACAAGATGATTCCCTTTAACGCGCCTCCCATTGTGGGAACCGAACTCGATTACATGCAGTCAGCGATGGCCAGCGGTAAGCTTTGTGGTGACGGTGGTTTTACCCGTCGCTGCCAGCAGTGGATGGAACAGCGTTTTCAGAGCGCAAAAGTATTGCTGACGCCGTCCTGCACCGCGTCGCTGGAGATGGCCGCACTGCTGCTGGATATCCAGCCGGGTGACGAGGTCATCATGCCAAGCTATACCTTCGTATCCACCGCCAATGCGTTCGTCTTGCGCGGCGCTAAAATTGTGTTTGTCGATATCCGCCCGGACACCATGAACATCGACGAAAACGGTATTGAAGCGGCAATCACCGATAAAACGCGGGCGATCGTTCCGGTTCATTACGCGGGAGTGGCCTGTGAAATGGACACCATTATGGCGCTCGCGAAAAAGTACAATCTGTTTGTGGTAGAAGACGCCGCTCAGGGTGTCATGTCCACCTACAAAGGCCGCGCGCTGGGTACGATCGGCCACATCGGCTGCTTCAGTTTCCATGAAACCAAAAACTACACCGCAGGCGGTGAAGGCGGCGCGACGATGATTAACGACCGTGCGCTGGTGGAACGTGCTGAGGTGATTCGGGAAAAAGGCACTAACCGCAGTCAGTTTTTCCGCGGACAAGTCGATAAATATACCTGGCGCGACATCGGTTCCAGCTATCTGATGGCTGACCTGCAGGCGGCCTATCTTTGGGCACAGCTTGAGGCCGCTGAACGTATCAACCAGCAGCGTCTGTCCCTGTGGCAAACCTATTACGACGCGCTGTTGCCGCTGGCACAAAAAGGGCGTATCGAACTGCCGACGATCCCGGCAGACTGCGTTCACAATGCGCACATGTTTTACATCAAAATGCGCGACAACGAAGACCGCAGTGAGCTGATTTCGTATCTGAAAGAAGCGGAAATTATGGCGGTGTTCCATTACATTCCGCTCCATTCCAGCCCGGCGGGAGAAGCGTTCGGCACTTTTGTGGGTGAAGACCGCCATACGACCAAAGAAAGTGAGCGTTTGCTTCGCTTACCGCTTTTCTACAACCTCGCGCCAGTGAATCAGCGTACTGTCATCAATACCCTTCTGAGCTATTTCCGCTGATATGTCTTTGGCTAAAGCATCGGTGTGGACCGCCGCGTCCACACTCGTCAAGATTGGCGTAGGGCTGCTGGTTGTTAAGCTTCTGGCGGTCTCGTTTGGTCCCTCCGGCGTCGGACAGGCGGGAAACTTCCGCCAGTTAGTCACCGTGCTTGGCGTTCTGGCAGGGGCGGGTATTTTTAACGGCGTGACCAAATATGTCGCGCAATATCATGATGATCCCGCCTCTTTGCGTAAAGTGGTTGGCACGTCTTCGGCGATGGTGCTGGGGTTCTCGACGCTGCTGGCGGTCGTGTTTTTACTGGCGGCCGCTCCCATCAGCGTCGGATTATTTGGCAATGCGCAGTATCAGGGGCTGGTGCGTCTGGTGGCACTGGTGCAAATGGGGATCGCCTGGGCCAACCTGCTGTTAGCCCTGATGAAAGGCTTTCGCGACGCTGCCGGAAACGCGCTGGCGTTGATTCTGGGCAGTCTGATTGGCGTGGTGGCCTATTACGTCTGCTATCGTCTTGGTGGTTATGAAGGCGCTCTGCTGGGTCTGGCGCTGGTGCCTGCGCTGGTGGTGATTCCGGCGGCGTTTATGATGATACGCAGGCGCACCATCCCACTGCATTATCTCAAGCCGCAATGGGACAAGGTTCTGGCAGGGCAATTGGGGAAATTCACCCTGATGGCGCTGATTACCTCCGTTACGCTTCCCGTCGCCTACGTGATGATGCGAAACCTGCTGGCAGCGCATTACAGCTGGGATGAAGTGGGTATCTGGCAAGGGGTAAGCAGTATTTCAGACGCTTACCTTCAGTTTATTACGGCTTCTTTTAGCGTCTATTTGCTGCCAACCTTGTCGCGCCTGACGCTGAAGCAAGAGATTACCCGCGAAATTGGCCGCTCACTGCGTTTTGTGCTTCCCGCAGTGGCTGCCGCCAGTTTGACCGTCTGGTTGCTGCGTGATGTCGCCATCTGGCTGCTGTTTTCCGCGAAATTTACCGCGATGCGCGATCTGTTTGCCTGGCAGCTGGTGGGCGATGTACTGAAAGTGGGTGCTTACGTTTTCGGTTATCTGGTGATTGCCAAAGCGTCGCTGCGGCTGTATATCCTGGCGGAGATCGGCCAGTTCGCGCTCTTGACCGCTTTCTCTCACTGGCTGATCCCGATACATGGCGCACTGGGTGCGGCTCAGGCCTACATGGCCACTTACATCGTTTATTTTGCTGCCTGTTGCGGCGTATTTTTACTTTGGCGTAGACGCGCATGACGACACTGATTCACGTGTTGGGTTCGGATATTCCGCATCACAACCAAACCGTTTTACGGTTCTTCAACGATGACCTGGCGACAACGAGCGCTGACGCGCGCGAGTTTATGGTGGTGGGAAAGGATAATGGCCTGAGCGCCGCCTGTCCTGCGCTGTCGTTAACCTCCTGGCCAGACAAAACGACGCTGGCAAAAGCGGTTATTGCCAGGGCTAAAGCGAATCGCGAGCAACGTTTCCTCTTTCACGGGCAGTTTAATACCGGTTTATGGCTGGCTTTGCTGAAGGGTGATATCAAGCCTGCGCAATTTAGCTGGCATATCTGGGGCGCGGATTTGTATGAAGTCTCCCGCGGCTGGAAATTCCGGCTGTTCTATCCGCTGCGCCGGATGGCTCAGGGGCGCGTGGGGTGCGTGTTTGCCACCCGCGGCGACCTTAACTATTTTGCGCAACAGCATCCGAACGTACGCGGCGAGTTGCTCTACTTCCCGACCCGCATGGATCCTGCGCTCAACGGGATGGCGAACGAAGCGCATCGCGAGGGTAAGCTGACCATTCTGGTCGGTAACTCTGGCGATCGCAGCAACGAACATATTGCCGCCTTGCAGGCCGTACATCAGCAGTTTGGCGATACGGTGAACGTTATTGTGCCGATGGGCTATCCTGCTAATAATGACGCCTATATTGCCGAGGTTCGCCAGAGCGGGCTGTCGTTATTCAGCGCGGACAATTTACAAATTCTCAGTGAGAAGCTGGAGTTTAGCGACTACCTGGCGCTGCTTCGCCAGTGCGATCTCGGTTATTTCATCTTCGCACGCCAGCAGGGGATTGGGACGCTGTGTCTGCTGATTCAGGCGGGGATCCCGTGTGTCCTGAACCGCGAAAACCCCTTCTGGCAGGACATGGCCGAGCAGAATATTCCGGTACTGTTTACGACGGATTCCCTGAATGAGAGTGTGGTGCGCGAAGCGCAGCGTCAGCTGGCGCTGGTGGATAAAAATGCCATCGACTTTTTCAGCCCAAATTACCTGGCGCCGTGGCATCAGGCGCTGCGAATTGCTTCAGGAGACACGGCATGAGCCAGTTGCAATTTAGCGGTTTATTGGTGATTTGGCTTCTGAGCTCGCTGTTTATCGCGACGCTGACCTGGTTTGAGTTCCGCCGCGTGCGTTTCAACTTCAACGTCTTCTTTTCGTTGCTGTTTTTACTGACGTTTTTCTTTGGTTTCCCGTTGACCAGCATTCTGGTTTTCCGTTTTGACGTGGGCGTAGCGCCGCCAGAGATCATGATGCAGGCGTTGTTATCAGCGACCTGTTTCTACGCGGTTTACTATGTGACGTATAAAACGCGCTTACGGCCTGTCAGCCGCGCCCCGCGCCGCCCGCTGTTCACCATGAACCGTGTCGAAACGCACCTGACCTGGGTGATGTTGATGATTATTGCGCTGGTGAGCGTCGGTATCTTTTTTATGCACAACGGCTTCTTGCTGTTTAAGCTGCACTCTTACAGCCAGATTTTTTCGGCTGAGGTCTCCGGCGTGGCGCTGAAAAGATTCTTCTACTTCTTCATTCCGGCGATGCTGGTGGTCTATTTTCTCCATCAGAACAGTAAGGCATGGCTCTTTTTCCTCGTCAGTACGGTGGCATTTGGCTTGCTGACGTACATGATTGTCGGCGGGACTCGCGCCAACATCATTATCGCCTTCGCTATCTTCCTGTTTATTGGCATTATTCGGGGTTGGATCTCTTTGTGGATGCTGGTTGCTGCGGGCGTGTTTGGTATCGTAGGCATGTTCTGGCTGGCGCTGAAGCGCTATGGCCTGGACGTGAGCGGTGACGAGGCGTTTTACACCTTCCTGTACCTCACCCGCGACACCTTCTCGCCGTGGGAAAACCTGGCGCTGCTGCTGCAAAACTACGACAAAATCGAGTTTCAGGGGTTGGCACCGATCGTGCGCGATTTTTACGTCTTTATTCCGACCTGGCTGTGGCCAGATCGCCCGGGCATTGTGCTGAATACGGCAAACTATTTCACCTGGGAAGTGCTGAACAACCATTCCGGGTTGGCTATCTCTCCGACGCTGATTGGCTCGCTGGTGGTGATGGGGGGCGTCTGGTTTATTCTGCCAGGGGCGCTGGCCGTTGGCCTGATTATCAAATGGTTTGACTGGCTCTACGTGCGCGGAAACGAAGAAACCAATCGCTACAAAGCCGCGATTTTGCACAGTTTCTGTTTTGGTGCCATTTTCAATATGATTGTTCTGGCGCGCGAAGGGCTTGATTCGTTTGTCTCGCGCGTGGTGTTTTTCATGGTGGTATTTGGTATCTGCCTGTTACTGGCGAAACTGTTGTACTGGCTGTTTGACAGCGCGGGCCTGGTTCACAGGCGCGAGCCGCGGCCCGTCAGGACGCTTTCCCAAGTCTGAGTAAGGATAATAATGACTGACATGACCTCTGCGCCGGTTTACACGCTGCGCGGCCTGCAGCTGATTGGCTGGCGTGATATGCAGCATGCGCTGGATTATCTGTGTGCCGGTGGCCAGATTAAATCCGGTACGCTGGTGGCGATTAATGCGGAAAAAATGCTGGCGATTGAAGATAACGCGGAAGTCAAAAGCCTGATTGAAGCCGCTGAATTTAAATATGCGGATGGCATCAGCGTGGTCCGCTCGATTCGTAAAAAGTATCCGCAGGCCCAGGTTTCTCGCGTCGCCGGGGCTGACCTGTGGGAAGCGCTGATGGCGCGGGCTGGCCAGCAGGGGACGCCGGTGTTTTTGATTGGCGGCAAGCCGGACGTTCTGGCACAGACGGAGCAAAAACTCCGCGACCAGTGGAACGTGAATATTGTCGGGAGTCAGGACGGATACTTCAAACCGGAAGATCGTCAGGCACTCTTTGAGCGTGTTCGCGACAGCGGCGCAAAGATTGTGACGGTGGCGATGGGATCCCCACGTCAGGAAATCCTGATGCGCGACTGCCGTCAGGTGTGTCCGGAAGCACTCTATATGGGCGTTGGTGGGACGTATGATGTCTTCACCGGGCATGTGAAACGAGCGCCTAAGGTGTGGCAGAATCTGGGGCTGGAGTGGCTGTACCGACTCTTATCCCAACCGAGTCGCATCAAGCGACAGATTAAACTCCTGCGCTATCTGGCCTGGCATTACACCGGTCGTATGTAACCAAAATGTAGCGCGATATGCTATTCGCGCTGCAACTCTCCTGCAAAACTGCTGCGTTTGTGTGCAATACATTCATTTTTTTAACGCATCGTTTGCCATTTCGTAGAATTTAAGAAACCATTCCTCCCCGTATTTCAGTACCCAAAAATAATAACCGGCAAAAGCCGGGACAACAGCAAACACAACCGAGGATTTATGGCAGAGAAAAAACCTGAGCTTCAGCGTGGGCTGGAGGCTCGACATATAGAATTAATCGCCCTTGGCGGCACAATCGGCGTCGGCCTGTTTATGGGCTCCGCCAGCACGCTGAAATGGGCTGGTCCGTCCGTCTTACTGGCTTATATTGTCGCCGGGCTGTTCGTTTTCTTCATCATGCGCTCGATGGGCGAAATGTTGTTCCTCGAGCCGGTTGCCGGTTCGTTCGCCGTTTACGCGCACAAATACATGAGCCCGTTTTTTGGCTATCTCACGGCCTGGTCTTACTGGTTTATGTGGATGGCGGTGGGGATATCGGAGATCACCGCGATAGGTGTCTATGTCCAGTTCTGGTTCCCGGAAATGGCGCAATGGATACCCGCGCTCATCGCCGTAGGGCTGGTGGCGCTCGCGAACCTTGCTGCCGTGCGTCTGTACGGCGAAATCGAGTTCTGGTTTGCGATGATCAAAGTCACCACCATTATCGTGATGATTGTCGTTGGCCTGGGGGTGATCTTCTTTGGCTTTGGGAATGGCGGGCAGGCGATTGGTTTTGGCAATCTGACTGAACATGGCGGTTTCTTTGCTGGCGGCTGGAAGGGCTTTCTGACGGCGCTGTGTATCGTGGTGGCATCCTATCAGGGCGTGGAACTGATCGGTATCACCGCAGGTGAAGCCAAAAATCCGCAGGTCACATTGCGCAGCGCTGTCGGCAAAGTGTTGTGGCGCATCCTGATTTTCTACGTCGGCGCGATTTTCGTTATCGTCACCATTTTCCCGTGGAACCAGATTGGCACCACCGGCAGTCCATTCGTACTGACCTTCGCGAAAATCGGTATCACGGCGGCGGCCGGTATCATTAACTTTGTGGTCCTGACGGCGGCGCTCTCCGGCTGTAACAGCGGTATGTACAGCTGTGGGCGTATGCTCTATGCGCTGGCGAAAAACCGTCAGCTTCCGGCGGCAATGGGCAAAGTCTCCCGTGCGGGTGTGCCTGTCGCGGGCGTAGCGGTCTCCATTGCCATTCTGCTGATTGGCTCGTGCCTGAACTACATCATCCCGAATCCGCAGCGCGTATTCGTCTATGTCTACAGCGCCAGCGTGCTGCCGGGCATGGTGCCGTGGTTTGTGATCCTGATTAGCCAGCTGCGTTTTCGCAAGGCGCACCAGAAGGCGATAGCCAGCCATCCGTTCCGTTCAATTATGTTCCCGTGGGCGAACTATTTAACGATGGCATTTCTGATCTGTGTTTTGATCGGGATGTACTTCAATGAGGATACCCGCATGTCGCTGTTTGTCGGGATTATCTTCATGGCTGCAGTCTCGGTCGGATATAAGATTTTTGGTCTCAGCCGTCATGCTGTAAGCCCAAAAGTGGAGTAATAAGCGACAAAATGCGCAAAGCATAACCAAACGCGCATTTATTTTAAAAAAGCACTAGACAGCAGACCGAGACCTCCGTAATATCCAGCCCCGCAACGGCGCTAAGCGCCCGTAGCTCAGCTGGATAGAGCGCTGCCCTCCGGAGGCAGAGGTCTCAGGTTCGAATCCTGTCGGGCGCGCCAATATTTTCCCGGCGCTAGAGCTGCGGTGGTCTGGAAGTTTCAGAACCGCGTGAAAGAATAAAGTAGTGGTGGCTATAGCTCAGTTGGTAGAGCCCTGGATTGTGATTCCAGTTGTCGTGGGTTCGAATCCCATTAGCCACCCCATTATTGATAAGTTGTGACATGCGACGGTGGCGGAATTGGTAGACGCGCTAGCTTCAGGTGTTAGTGTCTTAACGGACGTGGGGGTTCAAGTCCCCCCCCTCGCACCACGACTTAAAGTATTGAACTAAAAATTCAAAAAAGCAGTATATCGGCGAGTAGCGCAGCTTGGTAGCGCAACTGGTTTGGGACCAGTGGGTCGGAGGTTCGAATCCTCTCTCGCCGACCAATTTTGAACCCCGCTTCGGCGGGGTTTTTTGTTTTCTGTCATTCCTGCATGCTGTTGTCATTTCCCGACAACGCTATCACCATTTGTCGCGATTCAGAGACAAATAACCCTCTGATTTAAATATACTTTTCTTGAAAGGCATAATCCTGTCGCTCTCAGGAGACACTTATTCTCCGCTCTCATTGAGCTATCGCGCCCGAATAACGCTGTCGAATGAAAAACTCCTTTAATCTTAAAATGTTGCACAATGTAAAACTTCTGGATGCAACGTTGGCACGTTACGTGCAATAATATACGTGTAGATGCTCATTCCATCTCTTATGTTCGCCTCAGGGCCTCATAAACCCAGGAATGACGCAGAGCCGTTTACGGTGCTTATCGTCCACTGACAGATGTCGCTTCGGCCTCATCAAACACCATGGACACAACGTTGAGTGAAGCACCAATATATGTTGTCGAATAGATCTGTTTAACGCCTGCTTTTTAGCAGGCGTTTTTTTATGGGCGATGCTCAGGTTTCGACAATAAAAAAGGAGGCCAGAGGCCTCCTGATTCTCAACGGCTCTTCGCCGTTACTGACTACCGTTGTTCTGCAACGTTAACAGCAAGCCATCACGACGCATGGCGGCGGCTTCTTCCGGCTTATGCTGTTTATCCAGCGTATCCGCAAGCCAGGCGTAGTCAAACGCGTCCGGACGCTGTTTCAGCGCTGCGCGGAAGGCAAGACTCGCCTCTTGCCACTCACCGTGTTTCATCAGCGACTGACCTAACGTACTCCACAGCAGTGGGCGATCGCCGACCGTTTTAATCTGCTGGCGGAGCATTTTTTCCATCTGCTCAGGATTGTTAGTTCTGAGACGCGGGATCGCCATTACCAGCCGATCGTCATACTGGCGCTTCAGGCCATCGAGAATAATCTCCTGCGCGGTGTCATGATCGTCACATTCGATAAGATGCTCTGCCATCGCCACCTGCAATGGAACTTGCTGACGCGTTTTACGGCTCTGATTTTTCCACCAGGTCTTCAGACCGTCGCTACCCAGATCGGCGCGAGCCTGATCCATCAGGCCAATCCACGCCTGACGCTGCAATGCATCACGGTGGTCATCATCGCCGACCTCAGCTTTCGCCATCGAAGGAATGATATCCAGCAATGAACCCCAGGCACCGGTGCGAATATAGGCCTGTTCGGCAAGGCGCAGCACTTCCGGATGGCGCGGTGTGATCTCCAGCAGACGGTCGACTCCGTGACGCGCGGCGTGATTCTCGTTACGCGCCAGCTGCAAACGAACGCGGGTGATCTCAACCGGAATCTGATCGTTTGAGGCCAGCTCAGAAGCGCGCTCCAGATGCTGATTTGCACGCACTTCATCGCCGCGCTGTTGTGCGGCTTCTGCTGCCAACAGATAGTTCACGACGGGCTGCTCGGCATGATCGGCGTTTTTCGACATCAGTTTTTCAACCTGCTGATAATCGCCTTCGGCCAGCTTGAGCAGCGCCTGTTCGGTTTGTTTGCGTGCGCGACGACGTTTGCGACCAACGAACCAACCGCGGGTGTGCGCGCCGGTACGGAAAATACGGCGCAGGATCCATTCGATCACAAACAACACCACCATGGTGAGGATCAAAATGATCACCAGACCGGTGACGCTGGTTTCGACGTTGTAGTTATCGGTCTGGATCAGGACATAGCCCTGATGTCCGGCCAGCATTGGCCCCAGGACGATCCCGGCGATCAACAATAAGAAGAGTAATAAGACTTTTAACATGATTACTCTCCTTGAGGTGCGCTTTCAGGGGCTGGCGCAGGCGCTGCGGCATTCGGCTCCGCTGCCACGCCCGGCTGTGCCAGCAGGTTACGCACGCGGGTTTGCATCAGCTTTTCGAGAATCGGCTGGCTTTCCAGTTTGTCCGGGACATTCATGGTGATATTTTGCTGACTGAGTTTGTCCACATCGTCAAGGAACGCGGTTGTCGTGGCATCGCTGGTATCGTAATACGCGCGTACCCAGGTCGAGACATTATCCAGCGCCTGTTTGTACGTCTCTTCCTGATGACGCGGGACGGCCTGTGCGGCAACCAGCAGGCGGGAACGAATGTTTTCACGCAGATAAACATCCTGATTCGGGGCCAGCAGCGGGACGGCCGTTTCGTCACGGCGGCGAACGGTGATAAAGCTGTCCATAAAGTTCTGCCAGCTTTTCTGCAGGTTGATGCGCCACTCGCTCAGGGAACTCGACAGTTCAGTCCCGTCAGAATCCATCGGGGAATCATCGTCGTTATTATCCGCAAGCCGCAGATTATCAATTTGATTCGAAAGCTGATTTACCCTAAGGATGATACCGTCATAATCCACCTGAGAAACGGCGCCCAGGCTGGCAATATCTTCGGTAATGGCGCGACGAGCGGTGATTAAGCTCGGGTCGTTCATGTCGGCCAGGCTGGCATCGGCGCTTTTTAACAGTGCGGCGGCCGTTGTGACATCCTGATCGCTCCACAGCTTACGTCCTGCCAGTTTGACCAGGAAATCAGCCTGTGACAGCAGCCAGGTTTTGGCGTCAGTGCCGGAAATGGTCGCGACTTTTTGCTGGACTTCACCAAGCTGTTTCGCCAGCTCTTCTCGCCGGGTATTGGCCTCGGCAAGCTGGGATGACTGCTGCTTAATGATATTTTCCAGCTCGGTTTTCTGCGTCTCCTGCGCTTTTTGCAGCGCGGTGATCTGATTCACCAGCGCATCGCTGGTTTCCGACTGGGTGGTCGCCTGTTTTTTCACTACGCCATACAGACCGACACCGGCAGCCAGAGCAATGGCGATAGCGACAGCGCTGAGCGCCAGGCTGGTTTTATTGCTGCCGTTTTTCTTCTCAACTGTATTTTCTGTCTTCTCTGGCTGTGGCGTGATCTCCACAGTCTCCCTGGTCTCTTCAACCACGGCGGAGGATTTTTCTTGTTCCGTCATTATGGCTTCCCATTATGAGAGTTATTGTAATGCGCGCAGCAGCGCATCGTTGTCGGCGTTATCAGCGATCCGAATATCTTGCCAGCCCAGTTCCCGGGCGAGGTTCGCCAGACGCTCACTGACGACCAGTAGCCGACAGCGGAGTAACCAGTTTTCACGATACCATTGTGGAATCAGCGACCAGAGCTGATGCAGCATTTCGCCGCTGGTGATTACCAGCGTATCGACACCGCGCGTATGCCAGCGCATCGCTTCTTGCGCACCGTCATAATACTTTGCACAGCGCTGATAGCATTCGCAGAAGGTGACGTCAGCGCCACGGGCACTCAGGGTTTCACCCAGTAATTCACGGCCACCGTTACCGCGCAGTATCAACGCGCGCTTTCCCGCAACAGATTGTAATTCAGGTAATTGTAGCAAGACTTCGCTGATTTCCCGATCTAACGGATACTGAATATCTATTCCGCTGACGGCGTGCAGGGCCAGCGCAGTGGTGCGACCAATCGCGAAATAGCGTGGCGCGGTCGGCCAGCTCTTCTTCTCTTGTTGCAATTGGGCGTGGGCGAATTCGACCGCATGTTGTGATAAGACGAACACAAGATCGCTGGCGTTCAGGGCATCAAGATGGCCGGAGAGCATGGATAACTCCCGGCCCGGAGAAAATTCGATCAGCGGAAAGCTCCATGCCACCTGCCCCAGTGCGCGCAGACGGCTCACTAACTGCTCTCCTGCGGGAGAAGGGCGGGTGACGAGAATACTCATGCTGGGGGTTCTCCGTTATAGACATCGGCCAGGATCTCGCGCGCGCCGTTATCAAGTAGCTCTTCCGCAAGTGATACGCCAAGCATTTCTGCATCTTGCGCCGGGCCGCGACGTTCACCGCGGACCATCTGTGAACCATCCGGCGCGCCAACCAGCGCACGCAGCCACAGTTCACCGTCACTCAATTCAGCATAGCTGCCGATCGGCACCTGGCAGCCACCTTCGAGACGAGTATTCATTGCACGTTCGGCTTTGACGCGGACAGCGGTCTCATCGTGATTAAGCGGGGCGAGCAGGTGACGGGTACGCTCGTCATCAAGACGGCACTCAATCCCGACCGCGCCCTGACCCACTGCGGGCAGAGACAGCTCTGGCGGAAGGGCAACGCGCACGCGTGATTCCAGCCCCAGGCGCTTCAGGCCAGCGACTGCCAGAATAATGGCATCGTAATCACCGTTATCAAGCTTGCCGAGGCGCGTTCCAACGTTGCCGCGAAGAGAGCGGATCACCAGATCCGGACGCCGTTCCGCCAGCTGACACTGGCGGCGTAAACTTGACGTGCCAACCACGCTGCCGTGAGGTAAATCATCCAGCGAGTCGTAACGATTTGAGACGAACGCGTCACGCGGATCTTCGCGCTCGCAAATGGTGACCAGGCCTAATCCTTCAGGGAATTCGACCGGCACATCTTTCATGGAGTGGACGGCGATATCGGCGCGGTTTTCAAGCAGTGCGACTTCCAGCTCTTTTACAAACAGACCTTTACCGCCCACTTTCGCCAGCGGCGTATCAAGGATCACATCACCGCGCGTCACCATGGACACCAGTTCGACACGTAAGCCCGGATGGCAGGCTTCGAGGCGCTGCTTAACATATTGTGCCTGCCAGAGCGCAAGAGGGCTTTGGCGTGTGGCAATTCTCAAAACATTGTCTAACATGCTTGTTACCGTCATTATCGTCCGTTGACCATCCTAACATTGTTGACTCTGGGATGTCAGTTTTACGGTCGATGAAGGGGTGAGGGACAAGGCGGTGCTCAGGTCATCCGCAGCCGTATTAAGGAATTTACACGTGCAGAACGGTGCTACACTTGTATGTAGCGCATCTTTCTTTACGGTCAATCAGCAAGGTGTTAAATTGATCACGTTTTAGACCATTTTTTCGTCTGCACGACCAAAAAGATAAGGGCGAAAAAAGGTAACGGTTCTTTTTTGAAATACTGCGGGCTCGTAATCATTCGCTCTTATGAACGATTGCTACGTCCGGCAACATCAGGCGATATGTCTTGTACCTCTATATTGAGACTCTGAAACAGAGACTGGATGCCATAAATCAATTGCGCGTGGATCGCGCGCTTGCTGCCATGGGACCTGCTTTCCAACAGGTTTACAGTCTGCTGCCAACGTTATTGCATTATCACCATCCGTTGATGCCGGGTTACCTCGATGGTAACGTTCCCCAGGGCATTTGCCTCTTCACGCCCGACGAAACCCAACAGCACTATCTGACTGAGCTGGAACTCCACCGTGGTATGCCGCCGCAAGTGTCACCGAAAGGTGAACTGCCGATTACCGGCGTTTACTCGATGGGCAGTACCTCGTCGGTAGGCCAAAGCTGTTCCTCTGATCTCGATATCTGGGTCTGCCATCAGTCATGGCTCGATAACGACGAACGCCAGCTCCTGCAGCGTAAATGCAGCCTGCTGGAAAGCTGGGCAGCATCGCTCGGTGTGGAAGTGAGCTTCTTCCTGATTGACGAAAACCGTTTCCGCCATAACGAAAGCGGCAGCCTCGGCGGTGAAGACTGCGGTTCAACCCAGCACATGTTGCTGTTGGATGAATTTTATCGCAGCGCTGTACGTCTGGCCGGTAAACGTATTTTGTGGAATATGGTGCCGTGCGAAGAAGAAGAGCATTACGACGACTACGTCATGTCGCTCTATTCGCAGGGCGTGCTGACGCCAAACGAATGGCTGGATTTGGGCGGCTTAAGCTCCTTGTCCGCTGAAGAATATTTCGGCGCAAGTCTGTGGCAGCTCTACAAAAGTATTGATTCACCGTATAAAGCGGTGCTGAAAACGCTGCTGCTTGAAGCGTACTCCTGGGAATACCCCACGCCACGCCTGCTGGCAAAAGACATTAAACAGCGTCTGCATGACGGAGAGATTGTCTCCTTTGGCCTTGATGCCTACTGCATGATGCTGGAACGCGTCACCGAATACCTGAAAGCCATTGATGACACCACGCGTCTCGATCTGGTGCGTCGATGTTTCTATCTCAAAGTCTGTGAAAAACTCAGCCGCGAACGTGCGTGTGTCGGCTGGCGTCGTGAAGTGGTCAGTCAGTTAGTCAAAGAGTGGGGATGGGACGAAGAACGCTTATTCATGCTCGATAATCGCGCCAACTGGAAAATCGATCAGGTGCGTGAAGCACACAACGAATTGCTCGATGCCATGATGCAAAGCTACCGTAACCTGATTCGCTTTGCTCGCCGCAACAACCTCAGCGTTTCCGCCAGCCCGCAGGATATCGGTGTGTTGACCCGTAAACTGTACGCGGCTTTCGAAGCGCTCCCGGGCAAAGTGACCCTGGTTAACCCGCAGATTTCCCCCGATCTGTCAGAGCCAAACCTGACCTTTATCTACGTTCCGCCAGGACGCGCGAACCGGACGGGCTGGTATCTTTACAACCGTTCGCCAAACATGGATTCGATCATCAGCCATCAGCCGCTGGAATATAACCGGTATCTCAATAAGCTGGTGGCCTGGGCATGGTTTAACGGCCTGCTGACTTCACGGACTCGCCTGTTTATCAAAGGCAACGACGTGGTCGATTTAGCCAAATTGCAGGAAATGGTCGCCGATGTGTCGCACCACTTCCCGCTGCGCTTACCTGCGCCGACGCCGAAAGCGCTCTACAGCCCGTGTGAAATCCGTCATCTGGCGATTATTGTCAACCTGGAGTACGACCCGACGGCGGCTTTCCGCAATCAGGTGGTCCATTTTGACTTCCGCAAGCTGGATGTCTTTAGCTTTGGCGAGCAGCAAAACTGCCTCATTGGCAGCGTTGATCTGCTGTATCGCAACTCGTGGAACGAAGTGCGTACCCTGCATTTCAACGGCGAGCAGGCGATGATCGAAGCGCTGAAAACCATTCTCGGTAAAATGCACCAGGATGCCGCGCCGCCGGATAGCGTGGAAGTGTTCTGCTACAGCCAGCACCTGCGTGGTCTGATTCGTACCCGCGTGCAGCAACTGGTGTCGGAATGTATTGAACTGCGTCTTTCCAGTACGCGTCAGGAAACGGGCCGCTTCAAAGCGCTGCGCGTCTCTGGCCAGACCTGGGGGCTGTTCTTCGAGCGTCTGAATGTTTCAGTGCAGAAGCTGGAAAACGCCATTGAATTCTACGGTGCGATCTCTCACAACAAGCTGCACGGCTTGTCGGTGCAGGTTGAAACCAACCACGTCAAACTGCCGCAAGTGGTGGACGGTTTTGCCAGCGAAGGCATTATTCAGTTCTTCTTTGAAGAGGTGGGGGATGACGCCGGGTTCAATATTTATATCCTGGATGAAACCAACCGCGCCGAAGTGTATCACCACTGCGAAGGCAGCAAAGAGGAGCTGGTGCGCGACGTGAGCCGCTTCTATTCCTCCTCACACGATCGCTTCACCTACGGCTCAAGCTTTATCAACTTCAACTTGCCGCAGTTTTATCAGATTGTGAAAGTCGACGGCCGTGCGCAGGTCATACCGTTCCGGACCCAGGCTATTCCTGCGGTGCCTGCCAACCAGGATGCCAATACGCCGCTGTTACAGCAATATTTCTCCTGAGTGCGGGGGAGTGCACTCTGATGCTCTCACCCCGACCCTCTCCGGCTGGAGATGGAGCAGAAACAAAAAACCTCTCATAAGAGAGGTTTTTTTGTCATTAATCCCGGAAGCTCACATTTTCGCCAGCCTGCTGCGTTGCCGCCTGTTCCAGCAGATCCCAGAACTTTTCGCCGCTACGATCGCAAATCCACTCATCGCCTTTGAGATCGAAATGGTAGCCACCCTGTTTGGTTGCCAGCCAGACCTGATGCAGCGGCTCCTGACGGTTGATAATAATTTTGCTGCCGTTCTCAAAGCTTAAGGTCAGTACGCCACCGTTGATTTCACAATCAATGTCGCTGTCGCCATCCCAGTCGTCCAGCTGCTCTTCAATGGTTTGCCACAGGGTATCGGCAAGGCGATGGAATTCACTGTCGTTCATGGTTATGTTCCTGTTTTTCGTGATGGCGGCAGTATAACGCTAAATAATTCCCGTTGCAGGAAAGCGGCAAACTCTTGCTTTTGTGTCTTCTCCTGCGATGATAGAAAGCAGAAAGCATGAACTTACGGGCAACCCATAATGAAAAACGTTTTTCGAACGCTTGCCGTTCTCGTCACTCTGTTTAGTCTGACCGGCTGTGGATTGAAGGGACCGCTGTACTTCCCGCCGGCAGATAAGTCAGCGCCACCGCCGACCAAACCGGTGCAAAGTCAGATCGAGTCATCGACGCCGGATAGCAACGATCGCGGCGACAACGGTGGCCCAAGCCAGGTGAACTACTGATAATCACGTTCTGTACCCGCGCAATGGAGTAGATGATGCAGTTCTCTAAGATGCATGGCCTTGGCAACGATTTTATGGTCGTCGACGCGGTAACGCAGAATGTCTTTTTTTCCCCGGAGCTGATTCGCCGTCTGGCGGATCGTCATCTGGGTGTCGGTTTTGATCAGCTGCTGGTCGTTGAGCCGCCGTACGATCCCGATCTGGATTTTCACTATCGCATCTTCAACGCTGACGGAAGTGAAGTCTCGCAGTGTGGCAATGGCGCGCGCTGTTTCGCACGTTTTGTGCGCCTCAAAGGCCTGACCAACAAGCGCGATATTCGCGTCAGCACGGCGAATGGCCGCATGGTCTTAAGTGTGACCGACGATGAGCTGGTGCGTGTGAATATGGGGGAGCCCAACTTCGAGCCATCAGCGGTCCCCTTTCGGGCCATCAAAGCGGAAAAGACCTATATCATGCGGGCGTCCGAGCAGACAGTATTGTGTGGCGTAGTCTCAATGGGCAATCCCCATTGCGTGATTCAGGTTGATGATGTTGATACCGCTGCGGTAGAAACGCTTGGGCCGGTGATGGAAAGCCATGACCGCTTCCCTGAGCGCGCCAATATTGGTTTTATGCAGGTAGTCAAACGTGAACATATCCGCCTGCGCGTCTATGAGCGCGGTGCGGGCGAAACGCGAGCCTGCGGCAGCGGTGCGTGTGCTGCGGTCGCCGTCGGCATCTCACAAGGTTTACTGGCCGAAGAGGTTCGCGTGGAATTGCCAGGCGGTCGTCTTGATATCGCCTGGAAAGGTCCGGGTCATCCGCTGTTTATGACTGGCCCGGCGGCACATGTATACGACGGGTTTATCCATTTATGAAACAACCAGGGGAAGAACTGCAGGAAACAATGACGGAACTGGACGACCGGGCTGTTGTTGATTATCTGCTGCGCAATCCTGAGTTTTTTATCCGCAATGCACGCGTTGTCGAACAGATGCGCGTCCCGCATCCGGTCCGCGAGACGGTATCGCTGGTCGAATGGCATATGGCGCGTTCGCGCAAACACATCGATCAGCTTGAAGAAAACATGACGCTGCTGATGGAACAGGCCAGCAATAACGAAAGCTTGTTTTACCGACTGCTGCATTTGCAGGCGCGGCTTGCGTCGGCGCACAGCCTGGAAGAATTTCTCAGCCGTTTTCACCGCTGGGCGCGTGAGCTCGGGCTGGCAGGGGCGACCATTCGTCTGTTCCCCGATCGCTGGCGTATTGGCGCACCGTCCGGTTTTACCCATCTGGCGTTAAGCCGTCAGGCGTTCGAACCGCTGCGCATTCAGCGCCTTGGCCATGAGCATCACTATCTTGGGCCATTGAACGGTCCTGAGCTGCTGGTGGTGTTGCCTGAAGCCAAAGCGATTGGCTCAGTGGCAATGTCGTTGATGGGGCGTGAGGGCGATCTGGGCGTGATGTTATTCACCAGCCGCGACGCACACCACTATGAGCAAGGACAGGGCACGCACCTGCTACAGGAAATAGCCCTGATGCTGCCTGAGCTGCTGGAGCGCTGGATTGAACGCATATGACGGAGTCACTGCTTAATCCCCTTGTCGCGCGTTTTCTGCGTTATCTTGGCGTTGAACGCCAGCTTAGCCCGATCACGCTGCTGAATTATCAGCGTCAGCTTGATGCCATCATGCAGATCGCCGAAGAGATCGGTCTGAAAAGCTGGCAACAATGTGACGCTGCGATCGTGCGCGGATTTGTGGTGCGCAGCCGGCGCAAAGGTTTAGGCCCGGCGAGTCTCGCGTTACGGCTTTCTGCCCTGCGCAGTTTCTTCGACTGGCTGGTGAGCCAGGGCGAGCTAAAAGCCAATCCGGCAAAAGGCATCGCCACCCCAAAAGCGCCGCGCCATCTGCCGAAAAATATCGACGTTGATGACGTGAATCGTCTGCTGGATATCGATCTTAACGATCCGCTGGCGGTGCGCGATCGCGCGATGCTGGAGGTAATGTATGGCGCGGGTTTACGTCTTTCGGAACTGGTGGGATTAGATCTTAAACATCTCGATCTGGATACCGGCGAAGTGTGGGTGATGGGCAAGGGCAGCAAAGAGCGCCGTTTGCCGATAGGCCGCAATGCGGTGGCGTGGATTGAGCACTGGCTGGATCTGCGCGGCCTGTTTGGTACAGAAGAAAATGCGCTGTTTCTCTCAAAACTGGGGAAACGCATTTCCGCGCGCAACGTGCAAAAGCGTTTTGCCGAATGGGGTATCAAGCAGGGGCTGAACAGCCACGTACATCCGCATAAACTGCGCCACTCCTTTGCGACGCATATGCTGGAGTCCAGCGGCGATCTGCGCGGCGTGCAAGAATTGCTGGGCCACGCGAATCTGTCGACCACCCAAATCTATACCCATCTCGATTTTCAACACCTTGCCTCGGTGTACGACTCGGCCCATCCACGCGCAAAACGGGGGAAATAATGCGTTTTTACCGCCCACTGGGTCAGATATCTGCCCTGACTTTCGATCTCGATGACACCCTTTACGACAACCGTCAGGTGATTCTGCGCACCGAACAGGAAGCGCTGGCGTTTGTGCAAAACTATCACCCGTCTTTAAAAACGCTACAAAACCGTGATTTTCAACGGATGCGTCAGGCGTTACGCGAGACGGAGCCAGAAATCTATCATGATGTGACGGAATGGCGTCGCCGCGCCGTTGAACAGACGATGCTGCATGCCGGGCTGAGTGCGCAAGACGCGGCGCTTGGCGCGGAAGCCTCGATGGCTCACTTTGCCAAATGGCGTAGCCGCATTGATGTTCCGCAGGAGACTCACGACACCCTGGCTATGCTCGCCAAAAAATGGCCGCTGGTGGCGATAACTAACGGTAACGCCCAGCCCGAGCTGTTCGGCCTTGGCGATTATTTTGAGTTTGTATTGCGTGCTGGCCCGCACGGGCGCTCGAAACCGTTCAACGATATGTACCATCTGGCGGCAGAAAAACTGGCTCTGCCGCTGGGCGAAATCCTGCATGTGGGCGATGACCTGACCACTGATGTCGCTGGTGCGATACGCTGTGGGATGCAGGCCTGCTGGATCAAACCGGAAAATGCCGACCTGATGCAGACCGCTGACAGTCGCCTGTTGCCGCACGTAGAAATTTCGCGGTTGGCATCCCTCACCACGCTGATATAATCACCAGCAGTATTGTATAAATTAACAGTATGTCCGGAAGCGAAACGGCGACCGGGCAGATGACTTCTGGCGGTGCCAATGGACGTTTCTTACCTGCTCGACAGCCTTAATGACAAACAGCGTGACGCGGTTGCCGCGACGCGTACCAATATGCTGGTGCTGGCAGGGGCGGGCAGTGGTAAGACACGTGTTCTGGTGCATCGTATTGCGTGGCTGCAAAGCGTGGAAAACTGCTCGCCGTATTCCATTATGGCCGTGACGTTTACCAACAAAGCGGCAGCGGAGATGCGCCATCGTATCGCGCAGCTGATGGGAACCAGCCAGGGGGGCATGTGGGTGGGGACTTTCCACGGACTGGCTCATCGCCTGCTGCGCGCGCACCATATGGACGCGAACCTGCCGCAGGATTTCCAGATCCTCGACAGCGAAGACCAGCTTCGTCTGCTGAAGCGTCTCATCAAGGCGATGAATCTTGACGAGAAGCAGTGGCCGCCGCGTCAGGCGATGTGGTACATCAACGGCCAGAAAGACGAAGGGCTGCGCCCGCATCATATTCAGAGCTTCGGTAACCCGGTCGAGCAAACGTGGCAGAAGGTTTATCAGGCCTATCAGGAAGCGTGTGACCGCGCCGGGCTGGTGGATTTCGCCGAGCTGCTGCTGCGCGCCCATGAGCTGTGGCTCAACAAACCGCATATTCTCCAGCACTATCGTGAACGCTTTACCAACATCCTGGTGGACGAATTCCAGGATACCAACAACATTCAGTACGCGTGGATCCGTCTGTTAGCGGGCGATACCGGCAAGGTCATGATCGTCGGCGATGACGACCAGTCCATCTACGGCTGGCGTGGGGCGCAGGTGGAAAACATCCAGCGTTTCCTCAACGATTTCCCCGGCGCAGAAACCATTCGTCTGGAACAAAACTACCGCTCAACCAGCAATATTCTGAGCGCCGCCAACGCCCTGATTGAAAACAACAACGGGCGTCTGGGCAAAAAGCTGTGGACCGACGGCGTCGATGGCGAACCGATTTCGATCTATTGCGCATTCAACGAACTGGATGAAGCGCGCTTTGTAGTCAACCGGATTAAAACCTGGCAGGACAACGGCGGAGCGCTGGAACAGTGCGCCATTCTCTATCGCAGCAACGCCCAGTCGCGCGTGCTGGAAGAGGCGTTGTTGCAGGTGAGTATGCCGTACCGTATTTATGGCGGTATGCGCTTCTTCGAGCGTCAGGAGATCAAAGATGCGCTCTCGTATCTGCGCCTGATTGCGAATCGTAACGACGATGCGGCGTTTGAGCGCGTGGTGAATACGCCAACACGCGGGATTGGCGATCGCACGCTCGACGTAGTACGTCAGGCGGCCCGTGAACGTCAGCTAACGCTCTGGCAGGCCTGCCGGGAGCTGTTGCAGGAAAAAGCGCTGGCTGGCCGTGCGGCAAGCGCATTACAACGCTTTATTGAACTGATTGACGCGCTGGCGCAGGAAACGGCCGATATGCCGCTGCACGTCCAGACTGACCGGGTCGTAAAAGATTCGGGTCTGCGCATGATGTATGAGCAGGAAAAGGGCGAGAAAGGCCAGACGCGTATTGAGAACTTAGAGGAACTGGTGACGGCAACGCGCCAGTTCAGCTACAACGAAGAAGACGAAGATCTGATGCCGCTTCAGGCGTTTTTGTCGCACGCCGCGCTGGAAGCAGGCGAAGGGCAGGCGGATACCTGGCAGGACGCGGTGCAGTTAATGACGCTGCACTCCGCAAAAGGGCTGGAGTTCCCGCAGGTGTTTATCGTCGGCATGGAAGAGGGGATGTTCCCAAGTCAGATGTCGCTGGATGAGGGCGGTCGTCTGGAAGAAGAACGCCGCCTGGCCTACGTCGGCGTGACGCGTGCGATGCAAAAACTGACCCTGACTTACGCCGAGACCCGCCGTTTGTACGGCAAAGAGGTTTATCACCGTCCGTCGCGTTTCATCGGTGAACTGCCGGAAGAGTGTGTGGAAGAGGTGCGTTTGCGCGCCAGTATCAGCCGTCCGGTGAGCCATCAGCGAATGGGCACGCCGATCTCGGAAAACGATACCGGCTACAAGCTTGGCCAGCGCGTCCGTCACTCAAAATTTGGCGAAGGCACCATTGTGAATCTGGAAGGCAGCGGTGAGCACAGCCGCCTGCAGGTGGCGTTCCAGGGGCAAGGGATCAAATGGCTGGTCGCGGCCTACGCGAAGCTGGAAACGGTGTAACATTCAGAAAAATATCATTATTTTGTAATAATCTGCTAGCCTTAATAGCTGAAGGCTATTTATTGCTCTTCAGCGTTCCGTTGCGTGTTGACGCCGCAGTTACTGCTGGCGTAACATGCGCGCACGATTACGCTAAGAGGACATTCGCCTTGGACACACCCAGTAGATACTGGCTCAATTCCCTGTCATCCAGGAACAACTCCTAAGGCTATCTCCTCTTGCTGATGGCCTTAGTGGTTGTCAGCGACCTATTTTTCCCGTCGCGCTGAGTCAGGCTGTTTAATGGTCTGAAACCCATATTGTTTCTGTGTGCCCACCGAACTGTCCGATATTTTTTGCATTGGGAGTCCCGGTCATGTTGAGCGCATTTCAACTCGAAAATAACCGACTGATTCGGCTTGAAGCTGAAGAGTCACAGCCCCTCATTGATGCCGTATGGGTGGATCTGGTCGAGCCGGACGACGATGAGCGCCTTCGCGTACAATCAGAGCTCGGACAAAGCCTGGCTACCCGCCCGGAACTGGAAGATATCGAAGCATCCGCGCGTTTCTTTGAAGACGAAGACGGCCTGCATATTCACTCCTTTTTCTTTTTTGAAGATGCGGAAGACCACGCCGGTAACTCCACCGTCGCGTTTACCATTCGTGATGGCCGCCTGTTCACGCTGCGCGAGCGCGAACTGCCTGCGTTTCGTCTCTATCGTATGCGCGCCCGCAGCCAGGCAATGGTCGATGGCAATGCCTATGAACTGCTGCTTGATCTGTTCGAAACCAAAATCGAACAGCTGGCGGATGAGATCGAAAACATCTACAGCGATCTGGAAAAGCTGAGCCGCGTCATCATGGAAGGCCATCAGGGCGATGAATACGATGAAGCGCTCTCCACGCTGGCGGAGCAGGAAGATATCGGCTGGAAAGTGCGTTTGTGTCTGATGGATACCCAGCGAGCGCTGAATTTCCTGGTGCGTAAAGCGCGTCTGCCTGGCGGTCAGCTTGAACAAGCGCGGGAGATCCTGCGCGATATCGAATCCCTGCTGCCGCATAACGAATCGCTGTTCCAGAAAGTGAACTTCCTGATGCAGGCGGCGATGGGCTTTATCAACATCGAGCAGAACCGCATCATCAAGATCTTCTCGGTGGTATCCGTGGTGTTCCTGCCGCCGACGCTGGTGGCATCAAGCTACGGGATGAACTTCGAGTTTATGCCGGAACTGCGCTGGAGCTTTGGCTATCCTGGCGCGATTATCTTTATGATCCTTGCCGGGCTGGCGCCGTATCTGTATTTCAAACGTCGCAACTGGCTGTAAATTCGCAACTCATATGAGCCCGTTCGGGTTCAGAATGCCCTCTCCCTCAGGGAGAGGGCAGGGCAATATTACCGCCCTCTCTTCACTCTGCGTTGCGTATAAATCGCATCCGCGACAAAAACAGCCAGTGCGACCCAGATAAACGCAAAGGTCACCATCTTATCGGCGCCAGGGACTTCGCCGTAAAAGACCACGGCCAGCAGGAACATCAGCGTTGGACCGATGTACTGGAAGAACCCGAGCGTGGAGAGGCGTAAACGCGTTGCCGCGCCGGTAAAGCACAACAGTGGAATGGTGGTCACGACGCCTGCGGCCATCAGCATCAGGTTCAGCGACCACGGATTACTTCCCATATGGCTGGTGCTGCTGTCGGCAATGCCAAACAGATAAATGGCCGCCAGCGGCAGTAACCACAGCGTTTCGAACAGCATTCCGGTCTGCGCTTCTACGGCAATTTTTTTACGCACCAGACCATAAAACGCAAAGCTAAACGCCAGCCCCAACGCGATGATCGGCAGCGAACCAAACGTCCACAGCTGTACCAATACGCCGCAGAAGGCCAGTAAAACGGCGACCCATTGCATACGACGGAAACGTTCGCCGAGGAACAGCATCCCCAGCACAATATTTACCAGCGGGTTAATAAAGTAGCCAAGACTGGCTTCCAGCATGTGATGGTTATTGACCGCCCAGATGAACAGCAGCCAGTTGCCGCCAATCAGCACCGCCGACAGCGCCAGCAGGAAAATCTTCTTCGGAGTTTGCAGCAGCGTTTTCACGCCCGACCACTGACGGCTGATGCTCATCAGCGCCACCATAAAGAAAAAAGACCAGATTACGCGGTGGGTGAGAATTTCGTCTGCTGGGACGTAGTAGATCAGCTTGAAGTACGCGGGCGCGATACCCCAAATAAAATAAGCGGCAAGGGCGAGTAAAACGCCCTGCCGCGTCTGTTTAGCATCCATCGGGAAAATCCGTTACAAGAAAGTGAATTAATTTTACCCGATTTTAGCGTCTCAACCCACCATATAAGTGGCAGTTGCGCTGGCGATATAAACCTGCTCTTCGTTATGCAATTCGACGCGGGCGACAGCCACCTTATTGCCTGCGCGCAGCAGACTGCTGGTGGCGGTAAAGCGATTACCTCGTCCCGGACGTAAATAGTCCACGCGTAAATCAATGGTCCCCATCCGCGAAAGACGCTGCCGTAATTCATCTTCGTTGATGGTGTCGTGACGCGCCAGCGTGCTGCCCACACAGACCAGACCTGCCGCGACGTCCAGCGCCGAGGCGATCACCCCGCCGTGTAAAATACTTTGCGCCCAGTTTCCCACCATCATTGGCTGATTGTTGAAACCCAGCTGGGCGAACCCTTTTTCGTAACGTTCCAGCTCCAGCCCCAGCGCGCGGTTAAATGGCATGTGGTAAACAAAAATCTCTCCCACCAGTTTCAGGGCTTCTTCAGCGGTAAGCGTGGCTGACATGAAAAGTCGCATCCTTTGTTGTTAACAAAATGTTGATTTTATGCCTCAAGCATAAGGATTTCCACTTTCAGAAACGAAGAGGGGAAGTTAGCGAAGAAACAGGTAGAATGTGGCCCACATAACTCTTCACATAATCTTATTTCGCAGGAGAACCCCACCGATGCGGACGTATCTGGGTTGGTTACTGGCGGCGGTTTCGCTGCCCCTCACGGCATTTGCGCAGGAAGCGACGCTGAAAGAAGTGCATGATAAGCCCGCCGTTCGCGGCAGTATTATCGCGAATATGCTTCTGGAGCATGATAATCCGTTTACGCTCTATCCGTACGACACTAACTATGTGATTTACACCCAAACCAGCGACCTTAACAAAGAAGCGATCAGCTCCTATAACTGGTCCGATAATGCGCGCAAAGATGAAGTGAAGTTCCAGCTCAGTCTGGCGTTCCCTTTCTGGCGCGGTATTTTGGGGCCGAACTCGGTTCTGGGCGGTTCTTATACCCAGAAATCCTGGTGGCAGCTGTCCAATAGCGGTGAATCGTCGCCGTTCCGTGAAACCAACTATGAGCCGCAATTGTTCCTCGGCTTTGCCACGGACGACGAATTTGCTGGCTGGACGCTGCGCGACGTGGAGTTTGGCTATAACCACGATTCCAACGGTCGTTCCGATCCGACATCGCGTAGCTGGAACCGTCTCTATACGCGTCTGATGGCGGAGAACGGTAACTGGCTGGTGGAAGTCAAACCGTGGTATGTGATTGGCGATACGGACGATAACCCGGATATCACCAAATACATGGGCTACTATCAGCTTAAAATTGGCTACCAGCTGGGTGACGCGGTTCTGAGTGCGAAGGGCCAATACAACTGGAACACTGGCTATGGCGGTGCGGAGCTGGGCTTGAGCTATCCGATGACCAAACATGTGCGTATCTACACGCAGGTTTACAGCGGCTACGGCGAATCGCTTATTGATTATAATTTCAATCAAACCCGCGTTGGTGTGGGCGTGATGCTTAACGATCTTTTCTAGGCCATCCTGAATGTTTTTTCGTTAAACGTTGAAGTTTCTCTCTCAGGCGCTGAAAATAGCGCCTGTTTTATTTCTGGCATATGGGGTTAACGTGGCGCAGGCGGACGTATTGAATCAGGAATCGCTGGCTAAACAGGTTTTGCATGAAACCTTTGGCTATCAGCAATTCCGCCCTGGCCAGGAAACCATCATTAAAACCGTGCTGGAAGGCCGCGACTGTCTGGTGGTTATGCCCACGGGTGGCGGAAAATCGCTGTGCTATCAGGTTCCCTCGCTTGTTCTGGACGGCCTCACGGTCGTGGTTTCGCCGCTCATTTCGCTGATGAAAGATCAGGTGGACCAGCTGCTGGCAAACGGCGTGGCCGCGGCCTGTATTAACTCCACTCAAACGCGCGAACAGCAGCAAGAGGTGATGGCAGGTTGTCGTAACGGACAAATTCGCCTGCTCTATATCGCTCCAGAGCGCCTGATGCTGGACAACTTCCTTGAGCATTTAGCGCACTGGAATCCGGTATTGCTGGCGGTGGACGAGGCGCACTGTATCTCCCAATGGGGCCACGATTTCCGTCCGGAATACGCCGCGCTCGGCCAGCTTCGTCAGCGTTTCCCGGCGTTGCCATTTATGGCGCTCACCGCCACGGCGGACGACACCACGCGTCTGGATATTGTGCGGCTGCTGGGTCTGAACGATCCGTTTATTCAGGTCAGCAGTTTTGACCGCCCCAACATCCGCTACATGCTGATGGAAAAATTCAAGCCGACGGACCAGCTGCTGCGTTATGTGCAGGAGCAGCGCGGCAAATCCGGCATTATTTACTGCAACAGCCGCGCGAAAGTGGAAGACACCGCCGCGCGTCTGCAAAATCGCGGCTTTAGCGCGGCGGCCTATCACGCCGGTTTAGAAAACCACATCCGCGCCGACGTGCAGGAAAAATTCCAGCGCGATGACCTGCAAATCGTGGTCGCGACGGTGGCGTTCGGGATGGGGATCAACAAACCGAACGTGCGCTTTGTGGTGCACTTCGACATCCCGCGCAATATCGAATCCTATTACCAGGAAACCGGCCGCGCCGGGCGTGATGGCCTGCCTGCTGAAGCGATGCTGTTTTACGATCCGGCGGATATGGCGTGGTTGCGCCGCTGTCTGGAAGAAAAACCCGCCGGGCAACTGCTGGATATCGAACGCCACAAACTTAACGCGATGGGGGCCTTTGCCGAAGCGCAAACCTGCCGACGTCTGGTGCTGCTCAATTATTTTGGCGAAGGACGCCAGGAGCCGTGCGGCAACTGCGATATCTGCCTCGATCCGCCTAAGCAGTACGATGGCCTGATGGATGCGCGTAAGGCGCTCTCAACCATTTACCGTGTGAATCAGCGCTTTGGTATGGGCTACGTGGTGGAAGTGCTGCGCGGGGCAAATAATCAACGTATCCGCGAAATGGGGCACGACAAGCTGCCGGTTTACGGCATTGGTCGTGAACAGAGCCACGAACACTGGGTGAGTATTATCCGCCAGCTGATTCACCTCGGTTTCGCTACGCAAAATATCGCCCAGCACTCCGCGCTTCAGCTCACTGAGGCGGCGCGACCGGTGCTGCGCGGTGATTTGGCGTTACAGCTTGCCGTTCCGCGCGTTGTCGCGCTCAAACCGCGTGTGATGCAAAAATCCTACGGCGGCAACTACGACCGCAAGCTGTTTGCCAAACTGCGCAAGCTGCGTAAAGCGATTGCCGACGAAGAGAATATCCCGCCGTATGTCGTGTTCAACGATGCCACGCTTATCGAGATGGCCGAGCAGACGCCGCTCAGCGCGGGCGAAATGCTCAGTATCAACGGCGTCGGCACGCGTAAGCTTGAGCGCTTTGGTAAAGAATTCATGGCACTGATTCGTTCTCATGTTGACGGCGATGATGAGGAGTAGTCAGCCAGACTAAAAAGTGCCAGGATGGTCACTCACTGAATAATTTCCCCGCGAGTTAATTATGTTAATGCTATTTCTCACTGTGGCGTTGGTGCACATCGTTGCGCTGATGAGCCCTGGCCCTGACTTTTTCTTCGTTTCTCAGACTGCTGTCAGCCGCTCTCGCAAAGAGGCGATGATGGGGGTGCTCGGTATTACCATGGGCGTCATGGTGTGGGCTGCCGTCGCGCTGCTTGGCCTGAATCTTATCCTCGCGAAGATGGCGTGGCTGCATAACATTATTATGGTCGGCGGTGGCCTGTATCTGTTGTGGATGGGTTATCAGATGCTGCGTGGGGCTTTCAGGAAAGAAGAGACAACCGCACCGGAGCCAAAGGTTGAACTGGCCACGGGCGGACGTAGTTTTATTAAAGGGTTGCTGACCAACCTCGCCAATCCGAAAGCGATTATTTACTTCGGCTCGGTATTCTCACTGTTCGTGGGTGATGATGTGGGCGCTGGCGCGCGCTGGGGAATTTTCCTGCTGATCGTCGTCGAAACCTTCGCGTGGTTCACCATCGTGGCAAGCCTGTTTGCCCTGCCATCCATGCGTCGCGGTTATCAGCGTCTGGCGAAGTGGATCGACGGCTTTGCCGGCGCATTGTTCGCCGGCTTCGGTATTCATCTCATCATTTCTCGTTAAGCATGACGCGCTGACGCTAACAGCGCGCCAACCAGCATAAACAACGAACCAAAGATTTTATTCAGGGCCTTCATCTGTTTAGGCCCTTTAATCCACGCCGCAATCCGCTGTGCCAGCGTCGCATAACCAATCATCACGATAATATCGACAACGATCGTCGTTGTGCCCAACACCACGTACTGCATCACCTGCGGCTGATGCGGAACGATAAACTGCGGGAACAGGGCGGCCAGAAAAACGATGCTTTTGGGGTTGGTCAGGTTCACGAAAACCGCGCGCTTAAACAGGCGACCGCGTGTTTGCGTATGCGCGAGGGTGTTCAGATCAATCGAGCCTGCCGCACGCCACTGCTGGATGCCCAGCCAAATCAGATACGCCGCGCCCGCCCATTTGAGCACTTCAAACGCCAGCACCGAACGCGAGAACAGCGTACCCAGTCCGATCCCCACCAGCACGATGTGAATTCCCAGCCCAGTCTGCAATCCGGCAATAGAGGCGGCCGCGCCGCGATAGCCATGGTTGATGGACGTGGTCATGGTATTAATCGCGCCAGAGCCGGGTGAAAGGCTCAGGATGATGGATGTCAGCAGGTAGGCGAACCACCACTCGAAGGTCATTTGAAACTCCCGAATCGTCTATTTTTATGCCACAATACGCTATTGTTGCGTCATTGTGTGATGCGGCTTGAAAAAACGATATTCCTTGGCTTACAGGGGTGGAAACCCGATGTTTCAGCAGAAAAAGGACTGGGAAACACGCGAGAACGCATTTGCTGCTTTCTCCATGGGGCCGCTGACCGATTTCTGGCGTCAGCGCGAAGAAGCCGAGATTACCGGTGTGGACAACGTGCCGGTGCGCTTTGTGCGTTTCCATGATGAAAAAAACGATCGCGTGATCGTGGTTTGCCCTGGCCGTATTGAAAGTTACGTCAAATACGCTGAACTGGCGTACGACCTTTTCCATCTGGGTTTTGATGTGTTGATTATCGACCATCGCGGGCAGGGTCGCTCCGGGCGGTTGTTATCGGATTCACACCGTGGACACGTGGTGAATTTCAGCGATTATGTCGACGATCTCGCCGCGTTCTGGCAGCAGGAAGTGGCACCGGGCCCCTGGCGTAAGCGCTATATTCTGGCGCACTCCATGGGCGGAGCCATCGCCACGCTGTTTTTACAGCGTCATCCCCATCAGTGCGATGCCATTGCGTTAAGCGCGCCGATGTTTGGCATTGTGATGCGTTTCCCCGACTGGATGGTGCGCCATATTCTTGACTGGGCTGAGGGCCATCAGCGCATTCGTGAAGGCTACGCTATCGGAACCGGGCGCTGGCGCGCATTGCCATTTGCCATTAACGTGCTGACCCATAGCCGGCAACGGTATCGCCGCAACCTGCGTTTTTATGCTGATGAACCGCGGTTGCGCGTGGGCGGACCCACGTACCACTGGGTCCGAGAAGGCATCCGTGCCGGAGAATCGGCGCTGGCAGGGACGGTTAAAAATGATACGCCGACATTACTGATTCAGGCGGAAGAAGAGCGTGTGGTCGACAACCGCATGCATGACCGCTTTTGCGAACTGCGCGCCGCCGCCGGGCATCCCTGTGAAGGGGGAAAACCGTTGGTCATAAAGGGCGCGTACCATGAGATCCTTTTTGAAAAGGACACCATGCGCTCAGTCGCGCTAAACGCCATTGTTGAATTTTTCGACAGGCATAACTGATATTCTATTGAGGTTAAATTTCCCTATGTACCAGGTTGTTGCATCTGACTTAGATGGCACGCTGCTCTCCCCCGACCACACCCTGTCGCCTTATGCGAAAGAGACCTTAAAACTCCTGACCGCTCGTGGTGTGAACTTTGTGTTCGCGACCGGCCGCCACCACGTAGATGTGGGGCAGATCCGCGATAATCTGGACATCAAAGCGTACATGATCACCTCCAACGGCGCGCGCGTGCACGATACCGATGGCAATCTGATCTTCACGCACGATCTCGATCGTGACATCGCCGCCGACTTGTTTGGCGTGATGCATAATAATCCGGAAATCATCACCAACGTTTACCGTAACGACGACTGGTTTATGAACCGTCATCGCCCGGACGAGATGCGTTTCTTTAAAGAAGCGGTCTTCAACTATTCGCTGTACGAGCCGGGCTTGCTTGAGCCTGAAGGCATCAGCAAAGTGTTCTTCACCTGCGCAAGCCATGAAGAGTTACTTCCGCTGGAGCAGGCGATTAATGCGCGCTGGGGCGATCGTGTGAACGTGAGTTTCTCCACGCTGACCTGTCTGGAAGTGATGGCTGGCGGTGTCTCTAAAGGCCACGCGCTGGAAGCAGTGGCAAAACGTATGGGCTACGAGCTGAAAGATTGCATCGCGTTTGGCGACGGCATGAATGATGCTGAAATGCTCTCCATGGCGGGTAAAGGCTGCATTATGGAAAATGCGCACCAGCGTCTGAAAGACATGCACCCGGAGCTGGAAGTCATTGGCACCAACGCCGACAACGCGGTGCCGAACTATCTGCGCAAGCTGTATCTCGATCAGGCGTAATGGACTTAATAAGGGTTTCCTTTTTAGTCAGGAAACCCTTTAGTCATTTTCGTTAACACGCAGCGTTATCAAAGACTTATTTAATCTGCTCGCTTCCGGCACGGGATGATGATTTTCCATCCGTTAACCGCCAATTACCCCCAGTCCAACACCTGCTAAATATCGCTCTTTAACCCTATCCAGGAATTGATAGTCGATATGATTACAGGGGGAGATCACCATCGTTTTCATGGGCATCGAGGGAGTAGCCAGCAGAACTGGACGTAAATCACTGATGTCACTGCCGGGAAACGACTGGAATGGTTCATGCCTTTTCTCGCCTTATAAACTGGGGCAGAAATAGAAATTTAAGAAAAGAACCCGCCCCTTTATCCGAAAAATTAGGAAATTAGTTAAAAAATTGAATAAGAGTATTAAATTAACGTGACTAATATTTTTGAAAGGTTTCGTTATGCTAGATAGTAATGGTTTTTTAACATATAAATTCAGCGCCAGATATACTCAATCACAGTGCGTGAGGCTATTCCCCTCAAATACTTTTCAGCTTAGTTATTCATGTGTTTCACTCATGAAATCGTATGAAAAACTATACAAACTACCGTACTGGGATCAAAACGGGAAATTAATTTCAGAATATAAAAAAGGCGCTACAATCGGCTATGGGCATTTAATTTCCAGTGAAAAAGAATTCGCTAAGTATAAAAAAGGGATAACGGAGTCCCAGGCTGTCATTCTTTTTAAGAATGATATCTACAGTTTTATTCAGACTGTACGTTATGAGATAAAAGAAAAAATAACCCAAAACGAATTTGATGCACTAGTGATGCTTGCATTTAACATCGGTATTTACGCCTTTAAAATCTCATCGATACTCAGGATAATCAACGGTGAATTTTCAGGGGATTTGAAAGAAGCATGGAAATCATACAAGTATACTCAAGGCCGTATCAGTCGAGGTTTAATCAACAGAAGGGATGCCGAAATTAATGTATTTTTTAATGGGGTTTACTTTAAAAAATGAAGATGATTATATTCGTCATGATTTTGTGTTTTCCTTTTTTTTCATACTCAAGTGAAAATTACAGCATAGTTTTAAAAAATGAAAATATGTTAATTATTCTTGATATGAAATGTTCGCCATGTGATATAGAGTGCAACAATATACATTATCGATTGTTTGACATAAAAAAGGGCAATCAAATATCAGGGAAAGCCGAATCAATGAATTCAGGGATAAACAGGAATTTTGTGGGCTATAGATTATTATCAACAAATAAGCGATCTTATCGTTTAAGTGCAAATGCGATTGGCCATTCGTGGGAAATATACACAGAGCATAATTTTGACACGATAGCAGAGGAAAAAATTGATACTGTTTTTGGCGACGGTACATGCCAGCAATGAATTTGGCCGAGAAGAGAGAGTCAACCCGTGTTAAACGCTCTTTATTTACTCAGTTGTCAACCGTCGAGTCCGCTACAATGGAGGCTTATCCTCCTGAGAGAGTCTCATCGTGGCATTACTCATTATCACCACTATCCTGTGGGCGTTTTCCTTCAGCCTGATCGGTGAATATCTTGCCGGACACGTCGACAGCTACTTCTCTGTGCTCATGCGCGTAGGGCTGGCGGCGCTGGTGTTCCTACCGTTCCTGCGCCTGCGTGGGCAAACGCTGAAAACCATTCTGCTGTACATGCTGGTGGGCGCAATGCAGCTCGGCATCATGTATCTGTTCAGCTTCCGCGCTTATGTCTACCTGTCGGTGTCGGAGTTCCTGCTGTTTACGGTGCTGACGCCGCTTTATATCACGCTGATTTACGACCTGCTCAGTAAACGTCGATTACGCTGGGGATATGTGTTGAGCGCGCTGCTGGCGGTGGCGGGCGCGGCGATTATTCGCTACGACAAAGTGAGCGATCACTTCTGGACCGGATTGATGTTCGTCCAGCTCGCGAACATCAGCTTTGCCATCGGGATGGTGGGATATAAACGCCTGATGGAAATCCATCCGATGCCGCAGCATAACGCGTTCGCCTGGTTTTACATGGGGGCGTTCATCGTGGCCGTGGTGGCCTGGTTTATGCTCGGCAACCCGCAAAAACTGCCAACCACAACGCTGCAATGGGGCGTTCTGATCTGGCTGGGCGTGGTCGCCTCGGGGCTGGGATACTTTATGTGGAACTACGGCGCGACGCAGGTTGACGCCGGTACGCTGGGCATCATGAACAACGTTCACGTGCCCGCGGGTCTGTTGGTCAATCTCGCCATCTGGCAGGAGCAACCGCACTGGCCGAGCTTTATTATTGGGGGAACGGTGATCCTGGCTTCGCTATGGGTGCATCGCCATTGGGTCGCTCCGCGCTCCGCACAAACGGAAGATGGTCGCAAGCGTGATTCCGCGTTGAGCGAATAAACGCTTCCGTCACCGGCTGACGCTGCTCGCCATCGCGCACGGCGGCGTACAGTCGGCTCCACAGTCCTTCACCCAGGGTTTTGGTCACCACCAGACCCTGGCGTTCAAAACTTTCCACCACCCAGTGCGGCAGGGCCGCTATGCCCATATTGGCTGCCACCATCTGAATCAACAGTAAGGTGTTATCGACGCTTTTAAGATTCGGGCTGATGCCTGCCGGTTGCAGGAAGTGACGCCAGATATCCAGGCGGCTGCGTTGCACCGGATAGATCAGCAGCGTTTCGCTCGCCAAATCTTCCGGCGTGATACGCGTCTTGACCGCCAGCGGATGATCCGGGGCCAGCACCAGGCGCACTTCATAATCAAACATCGGCGAATAGTGCAGGCCGCTGCGCGGTAAAATATCGGAGGTCATCACCAGATCCAGCTCGCCCTGCTGAAGCGAAGGCTGCGGGTCAAATGTCACGCCCGATTTAAAATCCATCTCAACCTGTGGCCAGTGCTGGCGGAAATTTTCAAGTGCGGGCGTTAGCCACTGAATACAGCTATGGCACTCAATGGCGATGCGCAGGCGCGTTTGCTGCGGCTCATTACAGGACTGTAACGCGCTGGCTATCTGCGGTAAGACCTGATTTGCCAGCTGCAACAAAATCTCGCCCTGCGGCGTAAAGCGCAGCGGCTGACTTTTACGCACAAACAGACGAAAGCCAAGGCGTTGTTCCAGATCGCTGAACTGGTGAGAAAGGGCGGATTGCGTCTGATGCAGGGTAGCCGCAGCCGCTGCGAGTGAACCGCAGTTCCGCAACGCTTGTAGCGTTTTCAGGTGTTTTATCTCGATCATGAAAGTCCTTCACTTCGCCATGAACAATTTGCGCTTGTGGATCATACAGTACATTCACATTATGGATGTGTAAACATCTGGATGGCTAAATAACGAATTCATAAGAGGCAGCGACATGACAATTATTAACCACACCCTCGGTTTTCCTCGCGTTGGCCTTCGCCGCGAGCTGAAAAAAGCACAAGAAAGCTACTGGGCGGGCAACTCCACCCGTGAAGAGCTGCTGGCCGTTGGGTGCGAACTGCGCGCTCGTCACTGGGACCAGCAAAAACAGGCCGGCGTGGATCTGCTGCCGGTGGGCGATTTCGCCTGGTACGACCATGTTCTGACTACCAGCCTGCTGCTTGGCAACGTGCCGGCTCGTCATCAGAACAACGATGGATCGGTAGATATCGACACCCTGTTCCGCCTGGGTCGCGGTCGCGCACCGACCGGCGAGCCAGCGGCAGCCGCAGAAATGACCAAATGGTTTAACACCAACTACCACTACATGGTGCCGGAGTTCGTGAAAGGCCAGCAGTTCAAACTGACCTGGACCCAGATTCTGGATGAAGTAGACGAAGCGCTGGCGCTGGGCCACAAAATTAAACCTGTTCTGCTCGGCCCGGTGACATATCTGTGGCTGGGTAAAGTGAAAGGCGAACAGTTTGACCGTCTCAGCCTGCTGAAAGATATCCTGCCTGTGTATCAGCAGGTTCTGGCGGAACTGGCTAAACGCGGTATTGAGTGGGTGCAAATTGATGAGCCAGCGCTGGTTCTCGAATTGCCGCAGGCGTGGCTGGACGCGTTCAAACCGGCTTACGATGCCCTGCAAGGTCAGGTGAAATTACTGCTGACCACCTATTTTGAAGGCGTCACGCCAAACCTCGACACCATCACCGCGCTGCCGGTACAGGGTCTGCACGTTGACCTGGTTCACGGCAAAGATAATGTGGCTGAGCTGCACACACGCCTGCCTTCTGACTGGCTGCTGTCGGCGGGTCTGGTGAACGGACGTAACGTCTGGCGTGCTGATTTGACCGAAAAATACTCGCAAATCAAAGATATCGTTGGCAAACGTGACCTGTGGGTCGCTTCTTCTTGCTCGCTGTTGCATAGCCCGATTGATCTGAGCGTGGAAACGCGCCTGGATGCGGAAGTGAAAAGCTGGTTTGCCTTCGCCCTGCAAAAATGTGAAGAGCTGGCTCTGCTGCGCGATGCGTTGAACAGCGGTGACACGGCAAAACTGGTTGAATGGAGCGCTCCGATTCAGGCGCGTCGTCACTCTACCCGCGTACACAACGCGGCGGTAGAGAAACGTCTGGCGGCGATCACCGCGAAGGACAGCCAGCGTGAGAACGCCTATGAAGTCCGCGCAGAAGCACAGCGTGCGCGCTTTAATCTGCCTGCGTGGCCAACCACGACAATCGGTTCATTCCCGCAGACCACCGAAATTCGCGGCCTGCGTCTGGACTTTAAAAAGGGCAACCTTGATGCCAGCAACTATCGCACCGGCATCGCTGAACATATCAAACAGGCCATTGTGGAGCAGGAACGTCTGGGCCTCGATGTGCTGGTTCACGGCGAAGCCGAGCGTAACGACATGGTGGAATATTTTGGTGAACACCTGGATGGTTTCGTCTTTACCCAGAACGGCTGGGTGCAGAGCTACGGCTCTCGCTGCGTGAAGCCACCGGTGGTGATTGGCGATGTCAGCCGTCCGGAGGCCATTACCGTTGAGTGGGCGAAGTACGCCCAGTCTCTGACCGACAAGCCGGTAAAAGGCATGTTGACCGGTCCGGTGACCATTCTTTGCTGGTCGTTCCCGCGTGAAGACGTGACGCGTGAAACTATCGCTAAGCAGATTGCACTGGCGCTGCGTGATGAAGTGGAGGATCTGGAAGCGGCAGGCATTGGCATCATTCAGATTGACGAGCCGGCTCTGCGTGAAGGCCTGCCGCTGCGTCGCAGCGACTGGGCAGCGTATCTGGAGTGGGGCGTGGAAGCGTTCCGTATCAATGCCGCTGTGGCAAAGAACGACACCCAGATTCACACGCACATGTGTTATTGCGAATTTAACGACATCATGGATTCCATCGCTGCGCTGGATGCGGACGTGATCACCATCGAAACGTCGCGTTCAGACATGGAACTGCTGGAGTCGTTCGAAGAGTTCGAATACCCGAACGAAATCGGCCCGGGCGTGTACGACATTCACTCCCCGAACGTGCCAAGCGTTGAGTGGATTGAAGCGCTGCTGCAAAAAGCCGCTCAGCGTATTCCGGCAGAGCGTCTGTGGGTCAACCCGGACTGCGGCCTGAAAACGCGCGGCTGGCCAGAAACCCGTGCCGCACTGGCGAACATGGTGAAAGCCGCGCAGAACCTGCGTCAGGCGTAATCGAAAAAGGCCGGGCAATTGCCCGGCCTATGCATGGCCTTCCATTAACCGGCTGATGTGAATACTCAACCACGTCAGTTCATCTTTTGGCAGCGTAAGCTGATATTTATCCTGCACATAATCCCGAATCACCCAGGCAACAGTCATCGCATCAGGGCGATGGCGCATCAACTCCTGATAAAAATCCTCGGTCTCGGTCACCACGATTTTCCCGGCTAATACCCGTTCGGCGAAGTAGCGTAGATGGGTGATAAAACGCATGTAGTTCACCGACTGGGTATCAATTGCTTTGCTAAGTTTATAGCGCACGATTTCCGCAATACGGTTAACCAGTTCGACCTGTTGATGGGCGGTGCTGTCATCATGCTGGCTGCTGGCGTTAATCAGATGGAAGGCAATATTCACGGCTTCGTCTTCCGGCAGCGTAACCGCAAACTGCGCATTCACTTTTTCCCGCGCCTGCATCCCGACGCTGTACTCCTGCGGGTAGTAACGCTTCACTTCCCAGCTCAGTTTATTCAGGATCACCTGCCCGCTGCGGCTGCGCTCCACGGCGAAATGCAAATGTTCGGCGAGGGTAAAAAGCAGTACGGAATTGAGTTTGTCACCGCACTGGCTGCGGGCAAGGGTGAGAATCTCGTGGCTGATATCGAAGAATGCCGCAGGAATCGTATCCGTCAGGGATAAAAAATGGCGGGATTTCAGATCGCTCAGCGGCAGGAACACTTTTTCCACCTGCGCCAGGTCGATCTGCGTGCCGGGTTTGGCGCCAAAGCCAATCCCTTTGCCAAACAGGATCATCTCCCGCTGGTCGTTATCCACCAGCAGCATGCTGTTATTGAGCGATTTTTTTATCGTAATCACGGTTATTCCTGCGGCCTTGCCGGTTAGCTCATGTCAGCGCCATTGCTGGCAATCACTCTCTGGTACCACCAGAAGGAGTCCTTTTTCAGGCGTTCCAATGTGCCGTTGCCCTCGTCATCCTGATCGACATAAATAAAGCCGTAGCGTTTCGACATTTGCGAGGTGCCTGCGCTGATAATATCGATACAGCCCCAGGTGGTGAATCCCATCACATCCACCCCTTCATTAATAGCTGCCAAAGTTTGCTCGAAGTGAGCACGGAAATAGTCGATGCGATAGCTGTCGTGGATTTTGCCGTTCTCGACTGTATCTTTCGCTCCCAGACCGTTTTCAACAATGAAGAGCGGTTTCTGGTAGCGATCGTAAAGCTCAAGCAACGAGATTTTTAACCCTACCGGGTCGATCTGCCAGCCCCACTCTGACGCAGGCAGGTACGGGTTTTTCACACCGAGAATGGTATTACCTGCGGTGCGCTCAACGTCGGCCTGTGTCGATTCGGTCAACGACATGTAGTAGCTGAACGAGACGAAATCGACGGTATGATCTTTTAAAATCTGCTGATCGTCCGCCTGCATCTCGATCTGAATATCCCGGCTCGCCAGATCGCGCAGGATCAGCGGCGGATATTCGCCAAACACCTGCACATCGGCATAGAAATAGTTTTCGAGATTTTTCTTCAGTGTGGCTTCTACGTCTTGCGGACGGCAGCTGTGCGGATAGGTGGTGAGCTTCGTGAGCATGCAACCCACCTGGCTGCCGGGGATTTTAGCGTGGCAATCACGCGTCACCAGCGCGGAAGCGACAAACTGGTGGTGCAGCCCCTGATAAATATCCTGTTTCGCCCGGCCTGGCAGGCTTTTCTCTTCGCGGATACCGGCGGTGGTAAACGGATGGCGATGAATACTGTCGATCTCGTTAAAGGTCAGCCAGTAGCGAACCAGATCTTTATAGCGGTCAAAACAGACGTTACTGAAGCGCACAAACGCGTCGACCACGTTGCGATGCACCCAGCCGTTGTACTTCTCGCTGAGGGCCAGCGGCATTTCGTAATGGGAGAGCGTCACTAACGGTTCGATGTTGTGGCGGCGCAGCTCGCGGAACATCTCCTCATAAAACTGCAGTCCGGCTTCGTCTGGGGCGTCATCTTCTCCGTTGGGGAAAATACGTGACCAGGCGATGGAAATACGCAGCACCTTAAAGCCCATTTCGGCAAAGAGAGCGATATCCTCTTTATAGCGGTGATAAAAATCAATGCCGCGACGCTTTGGGTACAGCTCGTCGTGCCGACCTTCAAAGGCATCCTGAATATTTTCATCTGTCAGTGCCATATGGCCGTCATAATCTTTTAACGACAGATTCGGTTTCCAGGTGATGGCGTCTGCCACTGACGGCCCTTTGCCGTCAACGTTCCATGCCCCTTCGGCCTGATTTGCGGCAATCGCGCCGCCCCATAAAAAACCTTGCGGAAACGGGTGGGATTTATCCATTACACGGACTCCTTAAGCGTCATGATGATATGAGGATGAGGGTTCTTTTCGTCGTTACTGCCTGGTGTCAGCGAGAATCGTTCGCCATTTGTGACAACCATCATCACCACCGGATCGAGTCCGGCAGCGGTGATGGTGTCGAGAGAAAATTCAATCAGCGTGTCGCCGCACTTGACGTGCTGGCCTTCTTTTACCTGTGGCTGGAAACCTTTGCCCTGTAAGGTGATCGTGTCGATGCCAATATGGAAGATCAGTTCCACACCTGCATCGGTGAGGAGACTCAGCGCGTGGCCGCTTTCAAAGACATTCACGACCGTGCCGTCCGCCGGGGCGCGAAGCACACCCTGTGAAGGGATAATGGCGACACCATCGCCCATAATTTTGCGAGAGAACACATCGTCATTGACGTTTTCCAGTGGCACGATCTGCCCCTCAACAGGGCGGGTAAAAGTGAGCTGTGAGTCCATTTCAGGTGCTTTGTCGCGCCACAGAAGCAAGGCGCTAAGAAAAGCGATCGCGAAAGAGAGCCCCGCCCCGGCAAACGCCCAGACGATATTCAGGGGATTATCCGGCGAGACAAACATTGAGATACTGGCAAGGCCCGGCCCAACCAGCGCAAAGGCCTCAATCGCCATCCAGCCGATAAACGCGCCGCCGACCACGCTTCCCAAAATCACGCTGTAAAGCGCCTTTTTGTTCAGCAGCGTGACGCCATAAAGCGCAGGCTCAGTAATGCCAAACAGCGCGGAGATGCCCGCCGAGAACGCGGTGGACTTTAAGACTTTGTCTTTACTTTTTAACGCGATAGCCAGGCAAGCGCCGGATTCAGCAATATTGTGCGCCAGCGAGGCGGGTAAATAGAGCATCTCGCGCCCAAACTGGCTCATCGACGCGACCGCATAAGGCAGCATCGGCTTATGCATTCCGGCGGCGACCATAAACGGCAGCGCTGCGGCGAGCAGTCCCGTCGCCACAAATCCCAGTTTGCCGTAGAGCCACAGAATCACCGTTGCCAGCCCGGCGCCGAGTTCATAGCCCAGCGGGCCCAGAATCAGCAGCGTCACCGGCACTGTCACCAGCAGGGAAAGCATAGGGGAAAGGAAAATCCTCAGCGCGCCGGGAGAGTAGCGATTGAACAGTTTCTCGGTCTGCGCATAAAACAGTACGCAGAGAATGGCTGGGAAGACCTGCGAGGCATACGCCACGTTGCGCAGGTCGAACGACATAAACTCCGCGCCTTCAGCGAGTTGCTTTGTCATCGCCGGTAGCACCATCACCGCCACGGCGGAGACGGCAACCAGTACGTTCACTTTAAGCTTGGTTGCAGTGGTAATCGCCACCAGAATCGGCAGGAAATAGAGCGGGGCGGAGCCAATATTATCCAGCACTTTATAGGTGGAACTCTCGCGGCTTAACCAGCCCAGCACATCCAGCAACAGCAGTAATGATTTCAGGACGCCACCGCCGGCAATGGCCGGAACCAGCGGCTGGAACACGCTAATCACAAAGTCGACGATTTGTGCGCCACGACTGACTTTTGCCGTCGACGTCTGCGAATGGCTCTGCGGTGACCCCACCAGAGATCGCACCGCTTCGTACACCTGAACGACCTCATGCCCGATGATGACCTGACATTGCACATTAATGCGCACGCCCAGCACGCCGTCAATTTTTGCCAGTGCCGCCTCGTTGACTTTGCCGTTGTCATACAGACTGAGTCTTAATCGGGTCGAGCAGTGCTCAATATGTTCAATATTCTCAGCGCCACCGACCTGGGCGATGATGTCCAGTGCTGCCTGCAAATGATTCATGTCTGGCCCCTGTCTCCAGAGCAAAAAAAAAGACCTGAAGCCCATCTCACCCCGGAAGGAGAGATGGGCTTCAGGTCTTGCCTACGGATCGTAGTTACACGCCTGTGCTTTTTATATCGACTAAATTGTGTTTAAAAGTCAAACAGCCGCGCTGCTTCTTGCGCCAATTTGTGAGCGGCTTAACTCTTTTTGGCGCCATATTGCCTGAACCATGCCAGCATACGCTGCCAGCCATCTTTGGCCGATTCTTGATGGTAACTGGGGCGATAATCGGCATTAAAGGCATGGCCTGCCTCGGGATAAACCACAATTTCGGTCTTCGCATTGGCAGCCCGAAGCGCCTGACGCATCGTCTCTACACTCTCCTGCGAAATGCTGGTGTCCTGTCCACCGTAAAGTCCGAGCACCGGCGCATTGAGATCGGTAGCGATATCAACCGGGTGTTTGGGCGAGTTCAGCGTTTTCTCGCCCACCAATTTTCCATACCATGCCACGGCAGCTTTGAGCTGCGGATTGTGCGCGGCATAAAGCCAGCTGATTCGTCCACCCCAGCAAAAGCCGGTCACCAGCAGGCGATGCGGGTCGCCGCCGTTACGGGCGGCCCAACTGGCGACATGATCGAGATCGGCGAGCACCTGGGCGTCCGGCACTTTGCTGACCAGATTGCTGAACAGTGTCGGTATATCGTGGTAGTCATTCGGGTCGCCCTGACGAAAGTACAGTTCTGGCGCAACGGCCAGATACCCTTCCAGCGCGAGGCGACGGCAAACATCGCGAATATGTTCGTGAACGCCAAAAATTTCCTGGACCACGATGACGATCGGCAGCGAACCTTCCGCTTCTTTCGGGCGAGCGTGGTACGCAGGCATATTGTCACCCTGCGAGGGGATCGAGGTTTCGCCAGCCAGTATGGCCTCTTCAGAAGTGGAGACGATGGTCGATGCGAGAGGAGCTGCAGCAGGTGCAAAATGGGTCTTTTGTGTCATGGTATTCTCCGTACCCGTTAGCGCAAAGGTAAATATAGACCTCAAGTTAACAACTCACAGTGCCCGAAACGGGCTATCTTTTGTGCAGCAGCGAACGATATAACTTGTTAATGTGATGTAAATCACTATTTTGTGGTAATTAACTGCAACCATTTTCATTCATGGTGAGGTGTGTCACGAAAATGAGCGTGTTGCTTCTGTAAAGTACCGTTTTACTTCTTCTGACTAACCGACCCACAGAGGAGTCACCTATGTCCAAGTCTGATGTTTTTCATCTCGGCCTCACTAAAAATGATTTACAAGGGGCTACGCTGGCTATCGTCCCTGGCGATCCAGAGCGTGTGGAAAAGATCGCCGCGCTGATGGATAAGCCGGTAAAACTGGCCGCTCATCGTGAATTCACGACCTGGCGCGCAGAGCTGGATGGTAAAGCGGTTATCGTGTGTTCTACCGGTATCGGCGGCCCGTCTACCTCTATCGCTGTCGAAGAGCTGGCGCAGCTGGGCATTCGCACCTTCCTGCGTATCGGCACCACTGGCGCTATTCAGCCGCATATCAACGTCGGCGACGTGCTGGTCACCACGGCCTCTGTACGCCTGGACGGTGCAAGCCTGCACTTTGCACCAATGGAATTCCCGGCAGTAGCGGATTTCGAATGTACTACCGCACTGGTTGAAGCCGCAAAATCTATCGGCGCAACCACGCACATTGGCGTAACCGCTTCTTCAGATACCTTCTACCCGGGCCAGGAGCGTTACGACACCTTCTCTGGTCGCGTCGTGAGCCGTTTCAAAGGCTCAATGGAAGAGTGGCAGTCAATGGGCGTAATGAACTACGAAATGGAATCGGCAACGCTTCTGACCATGTGCGCAAGCCAGGGTCTGCGTGCGGGTATGGTGGCGGGCGTTATCGTTAACCGCACCCAGCAGGAGATCCCGAACGCCGAAACCATGAAGCAGACCGAAAGCCACGCGGTGAAAATCGTGGTCGAAGCGGCTCGCCGCCTGATCTAATCTCCCCTCATTCTGTTAAAGGCCGACACGTTCGGCCTTTTCTTTTTGCGTAGCGCCTCGCAGGAAAACCCTTTCAAACTGGACGTTTATACAGCACAATTCTATTTTGTGCTGGTAATGATTTGATGCAGGGGGCGTAGTGGATATCTCTATCCTGATTTATGCGGTAATTGCACTGGTTGGTGCGGGTATGGGCTGGCTGGCGGCAAGCTATCAGCATGCGCAGCATAAGGCCGATCAACTGGCAGAACGTGAAGAGATCGTTTCAGAGTTAAGCGCGACAAAACAACAGTTTGCTCAGAGCAGTCACTGGCGTGATGAGTGTGAATTACTTAATAATGAACTGCGTAATCTGCGGGATATTAACACCTCATTAGAAGCGGATCTGCGCGAAGTGACCACCCGCCTTGAATCCACCCAACTGCATGCAGAAGATAAAATTCGCCAGATGATCAACAGCGAACAGCGTCTGAGTGAGCAGTTCGAAAATCTCGCCAACCGCATTTTTGAGCACAGCAATCGCCGCGTCGATGAACAAAACCGCCAAAGCCTGAATAGCTTGTTAACGCCGCTGCGTGAACAGCTGGACGGTTTCCGTCGCCAGGTGCAGGACAGCTTTGGTCAGGAGGCGCGCGAGCGCCACACGCTGGCGCATGAAATCCGGAATCTCCAGCAGTTGAATGCGCAAATGGCGCAGGAGGCGGTCAACCTGACGCGCGCCCTGAAAGGCGACAATAAAACGCAGGGGAACTGGGGCGAAGTGGTGCTGACCCGGGTTCTTGAGGCTTCTGGTCTGCGCGAAGGCTACGAGTACGAAACGCAGGTCAGTATCGAAACCGAGACCCGTTCGCGCATGCAACCGGATGTCATCGTGCGTCTGCCGCAGGGTAAGGACGTGGTGATCGATGCCAAAATGACGCTGGTGGCCTACGAGCGTTACTTCAACGCCGAAGATGACTACACCCGCGAATCCGCGCTGCAGGAACACATTGCATCCGTGCGCAACCATATCCGTCTGCTGGGCCGTAAGGATTATCAGCAGTTGCCCGGTCTGCGTTCGCTGGACTATGTGCTGATGTTTATTCCGATGGAACCGGCATTTTTACTGGCGCTTGACCGGCAGCCAGAGCTGATCACCGAAGCGCTGAAAAACAATATCATGCTGGTGAGCCCCACCACGTTGCTGGTGGCGCTGCGCACCATTGCTAATCTGTGGCGCTACGAGCATCAAAGTCGTAACGCGCAGCAAATTGCCGATCGCGCCAGCAAGCTGTACGACAAAATGCGTCTGTTCGTGGATGATATGTCTTCCGTAGGGCAGAGCCTGGATCGCGCGCAAGACAACTACCGTCAGGCGATGAAAAAACTCTCCTCTGGGCGCGGCAACTTGCTGGCGCAGGCTGAGGCATTTCGCACGCTGGGCGTGGAGGTCAAACGCGAGATTAATCCGGAATTGGCTGAACAGGCCACGACTCAGGACGAGGAGTATCGTCTGCGCGATGGCGTAAACGAACATCATTCGGGCCGTGAAGACAATGATTTAGCGGCGAAAGCCTCGCCCGAAATGCAGGCGGAACGATTCTTTCAGGGTGGTTGAATCGTAGGGCAAATGCGCCCAATCTGTTACACTTCACGGACATTTGACTGATTAGCAGGCACTGAGATGGTTGAAGATTCACAAGAAACAACGCACTTTGGCTTTCAGACTGTCGCCAAAGAGCAGAAAGCGGACATGGTGGCCCACGTATTTCATTCCGTGGCGGCAAAGTACGATGTGATGAATGACCTGATGTCATTCGGTATTCATCGCTTGTGGAAGCGTTTCACTATCGACTGCAGCGGCGTTCGCCGTGGTCAAACCGTGCTTGATTTAGCCGGTGGCACAGGTGATTTGACGGCAAAATTCTCCCGTATGGTAGGAGAGACCGGTCGTGTGGTGCTGGCGGATATCAACGATTCCATGCTGAAGATGGGCCGCGAAAAGCTGCGTAACATCGGCGTTGTCGGTAATGTGGAATATGTTCAGGCTAACGCCGAAGCGCTGCCATTCCCGGATAACACCTTCGACTGCATCACCATCTCTTTTGGTCTGCGTAATGTGACCGATAAAGAAAAAGCGCTGCGTTCCATGTATCGCGTATTGAAACCGGGCGGGCGTTTGCTGGTCCTGGAGTTCTCTAAACCGGTTATCGACCCCCTGAGCAAAGCCTACGATGCTTATTCCTTCCACATTTTGCCGCGCATCGGTGAACTGGTGGCAAACGACGCGGAAAGCTATCGCTACCTGGCGGAGTCTATCCGTATGCATCCGGATCAGGATACCTTAAAAGCGATGATGCAGGATGCAGGCCTTGAAAACGTTGAGTATTTCAACCTGACGGCGGGTGTTGTTGCCTTGCATCGTGGCTATAAGTTCTGAGTGGAGGCCTCCATGCCTTTTAAACCCTTAGTCACCGCTGGCATTGAGAATGTCCTTAACGCCTTTTTGTATCGCACGCCTGCGCTCAAAGCAGCCAGGCAGCGACTGAATGGCAAAGTTCTGCGTATCGTGTTGAAAGAGTTTTCGGCACCGCTGGTACTGGTCTTCAGCGAGCGTCAGCTTGATGTGCTGGGCGAGTGGGAAGGTGAGGCTGACTGCTCGGTGATTACTCATATGAGCGTGCTGCCTAAGCTACGTGACCGTCAGCAGTTGACGGCGCTGATTCGCAGCGGCGAGCTGGAAGTTGAGGGCGATATTCAGGTGGTGCAAAACTTCGTCTCGCTGGCCGATCTCGCTGAGTTCGACCCTGCGGAGTTGCTGGCACCGTACATCGGTGATATCGCCGCCGAGGGTATCGGCAAGTTTCTGCGTGGTGGTTCGTCATTTTTGCGCAAAGGCATGCAGCGTCAGCAGCGTTATGCTGCTGAAGTGCTTACCGAAGAGTGGCGCATGGCGCCAGGGCCGCTGGAAGTTGCCTGGTTTGCAGAAGAAACCGCTGCCGTTGAACGTGCGGTTGACGCGCTGTCCAAACGGCTGGAAAAACTGGAGGGCAAATGACGCCTGGTGAAATTCGGCGCCTCTACTTTATTGTTCGCACCTTTTTGAGTTACGGGCTCGATGAGCTTATCCCCAAAATGCGTATCACGCTGCCGCTACGATTTGGGCGGCGGATGTTGTTCTGGATGCCAAATCGTCATACAGAACAGCCGCTGGGCGAGCGCTTGCGTCTGGCGTTGCAGGAACTCGGTCCGGTATGGATTAAATTCGGACAAATGCTCTCTACCCGACGCGACCTCTTTCCGCCGCAAATCGCGGACCAACTGGCCTTACTACAGGATCGTGTTGCCCCCTTTGACGGAGCGCGTGCAAAAAAGCAGATTGAAGAGGCGATGGGAAATATTCCTGTCGAAACATGGTTCGACGACTTTGAGATCAAACCTCTGGCGTCAGCCTCCATTGCTCAGGTGCATACCGCGCGTCTCAAGGAGAACGGCAAAGAAGTTGTGATCAAGGTGATTCGCCCGGATATTCTGCCGGTCATTAAAGCTGATATGAAGCTCATATACCGTCTGGCGCGATGGGTTCCTCGCTTGTTGCCGGATGGTCGTCGCCTGCGCCCGATGGAAGTGGTGCGTGAATATGAGAAAACGCTGATCGATGAGCTGAACCTGCTACGCGAATCGGCAAACGCCATCCAGCTGCGTCGTAACTTCGAAAACAGCCCAATGCTGTATGTACCAGAAGTTTATTCTGACTACTGCAGTGAGAACATGATGGTAATGGAGCGTATCTACGGAATACCGGTGTCGGATGTTGTGGCTCTGGAAAAACAGGGCACTAACATGAAACTGCTGGCCGAACGTGGCGTGCAGGTCTTCTTCACCCAGGTATTCCGCGACAGCTTCTTCCACGCCGATATGCATCCCGGCAATATCTTTGTGAGCTATGAACACCCGGAAGATCCCAAATATATCGGTATCGACTGCGGCATTGTCGGCTCTCTGAACAAAGAGGATAAACGTTATCTGGCGGAAAACTTTATCGCGTTCTTTAACCGTGATTATCGCAAGGTTGCAGAGCTACACGTCGACTCCGGCTGGGTTCCACCTGATACCAACGTCGAAGAGTTCGAGTTTGCTATCCGTACCGTCTGCGAGCCGATTTTTGAGAAGCCTTTGTCAGAAATCTCATTTGGTCATGTTCTGCTGAATCTGTTTAACACCGCTCGACGTTTCAATATGGAAGTACAACCTCAATTAGTTTTACTTCAGAAAACATTACTTTACGTCGAGGGCGTAGGCCGCCAGCTCTATCCTCAGTTAGACTTATGGAAAACAGCGAAACCTTTCCTTGAGTCGTGGATAAAGGATCAGGTTGGTATTCCTGCGCTGGTGCGTTCTTTAAAAGAGAAAGCGCCGTTCTGGATCGAAAAAATGCCGGAGATTCCTGAACTGGTTTACGACAGTTTGCGACAGAGCAAGAATCTTCAGCACAGCATGGATAAAATCACCCGCGAGCTGCAGTCCAACCGCGTGCGGCAAGGGCAGTCGCGCTATCTCTTTGGGATCGGTGCAACGTTGTTGCTGAGCGGCACGCTGCTGCTTATCAATCGTCCGGACTGGGAAATGATGCCCGCCTGGGTGATGGCCGGAGGGCTGGTGGTTTGGCTGATCGGCTGGAGAAAAACGCGCTGAATTTGCGTCGCTATCGCCGGGTTGCATAACGTATAATGCAACCTGATTAATTAATCATCTATCGAGGATGTTGTATGGGTGGTATCAGTATCTGGCAATTGTTAATCATTGCCGTTATCGTCGTGCTGCTGTTTGGCACCAAAAAGCTCGGTTCTATTGGTTCCGATCTCGGCGCGTCCATCAAAGGCTTTAAGAAAGCGATCAGCGATGATGAAGATAAGCAGGAAAAATCCAGCCAGGATGCGGATTTCACGGCTAAATCTCTCGCGGATAAACAAGAAGAAGCCAAAAAGGAAGACGCTAAACGCCACGATAAAGAGCAGGTGTAATTCGTGTTCGACATTGGTTTTGGTGAACTGCTTCTGGTATTTGTGATTGGCCTGATTGTTCTGGGTCCGCAGCGTTTGCCAGTAGCAGTAAAAACCGTCGCGGGTTGGGTGCGCGCGCTGCGTTCCCTGGCGACGACGGTTCAAAATGAACTGGCGCAGGAACTTAAGCTTCAGGAGTTTCAGGACAGCCTGAAAAAGGTTGAGAAGGCGAGTATGGACAATCTGTCGCCGGAGCTGAAAGCCTCAATGGATGAACTGCGTGAGGCCGCAGAGTCGATGAAGCGTTCTTACAGCGTCAACGATCCTGAAAAAGCGAGCGATGAAGCGAACACCATCCGTAATCCGCTGGTGAAAGATAACGAAGCTCAGCGCGAAGGCGTGACGCCTGCCGATGCAGAGCATCAGGCCAGTGCGCCATCGCAAGCCCCTGATCTGCAAGAGCCCGTGCCTGCACAAGAGCCTGTGGTAAAGCATAAAGCCGCAGAAGCAAAAGCCGCCGCGCCCGTTTCCGAATCATCCCCCTCGTCGAGTGATAAAGCGTAAACATGGCTGTAGATGATACTCAACCACTTATTACGCACCTCATTGAGCTGCGTAAGCGTTTGTTAAACTGCATTATTGCGGTTTTCTTGATTTTCTTATGCCTGGTCTATTTTGCTAACGATATCTATCAGGTTGTCTCCGCGCCGTTGATTAAGCAGATGCCGCTGGGCGCCACGATGATTGCCACCGATGTGGCGTCGCCGTTCTTCACCCCGATCAAGCTGACCTTCTGGGTCTCACTCATTGCTTCCGCCCCGGTAATTTTGTACCAGGTTTGGGCGTTTGTGGCGCCTGCGCTGTACAAACATGAGCGTAAGCTGGTGATCCCGCTGCTGGTTTCCAGCTCGTTGCTGTTTTACATCGGCATGGCTTTTGCCTATTTCGTCGTCTTCCCACTCGCCTTTGGCTTCCTGACGCATACCGCGCCGGAAGGGGTTCAGGTGTCGACGGATATCGCCAGCTATCTCAGCTTTGTGATGGCGCTGTTTATGGCGTTCGGCGTGGCCTTCGAAGTGCCTGTTGCGATTGTCTTGCTCTGCTGGATGGGCGTGACCACGCCAGAAGATCTGCGTAAAAAGCGCCCATATATGTTGGTCGGCGCCTTTGTCGTGGGTATGTTGCTGACGCCGCCGGATGTTTTCTCGCAAACGCTACTGGCCATACCGATGTATTGCCTGTTTGAGGTGGGCGTGTTCTTCTCGCGTTTCTATGTAGGCAAACGACGCTCACGGGATGACGAAGAAGATGAGCCTGAAAAGCCGACAGAAGAATAAAACCAGCCGCCCGACAGGGCGGTTGTCATATGGGAGAAAGCATGTTTGATATCGGACTCAACCTGACCAGTTCTCAGTTTGATAAAGACAGAGATGAGGTTGTGGCGCGCGCATTGGCTGCGGGAGTTAACGGGCTCTTGCTGACGGGAACCAACCTCCAGGAAAGTCAGGATGCTCAACGGCTGGCACACACTTTTGATTGCTGCTGGTCAACGGCAGGTGTTCACCCTCACGACAGTAGTCACTGGAACCATGACAGTGCAGAAGTCCTGTATGCACTGGCGAAAACCCCTGAAGTCGTTGCGATAGGTGAATGCGGTCTCGATTTTAACCGCAACTTTTCCACTCCGGACGAGCAGGAAAAGGCGTTTACCGCCCAACTCGCCCTGGCTGCTGAACTGGGAATGCCGGTATTTATGCACTGCCGCGATGCTCATGAGCGTTTTGTTGCATTGCTTGAACCCTGGCTGGATAAACTGCCTGGCGCGGTATTGCACTGTTTTACTGGCTCGCGACAGGACGCTCTGGACTGCCTGAATCGTGGTTTGTATCTGGGGATCACCGGCTGGGTTTGCGATGAACGACGCGGTCTGGAGTTGCGCGATCTGTTACCGGTCATTCCCGCCGATCGGCTGTTAGTCGAAACGGATGCACCGTATCTTTTGCCACGCGATATGCGGCCAAAACCGGCGTCACGACGTAACGAACCGGCTTACCTCGGCCATATCGTTGAACGGATCGCTCACTGGCGTGGCGAAGAGAGACAGTGGCTTGAAGCGCAGACCGATGAAAATGTTCGTCGTCTGTTTGGGGTGGCGTTTTAAACTTTACGGAATTCGGTGTTCTTGACGCTTTGGAGCACCTGCTTATTCAAAAAATTCAGCAATAGCATCGAACGCGCTTCGCCATCTGGCTCTGAAAATATCGCCTGAAATCCCTCGAATGCGCCTTCGGTGATAACGACACTGTCGCCGGGGAAAGGCGTCTCTGGATCGGTGATATCTTCTGGCTGCTTATAGACAGAAAGCTGATGAATCACCGTAGACGGCACCGTTGCCGGATGCGCGCCGAAGCGAACGAAGTGGCTGACACCTCGGGTGGCATTGATGGTGGTGGTGTGGATCACTTCCGGGTCGAACTCAACAAACAGGTAGTTTGGAAACAGCGGTTCGCTGACCATCGTGCGCTTGCCGCGCAGCATTTTTTCAAGCGTAATAACCGGCATCAGACAATTGACTGCCTGACGCTCAAGATGTTCCTGCGCGCGTTGAAGCTGCCCACGTTTGCAATACAGTAAATACCAGGCTTGCATAATCACTCTTCCCTTGGTTTGCGGCGCAAGCATATCAAAACCCTGGCGGGATCGCTAAGGTGATTATAATGGCCTAAAGAAGAAGATGACGTGGAAGTTCACGCTAATTTAACAAAATTACAGCGTCATGATGACGAACGCCGTATAATGAAGCGCTTACAGAGAGGCCATGACTAACTGCATGAAATACCACGATCTACGCGACTTCCTGGCGCTGCTTGAAAAGCAGGGCGAACTCAAACGCATTACGCTTCCTGTTGATCCTTATCTGGAAATGACAGAAATCGCCGACCGCACGTTACGTGCCGGTGGCCCCGCGCTGCTGTTTGAAAATCCGAAAGGTTACTCCATGCCGGTGCTCTGCAACCTGTTCGGCACACCTAAGCGTGTGGCGATGGGTATGGGGCAGGAAGATGTCAGTGCGCTACGTGAAGTGGGTAAACTGCTGGCCTTTCTGAAGGAGCCTGAACCGCCAAAAGGCTTCCGCGATCTGTTCGATAAACTGCCGCAGTTTAAGCAAGTATTAAACATGCCGACTAAACGTCTGCGTGGCGCGCCTTGTCAGCAAAAGATCTTCGAAGGGGATGCCGTCGATCTGACGCGCATTCCGATTATGCAGTGCTGGCCAGAAGATGCTGCGCCGCTGATCACCTGGGGGCTGACCGTCACCCGGGGTCCACACAAAGAGCGTCAGAACCTGGGGATTTACCGTCAGCAGTTGATTGGCAAGAACAAGCTGATCATGCGCTGGCTGTCTCATCGCGGCGGCGCGCTTGATTTCCAGGAGTGGTGTGCTGCGCATCCGGGTGAGCGATTCCCGGTTTCCGTTGCGCTGGGTGCCGATCCGGCGACCATTCTCGGCGCGGTGACCCCAGTCCCGGATACGCTTTCCGAATACGCCTTTGCTGGTTTGCTGCGCGGTACCAAAACCGAAGTGGTGAAATGTATCTCCAACGACCTGGAAGTGCCTGCCAGCGCGGAAATCGTGCTCGAAGGCTATCTTGAACAGGGCGAGCTGGCACCGGAAGGGCCTTATGGAGATCATACGGGATACTACAATGAAATTGATAATTTCCCGGTCTTTACCGTTACCCATATCACGCAGCGCGAAGATGCGATCTATCATTCGACGTATACCGGCCGTCCGCCGGATGAACCTGCTGTATTAGGGGTGGCGTTGAATGAAGTCTTTGTGCCCATTCTGCAAAAACAGTTTCCGGAAATTGTTGATTTCTACCTGCCGCCAGAGGGCTGTTCTTATCGCCTGGCAGTGGTCACCATTAAGAAACAATATGCTGGTCATGCCAAACGCGTGATGATGGGCGTCTGGTCTTTCCTGCGTCAGTTTATGTACACCAAATTTGTTATCGTGTGCGATGACGACGTTAACGCCCGCGACTGGAATGATGTGATTTGGGCCATTACGACGCGTATGGATCCGGCCCGTGACACTGTGTTAGTTGAAAATACACCGATTGATTATCTGGATTTTGCCTCGCCGGTTTCCGGTCTTGGCTCAAAGATGGGACTGGATGCCACCAACAAATGGCCCGGCGAAACTGAGCGTGAATGGGGTCGCCCGATTAAAAAAGATCCTGAAGTGACCGCGCGAATTGACGCAATATGGGACGACCTGGCCATATTGAATAACGGTAAGCCAGAGTCTGACCGTTAAGCCCTATAGACTTCCCGACAGAGAGAGCGAATGACAACCTTAAGCTGTAAAGTGACCTCGGTAGATGCTATCACCGACACCGTATATCGCGTCCGTTTGGTTCCAGAAGCGGCGTTCTCTTTCCGCGCTGGCCAGTATTTGATGGTGGTGATGGATGAGCGCGATAAGCGTCCTTTCTCTATGGCGTCTACGCCTGCAGAGCAGGAATTTATTGAGCTGCATATCGGTGCGTCAGAGCTTAATTTGTATGCCATGGCAGTCATGGATCGCATTCTGAAAGAACGTGAGATTGAGGTGGACATTCCGCACGGTGAAGCGTGGTTGCGTGAAGACGAAAACCGTCCGCTGGTGCTGATTGCGGGCGGGACGGGTTTTTCCTACGTACGCTCCATTCTGCTAACTGCGCTGGCGCGCAATCCAGACCGCGATATCACCATCTACTGGGGCGGGCGTGAAGAGAAACACCTTTACGATCTCTCCGAGCTGGAAGCGCTCAGTGTGACCCATCCCAATCTGCGCGTTGAGCCCGTCGTGGAGCAGCCAGAAGAGGGGTGGCGTGGACGTTCAGGTACGGTTTTGACGGCGGTGTTACAGGATTACGGTACGCTGGCAGAGCATGATATTTATATCGCCGGTCGCTTTGAAATGGCGAAGATAGCCCGCGATCTGTTCTGCAATGAACGTCAGGCGCGTGAAGACCGTCTGTTCGGCGATGCGTTTGCGTTTATCTAAGGTGCGGCTTTTTTTCCTCACTTTAGTCCTCTCCCAAAAGGGGTGAGGGAGCCAATAAAAAACCCGCCCCTGACAGGCGGGAAAAACGGCAACTAAATCATCTATTCTTTTACAGGCCGGGCAGGCGAAATGCCCCCGGCCCACGCATTACACCCGCTCAAATACTGTCGCAATCCCCTGACCCAGGCCGATACACATCGTTGCCAGTCCAAACTGGGCATCTTTGCGTTCCATCAGGTTGATAAGCGTGGTGCTGATACGCGCACCGGAACAACCCAGCGGATGACCTAATGCGATCGCGCCACCGTTGAGGTTGATCTTCTCGTCAATCTGCTCCATCAGCCCCAGATCTTTAATGCATGGCAGGATCTGCGCGGCGAACGCTTCGTTCATTTCAAACAGGTCGATATCGCTGGCCGTCAGACCGGCCTTTTTCAGCGCCAGTTTTGACGCCGGAACCGGACCATAGCCCATAATCGACGGATCGCACCCAACCACCGCCATTGAGCGAATGCGGGCGCGGGGTTGTAAACCTAATTCACGGGCCCGGCTTTCACTCATCACCAGCATGGCTGCTGCGCCGTCGGAAAGGGCGGAAGAGGTCCCCGCCGTTACCGTGCCGGTGACCGGATCAAACGCCGGACGCAGTGCCGCGAGCGCGTCGACCGTGGTTTCCGGACGGATCACTTCATCGTAATAAAACTGTTTAAGAACGCCGTCCGCGTCGTGGCCGCCGGTCGGGAGGATTTCATTTTTAAAGGCGCCCGATTGTGTGGCAGCCCAGGCCCGCGCGTGAGAGCGTGCTGCAAAGGCATCCTGCATTTCGCGGCTGATACCGTGCAGGCGCGAAAGCATTTCGGCGGTCAGCCCCATCATGCCGGCCGCTTTTGCCACGTTGCGGCTCAGGCCTGGATGGAAATCGACGCCGTGATTCATCGGCACATGGCCCATGTGTTCCACGCCGCCAATCATGCAGACCTGCGCATCGCCGGTCATGATCATACGGGCCGCGTCATGCAGCGCCTGCATGGAAGAGCCACACAGACGGTTCACGGTGACAGCCGGAACCGAATGCGGAATTTCCGCCAGCAGTGACGCGTTGCGGGCGATATTAAAACCTTGCTCCAGGGTTTGCTGCACACAGCCCCAGTAGATATCGTCAATCGCTGCCGCTTCGAGCGCCGGATTACGCGACAGCAGACTTCGCATCAGATGGGCGGAGAGATCTTCCGCACGCACGTGACGAAATGCGCCGCCCTTTGAACGGCCCATCGGGGTGCGAATTGCATCGACAATGACAACCTGTTCCATTGTGACTCCTTAAGCCGTTTTCAGCTCGCCGACCGGACGGGCTGGCTCAACTGGTGGATAGTACGGTTCGTTATGGCGTGCTTTCTGACGCAGACCTTCCGGGACCTCATACAGCGCCCCGAGGTGCTGGTAATGCTGAGCCATATCGAGATATTTCGCGCTGCCAACCGTATCGAGCCAGCGGAATGCGCCGCCGTGGAACGGAGGGAATCCGAGACCGTAGACCAGCGCCATATCGGCTTCTGCGGGACTGGCGATGATGCCTTCTTCCAGACAACGCACCACTTCGTTGACCATCGGGATCATCATGCGGGCGATTATCTCTTCGTCGCTGAAATCACGTTTTGCCTGGCTAACGCCAGCCAGCAGATCTTCAACGGCAGCATCGTCCTCTTTCTTCGGCTTGCCTTTGCTGTCTTCTTTATAACGCCAGAAGCCCAGGCCGTTTTTCTGCCCAAAGCGACTGGCGTCGAACAGCGCGTCGATGGCGTCGCGATAATCTTTCTGCATCCGCTGCGGGAAACCAGCGGCCATTACGGCCTGCGCGTGGTGCGCTGTATCAATGCCGACCACGTCCAGCAGATACGCCGGGCCCATTGGCCAGCCAAATACTTTTTCCATCACTTTATCGACTTTGCGGAAATCCGCGCCGTCGCGCAGCAGCTGGCTAAATCCGGCAAAGTAAGGGAACAGCACGCGGTTGACGAAGAAGCCCGGGCAGTCGTTCACCACAATCGGGGTTTTGCCCATTTTGCTGGCCCACGCCACTACTTTGGCGATGGTTTCATCGGAGGTTTTTTCCCCGCGAATCACTTCGACCAGCGGCATACGATGCACCGGGTTAAAGAAGTGCATGCCGCAGAAGTTTTCCGGGCGCTTCAGGACGCTTGCCAGTTCGCCGATCGGAATGGTCGAGGTGTTGGACGCCAGAACCGTATCCGGGCGCACTTTCTCTTCCGTTTCCGCCAGTACCGCTTTTTTCACTTTCGGGTTTTCGACAACCGCTTCGACCACCACGTCCACGCGATCAAAGCCGGTATATTCCAGCGTTGGCTGAATGGTGGATATCACGCCTGCCAGTTTCAAACCGTCAATCTTGCCACGCTCAAGCTGTTTATTGAGCAGTTTGGCCGCTTCGTTCATGCCCAGCGTCAGGGATTTCTCGTTGATATCTTTCATCACTACCGGCACGCCTTTCCAGGCGGACTGATAGGCAATCCCACCGCCCATAATGCCAGCGCCGAGCACCGCCGCGTGTTTTGGCGTCTCAACGTTTTTGGTCAACTGTTTTGCTTTGCCTTTGACGAACTGATCGTTAAGGAAAATGCCAACCAGCGCGCGAGCTTCATTGGTGTGTGCCAGAGGGACAAAGCTTTGATTTTCTAATTTCAGCGCCTCTTCGCGACCAAAGCGCGCAGCGGCTTCGATTGTTTTGACGGCGGTGATCGGTGCCGGATAGTGTTTTCCGGCGGTCTGCATCACCATGCCTTTGGCAATGGTAAAGCTCATGGTGGCTTCGATTTTGCTGAGTTTCAGCGGCTCAAGCTTCGGCTGACGTTTGGCTTTCCAGTCGAGATCGCCATTGATGGCCTGACGCAGAAGACTAATCGCACCGTCGCGCAGTTTTTCCGGCTTCACGATACCGTCAATCAGGCCGATTTTCAGGGCTTGTTCCGCGCTAACATCTTTACCTGCCGCGATGATTTCCAGCGCACTGTCAGCGCCCAGCATACGTGGCATCCGCACTGAACCACCAAAGCCCGGCATGATGCCGAGCCTGGTTTCCGGCAGGCCGATACGCAGATCCGGCGTGGCAAGGCGATAGTCCGTCGCCAGCACGCATTCGCAGCCGCCGCCCAGCGCGTAGCCGTTGACGGCTGAAACCGTTGGAACCGGCAGATCTTCCAGGCGGTTGAACACGCTGTTGGCAAAGTGCAGCCATTGACTGAGCTGTTCTTCGGGCACCTGGAATAATGAAAGGAATTCGGTGATATCAGCGCCGACAATAAAAGCGGCTTTTTCGGAGCGCAGCAGCAGCCCTTTCAAATCAGATTGTTTTTCGAGGACGTCGAGCGCATGGCCAAGACTGGCCACCGTCGCGGTGTCGAGCTTGTTGACTGAGCCGGGGGCATCGAACACCAGTTCGGCGATGCCATCTTCCAGCCAGTCTACGTACAGGGTGTCGCCTTTGTAGAGCATGTCAGTCTCCTGAATCCAGCAATTGGATCTGGTCATACCAGATGAAACCGAGTGTGGGATTTATGTTAATAAAATGCAAATTTATGATTAAGAAATTGCTGCATTGATCACGCTCGGTGGAAATCACGCAGTCGAATTCAGGTGTGCTAAGATGCGAAGATTCGAGGTCAATAAAACGAAAGGAATAACGATGGACTCACTGGCTGCACTTTATAAGAATCATATTGTTACTTTACAGGAACGTACTCGTGATGTGCTGGCGCGCTTTAAACTCGATGCGCTGCTTATCCACTCCGGCGAGCTGGTGAATGTCTTCCTGGATGACCATCCGTATCCTTTCAAGGTAAATCCGCAGTTTAAAGCGTGGGTGCCGGTGACGCAGGTTCCCAACTGCTGGCTGCTGGTGGATGGCGTGAACAAGCCGAAACTGTGGTTCTATCTGCCGGTCGATTACTGGCACAACGTTGAACCGCTGCCGACGAGCTTCTGGACGGAAGAAGTGGATGTTATTGCTCTGCCGAAAGCCGATGGCATTGGCAGCCAGTTGCCTGCTACGCGTGGCAATATCGGGTATATCGGCCCGGTGCCGGAACGGGCGCGGGGTCTGGATATTCCAGCGGATAACATCAACCCGAAAGGCGTGATTGATTATCTGCATTACTACCGTTCATATAAGACCGACTATGAACTTTCCTGCATGCGCGAAGCGCAAAAAACGGCAGTTAATGGCCATCAGGCTGCGCATGAAGCGTTTCTGTCCGGGATGAGTGAGTTTGATATTAACCAGGCTTACCTCACCGCGACCGGCCATCGCGATACCGATGTGCCTTACAGCAATATTGTGGCGCTGAATGAGCATGCCTCTGTGCTGCACTATACAAAGCTGGATCACCGCGTACCGGCCGAGATGCGCAGTTTCCTGCTGGATGCTGGCGCTGAATACAACGGTTATGCCGCCGATTTGACCCGTACCTGGGCGGCGAATGCCGATACGGATTTTGCGCAGCTGATTAAAGACGTGAATGACGAACAACTGTCATTGATCAGCACCCTGAAAGCCGGTACAAGCTACGTCGATTATCACATTCAGTTCCATCAGCGCATCGCGAAGCTGCTGCGTAAGCATCAGATTGTGACGGACATGAGTGAAGAAGCGATGGTCGAAAACGATCTGACCGGGCCATTTATGCCGCACGGTATCGGTCATCCTCTGGGTCTGCAGGTCCACGATGTGGCTGGCTTTATGCAGGATGATACCGGCACGCATTTGGCCGCACCGTCCAAATATCCTTACCTGCGCTGCACGCGCGTGCTGCAACCGCGTATGGTTCTGACCATTGAGCCGGGAATTTACTTTATTGATTCTCTGCTGCAGCCATGGCGTGAAGGGCAGTTCAGCAAGCACTTCAACTGGCAAAAAATCGAAGCGCTGAAGCCGTATGGTGGCATCCGTATTGAAGATAACGTGGTGATTCACGAAAACAGCATTGAGAACATGACGCGAGATCAAAAACTGGCGTGATGGACAGCTGGCTGATACCGGCTGCGCCGGTCATCTTCGTTGAGGAAATCAAGAAAAGCCGCTTTATCACGCTGTTGGCGCATACCGACGGCGTGGAGGCGGCTAAAGCGTTTGTCGAATCGGTTCGGAGCGATCATCCCGATGCCCGCCATCACTGCGTGGCCTGGGTTGCGGGAGCCCCGAATGATTCGCAACAGTTAGGGTTTTCTGACGATGGTGAGCCCGCGGGAACGGCGGGTAAACCGATGCTCTCTCAGTTGATGGGAAGTGGCGTGGGTGAAATCACGGCCGTCGTGGTTCGTTACTACGGCGGCATATTATTAGGAACCGGTGGGCTGGTGAAAGCCTACGGTGGGGGAGTCCAGCAGGCGCTCAATCTGCTTACCACTCTCCGCAAAACGCCACTCACCGAATATACTTTGCTGTGTGATTACGCTCAGTTGTCCGGTATTGAATCGCTGCTGAAACAGTTTAACGGCGTCATTGTCCACAGCGATTATCAGGCGACGGTGCAATTGCGAGTGGCGCTTCCTCAGGCGGAACTGGCGGCTTTTTCAGCAAAACTGGCTGATTTTAGTCGCGGTGCGTTGCAATTACTGCCGATTGAAGAATAATCCCCACCTTACTTTTTGAATACCAAAGGAAACGGCAGAGATGCATTTTCGTGCCATAACCCGAATCGTTGGACTGCTGGTCATACTCTTTTCCGGGACGATGATTCTCCCCGGGCTGGTAGCGCTTATCTATCGGGACGGCGCGGGGCGTGCGTTTACGCAGACCTTTTTCGCTGCGCTGGTGATCGGCTCGATACTGTGGTGGCCAAACCGCCGTGAGAAAGGGGAGCTAAAGTCTCGTGAGGGATTTCTGATTGTCGTCCTGTTCTGGACCGTGCTGGGGAGCGTGGGGGCACTGCCGTTTATCTTTGCTGAACAGCCGAACCTGACTATCACCGATGCCTTCTTTGAATCCTTCTCCGGATTAACAACCACCGGAGCGACAACGCTGGTGGGGCTGGACTCTTTACCGCATGCGATCCTCTTTTATCGCCAAATGTTGCAGTGGTTCGGCGGTATGGGGATCATCGTCCTGGCCGTCGCGATTCTGCCTATACTGGGCGTCGGTGGGATGCAGCTCTACCGGGCGGAGATGCCGGGTCCTCTGAAAGACAACAAGATGCGCCCGCGTATCGCTGAGACGGCAAAAACGCTCTGGTTCATCTATGTGTTGCTGACAGTCGCCTGCGCGCTGGCATTGTGGTTTGCCGGGATGCCCGCGTTTGATGCGATTGGGCACAGCTTCTCGACGATCGCGATCGGCGGTTTCTCAACGCATGATGCCAGTGTGGGTTACTTTGATAGCCCAACCATTAACACCATTATTGCCGTCTTCCTGCTGATTTCCGGTTGTAACTATGGTCTGCACTTCTCTTTATTAAGCGGACGTAGTCTGAAGGTTTACTGGCGTGACCCTGAGTTCAGAATGTTTATTGGGGTGCAGCTGACGCTGGTGGTGGTCTGCACGTCGGTGTTATGGCTCCACGATGTTTACAGCTCGGCAGTGACGACCGTCAATCAGGCTTTCTTCCAGGTAGTGTCCATGGCGACGACGGCAGGGTTTACCACTGACAGCATCGCCCGCTGGCCGTTATTCCTGCCAGTACTGTTGTTGTGCTCTGCATTTATCGGCGGCTGCGCAGGGTCAACGGGTGGGGGATTGAAGGTGATCCGTATTCTGCTGCTGTTCAAGCAGGGCAACCGTGAACTGAAACGTCTGGTACACCCGAATGCGGTTTACAGCATTAAGCTTGGCAACCGTGCGCTGCCGGAACGTATTCTTGAAGCTGTGTGGGGTTTCTTTTCGGCCTACGCACTGGTCTTTATCGTCAGTATGCTGGCGATCATTGCCACTGGCGTTGATGATTTCTCGGCGTTTGCTTCTGTTGTCGCAACGCTCAATAACCTTGGGCCGGGGCTTGGGGTGGTGGCGGATAACTTCGCCAGCATGAATCCGGTAGCGAAGTGGATCTTAATTGCCAACATGCTGTTTGGGCGTCTTGAGGTCTTTACGCTGCTGGTGCTGTTTACCCCAACATTCTGGCGTGAGTAAGGACGTATCTGGTGAAGACTTTAATTTTATTCTCCACGCGTGACGGACAGACACGTGAGATTGCCTCTTATCTGGCCTCTGAATTAAAAGAGCAGGGCATTTATGCCGATGTGGTGAATCTCAATCGTACTGAAGAGATTACCTGGCAGGATTACGATCGCGTGGTGATTGGTGCTTCTATACGTTACGGTCATTTCCATCCGGCGCTCGACCGCTTTGTGAAAAAGCATATGGCTACGCTGAATAGTCTGCCCGGTGCATTCTTTTCCGTGAACCTGGTGGCGCGTAAGCCAGAGAAGCGCACGCCGCAGACGAACAGCTATACGCGCAAGTTTTTGCTGAACTCTCCCTGGCAGCCGGCACTGTGCGCCGTCTTCGCGGGAGCCCTGCGTTATCCACGCTATCGCTGGTTTGACCGCTTTATGATTCGCTTAATTATGAAGATTACGGGCGGAGAAACGGATACCCGTAAAGAAGTGGTCTATACCGACTGGGCTCAGGTGGCCGGTTTTGCACGAGAAATCGCGCAATTAACGGGCGATTCGCGGATTTAATAAACGTAAAGTTTGAAAAATAAGCGAACGAAAACTTTTTTGAAATTTATACTTGTCACCGTCAGAGAACTCCCTATAATGCGCCTCCACTGACACGGAACAACGGCAAGCAAGCCGCCGGGGCAGAAGGGGTTCAGCGATGAACGCCGACAGAGAAAAGCGAAAATAAACGCTTGACTCTGAATGAGGAAAACGTATTATACGGGACCTCGCAACGGTGAGCGAAAGCCGCGTTGCACTGCTCTTTAACAATTTATCAGACAATCTGTGTGGGCACTCAAAGTGACATGGATTCTAAACGTCGAAAGACGCTAAATGAATACCCAAGTCTCTGAGTGAACATACGTAATTCATTACGAAGTTTAATTCACGAGCATCAAACTTAAATTGAAGAGTTTGATCATGGCTCAGATTGAACGCTGGCGGCAGGCCTAACACATGCAAGTCGAGCGGTAGCACAGAGAGCTTGCTCTCGGGTGACGAGCGGCGGACGGGTGAGTAATGTCTGGGAAACTGCCTGATGGAGGGGGATAACTACTGGAAACGGTAGCTAATACCGCATAACGTCGCAAGACCAAAGAGGGGGACCTTCGGGCCTCTTGCCATCAGATGTGCCCAGATGGGATTAGCTAGTAGGTGGGGTAACGGCTCACCTAGGCGACGATCCCTAGCTGGTCTGAGAGGATGACCAGCCACACTGGAACTGAGACACGGTCCAGACTCCTACGGGAGGCAGCAGTGGGGAATATTGCACAATGGGCGCAAGCCTGATGCAGCCATGCCGCGTGTATGAAGAAGGCCTTCGGGTTGTAAAGTACTTTCAGCGAGGAGGAAGGCATTGTGGTTAATAACCACAGTGATTGACGTTACTCGCAGAAGAAGCACCGGCTAACTCCGTGCCAGCAGCCGCGGTAATACGGAGGGTGCAAGCGTTAATCGGAATTACTGGGCGTAAAGCGCACGCAGGCGGTCTGTCAAGTCGGATGTGAAATCCCCGGGCTCAACCTGGGAACTGCATTCGAAACTGGCAGGCTAGAGTCTTGTAGAGGGGGGTAGAATTCCAGGTGTAGCGGTGAAATGCGTAGAGATCTGGAGGAATACCGGTGGCGAAGGCGGCCCCCTGGACAAAGACTGACGCTCAGGTGCGAAAGCGTGGGGAGCAAACAGGATTAGATACCCTGGTAGTCCACGCCGTAAACGATGTCGACTTGGAGGTTGTTCCCTTGAGGAGTGGCTTCCGGAGCTAACGCGTTAAGTCGACCGCCTGGGGAGTACGGCCGCAAGGTTAAAACTCAAATGAATTGACGGGGGCCCGCACAAGCGGTGGAGCATGTGGTTTAATTCGATGCAACGCGAAGAACCTTACCTACTCTTGACATCCACGGAATTTAGCAGAGATGCTTTAGTGCCTTCGGGAACCGTGAGACAGGTGCTGCATGGCTGTCGTCAGCTCGTGTTGTGAAATGTTGGGTTAAGTCCCGCAACGAGCGCAACCCTTATCCTTTGTTGCCAGCGGTTCGGCCGGGAACTCAAAGGAGACTGCCAGTGATAAACTGGAGGAAGGTGGGGATGACGTCAAGTCATCATGGCCCTTACGAGTAGGGCTACACACGTGCTACAATGGCGCATACAAAGAGAAGCGACCTCGCGAGAGCAAGCGGACCTCATAAAGTGCGTCGTAGTCCGGATTGGAGTCTGCAACTCGACTCCATGAAGTCGGAATCGCTAGTAATCGTAGATCAGAATGCTACGGTGAATACGTTCCCGGGCCTTGTACACACCGCCCGTCACACCATGGGAGTGGGTTGCAAAAGAAGTAGGTAGCTTAACCTTCGGGAGGGCGCTTACCACTTTGTGATTCATGACTGGGGTGAAGTCGTAACAAGGTAACCGTAGGGGAACCTGCGGTTGGATCACCTCCTTACCTGAAAGAACCTGCCTTTGTAGTGCTCACACAGATTGTCTGATGAAAAATAAGCAGTAAAAAATCTCTGCAGGCTTGTAGCTCAGGTGGTTAGAGCGCACCCCTGATAAGGGTGAGGTCGGTGGTTCAAGTCCACTCAGGCCTACCAAATTTATCCTGATACTGCGTTGTGAAAAGACTCGCATACTTCAGTATGCTTCGTCATTCCACGCCTTGTCTCAGTCTAAATTACCGGTAATGAGATTTAGTCTTTGCGATGGGGTTATAGCTCAGCTGGGAGAGCGCCTGCCTTGCACGCAGGAGGTCTGCGGTTCGATCCCGCATAGCTCCACCATCCTTTTACTGCTGAAAACAAGAAAACTTCAGAGTGTACCTGAAAAGGTTCACTGCGAAGTTTTGCTCTTTAAAAATCTGGATCAAGCTGAAAATTGAAACGACACACTGTGTCTGTTCTCCGTAATAAGAACAGACAGGCGGTGTGTTCGAGTCTCTCAAATTTTCGCAACACGACGATGTTTTACGAAACATCTTCGGGTTGTGAGGTTAAGCGACTAAGCGTACACGGTGGATGCCCTGGCAGTCAGAGGCGATGAAGGGCGTGCTAATCTGCGATAAGCGTCGGCGAGGTGATATGAACCTTTGACCCGGCGATACCCGAATGGGGAAACCCAGTGTGTTTCGACACACTATCATGTCATGAATACATAGTGGCATGAGGCGAACCGGGGGAACTGAAACATCTAAGTACCCCGAGGAAAAGAAATCAACCGAGATTCCCCCAGTAGCGGCGAGCGAACGGGGAGGAGCCCAGAGTCTGAATCAGCGCGCGTGTTAGTGGAACGGTCTGGAAAGTCCGACGGTACAGGGTGATAGTCCCGTACACAAAAATGCACGCGTTGTGAACTCGAAGAGTAGGGCGGGACACGTGGTATCCTGTCTGAATATGGGGGGACCATCCTCCAAGGCTAAATACTCCTGACTGACCGATAGTGAACCAGTACCGTGAGGGAAAGGCGAAAAGAACCCCGGCGAGGGGAGTGAAAAAGAACCTGAAACCGTGTACGTACAAGCAGTGGGAGCCTACTTGTTAGGTGACTGCGTACCTTTTGTATAATGGGTCAGCGACTTATATTCTGTAGCAAGGTTAACCGTATAGGGGAGCCGAAGGGAAACCGAGTCTTAACTGGGCGTTAAGTTGCAGGGTATAGACCCGAAACCCGGTGATCTAGCCATGGGCAGGTTGAAGGTTGGGTAACACTAACTGGAGGACCGAACCGACTAATGTTGAAAAATTAGCGGATGACTTGTGGCTGGGGGTGAAAGGCCAATCAAACCGGGAGATAGCTGGTTCTCCCCGAAAGCTATTTAGGTAGCGCCTCGTGAACTCATCTTCGGGGGTAGAGCACTGTTTCGGCTAGGGGGCCATCCCGGCTTACCAACCCGATGCAAACTACGAATACCGAAGAATGTTATCACGGGAGACACACGGCGGGTGCTAACGTCCGTCGTGAAGAGGGAAACAACCCAGACCGCCAGCTAAGGTCCCAAAGTCATGGTTAAGTGGGAAACGATGTGGGAAGGCACAGACAGCCAGGATGTTGGCTTAGAAGCAGCCATCATTTAAAGAAAGCGTAATAGCTCACTGGTCGAGTCGGCCTGCGCGGAAGATGTAACGGGGCTAAACCATGCACCGAAGCTGCGGCAGCGACGCTTAGGCGTTGTTGGGTAGGGGAGCGTTCTGTAAGCCGTTGAAGGTGAACTGTGAGGTTTGCTGGAGGTATCAGAAGTGCGAATGCTGACATAAGTAACGATAAAGCGGGTGAAAAGCCCGCTCGCCGGAAGACCAAGGGTTCCTGTCCAACGTTAATCGGGGCAGGGTGAGTCGACCCCTAAGGCGAGGCCGAAAGGCGTAGTCGATGGGAAACAGGTTAATATTCCTGTACTCGGTGTTACTGCGAAGGGGGGACGGAGAAGGCTATGTTAGCCGGGCGACGGTTGTCCCGGTTTAAGCATGTAGGCGGAGAGTTTAGGTAAATCCGGACTCTTATCCAACGCTGAGGTGTGATGACGAGGCACTACGGTGCTGAAGTAACAAATGCCCTGCTTCCAGGAAAAGCCTCTAAGCATCAGGTAACATCAAATCGTACCCCAAACCGACACAGGTGGTCAGGTAGAGAATACCAAGGCGCTTGAGAGAACTCGGGTGAAGGAACTAGGCAAAATGGTGCCGTAACTTCGGGAGAAGGCACGCTGGTGTGTAGGTGAAGTCCCTGCGGACGGAGCTGAAACCAGTCGAAGATACCAGCTGGCTGCAACTGTTTATTAAAAACACAGCACTGTGCAAACACGAAAGTGGACGTATACGGTGTGACGCCTGCCCGGTGCCGGAAGGTTAATTGATGGGGTTAGCCGCAAGGCGAAGCTCTTGATCGAAGCCCCGGTAAACGGCGGCCGTAACTATAACGGTCCTAAGGTAGCGAAATTCCTTGTCGGGTAAGTTCCGACCTGCACGAATGGCGTAATGATGGCCAGGCTGTCTCCACCCGAGACTCAGTGAAATTGAACTCGCTGTGAAGATGCAGTGTACCCGCGGCAAGACGGAAAGACCCCGTGAACCTTTACTATAGCTTGACACTGAACACTGGTCCTTGATGTGTAGGATAGGTGGGAGGCTTTGAAGCGTGGACGCCAGTCTGCGTGGAGCCAACCTTGAAATACCACCCTTTAATGGCTGGTGTTCTAACGTAGACCCGTAATCCGGGTTGCGGACAGTGTCTGGTGGGTAGTTTGACTGGGGCGGTCTCCTCCTAAAGAGTAACGGAGGAGCACGAAGGTTAGCTAATCCTGGTCGGACATCAGGAGGTTAGTGCAATGGCATAAGCTAGCTTGACTGCGAGAGTGACGGCTCGAGCAGGTGCGAAAGCAGGTCATAGTGATCCGGTGGTTCTGAATGGAAGGGCCATCGCTCAACGGATAAAAGGTACTCCGGGGATAACAGGCTGATACCGCCCAAGAGTTCATATCGACGGCGGTGTTTGGCACCTCGATGTCGGCTCATCACATCCTGGGGCTGAAGTAGGTCCCAAGGGTACGGCTGTTCGCCGTTTAAAGTGGTACGCGAGCTGGGTTTAGAACGTCGTGAGACAGTTCGGTCCCTATCTGCCGTGGGCGCTGGAGAATTGAGGGGGGCTGCTCCTAGTACGAGAGGACCGGAGTGGACGCATCACTGGTGTTCGGGTTGTCATGCCAATGGCATTGCCCGGTAGCTAAATGCGGAAAAGATAAGTGCTGAAAGCATCTAAGCACGAAACTTGCCCCGAGATGAGTTCTCCCTGACTCTTTAAGAGTCCTGAAGGAACGTTGAAGACTACGACGTTGATAGGTCGGGTGTGTAAGTGCAGCGATGCATTGAGCTAACCGATACTAATGAACCGTGAGGCTTAACCTTACAACGCCGAAGATGTTTTGGCGAAAGAGACGATATTCAGCTTGATACAGATTAACTGACGCGCGGAGAAGCGTGTCGGTAACAGAATTTGCCTGGCGGCTTTAGCGCGGTGGTCCCACCTGACCCCATGCCGAACTCAGAAGTGAAACGCCGTAGCGCCGATGGTAGTGTGGGGTCTCCCCATGTGAGAGTAGGGAACTGCCAGGCATTAATTAAGTGAAAAGGCCATCCGAAAGGATGGCCTTTTTGCGTTTTTGTCATTTATAAGATCTCTCTGCACAGATGCCAAACTAATCCCCTATCGCCCTACATATACGGTAAACTATCTCCGATTTTGCATCAGGATAGCGTCTATGAATCACACCCTTAAGCCCTGGAATACCTTTGGCATTCAACGCAATGCTAATCACATCGTACGTGCTGAAAATACTCAGCAACTGCTTGATGCGTGGAAAAACGCCACTGAAAATAATGAGCCCGTCCTGATTCTCGGCGAGGGAAGTAACGTTCTTTTCCTTGATGATTTTGCGGGCACGGTCATTATTAACCGCATTATGGGTAAAGATATCAGTGAGACAGACGACAGCTGGCATTTGCACATTGGCGCAGGTGAGAGCTGGCACGGGCTGGTGCAATTCACTCTTGAGAAAGGGATGGCTGGACTAGAAAATCTGGCACTCATTCCCGGTTGTGCAGGATCGTCCCCGATTCAAAATATCGGTGCCTATGGCATTGAATTAAAAAACGTTTGTGAGTATGTCGATTGTATCGAGCTGGCGAGCGGCAAACCCAGTCGACTGACAGCGGAACAATGCCGTTTTGGCTATCGTGACAGTATCTTCAAACATGAATATCAGGATCGCTACGTCATCGTTGCAGTGGGTCTGCGTCTGGCAAAACAGTGGCAACCGATCCTCACATACGGTGATTTGATCCGGCTTGATCCCCAAACGGTGACAGCGCGTGAAGTTTTCGACGCAGTATGTCACATGCGGATGACCAAACTCCCCGACCCCAAAGTGAATGGCAACGCCGGTAGTTTCTTCAAAAACCCGGTGGTGAGCCGCGAGACGGCAACAACGCTGCTCGCAGAATGGCCAAACGCACCGCATTATCCGCAGGCTGATGGCAACGTCAAACTGGCTGCTGGCTGGCTTATCGATCAATGTCAGCTGAAAGGGACAGTGAAAGGGGGCGCTGCGGTTCATCGCCAGCAGGCACTGGTATTAATTAACGAAAACAATGCGACCAGTGAAGATGTGGTCAATCTGGCACATCATGTCCGCCAGCGCGTGGGCGATAAATTTAATGTCTGGCTTGAGCCAGAGGTCCGCTTTATCGGTCGTACTGGTGAAGTAAACGCCGTGGAGACGATTGCGTGAAAGATAACACCGTTCCATTAACCCTGATTAGTATTCTTGCTGACGGCGAATTTCACTCTGGCGAACAGCTGGGTGAACGCCTGGGTATGAGTCGTGCGGCGATTAATAAACACATCCAGACGCTGCGCGACTGGGGTGTTGATGTTTTTACCGTACCGGGAAAAGGCTACAGCCTGCCAGAACCCATTCAGTTACTGGATGAAGAGGTGATTTGCGGTCAGCTTAACCAGGGAAAAGTGACGGTGTTGCCCGTAATCGACTCCACGAATCAGTATTTGTTAGATCGTATTCCGGAGCTCCACTCTGGGGATTGTTGCGTTGCTGAGTATCAGCAGGCGGGGCGTGGACGCCGCGGTCGTAAATGGTTTTCCCCTTTTGGCGCAAATCTCTATCTCTCGATGTTCTGGAGGCTTGAGCAAGGGCCCGCTGCCGCGATCGGTTTAAGCCTGGTGATCGGTATCGTCATGGCTGAAGTTCTCCACGATCTCGGCGCAAATCACGTTCGCGTAAAATGGCCGAACGATCTCTATCTCAAGGATCGTAAACTGGCTGGCATCTTAGTCGAACTAACCGGTAAAACCGGCGATGCAGCGCAAATCGTGATCGGTGCAGGTCTCAATATGGTTATGCGTCAGGTACAGCCGGATATCATTAATCAGGGCTGGATCACCCTGCAGGAAGCGGGCGTCACTATCGATCGTAATACGCTCGCCGTTCGTTTGATTAAAGAACTACGCGACTCGCTGATGCTCTTCGAGCAGGAAGGACTTACACCTTTCCTGCCCCGGTGGGAGAAGCTGGACAACTTTATTAATCGTCCGGTGAAACTGATTATTGGTGATAAGGAAATTTTCGGGATTTCACGCGGTATTAACGCACAAGGTGCGCTCATGCTGGAGCAAGATGGCATTCTGAAGCCATGGGTTGGCGGTGAGATTTCGCTACGAAGTGCCGAATAATTTAAAGCGCCAGGCAGAGGGCTACGTTGCTGTAGTCCTCTCGGATACGTTCACCTTTTCAGTGATTTCACAGAAATCTGGAACGTAAGATTGACAGAATAACCGCTAAAGCCGCATGTGCCTTCCCTCCTCCAGTGGAAGAGGGAAGGCAATGTATCGATGAAACCGTTACTGCGGATACGGCACCCAATCCCCGCCGTTCAGGCGAACATACGGCTTATCCTGGTACTGAATCACTACCGCATTCGCATTCTCTGAGACTTCTGCCGTCTGCGGAAGACCGCTGGTGAGCTGATTCCAGTTCACACTGTCTTCAACAAACAACTTACCGTCCACTGCGCGAGCCACCAGTTCGGAAATCGCCAGATAGCTGCTTGGCTGGGTGATTTCGACAGGCGCACCCTGATGCGGCGTTTTCATGCCGAAGAATTTGATGCCAGCCGGGACGTTGGTGATCGACGGGCTTGGAATATCGCGCAGACCAGAAACCTGCATTCTGTCTCCTTTCAGCGCGCCACCGTGTTCAGGCACAACCACCACCATCACTCTCCGGCCCGACTTCTCAAGCTCGGTGAAGAAGGCATCCAGTTCATCGAAGAATTTCTGCGCCCGGACTTTGTAATCCGCCGTTTTACTCACTCCCGGGTAGTGGTTACCGTCGTGCAGCGGCAACGTATTATAGAACGTTGCGCTGCGCGAATTGTCCTCTTTGCCGACCGTTTGCAGCCAGCGTTGCAACACCGCGGTGTCGTCATAGACCGGCGAGCCGTCGAAGCCCAGCAGCGGAACCGGCAGACCGGTCTGGTCCATCAGCGGCGCATGCATCCCGCCATTTTCACGGACTTCTTTCAGGAAGCCGCCAAAGATGCCGTTGTGGCCGAGCATCAGGTGCTGAGTGAAGCCCAGTTTTTCAAGGTTATCGAACAGATAGCACTGATTACCCGCCGGCTGGTACAGATTCTTATGCGACGGCTGACCACAGCTGGCGCGCAGCAAACGGATCGCCGCCGGGCCACTGTATGAGGTGGCCGAGTTGAAATCTTTGAACTGAATATCAAAATGCGACCACAGCGGATGCGACATCAATCCGGCGGCATCGACGTCGGCCCATGAGAGGGAACAGATGTTAATCACCAGCAGTTCAAAGGGCTGCGCATCGGCAGGGAGCGCAGCCGGGAATTTCGTCTGGCGCTTATCTTCTGCGTTATAGAAGCTCGACAGCCAGGCATTGAGATTGGTGGTGGTCGGTGGCGCGGTCTGCGCCGGAATATCGCCAATGACGGTCGTGGCTCCCGCCGTTGCGACAGTCGGTGCCGCTGTGCCCCCGGTAGTCGTTACGGTATCGGTCGGTTGACCCGCAGGCCACAGGGAGAAACTTGGGCCAGCCAGCGTGAGTACGTTCAGCCAAATCATAATGGCCACCACAAACACCGTCACACGAATCCATTGTGACAGGAAAAGCCACGCAATCAGCAATACGAAAATTGCCCCGATCATCTGCCAGTTAATAAACCGCTCGGTGAGATCGAGAAGATAGCCGCTGCTAAAGCCCGCCACCTGCGAGCCCTGGCTCATCATGCTTTCCGGGCCAGGCAGCCAGGTATCATGCCAGAACAGCGCAAAACCGATCGGCAACGCCGCCCAGTGGCGCAGACGGTGCAGTTTCACGTTGGGAATGGGCATCAACAAAAATGCCATAAACACCAGGTTGAGCAGCGGATGGAAATTCAGGTAGCCCGCCCAGAGCAGACCAAATTTCACCAGAAAATAGAAGTTCCAGCCGGAAAGGCCGCGCCAGTATTGCCAAAGTGGCGAAGGGGCTGAGGCGGTATAGGTAGAATTAGTCATGTTTTCGGTTTGCCTTGACGTGTGAAGCCCGTTTCAATGTTCCGGCTGGTTTAACGTAGCGAGGTTTTGCAAACAGCAATCTCACCGTATCGCGGGTACGGCGTAATGAATGGCGCGCATAGTAGCCAAGCGGGAAGAAGATAATCGCACACAGGATCACCAGCTGAATGATATCGCTATTATTCATGATGACGCTCTCTCCTCGGCATCACTCAGTAAACGAAGCGGCTCCGGCACCCGGCGCCAGGTATGCCCGTCGTGAGTGGCGTTAAGCACCGGTTTTGCATCGCTCGCCTTCAGCAGCGGTTTGCCCCATTGTTCGGGTTCGAGCATCCGCATCTGCACGATTTCAGCGCTGATCAGGTTGTCTTCAAACCAGACCATACGGTTAGAGAAAATATCGCCCGTCGGTAACGGGAAGATGTGGTTAAGGGCGGTATCGAGATCGTTAACCCGGCAGAATGATAAAAACAGCACCAGCCGATTATCGCCAATAGTCATGATATCCCCGGTCCGGTTCGGACGGCATAACGTCAGCGCCTGTTCGATACGTATTCCCGGAACCGGCCGTAACGCGACCATCACCCCTTTACCATTTTCCGGTAACAGCGTGTTGTTCATCATATTGCCGACCGCCTCGCAGAAGGTATCCCATTTCTGGAAGCCGCGCAGTTTCATCGGTTGGGTCATGGAGAGCAAAGTGGAAATGTCCTCAGGCACATGACGATTAAACTGTTGGCCCTGGATGCTCTCTATCAGCGTCAGGCAGCGGGAGAGCGGTGCGTTCCAGGGAATCACCATATTTGCCCCGCATCCCAGCAGCAGACGTTCATCCGTGGCGCGCAGACTGGTGGTATTCTCGCGAACCACTATCTTCAATGCGCTACCGCGCTGACGGCGCAGGGTATGGATCTGCCGGGCAATGGCTTCAATTTGATTATTCTGGGTGAGCGAAAAAACAAGCGTGGCGGCTTGCGTCGTGCGAGCTTCATTAAACAAACTTTCGTTGGTATCAAACAAAGACCAATATTCAGAAAGGGCAGGGGCGCCTTCTAATACTGCGACGTGGCTCAGGATCCTTTTTTCATCGTTGCGCGGCTGAACCACCGTTTCTTCCTGATGCGCTAAATGCCACTCGTCGTCAATATGCCTGAGCGAGAGCTGCTGTCGCGCACTGACGCCTTTTTCATTGCACCAGAAAGCGATATCGTAAAGATGGCTGTCGGCCTGGTAGCGGATACTGGCAAGACCAAAGAGGGAACGATATTCGCTCATTAAAAATGAGAACTGCTTATCATTATTAATACCAGGGTTAACAACCAGCAGCGTACAATTTTGCGCTCGCGCCCATTTATTGGTTTTTTCGAGCCAGCGTTGCAAATTTTCAATCGCAATATTTTGCCATGCGTTATTTGCGCATTTTAGCACCACTAAATAATGTCGCAGATCGATGCTGCATTGAATATCACGGGGCAAAAAGTATAGTCCATTTTCCTCATTGGGCATGGAAAATAAGCGAACTTTATCAGGCCCTTGATCATCAATAAGTCTAATGATTTTTTTAGGATCATCACCCATGGTGACAACCGCAACCTTTGCGTCTTTTGCCTGGGCTGCAATTGTCTGATTTACCAGACTTATGGCATCATCATTGCGATCGGTGTTGATCCACCAGACTCCGCCGGCTGGCATGTGACGCAATTCATCCCATAATGACTGGATACCAATTGAAAATATGGGGTTCACGATGTCCCTCTTTGCGACTAATTTACCTGTATCTCAGTTTACTAGCGAAAGCACAGAAATAAACCTAACATTGAAATTAAAGCGCATCAGATTTAGCATATGAATGAATTTTCGCAGGCAGGAAGCCTCGCTACGTCTGTCGTTCGTTTAGATTTATTAAAGGAATGAAACCAAAATGCATAATAACGAACCAGGAACTCCGGTTGATTCCAGTCTGGGGTACACATTCCAGAACGACTTTTTGGCGTTGAGCCAGGCTTTCTCATTGCCTGAAATAGATTACACCGATATTTCCCAGCGCGAACAGTTGGCGGCAGCGATTAAACGCTGGCCTTTATTAGCTGAGTTTGCCCGTCAACAATAAGGGAGCCATTGATGGCCATACTAGGACTACAGGGCATCCGTGGCGGTGTTGGCACCACGTCAATAACAGCAGCGCTGGGATGGTCATTACAATTGCTCGGTGAATCGGTACTGGTGATAGATGCCTGTCCCGATAATTTGCTTCGCATGTCGTTCAACGTTGATTATGACTGCTCCGAAGGCTGGGCACGCGCGCTTCTCGATGGTCGGGACTGGCGTGATTCCGCGCAACGCTATACTTCGCAGCTCGATATTTTGCCCTTTGGTCAACTGACCGCCAGCGAACAGGAATCGCTGCATGTACGATTTGGTACGCTGGGCTATTTCGCGGATGCGCTGCAGTTATTGCAGGAAAAAAGCCATTACCAATGGATTTTGCTCGATCTGCCGAGCGGCTTTTCACCGCTCACCCGCCAGCTCATTGAACATTGCGATCACACTCTGACTATCGTTAACGCGGATGCCAACTGCCATATTCGCCTCCATCAACAGGCTTTGCCTGCCGGGGCGCATATTCTGATTAACGATTTACGTCTCAACAGTCAAATTCAGGACGACCTGTATCAGGTCTGGCTGCAAAGCCAGCGCCGGTTGCTGCCGATGGTGGTTCACCGCGATGAAGCGTTAGCCGAATGTCTGGCCTCTAAACAACCTCTGGGTGAATACCGCAGCGATTCGCTGGCGGCGGAGGAGATCCTCACGCTGGCGAACTGGTGCCTGCTGCACTACACCGGACGTCCGGAGCCTGCCGGGAGCCATCCATGAGCCGCCTTTCCACCTGGTTACTCATTCCGCCGGTAAACGCGCGCTTAAGCGAGCGATATCGCCATTATCGCCGTCACGGGGCATCTGCTTTTAGCGCCGCGCTGGGCTGTTTCTGGATGATCCTCGCGTGGATGTTTATTCCGCTCGAACACCCGCGCTGGCAGCGCATCCGCGCGCGCCATAGCGAACTCTATCCGCATCTGAATCCCGACCGACCCCGGCCTTTGGATCCCGCACGTTATGCTATTCAGGCGATATGGCTGATCGTTACCGCCGCTAAGCAGAAAAGAACAGAACCGCGCTGGCGCGGTTTTGGCCGTTTCAGGAATCTACGTGGCCGCTATCATCAATGGCTGGAAAATCTGCCCGGGCGGGTCAGCGATCAAACCAGTCACCTGGAATCTCATAAAGAGTTGGGCCATCTCCATCCGGGACTGCGGCGTTTTATTTTGGGAATCATTGTTGTTTTCTCGCTCATATTGGCACTGGTGTGTATTACCCAGCCGTTCAACCCACTGGCGCAGTTCATCTTCCTGATGCTGCTGTGGGGCGTCGCCCTGCTGGTGCGGCGTATTCCTGGGCGATTCTCCGCACTGATGCTGATTGTGCTGTCGTTAACCGTCTCCTGTCGGTATATCTGGTGGCGCTACACCTCTACGCTCAACTGGGATGATCCGGTGAGTCTGACCTGCGGCCTGATTCTGCTGTTCGCCGAAACCTATGCGTGGGTGGTGCTGGTACTGGGTTATTTCCAGGTGGTTTGGCCGCTCAACCGTCAGCCCGTTCCGCTGCCAAAAGACACCAGCCAGTGGCCGACGGTGGACATTTTCGTCCCGACCTACAACGAAGATTTGAGCGTGGTGAAAAACACCATTTATGCTTCGCTGGGCATCGACTGGCCAAAAGATAAGCTCAATATCTGGATTCTGGACGATGGCGGGCGCGAGGAGTTTCATCAGTTTGCCCAAAGCGTTGGGGTGAAATACATCGCGCGTACCACCCACGAACATGCGAAAGCAGGGAATATCAATAATGCGCTGAAGTATGCGACGGGTGAATTCGTCTCCATATTTGACTGTGACCATGTGCCTACCCGCTCTTTCCTGCAGATGACCATGGGCTGGTTCCTCAAAGAAAAACAGCTGGCGATGATGCAGACGCCGCACCACTTCTTCTCTCCGGATCCCTTCGAGCGCAATCTCGGGCGTTTTCGTAAAACGCCAAACGAAGGCACCCTGTTCTACGGGCTGGTGCAGGACGGAAATGACATGTGGGACGCCACCTTTTTCTGCGGCTCTTGCGCGGTCATCCGCCGTAAACCGCTGGATGAAATTGGCGGCATCGCGGTGGAAACGGTCACCGAAGATGCGCACACCTCTCTGCGACTACACCGTCGTGGATATACTTCGGCCTATATGCGCATTCCGCAGGCGGCTGGTCTGGCGACCGAGTCCTTATCGGCGCACATCGGTCAGCGTATTCGCTGGGCGCGCGGGATGGTTCAGATCTTCCGCCTCGACAACCCTTTGTTCGGTAAAGGGCTGAAAATGGCGCAGCGATTGTGTTATCTGAACGCGATGTTCCATTTCCTGTCCGGTATTCCGCGGCTGATCTTCCTGACGGCACCGCTGGCCTTCCTGTTGCTGCATGCGTACATCATCTTTGCCCCGGCGCTGATGATCGCGCTCTTCGTGTTGCCGCACATGATCCACGCCAGCCTGACCAACTCGAAGATTCAGGGCAAATATCGCCATTCGTTCTGGAGTGAAATCTACGAAACGGTGCTGGCCTGGTATATCGCACCGCCTACGCTGGTGGCGCTGATTAACCCGCATAAAGGCAAATTTAACGTCACCGCCAAAGGTGGGCTGGTGGAAGAAGAGTATGTCGATTGGGTCATCTCGCGTCCGTACATCTTCCTCGTGTTACTGAATATCTTTGGCGTGCTGGTGGGGATTTGGCGCTACTTCTACGGCCCGGAAGACGAAGTGTTGACCGTCTTCGTCAGCCTGGCGTGGGTGTTTTATAACCTGATTATTCTCGGCGGCGCGGTCGCCGTGTCGGTCGAAAGCAAGCAGGTTCGCCGGGCGCATCGCGTCGAAATATCCATGCCAGCCGCGATTGCGCGTGAGGATGGACATCTCTTCTCCTGTACCGTCCACGACTTCTCCGACGGTGGCCTGGGTATCAAGATCAACGGTCAGGCCAAAGTACTGGAAGGGCAAAAGGTGAAGTTACTGCTCAAACGAGGCCAGCAGGAATATGTCTTCCCGACGCAGGTTGTGCGCGTGTCGGGGGATGAAGTTGGGCTGCAGCTGATGCCGCTCACCAGGAAACAACATATTGATTTTGTGCAGTGTACGTTTGCCCGCGCGGATACGTGGGCGCTCTGGCAGGACAGCTTCCCGGAAGATAAACCACTGGAAAGTCTGCTGGATATTCTGAAGTTGGGGTTCCGTGGCTATCGCCACCTTGCAGAATTTGCTCCGCCGTCAGTGAAAATAATTTTCCGGTCACTTACCTCGCTGGTTTCCTGGATCGTATCGTTCATCCCTCGTCGTGCCGAGCGGGATGAGACGAAACAACAGCCGGACCCGGTTATGGCTCAACAATGATGATAACGCGATGAAAAGAAAACTTTCCTGGATGTGTGCTGTGGCGGTTGGGATGAGTGCGCTGCCCGCAATGATGGTTCAAGCCGCGCCTGAAAACACGGCTCAAACGCCTGCGCCAACGGTGCCTGTCGTCGCGCAAGCAACCGATCCGGTTGCCACCGCGGCGCCCACGCAAACCGAAAACGTGATGCCAAATCAGCCCACCGAGAGCAACACGCTTCCGGCGACACCGACAGGAGCACAAGCGGTCGGGCAGGTGATGCCGGGTGTGAAAGGGGCGAATGCCCCGATTGTTGCGGATGATGCCCCGTCACGTGATGTGAAATTGACCTTTGCGCAGATCGCTCCGCCTCCGGGGAGCATGATTCTGCGCGGGATCAACCCCAACGGCGGCGTCGAATTTGGTATGCGTAGCGATGAAGTAGTGTCGAACGCGATGCTGAACCTTGAATACACGCCATCGCCGTCATTGCTACCGGTACAGTCACAGCTGAAGGTCTATCTCAACGACGAGTTGATGGGCGTCCTGCCGGTGACCAAAGAGCAATTGGGCAAGAAAACCCTCGCGCAGGTGCCGATCAATCCGCTTTTCATCACCGACTTTAACCGCGTGCGTCTGGAATTTGTCGGCCACTATCGCGACGTATGTGAAAACCCGGCCAGCAGTACGCTGTGGATGGATGTCAGCCGTAGCTCCTCGCTGAGCATGACCTACCAGACGCTGGCGGTGAAAAACGACCTCTCTGCATTCCCGGTACCGTTCTTTGATCCGCGTGATGGCCGTGAGCTGAATCTGCCGATTGTGTTTGCCGGTTCGCCGGATATCGCGCAGCAGCAGGCGGCAACGATCGTCGCCTCCTGGTTTGGTTCGCGATCTGGCTGGCGTGGGCAGAGTTTCCCGGTTCTGTTCGATAAGCTGCCGGACAGAAACGCCATTGTCTTTGCCACCAACGAGAAGCGTCCTGCCTTCCTGCGCGACCACCCGGAGGTGAAAGGGCCGACCGTCGAAATGGTCAATCATCCGGATAAACCGTATGTGAAGCTGTTAGTGGTATTCGGTCGCGACGACAAAGATCTGGTGCAAGCGGCAAAAGGCATTGCGCTGGGGAATGTGTTGTTCCGTGGCAACAGCGTTGCCGTCGGAGAGGTGAAGCCATTACTGGCGCGTAAACCGTATGACGCGCCAAACTGGATCCGCACCGATCGTGCCGTCACCTTTGGTGAACTGAAAACCTATGAAGAGCAGCTTCAGTCCACGGGGCTTGAGCCGTCAGCCATCAATGTGCCGCTGAATCTGCCGCCGGATCTGTATCTGCTGCGCAGTAACGGGATCGATATCAACCTGAACTACCGCTATACCGCGCCGCCAACAAAAGACAGTTCGCGGATGGATATCAGCCTGAACAACCAGTTCCTGCAGTCCTTTGCCCTTACCAGCAGCCAGGACACTAACAAGCTGTTGCTGCGCCTGCCGGTCCTGCAGGGGTTACTGGACGGGAAAACCGACGTTTCTATTCCGGCGCTGAAACTGGGTGCGGTAAACCAGTTGCGCTTCGATTTCCAGTACATGAACCCGATGCCGGGCGGCTCGGTGGATAACTGTATTACCTTCCAGCCGGTGCAGAACCATGTGGTGATCGGTGACGATTCGACCATCGACTTCTCGAAGTATTACCACTTTATCGCCCTGCCGGATCTGCGCGCGTTTGCGAATGCCAGCTTCCCGTTCAGTCGTATGGCCGACCTGTCTGAAACGATTGTTGTGATGCCAAAAACACCTGATGAAGGCCAGGTGGCAACGCTGCTGGATGCCATGGCGTCCGTGGGATCGCAAACAGGCTTACCGGCTATTAACGTCACGTTAACGGACGATGGCAGCCAGATTCAGGGCAAAGACGCCGATATCATGGTGATTGGTAATATTCCCGATAAGCTGAAAGATGATAAACGCATCGATCTGCTGGTGAAGGCAACCGAGTCATGGGTTAACACGCCGCTGCGCCAGACCACTTTCCCGAGCATCATGCCGGATAAAGCGGATCGCGAACCCAGCGTACAAACCTCTATCAGCTCACAAGGCCCGATGGCTGCCATTGTCGGCTTCCAGTCTCCTTACAATGACCAGCGCAGCGTGATTGCTCTGCTGGCGGACAGCCCACGCGGCTACGAATTGCTGAATAACGCGATGAACGACAGCGGCAAACGCGCGGCGATGTTCGGGTCGGTATCCGTGATCCGTGAGTCTGGCGTCAACAGTCTGCGCGTCGGCGACGTTTACTACGTCGGTCATCTGCCGTGGTTCGAGCGCATGTGGTACGCGCTGGCAAACCATCCGGTTCTGCTGGCGGTGTTTGCGGCTATCAGCGTCGTGCTGCTGGCGTGGGTGATGTGGCGTTTGCTGCGAATTATCAGCCGTCGTCGCCTTGATTCGGATCATGAGTAACGGGTGATGAAAGTCTTTCGCTGGTGTGCGATGGCCACGCTGGTTCTGGCGGCAGTGAATGCCCGTGCCGCCTGTAACTGGCCAGCCTGGGAGCAGTTCAAACAGGGCTATATCAGTGAGGATGGACGCGTCATTGATCCCAGCGACGCGCGCAAAATCAGCACCTCTGAAGGGCAAAGTTATGCGTTGTTCTTTGCCCTTGCCGCCAACGATCGCAAGACGTTTGATCGGCTGTTGAACTGGACGAGCGATAACCTGGCTCAGGGTGATTTGGGTCAGCATCTGCCCGCCTGGCTGTGGGGGGAGAAGGACAAAGCGCGCTGGACGATTATCGACAGTAACTCGGCGTCCGATGCGGATATCTGGATTGCCTGGGCGCTGCTGGAGGCGGGACGGCTGTGGAAAGCGCCGCACTATACCGCCACCGGAAAAGCGCTGCTCAAACGCATCGGCAGTGAAGAAGTGGTCAAAGTGCCGGGTCTGGGCCTGATGCTCCTGCCCGGCAAAGTGGGTTTTGCGCAGACGAACGCCTGGCGTTTTAATCCCAGCTATCTTCCGCCGCAGCTGGCCAGTTATTTCACCCGCTTCGGTGCCCCGTGGACCACGCTGCGCGAAACCAATCTGCGCTTGCTGCTGGAGACCGCTCCGAAGGGGTTCTCACCTGACTGGGTGCAATATCAGAAAAATAAAGGCTGGCAACTAAAGCCAGAAAAACCGTTTGTCGGCAGTTACGATGCAATCCGTGTGTACCTCTGGGTGGGCATGATGCACGACCGGGACCCGCAGAAAGCCCGACTGCTGGCACGTTTTAAACCTATGGCGACGCAAACAACGAAAAAGGGCGTGCCGCCGGAGAAGGTGGATATCGCAAGCGGGAAATCCACGGGCGAGGGTCCGGTTGGTTTTTCCGCCTCGCTGCTGCCGTTTTTACAGGACCGCCATGCACAAGCGGTTCAACGCCAGCGTGTCGCCGATCGCTTCCCCGGTAACGACGCCTATTACAGCTACGTACTGACCCTTTTCGGACAAGGATGGGATCAGCATCGTTTTCGGTTCACCGCACAGGGTGAATTACTACCTGACTGGGGCCAGGAATGCGCAAGTTCTCATTAAGTTTACTCAGTTTATCCCTTGGATTGACGCTGATGCCGCTGGCGGAAGCCGCCAATTCCCCGCAGCAAAAACAGCTGCTGGAGCAGGTGCGCCTGGGCGAGGCGACCCAACGCGAAGATCTGGTTCGCCAGTCGCTTTATCGTCTTGAGCTGATCGACCCGAATAATCCGGATGTCGTTGCCGCGCGCTTCCGCTATCTGCTGCGGCAGGGTGATAACGCCGGGGCGCAAAAAGAGCTGGATCGCCTGAAAGGTCTGGCCCCCAGCTCCAGCGCTTATCAAGCCTCGCGCAACGCGATGCTGCTCTCAACGCCTGAAGGGCGTCAGTCGTTACAACAGGCGCGCCTGCTGGCCACAACCGGTCATACGCAGGAAGCGATCGACGCTTACGACAAAATTTTCGCAGGCGCTCCGCCAAACGATGCGCTGGCGACTGAATACTGGACCGTTGTCGCCAAAAATCCGGCTCGCCGCAATGAAGCGATCAATCAACTCAAAGGAATTAATGCGAACAACCCTGGCGATACGGCACTGCAAAACTCGCTGGCGCAACTGCTCTTTCAGAGCGGCCGCCGCGACGAGGGATTTACCGTGCTTCGCCAGATGGCCAAATCAAATGCCGGGCGCGATGCCGCCTCTGATATCTGGTATCAGCAAATCAAAGTCATGCCGGTGAGCAGCGCCAGTGTTCTGGCGCTTCAGGACTATCTGCAGGTGTTCAGCGCGGGCGATAACGTCACCGCCGCGCGCTCGCAGCTTGAAGGACAGCAAAAACAGCTGGCCGATCCCGCTTTCCGCGCGAAGGCCGAAGGGCTTGCCGCCGTGGAAGCAGGACAGGGCGGCAAAGCCGTGGCGGAACTGCAAAAAGCGGTTAGCGCAAACCATGCCGACAGCGAAGCCGTGGGTGCACTGGGACAAGCGTATTCGCAGCGCGGGGATCGCGCTCGCGCCGTGGCGCAATTTGAAAAAGCGATCGCCCTCGATCCGCAGAGCGACAATCTAGGTAAATGGGAAAGTTTGCTGAAGGTAAACCGCTACTGGCTGCTGATCCAGCAGGGCGATACGGCGCTAAAGGCCAATAATGTCGGCCAGGCGGAACGGTATTACCAGCAGGCGAGAAATATCGACAATACCGACAGCTACGCCGTGCTCGGATTAGGCGACGCCGCGGTGGCGCGCAAAGACAACGCGGCAGCGGAGCGTTTTTATCGCCAGGCGTTACGCATGGACAGCGACAACAGCAACGCGGTGCGCGGGCTGGCCAATATCTATCGCGCGGAATCGCCGGAAAAAGCCGACCAGTTTATCCGCTCACTTTCGGCCAGCCAGCGTCGCAGTATCGACGATATCGAGCGCAGCCTGACCAACGACAGATTATCCCGGCAGGCAGAACAGCTGGAGAACGAGGGCAAATTTGCCCAGGCGGCAGAAATTCAGCGACGCCGTCTGGCGCTCTCGCCGGGCGATGTGTGGATTACCTATCGCCTGTCGCGCGATCTCTACAGCGCCGGACAGCGCAGCCAGGCGGACACGTTGATGCGTCAACTGGCCAGCCAAAAACCCGACGATCCGGAACAGGTGTATGCCTACGGTTTATACCTCTCCGGCAACGCGCAGGATCGCGCCGCGCTCGCGCATTTGAATACCCTGCCGCGTGATAAGTGGAACAGTAATATTCAGGAGCTGGCCGACCGGTTACAAAGCGATCAGGTGCTGGAAACCGCCAGTCGCCTGCGCGATAGCGGTCAGGAACGTGAGGCCGAAACGCTGTTACGTCAGCAACCCGCCTCAACGCGCATCGACTTAACGCTGGCGGACTGGGCGCAACAGCGTGGAGATTATGCGTCGGCGAAGACTGCGTATAGCGCTGTTCTGCAACGTGAGCCGCAAAACGAAGATGCGATTCTGGGGCTTGCTGAAGTTTATATTTCTGAAGGTGACAAACAGGCTGCGCGGGCGCAACTGGCGAAACTGCCGGCCGGGCAGAGCGGAGAACCTCCGTCCATCAATATGCAGCGCCGCGTGGCGTTAGCGCAGGCGGAACTCGGCGATACCGCTGCTGCTCAGCAGACCTTTAGCCAACTGGTTCCGCAGGCTAAATCGCAGCCGCCATCTATGGATAGCGCGCTGGTGTTGCGCGATGCGGCAGGCTTCCAGGCGAAAAACGGTCAGCCGCAGCAGGCGCTGGAGACATATAAAGACGCGATGGTGTCATCAGGTGTCACGACCTCACGTCCGCAAGACAATGACAGCTTTACCCGCTTGACGCGCAATAATGAGCAAGACGACTGGCTGAAACGCGGCGTGCGCAGCGATGCTGCCGATCTTTACAAGCAGCAGGATGTGAACGTTACGCTACAGCATGACTACTGGGGCTCCAGCGGAACGGGCGGCTATTCCGATCTGAAAGCACATACCACCATGCTACACGTTGACGCGCCGCTGGCCGATGGCCGGATGTTCTTCCGCAGCGATATGGTGAATATGGACGCCGGGTCATTTGACACCAGCGGTGGTACTTACGATCCAAAATGGGGCACCTGTGCGTCAACGCCGTGTAGCGGCAACACCAGCCAGAAACAAAATGGCGCGAGTGTGGCGGTGGGCTGGCAAAATAAAACCTGGGAAATGGATCTCGGCACCACGCCAATGGGCTTTGATGTCGTCGATGTGGTCGGTGGTTTGAGCTACAGCAACGATCTCGGCCCGATTGGTTATACGCTGAATGCCCATCGTCGCCCGATCTCAAGTTCACTGCTGGCCTTTGCCGGACAAAAAGATCCGAATACCGGAACGACCTGGGGCGGCGTGCGAGCCACAGGCGGTGGAGTGAGCGTCAGTTACGATAAAGGCGAAGCAAACGGCGTCTGGTCGAGCCTGAACATGGACTCTTTACAGGGTAAAAACGTCGAGGATAACTGGCGTATCCGCTGGATGACCGGTTATTACTACAAACTTATCAATGACGATAATGAGCGCCTGACGGTTGGTCTGTCCAATATGGTCTGGCATTACGATAAAGATCTCAGCGCCTACTCGCTGGGACAGGGCGGCTATTATAGCCCGCAGGAGTATGTCTCCTTCGCGCTGCCGGTCACCTGGCGTAAACGCACCGAAAACTGGTCATGGGAGCTGGGAGGATCAGTCTCCTGGTCGCATTCCAAAACCAAAGACGGGATGCGTTATCCGATTCAGGGTCTGATTCCAGACGATCACTACGACGCGGATAATAATCTGATGTATTCCGACAAGCGGGAACCTGAGGAAGGCAGCAGTTCGTCCGGGACCGGTTATACCGCCAGAGCCATTATTGAGCGTCGTGTGACCTCGAACTGGTTTGTCGGGATGGGCGTCGATATTCAGGAGGCAAAAGACTATACCCCGAGCCATGCGCTGATTTATGTGCGCTACTCTGCGGCGGGATGGCAGGGTGATATGGATTTACCGCCACAACCGCTTATTCCTTATGCGGACTGGTAGCCGGAATTATCTTTAATCGGCCTGTTAGCCTCTCTTAAATTCGACGCAATCGGGTATACTCTGGCTGCAATAGGGTAACGTTTTGTTACCCTATGCTTCGGGTTTTGTGGAGAGTCAATTTGCGTGTCAGCCGTTCTTTAACGATCAAACAAATGGCGATGGTCTCTGCCGTCACTATGGTGTTTGTATTCATCTTTTGCGTCATTTTGCTGTTTCATTCTGTACAGCAGAATCGCTACAACACGGCTTCGCAACTGGAAAGTATTGCCCGATCGGTCCGTGAACCGCTTTCCGCCGCCATTCTAAAAGGGGATATCCCCGAAGCAGAGACCATCATCAAGCGCATTCAGCCAGCGGGCATCGTCAGTCGCGCCGATGTGGTCTTGCCGAATCAGTTCCAGGCCTTGCGGATGAGCTTTATCCCCGAGCGCCCGGTACCGATGATGATCATGCGGCTGTTTGAGCTGCCGGTGCAAATCTCGCTGCCGCTCTATTCGCTGGAACGGCCCGCTAACCCGCAGCCTTTGGCTTATCTGGTGCTACAGGCGGATGCCTATCGCATGCATAAGTTTGTGATGAGCTGGATATCAACGTTAGTAACCACTTACTTACTTTTAACGCTGATCCTCACTGTCGCGCTGACCTGGTGTATCAACCGGCTGATTGTTCATCCGTTGCGCAAAATTGCCCGTGAGCTGGATAATCTCTCGCCGCAGGACCAGGTGGGTCATCAACTGCCGCTACCGCGCCTGCATCATGACGATGAAATCGGCATGCTGGTGCGCAGCTACAACATTAATCAGCAACGTTTACTGCGCCATCATGATGAGCTGAACATCAATGCGACCCGCTTCCCGGTGTCGGAATTGCCGAATAAAGCCTTCCTGATGGCTCTGCTGGAACAAACCGTCGCACGGCAGCAAACCACCGCGCTGATGGTCGTAGCCTGTGAAACGCTGCAGGATACCGCTGGCGTGCTGAAAGAGAGCCAGCGCGAAATGCTGCTGTTAACGCTGGTGGAAAAAATGAAATCGGTACTGGCCCCGCGCATGGTATTGACTCAGGTGAGCGGCTACGATTTTGTGATTCTTGCGCACGGCGTCAAAGAGCCGTGGCATGCCATCACATTAGGTCAGCAAGTACTTACTGTTATTAATGAGCGCCTGCCGGTTCAGGGGATTCAGCTGCGCCCGAGCGCCAGCATCGGCCTGGCGATGTATTACGGCGATCTGACGGCGGAGCAGCTTTATCGACGCGCTTTCTCGGCCGCGTTCACGGCCCGGCGTAAAGGTAAAAATCAGATTCAGTTCTTCGAACCGCAGGAGATGGAAAAGGCGCAGCAGCGCCTGACCGAAGAGAGCGATATTCTCTCCGCGCTGGACAACAATCAGTTTGCTATCTGGCTACAGCCGCAGGTTAACCTGGTCACGGGCGAAGTGAAAAGCGCTGAAGCCCTGTTACGCATTCAGCAGCCGGATGGTTCCTGGGAGCTGCCCGAGGGGCTGATCGACCGGATTGAAAATTGTGGCCTGATGGTCACCGTGGGGTATTGGGTGCTGGAAGAGGCATGTCGCCAGCTCTCTGCCTGGCAGGAGCGCGGAATAGACATGCCGCTGTCGGTGAATCTCTCCGCCCTGCAGCTGATGCATCCGACGATGGTGTCGGAGATGCTGGAGCTGATCAATCGCTATCGCATCAAGCCGGACACGCTCATTCTTGAAGTGACGGAAAGCCGTCGCATTGACGATCCGAACGAGGCGGTGGCGATTCTGAAACCGCTGCGCAACGCCGGTATCCGTATCGCGCTGGATGATTTTGGCATGGGATACGCGGGTTTGCGTCAACTCCAGCATATGAAAACGCTGCCGGTGGATGTCCTGAAGATCGATAAAACCTTTGTCGACGGCTTGCCTGACGACAGCAGCATGGTTGAGGCGATTATTCAGATGGCGCGCAGCCTTGATCTGCACATCATTGCCGAAGGAGTTGAAACCGAAGCGCAGCGCGACTGGCTGGCGCAGGCCGGTGTCGAAAGTGGTCAGGGTTTCTTATTTGCGCGCGCCGTTCCCGCCGAAGAGTTCGAAAGACGCTACCTCAACGACTAAATTCTGGCGTAATACGTTAACTTTGTTGCTGGCTTTTACGAGTCAGCTCAAAGTTTTTAACATTTATGTTTCATATTTGATCTAAGTTCATTTCTGTCCTGTTTTTCGGGTGTTATTTTAAAGCCGCAGGTGAGTCTTACCCATAAAAAGCCTGTGGTTTTTCTTCCCAAGGACACCCTATGAAAACCTCACTCTTTAAAAGTCTCTACTTTCAGGTTCTGACCGCGATCGCCGTTGGTATCCTGCTTGGCCATTTCTACCCTGAACTGGGCGCTCAAATGAAACCGCTTGGCGATGCCTTCGTTAAGCTCATCAAAATGATTATCGCGCCTGTCATTTTCTGTACCGTCGTGACCGGTATCGCTGGCATGGAAAGCATGAAGGCGGTGGGTCGTACCGGTGCCGTTGCGCTGCTCTATTTTGAAGTGGTCAGTACCCTTGCGCTCATTATCGGCCTGATTATCGTCAACGTAGTGCAACCCGGCGCAGGCATGAACGTCGATCCTTCCACGCTGGATGCGAAAGCGGTTGCCGTTTACGCCGAGCAGGCGAAGGACCAGGGCATTGTCGCCTTCCTGCTGGATGTGATTCCTGGCAGCGTGATAGGCGCCTTCGCCAGCGGGAACATCCTGCAGGTGCTCCTGTTCGCCGTGCTGTTCGGCTTTGCGCTGCATCGCCTGGGCAGTAAAGGTCAGCTGATTTTCAACGTTATCGAAAGTTTCTCGCAGGTTATTTTCGGCATTATCAATATGATCATGCGTCTGGCACCCATCGGTGCGTTCGGCGCGATGGCGTTCACGATTGGTAAATATGGCGTGGGTACGCTGGTTCAGCTCGGTCAGCTGATCATCTGTTTCTACATCACCTGTATTCTGTTTGTGGTGGTGGTCCTGGGCAGTATCGCGCGCGCCACGGGCTTCAGTATTTTCAAATTTATCCGCTATATCCGCGAAGAGCTGCTGATTGTGCTGGGGACGTCGTCCTCTGAATCGGCACTGCCGCGCATGCTCGATAAGATGGAAAAACTCGGCTGCCGTAAGTCCGTCGTGGGGTTGGTGATCCCGACCGGCTACTCGTTTAACCTCGACGGAACGTCGATTTACCTGACGATGGCCGCCGTCTTTATCGCCCAGGCGACCAACAGCCATATGGATATCTTCCATCAAATCACCCTGCTGGTGGTGCTGTTGCTCTCTTCTAAAGGTGCGGCAGGCGTAACGGGCAGCGGCTTTATCGTTCTGGCGGCCACCATTTCGGCGGTGGGGCATCTGCCGGTAGCCGGTCTGGCGCTGATTCTGGGTATTGACCGTTTTATGTCTGAAGCGCGTGCGCTGACTAACCTGATCGGCAACGGCGTGGCGACGGTGGTAGTGGCTAAATGGGTGAAAGAGTTGGACCATAAAAAGCTCGACGACACGTTGAATAACCGTGTGCCAGAAAGCAAAACCCAGGGTTTATCCTCGTAAATTCAGCACTTATTCCCGCCTGCCCTTGTCGGAGGGCGGGCTCCTGCGGATAATATCTCCTCATACCTGTCATACTTCGATAAGATTTTTTTCGGGTATATTTGACTTCATGCCGTGACGTTTAGCTGAACACGCGGTCTAATCGAAGAGTTTGAACGTTATCTTCAGAGTGCTCCATGTCGTGAGACACTCTTTTTAACCAGGAATGTTGATCAGGGGTTTACATGCAGGGCACAAAAATTCGACTCTTAACCGGCGGTTTGCTGATGATGGCAGCAGCCAGTTATGTGCAGGCAGAAACTCTCCAGCCCGATCCGGCATGGCAACAAGGCACTCTGGCAAATGGTTTTCAGTGGCAAGTGCTGGCGACACCACAACGCCCCCGCGATCGTATTGAGATCCGTCTTTCTGTTAACACCGGCTCGCTGACTGAAAACACGCAGCAGAGCGGGCTTAGCCATTTTATTCCTCGACTGGCGCTGACCCAAAGCGGCAGTTTGCAAGCCGTGCAGGTGCGTTCATTGTGGCAGCAGGGTATTGACCCAAAACGTCCACTTCCGCCTGCCGTCGTCTCTTACGACTACACCATGTTTAACCTTAGCCTGCCGAATAACCGTAACGATCTGCTGAAAGAAGCGCTGATCTGGCTTGGCGATACGGCGGGCAACGTGGCGATGACGCCGGATACTGTCAACTACGCCCTGAGCAACAGCGAGATGGTTGCCACCTGGCCTGCTGATACCAAAGAAGGCTGGTGGCGCTATCGCCTGAAAGGCTCCACGCTGTTGGCACACGACCCGGCAGAGCCTGTCAAACAACCGGTTGATATCGAACAGGTTAAATCCTTCTATCAAAAATGGTACACCCCGGATGCAATGACGCTGATCGTGGTGGGTAACGTCGATAGCCGCGCTGTCATTGAACAGATCGGTAAAACCTTTGGTGAGCTGAAAGGCAAACGAGACGTTCCTGCGCCAGTGCCTACGCTGTCGCCGCTGCGCGCCGAAGCGGTGAGCATTATGACCGACACCGTTCGTCAGGATCGCCTGGCGCTGATGTGGGATACGCCGTGGCAACCGATTCGTGAGTCTGACGCGCTGTTGCGCTACTGGCGTGCAGACTTAGCGCGTGAAGCGCTGTTCTGGCACGTTCAGCAGACGCTGAGCAAAAATAACGCGAAGGATATCGGCATTGGCTTTGACTGCCGCGTGCTGTTCCAGCGGGCGCAGTGTGCGATCAACGTTGAATCGCCTGGCGATAAGCTTGATGCCAATTTAGGTCTGGTGGCCAAAGAGTTGGCCAAAGTGCGAAAAGACGGGCTGACAGAAGAGGAATTCAACGCGCTGGTCGCGCAAAAGAATCTTGAGCTGCAAAAGCTGTTTGCCACCTACGCGCGTACCGACACAGATGTTCTGATCAGCCAGCGTATTCGCTCTTTGCAAAATCAGGTTGTGGATATCGCGCCTGAACAGTATCAGAAGCTGCGTCAGGACTTCCTTAACAGCCTGACCGTCGACATGATCAATCAGGATTTGCGTCAGCAGTTGTCTCAGGAAATGGCTCTGGTTCTGATGCAGCCGAAAGGCGAGCCGGAATACAACATGAAAGAGCTTCAGGCCACGTGGGATAGCATCATGACGAAGGAAGGGCAGGTCGCTCAGCCAGCGGCTGATGATTTACATCAGGATGCGTCAGATATTCCGCAAGGACAGCAATGACGTCAGGGGCGGGCTGATGCCTTAACCCCGGAGGGGAGAGATACACGTAAAAAAGCCCGGTCGCGTAACGCTCACCGGGCTTTTTCTTTTAATCAGGCATCGCTTCGCGCGGAATAATTGCGCCGCGATACTGAATCACCGTGCTGGCCGTCAGATGTCCGCGTTTTGCGGCGTCTTCTGGCGTACCGCCCGTCAGGCGCACCGCCAGATACCCGGCGCTGAACGAATCACCCGCCGCAGTGGTATCCACCACTTTCTCTTTCGCTAATTTTATCGCAGGTACGTCGACAACCGCTTCACCGGTGACGGCAACCAGGCAAGAGTCGGCGCCGCGCTTGATCACCACTTCTGTTACACCGGCTTTCTGAGTGCGCTCGATCACCTCTTCTACCGGTTTCTCGCCCCACAGTGCGTCTTCGTCATCGAGGGTTAAGAACGCGATATCGGTGCAGTGCAGCATTTGCTGATAAACCTGCTGCGTCTCTTCGCGGCTGGCCCACAGGCGCGGACGATAGTTATTATCGAAAATCACCTTTCCACCGTTCGCGCGGCATTCATGCAGCAGGGAGAACAGTTTTTCACGGCTGTCGGCGCTTAAAATCGCCAGGCTGATCCCACTCAGATAGAGATAATCATAGGTCGCTAGCGTTTCGCAAATGGTCGCAGAATCTTCGCTTTCCAGCCAGAATTTGGCGGCAGCTTCGTTGCGCCAGTAGTAGAACGTACGCTCGCCGGTGCTGTCGGTTTCGATGTAGTACAACCCCGGCAGGCGGTTTTCCATGCGCTGAATCAGCGAGGTGTCCACATTTTCATTCTGCCAGGCTTCCAGCATCTGCTGGCTGAAACTGTCGGTCCCTAACGCGGTCACATAATTGACGGCCAGCGCTTCAGGCGCCACCTGACGTGCAATGTAAACCGAGGTGTTTAACGTATCGCCACCAAAGCCGCGGTGAACATCCGCCCCTTTTTGTGACAGCTCAATCATGCATTCGCCAATCACGGCAATTTTTTTAGACATTGTCATAAACCTGAACAGATAAATTAATGGAAGTGTGCGCTGTGAGGTATTTATGGTCAACTATATTAAAACACCGTTCCATATTTTTTTTTGAGCCAGCGCGTGTTCCAGAAAGATTCTGTCATCTTAATTTCATTTTCCCCACCAACTGGACATAAAGTTCTCAATTCCAGGGCCGATAACCTTTTGACGAGTCCAGACAGGTCATCTCATTTTCAACAGGGCATCTGAAATGAAGTCAGAGCAGGTTATCCAGCGGCTAAGCACCACTCCGGAAGCAAGTATTGAAAGCTTGCAGGAGCATCGCTATTGGCTGCAATGTGAGCGTGCTTATACTTATCAGCCTATTTACCGCACTGACGGCAGGCTTATGGCGATTGAAATTTTAACCGTCGTAACGCATCCGTCGAATCCGACACAGCGTATTGCCCCGGACCGTTATTTTGCGGAAGTGAGCGTGCGTCAGCGTCTGGATGTGCTGGAAGAGCAACTCGACATGCTCGCGACCAGGCAGGCCTTTTTCGTTCGCCATGACATTCTGGCCTCGGTAAACGTGGATGGCCCGACCCTGATTGCCTTGCGCCAGAATCCCGCGCTGCAAAAGCTCGTCGCCTCACTCCCGTGGATGCGCTTTGAACTGGTGGAGCACGTTCGTCTGCCGCAAGATTCGTCGTTTGCTTCGATGTGCGAGTTTGGCCCCCTGTGGCTGGATGATTTCGGCACGGGCATGGCGAACTTCTCCGCGTTAAGCGAAGTGCGCTATGACTACATCAAAGTGGCGCGCGATCTGTTTATCATGCTGCGTCAGACCCCGGAAGGTCGCAATTTATTTACCCTGCTCCTGCAACTGATGAACCGCTATTGTCAGGGTGTGATTGTGGAAGGCGTGGAAACACTGGAAGAGTGGCGCGATGTGCAAAACTCCCCGGCGGCGGCGGCTCAAGGATATTTTCTCTCCCGCCCGGTGCCCATGGATACCCTCGATAACGTCATTATCAAGTTGTAAAGCCTGCTGTTTCCCGGAATAGCGCCTGGAGCAAATGCGCTATTCCCGGAAGCAGCCCGCCCCCTTTCTTTATGCCTGAGCTATATTCATGAAAGGCAAGGTAATAAAAAAAGGGGACAGTAATGACCAAAACAGCCAGGATTATTACCTGGGTAGCAGGGATCTTCTTGTTGTTGATTGTGCTGGCAATCATCATTATTGCGACGTTCGACTGGAACCGTCTCAAACCGACCATCAACCAGAAAGTCTCAACTGAACTGAATCGACCCTTCGCCATTCGCGGCGATCTGGGCGTCGTCTGGGAGCGTCAGAAAGACGAAACCGGCTGGCGCAGCTGGGTTCCCTGGCCGCATGTTCATGCCAACGACATTATTCTCGGCAATCCCCCGGATATTCCGGCAGTCACCATGGTTCATCTGCCGCGCGTCGAAGCGACGCTGGCCCCTCTGGTGCTGCTGACGAAGACCGTTTATCTTCCGTGGATCAAACTGCAACAGCCTGATGCACGGCTGATCCGTCTGTCAGAAAAGAACAACAACTGGACGTTTGATCTCGCAGATAACGGCGAAAAAGATCCCAATGCGCAGCCGTCTGCGTGGTCTTTCCGCCTCGATAATATTCTTTTCGATCGCGGGCGGATCGCCATTGATGACAAGGTCAGCAAGGCGGATATCGAGATCCTGGTCGATCCGCTGGGCAAGCCGCTGCCCTTCAGTGAAGTCACCGGCACCAAAGGAAAGGACGATAAAACTCGCGTGGGCGATTACGTCTTTGGCCTGAAGGCGAAGGGGCGCTACAACGATCAGCCGTTAAGCGGGACCGGTAAAATTGGCGGCGTACTGGCGCTGCGTAGCGAGGGAACGCCGTTCCCGGTACAGGCCGATTTCCGCTCCGGTAACACGCGCGTGGCGTTTGTCGGTACGGTCAACGATCCGATGAAAATGGGCGGCGTAGACCTGCAACTGAAATTCTCCGGCGACTCGCTGGGAGAGCTTTATGACCTGACCGGCGTGCTGCTGCCGGATACACCGCCGTTTGAAACTGACGGGCGGCTGGTGGCAAAAATAGACACCGAAAAATCGTCCGTTTTCGATTATCGCAACTTTAATGGTCGCATCGGCGACAGTGATATCCACGGCTCGCTCGCCTACACCACCGGCAAGCCGCGACCGAAACTGGAAGGCGACGTTGAGTCTCGTCAGCTGCGTCTGGCCGATCTCGGGCCATTAATTGGCGTCGATTCGGGAAAAGGCGCGCAGCAGGCGAAACGTTCTGAACAGAAAAAAGGTGAAAAAGACCTTCAGCCAGCGGGCAAAGTGTTGCCTTACGACCGCTTCGAAACCGATAAGTGGGATGTGATGGATGCCGATGTCCGGTTTAAAGGGCGTAAAATCGAACACGGCAGCACCTTGCCAATCAGCGACCTTTCGACCCATATCATCCTGAAAAACGCCGATCTGCGTTTGCAGCCGCTGAAATTCGGGCTGGCTGGTGGGACGATCTCGTCCAATATTCACCTCGAAGGCGATAAAAAACCGATGCAGGGGCGGGCGGATATCCAGGCACGTCGGCTGAAGCTAAAAGAGCTGATGCCCAACGTCGAGTTGATGCAGAAAACCCTCGGTGAAATGAACGGTGATGCGGATATTCGTGGTGTGGGCAACTCCGTTGCCGCGTTGCTCGGTAGCAGTAACGGCAATCTGAAGCTGTTGATGAATGACGGGCTTGTGAGCCGCAACCTGATGGAAATTCTGGGATTGAACGTCGGTAACTTTATTATCGGCCAGATTTTTGGCGACGATGAGGTTCGCGTGAATTGCGCAGCGGCAAACCTGGATCTGGTCAACGGTGTGGCCCGTCCGCAGATTTTTGCCTTTGATACTGAAAACGCGGTGATAAACGTGACAGGTACGGCGAGTATGGCTTCTGAACAGCTCGATTTAACCATCGATCCCGAGAGTAAAGGGTTCAGAATCATTACGCTGCGTTCACCACTTTACGTGCGCGGTTCATTCAAAAATCCGCAGGCGGGTGTGAAAGCCGGGCCGTTGATTGCCCGTGGTGCAGTTGCTGCGGCGCTGGCAACGCTTGTCACGCCTGCAGCAGCTCTGCTGGCGCTGATCTCTCCGTCGGAAGGCGATGCCAATCAGTGTCGGACGATACTGTCGCAGATGAAGAAGTAATTAATGCACTGTCAGTTGCCCTCTCCAACTGGGAGAGGGGGCAGACACTAAAAACGGCAACCAGGTTGCCATTTTGCTTTTATAAGGACTGATGACGGGTTTCGTGAGTCAGCAGCAGCGCGATCAGCGTCAGTGCCGCCATCGCCGCCAGATAGACACCGACATAGAACAAGCCATAGTTGGCCTGTAACCAGGTCGCAATATACGGCGCAACCGACGCCCCCAGAATAGAAGAGACGTTATAGGAGAACGATGCACCGGTATAACGCACTTCCGTCGGGAACAGCTCCGGCAGCAGCGCGCCCATCGGGCCAAAGGTCAAACCCATCAGGCTCAAACCAATCAGCAAGTAAGCCATCACCAGCGCCGGACTGCCGGACCCCAGCAGCGGCGGGAAGACGAACAGGGCGAACAGGATGATCAGCGAGGTAATCACGATCATGCTGGAGCGACGACCGAATTTATCCGCCAGCAGACCTGCAATGGGGACCATCACGCCAAACCCAATCACCGCCATCATCAGCATCCACAGCACTTCATTACGCGGCAGACCCAGGCCAACCGGCGCAGCAGCGGTGCTGAAGGTCATGGAATAGACCGTCATAATATAAAACAGCGTATAGGTCGCCAGCATGATGAACGTGCCGAGTACCGTCACGCGAACGTGTTTGGTCAGCAGCGTACCTAGCGGGATTTTCACCTGTTTTTTAGCCGCCGCCACTTTCGCAAAGACCGGCGTCTCATGCAGCGAAACGCGCACGTACAGGCCAATCAGTACCAGCACGGCAGAAAAAATAAACGGTATGCGCCAGCCCCAGCTCATAAACTGCTCGTCGGTCAGCAGCCAGGAGAGCAGCAGGAAAGTCCCGTTCGCAAAGAAGAAGCCAATCGGCGCGCCCAGTTGCGGGAAAGAGCCGTACAGCGCACGTTTACGCGGCGGGGCGTTTTCCGTCGCCAGCAGCGCCGCGCCGCCCCATTCACCGCCAAGCCCCAGGCCCTGACCAAAACGCGCCAGCGCCAGCAGTACCGGAGCCAGAATACCAATCGTTTCATAGGTCGGCAGCAGGCCGATCGCCACGGTGGAAATCCCCATCGTCAGCAGCGATGCCACGAGCGTGACTTTACGGCCCACGCGGTCGCCAAAGTGTCCGAAGACTGCCGAACCAATCGGGCGGGCGATAAAGGCGATAGCGAACGTTGCCAGCGATTGCAGCGTGGCAGCCGTCGGATCGCCCTGCGGGAAGAAAATATGCGGAAAGACGATGACCGCGGCGGTGGCGTAAATATAGAAATCGAAGAACTCGATGGCGGTGCCAATCAGTGAGGCAACGACGACTTTGTTACGCGAGTTAACCGGCGTGCTTTCCGGTTCTGAATCGAGAGTTGTGGCTGTGGCTTGCATAAAATTTTCTTATTTTTGGACCGACGAAAGGTCATATTACGCATAGCAAAAGCGACATTTCAATCTGTAACAAATGCACGGAGTGGTGATAAAAGCGGCAAAAAGCGGATAATATTCAGGCTGGCGAAATAACTTCTATGAAATGCTTCACAGAAATCTAATATTAGTCAATAAAACTGGTTTTTGGTTAAATAAAAGTTACAGGCTGGATTTATATGCTGAAATGCCGAATCGGGCTGAAATTTTACATTTTTATTCAGCCCGATAGCGGCTTTAGCGATGCGTTTTGCCCGGCATTCGCGGGTCGTCTTTGTACTCGGCGGTGGCAATCCATGCGGCGCAGAACAGCGTCAGGCGCGCAAAGAAGTAGAAGAACGCCATCAATCCCAGCACCGATCCAAACGCCGCCCCAGAGGGCGATTTCACCAGCGAAGGCAGGGTGTAAGTCATCACGATCTTGATCACTTCAAAGCCAATCGCCGCGATAAAGGTCCCGCGGATCAGCGCCTTTTTACGCGGGCGGTGACGCGGCAATCGCCAGAATATCCAGAAGAAAAGCAGATAGTTGGCAAATATCGAGATCGCAAGGCCAATTAAACGCCAGGCCGGTTTAAGCCACTCGATGTAGTCGAGATACAGCGCCGAGATAATCATCTGCTGCGCCGAGCCGGCGACGGACGTAATTGATAATGTCACCACCAGCGCCACAAGCAGGCCAATCAGCGAAACGAAGTCGCGGAAATATTTGATCCAGATTTTTTCCTGGTCCTGCGGCGTGCGCTCCCACACATCGCGGGACTGGGCGCGGATCGCCTCGCGCAGATTACCCATCCAGTTAATGCCCGAATAGAGCGCAATCAAAAGCCCGACGATACCCACGGTAGTACGCTGTTGAACGGCGGTGTTGATGGTATTTTTGAGCGTGCCCGCCAGCGTGGGATCGCTGACGTTGACCAGGATTTTATTGAAGATGTCCTGCAGCAGCGTCGGGTGGGAGGCAAGTACAAACCCCGCCGCCGCGAATGACACCATCATAATGGGGATCATCGACAGGAACGAAAAATAGGTGATTGCCGCCCCAAACTGATTGCCCATACGGTCGTTAAAGCGTTCTGTGGCGCGTATCAGATGGGCAACCATCGGTCGGCGCTGAATTTTCTGCGCCGTGCCTGTCACGGTTTCCAGCGCTTTGGTGGCTTTGCCGGGGGATGCGTCTTTTTCGGGTTCCGTCTCCATTTTTTTGATGGGATCGTATTCCAGTTCCTGAGTGGGTCTCTGCTGGTTGTTTTCCGGCGTCACACGCATTTTCCTTTTCGTTTGGCTGGATGTTATTGAATTATAGCTGGTGACTAATCAACGTAAGCTTTCATTATTGTCGTCAGCCACTCCATGAACAAATGAACCCGGCGGGAGAGGTTGCGGCGGTGCGGGTAAATCAGCGAGACCGGCATCGGTTCGGCGCGATATTGCGGCAGGATCTCGATCATTTTTTTCGCCCGCAGAGCCTCGCGCACGCCCACGCGAGGCACCTGGATAATGCCCAGCCCGGCAAGGCACGCCGCATGGTAAGTTTCGGTGCTGTTCACCGTTAAAATGCCGCCGGTTTTTACCCACAGCGTGGCATCGCCGTTATAAAACTCGAACCCTTGCGGGCGGGTTCCCAGATTGAGTGCGTAATGAATCACCGCGTGTGAGGCCAAATCGTCCAGATTTTCCGGATAGCCGAAGCGGGCCAGATAGTCAGGGCTGGCGCAGTTGATAATGGATAGCTTGCCAATCGAGCGGGCGATTAACCCTGAATCCTTCAGCGTGCCGACGCGCACCACGCAGTCAAACCCTTCACGGATCACATCCACCATGCGATCGCTACTGCTCAGTTCCAGCTCAATGCCGGGATACTGCTGCAAAAATGCAGGCAGTTTTGGGATGACTAAATTTCGCGCAACGCCAACCGGCATATCGACGCGCAATCGTCCGCTGATACTGGCAGGATCATGCTGAAAAAGACCGTCCAGTTCATCGAGGTTTGCCAGCAGATCTTTCGCCCGCTCGTAATAGACCATGCCGTCCTGTGTCAGGCTGACGCGACGCGTGGTGCGGTGCAGCAGCTGGGTTCCCAGCACATTTTCCAGCGCCTGAATCTGGCGCGATACGCTACCTTTAGGAAGACCTAAAGTGTCCGCGGCGCGAGAAAAACTCTCCAGTTCTGCCACGCGGATAAAGAGCTGCATTGCGTGAATTTTATCCATAGGTTGGGCTCATTGTTGTTTTCACCGAAACAGTGAAGCGTTTTTTGCCATCTTTATTGATTTTCTATCACCTAATAAGCTGCTTCTCAATCTCCAGAACAACCGAAACGAGGTTTCTCATGACTGAACGTATTGCATTAGTGACCGGCGGTAGCCGCGGACTCGGTAAAAACGCAGCGCTGAAGCTGGCGGCGAAGGGAACCGGAATCATCCTCACCTATCACAGCAGCCAGAAAGAAGCGCGGGAAGTGGTGCGCGAAATTGAGGAAAAAGGCGTAAAAGCGGTGGCTTTACCGCTCAACGTCGGTGATATTTCCAGCTTTGAGGGTTTTGTCACTGAAGTACGCTCACAGCTGAAACACGTGTGGCAGCGCGATTCGTTCGATTATTTATTGAACAATGCAGGGACCGGTTTATATGCCCCTTATGCGCAGACGACAGAAGCACAATTTGACGAGGCAATGAACATCCATTTCAAAGGACCGTTCTTCCTGACGCAGCGCCTGCTGCCGATCATAAAAAATGGCGGTCGCATTCTGAATGTCTCAAGCGGGCTTGCGCGCTTTGCCCAGCCAGGCTCCAGCACGTATGCGGCGATGAAAGGGGCGATGGAAGTACTCACCCGTTATCAGGCCAAAGAGCTGGGTGAGCGGGGGATTTCTGTCAATATTATTGCACCCGGCGCCATCGAGACGGATTTTGGCGGTGGACGCGTGCGGGACAACGAGCAGATCAATAAGATGGTGGCTTCGAACACTGCCCTTGGGCGCGTCGGGCTGCCGGATGATATCGGTGATGCGATTGCCGCTCTGCTGAGCGATGAGCTGGGCTGGATGAATGCGCAGCGCATTGAGGTTTCAGGCGGCATGTTCCTGTAACGATTAGCGCGGGTTGCTCGCATATTCCTCTTTCAACAGCCCAAAAATCCAGTCGTTGTGCCAGCGTCCTGACAGCCAGTAATTCTCACGCAGCTCGCCTTCCAGTATGAATCCGGCTTTTTCGAGCAGGTTCCGGGAGGCGAGGTTGCCCACGGTGACGGTCGCGGTCAAACGACGGATCCCGCCCTGCTCAAAAGCAAAGTCACACACCGCCCGTAATGACTCATAGCCATAGCCTTTACCCTGTGCTTCAGGGGCGAATATAAATCCGACCTCGGCACAATCATTCTCTCTATGAATATATCCGGTTGCGCCCAATAGTGTTTGGCTGGCAGTTTCACGCACGATCAGACATAGCCAATGCGCACTGCCCGGCTCCCACTTCTGAAGGCGTGGCTCGAAAGCCTCCCGAATGACGGCAATTGGGCGCTTATCGGCGATATATCGCATCACATCGGGATGTTGTTGCAATGACAGATAAAACGGCCAGTCTTGCTCCTTAACAGGTGAGCAGGTCAGGCGTGGCGTAGTGAGCACTGGCATACGTTTTCTCCCATAACAATTTTCAATGATTATAGAGCTGTCACTTTATTTCTCCATAATCTCAGTTATGGTTTAACAGCACATAAAATAAAAGAAAAATTGCTCTCTCAAGCCCGTTTATTCTGCTTTGTTGTACGTTAAGGAAAATGATGACACCGAGTACATCACATCACATCCGTGAACAATTTGAACATTGTATTGGCATCATCCGGCAGGCATCCGTGGAGATTTTGCTTCTCCTTGATGTGCACGAGTCTGAAGGCAAAGATCCCCGCTGGTTTCTGGAACAACTCGATACCGCTCGTCTGGGGCTGGGCGGATGGGGACCGGTAGCGAAACGCCTGAATTTGAATGATGCCGAGATGTCCGATTTCACCCTGCAACTGCGACTTTTACAGCAGCGCGTACCTCAGTATGAAAGCGGTCAGGATGTCAGCCAAAATCAGCTTATTGCCGCCGTGCGAGTTGTCACCGCGCTTGAACATTTGCGTTTACAACAGCCCTTATTGGGCTATAACACCGACCTGGCGCCAGGTAATGAGTCGCAGCAATTGCAGGCCCATAAGCAGGTGCGTGCGATTGAGCTAATGATTAAATCGCTGATTATGCAGGCGTGGCCTGATCCGGTACGGCTCAATAATCATCTTAAAACACTCTTTAATGCCGATCGCGTCCGACGCTGGTTAAAACTCAGCGATCGCAACGATGTTCTCAGCGGCATGATGTTCAGCGAAATGGCGCAAATGTTGGTCGATAAAAAAGAGTTCAGCCGCTACTACTCGTCGCTGTTTAACGATCGCTCGATGTTGACGTTGCTGGTTGAGCCGCGCAAAACGTTGCAGACTTTCCTTGATGATATCCGCCAGATCCGTAATGCGCTGACCGTTCAGCAGCCGCTCAGTTCCGCGCAAATTCTGCTGCTGGATAACTACTATGCGCAGATTGCCGGGCCGATTCAGCGTGCTTTTGAAGAGGGGCGCACGCGCATCAACCCGGCGGGATTGATGGCGGTCGATGCCAGCGAGCTGCACAGTTTCTGGGAAAACGCCCAGAAAATGGACAGGCAGACCGGCGGCGATCTGTTTGAAATTCGTGACAGCATTGAAAAGCCGACGCAGCGAGCTCCCCGCACGCCAGAGCAGCGCGACCAGCTGATCTCAGGGACGCTCTGGGGGGCGGTTGGCGTGATGGTCATTGCTATTCTGGTCGGCGGATTCTGGTTGTTCACCAGCAGCCAACCGGCGGCCCATGAGGTTCCGGTGAGTGCTCCGGTACAAGCGCCTGCGAAAGAGATGCGCGAAACCCCGTCATCACGGGAAAATCTGACCCGCATGGGAGTGACCTGGGATGAAAATAATTTCCGTTCGGCTATCGATCGCAATGACACACGCGTAGCGCTGCTGTTCCTGCAGGGTGGAATGGACTGGAAACTGGCCTGGACCGAACAGGCCATGGCGGCTAATCATGATGAGGTGCTGGAGGTGCTCATGCGCTATCGCCTGCAAATGGTTGAGCAAAAGCCGTGTCGGCGCTTTATTGCCACCGTCAGCCACGCGATGTCGGTAGGGGAATCGCTGACCTCGATGCGCAAGCAGTATCTCCAGGCATTCTGTACTGTACCTGCGGTGGTGCAGCGTCAGAAGTATGAAGCCGACCAGGCGAAGCGCCGCGCGCTGGCGCAGCCCGATGCCAGTACAAAAAAATGGCAGTCTATTCAGAGTGCTATTTATGATGTGATTCGCTGACGGTCCTCATTTTTGGGAGGATTTGGGCTGAGATTTAGCGGTGAAATTAGCCCCATGAGATTCAAGTAGTGCAGCGATGACCTGGTCCGGCTGTAAATCGCTGAGTCGTTTCCCGCAGGCCGGGGCGACGCGCAGGGAAGCGCGGAGAGGGAGCGACCTGCAGGGATGCAGGATCGCGCCCGACCCGATAGCCAGAGGGAATAAGACGAAGGCACCGCGGAGCGGCGATTTTCTTGCCGGGAGCCCGGGTTGTCAGGGCGGCGGCGATTGAGCCGCCCTGACACGTTCACCGGTTCAGTGATTCAGGATGAGCAAAGAACGTGAGGTGAACGGAACGACCAACGGCGCCGCATATTTCCCCTCACCCCAACCCTCTCCCCAAAGAGGAGAGGGAGCCGATTGCGCACTCATGAACTTTGCCAGACAGCCTCATCCCGCTACGACGAAAAAAAATGCAGCGGGATCACGGTTCCCCGTACAGGCCAATCAAACGTCTTACCACACCGTTGGTCCAGCCGAATCCATCCTGTAGCGGATATTCACCCCCGCCACCTTCGCGCGGCGTGCTGCTGGCGATATGATATTTCTCAATCAGCTTGTGATGCGTTTTGTAGAAGTGGTTGACCGTTTGCAGCCAGCTCCAGGCGATTTCATCTCCCAGCGAATCATTGCCGTACTGTTTAAAGCCCTGAATCGCCATCCACTGTAGCGGGGCCCAGCCGTTAGGTTTATCCCACTGCTCGCCCGTTTCGTGTTCGGTAGCCAGAATACCGCCGGGCGTCAGAAGACGCGCTTTTACCGTATCGGCGAGGCGGTCAGCCTGTTCATGTGTCGACATGCCGACATACAGCGGCACAATACTGGCGGCTGAAAACAGCCCCATCTCTTCGCGTCGCCAGTCGTAATCCCGATAACAGCCGTTTTCGTTATCCCACAGGAAACGGTTCACGGCGGCCCGTCGGTCGTTTGCTTTCTGACGAAACGCGGCTTCGGTTTCTTTATCGCCTTTTGAGCCAGAAATATTGGCGATAGCACTTTCGAGCTTGAACAGGAAGGCGTTCAGGTCGATGGGGATAAACTGAGTGGTACGGATGCTGGCGAGCCGTCCACAGTCGCGCAGCCAGCGCGAAGAGTAATCCCAGCCAGACGCCGCGCCTGCGCGTAAATCCCGGTAGACCTCATTTGGCGGGCGGCCAGAATGTTTGGCGGTTTCGACGTCTTCGATCCATGATTCGTCCCGCGGCGTGTCGCGGTCGTCCCAATAGCGGTTGAGCAGTGAGCCATCCGGCATACGCACCACGTGACGATAGGCCTGGTTCAGCACCAGCGAATCGGCACCGTCCATCCAGAAAGCGTATTCCATCAGCAAATGGTCCAGATAGCGCTTCGCACCGCGCACGCCATCCTCTTCAAACAGCTCGACCATCAGCGCAAAAACGGGCGGCTGCGAGCGGCTGAGGTAATAGGTGCGATTCCCGTTCGGGATATGGCCGTAGCGCTCAATCATCCACGCAAAGTTGTCCGCCATACACTTCAGCAGATCGTTACGGCCGCTTTCCGCCAGGCCCAGCATGGTGAAATAGGAATCCCAGTAGTAGGTTTCGCTGAAGCGTCCGCCGGGCACGATATAGGCCTGCGGCAACGCCAGCAGCGATGACCAGGGAATATGGTCCTGCGGTTCGCGCGTCAGCACCGGCCACAGGTTATCAATATGCTCTTTGAGCGAAAGACTCGGGTCTGAAACATACTCGGTCGTCAGGTTATCCGGCAACCAGAAGTGATTATCGACAAAACGCTTGAGGTCGAAATCCGGGTGACGGCGGACCTTCCGGTAGCGAATGAGAATGTCCAGCGGGTCCATCTTCGGCGCGCAGTCGGGGAAGGTTTTGCTGTCGGCAAACAACCGCGTGGACTGCACGTGTTCAAACAGTTCCAGATAGCGATCGGCAGGGGTGAGCGCATCAGAGGCGGGCAGCCCCTCGATCATCTCCGGTTCCGGCTCCGCCTCGATCATCTCATCCAGTTTCAACTCGCACGGATCGGTCTCGTAGCGCAGCTCTTCTGCAATCTCGAATTCAACGATATCGGCAGCGTGTAGTTTCTGGTTGAACATGGTGGTTAGGACCTCCGGTTTGCGTCGTAACAAATACGGGTGTTTCCCGGGCATCTAATAAGCTTAGACACTCGCTTCGGTGTGTGAAGGACGAAGTGTGCGGTTGATCACGTTTTATTGTGAAGCAAGGTGGCGAACGAACGGCGCTATCTTTTTGATTTTTAATTTATTCGCCAGAAATTTAAGCGAAAGGTCGTAGGGCGAAATTCAGAGCATTCGTTTTGCAACGATTTATGAATGTTAAAAAAATGCCCCTCAAAAGAGGGGCATGATGCTTAGCGCATGGTAACAAATTCTTCTGCAGCCGTCGGGTGGATGGCCACGGTGTTGTCGAAGTCTTTTTTGGTTGCACCCATTTTCAGCGCGACCGCAAAGCCCTGCAGGATCTCGTCCATGCCAAAGCCGATGCCGTGAATACCGACAATTTTCTCTTCCGGGCCCACGCAGACCAGCTTCATGCGGCACGGCTGACGATGAGACGTGACAGCGGTATACATCGCGGTAAAGGACGATTTGTACGCTTTCACCTGGTCGTCGCCGTATTGCTCGCGCGCCTGCGGTTCGGTTAAACCGACAGTGCCAATCGGCGGGTGGCTGAAGACGACGGTCGGGATATTGCTGTAGTCGAGATGCTCATCGGGCTTGTTGTTGAACAGGCGTTCAGACAAACGACGGCCCGCGGCAACCGCCACCGGGGTCAGCTCAACCGCACCGGTGTTATCGCCCACGGCGTAAATGCCCGGGACGTTCGTGTTCTGGAATTTATCGACGTCGATGTAGCCTTTATCGTTGGTTTTCACCCCGGTAACGGCCAGATTAAAGTTGTCGTTAGCCGGTTCGCGGCCAATCGCCCAAATCAGGCAATCGACGGTCTGACTGCGTCCATCTTCCAGCTCCAGCGTCAGGCTGCCGTCGGCATTTTTAATGACTGCTTTCGGCACCGCGTTGATGTGCAGTTTTGGCCCTTCGGCGTTCATCACTTCAACCAGCGTCTCCACGATCAGCGGATCGAAGCTGCGCAGCGGCGCGTGTTTACGCACGAAAAGATGCGCTTCGGCCCCCAGGCCGTTAATCACGCCAGCCAGTTCAACGGCGATGTAACCCGCACCGACAACCGCCACGCGTTTTGGCAGGGCAGGCAGTTCGAAGAAGCCGTCAGAGTCGATACCGTACTCAACGCCGGGAATATCCGGATGGCTCGGACGTCCACCGGTGGCGATCAGAATATGATCGGCAGTGATCGTCTCGCCGTTCACTTCGATCGTCTTCGCATCGACGAAACGCGCAAAACCGCGGATCACATCGACATTGTTTTTACCCAGTACGTTGTCGTATGAGGTATGGATACGGTCGATGTAGGCGGTACGGCTGGCGATCAGCTTATCCCAGTCGAAGTGATTGATGGTGGTGTCAAAGCCGTAATCCGGGCCGTACATATGGATGGCTTCGCGGATTTGCGCGGCATGCCACATCACTTTTTTCGGTACACAACCGACGTTAACGCAGGTGCCGCCCAGCTCTTTGGCTTCAATCAGCGCACATTTTTGGCCGTACATGGCTGCACGGTTAATAGAGGCGATGCCGCCGCTGCCGCCACCGATGGCGATGTAGTCATAATGCTTGCTCATAGCTTCTTCCTTAATCGTTAATTGCCGCGATTGTATACCTGAAATCAATTGGTTCCACCAATGACTGCGATTACTCAGGCACGATCCAACTGACGGTCGCGTGGCCATGACCACTCGGTACCAGCGTTTTGTGCAGCCATGGCAGCACGTTGTTCATCTGTGCTTCGAGTTTCCACGGCGGGTTAATTACAATCATGCCAGAGGCGGTCATGCCGCGCTGATCGCTGTCCGGGCGCACCGCCAGTTCGATCTGCATGATTTTGCGAATACCGGTGGCTTCCAGCTCTTTGATCATGCGTTTAATTTGCGCACGCAGAACCACCGGATACCACAGCGCGTAAGTGCCGGTGGCGAAGCGCTTGTAGCCTTCGTTGATGCCGGTCACGACGGCCTGATAGTCGGTTTTGATTTCATATGGCGGGTCGATCAGCACCAGGCCGCGACGGGAAACCGGCGGCAATTTAGCTTTAAGCTGCTGATAACCGTCTGATTTTTCCACGCGTGCGCGCTCATCTTTCTGAAATTCAGAACGCAGCAGCGGGAAATCGCTCGGGTGCAGTTCGGTTAACTGCAGGCTGTCCTGTTCGCGCAGCAGCTGGCGAGCAATCAGCGGAGAACCCGGGTAGTAGCGCAACTGGCCGCTGCGGTTGAAGTGCTGTACCACGCTGATGTAAGGCTCCAGTTCAGCAGGAAGATCGTCCTGTTGCCAGATACGGGCGATGCCTTCGAGATATTCGCCGGTACGCTCAGCGTGCTGGCTGCTTAACTGATAGCGGCCGGCGCCCGCGTGGGTGTCCAGATAGAGAAACGGCTTATCTTTCTCTTTCAGAGACTCAATAATCAGGCTCTGAACGGTGTGTTTGAGGACATCGGCGTGGTTGCCCGCGTGGAAGCTGTGGCGATAACTGAGCATGGGTAAACGTGTTCCAGTAGTGAAGCGTAGGCCAGGATCGCTGTGTGCGGTCCGGCAAAAAAAAGCGTATCGACACAGTATACAGAAAAGTCCCCGCCGCCGCGAAAGCGCAACGCCTGGGATTGAAATTCACTACACTTATCCCCATTACTGGAACAATATGCCCAGCGCCGGATGCGCGCTACATTCACCTTATTCAACAGGACAGCGCTTATGACCAATCCATTACTGACGCCTTTCTCCTTGCCGCCGTTTTCTAAAATACTTCCTGAACACGTGGTCCCGGCTGTTACTCAGTCGCTGGATAACTGTCGCGAAGCGGTTGAGCGTGTGGTTGCACAGGGCGCGCCGTACACATGGGAAAATCTGTGTCAGCAACTGGCTGAAGTGGATGACGTGCTCGGCCGTATTTTTTCGCCGGTGAGCCACCTGAATTCGGTGAAAAACAGTCCTGAACTGCGCGAAGCCTATGAACAAACCCTGCCGCTGCTCTCCGAGTACAGCACCTGGGTCGGCCAACACGAAGGGCTGTACAACGCCTATCGCGATCTGCGCGACGGCGAAAACTACGCAAAACTGGATACTGCGCAGAAGAAAGCGGTGGATAACGCGCTGCGTGATTTCGAGCTGTCAGGGATCGGCCTGCCAAAAGAGAAGCAGCAGCGCTACGGCGAAATCGCTGCCCGTCTCTCGGAGCTCGGCAATCAGTACAGCAACAACGTGCTCGACGCGACGATGGGCTGGTCAAAACTGATCACCGATGAGTCCGAACTGGCCGGTATGCCAGAAAGTGCGCTGGCGGCTGCCAAAGCGCAGGCCGAAGCGAAAGAACAAGAGGGCTGGCTGCTGACGCTGGATATCCCAAGCTATCTGCCGGTGATGACGTACTGCGACAACCAGGCGCTGCGCGAAGAGATGTATCGTGCTTACAGCACTCGCGCATCTGACCAGGGACCGAATGCCGGCAAATGGGATAACAGCCCGGTCATGGCGGAAATCCTCGCGCTGCGTCATGAGCTGGCACAGTTGCTCGGTTTTGACAGCTATGCTGATAAATCGCTCGCCACCAAAATGGCCGAGAATCCGCAGCAGGTGCTTGATTTCTTAACCGATCTGGCAAAACGCGCCCGTCCGCAGGGCGAAAAAGAGCTGGCCGAGCTGCGTGCCTTCGCGAAAGCAGAATGTGGCGTCGACGACCTGCAGCCGTGGGATATCGCTTACTACAGCGAAAAACAGAAACAGCATCTTTACAGCATCAGCGACGAACAGCTTCGCCCATATTTCCCTGAAAACAAAGCCGTTAACGGCCTGTTCGAAGTGGTGAAACGCATTTATGGCATCACTGCCAAAGAGCGTCACGATGTGGACGTGTGGCATCCGGAAGTGCGCTTCTTCGAGCTGTATGATGAGAAAAACGAGCTGCGCGGCAGTTTCTATCTGGACCTGTATGCGCGTGAAAACAAACGCGGCGGTGCGTGGATGGACGACTGTGTCGGCCAGATGCGCAAAGCCGATGGCTCGCTGCAAAAGCCTGTCGCTTACCTGACCTGTAACTTCAACCGCCCGGTGAACGGCAAACCGGCGCTGTTTACACATGACGAAGTGATCACCCTGTTCCACGAGTTTGGCCACGGTCTGCATCATATGCTGACGCGTATCGAAGCGGCGGGCGTCTCCGGGATCAGCGGTGTGCCGTGGGATGCGGTGGAGCTGCCGAGCCAGTTTATGGAAAACTGGTGCTGGGAGCCGGACGCGCTGGCGTTTATCTCCGGTCACTATGAAACCGGCGAGCCGCTGCCGAAGGCGTTGCTGGATAAAATGCTGGCAGCGAAAAACTATCAGGCAGCGATGTTTATCCTGCGTCAGCTGGAGTTTGGTCTGTTCGATTTCCGCCTGCATGCGGAGTTTAGTCCGGAGCAGGGGGCGAAAATTCTTGAAACGCTGGCCGAGATCAAGAAGCAGGTTGCGCTCATCCCTGGGCCGTCCTGGGGACGCTTCCCGCATGCCTTTAGCCACATCTTCGCCGGCGGTTATGCGGCGGGTTACTACAGCTACCTGTGGGCCGACGTGCTGGCAGCAGATGCCTTCTCTCGCTTCGAAGAGGAAGGGATCTTTAACCGTGATACGGGCCAGTCGTTCCTCGATAACATCCTGACGCGCGGCGGTTCTGAAGAGCCGATGGAGCTGTTCAAACGCTTCCGTGGCCGCGAGCCGCAGCTGGATGCGATGCTTGAGCATTACGGCATCAAGGGCTGAAGCGTACGTGAAAATCTGTTTAGTAGATGAGTCAGGCGCCGGAGACGGCGCCTTATCTGTTCTTGCGGCCCGTTGGGCGCTGGAACACGATGCCGATAACCCGATGGCGCTGGTGATGACGACAACGCATCTTGAGCTGCGCAAACGTGATGAGCCAAAGCTTGGCGGTATCTATGTCGATTTTGTCGGTGGCGCGATGGCCCATCGGCGTAAATTTGGCGGTGGCCGCGGTGAAGCCGTCGCGAAGGCGGTCGGCGTGAAGGGCAGTTATCTGCCGGATGTGGTGGATGCCACGGCTGGTCTTGGTCGGGATGCGTTTGTGCTGGCGTCAGTAGGTTGCCGCGTGCGGATGCTGGAGCGTAATCCGGTGGTCGCCGCGCTCCTTGACGATGGTCTGGCGCGTGGCTATGCCGATCCGGACATCGGACCATGGTTGCAGGCGCGTTTAACGCTGATCCACGCGTCAAGTCTGACGGCGCTGACGGATATCACACCCCGCCCGCAGGTGGTCTATCTCGATCCGATGTTCCCGCACAAGCAGAAGAGTGCGCTGGTGAAGAAGGAGATGCGGGTGTTTCAGTCGTTGGTGGGACCGGATTTAGACGCTGACGGATTACTGGAACCGGCGCGAAAGCTGGCGACAAAACGGGTAGTGGTGAAGCGCCCGGACTATGCACCGCCGCTGGCGGACGTCGCCACGACCAATGCGGTGGTTACGAAGGGGCATCGGTTTGATATTTATTCCGGGACGCCGGAATAGTGCGGTCTGGTCCCCTCACCCTAACCCTCTCCCCACAGGGGAGAGGGGATTGCACGGAGCCTGCTTTCCCCCTGGCCCCATAGGGGAGAGGGGATTGCACGGAGCCTGCTTTCCCCCTGGCCCCACAGGGGAGAGGGGATTGCACGGAGCCTGCTTTCCCCCTGGCCCCATAGGGGAGAGGGGATTGCACGGAGCCTGCTTTCCCCCTGGCCCCATAGGGGAGAGGGGATTGCACGGAGCCTGCTTTCCCCCTGGCCCCACAGGGGAGAGGGGATTGTACGGCGCCTGCTTTCCTCCTGGCCCCTTTGGGGAGAGGGGATTGCTCGGAGCCTTCTTTTTCCCCCTGGCCCCATAGGGGAGAGGGGATTGTACGGAGCCTTCTTTTTCCCCCTCGCCCCTTTGGGGAGAGGGCCGGGGTGAGGGGAAATTTACCGCTTACTCGTCTTCTTCATCACGCAGCGGCACAATCAACATATCAACGTGAACGGTGTTGATCAGCTGACGCGCTGAGGACATCAGTTTGCTCCAGAAATCCTGGTGATGGCCGCAAACGACCAGGTCCATGTCGTATTTCTTGATCGCATCAACCAGCACCTGACCCAAATCGCCGCTGCCGCTTAAGGTTTCGGTAATCGGGTAGCCTGCATTTGTAGAAAGCTCAGACAGCGCATGGTGAGTCTCTTCGGAGATACGTTTCTGCATATCGCCAAGATTGACGTCGATAAGACCGGTATAGAGATCGGAGTAATTCACATCAACGTGAATCAGAGAAACTTTCGCGTTGTATGGGCGTGCCATGGATACCGCTTTATCAACCAGCACTTTGCTCTCCGGGGAGAGGTCTACCGCGATGAGAATATGTTTGTAAGCCATAGTGTTACTCCTTCCTTAAGTTATCGATGACTATCGGTTAAGCCGTCGTCTTTCTGTCTTCATTACGGCTCAGTTCAACAAATTTATCAAGCTTTGGTGTTGATAACGATTAACCTTGTGGCAAAAAAATTAAGGGATCTCCTACACTATTTAATGAGCCGTTCGGATATGAAAACGTGAACCCGATCGACTTTCGTCATTCTTTCACTGAACTGTCTGTCAGGGCATTGGGGTGCGGTTGTCCAGAAGCCTTGCTTCGTGGGCGGACGCCGGGGAGGAAGTATGATTAGCACCGTCGCATTGTTTTGGGCGTTATGTGTGGTTTGCATAGTGAATATGGCGCGCTACTTCTCATCGTTACGCGCGCTATTAGTGGTACTTCGTGGTTGCGATCCGTTGCTTTATCAGTATGTGGATGGTGGTGGTTTCTTCACCTCGCATGGACAGCCCAGCAAACAGATGCGTCTGGTGTGGTATATCTACGCCCAGCGCTATCGCGATCATCATGACGACGAGTTTATTCGTCGTTGCGAGCGCCTTCGTCGTCAGTTCCTGTTAACCAGCGCCCTGTGCGGGCTGGTGGTCGTGAGTATGGTCGCATTAATGATTTGGCACTGAGGTGAGCAGGGGGCGGGGATAATACCCGCCATCCTGCCATCAGGGGGTCACCGTAAACCGGAGATCAGAAACAGTGTCGCGCAGTGAGAATACTTGCCCGCTATAGGCAATGTTGACCTCTCCGTCTTTTTCAACGTGGGCATCAGTAATGCTGCCCGTACCTTCAAGAAAAGGCGTCATCGTATTTAATTGCTTGATAATCTCCCTCTCTTTGCCAGGGATCTCTTTAGACAGATAATAACGGTATCGTGTTGACACCGTTGCGCCGCCACTGCTGTTCACGGTCATATAAAGCCAGACGTTATCAGAGAGCTTATAGGTTCTCTGGAGCTCATCGCTTTCGCGAGTATCAGGCGGATAATTGAGCCATAAAAGTGCTGTCACAAGAACAAGCAGTAAAAGCGTTACGAGTCGGTGTATCCATTTAATAACCATTATTCCTCATCTCATCCTTAAGTGGTTTACGCTTTCACTCAGAAGAATAGGCTGTTCACGACTCCAGATTCTGTACAAAAAAAGCTCAGATTATCCTTATGCTTTAGGTGTGTTGTGGAGGGTATTCAAGGCAAGAGCATAAAAAAAGCGGGTCAGTTTCCTGACCCGCTTTTTCATTTCTGCACGCTAATTAAATCAGCTTCAGTGAAATCCAGTACAGACCACCTGAAAGCAGAATCGACGCCGGGAGCGTAAAGACCCAGGCCATGAGAATGTTGGTGACGGTTTTACGCTGCAGACCGCCGCCATCAACAATCATGGTACCCGCTACGGACGAGGAGAGTACGTGAGTGGTGGACACCGGCATCCCGGTGTAGCTTGCCAGACCGATAGAGACGGCGGCTGTCATCTGCGCGGACATACCTTGCGCATACGTCATGCCTTTCTTACCGATCTTCTCACCGATGGTTGTCGCCACGCGGCGCCAGCCAATCATCGTACCGATACCTAACGCCAGTGCAACGGCCATGATGATCCAGATTGGCGCGTACTCAATGGTATTGAGCATATCGCCCTTCAGTTTCTTCAGCAGACGCTGGTCGTCGGAACTCACTTCTGGCAGCTTCGCGACTTTATCGGTCACATCAGAGATGCAAAGCATGATACGACGCAGCTGACCGCGCTGTTCGACACTGAGTTTCTCGTAGCTTTCGATATCGCCCAGCATGCCTTTAGCGCGTTCCAGCGCGTTAATCGCATTTGCCGGGTGGCAGTGGAACTCGCCTGGCGCAGTGGCCGCGCCAGCTTCCGGAGACGGAATCAACTGGTCAACGCCCGTCGCTTTCTTCAGAAGCTCAGGGTGCTGCTGGAAGTAAACTTCCACGTTATTGACGGCATCGCGGGTACGGGTAATTTCGTAGCCAGATGCATTCATGTTGACCACGAAGCCAGCTGGCGCCACACCAATCAATACCAGCATGACCAGGCCAATACCTTTCTGACCGTCGTTCGCGCCGTGAGAGAAGGCGACGCCGATAGCGGAAATGATCAGCGCAATACGGGTCCAGAATGGCGGCTTTTTCTTGCCGTCTTTCTTTTCACGCTCTGCCGGCGTCAGGTGAATACGGGCGCGTTTTTTGGTTCCGCTCCAGTAACGGCGCAGGATGAAAATCAATCCACCCGCAACGACCAGACCCACAATAGGAGAGATAATTAAGGAACCGAAAATCCCGATAACTTTTGGAATGTTCAGCGCATCAACCACAGACGTACCGGTCATCAGGGCGTTGGTTAACCCGATGCCAATAATCGCGCCGATCAGTGTATGAGAACTGGATGCAGGCAGACCGAAATACCAGGTACCGAGGTTCCAGATAATCGCGGCGAGCAGCATTGAAAACACCATAGCGAGGCCATGGCCTGAACTGACGTTCAGAAGGAGATCCGTCGGTAGCATATGCACGATGGCGTAGGCTACGCTTAGACCGCCGAGGAGAACACCAAAGAAGTTAAATACCGCCGCCATAACAACCGCAACTTGCGATCGCATTGCGCGAGTGTAGATAACCGTTGCTACTGCGTTCGCAGTGTCGTGGAAGCCATTGATAGCTTCGTAAAACAGTACAAATGCCAGAGCAAGCAATAGTAAAAGCCCGGTATGTAAATCCAGACCAGCAAACAAATGTAGCATAGGACGTTACGCCATTTTGGAGGACATGAACGCGGCGCATTATCCAGGACAAATGCGCAACGGGCAAAGTGAAATATAGCTTTTTTTTGATATAACCTCTGCTTTGTCGGCGTCTGGTAAAGAAATATATTTTATATTTCAAATAAATGACAGCTATATGGGATTTTTACGCTGGTGTGACCACATAGGAAACTTTACAATTCGCGCCGGTTAAACAAGAGGATTTATGACGTGGAAAGGTTTGATGCCGTAATTATTGGCGCCGGTGCGGCGGGAATGTTCTGTGCGGCAATGGCCGGACAGGCGGGTCGTCGCGTGCTGTTGCTGGATAATGGCAAGAAGCCTGGACGCAAGATCCTGATGTCTGGCGGGGGTCGCTGCAACTTTACTAACATGTATGTCGAACCCGCGGCCTATTTGAGCCAAAACCGGCATTTTTGCAAATCTGCCCTGGCGCGTTATACCCAGTGGGATTTTCTCGATCTGGTGAATAAACACGGAATTGCCTGGCACGAAAAAACGCTGGGTCAGCTCTTTTGCGATGAGTCCGCGCAGCAGATTGTCGATATGCTGGTGGCGGAGTGCGAAAAAGGCGGCGTGATAATGCGTCTGCGCACCGAAGTGCTGAATGTTGCCCGTGATGAGAGCGGCTATACGCTTGAACTGAACGGTGACACGGTGAGCGCAGACAAGCTGGTGATTGCCAGCGGTGGCCTGTCGATGCCAGGGCTGGGCGCGACGCCTTTTGGCTATAAGATTGCCGAACAGTTTGGCCTCAAGGTACTGCCAACCCGCGCAGGACTGGTGCCGTTCACTCTGCACAAACCGCTGCTGGAGCAACTTCAGACGCTTTCCGGCATCTCGGTGGCGTCTACCATTACCGCGGAAGACGGCACCGTTTTCCGCGAAAACCTGCTTTTTACCCATCGCGGCCTGTCTGGTCCGGCGGTATTACAAATCTCCAGCTACTGGCAGCCAGGCGAGTTTGTGACCGTCAATCTGCTACCCGATTGCGATCTGGCGAGTTTCCTGGATGAACAGCGCGCGGCACATCCGAATCAAAGCCTGAAAAACACGCTGGCGATGCAGTTGCCGAAGCGCCTGATTGAGTGTCTGCAACTGCTCGGGCAAATCCCGGATGTGACGCTGAAACAGCTCAACGTGCGCGATCAGCAGGCGTTGGTTGAGACGCTGACAAACTGGCGCGTACAGCCGAACGGCACCGAAGGCTATCGCACGGCGGAAGTGACGCTGGGCGGCGTGGATACCGACGAACTCTCGTCCCGTACCATGGAGGCGCGCAACGTGCCTGGGCTCTATTTTATTGGCGAAGTGATGGACGTCACCGGTTGGCTGGGCGGGTATAATTTCCAGTGGGCCTGGGCGAGCGCCTGGGCTTGCGCGCAGGCGCTGACAGAGTAAGCTAATTCGAGAAAACAGCCCGGAGGCATATCGGGCTGTTGCCCTGCTTTATAGGGATAATCCCGCTATTCTTCCTGCGATTAACAGGTATCCTTAGCGATCTGTTGTGCATCGTCAATTTTCGAATTCCCGGATATCACCTTACTATGCAAAAAATGTTAAGAATGCCACTGCTACTGGCATTGTTGTCATGTCTGATGATGACGCCTTTTCTCTCTCAGGCGGACGACAGCCCCTCGCAAACCGCTGCGGAACAGCCCGTAAAGGTTAACGTCAGCACGGCCTTGCCCGCGCTGCAAAAACGCCTGGACGCGCTCAAGCAGCAGGTTTCGTCCGTGAAAACGGACAAAAAATTCACCGCGCTGAATGACGATGCTCTCAAACTCGCCGAGGATGCCAATAAACTGGCGGTGCTCCTCGCACCCCAATTGACGCAGATTCAGGCCCAGCTTGACGTTTTAGGCCCGGCTCCCGCTCCTGGCACGGTGACTGAAACGGCGCAGGTGATAAATCAGCGTAAGCAGCTCAATAACAGCAAAAATTTGCTGACTACGCAGATCGAACAGATCAAAGCCATTGCCGTTAATGCTCAAAATCTGTCGACCCAAATCTATGGCTTGCGTCGTGATGCGCTTAAGACGCAGATAGCCCTGAATACCGGCAGTATTTTGGGTGAGAAATTCTGGTCACCGCTGATCTCCCCGAGCGAAGAAGATTCGCAGCGTTTTGATAATTTCGGCGCGCAGATTGGTAAGGCCTGGGATCAGGCATGGGAAGAGGACTGGTACATCGGCTCCGGATTCTATCTCCTGCTTGCGCTGGTTATTGGTCTGTTTGGGCGTAAAGCGCTGGATAAACCAATGAACTGGATACTGCCACGCTGGCTCCCTCAGGGGCGTTTTCGCCGCAGTTTCCTGGCCTGCTTCACCACGCTGAGTACCACGTTGACGCTGGGTATCAGTATGCAGTTGCTGTGCTATACCTTTACGCGTTTGCCGGATGCGACCCAGCTAGTGACGGAGTTTGCTGAACAGCTGGTGGAGCTCACCTATTTCTCGGCGGTGATTGCCGGACTGGGTATTGCGCTGCTGTCGAATAGCCATCCTTCCTGGCGTTTACCGGGCATAGCCGATCCGCTGGCGAAAACGCTCGCTTCGTTCCCGATTCTCCTTGCGGCGTTCATTTTTATTTTTGGCATTATCGAGCAGCTAAACTCACTGGTCGGGGCGAGCATTGCCGTCACGCTTTTCGGTAACGGACTGTCGGCTTTGCTGGTGGCTATTAATTGCCTGATTGCGCCTGTTCGCGTCAATCGCATGCGCCGTAAAATGCGTGCTGAAGGCGAGCAAACCGAGGCTCGCTCGACGATGGCGGGCCTTATCCATTTAATTATCAGCCTGACGGCGTTCGTCATTCTGCTTGCCCTGCTGATTGGCTATATTCCGCTGGCGCGTTTTGTCACCTTCGAGCTGCTGTGGATTGGGCTGGTCGTCAGCTGTCTTTATCTGCTTATCCACTTTGTGGTGGATCTGTGCGAAGCCGTGTTCTCACCCACCACGCAAAGCGGCAAAATTTTGCAAAGCACGCTGAGCGTGAATGAACGCCATTTATCTCTGGCCTCCACTCTATTCTCTGCGCTCGGCAAAACCAGCCTGCTGCTGATGGCGGCCGTGGCGCTGCTCAACGGCACGTTTGGCACCACGACTCCGCTCGAACTGGTGGGTAAAATCGCCGATATCTGGGGCGGTAAAGGGCTGGAGAGCATGAACATCATCCCGGCTCATGCGGTTAATGCCGTGCTGTGCCTGGTGATCGGTTGGTATGTTTTACGTTCTTCACGCCGCTGGCTGGATAATGAATTCCTGCCGAAAACGATGATGGACAGGGGCCTTCGCGCCTCGTTGGTGACGCTGTTCACCAACGTGGGCTACGTGCTCCTCATCATGTTAACCCTGTCGATGCTGGGTATTGAGTGGAACAGACTGGCGTGGATCGTCAGTGCCCTGTCAGTGGGGATCGGTTTTGGCCTGCAGGAGATCGTTAAAAACTTTATCTCCGGCCTGATCCTGCTGACCGAGCGCCCGGTAAAAGTCGGCGATTTGGTGAGTATTAGCGGCGTTGAGGGCGATATCCGCCGTATCAATGTGCGCGCGACGGAAATTCAGCTTAGCGATAAATCGACGGTGATCGTGCCCAACTCGCAGTTAATTTCGCAGAATGTGCGTAACGCGACGATGGGGAATGCACAGGGGGTGGCGACTATCGCGCTGACGTTCCCGCTGGATATCGACCCGGAACAGGTGCGTAATCTGCTTCTGGAAGCCTATTCTCTGCATGAATCTATTCTGGAAGCCCCTGCGCCGTCGGTCAGCTTTAAAGAGCTGGGCCCGAACGGGATTGTGCTGAGCGTCACCGGGTATGTGAATAGCCCGCGTATGGTCAGCGGAACGCGCAGCGACCTGCTGTATGAAATCCTCAAAATGCTTCGCGCTGCGGGCATTAGTCTGAGCCAGACTCAAACCATGGTGCTGGAACAACCGCACAAAATCACGGTAGAGGATGAGGCGAAAGGCCAGTGATAATATCGTTTATCCCGTCACAACCTGACGGTGATAAACTTCTTTGGGGCTGAAAAGCCCACTTTTAACTTTGTTCGTTTTTTCGATTCTGCATGGTGTGTTTTTTGTTCTTAAAAAGGGTTGTGTAATGGCATCTGCTCATCTCGGTTTCCCGACGGAAACCGTTGTTGTATTTGTGGTGATGGCGGTAGGGGCGATGTTTGTCGACCTCTTCATGCATCGTCACGACAAACCTGTGTCGCTAAAAAGCGCGGCGATGTGGTCTATTTTCTGGGTGATGATGGCGATGGCGTTTGCCGGGTTCCTGTACGTTCATCACGGCGCGGAGATGGCCAGCCTGTTCCTCACGGGCTATGCGCTGGAAGAGGTACTCTCGGTCGATAACCTGTTCGTGATGATGGCGATTTTCGCCTGGTTTGGCGTGCCGGATAAATATCGTCACCGCGTGCTCTACTGGGGCGTGCTGGGGGCGATTGTCTTCCGCGGCATTTTTGTGGCGATCGGCACCAGCCTGTTAAGCCTTGGACCTTATGTTGAAGTGATCTTCGCGCTGGTGGTGGGCTGGACGGCTCTGATGATGCTTAAGCGTCGCGATGAGAGCGATGAGGTTGAAGATTATTCCCATCATCTGGCTTATCGTCTGGTGAAACGCTTTTATCCTGTCTGGCCGAAGATCAGCAGCAATGCGTTTATCCTCACTCAGAAAGAGGTGGATGCAGAGCTGGAAAAGCCAGAAAACCAGGATGTGATGGTGGGGCGCGTAAAAAAAGCCAAACGCTATGCTACGCCGCTATTGCTGTGTGTGGCGGTGGTTGAGCTGTCGGACGTGATGTTCGCCTTTGACTCCGTACCCGCGATTATCGCCGTCAGCCGCGAACCGCTGATTATCTACAGTGCGATGATGTTTGCGATCCTCGGCCTTCGAACCCTCTACTTTGTGCTTGAGGCGCTGAAACAGTATCTGGTCCATCTGGAGAAATCGGTGGTGCTGCTGCTGTTCTTCGTGGCCTTTAAGCTGGGGCTGAATGCCACCGACCACTTCTGGCATCACGGTTTCAGCATTTCAGCAACCGCGAGTCTGTTTGTGGTGCTGGGCGTTCTGGCACTGGGGATTATTGCGAGCGTCATTTTCCCGGGCAAGCGTACGGCCTGATGCCGTCACCCCGACTTTCCCCGTGTGGGAAAGGGTGAAATGACCAAAAACGGCAACCCTGGGGTTGCCGTTTTGCATTTATTTAATCGGCGAATTGCGCCGCGCTCTGGGCGGATGGAAATGCCGCCAGTGCGGATCTTGCGCGGCTGCTAACAGCTCGTGATCGCCTCGTGTGTCGCCCCAGGCGCGCAGATGGTAATCGTTCAGATTGCCATAGACGCGCTCGAGTCTCGCCACCTTCTGCCCACAGCGGCAGTTATGACCGGTAATACGCCCGGTGAGTTTGCCATCAACCACTTCCAGCTGCGTGCCGATCAGCTTAATGCCGAGCTTATCGGCCCAGGGCTGCAACACCAGCGCCGGTGACGCGGAACAGATCGTGACTTCTGCACCGGAATTCACTTCTGCGGCCACCGCCAGCACGCCTGCCGGGCGCATCAGCTTGCTCCAGTATTTCTCGCAAAACAGCTCGGCCTGCTGACGCAGCCAGCGTTCATCCACCCCGGTCAGAAAGGTTCTGATTAGCACTTCTTTGAGTTCATCGCGCGTCAGTTTGCGGCGTACGCAGTGGATGGTAGGCAGCGCCATGCGCACCAGGCGTCCGGCAAAATAACGTTTCCCAAAAGCAAATCGCAGGAAGGGAATAAAGCTGTCGTGAAGCGTTAACGTTCCGTCAAAATCAAAAACGGAGAGGACGTGGGATTTCGCCACTGCCTCATCGGCAATCATATTGGTCATAAACAGGTCTTAGCTGAAATACACATTCTGCTGATTAGTTTACCTGCTTTAGCTTCACAGTCCTGCAAACACGCACATTTTTTTCACAAAGTTGCGACCCGGCTGGGGTGTTCCAATTTGGACACAGCAATGATTGGATGAAAAGTGAGCTGTCTATATTATCGCCACATCAGAAGTTGATTAGAGGGAACATTGCCCCCTCACCCGTAAGGAAAAATTCACTCACTGCTTAGAATTGTTATGACTTTTAGATCTCTTATTTCACTCCTCTTTATCAGTTTTACCTCGTTTTCTGCATTCAGTTTCCAGCTGCCTGCGTCTATGTTATCGCAGGGTCATCAGCTCTCCGTTTCGCCCGCGAAAGCGGCACTTGAGCAAAAGGATACCGGCCCGCTGCGTGGACGTATTCTGACGCAATACCAGAAATGGAAAGGGACAAATTATGTCTGGGGCGGAACAACCCATCGTGGGGTGGATTGCTCTGCGCTGATGCAACATCTGTTTAGCGACGCGGCGCAGCTTTCCTTACCGCGTACCACCGGTGAGCAGATCCACCGCGGGATTCAGGTTGCAGAATATCGTCTCAAGGCCGGAGATCTGATTTTCTTCCAGACCGGTCCGCACCGCCGCCACGTGGGGGTTTATATTGGCAATCACCAGTTTATTCATGCCTCAACGAGCCAGGGCGTGACGGTATCGACGCTGGCGAATAATTACTGGCATTCGCGCTTCATCACCGCCCGCCGAGTGACGGGTGAAGCGGCCTAAATAATATCGTCCACCACGCCACCGTCGACGCGCAGCGCCGCGCCGGAGGTGGCGGATGCCTGGAGCGAGCAGACATAGACCACCATATTAGCCACTTCTTCCACCGTGGCGGCCCGCTGGATAATCGAGGCGGGCCGGTTGGCCATGACAAACTCTTTCGCCAGGGTTTCCAGCGATTTTCCGGTTTTATCCATCTCGTCCTGCATCATCGCGGCAAACCCATCCGACATTGTCGGGCCAGGCAACACGCTGTTTACGGTGACGCCGCTGCCGGCGACGAATTTTGCCAGGCCCCGCGCGAGCGAAAGCTGCGCCGTTTTGGTCACACCGTAATGAATCATATCGGCGGGAATATTGCAGGCCGATTCTGAAGAGATAAACACCACCCGACCCCAGCCCTTTTGCACCATGCCCGGCAGCAGTGCGCGAGACAAACGTACGCCCGACATCACGTTGGTCTGCCAGTAGTTGTTCCAGGTCTCGTCGTCAGTGGAGTAAAAATCTTCGGGGCCGTAAATCCCGGCGTTGTTCACCAGAATATCGACGTTCGCTGCCACTTTCAGCACCGACTCAACCCCTTCAGGCGAGCTCAAATCGGCAATCGCGGCGCGAACCTCAACGCCCGGGACCACCTGCTGGAGCTGTTGTATGCCTTTATTGACCGACTCGGTACTGCGGCTATTAATAATGACTTCTGCGCCGCTTTCCGCCAGCCCACGCGCAATCGCGAATCCAATGCCACCGGTTGAAGCGGTCACCAGCGCGACTTTCCCCGTAAGATCGATTTTCATGGTCTGCTCCTTATGGTGATGAAAGTTCAGACCTTAAAGCGTAGCAGTTGCCTACTCCGGCGGTTGGCTAAAGAGGCTCAACAGCGTGTCGACCTGTTCGTCCAGCGGGGCGAGGGTGCGCTTGACAATCAGGTGCAGCGGCGTGGCGCGGCGGGTTCCGTGACTGAGCGGCAACACGCGCAGCACCCCTTGTTCCAGCTGAGTGTGAATACGTTCCTCCGGCAGCCAGCCGTAACCCACCTGATACATCACGGCCTCAATCGCCGCGTCGATGGTCGAGAAGGTCCACGCCTCGCTGGCAGACGGTGAGACGGGATGGTTGTCGGCGATCTGAATCAGTGGCCAGGGGCGCAGCATTTCGTCATTCAGCGGCGTGTCGAGCGCGAAAAGCGGATGATCGCGATGGGCGACGGCGACAAAATCAATATTCATCAGCCACTCCCCCAGCCCGGTTATATCCTGGCGGCGGGTGAGAACCATCACGTCGGCTTCGCTGCTGGCAACCTCATCGCTGGCATTTTCCAGCACCTCGGTCAGGCGAACCTGCGTTTGCGGATAGCGTTGTTGAAACTGGCGCAAAATGGCAAACAGGCGGCGTCGCGGAAAGATGCTGTCAACCACCAGATCGAGGCGCGTACGCATTCCGCTCTTCAGCGTTGCGGCACGCGTCTCTACATAGGAGAAGGCTTTAAGCAGCGGTTTGACCTGGCTCAATAGCCACTCTCCCTCAGGCGTCAGCACGGCGCGGCGACCCTCCTGCACCAGCAGTGCCACGCCGAGCCGCTCCTGCAACACCGACAGGTTATAACTGACCGAGGACTGGCTGCGATGGGTCTCTTCTGCCGCTCTGGAAAAGCTTCCGCTGCTCACGACCTTTTCCAGCAGCGTCCATTGTTCAAGCGTGGTTTTGTGCATGATATATCTAAAAAGTGGATGAATTTGATTAAAACATAGCGTTATTCATCTATTTTTTGAAGGGGTACGATAGCTTCATCAAAACGAAGGAGACACATTATGAACACTTTTGACAAACATGATTTAAGCGGCTTCGTCGGCAAACATCTGGTTTATACCTACGATAATGGCTGGAACTACGAGATCTATGTGAAAAATGAAACGACGCTGGATTACCGTATTCACAGCGGGATTGTGGCAAATCGTTGGGTCAAAGATCAGCAGGCGTATATCGTGCGCGTCGGGGAGAGTACCTATAAAATTTCGTGGACTGAACCGACAGGGACAGACGTCAGCCTGATTGTGAATCTGGGCGATAAACTCTTCCACGGCACGATTTTCTTCCCGCGCTGGGTTATCAACAATCCGGAAAAAACCGTTTGTTTCCAGAACGATCATATTCCGCTGATGAATGCTTATCGCGATGCGGGTCCGGCGTATCCTACCGAAGTGATTGATGAATTTGCGACCATTACCTTTGTGCGGGATTGCGGTCGCGATAACGACGAGGTGATTGCGTGCGCGGCGAGCGAACTGCCGGCTGATTTCCCTAAAAACCTGCAGTAACCCTGCAGGTTCGTCGAAGGGACGCGCCTTAAACGATGTTTAAGGCGTCAGCGTGCAGCGTAAACGGCGTTGGGGTGCAAACGGCAAGACTGAGTGCGCCATGCTGATAATGGCTGACATGCAGCGCAGATTTGAAGGTGCTATCAATACTGACGATTTGCCAGGCGCTGCCGCCGCGCTGTTTCACGATCGCCTCTTTGCGCGTCCAGATGCGCCAGAAAGCCGGGAGCTGAGCTTCCGGCGCTTCGCGTTCCAGCTCGTCATGCTCGCCCTGACTAAAGACGGCATTGGCCAGCGCTTTCCAGTTATCGTGCTGGCGAATAATCTCGATATCGCAGCCCACTTCGCCTTCGTCGCTGATCAGTAAAACGATATCGTCACCGCTGTGGCTCAAATTGAACCAGTACGGCTTGTGGTCAACAAACGCCGGTTTGCCCTGTTCGCCGTAGACGATTTCCGGCAACTTTTGCGGCGCAAGCACCCGTGACAGCAATCCGCGACCGGCAAGCCAGCGGTCGCGTTGCGCGCTCTTCGGAGCCTGATCGGCGAGCGCTAAAGCCCATGAGTCCGCGCAGAGCGTAGAAATTTTTCCCAGAAAAACCTGGTACATAGTGATGTCTGGCCTTAAGTCAAAAACAGTCGGATTCGCAAAGTCACGCGGCGAAACCGCTACTATAAACCAATGCTTGCGCGAATAGCCAACGCAGAAGGGATTAACCGGGCAATCGACTTTTTGGCCGCCCGGGCCCGAGCAGAATCGCCAGTTTGCCGCCGCCTTTGGTGGTTTCCATCCAGATTTTACAGACGCTGGTGAGCGGAACGGAGAGCAACATACCCACCGGTCCCAAAAGCCAGCCCCAGATGAGTAACGATAAAAAGACGACCATCGTCGACATGCCCAGACGATGCCCCATCATCCGTGGCTCCACGATGTTGCCCAGCACCATATGCACCACCAAAAACAGCGCGCCGACCAGCATACATTCATAAATGCCGTTGAACAGAAACGCCTGAATCATCGGCGGTACAGCAGAGAGCACCGCGCCAATATTGGGCACATAGTTCAGCAGAAACGCCAGTACGCCCCACATCAACGCGAACTGTACGTCCATCAGCGCAAGCCCCAGCCAGACTATCGCCCCGGTCCATAAGCTCAGTAACGTTTTCAGCGCCAGATAGTGTGACACGCCCTTTAAAGCACGATGCAAACCGGCAATATGAATTTGCGGATTGTGCAGCGCAAAGCGCAGTTTGTACGGCACGTGGCGCACTTCAAACAGCATAAATACCACCGTCATGACCAGCAGCAAGACGCTGGCCATCGCGCCGGAAAGCCCGGTCATCAGCGTGGTGGCAAAGGTCATGACTTTTTCAGAGTCCATGCGTCGCAACATCCGCTCAGGCGAAATATGCAGGTTGAGGAAGGGAAGCATCTCCTGGAGATCGACGATCTTTCGCGTCAGCTCTTTGTTGTATTTCGGCAGCATGGTGGAAAATTCGCTGAGGGAGGCGGCCAGCACCCCGACCAGTGCGGTCAGGACGATCAGCATCACCAACACCACGATGGTGATAGCCAGCGGCCGTTTCACGCCACGGCGAATAAACCAGGTGACGAGCGGGTTAAGCACGATAGCGAAAAAGAGTGCCAGCAACAGCTGCACGATAATATCCGCAGCGGCATGAATCCCGGCGAGGATCACCACCAGACAGGCGAGCTTAAGAAGAATGTGTAAACCCGCTTTATCGGGCTGGGTGGGTGTCATGCTGATTCCTTATGTTGTGTGCCCGTTAAGTGTAGTGCGTGGGCCGCGCTTCGTCTGACGCTGTTATTCTGAAAGTCATGGCTGATTTTCACCTCGTGACGTGGTAATAGTGAAACACTGTTGTAAAAATCCTGGTGATATTCATGCCCGTACCTGCCGCCGAACCGACGCTCAGCGGATTGCGCCTCAATCTGCGCATTGTTTCTGTTGTCATGTTTAACTTCGCAAGCTACCTCACTATCGGTCTGCCGCTGGCGGTTTTGCCGGGCTATGTCCATGACGTGATGGGGTTTAGCGCGTTCTGGGCGGGGCTGGTGATTAGCCTGCAATATTTCGCCACGCTATTGAGCCGTCCCCAGTCGGGACGCTATGCGGATCTGTTTGGCCCCAAAAGCATTGTCGTCGTTGGGCTGTGCGGCTGTTTCCTGAGTGGACTGAGCTATCTTCTGGCCGCCGTCACCAGCGGCTGGCCGATGATCAGTCTGACGCTGCTGTGCCTTGGGCGTGTGATTCTGGGGATAGGGCAAAGCCTGGCGGGAACCGGCTCCACGCTGTGGGGCGTGGGTGTGGTGGGAACGCCGCATATTGGACGCGTGATTTCCTGGAACGGGATTGTCACTTACGGGGCGATGGCGCTCGGCGCGCCGCTGGGTGTGCTGTGCTACGCGTGGGGCGGTTTGCAGGGTCTGGCATTGACCATTATGGCCGTCGCGCTGGTGGCGATCCTGCTGGCGTTACCGCGGCCAAAAGTGAAGGCCAGCAAAGGCAAGCCGTTGCCGTTTCGCGCGGTTCTGGGACGCGTCTGGCCCTATGGGATGGCACTGGCGCTGGCGTCGGCGGGCTTTGGGGTGATCGCGACCTTTATCACCCTGTTCTATGATGCAAAAGGCTGGGATGGCGCGGCCTTCGCGCTGACGCTGTTTAGCTGTGCGTTTGTCGGCACGCGCCTGCTGTTCCCGAACGGAATTAACCGTCTGGGCGGGTTGAACGTGGCCATGATCTGTTTTGCCGTGGAGATTGTTGGTCTGCTGCTGACGGGTATTGCCAGCGAACCGTGGGTGGCAAAACTGGGTGTATTCCTGGCGGGCGCCGGGTTCTCGCTGGTCTTTCCGGCGCTTGGCGTGGTGGCGGTCAAAGCGGTCCCGCAGCAAAATCAGGGGTCGGCGCTGGCGACCTATACGGTCTTTATGGATATGTCGTTGGGATTGACCGGGCCGCTGGCGGGAATACTGATGGCCTGGGCAGGCGTGCCGGTGATCTATCTTGCAGCAGCAGGGCTGGTGGCGGTGGCGCTGTTACTCACTTTGCGCTTAAAAAAACGGCCCCCGGCGCAAGCGGCGGAGGCCGTTGAATCGTGAGGAAAATTACTGAATCACGATGGTATTAATAATATTTTCAGCCGTGGTTTGCGCTTTCTGCTGATCTTCAGCAGGCAGCGTGATCTGCAGGGTCAGCAGTTTGCCGTCGACTTTGCCCAGCACCACAGAAGAGTAAGCGGTCTGACCTTTGGCAGAGATAATGCTGTCCAGCTGTTGCAGGGTGTGGCCTTTCAGTTCGATGGACTTGTTGGTCACCACCTGAAGCTGCGGATCGCGGCTGCGCTGCTGATCTTCCAGACGTTTGGTCAGGACAGCCAGGTCTTCGCTGGTGTCATCGCCCACAATGACAATCACCGCTTTCTGCCCGGTCGCATCGGAATAGACATGCATGTTGTTTGCCTGAGTGCCCAGCTTGCCGCTCTGATCGGTCATCTCCGCTGGCAGAGAGAAACTGAGTTTGCCATCCATCAGATTCACCGGTTGTCCGGTGGCATTACTTTCAGCGGAAGCGCCCTGAGCAGGAGCTTTCGTGTCACTGTTATCACAGGCCGCAAGACCCACTACCAGCAGGCCAATCCCGACATATTTAACCAGATTGCGCATTGACTTCTTCCTTTCGATAAACGGCCATAACGGCTCATTCACTCATCTTATCACAACTGATAAAGCGAACCCTTAACCTGCCTGCAATGCGGAGATTTCAGATTTATCTGCCAGCCTTTTCAGCAGCATATTGAGCAGCACGCCGTACATCGGCAGGAAGAATACGATGCTAATAAGCACCTTGAAACAGTAATCGACCAGCGCGATTTCCATCCAGTGTTCGGCCATAAACGCATCCGGGCTACGCCAGAACGCGATAAAGAAGAAGGCCAGCGTATCGCTGACGTTGCCGAACAGCGTGGATGCGGTTGGCGCCATCCACCAGCGATGGTTCTGGCGCAGCCGGTTAAAGACGTGAACGTCGAGGATCTGTCCCAGCGCATAGGCCATAAAGCTGGCGGCTGCGATACGGGCGACAAACAGGTTGAAGTGCGTCAGCGCCGCAAAACCCTGCCAGCTTCCCATATAGAACAGCGATGAGATCACGTAGGAAATGAACAGCGCGGGCAGCATCACGGCAAAAATAATGCGTCGGGCCAGCGGAGCGCCAAAGATACGCACCGTGAGATCGGTTGCCAGAAAGATAAACGGGAAACTGAACGCGCCCCAGGTGGTATGGAAACCAAAAATGGAGATCGGGAGCTGCACCAGATAGTTGCTGGAGGTGATCACCAGCAGATGAAATAGCGAAAGCCAGAACAACGCTTTTACGCGCTGCGATTGAGAGAACTGCGTCATATTGTGACCTTTTTAGTGTTTTGGGGTGAGGGAACCCAATTAGTGCGACACGCTATCTGTCTGACCGTATAGAACCGGCCAGGTTTGCACGTAAGACATCTGTGCGGATAACGCATCCTGATATTCTGTAAAGCCGCCGCATGATACTGCTTTCACTCTGCTTTGCAACGGCTAATTTTCGCGCAATCGTTAACCTGGTTTGCTTTGCTGAAAACGCGGCGTAAACTACAGCCGTTTTATTATGAACGAGAAGAAGATGACCGACCTGTTTTCCAGCCCAGACCACACTTTAGATGCCCAGGGCCTTCGCTGCCCGGAACCCGTCATGATGGTGCGCAAAACCGTGCGAACGATGCAAACCGGTGAGACGTTGTTAATTATCGCTGACGATCCGGCGACCACCCGTGATATCCCCGGTTTCTGTACCTTTATGGAACATGAGCTGTTGGCGCAAGAGACCGCTTCCTTGCCGTATCGCTATTTATTGCGTAAAGGCCATTAACCTTCTGGCGTGATCGAATCTACGAATTTGAACCATCGTTTCATCATTTAGCGCTTTTGTGAGGCGCTTCACCTCCGTATTCCAGGCCGTAGTCTAGCTTTTAAGCGTAAAACTAAAACAACGTTTTAACGCTTACCTCACTACCCTGGAGTTGACCCGATGAAAACGACCCTCAAGCCGTTAATGGCTGCTTTGTGCCTGTCCACCGCGTCACTGCTGTTTGCCACCACTGCAACAGCGCAAACCATTAAAGCTGCCGACGTTCACCCCGAGGGCTACCCGAACGTGGTCGCCGTGCAGCATATGGGTGACAAGCTTAAACAACAAACCGACGGCAAGCTGGAGATCAAAGTATTTCCCGGCGGCGTGCTCGGCGATGAAAAGCAGATGATTGAGCAGGCACAAATGGGGGCTATCGACATCATTCGCGTCTCTATGGCGCCGGTTGCCGCTATTCTTCCGGATATTGAAGTGTTCACGCTGCCCTACGTTTTCCGCGATGAAGACCATATGCATAAAGTCATCGACGGCGATATCGGTAAGCAAATTGGTGAAAAGCTGACCGCCAACCCGAAATCCCGTCTGGTGTTCCTCGGCTGGATGGATTCCGGTACGCGTAACCTCATCACCAAAGAGCCGGTGGTTAAGCCCGAGGATCTGAAGGGCATGAAAATCCGTGTCCAGGGGAGCCCGGTGGCGCTGGCTACGCTGAAAGACATGGGGGCGAACTCGGTGGCGATGGGCGTCAGCGAAGTTTACAGCGGGATGCAAACGGGGGTGATTGACGGTGCGGAGAACAATCCGCCGACCTTTATCGCCCACAACTACACGCCGGTCGCTAAAAACTATACCCTCAGCGGCCACTTCATCACCCCTGAAATGCTGCTCTATTCCAAAGTGAAATGGGACAAGCTCAGCGCCGACGAACAGCAAAAAATCCTGACCCTGGCCCGTGAGGCGCAATTTGAACAGCGCAAACTCTGGAATGCTTATAACCAGCAGGCGCTGGAAAAAATGAAAGCGGGTGGGGTGCAGTTCCACGACATCGACAAAGCGGTCTTTGTCAAAGCGACAGAGCCGGTGCGCGCCCAGTATGGCGATAAACATCAGGATCTGATGAAAGCCATCGCCGACGTCCAGTAAACTTAACGCGCTGTGGAGGACATATGTCCGAACGCTACCTGAAGTGGATGGACCGGCTGTACCTGCTCGCTATGGCCATCGCGGGCGTCTCGCTGCTGGTGATGACCATCGTGATCCCGATTGGCATTTTCTCGCGTTACGTGCTCAATCGCGGTGAGTCATGGCCGGAGCCGATTGCGATAATTTGCATGGTGACATTTACCTTTATCGGCGCGGCGGTGGGATACCGCGCCGGGTCACACATTGCGGTGAATATGCTGACCGACCGACTGCCCGAGACGCTAAAAAACCTGTGTGCGCGGATGGTGGATCTGCTGATGCTGCTGATTTCGGCCCTCATGTTCTGGTACAGCTTCTGGCTGTGCATTGATTTATGGGAGCAACCGGTCGCAGAATTTCCCATTCTGACCTCTGGCGAAAGCTATCTGCCGCTTCCGGTGGGTTCAGCGATTCTGATTCTTTTTGTCCTCGAGCGGTTGCTGTTTGGCTCGCAGGAACATCGTCCGGTCGTCCTGATCGGCAACCACAGTTAAGGGGTGAACAATGGATGCTTTTGTGTTGCTCTTCACCCTCGCCATTTTGCTGGCGCTGGGGATGCCGGTCGCCTTTGCCGTCGGGTTAAGCGCGGTCGCGGGGGCGCTATGGATTGATTTGCCGCTTGAGGCGCTGATGATCCAGATAACCAGCGGGGTAAACAAATTCACCCTGCTGGCGATCCCGTTCTTTATCCTCGCGGGCGCGATCATGGCCGAAGGGGGCATTGCGCGGCGATTGGTCAATTTCGCCTATATCTTCGTCGGATTTATTCGCGGCGGACTGTCGCTGGTGAATATCGTGGCGTCAACGTTCTTTGGCGCGATTTCCGGCTCGTCGGTGGCGGATACCGCCTCGATCGGCAGCGTGATGATTCCGGAGATGGAGAAGAAAGGCTATCCCCGCGAGTACGCAGCGGCAGTCACCGCCAGCGGCTCGGTACAGGCGATTCTGATTCCACCCAGCCATAACTCGGTGATTTATTCGCTGGCGGCAGGCGGGACGGTCTCAATCGCCACGCTGTTTATCGCCGGTGTGTTGCCTGGACTGCTGCTGGGGTTGTGTCTGATGAGCCTGTGTCTGGGATTTGCCCATAAACGCGGCTACCCGAAGGGTGAGAAAATTCCGTTCAAGCAGGCGCTGAAGATTTTCTTCGACGCGCTGTGGGGATTAATGACGGTAGTTATTATTCTCGGCGGGATTTTGTCGGGGATATTTACGGCCACGGAATCGGCGGCGGTGGCCTGTCTTTGGGCCTTCTTTGTCACCATGTTCATCTACCGGGACTACAAGTGGCGAGAACTTCCCAAACTGATGTGCCGCACGGTGAAAACGGTCACGATCGTGATGATTCTGATTGGCTTTGCGGCGGCGTTTGGCGCGGTGATGACCTACATGCAGCTGCCGACACGTATCACCGAATTTTTCACCTCACTGTCGGATAACAAGTACGTCATCCTGATGTATCTCAACATCATGCTGCTCCTGGTCGGCACGCTGATGGATATGGCGCCGCTGATCCTGATCCTGACGCCGGTGCTGCTGCCCGTCACCAACTCACTAGGCATCGATCCGGTGCATTTCGGGATGATCATGATGGTTAATCTGGGGATCGGGTTAATCACCCCGCCGGTTGGATCGGTGCTGTTCGTTGCCAGTGCGGTGAGTAAGCAGCGGATCGAAACCGTGGTGCGCGCCATGCTGCCGTTTTACGGCATGCTGCTGGTGGTGCTGGCCATGGTGACGTATATCCCGGCGATTTCGCTGTGGCTGCCCCGGGTGCTAGGGATGCAGTAGTCGGTGTGTTTTCGCCCTCTCCTGGTGGGAGAGGGCTGGAGTGGGGGGCGGGGCATCAGACCGCCTCCACTTTTTACCGACGACGCAATAATCTCAACGCGTTCGCCGTCACCAGTACCGTCGCCCCGGTATCGGCCAGCACCGCCAGCCACAGTCCGGTGATCCCGAGCAGCGTGGTGACGAGGAAAATCACTTTTAGTCCCAGGGCTATCGTAATGTTCTGACGAATATTGGCGCGGGTGGCGCGGGCCAGACCGATCATCTGCGCCAGCCCGGTCAGGCGGTTATGGGTTAACGCCGCGTCGGCTGTTTCCAGCGCGACGTCGGTGCCGCTGCCCATCGCAATTCCGATGGTTGAAGCCTTCATGGCCGGAGCATCGTTAATTCCGTCGCCGACCATCGCCAGCGGCGCGCGCGCGTTCAGCCCGGTCACCGCCTGGACTTTATCTGCAGGCAGCAAACCCGCCCTGAAAGAAAGACCAAGCTCATTCGCAATCGCAGCCGCGGCACGTGGGTTGTCACCGGTGAGAATAATCCCCTGAATCCCCAGCTGATGTAGCGAGGCAACGGCCTCTTTGGCATCGTCACGCAGCGTATCGCGCAGCGCCAGCACGCCTTTTACCACCCCGTCTACCGCAACGGTCACGACCGTCTGCCCGGCTTGCTCCAGCTCGCCAATACGCTGGCTGAAATCGCCCGCAGGGAATTTATCGGCTGCGCCAATCAGCACTTTTTGACCCTCAACGTCGGCCTCAATGCCGGAACCCACCAGCGCCCGCTGCGCGGTAGCGAGCGGAATATTCAGCCCACGTCGCTGCGCTTCACGCACAATCGCCTGCGCCAGCGGATGCGTGGAGCCTTGCTCAACGGCGGCAGCCAGGGTGAGCAGCGCCTCTTCGGTGATCTCATGCGGGTAAATCCCGGTGACCTGCGGTTTACCCACGGTCAGCGTCCCGGTTTTGTCGAAGGCAATCTGCCGGATCTGGCTCAACTGCTCAAGCGCCGCGCCGCCTTTAATGAGCGCACCGCGCCGGGCTGCTGCTGCCAGACCCGAGGTGATCGCGGCTGGCGTGGAGATCACCAGAGCGCACGGGCAGCCAATCAGCAGCAGCGTCAGGCCTTTGTAGATCCAGCTTTCCCACGGCGCGCCGAATATCAGCGGCGGGACAATCGCCACCAGCAGAGCGATCAGCATAATCACCGGGGTATAGATCCGACTGAAACGATCGATAAAGCGCTCAACAGGCGCGCGGCGCTCTTCGGCTTCTTCAATCAGCTTGAGAATGCGGTCAATGGCGCTGTCGCCAGGCTCGGAGAGCACTTTTAGCTGGACCAGACGGTCAACGCTGGTCGCCCCGGCAGGCACTTTTTCGCCCGTCGCGCGTTCGACTGGAATTGATTCGCCGGTGAGGGCGCTTTCATCAAAGCTGGCGGCGGCGGTCATCAACGCGCCATCGGCAGGCAGACGCCCTCCGGCGGACACTTCAATCACATCCCCCGGGCGCAGCGTGGTGATGGCGACCGTTTTTCGTTCTCCGTCGATCACGACCGTCGCCGTTTCCGGTTTTAACGCCATTAACGCACTCACCCCTTTGCGCGCACGGCTCGCGGCCCAGCCCTCAAGGCGTTCGCCGATCAAAAACAGCAAAAGCACCATCGCCGCTTCTGCCGTCGCACCAATAAACAGCGCACCGATTGCCGCGACGCTCATTAACGTTTCAATGGCGAACCAGCTACCGCTTTTCATCAGGCGCAGCGCCTGGCGCGCAACGGGGAACAGGCCGACCAGTGTTGTGGCGACAAACGCCAGATTGCCGAAGGGGTGGTTAAACTGTTCCAGGGTCCAGCTCAACGCCATCATGATAATCAGGGTGATGAGGGGCAGATTTTCCCGTAGCGGAGCGGTTTTTTCGGCAGGCGCATTTTCGCTGCGCAGGGAATAACCCGCTTTTGTCACGGCGGCTTCGATGCGGGCGGTAACGTCCTGGTCCGCGCTGACCACCAGTTTCTCGGTAGCGAATAGCACCTGTACGTGATGGACTCCCGGCACTTGCTTCACCGCATTTTCGACCTTACGGGCGCAGGCGGCGCAGTCCATGCCGTTTACAATCCAGGTGTAACGATCGCCGCTGCCAGCAAAGGCTGGAGAGGCTTGCGTGTCAGCCTGGCAATCGCCACAGCAATCGTCTTTTGCGGGAACGGGACTGAGTTTAAGTGCCGAGAATTGCGGCACTTTTTTCGGTGTATCTGGAGTCGACATGGCACTCTCCGGTAATGATAATTTTCTCATTAACCGCAGCATACACTCTGGAGTCGACTCCAGAGTCAAGCGTTAATTAAATATACAGCGAACGGACGATCAGGAAATGCCCGGCGAAATAGCAGGCGGCGGCGATGGCGTTATCGGCACGGAATCGGCGGCGATAATGACTGCCCAGCCAGACAATATTTCCCAGCAGTAATAACGTCGCGCCGAAGAATGCCGACATCGCCGGTGACGTTGGGCGGAAGAACCACAGTTCACCGGCCAGCCAGACCATCACCAGCGTCATGGCAATAAACGTGCAGACCGGCCAGCGCATCTCTTCCAGACGCGTCCAGATCACCGCCACCAGCAGCGCGCCTATCACCAGCAACACCAGCGGTAACGGCCAGAAGAACGAAAGGGTCATCTGGCTGGCGAAGTAGATGGTGTAAAGCAGATGGGAGAGGAAAAACGCGCCGATAGCGTACAGCAAGCGCTGACGCGGCAGCAGCGTTAACGCATCGCCAATCAAGGAGGCACACAGACCTGCCAGCACCAGATAGCTGACGGCGTTGAACATCGGGGCCTGCCATGCGAGCAGAAGGAGCAGAAGCAGGGTCACGGGCTTAAATAACCAGCGCTGCCAGACAGGGCCGCGATAGGACGCATCGACGTAAAGCCATGCGGAAAAACAGACAGCGATAAATGACCAAAGCATATTAACTCCCTGTATCTGTTATTTTTGGATAAATACTCTCTGATTCAGTGTAGTGACGCGAGCGGGCGTTTGGCAATGCCGGATCGGACGGGGTATCCTGATTTCCGCAAAATCTGATGGGATTCAACAATGAGCAAGATGCCGCTTTTTTTCATTATCGTGGTGGCGATCATCGTGATTGCAGCCTCGTTTCGCTTTGTGCAGCAGCGTCGCGAAAGGGCTGATAATGACGCCGCGCCGTTACTGCAAAAACACGTGGTGGTGAGTCATAAGCGCGAAAAACCGCTCAACGATCGCCGCTCCCGCCAGCAGCAGGAGACGCCCGCAGGCACGTCGATGCGCTATGAGGCAAGCTTTAAACCCGAAAGCGGCGGGCTGGAGATGACGTTTCGTCTGGACGAGAAACAGTACCATCAGTTGACGGTGGGGGATAAAGGGACGCTGAGCTATAAAGGGTCGCGGTTTGAAGGGTTTACACCGCAGCCGTAATTTCCCCTCACCCCAACCCTCTCCCCAGAGGGGCGAGGGGGCATAGACCGCACTGTATTATCACTCAATCCAAAGGGGCGAGGGAGCATAGACCGCACCGTATTATCACTCAATCCAAAGGGGCGAGGGGGCACAGGCCGCACCGTATTAGCACTTTCCCCAAAGGGGTGAGGGTGCACAGACCGCACTGTACTATCCCTCTCTCCAAAGGGGCGAGGGTGCACAGACCGCACTGTACTATCCCTCTCCCCAGAGGGGCGAGGGAGCATAGACCGCACAGTCCTAACTCTCCCCAGAGGGGTGAAGGGGCATAGACCGCACAGTCCTAACTCTCCCCAGAGGGGCGAAGGGGCACAGACCGCACAGTCCTAACTCTCCCCAGAGGGGCGAGGGGGCATAGATCGCACTGTGTTATCCCCTATCTCCAAAAGGGCGAGGGGCACTGTCCTGTCCCCTCTCCCTCCGGGAGAGGGTTAGGGTGAGGGCAACAGGCCACTTATTTCTTCGCCTGCGCCTTAAACTTCTTCATCCACACCAGCAGTTCGAACACGCCAAAAATAAAGACGCGCAGCTGCTGCCAGCCGGTCATCTGCGGTCCGTCTTTCGGCAGACCGTTTTTCAGCATCACCATCTGCAGAGCGTGCATAAAGGCGGTGAAAATCAGCGCAACGTTGACGAAAATGTTCATTGGGCGCGGGAACGGGTGCACCAGATTGAGGATTAAGAACGCCCAGACGCCCAGCATCAGCAAACGCCCAAGATTAATCAGTACCGGCATCGGACTCTCCTTGTACTTCACGGTGATACAAACGATAGGCCACCTGTCCTGCGACCTGTTCACGGTGCAGATGCCAGTGAACCGGGACTGGCGGTAAGCCGTGTTCCACTTCGCTTTCGACATAGATGAGCGCGTCATCCGCCAGCCAGCCGTTGCTTTCCAGCAGCGTCAGGGTCTCTTCCAGTAGCCCTTTGCGAAACGGGGGATCGACAAACACGACGTCGTGCGGTGTGCCCGTCTGCGCGAGGAATGCCAGCGTGTTGGTATTCACCACTTTTGCATTCGCCGCCTTCAGGGTAGCCAGATTCTGCTGTAATTGCTGTGCGACACCGCGCTCCATCTCCAGCAACGTTGCGCTGGCCGCGTAACGCGACAGCGCTTCGAGTCCCAGTGCGCCGCTTCCGGCAAAGCAATCCAGACAGTGAGCGTCAACCATCGACGGCGCCAGCCAGTTAAACAGCGTCTCTCTGACGCGATCGGTTGTCGGGCGCAGGCCGGGGCTATCGGGGACGGGCAGTTTGCGGCCTCGCCACTGGCCGCCGATAATGCGAATTTGTCCGGCCGGGCGGTTCGTTTTCTTCATTTCAGGAAAGCTCTGCTAACAATTGGCCTGCGATTCCAGGCGGTGATGTTACTTAGGTAAAGTGATAGACTATTTCATCATTTTTTTAGCTTCCATGTATATAGTACCGCGAGGAGTGTAGTCGCAGATGGCAAAACAAAAAAAACGTGGCTTCTTTTCCTGGCTGGGCTTCGGTGAAAAAGAGCAGGAAACAGAACAGAAAATCGAAGAGCAGCAGGCGGCTGAAGAACCATCACAACCTGAAACGCCCGTCGAAACAGCTGCCGCGATAGAAGCGGAAGAACCTGCGCACAGTAAAGAAGAGACAGACTCCTTCGCGCAAGAACTTGTGGATGTGACCGAGCAGGTTCAGGAAAGCGAGAAACCGCAGCCCGTTGAGCCAGAACCCGTTGTGGCTGAACCGGTTGCAGACGTTATCGCAGAAGAGGTTATTGAGCCGGTGGCCGTTGAGGCGCCTCAGGCGGTGATTGAACACGAAGAGCTGCCGCTGCCGGAAGAGGTCAAAGCAGAAGCGATCGCCCCGGAAGAGTGGCAGGCTGAAGCCGAAACTGTCGAAATCGTTGAGGCCGTTGAAGAAGAAGCCGAAAACGAACCGGAGCTGACTGACGAAGAGCTGGAAGCCCAGGCGCTGGCGGCGGTGGCCGCTGAAGAAGCCGTCATGGTTGTTCCGGTCGAAGAAATGGAAGACCAGACCCCGGCAGAAGAGGTGGCCCAGGAGCAGGAAAAACCGACCAAAGAAGGTTTCTTCGCGCGTCTGAAACGTAGCCTGATTAAAACCAAAGAAAATCTGGGTTCCGGATTTATCAGTCTGTTCCGCGGTAAGAAAATCGACGATGATCTGTTTGAAGAGCTGGAAGAACAGCTGCTGATTGCGGATGTCGGTGTGGATACCACCCGTAAAATCATCGCTAATCTGACTGAAGGCGCAAGCCGCAAACAGCTTCGCGATGCCGAAGCGTTGTACGGCCTGCTGAAAGAAGAGATGGGCGAAATTCTCGCAAAAGTTGACGAACCGCTTAATATTGAAGGCAAAACGCCCTTTGTTATTCTGATGGTGGGCGTAAACGGCGTGGGGAAAACCACCACCATTGGCAAGCTGGCGCGTCAGTTCGAACAGCAGGGTAAATCCGTAATGCTGGCGGCGGGAGATACCTTCCGTGCGGCGGCGGTTGAGCAGCTGCAGGTCTGGGGTCAGCGCAACAATATTCCGGTGATTGCGCAGCATACCGGTGCGGATTCCGCTTCCGTGATTTTCGATGCCATTCAGGCGGCGAAGGCGCGCAACGTGGATGTGCTGATTGCCGACACCGCAGGGCGTTTGCAGAACAAATCGCACCTGATGGAAGAGCTGAAGAAAATCGTCCGCGTGATGAAGAAACTGGACGAAGACGCGCCGCATGAGATTATGCTGACTATTGACGCCAGCACAGGACAGAACGCCATCAGCCAGGCGAAGCTGTTTGATGAAGCGGTTGGGCTGACCGGGATTACGCTGACCAAACTGGACGGCACCGCCAAGGGTGGGGTGATCTTCTCCGTCGCGGATCAGTTCAGCATCCCCATCCGCTACATCGGTGTTGGCGAACGTATCGAGGATTTACGTCCGTTTAATGCGGGCGACTTTATTGAGGCACTATTTGCCCGAGAGGATTAACAATGATTCGCTTTGAACACGTCAGCAAGGCCTATCTCGGTGGGAGACAAGCGCTGCAGGGGGTGACATTCCACCTGCAGCCGGGCGAGATGGCATTCCTGACCGGCCACTCCGGCGCGGGGAAAAGTACCCTGCTCAAGCTTATCTGTGGGATCGAACGGCCAAGCGCCGGGAACATCTTTTTTGGCGGCCATGATATTAGCCGTCTGAAAAACCGTGAGGTGCCGTTTTTGCGTCGCCAGATCGGGATGATTTTCCAGGATCACCACCTGCTGATGGATCGCACCGTATTCGATAACGTGGCGATCCCACTGATTATTGCGGGTGCCAGCTTTGATGACATTCGCCGTCGCGTCTCGGCGGCGCTGGACAAAGTGGGCCTTCTCGACAAAGCGAAAAATTTCCCGATTCAGCTTTCTGGCGGTGAACAGCAGCGCGTGGGCATTGCTCGCGCGGTGGTGAATAAGCCTGCCGTTTTGCTGGCGGATGAACCGACCGGTAACCTGGATGATGCGCTCTCTGAAGGGATCCTGCGTCTGTTTGAGGAATTTAACCGCGTGGGGGTGACAGTATTGATGGCGACGCACGATATCGGGCTCATCTCCCGCCGTTCGTACCGCATGCTGACGCTGAGCGACGGTCATTTGCACGGAGGCCATGGTGAATAAGCGCGACGCAATAAACCAGATTCGACAGTTCGGGAATCGATTTGATCGTTTCCGCAAGCCGCAGGGCGGCGGGGATGGGCATCGCAACGCCCCGAAGCGCGCGAAAGCGTCGCCGAAGCCAAACTCCCGTAAGACCAACGTCTTTAACGAGCAGGTGCGTTACGCCTTCCACGGCGCAGTGCAGGATCTGAAGAGTAAACCGCTGGCAACGTTCCTGACGGTGATGGTTATCGCTATCTCCCTGACGCTGCCGAGCGTTTGCTATATGGTCTACAAAAACGTCAATGAGGCGGCTTCGCAATACTATCCTTCGCCGCAAATTACGGTGTATCTGGATAAAGCGCTGGATGATAACGCGGCGGCGCAGGTCGTGGGGCAGCTCCAGTCTGAACAGGGCGTGGAGAAGGTCAACTATCTGTCGCGCGACGAGGCGCTGGGCGAATTCCGCAACTGGTCCGGGTTTGGTGGCGCGCTGGATATGCTCGAAGAGAACCCGCTGCCTGCGGTAGCGGTGGTGATCCCGAAACTGGATTTCCAGGGGACCGATTCGCTTAACACCCTGCGAGACCGCATCACCCGTATCAACGGCATTGATGAAGTGCGCATGGATGATAGCTGGTTCGCGCGTCTGGCTTCCCTGACGGGGCTGGTAGGGCGCGTGGCGGCGATGATCGGCGTGCTGATGGTCGCGGCGGTCTTCCTCGTGATTGGTAACAGCGTGCGTCTGAGCATCTTTGCCCGTCGTGACACCATTAACGTGCAGAAACTGATCGGCGCGACGGATGGATTTATCCTGCGTCCGTTCCTTTACGGTGGCGCACTGCTCGGTTTTTCCGGCGCATTTCTTTCACTGATATTGTCAGAAATTTTGGTGATGCGGCTCTCTTCAGCCGTCACTGAAGTGGCGCAGGTTTTCGGAACCAAGTTTGATATCAGTGGCTTATCTTTCGATGAGTGCCTGTTACTGCTGCTGGTGTGCTCAATGATTGGCTGGGTAGCCGCGTGGCTTGCCACGGTACAACATTTACGTCACTTTACCCCCCAGTAAAAAATCTCTGATATAATCTTTCCCTGCAATGAGTACATCACTTTGCAGGGAAAGAGTCCCTGTTGACTCTCCCCCGCGATCGCTAATCCATGTCACAATTTGTGCGTAATCTATTCACAGCGTTACATGGAACTTGTGGATAAAATCACGGTCTGATAAAAGTGTGAATGTTAGTCTCACTGCTCAAAAGCTTTGGCATGCTTGTTGCCTGATGGGGACAAACCACCGCCAGAAGATACGAAATTGAGAGGAATGAATGACCAAAGAAATGCAATCTTTAGCGTTAGCACCTGTTGGTAACCTGGAATCTTACATCCGGGCCGCTAACACCTGGCCGATGTTGACGGCCGAGGAAGAAAAGGAGCTGGCTGAAAAGCTGCATTACCAGGGCGATCTGGAAGCAGCTAAGACGCTGATCCTGTCTCACCTGCGCTTTGTTGTTCACGTTGCTCGTAATTACTCGGGCTACGGCCTGCCGCAGGCGGACTTGATTCAGGAAGGCAACATCGGTCTGATGAAGGCGGTACGTCGCTTTAACCCAGAAGTGGGCGTGCGTCTGGTCTCCTTCGCCGTGCACTGGATCAAAGCAGAAATTCACGAATACGTCCTGCGTAACTGGCGTATTGTGAAAGTCGCCACGACCAAAGCACAGCGCAAACTGTTCTTCAACCTGCGTAAAGCCAAGCAGCGTCTGGGCTGGTTCAACCAGGAAGAAGTCGAAATGGTGGCGCGCGAGCTGGGTGTGACCAGTAAAGACGTGCGTGAGATGGAATCCCGTATGGCTGCTCAGGATATGACATTTGATATGTCTGCTGACGACGATGCGCAGGATAGCCAGCCGATGGCACCGGTACTGTATCTGCAGGACAAAACCTCTAACTTTGCTGATGGCATCGAAGAGGACAACTGGGAAGATCAGGCTGCCAACAAACTGACCCACGCGATGGAAGGTCTCGACGAGCGTAGCCAGGCGATTATCCGCGCCCGCTGGCTGGATGAAGACAACAAATCCACGCTGCAGGAACTGGCCGACCGCTACGGCGTCTCCGCTGAACGTGTGCGTCAGCTCGAGAAGAACGCCATGAAAAAACTTCGCGCCGCTATCGAAGCGTAATTCTCGCGAAGTTTCCCCGATAACCCTCGAATGCAAATTCGGGGGTTTTGTTTTTTTAACGCCTGCTCTGGCGAATTCTTTCCCCCTGGCAAACACTTACAGATGCGCTAAGCATGCGGATCTCTTAGGGGGACAGGGTGAAAAATAACGAACTGAATGAACGGCGTTTGCAGGCGACGCCACGCGGGATCGGCGTGATGTGTGGTTTCTACGCCGATAAAGCGGAAAATGCCACGCTGTGGGACGTGGAAGGTCGCGAAGTTATCGACTTCGCTGCGGGGATCGCGGTGCTCAACACCGGCCACCGCCACCCAAAAGTCATTGCCGCCATTGAAAAGCAGCTCCAGGCCTTTACCCACACGGCGTACCAGATCGTGCCGTACGAAAGCTATGTCACCCTTGCAGAGCGCATCAATGCTCGCGTGCCGATTGAAGGGCCAGCCAAAACCGCTTTCTTCTCGACGGGCGCCGAAGCGGTTGAAAACGCCGTCAAAATCGCCCGCGCTTACACAAAGCGCCCCGGACTCATCACCTTCGGCGGTGCTTTTCATGGTCGTACCTTCATGACCATGGCGCTTACCGGCAAGGTCGCTCCCTACAAACTTGGCTTCGGCCCGTTCCCCGGATCGGTCTATCACGCCCAATACCCCAATACGCTTCACGGCGTAAGCTCCCAGGAGGCACTAAAAAGCCTGGAGCGCATCTTCAAAGCCGATATTGCCCCGGATCAGGTGGCGGCAATCCTTGTTGAACCGGTTCAGGGCGAAGGTGGCTTCAACGTCGCGCCAGCCGATTTTATGCAGGGGCTGCGCGCGCTGTGCGACACCCACGGCATTTTGCTGATCGCTGACGAAGTGCAAACCGGTTTTGCGCGTACCGGTAAACTGTTTTCGATGGAGCATCACTGCGTTAAACCGGATCTGATCACCATGGCCAAAAGTCTGGCAGGCGGGATGCCGCTCTCGGCGGTGTCTGGCCGCGCAGAGGTGATGGATGCGCCAGCGCCGGGCGGGCTGGGCGGAACCTATGCCGGTAACCCGCTGGCGATCGCGGCGGCACTGGCGGTGCTCGATGTCATTGACGAAGAAGATCTGTGTACCCGCGCGTCACATCTGGGTCATCATCTGGTGGAAGTGCTTAATAAAGTCAGGTCCGGCTGCCCGTTTATAGCCGATATTCGTTCGCAAGGGTCGATGGTAGCGGTGGAGTTTAACGATCCGCAGACCGGACAACCTTCACCGGAATTTACCCGTCAGGTGCAGGAGCGCGCGCTGGCCGAAGGACTTTTGCTCCTCAGTTGTGGCGTTCATGGCAATGTGATTCGTTTCCTCTATCCCCTCACTATCCCGGAAGCTCAGTTCCGCAAAGCGCTGGATATTATCTCTGCCGCGCTGACTCGTTAAAGCCATTCGCCCGGCGGCAAAAGCGCGCCGGGCGTAGCATATATACATTTCAAATTAGCTATTCCAAAACCATAAAAATGGGGTATGTTTTAGCAGAGTGTGCTGAAAATGCGCGGGCAGCAGACCTATAACTGAAATAAAGCGCTACACAACAACATCACAACAATCGTAATAACCATAATAATGGGGAATCTCAGGATGAATATGAAGGGTAAAGCGTTACTGGCAGGATGTATCGCGTTGGCATTCAGCACCATGGCTCAGGCTGATATTAAAGTTGCTGTGGTGGGTGCAATGTCCGGTCCGGTAGCGCAGTACGGCGACCAGGAATTTACGGGCGCAGAACAAGCGGTTGCAGATATTAATGCCAAAGGCGGCATCAAAGGCGAAAAACTGCAGATCGTAAAATATGATGATGCCTGCGACCCGAAACAAGCGGTTGCCGTGGCGAACAAAGTGGTCAACGACGGGATCAAATATGTGATTGGCCACCTGTGCTCCTCCTCCACTCAGCCAGCGTCTGATATCTATGAAGACGAAGGCATTCTGATGATCACCCCGGCGGCGACCGCACCAGAGCTGACCGCGCGTGGTTATAAACTGATTCTGCGTACCACCGGTCTGGACTCTGACCAGGGCCCAACCGCTGCGAAATATATCCTCGAAACCGTCAAACCGCAGCGCATCGCGATTGTTCACGACAAACAGCAATACGGTGAAGGCCTGGCGCGCTCCGTACAGGACAGCCTGAAGAAAGCGAATGCGAAAGTGGTCTTCTTCGACGGCATTACCGCAGGTGAAAAAGACTTCTCCACGCTGGTGGCGCGTTTGAAGAAAGAGAATATCGACTTCGTGTACTACGGCGGTTACCACCCGGAAATGGGTCAGATCCTGCGTCAGGCGCGCGCAGCCGGCCTGAAAACGCAGTTTATGGGGCCAGAAGGTGTGGCGAACGTTTCCCTGTCTAACATCGCAGGTGACTCGGCTGAAGGGATGCTGGTGACCAAGCCGAAGAACTATGACCAGGTTCCGGCAAACAAACCGATCGTAGACGCAATTAAAGCGAAGAAACAGGATCCGAGCGGTGCGTTCGTGTGGACCACCTACGCGGCGCTGCAATCGCTGCAGGCGGGTCTGAACCAGTCAGCCGATCCGGCTGAAATCGCGACCTGGCTGAAAGCGAATTCCGTCGATACCGTGATGGGACCGCTGTCCTGGGATGAGAAGGGCGATCTGAAGGGCTTCGAGTTTGGTGTGTTTACCTGGCATGCAGATGGTTCTGCGACTGACGCAAAATAAACGCAAATGGCAACCGTAAGGTTGCCATTTTAGTGTTTTCTCTCTCTCCCTGTGGGATAGGGAACTGTACGGAGCGGGTTTTCTCCCTCTCCCCGTGGGAGAGGGAACTGTACGGAGCGGTTTTCTCCCTCTCCCTGTGGGAGAGGGTCGGGGTGAGGGCATCAGGCCGCACAAATCAGCCCGCATTCAGCAAACCTAATGCTTCTCCCACCCATTCTCCAGCGCCGTAAAGCCCAACGCCTGCATAAATGCCGCCATCGTGCTGCGGTCCTCAACGCCCACATCGGCCATCCACCATGAGGTGATGTCCGGGTTATCGCGAACCACTTCTTCAATCAGATACTGTCCCACGCCGCGCCGACGGGTGATCTCACGCACGCGCAGTGAGTCCAGCGCCCCTTGCGATCCGCTCAGCGTCACGCGTACCGCACCCAGCAAACGCTCGTTAAAGCGGGCGGCATAAATACGATGGATTTCATCCACGGCCAGGGATGACGGGGAATATTCCGGCCAGATCTTGCCCAGGTCGATACGATCCTGGTCGCTAAAGGACACCAGACGAAGGATAGTCAGTTTCATTAGCTGCTTGTCCAAATCAAAAAGAGTAAGGCAGTGTACTCAATTTATCTGACCAGCGGCTTCCACTTTTTAAACTCATTCTCCAGGTGATTACTTTTTTAGCAGCGCAATGTGCAGTGCGAAAATACAGGGATCGAAAAATAAGCAGAATTTTAACCTAAAGGGTAGTGATTTATTCGGCGCTTTGTACCGTTATTTTATGCTGCAAACTGCGCTTTTATTTGTTTATCTCTGTCTGAATTCAGAATATTATCTTTGCTTAATCGCCTGAAAAATAGAGATTTTAGTCTGGTTTTTGTCAAAAAACTGCGCTAAACCATTAAAGGCACTGGTAAAAATAGCGTTGTTCATTAAAAGTACAGAATGCTTTTTAACCATAATAAAACAAAATATATACAACACGTCACGAATGGGGATTCAGAGATGAAAAGGAACGCGAAAGCATTTATCGCGGGAATGGTTGCACTGTCGATTTCGCAGGCTGCCATGGCGGAAGAGATTAAAGTTGCCGTTGTCGGTGCGATGTCCGGTCCGGTTGCCCAGTGGGGTGATATGGAATTCAACGGTGCGCGTCAGGCGATCAAAGACATCAACGCCAAGGGCGGTATTAAAGGAGATAAGCTGGTCGGCGTAGAATACGACGACGCGTGCGATCCGAAACAAGCCGTCGCCGTCGCCAACAAGATCGTTAACGACGGTATCCAGTACGTCATCGGTCATCTTTGCTCATCCTCCACGCAGCCCGCTTCCGATATTTATGAAGACGAAGGCATTCTGATGATCACGCCGGGCGCCACCAACCCCGAGCTGACTCAACGTGGCTATCAGTACATCATGCGAACGGCCGGTCTGGACTCCTCGCAGGGGCCGACAGCCGCGAAGTACATTCTGGAAAAAGTGAAGCCGCAGCGTATCGCGATCATTCACGATAAACAGCAATACGGCGAAGGCCTGGCGCGCTCCGTACAGGATGGCCTGAAAAAAGGCGGCGCGAACGTGGTCTTCTTTGACGGCATTACCGCAGGCGAGAAAGATTTCTCCGCTCTGCTGGCCCGTCTGCAAAAAGAGAATATCGACTTTGTTTACTACGGGGGCTATTACCCGGAAATGGGACAGATGCTGCGCCAGGCGCGTTCAACCGGCCTGAAAACGCAGTTTATGGGCCCGGAAGGCGTGGGTAACGCCTCGCTGTCCAATATTGCGGGTGACGCAGGCGAAGGCATGCTGGTGACGATGCCAAAACGCTATGACCAGGAAGCGTCAAATAAGGCTATCGTGGACGCGCTCAACGCGCAGAAGAAAGATCCAAGCGGTCCGTATGTCTGGATCACCTATGCCGCCGTGCAGTCTCTGGCTACCGCCATGGATCGTACCGGCAGCAAAGCGCCGCTGGATTTAATCAAAGATTTAAAAGCACACGGTGCGAACACCGTGATTGGGCCGCTGAACTGGGATGAGAAAGGCGATCTGAAGGGATTTGAATTTGGTGTCTTCCAGTGGCATGCCGATGGTTCTTCCACCGTCGCGAAATAACGCCTGAAGACAAGTTATCCCGCCGCCCGCGCAAAACGGGCGGATTTAAAAAGGTTTCCTTATGTCCGAGCAGTTTCTCTATTTCTTGCAGCAGATGTTTAACGGCGTCACGCTGGGAAGCACCTACGCGCTGATCGCCATCGGCTATACGATGGTTTACGGCATCATCGGCATGATCAACTTCGCCCACGGCGAGGTCTACATGATCGGCAGCTATGTCTCCTTTATGATCATTGCCGCGCTGATGATGATGGGTATCGACAGCAGCTGGCTGCTGGTGGGGGCCGGTTTTGTCGGTGCGATTGTGATCGCCAGCGCCTACGGCTGGAGCATCGAGCGCGTGGCCTACCGGCCGGTGCGCAGCTCCAAGCGTCTGATTGCCCTGATCTCCGCCATCGGGATGTCCATCTTCCTGCAAAACTACGTCAGCCTGACGGAGGGGTCCCGCGATGTCGCGCTGCCAAGCCTGTTTAACGGGCAGTGGATTGTCGGCGCGAGTGAAAACTTCTCGGCCTCGATAACCACCATGCAGCTGGTTATCTGGATTGTGACCTTCCTGGCGATGCTGGCGCTGACCATTTTTATCCGTTATTCGCGCATGGGCCGCGCCTGCCGCGCCTGTGCCGAGGATCTGAAAATGGCCAGCCTGCTCGGCATTAACACCGACCGCGTAATCGCCCTGACCTTCGTGATCGGTGCGGCAATGGCGGCGGTAGCGGGGGTTCTGCTCGGACAGTTCTACGGCGTGATCAACCCGTACATCGGCTTTATGGCCGGGATGAAAGCCTTCACCGCAGCGGTTCTTGGCGGGATTGGCAGTATCCCTGGCGCGATGATCGGCGGCCTGATTCTGGGCGTTGCTGAAGCGCTCTCCTCGGCGTACCTGAGTACCGAATATAAAGATGTGGTGTCGTTTGCGCTGCTGATTCTGGTACTGCTGGTGATGCCTACCGGGATTCTGGGCCGTCCGGAGGTAGAGAAAGTATGAAACCGATGCACTTTGCGATGGCGCTGCTCTCCGCGGCGATGTTCTTTGTTCTCGCGGGCGTCTTTATGGGCGTGCAGTTAGAACTTAACGGCACCAAACTGGTGGTGGATACCGCCGCCGATATCCGCTGGCAGTGGGTGTTTGTCGGCACGGCGGTGGTCTTCCTGTTCCAGCTGTTACGTCCGGTATTCCAGAAAACGTTGAAAAACGTCTCCGGGCCGAAGTTCGTCCTGCCTGCGATTGACGGTTCTACCGCTAAGCAGAAATTGTTCCTGGTCGCGCTGCTGGTGATTGCCGTGGCCTGGCCATTTATGGTGTCGCGCGGGACCGTCGATATCGCCACACTGACGATGATCTACGTGATTCTGGGTCTCGGCCTGAACGTGGTAGTGGGGCTGTCTGGCCTTCTGGTTCTGGGTTACGGCGGTTTTTACGCTATCGGCGCCTACACCTTTGCGCTATTAAACCACTATTACGGACTCGGTTTCTGGACCTGTCTGCCGCTGGCGGGGCTGGTTTCTGCCGCTGCCGGTTTCCTGCTCGGCTTCCCGGTTCTGCGTCTGCGCGGGGACTATCTGGCGATTGTTACCCTGGGCTTTGGCGAGATCGTCCGTATTCTGCTTCTCAATAACACCGAAGTGACCGGCGGTCCGAACGGCATCAGCCAGATCCCGAAACCGACCTTCTTCGGGCTGGAGTTCAGCCGTTCTGCCCGTGAAGGCGGCTGGGATACCTTCAGCAACTTCTTCGGCGTGAAATACGATCCGTCCGACCGGGTGATTTGGCTCTATCTGGTGGCGCTGCTGCTGGTGGTCCTGACCCTGTTCGTGATTAACCGTCTGCTGCGCATGCCGCTGGGCCGCGCGTGGGAAGCGTTGCGCGAAGATGAGATCGCCTGTCGCTCTCTGGGCCTGAATCCGACCCGCATCAAGCTGACCGCGTTTACCATCAGCGCCGCGTTTGCCGGTTTTGCCGGAACGTTGTTTGCTGCGCGTCAGGGCTTCGTCAGCCCCGAGTCTTTCACCTTTGCCGAATCGGCCTTCGTGCTGGCTATCGTGGTGCTCGGCGGGATGGGCTCGCAGTTTGCCGTTATCCTTGCGGCCATTCTGCTGGTGGTTTCCCGCGAGCTGATGCGTGACTTTAACGAATACAGCATGTTAATGCTGGGTGGTTTGATGGTGCTGATGATGATCTGGCGTCCGCAGGGCTTGCTGCCGATGACCCGTCCACAGTTGAAGCTGAAGAACGGGCAAGCGAAAGGAGAGCAGGCATGAGTCAGCCATTATTATCCGTTAACGGCCTGATGATGCGTTTTGGCGGCCTGCTGGCGGTCAACAACGTGTCGCTGGACCTGTTCCCGAAAGAGATTGTCTCCCTGATCGGCCCGAACGGCGCGGGGAAAACCACGGTGTTCAACTGCCTGACCGGTTTCTACAAACCGACGGGCGGGACCATCATGCTGCGCGATCAGCATCTTGAAGGGTTGCCGGGCCAGCAAATTGCCCGCATGGGCGTGGTGCGGACCTTCCAGCACGTGCGCCTGTTCCGGGAGATGACGGTGATTGAAAACCTGCTGGTGGCGCAACATCAGCAGTTGAAAACCGGGGTTTTCTCCGGCCTGCTGAAAACCCCGGCTTTCCGTCGCGCCCAGAGCGAGGCGCTGGATCGCGCGGCGACCTGGCTTGAGCGTATCGGTCTGCTTCAGCATGCGAACCGTCAGGCGAGCAATCTGGCCTACGGCGATCAGCGTCGTCTGGAAATTATTCGCTGCATGGTGACGCAGCCGGAAATCCTCATGCTCGATGAACCTGCCGCCGGTCTGAACCCGAAAGAGACCAAAGAGCTGGACGAGCTGATTGTCGAGCTGCGTAACCATCACGACACCACCATTCTGCTGATTGAGCATGATATGAAGCTGGTGATGGGCATCTCGGATCGTATTTACGTGGTTAACCAGGGGACGCCGCTGGCGAACGGCACACCGGATGAAATTCGTCATAACCCGGATGTGATCCGCGCCTATTTAGGTGAAGCATGATGGGGGCGAGTCATAAAATGGAAAAAGCGATGTTATCTTTTGACAAGGTGAATGCCCACTACGGCAAAATTCAGGCGCTGCACGACGTCAGCCTGCATATCAATCAGGGCGAAATTGTGACGCTGATTGGCGCAAACGGCGCGGGGAAGACCACGCTGCTCGGGACGCTGTGCGGTGACCCGCGTGCGTCCAGCGGACGTATCGTCTTCGATGGAAAAGATATTACCGACTGGCAGACGGCGAAAATCATGCGCGAAGCCGTGGCGATAGTGCCGGAAGGCCGCCGCGTGTTCTCCCGTATGACGGTGGAAGAGAACCTGGCGATGGGCGGCTTCTTTGCCGAACGCGACCAGTATCAAACCCGCATCAAGCGCGTGTATGAACTCTTTCCGCGTTTGTACGAGAGGCGTATCCAGCGTGCGGGCACGATGTCCGGCGGTGAACAGCAGATGCTGGCGATTGGCCGGGCGCTGATGAGCCAGCCGCGTCTGCTGCTGCTGGATGAGCCGTCGCTCGGTTTAGCGCCGATCATCATCCAGCAGATTTTCGACACCATCGAGCAGCTGCGCAAAGAGGGGATGACCATCTTCCTCGTGGAGCAAAACGCCAACCAGGCGCTGAAGCTGGCGGACCGCGGCTATGTGCTGGAGAACGGTCACGTGGTACTGGAAGATACCGGAGATGCGCTGCTGGCAAACGAAGCGGTGCGGAGTGCATACCTGGGCGGCTAGGCCAGATAGGTTTTTCCCTCTTCCCGTCGGGATGAGGGTATCAGCGTTCATCATCCAAAGGCCGGGTAAGGCGAAGCTGCCACCCGGCTTTTTTGTTTTCTGTACGTTTAAGTTGTACAATTAATACGTACAGAAAAGGGGGCGATATGCGTACAATGAACTACAGTGAAGCACGTCAAAATCTGGCATCAGCGTTAGATACAGCCGCCACCGGGACGCCTGTCACTATTACCCGTCGCGGGCATAAGCCCGCCGTGATCATTAGCGCAGACGAGTTTGAGCGTTATCAGGCGGCAAAACTGGATGCTGAATTTGATGCCATCATGGGCGTTCACGGCAACGAAATACGAGAACTGGCTGACAAATGACCCTGCAATTTATCTCAGCGGAAGAGATAATTCGCTTCCATGACAAATTACTGAGCGTCACGCCCGGTGTAACGGGAATGCCGGATTCGGGGCGTGCGGAAGCGCTTTTGTATCGTGTGTTGAATAAGTACGAATACGAAGGCGTAACGGATGTCTGGATCCTGGCAGCGATGCACTTGCTGGCTATTTCTCGGGGCCATATTTTCAATGATGGTAATAAACGAACAGCATTATTTATCACGCTGCTATTTCTCAAACGTAACGGCATCTCCTTAATCGCCAATCCTGATTATGTGGCGATGACGGTTGAGGCAGCTGCGGGCCGTTTGTCGCTAGACGAGATCGTTCAGCGTTTACGTGGCTAGCCATTTGCCCTCTTCCTGTGGAACAGGCCCGGAGTGAGGGCATAAAACCGCATCCCGCTTTTTTCCGCCATATTACCTTCACCTCGCCATCATCTGCCTGAAGCCCCTCTGTAATCTATTTGTAATTAAAAAGTTATTTTTCTGTCATTCGAGCATGTCATGTTACCTCGCGAGCATAAAACGCGTGATATCGCGCATCCGGCACAATAAGAGAGATGACAATGACATCGTTACGACACACAGCTTTGGGTCTGGCACTGGGTCTGGCTTTTGCGACGAACTCAATGGCTGTCACCACGATTCCGTTCTGGCATTCCATGGAAGGGGAGTTGGGTAAAGAGGTGGATTCCCTGGCGCAACGTTTTAACGCCACCCATCCGGATTACAAAATTGTGCCGGTGTACAAAGGTAACTACGAGCAGAGCCTGAGCGCGGGCATTGCCGCATTCCGCACCGGTAACGCCCCGGCGTTGCTCCAGGTTTACGAAGTCGGCACCGCGACCATGATGGCGTCTAAAGCGATTAAACCGGTGTATGAGGTGTTTAAAGAGGCGGGCATTCACTTCGACGAGTCTCAGTTCGTGCCAACCGTCTCGGGTTACTACACCGATTCTAAAACCGGACATTTACTGTCTCAGCCATTTAACAGCTCAACGCCTGTTCTGTACTACAACAAAGACGCCTTCAAAAAAGCTGGCTTAGACCCGGAGCAACCGCCGAAAACCTGGCAGGATCTGGCGGAGTACACGGCGAAGCTGAAAGCGGCAGGCATGAAATGCGGTTACGCCAGCGGCTGGCAGGGCTGGATCCAGATTGAAAACTTTAGCGCCTGGCATGGTCTGCCGGTCGCGACCAAAAACAACGGCTTCGACGGTACGGATGCGGTGCTGGAATTCAATAAGCCAGAGCAGGTGAAACACATCGCTCTGCTGGAAGCGCTGAATAAGAAAGGGGATTTCAGCTACTTCGGACGTAAAGACGAATCCACCGAGAAGTTCTATAGCGGAGACTGTGCGATCACCACCGCTTCTTCCGGATCGCTGGCGGATATCCGCCACTACGCCAAATTTAACTATGGCGTGGGCATGATGCCTTACGATGCGGATGCCAAAGGCGCGCCGCAGAACGCCATCATCGGCGGGGCGAGCCTGTGGGTGATGCAGGGCAAAGATAATGGCACCTACAAAGGCGTTGCCGAGTTCCTCGACTTCCTCGCCAAACCAGAGAATGCCGCCGAATGGCACCAGAAGACCGGCTATCTTCCGATCACTAAAGCCGCTTACGATCTGACGCGCGAGCAGGGTTTCTATGACAAAAACCCGGGTGCAGATATCGCGACGCGTCAGATGCTGAACAAGCCGCCGTTACCGTTCACTAAAGGTTTGCGTCTGGGCAATATGCCGCAGATCCGCACCATCGTAGACGAAGAGCTGGAAAGCGTGTGGACCGGTAAGAAAACGCCACAACAGGCGCTGGATTCCGCGGTAGAGCGTGGCAACCAACTGCTGCGCCGTTTTGAGCAGTCGACTAAATCGTAAATTGAACCTGACCCCTCGCCTTCACCCCTCACCCTAACCCTCTCCCCAAAGGGGAGAGGGGATTGTCCGGTGCGGTTTTTTCCTCTCTCGACAGGGAGAAGGGAGTGCCGGTGCGGTTTTCTCTCTCGACAGGGAGAAGGGAGTGCCGGTGCGGTTTTCTCTCTCGACAGGGAGAAGGGACTACCCGCTGTGGTTTTCTCCCTCGCCCCTTTGGGGAGAGGGCAGGGGTGAGGGGCTACCTAACATTGAGCAAAACTATGTCATCATCCCGTCCGGTGTTCCGTTCGCGCTGGCTGCCGTACCTGCTGGTCGCGCCGCAACTGATTATCACCGTTATCTTTTTTATCTGGCCCGCGGGCGAAGCGCTCTGGTATTCGGTTCAAAGCGTCGATCCGTTTGGTCTTTCCAGTCAGTTCGTCGGACTGGACAACTTCACCGCGTTGTTCCACGACAGCTATTACCTCGACTCCTTCTGGACGACGATTAAATTCAGCGCCCTCGTGACGGTCAGCGGGCTGGTCGTCTCGCTATTTTTTGCTGCGCTGGTCGATTATGTCGTGCGCGGCAGTCGTCTGTATCAGACGCTAATGCTGCTGCCCTATGCCGTCGCGCCTGCCGTCGCCGCCGTGCTGTGGATTTTCCTCTTCAACCCCGGACGCGGGCTGATTACCCATTTTCTCGGGGAATTCGGTTATGACTGGAATCACGCCCAGAACAGCGGTCAGGCGATGTTCCTGGTGGTGTTCGCCTCGGTGTGGAAGCAAATCAGTTATAACTTCCTGTTTTTCTTCGCCGCGCTGCAATCCATCCCGCGCTCGCTGGTCGAAGCCGCCGCGATTGACGGCGCAGGGCCGATTCGCCGCTTCTTCAAACTGGCGCTGCCGCTGATTGCGCCGGTGAGTTTCTTCCTGCTGGTGGTAAATCTGGTTTACGCCTTCTTCGACACCTTCCCGGTGATCGACGCCGCCACCGCCGGTGGCCCGGTGCAGGCGACCACTACGCTGATTTACAAGATCTACCGTGAAGGCTTTGCCGGGCTCGATCTGTCGGCCTCTGCCGCGCAGTCGGTGGTGCTGATGGGGCTGGTGATTGTGCTGACGGTAGTTCAGTTCCGTTATGTCGAAAGTAAGGTGCGCTACCAATGATTGAGAACCGCCCCGGGCTGACGATTTTCAGCCATACCATGCTGATTCTGGGGATTATCGTCATCCTGTTCCCGCTGTACGTGGCCTTTGTCGCCGCCACGCTGGACACCCAGGCCGTCTTCGACACCCCCATGACGCTCGTGCCCGGCGGCCATCTGTTGGAAAACATGGCCACCATCTGGTCTCAGGGCGTGGGCGCGAACAGTGCGCCGTTCTGGCTGATGATGCTTAACAGTTTCATCATGGCGTTTGGCATTACGGTGGGCAAAATCGTGGTGTCGATGCTCTCCGCGTTTGCCATTGTCTGGTTCCGCTTTCCGCTGCGTAACCTGTTCTTCTGGATGATCTTTATCACCCTGATGCTGCCGGTCGAAGTGCGTATTTTCCCGACCGTCGAGGTGATCGCCAATCTCGGGATGCTCGACAGCTACGCGGGCCTGACGCTGCCGCTGATGGCGTCGGCCACCGCGACATTCCTGTTCCGTCAGTTCTTTATGACGTTGCCGGATGAACTGATTGAAGCGGCGCGCATCGACGGGGCATCGCCGATGCGCTTTTTCCGCGACATCGTGCTGCCGCTCTCCAGAACCAACCTCGCGGCGCTGTTCGTGATCACCTTTATCTACGGCTGGAACCAGTACCTGTGGCCGCTGTTGATTGTCCAGGATGTGAATCTCGGCACCGCGGTGGCGGGCATCAAAGGCATGATCGCTACCGGCGAAGGCACCACCCTCTGGAACCAGGTGATGGCGGCGATGTTGCTCACGCTTATCCCCCCGGTGGTTATCGTTTTAGCCATGCAGCGCGCGTTTGTGCGTGGTTTAGTAGACAGTGAGAAATAAGATGGCTGGATTAAAATTACAGGCAGTAACCAAAAGCTGGGACGGCAAAACCCAGGTGATTCAACCCCTGACGCTCGACGTGGCAGACGGCGAATTTATCGTCATGGTCGGCCCGTCCGGCTGCGGGAAATCGACGCTGCTGCGCATGGTGGCGGGGCTTGAGCGCGTGACCAGCGGTGATATCTGGATTGACCGCCAGCGCGTGACCGAGATGGAGCCGAAAGATCGCGGCATCGCAATGGTGTTCCAGAACTACGCCCTCTACCCGCATATGAGCGTGGAAGAGAACATGGCCTGGGGGCTGAAAATCCGCGGGATGGGCAAAGGGCATATCGAAGAACGCGTCAAAGAAGCGGCGCGTATTCTGGAGCTGGACGGCCTGTTAAAACGCCGTCCTCGTGAGCTCTCCGGCGGCCAGCGTCAGCGCGTGGCGATGGGCCGTGCGATAGTGCGCGATCCGGCGGTGTTCCTGTTCGACGAACCGCTCTCTAACCTCGACGCCAAACTGCGCGTACAGATGCGTCTTGAACTGCAGCATCTGCATCGCCGCCTGAAAACCACCTCGCTGTACGTCACCCACGATCAGGTGGAAGCCATGACCCTGGCGCAGCGCGTGATGGTGATGAACAAAGGTATCGCCGAGCAGATCGGCACGCCGGTGGAGGTGTATGAAAAACCCGCCAGCCGCTTTGTGGCGAGCTTTATCGGCAGTCCGGCAATGAATCTGCTGGAAGGACGCATCAGCAACGCGGGCACGCATTTTGAGCTGGAGAGCGGGATGGCGTTGCCGGTGAACTGGTTTTATCGCGGCTACGCCGGTCGTAAAATGACGCTCGGTATCCGGCCAGAGCATATTGCGCTAAGCTCGCAGGCGGCAGGCGGTGTGCCTCTGGTGATGGACACGCTGGAGATGCTGGGCGCGGACAACCTGGCGCACGGACGCTGGGGCGAGCAAAAGCTGGTGGTGCGTCTGGCGCATCAGGAACGCCCGCAGGCAGGCAGCACGTTGTGGCTGCATCTGCCGGAAAATCACTTGCACTTATTTGATGGTGAAACAGGACAACGCGTATGAGTCATTGGCCCTATCCTCACATCGTCGCCCATCGCGGCGGCGGTAAACTGGCACCGGAAAACACGCTGGCGGCAATTGACGCTGGCGCGCACTTCGGGCATTTGATGATTGAGTTTGACGCTAAATTATCGAAAGACGGCGAAATTTTTTTGCTGCATGACGATAACCTCGAACGCACCAGCAACGGCTGGGGCGTGGCGGGTGATTTACCGTGGCACGATCTGCTGAAAGTGGATGCCGGAAGCTGGTACAGCGGAAAATTCAAAGGCGAGCCGCTGCCGCTGCTGGCGGAAGTGGCCGATCGCTGTCGCCAGCACGGGATGATGGCCAATATCGAAATCAAACCGACGACCGGCACCGGACCGCTCACCGGAAAAGTGATTGCCCTCGCGGCCCGTGAGCTGTGGGAAGGGATGACCGCGCCGCTGCTGTCGTCGTTTGAAATTGACGCGCTGGAAGCGGCACAGGCCGCTGCACCGGACCTGCCGCGTGGCTTATTGCTGGATGAATGGCGTGACGACTGGCGCGAACTGACCACTCGCCTGGCCTGTGTGTCGATCCATCTTAATCATCGGCTACTGGATGAAGCGCGCGTGAGGATGCTCAAGGACGCCGGGTTGCATATTCTGGTGTATACGGTCAACAAACCCCAGCGGGCAGCAGAGCTACTGCGCTGGGGCGTGGACTGTATCTGTACTGATGCGATAGACGTGATTGGCCCGAACTTTAATCCTGCGGATTATTGAGCATATCGCCATTCGTACGCGGGGGTAGCATGTGCTGCTGCCCGCTCTCCTGAGACATCCCACCGCTTAACATGCCGCCGTTCGTATTCGGCAACACCTGCTCACGAGGCTGACCCTGCTGAATGCGCTGGGTGTTGTTGTTCATCTGCGTCTGTAAATTCTGCTGCTGAAGCTGCGTCTGAGTTCTCAGCTGCTGGTTTAACATCCCTTTTTGCTGCTGCTGTTGGCCCGTCATCTCGGTCTGCATCCGTTGCTGACTGGGGATGACGTAACCCTGTTGATTCGGGTTGTTCATGGTGTTGAGGGGCTGTGCGAGCGCGGCAAACGGAAGCAGCGCCGTAAGAATCAAAAGTCGTTTCATTGTCATTTCCTCCTTGTGAGGCTTCTCTTAAGTTTATCTCGATTCCGCCACAACGATGATTTTTTAGGAGTTGTGAACCAGGCTTAAGCGGGAATATGGGTCCCATCACCTGGAGAACAACGATGATAAAACCAACCTTTTTACGCTGGGTAGCGATCGCCGCGCTGATGGCAGGCGGCACATTTAGCGTGGCGGCTAACCCTCCTGCGGCTCCGCCAGTGTCCTACGGCGTGGAAGAGGATGTTTTCCATCCCGTGCGGGCGAAGCAGGGGATGGTGGCTTCGGTTGACGCGATGGCCACTCAGGTCGGCGTGGATATTCTGAAGCAAGGGGGGAATGCGGTGGATGCCGCAGTGGCCGTGGGCTATGCCCTGGCGGTGACGCATCCTCAGGCGGGGAATCTCGGCGGGGGCGGCTTTATGATGTTGCGCACTAAAGACGGCCAGACCACGGCGATCGATTTCCGCGAAATGGCGCCCAACCAGGCGACCCGCGACATGTTCCTTGATGAACAAGGCAATCCGGACAGTAAAAAATCACTGACTTCGCATCTGGCCAGCGGCACGCCGGGCACGGTAGCGGGGTTCTCTCTGGCGCTGGATAAATACGGCACGCTGCCGCTGAATAAAGTGGTGCAGCCAGCCATCAAGCTGGCGCGCGACGGGTTTGTGGTCAATGACGCGCTGGCGGACGATCTGAAAACCTACGGCAGCGAAGTGATTCCGAACCATGAAAACAGCAAAGCGATCTTCTGGAAAGACGGCGAGCCGCTTAAAAAGGGCGATAAGCTGGTGCAGGCGAATCTGGCTAAAAGCCTGGAGTTGATTGCAGAAAACGGCCCGGATGCCTTCTACAAAGGGGCGATTGCCGATCAGATTGCCGAGGAGATGACGAAGAACGGCGGGCTGATCACCAAAGCGGATCTGGCGGAGTACAAAGCGGTTGAACGTACGCCAGTCAGCGGCGATTATCGCGGCTATCAGGTTTTCTCCATGCCGCCGCCGTCCTCCGGTGGGATCCACATCGTGCAGATCCTCAATATTCTTGAAAACTTCGATATGCACAAATTCGGCTTTGGCAGCGCCGATGCGATGCAGGTGATGGCAGAGGCCGAAAAATATGCCTACGCCGATCGCTCGGAGTATCTCGGCGATCCGGATTTCGTCAAAGTGCCGTGGCAGGCGCTGACCAATAAAGCCTATGCCAAATCGCTGGCGGATCAGATTGATATCAACAAAGCGAAGCCGTCCAGCCAGATCCGCCCCGGCAAACTGGCGCTGTACGAGAGCAATCAGACCACCCACTTCTCGGTGGTGGATAAAGACGGTAACGCGGTGGCGGTGACCTATACGCTCAACACGGTGTTTGGCACCGGGATTGTGGCGGGTAACAGCGGTATTCTGCTCAATAACGAGATGGATGACTTCTCCGCCAAACCGGGCGTGCCGAACGTTTACGGGCTGGTGGGCGGCGATGCTAACGCCGTCGGACCGAAAAAACGTCCGCTGTCGTCGATGTCTCCGACCATCGTGGTGAAAGACGGCAAAACCTGGCTGGTGACGGGTAGTCCTGGCGGGAGCCGAATTATCACTACCGTGCTGCAAATGGTGGTGAACAGTATCGACTTTGGGATGAACGTAGCCGAAGCCACCAACGCGCCGCGCTTCCACCATCAGTGGCTGCCGGACGAACTGCGCGTGGAGAAAGGCTTTAGCCCGGATACCCTCAAACTGCTCGAACAGCGCGGTCAGAAAGTGGTGCTGAAAGAGGCGATGGGGAGCACCCAGAGCATTATGGTCGGGACGGACGGTACGCTGTTTGGCGCGTCGGATCCGCGTTCGGTGGATGATTTAACGGCAGGGTATTGATTATTCCCCTCACCCTAACCCTCTCCCCGTAGGGGAGAGGGAATTGCACGGCGCGGCCTTTTCTCCCCCGCCCCTATGGGGAGAGGGCCGGGGAGAGGGAATTGCACGGCGCGGTTTTTTCTCCCTCGCCCCTGTGGAGAGAGGGCCGGGGAGAGGGGATTGCACGGTGCGGTTTTTTCTCCCTCGCCCCTATGGGGAGAGGGTCGGGGTGAGGGGAGTGTGTCACTTCATCCGCGCCATATAATACGCATCCACTAACTCGCCGTTGCGCAGGGCGAATTTCTTTCCGGTTCCTTCGATTTCAAAGTCAAACTTCTTGTAAAGCGCCAGCGCAGCGCGATTATCCGCAAAAACCGTGAGTTCAATACGTTCGATGCGCATCCAGTTGTCGCACAGGTTGATCATCTCACGCATGAGCGCACTTCCAACGCCACGTCCCTGAGCATGAGCCGCAACGCTGATACCAAAGGTTGCCACATGGCTGCGTCGCGGGCTGGCTTCGACCTGTAGCGCCAGATCGCCGACAATGTTCTCATCCATGCAGGCGACCAGACGTTTTAGGCCAGCTTTCGGATTAAGGCGTTCCTGCCACATCTCAAGGGAAGGATGAGGGAGTTGTAGCGTGTCGTGATACACCTCTGGATGCATGTAATTCTGGCGCAGGGCTTCGGCATCTTTCGGTTCAGCGTGGCGTATCACTATCTCACTCATTCTTTTGTCCTCGTTGGGTTAATCTCCCTTTCAACATCATTGACTTTGAAATTTGAGTCAACTCCCTTTTTTTTGCAAAAAGTATTGGACAAGTGCGAATGAGAATGATTATTATTGTCTCGCGTTCAGGAAGACCTCTACGGAAACCTGAAAGCACGACATTGCTCACATTGCTTCCAGTATTACTTTAGCCAGCTTATAGCTGGCTTTTTTTTGGTTTTTTTTCACCCTGGCTGACTTGCCATTTTGCCCCCGGGGAGTGCTCGCAATCCTCACGTACTCTGTGTACGCTCCGGTTGCTGCGCGCTTGCCGTGAGCAAACTGGCTGCGACACCGACGGCTGATGCGCCAGCATCTTGAAAGCTAGGGTGAGGGCAAAACTTGCGCTATGGTAGTCACAGCAACCTTAACAAGGACTGAGCCATGACATTACATTGCGCATTTATTGGATTTGGTAAAAGCACCACCCGCTATCATCTTCCGTATGTTCTCAACCGTAAAGATAGCTGGCATGTGGCGCATATCTTCCGCCGTCACGCCAAACCTGAAGAGCAGTCCCCACAGTATTCTCATATTCACTTCACCAGCGATCTGGATGAAGTCTTAAACGATCCGCAGGTCAAACTGGTGATCGTCTGTACGCATGCTGATAGCCATTTCGACTACGCTAAACGCGCGCTGGAAGCGGGCAAAAACGTGCTGGTGGAAAAACCGTTTACCCCGACAATTGCTCAGGCCAACGAGCTGTTTGCGCTGGCAAAAAGTAAAGGGCTAACCGTTACGCCGTATCAAAACCGCCGCTTTGACTCCTGCTTCCTGACCACCAAAAAAGTGATTGAAAGCGGTAAGCTTGGCGATATCGTTGAAATTGAAAGCCATTTCGATTACTTCCGCCCGATAGCAGAAACCAAACCCGGCCTGCCGCAGGACGGCTCATTCTACGGGCTGGGCGTTCATACGATGGACCAAATCATCTCGCTGTTTGGTCGTCCTGATCATGTGGCGTACGACATTCGCAGCCTGCGCAATAAAGCGAATCCTGACGATACCTTTGAAGCACAGCTGTTTTATGGCGATTTGAAAGCGATCGTCAAAACCAGCCATCTGGTGAAAACCGACTACCCGAAATTTATCGTGCATGGCAGCAACGGCTCGTTTATCAAATACGGTATCGACCAGCAAGAGACCAGCCTCAAGGCGAACGTCATGCCGGGCGAACCGGGATTCGCGGCGGATGACTCCATCGGCCTGCTGGAATATGTCAATGCTGAAGGCGTAACGGTAAAAGAAGAGGTGAAACCAGAAACCGGCGATTATGGCCGCGTCTACGATGCACTGTTTGACACCCTCACCAGCGGCACGCCGAATTACGTCAAGGAATCTGACATTCTCACCAATCTGGAAATCCTTGAACGGGCTTTCGAGCAGGCTTCTCCCGCCACGATTACCCTCGCGAAGTAAGCCCTGTCGACTCCTCTGTGCTTGTTCATAATTTTTGAACAGAGGAGTCAATTTTCACCCTCTATGATCCCAGGCCAATTGCGTCCACACTGACTCTATCGAAACGAACTGGGGTGAAAAACAATGATCTTTTTACGTAAAGCAGGCGATCGTGGTCACGCAAATCATGGCTGGCTGGACTCATGGCATTCCTTCTCGTTCGCGGACTATTACGACCCGAACTTCATGGGCTTCTCGGCACTGCGCGTGATTAACGATGACGTGATCGACGCGGGCCAGGGCTTCGGCACCCATCCGCACAAAGACATGGAAATCCTGACCTATGTGCTGGAAGGCGCCGTAGCGCACAAAGACAGCATGGGTAACGAAGAGCAGGTTCCGGCCGGTGAGTTCCAGATTATGAGTGCAGGCACGGGCGTACGTCATTCCGAGTACAACCCGAGCAACACGGAAAAACTGCATCTTTATCAAATCTGGATCATTCCGGAAGAAACCGGCATCACGCCGCGCTACGAGCAGCGCCGCTTTGACGCCCTGCAGGGCAAACAGCTGGTGCTGTCTCCGGAAGCGCGTGATGGCTCGCTGAAAGTACATCAGGATATGGAGCTGTACCGCTGGGCGCTGGCGAAAAACGAACAGTCTGTGCATCAGATTGCCGCCAATCGCCGCGTGTGGATCCAGGTGGTCAAAGGCGAAGTGACAATCAACGGCACCAAAGCCACCACCGCCGACGGTCTGGCGATTTGGGATGAGCAGGCGCTGTCCGTTCATGCCGACAGCGAGAGCGAAATTCTGCTCTTCGATCTGCCGCCCGTCTGAATACACTTCATCCTTCAGGCCGCATCTTTGTTGGCTTTCCTCACTCACCCCGGTCGCGTACTTTATGTCCGCTTCCGGGGATTCGTCTCCTCGCCGCCGCGATGCGACCCAAAAGATTTTATGTATTTATTATGATAAAAGCCCAACCTTCCCCATTTGGCAGGGGAAGGTTGGGCTTTGTCCGTGATAAACTGAGAAAATGTTTCATTCACTATTTCTCTCAGGACGATGAAAAAGAAAAGACCCGTACTTCAGGATGTCGCCGATCGCGTCGGTGTGACCAAAATGACGGTCAGCCGTTTCTTGCGTAATCCGGAACAAGTTTCCGTGGCGCTGCGTGGCAAAATTGCCGCGGCTCTTGATGAACTGGGTTATATCCCCAACCGCGCGCCCGATATTCTCTCCAATGCCACCAGCCGCGCGGTCGGTGTTCTGCTTCCTTCCTTAACCAATCAGGTGTTCGCCGAAGTGCTGCGCGGAATCGAAAGCGTTACTGACGCCTACGGTTATCAGACCATGCTCGCGCACTATGGGTACAAGCCGGAACTGGAAGAAGAACGTCTTGAATCAATGCTTTCCTGGAACATCGACGGTCTGATCTTAACGGAACGTACTCACACTCCCCGAACGCTGAAGATGATTGAAGTCGCCGGTATCCCGGTGGTTGAGCTGATGGACAGCCAGTCGCCTTGTCTGGATATCGCCGTTGGCTTTGATAACTTCGAAGCCGCGCGTCAGATGACCGCTGCCATTCTCGCCCGTGGTCACCGCCATGTCGCCTATCTTGGCGCACGTCTCGACGAACGTACTATTATCAAACAGAAGGGATACGAGCAGGCGATGCTTGACGCAAACTTAACGCCTTACAGCGTGATGGTGGAGCAATCGTCGTCCTATTCGTCTGGCATTGAGCTGATGCGCCAGGCGCGCCGCGAGTATCCGCAGCTTGATGGTATCTTCTGTACCAACGACGATCTTGCGGTGGGCGCAGCCTTTGAGTGTCAGCGTCTGGGGCTGAAAATCCCTGACGATATGGCGATTGCCGGTTTCCATGGCCACGATATCGGTCAGGTGATGGAACCTCGCCTGGCGAGCGTCCTGACGCCGCGTGAACGCATGGGCCGGATCGGTGCAGAACGCCTGCTGGCGCGTATTCGTGGCGAGGTGGTGACGCCCAAAATGTTAGATTTAGGTTTCACCTTGTCACCAGGTGGATCAATTTAGTCTGACAAGTTTGAACTAGCTCACACTTATTCACTTCGCGCACGTTTGGATATTGCTTCTCTTATGCCCCGGCAGGACAATGTTACCGATAACTGTTACCCGTAACAATTGACTGAGGGACACCCTTTGAGCACGACGAATCACGATCACCACGTTTACGTCCTGATGGGCGTTTCCGGTAGCGGTAAATCAGCCGTTGCCAGCGAAGTGGCTCACCAGCTTCATGCCGCATTTCTTGATGGCGATTTTCTCCATCCGCGCTGCAACATCACCAAAATGGCCGCAGGCGAACCGCTGAACGACGACGATCGTAAACCGTGGTTGCAGGCGCTCAACGATGCCGCTTTCGCGATGCAGCGCACCAATAAAGTGTCGCTGATCGTCTGTTCCGCGCTGAAAAAGTCCTATCGCGACCTGCTGCGTGACGGTAACCCGAACCTCTCCTTCATCTATCTGAAAGGGGATTTCGAGGTCATTGAAAACCGCCTGAAAGCGCGCAAAGGCCACTTCTTTAAAACTCAGATGCTGGTTACGCAATTCGACACGCTGCAAGAGCCGGGCGCGGATGAAAGCGATGTTCTGATCGTCGATATCGATCAGCCGCTGGACGGTGTTGTTGCCAGCACCATTGAGGTCATTAATAAAAGGCAGTAAGTTTTGAGTACTTTAACGTTAGTGTTAACGGCAGTCGGCTCCGTTTTGCTGCTGCTGTTTTTAGTGATGAAGGCGCGTATGCATGCCTTCGTTGCGTTGATGGTGGTTTCTATTGGTGCAGGTCTCTTTTCCGGTATGCCGCTCGATAAAATCGCCGCGACGATGGAAAAAGGGATGGGAGGCACGTTGGGTTTCCTGGCGATTGTGGTCGCACTGGGCGCCATGTTTGGCAAGATTTTGCATGAGACGGGCGCGGTCGATCAGATTGCCGTCAAGATGCTGAAGTCATTCGGTCACAGCCGCGCACATTATGCGATTGGTCTGGCGGGTCTGATTTGCGCGCTGCCGCTGTTCTTCGAAGTGGCCGTGGTGCTGCTGATTAGTGTGGCATTTTCGATGGCGCGCCACACGGGCACCAACCTGGTTAAACTGGTCATTCCGCTGTTTGCGGGCGTGGCGGCGGCCGCAGCGTTCCTGCTGCCTGGGCCTGCGCCGATGCTGCTGGCGTCTCAGATGCACGCCGATTTTGGCTGGATGATCCTGATTGGCCTGTGCGCCGCGATCCCGGGGATGATTATTGCCGGGCCGCTGTGGGGCAACTTTATCAGCCGTTACGTTGAGCTGCACATTCCTGACGACATCACCGAGCCGCACCTTGGCGAAGGCAAAATGCCGTCCTTCGGTTTCAGCCTGTCGCTGATTCTGCTGCCGCTGGTGCTGGTGGGTCTGAAAACCATCGCCGCGCGCTTTGTGCCGGTCGGTTCCAGCGCCTACGAATGGTTTGAGTTTATCGGCCATCCGTTCACCGCGATTCTGGTCGCGTGTCTGGTGGCGATTTATGGCCTGGCGATGCGTCAGGGGATGCCGAAAGACCGTGTGATGGAGATCTGCGGCGCGGCGCTGCAACCGGCGGGGATTATTCTGCTGGTGATCGGTGCGGGCGGCGTGTTCAAGCAGGTGCTGGTTGATTCCGGTGTGGGTCCGGCTCTGGGCGAAGCGCTGACGGGAATGGGCTTACCGATTGCCGTGACCTGCTTTGTGCTGGCCGCAGCGGTGCGTATTATTCAGGGTTCTGCCACGGTAGCCTGTCTGACTGCGGTCGGCCTGGTGATGCCGGTGATTGAACAGCTGAACTACTCCGGCGCGCAGATGGCGGCGCTGTCTATCTGTATCGCGGGCGGCTCTATCGTGGTCTCCCACGTCAACGACGCCGGCTTCTGGCTGTTCGGTAAATTTACCGGCGCGACCGAAGCACAAACCCTCAAAACCTGGACGCTGATGGAAACCATCCTCGGCACGACAGGGGCGATTGTCGGGATGATTGCGTTTTCGCTGCTGAGTTAAGTGCGATGTTAGTCGGGAAGGCGGCTACGCCTTACCCGACCAATAAATCCGCGACATACAGGCCGGGTAAGCGCAAGCACTACCCGGCTTTTTTACAGCGGCTCTAAACCTTCTTCAGTCCGTAGCCAGCGCGGCGCTTTCAGCCTGTCACTGTAAAACCCCACCAAATCCAGCAGTAAATCTCCCGCCACTCTCTCATCACTTTCTGATAACGAATGAGCCAACAGCATTTGCGTTAACAGCTGGCAGTAACGCCCGAGTTGATCGCTTTCCGGCTCGAAGACGGGCGGGTCCAGCGGCAGGTCATCCACCGTCAGGCTCGCTTTCAAATGTTGCGGAACCGGCTCCAGCAGCGTCGGTTGCAGCAGGGCGAGGCAGGCTGATAAGCGCCCGCACAGCGCCAGCTTTTGCGCCGGATCGCCGCACTCTACCAGCGCTTCAACAAACCGCTCGCAGTTATCGGCCAGCTCGATGAAATCGGTGTGATGATTGAATGAGGTGGTGAATAAAGCGTGAGAAAAGGCGTATCCCATAAATAATAATCCTCAAGTGAGAAGTGATGATGAGGTTATTCAGGGGACCAACCCTGACGCCTGATTTTGCAGGCGTGGCGAGAAGATACTGCTTTGCTGATTGGGTGGCAAGAGAGGCTCTGGAAGGCGGCTCGCAGAAACGGGAATTAAATATCAGCAATGCGGGTAGCCAGGTGTGTAATCAACCGTCAGCGGGTCTTTTGGTCCGGCTGTAAATCGCTGAGTCGTTGACCAAAGGCCGGGGCGACGCGCAGGGATGCGCGGAGAGGGCGTGACCTGCATGGATGCAGGATCGCGCCCTACCCGAAGCCGGAGGGAATAAGACGAAGGAACCGCGGAGCGGCGATTTTCTTGCCGGGAGCCGGGATTGTTAAGGGGGCGGCGATAGCCCCCTTAACACGTTCACGGATTCTGTAATGACAGAGACGCTGAGTTCGTAAGGTGAACGGAACGGGCTTCTGAGCCGTATATGCCCCCTCACCCTTGCCCTCTCCCCAAAGGGGCGAGAGGATAGACCCCCCTTAGCCTGGCTCGCTCCCCAAAGGGGCGAGGGGATAGAGCCCCCCTCACCCGACCCTCTCCCACAGGGAGAGGGTGCAAACACTAAAAAGGCAACCCTGCGGTTGCCTTTTGCTTTTACCTAGCCTTTCATCCACGCCCGAATCCCATCCAGGAACATCTGCGTCGCCATCATCACCAGAATTAATCCCATCAGACGCTCCAGCGCGTTAACCCCTTTCTCGCCCAGCAGTCTTAAGAACAGCGACGATTGCAGCAAAATGACAAACGTTCCGCCCCAGGCCAGCAGCAGAGCAATCACCAGATGCCCCATCTGATTAGGGTACTGGTGCGACAACAGCATTAATGTGGCAAGAATGGTTGGCCCGGCGACCAAAGGGATCGCCAGCGGCACGATAAACGGCTCTTCACCCGCAGGCAGACCGCTGCTGCTGCCCCCGTCAGCGCTGGGGAAAATCATCTTAATCGCAATCAGAAACAAAATGATGCCGCCGGAGATGGAGACGGTTTCAGCGCGCAGGTTCAGGAACGCCAGAATCTTTTCGCCCGCAAACAGGAAGATAAACATCAGCAGCAGCGCGATAAGCAGCTCGCGGATCATGATCGCCCGACGACGCTTTGGCTCGGTGTGCTTCAGCACCGACATAAAGATAGGCAGGTTCCCAAGCGGGTCCATTATCAGGATCAAAAGCACCGCTGCGGAAAGGATTTCAGTCATTTTATTTATCCCTGATAAACTCTGTGGTTTCTGTCGTAATTAGTGGTATTACTGATCGCAGCGCAATCATTGATTAATTTCACTTGCGACTTTGGCAGCATTTTGTAATGTGAAGGTTACACCCGTTGGATACGGGTTGACATAAACAGCACACACCTCTGCAGGAACACACGCTATGAAAAACGTTGGTTTTATCGGCTGGCGCGGTATGGTCGGCTCTGTACTCATGCAACGCATGGTTGAAGAGCGCGATTTTGACGCCATCCGCCCGGTCTTCTTCTCCACTTCCCAGTTCGGGCAAGCAGCGCCCGCGTTTGGCGGCGCGTCTACGGGCACGCTTCAGGACGCCTTTAATCTGGAAGCGCTGAAGGCTCTCGATATTATCGTGACCTGCCAGGGCGGCGATTATACCAACGAAATCTATCCAAAGCTTCGTGAAAGCGGCTGGCAGGGTTACTGGATTGACGCCGCTTCTTCTCTGCGTATGAAAGACGACGCGATCATTATTCTCGACCCGGTAAACCAGGGTGTGATCACCGATGGCCTGAACAACGGCGTGAAAACCTTTGTCGGCGGTAACTGTACCGTCAGCCTGATGCTGATGTCGCTGGGCGGCCTGTTCGCACAGGACCTGGTCGAGTGGGTTTCCGTGGCTACCTATCAGGCGGCATCCGGCGGCGGCGCGCGTCATATGCGTGAACTGCTGGCGCAGATGGGGCAGCTTCACAGCCACGTCGCTGACGAGCTGGCGAACCCGGCATCGGCCATTCTGGATATCGAACGTAAAGTCACAGCGCTTTCTCGCAGCGGCGATCTGCCGGTCGATAACTTCGGCGTGCCGCTGGCCGGCAGCTTGATCCCGTGGATCGACAAACAGCTCGATAACGGCCAGAGCCGCGAAGAGTGGAAAGGCCAGGCTGAGACCAACAAAATCCTCAACACCTCTTCCGTGATCCCGGTTGACGGTCTGTGCGTGCGCGTTGGCGCGCTGCGCTGCCACAGCCAGGCCTTCACCATTAAACTGAAAAAAGAGGTGTCTATTCCGACCGTCGAAGAGCTGCTGGCTGCGCACAATCCGTGGGCGAAAGTCGTGCCAAACGATCGCGATATCACAATGCGCGAGCTGACCCCAGCCGCCGTGACCGGCACGCTGACCACGCCGGTCGGTCGCCTGCGTAAGCTGAACATGGGGCCGGAGTATCTCTCGGCCTTTACCGTCGGCGACCAGCTCCTGTGGGGCGCCGCCGAGCCGCTGCGCCGCATGTTGCGGCAGTTGGCGTAATAACGAGTTCAATACCGGGGGTGATTTTCACCCCCTTTTTTTTGCGTATTACAGGGAGTAAGCGCAAAGGGGTCAATTTTTATCAGGAGTCATTTCGTCGTTGGCTATGCTTTAAGGGAGAGTCATTTCTTACCTGAGGGTAGGACGGAGCAGAAGGAGGATAGGCTGCGCCGTTCAGGTCACATCAAAAGTCGCACCGGAGCGCTAAACAGGGCGACACTAAAAAAACAGGATGAACACCATGTCCGATCGTATTGATAGAGACGTGATTAATGCGCTAATTGCGGGTCATTTTGCTGACCCATTTTCTGTGCTGGGGATGCACCGTACAGAAGACGGACTGGAGGTCCGTGCGCTGTTACCTGACGCCACCGAGGTGTGGGTGATAGAACTTAAAACCGGTCGCAAGGTAGGCAAGCTGGAGTGCCTCGATTCGCGCGGTTTCTTTTCTGGCGTGATCCCTCGCCGTAAAAACCTGTTCCGCTATCAGCTCGCTGTGCTCTGGCATGGTCATGAAAACCTGATTGACGATCCCTATAGTTTTGGCCCGCTCCTGCAAGAGATGGACGCCTGGCTGCTCTCCGAAGGCACGCATCTTCGTCCGTACGAAACGCTGGGTGCGCACGCGGACACGATGGATGGCATCACCGGTACGCGTTTTTCGGTCTGGGCGCCGAATGCGCAGCGGGTGTCGGTGGTCGGGCAGTTCAACTACTGGGACGGGCGTCGCCACCCGATGCGTCTGCGCCGTGAATCCGGTATCTGGGAGCTGTTTATCCCCGGCGCGCATAACGGCCAGCTCTACAAATTCGAAATGATCGATGCCCATGGCAAGCTGCGTGTTAAAGCCGACCCGTATGCGTTTGAAGCGCAAATGCGCCCGGATACCGCCTCGTTGATTTGCGGTCTGCCGGAGAAAGTCACCCAGACAGAAGCGCGCAAGCGGGCTAATGACTTCGATGCGCCGATCTCTATTTATGAAGTGCACCTCGGCTCGTGGCGTCGCCACACGGACAACAATTTCTGGCTCAGCTATCGCGAACTGGCGGATCAGCTGGTGCCGTATGCCAAATGGATGGGTTTTACCCATCTGGAACTGCTGCCGATTAATGAGCATCCGTTCGACGGCAGCTGGGGCTATCAGCCGACCGGGCTTTACGCGCCGACGCGCCGCTTCGGCACGCGCGATGATTTCCGCTATTTCATCAATGCCGCCCATGCCGCCGGGTTGAGCGTGATCCTCGACTGGGTGCCGGGCCACTTCCCGTCGGATGATTTTGGTCTGTCTCAGTTTGACGGCACCAACCTGTACGAGCACAGCGATCCGCGCGAAGGCTTCCATCAGGACTGGAATACCCTGATCTATAACTATGGCCGCCGCGAAGTGGCAAACTATCTGGTGGGCAACGCCCTGTACTGGATAGAACGCTTCGGCATCGACGCCCTGCGTGTCGATGCGGTGGCGTCGATGATCTATCGCGACTACAGCCGCAAAGCGGGCGAGTGGATACCAAATGAGTACGGTGGTCGCGAAAACCTCGAAGCCATTGAGTTCCTGCGCAGCACCAACCGCATTCTGGGTGAACAGGTCGAAGGCGCGGTGACGATGGCGGAAGAGTCGACCGATTTCCCTGGCGTTTCGCGCCCGCCGTCAATGGGTGGCCTGGGCTTCTGGTACAAGTGGAACCTCGGCTGGATGCACGACACGCTCGATTACTTCAAGCTCGACCCCATCCACCGCCAGTATCACCACGATAAGCTGACCTTCGGGATGCTCTACAACAACACCGAAAACTTTGTCTTGCCTCTCTCGCACGACGAAGTGGTCCACGGCAAAAAATCCATTCTTGACCGCATGCCGGGCGACGCGTGGCAGAAGTTCGCCAACTTGCGTGCTTATTACGGCTGGCTGTTCGCCTTCCCGGGCAAAAAACTGCTGTTCATGGGGAATGAGTTCGCTCAGGGCCGTGAATGGAATCATGATGCCAGCCTCGACTGGCATCTGCTGGAGGGCGGTGACAACTGGCATCATGGCGTTCAGCGCCTGGTGCGCGATCTCAACCTGACGTATCGCCATCACAAAGCGCTGCACGAGCTGGATTTCGACCCGTATGGATTTGAATGGCTGGTGGTCGACGATCACGAGCGTTCGGTGCTGATTTTTGTGCGTCGTGATAAAGCCGGTAACGAAATTATTGTCGCCTGCAACTTTACGCCAGTACCGCGTCCGCATTATCGCTTTGGCATTAATCAGCCAGGCCGATGGCGGGAAATCCTGAATACCGATTCCAGCCATTACCACGGCAGCAACGCGGGTAATGGTGGGATTGTGCATAGCGACGAGCAGGAAAGCCACGGCCGCCAGCACTCGCTCAGTATTACGCTGCCGCCGCTCTCCACGCTGTGGCTGGTTCGGGAGGGCGAATGACGCAACTCACGGCCGGTAAATCCGCACCGCCCGGAGCCAGTTTCGATGGTCAAGGGGTCAACTTCACTCTGTTTTCCTCTCATGCGGAACGGGTAGAGCTTTGTGTGTTTGACGGCGAAGGCAATGAATATCGCTACGACCTGCCAGAGCGCAGCGGGGATATCTGGCACGGCTATCTGGCGGATGGCAGACCGGGTTTACGCTACGGTTTTCGCGTGCATGGGCCCTGGCAGCCGGATCGGGGGCTGCGATTCAATCCGGCAAAATTGCTCGTTGATCCTTGCGCGCATCGCGTGGAAGGGGACGTAAAAGATGACCCCCTTTTCCTGGATGGCGATAACGCCCCCGACCCTCGCGACAGTGCGCCTGTTGCGCCAAAAGGCGTGGTCGTGAGCGATACGTACGACTGGGAAGATGACGCGCCGCCCGCCACGCCGTGGGGCCGGACCGTGATTTATGAAGCCCACGTCAAAGGCCTGACTTACCTGCATCCGTCTATTCCGCAGGAGATCCGCGGAACCTATAAAGCGCTCGCTCATCCGGTGATGATTGCGTATTTGAAGCATCTCGGTATCACCGCCCTGGAGCTGCTGCCGGTGGCGCATTTTGCCTCCGAACCCCGTTTGCTGCGGCTTGGGCTGACCAACTACTGGGGCTACAACCCGTTGGCCATGTTCGCGCTCGATCCCCGTTATGCCTCGCATCCTGATAAAGCCCGGGATGAATTCCGTGATGCGGTGAAAGCGCTCCATCAGGCCGGAATTGAGGTCATTCTTGATGTGGTGCTGAACCACAGCGCGGAACTGGATCTCGACGGGCCGACGCTCTCGATGCGCGGAATCGATAACCGTAGCTATTATTGGATCAGGGAAGATGGTGATTATCACAACTGGACCGGTTGCGGTAACACGCTCAACCTCAGCCATCCTGCTGTAACGGACTTCGCGCATGCCTGCCTGAAGTACTGGGTCGAGACTTACCATATTGATGGTTTTCGTTTTGACCTGGCCTCGGTGATGGGCCGTACGCCGACATTTAGCCAGCAGGCTCCGCTGTTTGAGGCGATTAACAACTGTCCGGTGTTATCGCGCGTGAAGTTGATCGCCGAGCCGTGGGATATCGGGGATGGTGGTTATCAGGTGGGGAATTTCCCGCCGCCGTTTGCGGAGTGGAATGATCAATTTCGCGATGCGGCACGCCGTTTTTGGCTCGAAAGAAGTTTGCCGTTGGGCGAGCTGGCCGGGCGCGTTTCTGCATCCAGCGATGTGTTCAAACACAACGGCAGAAAACCGTCCGCCACCGTCAATCTGGTGACGGCGCACGACGGATTCACCCTGCGCGACTGCGTTTGTTTCAATCAGAAACACAATGAGGCAAACGGCGAAGAAAACCGCGATGGGACTAACAATAACCATAGCTTTAATCATGGTATAGAGGGGTTAGGGGGAAGCGAGGATGTCATTGAGCGGCGACGCGCCAGCAAGCATGCGCTGTTGACGACATTACTGCTTTCGCAAGGGACGCCGATGCTGCTGGCGGGTGATGAACATGGCCACAGTCAGCACGGCAATAACAACGCCTACTGTCAGGATAACGCGTTAACCTGGCTTGACTGGGCGCAGTGCAACAGCGGATTAACTCACTTTACCGCTGCGTTGATTCACCTCCGGCAGACCATTCCTGCGCTCACTGCGGATCAGTGGTGGGAGGAGGGGGACGGGAACGTCCAGTGGTTAAATAAAGCGGCGCAACCGCTCAGTGCGCAAGAGTGGCAGAACGGTATCCCATGTCTGCAAATCCGGCTTTCGGATAACTGGCTTATCACGTTAAACGCGACGCACGAGGTCGTGGAGTTTGTTCTACCTGACGGGGAATGGCGCTCTATTCCTCCATTTGCCGGAGAGGATAATCCGGTGGTAATGGCTGTCTGGCATGGGCCTGCACAGGGAGTGTGCGTTTTCCAAAGATGATAAAAAAGGAGTTAGTCATGGTGAGATTAGAGAAGAACGATCCCTTGATGTTGGCGCGCCAGTTACCCTTAAAAACGGTCGCGCTGATACTGGCTGGCGGACGTGGTACCCGTCTGAAAGATTTGACCATCAAGCGCGCCAAGCCTGCCGTTCACTTTGGTGGTAAGTTCCGCATTATTGATTTTGCGTTATCTAATTGTCTTAACTCCGGGATCCGCCGTATCGGTGTGATCACGCAGTATCAGTCGCACACCCTGGTGCAGCACATCCAGCGCGGCTGGTCATTTTTCAGCGAAGAGATGAACGAGTTTGTTGATCTGCTTCCGGCGCAGCAGCGCGTGCATGGCGAAAACTGGTATCGCGGAACGGCCGATGCGGTGACGCAAAACCTCGACATCATTCGCCGCTACGGCGCGGAATACGTCGTGATCCTGGCGGGCGACCATATTTACAAACAAGACTACTCGTACATGCTTATCGATCACGTCGAAAAAGGGGCGCGTTGCACCGTGGCGTGCATGCCAGTGCCCGTTGCTGAAGCGACGGCATTTGGCGTGATGGACGTTGACGAGAATGACAAGATTATTGATTTTGTCGAGAAGCCCGCCAATCCGCCGACTATGCCGACGGATGCCACCAAATCGCTCGCCAGCATGGGGATCTATATCTTTGATGCTGATTATCTTTACGAGCTGCTGGAAGAAGACGACAAGGATGAAAATTCCAGCCACGACTTTGGCAAAGATATCATTCCCAAAATCACCAAAGCTGGCATGGCCTATGCACATCCTTTCCCGCTCTCCTGTGTGCAGTCGGATCCGGATGCCGAGCCTTACTGGCGCGATGTTGGCACGCTGGAAGCGTACTGGAAGGCCAACCTGGATTTAGCCTCCGTTACGCCAGAACTTGATATGTATGACCAGAACTGGCCGATTCGCACCCATATGGAGTCGCTACCGCCGGCGAAATTTGTGCAGGATCGTTCAGGTAGCCACGGTATGACGCTGAACTCTCTGGTGTCGGGTGGCTGCATTATTTCGGGTTCTGTGGTGGTGCAATCGGTCCTCTTCCCGCGCGTGCGGGTGAACTCCTTCTGCAATATCGATTCGTCGGTGCTGCTGCCGGATGTATGGATCGGGCGTTCATGTCGTTTGCGCCGCTGTGTTATCGACCGTGCCTGCATTATTCCGGAAGGCATGGTGATTGGGGAGAATGCGGAAGAAGATGCTCGCCGTTTCTACCGCTCAGAAGAAGGCATCGTACTGGTTACGCGCGAAATGCTGCGCAAACTGCAGGTCAAACAGGAGCGATGATGCAGGTTTTACATGTATGTTCTGAGATGTTCCCGCTGCTGAAAACGGGCGGGCTGGCGGATGTACTCGGTGCGTTACCGGCGGCACAAATAGCAGAGGGCATTGATACGCGCGTGTTATTGCCCGCTTTTCCCGATCTCCGCCGTGGCATACCTGATGCTCAGGTCGTCAGCCGCCGCGATACGTTCGCCGGGCGTATCACGTTGCTGTACGGACACTACAATGGCGTCGGCATTTACCTGATAGATGCGCCGCGTTTATACGATCGTCCAGGGAGCCCGTACCACGACACCAACTTATTTGCCTATACCGATAACGTGCTGCGTTTTGCGTTGCTCGGTTGGGTGGGGGCCGAAATGGCGGTCGGTCTTGATCCGTTCTGGCGGCCCGACATTGTGCATGCGCATGACTGGCACGCCGGGCTGGCACCGGCTTATCTGGCGGCGCGCGGTCACCCGGCAAAGTCGGTCTTTACGGTTCATAACCTGGCGTATCAGGGCATGTATTACGCCCATCATATGAATGACATCGATCTGCCATGGTCGTTCTATAACATGCATGGGCTGGAATTTAACGGTCAAATTTCGTTTCTGAAGGCAGGGCTGTATTACGCCGATCACATCACGGCGGTCAGCCCGACCTATGCGCGGGAAATTACCGAACCAGAATTTGGCTACGGCATGGAAGGGCTGTTGCGTCAGAGGCACCGCGAAGGGCGCCTGTCAGGCATTCTTAACGGCGTGGATGAAAAAATCTGGAGCCCGGAAACCGATCTTCTGCTGGCCTCGCGCTATAACCGCGATTCGGTGGAAGACAAAGCCGAGAACAAGCGCCAGCTGCAGATTGCGATGGGATTAAAGGTAAACGACAAAGTGCCGTTGTTTGCCGTGGTCAGCCGCCTGACCAGCCAGAAAGGGCTGGATCTGGTGCTGGAAGCCCTGCCGGGCTTGCTGGAACAGGGCGGCCAGCTGGCGCTGCTGGGCGCGGGGGATCCGGTGTTGCAGGAAGGTTTCCTTGCCGCGGCAGCCGAACACCCGGGCCAGGTCGGCGTTCAGATTGGTTATCACGAGGCGTTTTCCCACCGCATTATGGGCGGCTCGGATGTGATTCTGGTGCCGAGCCGGTTTGAGCCGTGCGGCTTAACCCAGCTGTACGGACTCAAGTACGGCACGCTGCCGCTCGTGCGTCGCACCGGCGGACTGGCGGACACTGTTTCGGATACGTCACTGGAAAACCTGGCGGACGGCGTTGCCACCGGATTTGCCTTTGAAGACAGCAATGCCTGGTCGCTGTTACGGGCGATCCGGCGAGCATTTGTATTATGGTCGCGCCCATCGTTATGGCGTTTTGTACAACGTCAGGCGATGGCGATGGACTTTAGTTGGCACGTTGCGGCGCAGTCCTACCGCGATCTTTATCAACGCTTGATGTCATAAGGCGGAGTCACTGATATGAATGCACCTTTTAGTTATGCATCCCCGACGCTCAGCATAGAGGCGCTAAAGCATTCCATCGCCTATAAGCTGATGTTTACCATCGGGAAAGATCCGGTGATCGCCAACAAGCACGAGTGGCTGAACGCCACGCTGTTTGCCGTGCGTGACCGGCTGGTGGAACGCTGGTTACGTTCAAACCGTGCGCAGCTCTCGCAGGAGACGCGCCAGGTGTACTATCTGTCGATGGAGTTTTTGATTGGCCGCACACTTTCCAACGCGCTGTTGTCGCTCGGGATTTATGACGACGTTAAAAACGCACTGGAAGAGATGGGGTTAGATTTAGAAGAGCTGATTGATGAAGAAAACGACCCCGGCTTAGGCAACGGTGGCCTGGGGCGTCTGGCGGCATGTTTCCTTGATTCGCTGGCGACGCTGGCGCTGCCGGGGCGCGGATACGGTATTCGCTATGATTACGGTATGTTCAAGCAAAACATCGTTGACGGGCGTCAGAAAGAGTCGCCGGATTACTGGCTGGAATACGGTAATCCGTGGGAATTTAAACGCCACAACACGCGTTATAAAGTGCGCTTTGGCGGGCGTGTGCAACTGGAAGGCAAAAAGAGCCGCTGGCTGGAGACTGAGGAGATTCTGGCGGTCGCTTACGATCAGATTATCCCCGGCTACGACACTGATGCCACCAATACATTGCGTCTGTGGAACGCCCAGGCCAGTAGCGAAATCAACCTCGGTAAATTCAATCAGGGCGATTACTTCGCGGCGGTGGAAGATAAAAACCACTCCGAAAACGTGTCGCGCGTGCTGTATCCGGATGACTCTACCTATTCCGGGCGTGAGTTACGTTTACGCCAGGAATACTTCCTGGTATCGGCCACCATTCAGGATATCCTGAACCGTCACTATCAGCTGCACAAAACCTACAATAATCTGGCCGAGAAGACCGCCATTCACCTCAACGACACCCATCCGGTGTTGTCGATTCCGGAGCTGATGCGCCTGCTGATTGACGAGTATAAGTTCAGCTGGGATAACGCCTTTGAAGTGACGTGTCAGGTGTTCTCGTATACCAACCACACGCTGATGAGCGAAGCGCTGGAAACCTGGCCGGTCGATATGCTCGGCAAGATCCTGCCGCGTCACCTGCAAATCATTTTTGAAATTAATGACTACTTCCTGAAAACCTTGCAGGAACAGTATCCCAACGATACCGGGCTGCTCAGTCGCACGTCGATTATTGATGAATCCAACGGTCGCCGCGTGCGTATGGCGTGGCTGGCGGTGGTGATCAGCCATAAAGTGAATGGCGTTTCCGAGCTGCACTCGAACCTGATGGTGCAGTCGCTGTTTGCGGATTTCGCCAAAATTTTCCCGATGCGTTTTTGCAATGTGACCAACGGCGTGACGCCGCGTCGCTGGCTGGCGCTGGCGAATCCGGCGCTGTCAGAAGTGCTGGATGAGAATATTGGCCGCACCTGGCGTACCGATTTAAGTCAACTGAGCGAGCTGGAACAGCACGCTGATTTCCCGCTGGTGAACAAAGCGGTACGCGACGCCAAGCTATTGAATAAAAAACGTCTTGCGGTGTACATGGCACAGCATCTCAACGTGGTGGCGAATCCGAAAGCGCTGTTCGATGTGCAAATCAAACGTATCCATGAGTACAAGCGCCAGCTCATGAACGTCCTGCATGTGATCACCCGTTACAACCGTATTAAAGCCGACCCGAACGCAGAATGGGTTCCGCGTGTGAACATTTTTGCCGGTAAGGCCGCCTCGGCGTACTACATGGCGAAGCACATTATTCACCTCATCAATGACGTGGCGAAGGTGATCAACAACGATCCGCTGATTGGCGACAAGCTGAAGATCGTCTTTATCCCTAATTACAGCGTCAGCCTGGCACAGCTGATCATTCCGGCGGCCGATCTCTCTGAGCAGATCTCGCTGGCGGGTACGGAAGCGTCCGGGACCAGTAATATGAAGTTTGCGCTGAATGGCGCGCTGACGATTGGTACGCTGGACGGTGCAAACGTCGAGATGCTGGAGCACGTAGGGGCAGATAATATCTTTATCTTCGGCAATACCGCGGAAGAGGTGGAGGAACTGCGCAAGCAGGGCTACAAACCGCGCGAGTATTACGAGCAGGATGAGGAGCTGCGTCAGGTGCTAACCCAGATTGCCACTGGCCTGTTTAACCCTGAAGAGCCTGGCCGCTATCGCGATCTGGTCGATTCGCTGATTAACTTTGGCGATCACTATCAGGTGCTGGCGGATTATCGCAGCTACGTGGATTGTCAGGATAAGGTGGACGAGCTTTATCGCCATCAGGAGGAGTGGGCCACTACAGCGATGCATAACATCGCCAACATGGGCTATTTCTCATCAGACAGGACCATCAAAGAGTACGCCGAAACCATCTGGCATATCGATCCCGTGCGGTTATAAAAGCAAAAGGCAACCGAAGGTTGCCTTTTTAGTGTTTGCTCCCTCTCCCTCTGGGAGAGGGTCGGGGTGAGGGCATCAGGCCGCACAAGGCAAAAGCAAAAGGCAACCGTAGGGTTGCCTTTTTAGTGTTTGCCCCCTCTCCCCGTGGGAGAGGGCCGGGGTGAGGGCATCAGGCCGCACAAGGCAAAAGCAAAAGGCAACCGTAAGGTTGCCTTTTTAGTGTTTGCACCCTCTCCTGCGGGAGAGCGGCTTTGAAACAGCAGAGGGCTCTATTTTCCCCCTCTCCCTCTGGGAGAGGGGCGGGGTGAGGGTATCAGACCACACAGGCCCACGACCATTACGACGCTAACGACAGCTGACGTTTGCCGGCATGCTGAGTCAGCCACTGGGCTACGCGCGACTGCTGTTCCGCATCCAGCCACATCCCCTCTTTGGTTCGACGCCAGATCGCATCGTCCAGACGACGGACCCACTCGTGTTCAACCAGGTAACGCAGCTCCGCTTCGTACAGCTCATGACCAAAATGTTCGCCGAGGTCGGCCAGCGTTTTGGCTTCGCCCAGAACCCGCTCCGTATTACTGCCGTAGGTCCGGGCAAAATGGCGCGCCATGGATTCAGTAATGAACGGATAACGACGGCGCAGTTTTGCCGCAAAGTCGTCGCGATCGCTACCAATATCGCCGCCAGGCAGCGTGGCGTTCTTCGTCCACGCCGGGCCGATGCCTTTGTAGTACGGCGTCAGTTTTTCCAGCGCGTGTTCAGCCAGCTTACGATAGGTGGTCAGTTTACCGCCGAAGACGGACAGCAGAGGAGCCTGACCGTCAACGTCGTGAATATCGAGCGTATAGTCGCGCGTAATCGCCTGCGGCGAATCGGATTCGTCATCGCACAGCGGACGCACGCCGGAGTAAGTCCAGACCACGTCATCGCGGCCAAGCTGTTTCTTAAAGTGCGCGTTGTACACTTTCAGCAGGTAGCCAATTTCGCTCTCGTCGATCTCGACGTTTTTCGGATCGCCTTTGTACTCGACGTCTGTCGTACCGATGATCGAAAATTCATCCATCCACGGGATCATAAACACGATGCGCTTGTCTTCGTTTTGCAGGATGTAAGCCTGCTTCTGCGTGTGTGCGCGTGGCACGACAATATGGCTGCCTTTGATCAGGCGAATACCGTATGGCGAAGGCAGATGCATACCATCGTCGAAGAACTGTTTTACCCACGGGCCGGTGGCGTTGACCAGGCCGCGCGCCTGCCAGCTAAATTTCTCGCCGGTATCAATGTCTTCGGCTTCGACGATCCACAGTCCGTTTTCACGGCGTGCCGAGGTCGCGCGAGTGCGGGTTTTCACCTCGCCGTCTTTCTGCACCACCATCTGGGCGTTCGCCAGCACCAGGCGAGCGTCGTCCACCCAGCAGTCGGAATATTCGAATCCGCGCACGATCTCTGGCTTCAGAACGGATTCTGCGCCAAAACGCAAACCGGTAGAGCCCGGCAGGCTGGTGCGTTTACCCAGATGATCGTACATAAACAAACCAATGCGAATCATCCAGGCAGGGCGAAGATGCGGGCGATGCGGCAGACGGAAACGCATCGGAATGGCCAGATGAGGGGCCATTTTCAGCAATACTTCACGCTCGGCCAGCGCTTCACTGACCAGGCGGAACTCGTAGTGCTCCAGGTAGCGCAGGCCGCCGTGGATCAGTTTGGAGCTGGCGGACGATGTCGCACAGGCAAGATCGTTGGCTTCCAGCATCAGCACAGATAGTCCGCGTCCTGCAGCATCTGCCGCGATACCGGCACCGTTGATGCCACCGCCTATCACAATCAGATCTTTGGTTTCCATATCACCCTCACGCACTTTCGCTAAAGCTCATAAATGTTCGATATCGCTCATAATAGCAAATGAACGCGCTTTTGGTAACATCAAAAAAACATTTTTGAGTGATAGAGATAACATAATGGCGTTTCGCCGCCGTCAGGACGTACACTACGCGGTAAAATAGTTTCCCCCTCTCCCCGCGGGAGAGGGCCGGGGTGAGGGCATCAGACCGCACCAGACCCGCTAAAACGAAAGAGAACACCATGGATCAGTTTGAATGTATTAACGTTGAAGAAGCCCATCAGAAGATGCATCAGGGCAAGGCCGTGCTGGTGGATATCCGCGATCCGCAAAGTTTTGCCATGGGACACACGCCGGGTGCTTTCCATCTGACCAACGACTCTTTGGGCGCGTTTATGCGCGATAATGATTTTGAAACGCCAGTGATGGTGATGTGCTATCACGGGAACAGCAGCAAAGGCGCGGCGCAGTATCTGCTCCAGCAGGGCTATGACGCGGTATACAGCGTCGACGGTGGCTTCGATGCCTGGCATCGTCATTTTCCGGCAGAAGTTGAGCACGCCTTTGGGGGCTAATACCTCTATACTGTCCTCTTTTGTATGGAATTGAGCGACTGCCGCCCATGTTAATGATTACTTCTTTTACCAACCCGCGCGTGGCTCAGGCGTTTGTCGATTATATGGCGACGCAGGGTGTTGTCCTGACGATTCAGCAGCATACGCAAACCGATGTCTGGCTGGCTGACGAAAGCCAGGCCGGGCGAGTCAATACGGAGCTGGCGCGTTTTCTTGAGAATCCAGCCGATCCACGCTATCTGGCGGCAAGCTGGACTTCCGGCCAGACGGATAGTGGGTTGCACTATCAACGTTTCCCTTTCTTAGCCACCGTCCGCGAACGGGCCGGGCCGTTTACGCTGCTGCTGATGGCGGCCTGTATTCTGGTGTTTATCATCATGAACGTCGTGGGCGACCAGCAGGTCATGATCGCGCTGGCGTGGCCGTACGATCCCTCTTTGCAATTCGACGTCTGGCGCTACTTTACCCACGCGCTGATGCACTTCTCCGTGCTGCATATTCTCTTTAACCTGCTGTGGTGGTGGTATCTGGGCGGCGCGGTCGAGAAGCGTCTGGGCAGCGGAAAACTGATCGTTATTACGGTGATCAGCGCGCTGTTGAGCGGTTATGTGCAGCATAAATTCAGTGGCCCGTGGTTTGGCGGATTATCGGGCGTGGTGTATGCGTTGATGGGCTATGTCTGGCTGCGCGGCGAGCGCGATCCGGAGAGCGGCATCTATCTGCAACGCGGATTAATCACCTTTGCTTTAGTATGGCTAATTGCCGGATGGTTTGATCTGTTTGGTATGTCTATCGCCAATGGCGCACACGTGACCGGGCTGGCCGTCGGGCTGGCGATGGCCTTTGCTGATACGCTGAATGCGCGAAAACGAACATAATTTCCAGGGATATTTCATGAAACAAACACAGCGTCATGACGCCATTATCGAACTGGTCAAAAAGCAGGGATACGTCAGCACCGAGGAGCTGGTCGAGCAATTTGCCGTCAGCCCACAAACCATCCGTCGCGATCTCAACGATCTGGCCGATCAGAATCGTATTCTGCGCCATCACGGCGGCGCGGCGCTGCCGTCCAGTTCCGTGAACACGTCATGGCACGATCGTAAAGCCACGCAAACGGCAGAAAAAGAGCGCATTGCCGCCAAAGTGGCGAGCCAAATCCCCAACGGCGCGACGCTGTTTATTGATATCGGGACCACGCCGGAAGCGGTGGCACACGCGCTGCTCAATCATGAAAATCTGCGCGTGGTGACCAACAACCTCAACGTCGCCAATACCCTGATGCAGAAAGAAGATTTTCGCATCATTCTGGCGGGCGGCGAGTTGCGCAGCCGCGATGGTGGAATCATTGGCGAAGCGACGCTCGATTTTATCTCCCAGTTCCGTCTTGATTTCGGCATCCTGGGGATCAGCGGCATCGACAGCGATGGCTCACTGCTGGAGTTTGATTACCACGAAGTACGCACCAAACGGGCGATTATCGAGAACTCTCGCCACGTCATGCTGGTGGTGGATCACTCTAAATTCGGGCGAAATGCGATGGTGAACATGGGCAGCATCAGCATGGTGAATGCGGTTTATACCGACATCATGCCGCCAGCAGGGGTGTTGCAGGTGATCAAAGATAATAATCTGCAGTTAGAGTTGTGCTGAGAAGCCATTCTCCCTCTCCCTGAGGGAGAGGGCCGGGGTGAGGGCATCAGACCGCAGAGGGCCTACACCCCATACCCCATCATCTTCAACAACTGCTGCGCGTGCAGCACCGCATCCTGGCGATGCGCCACGCCGAGTTTCTGATACAAATTACGAATGTGTGTTTTGATGGTCGTCGCCGCCACTGCCAGTTCACCGGCGATCTGCTCGTTACTGTAGCCCGAGTAAATCAGTCCCAGAACCTGCCATTCACGCTGGGTGAGCGGACTGGTGCGGATCAGTTCCGGAACCTCCGGATGCGTCAGCAGGCGCTCGACAAAGTTCTCATCAAAGTGCGCAAATTTGTGGCGATGATGCTGGTTAATCTCACGCAGAATGCGCTGGGCGCGGTGCTGATCCAGCTCTGGCAACGTATTGAGTTGAATCAGCTGGCGCAACTGCTGGGCCATGGTTTCGCCCTCAATCACGAAATGGCTGATAAACCCGGTGCGGTTCGCCAGCTGTAACGCTTCCAGTAAGACGCGCTGTGCGTCATTTTTCCGCCCCGCCTGCCAGTAGAGCTGATTGAGCAGCAGCAGATTGCGGTTCAGATCGCTCATCAGGCGCAGACTGCGGGCGTTTTCGTTCAACTCTTCCAGCACGATTTCCGCAGGCTCGAATTCACCCAACAGGATTTGCGCACGCGCGATGTTGCGCCACTGGCTTTGCAGGAAATGGTTATTGGCAAATTCCGGTTTTGGCGTCTGACGCAACCAGCTGGCGGCAGATTTCTTATCGCCGATCATTTGCCAGTAAATCACCCGCACTTTATCGGCGTTGGAGACCCAGTCGCTATGGTACTGGCCATTGCCGAGCAGATTTTCAAGACGGTTCAGGTGATTGCGGGCGTTATCCAAATCGCCGCGCGCCAGCGAGCATTGCACCAGCAGCGCCAGGCACTGTAGCTGCTGTTGCGGCTGGAAAGCCGAAAGAACGTCTACGCCATGACGGGCAGAGGCTTCGGCCTCATCCAGACGCGACCAGGCCCACAGCAACTGGGCGCGGATACGCAGCAGGAACTCGTGCATCGGCAGCTGTTCCAGATGCTGATCGTGGATCAGCTGGAACGCTTTTTCCTGAGTTTCCCAGGCCGCCTGCAAAAAGCCCTGGGCAAATAAAATCTCGCTTTGCTGGATCATGCTCCAGAGCGCGTAATGCCAGACATCGTGACGACGGGCCATCTGTTCCGTTTGCTGCATCAACGACAGCGAACGGGTGAGATCGCCTTTGCAGTGCAACACTTCGCCGTGTACCGACGTGGCAACAATCCGGCTGTAATAATTCGCCAGCGGCAGCTCATCAAGCGCAATCATTGCCAGACGTTCGGCCTCTTCCTGATCGCCGTCGTTAATGGCAACCTGTGCCCGCAGCGCGTTAAATTCGCCGTGCAGCGTGCCATCCATCTCGCCTTTCATCTCTTGTTCAGCGCGCGCCAGCAGGGTGTTCACCTCAGAGTAGCGGTGCTGACTTTGCATGAGCCACGCCTGGAGCAATACCAGACGCGGATTTTCCAGCAGGCTTTCCCACGGCAGGGCGCGTAACGACTCTTCGAGTAATGCCAGTTCGCTGTGGTTGAACAAACCCCATGCGTGGTTGAGCAAAATATCGCGCAGCATGCTGGCATCGCCAGCCGCCAGCGCATGGTGGATGGCTTCGCTGGGGAAGCCTTGCGCCATCCAGCTTTCTGCCGCCGCGCGGTGGACTTCAGGTAATTCGGTAGCCAGTTCCCACTGGCAGCGCTGGCGCAAAAAACTGCCGAACAGCGGGTGGAAGCTAAACCATTCACCAGAGTCATCCATGCGTTGCAGGAACAGACCCTGACGTTCAATCTCTTCGAGACGCATTTGCCCGTTGTCTTCGCCGGTCACCCGCACAATTAACGCATCGTTCATCGAGCGCAGCAGCGAACTTTTTAGCAGGAACTGACGCGTGGACGCATCAACGCTGTCCAGCACTTCATCGACCAGATAATCGGAGAGATGGCTGGCGTTAATTCCCGACAGACGGCGCGCTGACTGATGCGTAGGGCTGTTATTTTGTCGTGCTGACAGCGCGATCAGCTGCAGGGCGGTCGCCCAGCCGGCCACATCGTCACACAGGCGACTGCTCTCCGCGGCCTCAATGGGCGAAGTGAGCCGACAGTCAAAGAACTGTTTGGCTTCCTGATGGTTAAACGCCAGCTGCTGACTGCCCACTTCCAGCAGCTGATCGCGCACCCGCAGATTGGCAATACCCAGCTGCGGTAAGTTGCGCGATAGCACGACCAGCGTCAGGTTTTCCGGCTGATGGCGCAGGAAGAAGCGCATGGATTCATGAATCACCGGATTGGTGATCAAATGGTAATCATCAATCACCAGAAAGAGCGGACGATGCCATTCAGCCAGTTCGATAAAGAGTTGGGCGAAGAGTGACGACAGGCTGGCGTACTGACGTTTTTGTGCCATCACTTCACTGGTGACGCAGTGTCCGTTTGTCGCCTGCTGAACCGCGGCAATCAAATAGCTGGCAAAGCGCTCCTGCTGATTATCGCCCTCATCAAGGGAGTACCAGCCCAGATCGCTTTTGCCGGCGGCCCACTGTGAGATGAGCGTTGTTTTTCCATAACCAGCAGGACTCGTAACCAGCGCCAGTCGGAAATTATTCGCGCCGGAAAGTTTCGCCAGAAGACGTTCGCGGACCACAGTATGGTCAAGACGAACCGGGCGACTTAATTTAGACGGAATCAACATAAGTTTTTTCACTTCACTGTGGGGAAACGAGGAAAACGATTTTTTTTGCGCTTCGTAATTAATGGATATAAGGTCGGCCAGAAAGAGAACTATTGCAAGTTATGTCCGTCTTTTATATCCCTTAATTTGCACTCTGTCACAAAATTATTTAGACGGTGAGGGGAACTTTTCTGAATGCCTTACATCCCGCATGGATGCTGGCTTGTATGCATTTAGTGCGGTTAAACTGAATGGAGTTTCAGGAGGGGATGTTCCGCGTAATATTAATAAAGTCTCGGTATAGTTAATTCACTAAAATAAACCGCTGAGAAACACCTTGAAGCATAAATATTATTCCTGCTAACGCATCATTTATGCTGCTATTAATTACATTCGAAACTGCATTTCATTTTTTTGACACTCTTCCGGTTTATCTCTGAGCTGTATTGGCACACTCGTTCTATGCTCTGAGAGTGGCCTTGATCACACTTTTGCGCTCATCCCCGCTACTCCTCCCTGCCTAATCCCCGGCAGGAGGAGGAAGAGCCGGAATGAGCCTGGCACACTAGCGTCAATATCTTTACTTTCTCTACAGGATGCCGATTCCCTATGTCACAGCCTACTTTCAATAAAGCTCAATTTCAGGCTGCCCTGACGCGTCAGTGGCAGCGCTTTGGTTTACACGCTGCAGAGGAGATGACGCCTCATCAGTGGTGGCAGGCAGTGAGCGGTGCGCTTGCCGAACTGCTCAGCGCACAGCCTGCGGCGAAGCCGATGAAGGGCCAGCGCCATGTGAACTACATTTCGATGGAGTTCCTGATCGGTCGCCTGACGGGTAACAATTTGCTCAACCTCGGCTGGTATCAGGAGGTGAGCGAAGTGCTTAACGAGCACAAAATGAATCTTACCGATCTGCTGGAAGAAGAGACCGATCCGGGATTAGGTAACGGCGGTTTGGGTCGTCTGGCGGCCTGTTTCCTGGATTCGATGGCCACCGTCGGGCAATCGGCGACTGGCTATGGCCTGAATTATCAGTACGGCCTGTTCCGTCAGTCGTTTGCTGATGGCCACCAGATTGAAGCGCCTGACGACTGGCATCGCGGCAGTTATCCGTGGTTCCGCCATAACGCGCAGCTCGATGTCCACGTCGGCATCGGCGGGAAAGTGTCTAAACAGGGCCACTGGGAACCGGGTTTTGTGATCACCGGTGAAGCCTGGGATCTGCCGGTGCTGGGCTACCGCAACGGCGTGGCGCAGCCGCTGCGTTTATGGCAGGCGAAGCACGCGCATCCGTTTAATCTGACCAAATTTAACGACGGCGATTTCCTGCGTGCCGAACAGCAGGGTATCGACGCCGAAAAGCTCACCAAAGTGCTCTACCCGAACGATAACCATCTGGCGGGCAAAAAACTGCGCCTGATGCAGCAGTATTTCCAGTGCGCCTGCTCGGTCGCGGATATTCTGCGTCGTCATCATCTGGCGGGCCGCAAGCTGGCGGAACTGCCCGATTACGAGGTGATTCAGCTCAACGATACGCACCCGACCATCGCCATTCCGGAACTGCTGCGCGTATTGATCGATGAGCACCAGCTGAGCTGGGATGACGCCTGGGCAATCACCAGCAAAACCTTCGCCTACACCAACCACACCCTGATGCCAGAAGCGCTGGAGTGCTGGGATGAGAAACTGGTGAAAGCGCTGCTGCCGCGTCATATGCAGATCATCAATCAGATCAACGATCGGTTCCACGTTCTGGTGAGCAAAACCTGGCCCGGCGACAACGTGGTCTGGGCGAAGCTGGCGGTGGTGCACGACAAACAGGTGCGCATGGCGAACATGTGCGTGGTGAGCGGTTTTGCGGTGAACGGTGTGGCGGCATTGCACTCCGACCTGGTGGTGAAAGATCTGTTCCCGGAATATCACCAGCTTTGGCCGAATAAATTCCATAACGTCACCAACGGCATTACGCCGCGCCGCTGGATCAAACAGTGCAACCCGGCGCTCGCCGCGCTGCTGGATAAAACGCTGAAGAAAGAGTGGGCGAACGATCTTGACCAGCTGATCAACCTGGAAAAACAGGCTGACGACGCGAAGTTCCGTGCGAAATACCGTGCGATCAAGCTGGAGAATAAAGTTCGTCTGGCGGAGTTTGTGAAAGTGCGCACCGGGATTGAAATCAATCCGGACGCCATTTTTGATATCCAGATCAAACGCCTGCACGAGTATAAACGCCAGCACCTGAATCTGCTGAACATTCTGGCGCTGTACAAAGAGATCCGCGAAAACCCGAATGCCGACCGCGTGCCGCGCGTGTTCCTGTTTGGTGCGAAAGCCGCCCCGGGTTACTACCTGGCGAAGAATATTATCCTGGCCATCAACAAAGTCGCCGAAGCGGTGAACAACGATCCGAGCGTGGGCGATAAGCTGAAAGTGGTGTTCCTGCCGGATTACTGCGTCTCTGCGGCAGAAATGCTGATCCCGGCGGCGGATATCTCCGAGCAGATTTCGACTGCGGGCAAAGAGGCCTCTGGCACTGGCAACATGAAGCTGGCGCTCAACGGCGCACTGACCGTGGGCACGCTGGATGGCGCAAACGTCGAAATTGCCGAGCAGGTCGGCGAGGAAAATATCTTTATCTTCGGGCATACCGTGGAGCAGGTAAAAGCGCTTAAAGCCAAAGGTTACGATCCGCTGAAATGGCGCAAGAAAGACAAAGTGTTGGATGCGGTGCTGAAAGAGCTGGAAAGCGGCAAATACAGCGATGGCGATAAACATGCCTTTGACCAGATGCTGCACAGCATCGGCAAACAGGGCGGCGATCCGTACCTGGTGATGGCCGATTTTACCGCCTATGTCGAAGCCCAGAAGCAGGTCGATGTATTGTACCGCGATCAGGAGGCCTGGACCCGGGCGTGCATTCTGAATACCGCCCGTTGCGGGATGTTCAGCTCGGATCGTTCAATCCGTGATTATCAGGCTCGTATCTGGCAGGCAAAACGCTAAGGAAGCGCGATGGATAGCAAACGTCTGGATAATGCCGCGCTGGCGGCGGGGATCAGCCCCAGTTACATCAATGCTCACGGCAAACCACAGTCAATTGGCGCTGAAACCAAAAGACGTTTGCTGGACGCTATGCACACGGCAAAACCCGTCGCGAAAGCGGCGGTAGCGGCCATCCCGGTGGTGAAGGTGTACACCGCGGGTAAAAAAATGCCGTTGATGGTGGAAGGCCGCGGCGAGTTTAGCTGGCTGCTGACCACCGAAGACGGGCAGTTGCATAAAGGCCACGCGACGGGGGGAAAGACGCTCAACCTGCCGACAAAACTGCCCGAAGGCTATCACACGCTGACGCTCACTCAGGAGGATCGGCGTTTCCATTGCCGGGTGATTGTCGCGCCGAAACGCTGCTACGAACCGCAGGCGCTGCGCGAAGGTAAAAAACTGTGGGGCGCATGCGTCCAGCTGTATACGCTGCGTTCTGACGACAACTGGGGGATTGGCGACTTTGGCGATCTGAAAAAGATGCTGGCCGACGTCGGGGAGCGCGGCGGCGCATTTATCGGCCTGAACCCGATTCATGCTCTCTATCCGGCGAATCCGGAAAGCGCCAGCCCCTACAGCCCATCGTCTCGCCGCTGGCTGAATGTGATTTATATCGACGTCAACGCGCTCGATGATTTTAAGCACAACCCGCAGGCCCAGGAGTGGTGGACGTTGAGCACCACGCAGAAGGCGCTGAAACAAGCCCGCGATACCGACTGGGTGGACTACGCCACCGTTACGGCGCTTAAAATGGCCGCACTGCGCATGGCGTGGAAAAGCTTCGCAACACGCGACGACGACCAGATGAAAGCGTTTCGCCAGTTCGCCCTTCAGGAAGGCGAAAGCCTTTACTGGCAGGCGGCGTTTGACGCGCTGCATGCGTATCAGGTGAAAGAGGATGAAATGCGCTGGGGCTGGCCGGTGTGGCCCGAAGCGTATCAGTCGGTCGATTCCGCAGAAGTGAAAGCCTTTTGTCAAAAGCACGCGGATGAAGTGGATTTTTATCTGTGGCTACAGTGGCTGGCTTACAGCCAGTTCGCAGACTGCTGGCAGGTCAGCCAGGGCTATAAGATGCCGATTGGCCTGTATCGCGATCTGGCGGTTGGCGTGGCGGAAGGCGGGGCGGAAACCTGGTGTGACCGCGAATTATACTGCCTGAAAGCCTCGGTCGGTGCGCCACCGGATATCCTCGGCCCGCTGGGTCAGAACTGGGGGCTGCCGCCGATTGACCCTCATGTCATGGTCGCGCGGGCTTACGAACCGTTTATCGATTTGCTGCGCGCCAACATGCAAAACTGCGGCGCACTGCGCATCGACCACGTGATGTCTGTGCTGCGACTGTGGTGGATCCCTTACGGTGAAACGGCGGATCATGGGGCCTATGTCCAGTATCCGGTGGATGACCTGCTCTCCATCCTCGCGCTTGAAAGCAAGCGTCACAGCTGCATGGTGATTGGTGAAGATCTCGGCACCGTGCCGGTTGAAATTGTCAGCAAACTGCGCGACAGTGGCGTTTACTCCTACAAAGTACTCTATTTTGAAAGTGACCATGAGAAGACGTTCCGTTCGCCGAAAGCGTATCCTGAACAATCAATGGCTGTCGCGACAACGCATGATCTTCCTACGCTGCGAGGCTATTGGGAAAGCGGTGATCTCACGCTCGGCAAAACGCTAGGGCTGTATCCTGACGAAGTGGTGTTGCGCGGGTTATATCAGGATCGCGAACTGGCGAAACAAGGTTTGCTGGATGCGCTGCACAAATATGGCTGTTTGCCGAAACGCACCGGGCGTAAGGCCTCGCTAATGGCAATGACCGCGACGTTAAACCGTGGGATGCAGCGTTATATCGCCGACAGCAACAGTGCGTTGCTCGGTCTGCAACCGGAGGACTGGCTGGGAATGGCGGAGCCGGTCAACATTCCTGGAACCAGCTATCAGTACAAGAACTGGCGGCGCAAATTATCCACCACGCTTGAGAAGATGTTTGCCGATGAAGGGGTGAACAAGCTGATTAAGGATTTGGATAAGCGCAGAAAGGCCGTCGTCAGGAAGCCATAAAACAAAAAACCCGCCAACCGGCGGGTTTTTTTTGGCTTAAACCACCATTCCCAGCAGCAGACACCCTATCAGGCCGCACACCGAAATAATCGTTTCCAGCATTGACCAGGACTTGATGGTCTCGCCAATGGTCAGGTTGAAATACTCTTTGAACAGCCAGAAGCCCGGATCGTTGACGTGAGAGAAAATCACGCTACCGGAACCCACCGCGATAACCATCAGCTCCGGGCTAACGCCTGTTGTCGCAATCAGTGGCGCAACGATACCACCCGCGGTGATGGCCGCAACGGTCGCGGAACCCAGAGCAATACGCAGAACCGCAGCAATAGACCACGCCATCAGAATCGGCGAGATGTTGGTTTCATGCATCATGGACGCGATGTATTTATCAACGCCGCTATCCACCAGAACTTGCTTGAACGCACCGCCGCCGCCAATGATCAGCAGCATCATGGCGATAATCTTGATGGCGGAGGTCAACGTGTCGTTGATCTGATCCATCGAACGACCGCGATTCAGGCCGAAGGTGAAGAGGGCAATCAGAACGGCAATCAGCGTTGCCATTACCGGGTCACCGAGGAACTCTGCAACGGAGAGGAATGCGTGACCTTTCGGCAGCACCATTTCCGCCACGGCACGCATCGCCATCAGCACTACCGGTACCAGAGAGGTCCAGACGCTGACGCCAAAGCTCGGCATCTCTTCGTCGGTAAAGGTTTTCGCGCTGTACAGACCTTCAGGGATCGGCTTGTCGATGCCTTTCAGGCAGCGGGCAAACACCGGGCCGGCCAGGATAACCGTCGGGATCGCCAGAATGGTACCGAACAGCAGGGTTTTACCCATATCCGCGTGGAAAATGGTCGCGATAGCGGTTGGACCCGGGTGCGGCGGCAGGAAGCCGTGAGTAACCGAAAGCGCAGCAGCCATTGGCACACCCACATACAGCAGCGGGATGTTAGCCGCCGCAGCGATGGTGAAGACCAGCGGCAGCATCAGCACGAAACCGACTTCATAGAACAGCGCGAAACCAACGGTAAAACCGGTTAATACCACCGCCCACTGAATATGCTGTTTACCAAATTTGGCAATCAACGTGGTCGCGATACGCTGCGCGCCACCGCAGTCTGCCAGCATTTTTCCGAGCATGGCGCCAAAGCCCATGATCAGCGCCAGGCTGCCGAGCGTTCCGCCCACACCTGCTTTAATTGAGCTGATGACTTTCACCAGCGGCATGCCTTGCATCAAACCGACTGCAAGTGCCACCAGAACCAGAGCGATGAAGCCGTTCAGTTTGAAACGGATCATCAAGAGCAGTAATAAGACAACACCGATAGCGACGATAACTAATGGCATGATTAACCTGGCCTATGAATTGTTATGGGTAACGTCATTGTTTCAACGACAATTTTCCGGTTGTCCCAACTGGGAACAGAGAAGAAACGGCACTCATGCTGATTGCCTGTTAAACGGTTAAGTTTAGACGGCTGTTATGAGGGTGCTTAGTGCCCACGCGAATGATACGGGTAACATAGGCCGATTGAGAATCACCCGGACGGGCAAAATTTGAATTATGAGACGCAGGTCATGTTATGGCGGGGAAGGGGCAAAGCATGCCCGGCAGGACAGGGCCTCCGGGCACGAACAGACAGGAACTTAGTAGTACGAGTGCTCGCCGCGCTGGTGTTCGGTCAGATCGCGTACGCCTTTCAGCTCAGGGAATTCGCCCAGCATCTGCTTCTCGATCCCTTCTTTCAGCGTGACGTCAACCATGGAACAGCCGTTACAGCCGCCGCCGAATTGCAGAATCGCCAGACCGTCTTCGGTGATCTCCATCAGCGTGACTTTACCGCCGTGGCCCGCCAGCTGCGGGTTGATCTGGGATTGCAGCAGGTATTCCACACGCTCCATCAGCGGTGCGTCTTCAGACACTTTACGCATTTTGGCGTTTGGCGCTTTCAGCGTCAGCTGGGAGCCCAGCTGGTCAGTCACAAAATCAATTTCCGCGTCGTCAAGATACGGCGCGCTTAACTCATCGACATAGGCGGTGAGCTGCTCAAATTTCAGGGCAGTGTCAGATGCTTCCACAGCGTCCGGAGGACAATAAGAGACACCGCATTCTGCATTCGGAGTGCCTGGATTAATCACAAACACGCGGATCTGCGTCCCTTCTTCCTGATTTGCCAGCAGTTTGGCAAAGTGTGATTGTGCAGAATCGGAAATACGGATCATAGCTTTGGCCTAATAGTTGACTAAATTACCTGGGTATAATAATACGCCCATCGGAAAAGGGCTACAAGGTACGACATAAACACCATACCTGAACCGACGCCGCGCCGCTTTGCAAAAGCAGTCGGGAAAGCTCCGCCACGGTGCTGCCGGTCGTAACGACATCATCCACAATCGCGATATGGCGCCCTTTTACCGGCAATTCAAGGCGAAAGGCGTTTTTAAGGTTCCTTTTGCGTAATCGCGCGCTGAGCTGGTGCTGGATCGCCGTGGCGTGGATCCGTTTCAGCGTCTGCGGATGCCAGGCACAGCGCAGCCAGCGGGCGAGGGGACGACACAGCAGGTCGCTTTGATTATAGCCGCGACGCCAGTGACGGCGAGAGTGGAGCGGCACGCTGATGAGCAGATCAACCCGTGGCAAGGCCCGCGTCCGCCTTGCGTGCATAACCCTCAGCAATAACAGGCGTGCAAGCGGCTGGGCCAGCTGGCTCTGAGCGGAAAACTTGAGCTGGTGGATCAGGCCGCTCAGAGGCTGAATATAGTCACTCACCGCCACCAAATCGCTCCAGAGTGGGGGTTTTTGCAGGCATCTTCCACAGGGCATTTTTTCATTGTTGGCGGGTAAACCGCACTGCGGACAACAGTGAATGCGGGTTTTGACCGCCCGCGTGCAGACTGAGCAAATTCCCCAGCGGCTTAGCCTGAGCGGCATTCGGCATAGCCAGCATAAGCCGGGCACTGTTAGCATGAGCAACCTCCTTGTTAAAAAGAGAACAATAACCGATGAAGAATCTTTGGTGGCGGACCGTGGGGACGGGAAATTGTCATCTTGTGCTGCTGCACGGATGGGGACTGAACGCTGAGGTGTGGCATTGCATACAAGCGGAACTGGCCTCGCATTTTACGCTGCATCTGGTGGACCTGCCTGGATTCGGGCGCAGCCGTGGTTTTGATGCCATGCCGCTCGATGAGATGGCGCAACGCGTTCTTGAGTACGCGCCGCAAAAGGCGATCTGGCTCGGCTGGAGTCTGGGGGGATTGGTGGCAAGCCAGGTTGCTCTCACGTACCCGGAGCGGGTTCAGGCGCTGGTGACCGTTGCGTCATCTCCTTGCTTTAGCGCGCGTGATGAGTGGCCTGGCATTAAGCCAGAGGTTCTGGCGGGGTTTCAGCAGCAGCTCAGTGACGATTTCCAGCGCACGGTTGAGCGCTTTCTGGCGTTGCAAACCCTGGGAACGGAAACGGCGCGGCAGGATGCGCGAATGCTGAAAAACACGGTGCTTTCCCTGCCCATGCCGGAGGTTGACGTGCTCAACGGCGGTCTTGAGATTCTGAAAACCGTCGACCTGCGCGAACCGCTGGCTGCGCTTGCGATGCCGCATCTGCGCATTTATGGCTATCTGGACGGACTGGTTCCGCGCAAAATCGTGCCCCTGCTGGATGATTTGTGGCCGCAGAGTGAATCACTGGTGATCGCCAAAGCGGCACACGCGCCTTTCATTTCGCATCCGACAGAGTTTTGCGCTGCCCTGACGGCGTTAAGTGAGCGTTTTGCTTAATTATTATTTGTTCCGCTGGAAAAAGTGACATACCGCAACAATACTCAAAGTATCGTTGCGGCTATTCAGCCTTCGATGATCAAAACAACAATCCTATGGAGAGTCATTGTTATGAAACTGATTAAAGGTATTGTCACATCTCTGGTTATCGGATCGATTTCATTTGGCGTGTTTGCAGCGAAAGAACTGGAAAAAGATAAAGTGAAAGAGATGAACCTGACGAAACTGGGTGAAATCTCCACCTCAAGTACATCGGCCCCGATGGATGCCCGCAAAGAGTTGTCGAAAAAAGCGGATGAGCTGGGCGGAACGTACTATGTGGTGACCAGCGCAGAAAAAATGGAGAAAGACGTTCGCGCCACCGCGGATGTTTATAAGTAATCCGATAACACCGGGTGAGGCTGTGCTCACCCGGTCATTTTTATCCGCGCAGTGTCCACCACTCGCGCAGACAGGCTTTCCCTTGCGGGCAGCTTTTGCAGCTACCGGACAGACAGCCGTCAGCCTCTTCCCTGATACGCATCGCCTTACCCATGGCTTCCAGTCTTTCGAGCATGGCATCGATCATCGGCTGTGGGGTATGCAGGGAATGGCTTAACTGTTTTGCCTCCATTCTTCCCTGCAGCGCCAGTAAATCGCGAACCTGAATGATTGATGCCATTTTCCACCTCTTAGTGACAGTCGCCAGCCGGGCTGTTACAGCAGGTTGCCGCCGTTTTATTCGTTGCCAGCAGATTGACGTCGATGCGGCTTCGCGCCCGGCGCAGTAATCCCAGCACAACCACGTTAAACAACACCACCGCCAGAATGCACACTAGGCTGTAGCGCGGGTGTTGACTGAAGTTAGTGGCCTGATAGAACACGGTCGCCAGTGAATAAGCGATGTTCAGTCCCCACAGCACCGAGAAGCCCATCCAGCTACGGCTGGACTCGCGCGCAATCGCCCCCATCACTGAAATGCAGGGAATGTAGAGCAGGACGAAGATCAAATAGCTGTAGGCCGCCGAGGCGCTGCCAAACTTCTGGCTCATCACGCCCATCGCACCCGTCGCCATTTCGCCATCGCCTTTACTGGCTTCGATGGGGTTGGCCAGCACGCTGAGGCTGAAGGTATCTTTCAGGCTCTGCCAGGTCTCATCAACGGCACTGACCAGCTCGTCGCCGAGATGGAATTCAGCCGGATTAAACGCCTCTTCCTGAATATTTTCTGCGGTGTAGAGGGTGTTCAGCGTCCCGACGACCACTTCTTTCGCCATCGCACCGGTGAATAGACCGACGGTGGCCTGCCAGTTATCTTCATGTACGCCAATCGGCTTGAACAGCGGCGTAATGACACGGCTGACAGAGGCGAGCGCAGAGTCGTTAATGTTATCGGCGGCGTCACCGTTTAGCGTAAAGCTATTCAGTGCGCTAAGGAAAATACTGACGATCACGATGACTTTACCGGCGCGCAGCACAAAGCCTTTCAGGCGCTGCCAGGTCTGAATCAGCAGGCTCTTAATATGCGGCACATGGTAGACCGGCAGCTCCATCACAAACGGAGACGCTTCGCCGCGCATGATGGTGTGTTTGAGCATCAGCCCGGTGAGGATCGCCATGACGATACCCAGCACATACAACGAGAAGACGGCCAGCGCCCCTTCCTGGCCGAAGAATGCCGCTGCAAAGACGGCAAAGATCGCCAGACGAGCGCCGCAGGACATAAACGGCGCCATCATGATGGTCATCAGCCGCTCACGCGGGGCATCAAGGGTACGCGCTCCCATCACGGATGGCACATTACAGCCAAAGCCAACAATCAGCGGCACAAAGGATTTACCGGGCAGACCCAGCGCCTGCATCAGGCGGTCCATCACAAAGGCCGCGCGGGCCATATAGCCGGAATCCTCAAGGAAGGAGAGGAACAGGTACATCATCCCGATCTGCGGCACCAGCGGCAGAACGGTATTGATACCGCCACCCAGCCCCTGCGCGAGGAAAATCGTCAGCCATTCCGGGAAGTGCAGCGTGTAGCCGAGCCATTGCAGGCCGTGAATAAATATAGCCACCGAACCCACATCGAAAAGCGGCTGTAGCGCGCCGCCGATATTGATGGCGAGCAGGAACATCACATACATCACCAGCAGGAAGACGGGCAGGCCGAGGAAGCGATTGAGAATAATTTTATCCACTGCCGCAGTGAAACGGCTCGGTTCGGCGGTCAGGGTATTGCTCACCACGTCGCAAATGGCCGCGATGCTTTGATAGCGGGCATCAGCGATATGCAGGGCCGGATCGTCAAGCTCCTGATTGAGACGCGCCAGGGCGATGTCCAGCTTATCTGCGGCGTCGCCTGCATAGCTGCGGCTATAAATATCACCTTCAAGCATTTGCAGGCCAAGCCAGTGCCGCTGTTTTGGCGGCATGGTCCGGGACATCTCCTGCGCCAGATATTCGGCTTCGCGCAGCAGCGGTTGGGCGTAATGCACCAGTTCGATATCGGTATTAGCTGAATGACGGTCGATCGCCAGTTTCAGCGCATCAATCCCGCGAGCGCGGGTGGAGACCAACGGGACAACCGGGCAACCGAGCCGGGCGGAAAGCGCGTCAATGTCGATGCGGATCTTTTGCTTTTCAGCAATATCGAGCATGTTCAGCGCGACGATGCACGGAATACCCAGCTCCAGCAGTTGCAGCGTCAGATAGAGATTGCGCTCAAGGTTGGAAGCATCCACCACGTTAATCAGTAAATCGGCGTCGCCGCTCAGAATATAGTGACAGGCGATCTGTTCATCGAGCGAGGTTTGCGAAGAGATGGTGGTCAGTGAATAGGTGCCGGGTAGATCGACCAGCGTAACCTGATGGTCTGTTGTCGGGAACTGGCCTTCTTTTCTTTCTACCGTCACACCTGCCCAGTTCCCCACGCGCTGACGTGCGCCGGTTAACTGATTAAATAAGGTTGTCTTGCCGGAATTAGGATTACCAATTAAGCCAATGGTTAATTTTTTCATTGTTTTAGACTCGGAATATCGGCTGGCGATTTATCGGATCAACGCTTCGACTTCTAATAAGGCGAGGTCTTTCTTACGTAATACCAGATTGACGCGTCGGGTTTCGATATGCACCGGATCGCCCAGCGGCGCAATGCGAACCACCTGGAAAGAAGAGCCTGGCAGCATGCCTAATGACAGCAGTTTCTGACGATACGCCGGGCTAATTTCGCGGGCAAAGCCGGTAATTTTCCAGGCACTGTCGGGAGTGAATTGCATAGAGACCACTTTGACCAAAGGTTAAATAATCAACAGATCTGATGATAATGAGAATGGTTTCTATCGGCAATATATAAAATGTGACGGAATGTTCATATGGCTATTAATCAGAGCAGTGTTTGACCTTGCTCAATATTTATTGAAATGGTGAATAAGGTATAGATAATTAATTTGTTAACTAAGTGATAACCGACGGTTTAAATATGGATATGCAATCGGTTCCATCCTTTCTCATTAAATGAGTGAGTACGTTCTTATTTATTTCTTTCAATGCCGAATGTCAGTGGGAAGTGGCGTTTGCCCGGTAAGCGTAAGGCTACCGGGCAAACCTGGTGACGGGACTAGCGTTTCTTGCCCATTGCCGCCGCCAGCGCATCCATCATCGCGCTGTTGCCCGCAGGCTGGGCTTCACGTCCGCGCGGTTTGGCCGCTTTTGCTGCCGGACGAGACTGCTCGCGTCCGCCACCCGCGTTGCCGCGACGGGCATTGGTTTCACCGGGCTGTTCGTCAAGACGCATTGTCAGCGCGATACGCTTACGCGGCATATCCACTTCCAGCACTTTTACCTTCACGATATCGCCAGCTTTAACCACCGTGTGGGGGTCTTCAACAAATTTGTCGGCCAGGGAGGAGATATGTACCAGACCATCCTGATGCACGCCAATATCCACAAACGCGCCAAAGTTGGTCACGTTGGTCACAGCGCCTTCCAGCACCATGCCAGGCAGCAGATCCTTCATCGTTTCTACGCCTTCGGCAAATTTCGCCGTTTTAAACTCAGGGCGCGGGTCACGGCCTGGTTTTTCCAGCTCTTTAATGATGTCGGAAACGGTCGGCACGCCGAATTTCTCGTCGGTAAAATCGACCGCTTTCAAATCGCGCAGGTTGGCGCTGTTGCCCATCAGGTCTTTCAGGGCCTGCTGCGTGGCTGCCAGAATACGCTCCACGACCGGATAGGCTTCCGGGTGAACGGTTGAAGCATCCAGCGGGTTGTCACCGTGGTTAATACGCAGGAAGCCTGCGCACTGTTCGAAGGCTTTCGGCCCTAAACGGCTGACTTTCAGCAGCTGCTGACGGTTCTGGAACTGGCCGTTCTCATCGCGCCAGGAAACGATATTTTGCGCCATCATGCGCGTTAATCCGGCCACGCGCGTCAGCAGCGCAACGGAGGCGGTATTCAGATCCACGCCGACGGCGTTCACACAGTCTTCCACCACGGCATCGAGTTTGCGCGCCAGCTGCGTTTGGCTGACGTCGTGCTGATACTGGCCTACACCGATCGATTTCGGATCGATTTTCACCAGCTCGGCCAGCGGATCCTGAAGACGACGCGCGATGGAGACTGCGCCGCGCAGGGAGACGTCCAGGTCCGGGAACTCCAGAGCCGCCAGCTCAGAGGCGGAGTAAACGGATGCGCCGGCTTCGCTGACGATCACTTTCTGGGCGGTGACTTTCGGGAACTGTTGCTGCACGTCCAGGAAGAAACGTTCGGTTTCGCGGGACGCCGTGCCATTACCAATCGCCACCAGCTCGACGTTGTATTTCTCGCACAGCGCGGCCACCGCGACCGCTGCTTTTGCGGCCTGTCCGGTGTGCGGATAGATGGTGTCGGTCGCGACCAGTTTACCGGTGCCATCAACGACGGCCACTTTCACGCCGGTACGCAGGCCCGGATCGAGGCCCATCGTCGCGCGTAGGCCCGCGGGAGCGGCCATCAGCAGGTCGTGCAGGTTACGGGCAAAGACGTTAATCGCTTCATCTTCAGCGCGTTCGCGCACGGTGCCCATCAGTTCGGTTTCGAGGTGCATCAGCACCTTAATGCGCCAGGTCCAGCTCACCACGCCTTTGCGCCAGCTATCGGCGGGGGCGTTATTCAGCCGCAGACCGAGATGGTCGGTAATAATCTGTTCGCAGTGGCTCTCTTTCGGTGGCTCATCGAACTGCGGATCGGCATTGAGAGAGAGTTGCAGCACGCCTTCATTGCGGCCGCGGAACATCGCCAGCGCGCGGTGCGACGGTGCTGTTGCAATCGGTTCGTGATGATCGAAGTAGTCGCGGAATTTCGCGCCTTCTTCCTCTTTTCCGCTGACGACCTGGGAGACGATATGCGCGTTCTTCCACAGATAATCACGTACTTTTGACAGCAGGGCGGCGTCTTCGGCAAAGCGCTCCATCAGGATATAGCGTGCGCCATCGAGAGCGGCTTTGGTGTCTGCCACGCCTTTATCAGCGTCGATGAAGGTTGTGGCTGCAGTGTCTGGATCGTGAGAAGGCTCGTTCCACAGCAGATCGGCCAGTGGCTCCAGCCCCGCTTCAATCGCAATCTGCCCGCGGGTGCGGCGTTTAGGTTTGTACGGCAGATAGAGATCTTCGAGCTCGGTTTTGCTCATCGTCCCGTTAATGGCACCCGCCAGCGCGTCGGTGAGCTTACCCTGTTCGCCGATAGATTTGAGAATAGCCTGGCGGCGATCTTCCAGCTCACGCAGGTAGCCCAGACGGGTTTCCAGGTTACGCAACTGCGTGTCATCCAGACCGCCGGTGACTTCCTTACGATAACGTGCAATAAACGGCACGGTGTTCCCTTCATCAAGCAGGCGAACGGCAGCTTCTACCTGTTCGGCCCTGGCCTGAAGTTCACCCGCAATAATGCGGCAGAGCGAATCTTTCATCATGGCTTTATCATCTACTGGATCGAAAATAAGGGGGATAGTTATACGGACTGGCTGGCAAAAATACCAGCCACGGAGGCCGCTCTCGGACTATTTTACGTACGTAATTTCGTTGACGTACCAGCTTGCTTCGCCGCCTGGCGTCTGGACGACAGCTAAATCGCCGACCTCCTTTTTCAGCAGCGCGCGGGCCATCGGAGAGTCAATGGAGATGTAATCCTTACGACCAAAAATTTCATCGTAGCCGACGATGCGAAAACGCCGGGTATCCCCGTCATCGTTTTCGATTTCGACCCATGCGCCGAAGAAGACTTTGCCTTCCTGTTGAGGGGAGTAATCAACAATTCGCAGGTTCTCAAGGCATTTGGTCAGATAGCGTACCCGGCGATCGATCTCGCGCAGACGTTTTTTATTGTACTGATAGTCGGCGTTTTCGCTGCGGTCGCCAAGGCTCGCCGCCCATGTCACCTTTTTGGTCACCTCAGGACGTTCTTCTCGCCACAGGTAGTCCATCTCTTTTTTCAGTTTTTCGTACCCTTCACGGGTAATCAGCTGCGTTTTCATGGTATGACCTTAAGACTTAACTCAGTAACTTGCCTTGCGCACAATATGTACCCCTTAGCTTAACAGACAAGATTAATAATGAGTTATGTGATGAAATGTGCAGATAAGCTTCTGTTAAATATGCTTTGTAACAATTTCGACTAGAATTTATACCAGAATTAGCTGGTCGTAGACGCGGACTTTTTTAGAATACGTACTGAAATAGAATCCGGACCTTTGGGAGTACACATATGCAAGAGAATTATAAGATTCTGGTGGTCGATGACGACATGCGCCTGCGTGCGCTGCTTGAACGTTATCTGACCGAGCAGGGCTTCCAGGTTCGCAGCGTGGCGAACGCCGAACAGATGGATCGCCTGCTGACTCGTGAATCGTTCCACCTGATGGTGCTCGATTTAATGCTCCCTGGCGAAGACGGGCTCTCCATCTGCCGCCGTCTGCGCAGCCAGAGCAACCCGATGCCGATCATTATGGTCACGGCGAAAGGGGAAGAAGTTGACCGTATCGTGGGCCTGGAAATTGGTGCCGACGACTACATCCCGAAACCGTTTAACCCTCGCGAACTGCTGGCGCGTATTCGTGCTGTGCTGCGTCGTCAGGCTAACGAACTGCCGGGCGCACCGTCTCAGGAAGAAGCGGTCATCGCGTTTGGTAAGTTCAAGCTGAACCTCGGCACGCGCGAAATGTTCCGCGAAGATGAGCCTATGCCATTAACCAGCGGTGAATTTGCGGTCCTGAAGGCGCTGGTCAGCCACCCGCGTGAGCCCTTGTCCCGCGATAAACTGATGAATCTGGCGCGTGGCCGTGAATACTCCGCAATGGAGCGTTCCATCGACGTGCAGATTTCTCGTCTGCGTCGCATGGTGGAAGAAGATCCTGCGCATCCTCGCTATATTCAGACCGTTTGGGGTCTGGGCTACGTATTTGTGCCGGACGGTTCTAAAGCATGAGGCGAATGCGCTTCTCACCGCGCAGTTCTTTTGCCCGCACGCTGTTACTGATTGTCACCTTGCTGTTCGTCAGTCTGGTGACGACGTATCTGGTGGTACTGAACTTCGCGATTTTGCCGAGTCTCCAGCAGTTCAATAAGGTTCTGGCTTACGAAGTGCGTATGCTGATGACCGATAAACTGCAGCTGGAGGACGGCACGCAGCTGGTCGTTCCTCCTGCGTTTCGTCGTGAGATTTACCGCGAGCTGGGCATTTCGCTCTACTCGAATGAGGCGGCAGAAGACGCAGGTTTGCGGTGGGCGCAACATTACGAATTTTTAAGTCATCAGATGGCGCAGCAGCTGGGTGGTCCAACGGAAGTGCGCGTTGAGGTCAACAAAAGCTCGCCGGTTGTCTGGCTGAAAACCTGGCTGTCACCCAATATCTGGGTGCGTGTCCCGCTAACCGAAATCCATCAGGGCGACTTCTCGCCATTATTCCGCTACACCCTGGCGATTATGCTGATGGCGATAGGCGGCGCATGGCTGTTTATCCGTATTCAAAACCGACCCCTTGTCGATCTTGAGCACGCTGCTTTGCAGGTGGGGAAAGGTATTATTCCGCCTCCGCTCCGAGAATACGGTGCGTCTGAGGTGCGCTCGGTGACCCGTGCGTTCAACCACATGGCAGCGGGCGTTAAGCAGCTTGCAGACGATCGTACGCTGCTGATGGCCGGGGTGAGTCACGATCTGCGAACGCCGCTGACGCGCATTCGACTGGCCACAGAGATGATGGGCGAAGAAGACGGTTATCTTGCGGAGTCCATTAATAAGGACATCGAAGAGTGTAACGCCATCATCGAGCAGTTCATTGATTACCTGCGCACCGGGCAGGAGATGCCAATGGAGATGGCGGATCTGAACGGCGTGCTGGGTGAAGTGGTGGCAGCGGAAAGCGGCTATGAACGTGAAATCGACACGGCGCTGCAAGCGGGCGAAATCCAGGTGCGCATGCACCCGTTGTCCATCAAACGTGCGGTCGCGAATATGGTGGTGAATGCTGCCCGTTACGGTAACGGCTGGATTAAAGTCAGCAGCGGTGCGGAGCTTCATCGCGCCTGGTTCCAGGTCGAGGATGACGGTCCGGGGATTAAACCTGAACAGCGTTCGCACCTGTTCCAGCCATTTGTACGCGGCGACAGCGCGCGCAGCACCAGCGGGACCGGATTAGGGCTGGCGATTGTGCAGCGAATTATTGATAACCATAACGGCCTGTTGGAAATTGGCACCAGCGAGCGGGGCGGTTTGAGCATCCGCGCATGGTTGCCTGTACCGGTGACGCGCGGACAGGTGAAAGAGAGTTAACAAAGCCGCATCGAACAATCCTTTCTCCCCTGAGGAAGAAAACATAAAAAAACGGTAACCCTTGGGTTACCGTTTTGCTTTTACCGTGGTCCGGCACTGACTAACGCAGCGCCTGCTGGCGTATCGGTATACTTCTCAAAGTTCTCAATAAACAGCTTCGCGAGTGTTTCCGCTTTTTCCTGCCACTGTTCCGGTGAGCCGTAGGTGTTGCGCGGATCGAGGATATGCGTATCAACACCCGGCAGTTCCGTTGGGATCGCCAGATCGAAAATCGGCAGAGTAAAGGTTTCAGCATCGTCCAGCGAGCCATCAATGATGGCGTCGATAATGGCACGCGTATCTTTAATTGAGATACGTTTGCCCGTACCGTTCCAGCCGGTATTCACCAGATAGGCCTGCGCGCCAGAAGCCTGCATGCGTTTTACCAGCACCTCGGCATACTGCGTTGGGTGCAGCGACAGGAACGCCGCGCCAAAACAGGCTGAGAAGGTTGGCGTCGGTTCAGTCACGCCGCGCTCGGTTCCCGCCAGTTTTGCGGTAAAGCCAGACAGGAAGTGATATTGCGTCTGGGTTGCCGTCAGGCGCGATACCGGCGGCAAAACGCCAAAGGCATCAGCGGTCAGGAAAATCACTTTCGAGGCGTGGCCCGCTTTTGACACCGGCTTCACAATGTTGTCGATGTGATAAATCGGGTAAGACACGCGGGTGTTTTCGGTCTTCGAGGCATCGTCAAAATCGACCGTTCCGTCTTCACGCACGGTGACGTTTTCCAGCAGCGCATCGCGGCGGATGGCATTGTAAATATCCGGTTCGGCTTCAGGTGACAGGCGAATCGTTTTGGCGTAGCAGCCGCCTTCGAAGTTGAACACGCCGTCATCGTCCCAGCCGTGTTCGTCATCGCCAATCAGGCGGCGTTTCGGGTCGGTGGACAGGGTCGTTTTGCCAGTACCAGACAGGCCAAAGAACACCGCCACATCGCCGTCATCGCCGACGTTGGCGGAGCAGTGCATCGACGCAATGCCCTGCAACGGCAGCAGGTAGTTCATGACCGAGAACATCCCTTTCTTCATTTCGCCGCCGTACCAGGTGCCGCCAATCAGCTGGATGCGCTCGGTCAGGTTGAAGGCGATAAAGTTTTCCGAATTCAGGCCTTGCGCTTTCCACTGCGGATTGGTGCATTTTGCACCGTTCATCACGATGAAATCCGGTTCGAAATCCTGTAATTCTTCATCGGAAGGGCGAATAAACATGTTCTTCACGAAATGCGCCTGCCAGGCGACTTCGGTAATAAAGCGAACGGAGAGGCGGGTGTCGGCATTGGCGCCACAGAAGGCATCAATGATGAACAGACGCTTACCGGAAAGTTGATGAGTGACGAGTCCTTTCAGATGCTGCCAGGTGTCCTGGGAGAGCGGTTTGTTGTCGTTCTTCCCTTTACCCTTGTCAGCCCACCACAGCGTATCGCGGGTGGTGTCGTCACGGACAATATACTTATCTTTCGGCGAACGGCCGGTAAAAATACCGGTGTCCACGGCGATAGCACCAGTGTTCGTCAACACACCTCGCTCGTATCCTTCCAGTGCTGGATTGAGCTCTTCCTGATACAGCGTATCGTAATCGGGGTTGTAGACGATTTCCTGGACGTCGTTGATACCATAAGCCTTGAGATCTTGCGGGGTTAAACCTTTAACACGCATATCACTGCTCCTTAGCCAATATGTACTGCCTGAAATTGTAGGGTTTTTCTTAGGATGTTAACCGCGACGGGGCTCATAGATTTACGTATCCGGGCAAAACCCTTACTAACCGAAAACGCTGTGACTCCTGTCACGAAGCAGGGCGGATTATCGCAGGAATCGCTTTTTAGTTGGGGGAAATGTTCTTAAAAGGTTAAATGCCAGTGAATTTAACCAGAGGAATGTGAATGTAATCGCATACATGTAAGAAAATTACGTAAGAGTTACATCGCGAAGAACGATTCAGCAAGAAGGGAATTTTTACCCCTCAGCAGACTGTGAGGGGTAAGGGAAAAAAGATTAATGCACTTGCGGATCGGCTGGAGAGGCGTTATTGCGGATTTCGGCAATATCCATCGAGTTGAAGACGTAATGAGAACCGCAGTAATCGCAGTTCATATCAATTTCGCCATCTTCTGCCATGATGCTGTCGATCTCTTCATCCGGAAGCGTACGCAGCGCGCCGGCACAGCGTTCACGGGAACAGGTGCATTTAAACTCAACGTCCTGCGGATCGTAAAGCGTGACCTCTTCTTCGTGATACAGACGCCACAGCACTTCGTTGGCTGGCAGCGTGAACAGCTCTTCCGCTTTGATGGTTTCAGTCAGCGTCGCCAGATGTTCAAAATCGTTGCCCTGGGCGTTCTGTGCGGGCAGCACCTGCAGCAGCATACCGCCAGCCGCCAGTTGACCGTCCACTTCTCCGGTGCGGATAAACAGGCGCGTTGGCAGCTGTTCGGAGCGCAGGAAGTAATCTTCCAGGCAAGCCGCGAGGGTGTCGCCTTCGAGACCAACAACGCCCTGATAACGCTCGCCCTCTTCAGGGGTAATGGTGATCACCAGGAAACCATTGCCAACCAGCGTTTTCAAATCGGCGCCTTCCGGGACTTCGCCCTGCACGCGCGCAACACCCCGCATCTGCTGCTGGTTATTGCCGTTAATGACCGCCAGCGTCATCGGACCATCGCCTTGCAGCTGTACGGTGATATCACCGGCGAATTTCAGCGTCGCGGTCAGAAGGCTGGTGGCCACCAGTAGTTCGCCGAGGATATTTTTTACCGGCTGCGGATAGGCGTGGTTTTCGAGGATCTGTTTCCAGGTCTCAGAGACGGTTACCAGTTCGCCACGAACGGCAAATTGCTCAAACAGATAGCGGTGTAATTGGTCGTGTTGGGCCATAATTTTCTCTCTTCAAACGGCGACTATTCATTTTCGCCGTATTTAAATTTCATCAGATCGCGACGTTCTTTTTTGTCCGGTCGTCTGTCGGGGTGCGGCATGGTCAGGGCATTCATCTTGCGTGCCAGCGCCACTTTTTCGCGCTTTTCAACGCTTTGGACAGTCTCTTCGTACAGTTCAACAGCTTCGGTTGCCGGACGACGATGCTCAGTAATGGCTTTAATCACGACTGTTTTTTCATCGTTACCCTGACGCAATGTCAGGGTGGCATTCAGCTCGACAAGTTTACTCGGCTTGCTGCGCTGCCCGTTGTAATGCACCTTTCCGCCTTCAACCATTTCGCGGGCAAGGGCGCGGGTTTTATAAAAACGGGCCGCCCATAGCCATTTATCCAGTCTTACCCCATCAGAGGGCTTCTCTTTCATGGCTTCTCCTTCACGCTGAGTGAGGGGATCATTCGGCGATAGTCATTCAGCGCCGGATGCCGCAGATAGCTTTTTTCAGCCTGGCCAGAATCAGGGTTGGTCACACCCAGACAATAGCGAATACCGAATGTCGCCGCCGCATCCAGAATTGGTTCGCTGTCATCAATGAACAGCGTTCTTTCTGGCTGTAAACCGGTCTCTTCCGCGACGGCCTGCCACAATCGTTGATCCTCTTTCGGATAACCAAATGTGTGGGTGGAAAGCAATAAATCAAGGTGCGACGATAATCCGGTATGTTCCAGCTTGACTGCCAGATTATGCGGATGCGCGTTGGTCAGCAAAATACGGCGTTTACCGCTCGCTTTCAGCGCATCCAGAAAAGGCACGGTATCGTCGCGCAGAACCGCGTGTGGCCCCTGAGCGGTGGTCATGGCGCAAATATCCAGACCCAGACGTTCGCTCCAGTAATCCAGGCAGTACCAGTTTAGCGTATGCTGGACGGCGTGATACTGCTGGCGAATGTAATCCTGCGCTTCTGCCGGAGAAATGCCCTGCTGCGCACCATAGGTTTCAGGTACCAGCTTTTGCCAGAAATGGGTATCGAATGCGAGATCGAGCAGCGTGCCGTCCATATCCAGCAGGACGGTATCAACGTCCTGCCAGGCGATATCAAGATGCATGAGGGGGAACTCTCCAGCCAGAAGAAACGTGCGCGACAGGGTAGCACAACTTGTCGCGCAGAGGCGTTATCCGATCAGGCTCTCCGGCGCGGAGATGAGTTTGGGATTGAGGCAGCTATCGTAATAGGCCTGGATTTCAGCCAGACGCGTGCGGGAGCGTTGATAGCGACGAATCGCCGCGACACCGTTCCAGATAACGCACATCAGCATCGCGAACATCAGCAGCGTGGTGCCGATATAGCGCCATAAGCCTGCGCTGTCCGGCATACGGTGAAGGTCAATGTGACGAGTGCCATTGGCATCGGTAACGATGCCCGTCACAATCCCTTCTGCGCTAAATGGCGTTTGCATCAGCATTTGCGCCAGGCGCTGGAATTCACCCCATTGCTCCTGAGCCGGATAATCATAAAGGGCAACGGGAGGATAGGGCTGATCGACCAAATCGCTACCCTCATCGCTCACAATCACAAAACCGCCCGGAGCCGGACTGTTTAAAGCCTGCGCTGCACGAGTGGTTTCACGCATGACGAATGGCGCAGTGGAAGTGGACACCAGGTTTTCCAGCGACTCGGCGCTGACCGGGCGCAGTAACACGTTTACGCCATCAAGTCGGCCTGCGCTGGCTCGTTTGACCAGCGCTTCCCAGTCTTTGCTGTTGCCGAGGTTAACCAGTGCATTTTTGAGGCGCACACACTCATCTTCCGCAGAACATAAATCCTGTGTTTTCATCACGATGTCACCAAAATCATCCAGCAGCACCATCCCGGATTTCTGAATGGCTGAACGCAGAGACTGGCTCACGCGGGAGTTATCTTCCGGTTTGGGATGCAACTGACGGTTAATGGCCTGCGTCAACGCCGTCGCTTTACTGACGGTATCAGATTCTGGCAGCGGTAACGGCGGGGCATCGTTCCAGATTATCTGTGAACAATCGAACGGCGTGAACGGTGAGTTCTGGCGCGTGTTCCAGGTGCCTGGCGCGTGGATATTGCACATGCCGGTGCCTTTCAGCTGCAGCGTATCACCCACACGAACCCCGGCCTCTTCCAGCTGATTAACGCTGGTGGCCTCCACGGTTTGCGCGCCTTTGATCCACGAAAGAGTGAATTTGATGGGCATATCGAGCGGAACAAAGAACACCAGCATTGCCAGCACGATGGCCGCGCCTCCGGCGATCACCGTGCTACGAAGCCAGTGCTGGAGCGGAAAATTCTTCACCTCATCATGAAGTGATAAGAAACGGCCCTGGCGCACGACCTGGCGATCGAGATAAATATCAATATCGGTTTTTTGCCCCAAATCCTGGGCGATCCACGGCTGCCAGTGGCGCGGGTAGATCAGATCGATAATGCCGAGCGAGATGTTGTTGATATGTTCCTGATCGTTCTCGCCGAACAGGCCCCAGCGCTTTGGCGTACCGCGTAAGCAGTGGATTTCACGTAGCGCGGTTTTAGCCGGTGGGGCAAACAGCCCCCACAGCCCGGCGGCAAGCAGCAGGAGCGCGCCGCCCGCCAGCCACGGAGCAAAAACGTCCGGGGTGATCAGGCAGAAGAAAAAGAGCAGGAAGGCGGCGACGATCAGTACCGCTTCGCGGATCCCATCCGGGCGGCTGAGCGCGTACTCTTCATGCGTCTCCTGACGAATATTAAGCAGCTCAATTTGTTCGGTCTCTTCGCCACGAATGGATGCCTGAGTGGCGCTTGTGCGCTCCAGTGCAAAACGCGGCGCTTCCTGCACATATTCGCTCAGGGTATGGCCATTGAGGGAGATGACCAGAGGAATAGAGTCGGTATGGATCAGTTCAACGCTGTTTTCATCATTAATGTATTGCTCCCAGAATGGCGGCAGATGCACCTCGACCGAATCGAGGTAGTAGCGCCATTTATTGGGATCGTCAGTGTTGATGCCATAGCGGGTGATCGAGCGCGTCACGCACAGCACGGTATCGCTTTGCGCGTTAAGCGTAATTGACACAGGGGCAGTACTGGCGCCGGTTGGTCCAGGCGTCAGTTGAATACGGTTTAACGTATCGAGGTAATTTTCGATCGCGCTGCGTTCTTCGGGCGCAAGTTTACGCGTCGTCGCACCGGCAAAGGCATTTAAAAATGGCAGCCGATATCGACGTTGGGCCCGACGCCGGTATAACCATCCTGCAGCAAATGCGCAGACCAGCATGGCCGCGAGAAATATCAAAATGGTGCTCATGCTTTCCCCATCTTACTTATCTTCAGGTGTAGTCAGTTGCACCTTCTACCGTGAATGAGTCTCTGTGGTTGGCTATCGGCAAGTATGGAGTCGAACTTGAGCATTTTGAAGCGCATCCCAGTGACCGGAGATAATAGCAAAGGCAACCCAGGCGCGATATCAGCAAATTCCTGGAGTTATTTCAACCTCTTGACTTTTGTTTTGAAATGATGATTGATTTAAGATAAGTTGCATAAATGTAAATAAAGCGCAATTGACATTGCCGAAACCGTGCGGCATATCGCACAATGCATTCAGTTCACACAGCAAAGACCCGTCAAGATGAGCAAACCCTTACAAAAACCCATTATTCTGAACGTTGAAACCGTCGCCAAATCGCGTCTGTTCACGGTCGAAAGTGTGGATCTTGAATTCAGCAACGGCGTGCGTCGCGTCTATGAACGCATGCGTCCGTCCACGCGCGAAGCCGTCATGATTCTCCCGATTGTGGACGATCATCTGATCCTGATTCGGGAATATGCGGTGGGGACAGAGTCCTATGAACTGGGTTTCTCAAAGGGGTTGATCGATCCGGGTGAAACGGTTTTCGAAGCCGCTAACCGTGAGCTGAAAGAAGAGGTGGGATTCGGTGCGAACGATCTGACCTTCCTGAAAAAGCTGAGTATGGCGCCCTCGTATTTCTCCAGCAAAATGAATATCGTTGTGGCTGAAGATCTCTATCCGGAATCACTGGAAGGGGATGAACCCGAGCCGCTGCCGCAGGTTCGCTGGCCGCTTGCGCATTTGATGGATTTGCTGGAAGACCCTGATTTTAACGAAGCCCGGAACGTGAGCGCGCTTTTCCTGGTGCGTGAATGGCTGAAAGGGCAGGGACGTTTATAGCTGGCTGATGCCCGCTCCCCACTCTTTTCCCCGTAAGCTGGCAAAAAAAACGGTAACCACTGGTTACCGTTTTTGCTTTTTGCAGGTGTCAGAACAACTCGTGCGTCTCGCCGTTGTCGATAAGCTCGGTTCCCACCTCATGCACCGCCTGAGTGGTCGGCTGCGTGCCTTCGATGAAATACTCTGCCCGGCTGTTGCCGCCGTTCGCTAACTGACCCGTGCTGCGATCGATATTCACCGTCACGACGCCCGGCGGCGGGGTGAGTGGCTGCTCCGGAACGCCTTCGAGCACGGCTTTCATGTAAGCGTCCCACGCCGGTTGCGCACTCTTCGCGCCGCCTTCGTAACCCGAAATCTGGTCTTTGATCGCCCCGGAAGCACTGGTACGACCCAGGTCACGGCGGTGATCGTCAAAACCGATCCAGACGGACGTCACCACACCCGGCCCGTATCCTGAGAACCAGGCGTCTTTCGAGCTGTTGGTGGTCCCGGTTTTACCGCCGATATCATGGCGCTGTAAATCGCGGCCTGCACGCCAGCCAGTACCCTGCCAGCCCGGTTCACCAAAGATGTTGGTATTCAGAGCGCTCTTGATCAGGAACGACAGCGGGGTATTGATCACGTGTGGAGCATACTCCGGCGCACCACTCTGAGCGACCAGCGCCTGGTTGGCCTGTTCAAGCTGCGGCTTCGGAACGAAGGCATTCTGTTGCTCTTGCGACATGGCAACGTCTTCCATGTCTTTATTATCCAGAACGTTAGATTTCGGCGTATCGCCGTAAATCACAGGGATATCACATTCAGGACAGGCAATTTTTGGCTTCGCTTCAAACAGTACGCCGCCCTGATCGTTCTCGATTTTGCTGATGAAATACGGATCGACCAGGAAACCGCCGTTGGCCATTACCGAGTAGCCGCGCGCCACCTGTAATGGCGTAAAGGAGGCGGAGCCGAGGGCCAGCGATTCGGTATGCACGATGTTTTGCGCCGGGAAGCCGAAGCGTTGCAGATATTCAGCCGCATAATCGACGCCCATGGCGCGCATGGCACGTACCATCACCACGTTTTTGGATTGCCCCAGACCCTGGCGTAAACGGATTGGCCCTGAATACTCTGGCGGGGAGTTTTTCGGCTGCCAGTCGGAGCCGGCACCGGCATCCCAGCGCGAAATCGGTACGTCGTTGAGAATACTCGCCAGCGTCAGACCTTTATCCATCGCCGCGGTATACAGGAACGGTTTGATATTCGAACCGACCTGACGCAGCGCCTGAGTGGCGCGGTTAAATTTGCTCTGGTTGAAATCAAACCCACCCACCAGCGCCATGACGGCACCGTTTTGCGGATTGATCGACACCAGCGCGGAGTTCACGTCGGGAACCTGCGCCAGCCACCAGGCGTCGTTGACCTGACGAACCCAGATTTGCTGCCCGGTTTGCACGACATCGGTCACTTTACGCGGGGTCGGGCCTTGCGACGTATCGGAGCGATACGGGCGAGCCCAGCGGATCCCGTCCATGCGCAGCGATACGGAGGTGCCGTCGGCCATCATCGCGGTGGCTTCCTGCGGATCCGCGCTGGTGACCACTGCCGGTAACAGCGGCCCGTAGGTCGGCAGGGTTTTCAGCGAGTCGATGATTTTTTTGCTGTCCCATGCGCTTTCGCCCACTTTCCACAGCACGTTCGACGGGCCACGATAGCCGTGGCGCATGTCGTAATCCATCACATTGTTACGAACGGCCTGCTGCGCGGCCTGCTGTACTTTGCGGGTGATGGTGGTGGTGATGCGATAGCCATCTTCATACGCCTGTTCGCCGTAGCGGCTAAACATCTCCTGGCGCACCATCTCGGTGAGATACGGTGCTGAGAAGGCGATTTCTGGCGCGTGATAATTGGCGTCGATAACATCGTTGCGGGCCTGATCGTACTCAGCCTGGCTGATATAGCCTTCGCTCAACATACGCGACAGCACCACGTTGCGGCGCGCAGTCGCCCGGTCGAGTGAGTAAAGCGGGTTGAACGTTGACGGTGCTTTCGGCAGACCGGCAATGGTGGCCATTTCACTCAGCGTGAGCTGTTCAATCGGCTTACCAAAATAGACCTGCGCGGCAGCACCGACGCCATAGGCGCGATACCCCAGGTAGATCTTATTCAGGTACAGCTCAAGGATCTCGTCTTTGCTCAGCAGTTGCTCGATGCGGATAGCGAGGAACACTTCCTTGATCTTACGTGTCAGCGTTTTTTCCGGGCTGAGGAAGAAGTTACGCGCCAGCTGCTGCGTAATGGTACTCGCCCCCTGAGACGCATGACCGGAGAACAACGCGACGCTGGCGGCACGGAATATCCCCACCGGATCAACGCCGTGGTGTTCATAAAAACGGCTGTCTTCTGTGGCGATAAAGGCCTTCACCATCACCGGCGGGATCTGGTTTAACGTCAATGGGATACGACGCTTCTCTCCATACTGGGCGATCAGCTCGCCATCGGCGCTATAGACCTGCATTGGGATCTGGAGTCGCACATCACGGAGTGTGGCGACATCGGGTAGTTGCGGCTCGATATATTTGTATAAACCGTAAATCGAGCCTGCTCCCAGCAGAATGCAACAGACTGCAAGGATCAATAAATACTTTACGAACTTCACTGGAGATTTCCCATTTAGTTTCACTTGGGCAGTTTCTAAACAATCGCGCGGTAGTATAAAGGCAAGCCTGATTCATTGATATAGCCGTCAACCTGATGGTCGATAAGGAGATCGTGACGCATGGCTTTCAAAACATGGCGAACAGGTGTTCACATTCAACAAGATAGGGTGATAGCCGTTGCCCTTACCAAAGAGCGTTCCGCATGGTATCTGCGCCGTTGGTGGCAAATTCCCTTGCTGCCGGATGCCATACGTGACGGGCAAATCGTCAATCCGGAACAGGTCGTGTCCGCGCTGAGTGAGTGGAGTCGGGCATTGCCGCGTTACCATCGGATATTTCTCGCCTTTCCCGCCGCCCGAACGCTGCAAAAAGCCCTCCCGCGCCCGGGGATGCGGCTGAACGACAGTGAACAGGCTTCCTGGATTGCTTCCGCGATGTCGCGTGAACTTGAGATGGCGCCTGATGCGCTCTGTTTTGACTATGTGGAAGATACCTTGACCCAGGCATTCCACGTCACCGCCGCACAAAACAAAGAAGTTGCGGACCTGTTGATGCTGGCAAAAACGCTGCGTCTGAATCTCACGGCGATCACGCCGGATGCCGGTGCGCTGACGAATCTGTTACCTCTGCTCGCGGCTCCGGTTCAGTGCGTTGCCTGGTGCGACAGCAATCAATGGCTGTGGGCCATGCGCCACCAGTGGGGAAGAAAGAGACACGATGAGGCGGAAAACGTGGCAGATCTGGCAGCGCTACTGGCGCTTAACCCGCAGGAAATTGTCCTCTTCGATGCCCGGCAGCACGATCCTTTTAGCCTGATTTCACGCTATCAGCCGCCGTTACCCGAAAATGGCGCTGACTTCACTGTCGCTCTGGCCCTCGCAATGGGGGAGATACTGGAGTGAAAATGACCAACTTTTTGCCCTGGAGGCAGCAGCGAAAACAGCGCTGCGGGCGTTTTTGGGCACTGCTTATTGTCGGATCACTGATGATTTCGCTCGCTGCGATGATAAGCCTGCGCTCCCTCTACAGCGTTAAGGCGCAAGCGCTACAGGCACGACTGAAGGGCGACACGGCGATATTGCATCAGCTTGAGTCACATCGTGCGCAGTGGCGCGCACAGCATGAGCAGCAGTTAACACAACAAGCCGGATCCGCGCGCGTGAAAAGCCACGCCTGGCAACCCGCGCTGGTTTCACTGGCTTCCTCAATGCCTGAGCAGGCGTGGCTCACGCAGATGAGTTATCAGCACTCCAGTCTGGAGTTGACGGGCTATACCGCGACGTTTTCCGCGCTTTCAACGCTGGCGGAATCCCTGAAAAAAGTGCCAGGGTTTGTCCTTGGGCCTGCAGGTGAAATGCAGCAGGAAAGCCAGGGGCGCTGGATGTTTAGTTTCAGGCTCCAGAGTCAGGGGTGAAGCGTGGGCATCTTATTTGAACGCTGGTATTCGTTTCGTCCGCGCACCCGCATTCTCTGCTGGAGTATGAGCACAGGCGTGATTCTGTTAGGGGTCTGGCTGGCGCTGGCGCGTCCGGTATCGCTGGCGTTATCTGAGTTTGAGGCGAAGCGAGAGACGACCTCGGCTGCGATGACGGCGCTTTGGCACAGCGAGGTACGGCGACCACATCTTAGCTTCTCGGAATCAGAGCGTGTTGCGGCCGTTCCTTTCTCTCCGCTGGATTTTCAAACGCGCGACGTCCGCCTGGTCCGCTGGTCGCCCGATGCGCGGGGCGGAGAATTAACGCTTGATGCAGACTGGGCTCAGATCCCGGCTTTGTTTGAGCGTTTTACGCGCGGCGGTATGGAGATCACGGCGTTTTCGATTGAGCCCGGTAAATCGCTATTGAAGCTGATAGTGCAGGTGGAGAGCGTTAATGCGAATTGAACTGCGCGGCTTAATCCTCTGCTCACTGGTGTTTCTTACCGGCATGCGTGACCCCTTTCGCCCACCGGACGATCGCTGCGCAATCGCAAAGCTCGATCGCTGGCGGTACCAAGGGGCTGTTCGCAGCGTAGACGCCGTGGGCATGGTGAAGGATGAACAAGATCGTTGGCATCGTGTCCGGCAGGCAGATCGCTTGCCCGAGGGCTGGCGAGTGCTTGTGGTCAATGAAACTGAGATGGTCGTCGAGGTCGGTGAAGGGTGTGATCCGAAGGAGTGGCGATGGCAACGAGAAGGAGCGAAAAATGCGATACACAGGGATAGCCGTCCTGCTAATGATGTTCAGCCTGAGCGCATGGAGCGCCACGCCCAAACCCAGGCCGGTGACGCTGGCAATAGATGATGTTCCGGTGATTCAGGTGCTGCAATCACTGGCGGAGCTTGAGAACCGGAATCTGATTGTGTCTCCTGATGTTAACGGCACGCTGTCGCTACATCTGTCTCAGGTGCCATGGCGACAGGCGCTGCAGACGGTAGTCACCAGTGCCGGACTGGTGCTGCGGGAGGAGGGCGGGATTCTGTATGTTCACACTGTCGCTGGGCTGCGTGAACAACAGGCACATAGTGAGGAGGAGCAGACTCGCCGACAGCTGAACGTACCGCTGGCGTCGCGCACGTTGTCGCTGGCGTATGCCGATGCGACTGAATTGCAGAAAGCCGCTGAAAAACAGCTCAGCCCTAAGGGAAGCCTGTCCGTCGACAAACGCACCAATCGTCTGTTGGCAAGGGATATTCCTTCCGCGCTGGATAATCTTCAGCACTGGGTCGAAGAGATGGATTTGCCCGTGGCTCAGGTAGAACTGGCAGCGCATATCGTCACCATTAATGAAAAAAGCCTGCGTGAATTAGGGGTGAAATGGAGTCTGGCAGAAGGGAGCGGTGGCGGTTCTCCCGGGCAAGTGACCACCATGGGAGCCGATCTGTCCGTGGCTAACGCAACCACACATGTGGGATTTAACATTGGCCGAATCAACGGCAGGCTTTTGGATATGGAGCTTTCGGCTCTCGAACAAAAGCAACAGCTTGAGATCATCGCCAGTCCTCGTCTTCTGGCTTCGCACATGCAACCCGCGAGCATCAAGCAAGGTAGTGAAATTCCTTATCAGGTTTCCAGCGGAGAGAGCGGCGCAACATCGGTGGAGTTTAAAGAGGCCGTCCTTGGGATGGAGGTGACGCCTGTCGTTTTGCCGAATGGTCGAGTGCGTCTGAAACTTCATATAAGCGAAAACATGCCCGGGCAGGTTTTACAGCAGGCCGATGGGGAAACTCTGGCTATCGATAAACAGGAAATTGAGACGCAGGTGGAAGTGAAAAGCGGTGAAACGCTGGCACTGGGCGGCATTTTCTCGCAAAAAAACAAGTCGGGCACGGATAGCGTCCCGGGACTGAGCCAGGTTCCGTGGTTTGGACAGTTCTTTCGCCACGATGGAAAAGATAATGAGCGACGCGAGCTGGTGGTGTTTATTACGCCACGCCTGACGGGTATTCCATAATGAAAGCGATCTGGCGGCAGGATTTTGCATCCAGTTTGTTGCAGATGTTTGACGTGGGGCATGAATTAGCATACAAGGAGTACCGATTTGAGTTTCAGCTTATCCTGTCTTTCCTCTTGTTATTGCCTTAAGCATCTGGCGTGGTGATTTAATCAGTTGCCAAACAAGCAGGACTACTGAGATAATTTTTAGTCTGACTCTCGCACTATCGCATATGAGGTTTCAGTTCATGTCCTGCTACGCTGGGTGTCTGCGAAGCGGGAATTACCATTAACGAATAGTCTTAGTAGTACCGAAAAAATGGCAGAGAAACGCAATATCTTTCTGGTTGGGCCTATGGGTGCCGGCAAAAGCACTATTGGGCGCCAGTTAGCTCAACAACTCAATATGGAATTTTACGATTCTGATCAAGAGATTGAGAAACGAACCGGAGCTGATGTGGGCTGGGTCTTCGATGTAGAAGGCGAAGAAGGTTTCCGTGACCGTGAAGAAAAAGTTATCAATGAACTTACGGAAAAACAGGGCATCGTGCTGGCAACAGGCGGTGGTTCTGTAAAATCTCGCGAAACCCGTAACCGTCTCTCCGCCCGCGGCGTTGTGGTCTATCTTGAGACGACCATTGAAAAACAGCTCGCACGTACGCAGCGTGATAAAAAGCGCCCGTTACTGCAGGTTGAAACGCCTCCACGTGAAGTTCTGGAAGCATTGGCTGGAGAACGCAATCCACTGTACGAAGAGATTGCTGATGTGACCATTCGTACCGACGATCAGAGCGCTAAAGTGGTTGCAAACCAGATTATTCATATGCTGGAAAGCAACTGATTCTGGCTTTATATACACTCGCCCGCGGGTATAAGCATTTAAGGTGGATGTCGCGTCATGGAGAGGATTACAGTTACTCTCGGGGAACGTAGTTACCCTATCACCATCGCGGCTGGTTTGTTTAACGATCCAGCTTCCTTCTTACCACTGAAAGCGGGTGATCATGCAATGCTTGTCACCAACGAGACTTTGGCTCCGCTTTATCTCGACAAAATTCGTCATCTGCTTGAACAGGCGGGTGTGAAAGTCGACAGTGTGATTCTGCCTGATGGCGAGCAGTATAAAAGCCTGGCGGTACTGGATACCGTCTTCACCGCATTACTGCAAAAACCGCATGGTCGCGATACGACACTACTTGCCCTCGGCGGTGGTGTTGTTGGCGATCTGACCGGTTTTGCTGCGGCAAGTTACCAACGTGGTGTGCGTTTTATTCAAATTCCTACCACGCTATTATCTCAGGTTGATTCTTCCGTTGGCGGCAAAACAGCTGTTAACCATCCGCTCGGCAAAAACATGATTGGCGCTTTCTACCAGCCTGCTTCGGTGGTGGTGGATATCGACTGTCTGAAAACGCTGCCACCGCGTGAGCTGGCCTCCGGGCTTGCTGAAGTGATCAAATACGGCATTATTCTGGACGGTGATTTCTTCGCCTGGCTGGAAGAAAATATGGATGCCTTGCTGAAGCTCGACGAGAAAGCTCTGGCGTATTGCATCCGCCGTTGTTGTGAGCTGAAAGCAGAAGTCGTGGCAGCAGACGAGCGTGAAACCGGCTTACGTGCTTTACTCAATCTTGGGCATACATTCGGTCATGCGATCGAGGCCGAAATGGGTTACGGCAACTGGCTTCATGGCGAAGCGGTTGCGGCAGGTATGGTGATGGCCGCACGGACGTCAGAGCGCCTGGGTCAATTCAGTAAAGAAGAGACTCAACGCATCATTACGCTCCTTGAGCGAGCGGGTCTACCCGTGGCGGGACCGCGCGAAATGTCTTCGCAAGCGTATTTACCCCACATGATGCGCGATAAAAAAGTTTTAGCTGGCGAGATGCGTTTGGTCCTCCCGCTGGCGATAGGAAAGAGTGAAGTACGCGGCGGTGTGTCGCACGATGTCGTTCTTGGCGCTATTGCTGATTGCCAGCAGGCGTAAAAACTAGAAAGGTCAGGCTACGGTTAAACGTAGCTATTTAGCTTCAGGTGAAATGCAACGTCGTAAGCATGAGCCTTTGAGTGGGGTGTTAAATGGATGAATTCAAACCAGAAGACGAGCTGAAACCCGATCCCAGCGATCGTCGTACTGGTCGTTCTCGTCAATCTTCTGAACGCGATAATGAGCCACAAATCAACTTTGACGATGTTGATTTGGATGCGGACGATCGTCGCCCGTCACGTAGCCGCAATGCGCGCGATGAGCGAGAAGAAGAGGAATATGAGTCTGATGATTCAATGGACGGAGAGCCAGTAGAGCCTCGCCCGCGCAAACGTAAAAAAGCGTCGGCCCAAAAACCCGCTTCTCGTCAGTATATTATGATGGGTCTTGGTGTATTTGTTCTGCTGCTGCTGATTATCGGCATTGGTTCCGCGCTGAAGGCTCCGTCAACCAACTCAAATGAGCAGACCGCTCCCGCCGAAAAGAGCATCAATCTTTCGGGTAACGATGCTGCCGATCAGGCCAACGGTGCGCAGCCAGCCCCTGGCACGACCTCGGCTGAACAGACGGCGGGTAACACCACTCAGTCTCCGCAGGATGTCTCTCTGCCGCCGGTTTCTTCGACACCGACTCAGGGCCAGGCGACTGCCGCTCCTGAAGGCCAGCAACGTGTTGAGGTTCAAGGTGATCTGAACAATGCCCTGACGCAGCCGCAGAATCAGGATCAAGTGAACAACGTGGTGGCGAGCTCCACGCTGCCAACTGAACCTGCTACCGTGGCGCCGATTCGCGGCGGTGCGGCTCAGCCGCAGACAGCCGCAACAGAAACCAAACCGCGTCAGACACAAACGGCTCCTCGTCAGGAACGTAAACAGACCGTCATTGAGCCGAAGCGTGAAACCAAGCCACAGGCCGTTGTGAAAGCTCCGGAAGCGAAACCTGTTACACAGCCGAAGCACACTGAAACCGCAGCCGCGAAAGCGCCTGCTGCGACCACCGCTGCACCGAAGGCCACAGCACCTGCTGCGACGCCAGCGCCAGCAGCGACGGCATCAGCCAGCTCTGCGACAACGGGTAAAACGGCAGGCAACGTGGGATCGCTGAAATCAGCACCATCGAGCAACTACACGCTGCAGCTGAGTAGCTCTTCGAGCTATGACAATCTGAACGGTTGGGCGAAGAAATCGAATCTGAAAAACTATGTGGTTTATCAGACGACCCGCAATGGGCAACCATGGTATGTGCTGGTGAGCGGCGTGTACGCTTCTAAAGACGAAGCGAAACGTGCCGTTGCGGCGCTGCCTGCTGATGTGCAGGCAAAAAATCCGTGGGCGAAACCGATTCATCAGGTTCAGGCCGATTTGAAGTAATGGTTAAAGCGCAGGTTGCTGTCGGAGCTTTCTCCACAGCCGGAGAAGGTGTAATCAGTTAGTCAGCATGAAAAAAAATCGCGCTTTTCTAAAATGGGCGGGGGGGAAATACCCCCTGCTCGACGATATTAATAAACATCTGCCGAAAGGCGAGTGTCTTATCGAGCCCTTCGTGGGCGCAGGGTCGGTGTTCCTGAACACCGACTTTTCTCGCTATATCCTTGCGGATATCAACAGCGATCTCATTACCCTCTACAACATCGTTAAGACTCAGACAAATGAGTATATCGATGCGGCGCGTGAACTCTTTACCCCAGAGAACAACAACCCGGACGCTTACTATCAGTTTCGCGCAGAGTTCAACCAGAGCCAGGATCCGTTCCGGCGGGCGCTGTTATTCCTGTATCTGAACCGACACGGCTACAATGGCCTGTGCCGATATAATCTGCGTGGCGAATTCAACGTGCCGTTTGGCCGCTACAAGCGCCCATACTTCCCGCTGGCCGAGCTGCTGCATTTTGCTGAAAAGGCACAGAAAGCGGAATTCCATTGCATTTCGTATGAAAAGTGCATGGAAATGGCAAACGCGGATTCGGTGGTTTATTGCGATCCGCCGTATGCCCCTTTGTCTGCGACCGCGAATTTTACCGCCTACCACACCAATAGCTTCAGCCCCTTAGAGCAGGCTCATCTGGCTGAAATGGCGGAAAAACTGGTCAGTAAGCAAATCACGGTGCTAATTTCGAACCATGACACGCCGGATACCCGCGAGTGGTACAAAGCGGCGAAGCACCATTTCAAGGTTAAAGTGCGGCGCAGCATCAGCAGCAACGGCGGCACACGTAAAAAGGTGGACGAACTGCTGGCTCTTTATCGACCCTGAGCCGTTTCGCCCGTCGGCAAATACACTTCAAGGAGATGCGGATGAAACAGTTTTTGATTGCTCCCTCAATTCTGTCAGCCGATTTTGCCCGCCTGGGTGAAGACACGGCAAAAGCGCTGGCTGCCGGTGCGGATGTGGTTCATTTCGATGTCATGGATAACCACTACGTGCCAAATCTGACCATCGGACCGATGGTTCTTAAAGCGCTACGCAACTACGGCATCACCGCACCGATCGACGTTCATCTGATGGTTAAACCGGTCGATCGCATCGTGCCGGATTTTGCCGCAGCGGGTGCCAGCATTATCACTTTCCATCCTGAAGCCTCCGAACATGTCGATCGCACGCTGCAGCTGATTAAAGAAAACGGCTGCAAAGCGGGTCTGGTGTTTAACCCGGCAACCCCGCTCAGCTACCTTGATTACGTAATGGATAAGCTGGATGTGATCCTGCTGATGTCCGTCAACCCAGGCTTTGGCGGCCAGTCCTTTATTCCGCAAACGCTGGACAAACTGCGTGAAGTCCGTCGTCGCATTGACGAGTCTGGCTATGACATCCGCCTCGAAGTGGATGGCGGCGTGAAGGTGAGCAATATCGGCGCAATCGCCGCAGCGGGAGCCGATATGTTTGTGGCAGGCTCGGCGATTTTCGATCAGCCCGATTACAAAAAAGTCATTGATGAAATGCGCGGTGAACTGGCAAAGGTAAGTCATGAATAAATTGCAGGCAATTCGGGGTGTGGCGTTCGACCTCGACGGCACGCTGGTGGATAGCGCGCCAGGTTTAACCAGCGCAGTCGATCAGGCGCTGTATGCGCTGGAGCTGCCGGTCGCAGGCGAAGAACGTGTGATAACCTGGATTGGTAATGGTGCCGACGTACTGATGGAGCGTGCGCTGACCTGGGCACGCCAGGAGCGGGCGATACAGCGTGCCGCGCAGGGCAAGCCGGGCGTCGACCATGCGGATATCCCTCAGGACGAGCAGCTGCGTGTTCTGCGTAAGCTGTTCAATCGCTATTATGAAGAGACCGTGGAAGAGGGGAGTTTTCTGTTCCCGGATGTTGTGGAAACGCTGAACGCTTTGCATACCCAAGGCATGCCGCTGGCGCTGGTGACGAACAAGCCGACGCCGTTTGTTGCGCCGCTGCTCGAGGCGTTAGATATCGCGAAATATTTCTCCGTGATTGTCGGCGGTGACGATGTGAAGAACAAAAAGCCGCATCCGGAACCGATCTTACTGGTGGCCGGAAAATTATCCTTAACGCCTGAACAGCTGCTCTTTGTCGGTGATTCGCGTAATGATATTCTGGCTGCCAAAGCGGCGGGATCGCCCTCCGTTGGGTTAACCTATGGCTATAACTACGGTGAAGCCATCACGTTGAGTGAGCCGGACGTCGTGTTCGATCACTTCAAAGATTTACTGCCCGCGCTCGGGCTTTCGCACAGTGAAAATCAGGAATCGAAAAATGACTAAGCCCATCGTTTTTAGTGGCGCACAGCCTTCAGGTGAATTGACCATTGGCAACTACATGGGTGCGTTGCGTCAGTGGGTGAACATGCAGGATGATTACCATTGCATCTACTGTATCGTTGATTTGCATGCGATTACCGCGCGCCAGGACCCTGAAAAACTGCGCAAAGCAACGCTCGATACGCTGGCGCTTTATCTGGCCTGCGGTATCGATCCTGAAAAAAGCACTATTTTCGTCCAGTCCCACGTGCCAGAACATGCACAGCTGGGCTGGGCGCTGAACTGCTATACCTATTTCGGTGAACTGAGCCGCATGACGCAGTTCAAAGACAAATCAGCGCGCTACTCCGAAAACATCAATGCCGGCCTGTTTGACTATCCGGTGCTGATGGCGGCAGATATTCTGCTGTACCAGACCAACCAGGTTCCTGTCGGTGAAGACCAGAAACAGCACCTGGAACTGAGCCGCGATATCGCCCAGCGTTTCAACGCTATTTATGGCGACGTGTTCAAAGTGCCTGAGCCATTTATCCCGAAATCAGGCGCGCGGGTCATGTCTCTGCTTGAGCCAACCAAAAAGATGTCCAAGTCTGACGATAACCGTAACAACGTTATCGGGCTGCTGGAAGATCCAAAATCGGTGGTCAAGAAGCTGAAACGTGCCGTGACGGATTCCGATGAGCCGCCTGTCGTGCGTTACGATGTGCAGAATAAAGCGGGCGTATCTAACCTGCTGGATATTCTCTCCGGTGTCACCGGGCAGAGCATCCCGGAACTGGAACAGCACTTTGAAGGGAAAATGTATGGCCACCTGAAGGGTGAAGTGGCTGATGCGGTGTCTGGCATGCTGACCGAGCTGCAGGAGCGTTACAACCGCTTCCGCAACGATGAAGCATTCCTGCAGCAGGTAATGAGAGACGGCGCCGGGAAAGCCAGCGCGCGTGCTGCTGAAACGCTGAAAGCCGTCTACGAAGCGATTGGCTTTGTCGCTAAGCCGTAGGTAAAAGCAAAACGGTAACCACGTTACCGTTTTTAGGGTTTGTTCCCGCTCCCACAGAGAGAGGGCCTGGGCATCAGGCCATACAACCCATGCACCACCCAAACAAAAAAACCGGGATTTTCCCGGTTTTTTTATGCCTGCAAAACGCTTACTGATCGGCCGCCGGGCCGCAGCCACCGATCATTTTCGAAATCGAGATCGCCGGGTGCAGCAAATAATCGTAGCTACAGTTATTTTTGGTGTTTTGAACGTGTCCGGTGCAAGCAGTAAGGGTCGATAATACGCCGACTAAAATAGCGGCCTTCGCCAGTTTGAACATACTCTTTCCTTGTCTTATGAACTCAGTTTGGATGTAACACGAGGGATTAAATGGAAAAATTCCATTTCGCAGGCGGTATGTTATCGACAGGAGTAAGAGGGGAGTAGTCCAGTTAAGGACTACTCTTTGAAGGGGAATTATGCAGGCTCTTGTTGCGGGTTCTTGTTAGTGGTTGGAAAACCAGTTCAGCTTTTCCCGCAGTTCCACAACGCGGCCAACCACGATCAGCGACGGGCTTTCGACCTGCTTCGCCAGCTCGCCCAGTTGGGTTAATACCCCGCTCACGACACGCTGTTTAATTGCCGTGCCGTTTTCCACCAGCGCCACCGGCATATCCTCCGGCATACCGTGTTCCAGCAGTTTTTGCTGGATGGTGGCGGCCTGGTTCAGCCCCATGTAGAACACCAGCGTCTGTTTTTCCGCAGCCAGATTATGCCAGTCCAGCTCGCTGCCCGTTTTCAGGTGTCCCGTCACCAGACGCACACTTTGCGCATAATCGCGATGGGTGAGCGGGATACCGGAATAGGCCGAACAGCCCGACGCGGCGGTAATACCTGGTACCACAGAGAACGGAACGCCGGCATGACACAGGGTTTCCAGCTCTTCGCCGCCGCGACCAAAGATAAACGGATCGCCGCCCTTGAGGCGCACCACGCGTTTACCCTTTTGCGCTTCGCGCAGCAGGATCTGATTGATCTCCTCCTGCGGCACGCAGTGATAGCCAGCCCGCTTGCCGACGAATACGCGGTCAGCGTCACGGCGCACCAGATTCATGATGTCGTCAGAGACCAGGCGGTCATACACCACGATGTCCGCCTGTTGAATTTGCTGCAGCCCCTTGAGGGTTAACAGTCCCGCGTCTCCAGGCCCTGCGCCCACCAGAACGACTTCTCCGCGATGGTCAAGTGGCTCAGCCAGCAGGCGCTCGGTTGTCTCTGCGACGGCTTTCTGATCCTGATTGGCCAGCGACTGCGCCAGCCGATCGTTAACAAAGAATTTTTCCCAGAAACGACGCCGTTCGCCCACGGTAGCGAAGGTTTTTTTAACTCGGGCGCGGAGCTGGCCCGCGTAGCGCGCCACCTGGCCGAGGTGTTGGGGTAAAATCGCTTCCAGCTTTTCACGTAGTAAACGCGCCAGCACCGGCGATGTACCGCCGGAAGAGACCGCCACCATCAGCGGCGAACGGTCAATGATTGACGGCATGATAAAACTGGCCTCTTTCGGGGCATCCACGACGTTACAGAAAATGCGGCGAGTTTCGCAGGCGTCGCTGACGCGCTGATTGACTTCATCATTGTCCGTTGCGGCAATTGTCAGCCAGCAGGTATCCAGCAGGGATTCGTTGAATTCCCCCTGCACCAGCGTCAGCATCCCTTCCTGTGCCCAGACTTCAAACTGTGGGGCGAAGGCGAGGGCGTTAACGGTCAGACGAGCACCCGCATCAAGCAGGAGGCGTGCTTTGCGCTCGGCAACATCCCCGCCCCCAACCAGCAGGCAGTCGCGATGGCGTAATTGACAAAAAATCGGCAGATGTTCCACGACTTGACCTCACAGCAGTAACGGGTAGAGAGAGGGGAATAATTTGACGTCAGGATAACAGCAGGAGCCGCATAAAACATACGGATTTTCCTGCCGTTACCCATTAGGGGTCATAAGCCTTTCTTATTGAAAAGGCGAGGAATTTGAAGGGATTATCCCCGCAGCTGTACGTGACCGTCTTTTACCCGCACGTCGTAATGCTTCACGGAATGACTTTCATCTTCCATGCACAGTCCATCGCTTAAACGGAAACGCTGCTTTTTCAGCGGGCTGGCAACCCACAGCTCACCCTGATGTTCCGCAATCAGGCCGCGGGACAGCACGCTGGATTCAAAGAACGGGTCAATATTGCTGATCGCAAAGACCTGTTCGTCATGACGAGGGCGGAAAATGGCAACCTGCTCTGTTCCCAAAAGCGCACAGACGCCGGTCGCCGGGATGATATCCTGGATTTTGCAGATGTTTACCCACTGGCTCATGCGTTTTCCTCCACCAGAGTCACCGGAATGCGTTCGTATGGGGTCGCCGGACGATGCTGTTCACGCTCAGGCACAACCTGTACGTTTGGATCGCGCTGGGCGCTGTTGATAAAGTGTTTGAAGCGAACCTGTGCCGCTGGCGTGTTCACGGTTTCAGTCCACTCACAAATTACCGCTTCGCGCAGGCGGGCAATCTCTTCTTCCAGATGTTCGTTCAGACCGAGTTTGTCGTCGATGATCACTGATTTCAGATACTCAATGCCACCTTCGAGGTTATCCAGCCAGGAAGCCGTACGGGTCAGTTTATCGGCGGTACGGATGTAGAACATCATGAAGCGGTCAAGATACTTCAGCAGAGTTTCGCGATCGAGATCGGCGGCCAGCAGGTCGGCGTGACGCGGTTTCATCCCACCGTTACCGCAAACGTACAGATTCCAGCCTTTCTCGGTGGCGATGATCCCCACGTCTTTGCCCTGGGCTTCTGCGCATTCACGGGTACAGCCCGAGACGCCAAACTTCATTTTGTGTGGGGTACGGATGCCTTTGTAGCGGTTTTCCAGCTCAACGCCGAAGCCCACGCTATCGCCCACGCCGTAACGGCACCAGGTGCTGCCCACGCAGGTTTTGGCCATGCGCAGCGCTTTGGCATAGGCGTGACCGGTTTCGAAGCCCGCTTCGATCAGCTGACGCCAGATCTCCGGCAGGTCATCTTTCTGCGCGCCAAACAGACCGATACGCTGGGAACCGGTGATTTTGGTGTACAGGTTAAATTCGCGCGCCACGCGGCCCACGGCTACCAGACCTTCAGGGGTAATTTCACCGCCTGCAGAACGTGGGATCACCGAGTAAGTCCCGTCTTTCTGGATGTTCGCCAGGAAGTTGTCGTTGGTATCCTGGAGCGGCGTGTGCTCCGGTTTCAGAATGTAATCGTTCCAGCAGGAAGCCAGCAGTGAACCGACGGTCGGTTTACACACTTCACAGCCGTAGCCCTGACCGTGTTTTTCCAGTAGTTCGTCGAAGGTTTTGATGCCTTCCACGCGGATCAGGTGGTAAATCTCCTGGCGTGAGTAAGAGAAGTGCTCACACAGATTGTTGTTCACTTCGATGCCCTGTTTCGCCAGCTCGGCGTTCAGCACCTGAGTGACCAGCGGAATACAACCCCCGCAGCCGGTCCCGGCTTTGGTTTCGGCTTTCAGCGCGGCAACGGTATGGCAGCCTTTATTGATCGCCGAGATCAGCATGCCTTTGGTCACGTCGAAGCAGGAGCAAATCTGCGCGCTGTCCGGCAGTTTATCCACGCCGATGGATGGCTTACCGTTGGAGGCATGCGCCGGCAGAATCAACGCATCCGGGTTTTCCGGCAGTTCGATGGCATTCAATACCAGCTGCAGCAGATTGCCGAAATCACTGGTATCACCCACCAGCACCGCGCCCAGCAGGTTTTTGTTGTCCTGGCTGACGATCAGGCGTTTGTAGACTTCTTTGCTTTCATCCAGATAAACGTAGCTGCGACAGCCTGGGGTGCGGCCGTGCGCATCGCCGATACCGCCGACGTCCACGCCGAGCAGTTTCAGCTTGGCGCTCATGTCTGCACCGGTGAAGGCGTTTTCATTGCCGAGGATATGGTCAACGGCGACCTGCGCCATTTTATATCCTGGCGCGACAAGACCGTACACGCGGTTGTTCCAGCTGGCGCATTCGCCGATAGCGTAGATGTCTGGATCGGATGTCTGGCAGGCATCGTTAATCATGATCCCGCCGCGCTGAGCCACGGCCAGACCGCACTGGTTAGCCATTTTGTCGCGTGGGCGGATACCGGTGGAGAAGACGATAAAATCGACTTCCAGCTCGCTACCGTCGGCAAAACGCATGGTTTTGCGCGCTTCGGTGCCTTCCTGCACGATCTCTTTGGTATTTTTGCTGGTGTGAACTTTCACACCCATGCTTTCGATTTTACGGCGCAGCTGGTCGCCGCCCATATGGTCAAGCTGCTCTGCCATCAGCATCGGGGCAAATTCGATGACGTGGGTTTCGACGCCTAAATTTTTCAGCGCACCTGCGGCTTCGAGGCCCAGCAGACCGCCGCCGACTACCGCGCCGCGTTTGCTGCGACGGGCGCAGGATTCGATCGCTTTGAGGTCTTCGATGGTACGATAAACGAAGCAATCCTGTGTCTCTGAGCCTTTAATCGGCGGGATCCACGGGTAAGAGCCAGTCGCCATGATCAACTTATCGTAAAAAACCGTGCGTCCGGCACTGGAGTGAATCACTTTTTCCTGGCGGTTGATGGTGATCGCGCGTTCGCCCACCAGCACTTTGACGCCATGCTTCTCGTAGAAACCTTCACGGACCAGAGAGAGCTCTTCGGCGGTGTGGTGAGAGAAGTAGGAAGAGAGGTGTACACGATCGTATGCTATGCGGGGTTCTTCACAGAAGACGGTAATATCGAACTGGGCAGCGTCAGCTTTATCAAGGAGATCCTCAATAAAGCGGTGGCCGACCATGCCGTTACCGATGATAGCGAGTCTGACTTTGCTCATTTTTGCCTCGATTTCTTTTCTATTACTGCCTACCTTAACGATTCAGCAGGGGCACTTATTGATGCAAATCAAATACGCCTTAACCTACCACTTAGTGGGTATATCGCTGATTTGTCAGGATTTTTATAAGTCATGGAAATAGCTGGCTTTTCGTCGTCGTCGATTTTGTGTACAAATCAGGGGGCAAATTGTGGAAACAACGTACTCCTAAATTTCAGCAGCGCTTTTCGGGAGAAAGGTATGACAACAACACCGCTTTGGCTAATCCAGAATGTCCGCTTACCGGGTCGGGAGGGGTTATGGCAAATTGGCATTGAGAAGGGTCGTTTTGCAGAGATCATCCCGATGAGCGACGCCCATGACGAAAGCCATGAAGTGCTTAACGCTCGCGGTGGGCTGGCGATCCCGCCATTTATCGAGCCTCATATTCATCTTGATACGACGCAAACCGCCGGTGAGCCGAGCTGGAACCAGTCCGGAACGCTGTTTGAAGGGATTGAGCGCTGGGCAGAACGTAAGGCGCTGTTGAGCCACGAAGATGTTAAAGCGCGGGCGTGGAAGACGTTAAAGTGGCAAATGGCCAACGGTATTCAGTTTGTTCGCACCCACGTTGATGTGTCCGATCCGACCCTCACCGCACTGAAAGCGATGCTGGAAGTGAAGCAAGAAGTCGCGCCGTGGATCACCCTGCAAATTGTTGCCTTTCCGCAAGAGGGCATTCTTTCGTATCCCAACGGGGCCGCACTGCTCGAAGAGGCTTTAAAGCTGGGGGCCGATGTGGTGGGGGCGATACCCCACTTTGAATTTACCCGTGAATACGGTGTGCAGTCTTTGCATATCGCCTTTGAACTGGCGAAAAAATATGACCGCCCGCTCGATATCCATTGTGATGAGATCGATGACGAACAGTCGCGCTTCGTTGAAACCGTGGCGGCGCTGGCCCTCGAAGCCGGCATCGGTCCGCGCGTGACGGCAAGCCATACCACGGCGATGCACTCGTACAACGGGGCATACACGTCGCGCCTGTTCCGTCTGTTGAAAATGTCCGGGATTAACTTTGTTGCTAATCCGCTGGTGAATATCCATCTGCAGGGCCGTTTTGACGATTATCCAAAGCGCCGGGGAATCACCCGCGTGAAAGAGTTACAGGAAGCCGGTATCAATGTCTGCTTCGGTCATGACGATGTCTTTGACCCGTGGTATCCGCTGGGTACCGGTAATATGTTGCAGGTGCTGCATATGGGCTTACACGTCTGCCAGCTCATGGGCTATTCGCAGATTGATAGCGGACTTAATCTGATCACCCATAACAGCGCCAGAACCTTTGGCCTGAGCGATTACGGCATTGAGACAGGCAACCCGGCGAACCTGATTATTCTGCCAGCAGAAAGCGGATTTGAAGCGGTGCGCTGCCAGGTGCCGGTGCGCTGGTCAATTCGGCAGGGAAGGGTGATTGCCACAACGCAGCTGGCGCAGACGTGGATACAAACAGACAGCGGGGGAGAAGAGGTCTCTTTCAGTCGAAACAGCCCCTTCGCTGAGCGCAAAGGGGCATAGAGCATTAATGTGAAGCCGCTACCGTGTTGTGCTGACGGTGGCGGGTCACAAAGCCCAGTACCAGACACATCACAAACACCACGGCATACAGGCCATTTGCCGTATGTAACGCTGCCAGCGGGCCGCTGTGCGCCACAATCGGGCCCGTCACCACGAAGGTCAGCATGGTGCCGATGGTGCCGCAGGTCAGGACAAAGTTAACCAGTTTTGGTGATGCCACTTTGGTTTGCAGCGATCCGAGCGTGATAATCGAGGTATAAATCGCGCTGGAGAAGAAGCCAAGCGTCAGGATAAACCACGGCATATGCTCTGGTGAGCCGTTGATGAACAGATACATCAGCACGGTTGCCAGGCCTGCCAGAACGGTCAGGATACGCTGCAGGTCGAAGAAACGCAGGATGAAGCTAAACGCCCACATGCCAAACATGTACGACATCCAGAAATCGCTCACCAGTTTACCCGCATCGTTCAGACTCATGCCCAAACCTTTGGCGTATTCCGGCACCCAGGAGATAAAGCCCAGCTGGCCGAGGATGTAGCACAGCGCGGCAACGGAGAGGAACAGCACGCCGATACCCCATTTTTCTTTTGCGACCGGCTCAGCGGTGGACTGCGCCTTTTTGCCGAGAACCGGGAACTCACAGCCGAAGGTCAGAATAAAGATCGCCACATAGACCAGGCCGATGCAGGCATACACCCAGTACCATTCGATGCTGCGCGCGAGCAGAACCGCGGCAACCATCGGGAAAATCATCCCGGCCATGCTGAAGAAGGAATCGGTGAACAGCAGACGCGCGCCGCGCTGACGCCCTTCATACATGTGGGTGATCAGGAACGTACCGATGGACATGGTGATCCCACTCACCAGGCCAAGCACGAACATGGCGGCCGAGAACAGGGCAATGCTGTGGCTGAGCATCAGGCCTGCGACGGCAGCCACCATCAGCACAAAGCCGAAACGCAGCTGCGTTTTCAGGGGAACGATTTCCATCAGCCAGGCATTCAGGAAAATGGAGATCAGGATCCCGGCGTTAAGGAAGGTGAAGGTGTTACTCATGCTGGAAACGGGCAGCTGGAAGTAGTCTGCGATATTTCCCATCACCATCCCGGTGACAATTACCAGTGCGCCGGTCAGGGCGTACGAGAAGAAGCTGATCCATGTGAGCTTGATGCGGTTGCTGTTAGTCATGTCTGGCCTGTGTTTTACCCGTCATTCTTCAGGACGCCGATGCGCTGGCGACACTTCATCACCCCGCCACTGAGTTGAGTCAGCTTCGGGAGTGCGTCGTTTGCCGCGCTCCTGCATCGTGAATAATTCAGGGTATAAGAATGTAAAGCGCATTGACGCGCTGAGTGCGGGCAGATTTTAGTCATTAAAGTGATCCATTTAAATCTTTTATGCGAAATATGATCGTCATTGCACTATTTGATGTGATCTTGATCACGTTAAGCAGCGCTAAAGACAACCGTTTGCGTGGTTACAACTGTTTCAAATTCGTAAAATTAGGTAAAAGGCTGGCCTCCGTTCATACTGCTCTTTAGAATCAAGCCACTTGCCTTCTTTACTGCGCTTTGTTAAGGAATTCTCATGCTCAAATCAACTCTGGCGGCTGTCGCAGCTGTGTTTGCTCTCTCTGCAGTCTCCCCTGCCGTTCTGGCAGCGAAAGGCGACCCCCATGTTTTGCTGACAACCTCCGCCGGAAATATTGAGCTGGAACTGAACAGCCAGAAAGCTCCTGTTTCTGTTAAAAACTTTCTCGATTACGTGAACAGCGGCTTTTATAACAACACCACGTTCCACCGCGTGATCCCGGGCTTTATGCTTCAGGGCGGTGGTTTTAACGAGCAAATGCAGCAAAAGCAGCCGAACGCGCCAATCAAAAACGAAGCCGACAACGGCTTGCGTAACACCCGCGGCACCATCTCTATGGCGCGTACCGCCGATAAAGACAGCGCAACCAGCCAGTTCTTCCTCAACGTGGCTGATAATGCTTTCCTCGATCACGGCCAGCGTGATTTCGGTTATGCGGTCTTCGGTAAAGTTGTGAAAGGGATGGACGTGGCTGACAAGATCTCTCAGGTGCAGACCCACGACGTCGGTCCTTACCAGAATGTCCCGACAAAACCGGTAGTTATCCTCTCCGCTAAAGTACTGCCTTAATCTTCTCTTCGGCGGGCGTTTCTCGCCCGCACGGCTGACACCTCCCTGCGAAAGCGCGTTTTGCTGCTTATACTTGTGGCAAATGGGCACATCAGGGAGGCGTTAAGTGAAAAAACTCACCGATAAACAAAAATCCCGTCTCTGGGAGCAGCAGCGAAATATTAATTTTCAGGCCAGCCGACGTCTGGAAGGCATTGATAGCCCGTTAGTTGAGCTTAACGCGGAAGCGGCGCAGGCGCGTCTTGAGGAACTCAGGAGGCACTATGAGCGATAAAATTGGTGACGATCGCGACCCGTATCTCTATCCCGGTCTCAATGTGATGCGCAACAAGCTCAGTATCCGTCAGGCGGAGCGTCTGGCGCAGGCCGCTTATGAGCTGACCGCGCTGCGTGCCGCCACGTTGCCGCTCGGACCTCCAGCCCGCGGTTTACCGCACCTGTGCGCTATCCATCGCCATCTTTATCAGGATATTTTTAGCTGGGCTGGCGAGTTCCGTGAGGTTGATATCTACCAGGGCGACACGCGTTTTTGCCACTTTGCTTATATCGAGAAAGAGGGCAATGCGCTGATGCAGGATCTGGAGGACGAAGGCTATCTGACGGGTCTTGAGCGCGACGAATTTATCGCCCGCCTCAGCCACTACTACTGTGAAATAAACGTTTTACACCCGTTCCGCATTGGCAACGGGATTGCTCAGCGCGTGTTCTTTGAACAGCTGGCGATCCACGCGGGGTACCAGCTAAGCTGGCAGGATATCGATCCAAAGGCGTGGTCAGACGCTAACCAAAGTGGCGCGATGGGGGATTTGACCCCACTCAATACCATCTTTGCCAAAGTAGTGAGTGAAGCGCGGGAAACTGAGTAGAATAGGGCGGCCTTTTTGTCCCGGAGCCGCCATGATTCTGCTGATTGATAACTACGATTCCTTTACCTGGAACCTTTACCAGTATTTTTGTGAACTGGGTGCGGAGGTGGTGGTGCGGCGCAATGATGAGCTGACGCTGGCTGACGTTCAATCGCTGTCGCCAGAGAAAATCGTCATTTCGCCGGGGCCCTGCACGCCCGATGAGTCCGGTATTTCCCTGGATGTTATCCGCCATTTCGCGGGTAAATTGCCGATCCTTGGCGTCTGTCTGGGGCATCAGGCCATCGGCCAGGTCTTCGGCGCCACGATTGTTCGTGCTGCGAAAGTGATGCACGGCAAAACATCCCCGGTGACTCACACGGGAACGGGGGTGTTCATTGGCCTGAATAATCCTCTTACCGTTACGCGTTATCACTCGCTGGTTATCGATCCGCCCACGTTGCCTGAGTGCTTTGAGGTTACCGCCTGGAGCGACACCCGGGAGATCATGGGCATTCGCCATCGCGAATGGGATCTCGAAGGGGTGCAGTTCCACCCGGAGAGCATACTGAGCGAACAGGGCCACCAGCTTCTCGCCAATTTCGTCAATCGCTGAATTTTTATTGCCTTGTTGTGATTTTTTATGCATATTTTGTGATTATATTCTCACTAAAAATGTGACATAAAATGGATGGGCATGACATGGCAACTGAGCAATCTGCAATTACACGCGCAACATTCGACGAAGTGATCCTGCCAATTTATGCACCGGCGGAGTTTATCCCGGTTAAAGGCAAAGGTAGCCGGGTATGGGATCAGCAGGGCAAAGAGTACGTGGATTTTGCGGGCGGTATTGCAGTGACGGCGCTGGGGCATTGCCATCCTGCCCTGGTCGACGCGCTAAAAACCCAGGGCGAAACGTTGTGGCATACCAGCAACGTATTTACCAATGAACCGGCGCTGCGTCTGGGCCGCAAGATGATCGACGCGACGTTTGCCGAGCGCGTGCTGTTTATGAACTCCGGCACCGAAGCCAACGAAACCGCCTTCAAACTGGCGCGCTATTACGCATCCACTCGCCACAGCCCCTATAAAAGCAAAATTATCGCGTTCCACAATGCGTTCCACGGCCGTTCGCTGTTCACGGTCTCCGTGGGTGGGCAGCCGAAATACTCTGACGGTTTCGGCCCGAAACCGGCCGATATTATCCATGTGCCATTTAACGATCTGCATGCCGTAAAAGCCGTGATGGACGATCACACCTGCGCGGTAGTGGTGGAGCCGATCCAGGGTGAGGGCGGCGTAACCGCCGCAACGCCAGAGTTCCTGAAAGGCCTGCGCGCGCTGTGCGATGCGCATCAGGCGCTGCTGGTGTTTGATGAGGTGCAAAGTGGAATGGGGCGTACCGGCGATCTGTTTGCGTATATGCACTATGGTGTAACGCCGGATATTCTGACCAGTGCGAAAGCCCTGGGCGGCGGTTTCCCGGTGAGCGCCGTACTGACGACGCAAGAGATCGCATCAGCCTTCCACGTCGGCTCTCACGGTTCCACTTATGGCGGCAACCCGCTGGCGTGCGCGATTGCCGGAGCGGCGTTCGATATTATCAACACCCCGGAAGTGCTGAACGGCGTCAACGCGAAGCGCGAGCAGTTTGTGCAGCATCTTCAGAAGATCGACGCACAGTACGACGTGTTCAGCGATATTCGCGGCATGGGACTGTTAGTCGGTGCGGAACTGAAGCCGCAGTATAAAGGCCGCGCGCGTGACTTCCTCCATGCGGCTGCGCACGAAGGGGTGATGGTACTGAATGCCGGCCCAGATGTAATGCGCTTTGCGCCGTCGCTGGTGGTGGAAGAGCAGGATATCGAAGCCGGGATGACGCGTTTTGCCAGTGCGGTGAAGAAGATCGTTCAGGGCTAATGGAGTCGCCAGGTAGCGGCTTGGTTTTGTCCCGGAATACGGAGCCGCAAAACTTACGACGCCTTACGGCGCATAATCCGCGTCAGCCAAATGCCGTGATGCGGGCGCTGACGCCATGCGACCGACGAAATGGTGTGCATGGTGTTCAGATGTCCCAGAACGCGCTGTAAATGCTGTTCCAGCGTGCTCATAGGGCCCCAGGTGAGCGTTTCCGGTGCTTCAAGAATGTTAGAGTCTCCGGATTCCCCCGGCGCGTCATACTCCAGACGCTGCTGGCATCGCTGCAGCGCAATTTCACACGACTGCAAATAGCGCTGCGCCAGGTCCGGCGTCAGCATCGCATGCTCGCGTGCCAGCGTGGTCATGGCATTGATATGCTCGACGATAAACTGGCTATGGGTGACCCACAGCTTCATATCCGCCAGATAATGGGAATTAAAGCCCGGCTCCTGCATCGCCTGATTGAGGGAGTTAAACAGCGCGTTATGGGCCTGATTGACCTTCATGCGCTGATAGGCCAGCGGGGAAGGCTGCGGATCGTCGCTCAGAATAAGGCGAATCGCCTGCTGATCGGCCTCCAGCGCATCGTGCGCATTCTGTCGCAACAGCCCACTCTGCCACTGGGGCCACAGCCAGACCATGCCGCCAAAGGCGATCAGACAGCCAATCAACGTATCCACCAGTCGCGCGACAATATACTGTTCGCCGTTCAGCGTGAGCAATTGCAGGGTATACACCGCCGTGACGGTAAATCCGACCATCGCCCAGCCGTAGTTTTTGCGGATAATCAGATAACCCACGAGGGTGATCACCAGCATTCCTGCCAGGGCGAAGCCGTCCGGTACGTGGAAGTGCAGCGTTATGCCAGCAATCACCAGTCCTGCGACCGTGCCCGCTGCCCGGTGCAGGATCCGCACGCGGGTGGCGCCGTAGCCATTTTGCGTGACAAACAGCACCGTCATTAAAATCCAGTAGGGTTTCGGTAGATGCAGCGCCATGCCCATCAGGCTGGCAATGCTGAGCATTACGCTGATCCGCGCCGCATTGCGCAGGGCCGAGGATTTCAGGGACAAATAGCTTTTTAACGCTGGCAGCAACGGCAGGCGTTTTTGCTTATCGGCCATCAGGTCGCGGGAATAGAGGGGGCGCTGGGTGCGGAGCACGCGCGCGATGCGGCTAAAGTGCCAGGCGCAGAACTGCCCGACCGGATTGTCCGGATGCTGACGTGCGATTTTCTCCAGCGCGCCCAGCTGTTTTTCCATCGTAAAGCGCGTGGGGTAGCGGTGGTACAGAATATCGTCAGCCAGTACCCGCAGGCGCGCGGCGACCGTTTGCGCATTCCAGCGGATCACCGCTTCGGCGTGGCTGCGCTCCACCAGTTTTTGCACCTCGGCAGGATAATGCAGGCTGACGGAAATATGCTCCTGAAGATCCAGCCCGACCTGAAACGTGCGCAGCAGCCGCTTGTATTCATGATTCTTATTGGCGGCCAGCATATGGAGCTGCTGGTAGCACTGGCTAATCAGATCCACCACCTTTTGCTGGCGAGTGAGCAGCGGCGGCAGCGACTTTTCCGGATCGGTATGTTGCGTCAGCAAGGTGTATTTTGCTTCGCAATACTCCGCGAGCTGGACGTACAGCAGGCTCAGGGATTCGCGTAAGGGCTGTTCGCGCCACATCCAGAACCAGAACCAGTTGAACAATCCGTACCACAACGTGCCGAGGGCATAGATCAGCAGCGGCTCCCAGATGGGCATATTTCCGGCAAGGCTAAGGGTGAAAATCGCGGCGATGAGCGATGCGGGCAGCAGGCGCGCATGAAGCGAACTGATCTCCGCGGTGACGCCGAGCGTCATCGCCAGCACGGTTAAAATCAGCGGCAGAGGAATGTCGCGGGCAAGTAAGAGCTGCACGGCGAGGCTGCAACCGGCAAACAAACTGCCGCCAATAATCAGACGTTTGAAAAAGCGCTTATGCGGGGTGTCCAGACCGGCGATGTTACAGCAGGCAGGCACGAGAGAGAACAGCAGACCATGTTGCAGTTGGCCGAGAATCAGACCGACAGCCACGGGGAGACATAACACCAGCGTTTGCCGAAGTGCGTAGTTAACTTCCGGGTGATAAATCAGCCTGCGCCACATGGTTGCCAGAGACAAAAACGGCGTGACACCTTGCGATGGCACGCCGTCTGACCGGAATTAACGCGTTCCGTAAACCACGATAGTTTTACCGTGGGCGGAGATCAGATTCTGATCTTCCAGCATTTTCAGGATACGGCCAACGGTCTCACGAGAACACCCGACGATCTGACCAATTTCCTGACGGGTAATTTTAATTTGCATACCGTCCGGGTGGGTCATGGCGTCAGGCTGTTTCGCCAGGTTCAGCAATGTCTGTGCGATGCGGCCTGTCACGTCCAGGAAGGCAAGGTTACCCACTTTCTCGGAAGTGACCTGCAGGCGGCGAGCCATCTGCGAAGAAAGACGCATCAGAATATCCGGATTCACCTGGATCAACTGACGGAATTTCTTGTAGGAGATTTCGGCGACTTCACACGCGGTTTTTGCACGTACCCAGGCGCTACGTTCCTGGCCTTCTTCAAACAGGCCCAGTTCACCGATGAAATCACCCTGGTTCAGATAAGAAAGGATCATTTCTTTCCCTTCTTCATCCTTAATCAGCACTGCCACCGAGCCTTTGACGATGTAATACAACGTTTCCGCTTTTTCACCCTGGTGAATCAGCGTGCTCTTCGATGGGTACTTATGAATGTGGCAATGAGACAAGAACCATTCGAGAGTCGGGTCTGTTTGCGGTTTGCCAAGCACCATGCGCTGTTATCCTCTGTTATAAGCTGTCACCAGAGTCATAAATCGCATCCTGACTCTGGGGTTGCAATCGAATTCTTCCCCGTACCTGGGAATGCGGCTGTCATTTTGTTTCGCAGCCAGTAATGTTTGATGTCCTCTGCATACATGTGTAACGTCAATGTATTACTGTAGCATCCAGAGTGTTTTAGCATAGCTTTCGCCGCGTGTCTCCTGGTGTCTCGCTTCAGCATGACGCAGGTCGTCTTCCGTTGCGAGAATTGTAACGCGCGCGTAATCTGTTCGGAAAATTGCAACGTCGGAGTTAATGAATATGCAAGCGCGTGTGAAATGGGTTGAAGGTTTAACGTTCCTCGGTGAATCCGCTTCCGGACACCAGATTTTGATGGATGGTAACTCCGGTGATAAAGCGCCAAGCCCGATGGAAGTTGTGCTGATGGCCGCCGGCGGCTGTAGCGCAATCGACGTGGTTTCGATTCTGCAAAAGGGTCGCCATGAGGTGACGGACTGCGAAGTGAAGCTGACCTCCGAGCGTCGCGAAGAGGCCCCGCGCCTGTTCACGCATATCAATTTGCACTTTATCGTGACCGGGAAAGATCTGAAGGATGCGGCGGTTTCCCGCGCGGTCGATCTCTCTGCCGAGAAGTACTGCTCTGTGGCGTTAATGCTGGAAAAAGCGGTGAAAATCACGCATTCGTATGATGTGATCGAAGGCTGACTGATGGGGCATCGTGCGCACCGATGCCCTCATCGTGACCCTCTGCACGGGGAGAGGGAATAGGGTTACTCGATCTTCTTGCCTTCCATCAGTCGCTGCACCAGCGGCATCATAATCAGCTCCATCGCCAGACCCATCTTCCCGCCCGGGACCACCAATGTATTGATGTGGGAAATAAATGAGCCCTGCAGCATCGCCAGCAGCCAGGGGTAATCAATGTCTTCCAGATTGCGGAAGTGGATCACCACAAAACTCTCGTCCAGTGACGGAATGGTTTTTGCTGCGAACGGGTTTGAGGTGTCCACCGTCGGAACGCGCTGGAAGTTGATGTGGGTTCGTGAAAACTGTGGTGTCAGATAGTTGATGTAATCTTCCATTGAGCGCACGACAGAATCCATCACCGCTTCACGGGAATGGCCGCGTTCGCTCATGTCACGGGTCAGCTTCTGGATCCACTCCAGATTGACAATCGGCACCACGCCCACCAGCAGATCAACATGGCGCGCCACGTCATGCTGGGGTGTCACTACGCCGCCATGCAATCCTTCGTAGAACAGGACATCGGTGGGTTCCGGCAGCGGCTGCCACGGCGTAAACGTACCCGGAACCTGGTTCCATGGGACGGCTTCATCGTAGGTATGCAGATACTTGCGCGACTGACCTTTACCGGTGTGGCCGTAATCAATAAAGGTTTGTTCCAGCAGGCCGAAATCGTTCGCATCAGGGCCGAAATAGCTGATGTGCTTCCCTGAATCGCGGGCCTTGCGAATCGCCATATCCATTTCCGGACGGGTATAGCGGTGAAAGCTGTCACCTTCAACTTCGGCAGCATGCAAATTGAGTTGGGCGAAGATCTTGCGAAAAGCGAGGCTGGTGGTGGTGGTTCCCGCACCACTTGAACCCGTAACGGCAATAACCGGATGTCTGGCGGACATAGCAACTCCCTGACTGGAAAGATGGAACAATCAACCGCGAAACTGATTGCGCGGCATGATGTTGACGGTTTCGTGCAGTTCAGACCACACCAGCAACACCTCGCCACTTTGTAGCTGCCGTTTTACATCGGCGACCTTTTGCTCAAGCGAACGTTCATGTTCACCATAATCGGTGCCCTCGCGTAATACAAAGCTTTCAATCAGGCTATCCAGCGTTTCGGGAGCCAGATCCTGCCAGGGAATCATCATTTTTTGCCTTCCAGGTAGGGGGTTAACCAGTCGGGGATCCGCGCTTCCAGCCACATTTTTGGCCGTCGTAATGTGCCGCTGATAAAGCCGACATGGCCGCCATGCTCAGTCAGTTGATACTGTACGTTGGCGGGCAGATGTTCCGGCGCCGGAATGGAGTGATGATCCATAAACGGATCGTCTTTGGCATGGATGATCAGCGTCGGTTTGGTGATCTGATTCAGCAACGGCATGGCGCTACACTGACGATAGTAATCTATCGCGTCGGCAAAGCCGTGGATCTTCGACGTAATCAGATCGTCGAATTCACGCAGACGGCGCATACGCTTCAGCTGTTGCAGGCTAATTGGCAGCGTGTCCGGATAGGCTTTGAGCTTACGCGCCGCATTGGCTTTGAGCAAATTCAGCAGGTAGCGCTGATAGACCCGTGAAAACCCCTTTTCCATATGGTAACTGCACTGCTCAAGCATAAAGGGCGCAGAGACAATCACCGCCGCATCCAGCGGGATATCGTCACTCTCTTTTGCCAGCAGGCAGGCAAGCATGTTGCCCCCCAGCGAATAGCCGACGGCAGCCGTTGGCGCGGGGCCAAAACTGTCGGCCAGCCAGCGTAAAAACCAGGTCCCGTCTTCGGTTTCGCCGGAGTGGTAAATCCGTTTCTGGCGATTGGGCTCGCCGCTGCATCCGCGAAAATGCATCACCACGCCGAGCCAGCCGCGCTGTTTTGTCGCATGGATCAAGCCGTGGGCGTAGGGGCTGTGCAGACTCCCTTCCAGACCATGAAACACCACCAGACGCGGTTTATGCTTCGCCTGTTCAGGATCTTCGCTCCAGGCCAGATCGACAAAATCGCCGTCAGGCAAATCGAGGCGCTGCCAGTGAGGGGTAAACTGCAATCGACGACGAAGCAGCCTCGGCAGCATGGTTTGCAGGTGCGGGTTAGCCACACCGCGCATAGGAACAAATGCAGTGCTTTCGTCACTCGCGATGTCGAAGTCAGATGGGATGATGTGAGTCATAACGATGCGATATTCATTCTTGTCAGCCGTTTACTATACCTGCCGAAGTGTACTCTGTTTAAGAAAAACGAGGGGTGTTTACCTCTGATTCAGCCCTTTCTGTCTCGTCTAGCCTGTTTTCCGGCTGCGCGAACTGATCTCGATCACAAATCTTTACCTGGATTATTACTCTCAGGCTAATGATTCCGCTCTACGCTTAATTGATGCCTTTCTCACCAGAGCGCACACTTTGTTCAGCGTTAAGCAAATCAGAATGATGTGCTGAATCAGGAGGTTAATAATGTTATCTGGGCAAAAAACCGCCCGGGTCTGGAACACTCGACGCAGCGAAAAAGCGCGCCGTCTGGCTTCTGTCCCGGTGCAAGGCAAGGTCCTGCCAACCGACGATCTCGTCGCGATGCTGGAAAAACTGATCGCTCCGGGCGACAAAGTCGTGCTGGAAGGCAACAACCAGAAGCAGGCCGATTTTCTGTCCCGCTCGCTGGCAGAGGTGAACCCACAAATCGTTCATGACCTGCATATGATCATGCCGAGCGTGGGCCGCAGTGAACATCTCGATATCTTCGAAAAAGGCATTGCCCGCAAGCTGGATTTCTCGTTTTCGGGTACGCAAAGCCTGCGTATTTCGCAGCTGCTGGAAGACGGCCAGCTCGAAATTGGCGCCATTCATACTTACATCGAACTCTACTCCCGCCTGTACGTCGATCTTTCGCCGAACGTGGCGCTGATTGCCGGATTCAAAGCCGACCGCAAAGGTAATTTGTACACCGGGGCCAGTACCGAAGATACCCCAGCACTGGTCGAAGCCGCCGCGTTCCACGACGGTATCGTGATTGCGCAGGTGAATGAGCTGGTGGACGACGAATGCGATCTGCCGCGCGTGGATATTCCCGGCTCCTGGATTGACTACGTGGTCGTGGCTGACAAGCCTTTCTTCATCGAGCCGCTGTTTACCCGTGACCCGCGTCTGATCAAACAAGAACACATCCTGATGGCGATGATGGCGATTAAAGGCATCTACGCGGAACATCAAGTGCAATCCCTCAACCACGGTATCGGTTTTAACACTGCGGCCATTGAGTTGCTGCTGCCGACTTACGGTGAACAGCTTGGCCTGAAAGGCAAAATTTGTAAGCACTGGACCCTCAATCCTCACCCAACCTTAATTCCGGCAATTGAAAGCGGCTGGGTCGAAAGCGTCCACTGCTTCGGCGGTGAGCTGGGGATGGAAGAGTACATCCGTGCGCGTCCGGACGTGTTCTTTACCGGCGCTGACGGCTCCATGCGCTCTAACCGCGCCTTCTGCCAGCTGGCAGGCCAGTATGCGGTGGATATGTTTATCGGTTCTACCCTGCAGGTGGATGCCTTCGCAAACTCCTCTACCGTCACCCGTGGCCGTCTGTCTGGCTTCGGCGGCGCGCCGAATATGGGGCACGATCCGCACGGTCGCCGTCACGCCACCCCAGCCTGGCTCAATATGATCACCGAGCCTGACCCAATGCAGCGCGGTAAAAAACTGGTGGTGCAGATGGTTGAAACCTTCCAGGCAGGCGTTAAACCGACCTTCGTGGAAAAACTCGATGCGGTTGATGTGGCGAAAAGTTCCGGGATGCCGCTGGCTCCGGTCATGATTTACGGCGATGACGTGACCCATGTTCTCACCGAAGAGGGGATCGCCTACCTGTATCGCGCGGAAAATCTCGAAGAGCGCCGTGCAATGGTCGCCGCGGTCGCCGGGATCACGGATATCGGTTTGGGTGTTGACGCCAAACGTATCGCCGCGCTGCGCCAGAGCGGCAAAGTGGTCTATCCGGAAGATATGGGTATTCGTCGTACCGACGCGACGCGTTCTCTGCTGGCTGCCGGCAGCGTGTCTGACCTGGTTGAATGGTCTGACGGACTTTACAACCCACCTGCGAAATTCCGGAGCTGGTAATGAAACTTCTGCCCCGGATTCAGGTTGAAGGCGGTGCCGAATGGCTGGCGCGAACCGCCACGCAGTGTCTGATTGACGAAGCACGGTTAAGCCCGAAACCCGGTCTGGTGGACAGTCGGGGGAACGGCGCGCACCGCGATCTCTCGCTGGCGTTAATGGAGCGATCCGCCCATAGCCTGACCCCCACGTTTCAGGCGCTGGCGCAGCAAAGCTGGCAGCGTCCGGCCGACATTGCGCTCAGACAAACCATCGGGCGACTGGGTCGTGAAGGCGAACAGAGCATGATGGAGGCCACGCAGGGTGTGAACACCCATCGCGGCGCAATCTGGGCGCTGGGACTGCTGGTGAGTGCCGTGGCGATGCTGGGCGGCGATGCCAAAGCGCAGGCCATCGTCTCGACGGCGGCGGCGCTGGCGAAACTGCCGGATGACGCCGCGCCCAAAGTCTTCAGCAAAGGGCTGCGCGCCACGCGCCGATATCGGGTGCCGGGCGCGCGTGAAGAAGCGCAGCAGGGTTTTCCGCATGTGGTACAGCGGGCGTTGCCCCAGCTTCGCCTGAGCCGTCTGAATGGCAGCGATGAACCGCACGCCAGACTCGATGCGCTGATGGCCATTATGACTTCGCTTCCCGATACCTGCGTGCTGTCGCGCGCCGGAATGGAAGGGCTGGAGGTGATGCAGGATGGCGCGCGCGCCGTATTGCATGCGGGCGGAACGGCATTGCCTGCGGGCCAGCGCGCGCTGGCGGTTCTCGATCGCCAGATGCTGGCGCTCAACGCCTCGCCTGGCGGAGCCGCCGATCTGCTCGCCGCCACGCTTTTCCTCGACCGTGTCGAGACGCCTTATTCAAAGCATTAAGAGGATGTTATGGAAAAAATCACATTGACCATGCCAGCCAGTCGCACATTAAGCGGCCGGGCGTTGGCAGGGGTTGTCGGCTCCGGCGATATGGAGGTGTTATTCACCGCCGACCAGGGCCAGACCTTAACCATTGATATCACCACTTCTGTCGATAACAGCCGTGGTCGCTGGGAAGCGCTGTTCAACCGGTTGCAAACCGTGAGCAGCCTGCCCGCCGGGACGCTGACCATTCACGACTTCGGCGCTACGCCCGGCGTGGCACGCATTCGTATCGAACAGGTATTTGAAGAGGTGAGCTATGCGTGATGACCGTAGTTTTATCGAATTAAAAGCACGTCAGCGGGCGCATGCGCTACTGGACGACGGAAGCTACCGCGAACTGTTGGACCCTTTTGAAGAGATTGCTTCGCCGTGGCTAGGCGCGCAGGGCATTGTTCCGCAGGCGGACGACGGCATGGTGGTGGCTAAAGGCACCATCAACGGTCAACCCGCTGTGGTGGTGGCCATCGAAGGCGCATTCCAGGGCGGCAGCATGGGTGAAGTGTCAGGTGCCAAAATGGCGGCTGCGCTGGAGCTGGCGGCAGAGGATAACCGCAACGGCATTCCGACTCAGGCGGTGCTGTGCCTCGAAACCGGCGGCGTGCGTTTGCAGGAAGCCAACCTCGGTCTGGCGGCGATTGCGGATATTCACGCAGCGATTGTCGATCTGCGTCGCTATACCCCGGTAGTCGGGATTGTCGCCGGCACGGTGGGCTGTTTCGGTGGGATGTCTATCGCGGCAGCGCTGTGCAGCTATTTAATTGTGACCCGTGAAGCGCGTTTGGGTCTGAACGGCCCGCAGGTTATCGAGCAGGAAGCGGGGATTGAAGAGTATGACTCTCGCGATCGTCCGTTTATCTGGAGCATGACCGGCGGCGAGATCCGCTATCAGAGCGGTCTGGTCGATGCGCTGGTGGGTGACGGCGTGAATGCGGTGAAGCAGGCCATGAATGAGGCCATCGCCAAAGGGGTTCCGGCAAAACATCGTACCGATAATTACGATGACTATCTGGATCGTCTGAGCCATTTCGACACCCGCAAACAGGCGGATACCGAACAGATTAACGCGCTTTTTGCCCGGGAGGTGAAATGATGACTAACTCAGTAAGCCGCGGCGAATTATGGCTGGAAACACTCGCGCCGAATGCCAAACGTCTGGAAGGGTTATGCCCGTCCGTCCAGGCCGCAGATAGCGAACTTAACGGTGAAATGGTGCGTTTTGTGGCCGTTGTTCCTGATGCCAACAACCATTTTCCGCGCGCAGCGCAAGGCGAAGTGGGGCTGCTCGAAGGCTGGACATTGGCAAAAGTGGTCAATGAAACCATTGCCGCCGATGCCGATAAAACCGTGAAGCGTCCGATTGTGGCGGTGATTGATGTCCCAAGCCAGGCGTATGGCCGCCGTGAAGAGGCATTCGGTATTCACCAGGCGCTGGCCGGTGCGGCTGCGGCGTACGCCAGTGCGCGTCTGGCCGGTCATCCGGTGATTGGTCTGATCGTCGGGAAAGCGATGTCCGGCGCATTTCTGGCGCACGGCTACCAGGCCAACCGTCTGATTGCCTTCAACGACAAAGGCGTGTTGATCCATGCGATGGGCAAAGAGTCCGCCGCGCGTATCACGCTCCGGACCGTTGAGGCGCTGGAAAAACTGGCAGCCACGATCCCTCCGATGGCGTATGACATCAGTAACTACGCCACCCTGGGGCTGCTCTCCAGCCTGCTGGATATCAGCAATCCGGATGCGCCTTCTGCAAGCGATCTGTCGCAGGTGAAAACCACGCTGCAGCAGGCCATCAATGACGCCCGTCAGGACACCACGCTGAAAAACCGCCTGGGTGCTGATAACCGCCGCAGTTCTGCTCTGGTACGCGAACGTATGCGAGCAAGCTGGTAACGAACAATAGACCTGCCAGATGTATCACCCCGTGGGCGCTGTCGCTGCGCCCGCGCGGGAAGCTGCATCCTGAAAAATAATAATCATCGCGCCAGTGCTAAATCTTATTTATTACAGGTGATATATGACTTACGTAATTGTTCATGCTCTTGCACCGATTTTCGTCATCATGCTGCTGGGATTCTGGGCCGGTAAGGCAAAGATGGTCGATAACAAAAATGTTTCCCTGCTCAATATTTTCGTCATGGATTTTGCGCTGCCTGCCGCACTTTTTAGCGCAACGGTTCAAACTCCGTGGACCGGGATCCTCGCTCAGTCACCGCTGATTCTGGTGCTGACACTGGCGATGTGGATCACCTACGCGGCGATCTATTTCCTGGCCACTAAGGTCTTTAAAAAATCGCCGCAGGATGCCGCCGTGCTGACCCTGACGGTAGCGCTGCCTAACTATGCCGCGCTGGGGCTGCCGATCCTCGGCAGCGTACTGGGTGAAGGGCCATCCACCTCATTGTCTGTGGCGGTCTCCATCGCCTGCGGTTCCGTGCTGATGACCCCGTTCTGTCTGCTGATTCTGGAGCGCGAGAAAGCGCGTGCCGAAGGCGGCAATAGCGGCTCTACGCTGGCGATGCTCCCGGTGCTGATGTGGCGTTCAATTAAAAAACCGATTGTGATGGGCCCGCTGCTGGGGGTGATTTTGTCCGCTATCGGCATCAAAATGCCGGAGCTGGTATTGGCGGCGATCAAACCGCTGGGCCTGGCGGCAACGGCTGCAGCGCTGTTCCTGACCGGGGTGATCCTCTCTGCACGTAAGCTGCAGATCAACACTATGGTGATTACCGCCACTATCGCCAAGCTGCTGATTCAGCCTGCCATTGCCTGGGGTCTGGTGCTGATTTTCGGCCTGCATGGATCCGTGGCGATCACCGCCATCCTGATGATTGCGCTCTCCGCCGGTTTCTTTGGTGTGGTCTTCGGCAACCGCTTTGGCGTGCAGTCACCTGATGCAGAAGCGGTGCTGCTGTTGAGCTCGGTCCTGTGTATCCTGTCTCTGCCGCTGTTTATTTCGCTGACATCAGGAATGTAATTATGACTCCAACATTACGACCGCACGATCTTATCTGGCTTAATGCGCGCGATGCGCTGGAAGGTATCACCGAATCCTGGGTGGATGGCGTGTGGCATACCGGTTTGCCTGTGGTGGTGCGGCGTGATGTTGAGAGTGAAGGACGTATCCCCGTTGGCGTGCGCGGTCTGAAGCGCGATCAGCGGGCGGCCGGTTGGGTTAAGCCTGAGAACGTCGTGCGCGTGGTGTCTCCGGAAGATCTGAGCGTACAGACCGATCTGCTGCGCTCGCCGTTTATCACCCAGCCGCCCGTGCAGGTGGCGTTTCAGCTGGCGCAGCAGGCATGGCCCTGGACGTGGGGAATGACGGGCAGTACGGGCTATGCGCTGGCGACGGGCGTTCCGGTGATTCATGCCGACAGCGATCTCGATCTGCTGATCCGCGCCCCACAGCCTTTGCCGACGGAAGTGTTTGAACGCTGGCAGGGTCAACTCCGCCAGGCCCTGTGTCGGGTGGATACGCAGGTTGATACGCCGGAGGGCGGATTTGCGCTGGCCGAATGGTTACGCGATGGAAAAACGCTGCTAAAAACATGCCGTGGGCCGCGCCTGGTGGTCGACCCGTGGCGCAGGGAGGAGTGATGAAAATTCTGTTTACCTTTCCGGGGCAGGGGACTCAGCATGCGGGCATGCTGAAAGACCTGCCAGGAACGGAACGGGCGCAGGCACGCGACGTGCTTGGCGCAGAAATTGACACCCTGGACACCGTAGAGGCGTTGCAACATACCCGGGCAGTGCAGCTTTCACTGCTGATTACCGGCGTGGCATGGGCGCGCGAGCTTGAGCGCCGTGGGGTGTCACCGGATATTGTCAGCGGGCTTTCGATTGGCGCTTATCCCGCTGCCGTTGTTGCGGGGGCGCTGGATTTTGCCGATGCGCTAAGGCTGGTGGCCCTGCGTGGCGATCTGATGGAACAAGCCTGGCCGCACGGCTATGGTCTGACGGCGATCGTTGGGCTGACGCTGTCGCAGGTAGAAGAGCTGACGCAAGGGACCGGCACGTATATTGCCAACCTCAATGCTGAAACGCAGATTGTGATTGCCGGCAGTGATGCAGGAATGGCGCAGGTGGCGAAACGCGCGCTGGAGAAGGGGGCAAATAAAGCCCATCGGCTGGCGGTAAGCGTTCCTTCACACTGTGAACTGCTGGCAGAGCCCGCTAAAAAACTGGCTGATGCTTTTCGTCGCGTAACGCTTTCGCGTCCGCGCTGCGCGTGGCTCAGTGGCAGCACCGGGCGCGTGTTGTGGCAGCCGGAAAAGATTGCCGAGGATTTAGCGCTGAACATGGCGCGGATGGTGCGCTGGCAGGAAGCAGTTATTTCCGCCAACGAGCGAGAGGCGCGGCTGGCGATTGAGATGCCGCCAGGCGGCGTGCTGACCTGTCTGACGCGGCAGGCCGCCTGGGAAGGCGAGTCTGTTTCGCTGGAGCGCAGCGGTATTGATGTGGCCGTTCATCTGGCGCAGCGTCTCAGGAAGTAGCGTTCTGTTCCAGACTGCGGGCATACATCCGACCCTCGGCCGCCAGCGCCCGCAGGCTCGGATCTTGTTCGCGGTTACGGGCAAAAACAATCGCGATCAGCTGTTGCATCTGGTACGGCTGGGCCAGCTTCAGTAACTGTACCGAATTCTCATAGACTTTTTTCATTCTGCACGGCATCAGCGTAAATCCCACCCCTGCCTGTACCAGACTGAGCATCGAAAAGATGTCATTAACGCGAGTGACGATTTCGGGTTCAAAGCCGGCGATCTGGAACGCATCCTGAAAACCGGCATAGGTGGCAAATCCCTCCGCCAGCGAGACGAATTTCTGATCTTTATAATCGCGCAGATCGGCCAGACCGTTGCTGTTGAGTTTTGCCGCCGCGGGCGCGGCAAGAAAAATATCATCGTGGAACAGGGGCAGCACTTCGAGACTATTGCGGTCAATATCGCTCTCGGAGAGGGAGATCAGGATCGCGTCCAGCGATCCCTCGTTGAGCAGATGGAGCAGGGTTTCGTTAGAACCCATCGTCAGATCCATTTCGAGATCCGGGCGACGCAGCTTCATTCCCATGATCAGCCGCGGGACGGTTTCCATGGTCAGCGAGTAAAGCGTGCCGACGCGCAGGCGCCCCTGGCCGATACCGGCAATTTTGCGCGACTCTTCCAGCCCGCGCTCCATCACCTGCATCACCTCCTGGCAATACTCCAGCAGCGTCCAGGCGGACGGTAAGGCAATCAGATTGCGCCCTTTATGAGTAAACAGCGGACAGCGAACGTTCTCTTCGAGGGTGTGCAGCGCGCGATGCACGCTCACGCCGCTCAACCCCAGCGCCTCGGCGGTACGGGCAATATTGCCCTTCTCCATAAAGGTCATGAAAATACTGAGTTTACGAAACGTAATATCACTGGTGATGTCGATACTCATAATCCTGACCGCCTTAGTCGTTTTGCAGCATTCCTTCCAGCTGTTCCTGCGCATCCAGCCATGCCATTTCACACTCTTCGAGACCGGATTTACTTTTCGCCTGGAGCTGTAAACACTCGGTCAGCTCTGCTTTTCGGCTCTGATCGTACAATTCGCTGTCGCCGAGTTTTTCTTCAACGGCTGCGAGTTGGGCGTGCAGTTTCTCCATCTCTTTTTCCAGACGCGTGATCTCTTTTCGCAGCGGCTGAGTCTGCGTGCGCAGTTCTGCTTCGCGGCGTTTCTGATCTTTACGCGCCTGCGCGCTGTTGGCGTTGTCTTTGGCGTCGTCTGCGGGCTGGTTCTCTTGCTTTTGCACGTCGGTCAGCCACTGCTGGTAATCTTCCAGATCGCCGTCAAACGGTTCCACTTTGCCATCGTGAACCAGATAGAGATCGTCGGTGGTAGATCGAATCAGGTGTCTGTCGTGCGAGACCACAACCAGCGCGCCCTCGAATTCAATCAGCGCTTCGGTCAGCGCCTGGCGCATATCGAGATCGAGGTGGTTGGTCGGTTCATCGAGCAGCAGCAGGTTGGGTCGTTGCCAGACGATCAGCGCCAGCACCAGACGGGCTTTCTCACCGCCGGAGAAACGTTCGGTGATTTCGGTGACTTTATCGCCCTGGAAGCCAAAACCGCCGAGATAGTCGCGGAGCTTTTGCTCCATCTCCTGCGGGGCGAGACGCGCCAGGTGTTGAATCGGCGATTCATCCGCGCGTAAAAATTCCAGCTGATGCTGGGCGAAGTAGCCGAGCTTGATGCCCTTAGCCAGGCCGATATCTCCGCTGACCGGATCCAGTTCACCCGCCAGCAGCTTAATCAGTGTGGATTTACCCGCGCCGTTACGCCCGAGCAGGCCGATACGTGAACCCGGCACCAGATTGAGTTTGATCGAGTCGAGAATAATACGCTCGCCATAACCCGCGCTGACCTTTTCCATTTTCAACAGGGGATTGGGCAGGCTCTCTGGCGCACGGAAACTGAAATGGAACGGGTTATCGACATGCGCGGGGGCGATCATCTCCATGCGCTCAAGCATTTTGATGCGGCTTTGCGCCTGCTTGGCTTTAGACGCCTTGGCTTTGAAGCGATCGACGAAGCTTTGCAGATGGGCCACGCGCTGCTGTTGGCTTTCGTACATCGCCTGCTGTTGTGACAGGCGTGTGGCGCGCTGGCGTTCGAATGAGCTGTAGTTGCCGGTGTATTCAAACATCGACTCTTGTTCGATATGAATGATTTTATCCACCACCGGATCGAGGAAGTCACGGTCATGGGAAATCAGAATCAGAGTGCCCTGATAGCTCTTCAGCCATTTTTCCAGCCAAATCACCGCATCGAGATCCAGGTGGTTGGTCGGTTCATCAAGCAGCAGTAAATCAGAGCGGCAGACCAGCGCTTGCGCCAGGTTCAGACGCATACGCCAGCCGCCGGAGAAGTCGCTCACCGGGCGTTCTAACTGTTCGTTGCTGAAGCCCAGACCGTGCAGCAGGCTGGAGGCGCGCGAGCGGATGGTCCAGGCGTCGATGGCATCCAGCTTACCGTGAACGGTGGCGATGGCGTGGCCGTCGTTGCGCTCGTTGGCGGCGTTCAGCTCGGCTTCGAGCTTGCGATATTCGCGGTCGCCGTCAATGACGTAATCGAGAGCGGGGACGCTCAGGGCTGGCGTCTCCTGGTTGACCCAGGCTAACTGCCAGTTACCCGGATAGGTGAAGCTGCCTGCGTCGGCGCTCATCTCGTTTTTCAGCAGCGACAGCAGAGTGGATTTGCCGCAGCCGTTTTTGCCTACCAGGCCGACTTTTTGGCCAGGATTAATAGTGGCTGTAGCGTTGTCCAGCAGGACGCGTACGCCGCGACGAATTTGTAACGAGGAGAAAACAATCATAGAGCGCCGTGTGTTCCGACTATGTTAAGTTGTCATTATAATGGAGTTAAATGTTGTACCGCGCATGGCGCGGGAGTGCCATGTTAGCCCAAAATGGCAGTGATGACGACCCGGGAGGGGAATGATGTCCCAGACAGCGAAAGTGCTGCTGCTGTATGCCCATCCGGAATCCCAGGACTCGGTCGCCAACCGGGTTTTGCTTAAACCGGCTCAACAGCAGAGCAACGTGACGGTGCACGATCTCTACGCGCACTATCCTGATTTTTTTATTGATATCCCTCGTGAACAGGAGCTATTGCGTCAGCATGACGTGATTGTGTTCCAGCATCCGCTTTATACCTACAGCTGTCCGGCGCTACTGAAAGAGTGGCTGGACCGGGTGTTAAGCCGGGGTTTTTCCAGTGGTGTCGGGGGGAACCAGCTGGCGGGAAAGTACTGGCGGAGTGTCATTACGACCGGTGAGCCAGAGAGCGCTTATCGTCACGACGGTCTGAACCGTTATCCCATGAGCGATATCCTGCGCCCTTTTGAATTAACGGCGGCTATGTGCCGCATGCAATGGATGAGCCCCATCGTTGTTTACTGGGCGCGTCGTCAGCCACCGCAAGAGCTGGAAAATCATGCCAGAGCCTACGGTGAATGGCTGGCCTCACCTGTTCCCACCGGAGGCCGCTGATGGAAGGATCGGATCTGTTACTGGCCGGTGTGTTGTTCCTGTTTGCGGCGGTCGTCGCTGTGCCGCTGGCGGCCCGACTTGGGATTGGCGCGGTACTGGGATATCTGCTGGCCGGGATTGCTATTGGCCCGTGGGGGCTGGGGTTTATCAGCGATGTGGATGAAATTCTGCATTTCTCTGAGCTGGGCGTCGTGTTCCTGATGTTTATCATCGGGCTTGAGCTGAACCCCGCCAAACTGTGGCAACTGCGACAATCTATTTTTGGCGTCGGGGCGGCGCAGGTCGCTTTCAGCGCCTTGATTCTGGGCGGTCTGCTCATGCTGACCGACTTCACCTGGCAGGCGGCAGTGATTGGTGGTATCGGGCTGGCGATGTCTTCGACGGCGATGGCGATTCAGCTGATGCGTGATAAAGGCATGAATCGCAACGAGTCGGGACAGCTTGGTTTTTCGGTGCTGCTGTTCCAGGATCTCGCCGTGATCCCGGCGTTAGCGCTGGTGCCGCTGCTGGCCGGATCGGGCGACGATCATTTTGACTGGATGAAGATTGGCATGAAAGTGTTGGCCTTCGCCGGGATGTTGATTGGCGGGCGCTATCTGTTACGTCCGGTGTTTCGCTTTATTGCGGCATCGGGGGTGCGCGAAGTGTTCACCGCCGCGACGTTGTTGCTGGTGCTGGGTTCCGCGCTGTTTATGGACGCGCTCGGGCTGTCGATGGCGCTGGGGACATTCATTGCCGGCGTGTTGCTGGCGGAGAGTGAGTACCGGCACGAGCTGGAAACGGCCATCGATCCGTTTAAAGGACTGCTGTTAGGGCTGTTCTTTATCTCCGTCGGCATGGCCCTGAATCTGGGGGTGCTGTATACCCATCTGCTGTGGGTGGTGGTGAGCGTCGCGGTGCTGGTGGCGGTGAAAACGCTGGTGCTCTACGCGCTGGCGCGGGTGTATCGCCTGCGAAGCGCTGAACGGATGCAGTTCGCGGGCGTATTGAGCCAGGGGGGAGAGTTTGCTTTTGTGCTCTTCTCCACAGCATCTTCTCAGCGTCTGTTCCAGCATGACCAGATGGCGCTGCTGCTGGTGACGGTAACGCTCTCCATGATGACCACGCCACTGTTGATGAAGCTGATTGATAAGCTGCTTGCGCGCCGCTTCAACCAGCCGGAAGACGAGGATGAGACGCCGTGGGTGGAAGACGATAAACCGCAGGTCATTGTGGTGGGCTTTGGGCGTTTTGGTCAGGTGATTGGTCGCTTGCTGATGGCCAACAAGATGCGGATCACGGTACTCGAGCGTGATATCAGCGCGGTCAACCTGATGCGTAAATATGGCTACAAAGTGTATTACGGCGATGCGACTCAGCTTGAGCTGCTGCGTTCCGCAGGCGCTGAAGCGGCAGAGTCGATTGTGATCACCTGTAATGAGCCAGAAGACACGATGAAGCTGGTCGAGCTGTGTCAGCAGCATTTTCCGCACCTGCATATTCTTGCACGGGCGCGGGGGCGCGTTGAGGCCCATGAGTTATTGCAGGCGGGCGTGACGCGCTTCTCGCGTGAAACGTTCTCCAGCGCGCTGGAATTAGGCCGCAAAACGCTGGTGTCTCTGGGGATGCATCCCCATCAGGCACAGCGTGCGCAGCTGCACTTCCGCCGTCTTGATATGCGCATGCTGCGTGAACTGATGCCGGTACATTCCGATACCGCGCAAATCTCCCGCGTGCGTGAAGCGCGCCGCGAGCTGGAGGAGATTTTCCAGCGTGAGATGCAGCAGGAGCGACGTCAGCTGGACGGCTGGGATGAATTTGAATAGGGGAAAAAGTATGGCAGTTCGTAAACGTTTTATTGCAGGCGCAAAATGCCCGGCCTGCCAGGCGCAGGATTCGCTGGCCATGTGGCGCGAGAATAATATTGATATTGTTGAGTGTGTTAAGTGCGGACATCAGATGCGCGAAGCAGATAAAGAAGCGCGCGAGCATGTTCGCAAAGAAGAACAAGTCATCGGTATTTTTCATCCGGACTAGCGATATGCCCTGAGTTTTTTTAAGCTAAAGGGTACACGGGTGCAGATTTCCGCTACAATCTGCGCCAGCAATTTTCCCACGCTCAGGAGATATCATGAAAGTAGCAAAAGACCTGGTGGTCAGCCTGGCCTATCAGGTACGTACAGAAGACGGTGTGTTGGTTGATGAGTCTCCGGTGAGTGCGCCGCTGGACTACCTGCATGGTCACGGCTCCCTGATTTCTGGCCTGGAAAACGCGCTGGAAGGTCACGATGTTGGCGATAAGTTTGACGTTGCTGTAGGCGCGAACGACGCATACGGTCAGTATGACGATAACCTGGTTCAGCGCGTTTCTAAAGACGTGTTCATGGGCGTTGACGAACTGCAGGTTGGCATGCGCTTCCTGGCAGAAACCGACCAGGGTCCAGTACCTGTTGAAATCACTGAAGTTGAAGACGACCACGTTGTGGTTGACGGCAACCACATGCTGGCTGGCCAGAATCTGAAATTCAACGTAGAAGTGATTGCGATCCGTGAAGCCACTGCTGAAGAACTGGCTCATGGCCATGTTCACGGCGCGAACGGTCACGACCACGATCACGACCATGACGGTTGCTGCGGTGGTCACGGCCACGATCATGATCACGGTCATGAGCATGGTAAAGGCGGTTGTGGCGGTAACGGCGGTTGCGGCTGCCACTAAATAACCTTCGCCTTTCGGGTCGCTGGGCGTTGTATGCGCCTTCCTGCAATCCGAAATAGCCGGGTATTTAGCTGTGTCGCAGGCACAAAAAAGCGGGAATATTTCCCGCTTTTTTTACGCCTTAATAATGAGGCGGTGGCGTTTCTTCCGCCTGTGAGGCGATGTGCGATGATTGTGTCGCTTTAACTTTTTCCGTCAGCAGACGCAGCAGATCGCGTAGCTTTGCCATCTCCAGTTCGTGAGCAGTGACGGTCTGGTTAAGCTCATCTATCGTCACTTCCTGAAAAGCCAGGCGGCTTTCCAGCTCGGCCAGCCGCGCTTCCATCGTTGTTTCGTGCATGATTGACCTCGTTGTGGTTCTTGCGCCATCAGGCATTAACGGCAGTAAATTTTACCCGAGTTTACCCCGGTATGCAGTATCCAACCCTATGGCAAGAAACTTATTTAAACAAAAATAGTCTGAAAAGAGACGAGAATAGGGGGAGTCTGTCTGTAGATTTCTTCTGCAACGTTCTATAGTACGCTTCTCATATACGTTTAACGCTGGGGTGAGAGGCCCCGGACCTGGAGAAATGGATGAAATCACTGTTTAAAGTAACGCTGCTGGCGACCACAATGGCTGTCGCACTGAATGCGCCGATGTCCTTTGCTGCTGATACCGCGGCGAAGCCAGCTGCCAGCGCAGACAGCAAAGCTGCGTTCAAAAATGACGACCAGAAATCAGCCTATGCGCTGGGCGCGTCTCTGGGTCGTTACATGGAAAACTCTCTCAAAGAGCAGGAAAAACTGGGCATCAAGCTGGATAAAGATCAGCTGATCGCCGGTGTTCAGGATGCATTTGCAGATAAGAGCAAATTGTCTGACCAGGAAATTGAACAGACTCTGCAGGCATTTGAAGCCCGCGTGAAGGGCGCTGCACAGGGTAAAATGGAACAAGATGCAAAAGATAACGAAGCGAAGGGCAAAGCCTTCCGCGATACTTTTGCTAAAGAGAAAGGTGTGAAAACCTCCACTACCGGTCTGCTGTATAAAGTAGAGAAAGCCGGTACGGGCGATGCGCCAAAAGATAGCGATACCGTTGTGGTGAACTACAAAGGTACGCTGATCGACGGTAAAGAGTTCGATAACTCTTACACCCGCGGTGAGCCGCTCTCCTTCCGTCTCGACGGTGTTATTCCTGGCTGGACCGAAGGCCTGAAAAACATCAAGAAAGGCGGCAAAATTCAGCTGGTGATCCCTCCAGATCTGGCTTATGGCAAAACCGGTGTTCCGGGTATCCCGGCTAACTCCACGCTGGTCTTTGATGTCGAGCTGCTGGATATCAAACCAGCACCGAAGGCAGATGCCAAACCGGAAGCTGCAGCAGATGACAAAGCTGCCGACGCAGCTAAGAAGTAAAACGCTGAAAACCGCCGCCTTTAAGGCGGCGGTTTTTTTATTGTGGGGCAGATATAATTAACACTGGAAAGCGTTACCTACGCTGTATTAATTTAGTTGTCCGTGTAAATATGAGCCTGCCCTGACAACCTAATGACAGGCTCCTGAAAAGGAGTGTTTTTTTCATGTCCAGGTCGCTTTTAACCAACGAAACCAGCGAACTCGATTTGCTGGATCAACGTCCTTTCGATCAGACCGACTTCGATATTCTCAAATCCTACGAAGCGGTGGTGGACGGGTTAGCGATGCTCATTGGCTCCCACTGCGAAATCGTATTGCACTCCCTGCAAGATCTGAAATGTTCCGCCATCCGTATTGCTAATGGCGAGCATACTGGCCGCAAAATTGGATCGCCAATTACTGACCTTGCACTGCGTATGCTGCACGACATGACCGGCGCGGACAGCAGCGTCTCCAAATGCTATTTTACCCGTGCCAAAAGCGGCGTTCTGATGAAATCAGAAACCATCGCCATTCGTAACCGTGAACATCGGGTGATCGGATTATTGTGCATCAACATGAACCTTGATGTGCCGTTCTCACAAATCATGAGTACGTTTGTGCCACCAGAAACACCGGAAGTGAACTCCTCTGTTAACTTCGCTTCTTCGGTGGAAGATCTCGTCACCCAAACGCTGGAGTTCACCATTGAAGAGGTGAATGCCGATCGCAACGTATCGAATAATGCCAAGAACCGCCAGATTGTGCTGAACCTCTATGAAAAAGGCATTTTCGATATCAAAGATGCGATTAACCAGGTGGCCGATCGTCTGAATATCTCTAAGCACACGGTCTATCTCTATATTCGTCAGTTCAAAAGCGGCGATTTCCTGGGGCAAGATAAGTAATGCGTTTTGCCCTGATGGTGACAGGACCTGCCTACGGTACTCAGCAGGCCAGCAGCGCATTGCAGTTTGCAGAAGCGTTACTGGCAGCCGGGCATCAGCTGAGCAGCGTTTTTTTCTATCGCGAAGGGGTCTATAACGCCAATCAATTGACCTCTCCGGCGTCTGATGAATACGATCTGGTTCGCGGCTGGCAGGCGCTTAACGATAAACATGGTGTTGAGCTACACATTTGCGTCGCGGCGGCCCTGCGTCGCGGCGTGACGGATAAAACGGAAGCTGAACGTCTCGGGCTGGCAGCGGCAAATCTGCAGCCCGGCTTTTCTCTCAGTGGTTTAGGGGCGCTGGCGCAAGCGGCATTGACCTGCGACCGGATGGTGCAATTCTGATGAACCGTATCGCTTTTGTGTTTTCTTCCGCGCCTCATGGCAGTGCGTCGGGCAGGGAAGGGCTGGATGCGCTACTGGCGACGTCGGCTCTGACGGAGGATATTGGCGTTTTCTTTATCGGAGACGGTGTTTTCCAGATCCTGGCCGGACAACAACCGCAACAGATCCTGGCGCGGGACTATATCGCCACTTTTAAAGTCCTGCCTCTTTATGACATCGAAACATTTTGGGTCTGTGCTGCCTCTTTAAAAGAGCGCGGGCTCGATGAAAAGACCCCGATGGTGCTGGATGCGACAGTCATAACGCCCGATGTCTTGCGCGAACATCTCGCACATTATCAAACCGTTCTGACTTTTTGAGGCTGTCATGCTCCATACCTTGAGCCATTCACCGTGGCAATGCGATATCGAAGGATTGTTGAGAATGTTGAGCGAAGGTGATGATTTGCTTCTCATTCAGGACGGTGTCCTTACGGCAATTGAAGGCAGCCGATTTGTTGAAATTCTCAACAATGCCCCCATTAAGGTCTCAGCGCTAAAGGAAGATGTTGATGCGCGTGGTCTTGGTGGTCAAATTTCAACCAAAATCGATGTGGTTAGCTATACTGATTTCGTCAATCTTGCAGTAGAGCACGCCAGTCAGATGAGCTGGTGATGCGAGATCGCTGTATATTTCTTGACACCTTTTCGGCATGGCCCTAAAATTTCGCGTCCTCATATTGTATGAGGTCGATTTATTACGTGTTTACGAAGCAAAAGCTAAAACCAGGAGCTATTTAATGGCAACAGTTAACCAGCTGGTACGCAAACCACGCGCTCGCAAAGTTGCAAAAAGCAACGTGCCTGCGCTGGAAGCCTGCCCGCAGAAACGTGGCGTATGTACTCGTGTATATACCACCACTCCTAAGAAACCAAACTCCGCACTGCGTAAAGTATGCCGTGTGCGTTTGACCAACGGTTTTGAAGTGACTTCCTACATCGGTGGTGAAGGTCACAACCTGCAGGAACACTCCGTGATCCTGATCCGTGGCGGTCGTGTAAAAGACCTTCCGGGTGTTCGTTATCACACCGTTCGTGGTGCGCTTGACTGCTCTGGTGTTAAAGACCGTAAGCAGGCTCGCTCCAAGTATGGCGTGAAGCGTCCTAAGGCTTAATGGTTCTCCGTTAAGTAAGGCCAAACTGATTTATCTTAATGTCAAACTAAACTCTTTGAGTTTTGGACAATCCTGAATTAACAACGGAGTATTCCCATGCCACGTCGTCGCGTCATTGGTCAGCGTAAAATCCTTCCAGATCCTAAGTTCGGATCAGAACTGCTGGCAAAATTTGTAAATATCCTGATGGTAGATGGTAAAAAATCTACTGCAGAAGCAATCGTATACAGCGCGCTGGAGACCCTGGCTCAGCGTTCTGGTAAAAATGAACTGGAAGCTTTCGAAGTCGCTCTCGACAACGTTCGCCCAACTGTAGAAGTTAAGTCCCGCCGCGTTGGTGGTTCTACTTATCAGGTTCCAGTTGAAGTTCGTCCGGTTCGTCGTAATGCCCTGGCAATGCGTTGGATCGTTGAAGCTGCTCGTAAACGCGGTGATAAATCCATGGCTCTGCGTCTGGCGAACGAACTTTCTGATGCTGCAGACAACAAAGGTACTGCAGTTAAGAAACGTGAAGACGTTCACCGTATGGCAGAAGCCAACAAGGCGTTCGCACACTACCGTTGGTAATCCCTTCGGAGTCATAGTCATCAGGCGGGCGCTTCAGAGAAGCCGCCCGCTCTGGGTTACTTAACTGAACGCCAAAGAAACAAACGAGGAATCAAATGGCTCGTACAACACCCATCGCACGCTACCGTAACATCGGTATCAGTGCGCACATCGACGCCGGTAAAACCACTACTACCGAACGTATTCTGTTCTACACCGGTGTAAACCATAAAATCGGTGAAGTTCATGACGGCGCAGCTACCATGGACTGGATGGAACAGGAGCAGGAGCGTGGTATTACTATCACCTCCGCAGCGACTACTGCATTCTGGTCAGGTATGGCTAAGCAGTATGAACCGCATCGCGTAAACATCATCGACACCCCGGGCCACGTTGACTTCACTATCGAAGTAGAACGTTCCATGCGTGTTCTTGATGGTGCAGTAATGGTTTACTGCGCAGTTGGTGGTGTTCAGCCACAGTCTGAAACCGTATGGCGTCAGGCTAATAAATACAAAGTTCCACGCATCGCGTTCGTTAACAAAATGGACCGTATGGGTGCTAACTTCCTGAAAGTTGTTGGTCAGATCAAATCCCGTCTGGGCGCGACTCCGGTTCCGCTGCAGTTGGCAATTGGTGCTGAAGAAGGTTTCACCGGTGTTGTTGACCTGGTGAAAATGAAAGCCATCAACTGGAACGAAGAAGATGCAGGCGTCACCTTCGTTTATGAAGATATTCCAGCTGACATGCAGGAACTGGCCGAAGAATGGCACCAGAACCTGATCGAGTCCGCTGCAGAAGCTTCAGAAGAGCTGATGGAGAAATACCTGGGTGGTGAAGAACTGACTGAAGAAGAGATCAAGAAAGCTCTGCGTCAGCGTGTTCTGAACAACGAAATCATCCTGGTAACCTGTGGTTCTGCGTTCAAGAACAAAGGTGTTCAGGCAATGCTGGATGCGGTAATTGATTACCTGCCATCTCCAGTAGATGTTCCTGCGATCAACGGTATCCTGGACGACGGTAAAGACACTCCGGCAGAACGTCACGCAAGTGATGAAGAGCCGTTTGCTGCGCTGGCGTTCAAAATCGCTACCGACCCGTTCGTGGGTAACCTGACGTTCTTCCGCGTGTACTCTGGCGTGGTTAACTCCGGTGACACCATCCTGAACTCCGTGAAAGCTGCACGTGAGCGTTTCGGTCGTATCGTACAGATGCACGCGAACAAACGTGAAGAGATCAAAGAAGTTCGCGCAGGCGACATCGCTGCGGCTATCGGTCTGAAAGACGTGACTACTGGTGACACCCTGTGTGACCCAGATCACCCGATCATTCTGGAGCGTATGGAATTCCCTGAGCCAGTAATCTCTATCGCCGTTGAACCAAAAACCAAAGCTGACCAGGAAAAAATGGGTCTGGCTCTGGGCCGTCTGGCTAAAGAAGATCCATCATTCCGCGTATGGACTGATGAAGAATCTAACCAGACCATCATCGCTGGTATGGGTGAACTGCACCTCGACATCATCGTTGACCGTATGAAGCGTGAATTCAACGTTGAAGCTAACGTGGGTAAACCTCAGGTTGCTTACCGCGAAGCGATTCGTGCGAAAGTTACCGATGTTGAAGGTAAACACGCTAAGCAGTCTGGTGGTCGTGGTCAGTATGGTCATGTTGTTATCGACATGTACCCACTGGAGCCGGGCTCAAATCCGAAAGGTTACGAGTTCATCAACGATATCAAAGGTGGTGTAATTCCTGGCGAATACATCCCTGCCGTTGATAAAGGCATCCAGGAGCAGCTGAAGTCTGGTCCACTGGCTGGTTATCCGGTAGTAGATCTGGGTGTGCGTCTGCACTTCGGTTCTTACCATGACGTTGACTCCTCTGAACTGGCGTTTAAACTGGCGGCTTCTATTGCCTTTAAAGATGGCTTTAAGAAAGCGAAACCAGTTCTGCTTGAGCCTATCATGAAGGTTGAAGTAGAAACTCCGGAAGAGAACACCGGTGACGTTATCGGTGACTTGAGCCGTCGTCGTGGTCAGCTGAAAGGTCAGGAATCTAACGCTACTGGTGTTCAGATTCATGCTGAAGTTCCGTTGTCTGAAATGTTCGGTTACGCAACTCAGTTGCGTTCTCTGACCAAAGGTCGTGCTTCTTACTCCATGGAATTCCTGAAGTATGATGATGCGCCGAACAACGTTGCTCAGGCCGTAATCGAAGCCCGTGGCAAATAAGCCGTAGGGTTAAAAACCAAAATCCCGTGTCCCCTCGGTGAGGGGGCACTATAGTAAGGAATATAGCCGTGTCTAAAGAAAAATTTGAACGTACAAAACCGCACGTCAACGTTGGTACTATCGGCCACGTTGACCATGGTAAAACTACCCTGACTGCTGCAATCACTACCGTTCTGGCTAAAACCTACGGTGGTTCTGCTCGTGCATTCGACCAGATCGATAACGCACCAGAAGAAAAAGCTCGTGGTATCACCATCAACACTTCTCACGTTGAATATGACACCCCGACTCGCCACTACGCACACGTAGACTGCCCGGGCCACGCCGACTATGTTAAAAACATGATCACCGGTGCTGCTCAGATGGATGGCGCGATCCTGGTTGTTGCTGCGACTGACGGCCCTATGCCTCAGACTCGTGAGCACATCCTGCTGGGTCGTCAGGTTGGCGTTCCTTTCATCATCGTGTTCCTGAACAAATGTGACATGGTTGATGACGAAGAGCTGCTGGAACTGGTTGAAATGGAAGTTCGTGAACTTCTGTCCCAGTACGACTTCCCGGGTGATGATACCCCAATCATCCGTGGTTCTGCTCTGAAAGCGCTGGAAGGCGAAGCAGAGTGGGAAGCGAAAATCGTTGAGCTGGCTGGCTTCCTGGATTCTTACATCCCAGAACCAGAGCGTGCGATTGACAAGCCGTTCCTGCTGCCTATCGAAGACGTATTCTCCATCTCCGGCCGTGGTACTGTTGTGACCGGTCGTGTAGAGCGCGGTATCGTTAAAGTTGGCGAAGAAGTTGAAATCGTTGGTATCAAAGAGACTGCCAAGTCTACCTGTACTGGCGTTGAAATGTTCCGCAAACTGCTGGACGAAGGTCGTGCTGGTGAGAACGTTGGTGTTCTGCTGCGTGGTATTAAACGTGAAGAAATCGAACGTGGTCAGGTACTGGCTAAGCCAGGCTCAATCAAGCCGCACACCAAGTTCGAATCTGAAGTTTACATCCTGTCCAAAGATGAAGGCGGCCGTCATACTCCGTTCTTCAAAGGCTACCGTCCACAGTTCTACTTCCGTACAACTGACGTGACCGGTACCATCGAACTGCCAGAAGGCGTAGAGATGGTAATGCCAGGCGACAACATCAAAATGGTTGTTACCCTGATCCACCCAATCGCGATGGATGACGGTCTGCGTTTCGCAATCCGTGAAGGCGGCCGTACTGTTGGTGCGGGCGTTGTTGCTAAAGTTCTGAGCTAATTACTCGCTAATTAGCTTTGAATAAAAAAGGGCGCTTAGGTGCCCTTTTTGCATTTATGATTTATTACCTGTCACAAATAATCGCATTTTTTGTTAGCTTCCGGCCCGTCTCACTACGAATGTGCTATTGTAATCATAATTATTCTCACTTAGAATTTGATCATAAATTGAGCGGGAGTATTTATGTACGTTTGTTTGTGTAATGGTGTGAGTGACAAAAAAATACGTCAGGCTGTTCGCCAGTTTAACCCTCAGTCATTTCAGCAACTGCGCAAGTTTGTTCCAGTGGGAAATCAATGTGGTAAGTGCGTCCGTGCGGCACGCGAAATCATGCAGGACGAATTGATGCAGATCCCGGAATACAAAGAGATCGCCTGAGCCTCTATCTTTTTTTTGACATCCCTGTAGCCCCATCTACGCTTCAATAAGTGGAAGCGGAGGGACTATATAATGAAAGGTGATGTTAAAATCATAAGTTATCTCAATAAATTATTGGGAAATGAGCTTGTCGCAATCAATCAATATTTTCTCCATGCGAGAATGTTCAAGAATTGGGGGCTGACACGCCTCAACGACGTTGAATACCATGAATCTATCGATGAAATGAAACATGCCGATAAATACATCGAGCGTATTTTATTTCTTGAGGGCATCCCGAATCTGCAGGATCTCGGCAAGCTCGGTATTGGCGAAGATGTCGAAGAGATGCTGCAATCTGACCTTCGCCTTGAACTCGAAGGCGCGAAAGATCTTCGCGAAGCCATCGCGTATGCCGATAGCGTTCATGATTATGTTAGCCGCGATATGATGATCACGATTCTCGCAGACGAAGAAGGTCATATCGACTGGTTGGAAACCGAGCTGGACCTCATTGGAAAAATTGGTTTGCAAAATTACCTGCAATCGCAAATCAAAGTGACGGATTGATTAAGCTCTGCCAACCCATTATCAGACCTGCTGCCGCCATGAATGGACCAAACGGCAGCGGGTTTTTATGTACCTGTAATCCAGGGTTGAATAGCATTTTGAAAAGCACATAAAGAGTAGCCAGTAGGGCCGCTGACAATGTTATGACTGGAAGCACATACCAGCCGTGCCAGGCGCCGAGAGCGCCCAGATATTTCACATCTCCGTATCCCAGCCCTTCACGTTTGAATATCAAACGATAACCCCAGTAAATGCCAGCGAAGCCAATGTAACCCGCCATGGCACCAGTCACCGCGTTTGCCAAAAAATCCGGATTATTGATGAGATGATAAAGCAGACCTGTCCACAAGAGTGGGCAGAGATATTTGTCCGGCAACAATCCGAAGCGGATATCTTCGCGAACCAGCAGGCAGGATATTACTGCATAGGTCATCAGAAAAGGGAAAACAGTCAACACGATTTATGCCTCTGCGATTAACGTGGCGATATCCTCGTCTGTGGAGAAAACTACGACAAGCAGCAGAGTGAACCTTTGCGTGTGGCATTCCAGTGAACCGTCTAAACCATGAAAACATGACGTCTTTATGTCGAGCCTCCACGCAAAATCAATCAGTAGCGCCCGTTTTCTAAACTACGCTTGCGTTGCGGCCAGATTTACGTATAATGCGCGGGCTTGTCGTAATTGACGGCTGGTTCAATATGAACCGGAGTAACACTGTTTTTCGTTACTCAACAATGCTCCCAATTGGGGGGCTACGTAAGAACGGTTACACTCTCCCATCAATCGTAATGGGTTTGAGTAGTAATCATTTTCGTTTATAAAATAATTGGAGCTCTGGTCTCATGCAGAACCAAAGAATCCGTATCCGCCTGAAAGCGTTTGATCATCGTCTGATCGATCAATCAACCGCGGAAATCGTCGAGACTGCCAAGCGCACTGGTGCGCAGGTCCGTGGTCCGATCCCGCTGCCGACCCGCAAAGAGCGCTTTACCGTTCTGATCTCTCCGCACGTTAACAAAGATGCGCGTGATCAGTACGAGATTCGCACTCACAAGCGTCTGGTTGACATCGTTGAGCCAACTGAGAAAACCGTTGATGCTCTGATGCGTCTGGATCTGGCTGCCGGTGTAGACGTGCAGATCAGCCTGGGTTGATCAGGTCATCGAGCGATTGAGAGGTTGAAACAATGATTGGTTTAGTCGGTAAAAAAGTGGGTATGACCCGCATCTTCACTGAAGATGGCGTTTCTATCCCAGTAACCGTAATCGAAGTTGAAGCAAACCGCGTTACTCAGGTTAAAGACCTGGCTAACGATGGCTACCGTGCTGTTCAGGTTACTACCGGTGCTAAAAAAGCTAACCGTGTAACCAAGCCGGAAGCTGGTCACTTCGCTAAAGCTGGCGTTGAAGCTGGCCGTGGTCTGTGGGAATTCCGTCTTGCTGAAGGCGAAGAGTTCACCGTAGGTCAGGACATTAGCGTTGAGCTGTTTGCTGAAGTTAAAAAAGTTGACGTAACCGGTACCTCTAAAGGTAAAGGTTTTGCTGGTACCGTTAAGCGCTGGAACTTCCGTACCCAGGACGCTACCCACGGTAACTCCTTGTCTCACCGCGTACCGGGTTCTATCGGTCAGAACCAGACTCCGGGCAAAGTGTTCAAAGGCAAGAAAATGGCAGGTCAGCTGGGTAACGAACGTGTAACCGTTCAGAGCCTGGACGTAGTACGTGTTGACGCTGAGCGCAACCTGCTGCTGGTTAAAGGTGCTGTTCCGGGTGCAACCGGTAGCGACCTGATCGTTAAACCAGCTGTGAAGGCGTGAGGAGATAGCAATGGAATTAGTATTGAAAGACGCGCAGAGCGCGCTGACTGTTTCCGAAACTACCTTCGGTCGTGATTTCAACGAAGCGCTGGTTCACCAGGTTGTAGTTGCTTATGCAGCTGGTGCTCGTCAGGGTACTCGTGCTCAGAAGACTCGTGCTGAAGTAACTGGTTCCGGCAAAAAGCCGTGGCGCCAGAAAGGTACCGGCCGTGCGCGTTCAGGTTCTATTAAGAGCCCGATCTGGCGTTCCGGTGGCGTGACCTTCGCTGCTCGCCCGCAGGACCACAGTCAAAAAGTAAACAAAAAGATGTACCGCGGCGCGCTGAAAAGCATTCTGTCCGAACTGGTACGTCAGGATCGTCTGATCGTTGTCGAAACGTTCTCTGTAGAAGCGCCTAAAACTAAGCTGCTGGCACAGAAACTGAAAGACATGGCTCTGGAAGATGTGCTGATCATCACCGGTGAGCTGGACGAGAACCTGTTCCTTGCTGCGCGTAACCTGCATAAGGTTGACGTACGCGATGCAACTGGTATCGACCCGGTTAGCCTGATCGCCTTCGACAAAGTCGTAATGACTGCTGATGCTGTTAAGCAAGTTGAGGAGATGCTGGCATGATTCGTGAAGAACGTCTGCTGAAGGTGCTTCGTGCACCGCACGTTTCTGAAAAAGCGTCTGCTGCGATGGAAAAAACCAATACCATCGTTCTCAAAGTTGCTAAAGACGCGACCAAAGCAGAAATCAAAGCTGCTGTGCAGAAACTGTTTGAAGTCGAAGTCGAAGTCGTTAACACCCTGGTAGTTAAAGGGAAAGTTAAACGTCACGGACAGCGTATCGGTCGTCGTAGCGACTGGAAAAAAGCTTACGTCACCCTGAAAGAAGGCCAGAATCTGGACTTCGTCGGCGGCGCTGAGTAAGTCGGAGGAGTAATACAATGGCAGTTGTTAAATGTAAACCGACATCTCCGGGTCGTCGCCACGTCGTTAAAGTGGTCAACCCAGAGCTGCACAAGGGCAAACCTTTTGCTCCGCTGGTTGAAAAAAACAGCAAATCCGGTGGTCGTAACAACAATGGCCGTATCACCACTCGTCACATCGGTGGTGGCCACAAGCAGGCTTATCGTATTGTTGATTTCAAACGCAACAAAGACGGTATCCCAGCAGTTGTTGAGCGTCTTGAGTACGATCCGAACCGTTCCGCGAACATCGCGCTGGTTCTGTACAAAGATGGCGAACGCCGTTACATCCTGGCCCCTAAAGGCCTGAAAGCTGGCGACCAGATTCAGTCTGGCGTTGATGCTGCAATCAAAGCAGGTAACACCCTGCCGATGCGCAATATCCCGGTTGGTTCTACCGTTCATAACGTAGAAATGAAACCAGGTAAAGGCGGTCAGCTGGCACGTTCCGCTGGTACTTACGTTCAGATCGTTGCTCGTGATGGTGCTTATGTCACCCTGCGTCTGCGTTCTGGTGAAATGCGTAAAGTCGAAGCAGACTGCCGTGCAACTCTGGGCGAAGTTGGCAATGCTGAGCATATGCTGCGCGTTCTGGGTAAAGCAGGTGCTGCACGCTGGCGTGGTGTTCGTCCTACCGTTCGCGGTACTGCGATGAACCCAGTCGACCACCCACATGGTGGTGGTGAAGGTCGTAACTTTGGTAAACACCCTGTAACTCCATGGGGCGTTCAGACCAAAGGTAAGAAGACCCGCAGCAACAAGCGTACTGATAAATTTATCGTACGTCGCCGTAGCAAATAATTTTAGAGGATAAGCCATGCCACGTTCTCTCAAGAAAGGTCCTTTTATTGACCTGCACTTGCTGAAGAAGGTAGAGAAAGCGGTGGAAAGCGGAGACAAGAAGCCCCTGCGCACTTGGTCCCGTCGTTCAACGATCTTTCCTAACATGATCGGTTTGACCATCGCTGTCCATAATGGTCGTCAGCACGTTCCAGTATTTGTTTCCGACGAAATGGTCGGTCATAAACTGGGTGAATTCGCACCGACTCGTACTTATCGCGGCCACGCTGCTGATAAAAAAGCGAAGAAGAAATAAGGTAGGAGGAAGAGATGGAAACTTTAGCTCAACATCGCCATGCTCGTTCTTCTGCTCAGAAGGTTCGCCTTGTTGCTGACCTGATTCGCGGTAAGAAAGTGTCGCAGGCCCTGGACATCCTGACCTATACCAACAAGAAAGCTGCGGTATTGGTTAAGAAAGTACTGGAATCTGCCATTGCTAACGCTGAACACAACGATGGCGCTGACATTGACGATCTGAAAGTTGCGAAAATTTTCGTAGATGAAGGCCCAAGCATGAAGCGCATTATGCCGCGTGCGAAAGGTCGTGCAGATCGCATCCTGAAGCGCACCAGCCACATTACTGTGGTTGTGTCCGATCGCTGAGACTCTGGAGACTAGCAATGGGTCAGAAAGTACATCCTAATGGTATTCGCCTGGGTATTGTAAAACCATGGAACTCAACCTGGTTTGCGAACACCAAAGAATTCGCTGACAACCTGGACAGCGATTTTAAAGTACGTCAGTACCTGACTAAGGAACTGGCTAAAGCGTCTGTATCTCGTATCGTTATCGAGCGTCCGGCTAAGAGCATCCGTGTGACTATTCACACTGCTCGCCCGGGTATCGTTATCGGTAAGAAAGGCGAAGACGTAGAAAAACTGCGCAAGGTCGTAGCGGATATCGCTGGCGTTCCTGCACAGATCAATATCGCTGAAGTTCGTAAGCCTGAACTGGACGCTAAATTGGTTGCTGACAGCATCACTTCACAGCTGGAACGTCGTGTTATGTTCCGTCGTGCTATGAAGCGTGCTGTACAGAACGCAATGCGTCTGGGCGCTAAAGGTATCAAAGTTGAAGTTAGCGGCCGTCTCGGCGGCGCGGAAATCGCACGTACCGAATGGTACCGCGAAGGTCGCGTACCGTTGCACACTCTGCGTGCTGACATCGACTACAACACCTCTGAAGCGCACACCACTTACGGTGTAATCGGCGTTAAGGTATGGATCTTCAAAGGTGAGATCCTGGGTGGTATGGCTGCTGTTGAACAACCGGAAAAACCGGCTGCGCAACCTAAAAAGCAGCAGCGTAAAGGCCGTAAATAAGGAGCGTCGCTGATGTTACAACCAAAGCGTACAAAATTCCGTAAAGTGCACAAAGGCCGCAACCGTGGTCTGGCGCAGGGTACGGATGTTAGCTTCGGCACTTTCGGTCTGAAAGCTGTTGGCCGTGGTCGTCTGACTGCACGTCAGATCGAAGCAGCACGTCGTGCAATGACCCGTGCAGTTAAGCGTCAAGGTAAAATCTGGATCCGTGTATTCCCGGACAAACCAATTACCGAGAAGCCGCTGGAAGTTCGTATGGGTAAAGGTAAAGGTAACGTGGAGTATTGGGTTGCCTTGATTCAGCCGGGTAAAGTCCTGTATGAAATGGACGGCGTACCGGAAGAGCTAGCCCGTGAAGCATTCGGCCTGGCAGCAGCGAAACTGCCGATTAAAACCACCTTTGTAACTAAGACGGTGATGTAATGAAAGCAAATGAGCTGCGTGAAAAAAGCGTTGAAGAGCTGAACGCTGAGCTGCTGAACCTGCTGCGTGAGCAGTTTAACCTGCGCATGCAGGCGGCAAGTGGCCAGCTGCAACAGACTCACCTGCTGAAGCAAGTGCGTCGTGATGTTGCACGCGTTAAGACTTTACTGACTCAGAAGGCGGGTGCGTAATGACCGATAAAATCCGTACTCTGCAAGGTCGTGTTGTTAGCGACAAAATGGAGAAATCCATTGTTGTTGCTATCGAACGTATTGTGAAACACCCGATCTACGGTAAATTCATCAAGCGTACGACCAAACTGCACGTACATGACGAGAACAACGAATGCGGTATCGGTGACGTGGTTGAAATCCGCGAATGCCGTCCGCTGTCCAAGACTAAGTCCTGGACGCTGGTTCGCGTTGTAGAGAAAGCCGTTCTGTAATACAGTAAGGCCTCTCAATACGAATACACGGCTCAGTAATGGGCCGTGTATTTTTTCTACCCATATTGTAGAACCGGTGTTATAATGCCGCGCCCTCGATATGGGGCTTTTCGACGACTCTGATTTTGGAGTCTCAGGTAGTAGTTGACATTAGCGGAGCACTAAAATGATCCAAGAACAGACTATGCTGAACGTCGCCGACAACTCCGGTGCACGTCGCGTAATGTGTATCAAGGTTCTGGGTGGCTCGCACCGTCGCTACGCAGGCGTAGGCGACATCATCAAGATCACCATCAAGGAAGCAATTCCACGTGGTAAGGTCAAAAAAGGTGATGTGCTGAAAGCGGTAGTGGTGCGCACCAGGAAGGGTGTTCGTCGCCCTGACGGTTCTGTCATTCGCTTCGATGGTAATGCATGCGTTATTTTAAATAATAACAGCGAGCAGCCTATCGGCACGCGTATCTTTGGGCCGGTAACTCGTGAACTTCGTACTGAAAAGTTCATGAAAATTATCTCTCTGGCACCAGAAGTACTCTAAGGAGCGAATCATGGCAGCGAAAATCCGTCGTGATGACGAAGTTATCGTGTTAACCGGTAAAGATAAAGGTAAACGCGGTAAAGTAAAAAATGTTCTGTCTTCCGGCAAGATCATTGTTGAAGGTATCAACCTGGTTAAGAAACATCAGAAGCCGGTTCCGGCCCTGAACCAACCAGGTGGCATCGTTGAAAAAGAAGCTGCTATTCAGGTTTCTAACGTTGCACTCTTCAACGCGGCAACCGGCAAGGCTGACCGTGTAGGCTTTAGATTCGAAGACGGCAAAAAAGTCCGTTTCTTCAAGTCTAACAGCGAAACTATCAAGTAATTTGGAGTAGTACGATGGCGAAACTGCATGATTACTACAAAGACGAAGTAGTTAGCAAACTCATGACTGAGTTTAACTACAATTCTGTCATGCAAGTCCCTCGGGTCGAGAAGATCACCCTGAACATGGGTGTTGGTGAAGCGATCGCTGACAAGAAACTGCTGGATAACGCAGCAGCTGATCTGACAGCAATCTCCGGTCAAAAGCCGTTGATCACCAAAGCACGCAAATCTGTTGCAGGCTTCAAAATCCGTCAGGGCTATCCGATCGGCTGTAAAGTAACTCTGCGTGGCGAACGCATGTGGGAGTTCCTTGAGCGCCTGATCTCTATTGCTGTTCCACGTATCCGTGACTTCCGTGGCTTGTCCGCTAAGTCATTCGATGGTCGTGGTAACTACAGCATGGGTGTCCGTGAGCAGATCATCTTCCCAGAGATCGACTACGATAAAGTCGACCGCGTGCGTGGTTTGGATATTACCATTACCACTACTGCGAACTCTGACGAAGAAGGCCGTGCTCTGCTGGCTGCCTTTGACTTCCCGTTCCGCAAGTAAGGTAGGGTTACTGAATGGCTAAGCAATCAATGAAAGCACGCGAAGTAAAGCGCGTAGCTTTAGCTGATAAATTCTTCGCTAAACGCGCTGAACTGAAAGCGATCATTTCTGATGTGAACGCTTCCGACGAAGATCGTTGGAACGCAGTTCTGAAGCTGCAGTCTCTGCCGCGTGATTCCAGCCCGTCTCGTCAGCGTAACCGCTGTCGTCAAACTGGTCGTCCGCACGCTTTCCTGCGGAAGTTCGGGTTGAGCCGTATTAAGGTCCGTGAAGCCGCTATGCGCGGTGAAATCCCGGGTCTGAAAAAGGCTAGCTGGTAATTGTCACCAATTGAATCACGGGAGTAAAGACAGATGAGCATGCAAGATCCGATCGCGGATATGCTGACCCGTATCCGTAACGGTCAGGCCGCGAACAAAGTTGCGGTCACCATGCCTTCCGCCAAGCTGAAAGTGGCAATTGCCAACGTGCTGAAGGAAGAAGGTTTTATCGAAGATTTTAAAGTTGAAGGCGACACCAAGCCGGAACTGGAACTTACTCTTAAGTATTTCCAGGGTAAAGCTGTTGTAGAAAGCATTCAGCGTGTCAGCCGCCCAGGCCTGCGCATCTATAAGAAAAAAGATGAGCTGCCAAAAGTTATGGCTGGTCTGGGTATCGCAGTTGTTTCTACCTCTAAAGGTGTTATGACTGATCGTGCAGCGCGCCAAGCTGGTCTTGGTGGCGAAATTATCTGCTACGTAGCCTAATCGGAGGAAAGAATGTCTCGTGTTGCTAAAGCACCGGTCGTTGTTCCTGCCGGCGTTGATGTAAAAATCGACGGTCAGGTTATTACGATCAAAGGTAAAAACGGCGAGCTGACTCGTACTCTCAACAATGCTGTTGAAGTTAAACATGCAGATAATGCTCTGACCTTCGGTCCACGTGATGGTTTCGTGGATGGATGGGCTCAGGCTGGTACCGCGCGTGCCCTGCTGAACTCAATGGTTGTTGGTGTTACCGAAGGCTTCACTAAAAAGCTTCAACTGGTTGGTGTAGGTTACCGTGCAGCGATCAAAGGGAATGCAGTAGGCCTGTCTCTGGGCTTCTCACACCCTGTTGAGCATCAGCTGCCAGCCGGTATCACTGCAGAATGTCCGTCTCAGACTGAGATCGTGCTGAAAGGCGCTGATAAACAGCTGATCGGTCAGGTTGCAGCAGATCTGCGCGCCTACCGTCGTCCTGAGCCTTATAAAGGCAAGGGTGTTCGTTACGCCGACGAAGTCGTGCGTACCAAAGAGGCTAAGAAGAAGTAAGGTAACACTATGGATAAGAAATCTGCTCGTATCCGTCGTGCGACCCGCGCACGCCGCAAGCTCAAAGAGCTGGGTGCAACTCGCCTGGTGGTACATCGTACCCCGCGTCATATTTACGCACAGGTCATTGCACCAAACGGTTCTGAAGTTCTGGTAGCTGCTTCTACTGTAGAAAAAGCTATTGCTGAACAATTGAAGTACACCGGTAACAAAGACGCTGCTGCAGCTGTTGGTAAAGCTGTTGCTGAACGCGCTCTGGAAAAAGGCATCAAAGACGTGTCCTTTGACCGTTCCGGGTTCCAATATCATGGTCGTGTCCAGGCACTGGCAGATGCTGCCCGTGAAGCTGGCCTTCAGTTCTAAGGTAGAGGTGTAAGATGGCTCACATCGAAAAACAAGCTGGCGAACTGCAGGAAAAGCTGATCGCGGTTAACCGCGTATCTAAAACCGTTAAAGGTGGTCGTATTTTCTCCTTCACAGCTCTGACTGTTGTTGGCGATGGTAACGGTCGCGTTGGTTTTGGTTACGGTAAAGCGCGTGAAGTTCCAGCAGCGATCCAGAAAGCGATGGAAAAAGCCCGTCGCAATATGATTAACGTCGCGCTGAACCACGGCACCCTGCAACACCCAGTTAAAGGTGTTCACACGGGTTCTCGTGTCTTCATGCAGCCGGCTTCAGAAGGTACCGGTATCATCGCCGGTGGTGCAATGCGCGCCGTTCTTGAAGTCGCTGGAGTTCATAACGTTCTGGCTAAAGCATATGGTTCCACCAACCCGATAAACGTGGTTCGTGCAACTATTGATGGCCTGGAAAATATGAATTCTCCAGAAATGGTCGCTGCCAAGCGTGGTAAATCCGTTGAAGAAATTCTGGGGTAATTGACCATGGCAAAGACTATTAAAATCACTCAAACCCGCAGTGCAATCGGTCGTCTGCCGAAACACAAGGCAACGCTGCTTGGCCTGGGTCTGCGTCGTATTGGTCATACCGTTGAGCGTGAGGATACTCCCGCTGTACGTGGTATGGTCAACGCGGTTTACTTCATGGTTAAAGTTGAGGAGTAAGAGATGCGTTTAAATACTCTGTCTCCAGCCGAAGGCTCTAAAAAGGCGGGTAAACGCCTTGGTCGTGGTATCGGTTCTGGCCTCGGTAAAACCGGTGGTCGTGGTCACAAAGGTCAGAACTCTCGTTCTGGCGGTGGCGTACGTCGCGGTTTCGAGGGTGGCCAGATGCCACTGTACCGTCGTCTGCCAAAATTTGGCTTCACTTCTCGCAAAGCAGCGATCACAGCCGAAATTCGTCTGTCTGACCTGGCGAAAGTTGAAGGCGGCGTTGTAGACCTGAACACGCTGAAAGCAGCAAACATTATCGGTATCCAGATCGAGTTCGCGAAAGTGATCCTGGCTGGTGAAGTTTCTACTCCGGTAACTGTTCGCGGCCTGCGTGTTTCTAAAGGCGCTCGTGCTGCTATCGAAGCTGCTGGCGGTAAAATTGAGGAATAAGTAGCAGATGGCTAAGCAACCGGGATTAGATTTTCAAAGTGCCAAGGGTGGATTTGGCGAACTGAAACGCAGACTTTTGTTTGTTGTTGGTGCGCTGATCGTTTTCCGTATTGGTTCTTTTATTCCGATCCCTGGTATCGATGCCGCTGTACTTGCCAAACTGCTTGAGCAACAGCGAGGCACCATCATTGAAATGTTTAACATGTTCTCTGGTGGTGCTCTCAGCCGTGCTTCTATCTTTGCACTGGGTATCATGCCGTATATTTCGGCATCGATTATTATCCAACTGTTAACAGTCGTTCATCCGGCTCTGGCAGAGTTGAAGAAAGAAGGGGAGTCTGGTCGTCGTAAGATCAGCCAGTACACCCGTTACGGCACTCTGGTGCTGGCAATATTCCAGTCAATCGGTATTGCTACCGGTTTACCGAATATGCCTGGTATGCAAGGTCTGGTAATTAATCCAGGCTTTGCATTCTATTTCACCGCTGTTGTAAGTCTGGTCACAGGAACGATGTTCCTGATGTGGCTCGGCGAACAGATTACTGAACGAGGTATCGGCAACGGTATCTCAATCATTATCTTCGCTGGTATCGTTGCGGGACTCCCGCCAGCCATTGCCCATACGATCGAGCAAGCGCGTCAAGGCGACCTGCACTTCCTCCTGTTGCTGTTGGTTGCAGTATTAGTATTTGCAGTGACCTTCTTTGTTGTATTCGTTGAACGTGGTCAACGCCGCATTGTGGTGAACTATGCTAAACGTCAGCAAGGTCGTCGTGTCTATGCTGCACAGAGCACACATTTACCGCTGAAAGTGAATATGGCGGGGGTAATCCCGGCAATCTTCGCTTCCAGTATCATTCTGTTCCCTGCGACCATCGCGTCATGGTTCGGGGGCGGAACGGGTTGGAACTGGCTGACAACAATTTCGCTGTATTTGCAGCCTGGGCAACCGCTTTATGTGTTACTCTATGCGTCTGCAATCATCTTCTTCTGTTTCTTCTATACGGCGTTGGTCTTCAACCCACGTGAAACAGCAGATAACCTGAAGAAGTCCGGTGCATTTGTACCAGGAATTCGTCCGGGAGAGCAAACGGCGAAGTATATCGATAAAGTAATGACTCGTCTGACTTTGGTTGGTGCGCTGTATATTACTTTTATCTGCCTGATCCCGGAGTTCATGCGTGATGCAATGAAAGTACCGTTCTACTTCGGTGGGACCTCACTGCTTATCGTTGTTGTCGTGATTATGGACTTTATGGCTCAAGTGCAAACTCTGATGATGTCAAGTCAGTATGAGTCTGCCTTGAAGAAGGCGAACCTGAAAGGCTACGGCCGTTAATTGGTCGCCCGAGAAGTTACGGAGAGTAAAAATGAAAGTTCGTGCTTCCGTCAAGAAATTATGCCGTAACTGCAAAATCGTTAAGCGTGATGGCGTCATCCGCGTGATTTGCAGTGCCGAGCCGAAGCATAAACAGCGTCAAGGCTGATTATTTCGCATATTTTTCTTGCAAAGTTGGGTTGAGCTGGCTAGATTAGCCAGCCAATCTTTTGTATGTCTGTATGTATCCATTTGAGTATCCTGAAAACGGGCTTTTCAGCATGGTGCGTACATATTAAATAGTAGGAGTGCATAGTGGCCCGTATAGCAGGCATTAACATTCCTGATCAGAAACATGCTGTGATCGCATTAACTTCGATCTACGGCGTCGGCAAGACCCGTTCCAAAGCCATTCTGGCTGCAGCGGGTATCGCTGAAGATGTTAAGATCAGTGAGCTGTCTGAAGAACAAATCGACACGCTGCGTGACGAAGTTGCCAAATTTGTCGTTGAAGGTGATCTGCGCCGTGAAGTTAGCATGAGCATCAAGCGCCTTATGGACCTTGGTTGCTATCGCGGTTTGCGTCATCGTCGTGGTCTCCCGGTTCGCGGTCAGCGTACCAAGACCAACGCACGTACCCGTAAGGGTCCGCGCAAACCGATCAAGAAATAATCGGGGTGATTGAATAATGGCAAAGGCACCAATTCGTGCACGTAAACGTGTAAGAAAACAAGTCTCTGACGGCGTGGCTCATATCCATGCTTCTTTTAACAACACCATCGTTACTATTACTGATCGTCAGGGTAACGCATTGGGTTGGGCAACAGCCGGTGGTTCCGGTTTCCGTGGTTCTCGCAAATCTACTCCGTTCGCAGCTCAGGTTGCAGCAGAGCGTTGTGCAGAAGCCGTAAAAGAATACGGCATCAAGAATCTGGAAGTTATGGTTAAAGGTCCGGGTCCGGGTCGCGAATCAACTGTTCGTGCTCTGAACGCCGCTGGTTTCCGCATCACTAATATTACTGATGTGACTCCGATCCCTCATAACGGTTGTCGTCCGCCGAAAAAACGTCGCGTATAACGCTTACGTTTTCTAGGATTGTTGGAGATAGAAAATGGCAAGATATTTGGGTCCTAAGCTCAAGCTGAGCCGTCGTGAGGGCACCGACTTATTCCTTAAGTCTGGCGTTCGCGCGATCGATACCAAGTGTAAAATTGAACAAGCTCCTGGCCAGCACGGTGCGCGTAAACCGCGTCTGTCTGACTATGGTGTGCAGTTGCGTGAAAAGCAAAAAGTTCGCCGTACCTACGGTGTGCTGGAGCGTCAGTTCCGTAACTACTATAAAGAAGCAGCACGTCTGAAAGGCAACACTGGTGAAAACCTGTTAGCTCTGCTGGAAGGTCGTCTGGACAACGTTGTTTACCGTATGGGCTTCGGCGCTACTCGTGCTGAATCACGCCAACTGGTTAGCCACAAAGCAATCATGGTAAACGGTCGTGTTGTTAACATCGCTTCTTATCAGGTTAAAGCGAATGACGTTGTTAGCATTCGTGAGAAAGCGAAAAAGCAATCTCGCGTGAAAGCCGCTCTGGAGCTGGCTGAGCAGCGTGAAAAGCCAACCTGGCTGGAAGTTGATGCTGGCAAGATGGAAGGCACGTTCAAGCGTCAGCCGGAACGTTCTGATCTGTCTGCGGACATTAACGAACACCTGATCGTCGAGCTTTACTCCAAGTAAAGCTTAGTACCAAAGAGAGGACACAATGCAGGGTTCTGTGACAGAGTTTCTAAAACCGCGCCTGGTAGATATCGAGCAAGTGAGTTCGACGCACGCCAAGGTGACCCTTGAGCCTTTAGAGCGTGGCTTTGGCCATACTCTGGGTAACGCACTGCGCCGTATTCTGCTCTCATCGATGCCGGGTTGCGCGGTGACCGAGGTTGAGATTGATGGTGTACTTCATGAGTACAGCACCAAAGAAGGCGTTCAGGAAGATATCCTTGAAATCCTGCTCAACCTGAAAGGGCTGGCGGTGAGAGTTCAGGGTAAAGATGAAGTTATTCTTACTCTGAATAAATCTGGCATTGGCCCTGTGACTGCAGCCGACATTACCCACGACGGTGATGTCGAAATCGTCAAGCCGCAGCACGTGATCTGCCACCTGACCGATGAGAACGCAGCTATTAGCATGCGTATCAAAGTTCAGCGCGGTCGTGGTTATGTGCCGGCTTCTGCCCGAATTCATTCGGAAGAAGATGAGCGCCCAATCGGCCGTCTGCTGGTCGACGCATGCTATAGCCCTGTAGAGCGTATTGCCTACAATGTTGAAGCAGCGCGTGTAGAACAGCGTACCGACCTGGACAAGCTGGTCATCGAAATGGAAACCAACGGCACAATCGATCCTGAAGAGGCGATTCGTCGTGCGGCAACCATTCTGGCAGAACAACTTGAAGCTTTCGTTGACCTACGTGATGTGCGTCAGCCGGAAGTTAAAGAAGAGAAACCAGAGTTCGATCCGATCCTGCTGCGCCCTGTTGACGATCTGGAATTGACTGTCCGCTCTGCTAACTGCCTTAAGGCAGAAGCTATCCACTATATCGGTGATCTGGTACAGCGTACCGAGGTTGAGTTGCTGAAAACGCCGAACCTGGGTAAAAAATCTCTTACTGAGATTAAAGACGTGCTGGCTTCACGTGGTCTGTCTCTGGGCATGCGCCTGGAAAACTGGCCACCGGCAAGCATTGCTGACGAGTAACCGGATCACAGGTTAAGGTTTTACTGAGAAGGATAAGGTCATGCGCCATCGTAAGAGTGGTCGTCAACTGAACCGCAACAGCAGCCATCGCCAGGCTATGTTCCGCAACATGGCAGGTTCACTGGTTCGTCATGAGATCATCAAGACGACCCTGCCTAAAGCGAAAGAGCTGCGTCGCGTAGTTGAGCCGCTGATTACTCTTGCCAAGACTGACAGCGTTGCTAATCGTCGTCTGGCATTCGCCCGCACTCGTGATAACGAGATCGTGGCAAAACTGTTTAACGAACTGGGCCCGCGTTTCGCGAGCCGTGCAGGTGGTTACACTCGTATTCTGAAGTGTGGCTTCCGCGCAGGCGACAACGCTCCGATGGCTTACATCGAGCTGGTTGATCGTTCTGAGTCGAAAGCAGAAGCTGCTGCAGAGTAATCTGTAGTAACGTAAAAGAACCCGCTTCGGCGGGTTTTTTTATATCCTCTAAACCCTCACTTATCTACACTGTTCTTGTTAACTCTCATTACGTCTGGATTTCCACTATGTGGCTACTTGACCAATGGGCAGAACGTCATATTCTCGAAGCTCAACGCAATGGCGAATTTGATCATCTTTCTGGCAGTGGTGAACTGCTGATCCTGGATGATGATTCACATGTTCCAACGGAGTTACGTGCTGCTTACCGATTGCTTAAAAATTCCGGCAATCTTCCACCAGAGTTGATTTATCGAAGGAATGCTCTGGAACTGACCCACTTGCTCAAGAGTATTGATCATGATGATCACAGAGCAGATGAACTCCGCGCTAAACTTGCGATGATGGAGTTAAAGTTGCAACAGGCTGGGGTGAATACTGAATTCTTGCATGGCCAATACTCTCAGCAGCTATTGAATAAAATTAACGAGGATTAGCAATGTATCGCATCGGTGAACTGGCGAAGCTGGCAGACGTAACGCCTGATACCATCCGCTACTATGAAAAGCAGCAGATGATGGATCATGAGATTCGAACGGAAGGCGGATTTCGTCTCTATACCGAGAAGGATCTTCAACGGCTGAAGTTTATCCGCTATGCGAGACAGCTTGGCTTTACGCTGGAGTCGATCCGAGAACTGCTGTCGATCCGTATTGATCCGGCGCATCATACCTGTCAGGAGTCAAAAAGCATTGTTCAGGCAAGACTGAATGAGGTGCAAGCACGTATCGAAGAATTACAATCCATGCAGCGTTCCTTGCAGCGTCTGAATGATGCCTGTTGCGGCACTGCTCATAGCAGCATCTATTGCTCTATCCTTGAAACCCTGGAGCAAGGGGCTAGCGGAATACAGCGTGGCTGTTGATTTTCAAAATGGTCGGACCTAAACTCGTGCCGACGTTACACACATATCTGGAGATATAATGAGCCGCTATCAGCATACTAAAGGGCAAATTAAAGATAACGCGATCGAAGCATTACTTCATGACCCGCTTTTCAGACAACGAGTTGAGAAGAATAAAAAAGGAAAAGGAAGTTATCTACGTAAAGAAAAGCATGCGAATCGGAGTAGCCGGGAGGCCAGTGGCAAGAAAGTGAAGCACTTTTTTACCACTGGCCTTCTGACTTTGTGCGCCTGATTAAGTACGATTATTCTGTTCTTTTAACAGATCGCGAATTTCACTGAGCAAGACTTCTTCTTTTGATGGTGCCGGTGGAGCAGCTGCGGGTTCTTCTTTTTTACGATTCAGTCTGTTGATAAGTTTGATCGCCATGAAGATTGCAAACGCGACGATGACGAAGTCGAACACGTTCTGAATAAATACGCCGTAGTGCATGACGACTGCCGGAATATCACCCTGAGCTTCTCTGAGAGTGACTGCAAACTGTTTAAAATCAATCCCGCCGATTAACAGACCCAGCGGCGGCATAATGATATCGGCGACCAGAGATGAAACAATCTTGCCGAATGCCGCACCAATAATCACACCCACCGCCAAATCGACTACATTTCCGCGCATCGCAAATTCGCGAAATTCTTTAATCACACTCATTTTATTCTCCTTGAGCCAGCTGACGATCCTAAGTTTAACAAATCATTAGCCAATTTCCATTGAGGATAAATAATCGTTATGAAAAATTAATCATTATAAAAGAGATGGTTAATATTAAAAGGCGCTCAAGATGAGCGCCTTTTAGCACTACAGGAAGAAAGGACTTGGCTGGAATAGGCGTTCGACATCCGTTATAAACTTTTTATCGGTAAGGAACATAATGACATGGTCACCCTGCTCGATGCGTAAATTGTCATTGGCAATCATGACATCATTACCGCGAACGACGGCTCCGATAATAGTCCCGGGTGGGAGTTTGATCTCATCAATGGCACGGCCAACCACGCGTGAAGTGGTTTCATCTCCATGAGCAACAGCTTCTATTGCTTCGGCAACACCACGACGAAGGGAAGAAACACCGACGATGTCCGCTTTACGGACATGGCTTAACAGCGCTGAAATGGTTGCCTGCTGCGGCGAAATAGCAATATCGATCACGCTACCCTGAACAAGGTCAACATAGGCGCGACGCTGAATAAGCACCATCACCTTTTTGGCGCCCATACGTTTAGCCAGCATGGCCGACATAATGTTCGCTTCATCGTCATTGGTGACGGCAATAAACAGATCAACTTGATCGATATGTTCCTCTGCCAGCAACTCCTGATCCGATGCATCGCCATAGAATACGATAGTATTTTGTAACTTCTCCGCCAGCTCAGACGCTCGTTGTTGATCGCGTTCGATCAACTTTACGCTGTAGTCTTTTTCCAGACGATGGGCCAGGCCCGCACCGATATTCCCCCCGCCTACGAGCATGATTCGTTTGTAAGGCTTTTCCAGGCGCTGCAACTCACTCATGACGGCACGAATGTGCTGCGAGGCGGCGATAAAAAATACCTCATCGCCGGCTTCCACGATGGTTGAACCTTGCGGGCGAATTGGTCGGTCATGACGAAAGATGGCTGCAACACGCGTATCGATATGCGGCATATGTTCGCGCATCGTGGACAATGCGTTACCGATTAGCGGGCCGCCGTAATAGGCTTTCACGACAGCAAGACTGACTTTTCCTTCAGCAAAATTCACAACCTGCAAAGCGCCTGGATATTCGATCAAACGGTAGATGCTATCTATCACCAGTTGTTCTGGCGCGATAAGGTGATCGATGGGCACTGCTTCAGAGTTGAACAACTTGTCTGCGTCACGGACGTAATCTGGAGAACGGATACGTGCAATTCGATTAGGGGTATTAAATAGCGAGTAGGCAACCTGACAGGCCACCATGTTCGTTTCATCTGAGCTGGTCACGGCAACCAGCATATCGGCATCATCGGCCCCCGCTTCGCGAAGCACGCGGGGATGCGAGCCATGCCCCTGGACAACACGTAGATCGAATTTATCCTGCAATCCGCGTAAGCGATCGCCATTGGTGTCAACGATAGTGATATCGTTGTTTTCACCCACCAGGTTTTCGGCCAGCGTACCGCCGACCTGTCCTGCACCCAGAATGATTATCTTCATAAGTTGCGACCCGTTTTCAGCATTACGCTTTGATTAGCTTAGCGTAAAAGAAGCCATCACCTTCTTCCGCACCCGGCAAGTTTTGTATGCCTGGATTGTCAGGTGAGCCGGTCATATGTAACTCGGCATCAGGAGTTCGTTTCAAAAAGGCTGCAACCTGTCGGGAGTTTTCTTCCGGAAGGACTGAACAGGTCGCATAAACCAGCGTGCCACCTGGCTTGAGATGTGGCCAAACAGCATCGAGAATTTCGCTCTGCAGCTGGGCCAGCTCGTTAATATCCCGGTCCCGACGCAGCCATTTGATATCAGGATGGCGGCGGATGACACCGGTTGCGGAGCAGGGGGCATCCAGCAAAATGCGATCAAACTGTTCGTCACCGCACCATTGTGCAGGCGTACGTCCATCACCCTGCTTGACTTCGGCTTTCATTCCTAAGCGTTTCAGGTTGTCGTAAACGCGTGACAGGCGCTGTTCATCCACATCGACTGCCAGAACGTTGGCCAACGGCGCGGCTTCAAGGATATGCGTTGTTTTCCCGCCGGGCGCAGCGCAAAGGTCCAGAATACGTTCGCCATTTTTTGGCTCAAGCCAGGTAACACATCCCTGCGCAGAGGCGTCCTGAACGGTCACCCAACCTTGTTCAAAACCGGGTAAGGCGTGGACCGGGGCTGGCGAAGCCAGGCGTACCGCATCCGGGTAGTTATCATGCGTAAAACCATTCATATCTGCTTGTTCCAGCAGAGATAACCACTCATCGCGAGAATGATGATTGCGGTTAACACGCAGCCACATCGGAGGACGCTGATTGTTGGCTTCAACAATGGCTTCCCATTGCTTAGGATAAACTTTTTGCAGACGTTTCAGCAGCCAGTCGGGGTGCAGAAAACGCTTATCAGACTGGGCAAACTCAGTCAGGAGTTCTTCCTGCTGGCGCTGGAACTGACGTAACACGCCATTAATGAGGCCTTTAAGCTGTGGGCGTTTTATCGCAACAGCACCTTCTACGGTCTCGGCTAGCGCGGCGTGAGGAGGAATCCGCGTATGTAGCAGCTGATAGAACCCAACCATAATCAAATAATGGATGGTACGCTGTTTACCCGTCATTGGGCGGGACATCAGCTTGTTGATAAGCCATTCCTGCTGAGACAGCGTGCGCAATACTCCAAAGCAAAGTTCCTGAAGCAGGGCTTTGTCTTTATCAGAAACTTTCTGTTGAAGCGGCGGCAGGATATTACTTAGTGATTGACCCTGTTCGACCACTTTTTCAATGGCTTGCGCTGCCATGCTGCGAAGATTTTGTTTTTTCATAACCGCAAAAATAAAAATGCCCGGAAACTCCGGGCCTTAGGATTAAATGCACTCAGGCAAGACGTTTGCCCGGCGTAAACCACTCGCGACGGGAATTCAGCAGGTCCTGCGCGCTCATTGCTTTTTTACCGGCGGGTTGCAGTGATTCGAGATTCAGAATGCCTTCTGCAGTAGTGACCTGGATGCCTTGTTTATTCGCTTCAATAATAGTGCCCGGTTCTTCAGATGAGGCTCTATCAATGACGGACGCCTTCCAGACTTTGATGGGCTGATCGTCGATCATTATCCAGCTCATAGGCCAGGGATTAAATGCGCGAATACACCGTTCTAACTGGGCTGCCGAGAGGGTCCAGTCGATTTGGGCCTCTTCTTTACTGAGCTTTTCAGCATAGGTAACGAGCGCTTCATCCTGAACTTCTGGCTGAGTTGTCCCATCGGCCAGTTGTTGTAGCGTCTCAATTAACCCTTGTGGACCCAGGTTTGCCAGTTTGTCGTAAAGCGTTGCGCTGGTATCTTCTGCGGTGATTGGGCATGCCAGTTTATACAGCATATTTCCCGTATCAAGTCCGACATCCATCTGCATGATTGTGACACCCGTTTCGCTATCACCAGCCCACAGTGAACGCTGGATGGGGGCCGCACCACGCCAGCGCGGCAGCAGCGAACCATGCACATTGATGCAACCGAGACGAGGCATATCAAGAACGGCTTTTGGTAAAATTAAACCATAAGCCACAACAACCATGACATCTGCATTCAGATCGGCGACGAGCTGCTGATTATCCTGGGGCCGAAGGGAAACCGGCTGAAAAACGGGCAAAGCATGCTGTTCCGCCAGAACTTTGACCGGACTCGGCATCAATTTCTTGCCGCGACCAGCAGGGCGGTCAGGTTGAGTGAATACGCCGACAATCTGGTGACCAGATGATAACAGCGCGTCAAGATGACGCGCTGCGAAGTCAGGTGTTCCCGCGAAGATAATGCGTAACTTTCTAGACACGTTATTCCTTGTATCCGGGGTCTGTTATGCGCGAGTACGCATACGATCCAGTTTCTCTACTTTCTGACGAATACGCTGCTGTTTCAGCGGAGAGAGGTAATCAATAAATAGCTTACCGACTAAATGGTCCATCTCATGCTGAATACAGATCGCGAGCAGATCGTCTGCTTCCAGTTCAAACGGCTTACCATCCCGGTCAAGCGCGCGAATTTTCACTTTCTCTGCGCGTGGCACTAATGCACGCTGTTCAGGAATCGACAGACAGCCTTCTTCGATGCCGGTTTCGCCGCTTTTCTCAAGCAGCTCCGGATTGATCAACACTAGACGTTCTTCGCGATTTTCAGAAACATCAATCACGATGATACGCTTGTGGATATTCACCTGCGTGGCCGCGAGGCCAATGCCTTCTTCTGCATACATCGTATCGAACATATCATCGACGATACGCTGAATTTCTGCATTCACTTCTTTTACCGGTTCAGCAACAATGCGAAGGCGCTCGTCCGGGATGTGTAACACTTGCAAAACTGCCATAAATTTCCAGAGCCGTGTTCAGGAGTTGAAAAGATTATTACCTCTATTCTAGACAAATCCCCCTCTGATTGACAGCATCGCTGACCAATCGCAAAGATTGCTGAGGCTGCTTATGGCAGGGAAAAGGATGACTTCAACAGAGATATGGTTACGTCTAATCAACATGGGCGATTTATGCGGCGATGCCATGCTGATGGCTGCACAAAATCTGTCCCAGCGCCAGGATATCGATGAAGCTGCGCTGAAAGAGGCTGGCTTTACTGACAGGCAGTCCAGCAAATTCTGGAGCCTGACAGAATCAGAACTTATTCGCTCACTGAACTGGCTCGAGCAACCGGGTCAGTCCCTCATCTCAGCCGAAAGCCCCTTTTATCCGCCGCTTTTACGCGCCATCCCAGACTATCCTGGTGCGTTATTCGTCAGAGGCAATCTTGATGCGCTTAACCACTTTCAGTTGGCTGTAGTGGGTAGCAGAAGCCCCTCCTGGTACGGAGAGCGGTGGGGGAAAAGCTTTTGCGAACATCTGGCAAAATCTGGACTCACTATTACCAGCGGCCTGGCGTGTGGCATTGATGGTATAGCCCATCGTGCAACGCTATCTGTTCAGGGCATAAGCGTTGCCGTTCTGGGTAACGGCCTGTTTAGTATTTATCCCCGCCGCCATGTTGATCTTGCGGACAGAATTATCGACGCTGGAGGTGCGGTCATTTCTGAATTTTCACTCGCCACGCCTCCCTGGCCGGGGAACTTTCCGCGTCGTAATCGCATCATTAGCGGATTGAGTCAGGGGGTTTTTGTTGTTGAGGCGGCAATAAGAAGTGGTTCGCTTGTGACAGCCCGAAGCGCGCTTGAGCAAGGGCGAGAGATTTTTGCTTTGCCGGGACCGGTCGGAAACCCTGGATGTGAAGGACCACACTGGCTCATTAAGCAAGGGGCGACGCCAGTCACAAATGCAGAGGAAATTATTGAGAATTTGCGTTACGGACTCCATTGGGTACCCGACGAACCTGAAATATCACTTTATTCATCAGATCAGGAGGAGGTGGCATTGCCATTTCCAGAGCTCCTGGCTAACGTAGGAGATGAGGTAACACCTGTTGACGTTGTCGCTGAACGTGCCGGCCAACCTGTGCCAGCAACGGTAGCACAGCTACTGGAACTGGAGTTAGCAGGATGGATCGCAGCTGTACCCGGCGGCTATGTCCGATTGAGGAGGGCAAGCCATGTTCGACGTACTGATGTATTTGTTTGAGACTTACATCCATAACGAAGCTGAAATGCGCGTGGACCAGGATCGACTGACGCGGGATCTTACCGATGCAGGTTTTGAGCGGGAAGATATTTATAATGCGTTGTTGTGGCTAGAGAAACTGGCTGATTATCAGGAAGGCCTTGCCGAACCGATGCAGCTTGCCTCAGATCCACTGTCTGTACGCATTTATACAGTTGAAGAGTGTGAAAGGCTGGATGCCAGTTGCCGGGGATTTGTCCTATTCCTGGAACAGATTCAGGTGCTAAACCTCGAAACCCGAGAAATGGTGATAGAGCGCGTCATGGCGCTGGATACGGCAGAATTCGAACTGGAAGATCTGAAATGGGTGATCCTGATGGTTCTGTTTAATATTCCAGGCTGTGAAAATGCCTATCAGCAAATGGAAGAATTACTCTTTGAAGTGAATGAAGGTATGCTGCATTAATTCTTTATGCAGCCCCAAGAGTTGTTATGGCCAAATCAGCACTATTTACGGTGCCAAATAACGAGCCCTGCCCACAGTGTGGGGCTAAACTTATCATACGGTCCGGGAAACACGGTCCGTTTCTCGGTTGTTCACACTATCCGGAATGTGATTATGTCCGTCCCCTGAAAAATCAGGCGGACGGCCATATTGTTAAAATTCTGGAGGGGCAAACTTGCCCATCCTGTGGAGCTGACCTGGCGCTTCGCCAGGGGCGTTTCGGCATGTTTATAGGATGCAGCCATTACCCCGAGTGTGGGCACACAGAGCAGATTGATAAACCAGATGAAACAGCGATAGCGTGTCCTCAGTGCCAGCAAGGCCAGTTGATACAGCGTCGTTCTCGTTTCGGTAAGACCTTCCATTCTTGTGATCGCTACCCTGAATGCCAGTTCGTTATCAATTTCAAGCCTGTAGCGGGAAAATGCCCTCATTGCGAATATCCGCTACTTATAGAGAAGAAAACGGCGCAAGGCGTTAAACGTTTTTGTGCCAGTAAACAATGTGGAAAGCCAGTTCCGACGGATCAAACCTGTGAATAATAATTTGCCATCAGGTTCCATCGCGCATGCGGTGGACGTACTGAAGAATGAAGAAGTCATCGCATATCCAACAGAGGCTGTGTTTGGGGTCGGATGCGATCCTGACAGTGAAATAGCCGTTACTCGTTTATTAGAACTTAAGCAGAGGCCGGTCGAAAAAGGACTGATTCTGATTGCGGCTACCTTTGAACAGCTCAGACCCTATATTGATGATTCGATGTTAAGTCAGGCGCAGCGCGATACCATTTTTGCTGTCTGGCCTGGGCCGGTCACCTTTGTTTTCCCGGCGCAACCGACCACACCACGCTGGCTGACCGGGCGTTTTGACTCTCTGGCTGTCCGTGTCACCGATCATCCGCTGGTTGTTGAACTGTGCCAGACTTTTGGTAAGCCGCTGGTTTCAACGAGTGCCAATTTGACGGGGTTGCCTCCTTGTCGCACATCGCAAGAAGTTTTGGCTCAGTTCGGTAATGATTTTCCTGTGGTCAGGGGCGAAACCGGTGGTCGCCTGAATCCGTCGGAAATTCGAGATGCATTGACCGGCGAGCGTTTTCGCCAGGGGTAATAGGATGGATAAGTACGCCGTTTTTGGTAACCCAATAGCTCATAGCAAGTCCCCGTTCATTCATCAGCTATTTGCTCAACAGCTTCAGCTTGATCATCCCTATGGACGTGTTTTGGCGCCTGTTGATGATTTTGTCGCGACGCTTGATATCTTTTTTACCACGGGCGGGCGGGGAGCGAATGTAACAGTCCCCTTTAAAGAAGAGGCTTTTGCGCGAGCCGATGAGTTAACGGAGCGAGCGTCGTTGGCCGGAGCAGTCAATACGCTTAAACGGCTGGAAGACGGGCGTCTGCTGGGGGATAACACCGACGGTATCGGTTTATTAAGCGATCTTGAAAGACTCTCTTTTATTAAGAAGGGTTTTCGCATTTTACTGATTGGAGCGGGAGGAGCCTCTCGCGGCGTGTTGTTACCCCTTCTTTCTATGGATTGCGCTGTCACTATTACCAACCGTACCTTTTCCCGAGCTGAAGACCTGGCGAAGCTGTTTACTCATACGGGAAGCGTGGATGCGGTGGCGTTGAATGATCTGAACGGGAGGGAGTTTGATCTTATTATTAATGCCACCTCCAGCGGGATCGGTGGTGAAGTCCCAGTTATCCCATCTTCCTTAATCAAGGCGCATATGTACTTCTATGACATGTTCTATCAAAAAGGAAAAACTCCTTTTCTGAACTGGTGTGAAGGACATGGCGCGAAACATCTCGCAGATGGTCTGGGCATGCTGGTGGGTCAAGCGGCACATGCCGTGTTGCTATGGCATGGCGTACTGCCCGATACAGAACCGGTTATAGAGAAACTTAAAGAGGAATTGCAGGCATGAATCAGGCAATTCAGTTTCCGGACAGAGAATTCTGGGATGAAAGCAAACAAGCGGTTTGTTTTCCGGTGCTGGTTAATGGCATGCAAATGACTTGTGCGATCAAATCAGAATTATTACTTAGTCGCTTTGGGGGGAGGGTTCCTCTTGATGCATTTAAGGATAATCGCTGGGATCTTGAAGAAGAAGCCAGCGATCTGATCCGCGATCAGCAAGAAGACGATGAAGGCTGGGTATGGTTTTCCTGAGCCAGATAGTCGTCTTTCCACTTAACGTAGTTATCTGCTGAGTATTTCAGTCCTTCTATTTCCGCCTCTTTTAATGGGCGGATCTGTTTTACCGGACTGCCTAAATAGAGATAGCCGCTTTCCAGACGTTTGTTTTGTGGGACCAGGCTGCCGGCTCCAATCATGACATCGTCTTCAACTATCACACCGTCCAGTAAAATAGAACCCATACCGACTAACACCCGGTTGCCAATCATGCAGCCGTGCAGCATGACCTTATGTCCGACGGTTACCTCTTCACCCACAATGAGTGGGTTGCCTTCCGGGTTATAAGCAGATTTATGAGTAACGTGTAGAACGCTGCCGTCCTGAATGTTGGTTCGCGCACCTATCGCGACGTAGTTCACATCACCCCTGATCGCGACCAGTGGCCAGATGCTCACATCATCCCCCATTCTCACATCACCGATGACCACGCTGCTGTCATCGATCATCACGCGCTCTCCTTTTACTGGGAACAGATCTTTATAAGGGCGTAGTACTGCTGACATAGGAACCTCGATTGATGAACTCTGTAGAGAAGACTTTGATCGTATTATGCAGCGCGGGCAAGGGGAAAATACGTCATTTTTTAGTCAGATCGGGCAGGATCTCGACGGAAAGAGTGGAAAAGCAGCAGTCAGAAAAAAAGATCTAAAAAACGCTTGTGCTAAAAACTGGGATCCCTATAATGCGCCTCCATCGACACGGCGGATGTGAATCACTTCACACAAACAGCCGGTTCGGTTTAAGAGAAAAAATCCTGAAATTCAGGGTTGACTCTGAAAGAGGAAAGCGTAATATACGCCACCTCGCAACGGTGAGCGAAAGCCGCGTTGCACTGCTCTTTAACAATTTATCAGACAATCTGTGTGGGCACTCAAAGTGACATGGATTCTAAACGTCGCAAGACGCTAAATGAATAACCAAGTCTCTGAGTGAACATACGTAATTCATTACGAAGTTTAATTCACGAGCATCAAACTTAAATTGAAGAGTTTGATCATGGCTCAGATTGAACGCTGGCGGCAGGCCTAACACATGCAAGTCGAGCGGTAGCACAGAGAGCTTGCTCTCGGGTGACGAGCGGCGGACGGGTGAGTAATGTCTGGGAAACTGCCTGATGGAGGGGGATAACTACTGGAAACGGTAGCTAATACCGCATAACGTCGCAAGACCAAAGAGGGGGACCTTCGGGCCTCTTGCCATCAGATGTGCCCAGATGGGATTAGCTAGTAGGTGGGGTAACGGCTCACCTAGGCGACGATCCCTAGCTGGTCTGAGAGGATGACCAGCCACACTGGAACTGAGACACGGTCCAGACTCCTACGGGAGGCAGCAGTGGGGAATATTGCACAATGGGCGCAAGCCTGATGCAGCCATGCCGCGTGTATGAAGAAGGCCTTCGGGTTGTAAAGTACTTTCAGCGAGGAGGAAGGCATTGTGGTTAATAACCACAGTGATTGACGTTACTCGCAGAAGAAGCACCGGCTAACTCCGTGCCAGCAGCCGCGGTAATACGGAGGGTGCAAGCGTTAATCGGAATTACTGGGCGTAAAGCGCACGCAGGCGGTCTGTCAAGTCGGATGTGAAATCCCCGGGCTCAACCTGGGAACTGCATTCGAAACTGGCAGGCTAGAGTCTTGTAGAGGGGGGTAGAATTCCAGGTGTAGCGGTGAAATGCGTAGAGATCTGGAGGAATACCGGTGGCGAAGGCGGCCCCCTGGACAAAGACTGACGCTCAGGTGCGAAAGCGTGGGGAGCAAACAGGATTAGATACCCTGGTAGTCCACGCCGTAAACGATGTCGACTTGGAGGTTGTTCCCTTGAGGAGTGGCTTCCGGAGCTAACGCGTTAAGTCGACCGCCTGGGGAGTACGGCCGCAAGGTTAAAACTCAAATGAATTGACGGGGGCCCGCACAAGCGGTGGAGCATGTGGTTTAATTCGATGCAACGCGAAGAACCTTACCTACTCTTGACATCCACGGAATTTAGCAGAGATGCTTTAGTGCCTTCGGGAACCGTGAGACAGGTGCTGCATGGCTGTCGTCAGCTCGTGTTGTGAAATGTTGGGTTAAGTCCCGCAACGAGCGCAACCCTTATCCTTTGTTGCCAGCGGTTCGGCCGGGAACTCAAAGGAGACTGCCAGTGATAAACTGGAGGAAGGTGGGGATGACGTCAAGTCATCATGGCCCTTACGAGTAGGGCTACACACGTGCTACAATGGCGCATACAAAGAGAAGCGACCTCGCGAGAGCAAGCGGACCTCATAAAGTGCGTCGTAGTCCGGATTGGAGTCTGCAACTCGACTCCATGAAGTCGGAATCGCTAGTAATCGTAGATCAGAATGCTACGGTGAATACGTTCCCGGGCCTTGTACACACCGCCCGTCACACCATGGGAGTGGGTTGCAAAAGAAGTAGGTAGCTTAACCTTCGGGAGGGCGCTTACCACTTTGTGATTCATGACTGGGGTGAAGTCGTAACAAGGTAACCGTAGGGGAACCTGCGGTTGGATCACCTCCTTACCTGAAAGAACCTGCCTTTGTAGTGCTCACACAGATTGTCTGATGAAAAGTAAATAGCAAGGCGTCTTGCGATTGAGACTTCAGTGTCCCCTTCGTCTAGAGGCCCAGGACACCGCCCTTTCACGGCGGTAACAGGGGTTCGAATCCCCTAGGGGACGCCACTTGCTGGTTTGTGAGTGAAAGTCGCCGACCTCTGTATCTCAAAACTGACTTGCGAGTCATGTTTGAGATATTTGCTCTTTAAAAATCTGGATCAAGCTGAAAATTGAAACGACACACTGTGTCTGTTCTCCGTAATAAGAACAGATAAGCGGTGTGTTCGAGTCTCTCAAATTTTCGCAATGCGATGATGTTTTACGAAACATCTTCGGGTTGTGAGGTTAAGCGACTAAGCGTACACGGTGGATGCCCTGGCAGTCAGAGGCGATGAAGGGCGTGCTAATCTGCGATAAGCGTCGGCGAGGTGATATGAACCTTTGACCCGGCGATACCCGAATGGGGAAACCCAGTGTGTTTCGACACACTATCATGTCATGAATACATAGTGGCATGAGGCGAACCGGGGGAACTGAAACATCTAAGTACCCCGAGGAAAAGAAATCAACCGAGATTCCCCCAGTAGCGGCGAGCGAACGGGGAGGAGCCCAGAGTCTGAATCAGCGCGCGTGTTAGTGGAACGGTCTGGAAAGTCCGACGGTACAGGGTGATAGTCCCGTACACAAAAATGCACGCGTTGTGAACTCGAAGAGTAGGGCGGGACACGTGGTATCCTGTCTGAATATGGGGGGACCATCCTCCAAGGCTAAATACTCCTGACTGACCGATAGTGAACCAGTACCGTGAGGGAAAGGCGAAAAGAACCCCGGCGAGGGGAGTGAAAAAGAACCTGAAACCGTGTACGTACAAGCAGTGGGAGCCTACTTGTTAGGTGACTGCGTACCTTTTGTATAATGGGTCAGCGACTTATATTCTGTAGCAAGGTTAACCGTATAGGGGAGCCGAAGGGAAACCGAGTCTTAACTGGGCGTTAAGTTGCAGGGTATAGACCCGAAACCCGGTGATCTAGCCATGGGCAGGTTGAAGGTTGGGTAACACTAACTGGAGGACCGAACCGACTAATGTTGAAAAATTAGCGGATGACTTGTGGCTGGGGGTGAAAGGCCAATCAAACCGGGAGATAGCTGGTTCTCCCCGAAAGCTATTTAGGTAGCGCCTCGTGAACTCATCTTCGGGGGTAGAGCACTGTTTCGGCTAGGGGGCCATCCCGGCTTACCAACCCGATGCAAACTACGAATACCGAAGAATGTTATCACGGGAGACACACGGCGGGTGCTAACGTCCGTCGTGAAGAGGGAAACAACCCAGACCGCCAGCTAAGGTCCCAAAGTCATGGTTAAGTGGGAAACGATGTGGGAAGGCACAGACAGCCAGGATGTTGGCTTAGAAGCAGCCATCATTTAAAGAAAGCGTAATAGCTCACTGGTCGAGTCGGCCTGCGCGGAAGATGTAACGGGGCTAAACCATGCACCGAAGCTGCGGCAGCGACACTTAGGTGTTGTTGGGTAGGGGAGCGTTCTGTAAGCCGTTGAAGGTGAACTGTGAGGTTTGCTGGAGGTATCAGAAGTGCGAATGCTGACATAAGTAACGATAAAGCGGGTGAAAAGCCCGCTCGCCGGAAGACCAAGGGTTCCTGTCCAACGTTAATCGGGGCAGGGTGAGTCGACCCCTAAGGCGAGGCCGAAAGGCGTAGTCGATGGGAAACAGGTTAATATTCCTGTACTCGGTGTTACTGCGAAGGGGGGACGGAGAAGGCTATGTTAGCCGGGCGACGGTTGTCCCGGTTTAAGCATGTAGGCGGAGAGTTTAGGTAAATCCGGACTCTTATCTAACGCTGAGGTGTGACGACGAGGCACTACGGTGCTGAAGTAACAAATGCCCTGCTTCCAGGAAAAGCCTCTAAGCATCAGGTAACATCAAATCGTACCCCAAACCGACACAGGTGGTCAGGTAGAGAATACCAAGGCGCTTGAGAGAACTCGGGTGAAGGAACTAGGCAAAATGGTGCCGTAACTTCGGGAGAAGGCACGCTGGTGTGTAGGTGAAGTCCCTGCGGACGGAGCTGAAACCAGTCGAAGATACCAGCTGGCTGCAACTGTTTATTAAAAACACAGCACTGTGCAAACACGAAAGTGGACGTATACGGTGTGACGCCTGCCCGGTGCCGGAAGGTTAATTGATGGGGTTAGCCGCAAGGCGAAGCTCTTGATCGAAGCCCCGGTAAACGGCGGCCGTAACTATAACGGTCCTAAGGTAGCGAAATTCCTTGTCGGGTAAGTTCCGACCTGCACGAATGGCGTAATGATGGCCAGGCTGTCTCCACCCGAGACTCAGTGAAATTGAACTCGCTGTGAAGATGCAGTGTACCCGCGGCAAGACGGAAAGACCCCGTGAACCTTTACTATAGCTTGACACTGAACACTGGTCCTTGATGTGTAGGATAGGTGGGAGGCTTTGAAGCGTGGACGCCAGTCTGCGTGGAGCCAACCTTGAAATACCACCCTTTAATGGCTGGTGTTCTAACGTAGACCCGTAATCCGGGTTGCGGACAGTGTCTGGTGGGTAGTTTGACTGGGGCGGTCTCCTCCTAAAGAGTAACGGAGGAGCACGAAGGTTAGCTAATCCTGGTCGGACATCAGGAGGTTAGTGCAATGGCATAAGCTAGCTTGACTGCGAGAGTGACGGCTCGAGCAGGTGCGAAAGCAGGTCATAGTGATCCGGTGGTTCTGAATGGAAGGGCCATCGCTCAACGGATAAAAGGTACTCCGGGGATAACAGGCTGATACCGCCCAAGAGTTCATATCGACGGCGGTGTTTGGCACCTCGATGTCGGCTCATCACATCCTGGGGCTGAAGTAGGTCCCAAGGGTACGGCTGTTCGCCGTTTAAAGTGGTACGCGAGCTGGGTTTAGAACGTCGTGAGACAGTTCGGTCCCTATCTGCCGTGGGCGCTGGAGAATTGAGGGGGGCTGCTCCTAGTACGAGAGGACCGGAGTGGACGCATCACTGGTGTTCGGGTTGTCATGCCAATGGCATTGCCCGGTAGCTAAATGCGGAAAAGATAAGTGCTGAAAGCATCTAAGCACGAAACTTGCCCCGAGATGAGTTCTCCCTGACTCTTTAAGAGTCCTGAAGGAACGTTGAAGACTACGACGTTGATAGGTCGGGTGTGTAAGTGCAGCGATGCATTGAGCTAACCGATACTAATGAACCGTGAGGCTTAACCTTACAACGCCGAAGATGTTTTGGCGGAAGAGACGATATTCAGCTTGATAACAGATTAACTGACGCGCGAAGAAGCGTGTTGGTAACAGAATTTGCCTGGCGGCTTTAGCGCGGTGGTCCCACCTGATCCCATGCCGAACTCAGAAGTGAAACGCCGTAGCGCCGATGGTAGTGTGGGGTCTCCCCATGTGAGAGTAGGGAACTGCCAGGCATCAAATTTAGCGTGCTGATATGGCTCAGTTGGTAGAGCGCACCCTTGGTAAGGGTGAGGTCCCCAGTTCGACTCTGGGTATCAGCACCACTTAATACGTAGGTTGAAGTTCGGCAAAAGTAAAAGAATTTGTCTGGCGGCTTTAGCGCGGTGGTCCCACCTGACCCCATGCCGAACTCAGAAGTGAAACGCCGTAGCGCCGATGGTAGTGTGGGGTCTCCCCATGTGAGAGTAGGGAACTGCCAGACATCAATTAAGTGAAAAGGCCATCCGAAAGGATGGCCTTTTTGCGTTTCGGCACAGGATGATTTGAAAAATTTGCGTCTTTAAGTGACTTGCCTGGCAATCAAATTGACGCCAGGCAGCTTTATTAATGAATGACCTGCGATAAAAATGCGCGTGTGCGTTCAGATTTCGGGTTTGCAAAGAACTCCTCCGGAGGAGCCTGCTCCACAATTTCACCGCGATCCATAAATATCACCCTGTCCGCTACCGTTCTCGCAAATCCCATTTCATGTGTTACACAGAGCATTGTCATGCCTGACTGGGCCAGGCCAATCATCGTATCCAATACTTCTTTAACCATCTCAGGATCGAGGGCTGAAGTCGGTTCATCGAACAGCATAATTTTGGGTTTCATACACAGGGAACGAGCGATTGCCACACGCTGTTGCTGTCCACCTGATATTTGTCCTGGAAACTTATGAGCATGTTCTGCGATACGCACGCGTTCCAGATAGTGCATTGCGAGTGCTTCCGCCTCCTTCTTCGGCATTTTTCTCACCCAGATTGGTGCCAGCGTGCAGTTTTGCAATACCGTCAGATGTGGGAACAAATTAAAGTGCTGAAATACCATACCGACTTCCTGACGAACCCTTTCGATATTGCGAATATCTTCATCCAGCTCGATTCCATCGACGACAATGCGCCCTTGCTGATGTTCCTCAAGATGATTTATGCAACGGATGGTTGTCGATTTTCCTGAACCTGATGGCCCGCACAGGACGATGCGCTCACCCTGTTTGACCTTTAAATTGATATCTTTTAGTACGTGAAACTGCCCATACCATTTATTGACATTTTCCAGCGTAATCATCGCGTCGGCGGGGGTCATTGTTATTTTGCTCATACATTCCTCAGTGCGGCGTACGCCCGGTGTTAAAGCGCTTCTCCAGATATTGGCTGTAGCGCGACATGCTGAAACAGAAAATCCAGTAAACAAGTGCTGCAAAAACATATCCTTCCGTTGACATACCAAGCCAGACAGGATCAACGGTCGCCTGTTGAACGCTGCTGAAGAGATCGAACAATCCGATAATGATCACCAGGCTGGTATCTTTAAAAAGTGCGATTATCGTGTTTACCAGCCCTGGGATGACCAGTTTCAACGCTTGCGGCAAAATCACCAGCCCTTGCGTTTTCCAGTAACCCAGCGCCAGCGATTCGGCTGCCTCATACTGACCTTTCGGAAGAGCCTGAAGTCCACCTCGTACCACTTCCGCGACATAAGCCGACTGGAACAAAATGACCCCCACCAGGGCGCGGATCAGTTTGTCGATGGTGGTGCCCTCTGCCATAAACAGCGGCAGCATCACCGAGGACATAAACAGAACGGTAATCAGCGGTACACCGCGCCAGAACTCGATAAAAATCACCGACAGAATGCGTACCACTGGCATAGTTGAACGACGACCAAGTGCCAGCAAAATCCCCAACGGCAGCGCCCCGGCTATGCCCACAGAAGCGATGATCAGTGTTAACGTCAGCCCACCCCACTGGCGTGTTTCAACACGCTCCAGCCCCAGTATTCCCCCATACAGCAACAGCCAGACAATCAGCGGATACGCCACTGCCCAGCAGGCAATGTAGCGACCACGACGCGGCAGGCTTTTAAAGAACATCGGTGCGATCGACAGTAGACCAATAACCAGCGCCAGATTAATGCGCCAGCGCTGATCGTGTGGATACAGGCCATACATAAACTGGCCAAAACGTTGATGAATAAACACCCAACACGCTCCTGCTTTGGTGCAGTCAGCGCGTGTCGAGCCTGTCCAGTTTGCCTGCAGAAAAGCCCAGTTCAATAGCGGCGGGATTAGCTCCCACATTAACCACAAGCAGAAGATAGTCAGAAGACTGTTACTCCAGGAGGAGAACAGGTTTTTGCGAGCCCAGGTGATAAAACGCGAGCCTCCAGCGCTGGACGGACGCGGGGCGTGAGACAATACGGCTTTTGTCATCATGGTTCCTTAGCGCTCAACCAGTGCGATGCGACGGTTATAAATATTCATTAATAACGAGATGCCCAGACTGATCAGCAGATAAACCGACATTGTGATGGCAATAGTCTCAATCGCTTGCCCGGTCTGGTTAAGCACTGTTCCGGCGAACAGCGACACCATGTCGGGATAACCAATTGCGGCAGCCAGCGAGGAGTTCTTGGCAATGTTGAGATACTGACTGGTCAGCGGCGGGATGATCACACGCATGGCCTGAGGAATAATCACCTGTCGCAGTGTCACCGGATTGGGTAATCCGAGCGAACGCGCGGCTTCATGTTGGCCATAGGGAACCGCCTGAATACCGGAGCGAATAATTTCAGCGATAAACGCAGAAGTATAAATAGACAAGGCCAGGGTCAACGCGGCCAGTTCGGGGATCAAAACCATTCCCCCGCGGAAGTTAAATCCGCGTAATTGTGGGATATCCCAGTGTATTGCTGCGCCAAATATCCACTGCGCGGCTAGCGGCAACCCAATAAACAGTATCGTCACGACCGGCCATGTTCTGCGAAGTTGACCGGTTTTGATCTGGTGCGCACGGTTATAGCGGAATAGCCCAACGGCGATTGCGAAAGCGATAATAATGGCTGCGATAAACGCATACATTCCTTCACCAGCCTGAGGAGAGGGGATGTACAAGCCACGGTTACTCAGGAAAAAAAGATCAAAAGCATCTACTGCCTGGCGGGGGCCTGGCAGATTACGCAGTACGGCGAAATACCAAAAGAAGATCTGCAGGAGTGGGGGAATATTGCGAAATGTCTCAATATAAATCGTGGAAAGTTTACGCAATAACCAGTTTTCTGACAGTCGTGCAAGTCCGAGGAAAAAGCCCAGAATTGAAGCAAATACAATACATAATGCAGAGACCAGCAGAGTATTCAGCAATCCGACCAGGAATACTCTTCCATAAGTATCGCCTTCCTGGTAATCGATTAAATGCTGCACAATTCCGAAACCGGCACTGCGATCCAGGAATGCAAAGCCTGACGTAATACCGCGATTGCTCAGGTTAGTCACGGTGTTGTGAATTAAATAAACCGCAACAACCACGACGGCGACAATGGCGATAATTTGAAATAGCCAGGCGCGGACCGCGGGGTGAGAAAAGGAAAGTTTTCCTTTTACGGCTAAGCGGCGATGGGACATAAAGAAACCTCGGTAACCATGACTCTGGACTGGGCACTGCTGATGCAGTGCCCGTTACAGCTAAAATGCTTAGCGCACTGGCGGGGCGTACTGAATACCGCCGTTATTCCAGAGATTGTTCTGGCCACGTTTAATCTTCAGCGGGCTTTCCGAACCGACGTTACGCTCAAAGATTTCGGCGTAGTTCCCAACGTGTTTGATGATGTTATAAGCCCACTTGTTATCAAGCTTCAGGTCTTTGCCGTAGTCACCTTCTTTACCCAAAAGGTGTGCCATATCCGGAGTGGAAGGATTAGCCGCTTTTTCGTCGACATTTTTAGAGCTGATCCCCATCTCTTCGGCGTTCAGCATGGCAAATAAGGTCCAGCGAACAATAGAGAACCAGTCTTCATCGCCACGACGCACGACCGGGCCAAGTGGTTCTTTAGAGATAACTTCTGGCAGAACGATCCATTCGGCTGGGTTACTGAGTTTGATGCGCAGAGCGTAGAGTTGTGATTGGTCAGAAGCCAGCGTATCGCAACGGCCTGACTCCAGTGCTTTTGCCGATTCGTCAGAGCGATCGAAAGTCACCGGGGTGTATTTCATTTTGTTTGCTTTAAAATAGTCGGCAACGTTCAATTCGGTATCCGTACCTGCCTGGATACAAACCGTCGCGCCGTCGAGTTCTTTTGCACTTTTCAGCCCGGCTTTATTGTGGGTCAGGAAGCCGATGCCGTCATAATAAGTCACGCCAGTAAAAGACATCCCCATGCCTGCATCGCGTGAAGAGGTCCAGGTTGTGTTACGGGAAAGCATATCAACTTCGCCGGATTGTAAGGCGGTAAAGCGTTCTTTTGCCGTCAGAGGGGTATATTTGACTTTAGTATCATCCCCAAAGAGGGCTGCGGCAACGCCACGACAAACATCAACATCAATGCCGGTAAATTTCCCGTCGGCATCTGCATAAGAGAAGCCTGGCAACCCATCGCTAATACCGCATTGTACAAAGCCTTTCTTTTTCACGGCATCCAGAGTTGCGCCCGCATGTGCTTGACCCGCTACCGCAAACAACATGCCCGCGGCGGCCAGGCTGGCTATCATCGTTTTTTTCATAATGCATCCTGTGTGGCGAAATTTATCGTTATAGAAAGTCGTTTTAAAACGCTTTTACCTGTCTGTGGCATAAGCCGACGTTTGTAAAGCAAACGGGATGCCAGTTTTCACGTTCGGATAAAAATGGGGATAACTGAACGCGTAATGCTGAGTGTAGACAGGGATAAATAAATCGAGCGCCCTGAAATGGTGCGAAATTAGTACCTGCGCCACAAATCGGAGCAAAAGTTGACGACGAGTGAGTTAAATTCTGGCGATGGTTTCTGGCGTGAATATTGGCAGGGTATTTAATGTTATTAATCTGTGAAAAATATCACGCAGAGAGATGAGAATTAAAAATGAATGGCAAAGAAGATGTGATATGAATCGGGTTGAAAAAATGGAGGAAGATAAAAATGGGCGTTTATAAAATGATGAGCAGAAAAACTGCACTGATTTGAAGCAAAAGCGCGGAGTTCAGCCGCGCTTTTGCAGGAAAGTCTTATTTGGTGAGGGCGACGATACCCAGCGTCAGGCCGGCAATAGCAGCTGCTCCGCCAGCGATAGCTCCTGCGGTTTCCCAGTTATCCTGTGTGGTACCTTTCATACAGGTATTGGTATGAACCAGTCGACCTTGATCGTCATACACTGGTACACACGGAGAATCGTGTGCGCAACCAGCCAAAAGCGCTGCGAGCAATGAGACGCAAATGAATCTTTTCATGATGTTACCTCTGAATTAAAACTGGCTCGCTATAAAACCAGAAAGGTATTTATCGAGCTGGCATTATTTTACCACTACATCTATCTTCGGCGGCAGGACGAATAATCTCAAAGTATGTGATTTGTAAAAATCATGGAGAAGGTAGCAATATCGGCATGATTTAATGAAGAAAGTGTGGAGAGACGCGAGTGGGTTTTGAACTTAACACAAATGAAATCATACTTAATTATAAGCAGACATAATAATATAGATAAAGGGCAAGAACTAATCCTCTGTTTATCTTAAAAGAAAAGGCATCCAGGGGACGCCTTTTGGGTTTGTTACTCAGCGTGTCGATTAAAGCGTCGTCGCACTACTACAAAAAATACGGGTACAAAGAAGATAGCCAGAAGTGTGGCGGAGAGCATACCTCCCATCACCCCTGTACCAACGGCATTTTGCGCACCGCTCCCGGCTCCATGGCTGAGAACCAGTGGCATAACACCCAGGATAAACGCCAGTGAAGTCATCAGGATAGGACGCAGGCGCATACGAGCCGCTTCGAGCGCAGCTTCCATCACTCCCTTTCCTTCTTTCTCCATCAGATCTTTTGCAAATTCGACAATAAGAATGGCGTTCTTAGCCGAAAGCCCAATAGTAGTGAGAAGGCCCACCTGGAAATAGACATCATTGTTTAACCCACGCAGTGATGCGCCAAGAAGCGCGCCAATGACCCCTAGCGGCACCACCAGCATAACGGAGAATGGGATCGACCAACTCTCGTAGAGTGCTGCCAGACACAAGAAAACGACGATCAGCGAAATGGCATACAGGGCAGGTGCCTGATTACCAGAAAGCCGCTCCTGATAAGACATTCCCGTCCAGTCGAAACCAATGCCCGAAGGTAATTTCTTCGCCAGGCTTTCCATCATGATCATCGCTTCGCCCGTACTCCTGCCTGGTGCGGACTCGCCGAGGATTTCCATTGATGGCATGCCGTTGTAGCGTTCAAGGCGCGGTGAGCCTGAAATCCAGTATGAGGTGCTGAAGGCAGCGAAAGGAACCATCTCCCCGTTTGCACTACGCACATAAAGGTTATTGATGTCGCCAGGCAGCATGCGGTATTTGGCATCAGCCTGTACATAGACCTTCTTCACGCGACCGTGATCGATAAAGTCGTTGACGTAAGTTCCCCCGAGCGCAGTCGAGACAGTCTGATTAATATCCGACACGCTCACGCCGAGCGCCTGCGCTTTTTCCTGATCAATATCCAGTTTGAACTGAGGTGTATCTTCCAGCCCGTTAGGACGTACGCGAACCAATAGATCGGGATGCTCTTTTACCATGCCAAGCAACTGATTGCGTGCTTGCGTGAGCTGAGTATGCCCGAGGTTTGCCTGATCAATAAGCTCAAAGTCAAAGCCCGTGGCGGTGCCCAGCTCGATAATCGCTGGCAGGTTGAATGGAAAGACCAGACCGTCTTTTAACTGACTGAACGCTTTTGTTGCGCGCCCAACGATGGCGCCGACGCCGTTTTCTTCTCCTGGACGATCTTCCCACGGTTTAAGGCTAATAAATGCGATACCTGAGTTTTGACCCTGGCCGCTAAAACTAAAGCCATTTACCGTGAAGACCGACTCCACGTTCGCTTTCTCTTTGGTGAGATAATAGTCCTGAACCTGATCCAGAATCTGCTGCGTACGGGTTTGCGTGGCGCCAGCGGGCAGCTGGACCATCGTCAAAAATACGCCCTGATCTTCTTCCGGAAGGAAGGAGGTCGGGAGCCGCAAAAACAGAACCGCCATGCCACCAACAATCACGACATATACCAGCAGATAGCGCCCGGTTTTGCGAAGAATTCCGCTCACGCTGTTGCTGTAATGATCGACACTCTTATTGAAAAGGTTATTGAACCAGCCAAAGAGCCCGCCTTTTGCATGATGTTCTTCTGAAGGCGGTTTCAGTAGCGTGGCGCAAAGAGCTGGCGTCAGAATCATCGCCACCAGGACAGAAAGGGCCATAGCCGACACAATGGTCAGGGAGAACTGTCGGTAAATCGCGCCAGTGGAACCACCAAAAAAGGCCATCGGAATAAATACCGCCGAAAGTACCATCGCGATGCCGACCAGTGCGCCCTGGATTTGCTCCATAGATTTTTGCGTCGCTTCTTTTGGCGGCAGCTTATCCTCCGCCATGACGCGCTCTACGTTCTCGACAACAACAATGGCGTCATCGACCAGTAAGCCTATCGCCAGTACCATCCCGAACATCGTCAGGGTATTGATGGAAAATCCGAAGGCAGACAGAACGGCAAATGTACCCAGCAAAACGACGGGAACGGCAATGGTTGGGATCAGCGTGGCTCGCAGGTTTTGCAGGAACAAATACATCACCAGGAACACGAGCACGATCGCCTCGAACAACGTTTTAACCACTTCATGAATGGAAATTTTCACAAAAGGTGTCGTGTCATACGGGTAAACGACTTTCAGGCCTTGAGGGAAGAAGGACTGCAGTTCTGCCAGCTTTGATTTAATTGCAGCGGCCGTATCAAGGGCGTTCGCGCCCGTTGCCAGTTTGATCCCAAGACCTGTTGCCGCCTGGCCATTGATCTTCGTCACCATGTTGTAGTTTTCACCGCCAAGTTCAATTCTGGCGACATCCTTAAGATGCACCATTGAACCATCCTGATTCACTTTTAGCGTGATCTTGCTGAATTCCTCCGGAGATTTCAGTCGGGTTTGCGCGATGATAGAAGCGTTAAGCTGCTGTCCAGGTACGGAAGGTGACCCACCCAGTTGACCGGCTGCAATCTGGTTATTCTGGGTTTTAAGCTGGTTGATGACATCCAGCGGCGTCAGCTGGTATTTATTCAGAGCATTGGCATCGAGCCAAATACGCATCGCATACTGCGCACCAAACAACTGCACATCGCCGACACCCGAGGTACGGCTGATGGCATCTTTCACATTTGAGGCAACGTAATCAGAGATATCATCCTGTGACAGACTTTTGTTATCGGAGACAAAACCTGCAACCAGCAGGTAGCTGCTGCTGGATTTCTCCACGCCAATCCCTTGCTGTTGCACTTCTTGTGGCAGTAGCGGCATCGCAAGCTGAAGTTTATTTTGTACCTGCACCTGTGCGATATCCGGATCGGTTCCGGACTGGAAGGTCAGGGTAATGGTCACGCTGCCCGAGGAATCGCTGGTGGAGGACATATACATCAGGTTATCAATACCGTTCATGTTCTGTTCGATAACCTGCGTGACGGTATCCTGCACCGTCTGGGCATCAGCGCCAGGATAGTTCGCCGTAACAGCGACGGCAGGTGGCGCTATGGTGGGATACTGCGCCACGGGCAGTTTGAGAATAGCCAGCCCGCCTGCAATCATCAATATGATGGCAAGAACCCAAGCGAAAATCGGCCTTTGAATAAAGAAATTAGCCATTTCGTAATCCCTTAGCTGGCTTTAGACGTGGCGGAGTCAGGCGTGGCGACCACGGTGGCACCAGGATGCGCTTTTTGCAGGCCGCTTACGACGACACGGTCCCCTTCCTTCAATCCTTCCGTTATCAGCCAGCGATTGCCGATAGCCTGAGAGGCAACGACGTTACGCATTTCGATCTGCTCTTTCGCATTCACAACCAGCACGGTGGCATCGCCGCGCGGCGTGCGGGTGACGCCCTGCTGAGGAACGAGGATAGCGTCAGGCTGTACGCCTTCATCTATAACGGCGCGCACAAACATTCCTGGCAACAACATATGCTGAGGATTGGGGAACACGGCGCGCAGCGTGATAGAGCCGGTGCTCTCATCTACGGTGACATCAGAGAACTGGAGCGTCCCTTTTTGCGGATACGGCTGGCCGTTTTCCATTAGAAGCTGGACGCTGTTGGCTGCATCGTTTTTCGTCAGACTAAGTTGCTTCAGATGCATAAAGTCGCTGCTGGACTGGGTGACATCCACATAAATAGGATCAAGCTGTTGAACGGTTGCCAGTGCGGTAGCCTGACCGTTGGTCACCAGTGCGCCTTCGGTGACGCTGGATTTACCAATACGTCCGCTAATAGGGGATGACACTTTAGTGTATGCGAGATTGATACGTGCGGTTTCGACACCGGCCTGGGCGGCGATAACGCTGGCATCCGCCTGTCTGGCGTTGGCGACGGCCTGATCATATTCTTGCCGACTGACATACTGAGTACCCACCAGAGGGACATAGCGTTTCACGGTTAAATGGGCGATGTTTGCCGCTGCTTCGGCTTTTACCAGATCGCCTTTCGCGCTGTCATACGCGGCCTGATAAGTCGCGGGGTCTATCTGATACAGGGAGTCGCCAGCTTTGATATCGCTACCTTCGGTGAAATTACGACGTAAAACGATTCCGCTTACCTGCGGACGAACTTCAGCGACGCGAAATGCATCCGTACGCCCTGGCAGCTCTGTTGTTACCGCCAGTGGGGCACTTTTCACGACGTAAACAGAGACCTGGGGGACCTGTGCGCCTTGCTGTGGGCTCTCAGAGCCATCACAGCCAGCAACCAGTGCAGCGCAGACAATAAGACCGGACAAAGGTAAAAGCCTGAAGTGTGTCGTCATACTGTTCCTTTAAAAAAACAATAAATGATATTTGCCGTGAAGTTGTGAAAAAGTCGGAGGGGCAAAGAGTGAGAAAGCGTGCGCACATCATAATGAGGTACGTTGGTTATTTTTAATTTATAAGTGCGGCGCAGGCTTTATTAAGATAAAAATCAGAGTCTGAAACCATAAATCAACGATATAGTGATTTTGTAGCACGCCGTTCTGGTTATTTAAAGGGTGCAATTCATTTGTTTAATGGATGTATTTAATGGAATTCATTCTTGTGAATTATTAATTCATGTTATTGACTTTTTTTGTGCAAAATAACATCCGTTTTTATTGAATACTCCCACAACGATGCGTGCCCGATTTTTTACCGGTGACATAGCAACTTGTTTGGTGAATGGGTAAGAGAGTATGGCGCGTAAAACGAAAGAAGATGCACAGAAAACACGACAACTGCTGATCGACGCTGCCATTGCTGAGTTCTCGACGCGTGGTGTGGCAAGTACCACGCTGACTGATATTGCAGCAGCAGCGGGGGTGACGCGAGGGGCAATATACTGGCATTTCACCAGTAAGTCAGAAATCTTCAATGCAATATGGGAGCAGCAACTTCCCTTATGTGATTTAATTCACGATCGCCTTTCTTTAAAGCCGGATGATGATCCATTGCTGGTGCTGCGTGAGCGTTTTGTGATTGCCTTGCAATATATTTCCCACGACCCACGGCAGCGAGCATTGCAACAAATTCTTTATCATAAATGTGAATTTCATGATGAAATGACGTCAGAATGTGAAATTCGGAAACGAATTGGTTTTAATTATGAAAATGTTCGTACATTACTGGAGCGTTGCCTGTCACGCGGCGTCATTTCGCCTAACGTCAATATTGATATGGCATTAATTGTTTTCCACGGTTTTTTTAGCGGATTAATTAAAAACTGGTTGATGAACAATGAGAGCTTTAATCTTTATCTGCAAGCGCCTGCGCTGGTGGATAATATTCTGGCGACATTACACATTACGCGCGTGTCGCCAGTGTCGTATCACATCGCCTCATGACGGCAATTTTTTTCCTGCGATCTCAGCATCATTGCAAAGATTTTCGACAGTTTGTGCCGTCACCGGTTTGCCCAACAGATACCCCTGGAGCGTGTTACAGCCTAACTCGGTCAAAAACGCTTGTTGGGCCTCGGTTTCCACACCTTCAGCCACAACTTTAAGATTCAACGTTTTTGCAAGCGCGACAATCGCGGAGACGATGGTGGCATCATCACTTGCGCCGCTGAGATCTTTCACAAACGCACGATCGATTTTGAGCTCACAGGCCGGTAATCTCTTCAGATAGAGCAGGCTGGAATATCCCGTCCCAAAATCATCAATGGAGGCTTTTACGCCCGCATTGGTGAGCTCCGTTAAGACCCGTACGCTTTCGTCCGGATTGTTCATCGCCGTAGTTTCTGTGACCTCAAGGATCAACGATTCTGGCGGAAGATGGTGCCGTGCCAGACAGTCGAGCACCGTTTTAACCAGCGTGGGTTGCTCAAACTGGAGCGTCGACAGATTCACCGCCATGGACCAGTTCAGATGTCCCTGAAGATGCCACTCGCGTAGCTGACGGCAGGCTTCGTTAATGACCCAGTTGCCAATCGGAATAATCAATCCGGTTTTTTCTGCCAGTTGCAGGAAAATATCGGGAGTAAGCAGCCCCTGTTTCGGGTGTTCCCAGCGCAACAATGCTTCGAAGCCGAGGATAGGACCGGCGGGCGCATGGAATTTAGGCTGATAGTGAAGGCGTAGTTCATCGCGCTCAATCGCCAGCCACAGATCATTCATCAGCTGCAAATGCGTTTGCGCCAGCGTATTCATGGAGGGCTGGAAAAAGTGATACCCGTTACGCCCCATATGTTTAGTGTGATACATCGCCGCATCAGCGTTGAACATCAGCTCACGATCGGTTTTCCCGTCGTGTGGATAGAGGGCAATACCAATGCTGACGGTCACAACCAGCTCGTAAGGATCGACATTGAAAGGGCTATCAATAGCACGAACGAGCGCATTGGCAAGCGAGGCTGCATCATCCGGACCGCCCACTTCCGCCAGCAAGATAAACTCGTCCCCGCCGATACGGGCGAGAGTATATTGCCCTTTCAGCGGCAGCCGTAGCCGCTCGGTCACCGCGACCAGAAGCTTATCACCCGTATCATGGCCATAAGCGTCATTGACCGCCTTGAAACCATCCAGGTCCATAAACAGCAGCGCAAAGTGGGTCCCTTCGCGGTCAGCTTTGCTGATGGCCTGATCGAGTCGGTCTTCCAGCAGGATTCGGTTGGGTAAACGGGTCAGGGTGTCGTGCAGCGCCAGTTGCGCGAGTTCGCGGTTCGCTTCCGCAAGGGAAGAGGCCAGCAGAGACGTCCGCGCCTGAAGTCGGGCATCAAGCATTGATACCAGCAAGGTAATACCCAGAATAGAGAGCGCGACGACGCTGACCAGAACCGCCAGCCAGCTGCCATTAATCCCGTGGTGGTGCATGCCAGAAGCAGTGTCGGGAAACTGTGCCGCCTTCATACCAGCATAGTGCATGCCTGCTATCGCAATCCCCATCGTGATAGCGGCACCCAGGCGCATCAGAGCAACCTGTGCGGCTTCATGCCGCAGGCGGAATGTGAGCCACAGCGCGACAAGCGAGGCTGCCAGCGCAATCGCCACGGAGATGGCCACCCACATTTTGTCCCAGACAATGGCTGATGACACTTCCAGCGCGGCCATGCCCGTGTAGTGCATCGCGACGATGCCCGATCCCATTACGAATGCCCCCGGCAACAGGCGTCGTAAACGCAACTGCTCGCCACTGACCAGCCACAGAGCAAACATTGACGAACCAATGGCAATCACCATCGAGAGCACGGTTATTGCCGTGTCGTAGCTCATGCTCATGGAGATATCCATCGCCAGCATGCCGATGAAGTGCATTGCCCATACGCCGATCCCCATCGCAATGCCTCCCCCGGCCAACCATATGCGCGCAGCGACGCCCTGGTTTCCGGCGACACGCGCGGCCATATTTAACGCGGTATAGGCAGCAAGAATGGCAACAACAAAGGAGATGACAACGAGGATTTGGTTGTATTGGCTAACCAGCATGGTCTGTTTAACTCATTCTCAGTGAGACGTTATGCAAGAGCGCTTGAAAAGGGCAGAGACATTATCACCGTACTGGATTGACGAAAAGGGATTTAAATCCCTGTTTTTAATGGGTGATAGGGCTATTTTCCACGATGTTAGCCGCTTAATCGAGATCGGAACAATTCACCAGTTTGAGCGGATTAACGGAGTTCATATTGCGACACTTATCGGTTTCGGTACTGAGCAGTTCAATCCACTGTATCAGTAGCGCATCAAAGATGAAGACCGTGACAGCAAAGACAATCAGCCACCCGTATTTGCGAATCATTGTGTCGTTCCGGAGTTAGAGGTCCAGTGAGGTGGTGGAAATATACACGAAAAGCAGACGTTTAAAAGCGGGAGAGTACAAGGTTTACAAAGCGCTGACGCAGGGAGAAGGAGAAATAAAAAAGGCGCGTCCCCATGCCGAGTAGCGCCTTTTTAAACAAGCAGTTAGCTAATCGAAATTAGTTCATGCCGTATTTTTTCAGTTTCTTACGCAGGGTACCACGGTTGATACCCATCATCAGGGCAGCGCGGGTTTGGTTACCGCGGGTGTATTGCATCACCATGTCCAACAGTGGCTGTTCAACTTCAGCCAATACCAGCTCATACAGGTCATTAACATCCTGACCGTTCAGTTGAGCAAAATAGTTCTTCAGTGCCTGTTTTACCGAGTCACGGAGGGGTTTTTGAGTTACCTGATCCTGAGAGTTAACGGTAGAAACGGTCAGTACGTCAGAATTTACGCGTTGTTCGAACATAGTTCTGTCAGCTCTTTATTTCTGTTTACGCAAAATTTTCGAAGTATGCCTCCAACGCCTCCAGCTGTAAGCTGGCATCCTCTATGGCGTTGAATGTGCGCCGAAACTGGTCATTTGGAGCGTGTTCCTGGAGATACCAGGATACGTGTTTACGCGCAATTCGGTACCCTTTTGCCTGACCATAAAAATCATGCAATTCCCGAATATGTGCACAAAGCAAGCGCTTAACCTCTGCCAGAGGCAGTGGAGCAAGCAACTCCCCAGTGTCCAGATAATGCTGGATTTCCCGAAAGATCCAGGGTCTTCCCTGAGCTGCACGTCCTATCATCAGAGCATCTGCCCCTGTATAGTCGAGCACAGCCCTGGCTTTAAGCGGGTCAGTTATGTCGCCATTCGCGATAATCGGAATGGAAACTTTCTGCTTAACTGCCCGAATGCTGTCGTATTCCGCATTGCCATTGAACAAACAGGCACGCGTACGTCCATGAATGGTCAGGGCCTGGATACCACAGTCTTCGGCCAGTTGGGCAATTTCTACACAGTTACGGTGTTCCGGCGCCCAACCAGTGCGAATCTTCAGCGTGACCGGAACGTCCACTGCATTTACAACCACCGATAAGATCGATTTCACCTGATCGGGGTATTGCAGAAGGGCTGAACCAGCCAGCTTGCGATTCACTTTCTTTGCCGGGCAACCCATATTGATATCAATAATTTGGGCGCCACTTTCAACGTTAATACGCGCGGCTTCCGCCATCTCTTCAGGATCGCTTCCGGCAATTTGCACGGTTCGAATACCTGGTTCATCAATGTGCACCATCCGAAGACGGGATTTATCGCTTTCCCAAACCTGCGGGTTAGACGACATCATCTCGGAAACGGTTAATCCTGCTCCCATCTCGTAGCACAGCGTCCTGAATGGCCGGTCGGTAATACCTGCCATAGGTGCTGCGATCAGGCGATTTCTGAGCTGGTACTGTCCGATGCGCATGAGTTAAGAAATGACCATACTGTGACTGCAAGGCGGCGTATATTACGCATTTTTTGCACGAGATGAAAGGCCAAACTTTGAACAATCCGCTGTTATAGATCAAGGAATTGCTATGCAGCCTATAAGAAATGAATTATTAACCAGTTAAATCATTGTGTTATATGTTTGTGTTTATTTTATAGACGCTTACAAATTCCCTTAACTTCTCTTGATATCGGCATAAATGAATCGCTTAATCGGGATAATCTGCTGTTTTTAGCAGCAGATTATTGCCCTTCTTTGCGATCTCAGTCGCATTTTAGAACATGATCTCAGATCGCAATATGAACATTATTCAACCACAACACGTCCGTGCAGCGACTGTACCGGGCGGTTATTATCGTGATGCATTGTGTGTGTGAATTTCTCCCACTGACTTTCAGAAAGCGTCATGGGTTGTTTCAGGACAATCCAGGTCACACCCTCTGAGCATGGCGGGGTGGTCAGAGAACCGCTAAAACGCCAGTAGGTTTTGTCCGTTGGCAGCAGCTTGTTGATATCAAGATGGATATTGAGCGTGGCAGATTGCTCAGCGTGTCCCGGCATCACATTCCAGAGCTTATCGAGCTCTGCATTGGCAGCGCCTTTATCAAACATCACTGCGACCACGGTCAGCTCACCTTTGGCATTTTTATGCACCAGGTGCATTTCCATCGCATACTTTTTCCCGTGCACCGTGTTTTCACTCGGTGAATGGAAATGGAACTGCTGGAGCGTCCAGGTCTGATTATCAAGCGTGATCGTATCGCGGGTGTCGGCCTTTTCGACGGCCTGAATGGTATGGCCGTTATTTGTCAAAGTGACAGGGCCATCAATGTAGCCCGTCTGGAGCGGAGAGATATGCGCCTGGACGGTTGAGTCGATGTTGATTGGAGACTGATTCATCCCCATCTGGCAGGTTTTGAACGACTCATCCAGCTCGCCCCAGTGTTCAGGAGAGCCTTCGCCTTCATAGCTCCAGTGAGATGCATAAGCTGAAACAGACATCATACTCAGCGCCAGCAGCGCGGCCTTGCCAATAAATTGAATCATAGTATTCTTCCGGTGAATATTTTTATGTAAATCATTCATATAGGAAATAATTTCCTGCTGTTATTATACAGGATAACTATGAGGGAAGGAGACGTTTACACGAAAAAAGGCGCGGGAAGATACCCACGCCGGAGAGAGGAAATTACTTCTTACGACCGGTAATACGACACCACTCTTCTTTCTCAACCACAGGATCGAGAGCAAAGAGGTCAGCATAGGCTTCGCATACGCTTTCCGCCTGGCTGGCCAGAATCCCGGAAAGCCCGAGCAGACCGCCCTCAACGGGCAGCACGCTAATTAAAGGTGCCAGCTCGCGTAACGGGCCTGCCAGAATATTCGCCACCACCACATCGGCTTTCATGACCTCTGGCTGGCTGTCCGGTAAATACAGCTCGAGACGGTCGGAAACACCATTGCGCTGAGCGTTATCGCGACTTGCCTGGATCGCCTGCGGATCGATATCGATCCCGATCGCTTTTGCTGCACCCAGTTTCAGCGCGGCAATCGCCAGGATCCCTGATCCACAACCGAAGTCGATCACTGTTTTGCCTTCAAGATCCAGGCCATCAAGCCATTGCAGGCAAAGAGAGGTTGTCGGATGCGTTCCTGTACCAAACGCCAGACCCGGATCAAGCATGACGTTCACGGCATTGACATCAGGCACATCGCGCCAGCTCGGGCAGATCCACAGACGTTGACCAAACTGCATCGGGTGGAAATTATCCATCCACTCGCGTTCCCAGTCTTTATCTTCCAGTTGTTCGATCTTGTGAACAAAACCAGTCCCCAGTAGCGGGTGGTTTTCCAGAATCGCCACGACTTCTTTCATGTCGGTTTCTGCATCGAACAGGCCAATTACGTCAGTGTCGCCCCACAGGCGTGTTTCGCCGGGAAGCGGTTCAAACACCGGTGTGTCATGCGTATCCTGGAAAGTGATGGAAACCGACCCGGCCTCCATTAATGCGTCACTCAGCTCTTCGGCATTCGCGCCTGTTGTGTTCAGTTTTAGTTGGATCCACGGCATGGCAAAACTCTTTATTTATCAGTAGAAATGACGGCAGCCTGCGGAACAGGTTGACCGAAACGGTTCCCGACCACAAACGCCAGCAAACTTAACAGTAACGAAGGCACGATAGGATGGAAGCCCAGATACTGAATTTTAAATGTGGCAAGTACTGCATACAGCACGCCGCCTGTAATCATCCCGCTCAGCGCGCCCGCAGCGTTGGCGCGTTCCCAGTACAGTCCCAGGACCAGCGGCCACAAAAACACGGCTTCAAGCCCGCCGAAAGCCAGCAGGTTTAGCCAGATAATCATCTCCGGTGGACGCCATGCCGCCAGCATCATCAGAATGCCGAGCACCAGTGTGGTCCAGGTGGAGATTCGTTTCAGGCGCTGCTCATTATGCATTTTAGTCGGACGCGCGCTGAGCCACAGATCTTTAATGATCGTGGCGGATGCCTGTAACAGGTGAGCATTCACGTTAGACATGATCGCTGCCATTGGCGCGGCGAGGAACAGACCCGCCGCCCAGGGGGGTAAGACTTCTACCATCAATGTCGGGATAACCTGATCCGGTACGGTCAGATGCGGCAATATGGCACGACCCAGCGCACCGGCCAGATGCATTCCCAGCATCAGCAGTGACACCACCACGGTCCCGATAATAATTCCGCGATGTACGGCTTTGCTGTCTTTATAGGAGATACAGCGCACCGCCGTGTGCGGCAGGCCGATGACGCCAAAGCACACCAGAACCCAGAATGAGGTCATAAACGCTGGGGTGAGAATGTCATCAGCGCCGTGCGGGCTAACCAGCTTCGGATCAATGTGCTCCAGCGTTTCAACGGCATTGTGCAAACCGCCCGCGGCATAGATAACGCCGACCAATAACACCAGAGTGCCAATCAGCATCACCATGCCTTGCATCGTGTCGTTAAGCACGCTGGCACGAAATCCGCCAAACGCGGTATAAAGCGCGATGGTAATGCCAAAAATCAACAGGCCGTGTTCATACTGGATACCGGCGGCGGTTTCCAGCAGACGTGCGCCGCCGATGAATTGCACCGCAATCGCCCCGACAAAAGCCACCAACAGGCTTACGCTGGCAATCCACACCACCGCGCGGTTCTGGTAGCGAGCCTGCAGCATGTCATTAAGCGTAATGGCGTTATAGCGTCTGGCGAGAATGGCGAATTTCTTCCCCAACACTCCGAGCGACAGCCAGATAGTGGGCACCTGAATCATCGCCAGCAGAACCCAGCCCAGCCCATATTTGTAGGCTGCACCCGGCCCGCCGATAAACGAACTGGCGCTGACATAGGTCGCGGTCAGGGTCATCGCAAGGACAAATCCGCCCATTGAACGGCTGCCCAGGAAATATTCGCTGAGAAACGATCCGGAACTGCGCTTACGCATGGCATAAGCGGAAAGGCCAAACACCACGAATAAATAGATAATCAAAACGGCGATGATTTCAGTTTGCATCGCTATCCTCCAGAGAGATATCGCGGAAGATAAAGCGCACCATCAGCCAGCACAGCACGATAAAAACCAATGGCATAAGCAGACAGGCCATTTCAAACCAGTGCGGCAGGCCGGTAAATCCGGTAGCAGAACCAGGTAAGTAAGCAGTTACTAACCATGCGACGAGATAGAGAAGGGTCAGCCACAGCGCCCAGCGCGCTTCTTTATGGGCTTGAACAAATCGTTTGTCCATTTTAAGTCCCTTGTGGATGAAGAAAACGGGGATTGTACCCTACGGGACTTGGCGATCCCCAGAAATAAAAAAGGCCGGAATATCCGGCCTTTTAACGCTAATGCAGTCTTATTTTTCGTTCAGACCGAGTTTTTTCTCCAGATAGTGGATGTTGGTTCCACCATTCTGGAAGTTCTCGTCGTTCATGATACGAACCTGCAAATCAACGTTGGTTTTAATACCGTCGATGATCAGCTCCTGCAGGGCGTTCTTCATGCGGGCAATCGCCACATCACGGTTCTCACCGTAGCAGATCAGCTTACCGATCATTGAGTCATAGTACGGCGGTACAGTGTAGCCGGCGTAAATATGAGATTCCCAACGGACACCAAAGCCACCCGGCGCGTGGAAACGCGTGATTTTACCCGGGCTTGGCAGGAAGGTATTCGGGTCTTCGGCGTTAATACGGCACTCGACCGCATGGCCTTTCACCACAACTTCTTCCTGCGTGATGGACAGCGGTTGGCCCGCCGCGATACGCAGCTGTTCTTTGATCAGATCAACGCCGGTAATCATTTCTGTTACCGGGTGCTCAACCTGAATACGGGTGTTCATCTCAATGAAATAGAACTCGCCGTTTTCGAACAGGAATTCGAACGTACCTGCACCGCGATAGCCGATATCAACGCACGCCTTGGAGCAACGCTCGCCGATGTAGCGACGCAGTTCCGGGGTAATGCCCGGTGCTGGTGCTTCTTCGACAACTTTCTGGTGACGACGCTGCATGGAGCAGTCACGTTCCGCCAGATAGATCGCATTACCCTGACCGTCAGCCAGCACCTGAATTTCGATGTGGCGTGGGTTTTCGAGGTATTTTTCCATGTAAACCATGTCATTGCTGAAAGCAGCTTTTGCTTCCGCTTTGGTCATGGAGATGGATTGCGCCAGATCGGCATCGCTACGCACAACGCGCATACCGCGACCACCGCCGCCACCGGACGCTTTGATGATAACCGGATAACCAATGCGTTTAGCATGGGCGCGGTTAGCATCCATATCGTCGCCCAGCGGGCCGTCGGAGCCTGGTACAGTTGGAACGCCAGCTTTCTTCATAGCGGTAATAGCAGACACTTTATCGCCCATCAGGCGGATAGTGTCAGCTTTAGGGCCAATGAAGATAAAGCCAGAGCGTTCTACCTGCTCAGCAAAGTTGGCATTCTCAGAGAGGAAGCCATAACCCGGATGGATTGCCACCGCGCCGGTGATTTCAGCGGCGCTGATGATAGCCGGGATATTCAGATAACTTTTTACGGACGGAGCCGGGCCAATACAGACCGTCTCATCCGCCAGTAATACGTGTTTTAAATCGCGGTCCGCGCTTGAATGCACAGCAACAGTCTTGATGCCCAGTTCTTTACAGGCACGAAGAATTCGCAATGCGATCTCGCCGCGGTTGGCGATGACAATTTTATCCAGCATGTTCGCCTCGTTACTCGATGACGACCAGAGGCTCGTCAAATTCTACCGGCTGACCACTTTCGACCAGAATCGCTTTCACAGTACCTGACTTGTCAGCTTCGATCTGGTTCATCATTTTCATGGCTTCAACGATACACAGGGTATCGCCTGCGTTGACTTTCTGACCCACTTCGATGAACGCTTTCGCATCCGGGCTCGGGGTGCGGTAGAAAGTACCAACCATCGGGGAACGTACGATGTGACCACTGATTTCTGCGGCTGCTGCGACCGGCGCTTCTGCTGCTGGAGCAACGGCGTTAGACAGAGCAGGCTGCTGCTGCATCACTGGGGCAGCGTAAGCCTGCTGCATGACCGGGAAGCTAGCGGCTGGCGCTGCACGGCTGATGCGTACAGACTCTTCGCCTTCAGAAATTTCCAGTTCGGAGATGCCTGATTCTTCAACCAGCTCGATCAGTTTTTTAATCTTACGAATATCCATGAGTGGGTTCCGTACTCTTGTTTAGTGTGATTGTGACAGGCGTTTTACCGCTGTCTGTAAAGCGTATGAATAACCGTCAGCACCCAGTCCGCAGATGACGCCAGCGGCGACATCAGACAGATACGAATGGTGGCGGAACGGTTCTCGGGCGTGCACATTGCTCAGATGGATCTCGATAAACGGGATACTCACCGCAAGCAGTGCGTCGCGTATCGCGACACTGGTGTGCGTAAACGCGGCCGGATTAATCAGGATATAGTCCACATTGTCTTTAGCCTGATGAATACGGTCGATGAGTGCGTACTCCGCGTTTGACTGAAAATGGTCAAGACTCACACCCAGCGCAGCTGCTTCCGTGCCAAGACGGTTAACAATTTCGCTCAATGTCAGCGTGCCGTACTTCTCGGGTTCACGCGTACCGAGCATATTCAGGTTCGGTCCGTTTAAAACTAAGATGTGCAACTTTTCAGTCATTGTGCCGCTATCTCCTGCGATTCTCGGGTAAAAAACAAAATATACCTTCGATGCGCAATTGTCACCCTTTAGGGCGGTGAAAAACCCCTTCGGGAAAACCAAGGTCGCACATTATAACGATTTCGTAGCATTTGGCAGCTAAATACTGGTCTTATCAGGGAAGATTATCAACCGCAATTGGAAAAAGATTCGCGGTTGATAAGTAATCTGCGGGAAAACGCACAGTTTCCTGAACTATCGAAACCACATGCGGAACTTCTTATAACGCCACATCAAAAGGGCTAAAGCGACCAGCGCGTAGAGGATTGGCTGAGGGGATAATATCTTCACCGACCACAGATAATGGATGGGCGTAAGGATCGCGACAAGATAGACGAAATTATGCAAAAGTTGCCACTTCCTGCCCAGCTTTCGTTGTGCATACTGCGTTGATGTCAACGTTAACGCCAGTAAAACCAGCCAACTCACTATTCCCAGCGTCAGGTACGGACGCGTCACCAGCTCGCTGCCCAATAGCGACACATTATTGATCCCCAGTTCCAGCAGCGCATAGCTCGTCAGATGCAGCGTCGCCCAGGCAAAGCACCATAGACCTAAAAGACGTCGTGTGCGAATCAATAACGGCTGTTTAGCGTAACGCGCCAGTGGGGAGACCAGCAAGGTTGCGAGTAAAAATTTCAGAGCCATCCTACCGGTAAAGTGTTGAATATCCTTTGCCGGATCGGCGCTGAAATAGCCCTGGCTGGCGGCCCAAAACAGCCATATAAAAGGAAGCAAACCGGCCAGATGCAACAGCACTTTAAGCCAGGTGATCTGCTTTACGGTAAGGCGCACTTAAAAATTCTCCCGTAAATTGAGTCCCCGATACAGCGAGGCGACTTCATCCGCATAGCCATTAAACAATAGCGTGGGTTGGCGTTTAACATCCAGCGCGCCGCCGGAGCCGATAAAGCGCTCGGTCGCCTGCGACCAGCGCGGATGATCAACATGCGGGTTTACGTTGGCGAAAAAGCCATATTCTCCCGGTGCGGCAAGGTTCCAGGTGGTCGGCGGGCGCTCTTTGGTGAGCTTAATACTGACGATCGATTTAATCCCTTTAAAGCCATATTTCCACGGCACGGTTAAGCGGATGGGGGCGCCGTTTTGCGGAGGTAAGGCTTTACCGTAAACGCCGACGGTCAGTAACGTCAGAGGATGCATCGCTTCATCAAGGCGAAGCCCTTCTACATATGGATAGGCCAGTCCGCCGCCAATAAACCGATCTTTCTGCCCGGGCATTTGCTCCGGTGAGTAGAGCGTCTGGAAAGAAACATATTTGGCGTTGCTGGTGGGTTCCGCCATAGCCAGTAATTTATGCAGCGGAAAACCGATCCAGGGTACGACCATCGACCACGCCTCTACGCAGCGCATACGGTAAATGCGCTCCTCAAGAGGAAAGCGGGTGGTGAGGTCGTGATGGTCCAGCGTGAGCGGTTTGGCAACTTCGCCCTCAATTTTAAGCGTCCAGGGATCGGTTTTCATGCTGCCAGCATTGGCGGCAGGATCGGCTTTATCGAGGCCAAATTCGTAAAAGTTATTGTAGCCCGTCACTTTCTCTTCAGGAGTCAGTGCAAGCTTGTTTTGCCACTGGGCAGGTTGGGTAAATGTCAGCGGCTGTCCGGATGGGGCTTTGGGGCGATCGTTGCCTTTAAACCAGTCGAGCAGATCCGCATGAGCCGTATGGGGCAGCGAAAGGGCCGTTGCGCTGATGCCAAGCATCTTCAGGATCTGGCGGCGTTGTAACATAAAGACAGATTCAGCCGTGACATCGGCTTCCGTCAGTTTTCTGCTTTTCATGGCATCCTCCGTCATGCGTTTTTTTAATCATGACGGAGGAGCCGGGTTATCGCGAATATGTCACGAAAATTTGAAGATTAAGCGATCTTGACCAGTGCCCGACCGTGGAACTGGTTGCTCATGATCTTGTCTGCATACTCAGGCGCCTGCTGGAGGGTGATTTCTGTGGCGCTCTGGCTATAGAACGATTCCGGTAAATCGCGTACCAGACGCTCCCACGCCTGCGTGCGTCGCGCCGCTGGCGTCATGACGGAATCCACGCCTTGCAAACGCACATTACGCAGAATGAAAGGCATCACCGTGGTGGGAAGAGCGAAACCACCAGCCAGGCCGCAGGCCGCCACGCAACCGCCGTAGTTCATTTGTGCCAGAACTTTGGCCAGCACTTTGTCGCCCACGGTATCCACAGCGCCAGCCCAAAGCTGTTTTTCCAGAGGACGCGTTTCGGCAAACTCTTCGCGCCCAAGAATCCGTGTTGCGCCGAGGGAGCGAAGATAATCATGAGTGCTTTCTCGCCCGGAAACCGCGACCACCTGATAGCCCAGTTTATGCAGCAGAGTCACGGCGGTACTGCCCACACCGCCGCTGGCGCCGGTTACCACGATTTCGCCGGACTCCGGACGAATGCCCGCGTCTTCCAGTGCCATCACACACAGCATCGCGGTAAAGCCCGCGGTTCCGATAATCATCGCTTTGCGGCCATCCATGCCTTTTGGCATCGGCACCAGCCAGTCGCCCTTCACGCGGGCCCGATCCGCCAGCCCCCCCCAGTGATTTTCACCAACGCCCCAGCCGGTTAACAGCACATGCTGTCCGGCATGAAAACGGGGATCTTCGCTCGAGTGAACATGCCCGGCGAAATCAATTCCAGGTATCATCGGAAAGTTTCGGATGATTTTACCTTTCCCGGTAATAGCCAGTGCATCCTTATAGTTCAGGCTGGACCAGTCGATATCAACGGTGACTTCGCCTTCTGGCAGGCGGTTTTCCTCAATGGATTGAACCGACGCAAGGGTTTTTCCGTCTTGCTGTTCTAAGATCAATGCCTGCATATACATATCCTCACTAAGCATGGTGATTGGAAAAATATTTCTGAAGACTATACTCGCACACTGAAACACTGTGCCGATTTAACGCAATAAATTGCCAGATATACCAGGTTTGGTAGTATGCCTTTGCTAAACGCTAGTTAGCACTTACTTGCTATCCAACCGTTTTCCCCCATCAACCACGGAGTAATCTCAAGGATGCGATTAACGACGAAATTTTCGGCTTTTATTACGCTGCTGACGGGGCTAACTATTTTTGTCACCCTAATGGGGTGCTCGTTAAGTTTTTATAACGCCATCCAGGACAAGCTGACGAATCGCGTGTACTCGGTGGCGTCCGTCATTGACACGCGGCTTGTCACGTCCTCCATTCCCGCGCTCTCTCAGCAACTGGATGAGTTGATGGTGCCGGTCGATATTGTGCATATCGACATTTTACAAGGTAGCAAAGTGGTTCTCAGCCATGCCCGCAAGAGCAGTTATCGCCCCGCAGGGGCACTGGCGCAATATCGGGAACTCACCGTTCACTCCTTAAAAAGTCCGGGAATGAGCTTCAGGCTGGTCTATCAGGACCCGATGGCAAATTATTTCCGCTCGCTGATGACCACCGCACCGCTGACGATTGCGATAGGCTTTATTGTGTTACTGATTTTTTTAGCAGTACGCTGGGTTCGGCGTCAGCTTTCGGGACAAGAGTTGCTGGAATCACGCTCGGTGCGCATTTTAAACGGCGAACGAGGCGCAAAGGCGCGGGGTTCTGTTTATGAGTGGCCGTCACGCACCAGCAGTGCGCTGGACGTTTTGCTCTCTGAGATTCAGTTTGCCAGCGATCAACGTAATCGGATGGATACGCTAATTCGTTCCTATGCCGCCCAGGATAACAAAACCGGTCTTAACAACCGACTCTTCTTTGATAATCAGCTGGCCACGCTGCTGGATGATCCGGAAAAGGTTGGAACGCACGGCGTGGTGATGATCATTCGCCTGCCCGATTTCGATTTATTACGCGAAACCTGGGGCCGTCCGGTGGCCGAGGATCATCTTTTCACGCTGATTAACTTGCTCTCTACTTTTATTATGCGTTATCCCGGTTCGCTGCTGGCACGCTACCACCGCAGCGATTTTGCCGTGTTATTGCCCCATCGGACGTTGAAAGAGTCAGAAAGTATTGCCAGCCAGCTCCTGAAAGCCGTCGATGCATTGCCGCCAACAAAAATGCTCGATCGGGACGATATGGTACACATTGGAATTTGTGCCTGGCGCGGTGGACAACACACTCAGCAGGTGATGGAACATGCGGAGGCCGCGACGCGTAACGCGGTGTTGCAGGGGGCCAATGGCTGGGCTGTTTATGATGATTCTCTGCCGGAAAAAGGGCGGGGAAATGTGCGCTGGCGAACGCTCATCGAACAGATGCTCAGCCGCGGCGGGCCGAGGATTTACCAAAAGCCAGCGGTCATGCGTAATGGTCTGGTCCATCATCGTGAATTAATGTGCCGGATCTTCGACGGAAGCGAAGAGGTGGTTTCCGCAGAATATCTGCCGATGGTGTTGCAGTTTGGTCTCTCCGAGGAGTATGACCGCCAGCAAATTACGCGCCTCATTCCATTTTTATCTTTCTGGCCTGAAGAAACTCTGGCATTACAGGTAACAGTAGAATCGCTGATTAGGCCTCGTTTTCAGCGCTGGTTACGCGATACCTTAATGCAGTGCGAAAAATCACAGCGGAAACGCATTATTTTTGAACTTGCAGAGGCAGATGTTTGTCAACACATCAGCCGCTTACAGCCGGTGATTCGCCTGATGAATGCACTCGGCGTTCACGTTGCGGTAACACAGGCGGGTTTAACACTGGTGAGCACCAGCTGGATCAAGGAACTGGATGTGGAATTGTTAAAGCTACATCCGGGGCTGGTGAGGGACATCGAAAAACGCACAGAAAATCAGCTTTTGGTTCAAAGTCTGGTTGAGGCGTGCAAGGGAACGCGAACACAAGTATTTGCCACAGGTATACGTTCACGCAGTGAATGGCAGATGTTGACGGAGCGCGGTGTGGCGGGTGGTCAGGGGGATTTTTTCGCCGCCTCTCAACCGCTTGACAGCAATGTGAAAAAATATTTGCAAAGATACTCGGTTTGACCTGCCGTTTAATCTGTTTTCACGTAGAATATCGCGCCTGTAGCTTTGAGTATGACGAGCATACGCCCAAAATAATTCAGGTTGCAGTACGGCGGCTAACGAGGGAATCCCGAAGAGCTTATATAAGTCAGCGATTCGGGTGTGTGAGAGCAGTCATCGCCGCTGCAGTTTGAAGAGTGTCGGGTACGCCAGTGAACGCCCTTTATCGTTGCAAATTAAGTGAGGAACACAGCTGTTTACTCAGCCCTGATGGACTCAGGTAATAAATTTGTAACATAAGGAAACGTGCTGCACTAATTTTCACCGTAGCAGATGATTTTTGCGCCTTGTCGCTGCTATGTGTGGTTGGTAAAGTAAGCGGATTTTATTTTTCCGCCCCAGCTTTCAGGATTATCCCTTAGTATGTTGAAAAAATTTCGTGGCATGTTTTCCAATGACCTGTCCATTGACCTGGGTACTGCGAATACCCTGATTTATGTAAAAGGACAAGGCATCGTATTGAATGAGCCTTCCGTTGTGGCCATTCGTCAGGATCGTGCCGGCTCCCCGAAAAGCGTGGCAGCCGTAGGACATGATGCGAAGCAGATGCTGGGTCGTACCCCAGGCAACATCGCCGCGATCCGCCCGATGAAAGACGGCGTTATCGCTGACTTCTTCGTCACCGAAAAAATGCTTCAGCACTTCATCAAGCAGGTTCACAGCAACAGCTTCATGCGCCCAAGCCCGCGCGTGCTGGTGTGTGTACCGGTGGGTGCAACGCAGGTTGAACGTCGTGCAATCCGTGAGTCCGCTCAGGGCGCTGGTGCGCGTGAAGTCTTCCTGATTGAAGAACCGATGGCTGCGGCAATTGGCGCAGGTCTGCCGGTTTCAGAAGCAACGGGTTCGATGGTGGTGGATATTGGTGGTGGTACCACTGAAGTTGCCGTTATCTCCCTGAACGGTGTGGTTTATTCCTCCTCCGTACGTATCGGTGGTGACCGCTTCGATGAAGCCATTATTAATTATGTGCGCCGTAACTACGGCTCTCTGATCGGTGAAGCCACCGCAGAGCGTATTAAGCACGAAATCGGTTCTGCTTATCCTGGTGATGAAGTCCGCGAAATCGAAGTCCGCGGTCGTAACCTGGCTGAAGGCGTTCCGCGCGGCTTTACTCTGAACTCCAACGAAATTCTGGAAGCGCTGCAAGAGCCGTTGACCGGTATCGTGAGTGCAGTCATGGTTGCTCTGGAACAGTGCCCGCCAGAACTGGCTTCTGATATCTCTGAACGCGGTATGGTTCTGACTGGTGGTGGCGCGCTGCTGCGTAACCTCGACCGCCTGTTAATGGAAGAGACAGGTATTCCTGTCGTAGTTGCAGAAGATCCACTGACTTGCGTAGCCCGTGGTGGCGGCAAGGCGCTGGAAATGATCGACATGCACGGCGGCGACTTGTTCAGCGAAGAGTAGTCAGGTGTGAAAGGGTAGCGGACGCTGCCCTTTCTCTCTGACGCGAGAATACGCATAGCCTATGAAGCCAATTTTTAGCCGTGGCCCGTCGCTGCAGTTTCGCCTGATCCTGGGGGTACTGGTAGCGCTTGGAGTCATCATCGCCGATAGCCGCCTCGGTATGTTCAGCCAGATCAGAACATACATGGATACCGCCGTCAGTCCTTTCTATTTTGTATCAAATGGTCCCCGCGAATTACTCGACAGCGTTTCACAAACTTTGTCGTCGCGCGATCAACTCGAGCTTGAAAATCGTGCGTTACGCCAGGAGCTGCTGCTGAAAAACAGCGAGCTGCTGATGCTGGGTCAGTATCGTCAGGAAAACGCACGTCTGCGTGAACTGCTTGGCTCGCCGCTGCGTCAGGATGAGCAGAAAATGGTGACCCAGGTGATCTCCACCGTTAACGATCCCTACAGCGATCAGGTGGTGATCGACAAAGGCAGCGTTAATGGTGTCTACGAAGGCCAGCCCGTCATTAGCGATAAAGGCGTGGTGGGGCAGGTTGTGGCCGTTGCCAAACTGACCAGCCGCGTTCTGCTGATATGCGATGCAACCCATGCTTTGCCGATCCAGGTGCTGCGTAATGATATTCGTGTCATTGCTGCGGGTAATGGCTGCACGGACGATCTGCAACTGGAGCATCTGCCTGCCAACACCGACATTCGTGTGGGTGATGTCCTGGTCACCTCCGGTCTGGGTGGCCGTTTCCCGGAAGGCTATCCGGTTGGCGTTGTTTCTTCCGTGAAGCTGGATACCCAACGTGCCTATACCGTGATTCAGGCTCGTCCAACCGCAGGATTACAGCGTCTGCGTTATCTGCTGCTGCTGTGGGGAGCCGATCGTAACGGCATCAACCCGATGACGCCGGAAGAGGTGCACCGCGTAGCCAATGAACGTCTGATGCAGATGATGCCGCAGGTTCTGCCAGCGCCTGATTCGATGGGGCCGCCCGCGCCTGTCCCTGCACCGGCCACCGGATTGACGCAGCCTCCTGCGGATGCGCCGCTGCCGCCACAAATCTCCCGTGGAGGGCAGTAGTGGCAAGCTATCGTAGCCAGGGACGCTGGGTTATTTGGCTCTCGTTTCTCATCGCATTGTTACTGCAAATCATGCCCTGGCCGGACGACATTCTTGTTTTCCGGCCAAACTGGGTGCTGCTCATTTTACTGTACTGGACCCTCGCTCTGCCGCACCGCGTAAATGTGGGCACAGGATTTGTGATGGGTGCCATACTGGATCTCATTAGTGGCTCCACGCTTGGCGTGCGCGCGCTATCCATGAGTATTATTGCGTACCTTGTCGCACTGAAATTCCAGCTTTTCCGTAACCTCGCTCTCTGGCAACAGGCGCTGGTGGTGATGTTGTTGTCTCTCGCCGCAGATATCATTGTTTTCTGGGCAGAGTTTTTAGTGATCAACGTCTCTTTCCGACCGGAAGTGTTCTGGAGTAGTGTAGTCAACGGTGTGCTCTGGCCATGGCTGTTCCTGCTGATGCGTAAAGTTCGCCAGCAGTTTGCTGTGCAATAAAAGGTTTCTATGACTTCTTTATATCTTGCCTCTGGTTCTCCGCGTCGTCAGGAGTTGCTCACTCAATTGGGCGTTTCTTTTGAGCGTATCGTCACCGGTATTGAAGAAACCCGCGGCGATGGCGAAAGCGCGCAGCAGTATGTATGCCGTCTCGCGCGGGAAAAAGCCCTGGCGGGTGTGGCGCAAACGCCGCGCGATTTGCCGGTGCTGGGGGCAGATACCATCGTGATTTTCAACGGTGAAGTGCTGGAGAAACCGCGTGACGATGAACATGCGGCGCATATGCTGCGCAAGCTATCCGGTCAAACTCACCAGGTGATGACGGCGGTTGCGCTGGCGGATAGCCAGCAGGTGCTGGATTGTCTGGTGGTCACGGATGTCACGTTCAGAGTGCTTACCGACGAGGAGATCGCCGGCTATATTGTCAGCGGTGAACCTATGGATAAAGCAGGTGCATACGGTATTCAAGGGCTGGGTGGCTGTTTTGTCAGGAAGATTAATGGCAGCTATCACGCCGTAGTCGGCTTACCGCTGGTGGAAACGTATGAGTTGCTGAGCAATTTTAACTCACTGCGTGAGGGAAGGGATAATTATGACGGCTGAATTATTGGTTAACGTAACGCCATCCGAAACCCGTGTGGCGTATATAGATGGCGGCATTCTTCAGGAAATTCATATTGAGCGCGAAGCGCGACGCGGAATAGTAGGCAATATCTACAAAGGTCGTGTCAGTCGAGTACTACCGGGTATGCAGGCGGCATTTGTAGATATTGGCCTTGATAAAGCGGCGTTTCTGCATGCCTCTGACATCATGCCCCATACCGAATGCGTAGCGGGCGAAGAGCAAAAGCAATTTACCGTTCGCGATATCTCTGAACTGGTGCGCCAGGGGCAGGATCTCATGGTACAGGTGGTGAAAGATCCCCTGGGAACCAAAGGCGCCCGTCTGACCACCGACATCACATTACCTTCCCGTTATCTGGTCTTTATGCCAGGCGCATCGCACGTCGGCGTCTCTCAACGTATTGAAAGCGAAAGCGAGCGTGAGCGCCTGAAAAAGGTCGTGGGGGCTTACTGTGATGAGCAGGGCGGATTCATTATTCGCACCGCGGCAGAAGGCATCAGCGAAGAGGATCTCGCCTCTGATGCGGCCTATCTGAAACGGGTCTGGACCAAAGTGATGGAGCGTAAAAAACGCAACCAGACCCGCTATCAACTGTACGGCGAGCTGGCGTTGGCCCAGCGCGTGTTACGTGATTTTGCTGATGCGCAGCTCGACCGCATTCGCGTGGATTCCCGCCTCACTTACGATGCGTTACTGGAATTCACCGCTGAATACATCCCGGAGATGCCCGGTCTGCTGGAACACTATTCTGGCCGCCAGCCGATTTTTGATCTCTTCGACGTCGAGAACGAAATCCAGCGCGCGCTGGAGCGTAAAGTTGAGCTGAAATCCGGCGGCTATCTGATTATCGATCAGACCGAAGCGATGACCACCGTCGATATCAATACCGGTGCATTTGTCGGTCATCGCAATCTCGACGACACGATTTTCAACACCAACATTGAAGCGACCCAGGCCATCGCGCGTCAACTGCGTCTGCGCAATCTTGGCGGTATTATCATCATCGACTTTATCGATATGAATAATGAGGATCACCGCCGCCGTGTGCTGCATTCGCTCGAACAGGCGTTGAGCAAAGATCGCGTTAAAACCAGCATCAATGGTTTCTCGCAGCTGGGGCTGGTGGAGATGACGCGTAAGCGGACGCGCGAAAGCGTCGAGCACGTGTTGTGCAATGAGTGCCCGACCTGTCACGGACGCGGCACGGTAAAGTCCGTGGAGACGGTCTGTTACGAAATTATGCGTGAAATTGTTCGCGTCCACCATGCCTACGACTCCGACCGTTTTCTGGTCTATGCTTCCCCTGCGGTGGCAGAAGCGCTGAAAGGTGAAGAGTCACACGCGCTGGCCGAAGTGGAAATCTTTGTTGGCAAACAGGTTAAAGTTCAAATCGAGCCGCTCTATAACCAGGAGCAGTTTGACGTGGTGATGATGTAAGAGGCAGCAACGCTGCAAGAGTACGGCTGACAAGGAGAGATGCGTGAGGCGATTGCCGGGAATTTTACTGCTTACGGGGGCAACGCTTGTCGTTATCGTCGCGTTGCTCGTGAGCGGGCTACGCCTCGTTTTACCGCATCTGGATAGCTGGCGTCCGCAGGTGCTGGCGAAAATCGAAAGTGCTACCGGCGTTCCTGTCGACGTGAGCCAGCTCAGCGCGAGCTGGCAAAATTTTGGCCCAACGCTGGACGCGCGGGATATTAATGCCACCCTGAAAGACGGCGGCTACCTCAAAATCAAACGCGTTACCCTGGCGCTCGATGTCTGGCAAAGTTTGCTGCACATGCGCTGGCAGTTCCGCGATCTCACCTTCTGGCAGCTTCAGTATTTAACCAATACCCCTCTGCGTAATGACGCAGGCAGCGAAGGTATGGAAACCAACCGCATCAGCGATCTCTTCCTGCGCCAGTTCGATCATTTTGATCTGCGCGATAGCGAGGTGAGCTTCATTACGATCTCCGGTCAACGGGCGGAGCTGGCGATCCCGCAACTGACCTGGCTCAACGGCAAAGACCGGCATCGCGCAGAAGGACAGGTAAATCTCTCCAGCCTGAACGGTCAGCATGGGATCATGCAGGTACGTATGGATCTGCGTGATGACAAAGGGCTGCTTAACAACGGCAAAGTTTGGCTACAGGCTGACGATGTGGATGTTAAACCCTGGCTCGGCAAATGGATGCAGGACAACGTTGCGCTGCAAACCGCGCGTTTTAGCGTGGAAGGCTGGCTGACGCTCACTGAAGGCGATATTGCCGCCGGTGATGTCTGGTTGAAGCAGGGCGGCGCGACATGGAAAGGCGATTCCGAATTGCATGAGATGTCGGTAGATAACCTCACTGCCCATGTCACCCGCCAGGGCGCTAACTGGCAATTCTCTATTCCTGACACCCGCATTACGATGGACGGCAAAGCCTGGCCGCGCGGGGCGTTGACGATGGCGTGGATCCCAGAGCAGGAAGTGGGTGGCGTAAACAATAAACGCAGCGACGAGTTGCGCATTCGCGCCAGTCATCTCGATCTGGCGAGCCTCGAAGCGTTGCGCCCCATCGCCAACAGAATGTCCGCGTCCCTGGGTGAAGTCTGGCAGGCCACGCAGCCGAGCGGGCAAATCGACACGCTGGCCCTCGATATCCCATTACAGGCGACGGAAAAAACGCGTTTCCAGGCGTCGTGGAAAGCGCTCTCCTGGCAGCAATGGAAGCTGTTGCCTGGCGCGGAACATTTTGACGGTAAGCTCGAAGGCAGCGTTGAAAACGGCAGACTGACGGCGAAAATGACCGACGCCAAAATGCCATACGAAACCGTTTTTCGCGCTCCGCTGGAGATCGAAAAAGGCACGGCCACGCTGAACTGGCTGAAAAATGCCAAAGGTTTTCAGCTTGACGGGCGCGATATCGACGTCAAAGCGACAGGCGTCCACGCTACCGGTAATTTTCGTTATTTACAGCCAGAGGGTGATGAACCCTGGCTGGGTATTCTGGCCGGTATCAGCACCGACGATGGCGCACAGGCCTGGCGCTATTTCCCGGAAAATTTAATGGGTAAAGCGCTGGTGGACTACCTGAGTGGCGCGATTCAGGGCGGCCAGGCGGATAACGCCACGCTGGTGTATGGCGGCAATCCCCATCTCTTCCCTTATAAGCACAACGAAGGTCAGTTTCAGGTTCTGGTCCCGCTGCATAATGCGACCTTTGCCTTCCAGCCTGACTGGCCTGCGCTCAAAAACCTCAATATTGAGCTTAACTTCCTGAACGACGGCCTGTGGATGAAATCCGACAGCGTCGCGTTGGGCGACGTCACTGCCAGCAATCTCAGGGCGGTGATCCCGGATTACTCCAAAGAGAAGCTGCTGATCGACGCGGACATTAACGGGCCGGGTAAAGCCGTGGGGCCGTACTTTGAAGAGACCCCGCTGGATGACTCTCTGGCCGCCGCACTGCAAGAGCTGCAAATTGATGGCGACGTGAACGCGCGCCTGCATCTTGATATCCCGCTGGACGGTGAAATGACCACCGCCGAAGGCGACGTGATGCTGAATAACAACAGCCTGTACATCAAGCCACTCGATAGCACGTTGAAGAACCTGAGCGGTAAGTTCAGCTTCGTGAACGGCAATCTGAAAAGCGAACCGCTGAAAGCGAACTGGTTTAATCAGCCCATTAATGTCGACTTCAGTACTACCGAGGGTGAGAAAGCCTATCAGGTCGCCGTCAATATGAACGCAAACTGGCAGCCTTCCAGAATGGATGTGCTGCCAAAACCGATCGCTGATTCACTGGATGGGGCAGTTGCCTGGGACGGCAAAGTGGCGATAGACCTGCCATATCGCGGCAGCGCGCGTTACAAGGTCGATGTCACAGGCGACCTGAAAAATGTAAGCAGTCACTTACCTTCGCCGCTGGATAAGAAATCCGGTCAGGCGTTACCCGTAAAAATTAACGTCGACGGTGATCTTAACAGCTTCGCAGTGACCGGGAATGCGGGCGGGAAAAACCATTTCAATAGCCGCTGGTTACTGAACCGTAAATTAACCCTCGACAGAGCGATCTGGACGACGGACAGCCGTACCATTCCGCCCCTGCCAGAACAGCAGGGCGTGGAGCTGAATCTCCCTCCGCTGGATGGTGCCGAATGGCTGGCAATGTTTAACAAAGGCGTTGGGCAAAATGTCGATGAGGCCGCGCAGTTCCCGCAAAAAGTGACCGTGCGTACCCCGTCACTGGCGCTGGGCGGGCAGCAATGGAACAACCTCAGCATTGTCTCTCAGCCCACGCTGAATGGTTCGACGGTAGAAGCGCAGGGTCGCGAGATTAACGCCACGCTCACCATGCGCGATAACGCACCGTGGCAGGCAGCGATTCGCTATCTTTATTACAATCCGGTATTTACCCCCGCGAAAGGCCAAAACAGCAGCGTCTCGCCTTTGGCTGAAGTCTCTAAAGTGGATTTCAGCGGCTGGCCCGATCTGCAGCTGCGCTGCGCGGAATGCTGGTTGTGGGGACAGAAATACGGCCGTATTGATGGTGATGTGACAATTAAAGGCAACACCCTCAGCCTGGCCGGCGGCTTAATTGATACCGGATTTGGCCGTCTCACCGCCGATGGCGAATGGGTGAATCGCGCAGGTGAACAGCGCACGTCGCTGAAAGGGCGCATCAAGGGCGGTAAGCTGGATTCCGTGGCTAACTTCTTCGGGATCAGCACGCCGCTTCGTGGCTCTTCGTTTGACGTGAATTACGATCTTCACTGGCGCGCCGAGCCGTGGAAGCCCGATGAAGCTTCGCTTAATGGCATTCTCAAAACGTACTTTGGCAAGGGGGAGATCGCCGACGTCAGTACCGGTCATGCCGGCCAGCTGTTACGCCTGCTCAGCTTCGATGCGCTGTTGCGTAAATTGCGTTTTGACTTCAGCGATACCTTTAGCGAAGGGTTTTACTACGATTCCATTCGCAGTACGGCGTGGATCAAAGATGGCGTTCTGCATACAGACGATACGCTGGTGGATGGCCTTGAGGCCGATATCGCCATGAAAGGCTCCGTGAACCTTGTGCGCCGCGAGCTGGATATGGAAGCGGTGGTGGCACCCGAAATCTCAGCAACCGTCGGCGTGGCTGCCGCGTTTGTGGTCAACCCAATTGTGGGGGCCGCAGTGTTTGCCGCCAGCAAAGTGCTGGGGCCACTGTGGAGCAAAGTCTCGATTCTGCGTTATCGTATTACCGGCCCGATGGATAAGCCGCAAATTAATGAAGTGCTCCGTCAGCCGCGCAAAGATGCGCAGCAATGATTTGACGGCGGGGATTAATTGCCCCACTCTCAACTGATGAGATCTTTTATAGCGCCTCATGGCGGCAACGAACGAGTAGCAAAACGATGAGTCTGAACCTGGTAAGTGAACATTTGCTCGCAGCGAACGGCCTGAGTCATCAGGACCTGTTTTCCATTCTTAGTCAACTGACCGAACGTCGTCTCGACTACGGCGATCTCTATTTCCAGTCGAGCTATCACGAATCCTGGGTTTTAGAAGACGGCATCATAAAAGATGGCTCCTGGAACATTGACCAGGGCGTAGGTGTACGCGCCGTTAGCGGCGAGAAAACCGGCTTTGCTTATGCCGATCAAATCAGCCTGGCAGCGCTGGAGCAGAGTGCTCAGGCGGCTCGCACCATCGTGCGTGAAAACGGTGATGGGCGCGTGAAAACGCTGGGTGAAGTGCAGCATACCGCCCTCTATACCAGCATTGATCCGCTGCAAAGTATGAGCCGTGAAGAGAAGCTGGATATTCTGCGTCGCGTGGACAAAGTGGCCCGCGCGGCAGACAAACGCGTACACGAAGTTTCAGCCAGCCTGAGTGGGGTGTATGAATTAATTCTGGTTGCGGCAACCGATGGCACGCTGGCTGCCGATGTACGTCCACTGGTCCGTCTGTCCGTCAGCGTTCAGGTGGAAGATGATGGCAAGCGCGAGCGTGGCTCCAGCGGCGGCGGCGGTCGTTTTGGTTATGACTGGTTCCTGGCCGATGAAGATGGCGAAGTGCGCGCGGATGCGTGGGCGAAAGAAGCCGTTCGTATGGCGCTGGTGAACCTTTCAGCGGTGGCGGCTCCTGCGGGCACGCTGCCGGTTGTGCTGGGCGCGGGCTGGCCGGGCGTGCTGCTGCACGAAGCGGTGGGTCATGGTCTGGAAGGTGATTTTAACCGTCGTGGCACGTCGGTGTTTAGCGGTCAGATGGGGGAGTTGGTAGCCTCTGAGCTGTGTACCGTTGTGGATGACGGAACGATGGTCGATCGCCGTGGTTCAATCGCCATCGACGATGAAGGGACGCCGGGTCAGTATAATGTGCTGATCGAAAACGGCGTGCTGAAAGGCTACATGCAGGACAAGCTGAACGCGCGTCTGATGGGCGTAGCACCAACCGGTAATGGTCGTCGTGAGTCTTACGCTCATCTGCCGATGCCGCGTATGACCAACACCTATATGCTGGCAGGAAAATCGACTCCGCAAGAGATTATCGAATCCGTGGATTACGGTATTTTCGCGCCAAACTTTGGTGGCGGTCAGGTTGATATTACCTCCGGTAAATTCGTCTTCTCGACGTCAGAAGCGTATTTGATCGAAAAAGGCAAAGTCACCAAAGCGGTGAAAGGGGCTACGCTGATCGGTTCCGGCATTGAAGCCATGCAGCAGATCTCAATGGTCGGTAACGATCTGAAACTGGATAAAGGCGTTGGCGTCTGCGGTAAAGAAGGCCAGAGCCTGCCGGTGGGTGTCGGCCAGCCGACCCTGAAAGTTGATAATCTTACGGTGGGCGGCACAGCCTGACTGGTCCCTTCTGATGCCCTCTTCCGAGGGCATCTTGTTACTCTTTTCTTCTTCCGCGCATTCCCTGATACAGCTCCGCAACCTCGACAAAATAATCCGTCAGATAGTTAATACAGACCTGTACTTTAAGCGGCAGTTTGTCTTTTTCGGTATACAGCGCATACACCGGTCGCGGATCGGACTGATAGCGGGGGAAAAGGATCTCCAGCTCGCCGCTGTTAATCTCATTGATCACCCACATCAACGGAACGTAAGCAATCCCGGCTCCGGCGACCAGCCAGCGGGAAATCGTCATCGGATCGTTGGTCACGAACCGGCCTTGCGGCAGTAATTTTGTAGAGAGCCCCTCGGGCGCGATCAGCTCAAATTCGTTGTCGGGACGTACGCTGTATTCCAGCCAGGAGTGGTTGCTTAAATCCGCGGGCTTTTCCGGAACGCCAAACTGCGCCAGATAATTTTTTGAGCCGCAAACCACCATGGGCATACTGCCCAGACGACGAGAGAAGAGGCTGGAATCCTGGAGCGCCCCCACGCGGATCACCACATCCAGACCGTCCGCGATGAGGTCCGGCGCCGGTATGCCGGTAACCAGATTGACCGTTAGACCGGGATACTCTTTGAGCATTTCCGCGGTCATACCGGCGAGAACATTTTGTGCCATAGTTGAAGAACACCCAATGCGCAGCGTGCCAATAGGGGTGTTGTTAAAGGCGTAAAGTTGCTCGTGCACATCCTGGACTTCGTGCAGCATGCGGCGGCAGCCCTGATAATAAATTTTGCCCGCTTCCGTCAGCCCAATGCTGCGGGTGCTGCGGTTTAGCAACTTCACCTGAAGCTCATCCTCCAGTTTTGAAACAGTCTGACTGATGGATGAAACACTCATCTGAAGCTGTCGGGCTGCGGCGGTAAAAGAGCCAAATTCGACAACTTTGGCAAATACTGACATGCGCTTTAAACGTTCCATTGTTCACTCTGGCTTAAAAGTGATTTAGATCACATATGATAGATAACAGCATAACAGTTACGTTAATATACTATTCATGACATAACAGCTTCGCCATTCCCGCCCGGCTTTTCTTGCCTTCCTGCGATGGTGTGAGCTTAAAAATTCTGTCGCCTGCTCGTTCTCTAATCAAGGTCAACATGAGTCTGTTTCCCGTTATCGTGGTGTTCGGTCTGTCGTTCCCACCGATTTTCTTCGAACTTATTTTATCACTGGCGATTTTCTGGCTGGTGCGTAAGGTGCTGGTCCCCACCCGGATCTATGATTTTGTCTGGCACCCTGCGTTGTTTAATACCGCGCTGTATTGCTGCCTGTTCTGGTTAATATCGCGCATGTTTGTCTGAGGTAGATGTGAAAACACTAACAAGAAATATCTCCCGCACCGCCATTACTGTGGCGCTGGTCATTCTGGCATTTATTGCTATCTTTCGTGCCTGGGTGTTTTACACCGAGTCACCGTGGACGCGCGATGCACGATTCAGCGCCGATGTTGTCGCCATTGCGCCTGATGTCGCAGGGCTTATTACGGCAGTTAATGTGCACGATAACCAGCTGGTGAAAAAAGATCAGGTTCTCTTCACTATCGATCAGCCGCGCTATAAAAAAGCGTTAGAAGAGTCTGAAGCTGACGTCGCGTATTACCAGGCACTGGCGACTGAAAAGCGTCGCGAAGCCGGGCGTCGTAACCAGTTGGGCGTTCAGGCGATGTCTCGCGAAGAGATTGATCAATCCAACAACATGCTGCAAACCGTCCTTCATCAGCTGGCAAAAGCGGAAGCAACGCGCGATCTGGCGAAACTGGATCTGGAGCGGACGGTTATCCGTGCCCCCTCGGATGGCTGGGTCACCAACCTGAATGTCTATACCGGGGAATTTATCACACGTGGCTCGACCGCGGTTGCCCTGATTAAACAGCATTCGTTCTATATTCTTGCCTATATGGAAGAGACCAAACTGGAAGGGGTTCGCCCCGGATACCGCGCGGAAATCACCCCGCTCGGAAGTAATCGGGTGCTCAAAGGGACGGTGGACAGCATTGCTGCGGGTGTGACTAACTCCAGCGCCACCCGCGATGCCAAAGGGATGGCAACCGTTGATTCCAATCTCGAGTGGGTCCGCCTCGCGCAGCGTGTACCGGTTCGCATCCATCTGGATGAGGAGCAGGGGAACCTGTGGCCAGCCGGGACCACGGCTACGGTGGTGATCACGGGTGAAAAAGACCGAGATGCCAACAACGACTCGCTGTTCCGTAAAATTGCGCACCGCCTGCGCGAGTTTGGTTAATCGTGATGGGCATTTTCACTATTGCCAGCCAGCACATTCGCTTCGCCGTTAAGCTGGCCTGCGCGATTGTGCTGGCGCTGTTTGTCGGTTTCCATTTTCAACTGGAAACACCGCGCTGGGCGGTACTGACGGCGGCAATTGTGGCCGCGGGGCCGGCATTTGCCGCCGGTGGCGAGCCATACTCCGGCGCCATCCGCTATCGGGGAATGCTCCGTATTGTCGGGACGTTTGTCGGCTGTGTAGCGGCGCTGGTGATTATTATCACGATGATCCGCTCGCCGCTTCTGATGCTGATGGTGTGCTGTATTTGGGCCGGTTTTTGCACATGGGCCTCTTCCCTGGTTAAGGTGGAAAACTCTTATGCGTGGGGACTTTCCGGTTATACCGCGCTGATTATTGTGATTACGATTCAGAGTGAACCCCTGCTCGCGCCGCAATTCGCGGTAGAGCGTTGCAGTGAGATCGTTATCGGTATTGTTTGTGCGATCGTCGCCGATCTGCTCTTCTCTCCACGCTCGATCAAACAAGAAGTGGATCGTGAGCTCGACGCACTGATTGTCGCTCAGTATCAGCTCATGCAGCTCTGTATTAAGCACGGCGACAGCGAAGAGGTGGATAATGCGTGGGGGGCTTTGGTGCGTCGTACCACTGCGCTGGAAGGGATGCGTAGCAACCTCAACATGGAATCTTCCCGCTGGGCGCGCGCTAACCGGCGACTCAAAGCGATCAATACAGTCTCGTTAACGCTGATCACTCAGGCGTGTGAAACCTACCTCATTCAGAATACTCGTCCGGAAGCGGTTACCGATACGTTCCGCGAGCTGTTCGAAGAACCCGTCGAAACGGTTCAGGATGTTCATAAACAGCTGAAGCGGATACGCCGGGTGATGTCCTGGACCGGGGAGCGCGATACTCCCGTGACGATCTACAGTTGGGTGGGGGCCGCGACGCGCTATCTTCTGCTTAAACGCGGCGTGATCAGCAATACGAAAATCAGCGCTATTGAAGAAGACGTTCTGCAAAGTGAGATCGTTGTAAAAGCCGAATCCGCTGAGCGCCACCATGCGATGGTGAATTTCTGGCGCACCACGCTTGCCTGTATGCTCGGCACGTTGTTCTGGCTGTGGACGGGCTGGACATCGGGCAGTGGCGCAATGGTTATGATTGCGGTGGTCACCTCGCTGGCGATGCGCCTGCCCAACCCGCGGATGGTCGCGGTTGACTTCTTATACGGTACCATTGCCGCACTGCCCATCGGGGCGTTCTATTTCCTGGTGGTCATCCCGTCCACCCAGCAAAGTATGCTGCTGTTGTGTATCAGCCTTGCGGTGCTGGCGTTCTTCATTGGAATAGAAGTGCAGAAGCGTCGTCTGGGATCGTTGGGCGCGCTGGCCAGTACCATTAATATTCTGGTGCTGGACAACCCGATGACATTCCACTTTAACCAGTTCCTCGATAGCGCGTTAGGCCAGCTGGTAGGCTGTTTCCTGGCGATGATGGTGATTCTGCTGGTTCGGGATAACTCGCAGGCGCGGACGGGCCGCGTGCTGCTGAATCAGTTTGTTTCGGCGGCGGTGTCCGCTATGACGACGAACACCGCCCGGCGCAAAGAAAACCATCTGCCTGCGCTTTATCAGCAGCTGTTTTTACTGTTAACCAAATTCCCCGGCGATGTGGCTAAGTTCCGCCTGGCGTTGACGATGATCATCGCTCACCAGCGACTGCGTAATGCGCCTGTGCCGATCAATGACGACTTATCCGCGTTCCACCGTCAGCTGCGCCGCACGGCCGATCATGTTATTTCGGCCTCAAGCGATGACAAACGTCGTCGCTACTTCGCGCAGCTGCTGGAAGAACTGAATATCTACCAGGAGAAATTACGCGTCTGGGAAGCTCCTCTGCAGGTGACCGAACCCGTCAGGCGACTAACGGATGTGCTTCAGCGCTATCAAAATGCGCTGACCGACAGCTGATGAGGATGAAACCGACGCCAAAAGCGTCGGTTTTTTTATGGCTATACTTAATCTGGCAGGCTCTTAAACCCAGATCAGGAGGACACATGACAACCCAGGCACTCCAGGATAATGCGCTTTTTCAGACCGGATATCTGGTAGACGGCGTATGGAAAACGTTGAATACCACGTTCGATGTGCTTAACCCGGCAACGGGCGAGATCGTCGCCAAAGTGGCAAAGGCAGGTAAAAAAGAAACAGAAGAAGCCATTGCGGCTGCGAGCCGAGCCTTTCCTGCATGGCGAGCAAAAACGGCGAAAGAGCGTTCGGCTATCCTCTATCGCTGGTATGAGCTGATTATCGAAAATAAAAGCTGGCTCGGACGACTGATGACCACCGAGCAAGGGAAGCCATTAAAAGAAGCGGAAGGCGAAGTCGAATATGCCGCCAGCTTTATTCAGTGGTTTGCCGAGCAGGCCAAGCGTGCCAATGGCGAAATTATTCCGCCGGTTAAACCCGGCTCCCGCATTCTGGCGACGCGTGAACCGATAGGCGTCGTGGCCGCCATTACCCCGTGGAATTTCCCGATGGCGATGCTGACCCGCAAGCTTGGTCCGGCGCTGGCCGCAGGCTGTACCGGGGTCATTAAACCCGCAAACAACACCCCGCTGAGCGCCTTTGCGCTGCTGACGCTGGCGAAAAAAGCCGGTGTTCCGGACGGTGTGCTTAATGCCGTAGCCGGGAACACGCATGAAATCAGCGATGCGATTATGGCCAGCCATGACGTGCGTAAAATTTCGTTTACCGGCTCGACCGCGGTCGGCAAAACGCTGGTGCGTAATGCTGCGGAAACCATGAAGAAAGTCTCGATGGAGCTTGGGGGCAACGCACCTTATATCGTCTTTGAAGACGCCGATATTGACGCCGCCGTGAAGGGGGCCATCGCCAATAAATTCCGTAACGCAGGACAGGTTTGTGTCAGCGTTAACCGTTTTTATATTCATGAATCCATCTACGATTCGTTTGTCAGCCAACTTGCCGATGCGGTTAATGCGCTGAAAGTGGGGAATGGCCTCGATGAGGGGGTGGTGGTTGGCCCCCTGATTGAACCTTCCGCGGTAGATAAAGTGCGCGAGCATGTCGAAGATGCCGTTGCCAAAGGCGCGACGGTTCTGGCTGGCGGTAAAGCCCATTCGCTCGGCGGAAATTTCTGGCTGCCAACGGTCCTGGGGGATTGCCATGAGGGAATGAAACTGGCGGAAGAAGAGACTTTTGGCCCGGTTGCCGCCTGCTTCCGCTTTACCTCGGAAGAGGAGGTGATCCAGCGCGCGAACAATACCCCGTTTGGTCTGGCGGCTTATTTCTATACGCAAAATCTGTCCCGCGTTTTTCGCGTCTCGCAAGCCATTGAGAGCGGCATGATCGGGATTAATGAGTGTGCGGTATCGACTGAGCTGGGGCCCTTCGGCGGCGTGAAAGAGTCGGGCCTGGGCCGCGAGGGATCGGTTCTCGGGCTGGAAGAGTTTCTTGAAGTGAAAACCCTGCATATTGGGGGATTATAATAATCGTCAGGGCGGCATTAGCCGCCCGTCCGGACAGGGTGGCTGGCAATGAATATCTATACCTTTGATTTTGACGAAATCGACAGTCAGGAAGACTTCTTTCGCGAGTTTGCTCGCACCTTCGGCCTTGAACGGGAAAAGGTAACCAATCTTGATTCACTGTGGGATGTTGTGACGGGCGAAGGGCTACCGATGCCGCTTGAGATTGAATTTACCCATTTACCCGAGAAGCTTCGCCGGCGCTTTGGTGCGCTGATTCTGCTGTTTGATGAAGCGGAAGAAGAGCTGGAAGGACAACTGCGTTTTAACGTCCGCCGCTGATTGTTGGATATAAAAAAGCCCCTGACAAAACAGCGTCAGGGGCAAGTCGTATGATGAGATACGACGAGGGTTTATTTGTACAGTTCAGCCGTTGCGTGCCAGTGGTCACCTTCATTCAGCTCGGTGACTCGATAGCTGCTGGCGCCCGCTTTTTCAGCTTTGGCGGACAGTTCCTGACGGACATCCATCGGAGAGCCGCCTACTGATGAAACAGAGATGCTTCCCATGGATTGCAGATTTTGTGCTTGTTCAGCGTTAACCTGTTGAACAGCAGCGCTGGCACCGAATGACAGGACGGAAGCCAGACCTAGGGTGGCGATGATTAATTTAGTGTTCATAGTCATTACTCCTGAATAGTTTTCTCTCAACGGCGAGAAGGGTTAAACCGCTTTTTTTATGCCTGGTGCCGTTGATCAGATCATTACGTTACTTATTGTTGCTCAAACTTATTTGTACAGTTCAGCCGTTGCGTGCCAATGGTCACCGGTACGCGCTTCAATAATGCGGTATGAAGATGCACCCTGTTCTGACGCTTTTTTGTTCAGCATTTCATGCATATCCATCGGAGTGGTACCGATAGCGCCAACGGACACGGTGCCGATTGCCTGACGGGATTGCGCCTGATCGGCATTAATGGAGTCGGCTGCAAAAGCACCAAAAGAAAGAACAGACAGTACGCTCAGCGCGGCTACAGTCGTTTTGATTTTCATGATTCTTTACCTCGTCGAATTTTATTGGGGTCTTTCGTTTCGTGACCCTCATCACAAAATCAAGTATACACTAATCACGCTAAAAATTAATAACACGCTAATGGTTTCGCCTGTTATTACGTATTAACAAAAATGATTTATATAACTAAAACGAATAAATATGGTTGTTTTTTCGACGCGCTGGTGATTTTTATCTATAAAAATCATTAAGATATGACAATTTGATTTTTTGTGCGATCTGTTGATTTGTGATTCACTGGATGAATGGAAAGTGGCAGGGAAAAGCACTATTTGCAAAAGAGAAGGGCAACAGATTATGGCGTTAAACCAGGCTGATACAGAAGGTTCCCCGCCGCCACAGGCGACAGGGAGGCGGATCATAGCTCTTGTTCGAACAGCATCAGAATGGCTTCATACAGGTCTTTCACGGAGAAGCCATTCGCAGGAGTCGTAAAGATGGTATCGTCGCCAGCAATGGTGCCGAGAATACCTTCCGCTTTACCCAGCGAATCAAGCAGGCGCGCAATCAGCTGCGCTGCACCCGGACTGGTATGAATCACCACAACGGCATCGTTGTAGTCAATATCCAGCACCAGATTCTTCAGAGGGCTGGAGGTGGTGGGGACGCCCAGCTCTGCTGGCAGGCAGTAGACCATTTCCATTTTGGCGTTGCGCGTTCGCACTGCGCCAAACTTGGTTAACATGCGGGAGACTTTCGACTGATTAATATTCTCGAAGCCCTGTTCCTGTAAGGCCAGAACAATCTCTCCCTGAGAACTGAATTTCTCTTCTTTAAGCAGCGCTTTAAACGCTTTAACTAATTCTTCTTGTTTTGACGAGCTTCGCATAAGTCACCCGGAATATGACGATAGAAACAACATTATTATGCATGTGGATGAATTTTTATGCAAATTATCTGCCGTGAGTTAGGCTGAAATAATGTTATGAAAGGGAGTGATTTTATCAAATTTCGTTATCAGAAAACATGCTTACATCACGCCGCGCAAATAACCTTAAAAGTAAATTAAATGTTATCAAAATGATGTTGTTTTGGTGGCGAGACAGGGTGTATTGTAACCACCGTCTTGATTGGCTACTTCGTTGCCGCAAATTGCCGGAACCTTTCTGGCGAAGTTGAAAGGCGCGTGACCTCAAATTCTTTAGCTACGAAAATTGTAATTATTTACTTGCTGAATTAATGTCGCCGCAACGGAGTAACAGATATTTAAGTTAACCATAATAAGGAGTTTAGGATGAAAGTTGCAGTCCTCGGCGCTGCTGGTGGTATTGGCCAGGCGCTTGCCCTACTACTGAAAACCCAACTGCCTTCAGGCTCAGAACTCTCCCTGTACGATATTGCTCCGGTAACCCCAGGTGTGGCGGTTGACCTGAGCCACATCCCGACAGCCGTGAAAATCAAAGGTTTCTCTGGCGAAAACGCCCGTCCGGCACTCGAAGGCGCAGATGTTGTGCTGATCTCTGCCGGTGTGGCACGTAAGCCGGGTATGGACCGTTCCGATCTGTTCAACGTCAACGCCGGTATCGTGAAGAACCTGGTGCAGCAGATCGCTGAAACCTGCCCGAAAGCCTGTGTCGGTATTATCACTAACCCGGTGAACACTACTGTCGCTATCGCTGCAGAAGTGCTGAAGAAAGCGGGCGTGTACGATAAGAACAAACTGTTTGGCGTGACCACGCTGGACATCATCCGTTCCAACACTTTTGTTGCTGAACTGAAAGGCAAATCTCCGGCCGATATCGAGGTTCCGGTTATCGGTGGCCACTCTGGCGTGACCATTCTGCCGCTGCTGTCGCAGATCCCGGGCGTCAGCTTCTCCGAGCAGGAAGTGGCTGACCTGACCAAACGTATCCAGAACGCGGGCACCGAAGTGGTGGAAGCGAAGGCGGGTGGCGGTTCTGCAACGCTGTCTATGGGTCAGGCTGCTGCACGTTTTGGTCTGTCACTGGTACGCGCGCTGCAAGGTGAGAAAGGCGTGGTGGAATGCGCTTACGTTGAAGGCGACGGCGAGCACGCCCGCTTCTTCTCTCAGCCGCTGCTGCTGGGCAAAAACGGCGTTGAAGAACGTCAGTCAATTGGCAAGCTGAGCGCGTTTGAACAACAAGCGATGGAAGGCATGCTGGATACACTGAAGAAAGATATCACTCTGGGTGAAGAGTTCGTTAACAAGTAAGCGAACATTCAGAGCATAAAAAACCGGAGCTTAAGTGGCTCCGGTTTTTTTATGTCTTTTAGTTGGTGGCGGGGTATTCCTGAATGGTGACCTGAAGCGTAATTTTCTTATCATTACGCATCACTTCCACCGGAATAATAGAGCCGGGGCGAATCTCCGCGACCTGGTCCATGGTTTCAAGCGCCGACAGGGCAGGAATACCATTCACTGAAACAATCACGTCATTGACCTGAAGACCCGCGTTAGCCGCCGGGCCGCCGGGCGTCACTTCGTTCACGACGATTCCCTGAATCGGATCGATGCCGCCGCCCTGGGTATGAAGCGGCGCGATTTCACGTCCGCCAATCCCGATATAGCCACGAATGACGCGACCATCGCGAATCAGCTTATCCATAATTTTGGTCGCCAGCTGGAACGGTATCGCAAAGCCGATCCCTTCGGGCGTCTCGCCATCATTACTCTTATCAAACGATAAGGTATTAATGCCCATCAGTTCACCCAGCGAGTTGACCAGCGCGCCGCCGGAGTTACCGTGATTGATGGAGGCATCCGTTTGCAGGAAATTCTGTCTGCCAGAAGGGTTCAGGCCAATACGACCGGTGGCGCTGATAATCCCCTGAGTAATGGTTTGACCAAGATTATAAGGGTTGCCGATGGCCATCACCACGTCACCGATATGCGGCGTACGCTTGCGATTAATTGGAATAACCGGCAATCCGCCCGTGGCATTGATTTTGAGGACCGCGAGGTCGGTCAGGCTATCGGATCCCACCAGTAAGGCTTCAAAGACACGGCCATCCTGCAGGGCAACGATAATCTGATCGGCATCGTTGATCACATGTTTGTTCGTAATGATATAGCCGCGCTCGTCCATAATCACACCAGACCCGAGAGTGCGGATCTCCAGCTGATTATGCGCAGAGCTATTAAGGCCGCGGTTATAAACGTTAACCACGGCAGGGGCAGCACGGCGAACGGCCTGATTGTAACTAACAGGCGTCTCATCCGTACTGTCGAACTGCGGCGTCGCCAGTTTATTGAACTGACGTAGCGAAGGCATTGCAGCCAGTAACAGGCCGCCAACAACCAAACCGATGGCGACAGAACGAAATAGCTTAAAAACCATGATGCGGGCGTCGTTAATTAAGGAACGGTTGCAGCATAGCATGAGTTATCCGGACATCACACGCAGCGGTGATGTCCGGAGGGCAAATGCTTAGCGTAATATAATGTAGAGCGTATCGTTGCCGCGAACGATCTGGAGCGCGATCACCGTGGGTTTGTTCTCCAGTAATTTGCGCATCTCAGCGATCGACTGCACGCGATTACGGTTTACACCAATGATCACATCGTCCTGATGCAGACCTGCTTGTGCGGCCGGGCTGCTCTTTTCGACGCTCTCAATGGTGATGCCTTTAGTTCCGTCTTTGAGCTGCCCGTCACTCAAAGCCGCGCCTTGCAGCGCAGGGGCAATCAGCTCGGCGCTGGCCGACGAAGAGGTGCTTTTATCCAGCGTCACCTCGACGTCCAGCGGTTTACCATCGCGCAACAGGCCCAGTTTTACTTTAGTACCCGGTTCAGTGGTGGCAATGCGCGAGCGCAGTTCGGCGAAGCTGCTCAGCGGCTTGCCGTTCAGACTGACGATCACGTCGCCAGATTTCACTCCTGCTTTCGCGGAGCCTGAATTTGCCAGCACTTCACTGACGAATGCCCCGCGCTGGACGTTGAGATTGAAGGCTTTCGCGATATCAGCGCTCATCTCCATTCCTTTTATCCCCAGCAGTCCGCGTTTAACTTCACCAGACTCAATCAACTGTTGTGCCAGCGTTTTGGCCATATTGCTGGGGATCGCAAAGCCGATACCAATACTGCCGCCGCCCGGGGCAAGAATCGCGGTATTAATGCCAATCAGTTCGCCGTTGAGGTTCAGCAGGGCGCCGCCGGAGTTCCCGCGGTTGATGGAGGCGTCAGTCTGGATAAAGTTCTCCAGCCCTTCCAGATTCAGGCCACTACGACCGAGCGCCGAGATAATTCCCGATGTGGCCGTCTGACCTAAACCGAACGGGTTGCCGACCGCTACCGCGAAATCACCGACGCGCAGTTTGTCGGAATCGGCGATCGCAATCTGGGTAAGATGGCTGGGGTTTTGTATCTGTAACAGCGCAATGTCGCTTTGATCGTCGCCGCCAATCAATTTAGCGTCGAATTCCCGGCCATCGTTCATCTGCACGCTGATTTTGTCAGCCTGGCTGATGACATGGTTATTGGTCAGTACGTAGCCTTTTGTCGCATCAATCACGACGCCAGAGCCAAGGCCTTCAAACGGTTGAGTTTGTTGATCAGGGCCATCTTCACCAAAATATTTTTTGAGCTCTTCCGGCACGCGCTGGCTTTGCGCCGCTGTGCCTTCCACCTTCACGCTCACCACGGCAGGCAATACTTTCTCAAGCATCGGGGCGAGGCTCGGAATAGCGGCTTCTCCGGGAACTTGCGAAGGAAGCGCTGCGGCCACAGGCCAGGACGCAGTGAGAGATAACCCGACACTTAACGCTAACGCGCTTAACAGCTGGTTTTTTTTCTTCATTGATGCTGGCTCTCGTAACCTGGAATTAAGGAAAAATGGCCCAAAAACAGTTTGATGTTATTGAATTTTAAACCACTGAACAATGAGGTATTTGACTAAATAATAGCTGGGACGGGAAAGAAAGGACGGGCGCAATGCCTGCGCCCGTAAAATATATTGTCGATGTGTGATTAATCGCGTTTTGCGCCACCGCGCAGCAGTCCGGAAGCACCGTCTGAGTAATCGCGCGGCATCTCAACCGGCGCCTGATCGTTGCCCGCTTCAGACTCAGCCAGACGGTTACGGAACGGGTTACTTTCCGCGGTCATTTCTGGCAGCAGGCTGCTGGAGCTTTTCGCCATGTGTTGATACAGCTGACGATAGTCGGTCGCCATGTTGTCCAGCAGCTCAGCGCTACGGGCAAAATGGCTGACCAACTCTTCACGATACTCTTCCAGCTCAGCTTTGTTTTTTTGCAGTTCATACTGTAACGACTGTTGCTGACGCAATTTTCGATTACCGAAACGCATGGCCACGGCACCGATTGCGATGCCAACGACTAAACCAATGAGCGCATATTCCCAGGTCATGAACTTCTCCCGTTGTCTTGTGGTTCCGTAGGGTATTGGCGCGGCTCCTGCCTGTGCCTGATTATGCCACTATAACCGCTATTCCTTCAGAAGTGGAATCCTGACGCATCATCGCGTACTGTAGAACGGCCTTTTTTTCGCCAGTCGGGTCATCTGGTGAGCTTTAATTGAAGGAATAACAATAAGATTATGCAAAGCCTGTCCCCAACATCCCGTTATCAACAAGCCCTGGATGAGGGCACTCACCAGCCCGATGATGTTCAGCGTGAGGCGGTAAATCGCCTGAATACTATCTATCAGAAACTGACGAGCGAACCGACAGAGACCGCGCAAAGCGGTGGTCTGAAAGCGGCGTTTGGCCGACTGTTGGGTAAAAAAGAGCCACAGACTGCCGCCCCGGCTCGGGGTCTTTATATGTGGGGCGGGGTAGGGCGCGGAAAAACCTGGCTGATGGACCTGTTTTATCAGAGCCTGCCGGGCACCCGTAAGCAACGTTTGCACTTTCACCGCTTTATGCTGCGCGTTCATGATGAATTGACCGCTTTGCAGGGACAGAGCGATCCGCTGGAAAAAGTCGCCGATCGTTTTAAAGCAGAGACAGACGTCCTGTGCTTCGATGAATTCTTTGTGTCGGATATTACCGATGCGATGCTGCTTGGCGGCCTGATGAAAGCCCTTTTTGCACGGGGCATCACGCTGGTGGCAACTTCGAACATTCCGCCTGACGAGTTGTATCGTAATGGTCTGCAGCGCGCGCGTTTTCTGCCCGCGATCGATGCCATAAAAGCGCATTGCGACGTCATGAATGTGGATGCAGGAGTGGATTATCGCCTGCGTACCCTGACTCAGGCGCATCTGTGGTTATCGCCATTAAATGATGAGACGCAGCGCCAAATGGATACGCTCTGGCTGGCTCTGGCGGGTGCAAAGCGTGACAACGCGCCAGAACTGGAGATTAACCACCGTCCCCTGAAAACGCGCGGAGTGGAAAACCAAACTCTGGCCGTCTCTTTTGCCACGCTGTGCGTCGATGCCCGCAGCCAGCATGACTATATCGCGTTGTCGCGTCTCTTCCATACTGTCATGTTGTTTGATGTGCCGGTTATGACGTCGCTCATGGAGAGCGAAGCCCGTCGCTTTATCGCGCTGGTGGATGAATTTTACGAGCGCCATGTGAAGCTTGTTGTCAGCGCTGATGTCCCGCTGTATGAGGTCTATCAGGGGGAGCGACTGAAATTTGAGTTCCAGCGCTGTTTATCGCGGCTGCAGGAAATGCAGAGCGAAGAGTATTTGAAACGCGCGCACATGCCGTAAATGCCGCACCGTGCCGCAGGCCGGGTAAGGCATAGCCGCCGCCCGGCAATCCCTCGGCGAAAACCTTGCGACTAATCACATTTAGGGGTCGATCTTTGACCTCGACTTCTCTATAATCTTGCGACCCCACGTTACGAGAAGGTTTTTTTCCCAAAACTTTCTATGTGCTGGCATAGGCTATTCGAAGGGGTAGGTTTGCCGGACTTTGTCGTGTGAGCCTCAACTGACTAAACGTTTGGGTGTTCACCAACGTGTAACTTATTTATTTGGGTAAGCTTTTAATGAAAACTTTTACAGCTAAACCAGAAACCGTAAAACGCGACTGGTATGTTGTTGACGCGACCGGTAAAACTCTGGGTCGTCTGGCTTCCGAACTGGCTCGTCGCCTGCGCGGTAAGCACAAAGCGGAATACACTCCGCACGTTGATACTGGTGATTACATCATCGTTCTGAACGCAGAAAAAGTTGCTGTAACCGGCAACAAGCGCGAAGACAAAATGTATTACCACCACACCGGCCACATCGGTGGTATCAAAGAAGCGACCTTTGAAGAGATGATTGCCCGCCGTCCTGAGCGTGTGATTGAAATCGCGGTTAAAGGCATGCTGCCAAAAGGCCCGCTGGGTCGTGCTATGTACCGTAAACTGAAAGTTTACGCAGGCAACGAGCACAACCACGCGGCACAGCAACCGCAAGTTCTTGACATCTAATCGGGATTATAGGCAATGGCTGAAAATCAATACTACGGCACTGGTCGCCGCAAAAGCTCCGCCGCTCGCGTGTTCATCAAACCGGGCAGTGGTAAAATCGTCATCAACCAACGTTCTCTGGAACAGTACTTCGGTCGTGAAACTGCCCGCATGGTAGTTCGTCAGCCGCTGGAACTGGTTGATATGGTTGAGAAATTCGATCTGTACATCACTGTTAAAGGTGGTGGTACTTCTGGTCAGGCTGGTGCGATCCGTCACGGTATCACCCGCGCTCTGATGGAGTACGACGAGTCCCTGCGTGGCGAACTGCGTAAAGCTGGCTTCGTTACTCGTGATGCTCGTGAAGTTGAACGTAAGAAAGTCGGTCTGCGTAAAGCACGTCGTCGTCCTCAGTTCTCCAAACGTTAATCTTTTTTCTGCTTTGGCAGAAAGATTGGCGAAAAACCCGCTTCGGCGGGTTTTTTTTATGGATAATCTTGCGGTTATCCACAGTATTTATTTGATTATCAGCTCTTTTTCAGCATTTCCAGAATCCCCTCACCACAAAGCCGGTAAAATCTGGTAAACTATCATCCAATTTTCTGCCCAAATGTCCGTGAATACTCGATTTTTGTTCGATTATTGAACAATGCTGAGCGTTCTCTGAGATGGGTAACAAATCATCTGGCTGGCCCGCGTGGCCGGTAGCAGTAATATTCTGACTATACCTGGAGGTTTTCATGGCTGTCGCTGCCAACAAACGTTCGGTAATGACGCTGTTTTCTGGTCCTACTGACATCTATAGCCATCAGGTTCGTATCGTGCTGGCCGAAAAGGGTGTCAGTTTTGAGATCGAGCATGTGGAAAAGGATAACCCACCTCAGGATCTGATCGATCTCAACCCGAACCAGAGCGTACCAACGCTGGTGGATCGCGAGCTGACCCTGTGGGAATCCCGCATCATTATGGAATATCTGGATGAGCGATTCCCTCATCCGCCGCTGATGCCGGTTTATCCGGTTGCGCGTGGTGAAAGCCGCCTGTACATGCAGCGTATCGAGAAAGACTGGTACACACTGATGAACGTTATTGTTAACGGTTCATCCTCTGAAGCCGATGCTGCTCGTAAGCAATTGCGCGAAGAGTTGTTGGCCATCGCACCTGTATTCGGTCAGAAACCTTTCTTCCTGAGTGATGAATTCAGCCTGGTTGATTGCTATCTGGCTCCGCTGTTATGGCGTCTGCAGGTGTTGGGCGTTGAGTTCAGTGGTCCTGGCGCAAAAGAGCTTAAAGGCTACATGACTCGCGTATTCGAGCGCGACTCTTTCCTCGCTTCTCTGACAGAACCGGAACGCGAAATGCGTCTTGGCCGAGGTTAACGATTGTGGAAATGTCACAGCTGTCTCCACGCCGTCCGTATCTGCTGCGTGCCTTCTATGAATGGCTGCTGGACAACCAGCTTACGCCGCACCTGGTAGTGGATGTGACGTTGCCTGGCGTGAACGTTCCCATGGAATATGCACGCGACGGGCAAATCGTGTTGAACATCGCTCCGCGTGCGGTAGGTAACCTTGAACTGGCTAACGACGAAGTGCGTTTTAACGCGCGTTTCGGCGGTGTGCCACGTCAGGTTTCCGTACCGCTGGCTGCTGTACTGGCTGTCTATGCGCGTGAAAACGGTGCGGGTACGATGTTTGAGCCGGAAGCGGCTTATGACGAAGACGTCGCCAGCCTCAACGATGAAGACGGTTCTACCGGAAGCGAAAGCGAAACGGTGATGTCGGTCATTGATGGCGACAAACCCGATCACGATCATGATAATGATCCTGATGACGACCCGCCGCCACGCGGTGGCCGTCCGGCGCTACGCGTCGTGAAATAATATAACAGGCCCGATGGGCCTGTTTTGCTATCCGGGGGCTTTCGCCCGGCCAAAAATCCTGTGATATGATGATTGTCTTCACCGATTGTCACTCTTCTGACACGAGTTGTTATGAAACCATTTGATCTTCAGGCGGAAAACTCAACCGAGACTCCCGGGCGCACTCTGCGTCGACGACCTTTGGCGCGTAAAAAACTCTCCGAAATGGTGGAAGAAGAGCTTGAGCAAATGATCCGCCGCCAGGAGTTTACGCAGGGCGAACAACTCCCCTCAGAACGCGAGCTGATGGAGTTTTTCAACGTGGGTCGCCCTTCCGTGCGAGAAGCACTGGCCGCGCTGAAGCGCAAAGGGTTGGTGCAAATTAATAACGGGGAACGCGCTCGTGTCACCATGCCGTCTGCGGATACGATCATCAGTGAACTCTCCGGTATGGCCAAGGATTTCCTTACCCAGCCGGGTGGGATTACGCATTTTGAACAGCTTCGCCTGTTCTTCGAATCAAGCCTGGTGCGTTACGCGGCGGAATACGCCACGGATGAACAGGTCGATCAACTGGCAAAAGCGCTGGAGATCAACAGCCAGTCGCTGAACGACAATGCACTCTTTATCCGCTCGGATGTCGATTTTCATCGCGTGCTGGCGGAGATCCCCGGCAATCCTATCTTTATGGCGATCCACGTTGCCCTGCTTGACTGGCTAATTGCCGCCAGGCCAAAAGTGTCGGACGCCGACCTTTACCAGCACAACGATGTCAGCTATCGGCAGCATATTACGATCGTTGATGCGATCCGCCGCCGCGATCCTGATGAAGCCGATCGTGCGCTGCAAACCCATCTCAATAGTGTCTCCGCAACCTGGCACGCCATCGGCCAGGGATCAAAAAAGAAAAAATAACGATCCTTTAGTGAAGCAGATCGCAATATAAGCGTTCTGTATGGGGTGCTGATTATTTGATCTGGTATAACAGGTATAAAGGTATATCAATAAACCAGACCCGTAATCACTTGAGGTATCTATGGCAAAGCATTTAAGTGGCGTAATGGCTGCACTCCTGACCCCGTTCAACTCTCAACAGGCGCTCGATAAAGAGAGTCTGAGACGTCTTGTCCGGTTCAATATTCAGCAGGGAATTGATGGCCTGTATGTCGGCGGGTCAACGGGCGAAGCCTTTGTGCAAAGTCTCTCCGAGCGCGAGCAGGTTCTGGAAATCGTGGCGGAAGAAGCAAAAGGCAAAGTGACGCTTATTGCCCATGTCGGTTGCGTCAGTACCACGGAAAGCCAACAGTTAGCGACCGCAGCCAGTCGCTTTGGTTTTGACGCTGTGTCGGCGGTCACACCGTTTTACTATCCCTTTAGCTTTGAGGAACATTGTGACCACTACCGTGCAATTATTGATTCGTCGGATGGTTTGCCGATGGTGGTCTACAACATTCCGGCGCTGAGCGGAGTGAAGCTGACGCTGGATCAAATCAATACTCTGGTCACGCTACCGGGTGTTGGAGCGCTGAAACAAACGTCGGGCGATCTCTTCCAGATGGAGCAGATCCGCCGTGCGCATCCGGATCTGGTGCTCTACAACGGTTATGACGAAATTTTTGCTTCCGGTTTGCTGGCAGGTGCGGATGGTGGGATCGGCAGTACCTACAACATCATGGGCTGGCGCTACCAGGCAATTTCTAAAGCGATCCGTGAAGGAGACAACGCGACGGCACAGCGCCTGCAAAGCGAGTGCAACCGCGTTATCGATCTGCTGATCAAAGTCGGTGTTTTCCGTGGCCTGAAGACGGTACTGCATCACATGGATGTCGTGTCTGTTCCTCTGTGCCGCAAACCCTTCGCACCGGTGGATGAGCAGTACCTGCCAGAGCTGAAGGCTCTTGCAAAGCAATTGATGGCTGAGAAGGCGTAAATGCGTTGCCCGGCGGCGCAACGTCGCCGGGCTAAACAGACAATGTAGAGCGTCGGGAGAGTGAAATGAGTATTTCTACCCAAGGCATCCCGTGGTACCGCCATCTTAGCCGCCCGCAGTTGCGCGCATTCTCCGCCGCCTGGTTGGGATATTTGCTTGATGGCTTCGATTTTGTGTTGATGGCGCTGGTTTTAACAGAAGTAAAAAGTGAATTCGGATTAAACACGGTGGAGGCGGCAAGCCTGATTTCTGCTGCCTTTATCTCGCGCTGGTTTGGTGGGCTATTGCTCGGCGCGATGGGCGATCGTTATGGACGCAAGCTGGCGATGATCACCAGTATCGTTCTCTTTTCCTGCGGCACGCTGGCGTGCGGATTTGCGCCGGGCTACGTCACGATGTTTATTGCCCGTATGGTGATTGGCATGGGAATGGCGGGAGAATATGGCTCCAGTGCAACCTATGTGATTGAAAGTTGGCCGAAACATCTGCGTAATAAAGCCAGCGGCTTTTTAATCTCCGGTTTTTCTGTCGGTGCCGTGGTTGCGGCGCAGGTTTACAGCCTGGTTGTCCCCGCGTGGGGCTGGCGCGCGCTGTTCTTTATCGGCATTTTGCCCATCATTTTCGCCCTGTGGCTGCGTAAAAACATCCCGGAAGCGGAAGACTGGAAAGCGAAGCACGAAGGCAAAGCGCCGGTGCGCACGATGGTCGACATCCTCTATCGCGGGAAGCATCGCGCGATCAATATCGCCATGACGCTCTTCGCTGGCACTGCGCTGTGGTTTTGCTTTGCCGGAGAGCTAAACAACGCCGGGCTGGTGATGATTCTTGGGTTACTCTGCGCCTGCGTCTTTATCAGCTTTATGGTGCAAAGCAGCGGGAAACGCTGGCCGACGGGAGTCACGCTGATGGTCGTCGTATTATTCGCGTTTCTCTATTCGTGGCCGATTCAGGCGCTGCTGCCGACCTACCTGAAAACGGATCTGGGATATGACCCGATGATGGTCGCGCATGTCCTGTTCTTTAGCGGCTTTGGTGCGGCAGTGGGCTGCTGCGTGGGTGGTTTTCTCGGTGACTGGCTGGGGACGCGCAAAGCCTATGTCTGCAGCCTGTTAGCCTCTCAACTGCTCATCATCCCGGTGTTTGCGATCGGCGGTTCCAGTATTTGGGTTCTGGGCTTGCTGCTCTTCTTCCAGCAGATGCTGGGGCAGGGGATCTCCGGCATTCTGCCAAAGCTGATTGGCGGCTATTTCGATACTGACCAACGTGCGGCGGGTCTGGGTTTTACCTATAACGTCGGGGCATTAGGTGGCGCTATCGCACCGATCGTTGGCGCGTTGCTGGCTCAGAGGCTAGAGCTGGGCACGGCGCTGGGATCGCTTTCGTTTGGTCTGACGTTTGTGGTCATCCTGCTGATAGGGCTTGATATGCCATCGCGCGTTCAGCGCTGGATTCGACCTGAGGCGCTACGCACTCACGATGCCATTGATGGTAAACCGATGAGCGGGGCGATTCCGTTTGGCACGCTCAAAAGCAAACATGAGGCCGTGAAATGACCACGCTGGCGATCGATATTGGCGGCACAAAACTGGCCGCGGCGCTGGTCGATGATGCCTTACGTATCCGTGAGCGACGAGAGATGGCGACACCTGCCAGTAAAACCGCAGCGGCCTTAACGGCAGCCTTGCAGCAGCTCGTTACACCGTTAGCCGCGCAGGCACAGCGCGTGGCAATCGCCTCTACGGGGATTATCCGGGAGGGAACGTTGCTGGCGATTAATCCTGATAACCTGGGGGGACTGCTCCACTTCCCGCTGGTCCAGACGCTGGAGGCCATCACCGGCTTACCTGCGATGGCGGTAAACGACGCGCAGGCGGCTGCGTGGGCGGAATATCATGCGCTGGAAGCCGATACGCAAGATATGGTGTTCATTACCGTTTCGACCGGCGTAGGCGGTGGCATGGTGCTGCGTGGCGCATTACAAACGGGAACCGGAGGCCTTGCCGGCCATCTCGGCCATACGCTTGCCGATCCGCACGGCCCGGTTTGTGGCTGTGGTCGTCAGGGGTGTGTAGAGGCCATTGCGTCCGGTCGCGGGATTGCGGCCCAGGCAGATGGAGAACTGAAAGGGCTGGATGCGAAAGCCATTTTCGGCCATGCGGCGAACGGCCACCCGCAAGCCATTGAGATCGTCACACGTTCTGCGCAGACCCTGGCACGGTTAATTGCGGATGTGAAGGCCATGACCGATTGCCAGACGGTTGTGGTTGGAGGCAGCGTTGGCCTTGCTGAAGGATATCTGCAACGCGTGACACACTATCTGGCGCAGCAGCCGTCGATCTACCATGTGGAAGTCCGCCCGGCCCGGCATCGCCACGATGCTGGTTTACTGGGCGCGACATTACTGGCTCAGGGAGCACAATGATGATGATGGGCGAAGTTAAGTCACTCTCCTCGTCGGGATTACCTTCGGTGCTGATTGACGCACTCACGTTGGCTATCGCAGAGTGGCCGCAGGATAAAGCGCCGGGTCGCTATGAACTCCGGGGTGAAGATGTGTTCATGAACGTCATGACGTTTGCCACCCAGTCGCCGGAACTTAAAAAAGCAGAGCTGCATGAGCAATATATTGATATTCAGCTGTTGCTGGCAGGCGAAGAGCGGATTCTCTTTGGCCCGTCAGGCTCGGCGCGCCAGTGTGATGAAAGGCACATTGAGGACGATTATCAGCTCTGTAGCGCGATTGAAGGTATGCAGATGCTGGATTTGCTACCGGGAATGTACGCGATTTTTATGCCGGGAGAACCGCATAAGCCGGGCTGTATCGTGAGGGAGTCGGAAGAGATAAAGAAAGTGGTGGTGAAAGTTCGCGCCAGTCTGCTGAGCGCTTAAAAAAAACCGGATGGCATTGCCATCCGGTTGTCTTTTACACTTCCAGGTAGTTCATGATGCCTTCAGCCGCTTTACGGCCTTCGGCAATCGCGGTCACGACAAGGTCTGAACCGCGAACGATATCACCACCGGCGAAGATTTTCGGGTTGCTGGTCTGGAACGCATTTTCGCTGCCTTCAGGTGCAATCACGCGGCCTTGTGAATCCAGCTCAACGCTGTGTTTCGCCAGCCACTCCATGCTGTGAGGACGGAAACCGAACGCCATCACCACCGCATCGGCCGGAACCACATGCTCGGAGCCAGCCACGATTTCAGCACGGCGACGCCCTTTGGCATCCGGTGCGCCCATCTCGGTGCGCGCCATCTTCACGCCGCTCACTTTCCCGTTGGCATTCACTTCAATACCCAGCGGCTGAACGTTGAACTGGAACTCCACGCCCTCTTCACGCGCGTTTTTCACTTCGCGTTTGGAGCCAGGCATGTTCTCTTCGTCACGACGATAAGCGCAGATAACGTGCGTTGCGTTCTGACGGATTGAGGTACGCACGCAGTCCATCGCGGTATCACCGCCGCCCAGTACCACCACGCGTTTGCCTTCCATGGTGACGTAAGGCGCTTCGGTGGTTTCACCAAAGCCCATCATCTGCCTGGTATTGGCAATCAGGAACGGCAGTGCGTCAAACACACCCGGTGCATCTTCGTTTTCCAGACCGCCACGCATCGACTGATAGGTGCCGACACCGAGGAACACGGAGTCGTACTCTTTCAGCAGATCGTCGAGCTGAACATCCCGACCCACTTCGATATTGAGTTTGAACTCAATACCCATGTCGGTGAAGATTTCACGACGACGCGTCATCACCTCTTTTTCCAGCTTGAAGGCCGGAATACCAAAGGTCAGCAGGCCGCCGATCTCCGGATGACGATCGAACACCACGGCTTTTACGCCATTGCGGGTCAGCACGTCGGCACACGCCAGACCAGCCGGACCTGCGCCGATGATCGCCACGCGCTTGTCAGTCTGACGCACGCCGGTCATGTCCGGACGCCAGCCCATCTCAAACGCTTTATCATTGATATAGCGCTCGATATTACCGATGGTGACCGCGCCAAACTCATCGTTCAGCGTACAGGAACCTTCGCACAGACGGTCCTGCGGACACACGCGGCCACAGACTTCCGGCAGCGTGTTGGTCTGGTGCGACAGCTCGGCGGCTTCGAAAATACGCCCTTCGTTGGCCAGCTTCAGCCAGTTCGGAATGTAGTTGTGGACCGGACACTTCCATTCGCAGTAAGGGTTACCGCAGGACAGGCAGCGATCTGCCTGCGCCTTGGCCTGGCCTTCTGAAAACGGCTCGTAAATTTCAACAAATTCAATTTTACGGATCTTCAGCGGTTTCTTTGGCGGATCAACGCGCTGCAGGTCGATAAACTGGTATACGTTCTGACTCATTGCTACCCCTTACTGCGCCTGCACACGCAGCTCTGCTGCGCTACGACTACGGTGACCCAACAGTGCCTTAACATCGCTGGACTTCGGTTTAACCAGCGCGAATTTCGCCGAGAACGCTGGCCAGTTCGCCAGGATCTCTTCACCGCGCGAAGAGCCGGTATGCTGCACGTGTTCGGTAATCAGACCGCGCAGATGCTCTTCGTGAATGGCGAGCGTTTCTACGTCCAGCACTTCTACCAGCTCCGGGTTCACGCGTTTGCGGAACTCACCGTCTTCGTCCAGGACATAGGCGAAGCCGCCGGTCATACCTGCGCCGAAGTTAACGCCGGTTTTGCCCATCACGCAGACAATCCCGCCCGTCATGTATTCACAACCGTTATCACCGATACCTTCGACAACGGTAATAGCACCGGAGTTACGCACCGCAAAGCGCTCACCCGCACGCCCTGCGGCGAACAGACGACCCCCGGTGGCACCATAGAGACAGGTGTTACCGATAATGCTCGCTTCGTGGCTGCGGAACGCGGAACCTACCGGAGGACGTACCGCCAGCAAACCGCCCGCCATGCCTTTGCCCACATAGTCGTTGGCATCGCCGGTCAGATACAGCTCAACGCCGCCAGCGTTCCAGACGCCGAAACTCTGTCCCGCCGTTCCGCTGAAGTGCGCGGTAATAGGATCGGCAGCCAGACCCTGATCGCCATGCGTTTGCGCGATATAGCCAGAAAGTGTCGCCCCCACAGAACGGTCAGTGTTGCGAATATCGAACCAGAACGTCTTGCTCTGTTTCTCATCGACGTATGATTTTGCCTGCTGCAGGAGCTGCGCATTCAGCACGCCGTTATCAAACGGTGGGTTTTTCTCGGTGCAGTAAACGGCTTTGCCCGCATGTGGCTCGGCGGTTTCCAGAAGCCGTGAAAGCTCCAGCTTCTGCTGTTTGGCGGTGAAACCTTCCAGCTCTTTGAGCAGATCGGTACGGCCAATCAGATCCACCAGGCGTTTAACGCCCAGCTCTGCCATCAGCTCGCGGGTTTCGCGGGCGATAAATTCAAAGTAATTAGTCACTTTGAACGGCAGGCCGTGGTAGTGGTTCTTACGCAGTTTCTCGTCCTGGGTTGCCACACCGGTTGCGCAGTTATTCAGGTGGCAAATACGCAGATATTTACAGCCCAGCGCCACCATCGGTCCGGTGCCAAAGCCAAAGCTCTCTGCACCCAGAATTGCCGCTTTGATGATGTCGAGACCGGTTTTGAGGCCGCCATCCACCTGCAGACGGATCTTGTGACGCAGGCCATTAGCCACCAGCGCCTGTTGTGTTTCCACCAGGCCCAGCTCCCACGGACAGCCCGCGTATTTCACGGAAGAGAGTGGGCTTGCGCCAGTCCCGCCGTCGTAGCCCGCAATGGTAATGAGGTCCGCGTAGGCTTTCGCCACACCGGTGGCGATAGTGCCCACGCCCGGTTCGGAAACCAGCTTCACGGAGATCATCGCTTTCGGGTTGACCTGTTTAAGATCGAAAATCAGCTGCGCCAAATCCTCGATAGAGTAGATATCGTGGTGTGGCGGTGGGGAAATCAGCGTTACGCCCGGTACGGAATAGCGCAGTTTGGCGATGTACGGGGTGACTTTGTCGCCCGGCAACTGACCGCCTTCGCCCGGCTTCGCACCTTGAGCGACTTTAATCTGAATCACGTCGGCGTTGACCAGGTACGCTGGCGTCACGCCAAAGCGACCAGAAGCCACCTGCTTAATGCGCGACACTTTATTGGTGCCATAACGCGCAGGATCTTCACCGCCTTCACCGGAGTTCGAGTTGCCGCCGATGCTGTTCATCGCTTCGGCCAGCGCTTCGTGTGCTTCCGGGCTGAGTGCTCCGATCGACATCGCTGCGGTATCAAAGCGTTTGTACAGCTCACTTGCCGGTTCAACGTCGTTAATGTTGACCGTTTCGCCATTCGGGGTCACGGCCAGCAGGTCACGCAATGTCGCCGCCGGACGCTCGTTAACCAGTCTGGAATACTGCTGATAATCGCTGTATTCGCCGCTCTGAACCGCCTGCTGCAGGGTACGCACCACGTCAGGGTTGTAGGCGTGGTATTCACCGCCGTGAACGTATTTCAGCAAGCCGCCCTGATCTAACGGTTTACGTGCCAGCCATGCGCGTTTCGACAGGTTCAGCAGATCCTGCTGGAAGTCAGAGAATCCTGCGCCGCCGATACGGCTGATCACGCCCTGGAAGCAGAGATCTGCGACATCATCATGCAGACCAACCGCTTCGAAGAGCTTCGAGCAGCGATACGAAGCGATGGTTGAGATGCCCATTTTGGACATGATTTTGTACAGACCTTTATTGATGCCGTTACGGTAGTTCAGCATCACGGTACGGTAATCTTTTTCGATAGCGTGGCCATCGACCAGCTTCGCCAGCGTTTCGTAGGCCAGATACGGGTAGATAGCCGTCGCGCCAAAGCCCAGCAGCACAGCGAAGTGGTGCGGGTCGCGGGCGCTTGCCGTTTCAACAATGATGTTGGCGTCACAGCGCAGGCTCTTATCCACCAGACGGGTCTGGATAGCGCCCACCGCCATCGGTGCCGGAACCGGCAGGCGATTCTTCGCGATATTACGGTCAGACAGCACCAGCAGAACGGTACCGTTTCGCACCATCTGCTCGGCTTTATCGCACAGGCCTTTCACCGTCTCTTCGAGGGTCGCTTCGGTCACGTCGAAGGTAATATCGAGCGTGTCGGCGCGGTAGTGCTCCTCAGTCATGGTGGTGAGCTGTTTAAAATCGGAGTACAGCAGAATCGGCGACTTAAAGCTCAGGCGGTGCGCCTGGCCTTCGGCTTCGCAGAAGACGTTCATCTCGCGACCGATACTGGTCGCCAGCGACATCACATGCGCTTCACGCAGCGGATCGATTGGCGGGTTGGTGACCTGCGCAAACTGCTGGCGGAAGTAGTCGTAAATGATGCGTGGCTGGCTGGAGAGCACGGCAAACGGGGTGTCATCACCCATTGAGCCGACCGCTTCCTGGCCGTTTTCGCCGAGCACGCGGATCACGGAATCCAGCTCTTCGGCGCTGTAGTTAAACTGTTTCTGGTAGCTGGCGAGGGTATCGTCGTCCAACTCGCGGCTGCCGACTTCTTCGTTCGACAGATCTTCGAACGGCACCAGACGGCGGACGTTTGTCTCCATCCACTCTTTGTACGGATGGCGGCTTTTCAGATCGTCATCGGTTTCCGCCGAGTGCAAAATGCGCCCGCTGCGGGTGTCGATAACCATCAGTTCGCCAGGGCCGACGCGACCTTTCTCAACCACTTCGTCAGGCTGGTAATCCCAGATGCCTACTTCAGAAGCGCAGGTGATCAACTTATCTTTGGTGATGACGTAGCGCGCCGGGCGCAGACCGTTACGGTCGAGGTTACAGGCGGCGTAGCGTCCGTCGGACATAACGATGCCCGCCGGGCCATCCCACGGCTCCATGTGCATGGAGTTAAAGTCGAAGAACGCGCGCAGGTCCGGGTCCATATCCGGGTTGTTCTGCCAGGCTGGCGGAACAAGCAGACGCATCGCACGTACGATATCCATCCCGCCTGCCAGCAGCAGTTCCAGCATGTTATCCATCGAGCTGGAGTCAGAGCCGGTTTCGTTAACGAATGGCGCGGCGTCATGCAGATCCGGGATCAGTGGAGTTTGGAATTTATAGGTACGCGCACGCGCCCACTGGCGGTTACCGGTGATGGTGTTGATCTCACCGTTATGCGCCAGGTAGCGGAAGGGCTGAGCCAGCGGCCAGCGTGGTACGGTATTGGTGGAGAAGCGCTGGTGGAACAGGCAGATGGCCGATTCCAGACGCAGGTCCGCAAGGTCCAGGTAGAAGCGCGGCAGATCCGCCGGCATACACAGACCTTTATAGATGTTCACCAGATTCGAGAGGCTACAGACGTAGAACTCTTTATCGTCCAGCAAACGTTTTTCGATGCGGCGACGGGCAATGAAAAGGCGGCGCTCCATATCGCGCGGACGCCAGCCCGCAGGCGCATTGACAAAAATCTGTTCGATACGTGGCAGCGAGGAGAGGGCGATTTCACCGAGCACCCCTTCGTTAGTTGGCACATTGCGCCAGCCGACAATCGACAGGGTTTCGCGTTGAAGTTCTTCTTCAACGATGCGGCGGGAAGCGGCGGCTTTTTCTGGATCCTGATTCAGGAACAGCATGCCGACAGCGTAGTTTTTGGCTAAACGCCAGCCGCGCTCTTGCGCAACGATCCGGAAGAAACGATCCGGTTTTTGCAGTAGCAGACCACAACCGTCGCCGGTTTTACCATCAGCGAGGATGGCACCACGGTGCTGCATACGGGCCAGTGCGTGTATAGCGGTACGCACTACCTTGTGGCTAGGTTCGCCTTCTATGTGGGCGATCAGGCCGAAACCACAGTTATCCTTCTCAAGGGATTTATCGTACAACATATCAGTGAACCTCCCCAGGCTCTTCGGGACTCCCCACTGAACCGTGGCGCACAGGCACAGAAAGAGCGCGGCGACGGGGTTTGCGTGTCATACGCGTACCTCGCATTCGCCCTCTTCATTTCCTTTTTCGCACAGGTCAAACAAGTTTGAGGACTTGCTTCAGAGGGAATCTCAATTACTGCATAAATATGATAAGCAGGCTGCTTATCCAGAAAGCTTCCAGCGGATTTCCAACTTATCGGGAATTGATACACAGGTCAAATGGCAATCTTATTTATACAAAAATGTGCTAAAGGCTGGTTAAAGCAATGATTAAAAAGAAAAAATGACAGGTTTTATCTCGACAAAACCCTGGGGGAAGCGGCAGGAGAGTGTGATCTGACTCACTGTATGAAAGCGGTATTATCAATGTTCCGTGCTGAATAGACGAATTAATGCAGAATATTACTCTGGCATGATGCTCTAACCCACATAATCTCACTGTTTTACAGCGATGGCGGGTTAAATGAAAAAAACCATCAGAACATAAGGAAAAGTAATCGCCGGCTCTGTGAATGAAATTGCAGTTATAGTGAGTTTTTATTCAAAATGATAATAGCCGTCCAGGGCGATTGATCCAGGTCATCGCCGAATGAGGCTAAAAATGGCAGGCTTGTCCCCTTTCATCGGGGCGGTCTATCAGATTATGCAGTTACAGAAATTAGTCAATATGTTTGGTGGGGATCTTTCACGTCGATACGGACAAAAGGTTCATAAGCTGACGCTGCACGGCGGTTTTAGCTGCCCTAACCGTGACGGCACTATCGGGCGTGGCGGTTGTACTTTCTGTAATGTGGCCTCTTTTGCTGATGAAGCGCAGCAACACCACTCAATTGTGGAGCAGCTGGCCCATCAGGCGAGTCTGGTCAATCGCGCGAAGCAATATCTCGCCTATTTCCAGGCCTACACCAGCACCTGGGCAGAAGTGCAGGTATTGCGCTCCATGTATCAGCAGGCCGTGAGTCAGGCCAGCATTGTCGGTCTGTGCGTGGGGACTCGCCCGGACTGTGTACCGGAAGCGGTGCTGGATCTGCTGAGTGAGTATAAAGACCAGGGTTATGAAATCTGGCTCGAACTGGGGCTGCAGACGGCACATGACAAAACACTGCATCGTATCAACCGCGGTCACGACTTTGCCTGTTATCAGCGTACCACCCGGCTTGCGCGCGAGCGTGGGCTGAAAGTGTGCTCACATCTGATTGTCGGGCTACCCGGCGAAGGGCAGCAGCATGGTCTGGAAACACTCGAAAAAGTTGTTGAGACGGGCGTCGATGGCATCAAGCTACATCCGCTGCACATAGTGAAGGGCAGCATAATGGCAAAAGCCTGGGAAGCGGGCCGGCTCAGTGGGATTGATCTTGAAGAGTACACCGTGACGGCGGGCGAGATGATTCGCCACACGCCGCCAGAGATTATCTATCATCGCATTTCTGCCAGCGCCCGCCGTCCAACATTGCTCGCCCCGCTATGGTGTGAGAATCGCTGGACGGGAATGGTTGAGCTGGACCGCTATTTAAATGCGCACGGCGTACAGGGATCGGCATTAGGCACACCGTGGATTTCTCCGTTATCGGCGTCGCCCTCCTAATAAACTTCCCAGCATGCCGCGCACAATTTGATTTGTAACCTGCCGCGCGGCACTTTTCGCCATCGTCTGCACTACGCCATCGCGTTTACCGCCTCGTGGCCCGGTACTACCGAACAGAATATCCTTCAGCCCACCGAGAATACCGTCATCAACGGCAACGCCTCCCGCTTTAGTGGCCGGTGCTTCCTGCCGATCGGTCGTCTCCTGGACGCCTTTCTGGAGCATTTCGAATGCAGACTCTCTGTCCATGTCCTCTTCGTATTTACCATAAACGGGAGAATGATTAATTAACCCGTTGCGTTCGTCTTCTGTGACTGGCCCCATACGCGAGCAGGGGGCAATGACCATCGTGCGCTCGACAACGGACGGACTACCTTTGCTATCGAGAAAGGAGATGAGCGCTTCGCCCGTTCCGAGCGCCTGGATAGCCTGCTCAGTATCAAAGGCCGGATTGGCGCGCATCGTTTGGGCCGCCGCTTTCACGGCCTTTTGATCTTTAGGCGTAAAAGCACGCAGGGCATGCTGCACGCGGTTACCGAGCTGCCCCAGGACATTATCCGGAATGTCCGAGGGATTCTGCGACACAAAATAAACGCCAACGCCTTTAGAGCGGATCAGGCGGATCACCTGTTCAATCTTATCGAGCAAGACTTGGGGCGCATCGCTAAACAGCAGATGCGCTTCGTCAAAAAAGAAGACCAGTTTGGGCTTGTCCAGATCGCCGGCTTCGGGGAGTTGTTCATACAGTTCAGACAGCATCCACAGCAGGCTGGCCGCATAGAGTTTAGGCATCTGATAGAGCTTTTCGGCGCTCAGAATATTGATAATGCCTTTACCGCTACTGTCGGTGCGCATCCAGTCTTTGATATCCAGCATTGGCTCACCGAAGAAGTGTTCCGCGCCCTGCTGCTCAAGGTTGAGTAATCCCCGCTGTATCGCTCCTACTGACGCGCTGCCGATATTACCGTACTGATTCTGGAAAGATTTAGCGTTATCACCGATGTACTGGGTAATGGCGCGCAGATCTTTGAAATCGAGCAACAGCAGGCCCTGATCGTCAGCCACCCGGAAAATGATATTGAGTACGCCCGACTGTACATCGTTAAGATTGAGAAGCCGCGCCAGCAGCAAGGGACCAAGATCGGAGACGGTGGCGCGCACCGGATGACCTTTCTCACCAAAAATATCCCACACCACCACCGGGTTTGCCTGCGGCTGCCAGTCGGTCACACCGATATTTTTGAGTCGCTCAAGGAGTTTCTCTGACGCCGTGCCTGCCTGCGCGATCCCGGTTAAATCGCCTTTCACATCGGCCATAAAAACCGGTACGCCAGCCGCTGAAAAAGACTCAGCCAGCTTTTGCAGTGTGACGGTTTTCCCCGTTCCCGTGGCACCGGTAATCAGCCCGTGGCGATTTGCCATTCCAGGCAGTAAGAACAGCTCTGTATCCGGCGTCCGGGCAATCAGCAGTGGTGTACTCATGATGCGCTTCCTCTCTTTGTCCTGCGTGGAGTATAGGCAACCTGACGATAAAATGAGTGAGCAAAATCCTGAGTTTGCGGCGCATTACCCAGCGCGGACTATGCTTTTGCATACGATGAACAAAATTTTGGAAAGCTATGTCCAGATTCTTCTTTAATGACCGCAAACAGCTGGTCAACGACGCCATTGAAGGCATACTGATCTCCGCGCCGCACGGTAATCTCGTCAAACTCGATATCGATCCGGCCATCCGCGTGGTTGCCCGTAGCGACTGGGATAAAAGCCGTGTAGCGGTGATCTCGGGCGGGGGTTCCGGGCATGAACCGGCTCACGCAGGGTTTGTTGGTAAAGGGATGTTGACCGCTGCTGTTTGCGGCGATCTGTTTGCGTCTCCGAGCGTTGATGCGGTGCTCAATGCCATAGTTGCGGTAACGGGTGACCGCGGCTGTTTGCTGATCGTCAAAAATTATACCGGCGACCGTTTAAACTTCGGGCTGGCGGCGGAAAAAGCCAAACGCTACGGATTGAAGGTGGAGATGGTTATTGTTGCCGATGATATTGCGCTGCCGGATAACAAACAGCCGCGCGGCATTGCAGGGACGGCATTGGTTCACAAAATCGCCGGGTACGCCGCTGAAAAAGGCAAGTCGTTGAGTGAAGTGCGGGATATTGCGCAACAGGCCTGCGAGAACCTGTGGAGTCTCGGCGTGGCGATGCAAACCTGTAATTTGCCAGGCAGCGACGACGAAGGGCGCATTAAAAAAGGGCATGTCGAGCTGGGGTTAGGTATCCACGGGGAGCCGGGGGCTTCGGTGGTGGAGACGCAAAACAGCAAAGCCATTATCGACACGCTCGTCACACCATTAAAAGCGCAGGCGGGCGACGGGCGGTTCGCGGTGCTGATTAACAACCTTGGCGGCGTGTCGGCGCTGGAGATGGCTCTGCTGACCAAAGAGCTGGCGCATTCTGCGCTGAAAGAGAGCATTGCGTATCTCATTGGTCCCGCGCCGCTGGTGAGTTCGCTGGACATGAAAGGTTTTTCATTGTCTTTGCTCAGGTTGAACGAAACGTTTGAGCGGGCGATTAACGAGCCGGTCGAAACCATTGGCTGGCAGAAGCCGGTGGTGTTTGCGCCTTTGCGCACGCTGGCGCATAGCGCTATTCAGGATAGCGTGGAGTTTGCTCCATCGGAAAATGAGCAAGTCGCGGGGCTGGTGGCCGCTGCCACCCAGACGCTAATCGATCTGGAGAATCGCCTCAACGCCCTTGATGCGAAAGTGGGGGACGGAGATACCGGTTCGACCTTTGCGCAAGGTGCGCGCGAAATTGCGCAGCGCCTGGAGGAAAAGCAGCTCCCGTTGAACGACGTCTCCAGATTGCTTTTACTGACAGGCGAGCGGCTGGCGACGGTGATGGGAGGATCGAGCGGAGTGCTGATGTCGATCTTCTTTACCGCGGCCGGGCAGCATCTTCATGAGGGCAAGCCGCTGGCAGATGCTTTACTGAGAGGGCTTGCACAAATGAAGCAGTACGGCGGAGCGGATCTCGGCGATCGGACGCTGATTGATGCGCTACAGCCCGCGCTGGAATCCTTGCAGAAAGGGGATATTCAGGCAGCCGCGCAGGCGGCGAAAAAAGGCGCGGAAGCGACCGCCAGCATGCAAAAAGCGGGAGCAGGGCGCTCGTCGTACGTGAATAAAGAGAATCTGGACGGCGTAACTGACCCCGGAGCGGTGGCTGTTGCAGAGGTCTTTGCGGCAATGGCAAAAGCAAAACGGTAACAGATGTTACCGTTTTATCGTGTTTTCACCCTCTCCCATCAGGAGAGGGTTTAAGTGAGGCGTCAGGCCACACTTATCCAGGAAACAGATATCAGAAGTCGGCTTTCAACACTACGCGGTAGCGCGCTTTGCCATCGCGAACGTGCTGGATGGCTTCGTTGATTTTTGACATCGGATACAGCTCGGTGGTTGGAGCCACTTTGGTGCGACCGGCAAACTTCATCAGTTTGCGCAGTTCAAACGGCGTGCCGGTGGCTGAACCGGAAACACTACGATCGCCGCCAATCAAGGTGAAGGCCGGAACCGGCAGCGGCTTGAGCACCGCACCGACGGTGTGGAAATTACCGCCATAGGCCAGTGCTTCAAAGTACGGCTGCCAGTCGAGATCGACGTTAACGGTGTTAATGATCAAATCAAACTGACCGGCCAGCGCTTTCAGTGCTTCCGGATCGCGGCTGTTCACCACTTTGTCGGCACCCATCGCCAGCACTTCTTTCTCTTTAGCCGGATTAGAACTGAATGCCGTCACCTCGCAGCCCATAGCATGCAGCAGCTTGATGGCGATATGACCCAGACCGCCGATACCGATCACACCCACGCGGCTGGTGGCGGTGACATGATGCATCAGCAACGGTTTAAAGACGGTAATACCGCCGCAGAGCAGCGGGCCTGCCGATTCGATATCAATGCTTTCCGGTAACGGAATGACCCACTGCCAGTCGGCGCGGAGTTTGTCGGCGAAACCGCCTTTGTTAAGGATGGTGGGAACAGCGCCTTCCAGGCAGTTGATCTGATTGCCGCTGATACAGGCGTCGCAATGGCCGCAGCTGCGGGCGGTCCAGCCGATGCCAACGCGCTGGCCAACTTTCAGCCCTTTATCCTGGGCGGCGGTTCCCAGCGCTGCAACACGTCCAATCACTTCGTGTCCGGCAACCAGCGGGTAGCTGGATATGCCCCATTCGTTATCGATCATCGACAGGTCTGAGTGGCAGATCCCGCAATAATCGACCTGTACTTCGACGTCTCCTGCTTTCAGCTCGCCCGCATCGTATTCATGCAGTTCAAGTTCTGCACCTGCCTGCGGCGCGGCATAGCTTTTAATCTTCGACATCGTTTTTCCCCCGTTTTGGTGTGAACTGAGAGTGTAGAGCATTCAGTTTACAGTCGCTTAACAGAAGAGGGCAGGAAGCGGATTTACAGACTTTTCAACATTCTGACTTCGCAATCAATGTGCCCGGTACAGCCCAGCGGCGCATCAATGTGCTCGAAACCCAGATGTTCATATAATCCAATCGCTTCTTTCAGAAAGGCGGTTGTTTCGAGGTAACAGCGCTTAAAGCCCTGCGAGCGTGCATGATCGAGAGCGAGAAGCGCGAGCTTTTTTGCCAGACCTTGTCCACGCACCGTCGACAGAAAGTACATTTTTTGCAGTTCACAGATATCGGGTTCGCTGCAGCTCAGAGGCGCCACGCCGCCTCCGCCCACGACTTTGCCGTTTTGCTCAATCACCCAGTAGGCATGGCCCGGTTGGCTGTAGAGCTGAAACAGTTCGTCCAGATTGGGATCGGCAACGGTGTAGCCTTTATCGGCCGTCAGACCATACTCCGCAGAGACTTCACGGATCACGGTGGCGATGGCTGGGTTGTCTTGCTCTGTGATCCGGCGCATGACCGCAGCGACGGGGGTAATCACGCTCATAGCATTACTCATGACAAAAATTGACACACAACTGGTGTTAATAGCACCGCAGAAAAGGGAGTGCAAGCGAGGATATTTCAGGGAGGATACCCCTTGCCTGCGAACAGGCAAGGGGCAGAGGCATTACAGCGCGGCGATAACAGCCTGCTGTTCGATCAGTTTCGCTTTAGCATCAGCGAAAGCAACCAGTCTTTCACGCTCTTTAGCGATAACCGCTTCCGGTGCGCGAGCCACAAAGCCTTCGTTCGCCAGCTTGCTTTCGATTTTTCCAATCTCCAGCTCGACTTTAGCCACTTCTTTCGCCAGACGCGCCAGCTCAGATTCTTTGTCGATCAGACCCGCCATCGGGATCAGCAGCTCGGCGCCGTCGATGATTTTGGTCACGGATACCGGACCTTTATCATCGGCTGGCAGCACCGTGATGCTTTCCAGACGCGCCATGGTTTGCAGGAAGCTGCGGTTCTCGTTAACACGACGAACAGCCGCTTCACTGCAACCGCGCAGCAGCAGTTCCAGCGGTTTGCCTGGTGAGAGGTTCATTTCTGCACGAATATTACGTGCAGCCACGATCGCCTGTTTCAGCCATTCGGTATCAGAAGCAGCCGCTTCATCGACCTGCGCCGCATCGAATTCCGGGAACGGCTGAAGCATGATGGTATCGGCGGTGATACCTTTGATCACTTTCACACGCTGCCAGATAGTTTCGGTGATGAATGGAATGATCGGGTGCGCCAGGCGCAGCAGACCTTCCAGAACCGTGATCAGCGTGTTGCGCGTACCGCGCAGTTCCGCTTCATTGCTACCGTTCATCACCGGCTTGGTCAGCTCCAGATACCAGTCGCAGAACTGGTTCCAGGTGAACTCATACAGAATGCCTGCCGCGATGTCGAAGCGATAGGTGTCCAGCGCTTCACGGTACGCTTTGATGGTCTGGTTGAATTCCGCCAGAATCCAGCGGTCCGCCAGCGACAGCGTCATCTCACCGCCGTTAAAGCCGCAATCCTGGTCTTCGGTGTTCATCAGCACAAAGCGGCTGGCGTTCCACAGCTTGTTACAGAAGTTGCGGTAACCTTCCAGACGTTTCATATCCCAGTTGATGTCACGGCCAGTCGAGGCCAGTGCCGCCAGGGTGAAACGCAGAGCGTCTGTGCCGTGTGGCTCAATGCCGTCCGGGAACTGTTTCTCGGTACGTTTACGGATTTTTTCAGCCAGCTGCGGCTGCATCATGTTGCCGGTACGTTTCTCCAGCAGGTCTGCCAGGGAAATACCATCCACCATATCCAGCGGGTCGATAACGTTACCCTTGGATTTGGACATTTTCTGGCCTTCATCGTCACGAATCAGACCGGTCATATAGACGGTTTTAAACGGAACCTGCGGCTTGCCGTTTTCATCTTTGATGAAGTGCATGGTCATCATGATCATGCGGGCAATCCAGAAGAAGATGATGTCGAAGCCGGATACCATCACGCTGGTTGGGTGGAACTGGCGCAGTGCGTCAGTGTTTTCCGGCCAGCCGAGCGTAGAGAACGTCCACAGCGCAGAAGAGAACCAGGTGTCCAGAACGTCGTCGTCCTGACGCAGTGCTACGTCAGCCCCCAGATTGTTCTCCTGGCGCACTTCCTCTTCGGTACGGCCAACAAAGACGTTGCCGTCGTTGTCATACCACGCCGGAATACGGTGACCCCACCACAGCTGACGAGAGATACACCAGTCCTGGATATCACGCATCCAGGAGAAGTACATGTTTTCGTACTGTTTTGGCACAAACTGAATGTCGCCGTTTTCGACGGCTTCAACGGCCGGTTTTGCCAGCACGTCGGCACGCACGTACCACTGGTCGGTCAGCATCGGTTCGATGACCACGCCGCCGCGATCGCCGTAAGGGACGGTCAGGTCGTGAGGTTTGATCTCTTCCAGCAGGCCAAGGGCGTCGATGGCTGCCACAACCGCTTTACGCGCAGCAAAACGTTCCAGTTTCTGGAATTCAGCCGGGATCTCGCTGGAGTAGACGTCGGACTCTTCGCCTTTGGTGTCGTACACTTCCGCGCTTTCACGGATATCGCCGTCAAAGGTCAGAATATTAATCATCGGCAAAGCGTGACGACGACCCACTTCATAGTCGTTGAAATCGTGCGCCGGGGTGATTTTCACACAGCCGGTGCCTTTTTCCATGTCGGCGTGTTCGTCGCCAAGGATTGGAATACGGCGGTTCACCAGCGGCAGAACCACGAATTTACCGATCAGATCTTTATAGCGTGGATCTTCCGGGTTTACGGCAACGCCGGTATCGCCCAGCAGGGTTTCCGGACGCGTGGTCGCCACCACCAGATAATCTTTACCGTCTGCCGTTTTTGCGCCATCAGCCAGCGGATAGCGGATATGCCACATGGAGCCTTTAGACTCGCGGTTTTCCACTTCCAGATCGGAGATTGCCGTACGCAGTTTGGGATCCCAGTTCACCAGGCGTTTGCCACGGTAAATCAGATCTTCTTTGTACAGACGAACGAACACTTCTTTCACGGCGTTGGAAAGGCCTTCGTCCATGGTGAAGCGCTCGCGCTCCCAGTCCACGGAGTTGCCGAGACGGCGCATCTGACGGGTAATCGTGCCGCCAGATTCTGCTTTCCACTGCCAAATTTTGTCGATGAAGGCGTCGCGACCGTAGTCGTGGCGGGTTTTACCTTCTTCAGCGGCAATCTTACGCTCAACCACCATTTGGGTCGCAATACCCGCATGGTCAGTCCCAGCCTGCCACAGGGTGTTTTTGCCCTGCATGCGCTGGTAACGGATCATGGTATCCATGATGGTTTGCTGGAAAGCATGACCCATATGCAAACTGCCGGTGACGTTCGGCGGCGGGATCATGATGCAGAAGGACTCTTTGCTTTCATCGCCATTAGGCTTGAAATAGCCCTGCTCTTCCCAGTGCTCGTAAAGCGGCTGTTCGATATCTCGTGGGTTGTATGTCTTTTCCATTATTTCCAGGTTGCCGTATTCAGGTTAAAACCAGCCAGGCGGTACGCTTTATAGCGTTCGCGCGCCAGTTGTTTCAGAGAATCTTCATGAGGGACAAAGTCTACCACTTCTGTGAAAGCGGTGGCAAAATCTGCAAAGCCTGTGCGCAGGCTGATCAGAATATCGCGAGCGCTGCTGTTGCGCTTTTGCGGCCAGGCAATTTCCACTGGCGCGCCGCCGCGCGGCCCTTCTCCCGACAAATTGTGCGGAACAAAACTTTCTGGCGGTCTTGCCCACAGTGCTTCATCGAGGCGAATGGCTTGCTGTTCGTCTTCACAGGCAATCAGCACGCGTTTTCCGTTGCGCCAACGTTCTGCGGCAATTTCACACACCAGTTGTTCGACGGCACTTAAGCCATCCTGTTGAGTGTCGTTGTCCAGAAGATAGAACGTCGCGTTTTTCATGATATGGGGCTTCTTGTGGTGGATTTCATCCCCCGCGATCGGGGGACAGATTCCCTCCCCCGTGGGAGAGGGAATTCAGTGATTACTCTTCGCCGTTAAAGCCGGCGCGGTTGAGCAGGAACTGTGACAGCAAAGCGACGGGACGACCGGTTGCGCCTTTGGCTTTACCGGAGCGCCATGCGGTACCCGCGATATCGAGGTGCGCCCAGTTATACTTACGCGTAAAGCGCGCCAGGAAACAACCTGCGGTAATCGCGCCACCAGGGCGGCCGCCGATATTAGCCATATCCGCGAAGTTAGACTCCAGCTGTTCCTGATACTCATCGCCCAACGGCAGACGCCAAGCGCGGTCGCCGGCCTGTTCTGATGCGCCGATCAGCTCATGGGCCAACGGGTTATGGTTCGACATCAGGCCAGTGATGTGATGACCCAGGGCGATCACGCACGCACCCGTTAAGGTAGCGACGTCGATAACGGCTTCAGGCTCGAAACGCTCCACGTAAGTCAGGACGTCACACAGCACCAGACGGCCTTCCGCATCGGTATTCAACACTTCGACAGTCTGACCGGACATGGTGGTCAATACATCCCCCGGACGATAAGCGCGACCGCCCGGCATGTTTTCACAGCCCGCCAGGACGCCGATGACGTTTATCGGCAATTGCAGCTCGGCCACCATGCGCATGACGCCGTAGACCGCCGCTGCGCCGCACATGTCGTATTTCATCTCGTCCATGCCTTCGGCAGGCTTGATGGAGATACCGCCGGAGTCAAAGGTTAACCCTTTGCCGACCAGTACGATTGGGCGCGCATCTTCAGACGGATTTCCTTTGTACTCAATGACCGACATCAGTGATTCGTTCTGGGAACCGTTGCCGACTGCGAGGTATGAGTGCATTCCCAGCTCTTTCATCTGCTGTTCGCCGATGACGCGGGTAACGACATTTTTGCTGTAGGAATCAGCGAGTTGACGCGCCTGAGAGGCCAGGTAACCGGCGTTACAGATGTTCGGCGGCATGTTGCCAAGATCTTTTGCCGCTTTGATACCGGCGGCAATCGCCAGACCGTGCTGAATGGCGCGCTCACCGATGGTCAGTTCGCGGCGGGTCGGGACGTTAAAGACCATTTTACGCAGCGGACGACGCGGTTCGCTTTTGTTGGTCTTCAGCTGATCAAAGCTGTAGAGGCTCTCTTTTGCTGTCTCAACGGCCTGGCGCACTTTCCAGTAGGTATTGCGGCCTTTAACGTGGAGCTCGGTCAGGAAACAAACCGCTTCCATTGAGCCTGTATCATTCAGAGTATTGATAGTTTTCTGAATGACCTGCTTGTACTGGCGCTCATCAAGCTCACGCTCTTTACCGCAACCAATCAGCAGAATACGTTCGGACAGCACGTTTGGAACATGGTGCAGTAACAGCGTCTGCCCAGGTTTGCCTTCCAGTTCGCCACGGCGTAACAGGGCGCTGATATAGCCGTCACTGATTTTATCGAGTTGTTCGGCGATTGGGGAGAGTCGGCGTGGTTCAAAGACGCCCACAACGATGCAGGCACTCCGCTGTTTCTCCGGGCTACCGCTTTTTACACTGAACTCCATGCACTACGCTCCTGAATCTTAAAGACAACGACGGCTGCTACGGATAGAATTGAAACCTTTCGTAACTCATGTCCGCTGTTGTGGTGACTTCGTGTTAATCTTACGTTACTACGGTTTCGACACGTCAAAAAATTTCCTGAAGCGCGACGCCGCCGGGTTTTTTAATCTTAGCGATGATTTCGACGACTCAAGAGAATAAATGACGTTTAAGCCATGAAACAAGCAATTTTCCAGCAAAGAGACGGGTTTTTACGGGCGTATTTAAAGTGATAATCATAAGATATCTGGTGCGGGAAACGCTTAAGAGCCAACTGGCGATCCTTTTCATTCTGCTTCTGATCTTTTTCTGTCAGAAGTTAGTGAGGATCCTCGGTGCGGCTGTTGACGGCGAAATCCCAACAAATCTGGTGCTTTCTCTGCTCGGATTAGGCGTGCCAGAAATGGCGCAGCTTATTCTGCCGCTGAGCCTTTTCCTCGGCCTGCTGATGACGCTCGGGAAACTCTATACCGAAAGTGAAATCACGGTAATGCATGCCTGCGGCTTAAGTAAAGCCGTGTTGGTTAAAGCTGCGATGGTGCTGGCGTTATTGACGGGTATCGTCGCGGCGGTGAACGTCATGTGGGCGGGGCCGTGGTCATCCAGACATCAGGATGAAGTGTTGGCCGAAGCCAAAGCGAACCCCGGCATGGCGGCGCTTGCGCAAGGTCAGTTCCAGCAGGCAACTGACGGCAGCTCGGTGCTCTTTATTGAGAGCGTAGACGGCAGCAGTTTCAACGATGTTTTCCTGGCGCAGATCCGCACCAAAGGCAATGCGCGTCCGTCTGTTGTGGTGGCTGACTCCGGCCAGCTTTCACAGCGTAAAGATGGCTCGCAGATTGTGACGCTCAACAAAGGCACTCGTTTTGAAGGCACGGCGATGCTGCGCGATTTCCGTATCACGGATTTCCAGAACTATCAGGCGATTGTCGGGCATCAGAATGTTGCACTTGATGCCAATGATACCGAACAGATGGACATGCGTACGCTGATCAAAACGGACACCAATCGTGCCCGGGCGGAATTACACTGGCGCCTGACTCTGGTGTTTACCGTATTTATGATGGCGTTGATGGTCGTTCCGCTGAGCGTGGTTAACCCACGTCAGGGGCGTGTGCTGTCGATGCTGCCTGCAATGCTGCTCTATCTGGTCTTCTTCCTGCTGCAAACGTCTATCAAGTCTAACGGTGGAAAAGGCAAAATCGATCCGATGATTTGGACATGGGTAGTCAACGGCCTGTACCTGTTGCTGGCTCTGATGTTAAACCTGTGGGATACCGTGCCGATGCGTCGTGTGCGTGCCCGTTTTACGCGTAAAGGAGCGGTGTAATGCAGGCGTTTCGCGTTCTAGACCGCTATATCGGTAAAACCATTTTTACCACCATCATGATGACGTTGTTCATGCTGGTGTCGCTCTCCGGCATTATTAAATTCGTCGACCAGCTGAAAAAAGCCGGGCAGGGGAGCTATGACGCGTTGGGGGCGGGGATGTATACCATTCTCAGCGTGCCAAAAGATGTGCAGATTTTCTTCCCGATGGCCGCGCTGCTCGGTGCATTGCTGGGTCTGGGCATGCTGGCCCAGCGCAGTGAGTTGGTGGTCATGCAGGCCTCGGGCTTCACCCGCATGCAGGTTGCACTGTCAGTGATGAAAACGGCGATCCCGCTGGTGATTCTGACCATGGCCATTGGCGAGTGGGTCGCACCGCAGGGAGAGCAGATGGCGCGTAATTATCGTGCGCAGGCCATGTACGGCGGATCGCTGATGTCTACCCAGCAAGGTTTGTGGGCGAAAGATGGTAACAACTTCGTCTATATCGAACGTGTGAAGGGCGATGATGAGCTGGGCGGCGTCAGTATCTATAGCTTTAATGATGATCGTCGTTTGCAGTCCGTTCGCTATGCTGCCTCTGCGAAGTTTGACCCGGCTAATAAACTCTGGCGCCTGTCGCAGGTTGACGAATCGAACCTGAAAGATCCGAAGCAAATTACCGGCTCTCAGACCGTTTCGGGTACCTGGAAGACCAATCTGACGCCGGACAAATTAGGCGTGGTTGCGCTGGATCCCGATGCGTTGTCGATCAGCGGTTTGCACAACTATGTTAAGTATCTGAAATCGAGTGGCCAGGATGCCGGTCGTTATCAGCTCAACATGTGGAGCAAAATATTCCAGCCGATGTCTGTGGCGGTCATGATGCTGATGGCGCTGTCGTTTATCTTTGGTCCGCTGCGCAGCGTGCCGATGGGCGTGCGCGTGGTCACGGGTATCAGCTTTGGTTTTGTCTTCTACGTGCTTGACCAGATTTTTGGCCCGCTCACGTTGGTGTATGGGATCCCGCCGCTCATTGGCGCCCTGTTGCCAAGCGCTTCGTTCTTCCTGATAAGCCTCTGGTTGCTTCTCAGACGCTCCTGATCGTCCCTGTTCCTCACTCCCGCGCTGCCGGGAGTGAGGCTAATCTCCTGTTTCACACCGCACTTTTTCACACAACCTTCAACGCCTTGCCCGGAATTTGAGTATTATTGAGCGATGAAGTCGTGAAGGGATCCCCTATGAAGCAAATTCGAATGCTTGCGCAGTATTACGTCGATCTGATGATGAAGCTCGGCCTGGTTCGTTTCTCACTGCTGTTGGCCCTGGCGCTGGTGGTGCTGGCGATTGTCGTGCAAATGGCCGTCACTATGGTTCTCCATGGGCAGGTTGAAAGTATCGACGTTATCCGCTCGATCTTTTTCGGCCTGTTGATTACCCCGTGGGCTGTCTATTTTCTCTCTGTCGTGGTGGAACAACTGGAAGAGTCGCGCCAGCGGCTCTCCCGTCTGGTGCAGAAACTGGAGGAGATGCGCGAGCGCGACCTGAAACTTAACATACAGCTGAAGGACAACATCGCGCAGCTGAATCAGGAGATCTCGGATCGTGAAAAAGCGGAGGCCGAACGCCAGACCACGCTTGAGCAGCTGAAAATCGAGATGAAAGAGCGTGAAGTCACCCAGATCCAGCTAGAGCAGCAATCCTCTTTCCTGCGATCTTTTCTCGATGCCTCGCCTGATTTGGTTTTCTACCGTAACGAAGATAAAGAATTTTCGGGCTGTAACCGCGCGATGGAGCTGCTGACCGGGAAAAGCGAAAAACAGCTGATTCACCTCAAACCGCAGGATGTCTACTCGGAAGAAGCGGCGGCCAAGGTGATTGAAACCGATGAAAAAGTGTTCCGCCATAATGTCTCACTCACTTACGAACAGTGGCTGGACTATCCGGACGGACGCAAAGCCTGCTTCGAAATCCGTAAAGTGCCTTATTACGATCGCGTTGGGAAACGCCACGGCCTGATGGGCTTTGGGCGTGATATTACCGAGCGTAAGCGCTATCAGGACGCGCTGGAGCGCGCCAGCCGGGATAAGACGACATTCATCTCCACCATCAGCCACGAACTGCGTACGCCGCTGAACGGCATCGTGGGCCTGAGCCGCATTCTGCTGGACACCGAACTCACTTCCGAGCAAGAAAAATACCTCAAAACTATCCATGTTTCCGCCGTGACGCTCGGCAATATCTTCAACGATATTATTGATATGGATAAGATGGAGCGGCGTAAAGTTCAGCTGGATAATCAGCCCGTGGATTTCACCGGCTTCCTCGCCGATCTGGAGAATCTGTCCGGCCTGCAGGCGCAGCAAAAAGGGCTACGATTTGTGCTGGAGCCGACACTTCCTCTGCCGCATAAAGTGGTAACGGACGGTACGCGTCTGCGCCAGATCCTCTGGAATCTGATCAGTAATGCCGTCAAGTTTACCCAGCATGGCGCAGTGGTTGTGCGTATTCGCTTTGATGAAGGCGATATGTTGCACTTTGAGGTGGAAGATTCTGGCATCGGCATCCCGCAGGAAGAGCAGGATAAGATCTTCGCCATGTATTACCAGGTGAAAGACAGTAACGGCGGCAAACCGGCCACTGGGACCGGGATTGGTCTGGCGGTATCGCGCCGTCTGGCGAAGAGTATGGGCGGTGATATCACCGTGGCCAGCCAACAAGGTAAAGGCTCAACGTTTACGCTGACAGTGCATGCTCCGGCAGTGGCGGAAGAAGTCGAAGATACGTTTGAGAACGACGAACTGCCGCTGCCTGCGCTGCATGTGCTGCTGGTAGAAGATATTGAGTTGAACGTCATTGTTGCCCGTTCGGTTCTGGAAAAACTGGGTAACAGCGTCGATGTCGCCATGACGGGGACGGCCGCGCTGGAGATGTTTACCCCTGGAGAATATGACCTCGTTCTGCTGGATATTCAGCTGCCGGATATGACCGGGCTGGATATCTCTCGTGAACTCACCCGCCGTTATACCCGCGATGAGATGCCGCCGCTGGTGGCTCTCACCGCGAACGTATTGAAGGATAAAAAAGAGTACCTCGATGCCGGTATGGACGATGTGCTTAGCAAACCGCTGGCGGTTCCCGCTCTGACCGCCATGATTAAAAAGTTCTGGGATACCAGTGATGAAGAGGAATGCACCATGACATCTGTTGATAGCGCGAAGGCACAAGCTATTCTGGATATTGCCATGCTTGAGCAGTATATCGAGCTGGTGGGGCCGAAACTGATTACTGATGGTCTGGCCGTATTTGAAAAAATGATGCCAGGTTATGTAAGTGTGCTGGAATCGAATCTGACCGCTCGCGATCAGAAAGGCATAGTCGAAGAAGGCCACAAAATTAAAGGTGCTGCAGGCTCGATTGGTTTGCGTCACTTACAACAGCTCGGTCAGCAGATCCAGTCTTCGGATTTACCGGCGTGGTGGGACAACGTGGGTGAATGGGTTGAGGAGATGAAACAAGAGTGGCAGAACGATGTGGACGTGCTTAAGGCGTGGGTGGACAGCACAAAAAAATGACCCCGGCTTAACCGGGGTGCGCGAATACTGCGCCAACACCAGGGAAATCGTGGCCGCGCCTGATTATTTGTGTTGTTCTCGCATGGACGCAGCCTAAAAATTAAGGCCGTAAGCAGTTAAGATAGCAAATCTTAAACGATTTGTTACATGAATCAGTGAAATGTGTGAAGCATAGCGTTTTAATCAGAATTATTAATGTGCTTCAGAGAGTTGGAAAGAAGGAACGGTTAATGAAAAAGGTTGGTATTGTACTCAGCGGATGTGGCGTCTATGACGGTACGGAGATTCATGAGTCCGTTCTGACGCTGCTGGCGCTGGCGAAACAGGGCGCAGAAGTCGTCTGTTTCGCACCGGATAAAAATCAGGTGGATGTCATCAATCATCTCACCGGCGAGCCGATGGCTGAAACCCGCAATGTGCTTATTGAATCGGCTCGCATTACGCGTGGCGCGGTGACCCCGCTGGCACAGGCGAATGCCGATGAGCTGGATGCGCTGATTGTTCCCGGCGGTTTTGGGGCGGCGAAAAATCTGAGCAGCTTTGCCAGCCTTGGCAGCGAGTGTCGGGTTGACCCGACGCTGAAAGATCTGGTTCAGCGTATGCACAGCGCGGGAAAACCGCTGGGCTTTATGTGCATTGCGCCCGCCATGCTCCCTAAAATCTTTGATTTTCCGCTGCGCCTGACCATCGGGACGGATATTGATACGGCAGAGGTGATCGAAGAGATGGGTGGCGAGCATGTGCCTTGCCCTGTGGATGATATCGTCGTGGATGAAGACAACAAAATTGTCACCACTCCTGCCTATATGCTGGCGCAAAACATCGCTGAAGCCGCGGCCGGAATCGAGAAGCTGGTTGATCGCGTGCTGGTGCTGACTCTGTGAGTAAGAAAAACGCGACGCCTGTCGCCTGGGCGAAGCGCATTTTGCTTCGCATCATTCTGGTGCTGATGGTTTTCTGGGGAGGCGGCATTGCGGTGTTTAGCATTCTCCCCGTACCATTTTCTGCGGTGATGGTGGAGCGGCAGATCGGCGCATGGTTGACCGGTAATTTCAGCTACGTGGCACATTCTGACTGGGTGAGCATGGATGAGATTTCACCGTGGATGGGGCTGGCGGTGATTGCCGCAGAAGATCAGAAATTCCCGGACCACTGGGGTTTTGACGTCACGGCGATTGAGAAAGCGCTGGCCCACAATGAACGCAACGAGAATCGCGTTCGCGGAGCGTCAACTCTTTCCCAGCAGACGGCAAAAAATCTTTTTTTGTGGGATGGACGAAGCTGGGTGAGAAAAGGGCTGGAAGCGGGCCTGACGTTAGGCATGGAGACGGTCTGGAGTAAAAAACGCATCCTGACGGTCTATCTGAATGTTGCTGAGTTTGGTGAGGGCGTGTTTGGTGTTGAGGCGGCAGCTCAGCGCTATTTCCATAAACCGGCCAGCCGTTTGACGCTTTCAGAAGCGGCACTGCTGGCGGCCGTATTACCCAACCCGATTCGGTTTAAAGCGGATGCGCCGTCTGGATATGTCCGCAGCCGCCAGGCGTGGATTATGCGCCAGATGCGCCAGCTTGGCGGGGAAGGATTTATGACGAGAAATAAATTGTATTAGATGAGGACTTAGTCCTCATCAAAGCCGGCATTAAACAGCGCGACGACCGCTTCCAGCGCTTCGACCTCTTGCGGACCCGTCGCTTCGACTTCAATCTGTCGGCCTTTGGCGGAATCCAGCATCAACAAAGCGATGACGCTATTGGCTTCGGCTTCGGTGCCTTCGTCGTTTCGCAGCAGCACTTCTGCATCAAATCCCTGCATCAGTTCAAACAGTTTCATCGCCGGGCGTGCGTGCATGCCCAGCTTGTTGGTGATTTCAACGGTATGTTTTACGGTCATGTTTTACGTTTTTCCAGCGTGCGATGACGAGACTGAACGTTTTTACCGCGTGAGCGGAAATAATCGGCCAGCTGTTCGGCAATATACACCGAACGATGTTTACCACCGGTACACCCAATCGCGACGGTCAGATAGCTGCGGTTGTTGGTTTCCAGCATAGGTAACCATAGCTCAAGGTAGCTTCGCGTCTGGTAAATAAAATTGTGAACTTCTGTGTGTCTGTCGAGGAATGCGGCGACGGGCTTGTCCAGACCGGTCATTGGACGCAGTTTCGGGTCCCAGTGCGGATTGGGCAGGAAGCGCACGTCGAAAACATAATCCGCATCAATCGGAATACCGTGTTTGAAACCAAAGGATTCGAACACCATGGTCAGCTCGCGCTCGCGTTTACCCAGCAGGCGTGTGCGCAGCATTTCTGCCAGTTCATGAACGGACATTTCGGAGGTATCGACGATCAAATCCGCACGGGAACGCAGCGGTTCCAGCAAATCGCTCTCTTCATCGATGGCGCTCTCCAGCGATAAATTCTTGCTGGAAAGAGGGTGCAGACGACGGGTATCGCTGTAGCGGCGGATCAGGGTATTGCGATCGGCATCAAGGAACAGCAGCTGAGGCGTAAAGGTCTCAGGCAGACTGTTCATCGCCTGTTCAAAGATCTCCGGGGATTCCGGCATGTTGCGCACGTCGATACTTACCGCAGCAGAAATTTGCCTGTCGGCCAGCGTACGCGCCAGGTCGGGCAGCAGTACCACCGGAAGGTTATCTACGCAGTAAAATCCCATATCTTCGAGCGCCCGGAGAGCAACGGATTTTCCCGAACCCGAACGACCGCTGACGATCATCAGCACCATGTTCCGTTTCTCCTCACGACGACAGATGTGAAGGCTATCTCCTGGTTACGCATCATCGTGATGGCCTTCCGCTTCGGTGATAATTTGATACAGCTCCTCATCACTTTGGGCTGCGCGCAGGCGGCGGCAAATCGTTTTATCCGCCAGACGTTTAGCGACCAGCGAAAGCGTATGCAAATGGGTTTTCGTCTGGTCAGCGGGCACCAGCAGAGCAAACAGCAGATCCACAGGCTGATTATCAATCGCATCAAAGGCGATAGGCGTTTCGAGCTGCACGAAAACACCAACGGCACGTAAGGTGTCTTCTTCCAGTTTGCCATGCGGAATGGCAATGCCGTTGCCGATACCGGTACTGCCCATTTTTTCGCGGGTCAGAATCGCTTCAAACACCACCTGGGGCGGCAGGCCTAACTGTTTTGCGGCCAGTTCACTGATGATTTCCAGAGCACGTTTTTTGCTCTGACAGTGAACGCCACTGCGGGTACATTCCTGGTTAAGGACATTACTCAATTGAAGAGCCGAATCGTTGTTCATCATAATTTCACCTAAGCGCTAACCGTACAAATGGCCTGTTGTGTTTCACAACAGGCCGTCCTGCACCCGTTAACTGCCCGGACAATTAGTGTTGTTTCAGTTTATCTTTATGTTTATTAAGCTGTCGTGCCAGCTTGTCAATCAAGCCGTCGATAGCCGCGTACATGTCTTGCCCTTCCGCACTGGCATGGATTTCACCCCCGTTGATGTGCAGGGTTGCGTCCGAGATATGAGTCACTTTCTCCACTTTTAACACAATGTAGACCTGATTGATCCTCTCGAAATATTGCTCCAGCTTAGCGAATTTTGTATTCACAAAATCGCGTAACGCTTCGGTGATTTCGACGTTGTGTCCTGTGATGTTGAGCTGCATAGTGTCTTCCTTATCGGTTGTGTCAAACCAGTTGTTTACGCTGGTTAGACGGCGGAATGGATAAAGACTCTCGATACTTCGCAACAGTACGACGTGCCACCATAATACCCTGGTCGGACAGCATGGTGGTTAACTTACTGTCACTCAGTGGCTTCGCGGGATTTTCCGCGGCGATCAACTTCTTCACCAGTGCGCGGATCGCCGTTGACGAGGCTTCGCCGCCGCCCTCGGTATTCACATGGCTGGAGAAGAAATACTTAAGCTCAAAAATACCGCGCGGACTGTGCAGATACTTCTGCGTGGTCACGCGGGAGATAGTGGATTCATGCATCTCGACGGCCTGGGCAATATCGGCCAGCACCATCGGTTTCATAAACTCGTCACCTTTTTCAAAAAAGGCCTGCTGCTGCTCAACAATGCAGCGGCTGACGCGCAGTAATGTATCATTGCGGCTCTCCAGGCTTTTTATCAGCCATCGCGCTTCCTGAAGATTGCTACGAATATACTGGTTGTCGGAATCATTGCGCACACTGGTGCACATAGAGGCGTATTGCTGATTGATTTGCAGGCGGGGAATGCTGTCGGAATTGAGCTCAACGCTCCAGCGGCCGTTATGCTTTCTCACCAATACGTCAGGAATAACGTATTCGGGTTCGCTGGTCTGGATCGATTGCCCAGGGCGCGGATCGAGCGATTGAATCAGATTGACCGCTTCTTTCAGCACATCTTCTTTGAGCCGGGTCACGCGCATTAGCGTTCGGAAATCGTGGTTCGCCAGCAGATCGAGGTGATCGCTAATGATCAAGCGTGCTTCATCGATCCAGGGAGTCTCTTTCGCGAATTGCGAAAGCTGGATCAGCAGGCAGTCGCGCAGATCTTTCGCCGCAACGCCAACAGGATCAAAGCGCTGAATGCGTTTAAGTACGGCTTCTATTTCATCAAGATCGACTTCGCCATCACCGATGCTTTCGAGGATATCGTCCAGCGATACGGTCAAATAGCCGGTGTCGTCAACCGCATCGACAATCGAGGTTGCGATCGCGCGATCGGTTTCGGTAAAAGGCGTCAGCTCTACCTGCCACATCAGGTAATCCTGAAGCGACTGCGTGGTTTCACCCTGATAAACCGGTAACTCGTCATCCTGATAGTCGGCACGCGTCCCGGACGGCGTTCCGGCGGTGTAGATTTCATCCCAGCTGGCATCTAACGGCAGCTCATCCGGCATCTCTTTTTGTTCAAGAGCGTCAGCCGTATCGAGCGCTTCAGTATCCTGTTTTTCCTGGGTATCTACCTCGTCATGAAGATCGGTTTGCTCCAGCAGCGGGTTGCTATCCAGGGCTTGCTGGAGTTCCTGCTGGAGTTCTAACGTGGACAGTTGCAACAGACGAATCGCCTGTTGTAGCTGTGGCGTCATTGCCAACTGCTGGCTGAGCCTTAATTGCAAACCTTGCTTCATGTTCAGAGCGTTTTTCTCCGGTTATACCCGTCATACTTCAAACTGCATGTGCGGTGACTGCGCTCACTCATCCCAGCCACTTACTGAGGTAAGCTCCAGGGACTCACTTATTTGCCGTCTGCCTGCCGCTCGACTTATTCAAAGTATATGCGTGACTTAACCTCTACCCTATCAGAGTCTGAAGTCTTCCCCAAGGTACACGCGCTTCACTTGCTCATCTTCAAGGATTTGCTGTGGGGTTCCGTGGGCGATTAAATGGCCCTGGCTGACGATATAAGCGCGTTCGCAGACGGCCAGTGTTTCACGCACGTTGTGGTCCGTGATGAGGACACCGAGGCCGCTGTCGCGCAGATGCTCGATAATACGTTTGATGTCGATAACAGAAATCGGGTCGACGCCTGCAAATGGCTCATCCAGAAGAATAAATTTCGGATTTGCTGCAAGAGCGCGGGCGATCTCTACGCGGCGGCGTTCACCACCGGAAAGCGACTGGCCCATGCTGTCGCGCAGATGCTCAATATGGAACTCTTCCATCAGCTCATTAGCACGATCCTGGCGCTGTTCGGCGGTCAAATCGTCACGGATTTGCAGAACAGCCATCAGATTGTCGAACACGCTCAGGCGGCGGAAAATAGAGGCTTCCTGCGGCAGGTAGCCAATTCCACGACGCGCGCGGGCGTGCAGCGGCAGAATACTGATGTCTTCGTCATCAATGATAATGTTACCGGCATCGCGCGCGACAATCCCGACCACCATGTAGAAGGTGGTTGTTTTGCCCGCGCCGTTAGGACCCAACAGGCCAACGATTTCGCCGGATTTGACGGTCAGACTGACATCTTCCACTACGCGACGGCCTTTGTAGGCTTTGGCGAGGTTCTTTGCAGTTAATGTTGCCATAACGAATTAGTTACTCTTTTTCTGTGCCGGAGCCTGGTCTTTGCCTTTGTCCTGCAGCTGAGACGGAACCAGAACGGTGGTGACGCGCTTGCCTTTCTCGCTGGAAGCCTGCATTTTTTGCTCTTTCACCAGGTAAGTGATTTTGTCACCGGTGATGTTGCTGTCCAGCTGCTCCAGATAGGCATTGCCGGTCAGAATGACCAGATCCTTCGCCAGTTCATAGTGCATATGAGACGCACGGCCTTTCACTGGCTTACCGTTGTCCTGCATCTGGTAGAAGGTGGCAGGATTGCCGTAGCCATCAATGATCTCTTTGCCTTGCTCGCCGCCCGGACGGGTGACAACCACTTTGTCGGCATTGATTTTGATTGTGCCCTGAGTCATCACAACATTGCCCGTGAAGGTCACAACGTTGCCCTGCATATCAAGCGACTGAGTATCAGATTCGATATGAATGGGCTGCTCAGTATCGCCCGTCACAGCAAGCGCAGGGAGACTGGCGGCCAGCAGCGCGCTGGCGATGATAAAATTAAGGCTGAGTTTGTTTGTTTTGAATTTCATAGGAGGTTCTAACCTTTTCAATCAGCTCGGCGTTTTTGCTGCGTAAGTTTCCGCGCATTCTCAGACCGCTGGAATTAAATGTTGTCCCGTATAACGTGACCAGATCTTGTGAAGTGACATCCTGGGTGACCAGGTTGATCTGGGCATTATCCGTCGTAATTTTGCGCAGTTGAGAGTCAGCGGTCAGAGCGTTGACTTCAACATGACCATACAGATAAAGCATACGGTCATTCGTCAATTTTGCTCTGTCAGATTTAATCGACCACGTCGGCACTTTGTTGGTATCAAATGTGGTCATGACCGGCTGAGTAAACCACGAGATACCTTCCTCGGAAAAATATTCAACATGCTGGGCGATCAGGCGATAATTCAGGGCACCTTCCGGGCTGTAAACCACCGTGTCGCTGTGATCGCTCTTGTATGTTGGATCGCTCGCATTGGTCACATCGGCTGGCGCGTCGTCCTGGTCTGCGAGATTCACACCAATCAGCACCAGTACGGCCAGTGAAAGCAGAATGATAACCCAACGTCTGGTTTTACTCATATCGATTGCCCTTTGGCCTCATCAAGCTTGCCCTGCGCCAGCAATAACAGGTCGCACACCTCACGCACGGCACCGCGGCCACCGTTGATCCGGGTGACATAGTCAGCGCGCGGGATCAGCAGCGGATGCGCATCGGCAACGGCGATACTCAACCCCACCTCTGCCATAACCGGCCAGTCAATAAGATCGTCGCCAACATAGGCAACATTTTCAGGGGAAATAGCCAGTTTCGCCAGTAAATCCCGGAAGGCCACTCGTTTGTCTGATTGGCCCTGATAAAGATGGGTAATACCCAACGTCGCACAGCGATCTTCTACCAGTTTAGCCTTACGTCCGGTGATGATTGCCACTTCGATGCCTGAAGTGAGCGCACAACGAATGCCATAGCCGTCGCGTACGTTAAACGCTTTCAGCTCTTCGCCATTGTTGCCCATAAAAATCAAACCATCGGACAGTACACCGTCGACGTCCAAAATCAGCAGACGAACGTTTTCCGCCTGCGCCATTATTTGCGTGCTTACCGGACCATAACAGGTTGCAAGGGATGCACCCGCATTACTCATTGTCTTATCCTTCATTACACTACGCCTGCGCGCAGGAGATCATGCATATGTACCACACCCAGCAGTTGGTCGCCATCTGCAACCATGGCCGAGGTAATATGACGGGACTGCATCAGGTTTAAAACTTCCACCGCCAGCGTACCCGGACGCACCCGGATCCCGCCTGGCGTCATGACGTCAGCAATACCTAAATGGCGTACGTCAACGCCCATATCAAATACGCGGCGTAAATCACCGTCGGTGAATATGCCTTCGATCTTCATCTGTTCGTCGCAAATCACCGTCATGCCGAGATTTTTACGAGTGATTTCCAGCAAGGCATCCCGCAGTGAGGCCTCTTTGCTGACGTGGGGAATTTCCTCCCCGGTGTGCATTATATCGTTAACCCGCAGTAACAGTTTACGTCCCAACGCACCGCCTGGGTGTGAAAGGGCGAAATCTTCCGGGGTAAAACCGCGGGCTTCAAGCAGCGCAACGGCCAGGGCATCACCCATGACCAGCGCAGCAGTGGTGCTGGAGGTCGGTGCCAGGCCAAGCGGGCAAGCCTCTTTTGGCACTTTCACGCACAAATGAATATCGGCCGCCCGGGCCATGCTGCTTTCCGGGCGACTGGTCATGCATATGAGCTGAACCTGTAGCCGCTTCAGCACGGGGATGAGGGCCAGGATCTCGTTGGACTCACCGGAGTTGGAGAGTGCAATAACGACATCCTGCGGCGTCACCATCCCCAGGTCGCCATGAGCGGCTTCACCCGGATGGACAAAAAATGATGGGGTTCCGGTGCTGGCGAAAGTCGCGGCCATTTTACGGCCAATGTGACCCGATTTCCCCATGCCCATCACCACAACTTTGCCCGCGCAAGAGAATATTTTCGCACACGCCTGGCTAAAATCCTGATTAATGTATTGATCTAACTGCGCCAGACCTTCACGTTCAATCTCCAGAACTTCTTTGCCTGCTTTCTGAAAGTCAAAATCCGGCTGCAATTCTAATGGCGACATAATGCGTTTCCGATTACCCAGAGAGAAGAGGCGATAGCCAGTAAAGCATCGCCATCCATACGATAAATCCACCCGTCAGCAGGGCGCCTGTTCCTTTGCCTGTTTGCTGTTTTCGCCGCCAGCAGAGCAGGGCGAAAATAACGCTGACTAACAGCATCACACCGTAATCGCGGGAGAAGGCCAGTGGGTTAAATGCTCCTGGCGCAATCAGTGCGGGTAAACCCATGACGATAGCGATGTTGAAGATGTTCGAGCCAATGATATTGCCAATCGCAATATCATCTTCACCTTTCCGTGCCCCCGCTAACGCGGTAGCCAGTTCCGGCAAACTGGTGCCGATAGCAATCACCGTCAGGCCAATCGTCAGCTCGCTCATAGCGAAGTAATTTGCCAGCACGGTGGCGTTATCAATCACCATTCTGGTGGCCATCGGCATGATGATCAGCGCCACCCCCAGCCATAGCAGCGCAACGGGCAGGGTGCCTTCCCGTGGCAGCTCTGCAACTTGTTCCCGCGTCAGGCTGTCGTTACCCTGTTTTTCCGCCAGACGAGCAATTTTTACGATATAGATAAGCCAAATGATCGCCAGCGCCAGTAATAAAATTCCGTCGTCGATCGTCAGTTGCCCATCATAAAGTACATAGCCCGCAAGCAGGGTAACAATTAACATTAGCGGCAATTCGCGGCGCAGAACATCAGAATGCACGCGAAATGGATGCAGTAGCGCCGCAAGGCCAAGGATCAGTAAAATATTGACAATATTAGAGCCAATTGCCGTCCCAATAGCGAGATCGATCTGACCGTTGAGCGACGCGGAAACGGAGACAATAATTTCCGGAAGCGATGTTCCGACGCTAACCACCGTCATTCCGATGATCAGAGGCGGCATGCCAAAGAGCCTGCAAAGGATTGATGCTGCGAAAACCAAACGGTCAGCACTGTAGACCACCAGAAGTAAACCAATTATTAACAGTGCCGTTGCTAAAAGCATCAAAAATCCTTTATTCAGGTATACTCGCCGGTCCACCGAGAATGAATCTCTGGCGCGGCACGTAGTCTGAAGTCGTAACGAATTCCTAATTTTGACTTTATGCGCCGGAAAAGTAAAACAAATGCCAGCTTTCGCTAACCCGTGCGGACCATATTCTGCAAAAATGTTGGGTTTAAGGCTGAATTAAGCGCCATGCTTAACCTGAAAGGGAAAGAAAGGAACTTTAAATGAGCCAAACGATGGCGAATTTAGTCGATGTCCGTGACGTCAGCTTCTCTCGCAGCAACAGATTGATATTTGAAGACATTACATTGACGGTCCCACGGGGCAAGATCACCGCTATCATGGGACCTTCCGGAATCGGCAAAACGACGCTGCTGCGCCTCATTGGTGGACAAATTCCTCCTGACCGCGGCGAAATCCTCTTCGACGGCGAAAATATCCCGGCGATGTCTCGCACGCGTCTGTATACCGTCCGTAAACGTATGAGCATGCTTTTTCAGTCCGGGGCGTTGTTTACCGACATGAACGTCTTTGACAACGTAGCTTACCCGCTGCGTGAGCATACTCATCTGTCTCCGGAGTTGCTGAAAACGACGGTCATGATGAAACTGGAAGCGGTGGGTCTGCGCGGCGCGGCCAAACTGATGCCGTCTGAGCTTTCCGGCGGAATGGCGCGTCGTGCGGCGCTGGCGCGTGCGATTGCGCTTGAACCCGATTTAATCATGTTCGACGAGCCGTTTGTCGGGCAGGATCCTATTACCATGGGCGTGCTGGTGAAGCTGATTTCAGAACTGAACAGCGCACTGGGCGTGACCTGTATTGTGGTCTCTCACGATGTCCCGGAAGTGCTGAGTATCGCGGACTACGCCTACATTGTGGCGGATAAAAAAATCGTTGCGCATGGTGGTGCTCAGGCGTTGCAGAACAACAGCGATCCTCGCGTTCGCCAGTTCCTCGACGGCATTGCGGACGGTCCTGTACCGTTCCGCTATCCAGCGGGTGACTACCATCAAGATTTATTGGGAATAGGGAGTTAAGCCACTCATGTTGTTAAATGCGTTGGCCGCTCTTGGACACCGTGGCATAAAAACCATCAGGACGTTCGGGCGTGCCGGGTTGATGTTATTTAATGCGCTGGTCGGCAAGCCGGAATTCCGCAAGCATGCCCCATTGCTGATACGTCAGCTCTATAATGTCGGCGTGCTGTCGATGCTGATTATCATCGTCTCCGGGTTGTTTATCGGGATGGTACTTGGGCTGCAGGGATATCTCGTTTTAACGACATACAGTGCAGAGACCAGTCTCGGTATGCTGGTGGCGCTTTCTCTGCTACGTGAGCTTGGACCGGTGGTGGCCGCGTTGCTCTTCGCCGGCCGAGCGGGTTCTGCTTTAACCGCTGAAATCGGTCTGATGCGCGCGACAGAACAGCTATCCAGTATGGAAATGATGGCCGTCGATCCCCTGCGTCGCGTCATCTCCCCCCGTTTTTGGGCGGGTGTTATTTCTCTCCCGCTGCTGACGATCCTCTTTGTGGCCGTCGGTATCTGGGGCGGTTCGCTGGTTGGCGTACAGTGGAAAGGCATTGACGCGGGCTTCTTCTGGTCAGCAATGCAGGATGCTGTCGATCTGCGAATGGACCTGGTGAACTGTCTGATTAAGAGCGCGGTCTTTGCCATCACCGTCACCTGGATTGCGTTGTTCAATGGTTATGATGCGATACCGACCTCAGAAGGTATTAGTCGCGCGACAACGCGCACTGTCGTTCATTCGTCGCTGGCCGTACTTGGCCTGGATTTTGTGCTCACCGCACTGATGTTTGGGAATTGAGTTCATGCAAACAAGAAAAAGTGAAATTTGGGTTGGTGTATTTATGGTGCTGGCGCTGTTAGCGGCCCTGTTTATTTGCTTAAGAGCGGCGGATATCACCTCAATTCGGACTGAACCCACTTATCGTATCTATGCCACCTTCGATAACATCGGTGGTCTGAAAGCACGTTCTCCTGTCCGCATTGGTGGCGTGGTTATCGGACGGGTGTCAGATATCACCCTCGATGAGAAAACCTATCTGCCGCGCGTAGAGATGGACATTGAAGAACGTTACAACAATATTCCGGATACCAGCTCCCTCTCTATCCGTACTTCCGGTTTGCTTGGCGAGCAATATCTGGCACTGAATGTCGGCTTTGAAGACCCGGAGCTGGGAACGTCTATCCTTAAAGATGGCGGCGTGATCCAGGATACCAAGTCGGCTATGGTGCTCGAAGACATGATTGGTCAGTTCCTTTACAACAGTAAAGGTGATGACAAGAAAGCTGACGATGGCTCTGCACAGAGTGAAGGTCAAACCGATGTCACGCCGACCTCTGGCACAACGAATTCACCTCAGGAGAAGTAATTCATGATTAAACGACTGCTAATGGTTGCCATGCTGGTGATTGCCCCTCTGACCGCTGCCACTGCGGCTGACCAGACCAACCCGTATAAATTAATGGACGAGGCGGCACAGAAAACGTTTGATCGCCTGAAAAATGAACAGCCTAAAATCCGCTCAAATCCGGATTATCTGCGTGATGTCGTTGACCAGGAGCTGCTGCCGTATGTGCAGGTGAAATACGCTGGTGCGCTGGTGCTGGGTCGCTACTACAAAGACGCCACCCCTGCGCAGCGCGATGCCTACTTTGCTGCTTTCCGTGAATACTTGAAGCAGGCTTATGGACAGGCGCTGGCCATGTACCACGGTCAGACTTATCAGATCGCACCTGAACAATCGCTGGGTAATGCCACTATTGTGCCGATTCGTGTGACCATTATCGATCCAAATGGTCGCCCGCCGGTACGTCTGGACTTCCAGTGGCGTAAAAACAGCCAGAGTGGCAACTGGCAGGCTTACGACATGATCGCCGAAGGGGTGAGCATGATTACGACCAAGCAGAATGAGTGGAGCGATCTGCTGCGTACCAAAGGCATTGATGGCCTGACTGCACAGTTGAAATCCATCTCTAACCAGAAAATTACCCTGGACGAGAAAAAGTAATGACACAGCAATTCAGCTGGGCGCGTGAAGGCGACAAATTATTGTTGTCGGGCGAGCTCGACCAGGATCTGCTGAATCCGTTATGGGATGCGCGCCATGACGCCATGAAGGGCGTCACGCTGATTGATCTCAGCAGCGTGTCCCGGGTTGATACGGCAGGGGTGGCGCTGTTAGTACATCTGGTTGCAGAAGGTAAAAATCAGGGTGCCGCTGTCACGCTTTCCGGTGTCAGCGAAAACGTGCTGACCCTTGCGAAGCTTTATAATCTGCCCGAAGACGCATTACCTCGCTAATTATTTCAGTATGTTACTTGTGAAAGCCTCGACTGTTTCATGGTCGGGGCTTTTTGCTTGTTTAAGACTGCGCCACTTTGCTCTAAGATGTTGGGCTTGTTTTCACTATCAGATGATTTAGAACCCATGGAAAATCATGAAATCCAGACAGTGCTGATGAATGCACTCTCCCTTAAGGAAGTCCACGTCACAGGCGATGGCAGTCACTTTCAGGTTATTGCTGTGGGTGAGTTTTTCGACGGTATGAGCCGTGTGAAGAAACAGCAGGCTGTTTACGCGCCGCTGATGGAATACATTGCGGATAACCGCATCCACGCCTTGTCGATCAAAGCTTATACCCCACAAGAGTGGGAGCGCGATCGCAAGCTAAACGGTTTTTGAGCTGGGGGGATGTGAGCCCACAGCACGGTTGAATTGATAAGAGAGCACATTCATGGATAAATTTCGTGTACAGGGGCCAACGCGTCTCCAGGGCGAAGTCACAATTTCCGGCGCCAAAAACGCCGCGCTACCGATTCTCTTCGCTGCACTGCTGGCAGAAGAGCCGGTAGAAATTCAGAACGTACCGAAACTGAAAGATATCGACACCACCATGAAGCTGCTCAGTCAACTGGGTACCAAAGTGGAGCGCAACGGTTCGGTATGGATCGACGCCAGCAACGTCAACATCTTCTGCGCGCCGTACGAACTGGTGAAAACCATGCGTGCATCCATCTGGGCACTTGGCCCGCTGGTGGCGCGTTTTGGTCAGGGTCAGGTTTCTCTGCCGGGTGGCTGTGCAATCGGCGCGCGTCCGGTTGACCTGCACATCTTTGGCCTTGAGAAGCTCGGAGCCGAGATCAAGCTTGAAGAAGGTTACGTTAAAGCCTCGGTGAATGGCCGCCTGAAGGGCGCGCACATTGTGATGGATAAAGTCAGCGTAGGCGCGACGGTAACTATCATGTCAGCAGCAACGCTGGCGGAAGGGACAACGGTTATCGAGAACGCCGCGCGTGAGCCGGAAATTGTTGATACCGCTAATTTCCTTGTTGCGCTCGGGGCGAAGATCACCGGCCAGGGCACGGATCGTATCACCATCGAAGGCGTTGAACGTCTGGGCGGCGGTGTGTATCGCGTTCTGCCGGACCGTATTGAAACGGGTACGTTCCTGGTCGCTGCAGCCATTTCCGGTGGCAAAATTGTCTGTCGCAACGCGCAGCCGGATACGCTGGATGCGGTTCTGGCGAAACTGCGTGATGCGGGTGCGGACATTGAGACCGGCGAAGACTGGATTAGTCTGGATATGCACGGCCAACGCCCGAAAGCGGTGAATGTGCGTACCGCTCCGCATCCTGCTTTCCCGACGGATATGCAGGCGCAATTCACGCTGTTGAATCTGGTGGCTGAAGGTACTGGTTTCATTACGGAAACCATCTTCGAAAACCGTTTTATGCACGTACCGGAACTTATCCGTATGGGCGCGCATGCGGAGATCGAAAGCAATACCGTCATTTGTCATGGCGTAGAAACGCTGTCTGGCGCTCAGGTTATGGCAACGGATTTACGTGCATCGGCGAGCCTGGTGCTGGCGGGTTGTATTGCGGAAGGCACTACGGTGGTGGATCGTATCTATCACATCGATCGTGGCTATGAGCGTATCGAAGACAAACTGCGCGCGCTGGGTGCAAACATTGAGCGTGTAAAGGGCGAGTAATCGTTCCGGCAGCCCCCTGCCAGAAATGACCGGGGGGTTGCTGTTCCTGTCTGAATATAGCGTCAGTCCTGGCGCTATTCTCCCTGCTTTTTCTGGCGCATCATGCGCGTTCTGTCGATAAATTCGTGGGTAATGGGATCGTGGTAACGCGATGGCCAGATCACCCAGGGTTGCGTTTCCAGCGCGTTGGCAATGATCAACTCACCTTTTGGCCAGGGGCGTGTTAACGCGTTTGCCAGCGTCGAAGAGCTTAATCCACTGCGCCTTGATTCCGCAGCCAGCGATGTCCCTTTTTTGCGTAATGCGGCAATAATATCGGCCGAATGCCAGTCAATAAACTTCTTATCCATATGCTGTCCTCTGTTACGAAAGTGTCCATGTTATTTCGGTTGAATTAACGATGGTTACTATACCTTCTTCGAACAGCGGTTCTAAAAAGTTCGCATAACAGGAAGCAATATTCGGAATATGACAGGGCTTTATTCATGCGGCCTGTAAGCCGATTATTTAACATGAATAGATGCTTTATTGGAACTTATAGGATGTTCCCCGCGAAGGTGCGGGGAGGAGAAGACAGATTAGCGGTCGCGCTGAACGGCGATGTGGGCAAGTCCAATTAACGCATCGCGCCATGGGCTGTCTGGGATAACCTGAATGGCAGCAATCGCTTTATCGGCTTCTTCTTCAGCGCGTTGACGCGTCCATTCCAGCGAACCGCAGATAGCCATTGTTTCCAGTACAGGTTCCAGAAGATGTCGACCGTTTCCTTGCTCAATCGCTTCGCGAATCATTTTTGCCTGATCCGGCGAACCATTACGCATGGCATGTAACAGTGGCAGGGTCGGTTTACCTTCGTTGAGGTCATCGCCGACGTTTTTGCCGAGCGTTTCGCCATCGGCGCTGTAATCGAGTAAATCATCAATCAGCTGGAACGCGGTGCCAAGGTAGCGCCCATAATCCTGCAGGCCGCGCTCTTGCTCCTCACTACACCCTGCCAGGATACCGGAACACTGAGCCGCCGCTTCAAACAGACGCGCGGTTTTGCTGTAGATCACCCGCATGTAGTTTTCTTCGGTAATGTTCGGATCGTTAACGTTCATCAGCTGCAATACTTCGCCTTCTGCGATGACATTAACCGCCTCTGACATCACTTCCAGCACTTTAAGCGAGCCGAGTCGGGTCATCATCTGGAAGGCGCGGGTATAGATAAAATCACCCACCAGAACGCTGGCAGCGTTTCCAAATGCGGCATTCGCCGTGGCTTTCCCGCGGCGCATATCTGACTCATCCACCACATCATCATGCAGAAGCGTGGCAGTGTGGATAAACTCAATGAGAGCGGCAATATTGACGTGAGCATTTCCCTGATATCCAACGGCTCGTGCGGCCAGTATGGCTATCATTGGACGGATGCGTTTACCGCCGCCACTGACGATGTAATAACCCAACTGATTGATGAGCTGAACATCAGAGTTGAGTTGCTCCAGGATTGCTGCATTCACACCCGCCATATCCTGCGCGGTTAAATCGTTGATTTTATCTAAATTCATCGCAAAAGCCGGGCTTCTTATCCAGTTTGCCGTATAGTAAATCGGCTCACAAAGGGTTTTGGTTTATCAATAGTAGCGCTGATTGTACTGAAAAAACGGCTCAGATAAACGTTACCGTACGTGTTGTGTTTTTTTTCTTCATGTATTGATGGTAGCACTTGTCAAAGGCTCGCGTTTTGCGTAATATTCGCGCCCTATTGTGAATATTTATAGCGCACTCTGAATCACACGAGGATGTGCGCGGAAGCGGAGTTCTATATGTACGCGGTTTTCCAAAGTGGTGGTAAACAACACCGAGTAAGCGAAGGTCAGACCGTTCGCCTGGAAAAGCTGGACATCGCAACTGGCGAATCTGTTGAGTTCGCTGAAGTTCTGATGATCGCAAACGGTGAAGAAGTCAAAATCGGCGTTCCTTTCGTTGATGGCGGCGTTATCAAAGCTGAAGTTGTTGCTCATGGTCGTGGCGAGAAAGTTAAAATCGTTAAGTTTCGTCGTCGTAAACACTACCGTAAGCAGCAGGGCCACCGTCAGTGGTTCACTGATGTGAAAATTACTGGCATCAGCGCCTAAGACCTGAGGAGAGATTTAAATGGCACATAAAAAGGCTGGCGGCTCAACTCGTAACGGTCGCGACTCAGAAGCTAAACGTCTTGGCGTTAAGCGTTTCGGTGGCGAAACCGTTCTGGCGGGTAGCATCATCGTTCGTCAACGTGGCACCAAATTCCACGCTGGTAACAACGTAGGTTGCGGTCGTGACCACACTCTGTTTGCTAAAGCAGACGGTAAAGTGAAATTTGAAGTTAAAGGCCCGAACAACCGTAAATACATCAGCATCGTTGCTGAGTAAGTTTTTCGTGGTCCGGTAACGGATTAAAGCCCCGCAACGTGTTGCGGGGCTTTTTACATTGAAAAGCTGCAAAATTTTCTGCAGGGAAAACGGGCATGAAACAGCAGGCTGGCATCGGCATTCTCCTGGCACTCACAACTGCGGTGTGCTGGGGGGCGTTGCCAATTGCAATGAAGCAGGTCCTGGAAGTGATGGAGCCGCCCACAGTGGTGTTTTATCGCTTCCTGATGGCAAGTATTGGCCTTGGCGCGATTCTGGCGATAAAAGGCAAGCTGCCGCCTCTGAGGATCTTCCGTAAACCGCGTTGGCTGGTTCTGCTGGCTATTGCGACGGGAGGTCTTTTCGGCAACTTTATTCTGTTCAGTTCTTCCTTGCAGTATTTAAGCCCTACCGCGTCGCAGGTGATTGGTCAGCTTTCACCGGTTGGCATGATGGTTGCCAGCGTCTTTATCCTCAAGGAAAAGATGCGCGGTACGCAGATCATTGGGGCAATCCTGCTGCTTTGTGGTCTGGTGATGTTTTTTAACACCAGCCTGATCGAAATATTTACCCGACTGACAGATTACACCTGGGGTGTCATTTTTGGCGTTGGGGCAGCAACGGTCTGGGTGAGTTATGGTGTCGCGCAAAAGGTGTTATTGCGCAGACTCGCCTCACAGCAGATCCTCTTTTTATTGTACACTTTGTGTACAATAGCATTATTGCCGTTAGCCAAACCGGGAGTCATTTCCCAGCTAAGCGACTGGCAACTGGCGTGCCTCATTTTTTGTGGGCTAAATACGCTGGTCGGTTATGGCGCGCTGGCCGAAGCGATGGCGCGTTGGCAGGCAGCACAAGTGAGTGCATTGATTACGCTCACTCCGCTGTTTACGCTGTTATTTTCAGATTTGTTATCAATGGCCTGGCCCGATTTCTTCGTCAAACCGATGTTAAACCTGTTGGGGTATCTCGGTGCGTTTGTCGTGGTTGCGGGCGCGATGTATTCCGCCATTGGTCATCGTCTTTGGGGACGTTGGCGCAAAAATGAAGCGGTTGTAGTTGTCCCCCGCTCAGGCGAATGATTTACGGAGAGTAAGATGAAGTTTGTTGATGAAGCAACGATCCTGGTTGTTGCAGGTGATGGCGGTAATGGTTGCGTAAGCTTCCGCCGTGAAAAATATATTCCGCGTGGCGGCCCTGACGGCGGCGACGGTGGAGATGGTGGTGACGTGTGGTTAGAGGCGGATGAAAACCTCAACACGCTGATCGACTACCGCTTTGAAAAATCTTTCCGCGCTGAGCGTGGCCAGAATGGTCAGAGCCGCGACTGTACCGGTAAACGCGGTAAAGACGTGGCGATTAAAGTCCCGGTCGGAACGCGTGTTATCGATCAGGGTACGGGCGAAACCATGGGTGACATGACCAAACACGGTCAACGTCTGATGGTCGCAAAAGGCGGTTGGCATGGTCTCGGCAACAGCCGTTTCAAATCTTCCGTTAACCGTACTCCGCGTCAGAAAACCATGGGTACTCCGGGCGACAAGCGAGATCTGCAGCTGGAACTGATGCTGCTGGCAGACGTCGGCATGCTGGGCATGCCAAACGCCGGTAAATCTACCTTTATCCGTGCTGTTTCGGCTGCTAAACCAAAAGTGGCGGATTATCCGTTTACCACGTTAGTACCAAGTCTCGGCGTTGTTCGTATGGATAACGAAAAGAGCTTTGTGGTTGCCGACATTCCGGGTTTGATCGCTGGTGCGGCTGAAGGTGCAGGCCTGGGTATTCGCTTCCTGAAACACCTTGAGCGTTGCCGTGTTCTGCTGCACCTCATCGATATCGATCCTATTGACGGTTCCGATCCGGTTGAGAATGCGCGCATTATCATCGGCGAGCTGGAGAAATACAGCGATAAACTGGCCGCTAAACCGCGCTGGCTGGTCTTTAACAAGATCGACCTGATGGACAAAGCAGAAGCCGAAGCGAAAGCGAAAGCCATCGCTGAAGCAATGGGCTGGGAAGAGAAATACTACCTGATCTCTGCGGCGAGCCAGATGGGCGTCAAAGATCTCTGCTGGGATGTGATGACCTTTATCATCGAAAACCCAATTGCTCAGGCAGAAGAAGTGAAAGGGCCTGAGAAAGTTGAGTTTATGTGGGATGACTATCATCGCCAGCAGCTTGAAGAACAAGAAGTTGAAGTCGAAGATGAAGAAGACTGGGATGATGACTGGGACGAAGACGACGAAGAAGGTGTCGAATTCATCTACAAGCGTTAATTCCGAAACAGCCCCCTGATACAGGGGGCTTTTTTTTAGTCCAGCGTTGACGGTACCCAACAACGGGCGATTAACCCACCCTCTGGGGCGTTATCCAGCTGCAAATGACCACGATGGAGCTGCACGATACGTTGCACGATACTCAGCCCTAAACCACTGCCGCCATAGCGTTGATCGAGACGACGGAAAGGTTCGGTGATCGAGTGCCGGTGCGCTTCGTCAATTCCCGGCCCTTTATCGATAACGCTTACCGTTGCGCCGCCATCCTGTTCCGCTAATGTCACTTTTATTGTGGTATGGGTTGGGCTGTATCGTCCCGCATTTTCCAGTAAATTCCGCAGCATCAGCCGCAGCAATACAGGGTCTCCCTGCACGGTGATATCACTCTGTGCTGGCCATATTATCGTATGTTCTTTCGCCTCATGTTCCAGCGCCAGAGGGGCAATAATATCGTCTGTCCAGTTGATCGTCTGATAACAGCCACTGGCCAGGGCTTGTCCGGCACGCGCCAGCATTAGCAGCTGTTCTACGGTGTGCATCAGTTGGTCGATGCGTGTGACCAGCGTGGCGGCTTGCGGAGAGCCTGACTGCGCCATCAGCTCCAGATGGAGCCGAATACCTGCAAGCGGTGTGCGTAGTTCATGGGCTGCGTCAGCGGTAAATAATCGCTCCTGCTGGATAGTATGGTCCAGACGCGCAAGCAGCTGATTTAACGACGTTGTGACGGCGCCAATTTCTTCCATATCGGAAAAGACAGGGACAGGAGACAGATTATTCGCTGAACGGTTGGCCAGAGTGGCACGGAGTTTATTGAGCGGGCGCGTAATCCAGGTGATGGCCCAGAAAGAGAAAAACAGGGTAAACCCTACCATCACCAGTGAAGGAACCAGCAGTGAGGCGATGGCCTCGCGGATCTCCTTCTCGACGTGCTGGTTACGAGCTTTCGCTGACAGCGTCTCACTCACCAGAAAACCGATTTGCTCGCGGCTCTCATGCCAGAGCCAAATGACGCTGATAAGCTGGAAAAATAACAGAATGACCGCCAGCAACACCATCAGGCGCCGACGCATACTGTTCATTTCTGGCTTTCCAGACGATAACCAATCCCGCGAACGGTTTTGATGCGATCTTTACCGAGCTTACGTCGCAGATTATGAATATGGACTTCGAGCGTGTTGGAGCCAGGATCGTCCTGCCAGGAGTAGATGTCCTGTTGTAGCGTTTCACGGTGGACCGTTTGGCCGGTACGCATAATCAGGCGTGTGAGCAGGGCAAACTCTTTCGGGGTGACTTCTACCGGCTGGCTATCACGTACGACCTGCTGCGTTTGCAGATTCAGCGTCAGATCGCCATCGGTTAACAGGTTGTCACTGTGCCCCTGATAGCGACGAATCAGCGCACGTACGCGCGCCAGCAGCTCAGCCAGCGCGAAGGGTTTCACCAGATAGTCATCCGCGCCTGAGTCCAGACCGTTGATTCTGTCCTCAAGCGCATCCCGCGCCGTGAGGATCAGCACCGGATTTGCGATACCACGACGTCGCCATTGACTCAGCAGGGTTGCGCCGTCTTTATCGGGCAATCCTAAATCAAGAATAACAAGGCTGTATTCCCCGGTTTGAATCAGCGCGTCAGCCTCAGCTGCTGTCGCTGCGCAATCCTGTGCGTATCCTTCGTTAGCAAGCCCCAGCGCCAGCCCTTCCTGTAATAACAGGTCGTCTTCAACAATGAGTATTTTCATGGCTAGTTATTCTGGTAGATGTCCTTATAAAGCCTGCTTTCGAAACGCACCAGAGGAATACGGCGATTACGCTGGTCTGCCGGTTCGACGGCATAGCCGGAAAGATACTGCACAAATGCCATTCGCTGTCCGCTTGCTGTCGTGATAAACCCGGCGAGGTTATATACACCCTGTAGCGAGCCGGTCTTGGCGGAAACTTTACCATCCACGCCTGCAGCATGCAGGCCTGCGCGGTACTGAAGAGAACCGTCATAGCCCGCAAGCGGAAGCATCGAAATAAAGTTTAGCTCAGTGTCGTGCTGCGCAATGTACTGCAGAACCTGCATCATTGTGGCAGGAGAGATCAAGTTATGGCGCGAAAGACCTGAGCCATCGACAGCGATGGTATTACCGAGTTCGATTCCAGCCTGCTGGCGCAGGATTTGTCGGACAGCATCCGAACCTGCTCGCCATGTTCCAGGAACACCGAAACGCGCATGGCCAATCATCCTGAACACGGTATCGGCAATCATGTTGTCCGATTTTTTCAGCATAATCTTAAGTAAATCGTGCAGCGGGGCGGACTGTTTGCTGGCAATGACCGTTCCGGGTTCACTGGGTTGTGTCTGGCGTAGCAGAGTACCAGAGTAGGTAATTCCCGCCTGTTTCAGTTCATCTTTCAGAATGGCTCCGGCATAGCTTGCGCCATCCTGAATAGCGAAAGCCAGCGGTAATGGTTCGGCGCGCTGGGTCAGACAGCCGGTCAACGTGAAGCGGTTAAGGTCGCCGGGCACGACATCCAGCTCGCAGTATTGGGCGTCGGGTGAACCTTTAGCCAGCGTGCGGACCTGGCTGAACATCGTCACGGGATAGTATGACGCCACGCGGATAAACGCTAAGTCGTTCGCCTTTGGCGCGCTGTACAGTGAAACGGAGAAACAGTTACGATCGACGATGGCGGCTGAGGGCGGGGCGCTAAAGCATTGGGTCATGTCATTCCACGGCCAGCCGGGGGCTTTATCGTGACTGGCAAAAATGGAGGTATCAATCAGCACGTTACCTTCGATCTTCTGGACGCCGGACTTTTTCAGCACGGCAACCATATTGCGAATATCCTGACGTTTAAACGTAGGATCGCCGCCAAACCGCGCAATTAAATCGCCCTTCAGAACACCGCCATCCACGCTGCCTTTACTTTCAAGCGTGGTGGTAAAGCGAAAATCAGGCCCCAGCTGTAGCAAAGCGGCCAGCGCAGTAATCACTTTCTGAGTACTGGCGGGGAGCGCCATCTGCTGGCTGTGATAATCAATTTCTGGTGTCGGGGCACCCACTTTTTGCACCATCAGCGCAAGGTTGGCGCCAGCCGGAAGTTGATTAATATACTCATCTACATTCGCTGCCTGAACAGTGAACGCCACACTGGTAGTCAATCCGATGATAAATCTGGAAAATCGCATAATCTCGCGCTAACAACCCGTAAACAAACCGTCATACTACGGTGCAACGCCCTGTAAAGTAAACGATGACCCATAGTGAACTTCGCGGTAAAATACGCATCAAATTAAAAAATTGCTGCTGACCTGGGACTTTGCTTCCGGGTCAGTTTTCTTTTGCTCCTGACCTGTGAAAGGCATTGATGCCTGCGAGGCCGGTAGTCGGAGTGAGTGAGTCGCTCCCAACAGGAATGTTTAAGAGGTATAACAAATGCAAGCTATTCCGATGACCTTACGTGGTGCCGAAAAACTGCGCGAAGAACTGGATTTTCTGAAATCTGTTCGCCGTCCTGAAATCATCGCCGCTATCGCGGATGCGCGTGAACATGGCGACCTGAAAGAGAATGCGGAATACCACGCCGCTCGCGAACAGCAAGGCTTCTGTGAAGGGCGTATCAAAGATATCGAAGCGAAACTGTCGAATGCACAGGTTATCGATATCAGTAAAATACCGAACAATGGCCGCGTCATTTTTGGTTCCACGGTCACGGTCCTGAATCTGGATAATGATGAAGAGCAGGCGTATCGCATCGTGGGCGATGACGAGGCAGACTTTAAACAGAACTTAATCTCTGTAAACTCACCGATTGCGCGTGGCCTGATTGGCAAAGAGCAGGATGATGTCGTTGTGATTCGTACGCCAGGTGGTGAAGTGGAATACGAAATTACCAAGGTTGAGTACCTGTAATTCGCATCTCGGCGCAGATGTTGATACATTGTAAAGAAAGGAAAAAGGCCGCATAGCGGCCTTTTATCAACTCTCGGAGCGTGGCATTTTGCTCACCTGCTCAAGGAAATCCCTCGTTTTACACAGAAAATGTGTTCGATTCAGGATATTCTTAGCGTGGCAGCGAGATTTTACGCTCTTTAGTCGGGCGATAGAGCACCAGCGTTTTACCGATAACCTGTACGTTACAGGCACCGGTTTCGCGCACGATAGCTTCCACGATCAGGTTTTTATTATCTCTGTCTTCAGAGGCAATTTTCACCTTGATCAACTCGTGGTGCTCCAGCGCTTGTTCGATCTCGGCAAGCACCCCTTCGGTCAAACCATTATTGCCAAGCATGACTACAGGCTTGAGTGGATGTGCCAGACCTTTAAGGTGCTGTTTTTGTTTAGTACTCAGATTCATCGTATATTTTTGCTTACGTTGGGATTGAAAACGGTTCATTCTACCGCCATCTCCCTTATATCGCCAAATAGCTGCGTAGAAATTTACGTCACAGGCAGGTTACGATGAACCAGGACGGAAAGTGAAATGACAGGTAAAAAGCGTTCTGCCAGCTCCAGCCGCTGGCTCCAGGAACACTTTAGCGATAAATATGTTCTTCAGGCACAGAAAAAGGGGTTACGTTCCCGTGCCTGGTTTAAACTTGATGAAATACAGCAAAGTGACAAACTCTTTAAGCCAGGAATGACGATTGTTGATCTTGGCGCTGCACCCGGTGGATGGTCTCAGTATGCCGTCACGCAAATCGGTGGCCAGGGGCGAATCATCGCATGCGATCTTTTACCAATGGATCCGATTGTCGGCGTAGACTTCCTTCAGGGCGACTTTCGTGATGAATTAGTGCTGAAAGCATTACTTGAACGCGTAGGTGACAGTAAAGTTCAGGTTGTCATGTCTGATATGGCGCCAAATATGTGCGGAACACCAGCGGTGGATATCCCCCGTTCCATGTATCTGGTTGAACTGGCGTTAGAAATGTGTCGTGATGTTCTAGCACCTGGTGGTAGTTTTGTAGTGAAGGTGTTCCAGGGCGAAGGTTTCGAGGAGTATCTTAAGGAAATTCGCTCCCTGTTTGCGAAGGTGAAAGTTCGTAAGCCGGACTCTTCCCGTGCTCGTTCACGAGAAGTGTATATTGTAGCGACCGGGCGGAAATGATAGCCGGCTGATTTCGAACGAATGTTCGAAAGACACTGGATAGAGAGTCTCCTGACGCTGTTTTTAACACAGTTGTAATATGAGGTTAATCCCTTGAGTGACATGGCGAAAAACCTAATACTCTGGCTGGTCATTGCCGTTGTGCTGATGTCAGTGTTCCAGAGCTTTGGGCCCAGCGAGTCAAATGGCCGCAAGGTGGATTATTCTACCTTCCTGCAAGAGGTCAATCAGGACCAGGTTCGCGAAGCGCGTATCAACGGACGTGAGATCAACGTTACCAAGAAAGATAGTAACCGTTACACGACTTACATCCCGGTGAACGATCCTAAGCTGCTTGATAACCTTCTGACTAAAAACGTCAAGGTGGTAGGTGAGCCGCCGGAAGAGCCAAGCCTGCTGGCTTCTATCTTCATTTCCTGGTTCCCGATGCTGCTGCTTATCGGCGTCTGGATCTTCTTTATGCGCCAAATGCAGGGCGGCGGTGGCAAAGGTGCCATGTCGTTCGGTAAGAGCAAAGCGCGCATGCTGACGGAAGATCAGATCAAAACCACTTTTGCCGACGTTGCAGGTTGCGACGAAGCAAAAGAAGAAGTGGCCGAACTGGTTGAATACCTGCGTGAGCCGAGCCGCTTCCAGAAACTGGGTGGTAAGATCCCGAAAGGCGTTCTGATGGTGGGGCCTCCAGGTACCGGTAAAACCCTGCTGGCGAAAGCCATCGCGGGTGAAGCGAAAGTACCGTTCTTTACCATTTCAGGTTCTGACTTCGTTGAAATGTTCGTGGGTGTCGGTGCATCTCGTGTGCGCGACATGTTCGAGCAGGCCAAGAAGGCAGCTCCGTGCATTATCTTCATCGATGAAATCGACGCCGTAGGCCGCCAGCGTGGCGCGGGTCTGGGCGGCGGTCACGATGAACGTGAACAGACTCTGAACCAGATGCTGGTTGAGATGGACGGCTTCGAAGGTAACGAAGGTATTATCGTTATCGCGGCGACTAACCGTCCTGATGTACTTGACCCAGCGCTGCTGCGTCCAGGCCGTTTCGACCGTCAGGTTGTGGTCGGTCTGCCGGATGTGCGTGGTCGTGAACAGATTCTTAAAGTCCACATGCGTCGTGTGCCGCTGTCTCCAGATATTGATGCAGCAATCATTGCGCGTGGTACGCCGGGCTTCTCCGGTGCGGACCTGGCAAACCTGGTCAACGAAGCTGCATTGTTTGCTGCTCGCGGTAATAAGCGCGTGGTTTCAATGGTGGAATTCGAAAAAGCGAAAGATAAAATCATGATGGGTGCGGAACGTCGCTCCATGGTGATGACAGAAGCGCAGAAAGAGTCCACGGCATATCACGAAGCAGGCCACGCCATTATTGGTCGCCTGGTTCCTGAACACGATCCGGTGCATAAAGTCACGATTATTCCGCGTGGTCGTGCGCTGGGCGTTACGTTCTTCCTGCCGGAAGGTGATGCTATCAGCGCCAGCCGTCAGAAACTGGAAAGCCAGATTTCAACGCTGTACGGCGGTCGTCTTGCTGAAGAGATTATCTACGGCGTAGAACATGTTTCTACCGGTGCGTCGAACGATATTAAAGTGGCGACAAACCTGGCGCGTAACATGGTGACGCAATGGGGCTTCTCCGACAAACTGGGTCCGCTGCTGTACGCGGAAGAAGAAGGCGAAGTCTTCCTGGGCCGCTCTGTGGCGAAAGCGAAGCATATGTCCGATGAAACGGCACGTATCATCGATCAGGAAGTGAAAGCGCTGGTTGAACGTAACTATGGTCGCGCACGTGAAATCCTGAACGAAAACCTGGATATTCTGCACTCGATGAAAGATGCGCTCATGAAATATGAGACGATCGATGCTCCGCAGATTGATGACCTGATGGCGCGCCGTGAAGTACGTCCGCCAGCCGGTTGGGAAGATCCAGGTGCTTCCAACAATTCTGACAACAATGGCACCCCGCGTGCACCGCGTCCGGTCGATGAACCGCGTACGCCAAATCCGGGCAATACCATGTCAGAGCAGTTGGGCGACAAATAAGTCACCGCTGGAAATGTATTTATCTTCACCTGAAACCCTGGAGCTTGCTCCGGGGTTTTTCTTATCTGCTTAAATGAAAATACCAGGGATTTAGCTATGAAACTTTTCGCCCAGGACTCGACTCTCGATCTCTCACATCCGCATGTGATGGGCATCCTGAACGTTACCCCTGACTCCTTCTCCGACGGCGGCACGCATAACACGCTGATTGAAGCGGTCAAGCATGCCAACTTGATGATCAATGCAGGCGCAACGATTATTGATATCGGTGGCGAATCGACGCGCCCCGGCGCGGCAGACGTGAGTGTGGATGAAGAGTTAGCGCGCGTTATCCCTGTTGTCGAAGCCATTGCCCAGCGTTTTGAAGTGTGGATATCTGTCGACACGTCTAAGCCGGAGGTCATTCGTGAGTCTGCGAGAGTAGGCGCTCACATCATTAATGACATTCGCTCTCTCAGCGAGCCTGGGGCACTCGAAGCCGCCGCTGAAACCGGTTTGCCGGTCTGTCTTATGCACATGCAGGGGCAACCAAAAACGATGCAGGAAGCGCCAAAGTATTCTGATGTCTTCGCTGACGTAAATCGTTACTTTATTGAGCAAATCGAACGCTGCGAACGTGCTGGTATCGCAAAAGAGAAATTGCTGCTCGACCCGGGGTTCGGTTTCGGTAAAAATCTCTCCCATAACTATGAGCTGCTTGCGCACTTATCAGAGTTTCATCACTTTGGCCTGCCGTTGCTGGTCGGAATGTCGAGAAAATCAATGATAGGGCAATTGCTGAATGTAGGCCCTGCCGAGCGTCTGAGCGGCAGCCTTGCCTGCGCGGTGATTGCAGCTATGCAAGGAGCACACATCATTCGCGTCCATGACGTCAAAGAGACTGTAGAAGCTATGCGTGTGGTTGAAGCCACATTGTCAGCGAAGGAAAACAAACGCTATGAGTAATCGTAAGTATTTTGGCACTGATGGTATCCGTGGACGCGTGGGTGATGCGCCTATTACTCCTGAATTTGTGCTTAAGCTTGGTTGGGCGGCAGGTAAGGTTTTAGCACGCCATGGTTCACGTAAAATTATCATCGGTAAAGATACCCGTATTTCGGGCTATATGCTGGAGTCCGCTTTAGAAGCGGGTCTGTCGGCAGCCGGGCTCTCGGCTTCCTTTACTGGTCCAATGCCAACGCCTGCGGTGGCGTATCTGACGCGGACTTTCCGCGCAGAGGCCGGTATCGTCATTTCTGCCTCGCATAACCCGTTCTACGATAACGGCATCAAATTCTTCTCTATTGATGGCACCAAACTGCCGGATGAAGTCGAAGAAGCGATTGAAGCCGAAATGGAAAAAGAGCTGACCTGTGTTGACTCTTCGGAGCTGGGCAAAGCCAGCCGTATTGTGGATGCTGCGGGCCGTTATATCGAATTCTGCAAAGGCACATTCCCGAATGAGCTGAGCCTCAGCCACCTCAAAATCGTGGTCGATTGTGCCAATGGCGCGACCTACCACATTGCTCCAAACGTGTTCCGTGAACTCGGCGCTAAAGTGATTGCTATCGGCTGTGAGCCAGACGGCGTCAACATTAACGAAGAAGTGGGCGCCACTGACGTGCGCGCGCTGCAGGCGCGCGTGCTGGCAGAAAAAGCAGACCTTGGGATTGCGTTTGACGGTGATGGCGACCGCGTCATCATGGTTGATCACGAAGGCAATAAGGTCGATGGCGATCAGATCCTCTATATCATCGCCCGCGAAGGCCTGCGTCAGGGACAACTTCGCGGCGGTGCAGTCGGCACATTGATGAGTAATATGGGTCTTGAGCTGGCATTGAAACAGCTGGGAATTCCATTTACGCGTGCCAAAGTGGGCGATCGCTACGTTCTGGAGAAGTTGCAGGAAAAAGGCTGGCGTATTGGTGCTGAGAATTCCGGTCACGTGATCCTGCTCGACAAAACTACGACCGGTGACGGTATCGTGGCCAGCCTTCAGGTGGTTGCGGCGATGGTTCGTAATCATATGAGCCTGCACGATCTCTGTAGCGGAATGAAAATGTTCCCGCAGATTCTGGTGAATGTTCGCTTCACCGCGGGTAAAGGCGATCCGCTGGAAAATGAGAACGTGAAAACGGTTATGGCCGAAGTCGAAGCTGCGCTGGGCAATCGTGGTCGCGTGCTGCTGCGTAAATCCGGGACTGAACCGTTAATTCGCGTCATGGTGGAAGGTGAAGACGAAACGCAGGTCACTGACTTTGCTCATCGAATTGCCGATGCGGTTAAAGCTGCTTAACGTAAAGCGATAAGTGTTTAAAAAGGCGGCATTTGCCGCCTTAACTTTGGTCGACAAGCGCACTTTTGCTGTTTTTTTCCGCAGTTGATACAATGCGCTGAAATTGCCCTTGCGAAGGTCATTCGCTTTGGTTAGTATTCACACCCGCTTCAGTGGGAAACACAAATCCTGCTAAATTGGTCGAAGCATTGGTATGCGGCAAATCCGCAAGGAACAGGTTGATTATGTACGAAGCTCTTTTAGTTGTTTTCCTTATTGTAGCCATCGCTCTCGTAGCGCTGATTATGCTGCAGCAAGGTAAAGGCGCTGATATGGGAGCCTCCTTCGGAGCAGGCGCTTCCGGTACGCTGTTTGGCTCAAGTGGTTCTGCGAACTTCATGACCCGTACAACGGCGATTCTGGCTACGCTGTTCTTCATCATCAGCCTGGCGCTTGGCAATATCAATAGCAACAAGACCAGCAAAGGAAGCGAGTGGGACAATCTGAGTGCTCCGTCTAAAACTGAGCAGACTCAGCCAGCTGAACCGGCTAAGCCGACCAGCGATATCCCGCACTAAGTATTCAGTACCGAGGTGGTGGAATTGGTAGACACGCTACCTTGAGGTGGTAGTGCCCTAACGGGCTTGTGGGTTCGAGTCCCATCCTCGGTACCAATATTCCAGAAAAAAGACGTCGAAAGACGTCTTTTTTTTCGTTTGTCGTTCGGGAGATTTTACCCGATGCCAACCGGCAAATAAAAAAGGCGCCCTCAGGCGCCTTTATTGTTCAGCGTATCAATCACTTCTTATCGCTGTGTTCCAGGTTCTCGACCTGCGGTAAACCATTTCCTGAAGAGGCAGACAGTAAACCGGTCTCGATATAGTTAACCAGTTTCTCGCGCGTATCTGTGATATCCAGATTACGCATGGTCAACTGACCAATACGGTCATCAGGGGAGAATACGGAGTCGCCTTTCTCCATGGTCAGACGCTCTGCTTTGTAGGTCAGGTTGTCAGACACCGTGTTCAGGATGGAGTAATCGTTGCCACGACGCAGTTCAAGTGTCACTTCGCCGGTAATAGCGCTTGCAACCCAACGTTGCAGAGCATCACGCAGCATCAGCGCCTGCGGATCAAACCAGCGACCCTGGTACAGCAATTTACCCAACTGACGACCGTGAGAATGATACTGTTCGATGGTATCTTCGTTGTGAATACCCGTCAGCAAACGCTCGTAAGCAATATGCAGCAGCGCCATCCCTGGGGCTTCATAGATGCCGCGGCTCTTCGCTTCGATGATACGGTTTTCAATCTGATCGCTCATGCCCAAACCGTGGCGGCCACCGATACGGTTAGCTTCAAGCATCAGTTCGACGTCATTTGCAAAGGTTTGACCGTTCAGGGCAACAGGGTGGCCGCGCTCAAAGCGCACAGTCACTTCTTCCGCCTGAATTTTGACATTCTCATCCCAGAACTTAACGCCCATGATCGGGTTGACGATCTTCACGCTGGAGTTCAGGAACTCGAGATCTTTCGCTTCATGCGTTGCGCCCAACATGTTGGAGTCGGTTGAGTAAGCTTTCTCGGCGGACATCTTATAGTCAAAACCGGAAGCGACCATAAACTCGGACATTTCCTGACGGCCACCCAGCTCATCGATAAAGTCAGTATCGAGCCATGGTTTGTAAATCTGCAGTTCGGCGTTCGTCAGCAGGCCATAGCGATAGAAGCGCTCGATATCGTTGCCTTTATAGGTGCTGCCATCGCCCCAGATATTTACGCCGTCGTCTTTCATGGCGGCAACTAGCATCGTACCAGTGACCGCACGACCCAGAGGCGTGGTGTTGAAATAAGTCAGGCCGCCGGTGGTGTTATGGAATGCACCACATTGAATCGCCGCGATACCTTCAGCAACCAGTTGCTTACGGCAGTCAATCAGACGTGCGTTCTCTGCGCCATATTCCATGGCACGACGAGGGATCGCATCATAATCTTCCTCATCCGGCTGGCCCAGGTTCGCAGTATAAGCATAAGGAACCGCTCCCTTTTGGCGCATCCACAGCAGTGCAGCGCTAGTATCCAGGCCACCAGAAAAAGCGATGCCTATACGTTGTCCTACCGGAAGATGCTTGAGAATCGTCGTCATAAAATAAAACCCTGCTTGATTGACTGATTAGAGACCGCTTTCGCTCTCATTGCATGTTTATGCAAAATAAGTGAGTTTTCATTTAATCATCTTTTGACGATGACCGGAAGAGATTCGTGCATTTTTTGTAAAATTTCCTTTGCTGCTGCCTGTTGCGAGACACGCCTGTAAAGTCATGAGTTTATTCAACGCTATTCAGCGTAGCGCATGGAAACCAGAGTTGACAGCCCATCCCTCTAAACAATATAATAAGCACAGATTTTACGTCCCGTCCTCGGTACCAAATCCCAGCATTATTTGCATTTTTTACCCAAAACGAGTAAAATTTGCCACGTTTCAGGCGCGGGGTGGAGCAGCCTGGTAGCTCGTCGGGCTCATAACCCGAAGGTCGTCGGTTCAAATCCGGCCCCCGCAACCACTTTCCTATAAAGTTCTTTTTCAAATATACTGTGAAGACTCAGAGCCTTCGTAGCTGGATTTGAAAAAATTCTTTCAGAAAGTGCTCCAGGCCGCAGTTGCGGCTATAGGGTTCAGTTATCTAAAGCCCCGATTTATCGGGGTTTTTTGTTATCTGACTACAGAATAACTGGGCTTTAGGCCCTTTTTTTATGTCTTGGGGGTGGGCTTGTCCACATTAGAGCAAAAATTAACAGAGATGATTAAAGCACCGGTCGAAGCACTGGGCTACGAACTGGTCGGCATCGAATTTATTCGCAGCCGTACATCCACGCTGCGCATCTATATTGATAGTGAAGATGGCATCAATGTTGATGATTGTGCTGATGTCAGCCACCAGGTGAGTGCGGTTCTTGATGTTGAAGATCCTATTACTGTCGCCTATAACCTGGAAGTTTCCTCGCCTGGCCTCCATCGTCCGATGTTCACTGCTGAACATTACACGCGTTATATCGGTGAAGAAGTGACTGTTGTTCTGCGTATGGCTGTACAAAATCGCCGTAAGTGGCAGGGCATTATTAAGGCCGTTGATGGTGAGATGATCACAGTAACAGTCGAAGGCAAAGATGAAGTGTTCGCGCTGAGTAATATCCAGAAGGCGAACCTGGTTCCCCACTTTTAACAGTCTGGATTGAGGTGAAAAGCCCGCGATGAACAAAGAAATTTTGGCTGTTGTTGAAGCCGTCTCTAACGAGAAATCACTGCCGCGTGAGAAAATTTTCGAAGCGCTGGAAAGTGCACTGGCTACGGCAACCAAGAAAAAATACGAACAAGAGATCGATGTTCGCGTAGAAATCGATCGTAAAAGTGGTGACTTCGATACCTTCCGCCGTTGGGTAATCGTTGAAGAAGTGACCCTACCGACCAAAGAAATTACGCTGGAAGCGGCTCGTTTTGAAGACGAAAGCTTTAATGTCGGCGAATATGTTGAAGATCAGATCGAATCTGTCACCTTTGACCGTATCACTACCCAAACAGCGAAGCAGGTTATCGTACAGAAAGTACGTGAAGCTGAGCGCGCGATGGTAGTTGATCAGTTCCGCGAGCACGAAGGCGAAATTATCACCGGTGTGGTGAAGAAAGTTAACCGCGACAACATCTCTCTGGATCTGGGTAGCAACGCTGAAGCTGTTATCCTGCGCGAAGACATGCTGCCGCGTGAAAACTTCCGCCCAGGCGACCGTATCCGTGGCGTTCTGTACGCTGTGCGTCCGGAAGCGCGTGGTGCGCAACTGTTCGTCACCCGCTCTAAGCCAGAAATGCTGATCGAACTGTTCCGCATTGAGGTGCCAGAAATCGGTGAAGAAGTTATCGAGATCAAAGCAGCGGCCCGCGATCCGGGTTCTCGCGCCAAGATCGCGGTAAAAACCAACGACAAGCGAATCGATCCGGTTGGCGCTTGCGTAGGTATGCGTGGCGCACGTGTTCAGGCGGTATCCACTGAACTCGGTGGCGAACGTATTGATATCGTCCTGTGGGATGACAACCCGGCCCAGTTTGTGATCAACGCAATGGCGCCGGCTGATGTGTCTTCTATCGTTGTTGATGAAGACAAGCACACCATGGATATCGCGGTTGAAGCAGGTAACCTTGCACAAGCTATCGGCCGTAACGGTCAGAACGTGCGTCTGGCTTCTCAGCTGAGCGGCTGGGATCTTAACGTGATGACGGTTGATGATCTGCAGGCTAAGCATCAGGCTGAAGCGCATGCAGCGATCGCTAACTTCACGAAGTACCTGGATATTGACGAAGATTTCGCTACTGTCCTGGTCGAAGAAGGTTTCTCTTCACTGGAAGAACTGGCCTACGTGCCAATTAAAGAACTGCTGGAAATTGACGGCCTGGATGAAGCAACCGTTGAAGCCCTGCGTGAACGCGCTAAAAACGCACTGACCACCCTGGCGCTGGCTCAGGAAGAAAGCCTTGGTGATAACAAGCCGGCTGATGACCTGCTGAATCTGGAAGGTCTTGATCGTGCGATTGCGTTCAAGCTGGCTGCCCGTGGTGTTTGTACGCTGGAAGATCTCGCTGAGCAAGGCGTTGATGACCTGGCTGATATCGAAGGTTTAACCGACGAGAAAGCCGGCGAACTCATCATGGCCGCACGTAATATTTGCTGGTTCGGCGACGAAGCGTAATAAACTGTAGCAGGAAGGAACAGCATGACTGATGTAACTGTAAAATCGCTGGCTGCTGAAATTCAGACCCCCGTGGACCGCCTGGTACAGCAATTTGCTGATGCAGGGATCCCAAAGGGTGCTGATGATTCAGTGACCGCGCAAGAAAAACAAACGTTGTTAGCGCACCTGAACCGTGAACACGGTTCAACGCCTGACAAACTGACGTTGCAGCGTAAAACGCGCAGCACGTTAAATGTTCCTGGTACCGGTGGAAAAAGTAAATCGGTACAAATCGAAGTCCGCAAGACACGCACCTTTGTAAAACGTGATCCGCAAGAGGCCGAGCGCCTTGCAGCGGAAGAGCAGGCGCAGCGTGAAGCGGAAGAGCAAGCCCATCGTGAGGCGGAAGAAACAGCCAAGCGTGAGGCAGTATTAAAAGCTGAACGTGAGGCCGCAGAAAAAGCGAAGCGCGACGCCAGTGACAAAGCGAAGCGTGAAGCTGCGGAAAAAGACAAAGTGAGCAATCAACAGACTGACGAAATGACCAAAACCGCCCAGGCAGAAAAAGCCCGTCGTGAAAATGAAGCAGCGGATCTGAAGCGTAAAGCGGAAGAAGAAGCCCGTCGCAAGCTTGAAGAAGATGCGCGTCGCGTAGCTGAAGAAGCCCGTCGTATGGCGGAAGAAAATGCCGGTGTTTGGGCTGAGCAAGAAAAAGAGAAAGGTGAAGAGGATAAGACTGATTATCACGTCACCACTTCTCAACATGCTCGCCAGGCAGAAGACGAGAACGATCGTGAAGTTGAAGGCGGCCGTGGCCGTACTCGCACGACCAAAGCTGCTCGTCCTCAGAAGAAGGGCAACAAGCACTCTGAATCAAAAGCTGACCGTGAAGAAGCGCGCGCCGCTGTTCGCGGTGGTAAAGGTGGCAAGCGTAAAGGTTCTTCTTTACAGCAGGGCTTCCAGAAACCCGCTCAGGCAGTTAACCGCGACGTTGTGATTGGCGAAACCATCACCGTTGGCGACCTGGCAAACAAAATGGCTGTCAAAGGTTCTCAGGTCATCAAAGCGATGATGAAACTGGGCGCAATGGCAACCATTAACCAGGTTATCGATCAGGAAACCGCGCAGCTGGTTGCTGAAGAGATGGGCCACAAAGTTATCCTGCGTCGTGAAAACGAGCTGGAAGAAGCGGTAATGAGCGACCGTGATACTGGCGCTGCGGCAGAGTCCCGCGCACCGGTTGTGACCATCATGGGTCACGTTGACCACGGTAAAACTTCTCTGCTGGACTACATTCGTTCAACGAAAGTGGCTTCAGGCGAAGCGGGCGGCATTACCCAGCACATCGGTGCTTACCACGTTGAAACTGACAACGGTATGATCACCTTCCTGGATACCCCGGGTCACGCCGCGTTTACCTCTATGCGTGCTCGTGGTGCTCAGGCAACGGATATCGTTGTTCTGGTTGTCGCAGCAGACGATGGCGTGATGCCACAGACTATCGAAGCAATCCAGCACGCGAAAGCGGCGCAGGTGCCGGTAGTTGTTGCGGTGAACAAGATCGATAAGCCAGAAGCTGACATGGATCGCGTTAAAAACGAACTGTCTCAGTACGGCGTAATGCCGGAAGAGTGGGGCGGCGAATCTCAGTTCATCCCAGTATCTGCAAAAGCGGGTACCGGTATTGATGACCTGCTGAACGCTATCCTGCTGCAGGCTGAAGTTCTGGAGCTGAAAGCGGTTCGCAAAGGTATGGCGAGCGGTGCGGTGATCGAATCCTTCCTGGATAAAGGTCGTGGTCCGGTTGCTACCGTACTGGTACGTGAAGGTACGCTGAATAAAGGCGATATCGTTCTGTGTGGCTTCGAATACGGTCGTGTTCGTGCAATGCGTAACGAACTGGGTCAGGAAGTTCTGGAAGCAGGTCCGTCAATTCCTGTGGAAATCCTGGGTCTGTCCGGTGTTCCTGCTGCGGGTGACGAAGTGACCGTTGTTCGTGACGAGAAGAAAGCGCGTGAAGTTGCACTGTATCGTCAGGGCAAATTCCGCGAAGTTAAACTGGCTCGTCAGCAGAAATCTAAACTCGAGAACATGTTCGCTAACATGACTGAAGGCGAAGTTCACGAAGTGAACGTCGTACTGAAAGCGGACGTTCAGGGTTCTGTGGAAGCGATTTCCGATTCTTTACTGAAACTGTCTACCGACGAAGTGAAAGTGAAGATCATCGGTTCTGGCGTAGGTGGTATCACCGAAACCGACGCCACCCTGGCTGCGGCTTCCAACGCTATTCTGGTTGGCTTCAACGTTCGTGCTGATGCCTCTGCGCGTAAAGTTATCGACGCTGAAAGCCTGGACCTGCGCTACTACTCCGTCATCTATCATCTGATTGACGAAGTGAAAGCGGCGATGAGCGGTATGCTGTCTCCAGAACTGAAACAGCAGATCATCGGTCTGGCTGAAGTGCGTGACGTGTTCAAATCACCGAAATTTGGTGCGATCGCGGGCTGTATGGTTACCGAAGGTACCATCAAACGTCACAACCCAATCCGCGTTCTGCGTGACAACGTGGTTATCTACGAAGGCGAGCTGGAATCCCTGCGCCGCTTCAAAGATGACGTTAACGAAGTCCGTAACGGCATGGAATGTGGTATCGGCGTTAAGAACTACAACGATGTTCGCGTTGGCGATATGATCGAAGTCTTCGAAATTATCGAAATCCAGCGTAGCATTGCTTAATCCCTTAAAGGATTAAGAAAATTGTAAGCCGGGTAAGCGAAGCGCCACCCGGCATGAAATATCAAAAGGGGCTTATGGCCCCTTTTTTGTCTGGAGAATTTATTATGGCGAAAGAATTTGGTCGCCCACAGCGCGTGGCCCAGGAGATGCAGAAAGAAATCGCACTCATCCTGCAGCGCGAAATCAAAGACCCACGCGTGGGCATGATGACCACTGTTTCGGGTGTCGAAATGTCCCGTGACCTGGCGTACGCCAAAGTGTTCGTCACTTTCCTGAACGATAAAGACGAAGCCGCAGTGAAAAACGGCATTAAAGCGTTGCAGGAAGCCTCTGGTTTTATCCGCTCCCTGCTGGGTAAAGCAATGCGTTTACGCATCGTACCTGAGCTGACTTTCTTCTATGACAACTCACTGGTAGAAGGTATGCGTATGTCTAACCTTGTTACCAGCGTGGTGAAGCATGACGACGAACGTCGTGTGAACCCGGACGACGAAAAGGAGGACTGATGAGTCGTCCTCGTCGTCGCGGTCGCGATGTGCACGGTGTGTTGTTACTGGATAAGCCACAAGGTGCATCCAGTAACGACGTGCTGCAAAAAGTGAAGCGTATTTATAACGCCAATCGTGCCGGGCATACCGGCGCGCTGGACCCGCTGGCGACAGGTATGCTGCCGGTTTGTCTGGGCGAAGCGACAAAGTTTTCGCAGTATCTGCTCGATTCCGACAAACGCTATCGCGTTATCGCAAAACTGGGCCAGCGTACGGATACCTCCGATGCGGATGGCCAGGTGGTAGAGGAACGTCCGGTAACGTTTAGTGCCGAACAGCTCAGCGCCGCTCTTGAAAGTTTCCGCGGTGAGACCCTGCAAGTGCCATCAATGTATTCAGCGCTGAAATATCAGGGTAAAAAACTGTATGAGTATGCGCGTCAGGGAATCGACGTTCCGCGTGAAGCGCGCCCAATTACGGTCTACGAACTACTGTTCATTCGCCACGAAGGTGACGAGCTGGAGCTGGAAGTTCACTGCTCAAAAGGTACGTACATTCGTACCATTATTGATGACCTGGGTGAAAAGCTGGGCTGCGGTGCGCATGTGATTTACCTGCGTCGTCTGGCGGTCAGTAAGTATCCGGTTGAACGCATGGTGACGCTGGAACATCTTCGCGCGCTGGTTGACCAGGCGGAAGAGCAGGGGATTTCACCCGCAGATCTACTTGATCCGTTGCTGATGCCGATGGACAGCCCTGCGGCCGATTTTCCGATCGTCAATTTGCCGCTCACCTCGTCCGTTTACTTTAAAAATGGTAACCCGGTGCGCACCACTGAAACCCCCCATACGGGTTTGGTTCGTGTGACCGAAGGCGATGAAAATAAGTTCATTGGCATGGGCGAAATAGACGACGAAGGCCGCGTGGCTCCGCGTCGTCTGGTTGTTGAATATCCGGTTTAAGAGATCTACTTGCCTTGCGATAAGCAGGGGAGACGGGTAGAATATCGCCGCTTAACGCCTGGCAAATTGTTTAACAATCGGTGAGGCGTAAACTGGGGTTGCTGAATTAGAGATCGGCACCCTTTCATTCTTTATTTTTTGGAGTTCATCATGTCTCTAAGCGTTGAAGCTAAAGCTAAAATCGTTTCCGAGTTCGGTCGTGGTACTAACGACAGCGGTTCTACCGAAGTTCAGGTTGCCCTGCTGACTGCACAGATTAACCACCTGCAGGGTCACTTTGCAGAGCACAAAAAAGATCACCACAGCCGTCGTGGTCTGCTGCGTATGGTTTCTCAGCGTCGTAAACTGCTCGACTACCTGAAGCGTAAAGATGTTGCACGCTACACCGCGCTGATCGAGCGTCTGGGTCTGCGTCGCTAAGTCTTGCGAGTTTCAGAAAAAGGGGCCTGATGGCCCCTTTTTTCAACCAGACGGCAGCAATTCACTGGAAACTATTGTATTGTTGCTATAAATGATCTTCATTGCAGAGGTTCGCGCGGCTAATGAGAGGCTTCACCCATGGGGGTGTCGGTTGTCATTAGTCGCGAGGATGCGAAGAAGGTCGGGTTAAATCGACAGCACGCCGAGGGTGTGCTGTCAAACATTTAAGAAAGGACAGAATTTTGCTGAATCCGATCGTTCGTAAATTCCAGTATGGCCAGCATACCGTCACACTGGAAACCGGCATGATGGCACGTCAGGCTACTGCTGCCGTTATGGTAAGCATGGATGACACCGCTGTATTCGTGACCGTTGTTGGCCAGAAAAAAGCAAAACCAGGTCAGGACTTTTTCCCTCTGACCGTTAACTATCAGGAGCGTACTTACGCTGCTGGTAAAATCCCGGGTGGCTTCTTCCGTCGTGAAGGTCGTCCAAGCGAAGGCGAAACCCTGATCGCGCGTCTGATTGACCGCCCGGTTCGTCCGCTGTTCCCGGAAGGCTTCGTTAACGAAGTTCAGGTTATTGCCACCGTTGTTTCCGTTAACCCACAGGTTAACCCGGACATCGTCGCAATGATCGGTGCATCCGCTGCACTTTCCCTGTCAGGTATTCCATTCAATGGCCCTATCGGTTCTGCTCGCGTTGGTTACATCAACGACCAGTACGTACTGAACCCAACTCAGGACGAGCTGAAAGAAAGTAAGCTGGACCTGGTTGTTGCAGGTACCGAAGCAGCAGTACTGATGGTTGAATCCGAAGCAGAACTGCTGAGCGAAGACCAGATGCTGGGCGCAGTGGTATTTGGCCACGAGCAGCAGCAGATTGTTATCCAGAACATCAACGACCTGGTTAAAGAAGCCGGTAAACCACGTTGGGACTGGCAGCCAGAAGCCGTTAATGAAGCGCTGAATGCGCGCGTTGCTGCACTGGCTGAAGCGCGTCTGAGCGATGCATACCGCATCACTGACAAACAAGAGCGTTATGCTCAGATTGACGTCATTAAATCTGAAGCCATCGCGACTCTGGTTGCAGAAGACGAGTCTCTGGATGCTAACGAACTGAGCGAAATCCTGCACGCCATTGAGAAAAATGCTGTACGTAGCCGCGTTCTGGCTGGCGAACCGCGTATCGATGGCCGCGAAAAAGACATGATCCGTGGTCTGGATGTGCGTACTGGCGTTCTGCCACGTACTCACGGTTCCGCACTGTTCACTCGTGGTGAAACTCAGGCGCTGGTCACAGCCACTCTGGGTACGGCACGTGATGCACAGAACATCGACGAACTGATGGGCGAGCGCACCGACAGCTTCCTGTTCCACTATAACTTCCCTCCGTACTCCGTAGGTGAAACCGGTATGGTTGGCTCGCCGAAGCGTCGTGAAATTGGTCACGGTCGTCTGGCGAAGCGCGGCGTACTGGCTGTTATGCCAGAAGCTGATAAATTCCCGTACACCGTTCGTGTGGTTTCTGAAATCACCGAATCCAACGGTTCTTCTTCTATGGCTTCCGTGTGTGGCGCATCTCTGGCGCTGATGGATGCAGGTGTGCCAATCAAAGCCGCTGTTGCGGGTATCGCAATGGGTCTGGTGAAAGAAGGCGACAACTTTGTTGTTCTGTCTGACATTCTGGGCGACGAAGATCACCTGGGCGATATGGACTTCAAAGTCGCGGGTTCTCGCGAAGGTATCTCTGCGCTGCAGATGGATATCAAAATTGAAGGTATCACCAAAGAGATCATGCAGGTTGCACTGAACCAGGCTAAAGGTGCGCGTCTGCACATCCTGGGTGTGATGGAGCAGGCGATTAACGCGCCGCGCGGCGACATTTCTCAGTTCGCACCGCGTATCCATACCATTAAGATCAGCCCGGACAAGATCAAAGACGTGATCGGTAAAGGCGGTTCTGTTATCCGCGCTCTGACCGAAGAAACCGGCACCACCATTGAAATCGAAGATGACGGTACTGTGAAGATCGCAGCGACCGACGGTGAAAAAGCGAAATTCGCAATCCGTCGTATCGAAGAGATCACTGCAGAAATCGAAGTGGGCCGTATCTACGCTGGTAAAGTGACCCGTATCGTTGACTTTGGCGCGTTCGTTGCCATCGGTGGCGGTAAAGAAGGTCTGGTTCACATTTCTCAGATCGCTGACAAGCGCGTTGAGAAAGTAACCGACTACCTGCAGATGAACCAGGAAGTCCCGGTTAAAGTTCTGGAAGTTGACCGCCAGGGCCGTATCCGTCTGAGCATTAAAGAAGCAACCGAGCAGTCTCCAGCTGCCGCGCCGGAAGCACCGGCCGCAGAACAAGGCGAGTAAGGTTGCATTTGCCCTCCGCTTCGGCGGAGGGCGTATTATCAGGCAGGACGCCTTGTTAGCAGCCGGGGGACAGGACGTTCATCCAATAGTTGTCTTCGGGAGTGGGAAATGAAGCCTTTTTTGCGCTGGTGTTTCGTTGCGACAGCTTTAACGCTGGCAGGATGCAGCAACTCTGCCTGGCGTAAGAGCGAAGTCCTCGCAGTGCCATTGCAACCGACTTTGCAGCAAGAAGTGATTCTGGCACGCATGGAACAAATTCTTGCCAGTCGGGCTTTAACCGATGATGAACGCGCACAGCTTTTATATGAGCGCGGAGTGTTGTATGATAGTCTCGGTCTGAGGGCACTAGCGCGAAATGATTTTTCACAAGCGTTGGCAATCCGACCTGATATGCCTGAAGTATTCAATTACTTAGGTATATATTTAACGCAGGCAGGCAATTTTGATGCTGCCTATGAAGCGTTTGATTCTGTACTTGAGCTTGATCCAACTTACAACTACGCGCACTTGAATCGCGGTATCGCATTGTATTACGGCGGTCGTGACAAGTTAGCGCAAGATGATCTGCTGGCGTTTTATCAAGACGATCCTAATGATCCTTTCCGCACCCTGTGGCTTTACATCGTTGAGCAGAAGCTCAATGAGAAGCAGGCAAAAGAAGCGTTAAAGCAACGTTTCGATAAATCGGACAAGGAACAGTGGGGATGGAACATTGTCGAGTTCTACCTGGGGAACATTAGCGAAGCAACGCTGATGGAGCGCCTCAAGGCGGACGCAACGGATAACACCTCGCTCGCTGAGCATCTCAGTGAAACCAACTTCTATTTAGGTAAGTACTACCTAAGTCTGGGGGATAAGGACAGCGCTACGGCACTGTTCAAATTAGCGGTCGCTAACAACGTACACAACTTCGTTGAGCACCGTTATGCATTGTTGGAATTATCGCTCTTGGGCCAGGAGCAAGACGACCTGGCAGAATCGGACCAGCAATAGCTGACGTCACCACTTCAGCCCGTAATCATTTTTTGATTGCCATCACCTTAACTGGTGAGGGCGTTGTTGTTCGTCAATACACCTACTTTGAGCCGGTTCACACTTTTCAATGAAAATTGCTAATCATTTTCACGACGAGTTATGTAGACTGGCCGCCATTAATATCGAGGCACTTGTACTACATGGCTGAATTCGAAACCACTTTTGCAGATCTGGGCCTGAAGGCCACTATCCTTGAAGCCCTTAACGATCTGGGTTACGAAAAACCATCTCCGATCCAGGCTGAATGTATTCCGCATTTACTCTCTGGTCGTGACGTGCTGGGCATGGCCCAGACTGGTAGCGGTAAAACTGCAGCATTCTCGCTGCCACTGCTGCACAACATTGATCCGGACCTGCGCGCACCGCAGATCCTCGTACTGGCTCCGACCCGTGAACTGGCTGTTCAGGTTGCGGAAGCTATGACTGAATTCTCTAAACACATGCGCGGCGTGAACGTGGTAGCCCTTTACGGCGGCCAGCGTTATGACGTGCAGTTACGCGCCCTGCGTCAGGGTCCACAGATTGTTGTCGGTACGCCAGGCCGTCTGTTGGATCACCTGAAACGCGGTACGCTGGATCTCTCTAAACTGAGTGGTCTGGTTCTGGATGAAGCTGACGAAATGCTCCGCATGGGCTTCATCGAAGACGTAGAAACGATTATGGCGCAGATCCCAGAAGGTCATCAGACCGCTCTGTTCTCTGCAACGATGCCGGAAGCGATTCGTCGCATTACCCGTCGTTTCATGAAGGATCCGCAGGAAGTGCGTATCCAGTCCAGCGTAACCACTCGCCCGGACATCAGCCAGAGCTACTGGTCTGTGTACGGTATGCGTAAAAACGAAGCGCTGGTACGTTTCCTGGAAGCAGAAGATTTTGATGCGGCGATTATCTTCGTGCGTACCAAAAACGCGACCCTGGAAGTGGCTGAAGCACTGGAACGTAGCGGCTATAGCAGCGCAGCGCTGAACGGTGACATGAACCAGTCTCTGCGTGAACAAACTCTGGAACGTCTGAAAGACGGTCGTCTGGATATCCTGATTGCAACCGACGTGGCAGCACGTGGTCTGGACGTAGAACGTATCAGCCTGGTTGTGAACTACGACATCCCTATGGATTCCGAGTCTTACGTTCACCGTATCGGCCGTACCGGTCGTGCGGGTCGTGCTGGCCGTGCTCTGCTGTTCGTTGAGAACCGTGAGCGTCGTCTACTGCGTAACATTGAACGCACCATGAAGCTGACCATTCCAGAAGCAGACCTGCCGAACGCAGAACTGCTGGGCAAACGCCGTCTGGAAAAATTCGCCGCGAAAGTACAGCAGCAGCTGGAAAGCAGCGATCTGGATCAGTACCGCGCACTGCTGGCGCAAATCCAGCCGACCGTGGAAGGTGAAGAGCTGGATATCGAAACTCTGGCTGCAGCGCTGCTGAAAATGGCACAGGGCGAACGCGCTCTGATCGTGCCGCCTGATGCTCCGATGCGTCCTAAGCGTGAGTTCCGTGAGCGTGATGAGCGTTTCGAACGTCGTGGTAACGATCGTAATGACCGTGGCCCACGTGGCGACCGTCCTGAGCGTAGCGGTGAAGACCGTCCACGTCGTGAGCGTCGTGACGCTGGCGATATGGAGCTGTACCGCATTGAAGTTGGCCGTGATGATGGTGTTGAAGTTCGTCATATCGTTGGCGCTATCGCTAACGAAGGCGATATCAGCAGCCGTTACATCGGTAACATCAAGCTGTTCGGTACTCACTCTACCATCGAACTGCCAAAAGGCATGCCGGGCGAAGTTCTGCAGCACTTTACTCGCACCCGCATCCTGAACAAGCCGATGAATATGCAGCTGATGGGCGATGCCCAGCCGCGTCCTGATCGTGGTCCTCGCCGTGAAGGCGATCGTCCAGCGGGCGAACGTCGTAGCTTCGGCGGCGGCGAGCGTCGTGAAGGCGGTCGTGGTCCTCGTCGTGATGGCGCAGCACCAGCCGGTGCAGGTCGCTTCAGCGGTGAACGTCGTGAAAACCGTGGTCCACGTCGTGAAGAAGGCACCAGCCGTCGTCGCGACGCGTAAAGCGTAGTTTCAGCGTAAAGTAATCATTACAGCCCCGATAAAGACTATCGGGGCTTTTTTTATTCCATTTGTACTATCGTACTGGTACAGTGCGACACATTAAAATGCAGTAGCAAAATGATCAACTGGAGAAATGGCTGTATGGCGACACTAACCACCACTCAAACGTCACCTTCGCTGCTTGGCGGCGTGGTGATTATCGGCGGGACGATTATTGGTGCAGGGATGTTTTCTCTGCCGGTGGTCATGTCCGGTGCGTGGTTCTTCTGGTCGCTGGCAGCGCTGGTGTTTACCTGGTTTTGCATGCTGCATTCCGGGCTGATGATCCTCGAAGCTAATCTGAACTATCGCATCGGGTCGAGCTTCGACACCATCACCAAAGATCTGCTGGGTAAAGGATGGAACGTCGTGAATGGCATCTCTATTGCCTTCGTGCTTTACATACTGACCTACGCCTACATTTCTGCGAGTGGCTCGATACTGCATCATACGTTTTCCGAAATGTCGCTGAACGTTCCGGCACGCCTCGCGGGACTGGTCTTCGCGCTGGCAGTGGCGTTTATCGTCTGGATGAGCACCAAAGCGGTGAGTCGCATGACCGCCATCGTACTGGGCGCCAAGGTCATCACCTTCTTTCTGACCTTCGGAAGCCTGCTGGGGCACGTCACACCAGCAACACTGTTTAACGTGGCAGAAAGCCACGCATCATACTCACCGTATTTGCTGATGACTCTGCCGTTCTGTCTGGCATCGTTTGGTTATCACGGCAATGTACCGAGTCTGATGAAGTATTACGGCAAAGATCCTCGCACCATTATTCGCTGCCTGGTTTACGGTACGCTGCTGGCGCTGGGTCTGTACGTGATTTGGTTGCTGGGGACGATGGGCAATATCCCGCGCCCTGACTTTATCGGTATCGCCCAGAAGGGCGGTAACATTGATGTGCTGGTGCAGGCGCTGAGCGGCGTGCTGAACAGCCGTAGCCTGGATCTGCTGTTGGTCGTCTTCTCCAACTTCGCGGTGGCCAGTTCATTCCTGGGGGTGACCCTGGGCCTGTTTGACTACCTGGCCGACCTCTTTGGCTTTGATGATTCCGCAACCGGGCGTTTGAAAACCGCACTGCTGACTTTCCTGCCGCCGATTGTGGGTGGTCTGCTCTGGCCGAACGGTTTCCTGTATGCCATTGGTTATGCTGGTTTAGCAGCCACCATCTGGGCGGCGATCGTTCCGGCGCTGCTGGCAAGAAAATCACGTAAACGCTTCGGTAGCCCAAAATTCCGCGTCTGGGGCGGAAAGCCGATGATTGCGCTGATTCTGGTCTTTGGTGTCGGCAACGCACTGGTCCATATTCTGTCGAGCTTTGATCTATTGCCGGTGTATCAGTAAACAAAAAGCCCGGCAGGCGTGACGCTTACCGGGCTTTTTGTCCCTCTCTCTGAAGAGAGATGAAGAGCTTAACGACGGACTAGCCCAGCAGTTCCTCTTTCACCTGCATTGCCAGATCAAACGAATGCAGACGGGCCTGATGATCGAAAATCTGGCCGTTAACCATAATCTCATCCGCCTGCGTTTCGCGCAGAACCGACTCCAGTCCATGACGTACTTTAGCCTTATCGCCCACCAGCGACATACTCAACGCCTGCTGCACACCGTACTGTTCCGACGCTGACCATAGCTGATGCATATTCTCCACCGGCGGCGGGAGTTGTCCGCTCTCGCCACGGCGCAGCTTCGCAAAAGCCTGCTGCATCGAGGTAAAGAGGAATTCCGCATCGCGGTTGCTGTCGGCGGCGATGATGTTGATACAGACCATCGCGTACGGTTTTTCCAGCCGTTCGGACGGTTTGAAGTGGGTGCGATAGAGATGCAGCGCCTGGTGCAGCATATCCGGAGCAAAGTGAGAAGCGAAGGCAAAAGGCAGGCCGAGCTGGGCCGCCAGCTGTGCACTGTAGAGGCTTGAGCCTAATAGCCACACCGGGATCTTTTCGCCATAGCCTGGAACCGGCCGCACCTGCGGATTGGGATCACGCGCATCGAACCAGTCCACCAGCTCTGCCACGTCACGCGGGAAGTTATCAATATCGCCGCTCATATGGCGACGCAGCGCGCGCATGGTGGGCTGATCGCTGCCAGGCGCACGTCCAAGCCCTAAATCAATTCGCCCTGGGTAGAGCGTATTCAGCGTACCAAACTGCTCAGCGATCACCAGCGGGGAGTGGTTCGGAAGCATCACGCCGCCCGAGCCGAGATGCAGCGTGGTGGTATTCGCTGCCAGATAACCAATCAGCACCGAAGTCGCGGCGCTGGCGATACCCACCATATTGTGATGCTCCGCCAGCCAGTAGCGATGATATCCACGCTGTTCAGCGAGACGAGCAAGATCCAGAGAATGAGAAAAGGCCACTCCTGCAGAGGAGCCTTCAGGGATCGGTGCCAGATCGAGCACCGAAAAGGGAATGGATTTATCTGTCATAGCAGCTCACTTTGTCGACGGTGAATCTTTTAATATTGCATTAAAATTTAATAACCGTTGTTAACAAAGTGAGCTTTTACGCGTCAACCCTTAAGCTGCTGTCTGGCGACAGCTTAAATGATTTTGGGTAAATTCAGGCCTGTAGCTCCAGCCCGGCGAGACGTTTCCAGTAACCGTTGCAGTCGCTGTTTGCTGTCAGCGGTAGGGGCGCGGCCCCGTTTTCATTGGCGCGAAACGCATCCAGCATCGCAAACACGTCAGTATCCAGCGGTGACAGGCGCACCATATCCACGACGCCTTTCATCGATGTTAATTCGTTGCCCAGGTTGTAAACATAGCCGCTCATGGTCTGAATGCCGTTAAGCACAAAGACTTGCTGATTTTCCTGCGACAGCACACTGCGCCCGTTGGGATATTTGATGCAGCAGGTTTCGCACTCATCTTTAGGGCGATCTTCTGAGCGAGCGGTAAAGCAACGCGCGGAATACGCCAGCGGCAGATGCCCGTAACTCAGTACTTCCACTTCGAACCGATCGCGAATACCCAGCTCTTCGCATTGATTCAGCAAATTAATGAGCCAGTCTCGTGACAGCTCCACCGGCATGCACCAACGCGTCATCCCCTGTTTCAGCAGCAGGCGCAGCGTGACAGCGTTATAGCAGTTCAACGCATGCCCAGCGACAAACGGCAGTTTGCGCTCGGCGCACATATTCACCACGCCAAGATCGCTCGCTTCCAGCAGGAAATCACCGTTCTCGACGTAGCGTTTAATCTCGCCCAGTTCCGATGACGCCTGCACCAGTGCAAGCGTTGAAAGCACCACCTGCTTGCCGCTGCCGGCGAGGCTTTTCGCCATATCCAGCCAGTCGCCCACTTTGGTTGCCCGACGCTTGCTGCACACCGATTCACCGAGATAAATCGTGTCGGCGCTACTGGCCGCCGCCTGCTGGTAAAAGTCCTCCAGCGTCTCTTTTGACCAGTAATAGAGCACCGGTCCTAATGAATATTTCATGAGTTATCTCACTGCCATTTACGGTGATACGCACCAAGCGTAGTTTGCGTGCCTTCGGACATTGCCCCGAGGGTCTCCATCCAGGCCGGCTGCGGCGCATAGTTCTGCGGGTCAGCCATACAGCGATCAATCGCCTGACGCCACACTTTCGCCACCTGGCTGACGTACGCCGGGCTGCGCTGGCGGCCTTCAATTTTGACGGAGGCGATATTGGCCGCCAGTAGCTCCGGAAGTAATTCCAGGGTATTGAGGCTGGTCGGTTCTTCCAGCGCGTGATAACGCTCGCCGTCCACCAGATAACGGCCTTTGCACAGCGTCGGATAGCCCGCATTTTCGCCATCCTGATAGCGGTCGATCAGCACATCGTTCAGGCGTGATTCCAGCCCCTGCGGCGTCTGCTGCCAGCGGACAAAGCGGGCAGGGGAGCATGCCCCAACGGTGTTCGGCGATTCGCCGGTTAAATAGGATGAGAGGTAGCAACGGCCCTCAGCCATGATGCACAGGCTGCCGAAGGCAAAAACTTCCAGTGGCACTGGCGAGACGCGCGCCAGTTGCTTAACCTGATGAATAGACAGCACGCGCGGTAACACCACGCGGGCGACGTCAAAGTGACGATGATAAAAGCGGACGGCTTCTTCGTTGGTGGCCGAGGCCTGAACAGAGACATGGCGCTCAATATGCGGATAGCGTTCTGCGGCATACTCCAGCATAGCGAGGTCGGCGAGGATCAACGCATCCGCCCCTAGCTGTGCCGCCATATCCACGGCGCGCTGCCAGCGCGCATAGCCATCAGGATGCGCAAACGTATTGATGGCAATATGTAACTTGCGGCGATGCTGGTGAACGAAGTTCACCGCTTCCTGGAGTTTTTTCTCCGTGAAGTTGAGACCCGCAAAATGACGGGCATTGGTGTCATCTTTCAGCCCGATATAGACCGCATCGGCACCGTTTTCGATGGCCGCTTTAAGTGCCGGAAGGTTTCCGGCTGGACAGAGCAGCTCCATAATTTATCCTGACGTTCGCTGCCCAGAGGGCACAAAATTGTTAACGAACGGGGAGTTTAATTAACCTCCACGCGACAATTTTTGATTTAAGGCAGTTAATGGCGTATTGATGACACCAATAATGAATGATACCGGAAGACGGTTTGTTGATTTACGCCGCTACGGCCGCCGCCGTATATGGCAAAATATCGGGATTATCGCTATCAGGGAGTAAAGCTCGTGCTGGAAAAACTGCGTTCACGACTCGTACAATTTGGTCCATCAATGCTGAGCGTGCCGGTAAAACTCACGCCGTTCGCCCTTAAGCGTCAGCTTCTGCAGCAAGTGCTGAGCTGGCAATTTCGGCAGGCCCTTGAAGAGGGCGAGCTGGAGTTTCTCGAAGGCCGCTGGCTGAGTATTGAAGTACGTGACATTGGACTGCGCTGGTTTACATCCGTTGAGAACGATCGGCTGATCGTCAGTGAATCAGCCATCGCGGATGTCAGTTTCAGCGCGAACGCCAGCGATCTGTTGATGATCGCCGCGCGTAAACAGGACCCGGACACACTCTTTTTCCAGCGCCGTCTGGTCATTGAAGGCGATACCGAGCTGGGCCTGTACGTCAAAAATTTAATGGACGCCATTGAGCTGGATCAGATGCCTAAGCCGCTGCGCACGGCGCTGATGCAAATGGCTGATTTTGTTGAGGCTGGTCTGAAAAACCCGCCTGAAAGTAAACACACTTCAGTAGGTGAGCCATGCTGATTCGAGTTGAAATTGGGATTGATGCTCCTGGTATTGATGCATTATTACGTCGTTCGTTCCCTGAGGACGGCGAGGCCCGACTGGTCCACGATCTCCGTGAAGACGGACTGATCACGCTGGGGCTGGTGGCAACGGATGACGAAGGCCAGGTGATCGGTTATGTGGCGTTCAGTCCGGTGGCTGTTCAGGGTGAGGAACTCCAGTGGGTCGGAATGGCGCCGCTGGCGGTAGATGAACACTATCGCGGTCAGGGTCTGGCACGGAAATTAGTGTATGAAGGGCTGGATTCACTGAATGAGTTTGGCTACGCGGCGGTCGTGGCACTGGGCGATCCGGCGTTCTATGGACGCTTAGGCTTCGAACCGGCTGCCGATTACGATCTACACTGTCGCTGGCCGGGAGCCGAGTCTGCATTTCAGGTGCACCGTCTGGCCGACGATGCGTTTAATGGCGTGAATGGTCTTGTGGAGTATCACGACCACTTCAATCGCTTTTAACCGCCAGCGTTTGCAGGCTCTCACGTAGCGCCTCAAACGAACCATCCCCGGCGACGAGGCGCTCTTTCTGGCGCTTCGTCATCTGCTTGATGCGGTATTCCATCTTCAGCGCCAGTGAGCGCTCACCAACGGGTGCCGAAAAGGCAAGCATCAGTTCACCTTTACCCCGCAGCGCTTTGGCCCCTTTCCCCGACTGATGCTCAAGGAAACGCCGGGCAACATCGGTTGTCACTCCCGTATAGAGCGCATTATTAGCCGTTCGGACTAGATAGAGAAACCAGCACACAGTACGTTTATTCAGTATGTTAAGGTGAACGCAAGATAGCATGAGAGAGAACGAAAATGGAAACTCTGGCTGCCATTAACCGCTGGCTGGCAAAGCAGCATGTCGTGACCTGGTGTGTCCATCAGGACGATGAGCTGTGGTGTGCGAATGCATTTTATTATTACGATCCGGTGAAGGTCGCATTTTATCTGTTAAGTGAAGATAAAACGCGGCATGCGCAAATGACCGGCCAGCAAGCCAAAGTCGCCGGGACGGTAAACGGGCAGCCTAAGAACGTCGCACTGATTCGTGGCGTGCAATTTAAAGGTGAGATCCGTCGTCTGGAGGGGGAGGAAAGCAACGCCATGCGTCAGCACTACATGCGTCGCTTTCCTGTTGCCCTTGCGTTGTCAGCGCCCGTTTGGGAAATTCGTCTCGACGAAATAAAATTCACCGACAACACGCTGGGCTTTGGTAAAAAACGTCACTGGTTACGCGCCGAGCAGGCGTAACGCTTCGCGGTTAAATGCGGGCAGATCGTCAGGCGTTCGGCTGGTCACCAGCTGATCGTGGTCAACCACCACTTCCTGATCGTAAAAATCCGCGCCCGCATTTTTAAGATCGATGACGATCGGTTTGACGGCGGTCAGCTTACGGCCTCGCACCACTTCAGCGCTAATCAGTAACTGTGGCCCGTGACAGATAGCAAAGACCGGTTTGCCGCTGGCAACAAAATCGCGCGTGAACGTCACAAAGCGCTCATCGCCTCGCAGCGTATCCGGAGAATGGCCGCCAGGCAGCAGAAGGGCGTCAAACTGTGCCGGGGTCACGTCATCAATGGATTTATCAATAGTGACACTGGCCTCACCTTTATGGCCTTTCACCGTTTTCCCTGCTTGCTTATCAATCGTAACGACTTCATGCCCCGCTTTGCGGAACGCCTCGGCAGGAGAGGTGAACTCTGAGTCTTCAAACTCGTCGGTAATCAAGACGGCTATTTTCTTGCTCATGTTTCCTCCATTGTTCTGGCTTCAGACAGATTTTTCGTTGTTTGTGGTAAATACTTACCCGTAACAGACTTCTAAGTGTGGTTGAGCAGGCTGAAATCGCAAACGGACTAATCTGCAAAGGAGAAAAGATGAGCCAGGTATTATTAACAGGTGCAACCGGGCTGGTGGGTGGGCACTTACTGCGGATGCTGATCCAGGATCCGCGGGTAAATTACATCGCGGCTCCGACCCGTCGTCCATTGGCCGATATTCCGGGTGTGTTCAATCCTCACGATCCGCAGCTGACCGATGCGCTGGCCCAGGTGAAGGATCCCGTTGATATCGCCTTTTGCTGTCTGGGGACGACCCGACGCGAAGCCGGAAGCAAAGAGGCGTTCATTCATGCCGACTATACGCTGGTGATAGACACGGCATTAACGGCTAAAAAACTCGGAGCCACTCATTTTTTGGTGGTGAGTTCGATGGGCGCGAGCCCCCGTTCGCCGTTCTTTTACAACAAGGTAAAAGGACAAATGGAAGAGGCGCTGATGGCGCAGAAATGGGACCGGCTCACCATAGTGCGTCCTTCGATGCTGATGGGCGATCGTGAAAAGCATCGCTTCAGCGAATCGCTGTTTGCTCCATTGTTCCAGCTTTTTCCCGGGAACTGGAAATCAATCGATGCACGTGATGTGGCGCGGGCGATGCTCAAAGAGGCGATGTCCCCGGCGCAGGAAGGCGTCAATATTATTCCCTCGGCAAAACTGCGTGATATTGCCAAAGGCGAGGCGTAAACTCGCCGGGCAAAATTAATCACACTCCCCGGGGAATGCTATGACTGGTCAGTCTTCATCTCAGGCGGCAACGCCATTTCAGTGGTGGAAACCCGCACTCTTTTTCATCGTCGTTATTATTGGTCTCTGGTATGTGAAATGGCAGCCCTATTACGGCAAAGCGTTTACTGCCGCCGAAACACATAACATTGGCAAATCTATTCTTGCGCAGGCGGACGCCAGTCCACTGCAGGCGGCATGGGATTACGCCATGGTCTACTTCCTGGCCGTATGGAAAGCCGCTGTGTTGGGCGTGCTGCTGGGATCGCTGATTCAGGTACTTATTCCACGCAACTGGCTCATGCGCACCCTCGGACAGCCGCGCTTTCAGGGAACTCTGTTGGGGACGCTATTTTCGCTGCCGGGAATGATGTGTTCCTGCTGTGCCGCGCCTGTTACGGCAGGCATGCGGCGCCAGCAGGTGTCGATGGGCGGCGCGCTGGCTTTCTGGATGGGTAATCCTCTCCTCAACCCCGCTACGCTGGTGTTTATGGGATTCGTGCTGGGCTGGCATTTTGCGCTGATCCGCCTGGTTGCCGGATTGCTTACCGTGCTGATTGTCGCCTCTCTGGTGCAGTCCCTGGTCAGAGAAAAAGAGGTACAGTCTGTGGCGACAGAGATGAGCGCGCCTGAGCCACAAGGTGATTTCTTTACCCGCTGGGGCAAAGCGCTCTGGCAGCTGTTCTGGAGTACCATCCCGGTCTACATTTTGGCGGTGCTGGTTCTGGGTGCGGCACGCGTCTGGTTGTTCCCGCATGCGGATGGCGCGATCGATAACACGCTGCTGTGGGTTATTGCGATGGCGGTAGCCGGATGTTTATTCGTTATCCCGACCGCCGCCGAAATTCCGATTGTGCAAACCATGATGCTTGCGGGGATGGGAACCGCGCCTGCGCTGGCGCTATTAATGACCTTGCCAGCGGTGAGTCTGCCGTCGTTAATTATGCTGCGCAAATCATTCCCGGCAAAAGCGCTGTGGCTGACCGGTGTGCTGGTCATCGTGAGTGGGGTGATAACAGGAAGTATCGCGCTGTTGTAATCACCTCGGATGGTGTGGCGCGCATTCGCTATGTGTCATTTACGCCCTCTCCCCAAAGTGGGGAGGGGAAAACTACACCGTTTTTATACACGCTAAGGCACGAATAACTTAACTCTTGTGAGAAATAAGGAGTGTAGTTATCCCTTCATATATACCTAAGAAAGGATTTCGACGATGTCACGACTTATTTATAACGGATTAACACACCGGCTTTCGCTTTTAGATGGCGACTATAATGTTATTGGCATATGGGAGGCTTATAACAATGTTGATTCTACAGCGACCATGCGGCATGTAAATAATGGTACTTATTCGATTCAGGATACAAGAACACCACACTTACACCCTGGTGATAATGCTGATGGACCATATGGGGCCTACGGAATTATTCGCTTTAATTATCCTGGGCATCGTGGTGTAGGCGTGCATTCAGGTCAGGCTCACAATCCCCGAGTGCCAGGTCCACAGCACTGGACTATGGGATGTATTCGCACCACAGATGAAGCCATGCAAAAAATTAAAGACTATATGTCAAACTCGCCACTTTCGACTATAGAGGTGCTGAATAGTAGCGGCCCGTCAAAGATGAAACCTAATCTCAATAAAGAAAATATTGATGTTCCAGCCGGAATGTACTGGATATGAAATCTATTTTTCTTCTCCTCGTATTGATAATAATATCAGGTTCCGTTTACGCCGAAGAGTGTTCAGACGAAGACTTCAATGCGGCTGATGCCACAATCCCGTTGCAAACCTGGAATGATGTAGCTTCATTTTTTAATAAATTTAAACAATGCGATGAGGGGTACTTAGCAGAAGGGGTGTCAACGGCTGTTAGCGTTTTGCTTGCAAGGCACTGGGAAGATTTTCCACAATTGCTGCAAGTTGAAAAGAATAATCCTGATTTTGAAAAGTGGATGCTAAAACATATTAATACTACAGCAAATGGAGAGGATATTGAGCTAATAATCAAAAATTCCTCCATGCGCTGCCCGCAAGGTGAAACCCTCATTTGTAATAAAATAGGCCAATCAGCAAAGCAGGTAATAAAAGAGTTTGATACCGAAGGTGCTGAAAATAAAACACTTTAGCCAATATTGATAGTGATATATTAGTGGGGCAATGCTCCACTAATTATTTTTCGTGGAATATGTTTCTCAATAATAATGAGCTGGAGCGCAAGCCATCTGGAGAGTTAGAGAAAGCCACTTTAGTGTAACTTTTCTGACTTTCAAACATCCATTCGAATGGGCGTTATTGATGATTTACTGCCCCCCCACAGGGAGAGGGCAGCGATAAAGTTACTTAATGTATGTAAACGCGGTGGTGACGTGCTTCACGCCGCTGACGCGGCTGGCGATATCGGCGGCGGCTTTGCCTTCACGGTCAGTAACCAGTCCGAGCAAGAAGACCTCGCCGTTTTCAGTGGTGACCTTCACGTTAGAGGATTTCACCTGATCGCTACCCAAAAGCTGTGAGCGCACTTTAGTGGTGATCCAGGTGTCAGAAGACGCGGTTCCCAGACCAATCGGCTGGCCCTGGCGCACTTCATTGAACACTTCTGTTGTGCCTTCTACACCCACGGCGATCTGCTTCGCACGCGTGGCGAGCTCCATATTGGGCGCCTGGCCTGCCAACAGCACTTTGCCCTGATAAGCCGTAACGTTAATACGCGCTTCTTTCTTGATCTGTTCGTCTTTGGACAGGGCGCTGTTTACGCGTAATTCCAGCGTACCGTCATCCACCTGGGTTCCCACTGAGCGTGGGTCAGTTGCCGCTTTGGTGCCAACGGCTGCAGTACCAACCACAGCCGCAGCAATACATCCCTGAAGCAGAAGCGCAGAAATAAGGACTGCGAGGGGCGTTAATGCCTTCATTAGAACTCCTTAATCATCCTGGTGAGGGAAAAGCGTGTTATCAATCAGATCGCATAAGCAGTTCACTGTCAGCATGTGCATTTCCTGAATACGCGCGCTGCGATGAGAAGGAATGCGAATTTCCACATCCTGCGGACCGAGAAGCCCGGCCAGTTCGCCACCGTCATAGCCCGTCAGCGCAACGATAGTCATATCGCGCGTTACAGCAGCTTCAACGGCTTTGACGATATCACGGCTGTTACCCCGCGTGGAAATCGCCAGCAGAACATCCCCGGCATGGCCTAAGGCGCGCACCTGTTTTGCGTATATTTCATCATGCAGACGATCGTTGGCGATAGCCGTTAAGACCACATTATCGGTATTAAGTGCAATGGCAGGTAAACTTGGGCGTTCTGTTTCGAAGCGATTGATCATGCTGGCAGCAAAATGCTGTGCGTTGGCGGCTGACGTGCCATTACCACAACAGAGGATTTTGTTGCCATTCAGCAGGGACTGCACCAGCGTCATCGCTGCGCGAGAAATAGCATCCGGGAGGGCTTCCGCCGCTGCAATCTGAGTTTGAATGCTTTCTGTGAAACAAACCTTAATTCTTTCGAGCACGTTATCCCTTTAAAACTTTGTTTTATACGTCTTCGCCAAAGGCGTTTTTAAACCACTCAATGTCGTTTCCGGTGAAGGCTACCACATCGAACCGGCAATCCACAGTATCAAAACTCCCATTATGGCGGGCGAGCCACAAGCGGGCAGTGTGTAATAATTTTCGTTGTTTGGCGAGCGTCACGCTGGCGGCAGCGCCACCAAAGAAGGACGACTGTCGGAAACGCACCTCAATAAACACGGTGACCTGACCCTCTTTCATGATCAGGTCAATCTCGCCGCCACGTCCGCGAACGTTGGCGGCGATAAAACGCAGTCCTTTGCCTTCCAGCCAGCGACGCGCTGTTAACTCCCACGCGTCGCCAGTCTGCTTACGGCTTAACTGGCCGGGACGATCTGCCCCTGCTGGTATTTGAGCCATGATAACTTCCTGTTAATCACACAATCCTGAGTGGCCGTCAGATCGCCGGTATTGCCGTTAAGCTCAAAGCCTGGCACCTGGCGCATCTGGGTAAAGTGGTTAGCCAGCGCCCACGCATCGACACCCATTGCATACAAACGTGCCAGAGAGTAGTCGTTACGCACGCTGCTCAGCGCCTGCTGCATCAGTGCCGGATTACTGCCTGCCAGCATCGGGATTTCGCTGTACTGCAGACCATCCATCTCCAGACGGAAATCCGGACCGGCCGTCCCCTGCGCGCTGCGCGAGCTGGCATACAGCGTGACGCCGCTCTGGCTGCCGTTGCGCATGGCGATCATCGGCTTGATGAAGGCGATCTCCTCTGGCGTGGCGACGATATACGCCGCATCCACTTTGCCGCCACCGCTAATTTGTGCATCGGACGGTGGCGCAGGAATGGTCAGTCCGCCGATAGTGACGCTCTGCTGTTGCGGCAGGCTTGCAGAAACCGGACTGCCGGTCAAGGCGATACCCGACCCGCCGTTGACGCCCGCTCTCAGTTCCGAGGTGGAACCAAATTTCTGCTGAAGTACTACGCTGCCGCCCAGCTGTTGCCACTCTTGGGCAAACGCATTCGCCACGCGGTCGCCCAGTGCGCTACGTGGAGTCAGCAGCAGCGGAGCTTGTTTTCCCTGCTCGTGGATATGGCGCGCGGCATCGCGAGCTTCATCTTCCGGTGAAAGGGCGAAGTAACAAATGTTTGCGCGATTCTGCACCTGCTCCGGCTGGTTGAGTGCCAGCACGTTCAGCGAGGTATTGCTCTTCATCAGCTCTTCGACGTTATTTTTCAGCAGCGGACCGACAACAATACTGGCCCCGTCCTGCTGGGCCTGCGCCAGAACCTGATCGAGCGGTTGCGAGCTGGTATCGTAAACTTTTAGCTCAGCGCCTGGATTCGCTGTGGTTGCGGCCACGGTTTGTGGCTGCGCGGCGGGCTGCTGTTCCGGTGCGGCGGTTTGCGGCGCAGGCGCAGCGACATCGGTTGCCGGGGCTGCTGGCGCTTGCGCCGGGGTCTGTGCCTGCGCTTCTGGCGCTGGCGCGGCTGCCGGAGGAGTGGTTGGCGCCGTGACCGGATTCTGCATCGTGCCCTGTGCAGGCGCTTGCGAAGTCGTTAAATCACTGGTTTCCGCCGCAGACGGGCTAATGACGTCATTCACGTTCGCGGCCTGGGCGGACTGATCGGGAATCGCATTCCCGGCTACCGCCGTCGTGCCATTTTTTGCCGCTTCAAAGCCCTGCTGAATGGTGCGACCGAATACCGCCGCCTGGCCGTTGAGCGGCAGCAGAAGGGCGATCTTATTCACGGAGGCGGGTTTGAAGTTTTGCACATTCACCAGCTGCGACGGCAGCATTTTCGCGCCCGGGTTTTGCGGATAACGCGTTTGCCAGTCGGTGATCCCTGCTTTAAGCATCTTTGGGTCGCTGCGGTTGTTGAACCACATCTGCTGCAAATCCAGCCAGCCCTGCAGCACATTTTCGTCGGCATTGATCACCAGGGTCTGCGCCTGTTCCGGCGTCATCGCGGAGAGTGCTTGCCAGGTCGCATCAATGTTCTTCTGCTTATCCGCCGCGTTCAGTAACGGCTCCTGAGCAATTAAAGCCCGAAGGAGTTGCAGTGAAGGACGCCCCTGCTCGGTGGCAATGATTGCCTGCCAGTAGCGCGCTTGCTGATTGTTTTCCAGCGCTTTGACGTCGATGTCGCTCAGGATCTTTTTCGCCGCCGGGTAATCTTTCTGCGCAATTTTCAGTTCAGCGGAGAGAAGGGATTGCTCGTGACGCTGGGTGTCGTTCAAATCCTGCGGCAGCTGGTTATACAGTTCGGACGCCTGCTGCGTCTTGCCTTCCTTCAGCAGTGAACGAATGGCAAGTAATTGCCAGTTGGTCTTGGTATCATCTGAGCTCTGCGACATTTGTTGCAGATAATAGCCGGAATCAGCCTGCGCAGTCCCCTGCATATGGGCAGCAGTTTGATCGGGCGCCTGGGTGCCACAGCCTGCAAAGAGTAAGGCTGCCAGCACGACAGGAAGGCTGCGCGAAGCTTTTGTTCGAAGAAACGTTAACGGTACCATACTGTATCCAGTGATATTTTTTAGGCAATGCTCAATATTAAATCGGCAATACGGACTAAACAATGAAACAACACGAAACGGCAGATAATTCTCAAGGCCAGCTTTATATTGTACCTACTCCTATCGGGAATTTGTCTGATATTACCCAACGTGCACTCACCGTTTTACAAGCCGTTGATTTAATTGCCGCTGAAGATACCCGCCACACCGGCCTGTTGCTGCAACATTTCGCCATCAACGCTCGTTTGTTCGCATTACACGATCACAATGAGCAACAAAAAGCGCAGATGCTGGTGGATAAACTCAAGGCGGGGCAGAACATTGCGCTGGTGTCCGATGCCGGAACGCCGCTGATTAACGATCCCGGTTACCACCTGGTTCGCACCTGTCGTGAAGCCGGTATCCGCGTGGTACCGCTGCCGGGGCCGTGCGCGGCGATTGCGGCTTTAAGTGCGGCGGGCCTGCCGTCGGATCGCTTCTGCTACGAAGGTTTCTTACCGGCAAAATCCAAAGGTCGCCGTGACACGCTGAAAGAACTGGAAGCGGAACCGCGGACGCTGATTTTCTATGAGTCCACCCACCGTCTGCTGGAAAGTTTAGAGGATATGGTCGCTGTGTGGGGGGAAGCCCGCTATGTGGTACTGGCGCGTGAGCTCACTAAAACCTGGGAAACGATCCACGGCGCACCCGTGGGAGAATTGCTGGCCTGGGTGAAAGAAGATGAAAACCGCCGCAAAGGCGAGATGGTGCTGATTGTTGAAGGCCATAAGGCGCAGGAAGATGCGCTGCCAGCCGACGCGCTGCGTACGCTGGCACTGTTGCAAACCGAGCTGCCACTGAAAAAAGCCGCTGCGCTTGCCGCTGAAATTCACGGCGTGAAAAAGAACGCGCTGTATAAATATGCTCTGGAGCAGCAGGACAACGGTTAACGGTAAACCGGGCGAGCGTCATGCCGCCCGGCCTGTTATCCAGCGACCGGTTCCCTCCGCCCTTGCGGGAAGAGGGAAGTGGGGCGAAGAATCAGGTCACCGGAGCCGGGTTAAATACCGCCAGTTGGTTATGCAATCCCCACTGATCGGAGAAGGTTTTCTTCCGGCCGCTCGCCACATCCAGGATGAAGTGGAACAGTTTCCAGCCCACGTCCTCAATGCTCTCTTCGCCCGTCGCAATGGTTCCCGCGTTAATATCCATTAAGTCATACCAGCGGTTCGCCAGCTCAGTACGGGTCGCCATCTTGATTACCGGAACCGCCATCAGACCGTACGGCGTGCCACGCCCGGTGGTAAAGACTTGTACCGTAATACCGGATGCCACCTGCTGCGTACCGCAGACAAAATCGCTCGCAGGCGTTGCGGCATAAATCAGACCGCGTTTGGTTGGACGCTGGCCTGGTGAAAGCACCTCAGAGATGGCGCTCTGGCCGGATTTAGCAATCGAGCCGAGGGCCTTTTCGACCACGTTCGCCAGGCCACCTTTTTTGTTGCCCGGCGACGGGTTAGCGCTGCGGTCGGTTTGCCCGAGATCGAGATAGTTATCGTACCAGGCCATCTCCTCCAGCAGGCGCTTACCCACTTCTTCATTGATGGCTCGCGGCGTGAGAAGGTGAATTGCATCGCGGACTTCAGTGACTTCCGAGAACATGACCGTTGCGCCACAGCGAACAAACAGATCGGAGGCATAACCCACTGCCGGATTCGCAGTGACGCCTGAGAAAGCATCGCTGCCGCCGCACTGCGTGCCGACAACCAGCTCTGAGGCCGGGCAGGTTTCGCGCTGGCGTTTATTCAGTTTTTCCAGATGGCGGACGGCAACCTGGAGAATATCGTCGACCATGGATTTAAAGCCGACGTGATGTTCATCCTGCAAACGGACGATGCTGGCGTCATCAACCGCGATGGCTTTGACATCTTCGGTGCCCTGCAGCAGACGCTCCGGCTGGAGCTTTTCACAGCCCAGGCCAATCACCATCACTTCGCCGCCAAAATTCGGGTTCAGCGCAATGTTATGGATAGTCCGAATCGGTACGACCGCCGCCGGGGCATTAATGGCGACACCGCAGCCATAGAGATGATTCAGGCCGACCACGCCGTCAACGTTCGGATATTTCGGCAGCAAATCACGTTCGATGATTTTGACCACGTAATCCACCACGCCCGCCACGCAATGCACGCTGGTGGTAATGCCGAGCAGGTTTTTCGTTCCCACGCTGCCGTCTGCGTTGCGGTAGCCTTCAAAGGTATAACCTTCCAGAGGCGGCAGCGGTTCAGGGACGCGAGTGGCCAGCGGTAGTGTATTCAGCGGCGGGGCTTTAGGCAGTTCAACTAATGATTCATCAATCCAGCTGCCCTGAGGTATCGCGCGCACGGCGTAACCGATGATTTCGCCGTAGCGGATGATTTCGCCATGCGCCGGAATATCGACCAGTGCGACTTTGTGTCCCTGGGGAATGTGTTCAATAAGCGCCAGGCCATCAGGAAAACGAGTTCCCGCTTTCAGGCCATTGTCATTAACAATGATCGCCACGTTATCTGTGTCGTGTACCTTAATATAGAACGCCGTAGGCGACGCTTGTCGAATTTCGATGTCGGCCATTGCTCATTATTCTCCAGTTAAATCTTAGATATTAAATGCAGTGACAAGAGTGTTTATTTTCTTATTGTCAGAAATAAAGACGCTGCTTTGTTGAATAAAGAATGTCAGGACTCGGAGGATAAAAATGTGACGAAGATCACTCCCCTGAGTGCGCATCACCGCCGTCTGGCGAGTAATGCGTAAATCTGTGCATCAGCGCCCAGATGATTGTGCATATGCTCAAAATAATGTTCTTAAATACGCATATAATTGAGCGATACAACAATGTGCAGGGCAGGGCTGATGTTTATACTTAATCACGATTTCATTGTATCTGGTTAATTAACTGATATTGCCTGCTATCAATAAATAATCAGTAAAACGATTCCAAAAATAATAAAAACACCTACACCGATGTACCTGAGGAAATTAAAATGTCACTGGATACTGCTGTAGAAACAAAAAAGGGTATTCATACCCGTCATTTAATATTGCTGATTATCTTTATTGTGACCGCGGTGAACTATGCGGACCGCGCGACACTTTCTATTGCCGGGACAGAAGTCGCGAAAGAGCTCCAGTTAAGTGCCGTGTCGATGGGGTATATCTTCTCTGCATTTGGCTGGGCCTATCTGCTGATGCAGATCCCGGGCGGCTGGTTGCTCGATAAATTTGGCTCGAAGAAGGTTTATACCTATAGCCTGTTCTTCTGGTCGCTGTTCACGTTCTTACAGGGTTTTGTTGATTTCTTCCCGCTGGCGTGGGCAGGTATCTCCATGTTCTGTATGCGTTTTATGCTGGGTTTCTCGGAGGCCCCGTCTTTCCCGGCCAACGCCCGTATTGTGGCCGCCTGGTTCCCGACGAAAGAGCGCGGCACTGCCTCGGCTATTTTTAACTCTGCGCAATATTTTTCTCTGGCACTTTTCTCACCGCTGCTGGGCTGGTTGACCTTCGCGTGGGGCTGGGAACATGTCTTTACCGTGATGGGTGTGATTGGCTTTGTTCTGACCGGGCTGTGGGTGAAGTTTATCCATAACCCAACCGACCATCCGCGTATGTCTGCAGAAGAGCTGAAGTTCATCTCGGACGGCGGCGCGGTAGTCGATATGGATCATAAAAAGCCAGGCGACAAAGCGGCAAGCGGACCAAAACTGCATTACATCAAACAGTTGTTGACCAACCGCATGATGCTCGGCGTATTTTTTGGTCAATACTTTATCAACACCATTACCTGGTTCTTCCTCACCTGGTTCCCGATTTATCTGGTGCAGGAGAAGGGAATGTCAATTCTGAAGGTCGGCATGGTGGCCTCTATTCCGGCACTGTGCGGTTTTGCGGGTGGCGTACTGGGCGGCGTGTTCTCAGACCATCTGATCAAAAGCGGCAAGTCTATTACCCTGGCGCGTAAGTTACCGATTGTGCTCGGCATGCTACTGGCATCGACCATTATCCTGTGCAACTACACCAACAATACCGCGCTGGTGGTGGCATTGATGGCGCTGGCATTCTTCGGTAAAGGCTTTGGTGCGCTGGGCTGGCCGGTCATTTCTGACACCGCGCCAAAAGAGATTGTGGGCCTGTGTGGCGGTGTGTTCAACGTCTTCGGTAACGTGGCGTCGATTGTCACGCCTCTGGTGATTGGCTATCTGGTGAGCGAACTGCATTCATTTAATGCGGCTCTGGTATTCGTTGGCTGCTCGGCGTTGATGGCGATGGTGTGTTACCTGTTCGTGGTAGGCGACATCAAACGTATGGAATTGCAGAAATAAATCACGATTCATTGAAGGTATAAGCGATGAGTAACGATATTTTCCCGAACAAGTTTAAAGCGGCCCTGGCGGCAAAAGAGATTCAGATTGGCTGCTGGTCTGCGCTGGCTAACCCCATCAGCACCGAAGTGTTAGGGCTGGCAGGGTTTGACTGGCTGGTACTGGACGGCGAACACGCGCCGAATGACATCACCACGTTTATTCCGCAACTGATGGCGCTAAAGGGGAGCCACAGCGCGCCGGTGGTGCGTGTGCCAACCAACGAGCCGGTGATTATTAAGCGCCTGCTGGATATCGGCTTCTATAACTTCCTGATCCCGTTTGTGGAAAATGTGGAAGAAGCGGTACAGGCCGTGGCGTCTACCCGCTATCCGCCAGAAGGTATTCGCGGCGTGTCCGTTTCTCATCGCGCCAATATGTTCGGCACGGTGCCGGACTACTTTGCCCAGTCCAACCAGAACATCACGATTCTGGTTCAGATTGAGAGTCAGCAGGGCGTGGACAACGTTGACGCCATTGCGGCAACGGACGGCGTGGACGGCATTTTTGTCGGTCCAAGCGATCTGGCTGCGGCGTTTGGCCACCTCGGCAATGCCAGTCACCCGGAGGTGCAGCGTGCCATCCAGCACATTTTCGCCCGTGCTAAAGCGCACGGTAAACCGAGCGGTATTCTGGCTCCGGTTGAGGCTGATGCTCGCCGTTACCTTGAGTGGGGCGCCACCTTTGTTGCCGTAGGCAGCGACCTCGGCGTATTCCGTTCTGCCACGCAGAAGTTAGCGGATTCCTTTAAAAAATAATCACCATCGATAATAGAGAGAGAGATGCAATTATGACACTGAAAGTTGGTTTTATTGGCCTGGGTATCATGGGCAAACCAATGAGTAAAAACCTCATTAAAGCCGGTTACTCGCTGGTGGTTTCTGACCGTAATCCTGAAGTCATTGCGGAATTGATTGCCGCTGGTGCTGAAACCGCGATCACCGCCAAAGCGATTGCTGAGCAGTGTGATGTGGTCATCACCATGCTGCCTAACTCCCCGCATGTCCATGAGGTGGCGCTGGGTGAAAACGGGCTGATTGAAGGCGCGAAGCCAGGGCTGGTGCTGATCGACATGAGTTCTATCGCTCCGCTGGCGAGCCGTGAAATCAGCGAAGCGCTGAAAGCGAAAGGCGTAGAGATGCTGGATGCGCCGGTGAGCGGCGGCGAGCCAAAAGCGATCGACGGCACGCTGTCGGTCATGGTCGGCGGCGATAAAGCCATTTTCGACAAATATTACGATCTGCTGAAAGCAATGGCGGGCTCCGTAGTGCATACCGGTGAAATCGGTGCGGGCAACGTGACCAAACTGGCGAACCAGGTGATTGTGGCGCTGAACATCGCCGCGATGTCCGAAGCGCTGACGCTGGCCACCAAAGCGGGCGTGAACCCGGATCTGGTGTACCAGGCTATTCGCGGTGGACTGGCGGGCAGTACGGTGCTGGACGCGAAAGCGCCAATGGTGATGGACCGCAACTTCAAGCCGGGCTTCCGTATCGACTTACACATCAAAGACCTGGCCAATGCGCTGGATACCTCTCACGGCGTCGGCGCACAGCTGCCGCTGACCGCAGCGGTAATGGAGATGATGCAGGCGTTACGCGCCGATGGTCTCGGTAATGCAGACCACAGCGCAATTGCATGCTACTACGAAAAACTGGCGAAAGTGGAAGTCACTCGCTAACAAAGACGGGCGCAGAAACGCGCCCGGTATTTTTGCCGCGTGCAGTAACAGGCTACAACTATGAAAATCGTAATCGCCCCTGACTCGTATAAAGAAAGCCTTTCTGCCTCCGAGGTAGCTCAGGCGATAGAAAAAGGATTTCGGGAAATTTTTCCTGATGCTCAGTATGTTTCTGTGCCTGTTGCTGACGGTGGAGAAGGCACGGTCGACGCGATGATTGCCGCCACTCAGGGCACGGAACAGCACATTGTTGTCACGGGCCCGCTGGGCGAACAAGTGAATGCCTGCTGGGGAATGTCCGGCGATGGTACTACCGCGATTATCGAGATGGCCGCAGCAAGTGGCCTGGCGCTGGTTCCTTCTGCAAAACGCAATCCGCTGATTACCACTTCGCGGGGGACAGGCGAGCTGATCCTCGATGCGCTGGACAAGGGCGCGCGCAATATCATTATCGGCATTGGCGGTAGCGCCACCAATGATGGCGGTGCCGGAATGATGCAGGCCCTTGGCGCGAAACTGTGTGACGCCAACGGGACGGAGATTGGCTACGGCGGCGGTAGTTTGATGGCGTTAAACAGTATTGATGTCTCCGGGCTGGATCCGCGACTGAAGAACTGTACCCTTCGCGTGGCCTGTGATGTCACCAATCCGCTGGTGGGGGATAAAGGGGCATCGCGTATTTTTGGCCCGCAGAAAGGGGCGGACGAAGCAAAAATCGTCGAACTCGATCGAAATCTCAGCCACTTTGCTGATGTGATTAAGAAATCCCTGTCCATTGACGTGAGAAATGTCCCTGGTTCTGGCGCCGCGGGCGGGATGGGGGCAGCGCTGATGGCGTTCCTCGGCGCGGAGTTACGCAGCGGGATTGAGATCGTCACCCAGGCGTTGAACCTGGAGGAGCATATCCACGATTGCACTCTGGTGTTAACCGGTGAGGGCCGTCTCGACAGCCAGAGTATCCACGGCAAAGTGCCGGTTGGCGTGGCGACCGTTGCCAAAAAATATCATAAACCGGTGATCGGAATTGCAGGCAGCCTGACCAGCGATGTTGGTGTGGTGCATCAGCACGGTATCGACGCGGTGTTCAGCGTGTTAAGCAGTATTGGAACCCTGGAAGAGGCATTCCGCGGTGCATTTGACAACATTTACCGCTCGTCGCGTAATATCGCCGCGACTTTACAGGTGGGGATGCGCACGCAAGGGTGACAGCGGGACGCAAACCCTCTATACTTCGCGCCGAAGCTGACCAGACAGTCGCCGCTTCGTCGTCGTCCCTCTTCGGGGGGAGACGGGCGGAGGGGAGGAAAGTCCGGGCTCCATAGGGCAGGGTGCCAGGTAACGCCTGGGGGGGAAACCCACGACCAGTGCAACAGAGAGCAAACCGCCGATGGCCCGCGCAAGCGGGATCAGGTAAGGGTGAAAGGGTGCGGTAAGAGCGCACCGCGCGGCTGGTAACAGTCCGTGGCACGGTAAACTCCACCCGGAGCAAGGCCAAATAGGGGTTCACAAGGTACGGCCCGTACTGAACCCGGGTAGGCTGCTTGAGCCAGTGAGCGATTGCTGGCCTAGATGAATGACTGTCCACGACAGAACCCGGCTTATCGGTCAGCTTCAACTTCTTCTAAAACAATACGTTGGTGTGTCTCAGGCCTTAATAGGTGAAAATGTGACACAGACTGTGATACAGACGAGGCACACCAACGGCTGTTCCATCCCGAATATCCTAAAGCGTGGCAACCGCTACTGCCTTCATTTCAGACTACCTTCAGGCGGTTTGTTCCGCGTGTCTCTAGGCTGCGATTCAGCCAGCAGAGCAAGATTTATATCTTCCCGTCTCTCTATGTTCATTTCTTTTGTAAAATCGTCCAAAATGGAGCCAGCCCAATTATTGGACATAGTGCAGAAAATGAAGAAGTTAGAACAAGACGATATTGATCGTTATTTGCTTAAAATTCAGGCAGATTTTTACGCCGCAGCAAAAAAAATTCCCTCAACTGTACGTAGCACCCTGCGAGAATCCGGTTCATTGGCTCGTGAAAAACGTAATGCGCATGATTTTGGGCTGCTACTTGATGGAACCTTTAAACAAGATGTTGAACCGCTGTCGACAGATTCAGTCATAGAGCAACTTGGTAGCCAGTTTGATCTTACGGGCATGGCGGATGAAATCGATTATTTGGCCTCAGAATACGATCTCCTTTGGAGACATTACTGCGATGCACATATAGCCTTTATGGATCAACGGCATTCTGATTATCGCCAGATCGTTAACTCTATGCGACCAGAAAGTGATTATGTTCCCGGTCAAGCTGCTAAGCCTGAAGAACCACAGACCCCTGCTTTGTCGCTACACGCTTTCGTCAGAAGATGTCGCCTTTGGTTTTACGGCACCAGCTTGCGATTGCTCTGATGTCGTCATCTCATCAACCACCATTTTCATAAAATCTTTTTGCATCGAGATATAGGCTGCGACCCCACCACAGCTATCAATGGCTATCTTATCTTTAGTTATCAATCTCCCTTTAGCTTTAAGCGCAGCTCCAGCTCCAGCGCCCTCAACGACAGAATTGTAAACAGCGTAGTAGCTCGGTGTATCTTTCTTCATACCCCGTGTTGCCTGCTTTATCAGTACATCCTCAGAACCTCCCTTCAGTGCCTGTTCACACCCAACAGTAACAAGCGTTTTGACATATGCAGCCAGGTAATCAGGATATGGCTGGATTTCGCCCGAGACCGCTCCACTAGCTACGGATGAGAAAGCGCAGAGCAACAGAGGTAACACAATAATTTTTTTCATACTTCTTCCTGTATGCAGACTTGACCGTTAAAATTCATAATAGATTTTATCTATCGAAATTATATTTTCAATCGTTTTTATGGATTAATGGTGTGCATGCACAGTCCCCATGTACCCAATGATGAAGCGGTAAGAAGTAGCGAACTTCATTCCAGAAAAGGACGAGAAAATGAAAGGTTATATACTGATACTTTGCGGTTTGATGGTGGCCTTCAACGCCAGCGCCGGGCGCATAACGATGAGCAATCCTGTACAGACAACCACGGAAAACGGGATGATACTCTGCGTATACAGCAACAATGTGTACACGTTCGTCTATAAAACCCGGTCGAAACATTGCCCGTACAGCAAGAGTTTTGACACATCCGAAGATGACAATTAGGGAAATACCGTGCTGGATCTCAAAGTTTGCCCATGTGTTCGTTCCGCTAAAATCAGACTCTGGGAAAGCATTTCCTGTTGCCCGTGAGCATATTGCACGTAAAGTGACCTGACACATTTGGGAAAGGAGGCTTTATGGATATCGCGCTGCTTAATAGGGGCTGGAACAGAACATGGTCAGATACCATGGTGAATCTTGAAGCCCGGAAACTCGTCGAAACAGCAAATCGGCTATCAGCATTCTATTTGCAAGATGGTCTAACACGTATCAAGTTTGTCGAGGAGATAAAACAGGTTGTAGAGAAAGAATTTGAAGCAGCGCGACGGGCCAAAACAGATGAACAATGCATCGTATGCATAAAAAATCTGCGTGCCGAAACGGATAATCTGCAAGAACAAGAGCGCCTGTTAAGGACCAGAGCCGCACAACTTTATGCAAAGATAGAATTTGTTCGAGAAAATAATAAAATCGTTGGTTATGTTATATCCGCTGTAAATGTGGTGCTATCAGGCGTGGTTCTCTTTGGTGGCTTTATGATGTTATCAACTATGGGGCCGATTGGTATGCTGGCTGGGGCAGTCCTGATTGCCGATGGAATGAACGGATTAACGAAAGAAGTGCTCAACTTTGATCAGCCAGCAGGACATAAACCCTCGCAAGGTATAATTGCTGACTCTGCGATGCATACGGCCCAGTTCATGGGATTTAATCCTAACACGGGCTTGGCTCTCTATAATGGTGTTACTCTTGGTGCCAGTGTGTACAGCATTGTAGGACTCGCTCGAAAAACTGGAGCCTGGAGATTATTCCGCTGGCTTCCACACGATTACTATCGCAAAGTCAGCACAATGAGCACTCCTAAGCTAACAATGAAGATTGTCGGTTATGGTGTTAAAGCAAAAGTGATTTTCGATCTATTGACAACAGAAAATGGAACCAGTTAATCCTTGATAGTTTTTCGGTAACGCCAGGATTTATAGGAAATTACCGGCGGCTGTGCGAAGGACATAATGGCAACCCCAAAGATCATCGCCAGCCCCCATGCAACTGCTCTATCAGGTGAGCTGAAGACGATAAGTAGCAGTAGGATTAAGGCACACACAGCCACCACTCCCGCCAAGGTAACAAATCGCCTGGCGAGGTCATTTATGGCCTCTCCAAGCGTTCCTCCATATTTTTCAATATTGCTTTTTATCTTCTGCAATTCGGGCTGCGTAAACCCTGAACGTAACAAAGCCTCATCAGTCACTTTCATATCGTCTCGTCCCTTATCTCCCAGAAGTGTTTTCTCAATCGCTGATTGTGCAAATAATCATACTGATGAACTTTACAGCATTCCAGCTGAAACTGTTTCTCTAATTCTGGAAAACTACCGTTTCCCAAAAAAGTGAATCGCCACGGGTTTATCAGTCAGCTTCAGCTTCTTAACAAACCCCGTCTCGGCGGAGTTTTTTGCTTTTAGCAGCACAATTTTTGCTTTTGGCTGCACAGATGAATGACTGTCCACGACGCCTTCGTCAAAACGAACGAATTCTCATTTTTGCGACAATAAGCACATTTCACTGTTTTTGTCTGGAGTTGCGCTGCTTTACCGATATTAGCGATCCAATTCACAAAATATCGCGCTAGAAAATGTGATTTTCTTGGTGTTAATTTATTGTTGATTTTGTTTTTTATTTGTATCTTATTCATGGCGTATAAATTAATGAAATCGTTTTATTTAATACATTTGCCGCGTGAATATGTGATGGGTTCGATGCTTTTCCTGATGTTGACAAGTATTTATTAAGTTATTTGATAATATACAAAAATGTTTAATAGAAATTACGTCTAATTATTCGCCGTTAATTGCCTGAAATATCACCTTTATTACCGATCCTTTATCACCATAAATAGATCGTGGTTATCGCCATAAAATAAAATTATCTCTCTGTTTTTTATTGATCAATATCAGGCGGGTTTATGGTAACTATTTATGTAACTTGGTGATTTATAATTAAAAATAGACTATTTTAATGGCATCTGATGTGTCGTAAAAAGTAATCTGTGAGAGACAGCACATACCCTTGCTATCAATAATGAGTAGAATTCTGCATCGGGATAAGGAAATAAGCGCAGAATATGATGAACACTATTATTCTACCGAAAACACAACACCTGGTTGTATTTCAGGAAGTCATTAAAAGTGGATCCATTGGTTCTGCCGCCCGACAGCTCGGGCTCACACAGCCAGCCGTCAGTAAAATTATTAACGATATCGAATCCTATTTTGGCGTCGAACTGATCGTGCGCAAAAACACCGGTGTGAAGCTGACCAGCGCGGGACAGACACTGCTCGCCTACTCCGAGTCCATCACTCGCGAAATGAAGAATATGGTCAGTGAGATGAACAGCCTGAGTTTCAGCACCGTTATTGACGTCTCGTTCGGCTATCCGTCGCTGATTGGTTTCACGTTCCTCTCCAGTATGATCAAAAAATTCAAAGAAGTGTTCCCAAAAGCGCGAGTATCAATGTTTGAAGCGCAGCTATCGTCATTCCTGCCCGCCATTCGGGACGGACGGCTGGACTTTGCCATCGGGACGCTGAGCGATGAAATGCTGCTGCAGGATCTGCACGTTGAGCCGCTTTTTGAATCTGAGTTTGTGCTGGTGGCCAGCAGATCGCGAACGTGCACCGACACGACAAGCCTGGCATCGCTCACGCATGAACAGTGGGTGATGCCGCAAACGGATATGGGTTACTACAAAGAACTATTAACCACCCTTCAGAACAACCACATCAGTATCGAAAATATCGTCCAGACGGACTCCGTCGTCACCATCTATAACCTGGTTCTCAATGCCGATTATCTCACCGTTATCCCGCGTGACATGATTACTCCTTTCGGTTCAGACCAGTTTGTGGTGCTGCCAGTCGAAGATGAGTTACCGGTCGCGCGTTATGCCGCCGTCTGGTCAAAAAATTATCGTATTAAAAAATCCGCTTCGGTATTAGTGGAGTTGGCGAAGCAATATTCCGCGCAAAATAGTGAAAGGCGAAAACAGCTCACCATAACTGAATAATATATTGAGAAGTGCACATTTTAAAAACACCCGGCGAAATTTATATATCGCTGACGCCCAAATTTTTCTGACATAAAATGAATTATTATAAAGAGGATTATATGCACATTACTTACGACCTTCCGGTAACGATTGAAGAAATACAAGATGCCCGTAAACGACTGGCTGGAAAAATTTATAAGACGGGTATGCCACGCTCTAACTATCTGAGCGAACGCTGCAAAGGCGAAATTTTCCTGAAATTTGAAAATATGCAGCGTACTGGCTCATTTAAAATTCGCGGTGCATTTAATAAATTAAGCTCGTTAACCGAAGCAGAACGTCGTAAAGGGGTCGTGGCCTGTTCCGCAGGCAACCATGCCCAGGGCGTTTCGCTCTCCTGCGCCATGCTGGGGATTGACGGCAAAGTGGTGATGCCGATGGGGGCGCCAAAGTCTAAAGTGGCCGCCACCCGTGACTATTCGGCAGAAGTGGTGCTGCATGGTGAAAACTTTAACGACACTATCGCCAAAGTGAGCGAAATCGTTGAGATGGAGGGGCGCATTTTTATCCCGCCTTATGATGATGTTAAAGTGATTGCCGGGCAGGGCACCATCGGTCTTGAAATCCTGGAAGATCTGTATGATGTCGATAACGTTATTGTCCCGATTGGCGGCGGTGGATTAATTGCCGGGATTGCGACAGCGATTAAATCAATTAACCCGACCATTAATATTATCGGCGTTCAGTCTGAAAACGTACACGGTATGGCGGCCTCGTTCTTTGCCGGTGAAATTGTCAATCATCGCACCACCGGGACCTTAGCCGACGGCTGTGATGTTTCTCGTCCGGGTAATTTAACCTTCCAGATCGTTCGTGAATTAGTCGATGATATCGTACTGGTTAGCGAAGATGATATTCGCAATAGCATGGTGGCTTTAATTCAGCGCAATAAAGTCGTGACTGAAGGGGCTGGCGCTCTGGCAACGGCTGCATTATTAAGCGGTAAACTGGATCATTATATTCAGGGTCGGAAAACAGTCAGTATTATTTCCGGCGGTAATATCGATCTCTCCCGAGTTTCACAAATCACCGGCCTCGTTGACGCATAAATAAGGACAGATTATGAGCAACACTGAAAGTATTATTGTCAGTCAGACAAAAGCGAGCTCCTGGCGTAAATCAGATACCACCTGGACACTCGGCCTTTTTGGCACCGCAATCGGTGCTGGCGTTTTGTTTTTCCCGATTCGCGCAGGGTTCGGCGGCCTGATCCCCATTCTGCTGATGCTGCTTCTGGCCTATCCGATTGCCTTCTACTGTCACCGCGCTCTGGCGCGTTTGTGCCTCTCGGGGAGCAATCCTTCCGGGAATATTACCGAGACGGTTGAGGAGCATTTTGGTAAGACCGGCGGTGTGGTCATCACTTTCCTCTACTTTTTTGCCATTTGTCCGCTGTTGTGGATTTACGGCGTCACTATTACCAACACGTTTATGACCTTCTGGGAAAATCAGCTCCAGCTGCCAGCACTAAACCGTGGTTTTGTCGCGCTGTTCCTGCTGCTGTTAATGGCTTTCGTCATCTGGTTTGGTAAAGACCTGATGGTGAAGGTGATGAGCTTCCTGGTGTTCCCGTTTATCGCCAGTCTGGTGCTCATTTCTCTGTCGCTGATCCCTTACTGGAACTCTGCGGTGATCGACCAGGTGAACCTGAGCGATATCTCCTTTACCGGGCATGACGGCATTCTGGTTACTGTCTGGCTGGGGATTTCTATCATGGTCTTCTCCTTTAACTTCTCACCCATTGTCTCTTCGTTTGTGGTGTCGAAGCGCGAAGAGTACGAACCGGAGTTTGGTAAAGCGTTCACCGAGCAGAAATGTTCCAAAATTATCGGACGCGCCAGCATGCTGATGGTGGCGGTGGTGATGTTCTTTGCCTTTAGCTGCCTGTTCACGCTCTCTCCGCAAAACATGGCGGAAGCCAAAGCGCAGAATATTCCGGTGCTGTCTTACCTTGCCAACCACTTTGCTTCGCTCTCTGGCACGAAATCGACCTTCGCTACGGTGCTGGAATATGGCGCGTCGATTATTGCGCTGGTCGCGATTTTCAAATCCTTCTTCGGCCATTACCTGGGCACGCTGGAAGGGCTGAACGGCCTGGTGCTGAAGTTTGGCTATAAGGGCGATAAGAAAAAAGTGTCCGTCGGCAAACTCAATACCATCAGCATGATCTTCATTATGGGATCGACCTGGGTGGTGGCGTACGCGAACCCGAACATTCTCGACCTTATTGAAGCCATGGGTGCGCCGATCATTGCCTCTCTGCTGTGCCTGCTGCCGATGTACGCCATCCGCAAAACGCCGGCACTGGCGAAATACAAAGGCAGAACGGAGAACATCTTCGTCACCGCGATTGGCCTGCTGACCATTCTGAATATCGTTTACAAACTGTTCTGATTTAAAGCTCAGGAAGAGCGGAGTAATGACATGATTGAATTTCCGGTTGTACTGGTCATTAACTGTGGTTCGTCGTCTGTGAAGTTTTCTGTGCTGGATGCCGCGAGCGGCGAGGCGCTGATGGCGGGCATCGCGGACGGCGTGAATACGGAGAATGCCTTTATATCCGTGAACGGGAGCGAGCCAGCGTCTCTGGCTCGCAAGGACTACGAAGGGGCGCTGGCCGCCATCGCCCTGGAGCTGGAGAAGCGCGATTTGATGGGCAGCGTGGCCTTGATTGGCCACCGTATTGCTCACGGTGGCAGCATTTTCAAAGAGTCCACCCTGATCACAGAAGAGGTTATCGACCAGATCCGTCAGGTTTCACCGCTGGCCCCGCTGCACAACTACGCCAATCTCAGCGGCGTGGAAGCCGCTCAACAGCTGTTTCCGGGCGTGCAACAGGTGGCAGTATTCGATACCAGCTTCCATCAGACACTCCCGCCGCAGGCCTATTTGTACGGTTTGCCATGGCGCTATTTCGAAGAGTTAGGCGTGCGTCGCTACGGTTTTCACGGAACCTCCCACCGCTATGTCGCTCGCCAGGCTTATTCACTGCTGCGTATTGCTGAAGAGGATAGCGGGCTGGTCATTGCGCATCTCGGTAATGGCGCGTCCATCTGCGCGGTGCGCAACGGTCACAGCGTTGACACCTCAATGGGCATGACGCCGCTGGAAGGGCTGGTGATGGGAACCCGCTGCGGTGATGTCGATTTTGGTGCGATGGCGTGGATTGCACAGCAGACCGGCCAGTCGTTTGACGATCTGGAGCGCGTGGTCAATAAGGAGTCGGGGCTGCTGGGATTGTCCGGCGTCTCGTCCGATTTGCGCACGCTGGAAAAAGCCTGGCACGACGGTCACGAGCGCGCACGGCTGGCAGTCGAGACGTTTGCGCATCGCATCGCTCGCCATATTGCGGGCCATGCCGCCTCCCTGCACCGGCTGGATGGCGTTGTCTTTACCGGCGGCATTGGTGAGAACTCCCGTTTGATCCGCCAGTTAGTGACGGAGCGCTTACAGGTGTTCGGCATTGAGCTGGATGATGAGAAAAATGCCCTGCCGGGCAGTGCCGGCGAGCGAATCATCACCATCGACACGTCTCGCGTGCCTTGCGCCGTGATCCCGACCAACGAAGAAAAAATGATCGCGCTGGATGCCCTCCGTCTTGGAAAGGCCGCTCTGGCAGCTGAAATTGCCTGATACAGAGAGAAAATCATGAAGGTAAATATTGATGTCCGTGTCGCCCCCTACAGCGACGCGTGGGCCGGCTTTTGCGGTAATGACTGGCGGGACAGTATCAATGTGCGGGACTTCATTCAGCACAACTACACGCCATATGAAGGTGATGAGGGCTTTTTAGCGCCAGCGACCCCGGCCACCACGGCGCTGTGGCAGAAGGTGATGGAAGGGATTCGCCAGGAGAATGCGACTCACGCTCCGGTCGATTTCGATACCCATGTCGCCACCACGATTACGGCTCACGGACCGGGTTATATCGAGAAAGAGCTGGAAACGATTGTCGGGCTACAGACGGATCGTCCGCTCAAACGGGCGCTGCATCCGTATGGCGGGATCAACATGATCCGCAGTTCGTTTGAGGCCTACGGGCGGGAAATGGATCCGCAGTTTGAATATCTGTTCACGCATTTGCGTAAAACGCACAACCAGGGCGTGTTCGACGTTTACTCGCCTGAGATGATGCGCTGCCGTAAATCCGGCGTGCTGACCGGCCTGCCGGACGGATATGGCCGTGGGCGTATCATCGGTGACTATCGTCGTGTGGCGTTGTACGGCATCAGCTACCTGGTGCGTGAGCGTGAACTGCAATTTGCCGATCTGCAGCCGAAGATGGAGCGCGGAGAAGATCTCGAAGCCACAATCCGTCTGCGCGAAGAGTTATCTGAGCACCGCCGGGCGCTGCTGCAAATCCAGGAGATGGCGGCGAAGTATGGCTTTGATCTCTCTCGCCCGGCGATGAATGCTCAGGAAGCAGTGCAGTGGCTCTATTTTGCCTATCTGGCGGCGGTGAAGTCGCAGAACGGCGGAGCGATGTCGCTGGGCCGTACGGCGACGTTCCTGGATATTTACATTGAGCGTGACATGAAGGCTGGACGTCTGAACGAGATCCAGGCGCAGGAGCTGATCGACCACTTCATCATGAAGATCCGTATGGTGCGCTTCTTGCGTACGCCGGAATTCGACACACTTTTCTCCGGCGATCCGATCTGGGCCACGGAAGTGATTGGCGGAATGGGGCTGGATGGCCGCACGCTGGTGAGTAAGTCTTCGTTCCGCTATCTGCACACGCTCAACACGATGGGGCCTGCGCCAGAGCCAAACCTGACGATCCTGTGGTCGGAAGCGCTGCCGATTGCCTTCAAGAAGTATGCCGCGCAAATGTCGATCGTTACCTCGTCGTTGCAGTATGAGAATGACGACCTGATGCGCGCTGATTTTGACAGCGATGACTATGCCATTGCCTGCTGCGTCAGCCCGATGGTGATTGGCAAGCAGATGCAGTTCTTTGGCGCGCGCGCCAACCTCGCCAAAACGCTGCTGTACGCGATCAACGGCGGGGTGGATGAGAAGCTGAAAATTCAGGTAGGGCCAAAAACCGAGCCGCTGCTGGATGATGTGCTGGACTACGATACCGTGATGGCGAGCCTCGATCACTTTATGGACTGGCTGGCTGTGCAGTACATTAGCGCGCTGAATCTTATCCACTTTATGCACGATAAATACAGCTACGAAGCCTCGCTGATGGCGCTACACGACCGTGACGTTCACCGCACGATGGCGTGTGGGATTGCCGGTTTGTCGGTGGCTGCGGATTCGCTATCGGCCATCAAATACGCCACGGTACAGCCGGTGCGCGACCATACCGGTCTGGCCGTCGATTTTGTTATTACTGGCGACTATCCGCAGTACGGCAACAACGACGATCGCGTGGACAGCATTGCCTGTGATTTGGTTGAGCGTTTTATGAAGAAGATTCAGGCGCTGCCAACTTATCGCAACGCGGTACCGACCCAGTCGATTCTGACCATTACCTCCAACGTGGTGTATGGCCAGAAGACGGGTAATACGCCGGACGGGCGTCGGAGCGGTACGCCGTTTGCGCCAGGCGCCAACCCCATGCACGGGCGCGATCGCAAAGGGGCCGTGGCTTCGTTAACCTCCGTCGCGAAACTGCCGTTCACCTATGCCAAAGACGGGATTTCCTATACTTTCTCAATCGTGCCGCAGGCGCTGGGTAAAGACGATGGGATACGTAAAACTAATCTCGTGGGGTTGCTGGACGGGTATTTCCATCACGAGGATGCGATAGAGGGCGGGCAACATCTGAACGTCAACGTCATGAACCGGGAAATGCTGATGGATGCCATCGAACATCCGGAAAACTATCCGAATCTGACAATCCGTGTTTCAGGCTATGCCGTTCGTTTTAATGCCCTGACGCGTGAGCAACAGCAGGATGTGATTTCGCGAACGTTCACGCAGTCCGTCTGAGTCTACACTTACTCTGTACCCCCTTTCTGTAAGGGGGTTTTTATGTCTTAACATGCATGGTTGTTTATATAGTATTTCACACCTGTTCATCCGTTCTTGAAAAACAATGTACTTGTTTTCCCTCCGAAAAATTTTAAGGACAATAAGATGAAAAAAATGACCCGTATCGCGCTGCTGGCCGTCTCCCTGACTGGCGTTTGTTTTGCGGCTCAGGCGGCAAATGTTCAGGCTGCACCGTCGCCATCGCAAGATCCGATCGTTCAGCACCTGAAATTGAGCAGCGATCAAGTTAAACAAATCACGGCCCTGCACCAGAAACTGGAAGATAACGTCAGTAATATCCCGATGACCGGCGTTAAAGACGGCGCATTAATTGAGATGTTCCAGGCAGGCAAATGGAATGAAAGCGTAGTGAAAAGCCAGCTTGCGGCATTCAGCAAGATTGAAGAGCAAACGCGTTATTATCGCGTGAAATATTATTTCGACGTCAACCAGGTTCTGACGCCAGAACAGCGCGCACAGGTGAAAACCGATTTCGCCAATGCACTGAGCGAATAATTCGCGGGCAGCCGGGTAACTGATGTGTTACCCGGTGTTTCAAATTAAACCGGTAAATCAATCAATAAAGCACGCAGCGGCGTGTCGGCAACCAGCGTGATATTCGCTTCATCGCGGATAAACGCCCCATCTCCGCAGGTCAGCGCTTCTTTTTCTTCCGTATGCGTCAGCGCATGCACGGTGCCATGAATGGATTGCAGGTAGGCGCGCGGTCCGTGAAGCTGGAAGCTTGCTTGTTCACCTTTTTTCAATTCAATGTGATGCAGCCACACCTGCTGGCGAAGCTGCAGGCTGCCATGACTGGCATCCGGTGAAGCAATCAGCTGTTGCTTATTGCCGCTCAAATTGATCTTCTGTACCAGCGCATTTTCCCGTTGCGGGCAGGCGTCCAGCCACAGCTGCATGCGGGTCAGCGTCTTATCTTTGCTGAGGTTATGCTCGCTATAGCTAATGCCTGGCTGCGTTGAAATCAGCAACGCTTCGCCGGCCCTGGCCTGGACGTGATTGCCCTCGCTATCGCGATATTCTGCTTCACCTTCCAGTATCAGATTCAGGATATCTACCTTCGGATACGTGCGCGGCTGGAAGGAGGCGCCCGGTGCGAGCACTTCCTGATTCAGCACGCGCAGTGAGGCGTAACCGAGCAGTTTTGGGTCAAAGTAGTGTCCAAAGGAAAAGGTGTAGCGGGCCTGCAGCCAACCAAAATCGGCCTGTCCGCACTGTTTTGCTGTTCTTGTCGTAATCATAAAACTGACCTCTCTTTACACTAAAACAATGGTAAAGGTATGGACGCTTCATTGTTAGCCAGATATTCTGCCCGGTATGTTCAAATTTCCTGAATGAGAACGAGATGGCTAAAGAGAGAGCATTGACGCTTGAGGCGCTGCGCGTGATGGACGCGATTGACCGGCGTGGCAGCTTTGCCGCTGCGGCAGATGAGCTGGGGCGCGTTCCGTCTGCCCTGAGTTACACCATGCAGAAGCTGGAAGAAGAGCTGGATGTAGTATTGTTCGACCGTTCCGGTCATCGAACAAAATTCACCAATGTGGGGCGCATGCTGCTGGAACGTGGCCGTGTGCTGCTGGAAGCCGCCGATAAACTCACCACCGACGCCGAAGCGCTGGCGCGCGGCTGGGAAACCCATCTCACTCTGGTGACGGAAGCGCTGGTCCCTACTGCCGCGTTATTTCCGCTGGTGGAACGTCTGGCCCTCAAAGCCAATACTCAGCTTTCGATCATTACCGAAGTGCTGGCGGGGGCATGGGAACGTCTGGAGACGGGCAGGGCGGATATTGTCATCGCACCCGATATGCACTTCCGGTCCTCCTCGGAGATCAACTCGCGCAAACTCTATAGCGTGCTGAACGTCTATGTTGCCGCACCGGATCACCCGATTCATCAGGAGCCGGAGCCGTTATCGGAGGTCACTCGCGTTAAATATCGCGGTGTCGCGGTGGCGGACACCGCGCGTGAACGTCCGGTGCTTACCGTTCAGCTGCTGGACAAACAGCCGCGTCTGACGGTCACTTCGCTGGAAGATAAACGTCAGGCATTGTTAGCGGGGCTTGGCGTAGCAACGATGCCCTATCCGTTCGTGGAGAAAGATATTGCCGAAGGGCGTCTGCGGGTGGTCAGCCCGGAGTACACCAACGAAGTGGACATCATCATGGCCTGGCGTCGCGACAGTATGGGCGAGGCGAAATCGTGGTGTTTACGCGAGATCCCAAAACTGTTTGCGCATAAATAGCGTTTGGCCCGGCCAGCATCAGGCTGCCGGGCTCGTTTCAGGCAAGAGGTTTTGGGTCGGGTCCAAAGCGGTTTTCACCCGGTGTGCCGCTCTGGCAGTTAAAGATCAGAATCACCAGCCAGCCGATAATTGGGATCAGAATCAGCAACAGCCACCATGCTGAACGGTCGGTGTCGTGAAGCCGGCGGAACAGTACCGCCCATGACGGCAGAAAGACTAGCAGCGCGTAAATCGTGGTAAGAATGCCTTCGCCACCCGCACGCTCCCACCCCAGAATTTTATCGACGATACCCAGCACAATGGCGAGGATGAAGTTCACCAGAACGAACATCCAGTATTCTTTACGCCGCGCGCGGCCGCTAAACCCTACGTAGTTTCTCAGTACTTTTAAATACCAGTCCATTTTTATGCCTCGATATGCAGTCAATCACTTGTTTTTTAAGCAATCGAGTTAAGGATAGTTGTAGATGATGAATTAAAAAAGGGCATCCGTGGATGCCCTTAACATTTAGCCGAAACGCGTGTCGCGACCGTGGGGTTCATCAAGATCCTGCCACGGACCCACGGAGATAATTCCGGTTGGGTTGATCGTCTTGTGGCTGCGGTAATAGTGCGTGCGGATATGGTTAAAATCGACCGTTTCGGCGATGCCATCCATTTGATAAATATCACGCAAGAAACCATACAGATTCAGGTAATCGCTGATTCGGTGTTTATCGCATTTGAAGTGGGTGACATACACCGGATCAAAACGGACCAGCGTGGTCCACAGGCGAATATCGGCCTCTGTCAGGCGATCGCCAGTCAAAAAGCGGTGCTGGCCCAGGATCTGCTCCAGCCGCGCCAGTGATTCAAACACCTGTTTCACCGCTTCGTCGTAGGCCTCCTGGCTGGTGGCAAACCCGGCTTTATAGACGCCATTGTTGACGTTGTCATAAATCCAGCTGTTCAGCTCGTCGATTTTATCGCGCAGTTCTGGCGGGTAGAAATCGCCCGCCCGCGCGCCGTGCGCGTCAAAGGCCGTGTTGAACATGCGAATGATTTCGGCCGATTCATTGCTGACGATAGTCTGATTCTTTTTATCCCACAGCACGGGAACCGTGACGCGTCCGGTGTAATGCGGATCGGCCTGCAGATAGAGCTGATAAAGAAAATCATGATGATAAAGATCATCGCCGGTAGCCGCCGGGAAGTCGCTGTCGAAGGTCCAGCCGTTTTCCAGCATCAGCGGATTGACGACAGAAACCGGAATGAAAGCGTCCAGCCCTTTCAGCTTGCGTACGATCAGCGTGCGATGCGCCCATGGGCAGGCCAGTGATACGTAGAGGTGATAGCGATCTCTTTCCGCCGCAAAACCACCTTCGCCACTCGGGCCTGGCTGGCCATCGGCCGTCAGCCAGTTACGGAATGCGGAAACAGAACGCTTGAAGCGCCCTCCAGTGGATTTGGTGTCATACCAGATATCCTGCCAGACGCCGTCAACTAATTGTCCCATTTTTCCTCCGTTTCAGATGTGCCCTTGATACTTCATGTGACCCAAAAGCAAAAGCAAAAGCGAGGAGATATCTCCTCGCTTTTTAATTCAGTATAGCGTGCTTACCACTTCTTATTCAGCGCACGGTCGATGCTGAATGCGCCCGGACCGGTGATAGCCAGCAGCAGGAAGCCACCCGCGATGGTCAGGTTTTTCATGAACATCAGGGAGTTCATGCCTTCCGCAAAGTTGCTGTGGAAGATGAACGCGGTCAGCAGCGTAAAGCCTGCGGTAAACAGTGCGGTGGTGCGGGTCAGGAAGCCGAACAGAATCGCCAGACCGCCGCCGAACTCAAGCAAAATGGTCAGAGGCAACAAGAACCCCGGGACGCCCATCGCTTCCATATACTGTTGGGTACCCGCATAACCGGTGATTTTGCCCCAGCCTGCGGTGATAAACAGAATTGGCATCAGAATGCGCGCTACCAGTACACCAACATCTTCTAATTTTTTCATTTTACTCTCCAGGGAACCACGGGGGCTGCTAATTATTATTTGTGTGCAAATCCGGGTAGATACCGCGTGTTTGCTGTCGATGGAGAGGATAATAAACGTGACGGGGAGCAATTGTTAGCAAGGAAAACTGTCAATCTTCTTCAAAGATATTGAGTGACTGAAGGGGAGGGGGAAAGACCAGGCCTGATAGACAACGTGCCATCAGGCCTGGCAGGAGGAACGTCTTGCCCGGTATGGGAAGATCAGCTGCGTAGCTGTTGCTGGCGAAGGGTCGCTTTCACCAGTCGCCATGCGCTCCAGACGCCAAAGCCCCGTCTTGCCCAGCGGACAAGCATGCTGGGATGACGAACCGTCCAGATAGCCATCACGCTGCTACCGACCAGCGCCCATGAGCGCAGGCTCAGAAACGTGTTCCAGCCGCGATCGTATGAGTGCGTCACTTCCAGCCAGTCACGGCGGCTGGCAGTCAGATCCAGCCGTTGCTGTTGGATCTGACTTAACAGATACGCTTTCCGTTTCTGACGTTCTGTTTTGCTGCTCACAGCTTGTCATCCTCCAGCAGTGCGCGGTCATTGGCCAGCTCCTGACGGGTATGGCGTAATAGCGTTGAGCTACGCGCCTTGTGCATCGTCCACAGCCCGCCAATGAGCGCCGCCACCAACAGCACAACCGTGGTGGCGATCATCGCATTAAGGCGATACTGCGGATCGATAGCCCAGATGATCAATACCATCAGGCTCATCAGGCCAAACGCGGCGAAGAGCATGGTGAGTCCCAGCATCAGCAGCATCTGGAAGAGATTGGCTTTCTCCTCTTCCAGCTCGACCACCGCCAGACGAACTCGCGTTTCGGCAATGCCGACCAGCGTGGTTAAAATACGCTGTCCGATACCGAGGACGTTTTTAGCAGGCCCCTGTGCGTGACGAGGATCTTCCATAATCAGCGACGCGTCAGCAGAACGCCCAGAACCACACCGACCGCAGCGCCGATGCCTACGCCCGTCCATGGATTATCACGGACATATTCGTCTGCTTTGGCAGCCGCTTCACGAGTCTGTTTTGCCAGTGCATCACTGGTGTCGCCCAGGCGATGGCGACTCTCTTTCAGCGCGCTTTCCGCTTTGCTGCGCAGTTTACTCAGCTCTTCTTTCGATTTATCGGTCGAAGAGTTCAGCACCTCTTCCAGGGTATCGGCCAGGGATTTCAACTCAGCGCGCAGGTGTTCTGAAGTAGTATCTTTAGACATGATTTTCTCCTGTTGAGATTTCCGTTAACTCAATAATTAACTCAATAGTCGCGAGCTTCAAGGGCTTTCAGCTCTTCCTGTGCCTCTTTCAGCTTTGCCTCGCGCTTAGCAATTTTGTCCGCATCCCCTTTCTCATTCGCTTCTTTCAGGTCTTGACGGCGTTCAGCAATCTCGTCCTGTTGTTCAGCGATTTTCTTCTGGTGATCGGCGCGCAACTTGCTGTCCGAGCAGTTAGCTTTGACTTCACTCAGCGCTTTCTTCAGACCGTCGATACGATTCTGATTGTTATGCTTTTCGGCATAACTGATTTCGCGCTGAATATCCTTTTCTTTCTCCTGACAGAGAGAGGTTGCAAAGGAAGCTGTGCTTAAAGAAAACAGGGCCAGAGCCAGAGTGATGCGGTATTTCATTATAGAAACCTTCCATTGTGTGGCGGCATTTTCGAGAGCGTGCCGCTTTTCCAGTGTCATGCGGAGAACAACTGAGGGGTGCTCCGCGTACTTAAGCATAGTAAGTAAACGGGGTTATCACCAAAGTGAGTGAAAAGATTCAGAATCCTGGTAATTAACCAAACCGATGAGAGTTATCGCGCAGCCGCGTTAACCACGCTGCGGTCTGACTCTCATCTTCTTGTAGGGCAATGATATAACCGTGAGGCAACGATCTGTCGAGCACGACTTTTGCCGCAGCGCTTTGCGCGCTGGAGTCAAACTTAATCAGCAGAACGTCGTCTTGCGGTGTAATGCTTTTAAAGCGAATGCCATTCGCATCCAGATGATGCCAGATGTAAAACCCATCCGGTACGCTGGCCCCCTGGCTGACCGGGCGGATCGCCAGCGTAGATTCCTGATGCTGAAGCGCGGTCCAGATCAGAATCATCGCGCTGAGTAGCATCAGCGCGACAATGGCATAAGACCAGCGGCGCACGGAGAAAGGGGCAGTGACCATATTACCCTCTGGCCCCATATTTCTTTTTCAACAGCACATACAGCGAGCCGAGCAGGCCAAAAACCAGCAGCACGACAGGCAGAAGCATCAGGCAGGACATCAACTGATCTTCATATTTCAGGAACACCGGCGTTTTACCCAGCAGATAGCCGAGGCTGGTTAAAATCAGCACCCACAGCAGACCGCTCATCCAGTTGAAGAACTGGAAACGCGCGCTGCTCAGGCCGGAAAGACCAGCGATGGTAGGCAGTAGCGTGCGCACAAAAGCGATAAAGCGGGCAATCAGCAGCGCCGAGAGGCCATGCTTATGGAAAAGATGGTGCGCGCGCTGGTGATAATGTGCCGGGAGATGGGAAAGCCAGTTTTGGACAATACGCGTATTGCCAAGCCATCGGCCCTGAATATAGCTCAACCAGCACCCGAGGCTTGCGGCGATGGTGAGCAGTAAGACGGTCTGCGGAAAGGCCATCGCCCCTTTTGCACACAGAACGCCCACAAGGACCAATAAGCTGTCACCAGGCAGAAAAGCCGCCGGGAGCAATCCATTCTCAAGAAACAGAATCATAAACAGGACGAAATAGAGCATGCCAATCATGGAGGGATTGGCCAGGGTTTCGAAATCCTGAGCCCATAAGGCATTCAGTAATTGGGTCAAAAGTTCCATTCAGTGTTCCTGGAAATCGGTTAACGTCTCGCCTGTTATCCGGGTCAAACAGCACAGCGACATGGGTTATGATTTCATTATGGTCGCTCGCGGACACAATGTGGTGGCCAGAACTGTTCCCTGTAAAGTGGCTGGGTAAGCAAGCACTAACTTAATAAATGCAATTTGCATCCAATTGTAACAAAGCCCAACGTCATGCGTCACAGAATTTGCAATCCGGCGGGTAAATGATTTTGGCCTATGGAATGGAAAGGACGCGAGGGTATTTACACAGGCTGACACTATATATGTTTACTGACCCACGCTCGCCGGAAGGCGCATCGTTGCACCTGCCAGCGAAAAAGAGTGCTATTTTGCCTGACTGGATGCGGTATCGAGATGAACGACGGGATTATCGGCAAAAAGATAGCGGTCGGCGTTGAATTCGAAGTCGTCGCTGGTTTCATTGAACAGCATCAGTTTGGTGTTTTCGAGATGCTGCCACATGGCCAGTTTTGCGGCATGGGGATCTTTACGAATCAGCGCTTTAAGAATCTGATCGTGATCGTCGCACCAGTTATCTACGGTACGCAAATCTATATGATCGTGCAGTTTCTTCCAGTACGGGTTGTGAACGCGCTGAGTCCACATTTTTTCAACAATTGCAGCCAGAGCGGTATTTTGCGTGGCCAGTGCCACCTGGACGTGAAACTGCAGGTCCCATTCGGAATCGCGGAAGCATTTTTCCTTACGCGCGTTATCCTGGATTTCCATCAGTTTCATGATGTCCTGCTTGGTCACCTGGGTTGCAGCAAACTCGGCGATATTACTTTCGATCAGCTGGCGAGCCTGGAGCAGCTCAAAGGGACCATAGCTGGCGAATTCAAGACTTTCGTCCGGCACCGGGGAGTGTTTAGGCAGATTTGAGATCACGTGAATCCCGGAGCCTTTGCGTACCTCTACATAGCCTTCAACTTCCAGCATGATAATCGCTTCGCGAACCACGGTGCGGCTAACGCTCTTTTCATCAGCAATGAAGCGCTCGGCAGGGAGTTTGTCACCGACAAGATAGACGCCTTGCTCGATGCGAGCTTTCAGCTCGGCAGCAAGTTGCTGATATAAACGACGTGATTCGGTGATTTCCATATGCGCTCCAGGCAGGGTACGGCGGATGATTTGTTATACCACTTTTGCGCGCCAGTCTCCAGATTTCCCCATGAAAAAAGCCGCCCTGAGGCGGCTTCCTTCGATGCCTGGCAGACGCTAACTTTGCGCCGCAGGCCCACCCACAGAGCCATTGAGTAGCTCGTCGGCAGACTGGTTTTTCAGTACCGTCCAGATAACCACCGCACCCAGCAGGTCGAAGATGGCCAGAACAGCGAACAGCGGGCTAAAGCCGATAGTGTCAGCCAGCGCGCCCACAACCAGAGCAAACATGGTGCTCGCGGTCCAGGCTGCCATACCGGTCAGGCCGTTGGCGGTTGCCACTTCGTTACGTCCAAAGACGTCAGAAGAGAGCGTGATCAGCGCGCCAGAAAGAGACTGGTGAGCAAAACCACCAATACACAGCAGGCCGATTGCCACATACGGGCTGGTGAACAGGCCGATCATCCCCGGGCCAATCATCAGCAGTGCGCCCATGGTCACGACCATTTTACGGGAGACAATCAGGTTCACACCAAACCAGCGCTGGAACAGCGGCGGTAAATAACCCCCGACGATACAACCCAGGTCAGCAAAGAGCATTGGCATCCAGGCAAACATCGCGATTTCTTTCAGGTTAAAGCCGTAGACTTTAAACATGAACAGCGGGATCCAGGCGTTAAAGGTCCCCCACGCTGGTTCTGCCAGGAAGCGCGGCAGGGCGATACCCCAGAACTGACGGGTCCCCAGAATCTGCCAGACGGACATTTTCTTGCCGTTGTTGGTTTGGTGATGGGATTCCTGACCACCAATGATGTACGCACGTTCTTCGTCAGACAGTTTCTTCTGATCGCGTGGGTGTTTGTAGAAAATCAGCCATGCCATGGCCCAGGCGAAGCTCAGCACGCCGGAGATGATGAACGCCAGCTGCCAGCTGTGCATCACGATAGCCCACACCACCAACGGAGGGGCAATCATCGCGCCGATAGAGGAGCCGACGTTGAAGTAACCGACAGCAATAGAGCGCTCTTTCGCCGGGAACCACTCAGAGCTGGCTTTCAGACCCGCAGGGATCATCGCGGCTTCAGCCGCACCGACCGCACCACGTGCCAGCGCCAGTCCACCCCAGCTTCCTGCCAGCGCGGTTGCACCGCAGAAAATTGCCCAGGTGACCGCGAAGAAGGCGTAGCCGACTTTAGTACCCAGAATATCCAGAAGGTAGCCCGCTACAGGCTGCATGATGGTATAAGCCGCGGAGTAGGCCGCGATAATATAGGAGTATTGCTGCGTGGAGATATGCAGTTCTTCCATTAGCGTTGGCGCAGCCGCTGCTATGGTGTTACGCGTCAGGTAGCCCAGCACGGTGCCGAGCGTCACCAGTGCGATCATGTACCAACGTAACCCTTTAATTTTACGCATGTAAAACCTCATCGTTATAGTATTGCCGCGCCGGAGCACGGTACATCTCGACCGTTTCCGGGAGCTGTCTTGTAACGGGAGGGCGTAACGGGAGTGACTCCCGGAACGGCCCGAACCTTGCCATAAGTAATCGTGCATAAGTCGGTATCCGTACCGCTAATTCCGATGTTTAAACACCGGTAATGCATTCCGTCGGCTTATATGTTGCGACGGCGGAAAAGATAACTTGTCATACAACTTTAAAAGGTGAGTGACATCACAAAAGTGTGAATCTTTGTGTGGTCATTATTTTGGCGTTTCAAAGCCAGGAATGGCGCGGGTTGCGGAGTGTTTTACTCCTTTGAGGGTAAATTATTTGTCAGCGTTTATTGATCTAACTCACGAAAAAAACTTCGGTCGCTGGAAATTGGTGTGATAACTTTGCAGCATCTGAACATAAGCTTTAGCTTTCTGACGCTCTCGTTATAGAGGAAGACGATAATGACGCCGTTTATGACCGAAGATTTTCTATTAGATACTGAATTTGCTCGCCGTCTGTACCATGACTATGCAAAAGACCAGCCGATTTTCGACTACCACTGCCATTTGCCGCCGCAGCAGGTTGCCGAAAATTACCGTTTCAAAAACCTGTATGACATCTGGCTGAAGGGTGACCACTATAAATGGCGTGCGATGCGCACCAACGGTGTGGCTGAGCGCCTGTGTACCGGCGATGCGTCCGATCGTGAGAAGTTCGATGCGTGGGCAGCAACTGTGCCTCATACCATCGGCAACCCGTTATACCACTGGACTCATCTGGAGCTGCGTCGTCCGTTCGGTATCACCGGCAAGCTGCTGTCGCCAACCACTGCGGATGAAATCTGGGATCAGTGCGGTGAATTGCTGGCGCAGGATAAATTCTCCGCGCGCGGAATCATGCAGCAGATGAATGTGAAAATGGTCGGCACTACCGACGATCCTGTTGATACGCTGGAACACCACGCGGTTGTCGCCAAAGACACCTCCTTTGATATCAAAGTGCTGCCGAGCTGGCGCCCGGATAAAGCCTTCAATATCGAGCAGGCGACCTTCAATGACTATATGGCGAAACTGGCCGAAGTCTCTGATACCGATATCCGTCGTTTCACCGATCTGCAAACCGCATTGACCAAACGACTGGATCACTTTGCGGCGCATGGCTGTAAGGTGTCGGACCACGCGCTTGACGTGGTGCTGTTTGCTGAAGCCAGCGAGTCCGAGCTGGACGCGATCCTGGCACGCCGCCTGGCGGGTGAGTCCCTGAGCGAGCACGAAGTGGCACAGTTCAAAACCGCCGTATTGGTGTTCCTGGGCGCAGAGTATGCGCGCCGCGGCTGGGTGCAGCAGTATCACATCGGTGCGCTGCGTAATAACAACCAGCGTCAGTTCAAACTGCTGGGCGCGGATGTGGGCTTTGACTCCATCAACGATCGTCCTCTGGCGGAAGAGCTGTCAAAACTGCTGAGCAAACAGAACGAGCAAAATCTGCTGCCGAAAACCATTCTGTACTGCCTGAACCCGCGCGATAACGAAGTGCTGGGCACCATGATCGGTAACTTCCAGGGCGAAGGGATGCCAGGAAAAATGCAGTTTGGTTCCGGCTGGTGGTTTAACGATCAGAAAGATGGCATGGAACGTCAGATGACGCAGCTGGCGCAGCTCGGTTTGTTAAGCCGCTTCGTGGGGATGCTGACCGATAGCCGCAGCTTCCTGTCTTATACCCGCCATGAATATTTCCGCCGCATTCTGTGCCAGATGATTGGTCGCTGGGTGGCTGCGGGTGAAGCGCCAGCCGACATTCAGCTGCTGGGCGACATGGTGAAAAACATCTGCTTTAACAATGCGCGCGATTACTTCGCCATTGAACTGAACTAAGACCGTTTGAGGTTGATATGCAATACATCAAGATCCATTCGCTGGATAACGTTGCCGTAGCGCTGGCGGATCTGGCCGAAGGTGCTGAAGTCACCGTTGAAAACCAGACCGTCACGCTTCGCCAGGCGATTGTGCGCGGGCATAAATTCGCTCTGTTCCCGATCGCCAAAGGCGAGAACGTGGTGAAGTACGGTTTACCGATCGGTCATGCGCTGGCGGATATTGTGCCGGGTGAACATATTCATTCCCACAATACCCGCACCAATCTCAGCGATTTGGACGAGTACAGCTATCAACCTGATTTCCAGGCCGAAATGGGGCAGGGGGGTGATCGCGACGTTGAGATCTACCGCCGCGCCAGCGGAGAAGTGGGGATCCGCAACGAACTGTGGATCCTGCCAACCGTCGGTTGCGTTAACGGTATTGCCCGTCAAATTCAGAATCGTTTTCTGAAAGAGACCAACAATGCTGAAGGGACTGACGGGGTATTCCTGTTCAGTCACACCTACGGCTGCTCGCAGCTGGGTGACGACCACATTAATACCCGCACCATGCTGCAAAACATGGTGCGCCACCCGAATGCGGGCGCGGTGCTGGTGATTGGCCTGGGATGCGAAAACAACCAGGTCGATGCCTTCCGCGAAACGCTGGGTGAGTTCGATCCTGAGCGTGTGCACTTTATGGTGTGTCAGCATCAGGACGATGAAGTCGAAGCGGGCCTTGAACAACTGCATCAGCTGTATGACGTGATGCGTCACGACAAGCGTCAGCCGGGCAAACTGAGTGAACTGAAGTTTGGTCTTGAGTGCGGCGGCTCCGATGGCCTGTCAGGCATCACCGCCAACCCGATGCTGGGGCGTTTCTCGGATTATATGATTGCCAACGGCGGTACAACGGTGCTGACCGAGGTGCCGGAAATGTTTGGCGCAGAACGCATTCTGATGAGTCACTGCCGCGACGAAGAGACGTTTGAAAAAACCGTCACCATGGTGAACGACTTCAAACAGTACTTTATTGCGCACAACCAACCGATTTATGAAAACCCATCGCCGGGCAACAAGGCGGGCGGGATCACGACGCTTGAAGAGAAATCCCTCGGCTGTACGCAGAAAGCGGGAGCCAGCCAGGTGGTGGACGTTCTGCGCTATGGTGAACGCCTGAAAACGCACGGTCTGAACTTGTTAAGCGCGCCGGGTAACGACGCGGTGGCGACGAGTGCACTGGCGGGTGCGGGCTGTCATATGGTGCTGTTCAGTACCGGTCGCGGCACGCCGTATGGCGGCTTTGTCCCGACGGTAAAAATTGCCACCAACAGCGAACTGGCGGCGAAGAAAAAACACTGGATCGACTTTGACGCCGGACAGCTCATTCACGGTAAAGGTATGCCGCAGGTGCTGAATGAATTCATCGACACCATCGTTGAATTTGCCAACGGCAAACAGACCTGCAATGAACGCAATGATTTCCGCGAACTGGCGATCTTCAAGAGTGGCGTGACGCTATAAGTTGTTATCCATCTCACCCCAAAACGGCGCATTCACTACCTGAAGCGCCGTTTGTTTTCGTCTGAATACAGGACGTTATCATGACCGCGTATTGGCTTGCCCAGGGCGTTGGTGTCATCGCCTTTCTGGTGGGTATCACCACCTTTATCAACCGCGACGAGCGGAAGTTCAAAAAGCAGCTCTCCGCTTACAGCGCCATTATCGGCCTACATTTCTTTTTGATGGGGGCGTTTCCGGCCGGGTCGAGCGCCATGCTCAATGCGGTACGAACGCTGATTACCCTGCGCACCCGCAGTCTGTGGGTGATGACGTTATTTATTGTCCTCACTGCCGGGCTGGGTCTGGCGAAATTCCATCATCCTGTCGAATTGCTGCCGGTGGCCGGCACGCTGGTGAGCACCTGGGCGCTGTTTCGCTGCAAAGGGCTGACGATGCGCTGCGTTCTCTGGTGTTCCACCGGATGTTGGGTGATCCATAACTTCTGGCTGGGATCGATTGGCGGGACGTTAATTGAGGGCAGTTTTCTCATCATGAACGGGCTGAATATCCTCCGCTTCTGGCGTATGCAGCGGCGGGGTATCGATCCATTTAAAATCGAAAAAACGGAACCAGAAGAGAGCCCCTCCGTCCGTTGACGAAAGGGCTCCCCGGTTAGCTACGAAGCGCGTTTTTTGCCAGACGCGCGTCTTCTGCCTGACACACGGCGGCCGTGAACATCACGTCGGTTGAGGAGTTGATGGCGGTTTCGCACGAATCCTGCAACACGCCGATAATGAATCCGACGGCCACGACCTGCATGGCGATTTCGTTCGGGATACCGAACATGTTACACGCCAGCGGAATGAGCAGCAGCGAACCGCCCGCCACGCCGGATGCGCCACAGGCACACAGAGAGGCGACCACGCTCAATAACAGCGCCGTTGGTAGATCCACAGGGATCCCCAGCGTATGCACCGCCGCCAGCGTCAGCACGGTAATCGTGATCGCCGCACCCGCCATATTCACCGTCGCACCCAGTGGAATTGACACCGAATAGGTATCGCGGTCGAGATTCAGCTTTTCACACAGCGTCATATTGACGGGAATATTGGCCGCAGAGCTGCGGGTGAAGAACGCCGTGACCCCGCTTTCGCGCAGACACATCAACACCAGCGGATACGGATTGCGACGGGTCTGGACAAACACCAGCAGAGTATTAATCACCAGCGCCACCACGGCCATACAACCCACCAATACCAGCAGCAGCTGCGCATAGCCCCACAGCGCGGAGAAACCGGTGGTCGCCAGCGTCGACGCGACCAGCCCGAAAATACCGACAGGCGCAAAGCGAATCACTACCGTCACGATGAAGGTCACTGCGTTAGAGACGTCGTTAATCAGGTTTTTCGTGGTGTCGTTGCTGTGGCGCAGGGCAAAGCCCAGGCCGACGGCCCACACCAGAATACCGATGTAGTTGGCGTTGATCAGCGCGTGAATGGGGTTGGCGACCACGCTCATCAGCAGGCCGTGCATCACCTCAACAATCCCCGCAGGCGGGGTAATATCCGTTGCGCCCGTGGTCAGTTGCAGGGTGGAAGGGAAGAGGAAACTCACCACCACGGCGGTCAGAGCGGCAGAGAATGTTCCCAGCAAATACATCCACAGGATGGGACGAATGTTGGTTTTCTGTCCCTGCTGATGATTGGCGATCGAAGCCATCACCAGGGTCAGCACCAGGATGGGGGCGACGGCTTTCAGTGCGCCCACAAACAGCGTTCCGAGTAAGCCAGTGGCGACGGCGGCGGGTTTTGAGACCAGCGCCAACAAAATCCCCAGCACCAGGCCGATCAGTATTTGTTTTACAAGGCTGCCCTGCATCAAGCGCGCAAGCAGACCAGATGAGTGTGTGGTCATCTTGATTCCTTAAGTGAAATTGTGTCCCATCCCGGACGTGATCGATGTCACGTTTATGTCTGGATGTAAGTAAATGTTTGCCTGACCGAGTATAGGGAAAGTGTGCGGAGGGGGAAGCGTAAAATGCTGGAATTTACGTACTACGTCATATTTTTTAACTGTATATTTACATATTCGCTTTATGCCCCCTCCCGAAGGGAGAGGGCGACAGAGATTATTGCGTCTGCTGTTTCTTATCGTTCTGATGATTAACCCAGGCGTTAATGATTAGCGTCAGCGCCAGAATGCCAAACACCACGCCCAGCGAAATCGCGATAGGGATATGGTAGAAATCGACAATCAGCATCTTGATACCGATGAACACCAGAATCACCGACAGCCCGTATTTCAGCATCGAGAAGCGCTCCGCCACGCCCGCCAGCAGGAAGTACATGGCACGTAAGCCGAGGATCGCGAACAGGTTAGACGTCAGGACAATAAACGGATCGGTGGTTACCGCGAAGATAGCCGGAATACTGTCGACGGCGAAGATCACATCGCTCAGCTCCACCAGAATCAACACCAGCAGCAGCGGCGTCGCAAACAGCAGGCCGTTTTTACGAACAAAGAAATGCTCGTTGTCGATGGTGTCGGTCATGCGCAGATGTCCGCGGATCCATTTCACCAGCGGCTTCTCGCCAATTCCGGTTTCGTCTTCTTTCGCCAGCGCCATTTTCACACCGGTGAACAGCAGGAACGCGCCAAAGACATATAGCAGCCATTCGAACTGGGTAATCAGCCAGCTGCCCGCGAAGATCATGACGGTACGCAGGATGATCGCACCCAGCACGCCATAAACCAGCACGCGGCGCTGCAGAGCCGCAGGAACCGCAAAGTAGCTGAACAGCATCAGCCAGACAAAGACGTTATCAACCGCCAGGGCTTTTTCAATCAGATAGCCAGTGAGGAAGGCGAGCGCCTGCGGATCGGCCACCGCGCGGCCTTCCGTCGATGCCAGATACCACCAGAACGCGGCGCAAAACAGCAGAGAGAGACTGACCCACACCAGAGACCAGGCGGCGGCCTGTTTCATGGTCATGCCATGAGCGCCGCGACGGCCCTGTAAAAACAGGTCGATCGCCAGCATGATGACCACCACAACGGCGAACCCGCCCCATAACATTGGAGTGCCGACAGAGTGCATAGAGATTTTTCCTTCCATAAAAACAAAAACGGCTAACGTCAGAAGACGATAGCCGTTGCGTTTTTTATGCAGGGACCTCGCCTTCCGGCAAGGTCTCACTTACAACCAAAAGAACACGTTTTCGTGACTCTTTTCGTTGCCCGGCGACCGGATGCGGTATTGCACGCATCGTAATGACGACCCACCGGCAATGAAGTTACTCCCCTTTGCAGGTAACAAAATATGTCAGCATGCGTGTTTCGTCAATGCCTGACTGCATCCTATTACACAGCTTTACGCGATAGTTTCTGTATTCACGCCATCCGCAGGGAACACCACACCCGTCTGACGACGGATCTCGGTCTGGAGTTTCGCCGTGGTACGGCTAACGGCCAGGCCCGGGTGGTTCACTTCATTGTTTTCGACCAGGCGAGCGAACGCCTCTGCCTCATAGAGCATAGTGTTAATATGCTGAGGCTGCGTCAGTTCCTGCGCTTTTCCGCCGCGTGGGATAAAACTCACCTTCTGGCACTCGGAAATTTTCTCGATCACTAGCGAGCCCGCTTCACCCTGAATTTCACTCGGCAGCACAGAATCACTGACTTTAGAGTGTTGCAGCGTGACGCTGAAATCACCGTAATCCAGCACCACTAATCCGTGCGCATCCACTCCGCTCTCCAGCAGGCTGGCGGTGGCGATCACGCCATGCGGCTCGCCCCACAGTGCAACCGCGGAGGCCAGGCAGTAAAAACCGATATCCATAATCGAGCCGTTCGAGAACGCAGGATTAAAGGTATTTGGATTTTCGCCGTCCAGATAGCGCTGATACCGGGACGAATACTGGCAGTAATTAATAAACGCTTTGCGCACTTTGCCCAGTTTTGGCAACGACTGCTGCAACAGCAGGAAATTAGGCAGGCTGGCGGTTTTGAACGCTTCGAACAACACCACCTGATTTTCCCGCGCAAGCTGAATGGCGGCTTCCACTTCCTGAATCGTGGACGCCAGCGGTTTCTCGCAAATCACATGTTTTTTGTGGGCGAGGAATAGCAGCGTTTGTGGAGAGTGCAGCGAGTTCGGGCTGGCAATATAGACCGCGTCTATAGCATCGCTTTGCGCCATCTCCTCGAGCGAGGTAAACAGATGCTCGACAGGGTAATCGTTCGCAAAGGTCTGGGCCTGTTCAAGGCTGCGGGAATAGACTGCGGTGAGTTTGTATTTGCCGGTCTCATGGGCGGCATCGACGAACTGGCGAGTGATCCAGTTAGTGCCTATAACTGCGAAACGTATCATAAACGTTCACGTACTCCGTAGCTGGGAACCTTTTGTCACTTTAGCACGCGTGCATGACAAAACCAGTGCGTAAACCCGCATCCCGGTCATTCTTCAGGCAGCTGGTGCATTGGTCTTCCTGCAACGCGAATAATTTAGGGGCAATCCTTTAACGATAAATGCGTCAGCCACAGCCGGGTATCAAACTCCAGCTGGTGGTACTGCGGTTCCATGTGACAACACAAGGAATAGAAGGCTTTGTCGTGCTCTTTTTCCTTCAGGTGCGCCAGCTCATGCACCACGATCATGCGCAAAAAAGCCTCCGGCGCGTTGCGAAACACCGTGGCGACGCGGATCTCCGCCTTGGCTTTTAACTTGCCGCCCTGGACGCGGGAGATCGCAGTGTGCAGACCGAGCGCGTTTTTCAGCACGTGGATCTTGTTGTCGTACATCACTTTATTGATCGGCGGCGCGCTGCGCAGATAACGATTTTTCATATCCTGCGTATACTGCCAGAGTGCTTTATCCGTCGCGAAATCGTGCGTGCCCGGATACCGCTTTTCCAGCACTGCGCCCAATTTTTGCTCGGCAATTAAGCTGCGAACCTGGAAAAGTAAATTCTCCGGGTAGCCCTGGAGATAAGTAAGTTGGTTCATCAAAGCCCCAAATGTTCGATAAAACGGGTATACTCACGCACCCTTTTCAGGGATAACGCCAAATTTTACCACTCAGGAGGGCCGATGAGCCACTTAGACAACGGTTTCCGTTCACTCAATCTTAAACGTTTCCCGGAAACGGACGACGTTAACCCGCTTCAGGCGTGGGAAGCGGCGGATGAATATCTGCTGCAACAGTTGGATGACACAGAAATTGTCGGCCCGGTTCTGATCCTGAATGATACCTTCGGTGCGCTGGGCTGTGCGCTGGCCGAACACACGCCTTACAGTATCGGCGACTCTTATTTAAGCGAACTCGCGACGCGTGAAAACCTGCGTCATAACGATATTGCGGAATCCAGCGTCAAGTTTCTCGACAGCACGGCGGAATATCCGCAGGCGCCGGGCGTTGTCCTGATTAAAATTCCTAAAACGCTGGCCCTGCTGGAACAGCAGCTGCGGGCGCTGCGCCACGTCGTGACGCCGCAAACGCGCATTATTGCCGGCGCTAAAGCGCGTGATATTCACAACTCGACTCTTGAGCTGTTCGAAAAAGTGCTGGGTCCCACCACCACCACGCTGGCCTGGAAAAAGGCGCGTCTGATTAACTGTACCTTCAGTCAGCCAGAGCTTGCCGATGCGCCAGAAACCCTGAGCTGGAAACTGGAAGGAACTAGCTGGACCATTCACAACCATGCGAACGTCTTCTCGCGCACCGGGCTGGATATCGGCGCTCGCTTCTTCCTGGAACATCTGCCAGAAAATCTGGAAGGCGAAATCGTCGATCTCGGTTGCGGTAACGGTGTTGTGGGGCTGACGCTGCTGGAGAAAAACCCGGAAGCCAGCGTGATCTTTACCGATGAGTCGCCGATGGCGGTGGCATCAAGCCGCCTGAATGTAGAAACCAACATGCCGGAAGCGCTGGATCGCTGCGAATTTATGATCAACAACGCGCTGTCGGGCGTTGAGCCTTTCCGCTTCAACGCGGTGCTGTGCAACCCGCCGTTCCACCAGAAACATGCCCTGACGGATAATGTGGCCTGGGAAATGTTCCACCACGCGCGTCGCTGCCTGAAGATTAACGGTGAGCTGTACATCGTGGCAAACCGTCACCTTGACTACTTCCACAAGCTGAAGAAGATTTTCGGTAACTGCTCCACGGTCGCCACCAATAACAAATTTGTGGTGCTGAAAGCCGTGAAGCTGGGGCGTCGTCGCTAAGTCGGCACTGCTGCGACGGTTATGCCCGGTAGCGCTACGCTTACCGGGCGTACATTACCTAGATTTCCAGCGCCAGACGGGTCCCCTGCGCAATGGCTCGCCGGGCGTCCAGTTCCATCGCCACATCACACCCGCCAATCAAATGCACCGTTTTTCCGGCTTCGCGCAGCGGATCGGCCAGATCGCGTTTCGGCTCCTGCCCGGCACACAAAATCACATGATCCACGCGAAGAAGCTGCGGTTCGCCGCCGATCACCACATGCAATCCCTCATCGTCGATTTTTTGATAGCTCACCGCCGGGATCATCTTCACACCGCGGGAAAGCAGCGTCGCGCGGTGGATCCAGCCGGTCGTTTTCCCCAGCCCCTCGCCAGGCTTGCTGGCTTTACGCTGGAGCATCACTATCCGACGCGGGCTTTTCGGTAACAGCGGTCCCTCTGGACGCAGGCCGCCGGACTGATTCAGGCTGGTGTCGATTCCCCATTCCACGCAAAACTCGGCAATATTCTGACTGGTCGCTTCACCGGGCTGGCTCAGATACATCGCGGTATCAAAGCCGATTCCGCCGCAGCCGATAATCGCCACGCTCTCGCCGACGGGCATCTTGTCGCGCAACACGTCAAGATAACTCAGCACTTTCGGGTGATCGATGCCGTCGATCGTGGGAGTGCGCGGCGCGATCCCGCTTGCCAGGATCACTTCATCAAAAGCACTCAGCTCTGATGCGCTGACATACTGATTGAGCCGCAGATCCACGCCGGTCAACGCGATCATCCGGCGGTAATAGCGCAGCGTTTCGTAAAACTCTTCTTTGCCGGGGATCTGTTTGGCGATATTAAACTGCCCGCCAATCTCCGCCAGCGCGTCAAACAGCGTGACCGCGTGGCCCCTCGCCGCGGCATTCACCGCAAACGCCAGGCCCGCTGGCCCTGCGCCGACCACGGCCAGACGTTTGATCTTCACCGCCGGAACGATCGGCATCTTCGTTTCGTGGCAGGCGCGCGGATTCACCAGACAGGAGGTCACTTTGCCGACGAAGATCTGATCCAGGCACGCCTGATTACAGCCGATACAGGTATTGATCTCATCAGCGCGATCGCTTTGCGCTTTGGAAAGCAGCTCCGCGTCGGCCAGGAACGGACGCGCCATCGACACCATATCGGCATCGCCTTTGGCCAGCACATCCTCGGCCACCTGAGGATCGTTAATGCGGTTGGTGGTGACCAGCGGGATCGACACTTTGCCTTTCAGCTTGCGGGTGACCCAGCTAAACGCGGCGCGAGGGACCGGCGTGGCGATGGTCGGAATGCGCGCTTCATGCCAGCCAATGCCGGTGTTGATAAGGGTCGCGCCCGCCGCTTCGATGGCTTGCGCCAGCTGGACAGTCTCTTCAAACGTGCCGCCGCCCTCCACCAAATCGAGCATCGACAGGCGGAAGATAATAATAAAATCGGCTCCTGCGCGCTCGCGTACGGCGCGTACTATTTCTACGGCAAAGCGCATCCGACGTGAATAATCGCCGCCCCATTCGTCGTCGCGATGGTTGGTTCGCGCAGCGAGAAATTCGTTAATCAGATAGCCTTCGGAACCCATCACCTCCACGCCGTCATAACCTGCCTCACGAGCCAGCGCGGCGCAGCGGGCGAAGTCGTTTATCAGCGCAAGGATTTCATCGTGGGTGAGGGCGTGCGGCGTAAAGCGGTTAATCGGGGCCTGAATGGCGGAAGGGGCCACCAGGTGCGGCTGATAGCTGTAGCGCCCGGTATGCAGGATTTGCAGCGCAATTTTGCCCCCTTCTTTGTGCACCGCATCGGTCACCACGCGGTGATGCGGCAGCTGGCTGGCATCGTTGAGCACCGCGCCGCCTTCCATGCCCACGCCGGACAGCGCAGGCGCTACGCCGCCCGTGACAATCAATGCCACCCCGTGACGGGCACGTTCGGCGTAGAAGGCCGCCAGGCGTTCAGCACCGTCCGGATGTTCCTCCAGACCGGTATGCATAGATCCCATCAAGACGCGGTTTTTAAGGGTGGTGAACCCCAGATCGAGTGGGGCAAAAAGCGACGGATAGCGGCTCATAATCTCTTCCAGTGTAAAATTATTGTTATGTGGTCGGATGAGTTACTAATTTAGCCAGTCGCAGGCAAAAGGGAAAAGAGGAGTGCGGTGATTGTGATGGGATTCAAAGATTGATGCGGCCTGATGCCCTCACCCTAACCCTCTCCCACGGGGAGAGGGGACCGACCAGTGCAGATTTGACGCTAAGGGTTGGGCATTATCCCCTCTGTCCTGGGGGGAGAGGGTCAGGGTGAGGGGACCTACCGGTGTGGGCTTGACGCTAAGGGTTGGGCATTTTCCCCTCTCCCCTGAGGGGAGAGGGTCAGGGAGAGGGGACCGACCGGTGCGGACTTGACGCTAAGGGTTGGGCATTTTCCCCTCTGCCCTGAGGGGAGAGGGTCAGGGAGAGGGGACCGACCGGTGCGGACTTGACGCTAAGGGTTGGGCATTTTCCCCTCTGTCCTGGGGGGAGAGGGTCAGGGTGAGGGGGACGTCCGCACCAGTCCTGGCGCCTGCCACATCGACGTGGTCAGCCCGCTATCGACCAGCCCGAGCTGATCGACATAGACCGCCTGCCATTTTTGCATCATCCCGTCGTACAACTCCCGGTGATCGGGATTAGGTGTAAATTCCCGGCTCCACTTCACCAGCCGTTCCCCCGTCGAGGCCATATCGCTAAACAGCCCAGCCCCGGTGCCTGCCGCAATCGCGCAGCCGAGCGCCGTCGCCTCTTTCACTTCGGGTACGCGCACCGGCAGTCCGGTGACATCGCTTAAAATCTGGCTCCACAATGCCCCTTTTGCGCCGCCACCGGCGAACACCAGGCTTTCAAACGTCACGCCGGAAAAATGGGAGATCTGCGCCAGATTACAGGCCGAAACAATCGCGGCATTCTCTTCCAGGGCGCGGAACAGCGTCGCTTTATTGCATTTTTCCGGGTCGATGGAGAGGTTAATAAACGACGGCGCAGCGTGATACCACTGCTTAAAATGCATTGCATCAGAAAATATCGGCATCACACCGTGAGAGCCAGGCGGTACGCGGCTGGCCATCTCTTCGAGCAGCGAATAGGCGTCCATCCCCATTCGCTCGGCGATCAGTTTTTCTTCCGCGCAAAAGGCATCCCGGAACCAGCGCATCGTCAGTCCGGTAAAGAAGCTGATGGATTCGGCCTGCGCCATTCCGGGGATGACGTGCGGATTCACGCGAATATTCATCTCCGGATCGGTACGCACCTGCGGCAGATTTACCACCTGCTGCCAGAACGTTCCCCCCAACACCGCGGTTTGCCCGGCGCGCACCACGCCTAAGCCCAGACAACCCAGCTGCACATCGCCGCCGCCCATCACCACCGGCGTGCCCTCGCGCAGGCCGCTTTGCTGCGCAGCCTCGCGGGTGACGGCTCCCAGCACAGTGCCGGTCTCTTTGACCGGGGAAAGAATATCGGCGCGCAGCCCGGCCATATCCAGCAGCGCAGGACGCCAGTCGCGGCTAAACAGATCGAGCATACCGGTGGTCCCCGCATTGGACGGATCCACCGCCAGCTCGCCGGAAAGTTTTGCCGCCAGCCAGTCGCTGATCATGGTGATGGTCGCCGCGTTGCGATAAATGTCCGGCCGATGATGCGCCAGCCATAGCAGGCGCGGCATGGCGCTCAGGGCCAGCGTCTGGCCGGAGACGTCATATACCTCGGATTCAAAACGGTCGTCGTGGATCTCTTTGAGTTCAGCTACTTCACGGCTGGCGCGGGCATCGACGTTCGCGCAGGCCCAAATCGCCTCGCCGTTGCGGTCATAGAGCACGATGCCTTCCCGCATCGAACAGCAGGCGATGGACTGAATGTCCGCCGCGCTAAGATGGGCACGCTCCAGCGCCTGGTGGATACACTGGCACGTCAGTCGCCAGTTCGTTTCGAGATCAAACTCCATAGAGCCAGGCACATTTTCCACACTCAGGTGTTTCCACTCCGCCTGGCCGACGGCGATCTGGTTGCCGTGCAGATCGAATACCACGGCGCGAACACTTCCCGTCCCTGCATCTAACGCTAAAAGGTAACTCATGACCTTGCCTCGTTGTGAGCACGGGACAGGCTCTTATGTCGCCAGAGCCAGCACCGCGCGGGCTGTCGTCTCTTCCGTCACCAGGCCATTGATACGGCGACCTTTCAGTGCGGCATAAATCGCATCTGTTTTCTCTTCGCCACCGGCCACGCCGATAATCGTCGGCAGCTGCGCCAGCTCATCGAGCGTCACACCCAGTAATTCCTGATGGATGTCCAGATCGGCAACCCGTTCGCCTGCGGCATTAAGGAAATAGCCGAGGATGTCACCCACTGCGCCTTTACGCGCAAACATCAGCTGTTCGCCTTCGCTGATGTAACCGGAGCGCAAAATTGTGGCATCGCGGCGCTGATTTACCGCGCCAATTCCCACGACGGCGGCATCGGCGGCGGTCGCCGCAAGGATCACATCCCGCACGCTGGCTTCGCGTTTTAAGATCCCGGCCACTTCCGCCGATGAGACGCGAAGCGGGGCGGGGATCATGCTCACGCTACAGGCGGCGTCCAGCTGGCCGATACCGGTCATGTACGGCCCCACTCCGCCGGAGAGGGTCACCAGCCGCACCTGCTGCGAGCTGATAAAGCCGCTTAAATGTTGAATGCAGCTCATGGTCGCTTCGCCAAATCCCACCGCCAGCAGTTGTCCTGGCTCCAGCACGCCCATTAAGGACTGCGCCGCGCCAATGCCAAGACGCACGTTCATGGATGAGGTATTCAGCGCGGGAACCACGCGAACCAGCTTCAGCCCAAAGCGCTGCTGTAATTCTGTTTCCAGCGCCAGACAGCCCTCATAGCGGGAATTAATCTGGACGCGGATAACGCCCGACTGACGTCCCTTTTCCAACAACCGTGAAATCTTCAGGCGCGGCAACCCTAAGCGCTCGCCAATATCGTTCTGCGTCAGGCCGTCGTGGTAATAGCACCACGCCACCCGCGCAACCAGTTCTTCTTCAGCCAGCGCCAGCCCGGCAAATCGACTCTCTTCGGCAATGCGTTTATCGCCCATATTTGAACTCTTATAAAAATTTAGATCATATGTTCGCAATGACGCGGACAGAAAATGTGAGCCATGCGGCAAAACGGATCTTTTAGATTGTTTCTGCGCTATCTGGATCTTAATCCATAAAACTGTGATCCCTGCACGGTTGTAAATATAGTTCACCGTCTACGCTTTTGAACATTATTAAATCAAAAAATCATTTGTTCAATAGCGGAGCGGTGATGACCACACTGATAGAGGCGCGCGGGATCCACAAACAGTTCTCCGGTGTTCCGGTGCTGAAGGGCATTGATTTCACGCTGCTTGCTGGGCAGGTCCACGCGCTAATGGGTGGCAACGGCGCGGGCAAATCGACGCTAATGAAAATCATCGCCGGGGTGGAAACGCCAGATAGCGGTGAACTTTACGTTGAAGGAAAGCCTTTTGCGCGCCTCAGTCCCGGCCAGGCGCATCAGTTAGGTATCTATCTGGTGCCGCAAGAGCCGATGCTGTTTCCGAATCTCACCGTGCGTGAAAACATCCTTTTTCGACTGCCGCGCGCTCACGATCCTGAAAAGCGCCTGGCGGATAAACTCCGACAGCTGGAATGCCAGCTCAATCTTGATGCCGCCGCCAGCACGCTGGAAGTGGCGGATCAGCAGATGGTGGAGATCCTGCGCGGATTAATGCGCGAGGCGAAAATCCTGATCCTCGATGAACCCACGGCTTCGCTCACACCAGGGGAAACCGAACGGTTGTTCCGTCAGATCCGCGCCCTGCAGGATTTTGGCGTCGGCATCGTTTTTATCTCGCATAAATTGCCAGAGATCCGCCAGCTTGCCAGCCACGTTTCGGTGATGCGCGACGGCGCCGTGGTGCTGAGTGGCGAAATCACGGCCTGTGATGACAACGCCTTAATCGCCGCCATGACGCCGGTAGGCCGCGAGCATAGCTTAAGCGATACGCAAAAACTGTGGCTGGCGCTGCCGGGCAACCGTCGTACCCAGGCGCAGGATTTCCCGGTGCTGCGGGTGGAAGATCTCACGGGCGAGGGGTTTATCGATCTCAATCTGGAGATCTACGCCGGAGAGATCGTCGGACTCGCCGGGCTGGTGGGATCGGGGCGTACCGAGTTTGCGGAGACGCTTTACGGGCTGCGTCCTGTACGCGGCGGGCGGATCTGGCTGGAGAACCAGGCGATCGGCGGCGACAGTGTGCAGTCGCGGATGGATAAAGGGCTGGTCTATCTGCCTGAAGATCGGCAGGTTTCCGGATTATTTTTGGATGCGCCGATCCGCTGGAACACCGTCGCGCTGAATGAACCTTCCGTCTGGCAACAGCGCAAACGCGAAGCGGCGGTCGTAGAACGCTATCACCGTGCGCTCGGGATCAAGCTCAACCACCCGGATCAAACCGTGCGCACGCTGTCCGGCGGAAACCAGCAAAAAGTTCTTCTGGCCCGCTGTCTGGAGGCCAATCCGCTGCTGCTGATCGTGGATGAGCCGACGCGCGGTGTCGATGTTTCGGCGCGCGCGGACATCTACCAGCTGATCAAAAGCGTGGCAGCGCAGAACGTGGCGGTACTGATGATCTCCAGCGATCTGGATGAATTTCCGGGCCTCGCCGATCGGGTGCTGGTGATGCATCAGGGCGTGCTCAGCGGCGAACTGCCGCGCCACGCCGTCAGCCTCGAGCGCATGATGGCGCTGGCCTTTGGAGGGCAATCATGAAGACGTTACTGAAAAACCGCGAGCTGAGCGCCTTCCTCGCCATCCTGGCGCTGTTCGGCGTGCTGGTGGCGCTCAACCCGGCTTATTTGAGTTTTCAAACGCTGGGGATGATTTTTGCCAGCGCGCAAATTCTGATCCTGCTGGCGCTGGGCGCGACGCTGGTGATGCTGACGCGCAACATTGATGTCTCGGTCGGCTCCACGGTGGGGCTTTGCGCCATTGCGGTGGGGGTGGCGCTGAATAACGGCTACAGCCTGCCGGTGTCGATGCTGTTTGCGTTGGCCATTGGCGCACTGGCCGGGGCGTTCAACGGCCTGCTGGTGGTCGGATTACGTATCCCGGCGATAGTCGCCACGCTCGGCACGCTGGGGCTGTATCGCGGGGCCATGCTGCTGTGGACCGGCGGTAAATGGATTGAAGGATTGCCATCGAGCCTGAAGGCGCTGTCAGAGCCGATAGCCCTCGGTGTTTCTCCGCTCGGTATGGTGGTGCTGTTTTTAGCCATTGCTGGCGCGTGGACGCTGTCGCGCACCGCATTTGGCCGCGATTTTTACGCGGTTGGCGACAATCTGGCCGCCGCGCGTCAGCTCGGCGTAGCGGTGAATCGTACCCGCATGATCGCCTTTACCCTCAACGGCATGCTGGCGGCCTGCGCCGGGATTGCCTTTGCCTCGCAGATTGGATTTGTCCCCAACCAGACCGGCAGCGGGCTGGAGATGAAAGCCATCGCCGCCTGCGTGCTGGGCGGTATTTCGCTGCTCGGCGGCACCGGAACGCTGATTGGCGCGTTGCTCGGCGCCTTCTTCCTGACGCAAATCGACACCGTGCTGGTGCTGTTCAGACTCCCGGCCTGGTGGAATGACTTTATCGCCGGACTGGTGCTGCTTGGCGTGCTGGTGCTCGACGGGCGTTTACGTCAGGCGCTGATGCGTCATCAACGGGCGCTGAAGTACAGCCGCTTTCAGCCTGGTAATAAAGGGGGAAAGCACGTCACCCCGTTTCCAAAACGCAAAAAAGAGGTGGCGTAAATGAGGCTTAACTGGGAAAGCGCGCTGTTGATATTGCTGGTTGTGGAGATCCTGCTTTTCGGGGCCATTAACCCGCGCATGCTCGATATCAACATGCTGCTGTTCAGCACCAGCGACTTTATCTGCATCGGGATTGTCGCGCTGCCGCTGACGCTGGTGATCATTAGCGGCGGGATTGATATCTCGCTCGGCTCCACCATCGGCCTGTGCGCCATCGCGCTGGGCGTGATGATGCAGGCCGGGCTGCCGATGCTGGCGGCGATCCCGCTGACGCTGCTGCTCGGTCTGCTGTGCGGCTTGTTCAACGCGGCGCTGATCCACTACACCGGCATCAGTCCGCTGGTGATTACCCTTGGCACGCTCTATCTGTACGGCGGCGGCGCGTTGTTGCTCTCCGGCATGGCTGGCGCAACCGGCTATGAGGGGATCGGCGGCTTCCCGGACAGTTTCACCGCTTTCGCCAGCCTGACCGTTTTCGGTCTGCCGATCCCGCTGGTGCTGTTTGCGGTCATTACCTTTTTCTTCTGGTTGATCACCCATCGCGGGCGTTTTGGCCGGCATCTGTTTTTGATTGGACAAAACCCGCGTGCGGCGCGTTACGCGGCGCTGTCGGTGAACGGGATGCCATACGCGTTGTACGGACTGGTGGGCATGGCGTCGGCGATTGCCGCGCTGGTGATGGTCTCCTATTTCGGATCCGCGCGTTCCGATTTAGGGCGTGATTTGCTGATGCCCGCGCTCACGGCGGCGGTGCTCGGCGGAGCCAATATTTATGGCGGTTCAGGTTCGGTTATCGGTACGGCACTGGCGGCGCTGCTGGTGGGGTATCTGCAACAGGGGTTACAGATGGTCGGCATCCCCAACCAGGTGTCGAGCGCGCTGTCAGGGGCGCTGTTGGTTGTGGTGGTGATGGGACGTTCGCTGAGTCTGCATCGTGAATGGCTGCGTTCGGCGTGGCGACGCCTTTTCTCACAGAAAACACTCGGAGCTTAAGATGAAAACAAAACTGTTAGTCCTGGCGATGGCGTTAAGCGTTGCCTCCGCCCAGGCTGCCGATCGCATTGCATTCATTCCAAAACTGGTTGGTGTCGGCTTCTTTACCAGCGGCGGAAACGGCGCCAAAGAGGCAGGCAAAGCGCTGGGGGCTGATGTCACCTACGACGGCCCGACCGAACCGAGCGTTTCCGGCCAGGTGCAGCTCATTAACAACTTCGTCAACCAGGGCTACAACGCGATTATCGTCTCCGCCGTGTCGCCAGACGGGCTTTGCCCGGCGCTGAAACGGGCGATGCAGCGCGGTGTGAAGGTGCTGACCTGGGATTCCGATACCAAACCCGAATGTCGCAGCATCTACATCAATCAAGGCACGCCGGAACAGCTTGGCGGGCTACTGGTGGATATGGCCTCGAAGCAGGTCACAAAGCCCAACGCCAAAGTCGCATTTTTCTATTCCAGCCCCACGGTCACCGACCAAAACCAGTGGGTAAAAGAGGCGAAGGCCAAAATCGAGAAAGAGCACCCGCAGTGGGAGATCGTCACGACGCAGTTTGGCTATAACGATGCCACAAAATCGCTGCAAACCGCCGAGGGGATCTTAAAAGCTTACCCGGATCTGGATGCGATTATCGCCCCTGACGCTAACGCGTTGCCTGCGGCGGCGCAGGCGGCGGAAAACCTCAAACGTGAAGGAGTGGCGATTGTTGGCTTCAGTACGCCAAACGTGATGCGCCCGTATGTGGAGCGCGGCACGGTAAAAGCCTTCGGCCTGTGGGATGTGGTGCAGCAGGGCAAAATTGCGGTCAACGTGGCAGATCATTTGCTGAAAAAGGGCGATCTTAACGTCGGCGACAGCGTGGACGTGAAAGATATCGGCACGCTGAAAGTCGAGCCAAACAGCGTACAGGGTTATCAATACGAAGCGAAAGGCAACGGCATTGTGCTGCTGCCGGAGCGCGTGGTGTTCACCAAAGAGAACATCGACAAATACGACTTCTGACGGGGGAAAAATGGCTGATTTAGATGATATTAAAGACGGCAAAGATTTTGGCATCGGTACGCCGCAGCAGAACGTACCGTTCACCCTGAAGGGCTGCGGTGCGCTGGACTGGGGAATGCAGTCGCGTCTGGCGCGGATCTTCAATCCGAAAAGCAATCGTACGGTGATGCTGGCCTTTGACCATGGCTATTTTCAGGGACCGACCACCGGGCTGGAACGCATCGATCTGTCGATTGCGCCGCTATTTGCTGAAACCGACGTGCTGATGTGTACCCGCGGGATTTTGCGAAGCACCGTTCCGCCCGCCACCAATAAACCGGTGGTGCTGCGCGCGTCGGGCGGTAACTCCATTCTGGGCGAGCTATCGAATGAGTGCGTGGCGGTGGCAATGGAAGACGCCCTGCGTCTGAACGTCTGTGCCGTGGCGGCGCAGGTGTATATCGGCAGCGAGTTTGAGCATCAGTCAATCAACAACATTATCAAGCTGGTGGATGCGGGCAATCGCTACGGCATTCCGACCCTGGCGGTGACCGGCGTCGGGAAAGAGATGGCGCGTGATGCGCGTTATTTTTCGCTGGCCAGCCGTATTGCCGCCGAAATAGGGGCGCAGTTCGTCAAAACCTATTTCGTCGAAGAAGGGTTCGAAAAAGTCACCGCCAGCTGTCCGGTACCGATTGTGATCGCCGGGGGCAAAAAGCTGCCCGAACACGAGGCGCTGGAGATGTGCTTCCGCGCGATCGACCAGGGGGCCTCTGGCGTGGACATGGGACGCAATATCTTCCAGTCCAGCGCCCCGCTGGCGATGCTCAAAGCGGTGAAAAAAGTGGTACACGAGAACATGAGCGCTCGCGAGGCGTTCCAGTTCTGGCAGGAAGAAAAACAGGGAGAGGTGAAATGAATGTGACGTTAGTGGAAATCAATATCAAACCGGAACGCGTGGATGAGTTTCTTGAGGTGTTTCGCGCTAATCACGAAGGGGCGATCCAGGAGCCGGGAAATCTGCGTTTTGACGTGTTGCAGGACCCGCGGGTGAAAACCCGGTTCTTTATCTACGAAGCCTACAAAGATGAAGAGGCGGTGCTGGCGCACAAGAAAACGCCGCACTATCTGGAGTGCGTGGATAAGCTTGAGGCGTTGATGTCGGAACCGCGTAAGAAACGGAGTTTTGTGGGGTTGATGCCGGAGTAAGACCTTACCCCTCGCCCTAACCCTCTCCCACAGGGAGAGGGGACTACTCAGTGCGGTCTTTTCTCCCTCTCCCTTGGGGAGAGGGCCGGGGTGAGGGGCCCAGACTACTCCTTACGGAAAAAATCGTTATACAACATATACAAATGCGCAGAACTCCATGAGAAGTTCGGTGCACCTTGCTGCGCACCGGTCAGCGGGTTGTAGTTCTCCTGGATCGGCCCGTCGCTGGTCAGCCCTTTGGCGTGCTGGAAGAAGGTATCCGCCAGTTTCAGCGCCGCATCGCGATGCCCGTAACGTTCCATCCCTTTGAGCCCAAACCAGAACTGATCCACCCATACGCGCCCACGCCAGTAGATATCTGCGCCAAACGCCGGGTTGGTTAACGCCGCGGTGCCGAGCGGTACAAAGGTGTTGAACTCTTTCGGGTCCAGCATCACTTTCACCACTGCATCGGCGTGCGCCTGGGTCGCTGCGCCGTTAAACAGCGGCGACCAGCCTTCCGGCCCTTTTCCGCGCTCGACGATCGGTTTGCCCGCGCAGCCGTTGGCCAGCGGTTTTTCTTCAATGCGGATGTCGTAATAAAAACCACTTTTCGCATCAAACATGCAGGTATTGATGTAGTCCGCGAGCTTATCCGCCAGCTGCCCGTAATGCTTCGCCGCTTCGGGTTTACCGAGGATCGTCGCCATTTCCGCCAGATAGCGGTTATCGCTGAACATATAGCTCGCCTGATCGACGGACTCCTGCATCAGGGAATAGCCGAGCAGGGTGCCTTTGGCGTCACGGTTTTCGGCGAAGCTCACCGTCCAGTCGCTGCGTTTCCCGCCATTCTGCACGTACTTATCCAGCTGATCTTTATCAATAAAGCCAAACACCGCCGCGTCGTCGCGCCCGGATTCCCAGGACGCCGCCACCTGCGCCGGAATTTGCAAACTGTCGTACTGGCCTTTGCTGACGGTCGCGTCATAATTTTGCAGCCCGGAAAGGGTTTGCTCTTTATCGCCGGTTTTCACCGTGAACAGCATCTCGCCGTTTTCAGTGTTGTGGGCTTTATCGCGCGTCGCGCCGTACTCCGGCACGCCGTTGTGGTTGTGATCGCGGTTGCGCAGCCACCAGTCGTGATAAGCCACCAGTTTCGGGTACATCTCCTCCAGCCAGGCTTTGTCCTTGGTGGTTTTATACACTTCCATCACCGACCACGCCGCGAGGCTCGGTTTGGTGTTGCGCTCATTCCAGTTCCCGCCGTCGCCGCCGCGATCCGGGCTGAGGTTCCAGGCGATCAGATCCGGAACAAACCCAGCATCCTGCGGACGCACTTTATCGTCGGCTTTGACCTGCCACGAGAAGACCGCGCGGATGTTCTCTTTGGCGATCTCCGGGTTAAAGTGCGCCATCGCAAACGCCTGTTTCCAGGTATCCCACGGCCAGGTCTGGTTGCCGGAGAACCAGCGCCCGGTAACCGACGGCGTGACGGTATTGAATTTCACCGCGCCGCCTGGCGAGCGCCAGTTGCCGTTCAGGGTTTCGATGGCTTTCACCGCGACGCGCGTTTGCTGCTCGGTGGCGTCTGGATTTGTCAGCCCACGTTGCAAATAACCTTCCCAGCGTTGCTCCGACGCCTGCATAAAATGCGCAGGGCGAGCGAGAATATCGCGGATCTGCGCCTTCTCATGGCTGACGTCGTCGGCGGTCAGCAGATGGGAATAAGTGGTCCAGATCGTCGTCGAACCATTGACGCGCGCGGTGCTGGTGAAGCGATGCCCGTCAATGTGAGTCTCAACGGGAATCGACTTATGCACCTGATACTGCGATGCCCCGGAGGTCAGCAGATCCCAGGTCGAACGCACTTTGCCAAACGTCACGTTCACGCCGTCGCGCGTGGCGACCAGGCGGCGCTGATAGTCCGGATACGCGCTGTCGATAGTTTTATCGGAAACCGCTTTGCCCTCTTTGGCTTCCAGTTTTTCCAGCAACTCGCCATCCCATTGCAGAACGAGAGGCGCGTCGCTGGTGATTTGTGTTTCCAGAAGCGAGGTGCGCGGGCTGGCGAAGCGCAGGGTCATGACGATCTTCACGCCGGACGCGGTCAGGGTCTGGACTAACGCCCCAGGAAGACTCCACGCCTGCATCGTGAAATCGACTTTTTTGCCGCCGCGCGTGACCGTCAGCCGGTCAAAGTTGGTGGCCATAAAGTTGATGTACTCTTCTGTCAGCAGCGCCGGGCCGGGGAAGCCGCCCATCGTTTCCGGCCCATCGGGCAGCAAATGTCCGTGCCAGGCCCCGAGATCGAAGAACGGGTTAAAACGCTGGTGGTCGTCGCTGTCAAAATCCTGCATGTAGTGCGGCGCGCCGACGCGGTTAATCACGTTTTTATAGCTATCAGCGGTAGCCGCGTGCGCCGAGAGGCTGAGCATCAAAGCACAGGCCAGCGGGGCGAGTGGGGTGGTCAGTTTCATGGTTAATCGGTCCTTGTTACCAGTAGAAATATTGCATCAGGAAAACCTGGTCGCTTGGGTCGCCGGAGGCGGTTTTCATGTACCAGCGGCTGTCGGCGGCGGTGGCAAAGCGTCCGTTGCCGTATTCGTACCAGATGCCGAACTGCGCAAATGAGGTGGTTTCGTCGGCAGAATCATCAGGGCGATGTTTGGCGTAGCTCCAGGCGGTGGAGAAGTAGAGCCCTTTTAGCGTTTCGACCATCGCGCTCGCCATAAACCCGGTTTCCGTTCCCGGCACGTTTTGCCCTTTGGCGCGCCCGGTATGATGCCATGCGCGGGCGGCGAGATTAGGTGACAGCAGCCCGGTTAAGAATAATTCGCCGGTGCCGTCGGTTACTTCCAGGCCGTTCATCCAGGTCACGCCATCGATGAATTCGTACTGCAAATAACCGTTCATCATCGCCGGATAAGTGTACTTATCGTCGTAGCGATCGTATTTGCCGAAGTGCAGCAAGGCTTTACTCTCGTCGTGATGTCCGGCGGGGGTGGCGGTCACGCTGTAGCGCAGTTTTCCTGCCAGATTTTGCACTTTAAGCGCCGTCATGATGTCGCGGGTGTTGGGGATGACATAGCCCAGATCGGGCGTGAAATCGCCCCACCATTGCAGGTCGTCGAGAGACGAATCCTGGCGCAGGCTGAGCATGATTTCGGTACTGTCGTCCGTGCGATAGCCGCCGTAAAAGCGGTTCAGGCCACCTTCAAAACCGCCCCAGCTGTGGTCGGGAACCCAGGCGTTACCCTGATGGTCCGCTTGCACGGTCCAGCCTTCACCGTAGATCAGGCCGAACCACGGGCCGTGTTTGATCTCCAGCCCGCCTTCGATATAGGTTCCGTCGCTGTATTTGTTTTTCTCCGGACCTTCGACGTCCATATAGCCGCCGACGCCCAGCTCGCCATAAAAACGATACGACGTGGCGCTGATTTCCGGCGTGCGGGTATCGTCATGTTCCGCCGGACGAATTTCCTCCGCCGCCAGTGACGGGGTGCAAAAAGAGAGGGCAGCGAGTGCCCCGTAAACAGATGGTGTTATTTTCATGACCGGATCCTGGTTCCTTCAGGAAATTGTCGACGCGGGTGCGGCTTCAATTTGTTGTTCTTCTTTGGATAGTCCTTTGATGTATTTGCTGTATTTCCACCACGCAAAGCCGAGGAAAATCACAATGCCGCCAACGTTATAGAACACAATCGTCAGAATATTGCCGCCGGTCGGGAAGGTGGAGGCAATAAAGCCAATGGTGAAAATAACAATCAGCATCGACACCACCACTATGCCGGTGGTGCGAGAGCCCATTTTAAATTCACGCGGCAGATGGTCGAGTTTGCGACGCAGGTTCAGATAGGCCAGCATAATAAACAGCGGTGGCAGCATCGACGCGGCGGCGGTCATATTAATCACCGTGTTCATTAGATCCTGCGCGGTATTTGATCCCATTGTCGGAATAATCATCAGCGGAATGACGATCAAATATTGAATCCACGCCGCGCGCGCCGGAACGCCGTTTTCATTGAGGGCCACGGTTTTCGCCCCAAAGATGCCGGTTGGGATTTCGGAGAAGAAGATTTTCACCGGCGTGGCGGTCCACATCAGCAGGGAGCCGAACATCGCGGTGAAGGAGACCAGGCCCACGAAGCGGTTCATCAGTACTTCCGGCAGACCAAACCAGACCGCCAGACCGTGGAATACCTGCACCGAGCCGCCGGTAAATTTCAGCTCTTTGCTGCTGATAAAGATGTTGATCAGCACCGAGGTGATGGAATAGAGCACGCCGATGACGATCCCGGCGAGGATAATCACTTTGACGAACGACTTCGAGCCTCCCTTCACGTCGTTGACGTACACCGCGACGGATTCCGCGCCGCCAGCGGCCATAAAGATCCAGGTGGTTATCCCGAGGAACGCCCAGTTAAAGTGGGGGATCATCGCATCGACGGTGATCGGATCGGCAGGCTGTACGCCACCCATCAGCGCCGCGCCCGCCAGTAAAATGTAGGAAAGCGTGAGCAGCAGCATCAGAGTGGATGTCACGGAAGTAATCGGCCCGAGCATTTTCGCGCCGTTGGTCGACACCCACGTCGAAAACGCAAACAGCACCAGACTCAGCACCACGGTGGCAAACGGCGTGAGAATGTACTCATAGCCGAGAAAAGCATAGGAGGCATAGGCAATGACGCGCGGTAATAACGAGGTGAAAAAGAATAAATTCACGAACCAATAGGTGTAGGCGGTAATAAACGCCCAGCGCCCGCCGAGCGAACTTTTCACCCACGCATAAACGCCCGCCTCGGAGTTTTTATTCAGCGAGACGAATTCGGCGATGATCAGACAGAACGGAATAAAGTAGAACAGTGTCGCCAGGAAGAACATCGGCGCAGATGCCAGCCCCAGCTCGATATTATTGTTGATGACGTTGTTAAAGCTAAAAACGGCGGCAAAGGTCAGCGAAAGCAGGCCGAACTTACCGATGGTATTACGCTTGGACTGTGAAACAGTGGACTCTGACATAACGAATCTCCGGGTACGAGGAGTGTAGTGGCGCTACTTCGGCGCCACCGAATCTTTTTATTTGTTATGGAAATAGCCGTCTTCTACGGTCACCCGCAGGACGACCTTCTTCACCGCGCCGTCGCTGATAAAGCGGCATGCTTCGTCGATATCACAAATCACCATCTGGCCTTCGTGCACCTGTACGGTGGTCCCGCAGCCTTTAAAGAACTCTCGGTCGGTTTCATCGCGGTAGCACTCCACCTCCTGAAGCTGCGCTTTCGGTGCGTACTCGATTTTTTGCGCACCCTGCAGGTAGTAATGCACGTCGAAATAACGCCGATGACCGAGGAAAAGCGCGTCGGTGGTGGTGTCGGTGGTCAGGCGATAGCTAAGCGAATCGCCAATCGAATGGGCCACGCCGGGGCGAATGTTGTCGATGTTCTGTATGGCTTCCACGCAGCGCTGCCATTTGCGACCACCGTGGTAGCGGCGGGTAAACTCTTCCAGGTTGTTAATAATGTCCATTATTCGGCCTCGCTTTCGGCGGCTGCGGGAGTAAGAGAAAACGCCTGGGCCTGCACGTCACCACAGGTCGGCAGCAGGGTGAAGCCGTAGCGGAACGGCTGGAAGCGCACGCGCCAGCTGTCCAGCACTTCGCTGCCCCAGGAGTTAGAACCTAATCCCAGCAGTTGGTGATCAAGATTCAATGTGATATGCCCGCTGCGCTCGAGTTCGTTGCAGTGACGCGCGGCATGAATTGCTTCGCTGCTGTATGGCCAGGCGCTGAAGTGGATCGGCTTTTGCGCCACCACGAGCAGGCCGTGGCCGCTATGGCTGGTGAGCGACGCCCAGCGCACCTGCTGGCGGTTGCCGTTGTTCTGCGGAAACGGGTAGTTTTCGAACATCGCATCGACATCGCTTTTCCACACGTCGATCAGATTCGCCTGCTGGCTGTCCGGGTAGTTTTCGCCTGGCCCGCGCCCGTAGTACGTCACCTGATCGAAGTGTTGGTTGATGCCGAGCGTAAAGCCGATGCACGGGATAAAGTGCGGGTAGTCGCCATATGGCGTGCCCGCCAGCTCGACGCCGAGTGCGCCAGCAGGGCTGATGCGCCAGCGGTAGGTGCAGCGCATGCCGAAATCAAACACCGGCGGCGCGATGATGGTCTGAGTTTCAATCACCAGTTCATCACCGTCGTGCTTAATGCCAAATGCACGCAGATGTTCCTGCATGATTTGCAGATGATTCGGTTGCCACAGCCCTTCGTACTCCTGCTTGTGGTTATCAATCATCGGTTTGAAGAAGTTAATTTTGCCCTCTTCGGCGATCAATTCTTCACCGTTCACCCGCCAGGACGTGAGCTTGCCGCTGAGTTTCGAGAACACCATGCGGAAGTTGTGTCCGCTGACGACGCAGGTCAGGCGTTCGTCACTGACGGCCAGCGGCGTGGTGCTGTCTGTCTGCCACGGCTGCGCGACCAGGGTGCGCGGGGCCAGCGCAAACTGATACTGCGCAATCGGGTGATTCGCATCGCTGTAAGAAGTGGCGGAATCTTTGCTGACGAACACGTTGACCCAGCTTTCGCGACCGTCTGTCTCTGGGACGGTAATCTGAATAGTGCGGGCGCTGTTCGGGGCTAAATCGCTCACTTTCAGCACCTGACTGCTCAGCAGTTCGCCTTCGGCTTTGATCTCCACGCGCAGGGTGTAGTCGTCGAGTGTGCTGAACCACAGTTTGTTCTCGACCCGCAGCTCGCCGCGCGCGAGATCGACGGCGCTGACTTTCACCGGGGCGATCACCTGCTTGTATTCCAGCAGGCCGGGGCCAGGCGTTTGATCGGAGTAGATCAGCCCGTCGAGGCAGAAGTTGGCGTTATTTGGGTAGTCACCAAAATCGCCGCCGTACTGGTAGAAGGTTTTGCCGTCCGCGTCCTGCGCCTGAATGCCGTGATCGCACCACTCCCAGACGTAATGCCCTTGCAGGCAGTCGTGACGATAAAACACGTTCTGGTATTCACTTAATCCGCCGGGACCGTTGCCCATCGCGTGGGCGTATTCGCAGATGATGCGCGGTTTTGGGTGCGGATATTCGCCGAACTCATTCATCAGCGGCACGCGGGTATACATGGTGGAGATGATGTCCACCACGTCGGCGTCGCGGTCCTCTTCGTAATGCAGCAGGCGGGTTGGGTCCAGCGCCTTGCAGGCTTTCGCCATCGCGGGGATGTTGCAGCCATAGCCGGATTCGTTGCCGAGCGACCAGATGACAATCGACGGATGGTTTTTCTGCGCCTGAACGTGGCGCACGATGCGCTCGACATACACGCTTTCCCACGTCGGATCGTCGGTGATGCGGCTCAGATCGCCGACGTTGGCAAATCCGTGGGATTCGACGTCAGTTTCCGCCATCACGAACAGACCGTAGAGATCGCACAGCTCGTAAAAGCGCGGATCGTTCGGATAGTGGGCGGTGCGTACCGAGTTGATATTGTGTTGCTTCATCAGGATCAGATCTTTCTCGACGCGATCCATACTCACCGCGCGCCCCTTGCGATGATCGTTATCGTGGCGGTTCACGCCGTGAAGCATCACGTAATGGTTGTTGATGAGCATCAGGCCGTCGCGCACCTGGATGTCGCGGAAGCCCACGCGCTGCGGCACCACTTCCAGTATTTCGCCCGCCGCGTTTTTCAGGATCAGTAGCAGGTGATACAGATAAGGCGTTTCGGCGGACCACTGTTTTGGCTGTTTAACGTCGATGCTGAAATCGACGGTCTGACGCTGACCGACGCTGGCCTGCGCTTCGCCCTGATACAGTCGCTGTTCGCCGTCGAAAAACTGAACGTCAAGGGTGACGTTTTGCGTCTGGGCGGCCAGGTTTTCCAGCTCGACGTGGCAGGAGAGAGTGGCGTCGCAATAGTCGTCGTTGAAGGTCGTGGTGACGGTGAAATCGTCGATGTGCGTCAGCTCGCGACCCACCAGATAGACGTCGCGGAAGATCCCCGCCGTCCACCACATATCCTGATCTTCGATGTAGGTTGAATCCGCCCACTGCATCACTTTGACACACAGCAGGTTTTCACCCGCGTGGACGTAAGGCGAAACGTCAAATTCAGCGGTCAGGCGGCTGCCCTTGCTGAACCCGACGTAATGGCCGTTTACGTACACTTCGAAATAGGTCTCTACGCCGTCGAATTTAATCAGCGTCTGGCGCGTGCTCCAGCTTTCACCAAGCGTGAATACGCGCTGATAGGCGCCGGTAGGATTCGCACTCGGAACGAATGGCACGTCAATCGGGAAGGGGAAGCCTTCGTCGGTGTATTGCAGTTTGCCGTGGCCTTCCAGCTGCCACATGGACGGCACGCTAATCTGGCCCCAGTCGCTCATCAGCTGGTGGGGAAACGCTTCGGGCACTTCAAGCGGATGGTCGAAATAGCGGAACGCCCATTGGCCGCTCAGCAGCAGAAAATGGCTGCTGGCTTCGCGGGCAAAGCGGCGGGCTTGATCGATATCGTGATAAGCAAAAAAGTACGCGCGCGGCGGCAGCCGGTTTTCGTGCGTTAACTGAACATTCTCCCAGCGGTTCATGTCATCTCCCTGTGGGTTAAAACATCATTGCTGAGGAGTTTAGTAAATATTTTACTAAATAAAATCAGTAAAAATGAAATGAGTTAAGTGGATCACGAAAATAGGGGGGAGAGGGAGATGAGGTCATTGCCCGGTGGCGCTTCGCTTACCGGGCCTACAAAACCTTCAACGACCTCGGGTTTTGTAGGCCGGGTAAGGCGTAGCCGCCACCCGGCAAGGGGTTTAACGCGTCGTGCCGCGCAGCTTCAACCGGCTGGGAACAAACACCTGCAGCGGCAGTGCACGGCCATCGCGTGCTTTTTCCAGCAGCAGGTTTACACCCTGGCTGCCCATCATCTCAGAATGGATGCGCACGGTGGTCAGCGGCGGGAAGGTAAAGCGGGCGGTGGGAATATCGTTGACGCTAATCAGGCTGATATCCTGCGGAATGGTCAGCCCCTTCTCGTGGATCGCCCGCAGCACGCCGATGGCGATGGAGTCGGAGGCGACAAACAGCGCTTCGGGGAAGTCTTCCTGCGCCAGCATCTTCGTCGCCAGCTCATAGCCCGACGAACTGGAGAAGCCGCCGCGCCAGATATCTTTCTCCGACACCACGCCTTTGAGCTGACCATATTCGACGAACGCTTTTTCGCGGATGTCCGCTTTGCCCGGCTCGTCCTCCCCGCCGATAAAGCCGATGCGCTGCACGCCCTGAGCGGCGAAAAAGTCGATCACCTCTTTGCTGATGCGCACAAGGTCGATATCCACCGAGTCAAAAGCGGAACCCGCCTCGTGAAAATCGATAAAGCAGATATTATCGCTCAGGGCTTCGGCCGCCAGGCGCATCTGCTCTGCCGGTTTGCCGACAATCAAGATCCCGCTGACTTTATTGATCTCCGGTAACCCCTGATTTTCATAGCAATTGGTCAGGCCAATATTCAGCTTTTCGCATTGGGTTTCAATGCCATGACGGATGGCGAGGTAGTAGGGGTCATTGATTTCCAGCTCCTGACGGTAGCTGTAAAGTGCCAGCACGTGATGGCAGGCGTCGTGCTGGATCAGGCTTTTACGCGCACTGCTGCCGCGATATTCCAGCTTTTCAGCAATTTCCAGGATCCGGTGACGCGTCTCTTCTTTGACGTTTAGCGTCCGGTCGTCGTTAAGAATGCGCGACACAGTGGCCTGCGACACGCCCGCTTCCTTTGCGATATCTTTCAGTGTTGCCATGTGGCCCCTCAGCGCGGGAGTTAAAATAGAGTCTGCCGCCATTGTAATGAATCCCGCGTATTTAGTAAAAATCCATTGATCGGCAACGCCGCTTATGCTGTGATAATTTTACTAAATATTTACTTGGGGTTATCATGGAAAAGGTTTCTTACGGGGATTTCGCCCGCCTGGAGATGCGCACCGGGAAAATTATCGACGTAAAACGTCACGGCAATGCCGATAAGCTGTACATCGTGCAGATTGATATTGGCGAGCGCCAGCTTCAGACCGTCACCAGCCTGGTGCCGTATTACACCGAACAGGAATTACTCGGTAAAGAGGTGGTGGTGCTGTGTAATCTGGAAAAAGCCAAAATGCGCGGGGAAGTGTCGGAATGTATGTTGTTGTGTGCCGAAACCGAGGACGGCAGTGAAAGCGTGCTGTTAACAGCGGAGCGCGCGATGCCAGTGGGCGTTCGTATCGTTTAAAAAAAGCCGGATGGCGCTGCGCTTATCCGGCCTACGAAACCACACTCACGTAGGCCGGATAAGTGCAGCGCCATCCGGCGAGATATCGGCACTTATGCCTCTTCCACACTCACCCTTATTGCCGCCAGCGCCTTACGGGCCGCTTTCAGCACTTGCTCGCACTGCTCAATCGTCAGCGTCAGCGGCGGTTCAATGCGGATGGTTTTCGAGTTGTTCAACGTCCCGGCCACTAACACCCGCTGGCGGAACATCTCGCTCGCGAATTTGTAGCCGGTCTCGTTATCGACAAACTCAATGGCCATCAGCATGCCTTTCCCGCGGGCGTCCTGCACCAGATCCGGATATTCACGGCCTAACTGGAGGAATCCATCCAACAGCATGTCGCCTTTCTGCTCGGCCTGAGCGGGCAGATTCTGTTCCAGCAGGACGTTGATGGTCGCCAGCGCCGCCGCACAGGAGAGCGGATTGCCGCCAAAAGTGGTGGTATGCAGGAATGGATTATCGAACAGCACCGAGAAGACCTCTTCAGTTGCCACCGTCGCACCAATCGGCATTACGCCGCCGCCCAGCGCTTTTGCCAGACAGAGGATATCCGGCTGCACGTTTTCGTGCTCGCAGGCGAACATTTTGCCGGTGCGGCCCATTCCGGTTTGCACTTCGTCCAGAATCAGCAGCGCGCCAAACTCATCGCACAGCTTGCGGACCGCTGGCAGATAACCCTGCGGTGGCAGGATCACGCCGCCTTCTCCCTGGATAGGCTCAAGGATCACCGCTGCAACGTCATCGCCGGTTTTACGACACTCGGTCAGCAGGGTGCGCATCGCGTTGATATCGCCAAACGGCACGTGGCGGAAGCCCGGCAGCAGCGGCATAAACGGTTTGCGGAAGGTCGATTTTGCGGTAGCCGATAAGGCCCCGAGCGACTTACCGTGAAACGCGCCGCTGGTGGCGACGAAGGTCAATTTTCCGCGCGGAGACTGGTACGCTTTGGCGAGTTTCAGCGCCGCTTCGACCGATTCCGTGCCGCTGTTACTGAAGAAGCTGTATTTCAGTTTTCCAGGCGTTAATGCCGCCAGCGTTTTGGCGAGCATGGCGCGAAGGGGGTCGAGCAGTTCCTGGCTGTGAAGGGGTTGTTTGGCGAGCTGATTCTGTACGGCGGAAACCACAGTTGGATTACGGTGCCCCACGTTGAAAATTCCAAAACCACCCAGGCAATCAATAAACTCCTGTCCCTGGGTGTCGACGAGCGTATTCAGACTTCCCGCTCGCCACTCTACGGCTCCGTAATCCCCGCCAGCGGTAACAGATTTTCGGTACTCTAAAAACCCCGGATTCACATGTTCTTTGAAGTAATCAATCACCTCTCGGTTAAGTTCTTTCATCTCCTCATGATCAAGCGTTCGCTTTTCAATGAGATTCAGTGCGTGCGCGGTACAGGCAAGAGCCGAGGCGCTGGAAGGTAACCTGTTCAAAATAAGCTCCGGGGGATCGCGTATCACATGATACTGAAATAAGTATTGCAGGGATTACGCCACTTCCAGCGACTTAACGAAAATCGGGATAAATGCCAGGGGAAAATAATGTTGCGCAAAATTTAATCGTGCCGGGTTGGGGGTTTCCCGCATTGCCGCTGGGTTTTTTGGCGACGCAGATGCCCTGATGTCCGTCAATTGCACCGTTGTGGTGCGAGGCGTGCTGCTTAAGGAGGCGTTAACAGATCATGCTTTGTGGGTAATTTCTCTGCGAAAGTATTTTAAATCAATCAATTAGAAATGCGTACAAAAAGTGCGGTTTAAGTGCAATTTGCGATCTCGATCGGATTTAACAACTAAAGATAAATTATTTACCGCCGAAAAAAGATTAACCCACAAAATTAACAATCAAATAACCTGCAAGGGATGCCCGCCATGTCCTCTCAAACGTATGTCACTCAGAATGAATATCCTCTGAACGACGATACCACCTTAATGTCTACCACCGATCTGCAAAGCTACATGACCCACACCAACGACACTTTCGTGAGGGTGAGCGGTTACCAACTGAATGAACTGCTGGGTCAACCCCACAATATGGTGCGCCATCCGGATATGCCAAAAGCGGCATTTGCCGATATGTGGTACACGTTGCAGCAGGGCGAGCCGTGGAGCGGGATCGTGAAAAACCGCCGTAAGAATGGCGATCACTATTGGGTGCGTGCTAACGCGGTGCCAATGGTGCGTGGTGGTGAGATGACGGGTTACATGTCGATTCGTACCCGGGCAACGGCGGAAGAAATTGCCGCGGTTCAGCCGCTGTACAAAGCGCTCAATGAGGGGCGCTGCAATAAGCGGATCCATAAAGGGCTGGTGGTGAGTAAAAGCTGGCTCGGTAAATTACCGTCGATGCCGCTGCGCTGGCGCGTGCGCAGCGTGATGGCGCTCCTGTTTATTGCTCTGGCCGCCACGCTTGTGGCCACGCAGGCGGGGATGGCGGCGCTGGGCGTCAGCGCACTGGTCATGCTGCTGGGGACGATACTGTTTGAACAGCAAATTGTGCGTCCGGTAGAGAACGTGGCGCGTCAGGCGTTGAAAGTGGCGACCGGTGAGCGCAACAGCGTGGATCATCTGAATCGCAGCGATGAGCTAGGGCTAACGTTGCGCGCGATAGGTCAGCTGGGTCTGATGTGCCGCTGGCTGATCAACGACGTCTCCAGTCAGGTGGTGAGCGTACGTGACGGTAGCGATAAGCTGGCGAAGGGCAATGAGGACCTGAACGATCGCACCCGTCAGACGGTGGCAAACGTGCAGCAGACGGTAACGACCATGAATCAGATGGCGGCGTCGGTGCAGAGCAACTCGGAAACCGCAGCCGCAGCCGATAAGCTTTCGATGGTGGCAAGCGGAGCCGCGGCCGAAGGCGGCCATGCGATGCAGACCGTGGTGAAAACCATGGATGACATCGCCGACAGTACGCAGCGCATTGGCTCCATCACTAAATTGATCAACGATATCGCCTTCCAGACCAACATTCTGGCGCTGAATGCGGCGGTTGAAGCGGCGCGGGCAGGTGAACAGGGCAAAGGTTTTGCCGTCGTGGCCGGTGAGGTTCGTCATCTGGCGAGCCGCAGCGCGAATGCCGCCAACGATATTCGCAAGCTGATCGATGCCAGCGCCAGCAAGGTGCAATCGGGCGCTGACCAGGTTCATGCGGCGGGACGTACAATGGATGACATCGTTGAGCAGGTGCAAAACGTGACGCGGCTGATTGCCCAGATTAGCCACTCCACGTCGGAGCAAGCGACCGGCCTTTCTGATTTGACCCGCGCAGTCGCGGAGCTGGATGGTATTACGCAGAAAAACGCCGATCTGGTTGAAGAGAGCGCCCGTATTTCGGCGATGGTGAAGCACCGGGCAGGGCGTCTGGAGGATGCGGTTACCGTTCTTCATTGATAGCGTGAAATTCCGCCACAGCCGTTTATTTCGTCAGAAATAGACGGCTTTTTTATTGCCGCTGAAAGTGATCTTATTCGTGGGAAGTTGTTAATTTAATATTAAATAACTAAAAAAAACAGCGCAATTATTTATCTGTTCTTAAGTGAGTTTCACCCGACGTTATTTTAAAAATAGCGAATGAGATGGCTATGTAACGATCGATGGGCATTAATTAATAGTCTGTACCTATTTATTGTGGTGGTTATGAAATAAAAAAACGATCAAAGTCATAAAGTTAGCGCCGAGGTTACCGATAACGCTGATCGTCTGAGAAATAATCACATCAATGGAGTATATATGTTCTTACATGACGTAAAGATCGGCACAAAATTATTTCTGGCCTTCGGATTTCTCATTGTATTGATGGTGGTGAGTGCCAGCCTGTCTCTGATGAGCCTGAATCGGGCAAATAGCGGGATGCAAAGTATCATTACTCAGGATTACCCGACGACGGTAAAAGCCAATCAGTTAATTGATAACTTCCAGGAATTTGTGAGTACGCAACAGCTGATGCTGCTGGACGATCAGGGCAAGTATGCTGAACAATCTCAGCAACGCCTGAAGGAGATCAGCGAACGCATCACCGTTATCCTCACTGACCTCAATAACACCCTACAGGATAAAAAATCGCAGCAGATCCTGACCGGGATTGGTGAAGTGCGTCAGCAGTATCTTGACTCCCGTTATCGTATTTTGCAGGCGGTGCAGAACCACGATCGCGAGGGCGCGATCCAGGAGATGATGACCCATACGGTGAACCTGCAGCAGGCTTACAAAGCCAAAGTGCAGGAGTTGATCGCCGTGCAAAACGGCGAAATGCAGGCCGCAGGTTTGCAGGTGGAGGGTGATTTCAAAACAAACCGTCTGTTGCTGGCGCTGCTGACGCTGATCAGCGCGATCATCGGCAGTACGATCGGCTGGTTTATTGTGCGCTCGATAACGCGCCCGCTCGGTGAGGCCGTTTCCTTTGCCGAAGCCATCGCACAGGGCGATTTGACTCGCAATATCGCCACGCGCGCCAAAGATGAAACGGGGCTGCTGCTCCATGCTTTGATGGAGATGAAAACCCGTCTGCTGGAAATTGTGCAGCAGGTGCAGTCCGGCTCGGAAAATATCTCCAGCGCGGCGGCGCAAATTGTGGCGGGTAATCAGGATCTGGCGGCGCGTACCGAAGAGCAGGCCAGCTCGGTTGAGCAGACGGCGGCCTCGATGGAACAGATCACCGCGACGGTGAAAAACACGGCCGCCCACACGGGTGAGGCGACGAACCTGTCCGCCGATGCGGCGAGCGTGGTGAAAAACAACGGTGAGATGATGAAGCAGGTGACGCAGAAAATGCGCCTGATTAATGAGACGTCTAATCGTATGTCCGACATCATCAACCTGATTGACTCGATTGCGTTCCAGACCAACATACTGGCGCTGAACGCGGCAGTCGAAGCCGCACGCGCCGGGGAACATGGCCGCGGGTTTGCGGTGGTGGCGGGAGAGGTGCGTCAACTGGCGCAGAAGAGTGCTTCGTCGGCCAGTGAAATCCGTCAGCTGATTGAAAGCTCGACCAGCCAGACACAGGACGGGATGAACCTGGTGGAAAAAGCCAGCGGGCTGATTAACGGCATGGTGGGGAACGTGGAAGAGATGGACGTTATCCTGCGCGAAATCCGCCAGGCGAGCCATGAGCAGACGGAAGGGATCTCGCAGATCAACAGCGCGATTGGGCTGATCGATTCCACCACCCAGCAAAACTCTGCCCTGGTGGAAGAATCCGTTGCGGCGGCGGCCTCGCTTAATGACCAGGCCATGCAGCTGAAAGAGCTGGTGAAAGTCTTCCGCGTGCGAGAGGACGCGCCGGTTTAATCGAGCTGGGAGATCTCCAGCGCCGCGCGGTCGATTACGCCGATAATCTGTTTAAGCTGCGCGTCGCTGATTTCTCCCTGATTGACTCTCAGGTCCAGCACCGCTTTGAAGTTATCCAGCGCCCGTTTCATTTGTGGATTTTTACGTAACTGGAAACCGACGCAGCGGGCTTTAATACGTGCCTGAATGTGCTCCAGATGTTCCTGATTCTCATCCAGCCAGTGCTGTCCGGCTACGGTAATGGCAATCTTTCTGCGCCCGCCTTCCTCTTCCGAAATGGTAATAAACCCCTGATCCTGCAGGAAATCGAGGGTCGGATAGATCACGCCCGGACTGGGGGTGTAATTCCCCTGAGTCATACTTTCGATCTCTTTAATCAGCTCATAACCGTGGCTGGCGTTGCGGGTCAAAATATCCAGCACCACGATTCTGAGTTCACCGTGACCAAAGAAGCGCTGACGGCGTCCGCCGCCGCCATGATGCTCGCCACCGCGACCATGATGGTGAGGGTGTCTGTCGAAATCGTCGTGTGGGTGTCTCATGATGTTATCCTCATAAACTGATATATCTAATTTATATCTAAATGACGAGTTTTAGCAAATAACTTTATTATTTTAATTATAACTTAATGAATTTCAATAATTTATTGTTTATTTAAGGTGCGTGACTCTCTCGCTTTTAACTATATCAAAAAAAGACTTGCAATTCTTGTTGTTAGCAATCATTATCATTTGAAATCAATTTAGATATATCGTAATCACTTCACGAAGGCAGATAAATGACATCAACCCGCTACCCACAACGTGTACGCAATGAACTGCGCTTTCGCGAGCTGACCGTGCTCCGCGTTGAGCGTGTCAGTGCGGGATTCCAGCGCATCGTCTTAGGCGGTGAGGCGCTCGAAGGCTTTTGTTCCAAAGGGTTTGACGACCATACCAAAGTGTTTTTCCCGGCTCCGGGAACGACGTTTGTTCCGCCGGTTGTCACCGACGAAGGTATTCACTGGGGCGACGGTGTGCGTCCGCAGGCGCGTGACTACACGCCGCTGTACGATGAGGAGAATCATGAACTGGTGCTCGATTTCTTCATTCACGAGGGTGGGATCGCTAGCCACTGGGCGGTGCAGGCGCAAGAAGGCGATAAACTGACGATCGGCGGCCCGCGCGGATCGCTGGTTGTGCCAGAAGATTACGCCTGGCAGCTGTACGTGTGCGATGAGTCCGGAATGCCAGCGCTGCGCCGCCGTCTGGAGTCTATCGCACAGCTGCCGGTTCGCCCGGAGATTCACGCGGTGGTGACCGTGGCCGATGAATCATACAAAAGCTATCTGGCGCATCTGAGTGATTTCAACATTACCTGGATTGTAGGGCACAGCGAGCAGGTCATCGCCGAGCGCCTGGCGGCATTAAGCGTGCCTGCCGAGGATTACTTTATCTGGCTGACCGGGGAAGGGAAGGTGGTAAAAAACCTGAGCCGCCAGTTTGAGACTGACGCGATTGACCCACAGCTTGTGCGTGCCAGCGCTTACTGGCACGCGAAGTAATTACGCGACCTCATCCAGCTGCGCTTCGTTCACCTGATGTTCAAGCGCGGCGCGAACCTCACGTAGCGCCTTCTCCTGCTGGGTAAAATAGGTTTCCATATTGCCCAGCGAGGAGACCAACAGCCAGGATTCCTCTTTTTCCAGCTCCGCCAGCTCGTTCACTAAAGTGTCGATTTGCTCGCGAACCTGCGCCATTTTTTTACGGATACGCTCCAGATCGTTCAGTCGATCGCTCGCCATCAGCGGTTCAAAGCCCTGTTGCAGTCTTGCGACCAGCGAACGAATGGCTTTGACGTCGCCGCGCTGTTTCGCCTGATTGAGCTGTACCATCATGGTGTTGGCTTCTTCTTTTAAATCGTCGGCCACCAGATCCGGATGGCAGAGCTTGCTGGCCTGACGCCAGAGCCGTTTCAGTTCGTTTTGATCTTCTTCAGACAGATCCTTGCCTTTACGCAGACGCACTTCGGCATCGTGATGCTGTTCGCGGTATTTCTCGTACTCTTCGTTGGCCTCATCCCGTGCCTGGCGCGCGGGCTCCTCTTCGCGCGTTAACCCCATCTCCAGCTCTTGCGCTTCTGCCAGCAAATTAGCGATGAGATTGCTTTGCTGCTGGAGATGCTTGCGCGCCTCAGCGGCCTGTACGGAATCGGCAGGAAGATCGCGCCAGCGCTGAGTGAGCGTGGCGAGCACTTCAACTGCCTGCGCCATATACTGTTGGCAGCGACGGTAATCCAGTTCGCGACGACGCGCCTCCGCCTGCTGACGGCGCAGATTCAGTTCCGCCAGTGTTTTACGCAACTGCAGAATTTGCGACATCAAGGGGCCAAGACGGGAGAAGTAGAGGTCGTTGAACTCGTCGAGTTGCTGAACGCGCGCGTTACGGCGGTCAATCAGATCACGCAGACGCTCTTCCAGCGCTTTCAGTTCCAGCTTACTGGCGGCGACCTGCGGATCGCGCCACTGCGTTATGGCACGCTGGCTCTGCAGCCAGGCCGTGATCGCCATCATTGCCGCGGTGTAGTTCTTATGCTCAAGCGCCGTGACGATCGCCAGCAGTTCATCGTCAAATGCTTCACTTTTCAGCCGTGCCAGTTGGCTGTGGATGATGTCATCATCTTCCAGCTCAATGGCATTTTTAATGATTTCTAGCCGTTTGATCGGTGTGCTCATGATGTCTTTCGCTTTAGCGCTTAAGTATTTGAGTTAAGGTTAGTTGTGGTAAGAGCTACAGGAAATAATACACACGGATGATGATCGGCGCGACGGGGGATTTCTTTAGTTTTTGTGGTTTGTGACGGTGAGTGATGAATGCGTAACGTTCATTCTGGAAGAGGTCTGGCAGCAGGGATACCGATTCTTCGACGGAGTGTTGTGCGACAGATGTGTCTGAGACGCCAGGATTGCAAAAAGCCCTCCCGTCATGAGTGAGTTGCGTCTGTTGTTTGTAGAAATGGTGTGCTGCGTTCCAGATTGGCTGTAAGCGAGTTTGAGGATGTTCTTTTTTTCTTAAAAATCCCGAGAAATCGTCAAATAACCATTGTGCCGGACCGAGCATTCATCATCGTTCACTAGTGCTGAGGTGATGAAAATATCCTTCTTTCCGTCGATGCTGGTGTACGTATAGCGCGCCGTCAGATTTAAAACATGACCATTATGATAAATACCGTAATAGTCGCTCTCTGATAATCCATTACCGACTGCACTGTCGGTCTTTGCTAGCTGCCGCGCAAAGACATCAGAAATGGGTGTGATGCTTAATACATCTACCGTGGTGTTTCCACGAGCGATGGCCGAGGATGAAATCATCAGATCCTTTGTGAAGGAAGAAAAAAGACTTTGCTCAATGTAACGTCCTGGTGCCGCACACTCACTAACGGGTACGGTCGCGTACACGAATACGGGCGTTAGCATTAAAGCCAAAAGACTCGCGCGAATCATCGTATGACCTCCGTTTTTGAGCTTATAATCTGCTCTATTTGTTATCTCGTTTCACTTCTTCCCAAATACCTTCCAGATTCCAGAGACATTTTGCGCCGTCCGAATCTCCAAGCAATGCTAATCGTGTCTCACTGTAATACGCTTCGGCTGCTTTTCCTGGATTCACAATTTTCCGCACACAGACTATATCTGTGCCCCTGATTTCGGGATATGAGCCAGCATCCAGCACACGTAAGATTGATAAAACACCTTTAGTGTTTATTGGCAGAGCTGTGGCGAGCGCATCCTCGAGTAGATCGGCTTGTTCACGATTGACCTTGGGCGCCAGAACCGGAACCGTATTAAGCCAGACCTGATCGCCCGACGTTACCTTCTGCGCTATGTACTGCCAGTCTGAGACTGTTAATTGACTTTTGCCGAGTGTATCTGGTGATGGCGCTGCAATCGCAACGATGGGCAGCCCAAGAACCGCCAGTACCCATTTCATCGGACAACTTCCAGATAGGAGCCATGGTCATTACTGACTAAAAGGCGCGTGGCTGGATGCATAATTATGCAACCTTCGGATGCAAATCCGAAGATCCCGTGCGCTTTTTCGCCATGCATTCGGAAGGTTTGCATATCACGGCCATAGACATTGCCGCTGATGTGTTTCAGTGCGATCGTCAGTGGGCCTTTACTGGTGCCTGTGCTGCCAATTTTCCAGGTTCCGCGAGGGATAGGGCCCATTCCGCGAACGTGTTCACGTTCAGGGTTATTTTTATTGGTTAGCGAACCGGAATAACCCGTTTCAATTAACTTGCCATCGCGATAAAGCTCACCAGTACTCTGCTTATATAACCATTTAGCCATTTTAAGTCACACCTGTTTGAGGGATTAAAGAAACGTTACAGCAATTGGGTTTTTAAAAATGTAATTTTTTATATCCTCATGGTTACCTATATTTGTCTGGTAAATTAATTAAACGGACGCATTCTTTTTTCTTATTGCTTTTAGTTGTATTAAGGATGCCGGACATAGAACGAATTAATATTTACTTTCATCCATTCTTAGGATGGCTGGTATTATTCTGTGCTGGAGTATGTGGAAGTACACGTTACACCATGATGTGAAAATTCCTGGATGGGATCTGCCGAAAACAAGGCATAAATATAAGTAAAATTTTAGTGGTGCAGCAGTCGAAAAAGAGACCGTGGCGGTGCGGAATGACGTTAGAACAGACGAGATTGTTTCGATATTCGGGAGTAACAGCTTAAGAGTCAATATAAGGCATCTTTTAACGTTGGTGAACTGACTGCTCTGAAAGAAAGTCTTAGCGATTTACATGTAAATCTGGTGAATGATGGTATTGCGCAAGAGGTTGTTTTTAATAGCACGGAGAACCAGTTAAATCTGATCTTTTCGCCGTCAAGTTTTGGGCAAGGAGTGCTATTAACTTTAACTCTTAGACCGGAAAATACAGCCGAAAGCGTCGTTGTTAGTGATAGTCTCGGGATTGATGAAAGCTATTTTCCAGCGATACTTTCTGGACTGGAAGAGATCATTCATTGGCCGCATTAATATTGGATGTGAGCCATGCCTGTACCTGGAGCATAATTTCTTTAAAAGATGGCTGTGTTCCTCTGATAGGGGCGCTGTACAGAACTACTGAGGCATCTCGCTCGATGAAGCGTTCAGATGTGGCGGGAAGCAATGTGCGCCAGCAAGTGCTGACAGCATTTAATTTTATGCATCAGCGGGTGTCCTGGGGTCGCTGTCGCTTATTCGATCCGTATTGCCGCTGTGGTGCTGGCGGTCAACAATAATGCTATGGCTTCAGCAACTGCAGCGGGGAGCTCTCCTGCCGCCGTGTGTTATTCAATTTCTCGGAAGTGGTGAGCGAGGACCGGCACGATCCCATGCTGGTGGAAAAAATCGAATCAGAGCTGCCTTTTAGATATTCATACTCTGCCAGAAAAAAAGCTTAAAGAATAAAGTGTTCACCTTGCGTATATTCTATGTTTTGTGGTGACTACTTTTAGGGGGGGGCGTTCGTCACCTAACCATATGAAAATAATGATTAAAATTGCAAAAGTGAACAGGGCGGACACTTTTTATATAAAGTAATTTTATGGTTTTTAGCGTGACTTGTGCAGGGGGCAAAGATGCAGATAATAAAAAACGCGCCAATAACTCCGGCGCGCTTGTGGTGTTTTCCGCTGTGCTGGCCTGTTAGGTGACTGCGATCGAATCATTAAGCAATGCGGTCGCAGAACCCGAATGCCTGGCCGCAAATCTATTCGTTTTCACCCTGTGATTTCTTCCACTTCCTTTGTCTGGCAGCTGCAGTTAACCAGATCAAAAGGCTAGTGATAGCGATAGCCAGAAAATACAGAGTCAATGAGAACCAGTCATCCCAGCGAGTTTCCTGTATGAACCCATAGTTTTCTTCAAACCATGCCAAAAACGCTTCATCAGGAATGAAGTAACACAGCAGGGTATAAACCACAGTTAGTGCGAACAGTTCAGTAAGCCATAAATAAACATGTGTGGCCGGTTTCATCAGTACACCTGTATTGTGCCGAACGCTTTTAATTGAGCTGTAACCATAACTGATGTCGGCTTAATAAAGCCTCAATTAAGATCGCGTAATCGGCATGGCTGGGTAGCGTGATGCAGCCATCACTAATGCCCGATTTACCTGCTGGGTGTAAACGAAAGTTACCCCGCTCAACACCGTCTATGAATGAGATATCATCAATTTGGCTATCCTGGCGATATAGCGCGAACCACAGATCGCGATCTGAGCCGCTCTCTAAGCCGTGTACCATATCCCGCCAGCGGGAGTGAAGCCCGCCTCTCTGGCGCGTCACGATGTAGTAAAGCCCGGGCGGCAATGGCCCTTTTTTTAGGTTCATCGCGGTTAAGCGTGAACCAATAGAAAACGGCGGTAAAAGTGGTTAGTTTTGTATTCGCCAAAACACTAACCAGCCACTCAACCGCCGTCTGCCATGAATGCTAATCTTTCTTCCCTCTTCTGGGAAGGTTTCACTGTTGATTCCTTCACTCATCCTGCACCGGATGCTCTGCTTATTACGCTCCGGCCTGACCCCGGTTTTGCGCCGTCCTGCCGTCGATGTGGCTGTAGAGACTGTGCTGTCCATGATGTCTCTGTGCGACGGGTTCGTGAGCGCGATTTACTTCACTGGCGCGTCACACTTCAGCTTCCCGTTCGCCGTCTGCGCTGTTCCCGCTGCGGGATTGTCACCGAGCGCATCTCATGGGTGCCTGAACGGCAACGTTACACGTCCTCGTTAGCGACCTGGGTGGAATCTCTTACCCGGTTATTGCCGGTTAAGCATGTGGCACAGTTGACCGGTCTGCACTGGCACACCATTAAAAATATCGACTGCCGACGCCTGCGGCGGGAACTCCGGGAGCCTGAACGGCACACGCTGCGCCGCCTGATAATGGATGAGTTCGCGCTGTTCAAAGGGCATCGCTATGCCACGGTTGTGGTGGATGCAGATACACAACGGGTGCTGTGGGTCGGTGAAGGGCGCAGCCGGGTAGCCTTCCGTCCGTTCTTCACCTGGCTGGGCCCGGAAGGATGTGCCGCCATCGAATCTGTCGCGATGGATATGAATACGGCGCTGGACCTGGAAGTGAGAGCGCAGTGCCCGCAGGCGGAAGTGGTGTATGACCTGTTCCATGTTGTGGCGAAGTTCGGCCGGGAAGTCATCGACAGAGTGAGGGTCGATCAGGCGAATCAGTTGCGTGACAACAGCAAGGCGCGGAAGGTTATCAAACGCAGCCGCTGGTTGCTGTTGCGTAATCCAGAGAACCTGCCGGCCGGGCATGAGGTGAAACTGGCAGAGTTGCTGGGGGCGAACCAGCCGTTAAATACGGTGTATGTGATGAAAACAGCCCTGAAAGAGCTGTGGTATGCCCCGGATAAAGACGTTGCGAAGCGTCGCTGGAATGAGTGGTACAGGCAGGCACAGGAAAGTGGCATCAGGGCGTTGCAGCAGTTCGCTGATAAGCTGAAGGGTTACGTGAGCGGCATAATCGCGAGTGCCACGCATCGTCTGAATACCAGCGTACTTGAGGGAATGAACAACAAGATCAAAGTGATAAAACGAATGGCATACGGATACCGGGATAACGACTACTTTTTTATGAAGATAAAAGCAGCGTTCCCCGGTAAGGCGCGATGAACCTTTTTTTACTACTGCAATCGAGGCCGGGTTATTTCTGTGTGGCCCTGCATTCCCTGAGTACGCCGAGAAAAAGCCCACACCAGGGCAACTTAACGTAGATAGCTGCCCGCCATTAAGATGGAAGGTGCACTGGATCATCTTTCATTCCACGCATCTGAAAATTGAATGTTGCCATCGCAGTATTTCCAGGTAATTCGTACATATCGCATAGCTACGTTTTCAAGATGATTATGTTTTTCGGTCGCTGGGTTTTTGATATCGAGCATATGCGGTGCGGAGCTGACTACCTTCACGTTCTCAAGTAACATGTTGAAGTATTCAACTTCCTGCCCGGCGTCGTTAATCCGATACCATTTAAATTCTGCGCTTTTAAGCGTCTGCCCGGTGGCGATAGCCTTGTAAAGATACGGGCTAGAAGAGTCGAACTCTTTTTGGAAATTAAGGGGGGCATGTTGCCTGGTGCCGGTGATCTTTCCGGTCGCACTGTCTGTCGGTATATGCAAACCATGACCGAACGACAAAATCTCTATACTTCCTTCCCTATCCTTTACGTCAACCGAACCTTTAATATCCGCGCCACCATCGTCTTTTAAAAATAAATATGCGGGAATAGCCATGACATAAACTCCTTTTTGTTAATGGTGTTTCTCAATCTTATAACTAATAAAGTTTATCCGCCTGTAAATAATGTTATGACAAGTTAACCAATAATGATGATGTGAATGTATTTATTGTTTATATGCATCAAATATATGGGATGAATAATATATTACAATTGGGCCGATCTGATTTCGAATTACTCCTTTTTACGCCTGAATAACCTAAGTTTTGGATCTACGAATTCGCCGTTTTGATGTATCGGAATACATCGGCATATTGGGCAAGTGTCGCAGAATAAAATTATCAGAAAAATAAAATATATCAATGAATTACAGTTTATTGAATTGCGCTTAATGACTCGGTAGGGAACCCACCGCGCTCTGCCGCGTCCTCTCCTTCTGACAGCAACCGCCACAGTCAAAATAGGTCGTACCCCTGGCGGGGCACTGAGAGCGTCACAGCATGGAAAATAAATCTTCCGCAGATCAAAATCGCATTACACCGCACCCGCCTGCGGTTTTTGGAGCGTAAAATTTTTTCAGTTTTATTTTTCTACAAACCAGACCGCCAGACCGCGCCAGCACTAGCGGCTTTGCGTTAAACCCAAACTGAAAAGATTGAAAAGAATTGCAGTGTTTTTCAGTTTCATGGGTCTGAGAAGGGTCGAGAAAAAACATAACTAACAGAATAATAAGGGAAAATTTATTTTATGTGAGTAGTGCGGATGGTATATGCTTCCTTGCTGCGTATATTCTGGCAAAGCAAAATCCAGTGCTGGTGCGGGCTCAGGAGTGCTTTCAAAAGTGAAGGCAAATGAAAAAAAAGCATTACTCAACACACGTTTACGTACTCAAGATCTAAATAAAATAACTACAAGTAATAATTCAATTCCAGATGCGGTTGAAAAATGTTTTTAATTTCTCATCAATTCCATAATTCGAAGCTATTATTCTTTTCTCCTTTGTTAGTTTGATGTTTTCATACTTGAAAATACAAAGCGAATTGTTGTAAAGAGATAAGGCAAATCCTTTGTCGGAAAGATTGCCAATGAATCTAAATGTTTCATTCTCATTGTTTTTATCACATAAATTTTTTGATTGTATAATGAATGTATTATTACCATTTAAGACTTCCTTAGCATCCAGGTTTCCTTTTTGCATGAAAATCAGAGGCATACCTAAAACAAAAGTAACTACAATACCTCTGGCACTATTGAGGTTGCTTAAAAATTTGGTTTTAAATAAAACCCAGAAATATGCAACTGTGCCCAATATAGCTCCTGCTACCAAATACTTTTCAACTCTAGTTCCAAAAATAAAGTTTTTGCCTAAGGTATATATCACGGACAAAGTGACAAAGAGTAAGAATGCATACTGTAAATATACTGCAAATCTGTAACTTCCTCCTTCTTTCCAAAGGTTTTTGGAAGCCTCAGATTGAGGGTTATTAATCATACTCGACACGCCATTTACAGCCATTAAGCATAAGGATGTAATCATTGGCAGGATTGTGGCCTTCACAATGTCTGCAATATCAACGAATTGAAGTATATTTAAATCAAAGTTTAACCAAAAACCCCATAGATAGAGGGTTCCACAGGCCAAAAGATACCCAGTGAAAACAGTGCTCGATAAGAAATTTACTTTCATATATAGCCCCGTCTGAAATGTGCATGCGACACTTATGCGACATATAGCGTGTATAAGTGAAAAAGCCACCTTTAGAAGGTGGCTTATCTATTTGATTTTAAAGCTAAAATTTGGTGGCCCCTGCTGGACTTGAACCAGCGACCAAGCGATTATGAGTCGCCTGCTCTAACCACTGAGCTAAGGGGCCGTGGCGGTGAATTATAAAGTAACTCATCGCCGCAATCCAGCCATTCCCACTTGCCTGCTGTTTTTATAAACAACGCATTATCAATCCTTTATACTTGGTATCTGATGCATTGATCGGAGAGTGGGATGATCAACGATATTTTAGTGCCAGGCCTGAGGGTAGTGTTTTGCGGTATTAATCCGGGTAAGTCGTCGGCACATACTGGGTTTCACTTTGCACATCCAGGAAATCGCTTCTGGAAGGTGATTCATCAGGCCGGGTTTACCGACAAATTACTCAAGCCAGAAGAGGAGCAACAGCTGCTGGATACGCGCTGCGGAATCACGATGCTGGTGGAGCGTCCGACGGTGCAGGCGAGTGAAGTTAATCTGCATGAGTTGCGGAGCGGTGGGCGGGAGCTGATTAAGAAGATTGAAGACTATCAGCCTTCAGCGCTGGCGATCCTGGGTAAGCAGGCGTACGAGCAGGCCTTTAGTCAACGTGGCGCGCAGTGGGGAAAACAGCGTATTACCATTGGTATGACCGAAGTCTGGGTATTGCCAAACCCGAGCGGGTTGAACAGGGCGACGCTGGACAAGCTGGTTGAAGCCTATCGTGAGCTTGACGAAGCGTTAGTGGTACGGGGGAGATGATCCCGACATGAGCTGTCGGGATCCGATGTGGCATTACAGAGGATCAACCTGAGCGATCATTGCCTGACCGAGCGTGCTCTCAATGCGATAGCACAACGTTTTCATCTTAGAAATGTAAGCATTGATCACCAGATCGTTCAGCTGTGGGTTCAGGTCATTCTTCACTGAGAGGAACAGGCTGTTTTTGCTGTTTAGCTCGTCCATCGCCACACTGTATTTATTCCAGCTTTTCGGGCTGTAAGTTTGAAGCGCGCGCAGGGACTTCACGCAGGTCTCGTTGGCTGTCAGTGCACCGCTCTTAATCGTGTTGTCATTTGTCACGACTTGAGCTTGCTGGGTAACCGGAGCTGGCGCCTGAGCAGGAGTGACCAGAGATTTAGGCGCACTTTGCGGTTTGTTGACACAACCTGCCAGTGCAATGCATACCATCAGTAGCCATGCTTTTTTCATTTTATAATCAATTCCCGCAGGGTAATGAATCATTGGGCATCCAGTAACCGCATATTCTCAGTAAAACGTTACAGAATATGACTTTAGTGGTAGATGCTGAGAAGACTATCTCATAAGCGTAAGAAAGATCTGAGGTCTTGATTATAATATGAAAGAAAACAATATCAACGGAGGTTTTTTCGCGAAGGGCTGATTTTCGCCTGGAGAAGTTTCATAAACGTAAAATTCATTTCAGGAAAGGCAGAAAGCAAAAAGGACCACAGCAAGCTGTGATCCTTTTTCAGAGACAACGACGGATTAATCGTCGAGGAAGCTACGCAGCACTTCAGAGCGGCTTGGGTGGCGCAGTTTGCGCAGTGCCTTCGCTTCGATCTGACGAATACGTTCGCGGGTAACATCAAACTGTTTACCCACTTCTTCCAGCGTATGGTCGGTGTTCATATCAATACCGAAACGCATACGCAGAACTTTTGCTTCACGGGCGGTAAGGCCCGCCAGAACGTCGTGGGTCGCAGCACGCAAACTCTCGGTAGTCGCAGAATCCAGCGGCAGCTCGAGGGTAGTATCCTCGATGAAATCACCCAGATGCGAATCTTCATCATCGCCGATCGGCGTTTCCATGGAGATAGGCTCTTTGGCGATTTTCAGCACCTTACGGATCTTATCTTCTGGCATCAGCATGCGCTCAGCCAGCTCTTCTGGCGTCGGCTCGCGGCCCATCTCTTGCAGCATCTGGCGGGAGATACGGTTGAGCTTGTTGATAGTCTCAATCATATGCACCGGAATACGAATGGTACGCGCCTGATCCGCGATAGAGCGGGTGATCGCCTGACGAATCCACCAGGTTGCATAGGTGGAGAACTTGTAACCACGACGATATTCAAACTTATCAACGGCTTTCATCAGACCGATGTTGCCTTCCTGAATCAGATCCAGGAACTGCAGACCACGGTTGGTGTATTTCTTGGCGATAGAAATAACCAGACGCAAGTTCGCTTCAACCATCTCTTTCTTCGCGCGACGGGCTTTCGCTTCGCCGATAGACATACGACGGTTGATGTCTTTGACCTGCTCAATGGTCAGGCCGGTCTCTTCTTCAATTTGGCGCAGTTTCTGCAGGCCGCGCTGAACGTCATCTGCCACATCGTGCAGTTTTTCAGACCATGGCTTATTCATCGCGACTGCAGCGTTGAACCAGGTTTCGCTGGTTTCGTTGCCGGTGAACAGGGTGATGAAGTTCTTCTTCGGCATTTTGCACTGTTCAACGCACAGCTTCATGATGATACGTTCTTGAGTACGAACGCGGTCCATCATGACGCGCATGCTGTTCACCAGGTAGTCGAACTGTTTTGGCACCAGGCGGAACTGTTTGAAGACTTCAGACAGTTTCTGGATCTCAGCCTGAGCGGCAGCATGGCTACGGCCTTTAGCTTTGATGGTGTCGCGAGCCAGTTCATACTGGGTGCGCAGCTCGCCAAATTTCTCGCGAGCCAGCTCAGGATCGATGCTGTTGTCATCGTCGCTGCTGTCGTCGTCGCCGTCTTCTTCCTCTTCGTCTTCGTCATCATCCATCTCTTCCTGAGACAGTTCAGAACCGACGTGGGTAGCCGTTGGCGCCAGATCTTCTTCAGCGTTCGGGTCAACAAAGCCGGTGATGAGGTCAGACAGACGCGCTTCTTCGGCTTCGACGCGATCGTACTGCTCAAGCAGATAGGTAATCGCTTCCGGGTATTCGGCAACAGAGCACTGAACCTGGTTGATCCCGTCTTCGATGCGTTTAGCGATGTCGATTTCGCCTTCGCGGGTCAACAGTTCAACGGTGCCCATTTCACGCATATACATGCGGACCGGGTCAGTGGTACGCCCGATTTCAGATTCAACGCTGGACAGCACCTGTGCGGCAGCTTCTTCCGCATCTTCATCGGTGTTGTTGGAGTTTTCAGCCAGCAACAGATCATCGGCATCCGGTGCTTCTTCCATCACCTGAATACCCATGTCATTGATCATTTGGATGATGTCTTCGATTTGATCTGAATCGACGATATCTTCCGGCAGATGGTCATTGACCTCGGCATAGGTCAGATAGCCTTGCTCCTTACCACGTTGGACAAGAAGTTTCAGCTGTGACTGCGGGTTTTGCTCCATAAGACGGTATCCACACTTATTTCGTTTGATTGGTGTCGGCGGTGCTGCTACCAACATTTAAAGCGAGGGCGTACTTATATTTTTGCCGCTGCCTCTCAGTGCGGCTGCCGGGGGCTTCCCGATCGATATTCGGCACTTAAGCCGTTGAATACTTTCTTCCTTCAAGTTGTCCCTGGGTTAGCTGCGTTCTCTTGCTGCCTTGATACAACTTGAAAGATGTTGTCTTTCCGTTTATTTCTTTGCCAGCTCCTGGTTTAACATCCAGAGTTCCCGGCGTTCTTCGCTGCTTAAACCATGTGTGCGCTCGCGAGCGATTAGCTCTTCCTGGCGCAGCTCAAGCATCGAATCAAACATATGGTTGAGAGAGTCGGTGAACGTTTTTTCTGCGATATCCTTATCTGCTATATCGTCCCACATCGACAGTTTTTCAAGGGTAGCGGCTTCTTTTGTACCGCGATAATGCTCTAACAGCTGCCCGGTGGTCAGTCCTGGCTGTGACAGACAAGTGTTGACCAGTTCAGAAAATAAGCCAAGTCCTGGCAGCTTTTCATGGTTCAACCCCGCCAGCGGCGGCACCTGCGGCGCCAGTTCCGGATTTTGGACCAGTAATCCTATCAGTATACGCATGGTTGTGCGTTTTAGCTGTGGAGCGGGGCGAACCGCGCCGTTTTCAGCCTGTTTTGGCATTAAACGTTCAAGCTGACTGTCATCGAGGATGCCCAGCTTGTTACCGAGTTCCTGTCGCAGATAAATGCGCAGCGTCTCGCCTGGGACCTGAGTAATGAGCGGCAGTGCCAGCGTACTCAACTGCGCACGACCATCCGGTGTACTCAAATCTACCTGCGGCATCAGGCTGTTAAACAAAAACGTGGAGAGCGGCTGTGCCTGCTCCATCCGCGCTTCAAATGCCGCTTTGCCCTCTTTACGCACCAGCGTATCCGGGTCTTCACCGTCGGGCAGGAACATAAAGCGCAACTGGCGCCCGTCGGTCATATAAGGGAGTGCTGTTTCCAGTGCTCGCCAGGCCGCATCGCGCCCGGCACGGTCTCCGTCGTAACAACAGATCACGTTATTCGTCGCCCGGAACAGCAGCTGAATATGATCGGCGGTAGTCGACGTTCCCAACGACGCAACCGCGTAGTTGATGTCGTACTGTGCCAGCGCCACCACGTCCATATAGCCTTCGACCACCAGTAAACGCCGGGGTTCAGCGTTATCCTGCTGGGCTTCATAAAGGCCATACAGCTGGCGACCTTTATGGAAAATATCGGTTTCCGGGGAGTTGAGGTACTTCGGCAGGGCATCGCCCAGCACGCGTCCACCAAAACCAATCACCCGGCCTCGCTTATCACGAATTGGGAACATCACCCGTTCGCGGAAGCGGTCGTAGCTTCGTCCCTGATCGTTGGTCACTAGCATGCCAGCATCGATCAGAGATTTACGATCTTCGCTATTGCCGCCAAAACGCTTTAACACGTTGTCCCAACCGGGTGGGGCGTAACCAATAGCGAAACGCGCAATAACATCGTCGCTCAAACCGCGTAGGGTCAAATACTGACGCGCGGGTTCAGCTGTAGATTGCTTAAGAGACTGTTGGTAAAACGAATTCAGGCCATCCATCAGCTGATAAAGCGTTTGCCGCTGGTGGCGTTCTATCTGGCTCGGGCCGCTGCCTGCTTCATAGGGCACTTCAAGATTGTGCATTGCCGCCAGTTCTTCGACGGTTTCAACGAACTCGAGTTTGTCGTAGTTCATCAAAAAGTCGACGGCGTTGCCGTGTGCGCCACAGCCAAAGCAGTGGTAAAACTGTTTTTCACCATTCACGGTGAAAGAGGGGGTTTTTTCGTTATGGAACGGACAGCACGCGTGGTAGTTCTTGCCCTGCTTTTTGAGCTTTACCCGCGCGTCGATAAGATCGACGATGTCGGTTCTGGCCAGCAGGTCATTGATAAATACACGTGGGATTCGTCCAGCCATATGCCCCGTAAATTATACACGTCATCCTTCAAACTGCTTCTGCGTTGGCTGCCTTCGTTCACCCTTGAGACTGACGTTTATCAGCTCCCGGGATTCACGCTGCTACGGCCTGGCTGCACCTTGAATGATTTTGTATATTTGCTAATGCATAAACGAAAATAAGCCGCGCATTCCTTCCGGAAGCACGGCCTTACGACTAAAACTCGGTCTGTCAATTGAGGACGGTTGCCCTCAACAGATTAGTACAGACGAGTACGGCGTGCGTTTTCGCGAGCCAGTTTCTTCGCGTGACGTTTCACAGCAGAAGCTTTAGCGCGCTTACGTTCGGTAGTCGGTTTTTCATAGAACTCACGACGACGAACTTCTGCCAGAACACCTGCTTTCTCGCATGAACGCTTGAAGCGACGCAGTGCTACGTCGAACGGCTCGTTTTCACGTACTTTAATTACCGGCATGTAACTCTCACCTTTGATAAATTCGGTTTGCCGCTGGCATCGGCGCCAGCTTATTTCAAAATGGTGCGGAATTTTACTGCAACTAGCGCTGCTTTGTAAAGCACCAATGCCGTTTTTGAACGGGACTTTTGTAAGGGGTGAGAGTATACACGAACTCACCCCTCAGGGTATACATCGACCCGCATTCGCCCTAAACTGCGCGGTATCGAAAAGAGGTAAAACAAGTCATGCGTGTACTGGGTATTGAAACATCCTGCGATGAAACCGGCATCGCCATTTACGACGACGAAAAAGGTCTGTTAGCCAACCAACTGTATAGTCAGGTGAAATTGCACGCTGATTACGGTGGAGTGGTGCCAGAACTGGCTTCACGCGACCATGTGCGTAAAACGGTTCCGCTGATCCAGGCGGCGCTGAAAGAGTCCGGTTTAACGGCGAAAGATATCGATGCGGTGGCGTATACCGCAGGTCCTGGTCTGGTCGGTGCGCTGCTGGTTGGTGCCACGGTGGGACGTTCGCTGGCGTTTGCGTGGGATGTTCCGGCAATCCCGGTTCACCATATGGAAGGACATCTGCTGGCCCCGATGCTGGAAGATAATCCGCCTGAGTTTCCGTTTGTCGCACTGCTGGTCTCTGGCGGCCATACCCAGCTGATTAGCGTGACGGGTATTGGCAAATACGAGCTGTTGGGTGAGTCCATCGACGATGCCGCAGGCGAGGCGTTTGATAAGACCGCCAAACTGCTTGGTCTTGATTATCCGGGTGGCCCGATGCTCTCGAAGCTGGCGTCGCAGGGCGTTGAAAAACGCTTTGTCTTCCCGCGTCCTATGACCGATCGTCCAGGGCTTGATTTCAGCTTCTCAGGCCTGAAAACTTTTGCGGCGAACACCATTCGCAACAATGAAAATGACGATCAGACCCGCGCCGATATCGCCCGAGCATTTGAAGATGCGGTGGTAGATACCTTAATGATTAAGTGCAAACGCGCGCTGGATCAGACGGGCTTTAAGCGCCTGGTGATGGCCGGTGGTGTGAGTGCTAACCGCACGCTTCGCGCGAAGCTGGCGGAAATGATGCAAAAACGTCGCGGTGAAGTGTTCTACGCTCGTCCGGAATTTTGTACTGATAACGGCGCGATGATTGCGTATGCAGGCATGGTGCGCATCAAAGCGGGTGCAACGGCGGATCTGAGCGTCTCCGTGCGTCCACGCTGGCCGCTGGCAGAATTACCGGCAGCCTAAAGCCGCATGCAGGCCCGGTAGCGCAACGCTTGCCGGGCCTGCTAATTCATCGGCCAGCTGAAATCCGCTACACTCTCAGCATTCCTTTTTCTTCCAAAAATTCAATAATCGTCGCCAGCCCGTCACCGGCCTTCAGATTGGTAAAGGTCCACGGACGTTCGCCGCGCATGCGGTTTGTGTCGCGCTCCATCACCTCCAGAGAGGCTCCGACATACGGCGCCAGATCGGTTTTGTTGATCACCAGAAAATCTGATTTGGTGATCCCCGGGCCGCCCTTGCGCGGGATCTTTTCGCCTTCGGCAACGTCAATCACGTAGATCGTCAAATCCGCCAGCTCCGGGCTAAAGGTCGCACTCAGGTTATCGCCGCCGCTCTCGACAAAAATCAGATCAAGATTGCCAAACTTTTCGCTTAAGGCCTCGACGGCAGCGAGATTCATGGAGGCGTCTTCACGGATAGCGGTATGTGGACAGCCGCCGGTTTCCACTCCCACAATGCGCTCCGGTTCCAGGGCGCCAGCTTCCGTCAGGATGCGCTGATCCTCTTTGGTGTAGATATCGTTAGTGACGACGGCCAGTTGATACCTGTCGCGCATCGCTTTACACAGCGCTTCGAGCAGGGCCGTTTTTCCCGACCCCACCGGGCCGCCCACGCCAACACGCAGGGGATGTTTATAATCAGACATAACAAATCCTCAGGATCGGAATAACCGTGAATATTGTGTTTCGTGGCGCGCAGAGGCAATGGCAGAGAGCGGGGTGGCTGCCCCCAGCTCATCGTCACCGCGAAGCCACGCCTGACCCAGCCTTTCGGCAAAATGGTCGCTTAATTCGATAATCAATTGCTGCGCGGCCTGCTGTCCGAACGGCACCAGCTTGACGCCCGCCATGACGGCGCTTTCAATCCAGCTATAGCCCAGACTTAGCGCCAGCGCGTGTGCGTCGATTTCCCAGCGCACGCCGAGCCATGCCATTCCACACAGTTGGCTCTGTGAAAAAAGCGGCCACCAGTCGTGGGGGCAATCCGGCTCCCAGCTTTTAATCAGACGGGTAAACGCGGCTCCACGATTACGCTCTTCTTCGCGCAGTTCGCGGGTTTCCCGACAGGCGAGCAGCCAGCCGGTCCAGCGTTTTGCGGCGGCGAGGTCGTTCAGCTCGCAGGCGCGATACAGACGGATAAACAGCGGCAAATCCACGCAGAAAAAACTCTGCTCCATCTGCTGGAGCTGCCAGCATTTAAATTCTGCTGCGGTGGTTATCCAGCCCGCCTCTACCGCCCATTCCAGCCCCTGCGACCAGGTGAAAGAACCTACCGGCAGACTACTGCTGGAAAGCTGCATCAGGCGTAACTGCTGGCGGTTATGTTCCATTTTTATCGCGCCTTTAGTGTGAATGCGCGTGCGAGTGGCCGTGTGCGTCGCTGGTGTAAGCCCCGGCTTCAGGTTCAAACGGCAGATGCGCAAACGTCACGTCAAGATCGAACTGGCGCAGCATGTCGTCGAGCACATGATCGTGGTGATAGCGCGCCTCACCGGGCATGATTTGCAGCGGAACATGGCGGTTGCCCAGGTGATAGCAGGCGCGGGCGAGCAGCCAGGGATCGGCACAGCGCACCACGGATACCCCCTCTGGCGCGGCGATAATCTCAATGACGTCGCTTCCGTCGTCGGTGGTGAGCAGATCGCCGCCTCTGAGCAACAATCCGCGCGGTAACATCAGCCCCGCATCGCGCCCGTCGTTCAGCTCGACTCTGGCGCGGCTTTTCACCCGGACATCAATCGGCAGCGTGACGCTGGCCGTAACGGGGTGCGGGTGATCAAGGCGTCGGGTTAAATAGATCATCATCTCTCCTCAAAACAGGAAATAGCGTTGTGCCATCGGCAGGATCTCTGCCGGTTCACTGGTGATCAGTTCACCGTCAACGCGCACCTCGTAGGTTTGCGAATCCACGGTGATATTCGGCTGCAGGCTGTTGTGGATCATGTCGGCCTTTTTCACCGTACGACAGCCCCTCACCACTGCGATGACGCTTTGCAGATTGAGCTGTTGTGGAATGTTTTGTACTTCCGCGGCCTGCGAAATAAAAGTCAGACGCGTGGCGTGACGGGCCGCACCGAGCGAGCCAAACATCGGGCGATAATGCACCGGCTGCGGCGTAGGGATCGACGCATTGATATCCCCCATCGGCGCACAGGCGATCATTCCGCCTTTCACTATCGTGGCGGGTTTCACGCCAAAGAACGCCGGCGACCAGACAACCAGATCCGCCAGTTTGCCCGCCTCAATGGAGCCGACTTCATGGGCGATACCGTGCGTCAGCGCCGGATTGATGGTGTATTTCGCGATATAACGTTTCACGCGGAAGTTGTCGTTGTCGCCGGACTCTTCCGCCAGCGGGCCGCGCTGCACTTTCATGCGATGCGCTACCTGCCAGGTGCGGATGATCACTTCGCCCACGCGGCCCATGGCCTGTGAGTCCGATGAGGTGAGCGAGAACGCGCCGATATCATGCAGAACATCTTCGGCGGCGATGGTTTCCCGGCGAATACGGGATTCGGCAAAGGCCACATCCTCGGCGATATCCGGATCGAGGTGATGGCAAACCATCAGCATATCGAGATGCTCGTCGATGGTGTTCACCGTATAGGGCAGCGTCGGGTTGGTTGAGGAGGGCAGAATATTGGGATGCGCGCAGGCGGTAATGATATCCGGTGCGTGACCGCCGCCAGCCCCTTCGGTATGGAAAGTGTGAATGGTTCGCCCGCCAATCGCCGCCAGCGTATCTTCGACAAAACCCGATTCGTTCAGCGTATCGCTATGCAGCGCGACCTGAATATCCATCTCGTCGGCGACTTCCAGCGAGCAGTTGATCGCCGCAGGCGTCGCGCCCCAGTCTTCGTGAATTTTGAGTCCAATCGCTCCGGCCGCGATTTGCTCGCGTAATGCTTCCGGATTTGAACCATTGCCTTTACCCAGCAGGCCAATATTCACCGGCAGCGTATCCGCAGCCTGTAACATCCGCGCGATATACCACGGTCCTGGCGTGCAGGTCGTTGCGTGCGTCCCGGCGGCCGGGCCCGTGCCTCCGCCAATCATCGTCGTCACCCCGGACACCAGCGCCTCCTCCGCCTGCTGCGGACAGATCCAGTGAATGTGAGTGTCGATCCCGCCCGCAGTAACGATCTTTCCTTCGGCGGCGATCACTTCGGTCGCCGCGCCGACCGGGATCGTTACATCGGGCTGGATATCCGGATTGCCGGCTTTGCCAACGGCGAAGATCCTGCCGTCTTTAACACCGATATCCGCTTTGACGATCCCCCAGTGATCGACGATCAGCGCGTTAGTTAACACCAGATCCACGCACGCCTGCGCGGTCATTTGCCCCTGGCCCATACCGTCGCGGATCACTTTCCCGCCGCCAAATTTAATCTCTTCACCGTAGACGGTGAGATCGTTTTCTACTTCGATCCACAGCTCCGTATCGGCCAGCCGGACTTTATCGCCCGTCGTCGGGCCGAACATATCGGCATACGCCTGACGCGAAATCTCAGCCATTTTTTATCTCCAGATCGCCCATAACGTCTCCGCGAAAACCGAAAATCCGCTGCGCACCGGCGATCAGCACCAGCGTCACTTCGCGCTTTTGCCCCGGCTCGAAACGTACCGCGGTGCCGGCCGGAATGTTCAGGCGGTAGCCTTTTGTCGCCTCGCGCTGAAATTTAAGAGCCGGATTCACTTCGTAAAAGTGGTAATGCGATCCCACCTGAATGGGTCTGTCGCCGTGGTTTTCGACGATCACGCGCTGCGTTTGGCGTCCGACATTGATCGCGATCTGCCCCGGTGTTATCTGATATTCGCCTGGGATCATCATCTCCCCCTTACACGATCGGATTGTGAACGGTGACGAGCTTGGAGCCGTCCGGGAAGGTGGCTTCGACCTGAATATCCGGGATCATCTCCGGCACACCTTCCATCACCTGTGCGCGGGTCAGCACATGGCGACCGGCTTCCATTAGCTCCGCCACCGTCTGCCCGTCGCGTGCGCCTTCCATAATAAAGGCGCTGATCAGCGCGACCGATTCCGGATAGTTGAGCTTCACGCCGCGCGCGAGACGGCGCTCCGCCACCAGTGCGGCGGTAAAGAGCAACAGCTTGTCTTTTTCTCTGGGGGTCAGTTCCATACGGGTCTCTCAGGTTTGCCAGATACGCGGAGCGTGCGGCGTTTTGGCGATAACGTGTGGGCGAAGGTAGTGCCAGATGTCACGCATCACCCGCTGGCAAATCAGGTTATCGCTCGCGAGAAAACGCACCGACAGCAGGCCATCGGTGAGGGTTGCCCCCGCGTAGTTTTCAAGCGGCGTTAACCGTTCGCGCACCCCTTCAAGCAGCGCATCGCTGGCGGGATAACACAGCAGCGTGCCGATCCACGGCTGATGTGCCACGGGCGTCAGGTTGCCATCCGTCAGATGCTGGCGCTCGATGAGCAGCGGTTGATCCTCAAGCCACACCTCAAGCCGACTCTCAAGCGTGCCGTGACTGAAGGTTTCATTGATCACCGGACGGCCCAGGCAGAACAATTCCCAGGCCAGCAGCGTGCCGGAAGGATGCAGATGAAAAACTGAGCGCAGCCGGGCATTCGCGCCGGGAAAGAAAATAGTGTCCTGCGGGAGCCACTCCAGCACGGCGTTTTCATTAATGAAAAAGTGCTGGTTAAGACGGGCAAGGGCGCCATTGCTGCGGTAAAACTTGCTGGCGCCGGGCATGGTGATCAGCGCATGGCTTTTCGCCTCCAGCCGAACCGAGATCTCAAGTTCGTCGCCCCCCACAATTCCGCCCGGCGGGTGCAGCAAATAAAGATGGCATGTCTCGTTCTCAGGATAAAACGGGCGCTGGACGGTGAGCGGGCCGACGTGGCGCGCCGAGTGCAAAACGGTTTTTTCAGGGGTGTGACAAAACTGCAAAGCAAGCGAAGCCTGCCAGCCTTTATACGCTTTATCAGTCACCTGGGTTGCTAACATGCTGCATCCATCTGCTCGCTATTTTCTGCTTCAGTATGCCCTGGCAGAAATGAACCCTGTCATATGAGTCGCTTATGGATAGATGAAAAAAACCGGCTCATTTCTGAGCCGGTTCTCTGGAATTCTCTGGATCCGAATTACTGCGGGTCTTTTTTCTTTCTCTTCAGCCGGGTCCAGATTTTGGTTTCCTGGCGACGCCACAAACGTTGAATGTTGTCGTGATGGCGCAGGAGAATCAGGCAGGAGAGCATGGAGACCGGAAAGGTGAACTGAGGTTTGAACCACCAGACGTAAAACGGTGCGATCAGCGCGCTGACAATCGCGCCCAGCGAAGAGTAGCCGCTCAACAGAACGCTCAAAAGCCAGGTTCCCGCCATCACGCCGGTTAAATCCCAGCCGATGGGGGCGATGGCACCAAACGCGGTCGCGACGCCTTTTCCACCTTTGAAGCCAAAGAATATCGGCCAGATATGGCCCAGACAGGCGGCGATGGCGATCAGCCCTAACCAGAAGGGAGTGACGCCCAACGCATAAGCGCCCCAGACGGGAAGCATTCCTTTCAGAACATCAAAAACCAAAACCGCTACGGCTGCTCCCTTGCCGCCAATTCGTAGTACATTGGTCGCCCCCGGATTCCCGGAACCACTTTCACGAGGATCGGGTAAACCGGCGATACGGCAGACCAGAATGGCGCTGGAGATTGAGCCGCAAAGGTAAGCGAGGAAGATCATTCCAGGCGCGATTGCACTCATAACGCTGTTCCGTTTTGAAAATGTATCTGTATTCTCTGCATCTGTGGATAATACGCATAATTCGCCGGAAGTGGTATCCGGTTTAGCCAAAAACCAGGCAGGTCGTGATGGATATTGTATTTATAGAGCAACTTTCGGTAATCACCACTATTGGTGTTTATGACTGGGAACAGACCATTGAGCAGAAGCTGGTGTTCGATATCGAAATGGGATGGGATAACCGCGCAGCGGCGAAAAGTGATGATGTGAATGACTGCCTGAGCTATGCGGATATCAGTGAAACGGTTGTGAAGCATGTCGAAGGACAGCGTTTCGCGCTGGTGGAACGCGTGGCGGAAGAAGTTGCTGAGCTGTTGTTAAGCCGTTTCAACTCGCCGTGGGTGCGCATCAAACTCAGTAAACCCGGGGCCGTGGCGCGGGCGACCAACGTCGGGGTGATTATTGAACGTGGCAATAATCTGAAAGGAAATATTTAACGTCATAATAGCTAAACCATTTCCGGATATACCGGTCATAAAGCTGTATCTTTCACGGTTGCCTTTCGGGTATACCGTTTTTTTTATCTTTTTAGGGGTTAATTAGATGAGCGATATGCACTCGCTGCTGGTGGCGGCAATACTGGGTGTGGTCGAAGGATTGACGGAGTTCCTGCCTGTTTCCAGTACCGGACACATGATTATTGTGGGTCATCTGCTGGGCTTTGAGGGCGATACTGCAAAGACGTTCGAAGTCGTGATTCAGCTGGGATCGATTCTGGCCGTCGTCGTCATGTTCTGGCGACGCCTGTTTGGGCTAATCGGGATCCACTTTGGCCGTGCGCCGCAGCGTGAAGGCGAAGGAAAAGGCCGTCTGACGTTGATCCATATTTTGCTGGGGATGGTCCCTGCGGTTGTTCTCGGACTGATTTTCCACGACACCATTAAATCGCTGTTTAACCCAATTAATGTGATGTATGCGCTGGTGGTGGGCGGTGTGCTGCTGATCGCCGCAGAGCTGTTGAAGCCAAAAGAGCCGCGCGCGCCGGGTCTGGACGATATGACTTATCGTCAGGCATTTATGATCGGCTGCTTCCAGTGTCTGGCGCTCTGGCCGGGTTTTTCCCGTTCAGGTGCGACTATTTCCGGCGGCATGCTGATGGGCGTAAGCCGTTATGCGGCGTCGGAGTTTTCGTTCCTGCTGGCGGTGCCAATGATGATGGGCGCGACCGCACTGGATCTGTATAAGAGCTACCACTTCCTGACGGCGGGGGATATTCCGATGTTTGCCGTGGGCTTTGTGACCGCATTCCTGGTGGCGCTGGTGGCGATTAAAACCTTCCTCCAGCTGATTAAACGAATCTCTTTCATTCCGTTTGCCATCTACCGCTTTATTGTCGCGGCTGCGGTTTACGTGGTCTTCTTCTAAGCCACTGCCCTCAGTCTTTTGGCTGAGGGCAACGCTGTTCTTTCCAGTCTGTCACGGCCTGAATCCGCCGTTTTGTTAACTCTTCCCGAATCTCTGGCCCTTTAAACCCAGCCTCTACCACCTCTTTTGTCGGCACAGCTTTGGCGATTTCCCACGCTTCACGCAGCAAACGCCCCTGCGGGTAGTCACAGGCTTCGAATCCGGTACGCCCGCGAACGTCCGCCTCACTGGTGAGGGCGATCTGTTCTACGCGCTGCGGCTTACGCCAGGCGTCGATATTATCGAAAAGCTTAACGATGGTAGCGGGTTTCAGAATCGGGAAGGTATGGATGAGATCGTGGAATTCAGCGACCAGTTTGGCCAGATCGCGAATGTCGTTCGGCACGCGCAGGCGCTGGCAAAGGCCTTCAACCAGTTTGACGCCCGCCGGGCCATGTCCGTGATGGCGTGGCCACAACGCTTTTGGCGTCAGCCCTTTACCGAGATCGTGGCACAGCGTGGCAAAGCGGACATCCACTTCCGGGCTGAGCATCGCGGCCATACTCAACGTCATCAGCGTGTGAATACCGGTATCAATTTCCGGATGCCACTTCGCCGGAGCCGGTACGCCAAACAGCACGTCAATCTCCGGGAACAGCACCTTCAGAGCGCCACAGTCGCGCAATACCTGGAAAAAGACCTGCGGATTGCGGGTGGTGAGGGCATTCTCGGTCTCTTTCCATACGCGTTCCGGCGTGAGATGTTCCAGCTCGCCAGCGTCTGTCATGGCCGTCATCAGCGCCTGGGTCTCATCGGCGATGCGAAAACCAAGATGTGCATAACGTGCAGCAAAGCGCGCCACGCGCAGCACGCGCAGCGGATCTTCGGAGAATGCAGGGGAGACGTGGCGTAAAATACGCTTTTGCAGATCGTTCTGGCCGCCAAACGCATCAATGATATGGCCGTTATCATCCTGCGCCAGGGCGTTGATCGTCAGATCGCGACGCAGCAGATCTTGCTCCAGCGTTACATCCGGTGCGGCATAGCAGGTGAAACCGGTATAGCCGAAACCTGCTTTGCGTTCGGTGCGCGCCAGAGCGTACTCTTCGCGGCTTTTAGGGTGAAGAAAAACAGGAAAATCGCGGCCTACCTGCTGGTAACCCGCGTTTAGCATCTCTTCGGGCGTGGCGCCCACCACGACCCAGTCTTTATCTTTGACCGGCAGACCTAACAACGCATCACGTACCGCACCACCGACCAGATAAATCTTCACGCCTTCAACTCCCCAATTCTCTTTTCACCCGATAATACGTAAGTATGGTGAATAAGACGAATTAGTTCATCCAGCGATCTTTACGCTTACGGCTTGGGATCAGATGTGGCAGAACCAGACCGAGCACCAGACCCACGCCCAGCACGCCGCCGCCATACATAAACCATTGCATGATGATGGTGCGCTGTTTGTCATCGAGCTGCAGATTCGCAGCATTCACTTTTTTCTGCGCCACGATCAGCTCGTTTTTGAGCTTCTGGTTCTCTTCTTTCAGACCGTTAATCACCCCGTCGCTCTGCGCCACTTTCTGCTGCATTTCGGCGGTGCGATGATTCCACGTGGTGTCGATATTGTTGAGCTTATCGGTCAGCGTTTTGACCTGGTTTTCCAGATCCGGCACGCGAGTGCGCAGGCTCGGCACGTTGCTCAGTTCTTTCAGGGGGATCCAGGAGGTACGGCCGGTGCTGTCGCGAACCTGACCATAGTTGCTGTCCTGATTTGTCTGTAACAGAACCACTTCCTCGCCGGCATTAACCGTGCCCACGAGGCGATAATTGTCTCCCGGGCCGCTGCGTACCCAGGTGTTGAGTTCGTCAGAAACGTAACGTTTCTCTTCAGCGTGGACCGCTGTCGCGGCGCTAAAAGCAAGTAAAGTCAGTCCAATCAGGCGTAATTTAAGCATCATCAGTCGTTATTTTCATAAAAAGTGGAACGATATTAGTGGCAACAGTGTCTCCACGCAAAGCATTCGTCAGCAATCGGAATCATCTGTGTCACGGCTTCAAACATTTACGCCCGTCAAATTGCTCATTGCGTGGCAATTTGGCGCAAAATACTATGTACTGACAAACAAATGGCGAGGAAGTTCGCCTTCATTGACGCGGCTGTGACGCAACCGAAAGTACAGGGCTATGGCACAAGAAATCGAATTAAAATTTATCGTCGAAAATGACAGCGTTGATGCGCTGCGAACCCATCTGAATCAGCTTTCTGACGAACATCATGAGCCGGTTCAACTGCTTAACATCTATTACGAAACGCCGGATAACTGGCTGCGTCGCCATGATATGGGGCTGCGCATCCGCGGCGCTGGCGGGCGTTACGAAATGACGATGAAAATCGCCGGGCGGGTGACTGGCGGTCTGCATCAGCGTCCGGAATACAATATCGACATCGAAAAACCAGAGCTTGAACTGACTCGTTTACCGGCAGAAGTGTGGCCGAATGGCGAGCTGCCAGAGACGCTGTCAGCGCAGGTCCAGCCGCTCTTTAGCACGGATTTCTGGCGTGAAAAGTGGCTGGTTAATGAAGGCAACAGTCGCATCGAAATGGCGCTCGATTTAGGCGACGTGAAGGCGGGCGATTTTCAGGAGCCGATTTGCGAACTGGAGCTTGAACTGCTGGAAGGAAATGCCGATGACGTGCTGAAGCTGGCGCGCAAGCTGGTGGGCCACTCCGGGCTGCGTCAGGGCAGTTTAAGCAAGGCCGCTCGCGGATATCATCTGGCGGCCGGAAATGCGCCACGGATGCTTAAATCCACGGCGATCCTGCGCGTTGCGCCAAAGGCCAGCATTGAGCAGGGGCTGGAAGCCTCTCTTGAGCTGGCGCTCAGCCAGTGGCAATACCACGAAGAGCTATGGGTGCGCGGCGTGAGCGCTGCGAAAGCCAACGTGCTGGACGCGATGGGGCTGGTACGCAGCACTCTGACGCTGTTTGGCGGCATCGTGCCGCGTAAAGCAAGTGCCCACTTACGTGATTTCCTGACCCAGACCGAAGCGCTGATGGCGACCGATGTCTCGGCACAAACGGCGGTTTACAGCCCGCAAACGGCAGCGGCAAAACTGGCGTTGACCGAATTTTTGGTGACCCGTGGCTGGCAGCGTTTCCTTGATGATAAGGCGCAGAAAAAAATCGCCGACTCGTTCAAGCGTTTCGCGGATACCCACATGTCCCGCAGCGCGGCTGAACTTAAAAGTATCTTTGGCCAGCCGCTTGGCGATCAGTACCGCGATCAGCTGATTCGTCTGACGCGTGATATCGACACTATTCTGCTGTTGGCAGGCGCTTATGAAGGGCCAAAAGCGCAGGCGTGGCTGGAAAACTGGCAGGGTCTTCGCCATGCCATTGAAACGCGCCAACGTATTGAAATTGAACATTTCCGCAATGAGGCTATTTCGCAGGAGCCGTTCTGGCTGCACAGCGGAAAACGTTAACTCAGGCAAGGAACCCATCATGCCGCTTTCTTCACAGCTACAGCAGCACTGGCAAACCGTTTGTACGCGTCTGCCGGAGTCATTACCCGCCGCCTCACTGAGTGAGCAGGCGCAGCAAGTGCTCACATTCAGTGATTTTGTGCAGGAGAGCCTCAGCGCAAATCCTGAATGGCTGACTGAACTTGAAGCCTCTCCGGTGCAGGCTGACGAGTGGCAGCACTACGGGCAATGGCTCAATGACGCCCTGGTCGATATCGCCGATGAACCCTCGCTGATGCGCGTGTTGCGCCAGTTCAGGCGTCGCGTGATGGTGCGTATCGCCTGGGCCCAGGCGCTGGCGTTAGTCAGTGAAGAAAGCACATTGCAGCAGTTGAGTTGTCTTGCGGAGACGATGATTGTGGCGGCGCGGGACTGGTTGTACGACGCCTGCTGCAAAGAGTGGGGAACGCCCTGTAGCGAAGAGGGCGTTGCGCAGCCGCTGATGATTTTAGGCATGGGCAAACTGGGCGGCGGGGAGCTGAATTTCTCGTCGGATATCGACCTGATCTTCTCCTGGCCGGAAAAGGGCGTCACTCGTGGCGGGCGTCGCGAACTGGATAATGCCCAGTTCTTTACCCGTCTCGGCCAGCGGTTAATCAAAGCGCTGGATCAGCCCACGCAGGATGGATTTGTCTATCGCGTGGATATGCGACTGCGTCCGTTCGGCGACAGCGGTCCGCTGGTGTTGAGCTTTGCGGCGCTGGAAGATTATTACCAGGAGCAGGGGCGCGACTGGGAGCGTTACGCAATGGTCAAAGCCCGGATCATGGGCGATAAAAACGACGTTTACGCCTGCGAATTGCGCGCGATGCTGCGTCCGTTTGTGTTCCGCCGCTACATTGATTTCAGCGTTATTCAGTCGCTGCGTAATATGAAAGGGATGATCGCCCGCGAGGTGCGCCGCCGTGGTCTGAAAGACAATATTAAGCTCGGCGCGGGCGGCATTCGTGAAATTGAATTTATCGTGCAGGTATTCCAGCTGATTCGCGGGGGGCGCGAGCCGTCACTGCAATCCCGCGCGCTGCTACCGACGTTAACGGCCATTGAACAGCTGCATCTGTTGCCGGACGGTGACGCGCAGACGCTGCATGATGCCTATCTTTTTCTGCGACGGCTGGAAAACCTGCTGCAGAGCATTAACGATGAACAGACCCAGACGCTGCCAGGCGACGAGCTGAATCGCGCGCGTCTGGCGTGGGGTATGCGCGTTGACGACTGGCAGGCATTGAGCGAAAAGTTAGATGCCCATATGGCGGGCGTCCGCCGTATTTTTAATGATTTGATTGGGGATGACGAAAGCGAATCGCCGGACGATACGCTGTCTGAACACTGGCGCGAACTGTGGCAGGATGCGCTGCAGGAAGATGACACCACGCCGGTGCTGGCGCACCTGAGTGATGATGATCGCCACCGCGTGGTGGCCCTGATTGCCGATTTCCGCATGGAAATGAACAAGCGCGCCATTGGTCCACGCGGGCGACAGGTGCTTGACCATCTGATGCCACATCTGTTGAGTGATGTCTGCTCGCGTGCCGATGCGCCGGTTCCGCTGTCGCGGTTGACGCCGCTGTTAACCGGCATTATTACGCGCACCACTTATCTTGAGTTGCTGAGTGAATTCCCCGGTGCGCTGAAGCATTTGATTTCGCTCTGCGCGGCTTCGCCGATGGTCGCCAGCAAGCTGGCGCGTTACCCGCTGCTGCTGGATGAACTGCTCGATCCAAATACCCTGTATCAGCCCACGGCGATGGATGCCTATCGTGACGAACTGCGTCAGTATCTGCTGCGGGTGCCGGAAGAGGATGAAGAGCAACAGCTTGAAGCGTTGCGCCAGTTTAAGCAGGCGCAAATGCTGCGCGTGGCGGCGGCCGATATCGCCGGAACGTTGCCAGTGATGAAGGTCAGCGATCATCTGACCTGGCTGGCGGAAGCGATTATCGACGCTGTGGTTCAGCAGGCGTGGGGGCAGATGGTGGCGCGATACGGCCAGCCAAAACATCTGGCGGATCGCGAAGGCCGGGGTTTTTCCGTGGTCGGCTATGGCAAGCTGGGCGGCTGGGAGCTGGGCTACAGTTCCGATCTGGATCTGATCTTCCTGCACGATTGCCCGGTGGATGTCATGACCGATGGCGAGCGCGAAATCGACGGTCGTCAGTTCTATCTGCGGCTGGCGCAGCGCATCATGCATCTGTTCAGCACCCGGACTTCGTCCGGTATTTTGTACGAAGTGGACGCACGTCTGCGCCCGTCTGGTGCTGCCGGAATGCTGGTGACGTCTACCGAAGCATTCGCGGAATATCAGCAAAACGAAGCCTGGACGTGGGAGCATCAGGCGCTGGTGCGTGCCCGCGTGGTGTACGGCGATCCGCAGCTGAAAACGCAGTTTGATGCGATCCGCCGTGATGTGCTCACCACCGCCCGCGATGGCGCAACCCTGCAGACCGAGGTGCGCGAAATGCGCGAGAAAATGCGCGCTCATCTGGGGAATAAGCATCGCGATCGCTTTGATATTAAAGCCGATGAAGGCGGGATTACGGATATTGAATTTATTACGCAGTATCTGGTGCTTCGCCACGCTCATGACAAACCAAAGCTAACGCGATGGTCTGATAATGTGCGCATTCTGGAATTACTGGCGCAAAACGACATCATGGATGAGCCGGAGGCGCAGGCCTTAACCCACGCCTACACCACACTGCGTGATGAACTGCATCATCTGGCATTACAGGAACAGCCGGGCCATGTGGCGTTGGAGTGCTTTACGGATAAACGTGCGCAGGTCTCTGCCAGCTGGCAGAAGTGGCTGGTGGACCGGGCGTAACCAATCCAGGTCATCCGGTAGCTCGAATAATTTAGGGGATAATTGTGATATTATCGCGCGCAAATTGTGAATCTTTCTGGAGTCAGGAATGAAAGTAACACTGCCAGAGTTTGAACGTGCTGGAGTTATGGTTGTCGGTGATGTGATGCTGGATCGCTACTGGTATGGGCCGACCAGCCGCATCTCCCCGGAAGCACCGGTCCCGGTCGTCAAGGTGGATACCATTGAGGAGCGTCCTGGCGGCGCAGCAAACGTGGCAATGAACATTGCTTCTCTCGGGGCGCATTCGCGTCTGGTGGGATTGACCGGCATCGACGATGCGGCGCGTGCGCTGAGCAAGTCGCTGGCCGATGTGAACGTGAAGTGCGACTTCGTTTCTGTTCCGACACACCCGACCATCACCAAACTGCGCGTGCTGTCCCGTAACCAGCAGCTCATCCGCCTCGACTTTGAAGAGGGTTTTGAAGGCGTTGATCCTGAGCCATTGCATGAGCGTATCGCGCAGGCGCTGGGCAATATCGGTGCGCTGGTGCTGTCTGACTACGCCAAAGGCGCGCTGGCCAGCGTACAGCAGATGATTCAGCTGGCGCGTAAAGCCAATGTACCGGTGCTGATTGACCCGAAAGGGACGGATTTTGAACGCTATCGCGGCGCGACGCTGTTGACGCCAAACTTGTCAGAGTTTGAAGCGGTCGCAGGCAAGTGCAAAAGCGAAGCGGAGATTGTTGAGCGCGGGATGAAAATCATCGCCGATTTCGACTTCTCTGCGCTGTTGGTGACGCGATCTGAGCAAGGCATGACGCTGTTGCAGCCAGGTAAAGCACCGCTGCATATGCCGACGCAGGCGCAGGAAGTGTATGACGTAACCGGTGCGGGCGATACGGTGATTGGCGTGCTGGCGGCAACGCTGGCGGCGGGCAATTCTCTGGAAGAGGCCTGTTACTTCGCCAATGCCGCGGCGGGCGTCGTGGTGGGCAAACTGGGGACATCTACCGTTTCGCCCATCGAGCTGGAAAATGCGGTACGCGGACGTGCGGATACCGGCTTTGGCGTGATGAGCGAAGATGAACTCAAAGTTGCCGTGGCCGCGGCACGCAAGCGCGGCGAGAAAGTGGTGATGACCAACGGCGTGTTTGATATTTTGCATGCGGGCCATGTCTCTTATCTGGCAAATGCGCGTAAGCTCGGCGATCGTCTGATTGTGGCGGTGAACAGCGACGCGTCAACTAAACGTCTGAAGGGCGAAACGCGTCCGGTGAATCCGCTTGAACAGCGCATGATCGTACTTGGCGCGCTGGAAGCCGTGGACTGGGTGGTCTCCTTTGAAGAAGATACGCCGCAGCGCCTGATTGCCGGTATTCTGCCGGATCTGCTGGTGAAAGGGGGCGACTATAAGCCGGAGCAGATTGCGGGGAGTGAAGAGGTGTGGGCCAACGGCGGCGAAGTGATGGTGCTTAATTTTGAGGACGGGTGCTCAACCACCAATATTATTAAGAAAATCCAGAAAGACAGTCAGTAACAATGGAGTGTGAGGGGCCTTATGCCCTCACCTCAACCCTCTCCCACGGGAGAGGGCGCAAACATGAAAAACGGCAACCGAAGTTGCCGTTTTTTTTTGCATCCGCTGTGTAGGACAGGTAAGGCGTCGCCGACACCCGGCTTTTTTACGCCTGATCGACTGGCGGGATCGCCGGAGCCGGTTTCACTTCAGCGGGCTGGTTACGATTTTCCAGCTCGGTCAGACGTTGCTCCAGCAGCGCCAGTTTTTCGCGGGTGCGCAGCAGCACCTGAGTTTGCACATCGAACTCTTCACGGCTCACCAGATCAAGACGCGTCAGTTGCGACTGCAATACCTGGCGGATTTTCTTTTCGACATCGTCACCAAACTCACGGATCCCTTTCGGCATGGATTCATGAACCTGACGGGCAATTTGTTCAATTTTCTTTGGATCAATCATTGTCGTTTCCCTTGATCAACAGGTGTTAGCGAACATTGTAGCGCGTTCCCCCTGATATTTTGCACAAATTCATTCGGGACGTATCAAGGCGGCAAGCCTGAAATCGCCAGGCGCCTGATGAACAAGGTGACCGGGGCTCGGGTATGCAGCCAACGCAGAGATAATTCGGATGATGACGTGCAAAACCAGAATTGTTTGATGCTTATGCATTGCCCGGCATAATCAATAGCGTTATAGTTATCTCGCTTATTCTCAGGGCGGGGCGAAATTCCCCACCGGCGGTAAATCAGCCTTGCGCTGAAAGCCCGCGAGCGCTTTGGGTGAAAACTCAAAGGTCAGCAGATCCGGTGTAATTCCGGGGCCGACGGTTAAAGTCCGGATGGGAGAGAGTAACGATCCAGCCGGGCAAGGCCCGCTCACGTTATTTTTTTGCCGCTTATACGGTGCTCCTAAGACTGCCCTGATTCTGGTAACCATAATGTTAATGAGGTTTTTTTACCATGAATCAGACGCTACTTTCCTCTTTTGGCTCCTCTACTGATCGTGTAGAACTTGCGCTTGCCGCACTCCGTGAAGGTCGCGGTGTGATGGTGCTTGATGATGAAGACCGTGAAAACGAAGGCGATATGATTTTCGCCGCAGAAACCATGACCGTTGAACAGATGGCGCTGACTATTCGCCACGGCAGCGGGATTGTTTGTCTTTGTCTTACTGACGATCGTCGTAAACAACTCGATTTGCCAATGATGGTGGAAAATAACACCAGTTCATTCGGGACGGGTTTTACCGTCACAATCGAAGCCGCTCATGGCGTGACAACCGGCGTTTCTGCTGCTGATCGTCTGACGACAGTCCGCGCCGCTATCGCTGATGATGCTAAGCCGTCCGATCTGAACCGTCCAGGCCACGTTTTCCCGCTGCGCGCGCAGCCTGGCGGCGTGTTAACTCGCGGTGGTCACACTGAAGCGACTATCGATCTGGTCACTCTCGCGGGCTTTAAATCTGCGGGCGTACTGTGTGAACTGACAAACGATGATGGCACTATGGCGCGCGCGCCGGAGTGCATTGAGTTTGCTCAGAATCACAATATGGCGGTGGTGACGATCGAAGATCTGGTGGAGTACCGCCAGGCCCACGAGCGTAAAGCCAGCTAAATAAAAAACGCCGGGTTATCCCGGCGTTTTGTTATCCAAATCCTGCCGTTTGCAACAGTACCAGACTCAATCCCATTACCGACATACCGCACAACACGCCATAGCTTGGATTGTTGTTGGGGTCGATCTCTTTTGCCAGCGGCATGAGTTCGTCAACCGACAATGCCACCATAATGCCCGCCACGGCCGCCATAATGGCAGCCATCACTACCGGGGAGATCATGCTGCCCAGAATCAGCCACGCCAGGACGCCGCCTAAGATCTCGGCCAGGCCGGAGATCCCGGCCCAAAATACCGCCGTGCGTTTTGAGCCGGTAGCAGCATAAACCGGACCTGCGACCGCAAGTCCTTCAGGAATATTGTGTAATGCGACGGCCAGCGCAATGCCAAAGCCCAGCTCCAGGTTATTACTGGCTGTCACGTAGGTGGCAACACCCTCCGGGAAGTTATGCAGGCTAATCCCCAGCGTAAGCAAAATGGCCGTTCGTTTGATGTTGCCGTGCGAAGGTTTGACGCTTTTTTGCATCAAATCCTGCGGATGGGCATGGGGCAACATCCGGTCCAGGGCGAAGTATCCCAACAGTCCGACGACGAACATGCCGTATCCGAGCACAGGCGACATGCCCTCTGTACCCAGCGCCGCGGGAAGCATCTCCATCAGGGAAATCAGCAGCATAATCCCGGCCGCAAAGCCAAGAGAAAACGCCAACACACGATTAGAGGGCTTCTGTCCGAGCACGCCGAGAATCGCACCAATAAAGGTCGCGGCACCTGCCAGTATGGTCAGAGTCAAGGGGACTGACATTCATCTCTCCTTATGATAATGATTCTCATTAATGCTAATAATTAATCTGCTGCAAAGCGAGAGGACTTTCGCGGCTTTACATATTTCTTACATTCAAATTTTCTGACGATCTTCATCACGCTTATCTGAGTTCATCTTCCGCCAATCGCGCGTAATGTAGTGCCATGAAATTGACACCCTATGTAAGGATATCACCATGACTTCTTCTCGTATGCCAGCACTGTTTTTGGGCCACGGTAGCCCGATGAATGTGCTGGAAGATAACGTCTATACGCGTACCTGGCGTCAGTTGGGTGAGACGTTGCCACGTCCGAAAGCGATTGTGGTGGTGTCTGCACACTGGTTTACCCGTGGTACAGGCGTCACCGCCATGGAAGCGCCAAAAACGATTCACGATTTTGGCGGTTTCCCGCAGGCGTTGTATGACACGCATTATCCCGCGCCCGGTTCCCCTGAGCTGGCACAGCGGCTGGTCGACTTACTGGCACCCGTACCAGTGACGCTGGACAAAGAGGCCTGGGGATTCGACCACGGCTCCTGGGGCGTGCTGATTAAGATGTACCCTGATGCCGATATTCCGATGGTGCAGCTGAGTATCGACAGTACTAAACCGGCCGCGTGGCACCTGGAGATGGGCCGTAAGCTGGCAACCCTGCGTGATGAAGGCATCATGCTGGTGGCCAGCGGTAATGTGGTGCATAACTTGCGCACGGCCCGCTGGCATGGCGAAAACACGCCGTATCCATGGGCAACGTCGTTTAATGATTTTGTGAAAGCCAGTCTCACCTGGCAGGGTCCAACGGAGCAACATCCGCTGGTCAACTATCTGGATCACGAAGGGGGATCTCTTTCTAATCCCACGCCGGAGCACTTTCTGCCTCTGCTGTACGTATTAGGGGCCTGGGATGGTCTCGAAGCGGTCACCGTTCCGGTGGACGGTATCGAGATGGGCAGCCTGAGCATGCTGTCGGTACAGGTAGGATAATAAAAGCAAAACGGCAACTTCAGGTTGCCGTTTTTAATGTTCGCACCCTCTCCCGGTGGGAGAGGGCATCAGGCCGTAACCTACTCCACGAATATATGCGGATAGAAACGAGACAGATCCTGGGTGATCAGCGCCCGATCTTCACGAATGCCAATCCCGGCGGGCTGATCGTTGATAAGCCAGCTGCCAATCAGGACATAGCTGTCGCCAAATTTGGGTAACGGGTAAAACTCCTGCACGATCATGCCTTCTTCGCCATACGGGCCTTCGGCCGCTTCCAGGGTTTTGCCATTTTCAATGATTGAAACGTTGGCCCCTTCGCGGGAGAAGATCGGCTTAATGACGTATTTTTCCATCGGCGGATAATCGTCTTCAGCAAAATAGGCCGGCAGTAAGTTCGGATGGTTCGGGAACATCTCCCAGAGCATCGGCAGCAGCGCTTTGTTAGAAATAATGCTCTTCCAGGCCGGTTCCAGCCAGCGCACGCCAGCATCTTCCAGCTTGGTGGAAAACATCTCGCGCAGCATGTATTCCCAGGGGTAGAGTTTAAACAGATTGCTGATCACCTGATCCTGCGTATCCGTAAACTGACCTTTCTCGCCTAAGCCGATATCTTCGATATACAGAAACTCGGTGGCAACTTCCGCTTCGGCGGCGCAATCCTGCAAGTATTGCACCGTACCGCGATCTTCAACCGTGTCACGACAGCAGGCGAGATGCAGCAGATTAAAGCCGTGCTGCTCACGCAGTTCAGCGAAACGCTCGATCAGTTTTTCCTGCAGACTATTGAACTGATCGCTGCCTTCCGGCAGGTTGCCCGCTGCCGCCTGATCTTCGAGCCAGATCCACTGGAAGAATGCTGCTTCGTACAGCGACGTTGGCGTATCGGCGTTGTTTTCCAGCAATTTAGGATCGCCCACGCCATCCCACGCCAGATCGAGGCGGGAATAGAGCGAAGGCTGATGAGTTTGCCAGGCGTGACGCACAAAACTCCAGGTGTGCTTTGGAATGCGGAATTTGGTCATCAGCTCATCGCTGGCGACCACTTTTTCCACCACCTTGAGGCACATCTGATGCAGTTCGGCGGTGACCTCTTCCAGTTTTTCAACCTGGGCGAGGGTGAGCTTGTAATAGGCATCCTCACACCAGTACGGCTCGCCGTACATGGTGTGGAAGTTAAAACCATATTCTGTGGCTTTTTCGCGCCAGTCCGGGCGCTCGACAATACTGACTCGTTCCATTATCAGCCGCCCATTGAGCGAGTAGTAGAACCTGTCGCGCTACGCTGCATGGTGGACTGCTTCGCGACCGATTCGCCAAACCCACCGCGAGTTACGGTGCTGGTGGTGGCGGGTTTTGGTGCCATTGCGGTTTTTGGAACCGTCATCGAACGGCCAGGCGTTGCTGCACCGTAGTTTTTGCCGCTGGCATCGGTGTATTTACCGTATGCCGGGCTGGACGGGTTTTTGGAGCTGAACAGTGGCTGCTGCTGGAAGCCCATGCCGCCGCCCATCATGCGTCCCATCATGTAACCTGCCATTAACGGCATCCAGAAACTGCCGCTGGACTGGGCCTGTGCCTGGTTTTCTGGCGCCATGCCTGCCTGAGCCGGTGCCTGCTGGCACTGGCCTTCACCGAATTCGGCGATACAGTCTTCGCGGGAAGCGTATTTCGGTGCGGTACGTTCTGCTTCTTTCAGCGCATTGTTATAGGCAGTGGTACATTCCGCGCTTTTACCGGTGGCTGACGAGCAGTCATCGGCATTCTGATACATAGATACTGTTTCATCGGATTGCTCACATCCCGCCAGCATAAATACAGCGGTAATCGCCAAAGCGACAGGAGTGAGGTGGCGTGCGTTCCAGTTTTTGCGGAACGAAGCGTGATTAATCGTTTTTGTCCGTTTCATTTTGTCTTCCAGGACCCAGTGGTAGAACGTAGTAAATAAGGCTCAGGATAGAGGATGAGTGGTCGAAAATGAAGCGCAGAGGGGGAATCAGAGGGATCTTTACGTTGGCTTACGTTCAAATGTGACCCTCTCCCTGAAGGGAGAGGGATCATTCAACAATTAGTTGCGGAACGGATTGTTTCCGGAACCATTTGTGGTGGTGGTGCGAGCCGCAGCCGGCTGTGCGGCAGGGGCAGTGCTGTTGGCGTTATAACCGTCAGCGCTGGCGTCCTGCTGCGGGTTTTCCGGTGCAACGTTTTCAGGCGTCGTGGAAACCGGTTTGCCCAGCGTGGCGTTCAGCATCTGCAGGTCTTGCTCGTTCAGCGTACCCAGAGCTGATTTAATATTCAGCTGGTTAATCAGGTAGTTGTAACGTGCGCTGGAGAGCTGCTGTTTCGCGTTGTACAAGGTGGTGGTGGCATCCAGCACGTCAACGATGGTACGCGTACCCACTGAGTAGCCCGCTTCCATCGCATCGAGAGAGCTCTGAGCAGAGACAACGGCCTGTTTGTAGGCGTTAATGCTGCTGATAGACGCATTCACGTTATTGAAGGATGAACGAACGGTCTGCACCACATTACGGTGCGCACTCTCGAGCTGCTCGCTGGCACCAACAAAGTTATATTGCGCTTGTTTGACCTGAGAGTTCACCATGCCGCCCTGATACAGAGGCATAGAGAAAGTCAGCCCAACTTTGTTCTGACCCATATTGCTGTCATCGTACTGGGCAGTATTGGTTTTTGAACCACTGTAGGTGGTATCAGAAACGCCGGTAGAAGCGGTCAGCCCCAGCGTTGGCAGATGGCCATCCTGCGCCTGGCGGATTTGCTCACGCGCCAGATCCTGGCTCAAACGCGCCTGCAGCAGTGCCAGGTTACGGTTTTCGGCTTCTTTCAGCAGCGCGTTCACCGCCTGCGGTTTGTCGGTTTTGAAGTTGTCGACATTCAAAGACGCCAGCTCAGGGTAGTAATTGCCGGTCACCTGACGCAGCGATTCGAGCGCGTTATCGAGATTGTTGCGGGCAGTCACTTCGTTCGCCAGTACGCTGTCGTACTGTGAACGGGCGTTCTGCACATCAGTGATCGCAACCAGACCCACGTTGAAACGCTGTGTGGTCTGATCTAACTGACGGTAAATGGCCTGTTTCTGCGCTTCAGTGTAGGAGAGCGAGTCAATCGCGCTCAACACGTTAAAATAGGCGGTAGCGGTGTTCAGGATCAGCGTTTGCTGATCGGTCTGATAAGTCACATCCTGGATGCCGGCGCTTTTTTCCTGCAGGCTCAGCGCACGCCATTTGGACATATCAAACAAGGTTTGCGTTAATTGGAGTGACGCGCTGGTAGCGTTGGAGTTCACGCCGTTTGCATCACGGTATCCATTGCTGTAGGTATAATCCGCACCTAAACCCAATTGCGGCAGCAGCGGGCTACGAGCTTCGTTAATCTTTTCGAACGCAGCATCACGGTCGGCAGCTGACTTACGCAGCTCAGGGTTACCCAGACGTGCTTGCTGATAAACCTGTAACAGGTTCTCTGCCTGGCTCATCGCGCTGAAGCCCGTCAGGCTCAGGCCGATAAGGATGGGGAGCAATTTCTTCATTTGCATTCCTTGTTGTGAAGCAGTATTAGCGCTGATCTAATTAAAAATAATTGCCGATTCTAACAGAATCATCCACACCAAAAGGTTGGCGTTACGTGCCATCTGGCGGTAATTTGCACCAATCTATCATATAGCCTTTGAAACGGCAGCCAAACAGCCTTGAAATTCATGATTTCAACACAATTGAGCCGAGGATACCGTTATGCCAAAAACAAATAACTCGCCAGTGACTTTCACGCAAAACGATGTAGAAATTATTGCACGGGAAACGCTTTATAGCGGTTTTTTTTCGCTGGAACTTTACCGTTTCAGGCATCGCTTGTTTAACGGCGAAATGAGCGGCGAAGTCCGACGTGAAATTTTTGAGCGCGGGCATGCGGCAGTCTTGCTACCCTTTGACCCAGTGCGTGACGAAGTGGTATTGATTGAACAGGTCCGAATTGCGGCGCTGGATACCAGCGAAACCCCGTGGCTGCTTGAGATGGTGGCGGGGATGATCGAAGCAGGCGAAACGCCGGAAGACGTCGCCCGTCGCGAGGCGCAAGAAGAAGCGGGGCTGATGGTTGGCAGGACCAAACCGGTGCTGAGCTACCTGGCAAGCCCGGGGGGAACGACCGAGCGCTCTTCGATTCTGGTGGGTGAAGTGGACGCCACGACCGCAAAAGGGATTCACGGTCTGGCTGATGAAAACGAAGATATTCGTGTTCATGTGGTGAGCCGGGAGCAGGCTTATCAGTGGGTAAATGAGGGGAAAATCGACAACGCGGCGTCTGTCATCGCTTTGCAATGGCTGCAGCTGCATTATCAAGACTTACGAAAAGAGTGGGCAAAATGAAGCGTTATACACCTGACTTCCCAGAAATGATGCGTCTGTGCGAAACGAATTTTGCACAATTACGCCGTCTGTTGCCGCGTAACGATGCGGCCGGCGAAACGGTGAGCTATCAGGTGAGCAACGCGCAATATCGGTTAACGATTGTTGAATCAACACGTTACACTACGCTGGTAGAAATTAAGCAGACGGCTCCAGCCGTGAGCTACTGGAGCCTGCCGTCAATGACGGTAAGACTTTATCATGACGCGATGGTGGCTGAAGTGTGTTCAAGCCAGCAGATCTATCGCTTCAAAGCGCGGTATGATTATCCTAATAAAAAGTTGCATCAACGCGACGAAAAGCATCAAATTAACCAGTTTTTAGCTGACTGGCTAAGATATTGTTTAGCACATGGAGCAATGGCGATTCCGGTTTGTTAGCGTCATAAACCTACCTAAGGACACCATTTGGAAAGCCTGTTGAACCTGACTGTTGCTGGTGGGGCGCCAGTCAGGATATTACAAATCACTGATACTCACCTGTTCGCCGAAAAGCATGAAACGCTGCTGGGGGTCAACACCTGGGAGAGTTATCAGGCTGTACTGGATGCCATTCGCACCGAAAATCGCGACTGCGATTTAATTGTGGCGACGGGCGATTTGGCTCAGGATCAAAGTGCCGCGGCCTATCAGCATTTTGCTACAGGGATCGCGATCTTTAGCGTGCCCTGCGTCTGGTTGCCTGGGAACCATGATTTCCAGCCAGCGATGTTCAGTGTGCTTCAGGATGCAGGCATTTCCCCTGCCAAGCGGGTATTCGTGGGTGAACACTGGCAAATTCTGCTGCTGGATACTCAGGTATTCGGCGTGCCGCACGGTGAGTTGAGCGATTTTCAACTGGAGTGGCTGGAGACCAAACTGGCCGATGCGCCAGAACGCCACACCCTGCTGTTGCTGCATCATCATCCGCTCCCTGCGGGATGTAGCTGGCTCGATCAACACAGTTTACGCAACTCGGCGGCGCTGGATCGCGTGCTGATGAAGTATCCGAATGTGAACAATCTTCTCTGCGGCCATATTCATCAGGAACAAGATCTTGAGTGGAACGGTCGCCGTTTACTGGCAACGCCATCCACCTGCGTACAGTTTAAACCGCACTGCGCTAACTTCACCCTGGATACGATTGCACCGGGATGGCGCTGGCTGGATCTTCATGCTGACGGCACGCTGACGACGGAAGTCTGTCGTCTGGAAGGGGCAGAGTTCCGGCCGGACACGGCCTCAGAAGGATACTGATGTCTACGCTCCTTTATCTGCACGGTTTCAATAGTTCCCCGCGTTCCGCTAAAGCCACGCAGTTTCGCCAGTGGCTGAGCGCGCATCATCCACATATTGAGATGATTGTTCCGCAATTGCCGCCGTATCCGGCCGATGCAGCAGAAATGCTGGAGTCTATCGTGATGGAGCATGGCGGAGAATCATTCGGCGTGGTTGGCTCGTCGCTGGGCGGGTATTACGCCACCTGGCTGTCGCAATGCTTTATGGTGCCGGCGGTAGTGGTCAACCCGGCGGTCCGTCCATTTGAGCTGCTGACGGAGTTTCTTGGGCAGAACGAGAACCCCTACACCGGACAGCAATATGTGCTAGAGTCACGCCATATTTACGACCTCAAAGTTATGCAGGTAGACCCGCTGGACGCGCCAGATCTCCTCTGGCTGTTGCAACAGACGGGTGATGAAGTACTGGATTACCGCCAGGCAGTGGCGTACTACGCTTCTTGCCGCCAGACTGTAGAAGAGGGCGGAAACCATGCTTTCACGGGCTTTGAGAATCATTTCACCCCGATTGTCGATTTTCTTGGACTGCACAGCCTCTGACAATCAATGCGAATTGCTAGCTAAATCATGACGCAAACCTATAACGCTGATGCCATTGAGGTACTCACCGGGCTTGAGCCGGTTCGCCGCCGCCCGGGGATGTATACCGATACGACACGCCCAAACCACCTGGGCCAGGAAGTAATAGATAACAGTGTGGACGAAGCGCTGGCAGGCCATGCCAAACGCGTTGATGTCATCCTGCACGCCGATCAGTCTTTGGAAGTCATCGACGACGGCCGCGGCATGCCTGTGGATATCCACCCGGAAGAGGGGGTTCCAGCCGTTGAGCTGATCCTCTGTCGTCTGCACGCGGGCGGTAAATTCTCCAACAAAAACTACCAGTTCTCCGGCGGCTTGCACGGCGTGGGGATTTCGGTGGTTAACGCCCTGTCTAAACGCGTGGAAGTGACCGTGCGTCGCGACGGCCAGATCTACAACATCGCGTTTGAAAATGGCGATAAAGTTCAGGATCTTAAAGTCATCGGTACTTGCGGTAAACGTAATACCGGGACCAGCGTCCACTTCTGGCCGGATGAAAGTTTCTTCGACAGCCCACGTTTTTCTGTTTCTCGCTTAACCCATATTCTCAAAGCCAAAGCGGTGCTGTGCCCTGGCGTTGAAATCACCTTTAAAGATGAAGTCAACAACAGCGAGCAGCGCTGGTGCTACCAGGATGGCCTCAACGACTATCTGGGTGAGGCGGTTAACGGCCTGCCAACCCTGCCGGAAAAACCCTTTATCGGCAATTTCTCCGGTGAGACAGAAGCGGTTGACTGGGCGCTGCTGTGGCTGCCAGAAGGCGGTGAGCTGCTGACAGAAAGCTACGTCAACCTGATCCCGACGATGCAGGGCGGTACGCACGTCAACGGCCTGCGTCAGGGGCTGTTAGATGCGATGCGCGAATTCTGCGAATACCGCAATATCCTGCCGCGCGGCGTGAAGCTGTCGGCGGAAGATATCTGGGATCGCTGCGCGTACGTGCTGTCTGTGAAAATGCAGGATCCACAGTTCGCCGGTCAGACCAAAGAACGTCTGTCATCGCGTCAGTGCGCGGCGTTTGTCTCCGGTGTGGTGAAAGATGCGTTCAGCCTGTGGCTCAACCAGAACATTCAGATTGCAGAAATGCTGGCTGAAATGGCCATCTCCAGCGCGCAGCGTCGTATGCGAGCGGCGAAAAAAGTGGTGCGTAAAAAGCTCACCAGCGGTCCGGCGCTGCCGGGCAAACTGGCCGACTGCACCGCGCAGGATCTGAATCGTACCGAACTGTTCCTGGTCGAAGGGGACTCGGCGGGCGGCTCTGCCAAGCAGGCGCGCGATCGTGAATTCCAGGCGATCATGCCGCTGAAAGGCAAGATCCTGAACACTTGGGAAGTGTCATCCGATGAGGTTCTGGCCTCTCAAGAGGTGCACGACATCTCTGTGGCGATCGGAATCGATCCAGACAGTGAAGACTTAAGCCAGCTGCGCTACGGCAAGATCTGCATTCTCGCGGATGCGGATTCCGATGGTCTGCACATCGCTACCCTGCTGTGCGCGCTGTTCGTGAAGCACTTCCGCGCGCTGGTGAAGAACGGTCACGTTCACGTTGCGCTGCCGCCGCTCTACCGTATCGATCTCGGCAAAGAGGTCTATTACGCGCTGACGGAAGAAGAGAAAGCCGGCGTACTGGAACAGCTCAAACGTAAGAAAGGTAAGCCGAACGTACAGCGCTTTAAAGGGCTGGGTGAGATGAACCCGATGCAGCTGCGCGAAACCACGCTGGATCCGAATACCCGCCGTCTGGTGCAGCTGATCATCAGCGACGAAGACGAGCAGCAAACCAACGCCATGATGGACATGCTGCTGGCCAAGAAGCGTTCTGAAGACCGACGTAACTGGTTGCAGGAAAAAGGCGATATGGCGGATATTGAAGCCTGATGTAAAAAGCCCGGCGATGCAGTAATACCGATCGGCTGAACGATCCGGCGGTAGGCAACAACAGCCTCATCAGTTCTCTGATGGGGCTTTTTTTAGGTTCATCGCGGTTAAGCGTGAACCAATAGAAAACGGCGGTAAAAGTGGTTAGTTTTGTATTCGCCAAAACACTAACCAGCCACTCAACCGCCGTCTGCCATGAATGCTAATCTTTCTTCCCTCTTCTGGGAAGGTTTCACTGTTGATTCCTTCACTCATCCTGCACCGGATGCTCTGCTTATTACGCTCCGGCCTGACCCCGGTTTTGCGCCGTCCTGCCGTCGATGTGGCTGTAGAGACTGTGCTGTCCATGATGTCTCTGTGCGACGGGTTCGTGAGCGCGATTTACTTCACTGGCGCGTCACACTTCAGCTTCCCGTTCGCCGTCTGCGCTGTTCCCGCTGCGGGATTGTCACCGAGCGCATCTCATGGGTGCCTGAACGGCAACGTTACACGTCCTCGTTAGCGACCTGGGTGGAATCTCTTACCCGGTTATTGCCGGTTAAGCATGTGGCACAGTTGACCGGTCTGCACTGGCACACCATTAAAAATATCGACTGCCGACGCCTGCGGCGGGAACTCCGGGAGCCTGAACGGCACACGCTGCGCCGCCTGATAATGGATGAGTTCGCGCTGTTCAAAGGGCATCGCTATGCCACGGTTGTGGTGGATGCAGATACACAACGGGTGCTGTGGGTCGGTGAAGGGCGCAGCCGGGTAGCCTTCCGTCCGTTCTTCACCTGGCTGGGCCCGGAAGGATGTGCCGCCATCGAATCTGTCGCGATGGATATGAATACGGCGCTGGACCTGGAAGTGAGAGCGCAGTGCCCGCAGGCGGAAGTGGTGTATGACCTGTTCCATGTTGTGGCGAAGTTCGGCCGGGAAGTCATCGACAGAGTGAGGGTCGATCAGGCGAATCAGTTGCGTGACAACAGCAAGGCGCGGAAGGTTATCAAACGCAGCCGCTGGTTGCTGTTGCGTAATCCAGAGAACCTGCCGGCCGGGCATGAGGTGAAACTGGCAGAGTTGCTGGGGGCGAACCAGCCGTTAAATACGGTGTATGTGATGAAAACAGCCCTGAAAGAGCTGTGGTATGCCCCGGATAAAGACGTTGCGAAGCGTCGCTGGAATGAGTGGTACAGGCAGGCACAGGAAAGTGGCATCAGGGCGTTGCAGCAGTTCGCTGATAAGCTGAAGGGTTACGTGAGCGGCATAATCGCGAGTGCCACGCATCGTCTGAATACCAGCGTACTTGAGGGAATGAACAACAAGATCAAAGTGATAAAACGAATGGCATACGGATACCGGGATAACGACTACTTTTTTATGAAGATAAAAGCAGCGTTCCCCGGTAAGGCGCGATGAACCTTTTTTTATGCTTGCGGCCTGGCCTGAAGCCCGGCAAAAAGAGCGTCTGATTACCGCGCCGTGTGGTTTTTACGATACTGCAACGGCGTCTCACCAATCCCTTTTTTAAAAGAGCTGATAAACCAGGTTACGTCAGAAAACCCCACTCGCGTTCCGATCTCACGCACGCTCTCGTCACTGTGTAACAGATATTCGCAGGCTTTTCGTAAACGCAATGTGTTCAGATAATCATGAATTTTCTCGCCCGTTTCTGCGTGGAATTTACGTGAAACGTAGCTGCGTGATTTTCCCAGCTCTGATGCCAGCGCGTCGAGGCTAAATTTGACCGCGTAGTTCTCATCCAGCCAGAACATGACCTGACTGGCGATGCCGTGGCTGCTGCCCGGCTGGCCATCATTGTCGTCCGGCAGCATGGCAAAGAGCGCAATCAACAGACTGGCGATGCTTTCGCTGTTCATGGGGGGCTGATAGCAGCTCAAAAGATGATTGATATGCGTATGGCAATGAGCGACGTCGGCGACCCACGCCTCGCCGCCGCGTCGGGAGAGTTTTTGTAAGCGCTGCTGAGTTTGCGGAAAATCACGCAACACTTTTATGACCGCGTGATGGTCGAGATGAATAATCGTACGGCGATAAATTGCCTCCGCCTGTTCATCCACCATAACTTTATGCAGCGTAAACGGCGGGAAGAAAAACAGCCGACCCGGGCGCATGGTGTAGTGACGATTATCGACAATCGCGACGCCAAATCCCTCTTCGACATACAGTATTTCCAGACATTGATGCCAGTGGTGATAGCGCACGGTATTGGCGAACAGCCGGCTGAACGACACCACGGTGTCATTTAAGGTGATGAGCTCCAGATGGTCCGATTTTGGTGTCTCGCGCATAGTGCAATAAAACTCAACTTTTACCCCTCTACCTGTATTTATAAACCACCTTTTTAAATTTTCTCAACTTCAGGTTTATTCATCTCTCGCCGCTGTGACACGGCTAACATTTCTGAGCCTGATGCATTCACTATGCTTGGCCGCAGATGATTACGAGGATGAATGTATGTTGGCGGCAAATAAAGAAACATCAAATCCGTTGTCTTCCCGTCAGGATGTGGTGGCGGAACTCTCTACGATGCTGGCCGCGCTGGATAAGCAGTTTCCAGCGGGCAGCTCGCGCTTTTCGCTGGGGGATACCTGCGCGCACTACACCACTGACATTGCCCGGATGGAGGGGTTATCGCGCGCGTTGTGGGGACTGTTTCCGCTGATGGCGTCCGGCGAGTCCACCCCCTTCAGCGATAAATACCTTGCCGCCATCAAACAGGGCACGGACCCGCAAAGTACAGGTTACTGGGGCGAAACCGCCCCTTACGATCAGCGGCTGGTCGAAATGGCGGCGTACGGCCTGGGCCTGGCGCTGCTACAGAACAGACTGACCGACCTGTTCAGTGAACGGGAAGTCAAGAATCTACACACCTGGCTGAACCAGATAACCGATGCGCAAATGCCGGACAGCAACTGGAACTATTTTGCCATCATGGTCCAGCTCGGTTTTAAACGTGCCGGATTACCGTTTGATCAACGGGCTATCGACCGCCGCTTTGCGATGATGGATGCGTACTATCTGGGCGACGGCTGGTATTCCGACGGCCCTAATCGTCCAAAAGACTATTACATCTCGATGGCGTTTCATTTCTACGGCCTGATCTACGCCACCCTGAGCGGCGATGAGGAGAGGGCGCAAGTGCTGCGCGAACGCTCCCGTCTGTTTGCCGACGATTTTATCTTTATGTCCGCTGCCGACGGGGCATCGGTTCCGTTTGGCCGTAGCCTGACCTATCGTTTTGCGATGGTCGCTTTCTGGAGCGCAGTGGCGTTTTCCGGGCTGGATGTTTTTACCCCGGGTATCGTGAAGGGCATTATTTTGCGTCATCTGCGCTGGTGGCAGCAGCAGCCGATTGCCGATCGCGACGGTATTCTGACGCTCGGTTTTGCTTATCCGAATCTGGCGATGTGCGAAGACTATAACTCGCCGGGATCGCCGTATTGGGCGCTGAAAACGTATCTGATTCTGGCGCTTCCTGAGGAACATCCGTTCTGGCAAGCGCAGGAGCAGCCGTTGCCAGCCCTCGCTGAACAGCGCGTCATTCCGCATGCACAACAGATCCTGATGCATGCCGACGATTCACAGCACGTCACGATGCTCACTGCCGGGCAGCTTGAACTCAATAATTACGTTAACACCGAGGCGAAATACACCAAATTTGCCTACTCCAGCCGCTTTGGCTTCACCATTGAGCGCGGGCGTTATGGCATCAAGCATGCTGCCTGCGATTCGATGCTGCTGCTATCCGACGGGGACAACTACTTCCGCGGCCGCCGGGCGTGTGAAGAGGTGCGTGTGGATGAGAACTTCATTTTCTCGCGCTGGTCGCCATGGCACGACGTGCAGATCGACTCCTGGCTGGTGCCGTTCGGCGAATGGCATCTTCGCCTGCACCGCGTTAACAGCGCACGGACCCTGCAAACGGTGGAGGGCGGATTTGCGGTCATGAAAACCGACCATCAGCTGCGGGAGAAAGGCTGCTATTTGCATGCCGATAACGGCAGCAGCGTGATTGTCGATCTGTCGCCAGATCTTTCCCGCCAGCCGGACAGCATCGTAACGCCGCCGAACAGCAGCGTGATGTTCGCAGAATGCGCCTCGATTCCGGTTCTGACGGCAGATCTTCCGCAGGGGGAAAGCTGGCTGTGCTGCGCTGTAACAGCCAGTGGGCAACAAAAAAAGTACGCGGCTATTCCGCAGCTGCAAATCAAAAATAACCAGGTCGTGATTCACGAACCGGGAAGCGAACGGCAGTTAGCGTTCTTTATATAAACACTCTGGACCCTACATGTTGGCGAGGATTCTATGAAAATCAGCTCAACGAATAAAACCGAATATTACAAAATCAGTACCTTTATTTTTCTCTACTTCTTTACCTGGTCTGCCAGTATTGGGCTGTTGGCCATCTGGCTCGGACAAAAAGCGAATCTGAGTGGCTCGGTAATCGGTACGGTATTTGCTGTTAACGGCGTATTTTCCGTTATTCTGAAACCGATTTATGGCTATATTCTCGATAAAATCGGGATGAGCAAATATCTGCTCTACTTTGTGGTGGCGATGTCCGCCCTGATGGCACCGTTCTTTATCTATGTGTATCAGCCGCTGTTAATTTCAAATACCTTGCTCGGCATTATTATTGGCGCGCTCTATTTGAGCTTTGCGTGGTATGCGGGCGTGGCGGCGTGTGAATCTTATTCCGATCGTTTTAGCCGTCTCAACGGGATGGAGTTTGGTCAGATTCGCATGTGGGGCTCGCTCGGCTGGGCGGTGGCCTCGTCCTTCTCCGGTTTGCTGTTTAACCTCTCTCCGGCGTACAACTTTATTATGGGCAGCGTGGCATCGGTGGTGATGCTGATTGTCCTGCTGAATCTGAAAGTGAACACTAACTCCGTACATGCGGGTGAGGTGCTGACCAAAGAGAAAATCGCGCCGTCGGACGTCTACGCGCTGCTGCGTAACCGCAAGTTCTGGGCATTCTGTCTCTATGTGGCCGGTGTGGCATGGATGATGTTTATCGCCGAACAGCAGTTCTCGCGCTATTTTGTGACCTTCTTCGACGATGTGCATCAGGGCAACGCGGTGTTCGGTTATCTGGGAACCGTACAGTCAGGCATGGAATTCCTGATGTACATGGTGATCCCACTGTTCGTCAATTTTATTGGTGCCAAGCGGGGATTATTAATCGTTGGTTTAATTGTCGGGGCGCGCCTGATTATCTCCGGCATCTGCGATTCGCATCTGTTAATTTCTGTTCTTAAGCCTTTATATGGTCTGGAAATCTGTCTGCTGCTGGTGTCGGTATTTAAATATATCGCCGAGCATTTTGATAAACGCGTTAACGCCACCATGTATTTATTAGGCTATCAGGCGATGCTGTATGTCGGCAACGTGGTGGTCTCTTCACCTGCCGGATATATGTATGACCGCATCGGCTTTGAACAAACCTATATCATCATGGGCGCAACGGCGCTGACCTTTACGCTTATTTCTGCTTTTACGCTATCCGCCTGTCAGAGCAAATGGCGCGGTGCGCAGGCAATGAATGTGGCAGAACACCATCCATCACGCTAATTTTTGCTGTCAAAGAAGGAACCGAAATATGTTAAATCGTATCGCAGAGGAACGCCTGTCCGATATTCCTGCACCCGTTGATGCGCGCGTGTTCAGCGATGAATTAAGCTCGGCGCGGGATCATGTCCTCGAACTGATTAGCCGTCATTTAACGGAGTTCGGTGAAAAATTCCCGGCAGAAACCTGCAAGGATGGGTACTACCCGCTGACAGAAAATGTGGAGTGGACCACCAGTTTCTGGACCGGGCAGCTGTGGCTGGCGTGGGAAATGAGCGGTGACGAGAAATTCCGCTCGCTGGCCGAGAAAAACGTCCGCTCGTTTGGCGTGCGCATCGCCGGGCGTAATGATACCAATACCCACGATTTAGGTTTTCTGTATACCCTGTCCTGCGTGGCGGCCTGGCGTTTGACCGGTAATCGTGAGGCGCGCGGTTTCTCGCTGCTGGCGGCCGAGGCACTGCTTGAGCGCTTCCATGAGAAGGCGAAAATCATCCAGGCGTGGGGCGATCTGTCCGACCCGGAACAGGCCGGACGCATGATTATCGACTGCAACATGAATCTGCCGTTGCTCTATTGGGCCACCGAGCAGACCGGCGATCCGCGCTTTGCTGAAGCCGCAAAAGCGCATGTGCAGCAGGCGGCAACTTATCTGATTCGCGAAGATTCCTCGACTTTCCATACCTATTATATGGATGTGAACACCGGCGCACCGCGTTACGGCAATACCCAGCAGGGCTATGCCGATGACTCCTGCTGGTCGCGCGGACAGGCGTGGGGTATTTATGGTTTCCTGCTGAGTTATATCTACACCGGCGACGAGACGATGATCGCCCTGTCAAAACGGCTGGCAAACTATTTCCTCAATCGTCTTCCACAAGATAACGTCTGTCACTGGGATCTGGCGCTGGTGGGCACGGATGCGCTGCGTGATTCGTCGTCGGCGGCGATTGCGGTGTGCGGCCTGCTGGAGCTGGTGAAACACCTGCCGGTGACCGATCCGGATCGCGAGCGCTATCTGGAGTGGGCGAAAGGCATTATGTCATCGCTGACAAAACATTATCTGATGGGGAAAGACGAGAAGGGCAACGGCTTACTGAAACACTCGGTCTATCATCTGGCGAGCAATAAAGGGGTGGATGAGTGCGCGAGCTGGGGGGATTACTTCTACGTTGAAGCGCTGGTGCGTTTCACCCAGAGCTGGAAGCTGTACTGGTAATAAAAAAGCCCGGTGGCGCAAAGCTTACCGGGCATATGGGGCAGGTTTTGAATGCCGGGCAAACGCAGTGTCGCACGGCAAAATGCAAAAACTTAAACCCCTTGCTCCAGAATGCGGATATGCGTTTCCAGAACATTGCCTTTTACTGCTTCGCTCCACGCTTTCATGTGCGCGGTTTGCAGATGGGCTTCCAGATGCGGCACGGTTTCCCACAGTTCAACCATGATGATTGAGTCTGGTGCGGTGGTCTGGAAGCTCACGCCTGCAGCGGTGTCTACCATCGGCGCGTAGCCATGGCAGCCCTCTTCTTTCAGGACGGTCGGGATAATTTTCGCAAACTCATCCAGTACCGCCTGGCGATGATGTTGGCCCGGACGAGTACGGATTTCAGCAATAACGGTAAGCATGGTTAACTCCTTCTATACCCTTCACACTCCGGGTTGCCGCCTTGCGGCAACGCGAAGTATTTCGGATCTACTTTTGAACGACCAGTTAACCAAAAATCTCGGCGAGATGCTTGCGATATTCTGCGATATAGCTCGGCACGTCCGGCATTTTAATCACGTCGTTGACGATAAAGGTCGGCAGCGGCTCCAGCGCAAGGAACTGGTTCGCTTTATGGAAGGGCAGATAAGCGCCGTCAACACCCACGCCATGGAAGAACTGATCTTGATCGGTGAAGGCATCCAGCGGCGCGTTCCACGTCAGAGAAAGCATGTATTTTTTGCCGTGCAGGAGGCCGCCAGAACCGTATTTTTTAGCGGCATCTGAACGGCTACGGCCATCGCTGGCGTACAGCGAACCGTGGCCTTCGGTGAAGACATCATCCATGTACTTTTTCACGGTCCACGGCGCGCCCATCCACCAGCCCGGCATCTGCCAGATAATCACGTCGGCCCACAGGAAGTTCTGCACTTCGGTTTTATTGTCGTAATCGCTGTCGGCGCGCACCACTTTAACATCATGCCCGGCGTCGCGCAGAAAACCGTCCGCGACCTCGGTCAGGGTGTCATTCAGTTGGCCGTTGGAGTGCGCAAATTTTTTTGCGCCGTTGATAATCAGGATGTTGCTCATTATTTGTCCTCAGACTGGCAAGTTTGGCAGTCATGTTACCCGTAATAACGGTGCGGAAAAATGAGCAAAATGTGCAAAGTCTTTTGCTGTATACGCAATAATTGGCTTACCAGTTTACTGTCACTTCAAACCCGCCTTCGCGCGCGTTGGCAAGCGTTAACCGCATGCCGTGCAGCGCGGCGATGCGTTTGACGATCGATAACCCCAGTCCGCTGCCGGTTTCATCCTGGCCCGGCGGGCGATAAAAACGCTCGCCGATGCGCGCCAGCGCCTCGGGTGAAACCCCCGGCCCGGTATCTCGCACGGTAAAACTCTGCGCATTCAGCGTGACATCTACCACGCTGCAACGCGGGCTGTAGCGCACCGCGTTATCGAGAAGATTGCGTATCAGCAGGCCCAACAGCAGGGGCTGACCAGAACGCGTAACATCAAGGGCGTTGATGTTCAGACGGATGTCTATCCCCGCCTGCTGCGCCGGATGGTAAGCATCCATCACGGCGGATTGCAGCAAATCGGCAAGCGGAATGGGCTCAATATCATCGAGATTTTCCAGCGAATCGAGCCGCGACAGCGTGAGGAGTTGCTCCACCAGCCGCGATGCCCGGTCGATTCCCGCATGCAACTGGCGGAGCGCTTTTTCCTGGGCTGCGCGATCGTCCAGCGATAACTGCGCCACTTCGGTCTGGACTTTCAGCGCCGTCAACGGACTGCGCAGCTCATGCGCGGCATCAGAGGTGAAGCGACGCTCACGCGTCATCATCTCCTGCGTGCGGGCAAAAAGATGATTGAGCGCGTCGAGCAACGGGCGGACTTCGGTTGGAACGCCGTCGGTGGCCAGCGTATCTGTGGCGTCCGGCGAACGGCGGCGTAATGCCTGCGCCAGCTTTTTGAGGGGCCGTAATTCGCGGGCGAGCAGGACGATGAGGAATACCAGCATCAGCGGCAGCGCCACCAGCCAGGGGGTCAGCTGCGAAGTAACAATATCCAGCGCCATCTCCTGGCGGTACTCCCACTCTTGCCCGACCACAACGCGGTATTTACCGTTTGGCGCACTCAGCCACAGGAAACGCCACGCATCGTTGTCATCTTTCAGCCGCCCGTCAGCGAAACCGTCCCGGCGATAGTGGTAGGGAATTTCCCGGCCGTTTTCGCCGTCGTGCAGGAGCATTTTTCCGTCTGTGGAGTAGATAGCGAAGGCCAGCGCGTCGTCATCCAGATGCCCGTGTTTGGCTTTTTTGGGCACGTCGCGCATCCGAACGGGAGCGTTCAGCTCGTCGAGATCCATTGTCAGCAGACGTTTGGCAAACAGCATTTGCTGCGTATCAAACAGCTTATCAAGCTTATGGGTCGTCTGCTGCCAGGCGACCACGCTTGCCGCCAGCCAGGCTGCCAGCGACAGCAGCAGAAAAAGTAAAGTCAGCCGCAGTTTCAGGCTCAGACGTTGCGTTAGTTTCATGCGTCACCCAGTGTGTAACCGATACCGTGGACGGTGCGGATAAATCCGCTGCCGAGTTTACGCCGCAGATGATGGACGTGAACTTCTACGGCATTGCTGGAGACGTCGTCGTCCCAGGTATAGAGTTTTTCTTCGATCAGTTTGCGCGGCAGGACGCGCCCGGCGTTACGCATCAGCAGTTCCAGCAGGGCAAACTCTTTTGGCTTGAGCACCAGCGTTTCGCCATCAAGCGTGGCGAGAAGGCGGGTGGGATCCAGGGTCACCTTACCGTGGCGCAATTCACTGCGTGCCTGACCATGGCTGCGACGTACCAGCGCTTCGAGCCGCGCCGCGACCTCAATCAGGGCAAAGGGTTTACACAGATAGTCGTCCGCGCCAAGACGTAAGCCCTCAACGCGCTGGTTAAGCGCGTCGCGTGCAGTGAGGATCAGCACCGGCTCGCTGTGGCTTTTTTCGCGCCACTCGCGCAGGATCGCCAGCCCGTCCATGCCCGGCAGCGTCAGATCCAACACCACGGCATCGTACGGAGCGCTATACAGCGCGGCTTTTCCGGTCGTGCCCTCTGTGAACCAGTCAACGCTAAAGCCCATTTTGCTCAGTCCGGCCTTGATACCGTCGCCGATCAGTTTGTCGTCTTCAATCAGTAAAATGCGCATTAGTCCTGTCCCTGATAGTGACCTTTTCAGAGCAGTAAACCCCTTGTCACCGTTCCCTGTACAGTAAAAATAAATAAATTTTCCCCTTAAGAAGTTGTTAAGGATTACCCTGTTTAATGGACCTCGAAACGACATTAAAGGGAGAGATAACGATGAAAAAATTTGCTGCTATTACCGCCATCATGATGATGACCACTGCCCCTGTTTTTGCGGCGCAAGGGGGATTCAACGGCCCAACGGCGACACAAACCCAAACGCAAACCCAGCAGGGTGGTTTTGTCGATAACGACGCTAACCTCACCACGGCGTTAAAAGTGAAAGATCAGAAGGACGACAGCTGGGTGAAGCTGCGCGGTAACATTACCGAGCGCCTGTCTGACGACCGTTACCTGTTCCGCGATACTACCGGCACAGTGAACGTGGAAATCGACCACAAACGCTGGAACGGTCAGACCATCACCCCCCAGGACAAGGTAGAGATTCAGGGTAAAGTTGATAAAGAGTGGAATGAGTTCGAAATCGACGTCAAACAAGTCATCAAGCTGGACAAATAATGTCAAAAAGGGCCGATTCTGCGGCCCTTTTTCTTTGTGACTCAACTCGTCAGATAGGGTAGTATCTGCGGCAATATTGCCTGAAACCCGCAGGTTTCTGAGTTGAGGAATGACATTTAATGAGCGATATGGCAGAGCGCCTCGCGCTACATGAATTCACTGAAAACGCCTATCTGAACTATTCCATGTACGTCATCATGGACAGGGCATTGCCGTTTATCGGCGATGGCCTGAAACCCGTTCAGCGTCGCATCGTTTACGCGATGTCTGAACTGGGCCTGAGCGCCAGCGCCAAATTCAAAAAATCCGCCCGTACCGTCGGCGATGTGTTGGGTAAATACCATCCGCATGGCGACAGCGCCTGCTATGAAGCCATGGTGCTGATGGCGCAGCCGTTCTCCTACCGTTATCCGCTGGTCGATGGCCAGGGAAACTGGGGGGCACCGGACGACCCGAAATCCTTCGCCGCGATGCGTTATACCGAATCCCGTCTGTCCAAATATGCCGAAGTGCTGCTCGGTGAGCTGGGCCAGGGGACGGTTGACTGGGTGCCGAACTTCGACGGCACGATGCAGGAGCCGAAAATGCTGCCTGCGCGTCTGCCGAACATCCTGCTGAACGGGACAACCGGTATCGCCGTTGGTATGGCGACCGACATTCCACCGCACAACCTGCGCGAAGTGGCCAAAGCCGCCATCACCCTGATTGAGCAGCCAAAAACGACGCTCGATGAAGTGCTGGATATCGTGCAGGGACCGGATTATCCGACCGAAGCGGAGATCATCACGTCGCGCGCCGAAATCCGCAAAATCTATCAGAATGGCCGTGGCTCCGTGCGTATGCGTGCGGTGTGGACCAAAGAAGACGGCGCGGTGGTGATCACTGCGCTGCCGCACCAGGTCTCAGGCGCAAAAGTGCTGGAGCAAATCGCCGCCCAGATGCGCAATAAAAAGCTGCCAATGGTGGACGATCTGCGTGATGAATCCGACCACGAAAACCCGACTCGTCTGGTGATTGTGCCGCGTTCCAACCGCGTGGATATGGAGCAGGTGATGAACCACCTGTTCGCGACCACCGATCTGGAAAAAAGCTATCGCATCAACCTGAACATGATTGGTCTGGATGGTCGCCCGTCGGTGAAAAACCTTCTGGAGATCCTCACCGAATGGCTGGCGTTCCGTCGCGATACCGTTCGCCGTCGCCTGAACTATCGTCTTGAGAAAGTGCTGAAACGCCTGCATATCCTTGAAGGCTTGCTGGTGGCGTTTCTCAATATCGACGAAGTGATCGAGATTATCCGTGCTGAGGATGAGCCGAAGCCCGCGCTGATGTCGCGTTTTGGTATCAGCGAAACGCAGGCGGAAGCGATCCTCGAATTAAAACTGCGCCATCTCGCCAAACTGGAAGAGATGAAGATCCGTGGTGAACAGAACGAGCTGGAAAAAGAGCGCGACCAACTGCAGGCGATTCTGGCGTCCGAACGCAAGATGAACACGCTGCTGAAGAAAGAGCTGCAGGCGGATTCTGATGCCTTTGGTGACGATCGTCGCTCCCCGCTGCACGAGCGTGAAGAAGCGAAGGCGATGAATGAGCACGATATGCTGCCCTCCGAGCCGGTCACGATTGTTCTCTCTCAAAGCGGTTGGGTACGCAGTGCCAAAGGTCACGATATTGACGCTCCAGGCCTGAGCTATAAAGCTGGCGACAGCTTCAAATCGGCGGTGAAAGGCAAGAGCAACCAGCCGGTGGTGTTTATCGACTCCACCGGGCGCAGTTACGCCATCGATCCGATCACGCTGCCATCGGCGCGCGGTCAGGGCGAGCCGATTACCGGCAAGCTGACTCTGCCGCCAGGCGCAAGCGTTGATCACATGCTGATGGAAAACGAAGAGCAAAAACTGCTGATGGCCTCTGACGCCGGATACGGTTTTATTTGCACCTTCAACGATCTGATTGCGCGCAACCGTGCCGGTAAGGCCATGATCAGCTTGCCGGAAAATGCCCATGTGATGCAGCCGCTGGTGATCGAGAACGAGAGCGATATGCTGCTGGCGATCACCACTGCCGGACGGATGCTGATGTTCCCGGTCAGCGACCTGCCGCAGCTGTCGAAAGGCAAAGGCAATAAGATCATCAACATTCCGTCAGCGGAAGCGGCAAAAGGCGAAGACGGGCTGGCGCATCTGTTCATTCTGCCGCCGCAGAGCACGCTGACGATCCACGTCGGCAAACGCAAAATTAAACTGCGTCCGGAAGAGTTGCAGAAAGTGGTCGGTGAACGCGGACGCCGTGGCTCGCTGATGCGTGGCCTGCAGCGGATTGATCGGGTGGAGATCGACTCTCCGCACCGCGCTACACCGGGCGACAGCGAAGAGTAATGTAGCCTCTCCCCCTCTTTTCAGGAGGGGGTTCTCGCTAAAAATTTTCCGTCTATACATTAAGTCCTTACCTGACTCGCGTTGAAGTATATAATTGTCAGCTGTTGGGGCTTCAGAGGTCGCTATGCTATTCATTGTTCGTGTTATTCTCACTGTTATCTACTGCATCCTGGTGTGCGTGTTTGGCTGTATTTACTGCCTGTTTAGCCCACGTAATCCAAAGCATGTTTCGACGTTTGGTCGCATGTTTGGTCGACTGGCGCCGCTGTACGGCCTGAAGGTCGAAACCCGCTTGCCAGAAGGGGCCGAAAACTTCGGCAACGCCATTTATATCGGTAATCATCAGAATAACTACGATATGGTCACCGCCGCGAACATCGTGCTGCCGCCGACGGTAACAGTGGGTAAAAAGAGTCTGCTGTGGGTGCCGTTCTTCGGTCTGCTTTACTGGCTTACCGGTAACTTGCTGATCGACCGTAATAACCGCGCAAAAGCGCACAGCACCATCGGTGAAGTGGTTAATCAGTTTAAGAAGCGCAAAATTTCCATCTGGATGTTCCCGGAAGGGACGCGCAGCCGTGGACGCGGTCTGCTGCCGTTTAAAACTGGCGCGTTTCACGCCGCAATTGCGGCAGGTGTACCGATTATTCCTGTGTGCGTTTCCAATACTTCTAATAAAATTAATCTTAACCGTCTGAAAAACGGACTGGTGATTGTGGAGATGCTGCCGCCGGTGGATACCAGTCAGTATGGTAAAGATCAGGTTCGTGAACTGGCTGCCCATTGCCGTGAGCTGATGGCTCGCCAAATCGAAATACTCGACAAAGAAGTCGCAGAGCGAGAAGCCTCCGGTAAGATTTAAGCCGGAGTTAAAGGGAAATGAATTCCCACGTCTTTAGTTGTTTCACATGGAGCACATATGTCACTCAGTCGGCGTCAGTTTATTCAGGCTTCGGGAATCGCCCTTTGTGCTGGCGCGGTTCCGCTGACAGCCAACGCCGCCGGGCAGCAGCAGCCGCTGCCCATACCGCCGTTACTGGAATCCCGCCGCGGGCAGCCGCTTTTCCTGACGATGCAGCGTTCCCACTGGTCCTTCACCCAGGGAACCCGGGCATCGGTCTGGGGCATTAACGGTCGCTATCTGGGGCCAACGATCCGCGTCTGGAGCGGTGACGACGTTAAGCTGATTTACAGCAACCGCCTGACAGAAAACGTCGCGATGACCATCAGCGGATTGCAGGTGCCAGGCCCGCTGATGGGCGGCGCGGCACGCATGATGTCACCGAACGCCGACTGGGCGCCGGTGCTGCCTGTTCGTCAGAGCGCCGCCACGCTGTGGTATCACGCCAATACGCCAAACCGCACCGCGCAGCAGGTCTATAACGGCCTGGCGGGAATGTGGCTGGTGGAAGATGACGTCAGTAAATCGCTGCCGATCCCGAACCATTACGGCGTGGATGATTTTCCGATCATAATCCAGGATAAACGGCTGGATAATTTTGGTACGCCTGAATACAGCGAGCCGGGGAGCGGAGGCTTTGTTGGCGATACGCTACTGGTTAACGGTGCGCAGAGTCCGTATGTCGAGGTGTCTCGCGGCTGGGTGCGTCTGCGCCTGCTGAATGCATCAAACTCACGACGTTATCAGCTGCAGATGAGCGATGGCCGCGCGCTGCATGTGATTTCCGGCGATCAGGGCTTTTTGCCTGCACCGGTCTCGGTCAAACAGCTGGCGCTGGCTCCGGGCGAGCGTCGCGAAATCCTTGTTGATATGACTAACGGGGATGAAGTGTCGATTACCTGCGGCGAGGCGGCGAGTATTGTTGACCGTATTCGCGGCTTCTTTGAACCCTCCAGTATTCTGGTGTCCACGCTGGTGTTAACCCTGCGACCAACGGGATTGCTGCCGCTGGTGACCGATAGCCTGCCGATGCGCCTGTTACCGCAGGAGATCATGAGCGGCACGCCGGTGCGCAGTCGCGATATCAGCCTGGGCGACGATCCGGGGATCAACGGTACCCTGTGGGACGTCAATCGCATTGATATTACCGCGCAGCAGGGGAGCTGGGAGCGCTGGACGGTTCGCGCAGAGATGCCGCAGTCGTTTCATATCGAAGGGGTGAGTTTCCTGATCCGCAACGTCAACGGCGCCATGCCGTTCCCGGAAGATCGTGGCTGGAAAGACACCGTCTGGGTTGACGGGCAGGTCGAACTGCTGGTCTATTACGGACAGCCTTCGTGGCCGCACTTCCCGTTCCTGTTCCACAGCCAGACGCTGGAAATGGCCGATCGTGGCTCGGTGGGGCAGTTGCTGGTGAACCCGGCGCCGTAAATTTATCCCCTCACCCCAGCCCTCTCCCCAGAGGGGAGAGGGAGAAAAACCGCACTGAACTGTCCCCTCACCCCAGCCCTTTCACCAGAGGGGAGAGGGAGAAAGACCGCACTGGACAGTCCCCTCACTCCGGCCCTCTCCCCAGAGGGGAGAGGGAGAAAGACCGCACTGGACAGTCTCCTCACCCCGGCGCTCTCACCAGAGGGGAGAGGGAGAAAGACCGCACTGGACAGTCTCCTCACCCCGGCCCTCTCCCCAGAGGGGAGAGGGAGAAAGACCGCACTGGACAGTCTCCTCACCCCAGCCCTCCCCAGAGGGGAGAGAGAGAAAAACCACACGAACAGTTCCTCTCCATACCGGTGCGAGACAGAAAGACCGCACCGGACATTCCCCTCTCCCCTCCGCGGAGAGGGTTAGGGTGAGGGGAAAAGCCCGCACAATACCCCTTCATTTCCCCTGAGAAAGCAGCGTATAATCCCCGCCCTTTGTTTATTTTTTCTTCGGAAGCATTATGAGCGCAATATCCCTGATCCAGCCGGATCGAGACCTCTTCTCCTGGCCCCAGTATTGGGCGGCCTGCTTTGGACCGGCGCCATTCCTGCCGATGTCCCGCGAAGAGATGGACCAACTGGGCTGGGACAGCTGCGACATTATTCTGGTGACGGGCGATGCGTACGTCGATCACCCGAGCTTCGGCATGGCGATCTGTGGTCGTATGCTGGAGGCGCAGGGCTTCCGCGTGGGGATTATTTCTCAGCCAGACTGGAACAGCAAAGAAGCGTTCATGAGCCTCGGCAAACCGAACCTGTTCTTCGGCGTCACCGCCGGCAATATGGACTCAATGATTAACCGCTACACTGCCGATCGCAAACTGCGTCACGACGATGCCTATACCGCCGATAACGTTGCGGGCAAGCGTCCGGACCGTGCGACGTTGGTCTACACCCAGCGTTGTAAAGAAGCCTGGAAAGATGTGCCGGTCATCCTGGGGGGCATCGAAGCCAGCCTGCGTCGTACCGCGCATTATGACTACTGGTCGGATACCGTGCGCCGTTCGGTGCTGGTGGATTCTAAAGCCGACATGTTGATCTTTGGTAACGGCGAGCGCCCGCTGGTGGAAGTGGCGCACCGTCTGGCGCAGGGTGAACCGGTCGGCAATATCCGCGACGTGCGTAACACGGCGATCATGGTGAAAGAAGCGCTGCCAGGCTGGAGCGGGGTGGATTCCCGTATCATCGACATGCCAGGCAAAATCGATCCGATCCCTCATCCGTACGGGGAAGATCTGCCGTGCGCCGACAACAAGCCGGTCGAATCGAAGAAAACCGAAGCCAAAGCCGTGATCGTCCAGCCACCGCGTCCAAAACCGTGGGAAAAAACCTACGTCCTGTTGCCGTCCTTCGAAAAAGTGAAAGGCGACAAAGTGCTGTACGCCCATGCGTCACGCATTCTGCACCATGAAACCAACCCTGGCTGCGCGCGCGCGTTGATGCAAAAGCACGGCGAGCGCTATATCTGGGTCAACCCGCCAGCGATTCCGCTCTCAACCGAAGAGATGGACAGCGTGTTCGCGCTGCCGTACAAACGCGTGCCGCATCCTTCCTATGGCAACAGCCGTATTCCGGCCTACGAGATGATCCGTTTCTCGATCAACATCATGCGCGGCTGTTTTGGCGGCTGTTCGTTCTGTTCGATCACCGAGCATGAAGGGCGCATTATTCAGAGCCGCTCCGAAGATTCGATTGTGAACGAGATCGAAGCGATTCGCGACTCGGTGCCGGGCTTTACCGGCGTGATCTCCGATCTGGGCGGCCCAACGGCAAACATGTATATGCTGCGCTGCAAGTCTCCGCGCGCGGAGCAAACCTGCCGTCGCCTGTCGTGCGTCTATCCTGACATCTGTCAGCACATGGATACCAACCACGAACCGACGATCAACCTCTACCGCCGCGCCCGCGATCTGAAAGGCATCAAGAAGATCCTGATCGCATCCGGTGTGCGTTATGACATCGCCGTAGAAGATCCGCGCTACATCAAAGAGCTGGCGACCCATCACGTCGGCGGATACCTGAAGATTGCTCCGGAACACACGGAAGAAGGCCCGCTGTCGAAGATGATGAAGCCGGGGATGGGTAGCTACGATCGTTTTAAAGAGCTGTTTGACACCTATTCAAAACAGGCGGGTAAAGAGCAGTATCTGATCCCGTATTTCATCTCCGCGCACCCGGGTACGCGCGACGAGGATATGGTGAATCTGGCGCTCTGGCTGAAGCAACGCCGTTTCCGTCTCGATCAGGTGCAGAACTTCTATCCGTCACCGCTCGCGAACTCAACGACTATGTATTACACCGGCAAGAATCCGCTGGGGAAAATTGGTTATAAGAGTGAGGACGTGGTTGTGCCGAAAGGGGATAAACAGCGTCGTCTGCACAAAGCGCTGCTGCGCTATCACGATCCGGCGAACTGGCCGCTGATTCGTCAGGCGCTGGAAGAGATGGGGAAAAAGCATCTGATCGGCTCGCGCCGCGACTGTCTGGTGCCAGCCCCGACGCTGGATGAAATGCGCGAAGCGCGTCGCCAGAACCGCCATACGCGTCCGGCGCTGACCAAACACACGCCGATTGTGCATCAGCGTTCGAATGGCGGTGCGGGTGCGAAAAAAGGTGTGAAAAGAAAGACGGGCTAAATGCGGCCTGATGCCTCTGACCCGACCCTCTCCCACCGGGAGAGGGGTAGGGCGAGGGGGCTTACCCCCCAAACTGATCCGGATCGGGGCCTAAACGTTTGCCCTGATCCAGTTTGGCTATCTCACTCAGTTCCTCTTTATCCAGGCGGAAATCCCAGACGTCGAAGTTCTCGGAAATTCGCGACGGAGTGACCGATTTCGGGATCACCACCAGACCGCTGTCCAGATGCCAGCGAATGACAATCTGCGCGGCCGTTTTGCCGTACTTCTCTGCCAGCTCACGAATGATTTTCTGATCGAAAACCCCTTCGCCGCCCTGGGCCAGCGGGCTCCAGGATTCGGTCTGAATTTTGTGCGTGGCATTCCAGGCGTGAAGCTGACGCTGCTGCATCAGCGGGTGTAACTCAATCTGGTTGATGACCGGTGCGACGCCAGTTTCATCAATCAGACGTTGCAGATGATGAATCTGGAAATTACAGACGCCGATACTCTTCACCAGCCCCTCTTTTTGCAGATCGATCAGACCCTCCCAGGCCTCAACGTAATGATCGATTGCCGGAACCGGCCAGTGCATCAGATAGAGATCGACAAAGTCGAGCTGGAGTTTTTCCAGGCTTTCCAGCAGGGCTTCCCGTGGGCGTTTCTGGTCGTCATTCCACAGTTTGGTGGTGATGAACAACTCATCACGCGGGATATTCGCGCTGGCCAGCGCGTTACCCACGCCGTCTTCATTTTTGTATGCGGCGGCGGTATCGATAGACCGATAGCCGACTTCCAGTGCTTTGTGAATGGCGGACACGACCTCGTCGTTACCGGCTTTCCATACGCCTAACCCCAACTGGGGCATCACGTTGCCGTCCTGAAGCTTGATTACGGTTTGGTTTGCCATTTTTCCTCCTCCATTTGCTCATTACCGAGGGGGACCCCCGGTAATGTGGTGTGCATTAAGTCTGGACGAAATGTCAAAAAACGAAAGGCGAGATAACAAAAACGCTTAGCGCGCTGCTTCGTAAATACGACGGCTGACGTCCAGGGTAATGTCTTTGTGTTCACCCAGTTGAGTCATTCCATGCTCTTCCAGCTTAGCCAGCAGGGCAGGAATAGAGCTGCCGTCGAGGCCGTAACCGGAGAGGCGAGTCGGGACACCCATCTGCTCAAAGAAGTGACGGGTGGCTTCGATAGCGGCATCAATACGCTCATCTTCAGAACCGGACGTGATGTTCCACACGCGCTCGGCATACTGCAGTAGTTTGGCGCGTTTGGTGTCGCGTTTTTCATTCCACAGCGCAGGCAGAACGACCGCCAGCGTCTGGGCATGATCCAGGCCGTGCATCGCGGTCAGCTCATGGCCCAGCATATGCGTCGCCCAGTCCTGCGGGATGCCCGCGCCAATCAGACCGTTCAGCGCCTGAGTGGCGGCCCACATCACATTGGCACGTACATCGTAGTTTTCTGGCTCTTTCAGCGCTTTCGGGCCATCTTCTACCAGCGTCAGCAGGATACCTTCTGCGAAACGATCCTGAATTTTACCGTTTACCGGATAAGTGACGTACTGCTCAACGGTGTGAACAAAGGCGTCAACAACGCCGTTCGCGACCTGACGTGGCGGCAGCGTGTAGGTGTAAACCGGATCCAGAACGGCGAAGACCGGTTGTACGTGTTCGTTCATAAAGGCCTGTTTGTCACCCGTGGTTTTACGGGAGATCACCGCGCCTTTGTTGGATTCTGAACCGGTCGCTGGCAGGGTCAGTACGGAACCCATCGGAATGGCGCTGGTGATTTTGCTGCCGCCGGTTTGCAGGATTTCCCACGGATCCACGCCGTCGGCGTAATGCGCCGCTGCGGCGATAAACTTGGTGCCATCCAGAACCGAACCGCCGCCGACCGCCAGCAGGAAGGTGATCTTCTCTTCACGGGCGATTTTGACCGCGTTCATCAGTGTTTCGTAAGACGGGTTTGGCTCGATGCCGCCGAACTCACGTACGTCTACGCCGTCCAGTGCGCTGTAAACCTGGTCCAGCACGCCGGTTTTTTTGACGCTGCCGCCGCCGTAAGTGATCAGTACGCGCGCCCCGGCTGGGATCTGGTCGCGCAGATCGGCGATGGCGTCTTTACCAAACAGAATGCGGGTTGGGGTATGCAGATTAAAGTTATTCATTGCTCGTTCCCTTTATGTGGGTGAAAAACGTGGCGGCGTCGATGGCTGCCTGATGGTGCCCATTGTGGCCATCGAGCGCACGTCTCTCAATGCACATTCCTGCCGTTGTCTTGCCCATTTCTACAGAGGGCTGGAGAAAATGCGAAAAGGTGCGCAAACTGGCAACAATGGAAACCGTATCGGGAGTAAACCTGAATGAACCGCGATGAGATTTGCCTGCAATTGACGGGGCAAATTAACAGACTGAAAGATAAAGAAAATAGCATCAGTGAATGGTTGCCAGACATTCGCCTGCTGTATGGTACTCAGCCCGGTACTCGTACACCGGTGATGTATCAACCCGGCATCGTATTTCTCTTTTCCGGCCATAAAATTGGTTATATCAATGAACGCGTGTTCCGCTACGACACCAACGAATATTTACTCCTCACAGTACCTTTACCCTTTGAATGTGAAACCTATGCGACTGAGGCCGTTCCGCTGGCAGGCATTCGCCTCAACGTGGATATTTTGCAGCTTCAGGAGTTGCTGATGGATATCGGCGAAGATGAGCTTTTCCGGCCCGCGATCGCGGCAAGCGGCATCAACTCCGCCACGCTTTCTGACGAGATCCTGTGCGCCATTGAACGTTTGCTGGACGTGATGGACAGGCCGCTCGACGCGCGTATCCTGGGTAAGCAGATTATCCGCGAAATTCTCTATCACGTGCTGCTGGGGCCGGGCGGCGGAGCGCTGCTGGCGCTGGTCAGTCGTCAGACTCATTTCAGCCTGATCAGCCGTGTATTAAAGCGTATTGAGAGCCAGTACACGGAAAACCTGAGCGTCGATGAACTGGCGTCTGAAGCGAATATGAGCGTGTCGGCGTTCCATCATAACTTTAAATCCGTCACCAGCACGTCGCCGCTGCAGTATCTCAAAAGCTATCGTCTGCATAAGGCGCGAATGCTGATGATTCACGACGGGATGAAAGCCAGCGCCGCGGCGATGCGCGTGGGCTACGAAAGCGCTTCGCAATTCAGTCGTGAGTTTAAACGCTATTTTGGCGTGACGCCGGGTGAAGATGCGGCGCGGATCCGTATGATGCAGGGGATTTGAGTCATCCTCTCCCGGTCGGGAGAGGAGAAAAAACATCAGGCGTTACAGTACTTTTTCTTGATCACCACAACCAGCGTGCCAACCAGACCCGCAACCAGCAGGAACATCGGCAGAATCATCAGGAATGTCATGACCTGATCTTCGTGGCGTTTCACAAAAGGAATCATGCTGATGGCGTAGCCCAGTGACGTCACCACGCCCACCCACAGCAGCGCGCTTAGCCAGTTAAAGAACTGGAAACGACGGTTAGACAGGCCCGAAATCCCTGCCATTGTCGGCAACAAGGTGCGAATAAAGGCCAGAAAACGCCCGGCCAGCAGCGCCAGCAGACCATGACGATCGAACATGCAGGTTGCCCTGTTGTGATACTTGGTGGGCAATTGTGCCAGCCAGCCTTTGACTACGCGCGTGTTGCCGAGCCAGCGCCCCTGCAAATAGCTTAGCCAACAGCCCAGGCTCGCAGCAGAGGTTAAGATCACAATCGTCAGGGCGAAGTCCATAACGCCTTTACCAATTAACGCACCCGCCAGAAGCAGCAGACTATCCCCCGGCAGAAACGAGGCGGGCAGCAGACCGTTTTCGAGAAATAATGTGGCGAACATGACGAAATAAACGACACCAACGACGTGTGGATCCATCAGCGCTGCAAAATCGTGTTGCCAGAGCGCAGCGATAATATCTTGAATGACAGCCATGGACTTTCCTGTGGAACAACTTATATGCGGCTATTGTACTCCTGATTTCGCCCGCGGGGGTTGATCGTGGACCCAACAAATGCAGACATTTGTACTGTAAGCGTCTACAAAACGGTCCAGGAGTACATTTCTGTTCGCACTCTACACGATACGTTCAAATCCTGCCGATAAATCCGCCATCAGATCGTCAACATTTTCTAAACCAATGTGAAGACGAATCAGCGTGCCGGTGAAATCCACTTCCCCGCCCGGGCGCAGGCTGGCGATCTGCTCCGGTTGATTAGGCAGAATCAGCGATTCGAAGCCGCCCCAGGAGTAAGCCATGCTGAAGAGTGAGAAGTTATCCAGGTAGCTCGCCAGTTCGTCATTGTTCAGCCTTTTTTTAAGCACAAATGAGAACAAACCGCAGCTGCCCGTAAAGTCACGTTTCCAGAACTCATGCCCTTTACTGCCCGGCAGCGCGGGATGATTGACACGAGCAACCTGGGGATGCTGCGCCAGCCACTCGGCGATTTGCAGGCTGCTTTCGTGATGTTGACGCAGACGCACGCCCAGCGTACGCAGCCCACGGCTGGTCATATACGCCGTATCGGCATCGACCATTTGTCCCATCAGATAGGCATTTTCGCGCAGTTGGTCCCAGCAGCGGGCATTGGAAACCGCCGTGCCAATCATCCCGTCGGAGTGACCAATAAGATATTTCGTTGCGGCCTGAATGGAGATATCAATATCGAAATCGAGCGCTTTAAACAGCACACCCGCAGCCCAGGTGTTATCGATCATAATGATGGCATCGGGGGCGGCGCGACGTACAGCACGCACAATCGCCGGAACGTCATGCACTTCCATGGTGATCGAACCCGGTGATTCCAGGAACACAATGCGCGTATTCGGCTGAATAAGTTCAGCGATGCCCTCGCCAATCAGCGGATCGAACCAGCCGGTGGTGACGCCAAGTTTAGTGAGGATTTTGGTACAGAAATCCTGGCTGGGTTCGTAGGCCGTATTGGTCATCAGGATATGATCGCCCTGTTCGACAAAGGCCAGAATGGTATTTGCCACCGCCGCTGCGCCGCACGGGAACAACGCGCAGCCCGCGCCGCCCTCCAGTTCGCACATGGCTTCCTGTAATGAAAAATGGGTCAGCGTGCCGCGGCGGCCATAAAACAGCTCGCCTTTTGCGCGGTTACGGGTGGCGTGTTTTTTGGCCTCGACCGTATCAAAAACCAGCGAAGAGGCGCGCTGGATAACGCTATTTACCGAACCCTGAGTGTACTTTTTACTGCGTCCGGCCTGGACAAGCGTGGTATCAAGATGCTTCTCTGTCATGTTCGCTAAACCTGTTTTATACGTCTGGACGTCCAGACTACCACGATTGCGGAAATCTGCATCCGGATGCTTAGCGAATAAGCAGAATATTTTCTGAAAAATAAGCATAAGAAATTTTTAATGCGTAAGCGCAAGGAAAATGAGCGTAAATTTCGGCACTATGTAAATACTAATGAGAACCACTATCAATTCGATGTGGTTTTGATATTATTATGCTCAGAATTTGTGATTTGCGTCCTGGAGATACAGAGTGGGTAATAATTTGATGCAGACGGATCTCTCCGTTTGGGGCATGTACCAACATGCTGACATCGTGGTTAAGATTGTGATGATCGGCCTGATTCTGGCGTCAGTGATCACCTGGGCTATTTTCTTCAGCAAGAGCGTTGAGCTGATTTCCCAAAAGCGCCGCCTCAAGCGCGAACAGCAGCAGCTGGCTGAAGCCCGCTCTCTGGATCAGGCTTCTGACATCACGTCCGCATTTCATGCCAAAAGCCTCACCACCCAATTAGTCAATGAAGCTCAGAACGAGCTGGAACTCTCCGCAGGCAGTGAAGATAACGAAGGTATTAAAGAGCGTACCGGCTTCCGCCTGGAACGTCGCGTTGCCGCTGTTGGCCGCCACATGGGCCGCGGAAATGGCTATCTGGCGACCATCGGTGCGATCTCTCCGTTTGTGGGTCTGTTTGGCACCGTTTGGGGCATCATGAACAGCTTCATTGGTATTGCCCAGACGCAAACCACTAACCTCGCTGTAGTGGCACCGGGTATCGCAGAAGCTCTGCTGGCAACGGCTATCGGCCTGGTTGCCGCGATTCCTGCGGTTGTTATCTATAACATCTTCGCCCGTATGATTGGCAGCTTCAAAGCCACGCTGGGTGATGTTGCCGCGCAGGTTCTGCTGCTGCAAAGCCGCGATCTCGACCTCAGCGCCAGCTCCGTTAAGCCGGTCCATTCTGCTTCGAAATTGCGTGTAGGTTGATAAGTTATGGCAATGCGTCTCAATGAAAATCTGGACGATAACGGCGAAATGCATGAAATCAACGTGACGCCGTTTATCGACGTCATGTTAGTTCTGCTGATTATCTTCATGGTTGCCGCGCCGCTGGCGACGGTTGACGTGAAGGTGAATCTGCCCGCGTCTTCCAGCCAGCCGCAGCCGCGACCGGAAAAACCGATCTATCTGTCTGTTAAAGCGGATAAATCAATGTTCCTGGGCAATGACCCGGTGACCGATGAGTCTGTGATTCCGGCACTGGAAGCGCTGACTCAGGGTAAGAAAGACACCACGGTGTTCTTCCGCGCGGATAAAACCGTCGATTACGAAACCATGATGAGAGTGATGGACACGCTGCATCAGGCGGGTTATCTCAAGATTGGTTTGGTCGGCGAAGAAAAAACCGCAGCCAAATAAACGTTAAACGGCAACGCAAGTTGCCGTTTTTGTTTTCGCCCTCTCACACGGGAGAGGGCAGGGTGAAGGCTTCAGCACACAGAGGCGTTTATCCCAGATGTTCCCCGCCGCAGACACCATGCACTTCTGCCGTCACATAACTCGACTCCTGGCTGGCCAGATAGACATATACCCCCGCCAGTTCTGCAGGCTGCCCCGCGCGTTTCATCGGCGTCTTCTGACCAAATTGCGGAATCTTATCCTGAGTCTGACCGCCTGAAATTTGCAGTGCCGTCCAGATCGGGCCAGGGGCAACTACGTTCACGCGGATACCTTTCTCGGCCACCTGTTTTGCCAGTCCGCGGCTGTAGTTCAGTATTGCCGCCTTGGTAGAGGCATAATCCAGCAGATGCGGGCTTGGCTGGTAAGCCTGAATTGAGGATGTGGTCACGATGCTGGAACCGGCCGGCAGGAGCGGGATTGCCTCCTGGGTTATCCAGAAAAGCGCCAGTACGTTCACCGCGTAAGTCTGTTTAAACTGCTCGGTGGTCAGATCGGCAATCTTCTCGACGGCGACCTGTTTCCCCGCGACCAGCGCCAGCGTATCTAATCCGCCCAGCGCTTTGTGTGCCGTATGCACCAGCGAGCGGGCAAACGCTTCATCGCTCAAATCACCCGGAATCAGCACCGCTTTGCGGCCCGCTTCTTCAATCAGCTGTTTGACCTGTAGGGCATCTTCCTCTTCTGCCGGCAGGTAGTTAATCGCCACGTCGGCGCCTTCACGAGCGTAGGCAATAGCGGCTGCGCGTCCGATACCGGAGTCCCCGCCCGTCACCAGCGCCTTACGATCCTGAAGCCTGCCACTGCCTTTATAGCTCTTCTCGCCGCAATCAGGCACTGGCGTCATCTTCGACTGCACGCCGGGTGCGGGCTGTTTTTGCTTCGGGTAGTCGCCGGTAAAGTACTGAGTGGTAGGGTCCTGGATTTTCGTCTGGTCATTTGACATAAGTCGTCTCCGTGCGTGTGATCCAAGTTGATAAGCATAGGATATTGCACAGCGTTGTCGGAACGATTCAGGGGAATCTGACGTGGCGTCCTGCCTGGGGTGCGCTTCAGGGCGGTCGAAAAGCTTTTGGCTGGCGGGTGTTGCGGCGGGTGTTCGGTGCGATCAGGGCTTGCTGGAGGAGGTATCTGTTTTTGCTGCGAGCGCATCTTCATCCAGGGCGACGCTGGTGACATTGGACGTGTGGTAGCCGCCATCAGCCAGTTTACGCGTCAGGCGTAATGTGGCAGTCTCCCGCGAAAGCAGGTGTTGATAATTGCTCTCCAGTCGCGCCATGATTTTATCTTTGAGCTCGGGTTTTAATTCCATCACGGCATTGATCATTGCGCCATAAATCTCTTCTTTAACCTGCAGAGAATATATTTCACGGCGGTTTTGCCATTTCAGGCGCACCAGCGCCGCTGGGATCGATACCATATCTTGCGCAATGCGCGTCATCTCGTCGTTCTTATGCTTAATCAGGGCGTCGAGATTTTGCTTTAAGATAAACTCATCACTTTTATGGTTGTCTAAAGTCAAATAAACGTTATTGTCTTCAACATCTTTTTTCACGTTAATCATCCTCTAGTTTATAAAAGATAGGGTTGTTTTTTTCACGCGTAATAAGATTAAGCCAAATTTCGTTGCCCGCTTCGTTTATTTCTTCGGTCTTTTCGGCCATTATTTGATTAAGGGTTTGGGCGTCTATTTCGCCTTCAGCCTGCAGGTCGTTAAGCAGGTGGGCAAAGGCTTCAATCTTTACCACGCGGTATAGCCGGTCTTTTATATGACGGTCGTGCTCTTCCAGCAGCATATTACGCGACTTACCGGTACGGGTAACACCAATTAATATGTCTGATTCGAAATCGGAAAGTTTTCTTTTTCCCTGAGTGAAATTAGCATTGTTTTCTGCTTCCGACGGTTTCGGGACCACAGATGTAATGTGGTACCTGACCGGGACAAGATTCTCGGGCAGCATTTTAATTTCCTTTAATTTCAACTCGGTAGGGTTAAACAAGGCGTGAGATTCGTTGACAATAACATGAGGCAAATTTAAAATCAAAAAAAATGGAGCAAACCCATGAACAGCGTTTTTTATTCTGTCATTACATTACTATTGCTGACCGCTGGTGTTCTTTTATTGATGCGAGAGCTCAATAAATCAAAAGACTTACAGCAAATTAGCGAGTCATCGCCACCGATTCTTATGACTAAAGAAGAGGGAGAGGATCATTTCTCGGTGCTCATGAATGCGATAACGCCGGTATGGTACTGGCGTGTCAATCATGAATATATCGATTTTCTTCATGCCACAATTAAGCGGATGAAGATGACAGAAATAAACGATACGCCGGGCCTTTTCGATGCCCAGCGTCGCTGTAGCGACCTGAATTCGGCCGTTTATAAATATTATGACAATATCAAAAAGCGCTGCCTGAACGGCGAAAAGGTGTCGCACTCGGATCTCGATGTGATGAACCTTCGCCAGTGTTTCCGGGAATTCAGCCTGGAAGCGTACCCGGATCTGGTGGTGCTGGTCTGGCCGGAGTACCAGCGTCCGGTAGTTAACCCCGCTGATGTGTAGGGGCTTTGTAGGTTAGTTGTTGCAAACAGTTAACCTCGTTGCGATATACTGCGATCTGGTTTCGTTTGCTGACAGGACTCTATGGAACGCTTTTTTGAAAACGCAATGTATGCCTCGCGCTGGTTGCTGGCACCCGTCTACTTTGGACTCTCTCTGGCGTTGATCGCGCTGACGATCAAGTTCTTCCAGGAGATCTTCCACGTTTTGCCCAATATTTTCTCGGTAGCGGAATCCGATCTGATTCTGGTGCTGCTGTCGCTGGTGGATATGACGCTGGTGGGTGGGTTATTGGTGATGGTGATGTTTTCGGGCTATGAGAACTTTGTGTCGCAGCTGGATATCGCCGAACACAAAGAGAAGCTGAGCTGGCTGGGCAAGATGGATGCCACGTCGCTGAAAAACAAAGTGGCGGCATCAATTGTTGCGATCTCCTCGATCCATTTACTGCGCGTATTCATGGACGCCAAAAATATCCCCGATAACAAGCTGATGTGGTATGTCATTATTCATCTGACCTTTGTGCTCTCGGCCTTTGTGATGGGATATCTGGATAAGATCAGTAAGAAGTAAGCTCCGGATTCGGCTTTCTCCCGCAGGGAGAGGGCTGGGGTGCGGGCATCGGCCCGCCCCCCTGAATCATTTATCCGACGACGCCTGCCACAGGTTCAACTCTCCATCCGCAACATATTGATCAATCCGTTGCAGTTCGTCATCGCTAAAGCGAAGATTGTTCAGCGCCTGTACATTCTCTTCGAGTTGCTCAGGGCGGCTGGCGCCAATCAGTACCGATGTCACGCGCTCATCTTTCAGCAGCCAGCTCAGGGCCATTTGCGCCATGGTCTGACCACGCTGCTGGGCCATGTCGTTGAGCAAATTCAGGCTTTTCAGGTTAGCCTCGGTCAACATCTTTTCCGTCAGTCCGCGCGCCTTTTTCCCTTCACGCTGCATCCGCGAACCTTCAGGAATACCGTTCAGATATTTTCCTGTCAGCAAGCCCTGCGCCAGCGGTGTAAAGGCGATACAGCCCGTGCCGTTAGCCTCCAGCGTGTCCAGCAGTCCACTCTTATCCACCCAGCGGTTCAACAGGTTATAAGATGGCTGATGAATAAGGAGTGGGATTTTCCATTCGCGCAGCAGTTCGGCCATCTTCTGCGTACGCTCCGCAGAGTAGGATGAAATCCCCACGTATAACGCTTTGCCGCTCTGTACGGCGTGAGCCAGCGCGGAAGCGGTCTCTTCCATCGGGGTATTTTCATCAACGCGGTGCGAATAGAAAATATCGACATACTCCACACCCATGCGCTTCAGGCTCTGATCGAGACTGGCGAGCAAATATTTACGTGAACCGCCCGAACCATAAGGGCCTGGCCACATGTCGTAACCGGCTTTGGTGGAGATGATCAGCTCATCACGATACGCCGAGAAATCTTCCCGCAGCAGACGGCCAAAGTTTTCTTCGGCGCTGCCGGCTGGTGGACCGTAATTATTGGCGAGATCGAAATGGGTGATTCCGCAATCAAAAGCTTTACGCAGCAGGGCTCGCTGGTTGTCCAGAGGCTGAACGTGGCCAAAGCTGTGCCACAGGCCAAGCGACAGCGCGGGCAGGCGAAGACCGCTTTTTCCACAGTAACGATACTGCATGTTTTCATAGCGGCTGGGGTAGGCGTTCCAGGACATGATGTCTCCTTTCTTATCGATGGATTTTCGAAACAGCGTTTTCATTCTATCCTTAAATACCCGTCATAATTCAAGTTACCGGTGCGAAGACGACATCAGTTCACCCTGTCGCGGGATTCACGCCCTGGCCGTCGTTCTGCAACGCGAATTATTGTGGGCATAAATCACAGTTAATGGAGACAAGCGATGACGCGCCTGACAGCCAAAGATTTTCCGCAAGAATTGCTCGATTATTATGACTATTACGCCCACGGCAAAATTAATAAACGTGAGTTTCTGAATCTGGCGGCCCGCTACGCCGTTGGCGGTGTTACGGCGCTGGCGTTATTCAATATGCTCAAACCGAATTATGCTCTGGCCGAACAGGTGAAATTCACCGATCCCGATATTCTGCCGGAATACATTCATTATCCTTCGCCAAACGGGCATGGCGAAGTCCGTGGCTATCTGGTCAAGCCCGCTAAAACCACGGGGAAAGTCCCGGCAGTGGTCGTGGTGCATGAGAATCGCGGGCTAAATCCCTATATTGAGGACGTCGCCCGGCGCGTAGCCAAAGCGGGGTACATTGCCCTGGCTCCTGACGGTTTAAGTTCCGTGGGCGGCTATCCCGGCAATGACGAAGAAGGGAAGGTGCTTCAGCAGAAGGTCGATCCCACGAAGCTGATGAACGATTTCTTTGCCGCCGTCGAGTTTATGAAAAAACATCCTGACGCCACCGGGAAAGTGGGGATCACCGGATTTTGCTACGGCGGAGGGATCTCCAATGCCGCAGCGGTCGCTTACCCGGAACTGGCGTGTGCGGTGCCGTTTTATGGGCGTCAGCCTGCTGCGGCCGATGTCCCGCGGATCAACGCGCCTTTACTGTTGCATTATGCGGAGCTGGATAAGAACATCAACGAAGGCTGGCCGGCCTATGAAGCGGCTTTGAAATCGAATAACAAGGTTTATGAGGCGTACATTTACCCCGGTGTGAATCACGGATTCCATAATGATTCGACGCCGCGCTACGACGAGCCAGCGGCAGAGCTGGCGTGGAAAAGAACGTTGGGCTGGTTTGAGAAGTATTTACGCTGATATACCGATCATTGACTGACAGATTTTATATTCTCAGGGCCGGATAATACCGGCCTTTTATATTTGCGCGCTAATTATCTGGGTATTGATGTCGTAGCGAAAAGTGCTGTTATATATCCCCTGGCGATTTTGTGGTCTATTGATTGTTAAACAGATTTAAAATTTTCCAGCTAACTGAATTGTGACAGAAAAATATTCAGATGAGTCTTTTTATCATTGCGTAATCTTTTTTTAGATAAAAGTAAGGGTATAAGGTTTTTTAGTAAAATAGCTGCAAAAGAGTATAACTTCGCCATTTTCTGCCGATAACGAGGGTAAGACTCATCCTCTGGATGAGTTCTCACTAACGGCAAGGATAACTCTTATGCATATGCTTCGTAATTTTACTATCCGGTTCGTGATGCTCACGATTCTGGGTATTTTTTGTTTGATGTGGGCAGGGGTTGGGCTTTACAGCACCTGGTCACTTTCCAGGGTATCTGATGGCAATGAAATCGATCGCCAGATCGTAAAACAAATGACGTTATTAGGGCAGGGCAACGATCAATACTTCCGCTTTGTCACCCGTCTCAGCCGCGCGATGGAGGCAAAAGCCGCGGACGGAAATCCGGACTTAGCGCCCGCGCAACAGGCGCTGGATAATATGGGCAAGAAGCTCGAGGAGATGAAAGCGATCTCTCCTGGCCCGATGGATGAGAAAACGTCCGCCGAGGTGATCAGCAGCTGGCAGGCGTTGCTCGATCAGGGGATTAAACCGCAAATGCAGCAGGCGCAGCAGGGAACTATCGACGGCTATCGTCAGCAGGCCAATAACGTCACTCCGGCACTCAGCCGCGCTTTTGGCGCTGCAGCGGATAAGTTCAACACGGCGGCGGGTAACACCCTCGACAGCACCCGTGTGGTGGTGGACAGCCTGACCAGTACGACCCGCACGGTCATTATCTGCGCGACGATTATTGGCTTACTGATCCTGCTGTTCACCGATCGCTATCTGGTCGCGATGCTGGTTAAGCCGCTGGATCGCATTCGTGAGCATTTCCGTCAGATTGCACAGGGCGATCTCAGCCAGCCGATTGCCTCGTTTGGGCGTAACTGTGTGGGTCAGCTGGTGCCGTTGCTCAGCGCGATGCAGGATAGCCTGCGCGAGGCGGTCAGCTCGATCCGTTCCGGCAGTGAAAATATCTGGCGCGGTGCGACCGAAATCTCCAGCGGCAATAACGATCTCTCTTCGCGTACCGAAGAGCAGGCCGCTGCGCTGGAGGAGACGGCCGCGAGCATGGAACAGCTCACCGCCACCGTGAAGCTGAATGCTGAGAATGCGCGTCAGGCCAGCCAGCTGGCGGATGTGGCTTCGACCACCGCGGGGCGGGGTGGCTCGCTGGTCGAGGACGTTGTCGCCACAATGACCGGTATTTCCGACAGTTCGAAGAAAATTGCCGAGATCACTACGGTGATCAACAGTATCGCTTTCCAGACCAATATTCTGGCCCTGAACGCGGCGGTAGAAGCCGCCCGCGCCGGGGAACAGGGGCGTGGATTTGCGGTGGTGGCGGGTGAGGTGCGCAATCTGGCGAGCCGGAGCGCTAACGCGGCGAAGGAGATCGAAGGGCTGATCGCCGACTCCGTTTCACGCGTGGAACAGGGCGCGCAGCTGGTCAACGATACGGGCAACACCATGGAAGCTATCCTGCGCGACGTGACCGAAGTGACGACTATCATGAAGCAAATCGCGTCGGCATCGGAAGAGCAGAGTAAAGGCATCTCTCAGGTGGGCGTGGCGATTACCCAGATGGACGGTGTGACTCAGCAGAACGCCTCGCTGGTGGAACAAGTTTCAGCTGCGGCCTCTGCGCTGGAGCGTCAAACCGAGGAACTGCAGCGATCGGTGCAGAAATTCCGCCTCTCCGCCTGACCTTCCTTTTCATAAGGCCGCCTCGTGCGGCCTAAATAGCACTAGCCATCGTTTAAAATTTCGCTATATAATTTTATATATAGCGAATGAGGGCATAACGATGGAAAACCATTTTGGCAAAGGGCTGATGGCGGGAATGCGCGCGGCGCAGGCTGATAGCGCCAAAAACGTCGCGCACTTCTGTACCGACTATAAACGTGGATTTGTGCTGGGGTTCTCGCACCGAATGTTTGAAAAAACCGGCGATCGCCAGCTTAGTGCGTGGGAGGCCGGTATTTTGACGCGCCGCTACGGTTTAGATCGCGACATGGTGATGGATTTTTTTAAAGAGAATCAGTCCAGCACCATACTGCGCTACTTTCTCGCGGGCTATCGCCTGGAGGGGTGAGCATCCGTGATAATCTGCGTGACCTGAGAAAGTGAGCCGATTTTGACTTCGCTGGAACGCTGGAATTTACTCTTGTCGATCAACAGCAAAGACTGGATGGCGCGCTTTAACAATTGCGCTTTAAAGGTGGCGCTCTGTTCGGCGGGGTCCCACATTGCGCCGTTTTCGTCCACACCCTCGCAGGAAAAAATAAACAGGTCGATCTCCACGTCTTTCAGTAACGCCCCCAGTGACGGATTAACATAACAGCGGTACTTACGATCGAGCGTTCCTCCCGCGCAGATCAACGTGATGCGCTCGCGCTTTGCCATTTCATGGCAGACCGGCAGGCTGTTGGTGAAGACCGTCAGGTTGATATCGGGGAGCTGACGCGCCAGCTGAAAGCAGGTGGAACTGGCATCCAGCGCGATCGTCATGCCTTCAGTCAGATAGTCCAGCGCGTGTCGCGCGATATCCACTTTATCGGCGTAATGACTTTTCAGCCGCGCGCCAAACGGCTCGCCGCCATCGCGGTTGTCGGGATGAATCATGCGCGCACGGCCATGATGGCGGACAATTTTGCCCTGCTGCTGAAGGCCTTTCAGGTCGCGGCGGATCGTCTCTTTGCTCACGTCGAGCTGTTCTGCCAGCGTGTCGGTCGTTAACCATTCGCGGTCGCTGAGCATCTGGATAATGCGCTGCTGTCGGCTGGTTTTCACGCGTCCGTTCCGGTTCGGGAAAGCGATAATAACGTCGAACCAATCGCCACGCCGTTCTTTCCGGTGTGCTTGATCTGATACATGGACTGGTCGGCGCGGCGTAGCGCGTTGACGAAATCATCCTGCGGCTGCACCTCATCAATACCAATCGACGCGCCCACCTGCGCCTGACCGTTATCCAGTTCAAACGGCGTCAGCGCTGCGCGCAGGCAGCTATGAGCGGTACTGTGAACCAACAAGCTGGTGAGCGGAAAAGGCAGCAACAGCACAAACTCATCCCCTCCCAGACGGCCAACAATTGAGCCCGGCGGGCACGTTTCACCCAGCCGTTTGCTCAGCTGGATCAGCAGTTCATCGCCGCTGCGATGGCCAAAGGTATCGTTGACCGTTTTGAAATCATCAAGGTCGATAAACGCCACGCACAGCGGCCCTTGTCCTTTCAACGCGTTATAGTGTTTGATTAACGCATGGCGATTGGCGAGTCCGGTCAGCGGGTCGTGGTTTGCCAGCAGCGCGAGTTGTTCTTCGTACTGCTTCTCTTTGGTCATATCAATGTGAGTTCCGGTGACCTTCAGCGGATGACCGTGTGCATCCCATTCGCTGACGCGCCCACGATCCAGCACCCAACTGATGGTGCCGTTTTTATGCTGCATCCGATGCAGAGCTTCATAGAACGGTGTTTTACCGTGCAGATGATCGTAAAAGGCATCCAGCACCATCTGTTTATCATTTGGATGAAGATGCTCGCGCCAGACGTCAAACTGCGCATTCAGCTCTTTCGGCTGATAGCCCAGCATCGACCCCCAACGGCGGTTATAGATAATCAGTTTCCCACTGGGCACGTCCAGCTGCCAAAGACACAGGCCCGTGCCATCCAGCGCCGCGCTGAGTTTACTGCGGGCGTCACGCGCCAGCCTGGCGAGCCGGGCGTTATGCTTTTTCAGATTTTGAATCTGCTGTCTCAGCGCCTGTTCTGACATGGGATATTTCGCAGGAAAATAAGAATGATTCTTGCCATTTTCCCCCCTGCTTGTAAATACGCCGTTGAAAAAAGAGCGTGATTTGCGCTAAGTCATTTTCTTTTCATTGAAATGACAGCGATTGTGGCGTGGCGATCAACGTTAAACCCTGATGATTTTTTTTAAAAGTCCACTTTTGGAATGTGTTTACGTTGAATAAATAAGCCTGAGAATTATCTTGTACAAGATTTTCTATTTAATGCGAAGCAATGGATGCTATGAATTCTCGACCTCTCGTTATTCTTTATGAACCGCGTGTATTGCTCCGCAATGGCCTCTGCGCACAGCTTCAGGAACAGGGACAGCACGTTATATCTTGTCGCGCTTTTGAGCAGATAACGGAAGAGATTTGTATCCAGACAAATTCGCCAAAAGTTTTAGTGGTCGGGGCCGGGGGGTTAGGTGACTCAGTCAGCAAAATGCTGCGGATCTTCCATTATACCAAAGCCATGGCGCTGAAAACGCTGGTCTATCTGCCCTATCAGGATGAACTGCTGACCCGATTATTTATGGCATCGGGGGCGAGCGGTTGTCTGGCAGAGGATGAACTGGAGGAGAAACTGCTGCCCGCTATTAATGATTCAAGGATTAAACGTCATCGCGGACAACATTTCTCATTCTCCGAGATGAATGTGCTGCTTGATTATGCATCCGGGATGCAAACGCAGGAGATCGCTGTCCGGCGTAATTGCAGCTACAAAACGGTCTTTACGTTTAAACGTAACGCCAGAATGCGTCTGGATATTGAGACAAAAGCAGGCTGGATGGATTTGCTCACAGCGATTAACCAACTCTCTTCCTGCAATAAATAAGGATATTTATGTTTATTTTCCAAATTCAAAATCACATCAGCAATAACATTTATCTTGCTGGTATTCGCTGTAGTCTGGATAAACTTGCCAGCCACAATCCACACTGGCGTTATCAGATGGCCTCTGCGCAAGTCTGCCCGGAAAGTGAAGTGCATCTGATGACTTTTGATGTCACGCACTGTAATACGACAGAAGAATTCCTTTCATGCGATGTACCGAATACTCCACATGCACTGGTTCTGATTAAAGCGGCACAAAAAGAACTGCTTTCCAGCCTGGTCACGCACTTTAACTGTTCTATCCTGTGTGTCGATGAAGTTAATTTTCAGATGCGCGAACTGATTGAAACTGTCGTAAAAAATAATCGTTATCTCAGCGCGATAGCCACTCGACATAAAACAATTGTTTTCCCGGTTGAGCAGGCGATGTTAACCCGCACGGAATGTACCATTCTGGGTTATCTCGGGCAGGGGCGCTCAGGTGTCGACATTTCGAAGGCGTTATTCCGTAGTGAAAAAACTATCAGCACACATAAACGAAGCATCATGAGAAAGCTGAAGGTGACGAACGATCTGGAGCTGAGAAAATACATTCAGGGATACGAAAGTAAGAGAGGGTTGTATAACTAAAAGCCGGCTTTTATGGGAAGTGATGAGCACGCACTTGTTAAAGCCGGGCCAACAGGATGTTGCCCGGCACTGCTGACGACGGATTAATGCGTGGCTTCGCCGACCATACCGCCCGCACCGGCACCCACCGCTGCGCCTTTCAGCACACTTTTGCCTGTCATAGCCGCGGCACCCGCTCCTACGACCGCTCCCACAGCACCGCCTTTACGGGCGGCTTTCCCTGTATCGCCACTTTTGAACATCGCCCCGGTACCCGCGCCCACCACGGCCCCTCCTACGGTGGATTTAACACTTTTACCTGCGGCTGCGCCCACAGCGGCGCCTACCAGCGCGCCGGTCCCCGTTTTATCAATAGCAAAGCCTGAAGCAGAGAAGATCAGCGCGCCGATGATGAGGGTTGTTTTCATTAATTTCATTACAGCTCCTTTGTAGCAGACACCGGTTGATAATTGGCTTCACTTACCCAGGCAGACAGTAACGTCCAGGATACTGCCAGTAAGACCGGACCAATCATGAGGCCGATCATCCCCCAGGTCAGCATTCCGCCGATAACGCCAGTCATGATCAGCAGCAGCGAAGTATCCGCGCCGCGTTTAATCAGAATCGGTTTCAGGATGTTGTCCAGCGAGCCAGCCACTACCGTCCAGATGAGTAACAGAACTCCGTTCCAGTGTTCACCCTGATAAAACAGCCAGATAAGCGCCGGCAGCATGATAATCACCGGGCCGAGCTGCATCAGGCAGAGGACAAAGATAATCCCGGTCAGCAGGCCGCTTGACGGTATCTGGCAGATTGCCATTCCCAGACCGGCAAAAGCGGACTGAATCACGGCAGTAAGGACGACTCCCATTGCCACGGCCTGAACCGTTTTTCCGGCCAGTAGTACCGCATAGTCGCCACGCTCGCCTGCAATGCGAAACGCAAACTGACGCAGACCGCGCGCGATGGTCAGCCCATAGAGATAAAACACCAGGCAGGCGAGCAGCATCATCAGTCCGTTGGCAACCAGTGCCCCAAACTGACTCAGCCCCTGCGCCAGCATCATCACCAGTTTGGTGATCCACGGTTTCAGCGTGGCAAAAAACGTCGCCGCGTTTTCATGCAGCAGCGCCAGCCACTTACTGTGTAAGTGCTCACCGACCACCGGAATACGGGCCAGAAAATCGAGTGTCGGCAGATGGGATTTATCCACGTGCATCAGCCACTGCAGGAGGCGGCCTAGCAGCGTCGACAACGTTCCGGCACTGTAAACAATGGGAACAAGAAAGGTGGCAGAGAGAAACAGCATCATCAGCGCGATAGGCAGTTTCGTGCCACCGCCCAGTTTGCGCTTCACGCTGGTATAGAGCGGCCACGTTGCGATCACGATCAGCCCTGCCCACACGACGCTCAGCAGGAAAGGGTGCAGGATCCAGATGGCGCAACAGAGTAGCGTCACGATAATAATGATACTGAAAAGCGTTTGCGGCAGATCGCGCGGATGTTTGATGGTGTCCATTAATTCACCAGCTCCTGCGAAAGGAGGGCCTGACGTTGATCGTTCAAATGCACGTCCATTTGCGGGTAGGGCATTTGGATCTGATTGGCATCCAGCGCATTTTTGATGTTTTCCATCAGATCGTAATACACATCCCAGTAGTGCTTGTTATCCGTCCACACCCGCACCACAAAATTCAGCGATGAAGGGGCAAATTCGCTAAGACGAATGGTGTGGCCTGCATCGTGTTTGATACGCGGATCGAGCACGATGACGGCTTTAACGACATTTTTAAGATGTTCGATAGAGGTGTTATAGGAAACCCCAAGCGTAATATCGACCCGACGTTCTTTCTGACGAGAGAAGTTGGTGATCTCACTGGCAATGATTTTACCGTTCGGCACCACGACCATTTTGTTGTCAGAAGTCCGCAGCGTAGTGGAGAAAATATGCACCTCTTCAATGGTCCCGGCCACAGCGCCCACGCTGGCGTACTCGCCCGCGCGAATCGGGCGTAAGGTCACCAGCAAGACACCCGCCGCAAAGTTAGCGAGAGAGCCTTGCAAGGCCAGGCCAATCGCCAAACCTGCCGCACCGATCACCGCAATAATAGAAGAGGTTTCAACGCCCACGCGTCCAAGCGCGGCAATGGCGGCAAAAGCGACCATCGCATAGCGCAGCAGCGCGCTACAAAACTGGGTAATAGTGGTGTCAACGTTGCGGCTTAAAAGTAACTTTTTAAACCCGCTGCTGGTAATACGGGCGATAAATATCCCAACGAATAAAAGAAAAATTGCGCCACACAGGTTAGCGATCCCTTGCAGAATAACGGACTCATTGTTAACGACCCAGTGGATCAACTGTTTGATCCCTGGAAAAGCTTCAAACTTCATGTCGGTGTTCCCTGTCATAAAACCCCCATTTTAGTAAGGGCCAGGCCGCATACCGCCGAATTTTTTGTCTAATAGTGGAGCAAAAAATACTACCCCTTCAGGAGATCACGACGTTTGTGCTCAATCGGTATGTAATTAATTGTATAACGAAGGGCGAGGGCAATATGAAACGGTGATTTTGGCGGGTAGTGGCGTTAAGTTTAACCCCCGTGCGGAATATGCTTGTGCGCTTCTGACGCCCCGGGCGCAGGCGCTGAGCGAGTATTTACACACCAGGGAAGCCAGCACGATTCTGCTGAAGCGGGGTTTGGCTGTTAACCGGGCGGCGAACCGCCCGGGAGTCAGTTAGGCCTGACGTTTGTCTTCGGTGTGAGTGTCGAAGTCGCTCGCCGCATGGCGTTCATGGAGCTGTTCAGCGGGCTCGCCAAACGTCCGGTTAACGATGCGTCCACGTTTAACGGCAGGGCGTTCGGCCACTTCTTTGGCCCAGCGCTGAACGTTTTTGTAACTTTCAGCATCGAGGAATTCGGCGGCGTTATACACGTTCCCGAGCACCACATTGCCGAACCAAGGCCAAATCGCCATATCGGCGATGGTGTACTCCTCGCCCGCGACGTAACGGCCCCGCGCCAGCTGTTTATCCAGTACGTCGAGCAGGCGTTTTGACTCCATGGCGAAGCGGTCGATCGCATACTCAATCTTGACGGGCGCATAGTTGTAAAAATGGCCGAAACCGCCGCCGAGGAACGGGGCCGAGCCCTGCAGCCAGAACAGCCAGTTCAGGGTTTCGGTGCGTCCAGCCGGATCTTTTGGCAGGAAGTGACCAAATTTCTCTGCCAGATAGAGCAGAATATTGCCGGATTCAAATACGCGCAGGGGCGGATTCACAGAGTGGTCACGCAGTGCCGGAATTTTTGAGTTCGGGTTGACGTCCACAAATCCGCTGGAGAACTGGTCACCCTCGCCGATGCGGATCAACCACGCGTCATACTCCGCGCCAGTCACACCTTGCGCCAGAAGTTCTTCCAGCATGATTGTCACTTTCTGGCCGTTTGGCGTACCCAGCGAATAGAGCTGGAGCGGATGCGTGCCCACCGGCAGCGCTTTTTCATGCGTCGCGCCAGAAACCGGACGGTTGATGTTGGCGAACGCCCCGCCACTGTTCTGTTTCCATTCCCACACTTTAGGTGGCTGGTAAGTGTTGTCGGACATGTTGATCTGCCTTTTGAGTGATGTGTTGAGGCAGTGTAGCAGGAGATTCATGAACGGTTTAACGAACTGAGCGCATAAGGTTATGCGCGATTTGTATCTGCACTTACATATATCAAATTCGTTATAAGCTTAGCCGAAAATCGCATTTTCATTATTAATGCGCATTATCCCAAAGCTGAATATGATGCTCACACATAAAGAGAAATCATTGTATTAAACACTTTTAAGGCAAGGAGTTAGTGAGATATGCGTAAGCTACTGTTATCTGCTGTCCTGGTTTCTGTGGCGTTGGCCGCAGCGGGTTGTGACGATGCGAAAAAGAATGAAACCGCGAACGCACCTGCCGCCAAAAGCGACGCGCCAAAAGACGGTGGCTCGCTGATTATCGGTATCACCTCCGGCGATCCGCTGGCCGTTAACCCCCTGTATGCCAGCGACCGTACCACCCTGACCATTATGCAGGCGCTTTACGCTCCGCTTTACAGCTTCAACGACGGAAAAATCGAATGGGGTCTGGCAGAGAGCCTGACGCCTTCCGCCGATAATCTCAGCTACACCCTCACCTTAAAACCGAATCTGAAATGGCAGGATGGCCAGCCGCTGACCGCCTCCGACGTGGTCTTCACCTTTAATAAACTGCTGGATGCTAAACAGCACAGTTTCTTTCGCAGCATGTTCACCTATGGCGGTAAGCCGGTGGAAGTGAGCAAGGTGGACGAACGCACCGTTAAATTCACCTTACCGCAGGTGAGCGCCGCCTTTACCGGAACGCTGGTGCAGATCTACCCGATTCCAGAACACGTGTTCGCAAAAGAAGCGGATCTGGAAAAGAGCACCAAAAACGATGCGCCGGTTGGCTCCGGTCCGTTCAAATTCAAAGAGTACCGTGCGGGGCAGTATTACGCGCTGACGCGTTTTGATGATTACTGGAACGGCAAAGCGAAACTCGATTCGGTGACCTATCGTTTTGCCAAAGACAGCAACTCGGCGAATCTTGCGCTGCAAAACGGTGAAATCAACCTGAAGATGGTGGATCCGCAGGACGTGAGTCGCCTGAAAAATACCGGTAAATTTGATTTTGTCGTCTATCCGGAAGGGCGTCTGGCGTACATGACGTTCAACCAAAATGTGCCGGTCATGAAGAGCAAAGCCCTGCGTCAGGCGATTGCCTACGCCATTAATAAAGATGAGCTGACGCAAACCGCGTTTACCTCGCTGGATTACGCCAAACCGGCCACCTCGTTCCTGACACCGGACACGCTCTACCAGACGGACGACGTTGAGCAGTACAAATACGACGCGCAAAAAGCCAAAGCGCTGCTGCAATCCTCCGGCGCGCCCGCGAACCTTAAGCTGCGTCTGGCCTATGTGAACACCAACAAAACCCAGGAGAGCATGGCGCTCTACATTCAGCAGCAGCTGAAAGGCATTGGCGTGAATGTGGAGCTGATGCCGCTGGATTCCAACGCCATGTCGCAGCGCAGCCTGGATATGAACAACACCGCATGGGAGCTGAACCTGGGCGGTTACATCATGGGCGCCGAGCCGGACGGCTACAAATCGCTGTTCATGAGTAACGAAGCCTACAACTACGCCCACTACAAAAATCCGCAATTTGATGCCCTGTGGGATAAAGGCGCAATCGAAACCGACAGCGGCAAACGGGCGGCAATCTACAAACAGATCCAGCAGACGGTGGCGAACGAGATGACCTACTACCCGATCGCCTACACGAATGCGACCGTTGCCGTGGATAAGCGTTTCGGTGGTACTCAGGAAGCACAGCCGAAGCCAGTGTATATGTTCCAGGATCTCTCCAGAATCTATCAAAAATAAGCAGTTGCCCCGGTCGCCTGGCTGGGGCTTTTTTTATGGGTAAGTCGTGTAAGGGTAAGTTGTGAACACATTACTGACGCGTCGGTTGCTGCAACTGCTGCCGATGCTTTTCTTTATTTCGCTGGTTGCGTTTCTGCTGGTTAAACTCGCGCCAGGCGATCCGGTCGCCGCGTATATCACCCCGCGGATGGCCCCGGAAGATATCGAGCGCATTCGTCAGAGCCTGGGGCTGGATAAGCCGCTGGTGACGCAATACTTCCTGTGGTTAAAGAACGTGTTGCAGGGCGATCTGGGCTACTCGCTGATTTACCACCGTCCGGTGCTGGAGATGATCGGTGAACGCATTCCGGCCACGCTTGGGCTGATGGGCGCGTCGCTGGTGATGGCGATTGTCCTCGCCATTCCGCTGGGGCTGCTGGCGGGCGCGTTCAAACACCGCTGGCTGGATCACATCCTGAATTTATTCGCCTATATCGGGATCTCTGTACCGATTTTCTGGTTTGGTATTTTGCTGATCACCGTCTTTGCGGTGCAGCTGAACTGGTTTCCCAGCATGGGAATGCGCACCATCGGCATGGAGGACAACTGGCTGGACGTGGTCCGTCACGGCGTGCTGCCCTGTATCGCGCTGACCTTTTATAACCTCTCCAGCTACGTGCGCTATATCCGCTCGAACACCATTTCGCAGCTCTCCGCCGACTATGTGCAAACCCAGCTGGCGTATGGCGCAACCCGCACCAGCATCCTGTTCCGCCATGTGCTGAAAAACGTGCTGCTGCCGGTGATCACTCTGTTTGGTTTGTCGTTTGGCGAGCTGGTGGTGGGCGCGTATGTGACGGAAAGCGTCTTTTCGTGGCCGGGGATGGGATTGCTGGGGATCCAGTCGATCACCTCGCTCGACTACCCGCTGATTATGGCAATCATCATGCTGTCGTCGCTGATGCTGATCGTCGGCAATCTGATCGCCGACTTACTCTATCGTTTCGCCGATCCCCGTATTCGTACACTGAGGTAACCCCGGATGAGCAGACGCTGGCAACAAGTACGCCACCAACTGCGCCGTAATCGTCCGGCGCAGTTTTCTTTATTTGTCCTGTTTATTTTTATTGCTGCTGCGCTTTGCGCGGGGCTGAGTCCGTACGATCCCGACCAGATGTCGCTGGGGGCGCGCACATTACCCCCGCATGCAGCGCACTGGTTTGGCACCGATGAATACGGGCGGGATTACTTCACCCGCGCGCTGTACGGCGGGCAAATCTCGCTGATGGTCGGCTTTCTGGCGATGATCTTCTCCACCCTGATTGGCACCGTTGTGGGAACGGTAAGCGGTTATTTTGGCGGCTGGCTGGATAACCTGATGATGCGCGTCGTCGATATTCTGATGGCCATTCCGGCGTTTTTCCTGCTGCTGGTGGTAAACGCCTATCTGAAACCGGGCGTGGATAACATCATTCTGATTATCAGCCTGCTGACGTGGATGAGCATGTCGCGACTGGTGCGTGCTGAAACGCTATCGGTAAAAGAGCGCGAATATGTTCTGTACGCCCGCGCGTCGGGCGAACACCCGCTGCGGATTATTTTGCGCCACATTATTCCGGGCGTCCTGCCGACGATTATCGTGGCTGGCACGCTGAACATTGCTTCTGCGATTCTGATGGAATCGACCCTCAGCTTTCTCGGACTGGGGGTGCAAGCGCCTGCGGCGTCGTGGGGGAGTATGCTCAACAACGCACAGTCGTACATTGGCGAAGCCTCGTGGCTGGCGATGTTCCCCGGCATTTTGATTTTGCTGACGGTGTTTAGTTTTAACGTGCTGGGCGACGTATTCCGCACCGCCTTTGAGCCGGGAGCGAACCGCGATGAATAACTTATTAGAACTCGATAATCTGAAAACGTCGTTCCGTACGCGTGACGGCGAAGTCCAGGCCGTGCGCGGCGTGAGCTTTCATGTGCAGCCCGGTGAACTGGTCGGCATCGTCGGGGAATCCGGGTGCGGGAAAAGCGTTACCTGCAAATCGATCATCCAGCTTCTGGGCAGCAACGGGCGGATTTCGGGCGGCAGTATTCGCTTTCAGAATGACGATCTGGCCCGCAAGACGCCTGAGCAAATGCGTAAGATCCGCGGCAACGACATTGCGATGATTTTTCAGGATCCCATGACCGCGCTGAATCCGGTTCTGACCATCGGCAAACAGATGGCGGAAATCCTGGTGCGCAATAAAGGACTCCCTAAAAAAGCAGCAAAAGCGGCGGCTATCGCCATGCTGGAACAGGTGGGTATCGCTGAAGCTGAACGGCGTTACGATCAGTATCCGCATGAGTTTAGCGGCGGTATGCGCCAGCGGGTGATGATTGCTATCGCGCTCTCCTGCAACCCGAAACTGCTGATTGCCGATGAGCCGACGACCGCGCTGGATGTGACCATTCAGGCACAAATTTTACGTTTGCTGAAGAGTCTGCAGCAACAAACTGAAACGGCGATTCTGCTGATTACCCACGATCTCGGCGTCGTGGCCCAGGTGTGCAGCCGCGTGGTGGTGATGTATGGCGGGCTGGTCATGGAGGAGGGCCGCGTTGAGGATATTTTTTACCGTCCGGCGCATCCGTATACGCAAGGTCTGCTGGCCTCGTTGCCCCGACCGGACGACGCGGACCACCGGTTGTCCCCCATTGAGGGCACGCCGCCGGGCTTACTTAATCCACCGCCGGGTTGTCCCTTCGCCGGGCGCTGCCCGCGGCGGCTGCCGCAGTGCGAACGGCAGCCAGCGTTTTATTCTGTGGGCGAGGGGCATCGTGCAGCCTGTTGGCTCTGGGCTGATAAGGAGGTTCAGGCATGAGCGAGCAAAATTCTTCGTTAGTGAGCGTACGTGAACTGCATAAACACTATCCTCTTAGCGGCGGGCTGTTACGCAAAGGGGCGGTCGTAAAGGCGCTGGATGGCGTGAGTTTTGATATTCAGCGCGGTGAAACGTTTGGCCTGGTGGGGGAGTCCGGCTGCGGGAAATCGACGCTGGGACGGGCAATGCTGCGTCTGTTTGATATCACCTCGGGTGAAATTCATTTTGCCGGACACGAAATTGCGCAGGCCAGCGAAAAACAGCTTAAGCCGCTGCGCAAGCGAATGCAGGCTATTTTCCAGGATCCTTACTCGTCGCTAAATCCAGGGATGACGGTGCAGCAGCTGGTGGCCGAACCGATGCAAATTCACGGTTACAGCCGTGATGAGCAACGTGAACGTACTGAAACGTTGCTCTACAAAGTGGGGCTTAAGCAGGAACATTTGCAGCGTTTTCCGCATGAGTTCAGCGGCGGACAGCGTCAGCGTATCAGCATTGCGCGCGCGCTGTCGGTACGGCCTGAGTTCGTGCTGTGCGACGAGCCGCTCTCGGCGCTGGATGTCTCGGTGCAGGCGCAGGTGGTCAATATTTTGCAGGATCTGCAGCAAGAGCTGGGGCTTACCTATCTGTTTATCGCTCACGATCTGTCGATGGTACGCCATATCTCCAGCCGCATTGGGGTGATGTATCTTGGCAAGCTGGTGGAAGTGGCACCGGCGGGCGAGCTGTACCAGCATCCGGCGCATCCCTATACGCGCGCGCTACTGGCCGCCGTTCCACGGCCCGATCCGCGCATTCGTCATCTGGAGCAGGCCACCCTGCGCGGGGAGATCCCAGGCCCGACGTCGACGCTGCCTGGCTGTAAGTTTTGCAGCCGCTGTCCCCATGCGATGCCGGTGTGTCAGGCGCAAGAGTCGGTCATGCAGGAAATTTCGCCAGGTCATTTTGCAGCGTGTTGGCTGTTTAAGATGTGAGGGCGCGCGATTGATTCATTCTCAGGCCGGGTAAGGCAAAGCGTCACCCGGCCTGAGGGCAAGGGCAGTATTACGCGCCTGAACGCTCAACCCATTTGCTCACCTCATCGCCACTTCCCAGATCCGCCTGCACCAGGCCGTTGACCATAAACGTCGGGGAGACGTGGATACCGTTCTGCCGGGCATATTTGCAGTGCCATTTGATCTCCGTTTGCAGCTCCGGGCGGGCGAATGCTTCAGCGAGAGAGACGCCGCTGTAACGCTCGATGCGGGCAACGATCTGTTCAGGTGTCGCCTGCATGTTCGGTCCGCTACAGTGATCGGTAAATTCAAACTCTTCGCGATGGTCGGCCACTGCCTGCATCACTTTATGCGCGGCATTTTTGCCATCGGGCAGCGTGGAGGCCGCCAGAATACAGCGGACGATTATCCCGGAAAAAAGATGCCACGGCTGCGACTGTAAACGAATTTTGACCGTTATCTTATCTTCGCCAGCCTGTTCCAGCAGGGCGGGTATCTTGTTAAATGCCTTCACCGAGAAAGGGCAGGTAGGTTCCAGAAACATTTCAAAGATGCGTGGACCGTTTCCCCATTCCAGCGGTTGTGCCTGTAAGTTCATATTGACTCCTGATGTTGTGCTTTATGATTTTTCATCATTGTGACGACGAATAATGTGCCATCCAGGTGTATCATAATTCCACCTCTGTCTGGTTAATTACAACGTGCAGACGACGACAACCCTCATAACATTGCCGCCTGCCTGTTTTAGGTTGGATACATGCGTAATAAAGGAAAGTTAAGCAGTGACGCTCCGTTTGGGACGTTATTAGGATATGCGCCGGGTGGCGTGGCAATTTACTCTTCAAATTACAGCAGTCTGGATCCGCGGCATTACCCGGGGGATGCAGACTTCCGCAGCTATATCGGCAATGAATATATGGGGCATAAATGGCAGTGCGTTGAGTTCGCCCGCCGTTTCCTGTTCCTTAACTACGGTTTTGTCTTTACCGACGTGGGGATGGCGTGGGAGATTTTCTCGCTGCGTTTTCTGCGTGAGGTCGTTAACGATAATATTTTACCGCTTCAGGCATTTGCTAACGGTTCCCGCCGCGCGCCCGAAGCCGGCTCGCTGCTCATCTGGCAAAAGGGCGGTGAGTTTAATGAGACCGGTCACGTTGCGGTCATCACGCAACGGCTGGGCGATAAAGTGCGCGTTGCGGAACAGAACGTGCTGTACTCGCCGCTTCCTGCCGGGCAGCAGTGGACGCGTGAACTGCGCTTATCGGTTGAAAATGGCTGCTACACGCTTCACGACACGTTCACCGATACCACCATTCTCGGCTGGATGATTCAGACCAGTGAGACGGAACACAGCCTGCCGCAGCCAGAAATCGACGGTGAGCTGCTCAAAATTCGCGGCGCGCGACTGCAAAACAGACGTCAGTATGACGGCAAATGGCTCAACGAAGAGGACGCGCTGCAGAAGGCTTACGTCCGGGCGAACGGCCATGTCATCAATAACGATCCCTGCCAGTATTTCACCATCAGCGAAAGCGCCGAGCAGGAGCTGATCAAAGCCACCAACGAACTGCATCTGATGTATCTCCATGCAACGGATAAAGTGTTGAAGGACGACAATTTACTCGCGCTTTTCGACATTCCGAAAATACTCTGGCCGCGTTTGCGCCTCTCCTGGCAATGGCGTCGTCACCATATGATTACCGGTCGTATGGATTTCTGTATGGATGAGCGCGGGCTGAAGGTCTACGAATACAACGCGGACTCTGCCTCTTGCCACACCGAAGGGGGGCTGATCCTTGAAGAGTGGGTGAAAAACGGCTACCGCGGTACGGGGCATAACCCGGCAGAAGGGTTGCTTGAGGAGCTGACCGGGGCATGGAAACACAGCCATGCGCGGCCGTTTGTGCACATCATGCAGGATGATGATATCGAAGAGGATTATCACGCGCTCTTTATTCAGCGCTCGCTGATGCAGGCCGGTTTTGAAACCAAAATCCTGCATGGCCTGAAGGCGTTAAGCTGGGATAGCGCGGGACAGCTGGTGGATGATGAAGGCCGCCATGTTAACTGCGTGTGGAAAACCTGGGCGTGGGAAACCGCGATAGAACAGGTTCGCGAACTGAGCGAAACGGAGTACGCGGCGGTTCCGATCCGTACCGGTCATCCGCAGAATGACGTGCGGCTGATTGACGTGTTGCTGCGCCCTGAAGTGTTGGTGTTTGAACCGCTCTGGACGGTCATCCCAGGCAACAAAGCCATTCTTCCGGTGCTCTGGCAGCTGTTCCCGAACCACCACTATCTGCTGGATACCGATTTTGAAGTCAACGAGCGGTTAAGCCAAACAGGGTATGCGGTGAAACCTATCGCGGGTCGCTGCGGGAGTAATATCGACCTCATCAGCGCGCAGGAGGAGTTGCTGGATAAATCCAGCGGTAAGTTTGTGGATCGCAAAAACATCTACCAGCAGCTGTGGTGTCTGCCAAAAGTCGAGAATAAGTACATTCAGGTCTGTACGTTTACCGTCGGCGGAAACTACGGCGGAACCTGCCTGCGTGGCGATGATTCGCTGGTCATTAAAAAAGAGAGCGATATTGAGCCGCTGATGGTCGAGAAAGATCGCTAGCCTCCCGGCTCGTTAATATAAAAAAGCTCCGGCGAGCAAAGCCGGAGCAAATGAATCAAATCAAAATAACACTACTCGTTAAAGCAATTTCCATTGCGCCCATTCACCCGTGAACTGCGGGTCACCAGGTTCGTTGTTTTGCGTCCAGTAGTTAGCGGTGTAGTTTTTACCTTTCCAGGACACTTTATCGCCAGTATTGTAAATCTTGCTGGATTCCCACTGAGCGTAATCACCGGATGGCGTTGGATCTGGAGTCGGTTCCGGCGTTGGCTCTGGGGTCGGTTCCGGGGTCGGTTCCGGCGTCGGTTCTGGAGTTGGAGTTGGTTCGACCGCATCTTCACCGAAGACGCTCAGGGTAAACTGTTTGTTTGCCGATACGGCACCATGAGCATCGGTTACCAGCAGAGCAAACTGGAAATCCGCTTTGCTGACAACAACCGGGGCGGTGAAACTGATGGTCGAAGAGGTCGTGTTGCTGACAGAAATCCCGTTCGGCACGGTCCATTTATAGGTCAGTGCATCATGGTCGGCATCGCTGGAACCCGCCCCGCTTAAACGTACGCGTGAGCCACCGATGACCTGCAGTTGAATATCGGCCACTGGCGCGGTATTCGTCTCTGGATTGCTGTCAGGCAAATCGTCTTCAGGTACTTCACCCGCCACGTTAACCCCATCAAAGTAGAACGGTTTCATGTCGATAACCTGTTCAACAATCGGGCAACCTAACCCTTCGCGCGCCGCATTGACCAGCACGCCGTTGTCCTGGTCGATAGTCCAGGTAAACAGAGCGCCCAGACCTTTTTCAGCCACATAACGGCCCTTCGCCCGGACGCTGCGTGGCGTATCGATCGACATGAAAAGTTTGGTATCTTTGTTATACAGATAGTCGGCATCGGCAACCTGGTCGGTGTAGACGCTAAAGCCATTGCGTCCTTTTTGATTCTCCAGATCCAGATAATTGTTAATCAGATCGTACCATTCGGTACTGCCGCTCTCGAAAGTCCCGGTCGTGGTGGCGTTACTGTCTGGCTGATACGTCCCGCGCAGAGGGGAGAAGCTTTCCAGTTTCGCATTTTGCGCATTTCGGGAATAGGCCGCATAGCCCACGTTGATACGGTCTTTTGGGAAGCCTTTCGCAATCAGATAGTCAACGATAGTATCCACGCCCCAACCGCCTTCAACCAGCGCGTGCAGATTGGTGTGATGGTCCAGTTTAGCAGCCCACGGCGTACCGAAGAAGTCATAGGTCATGACGTTGATGCTGTAAAGATCATGACTAAGCAACGTTTTAACATCTGATTTTTCCAGAATGGCGACCACCGCCGAGCTGGCAATACTGATTTTGACATCGCTGCGGTTGATGGCTTTCAGCTGCTTACTCAGTTCAGCCAGCAACAGCGCGTAGTTGGGGCCGTCTGAATCGTCGTATGGGTTATTGTTGCCCGCATTGCCCGGATATTCCCAGTCAATATCGACTTCAGAAAACATCGGGAAACGGGTAAACAAGTTAGCGACGCTTTTCGCAAAAGTCGTGCGGCTGGCGGCTGTTTTCGACATGTTGTGGAAACCATTACTCATGGTCCAGCCACCGATACTCATCGAAAGCGTTAAGGTATGACCCACTGCTTTGGCTTTTGCCTGCAGATCGCGCAGACCGCCCACGATCCCTTTTACCGTTGCCTGCGTGGCAGTGTTCGGATCCATCTCCACCCAACCGGTATCTTTCAATCCCACATTGCGGCTGGTCTGGAAATCGCCCCACAGATCGAGGAAGGTCACCTGATCTTTTGATTTGCCCAGCGTTGTGGCGGCGCGGTTAATAGTGTCAGCTTTTTCACCCTGATCGCCCACAATACCGAGGAAACCCAGAATGATTTTGTCGTATGCCGTTGGGCTGACATTGGCCAGGTCATAACCGCGACCACGGTTGGCAGGGGTGTCATCACCATCACTCTGACGGCTGTCGTACTGGGACCAGTCGGTATAATAGCCAAACACCTTAGGTTTATTCGCCGTGTTGTACTTGTTATATACCGGTTTAGCGACTCGCGCTGAGGTATAGCTATATTTAGAGGTCTCTTTGGAGGCATCAAATCCATCCGCTTTATAAGAAGCTTCAGTCAGTGTATCGGTCTTAATGAGTTTGCTCGTGGCCATGTTGATTTCCTGTATATGTTTTCGAAAATGACGTTTCGTCGTATTACCGCTGTAATATTCAGAGCAGCCAACAAAATCCGCAAATCATTCCGCATCAAGAAGAACCATTGCTAAAAATTATTCCCTATTAGTTGAATTTGCTCTGTAAAATCCCGTTGCTATAATTTTTGATGATGGGGTGCGTGGGTTATCATAAAAACCATTCCGGTCATGAGATATATAATGTATCAGCATTGAGTTTAATGACTATTCTTTGCAGTATAAAAAAGACACAATAATCAGCAGAGTGACAGGCCAATCACGGAGTATTTTCGTTTTGCTCAACAGGTATTTGATGAATACTCGAATTGCATCTCATATTCTGCGAAAGATCGCATTACTTATTTAATGCCATAGAATGCATGGTGAAATAAACAAATTCATATACGCTTATTCCAGTTGGCGGAATCAGTCATGCCATACCGTGCAATCAATCGAAACGGAGAGTATTAAATGATGGGCGCTTATCTTATCGCTGGACATTATGTTTTTAATGAGGATACAAAGGAGCTAAAAGATTTAAATTCTGATGTTGTCATAAAAATGACATCAATGAAGGCACGCTGCCTGAGTTATATTGTTCAGCATGCTAATGATGAAGTGATTGAAAAGTCCGCACTCTCTGACGCTCTGTGGGGAGCAAGAAGTAAGTTCAGCAGTGAAGCCAGCCTGACTCAAGTTTTATATCTTATCCGGCGAGACTTTAAATCTTTGGGGGTGAATGATTTCTTTGTCACTATTCCAAAGGCAGGCATAAAAGTTAACGCCATGGTAAAAATTGAACCGATTCAACCCAAAAATAGGCGATCTCAACTCTCCTGGTCGCCCATTATGATTAGCATTTCACTTTCACTGATTTTTATCGTTACTGCTTTGTTCTTCTGGTTAACAAAATAAATCATTGAGGAATCTGTTATGTCGAAAAACCCTGTCATTGAAGAAATTCTGAAAAATGAGGGTGGATATGTCAATCATCCTGATGACGTCGGTGGGCCAACGCACTGGGGAATAACTGAAAAAACGGCAAGAAGTTATGGATACACCGGTGATATGAAAGATTTTACCCGGGAAAACGCCTACACAATACTGGAAAAAAACTATTGGTATCAGCCAGGATTTGACAAAGTGAATCAGCTGTCTCCGGATTTGGCGATGGAGCTTTGTGATACCGGAACGAATATGGGACCGTCGGTTGGCATTAAATGGCTGCAGCGTTGGTTAAATGCTTATAACCGAAAGGGCGCAGATTATAGCGATATTGATATTGACGGGAAAATCGGTCCTGCGACGCTTAACACGTTGGCCACCTTCCTGAAGATTCGCGGTAAAGAAGGCGAGGCCGTGATGTTGACCTCATTAAACTGTAGTCAGGGGCAACGCTATCTTGAACTGGCCGAAGGTAAGCAAGGGAACGAGTCTTTCATCTATGGTTGGATGCGTGCAAGAGTTCATATCGATTAATAAAATTTTAATAACAATCCGTTAATGTTTCTTTTGTAAAAGTTGAGTTTTTTTTACTTTATTTACCGGGGAAATTATGACACAAGAGACAGATCATTTTTTTATATGGAGCAAACGGATGAATTTCAGTAAACATAATGATTTTGACTACAATTTGATTAAGGTGATGAACGAAGTGATCACCTCGGGCAATCTGTCGCGCGCGGCTCTCAATCTTAATCTCTCTATATCAGCGGTGAGTCTTTCGATCAGTAAGTTACAGCGACAGTTGGGGACCGAATTATTTGTCCGCACGTCGCAGGGCTTAAAGCCTACCGATGATGCATTGCAGATTAATCAGGTTTTTTTACATGCGCTGGATCTTATTAATGATGGCTTGTTGACATTAAATGATAACGTGAGAGGTCAGTCGTCTCTCAATGTGACCTGCCCGGATTTATTTGAGCACTATTATTTACAAAATCTGTATCAACAGGCGAATTTCAGCGACACAGAGTTTAAATTTAATCATCATATCAAATGCAGTCATGACGAATATGTTGACTGTTTACTGCAATCATTCAGCGATCTCATTATCAGTGATTTTCCCCTGCGAAATGAAAAAGTGACATCAACGCTCATTGACTCTCTTGATGACTTCGTTGTTGTCGTGAGCCAGTCCAGCCTGCTGGCTAATCAGAAGAAAGTTACGCTAGCCCATTATCATATGATTCATCACGCGGTGTATACTTATAACGCGGAGTCGCTGGTCAATTATTCCTGTAAAGATAACTGCTCTTTTGGCGGTCGAAATACAGCGATGGTTAAAGTGGGTTACCATTCATCATCGATCAATGGCGTCATTTCTGCCGTTGAACACAGAGGTATGCTGGCCATCCTACCGCGCAAGATTGTCGGAAATTATATTAATCATCATCACAGCAATATTGTGATGATGGAGTTACCGGATGAGGTCTGTTGTAAAAAAATCTGCATTTATGCAAATTATAAAAAGAAAAAAGATAAAGTTCGTGGAATGGAAAGTATCGTCTCCTCGATATGTAAATCTAAATGCGAAGAAGTCTGTTGTCATTACTGATTGAGCAATGGAAAAGAACTGATATTGCTCAAAGATATCATCTCAATAGCTATTAAATATAAATAAACCAGGTCAGATGATTTTATCTTATTTTAAATAATGATGTTTTTATTTTATACGTTTATCAAACTGACTCCTGCTAATCTGTGGATTCAGGAGTTATTCCTGTGAATGTCATGCAGAGCCTATTAACTGTTCTGCTGGTAAGTTATATTAAAAATTAAGGTGCCTACTATGAGTCGAATTCACTCGCGGCTAAAACGTTATTCTGTCGCTCTCCCCTGTTTATTAGCCATCCCGGCTATGACTTATGCAGAGGAAACGCCCACCACTTCTGAACCCTACGTAATTAAACAAAGTGATATTAAGAAAAAAGAAGACTCGTTAACGCAAAACCCTTTGATGCAGGAAGTCAAAGCCTCGATCCGCACGCTGGACAATGATTCGGTAGAAAAAATTGCCCCCGGGCGCGCTGCAAACCCGGATAACGTGAAACGTGTCGAAAAACTTCTGAGCCGCGAACAGTGGGATTATATTTTCCCGCTGCGCGCCCCGGAATACAGCTATGAAAATTACCTCAAGGCTATCGGTAAGTTCCCGGCCGTTTGCGGCACTTATACCGACGGACGTGATTCCGATGCGATCTGTCGCAAAGGGCTGGCAACGATGTTTGCCCACTTTGCTCAGGAAACGGGCGCACACGAAAGCTGGCGTCCTGAAGCCGAGTGGCGGCAGGGGCTGAAATGGTTACGCGAAATGGGCTGGGAAGAGGGGCAAAAAGGCGGCTATAACGGCGAATGTAATCCTGATGTGTGGCAGGGGCAAACCTGGCCGTGCGGTAAGGATAAAGACGGTGATTTTGTCAGCTATTTTGGTCGCGGGGCGAAACAACTCTCCTACAACTATAACTATGGGCCTTTCTCCGATGCCATGTTTGGCACGGTAAGAACGTTGCTCGACAAGCCTGAACTGGTGGCAGACACCTGGCTGAACCTCGCCAGCGCCGTGTTCTTCTACGTCACGCCTCAGGCACCTAAGCCAAGCATGTTGCACGTCATTGACGGCACCTGGAAGCCGAACGCGCACGATAAAGAAAACGGTCTGGTTCCGGGGTTCGGCGTCACCATTCAGATTATTAACGGCGGCGTGGAGTGCGGCGGTCCAACGGAAATTGCCCAGGGCGAAAACCGCATCTCCTACTACAGAAGCGAAGCTGAATATCTGAAAGTGCCGATTGCGGCAGACGAAGTGCTGGGCTGCAAAAATATGAAGCAGTTTGACGAAGGAGGCTCTGGTGCGTTGCCGCAATACTGGGAGCAGGACTGGGGCTGGGATCCTAGCACACCAACCGGGCAGACTTATTCCTGCCAGCTGGTGGGCTACCAGACACCATTCTCCGCTTTCAAAGAGGGTGACTATCAGCGCTGCGTACAGCACTTCTTTAACGTGAAAATTGTCGATGAGTCAGGTAAAGAAGAGCCGGTAACGCCAACACCGACCCCAGCACCAACACCGGAGCCAACGCCGACACCTGCACCGGGTGACACCAACGTTGCCCCCGTTGCGGTACTGACCGGTCCGGTGGGTGAGGTTGAAGGCCAGGCGAACGTGACACTGAATGCGGCAAGCTCCAGCGATGCCAATGGTGACAAGCTCTCCTATACCTGGTTGCTGCCGAATGGCTCCACTCTTGAGGGCAACGATCGTGACAGCATCTCGTTTGTCGCACCGGTGGTTACCGCCAAAAAACAGTACACCTTTAGCCTGACCGTTTCTGATGGTAAGAAAAGCGATGTTGCGACGTATACCTTAACGGTAATTCCTCAGGTTCAGCCATTGCCAAAACCGGACACCGGTAAAACCTGTGCTGACAGCTGGGAATCCGCCAAAATTTATAACGGCGGTGAGAACGTGAACTGGAAAGGTAAACAATATCTGGCTAACTACTGGACCCAAAACAATGAACCGGGCAATCCGGAATTCACGGGCGAATGGTCACAGTGGAAAGAGATCAAAACCTGTAAATAAGCGGCTGTGAAAAACATCATCAGCAGTCTCATCGCGGCGGGGAGGGGATAAACCTCCCCGCTGTTTTTAAGTCAAATCAGGCCGGTAGATCTCATCGCATAAAATGGGAAAATGTGATTTTTCCCGCCAACCGCGCCGCAGTAATCTTTCCCCGTTCACTTTATTTCTTTTCGTCTGAGGAACCTTTTATGGTTAGCGTAGTAACAACAACTTTCAGAGATATTATTAATGTCGATCACTCGGTGGTGGTATCCATTTTCGCGATGGCCGCGTGGGGAGGGGTAGTTCGATATATTATGACAAAGCATGGTCATATTACGTTGAGCGATATGCCCGATATTATTTGCCAGGTCATTATGTCCTGCTTCAGCGGGTTTATATTAAGCGTTGTGGCGCTGGCCCATAACGGACAGAACGACAAAGTTCTGATGTTAGCCGGGTTGGGGGGCGTGTTTTCCGGGCCAATTATTACCTTATTAGGTAAGAAAATTAATGAGTTTACGGAAAAAGCCACCGGTTCGAGCCTGCCTGACATGAAGATTAAGGGCAATAAGTAACGGTAAGCCTCTTTTCGCTTTCCGCTACAGGGATTGCGGGCTGATTCATCACAGGTCATAAAACCAGGGAGTAGCAAAATGAAAAGCGCGCAAACAGTGTCAAATCCTGTTCCCCTCGAAGCAAGATCTCGCCTGACAGACGGCGTCTTGCGAGGGGAACGGGGCGTGACGATGAACTATTTCTGTACTGAACGATCAAACGCTGGCACAGCGAGCGGGAAGTAGCGTTCAAGCTGACGCTGATGATAGCGTCCAAGGATTAACACGGTGGTCAGCGAGCCGAGCAGGGCGCAGAACATATCCGATTGGGTATCCCACTGATCCCCCTGGGTGCCGAGAAAATCATCCGCACCTTGTCCCATCGCCAGAGCCGCCCACCATTCAATCAGCTCGTAAGTGGCACTGATCGCCAGGGCGATACAGCACACCACAAAGCCTGTCATTTTCCGGCCATTCACATACCCGCCGCGCAGCAAAATTTCGCGGGCGGCCAGCGCGGGCACCAGCCCCTGGAAAAAGTGGCCCAGCTTGTCATACGGGTTGCGGCTAAGACTGAACATCTCCTGAACATCAAAGCCGATCGGGACTTTGGCGTAGGTGTACATTCCGCCCACCATCAAAATGATGGCATGAAAGAAAATCAATAGGTAAAGCAAAGGCGTCAGCGGATAGCGCTGTTGGGTCGCCAGAAGCAGCGGCACGATGATGACAACCGGCGTCACCTCCATGAGCCAGGTGATGCGGTCAGCGGTAAAAATACCGGTGTAAATCAGGATCAGCAGCAGAAGCAGCGCGCCGCCTTTGAGTGCTTGAGAGTGCATACGTACCCATGTCATTTAGCGATCGGGAAATGACAACTATCGACGCATAAAGCGGAAAATTCAATGTGTTGCGCCGTTACAAAAAACGGGGCCGTATTTGGCCCCGTTGTTTAGCAGTACTGAACAATCATCAGAACATTTTACGTAAACGCAGGCTGAAGGTATGCGCCTGATAGCGTTCGCCCGCCTGCAGGTCATAACGGGCGTCGAGGCTCAGCTCATCCGCGTCGTACAGCGTGCTGCCGATGGCGACGCCAGCCATGTCTTCTACCGGTGACGCCCCTTTGGTGATAAAGCTGGTTTCACCAATCGTATCAGCGGCATAGGAGGCGCGGCTGCTGACCTGACGGTTATCGTACTGATGCAGCCAGGAAAGCTGGGCGAACGGTGTCAGGTTGCCAAGGCCCGTCGCGAAGGTTTTCTCAACGCGTAGACCGATATCACTGACGACCGACTGCGAGTGTGTGCTACCCACATCCAGCGCCATGCCATTGCCGCCCGTCTCTTTATAGCCATCAACGTGCTGATACCCGTAAGTCAGGCTGGCCAGCGGCGTCAGAACCACGTCGGCAGGCAGCGTGAAGGGATAGCCCACTTCGGTTTGCAGGGTGACCGACTGACCGTTAAATTTGCCCTGGGCTGCGCCGGAGAAGCCGGTGAAGTCAGCGCGGCGAACGGAGCTGTAGTTCTGACGGTTAACGCCAGCAGAGAGATTCAGATACCACGGATCGCCCGTGTAACCCGCATAGCCAATGATGCCGTAGTTATCGGCGGTAGAGGTGTTTCCGCTCAGGTTGCCTTTGCCGTGGACCGACGTGTTGCTGTAGTTCAGCGCCGCACCCAGACGCCAGTCGTCGCCCAGCGCGCGGTCGGCACCCAGAATCAGGCCACCAAATTTGGCGGTGTAACCGCTGATTTCTGCGGTGCTGTCCTGACGAGCGTAACCCCCAAACGGTTGGCCCCACATGATCCAGTTGCTGCTGTAATCATCGCCGGTCGCCACACCGCTGGTACCGGAGGCTTGCGGATTGCGCACGGCGTCAATGTGCGCACCGACCACGGCCTGGGCGGTGGAGGTGGCGACATTCGCCGCTGAACTGGTGTTGATGTTCTGGCCCGGAGAGAGACGCTCGCCGACGCGGTTTGCTTCACCTTTACTGTCAATAGCCAGCGAGGCGTTATACAGATCCAGCAGCTGTGGCGAGGAGATGCCTGAATAACTCGCCAGACCGCCCAGCGCAGCCGTTGCGCTCGGGAGAGTCGCCAGTACCGGTTTGGTTGGAGTTGGCGGAGCGATCACCGGTGGCGTCACGACCGGCGGGGTCACTACCGGTGGCGTCACAACAGGCGGAGTGACAACGGGTGGTGTAACAACCGGCGGCGTCACCACTGGCGGTGTGATCTTTTCGGGTCCAACGGTGAGCACCAGCGCTTTGTTCGCGCCATCCTCATACACGGAGCCATTCACCGCACCGCGATAGCCGAGGGCGGTGTACTTCAGTTTGTCGGCGTTGTAATCGGTGTCTGAGCCCGTTGCATTGATCACCACATAACGCTGACCTTCAGCAAATTTGTAGGTGTTGCCTGTGCGCGCCAGGCTAACGCTGGACCCCTCATCGATCGTCGCATTACCGATGACGTTCAGTCGGCCATAGCCGGTATCGGCGATCAGATCCCCGCGGGTTATTGCCAGATCCGAAACCCCGGAGATCAGCGTCGCAGCCGCTTTCTGGTGGTAATCGCCGTTCAGCGTGATGTTATTATTCACCTGCAACAACGCGGCATCGTTCAGGATGGTTGGCGCTGACACATTGTCGTTCAGCAGCAGCGAACCGGTACCGAAGATCACGCCAGAGCGGTTACTGGTGATGGTGCCAATGCTGTCGCTATTCAGCCCCGTCAGCGTGCCCATGGTGTTGCTTCCGCCGTTAAGCGTTAAAGGCGCCGCGCTTGAGGAAAAAATATCGCCCATGACTTTGCCGCTGTTGGTCAGCGTCACTTCAGTGCTGGCGTTGGTATCGCCGTAAACATACAGGGCATAGCTCCCGCCCACCAGTGTACCGGTGTTAATGATTTGGGTCGCCGAATTCAGCGTACTGTAGTTTGAAATATAAATGCCGGCGTAACTGCCATTAATTTCGCCGTGGTTTGTGATTTTGCCGATGCCGTTATCGGACGAGCTGTTGGAGAAAATACCGTAGCTGTTGGCAGAAATAACACCATTGTTCTCAATCGTGCCGATATCACCGTGGTTAGTAATACCGAAGGCGCTGCCTTTAATGATATTTTCATTAATCAGGGTGTTAATCGTGCCCCAGTTAAAAATACCCGCACTATCATAAAAGTGGAGATCGCCGCTTTTAATGGTTCCCGTATTCAGCAGGGTATCAATTGTGCCGCGGTTGAAAATAGCGCCGTTCTGGCCGGGAAACATAGCAGAATTACCGGTGCTTGAGGCGATAATGCCCGCATTCGTTAATTTATCAATCGTTCCCATATTGGTAATACCACGATAGCCGGATATAACGCCGTCTGCGGTATTGACCAGGTTTCGGATATGACCGTCATTATCCAGCGCGCCGGTATCTTCAATGCCGAAATTATAATTATCTTCGGCATTTTTAATTGTGCCGCTATTGATGAAATTATCCACCACGCCCGACGAGCCTAACGCCACGATGCTGCCATAATGGTAGCGGTTACCGCTGGTTATTGTTCCGTTATTCGTTAAAGTACCGACGGATCCGTCAATCTGAACGATATTGCTATGCTGATTAACAGGTTCATCAAGATCGTCATTAATAGCGCCATCGTTGGTAAACTGTGTTACCGATGCGCCCTGGTTAATGATTAATGCCGTTGTTGGAGAACCGGTAATAGAGCCGGTTTGGGTGACATGAAGGGAATCTGTCGCGCCAATAACCTGTATATTTATCGCTGAATCGTCAATGATAACGTCTGTTGCTGCTAAGGCGTGAGTGCTCAGCAGCCCCTGCGCTGCCGTTGAAGCCACCAGCAATGAAATTAGCTGGCTAAGGTATTTTTTTCTCATGGTGGGCCGTCACAAAGTTGCGGTTGTTATAAAAGTGCAGATATCTATTCTTCGGATTAATCCGATATCATTCCGGCGAGAATATACAGTTTGTTGCAAAAAACAATAAGATTTGCTTAATTATTTCTTGCTGAAATAATTCCACATTTTTTATGGTGTTTTTAATTTTACTTAAGGCGAATCGAGGTATGTCGGGAAGGAAGAATATATTCTTTGCAGTCTTATTGATTAATTTATCTTTTTTATTCGCAGGCTGTGTTTCTGACGATTCGCACCGCGATGCGAATGAAATCGCCCAACGTGCAGGTCTTACCAGAGAAATTATCCCCACAACGCCTTTCCCGATCGTCACATGGAGCCGAACTGAGCCGCCGGTTAATGCGTTGCGGGTCTACATCGAAGGCGATGGCTTTGCCTGGAAAAGCCGGACGCGACCCTCTGATAATCCGACGCCACGCGATCCGCTTGGCCTGGCGCTGGCAGGGGCAGATCCCAGTGCAAACGTGCTCTATCTCGCCCGCCCGTGCCAGTTTATTGGGCCGCCTTTACCGACGGGGTGTAGCGTGAACCTGTGGACTGACGACCGCTTTTCACCTGCTGTCATTGATGCCATGAACAGGGCGCTCAGTCAGTTTGTGCAGCGCTACCCGGGGGTGAAAATCGAGCTGGTGGGCTATTCCGGCGGCGGCAATATTGCCGCGCTGCTGGCCGAACGGCGCACGGATGTGCGCACTTTGCGCACCGTGGCGGGGAATCTTGACGTCGGGTACGTGAATGCGTGGCATCACGTGAGTGCCATGCCTGCCGCAATGAGCGCTATTGATCATGCGCAGACGCTGAAAACGCTGCCACAAATTCATTTCAGCGGCGATGTCGATAAAACCGTTCCCCCTGATGTCGCGAGGCGTTTTCAGCAGCGCGTCGGCGGAAGCTGTACGCGGGTTGAATCGGTTCGCGGCATGGCGCATGGCTCTGACTGGGCGGCCATCTGGCCACAATTACTGGCGATAGCAATGCCCGCGTGTTGACCGCTGTTGTACCCACAGGGAGAGCTTCATCTCCCTGTGAATGTTATTGCCCCGTACCGGGCACGCAATATCAGCGATCGTCTTCATCCTGCATAATGGCGCTGCGCCCGCCGTCCATGACGATAGTGGTCCCGGCAATAAAGCCCGCCTTGTCGCCCGATAAAAACAGGCATAATTCGCCCACTTCATCTGGTCGGCCAATTCGCCCCACGGGGTGTTTTTTAATGGTTCTTTCACGGGCGAGCAGCGCGTCAGGATGGGCATCGAACCAGGCCTGATTACCGAGCGTATCAATAAAGCCGGGAGCAATCCCCACGGTACGAATTTCAGGTCCCCATTCGATGGTCAGGCTTTGAACGAGGGAAAGCAACGCGCGTTTACTGATATTGTAAGGCGCGCAGCCGGGCATGGTTGAAAAAGCATGGTTCGAGGTAATGATAATAATGGTCCCTCGCGTTTTTTGTAATGCCGGACGCGCACATTTCGCCAGATACCAGTGCGAGCGCAAATTAAGATTGAAGTTATGCTCCCAGTCATTTTCTTCACAGTCGATGCCTTTAAAGATATTTTTTCCGGCATTAGAAATCACGATATCTATTCTGCCGAAACGTTTTTCTGCGCCGTCAATAAACTGTTTAATTTCCTCCGTGCGGGTCACATCAACAGAGTCATAAAAATAACGATCCGGATAATCGGCCAACATTTGCCGGACAGCAGGGGTTTTTTCGGCAGCAGGAAATGCGCAGCCAATGACAATATCGCCGTTCGCTAAAAAAGTATGGGCAATAGCCTGACCGATACCCTGACTGCTGCCCGTAATAATGACAATACGTTGCGTTGTTTTAAGCGTCATAGTGAAAACCTCAGAGCAGGCCGCGCGCGGGACGCGGCCTTGCGATCATAGCTGGAACTGGCTCATGAACGAGTGAATAAGGCGATCGTCTTCCGGCGTCAGTAACCAGCCGGGGCGGCGACAATAATCGGTGGCGATAATGCCTCTGCGCATCAGCAGGGTCTTTTCGACCTGAATAATGTATTCGCAGTGGCTCATCCAGCGCTGAATAAACGGCAGCAGAGACTGATGCAGCGCTTCGGCCTGCTGATGTTCGCCGTTCTGCCAGTGGCGATAAATGCGCACATAGATTTCCGTGAAAGAACAGCCCGGCATCACGCCTTTCCCGCCAGCGTTCAGCATTTGCAGCATATACAGTCCGGCATACCCGTTAAGGACGCTGGCCTCGGGGGCCAGCGCCAGAAACTCGCGGGTATAATCGACCGGCGGATGACACTCGATTTTGAATACCGCGTGCGGGTAGCGCTTCGCCACCAGGGCGAGCTGTTGAGGTGTGATAGACAGGCCGGTTTCCCCCGGCGCGTATTGCACCATCACCGGGATATCGACCGCTTCCAGCACGGCAAAAATGTGCTCCTGAATCGCCTGCGGGTTAGGCTGAAGAAAGAACGGCGGCAGCAGCATCAGGGCATCCGCCCCGAGACTGGCATAATATCGGGCGCGCTTCACCGCCAGCTCTGTGCTGTGGTCGGTGACCGACATCGCGCCCCATATCGGGCCGCCCGCCAGTGTGGACACAAACAGCTGCGCCAGACGGTTACGCTCGTCATCGCTTAATTTCGGAAATTCGCTGGCGATCCCGAACAGCGTCGTTCCCTGCGCGCCGCTGTTGGCAAGATGCTCCAGCAGCCGCACCATGCTTTTTTCATCCACCTCACCTTGTGCGGTAAAGGGCATCGCGGTAATCGGGTTAACCCCGATAATCTCCCGGGCGGTGTAGCGTTGAGCCATTAGTCGTCCTCCCGGTCTGCCAGCACCGCGCCTTGTGCGGCGGGTAATGCCCAGCGACGATAAAGACGCAGGAAGCCGCGTGGCACCTCTTTATTGACCGCTTTCCAGTTTTCACGGCGTGTCGCCAGGATCGCTTCATTGACATGTAACGTCAGCAAACGGGCTGGAATATCAATGGAGATTTCGTCGCCATCTTCCACCAGACCCAGCTCACCGCCCTCGACCGCTTCCGGTGAAATATGGCCGACGAACAGACCGCGGTTAGAGCCGGAGAAACGCCCGTCGGTAATCAGCGCGCAGGTATCAGACAGTCCCATTCCTTCGAGGGATTTCATCGGTTTATACATCTCCGGCATCCCCGGCCCGCCTTTTGGCCCCTCGTAGCGTAGCACCAGCACGCTGCCCGGTTTTATCTGGCCGGACATAATGGCCTCAACGGATTCCTGCTCGCTGTTAAACACCACCGCCGGACCGCGAAACACCATCAGGTTTTCCGGCACTGCAGCCGGTTTCACCACGCAGCCGAGCGGCGACAGATTACCGTGCAGTACGGCCACGCCCGCTTCGTTACGCACCGGAATCGCCAGCGTGTGAATCACTTCCGGGCGGCAGCTTGATGGGGTGACGGCCAGCAGTTCAGCTTTGGTTTTTCCGGTGACGGTCAGCGCATCAAGATTCATCAGTTGGCTGATTTCAACCTCGACGGCCTGCACGCCGCCCGCTTCCCAGAAGTCGATCATATCGTGCTCAGACGCCGGATAGAGCGAGGCAACCAGCGGAACGTGGTGGCTCAGTTTGTCGAACGCGGAGAGCGGCAAATGGCCGAGCTCGGCTTCGTAATGAATCGCCTGTAAATGAAGGATCGCATTGGTGGAACCGCCGGTTGCCAGCAGGTACACCATCGCGTTATGGATCGATTCTTGGGTAATAATCTGACGGGCGTTAACCCCGTCCTGCACCAGTTTCACCGCCTGACGACCGGTTTCCAGCGCGCATTCCCGACGCTCTTTAGAGACGGCAGGCAGCGTGCTGCTACCCGGCAGGCTCATGCCCAGCACTTCACCGATGCAGCACATGGTGTTGGCCGTGCCGTACATGGTGCAGGAGCCCGGTCCTGGTTCGGCGATATTTTCGATATGCGCGAACTCTTCTTCGCTGATTTCACCGCGTTTCTTCCAGCCGATGGCTTCGGTAACGATATTACCGTCCCAGTGTTTGCCTTTGTATTCAGCCGGATACATCGGGCCGCCGTTGACCATAATCGCCGGGATATCCAGGCGCGCAGCGGCCATTAACATCGCCGGAACGATTTTATCGCACGAGCCGAGCAGCACCATGCCGTCAAAGCGGTGGGCGCGCATCATCACTTCGATAGACGCAGCAATCACTTCGCGGGCGGCGAGAATATAGCGCATGCCCAGATGGCCTTCGGCGATCCCATCGCACGGGGCGATCGTGCCGAACACCATGCCGACGCCGCCGGCCTCTTCAATGCCTTCCAGCACTTTTGCCGTCAGTTCATTCAGATTGGCGTGACCGGCCGTGGCATTGGTATAGCTGTTCACCACTGCAATTACCGGGCGACGCAATTGCTCGTCGGTATGGCCCATTGATTTGTACAACGCACGTTTCAGCGCGCCGTCATCACCTTCAAGGATCGGGTTGAAATGCGTGCCACAGCTGGCACATCCTCCACATCCACTCATATTCGTTATCTCTTTATTACGTTAGCGACGGGTAGCCGCGTTGACAGGATGGGCAGCGCCAGGCCGCTCATCGTGGTGTTCAGGTTCAGGCGCAAACGTCTTTGGGTTTGCCAGACGCGCGGGCAGGGCGAGGATCAGCGGAGCACAAAGCAGCAGAAAGCCCGCCAGAATGTACAACCCGAGGTCGGTGCGACCGGTGGTGTCTTTCAGCCAGCCCAGCACCGTCGGGCCAAAGAAGCCGGCAAGATTGCCCACCGAGTTCACCAGCGCAATCCCCGCAGCGGCGGCGGTGCCGGAGAGCATCGCGCCTGGCAGGCTAATGTAGGTGGGGATCAGCGCCAGGGTCCCGGACATGGCAAGGCAGATCCACGCCATCATCCAGAAGGTGGAACCGCTGCACCAGGCGCTGAGAGTCAGACCCACGCAGCCGATCAGGGCCGGAATGGCGATATGCCAGCGGCGTTCCTGTTTCAGATCGGAGTGACGGCTGTTCCACACCATAAATGCCGCGCCAAAAACATACGGCAGCGCAGCCAGCAACCCGATATGAAAATCATCGCTCACGCCGGAGCTTTTTATGATCGACGGCAGCCAGAAGTTGATGCCGTAATAGCCGATGTTGAAGCTGAAAAAGACCAGCGCCAGCAGCCAGACATAGCCGTTTGTCAGCATCGCCTTCAGGCTGCTGTCAACTTTTCCCTGACCCGAACGCGCGCGGTTGGCCGCGTCTTTTGCCAGATCGTTGATCACGACTTGTTTTTCAGCCTCGCTCAGCCAGCGGGCCGATTTGACATCGTTATCGAGGTAGCGCAGCACGACAAAAGCCAACAGGAAAGAGGGGATAGCCTCCACCAGGAACAGCCACTGCCAGTTATGCAGGCCGTCTACGCCTTCAAATACTTTAAGGATCAACCCGGAGAGTGGACTGCCAATAATGGTCGAAAGAGGGGTAACCAGAATAAACAGGCCCAGCGTGCGGGCCGAACGCCAGGACGGGAACCACAGGGTGAGATAAAACACGATGCCCGGGAAGAAACCCGCTTCCGCCACGCCCAGCAGAAAGCGCAGTACGTAAAACTGATTCGGCGTGGAGACAAAAACCATCGCCGCAGAGAGTAGCGCCCAGGTGGCCATAATCCGCGCGATCCAGAAGCGAGGCCCGAAGCGCTGCATCAGCAAATTGCTGGGCAACTCAAACAGGAAATAGCCAATAAAGAAGATCCCGGCCCCCAGGCCATAAACCGTATCGCTAAAGTTCAGCGCATCCTGCATATGTAATTTGGCAAAACCGACGTTGACGCGATCCAGATAGGCAAAGAAATAACAGAGGATCAAAAACGGGATCAGGCGTCGGGTGATCTTGCCATAGACCAGACTCTCCAGACCTGAACCAGTCGGGCTGTTTTTTGTGAGCTTATTCATAGCATTGCCTCCAGGGTAAGGGACCTGCGCGGTGGCAGGTCACATCAGCTCAGTGTGCGGTGAGGGGATCTTCTGAACGCGGATCGTGGCTGCGCAGGCCAATATCGCGTAGCGCTTTGCCGCGCATCAGATTGCGCTCGATGTTTTCCAGAGAGATGTTTTTGGTTTCCGGTACAAACAGAATGGTCAGCACGATACACAGGAGATTCAGTGCGCCGTAAAGCCAGAAGGTATTGGGGCTGCCGATGGTGTCGATCAGCGTCAGGAAGGTGGCGCCGATGATCATATTGGCGATCCAGTTCGCCATGGTGGAGCAGGTGACGCCAAAATCACGCCCGGCCAGCGGCTGGATCTCAGAGCATAAAACCCAGATCAGCGGGCCGGCACTCATCGCAAAGCCGGTGATAAAGATCAGCAGCACGATAACGGCAACGTACTGTTCGGTCGGGCTGGTGATGCCGCTGTGGAACATGTAGCCCAGTATACCCATGCACACCGCCATGCCGGCAAAGCCCAGCTTGAGGATCGGTTTACGTCCCCAGCGATCGACCAGACCAATCGCAATAAAGGTGGCCAGTACGTTAGTCAGACCGGCAATCACCGTGCCCCACATCTGTTCATGGGTGGTAGAGAAACCGGCAATTTCGAAGATTTTCGGCGCGTAATACATGATCACCGTCATGCCGGTGAACTGCTGCATAAACTGCAACAGCACGCCCATGTAGGTGGAGCGGCGGAAGTTCGGGTTGTGGCGGAAGAGCTGCCAGCCGCGCTGCTTCATCTTGACGCTTTCGCGGATCTGATTCAGCTCGTCCTGCGCTTCTTTATCGGAATTACGCAGCAGCTGTAAAACTTTACCTGCCAGTTCGTGACGATCTTTCATCGCCAGCCAGCGCGGGCTTTCCGGCAGCGTTAACACCCCGATAAAAAGGATCAGGGCCGGGAAAGTGATGATACCCAGCATCCAGCGCCAGTGTCCGCCTGTGCTGAATGCGGTGTCGGATAAGAAAGCCGCGAAAATACCGATGGTAATCATCAGCTGATACAGCGAGATCATGCTGCCGCGAATGCGTTCCGGGGCAATTTCCGACAGGTAGAGTGGGGCCGTAAAGGACGCCATGCCAACCGCCAGGCCAAGAATAAAGCGAAACACCGTCAGCGCGATGATGCCGTCGGCAAAGGCACAGCCCACGGAGCCGATCACAAACAGAATCGCCCCCAGCAGCAGGCTTTTGCGGCGCCCCAGGCTGGAGGACATCGGCCCGCTACACAGCGCGCCAAGCGCCGCGCCGAACATCATCACGCTGACCACCATCTCCTGATGGTGGCTACTTAGCTGAAATTCACTGGCAATAAACGGCAGAGCGCCGGCAATCACCCCCATATCCAGGCCAAACAGCAGGCCGGCAAGGGCGGCAAGAAAGCAAACAAGGAATGTTTGCCGGTTCGTTTTTGTAGGGTTCAACGCTGTGTTCATCATGACACCTTTTTTTATGTTGACGTTGTTATAAGCGCAAAAGAGCGGCGTGAAGCGCAGCAGGCGCGGTTACGCGCGATCATGGCCGATAGTTTTCACACCCGAGGTGACGAGGTGTTTCATCAGCGAGATTCCGCGCACTCACGCCAGGCCTGCTGATAAGCCCGCGCGCGTTCACGGAGAACACTCATACTCATTCCCGCCTGATACAGTCCTCCGCCCAGGCCAAACCCGTTCGCACCGGCACGGATATAGCTGCGCATTTGCCCGGCATCAGGCTGAATACCGCCCACCGGCAGGCAGATCACATCCGGTGGAACCACGGCGCGAAAGGCTTTGGTGATAGTCGGGGTGACGTGTTCGGCAGGGAAAAGTTTCAGCGCGCTGGCCCCAGCGCTAATCGCGCTGAAGGCTTCCGTCGGCGTCATCACCCCCGGCATACTGATTAAACCCAGCTGGCTGGCGCGGCGGATCACCGCCGGGTTGCAGTTCGGGGCGATAATGAGCTGTCCACCCACCTCGGCGACGGCATCGACCTGTTCGGGTTCCAGTACCGTACCCGCTCCCACGTAACCGCGTTCGCCCACCACTTCGCGCATGATGCAGATAGATTTCAGCGGAGATGGGCTATTGAGCGGCACTTCCAGATAGTGAAAACCGCATTCCAGCAGGAGTTCTGCGGCCTCGACGGCCTGTTCCGGCCCAAGGCCACGCAGAATGGCCACCAGCGGTAGCGGCTCGTCTTGCCAGCAAGTTAAAAATTGTTGCCGATTCATTGCGCTGCTCCTTGAAGAAGAGAATAGAGATGGCTAAGGCCATGGATAAAGCAGTCGTCACCGTTGACCGGCGTAAGTTGCAGATCCAGCAGCGTTGACGCCAGCCGGTAGCGCTCCGTCAGGGTGGGACTTCCTACCACCCAGGCCTGCTGCCCGGCAGGTATCGCCAGCATTTCAGCGCCAATCGTCAGGCCGGAGAGATAGCTGTGGATATGCGCGGGCGCGATTTCTCCCGCCAGGCGGCGGGTACGGGCGGAGAAGATAAGGTGGGTAAATGGCGCACCGCGAAGGGCGGTTTTCACGCCGAGTAAAAAGGTGGGTTTATCGTCCTGCTGTTCGGGTAACCCCTTGCCGAGGAGGGAGTGCTGGCTCAGGAGGGAGAACACTTCACCGCTCATAAAGGTTGAGAAGTCAGTGATGTTGCCCCCTGCCAGATGGGCATGTTTGCTGTGCGTGCCGGGAAGCAGGGCAAAGTGCTTCTCTGCCGGATGCAGTTGGCTCAGCCCTAAAAGCTGCACTTCTTCGCCACGCATCACGTCCGGCTGACCGAACGGGCTGGTGCCGCTGACGCCAGGGATAATCCAGGCCGGGCTTCCCCAGGTGGTAGTAAAGGAATACGTTCCGCCGAGCAACGCACGCGCGGTGCAGGGGAGTGGCGAGTAAGGGACTTCATGCCAGCCCTGCTGCGATCCCACCATCCCGGCCATCACCACGGGTAACACTCCATGCTCCTGAAGCCAGGGCTGCAGGAGGTGATAAAGGGTGGCGGCAAACTCTGTTTTTTCTACCGAGAGCAACCCGCAGGCGTGATGAATGTGATCGAGGCGCTGCGCGTTATCCATCAGAAAAGCGCGGAAATTGGTGGTTCCCCAGTCAACGGCAATCCAGTATTTTTTCATTTCAGGTAATACAACCTAATCAATCTTGTAATACAAGATAAGTTAGGGCAAAAAATCCCCACGAACTGTGAGGCGGATCGGAATTATTTTAAAAGGGGATCAGGCGATAAAGCTGAAGAGTTCCGGGAGGTCTTTCCAGATGTGTTTACGGGCTGCATTAATCAGGATGGTGCGCATTTGCTTGCGGGCCTCTTCCGGGCGTTTTAAGCGAATGTTTTCAAACAATAAAAAATGATCATCAACGGCGGCATGCGACTCTCGCACATCTTTTTCCAGCGTCTGGCGGAATGAAAGAACCATCGCGGCGGAAAGCGCATTACCCAGAGCCAGCAGGAAAGGGTTATGGGTCGCGCGTAACAGCGCCTGATGAAAAGCGAGATCGCCCTCTTCAAACAGGGCCCGTTTTGCTTCTGTCTGCCCCTGGCGCATCAGACTGAGCGCATCTTCCAGCGCGGCAAGATCGTGACCCGTGGCATTCAGCGCGGCAAGGGTGGCCACATCGGGTTCAAAAATCAGCCGTGCAACCATCAATTGCTCTACCAGTTCCGGCCCGACGTCGCCTTCTGCGAGCCAGTTCAGTACATCTGCATCCAGCAGATTCCACATTTCGCGGTTATTGACCGTCGTGCGTTTTTTGGGCTGGATGGTGATAAGCCCCTTGGCGGCCAGGAACTGTAGCGCATTGCGCACCGACGTGCGGGAAACGCCGTATTCCGCTGCCAGTTCATTTTCGCCGGGCAGCGAGCGTCCTGGGTGGAGGTCACCGTGAAGAATACGGCAGGCGATATTCTGCGTGACGGATTCGGCAAGTGTGGTTTGCGGTAGGCTCATGGTATTCCGACATAAATAATGAATGACAATATAGTACGGTATCCTGGAAGGGGGGACCAACAAAGAGTGCGGCGATGCCTGCTCAAAGCGTTGATTCAGGCGGAAAAGCCAGCGTTGCGCGTTTTTCCTGCACCGGATAAGCGTTAAAAGGGCAGCGGAGCTGTCGTCATCAGGTGCGGGTAAGGCCCGCTCATTCTATTCGATATGGCTAAACACAGCTGTTCGCATCTTTTCTCGCTAATAAAGCGTTTTCGTGGAGCTAGCCCAGCATTGTTGGGGGTAAGCAACGGCGCTATCGTAGCTGTCCTGATTGGCGGAACGTTTTGTAGCTGTGTTAAAGAGGGGGGAGTAATTAGCCAATACCCGTTACATCAGGATCCACTTAGGGCCAACCTATGGGGGAGGTAAACAGCAATTTTTAGGATTATTTAAACGTTATGGCTCAATTTGGGATTGATTATCCCTCTGTGTTTTAAACTGCTGCTATATACTTACAGATATGAAATGGCTGGTTTTTTACATTTTATTAATCACAAGTTCTTTTAGATATCACTATCCTATTTTCTATAGGATATTCAGTATGTCACAGATGGTTTTTTATGAGGTAGCAGGGGTTTTAATTGAAAATAACAATAATGAATATTTAAATAATTCAACGTCATTAATGTGATGAATTATACTTTTATCTAAAAATATATAATTGTTAGGTTTTTTGTGCTGTGTTTGTTATTGCTTATAGTCATAAAGGTTGATTACTGCATGTCCTACGAATTAAACAAGCCAGAAACGACGTTTTCTGGCTGATGCGCTGATGATTTCTGCCATCAGTGAAGCATACTTGTTAGTTGGTGTGATAAAAGATCTTTAAAATCAGAATGATACATAATTGTCTAAAAGTGTATTTCTTTTCATTTGGTTTTTTTTACTACATATAATAAATTACTCGAAGTTCGATTTAGATAACAAATTAATGTTAATCTTACTGGAACTAAATCATGTGAAAAATTTGCAAACTGCATTCAGCTTGAAATAGTTTGTTTAGGCTATGTTCTTGCACTTGTGCATTTATGCCCTTATTTATAAGTGACACAGATAGAACTATGCAGGATGCAGGTTATTTTTAGCAAGGTATTAACTTAAATTCAGAATCACAAGAAGTGGTTCTCGCAGGAGTTTTCCAAATGAAAAAAACAGTACTGGCCATGATGGTCGCAGGTGTTTCTTTAATGGCTGGCATGTCTGCTGCTAACGCGGCGTCTACTACTACTGTTTCTGGTGGTACCGTGCAGTTCCAAGGTCAGGTTGTTGACGCAGCATGTGCTGTATCTTCTGATTCCGTTGATCAGGTTGTTACTATGGGCCAGGCGCGTACCGCAAGACTGAGCACCGTAGGCGAAGCCGCAGGCCAGCCAGAGGATTTCACTATCATACTGGAAGATTGTGACTCAACTGTTAGCCAGAATGCTGCAGTCATGTTCAATGGTCAGGGTGATGCTACTCTGGATGGCGTGCTGGCTAACACTGCAGGTGCTGGTGCAGCGAAAAACGTAGCTCTGCAGCTGTACGGCCCGGACGGTAATATCCTGGCGATGGGTGAAACTTCGTCTAAAATTATCCTTGTAGACGGCGAAAATATCATTCCATTGAGCGTTGATTATATTGCTACCGGTGAAGTTACTCCAGGTAAGGTAGAAGCCACCGCTACATTCAATATGATTTATTCCTAATATATTTGTAGTGTGTATTCCCTCCTCCTTGCAGCAGTGTGAGGAGGGGATTTTACTAGCTAAGTGCAAAGGAGTGTGCATGCGCCGTAATGCGCGTAACGGATCTTATTGTGCGCTTGTGCTTTTTGTATCAGCTTTTTTTATTTCTCCCGTACAGGCCAAAAAACCTTTCGTCAATGTTTATGGTGGTGACGTGCACTTTTACGGTCAGGTTGTACATGCAGCTTGCTCAGTCAGTGCAGACAGTCGTAACCAAATAGTGCAAATGGGGCAGGTACGCAGCAATGAATTTCAAAATTCAGGGGAATGGGAAGATCCCGTATCATTCCAGATAAAGCTTGAAGACTGTAGCGCGATGGTCAGTCAGTCAGCGGGGGTTATTTTTACCGGTCAGTCGGACGGCAAGGACCCGCAAGTTTTTAGAGCAGGGGATGGAGCCGGTGCTGCCCAGGGTATCGGAATAGGCATCTTTGATGCAGCAGGACATTTATTAGTGCCAGATTCACAGCCTCTGTGGTTTGCCCCATTGCAGGATGGTGAAAGCGTGCTGAGTTATATCGCTAAATACCGCGCAACCAGTACGGTAGTAAAAGCTGGTGATGCAGGAGCACAGGTGTGGTTCAACGTGGTGTATCAGTAAATTGATGATTAACCCATTCGGGTTGTGAACGAGTGAAAAGTGAAAACGTATGAACACTGAAAATAATCTTATGAAATCAGTAACCCCGATGGCGTCTATGATACGTCGCTTGCTGCCTATTATGGTCGCAGGAGGAATGGCAATAAGTGCCTCAATGCCGACCTACGCTGGCGGTGTTGCGCTGGGTGCGACCCGCGTCATTTATCCACAGGGTGAAAAACAAGTTTCGCTGCCGATTACTAACTCATCTGAAAGTAATTCGTTTCTCATTCAATCCTGGGTAGCCAATGTTGATGGAACTAAATCATCTGATTTTATTCTGACACCACCGTTATTTGTTATACATCCAAAGAAAGAAAATACGTTGCGTATTATGTATGTCGGCCCGGCATTAGCAGCGGACCGTGAAAGTGTCTTTTACCTGAACAGTAAGGCTATACCGTCAGTAGATAAAAGTAAGCTTCAGGGCAATACATTACAGATTGCTACACAGAGCGTTATAAAATTATTTATTCGACCGAAAAACTTGCCAACACCTTCGGTTCAGGCTCCAAACACGCTACGCTGTAATGTTTCTAATGGCAAACTGACAGTTAATAATCCATCACCTTACTATGTTTCATTGATTCAATTATTTGTTAATGGAAAGAAATTGCCAAATTCCATGGTAGCACCTAAAGGTAGCCTAACTGTCAATGTGCCGGGTGGCGGCAGCGGTAAAGTCACCTTGCAAACGGTTAATGATTACGGTGCAAATACGGCAACACAGACCTGTTCAGGTTAAAATAACGCAGGATAACATGATGTGCCTGTAATATCCGGTGACGAAGAAAGTGAATTTAGTAAGGTAGGGAATGCATGAAGTCTAAAAATCTAATAATAAAGCATCCGACCGCCTGTACCCGGTTGACTCAATTGGCATTTGCTTTGTGTGGAATTCTGGGCGCCCATGACGCCTGGGCGGATAACTATTTCAACCCGGCATTTCTTTCATCCGATCCAGCTGGCGTAGCGGATCTTAAACGGTTTGAAAGTAATGGGCAGGCGCCTGGCAATTATCGCGTCGATATTTACATGAACGGCAATTTCGTGGCGACACGTGATATCACTTTTAAAGCCGCAGATAAAGCAGCAGATAATACCGCTGAAGATAAATCCTTGCCCTCCGTGTTGGAAAGCACTCCAGAATCAGTGACCACGACTGCGGAATCCACGGAAAAGTCCTCAGTGCCAAACGTATCGCAATCAGCTAATAAGGATGATACTGGGCTATTTGCGTGCCTGACCCCCAAATCTCTGGAGGCCATGGGCGTCAATCTTCAACCTTTTGTAGCGTTGGCAAAAAGCGATCCTGACGGTTGTATCAATATTGCAACTGTTATTCCTGCGGCTTCTGCCATATTTGATTTTGAGCAGCAGCGTCTGGATATTAGTATTCCTCAAGCGGCTATGCGAAATAGTGCTCGCGGTTATATTTCACCAGAACAATGGGATGAAGGAATTAACGCGCTATCCTTAAACTATAATTTGACTGGCTCCAACAGTAAAGATCATAGTGAGGGTGGAACGACGGATAATAGCGACTTTCTTGGTCTAAATAGCGGACTCAATTTGGGGCCGTGGCGTTTACGTGATTATTCTACCTGGGCCTATAACAGCAATGCTGAAGGCAATAAGAGTAGCGTCCAACATATTAGTACTTATGTTGAGCGAGCTATTACTGTATTAAAAGCTGAGCTAACCGTTGGTGATAGTTATACGCCATCTGAAGTCTTTGACTCTGTTAGCTTCCGTGGTGTGCAGTTGGCTTCTGATGACAATATGGTGCCAGACAGCATGAAAGGGTTCGCACCAACTATCCGCGGTATAGCCAAAAGTAACGCTCAGGTAACGATTAAGCAAAACGGCTACATCATCTATCAAAGTTATGTACCGCCAGGTGCGTTTGAAATTAACGATTTATTTCCAACGTCATCAAGTGGTGACCTGACGGTTGAAGTGAAAGAGTCTGATGGAAAGATTAATAGTTATAGTGTGCCTTATTCAGCTGTACCACTTTTACAGCGCGAAGGTCGTCTGAAGTATGCCGTTACGGCGGGGCAATATCGTAGTAATGGTGGTGCTCAGGAGGATGTCGATTTTGGCCAGGCCACACTTTTATGGGGCTTGCCACATGGCTTCACCGTTTACGGCGGAACACAGGTTTCAAATGATTACACCGCAGTTGCGCTGGGGACAGGCCTCAATATGGGAAATCTTGGCGCCGTCTCGGTGGATGCTACCCAGGCAAGAAGTACTTTGGCGGATGGCAGCACACATGAGGGACAATCTGTTCGTTTCCTGTACGCAAAATCTCTGAACAGCGTGGGGACCAACTTCCAACTGCTGGGCTATCGCTATTCTACCTCAGGGTTTTATACCCTGGATGAGACCGCGTATAAGCATATGGACGGTTACACGACGGAGCCGGAAAGTGGTAAGGATGGCGGCAAGCCGGACTGGAGTGATTATTACAACTTGTACTACACCAAACGAGGTAAGGCGCAGGTCAACATTTCACAACAGCTCGGAGAATATGGGTCACTTTATCTCTCAGGTAGTCAGCAGACTTACTGGCATACGGATGAAAAAACCACGCTCTTGCAGTTGGGATACAGTGGAACGGCTGCCGGTATTTCGTACAGCCTGAGTTATAATTACAATAAATCTCAAGGGCAGCTCGAAGGTGATCAGATTTATGCTTTCAATATTTCCCTGCCACTTAGCCAGTGGATGCATCCTAATGGCGACGTGATGCAGCAGAACAATAATGCTTACGCGACTTATAGCGCCAGTACTGATAAGCACGGGAATATGAACCAGAACGCGGGTCTGAACGGCACCTTACTGGAAGATAACAACCTGAATTACAGCGTACAGCAAGGTTATCAGAACCATAATGAGGGCGGTGCCAGCGGTAACGTCAATATGCAATATAACGGCAGTTACGGTAATGCTAATGCCGGTTATAACTACAGTGATAACGGTGATTATCAGCAGTTTGTCTATGGCCTGAGCGGCGGGATTATTGCCCATCGCAATGGTATTACCTTTGGTCAACCGCTGGGAGACACGAACGTGTTGATCGCGGCGCCGGGCGCTGATGGCGTTAAAGTAGAAAATGAAACCGGAATTCATACTGACTGGCGGGGTTATGCGGTAGTGCCTTATGCTTCTACTTATCGTATGAATCGTATGGCCCTGGACACGAATTCGTTGAACGATGAAACCGATATTGATGATGCGGTGGTCAATGTGGTGCCGACTCAGGGGGCGATTGTACGTGCCAACTTTAAGGCTCATGTTGGTAAGCGAGCCCTCTTGTCTCTTACGCACAATGGCAAGGTCGTGCCGTTCGGCGCAACGGTCAGCCGTAGCGACAATGGCGGAGACAGCATTGTCGGTGATGATGGTGAAGTGTACCTGTCGGGTCTGGCACTCACGGGAATTTTGAACGTGCAGTGGGGAGAAAGTGATGATCAACAATGTCAGGTTAAGTATCAGATCCCTTATAGCGAACAGCCGCTGATTCGTCAAAAAATGGAGTGTACAGCAAAATGAAATGGCTCAACTATAACTGTCTGATACTACTTATTAGTGCGCTTTGGTGTTCTTTCGGGTGGGCAGGTAGCTGCACTTCTAATGGGGGTACGCATGTATTTAGCTATGATTTTGGCGTCAAAACCGTGACCGATCCTGACGACAATGCCGCGGGGACAATATATAAAAATGCTTACACGTGGGATCTGAGTAGTCGGTATGACGCAACCTGCTCCTGTAGTGGCACTTATAAAGGTGTTTATTTTACTACAGTAACTAACCTCGCCCCCGGACATAATGACGGAACCAGCCAGTTTTATAAAGTTAACGACTATCTGGAAGTCTCAACACAGGTGTACATTGGCGGCGGACTGAATACCTATGTCAACACGCCTATCACTGCTCTGTATAATAATGATACTGCGAAAACTAATTGTGGTACCACAACACAGTTTGCTGCAGGAGCGAAAGGAAAACTTTCTTTATATATCGCCAAGCCATTTGTTGGTGAAACGCGTATTTTGGGCGCAACGGTTTTCTCTTTGTATGGAACGTCTGCGTCCGAGGACTCTTTACCAGCTACGGCTCTGAGTAGTGTCAATTTATCAGGCACAGTCATTGTCCCGCAAAACTGTACTATTCAGGCTGGCCAGGTCATCGCGATTGACTTTGGCACTTTGTATAGCGGAGATTTCAAAGCGGCCAGGCAGAAACCTGATAATGCCAGGGTTAGAACCTTTATTGTTCCCATCAAGTGTACCAATATCGATGCTCCGTCAAATCTGACGCTGCGCTTGCAGGCCACGGCAGACACTCATTACCCGCAGTCTATTGCAACGGATAATCCGGATGTTGGCGTGGTGGTCACCGACAGCCAGGGATCGATTTTGAACCCAAATGACACTACCAGTGTGATCCCATTTGCCACAGATACTTCCGGGAATGCGAATGTGACGTTGCAGGCTTATCCGGTTAGTACGACGGGTGAAGAGCCAGCTGAAGGCGTGTTCACCGCACTGGCCTATCTGCGTGTGGATTTTGCATAAGGAGCAACGGCGATGACGAAAAAGTATCTCAGTGCTCTGCTGGCGTTTGTACTAGTAGCTATGTGTTCCGTATGCTCAGATGTGGCTGCTGCAGAAACCCCTTATAACCTGAAGTTTACCGGCAAGATTACAGCCCAGACCTGTGACGTTGATAGCAATAGCCTTCAGCAAACGGTTGAAATCGGTCAGTTTTCCACATCTGACTTCCCGACCGTAGGCAGTGTGACAAGTGCTGAATCCTTTGACATTAACCTGAAAAACTGCACGAAGAACAGCGTTGGCTCCAAAGTCTGGTTTTCTGGGGTTGCAGATAATGACAATCCTGCACTGTTGAAACTAACGAATACCGGTATGGGGTCGTCAGGTATTATTGCTACCGGAATTGGTGTGGAGATTTTGGATAATAACCAGTCTCCAATTGCAATTAATAACAGTGATTCGACGGTGTTTCCACTCAAGGCAGGGGCCAATACGTTGACGTTCTATCTGCGTTATAAGTCCACGCTAGAGGCGGTAACAGAAGGGGATGCCACAGCGGTGATGTATTTTGACCTTGAATACCAGTAGGAGCGAAGATGAAACTTATTACAATTATGGCTTGTACTGGTGCTCTGATAGGCTGTTTGGCTGGTGGCGCGTGGGCCTCAGGCACAGTGCAAATTACCGGCACCATCACGGGGAAGAGTTGCACAGTTTCGCCTGAGTCTAGTGACTTTACGGTAGAAATGGGCAATGTGAGTAGCAAGGATTTTGCTCGAGCTGGGGATGGAACACGTTATGAACCTTTTGTGATTAATCTGGAAAAATGCGGTGGTTCGGCAAGCGGGGTCACAGTCAGCTTCCAGGGGAACCAGAATAGTTTAAATCGAGATTTGCTGGCGCTTGATGGTGGTACCGGCTACGCAGCTGGAATGGGAGTGGGTATTTACAACGCTGACAAAAGTCTGATCCCGTTGGGTGAGGAAAGTGGGCTGGCAAAACTGACACCAAATCAGATGGCGGTTAAGATTAACTTTTATGCTCGCTATATTGCTGACGGGGCAAAAGTAAGTCCCGGGAATGCCAATGCCTCTGCCACTTTTATGCTCACATATGCTTAACGACAAATCTTGCCTGTTCCGCCGGCTAATGATGCCAGCAGTGCTTTACTCTGCTGCGGTACTCATGCTGGTTAATGTCACTATGGTGCATGCTGGTGTGGTCATCGGCGGAACCCGGTTTATTTACGGTGAACAACTGCGAAGTATTACGTTTTCTGTTCGTAATACATCTGAAACGGCATATCTGCTAAATACGAAAGTATTCTCAGGTGGTGCCTGGGCAGGATCGGATCGGCCGATAACTGCACCAGCGCCATTTATTGCCACACCGCCATTATTTCCCCTGGCGGGAGGGCGTGAAAATAGCATCAGGATTGTTCGTACCGGTGGTGAGCTTCCGGCAGATCGTGAAAGTTTGTTTACGTTGAGCATTTCCTCAATTCCATCTGGCAGAGGTGGACCGGACTCAATACAAATGGCGGTGCGCTCCAGCCTGAAATTATTCTATCGACCTGCGGGTTTGAAAGGTGATCCGGAAAACGCATATAAACAACTGAAATGGTCGCGCGCAGGCAAACACGTTATTGTTGAAAACCCAACCCCTTATTACGTGACATTATTTCAATTAAAAGCCAACGGTCGCGAATTTGACAACGCGGGTCTGGTCGCGCCTTTTTCCCAGAGAAAAGAAAGCTGGTGTGGTGAGACGGCAAGCTGTCAGCTGTATTGGCAGACCATTAATGATTATGGCCGTGTGATGCCTGCAGTCTCACTAATGGTTGAGACGGGAAAAGCGAACAGCGTGGTCGAACACAAATAGTAACCATCTGAATAGCAATGAAATTTTGAAATATTCATTCTTCTTTACTCTCGGCTCGTTCTTCGGAAATTAGATGTTAATCCGGAACGAGAATTAACTGTATTAAATCAAGTGAGAATAAAATAATGTTATTACAATCCTCTTTAAAATCGCCATTGTCCCGTACCGGTTTGGCACTTTTAATGACATTGAGTGGCTTTATGTCAGTGATGTCCACCGCTAGTGCGGCAGATGCCGCTCCTGTCGCGGATACTGCTCCTGCATCAGGCGCATTAACCCCCACTCAGATTGGTCAGATTGCCGAAGAGTATCTGGTTGCGCATCCTGATAAACTGGGGGAAGTCATGGCGACCTATCTTGCTGAACACCCTGAGTTCCTGGTCGCTGCTGGAGAGAGTCTGCGTCAACGTCAACAGATCTCGCAACAGCAAATGTTTGTACAGATGGCAGTGACTAAGCAGGCCACTTTGCTGGATTCACAAAGTCCTTCTGTAGGGCCTGCCGATGCGAAAGCAGCTGTTGTCATGTTCTTCGATTATCAGTGCTCCTATTGCGGCAAGATGGCTCCGGTGGTAGAGGCGCTGATCAAAGCCAATCCGGATGTACGCTTTGTTTTTAAAGAATTTCCAATATTTGCTTCTCGCTGGCCGGTATCAGCCCTGGCTGCGCGTGTTGGCGAGCAGATTTGGCTGAACAAGGGCGGAGCGGCGTATCTGGCCTATCATAATGCGCTCTATGCTACTGGCCATGTAGAAGGGCAAATGACGGAAAAAGATGTGCAGGAAGCGGCAAAACCTTATCTGAACGAACAGGCCCTTAAGGCTATCGAGCTGGCGCAGAATGAAGGCCCGGTTCATGACGCACTACAGGCGAATGCCGATCTTGCTAAAGAGATGAATTTTACGGGTACTCCGGCGTTCGTGGTCATGCCGCAGGCCCAAAATCCAGATGCGCAACGTATTTCCGTAGTACCAGGCAGCACTTCGCAGGAAATGCTGCAGATGGCTATTCAGAAAGCCAGAGGCTGAGTTGATGGGCTTGTCTGCCATTCCGGCCATCTTCAGATCTGAAAAGTCGTCACTGGCGTCGCTTTGGCTCATAGGTGGTTTAGCAATCTGGTGGCTGTGTCTAGTACATCTTCCCTGGAATTATAACGGCGGATGGGGAACGGATTTACCTTTTAATCTGCTGGCTTGCGCATTTGTTTGTGTAGTGATCGCCGTTTGTTGGGTTTTTCTACCAGCTCGCGGGATACCGTTGAGTAGCATCGGTGGGTTGTTCCTCGCCGGTGCTATTCTGATGACGCTACCACTACTGTGGTCCCCTTCGGCTTTAGCACGTGCAATTACCTTTCCACGTGTAGCCGGGATGTGGGGAGGAGTACTGTTTTACCTGACTTTGCGTCAATGTCGAATATCCGGGCGAAACACGCTACTACTGGCGTCGTTTCTTGCCATGGCGGGAGGAATCCAGGCAACTTATACAATTGTTGAGCTGTTTGCTCCACGCTCCTGGTTACCAGAAATTTCCCAGCTGTTGCTGGATAAATATGGGCGTATTGGCGCCGGTATTTTCGGGCAGGCTAATGTTACTTCCAGCTTCATTGCGATGGCCCTGGGCGCGATGTTGTTCTTGTTGGGACTGCGTAGCGCGGCACTCATCTCGTCTAAGGCAGAATGGATTCGCAGGGGAGCGCTTGCTGCGGGGATTATCCTCTCTTGCGTGAGTCTGGTGTTGCTAAAATCCCGTACAGGGTGGTTAGGTGGTATTACCGTTATTGGCGGCATATTTATATTACTGAGACTTTCACACTTTCGTTTTGCCGGGTGTCATCAGCGGGCCTTATTAATACTTCCCCTTATTGGTATTTTGATCGGAACGTGGCTGATGAATGTTTCACCGATCGAGACATTGCGCGAGCATGCAGGTTCTAATCATCAACGGCTGTTAACGTTGTATCACACGTTAATGATGATGAAAGAGCACCCGCTTGTTGGTTTTGGTGCCGGGACGTATGAAGCAGTATACCAGGACTATGTTGCCTCTTTACCTGGCGGTAATCCTGGGCTTGAAATGATGAACCATCCTCATAATGAAGTGTTGTATCAATATGCGGAGGGAGGCATTCCGGCGTTAACCGGCATCTTAATTTGGGGTCTGGCCTGGCTGCTACTCTGGAGACGGGCACGCAATGTTCGCCAGCTTGGTATGTTGCTCTGTACTCTACCTGTTTTGCTGCATAGCCAATTTGAATTCCCATTTTATTATTCGGTATCGCATGGAATGGCTGTACTTCAGTTTGTGGCATTGGCTGAACAACCGGAAAAGCTGAGACAACGATCGACTGAAAAATCGACCGAGCGAGTGGGTCGAGGAATTGTGGCGAACGTTATGCTTAAACTGCTCATTGTCTTCACTATGGTGTATGGCGCTATTGTGGCATGGCAGTCCCTGCGCGCCGCCCAGGTCATGGATAAATTCGAAGCATCCACTCTTTCTGATCCGGAAAGTATTACTCAGCTGGACGTTCCATGGGTCGTTCAGCCACGTTTTCAGCATGATTTGAGTTTGTTGCGGCTGATACGCTTCAGGACGGTCCCGGATACTGACTCTCTGCGTCAGTTTACTGTTGAAAATGCAAAATGGTTGTCGGTTTATGCTGATGATGACATGTATCGCAATCAGATTTCGGTGCTGAATTATTTACAGGACTCGCAGCAGGCAGCGCTCTGGCGCGAGAAAGCAGAGAAAATGTTCCCGTGGAAATGGCAGAGTTTTGAACAATAATATTAATCTGACGTTCTACTTTATTTCTTAGCAACAGGTTTCAGGTTTTTCAGCAAAATGTTGTTAATTCAATCCGCGATCGTTGCATTAACGCAGTTGGGGTTAACTGATATCTTCGCGTCATTTAAATAACCTTCAACAAACCAAAAAACGGACAGACCGCACGCACGAAAATAACGATTTCTAGGGTGCAGCTGTCCGCCATTATCCCGTTATTCGTGAACGATAGCTCCGGCATCTTTTTTAATCGCCGGGCCTTCTTTCACTTTCAAATTGAGGCCTTTGGCCTCCAGTTCGGCGTTGCGAATGCGCAGACCCTGAGCGGCTTCGATATTGACGTTGGTAAAGTGGAATCCGTTGAGTGGTGCTTCCGGGGTGCCAATGATATAGGCCGCCGCTTTGCTGTCGCCGGTGGAGGTCAGGTTCTCCACGGTAATATTACTGAAGTGTGGCGTGGTGTGTTTGTCGAATGGCTGTTTTGGATCGCTGTCCGGCGGATAGATCTGCTCGCCGAGGGTAAAACCGCCCGCCTGAAGCAGCTTGTCGACTTCAGCCTCGACAATTGGCGCGGCCTTATAATAAGCGGAGAACACCAGCGGTACCTCGACGTTATGCATTTTGGTATTGCGGTAAACGATGTTTTTTACCTCGCCCCCTTTTCCTCGCGGGCTTTTAATACGGATGCCGTACATCGAACCTTCAAAGGTATTATTTTCTACCAGCACGTTATTAACCCCGCCCGCACTTTCACTGCCGATCGAGATCCCGCGCCCCTGTTTCAGGGTGTTATTGGCAATATAAATATTATCCACCACACCCTCAGGGAAACGTGGATCCGCTTTTTCAGCTTTGATCGCGATATGATCGTCGTTGCAATCAATGTAGTTGTTGGTGATCCGAATATTCTGGCTGTCGATAGGATCGATGGCATCGGTATTGGGCGCATGCCACGGCGAGAGAATACGCGTGCCGTTAATATCAACATCATGCGCATAGCGGGTCACCACGTGAAAACTTGGCGAATGAGTCAATGTGACGCCGTCGATAAGCACGTTGTTTGAACGGGTGATGTAGATCAGTCGTGGCCTGTCTGTACCGCCTTTCTTTCCGGTCGCGCGGATATTTTCCCTCCACCGTTCCCACCAGACTGCGCCCTGACCGTCGATAGTGCCTTCGCCGACGATAGCGACGTTTTGTGCATCCGCGATGCTGATAAACGGCAGCCAGCCATTTTCCGCTTCGGCATATTTCGATTTTTCATCTGCACGATAGGCGGTGACTTCGGTTGACGCGACCAGGGTGGCGTCTTTCTCCAGCTTCAGCTGGATATTGTTTCTCAAAAACAGTGGATTAGTTAAAAAATTGCCCTTGGGTATCAGTACCGTTCCCCCTCCGGCGGCGGCACAGTCGTCTATCGCCTTTTGAATGGCCTCGGTATTGAGAGCAATTTGCAACCGATGGCCTTCTGCGCCGTACTGCGTGATATTGCAGACTTTATCGGGAAATTTAACTGAACTCGCAGCCTGTGCGAAGTGAAGGGGAACTATGCCAACCACAGCCGCGGCGGCCCACAGAGGAAGAGTGCGGGGTGTCATCATTTTATCCTTTTTATGGTATATCGTTTTGTAAAATTAGCACCGTCGTTTCTTTTCTGTGAGTGTGGCGATCACGGTTTACAGGATGTCGTTCTTTTGCCTAAGAATAGTGGTGAAATTTTGGGCAGATGAACAGTTAAGCTTTCAGGCGTAAGAATCTCAATCGCTGAACAGATAGCGGGCGGTTTGAGGAAGCAGGGGCGTTACCAAAACGGTTACGGCTCTGGTCTGTAAAGCTCTCCGTTCTGGATTTTCAGCATAACCTTAAGGCAAATCGGGTCTTGTTCGACCAGGCTTATCCCTTTTGTTCAGAGGGATACAAGATGATGAAACGTTTGTTTATGTCGATTTTTGCCAGTCCGGAATCGTTGCTGCAGGTGATGAGTCAGCAGGAAATCATTGAGGCCGTGGAGGATGGCGATCGGATTATTATCGATCAGGATGGTAACGCCTCCGTCAACTATAAAAGCAACGAGGTGCGACAGGACTTCCTGCGCCATGTTAATGCGCTGAAGAGGGCATAATATGGGCACGGCGATATTTATGGTGCTAATGGTTTGCGGGTACTGGTACACCAGTCGCGACCTGTCTACCCGTTTTAAAATTAAGCGATCGTTTGGCTGGGATGTCTATTTTCTCGTCGCGCTTTATGGCTGTATCTTCGTCTTGCAGGGCGTGTTCGCCACCGGGCTGCTCTGGCTGCTCCTGCTTGCGCTCTCTTTCGCCGACAACACCTTCCATCTGACATCACAGAACTACGCCAACTGGCAAATTGACTTTATGAACTGGAGCTTTCTGGGTATTCAGGCTCCGGTGGTGGTGATGCTGGCCTTTGCCATATTGTTTTGTCTCTATCGTTCTAACTGGGCGGGTAGCGCGAGGCTGGATGGCGAGGGCCGGAAACTGCTTTATAAGCGCCTGGCGCGATCGAGCGGGATTGAGCAGTTACTTTACCAGTGTATGGAAGAGGGCGAACTGGCGTTGGTGACGCTTAAGTCGAGGCGGATATATGTTGGGATGATACATACCGCGTCGCTGGAATACGAAAAGACGGCAAATATCGTCCTCATCCCGATGCTAAGCGGCTATCGCGACGGCAAGGAAATGAGTCTGTGTATCGAGCATAATTACAGCAGGTGGTATGCCGAACATGACATTACTCTCGATTCGGAACCCAGGAGCGCAATGGCCTTCAGACGGGTCATTATGCTGGATCAGATTGAGAGCCTTTCACTCTTTGATCCCGCCAGCGCCAGCGCGCTGGCCATGGAGCAGCGTTCCGAGAAAGCGGAGTAAACCTGTCATGTCTTACTCGTATCAGCCATCCAGATAGCGGGTAACCTGTTCCTGACAGAAATCGAGATACGCGCGGATAATACTCGAGGGATGACGATGTGAGGGATAGACCAGGTGAAGCGTTTGCTCAGGCAGCGGAAAGGCAGGAAGCACCGCACGTAATCTTCCTGCCGCCATCTCTTTTTTTGCCAGAAAAGGGGGAAGTTCGGTAAGGACCTGGCCCGCCACGGCGCGTTGACACAGCAGAAAATAATCGTTGGCCACAAGAACCGGTTTGGGTTCAAAAAGCTGTTCTCCAGTCTGCCAGACGCGGCGAGTGCCGGGAATGGCCGCCCAAATGGCACAAGGAAATTTCTCCAGATCCGCCACCGTCGTGGGTTCTCCAACGTGCTCCAGCAGCGCGGGCGATGCCACCAGCATATGGCGGTAAGTGAATATACGGCGCGCAACCATTGATTCATGCAGAATATTGCCCACCCGCAGGGCAACGTCGACGCCATCCTGGATGAGATCCACCCGGCGATCCGTCGAAAAGATGCTCACGTCAATCTCCGGATAGCGCGCCTGAAACGCACCAATCAGCTCCCACCACGGCTCAAAAGCCGGGGGCATCGACAGCCGCAAGCGACCTTTTAGCCGGATCTGGTCATCCATCAACGACTTCTGCGCCTCGTTGAGATCCTCAATGGCGCGGCTGGCCTGTTCGTACAGCCGGTTTCCCGCACTGGTCAGCCTGATACCCTGGGAGGAACGCTCCATCAGCTGCACGTTTAACTCCCGCTCAAGCTCACGAATGCGCCGACTGAGCGTCGGTAGAGGAACGTTGATCTTCTCCGCCGCGGCGGAAAGACTGCCAGCCTGTGCGACAGCAACGAACATTTTCGTGGCGTTCAGATCCATATCATCACTCTTCTCATTTTTGAGAGTCAGATTATCAATTATGCGTATTCCGCAGCAATATTGGTAGGCGTAAGGTTTGAGCTATCAGCGATGTTTGAGCGCTGACTCACTCAACAACACATCTGGAGAACCCTCATGAGAGCCTACGTTATTGAACAAGCGGGTGGACCTGAAGTCATGACCCTGCAAAACATCCCCTCCGCTGCGCCTCAGGCGGATGAAGTCCGCATTAAAGTGCGCGCCTTTGGTCTTAACCGTGCCGAAACCTATCGCCGTGCAGGGAAAATGGGGCCGATTACCGCGCCAGTGGTCCCCGGAATTGAAGCCGTCGGAGAAATCCTGAACGATCCTTCAGGGACATTCCGGCCCGGTCAGCGAGTGGCCACCGCCATGGGCGGGCTGCAGTTTACGCGTAATGGCAGTTATGCCGAAGAAGTCACGGTGCTACGCAGCAATGTCATTAACCTCGAGGGGGTGACGCTGTCATGGGAAGAGCTGGCTGCTCTGCCTGAAAGCTATCTGACCGTGTGGGGCGCTCTCGGTAGGTTGATTGATACCACGCCCGGCCAGACGGTGCTGGTGCGCGGCGCGACCTCTTCCGTAGGGCAAGCGGCGGTGGTTTACGCAAAAGCGCGCGGACAGCGCGTGATTGCTACCACCCGCTCAACCGAGAACAGGGCCCGACTTTTACAGATTGGCGCGGACGCTGTGGTGATTGATAGCGGTGAAATAGCAAAGCAGGTGCGCGCCGTATCACCAGAGGGGATTGATGTTGTACTGGAGGTTGTCGGTGCCGCAACGGTGCTGGATAGCCTCAGGTCGCTCAAACCTTTCGGGACGGTGGTCGTGATTGGCCTGCTCGGCGGAGCCCCGGTGCTGGAGAATCTGCACCTGATGAACGACCTGCCCAATGCCACCCGGCTGGCCTTTTTTGGCAGCGGGCTGTTGGGAACCCCGGCATTACCCCTCACCGACGCCCCGCTGAAATGGATTGCGGAGCAGGTGGCGAGCAAGGCCATGCCTTCACTCCTGGTGAAAACGCTCACGTTTGATGAGTTACCACAGGCTCACCGCTTGATCGAAAATAATCAGGCGCAAGGTAAGCTGGTGGTTCGTCTTTGACTGAATGACGCGCGGCTCCCGGTATGGGGGCCGTTTGCTAATTCTACTTTTCGGCTTCAGCGCTCACGCTTTCCTGTCACGCCCCACGAGAATCGTGCTGGTCACCTTATCTTCGGAAGGCGTTATAACTCACTTTCGGTTTAAGAACCGGCCTCCCTGTGTCGCTTTTACTCCACGTTGAAGATGCAGGGCAGGGAAGATAACTCTCTTTCGCCCCGCATTTCGTGGATGGCCAGGGAGGGGAAGGGTTATGAAAAATGACGTAACGTGCAGCATTATCATTAATAAAATTATTCAGGATAAATTTACGGCGGTGGTCGATTTTTATCTGCAACCTGTCTTTGATCTCTCTTCTTTTCAGTGTGTGGGCGCAGAAGTATTAATGCGAGGCGTTCACCGGCATCACATTGTTTCTCCGGGGCTTTTCCTGCCGCAGCTGGGATCGTCCGAGAGTATTATTCATATCGGCCAGCATATCATCCGCGAGGCCTTTCAGTTTTTGCATGAAAAAATTCTGCCGCTAAAACCCGATTTCTTTTTATGCATCAATATGGCAACGCATCAGTTAAACGCCCCGGGATGCGCGGAGCATATTATTCAGCTACAGACGCAATTACAGATCCCGGCGTCGGCGCTTATTTTTGAAATTACCGCCTCGGAAGAGGCGCTGGATGATACCGGAAAACACAATATCGCCGCGCTGCAGGACGCAGGGCTTGGCATCGCCTGGGATGATGTGGCCACCACTGAAAACGTCATGGAAAATATGACGTCTGTCGCCAGCGATTACATCAAGCTCGATCGCAGCTGTCTCAATCCAAACAAGAAAGAGAGCACTTCAGCGGTTATTTCACTGATCCAGAACCATCAGGTGTCGATTATTGCGGAAGGGGTCGAGACGATGGCGCAAACCTCTATGTTGCTCAAACACAATGTCAAACTGGCGCAAGGTTTTCTTTTCTCCAGACCCATTAAGAAAATGGAATTTATCAATAGCTTTTTAACGGCTCGCTAAAAATGGAAATGAATACAAAAAAAAGGACTGTTAAACCCGTGGCGATTCAGGACGACGTCTTCGTAGATAATCTAAAAAAACTGTTATTAGTAGCAGCCAAAATCAAGGTTCGCTTCTGGCACGGAACGCACCTTCATTGACGCTATACCAGACCTAAATTAATGCTCAGCAGGGATATTAACGCCTCCATTAACTTCACTTAATGGAGGCGTAGCAGTCGCTGGGAAAAGTTGGTTGGTGGAGAGTTGATAACCGATTTTATTGAGAACCGTGAGCAAGGCCTGGAATCTTTTCCAGGATTGTGAGCGGTTGAGCAAGCCTACCGGCGTGGTAGAGTTTTGCACATATCAGAATCGAAGCGATGACACTTTCCCACTCCAGACCGGACAAAGACCGGATTCTGCCTTGCTGTGATGAATCCATCAGACAGATATACAAGCCGGAATAGTGTTTATTGACCGTTTGAAGCCGAACAGACAACGACACAGTGACCGGAAGGGCAGGGAGTAACTAAAGAGATATGCTCAGGCTGGATGGGAGAGGTAAAGCAGCAGCATCAGTGGCTAAGACAACCAGAAATCTACCGGAATCCTGAAAAGCAAAAACCCGCCTTTTGGGCGGGTTCTTTAAATAGTGGTGCCCGGACTCGGAATCGAACCAAGGACACGGGGATTTTCAATCCCTTTAAAAAAGGCCAAATGATCCAGCAGAACTAACAGTCTTTTACTGGTTAACCTTGAGATAAAATTTTAGTTGAGTGTCATATACCTAAACTCACACTCAAAAAAAGGCATTCGAGACTACCAGATCTCTACCATTGATTACGAACCATTTTTAAGGCCCCTTCATTCTTAGTCATTCTCTTTATTATTGAGATAAAATATAGGATTTTATTCTGAGAAAGTAAGGCGATTACATACCATTTATGGTTGGCCGTTCAAGGGGGGGGATATATGGCATAGACAGTAACAGTTAATTTTTAGTGATGAAAGAAGCTGGGGGAATTGGTTATAAATTATTAAAAAAAACGTTTAGCTTGATGTTACAGTGTCCTCTGTTGCCACTACTATTCTAGCGACCCTAAGTAGTTTATCGATATTTTGTAAATACGTACTGGGTGTTTAAGAAACTAGATCATAACTATAAATAGCCGAGTTATGATTTTTTAATTACATTCAAAGCTATGAGAGTAAATTTACTCTCATAGCTTTACTAACATTTCACCTTGAGCTACTCGTTGTTTTTGGTAGAGTCATTCAATGATTCCTTAATGAGCGATGAGATCATTGCTAAAGTGGATTTTTTGCTATTTCTATTTGATAATTCCATTCTTTCCTTTGAAATTATCGCATTTTGAGTTTCGGTAACAATTTCCATTACAGTACTCCAGTCATCAGGGACTGGTATAATTATATTTTGTATATGACGAGCTTCTAAATGTTGTTGGATGGTTCCATATTCATTTTTTAACATTTGCTGATAGGCAAAATTACTTTGTAAATATGCGTAAACATAAAAGCGTAAATTTTCTTCAGTAATGCGAACTCGAATCATATCATCCGATAAAATTTTTCCTGCAATGCGTTTGGTGGCGTAAGAAACACGACCAATAGTTCCTGAACGTGTTATTAATATATCACCATGTTGTACACGTAAATCTCTAATTGCCGCTATTTGCTTCTTGTTAGCCTTACTAATATCGAGGATTTTGGACGCATCCCCTTTCTCTTGTAAAACTGATGATGGTGTATTATAAGTCTCACACCATTCATTGATGAAATCCTCAACAATTAAATTTTCCGTTTTCATCCTTGGAGCTTTGAATATTTTTATACCTGTTGATGAGACTTGGCTTAATGTTGTTACTGACCAGCCTTCATGTTGGTCGATTGACTCAATTTCTTTGATTGTATTATTAATGCTTGGTAGATAAAATTGTGGATTAATATTTAAATCAGTTGAGCTAATATCATCACTACTTACGGAAAAACGATATTCAGATTCAGTTAGTTCGTTAGCTTTGAATTTAGTCCAATCATTAAGAATATCAGACAAATCTTCATCTAATAGTTCCGTTTGCTTATTGTTGCTATCGAATTTGAATATAGGCACCCCTTCACTGTCTTGTCCTATTTTTCTAGATAAAGCCATGTAAATAGGGTAGGGCTTTGCATATTTAGTCTTTTTTTCCGGTTTTTCTATAAAGAGAATACAAGTTCTTACACCTGTATGAGGTTGAAAAGTATTTTTATTACATATAATTACGGACAATAGCTTATAATCGTTTAAAAGAATACTTCTTGCAGGAAGATATGTTTTTGTATCTAAAAAAGACTTAGGCATTACTATGCCAATTTTTCCGCCAGGAGCGATCCAATCTAAGCATCGCTCAAAAAATAACATTTCTGGTGGCACACCATCTTCATAAATTTCGGAAGCTTCCAGCTTTCCATCACGAGATGTCCATTTCATGCCACAGCTATAATTATTTAGTATTTTTTCGTCGGTAATACGTCCTTGACCAATACCGGCAAATGGTGGGTTAGTTAAAATGATTGTGGGCATACTCTTTCCTGAGTATGCTTGTAATGATTTATCTAAATCATCATAATTAGATAAACTATTCCCATGAGTAATTCCGGCATGACCATCTCCGTTCAAAATCATTGCCGTCTTAGCTATTTTCACTAATCTTTTATTTATTTCAACCATGAATAATTTAGTTCTATGGTTATCTAATTGACGTTGACTGGCAATTTTATTTTGATGTCCTTCCTTCAATCGTTTAAGTATTTTCCTTCTAACATAACGCATTGATGACGTTAAAAACCCTCCAGAACCACCGGCCGGATCAAGAATAATATCATCATAGTCAGGGTCTAAAAATCTAACCATAAAATCAGTCACAAGTCTGTTTGTGAAAAATTGCCCCTGTTGTCGTTTTAAGTATGAAGCGGTGTATTGTTCGTAAGCATTCCCCATAATATCCCAATCATCGGAGGAATATAAATCTGACAGCAAACGATAATGTTGCAACTCGATGATAACATCACAAATTAATTTGTCACTAATTGCTATTTTTTCGTGTTCGCTAAATACGCCTTTATTATCGTTTGCAACCTCCTTGAAAAGTTTTTTTACTCGATCTGCGGCATTCTTTGAGCCTGTCTCAGTAAGATATTCTTCTGGCGTGCAATAAAATAAGGCTTTGTTACCTATTTTTTCTTCATCGCGTGCTTTTGCTAAGATAATCCTAACAATATCCATTGTTAAGTCAGATTCATCACTATCATTACCTTTAGCATGAATTTTATTGTGGCACCGTCTTAAAATCCCTTTAATATCTTTTGGCCTAATTAACTTTGATTTTGAAATAAAACCTAATGAATCCCAACTCTCTCCACTGTGAGGAATTCCAACCCATGATACAAGTTTATTTTCTGGTGAAGAAAATCTTCTAAAGTATTCTGGATCGTCGATATTGTTACACCATACTGCGCCATTGGCACTTGTGTTAAATATATATGATGCTAATTGGTCCATTCCATCCTTCTTTGATGGAGCTTTGCATTCTACAATCAATGAAATTTTGTGTTGTAATCTATCCTTACAAGATTTTACATCCTCGTAAACTACAATGTCAGCTCTTACATTCTTACCAGTATAATCTTCTGACTTTCTTCCATAATATATTGCAACCTCTGTCGCCATTCTGTTTTTAGGATATCCATACTCAAAATGGAGTTTTTTTAGATATTGTTGCCTAACAATTTCTTCTGGTTTAGTTAATAGCGTGTTGCCGGTTAAAAAATCAATGATTTTGCCTTCTTCATCGTAATCAACATCAAATAGTTCATCGAAGTAACCTGTTCTATTTTCTAGTAACAGATCACTAGAGCTTTTTTCTACTGAAACTGCCATAACTAAACCCTTATACACATGAAATAAATAGCTATTTTATCATTTATCCCATGTGTAGTAAATAATCAATTCATTGGTAATTAAAATAATGAATTCAACTTGTCATTTGTTGACAATGTTTTAGAAGTTAGCGTGTTTTATGATAATGCCCCATTACTGAAAAGATAGTTATGTGACATAAGTTATCCCAATAAATATGCTGAGAGTATGGAGGTTAAAAAATTCTTTTATTGGCGGATATTATAAAGGGTAGGTTTTTTAGTTAATGCATCTAAATAATTGGTAACTTGGTTTGTGATTTGCATTCGGATACATTCTCATCGCTGATAAACAAAGAGATGAAACCTGTTTTGCTATATTTTTACCAAAATTAATAAGAAGACCATGCTTGATCTTTTCGCTATTCGTTCTGACTTTGATGACAAAGCTGAACTGATATACGATTACCTCAATGAGGTCATTGCCAAACGTCACGCTGGCAGCCTTGTTTATCTCACTTTCATAATCTCTCAGGTCAGTGTTAAGTCTTGCTGTTGCATCTACAAGTGCGTATTCTTTATCGATAATCATAACTTTCTAACTTATCATGTTAATGTGATTTAATCATCACTAATAATATGTTGTGATTTTAATTTCGATTATTCGTCTGTTTGCTTCCGTAATGCATTATCTGATGAATAATGTTCATGTGGGGTAACGCTTCCATAAATTCAGACTGTTCAATCAGCGAAATGAGCGCATTATCGATTTCAAAGATTGTATCCGGTAATACCTCAATCAGCCTGATTCGGGACAGGGAAATAACGAACACGCCCGATAAAGCACACCCGGCAAGAAACCACTCCGCATGGCTGCAAAGCAGACGATAGGGATGAACGGTATGGCTGACGTTTTCGTCGGTTTTGATACGCACCTTGGTCTGGTTAAGTATGGCGAGCGTTAGTCTGCTGAAATCACCGAACAGCGTGGGTTTCTGGCGCGGCTCCGGAAGCATAATCCTGTAGGGCGAGGGGCGTTCCCCGTCAAGCATCAGGCTCAGCAGTTTGGCGTCCATCGCGGGTAACAGACGGTCAAGATGTAGCAACCTCGCCAGTATCTTCATATCCCGTTCCGTGCGGCGGCGAAAGTAATGCGAAGCAAGCTGATACACGCCGTTGCTCTGTTCAATATCAAGGTACGTCAGACGGACATTGAAATCCCGCCGCAGCGTTCGCGTTGTCACCCCGAATTCTTCTGCCAGCGTCCCGATATGCAGCTTTTCACCCTGAAATAAACGGCTCAGTATGATGGAAAGGCGGGTTGCCAGTCTGTCATGTTCGTTTTCTTGTGTTATCAGTGTCATACATCGTTCCCGAATTTTGCCGGGAAATGATGCCAGCAGTAGCGGACAGGATTTGTCCGCCCTCTGAAGTTTTTTTTAAAGCCTGAAAATCTTAAATGTAAGTGCTAAACGTCAGTATTCTCAGGTGAATAAAGATGCTTCTGGCGCATGTAGGCAATAAAAATACAGGATGGTAGCGTCACCCGGTATGCGGGACCGGCTAAATCTATCAGCAGCCAGAGAGAACTGAGCACCCAGCCCACGGGACCGGCAAAAGCGCCCATAGTCCGCGTCAGCATGGCATTTCCTGCAACGGTCAGCCCTCTGCCTAACAGAGCTTTTGCCACACCATTCGTCACCACAAGCGCCATCTGATAGGCTGCAAAACCGGATGTTTTGATCCCAGCCTGTATTGCCATGGTCAGCAGCTCCGGCGTGGGATTGCTGTAGCCTGTCTGCAATTCTTCCGCCACGGTCTTTAGCTGATCGGGCGTCATCTTCTCAAGGCTTTTCTCCAGGATCTTCATCAGCAGATTCATTTCAATGGTTTCAACACTGGATTTGCTGTTGTAGTTCACCTTCATTTTATCGCAGGCATCGGTAAGAATTTCACGGTACAGCACCCCTTTACCCCAGCGGAGCAGCGTGGCGAAGCTGTTCGCCCCAAATGTCTGAACCTCAGCGGCAATGGCATCCCAGTAGCGCGGATGGTTGGGCTTGTGTTTTTTATATTGAGGATCGTAAGTCAGCGTTTCCGTAATACGTGCCAGCCCGTCTTTCGGATCGCAGATAAGCACAGAAACCAGTAAATCCAGATCGTCACGATGGCAGTGGCGCAGAAACTCAAGGTCAGGGTCGTGTCGGTAGGTAGCCATATTTCACCTCATTGCAGATATTGGACCTGACAGTTTAAGGAAGCCCCCGGACAGGGTCTGTCCGCCTGAAAAACAAAAAAGTAAAAAAAAACCTGCCCGGAAGCAGGTTTCTGTTCACCGGATGGAGGTATAACGCGTCGGGATTACTTTCCGCGCCATTCCTTTTCCACTTTATCCGCAAAGGCATCGCACTGCCGGGCATATTCCGGGTTATAGAGCAGCTCCGACTGCGAAAGCTGCATGGCGGTCATGCTGCCGTTACGGGCATTTGATTCGAGCCAGGTTCTGCCATAGGTTTTGTTCATCACCTGAAGTACCCTGTTGAATACCGGTCCGTTGATGCGGGCATTGAGATTGACGCCTTTTACCTGAAGGCCGCTGTCACTGGTCTGGGTCAGGCGGGTGGAGTACATCGCACAGAAGGTAGAGTTGGTTATCATCTGAGCGTCAGCCTGCTCGTCGGCAAATGCGCTGTGGCTGAAGGCTGAAAGCAGAAGTGTGGCGGTTAACAGTTTAGAAATTTTCATTATGTTCCCTTATGGATTGAAAAGCGGAGACAGCCTGCCATACGGGGTGGTCAGGATATGTCCGGCAGAGAAAAAAGTCAGGGTTTCAGAGAGGGAGCCAGTCGCCAGAGGTGAGGGCCAGCGGATTCCAGCACAAAGGCCAGATGGGTGAGGTCCCGTCTTGCTGTACGGGGAGACACGTCAAACTGCCGGATGATGTAGCGAACAGATATTGTCTGACCGTAAAACAGGGCCATGGTCAGTCGGATAAGCCGTTCGCCCTGTCCGGTGACACGTTGCCTGCAACGGCTGGCTTTCATCGTTGCCATACGCGCCATCGGTCCCCTTTCTGAAAAGAATCGAGGTGTCTGGCAAGCCAGATATCAGGGCACGAATCGCCGGTAACGCAGCGGGCAGTAAACCGGTGGCAGTTAAAGTCGAGCAGGCTATAAGGATAGCGCTGACCCACTGCCGCCTTTGCCCGTTCAGCGGCACGCGCACAACCCTGAGGCGTCAAATCCATACAGTCGGTATACACCGAGATAGCGGAGTTCCAGCCATCGAGCCGGTCAAGAAACCCTTTGGCCTTACTTTTGATAACGGTTCCATCTCCATCAAGATGAACAATATCGCCGTTACCCACATAGATACCGCTGTGTGCGGCAAGGCCAAAAAGCAGTTCGCACTGCACGATACCGCCGTAAGCCGGTTCATCGACGCAGGACAGAATGCAGTTATTGATAAATGAATCCACGAAGTTAAGCAGCAGAAGCCGGTACATAATATTCAGTTCCTTACTACGGGGGAGAGGGGGGATGCGGGGAAACGTAGTGAATACTCAGCTTTCCCACAAAATACGGACCGTGAAAACCCCCATCTCGTGGTAAGCCATAAAGTTACTTTCCCATAGCGACCAGAACTCACGGGCGTCGATATGAGAGATATCGCCACAGCGGGAAAGCCACGTGTACTGATGCGCCCAGCTCATATCGACATCTTTTTCAAGCTCAGGCCACGGATGCCCTGCATAGTGAAAATCGGTGACGTAATCGAGCTGCCAGTTTTCTCCGGCAGGGATGAGGCGTATTTCTACCGGATGCCAGCCGCCCTTTTCCGGTGAGTATTCAGGGTCACGGAAGTTAATGGTTAATCCGGTGATGGGGTGACGATGAGGCGGTTTTTGCGCGACGATGTCTAGAAGCATTTGGGTGAACGACCGGGAGAGCGGCAGCACATAGCCGCCCTGCAATATTGCGGGTGATGACATAGTGAATATCCTGATTTTTGGTTAATGGAACACAGAAAAAGCGGGGATTAGCCCTGGCTGAGCGTAGCAAGCTGCGTCATACGATGTTGCCAGTCGGCATAACAACGGTGCATAAAGAGTCTGCTGCTGTCCGCTTCAATAAGGCAGATATCCGGGCTTCTGAGTACGGCGGCAAGAAACCCGGCGTTGTTGGTGCTGCCCTGACCAAACAGCGGGCGGAAGACACGGGACGGAAAGCTGTCCTGCTGCTGTTGCAGAATGGTGTGAATCGCATCAAGCGTTATCCATTCACGGGAGAACAGGCCTCCTTCGCCATTGGCGGTTAAGCGCAGGGCAAGGCTTCTGGTTTCATCCTCTTTACCCAGCTCATACGCCAGCAGTCCCTTGCTGTGGGGGCTGATTTTCTCGGCTTCACCACTGTAGAACACGGCATAGTTTTCGCTGACAGCAACTTCGGTAGCGGCTTTTTTCTTACTCATGGTTCAGTGCCTCAATCAGATTCTGTAGCTCAGTGATAACGGTTGTTTCCGGGAAAACCAGATAGATACCCTGACCGTTATCACAGACGATACCGAGCAGGAGATACCAGCCATCATCAAGTGCGGTGACGTATTCCGGGTTAGCCAGTGCCACTGCCAGCAGCGGGTCTTCGGGGAGTGAGTCATCGTGGTTGAGATGCCAGAGCAGGGTTCCCGTCTCGTTCCAGAAGGCGGTAAACAGGTCGATATCATCGACGGGGCCAAGAATTTCATTGCTGAGGGCTTCCAGTGCGGAGGCGGGCAGATTGAGGAGAGGGATACTGGTGGGGGTAGTGAGTTTAAACATGGTTTTCTCCACATATTATTGATATTCAATGAAATAATATATTTCCCATGCTGTTGTAATTACGGATCTTAATTAACCAGATAATTTTTTTGAGTACATGAAAAAAAACGATGAATATTCTGGAGGCCATATTTTTGGAAAACGAACACGATCCGTTTTGACAAGGTTCTTCAGGGCGAAAACGATCTCACAAGGATTTCCCCCCCGAACTTCAGGATATTTATACGGAAATCAATTTAACTGATTGATTTTAATAGAAAATAAATTAATGAAATTAATTGTCATTTTGTTTTTTTATTCTATTAATCAATGGTTTTAGTGGTTGTTGGCAGAATATTACGCTGCCACATCAATTTGCTGTAGCAATTAGTCATGAGTAGTATTGCATCATCGCTGGCCAGCGTCTCATGTGACTTTTTTCTGACGATTTTTAATGAGATGAACGCGATATGAAGTTATATCCCTCCACAAAAAAGGCGAATCAGCCATTAACTAAATCCGTGATTGCGGAAAGCTGTGCCCGTGCGTTGCATGAAGGCCGGGCAGTCGAAGTCAGTGATACTAAACTGACGGGTCTGAAGATAATTGCCTCTCCTGTTAGTAGAGGTGAAGCCACTTTTATCGTTCGCAAAAGTATCTGTGGCGAAAATATCTATGTGCGTATTGGACGATATCCTGAGATGTCTGTTGCAGAGGCTCGTGAAACTGCATCTGAAGTTATGACCAGCCTGAAAGATGACCGTAAAAAGCACGGTAAAGATTACCGTAAGATTAAAAAAATGGACTTTAATGGCCTGCTGAAAAAGTACGTTGACGGGGTTCTGAACAAAGGTATTAAGCGCTCAGCCAGGACCGATCTGTCTAAAATTCATAAGTATCTGCTCCCCCGTCTAGGCGACAAAAAAATCGCTGATATGACGGAGGCGGACATTGTGGCCTATCTGTGTGATCTCGATCTCAAGCCTGCCACACGCAACCGCCATCTGGCGCTCATTAAAGCTGTGTTTACCTGGTCTACACGCATGGGATACATCAGCCGCTCTCCGGCGCTTTATATCAAGGCGCTGCCTGAAGTGACGTCAGATCGCCGCGCCATGGATGACTCACAGCTTCAGCGCTGGATGGAAGTCTGTGAGAACTGGCGTAATGCTAAACCCGATCATGAAGCCCTTGCTTTGCTCAGGTTCCTTGCCCTGACGGGGCTGCGTCTGGGGGAAACCCGTCATCTTCGCCTTGAGGATGTGGACTGGAGCCACAAGATGATTACCCTTCGGCATACCAAAAACGGCAAACTCCGCCGTGTACCGGTATGTGATAAGGCATTTGTTCTTCTGACAGAACAGCATCAGCATCTGGGTGATAAGGGCTGGGTATTTCCGGGTAATGGGACCGACAATCCGGTTTCTGAGCCGCGTCGACTGCAAAAACGGCTTTGTGAGGCTGCGGGTATTCCACCGTTCACCATCCATGAGATGCGTCATACCTTTGCGACAAAGCTCATTGAGAGCGGCGCCGACATAAATATCGTAAAAGACTTACTGGGTCACAGCACGATAAAAGTTACGGAGCTTTATGTGCACAGTTCGCCCGCGCGTTACCACGAAGCCGTTAATCACGCGATGGCAAATTTGAACCTTTAACAATGACTCAATGCAAGCATTCATAGAGCAGGACATGGCTTATACCGTTATATATTTTACAGGACAGAATTAATGACAATTGAAACTAAAACATTATCAACGCTACCACCTGGGCTTTCACCACTCGCGAAAATTATGTCAAATATGCATCGTGAAAAAACCGACAGGTCAGATGTAAAGAAGCTGCTGAGAAAAGCTTCACAACATAAAGATATCGATCTTTCCGTTATCAAAGAAATGGTATTCCGTGAGGGATTGCCGGAGGGTTATGGAGCCAGTGCAGAAGCGCTTTATTCACTCTCAGGTAAGGTCCCGGTACAGTTTACGTTTACACCTGTATTTCCTTATGCGAAATGCTTTTCTGCTGATAGTCAGTCTGATATGCAGCTATTGCTGGTTGCAAGGAATCAGGCTGGAAAGATTATTTCTATTCGCATCAAAATGGATGAAATGTATGCCGATATTGATCGGGTAATGGCCTCTCTCGCTCACAAAGGCGTTGCGATTGATCCTGCTCGTAAAAATGAACTGATTAGATTCATTCTCAAGTGCATGGATATGACGTTACCGTGTTATCTGGTGACGCCATCTATGGGGATGATCGATAAAAAAGCTGCCTTTTTGCACGGAAAAACCCCTATTTTCTGTGACCTTGACGGATTTGAAAATATTATCCCTGCTTCTGTAAAGCGTATCCCCGAAGGGATTAAGGAATACGGTGAGTTAGATCAGTGGCAGGAACTTATTGTTGAACATGCCAAAGGTGATTATCAAATTTTTGCCATCATGCTCTCTCTTGCATCCCCTTTGCTTGGGCTTGCCGGGCAGGATATTGCTATATTCCATTTCTATGGTCTTTCCACTACAGGAAAAACAATCCTGCTGCAACTGAGTGCATCGTGTCACGGGTATGGAGGAGATGCCGGAAGTAACGGCCCGTCGCTCATTGCCCGGTGGAATGCCACAAGCAACGGTATCGAGAGTCATGCTGCTTTACAATCCGGTACTGTGGTATGTCTTGATGAATTAGGAGCATTTTCCGGAAAAGAGCTTTCCTCCCTGATCTATAACCTGACATCCGGTGTCTCAAAAATTCGTATGGATAAAACGCAGGAGATGCGCGAACCGTTAAGGTGGAACTCGTTCTTTGTGTCTTCCGGCGAGATATCATTTTCCCATAAGCTGCGAGAAAAAAAACAAAACCTGCAGGGCGGTCATGAGCATCGGGTTATCAATCTCCAGATTTTCCCGGAAGATGCCGGAGCTCCCGGAGAGGGACCGGAAATTATTCGTCAGCATGCTGACAAACTTAAATCGGGACTTGAGCACTTCTGTGGGACGGCTGGACCCGCTTTTCTCCGTAGTCTGCTTTCTCAGACTGATGAAGAGGGGCTTCCCGTGAGTTATCAATGGTTACATGAATCCGTTAAAGCTAGGATATCAGAATGTGAAGGCCTGCTTCTGGCTGAGCTGGTTGATGAACGGTATCTCCTGACGGATGTTCAACTCCGTGCGCTTCGACGCTTTTCTTTCGTAATGGCTGTAGGTCTGATGGCGCAGGAACTGGGTATATTGCCTTACTCTCCGGAACGAATTGCGACCGCCGTCTGGGAAATAGTTATTCGTTGGCTGAGTGATACCTCTGTGCAATATAACCCGGTCCAGCAAGCATTGGTTGATATTCAGCGTGATCTTGTAAAAAGGGAAGGGGCACATTTCATCGGCCTGAAAGATCGTGAGAGCCGTAAACCCGGAAACCACTGGGGATATATCCATCATACTAATGAGGATTTTTTAATCTTTGCTCCTGTCTTTGAAGAGTGGTGCCAGAAACATTCATTAAGCGCTCGAGAAGTCGCTAAGGAGCTGGTACGTCGAAAACTTCTGCGGGTAGAAAGTAAAGGGCATTACAAAAAGCGTCCTCTTACTGGTATGGATAAGTGTTACTACCATATTAAGCGGGAGTTTATCAGTGCTGATTTGAATTGTGCTTAGAGCATTATCTGAATGTAGTTAACTAACTTATCTTTAAACTTATCATTCTGAATAAATTAACAGAAGGGGAACCCCATGACTGAATTCTGCGAATTAAATGAGACTCACACTTTTCCTGGTGCTATTACAGACTGTGAAACTATTCGCCCACCATTTACGCTTTATGGTCTTATCATGACGCAGGCTAAATGCAATTTCTATGATATCTGTAGGGAAGTGACAGACAGTGAGTATCCTGAATTAAAAGCAATGATTAACCGGAATGAAAATATTCGTTTCTTTGCCAGTTATATTTTCAAAGGTAACGTTCGTTATGATTATCTTGGCGAATTTCCAACACTATCAATCGATCAGGCTCGCAATAAAGCCCGATATCTTGCCAGAAGTAATGAGGATGAGACCGCTTATGAATACATCCCATTCTGATTGATAAGTTTACCCTCAAAAAAAGCAGGGGCATTTGCCTCTGCTTTTCATTTATCGCAAAGAAGATAGCTGAGCTGTTATCCTTTCCGCCAGAAGTTGGCTGGTGTTCTGTAAGCGCTGAGGATGAAGGTGCGCATAACGCTGTGATGACTGACTACTGCGATGACCTAACTGCGCCTGAACGTCATACAGCGTTCCACCATGGGAAACGATGAGCGCCGCAACCGAATGGCGGCAGGTATGAATACACACTTCTTTGTCGAAAATTCCCGCCCGACGCACGATACGCTGAAAGGCTTTGACCGGATTGTTCAGCGGCATTCCTTGTTTTTTACCGATAAACAACCACGGATTTCCACGCTGTGTTGGCAGCGTTCTGATTACGTCCATCGCCAGTGAGTTAAGATGAACAATCCGTCCATAGCCATTCTTGGTTTCCGGGAGCCACAGGGTGCGTTTAACCGGGTCAACATGCTCCCACCTTCCCAGACGCAGCTCATCACGACGAAGGCCGGTCAGTAACAGCAGCTTGACATAGCGGGCAGCGACGGGGCTTGTATCATCATCGGCGGAGAGAAAAATACGACGAATTTCGTCTTCTGTGAAATAGCGCTGTCGGGCGTTGTTCTCCCTGAGAAGCTGTACCACTCTTGCCGGATGGATAGAGGTAATGCCTTGCCTTCCAGCCCAGGTAAACACCGCTTTAATCAGTACGATGACACGATTACAGGTTGCTGCTGACAGTGAAATGCTTAACGTCTGCTGGAGGCGGAGAATGCTGGCTGGTGTGATATCACTCAGTAGCATCTGACCTAAGGCGGGACGTATATGATCCCGGTAGCGCTGGAAATCCTTTCCCCAGCTACGTTTAGCAGATTTTGCCCATACCAGATAATGCTGGTTAAAGAGTTCATCGAATGTCATTTCTTGTCTCTTGTTTTCACGTTCCTGCTTAGGGTCAGTTCCGGTGGCAAGTGAGCGTTTATGCTCCATGGAAATCTTACGGGCTAAGGTGACATCCACCTCAGGCCAGTGACCAATAGCTATGGCGCGTTTTCGTCCATGATAGAGGTAGCGGAGCAAAAATTTTTTACGTCCTTCCCCTTTGCTGACCAGACACTTCAGGCCAGAAATCTCGGTATCGCTGTATTCGGCATCGGTGCTGCGTGAATCTGATGTGTTAGGGGGCAGGGATTTAATGAGCTGATTAGTAAAACGGAAGCGTTTCGGGCTGGACATATTACCTCCAGTGACTGGTGTAAAGAACGTCAGGGTTGACCCATCCCCGGCACGGCACTTTTTTATTGGGGAATTGATTTTCTGGTGTGGCGAAGGGAATGCTGGTGCCACATGGTATGAATTAATACGGGAAATGCAGAAAGAGCAGGCTTTACGGTCTGGTTCTGGTCTTAAGAGGAAAGGACTGCCGTTGGGGGGAGTTCACAGAAATAATATGTGTTTAAGTCTGATACAATTACCTGCCATCAGGGCAGGGACCGTTGTCCATATGTTGCTGGTTTTGGTGTCGGCTATGTGCCAGGAGGGACGTGACGAGTAGTTTTTTATTTTCGTTTGGAGTCTGGAAAAATCTCTCAGGTTGAGATAATTTTTAATTGGTAGCCGGTGGCATCATTTGCCTTTAAGCGATGTAGATAAATTAAAATGGAATGAGCTTTATGAAATTAATCCAGAAACACTTAAAAAACCATACGGCATCTTTGGTTTCAGCATTTAATTTGTCATCCATAACGACGAACGGGAGTAGCAAAGGAAGTGCTAGAGAAATTGTAATAAGGGAATTTTTAAAAGCAAATCTCCCTAGTAATTTAGATATTACATCAGGACAGGTTTTTGACTCTAAGGATAATCTCTCAAGTCAGATGGATATTATCATATACTCGAAACACTCTTTAAAACTTAGTTATGATAAAGATCAGTGTATGGTCCCTGTCGATTCAGCTTTAGCGTTAATTGAATGTAAATCTTCATTAAACACTGGCTCAATGACCGAAGGAGCTTCAAACCTTAAGACAACCTTAGATGCTTGCGTTAGGTCAAAAGGTTTGGTAAGAATCAATCCAATCGGTATTGACGATGGTTATTTTATGAAAGAAAATATTCCCCAAAATACAGTGCAATTAGTAGAGGAAATCTCAGGGATGTGTGCAACCTTGAGAAAAACACCATTCTTACTACTAGCCTTCCAAGGTCCAGAGGAAAGTACCTTACGAGATTCGCTGTTTAATTACATGACTGGAAATAATATCGATTTAGATGATATGCCTGATGTAATTACAATTTTAGATAGAGGGTATTATTTGGTAAAAAATAATGGTTTCCTCATCCGGAAGGTGCCTGGGCATGTTCACTATTCGAGAGGGGAAAGCGAGAACAGTGCTCTGTTGGGATTCTATATTTATTTGGTTAAAATTGCTGAATCCCAAAAGTTGTCAAAAAATTTCTTTCCTTTAGGGGAATACTTGAAACCCTAGCAACAGGGTAGCTACGAAGAAATCTGGCTCCGTGTTTTGAAGGTTCCCCAGTAAAAACAAAAATATTGATTTAAAATAGCATAATCGCAAGTGATCTTGTTATTTTAATTCCTAGAATATTTGCTTTTAATTTAAGTAAAATACACTATGGACTGAGAATTAATTGACTTGTGCTGGAATGTTAGGGAAATTATGGCATTACATTCAAGAACATCTTTGCTGGAGGGTTTGATACACTTAAAGCAGAACTTCCGCTCCTCGCTCATAAGGGACAACCATACTCAAATCTCCCACATTTCAGGATATTTGAGTATGAAAACGTCACCGTGGACACTTACTGTTAGATTGAAACTACTAACCTAAACTGTCATGTCAGATATAAGCCACTACTTATAACACTACTAAAAATTAGTTAAGTTAATTAACTTTGCCAATCATCAGCTATTGGTTGCCAATTAACTTCGCGAGGCTCTTCTGTAGTGTTAGACCACACATCCCAAAAATCGGGATCGTCAGATTGTGGTCTTTGTTTTTCAGTAAGCTCTTTCATTCTAACTAAAACCGGAAGTTCAGAAGCCCATCCTAGTAGAATGGCATGCCGAGATGGTAGCGATGGCAACTCCCTCAACAACCCCCTCATGTTATCGGGAACAAGTCTATGGACTTGCTCTTGATCTCTATCATTACTAATCCTGTGCAACAAAAAAGTATTACATTGAGATAACACAGTCGGAGATAGCTCTGAGGGTCGTTGGGAAGAAACTACAAGACCTAACCCAAATTTCCTGCCTTCACGTGCGATCTTTTCAAACACTTTGCAGCATACGTCAGAGACTGACTGACCCTCACTATCTTCTTTGTAGCGTTTAATAAATGTATGCGCTTCTTCTGCAACCATAACTGTTGGTAGTGGTTTCCCCTTAAGTCTTCGATAACGTTGTAATGCTTCAAAAGTTACTCTGGAAATTACAGCAGTTACCAAATGTATTATTTCATTAGGGACTAGCGATAAATCGATAACAGTTATGGAACCTTGTCCATCTCTACCGAGAAAAGTGTCTAACCAATTAGTTAAACTGATAGGCTGTTCCGAATCATTTGTTACTGCACTTATACGGGTGTCACCTAGCATTGTTCGAATACGAGTCAAAAGGAATTCAACGAATTGCTCTGTGCCTGTCTCTTGAGCTAGAGCTTCTAGGTATGCGACAAAATCATCCCCTTTAAAACGAATAGGCGAATCTTCACTTTTTGGAAGAAGTCCTTGTTCATCACCTCCAAGCGTTTCATATGCATTTTTTAATTCATTAATCAACTGATCAGTATCTGAAACTTCAGGTTTTTCAGGCCATTTTATTCCTATACGAGAGGAAAGATACACATTCATCGTGTTTATTAGATTATCGAAAGGTTTGTTATCGATTTTGTCGTTTAATGTGGACAGACTATTATTCCAAGACGTTAAACTATCAACGAAACCTTTGGCATGGCCGCCATTCACATATATCTGGCCTTGGCTTGATAATTGTCGTATGGATACGAGGAGGATACCGCAGAAGTGTTTCGCTTGGATTGTCACATCATCTTCTGATAAAACATCATTTCTCATCGCCCTCAAAGCTCGGCGTAGTAAAGGAAGTTGAACTTTTGAACTCGCTTGAGTGAAAGCACCCCACTCAGAGCTATTCCATAACCATGACGGAACTTTAAGATCTATCTCTCCAGCACCAGTGTTAGCTTCTACACGTAATAGCTTACCCTTGTATTTTGATTCTGGGCCGAATGCCCTACTGTATTCTCCATTTGGATCAAGTATTATGAACCGAGCATTTGGAGTTTGTCCCTGTTGTAAAACAGCATCTAAAGACCATTGAATTAACCCCGCAACCGAGCATGATTTACCACTACCTGTATTGCCCAAAACAGCTAAATGTCGTCCAAAAAGCCTATCAGGGTCCACTTTTATTTCCGCATTGTTAGCTAGGGGGCTGTCCCCTATTTTTACTCTTCTATTGTCACCTGATTCTATTATTGATTTTAATTGCCGGTCAGTAGGCAGGAGCACGGAGTCACCAACCGAGGGAAAAGCATCTGTTCCTCTTGTGAACTTGTAATCTTCGTTTTTTCTATCGACTCTCAAAGTACCAACGGGATTGATATTGAAGTGGAATACTAAATCTGGCCACCTGAATAGAGGTGATATCATCACCTCATAGTCAAAACAGGTGACATTATGACCGGACGTAACAGACGCAATTTTAGCCCCGAGTTCCGACTTGAGGCTGCCCAGCTTGTACTCGATCAGCACTACACCGTTGCCGCCGCTGCAACGGCAATGAATGTCGGTAAATCCACGATGGATAAATGGGTTCGCCAGCTTAAAGAAGAACGCGCAGGTAAATCCCCAAAGGCCTCTCCGATGACGCCTGAGCAACTTCGCATTCGTGAATTAGAAAAACGACTGCAACGTGTTGAAATGGAAAACAATATATTAAAAAAGGCTACTGTAGATTCAATTGGTCAACGCAACAGTCATGTGAAAACATGGGGTTGCGGAGGGTTTTTGAATGAGACGGACATTTACAGCAAAGGAAAAAGCATCTGTTTTTGAACTGTGGAAGAACGGAACAGGCTTCAGTGAGATAGCTAATATCCTGGGTTCGAAACCAGGAACAATCTTCACCATGTTAAGAGATACTGGCGGCATAAAACCCAATGAGCGCAAGCGGGCTGTAGCTCACCTGACGCTGTCTGAGCGCGAGGAAATACGAGCTGGTTTGTCAGCCAAAATGAGCATTCGTGCGATAGCGACTGCGCTGAATCGTAGTCCTTCGACGATCTCACGTGAAGTCCAGCGTAATCGAGGCAGGCGCTATTACAAAGCTGTTGATGCTAATAACCGGGCCAACAGAATGGCGAAAAGACCAAAACCGTGCTTACTGGATCAGAATTTACCGTTGCGGGAGCTTGTCCTGGAAAAGCTGGAGATGAAGTGGTCTCCAGAGCAAATATCAGGATGGTTAAGGCGAACGAAGCCGCGTCAAAAAACACTGCGAATATCACCTGAGACAATTTATAAAACCCTGTACTTTCGTAGCCGTGAAGCGCTACACCACCTGAATGTACAGCATCTGCGCCGGTCGCATAGCCTTCGTCATGGCAGACGCCATACCCGCAAAGGTGAAAGAGGCACGATCAACATAGTGAACGGAACGCCAATTCACGAACGCTCCCGGCATATCGATAACAGACGCTCTCTGGGGCACTGGGAAGGCGATTTAGTATCAGGCACAAAAAACTCGCATATAGCCACACTTGTAGACCGAAAATCACGTTATACGATCATCCTTAGGCTCAGGGGCAAAGATTCTTTCTCAGTGAATCAGGCTCTTACCGACAAATTCCTGAGCTTGCCGCCTGAACTCCGGCAATCACTGACATGGGACAGAGGAATGGAGCTGGCCAGGCATCTGGAATTTACTGGCAGCACCGGAGTTAAAGTTTACTTCTGCGATCCTCAGAGTCCCTGGCAGCGGGGAACAAACGAGAACACTAATGGGCTAATTCGACAGTACTTTCCTAAAAAGACATGTCTTGCCCAATATACTCAACATGAGCTGGATCAGGTTGCAGCTCAGCTAAACAACAGACCGAGAAAGACACTGAAGTTCAAAACACCGAAAGAGATCATTGAAAGGGGTGTTGCGTTGACAGATTGAATCTACAACCGCGCTCTTGATGTCAGACTCTCTGAACAATTCTCGTTAGTTGAGAAACTCAGGACGCGGTTTCCTGTTGCCTTTATTTGCAATGTGTTCGGGATCCATCGCAGTAGCTATCGGTACTGGCTAAGCCGACCGCAGAAACCTGATGCAAAACATATCGTTATACTTAGCCTGGTTCGTGAAGTTCATCATGCCAGTAATGGCTCTGCGGGGGCCCGGAGCATTGCCGATATGGTCGGCGCAAAAGGTGTTCCGTTGAGTCGCTGGCGGGCCAGTAAGATAATGAAAGAGCTGAATATTGTTAGTTGCCAGCAACCGGAGCATCGCTACAAAAAAGCCACAAAAGAGCATGTGGATATCCCTAATCATCTGGATCGCCAGTTTGCAGTAACGGAACCTAATCAGACCTGGTGCGGCGACGTGACCTACATCTGGACGGGCAAACGGTGGGCTTATCTGGCGGTTGTTCTGGATTTATTTTCCCGCAAGCCAATAGGCTGGGCGATGTCGTTTTCTCCGGACTCAGCCCTGACAGGAAAAGCATTAACGATGGCCTGGGAAGCCAGGGGGAAACCGGCTGACGTTATGTATCATTCTGACCAGGGAAGTCACTATACCAGCAGGGAATTCAGACGGTTACTGTGGCGTTATCGTATAAAGCAAAGCATGAGTCGACGTGGGAACTGCTGGGACAACAGCCCAATGGAACGATTTTTTCGCAGCCTGAAATCAGAATGGGTACCGAACTGTGGATACGCTAATTTTAGCGAAGCAAATAGATCAATAACGAATTACATCATTGGTTATTACAGCCAGCTCAGACCCCACCAATATAACGGTGGCTTAACACCCAATGAATCAGAGCGATTGTTCTGGAAAAACTCTAAAGCCGTGGCCAGTTTTTGTTGACCACTTCAGTGACACTGAATCAGGGGAGTCAATCTCTAAAGAAACTCTAATTTCATTAGGTGATACAAATCCAACAGATCCAATTCTTAATTGCTCTAATCTTTCTATTGGTAAGTAACTCATTGTGATACCTCGGAGCCAGTTGAATTACCTAATTCTTTAGGCTGGATAAATCCTCTTTGCTTAAGCAATTCAGTCATTTTTATTGATGCTTTATCAATAGCTGGTTTAGGTAAATAGTTATCAACTAAAGTCTTGAGGTCTCCTAAATGGTCTCCCATTAATAGGGTGATCTGTGCTTTTCTTCCACTCTTACTAATGAAATTTATGATTCTTCCAAGCGGATCTCCGAAGGCAATTATGACTACATGAGTCGAAGGCACTGTAAGCATGTCTTCAATTACCCTGTTGATATGCTCATCACCAAAGCTATAGCCATAGGTGACTAATGTGCTATTTGGACGGCTAGTTGCTGCGGCTAGATCTCGAAATAGCTCAACATAAGGGTACTCGGCAGTTTCTCTATCTTTTACTGAGTTAGGGTAAATCATAAGTTGTTCAAAGCTGTTGCTTTGATGGCCTTCAGCTTCTAAAAAAGGTTCAACAGAACGTGCTCCAAAAGGTAAACCAAAGCGCCTAATCGCGCTATTTTGTTCATGCCAATCAAGGGATCCATGAAGCTTAGTAAAACGCGCTACGCCTTCTAAATATCTTGGTTCGCCACGAATTCCTGGAGGATTATAGTGATAATCAACCTCCAATCTTGAAGATCGAAACACTGGAGCGATACTTCCTACAAAGCGATCTATAAGTCTCAAACCAGCAAGCTCAGCACCTACTTCAATAATGCGATCATAGTTTGTTGTAAAAATATGCAACCTATCGCGAGTAGCGGTCCTACTTGCAAAGCTCATCAAGAAACTAACTAGATAGTTGAAAGTTTCCTCTTTACGCTTTGGTTCAGCAGTTTTAATCAAGTATTCTCCGGCACTCACAGATCTTGAAAACTCACCTAGGCAGCGAGAAAGCTCTCCCTTGAGTATTTCTAAATCCGTTTTTAGATTCCTATAAGCAGCATGAGGAGCTGGAGGATTTTCAGGTTGAGGGGTATTCAACACAGTCAGAATTTCAAGCCCTTTAATAAGTTCATTAATAGCTCTAATTTGATCTTCTATATTTCCGTTATCGCGACCTGCAGCTTTGGCAGCCTGAGTAGAAAATGCATCTATTTCACTTTTACATACGGCTAGATCGCTGATCCAACCCATTCCAGCTGGAGGTGAATCTGTAGCCGATATTTGAATAGATGTGCTTAAACCCGCACCTATCAATAAATTTAAATGTTCGGATTGGAAGAGAGCTGTTAGCCAAGGCTCGATATTTTGGCGTAATCTCTCTATTGATATTTCTGCTCCCTGTTCTCCCCATGCACTGTTTGCCGATAGGATGAAAGGATGAGAATCAGCCTGCTCGCTAGAGTTTGGTAATAGCTCAATAATTTCAGGTACACTGCCAACCTTAATTTGCTGAGTATTCATAAATACACTTCTTTTATTTGTATGAAAAATATAGGTTTGTAGGCGAAAACTAGAGCCACTTGCGTGACTATCAATAAACTATTGGCTTTGAACCTTACGCCTCACAAGCCTCCAAGATCCTTAGAGTATCATCGATACGATCCTAAGGTACTCAATGCTTTTTCTAACTTAGCATGGCTAAATTGTAATCGGAAAGCACATAAATTCTTGGGATTCTACGTAGATGGAAGAGGAAAGCGGTTCGAGTCCTCTGACCTGCTCTTCGTTGATTAGTACACCCTGACGTTAGGAAACGCTTCATTACCTATGTGAGAAGTTCCGCTTTTCGCTCACAGCGGACACTCAGGTTCAACAGTCCATTACGTTAAGCTTACGGATAAATCATTTTATGATGGCGTGGAGAACGGGGGATTCTGAAAACGGTAAGAAGTGAAAGGGCAAGAAGAGCTTGTTGTAGGTGGACGGACTGGTGAAGATCCCCATGTGAATGGTGGAGGGGGTATGCTGCCAGATTTCCCCGCTTGCTATTGGGGATTTCCCCACCTTATTCCCCGCGACAAAATCACGTTAAGACCAGCGGATTAGGGCGAAATGATAATTCCCCCGTTTTCCCCGTATTTTCTACTTCATTATGAATGCTATGAGAGAAAGGAATCGTAGAGGACCGTAGAAAGACCGTAGCTGTGAGGTTAGGAAAAGGTACATCAAAGGATGTTGAGGTGTCTAAAAGTAACGAACAACTGCGAAAATGGCGAGAAATCCAGCAAACAAATAACGTGTTGCAACGACCAGAAGTCAACCGTAGCCAGAAAAGGAAAAAGCCCCGCTTTGCAGCGAGGCCTTATGAATAGTGGTGCCCGGACTCGGAATCGAACCAAGGACACGGGGATTTTCAATCCCCTGCTCTACCGACTGAGCTATCCGGGCAACGGGGCGCATTAAACCCGATCACGCTTCTGGCGTCAATGAAATTTATTGTTTTCGCTACGGACTGCACACTCTCTCGCCAGTTTGCTGTCAACTCAGGCGAAAAAGTGCGTCCACAGGGCTGACAGCGGCATCGCCAGCACCAGCGCTGGCAGCATATTCACCACCGCAAACATCTTTATGCCGCAGATTCTCAAGCCTGTCGCCAGCAACAGCAACCCGCCCACAGCCGTAAAGTCTGCCATCATCGCGGGAGTGGTCAGCGGTAAAATCAGCGTGGCGCAGGTGGCAAGTGCAAGTTGAATCATCAGCATCGGGACGCAAATCGCCGCTACGGCAATACCCAGCGTTGTGGCGAAAATCGTCGCGGTGAAGAAATCCAGAAATGCCTTAGCAATCAGAATACTGGGATCGCCCGTCATCCCTTCCTGCATCGAACCAAAAATCCCCGTCCCGCTGGCGCAAAACAGAATAATGATGGCGACATAGTTTTGGATAAACGTCTCGTGGGAGCCGCTTGCCGCTTTGCCAGGACGTGAGATGAGATTTTTGGCTCTGCTCACCGCGCGGTTAATCCCTTTTTCCAGATAACAGAATTCACCAATCAGCGCGCCGAGCAGCGTTGCCAGTACCATCACCGGTAAATTGGCGCATTTGATGACCAGCAAAATACCGATGCCTAGCGACGCAAGGCCAAAAATTGAGGGCATGGAAGTGCGAATACGCTCAGGTAAGCGCTGACTTAATACAGCGCCCAGTACGCCGCCCAGCAGCACGGCACCGGCATTAATAAACGGTCCAATTACCACAATTCACTCCCGCTATTTAATCATTGATATTGCATTATTATTGCACGCATAAGCCGATAAACGGTCTGGTCTGTGCAGAAAAAATGCATAAAGATTCTTTCTTGCGCCTAAAAATAAAAGGTGACATTATTGCGCGAAATTTCCCCTACGGATAACGGAGCCGCCAAAGATGATGAAGTCTGCCACTGTGCGAAAACCTGTCCGTATCTCCGCTTTCTATTCTACGCTCACCATGCGGTGAGGGTAACGCAGGTTCATTGCAGGACATCATTAAAACCAGACGCGTTCTGCTTTTACTGATGTCTGGCGATCGGAGCTGAAATCCCGTCAGACACATTCGTTGGGCAGATTGCGACGCTGTCCGGGGCTTTTTACTCCCCTGAAACGGGTATGTGTGCATATGAAATCATTAAAAATTGCCGCCAGCCATGAGCTGGTTTCCGCTCTTTCCACACACCGGGAAGTGGTGATGCTGGATGACACCGATTTTACGGATGTGGCGGCAGTCGTCATTACCGTGGCTGAGAGCCGCAGTGGGATTCTGACACTCTTAAAACGCTCGGGATTCCAGCTGCCGGTGTTCATCTTCTCGCAGGAAAAGACCGACGCACCCGAAGGTGTGACGGCGGTGATAAGCGGTAAAGCGCAGGAGTTGCTGGAACTGGAAGCGGCGGCCTGTCGCTATGAAGAGAACTTACTGCCTCCCTTTTTTGACACCCTGAGCCAGTACGTGGCGATGGGAAACAGCACCTTTGCCTGTCCCGGACATCAGCACGGTGCGTTCTTCAAAAAGCATCCGGCGGGGCGACAGTTCTATGACTTTTTTGGTGAGAACGTGTTTCGTGCCGATATGTGCAACGCCGATGTGAAGCTGGGCGATTTGCTGATCCATGAGGGTTCTGCCAAAGATGCGCAAAAGTTCGCGGCAAAAGTGTTTAATGCCGACAAAACCTACTTCGTACTCAACGGCACTTCTGCGGCGAATAAAGTTGTCACTAACGCGCTGCTGACGCGTGGCGATCTGGTGCTGTTTGACCGCAATAATCACAAATCTAACCATCACGGGGCTCTGATTCAGGCTGGCGCGACGCCGGTTTATCTGGAGGCGGCGCGTAACCCGTTTGGTTTTATCGGCGGGATTGATGAGCACTGTTTTGACGATACGTATCTGCGCAATCTGATCCGCGATGTCGCTCCAGACAAGGCTAACGATGCTCGCCCGTTTCGGCTGGCGGTGATCCAGCTCGGCACCTATGACGGGACGATCTATAACGCCCGGCAGGTGATCGACAAAATCGGGCATCTGTGCGACTACATTTTGTTTGATTCCGCGTGGGTGGGCTATGAGCAGTTTATCCCGATGATGGCGGACAGTTCGCCGCTGTTGCTGGAGCTGAACGAGAACGATCCGGGCATTTTCGTGACGCAATCGGTGCATAAGCAGCAGGCCGGATTCTCGCAAACGTCGCAGATCCATAAAAAGGATAACCACATCCGTGGACAGGCCCGTTTCTGCCCCCACAAGCGTCTGAATAATGCTTTCATGCTTCACGCCTCTACCAGCCCGTTTTATCCGCTGTTTGCCGCGCTGGATATCAATGCAAAAATTCATGAAGGCGAGAGCGGGCGCAGGCTGTGGGCGGAGTGTGTCGAGCTGGGGATTGAAGCGCGTAAGGCGATTATCGCCAACTGTAAGATGATCAAACCGTTTATTCCGCCTGTTGTGGCGGGGCGACCGTGGCAGGACCATCCGACTCACGCGATTGCCAGCGAGCGTCGTTTCTTCAGCTTCGAGCCGGGTGCGAAGTGGCACGGTTTTGACGGTTATGCCGATGAGCAATATTTTGTCGATCCGTGCAAGCTGCTACTCACCACGCCCGGGATCAACGCGGAAACCGGTGACTACACCGCGTTTGGTATTCCGGCAACGATCCTCGCTCACTATCTGCGTGAAAATGGCATTGTGCCGGAGAAGTGCGATCTCAACTCGATCCTTTTCCTGCTGACGCCTGCCGAGAGTCCAGAGAAAATGGCGCAGCTGGTGGCCATGCTTGGCCAGTTCGAACAGCATATCGAAAATGACACGCCGCTTGCGGAGGTATTGCCGACCATCTTCAATAAATACCCGGTGCGCTACCGCGATTATACCCTGCGTGAACTGTGTCAGGAGATGCACGATCTGTACGTCAGTTTTAACGTGAAAGATCTGCAAAAAGCGATGTTCCGTCAGGAGAGTTTCCCGCCCGTGGTGATGAACCCGCAGGATGCGAACCGGGAGTACATTCGCGGTAACGTGGAGCTGGTGCGCATCAGCGAAGCCGAAGGCCGTATCGCCGCGGAAGGGGCGCTGCCCTATCCGCCGGGCGTGCTGTGCGTTGTGCCGGGCGAAGCCTGGGGCGGGGCGGTCCAGCGCTATTTCCTGGCGCTGGAAGAGGGCGTGAATCTGCTGCCGGGCTTCTCACCGGAGCTGCAGGGCGTCTACAGCGAGAAGGATGCAGATGGGATTAAGCGGTTGTATGGCTATGTTTTGACGTAAGGGCGACTGCTTTTCCCCTCACCCCGGCCCTCTCCCCACAGGGGCGAGGGGGAAGATGAGTCCCCAAAGGGGTGAGTGGGAAGAGACCGCACCGGGACGTTCCGTCTCCCCAAAGGGGTGAGTGGGAAGAGACCGCACCGGGACGTTCCTTCTCCCCAAAGGGGCTGGGGTGAGAGGGATTAACTGGCACTGCGCCGGTACATCCGCCGGGGATGTCCAATCTTGCCGTACAGCATTTCCACGCTCAAAAAACCGGCCTCTACGCAGTGCTCCAGATAGCGCCGGGTCGTCGTTTTACTCAGCCCGGTTTCACTCACCACTTCATCCACCGAAAAACAGTGTGACGCCTTTTCGTTGAACAGCGTCTGCACCCGCGCCAGCGTGTTCTCTTCAATTCCTTTACTGCCGCTATCCTGACGGTAGTTTTTAGCCTGTAGCTGATAGAGCGAATCCACGTTCTGCTGGTCAACAATTTTCCACACCCGCTGCTGTTCAGCAAACTGCACAAAGCGCTCAAGGGACTGGCTAAGCCGTTTCCAGGAGACCGGCTTGAGAATGTAGTCAAACGCGCCGTTGCGAATAGCCAGACTACAGGTATCCATATCGCTGGCAGCCGTAATGAAAATCACCGAGCAGTTTGCGTGCACCAGCAGCGGATTACTGATCAGCGTAATCCCTTTACCGTCGGGTAAATAGTTATCCAGCAGAACGAGCTGCGGCTGCAGGCTGGAAAGCATGGCCTGCGCTTCAGCCAGGGACGAAGCAATGCCCACCAGTCTCAGACGGGGATGTTTACTGATAAGCTCTGCGTGAAGTTGCGCCAGCTCGTTCTCGTCTTCAACAATCAGTACGTCGATATGTTCATGTTGCATAGTCAGTCTCTTCGAGTTCCTGAACGGGACGCCGGAGGGGTCCCGTGGTGGGAATAAATAGCGAGAAAATCGCGCCCCGTGGCATGTTATCGGCAACTTCTACGCAGCCGCCAGCCTGGGTGACATAACTGTCGATCAGGTACAGGCCGATACCGTGATCGCCATGCGTTTTGGTGGTGATGCCGCGTTCAAATATACGCTCGCGGATTGCCGGATGAATGCCGACGCCCTGGTCTGCCACTTCAATAATCAGCTCACGTTCGTTGAGTTTGATCAGCACTTCCACCGGTTGATGCGGGAGCGGGGCGCGCTGCGTGGCTTCAATGGCGTTATCCAGCAGATTCCCAATGATCGAAATCAGTTCAGCTTCCGAAAGCGAGGTAAAGGCGTTGTCCATGCGACAGGCGGGATCAAAACTCAGCGCGACGCCTTTCTCACGCGCTCGCGCAGCTTTACCCAACAGCAAACCGCACAACGTAGGCGAGCTAAACCGCGCGGAGATAAAGTCCAGCAGCTCCTGGGCATGTTCAGACTGGGCCTGAATATAGCCAATCGCCTCCTCGTAACGCCCCATATGCAGCAGGCCGGAGAGCGTTGTCATCCGGTTTAGCTGCTCGTGGCGCATAATACGCAGATTATCGACATAGCGTTTTACCTGGCTCAACTGGGCGCTAAGCGAGTCGATCTCATTACGATCGCGGAAGGTGATCACCCAGCCCTGAAGCAAATCCTCCAGCATGATCCGTACGCGGCTGGCGATCACCGTCAGATCGTTAAAGCGGCAGATCTCATCGTGGGTATCTTTAGCCAGCATGGTTTTTGGCAAGAAAAAGGCAACGGGGTTAATGACCTGGCCAATCAACTGCCCGCGCAGTTCGCGGGCGGGCTGGGATAACCCGAGCAGCTTGCGGGCCGCCTGGTTGATCACCTCGATCCGCAGGTTATCGTCGATGGCGATCACGCCTTCGTAGATCGACTCCATCATCGCTTTTTGCTGGCGCACCAGCAGGCCAATTTCGCGCGGCTCCAGCGAAAAGATCTGCTTCTTAATGCTGCGGGTGAAAAACCACGAAAAAACGAACAGCGCGATAAGCAACAGCACGGCGGCAATCAGGATATTGACCACTTTATTGACGGTGATGGTATCAAGATAGCTGGTGAGATAGCCCACCGAGACAATGCCCACCACCTGCCCGGCATCGTTGAAAATAGGCGCTTTACTGCGCAGCGAGATGCCCAGCCCACCTTTGCGGATGGTGGTGATACTTTTGCCGTGCAGCACCGCGTCGTTGTCGCCGCCGATCAGCGTTTTGCCTGTGCGGTCCTCAAACACCGAGTGAAAAAGATGCAGACCGTGATTGTCGCCAATCACAATAAAACTCGCGTCGCTGTGGGACGCTATTTGATGCATGAAGTCATGGATTGCCTTGATATCTTTTTCTTCAACTTTTTTCCGTAAATCAGGAATAAGTGCAATCTCTTCCGCCTGTATTTTGGCGCGGGCACTCATTTCCTGATATAGCTGTTTGCCCACATCGACATAATAATATCCGCCGAGTAATGTGAAGAGCACGGAGAAGAAAGCGACGAGGGAAATAAATAATTTAATTTGAAATGACACTTTCATGACTGGCACGCACGGTATCAACGGATTATGACAATATATCATCTTTTCCCCGCCTGGCAGCGGGTTTGCCTGAAACTTGTGATCCTTTGCACAGCGCGCTTCACAAAAGAATTATCTGAATAACAGGTACGCTGAACGAAAATGAATAAATGTTATTTTTTATGTTGCATCTGGAAAAGAAACCATTAAAACCACGCAAATAAATAAGGCATTAATCACATTAAATAAAAGAAACCATTAAAACCATAGAGGCCATTAAAACTTCGGTTTTAATATGCCTTTCCTCACATAAAGTAAGCCTTTGTGACTCTACGCTGAAAGCACAAATAACCAAGAGGCTTAATTATGAGCACTACTGACGATTCTTTCTCTGTGACCCACGACCCGATAGATATTCAGCGTCCATCGTTCAAAGAACGCTGGTGGCACATTATGGATACCTGGAAAGTCGGCATTATCCCCCTGCCATTGTTTGTCCTGGCGGGAGCGTTGATCGCGATTGATTGTCTGGGCGGCAAGCTGCCGAGCGACATCGTGGTGATGGTCGCGACGCTGGCGTTTTTCGGCTTCGCCTGTGGTGAGTTCGGCAAACGTCTGCCGATTATTGGCAAGCTCGGTGCGGCGGCGATTTGCGCCACTTTTATTCCGTCAGCAATGGTTTATTACGGCCTGCTGCCGGACGTCGTCGTGGAGTCCACCACCAAATTCTATAAATCGACCAACATTCTCTATCTCTACATCTGCTGCATTATCGTTGGCAGCATCATGAGCATGAATCGCACCGTGCTGATTCAGGGCTTCTTACGCATTTTCTTCCCGATGCTGTGCGGCGAAATTGTCGGCATGCTGGTGGGAATGGGCGTCGGTCTGGCGCTCGGTCTTGAGCCCTTCCAGATCTTCTTCTTTATCATTCTGCCGATCATGGCGGGCGGGGTAGGCGAAGGGGCGATTCCGCTCTCCATCGGTTACGCCACGCTGTTGCACATGGATCAGGGGGTGGCGCTGGGCCGCGTACTGCCGATGGTCATGCTCGGTGGTTTGACCGCCATCATCATCTCTGGCTGCCTGAATCAGCTCGGTAAACGCTATCCGCACCTGACCGGCGAAGGTCAACTGATGCCAAACCGCGCGAATGCTGATGCAGGCACTTCTCAGCCGGCTTTCTCGGGCAAAGCGGATGTGACCACTATTGCCTCCGGGGCGCTGCTGGCGGTGCTGCTCTACATGCTGGGCATGCTCGGTCACAAGCTGATTGGCCTGCCTGCACCGGTTGGCATGCTGTTTGTGGCGGTGCTGGTCAAGCTGTGTAACGGCGCATCCCCACGTCTGCTGGAAGGCTCGCAGGTGGTGTACAAATTTTTCCAGACCTCCGTGACCTATCCGATTCTGTTTGCCGTTGGCGTCGCGATCACCCCGTGGCAGGAGCTGGTGAACGCTTTCACCGTCAGCAACCTGCTGGTGATTGTCAGCACGGTTTCCGCGCTGGTGGCCACCGGTTTCTTCGTCGGTAAAAAGATTGGTATGCATCCGATTGATGTCGCCATCGTCTCCTGCTGTCAGAGCGGGCAGGGCGGTACCGGCGACGTGGCGATTCTGACCGCAGGCAACCGCATGAGCCTGATGCCATTCGCCCAAATTGCTACCCGTATCGGCGGCGCGATTAACGTCTCCGTCTCGCTGCTGGTTCTGGGCAACTTCCTCGTCTAAGTCTTCAGGAAAGAACAATGAAACTCGCAAGTTTTCTGTATCAGGGTCAACGCAGCTACGGCATCGTCAAAGCCGAAGGTGTGGTGGATTTAGGTCGCCGCTTGGGCGACCGCTACAGCGACCTCAAAGCGCTGTTAGAGGGTAACGGGCTGGCGGATGCCACCCGCTATCTCAACGATACCGTTGATGTACCGATGGAGGCCATCACCTTTTTACCGGTGATTGAGCACCCGGAAAAAATTCTCTGTGTGGGCATGAACTACGCCGACAAACGCAAAGAGTTTGACCAGCACAATCCGGCTCCAACGCTGTTTGTTCGCTTCCCGGACTCGCAGACCGGCCACAACTCACCGGTCTTAAAGCCGCGCCACTCCAGCGAGTTCGATTATGAAGGCGAGCTTGCGGTGATTATCGGCAAAGGCGGCGAGAACATTTGCCGTGAAGAGGCGCTGGATCATGTGGGTGGATACAGCTGTTATATGGACGGCTCCGCTCGCGACTGGCAGCACACCTGGTTTACCGCCGGTAAAAACTGGCGGCAGACCGGCGCGTTTGGCCCGTGGATGGCGACCGCCGATGAGATCCCGGATCCGCATCAGCTGGCGATCCGCACCTGGCTGAATGGCCGCATGGTGCAGGACGATAACACCAGCAGCATGATCCATAAGGTGGCGGAGCTGATCGAGTACATCAGCACCTTTACCCGCTTAAGTCCGGGCGATGTGATCATTACCGGATCGCCGGGCGGCGTAGGCAAAAAGCGTAACCCACCGCTGTTTATGCAGGAGGGGGATCGCATTGAGGTCGAGATCGAAAACATCGGCCATCTGAGCAATGTGATCATGGAAGCGCCAGCGCAAACGCTGGCCGCAGCGCACTAAGGAAGGCGGCATATGCACTCGCAACCCACTATCGACTTTCGCCTCACGAACGTGGTGAAACAGCCGGAACGGTTAAGCCAGATTCGCTACCTGCTGGCCGATAGCGGGCTGGGGCTGGATAGCGACATCACGCTGTTTGTTGAAGCCTGGTCCGGCTTGCAGCTGGTGGGATGTGCGGGGCTGGCCGCCAATGTCATCAAATGCGTGGCGGTTGATGAGCAGCTGCGGGGGGCGAATCTTAGCGCACGCCTGCTGGCAGAAGTGGAAAATGCCGCGCTGGCTCGCGGTCATTTCCACCTTTTCCTCTGCACGCGGCCCTGCAACAAAGAGCGCTTTGCCCGCAGCGGCTTCTGGCCGATTGCCCAGAGCGGGAACAATGCGGTACTGCTGGAAAACACCCCGCAGGGGATAGAGCGTTACTGTCGTTCGCTGCAACGACTGCGCCAGCCGGGCGAGAAGATCGGCGCAATAGTGATGAATGCCAACCCGTTTACGCTTGGGCATCGTCACCTGGTCGAGCAGGCAGCAAAACAGTGCGACTGGCTGCACCTGTTTGTGGTGCGCGAGGACGCGTCTTTTTTCCCGTTCTCCGGCCGTCTGGAGATGGTGCGCGCGGGCGTGGCGCATTTGCCGAATGTGACGGTGCATGAAGGATCGCAATACATTATTTCGCGTGCGACATTTCCGGCCTATTTCCTCAAAGAAACGGGAAAAGTGCAGCAGGCATGGAGCGAAATCGACGTGCTGGTGTTTCGCGATTTTATCGCTCCCGCGCTTGGGGTAACCCACCGGTTTATCGGCTCTGAGCCGTTTTGCGATATTACCCGCCAGTACAACCAGATGCTGCATCAGCTGCTTGCCACGCAAATCGCGGTGATGGAAATGCCGCGCATCAAGGCGACAGGAAACGCCATTTCGGCGTCGGAAGTCCGCCGCTTACTCAAAACAGAGCAGTTTTCTCGCATTCGGGAGATTGTCCCGGAATCCACTTTCGCGCATCTCGAAGCGCACTATTTTGAAGCGCACCAAAACACTCGCGCAGAAGTGGCATAACGATCAGGAATTTATCATGAAAATTGTAAGGGAGTCGCTGGCCGGAACGCAGGAGTCCAGCGACCTGATGGTGAAAATCGCCCCCGCCGACGGCGAGCTGGAGATTGTCATCCACAGCGAAGTAATTAAGCAGTTTGGCGAGCAAATCCGCCAGGTCGTCGACGAAACGTTACGCGCAATGGACGTGCGCCAGGGGTTAATTATTGTCGAAGACAAAGGGGCGCTGGACTGTGTGATCCGCGCGCGTTTGCAAAGTGCGCTGCTCCGCGCGGCAGAAGATCAGGCGATCGACTGGAGAAAATTATCATGAACAAACTCCGTCGCAGCATGCTGTTTTTACCCGGTGCGAACGCCGCCATGCTCTCTACCGCGTTTATCTATCGTCCGGACTCCATCATGTTTGACCTCGAAGATGCGGTTGCCTTGCGCGAGAAAGATACCGCGCGACTGCTGGTCTTCCACGCGCTACAGCATCCGATGTATCAGGATATCGAAACCGTCGTGCGCATTAACCCGCTCAGTACGCCGTTTGGTCTGCTGGATCTGGAAGCGGCGGTCCGGGCGGGCGTGGATGTAATACGTCTGCCGAAGACCGACACCCCGGACGATATTTTTGAACTGGAAGGACATCTTGAGCGCATTGAGCGTGAATGTGGCCGGGAAGTGGGCTCGACCCGCGTGATGGCCGCCATTGAATCAGCGATCGGCGTGATTAACGCCGTGGCGATTGCCCGTAGCTCTCCCCGCCTGATCGGCATCGCGCTGGCGGCGTTCGACTATGTGATGGACATGCAAACCGAACGCGGCGATGGCACCGAGCTGTTTTATGCCCGCTGTGCGGTGCTGCACGCCGCACGCGCCGCCGGGATCGACGCCTTTGACGTGGTGTGGTCAGACGTAAACGATGAAGCCGGATTCCTGCGCGAAGTCGAATTGATTCGCAAGATGGGCTTTAACGGTAAATCGTTGGTTAACCCGCGCCAGATAGATCTCCTGCATAACGCCTATGCGCCAACTCAGCACGAAGTGGATCATGCAAAACGGGTGATCGAAGCCGCGGAAGAGGGCGAACGCAACGGCCTGGGCGTGGTGTCGCTCAACGGCAAAATGGTGGATGCCCCGATTATTAACCACGCGCAGATGGTGCTGGAACGCGCGGCTGCCTCCGGCGTGCGTCGTTAAGGATAAAAAATGAATCAGACAGAACTGCTCCACGTTAACTTTCCCCATTTGCGGGATTTAAAACCGTTTGATAGCGCCCACAGCGCGACCCCGTGGCTGGCTGACGCCGGGACAAAACAGCACCGTAAACTGTGCGAATCGCTTGAAGATGCCGTTGTGCGAAGCGGTTTGCAGGACGGAATGACCATTTCATTTCATCACGCCTTTCGCGAGGGCGACCGGGTGATCAACAACGTCGTCGCGCTGCTGGCGAAGATGGGCTTTAAGAATCTCACCCTGGCGTCCAGCTCGCTGATGACCTGTAACGACGCGCTGATCGAACATATCGAAAGCGGCGTGATTGCACGCATTTACACCTCCGGCATGCGCGGCAAGCTGGCGGATGCCATCTCCCATGGCCTGATGGACGAGCCGGTGCAAATCCACTCCCACGGCGGGCGCGTAAAGTTATTGCAGGATGGCGAGCTGAATATCGACGTGGCGTTTCTCGGCGTACCGTGCAGCGATGAGTTTGGTAATGCCAACGGTACGCACGGCGCCTCCTGCTGCGGTTCGCTGGGCTATGCGATGGTTGATGCCCACTTTGCCCGTAAGGTGGTGCTGCTGACGGAATCGCTGGTGCCGTTTCCCAATATGCCCGCCAGCCTGGTACAGGATCAGGTGGACTTTGTCGTCCAGGTGGAGAGCGTGGGCGATCCGGCAAAAATCAGCGTCGGGGCGGCTCGCGTCACCAGCAATCCGCGTGAATTGATGATCGCTCGCGATGCGGCGGAGGTGATTGAGCATTCGGGCTACTTTAAAAACGGCTTCTCAATGCAGACCGGATCCGGCGCCGCGGCCACCGCCTGCACCCGTTTTATGGGCGAAAAAATGGCGCGTAGCGGTATAAAAGCGCGTTTTGCGTTGGGCGGGATCACCGGTAGCCTGGTGGATCTGCACGAAAAAGGGTTGATCGAAAAACTGCTCGATACCCAGTGTTTTGACGGCCAGGCGGCCGCTTCGCTGGCGCGTAACCCGAACCATGTGGAGATCTCAACCAACGTGTACGCCAATCCGGGCAGCAAGGCCGCCAGCTGCGACCAGCTCGACGTGGTGATTTTGAGCGCGCTGGAGATTGACGTCGATTTCAACGTTAACGTGATTACCGGTTCTGACGGCGTGATGCGCGGCGCCTCTGGCGGGCATTGCGATGTGGCGGCGGCGGCCAATCTGACTATTGTCGTCGCGCCGCTGCTGCGTAGCCGTATTCCGACGGTAGTGAAACGGGTCACCACCCGCTTAACGCCGGGTGAGAGCATTGATGTGCTGGTGACCGATCACGGCATTGCGGTGAACCCCGCTCGCCCGGAAATACGCGAGCGCCTGACGGCGGCCGGGCTGAAAATTGTCGATATCGACGCGCTTTATACGCGGGCGGTATCGCTGACCGGAATGCCAAAACCCATCGAATTTACCGACAAAATCGTCGGGGTGATCCGCTACCGAGACGGCAGCGTGATCGACACCGTTCGCCAGGTAAAGGAGTAAGAAACATGACGACTGCGACACCCGTGCGTGCGGGTGTCAGCCTCGAAGCGATGTTAGCGGCGAAAGAGAGCCGCGCGGCGCGTCAGGCTGGCTGGCTCACGCATTATCAACAACCGGTGATCTCACTCACGCTGGTTACGCCCGGTGAAATCAAAGACAGCCTGCGCTATCGCAACACGATGGCTGTGGCCTTGCAGATGGGCGATCAGCTGCTGTGGGAACACCGCTGGCAGGTGCTGGACCGTCAGGTTATGTGGCTGCCAACGGGACCCGAGGCGCTGTGGTGTGTGGCGCATCCGGCGACGGAAATCAAAGCGCACTGCGCAGCGCTGGAGCAGTCGCATCCGCTTGGCAGGCTGTGGGATCTGGATGTGATCTGCCCGCATGCGGGCCATGTCGGGCGACGCTCGCTGGGCGACAATCTGCGCCGCTGCCTGCTGTGTGACGAGCCCGCGCACGCCTGTTCCCGCTCGCGTGAGCATCCGGTGGAGCAGGTGGTCGCCTGCGTGGAGAAGATGATCGATGACTGGTTTGCTCGCGACTAAAACGCGCTCCGCTAATGTGCCGCAGCTGGCCGAAGAGGCGCTGTGGCTGGAGCTGGCGCTCACGCCAAAGCCTGGGCTGGTGGATAAGCATAATAACGGCGCTCATCGGGATATGGATCATGCGATGTTTGCCCGCAGTATCGCCGCCATTGCCCCGTGGTTTACGCGCTTTGCGGAACTGGGCGCGGAACAGGCCGGAAAACCCGCGGCGGAACAGTTGCATCTGATTCGCCCGATGGGAATCGCCTGCGAACAGGCGATGTACGCGGCGACGGGAGGCGTTAATACTCACAAAGGCGGGATTTTCGCGCTCGGGCTGCTTTGCTTTGCTGCCGGGCGCGTTGACCATGTGACTTCACACGGTCTCTGTTGTGAAATTAGTCACATCTGTCGCGGACTGGTGGCGCGCGAGCTGGCAGGCCGAAGCGGCAGAGCGACGGCAGGCGAACGACAGTATCAGCAGTTGGGCTTAGCGGGTGCGCGAGGGGAGGCCGAAAGCGGGTTTGCCACGGTGCGCCAGGTATTGCCGCAGTGGAATGGCTATCAGCTACATGACCTGTTGCTGCGCTTAATGGCGGTAAATCAGGACAGTAATCTGGTGTCGCGCGGCGGGATGGACGGGCTGCGCTATGTACAGGGATACGCAAAAGATTTGCTGGCGAACGGCTGGGATCGGCAGGCGCTGGCAGTGATGGATAACGCCTTGATAGCCCGTAATTTGAGTCCGGGAGGCAGTGCGGATTTACTGTCGGTGGGGATTGTGCTGAAGGCGTGCGGCTGAAAAGTAACAGCAGGCCGGGTGAGGCGAAGCCGCCACCCGGCACAAAAACATCACATCTTAGTGCGCAACAGGCTGTGCGCCATTTGGCACGCGAACGTGTTTGTATTTGAACAGCGCGATGAAGGCAAAGAACAGCACCAGCGAGTAACCGGCAAAGATCAGCCATACTGGCTGCCAGTCGGTAATCCCGTTCGTGGTATACATTTCAACGACTTTGCCGCTCACGATACCGCCCAGGATACAGCCGAAACCGTTGGTCATCATCAGGAACATACCCTGAGCACTGGCGCGAATTTCTGGATTCACCTCTTTTTCGACAAACACCGAACCGGAGATGTTGAAGAAGTCGAAGGCGCAGCCGTAAACGATCATCGACAGAACCAGCAGCACAGTACCGAACGGCGTTGGGTCGCCGTAGGCAAACAGCCCGAAGCGCAGCATCCACGCAAAGATACTGATCAGCATGACGTTCTTAATACCGTAGCGGCTCAGGAAGAACGGAATGGTCAGAATGAACAGCGTTTCAGAAATCTGAGAAATCGACATCATCACCGACGCATGCTCAACGATGAAGCTTCCGGAGAACAGCGGATTGTTATCGAAGCTGTGCAGGAAGGTATTCCCGAACATGTTGGTGATTTGCAGCTCAGCGCCCAGCAGCATGGAGAAAATAAAGAAGATCGCCATACGTTTGTTTTTAAACAGCGCGAAAGCATCCAGACCCAGCATGGTGCTCCAGCTCTGTTTTTTCTGCTGATTAGAGACCGGGATATGCGGCAGCGTCAGGGTGAACAGCGCCAGCACAACCGACAGCGCGGCACCGATGTAGAGCTGCATATGGCTCAGCTCGAATCCTGCGAAGCTCACGCCCCACATCGCCATGATAAAGCCGATGGTGCCCCAGATACGAATCGGCGGGAAATCAGTCACGATATCCAGACCCGCAGATTTAATGCGGTAGTAAGAGATGGTGTTGATCAGGCCCAGGGTTGGCATATAAGCCAGCGAGTTAAGCAGGATCACCATGAACATCGCTCCCGGCGTGGTAACACCGGCCGCCAAAAATAGCGTACCCGCGCCGACCAGATGGCAAAGCGCGTAGAGCCATTTCGCGCTTATCCATTTATCCGCGACTATCCCCAACAGCGTCGGCATAAAGACCGCTGCAATACCCAGTGAGCTATACACTGCACCGATAGACGCGCCATCGAACTTGAGCGTCACAAACATGTAGGAGCCGAGCGTGGTTAGCCAGCTCCCCCACAGACAGAACTGCAGAAACGACAATATTTTAAGCTGCAGCTTAAGGTTCATGTTACTTTCCTCACAATTGAGCGGGAGATATGTTGATATGGGAACATTCAGGGTTGTTATTTGATGCAATTCTACCAGCAGGCAACGTTATGTTTTGTTACCTCCCGCAAAAAAATGCAATCCACATTAATTTGCAGTTTGGATTGTGATGCAAATAACATTTTCGTATGGATGGGGTGGCCTGATGCCCTCACCCCGACCCTCTCCCACGGGGAGAGGGAGAAAACACTAAAAAAAGGTCACTGGCGTGGCCGTTTTGCTTTTGCCTTGTGGGGCCTGATGCCCTCACCCTCTCCCGCAGGGAGAAGGTGAGGGGAGGGGAAAACTATCGGCGACGATAATTCTTTTGCGCCGTATTCACCTTATACAGGTAGCGACGGGATTCAGCGGACGGATGGCGAGTGGTCAGGGTTGAGTAAACGTCACCCGGCGCCATGCTATTGATAATGCTTGCGGCCTTAATTTTATCGCTGGAGAACACGCGCAGCACGCTGCCTGCACCGCCGTTGTACGCGGTGATCACCGCATAACGCCGTGACGTTGGGTTATCAATGCCGCCCAGGTAAACGTTGTTCAGCATCGCCAGATAGGCGGTGCCGGTATCAATATTGCTGGCCGGATCGAACAGGAAGCTGCGGCTAGGCATTCCGGATCTGCCCTGCGAGCGGAACACATCTTTGCCCGCGCTGTGCTGAACCACCTGCATCAGGCCTAACGCGTCGGAACGGCTCACCGCATACGGGTTAAAGGACGATTCGGTCTGCATAATGGCCAGGATCAGCGATTCGTCCACGCCATATTTGCGCGAGGCCTGGCGCACCATGCCAATATATTTATGCGCACGCTTGTCGAGGTGGTTCGGAACCAGATTAATGGTCACGCTGTAAATGACCCGCAGACCGTTGCTGCGGCTTTTAAGACGTGTTTGCAGCAGATAGTCGGCGAAGCTGGTGGCTCGTCCTTCCCAGCGAATTGCCTGACCCGTCTGATCCACCACCTGGCCATACAGGAACGGCTCTTTGGAAATGGTGACATCGTCGGCGTCGGAATAGAGATCGATAGAGCCAGGATCGTCACCCATCAGCAGGGTTTTGACGATCGCCTGACGCAAATGCGCCGCCGGTTCGGTGCCTGCGATGGTTTCGATCGTGATCGTACCGTCATCAAAGTTGATGTGGCTACGCGTCTGGTAAGCGTCGGTATATTTAACGTAGTCCTTCGGTCCCGCGATAAGAACTTCGTTAAATCCCCAAATGTTTTCGATGTTGTGGGCAAACTGCCCCATCAGAATGTCAAAACCGTTTGTGTCCTTAACCCAGGCTTCGTTATAGCTATCGCCTTTTTTACTGGAACAAGACACAAGCAACGGCGCAACAATGGCTAGCGCTAATAATTTTTTCATCATTCCGGGAGTGCGTGTTGTGTTTGCTGGAACGGCGGGGTCACCCCCGCACGAGATTATTTTTCGGGCGGCGTATAGCCTTCAATGTGGACATCTTTGCCTTCAAACAGGAAGTTCACCATCTCCTGTTCCAGCAGCTTGCGGTGTTCCGGGTTCATCATCGTGAGTTTTTTCTCGTTGATGAGCATGGTCTGCTTCTGCTGCCATTGGGCCCACGCCTCTTTGGAAATCTCGTTATAAATGCGTTTTCCCAGGTCGCCCGGATAGAGCTGGAAGTCCTGCCCTTCGGCGTCGCGCTGCAGATAAGTACAAAAAATTGTTCTGGCCATTCTCATTCCTCATTGTCTGACCGAAGCTAAACCACCGCTCCGGCGCGTAATTGCTGTAACAGGCGCTCCACGGGAGCCGCCAGCCCGACTGATGGCGGTTGCGCTAAGTTATACCAGAGACCCGTTCCTTCATCCATGCATGAGGCAAAGGAGGACACAGGAAGCCACATTGGCACAATATCCAGATGGAAATGGCTAAACGTGTGGCGAAACGCGGTCAGTTGCGTCAGGTTGTCGGCGTTAATCTGCCGCTGCGTCAGCCACTCCCGGAGGGCTTCTTCCGTTTCAAACTGCGGAAAACAGAACAGCCCTCCCCATAATCCGCTCGGCGGACGCTGGGACAAAAACACCTCATCGCCATGCTGCATCAGCAATAAAATGCCCGTGCGTTCGGGGATCGTCTGCTTCGGTTTTTTACCCGGATACTGCGCCCAGGAGTGGTTGGCATACGCCACACATAGATTGTTCACCGGGCACAGTTCGCACTTGGGCTTAGAGCGTGTACAAACGATAGCACCCAAATCCATCATTGCCTGGTTGAATCGTTCTACGCCTTTGGCGGGCGTCACGGCCTCGCTAATTTCCCACAGCCGTTTCTCGACATCTTTTTTGCCCGGCCAACCGCCCACCGCGTAACAACGCGCCAGTACGCGCTTAACGTTGCCGTCGAGGATCGGGAAATGTTTGCCTAAAGAGAGGGACAGAACGGCCCCCGCAGTGGAGCGACCGACTCCAGGCAGCGCCGCCACTTCGTCGAAGGTTTCGGGGAATTTGCCCTGGTGAAGTGTCGCCACCTGCTGCGCGGCTTTGTGCAGATTGCGCGCACGGGCGTAATACCCAAGCCCTGTCCACAGATGCAGCACTTCATCTAAAGGCGCATTGGCGAGATCGGTAATGGTCGGGAAGCGCGCCATAAAGCGCTCAAAGTAGGGGATCACTGTCGCGACCTGCGTTTGTTGCAACATCACCTCGGAGAGCCATACTTTATAAGGCGTTTTTTCAATTTGCCAGGGCAGGGTTTTACGCCCGTATTTGTCGTACCAGTCCAGCACCTGGGCTGAAAATTGAGAGGCTTGCATGGTCATCGATTCGCTTAATCAGGGACGCCGATTGCAGCACAGCGTCATGCGACTGTAAACCGGATCTTTCCCATGCTTGCATACAGGGCTTAACTTTGGATAATGCCCGTTTCCCGAACACTCTCACAAGCAGACTACTCTTTTATGAAAAACGACGTCATTTCACCGGAATTTGATGAAAACGGTCGCCCGCTGCGCCGTATTCGCAGCTTTGTCCGCCGTCAGGGCCGCCTGACAAAAGGGCAGCAACACGCGCTGGATAACTACTGGCCGGTGATGGGCGTTGAATTCAGCGAACAGCCGCTCGACTTTGTCGAACTGTTTGGCCGCGAGGCGCCGATCACGCTGGAGATCGGTTTTGGCATGGGGTCATCGCTGGTGACGATGGCGAAAGCGCGTCCGGAGCAGAACTTTATCGGCATCGAGGTTCACTCGCCTGGCGTAGGCGCATGCCTTGCGACAGCCCATGAAGAGGGCGTAGAGAACCTGCGCGTGATGTGCCACGATGCGGTGGAAGTGCTGCACAAAATGATTCCTGACAATTCTTTAAACATGGTTCAGCTCTTTTTCCCTGACCCGTGGCACAAAGCACGTCATAATAAGCGCCGTATCGTTCAGGCAGAATTTGCTGAGCTTGTGAAAAGTAAGCTTAAACTGGGCGGTGTCTTCCATATGGCAACCGACTGGGAACCTTACGCGGAACATATGCTGGAAGTCATGTCGTCGCTTGATGGCTATAAAAACCAGTCAGAAAGTAACGACTATGTACCGCGACCGGATTCACGTCCGGTAACGAAATTTGAACAGCGTGGCCATCGTTTGGGTCACGGTGTATGGGACTTAATGTTCGAGAGGGTGAAATAATGGCAAAGAACCGTAGCCGTCGTCTGCGTAAAAAAATGCACATCGAGGAATTCCAGGAAGTCGGTTTTTCCGTCGCATGGCGTTTCCCCGAAGGCACCAGCGTAGAAACCATTGATAAGGAAGTTGACGCCTTTATCGATGAAGTGATCGAGCCAAACAAACTGGCGTTTGATGGCAGTGGTTACCTCTCCTGGGAAGGTCTGATCTGTAAGCAAGAAATCGGCCAATGCACCGAAGAGCAGCAGGCAGCAGTGCGTAAATGGCTGGAAGACCGCAAATTCGAAGAGGTCCGCGTCAGCGAACTTTTCGACATTTGGTGGGACTAACTAGCAAAGGGCCGGCAATTGCCGGCCCGTTTTGTCTTGAGGGATATTTATGATGCGCAAAACGCTGCTGGCTGTGGCATTGATGACCACCGCGTTAACTGCCCATGCAGAGTACAAATGTGAAGTCACACCGCGCGACGATGTGATTCTGAGCCCGCAAACCGTTCAGGTAAAAGGTGAGAACGGTAACCTGGTTATCACGCCTGATGGCAATGTGATGTACAACGGCAAACAATATACCCTGAGCGCCGCACAGCGCGAGCAGGCGAAAGATTACCAGGCGGATCTGCGCTCGGCGCTGCCGTGGATCGACGAAGGTGCCCTGACCCGCGTCGAGAAAGGCCGCGTGGCGCTGGATAAAATTATCGCCAAAGAGGTGGGTGAGAGCAGCAATATGCGTACCCGCCTGACCAAGCTGGATGCCCAACTGAAAGAGCAGATGAACCGCATTATCGAGCATCGTACCGATGGCCTGACGTTCCACTATAAAGCTATCGATCAGGTGCGTGCCGACGGACAAAACCTGGTTAACCAGGCGATGGGCGGCATCTTGCAAGACAGCATCAATGAAATGGGTGCGAAGGCCGTACTGAAAGGCGGCGGTAACCCGTTGCAGGGCGTGTTAGGCAGCCTGGGCGGATTACAGACTTCGATTCAGAATGAATGGAAGAACCAGGAAGCGGATTTCCAGAAATTCGGCAAAGACGTGTGTAAACGTGTGGTCACCCTGGAAGACAGCCGTAAGGCACTGGTCAGTACGCTGAAATAATTATCACTGATCTTCTGCGCGCAGTGCCCCTCACCCTGGCCCTCTCCCCAAAGGGGAGAGGGGATAGATAGAAGCCTCTTCAGGCGTGAAGTCGGTTGAGTGTCTTCACCCCCTGGAAGACAGCCGTAGGGCTCTGGTCAGTATGCTGAAATAATTATTACTGATCTTCTGCGCGCAGGGCCCCTCACCCTGGCCCTTTCCCCAAAGGGGAGAGGGGAGAGATCGAAGTCTTTTCAGGCGTGACGTCGGTTGAGTGTCTTCACCCTCTGGAAGACAGCCGTAGGGCTCTGGTCAGTACGCTGAAATAATTTTCACCGATCTTCTGTGTGCAGGGCCCCTCACCCTGGCCCTCTCTCCAAAGGGGATAGATCGAAGCCTCTTCAGGCGTGAAGTCGATTGAGATTCTTCAGGCGCTGGAGAACAATTGAGTGCTCCAGACACTGCCGCTTTTCCCCCTCTCCCTTTTAGGGAGAGGGCCGGGGTGAGGGTAGATGTGTTTGCAGTGTCTCAAGTATTCTCTCTAACACCGCCTCTTCGTTATTCAAGAGTTCATTGTTCCAGAACCGAAGTACACGCCAGCCTCTCTTATTCAGCCAGAGAGTCCTTCGGCGATCATATTCCTGACGCTCATCATGCTGCCCGCCATCCAGTTCAACCGCCAGCCGAGCTTCGCAGCAGGCGAAATCCAGAATGTAGTTATCCACGGGATGCTGTCGGCGAAATTTATACTGAGAGAGCCGACGGCTGCGAAGCAAGGTCCAAAGGCGCCTCTCTTCCCTTGTCAGTTGGCGTCTGAGCTGTTTTGCATGAGAACGAATCATTTCCATCCCCACACTCTGCCAGCCTTTCTCTTAGCTGGCAGAACGGGATGCAAAATCCTGAATCTGTCTTCAGGACTCTTCGGCGAGGAACAGTTCGAGGAGGGAGTTGAGGAATAATTTACCGTGTTCGGTTATCTGCCAGAACGCCTCACATTCCGTCAAATACCCTTGCGCCAGCGCTTCATCAATTTGCGGACGAATCACGCTTTCCGGCAAGCCGGTAAACAGTGCAAACTCTGCACGCGGCGCGGCTTCCAGCAGACGGAAGCGGTTCATGAAGAACTCAAACGGTTTATCTTCTACTGCAACATCGTGCTGACGCTCCAGATAGCGGCCTTCCATATACCCGCGCGGATGACGGGTTTTGGCGGTGCGCAGAATACGCCCGTCCGGGAATGTCACTTTGCCGTGCGCGCCGCAGCCAATACCCAGGTAATCGCCAAAACGCCAGTAGTTCAGGTTGTGCTGACACTGATAGCCCGGCTTTGCGTAGGCGGACGTTTCGTACTGCTGATAACCCGCCGCCGTCAGCAACTGATGCCCCTGCTCAAAAATATCCCACAACGCATCGTCATCTGGCAGCTTAGGCGGACGTGAACCAAACAGCGTGTTGGGCTCAATGGTCAACTGATACCATGAGAGATGCGGGGGATTCAGTTCGATAGCCTGACGCAGATCGTCCAGCGCCTCTTCCAGCGACTGATCGGGCAAACCATGCATCAGATCGAGGTTAAAGCTACGCAGCCCCAGACCGGTCGCCAGCCTGGCGGCACGTTTAGCCTCTTCGGCGCCGTGGATCCGCCCCAGACGCTTCAGCTTTGGTTCACTAAAACTCTGCACGCCGATAGATATGCGGTTCACACCAGCGCGCTGGTACTCCACAAAACGATCGGCCTCAACGGTGCCGGGGTTGGCTTCCATTGTAATTTCAGCATCGGCTGCCAGATTCAGACGCGCACGCACGCCATCAAGCAGGGTCTGCATTGCCGGACCAGAAAGCAGGCTCGGCGTACCGCCACCAATAAAAATGGTCTTAACTTCACGTCCCTGTGCGTAAGGTACGTCTGCATCCAGATCGCTTAACAGATGCTGAACGTAGTCGTCATGCGGCACTTCGCCTTTCAGCGCGTGCGAATTGAAATCGCAGTACGGACATTTCTGCACGCACCACGGGATGTGAATATAAAGACTCAGGGGTGGCAAATTAGCCATTACGTAATGCTTCCAGTAACAGTTTCAACGCGCGTCCACGGTGGGAGATCGCGCTTTTTTCTTCACGGGTGAGTTCCGCTGCGGTTTTACCCTCAGACGGGACAAAGAAAATCGGATCGTAGCCAAAGCCGCCATTACCCGCTGATTCGCGCGCAATCACGCCCGGCCAGCTGCCGTGGCAAACAATCGGCGTCGGATCTTCTGCATGGCGCATATACACCAGCACGCAATGGAACTGCGCCTGACGCTGTGCGTCCGGAACGGATTTGAGTGCTTCCAGCAGCTTTTCCAGATTCTGCTGGTCGGTGGCGTCTTCGCCGGAGTAACGCGCAGAATAGATGCCTGGCGCGCCGCCCAGCGCATCGACCGCCAGACCGGAATCATCCGCAATAGCCGGAAGACCGGTGATCTGTGCTGCATGACGCGCTTTAAGAATCGCGTTCTCAATAAACGTCAGGCCCGTTTCTTCAGCAGAATCCACGCCCAGCTCGGTCTGTGCGACCACCTCCAGACCAAAATCATTTAATAGCGAGGCCAGCTCACGCACTTTACCGGCGTTACCGGTCGCGAGAACAACTTTTTGCATCATTTAATCCTGTTGTGTCAGTGCCGCGACTTCCGTCGGGATGTGTTGCGGATTGAGGATTTTTACCTGTTTGTGACGCCCCAGTTCACCTTTTTCAATGATGACCTGGCTTTTCGCCACGCGAAACTGTTTTGCCAGATATTTGGTCAAATGCGCGTTTGCCTGGCCGTCTACGGGTGGGGCGGTAATGGCGACTTTAAGCTCGTCGCCATGTAATCCAACAAGGCTATCGCGGCTGGCTTTAGGCTGGATATACAGCCGTAAAACCAGCCCGTCGGCGCAGGTGCTGACGGCACTCATAGCGCCATCCACAGCCCCGGCAGCAGCATGTTGCCTGTTGACTGCAACAGCTCTGCGATACCCATATTCAGGACGTACAGCAACAGAACCAGAATCATCGGCGAAAAATCAATTCCGCCCATTGAAGGCAGCAGGTTGCGAATAGGGCGCAGCAGCGGCTCGGTCAACTGAATCATGGCGTACTCGACCGGACTACGGCCACGGCTCACCCAGCTCATCACTGCCATCACCAACAGCACCCAGAAGATGAGCAACCCGATGGTTTTCAACAGGATTAATACCGCCGCGATCCAGATAATCGGCTGGAACGTGACCACCATAAACAGCACGATGGCTTTGATCACACTCAGTACAAAGGCGATCAGCAGAGAGGCGCTGTCAATCGGCCCCATCGGCGGGATAACGCGGCGCAGCGGCCCAATGACAGGTTGCGTGATTTTGACGACAAACTGCGAGAAAGGGTTATAAAAATCACAACGAGCCCACTGCATCCAGACGCGTAATAGCAGCGCCATCGTATACAGTTCAATGACCGTTGAGAGCAGGAAAGTCAACGTCTTCATGGCGTTCCTCAGGTTTCCTTATTTTTTGGTGTAATCGCGCGCACCGAAAATTGCTGTGCCGATGCGCACCATAGTGCTGCCTGCCGCAATTGCGGCTTCCATATCGTCCGACATGCCCAGTGAAAGCGTGTCCACGGTTTTATAGCGCGCTTTAAGCGCCTCAAATGCTACAGCCATTTGCTGTGCCACGGCAAACTGCCTGTCGTAATTTGGTTCCGGAGCCGGAATTGCCATCAGTCCGCGCAGAGTCAGACCGGGCAGTTCCGCAACCTGTTCCGCTAGCGCATCCAGATCCGCAAGAGCGATACCTGACTTGCTGTTCTCATCACTAATATTGATTTGAATCAGAACGTTAAGTGGATCTTTGTCGGCAGGGCGCTGCTCGCTCAAACGCGTGGCGATGCGCAGGCGATCGACGGTATGGCACCAGTCAAAATGCTCGGCAACCAGACGACTTTTGTTCGACTGCAACGGGCCAATAAAGTGCCATTGAAGATTCGTCTTCTCCGTTTGCTGGAAATAACGAATTTTGTCCACTCCCTCCTGAACGTAGTTTTCGCCAAACGCACGCTGTCCTGCCTCGATGGCTTCTGCGATGGCGCTCGCAGGCTTAGTTTTGCTGACTGCAAGCAACGAAACTTCTTCTGAAGCACGGCCGCAACGTGTTGCAGCGGCTGAGATTTTATCCCTGACCTGTGCCAGGTTATGCGCAATGTCGTTCATGAGTCCGAGGATGGTTGTATGGATATGGAAGAAATTGTGGCCCTTAGTGTAAAGCATAATGTCTCGGATCTACACCTGTGTAGCGATGCGCCGCCGCGCTGGCGTCGATTAGGTCAGCTGGAACCCGCCCCCTTTCCGCCACCCGATGTCGCGCAGTTACTCAAAAAATGGCTGAACGACGAACAGCAAACCGCCTGGTGGACGAATGGTCATGTGGATTTTGCCGTTGCATTGAGTGGCGGAGAGCGCTTACGCGCCAGCGCATTCTCCCATATTCATGGCGTCTCGCTGACGCTCAGACTTTTGCCCGTCTCGTGCCCACAGCTTTCCGGACTAGGCGCTCCACGGTTAATCCCTGAACTGCTCTCCAGCGACAATGGACTGATTTTGGTGACAGGCGCAACCGGTAGCGGCAAATCCACGACGCTTGCGGCCATGGTCGATTATCTCAACGGCCACTCAAACGGGCATATTCTGACGCTGGAAGACCCCGTGGAGTACGTTTATCAAAGTCATCAGTGTTTAATTCAGCAGCGGGAAATCGGTTTGCACTGCCGCTCATTTGCCCAAGCGCTCCGTGCCGCTTTGCGGGAAGATCCGGACGTGATACTGCTGGGGGAATTGCGTGATAGCGAAACTATCCGGCTTGCGCTCACGGCCGCAGAAACCGGTCATCTGGTGCTGGCAACATTGCATACTCGCGGAGCCTCTCAGGCTATAGAGCGCCTGGTCGATACGTTTCCGGCCGAAGAAAAGGATCCGGTACGCAACCAACTGGCTGGCAGCTTGCGGGCGGTGCTGGCGCAAAAACTGCTGCGCGATACGCAGGGCGGACGAGTTGCACTTTTCGAACTGCTGGTGAACACGCCCGCATCGGCTAACCTCATCCGCGAAGGCAAAACCTGGCAGCTGCCCGGCGTCATTCAAACCGGGCAGCAGTCGGGGATGCAGAACTTTGAGCAAAGTCTTGCGGAGCGAAAGGCGCAGGGACGGCTTTAGCGAATATTCAACGCATAAACCGCAGGCCGCGCGCCCGCCGTATCCAGAATTTCTAGTTTGATTGCCCTGGTGCAGAGCGGGGAGGCAAAGCGATGTTCACACACGGAGTGGTGATTATGCTCAACGTCCGCAATGATCTGGTCGTCGGCCCACAGTCGATAGCGGGTAATACAGTGCGGAGTGACGGCCCTGTGATGGCCCATCTGCACGGTCTCCATTGCATTGTCGAAGTCGTTATCCTGCACCAGCGTCAGGCTGTGAATAGTTTGCGGCGTTTCCCAGCGCCAGATCACCTGCGGCGCCGGGTCGTCATCCGCGGGGCTCCATGCATTGGTTTGCTGTTCAGGGCGCAGACGGCCATTGAGCAGATTGTCCGGGGCATAACAGTGCAATGGCCTGTCCAGTCGCAGAGCCGGGAAAACCTGGTGTGGGTGTCGGCGCGGCAACCAGAAATCAAATTCGTCAACGCCGTAATCGCCGTCAACGATTTGCCGGGTGTGTTTCGCCACCCGTTCATTCAGACGATTAAATACGGTCATCATTCCCGGCAGGCGGGATTCGGTAAGTGCAATCTCCATGTCATCGCAAGCGTCAAAAGCGATAAACACATACTGGTCACGGTCGCATTTCCAGCCAAACGTGCTGCGATATTCCTTCTCGCCGTTAACATCCAGGATGCATTCATCGTACTGAATATCAGGGGTGAAATTCCCCGCTTTTTCACTGCCCAGCAGCGAAATCGTCAGTCGGTGAGGTTTGCGCGAACGCAGGCGGAAGGTGATTTCTGGCAGCGTTTCGCCCCTTTTTACAGGCAAAAGCACAGCCATACGGGCGTCAAGCGCCAGCCATTCGCCATTAGGCTCAAGCGATGTCAGGACATACTCACTGCTGGTGGAGACGGTGGCATTGAGCGCCGGATTGTCGAGCCACTGGCGGGGAATGTAACACCCGTGTACCTGCAACTGCTGTTGAAGAGCACCAATTTGGCTTGGCTGTGCCAGGGTTTTTGGGGAGAGGCGCTGCATGTGGCAGAGCGCCGCGGCGCGTCCGACGATTTCCCCCAGCAGACCGCAGGTACACATTACGCGTGCGCTGCCAAAGGCGACGTGCGAGGCGGAAATCAGTCTGCCCGTCAGAAACAGGTTATCCAGCGAGCGGCTATAGAGCGAGCGGAAGGGAATGGTGTAAGTGCCTTTGCTGTGAAACTGACGGCAGCCATCATGGGTGCTGTAGACACCGTCGGCAGGATGCAGATCAATCGACCAGCCGCCGTAGGCAACCGCATCGTAGTGGTCGCGTTGTTCGATAATATCTTGCTGGCACAGCAGATGATCGCCGATAAAACGCCGACTTTCACGCTTGCCAGGAATCGCACCCACCCACTCAATGGTCAGGTTTGCGGCATCCGGAAATTCACCCGAATTTTTGATGTAATTCCAGACGCCCCAGACAATTTTCCACAGCTCCCATTTGATCTCTTCACTCTGATGAACGGTATCAAGGCGACCTCCCCATTCCAGCCACCACAGGTCACAGCCGTTCAGCGTCGAGGTCAGGCGTTTGTAGCGAGGGATCTCCGTGATGTCGTCGAGCGCAAAAGAGGGGGCCACAAAATTCACCGGCTCGGCGGTGCGCTTGGTATAGAAATAGATAGAGTGCCCGAGCTTGTGCCCAAACTGATCGCCAGGGGCCATTTTCTCGCCCAGTTCGTCAATCTCTTCTGCCCCTTCGCGATACTCCGCACCGGCCAGAAAACCGAGCACGCCGTCGCCAGTGGCGTCGCAAAACTGCGTCGCCTGCACGTGATAAAATGTCTCGTTGATCGCGTTAAAAGCGCTGACGGCGGTAATGCGCGAAGCCGTTTTCTCAACGTCATAGACGGCAGTATTGAGCAGCAGGGTAAGGCCGGGTTGGCTTCTGGCGAGATCGAGCAGCACCAGGTCAAACATCACCGGGTTGCCCTCTTTATTACGCCAGAGATTCTCTTCAAGGATCTCCCCCATAATGCCGCCTTCGCGCGCCCAGCGGTTGTTATTACCCATGTGTGACGTTGCCCCGTTGGCCCACAGCCGCACTTCGCTGGAGGCATTGCCGCCGGGAACGGGCCTGTCCTGAATCAGCACCACTTTCAGCCCATCGCGGGCCGCCGCCAGGGCGGCGCATAATCCGGCAAGACCTGCGCCTGCAACAACCAGGTCGGCTTCGAGTCGTGACACGGGAAAGGCTCTGGCATCATTTTGGGGATAGATTTTCATTACCTTGTATCCTTTTGAACTGGCGGTAGAATCGAGTCATTCATCTCTTAAACGAACGAAGCTTGCTATGTCATCACAACCTAACCAAAGCTTGATCGACGGTATTCGCTGTTTGCAATATCTGGTTTCCAGTGACCGGGCTATTGGATGCCGCGAGCTATCGCGCCTGATGGGCATCAACACCACCCGTGTAAACCGTTTGCTGATGACGATGGCTTCTATCGGCCTGACGATGCAGGACGAACAGCGTCGCTACTTGCCCGGACCCGGTATCCACGCTTTGGCCGCACAGGCCATTCGCGGTTCCGAGCTGTTTTCTCGCGCGTTGCCGATGCTGGAGCGTCACGCGCCACGCGATATCGTTGTGGCACTGGGTGTGCTCTGGGAAGACCAGGTCATCTACATCTGGCACTCCGTTCCCGGCAGCCCTACCAGTCAGGCGCTGGCCGGTTTTCATATGTTGCCTGCCTGGCGCTCGGTGATCGGCATGTCACTGCTGGCTGCCGAGAGCGATGAACAGCTGATGGCACGATTCGCGCCTGAACAGTGGGCTGACCTTGCTCCACACATTACTCAGCAGCGCGAGCGCGGGCATGTCATCTGGCATCACGCAGACGGTGAAGTCTCCATGGCGCAGCCGGTCGGTGCTCATCACGCTGCACTGGCTTTTGCCGGTATGTGGCAAATTGATGACAACGCGTTGCAGGCTCGCCTGAAAGAACTCACGACGCTGAATGCCAGGCTGCTTGAAAAAGCATAATCACACATGTTTCTTTTATAGAAACACTCGTTAAAATGCAAAAAACGTCATAGTGAAATGTGAACGGGATCGAGAGATAAGAAGATTTTGCCCGACGGAGCGGGCAAATCAGAAGGGCGTTAGAAACCCTGTTCGAAGAAACTTTCGAGAATAATCACTGCGGAAGCTGAGTCGATGCTGCCTTTGTTGAGGGCGCGAAAACCACCATTTTGAAACAGACCCGCGCGGGCTTCCACGGTGCTCAGGCGCTCGTCGTGGAGTTTTACAACCACGCCAAAACGTCCGTGGATCTTGTTGGCAAATTTACGCGCTCGCGCGGTGAGCGGCTGTTCGGTACCGTCCATATTGAGCGGTAGCCCAACAATTACGGCTTCGGGTTGCCACTCTTTTAGCAGGCGTTCAATGATCGTCCAGTCTGGAGTGCCATCCTGCGCTTTCATCGCGGTGAGCGGGCGCGCCGTGCCAGTAATGCGCTGACCAATCGCCACACCAATACTTTTGGTACCAAAATCAAAGGCCAGAAGCGTTCCGCTCATTATGCGTGCCCCGCAACGCCAGGCATGGTCTGGATGTCGATTCCAATCAGCTTCGCCGCATCGCGCCAGCGATCGGCAATCGGTGTTTTAAACAGAATATTTAAATCGGCAGGGGCAGTGAGCCACGCATTATCAAGGATCTCCTGCTCCAGCTGGCCTTTCTCCCAGGAGGAGTAGCCCAGCGCAACCAGCACTTCCGAGGGCTGATTATGCGTACCCAGCGTTTCGAGCACATCACGCGATGTGGTGATCACCGTGTTATCGGAAACGCGAATACTGGAAGAGAACCCCGGAGGGGTATGCAGGATAAAACCGCGATCTTCCGCCAGCGGGCCACCCAGCATCACTGGCTTATCGAGTCGGATTTCAGGCGCACGTTCTTCTGGCGTGATCTTGAGTTTTTCAAGAATGCCTTCAATTTGCAGATTTTCCAGTGGCTTGTTGATGATAATCCCCATCGCGCCGTCTTCACTGTATTCGCAGATATACACTACGGAGCGGCGGAAAATCGGGTCCTGGAGAGCAGGCATGGCAATTAGAAAGTGATGCTGTAAATTCATTGTCAGAGGTTCTGTTTCCTGGTTTAAAAAGCAACAGCGGCCAGTATGCGTAGAAACCAGGCCGCTGTCACTAAGCGTCAGGCTCATTAAGCTATTTAGCGTGCCATTTAGAACCCGAGCGGGTCGTGTCCAAACGGTCTGCGCCCATTAAGCCTGATGAACCTGCCTTAACAGATGTGATCATTATTGCTGCAGGCGCTTTTCAATCGCATCCATCAGCATGCCGGTAATGGAAACCGGGAATTCCGCTTCGATCTCGCGGATGCATGTTGGGCTGGTGACGTTAACTTCCGTCAGGCGATCGCCGATGATATCCAGACCGACGAAAATCAGCCCTTTGGCTTTCAGCATCGGGCCGACGCGGCGCGCAATTTCCCAGTCGCTTTCGGTCAGTGGACGCGGCTCACCGCGGCCACCGGCTGCCAGATTACCGCGGGTTTCGCCACCCTGCGGAATACGCGCCAGGCAGTAAGGCACGGGCTCGCCATCGACAACCAGCACGCGCTTGTCGCCATCGACAATGGCGGGAATGTAGTTCTGCGCCATGCAGTAGCGAGTGCCGTGCTCGGTCAGCGTTTCTGCGATAACGCCCAGGTTTGGATCGCCTTCTTTCACGCGGAAGATCGACGCACCGCCCATACCATCCAGCGGCTTCAGAATGATATCGCCATGCTTCTGCCAGAACGCTTTCAGCTGCGCTTTGTTACGCGTTACCAGCGTGTCAGGCGTCAGGTCGGAGAACCAGGCGGTATAGAGTTTCTCGTTACAGTCGCGCAGGCTCTGCGGTTTGTTGACGATAAGCGTGCCTTTCTCTTCTGCGCGCTCAAGAATATAAGTGCAGTAGATAAACTCGGTATCGAACGGAGGATCTTTACGCATCAGGATCACATCAAGTTCGGCGAGCGGTAAATCCTGCTCAGAACCAAACTCATACCATTTCTCGTAATTTTGCTCGACGTTAACGATTCGGGTACGCGCCCGCGCTTCACCGTTGTTCAGGTAAAGGTCGGCCATTTCCATGTAATGAAGCTGGTAGCCGCGACGCTGTGCTTCCAGCATCATAGCGAAGCTGGAATCTTTCTTGATGTTAATGCTTGCGATGGGGTCCATCACGATGCCGAGCTTAATCATTGTTCTTCTCCGTTAATGCTTCAACCCAGATCGCCAAAACGCACCTGAAGCGCAGTAATGGCAGTGAGTGCAGTCGTCTCAGTACGTAGAACGCGAGGTCCCAACAGAATATCAGTAAATTGATAGCGCGCCGTCATGGCGATTTCATCCGCCGAGAGTCCGCCTTCCGGGCCAATCAGCAGACGCACGCGCTCAACCGGCAGCGGCAGCGTATTAATGCTGGCACTGGCGCGAGGGTGAAGATTGAGCTTTAGCCCGTTCTCTTCTTCGGCACACCATGCTTCCAGATCCATCGGTGGGCGGATCTCCGGAATGCGGTTGCGGCCGCACTGTTCACACGCCGCAATGGCGATTTTTTGCCACTGCTGGATCTTTTTGTTCAGACGTTCAGCATCCAGTTTAACGCCACAGCGCTCAGAAAAAAGTGGCGTAATGAGGCTTACACCGAGTTCGATCGATTTCTGGATGGTGAATTCCATTTTTTCACCGCGTGACATCACCTGGCCCAGGTGAATATGCAGCGGGGATTCACGGTCATCCACTTCGCCGCGTAGCACGTTAACCTGCACACTTTTTTTGTCCGCGCGGGTGATTTCAGCGTCAAAGACCTGGTTGCTACCGTCAAACAATTGAATCGCCTGGCCGGTTGCCATGCGCAGTACGCGACCGACGTGGTTTGCGGCTTCATCGGACAGGGCGATTTCACTGCCTGCGGCAATCGGTTCCGGGTGGTAAATGCGAGGGATGCGCATAGTCAGTATTCCATCTCAGGCGGAGGCCCTGGCTCGTTCTTTTTCCTCTCCCTGTGGGGGAGAGGGGTTGGGTGAGGGGCGTTTATCAGTTGCCGCTAGTGTAGGTTAGCTCTTTTGCGCCTGGCAAGCCCGCTGCACGTATGGGTTGTGATTCCCCTGTACTTTCGCGATACGGGCATCGCGTTCGCATTCCCACTCCGTCACGGGATACTGTTTATCCCAGGCGTTGAAAAGCTGCGTTTGCTGACGAGAAAGAGTCAGATCGTAGCGATCGCGCATATAGAAGTAAGTGCGGGCAATACTGCCGCGCGCGCGGGTTGGCGGCTCGGCGACTTTCTCTTTGAAATCGACTTTCATTGCGCACTGGCCGTACTGGCCTTCGCCGCCGTTCCACTGGCTGTACATAAAGTTGCCGCGGTCGCCATTGACCTCGCCAACCGCAGGCTGCAGGTTGTGCATATCGCTTTCTATCTGACGATATACCGGATCTTTGGCGCAGTTTTTACGCCCGCCATCCTGCCAGCACTGGCGCTGATGGCCAAACTGCCACGCCGGAACCACGTGTTCCCATTCGATACGGTTGGCGCGGTTTTCATTTTTACGCACTTTGTAGCCGCAGGATTCGAGATCAACGACCCCTTTTTTGCCCTGCCAGTTAATTTTACAGCCGCAGTAGAAATCACCCGGTACATCGGCGTTGATTTTGACTCCCGCGGCCTTAGCCTGGGAAAAACTGTTGATACCCTCGGCCAGCAAAGGGCCAGAAAGCGTTGTCGCCAGAAAAACGACAGCAAAAGAAAAATAACGGGACATCTCGGACTCCGTGTCAAAACGAGCCCGCAACGTAGCGAAAGTTGTTCTTGTATGCAATCAGGATGATCAGGAAAGTTCCTGATTGTGCTGTTAATTATTCTGCGACTAACGGCTCGCCGCATTTGACACAGCGGTAGGTGGCTTCGCCGCGTACCACGCGATTGTGGCGTCGGACGGTTAGCTGATGTTGCTGACACTGGCAACGATAGGGGAAGGTGTTGCGTCGTACCGATTCCAGCTCAAACTGATGCGTGCGTCGGGCCGGAACGCCGAGCACGCTTTCCATCATCCACTTCCACTCTTTGCCGTGCGGCGCAACGCGGCCAAAGTGTTTCCAGACCAGAAGATGCGCCAGCTCATGAGGCACCACTTCGTCGATAAAGGCCTGCTGATTTTCCATCATCAACACCGGGTTAAGCCTGATTTCGTAAGATTCAAGCCAGGCTGTGCCTGCCGAGGTGCCACGCTGTTGATAGGCCAGTTTGGGTTCAGGGTAGTTACGCCCCAGTTTCAGGTTCGCTTGCGCGAGTTTATCCCGCAAAGTGCGCATAACGGCTTGCTGAATGGCGATGGGAAGACGGGGTGTTTTCATAGCGCAAAAGGATAGTGGAAGCCGGGGTAAACAGTAAAGCCTTCTTGAGGTAAACACCGAACCAGACAGTCCCCTCTCCCTTGAGGGAGAGGGTTAGGGTGAGGGGGAGTCTTGTGCGGTCTGATGCCCTCACCCCCGGGGAGAGGGAGAACACCGCTGAAACTAACCGCTTAGTTCTGCGCACCAATCTCGCGCAGCGGACGACCTTTCATCAGGTTACGTTCGATGTGTTCCAGCGAGACATGCTTGGTTTCAGGAACAAGCCAGAGCGTCAGAACAATAAAGAACAGGTTCAGACCGCCGTAGACCCAGAAGGTGTTGGCGTTGCCCAGCGTATTCAGCATGGTCAGGAACGTTGCACCGACAATCATGTTGGCGATCCAGTTGGTGGCGGTGGAGCAAGTGATACCGAAATCACGCCCTTTCAGCGGCTGGATTTCAGAGCACAGTACCCAAATCAGCGGACCGGCGCTCATCGCGAAACCGACGATAAACATCAGCAGCATTGCGACGGCAAAATACTGTGCGGTTGGTGAGTGAATGCCCACATGCATCATTGTGCCCAGCACGCCCATACCGATCGCCATCACCAGGAAACCGAGCGTGAGCGTAGGTTTACGACCCCAGCGGTCCACGAGTCCGATGGCAATGAAGGTCGCCAGCACGTTGGTTAAGCCCACGATGACCGTACCCCACATCTGCTCGGTGGTGTTGGTATACCCGGCCAGTTCAAAGATTTTTGGTGCGTAATACATGATGACGTTCATCCCGGTGAACTGTTGCATTACCTGCAGCAGCACGCCAAGAAACACCGCGCGACGGAAGTTGCTGTTCTCTTTGAACAGCGCCCAGCCGGTCTGTTTGACCTTCAGGCTCTCGCGGATTTCATCCAGCTCATGTTTGGCCTCTGCGCTGGTGTCACGCAGGCGCATCAGTACACGTTCTGCGTCGTTAAAGCGTCGTTTGGCTGCATACCAGCGCGGGCTGTCTGGCAGGAAGATGACGCCAATCAGCAGCAGAATTGCCGGGATGATGATAACGCCAAGCATCCAGCGCCATGCGCCGCTGTAGCTAAAGGCGGTGTCGGACAGATATGCGCCAAGAATACCGATGGTGATCATCAGCTGGTACATTGAAATCATGCTGCCGCGAATTTTTTCCGGCGCAATTTCAGACAGATAAAGAGGTGCAGTATAAGACGCCACGCCGACCGCCAGGCCAAGCAGGACGCGGGATATGATCAATACCTCAACGTTTGGCGCGGCGGCGGAGCAGAGCGAGCCGGCAACAAACAGAATGGCACCAATCATCAGGCTCTTTTTACGCCCGAGGCGATAAGAGAGCCAACCACTGCCGACGGCACCGACAGCCGCCCCGAACATCATGGAGCTGACCACCCATTCCTGGGTGTGAGCGCTAATCTGGAATTCGTCGGTGATGAAGGGTAAAGCACCGGCGATGACGCCGATATCCAGGCCGAAAAGAAGTCCTGCCAGGGCCGCGAGAAAGCAGACAAAGAAGGTCATGGCCTTGTTGGACGTACGCCCCTGTTTTTTATTGTCAGGCATTCTGCCCTCCAGTTGGGTTATCAGTTTTTTCAATGTAAAGGGTAGGTTAGTACAGCGTAAAAATATGTGATGGATCTCACAGTGGTGTAATCGGTTACACTGGTGCTGTACTGTAAGTTTTATTAAAGCTCTGAAAATATAGTGATAAATTCATTGAAGCGCATCCCGTTTGCTGCAGTTTCAGACTTAACTGAAATGAAATGTAACAGCAAAAAAAGTCGAAACATGCAAAGAGATTATTCTGAAAGCGTATGCTGAATATGCTCGTGTAAGCGCTTTCATTGATAGCCGATTGGTACGAAAAGTGAAGAGAACAGCGGGCGGGGGAAGCGTTGGCAGAAAAGCAAAAGGCCAGCGCGAGGCTGGCCTTTTCTCAATGCATGACAGTCTTTTATTTCAGACCGGCAGCTTCACGCAGCAGATCGGCTTTGTCGGTCTTTTCCCATGGGAAATGTTCACGACCAAAGTGACCGTATGCAGCGGTTTCTTTATAGATTGGATGCAGCAGATCCAGCATCTGGATCAGGCCGTATGGACGCAGGTCGAAGAACTCGCGCACCAGCAGGGTCAGTTGCTCCGTTGGCACTTTTTCAGTACCAAAAGTTTCCACCATGATGGAGGTCGGTTCTGCCACGCCGATAGCGTAGGAGACCTGAATTTCACAGCGATCGGCCAGGCCTGCTGCGACGATGTTTTTCGCGACATAACGTGCAGCGTAAGCAGCAGAGCGGTCCACTTTAGACGGATCTTTACCGGAGAACGCGCCGCCACCGTGACGAGCCATGCCGCCGTAGGTATCAACGATGATCTTACGACCGGTCAGGCCGCAGTCGCCCATTGGGCCGCCGATAACAAAACGCCCTGTTGGGTTGATGAAGAATTTGGTCGACGCGCTCAGCCATTCGGTCGGCAGAACCGGCTTGATGATCTCTTCCATCACCGCTTCTTGCAGGGATTTCTGGTCGATATCTTCAGCGTGCTGGGTGGAGAGAACCACGGCATCAATACCGACAATTTTGCCGTCATCGTACTGGAAAGTGACCTGGCTTTTCGCATCCGGGCGCAGCCACGGCAGCGAGCCATTTTTACGAACTTCAGCCTGACGCTGCACCAGACGGTGCGCGTAAGTGATCGGCGCTGGCATCAGCACGTCGGTTTCATTGGTCGCGTAGCCAAACATCAGGCCCTGGTCGCCCGCGCCCTGTTCCAGCGGATCGGCACGGTCAACGCCCTGATTGATATCCGGAGACTGTTTGCCAATGGCGCTCAATACGGCGCAAGAGTTGGCATCAAAGCCCATATCAGAATGCACATAGCCGATTTCACGCACGGTATTACGGGTGATCTCTTCGATATCAACCCATGCGCTGGTGGTGATTTCGCCGCCCACCAGAACCATGCCGGTTTTGACGTAGGTTTCGCATGCTACGCGTGCTTTCGGATCCTGTTCGAGGATTGCATCCAGGACCGCATCGGAGATTTGGTCAGCGATTTTATCAGGATGTCCTTCTGATACAGACTCGGACGTAAACAGGTGTTTTGCCATGTTTTATTTCACCTAAGGAGAATTTGGTTAGCTCAAACTGCTGTGTGGGGTAGCCATAGAAGATAATTCCACCAGGACCAGCAGGTAAATAACCACTGGCAGTCTGAGTGTTAATCAGTATGGATGGATTAACATCTGGATGGCTATTTTAGGTCACTTCTTCGCCCGATTTCCAGTTTTTTTTGACTGTGCTCTCACTGTGTTGAAAACAGGGGTGGAAATTTTTCCTGACGGGGGTGGCAAGGCGTGCAATTTTGCTTTGCAATTTGCCGTTCATATCGGTATAAAACGCGGCGCGCGGCTCACACAAAAAAGCGTCCGATGATCTCATCGTGTCGCCACTTCCAGCCGGGTTGAGCAGTGAATACTTAGCTTTGGCTTGAGGTTCGTCTTCTGAAGGCGACCGTGGAGGTGATATCCGATAATGAACCATTGTTTTCCGCTAACTCAGTTACGCCGTTCTGGCGTGCGTCTGTTTCCCGCAACCCGCATTTCTAATCTGCAAACCTGCCGATGTTATACCCATTTCGGTGCTTCTCAGGATTCCAGGGCTGGTCATCCGCTTGGTGAAAACTGAACAAGGGCGCTCTTGTTAATTCAGGAGTTATCTCGTGGTTTCGCCGAACCTTGCCATACAGAGTTCGGATACGTGTTTTACAATGATATGAATAAGAAACCGGTCGCGCGGTCTGGATTTCAGCATACTCTGCTGGAAGATGGGGCCGTTTATGGGTTGTTATCGCAGTATGAGACTGCGATAGTAGTCAACTGTTTTACACTTAATACAAAGAGTTGAGGTTCGCTATGTCTGACGACATGTCTTCGGTTTCGCCTTCGTCAGCGGGCGGACAGGGTGTACTACGTTCTATGCAGGAGGTTGCGATGAGCTCCGAAGAGGCCAGCAAGATGCTGCGCACATACAATATTGCCTGGTGGGGTAATAACTATTACGACGTTAATGAGCTGGGCCACATTAGCGTTTGCCCCGATCCTGACGTACCGGAAGCTCGCGTTGATCTTGCCAAACTGGTGAAAGCGCGCGAAGCGCAAGGGCAGCGTCTGCCTGCATTGTTCTGCTTCCCGCAGATCCTGCAACACCGTTTGCGCTCAATTAACGCCGCGTTTAAACGCGCGCGTGAGTCCTATGGTTATAAGGGTGATTACTTCCTGGTTTATCCGATTAAGGTGAACCAGCATCGTCGCGTCATTGAATCACTGATCCACTCCGGTGAACCACTGGGTCTGGAAGCCGGTTCAAAAGCGGAGCTGATGGCGGTACTGGCTCATGCTGGTATGACCCGTTCGGTGATCGTCTGTAACGGCTATAAAGACCGCGAATATATTCGTCTGGCACTGATTGGCGAGAAGATGGGCCACAAGGTCTATCTGGTCATCGAAAAGATGACGGAAATTGCTATCGTGCTGGAAGAGGCCGAGCGCCTGAATGTGATCCCACGCCTGGGCGTGCGTGCGCGTCTGGCGTCGCAGGGCTCCGGTAAATGGCAGTCCTCCGGCGGTGAAAAATCCAAATTTGGCCTCGCGGCGGGTCAGGTACTGCAGCTGGTGGAAATGCTGCGTGAGCGCGGTCGTCTGGATAGCATTCAGCTTCTGCACTTCCACCTCGGTTCGCAGATGGCCAATATTCGCGATATCGCTACTGGCGTGCGCGAGTCCGCACGTTTTTACGTGGAACTGCATAAACTCGGCGTGAACATTGAGTGCTTCGATGTAGGCGGCGGTCTTGGCGTGGATTATGAAGGGACGCGTTCGCAGTCTGACTGCTCCGTAAACTACGGCCTGAATGAGTACGCTAACAACATTATCTGGGCAATCGGCGATGCCTGTGAAGAAAACGGTCTGCCGCATCCGACGGTGATTACCGAGTCTGGTCGCGCAGTGACGGCGCATCACACCGTGCTGGTTTCTAATATTATCGGTGTTGAGCGTAGCGAAAACACGGAAGCCACACCGCCGCAGGATGATGCTCCTCGTGCCCTGCAAAATATGTGGGAAACCTGGCAGGAGATGAACGAACCGGGCACCCGTCGTTCATTGCGTGAGTGGCTGCACGATAGCCAGATGGATTTGCATGACATTCATGTCGGTTATTCATCAGGAACCTTTAGCCTGCAGGAACGTGCCTGGGCTGAACAGCTGTATCTGAACATGTGCCACGAAGTTCAGAAACAGCTCGACCCGAGCAACCGTGCGCACCGTCCGATTATCGACGAGCTGCAGGAACGTATGGCGGATAAAATTTACGTCAACTTCTCGCTGTTCCAGTCGATGCCGGATGCCTGGGGTATCGATCAGCTGTTCCCGGTTCTGCCGCTGGAAGGGCTGAATCATGCGCCGGAACGCCGCGCGGTGCTGCTGGATATTACCTGTGATTCCGACGGTGCAATCGATCACTACGTCGACGGTGACGGGATTGCCACGACGATGCCAATGCCGGAGTACGATCCAGAAAACCCGCCGATGCTGGGCTTCTTTATGGTCGGTGCATATCAGGAAATTTTAGGCAACATGCACAACTTATTCGGTGATACCGAAGCGGTTGACGTGTTTGTCTTCCCTGACGGCAACGTGGAAGTAGAGCTTTCCGACGAGGGCGACACCGTGGCGGACATGCTGGAGTACGTGCAGCTGGATCCGAAAAAACTGCTGACGCAGTTCCGCGATCAGGTGAAAAACACCGATCTGGACGCTGCCCTACAGCAGCAATTCCTTGAAGAGTTTGAAGCAGGGCTATATGGCTACACTTACTTAGAAGACGAGTAATTAGCGCACTGGGGTTGAGGACCGATTCGGTTCTCAACCTTTTTTATTGCTTATAAAGCCGCTGACAGTGTTTTCCTGATAATCCGTATTTCATCATTCTTTTTAAAATCAGTGTTATACAATATTATATTCTTATAAGTAGCCCCCTTTACGGTTACTCTGGTAATGGCTGTTGATGAGTGCAGATCAGCCAGTTTACGGGGTAATATGAGCATTCCTTTCTTTTGTAATACCGAATAAAACATAGTGGAAATATCAGCTTCAACTTCTTTAAAAAAGATAAGAGGCAGAGTGTCTTTTAATAGTTCAGAAACTCTGGATTTAATTTCTGGAACATAACTACATGGACGGATAAGTATTGGTATGTTTCTCATCAATTCGACATCATGAAAATCGTCCTGAGTCACTGAGGCTGCCATTATAACTTCTATGGTATCTTCATTGATGGTTTCTTTAGTGACCCCGTCAATCGTTTTGAAATCTCTCATCGAAATAATAATGGTTGAATTGCTGTTTTTTACTCGCAATATAATGTCTTGATCGACCAATACCCGCGAGTGAGTAAAATTCAAATCATCCTCTTGTAGTGAATAGATGATGGATTTATAAAAATTGTAAGGGAAAGAAATGTCAAAGATAAGTTCAGGGTTTTTTCTTTTTCCGTACAGATGAAAACGACTCTCAATTAATGACATGCTTTCATAAATTGGCTTTAATTGATTGTAAAGCTGAGTGGCAATAGTTGTTGGGATTAATTTATTGTAGTTTCGGTCAAAAAGCTTACAACCGATTAACTCTTCAAGCTCGCCAATTATCTTGATTAATGGTGAACGCGTGATAAATAATTTCTCCGCAGCGGTGTTAATACATCGTTCTTCCACTGTTACGATAAAATATTTCATCTTCTTTGATAACAAAAAATTCATTAGAACTCCTTTTCCTGTATCCATTATGCGGTGTGCATAATGGATGGCTGTGTTCAAGAATAATAGTGGTCACAAACAAGTAGACGTTTATTTTTCCTTTATGTTTTAGCTGGTGTTATCTACTTTTAACATTAGACCGGTTTTTCACAAAGACTATTAAATACCTAATAACGATTCAACTAATAGACAATCATTCGGGAATTACGCTGTAGATTAATCCGTGCCAGCAAACGATGGCTGGTCACTAACTTTAATTTTCTACGGAGTCATTATGTGTACGAAATATCCAGTGGTATTGGTTCATGGTGTATTAGGTTTTGATAAAATATTGGGCTATCCCTATTTCTTTGGTGTGAAAGAGGCACTAGAGCGTAAGGGCGCAGAGGTTTATACGGCTTCCCTTTCCGGCGTTAATTCTGATGATGTCAGGGGCGAGCAGCTCTGGGACTTTATTAAGGATGTAAAACGTAAAAGCCGAAAAGATAAAGTTAACCTGATTGGCCACAGTCAGGGCGCTCTGGACAGTCGTTATGTCGCTGCCAATTATGCTGACAGCGTTGCCTCTGTGACTTCCGTTGATGGCGTTAATTTTGGTTCAGAATCGGCAGATGCATTGCGTGCCGCTCTTGAACCGGGAAGTTGCAAGGAGGGCGCGGTTGCACTGGCATTCGAAGCATTTGAAAAAGCCATCGCTTTTGTAACGGGTCACCCATTTGAACCGGAAGATGCTGTTGCTGCACTCGATGCGTTGACGACGGCAGGTGTAGAGGAGTTTAACAAGAAATACCCGCAGGCGCTGCCAGACGTATGGGGAGGCGAAGGTGCCGAAATTGTCAATGGTGTGAATTATTATTCATGGAGTGGGATCATCAAAGATGGTCTTTGCGAACAAGGTTTAAATGAACTGGACCCTCTTCACCTGTGGATGAAACATAGTTCGAAAACGTTTGTGAAAGAAGCCGACCAGAATGACGGGCTGGTGGGGCGTTATAGTTCGCATTTAGGCAAAGTGATTTGCTCAGATTATTCGATGGACCATCTGGATGCGATTAATCAGATCGCAGGCATCCGCACGAATACCGTCGATCCTATCGAACTTTATACTGACCACCTTGAATTTTTACGTTCAAAAGGTCTGTGATTCTTCAGGGCTAAATGAATTTTTTAAAATTATATTAATTTTCAGGAGAATAATATGTGTACTCAATATCCCGTTGTGCTGGTTCATGGGTGGTCGGGTTTTTCTACTATCTTAGGTTATCCTTATTTTTTCGGCGTGAAAGAGGCGCTGGAGAAAAAAGGGGCTGATGTTTATACCGCTTCACTGTCAGGTGTAAATACCGACGATGTTCGGGGTGAGCAGTTGTGGGATTTTATTCAGGACGTTAAAAGGAAAAGTGGCAAAGAGAAAGTTAATTTAATTGGCCATAGTCAGGGGGCGCTGGACTGCCGCTATGTTGCTGCAGTCTATCCGGAGAGCGTGGCGTCCGTGACATCGGTTGATGGTGCAAACCATGGCTCGGAATCCGCCGACGCATTGCGCGCATCTTATGAACCGGGCAGTTGCAAAGAGGGCATCGTTGCCCTTGCTGTCAACGCGTTCGAAAAAGCCATTGCTTTCATGAGCGGCCATCCTTGTGAACCCGAAGATTTTATTGCCTCTTTAGATGCTCTCACGACAGAAGGCGTGCAGGCATTTAATCAAAAATATCCACAAGGTTTACCGGAAGTCTGGGGCGGGGAGGGGCCGGAAAATGTTAATGGTGTTTATTACTATTCATGGAGTGGAATTATTAAAGACGGAATTTGTGAGCAGGGGTTAAATGAACTGGACCCTCTCCATTTGTGGATGAAACACGGCGCTAAAACATTCGTCAATGAGGTTGACCAAAATGATGGACTTGTGGGGCGATATAGCTCTCACCTTGGTAAGGTTATTCGCTCAGATTATTCTATGGATCACCTCGATGCTATTAATCAACTAGCGGGCATTCGGACAAACACGGTAAATGTGATTGATCTTTACACCGAACACCTGGATTTTTTACGCTCGAAGGGCGTCTAGTATTTATGTATCGAGTCATTTCAGACATCGTGTTCTATACTGTTTTGTATGTAGCCCAGGCTATTGAACCCGAGCGAAATTAAGGCGATAATCTGCGCCAACAAGCAGTCTGAATGAATACAATCCCTTCCTCGTCGGGTTTAACGACGCGGAAGGGATTTTTTTTCATTTTTTTTTAATACATCGACTCTGAAAGAGGTCAGGACATGAGCACTTTAGGTCATCAGTACGATAACTCTCTGGTATCTAACGCGTTTGGTTTTTTACGTCTTCCGATGAACTTCCAGCCGTACGATAGCGACGCGGATTGGGTGATCACCGGTGTTCCGTTTGATATGGCCACTTCTGGTCGTGCCGGTGGCCGTCACGGTCCGGCGGCGATCCGTCAGGTTTCCACTAATCTGGCCTGGGAACATAACCGTTTCCCGTGGAACTTCGACATGCGCGAGCGTCTGAACGTCGTTGACTGCGGCGATCTGGTGTATGCCTTCGGCGATGCGCGTGAAATGAGCGAAAAATTGCAGGCACACGCAGAGAAACTGCTGGCGGCAGGTAAGCGTATGCTCTCTTTTGGCGGTGACCACTTTGTGACGCTGCCGCTGCTGCGCGCGCATGCGAAGCACTTTGGCAAAATGGCGCTGGTGCATTTCGATGCCCATACCGACACCTACGCGAACGGCTGCGAGTTTGATCATGGCACCATGTTCTACACCGCACCGAACGAAGGCCTGATCGATCCAAACCACTCGGTGCAGATTGGTATCCGTACTGAGTTTGATAAAGACAATGGCTTTACCGTGCTGGACGCAGGTCAGGTGAACGATCGCGGCGTGGACGATATTATTGCTCAGGTTAAACAGATCGTCGGTGATATGCCTGTCTATCTGACTTTTGACATTGATTGCCTGGATCCGGCGTTTGCTCCGGGTACCGGTACACCGGTTATCGGCGGCTTGACCTCCGATCGCGCAATCAAACTGGTTCGCGGTTTGAAAGATCTGAATATCGTCGGGATGGATGTTGTGGAAGTGGCTCCGGCCTACGACCAGTCTGAAATTACTGCGCTGGCCGCTGCGACGCTGGCTCTGGAAATGCTCTATATCCAGGCGGCGAAGAAAGGCGAGTAATCAGGGCCATTTGATTCGCCATTTTGAATCCGGGCAGCGCTCGCCATCCTCACGTACTCTCTGTACGCTCCGCTGGCTGCGCGCTGTCCGTGTCCAAACTGACTTCGCCAATAACCTCTAATTAATTATTGGCGTTGCTTTTCACTTAATCCCATCTGCCGTCATGCGATCGCGAATATGCTGCGCGCGTTCAGCCGAGGCTGGGTGATCGTCAAACATCGAGCTTTGACGGCCTGCTTCCAGTTTCGCCAGTTTCTCGAAGCTGGTTGCTAAACCTGACGGATTAATTCCGCGTTTGCGCAACAGATCGTAAGAGTAGTCATCTGCTTCGGATTCCTGACGCTGGGAGAACTGGGAGTTGACCAGCTTTTCGCCCACATCGCCAAGCTGGGATTGCGACAGACTGCCGACGATACCGCCAGCGGACGCTGCTGCTGCACGTACAGCGTTAGTGCCTAACGCAACCTGCATCCCTTTCTTCACGTGACCGAGTGCGACGTGGCCCATTTCATGGCCGATTACCGCTTCGACTTCGTTATCCGTCATCATATCCATCAGCCCGCTGTAGACGCGGATACAGCCGTTGGCCATCGCAAACGCGTTGACATCTTTCGCCATGTAGACTTTGTAATTGACGGGCTGACCGTTGATGTTATCGCCAAGCGCGGCGGCAATCTTATTCAGACGTTGCGCATACGTACTGTTGGCGGGGGCAATGGTCGCTTTGCCGTCCATCTCTTTACAGGCCTGATCGCTGAGCGCTTTGACCTGTTCGTCGCTCAGGGAATACGCCTGGAAAGCTTCCGCGCCGGAACTCATAAGACCGTTAGAATCCATATTCTGACAGCCGCTAAGCAGGATCGTCGTACCTAAGGCCAGCGCTATTGCTCGCATTTTCATGATGTTGCTTCCGCACCCGTTGATCTGAAAAAAGTCTGAAAAATTTACGGCAGCGAAGCCGTAGTCGGGCTAAGTATAAGGAATATCGGGAGGCGCGGGCGAGTAGATTGCGCAACATGCGAGCATGATCCAGAGATTTCTTAAACGGCAAAAGAATGCTCCATGTACATGCTTTGTCGCTTGGGTTACATTGTTGGCACTTTTTTCTGGCATAGCCCAAAACGCGCTGTCGTCAAGGGCATGGCCTTTAACAGTCCGATCTGGAGTTTAAATGTCCTCACGTAAAGAGCTTGCTAATGCCATTCGTGCGCTGAGCATGGACGCAGTACAGAAAGCCAAATCCGGTCACCCGGGTGCCCCTATGGGTATGGCTGACATTGCCGAAGTCCTGTGGCGTGATTTTCTGAACCATAACCCACAGAATCCGTCATGGGCTGACCGTGACCGTTTCGTGCTGTCCAACGGCCATGGCTCCATGCTGATCTATAGCCTGCTGCACCTCACTGGCTATGCGCTGCCAATCGAAGAACTGAAAAACTTCCGTCAACTGCACTCCAAAACTCCGGGTCACCCAGAAGTGGGATACACCGCTGGCGTTGAGACCACTACCGGTCCGCTGGGTCAGGGTATTGCGAATGCGGTTGGTATGGCGATTGCTGAGAAAACGTTGGCGGCGCAGTTCAACCGTCCTGGCCACGACATCGTTGACCACTTCACCTATGCATTCATGGGCGACGGTTGCATGATGGAAGGCATTTCTCACGAAGTGTGCTCCCTGGCAGGGACTCTGAAGCTGGGTAAACTGGTCGCATTCTACGATGACAACGGCATCTCCATTGATGGTCACGTTGAAGGCTGGTTCACTGATGACACCGCTAAGCGTTTTGAAGCTTACGGCTGGCACGTAGTGCGTGGCGTTGATGGCCACAATGCTGATTCGATTAAACGTGCAGTTGAAGAAGCGCGCGCGGTTACCGATAAACCGTCCCTGCTGATGTGCAAAACCATCATTGGTTTCGGTTCCCCAAATAAAGCGGGTACGCACGATTCTCACGGCGCGCCTTTGGGCGATGCAGAAATTGCACTGACCCGCGAACAGCTGGGTTGGAAACACGCGCCATTTGAAATTCCGTCTGAGATTTACGCTCAGTGGGATGCGAAAGAAGCGGGTCAGGCGAAAGAGTCCGCCTGGAACGAGAAGTTCGCTGCCTATGCCAAAGCCTTCCCTCAGGAAGCGGCTGAATTCACCCGTCGTATGAAAGGTGACATGCCGGAAGATTTCGATGCGAAAGCGAAAGAGATCATCGCGAATCTGCAGGCTAACCCTGCAAAAATCGCCAGCCGTAAAGCGTCTCAGAATGCAATTGAAGCGTTCGGTCCGCTGCTGCCAGAATTGCTGGGCGGTTCCGCTGACCTGGCTCCGTCTAACCTGACTATCTGGTCTGGTTCTAAAGCGATCAACGAAGATACCGCTGGCAACTACATCCATTACGGTGTGCGCGAATTCGGTATGACCGCGATCGCGAACGGTATCTCTCTGCACGGTGGTTTCCTGCCGTACACTTCTACCTTCCTGATGTTCGTCGAATACGCACGTAACGCTGTTCGTATGGCTGCGCTGATGAAACAGCGTCAGGTGATGGTCTATACCCACGACTCAATCGGTCTGGGTGAAGACGGCCCGACTCACCAGCCGGTTGAGCAGGTGGCTTCTCTGCGCGTGACGCCAAACATGTCCACATGGCGTCCATGTGACCAGGTTGAGTCTGCGGTGGCGTGGAAATATGGCGTTGAGCGTCAGGACGGTCCTACCGCGCTGATCCTCTCTCGTCAGAACCTGGCACAGCAGGATCGTACCGAAGAGCAGCTGGCTAACATCGCTCGTGGTGGTTATGTGCTGAAAGACTGCGCGGGTCAGCCACAGCTGATTATCATCGCGACCGGTTCTGAAGTGGAACTGGCTGTGGCATCGTGGGATAAACTGTCTGCCGAAGGCGTGAAAGCGCGCGTGGTCTCCATGCCGTCTACCGACGCGTTCGACAAACAGGATGCGGCATACCGCGAATCCGTACTGCCGAAAGCTGTTTCTGCTCGCGTGGCAGTGGAAGCGGGTATCGCTGACTACTGGTTCAAATATGTCGGTCTGAACGGCGCGATCGTTGGGATGACCACCTTTGGTGAATCTGCACCAGCAGAACTGCTGTTCGAAGAGTTCGGCTTCACCGTTGAGAACGTCGTCGCGAAAGCCAAAGAGCTGCTGTAATTGCGCTCATGCCCGCTGGCGATTTGCTGCGCGGGTAAATGAAATTCAAGCCGGACATCTGTCCGGCTTTTTTGTGTCCGCTATTCCAGGACAGTGTAAATCCATTGTGAATTATTCCATCAAAAATGTGACGCATGTCATATAGCTGGCTTATTGGGTGGGACGAACATTCCTTTTATTTCCCGTTTCGCTTATTCTTGCTGAAGCGTTTCAGTCGATTATTTGTTCGACAATTGACCAATCAGTCGCAGTTTGTGACAGGCGAGGATTCCCCTCTGAGCGTTGCTGCATTACTCTTTCAGCCACCTCAACTCAGGGATAGCCTTGCAGGAGACCTATGACCGTACGCGTAGCGATTAATGGCTTCGGTCGCATAGGACGCAACGTGGTTCGTGCTTTATATGAATCCGGGCGTCGTGCGGAGATCACCGTAGTGGCAGTCAATGAACTGGCGGATGCTGCGGGTATGGCGCATTTATTGAAATACGATACCAGCCACGGACGCTTTGCCTGGGATATTCGCCAGGAGAGAGAACAGCTGTTCGTGGGTGACGATGTCATTCGCGTATTGCATGAGCCCAGCATTGAACATCTGCCGTGGCGCGAATTGGGTGTGGATGTGGTTCTTGACTGTACCGGCGTCTACGGTAACCGCGAACACGGTGAGGCGCATCTGGCTGCCGGTGCGAAAAAAGTTCTGTTTTCCCATCCCGGCGGTAACGATCTTGATGCGACGGTCGTCTACGGCGTAAATCATCAAGAACTGCAAGCCGAACACCGTATTGTCTCCAATGCTTCCTGCACCACCAACTGCATTATTCCGGTCATTAAACTGTTAGACGATGCCTATGGCATTGAATGGGGCACCGTCACCACGATCCACTCTGCGATGCACGATCAACAGGTCATTGATGCCTATCACCCGGATCTGCGTCGCACGCGCGCGGCGAGTCAGTCCATTATTCCGGTGGATACCAAACTGGCGGCGGGGATCACCCGTATTTTTCCGCAGTTTAACGACCGATTTGAAGCCATTGCGGTTCGCGTGCCGACGATAAATGTCACCGCAATTGACCTTAGCGTGACGGTCAAAAAACCGGTAAAAGCTAGTGAAGTCAACCTGTTGCTGCAAAAAGCGGCACAGGGTGCATTTCATGGTATAGTTGACTATACGGAATTACCGTTGGTCTCAGTAGATTTTAACCACGATCCGCACAGTGCCATTGTCGATGGCACGCAAACGCGGGTCAGCGGTGCTCACCTCATCAAAACGCTGGTGTGGTGTGATAATGAATGGGGTTTTGCTAACAGAATGCTCGACACCACGTTAGCAATGGCCGCGCAAGGTTTCAGGTAGAGCGCAGAATGCGCTTGCAAAACTTTAAGAATCAACGAGAGGATTCACCATGTCTGTAATTAAGATGACCGATCTGGATCTGGCAGGTAAACGCGTTTTCATCCGTGCTGATCTGAACGTACCCGTTAAAGATGGCAAAGTGACCAGCGACGCGCGTATCCGTGCTTCCCTGCCAACCATCGAACTGGCACTGAAGCAAGGCGCGAAAGTGATGGTTACGTCTCACCTGGGTCGTCCGACCGAAGGCGAGTACAACGAAGAATTCTCTCTGCTGCCGGTTGTTAACTACCTGAAAGACAAACTGTCTGCTCCGGTACGCCTGGTGAAAGATTACCTGGATGGCGTAGAAGTCGCTGCAGGTGAACTGGTGGTTCTGGAAAACGTTCGCTTCAACAAAGGCGAAAAGAAAGACGACGAAACGCTGTCCAAAAAATACGCGGCACTGTGTGACGTGTTCGTAATGGATGCGTTCGGTACGGCTCACCGTGCTCAGGCTTCTACCCACGGTATCGGTAAATTCGCAGACGTCGCTTGCGCAGGTCCACTGCTGGCTGACGAACTGGAAGCACTGGGTAAAGCACTGAAAGAACCTGCTCGTCCAATGGTTGCCATCGTCGGTGGTTCTAAAGTTTCTACCAAACTGACCGTTCTGGATTCTCTGTCCAAAATCGCTGACCAGCTGATCGTTGGCGGCGGTATTGCGAACACCTTCGTTGCCGCTCAAGGCCACAACGTAGGTAAATCCCTGTACGAAGCAGACCTGGTTGACGAAGCAAAACGTCTGCTGACCACTTGCGATATCCCGGTCCCGACTGACGTTCGTGTAGCGACTGAGTTCTCTGAAACGGCGACCGCAACCCTGAAATCTGTTAACGACATCAAAGATGAAGAGCAGATTCTGGACCTGGGCGACGTGTCTGCACAGAAACTGGCAGACATCCTGAAAAACGCGAAAACCATTCTGTGGAATGGCCCGGTTGGCGTGTTCGAGTTCCCTAACTTCCGTAAAGGGACTGAAATCGTGGCTAACGCTATCGCAGACAGCGAAGCGTTCTCCATCGCTGGCGGCGGCGACACTCTGGCAGCTATCGACCTGTTCGGTATTTCCGACAAAATTTCCTACATCTCCACTGGTGGCGGCGCATTCCTCGAATTCGTGGAAGGCAAAGTCCTGCCAGCAGTAGCAATGCTCGAAGAGCGCGCTAAGAAGTAAGCCATTCATGGGCAGGGAAACCTGCCCAAATTTCAGCGTGCTTTTTAGAGCTCGCACCTTTTCTAACGGCCGAAGATACAGGACTACGTAACATGTCTAAAATTTTTGATTTCGTAAAACCTGGCGTGATCACTGGTGATGACGTTCAGAAAGTGTTCCAGGTAGCTAAAGAAAACAACTTTGCTCTGCCGGCAGTTAACTGCGTGGGTACCGACTCCATTAACGCCGTACTGGAAACCGCTGCAAAAGTTAAAGCTCCGGTTATCGTACAGTTCTCCAACGGTGGCGCAGCATTCATCGCGGGTAAAGGCGTGAAAACTGACGTTCCTCAGGGCGCGGCAATCCTGGGCGCTATCTCTGGTGCGCATCACGTACACCAGATGGCTGAGCACTACGGTGTTCCGGTTATCCTGCACACTGACCACTGCGCGAAGAAACTGCTGCCGTGGATCGACGGTCTGCTGGACGCAGGTGAAAAACACTTCGCTGCAACCGGTAAGCCACTGTTCTCTTCTCACATGATCGACCTGTCTGAAGAGTCACTGCACGAAAACATCGAAATCTGCTCCAAATACCTGGCGCGCATGTCCAAAATGGGCATGACCCTGGAAATCGAACTGGGTTGCACCGGTGGTGAAGAAGACGGCGTGGACAACAGCCACATGGACGCTTCTGCACTGTACACCCAGCCAGAAGACGTTGATTATGCGTACACCGAGCTGAGCAAAATCAGCCCGCGTTTCACTATCGCTGCGTCCTTCGGTAACGTTCACGGCGTTTACAAGCCAGGTAACGTTGTTCTGACCCCAACCATCCTGCGCGATTCCCAGGAATATGTTTCTAAGAAACATAACCTGCCGCACAACAGCCTGAACTTCGTCTTCCACGGCGGTTCCGGTTCTTCTGCTCAGGAAATCAAAGATTCCGTAAGCTACGGTGTAGTGAAAATGAACATTGATACCGACACCCAATGGGCAACCTGGGACGGCATCCTGCAATACTACAAAACCAACGAAGCTTACCTGCAGGGCCAGCTGGGCAACCCGAAAGGCGAAGACCAGCCGAACAAGAAATACTACGATCCACGCGTATGGCTGCGTGCTGCACAGACCTCTATGATCACCCGTCTGGAGCAGGCATTCAAAGAGCTGAACGCGGTTGACGTTCTGTAATTTGAGCTGCTGGTAGCTTGAGAAAGGTCCGCATTTGCGGGCCTTTTTTTATGGTTTTCAATAAGCTGTCTGCGCAGATTTTGTGATCTGTTTGGCATAATCCGCGCTTTTTGTTTACCCTTTACTGACCTGCCTGTCTCCCTGTGGGATGGTTTTTTTTGGTTTGCATTAGCATAAGGAAGGATAAATGGAAGATCTCGGTGTTGTAGATGGCATAAATAATGCGGGTACCTGGCTGGTGCGTAACCAGGCGCTGCTGCTGAGTTATGCGGTGAATATCGTGGCGGCGATCGCGATTATTATCGTGGGGATGATCGTGGCGCGTATTGTGTCCAATGCGATTAACCGTGTGATGCTCGCCCGCCATATTGATGCCACGGTTGCAGATTTCCTCTCCGCGCTCGTGCGCTACGGCATTATCGCTTTTACGCTGATTGCCGCGCTGGGCCGAGTGGGTGTACAAACCGCGTCGGTGATCGCTGTGCTGGGTGCTGCCGGCCTGGCCATTGGTCTGGCACTGCAGGGTTCATTGTCGAATCTGGCGGCCGGCGTGCTGCTGGTCACCTTCCGCCCGTTCCGTTCCGGTGAATATGTTGATTTGGGCGGCGTTGCCGGGACCGTATTGCAGGTGCAGATTTTCTCCACCACCATGCGTACCGTCGATGGCCGTATCGTTGTCATCCCGAACGGTAAAATTATCGCGGGCAATATCATCAACTTTTCCCGCGAACCGGTGCGCCGTAACGAGCTGATTATTAGCGTGGCCTATGATTCAGATATCGATCAGGTGAAAGCGCTTATCACCCGGATTATCGAGTCGGACGAACGCATTATCAAAGATCGCGAAATGACCGTTCGCCTGAACGAACTGGGTGCCTCCTCGATCAACTTTGTGGTGCGTATCTGGAGCAAAAGCGGTGATTTGCAGAATGTGTATTGGGACGTGCTGGAGCGTATCAAACGCGACTTCGACGCACACGGCATTAGCTTCCCGTATCCGCAGATGGACGTTAACTTCAAACGTGTGAAAGAGACTGAAGCATAAGTTTCCCCGGCCCGGCAGGCGACAACGTCGCCGGGCATTTTCATTATTAGCATGGCTAATTGCCAATTAATATTATCCATTTCCTCTAATGAAGATCCTGCAGTATAGTCTCGCCTAAACGACAACTGTGTGAGATGTTTCCCATGTTATCCTACTATTTTCAAGGTCTTGCATTAGGCGCGGCCATGATTTTACCGCTCGGTCCGCAAAATGCGTTCGTTATGAATCAGGGCATTCGTCGTCAGTATCATCTGATGATTGCTCTGCTTTGCGCGGTCAGCGACCTTTTGCTCATTTGCGCCGGGATTTTTGGTGGCAGTGCACTGCTGATGCAGTCCCCGTGGCTGCTGGCTTTGGTGACCTGGGGAGGCGTGGCATTTCTGCTGTGGTATGGCTTTGGTGCGTTGAAAACGGCTATGGGCAGCAATATTGAACTGGCCAGCGCTGAAGTCATGAAACAGGGGCGCTGGAAAATCGTTGCCACTATGCTGGCCGTGACCTGGCTGAATCCGCATGTTTATCTCGACACCTTTGTGGTGCTGGGCAGTCTCGGCGGTCAGCTGGATGTGGAGCCTAAGCGCTGGTTTGCTCTGGGCACGGTGAGTGCTTCATTCCTGTGGTTCTTCGGCCTGGCGTTGCTGGCGGCATGGCTCGCACCTCGTTTACGTACCGCCAAAGCGCAGCGGATTATTAACACGCTGGTGGGCCTGGTGATGTGGTTTATCGCTTTCCAGCTAGCGAAAGAGGGCATCAATCACGTACAGGTATTGTTCAACTAAGCGTTGTCTTATGGACAACTGAACCAGACCCGCTAAGCTTGCTGGCATGCGCCCCGTTAATGGGCACTCTTCGCAACATGGAGGAATAACAGTGAAGTTTAAAGTGATGGCCCTGGCGGCATTAGTGAGTGTTGGCGCAATGTCGGTACAGGCAAACGAATTGCCAAACGGACCGCACATTGTCACTTCCGGTACGGCGAGTGTGGATGCGGTACCTGATGTCGCAACGCTCGCGATTGAAGTGAATGTGGCCGCGAAAGATGCCGCGTCAGCCAAAAAGCAGGCGGACGATCGCGTTGCGCAATATCTCTCCTTCCTTGAGCAAAATAGCGTAGCTAAAAAGGACATTAACTCGGCTAATTTGCGCACTCAGCCGGATTATGATTACCAGAACGGCAAAAGTATTCTGAAAGGCTATCGCGCGGTTCGTACCGTTGAAGTGACCGTCCGTCAGCTTGATAAGCTGAATTCCCTACTGGATGGTGCACTGAAGGCTGGCCTGAACGAAATCCGTTCGGTGTCACTGGGCGTTGCGCAACCAGAGAAGTACAAAGACGAAGCGCGTAAAGCGGCGATTGACGATGCCGTGCGTCAGGCTCAGCAGCTGGCTTCTGGCTTTAACACCAAACTGGGGCCGGTCTATAGCGTGCGCTATCACGTCTCTAACTATCAGCCAAGCCCGATGGTTCGCATGATGAAGGCGGACGCAGCACCGGTTTCTGCACAAGAAACCTACGAGCAGCCGACGATTCAGTTTGACGATCAGGTGGATGTGGTGTTCCAGCTTGAGCCTGCTCAGGGCCAGCAAACGCAAGCACCGGCGGCAGATAAAGCGCAGTAATTCTGACGTCGTAAAGGTTAAAAAGCCGGGGATGCGAACGCGCGACCCGGCTTTTTTATTAATCCTGTCTCAACACCTTATGCCCGTATGCCAGCAGTGCATCGGTGACGTTACGCATCATGCGGCTCTCTGGCGCAAAACGATGCCAGTACAACATCCTGCGCTGATACAAGCCGGGCGTGAGATCGATAAGCTCACCGCTCTTCAACTCTTTCTCAATCTGCAAATGCGGGATCATGCAGCAGGTAGTGCCCTGGCGCGCCAGTTGCACAAAGGCTTCCGACGAGTTGACGATATGGCACGGCACGCTACCCGGCGGCAGATCGAAGTTTTGCTGTAAGAATGCCTGATGCATATCGTCGAGATGGTCGAACGCTACGGCTGGCGCTTTTAGCAGCGCTGCGCGGGTCACGCCATTCGGGAAATAACGGTCGGCAAACTCTTTTGAGCCGACAAACAGATAATCCAGCGCGCCAAGCTGATCGACCAGACAGCTGGGTAGCGCTTGCGGCTGGATACTGACAGCTCCCACCACTTCGCCCCGACGCAGTCGTTCCTGGGTGCGGGTTTCGTCCTCGACCTGGAGATTGAGGCGGATAGGCGAGTCAGCCAGCACGGTCGCCAGGGCTGGCAGCAACCAGGTGGCCAGACTGTCGGCGTTGACGGCCAGGGAGAGTAGCAGCGGCGTGGAGCCGGTTTGTTCATCGCCGAGCCACTCTTCTTCCAGCAGCTCAACCTGACGTAGCAGCGCGAGTAACTTCTGCCCTTGCTCAGTGGGACGCGGTGGCACGGTACGCACCAGCAGCGGTTGTCCGAACATATTCTCAAGCTGTTTGATACGTTGTGACACGGCAGATTGAGTGATGCACAGCTTTTGCGCTGCGCGCTCAAAACCTCGTTCACGAATGACGGCATCAAGCGCCTGTAGTGTTCTGTAATCCGGACGTTTCATTGCGGGGCAGCACTCCTGAAATTTGCTTATTCTGCACTATGACACAAATTTATCTTTGTGGCAGACGAAATCCGACCACATCGGATCTGTCAGCGCTTTACGCGGTAATGTGACACTGGTCACAGGGACATTTCGGGTCTCCGTGTTCTATAATGCGGCCTGAGTTATCACACCACAGGCAAAACGATCATGACGCAGGATGAACTGAAAAAAGCAGTAGGATGGGCCGCTCTCCAGTACGTGCAGCCAGGCACGATTGTTGGCGTGGGGACAGGATCAACCGCCGCACACTTTATTGATGCGCTTGGGACGATGAAAGGGCAGATTGAGGGCGCCGTTTCCAGCTCCGATGCCTCTACGGAAAAGCTGAAAAGCCTCGGTATCACTGTCTTCGATCTTAACGAAGTCGATCGCCTCGGGATTTATGTGGATGGTGCCGACGAAATTAACGGTCATATGCAGATGATCAAAGGCGGTGGCGCGGCCCTGACGCGTGAGAAGATCATTGCCTCCGTAGCGGATAAATTCATCTGTATTGCCGATGCTTCCAAGCAGGTTGATATTCTGGGTAATTTCCCGCTGCCGGTAGAGGTCATTCCGATGGCGCGTAGTGCCGTCGCTCGCCAGCTGGTGAAGCTGGGGGGACGTCCGGAGTACCGTCAGGGCGTGGTGACTGACAACGGTAATGTGATTCTGGATGTGCATGGCCTTGAGATTCTGGATGCGGTGGCGATGGAAAATGCCATTAATGCCATTCCAGGCGTAGTGACAGTAGGGTTGTTCGCCAATCGTGGCGCGGATGTGGCCCTGATTGGGACTGCTGACGGTGTGAAAACCATCGTAAAATGATCTGACGGGGGGAGCTCTCCCCCCACGAAATATTTTTCAAAAGCTAAATTCGGTGACTTGTGTCACGTTTTTCACCCTGTCCTGACGATCCTGCCGCTTTCCCAATTATCCACAGCATTTTCCTCTGACATTTCGCCCTGGATGACTTTTCTTCAGAGTGCCGACGCAAACGTTCATATTGCTGCAATAGTTTTTTTTGATATGTTGGCTGGAGCGGATTCAAATCCAGCACAACATCAGTTCAGACAAAACAGGGTCGGGTAAATGGCAAAGGTATCACTGGAGAAAGACAAGATTAAATTTCTGCTCGTCGAAGGGGTGCATCAGAAAGCACTGGATAACCTTCGTGCAGCAGGTTACACCAACATCGAATTTCACAAAGGCGCGCTGGATACTGAACAACTGAAAGAATCCATCCGTGATGCCCATTTCATTGGCCTGCGATCCCGTACCCATCTGACTGAAGACGTCATTGCAGCCGCGGAAAAGTTGGTGGCTATCGGCTGTTTCTGCATCGGTACCAACCAGGTTGATCTGAATGCAGCGGCTAAACGCGGTATTCCGGTCTTTAACGCGCCGTTCTCGAACACCCGTTCTGTTGCGGAACTGGTCATTGGCGAACTGTTGCTTCTGCTGCGTGGGATTCCGGAAGCCAACGCCAAAGCGCACCGCGGCGTGTGGAACAAACTGGCGTCAGGCTCTTTTGAAGCGCGCGGTAAAAAACTGGGAATTATCGGCTACGGCCATATCGGCACCCAGCTTGGCATTCTTGCTGAATCGCTTGGGATGCACGTATTCTTTTACGATATCGAAAACAAACTGCCGCTGGGGAATGCTACCCAGGTTCAACACCTTTCTGACCTGTTGAACATGAGCGATGTGGTCAGTCTGCACGTGCCGGAAAATGCCTCCACCAAAAATATGATGGGCGCAGAAGAGCTGGCGCTGATGAAACCTGGCTCACTGCTGATCAACGCCGCTCGCGGAACCGTTGTCGATATTCCTGCGCTGTGTGATGCCCTGAAGCGTAAGCATTTGGCAGGGGCGGCCATCGACGTCTTCCCGACAGAACCGGCCACTAACAGCGATCCGTTTACCTCTCCGCTGTGCGAGTTCGATAACGTGATTCTGACGCCGCACATCGGTGGCTCGACTCAGGAAGCACAGGAAAATATCGGCCTGGAAGTGGCGGGTAAACTGAGCAAATATTCCGATAACGGTTCAACACTTTCTGCGGTGAATTTCCCGGAAGTGTCTCTGCCGCTGCACGGGGGGCGTCGCCTGCTGCACATCCACGAAAACCGTCCGGGTGTTCTGACTGCCATCAACCAGATCTTTGCAGAGCAGGGCGTAAACATCGCCGCACAGTATTTACAAACGAACTCTCAGATGGGTTACGTGGTGATTGATATTGAAGCGGATGAAGATGTTGCCGAGAAAGCGCTGCTGAGCATGAAGGCGATTCCAGGAACGATTCGCGCGCGTCTGCTGTACTAATTGTGTCGCGGCTTCGGCCCACTCTCACGTGAGACGATGAATCACTAAAAACGGTAACCCGCGTTACCGTTTTTCTTTTACCGCCACTCCCACACCTTCGATGGCGTAACCACCGCAGGCAGCGGAATATCCCATTTCTCAACAGGTAGCGTCTCTACGCCCTGACAATCATGCGCATATCCCACCGGATGTAAGCCGTACTGCTGCCATTTTTGCAGTGTACGATCGTAAAAACCGCCGCCCATGCCCAAACGCTGACCGCTCTGGTCGAATGCCACCAGCGGGGTGATGAGCACATCCAGATCCGGCAACGGCAGAACATCGCGAACGTCCAGTTTTGGCTCGGTGATTTTCAGGCGATTCACCACCACTTCGCTGTGCGGATGATAGTGTAAGAACAGCAGATGACCGGGGCTGAACGGATGTAACACCGGCAGATAGACTTTTTTTCCTGCCCGCCAGAGTTGTTCGATCAATGGCTGGGTGTCGAGTTCGCCATCAAACGACAGAAACAGCGCGACCGTATGGGCCATTACCACAGGGGAATAAGCCATCATGCGGGCAGCCGCCTGTTGGGCAAAATGAGTCTGTTGTTCGGGCGAGAGCGCGCGACGTTGCTGGCGAATTAACTGGCGGATTTGTTGCCGGGATGCAGGAACTTCAGGAAGTTGCGTCATGATGCTTGAGGGTAGAAAAGAAGGGGAATCTCCGAGATGCCGCCGCAGGCTGTAACCCTTGAACCCTTGGTTCAAGGTGAATGTGTCGTCATAGTCTTAAGGCTTCTCGGACGAACCGAGCATGCTCACCGACCATGGAGCGCCACATTCTTGTGGTATGAAATATCGGCTCAGGGGACTGGCCCGCTTGCGAACATCTCAGAGAAATTTTGTCTTCACAGTCACTCTACCATAGTCAACTGCAAAGTGTTATTCAAACTTTGGTCCCGGTCTTTCGGGACTGCGACCCTGATCAAGCAACGCTTGTTCAATGGTCTGCTGAAGCATTTTAATGCGCTGCTCCATGCTCGCCGCATAGTCGCGGGTCTTCGCTTTTTCCTGAGTTAATTCATAGCTGATGTTCAACGCGGCGATGAAAACCAACTGCTCAGTATTTGTGACTCTAGTGCGTTCTTTTAGATCTTGCAACCGCTGATTCAAATCATCCGCTGCCTGATTCAAAGCATCTCTTTGTTCAGGCGGACAATTCACTCGCAGCGAACGGCCAAAAATTTGGAGATCGACGGGTTGTGCAGACATGCCACCTTCCTGCTGATTAACTGCGCTGCCTTCGCACACGGCCCGGGGGCGGCGAAGGGGCGACACTATAGCTACCATGATATGAAGATACAAGCCCTTTTCTGGTATCTCCAGGGTCCAAAGTGGTAGCATATCATGAATATTCCTCCCAACGATGACGAATGCGCATGTCTATACAGAACGAAATGCCTGGTTACAACGAAGTAAGCCAGTTACTTAACCAGCAGGGCGTAGGTCTGACCCCTGCTGAAATGCACGGTCTGATCAGCGGGATGCTGTGTGGTGGAAACAGCGACAGCTCATGGCAGCCGCTGCTTCACGACCTGACGAACGAAGGTCTGGCATTCGGTCACGAGCTGGCTGAAGCACTGCGTAAAATGCACTCGACGACCAGTGATTCTCTGGAAGACGATGGGTTCCTTTTTCAGCTTTATCTGCCTGATGGTGATGACGTTAGCGTCTTCGATCGCGCTGATGCGCTGGCGGGATGGGTAAATCACTATTTACTCGGTCTTGGCGTCACGCAGCCTAAACTCGATAAAGTCACCGGCGAAGCGGGTGAAGCTATCGACGATCTGCGGAATATCGCGCAGTTGGGTTACGACGAAGACGAAGACCAGGAAGAGCTGGAAATGTCCGTCGAAGAGATCATCGAGTACGTCCGCGTTGCGGCGCTGCTGTGCCACGATACCTTTACGCGCTCACAGCTGACCGCGCCGGAAGTTCGCAAACCGACTTTACATTAATAATAAGAACGCACAGGAGGGTGTCATGACTCAGCAAGAGTATTTTCGCCGTCGCCAGGCTTTGTTGGCAGAAATGCAGCCGGGAAGCGCTGCACTGATTTTTGCCGCCCCGGAAGCCACGCGCAGCAATGACAGCGAATATCCGTATCGGCAGAATAGCGATTTCTGGTACTTCACTGGCTTTAATGAGCCAGAAGCGGTGCTGGTGCTGATCAAAAGCGATGACACCCACAATCACAGCGTTCTCTTTAACCGCGTTCGCGATCTCACCGCCGAAATCTGGTTTGGTCGCCGCTTAGGGCAAGAGGCCGCGCCAGAGAAACTTGGCGTCGAACGCGCGCTGGCGTTCAGCGAAATCAACGAGCAGCTCTATCAGCTGCTTAATGGCCTGGACGTGATCTATCACGCGCAGGGTGAATATGCCTGGGCCGATGAGATTGTTTTTGCGGCACTGGATAAGCTTCGCAAAGGATCGCGTCAGAATTTATCCGCGCCTGCATCGCTCATCGACTGGCGGCCCATTGTCCATGAAATGCGCCTGTTTAAATCGCCGGAAGAGCTGGCTGTCATGCGTCGCGCCGGTGAAATCAGCGCGCTGGCCCACACGCGTGCGATGGAAAAATGCCGCCCTGGGATGTTTGAATATCAGCTTGAAGGCGAAATCCTTCACGAATTCAGTCGTCACGGGGCGCGCTTTCCGTCCTACAACACCATTGTGGGGGGTGGGGAGAATGGTTGCATCCTGCACTACACCGAGAATGAAAGTGAGCTGCGCGATGGCGATCTGGTGCTGATTGATGCCGGATGTGAATATCAGGGTTACGCGGGCGATATCACCCGCACCTTCCCGGTGAACGGCAAATTTACCCCTGCGCAGCGCGCAGTTTACGACATCGTGCTGGAATCGCTGGAGACCGCGTTGACGCTGTTCCGTCCAGGCACATCCATTCAGGAAGTGACGGGTGCGGTGATCCGCATTATGGTCACCGGGCTGGTGAAACTGGGTGTTCTGAAGGGTGACGTTGAAGAGTTGATTGCCGACAACGCTCACCGCGCGTTCTTTATGCATGGTCTGAGCCACTGGCTGGGGCTGGATGTCCACGATGTCGGCGGCTACGGTCCGGATCGTTCGCGCACCCTTGAGCCGGGCATGGTGTTAACCGTCGAACCGGGTCTGTACATCGCCCCTGATGCGGACGTACCCGCAGAGTATCGTGGGATTGGGATCCGTATCGAAGACGATATTGTGATCACCCAAACCGGTAACGAAAACCTGACGGCGATGGTGGTGAAAAAGGCGGACGATATCGAAGCACTGATGGCGGCGGCGCGGGCATGAGTATCATCATCGTTGGCGGTGGCATGACCGGCGCAACGCTGGCACTGGCTGTCTCGAAGCTGACAAACGGACAGCTGCCGGTTCATCTGATTGAAGCCGTTGCTCCGCAGGCGTCTGAGCACCCTGGTTTCGATGCCCGGGCCATTGCGATAGCCCAGGGCACTTGCCAGCATCTGTCACGCGTCGGAATTTGGCAGGCGCTGGCAGAGTGTGCAACGCCTATCGATACCGTTCATGTCAGCGATCGCGGTCATGCCGGGTTTGTGACGCTGGATGCGCAAGATTATCGTATTGATGCGCTCGGTCAGGTGGTCGAACTTCATGACGCAGGGCTGCGTTTATTCCGCCTGCTACAGGACGCCCCCGGCGTGACGCTGCACTGTCCGGCTCGCGTTGTTCACTTCACCCGGCGTGAAGAGGGCGTGAGCGTTGAGCTTAACGACGGTGAGGTGATTGACGGAAAGCTGCTGGTCGCCGCTGACGGCTCACGCTCCGCGCTGGCGACCCAGTGTGGAGTGGAATGGCATCAGCAGCCCTATCATCAGGCGGCCGTGATTGCCAATGTCTCGACATCGGTGGCGCATGACGGACGGGCGTTTGAGCGTTTTACCGAGCACGGTCCGCTGGCGATGTTACCGATGTCTAAAGGACGCTGTTCTCTGGTCTGGTGTCATTCGCTGGAAAAAATTGATGAGGTCATGGCCTGGTCCGACGCCCGTTTTTGTGACGTGCTGCAAAAAGCCTTTGGCTGGCGGCTGGGGCGGATCGTTCATGCGGGACAGCGATCCTCCTATCCGCTGGCGCTGACCACGGCATCGCAGTCGGTTTCTCATCGCGTGGCGTTGGTCGGTAACGCGGCGCAGACGCTGCATCCCATCGCCGGACAAGGGTTTAACCTTGGGTTACGCGATGTGATGACCCTGGCAGAGATCCTGGCGCAGGCGTGGCAGGAGCAAAAAGATTACGGCGCCTATTCGCTGCTCAGTTATTACCAGAAGCGTCGTCAGGCAGATAAAGACGCGACGATTGGCGTGACTGACGGCCTGGTTCATCTTTTCGCGAATCGCTGGGCACCGCTGGTTGCCGGGCGTAACGCGGGGCTGATGGCGATGGAACTATTTATTCCGGCACGCGACGTGCTGGCGCAGCGGACTCTCGGTTGGGTCGCTCGTTAAGGAGTTAACTAAGTGCAGAATGTGGATGTTGCCATTGTTGGCGGCGGAATGGTTGGACTGGCGCTCGCCTGCGGTTTGCAGGGGAGCGGTCTGCGCGTCGCGGTCCTGGAGCAAAAGCAGCCTCAGCCCGTTGCGCAGGATGCGCCGCCGGAGCTTCGCGTCTCCGCCATCAACGCCGCCAGCGAAAAGCTGTTAACGCGTCTTGGCGTCTGGTCTGATATCACGGCTTTTCGTGCCAGTTGTTATCACGGAATGGAAGTGTGGGACAAGGACAGCTTCGGCCATATCGCGTTTGACGACGAAAGCATGGGGTACAGCCATCTGGGCCATATCGTCGAGAACGCGGTCATTCATCACGCGCTGTGGCGCAAAGCGCAAGCGTGCTCTGACGTTACCCTGATGGCACCCGCTCAGGTGCAGCAGGTTGCGTGGGGCGAAAACGAAGCGTTCATCACTCTGCAGAGCGGCGATATGCTGACCGCCCGGCTGGTGGTGGGGGCCGATGGCGCAAACTCCTGGTTACGTAACAAGGCGGACATTCCGCTGACTTTCTGGGATTATCATCATCATGCGCTGGTGGCGACTATTCGCACCGTCGAGCCGCATGGCGGCGTGGCGCGTCAGGTCTTCCATAATGATGGCATCCTGGCGTTTCTGCCGTTGAGCGATCCGCATCTGTGTTCCATCGTCTGGTCATTAGTACCGGAAAAAGCGCAGCAGATGCAGGGATCCACTCCAGAGGTGTTCAATCAGGCGCTGTGCATGGCGTTTGATAATCGTCTGGGGCTGTGCTCGGTTGAGAGCGAACGCCAGCTGTTTCCGTTAACCGGTCGGTATGCGCGTCACTTCGCTGCGCACCGGCTGGCGCTAATGGGAGATGCGGCGCATACCATCCATCCGTTAGCCGGGCAGGGCGTTAACCTGGGCTTTATGGATGCCGCTGAGCTTATTGAAGACCTGCGTCGATTACATCGCGAAGGAAAAGACTTTGGTCAGCATCTCTATTTGCGTCGCTATGAGCGAAGCCGTAAACACAGCGCCGCGATGATGCTGGCGGGCATGCAGGGTTTCCGCGAGCTGTTTGCCGGAAGCCACCCCGCCAAAAAACTGCTCCGCGATCTGGGACTCAAACTGGCGGATACGCTTCCGGGTGTTAAGCCGCAACTCCTTCGTCAGGCGATGGGTCTTAACGACTTACCGGACTGGCTGCGTTAATTAGACCCCTGTCACACTTTCCTTTCCCGGCCTTTGTGCCGGGATAATTCCCTCGTTTGAAATATTCTAATTTCACCTCACTTTTCGCATTAGATTATCTCATGTCACGTTTTTAGCATGACGGAAATTTGGCGCGTTTTTCCGCAGTAAATATCAGCCTGTGCTAAATTTTGTGAGTGGAATGTTAATTATCTGCGGTATAAATCGCATTTTCCCAGTGAATAACTCTGTAGGCTTTTTAGCGTTTTTTGGTCATAAGCTAATGTGATGACCCGTTTTACCTTATGGTTAATCGCCGGTTTCGGTGGTAAGTTCAGGTAAAAGAGAACGTTTGCGTCGACGTCCAGGAGTGATGCCGATGCCGGGTTTCGCGGTGAGATTTCAGTGCGAAACGCAAGATAGCCCTGCTCTGATTATTCAACGAGGAAAAGATGGCTCAACAGACTCCTTTGTACGAACAACACACGTTATGCGGCGCGCGCATGGTCGATTTCCATGGCTGGATGATGCCGCTGCATTACGGCTCGCAGCTCGATGAGCACCACGCGGTGCGCACCGATGCCGGTATGTTCGACGTGTCACACATGACTATTGTCGATCTGCGCGGCAGCCGCACCCGGGAGTTTTTGCGTTATCTGTTGGCTAATGACGTTGCAAAACTCAAGACGCCAGGCAAAGCGCTTTATAGCGGAATGCTAAATGCTTCCGGCGGCGTGATTGATGACCTGATTGTCTATTTCTTTACTGAAGATTTCTTCCGCCTCGTTGTTAACTCCGCTACCCGCGAAAAAGACCTCTCCTGGATTTCCCAACACGCCGAAAAGTTCGCCATTGATATCACCGTGCGTGATGACCTTTCGCTTATCGCCGTGCAGGGACCGAATGCGCAGGCTAAAGCCGCGTCCCTGTTTACTGACGAACAGCGCAAGGCGACCGAAGGGATGAAACCATTCTTCGGCGTTCAGGCGGGCGATCTGTTTATCGCGACCACGGGTTATACCGGCGAAGCCGGATATGAAATCGCCATGCCGAATGAAAAGGCCGCTGATTTCTGGCGCGCACTGGTTGAAGCCGGAGTGAAACCAGCAGGACTGGGCGCGCGCGATACGCTGCGCCTGGAAGCGGGTATGAACCTGTACGGCCAGGAAATGGACGAAGGGATTTCACCGCTGGCAGCCAATATGGGCTGGACCATCGCGTGGGAACCTGCGGATCGTGATTTTATTGGTCGTGAAGCGCTGGAAACGCAGCGTGAGAAAGGCACCGAGCAGCTGGTGGGGCTGGTGATGACTGAGAAAGGCGTGCTGCGTAATGAACTGCCAGTGCGTTTCACGGATGCCAACGGCAACCTGCAGGAAGGCATCATTACCAGCGGGACATTCTCGCCTACGCTGGGTTATAGCATTGCGCTGGCGCGCGTACCCGCGGGGATTGGCGACACAGCCGTCGTGCAGATCCGTAACCGCGAAATGCCGGTCAACGTGACGAAACCGATTTTTGTTCGCGCCGGTAAGCCGGTCGCCTAATCATTTTTATCAGGAGAATTCCAATGAGCAATGTGCCAGCAGAACTGAAATACAGCAAAGAACACGAGTGGCTACGCAAAGAAGCTGACGGTACTTATACCGTGGGGATCACCGAGCATGCGCAAGAGCTGCTGGGCGACATGGTATTTGTGGATCTGCCGGAAGTGGGCGCGACCGTTAGCGCAGGCGACGACTGTGCCGTGGCGGAGTCTGTGAAAGCGGCTTCCGATATTTATGCGCCAGTGGGCGGTGAAATCGTGGCCGTGAACGATGCGCTGAGCGATTCACCGGAGCTGGTGAACAGCGAACCGTACACCGGCGGCTGGATCTTCAAAATCAAAGCCAGCGACGAGGCCGAGGTTGCCGCGCTGTTAGATGCTACGGCGTATGCAGCACTGCTGGAAGACGAATAAGCCTTTTCCCTCTCCCTGTGGGAGAGGGGAGGGTGAGGGGGAACAGACGACGCTCTCACCCCAGCCCTCTCTCTAAAGGAGAGGGAGAAAACACATTCACCGCACGTTTCAGGAACCATCGCTCATGACACAGACTTTAAGCCAGCTTGAAAACCGTGGCGCTTTCATTGAACGTCACATCGGGCCGGATGCTCAGCAACAGCAGGAGATGCTGAAGACAGTTGGCGCGGATTCGTTAAACGCCCTGATCGGCCAAATCGTGCCTAAGGACATCCAGCTCGCGACACCACCGCAGGTCGGTGAAGCGACCACCGAATACGCCGCGCTGGCGGAGCTGAAAGCCATTGCCGGCCTCAACAAGCGCTTTAAGTCTTACATTGGCATGGGATACACCCCTGTACAATTGCCGCCGGTGATTCTGCGCAACATGCTGGAAAACCCAGGCTGGTACACCGCGTATACCCCGTATCAGCCGGAAGTGTCGCAAGGCCGTCTGGAAGCGTTATTGAACTTCCAGCAGGTGACGCTGGATCTGACGGGTCTGGATATTGCCTCCGCTTCTCTGCTTGACGAAGCCACCGCCGCCGCCGAAGCAATGGCGATGGCGAAACGCGTCAGTAAGCTCAAGAACGCCAATCGCTTTTTTGTCGCCGCTGACGTTCATCCGCAAACGCTGGACGTGGTGCGCACGCGTGCAGAAACCTTCGGCTTTGAGGTGATTGTCGATGAAGCGGATAAAGTGCTGGATCACCAGGATGTTTTCGGCGTGCTGCTGCAGCAGGCAGGAACGACCGGTGAAGTCCACGATTACAGCAGTCTGATTGCTGAACTGAAATCGCGCAAAATTGTGGTCAGCGTGGCGGCCGATTTTATGGCGCTGGTGCTACTCACCGCACCGGGCAAGCAGGGCGCGGATATTGTATTTGGTTCGGCCCAGCGCTTCGGCGTGCCGATGGGTTACGGCGGACCACACGCCGCATTCTTTGCGGCGAAAGATGAATTCAAACGCTCCATGCCTGGCCGTATTATCGGTGTGTCGAAAGATGCCGCCGGTAACACCGCGCTGCGCATGGCGATGCAGACGCGCGAGCAGCATATCCGCCGCGAGAAGGCGAACTCCAACATCTGTACCTCGCAGGTACTGCTGGCAAATATCGCCAGCCTGTATGCGGTGTTCCATGGTCCGGCTGGCCTGAAACGTATCGCCACCCGCATTCACCGTTTCACTGATATCCTGGCTGCCGGTTTACAGCAGAAAGGACTGAAGCTGCGTCACGAGCATTATTTCGACACCTTGTGTGTGGAAGTGGCCGATAAAGCGGGCGTTCTGGCGCGTGCCGAAGCGGCAGAAATTAACCTGCGCAGCGATATCCTCAACGCTGTGGGTATCACACTTAATGAAACCACTACCCGCGAAGACGTTAACGCGCTGTTTGCCGTTTTGCTGGGTGATGCTCACGGTCTGGATATCAACACCCTGGATAAAGACGTGGCGCACGACAGCCGCTCCATTCAGGAAAGCATGCTGCGTAACGACGCAATCCTGACCCATCCGGTGTTTAACCGTTATCACAGCGAAACCGAGATGATGCGCTATATGCACTCTCTGGAACGCAAAGATCTGGCGCTGAACCAGGCGATGATCCCGCTGGGCTCCTGCACCATGAAGCTGAACGCGGCGGCGGAAATGATCCCGATTACCTGGCCGGAATTCTCTGAGCTGCACCCGTTCTGCCCGGCAGATCAGGCGGAAGGCTATCATCAGATGATCAACCAGCTCTCCGACTGGCTGGTGAAACTGACCGGTTATGACGCGCTTTGCATGCAGCCAAACTCCGGCGCGCAGGGTGAATATGCGGGTCTGCTGGCGATTCGTCACTACCATGAGAGCCGCAATGAAGGGCATCGTGATATCTGCCTGATCCCAAGCTCCGCGCACGGTACTAACCCGGCATCAGCGCAGATGGCAGGGATGGAAGTGGTGGTTGTGGCCTGTGATAAGAACGGCAACATCGATCTGGCCGATCTGCGTGCGAAAGCAGAACAGGCGGGCGATAAGCTCTCCTGCATCATGGTCACTTACCCGTCCACCCACGGCGTATACGAAGAGACAATTCGTGAAGTGTGCGAAGTGGTGCATCAGTTCGGCGGCCAGGTTTACCTTGACGGCGCGAACATGAACGCGCAGGTGGGCATTACCTCTCCGGGCTTTATCGGCGCGGACGTCTCGCACCTGAACCTGCACAAAACCTTCTGCATTCCACACGGCGGTGGCGGTCCGGGTATGGGCCCAATCGGCGTGAAAGCGCATCTGGCACCGTTTGTTCCTGGCCACAGCGTGGTGCAAATTGAAGGCATGCTGACCCGCCAGGGCGCGGTCTCTGCTGCACCGTTTGGCAGTGCGTCTATTCTGCCGATTAGCTGGATGTATATCCGCATGATGGGGGCCGAAGGGCTGAAGCAGGCCAGTCAGGTAGCGATTCTGAATGCAAACTACATCGCGACCCGTCTGAAAGAAGCGTATCCGGTGCTCTACACCGGGCGTGATGGCCGCGTGGCGCACGAATGCATTCTGGATATTCGTCCCCTGAAAGAAGAGACGGGCATCAGCGAACTGGATATTGCCAAGCGTCTGATCGATTACGGATTCCATGCGCCGACGATGTCGTTCCCGGTGGCGGGTACGCTGATGGTTGAACCGACCGAATCAGAAAGCAAAGTAGAGCTGGACCGCTTTATCAATGCGATGCTGGCGATTCGCAGTGAAATTACCCGTGTGAAACAGGGGGAATGGACGCTGGAAGATAACCCGCTGGTGAATGCGCCGCACACCCAAAACGAGCTGGTGGCTGAGTGGACCCACGGCTATACCCGCGAAGAAGCCGTCTTCCCGGCGGGGATGGCAAACAAATACTGGCCGACCGTGAAACGTCTCGACGATGTGTATGGCGACCGCAATCTGTTCTGCTCTTGCGTGCCAATGAGTGAATATGAGTAATACTCAATGATATGACCTAAGCCGGGTGATGATCGCCCGGCTTTTTTATTGGGGAATGGTTTATGGCTATTGCACTTGTTACTGGTGCCAGCCGCGGTATCGGTAAGGCTACTGCGCTTCAACTGGGCCGCGAAGGATTCACCGTCGCCGTCAATTATCATCACAACATCAAAGCCGCGACCAGCGTGGTTGAGGATATTATCGAAGCAGGCGGCAAAGCGTTTGCGCTGCGCGCCGATATCAGCGATGAAGCCCAGGTGTTGGCGATGTTTGAGAGCATCGATCGGGAAGGCGAACCGTTAACGGCTCTGGTGAACAACGCCGGCATTTTGTTCGAGCAAAGCACGATTGAAAATCTCAGCGCCGAGCGGATCAACCGCGTGCTGGCAACTAACGTCACTGGCTATTTCCTCTGCTGCCGTGAAGCGGTGAAACGTATGTCTCACAAGCACAGCGGCAAGGGCGGGGCGATTGTGAATGTTTCGTCGGCGGCATCGCGTCTTGGCGCACCGGGCGAATATGTCGATTATGCGGCGTCGAAAGGGGCGGTCGATTCATTGACGACCGGTCTGGCGCTGGAAGTCGCAGCGTACGGCATTCGGGTGAACTGTGTGCGTCCCGGTCTGATCTATACCGACATTCACGCTTCCGGCGGGGAACCAGGCCGGGTGGATCGGGTGAAATCCGCCTTACCGATGCAGCGTGGCGGACAGCCGGAAGAAGTGGCGCAGGCGATTGTCTGGCTGTTGAGTGAGAAAGCGTCGTACGTGACCGGGAGCTTTCTCGAGTTAGCGGGTGGGAAGTGAGTTGTCACCCCTCACCCCGGCCCTCTCCCCCGAGGGGAGAGGGAGAAACCAGACGGTGACTTACAAGGGAAAAACAAGACAGTTCCCTCTCCCCTATGGGGAGAGGGTTAGGGTGAGGGGAACTATTCCTCAGAGATTTTCGCCGTTGCTGGCGATCACTTCTTTGTACCAGTTAAAGCTCTTCTTACGGGAGCGGGACATGTCGCCTGTACCGTCGTCGTGCTTGTTCACATAGATAAAGCCGTAGCGCTTGCTGTACTGACCGGTAGTGAATGACACGCAGTCAATGCAGCCCCACGGAGTGTAACCCATCAGATCCACGCCGTCGTAAGTGACTGCCTTAATCATCTCTTCCACATGGGCACGCAGGTAGTCGATGCGGTAGTCATCGTTGATACTGCCGTCTTCTTCGACTTTGTCATACGCGCCAAAGCCATTTTCGACAATAAACAGCGGCTTTTGATAGCGCTCATACAGCTCGCACAGGGCAAAGCGCAGCCCCACCGGATCAATCTGCCAGCCCCAGTCGGAGGCTTTAACGTGAGGGTTCGGTACGCTGCCTTCGAAGCCAGAAATCGCGTCGCCGGTGCCGCCTTCAGCTTTAACAGCGTTGGTCATGTAGTAGCTGAACCCTAAATAATCACAGGTACCTTCGCGCAGGATTTGCTCGTCGCCCGTTTCCATCTGAATGGTAAACCCACGGCGCTCCCACTCGTTCAGCACATAGGACGGGTAATAACCGCGCAGCTGTACGTCGGTAAAGACATAGCGCTCACGCATAGATTCCTGAGCAAACATCACGTCTTCCGGTTTACAGGAGAACGGATAAAGCGCCACCATCGCCAGCATGCAGCCGACTTTCATTTCCGGGTTAATGCGGCGCGCGGCTTTCACCGCCAGAGCGCTGGCAACGAACTGGTGATGGAGAACCTGGTACATGGTCTCTTCCGGGTTTTCGTGTTCGGTATAGACCACGCCGGAGCAGCAATAACCAAACAGTGGCGCACGCCAGTTACGCTGGTTGTTAATTTCGTTGAAGGTCATCCAGTATTTGACCTTGCTTTTGTAGCGCTCAAAGACCACTTCGGCAAAACGCACAAAGAAATCGACAACGTGACGATTGGTCCAGCCGCCGTATTCCTGTACCAGGTGCAGCGGCATCTCGAAGTGAGAAAGGGTAATCACGGGTTCAATGTTATATTTCAGCAGTTCGTCGAACATATCGTCGTAGAACTGCAGCCCTTCTTCGTTCGGCTGCGTTTCGTCGCCTTTCGGGAAGATTCGCGTCCAGGCGATAGAGGTACGGAAACATTTGAAGCCCATCTCCGCAAACAGCTTGATGTCTTCTTTATAGTGGCCGTGGAAGTCGATAGCTTCGTGGTTTGGATAGTACTTGCCCGGTACCACTTCCTGCGTGATTTCGCGCGGTACGCCGTGTGCGCCGCCCGTCAGTACGTCACAAATGCTCGGCCCTTTACCGCCTTTGTTCCAGCCGCCTTCGACCTGGTGCGCCGCAACCGCGCCGCCCCATAAAAAATCATTTGGTAAAGTCAGTTTTTTCATGTTTGCTAATCTCGTCTTATTACATTTGTAATCGAGTCTAGCAAAGAGGAATTAAATGTCACGATATAACAATTCACGCTTAATGTGATTTGTTACATCGAAAAAACAGGTTGTTTTATTCTGCCAGTTTCTTCGCCAGTTTACGGCCTAATGATTCGAGAATATAAATAACCGGGATCTGCGTGGTAATATCGTACACGCCGCCGATACGTGTTTGTGGCACATGCCATGAGAGATTAAAATCGGCAAGCTTAGCCAGACGCGAGTGCTCGTGGCTGGTGATGGACAGCACTTTGCAGTGATGCAGGCTGAACTGACTGGCGAACCGCAGGATCTCTTCGGTTTCGCCGGAGACCGAAAGTACAATCGCCAGCGCATTTTTTGCCATGTCATTGGTGACGGGAAAATAAGGGTCATCAATATGGTTGCTAAATTTACCAATATTAGAAAAGAAACGCGCGCCATATTTCGCCAGAGAACCTGAGGTCCCCGCGCCGACAAATATAATACGTTCGGATGATAATATAATATCAACCGCCTGCGCTAATAAAAGGTCAAATTCTTCGTTGTTAACGCTTCGGAAAAAACTAATAATTTCACTGGCACCAAAATTTGCCTGCTGCGGTTCATTTTGTTCTAAGTACAATTTAAACCGGACGCGAAACTCCGAATAGCCATCGCAGTTGAGCTTGCGGCAGAAGCGCAGCACCGTGGTCGTGGAAACGCCTGCTGCGTCTGCCAGCTCGCGAATGGTCATGTACGTCACTTTGTCTCGGTTTTTAACGACATAGTTGTAGACCATCATTTCCAGATTGTTGAGACTGGCAATGGCGGAATGGGAGAACATGCTCACAGTGGCTAAACTCACTCATCAGACTTCATCTACAGGGAATAATAACATGCAGCCTAACGACATCACTTTTTTTCAGCGTTTTCAGGACGACATTCTGGCAGGGCGTAAAACCATCACCATCCGTGATGAAGCCGAATCGCATTTCAGGGCAGGTGACATTTTGCGCGTTGGCCGTTTTGAGGATGATGGCTATTTCTGCACGATTGAAGTGCTCGGTACCTCAACCGTCACGCTGGACACTCTGGCAGAGAAACACGCCCAGCAGGAGAACATGACGCTGTCCGAACTCAAACAGGTGATTAGCGAGATCTACCCCGATCAGACGCAGTTTTATGTGATTGATTTCAAATGCATATAATTTAAAACTAACATGTGTTAGGTGAAAATTTATTTCAAATTTATGATTTATAGGGATTAATCCGGAATTGAAATTAATTTTAGCTAACATGTGTTCACTGGAATCATTCTCAGTTAGCATAGTTAAGCGATACATTATGATCTTATCTTCTTCCGGAGTTTCCTATGGGTAGCAAGCCACTCATTGAACAGGGATATTCATTGGCTGAGGAAATAGCCAATAGCATCAGCCATGGTATTGGCCTGGTTTTTGGCATTGTCGGGTTGGTTCTACTGCTGGTTCAGGCCATAGACACTAACGCTAACGCAATGGCTATCACCAGCTACAGCTTGTACGGCGGGAGCATGATTCTGCTCTTTCTCGCCTCAACCCTCTATCACGCCATTCCGCATCAGCGGGCGAAGCAATGGCTCAAGAAGTTCGATCACTGCGCTATCTATGTTTTGATCGCTGGCACCTATACACCGTTTTTACTGGTGGGATTAAACTCTCCGCTGGCGCGTGGCCTGATGATTGTGATCTGGAGCCTGGCGCTGATAGGTATCTTGTTTAAGCTTATTTTTGCTCATCGCTTTGAAGTGCTGTCGCTGGTGACGTACCTGACGATGGGCTGGCTGTCGCTGATTGTGATTTATCAACTGGCTATCAAGCTCTCTGCGGGGGGCGTAACGCTGCTGGCGCTGGGCGGGATCGTCTACACGCTTGGCGTGATTTTTTACGTTTGCAATCGCATTCCCTACAACCATGCTATCTGGCACGGCTTTGTACTGGGCGGCAGCGTGTGCCACTTCCTGGCGATCTATTTGTACGTTGGGCAGGTTTGATAGCGAGCGGCCTGATGCTCTCACCCCAAACCACTCTCATAGGGAGAGGGCGCAAAAACTAAAAACGGTAACCTTTGGGTTACCGTTTTGCTTTTGCCATTCGCCACCCGGCGATTCACAACGCTAATAAGATTACTCTTCTAACGAATACGGCAGCGGCTCAATGCTCAACGTGCTGGCATCGTCGCGTACGCGGAATACGCTGTTCGCTTCCATGTCATTATTCATCACAACCTGTACCAACAGACGACCATCGTCGAGCTGAACGGCAGCCAGTACCGTGCCGGTGCGACGCCAGTTGTCACCCATTTTCAGCTCCAGATCTTCACCGGCTTCCGGTACCCGGCTGGCATGACCCGCCAGATACCAGAGCGCACGTTTATTCGCGCCACGGAATTTCGCCCGCGCCACCATCTCCTGACCGGTATAACACCCTTTTTTAAAGCTGATGCCGCCGAGTGCCTGCAGATTGGTCGCCTGTGGAATAAACTGCGCACTATTAACCGCATCAATGACCGGTAACCCGGCTTCGATGTTCAGCGCTAACCACTGCTGGCTGTTGTTGAGCTGCGCTTCGCCGCGAAGCGCTTCAGTGATGCGTTCCGCGGTAGCGACATCGGTGACCAACAAAAAGTGTTCCGCAGGATGTTCAAACCACAAGATTGACGTGACGCCATCATTGATTAGCTGTTTATCGGCATCCGGCAGTTCGCTGAACAGATTTTTTAACGCAGCGCGAGCCTGAAAACCGGCCACACCCAGCAGCACATGTTCATCATCCGCAGAGATGGTGACTTTTGAGAAAACCGCGTACTTTTTCAGTTCAGCCAACTGCGCATCGCGCAGGCTACGACGCTCAATTAAAGCGAAGCCACCCTCACGACGGAACAGACGCAGATTGCTCCACATCTTGCCCTTCGGATCGCAGTGCGCGGCCAGCAGATGCTGGTGTTCGTTCATCTGCCCGACATCAGCCGTGACCTGGCCTTGCAGATACTTTTCGCTATCGGCTCCGGTGAGCGTCGCCAGCGCCCAGTCATCCAGAGAAATCAGCGTCAGCGGCAGACGCGTTGAGGCGACGGGCTGGCGAGGAGGAAATGGAGTAAAAGCCATGTTTATGTCCTGAATTGCTTAACGCTTCGATAATGCCTAATGGTAAAAGAGACTGTAGTCATTGCAAGCGCTTTCAGCAGCCCAATTGTGCCTTATTACCAATCTGCGCAGCGCCACGCATAACAGAGTAATCCCCTGACTTGTTGTGGTTTTTTCTTGAAGCATGCTTCCAGTCCGTGATATTCCAGTAATTAAACAGCAAAAAACACGTTACACTAGAAATCGTCCCTCTTAGAGGTAGAAGAAACGTAAAGCAGGAAATCGACATGGACATTAACAACAAGGCCCGAATCCACTGGGCGTGCCGTCGCGGCATGCGTGAACTTGATATTTCCGTCATGCCATTCTTCGAGTATGAGTACGACAGCTTGAGCGATGACGATAAGCGTCTGTTTATTCGCCTGCTTGAGAGTGACGATCCTGATTTATTCAACTGGCTGATGAATCACGGCAAACCCGCCGACACCGAGTTGCAACGGATGGTGCAATTAATTCAAACACGGAATCGGGAACGTGGTCCTGTGGCAATCTGATCTGCGCGTCTCGTGGCGCTCACAGTGGATGTCTTTATTGCTCCACGGAATGGTTGCGGCTTTCATTTTGTTGATGCCGTGGCCACTCAGCTATACCCCGTTATGGATGCTTTTGCTGTCATTAGTGGTGTTCGACAGCGTTCGCAGCCAACGGCGCATTAACGCCCGTCAGGGTGAAATTAAACTGATGATGGATTCTCGTCTGCGCTGGCAAGGCAAAGAGTGGGAAATCGTCGGCACACCCTGGATGTTAAATTCCGGGATGATGTTTCGTTTGCGCAAAGAAAACGGTGGGCGCTGCCAGCATCTGTGGTTGTCCGCGGACAGTATGGATGCCAGTGAATGGCGGGATTTGCGTCGGATGATCTTGCAGCAACCGACGCCGGGACGGTAGCGGATTAACCAAATTTTTCCGCCATTTCGCCAAGAATTTGCTCGCACCAGTTCTGCAACCGCTCTTCGCTGAGATCGTATTGATTGGTCTCATCGAGGGCCAGTCCGACAAACAGTTGGCCATCGGCAATGATCGGTTTTTGACTGGTAAACTCATAGCCTTCGGTTGGCCAGTAACCGATAAAGGTGACCCCTTTCGGTGCGAGCTTATCATGCAACATACCGAGTGCATCGAGGAACCACTCGCCATAGCCAAGCTGATCGCCCATGCCATAGAGCGCAATGATTTTGCCTTCAAGATTGAGCGAATCGAGCTGATCCCAGATGGCTTCCCAGTCTTCCTGTAACTCGCCAAAATCCCAGGTCGGGATGCCAAGAATCAGAACGTCATACTGTTCCATCTCTGTGGGGGCATCGTCTTTAAGATTGTGCAGTGTGACCAGTTCAGGGCCGATGATGTCACGAATTTTCTCCGCGGCCATCTCGGTGTAGCAGGTGCTGGAACCATAAAACAGACCTATATTCATCGCGTAAACTTCTCAATACTTGCTATGACGTTGCGCGTAGTGTACCAGAAACCTGTACCATTACGTCATAATGGCCGATTGCAGAAACACAGGAGCAGACGTGGAAAAGGATCTCGCACTCATCGAACAGTTTCTCGATGCGCTCTGGCTGGAGAAAAACCTGGCGGAAAATACGCTTAGCGCTTATCGCCGGGATCTGACAATGCTGGTGGAATGGCTTGCGCATCGCGGTCTTACGCTTGAGCAGGCGCAGAGCGACGATCTGCAAGCCCTGTTAGCAGAGCGGATGGATGGCGGCTACAAAGCGACCAGCTCCGCGCGACTGCTGAGCGCGATGCGACGGCTTTTTCAGCATCTTTATCGGGAAAAGCTTCGCAGTGACGATCCCAGCGCGCTGCTGGCGTCGCCTAAGCTTCCACAGCGTTTACCTAAAGATCTCAGCGAAACGCAGGTTGAGCGGTTATTACAGACGCCAGCGGTTGACCTGCCGCTGGAGTTACGCGATAAAGCCATGCTTGAAGTGTTATATGCCACCGGGCTGCGCGTTTCGGAACTTGTCGGTTTGACGATGAGTGACATCAGCCTGCGTCAGGGCGTGGTACGCGTGATTGGTAAAGGCAATAAAGAACGTCTTGTGCCGCTGGGCGAAGAGGCGGTGTACTGGGTCGAGTCCTATCTTGAACACGGGCGGCCGTGGTTGTTGAATGGGGTCTCTATTGACGTTCTGTTCCCGAGCCAGCGCGCCCAGCAAATGACGCGTCAAACCTTCTGGCATCGCATTAAGCATTACGCCACACTGGCGGGTATCGACAGTGAAAAACTTTCGCCGCACGTTCTGCGTCACGCTTTTGCGACACATTTGCTCAATCATGGCGCCGATTTGCGCGTGGTGCAGATGCTGCTTGGGCATAGCGATCTCTCGACGACGCAAATCTACACTCATGTAGCCACGGAACGACTGCGGCAGCTACACCAACAGCACCACCCACGAGCGTGAGTGCCGACCAATTGTTATAGGATCGAAAATGAAAAAATCTTTAGCGCTGTTCTCTCTGCTGGCCGCGTCGTTTGCCGGCTTTGCTCATGCTGACGATGCAGCAATCAAACAGTCACTGGCCAAGCTGGGCGTATCGAGCAGTGATATCCAGTCTGCACCGATCGCGGGCATGAAAACGGTGCTGACTAACAGCGGCGTTCTGTATGTGACCGAAGACGGTAAACATATCATTCAGGGACCGATGTACGACGTGAGCGGCGCCCAGCCGGTTAACGTGACCAACCAGTTGCTGATGAAAAATCTTAATGCGCTGGAAAAAGAGATGATCGTCTACAAAGCGGCGCAGGAAAAACACGTTATTACCGTTTTCACGGATATCACCTGTGGCTACTGCCACAAGCTGCATGAAGAGATGAAAGACTACAACGCGCTGGGGATCACCGTGCGTTACCTGGCGTTCCCGCGCGCTGGCGTACAGAGCCAGCCTGAACAGGACATGAAAGCCATCTGGTGTGCCAAAGACCGCAATAAAGCCTTTGATGACGCGATGAACGGCAAGGGGGTAAAACCTGCATCCTGTGATATTGATATCGCCAATCATTATGCGTTAGGTGTGCAGTTTGGTGTGACCGGAACCCCCGCTATTGTGCTGAACAGTGGCTATGTTGTTCCGGGTTATCAGGGGCCAAAAGAGATGAAAGAGTTTCTCGACGCGCACCAAAAACAATTTGGCGGTAAATAATTCGCGTGAAATCAAAAACACAATTGCGCCGCCGTGAGGTCGACGACAGCGTTGATTTACCTGACGATCTGACGCCACTTTTGCGCCGGTTATATGTCGGGCGCGGCGTTCATACAGCCATCGAGCTTGAGCGCAGCGTCAAAGGTATGTTGCCGTGGCAGCAGCTCAGCGGCGTCGAAAAAGCCACGGAGCTCCTCTATAGCGCCTTCCTCGAAGGCACGCGGATTGTCGTGGTAGGTGATTTTGATGCCGATGGCGCCACCAGCACCGCGCTGAGTGTGCTCAGCCTGCGTGCGCTCGGCTGCGATAACGTCACCTATCTGGTGCCGAACCGCTTTGAAGATGGATACGGACTCAGCCCGGAAGTGGTCGATCAGGCTCACGCCCGTGGCGCGCAGATGATCTTGACCGTCGATAACGGGATCTCTTCGCATGCCGGAGTAGAGCGTGCGCACCAGCTCGGGATCCCGGTGCTGGTGACGGATCACCACTTACCCGGCGACACGCTGCCTGCCGCTGAAGCCATCATCAACCCGAATCTGCGCGATTGCGACTTCCCGTCGAAATCGCTCGCGGGGGTCGGGGTGGCATTTTATCTGATGCTGGCGTTGCGCGCACTTCTGCGTGATAAAGGCTGGTTTGAAACGCGCGGTATTGCCGTGCCAAATCTGGCTGAATATCTCGATCTGGTGGCGCTGGGAACGGTGGCAGATGTGGTCCCTCTCGACACCAATAACCGTATTTTGACCTGGCAGGGACTGGGACGTATTCGGGCGGGAAAATGCCGTCCCGGAATTAAAGCGCTGCTGGAAATTTCCAATCGCGATCCGCTTAAGCTGGCGGCAAGCGATTTAGGTTTTGCTCTTGGACCGCGTCTGAATGCCGCCGGACGGCTGGACGATATGTCCGTGGGTGTGGCGCTCTTGTTGTGCGATAACATTGGTGAAGCGCGCGTCCTGGCTAATGAACTGGATGCGCTGAATCAGACGCGCAAAGAGATTGAGCAGGGAATGCAGGCAGAAGCGCTGATCCTGTGCGAAAAGCTTGAACGTAGTAGCGACACGCTGCCCGGTGGGCTGGCGATGTATCATCCGGAGTGGCATCAGGGCGTCGTTGGAATTCTGGCATCGCGCATCAAAGAGCGTTTTCATCGCCCGGTGATTGCCTTTGCTCCGGCGGGTGACGGAACGCTAAAAGGTTCTGGCCGTTCCATTCAGGGACTGCACATGCGAGACGCGCTGGAGCGTCTGGACACGCTATACCCGGGGCTGATGATCAAGTTTGGTGGCCATGCCATGGCGGCCGGTTTATCGCTGGAAGAGGCGAAATTCGACGAATTTCAGCAGCGCTTTAGCGAACTGGTAACCGACTGGATTGACCCGTCGCTGCTTCAGGGCGAAGTGATCTCCGATGGGCCACTTTCTGCATCTGAGATGACGATGGAGGTTGCGCAACTGCTGCGCGACGCCGGTCCGTGGGGGCAAATGTTCCCGGAGCCGCTGTTCGACGGGCGTTTCCGCCTGCTGCAACAGCGTCTGGTGGGCGAGCGTCATCTTAAGGTAATGGTCGAGCCGGTGGGCGGCGGTCCGCTGCTGGATGGGATTGCTTTTAACGTCGACACCTCGGTCTGGCCAGATAACGGCGTGCGCGAAGTCGAACTGGCCTACAAACTGGATATTAACGAGTTTCGTGGTAATCGCAGTTTGCAAATCATCATCGATCATATCTGGCCAATTTAGCGTCACTATTTCCTATAAAAAAGAGCGTGGATTCGGTACAATCCCGCTCTTATCACCGCATTTTGACTAGTCCAATAAAGAAAACGACCATGTTTGAAATTAATCCGGTAAAAAACCGCATTCAAGACCTCACGGAGCGCTCCGACGTTCTTAGGGGGTATCTTTGACTACGATGCCAAGAAAGAGCGTCTGGAAGAAGTAAACGCCGAGCTGGAACAGCCGGACGTCTGGAACGAACCTGAACGCGCACAGGCGCTGGGTAAAGAGCGTTCCTCACTCGAAGCCATCGTCGAAACGTTGGATCAAATGTCTCAGGGGCTGGAAGACGTTTCCGGTCTGCTGGAGTTAGCCGTCGAAGCCGACGACGAAGAAACCTTCAACGAAGCTATCGCCGAACTCGACGTGCTTGAGGAAAAGCTGGCACAGCTCGAATTCCGCCGCATGTTCTCCGGCGAATACGACAGCGCCGATTGCTATCTCGATATTCAGGCCGGTTCTGGCGGTACAGAAGCTCAGGACTGGGCGAGCATGCTTACGCGCATGTATCTGCGCTGGGCTGAAGCGCGCGGCTTTAAAACAGAAATTATCGAAGAGTCTGAAGGCGAAGTGGCGGGTATCAAATCCGTGACCATCAAGATCATCGGTGATTACGCTTACGGCTGGCTGCGTACCGAAACCGGCGTTCACCGCCTGGTGCGCAAAAGCCCGTTCGATTCCGGTGGCCGTCGTCATACCTCTTTCAGCTCCGCGTTTGTCTATCCGGAAGTGGAAGATGATATCGACATCGAAATCAACCCGGCCGATCTGCGTATCGACGTATACCGCGCATCTGGTGCGGGTGGTCAGCACGTTAACCGTACGGAATCCGCGGTGCGTATCACGCATATTCCGACCGGTCTGGTGACACAGTGTCAGAACGACCGTTCGCAGCATAAGAACAAAGACCAGGCCATGAAGCAGATGAAAGCGAAGCTTTATGAGCTGGAGATGCAGAAGAAAAATGCTGAGAAACAGGTGATGGAAGATAACAAATCTGACATCGGCTGGGGCAGCCAGATTCGTTCTTACGTCCTCGATGACTCCCGTATCAAAGATCTGCGTACCGGGGTTGAAACCCGTAACACGCAGGCGGTGCTGGACGGCAGCCTGGACCAATTTATCGAAGCAAGTTTGAAAGCAGGGTTATGAGGAACCAACATGTCTGAACAACAAGCACAGGGCACTGACGCGGTAGTCGATCTTAATAACGAACTGAAAACCCGTCGCGAGAAGCTGGCTGCACTGCGTGAGCAGGGTATCCCATTCCCGAACGATTTTCGTCGCGATCATACCTCAGACCAGCTGCACGCTGACTTCGACGCGAAAGAAAACGAAGAGCTGGAAGCGCTGAACGTAGAAGTGTCCGTTGCAGGCCGCATGATGACCCGTCGTATCATGGGTAAAGCGTCTTTCGTGACTTTGCAGGACGTCGGTGGCCGTATTCAGCTGTACGTTTCCCGTGACGATCTGCCAGAAGGTATTTATAACGAGCAGTTCAAGAAGTGGGATCTGGGCGATATCCTCGGCGCGAAAGGCAAGCTGTTCAAGACGAAGACGGGCGAACTGTCGATTCACTGCACCGAACTGCGTTTGCTGACTAAAGCACTGCGTCCGCTGCCGGATAAATTCCACGGTCTGCAGGATCAGGAAGCGCGCTATCGTCAGCGCTACCTGGATCTCATCTCTAACGATGAATCGCGCAAAACCTTCAAAATCCGTTCCCAGATTATGGCGGGTATCCGTCAGTTCATGGTTGGCCGTGATTTTATGGAAGTGGAAACCCCGATGATGCAGGTGATTCCTGGCGGTGCGTCTGCGCGTCCGTTCATCACCCATCATAACGCTCTGGATCTGGACATGTACCTGCGTATCGCGCCGGAACTGTACCTGAAGCGTCTGGTGGTTGGCGGCTTCGAACGCGTGTTCGAGATTAACCGTAACTTCCGTAACGAAGGCATCTCCGTTCGCCATAACCCAGAGTTCACCATGATGGAACTCTACATGGCGTACGCGGATTACAAAGATCTGATTGAGCTGACCGAGTCGCTGTTCCGTACCCTGGCGCAAGATATTCTCGGTACCACCGAAGTGCCTTACGGCGATGAAGTCTTCGACTTTGGTAAGCCGTTCGTCAAACTGACCATGCGCGAAGCGATCAAGAAATACCGTCCGGAAACCGAAATGGCCGATCTGGATAACTTCGATTCCGCTAAAGCGATTGCTGAAAGCATCGGGATCAAAGTTGAGAAAAGCTGGGGTCTGGGCCGTATCGTGACCGAGATCTTCGAAGAAGTGGCCGAAGCGCACCTGATTCAGCCAACCTTCATCACCGAATATCCGGCAGAAGTTTCTCCGCTGGCTCGTCGTAATGATGAGAATCCGGAAATCACCGATCGCTTTGAGTTCTTCATCGGCGGCCGTGAAATCGGTAACGGCTTTAGCGAGCTGAACGATGCGCAGGATCAGGCGCAGCGTTTCCAGGATCAGGTTGATGCGAAAGCAGCAGGCGACGACGAAGCTATGTTCTTCGACGAAGACTACGTCACTGCCCTGGAGCATGGCTTACCGCCAACGGCGGGCCTGGGGATTGGTATCGACCGCATGGTGATGCTGTTCACTAACAGCCACACCATCCGCGACGTGATCCTGTTCCCGGCGATGCGTCCGGTAAAATAAGTCGTTGAGAAATAAAAAAAGCCCCGGTGTATACGCCGGGGCTTTTTTATTTCTGTTATTCACTCGCCACTCGCAAAGAGCCTGAGCTTTTCATGCGCGCTGGCGGCTTCTGAAACCATCCACGGACTAAACGCCCAGGGCGTTGCTTTAAGGGCGCGTAATAATGGATCCAGCTGAACCCACTGATACTGCATCACTTCATCAGGATTAATCATCAGCGGGCTGATTATCTTTGCGGCGTAAACCGGGCAAATTTCATTTTCAACGATCCCGGAAGGATCGATTTCACGGTAGCGAAAATCCGTGGCGATCGGCGTGATGTCGGCAATCTCGACACCAATTTCATATCGGCAGCGTCGGACAATGGCGTGTTCGGTGCTTTCATTGAGTTGGGGATGCCCACAGACGGAGTTCGTCCAGACACCGGGCCAGGCTTTTTTACTCAGGGCGCGACGCGTAACGAGGCATTCGCCCTGTGAATTAAACAGCCACGAAGAGAAGGCCAGATGCAGCGAAGTGTTTGAGGTGTGCGCGGCATATTTCTCCTGGGTGCCAATCACCTCTCCCAGGTCGTTGACCAAAAGGACATGTTCTTGTTTGTTCATTCCTGCTCCACTACCCGAACAGCGGGAAGGCGATTATATCGCACTCTCAGGCAGACGGATTGTCTCCCTGAGCTGAAAAGAGTATTTGCGGCAAAGATTGGCAACAGAATTCAGGCTGCTATCATAGGACGCCATTTACGCTGACCGAGGATCTGTTTTGTTTGCAGGAAGCCTGAAGATAAATCCCCTTATTGCTATTTTCTGCCTGACGCTGGCACTGCTGCTCGCGGGCTGTTCAGGGAGCAAATCATCGGATACGGGTAGCTATTCCGGTTCGGTCTATACCGTTAAGCGCGGTGATACCCTGTATCGTATTTCTCGTGCGACGGGGACCAGCGTTAAGGATCTGGCGCGTCTTAACAGCATCTCTCCACCCTACACCATCGAAGTGGGCCAGAAGCTCAGGGTCAACAGCAGTTCTTCTGCGACAAAAAAATCATCCTCAAAGAGCGGTAAAACTGCTGCGGTCACGCCTTCATACGCGGTGCCAAAATCGTCATGGCCACCGGTTGGGCAGCGTTGCTGGGTATGGCCTGCCAGCGGAAAAGTGGTGGTACCTTACTCGACGGCAGAGGGGGGCAATAAAGGTATTGATATCGCGGGTACGCGAGGTTCGCCAGTTTATGCCTCGGGCGCGGGAAAAGTGGTTTACGTCGGCGACCAGCTTCGTGGCTACGGTAATTTAATCATGATCAAGCATGGTGAGGATTACATCACCGCTTATGCTCACAATGACTCTCTGTTGGTGAACAACGGGCAGAACGTTAAGGCGGGGCAGAAGATCGCGACGATGGGGAGCACAGGAGCCAGCTCTGTCGCCCTGCATTTCCAAATCCGCTATCGTGCGACGGCTATCGATCCGCAGCGATATCTGCCAGCACAGGGCAGTAAACCGAAGTGTTAAACGGTTAATTATTCACCGGTTAACCATCGGGAGGCTTGTTTGAAGAAGCGTAAGGTCTATAATGCCTTACGCACCTCAAAGCGGGCGTAGTTCAATGGTAGAACGAGAGCTTCCCAAGCTCTATACGAGGGTTCGATTCCCTTCGCCCGCTCCAGTTTCCCCCCTTGCGTAAAAGTCACAAAAGCCTCCTCTTCAAGCAACTTAAATAATTATCTATTTTGATCTCCTCTGAGTTCTACCGTTGTGATCCGCCCTTAGTGACGGTTGCGCTAAGTGACATGATGAGATGACGGTATACGTCAGCGTTGGCGGCCTCTGCCAGCACTTCGCTCACACTCTTGGCGGTACACGAGCACCCTTATGAGGTGTGAATCTTCTGACAATTTGATGAAGTCGCGTCGCTCCGCTTGTCTCCTTACCACTAACGGGCTTTATGGCTTCTGTTGCCTGAAATCATGGAGTTAGATCGTAGGCTGTGTGTAAAGTAGTCGTTATAGTTGCATTTCACACAAAACTAATAAGGACTTTAGAGGATGGAAAGCGCAAAGGACCTGGCAAGGGAGATGCTCTCCGCACTGGATCTACAAGATGAAGGAATGTTGGTTGCATACGTTAAGGGCTTTGTTCACTTCCCGGTTAACCTGTATTTCCTCGCTTATGATTTCATCCATACCGATGACAGGCGGCAAAACATGGACGATAACATGAGGCTTGCGGAGTTAGTCGAGCGTGCAACTTCAAAGAAGCACATCAACTTAGTTGCAAGAGCGGTAAACGTGTTCATTGATGATTTTATGAAGCACGTCAACATGGCTGATATTGCAAAGGAAGTGGCAGAGAACACGATCGCCTCAACACTGGGGAGCTATACCTTTGGCGAGCTTACCGGATTAAAAATCGGCAAGCTGATTTCTTCACGTATCACCGTATCAATCGCCTTTAGCATGTCTATCAGCACGTTGTTAATGATTGGCGGTGGTGCATCCAGAGCTATCCATGCTTCAAGATTCCTTAAAACGACCAATTACGGCGTATACCGTAAGCTGAAAGATCTCGGTGATCTGGATCTACTCTATTTTGCCATTCAAGATCGGGTTAAGCCTTTTGAGAAAGCAACTAAACTTTCGGAGGAGAATCCCGTGCTCTTTAATCAGGCGGCAGAGTATTTTTTCAAAGGCTTGTGAGCGCTCATTTTTTTGTTTTCCGATACAGTAGCCAGAAAATCAACCCCATGACGATAGTGAACGTCCAGCGCCCTAACATGAACATATAAGCGTATTTATCCCCAATAGATTCGGGGAACGCGCTGAACATCAGGATCACGTTAGAGATTGCTGACGTTATAGCGAAGAATGCTGAGACTATGATCCCTGTCCAAATTAGGAAGGTAAGCAGTTTTTTCATTCGTGATTTCCTTATCAATCATCTGGTTAATTTCTCCGCAAGTGTACTTAATCGACAATAGCGAGTAAACGCGCGGATATAACTAAACCATTATCGTAGTTGCCCATAAATCAGGATGCCGGATATCAGAACCATGATGGCTCCGGAGCTTATACTGACCCACCGCGCAGCCTGCGGGCGCGTGGCTAATAACGCTCTCGAACCGTAGCCGACCAGCAGATAGATCGCCGTACAGGTGATTAAGTGCAGCAGTGCAAGGGCCGACATCTGCACGGTCACCGACCAGTTTCCTCTGGGATCGGTAAATTGCGGCAGCAGTGCCAGAAAGAGAAGAAACACTTTTGGGTTTAGACCACTGATGCACAACCCCTTTAACGCCCACTGATTCCAGCCTCCCGCCTGCTGCTGCGCGGCATTCACCGTTGCGGGATGGCGTAAAATAGCGATTCCTAACCACAGCAGATAAACAGCTCCCAGCATTGTCAGTAGCGACAGCGCCAGCGGGTGTCCGGCGATCAGCACCCCGACTCCGGCGACCACAATTACCGTTGCCAGTAAATGTCCTGACATCAGCCCCAGCACCGCCGGGAGTACGCGGCGACCGTTGATCCCGGCGCTGATGGCGTAAGCCCAGTCGGCACCGGGGGTCATAATAAGCAGGAAAGAGACTACCCAGAATCCCACGACAAAGCTCATTTCCATTTTCTGATAATCCTTCGATGGTTCAACTTCAGGGAGAGAAAGAATACCGATGTCGAAGCGAAATGGGCTTTCAATGTTATGCTGAAAAAAGGTCTTAACGGGGAGAATCTTCCAGATGGATAGCATAGATCGAAAAATACTTGCTGAGTTGCAGTTGGATGGACGCCTGTCGCTGACTGAACTGGCGGAGCGCGTTAATTTGAGCCTGTCTCCCTGCCATCGGCGGGTGCGCGCGCTGGAACAGAGCGGAGCAATAACCGGATACCGCGCCAGTCTCGACCCCGCGAAAATGGGATTTAATTTTGTGGCGATTGTCTTTGCCACTCTCAAGGAGGGCGACAAAAAGGCCGTGAGTGCTTTTGAAATAGCCGTCGAGGAGATTCCGCAAATTGTCCTGGCGCAGCGTCTGTTTGGCGATCCTGATTATCTGATGCATGTGGTCACCCGCGACCTCTCCGCTTTTCAGAAACTGTATGATGAGAAGCTATCTGCGATGCCGGGTGTGCAACACCTGCGTTCAACGCTGGTGATGAAAACCGTGGTGCAGGACAGGCCATTCCCACTTGAGAGCCTGAAGCAGGGGCAAACGCTATGATTGAAACCTCACGACTTATCCTTCGGCAGTGGAAGCCAGAGGATTTTGCACCTTTTGCGGCTTTGAATGGCGACGGGGAGGTGATGCGCTATTTTCCGGCCCTCCTCACACGGGATGAGAGCGACAATCTTGCCACTCGCTTTAGCGAGGGGATTGCCGAACGTGGCTGGGGCTTTTGGGCCGTAGAATCGAAAAAGAGCGGTGAGTTTGTCGGCAGCGTGGGTTTGCATCCGCAGCCGGACCGATTTGATTTCTCGCCGTGCACCGAAATTGGCTGGCGTCTGGCAAAAAAATTCTGGCAGCAGGGCATGGCGAAGGAAGCGGCTGAAGCCGCGTTGCGCTATGCATTTGAAGAGCTGGCCCTGCAGGAGGTTGTATCATTTACGTCGGTACTGAATACGCCTTCTGAAAATCTGATGAAGCGGCTGGGGATGACCAAAGACACGACGTTTATGCATCCCGCTCTGCCGCCTGACCATAGGCTGGCCGGGCATGTGCTTTATCGGCTGTCGGTGGCGCACTATGTCACAAAGCTGGCTACTGCACCCGGAAGCGCGCAGTAGCAGGCTTGTCAGTTATCAGGCGTTCACGCGCGTGAATTCGGCATCAATTGCTTCTGCCTGTTCACGCCATTTCGCAAACTGCATCTGGCGCTCCTTGCTGTGGCGCAGCGTCTGCTCCAGCCCTTCAAGCTCGTCGTTCATTAAGACGTACCCGGAGAAGAATCGCTCGACGTAGTCGGGCGCGTTCAGTACACCTAGCAACTCTTCACGCTGGGTGCGGAAGTTAGCCACCATTTTCTGAATGTTTTCAGCAAATTGTTTCTCACGTTTCGCCTGCTCCAGCGAATCCCAGGCTTCCAGTGCCAGCCCGACAACGGAGAGCGCGCCGTTCAGCCCTTTAGCTAAATTAACCGCACCCCAGGGTTTGAATTTCAGCAACTTACCCAGATCCAGTCCGACCATTTTCGCCAATGACACCACGCCATCGCGAGCGGCGATGACGGTAGTGTTGTTGATCACTTTGCTTTTCACCACATAGTCCAGGCCCTGTTTGCCCATCGCGGTCAGGGTGCCATTGTAATGGCTAATTTCAGCATTGTAGCCAATCTGCATCTTCTCCAGAGCCTGAGACACGGACTGTAACCGGCGATCGAACTCATTTTGCAGACGAGTCGATATGATGATGCCATTGTCGCCCACCTCGCGTTCGAAAAACGGCAGGTAAGTTTCCATGCTCAGTCCTTCAGCCTGAAGGATCAGTTCGGAGAAGTATTCGGTGACAAAGGAGCGCAACGCTGTGCGGGTGTCGCTCATGTTGGCCTGCATCGCGGTCATTTCTTTGCGCATACGCTGGTGGATGACGGCCAGTTCCGCCACCTCTTCTTTGATGCGCTCGTCCTTCTCAACGGCCACCGGAAGTTTGCGCGTAAGAATGTCACGGATAACGCTTTTTTTCGTCTCTTCGCTCAGGGCCTGAATACCGCCACTCAGCGCAATTTTTTCACTGGTCGCGTTTTGCAGAGTACCGATGTGCGACAGCGCACGGAACTTGTCGGGGTTTTCGAGCCAGTAGTCGGTCCCCATATCAAATGGGTTAGCGGCGACCGCAACAATGCTTAACGCATCGCGCTCTTGCGGGGTGAGGGCGATCAGATCCTGCAGGCGTGACGCGACATTCTGGCACTTCACGCGGGCATTGGACTGGTAATCGTCTTCGTCTTCGACGTCGGCTACTTCATCAAAGCGGCTAAGGACGAACACCGTGCGATCCAGCAAATTGAGGGTGCGGAATAGCCATTCCAGATCCTGTTTATGGCTCTCTTTAATCGGATTGGTGGAGTTCATGACATACAAGACAAGATGCGCTTCGCTGACGTATTTCTTCGTCATGTCTTTGTATTTTTCCATCGACTGCGTCCCTTCGTCGAACTGCTCTTTAAAACCGAACAGCCCTGGGGTGTCAATCAGGACAAAATCAGACCCCACATCATACACTTTGACCTCATTAGACGATTCCTGGTGGCTGATATTCATGCTCGCCTTATCCAGTTTCTCCATCCAGGCCGCGGCAATGGAGGTTTTACCTTCCGAGAAGCCACCAATCAGGGCGATATGCAGTTTCCCATTGGATGCATTCTCTTTTGCCATCTGCAATTTGTGCAGCAAATGCGGGTCCATCTGAATGCCAAATGCTTCACCCTGCTGTAAAAACGCGTTCAGGTTGTTCAGGATTTCGAGATTTTTCGCTTGTTGCGATTTAAAAATATCCAGAGTCTTTTCCATTATTTATCTCCTGAAGCCTCAAGGCTGAGTGAAAGATGGCGTAAATTTTTTGTAGCGTTAATCAGGATCTTATTGATCTGAGAGGCCTGGCGGGTTGGTTCTTCCAACATCGCTTTCAGCTGTACGACTTTTTGTTCCAGCTCAGGGAACACCTTGTCGATGCCCTCTTCGATTGCTGATTTCATATTTCTGGCAATCTTGTTGAGGTTGTCATCGGCAGACTGTTTCTGCTGCGAGATTTTATAAGAAGAACTGAAGAAGCTGCGCACGGCTTTGTAGACCGCGAAAACCATGCCAGCTAATGCCGGAGCCAGAATCAGCCATCCGGCCGGGTTCCAGAACAGTAAGGCACCGCCAGCGAGGGTCGCCAGTAAGCTGGTGACTTTCAGGCCATTATCAATATCAATTTTCAGTTCGAACTGATTATCGAATTTATTTTTCTGCAACTTCGAGTAAGTTGCCAGAATTTCCTGAGCATATTTCTGGAAACGCTGCACGATATCTTCGATTTCATCTTTGAACTTATCGAGTTCATTTTTGAAAATATCCGGGAGGTTTTTTTCCAGCTCCGCGTGTTGCTGTTTGATCGTGCTCTCCAGCTCATCCTTAAAGCGATCGTTACTGATATCGTCTTCGATTTCGCGATAGATCTGTTTTCTGGCGCGGCTACGGAAAGCATCAACGGCGTCCTCACCCTGATTAATCAGACGGGTCTTTAAAGATGCCAGCGCAATATCCAGCAGCTGATGAGCGTTGATCGTGTCGTGATGCAGTTGTTTTGCCAGTTTGCCGTAGCTCTCTTTTTGCAGGCAGGTCAGCTCGGAAGTCACATCATCGACGGTGGTACGGGCTTTATTAAAGTTTGAGCGGGTGATCTTGGCTTTGCTGTCAGCTACCAGCTGTTTGGTCAACAGGGATAAGAATCCTTTCAGACCTGTTTTTTCCAGAATCTCTTCAGGATCTAACTTTTCTAATAACTTGCCGCGTTTTTTAGCGTTTTCTGAACCGGGAACCAGATGTTCAGCCACGCTTAAAAACGCAGGCATCGCGCTGACTGACCAGGTATCGCGATAATTATCCCCCAGCTGCTCGCTCATTTTTTTATTCAGATCGTCGAGGCTGAGTTGTTCGTCATCGCTGATTAAAGCCGGGCGGTTTAACTGCAGCGGGTTGGTAATACGTTTATTAAATAGCGTCCAGACTTCGGTCTGCGCATTCAAATGGGCTTTGATTTTCTCCAGCGTACCAGGCGTTTTATCATCCCCTTTTTGCGGAGCCGTTGGCTTACTGGTGACATAGAAAACGGCGTGAGCCTTCTCGACGGCATGCTGTATTTGCGTCAGGACTTTACTCTCTTTTCCTTCGATTCCCGGCACGTCCAGCAAGGCAAAGCGTTGGGCGTCAGCCTCGAAGGGATAAAGCGTGGTGTCCATTGTGAAGTCAGAGACGCCGGTGCCGATAATTTCACCATCCGCCAGCAGTGACAGCTCTTCCAGTTTGCTCTTCTGTACGGTCTGTAACTGGCGGAGCGAAGCGGCGTGTGAATCGCACTCTGCTTTTTGCGTCTGAAGCGATTTCAGCGCTGCTGATTTTTCGTGTTCCAGCGCCTGCTTCAGTATCTGCTGGCTCTCTTTCTCTTTTTGTTCGGCGGTTTTCACCCACAGATGAATGAATTTACGCCACAGTGAAAACTGTTGACGTTGCGCGGCAATGAGCGCGCTAAGGGCGTCAATCTGGCTCTGAAAAGCATTCTCGCGCTCGACATACTCCAGGTTGATTGCCTCAATCGCCTGAGCCAGCTCGTGGGCGCGTTTTTCGTTTTCACTGAGAGCGTGCTGCAATGTTTCGATGTCACTTTCAGTGAGCTGATGCTGTTGCTGAAATTCTTTGAATGCCTGCTGGCGCGAGCGCTTGCTCTGTTCATTCAGCAAAATACGCAGGGTTTCGATAATGGTTGATTTTCCTGCGTTCGTTTCGCCATAGAACGCAATCGTAAACGTATTCCACTCGGCATTTTTTTGCAGACTTTCGATATTCTCGTTCAATTTTTGACGAAAGGCGTCCAGCTGCTGGCGCGCATTTTCATTGGCTTGCTGCAGGGAAGGATCGGTTGTGGTCTGGGTAAGATTTTGCAGAATGCGATCAACTTCCAGTGATATTTTTTGGTAGACCCCGCCAGGAGTCACAGCTTCAACTGACATATTACTTCCCTTGAAATGACATCCGCGGACCAGATGCCTCAACGATGTGTGTGCCGTATTGTGAAAAACGGGACTGACAAATTTTGTCAGTATAAATACGAGAATTGCCTTTAAATAAACGGCAAATATAAGCTTTTCTTTAATGATGTGATTCTTTTTTTAGATTAATTTTATTTAATAATTTCAGATGGATGTAATTTTTAGTTTCCATAAAAAACTACAAGGTATGATAGTTGTTCACAGAATATTTATTCTTTATTCTCGAGGAGAACCGCGTTCCTGAATAATACTGAAAGTGACGGGCTTTAAACGATGCGGGAAGAGGATGTAAGCGCACCGGGAGAGCCCGGTGCGAAGTGCGTCACTAGCCGACAAACATCACCGATACACACATTATGCCGACAATCAGCGTCAGCAGATTGCCGACCGAGCGATACGGTTTCAGCGCCGGAATCAGATACGTTGAGAGCGTTGGCATAATAAACAGAATCATCGCGATGAGCGGCCCGCTGATCGCGTAAATCATCGAAATGGCATTTGGGTTGATGCAGCACACCACGAAGGTGATCAACGACACGGCCATAATCGACAATGCGCGGTTAAAGGCGCGACTTTTCTTGATTCCCACCTGATTCAGCGACGATTTGACGATCTCCGTCGCCCCTTCAATTACGCCAAAATAGGTGCCGAGGAACGATTTCGACATGGCGATAATCGCCACAATAATGCCCGAAACGCCCAGCCAGGATGGAGAAGACGGCATCATGGAGAGCGCAGAGAGGATCGTTACCCCTTCTTCTTTTGCCGCCACGATATACGACGGCGGAATCGACAGCAGGCAGCTGAACACAAAGAACAGAACGCTCAGACAAATAATCAGGTACGCGACTTTCATGATTTTTTTGCATTTACCCATGGCCTCATCACCGTACTTTTCACGTCTGTCGACGGCAAAAGTAGAGATGATAGGCGTATGGCTAAAAGCGAAAACCATCACCGGAATAGAAATCCATACCTGGTGCAGCGTGTGCCGATCAAACGCCATCTGGCTGGTGAGTAACGACGGCTGCCAGCTTGCGGTCAGATACAGCGAGACGAACAGGAAATAAGCAATGAGCGGGAATACCAGAAAACCCATCACCTTGATGGTGATATGGCGGCCGGTTAAGAAGATCAGGTTCAGCACCATCACCACTCCCAGACTCACCAGAACGCGCACGGTAGTATCGACGTTCAGATGCCTGGCGAGCTGTTCGGTAATCGAGTTAGTGATCGCTACCGCGTAAATCAGCACCACCACGAAAAAGGCGACGAAGTAGAGCGTGGTGATCAGATTGCCGATCTTTTTGCCGTAGTAGTGAGTGACTGCGCTGGTGATCCCTTCGCTGCCTTTCGCCTTTGACGACAGGATAAACTGGGCCAGCGCTTTGTGCGGCCAGTAGGTTAACGGATAAGCCACAAGGGCAGTAATAAGCAGAACAATGGCACCCGCAGAGCCGAGTTGTATGGGCAAGAACAGGGTTCCTGCGCCCACGGCGGTGCCGTACAGGGCGAAACTCCACAGAGTCTCTTCTTTTGACCAAATTTTCGACATTAGAACAACGTATCAACTATAAAATCAACAAAAAGGAGCGTAATTTACCATAATTATGCGCTGAAGGCGCAGAGGACGTTGCGGGAAGGGGCCGGAAAGCGCTTCCGGCCAGGCGGGATTAGTTGGCCAGGGCGCGTCGTTGCTGGCGTCGTTTGATGATTTTTTCGCGCAATGTGTCGTAAGCCCAGTTATAGAACATGGTGTACGGCAGGAAGAACAAGAAGAAGCCAATCTCAAGGGTAAAAGCCTGAAGTAACGTCACTCCAAGCACCGCCGAAACGATTGAAACCCCGATCACAATAAAGCCGCACTCAAAGCCCAGCGCATGTAACGCCCGCACCTTTGCGGTACGTGTCACGCGATGAACTGGCCAGAAGCGATCAAAGCCAAAGTTGTAAATAATGTTCCAGACCATCGCCGTCGTGGCCAGAATGATGGTCAGTCCGCCCATTTCCATCACCGAGCGCTGCATGAGCCAGGCGGCGGTTGGAGCAAGAATGGCGGTCGCAATTCCCTCGAAGCATACCGCGTGGAAAATACGCTCCGGCAGTTTTCGTTGTTGGATGTCGTGTTGCATAGTCTGAACCTCTGTAATACGCCGGAATGGGCGTTGATGCGGACTATTTTCATCGCTAAAGATGATATATAAAAGATAGTTACCATCTATAAAGTAGATACTTCACCATGCGCTATTCTCCCGAAGCCCTGACCGCATTCGTTGAAACGGTTGCGACCGGCTCCTTTTCTGCCGCGGCCCGACGCCTGCGTAAAAGCCAGTCAACGGTCAGTACTGCCATTGCAAATCTGGAGGCAGATTTAGGATTCGCGCTTTTTGATCGCTCCGCCCGTCAGCCGGTGCTGACCGAGCAGGGAGAACAGGTGCTGGGCTATGTGCAGTCCATTCTGGCCGCCAGTGCGCGCCTCGATGAACTGGCGGTTTCCCTGACCGCGCAAACGGAAGCGCGGCTGACGTTTGTGCTTTCGGACACGCTCAACCCGGACGTACTGGAAGATATGATGATCCAGTTCGATAAGCGCTTCCCGCACACCGAGTTTGAATGCCTGATTGGTGAGGAAGAGGACGTCATCGACCTGCTGCAAAAAGAGCGCGCGCAGATTGGCCTGACGGAAGCACGCGAAGTCTATCCCACCGGGATCGGCGTTATCAGACTTGCCATGCAAACCCAGATGGCGATCTATGTCGCCACAACCCATCCTCTGGCTGCGCAGGGAAGGGTTGAAGTGGATGAGTTGCACGGCTGGCGCGAGCTGCGTCTGAGTACCTATCTGGAACGGGAAACGGCGCTGGCGCGCGGGCCGATGTGGTCGGCACCGAACTACCTTTTGCTGCTCAGCATGGCAGTACAGGGTTTTGGCTGGTGCGCGTTACCCTGCGCGCTGGTGGACGAGTTTGCCGCAGCCAAAGCGCTGGTTCAGCTTAATGTTCCCGGCTGGCCGCGCTCCATTGCCATTGATCTGTTATGGAATAAACGCAGCCCGCCAGGCGTGGCCGGAAGCTGGCTGCGACAATATCTTCAGGACGCCCGCTAATCATGTGACTAAACTCACTTTTTTTAAACAATTACGTTAATAGTTGATAACAATGCATCTACTATCTGCGGTGTCAATTTGCGCAGAGGTACAGATGAAAGACGTCGTTATCGTGGGGGCATTGCGTACAGCTATCGGCTGTTTCCAGGGCGCGCTGGCACGCCATTCCGCGGTTGAACTGGGCAGCGTGGTCGTTAAGGCGCTGGTAGAGCGCAGCGGAATTGCCACGCACGAAATAGATGAAGTGATCCTGGGTCAGGTGCTTACCGCGGGCGCCGGGCAAAACCCTGCGCGTCAGGCAGCGCTGAAAGGCGGACTGCCAAACACGGTTTCGGCGATCACCATTAACGACGTATGCGGCTCGGGGCTAAAGGCTCTCCATCTGGCGACACAGGCGATTCAGTGCGGTGAAGCGGATGTGATTATTGCCGGCGGCCAGGAAAATATGAGCCGCGCGCCGCATGTTCTGACCGACAGTCGCACAGGCGCGCAGCTTGGCAACAGCCAGCTGATTGACAGCCTGGTACACGACGGACTTTGGGACGCGTTCAATGATTATCACATGGGCGTGACGGCAGAGAATCTGGCGCGCGAGTACGGTATCAGCCGTGAGCTGCAGGATGACTATGCGCTGAGCTCTCAACAAAAGGCGCGCGCGGCGATCGATTCCGGGCGTTTTCGCGATGAGATTGTGCCGGTGAATACACAGCGTCAAAACGGCGAACTGTTGATCGTGGATACCGATGAGCAACCGCGCACGGATGCCAGCGCTGAAGGGCTGGCGAAACTCAATCCCGCTTTCGAAACGCTGGGCTCGGTGACAGCGGGTAATGCCTCCTCTATTAATGACGGCGCGGCTGCCGTGATGATGATGAGCGAAAGTAAAGCTGAAGAGCTTAATTTACCGGTGCTGGCACGTATCAAAGCGTTTGCCAGCGTGGGCGTCGATCCGGCGTTAATGGGGATCGCACCGGTGTATGCCACGCGCCGCTGTCTGGAGCGTGCCGGCTGGCAGCTTGAGGATGTCGATCTGATTGAGGTTAACGAAGCGTTTGCAGCTCAGGCGCTGTCGGTAGGAAAAATGCTGGAGTGGGATCCCCGTCGGGTGAATGTGAACGGGGGTGCGATTGCGCTTGGCCATCCGATTGGCGCATCCGGCTGTCGTATTTTAGTCTCTCTGGTTCACGAAATGACGAAACGTAATGCACGAAAAGGTCTGGCGACATTGTGTATTGGCGGCGGGCAGGGAGTGGCATTAGCGATCGAAAGATAGACAGCAGCAAAAACGTTTTCCCGAGAAGCCTCCTTAACCGGAGGTTTTTTTATGGGCGAAGAGAATTATATTTTTACGCTTATCAGTACATTCTAATGCCTCCTGTTATTTCCTGATGCTTCACATTATTCCTGCCTGCGATCGTTATGTGATCTTAAACATGAAATTTACCCTTAAACCCCTGCGTTTGTTGATGCCTGTCACGTCGATCCTTGCCAAAAAAAATGAAACAAATAATTACGATCTCGATCACTAAAATGTCGTTATTTAAAAAATAAAATGCAATTCCATAAAAACGAAACGTTATTTTAATTGAGGGTTTTTTCATGTTAAAGAAATCTCTGGTCCTTGCGTCTCTCGTTGGTGCGTCTTTCGCTGCTCAGGCTGTCACCGTTGATTTACGTCACGAATATATTGATAGCGGCTCAAACGCCGACCGCGTTTCTGTCTCGCATCGCTTCGCAAATGGCTTAGGTTTTTCCGTTGAAGCAAAATGGAAATCAGGCGGCGACAAAGCTGACCAGCCTTTTGCTGACGTTGTGGGTAACGGCCATGAAGACCAGATCAGCTGGCGCTGGAAAGCAAATGACAATATTGCATTGACGCCGGCATTTACGATTGAAAGTAACGACAGCCGTACCATCTATAAGCCAAATTTACATTTGCAATATAGCTTCGACAGTGGATTCTACGTTGCAGCGCGTTACCGTTATGAATATACCCGCTACCCGTCAAGCTCAAATAAAGACGACGATAAAGTAAACCGTGGTGATGCGTGGGTGGGTTGGGTGATGGGCGATTTCCGTACCGAGCTGAACTATGTTTATGCGAAGAGTTCAGAAGGTATGATTCGTAATAACAACAAAGACTATTCCAACGAATATAATGCGAAGCTGGCATACAAATGGGATAAAAACTGGGCACCGTATGTTGAAGTGGGTAACGTCGGCGTGAAAGAAACCGATGAGCGCCAGACCCGTTTCCGTTTAGGTGTAGCCTACTCGTTCTAATAACCGTTTCTGCAAAAAAAAGCCGGCTCTTTATGAGCCGGCTTTTTTATATCCGCTATTTGCCGGTCATTTGCAAAACCACGGCCAAAAAAAAGCCCCCCAGGAGGAGGGCAAGGCCAGTTACAGAAACACTAACTTAAATCACGCATGCAACATTTCAGGTTGCTCGGGGAGTTTCGCGATATAGAGAGCCGGTTTGCCATCTTTATCGGAACTGAACAGTACCGCTTTATCATCCGGGGTGAAGGAAGGATGCGGATGGGTCACCTGACGGCTGTTTGCCACGGTGGCCCAGGATGTGTCATGACGGGCGATGCGGAAATAGGCTTTCTTCGCCACATCAAACGCATAAAGATAAGGGTCGTTATCGATCGTATAACCGCTGGTGTCTTTTACGTCCACCGGCGTACCTGAGCCATCGCCTACCAGCAGTGTGCCGTCGAAGTTGCTCATCAGGTGCGAGCAGGCCGGCATTTGCATGACCGCTTCGTTCACCCCGGTATCCGGGTTGAAGCTGTAGATGGTGCGTCCCTGTTTGCCTTTCAGATAAGAGACATAAACCAGCGCGGAGCCGTTCGGTACCCAGAATTCGTGCGTGCAGCTTTCGCCTTCCGCGTGTTCTTTGACTTTACGCACGTGGCTACCGTCTTCGTTAACCATCCACATACGCGCATCGACCAGATCGTGAGGACCTTCGTGGCAGAAGGCGACGGTGTTGTCGTCGAACGGGCGATAAATCGGATGGCCCAGCCAGTTTTTCTCTTCGTGGATCGTGGCGCTTTCGCCTGTTTTCAGATCAACGCGCAGCAAACGACAGTGCGGGCCTTTATGGAAGAAATCGTGGAAAATCTTCCAGTCGTTCAGCGGCGTCCAGTCGCTCTTCGCAATCTCGATCCCCACCAGTTTGGTGCAGTCGCTGTTTGCGACCCAGGTCCCGTAGCCGACCCAGTCATCCGAAACGCGATACACTTCGCGCTCGGCCAGCGTTTGCAGATCCACTTCCAGAAGGGTGCGATCGTTTTTGACATAATAGAGGGACTTATCGTCAGGGGATAAGAAGCCGCCAAACGTATTGTCTCCCGCGCCTTCGGTCAATTGCACCGCTTCTGCTTTTTGCAGATCCAGCAGGTAGTAGTTCCAGTGACCGTCAAACTCACCGGCGAACAGCAGGTGGCTACCATCATTAAAGAAGCACTTCTGATAAAAGTAGTTACGATGACAGGTTACTTCCGGTGGGGTCAGGCGGGTGATCTCCACGCCTGTATCCGGATCGCGGCTGACGTCATAGTTCAGCTTGACCCGCATACCTTTAGCCATGATGCGCTCCTTTATATTGACGGCTGGAGACGATTCCGGCAGTCAATTCTGAATGTAAGATAAGTTAAAAACTGAGTGTTAAATTATCAAAACATCGTTTCAATGTGTGTGACTGATGGCGCACTTTGTAAGATTTATTGTCGACAGTGATGATTATCTTTGATTTTTAACGCTGAATGTTTTCTCTGCGGTCAAATCTTAAAGGTTTTATAATTGACTGTTTACTATGATAAATATGGTTTTCCGTTTTTTTCGCTTCGATCTTCTCTCCAGCGTCAACTCTCAACAATCGTGATCCGAACTACACTTCTGTCATTAAGATGCAGAAAAAGTGAAACATCGTTTTAAATGTAATTGAAAACCCATTTCGCAGAAGATACTATGTGCCCATAAAGAAAACAGAACGTTGTTTCGTTAATTATCCTTGCCCTTGGGCACGACCAATTCTGGAGGTAAATGTGGACATCAGACAAAGCATCCACAGCGCGCACGCCAAAACACTGGATACTCAGGGGCTGCGTGAAGAGTTTTTAGTTGAGAAGGTGTTTGTTGCTGATGAATACACCATGGTGTACAGCCACATCGACCGCATCATCGTCGGCGGCATCATGCCGACCACCAGGACCGTGTCCGTGGGTGGTGAAGTGGGCAAACAGCTTGGTGTCAGCTACTTCCTCGAGCGTCGTGAACTGGGTGTGATTAACATTGGTGGTCCGGGCACGATTACCGTTGACGGTCAGTGTTTTGAGATTGGCCACCGCGATGCCCTGTATGTTGGTAAAGGCGCGCAGGAAGTGGTGTTCGCCAGCATTGATAGCAGCAAACCGGCAAAGTTCTACTATAACTGCGCACCGGCTCACACTACCTATCCGACCAAAAAAGTGACGCCTGCGGACGTCTCTCCGGTCACGCTCGGTGACAATCTCACCAGCAACCGTCGCACCATCAACAAATACTTTGTTCCGGATGTGCTGGAAACCTGCCAGCTGAGCATGGGGCTGACCGAACTCGATCCGGGCAACCTGTGGAACACCATGCCGTGCCATACCCATGAGCGCCGCATGGAAGTGTACTTCTATTTCAATATGGACGAAGACGCCTGCGTGTTCCACATGATGGGGCAGCCGCAAGAAACTCGCCACATCGTGATGCACAACGAGCAAGCTGTGATTTCACCAAGCTGGTCGATTCACTCAGGCGTTGGAACCAAAGCCTACACCTTCATCTGGGGTATGGTCGGTGAAAACCAGGTCTTTGATGACATGGACCACGTCGCTGTTAAGGATCTGCGCTAGTCGCGGGCAGTTAAGCATAAATTGGCCTGTTCGTGACAGGCGCTGAAAGATAAAGGAACAAACATGATTCTGGATGCATTTTCTCTGCAAGGTAAAGTAGCGGTCGTAACCGGTTGTGACACCGGTCTGGGCCAGGGTATGGCGTTAGGTCTGGCTGAAGCGGGCTGCGACATCGTTGGGATCAACATTGTTGAACCGACCGAAACCATCGAGCGTGTCACCGCGCTGGGTCGTCGTTTCCTGAGCCTGACTGCCGATCTGCGTAAAATTGACGCGATCCCTGAGCTGCTGGATCGCGCAGTGGCAGAGTTTGGTCATATTGATGTGCTGGTGAACAACGCGGGTCTGATTCGTCGTGAAGACGCGATCAACTTCAGCGAGCGTGACTGGGATGACGTCATGAACCTGAACATTAAGAGCGTATTCTTTATGTCTCAGGCGGCGGCAAAACACTTTATCGCACAGGGTAATGGCGGCAAGATCATCAACATCGCCTCCATGCTCTCTTTCCAGGGTGGCATCCGCGTACCGTCATACACCGCTTCCAAAAGCGCCGTTATGGGCGTGACCCGTCTGCTGGCGAACGAGTGGGCGCAGCACAATATCAATGTCAACGCGATTGCACCGGGTTACATGGCAACCAACAACACCCAGCAGTTGCGTGCAGATGAAGAGCGTAGCGCGGCAATTCTTGAGCGTATCCCTGCGGGTCGTTGGGGTCTGCCAAGCGACCTGATGGGACCGATTGTGTTCCTGGCCTCGCCGGCATCTGACTATATCAATGGTTACACCGTGGCCGTTGATGGTGGCTGGCTGGCGCGTTAATTCCCGCCGCCAACAGCAAAACCTCTGCCCTGTGCGGAGGTTTTTTTTGCCAAAAAATCAGCTTGTCCATATTCATAAAGTCATAAAATCCATAGTGAAAATACATTATGGATACAAGTCACAACTTTATTGCTTATAAATTAATGTATTAATAATAAATGGTGATTATTTACCCTGAGTTGAAAGTGTAATGTCCATCACAGAACGATGCCTGCCAGCTCATTAATCCATATCTTCACGTATTACAGCCTGACACTTTTTTTGCCTTTCTCGTAATTTCATTAAACGTCTTACGCTGTTCAGGCAGGAAAAAATGACATCTATTAATGACTCGACCCTAATGCCCCGCGCGCTTCGCGATACCCGACGAATGAACCAATTCGTTTCCGTGTCGGCTGCGGTGGCTGGTTTACTGTTTGGATTAGACATTGGCGTTATCGCCGGTGCGCTCCCGTTTATTACCGATCACTTTTCATTGAGCAATCGCCTGCAGGAGTGGGTGGTGAGCAGTATGATGCTTGGCGCTGCGCTCGGCGCGCTGTTTAACGGCTGGCTCTCTTTCCGTCTTGGACGAAAATACAGCCTGATGGTCGGGGCAATCCTGTTTGTGGCAGGCTCGCTCGGATCGGCTTTTGCCACGGGAGTGGAGGCATTATTGCTTGCGCGAGTCTTACTGGGCGTGGCAGTGGGGATTGCCTCATATACGGCGCCGCTCTATCTCTCTGAAATTGCCAGCGAAAATGTGCGCGGCAAAATGATCAGCATGTATCAGCTGATGGTGACGCTAGGGATTGTGTTGGCTTTCCTCTCGGACACCTGGTTTAGCTACAGTGGTAACTGGCGCGCGATGCTTGGGGTACTGGCACTCCCCGCCGTATTACTGATCGTGCTGGTGATTTTTCTCCCCAACAGCCCACGCTGGCTGGCGCAAAAAGGGCGGCACGTTGAGGCGGAAGAAGTGCTGCGGATGCTGCGTGATACCTCCGAAAAGGCGCGCGAGGAGCTGAACGAAATCCGCGAAAGCCTGAAGCTCAAACAGGGGGGATGGTCGCTGTTTAAAGCGAATCGTAATGTGCGTCGCGCGGTGTTTCTTGGCATGTTGTTGCAGGCGATGCAGCAGTTCACCGGAATGAACATCATCATGTACTACGCCCCGCGCATTTTTAAAATGGCCGGGTTTACCACCACCGAACAGCAGATGGTTGCCACGCTGGTGGTGGGGCTGACCTTTATGTTCGCCACGTTTATTGCGGTCTTTACCGTCGATAAAGCGGGCCGTAAGCCAGCGCTGAAGATTGGTTTTAGCGTAATGGCGCTAGGCACTTTGATCCTGGGTTACTGCCTGATGCAGTTCGATAACGGCACGGCATCCAGCAGCCTTTCGTGGCTTTCCGTCGGCATGACCATGATGTGCATTGCGGGCTATGCGATGAGCGCTGCGCCGGTGGTTTGGATCCTGTGCTCGGAAATTCAGCCCCTGAAATGCCGTGACTTCGGTATTACCTGTTCTACGACCACGAACTGGGTATCCAACATGATTATTGGTGCCACCTTCCTGACGCTACTCGACTCTATCGGCGCCGCGGGAACATTCTGGCTCTATACCGTTCTCAATATCGTCTTTATTGGCATCACTTTCTGGCTCATTCCTGAAACCAAAAATGTCACGCTGGAGCATATTGAGCGCAGACTGATGGCGGGGGAAAAGTTACGCAATATCGGGGTCTGATTATTGCTGCCCGGTGGCGCTACGCCTGCCGGGCTTTTTTTACACTCGCGCCAAATACAACGCCGGCATCCCTTCTGCGTCCGAGGTATACAACACCCACTGATTATCCGGCGAAAATGACGGATGCGGGTGCGTCACCTGACGGTCGCCATCCAGCACTTTCCAGCTGGTATTGTGCTGGCAGATGGCTTTCTGGCTCCCGGCATTGATATCAAAAACCCAGATAAACGGATCGTTCAGGCTGATATCGCCGGTATTATGCGGCGCGCCATCGCCGACAATCAGCGAGCCGTCATGGTTACTCATCAGATGCGAACACGGCGGGATCGCCATTAACTCACGGTTTTCCAGCGTCAGCGGATGGGCGCTAAACAGATAGCGTTGCGGATCGTTTTCTTTGTGCGCGACGTAATAGAGCGCAGAACCATCCGGAACCCAGAACTCGTGAGTAAAGCTCTCTCCCGGAGCATGCTGGCGCACTTTACGCAGATGGCTGCCGTCCGGATTGATAAGCCACATCCGGGCATCAATGGCATCGCGCGGTCCTTCGTGGCAAAACGCGACGGTGTTGTCGTCAAACGGGCGATAAATCGGATGTCCCAGCCAGCGTTTCTCCTGCAAAATCACGCTCTGCTCGCCGGTCTGTAAATCAATATTAATCAGGCGGCATTCCGGGTGGGTGAAGTAAAAGGCGCGGAATTTACTCCAGTCGGTTAGCGGCTGCCAGTCGCTTTTTTTAATCTCAATGCCCACCAGTTTTGAACAGTCGGAATTGGCGACCCAGGTGCCGTAGGCCACCCATTCATCGTCAACCTCATACACCACATGTTCTTCGAAGCTCTCCAGGCAGACGCGGCGTAATTCGCGACTGTTTTTCACGTACCACACCGATTTATCGTCACTCGATAAAAAACCGCCAAAGGTATTATCGCCAGCCCCTTCGGTCAGCTGAGTCGCGTGTTGCTGTTCAATGTCTAACAGGTAGTAATTCCAGTGCCCCTCGAACGCGCCGCCAAACAGAATTTTGCTGCCGTCCTGAGTGAAACACTTTTGGTAGAAGTAATTGCGGTGGCAAATGATGTGCGGGGGCGTCATCCGTATCACGTCGTGTCCTGTTTCACGGTCCTGACGCGTGAGAAAATTAAGCGGGATGATTTTGCCTTTCATGGTGAATTCTCCGGATAAAAAAATACCCTGCCACAGCGAGTGGCAGGGTAGGGATCGGACGAGTTGATTAGCGCATTGCGCGTTTCAGGATACGTTCCGCCTGACGCTGGAAGTCAGCGGCAGTCTCTTCCACGGTTTTCTGACCGTAGTCGATGTATTGCAGAGAAGTCCCGAACTGCGCCACGATCTGTGGATCGTCGAAGTATGGCGATACGGAGAGTTTGGCTGGCAGAGACTGAGCCAGACGCAGGCCCGCCACCGCCGGATCGTTTTCTTTGATCGTGCCGTCTTCGGTCAGGTATTTCACCGCCACTTTGCTCAACGGAACGCCGCGCTCCAGGCCCAGCGTATCAACGCCTTCTTTACTGTTCAGCAGGAAGTTAATCAGTTTCGCTGCCGCTTCCGGATTTTTACTGGTTTTACCAATCGACAGCATCTGTGCTGGTTTGAAGAACAGACCCGCATCGGTTGCGCCTGGCAGCATTGGGTAGTTACCCAGTTCCAGTTTTGCCGGTGGCTTCAGGTTATCGGAATACTTGTTGATCGTGGAGTTCCACATGTATGTGCCGCCCCATTCGCCCTGAATCCACGGCTTCATTTCGTACATATTGCTCTTGCCGAATGACGCGTAGTATTTGGTGTCCGGCATCACGTGGCTATCCACCAGATCTTTGTAAGTCTGGAAGAATTCCACCCACTGCTCTTTGCTGTAGGAGAATTTCTTCGCCTTCTCATCGACCGCCGGAATGTTGTACTTCTGAATCATGTAGGAGTTGAGCAGCGCCAGCGTATCCTGATGTTCCAGAACCACCGGGTAATACTGTTTGCCCAGTTTGCTCTCAAAGGCTTTACCGGCGGCTTTCAGCTCGTCCCAGGTTTTCGGGTACTCAACGCCCGCTTTTTCCCAGGTTTCATCGTTAAAATAGAAGACACGCGCCGTCACGGAGATCGGGATCCCGTTCAGCTTGCCGTCAACCGTTGTCGATTGCAGCTCTTTCGCATCGAACTGCGTTAAATCGATCACGTCCTTCATTTTGTTCAGGTCGTAGAAACCGTCGCCTGTTTTCGAGAAGATCGGCAGCCAGTTCCAGTTGGTCTGCATGACGTCCGGTTCGGTGCCGCCCGCAATTTGCGTAGTCAGTCGCGATAAGTGACCGTCCCAGCCGGTGTATTCTGCTTTGACGTTGATATCCGGGTTCTGTTTATGGAACTCTTCAATCGCCTTCAGTGTGACCTGATGGCGGCCATTACCGCCCCACCAGGACATACGTAAATCAACATCTTTTGCCATCGATGGCAGCGCGGTAAGGCCCAGGGTAGCGGAGATTGCTGCGCTTAAAAGCACTTTTTTCATTCTTATAACTCCAGTCAGATTGAGATGTTCAGTTCAGTTTTTGCATCAAAAATGTGGCACTTATTCATATCAAACTTAAAATACACCTTACGATGAAGGCCTTTATCAATCATAGGTTTAGCTTCATCGGAAGGAATTCGGGCTGTCAGTTCGTAATCTGACACTTTCAGGTAGACAAAGAATTCGTGACCCATGTTCTCGACGCGCACCAGCTCGCCGCTACAGCCGCCTTCTGCGAAAGGCTCGTCGGAGACGGACACGAATTCCGGGCGGATGCCATAGAACAGCTCTTGCGCCTGGTGGCCGACCACTTTGTCATGCAGCTTCTCGTTTAACGGCATCGTTTCGTTGCCGATAGACAGCGCCAGACGACCCGCCTGATCCACCAGTCGGGTGGCGCGGATATTCATCTCTGGCGCACCGATAAAGCCCGCAACAAACATGTTTTTCGGTTTGTGGTACAGGTTGTCCGGCGTATCTACCTGCATGATATGACCGAGCTTCATCACGCAGATGCGGTCGCCCATGGTCATCGCTTCCGTCTGGTCGTGAGTGACGTAAACGGTGGTGGCAGGTTTACCGGATTTCTTCAACTGCTTGTGCAGGTCAGAAATACGGATACGCATGGAGGCACGCAGTTTGGCGTCGAGGTTCGAAAGCGGTTCATCGAACAGGAACACGTCAGGTTTTTTCACAATCGCGCGGCCCACGGCCACACGCTGTGCCTGACCACCGGACAGCTGGCGCGGCAGGCGGTCCAGCAGCTCTTCCAGTTCGAGGATTTTCGCCGCTTCATTGACCTGTGCTTCAATCTGATCTTTCGGCATTTTGCTTAGCTTCAGACCGAAGGCCAGGTTTTCACGCACCGTCATATGCGGATAGAGCGCGTAGTTCTGGAACACCATCGCAATCCCACGCTCTTTTGGCGCGAGGTTGTTGACGATCTTCTCGCCGATACGAACTTCACCGCCGCTGATGGTTTCGAGCCCTGCCAGCATACGCAGCGTGGTCGATTTGGCGCAGCCGGACGGCCCGACGATAACCATGAACTCACCTTCCGCGATTGAAAGGTCGATAGCATGTACCGCTTTGAAGCCGTTGGAGTAAACCTTTTCCAGTTTGTTGAAAATAACTTCAGCCATGATATTTCCCTCTTAACCTTTAATTCCGCTGCTGGTTACGCCCTGTACGAAGTAGCGCTGTGCCAGGAAGAAGACAATGATGGATGGCAGAATGGAGATGCTCGCCATTGCCAGAATTTCGTTCCACGGCGCACCTTCGGTGACGTCGATGGACATTTTCAGAGCCAGTGCAATCGGGTATTTATCCACGCTGTAGACATAAATCAGCGGCCCGATAAAGTCGTTCATTGACCACATGAACTGGAAGAGTGCGACGGAGATGATGGCCGGTTTCAGAATCGGCACGACCACGTACCACAGCACCTGCAGAGAGTTACAGCCGTCGATTTGGGCGGCTTCTTCCATGTCACGCGGCACACCGCGCAGGAACTGAATCAGCATGAAGACGAAGAATCCCTGGGTGGCAAATGCCAGCGGCAGATACAACGGCATATAGCTGTTCAGCATGCCCATTTCGCGGAACATCAAATACTGTGGAATCAACAGTACGGTGCTCGGCAGCAGCATGGTGGTGATGAGCGTGGCGAACCAGAATTTCTTCCACGGGATCTCGAAGCGGGCAAAGCCGTACGCCACGATGGTGGAGGAGATAATGGTCAGAATCACTTTCGGGATCACATACTTAAAGGTGTTAAGCATGTAATGACCGAAGTTGTATTCGGTACCGGTTTTCCAGCCGTTCACAAAGCCATCCCAGGTGGCGTGTGCTGGCCACAGGCTCAGGGTAGTGAAGATCTCGTGGTTCGGTTTGAACGACGCCGAGAACATCCATACCAGCGGGTAGAGCATCAGCAGGCCAACAAACAGCAGGATCACGTAGCGAATACTGGCGTTGATCTTCTCTTTGCGCAGCGTGCGGGCAACTTCGCGATCGGCGATGCTTCTTGCCGTAGAGATTTGTTGAATATCAGCCATTTTTGCCTCCCTTATCGGCGGAGTAGAACACCCAGTATTTCGAAGACTTAAAGGCGATAGCAGCAAAGACAGCAACTACCAGGAACAGGACCCAGGCCAGTGCGGCGCCGTAACCCATGTCAAAGTACTTGAATGCGGTGTCGTAGATGTAGAGCGAGAACAGATACGTTGAGTAAGTCGGCCCACCGCCCGTGATGACATACGGCCCGGTAAATTCCTGGAACGCCTGGGTGGTCTGCATAATAAAGTTGAAGAAGATCACCGGCGTAATCAGCGGCACGGTCACTTTCATGAACATCTGCCATTTTGATGCACCGTCAATCATCGCCGCTTCATACTGAGATTGCGGAACGTTTTGCAGTGCGGCCAGGAAGATGACCATCGCAGAACCAAACTGCCAGACGCGCAGTAATGTCACCGACATCAGCGCCAGAGACGGTTCGCCGAGCCAGTTCACCGGGTCGAGGCCAAATACGCCAATAAAGCTGTTCAACAGGCCATCAATGGCAAACAGCGCACGCCACAGAACGGCAATCGCAACCGAGCTGCCGAGGATGGAGGGAATGTAATAAGCCGTACGGAAGAACCCAATTCCGCGTAATTTAAAGTTCAGTACAAACGCAATACCCAGCGCGAAGGCAAGCTTCAGTGGGATGGTTAAAAAGACATACGCAAAGGTCACGCCCATGGATTTCCAGAAGAGGGTATCTTCGGTAAACATGTAACGATAGTTTTCAATGCCGTTAAATACCGGCGGGCTCATCAGATCGTAATCAGTAAAACTGAGAAAGAACGATGAGACGAAGGGAAACGCGGTAAAGATTATCAACCCAATTATGTAGGGTGATATCCACGCTAGCCCCAGCATTTTGTTTTCATTCATACATACCTACCTGGCAATCAATGGTTAAAACGGAATCTGCTCGTGATGCAGCTGCCCGCGCATTTTTTACGAGACGGGGAAGCGTGTGTTCTGGGTGAGGCTCAAATCGGTTACTCCATTTACCTGCTGATTTATAAGATTTTTAACGTGTTCCATTGACTTGCCTTTCTGGAGTTTTAAAACACGTGAACTGCTGTTCTTGATTTGTAAAACGACGTTTTAATTTATTTTATTGCTATTTATTTCTGCGTCATTCTATAAATGGTGGAAATGTGATCGCGGTCGAAACGCTGTTTCAATAAGGTGAAGTGGCGGGCATTTTTGACTTTTAACAGAAGTTGGTAGGGGTAGGTATATCTGGGGTGAATGAAACTGATCTTAATCATTTGTAACACTGATTAAACATAAAGAACTAACTACCAAATTTCATGGCAACCACCTCATTTTCAAGAATTATTAGTTCAGAAAATTCTTATTTTACAGTATCATCGCCCCCCCTTAAGTGTTATTGGCAAGATTTCACTGCAACATCAACCAGAAGAAATAAGTATGTCAGCAATGGATTTCAAGAAGAACACGGACCTGGATTTTGCAAACTACGCTTCCCCCGCGACACCCTCAAAAGAGATTGATCTCCTCGGACTCCTGGAAGTCTTGTTAGCCGCCAAAAAACGCATCATCGCGATCGTCTTTGCCTTTGCGCTGCTGGGCGTTGCGGTGTCATACCTGATGCCGCAGAAGTGGACCAGTAAAGCGGTGGTGACCCCAGCCGAACAGATTCAGTGGAGTAAGGTACGACAGATGTTGGTTGCGCTTCAGGTTCTTGATGCCGACGTCAGTGTAAAACGCTCGGACGTCTTTAATCTGTTTATCAAAAAGTTCAAGTCACAGACGCTGCTGGAAGACTACATAAAATCGTCGCCGTATGTGATGGAGCAAATGAAAGGGGCGCAGATGGACCCTGATGAGCTGCGTCGTGCGGTTGTGAACGTGGCAGAAAGAATGAAAGCCGCAGATAACGCGCTTGCGAAAAACGCGGATAAATCGCCTTACGACTCCTGGACACTGAGCTTTACCGCACCCACCGCGCAAGATGCACAGGTCGTGCTCAATGGGTACATTGCCTATATCTCCGCTATCGTTGAAAAAGAGACGATGCTGAACGTGCGCAATGCGCTGGCGCTGAGAACACACCTGGAAAAAGAGCGCCTGGAGCTGGATCGCGTTCGTCTGACCACAATCCATAACACCAATCTTCAGCGTCTTAACTACTCGCTGGAAGTGGCGAATGCGGCGGGCATCAAAAAGCCGGTTTACAGCAACGGTCAGGCGGTGAAAGATGACCCTGACTACTCCGTCGCGCTGGGTGCAGATGGTATTGCGCAAAAGCTGCAGATTGAGAAATCATTAAAAGATGTGGCGGAGCTGAATGCTGATTTTCAGAACCGTGAATATCATCTTGCACAGCTGCAAAAGCTGTCGATCGACGATGTGAGTTTTGAACCATTTAAATATCAGCTTGAGCCGTCGATGCCCGTGAAGAAAGACGGTCCCGCTAAAGCGCTGATTGTGATTCTTGCCGCGCTGGTCGGCGGCATGTTCGCCTGCGGGAGCGTACTGCTGCGTGCGGCCATGTTGTCCCGTGAACCGCTAGCGGAACCGCGAAATGTACCGGTAACGAATTAAGTAAGGCGTAAGAAAAGGGCGGATGGAAACACCGCCCTTTTTGTCTATTTGAGGAAGTCTTCGCGGACTGGCGTAAAGGTATCCAGCAGGGTGCCGGGCTTCAGGCAGACGCAGCCGTGCATCACATGCGGCTCTTTATAAAGCGTATCGCCCGCCGTCACCACATGCTTTTCTTCGCCGATTGTAAATTCGAATTCGCCCGACAGCACATAGGTCAGCTGTTCGTGCGGATGGTTGTGCATCGGGCCAATAGCGCCCTGCTCAAAGTTCACTTCAACGGCCATCATTTTGCCGTCATGTGCCAGGATCCGGCGCGTGACGCCATTCCCCAGATCCTCAAGCGTAGTCTCTTTATGGAAAATAAACATATCTGCTCCCTGTTCTGTAGTGAAACATTGTTTTAATTAATTTATAGCACTACAGGTCAAAAAGAAACGGCAAGCCAAATAACTGGAAACAGGATCACAAGTTTGCTTCACTGGAAGAAACATAAAGGAGGGGACATGAAAACGATGGGTCTGCTGGGGGGAATGAGCTGGGAATCCACTATTCCTTATTATCGCCTGATTAATGAAGGCATCAAACAGCGTTTGGGCGGCCTGCATTCGGCGAGCCTGGTGCTACACAGCGTCGATTTCCATGAGATTGAGGCCTGCCAGGCCAGCGGCGAGTGGGACAAGGCGGGAGATATCCTTGCGCAGGCAGCCGTCGGGCTGGAACGAGCGGGGGCGGAGGGTATTGTGCTGTGTACCAATACCATGCATAAGGTGGCCTCGCGGATCGAGGCCCGTTGTGCGTTGCCTTTCCTGCATATTGCCGACGCCACCGGACGGGCGATAACGGCCAGCGGAATGAAGCGCGTCGCGCTGCTGGGAACGCGCTACACCATGGAACAGGATTTTTATCGTGGTCGGCTGGACACGCAATTTGGTATTGAAAGCCTGATTCCAGCCGAGGCGGACAGGGCGCGTATCAACCAGATCATCTTTGATGAACTGTGCATGGGGACGTTTAGCGACACTTCACGGCACTATTATCTGAGCGTTATCGACCAGCTGGCGAAGCAGGGAGCCGAAGGGGTGATTTTCGGCTGCACGGAGATCGGTCTGCTGGTTCCCGCGCAAGAAAGCGCGATCCCGGTCTTTGATACCGCGGCGATCCATGCCGCCGACGCTGTGGAATTTATGCTGTCGTAATGGCTGGTTCACGCTTGTAACAGGTCGGGCAGGCGCGATGCCACCCGACGTGAATGTTCACTTAAATGATGTGTAAAGGCGTCTACCAGCGCAGACGCCGGGCGATGCAGCGGACGAATCAGGCTCACCGTAAACGGCACTGAGACGCTGAAACGGCGGATCGTAATCCCGCTATCGGCATAGTCGAGCGCGGTTAACGGATTAACGACGGCAATTCCCACTCCCGCGCGAACCATGGCGCAAATCGACGCGGCGCTGTGCGTTTCCACCACCATTCTTCGTTTCACCTGATGCTCGGCAAAGAGCGTATCCAGCAGCTGCCGGTAACTGTCGGTCTGCGAGAGGCTGATGTAGTTTTCGCCCTGAAAATCCGCCGGTGTTAAGACCTTTTTGCGGGCTAAAGGATGGTCCTTGGGCAGCACGCAGACTTCATCAAGCGACAGCAGCTCCGTGCGCGCCGTGCCAGCGGGGGTCACCAGCGTCTCGGTTAAGCCTAAATCGTGGCGTTGCGCCGAGAGCCACTCTTCGAGCAGAGGGGATTCCTGCGGCACGATGGTAAGGTTGACGTCCGGATAACGGGCAAGAAAAGGCTGCATCAGCGGCGGCAGGAAAGACTGGGAGAAGACCGGCAGGCAGACAATCGACAACTCCCCCTGGCGGAATTCACGCAGGCTCTCTGCGGCGCTGATAATGCGGTCCAGACCGTACCAGGAGCGCTGAACTTCCTCAAACAGCCTCAGGCCTTGTACCGTTGGATGAAGCCTGCCGCGTGCGCGTTCAAACAGCGTCAGCCCCAAAACCTTTTCAAAGCGCGCCAGCTCACGGCTGACCGTAGGCTGCGAAGTGTGCAGCATCTGCGCGGCTTCGGTCAGATTCCCGGCGGTCATCACCGCGTGAAAAATCTCAATATGACGTAAGTTAACGGCGGGCATCGGGCACCTGTTTTGTCAGTTATCCATATCATTTTTGCATAAACTCTGGATAAAACGATATTTTTTATTCTCTTTGCCCTGTGGCGTAATAACAAAAAACAGAGCTATCCGGAGAACGCCATGCCACGCCCGCTTAACAGTACCGATACCGATCTCAACGCCGAAAATTTGCTGCGCTTGCCCGCGGAGTTCGGCTGCCCGGTCTGGGTTTACGACGCACAGATCGTTCGCGAAAAGATCGCGGCGCTGCACCAGTTTGACGTGGTCCGTTTTGCCCAGAAGGCGTGCTCGAATATTCACATTCTGCGCCTGATGCGTGAGCAGGGCGTCAAAGTGGATTCCGTATCGCTGGGCGAAATTGAACGTGCGTTGGCCGCGGGCTACGATCCGCAGGCAGACAGCGACGCCATTGTCTTTACCGCCGATCTGATCGATAGCGCGACGCTTTCACGCGTGAAAGAACTGCAAATCCCGGTCAACGCCGGGTCGGTTGATATGCTGGAACAGCTTGGACAGGTTTCGCCGGGCCATCGCGTGTGGCTGCGCGTTAATCCGGGCTTTGGTCATGGTCACAGTCAAAAAACCAATACCGGCGGTGAAAACAGCAAACACGGGATCTGGTATAGCGATCTGCCCGCTGCGCTGGACGTTTTACAGCGCTACAACCTGACGCTGGTGGGCATTCATATGCACATCGGCTCCGGGGTCGATTACGCGCATCTTGAGCAGGTGTGCGGCGCGATGGTGCGCCAGGTGATCGAATTCGGTCAGGATCTGGAGGCGATCTCCGCCGGTGGCGGCCTGTCGATCCCGTATCGTGAAGGGGAAGAGGCGATCGATACCGATCACTATTTTGGCCTGTGGAGTGCGGCACGCGACAAAATTGCGGCTCATCTGGGACACCCGGTCAAACTGGAAATCGAACCGGGCCGTTTCCTGGTGGCGGAATCTGGCGTGCTGGTGGCGCAGGTGCGCAGCGTGAAAGCGATGGGCAGTCGTCACTTCGTGCTGATTGACGCCGGGTTTAACGATCTGATGCGCCCGGCGATGTACGGCAGTTATCACCATATCACTGCGCTTGCCGCTGATGGCCGCGATTTAACGCAAGTGCCGCAGGTCGAGACCGTCGTGGCGGGACCGCTGTGTGAATCGGGTGACGTCTTTACGCAGCTTGAGGGGGGAAAAGTCGAAACCCGCACGCTGCCAGCCGTTCAGACCGGCGACTACCTGGTGCTGCATGATACCGGGGCTTACGGTGCGTCGATGTCATCGAATTACAACAGCCGTCCGCTGCTGCCAGAAGTGCTGTTTGATAACGGCGTGGCGCGACTGATTCGTCGTCGCCAGACCATTCAGGAACTGCTTGCGCTTGAGCTATTTTGAGGCGTAATACGGTCCGGTGGTAATGGAGTCACGCAACATTAGCGTACCGGTGAACGGCGGGATCGTCTCGATCGGCTGGTGATTGGCCAGCCGAACGGCCTGATCGATGGCGGTGGTAATCATGTTGTCGATCGGCAGGTAAACCGTTGAGAGCGCCGGTTCCAGCCACTTTGCGCTCGGCGCATCGTCAAAACCAAACAGAGAAATATCCTGCGGGATCCGCAGCCCGGCCTGATGCAACGCCTTAGACGATCCCAGAGCCATATCATCGTTACAGGCAAAGAGGGCGCTGAACGCCACCTTTTCGCTGAGTAACTCCCGACACAGTTCATAACCCCGCGTCATTCCCGCATCGCCATATTTCACCCGGCGATCGTCCCAGACAATCCCATGTTTCTCCAGCGCCTGGCGATACCCCATCAGCCGCGCTTTACCGGTTGGCGTATGGATAGGGACGGTAATACAGGCGATCTCTCTGTGGCCCTGGCTTATCAGATAATCGACGGCTTTAAACGCGGCGTCCTGCTGTTCGAAAAACACGCAGCGATCGCGCGCCAGGCTGACGTCGCGGTTGATCACGACCAGCGGCATAGGGACGCTGTTAATCAGCTTCATGATCGCTTTTTCGCTCATGTAGCGTGTGTACAGCACGATGGCGTCGCACTGGCGATCGGCCAGCATCTGTACGGCTTGCTCTTCCCGCTCGGGCGCGTCGTGGCCATCGGTGACAATCAACTGCTTGCCGTGGCTTTCGGTCTGGCGGGATGCCTGCTGGAGCAGGCGGCCAAAATAAAAACCATCAAAAGTGGAGACCACCAGTCCAATGCTGTTGCTGGTACGGTTGGCGAGCGATTGCGCGAGAAAGTTCGGGCGATAACCCAGCTCTTCCATCGCATTAAACACTTGCTGACGCGTACTCTCTTTTACCTGTCCTGTGCCGTTCAGCACGCGCGAAACGGTGGCTTTCGACACCCCTGCGCGTAGTGAGACATCCAGCATTGTTGCCATGAGAAATTCCTGCATTCACGTAATCGCGTGCAGTTTATCACAGACCCTCAGGCGCATAAGCGCAACGGGAAGGGGAAAAGCCCCACCACGATCACGCTTTTTGGCAACGGCAGGTCGCGACAGGATAAATGAGGGTAAGTGGCATGCCAAAGTGGTGATAAATCATGATTTGGAATACCTCTGGTCGCATTGAGAGCTTAATCACAGAACGAATAGCAGCCGAAAGCTATTTTTGGTATGCCAATAGTATCCGGCTGTACACCTTATTCATTATCCAGGCGACTTCAGGATGCAGGCAGGCAGCCATTGAGCGGATCCCGTTAAGCATACTCTGGTAAGTGATTCGGGTGAGTGAGAGCAGCCGACGACCCTGCAACCTGAAAAGTGAAGGATATAAAAGCCCTTTTACTGAGGTATTACCTTATGGCATTACAGGAAAAACTGATCGACTCTCTGGGCAGTTTCGCCACCAAATTCAACAGCTATCGCTATATCATGGCGATTAAGTCCTCCTTCATTACCTTAATGCCGGTCATCATTGTTGGCGCATTCTCTGTGCTGATCTCCAACATGGTGCTCGATCCGAAAAACGGCCTCGCCAGTTTTGAATCGTTATCCTTCCTGGCCGCGCTAAAACCGATCACCAGTGCCATTAACTACGCCACGCTGAATTTTCTCAACATTGGCGCGGTATTTTTAATTGGTATCGAACTGGGGCGTATTAACGGCATTAAATCACTCTTCCCGGGCCTGCTGGCGGTGATCTGCTTTATCTGCGTGACGCCGACGACCGTTGAAATGCTGGTCGACGGGCAGATGCATGTAGTTAAAGACGTTCTGCTTCGCCAGTTCTCGGATACCCGTAGCCTGTTCCTCGGCATGTTCATTGCCATTTTGTCGGTCGAGGTCTATTGCTGGCTGGAAAATCGTCCGGGGCTAAAAATCAAAATGCCGGACACCGTCCCGCCTAACGTTTCGGCGTCGTTCTCGGCGCTGATCCCGGCGATTATCACCACTACGGCCATTGCTACCTTTGGTTTTGTTTTCCATCAGATAACCGGCCTATATCTTTACGATGCGGTCTATCAGGTGGTGCAGCAGCCGCTTGAACGTGTCGTGCAAAGTCTGCCGGGCATCCTGTTGCTGATGTTTGTTGCGCAGCTTTTTTGGGTGATCGGTATTCACGGTAACCAGATGATCAAACCGATCCGCGAGCCGCTGCTGCTGGGGGCGATCACTGTCAACATGAGCGCATTCGAGCAGGGAAAAGAGATCCCCAACATCATTACCATGCCGTTCTGGGATGTGTACATGAGCATTGGCGGATCGGGGTTAACCATTGGTCTGCTGATCGCGGTGATGATCGGCACAAAGCGTAAAGAGATGCGCGAGATCGCCAAGCTCTCCATCGGCCCTGGCCTTTTTAATATCAACGAGCCGGTGATCTTCGGCATGCCAATCATGCTGAACCCTATCCTTGCCATTCCGTTCATCATTACGCCGCTGGTGACGGGGTCGATTGGCTATTTTGCCACGGTGACGGGCTTTGCGGGCAAAGCGGTGGTCATGGTGCCGTGGACCACGCCGCCGCTGATCAACGCCTGGCTCTCAACGGCGGGATCGATGGGTGCGGTGGTCACGCAGCTGATTTGTATCGTCACCGCGGTTCTGATCTATCTGCCGTTTGTGAAGATAGCGTCTCGCCGTGCGGAACAGGCTGCCCTTCAGGCGCAAAGTCAGCAAGCGGCCAACAACGCGTGAGGATCTCATGAGCACAAAACACATTTCGATACCGCAGGATTTTATTCTGGGCGCGGCGGCCTCCGCCTGGCAGACAGAAGGCTGGAGTGGCAAAAAAGAGGGGCAGGATTCGTGGATCGATCTCTGGTACAAAAACGACCGTCACGTCTGGCATAACGGCTATGGCCCGGCGGTGGCGACCGATTTTATCAATCGCTTTCGTGAAGATGTGGTATTGATGAAAGAGGCCGGACTGACGCATTACCGCACCTCCATCAACTGGTCGCGTTTTCTGACCGATTATGAAAATGCGACCGTCGATGAGGAGTATGCGGCGTATTACGATGCGCTGTTTGACGAAATGCAGCGACAGGGCATCGAACCGATGATCTGCCTGGAACACTACGAGCTGCCTGGCGTTTTACTGGAAACCTACGGCGGCTGGGCCTCTAAGCATGTCGTCGAGCTGTTTGTTCGCTATGCCGAAAAGGTATTCGAACGATACCACCGCAAAGTGACGCGCTGGTTTACCTTCAACGAGCCGATTGTGGTGCAGACCCGCGTCTATCTGGATGCGCTTCGCTGGCCCTACGAACAGAACACCAACACCTGGATGCAGTGGAACCACCACAAAGTGCTGGCGACGGCGAAAGTGGTGAAGCTATTCCGTGAGCGGGATTACCGTGGAACGGTAGGCTGTATTCTCAATCCGGAAGTGACGTATCCGCGCTCTCGCGCCGCGCACGATGTCCGGGCGGCGGAAATCTACGATCTGTTCTACAACCGTGTGTTTCTCGATCCCATGGTCCACGGCTGTTATCCGCAGCAGCTGTTCACTCTGCTTGAGCAACATCAGGTGCAGTGGGACTACAGCGCGGAAGAGCTGGCGCTGATTGCGGAAAACACCGTCGATGAGCTGGGGATCAATCTTTATTATCCGCATCGGGTGAAAGCGCCATCGCGGGCCTGGCATCCCGAGACGCCTTTCCATCCGTCGTACTACTACGAGCCGTTCGAGCTGCCAGGCCGCAAGATGAACAGTTCGCGAGGCTGGGAAATTTACCCGCGCATCGTTTATGACATGGCGATGCGCATTAAAAATGACTATCGCAATATTTCGTGGTTTGTGGCGGAAAGCGGTATGGGCGTGGAGAACGAAGCACAATTTCGCCATCGCGACGGTTTCATCGAAGATGATTATCGAATTGCTTTTATCAGTGAGCACCTCTGTCAAACGCTCCTGGCGCGCGAAGACGGAGCGAACTGCCACGGCTACATGCTGTGGGCGTTTACCGATAATGTTTCGCCCATGAATGCCTTTAAAAATCGCTACGGTCTGATTGAAATCGATCTGGAGAATGACCGTGCCCGCAGGCCGAAAAAATCGGCCTCGTGGTTCCGTCGGCTGCGCGATGAACGGACGCTGACGCTCACCGTCGATGATGAATGGAAATAGGCTAAAACCGTACGGGTTCTGGTAAAATAGTCGTCAACTGGCCGGGAGGATGCCCGGCCTGCGCATTAACTGATAAGCACAGGTGATCACGTGGATAAGGCAGTCGTCCCGCCGGAAAAAAAACAGTACCAGGAGATTGGCGAGGATTTGCGTGCGCAAATCATCCAGGGTCACTATCCCGTTGGCTCACGTCTGCCCCCGGAGCGTAACATTGCCGAGACGTATGGCGTCAGCCGCACCATCGTGCGCGAAGCGCTGTTGATGCTGGAGTTGCAGGGAACGGTGGATATCCGCCAGGGCTCCGGCGTCTATGTCATGCGTATTCCGGAAGAGCATGAAAACGAAGAAGAGCGTTTCTTAAACAGTGACGTCGGGCCGTTTGAAATTTTGCAGGCGCGCCAGCTGATCGAAAGCAACATTGCCGCCTTTGCGGCCAAAATGGCAACCCGCGCCGATATTGATAATCTGCGTCGCATCATTGAGCAGGAACAGCGGGCCATCGCCGCCAACGATAACAGCCAGGATAACAACAAGATGTTTCATCTGGTGCTGGCTGGCGCCACACAGAACCAGATGCTTTTGGCAACGGTTGAGAGCGTCTGGCATCACATGGACAGCAGCCCGCTGTGGCAGCAGTTTAATGTTCATATCGCCAGCCGCGCCTACAGGCTCAAGTGGCTGGGCGACAGGCAAACCATTCTGGCGGCTCTGCGTCGCCGGGATGTGATGGGCGCGTGGCAGGCGATGTGGCAACATCTGGAAAATGTTAAAAAGAGCCTGCTTGAACTGTCTGATGAAGACGCACCCGATTTTGACGGCTATCTTTTTGAGTCAGTGCCCATTTTCCAGGGAAAACCGGTGTGAAAATTCAACCGCTGTACGCCGTTCCACACCATGCGGAGCGTGTCACCGACTGGCTTTGGCAGGCTTTTGGTGATGGATTACCGCGCGAATTCTTTGCCAGCATTATTACCCACAGCCAGAAACCCGACGCATTGCCTGTCACTTTTGTCGCCCTTGAAGACGGACAACTGCTGGGAACGGTCGGGCTGTGGCGCTGTGATTTAATCACCCGTCAGGATATTTATCCGTGGCTGGCAGCGCTGTACGTGGATGAAGCGGCTCGCGGCAAAGGGCTGGCGGGCCAGTTACAGGATTACGTGATGGCGTATGCCGCGCGGGCCGGCTATTCCGAGCTGCATCTGTGGTCAGCCTGCCGTGACTTTTATGAACGCTACGGCTGGCATTACATCGGGGATGCGCTGGAATACCCGAATAAAACGGTTCATCTCTATCGCTATTCGCTGACTGATTCTGTCGGGGCGATGACCGAGTGACGACGCACCAGCGTCGGGCTAAATAAATGCGTGATATCCGGCGGCGGGCGTTTTTCGGCCAGCGCCAGCGCCAGTTCGGCGGCCTGGGTGGCCATCGTCACAATCGGATAGCGCACGGTTGTCAGGCGTGGACGCACGTAGCGTGCAACCAACACATCATCAAATCCAATCAATGAAATCTCTGCCGGAACGTCAATGCCGTTGTCGTTAAGCACCCCCATCGCGCCTGCGGCCATTGAGTCGTTATAACAGGCCACAGCGGTAAAATTGCGCCCGCGTCCCAACAGCTCGGTCATGGCTTGTTCGCCGCCGCTTTCGTCCGGTTCGCCATACGTGACAAGACGATCGTTGCAGGGTAAACCGCTTTCTCGCAGTGCGTCGTAGTACCCGCGCAGCCGATCCTCGGCATCAGAAATCTGGTGGTTCGAACAGAGATAGCCAATCCGGGTATGACCCTGCTGAATCAGATGGCGAGTGGCGAGCCAGGCACCGTAGCGGTCGTCAAGGGCAACGCAGCGGTCCTCATAGCCAGGGATGATGCGATTAATGAGCACCATACCGGGGATCTGCTTCATCAGATGGAGCAGTTCGGCATCGGGCAGCACTTTGGCATGGACAACCAGGGCGGCGCAGCGATGGCGAATCAGCTGTTCAATCGCCTGGCGCTCTTTCTGTTCGTTATGGTAGCCGTTGCCAATCAGTAAAAAATTGCCGGTCTGATAGGCCACCTGTTCCACCGCTTTTACCATCGCCCCGAAAAACGGGTCTGAGACGTCGCCGACGACCAGTCCTACCGTCTCCGTTGACTGCTGTGCCAGGGCGCGGGCGTTGGCGTTGGGATGGTAGTTCAGGGTTTCCATGGCACTCTGTACTGCCTGACGGGAGGCGTCGCTGGCTTTTGGAGAGTGGTTAATGACGCGCGAAACGGTCGCGACAGAAACACCAGACAGACGGGCCACATCCTTAATTGTCGCCATTCAATACCTTCTTTTGGGGGTAAGCGGTTACACACACAGTAGTGTTGCGGAAAAGCGAGGTGCATTCAAGGGCCAGCCGGGAATGCTACTCGCAAACGTGATACAGAACATGCGAACCCGTGTAATGGTTACACCACGAAGCGTGTCAGATGCGTGTCAAAATGAACCTTTCGTTACACTTTGCCGAAGGCTGTTGCGATTGTCAGCTGGTGAGAGAGGAGAGTGGATTGCTACAGTCGAGATCCCAGAGGTATTGATAGGTGAGATCAGCTCCGGTTGATTAACACGAATTACACCAACCTGCGTTTATACGCAGGTTTTTTTTTGCCATTAACTTCAACATGTAACAGCAATCAATAATTTTCACACCTGGTTGCACTTAGGCTCATTCGCTTGCGTTTTCCTGCTGGCGAAGCGAGCGGGCTACAGCCACAATCAAGATCCCAGAGGTATTGATTGGTGAGAATTCCTGGTACGTTTTCGTACTCATCTCTTGCACCAGCCTGCGCGGATGCGCAGGTTTTTTTTCGCCTGAATAAGCTGTCGCTCCCCCTGCACTTCTCGTGTAATCTGCCACAATTTAGCGTAACCCTAAAATTTGACAGGCAAAGGGAGTTGAAATGCTATTTGGGTTTTTCCGTACCTTATTCCGTATCCTCTTTCGCGTCCGCCTCACCGGCGACACCCAGTCGCTACGCGGTGAGCGTGTTCTTATCACTCCAAACCATGTTTCCTTTATCGACGGCATCTTGCTGGCGCTTTTCCTGCCTGGCCGCCCGGTATTTGCGGTGTACAGCTCTATAAGCCAGAAATGGTTTATGCGAAGGCTCGCATCGCTGATTGATTTTGTCCCTCTCGATCCCACCAAACCGATGATGATCAAACACCTGGTGCGTCTGATCGAGCAGGGGCGTCCGGTGGTTATTTTCCCGGAAGGGCGGATCTCGGTGACTGGCTCGCTGATGAAAATCTATGACGGGGCGGGTTTTGTCGCCGCAAAATCCAGGGCTACGGTAGTGCCGCTGCGCATTGAAGGCGCTGAGTTGACCCACTTCAGTCGCCTGAAAGGGCTGGTTAAGCTGCGCCTGTTCCCCAAAATCACGCTGCACATTCTCCCGCCGACAACGCTTCCAATGCCTGAAGCGCCGCGCGCGCGGGATCGTCGCAAGATGGCCGGCGAGATGCTTCATCAGATTATGATGGAAGCACGAATGGCGGTGCGTCCGCGCGAAACCCTGTATGAATCGCTACTCTCTGCGCAGTATCGTTTTGGGGCCAACAAAAACTGTATTGAAGACATCAATTTCACGCCGGATACCTATCGCAAGTTGCTAACCAAGACGCTCTTTGTCGGGCGTATTCTGGAGAAATACAGTCAGCAAGGTGAAAAGATCGGCCTGATGCTGCCGAACGCGGGCATCAGCGCGGCCGTCATTTTTGGCGCCGTTTCCCGGGGGCGCATTCCGGCGATGATGAACTACACCGCGGGTGTCAAAGGGCTGACCAGCGCGATTACCGCAGCAGAGATCAAAACCGTCTTCACATCGCGCCAGTTCCTCGACAAAGGCAAACTCTGGCACTTGCCGGAGCAGCTCACGCAGGTGCGCTGGGTGTTTCTTGAGGATCTTAAAGCTGTTGTTACGACCAGCGACAAACTGTGGATTTTTGCACACTTGCTCGCTCCACGTCTGGCGCAGGTAAAACAGCAGCCGGAAGATGCCGCAATGATTCTCTTCACCTCGGGATCCGAGGGGAATCCAAAGGGCGTGGTTCATAGCCACAAAAGCCTTCTGGCAAACGTTGAACAGATTAAAACCATTGCCGATTTTACCGCTCACGACCGCTTTATGTCGGCGCTGCCGCTTTTCCACTCTTTCGGCCTGACGGTAGGGCTATTTACGCCGCTGTTCACGGGCGCAGAAGTGTTTCTCTATCCTAGCCCGCTACACTATCGCATCGTGCCGGAACTGGTGTATGACCGTAACTGTACGGTGCTTTTCGGTACATCAACGTTCCTCGGAAATTACGCGCGCTTTGCCAATCCGTACGACTTCTACCGCGTGCGGTATGTGGTGGCCGGGGCGGAAAAATTGCAGGACAGCAACCGTCAAATCTGGCAGGACAAATTTGGTCTGCGCATCCTGGAGGGCTACGGCGTAACGGAATGCGCGCCGGTGGTCTCCATCAACGTACCGATGGCCGCAAAGCCGGGTACGGTTGGACGTATTTTACCCGGCATGGACGCGCGTCTGCTGGCTGTTCCGGGTATTGAAGACGGTGGTCGCCTGCAGTTGAAAGGACCGAACGTCATGAACGGCTATCTGCGCGTGGAAAACCCGGGCGTGCTGGAAGCGCCTACGGCGGAAAATGCGCAGGGCGAGCTGGAAACGGGCTGGTACGACACCGGCGATATTGTGCGCTTTGATGAGCAAGGTTTTGTGCAGATCCAGGGGCGCGCCAAACGCTTCGCCAAGATTGCCGGAGAAATGGTGTCACTGGAGATGGTGGAGCAGTTCGCCAGTGCCGTTTCTCCTGAAAAAATGCACGCAACGGCCATTAAAAGTGATGCCAGTAAAGGCGAGGCGTTGGTGTTATTTACCACCGACAATGAACTCAAACGTGAACAGTTGCTGCAGTATGTCCGCACCCATGGCGTTCCTGAGCTGGCTGTTCCCAGAGATATTCGCTATCTGAAGCAGTTGCCGGTGTTGGGGAGTGGTAAACCCGATTTCGTTGCGCTTAAGGGGCTGGTTGAAGAGGCAGAAAAACATAATGCGTGAGTCAGTACACACTAACACGTCAATCTGGTCGAAAGGCATGATGGCGGTGACCGCCGCCCAGTTTCTTTCCGCTTTTGGCGATAACGCGCTGTTATTTGCCACTCTGGCACTGCTGAAAGCGGAATTTTATCCGGACTGGAGCCAGCCCATCCTGCAGATGGTGTTTGTGGGTGCTTACATCATCTTTGCTCCCTTCGTGGGGCAGGTCGCGGACAGCTTTGCAAAAGGCCGTGTGATGATGTTTGCCAACGGGCTCAAACTGCTGGGGGCGGCGAGTATCTGTTTCGGTATCAATCCCTTTATCGGCTATACGCTGGTGGGGATCGGCGCGGCGGCCTATTCTCCGGCGAAATACGGTATCCTGGGGGAACTGACAACCGGAGACAAACTGGTCAAAGCCAACGGTCTGATGGAATCTTCAACGATAGCGGCAATTCTGCTGGGCTCGGTAGCGGGTGGTGTGCTGGCCGACTGGCACGTTCTGGCGGCGCTCGGGGTCTGTGCCCTGATGTACGCCGGCGCAGTGGTCGCTAATTTGTTTATCCCGACGCTCCCCGTGGCACGTCCTGGCCAGTCCTGGCGCTTCACGCCAATGACCTCCAGCTTCTTCAACGCCTGCCGCGTGCTGTGGCGTAATGGCGAAACGCGTTTCTCGCTGATGGGCACCAGTCTTTTCTGGGGCGCGGGTGTGACGCTGCGATTCCTGCTGGTGCTGTGGGTTCCGACGGCCTTAGGCATCACCGATAATGCCACGCCAACTTACCTGAACGCGATGGTTGCCGTTGGGATTGTGGTCGGGGCCGGGGCTGCGGCGAAACTCGTCACCCTGGAAACTGTTGCGCGCTGTATGCCTGCGGGGATTTTGATTGGTGTCGGCGTGTTGTTCTTCTCACTCCAGCATGCGCTATTGCCGGCCTATGCGCTGTTGATTCTGATTGGGGTACTGGGTGGGTTCTTTGTGGTGCCGCTGAATGCCCTGTTGCAAGAGCGTGGTAAACAGACCGTTGGGGCGGGTAACGCGATTGCGGTACAGAATCTGGGCGAAAACACGGCCATGCTGCTGATGCTGGGGCTTTACTCGCTGGCGGTAAAAGCAGGATTTCCCGTGGTAGGGATTGGCGTTGGATTTGGTGGGCTGTTTGCGCTGGCTATTGCCGGACTCTGGCTCTGGCAAAGACGTCGTTAGAGTAAAAATGCCCGGCGGACGATGGCCGCCGGGTGATTTCATTAGGGTGCAGGATAGGTGTAAACCTGATGCACGGCTTCGATCTCCGCTAACACCTCTTCGCTCAACTCCAGATGGAAGCTTTCAACGTTGGTTTTTAGCTGCTCCAGCGTGGTTGCTCCCAGCAGGGTGCTGGCTACGAAGGGTTGACGGCGCACGAATGCCAGCGCCATTTGCGCCGGATCCAGACCGTGGCGACGGGCGATGTCCACATAAGCGGCAACCGCTTTTTGTGTCTGCTCACCGCTGTAACGCGTGAATCGGCTGAACAGAGTGTTTCGCGCACCCGCCGGTTTGGCGCCGTTGAGATATTTGCCCGTCAGCGTACCAAAAGCCAGGCAAGAGTAAGCCAGCAACTCGACGCCTTCATACTGGCTCACTTCGGCCAGACCGACTTCATAGCTCCGGTTCACCAGACTGTACGGATTCTGAATCGTCACAATCCGCGGAAGGTCATGCTTATCCGCCAGATGTAAATAACGCATCACGCCAAAAGCGGTTTCATTCGAGACGCCAATATAGCGAATTTTACCGGCGCGCTGGCACTCGGTCAGTGCTTCCAGCGTTTCGAGCAGCGTCACAACGGGCGCACTGTCGCTCCAGCTATAGCCCAGCTTACCAAAGCAGTTGGTCGGACGCTGTGGCCAGTGAACCTGATACAGATCGAGATAGTCGGTCTGCAGGCGTCTGAGGCTGTCATCCAGCGCGGCACGAATGTTTTTGCGGTCCAGAATTTGGTTCGGGCGGATGCCCGTGTCGTTATTACGCGACGGGCCGCTCACTTTAGAGGCAAGCACCAGTTTTTCACGATTACCGTTTTTCGCCAGCCAGTTGCCAACGTAAGTTTCGGTTAATCCCTGAGTCTCCGGGCGCGGCGGCACCGGGTACATTTCCGCGACATCAATCAGATTAATGCCCTGACTGACGGCGTAATCGAGTTGCGCATGGGCATCGGCTTCGCTGTTTTGTTCACCGAATGTCATCGTGCCCAACCCCAGTTGACTGATTTCCAGAGTGCTGTGGGGGATACGGTGATAATGCATAGCCGGTTTCCTGAAACGAGAATAATTAAGGGTCTATAAACATGGCAGAGGGGAAGCAAAAGGGGAAGAGAAAAATCAAAAAGGTCAGTAAGCAACTGACCTTCATCTGTTTATCGTTCGATAATCTGAGAAACTTCGTCGCGGTTGATCTGCATCTTATTGCCTTGCTGGTCGCTGTAACTCACAAGGCCGGTATCGTCATCGACTTCGGGTTTGCCGTCGGTCAAAATCATTCGTCCATCTTTTGTGGCCATCACGTAATCGCTACTACAGCCTGAAACAGCAAACGCTAAACCGACCGCTGAGATTATCACTGCCCATTTTTTCATCGTTATCATCCTCACCTGGCTCGTATCCAATCATAGTGTAGTAATAACCTGGTAATTCGTTACATGAAAGTAGCAAAATCTTAAAAAGCCGGTGATCGCGTTTGATTGAGTTCAAACTTCACAGAAAAACTATGTTTTGAGCAAGAAGTGGCGAGCCAGCAGTGCGCCCGTGAAGTTCTTTTTTAAATAAAAGCCGCGCGGTAGCGTCAGTATGGGCTCGCCATTGGCGCCTATGGCCTCGGTTAACGCTTTGCTGTTGGCCGCTTTTGGACGCAATTGCATGACTTCACCGTGACGTGCCGTAATCCGCTCCACTTGTCCCAAAACAATCATATCCATCAACTCTTCCCAGTCCTGGCAAAGCTGACGTTCTTCTTTATCGTCAGGACTCCATAGCAGCGGCGCGCCCACCCGGCGATCGGCCAGGGGGATTGTTCTCTCGCCTTCAACGGGCACCCACAGCACCCGCTTGAGTTTATGACGCACATGGCTGGTTTCCCAGCTGACGCCACTATTCCCTGTCAAAGGGGCGACACAAACAAAGGTGGTTTCCAGCGGTTTGCCCTGGCTGTCGATGGGAATGGTTTTGAGCTCAACGCCAAGTGCCGCAAAATCTTGCTCAGGTTTACTGCCCGCACTCGCGCCAAGCCACAGCTCCAGCAGCACGCCAATCCAGCCTTTATCACGTTTGAGATCGTGGGGTACAGGCAGACCCGCCATCGCGGCCAGCTCTCCAAGCGTGTAACCCGCCACGCGTTGTGCCTGGTACAGCAACTGCTCTTCAGTCGAGGGGGGAGAGGTCAGCGGAAGGAGCGGAAGCATGAATATCAGCCTTTGATTAAAAAATGAACGGTAAATGAGGTCCTTGTGGATAGAGTTTAACGATTTCTGAAGCGATATGGCAGGGTTATGATTTATATGTCTTTTTAACAAAAATCATCATTTTTAAAAATGATGAAAAATGGGTTGTTCAAAACTGGTCACTGACAATGAACAGGATCTTACACCATGTTATCCACAGAAAAGTGGGATAACTGGGAATAACCCTCACTACTGGTTCAATTTACAGCCTTGACGTGCGACGAAAATCGAATTTTTACACAAAATGTGTCTAAGTTATTGGCACAATCTGTGGATAAAACCGATGCTGTTCGATCTTTCATCAGTACCAGGATCTCATGTGTGATGATCGTCACGTTATAGGCGTCAGTAGGCAAGATCTTGCGATTAATTGCATGAAAAATAGAGTTTTATTTGTGGTGGGTAAAGGCGAGGTTTTCTCTCTGAGAAATGTTGTCCATCGGTAATTCCATACTTCTTCACAACTATATCCACAGAAAAAGTGAATAAAATGGCTCATCTGCACCCTCATCTGTTTATAACTTGAGTGAAAATTGTGAGTTATTCAAATGTTATTCGTTTGCAGCCTTGTAAGAGAGTGGTTTACCGCCTTACAGGAGTATGAAACAATCGTTCATATATCAGGTTTAGTTTGAGGTAGTCCGGTGATTGATGACGATGGCTACCGCCCGAACGTAGGTATCGTAATTTGTAATCGTCAGGGCCAGGTTATGTGGGCAAGGCGATATGGTCAGCACTCCTGGCAATTCCCGCAAGGCGGGATCAATCCTGGAGAGTCCCCAGAACAAGCGATGTATCGGGAGTTGTTCGAAGAAGTCGGCTTAAGCCGAAAGGATGTTCGCATCCTTGCTTCGACCCGCAACTGGTTGCGTTACAAGTTACCGAAACGTTTGGTGCGTTGGGACACAAAGCCGGTTTGTATCGGCCAGAAACAGAAATGGTTTCTTCTGCAATTGGTGAGCAACGATTCGGAAATCAATATGCAAACCAGCAGTACGCCAGAGTTCGATGGCTGGCGCTGGGTAAGCTACTGGTATCCCGTTCGTCAGGTCGTGTCGTTTAAGCGCGATGTTTACCGTAGGGTGATGAAAGAGTTCGCAAGTGTTGTGATGGCGATTCAGGAGGCACCTCCTAAACCACAAAGCACACCTGCCTGGCGACGTAAAAGAGGTTAAGCAACGCAAATCATGCTCACCCGCTTGCGAGAAATAGTCGAAAAGGTTGCCAGTGCTCCGCGCCTCAATGAGGCGCTGGACATCCTGGTCACTGACATCTGCCTTGCGATGGAAACCGAAGTTTGTTCGGTGTATCTGGCCGACAACGATCGGCGTTGTTACTACCTCATGGCGACGCGTGGGTTAAAAAAACCCCGTGGTCGCACTGTTGCACTCGCTTTTGATGAAGGTATCGTTGGCCTCGTAGGACGGCTGGCAGAGCCTATCAACCTTGCTGATGCGCAAAAACACCCCAGCTTTAAATACATCCCCTCTGTAAAAGAAGAGCGTTTTCGCGCGTTCCTGGGGGTGCCTATCATTCAGCGCCGCCAACTGCTTGGCGTGCTGGTTGTCCAGCAGCGCGAGCTGCGTCAGTTTGATGAAAGCGAAGAGTCATTCCTCGTCACGCTGGCCACGCAAATGGCCGCGATCCTTTCCCAGTCGCAGTTAGCGGCCCTGTTTGGCCAATATCGTCACACGCGTATCCGCGCGCTGCCGGCATCACCCGGCGTGGCGATTGCTGAAGGCTGGATGGATGCCACGCTGCCGCTGATGGAGCAGGTGTATGAGGCCTCAACGCTTGATGCGGCGCTCGAGCGAGAGCGTCTGACAGGCGCCTTGGAAGAAGCCGCAAACGAATTTCGTCGCTACAGCAAGCGTTTCTCCGCTGGCGCACAAAAAGAGACGGCAGCGATATTCGATCTCTATTCACACCTGCTGTCTGATGCTCGTCTGCGTCGCGAACTGTTTGCGGAAGTTGACAAAGGGTCGGTGGCTGAGTGGGCGGTCAAAAAGGTCATAGAGAAATTCGCCGAGCAGTTTGCGGCGTTAACCGACGGTTACCTGAAGGAACGCGCCGGCGATTTACGTAGCCTCGGGCAACGGCTGTTATTTCATCTCGATGATACTAATCAGGGCGAAAACGCCTGGCCGAAACGCTTTATTCTGGTCGCTGATGAACTGTCGGCGACGACGCTTGCCGAGCTGCCGCAGGACCGACTGGCTGGCGTGGTAGTGCGCGATGGTGCAGCCAACTCCCATGCGGCCATTATGGTGCGTGCATTGGGGATCCCCACCGTGATGGGGGCTGATATTCAGCCCTCAGTGCTGCAACGACGCACGCTGGTGGTGGATGGCTATCGCGGTGAGTTGCTGGTCGATCCTGAACCCGTGCTGCTGCAAGAGTATCAGCGGTTAATCAGTGAAGAAAATGAGTTAAGCCGCCTTGCGGAAGACGACGTCAACCTGCCTGCGCAGCTGAAAAGCGGCGAGCGTATCAAAGTGATGCTCAACGCTGGACTCAGCCCGGCGCATGAAGAAAAGCTCGGGAGCCGCATTGATGGCATCGGTTTGTACCGCACCGAAATACCTTTCATGCTGCAAAGCGGCTTTCCGTCGGAAGAGGAGCAGGTCGCCCAGTATCAAGGCATGTTGCAGATGTTCAACGACAAACCCGTGACACTGCGCACCCTGGACGTCGGAGCGGATAAACAACTGCCGTATATGCCGATCAGCGAAGAGAACCCGTGTCTTGGCTGGCGAGGAATACGTATTACGCTCGATCAGCCGGAGATCTTCTTGATCCAGGTGCGCGCGATGCTACGTGCCAATGCGGCGACGGGCAATCTCAGTATCCTGCTGCCGATGGTGACGAGCCTGGATGAGATCGACGAAGCGCGCCGTCTCATCGAACGCGCGGGCCGTGAAGTGGAAGAGATGATCGGTTACGCCATCCCGAAACCGCGCCTGGGAGTCATGCTCGAAGTGCCTTCGATGGTCTTTATGCTGCCGCACCTGGCGACCCGCGTCGATTTTATCTCTGTGGGCACTAACGATCTTACCCAGTACATCCTGGCGGTGGATCGCAATAACACGCGGGTGGCCAGCATCTACGATAGTTTGCATCCGGGAATGTTGCGGGCATTGGCGATGATCGCGCGTGAAGCAGAGCAGTACGGCATCGATCTGCGGTTATGCGGCGAAATGGCGGGAGACTCCATGTGTGTGGCGATTCTCATTGGTCTGGGTTTCCGCCACTTGTCCATGAACGGTCGCTCGGTTGCACGCGTTAAATATCTGTTGCGTCATATCGACTACGAAGAAGCCCAGGAGCTGGCGAGGCGCAGCCTTGAGGCACAGCTGGCGACAGAGGTCCGTCACCAGGTCGCAGCCTTTATGGAGCGTCGTGGCATGGGCGGTCTGATTCGCGGCGGCCGTTAGCCTTATACATATCTTTTACATCTCAGGCGCATCCTCTGCGCCTGCCTTGTGCTATGATTCGCAACTTTGGAGCGCTGGCTAACCCCATGCGCGCTTATTTGCCGCTGTCCACTTTCAGCGGAATAACAACATCTTGTGGTGACAGATGAACAGTGGTTATCTGCATTTTCCGGAATTTGATCCGGTCATTTTCTCAGTGGGTCCCGTTGCACTTCACTGGTATGGTCTCATGTATCTGGTGGGCTTCATCTTCGCGATGTGGCTGGCAAGTCGTCGCGCCGGTCGTCCAGGCAGCGGATGGACAAAAAACGAAGTTGAAAACCTGCTTTATGCGGGCTTCCTGGGGGTCTTCCTGGGCGGCCGTATTGGCTATGTGCTGTTCTACAACTTCCCGGTATTCCTGAACGATCCGCTGTACCTGTTCCGCGTCTGGGATGGCGGGATGTCCTTCCACGGTGGCCTGATTGGTGTCATCCTGGTCATGGTCATTTTTGCCAAACGCACAAAGCGTAACTTCTTCCAGGTCGCTGATTTTATTGCTCCTCTGATCCCGTTTGGCCTGGGTGCGGGTCGCCTCGGTAACTTCATCAATGGGGAGTTGTGGGGGCGTGTCGATCCAGGCGTTTCGTACACGATGCTGTTCCCGGGATCGCGCGCAGAAGACATTGCGCTGTTGCCTTCCCACCCGGAGTGGCAGTCCATCTTCGATACCTACGGCTCGTTGCCGCGCCATATGTCTCAGATTTATGAGCTGGCGCTGGAAGGGGTCGTGCTGTTTATCATTCTGAATCTCTTTATTCGCAAACCGCGCCCAATGGGATCGGTCTCCGGTCTGTTCCTGATTGGCTATGGTGCTTTCCGTATCATCGTTGAATTCTTCCGCCAGCCGGACCAGCAGTTCACCGGTGAATGGGTACAGTACATCAGCATGGGGCAGATTCTCTCTATCCCGATGATTGTCGCGGGTGTCATTATGATGATCTGGGCGTATCGTCGCCGTCCACAGCAACAGCTCTCTTGAGGAACCATGAAACAGTATCTTGAATTGATGAAAAAAGTGCTCGATGAGGGCACGCCAAAAAACGATCGTACCGGTACCGGGACGACTTCTATTTTTGGCCACCAGATGCGCTTCAATTTGCAGGACGGTTTTCCTCTGGTGACGACGAAGCGCTGCCATTTGCGCTCGATCATTCATGAACTGCTGTGGTTTCTCCAGGGCGATACAAACGTTGCTTATCTGCACGAAAATAACGTGTCGATTTGGGACGAATGGGCAGATGAGAACGGCAACCTGGGACCGGTATATGGTCAACAGTGGCGCGCATGGCCAACGCCTGATGGCCGCCATATTGACCAGATCACCACCGTGCTCAACCAGCTGAAAAACGACCCGGATTCTCGCCGGATTATCGTTTCAGCCTGGAACGTCGGTGAGCTGGATAAAATGGCGCTGGCTCCTTGCCACGCCTTCTTCCAGTTCTATGTGGCTGACGGCAAGCTTTCATGCCAGCTTTACCAGCGTTCTTGCGATGTATTCCTCGGTCTGCCGTTCAACATCGCCAGCTACGCTTTACTGGTCCATATGATGGCGCAGCAGTGTGATCTCGACGTCGGTGATTTTGTCTGGACGGGTGGCGATACCCATCTATACAGCAACCACATGGAACAGACTCATCTGCAGTTGAGTCGCGAACCCCGTGCGCTGCCGAAGTTGATCATCAAGCGCAAACCGGAGTCTATTTTCGACTATCGCTTCGATGATTTCGAAATTGAGGGCTACGATCCGCACCCCGGCATCAAAGCGCCCGTTGCTATCTGACTTCACTTATCCTCACACAACCGGTGCTTTTTAGCGCCGGTTTTTTTTGCCCAGATTTCACGTTTACGAGCGGCTTTCCAGCGTTTTTGCAACGCAATGCAAGTGATGATATTTATTGGACAACGTCTCGTAACTTTCTCTTTCGCCAGTCGTTTTTCCCCGTTTATCTCGCCACACTGTCGTCATGAAAAAAGAACGCGGCTTCACGCTCATCGAAACGATGGTGGCAATCTCGCTGGTCATCATTCTTAGTGCCACCGGGTTGTATGGCTGGCAAAGCTGGCAGCAACAGCAGCGCCTTTGGCAAACAGTACATCAGGTAAGGGACTACTTAGTGCTATTGCGGGACGATGCGAACGGCCATAACCGGGACCATATCATCACGCTCAAAGCGTGGGGGCAAAGTTGGTGTCTCTTAACAACAAAGAGTGCTGATTGTCAGGCCGAAGGTGACCTGGTGCTCAGGCCGTTATGGCCTGACGTCACCATTGCGGAAATAACGCCTTCACTGGCGTTTTATGGACTCAGGGATACCGCATGGGCTGGTCGAATACGCCTTAAAAGCCGTGCGGGGGAGTGGCTGGTTATCGTTTCGAACGGGGGACGCATCAGAATGTGCAACAGCACGGGAAAAGGGACATGTTGACAAAATCACGCGGTTTTTCGCTGACCGAAGTGCTGATTGCCATGGCGATTGGCAGTATTTTACTGCTTAGCACCGCGCGGTTTTTACCCGGTTTACAACGGGCTATCCTGAATCAGGAAATGCAGCAAGAGCTGGAAGAAGAGGTGTGGCTAAGGGTCTCTGCAATAGGAAAGCAGCTACAGCGGGCCGGTTATTGCGCCGGAGATTGTCAGGGACAGGCATTGATAATCAGCAAAGAGGGGAGCTGCGTGATCGTCCAGTGGGATGCCAACAGCAACGGTCGCTGGGAAAATGCATCGCAGGCTGAGGCTGAACAAACAGGTTTTCGCCTGGAAGCCGGGGCGCTTGAAACGCAGCGTGGAGCCACGAGTTGCACAGGAAAAGGCTGGGATAAATTAACCGATCCTGGCAGCATTATGATTACGCGATTCTCGGTGAGCAAAACCCAGCGATCCGGCTTCGCTCCTGAGCTTAACATTGAACTTGCAGCCTCCCGCGTTGGGCTAAAAGCCACGCCCTGGCTGGCTACGTATCGCGTCACCGGGTTCAATTTATGAAGCGCCAAAAGGGGATGTCCTCGCTTGCTCTGGTTCTGCTACTGCTTGTCATTGGTGGCCTGATTCTGACGGGGCTGAATCAACAGCTCGACTCCTTTACCCGGATCGTCAGCCGCGAACGTCAGTCGGTACAACAACGGGCCACTGTGCAATCGGCGCTGGAGTGGGGGAAGCGCCAGCTGTGGTCGGTGGTGACAAATATTCAGTGTAAGAAAGTGTCACAGGGACGAGTGTGTCTGCGGTTACTTGCAGAGGACCGCGTCCTGCTGATCGCAGGCAACGGCGATATGCTCTTGTGGCGGAGGGGGGAAATCCAGGAAGGACGCATTGTCTTTTCTCCTCATGGCTGGAGCGATTTCTGTCCACTGAAGCAGGGGGATTTGTGTCAGCTGCCTTAAACAGACAACAGGGATTTAGCATGGTGGAAGTGTTGTTAGCAATGGTGTTGCTGGTGATGATTGTCACCGCGCTATCCGGCTATCATCAGGCGCTGGCAAACCGGCATGCCATATTCAGCCAGTATCGCCAGCTCTGGCATTACGCCTGGAATCAGGCGCAATTATCCGCGGATACATTGCCACAGGGATGGCGGACAAACCGGGTGGAGACAACGCAAGCCGGATGTGTCAGCATCACAGTTACTATTATTTCTCCTCTGGGGCGGCAGGGTCAGATGACACGCCTGCATTGCCCGGTAAGTCATTAGTCGGGAGCGTTTATGTTAAGGGTCTATCACTCAAATCGTCTGGATGTGCTGGAAGCGCTGATGGAGTTTATCGTCGAGCGCGATCATCTTGCCGATCCCTTTGAGCCGGAAATGGTGCTGGTGCAAAGTACGGGGATGGCCCAGTGGCTGCAAATGTCTCTTGCGCAAAAATTTGGTATTGCGGCCAATATCGAGTTCCCACTTCCCGCGAGTTTCATCTGGGATATGTTTGTCCGCGTGTTGGCGGACATCCCTAAACAGAGTGCTTTCAATAAACAAAGCATGAGCTGGAAGTTGATGACGCTTCTGCCAGAGATGTTGCAGAAAGATGAGTTCGTCATGCTGCGGCACTATCTGAGCGATGATACTGATAAACGTAAACTGTTCCAGCTTGCTTCCCGTACTGCCGACCTTTATGACCAGTATCTGGTTTATCGTCCAGAATGGCTAACGGCATGGGAGTCCGGTGCGCTTATTGACGGTCTACCAGAAGCGCAAATCTGGCAGGCACCGCTCTGGAAAGCGCTGGTTGAGCATACCGAAAAGCTAGGTCAACCGCAGTGGCACCGTGCCAACCTTTACGATCGCTTTATTTCGACACTGGATGCGGCTTCTGAACCGCCCGCGGGGCTTCCTTCTCGCGTCTTTATCTGCGGGATTTCAGCATTGCCTCCGGTGTATTTGAAAGCGCTGGAAGCGCTGGGCAAGCATGTCGATATCCATATTCTGTTTACCAACCCTTGCCGTCATTACTGGGGGGATATTCAGGATGCTCGCTGGCTTGCAAGGCTTGTTACCCGACAACGACGCCGGATATTTGAAGAACGTACTGTTCCGCTGTTTAAAGACAGCGCCAGCGCGGCACGACTTTTTGATGAAGAGGGTATTCAAAACTTACCGAACCCTTTGCTGGCATCCTGGGGGAAGCTGGGGCGTGACTATATTCATATGCTGTCTGATATTTCTTCATCAGGAGAAGGCGATGTCGATGCGTTCGCGGATATCACGCCAGACAGCCTGTTACACAACGTCCAGCTTGATATTCTCGATCTTGAAAACCGCGCAATAGCGGGAATGACCGCCGAAGAATTTGCTCGTAGCGATAATAAACGCAGGCTGGATCTTAAGGATCGCAGTGTGACCGTTCATGTTTGCCACAGTCCGCAGCGCGAAGTCGAAGTGCTGCATGACAAACTACTGGCGATGCTTCAGGACGATCCGGACCTTACGCCGCGTGATATCGTCGTGATGGTTGCGGATATCGACAGTTACAGCCCCTATATCCAGGCAGTGTTTGGTAGCGCGACTGGCGATCGTTATCTTCCTTATGCCGTTTCTGACCGCCGGGCGCGTCAGTCGCATCCGGCTCTGCAGGCTTTTGTCAGCTTACTCTCCCTGCCGGACAGCCGCTTTATTTCAGAAGATGTTTTGGCCCTGCTGGATGTCCCGGTCCTTGCCGCACGCTTTGACATTGATGAAGAGGGCTTGCGCTATCTGCGGCAATGGGTGAACGAATCGGGTGTCCGCTGGGGTATCGACGATGATAACGTCCAGGAGTTCGAACTCCCGCCGACAGGGCAACACACCTGGCACTTTGGTCTGACGCGTATGTTACTGGGCTATGCGATGGAGAGCAGTCAGGGTGAGTGGAATGACGTCCTCCCGTACGATGAATCGACAGGGCTGATCGCCGAGCTTGTCGGTCATCTGGCATCGCTTCTGATGCAACTCAACCGCTGGCGGCGCGAGCTGAGACAGTCTCGTCCCCTTGAAGAGTGGTTACCTGTCTGTCGGGAAATGCTGAATGACTTTTTCCTGCCGGACAGTGAAACAGAAGGGGCAATGGCGCTTATTGAGCTGCAATGGCAGGCGATTATTGATGAAGGCCTTTCATCACATTATGGCGAGGCTATTCCGCTTTCGTTGCTGCGCGATGAATTGACGCAACGCCTTGACCAGGAACGTATCAGTCAGCGTTTCTTAGCCGGCCCGGTGAACATTTGCACCTTAATGCCCATGCGTTCAATCCCTTTCAAAGTGGTGTGTCTGCTGGGGATGAACGACGGAATTTATCCTCGCGCACTGGCGCCACTCGGTTTTGATCTGATGAGCCAGCAGCCAAAACGTGGCGATCGTAGCCGACGCGATGATGACCGATACCTCTTCCTGGAGGCATTAATTTCCGCCCAGGATAAGCTCTATATCAGCTATATCGGCCATTCAATTCAGGATAACAGCGAACGCTTTCCTTCGGTGCTGGTGCAGGAACTGGTGGATTACATCGGTCAAAGCCACTATCTGCCAGGGGATGAGGCGCTGAACTGTGACCAAAGTGAACAGCGGGTCAAAGACCATATCACCCATCGCCATAGTCGTATGCCGTTTGACCCGACCAATTACGTCAACGACGAGCAACAAAGCTACGCCCGTGAATGGCTACCGGCAGCAAAGAGAGAGGGAATTGCACAAACAGCTTTTATTCAGACGCTGGAGCCTCTCCCTGTTGAGACGATCGCCTTTGAACAGTTACAGCGATTCTGGGCTCACCCGGTACGCGCATTTTTCCAACAGCGCCTTCAGGTCCATTTCCGCTCTGAAGAGAGCGAAATCCCCGATGCAGAACCTTTCATCCTCGATGGGTTAAGCCGTTACCAGCTAAACCAGCAGTTGCTCAATGCGCTGGTCGAGCAGGAGGATGCGCAAACGCTGTTCCGTCGTTACCGGGCTGCGGGCCAGCTGCCTTATGGTGCATTCGGCGAAATAGCCTGGGATACGCAGTTTCAGGAGATGCAGGTACTGGCTGACAGAGTCATTGAATGTCGTCAGCCGGGAAAAAGCCTCGAAATTGATCTGACCTGCAACGGTATTCAGCTCACTGGCTGGCTCCAGCATGTGCAGTCAGATGGGCTCCTGCGGTGGCGTCCCGCTATGCTCAGTGTTTCACAAGGTTTGCAACTCTGGCTCGAACACCTTGTCTACAGTGCTGGCGGTAATGAAGGTGAAAGCCGGTTGTTTGTACGTAAAGAGGGCGAATGGCGTTTCCCTCCTATGGCCTCAGATCAGGCATTAGCGTATCTGACCCTGTTTATCGAAGGTTATCGGCAGGGCATGAATAAACCGCTGTTGCTGCTGCCAGAAAGTGGGGGGGCGTGGATAAAAGCCTGTTACGACGCGCAGAATGATGCCATGTTAACGGATGAAGTCTCATTACAAAAAGCCCGCAGCAAGTTTATGCAGGCTTATGAAGGAAACATGATGGTGCGGGGCGAAGGGGAGGATGTCTGGTATCAGCGCTTATGGCGAACGCTGGAGCCAGAATACTTCGAGGCAATCACGGAAGAGGCGCAACGCTACTTGTTACCGTTGTTTAAATTTAATCAGTCCTGATGATTGTATAAAAATTGCGCAGATTAGAGCGTTCATTTATTATGCCCAACTTGTCACGGACTGATGTCACCACAGAAAGAGATGCTGGTTCGTCCAGCACGCAGTTTGTTAATGATGTAGCCGTGATGAAGAGGTAGTGAATGCCAGGCAGCACCTTGTTGAAAGCGTTTGTTTTGTTCGTCGCCCTTTGGGCTCCCCTCAGTCAGGCAGACACCGGTTGGCAACCCGTTCAGGAAACAATCCGTAAGAGCGAAAAAGACACCCGGCAATATCAGGCGATTCGTCTTGATAATGGCATGACCGTGCTGTTGGTTTCCGACCCGCAGGCTGTGAAATCACTCTCTGCGCTGGTAGTGCCGGTTGGATCGCTGGAAGATCCGGATTCGCATCCGGGTCTCGCTCATTATCTGGAGCACATGACCCTGATGGGGTCTAAAAAATATCCGCAGCCGGACAGCCTCTCCGAGTTCCTGAAAATGCACGGCGGTAGCCATAATGCCAGCACGGCGCCGTACCGCACTGCGTTTTACCTTGAAGTCGAAAACGATGCGCTTGAAGGCGCGGTCGATCGTCTGGCCGATGCCATCGCCTCGCCTTTACTGAATAAAAAATACGCCGATCGCGAGCGTAATGCGGTGAATGCCGAACTGACAATGGCACGCACCCGAGACGGTATGCGGATGGCGCAGGTGAGTGCCGAAACCATCAACCCGGCCCACCCTGGCTCACGTTTTTCCGGTGGTAATCTGGAGACGCTGAGCGATAAACCGAACAGCCCGGTGCTCGACGCGCTGCATGCCTTTCGCGATAAATTCTATTCTGCCAATCTGATGAAAGCAGTGGTTTACAGCAATAGGCCTCTTCCTGAACTGGCGAAAATTGCCGCAGAAACTTATGGCCGCGTGCCAAATAAAAATATTGAAAGGCCAGAGATTACAGTCCCCGTGGTGACTGATGCGCAGAAAGGCATCATCATTCACTACGTCCCCGCGCAGCCACGTAAAGTGCTGCGCGTTGAGTTCCGCATTGATAACAACACGGCACAATTTCGCAGTAAAACGGATGAGCTGGTGACCTATCTCATTGGCAATCGTAGTCCGGATACCCTCTCCGACTGGCTCCAGAAACAGGGGCTGGTAGAAGGCATTCGTGCCGATTCCGATCCTGTCGTCAATGGTAATAGCGGTGTTCTGGCGATTTCCGCGACATTAACCGACAAAGGCCTCGCGCATCGTGATGAAGTGGTCGCTGCGATTTTCAGCTATTTATCTCTGCTGCGCGAAAAGGGCGTGGATAAACGTTATTTCGATGAGCTGGCGCATGTGCTGGATCTCGACTTCCGCTATCCCTCTATCACTCGCGATATGGACTATGTCGAGTGGCTGGCAGATACCATGATCCGCGTTCCGGTTGAACATACCCTGGATGCGGTGAACATTGCCGATAGGTATGATGCCGATGCGATAAAAGCGCGTCTGGCGATGATGACGCCGCAAAACGCCCGTATCTGGTATATCAGCCCGAAAGAGCCGAATAATAAAAAGGCATACTTTGTTGATGCTCCTTATCAGGTCAATAAAATCAGCGAGCAAACGTTCGCTGACTGGCAGAAACACTCCGCAGAAATTGGGCTGAAATTGCCTGAACTGAACCCGTATATTCCTGATGACTTCTCGCTGATTAAGCCTGCGAAAGAGTATCCGCATCCCGAACTGATTGTTGATGAGCCAACGCTGCGGGTGGTCTACACGCCGAGTCGCTACTTTGCCAGCGAGCCAAAAGCCGATGTGAGCGTTGTGCTGCGTAATCCGCAGGCCATGGATAGCGCGAAAAATCAGGTTATGTTTGCGCTGAATGACTATCTGGCAGGGATTGCGCTGGATCAGCTCAGTAATCAGGCGGCAGTCGGGGGCATCAGTTTTTCAACGAATGCCAACAACGGCTTGATGGTTAATGCCAACGGTTACACTCAGCGTTTGCCACAGCTTTTCCAGGCGTTGCTCGAAGGTTATTTCAGCTATACGCCAACGGAAGAACAGCTTGAGCAGGCCAAGTCATGGTATGCCCAGATGATGGATTCAGCTGAAAAAGGGAAAGCCTTTGATCTGGCGATTATGCCTGTGCAGATGCTGTCGCAGATCCCTTACTTCCAGCGTGAAACCCGTCGTGCTCTGTTGCCGTCGATCACCCTGAAAGAGGTGATGGATTACCGTGAAGCGCTGAAAACCCACTCCCGTCCTGAGTTTCTGATTGTGGGGAATTTGAGCGAAGAACAGTCGAAAACCCTTGCGCAGAATGTCCGTAAACAGCTGGGTGCTAACGGTAACGAATGGTGCCGTAACCAGGATGTGTTTGTGGATAAAAAGCAGAACGTGATCTTTGAAAAGGCAGGCAGCAGCACGGATTCTGCGCTGGCCGCGGTGTTTGTTCCTGTCGGGTATGATGAGTTCGCCAGCTCAGCCTATAGCGCGGTGCTGGGACAGATCATTCAGCCGTGGTTCTACAATCAGCTGCGCACCGAAGAACAGCTTGGCTATGCGGTCTTTGCCTTCTCGATGAATATCGGGCGTCAATGGGGGCTGGGCTTCTTGCTGCAAAGCAGTGATAAGCAGCCTGCGTATCTCTGGCAGCGTTATCAGGCTTTCTTCCCTCAGGCTGAAGAGAAGCTGCGGGCGATGAAGCCGGAAGAGTTTGCCCAGATCCAGCAGGCCGTGATCGCTCAGGTGCAACAGGCGCCGCAGACGTTAGGGGAAGAGGCGTCACAGCTGAGCAAAGATTTTGATCGCGGTAATATGCAATTCGATTCGCGTGATAAAGTAGTGGCCGAAATAAAACAGCTGACGCCTCAAAAGGTTGCCGACTTCTTCCACCAGGCGGTGGTCAAGCCGCAAGGTATGTCGTGTTTATCTCAGGTTTCCGGCAGCCAGAATGGGAAAGCGGACTATGTTCATCCGCAGGGCTGGAAAGTCTGGGAGAGCGTCAGCGCACTGCAGAAATCAATGCCATGGAGTAAGTAACAATGACCGATACCGCTGAATCCCTTGATCCCTTACGCTTGCCGTTACAGGGTGAGCGATTGATTGAAGCTTCAGCGGGAACGGGAAAAACCTTCACCATTGCCGCCCTCTATTTGCGCCTGTTACTGGGGCTTGGCGGTCAGGCGGCGTTTTCTCGTCCACTCAGCGTGGAAGAGCTGCTGGTGGTCACCTTTACCGAGGCTGCCACCGCAGAGTTGCGTGGACGTATTCGCTCGAATATCCATGACTTACGTATCGCCTGCCTGCGTCAAACCACCGACAATCCCCTCTATGCCCGTCTTCTGGAAGAGATAACCGACAAACAGCAAGCCGCGCAGTGGTTATTGCTGGCCGAGCGGCAGATGGACGAGGCTGCCGTATTTACTATCCACGGTTTTTGCCAGCGCATGCTCAGTCTGAATGCGTTTGAGTCAGGCATGCTCTTTGAGCAACAGCTCATTGAAGATGAATCAGAACTGCGTCACCAGGCCTGTGCCGATTTCTGGCGGCGTCATTGCTACCCGTTGCCTCGCGATATTGCCGAGGCGGTGCATTCGCTCTGGAAGGGACCTGAAGCGCTACTTCGCGCCATCGAACGCTATCTGCAAGGAGAAGCGCCGGTCATCAAATCCCCCCCTCCGGCGGATGAAACGCTGGTTGCGCGCCACGAGAAGATCATTTCCCTGATTGCCGCGCTGAAGCAAAAGTGGTGCGACTCGGTGGGTGATATTGATGCGATCATCGAAAACTCCGGTATCGACAGACGCAAGTTCAACCGCGGAAACCAGGCGAAATGGATCGAAAAAGTCAGCGCATGGGCGGAAGAAGAGACGCGCAGCTATCAGTTGCCTGACGCTCTCGAAAAGTTTTCGCAAAATTTCCTGGCAGAACGGACCAAAGCGGGTGGCGTGGTACCTGAACATCCGCTGTTTATGGCCGTTGATGAGCTGTTGGCTCAGCCGCTCACTCTTAATGATTTGATGATTACCCGCGCGATGGCGGAGATCCGTGAAACCGTGGCTCGCGAGAAACGTCGGCGCGGTGAGCTTGGCTTTGACGATATGCTCAGTCGTCTGGATGCTGCCCTGTGTAGCGAAAATGGCGAAGCGCTGGCTAAGGCTATTCGCACCCGTTTTCCGGTGGCGATGATCGATGAATTCCAGGATACCGATCCGCAGCAATATCGTATTTTCCGTCGAATATGGCAAAAACAGCCGGATACGGCTCTGTTGCTGATTGGCGATCCTAAGCAGGCCATCTACGCCTTTCGTGGTGCGGATATTTTTACCTACATGAAAGCCCGTAGCGAGGTGGCAGCGCACTACACGCTGGATACGAACTGGCGATCGGCATCGGGCATGGTCGCAAGTGTGAATGCGCTGTTCGAGCGGATGGATGCGGCCTTTATGTTCCGGGAAATTCCGTTCTCACCGGTGAAGGCCGCGGACAAAAATAGCGGGCTGCGCTTTGAGTTTGCGGGCGTGGATCAGCCAGCGATGAATTTTTGGCTGATGGAGGGCGAAGGCTGCGGCGTCAGTGACTATCAGAACTTTATGGCGCAGCAGTGTGCGGCGCAGATCCGCGACTGGCTCAGTGCCGGTGCGCGTGGTGAAGCGCTCCTGTGGAGAGGTGAAGCCTCGAAGCCGGTGACGGCATCGGACATTAGCGTGCTGGTGCGCAGTCGCCAGGAAGCGTCGCTGGTTCGTGATGCGCTCACGTTGCTTGCTATTCCTTCGGTCTATCTGTCAAACCGCGACAGCGTATTTGAAACTCTTGAAGCGCAGGAGATGCAGTGGCTGCTGCAGGCCGTGCTCACCCCTGAGCGAGAGAGTACGTTACGGAGTGCGCTGGCAAGCTCGATTCTTGGCCTCAATGCTCGAGACATTGACGCTCTGAATAATAATGAGCATCAATGGGACGTGGTCGTGGAAGAGTTTGCCCGCTACCGCGAACGCTGGCAAAAGCGTGGCGTAATGGCGATGCTGCGCGAACTCATGGCGCAGCGCCACGTTGCTGAGAATTTGCTGGCCACGCCCGGCGGCGAGCGCCGTCTTACCGACATTTTGCATATCAGCGAGCTGTTGCAGGAGGCGGGATCGCAGCTGGAAAGTGAGCATGCGCTGATCCGCTGGTTATCGCAGCAAATCGCCGATCCCAACAGCAATGCCTCAAGCCAGCAGATGCGCCTTGAGAGCGATAAGCATCTGGTGAAAATCGTCACCATCCATAAATCAAAAGGGCTGGAGTATCCGCTGGTTTGCCTGCCTTTTATCGCCGATTATCGCGCGCAGGATCAGGCGTTTTATCACGATCGCCTCTCGTTTGAACCGGTACTCGATCTGAGTAAAGCGGACGCCAGTATTGAACTCGCCGAGGCGGAACGCCTGGCGGAAGATTTACGGCTGCTGTATGTGGCGCTCACGCGATCTATTTGGCATTGCAGCCTGGGCGTTGCACCGCTTTTCCGCCGCCGTGGAGAGAAAACGGGCGAGACAGACGTTCACCAAAGCGCGCTGGGGCGACTGGTTCAGCAGGGCGAGGCAAAGGATGCCGCAGGCCTGCTTCAGTGCCTGGAGGCGTTATGCGATGAGAATATCACGCTGCAGACCCCAGGCCTTCCCGATCGTTCCCGTTGGCAAATGCCTGAGCTGGCGTCACCCGATCTGGGCGCACGGCAGATTACGCGTGCGTTAGTTGATGAGTGGCGCGTGACCAGCTATTCCGGCTTACAGCAGCACGGGCAGAATATTGCACAAGATTTAATGCCTAAACTCGATGTGGACGCGTCGGGTGTGGGGGAGGTGGTCGAACAACCTGAACTCACGCCGCATCAGTTCCCACGTGGCGCATCGCCTGGGACATTTTTACACAGCCTGTTTGAAGAGCTGGACTTTACGCAGCCGATCTCCGCGGAATGGGTGCTGGAGATGGTGCAAAAGGGCGGTTATGACGCGCACTGGCAGCCGATTCTCAGTGAATGGTTAACGTCAATTTTGCAGGCACCGCTAACGCCCTCAGGCGTGTCTCTTAGCCAGCTCACCGCCAAAGAAAAGCAGGTGGAGATGGAGTTTTATCTCCCGATTGCCGGGCCGTTAACGGCGGAGGCTCTGGATGCGCTTATCCGGGAATATGATCCGTTGTCGGCGCAGTGCCCACCGCTTAATTTCCGCCAGGTGAGCGGGATGCTGAAAGGCTTTATCGATCTTGTTTTCCGCCATGATGGCCGCTACTACCTGCTGGATTATAAATCCAACTGGCTCGGTGAAAACAGTGAAGCCTATACCCGGCAGGCGATGGCTGCAGCCATGCAGTCGCACCGCTACGATCTGCAGTATCAGCTGTACACGTTAGCCCTTCATCGCTATTTGCGTCATCGCCTTCCAGGTTATACCTATGACGACCATTTTGGTGGCGTCATTTATCTGTTTTTGCGTGGCGTCGATGGCAACGATCCGCAGTCGGGGATCTTTACCACGCGCCCTGATCCGGAACTGATCGATAAAATGGACCGGCTGTTTGCGGCAAGCATGGACGAGGTGGCTTGATGACGATGCAACAACTCTTACTCGAGGCGGTAGAGCAGCGCGTGCTGCGCCGTCTGGATGCGCAGTTTGCCATGATGGTCGCGAGCGACGATGAACCTGCCGTTATGCTGGCTGCGGCGCTTCTGAGCCGGGATGCCGGAGAAGGGCACGTTTGCCTGCCGCTCTCCCGTTTGACCGTGGATGATAAAACGGCGGCCCCGCTCCAGGCCTGCTTTGCCCTGCTGGGCGACGCCGTGGACTGGGCGCACGAGTTGCGGCGCTCACCTGCCGTCAGCACCGGTGATACCCCGTCTCCTCTTATCCTGTGCGCGGAGCGACTGTATCTTAATCGGATGTGGCGCAATGAACGGGCTGTTGCGCGTTTCTTCACTGACATAAACCAGCCGTTACCTTATGACGCGGAGCTGCTCAGGCAAACGCTGAATGCCCTGTTTGGTTGTGCTGAATCGGTAAACTGGCAAAAAGTGGCGGCGGCAGTGGCGCTGACGCGGCGTATTGCGGTGATTTCGGGCGGGCCGGGGACGGGTAAAACCACCACCGTGGCAAAATTGCTTGCGGCGCTGATCCAGATGCAGGGAGAGCAAAAAGTCCGCATTCGTCTTGCCGCGCCGACCGGAAAAGCGGCGGCGCGCTTAACGGAGTCTTTGGGCGGAGCCCTGCAAAAACTCGGGCTTACCGACGATCAGCGCAAGCTGTTCCCCAGCGAAGCCAGCACGTTACACCGTTTGCTGGGCGCGCAGCCGGGCAGCCAGCGCTTGCGTTATCACGCGGGCAATCCGTTGCACCTTGACGTGCTGGTGGTGGATGAAGCCTCGATGATCGATTTAACGATGATGTCGAGACTGATTGACGCGTTGCCACCGCATGCGAGAGTCATTTTCCTCGGCGACCGCGATCAGCTGGCTTCCGTAGAAGCGGGCGCTGTGCTGGGGGACATCTGTCACTATGCCAGTCAAGGCTATACCGCCCAACGCGCGCACGAGTTGTCGCAACTGACGGGCTGCGTGATTGAAGGCAATAACGATGCTCTGGCGGGGGCATTGCGCGACAGCCTTTGCCTGTTGCAACAAAGCTATCGCTTCGGCACCGACTCGGGTATCGGGCAGCTTGCCGCGGTGGTTAACCGCGGCGATCGCCAGGGGATCAGGGCGGTATTGAGCGGGGCTTTTGAAGATATCGAGAAAAAACAGCTGCAAACGGGTGAAGAGTATCTTGCGATGCTCAATGATGCCTTACAGGGCTATCAGCGTTTTCTGCTCAGTGTTCAGCAACATGATGCGCCGGAAGCGGTCATTGCCGCTTTCGGGGAATATCAGCTGCTGTGTGCCTTGCGGGAAGGCCCGTTTGGCGTAAAAGGGCTGAATGAACGGCTGGAACAAACGCTGGCGCAGAGGCGTAAAATTGTCCGTCAGCCGCATTCGCGCTGGTATGAAGGCCGCCCGGTGATGATTTCCCGGAATGACAGCGCGCTCGGACTGTTTAACGGCGATATTGGCATTGCGCTCGATCGCGGTCAGGGGCTACGTGTGTGGTTCCAGATGCCGGATGGCAGTGTGAAATCGTTTCTTCCTGGCCGTCTGCCGGAACATGAAACGGCATGGGCAATGACGGTGCATAAATCCCAGGGCTCTGAGTTTGACCATGCGGTGCTGATTTTGCCGGCCCAGCTCTCGCCGGTTGTCACCCGCGAGCTGGTGTACACCGCCATCACCCGCGCCCGTAGCCGTTTATCGCTGTACGCCGACGATCGTCTGCTGGCGCAGGCCGTTACCACCCGTACCGAGCGTCGTAGTGGATTAAGCGCGATATTTGAATCAGCGTAATGCTGTTTGCCTTCTCCATTATGGAGAGGGCAGCAGGAAAAACTTCATGAAATTCAGGTGTGACAGCGATGCGCAGGCCCGGCCATAAATCGTCTGGCGTTTTCTGAAGGCCGGATCGCCGTGCGGTCAGGGCAGGTTTAAAGAGATATTACACCTGCCCGTCCCTGATAAAGCGGAAGCAATAAGACTCAAGCACCGTCCTAAAACCTTAACTCAAATCCGCCATCAGCACTTTTGAGCGGCGCTGATAGTTGTACATCTCTTTTTTACTCTCTGGCAGAGAATCAATATCCACTGGCGTAAAGCCCCGCTCCTGGAACCAGTGAATGCTGCGCGTCGTCAGTACAAACAGTTTACTCAGGCCGCTCTGACGCGCCTGGGCTGCAATGCGTTCAAGCAGGACTTCTCCGCGCGAGGAACTGCGATAATCCGGATGAACGGCCACGCAGGCCATCTCACCAATTTTCTCTTCCGGGAAAGGATAGAGCGCCGCACAGGCGATCGTCAGGTTGTCACGCTGGATGATGGTAAATTTATCGATCTCCATTTCCAGCTGCTCGCGTGAGCGACGGACCAAAATTCCTTGCTGCTCCAGTGGGCGAATGAGCTCCAGGATCCCGCCGATATCGTTGATCGTTGCGCGACGGATCTGTTCCGCGCTCTCCATGACAATCTGCGTACCAATCCCGTCGCGGGAGAACAACTCCTGCAGCAGGGCACCATCTTCCTGATAACTGATTAAATGGCTACGGCGTACACCGCTGCGACAAGCTTTTACGGCCCCACGCAGGAAACGCACGGTGCCGGAGTGATAATCACCTTCTGCTTCAAGCGATTCGACGCGCGCCTGGGCTTCGTTCGGGAAGAGCTCGGAAACAATATCGCCCTGTTCATTAAAGACGCCCTGAGAGGAGCAAAAACCGATCATCTTCTCGGCTTTCAGTTTAATGGCCAACTGAGTGGCGACCTCTTCGGAAGTAAGGTTAAAACTTTCGCCCGTCACGGAGACGGCCACCGGCCCCATCAGCACAATCGCACCGCTGTCCAGTTGACGATGAATGGCCTCTTCATCAATACGGCGGATACGCCCGCTGTGGCAGTAATCCACGCCATCGTCCACGCCCAATGGTTGCGAGATAATAAAATTACCGCTGACCACGTTGATATGCGCCCCTTGCAACGGCGTGTTGTTGAGACTCATCGACAGACGGGCGGTGATATCTAACTGCAAAAGCCCGGCTGCCTGCTTAACCAGTTCCAGCGTTTTGGCGTCAGTCACACGGGTGTGCTTATGATAAATCGGTTCGTGATGGTGAGCGGCGAGATTGGCGTCAATTTGTGGACGGGCACCGTAGACCACAACCAGACGGATCCCCAGGCTGTGCAGCAGGCCGATGTCATTGACAATGCTGGAAAAATTCTCGTGTTCAATGGCTTCGCCACCCAGCATGATGACAAACGTTTTTCCCCGATGGGTATTGATGTAGGGAACCGAATGGCGGAATCCCTGGACCAGTTCGGTTCTACGTTCCTTTACCACGGCACAACCCCTCAATGAATGTTTATTCGTATTTTGTGTATTTTTATTCGATTATTGCCACCTGCGCAAGTCTAAATTCTCTGCAAACCTGAGAATTTAATAAGTGATGCGAACGTTAACGTATGATTGTTTACCCTTTTATAGATGACAGGTTATGCGTCATTCGTTAAAGTTTTCGGTCAATTTGGACGTTTTGTATATAAATTAGATTTCTTGCTCGGGAGAGGCATGTCGGGATCCAAATCAGCAATAAGCCGCCGCCGTTTGTTACAAGGGGCCGGGGCAATGTGGTTGCTTAGCGTCAGCCAGGTTGCACTCGCCGCTGCCAGCCAGGTCGTGGCTGTGCGCGTCTGGCCGTCTTCGACCTATACGCGCGTGACGGTAGAATCCAGTCAGGTACTGAAATACAAGCAGTTTGCTCTCAGTAATCCTGAACGTGTTGTGGTGGATATCGAAGGTGTCAATCTGAACTCCGTGCTGAAAGGTATGGGAGCGCAGATCCGTGGCGATGATCCTTTTATCAAATCAGCCCGCGTTGGTCAGTTTGATCCGCAAACCGTGCGGATGGTGTTTGAGCTGAAGCAGAACGTTAAGCCGCAATTGTTTGCGCTGGCGCCGGTGGCTGGTTTCAAAGAGCGTCTGGTGATGGATCTCTATCCGGCAAATGCGACGGATATCCAGGATCCGCTGCTTGCGTTGCTGGAGGATTACAACAAGGGCGATCTCGAAAGACAGGTTCCGCCAGCGCAAAGCGGTCCCAAGCCTGGCAAAGCCGGGCGCGATCGTCCGATTGTGATCATGCTCGATCCGGGGCACGGTGGGGAAGATTCAGGGGCGGTGGGCAAATATCGCACGCGCGAAAAAGACGTGGTGCTGCAAATTGGCCGACGGCTCAAGGCGCTTATTGATAAGGAAGCCAATATGCGGGCCTATATGACGCGTAATGAAGATGTGTTCATTCCGCTGAAAGTCCGCGTTGCAAAAGCGCAGAAACAGCGCGCTGACCTGTTTGTCTCCATTCACGCGGATGCGTTCACCAGCCGGCAACCGAGCGGTTCATCGGTCTTTGCGCTGTCGACCAAAGGGGCGACCAGTACCGCGGCGCGGCTGCTGGCGGATTCGCAGAACGCCTCTGACCTTATTGGTGGGGTGAGCAAGAGCGGCGATCGCTATGTTGATCACACCATGTTCGATATGGTGCAGTCCCTGACCATCACCGACAGCCTGAAATTTGGTAAGGCCGTGTTGGGCAAACTCGGCAATGTAAACAAACTGCATAAGAATAGCGTTGAGCAGGCGGGGTTTGCGGTGCTGAAAGCGCCGGATATTCCGTCGATTCTGGTCGAGACGGCGTTTATCAGCAATGTGGAAGAAGAGCGTAAACTCAAAACGGCGAAATTCCAGCAGGAAGTGGCGGAGTCGATTCTGGCAGGGATAAAGGCGTATTTCTCGGATGGCGCGACGCTGGCCCGCAGAGGATAGTTTCATCAGCCGGGTTTACGCCCGGCCAATTCACAAACTGCAGATACAAAAAAACACCCCTGAGGGTGTCTAATGTTGTTCGAAGAATTGGTTGCGGGGGCCAGATTTGAACTGACGACCTTCGGGTTATGAGCCCGACGAGCTACCGGGCTGCTCCACCCCGCGTCCGTCTTTCTTCATTTTTACATCTACTTCTTAAAACTTGATTGGTTGCGGGGGCCGGATTTGAACCGACGACCTTCGGGTTATGAGCCCGACGAGCTACCAGGCTGCTCCACCCCGCGTCCGTCTTTCTACTGAGCAAAAACATCGTAGAAATTTACTGCATCAAATTTTAATTGGTTGCGGGGGCCAGATTTGAACTGACGACCTTCGGGTTATGAGCCCGACGAGCTACCAGGCTGCTCCACCCCGCGTCCGTGGATGCGCACTATACTCGGATGACTTTTTGATGCAACCCTTTTTCACGTAAATAGCTAAATTAGTATGTAAATTGAACGACATCGTGCCAAATGGTCTATTTCTTGCGCAAAATGAGCCTTAGGTTGCGCTATCAGATTTCATTAGCCCTGGCGGTTTGTTATCTTCTTGATGAAGAACCGGGCAACTTAAAGACGAGATATAATGAAAGGACGTTGGGCGAAGTATCTGATGGCGGGCGCAATGGTAGCGATTCTTGCGGCTTGCACCTCTAAACCGACCGATCGCGGTCAACAGTATAAAGACGGGAAATTCAACCAGCCTTTCTCTTTAGTTAACCAGCCCGATGCCGTTGGTGCGCCTATTAACGCAGGCGACTTTGCTGAACAGGTGAGTCAGATCCGCACCGCCTCTCCTCGTCTGTATGGCTCGCAGAACAGCGTTTATAACGCGGTACAGGACTGGCTCCGCGCCGGTGGCGATACGCGTACCATGCGCCAGTACGGGATTGACGCCTGGCAGATGGAAGGGGCCGATAACTACGGTAACGTCCAGTTTACAGGCTACTACACGCCGGTGGTTCAGGCGCGACACACCCGCCAGGGCGAGTTCCAGTATCCTATTTATCGCATGCCGCCAAAACGTGGCCGCCTGCCGTCTCGCGCTGACATCTATGCTGGTGCGCTGAACGAAACCTATGTGCTGGCCTACAGTAACTCGCTGATGGACAACTTCATCATGGATGTTCAGGGCAGCGGCTACATTGATTTTGGTGATGGTTCCCCGCTCAACTTCTTTAGCTACTCCGGTAAGAATGGCCATGCTTATCGCAGCATTGGCAAAGTCCTCATCGATCGCGGTGAAGTGAAAAAAGAAGATATGTCGATGCAGGCGATTCGTGAGTGGGGCGAAAAACATAGCGAAGCCGAGGTACGCGAACTGCTGGAGCAGAACCCGTCCTTCGTGTTCTTCAAGCCGCAGAATTACGCCCCGGTGAAAGGGGCAAGCGCCGTGCCTCTGATTGGCCGTGCGTCGGTAGCCTCCGATCGTTCTATTATTCCGCCGGGCACCACGCTGCTGGCAGAAGTGCCGACCCTGGACAACAACGGCAAATTCAGCGGTCAGTATGAGTTACGCCTGATGGTCGCCCTTGATGTCGGCGGAGCGATTAAAGGCCAGCACTTCGATATCTATCAGGGGATTGGAGCTGATGCAGGACACCGTGCGGGTTGGTACAACCATTACGGGCGCGTGTGGGTACTGAAGGCGGCGCCAGGCGCTGGCAACGTATTCAGCGGCTGATTATGGTATTCTGAGCGTCTTGTGACCCGGTAGCGCGATGCCTGCCGGGTCTGAAATAGTTGAGCAGGGGTGAGGGAAAACTCTCACCCTTTTTACATCTGAGGTCTTATGTCTGCGGTTATCAGCGATACCTGGCGTCAACGCTTTGGCGGCACAGCGCGTTTATATGGTGAAAATGCCCTGCAACTGTTTGCGGATGCACATGTCTGCGTCGTCGGCATCGGCGGTGTTGGCTCGTGGGCGGCTGAGGCTCTGGCGCGCACGGGTATTGGTGCCATCACGCTTATTGATATGGATGATGTTTGCGTCACTAACACTAACCGCCAGATCCATGCCCTGCGCGATAACGTTGGCCTGGCGAAAGCGGAAGTGATGGCGGAGCGAATCCGTCTGATTAACCCGGAGTGTCACATCACGGTGATTGATGATTTCGTCACTGTCGATAATGTGGCGCAATATATGAGCGCAGGATTTAGCTACGTGATTGATGCCATCGACAGCGTGCGCCCGAAAGCGGCCCTGATTGCCTATTGCCGTCGCTATAAGATCCCATTAGTGACCACGGGCGGGGCGGGCGGTCAGATCGACCCGACGCAGATCCAGGTGACCGATCTGGCGAAAACGATCCAGGATCCGCTGGCGGCGAAGCTGCGAGAAAGGCTGAAAAGTGACTTCAACGTGGTGAAAAACAGTAAAGGCAAGCTGGGCGTGGATTGTGTTTTCTCGACCGAGGCGCTGGTCTATCCGCAGGCTGATGGCTCCGTCTGTGCGATGAAAAGCACTGCCGAAGGGCCCAAACGAATGGATTGCGCATCCGGTTTCGGCGCGGCAACGATGGTCACCGCGACCTTTGGCTTTGTTGCCGTCTCACACGCCCTGAAGAAAATGATGGCGAAAGCGAACCGTCAGGGCTAAATCTGACGCGCTGCATTCAGCACCGCTTCGCTGAGTGCGGCAAGCCCCTGGCTGCGTGACGCGCTTAACTGGCCACGGAGCCCCAGCTCATCAAACAGCGCCAGCGGATCGCTCTTCAGCAGTTGCTCCGCGCTTTTCCCTTCCACCGCGGTTAACAGGACCGCCAGCAGCCCCCGAACGATGCGTCCTTCGCTGTCGCCAAAGAAATGAAGCTTATTGTCAGCCCGCGTGACGCCAAGCCAGACGCGATTTTCGCAGCCTGGAATCTCTTTCGCCTGCGCTTTTAGCTCGTCTGAGAGGGCCGGGAGCTGCTTGCCCAGTAGAATAAGCTGGCGATATTTATCCTCCCACTGGGTCAGCGGCAGGAAGGTTTTTCTTAACGTCTCTTCAGTGATAACGCTGCCGAAGGGATGTCCGGCCAAAGCTGCACTTGTCATTAATCCACCAAAAGTTCGAGAGCGCGATCGACGGCGGCAACCAGAGCTGCGACGTCGTTTTGCGTGTTGTAAGGGGCAAAAGAGGCGCGAAGAGTTCCACTCACACCGAGTGCGGCGAGTAGCGGCTGTGCGCAATGCTGCCCGGCACGCAGGGCGATACCGTATTCCGCCAGCAGGGTAACCATATCGCTGTGATGCACACTGGCGAAATCAAACGCCAGCAGGCTGGAATCCTGTACCCGGAATGAACGGAAACCCGGTCGTTTTTTCAACTCTTCTTCCGCGAGTGTAGCCAGTCCACGGCTCCAGCTTTCCGCTTGTTCGACGTCAGTGTCAGCCAGCCACTCCAGCGCGGCGCTCAGCCCTATCACGCCCGCCACGTTTGGCGTACCGGCTTCGAGGCGGTACGGGATCTCCTGGGTTTTGAAACCGTCGAAGGTGACCTCGGTGATCATCTTTCCACCGCCCAGCCACGGGGTCATTTGCGCCAGGAGCTCTGCTTTACCATACAGCGCGCCAATTCCGGTTGGCCCATAGAGTTTATGTCCGGAGAATGCGTAAAAGTCGATATCCAGCTTGCGGACATCGGCCGGGAAATGCACCACGCCCTGTGCCCCGTCCACAACCACTACCATGCCGTTCGCATGAGCGATATCAATGGCGCGGGCGAGATCCGGACAACCGCCGGTGACGTTGGACATCTGACCAAGCGCCAGAATTCGGCTGCGTGGGGTGATCACATCCGCTAAAAGTGCTACATCGGGGAGTAAATCGGCGCCCAGCGGCAGCTTAACGATTTGTGCGCCCGTTTGTTCCGCCACCATCAGCCACGGCACTAAATTGGCGTGATGCTCCGCTTCGCTGACAATAATTTCGTCACCGGCCTGCAGGCGAGGGCGAGCGTAGCATTGAGCGACCATGTTGATGGCCTCTGTCGTGCCGCGCGTCCAGACGATGTTTTTACCGCTTTCGGCATTCAGCAGGTGGGCCACCTGATCGCGGGCGGCCTCATAGCGTGCGGTTAAACGCTGAGCTTGCGCAAACTGGCTGCGATGGACATTGCCAGCGCTCAGGCTATAGAACTGCGCCGTCGCGTCGATAACCGCCAGAGGCTTTAGGGCTGTAGCGGCGCTATCAAGATAAACACCGGCATCGGCAAGCGCCGGAAACTGTGCGCGAAAATGCGCAGGACTGAAAGCGTTCATGGAATTCCTCATCTCTGTTCAGGGATCGTCGCGCAATTTTGGCGGCAGGGCAAGGTAGTTGATCGCTATCGGAATTGTCTGTTTATCCTGGCAACCTGGCAGAAGCAGGTTATGCTGAATAGTGTTAGGAGAATGATTTAGCCTGTTCTAAATCGAGATTTGAATAGCATTAATTGCTAAAGGAGAAAATTATGAATAAGACTGCCGCAATCATTTCTGCCTGTGTTTTTACTTTCGCACTGAGCGCCTGTTCCGGTAATAACTATGTTATGCATACCAATGATGGTCGAACCATCGTGTCAGACGGGAAACCTAAAACTGACGATGAAACCGGGATGATTTCTTACAAGGATGCGAACGGGAACAAGCAGCAGATCAACCGGACCGATGTGAAAGAGATGGTTGAACTGGATAAGTAACAGATTTTTGACCAAAAAAAAGCACCGCAAACAGGCGGTGCTACATTAATCACTATGGACAGACAGGGTAAATGTACAGGAAGTGAAAAAAGGGTAGCTTCGCTACCGCGATCTGAATAGCAGACCAATTGCAAACACAACAACACAACATCACAACCGTAAGCCAAAAGCCCTTCAGAACACGCATTCCAAAAAAAGCTTTTCGTTCCGGCTCAGGAAGTGCCGCCACTATAGGTATTTGCTGGTAGTTCCTCAACGGACAAATTATAATGGCTCAGATAAAAAAAACTAATAGGTTAAGCGTTGTTTCCTATCTGTTAAACGCCGTTAACATCTAAGCCAGATAACCATGTCTAAGCGATTACCACCCTTAAATGCATTACGTGTTTTTGACGCTGCAGCGCGCCATCTGAGTTTCACTCGGGCGGCCGATGAGCTTTTTGTGACACAGGCCGCAGTAAGTCATCAAATCAAGTCTCTTGAGGATTTCCTGGGGCTTAAGCTGTTCCGTCGCCGTAACCGTTCGTTGCTTTTGACGGAAGAAGGGCAGAGCTATTTTCAGGATATCAAAGATATCTTTTCCCAGCTGACGGAAGCCACTCGCAAACTTCAGGCCCGCAGTGCCAAAGGCGCGCTGACGGTCAGTTTATTGCCCAGTTTTGCCATTCACTGGCTGGTACCGAGACTCTCAAGCTTTAACTCAGCTTATCCGGGAATTGATGTCCGAATCCAGGCGGTCGACCGTCAGGAAGACAAACTGGCTGACGATGTCGACGTGGCGATTTTTTATGGTCGCGGCAACTGGCCGGGCTTGCGTGTTGAAAAATTATACGCAGAATATCTCCTGCCCGTCTGTTCACCGCTACTGCTGACGGGAGACAAAGCGTTGAAAACGCCTGCTGATCTGGCGCAACATACGCTTTTACACGATGCTTCTCGCCGTGACTGGCAAACTTATACCCGCCAGTTAGGTCTAAATCATATTAATGTGCAGCATGGCCCCATCTTTAGCCACAGTGCGATGGTGTTACAGGCTGCCATTCACGGACAGGGCGTGGCGTTGGCGAACAACGTCATGGCGCAGTCCGAAATTGAGGCAGGCCGCCTGGTCTGCCCGTTTAATGATGTTCTGGTCAGTAAGAATGCGTTTTATCTGGTTTGTCATGACAGTCAGGCAGAACTGGGTAAAATAGCCGCCTTCCGGCAGTGGATACTGGCCAAGGCGGCGCATGAGCAAGAAAAATTCCGCTTTCGGTATGAGTAATCATTTTTTTTGTGTGCCGGGCACGCATAACTTTAGGACAGATACATGACCAGCCGTTTCATGCTGATTTTTGCCGCAGTGAGTGGCTTTATTTTTGTCGCACTGGGTGCTTTTGGCGCACATGTGCTGAGTAAGACGTTAGGGGTGGTTGAGATGGGCTGGATCCAGACTGGCCTTGAATATCAGGCGTTCCACACGCTGGCCATCTTTGGGCTTGCCGTCGCGATGCAGCGCCGAATCAGCATTTGGTTTTACTGGAGCAGCGTTTTCCTTGCACTGGGGACCGTTCTGTTCAGCGGCAGTTTGTACTGCCTCGCACTTTCACATTTACGCCTGTGGGCGTTTGTTACACCGGTCGGCGGCGTCAGTTTCCTCGCCGGGTGGGTATTGATGTTTATCGGAGCTATCCGTCTGAAACGCAGGGGCGTTGTTCATGAGTAAGGTTGTTTTATATTGTCGCCCGGGGTTTGAGAAAGAGTGTGCCGCGGAAATTACTGACAAAGCGTCACGTATGGAAGTCTTCGGATTTGCCCGTGTCAAAGAGCACTCGGGCTATGTGGTGTTCGAATGCTATCAGCCTGACGATGCGGATAAGATCGTTAGCAAGTTACCGTTCAACTCGTTGATTTTTGCGCGTCAGATGTTTGCAGCGGGCGAACTGCTGACCGATTTGCCGCCGGAAGACCGTATTTCACCTGTCTCCGGCATGCTGCAGGGCGTCGTGGAGAAGGGCGGTGATTTACGCGTAGAAGTGGCCGACACCAACGAAAGCAAAGAGCTGATGAAGTTTTGCCGCAAATTCACCGTTCCGCTGCGCGCTGCGCTGCGTGAAGTGGGCGTGCTGACCAACTACGAAACGCCAAAGCGTCCTGTCGTGCATGTCTTCTTTATTGCACCAGGCTGCTGCTACACCGGTTATTCTTATACGACGAACAATTCGCCGTTTTATATGGGTATCCCGCGTCTTAAATTCCCGTCCGATGCGCCAAGCCGTTCTACGCTCAAACTGGAAGAGGCGTTCCATGTCTTTATTCCGGCTGACGAGTGGGATGAGCGTCTGGCAAACGGGATGTATGCCGTTGATTTAGGCGCTTGCCCTGGCGGCTGGACCTATCAACTGGTGAAGCGCAACATGTGGGTTTCGTCTGTCGACAATGGCCCAATGGCGCAAAGCCTGATGGATACCGGGCAGGTCACCTGGCTGCGTGAAGATGGTTTCCGCTATCGCCCAACCCGTAATAACATCACCTGGATGGTGTGCGATATGGTGGAGAAACCGGCGAAAGTGGCTGCGCTGATGGCAACCTGGCTGGTGAACGGTTGGTGCCGCGAGACGATTTTCAACCTTAAGCTGCCGATGAAAAAGCGCTATGAAGAGGTGTCGCAAAACCTGGCGTATATTCAGGAACAGCTGAACGCGCAGGGGATTAACGCGGAAATTCAGGCGCGTCAGCTTTATCACGATCGTGAAGAAGTCACGGTGCATGTTCGTCGCTGGTGGGCTGCCGTCGGTGGCCGCAGAGACGAGCGATAAACGATCGGCCTCTCATCCTTCAGGGATGAGGGGCGATTACTGCCCCAGCCTTAGCTGCTGTAAATTCCCGTCCAGTTGTAAATCAGTCTGCAATCGCGCCACGTCCCGACAGATAAACGCCATTTCCTTGTGAGCTTCCAGTTTCTTGCGCCATTTCTCCGGGATGTTATCCAGATGAGCGTAAATCCCTTCCAGATCCTGAAAATCAGTCAACAGTTGCGCCGCGCTTTTTGGTCCGATGCCCGCCACTCCCGGTATTTTTGAACTGCTGATCCCGGCAAGGCCCCAGTAGTCAGGAAGCTGCTGTGGCGAAACGCCAAACTCATTTGCGATAAAAGGCGCATCCAGCCAACGTTTCTGGAAATAATCGCGAATGCGAATGGTCGGGGAGAGCAACTGGCAGTAGCCCTTATCCGTCGAAACAATGGTGGCCTGATGCCCGGCACTTGCGACCTTCATCGCCAGGGTGGCGGCCAGATCGTCGGCTTCGTGACTGTGTGAGCCCCAGCAGGGAACGCCGCGCTGCTCAAAGGATGCGCGAATGGTGGGCATCTCTGCGTGCAGATCATCTGGCATCGGCGCACGTCCCGCTTTGTAATCCGCTAAACGCTGATGGCGCCAGCCTGTGTTGCGCGCTTCGTCGTCGAACACCGCCACCACGTGGGTCGGTTCGCTATGGCGAATCAGCTGTTCCAGCGCGTGCAGGCAGGTGTCCTTACAGGGTGTGCCCTGTACCGCATGAATACGGCGAATGAGGTTTAACGCGTCAACAATCAGCAAATGAACAGCCACAGACAATCTCCCTAATATCCTGTTGAATAAGGGTAACACTGCAGACAGGTGGAAACTATCAAAGGCGGGGGAAATGGGAAGAAGCCTCGCAAAACGAGGCTTCTTTGTACGGTTAATCGCAGGTGACGATCTTCATTGCCAGTCCGCCGCGTGATGTTTCGCGGTATTTGGCGTTCATATCTTTGCCGGTTTCGTACATCGTCTCGATTACTTTATCGAGGCAGACGCGCGGCTCGCTGGTGCGTCGCAGGGCCATACGCGCGGCGTTTACCGCTTTAACGGAAGCGATGGCATTACGCTCGATGCATGGCACCTGAACCTGTCCGGCAACCGGGTCGCAGGTGAGGCCAAGGTTGTGCTCCATGCCGATTTCAGCCGCGATACAGACCTGCGTTGGGCTTCCGCCCAGCAGTTCCGCAAGCCCAGCCGCAGCCATTGAGCAGGCGACACCCACTTCACCTTGACAGCCGACTTCCGCGCCTGAAATGGAGGCATTCATCTTGTAAAGAGAGCCTATGGCGCTGGTCACAAGCATATAGCGAGCCAGCGAATTGGCATTCACTTCGCGGATGAATTTATCGTAATAAGCGAGAACCGCCGGAACGATACCGCATGCCCCGTTGGTTGGCGCGGTGACGACGCGTCCGCCAGCGGCGTTTTCTTCGTTTACCGCCAGGGCGAACATGTTGATCCAGTCAACCACAGCCATCGGATCGGTAGTCGTTTTATCCGCGCTCACCAGCATGCGACGCAGCGCTGCGGCACGGCGCGGAACGCGCAGTTTGCCTGGCAGTACGCCTTCCGTGGTGATACCGCGCTCGATACCGCCGCGCATCACATCCCAGACGTTTTTGAAGTGCTGTTCCAGCTCTTCTTTGCTGTGCAGCGCCAGCTCGTTTTTCATCATCAGGCCGGAGAGTGACAGACCGGTTTCCTGACAATGTCGCTGTAAATCTGCCGCGTTTTTATACGGATAGGGCACCGCAACGGATGAGTCGCTGGCCTGACCAAAGTGGTCTTCGTCGACGATAAAACCGCCGCCAATGGAGTAATAGGTTTGGCTGTAGATCGCCTTTTCGCCTGCCAGCGCGGTGATACGCATTCCGTTCTCATGCAGGGAGAGGTTGTCAGCATGGAAATTCATGCATTTATCAACCGGGAACTCGACCTCATGTTCACCGTTTGCCAGCAGCAGACGGCCATGAGTATTTACGTCCTGAATGAATCCAGGGATCGCGTCAATATCAACGGTGTCCGGCAGGTTCCCCGCCAGGCCCATAATAATGGCGATGTCAGTATGGTGGCCTTTACCCGTCAGCGACAGGGAGCCGTACACATCGACAACCACGCGAGTGACGTCGTGCAGAATGCCGCGTGAAATCAAGTCATCCGTGAATTGTTTACCGGCTTTCATTGGCCCGACAGTATGAGAGCTGGAAGGACCAATACCGATTTTAAAGATATCGAATACGCTAATCATGATGCGTCCATTGCTATCAGTCAGAGGAGGAGTGCGCCGCCCGAAGACGGCGCAGGAGGTATTAGCTGAACAGGGAGAAGAAAATAGCGGAGATGGCAATCAGACCCATAATCACAACGAATACGTTGCTGATATGGCCGCTGTACTTACGCATCGCCGGGACTTTCTGAATCGCATACATCGGCATCAGGAACAGAATCATCGCGATAATCGGGCCGCCCAGCGTTTCGATCATGCCGAGGATGCTCGGGTTCATGGTCGCGACCGCCCAGGTGGTCACCAGCATAAACAGCGCAGTGATTTTATTCAGTTTGTTGATTTCAATGCTTTTGCCTTTACCGCGCAGAGATTTAATCACCATACCGTTGAAGCCTTCACGTGCGCCCAGATAGTGGCCCAGGAAGGATTTGGTGATAGCGATAATCGCGATGATCGGTGCCATCCAGGCAATGACCGGTGCGTTAAAGTGGTTAGCCAGGTAAGACAGAATCGAGATGTTCTGATCTTTCGCTGCTGCCAGGTCCACCGGGGACAGGCTCAGTACGCAGCTGAAGACGAAGAACATTACGGTCAGAACCATCATGATGTGAGCGCGAGCCAGAATGCTGGAGCACTTCTTCTCTGCGTCCTGACCGTACTCTTCACGCTTCGCCACGGCGAAGGAAGAGATGATTGGGGAGTGGTTAAAGGAGAACACCATCACCGGAATCGCCAGCCACAGGGTCATCCACAAACCGTTACCGGTAGCCGATGCGCTGCTGAAGGACAGAGTTTCCAGCGCTGCGCCGTTCCACTGTGGGATCAGATAGCACGCCAGCACCATCAGGGCAATCACGAACGGGAACACCAGAACGCTCATCGCTTTAACGATCATCTGCTCGCCAAAACGCACGATGGTCATCATGCCGACAATCAGAATCAGAGACAGAATGGCGCGCGGTGGAGGCGTCATGTGCAGCTGGTGCGCCATGAAGCTCTCAACGGTGTTGGTAATCGCCACGCTGTAAACCAACAGAATCGGGTAGATCGCGAAGAAGTAGAGCAGGGTAATCAGTTTACCTGCGCCCACGCCAAAGTGTTCTTCAACAACTTCAGTGATGTCTTCGCCTGGGTTTTTACCGGACAGCACAAAACGGGTTAAACCGCGGTGTGCAAAATAAGTCATCGGGAAAGCAATGATTGCCATGATGATCAGCGGAATCAGACCGCCTACACCGGCGTTGATTGGCAGGAAAAGAACGCCCGCGCCGATCGCTGTACCGTACAGGCCCAGCATCCACATGGTGTCCGTTTTGCGCCATCCACTTCGGGATTCTGTCGAAGCAATGGTGCTGGTTTGAGTGGTTTCCATCTATTTCTCCTGGAGGAAGCAATTTGTCAGGTTTCTGGTCAATTCTGATGAAAAAAGGCCTGACGGTAATATGAAATTCGTTTAGAGACGGTTTTTTTATAATTTTTCCCCGTAACTATTTGCGGGCGGAAAGATACATTTAAGTAATGAATGTATCAGTGATCCTGATCCCAAATGCAATAATCCACTTTCGATGTGGGCATTATTAGACCAAAAAACTGTTAATAAAACGTCAAAGCGAATTTACGGGCGCGAAGGCTATCATTAACGACATGCGACCTGAAAGATCAGACAGCGAGATACGTGAGTTTGGCTGTAAAGATGGCGGTTTTTAGTTTTTTCTGGTGATTAATTTCGATTAAGGCTGATAAATCACGGTTAGAAAAAGCAGGTAATCGTTTGCGTGTGGGCGGGAAATGTAAATAACATAAATAAGATCTATGATTTGTCAGCGGAAATTAAAAAGCCGGGTTAAACCCGGCTTGAGAGGGGAAGCGAAGAGGCCGTTAAGCGCAAATCTCGTAACAAGGAATGTAAGCTGAGCCGGGAAGTTTCATACGATGCTGCGCGACAAAGCCCTGCAACAGGTCGTCCATACGGCGCATCATCTCGCTGTCGCCGTGAATCTTATACGGGCCGAACTCTTCAATGGCACGAATGCCAACTTCTTTGACGTTCCCGGCCACGATACCCGAGAACGCGCGACGCAGATCGGCGGCCAGCACTTCAACCGGTTGATCCGGGTACAATTTCAGGTTCGCCATATTTTCATGCGAAGGCTCGAACGGTTTCTGAAGGTCCGGCGTAATGCGAATTGACCAGTTGAAACTGTAAGCGTCGCCCGTATCACGACGATTCTCTTTCACCAGCGGCATCGCTTTTTTCATCTGGCGCGCCACTTCAGCCGCATCGTCAATGATAATGCGGTAGTGGCTGCGGGCCGCTTCACCCAGGGTATGAACAATAAACTCGTCCAGTACGCGGAAGTAATCTGCGCTCTCTTTTGGACCGGTCAGGATCAGGGGGAGTACCTGATTTTTATTTGCCGGATTCATCAGAATGCCCAGCAGGTACAGCAGCTCTTCTGCCGTGCCGACCCCGCCCGGGAAAATGATGATCCCATGTGCGATACGAACAAATGCTTCGAGACGTTTTTCGATGTCCGGCATGATGATCAGCTCGTTCACCAGCGGGTTAGGTGGTTCCGCTGCAATGATCGATGGTTCAGTCATACCAATGAATCGGCCTTCTTTATAACGCTGCTGGGCATGACCCACTGCAGCGCCTTTCATTGGCGCCTCCATGGCGCCTGGGCCGCAGCCGGTACAGATGTTCAGCTCGCGCAGACCTAGCTGGGTTCCTACACGGCGAGCATACAGATATTCGGTTTCGTTAATAGAGTGACCGCCCCAGCAGACCACCATGTTTGGCGCTTCACCCACGTGCAGGGCGCGGGCATTACGCAGAATGGAGAACACCAGGTTGGTCATATGCGCCGAGCTTTCCAGATTCAGGTGCTGGAAACGCCCTGCGTTGTGAATTTGACCGTTTACAAACAGGATGTCGCGCAGAACGGCGAACAGGTTTGCCTGCAGTGAGCGAATGATTCGCCCATCGACAAAGGCATCTTCCGGCGGATTGATGACTTCAAGCTTTACGCCACGCTCACGGCGCAGCACGTTGATATCAAAGCTTTCGAAGCGAGACAGTAACTCTTTACTGTTATCGGTCAGACTTCCGGAGTTCAGAACGGCAAGTGAACAGTTGCGAAACAGTTGATAAAGGTCACTGCTGGCCGTGCGTTTAAGCATGTCCACTTCCAGCTGCGACAACATATCCATTGAGCCAAGCGGGCTAATATGTGTAATCAAGTGAGCTCCTTACGGGATAAAGATCTTCTTTCCCTGTTGATTACAATAGCCCTGGCTTATGACGTTTCACAACCTCAGAGGCGGAATACCGCCCGCATATTGTGAAAATATTTATATATCTCATCCTTTATGCTGTCACTGCGTTGGCTGCACCTGCTCACCTTGATGCAGCCCAAATGATGTTATCTATTGATTACTGACGAACCAGGCGCCCTGTCGCCGGAACAAAGTCCGTATTGGTCCGCCACGGGTTGATGTCTAATCCGCCGCGACGGGTGTAACGCGCGTAGACACTCAGTTTCTCGGGCTGGCAGAAACGCTGGATATCATTAAAGATGCGCTCCACGCATTGCTCGTGAAACTCATTGTGATGACGGAAGGAGACCAGATAGCGCAGCAGTTTTTCCCGATCGATTTTCGGTCCGCGATACTGGATCTGCACCGATCCCCAGTCGGGCTGGTGCGTGATAAGACAGTTAGACTTCAGCAGATGACTCACCAGCGTCTCTTCAACCACTTTGCTGTCAGTGGCCTGTTCAAGATATGTCGTGCTGAATTCATAGCTCTCAATGGTGATATCCTGGTCATCAATACAGGTGCCGTGGAAATGGGCGACAGGCTGGCCTTCCAGTTCGTTCAGACGGTACAGGGCCACCGTGACTTTCCCTTGCGCGCAGGCGCTTAAATCACGTTCAAGCGTGCTTTGCACATCTTGCCAGCTGTCGAAGCGGGTCTGGTTAAAGCTGTTGAGGTAAAGCTTAAAGCTTTTGGACTCCACCAGATTCAGGCTGGCGTAATCAAGTTCAACATGACCCACCGCAACCTGCGGCAGTCCGCGGGCGTTGAGCCATGAGAGTTCGTACAGCGTCCAGATATCACCGCCGGTGAAAGGCAGCGCGTCGGCGTGCAGTCCGAGCGGATCACGGTTAAGGCTGCGGGGAACGCCTTGCAGCAGGCTTGCGTCATAGGTGTCGCAGTAATCGACAGATTTGCCAAGCGTTAAGCCTGTTAACGCCTGATGGTTTTCGTAAGACATGTTTCGTTGCCACTTTGCAGGTACACTATAGGCAGAGTTTATCCTGTCTTACGTGAAGAGAGAAATCGGTGGATATTGAGACTGCAAATGCCCTGACGGCGTTCACGACGCGCTACTGCGATGCATGGCATCAACAGAATGAGACCTGGCCGCAAAGTGAAGAGTTATACGGCGTGCCGTCACCGTGCATCATCACGACGCTGGACGACAGGATTATCTGGCAGCCTCAGCCATTTACGGCCGGGCAGAATGTAAATGCGGTTGAACGCGCAATGGACATCGTGGTACAACCAGCTGTTCATGCCTTTTACACCACACAGTTTGCCGGGGATATGCGCGCCCGTTTCGCGAGTGAAACGCTGACGTTGCTCCAGACCTGGAGTGAGCAGGATTTCCAGCGTGTACAGGAAAACCTGATTGGCCATCTGGTGACGCAAAAACGCCTGAAACTTTCGCCGACGCTGTTTATCGCTACGCTCGACAGCGAACTCGACGTGATCGCTGTCTGTAATTTGCATGGCGAAGTCATTAAAGAGACGCTCGGTACCCGCAAACGCGACGTTCTCGCGCCCTCACTTGTGGAATTCCTCAATCAGCTTGAACCCGATTTGTAATCCATCACGCAACAACGCTTGTGAGAGATCTCTTACATGTTTGTGAGAGATCGCCGCAACACATAGCGAGAAGCTAACTATTTAGTTATTCTAAAAACTAATTATTTCAAATGGTTAACTTGATTATTTCTTATTTTTATTCAGCGTGAGACTGTTGTAAGCCTGCACCAGTGGGTTGTAAGACGGAGCGGAATAGCGGATTCTATGTCCGTCGACAGGATGCTGACACGAGAGACGAACATCAGGATGATGACGCTTCTCACACAGGATACGTCAGGATGGCGCTGCAGGAAGGCTTCAGGATGAAGCAAAAGGATAACGCAGGACGCGTAAGGGACACCTCCAGGAAGGAGAAAGAGAGCCGGTCAGGATGCCCGGTGGGTCAGGAAGGCCAGGACGTTTCAGGATGAAACAATCACATCAGGGCGATGTGAGCAGGATGCGCGGTTACGGATAACCAGACCCTTGGGTCGCAGGAAAAGTTGTCACGGACGAGCAGGGAGCACAAATTGTAGCTGGATTGCTGCGGAACGAACCGGGAGCACTGTTTATACAGTGCTCCCTTTTTTTATTTCTGCGTCCCGCAATGCTATGCTGCGCGCCTTTCAGTTTCTCAGGTGAGGTTTTTATGACGCATAACGATAGCGTTCGTGCTCAGTTGCACGCCATCGAAGCACTATTGCGCAAACATCAGCTGTGGCAAGAAACCGCGCCGCAGCCTGAGGCTTTAGCAAGCACCCAGCCCTTCTGCCTGGACACCCTTGAACCTTTCGAGTGGCTGCAATGGGTGCTGATCCCACGTCTGCATGCGCTGCTGGATGGGGCATATCCTCTGCCGCACGATTTTGCGGTCACGCCTTATTATGAAATGGCGCTTGATGCGCAGCACCCGGCGCGCGATGTGGTGCTGATTGAACTGCAGCGGCTGGACACGCTGTTTGCCGGTGATAAAGCATGACCATTGAGATCCTCTATCAGGATGAATGGCTGGTGGCGGTGAATAAACCGTCTGGCTGGCTGGTTCATCGCAGCTGGCTGGATCGTGACGAGAAAGTGGTGGTGATGCAAACCGTGCGCGACCAGATTGGTCAGCACGTTTATACCGTTCACCGTCTGGACAGGCCGACTTCCGGCGTATTGCTGATGGGGCTGTCGAGTGAAGCGGGGCGGTTATTGTCGCAGCAGTTTGAACAACATCAGATTCAAAAGCGTTATCACGCCATTGTCCGTGGCTGGCTGATGGATGCAGCGACGCTCGATTATCCCTTGGTTGAAGAGCTGGATAAAATCGCTGATAAATTCGCCCGCGATGACAAAGAACCGCAGCCGGCGGTCACCGACTATCGCGGTCTGGCGACTGTTGAAATGCCTGTTGCGACCAGTAAATTTCCAACCACCCGCTATGGGCTGGTTGAGCTGGAGCCAAAAACCGGACGCAAACACCAGCTGCGTCGCCATCTCTCCCATCTGCGTCATCCTATTATCGGCGACAGCAAGCACGGCGATTTACGCCAGAACCGCAGTGCGGCGGAGCATTTCGGTTGTAACCGTCTGATGCTGCACGCCAGCCAGCTTAGCCTGACCCATCCTTTTACCGGTGAACCGCTGGTGATCCGCGCTGGGCTGGATGAGGTGTGGATGCAGGCGCTGTCACAGTTTGGCTGGACGGGACAACTCCCCGAAAATGAAAGGGTTGAGTTTGAGGCGAGCAACGGTCAGGATGATCGGCAATAGCGATAACAGAGGGCGTTAAGCATGGCTGAAGTGGGAATTTTTGTCGGCACGATGTACGGTAACTCGCTGCTGGTGGCCGAAGAAGCCGAGGCGATCCTGACCGGCATGGGCCATAAAGCGACAGTTTATGAAGATCCTGAACTGGCTGACTGGGAAAAATACAAAGATCAGTACGTGCTGGTGGTGACCTCGACAACGGGACAAGGCGATCTGCCGGAGAGTATTGTTCCGCTCTATCAGGGTATTAAAGACACCTTAGGTTACCAGCCCAATGTTCACTATGGCATCATCGCCCTCGGTGACAGTAGCTATACCCATTTCTGCGGTGGGGGTAAGCAGTTCGATGCGCTCCTGCAGGAGCAAAGCGCCCAGCGTGTCGGCGAAATGTTGATGATTGACGCCAGCGAGCATCCTGAACCGGAAAGCGAGTCTAACCCCTGGGTTGAACAGTGGGGCGCGTTAATCAAATAATCTCCCGCCCTCCTTTCGCGGAGGGCGTATACCCCGGCGTCAAGCGACCTGTCTCACACTCTTTTGTTTCATCTCCCCGGCTTCGACCCGTCATCACGTTTTCGTGAAGTACCTTCCACTTGTCTGGGCTTATGCCAGAAACAACCTTAAACCGCTCTCACAATGTTGTGTTCCTGCACAGTGAGGCGCTGTTGATCCCTTTCTTATACTTTTCCGGTCAGTTGCTACAAAGGCAGTCAAAAACATAAAACGGCATCCATCCGTACCAGAAATGCCGTACTAAAACTGCAAAACACTAACCGCTCATTCTGATTACCCTACAGGTTGTGCCGTACAGAATGAACCTGGCGAAAGCTATGATTCAGGAGTGCAACAATGAGTACATTAAGCCACGCGGCGAGCAGCGCTGAGAAGCGCACGAATGCTCGCTACTGGATAGTGGTGATGCTGTTTATCGTCACATCCTTCAACTATGGTGACCGCGCCACGCTGTCGATTGCTGGTTCAGAAATGGCGAAAGACATTGGCCTCGATCCGGTCGGCATGGGGTACGTTTTCTCCGCATTTTCATGGGCCTATGTGATCGGCCAAATCCCCGGCGGCTGGCTGCTAGACCGCTTCGGATCCAAACGTGTCTATTTCTGGTCCATCTTTATCTGGTCCCTGTTTACGCTGTTGCAGGGCTTTGTCGATATCTTTAACGGTTTCGGCATTATCGTGGCGCTCTTCACATTACGTTTCCTGGTTGGGCTGGCAGAAGCGCCTTCGTTTCCAGGTAACAGTCGCATTGTTGCGGCCTGGTTCCCGGCGCAAGAGAGGGGCACCGCTGTCGCCATTTTTAACTCCGCGCAGTATTTCGCCACGGTTATCTTCGCACCGATCATGGGCTGGCTGACGCATGAAGTGGGCTGGTCGCATGTCTTCTTCTTTATGGGGGGGCTTGGGATCGTCATCAGTTTTGTCTGGCTGAAAGTGATCCACGAACCGAACCAACATCCTGGCGTTAACAAGAAAGAGCTTGAGTACATCGCAGAGGGCGGTGCGCTGATCAACATGGATCAAAAGAGTGACAAAGCAAAAGTGCCTTTCAGCCAGAAGTGGGGCCAAATCAAGCAACTGGTGGGCTCGCGCATGATGATCGGTGTGTATCTCGGTCAGTACTGCATCAACGCTTTGACTTATTTCTTTATCACCTGGTTCCCGGTTTATCTGGTTCAGGCGCGCGGGATGTCGATTTTGAAGGCGGGCTTTGTGGCCTCTGTCCCGGCGGTATGCGGCTTTATTGGCGGTGTGCTGGGAGGCGTGATTTCCGACTGGCTGATGCGGCGGACCGGCTCGCTCAATATCGCACGCAAAACGCCGATTGTCCTTGGGATGCTGCTCTCTATGTCGATGGTGTTCTGTAACTATGTGAACGCGGAGTGGATGATTATCGGCTTTATGGCGATGGCCTTCTTCGGCAAGGGAATTGGCGCATTGGGCTGGGCGGTGATGGCGGATACCGCACCGAAGGAGATAAGCGGCCTGAGCGGTGGACTGTTCAATATGTTCGGTAATATCTCGGGCATTGTCACTCCGATTGCTATCGGCTACATCGTCGGCACGACGGGATCCTTTAACGGCGCGTTGATCTACGTTGGAGTCCACGCGCTGGTGGCCGTTCTGAGCTATCTGGTGCTGGTAGGCGATATCAAACGTATTGAGCTGAAACCCGTCGTGGGGGGCGCAGGATGAATACACAATCGAGTCCGATCATTACCGATATGCAGGTCATTCCGGTCGCCGGCTTCGACAGTATGCTACTTAATATTGGCGGCGCACATAACGCACATTTTACCCGCAATATCGTGGTGCTCACGGACAACTCCGGGAACACCGGTGTCGGTGAGGCCCCCGGCGGCGAGGTGATTTATCAGACTCTGCTGGACGCGGTGCCGATGGTCATCGGCCAGCAGATCGCTCGTCTGAATAGCGTGGTGCAGCGCGTTCATAAAGGCAACCAGGCGGCTGACTTCGACACTTTCGGCAAAGGCGCCTGGACATTTGAGCTGCGGGTAAACGCCGTGGCGGCGCTGGAGGCCGCCCTACTTGATCTGCTCGGTAAGGCGCTGAACGTACCGGTTTGCGAATTGCTCGGTCCAGGCAAACAGCGCGATGCGGTGACGGTTCTGGGTTATCTGTTCTACATAGGCGATCGCAAGAAAACCGATTTGCCCTATCTGTCCAGCACGTCGGGCAATCATGACTGGTATCACTTGCGTCACCAGGAGGCGCTCACCGGCGAAGCGATTGTCCGGCTGGCTGAAGCCGCACAGGATCGATACGGTTTTAAGGATTTCAAACTCAAGGGGGGCGTCTTGCCGGGCGAGCAGGAGATCGACAGCGCCAGAGCGCTCAAAAAACGTTTCCCGCAGGCAAGAATCACCGTCGATCCGAATGGCGCATGGCGACTGGACGAGGCGATTTCACTCTGTAAAGGGTTGAACGACGTCCTGGCCTACGCGGAAGATCCGTGCGGGGCGGAGCAAGGCTTCTCCGGTCGCGAAGTGATGGCCGAATTTCGCCGCGCCACAGGCCTGCCGGTGGCGACCAATATGATTGCCACCAACTGGCGAGAAATGGGACATGCGGTGATGCTTAATTCCGTGGATATCCCGCTGGCGGATCCCCACTTCTGGACACTTTCCGGCGCAGTGCGAGTCGCGCAGCTATGTGACGACTGGGGCTTAACCTGGGGATGCCACTCCAACAATCACTTCGATATCTCGCTGGCGATGTTCACCCACGTTGGTGCTGCTGCGCCGGGTACCCCCACCGCTATCGACACCCACTGGATCTGGCAGGAAGGCGACTCACGCCTGACCAAAAATCCGCTTGAAATTAAGAACGGTCAGATTGCCGTTCCGGATGCGCCGGGACTGGGCGTTGAACTGGACTGGGATCAGATCCACAAAGCGCATGAACTGTACAAGACGCTGCCTGGCGGTGCGCGAAATGACGCCGGTCCGATGCAGTATCTTGTGCCCGGTTGGACATTTGACCGTAAACGCCCGGCGTTCGGTCGCCACTCATAAAAAAGGATTGAACGATGAGCACTTTCTCTACCCCGATCGTGACCGCCATGCAGATTATTCCCGTCGCCGGTCACGACAGTATGCTGATGAACCTCAGCGGAGCGCATGCTCCCTTCTTTACCCGCAATATCGTGATCATTAACGACAACTCCGGCCATACCGGCGTGGGTGAAATTCCGGGCGGCGAAAAAATCAGAAAGACGCTGGAAGAGGCGATTCCGTTAGTGGTCGGTAAACCGCTGGGCGAATATAAAAACGTACTGAACAGCGTGCGCCACACGTTTGCCGATCGTGATGCGGGGGGCCGGGGTTTGCAAACCTTCGATCTGCGCACCACCATCCATGTGGTGACCGGGATCGAGGCTGCGATGCTGGATCTTCTCGGGCAGCACCTCGGGGTCAATGTCGCCTCGCTGCTCGGTGAGGGCCAACAGCGTAGCGAAGTGGAAATGCTGGGGTATCTGTTTTTTGTCGGCGATCGCAAACTCACGCCGCTGGAGTACCAGAGCCAGCCGGACGAAAAATGCGACTGGTATCGAATCCGTCACGATGAAGCCATGACGCCGGATGCGGTCGTGCGCCTTGCTGAAGCGGCTTACGAAAAATACGGTTTTAACGATTTCAAACTGAAGGGCGGCGTGCTGGCGGGTGAAGAAGAAGCGGAGTCGATTGTCGCATTGGCGAAGCGCTTCCCGCAGGCGCGGGTGACTTTGGATCCGAACGGCGCGTGGTCGCTCGAAGAAGCGATTCGTATCGGCAAACACCTCAAAGGGGTCCTGGCGTATGCCGAAGATCCATGTGGTGCCGAGCAGGGGTTCTCGGGCCGCGAAGTGATGGCGGAGTTCCGCCGTGCAACGGGCCTGCCGACGGCCACCAACATGATTGCCACCGACTGGCGTCAGATGGGCCATACGCTCTCTCTGCAATCTGTCGATATTCCGCTGGCGGATCCGCACTTCTGGACGATGCAGGGCTCGGTACGCGTGGCGCAAATGTGTCATGAATTCGGGCTGACCTGGGGTTCGCACTCCAATAACCACTTTGATATTTCACTGGCGATGTTCACCCATGTGGCCGCCGCCGCGCCGGGCAACATTACCGCCATTGATACCCACTGGATTTGGCAGGAGGGTAATCAGCGTCTGACCAAACAGCCGTTCGAAATCAAAGGCGGAATGGTCCAGGTACCGACCACGCCGGGTCTGGGCGTCGAGCTGGACAGGGATCAGCTGATGAAAGCGCACGAGCTGTATCAGAAGCATGGCCTGGGCGCGCGCGACGACGCGATGGCGATGCAGTATTTAATCCCGGAATGGACCTTCAACAATAAACGTCCTTGCATGGTGCGATAAGCATCAATGCCGGTTCCTGCGGGAGTCGGCATTTTTGCAATCAATGCGGGTGTATGCTCAATGTAGTCAACAGGCGTAAGGATGGCTTATGAAAATTGTAATCGCACCAGACTCCTATAAAGAAAGTTTGAGTGCGCTTGAGGTAGCAACAGCGATCGAGCAAGGATTCAGCGAGATCTTCCCTTCAGCGCACTACGTGAAACTGCCGGTGGCCGACGGTGGTGAAGGTACGGTTGAAGCAATGGTTGCTGCCACGCAGGGCGGAATAGTTAAGGTCAGGGTCACGGGGCCGTTAGGCGAAAATGTCGAAGGCTTCTATGGGCTATCCGGCGATGAGCAAAGTGCATTTATCGAAATGGCGGCGGCCAGTGGCCTGGAAATGGTCGCGCCTTCCTTACGCAATCCGTTAAAAACCACCTCCTGGGGCACGGGAGAACTGATTCGCCATGCGTTGGATGCGGGTGTGCAGCATATTATTATTGGGATTGGCGGCAGCGCCACCAACGACGGTGGAGCCGGGATGGTGCAGGCGTTGGGTGCAAAGCTGCTGGATAACCAGGGCCATTCCATTGGGCAGGGCGGCGGTGAGCTGGAAAAACTGGCGCGGATTGATATCAGCGAGCTGGATAAGCGTCTGGCGGACTGCCGGATTGAAGTGGCCTGCGATGTCACCAATCCGCTCATCGGCGAAGAAGGCGCTTCGGCGGTGTTTGGCCCGCAAAAGGGGGCGACGCCAGAGATGATCGCCCGGCTGGATCGGTCGCTGGAGCACTATGCGCAGATTATTGCCCGCGATCTGGATATTGATGTCCTCAATCTTGAAGGAGGCGGTGCGGCCGGCGGGATGGGGGCGGCGCTCTATGCGTTTTGTGGCGCGCAGCTGCGTCAGGGGATCGAGATTGTGACGGACGCCTTGCAGCTGGACAAGCACGTCGCTGATGCCGATCTGGTGATTACCGGTGAAGGACGCATTGATAGCCAGACGATCCACGGCAAAGTTCCCGTTGGCGTCGCAAAGGTCGCTAAACGCTACAATAAACCGGTCATCGGGATTGCGGGCAGCCTGACGGCGGATGTTGGCGTGGTACACCATCACGGCATCGACGCGGTGTTCAGCGTGATCTACACCGTCTGTTCTCTGGAAGAGGCGTTAGACAACGCCGCAGAAAACGTGCGTATGGCGGCGAGAAATATCGCGGCGGTTTTGAAAATGGGAATGAACACCTAACTTCCCTTCACCCTCGCCCCTTTGGGGTGAGGGGCCAAGGCCGCCCTTAGCCTCCCAGTATTTTTTGCGCCTCACGCGCCACGTTATCCATCTCATCGAGCAGCTCCAGAAACTCCGGTTCGAGTTCCGACTCCGGCGTTCCCGCACGCAGCTGCTGTTCCAGTATATGACACAGGTTTTTCAGGCGCGGAACCCCGCTGTAGCTACAGCTGCCGTGCAGTTTATGGATGGCCTCCACCAGCTCGTCCGGATTTTCACCCACCAGCTGTTCTTCAACTTTATTGCGAATATCCGGCAGGAAGGCGACCAGCATTTGCAACATTTCGCGGGCTAAATCGGTTTTACCGGCGGCCTGGCGCAGGGCCAGCTGCCAGTCGAGCGTCGCGTTCGGGTTGACGGTGATTTCCACTGGCTCTGGTGGGGTGAGGTAGTTCGCGAGAGTGAAACCGGGCCTATAACGCAACAGCAGACTGTGGAGTTTCTCTTCGTCGATCGGTTTAGCCAGATAGTCATTCATTCCGGCGCTCAGCAGTTTCTCTTTCTGCCCCGCCATAGCATGGGCCGTTACGGCAATCACCGGTGTTTGCTGCTGGTGCGGGAGCTGGCGAATGAGCTCGCAGGCGCGGATGCCGTCCATGCCGGGCATCTGAATATCCATCAGAATCAGATCAAACTGCATTTGTTTAGCATGCTCAACCGCCTGCGGACCGCTACTGCACAGCTCCACATATTGCACCTGATCTTCCAGCAAGACGCCGATAAGCTTCAGGTTTGCCGGATTGTCATCCACGGCCATAACGCTCATGGGCAGTTTATGGTCCTGACTATCAAACGGCAGCGCCTGATGATTAAGCCGGCAATACTCTGTTAGCGCAGGCAGCAGACGCGTGGCGGTGAGCGGTTTTAACAGGCAGGCCGCCGCGCCGTCGTGTTTAAGCTCTTCAGCGTTAAGCTGCGCGTGGCACGGCAAGGCTAACAGCAGGAAATCGGTCATGGACGCGGCTTTCGCCAGCCGCTCCTGCTGCATCGTCAGCTCACCGGTAAAGGTCACCGGAATACCCATCAGTAAAATGTCGTAATGATCGACTGCCAGCGCAGAGAACGTCGGGCTGTAAATGACCTCAAGCGGCGTGGTGCTAAGCACATCCAGGGTGCTCTGTGCCGCAGCCGCATTGGGCTCAACGTACGCCAGGCGCTTGCCACGCAGACAGTCCGTTATCGGGCCGTCGGTCACCACGTTGGGATTCAGATCCAAATTGATGTGGAACCAGAAGGTCGAGCCGCGATTAGGCTGACTGTGGAAGGAAATATCGCCGCCCATCTCTTTGACCAGCTTCTGGGTAATGACCAGTCCCAGACCCGTTCCGCCGTGGCGGCGAGAGATACTGGCGTCCGCCTGTCGGAATGCCTGGAACAGTCGCGACTGATCGCGTTCAGGTATCCCGATGCCGGTGTCGCGGATCTGCACTTCAATTTGTACTTTGTTATTACTGATCGCACGCCTTTCGACCACAACGTCAATGTTGCCGCTTTCGGTAAATTTAATCGCATTGCCGACCAGATTGGTAATCACCTGTTGCAGACGCAGCGGGTCGCCGATGACGTTATCCGGCACATCGTTCTTGATGTTCAGCGTAAGCTCCAGCCCTTTGTCGTGCGAAGAGTGGGCCAGCAGAGTCACCACTTCATCCAGCGTGCTGCGCAGGGGGAACGGAATACTTTCGAGGATTAACTTACCCGCTTCCAGTTTTGAGAAGTCGAGGACGTCGTTAATAATCGCCAGCAGGTTATTGGCGGAGCGCTCAATGGTGTGCAGATGGTCGCGCTGCGTAGGATTAAGCTCTGATTTTAGCGTCAGCCGCGTGAAGCCAATCACTCCGTTCAGCGGGGTGCGCAGCTCGTGAGACATATTGGCAAGGAATTCAGATTTGATGCGTGCCGCTTCCTGAGCGCGTTTTTTCGCCAGATCCAGCTCAACGTTCTGGATCTCCATCTGCTCCAGCGTTTCGCGCAGATCGGAGGTGGCCTGGTCGACGTTATGCTGCATCTCTTCGTGGTACGCCGCCAGCGACATCGCCATTGAGTTGATGCCGTTTTTCAGCATATCCAGCTCGCCGAGCATGAACCCTTCGACGCGGCTGTCGAGCTGACCGCGCCGGATGCGGTCAACGGTATTCACCATGTTGCGAATCGGGCCGGTGACGTCACGCATTAATCGCCAGCCGAAGATCAGCGCAATGCCAACGCAGAACAGCATCATCACGCTGGAGATAAAAATCTCTTTGTACTGCTGTAATCGCACCGACTTGAGATCCAGCTCCAGCGCCACATATCCCAGGATATTGGTACTGGCCTTGGCATCGGAGGTGGCCGATTCATCAGGTGAATAACTCTCCGACAGAATCGGCGTGCGCAGAATCATAATATCGCCATGCCTGAGCACGCTCAGGCGACGCGGGAAGGGCGCGCCATCGGGAATTTTCAGCCCGGTCGGATCGAGATGAAAATTCGACGTGACAAACAGGCGATTATTTTCGTCATATACCGAGATGGCACGCACGATATCTGAATGACGCCGATGCAGAACGCTAATTAATTGTCCCAGAGGATCGCGGTTTTGCAGGTTCATCCCGTATTCGCTGGCGACGGCGAGCGGTTCGATGATGCTGGCTCCCGCATCTTCCAGTTGACGCTGCAAGTCGTTGTAACGGTGCACAACAAAGAAGATGCTCAGCAGTAAACCGATAAGAACGGTTGGGGCGAGGATCAAAATCATCATGCGCGCGCGCAGGCTGTAGTTGGTCATGGAGTTCCGTTATGGGACAATTAGGGTCATTATGTTTATTTGAGAAAATTCTCGGCGATGGCGCAATTCTACTCTGCAAAGCGACGCGTGACGACGCGTCAGATCATAACTGTTGATGTCACAGACCTGGATCCGTTTGGCCAGGGCGTTGCACATCACAATGGCAAAACGTTGTTTATCCCCGGATTATTACCCAATGAGCGCGCCGAAGTCACCTTAACGGAAGATAAACGTCAGTATGGGCGTGGGCTGGTAAAACGCCGTCTTAATGATAGTGCCGAACGCGTGGTGCCTGGATGCCCGCATTTTGGCGTCTGCGGCGGATGCCAACAGCAGCACGCCAGCGTTGCCCTACAGCAGAGCAGTAAAAGCACCGCTCTGGCACGTCTGATCAAGCATGATGTGAACGAAATCATTTCTGGTGAACCCTGGGGTTATCGCCGCCGGGCGCGCCTGAGTCTCAACTATCAGCCTAAAACGCGCACGCTGGAGATGGGCTTTCGTCAATCCGGCTCAAATGACATTGTGAATATCAAACAGTGCCCCATTTTGGTGCCCCGTCTTGAGGCGCTGCTCCCGGAAGTGCGCCGTTGCCTCGCCGATTTACAGGGGGCCCGATCGCTGGGACATGTGGAGCTGGTGCTGGCCGACAATGGCCCGCTGATGGTGCTGCGCCACACTGCGCCTCTCTCTGTCAAAGATCGCGAAAAACTGGAACGCTTTTCGCATTCTCATGAGCTGGCGCTTTTCCTCGCGCCACAAAGCGAGATACTTGAGCAAGTGACGGGAGACGCGCCCTGGTATTTGTCTGACGGGCTACGCTTAATGTTCAGTCCGCGCGACTTTATCCAGGTGAACGATGGTGTAAACCAGCAGATGGTGGCCAAAGCGGTGGAGTGGCTCGATGTTCAACCTGGCGACCGGGTGCTCGATCTGTTTTGTGGGATGGGAAATTTCACTCTTCCACTGGCGAAACGAGCCCAAAGCGTTGTCGGGGTTGAAGGGGTTGAGGCGCTGGTGGCGAAAGGCCAGCAAAATGCGCTTCAGAACGAATTGCACAATGTGACATTCTTTCATGAAAATCTGGAGGACGATGTCACTTTGCAATCGTGGGCAAAGCATGGGTTCGATAAAATTCTGCTCGATCCTGCACGCGCGGGTGCGCCTGGCGTAATGCAGCATATAATTAAACTCGCCCCAAAACGTGTGGTCTATGTTTCCTGTAACCCTGCCACGCTTGCGCGGGACAGCGAAGCATTATTGCGCGCGGGTTACCAGATTCAGCGTCTGGCAATGCTGGATATGTTCCCGCACACTGGGCATCTGGAATCAATGGTGTTGTTTGAGCACATCTAATTAGTTTTGGCTTGTCGAATTCGACAGGCCCTGGTCCCTAAAGGAGAGGACGATGGTTGCGGTAAGAAGTGCACATCTGAATAAAGCTGGTGAGTTTGACCCACAAAAATGGATCGTAAGTCTGGGGATTTCCAGCCAGCAGTCGTGTGAACGCTTAACCGAAACCTGGGCCTATTGTTTGCGTACCACGAAGGGCCATGCGGATGCCGATCTGCTGCTTTGGCGCGGTATCGAGATGGTCGAAATCCTCTCCATGTTAAATATGGATATCGAAACACTGCAGGCGTCGCTGCTGTTCCCACTGGCGGATGCGGAAGTGGTGAGCGAAGATGTCCTGCGGGAAAGCGTGGGCCAACCCGTCGTTTCGCTGATCCACGGCGTACGCGATATGGCCGCCATTCGTCAGCTTAAAGCCGCCCAAACGGATTCGGTCTCCTCCGAACAGGTTGATAACGTCCGCCGTATGCTGCTGGCGATGGTCGATGATTTCCGCTGCGTGGTCATCAAACTGGCAGAGCGCATTGCGCACCTGCGCGAGGTGAAGGATGCGCCGGAAGACGAGCGCGTACTGGCAGCGAAAGAGTGTACCAATATCTATGCGCCACTGGCCAACCGCTTAGGTATTGGTCAGTTAAAATGGGAGCTGGAAGATTACTGCTTCCGCTACCTGCATCCGGCTGAATACAAACGCATTGCCAAACTCCTGCACGAGCGTCGTATCGATCGCGAACACTACATTGATGAGTTCGTGGGCGGATTGCGCAAGTCGATGAAAGAAGAAAATGTGCGGGCTGAAGTCTATGGGCGTCCGAAGCACATCTACAGCATCTGGCGCAAAATGCAGAAAAAACATCTCGCGTTTGATGAGCTGTTTGACGTGCGCGCAGTACGAATTGTTGCCGACCGTCTTCAGGATTGCTACGCCGCGCTGGGGATAGTGCATACTCACTTCCGCCATTTACCGGATGAATTCGACGACTACGTCGCGAACCCAAAACCGAACGGCTATCAGTCGATCCACACCGTAGTCTTGGGGCCCGGCGGTAAAACGGTTGAAATTCAGATTCGTACCAAACAGATGCATGAAGACGCGGAGCTGGGCGTCGCGGCACACTGGAAGTACAAAGAAGGTCCATCGACCGGAACGCGTACCGGGCACGAAGATCGTATCGCCTGGCTGCGTAAACTCATCGCCTGGCAGGAAGAGATGGCCGATTCGGGCGAACTGCTCGACGAAGTGCGTAGCCAGGTCTTTGATGATCGGGTCTATGTCTTCACCCCGAAAGGGGATGTGGTGGACTTGCCGGCGGGATCCACGCCGCTTGATTTTGCTTACCACATCCACAGCGATGTCGGGCATCGCTGCATCGGGGCGAAGATCGGCGGACGCATCGTACCCTTTACCTATCAGCTGCAGATGGGAGACCAGATTGAAATCATCACCCAGAAACAGCCGAACCCAAGTCGCGACTGGCTAAACCCAAACCTGGGCTACGTCACAACCAGCCGTGGACGCTCCAAAATTCACGCCTGGTTCCGTAAACAGGATCGTGACAAGAACATTCTTGCCGGTCGCCAGATTCTGGATGATGAGCTGGAACATCTGGGTATCAGCATTAAAGAGGCGGAAAAACATCTGCTGCCACGCTACAACTTTAATGAGCTTGATGAGTTGTTAGCAGCAATTGGTGGCGGTGATATTCGTCTCAACCAGATGGTGAACTTCCTGCAGTCGCAGTTTAATAAACCGAGTGCGGCGGAACAGGATGCGGCGGCGCTGAAACAGCTTCAGCAGAAAACCTATACGCCGCAACACCGCAGCAAAGACAATGGCCGTGTGGTCGTCGAAGGTGTCGGTAACCTGATGCACCATATTGCCCGTTGCTGCCAGCCCATTCCAGGTGATGATATCGTCGGCTTTATCACTCAGGGGCGAGGGATCTCCATTCACCGCTCCGACTGTGACCAGCTCGCCGAGCTGCAATCCCATGCCCCGGAACGCATCGTGGATGCCGTCTGGGGGGAGAGCTATTCAGCCGGTTATTCGCTGGTGGTGCGCGTGACCGCCAACGACCGTAGCGGTCTGCTGCGTGATATCACCACCATTCTCGCCAATGAGAAAGTGAACGTACTGGGCGTGGCCAGCCGCAGCGATACCCGTGAGCAGCTTGCCACCATTGATATGACCATTGAAATCTACAACCTGCAGGTGCTGGGCCGCGTGCTCGGTAAACTGAATCAGGTGCCAGACGTGATTGACGCACGCCGTCTGCACGGCGGCTAAATACAACCCCCCTCTTTACCCCTCTCCGGTACCGGAGAGGGGGCTTACCGCAAGGAATTCCCATGACTCAAATCGACCGCCTGCTCGGCATAATGAAACGTCTGCGAGACCCGGAAAACGGCTGTCCGTGGGACAAAGAGCAGACATTCGCCACCATCGCGCCTTATACCCTTGAAGAGACTTACGAAGTGCTGGATGCCATCTCCCGGGAGGATTTTGACGATCTGCGCGGAGAGTTGGGTGACCTTCTGTTCCAGGTCGTGTTCTATGCCCAGATGGCGCAGGAAGAAGGGCGTTTTGATTTCAATGATATTTGTGCGGCGATCAGCGACAAACTTGAACGCCGTCATCCGCACATTTTTGCCGATGCCACGGCGGGTAACAGTGAAGAAGTGCTCGTGCGCTGGGAACAGATCAAAAGCGCTGAGCGGGCTGAAAAATCACAGCATTCAGCGCTGGATGATATTCCTCATAGCCTGCCGTCACTCATGCGCGCGCATAAAATCCAGAAACGTTGCTCGACCGTAGGGTTTGACTGGACATCGCTTGGCCCGGTTCTGGACAAAGTGTACGAAGAGATCGACGAAGTCATGGACGAAGCAAAACAGGCCGTTGTGGACCAGGCCAGGCTAGAAGAGGAGATGGGAGATCTGCTTTTTGCAACCGTGAATCTTTCTCGTCATTTGGGCGTCAAAGCCGAAACGGCGCTGCAAAAAGCGAACCTGAAATTTGAGCGTCGGTTCCGCGAAGTCGAACGCATTGTCGCCGCACGGGGCCTGGAAATGACCGGGGTTGACCTCGATTTGATGGAGGAAGTGTGGCAGGAAGTAAAACGCCAGGAACATGATCTCTAACGGATTTTTGCGATCAAGCGCAATTTGTGTGATTTTTTAAATGACAAGCGCTTGATTTGCGTCAAAAACATTTACCCAAAAGGGGCTATTTTCTCACTCCCTATGTTTGTCAAAGCCTGAGTCAGGAGACGGAGAATGAAAGTTTGTGGCGCTCGCCGTGTTCGGGTATACTACTTTCCCGTCCTGGTTATTCCATCATTCCAACCTAACTTCTCAGGTTCAGCATGACAACGAACTATATTTTTGTGACCGGCGGGGTTGTATCCTCTCTGGGTAAAGGCATTGCCGCAGCCTCCCTCGCGGCCATTCTTGAAGCCCGTGGCCTCAATGTGACCATGATGAAACTGGATCCGTACATCAACGTCGATCCGGGTACCATGAGCCCAATCCAGCACGGTGAAGTGTTCGTTACAGAAGACGGCGCTGAAACCGATTTGGACTTAGGCCACTACGAGCGCTTCATTCGCACCAAAATGAGCCGTCGCAACAACTTCACTACGGGTCGTATTTATTCTGACGTTCTGCGTAAAGAGCGTCGTGGCGACTATTTAGGCGCAACCGTTCAGGTTATCCCGCACATCACTAACGCTATCAAAGAGCGCATCATCGCTGGTGGCGAAGGCCATGATGTTGTGCTGGTTGAAATTGGCGGCACGGTGGGTGATATCGAATCCTTGCCATTCCTGGAAGCGATTCGTCAGCTGGCGGTTGATATTGGCCGTGAACATGCGCTGTTTATGCACCTGACGCTGGTGCCGTACATGGCCGCTGCCGGTGAAGTAAAAACCAAACCCACTCAGCACTCCGTTAAAGAACTGCTCTCTATCGGTATCCAGCCAGATATCCTGATCTGCCGTTCCGATCGTGCCGTACCGGCCAACGAACGCGCGAAAATTGCTTTGTTCTGTAACGTTGCTGAAAAGGCTGTTATTTCTCTGAAAGACGTCGATTCCATATATAAAATCCCGGGCCTGTTGAAATCACAGGGTCTGGACGATTATATTTGTAAACGATTCAGCTTGAACTGTCCGGAAGCTAATCTGTCAGAATGGGAACAGGTTATCTACGAAGAAGCGAATCCGGCAGGCGAAGTGACTATCGGTATGGTCGGCAAGTACATTGAACTGCCGGATGCCTACAAGTCAGTTATCGAAGCGCTGAAACACGGTGGTCTGAAGAATCGCGTTACCGTCAACATCAAGCTGATTGATTCGCAGGATGTTGAAACGCGCGGCGTTGAAATTCTGAAAGATCTGGATGCAATTCTGATCCCGGGTGGCTTCGGTTACCGCGGTGTAGAAGGTAAGATCGCTACCGCACGCTTTGCGCGTGAAAACAATATTCCTTATCTTGGCATTTGCCTGGGTATGCAGGTGGCGTTGATCGAGTTTGCTCGTAACGTAGTCGGGATGGAAAACGCGAACTCTACGGAATTTGTGCCAGACTGTAAGTACCCTGTTGTAGCGCTTATTACAGAATGGCGTGATGAAGACGGCAACGTCGAAGTCCGTACTGAGAAGAGCGATCTGGGTGGCACGATGCGTCTTGGCGCACAGGCTTGCCAGGTTTCTGACGATAGCCTGGTTCGCAAGATGTATGGCACACCAACCATCACTGAGCGCCATCGTCACCGCTACGAAGTCAACAACATGCTGTTGAAACAAATTGAAGCTGCGGGTCTGCGTATTGCGGGCCGTTCCGGGGATGATCAGTTAGTCGAGATCATTGAGGTGCCAAACCATCCGTGGTTCGTTGCCTGCCAATTCCACCCGGAATTTACTTCAACGCCGCGTGATGGACATCCGCTGTTTGCAGGCTTCGTGAAAGCCGCCAGCGAGTACCAGAAGCGTCAGGCGAAGTAAAAAAAGTTAGAACGGCAACGCGTACCATCGGTACGCGTTGTTTGTCTGGAGTTTTAGTTTAACTTGTACTGAGGAAAATCTAATGTCCAAAATCGTTAAAGTCATCGGTCGTGAAATCATCGACTCCCGTGGTAACCCGACCGTTGAAGCCGAAGTTCACCTGGAAGGTGGTTTCGTTGGTATGGCTGCTGCTCCGTCAGGTGCTTCTACTGGTTCCCGCGAAGCGCTGGAACTGCGCGATGGCGACAAATCCCGTTTCCTGGGTAAAGGCGTAACCAAAGCTGTTGGCGCGGTTAACGGTCCTATCGCTCAGGCAATCCTTGGCAAAGACGCCAAAGACCAGGCTGGCATCGACAAAATCATGATCGACCTGGACGGTACTGAAAACAAATCTAACTTCGGTGCGAACGCAATCCTGGCTGTGTCTCTGGCTAACGCCAAAGCCGCTGCTGCTTCTAAAGGTCAGCCGCTGTATGAGCACATCGCTGAACTGAACGGCACCCCAGGTAAATACTCTATGCCGGTTCCGATGATGAACATCATCAACGGTGGTGAGCACGCAGACAACAACGTTGATATTCAGGAATTCATGATTCAGCCAGTTGGCGCGAAATCCCTGAAAGAAGCGGTACGTATGGGTTCTGAAGTGTTCCACAACCTGGCTAAAGTTCTGAAAGCTAAAGGTATGAACACTGCTGTTGGTGACGAAGGTGGCTATGCGCCAAACCTGGGTTCCAACGCTGAAGCACTGGCTGTTATCGCTGAAGCTGTTAAAGCGGCTGGCTACGAGCTGGGCACTGACATCACTCTGGCGATGGACTGTGCAGCTTCTGAGTTCTACAAAGACGGTAAATATGTTCTGGCTGGCGAAGGCAACAAAGCATTCACCTCCGAAGAGTTTACTCACTTCCTGGAAGACCTGACCAAACAGTACCCAATCGTCTCTATCGAAGACGGTCTGGACGAATCTGACTGGGATGGTTTCGCATACCAGACTAAAGTTCTGGGCGACAAAATCCAGCTGGTTGGTGACGATCTGTTCGTAACCAACACCAAGATCCTGAAAGAAGGTATCGACAAAGGCATCGTTAACTCCATCCTGATCAAATTCAACCAGATCGGTTCTCTGACCGAAACTCTGGCTGCGATCAAAATGGCGAAAGACGCTGGCTACACTGCCGTTATCTCTCACCGTTCAGGCGAAACTGAAGACGCAACCATCGCTGACCTGGCGGTAGGTACTGCGGCTGGCCAGATCAAAACCGGTTCTATGAGCCGTTCTGACCGCGTTGCTAAATACAACCAGCTGATTCGTATTGAAGAAGCTCTGGGCGAAAAAGCACCGTACAACGGTCGTAAAGAGATCAAAGGTCAGTAATTTACTGAGCTTTCACTCTTAAGAAAAAACCCGCTTCGGCGGGTTTTTTTATGGCAGATTTACAGCAGTAAGGGGAGTGTTGCGCTCGCCGTTTGTTGGCTGATATCGCTGTACCGATCGTCAAGGGTAAGCAGAGTTGTGGCGAGAAGCTCCACCAGCAACATGACGCCAACTTTTGTGTTAAGCGCCCCGGCACTGAGTGGGCCTTCGGGTTTCGCTGCTACCAGCAGCATTTCGCTTATTGATGCCAGCGGGCTGCGCGGCGTGTTGCTCAGCGCCAGCACTTTGACCCCGCGTTTGCGCGCCAGCTTCACCACATGCAATAAATCCCGGGTCGAACCCGAACTTGAAATAGCCACCACCAGGTCATCGGCTGTTAGCGTTGCGGCGTTCATCGAGGCCCGATGCATATCGCTAAAAAGCTGCGCAGGTTTACCGAGACGAAGCAATTTGTAGTGTAGATAGTCGCCAACGATCGCGCTGGCCGCGACGCCGTAGATAAAAACCGAGCGCGACTGGTGGAGCGCTTTTGCCGCTTCCAGCAAAACTGCTCTGTCGAGCAGTCGGGCGGTATCCTGCAGCGCCAGTACGGACTCTTCTACTACCTCATCTGTCTGATCCCCTTTTCGTGACGGGGCCTGTTTACGCTGAACATCCATCGCCAGCGCCATTTTAAATTCTGTGTATCCCTTACATCCCAGCGTGCGGCAAAGCCGCGTTACGCTTGCCTCACTGGTGTCGCTTTCGCGTGCCAGTTCGGTGATGGTGAGGTAGAGCACTTTCTCAGGATCGTTGAGGACAAACTCTCCCAGTTTTTGGTGTGTTGGGCTGTATCCAGAGACGCCCTGGCGCAGCCTCAGCAGCAGATTTTTATTGTCTGACATGCAAGATCCTTAATGCGTTTCTCTGCCGGCTAGTGTGGCGGAAAGCAGGGGAGAGATACCAGTCATTTTAAAAAAGTATGATCCGCTTCCGGAATTTTGGTGATAATTTTCAGTTTTAATTAATAATATGGTAAAAATTTTCATTATTAGCGAGAGGACGGAAAATATGATGCCAATGTTCAGCGATGCCTCTTCAGGAGCGTGGTTTGAAAAGGCTCAACGATTTGGTAAATCGTTTATGTCGCCTGTCGCGGTATTGCCTGCTGCGCGACGCGCTTGCGTGCGAGGGTCAAAGGTGGCGGCAAGGTCAATGAAGCGGCACTGAAAGCGATCGTGTGTGGCAACGGGGGCCGGGTAATTGACGGCCCACGCGCCACCATCATTCAAACGAAGTCGAAGAGAGTTTAGCGTAATGAAAACGATACTGAATGTATTGAAAGGCAAATTGATCGTCTCCTGTCAGGCGCTGGAAAACGAACCGCTGCACAGCCCGTTGATTATGTCGCGCATGGCGCTGGCGGCGGCGCAGGGTGGCGCGGCTGGCATTCGTGCTAACAGCGTTGTCGACATCATCGCCATCAAAGAGAGCGTCTCTCTGCCGGTGATTGGTATCATTAAGCGTGATTATCCGGACAGCGAGGTGTTTATCACCGCCACCATGAAAGAGATCGACGAACTGATGACGGTGAAGCCGGAAATTATCGCCCTTGACGCCACCGCACGCCCGCGTCCGGGCGGAGAAACGCTGGAGACCCTGGTTGCACAGATTCGCGCCCGATATCCGTCGGTACTGCTGATGGCGGACATTGCCACGCTTGCCGAGGCAAAAACAGCGCAGGCCCTGGGATTTGATTGCATAGGAACCACACTTTACGGTTACACCGCGGATACAGCTGGTCATTCGCTTCCTGAAAACGACTGCGAGTTTTTGCGCGCGGTGGTGGCCGCCGTCACTGTTCCCGTTGTGGCCGAGGGCAATGTCGAAACGCCAGAACTGGCTGCGCGATGCCTGGCGTTGGGTGCTCACACGGTGGTTGTCGGGGGCGCGATCACCCGTCCACAGCAGATCACGGCACGCTTTGTGGCGGCAATGGGGGCGTAAAGCACCGATCGGGCATGATACTTGGGCGGGGATCTGCGATAATTAACGTTTATCCCTAAATTGAGATGACTATGCAGTACCCGATTAACGAGATGTTCCAGACCCTGCAAGGCGAGGGTTACTTCACCGGCGTTCCTGCTATTTTTATTCGTTTACAGGGATGTCCGGTCGGCTGTGCCTGGTGTGATACCAAACATACGTGGGATAAACTCGCAGATCGGGAAGTGTCGCTGTTTAGTATTCTGGCTAAAACGAAAGAGAGCGATAAGTGGGGAGCCGGGAGCGCAGAAGACCTGCTGGCGATCATTGGTCGTCAGGGCTGGACGGCCCGCCATGTGGTCATTACCGGCGGTGAACCCTGCATTCACGATTTGACTTCCCTGACCGATCTGCTGGAAAAGAACGGCTACAGCTGTCAGATTGAAACCAGCGGCACGCATGAAGTGCGGTGCTCGCATAGCACCTGGGTGACGGTATCGCCGAAAGTGAATATGCGTGGTGGATATGATGTGCTGTCTCAGGCGCTTGAACGTGCCGATGAGATTAAACATCCCGTCGGGCGAGTGCGTGATATCGAAGCGCTGGACGAATTACTGGCGACGCTGACGGATGAAAAGCAGCGCATCATTGCCCTGCAGCCAATCAGTCAAAAAGATGACGCGACGCGTCTGTGCATCGAAACCTGTATCGCGCGCAACTGGCGTTTGTCGATGCAGACGCACAAGTATCTGAATATTGCCTGATATAAAAAAGCCCGGATATCCGGGCTTTTTTGTCTTATTCGCCGCGATAAACGCAGCCTGCCGTACAGGTCTCTTTGATCATCACTGCGCTCAGCAGCGGTACCAGCGGTTTCATCTGATCCCAGATCCATTTTGCCAGCACTTCGCTGGTCGGATTTTCCAGCCCAGGGATGTCATTCAGATAGTAGTGATCCAGACGATCGTAGGTCGGCTTGAAGGCCGCTTTTAGCTCGGAAAAGTCCATGATCCAGCCCGTATGCGGATCGACTTCACCGGTAATTTCAAGACGCACCATGAACGAGTGTCCGTGCAGACGACCGCATTTATGTCCTTCTGGAACATGCGGCAGGTGATGGGCGGCTTCGAAGATGAAATCTTTAAACAGTGTGGTGGACATCATGTGCTCTCAGTCATGCGGAAAAAACCGCCGCATAGTACCGGAAAGTACATTTTTTAGCATTAACTAAAACGGCCCTCTGCTTGTGTCAGGCTATTTCAAAAGAATTTGACTGGTTTAATTGTTAATATTCAACAGGTTGCTTTATCGGTTTTGTTGTTAAGAACCATGACTAAAACAGGTTAGTTCTTTTGGTTATTTATTATTTCCATCCCTTCTTTAATTGTTATTATCCCCGCCGTTAACCTTATCTCTAGTTTGGTCTTTTTGCATAAATTCCGCTTTGCTACTGGAACATAACAACGCATGACAACACAGGCCCCACCTTCAAATTTGCTTCCCCTGAACCCGGAGCAACTGGCGCGCCTTCAGGCGGCCACCACTGATTTTTCACCCACCCAGCTTGCCTGGGTCTCCGGCTATTTCTGGGGAATGCTCAACCAACAGCCAGGGGCTGTGGTTGCAGCAACGCCTGCCGCCGTTGAAATCCCGGCTATTACGCTCATTTCCGCCTCTCAGACAGGAAATGCGCGCCGCGTGGCGGAAGCGCTGCGTGACGATCTGCTCGCCGCCAAACTGAACGTGAACCTGGTAAACGCCGGGGATTATAAATTTAAGCAAATCGCGTCAGAAAAACTGGTGGTTGTGGTGGCCTCGACGCAGGGTGAAGGTGAACCAGCGGAAGAAGCGGTCGCACTGCATAAATTCCTGTTCTCGAAAAAAGCCCCGAAACTCGATGGCACAGCATTCGCCGTATTCGGCCTGGGCGATACGTCCTATGAGTTCTTCTGCCAGTCCGGTAAAGATTTTGACAGCAAGCTGGCAGAGCTGGGCGCAGAGCGCCTGCTGGATCGCGTCGATGCGGACGTTGAATACCAGCCTGCCGCCGCAGAATGGCGGGCGCGTATTGTCGAGGTTCTGAAAGCACGCGTACCGAAAGATTCCCCTGCACAGGCGGCTGTGACCGCATCAGGGGCGGTCAACGAGGTTTTCACCAGCCCGTATACTAAAGAAGAGCCGCTAACGGCGAGCCTTTCCGTTAATCAAAAAATCACCGGTCGTGATTCTGACAAAGACGTGCGTCACATCGAAATCGATCTCGGCGATTCCGGTTTGCGCTATCAGCCCGGTGATGCGCTGGGCATCTGGTATCAAAACGATCCTCAGCTGGTGAAAGAGCTGGTTGAGCTGTTGTGGTTAAAAGGCACCGAGTCCGTCACCGTCGACGGCAAATCGCTGCCGTTGTCTGAGGCGTTGCAGTGGCACTTTGAACTGACGGTGAACACCGCAAACATTGTTGAGAATTACGCCACGCTGACCCGCAGTGAATCCCTGCTGCCGCTGGTGGGCGATAAAGCCAAACTGCAACACTACGCCGCGACTACGCCGATTGTGGATATGGTCCGTTTCGCCCCCGCGCAGCTGGATGCGGAGGCGCTCATCGGCCTGCTGCGTCCGTTGACGCCGCGCCTCTACTCGATTGCCTCGTCACAGGCGGAAGTGGAAAGCGAAGTGCACATTACCGTCGGTGCGGTACGTTATGACATCGAAGGCCGCGCGCGCACAGGCGGTGCATCTGGTTTCCTCGCTGACCGCGTGGAAGAGGAAGGCGAAGTGCGCGTCTTTATCGAGCACAACGACAACTTCCGTCTGCCAGCCAACCCCGAAACGCCGGTGATCATGATTGGCCCGGGAACGGGTATCGCCCCGTTCCGCGCGTTTATGCAGCAACGAGCGGCAGATGATGCGTCAGGTAAAAACTGGCTCTTCTTCGGCAATCCTCACTTCACAGAAGATTTTCTCTACCAGGTTGAGTGGCAACGCTACGTTAAAGAGGGCGTGCTGAACCGTATCGATCTGGCCTGGTCACGTGACCAAAAACAAAAAATATACGTACAAGACAAACTGCGCGAACAGGGCGCAGAGGTGTGGCGCTGGATCAATGAAGGTGCCCACATTTATGTCTGCGGCGATGCAAATCGCATGGCGAAAGACGTCGAGCAGGCTTTGCTGGAAGTGATTGCCGAATTCGGCGGTATGGATGCCGAAACGGCGGACGAATTTTTAAGTGAGCTGCGCGTAGAGCGCCGTTATCAGCGAGATGTCTACTAATGAGCGAAAAACATCCTGGCCCCCTGGTGGTCGAAGGCAAACTGACTGATGCCGAGCGCATGAAGGTGGAGAGTAACTACCTGCGCGGCACTATTGCCGAAGATTTAAATGACGGTCTGACCGGCGGTTTCAAAGGCGACAACTTCCTGCTGATCCGTTTTCACGGTATGTACCAGCAGGACGATCGCGATATCCGCGCCGAGCGTGCCGAGCAAAAGCTGGAGCCGCGTCACGCGATGCTGCTGCGCTGTCGTCTGCCGGGTGGGGTGATCACCACCCAACAGTGGCAGGCGATTGATAAATTTGCTCATGACAACACGATCTACGGCAGCATTCGTCTGACCAACCGTCAGACATTCCAGTTCCACGGTATTCTGAAGAAGAACGTGAAGCCGGTTCACCAGATGCTGCATTCCGTCGGTCTGGACGCGCTGGCGACCGCCAACGACATGAACCGTAACGTGTTATGTACCTCTAACCCGTACGAATCAGAACTGCACGCCGAAGCCTACGAATGGGCGAAAAAGATTTCTGAACATCTGCTGCCGCGCACGCGCGCCTATGCGGAGATCTGGCTCGATCAGGAAAAGGTCGCGACCACCGACGAGGAGCCGATCCTCGGTCAGACCTATTTGCCGCGTAAGTTCAAAACCACGGTAGTGATCCCGCCGCAGAACGATATCGATCTGCATGCCAACGACATGAACTTTGTGGCGATTGCTGAAAACGGCAAGCTGGTGGGCTTTAACCTGCTGGTGGGCGGTGGACTTTCCATCGAACACGGCAACAAAAAAACCTACGCCCGCACGGCGAGCGAATTTGGTTATCTGCCGCTGGAGCATACGCTGGCAGTGGCTGAAGCGGTGGTAACCACGCAGCGCGACTGGGGCAACCGAACCGATCGTAAAAATGCGAAAACCAAATATACCCTTGAGCGTGTCGGCGTCGAGACGTTCAAAGCAGAAGTGGAGCGTCGCGCGGGCATTAAATTTGAGCCGATCCGCCCGTATGAATTCACCGGTCGCGGCGATCGCATTGGCTGGGTGAAAGGGATTGATAATAAATGGCATCTGACGCTGTTTATCGAAAACGGTCGTATTCTGGATTATCCGGGCCGTCCGCTGAAAACCGGTTTGCTGGAAATTGCTAAGATCCATAAAGGTGAATTCCGCATTACCGCCAATCAGAACCTGATTATCGCCGGCGTGCCGGAAAGCCAGAAAGCGAAGATTGAAAAGCTGGCTCGCGCGCATGCGTTAATGGATGCGGTGAAACCGCAGCGCGAAAATTCGATGGCCTGTGTTTCATTCCCGACCTGTCCGCTGGCGATGGCCGAGGCCGAGCGTTTTCTGCCTTCCTTCACGGACAAAGTGGAAGCGGTGCTGGAAAAACACGGTATCGGCGAAGAGCATATTGTGATGCGTGTGACGGGCTGTCCGAACGGCTGTGGCCGCGCGATGCTGGCGGAGCTGGGACTGGTGGGTAAAGCGCCAGGCCGCTACAACGTTCATCTTGGTGGCAATCGTAGCGGGACGCGTATTCCACGCATGTATCGCGAAAATATTACAGAACCTGAAATTCTCGAGTCTATCGACGAGCTTGTCGGGCGCTGGGCGAAAGAGCGTGAAGCGGGTGAAGGCTTCGGCGACTTTACGGTGCGTGCGGGCATCATTCGGCCAGTGCTCGATCCCGCGCGGGATTTCTGGGAGTAACACTATTCCCCTCACCCTAACCCTCTCCGTGTGGGGGAGAGGGGACTATTGGTTTTCCCCCTCGCTCACAGGGGAGGGAGCCGGGGTGACGGGAAACACACAAACGAGGTCTTTATGTCCGTACTCGATCTGAACGCCCTTAACGAACTACCAAAAGTCGAACGCATTCTGGCACTGGCGGAAACCAACGGCCAACTGGAAAAGCTGGACGCCGAAGGGCGTGTGGCGTGGGCGCTGGAAAACCTGCCGGGAGAGTACGTGCTCTCGTCGAGTTTTGGTATTCAGGCGGCGGTGAGCCTGCATCTGGTGAATCAAATCCGACCGGACATTCCGGTCATCCTCACCGATACCGGCTACCTGTTCCCGGAAACCTATCAGTTTATTGACGAGCTGACGGATAAGCTCAAGCTGAACCTGAAAATTTACCGCGCGGAGCAGAGCGCGGCCTGGCAGGAGGCGCGCTACGGCAAGCTCTGGGAGCAGGGCGTTGAGGGCATTGAGAAATACAATGAGATCAACAAAGTCGAGCCAATGAACCGCGCGCTGAAAGAACTGAATGCGCAGACGTGGTTTGCTGGTCTGCGCCGCGAGCAATCCGGCAGCCGGGCGAGTTTACCGGTGCTGGCGATTCAGCGCGGCGTATTTAAAGTGCTGCCGATTATCGACTGGGATAATCGTACCGTTTATCAGTATCTGCAAAAGCACGGGCTTAGCTATCATCCGCTGTGGGATCAGGGCTATCTGTCGGTCGGTGATACTCACACCACGCGGAAATGGGAACCGGGAATGGCGGAAGAAGAGACGCGATTCTTTGGTTTGAAGCGTGAGTGCGGGCTGCACGAAGGGTAAGGTTTTCTCCTGCCGGAGAGGGGCGTGAAAACAGGCGGCTGCATACACCTCGTGAGCCGCATACAGCCCGTCGCCCCGGCAGGGGAAAGAATCAAAACGTGTATTACACTTTCCCCGCTTTCGCCAGCTCCTTCACCAGCGGCAGCATCACTTTCACGACGTCACGGCTGCGATGCTCAATGCGTTGCGGCAGTGCTTTATCAATGTGCTGCTGGTTATCCAGTCTCACATCGTGCCAGCTTGTTCCCTCCGGAAACGCTTTGGATTTGGCGCGCTGCTGATAGCCATCTTTTTTGCCTAAAGACCAGTTGGTGGCCTCGACGTACAGCACCGGAATACCCGCTTTATCAAACGTCTCGCCGTCATTACAGCAGCCGGTGCCTTTTGGATAATGAGGGTTACGTCCGGGGTTGATGGCCGCCTGAATACCCTGGCTGCGCGCAATCGCCAGCGCCCGATCGCGGGTGAGTTTGCGTACCGGATCGGGTGTGGTTTTGCCGCTGTTAAAATAGAGTTTGTCGCCCACGATCAGATTGTCGAGATTGATCACCAGCAGCGTGTTTTTCTTTTCCGCCGCACTCATGCGGTTAAGCAGGTTTTCTGCGCCGAGCACCCCTTCTTCCTCGCCGCTGGTGGCGACAAAACGAATGCCGTATTCCGTCGGGATATCTTTCAGCCGTTCAGCCAGTTCAAGCATCACGCCCAAACCTGCCGCATTGTCGTCTATACCCTGTAGCGTCAGACCGCCAAGATTGTTGTCGGTATCCGCATCGCTCATCGGCGCATAGGTATCGAGGTGCGCCATAATAATAATCTGCTGGGCTGTTTTGCCTTCATGCGCGGCGATCACCGTACTGCCCGTCACGTTATGCCAGTTTTTACTTTTATTGCGCGAGGTATAAATGTAGCGGCTGTGAAAGGTGCGGATATCGCTCTGGTAACCCATATCGGCAAACTGCTGGCGCAGATAATCAGCCGACAGCATTTCTGCTGGCGTACCGGTCATCCTTCCCGGAAAAACGGTAGCGATATGGCGGGCCTGAGTATTTGCGATGTCACCAAGGGGGTGATCTTTTGCCTGAACCGGCAGGATAAAGCAAACGCCGAACGCCAGGGCAGCGATACGGTGGCGCATTGCGCGAAACATAGTGAGTCCTTAAAAACGGAGCATAATTTTAGCTCGCCTAGTATGAAACTGTGACCGCGCTTACACAATTTCATTTGCTCTTAAATGCCCGATATTTCGCGCGTTAAGCACTTTTTGTCATTTGCTTTTTCAGGCCGTTATTCCATTGAGTAACTACTCATTCCAATTCGTAATTTCATTCACTCTAAGCCGCCCCCTATAGTCCCACTATTCCTGCTTGTTAGAGAGTTGTAGCCACGTGGACTATCTGCCGCTGTTTGCTTCCTTAAAAGACCGTCCGGTGCTGGTTGTGGGGACGGGTGAGATCGCCGAGCGCAAAATGGTATTTTTGCGTCGTGCAGGGGCGCGCGTGCAGGTCGTGACCGGGGAAGCCTTCGACGAATCGCAGCTGGATCACGTTGTGCTGGCGATTGCCGCAACCGAAGACCGCACGCTAAATCGTCGGATCTTTGAGGCGGCCAATGCCCGTCACCGCCTGGTGAACGTGGTGGACGATCAGCCGCTGTGCTCGTTTATCTTTCCGTCTATCGTCGACCGTTCTCCCTTGCTGGTGGCGATCTCTTCCGGCGGTAATGCGCCGGTGCTGGCGCGTCTGCTGCGCGAAAAGCTTGAGGCGCTGCTGCCCGTCAGCCTGGGGCGTATGGCTGAGGTGGCCGGCGGTTTTCGTGAACGCCTGAAAACCCATTTGACGACGACCGTCGAACGGCGTCGTTTTTGGGAAAAAGCGTTTCGCGGACGTTTCGCCAGTCTGATGGCGGCGGGAAATGAAGCCGAAGCGGCGAATGTACTGGAGCAATCGCTCACCGCGCCAGATAAGGCGCAGGGCGAAATTATTCTGGTCGGTGCGGGGCCGGGCGATGCGGGGCTACTGACGTTGCGCGGCCTGCAGGTTATCCAGCAGGCAGACGTGGTCTTTTACGATCATCTGGTAAGCGATGGCGTTCGTGAGCTGATTCGTCGCGATGCCGAGCAAATTTGCGTCGGCAAACGAGCGGGTGAGCATTCAGTGCCGCAGCACGATACCAATCAGATGCTGATAGCAGCAGCTAAAGCGGGCAAAACCGTGGTGCGTCTGAAAGGCGGCGATCCGTTCATTTTTGGTCGCGGTGGGGAAGAGCTTCAGGCCGCTGCCGAAGCGGGCGTGCCGTTTCAGGTGGTGCCTGGGATCATGGCTGCTTCTGCGGTGACGGCTTACGCCGGTATCCCGCTGACGCATCGCGATTACGCCCAGAGCGTCACTTTTGTAACGGGACACTACAAAGCCGACAGCACACCGTTTGACTGGTCACATCTGGCCCAAAGCCGCCAGACGCTGGCGATCTATATGGGCACGATGAAAGCCGCTGACATCAGCCAACAGCTTATTCGTCACGGGCGTGATAAAGCGACGCCTGTGGCGGTCATTTCACGCGGAACGCGCATCGACCAGCATGTCGCGACCGGAACACTAGAACAACTTGAAAACCTGGCGAAAAATGCCCCCATGCCCGCGTTGATCGTGGTGGGAGAGGTGGTGGAGCTGCATCAGACGCTCGCCTGGTTTCAACATCCAACAAACTCAGAAGCCTTTGATTCTTCTGTGGTAAATCTGGCTTAAGGAATGGTTATGGACCAAAAACGACTGACCCACCTGCGGCAACTTGAAGCGGAAAGTATCCATATTATCCGCGAGGTGGCTGCCGAATTCTCGAACCCGGTGATGATGTACTCCATCGGCAAAGATTCCAGCGTGATGCTGCATTTGGCGCGTAAAGCGTTTTATCCGGGGACCTTGCCTTTCCCGCTGCTGCATGTCGATACCGGCTGGAAATTCCGCGAGATGTACGAGTTCCGTGACCGTACCGCCAAAGCCTACGGCTGCGAGCTTTTGGTGCATAAAAACCCGGAAGGGGTGGCGATGGGGATCAACCCGTTTGTCCACGGTAGCGCCAAGCATACCGACATCATGAAAACCGAAGGGCTGAAACAGGCGCTGAACAAATACGGTTTTGATGCGGCCTTTGGCGGTGCGCGCCGCGACGAGGAGAAATCCCGTGCGAAAGAGCGTATCTACTCCTTCCGCGATCGCTTCCATCGTTGGGATCCTAAAAACCAGCGTCCTGAGCTGTGGCACAACTACAACGGTCAGATTAATAAAGGCGAAAGCATTCGCGTCTTCCCGCTCTCCAACTGGACCGAGCTGGATATCTGGCAGTACATCTATCTGGAAAATATCGAAATTGTTCCACTGTATCTGGCGGCAGAGCGCCCGGTGCTGGAGCGTGACGGCATGCTGATGATGATCGATGACGATCGCATTGATTTGCAGCCGGGCGAGGTGATCAAAAAGCAGATGGTCCGCTTCCGTACGCTGGGCTGCTGGCCGCTGACCGGCGCGGTAGAGTCAAACGCGCAGACGCTGCCGGAGATCATCGAAGAGATGCTGGTCTCCACCACCAGTGAGCGACAGGGGCGCATGATTGACCGCGACCAGGCCGGCTCTATGGAGCTGAAGAAACGTCAGGGTTATTTCTAAGGAGCCGCCATGAACACCACTATTGCACAACAAATTGCTGATGAAGGCGGCGTTGAAGCTTACCTGCACGCCCAGCAGCACAAAAGCCTGCTGCGTTTTCTGACCTGCGGCAGCGTAGACGACGGTAAAAGTACGTTGATTGGACGTCTGCTGCACGATACCCGCCAGATTTATGAAGACCAGCTCTCCACGCTGCACAACGACAGCAAGCGCCACGGCACGCAGGGCGAAAAGCTCGACCTGGCGCTGCTGGTTGATGGCCTGCAGGCCGAGCGTGAGCAGGGGATCACCATCGACGTGGCGTACCGCTACTTCTCCACCGAGAAACGCAAATTTATCATCGCTGATACCCCGGGGCACGAACAGTACACCCGCAATATGGCGACCGGCGCTTCAACCTGTGAGCTGGCGATCCTGCTGATGGATGCCCGCAAAGGCGTACTGGATCAAACCCGTCGTCATAGCTTTATCTCCACGCTGTTGGGCATTAAACACCTGGTGGTAGCGGTTAATAAAATGGATCTGGTGAATTTCAGCGAAGAGAAATTTGAGGAGATCCGCCAGAGCTATCTGACCTTTGCCGCGCAGCTGCCGGGAAATCTGGATATTCGCTTTGTACCGCTCTCCGCGCTGGAAGGCGACAACGTCGCATCGCAGAGCGCTAATATGCCGTGGTACAGCGGCCCGACGCTGCTGGAAGTGCTGGAAAACGTCGAGATTCAGCGCGTGGTGGAAAGCCAGCCGATGCGCTTCCCGGTGCAGTATGTGAACCGTCCAAACCTCGATTTCCGGGGCTTCTCCGGGACCATTGCTTCCGGTGTGGTGCACGTCGGCCAGCGCGTGAAGGCACTGCCGTCTGGTGTGGAATCCGCCATCGCCCGTATCGTCACCTTTGATGGTGATTTACAGGATGCGGGCGCGGGCGAAGCGGTGACGCTGGTGCTGAAAGACGAAATTGATATCAGCCGTGGCGATTTGCTGCTGGACGCGCAGGAGAGCGTGCCCGCGGTGCAAAGCGCGTCGCTGGACGTGGTATGGATGGCGGAACAGCCGCTGACGGCGGGGCAAAGCTACGACATTAAAATCGCGGGCAAGAAAACCCGTGCCCGCGTGGATGGCATTCAGTATCAGGTGGATATTAACAATCTGGCTCAACACGCCGTTTCCGAGCTGCCGCTCAATGGTATCGGGCTGGTGGATCTGACCTTCGATGAGCCGCTGGTGCTGGATAAATATCAGCAAAATCCGGTGACGGGTGGGCTTATCTTTATTGATCGCCTGACGAACGTGACCGTCGGCGCGGGTATGGTACGTGAACCGCACGTGCAGGCGAGCGCAGTGCCGTCCGAATTCAGCGCTTTTGAGCTGGAGCTGAACGCGCTGGTCCGTAAACACTTCCCGCACTGGGGCGCTCGCGATCTGCTGGGAGGCAAGTAATGGCGCAGCACGATGAGAACGTCGTCTGGCATCCTCATCCGGTGACGGTCGCCCAGCGTGAACAATTGCACGGGCATCGCGGCGTTGTACTGTGGTTTACCGGGCTGTCCGGCTCCGGTAAATCCACCGTTGCCGGCGCGCTGGAAGAGGCTTTGCACCAGCTGGGCGTCAGCACCTATTTGCTGGATGGTGACAATGTGCGCCACGGCTTGTGCAGCGATTTGGGATTTAGCGATAACGATCGCAAAGAGAACATTCGCCGCGTGGGCGAAGTGGCGAGCCTGATGGCCGATGCGGGGCTGGTGGTATTGACGGCCTTTATCTCACCGCATCGTGCCGAGCGCCAGATGGTGCGCGAACGCGTCGGTCATGAGCGGTTTATCGAGGTGTTTGTGGATACTCCGCTGGCGGTGTGCGAAGCGCGCGACCCGAAAGGGCTGTATAAAAAAGCCCGCGCGGGTGAGTTGCGAAATTTCACCGGCATTGACTCGGTTTATGAATCGCCTGAATCGCCTGACATTCATCTTGAGGGTCAACAATTGGTAACAAATTTGGTTAGTCAATTATTAGACCTGCTGAGACAGGGCGATATTATCAGATCCTGAGACGGTATCGATCGGGTCGCTCACGGCCCGAGTGATGAGCCATGGTTACAGGATCCGCGATGCGCAACAGTCAGAATTACATTATCACCGGGTCGGAGTCGTTATCGACCCAGGACGAGACAACCTGGTCCCTTCCCGGGGCCGTGGTGGGTTTCGTCTCGTGGCTGCTGGCGCTCGGCATCCCCTTCCTGATCTATGGCCCTAATACGCTGTTCTTCTTCCTCTACACCTGGCCATTCTTTCTGGCGCTGATGCCGGTTGCGGTGATGGTGGGTATCGCGCTGCACTCATTGCTGAATGGCAGGCTGCTCTATAGCGCTCTGATCACCATTGCAACGGTCGTCATGATATTCGGCCTGCTGTTTTTATGGTTGATAGGCTAACTTAAGACATAATTAAAACCCCAGAGTAGAGTCCAACGGAAAGTTATGGGATGATGATGCCGTTTTTCAGGGGGCAGGATGGGTAAATTAACGCTGCTGTTGCTGGCTTTGCTGGTCTGGCTGCAGTATTCGCTGTGGTTCGGTAAGAATGGTCTTCACGACTACAGCCGCGTCAATGATGACGTAACAGCACAGCAGGCAACGAACGCAAAACTTAAAGCGCGAAACGATCAACTTTTTGCCGAAATTGACGATCTCAATGGCGGACAAGAGGCGATTGAGGAACGCGCACGCAATGAACTCAGCATGACCAAGCCGGGCGAAACATTTTATCGTCTGGTGCCGGATGCGTCTAAACGCAACCAGGGCTCAGCACAAAACAATCGATAATCAGGCCCAGGATTACGACATGGCAGTGACTTTTTCGGATGTATGCGCCGTTGTACCGGCCGCTGGCTTCGGTCGACGCATGCAGACAGAGTGTCCTAAGCAATACCTTTCAATTGGCGATAAAACGATCCTTGAACACTCCGTGGCGGCGCTGCTGGCGAACCCGCGGGTGACGCGTGTCGTTATCGCTATCAGCCCGGGCGATGCCCGTTTCGCTGCGCTCACGCTCGCGAATCATCCGCAAATCACCGTCGTTGATGGTGGTGTTGAACGCGCCGACTCCGTTCTGGCGGGGCTTCGCGCCGCTGGCAGTGCCCAGTGGGTGCTGGTGCATGACGCCGCTCGCCCGTGTTTACATCAGGCCGATTTAGCCCGTTTGCTAAGTATCAGCGAAACAAGCTCTGTGGGCGGCATTCTGGCGACGCCCGTTCGCGATACCATGAAGCGCGCGGAGCCCGGCTTGCACGCTATTGCCCATACCGTTGAGCGCGTTGATTTATGGCATGCGCTGACGCCCCAGTTTTTCCCCCGCGAACTGCTCCACGACTGCTTAACCCGTGCGCTCAATGAAGGCGCGACCATCACTGACGAAGCCTCGGCGCTGGAATATTGCGGTTTCCACCCTGAACTTATCGAAGGACGCGCTGATAATATTAAAGTGACGCGTCCGGAAGATTTACAGCTCGCGGAATTTTATCTTACCCGTACGACCCATCAGGAGAAGGCATAATGCGAATTGGACACGGTTTTGACGTACACGCCTTTGGCGGCGTTGGCCCGATTATCATTGGCGGGGTACGCATTCCTTTCGAGAAAGGGCTACTCGCGCATTCTGATGGCGATGTTGCGTTGCATGCACTGACCGATGCCTTGCTCGGCGCGGCGGCAATGGGCGATATCGGCAAACTGTTCCCGGACACCGATCCGGCGTTTAAAGGCGCGGACAGCCGCGAGCTGCTGCGCGAAGCCTGGCGTCGTATTCAGGCCAAAGGCTACACCCTGGGCAATGTCGATGTGACGATCATCGCCCAGGCGCCAAAAATGCTGCCGCATATCCCGCAGATGCGCGTGTTTATCGCTGAAGATCTCGGCTGTCATATGGATGATGTCAATGTCAAAGCGACCACCACGGAAAAACTCGGTTTTACCGGCCGCGGTGAAGGCATCGCGTGTGAAGCGGTTGCGCTGCTGGTGAAGGCGGTAAAATGACCGATTTTGATAATCTGACCTACCTGCACGGTAAACCTCAGAGCCAGGGGCTGTTAAAAGCCAACCCTGAAGACTTTGTGGTGGTGGAAGATCTCGGTTTTGAGCCGGACGGCGAGGGTGAACACATTCTCGTTAAGATCCTGAAGAGTGGCTGCAACACGCGCTTTGTTGCCGATGCGCTGGCTAAATTTCTGAAAATACATGCCCGCGAAGTGAGTTTTGCTGGTCAGAAAGATAAACACGCGGTCACGGAGCAGTGGCTGTGCGCGCGAGTCCCTGGCAATGTCATGCCTGATTTAAGCAAATTTGAGCTTGAAGGCTGTAAGGTACTTGAATATGCGCGTCACAAGCGCAAACTTCGTCTGGGCGCGTTGAAAGGTAACGCCTTTACGCTGGTGCTGCGTGGAGTGACCGATCGTGAAGATGTGGAAAAACGACTCAGCGCCATTAACGAACAGGGCGTGCCAAACTATTTTGGTGCCCAGCGTTTCGGCCTCGGCGGCAGCAATTTACTGGGCGCGCTGCGTTGGGCGCAAAACGCAGCGCCGGTGCGTGACAGGAATAAACGCAGTTTTTGGTTGTCGGCGGCACGCAGTGCGTTGTTTAATCAGATTGTGAGCGAACGACTGAAAAAAACGGACGCGAATCAAGTTGTTGTCGGCGATGCGCTACAATTAGCGGGGCGCGGCAGTTGGTTTGTGGCCACAAGCGAAGAAATCGCTGATCTGCAAACGCGCGTCGATACTCAATCGCTGATGATCACCGCCGCGCTGCCGGGCTCGGGAGAATGGGGAACGCAGGGCGAAGCGCTGGCGGCTGAACAGGCTGCCGTGGCAGAGGCGACAGAATTACAATCATTGCTGGTGCGGGAAAAAGTCGAAGCGGCACGCCGCGCGATGCTGCTCTACCCGCAGCAGCTTAGCTGGAACTGGTGGGATGACGTGACCGTCGAGTTACGTTTCTGGCTGCCGGCAGGTAGCTTCGCCACCAGTGTTGTCAGGGAACTTATCAACACGTCGGGTGACTATGCGAATATTGCTGAGTAACGATGATGGGATACATGCGCCTGGAATTCAGACGCTGGCTAAACACCTCCGCGAGTTTGCCGAGGTGCAGGTCGTAGCCCCCGATCGTAACCGCAGTGGGGCGTCCAACTCATTAACGCTGGAATCGTCGCTTCGCACTTTTACCTATGAAAATGGCGATATTGCGGTGCAGATGGGCACGCCAACTGATTGCGTATTTTTGGGCGTCAATGCCCTGATGCGCCCGCGCCCGGATGTGGTGGTGTCTGGTATCAACGCAGGCCCTAATCTGGGTGATGATGTGATTTACTCGGGCACGGTCGCGGCGGCGATGGAGGGACGCCATCTCGGATTTCCCGCGCTGGCGGTTTCTTTGAATGGACACAAACACTACGATACCGCGGCTGCCGTGACCTGTTCTCTGCTTCGCGCACTCAGCCGTGAACCGCTGCGTACCGGACGTATTCTCAATATCAACGTTCCCGATCTGCCGCTTGAAGAGATCAAAGGCATTCGCGTGACGCGCTGTGGCAGCCGCCATCCCGCAGACCAGGTGATCCCGCAGCAAGATCCGCGCGGCAATACCCTGTACTGGATTGGTCCGCCGGGCGATAAATGCGATGCCGGGCCGGATACGGATTTTGCGGCAGTGGATGAGGGCTATGTTTCCGTCACGCCGCTGCACGTCGATCTGACCGCGTATAACGCGCAGGATGTGGTGTCAGGCTGGCTTGAACGCGCCGGAGTGAACACACAATGGTAAGCAAACGTGTGCAAGCTCTTCTGAATCAATTACGCACTCAGGGTATTGCCGACGAGCATGTGCTTGAGGCCATCGCGCAGGTCCCTCGTGAGAAATTTGTGGATGAGGCGTTTGAACACAAAGCGTGGGAAAACGTAGCCTTACCGATCGGCCAGGGGCAGACAATTTCGCAACCCTACATGGTTGCGCGAATGACGGAACTGCTTGAGCTGACTCCGGAATCTCGTGTGCTGGAAATCGGCACCGGTTCCGGTTATCAGACGGCCATTCTTGCTCACCTGGTGCATCACGTCTGTTCAGTCGAGCGGATAAAAGGCTTGCAGTGGCACGCCCGTCGTCGTCTTAAACAGCTGGATTTGCATAATGTTTCAACACGTCACGGCGATGGCTGGCAGGGCTGGCAAGCCCGCGCGCCGTTTGATGCCATTATCGTGACGGCAGCTCCCCCTGAAATTCCATCCGCGCTGATGTCGCAACTGGATGAGGGCGGGATTCTCGTGTTGCCTGTGGGAGACGAACATCAGCTTTTGAAGCGGGTGCGTCGACGGGGCGGCGAGTTTATTATCGATACCGTAGAAGCCGTACGCTTTGTGCCTCTCGTGAAGGGAGAACTGGCTTAACACTCGGAATTTTCCAGGGTTAATCGGTAAAATTCAGAGTATGGTGAGGCGCAAAAGGTTCGTGGCATAACGGTTAATTTTAAGTCACTGGTAGTTAACACATTCCTGGGGGATAAATGAGCGCGGGAAGCCCAACATTCACCATCAGCCGTGTCGCGGCATTGTCATTGGTTTCGCTTTGGCTGGCAGGTTGTACAAGTTCTAATAACGCTCCTGCTCCGGTTAGCTCTGTCGGTGGCAATAGCAGCGCGGGCAACACTTCAAGTGGAATGCTAATTACTCCTCCGCCCAAAATGGGCACGGCGAATGCGCAACAAACTCCGCAGATCCAGCCGGTTCAACCGCCTGTCACGCAGTCAACTCAGATTCAGCCAGTGCAACAAACTGTGCAGACCGAAAATGGCCGCATAGTCTATAACCGCAAGTATGGGAACATTCCGAAAGGAAGCTATACCGGTGGCAGCACCTACACCGTGAAACGCGGCGATACCCTTTTCTATATTGCGTGGATCACCGGGAACGATTTCCGTGACCTCGCACAGCGAAATAACGTTCAGGCCCCGTATGGTCTGGAAGTTGGCCAGACGCTCCAGGTCGGCAATGCGACCGGTACGCCATTGACTCCTGGCAACTCTGTTTCAGCGGCGGATGTTACCGCGCAAAATAACAGCGTTAAACCTGCGCAAAATTCAAGCGCAGTTGTTGCTTCGCAACCGACAATTACGTATTCTGAAGACTCAGGTGAACAGAGTGCTAACAAAATGTTGCCGAATAATAAGGCGTCTGCGACTGTCGTCACAGCACCTACTACGGCACCTGTGGTTAGCTCTACCGTACCGACTGCCAGCAGTCAAAATACCAGTGCGCCAATTTCTACCTGGCGCTGGCCAACTGATGGCAAAGTTATCGAGAACTTCTCTTCCTCCGAGGGGGGAAATAAAGGGATCGATATCGCAGGGAGTAAAGGACAGGCTATCATCGCGACCGCAGACGGACGCGTTGTGTATGCCGGTAACGCTCTGCGCGGTTACGGTAATCTTATTATCATCAAACATAACGATGATTACCTGAGTGCCTACGCCCATAACGATACAATGCTGGTCCGGGAGCAACAAGAAATCAAGGCGGGGCAAAAAATCGCTACCATGGGTAGCACCGGCACCAGTTCTACACGCTTGCATTTTGAAATTCGTTACAAGGGGAAATCCGTAAACCCGCTGCAATATTTACCGCAGCGATAAATTGGCGGGACATACCACTTCAGGGTGTCTCGTTCAGGGATCACGGGTAGGAGCCACCTTATGAGTCAGAATACGCTGAAAGTTCATGATTTAAATGAAGATGCGGAATTTGATGAGAACGGAGCTGAGTCTTTTGATGAAAAAGCCTTGGTTGAAGAGGAACCCAGTGATAACGATTTAGCTGAAGAAGAGCTGTTATCGCAGGGCGCCACACAGCGTGTGCTTGACGCGACTCAGCTTTACCTTGGAGAGATTGGTTATTCTCCATTGTTAACGGCCGAAGAAGAAGTATATTTCGCGCGTCGCGCATTGCGTGGAGATGTAGCCTCACGCCGCCGCATGATTGAAAGTAACTTGCGTCTGGTCGTGAAAATTGCTCGTCGTTACAGCAATCGTGGTCTGGCACTGCTGGATCTGATTGAAGAGGGCAACTTAGGTCTCATCCGCGCTGTTGAGAAGTTTGACCCGGAACGCGGGTTCCGCTTCTCTACTTACGCTACCTGGTGGATTCGCCAGACTATCGAACGGGCAATTATGAACCAAACCCGTACGATTCGCCTGCCGATTCACATCGTCAAAGAGTTGAACGTTTATCTGCGTACTGCGCGTGAGTTGTCCCATAAACTGGACCACGAGCCAAGTGCGGAAGAGATTGCCGAGCAACTCGATAAACCGGTTGATGACGTAAGCCGTATGCTTCGTCTCAACGAGCGCATTACCTCCGTCGACACCCCGTTGGGTGGCGATTCCGAAAAAGCGCTGCTGGACATCCTGGCCGATGAAAAAGACAACGGCCCGGAAGACACCACGCAAGACGATGACATGAAACAGAGCATCGTTAAATGGCTGTTCGAACTGAACGCCAAACAGCGTGAAGTGCTGGCACGTCGTTTCGGTCTGTTGGGGTATGAAGCTGCGACACTGGAAGATGTCGGCCGTGAAATTGGCCTGACCCGTGAACGTGTTCGTCAGATTCAGGTTGAAGGTCTGCGTCGTCTGCGTGAAATTCTGCAGGGGCAGGGACTGAATATCGAAGCGCTGTTCCGCGAGTAAGCAACCTTTCATCAAAAAGGCCAGTCGAGAGACTGGCCTTTTTCTTTTTAGTCAGCAGGCAGCGCCGTCTCGTGCAGATGACGCCACACGATTTTGTCACCTTCCTGTTTTAACACCACCGTTGACCAACGAGCCGTAGGCGCTTGTCCGGGCAAATATTGCGTCTCACGATAGCGCAGCGCTGCGCCGTGAGACCACATATCCACCAGCGTAATATCATCAACGCGGATGCTCAGCCCTGGACGACCTGCGCGCTGGGCTTCGAAAAAGTGCAGCAGGGCTGGATAATCAAGCACACTGCCCGTCGGGGCAATCATCGTAAAATCAGGGGCAAAACGCGCGGTCAACGCGTCGAATTGGCCCTCGCCCCGGCCCAGCCAGTTTTCAATGGCGATGTGGGCGTCGATGATTTCTGCTTCGTAGGGGGTCATGGTTTCTCCTTGTGAAGGTGCATAGTCACCTTCTGGTTGTTAAGACAAAACGCTGCGAACACGGGAAGCAGGGTAATACCTGCTGCTACGATAAAGGTCCAGTGCCACGCCGGAAGCGGCGCAAGATAATGCTGTAGCATGCTCAATAGCAGCGCCAGTAGCGTTGCGCCGATAAAGAAACTCAACTGACGATTAAGATTCCATAGCGCGCTGGCATCGGGCATATCTTCATGAGATGTGGTCAGAAACGCGCTGCTCTGGGCGGCGCTGCTGCACAAACTTCCGCCTGCTCCCATCAGCGCGAAGGCGGCGATGAGGATGCTGTACGTCGTTGCCGGGCTGACATGAGTGAGCACCAAAATACCCGCCGCCTGAAGCAGGCAGCCGAGAATAATCAGCGGGCGGGGGCCAATGCGATTAAACAATTTTCCGGTGGTTGTAATGGCGATAAACGAGGCCACTGACCAGGGCAGCATCAGCGCACCCGTCGTGGCGGGGCTCAGTTTGGCTACGGTCTGAAGATAGAACATCCCGATGACGTTAACACCAATAAACATCCCCGGTACGCAGAGGTAAACCAGCATCGAGAATCGCAGCAAGGGATCTGCAAGCAGCGGTAAATGGAGCATGCGTTTTTTGCCCGCGGGGGGCGTCTCATGCTTCAGCCACAGGCATGCCAGAAGCAGAGTCACGGCGGCGATGGGCAACGTCGCGAAGAAAATCCATCGCCAGCTGAATGACTGTACCAGCAATCCGCCCACCGCCGGGGAACACGCCGGAGCCAACAGCGCGACCAGCATGACGAAAGAAGAGAGTCTTGCACGTTCATGAGGCTTAAATTGTTGCCACGTCAGCGCCTGGCCCACCGGGATCAGTAACCCGCCTCCCATCCCCTGGATCACTCGCCAGAAGATCAGGCTTTCCAGCGACGGCGAGAAACCGGCCGCCGTCGCAGCGAGGGCGAAGAGGGACAAGGAGACAATAAACAGCCGCCTGGCGCCAAGGATCCGCGTGAGCATTGCGCTAAAAGGAATGATGAGCGTCAGGCCGGCAATGTAGCCGTTGCTGACCCATGCCAGCGCGGACGCCGATGAATGCAGTGCAACCGCCATCGCCGGAAAGGCAACGCTCGCGATAAACATGTTGATCAGGTCGAGAAAAAAGCCCAGCAGGTACACCGTGGCGACTTTACTGCGATACGTCATTTTCGTTCCTCCGTTGAGGAGCGCTAATGTATCTGAGCGATATCCTCGGATAAACGGCGGCAGTGACGATATACTGTCAAAATAATTTTGACAGTGAGAGGGCGGTAATGCTCAATTTGCAGCGAATCACGATCTTCGTGGCGGTGGTGGATAGCGGAAGTTTGACGGCTGCCGCTGGCGTGTTAGGGCTGACCAAAGCGGTGGTCAGTTTCAATATTCGCCAGCTGGAAAACGAGCTGGGAGTGACGTTGCTGCTGAGATCCACGCGGCGTCTGACCCTAACCGAGCCGGGGCAGCTCTTCTATCAGCGTGGCGTTACGTTGCTGAAAGAGGCCGAAAGTTTGCAGGATGACGTGCGTGCAAACCACGCGGGGCTAACCGGCGAACTACGTATCACTACGACGCCGGAATACGGGGCGCAGGTGGTGATCCCAATCCTCGCGGCCTTTAGTCAGCAACATCCCGGGCTGCGGGTCCGCCATGTCTCCTCTTCGCATCATGCAGACCTCATTTCAGAGCGCTTTGATGTGGCCATTCGTCTCGGTACGCTGGCCGATTCGCGTTACCACGCCGCGCTAATCGCCCGGTTTGCCATCCTGCCGGTGGCGACACCGGAGTGGCAGGCGCATCACGAAGTCGACTCACTGGAGGCGCTTGCGCAGTCGGAGTGGATTGTTCATGAGCGCCTGTCCACGCCGCTTCGCTGGCAGGTCAGCGATGAGCACGGGCGAAGTTCAACGCTTGAGATTAAACGTGCGCCGCGTTTATTTGCAGACAGTGCGCAGGCCCTTATGGCCTTTGCGCTTGCCGGCAGCGGCCTGGCGTTGCTGCCTGAATGGCTGGTGAAAACGGCTCTTGAAGAGGGGACGCTACTGCACATCCTGCCCGGCGTGACTTTTGCGCAACAGGGGATTTATGCGGTTTATCCTGATGCGCAGCATGTTCCTGCTAAGGTACGGACTTTTATAGATTTTCTGCGCGCGCGCGTGGGCTAATCGCGCATCATTTTTCGGACAAGCGCAGAGAATTGCGCCCGCTCTTCTTCGCTTAGCCGCCCTAAAAATGCGCCATCAACCTCGTTCCCGACAGGTTTGCAGTGGGCGAGGAGCGCTTCGCCTTCGGGTGTCAGATAGACAAAACGCCGGCGCTTATCCGCCTGATCGTGTTCACGTTTGACCAGACCGCGAGCCTCCAGTCGGCTCAGCATTTCCGCGAGTGTCGCTTTGGTGCTGACTGCGACTTCGGTCAGCGCGACCTGTTCAATCCCCGGGTTTTCTGCAATGGAACGCATGACCGCGTACTGTGGTTTTGTCAGCTCCGGCAGTGCCTGCTGCCAGTGGGCCGTATGCTGTTGAAAAAGCTGACGTAACAGATGGAACGCCTCTTGTCTTAGCTCCATGAATACTCCGGTGTAGAAATCTCGTCTCTATGATAACCGCTCTTGCCCGGATTGATAGCGCCCCATTTTTTTGCAATAAGTGTGATCGTGTACGAACGAGATTGAGAGTTTAAACGATCTGGCGTATGTTAATTTAAATGTTCGTATACGAACAAAATGATTGAGGTGGTGAATGAGACTGATTGTTGGAATGACGGGGGCAACGGGTGCGCCGCTGGCCGTTGCCTTGCTTCAGGCGCTGCGCGAAATGCCGGAAGTCGAAACGCATCTGGTGATGTCGAAATGGGCCAAAACCACCATTGAACTCGAGACGCCTTACAGCGTTCAGGAGGTCGCCGCGATGGCGGATGTGTCGCACAACCCGGCGAATCAGGCGGCGACGATTTCATCGGGCTCGTTTCACACCGACGGGATGATTGTCATTCCCTGCAGCATGAAAACGCTGGCGGGTATTCGTGCGGGTTATGCCGAAGGGCTGGTGGGGCGCGCGGCCGACGTGGTGCTGAAAGAGAGACGTAAGCTGGTGTTAGTGCCCCGCGAAACCCCGCTTAGCACCATTCATCTTGAGAACATGCTCGCACTTTCCCGCATGGGCGTGGCGATGGTGCCGCCTATGCCGGCGTATTACAACCACCCGCAAACCGTTGACGATATCACCCAGCATATTGTGACCCGGGTGCTCGATCAGTTTGGTCTGGAACATAAAAAAGCCCGTCGCTGGAGTGGACTTCAGGCGGCAAAGCATTTTTCACAGGAGTAAAAAAATGGCATTTGATGATCTGAGAAGCTTCCTGCAGGCGCTCGATGAACAAGGGCAGCTGCTGAAAATTGAGGAAGAGGTAAACGCCGAACCGGATCTGGCGGCGGCGGCTAACGCCACCGGGCGGATTGGCGACAGCGCGCCCGCACTGTGGTTTGATAATATTCGCGGTTTTACTGATGCAAACGTGGTGATGAACACTATTGGCTCCTGGCAAAACCATGCCATATCAATGGGGTTGCCCGCTAATACGCCAGTGAAAAGCCAGATTGACGAGTTTATTCGTCGCTGGGATAAATTCCCTGTCGCGCCTGAGCGTCGCGAAAATCCGGCCTGGGCTGAGAACACGGTGGATGGAGAAGAGATCAACCTGTTCGATATTTTGCCGCTGTTCCGTTTAAACGACGGGGACGGGGGTTTTTATCTCGACAAAGCCTGTGTGGTTTCCCGCGACCCGCTCGATCCGGATCATTTCGGCAAGCAAAACGTGGGTATCTACCGTATGGAGGTGAAGGGCCAGCGCAAACTTGGCCTGCAACCGGTACCGATGCACGATATCGCGCTGCATCTGCATAAAGCGGAAGAGCGCGGAGAAGATCTGCCGATTGCCATTACGCTCGGCAACGATCCGATTATTACTTTGATGGGTGCCACGCCGCTCAAATATGATCAATCCGAATACGAAATGGCGGGCGCGCTGCGTGAAAGCCCGTACCCAATTGCTACCGCACCGTTGACCGGATTCGACGTACCGTGGGGTTCTGAGGTGATCCTGGAAGGGGTTATTGAAGGACGTAAACGTGAAATCGAAGGACCCTTTGGTGAGTTTACCGGCCACTACTCCGGTGGACGCAACATGACGGTAGTGCGTATTGATAAAGTTTCTTACCGCACCAAACCGATTTTTGAATCGCTCTATTTAGGCATGCCGTGGACTGAAATCGACTATCTGATGGGCCCGGCAACCTGCGTACCGCTCTATCAGCAGTTGAAAGCCGAATTCCCGGAAGTTCAGGCAGTTAACGCCATGTACACCCACGGTCTGCTCGCCATTATCTCCACTAAAAAACGCTATGGCGGCTTTGCACGCGCGGTGGGCCTGCGAGCGATGACCACTCCACATGGGCTGGGCTACGTGAAGATGGTGATCATGGTGGATGAAGATGTCGATCCCTTTAACCTGCCCCAGGTGATGTGGGCATTGTCATCCAAAGTCAATCCAGCGGGCGATCTGGTGCAGTTGCCAAATATGTCGGTACTGGAGCTTGATCCAGGTTCCAGTCCGGCAGGGATCACCGACAAACTGATTATTGATGCCACCACGCCGGTTGCGCCGGATAATCGTGGTCACTATAGCCAGCCGGTACAGGATTTACCTGAAACCAAAGCCTGGGCTGAAAAACTGACCGCTATGTTGGCTGCACGTAAATAAGGAGGGGAACATGATCTGTCCACGTTGTGCTGATGAGCACATTGAAGTGATGGCGACATCGCCGGTAAAAGATGTCTGGACCGTTTATCAGTGCCAGCATTGTCTTTATACCTGGCGCGACACCGAACCGTTGCGCCGCACCAGCCGCGAACATTATCCGCAAGCGTTCCGCATGACGCAGAAGGATATTGACGATGCACCGCAGGTGCCGACCATTCCACCGCTGTTAGCAGAAGATAAACGCTAAGACAGAAGCCGGGTGGTGAGGCTAAAGCAAAACGGCAACCAGAAGGTTGCCGTTTTTACTTTTTACCTCTCTTTTTGAGAAAGAGGGTGAGAGCAGTTGATGGTTACGAAGCCCTACACCAGGCTTTTCAGGCGATAAATCCACTCCAGAGCCTGACGCGGTGTCAGCGAATCCGGGTCAAGATTTTCCAGTGCTTCCACTGCCGGAGAAGTCTCCTCCGCAGGCACCAGCAGCGACATCTGCGTGCCATCTACCTGCGTTGCCGCGGCATTCGGAGACAAGCTTTCCAGCTCTCGTAGTTTTTGACGAGCGCGTTTAATCACATCTTTTGGCACACCAGCCAGTGCTGCAACGGCCAGGCCATAACTCTTACTTGCTGCGCCATCCTGCACCGTGTGCATGAAGGCAATGGTATCGCCATGCTCCAGAGCATCCAGATGGACGTTTGCTACGCCTTCCATTTTTTCTGGCAGCTGTGTCAGTTCAAAATAGTGGGTCGCAAACAGTGTCAGCGCCTTGATTTTATTCGCCAGACTTTCAGCACACGACCACGCCAGTGAGAGGCCATCGTAGGTGGAGGTACCCCGACCAATTTCATCCATCAGCACCAGGCTGTTTTCGGTGGCGTTGTGCAGAATATTGGCGGTCTCGGTCATCTCAACCATGAAGGTTGAGCGACCACTTGCCAGATCGTCCGCAGCACCGACGCGGGTGAAGATCCGGTCGATTGGACCGATTTCGACCTGCTGTGCCGGAACGTAGCTACCAATATAAGCGAGCAAAGCCATTAATGCCGTCTGCCGCATATAGGTACTTTTACCACCCATATTCGGACCGGTGATAATCAGCATTCGACGCTGTGGAGAAAGATGAAGAGGGTTTGCGATAAATGGCTCGTTAAGCACTTGCTCAACAACCGGATGCCGGCCCTCGGTAATGCGAATACCGGGTTTATCTATGAACGTTGGACAGGTGTAATTCAGGGTGTCAGCTCGCTCCGCGAGGTTAACCAGGACGTCCAGTTCGGCCAGCGCACTTGCGCTGATCTGCAAATCCGCGAGATGAGGCATAAGGGTGTCGAACAGCTCTTCATAGAGCTGTTTTTCCAGCGCCAGAGCTTTGCCTTTGGAGGTCAGAACTTTGTCTTCATACTCTTTAAGCTCAGGGATAATATAACGCTCGGCATTCTTGAGCGTCTGGCGACGGACGTAGTGGATCGGTGCCAGATGGCTCTGCCCGCGACTGATCTGAATATAATAGCCATGAATGGCGTTGTACCCGACCTTCAGCGTGTCGAGGCCCAGGCGTTCGCGCTCGCGAATTTCCAGTTTATCCAGATAATCCGTTGCTCCGTCAGCTAATGCCCGCCATTCGTCCAGCTCCTCGCTGTAACCCGGGGCGATCACACCGCCGTCCCGAACCAGCACAGGAGGGGCTTCTACAACCGCACGTTCCAGCAGCTCGCGCAGTTCTGTAAATTCACCCATGCTTTCGCGCAGTTTTTGCACTGGCGAACTGTCCACTTCTGCCAACTGCGCACGCAGTTCAGGAAGTTGCTGGAATGCATGGCGCATACGGGCAAGATCTCGTGGACGAGCGGTACGCAGGGCAAGACGCGCAAGAATGCGTTCAAGATCGCCCACCTGACGCAGCACCGGCTGCAACTCGGTATACCGATCCTGCAACGCACCTATCGTTTGCTGACGGCTTTTTAAGACAGCCGTGTCGCGAACCGGCATGTGCAGCCAGCGTTTAAGCATTCGGCTGCCCATCGGAGTGACGGTACTGTCGAGCACGGCAGCGAGGGTATTTTCCACGCCACCCGCCAGATTTTGAGTAATCTCCAGGTTACGGCGCGTGGCGGCATCCATAATGATGCTGTCCTGCTGACGCTCCATCGTGATAGAGCGAATATGCGGCAGGGTAGTACGCTGCGTATCTTTCACATACTGCAAAAGGCAGCCCGCAGCACACAGGCCGCGCGGTGCGTTTTCAACGCCGAAGCCGATTAAATCACGGGTACCAAACTGCAGATTTAACTGCTGACGCGCGGTATCGATTTCAAATTCCCACAGCGGTCTGCGGCGCAGACCACGACGGCCCTCAATTAAGGCCATCTCGGCAAAATCTTCCGCGTACAGCAGTTCTGCCGGATTGGTACGCTGAAGCTCTGCAGCCATGGTTTCGCGATCGGCGGGTTCACTCAGACGAAAACGCCCTGAGCTGATATCCAGCGTCGCATAGCCGTAGCCTTTGCTGTCCTGCCAGAGCGCAGCCAGCAGATTATCCTGGCGTTCCTGCAGCAGCGCTTCATCACTGATAGTTCCCGGGGTGACGATACGTACGACTTTGCGCTCGACCGGACCTTTTGACGTGGCCGGATCGCCAATCTGCTCGCAAATAGCGACGGATTCACCCTGGTTCACCAGCTTCGCCAGATAGTTTTCTACCGCGTGATGCGGGATCCCTGCCATCGGAATCGGTTCGCCAGCCGACGCCCCACGTTTGGTGAGGGAGATGTCGAGTAGCTGTGATGCCCGTTTCGCATCGTCATAAAAAAGCTCATAAAAATCGCCCATACGATAAAACAGCAGAATTTCAGGATGCTGAGCTTTTAGCTTCAGGTACTGCTGCATCATGGGGGTGTGGTCTGATAGAACCTTGTCAATAGACTCATTCATATTGATTTTACTCGTTTTTTAAGTCTTTTGGGTACTCAGGTGACCCCATGTGAAACCCTTATAAACCCATGTGAATCGTTAAATTTGTATACCAGAAGTATTCTAGCTACTATCTGGTATACACACTTGAACTGCTGGTATACATCGATGAAAATGACACTCAATCAGTCGATTATAATCAATAAGTTATCTATCGACGTCAAACCAAGTCTCGATCAAGATGGGCGAGTAGTGTACTTACCCAACATAGATAGAAAACCTTATCTTATCACTGACAGCCATCGTGATTCACCAGTCGGTTTCGGTGTCAAAATCAGTGCAACGAAAAAGACCTATATCGTTCAGCGACGAGTGTCTTCTCCTGGCAATCGCCCTAAGACAGGGGGGAAATCTCCATCGGAGGTTATCAGGTCTACAATTGGCAATGTCTCTGATTTCGCTAACATCGATCAAGCCCGCGAGGTTGCTCGCAATTTAGTTCAAACCATGAAGTTGACCAAAAGGAACCCTAACAAGATAAAACGGGAGTCCGATGCTTCTGAGCTCACTATCAGTGAAGTGTTTGCACAATACCGCCAGCATCTGCTGGGTAGAGCGAAACCAGCTAAACCCAACACCTTGGCTGTATTAGATAAAGCAGAAAACAGGCTTTCTGAGTGGGCTGGTTTGCGAGTTAAAGATCTTACTGGTAATGAAATTCTTCGGAAGTTTGATGAGATTGCTTCAAGAGCCAGAACAGCAGCGGAACAGACCTTTAGGTGGATTAATGTTGCTGTCAGACATGCAATCGAAATTGAAGCCAGCAATGCCCAGACCCAGCAACGACAACCCTCCTTGTCCTACAATCCATTCTCTATCTTGAAAGTTCAGAAGAAGTTCAGGACTCGTTCTGAGCTTGAGGATAGCTATCGTGCGAAAGGTGTTCGAAACCCACTTTCTCCGAAAGATACACTTGGTCGGTTCTTGACTGCATTACACAATAAGAGAAGCTTCAACCGCCTTGGGTGCGATTATCTGTTACTCACCGTTCTCTTAGGTGCTCGTAAGGAAGAAACAGCATCTTTATGTTGGAGGGAAGCTCTCACCAATGAAGAAGCAAAAACGACAAGCTATGTTGACCTGAGTAACAGAACTATCCGTTTTTACGACACTAAGAATCGAAACGATCACGAACTTCCGATTTGTGATGCCGTCAAAAGAATTTTGGAAGATAGAAGAGACATAGTAAACGATACGGTAACCCGGAAGGACAAACAGAAGTGGGTTTTCCCGGCCCGTTCTTCTCGAAGTAAAGTTGGTCACTATTCCGATAGCAAAAGTCTAAGGGAATATATCTGCCAAGAGGCGGGAATCCTGAAGCTTGGTATGCATGATCTACGAAGGACATTTGGTAGGGTTGCTGAAGAACTTGTTTCATATGCCGTCGTTAAGAGATTGCTCAATCACAGAAATACAACAGATCCAACAGAAAGGTATGCAGAACCTGATCAAGAACGGATTTTTGAAGCATTACAAAGGATTGAGTTGCATATGCTTATGACTGCTCCTAAATTATACAATGTGTTACTTGCTTCGGCTAAGTATCCTCCATTACCTGAAACGAGGGAGTGAAGATGAGTGTGGTGGAAGTTTTGCGGGAATATTCAGAGGTATGGAAACTATTTGGTCAAATGCCTGATTCTGCCACTGTAAATAGTGAGCTTGCTTCTGTCTTTCTTGGCATAAGCATCAAAACCCTTGCCCGATATAGACAAAATGGGGGAGGGCCACCTTATATCCAGTACCAAGCAGAAGATACGAAAGCGAGAAATCAGCGGGTTCTCTATGTATTAGGTGATCTGCGAGTTTGGAGAGATATCCATAAAGTAAGTAGTTCAATGCATGGTGCTCAGGTTCGTGGTTTGGCTTTTACATCATTGACCGATTTTATAGAAGAACATCCTTTCATTGTTAAAAATAAAATCATCCATAAAAGGAAAATAAAAAGGTTAGGAGTTAGAGATTCAGATACTGAGATATACGATGATGTCATCTTAGGGCATATACTCTGTGTGGAAGAAACAGTTTTAACAAGCCAAATATCTAATAACGACTTGCAGGTTATTTGGATTTCAATTGAAGAAGCTTTGAAAAAACATTGGGAACATAACGATAATAAAAATATATTTTTAGAATGTTTTAAGCTGTGCTCAAAAGAAATTATTACAAATGCCGAAATAATTAGTGATTATAATTTTTTAAAACAGCAATTGAGGTGATAATGAAAATTACACAAATGGAGATCAAAGGCTTTAAGAGCTTTGATAATGTAGGGCAAACTATAAATATAAATTCATTCACCAGCTTAATTGGAGGGAATGGAACAGGTAAAACGGCAGTTCTACTCGCATTAACGAGAATGTTTGGTGTTAAAAGCTCTGATAGGATTGTTCAAGTTGATGATTTTTATGTCCCTCCTGGAGATGAAATCGAAGATCAAAATGAACGAGAAATATCAATTCGTGTAAGATTCGAATTCGCAGGTCTTAAAGATGGTGAGGACGATTCAGTTGCAGATTTCTTTAAGCATTTAGTTTCGAGTGAAGCAGAAGAAATCCCATACTGTATAGCAAAATTAAAAGCAAAATGGACAAAGACTAACCTTGCTGAAGGGGATATAGAAAGCGATCTTGTATGGGAAATAGGGGATTATGAAAAAAATATAACGGCATATGAAAGATCAAAAATTCATGTTCATTATGTTCCTGCTTACCGAGATCCTGCCCAACAACTGAAGCAAACAGCCGGAACTATCATGCACCGTTTGATAAATGCAGTCGAATGGTCTGAACATATGGGAGCAACTGTTGATGAGGTTGCTGTATCAATCGGAAACCAGTTTCAAGAAGAAGTGGGGGTACAGACAATAACATCTTCTTTAGGCAGGAATTGGAAATCCCTTTTCACTGGTGGTTATTTCGAAGAGCTTCAAATCAAGCCAGTAGTGAATGGAATTGAAGATGTTTTAAAACATATCGATACTGTCTTTTTACCCAGCCCAGATACTCAACCTTTACCAACTGAAAGATTGAGTGATGGTATGAAATCATTATTTTATTTATCTTTAGTTAAATCTGCATTTGATATTGAGGATGAGATAATCAATTCGGAAGGAAAAGAATTATCAATATCAGTAGAGGCATTAGATCCTCCAAACTTAACGATAATATTAATTGAAGAGCCAGAAAATCATCTCTCACCACAATATTTAGGACGAATAGTTAAGCTATGTGAAGAGATATCTGAGAATGATCGAGCACAGGTTTTTTTAACAACACATGCACCATCACTGCTTAATAGGGTAGAGCCTGAAAATATAAGGTATTTCCGGCTTAATGATAATAAAAATACAATCGTCAAGGAAATATTATTACCAAGCGAAGATGAAGATGATGCAGACAGTGTCGATACCTTCACGTATGTTAAGGAAGCTGTAAAAGCATATCCGGAAATTTATTTTGCAAAAGTTGTCATTCTTGGTGAAGGTGATAGCGAAGAGATCGTTATACCTAAAATAGCACAAGTAAATGGAATTGAACTTGACACTTCATTGATAACATTTGCTCCATTAGGTGGGCGATATGTTAATCATTTCTGGAAACTTCTAAATGAGCTTTCAATTCCTCATGTAACTCTTCTTGATTATGATTTTAGAAGAGGCGGAGGTGGATGGGGAAGAATAAAATACGTTATCAAACAATTAATCGCAATTGGACATGATAAAGATAAAATTATTAAAACCTCTAAAGGAGTGTTATCCGATGCTGAAATCCAAGAAATGCATGAATGGGACGAAAATGAAGCTTTTGAAAAATCTTGGATAAAATTTTTCGAAAGCTACAATGTTTATTTTTCCTATCCTTACGATTTGGATTGGATAATGTTAAATGCTTTTCCGGCAAGCTATCATTCTTTTATACCTGATAATGGTGGTCCAAAAATACTCGAAAAAACAGATGCTCGATATATTGATAAAACCAAAAATGCTATAGCCTCGGTATTAAAGAAAGATGCAGAAGATATTGATATTAAATCTTTTGAGGACCACGACCAATATTATTGGTATCGATACTTATTCCTTGGTAGAGGCAAACCTTTGTCTCATAACTATGTTTTAAATAAGCTTAATAATAATTCATTAAAAAATGATGCACCTATTGTATTGAAAGATCTAATCGAAAAAGTGAGAGGATTACTTTAATGCTGACTATTGAAGATGCAGATTGGGTATTAAAGGATATCCAAGAAGTCGAAGACGAGGCTATGAAAGTAATACAGAATAGTACAGAGCATAATCTTGTTCTTGCAGGTCCTGGTTCAGGTAAAACTGAATTATTGGCTCAGAAAGCATGTTTTTTAATAGAAACGGGAAAATGTAGTAAGAAAAAAATCATCGCACTATCTTTCAAAAAAGATGCGGCAAAAAACCTACAAGATCGAGTCAACTCACGGCTTGATTTAAAATATAGGAATAAGTTTGAATCCACGACATTTGATGCTTTCTGTAAAAGTATTGTAGATAGATTTAAAGGTACTCTTCCGAAGTTTTATCGTCCTTCAGACGATTATGAAATTATTTCTCTTAATAAAAGAGAATTTATAGCAGAAATAAAAAGAGAGGCATTAGGTTTTGAGGGGTTGACATCATTTGAATTGAATAAAATAAAGCATTCAAATTTTGAAGAGAAATACATTGTAGTTCCTTATAAAAAAGAAGCAAGGCATACAGTTAATGGAAGGATAAGATATTTTGTATGGACTCATTTATTGAAAGGTAAGTCAAGAATTTCATTTGAAATGATAAATTATCTTGCTAATAGAATTATAAAGGAAAATAGTTTTCTATCAAACGCCATTAATTCAACGTATAAATATGCCTTCATTGATGAGTTTCAAGACACAACATCTAAACAATATGAGGTATTTAAAAGTATTTTCTTTGATCGAGCTATAAAAATCACAGTGGTTGGTGATACAAAACAAAGAATAATGGGGTGGGCAGGAGCATTACCTAATGCTTTTGATATTTTTAGGAAAGACTTTGCAGTTGACAAACATAATGAATTAGTAAGAAATAGAAGGTCATTAAAAAATTTGATAAGTTATCAAAGACTAATGGAAGCCTTCATGAATGAAGCTGAAAATAAAGCAGAGTTAATTTTAAATAAGGATGAAGGTTTAGCAAGGTTAATGCAGTTTGATGAAGTTGACCAAGAGGCATGTTATATTGCTTCACTTATTAAAAAATGGATTGATGAAGGCATTGAGCCAAAGGATATATGTATTTTATCAAAAAGCGTGGCCGAACAGTACTCTAAAAAAATAATCTCAGAGTTAGCTGATTCTGGTGTGAAATGTCGTATCGAAAATGATTATCAAGAATTATTGAACGAAGCAATAGTACAATTGGTTCTACAACTTCTAATGTTTGTTTGTAATAGAAAATCTATTGAGTGCTGGGGGGCTACAATGGAACTTTTATGCAACATTAGAGGAGTCAGTAAAAGAGGTGATGTTACTCGTTTAGAAAAAGAGTTAAGTAATTTCATCAAGGCTAATAAAGAAATAAAAAATGATGTTGTTGATTATTTGAAGGGCTTACTAACAATATTTGGTATCTCTGAGTTAAAATCTTATTTTCCGCAGTATATGAATGGGAATGGTTTAGAGCATAATATTAATACTCTTTCTAAACATCTCGAATCGTTAGACATAAAAAATAATATTTCAAATGCTATAGATATGCTGAGTGGAAATAAAACCGTGCCATTTATGACTATCCATAAAAGTAAAGGTTTAGAATTTAAAAAGGTCGTTATAGTAGGACTTGAACCGGATGCTTACTTTGGTGATGATGAAGGACAAATAGAAAATCAAAAAACAGTTTTTGTAGGATTTTCAAGAGCTATCGATGAAGTGTTTATGACTCGTTGTAAACTAAGGATGGATAATTTTGGTAATGTCTCCAGACAGAACTTTAATAGAATACCACTGATAACCGATATGCTAATTTATTGTGGTATCGAGGCTAAGAACTATCAAGGTTGAAAAATGATGGCGACCTGAAATCGCCATCATTATTATTTTGTTCTTTGCATATTCAATTTGAAATTACTTCCGATTTCGTTAATAACTTCCAATGTTAACTGGCTTTTTGAAGATTTTATTATTTTATAGGATTGGTTTTTCCCATCTGCCATATTCTCCTCAATAGTTGGTAACTTTTTATTGTTTATCACCTCTATTTTCAGTGGATCAAGATCTTCGTTATTTAAAGCCAGCTTCATAGGTTTTGTTTTTAGGCTATTTAATGATGTAATTAACTCATTATCATATAGTTCCCAATCACCAGCACCGTCAGAAAGATAGTCTATGAATATATGGTCACCTGGAGCATAAGAGTCAATAGAGATACTGCCATGAAAGTTGTATTTTCCATTAGAGAAAAAGGTCGTTTTGCCATTAACCCTAACGGTATTACCTTTTACAGTGTAAGAGTGATCAGATAGCCAGCTTCCAACAATACTGTCATATCTCTGAGTAGAAGGGGAGGTCGGGTTGTAGTACGCATAGATTGCGAATGCTGTCGCAATAATCCCGCATAAAGAAGCTATAACTCCTATTATCTTTAAAAATGCAGAAATTTTTCGTCCCATGAAACATGACTCATATAATATAGATCGGAGATTAGTAATTTTATCATCATATAGTTTCCATTAACATAGTTGTCTAATTTTTCGGACACCGTACATTTCAATATTTACTAATTTCATAGTTGTACTTTACAAAACAAATTACACTTTTCTATTATTCATTTTAAATCAATGAGTTACTAACTAAGGTAAATATAGGGGACTATATATTCACCTTAAGGTGAATATATGGTCGATTCGTTATTTGAGCCGCAATCAATAAGGTTGTTGAAAATAATGGAAAATAAATTTGTAACTTGCTAAAAAATTATGTTACCTATAAATAAAAATTAAATTATGGGGTAACAATGAAGAGTGAATATTTAGTTAAAAAGATAATGACGAAAGGGGGAGAAAGATTTTGTATGATATTAAATTCAAACTCTGGCCTGCCGTTATATTATCAAAATATATATCTTGGTTTGCTTGGGCGACAGAAAAATAAGTCGTTCAATACTATATTGAGAAACGCCTATGTTTTGATCCTTTTTGAAAAATACTTGATTAAGGAAAATATAAGTATACTCGAAAGAGTAAGTAACAAGACTTTTTTAAGCTATACAGAGTTATATTCATTATCAGAGTTTCTTAGAGTGAAAAGGAAGAAACGTAAAATAATTGATATGGTGACATACAAAAAGGTTAACGAAGAAAACCTACATTATCGACTTACAGTTATTAGCGACTATATATCATGGATTTATGATTCGTTTTATAGAGGTTCTGTGTATGAAACAAATTCATTGCTAAAATTCATTAAATCCAACTTTCAAAAGCATAAACCTAAGATAACTTCATATTCTTATATGAGCGATAATTTCAAATCTTTAGAAAAAGAAACTGTAGAAGCTCTACTGGAATGTGTCAGTCCTGAAAGCGAATACAATCCATTTGAGAGGAATTGTCGGAAAAGAAATCAACTTGCTATATTAATACTTTATGAAACTGGAATGCGAGGAGGGGAGCTTCTAAACTTAAAGATATCAGATTTTAAAAGAAAGCAAAGATATCTGAAAATATCCAAAAGAATAAATGACCCAGAAGATCCCAGAGTATTTCAACCACTCGTAAAAACGGTTGAGAGAGAGATTAATATCAGTGAAAGGTTATGTATGCAGATAAGTTCATATATTGAAGGTGAGAGATCATATCATGCTAAATGTAAGAATCATGATTATCTATTAGTTACTCACAAATCCGGAGTTACAGAGGGATTACCATTAACCATAAGTGCATATAACAAAATTATGAGAAAAATAAAAGAAATTGAACATGAAGGAAGCTCTTTCAGACACTTCACTGGACATTGTTTACGACATACATGGAACTATATATACAGCTTAAAGTATATAGGTGTAACAGACCCATATAAATTAAACGAGTTAGATAGAATCCGGTGCATTAGAATGGGTTGGAAAGTAAACTCAAAATCAGTTCTGATTTATAATAATAGATTTATAAGCGAAGAGGCTTCCAGGGCTTTCCAGGAAGCAGATTTACTGAAAGAAGAAAAAATAAATAATAACAAAGGAGGAGTGAATGGAGAAATCGATTTTAGAAAAACTCTCGGTATTAAAAGTAAAAGATAGCGGATTTGAATTCAATGTAAATGATAATGTTTGGGTTCTTAGTAAAGACATAAAGTTGAATTTGTTATATTTAGAAAATACAATCAACTTATCTTTATTATCACTTGTAAAAGAAACTCTTGCATATACCGCTGTACATTTTAGCTCTGCTTATACGAGAAAGTTCTACTTTGCCATTAAGAAATTAATTGTATTTAATAATGGTGAGTTGAAAGAGTTTGAGTGTGGTTTGTTGAAACGGTTCTACAATACATTCTTAAAAATAAACTATACGCATGTAGAAAGTATGAAGTACTTTCTAATAAAATTTCATGAGTTACACAATAAAGTCTTAAAACAAGAGGTTATAGATTTAATCTCAAAATGGAAAGTCGCAAAACCCAGGACAACTACGGCCTATAATGAAAGGCAAAAATACTTAAGGCCACTGCCTGATAATGAAATGAAGCACTTAATATTTAGTATTACAAAAGAATATAATGAAGGCAACATAACCATGAATGATTATCTTTTGGTTATGCTACTAATTTATACTGGTCGAAGACCAATGCAGATAGCACAACTTAAGAGAAAAGACCTTTATATTAAAAATGAAGGTAATTATTTAAATATTCCGAGATTAAAACAAGGTGGGAAGTTTCGAACTGATTTCACTGAATTGAAAATTAGTGATAATTTATTTTATTCATTATCCGAGCTTAAAGCCATAGTTAAAGCTTTTGCACAAAATGAAGCTCAGGATAAATTAAGCAAAGAAGAATTAGATAATCTCCCATTATTTATTGACCCAAGCTTTTTTAATTCTGGTTATAATATTAACGAATTTTATGAAAATAACTTTGTAAACTTGCATATGAGTTCAAAGACAATTACAAGTCGATTGCAATCTGTTCACCGTAGAGTTAGTGGTAATAAAAATTCTACAATAAACTCCCGACAGTTAAGGATTACTTTGGCAACAAGACTTGCTCAAAGAGGATATGGGTTAAGTACTTTAGCTAAAGTTCTGGATCATACAAATTTGAAATCCGTACTATCTTATGCGAAAAATAACGAGGAGTTTTCGTTCAGAATAGAACAAGCAATTAATGAATCAATAAGCCCCTATGCTTCTCCATTTCTAATGGATAGTGAGGGTATCACATTCAAAATGGTTGAGGATTTGATTAATATAAAAAAACTAACTAATCAATTAATATCCAATCATTCAAAACAATCAGAAGTAGAACTATTGGTTGCTTTATTCGCAAGTGTAGAGAGTAAAATCAATACAATAATAAAGTTTCTTAACACTGAAGAGGAATAAATACCATGTATTTTAAAAATTATGATTTTTTCGCAAATGAAGTAAGAGTTCAAGCAGAAAGAGACAATATAATAAACTGGAGTAGCCTATCATGGGGGAAAGGAGTGGCTTTCAAAAAGTTTAGTTATAAAATAAATGATATAAATATGGGGGAGCATTTTCAACAGTTAGCGAAAGTCCTTATATATAGAGAATGTTTCCCTAATGTCCATAAATCACTGATTTATCTGACAACAATCAAGCTTATGGAATATTCATATATGGAATTAAATGTTGATCTTCATATCGTTAACTTAAATTCTGAAATTATATTCAATATTGTAGATCAAGCTGAAAAACATTACTCAATCAATCGTGCATGTGCAATAGAAAAAACACTGAAAGAAATTTTAGAAGTCTTAGCAACCAAAAACATAATAAACCCAAGACTCAGCAGGTTTAACACCAGGTTGAGAGGGATTTCAAATAAATCAGCAAGGGATATTTCAGAACAAAATAATGTTAAAAAGAAGTTACCCGAAGACGATGTGATTGATTTTATAGGTAGAGTATTTCGTTCTGAAGATAAAAGTGAACGAGATATATTTACCACCTCTATTATAGCTTTACTTCTTTGTGCCCCTACACGAATATCTGAGATCATAAACCTTGAAGTAGATTGTGAAGTTGAAGGGACTGATTCTGAGGGAAAAGCTACTTATGGCATTCGCTATTTCTGCGCAAAAGGGTATGGTGATAGTATTAAGTGGATTCCAAGTAATATGAAACCAATAGCCAGATTAGCTATTCAAAGGTTAAAAAATTTATCTCATACAGCAAGGGCTATCGCTGCTATCCGCGAAAATGGTGAATTAGAATTTTACAACCTGTTAGGAACAGAACCAGAGGCAAATGATTTTTATACAAAGCTGTGCGATATCTTGAATATAAAAAACAAAAACTCCTTTAATATCAGAACACAAAATGTCTTGGCAAAGGTCGAAGAGGAGAGAATTAGTGCAAAAGAATTTTGGAACGAAGTTTTAAATTATGAGGAAAAAACAGATCATTGGAATGATTTTTTTATTCCTACCAAACTCAGCAATAAACTCTTACTGTTAGCTAAAGATCAATTGCATATGAAAAAGGGAAGTGACTTATTTCATGTTGCACCTGCAACTAAAAAATTATTTTTTGCAGACTTCAAGAAAAGATCAGGTGCAGGGAAAGATAGTGCTTTAAATTTCTTTCAAAGGCATAAATCGTTACAACCAGATGGTATGAAAGAAGTGTTTAGAAGCCATCAGCCAAGGCATCTTTTGAATACGCTTGCTCAAAGGGCTATGTTATCTGAGGTGGAAATAGCATTTTGGTCAGGAAGACGAAGTGTGGAACAAAATAGTGTTTATGACAACAGAAGTTGGGAAGAATTGAGAAATATCGAGAGGAAGGTGTTATTTTCCGAAGAAATGTTATCTGATTTAGGAGAAGGAGTTAGATTTGAACTAATTGCTAAGATCAAAGAGAATTTAGAATCACTGCGCAATAATTATGAATTATATAAAAGCCAGCATGATAATCAACGAGTGAAAATACTTGTTAAGGAAATTAAAGAAATCGATAAAATAATAAACCATATCATTAGATATTACAATAAAGGTGACGAACATGAGCAAAAAGTTTAGTAGTAAAGATATTGAGTTTATTCTTGATAAAATAAACAGTTGGGAAGGGGATATAACTTGGATTGGCATTTGTGGCTCGCTTGAAGAGCATTTTGGGAAAAAACCATCACGACAAGCTCTTTCAAGACATGCAGTAATAGCTTATGCATATCAGCAGAAAAAGAAAAGTAAAGGTGAAACTGTTAAGCATATTAAAAGTCCTCAAAGTCTTGCCTATGCTTCGAATAAAATCAATAAATTAGAACATGAAAATGCGAGATTACTAAATGAGAATAATAGACTTCTTGTTATGGTTAGAGACCTTCAGATGGTCGCATACAGCAAAGGTCTTAGAGAAGATCAAATTTTTTCCAAAAACAAAAAATAATTTTAATATTAATAGGTTTTGTCTATTGATATTTTATAAATGTGTGGTAATTATATATGTATTGTCAGGAAGACAAAATCAAATTTTGCAAGGATGCAACTTATGAACAAAAACAATTTTAATTCAGTAATGACACTTGAAGAACAGCTTGTTGTCATCGTAGATAAATACATATCAAGACTGTACCTGTCGCACGATAAAAGTTTCTCTCATCAACTCTACCTAATATTTGTCGGTTATCATTTAAAATACTTTTACCCCAGAAGACAATATACGCGGTCAAATCGTAATATAGATAACATTATGACGATGTTTAGTTCTGTGTATAAATCTCTGACGAGTGGTTTATTAAGGCAATTAAATAATAAAGAAGCTGTTCTTCGTGAGTTAAACTCTCTCGTTAACTATATTGATAATAATCAAGAACGAGCAGAAGAAATCTATGCTACGGTCAGAGCACAATATGAAATGAAAATAATCGAGAAAGAGTTGACTCATGAGGTTCGCGTAAGAACCGTTAGGCTGTAGTAAAATAGCCCCTAAGTAGGGGCTAACAGAGAGTGTTTGGTTGCGACTGTTACTGAACTTCTTTCCATACACCATCAGCTTTAACTAATTTAATTGGCTTTGTCTGTTTATTGTTGCTAATAGAAGCATCTACAATGCAGTTATATACATTATTTGCTTCTTTTGAACAGCTAACTTTCTTCACATAATCTATTCTTAAAAGATATTTTTCTGGAATTCTTGAGTCAAGAGCTTTCATACTTGCATTTGATCTATCCACAACACTTTTGAAAGCATTATAAATATCTTTTTCTGATGGTTCGCTATTACAGGCTGTTAATAGAAATGTTGTAAGGAGAACGGTAAGGATTGAGTATATTTTCATTTTATATATCCAAAGGAAATTAATTAAGAACATTAGTTTTGGTATTGATGTTGTCAATAGAGAGTGTCCATTTGCTGTCAATTTCACCGTATAAAAACAACTCTGTCTGCATACTTTTTTTTAATTTTATAGATAAGAATAATGATACTTACGAAAAACGTAATGACTGATACAAGAGTGCTGCCGGTCCACGAAAATGCTAACCACGCGAGACCAAATGCGACGAATTGAAACAGGAATGCCACACTGAGCGGGCTTTCACCGTAAGCGATCTTTGCATGACAGCCTTTGCAAATTCGCACACCATGATGACTTTGTGTAAAGCAGAACGGGCACTTTATTGTTTCGTTTTTCATAGCTATCCCAGTCTGGAAGATTAAATTCTGTTTGTAGGGATTCTCGATGACTGACTCGCTTTAGTAAAATTGCTTGTACCGATCGATGATCAGTGCTTGATAGGTACTGTCTATCATAACTAGTTTATCGATCTGTGATAACGATCAATATTTTCTTGACTAAATGCAAATTTAGTACTGGGAAATAGAGTTCGGTTACGAGCGGTGTTTGCAACTGGCTGTCTATAAACGGATTTTTCTTTTCTGGGTTAGATGTTGAGTTGCATATACTTTTGAGAATCCCGCAGGGTTGTTGTGAAGAATGCTCTTTCCATAGACTCTCAGAAGCTCAATGTATTGCTTTAAGGAAGCAAGCCACTTTACGAAGCGGAGATGCTTTTGCCGTTGTACTGCATTTTTTTGAAGAATCTTTCCTACGATTTCGTTTCGTTTGTCTTCTCTGAACCGTAATTCCAGTTCTGCAATTTTTTCAACGATACTTTCCTTTCTCTCAGTGGTTTTCAACACTGTTGCAGGAGCAGGAGCAGGAGCAGGAGCAGGAGCAGGAGCAGGAGCAGGAGCAGGAGCAGGAGCAGGAGCAGGAGCAGGAGCAGGAGCAGGAGCAGGAGCAGGAGCAGGAGCAGGAGCAGGAGCAGGAGCAGGAGCAGGAGCAGGAGCAGGGGAGTCTTTTGCCAGTATGTCGGTTCGCAATGTTTCTAAATGGTTAGGATCGTAGTTAAGCCGATTACTGAGATTTACCCAAGAGTAGCTCTTACCCAATTGCGAAGCTTTAAATGCTATTCCTGCGTATTCAAATGAAAAGCCGTTCATTTTCCCGGTAGAGGCGATATTAGCTGTCCAGCCGACTTCTGAATCTTCGAGTCGCTTAACAAAAGTGAGAAGGTCAGGCTTATCTTCTAAACTTTTATCAAGGAGCATTTGTAGCTGTTTCTTATTACAGATGTCACCTGTTCGTTGTTCAAACATTGCTTCATTACGGGAAATTTTTTTGTTTGTTTTTTTCCCTGTAACAGTATTCATTGGTTTTAATGGTTCAGGGCCTTTGGTGATAGTAAGATTGTATTTGATTTCAAGTTCCTGAATTATTCGGCCACTGACTAAACTCTCATGCCGGCCAAGATGAACTTTACCAGACACGGCATCGACTCTATTAGCAATGATGTGTATGTGCTGACCCATACTGTCGTCGTGTAATACATAACAACGAAGATGAGTGTCACTAAACCCCATTTGATCCATGTAATCGTCAGCTATCAACTTCCATTTTTCGTTTGTAAGCTCTTCACCTTTAGGAAGGCGAAGCGAGTTATGCCATGCAGGTTTTGCAATGTCGGTTCTGAGCCTACTGGCCGTATCAAACTCAGCTATCAGTTCATTGGCACAATCACCTGTCATGTTGCCACCTATGATACTGGGAGCTTCTCTATGGTGAGAAGCTGATTTCAACACATACTTCACGACATTGATAAAGTTCTTGTGTCTTTTTATCCGTTGCATTCCCTTCATAGGAATACCTACTTATCCGAATGACAAACAGAAGCTGTCAGGCACAAACGAAGTTCTTTGATCTGTTTCTTTACAGCGAAGATCTCTGTTTTAGTTAATTCACTATTGCTACTTTTTGTGTCCAAATGATTGATTAATCTGTTTAGCTTTTGTGATATTTCAGACAATGATTTCCATGCTTCCAAGTTAATAGGGGGGATAACTGGAGGGAGCCTATCAAGGGAAGTTAAACGAAGCCATTCGCCTTTACTTTTGTTTCCACGATTGGAATTAAGGATCTCTAATTCTTCTTTATTAAATCGAACACTGACACAGTGTATTCGTAATGATTCATTTGATGATATTTGATTATTACAAATAGGCTGAAAGCTATTTGTATAGGATAAGGTTATTGTATTACTCATATAAACTCCTTTTCATATGTGTATTCGCTTTATGGTGAGCGATCCTTGCACACCTAATACAGTTATAATATAAATGAAAATTATGTCAATGAGTTAGGTAAGACTTAGACTTTCTTTTTCAATCGAAGGGCGAAAAACAAGGGACTAAGAGAAGCGGAGCTTCTCTTAGTCATACCTTGCAGATAAAATTCCAATTATAAAGTAATTATTTTAAGACTTGTTTTGTTTCTCTGGTTCAATTGGAGTGACAGTAGCTGACGATTCATACATATCACTTGAGTTCATAATAGAATTATCAGGTAATGCAATATTGGGATTCTTTTTCTTTCTGGTAGTTAACGATTTTTCAGTAAGCCATCTATCTAATACAGCGATGAAGTTATCATAAATCTTAGATTCATCAGCATCTTCTCTTCTAAACACTTCAATTAGGTGGTAAGTGCGTTTTTCAAAAGCTCTCATCGGCTCAAAGAAACACTCTTTGATTAATGCTTCATCAAAATCCTTTCTGATGACACCTGCTGCAATAAATTCATAATAGTTCAAGATATATGAAGCATCTCGACAGCCTTGAATCAATTCAGGTTTAATTTTAGGACCTGCTTTATGTCCATTATAATATTCTGAGGCTATTTCTTCATTAATGCAGGACTGTAAACCAAAAGTCTTATAAACATTATCTAATTTTGCGAAGTAATGAGCACTATGCCTTTGATTCATTATTGTATTGAGAGTATGTGATTTTCTTGCAGAAGAAGCTGTAACTACTGACTGAATCCACCACCCAGTACCTAAGACAATCGAACTTATTAAAACCGTCAGTGATGTCTGGTAATTCTTTCCAGACTCACTCAATAATACCCCTGACACAATTATTCCGAGAAAGCAAAAATAGCAAGCAATAAATGTAAGGCTCTTTTTTAACTCAGGGTATTTTCTACATAATATTTGATGTATGATTAATGTAAATAAAAGAATACTCAAAAAATATATAGCATATGCCCTAAACTTTGGACCAGTAAAAACATTTGTACTAAGCCATGAAGAGATATTGGCAGAATAAAAAGATATTTGCCAAATTAGGAGTGTTAATATAGCTCCACCGATAACCCCCATAGTTAATAGTGCGGAGTATTCTTGAAAGAAGCTCTTTGATTTATTAGGATCTGCCATGATTCCACCTAAAAAAACAGAGCATAATGATATGCTCTGTTATAATATGTTTAATGAATTAAATTAAATGTTATTCGTTGCAACCAGATTCATTTGAGCCTGAATTAAATTTATATGTCATATGTATATTCTCCTTCATGGGTTTGCATCTAATAAATAGCACAGGACAGAGGTTTTGTCAATTTTTTTGTCTTTGAGTTATTGCAAATACAAATCTAATTTATTAATAAAATCCATAATATCCCTCACGAATTTTTATGTTTAAATTATTTATTTCGTAAAACTTTTTTCCAGATTTAATTATTCTGATAAACCGTAGGATGGGTCATTGACCATCTTTGCCATAATCCAAAAAAAATCACTAAATTTTCCTGTCTTGTTGAAAATTCCTGTAAATAGTCTATCTATTGAGCAGAGATGAGTAAACAACCAACATGTGGTTTTTTTTTTGCTTTTTTGAAGAGTTAGTTATCTGCTTCTATCAAACTAGATCCACACCACCCAGAATGTATGCCAACAGTAAGCTAGAGCCTACTTAACAAGCATTTTATACATCTATTTCAATAGATTAACATCGATGAAAAAGTACTGCTGCATCATTGGCGTGTGGGCGTTTAAATTATCAAGTGTGCTCATGGAGTTATGATATCCATTTCTTTGAAATTGTTGCGTTTTAAGCGACTCGCTGGTCGTCAGTTTCCTCTATTGTCGCATGAAAAAATGGCGTGACGCAGTAAAATGTCGCGAGTTTACGTCGCCTCTTCGTCTATCAGTTCGATCAGCAACTTTCCTTGCCCGACCACCACTCTCACCTGCGAATTTGTTTTAAATCCCGCTTTCTCAAGCCAGTCGCCTTTAAGACTTAGTGCGGCATGAACGCTATAGCGCCGTGGAATTTTGGTTTTACGATCTTCGTGGCGCTTTCTGAAATAGCCCACTTTAAGATGGCGATGCGGTTGAACAAGATCCATGTCAGACATACAGACTCCCGTAATGATGAGCAAGACGATATCAAAAATACCTGTATAAAATGCCAGTAAAATGCGTGGGGGACAAATGTATAACTGGAAGCTGGCTTCAGAAAATGGAATGCAAATGATGAAATCTGGCTGAAAAAGCGCATCTGAAAATGTATTATTAATACATCTTATTAATCGGTGATTGTCCATGTCTGGAAAACGTATCTCGCGAGAAAAAGAGACCATCAGCAAAATGATTGCGCTGTATGAGAGGCACTGTCCCCAGGCGACGCGACAGGACGAGCACTATCAGGCCTTAAACGCATATGCCGATAAGCGTCTGGATAAGTGTGTGTTTGGTGAAGAGAAACCGGCTTGTAAACAGTGTCCGGTTCACTGTTATCAGCCTGCAAAACGCGAAGAAATGAAACAGGTGATGCGCTGGGCCGGGCCGCGTATGCTGTGGCGGCATCCGATCCTGACCCTTCGTCATCTGATTGACGATCGTCGCCCCGTACCTGCGTTACCGGAAAAATATCGTCCTAAAAAATAACGCCATGCCCCGCATGGCGTCACATCGCTAGACCAGCATATCCTTTTCGATACCCAGTCTTTTCATGCGCGAAAGCAGCGTGGTTCGCTTCAGCCCCAGTCGCTGCGCCGCGCCTTTTGGCCCGGCAACCACGCCATTGGTCTCTTTCAGAATGCGAACGATCAGCTGGTACTCGTCCTCGCCTTCCTGCGCCGTTTCTGCCACCGGCATGGGAGCGTCTGCAATCATCACTTCCGGCAGCGAGAGCTGTAGCACGTTGCCGCGCGTTAACAGTACCGCGCGTTCAATGACATTTTCCAGCTCACGAACGTTCCCGGGCCACTCCATTGCGGAGAGAGTGCGCAGTGTTTCTGCCGGAATGCTGTCGATACTACGCCCCATACGGCGGGCGATTTTGGCGGTAAACGCCTTCACCAGCAAGGGAATATCATCCGGACGCTCACGCAGCGGCGGCAGGCAGATTGGGAAGACATTCAGGCGATAGTAGAGATCGTTGCGGAACTCACGGTCGGCGACCATCTTTTTCAGATCGCGATTTGTCGCGGCGATCAGCCGCACGTCGGTTTGAATTAGCTTGTTGCTGCCCAGGCGCTCGAACTCTTGTTCCTGTAATACCCGCAGCAGTTTCGGCTGCAACTCCAGCGGCATATCACCCACTTCATCGAGGAACAGCGAGCTTTTGTCCGCCAGTTCAAAACGGCCGATTCGCTGGGTGCTGGCCCCGGTAAACGCGCCCCGTTCATGGCCAAACAGATCGCTCTCCAGCAGACCCGCAGGCATCGCCGCACAGTTCATCTTTACCATCCGGCGGCTGTTACGGTTGCTGAGATTATGGATGGCGCGGGCGATCAGCTCTTTTCCGGTCCCGGTTTCACCGAGAATAAGCACGGTACTGTCACTTTGCGCCACCATCTCAACCTGCTTCAGCACGCTGAACATGGCATCGCTGCGACCAATAATTTCGCCAAATTCGCTGTCGACATTATTAAGCTGTTCGGTCAGCGCCAGGTTTTCGTCCACCAGCCGCTCTTTCAGGCGATGAATTTCCTGATAGGCCAGCGCATTGTCCAGCGCGATAGCTATACGTTCGGCGATCTGGCGCAACAGCTTGAGGTTGGTGGTGGTAAAGATATGCTCTTCGCACTGCGCCAGTTTCAGTACGCCGAGCATCGTGTTGCCGGACATCAACGGCAGCAGGCACAGCGTCTGGATCTGGTTACCCCATGAATTGAAAAGCATGCGTTCATAGGGGGCCAGATCATCGCGCTCATTCAGGTTAAGTAGCAGCATCTCTTTGCTTTTAAACACGCGTTCAGAGAGTGTGCCAGCTTCATCCACTTCACTTTGTTCATGCGCAGGATTCGTTTCATCAAGGTAATGCGTGGAGTGGATAGTGAGTTTGCCCTTGCGATGGCCGCGCAGCACAATGCTAATGGCATCAATTTTAAAGTAGTGATGGATCTCTTTGGCGACCTCACTCACCAGCTCGTCCATATCCAGCCTCGAAAGCACCGCATTCGTGACCGCAACCAGAATACGAAAATTATCGCGCTCGCGACTCAACAGATCGTAATCGACATTATCGGTGACGCGGCTGTGGATCTGCTCGGCGACCACGCTGACAATCTGCGTGAAGGTGTGCAAACGCTCATATTCCGCTTCGCTCCACGGCTGGTCTGCTTTACGGATAAATTCACAGCCACCAAAAATACGGCCTTCAACGGCAAGAGGCAGCAAACAATAATGGCCAAATGGCGGATATAAATTGCCGTCAGCGAGAAGCGGCCAGGCCTGGCGAAACTCAGCGTAGTTGCAGTGCAGGGCGTCCGGTCGAGACAAAATACGGCGCACCGGGCCATGCGCCAGCACGGTTTCATCTTCATATTCGACGGTCTTGCCATTGTCGCGCGTCGCAAAGTAGCTGGCGCGATGGTTAGCGCTGTGCCACAGCACAATGGCGGCACTGTCAGCCAGCGCAGATTGCCTGACCAGGCGCGTCAGAGTATCGCTCAGTGAACCCAGATCGGGCTGCTGTAAAAGTGTGCGCGTAATATCGAACAGCCCTTGCTGTCCAAGATCGCTCATTGGTGTATACGACATATCGCTTCCAAAGAAACTGGCAAAAAAAGAGAAACAGTGCTGACCGCTTTTTGTGCGATTCTAGCAAATTCGGGGCAACGGTTCAGCGTGCGGCAAATCCAGAGTCCGTTTGATGCCATACAGGCCTGTCAGACGAACCCCTTTGCGCTCAACCACTTCGCCAATAATAGCCGCATCCCGACCCAGCGGATGCGCGCGCAATTGTGCCAGAACGGCGTCGGCGGCGTGACGTGCCACGCCAATCAATAGTTTGCCCTCGTTGGCAAAGTTTAGCGGATCCAGGCCAAGCAGCTCGCAAAGTCCACGCACCGCCGGTTTCACCGGCAAATCACGCTCAATCAGTTCGATGCCGCAGCCACTGGCCGCTGCGAACTCATGGGCAACGGCATTCACCCCGCCGCGTGTGGCATCGCGCAGCGCTTTGACACCCTGACAGCCGCGCAGCGTCTGAATGAGGGGCGTCAGAACCGCGCAGTCGCTGCGCAGTTCACCGTCCAGTCCGAGACCTTCTCGCAGATTTAAAATTGTCGCACCGTGACAGCCCAGCGAGCCGCTCACCAGCAACAGATCGCCTGCTGCGAGCTGCTGCGCGCCCCAGTGAACGTCTGCCGGAATCGCGCCTATTCCGGCGGTGTTGATAAACACTTTATCCGCCGCACCGCGCTGTACCACTTTGGTATCGCCGGTGACAATGGCAATTCCCGCTTCACGCGCGGTGAGGGCCATACTGTTTACTATGGTGGTTAATGTCTCCATCGCCAGCCCCTCTTCGAGAATAAAGCCGCAGGAGAGGTAGCGCGGAATCGCACCGCTGACCGCCACATCATTCGCCGTGCCGCACACCGCCAGCTTGCCGATATCTCCACCCGGGAAGAACAGCGGGTCAATGACATAGCTGTCGGTGGAAAACGCTAACCGATCACCCTGTGCTGTCAGTGACGAAAGCGCGATACGCGCCTGATCTTCTTGCTCTGCAAGCCACGGATTATCAAAGGCTGTCATAAAGAGCCGACCAATCAGCTGTTGCATCGCCTGACCGCCGCTGCCGTGTGCCATTTCAATCGTGTTCATGCGTCACACTCCTGATTGCGATACTGATACCACGCGGCGCAGGCCCCTTCGGAAGAGACCATCAGCGCCCCAAACGCGGTTTGCGGATTGCAGGTCGTGCCAAATAACGGGCACTGATGCGGTTTGCATTTACCGGTTAAGACCGCGCCGCAGCGGGCGCGCGGATCGTCGCAGACCTGCTGTGGCTGCGGACGGAAATGCTTCTCGGCGTCAAATTCCTGATAAGCCGGGGTCAGATGCACGCCGGATTCGCTAATCAGGCCAAGTCCGCGCCATTCACTGTCGCCTTCGACGCTAAACACCTCGGCGATAGCCTGTTGAGCCAGCGCGTTTCCCACATCCGGCACAACCCGCCGATACTGATTCTGCACAATGTTCTGGCCTGCTATTTTCTGCTCAACCAGCATGCTTACGCCTTGCAGTAGATCAAGAGGTTCGAAACCAGCGACCACTAACGGGCGATGATAGTCCGCGGCGATAAAGCCATAGGCTTCGGTTCCAATCACCATACTGACGTGCCCCGGGGCCAGAAATGCGTCAATGCCGTTATCCGGCTCTTCGAGCAGGCTGCGCAGCGTGGGGATGAGCGTAATGTGTTGGCAGAAAAAGAAAAAGTTGCTGAGTTTCTTCGCTTTCGCTTGTTGCAGGGTGATCGCAGTGGCAGGCATCGTGGTTTCAAAACCCAGACCGAAAAACACCACTCTGCGCGAAGGGTTTTCAACAGCCAGCTTCAGGGCATCCGTTGGCGAATAGACAATTCGTACATCCGCGCCGCGCGCGCGGGCCTGAAGCAGGGATCCCTTTTTTCCTGGCACGCGCATGGCGTCGCCGAAGGTGCAAAAAATGACATCCGGCTGGCTGGCAATCTCAATGCAGGTGTCGATTCGCCCCATCGGCAGCACGCACACCGGGCAGCCGGGGCCGTGAATAAATTCGATGTTGTCGGGCAGGAGCTGGTCGAGGCCGAATTTAAAGATCGCATGCGTATGGCCGCCGCAGACCTCCATGATACGCAGCGGGCGCTGCGCGGTATAATTCAGCAGCGCTGCACGCGTTTTGAGGTGGCCGATAAGCTGCATCACCTGTTCCGGCGCGCGATATTCATCAACGTAGCGCATGATTTATCGCTCCTCACCAAACAGTAGCGCGCCGACGTCTGGCTCGACTTCAAACATATTTTGCAGCGCCGCCAGCGTGTCGCGGGCCTCTTCTTCGTTAATCACGCTCATCGCAAAACCGACGTGGACCAGCACCCACTGATTGAGGCGCGTTGCCCCGGTTTCATCAACGCAACCCACCAGCGTTAAATCGACATCACGCAGCACGCCGCAAACTTCCACTTTGGCCTGTTGACCGTCGATGGCGCGAATTTGTCCCGGAACGCCTATGCACATCGTTCATTCTCCAGCCAGGCCAGCCAGCTCTCCATGCCGTCGCCTTTGGTGGCGGAAACCAGCAAAATCTCAATGTCCGGGTTCACTTCGCGGGCGTACGCCAGACATTTATCGACATCAAAATTCAGATACGGCAGCAGATCGACTTTATTGAGCAGCATGAGCGAGGCCGCGGCAAACATATGCGGATATTTCAGCGGTTTGTCCTCGCCTTCCGTCACCGACAGCACCGCGACTTTATGGCGTTCACCGAGATCAAAACTGGCCGGACAAACCAGGTTGCCGACGTTCTCAATAAACAGAATGCCGTTCTCGTTAAGCGGCAAACGCGGCGCGGCGTCGGCAATCATTTGTGCGTCCAGATGGCAGCCCTTGCCGGTATTGACCTGAATGGCGGGCGTACCGGTTTCGCGAATACGCGCGGCGTCGTTGACGGTTTGCTGATCGCCTTCAATCACTGCGCAGGAGACGCTGTGGTTCAGGCGCCGGAGGGTTTCCGTCAGCAGGGTCGTTTTACCGGAGCCGGGGCTGGAAACCAGATTAAGCACCAGCTGCTGGCGGGCGGCGAACCGGGCGCGATTGCGGGCGGCCAGCTGATTGTTCTTGTCCAGTACGTTGATTTCGACCTCCAGCATTTTACGCTGGCTGATACCCGGTGCATGGGTTCCCGCCGCGCCGTGACCATAATGCAGATCACCGTCGTCTGACTGTTTTGGCGCGAATCTTATGCCTGTTAAGGCCGCAGCCTGCCGTGGGGCGGGCGAGAATGGCGTGGAGCGAAACGCGGAGTGAGGCCGATGTTCATCGCCCTCGATATACAGGTTGCCTTCAGCACAACCGCAGGTACTACACATGATTTACTCCTGGTCTATTTCGAGGCGCTGGATCTGCAAACCGTCATCCGCCACGATGCGAAGCCCGGTGCTCTGGCACTGCGGGCAGCTTCGCACCCGCGATGACAACAGCGTGACGTATTGCTGGCACGTTTCGCACCAGCATTCGGCCTGCTGTTCTTCTATATGCAGCGTGCAGCCTTCCGCCAGGGTGTCGCGACACACCAGCTCAAAGCAAAAGGTGAGGGCGCTGGGCTCGACGCAGGAAAACGCGCCAACTTTTAGCCACACGCCGGTGACCCGTTTTGCATTGTGCTGCTTTGCCTGCTGTTCGATCAGTTCCAGAGCCCGCTGGCAGAGGGTGATTTCGTGCATGACGCCTCCTCGATGATTTGCGCCATTAATGCAATAACGATGCCAGCTTAATTTGAATGAGCGCGTGACGATGTCGGCGCTGACGAAATGACACGTCGACACGCTGTCAGCGACAGCATGACAGGGCATAAAGCGTATATTTTTCAATTAAATAAAAATTGGCACGGAATCTGCTTAACAGCCGCTATCTCCATTAACCGGATATCTGAGATGACTATTTGGGAAATTAGCGAAAAGGCGGATTACATTGCGCAGCGCCATCAAAAATTACAGGAGCAGTGGCACCAGTACTGCAATTCATTAGTTCAGGGGATCACCTTGTCAAAAGCGCATCTTCATCATGCGATGAGCTGCGCGGCACAGGAGGATTTGTGCTTTGTGCTGTTCGGCCATTTCACTATCTATGTGACCCTGGCCGACACCTTCAATAGCCACATCATTGAGTATTACGTCGAGACGAAAGAGGGCGAAAGAGAGCGGATTGCACAGGCACAGCTGATGACAGACGGCATGGTTGACGGTCACGTCAGCACCCGCGACCGCCATCAGGTGCTTGAGCACTATCTGGAAAAAATCGCACCTGTTTACGACAACCTCTATTCAGCGGTTGAACACGATATCCCGGTGAATCTGAAAGGGCTGGTGAGCGAGCAGCGCACCGCCTGATGTTTAGGTGTCGAGAAGTGTCGATATGGCACGAATTTCGTCAAAAATGACTATGTCCTGAGGACTCCCCGGTGAACCGTTTTGTAATTGCTGACTCGACGGTCTGCATTGGCTGTCACACCTGTGAAGCGGCGTGTTCGGAAACGCACCGCCAGCACGGGCTGCAGTCAATGCCGCGCCTGCACGTCATGCGTAATGAAAAAGAGTCTGCCCCGCAGCTCTGCCATCAATGTGAGGATGCCCCCTGCGCGGGCGTCTGTCCCGTCAATGCCATCACTCGAGTCGATGGCGCTGTGCAGCTGAATGAGAGCCTGTGCGTAAGCTGCAAGCTGTGCGGCATCGCCTGTCCGTTTGGCGCGATTGAGTTTTCCGGCAGCCGACCGCTGCATATTCCCGCCAACGTCAATTCACCCAAAGCCCCGCCAGCCCCGCCTGCGCCTGCGCGCGTCAGCACGCTGCTGGACTGGGTGCCGGGCGTACGCGCTATCGCCGTGAAGTGCGATCTGTGCAGTTTTGATGAACAAGGCCCGGCCTGCGTACGCACTTGCCCGACCAAAGCGCTGATTCTGGTCAACATTCACGACATTGCGCGTAGCAGCAAGCGTAAGCGCGAGCTCACGATTAACTCTGATTTTGGCGATCTTTCGCTGTTTCAGGCGCAACACGAGGGGGCGAAATGAACGCAGTGATGTTGATCAACAGTGGCGTGGCGATTTTTGCCGCTACCGCCATTCTCGCGCTGGTCAGTGCTTGGCATAAAACATTCAGCGGCGCGATCGCCGGGCTGGGTGGTGCGGCAGGTAGCCTGATGACCGCGGCGGCAGGGATTATGGTCCTGACGCGTGGGCTAAATATTGAAGCGGTGATGCCGGTTATCCATCACAGCGTCCTGCTCACGCCGTTGAATGCTGTCTGGCTTATCACTTTTGGGCTGTGCGGGTTGTTCGTCAGTCTGTTTAATATCGACTGGCACCGCCACCCGCAGACCAAACCGAACGGTCTGCTAGTCAATCTGCTGCTCGCTGCTGCCGTCTGTACCGTGGTGGCCAGCAACCTCGCGGCGCTGGTGGTGATGGCCGAAATCATGGCCCTGTGCGGAGTCTTCCTGACCGGCTGTCGCGCATCCGGCAAGCTGTGGTTTGCGCTTGGACGCCTGGGAACGTTGCTGCTGGCGCTGGCCTGCTGGCTGGTGTGGCAACGCTACGGCACCCTGGAGTTGGATGTGCTGAATACGCGCGCCCGGCTTCTGCCGTTAGGCGCGGATATCTGGCTGCTGGGCGTGGTCGGCTTTGGTCTGCTGGCGGGCATTATTCCGCTGCACGGCTGGGTGCCGCAGGCGCATGCGAATGCTTCGGCCCCGGCTGCTGCGCTGTTTTCCACGGTGGTGATGAAAGTCGGTCTGTTCGGCATCCTCACGCTGTCGCTGAGTGGCGGCCAGCCGCCGCTGTGGTGGGGCATCGTGTTGCTGATCGCCGGGATGATCACCGCCTTTGTCGGGGGACTCTATGCGCTGATGGAGCACAATATTCAGCGTCTGCTGGCTTACCACACCCTGGAAAATATCGGCATTATATTGCTGGGTCTCGGCGCGGGGATAACCGGCCTGGCGCTGAACAGCCCGGCGCTGATCGCTGCCGGATTTATCGGTGGGTTGTATCACCTCGTCAACCATAGCCTGTTTAAAAGCACCCTGTTCCTGGGGGCGGGAAGCGTCTGGTTCCGCACGGGCCATCGTGATATCGAAAAGCTGGGCGGTATCGGCAAAAAAATGCCGCTGATTTCACTGGCGATGCTGGTGGGGCTGATGGCAATGGCTGCGCTGCCACCGCTGAACGGTTTTGCCGGTGAGTGGGTGATCTATCAGTCCTTCTTTGCGCTCGGGCAGCGCGATCTCTTTATTGCCCGTCTGCTCGGGCCAATGCTGGCCGTCGGGCTGGCGATAACCGGGGCGCTGGCGGTGATGTGTATGGCCAAAGTCTACGGCGTCACTTTCCTGGGAGCACCGCGCACCCGCGAAGCCGAAGAGGCGCGTTGCGCACCACCATTAATGACCGCAACGGTCGTTCTGCTGGCGCTCTGCTGCATCGTCGGCGGCGTTGCCGCGCCGTGGCTGCTGCCGCTATTGGGCAGTGCCGTTCCGCTACCGCTGATGACCGCCCACACCGTCGTTTCCCAGCCGATGATAGCGTTGCTGCTGATTGGCGCGCCGCTGCTGCCGTTGATCCTGATGCTGTTTTTCAAACGCGATCGTCTGTCAGCCCGATCGCGCGGAACGGCATGGGCATGTGGCTATGAACACGAGCAATCTATGGTGATCACCGCGCATGGTTTTGCGATGCCGGTGAAGGAAAACTTCGCCTTTATCCTGAAACTGCGGCACACGCTAAACCCGGTCGGCTGGATCCCCGGCTGGCAAAGTACCGCGGCACCTGCGCTGTTCCGTCGCCTTGCGCTGATCGAGCTGGCGGTGCTGGTGGTGATTGTTGTTTCACGAGGAGCCTGACATGAGTCTGTTAATGGCATTACTTCAGGCGCTGGTGTTGTTCGCCGTTGCGCCGCTGCTCTCCGGCATCACTCGCGTGGTCCGCGCCCGGATGCACAACCGTCGCGGTCCGGGTGTCCTCCAGGAGTATCGCGATCTCTTTAAGCTGATGAGCCGTCAGAGCATCGCGCCGGACGCATCCGGCTGGGTCTTTCGCCTGACGCCGTTTGTGATGACCGGCGTGATGTTGACGATTGCGACCGCCCTGCCGGTAGTGACGGTCGGTTCACCGCTGCCGGTTTTGGGCGATCTGATCACCCTGATCTATCTCTTCGCTATCGCGCGCTTTTTCTTTGCGATTGCAGGGCTGGATACGGGCAGTCCGTTTACCGGAATCGGGGCCAGCCGCGAGGCCATGCTCGGCGTTTTGGTCGAACCGATTCTGCTGCTCGGACTGTGGGTTGCCGCACAGGTTGCAGGCTCCACACATATCAGCTTTATCGCTGACACCGTCTATCACTGGCCTGCTGCGCGCACTATACCGCTGCTGCTGGCGCTGTGCGCCTGCGCATTCGCCACGTTTATTGAGATGGGCAAGTTGCCGTTTGATCTCGCAGAAGCGGAGCAGGAGCTACAGGAAGGACCGCTCACCGAATACAGCGGTTACGGTTTCGCTGTCCTGAAATGGGGGATCAGCCTCAAACAGCTGGTGGTGTTACAGATGTTTGTCGGGGTCTTTTTCCCGTGGGGACAGATGACGCACTTCTCGGTCGCGGGGCTGGTGCTGGCGGTGATTATTGCCGCGATCAAGCTGGTTGTGGGCGTACTGATTATCGCCCTGTTTGAAAACAGCATGGCGCGACTGCGTTTTGTTGCCACCTCACGCATGACCTGGGCTGGTTTTGGGTTTGCATTTTTAGCATTCGTCTCCTTGCTGGTGGCGTGATTAAAGAGAGTCAGAGCATGTCTGAAGAAAAAACAGGTCAACAGTATCTAGCCGCACTGCATCAGGCGTTTCCCGGCGTGGTGCTGGAGGAAAGCTGGCAGACCAAAGACCAGATCACCGTCACTATCAAGGTGAACTATCTGCCGGAAGTGGTGGAGTTTCTTTATTACCAGCAGGGCGGGTGGCTGTCGGTGCTGTTCGGCAACGATGAACGCCAGCTGTGCGGCAACTACGCCGTTTATTACGTGCTGTCGATGGAACAAGGCGTGAAGTGCTGGCTCACCGTGCGCGTCGAAGTTGATCCGAATAAACCGGAGTACCCTTCGGTAACGCCGCGCGTGCCCGCTGCCGTGTGGGGTGAACGCGAAGTGCGTGATATGTACGGTCTGATGCCGGTTGGGCTACCGGATGAACGTCGTCTGGTGCTGCCAGACGACTGGCCGGACGAACTCTATCCGCTGCGTAAAGACAGCATGGATTATCGCCAGCGTCCTGCGCCAACCACCGACAGCGAAACTTACGAGTTCATCAACGAACTGGGCAGCAAAAAGAACAATGTGGTGCCGATTGGCCCGCTGCACGTCACCTCTGACGAACCGGGCCACTTCCGCCTGTTTGTCGATGGCGAGAACATTATCGACGCCGATTATCGCCTGTTCTATGTCCATCGCGGTATGGAAAAACTGGCCGAAACGCGCATGGGTTATAACGAAGTGACGTTCCTGTCAGACAGGGTGTGTGGGATCTGTGGCTTTGCCCACAGTACCGCCTATACCACGTCGGTCGAGAACGGCATGGGAATTGTGGTGCCGGAGCGCGCGCAGATGATCCGCGCCATTTTACTGGAAGTGGAACGACTGCATTCACATCTGCTGAATCTCGGCCTGGCCTGCCATTTTGTTGGTTTTGACTCCGGGTTTATGCAGTTCTTCCGCGTGCGCGAAGCGTCGATGAAGATGGCGGAAATCCTGACTGGCGCACGTAAAACCTACGGTCTGAACCTGATCGGCGGGATTCGCCGCGATCTGCTGAAAGACGACATGATCCAGACCCGACTTCTGGCCCAGCAGATGCGCCGCGATGTTCAGGATCTGGTGGATATGCTGCTCAGTACGCCAAACATCGAACAGCGCACGGTGGGGATTGGGCGTCTTGAGCCGGAAATTGCCCGCGACTTCAGCAACGTGGGTCCGATGGTTCGCGCCAGCGGCCATGCCCGCGATACCCGCGCTGACCACCCGTTTGTGGGTTACGGCTTGCTGCCAATGACCGTTCACAGCGAGCAGGGCTGCGACGTGATTTCCCGTCTTAAAGTACGCATCAACGAAGTGTTTACCGCCCTGAATATGATCGATTTTGGTCTCGATAACCTGCCGGGCGGTCCGCTGGCGGTGGAAGGCTTTACCTATATCCCGAACCGTTTTGCCCTTGGTTTTGCCGAAGCGCCGCGCGGGGATGATATTCACTGGAGCATGACCGGCGACAACCAGAAGCTGTATCGCTGGCGCTGCCGGGCGGCGACCTACGCTAACTGGCCGACGTTGCGCTACATGCTGCGCGGCAACACGGTGTCTGATGCCCCACTAATCATCGGCAGCCTTGATCCTTGCTACTCCTGTACCGACCGCATGACGGTGGTGGACGTGCGCAAGAAGAAAAGTCAGGTGGTTCCGTACAAAGAGCTTGAGCGCTACAGCATTGAGCGCAAGAACTCGCCGCTGAAATAGTTGATGTTGTGCGGTCTGTCACCCCTCATCCCGGCGCTCTCCTTTCAGGAAGAGAGCCAGGGTGAGGGGCAGAAAACCGCATGAAAGCAGGAGTAAAAATGTTCACCTTTATCAAAAAAGTGGTCAAAACCGGTACGGTAACGAGCCGTTACCCGCTGGAGCCCATTCCGGTCGATAAAAACTTTCGCGGCAAACCGGAACATAACCCGCAGCAGTGCATTGGCTGCGCCGCGTGTGTAAATGCCTGTCCGTCCAACGCCCTGACGGTGGCGACGGATTTAGCGACAAAAGAGCTGGCCTGGCAGTTTAATCTCGGGCGCTGTATTTTCTGCGGTCGCTGTGAAGAGGTCTGCCCGACGGCGGCGATTAAGCTCTCGCAGGAGTACGAACTGGCGGTGTGGAAGAAAGACGATTTCCTGCAGCAGTCGCGATTTGCCCTGTGCCATTGCCGTGTTTGCCGCCATCCTTTCGCCGTGCAAAAAGAGATCGATTACGCCATCGCATTACTCAAACACAATGGCGATGCGCGTGCGGAGCAGCGCCGGGAGGATTTTGAAACCTGCCCGGAGTGCAAACGTCAGAAATGCCTGCTGCCATCCGATCGCATTGATATCACCCGTCATATGAGAGAGGCCAGCTGATGAACACGCTACTCGGCCCACGCGACGATAACGGCATTCCCGTGCCGATGACGGTGGATGAGTCCATCGCCACGATGAAGGCGTCGCTGCTGAAAAAAATCAAACGTTCTGCCTACGTCTATCGTGTGGACTGCGGCGGCTGCAACGGCTGCGAAATTGAAATTTTCGCCACGCTTTCACCGCTGTTTGACGCCGAGCGCTTTGGCATCAAAGTGGTGCCATCGCCGCGCCATGCGGACATTTTGCTGTTTACCGGCGCGATGACGCGCGCGATGCGCTCACCCGCGTTACGTGCCTGGCAATCGGCCCCCGATCCGAAAATCTGTATCTCTTACGGTGCCTGCGGCAACAGCGGCGGTATTTTCCACGATCTTTACTGCGTGTGGGGCGGGACAGACAAAATTGTGCCGGTGGATGTTTATATCCCTGGCTGCCCGCCGACGCCTGCGGCCACGCTGTACGGTTTTGCGATGGCGCTGGGGCTGCTGGAGCAGAAGATCCACGCCCGCGCGCCGGGGGATCTCGACAATCAGCCTGCGGAGATTTTACATCCCGATATGGTGCAACCGCTGCGCGTGAAGGTCGATCGTATGGCGCGTCGCCTTGCCGGTTATCGCTATGGCCGTCAGATTGCCGATGATTATTTGCGTCTGCTGAGCCAGGGTGAGCATCAGGTCGCGCGCTGGCTCGAAGCGGAAAACGATCCGCGTCTGAACGAGATTGTGGCAAACCTGAATCAGGTGGTTGATGAGGCGCGGATCCGATGAGTGAACAGGTGGTGTTCAGTCAGCTCAGCCGTAAGTTTATTGATGAGAACGATGCGACGCCGGATGCGGCCCAGCAGGTGGTCTATTACAGCCTGGCGATTGGGCATCACCTCGGGGTGATCGACTGTCTTGAGGCGGCGCTGAGCTGCCCGTGGCAGGCGTATCTTGAGTGGATCGGTACGCTGGAGGCGGGCAGCACGGCGCGGCGTAAAATGGAAGGCGTGCCGAAATATGGCGAGATCGTCATCGACAGCAACCATATCGCTATGCTGGCAAATGCGTTCGATGCCGCACTGGCCGTGCAAACCCCCGCGCAGCAGGCGTGGAGCAAAACGCTTCTCAGTATGCTGCACGATATTCATCAGGAGAGCGCCATCTACCTGATGGTGAGGAGATTACGTGACTGACGTTTTACTGTGTGTGGGCAACAGCATGATGGGTGACGACGGCGCAGGCCCGCTGTTAGCGGAAATGTGTCTGGCAAATCCTCAGGGAAGCTGGCAGGTCATTGACGGCGGCAGCGCGCCGGAGAACGATGTCGTGGCGATCCGCGAACTGCGTCCTGACCGGTTGCTGATTGTCGATGCAACCGATATGGGGCTCAACCCTGGCGAGATCCGTCTGATCGACCCGGACGATATCGCTGAGATGTTCATGATGACTACCCACAATATGCCGCTGAATTATCTGGTCGATCAGATCAAAGACGACGTGGGCGAGGTCCTTTTTTTGGGGATCCAGCCTGATATTGTCGGCTTTTATTATCCGATGACGCCGCCGGTGAAAGAGGCGGTGGAGGTGGTTTATTCACGGCTTGCGGGATGGGGTGGGGACGGGGGATTTGAACCCCTCACCCCGGCCCTCTCCCCAGAGGGGAGAGGGTGAAACACAGTTCCCTTCCCCCTCCGGAGAGGCGAGAGTGAAAGTCGTACCAAACAGTTCCCTTTCCCCTCCGGAGTGGCGAGAGTGAAAATCGCACTAAACAGTTCCCTTTCCCCTCCCGAGAGGCGAGAGTGAAAAGCGCCCTAAACAGTTCCCTTCCCCTTCGGGGAGGTGAGAGTGAAAACCGCCCCAAACAGTTCCTTTCCCCTCCGGAGAGGTGAGAGTGAAAACCGCCCCAAACAGTTCCCTCTCCTCCCCGGAGAGGCGAGAGTGAAAACCGCACTAAACAGTTCCCTTTCTGCTCCGGAGAGGGAGGGTGATAACTGCACTAAACATTTCCCTCTCCCCTTTGGGGAGAGGGTTAGGGTGAGGGGAAAGCCCTGGCTACGCCAAATCCGCCCCGTTACTCGCAATCACTTTCTTATACCACCAGAACGATTTCTTGCGTTTGCGATCCAGCGTACCGTTGCCCGCGTCGTCACGATCGACATATACAAACCCGTAGCGCTTGCTCATCTCGCCCGTGGATGCTGCCACCAGATCGATACAGCCCCAGGAGGTATAGCCCATCAACGGAACGCCGTCTTCGATCGCGTCACCCATGGCGCGGATGTGTTCGCGCAAATAGCTGATACGGTAGTCGTCGTTGATCTCGCCGTTGGCATCCAGCTCATCTTTTGCACCCAGTCCGTTTTCCACCAGGAACAGCGGTTTCTGGTAGCGGTCGTACATCATGTTCATGGTGATACGCAGGCCGAGCGGGTCGATGCCCCAGCCCCAGTCACTCACCTCAATATGCGGGTTACGCAGAGATTTAACGATATTAGCCGCGCTGGTGTTATTGGCATTCATATCCGCTGACGCACAGCGCGAGGCGTAATAGCTGAACGAGACAAAATCGACGGTGTTTTTCAGCAGTGCGTCGTCACCCGGATCTTTGATAATCACCACCCCTTTCTCGCGGAACACGCGCGCCGAGTAGGCCGGATAGCGTCCCCGCGCCTGCACGTCGATAAAGAACAGATTTTCGCGATCTTTTTCCAGCGCCGTCCACACGTCTTCCGGTTTGCAGGAGTACGGATAAAAATTGCCGCCCGCCAGCATGCAGCCCACCTGGTTTTCCGGGTTCACTTCATGAGCAATTTTGGTCGCCAGTGCGCTCGCCACCAGCTCGTGGTGAGCAGCCTGATATTTCACCTGATCTTCGTTTTCGCCCTCTTCAAACACCAGCCCCGCGCCCGAGAACGGGCTGTGCAGCATGATGTTGATCTCGTTGAAGGTTAGCCAGTATTTCACCAGACCGTTGAACTCTTCAAAGCAGGTGCGCGCGTAGCGGGCGAAGAAATCGACCATTTTGCGGTTACGCCAGGAGCCGTATTCAGTGACCAGATGCATCGGCACATCAAAGTGGCACAGCGTGACCAGCGGCTCGATATTATATTTTTTGCACTCTTCAAATACCGCGCGATAAAACGCGATGCCGTCCTGATTCGGCAGCGGCTCATCGCCGTTGGGATACAGGCGACTCCAGGCAATGGAGGTACGAAAAACCGTAAAGCCCATCTCCGCCATCAGCGCGATATCTTCTTTATAGCGATGATAAAAATCGATCGCCTCGTGGCTCGGGTAAAACTCGTCGTCGCGCAGCGAGAAACGTTTTTCCTTACCGACCTTCACCGCCAGGCGGTGTGCGCCGTGGGGGATCATATCGACGGTGGTTAGCCCTTTGCCGCCTTCACGGTAAGCGCCTTCACTCTGGTTGGCGGCCAGTGCGCCGCCCCATAAAAATCCTTGTGGAAAAACAGACATTTTTACCTCGTTATTCATTTATGCTCGTGCTTCTTGTGTCTGAACCGGTGCGGTTTGCAGTGCGCGTGCTTTTTCTGCGTCATCTTCAACCGGAATATCCTCAAAACCGAGAATCAGCGTCAGAACAAAGGAGAGCACAACCGCCAGCGCCATCACGCCAAATACCCAGACGATAGTCATCGGGTTCGCCGGGTCGAAGAACTGGACGCTGGTGAAGAGCCCAGGAGCCGCCATAGAGTGGCTGGCAAGACCGGCAATACCGGCAATCGCGCCGCAGATAAAGCCGCTAATCAGGCTCGCAATCAGCGGGCGCTTCAGACGAATGGCCACGCCGTAGAGCGCTGGCTCAGAAATCCCAGCCATAATGGCCGATGCCGCTGCGGCGAGCGCCGTCTGGCGCAGTTCCGGGTTTTTCGTTTTCCAGGCGACCGCCAGAGACGAGCCGCCGAGCGACAGGTTGGCACCGATTTCGGATGGCATAACCATCCCTTCTTTGCCGGTTTCAGCAATCGTCTGGATGATTGTCGGCGTAAAGACGCGGTGCATCCCGGTCATAACCAGCAGCGGCCAAAGCGCACCCATAATCGCGACGGACAGCCAGCCCAGGTAACCGTGAATGGTGTAAACCAGCGCAGAGATGGCGCTGCCGATCCAGATGCCCAGCGGCCCAATCAGCACGATGGCAAGCGGGGCGGCAATCAGCACGATCAGCATCGGCTTGAGGAAGTTTTTGGTCACCGCCGGGGTAATGCGATCCACCCAGCGTTCGATGTACGACAAACACCAGGTCATCACCAGCGCCGGGATAACGGTGTAGGTGTATTTCACCGCTGTCACCGGGATGAACGCGAACTCGACATGCTCACCCTGCGCGGCTTTCGCCATCAGTTCGATAAAGCTTGGGTGGACCAGGACACCGGCGATGGCAATCGCCAGCGACATATTGGTTTTAAATTTAACGGCGGCAGACGCGGCTACCATCAGCGGCAGGAAGAAGAACGCCCCGTCACCAATGACGGTCAAAATGGTGAGCGTTGGCGCCCCTTTTGGCAGAACGCCGGTCATTTCGAGGATCATCGCCAGCAGTTTCACCATCGAACCGCCGATGATCGCCGGGATCAGCGGGGACATGGTACCGATCAGCGCATCGAGAATACCTGCTCCCACGCGGCGCAGCGTCAGTTTCTGCGGGCCTTGCGGCTCGGCGGGACGCAGCCCGGCAGGCAGCACATTCACCACTTCGCGGTACGCCTGTGAAACCGTGTTGCCGATAATCACCTGGCACTGATTGTCGTTACGCACGACGCCGAGCACACCGCTGATACTTTTCAGTCGGGCGCTGTCGATGTGGCTTTCGTCCTGCACGACAAAGCGCAGGCGCGTCATACAGTGGGTGACGGCGACAATGTTGTCTTTACCGCCTAGCGCGCTGACGACATCAATTGCCAGCGCAGCATAATTTTTGGCCATCGGAAGTGATCCTGTTGTAGTTGTGAGAGCATGTAGGAAACCGGTTCCACAAAATCATGATGAGTTTCTTCGAACGAAACAAGATCACAATTTATGCATTTTCAATATTCGTGATGGCGATCACTTTGAACATTTCACTGCGTGAGATTCGCGCTGCGACAATTTTCCTGCGGTGCAGTAAACTGCGGCACATCAGTTTTAGAGGGAATATTCAAATGACCACGATGCTGGAAGTGGCGAAGCGGGCAGGGGTCTCGAAGGCGACGGTTTCCCGGGTGCTGTCGGGCAATGGTTACGTGAGCCAGGAGACCAAAGACCGCGTGTTTCAGGCCATTGAAGAGAGCGGCTATCGGCCCAATCTGCTGGCGCGGAATCTGGCCACCAAACGCACGCAAACTCTCGGGCTGGTGGTGACAAACACCCTGTATCACGGGGTTTACTTCAGTGAGCTGTTGTTCCACGCCGCGAGAATGACGGAAGAAAAAGGACGTCAGCTGATTCTGGCGGATGGTAAACACAGCGCTGATGAAGAGCGCAAGGCGATTCAGTATCTGCTCGACATGCGTTGCGATGCGATCATCATCTACCCGCGTTTTTTAAGCGTCGAGGAGATGGATGAGATCGTTGAAAAACAGGAACAGCCGATCATGGTGCTGAACCGTCGTTTACGCAAAAACAGCAGCCATTGCGTCTGGTCAGATCATAAAGTGTCGTGTCAGGCGGCGGTGTCGCAGCTGATTGAGATGGGGCATCGGGATATTGCATTTATCACCGGCTCGCTGGATTCGCCCACCGGCAGCGAGCGTCTCTCCGGTTACAAAGATGCGCTGGCGCAGCACCAAATCCCGCTGCGTGATGAGCTGATGGTGGAAGGAAAATGGACGCCGGAAAGCGGGGCCGCGGGGGTTTCGACGCTGCTTTCGCGCGGCGAGACATTTACCGCGCTGGTGGCCAGCAACGACGATATGGCGATCGGCGCGGTGAAGCAGCTGCACGATAGCGGAATTGCCATGCCGCGTGAGGTTTCTGTCATTGGTTTCGATGATGTGTCTATTGCGCCTTACATCGTGCCTTCGCTCTCCAGCGTGCGCATTCCGGTCACCGGGATGATTAAAGAGACCATCAGCCGGCTGATTTTTATGCTCGATGGCGGCGACTTTACCTTCCAGCAAACGTTCCCGGGTGAGCTCATCCTGCGTGACTCGGTGATTCCTGGACCCCATGCCTGACGTCGTCAGGTGTCATCGTCACATCTGTCGATGACACCTGTAGCCTCGAATTAAATATAGTTAAATCAGTTAATTAAAACATGGCACGGTTTATGTATGTTTCGCCGCATCATTGAAATGCCGGAGAAGCAAATGAACCGTTTTATTATGGCTGATGCCAGTAAGTGCATTGGGTGTCGTACCTGCGAAGTGGCTTGTGTGGTATCGCATCAGGCGCAGCAGGATTGTGCGTCCCTGACCCCGGAGGCGTTCCTGCCTCGCATTCATGTCATTAAAGGCGTGAATATCTCAACGGCGGCGATTTGTCGTCAGTGTGAAGATGCGCCTTGCGCTAATGTCTGCCCGAACGGCGCTATCAACCGCGAAAACGGCTTTGTACAGGTGATGCAGGAGCGCTGCATTGGCTGTAAAACCTGTGTGGTGGCTTGCCCGTATGGGGCGATGGAAGTCGTTGTTCGTCCGGTGGTTCGCAACAGCGGTACCGGTCTGAGCGTGCGTGCCGACAAAGCCGAAGCCAACAAGTGCGACCTGTGTCATCACCGTGAAAGCGGTCCTGCCTGTATGGAAGTCTGTCCTACACACGCGCTGGTCTGTGTCGATCGCAATAAGCTTGAACAGATGAGCGCAGAAAAACGCCGTCGCGCGGCGTTCGATACCTCCTCATCCATGCTGTTTTAAATCACGATGAGCAGCATGGGGGTACAGCTTCGGATACGCGGAAAAGTGCAGGGGGTGGGGTTTCGCCCGTTTGTCTGGCAACTGGCGAATCAGCTTCATCTGTGCGGCGATGTCTGTAACGACGCCGAGGGGGTGCTGGTGCGCTTAACCGGCGATGCGGTGGCCTTCACGGAACTGCTGTTGCAGCGCTGTCCGCCGCTGGCGCGGATTGATGAGGTTGAGTCGCAGCCGTTTTCCTGGCCGATTTTGCCGGGTGAGTTTATCATCCGGCACAGCGCGGGTGGGGCGATGGCGACGCAAATAGTACCCGACGCCGCAACCTGCCCGGCGTGCCTTGCCGAGATGCGCGATCCCCGTGAGCGTCGCTATCGCTATCCGTTTATCAACTGCACCCACTGCGGCCCGCGCTTTACCATTATTCGGGCCATGCCTTACGATCGACCTGATACGGCAATGGCGGCGTTCCCGCTCTGCGCCCCGTGCGAAAGCGAATATCGCAATCCGGCGGATCGCCGGTTTCATGCCCAGCCGGTAGCCTGCCCGGACTGCGGTCCCGAGCTGGAGTGGCGCGCAGGTGAATCTCATCTGCGACGAGACGCCGCGCTGGCCGCAGCTGTTGAAATGCTCAAGCAAGGCGGGATCGTCGCGATCAAAGGGCTTGGCGGTTTTCATCTGGCCTGCGATGCACTAAATGACCAGGCCATTGCCCGCTTACGCGAGCGTAAACAGCGCCCGACAAAGCCGCTGGCCGTGATGCTCGTCCATCCCGATGGCCTTCCCCCTGCGATTGTGCAGCGACTGCAATCCCCCGCAGCGCCGATTGTGCTCACGCCAAAAAGAGTGTTGCCCGCCTTGCCACCGGGCATAGCTCCGGGTCTGGAGACTATTGGCGTGATGCTGGCGTCCAATCCGCTGCAACATTTGCTGATGGACGACGTTGCCCGGCCGCTGGTCATGACCTCCGGCAATCTCAGCGGCAAACCGCCAGCGCTCGACAATGCGCAAGCGCTGGATGAGCTGCGCGATATTGCTGACGGATTTTTGCTGCATAACCGCGAGATTCTGCAACGAATGGATGATTCCGTGGTGGATGCAGAGGGCGCAATGATGCGGCGCGCGCGGGGATATGTGCCTGATACCCTCGCGTTACCCGCCGGATTTACCGATATTCCTCCCATGCTTTGCCTGGGGGCCGAGATGAAAAACACCTTTTGTCTGGTACGCGGTGAACAGGCGGTGTTGAGTCAGCACTTTGGCGATCTCAGCGACGATGGCGTCGAAAGTCAGTGGCGCGGGGCGCTGTCGGTGATTCAGCAAATGTATGATTTCAATCCACAGCGGATCGTGACGGACGCTCATCCCGGCTATCGCTCGGCACAGTGGGCCAATGAACTGGCTCTGCCTAAAGAGACAGTGTTGCATCACCACGCGCATGCAGCAAGCAGCCTGGCTGAAAACGGCTGGGCGCTGGATGCAGGCGATGCGATCGCGCTGGTGCTGGACGGTATCGGAATGGGAGAGAAGGGAAAGCTGTGGGGCGGTGAATGTTTGCGGGTCAACTATCGCGAATGTGAGCATCTGGGGGGCTTGCCCGCGGTGGCGCTGCCCGGAGGCGATCTGGCGGCGAGACAACCCTGGCGCAATCTGCTGGCGCAATGCCTGGCATTTATTCCTGACTGGCAAGCGCGCGCGGAAACCCGCGCCGTGCAGCAACAACAGTGGCCGCTGCTGGCGACAGCCATTGAGCGGGGGATCAACGCGCCGCTGGCCTCTTCCTGCGGACGTCTGTTCGATGCCGTGGCCTGCGCGCTGAATATCGCCCCGGAGCGGCAAAGTTATGAAGGCGAGGCCGCCTGCAAACTGGAAGCCCTCGCTGCGCAATGCCCAGGGATTCACCATCCGGTGACGCTTCCTGTCGAAAATAATACGCTGGTTATGCCCCTGTTCTGGCAGCAGTGGCTCGACTGGCAGGCACAGCCGTGCGAGCGCGCGTGGGCATTCCACGATGCGCTGGCAAAAGGGCTGGCGGAGTTAATGCGCCATCACGCCCGACGGCTCTCTCTGCGGACGTTATGCTTTAGCGGTGGCGTGATGCATAACAGCGTGCTGCGCGCGCGGCTGCAATATTACCTGGCTGATTATCAACTTCTTTTTCCCTCTCATCTGCCTGCGGGCGACGGGGCAATCTCCTTTGGACAGGCGGTGGTGGCCGCCGCGCGAATACACGCTATCTGACTGTAAATGAAGAGATATGCACGACGATTTTCATTTCAGGTTTTGCTCGCGGTCATTTTTTGGCTGGTCTGTTAATGGAGAAATTAATTTTTATTGAGTGGGAGGGGCATTATCTGGCGCGATAAATAATGGTCCCGGAAATGCCGGATTCACAATTATTTATCCGTTTATCATTTGCAGATTCATCTTTTTGTTCAACTCGCGCAGGTGTTTCAGAGCAATCAGGACGTTGCAGGCACAGGCGCAAACCATGATGGCTGGCTATTTCCAGTAAACGAACTCATCCTTCAAATAAATATACTTATTAAAGATAAATTCCTTTATATTTGCGTTCACATCAGATGATATCTGGAGTTTTTATTCATTCCCCATTATATGGAGTAGCGGGCGTTTGCTTTTAAGCGATATACGCGATATTTATCTGTGGCTGGCGTTAAGTGAATAAAATTCGATGTCGATATCGCGGGCTAATTAGAAATACTTTTTTAGCGGGAATTGATAAAGCGGTAATGAGTCCAAAAAAATACTCCGCTATCTCAAACATTGATGTGAGTAATCAAAAAAGGATATTAATTGATGATTTATCTTATATGTATTTATTTAGTGAATGTGATGCGCAAAAAAAAGCCCCGGGACATCGGGGCTGCGGATAAAAAAATCCTAAGGTTAAGTAAGCGTGGCAAGAGAGTGAGGGTTAAATTGTTAACGATTTCAGCAGGGCAAAAGCCTCCTTCATCCGATCTTCGCTGACCACAAAGGCGCGCAGTTGACCGTCATTATCGACGCCTTTGGCGACCATTCCCTGGGGTTCAATCGCGATTTGCCAGTTTAAATCCTGTCGTTGCGTTTCACCTGCGAGATGCAGCGGCAGTTCTGGTGTTTTGACCTTCACCAGCATGGCTGGCAGCTTCAGCGGCGCGCTGGCACCGAGCAGATTTTTAGCCAGATACATGGCGCTCAGCTGGATAGGTTGCAGGAACGGCAGGACCTGGCCGTTAATTTCTGCGCAGTCACCCAGAGCAAAAATATCGGGCTGCGTGGTTTGCAGATAGCTGTCCACTTTCACACCCCGCTGGGTTTCAGCCCCGGCGCGATGCGCCAGCGTCGTTTCCGGGCGCAGACCTGTTGCAGCGACAACCACATCTACCTCAACACAACGATTGCGATCGAGCATGGCGCAGATGCTGTTACCCATTTTCGTCAGACTCTGCAGCTGCGATTTCAGCACCAGATGAACGCCCATATCCGTCAGGCGATGCTGTAAGCGACTGCTTACTTCTGCCGGCATTAAGGCAGAGAGCAGACTGGCGGCGTGATCGACCAGCGTTACTGATTTTCCGGCGCGGCAGAAATCCATTGCCAGCTCGGTGCCAATCAATCCGCCCCCGACGATCATGACCCGCTGCGCATCGCGCAGCGTGGTTTCACTGGCCTGATACTCTTGCTGGCTGTTCAGGGTCAGCATCAGTTCACGGCCTTCAACCGGCGGCACAAACGCTGAAGCCCCCGTTGCCAGTACCAGCTTATCGTACTGCCATGTTTTATCTTTACTTTTTACGACATGCGCACTGGCGTCGATATCCGTGATCCAGGTATGCGGAAACAGGCGCAGATGATATTGTTCAGCAAATTCCCCCGCTGTCTGGCGGGTGAGATCGCCGGCGCGCTGATTCTGGCTTATAACATGGCTTAAGTCCGGTTTGTTGTACTCGTCCATGCTGTCAGCGGCGATGAGCGTTAGCGGAACCGTCGTATCTTGTTTGCGGATATTTTTGACCAGCTGGCGGGCGGCAAAGCCCGAGCCGATGATGACAATACCGTGGCTCATTTTGCCTCCGATGCCAGTTCGTCGAACACGTCTTTACCAAGTGAACATTCCGGGCAGAGGAAATTATCTGGTACTTCACTCCACGGCGTGCCGGGTGCGACGTCCTGCAGCGGTTCGCCGAGTTCGGGATCGTAGATCCACTGGCAAACGCTGCACTGCATGCAAGGACCCAGATCGGCTGTGGCAACGGTGGCGCTAGCCGCGGCTTCTGGCTGCGCTGTTTCGCTGACTGCGGCTTGCGGAAGCGGAGCGAGCGCCCACTGACGAGCGATATCACGGCCATGCTGGCGGCAGATTTCCAGTGCGTCGATATCCGGACGCCATTTCGCCTTCAGGCTCAACGACATTTCGAAACCGGCATCCTGCAGTCGGGTGGAGAGACGGTCCACTGCGCCACCGCTCCAGCCATGCGAACCAAAGGCGCTGGCGCGTTTGTTACGGAAGCGCAGGCCGGTCATCTCTTCGACCAGACCGGCAATCTTCGGCATCATCACGTTGTTCATCGTGGAGGTCCCCACCAGCACACCTTTGGAGCGGAAGACGTTGGTCAGAATTTCGTTTTTATCACTGCGCGCCACGTTGAAGATTTTCACCGCCACGTTCGGGTCAACTTCGTTGATGCCTTGGGCAATTGCATCGGCCATCATGCGGGTGTTGTTGGACATGGTGTCATAGAACAGCGTGATGCGATCTTCCTGATAATCCGCCGCCCATTTCAGATACAGCTCAACGATTTGGGTTGGGTTTTCGCGCCATACCACACCGTGAGAGGTGGCAATCATATCGACCGGCAGGTTGAAGCCGAGGATCTCTGTGATTTTTGGCGTCACCAGGCGGCTGAACGGCGTCAGGATATTGGCGTAGTAGCGTTGGCACTGTTCGAACAGCTCAGTTTGATCGACTTCGTCGTTGAACAGACGTTCGTCGCAGTAGTGCTGGCCAAAGGCGTCGTTACTGAACAGCACCGCATCGCCAGTCATGTAAGTCATCATGCTGTCCGGCCAGTGCAGCATCGGCGTTTCTACGAAGATCAGCTGTTTGCCGTTACCGATATCCAGCGAGTCACCGGTTTTTACGGTGTGGAAATTCCATTCAGGATGGTGATGGTGACCGTTAATGGAGTCGATAGCGTTAGTGGTGCAGTAAATCGGGGTATCCGGAATATGCGACATCAGTTCGGTCAGTGCGCCGGCATGATCTTCTTCCGCATGGTTAATAATGATGTAATCAATATCCGCCAGATCGATTTCGCTGCGCAGGTTCTGCACGAACTCACGGCTGAATTTATGATCGACGGTATCGATCAGCACATTTTTGCCTTCACGGATGAGATAGCTGTTATAGCTGCTGCCGCGCAGCGTTTTATATTCGGTGCCGTGAAAGTCACGCACTTCCCAGTCACGTTGGCCAACCCAATGAATGTTATTTTTAACCAGAATAGACATAGCAACCTCTAATGAACACGGTGTTTTAAAAAAAGATGTTTTTGCTATATCAAGTTACGTGCCAACTTTTAAATTATTGATTTTATGTATATTTAAAAATATTCACCCAAAATGAGTAGTCAATATGACTGTACTGTTTGTTGTCAATATGACATTGTGTATTGTCAAAATGACAGTGAGGCGAACATGAGTTTTTCCGTAGACGTGCTGGCGAAGATTGCCATTGAGTTACAGACCGGTATCGGCCATCAGGATCGTTTCCAGCGGCTGATCTCCACGCTGCGCCATGTGCTGGATTGCGATGCGTCAGCGCTGCTGCGCTACGAAGGGCGACAATTTATTCCGCTGGCGATCGACGGGCTGGCTCAGGATGTCCTGGGGCGGCGGTTTACGCTGGAGGGGCATCCGCGCCTCGAAACGATTGCCCGTGCGGGAGACGTCGTCCGTTTCCCGGCCGACAGCGATTTGCCCGACCCCTATGATGGTTTGATTCCGGGGCAAGAGAGCCTGAAAGTGCACGCCTGTATTGGCCTGCCGCTATTTGCCGGACAAAACCTGATTGGCGCGCTGACGCTCGACGGCCTGTTGCCCGATCAGTTCGATACCTTTAGCGATGAAGAGTTACGCCTGATTGCTGCGCTGGCTTCCGGCGCGCTAAATAACGCGTTGCTGATTGAGCAACTTGAAAGCCAGAATATTTTGCCGGGCACGCCTACTGCCTTTGAGCAGGTGGCGCACACGGAAATGATCGGCCTGTCGCCGGGAATGGCGCAGCTGAAAAAAGAGATCGAGATCGTTGCGGCTTCCGACCTTAACGTTTTAATCAGCGGCGAAACGGGCACCGGAAAAGAGCTGGTGGCGAAGGCCATTCATGAAGGCTCGCCGCGCGCCGTGAATCCGCTGGTGTATCTGAACTGCGCCGCGCTGCCGGAGAGCGTGGCAGAAAGCGAATTGTTCGGGCATGTCAAAGGGGCGTTTACGGGGGCGATCAGCAACCGTAGCGGTAAGTTTGAAATGGCCGATAACGGCACGCTGTTCCTTGATGAAATTGGCGAGCTGTCGCTGGCGTTACAGGCCAAGCTGCTGCGCGTACTGCAGTACGGCGATATTCAGCGAGTGGGTGATGACCGCAACCTGCGGGTCGATGTCCGCGTGCTGGCGGCCACGAACCGCGATCTGCGCGAGGAGGTGCTGGCCGGGAATTTCCGCGCCGACCTGTTCCATCGTTTAAGCGTGTTTCCGCTCTCCGTACCGCCGCTGCGTGAGCGTGGTGAAGATGTTGTGCTGCTGGCGGGCTATTTCTGCGAACAGTGCCGGCTCAAGATGGGATTATCGCGCGTGGTCCTTAGCCCAGGGGCCCGTCATCATCTGCTCAGTTACGGCTGGCCGGGAAATGTGCGCGAGCTGGAACATGCGATTCACCGCGCGGTGGTCCTGGCGCGCGCGGCGCGAACCGGTGATGAAGTGGTGATCCATGCGCGTCATTTTGCACTGCATGACGATGCGCCAGCGGTAGTGACCCGGCAAGCGCCTGCAATCGCCAACGAAAACCTGCGTGAAGCAACGGAAGCATTTCAACGGCAGATGATTACCCGCGCGCTGGAACACCATAACGGCAGCTGGGCGGCGTGTGCGCGGGCGCTGGAGACAGACGTCGCCAACCTGCACCGGCTGGCGAAGCGTCTGGGTCTGAAGGGCTAGATAATGCCGGCCTGGTAAAAATCCTGCAGGTTGATAGCGCCGCAAAGCTTACCGCTGTTGTCCACTACCGGAGCGGCGGTGATTTTGCGTTTCATCAGCACCTCTTTGGCTTCAATGGCGCGGCTGTCGGCGTTGAGCGTCAGGCCGCCAGTGGTCATGGCCTCACTGACAATGGCTTCGAGCTTGCCGCCGCCAACCAGCCAGCGGCGCAGGTCGCCGTCGGTAAAGACCCCTTTCACCAGGCCCTTATCATCACACACGGCGACCAGTCCTAACCCGGTACGGCTCAGTTCGAGCATGGCGTCCATGACGCTGGTATCGAGTTTCACCTGCGGAATGGCATCATCAGTGCGCATCAGGTGATGCACTTTATTGAGCAGACGCGCGCCCAGCGCACCCGCCGGATGAGAACGGGCAAAGTCCTCTTCGTTAAAGCCGCGTGCCTGCATGACGGCCATCGCCAGCGCATCGCCCATCATCAGGGTGTTGACGGTGCTGGAAGTGGGGGCGAGATGCATCGGACAGGCTTCGCGCTCGACTGAAATATCCAGCGTGGCTTTGGCTGCCAGCGCAAGTGGCGAACGGGATTTGCCGGTCATCGCCAGCAGGGCGACCGATTTTTCCTGCAGGCGCGGAATAATTAAATCCAGTTCTTTTGCCGAGCCAGAATAGGAGATAAACAGCATGACATCGCGGCTTTCAATCATCCCCAGATCGCCGTGCAGGGCTTCTGCCGGGTGAACGAAGAATGCCGGGGTACCGGTGCTGGCAAGCGTGGCGGCAATTTTTTTACCGATATGACCGGACTTGCCGATACCGGCAACAATGACTTTGCCTTCGCACTGGATAATCGTATTCGCCGCACGAACAAAATCCTCGCCCAGTCTTTCCGGCAGGCGGCTGGCTTCCTGCAGCTCCAGCAATAATGTCTGACGGCCTGTGTTTAGCAGAAAATCACTCATCTTTATCTCCGGTTATGATTCCTTTCTCTTCTGGTCATGGCAGAACAACAGAAGGGTGAATTCGCCCATGATAGTGCATTCTGTTACTCCTCATCATGAGGAATGATGAAAGATTTTGCTTACGGCCACAGAACCGCTTCCTTGAGGTGTCGGGGATGCTTTACCATACTTGCCACTTATCGAATTCGTTAAATGGATGTCTCATGGTCAAGCGTCGTTATGCAGCGCTCTTACCCGCGCTGATTATGCTTGCTGCCTGCAGCAGCAAACCGAAAACAGAGGAAGTTCAACAGACGGCTGGTGCGCCTTCCGGCGGTTTTCTGCTGGAGCCGCAGCACAATGTGATGCAAATGGGAGGCGATTTCGCTAACAACCCCGCTGCTGAACAGTTCATTGATAAGATGGTGAGCAAGCATGGTTTTAACAGGCAGCAGTTGCAGGAGATTTTGTCGCAGGCAAAACGGCTGGATTACGTGTTGCGTCTGATGGACAGACAGGCGCCTACCGCACAGGCGCCGACGGGGCCAAACGGCGCATGGCTCCGCTATCGCAAACAGTTTATCACCCCTGATAACGTGCAAAATGGTGTGGCGTTCTGGAATCAGTATGAAGATGCGTTAACGCGTGCATGGCAGGTTTACGGCGTGCCGCCGGAAATTATTGTCGGCATCATCGGCGTGGAAACCCGCTGGGGCCGCGTAATGGGTAAAACGCGTATTCTTGATGCGCTGGCGACGCTCTCCTTCAACTATCCCCGCCGTGCGGAATATTTTTCGTCCGAGCTGGAAACCTTCCTGCTGATGGCGCGTAACGAGCAGGACGATCCTCTTGATCTGAAAGGCTCTTTTGCAGGCGCAATGGGCTACGGCCAGTTTATGCCGTCCTCGTATAAAGAGTATGCCGTAGACTTTAATGGCGACGGCCACGTTAACCTGTGGGATCCGGTGGACGCGATCGGCAGCGTCGCGAATTACTTCAAGGCGCACGGCTGGGTGAAAGGCGATCCGGTAGCGGTGCAGGCGAACGGGCAGGCACCAGGGCTGGCAAATGGCTTTAAAACCAATTACAGCGTTTCGCAGCTCGCGGCGGCAGGATTAACGCCGATGCAGCCGCTGGGCAACCATCAAACGGCCAGCCTGTTGCGACTAGATATCGGCACAGGTTATCAATACTGGTATGGTCTGCCGAATTTCTACACCATCACTCGCTATAACCACAGTACGCACTATGCGATGGCGGTATGGCAGCTCGGCCAGGCAGTCGCGCTGGCTCGCGTCCCTGCGGCTTCGCCGTTTAGTCAGTAGCCTCATTTCAGCCGGGGAAGCCCATTTGCCTCCCGGCAAAAAACCATTCAGTGGGCTAATGCCTTCATACCAGCCCTCTTCGACACGGAGAGGGCTATCGCTGCTGTAACATTTTGCCACACTCCTCTCAACGCCCTGCATTTACATCGTCGTCTCGTTTTATTATTGTTACGTTATAACATTTATTGATGGTGTGATAATGCCTTTCTCCTTTCTCTCTCTTTCTGCGCTCGCGCGTTTGCTGCTGGCCGTAGCGCTTATCTTGCTAATGAGTGTTGCCGTGCACTGGGCGGTAATTCTTCCATGATCGAACTGCAAAATCTGGTGGCGGGGTATGACCGCCAGCCTGTGACTCAGGCGCTTAACGGCGTGATTGAGCGCGGCAGTATGACGGCGATTATCGGGGCGAATGGCTGCGGAAAATCGACCTTACTCAAAACGCTGGCGGGTTTTATTCCTCCGGTTAGCGGTGAGTTTCACTGGCGCGAAAAGCGCCCGGTAATCGGCTGGCTGGCGCAACGCCATGAGCTGGAGGCGCAATTTCCCCTTACCGTTGGAGACGTGGTGAGTATGGGCTGCTGGCCTGCTATCTCGCTGCTGGCGTCTTATCGACGAGAAACACGCCAGCGCATTGCCGCTGCGCTCGAGCGCGTTGGGCTGGAGGCGATGGCCGCCTCCACGATTGATGAGCTTTCGGGTGGCCAGTTTCAGCGCATGCTGTTTGCCAGAGTGTTAGTGCAAAACGCCCCGCTGGTGATGCTGGATGAGCCCTTTACCGGTGTGGACGAAGCGACCTGCAACGTGCTGATGTCCCTGATGCTAGAGATGTATCAGCAGGGGCAGACCGTGCTGGCGGTATTACATGACAGCGAACGCGTGTCGCGTCACTTCCCGCAAACCCTGCGGCTTGATGGCGATCGGTCACACTGGCATCACGAGCGGGTGAGGGTGGCATGATCTGGCATCTCTTTTTTCAACCGTTTATTGAATACGGCTTTATGCGCCGTGCGCTGGTCGTGTGCCTCGCGCTCTCGGTGAGCACGACCGCGCTGGGTGTCTTTTTGCTACTGCGTCGCATGAGTCTGATGGGCGATGCGTTGTCGCATGCCATTTTGCCCGGCGTTGCCGTGGGATATCTGCTGAGCGGGATGTCACTTCTGGCGATGAGTATTGGCGGGTTTATCGCCGGAATTGTTGTCGCACTGGTGGCCGGGCTGGTCAGTCGGCGGACTCCGCTGAAAGAGGATGCCAGCTTCGCGGGACTCTACCTGGGATCGCTGGCACTGGGCGTCACGCTGGTATCGCTGCGCGGGTCGAGCGTTGACCTGCTGCATCTGCTTTTTGGCTCGATTCTGGCGGTGGATAACGACGCCGCGCTGTTTGTGGCAGGCGTATGTGCATTAACCGTGGTGATGCTTGCGCTGTTCTACAGAGGGCTGGTCACTGAAGCGTTTGATACTGCGTGGTTACAGGTCAATGCGCGTTGGCTCCCCGGACTGCTGCACGGGCTCTTCCTTTCGCTCCTGGTGCTTAACCTGGTCGCCGGATTTCAGGTGCTCGGCACTCTGATGGCGGTGGGGTTGATGATGCTGCCTGCTGTGGCAGCACGATGCTGGATGCGCACCCTGCCGGGATTGCTCCTTATGGCCGGACTGAGCGGCATTCTGTGCGCCTGGCTTGGTTTGAGTTTGTCGTGGACGGCAAGCCTACCTGCCGGGCCATCCATTGTTCTCACCGCCAGCGTCTGGTTCTTTTTTTCAGTTTTATTTGGCACGCGTAGCAGGCTGGCTGGCAGTCTGCGCGCGCTTTTTTAACGCAAGGGGAAACGATGAAACATACCGGGGTAGTGATTGCGCTTGTGCTGGGAGTCATGTCGCACGGGGCGCTGGCAAAAACGCTGAATGTGGTGACCAGTTTTTCTGTCCTGGGCGATATGGCGCAAGAGGTTGGCGGCGATCGTGTGAAGGTGACAACGCTGGTAGGGCCCGATGGCGATCCGCATACCTTTGAGCCATCGCCAAAAGACAGCGCAGCACTCAGCAAGGCCGATGTGGTGGTGGTTAACGGTCTGGGGCTGGAAGGCTGGCTCGATCGACTGGTCAAGGCATCGGGTTTTAAAGGCACGCTGGTGGTGGCGTCAGAAGGTGTGAAAACGCACACCCTTGAAGAGGAGGGTAAAACGGTTACCGATCCTCATGCCTGGAACAGCGCCGCGAATGGTGCACGGTATGCGCAAAATATTCTGCAAGGACTGGTGAAGGCGGACCCTCAGGATAAAACAGCTTTTGAGGCGGCGGCTCAACCCTATATTGCGCAACTGACGCAGCTCGACAGCTGGGCGAAATCACGTTTCAGTCAGATCCCGCGGGAAAAACGTAGGGTATTAACCAGTCATGACGCATTTGGCTATTTCGGCCGTGCCTATGACGTGGATTTTATCGCGCCGCAGGGGCTCTCTTCAGAAAGCGAGGCCAGTGCCGCGCAGGTGGCTGATATTATTAATCAGATTAAAGCCGACGGCGTGAAAACCTGGTTTATGGAAAACCAGCTGGATCCCCGTCTGGTGAAACAGATTGCGAACGCCACTGGCGCACAGCCGGGCGGCGAGCTTTATCCAGAAGCGTTAACCGCGAAGGGCGGTGCTGCGGATACCTATGTCAAAGCGTTTCGCCATAACGTCAACACTATCGCAGACAGCATGAAGTAATTTTTCCCTAAAGGCCGATGCCTCTTATCGGCCTTTTCTGAAGCCTCCTCGTAAAAACCAAACACCATCCCCATATCTGTTGAGAAAGTGCTATCTTGTGCTGCATGTTTTTCAGGAGCCGGAAGCGATGATGACTGACCATGAACTGATGCAGCTTAGCGAAGTGGTAGGGCTGGCGTTGAAGCAGCGTGGAGCGACGCTGACGACGGCGGAATCCTGCACGGGCGGTTGGGTGGCAAAAGTAATAACGGATATCGCGGGTAGCTCCGCCTGGTTTGAACGCGGTTTTGTGACCTACAGTAACGAAGCAAAAGCGCAGATGATTGGGGTACGAGAGGCCACGCTGGAACAGCACGGCGCTGTCAGTGAACCCGTGGTCGTCGAAATGGCAATTGGGGCACTCAAAGCCGCTCGCGCAGATTACGCGGTTTCTATCAGCGGTATTGCCGGGCCGGATGGCGGCAGCGATGTCAAACCGGTGGGCACCGTGTGGTTTGGGTTTGCCACGGCGCAAGGCCAGGGGATCACGCGCCGGGAATGCTTTAGCGGTGACCGCGAAAGCGTGCGCCGTCAGGCGACGGAATATGCGTTAAAAACGCTCTGGCAACAATTTCTACAAAACACTTGATACTGTATGACCATACAGTATAATTGCACCAACAGAACAGAATTCACTATCCGGCGCACATCCCCGGCATGACAGGAGTAATAATGGCTATCGACGAAAACAAACAGAAAGCGTTGGCGGCAGCACTGGGCCAGATTGAAAAACAATTCGGTAAAGGCTCCATCATGCGCCTGGGTGAAGACCGTTCCATGGACGTGGAAACCATCTCCACCGGTTCGCTTTCTCTGGATATCGCACTGGGTGCGGGCGGCCTGCCAATGGGCCGTATCGTAGAAATCTACGGGCCGGAATCTTCAGGTAAAACGACCCTGACGCTGCAGGTTATTGCTGCCGCGCAGCGCGAAGGTAAAACCTGTGCGTTTATCGACGCCGAACACGCGCTGGACCCGGTATATGCCCGTAAACTGGGTGTTGATATCGACAATCTGCTGTGTTCTCAGCCGGATACCGGTGAACAAGCGCTGGAAATCTGCGATGCACTGGCCCGTTCAGGTGCGGTAGATGTTCTCGTTGTTGACTCCGTTGCAGCGCTGACGCCGAAAGCAGAAATCGAAGGCGAAATCGGTGACTCTCACATGGGCCTCGCGGCACGTATGATGAGTCAGGCGATGCGTAAACTGGCGGGTAACCTTAAGCAATCCAATACTCTTCTGATTTTCATCAACCAGATCCGTATGAAGATTGGTGTGATGTTCGGTAACCCGGAAACCACTACCGGTGGTAACGCCCTGAAGTTCTATGCTTCTGTTCGTCTGGATATTCGTCGTATCGGTGCGGTGAAAGAGGGCGATAACGTCATCGGTAGCGAAACCCGCGTCAAAGTGGTGAAGAACAAAATTGCTGCTCCGTTCAAGCAGGCTGAGTTCCAGATCCTCTACGGTGAAGGCATTAACTTCTTCGGCGAGCTGGTTGACCTTGGCGTGAAAGAGAAGCTGATTGAAAAAGCGGGCGCCTGGTACAGTTACAACGGCGAGAAGATTGGTCAGGGTAAAGCGAACGCAATCTCCTGGCTGAAAGACAACCCGGCCGCAGCAAAAGAAATTGAGAAGAAAGTGCGTGAGCTGCTTCTCAACAACCAGGACTCTAAGCCTGACTTTGTCGTCGATAGCGCTGACGTTGAAGAAACCAAAGAAGATTTCTAATATCTTCGTCTAAAAACAAGGGCTGCGATTGCGGCCCTTTTTGCATTTGTAAAACAGCAGGTTTGTTATGAGCGAAACTCCCCAGCGTCGCCCTGCCTATGCTCGTTTGCTGGATCGTGCAGTACGAATTCTGGCAGTACGCGATCACAGTGAGCAGGAGCTACGCCGCAAACTCTCGGCACCGGTGATGGGTAAAAACGGCCCGGAACAGATAGATGCTACGGCCGAAGACTATGATCGCGTCATTGCCTGGTGCTACGAATACCGTTATCTGGATGACACCCGTTTTGTAACCCGCTATATCGCCAGCCGTAGCCGCAAAGGTTATGGCCCCGCGCGTATTCGCCAGGAGCTAAACCAAAAAGGAGTTGCGCGTGCGTCCATCGAACAAGCGATGCGTGAGTGCGACATCAACTGGTGTGAACTGGCGCGGGCGCAGGCCATTCGTAAGTATGGTGAACCGCTGTCGCGTGAATTTTCAGAAAAAGTCAAAATCCAGCGATTTTTGCTGTACCGCGGCTTCCTGATGGAAGATATTCAGGATATATGGCGTAATTTTGCCGATTGAACGCATGCGGGATTTTACTTCCCTCTAAAGAAAACTTATCTTATTCCCACTTTTTCCAGTAGCGAGTCCGTCCAGGTATTCACAGGTACAGGCTGGCTACGACATTTCGTTAGCTTGATTTCAGGATAATTATGAGCAAGAGCACCGCTGAGATCCGTCAGGCGTTTCTCGATTTTTTCCATAGTAAGGGACACCAGGTTGTTGCCAGCAGCTCCCTGGTACCGAACAATGACCCGACTCTGCTGTTTACCAACGCCGGGATGAACCAGTTCAAGGATGTTTTCCTTGGTCTCGATAAGCGTAATTATTCCCGCGCCACGACTTCACAACGTTGCGTGCGTGCGGGTGGTAAACATAACGATCTGGAAAACGTCGGCTACACCGCACGTCACCACACTTTCTTCGAAATGCTGGGTAACTTCAGCTTCGGCGACTATTTCAAACACGACGCCATTCAGTTCGCGTGGGAATTGCTGACCGGTGAAAACTGGTTCAACCTGCCGAAAGAGCGTCTGTGGGTTACCGTTTACGAAACCGATGACGAAGCTTACGAAATCTGGGAAAAAGAAGTTGGTATCCCACGTGAGCGCATTATCCGCATCGGCGACAACAAGGGCGCGCCGTACGCGTCTGATAACTTCTGGCAGATGGGCGATACCGGTCCTTGCGGTCCGTGTACTGAGATCTTCTACGATCACGGCGACCACATCTGGGGCGGTCCTCCGGGAAGCGCAGAAGAAGACGGCGATCGCTACATTGAGATCTGGAATATCGTCTTCATGCAGTTCAACCGCCAGATCGATGGCACCATGGAGCCGCTGCCGAAGCCATCTGTTGATACCGGCATGGGCCTGGAGCGTATCGCCGCCGTTCTGCAGCACGTTAACTCCAACTACGACATTGATCTGTTCAGCACGCTGATTAAATCCGTTGCTGAAGTGACCGGTGCAACCGATCTGAGCAACAAATCCCTGCGCGTCATTGCCGACCACATTCGTTCCTGTGCGTTCCTGATTGCTGATGGCGTTATCCCGTCGAACGAAAACCGTGGCTATGTTCTGCGTCGTATCATTCGTCGCGCCATTCGTCATGGCAATATGTTGGGCGCGAAGGACACCTTCTTCTACAAACTGGTGGGTCCACTGGTCAGCGTCATGGGCGCAGCGGGTGACGAACTGAAAAGCCAGCAGGCGCAGGTTGAGCAGGTTCTGAAAACTGAAGAAGAGCAGTTCGCGCGTACCCTTGAGCGCGGTCTGGCGCTGCTGGATGAAGAACTCTCTAAACTGTCCGGCGATACGCTGGATGGCGAAACGGCTTTCCGTCTGTATGACACCTACGGCTTCCCGGTTGACCTGACGGCTGACGTTTGCCGTGAGCGTAACATCAAAGTAGATGAAGCCGGTTTCGAAGTCGCGATGGAAGAACAGCGCCGTCGTGCGCGTGAATCCAGCGGCTTTGGCGCAGATTATAACGCCATGATCCGTGTTGACAGCGCCTCTGAATTCCAGGGTTACGACCATCTTGAACTGACCGGTAAAGTCACCGCACTGTTTGTTGACGGCAAAGCCGTGGACAGCATCAGCGCAGGCCAGGATGCCGTTGTCGTTCTGGACAAAACCCCGTTCTATGCGGAATCTGGCGGTCAGGTGGGCGATAAAGGCGAGCTAAAAGGTAGCGATTTTACCTTCACCGTCACTGACACCCAGAAATACGGCCAGGCAATTGGCCACGTCGGCAAACTGGCTACAGGTTCCCTGAAAGTCGGCGCAGGCGTGAAAGCCGAAGTGGATGAAGCTCGCCGCGCGCGCATTCGTCTGAACCACTCGGCAACGCACCTGATGCATGCCGCTCTGCGCGATGTGCTGGGTACGCACGTTGCTCAGAAAGGTTCTCTGGTGAATGACAAAGTGCTGCGCTTTGACTTCTCTCATTTTGAAGCGATGAAACCTTCTGAAATCCGCGCGGTGGAAGATATGGTTAACGCACAGATTCGCCGTAACCTGCCAATCGAGACCCACATCATGGATCTCGAAGCAGCAAAAGCGAAAGGTGCGATGGCGCTGTTTGGCGAGAAGTATGATGAGCGCGTTCGTGTACTCAGCATGGGTGATTTCTCGACCGAACTGTGCGGTGGTACTCACGCCTCCCGTACGGGTGATATCGGCCTGTTCCGTATCGTTTCTGAATCGGGCACGGCGGCAGGTGTTCGTCGTATTGAAGCGGTGACCGGTGAGGGTGCGATTGCCAGACTGCACGCTGAAAGCGATCAGCTGCACGACATCGCTCAGTTGCTGAAAGGCGATAGCCAGAATCTGGGTGACAAAGTGCGTAGTACGCTGGAACGTACGCGTCAGCTGGAAAAAGAGCTGCAGCAGCTCAAAGAGCAGGCGGCAGTGCAGGAGAGCGCTAATCTCTCCAGCAAAGCGGTTGAAATTAAAGGTGTTAAACTGCTGGTCAGCGAACTGGCAGGTGTTGAACCTAAGATGCTCCGTACGATGGTTGATGATCTGAAGAACCAGCTTGGTTCAACGATTGTTGTCCTGGCGACAGTGGCTGAGGGTAAGGTTTCTCTGATTGCGGGTGTCTCTAAGGATGTGACAGACCGCGTGAAAGCAGGGGAACTGATTGGCATGGTCGCTCAGCAGGTGGGTGGCAAAGGTGGCGGTCGTCCTGACATGGCGCAAGCCGGTGGTACGGATGCAGCGGCACTTCCAGCGGCATTGGCCAGTGTAGAAAGCTGGGTAAGCGCTAAACTGTAATAATTACAAAGCGTAACCAGACGCCATAACCACAAGGTTATGGCGTATTTGTCACTACGCTATCGATAACGATAAAGTCAGGTTGAGTTTGTGTATATCGGCTAAACTTACGTTTAACAGAATGTGATGCCGTGACTGCTTACACATTACGTGTTTGTCATCGCTTACTTTTTGGCGTTATATGATGGATAATGCCGGGATACAAGAGACCCGACTCTTTTAATCTTTCAAGGAGCAAAGAATGCTGATTCTGACTCGTCGAGTTGGTGAGACCCTCATGATTGGGGATGAGGTCACCGTGACAGTTTTAGGGGTAAAGGGTAACCAGGTTCGTATTGGTGTGAACGCCCCTAAAGAAGTCTCTGTCCATCGTGAAGAGATCTACCAGCGTATCCAGGCTGAAAAATCCCAGCAGTCCAGTTACTGATATTATCGCGTCTCGCCGCCCGGCGAGACGCAACGCTCTCGTCATTTTTCCTGCATAAAGTTACCGTTCGATTTCATTCCTTCTGTTTTTTGTCACTCTGCAAACCTTATCTCGCTCAAAGACCGCAATTTTGTCTGAGGATTTCTGTGCTGATGTCCGCAAAATCCGTTTATAAAACACCCTCTTTGTGGGTTTTCCATGCGAATTGACTGCGATTTGTGCAAACGATAAAAGCTTGTGGAAAATTGTTTGACTTATAAGTCCCAGAAAGTAATATATGCGCCACGCAGCGACGAAGAGCTCTTAACAAGTTCTTCGAAGCACTCGAAAGAGGCGTTGTGTGGTGAGGTGGCCGAGAGGCTGAAGGCGCTCCCCTGCTAAGGGAGTATGCGGTCAAAAGCTGCATCCGGGGTTCGAATCCCCGCCTCACCGCCATTTTGCATCCGTAGCTCAGCTGGATAGAGTACTCGGCTACGAACCGAGCGGTCGGAGGTTCGAATCCTCCCGGATGCACCATCATTATCAGTGTTGCGGCTTGTTGAGTGACATTGAATCAGTAGTAAAAGTAGTACCCCCCTGATGCATCCGTAGCTCAGCTGGATAGAGTACTCGGCTACGAACCGAGCGGTCGGAGGTTCGAATCCTCCCGGATGCACCATCTTCTCCGAGATAACAGCAACGCTGTTGTTTTATGGTCTGCGAGATGCTCGCGAGTACCAGGGAGAATAACGTTGCTTTAGCAACGGCCCGTTGGGCGAGGCGCAACCGAGTAATCCTCCCGGATGCACCATCTATTACTTCATATTGCTTTAGAAGTGATATGACGTATCAAGCAGTAAAATAGTAAATCCCGATGCATCCGTAGCTCAGCTGGATAGAGTACTCGGCTACGAACCGAGCGGTCGGAGGTTCGAATCCTCCCGGATGCACCATCTTCTCCGAGATAACAGCCGCGCTGTTGTTTCAAGGTCTGCGAGATGCTCGCGAGTACCAGAGAGGATAACGTTGCTTTAGCAGCGGCCCGTCGGGCGAGGCGCAGCCGAGTCATACATCCCGGATGTACCATTTACTATGCCATTAGCAGTACCCCTGATGCATCCGTAGCTCAGCTGGATAGAGTACTCGGCTACGAACCGAGCGGTCGGAGGTTCGAATCCTCCCGGATGCACCATCTTCTCCGAGATAGCAGCCGCGCTGTTGTTTCATGGTCTGCGAGTAAATCGCAAGCACCAGGGCGGATAACATTGCTATAGCAATGGCCCGCAGGGCGAGGCGCACTCGAGTCATCCTCCCGGATGCACCATTTCTTCTCAGTATCTCCCCCCAGCTCAATTCCTCATCATCCCCTTTGTATTACCACCAGAATCAGCGACAAAAATCCTCGTTTACGATAAAGTAATGTCTTGTTAATCGTTTGGCGAGAGCACGATGTACGCACAGTATGACGGTTTGATCTTTGACATGGATGGCACCATCCTCGATACCGAACCCACGCATCGTAAAGCCTGGAGTGATGTTCTTGGTCGTTATGGTATGCGCTTCGATCTGCAGGCCATGATTGCGCTTAACGGCTCGCCCACCTGGCGAATCGCTCAGGCGGTGATTGAACTGAATCAGTCCGATCTCGATCCTCATCAGCTTGCCCGCGAAAAAACCGATGCAGTCAAAGCGATGCTTTTAGATACTGTTCGTCCTCTTCCGCTGATTGACGTCGTCAAAGCGTGGCATGGCCGTCGCCCGATGTCGGTTGGGACAGGCAGTGAAAGTGCGGTTGCAGAAGCACTGCTTCAGCATCTGGGCTTACGCCATTATTTTTCCGCGGTGGTTGCCGCCGATCATGTCAAAAACCATAAACCTGCACCGGACACCTTTCTGCTTTGCGCAGAGCTAATGGGTGTGCCTGCGCACAAGTGCGTGGTTTTTGAGGATGCAGACTTTGGTATTCAGGCGGCTCGCGAAGCCGGTATGGACGCCGTGGATGTGCGTCTGCTGTGAGTGACCTGCTGTCACTTGCTTCATTATTTGCCAGCAGTTTTTTAAGTGCCACACTTCTACCGGGTAACTCCGAAGTTGTGCTGGTCGCGATGCTGCTATCGGGCGTCAGTCAACCGTGGTTGTTAGTATTAATAGCAACAATGGGTAATAGCCTTGGAGGGCTGACTAACGTTATTCTTGGGCGTTTCTTTCCGCTTCGTGAAAAATCACGCTGGCAGGAAAAGGCAGCAGGCTGGCTTAAACGCTATGGTGCTGCCACGCTTTTACTAAGCTGGATGCCTGTAATAGGCGATTTACTGTGTCTGCTGGCGGGATGGATGCGCATCTCCTGGGGACCAGTGCTCTTTTTTTTATGCCTTGGCAAGGCGTTTCGCTATGTCCTTGTGGCATGGGCGACACTGCAGGGCATGACGTGGTGGCACTAATTGGTGGAGTGATAAAACGACCTTCAATCGTCAACCATTACAATTATGCTGGATAACTATTAATTGACAGGCGGGAGGTCAATTTGATCCCGGACGTATCACAGGCGCTGGCCTGGCTGGAAAAACACCCTCAGGTCCTGAAGGGTATTCAGCGTGGGCTTGAGCGCGAAACACTGCGCGTAAACGAAGATGGTAGCCTGGCGACAACAGGTCATCCTCAGGCGTTAGGCTCAGCGTTGACACATAAATGGATCACTACCGATTTCGCTGAAGCGCTGCTTGAGTTCATCACGCCAGTCGACGGCGATATTGACCACATGCTCACTCTGATGCGTGACGTTCATCGTTTCACTGCCCGGCAGTTGGGCGATGAGCGTATGTGGCCGCTCAGCATGCCTTGCTATATTGAGCAGGGGCAAGATATTGAGCTGGCGCAGTACGGCACGTCGAATATCGGTCGGTTAAAAACGCTCTATCGTGAGGGCCTGAAAAATCGCTATGGCGCGCTAATGCAGACTATTTCCGGTGTGCATTACAACTTCTCGCTGCCAATGGCGTTCTGGCAGGCGAAATGCGGTGAAACCGATAAAGAAGCGATTTCTGCGGGCTACTTCCGTTTGATCCGCAACTACTATCGCTTTGGCTGGGTTATCCCTTACCTGTTTGGCGCGTCACCGGCTATTTGTTCGTCGTTCCTGCAGGGCAAACCGACCACGCTGCCGTTTGAGAAAACCGACTGCGGCATGTATTACCTGCCGTACGCCACCTCTCTGCGCCTGAGCGACCTGGGTTATACCAATAAGTCGCAAAGCAATCTCGGAATTACGTTTAACGAATTGCACGAATATGTGGCAGGCTTAAAGCGGGCGATCAAAACGCCGTCGGAAGAGTACGAAAAAATCGGCCTCGAAAAAGACGGCAAACGCCTGCAGATCAACAGCAACGTTTTGCAGATTGAAAACGAGCTGTATGCGCCGATTCGTCCGAAACGCGTTACCCGCAGCGGCGAAGCGCCATCGGATGCGCTGGAACGCGGGGGAATTGAATACATTGAAGTTCGCTCGCTGGACATCAACCCGTTCTCACCGATTGGTGTGGATGAGCAGCAGGTGCGCTTCCTCGATCTGTTTATGGTCTGGTGCGTGCTGGCGGATGCGCCAGAGATGAGCGCTGATGAATTGCTGTGTACGCGTACAAACTGGAATCGTGTGATTCTGGAAGGACGCAAACCCGGCCTGACATTAGGCATTGGCTGCGAAACGGCGCAGTTCCCGCTGGCAAAAGTGGGTAAAGATCTGTTCCGCGATCTCAGGCGCGTGGCGCAAACAATGGACAGCGTCTACGGCGGCGAGGAGTATCAGAAAGTGTGCGATCAGTTGGTCGAATCTTTTGATAATCCTGAACTGACGTTCTCTGCCCGTATTCTGCGTTCTATGATTGATCAAGGTATCGGTGGAACGGGCCGTTCGCTCGCCGCACAGTATCGTGACATGCTGCAGCAAGAGCCGCTGGAAGTGTTGAGCGAAGAGGATTTTGTTGCGGAGCGCGAGGCATCAGTGCTGCGCCAGCAAGAAGTTGAAGCGGCAGATACCGAATCGTTTGAAGCATTTCTGGCGAAGAACGCCTGACACAAAAGAAAAAGGCCACATCGCTGTGGCCAAAATATACATCTCTGAAATCAGGGATGATGATAACAAATGCGCGTCTTTCATATAGTCAGACGTGCAGATGAACAAAGAGTTCATTTTATTTTAAAAAAAATCACTATCGGAGGTGACGTATGCCGTTATTAGATAGCTTCACAGTCGACCATACCCGTATGGAAGCACCTGCAGTACGTGTGGCAAAAACCATGCATACCCCGCACGGCGACACGATCACCGTATTTGACCTGCGTTTCTGTGTGCCGAATAAAGAAGTGATGCCGGAAAAAGGCATTCACACTCTGGAGCACCTGTTTGCCGGGTTTATGCGCGATCACCTGAATGGCAACGGCGTTGAGATCATCGACATCTCCCCAATGGGTTGTCGTACCGGTTTCTACATGAGCCTGATTGGTCAGCCTGACGAAACGCGTGTCGCCGATGCCTGGAAAGCAGCAATGGCCGACGTGCTGAAAGTGAAAGAGCAGAACCAGATCCCTGAGCTGAATGTTTACCAGTGCGGCACTTATCAGATGCACTCTCTGGAAGAAGCGCAGGAAATCGCCCGTCACATTATCGATCGTGATGTGCGCGTGAACAGCAATGAAGAGCTGGCTCTGCCGAAAGAGACACTGCAGGAACTGCACATCTAGTAGTACACCTTTTCCCTCTTCTTCCGGGAGAGGGTTGGGTGCGGGTTGTTTCAGCATGATGCGCTCCTGTTGTCTTTTCACTGGCGTGAAGCGATTTCAGGAGCGCTGCTTTATCAGGACTGACAGAAGCTGTAGCGAAATGGACAACTTTCCCGGTGAGGCTAGTGGCTAGTGCGCGCCACCGCCACCACCGCCCGCACCGAATGGCGGTTTAGCGAACCACACCAGTCCCAGCAAGAGGATGAAAATCCCTGCCGAAATCCAGAAAATCTCATTTGCAGAAATAATCAGACCCTGGTTGGTGATTTGCTGTGCAATCCAGCCTGACGCCTGTTGCTCCGTCATCCCCATTCCCTGCAGTTGGTTATACATCTCCTGCGAGTTTGGGTTGAACGGGTTAACCGATTCGGTCAGTTGCGCATGGTGCAACGACTCGCGGTTGGTCCATAGCGTGGTGGTGATCGATGTACCGATGGAGCCTGCAAGCGTTCGGGTAAAGTTCGACAGACTCGATGCCGCCGCCAGACGCTCAGGCGGTAAGCCAGAGAGTGTGATGGTGGTCAGTGGCATAAAGAAGCACGCCACGGCAAAGCCCTGGATAAACTGTGGCCACGCCGATGCGCCAAAGTCCATGCCCGGCTCGAACGTGTACGCACGCCAGTAGAAGCACACCGCATACATAATAAAGCTGAATGTCACCAGCCTGCGCATGTCGAGTTTATGGGCGAAGCGACCAATAATCGGCGACAGCAAGACCGGAATTAAACCGACCGGCGCTGAAGCCAGACCCGCCCATGTCGCGGTATAGCCATACACCTCCTGCAACAGCTGCGGCAGCAGAACAATCGCGCCAAAGTAGAGCATATAAGCGAGACTGATACACAGGCAGCCGATGGTAAAGTTTCGCGACTTAAACAGCGATAAATCGACTATCGGGTTATCGTCCGTCAGCTCCCAGACAATCAGGAAGCTAATCGCGACCACCGCCACGACGGTCAACACGATGATCTCTTGCGAAGCGAACCAGTCCAGCTCTTTGCCCCGGTCCAGCATGATCTGCAGGCTACCGATCCCCAGCACCAGAAGCGCTAGGCCCACGCCATCAATGCGCCGCTGCTCGGTCTTGGTTTCCCGACCGCGCAGGGATTGCAGCGTCATCAGCACCACCACCGCACCGATAGGCACGTTGATAAAGAAGATCCATCCCCAGTGGTAGTTATCGCTGATAAAACCACCGAGGATCGGGCCACAAATGGGCGCAACGATAACCGTCATGGACCACAGCGCCAGTGCGATAGAGCGTTTAGCAGGCGGGTAGTTGCTGAGCAGCAAGCTTTGCGACAGCGGAATTAAAGGCCCGGCAACAATCCCCTGAAGCACGCGGAAGAAGATCAGCATCGTCAGGCTGTTGGACATGCCGCACGCCCAGGAGGCGATAACAAACAGAACCGTTGACCACAGGAACAGCCGGACTTCGCCGACGCGTTTCGCCAGCCAGCCGGTAATCGGAATCGAGATCGCATTCGCAACCCCGAAAGAGGTGATGACCCACGTCCCCTGGCTCAGTGACGAGCCAAGGTTACCGGCGATAGTCGGGATCGCCACGTTCGCGATGGTGGAGTCCAGCACCTGCATGAATGTCGCCAGCGACAGCGCAATGGTCATAATGACCAGCTGCGCCCCCTCCAGCGGTTTTTGCTGTTGCATAACGCTCACCTTCGGATTAACCGGCGTTCGCTTTCACGATGTCGTTAATCAGCGTATTGACCGGATCAAGGCTGATTTCACGGGCGTTACTTTCATAGGCCGGGTTAGTGCGAACCTGATTAGCCAGCATCTGGCCTTCACGGTCAGCCGTATCCACGGTGACGAGCGTCGATAAACCGATACGCAGCGGGTGATCTGCCAGCTGTTTTTGATCCAGCTCGATTCGGACAGGCAGACGCTGAACCACTTTGATCCAGTTACCGGTGGCGTTTTGCGCAGGCAACAGAGAGAACGCGCTGCCGGTCCCCATGTCGAGACCCACCACTTTACCGGTATATTTCACATCATCGCCGTAAATATCACTGACGATCGTTGCGGTCTGGCCGATACGCATATGGGCGAGCTGCGTCTCTTTGAAGTTGGCATCCACCCACAGATTATTGGCCGGAACAACCGCCATCAGCGGCGTGGTCTGGCTGATCTGCGCGCCAGGCTGGACGGCACGACGCGACACGTAGCCGGTCAACGGACTGACGATTTTGGTACGCTGAAGGGCAAGCCAGGCGTTACGAACTTCGGTTGCGGCTTGTTTAACGGCGGGCTGATCTTCGAGCTTCGTTCCCAGAATCATCGCCTGGTTGGCGTTGTACTGTTGAATCGCCACATCCAGCTGTGCCTGTGCGCTAGCCACGGCGTCACGCGCGTGTTGCAGCTCTTCACGGCCAATGAGGTTGGCGGAACCCAGCGGTATGCGGCGGTTCAGGTCGCTTTGCGCCTGCGCCAGCGCCGTTTTTTGCACGTCAATGCTTGCCTGCAACTGCTTGCTGTTAATCATCGACTGGCGAGTCTGTCGCACGCTTGAGGCCAGCTCAGTCTGCGCTTTTTCAAACGCCTGCTGGGCATCGGTCGGATCGAGCGTAACCAGCACATCCCCTTTTTGCACAAAGTCGGTATTATCAGCCCAGACTTTCGTCACGCTGCCCGAGACCTGCGCCATAATCTGAACCTGGTTCCCTGCCACGTACGCATCATCGGTTTCTTCAATATGACGCAGTACTAAAAACCAATAGATCCCATATGCCACTGCAATAATAATAAAGAGCAAGGTCAGCAGAAGAAGGGCGCTCTTACGTTTGCCTTTCTTATTGACCGGTTGCTGCGGGGGAATGTTCTCCGCATTTGCGCTCATTGTTGTTCTCCACGATCTTCTTATTTTCACATCGGCTGGGCCGACCTGTTGTCAGAAAGGCCAGCAGTGTGACGTGCTGGCCTGTCAGTTTACTTTTATACCCGGCACGCTTCGGGTTGCAGCGGCGTTTTGTGCCTGCAACGGAAAGCATGACGGGTTGAAATCTGGATGTTTGAGCGTGTTGTCGCGTTAGCTCAGCGCCTCAAGAATGACGCCATCCTCATCCATCTGATCCAGACGGGTGAGAAGCTTGCGAGTGATATGCTCCAGCTGATCGCGCTCGGCAGTACTCAGAGCAGACCAGAGTTGATGCAGACAGTTGTGCTGAGGGGGAAGCACCTCGCGCAGGAATTCATGACCTTTGTCGGTCAATTGCAGATGCAGGCAGCGGCGGTCGTTATCGCTTTCACGGCGCTCAATCCAGCCGCGTTTTTCCAGCTCATCCGCAATACGGGTGGCATTGGTGCGGGACGAGCCCAGCGCGCAGCTCAGTTCAGACGGCTGAATGCTGTGATCTTCCTGAGACTCCAGCGTAATCAACGCCATAAACAATGTCTCGTTAATCCCTTGAGCTTTCAGCATCTTATTGCGGTTTTCCAGCAGCTTGCCTTGCATGTGCATGCACAGGCGAGTTAACAGGATCTCCTGATACGGGAAGTCCTCGTAACGACTGGCGCGAAATTTAAGCATTTGTTCAATGGGCGTAAACGAACTATCCATTTGGGCATGACCTCATTAATTACAGTCGATATAGTAACGACAGTGACAAATAATGTAAATAAATTATTTGTGCGGTTATATCCGCCATATGAATGTCACTGTCAGAAAGTGCCGGGTGAATCCGTGACCCGGTGAGCACAGAAGCGATAGGGCAAGCGCCCGCGGAAGACAGAGTCGGGTGATGGGAAACAGCATGAAGTTTCAAACGGGGCAGGGAATGTAACAATCTGATGGAATCTGGAGCGGCCAGTAAGTCTGAACTATTCATGCGGCAATTAAATATGTCACCCACATTAAAATTTCTGGGATAAATGATTTCCCCTCACCTTAACAGACTGAGGGGCTCCTTAACACCCTAAGAAGCCCCAAAGCGATGTAAAGCTTAGTGAATCGCTTCCTGAAGATGATATCCGCGCCACCAGAAGAACAGGTTAAGCACAGCGACGACCGTCCCCGCCAGACATACGCCCGCCCATCCGCCATGCTGCCACGCAGAGGCCGAGATCAGCGAGCCCGCCGCACCGCCAATAAAATAGCTGGTCATGTAACCGGCTGTCAGGCGGTTACGCGCGTCGGGTTTAACACGATAAATAACCGTCTGGTTGGTGATATGCACGCCCTGAACCGTCAGGTCGAGCACCAGAATACCGACAATCAGCGCCAGTACGGAGATATGTCCATACCAGATAGCGGCCCAGGAGAGCAGCAGTAAAATCAGCCCGGCGCTGGTGGTCAGATGGGATTTACCTTTATCTGCAAGCCCACCGGCAGGACGCGCGCCCAGCGCACCAGCGGCACCGGCCAGACCAAACAGGCCGATGACTCCTTCAGAATAATTAAATGGCGGAGCCGCCAGCAGGAAAGCCATCGACGTCCACAAAATGCTAAAGTTGGCGAAGGTGAAACAGCCAAGTAAAGCGCGAGTTCGTAGCAGTTTATCCTGAGTGAACAGACTGAAAACGGACCCCAGAAGCTGCGGATAATTGAGATGATTTTCCTGCTTCACTTTTGGCAGACCGCGCCACAGAGCAAACGCCATCAATACCATCAGAACGCTGGCCACCCAGTAAACGGTGCGCCAGCCGCCGAGACTCGCCAGCAGTCCGGCGACCGTTCGCGCCAGCAGAATCCCCAGCAGTAAGCCGCTCATAATCGTGCCGACCACTTTGCCGCGTTTTTCCGGGGCGGCGAGGGTGGCGGCCAGCGGCACCAGTATTTGCGCGACGACCGAGAACAAACCGGTAAGGGCGGTGCCGAGGATCATCATCGCCAGCGACTGGCTGGAGGCGGTGATCAACATCCCGCCTGCCGCCAGTAAGGTCATGATGACGATAAGGCGACGGCGCTCGAACATGTCGCCCAGCGGAACCAGAAACAGCAGGCCAGCGGCGTAGCCGAGCTGCGCGGCGGTGACAATAAAGCCCGCCGAACTGGCGGAGAGTGAAAATGCCCGCGCGATAGTATCGAGCAGGGGTTGGGCGTAATAGTTACTGGCCACCGCCAGCCCCGTTGCCACAGACATTAACAGGATGAGCGCGGGGCTAAGCCCCTGAGTATTTTTGGTCATTATTCGCAGGAATCGTCAGTTGAGTGATTATTTTTCAGAGAACAATCATAACGGATGTCTGTGAATGTTGGGGAGTTGTTACGTAGTGGTTTGTGCGGTTTAGGGAAAGTGCGGTCTGACGCCCACTCCTTTGACGGAGAATCGCGGAACGACAGCGCTAATCAGTGCCCTCTCCCTTGAGGGAGAGGGTTAGGGTGAGGGGGAAAACCCTCCGATTTTATTTCTGCGCAGCCAGCGCCTCTTTCACCCAGCCGTCAAACTGCTGCTGGTGGGCTTTGATCCAGCCATCAACGTGGCCCTGGACATCGGCTTCAGACGATTTCCCTTCATGCATCATGGCGTTCTGCGCGTTGATATCCGCCAGCGGCAGCTTCATCACCGAAAACAGCTTCGCCGCAGCCGGGTTTTTCTCAGCCCAGGCTTTATTGGCGACGATGTGCATCGTATTCACCGGGAAACCATAGTTCATGCCGTTTGGCAGTTTGGTGTCGATATCTTTTTGCTCGCCAGGCAGTGAGGAGAACGGAACCTGCAGCCACACCACGTCTTTACCCGGTTTCAGCACGTCGCTCACCCAGTACGGTGTCCAGGTGTAATAGATAACCGGTTTGCCTTCTTTAAAGCGGGCAATGGTATCGGCCATCATCGCGGAATAGTTACCGTGGCTCACATCAACGGTCTTCTCCAGATCGAAGGCTTTATTCTGGTGATTAATTACCGCTTCGCAGCCCCAGCCAGGAGAACAACCCATCATGTCGGCCTTACCGTCGCCGTTGGTGTCGAACAGTTTGGCGATTTTCGGATCTTTAAGCTGTTCAATATTGGTAATGTGGTATTGATCGGCGGTTTTTTTATCAATCAGATAACCCTGCGCCGCACCGGTCACGAAGGTCCCTTCACGGTAGAATTTCTTGCTACCGCCCGCAGCAGCATACATATCGTCATGCAGCGGTTGCCAGTTAACGGCAGTAAACGTGGCATCGCCAGAGGCAATCGAAGTATAGCCAACGTTGTAATCCACTTCGCTTGGCTTATCGACCGTGTAACCCAGTTTTTCCAGCGCGCGGCTGACAATCAGGGTCTGGAAACTCTCTTCGGAAATTGTGCTCTGAACCGGTTTAACGGTGATGCCTTTGCCTGGCAGATCGGCTGCAAATGTGCTGGTTGAGACAAGGGTGGCAAACGCTGTGGCAAAAAGTACGCTATGTCGCATCGTTATTCCTTAATTTTAGGGGGGACTTTGTAGACCCGGCAAGCGCGTCGCCGCCGGGTAAGCTACATCGTTACTTAATGAAAGGGCGAGTGATTAACCCTATTGGGCCGGTGGTGTACCAGCGACGATTGCCGCGACTGCGTGAATCGCGACCGACAGCCTGAGTCAGGCGATCGAGAATGATGGCAAGGATCACAATCCCCACGCCGCCCACGGTCGCCAGCCCCATATCGAGGCGGCCAATCCCGCGCAGGACCATCTGACCCAGCCCGCCAACGGCGATCATCGAGGCGATCACCACCATAGAGAGGGCGAGCATCAGCGTCTGATTGACCCCTGCCATAATGGTTGGCATGGCCAGCGGCAGCTGGACTTTGAACAGCATCTGTCGTGGGCTTGCGCCAAACGAACGGGAGGCTTCAATCAAATCGGCCGGCACCTGGTTAATCCCCAGAATGGTCAGGCGAATAATCGGCGGCAGGGCGAAGATAATGGTGACCACCACGCCCGGCACGTTACCGATACCGAACAGCATGACGATCGGCACCAGATAGACAAACGCCGGAGTCGTCTGCATCGCATCAAGCAGCGGCCGAATGATTTTTGCCGCCCGTGGGCTACGTGCCAGCCAGATCCCCATCGGCAAACCGATCACTACGCAGAACAGCAGCGCAGTCAGCACCAGTGCAAGCGTGATCATTGCCTGCGACCAGGCGCCAATCGCGCCGATCGCAATCAGTGAAATCAGCGTGGCGATCCCCATTCCTGCGCTACCGAACTGCCAGGCGATCAGGGCAAACAACACAATGGCGACGGGCGCAGGCATCCCCAGCAACAGCTGCTGGAAGCCGTTAAGGATATAATCCACGGGCACACGAATGCCCTGGAACAGCGGGCGGAAATGCGTGACGACCCAGTCGATCCCTTCGGTCACCCAGCTGTCCAGCGGGATCAGGGTCTTATGGAACGGATCCATAATATTGAAATGCTCTGGAGCCGGCGCCGGAGCGCTGGTGAGCCAGTCGGCAGCGCCGTTGCCGTCAGCCGGTGCCGGGGTTGAAGAGCCCCATGCATCTGCCGATTGTGCAGCGCTATCCGCCGCCTCTGTGGTTCCCCACGGATTAGATTGATCAGCCATTGTTTGCCCCCTCGCGATCTAAAGCCTGCAGCAACATTCGTTTTGAGATGATGCCGACGTACTGGTGTTCTTCTCCGACGACCGGGACCGCACAGGGGGCCTGACCGACATGAGAGAGCAACTCGCTGAGCGGCGTTTCGGCATCGACGGCAAGCGGAGAGTCGATGAGCGCCGCGTCGATTCCCTGATTTTCACTGAGCGCGGATTTCAGAGAGTCGATGGAGACAATGCCAACATATTTATTGCCACGTTCAATGACATAACCATATTCACGGTCTTCATCCTGCAACAATTTCAGTGCAGAACGCGGGCCGAAACCGGGCGTGCGGCGAATAATGCCATTCGGTGAACGACGTGCAATATCTTTAGCACTGAACACCTGGCTAATATCCACACCGCGGAAGAACGTACGCACATAATCATTAGCGGGATTATTCAGAATTTCATCCGGTGTTCCCACCTGTACGACTTCACCGTTTTGCATAATGGCAATACGATCGCCAATACGCATTGCTTCATCGAGATCGTGAGAAATAAAGACCACGGTGCGCTGATGTTTTGCCTGCAGTTTTACCAGTTCATCCTGCATCTCGGTGCGAATTAATGGATCGAGGGCTGAGAAGGCTTCATCCATTAATAATATATCGGGATTAATCGCTAATGCGCGGGCCAAACCAACGCGTTGACGCATACCGCCGGAAAGTTCATCCGGGTAGCCGTGGGCGTAATTTTCCAGACCAACCTGACGTAACGCATCCAGGGCTTTTTCCTGGCGTTCTTGAGCCGCAACACCCGCTAATTCCATACCGAAGGCGGTATTATCCAGCACCGTCATATGTGGCATTAGCGCGAATGACTGAAAGACCATCGCAATCTTTTTCCTGCGCACCTCACGAAGTTCGGTCTCCGATATTCTGGCGATATCCACGCCATCAATCAGCACCTGTCCGCGGGTGGGTTCAATCAGGCGATTGAGAAGGCGAACCATAGTGGATTTACCCGAACCGGATAACCCCATGATGACAAAAATCTCGCCTTCTTCAATTGCCAGACTGGCGTCTTTAACGCCAAGCGATAGCCCTGTTTTTTCCAGGATTTGTTCTTTTGAAAGCCCTTTTTCAATATATTTAAATGCGCGCTGTGGATGCTCGCCAAATACTTTATAGAGATTTTTAACTTCTAATTTAATTGCCATGCAATAGAGTGGTTCCTGTTATTAGTTTACGTCGATATGATTACCAGTGGATATAATTGTCTGGCGTTACCCTAACATACTCAGAATCTGAGACAACCCTTGCAGGGTTTGCGGTGTGAATTTTGCGGTAAGCGAAACGGCTGAATTTCCCGTGAGATAAGGGCTGAGCGCAGGTCGAATTTTTCTGAGATTTTTGTCAGCGCGCAGCTCAATTTCACCTGAATCACAATGATTCAGGTGAATATGAAGCTGAAATGACAGTGTAGATGATGAGGAAATAGATGTGAGGAATTATCGAACTTACATTAAATTAATGAGCGCTATATTACTGCTCAAAAATCCCAGTCCTCGTCCTCGGTCTCCACCGCTTTTCCCATGACATATGATGACCCGGACCCGGAAAAGAAATCGTGGTTTTCGTCGGCACCAGGAGAGAGCGCTGCCAGAATAGCTGGATTCACTTCCGCCATTTCTGCCGGGAATAAAGCCTCATAGCCGAGATTCATGAGCGCTTTGTTGGCGTTGTAGCAGAGAAACGCTTTCACATCCTCAACCCAGCCCGTTCCGGCATACAGTTCTTCGGTATAACTCAGTTCGTTATCATAGAGATCCATCAGCAAATCGAGGGCAAAACCTTTCAGCTCCTCGCGTTTGTCTTCGTTTATTTTCTCCAGTCCTTTCTGTTACTTATAGCCAATATAGTAGCCATGCACCGCTTCATCGCGAATAATCAGGCGAATCAAATCAGCGGTGTTGGTCAGTTTCCCGCGGCTCGACCAGTACATCGGCAGCCAGAAGCCAGAATAGAAGAGGAACGATTCCAGAAATACGCTGGCGATTTTCTTCTTCAGCGGCTCATCGGCCCGGTAATATTCCAGCACCAGCTGGGCTTTGCGCTGCAACGAAGGGCTCTCTTCACTCCAGCTGTATGCCGCATCCACCTCTTTGGTCTGACACAGGGTCGAAAAAATAGAGCTGTACGATCGGGCATGCACCGCTTCCATAAAGCTGATATTCGACATCACCGCCTCTTCATGGGGGGTGAGGGAATCAGCCATCAGCGCGGGCGCGCCGACGGTATTCTGGATAGTGTCCAGCAGCGTTAAGCCGGTAAAAACACGGATCGTTAGCTGTTGCTCTGCATGGCTCAGGGTTTGCCACGCCGGGATATCATTCGACAGCGGGACTTTTTCCGGCAGCCAGAAGTTGCTGGTCAGGCGATTCCAGACCTCCAGATCTTTATCGTCCTGAATTTTGTTCCAGTTAACGGCACTGACGCGTGACAGTTTCATCCTTTCTCCTTACAGCGCGCAGGACACGCAGCCTTCGATTTCGGTGCCTTCCAGCGCGAGCTGGCGCAGGCGAATGTAATACAGCGTCTTGATACCTTTCTTCCAGGCATAGATCTGCGCTTTGTTAATATCCCGGGTGGTGGCGGTATCGGGGAAGAACAGGGTCAGCGACAGCCCCTGATCCACATGGCGGGTCGCCTCGGCGTAAGTATCAATAATTTTTTCAGGTCCGATTTCATACGCATCCTGATACAGCGCCAGATTCTCGTTAGTCATAAACGGGGCAGGGTAATAGACGCGTCCGGTTTTACCTTCTTTGCGAATTTCGATTTTCGAGACGATCGGGTGAATGCTGGACGTCGCATGATTGATATACGAGATTGACCCGGTCGGCGGAACCGCCTGCAGATTCTGGTTATAAATGCCGTGACGCATCACGTCGTCGCGCAGCTGCTGCCACATCGCGCGCGTCGGCAACGTGATACCGGCGCGGGCAAACAGCGCACGCACTTTCTCCGTTTTCGGCTGCCAGTCGCTTTCCAGATACTGATTAAAATACTCTCCGCTGGCATAGCGCGACTGTTCAAAGCCGGCGAAACGCTGATTGCGCTCGCGCGCCAGCTTCATCGACGTATTAAGGGCATGCCAGGTAATGGTATAGAAGTAGAGATTGGTGAAATCCAGCCCCTCTGCGCTGCCGTAGGCAATCCCTTCGCGCGCCAGATAGCCGTGAAGGTTCATCTGCCCCAACCCGATGGCGTGAGAGGCGGTGTTACCCGCTTCAATCGACGGCACGCTGCGGATATGGCTCATGTCAGACACCGCCGTCAGGCCGCGGATGGCGGTCTCCACGGTGCGGCCAAAATTCGGTGAATCCATGGTGTGGGCAATATTCAGCGAACCCAGATTGCAGGAGATATCTTTGCCGATATCGGCATAGTCCAGATTCTCATCGTAGGCAGAGGCGCTGTTGACCTGCAAAATCTCGGAGCACAGGTTGCTCATGTTAATCCGCCCGGCAATCGGGTTGGCGCGGTTCACCGTATCTTCAAACATCATGTACGGATAACCGGATTCAAACTGGATCTCGGCCAGCGTCTGGAAAAAGTCGCGGGCGTTAATGTACTTTTTGCGGATCCGATCGTCAGCCACCAGCTCGTCATACCGTTCGCTGATGGCCATATCGCCGAACGGTTTGCCATAGATGCGCTCAATATCATAGGGCGAGAAGAGGGCCATTTCGCCATTCTCTTTGGCGAGCTGGAAAGTGATATCCGGGATCACCACACCCAAAGAGAGCGTTTTGATGCGGATTTTTTCGTCGGCGTTTTCGCGTTTGGTGTCGAGAAAACGCAGAATATCCGGGTGATGCGCGTGCAGATAGACAGCGCCCGCGCCCTGGCGTGCGCCAAGCTGATTGGCATACGAAAACGCGTCTTCGAGCATTTTCATCACCGGAATCACCCCGGAAGACTGATTTTCGATGCGCTTGATCGGCGCGCCGGACTCCCGCAGATTCGACAGCAGAAACGCCACGCCACCGCCGCGTTTGGAGAGTTGCAGGGCGGAGTTCACCGCGCGGCCAATCGACTCCATATTATCTTCAATGCGTAACAGGAAGCAGGAGACCAGCTCGCCGCGCTGCGCTTTACCGCAGTTCAGAAACGTCGGCGTCGCAGGCTGGAACCGCCCGGATAAGATCTCATCGGTGAGCTGCTGCGCCAGATCTTCATCACCCTGCGCCAGCGTTAAAGCCACCATACAGACCCGGTCTTCAAAACTTTCCAGATAGCGTTTGCCGTCGAAAGTTTTAAGCGTATAGCTGGTGTAATACTTCCACGCGCCGAGAAACGTCCGGAAGCGAAAACCGCTGGCGTGGGCCCGCTCGAAAAGCGTTATCACAAACGCGCGAGCGTAACGGGTCAACACCCGCTCATCGTAATATCCTTCTGCAATAAGATAGTTGAGCCGCGCTTCAGGGCTGGCAAACGACACGCTGTGAGGGCGGACATGAGCGGCAAAAAAGGCCTCTACCGCCTCATGATCTTTGCCGAACTGAATATGCCCCTCGCGATCGTAGAGGTTAAGCATGGCATTTAGCGCGTGATAATCAGTCGATCCCTGGATTACGCGTTCTGCGGTTGTTGTTGCCAAAATTCGTTCACTCCTTTACGCACATTCTCTACGTCCTGCTGTGTCCCCATCAGTTCAAATCGATAGAGATACGGCACGCCGCACTTTTGAGAGATAACATCCCCGGCGCGACAGAATGCATCGCCAAAGTTGCGATTGCCTGCCGCGATCACGCCGCGAATCAGCGCCCGGTTATGCGGATCGTTCAGAAAGCGGATCGCCTGACGAGGCACTGCCCCCGCCGTTCCTCCGCCGCCATAGCTGGGGACCACCAAAATATAGGGTTCGTCTACCTGAATCCGCTCGCGCTCGTTAAGTGGAATACGCACCGCGGGCAACCCGACGCGCTCAATAAAGCGGAGCGTATTTTCCGAGCTGCTGGAGAAGTAGACGAGCACACTCATGCGCTGATGGCCTGAGTGTGCAGGCGATTAATCATATCCGGACGAAATCCTGACCAGCTCGTATCACCGGCGATCACCACCGGCAGCTGACGAAAGCCCTGAGCGCGGAGGGTATCGGCAGCATCCGGGACTAAATCCACATTCACCATTTCAAACTCCACGCCGCGACTTTCCATCGCGCGTTTGGTGGCGTGGCACTGAACACAGTCGTTACGAGTGTAAATAGTAATGCGCATGATTCGTATTTCCATCTAAAATGAGAGAACGGCGCGAATGAACGCGTCAGATTGTGTGTATCTTGCTAATGAGGATACTAGATGTAGTTGGTGTAAGTTTCAACCATACAAGATATGGGATTTATAGATTAATTCTGCCCGGGTGATGACGATAACGGGCAAGGCCTGAGTGTATGCGGGGTGTGGTTGATTTTTAGCCAGAAAAATAAAAACCCCCGTCCGCAGGGGCGAACGGGGGCTCTCGATGATGCGCGTGACAGATTATTTACGCAGGGTCAGCAGGGCGCCAATAAATATCCCTACAGCCGCGACAGTCCCCACTGCGTACAGGGGTTTTTCGCGAATAAAGGTGTTGGCGCAGCCAATCGCATCACAGGCGGCTTGCGTCGTGCGCGAGCGGCCATGCATTCTGGCGCGGGTTTCGCGCAGCAAAGACTGAGCCTTACGTCTGGCGACATCCGCCTCATCCTTTGCATCAGAACCCCAGGATTTTAAAACATCCTCCAGCGTGTCTGCTAATTGGCTGACATCGTTACGAATATCCTGAGCGTCGTCATTAATATCGTTTCGGTTCGGTCTGTTAAACATACGATCCTCCATAATTTTGCGTTCACATTCAGTTTAGCTCAGGATTTTAATATCTGAAGCGAGTCACGACTTATCTGGTCGTTTGTGGATTTATCTGAAAGCGTTGCTAATGCTGAATATTGTAAGGTTGGCCCGCAGGAAAAGATAACGAGGATAAAATATGTATTTACGACCCGATGAGGTGGCGCGCGTTCTTGAAAAAGCGGGTTTCATCATGGATGCAGTGACTCAAAAAACATACGGTTATCGCCGTGGCGATAATTATGTTTACGTTAATCGCGAAGCCCGAATGGGACGCACTGCGCTGATTATTCATCCCACGCTGAAAGACAGAAGTTTGTCGTTTGCTGAACCCGCCACGGATATCAAAACCTGCGATCATTATCAGGAGTTTCCCCTCTATTTAGCCGGGGAGAGGCACCAACACTATGGTATACCGCACGGTTTTAGTTCCCGCATGGCGCTGGAGCGATTTCTGACAGGTTTGTTTGGCGAACCGCAATAAGCACGCGGCTGGCACCGGGCCAGTCGCTTTGAATCACGCCCGGGACTGATGGTACTGACTGACTTTAAACAGTCGACGACAGTAATCGAGGAAGTAGCCATACACGGCGCCCATCAGCATCGACACCACAATATTGCTGCTGACCGCAGCGGCAATCTGATGCCAGTCTGCGCCCACGGTCAGAAGAATCGCCACATATACCGGTGACTGGAAAGTGACGTAGGCCAATACGTCAGCCAGGTTTTTGATCCAACCCGACGGGCCGACGCGACGCGCCACGCGCATCACCGCATCACGGTAAAAACCATACGGCCATGCAATAAGGATGTTGACGGGGATAGCCACCAGTCTGGAAGAAAGCGACTGCTCAAAAGACATTCCGGAGAGGAATATTTCGATCAGCATGTTCACTACGGAACAGTAGACAACCATCGCGAAAGTGTCTGCAACTGCGTGACGCAGGCGAGACTGCGGTGAGAACATGTCCGAACTCCTTGAGAAGAACACTACAGGGAAATTTGACCTTCGGCGACTGGTGCTTTAGGTTGGTTTTATTGACGTGTATAGGGTATATCTCTGCATTGAAACTCACAATGAGTGATAAATTTTTATTTATTGCCGTTTTTTCCACAAAACTCTCTAAATCAATCCGCTTTAACCCCGCTTCGGCATTTTGTGTTTAGCCTTGATAAATATACAATAAAATCATTTGGTTATAATTTTAATCGTTGTAATGGGTAAGGGCTGGGGGGAGAGATCAGCAGACTCTTTTTCGCACGGGGTAAAAGTTGAAATGCATTGTGATAAATGTCCTTTCAGCGCCGGGCTGGCAGTGAATAATTCTGTTTTTCGATATGTTTTTTTATGCTTACATGTTGATTTTTTATTCACTGATGTATGCCGTCAATGGCGAACTTATCAAAAATTGCCTGACCTGAAGTGAAATATTGTGTGATGAACAAAAATGTTATGGGCAGGGAATGCAAATAAAGGTAACGATATTTAAATAAATATTTTTTTAATATCCTTAATAAAAGTCAGGGAGCAATGTAACTGGATATTCAAAGTAAAGTGGATTACCATATTGCACTATTGCTTGTGATATCAACTCATAAAAGGTCTTCGGTAATATGTCTTCAATGTTACAAAATCTTAATAATATCCGTACCCTTCGCGCAATGGCGCGTGAATTCTCAATTGACGTGCTTGAAGAAATGCTGGAAAAATTCCGCATCGTTACGGAAGAAAAACGTAATGAGCAAGACGAAATGCAGCAACAGCAGGCAGAGCAACAGCAGAAAATTAATGCCCTGCTGGAACTGATGAAAGCCGATGGTATTTCCCCGGAAGACTTACTGGGTAAAGAAGTGCTGAAAGGCGCGAGCCAGCCGCAAAAACGTCAGGCGCGTGAAGCGAAATACCGTTTTACTGACCTGAATGGTGAAGAAAAAACCTGGACCGGTCAGGGACGTACGCCGAAGCCGATTGCAAATGCGCTGGCAAACGGTAAATCACTGGATGATTTCTTAATCTAAGTATTTCCGCAGGGCGGTATCACGCCGCCCTGAACATTAGCAGACGCCGAAATCGCCGTCTTCTTTATAAAGCGTAACATCTGCCGCCTTCAGCGTGTGCTTTTCTCCCTGCTCATTATTCGCCTGCACCGCGACGATCTGATCGTCATGCACTTCGACGACTTTCAGCTTTGGCCCGCCCATACGCGGCTGCACAAGATCTCCAACTGTAAACATCTTTACCTCCTCATTGTTGTTGTCATGATTACCTTAGCCCACGTCCGACAGCCGGTACAGTCGATATGACCGATTACTGCTAAAGCGTCGCCCTGCGTGCCGCTTAATGAGTAAGCGGATTCTTAATCATGCGGTTAAACCGGTGTAAAGAGGGTAAAAGAGCGTAAAAGCGAAGCCATGAGATGGCAGACCACGCTAAACTGGCTACGCTTAGAGATAAATCTCTTTTTTTACAATTACCTGTTTAGCTTGTATGGAGAATGTATGGGTTTCTGGCGTGTTGTTTTTACCATTATTTTACCGCCGCTGGGCGTGCTGCTTGGCAAGGGTTTCGGCTGGGCGTTTATTTTGAATATCATTCTGACGCTGCTCGGTTACATCCCCGGGCTTATCCACGCATTCTGGGTGCAGACCCGCAATTAATCGCTTTAATGGCGGAAGAGTAAATCGCGATAAATTCCGGTCAGAACCCCTTTCGGTCCAAACTCCTGTTTGATCCAGCGGGTCACCTGGCCGGTAGCCGCATGTTGCGTCGCCAGCAGCATGCGGGAATCCTGGCGTGGATTATTAATCCGCCTCGTGACCAGCAGCCCATCTTCCACCGCCTCTCTGGCCATATGTTCCGGCAAAAATCCAATCCCTTCGCCCAGAATCTGACACTGACATTTAGTATTAAAGTCCGGGACCAGAATGGCCTCCTGACCGTGCAACAGCCAGCCCACTTTTTTATTAATCGTATGCGCCGTATCTTCGACCATGATATTGGGATACAGACGCAGCTGGCTCTCGGCGATGGGTTCGGGCGCAAACGCCAGCGGGTGTTGGGGGGAAATGGCAAACACCCAACGTATCGCCCCAATTTCGGTGTAATCAATTCCGCCGCCGTCGAGCAGTGTATCCGGTGCGCCAATCGCGATATTCGCCTGGTTGTTGATAATCGAATCCCAGACGCCGTTATACACCTCGGTCGTGACCGTGATCTGGCAGGTCGGAAACTGCTTTTTCAGGACCTGTAACAGCCTTGCGGTATGGCGCGGGGTATAGAGAAGCTGGTTGATACAGATCCGCACTCGCGCTTCGATCCCCTGCGAAATGGTATCAATCCCGCGCTTAATGGCGTGAAAGTCGTTCAGCAGATCGGTCGCTTTGCGGTAAAAGTAAAATCCGGATTCGGTCAGCTCAATGCTGCGGGTATTACGCACGAACAGCACCACGTCCAGCCCGGTTTCCATGCGTTTGATGGTGTAGCTAATGGCGGATGTGGTCACGCCCAGCTCTTCAGCCGCTTTGCTGAAACTGCCGAACCGCGCGGCGGTGGTAAACGCCAGCAGGTTCTCTTCAGTGAAAATAGAATTCATATCGCTCACTCTGTGCAACATGGCGCTGCGCCATTGTTGAATCTATTTGTAATCGCCTCTTACAGCAATCAGTTTTGAACAAAATTTAACACTGCGGTTACAACTCATTTGAACAGAATCACACTTCTGCTATTTTCTTTCAGGCCGCGTCTGACAAGGGATGTCGAGCCATAAGCAGAATGCGCTTCTGCGAAGAAAAAGCGCGCCAAAGATAAGGAAAATATTGCACCCACGCACGTTCTGGCTTGATTGTTAATTTTAATTCAATAATCACGAAGCTTACGATGAATGATATTTAAGCGGATTCTTTTCTTACAGGGCTGTTGCTATTCTCAGGTCATCAGAAATGAAAACATCGGAGTCTTTATATGTCTGCAAATGAACTCGTTACTGAATTTCTGCTGGCGGCAGAGCAGGGCAATACGGAGGCGCTCAAAGCCTGCCTGGCAAAAGGCGTGGATATCAATGCCACCAACCGTCAAAAAAGAACCGCTATTATTATTGCCAGTCTGAAAAAGCATTATTCATGCGTTGAATACCTCATCTCGGCCGGTGCGGATATTGACCACCAGGATCAGACCTGTTTTAACCCGTTCTTAATTAGCTGTCTGACGGATGATTTAACCCTGCTGCGACTTGTTCTGCCTGCCAACCCCGATCTCGATCGCCTGTCCCGCTTTGGCGGCGTGGGGATTACCCCGGCAAGCGAAAAAGGGCACGTTGAGATTGTGCGCGAATTACTGACGCATACCGATATCAACGTTAACCATACTAATTTCGTTGGCTGGACGCCGCTGCTGGAAGCGATTGTCCTCAATGACGGCGGGCCAAAACAGCAGGAGATCGTCAAACTGCTGCTCGACCACGGCGCCAATCCACACATGACCGATAAATACGGCAAATCGCCGCTCGAACTGGCGCGTGAAAAAGGCTATCACGCCATTGCCGAACTGCTGCTTGCTGCTGGCGCATAACTGATTTGGCAGGCCGACTCTGGCTTGCCTGAAATAACCAATATCACCTTCTCCATCATGTCATTAACCATGATGGCGGCCCCCTTTTGCCCGAATTCGGGAGGAAATCATGCCCACCAAAATCGTGATAAAAAAGAATACTTATTTTGATTCAGTCTCATTAATGTCGGTTTCCACCAAAGCGAACACATTGCCAGGCGTTGAGCAGGCCTTTGTGGCGATGGCGACGGAAATGAATAAAGGCGTATTAAAAAACCTCGGTCTGCTGACGCCGGAACTTGAGGACGCTAAAAACGGCGATCTGATGATTGTCATTAAAGGTGACGCGGCGAATGACGAAACGCTGGCGGCAATCGAAGATCTCTTTACCCGTAAAGAGCGCGGCGGCAGTCATGAAGCGCGATATGCCACGATCGCCAGCGCCAGAACGCACCGCCCCGACAGCAATCTGGCGGTAATTTCCGTCAACGGCTTATTCGCCGCCCGCGAAGCGCGACAGGCGCTGGAAAATAATCTTAACGTCATGCTGTTCTCGGATAACGTCTCACTCGACGACGAGCTGGCGCTCAAAACCCTGGCCCATGAAAAGGGGTTGCTGATGATGGGACCCGACTGTGGCACGGCCATCATTAACGGGGCGGCGTTGTGCTTTGGCAACGCGGTACGTCGCGGCCCGATTGGGATTGTCGGTGCGTCCGGTACCGGCAGCCAGGAGTTGAGCGCGCGAATTCATGAGTTTGGCGGCGGGATTTCCCAGCTTATCGGCACTGGCGGACGCGATTTGAGTGAGAAAATCGGCGGCCTGATGATGTTCGACGCCATCGCGATGCTTGAAGCCGACGACGCAACCGAGGTGATCACGCTGATCTCCAAGCCGCCTGCGCCGTCAGTCGCCGAAAAAGTGCTGGCCCGCGCCCGCGCCTGTCGCAAACCGGTGGTGGTCTGTTTCCTGGGCCGCAACGCCCCGCCTGCCGATGAAGACGGGCTGCAGTTTGCACGTGCCACCAAAGAGGCAGCGCTGAAAGCGGTACTGCTGACGGGGATTAAAAAAGAGTCTCTCGATCTGCATCCGCTCAACTGGCCGCTGATTGAAGAAGTGCGCGCGCGCCTCACTCCACAGCAAAAATACATTCGCGGCCTGTTCTGCGGCGGCACGCTGTGCGACGAAGCCATGTTCGCCGCGCTGGAAAAATTCGACGACGTCTACAGCAATATTCAGCCCGACCCGTCCAGACGCTTAGCCGATATCAACCGAAGCCAGGCGCACACCTTCCTCGATTTTGGTGATGACGATTTCACCAACGGCAAACCGCATCCGATGATCGACCCGACCAACCGCATCAGCCGTCTGTTACAGGAGGCGCGCGATCCCGAAGTGGGCGTCATCGTGATGGATTTCGTCCTCGGCTTCGGCTCTCACGACGATCCGGTCGGGGTGATGATCGACGCCATCAGGGAGGCGCAGGCCATCGCCAAAGCGGACAACCGCCCGCTGGAGATCCTCGGCTACGTGCTGGGTACCGATCTGGATACACCGTCGCTTTCGCAGCAGTGCCAGTTGCTCACCGATGCGGGCGTCATCTGGGCCAGCAGCAGCACCAATACCGGATTACTGGCGCGTGAATTTGTCTGCAAAGGGGAGAACGCCTGATGAAAACCTTATTTAACCAGCCGCTGAACGTGATTAACGTCGGTATTGCGATGTTCAGCGACGATCTCAAAAAACAGCACGTTCCGGTCACGCAGCTCGACTGGACGCCGCCGGGGCAAGGCAATATGCAGGTGGTGGAAGCGCTGGATCAGTTAGCGCTATCGCCGCTGTCGGACAAAATCGCCGCCGCCAACAAACTGGCGCTGGAGCGCATCATTCAGTCTCATCCGGTGCTGGTGGGCTACGACCAGGCCATCAACGTGGTCCCGGGTATGACCCGCACCACCATTCTGCACGCCGGGCCACCGGTGGGATGGGAGAACATGTGCGGTGCAATGCGCGGCGCAGTCACCGGAGCGCTGGTGTTTGAAGGGCTGGCTGACGATCTGGACGCCGCAGAGCGGCTGGCCGCTTCCGGCAAAATTACCTTCTCGCCGTGCCACGAACACGACTGCGTGGGCTCAATGGCGGGCGTCACCTCGGCGTCGATGTTTATGCATATCGTCGAGAACAAAACCTACGGCAACCGCGCGTTCACCAACCTCAGTGAACAGATGGCGAAAATTCTGCGCATGGGGGCCAACGATCGGAGCGTGATCGAGCGTCTGAACTGGATGCGTGACGTACTCGGCCCGATGCTGCGCGACGCGATGAAAATCATCGGCGAAATCGATCTGCGCTTAATGCTGGCGCAGGCGCTGCACATGGGCGACGAGTGTCATAACCGCAACAATGCCGGTACAACCCTGCTGATTCAGGCGCTAACGCCAGGGCTGATTCAGGCCGGCTATCCGGTTGAGCAGCAGCGTCAGGTGTTTGAGTTTGTCGCCAGCAGCGACTACTTCTCCGGCCCGACGTGGATGGCGATGTGTAAAGCCGCGCTGGATGCGGCACACGGTATCGAATTCAGCACCGTCGTCACCACCATGGCGCGCAACGGCTACGAGTTCGGCCTGCGCATTTCCGGCCTGCCGGGGCAGTGGTTTACCGGGCCTGCACAGCAGGTGATCGGCCCGATGTTTGCGGGTTACAAGCCAGAAGACTCCGGGCTGGATATCGGCGACAGCGCGATCACCGAAACCTACGGCATCGGTGGCTTTGCGATGGCGACGGCCCCGGCGATTGTCGCGCTGGTGGGCGGCACGGTGGACGAAGCGATCGATTTCTCGCGCCAGATGCGTGAAATCACGCTCGGCGAAAACCCGAACGTCACCATTCCGCTGCTCTCGTTTATGGGCATCCCGACCGCAATTGATATTACCCGCGTCGCCGGAAGCGGCATTCTGCCGGTGATCAATACGGCGATTGCCCACAAAGACGCGGGCATCGGCATGATTGGGGCGGGCATTGTCCACCCGCCATTTAGCTGTTTTGAAAAGGCGCTGTTGACCTTCCGCGATCGCTACTTTTTATAAGGCAAGCATCCATGAAAAGCATGAAACTGGAGTGGAAAAGAGGTGACTGGGCGGCCTATTTCGGGCTAATGACCAACAACCTGACCAATTTGCTGACCATGATGGGGCTGCTCATCTTTGTTGTCGGCATCCCGAAAGAGATTGTTTATGGACGTATCGCGCCAGCTTTCGGGCTGGCGGTACTGGTGGCCAGCATCTGCTACGCGTGGTTTGGCCTGCAGATGCAGCGCCAGACCGGGCGCACGGATGTGACGGCGCTGCCGTCTGGTCCCAGCGCACCGTCAATTTTTACCGTCACCTTTCTGGTGCTGATGCCGGTTTATCAGCAGACCGGCGACGCGGATTTCGCCATTCAGATTGGCCTGGTGTGGTGTTTTGTTGAAGCGATGATTCTGGCGGGCGGCTCGTTTTTAGGCGAAACCATCCGCAAGATGATCCCGCGCACCGTGCTGTTGTCCTGTTTGTCCGGGCTGGGTCTGCTGCTGCTGGCGATGAACCCGATGCTGCAGGCGTTTGAAGCGCCGACGGTCTCCTTCATCGTGCTGCTGCTGATCTTCATCAACTGGTTTGGCAAAAAGCCGATCTTCGCCCGCATCCCGACCGGTCTGTTGCTGCTGATCGCCGGAACCGCGCTGGCGTGGATCTCCGGTCTGCAAAGCCCGGACGCGATCAAAGCGTCGATGTCATCGTTCGGCTTCAATCCGCCAGAAGTCCACGTTGACAGTTTCATGCAGGGTCTGCCGCATGCGCTGCCGTATCTGGCCTCGGCGGTTCCACTGGGGCTGGCGAACTACATTTTTGACCTGGAAAACATCGAAAGCGCCCACGCGGCGGGAGATGAATACCCGACCCGCAAAGTGATGCTGGCGAACGGTCTGGCTTCGATGCTCGGCTGCCTGATGGGCAATCCGTTCCCGGTGACGGTTTATGTCGGCCACGCGGGATGGAAAGCGATGGGCGCCAGCATCGGCTACACGCTGGCTTCCGGGGTAACGATGTTCATTGTGCCGCTGTTCGGGCTGGGGGCGTTTATGCTCGCCATCATTCCGATGACCGCCATCGTGCCGATTCTGGTGTTTATCGGCGTGGTCACCGCCAACCAGGTGGTGAGGGAAACGCCGAAAGTGGAGGTTCCCGTCATCTTTATCTGCCTGTTCCCGTGGATTGCCAACTGGGCGCTCACCATGATGAACAGCGTGATGGGGGCGGCGGGCACCAACGCGGCGAAGATTGGCACCGACGTACTCCACAGCAAAGGCATCTACTACGAAGGGCTGGTGCATCTGGGCAACGGCGCACCGCTCGCCAGCATGTTATGGGGATGTATCGCGATTTTCGCCATCATCAACAAACCGCTGCGCGGGGCGATTGCCGCGGCGGTGGGTGCACTGCTGGCGCTGTTCGGCGTCATTCACGCCCCGGTGGTCGGATTTGCCGAAGGCAGCTCGCTGATGTTCGTGACGGCGTACCTGATGATGAGCGGCATGTTTGTGGTGAAGCACTTCCTTGATAGCCGTGAACTGGCGAGCGCTGCAGCGCCGGTTTCTGAAGCTTAAAACCTTTCCCCTCACCCTAACCCTCTCCCCACAGGGGAGAGGGGACGTTAGCTGCCCCGGCTCAAGATGAGAGGGGACGATAAACTTCTCCCACGGTGTGAAGGGGCCTTTTACTCCCTCTCCCCCATGGTGAGAGCGGGCTTTTACTCTCTCGCCCCTTTGGGGAGAGGGCAGGGGTGAGGGGAAACATACCGCACCGTGATAAAGGAAAACGTATGAAAGAACTCATGGTCGTTGCCATCGGTGGCAACAGCATTATCAAAGATAACGCCAGCCAGTCGATTGAAGATCAGGCGCAGGCGGTAAAAGCCGTCGCCGAGTCGGTACTGGAAATGCTCGCCTCTGACTACGACATCGTCCTCACCCACGGCAACGGCCCGCAGGTGGGTCTCGATCTCAGGCGTGCAGAGATCGCCCATGAGCGCGAAGGGCTACCCTTAACGCCGCTTGCCAACTGCGTGGCCGACACCCAGGGCGGGATCGGCTATCTAATCCAGCAGGCGTTGAACAATCGCCTTGCGGCGCGCGGTGAGCAAAAAGCGGTCACGGTGGTCACCCAGGTGGAAGTCGATCCGCAGGATCCAGGCTTTACCTATCCGACCAAGCCCATCGGCGCTTTCTTTAGCGAAACTCAGCGTGATGAACTGCAACACGCTCATCCCGACTGGCATTTTGTTGAAGACTCCGGGCGCGGCTACCGTCGCGTGGTGGCTTCCCCGCAGCCGATCCGTATTGTCGAAGCGGACGCCATCAAGACGCTGACGCAAAAAGGTTTTGTGGTGATTGGCGCTGGCGGCGGCGGGATTCCGGTGATCCGCACTAAAGAAGGCGATTATCAGAGTGTGGATGCGGTGATTGATAAAGATCTCTCGACAGCGCTGCTGGCGCGGGAGATCCACGCCGATGTGCTGGTGATCACCACCGGCGTGGAGAAAGTCTGCGTCAACTTTGGCAAGCCGAACCAGCAGGCGCTGGACACGGTAAATGTGGCGCAAATGACGCGCTATATGGAAGAGGGCCATTTCCCGCCAGGCAGCATGCTGCCAAAGATTGTTGCCAGCCTTGCGTTCCTCCATCAGGGCGGCAAACGGGTGGTGATTACCTCGCCAGACTGCCTGCCCGCAGCACTGCGCGGTGAGACCGGCACCCACATTGTGAATGCGTAACAAAAGGAAGATAAGATGAATGAGAATAAAAGCCGCCGTGAATTTATCAGCCAGAGCGGCAAAATGGTCACTGCCTGCGCGCTGTTTGGCGCGACCGGTTCCGTCGCGTATGCTGCCGATTCCGCTAAACCGATCTGCGAAACGGGCAAACCGATGAACATCACCGCCAAACACTACTATCTGGACAACGTACTGCTGGAGTCCGGTTTCCACTTTGAGGGCGACGTGGCGGTGAGCACCCGCACCGAGCTGAAAACGCTGGAGATCCAGGACGGTAAAATCCGCGCATTGCGCGATAACCAAAGCCACGCGGATAGCACGCTGCCGCATTACGATGCCGGCGGAAAATTGCTGCTTCCGGCGATGCGGGATATGCATATCCACCTGGATAAAACGTTTTACGGCGGCCCGTGGCGATCGCTGAATCGTCCGGCCGGGACGACCATCCAGGATATGATTCGCCTGGAGCAAAAGCTGCTGCCGGAACTGCAGCCGTATACCCAGGAGCGAGCGGAAAAACTGATCGATCTGATTCAGTCCAAAGGTTCCACCATCGCCCGTAGCCACTGCAATATCGAACCGACTTCCGGTCTTAAAAATTTGCAGAATTTACAGGCCGTGCTGGCGCGGCGTAAGTCGGGTTTTGACTGTGAAATCGTCGCCTTTCCGCAGCATGGTTTGTTGCTGTCAAAATGCGAACCGCTGATGCGCGAGGCGATGCAGGCTGGCGCGCACTATGTCGGCGGGCTGGACCCAACGAACGTTGACGGCGCGATGGAAAAGTCTCTTGATCTCATGTTCCAGATCGCGCTGGATTACGACAAAGGCGTGGATATTCACCTGCACGAAACCAGCCCGGCGGGCGTGGCGGCGGTGAACTATATGGTGGAAACGGTCGAGAAAACGCCGGAACTGAAGGGCAAACTGACCATCAGCCACGGCTTTGCGCTGGCGACGCTCAACGAGCAGCAGGTAGATCAGCTCGCCACACGCATGGCGGCGCAGCAGATCACTATCGCTTCCACCGTCCCGATTGGCACGCTGCATATGCCGCTCAAGCAATTGCGCGACAAAGGCGTATTCGTGATGACCGGGACCGACAGCGTGATTGACCACTGGTCGCCGTACGGTCTGGGCGACATGCTGGAAAAAGCGAATCTGTATGCGCAGCTCTACATCCGCCCGAACGAGCAGACGCTCTCGCGTGCGCTGGGGATTGCCACCGGCGATGTCTTACCGCTGAACGACAAAGGCGAACGCATCTGGCCGAAGGCTCAGGACGACGCCAGCTTTGTGCTGGTGGATGCCTCCTGTTCTGCCGAAGCCGTAGCGCGAATTTCGCCGCGTACCGCCACCTTCCATAACGGCAATCTGGTCTGGGGGACGGTGGGATAATATACATATCTCCCGTGGGAGAGGATAAAGTGAACGCCGGAAAACAGGCGGTAGTGGCACTTCTCCTTCTCCCCGTGGGAGAGGGCATCAGGCCGCACAAGGCAAAAGCAAAACGGCCACGCCAGTGACCGTTTTTAGTGTTTTCTCCCTCTCCCTGTGGGAGAGGGTCGGGGTGAGGGCATCAGACCGGTGAAGGAGAAACCGCCGCCCGACAATGCAGTATACTGCTATGCATATTCACAAAGAGGGATCTGCGATGGCACAAAATATCTATGATAATCCGGCGTTTTTTGAGGGCTACGCGCAGCTTCCGCGCTCGCAGCAGGGGCTGGATGGCGCGCCGGAATGGCCTGCGCTGAAAAGCATGCTGCCGGATCTGAACGGCAAATCAGTGATTGATTTAGGTTGCGGATACGGCTGGTTCTGCCGAAGTGCGCGTGAGATGGGCGCCGAGCAGGTGACGGGCGTTGATATCTCTGAAAAGATGCTTGCCCGCGCTGCGGAGTTAACCCCTGATGCGGCTATTCATTATCAGCGCAGCGATCTGGAGTCGCTGGTGCTGGAAGAAAACAGCGTTGATCTGGTCTACAGCTCGCTGGCGCTGCATTATCTGCCTGAGCTCGATACCCTGTTTGGCCATATCCAGCGTGCGCTTAAGCCCGGCGGTAGCCTGGTCTTTTCGATGGAGCATCCGATCTACACCTGCGCCTCGCGTCAGGGCTGGCTGACGGATGATAACGGCGAGCGCTTCTGGGGCGTGAATCAGTATCAGCAGGAGGGACAGCGCGTCAGCAACTGGCTGGCAGAGGGGGTGATCAAATATCACCGCACGCTTGGCACGACGCTGAATGCGCTGGTGAAAGCTGGACTGGCTCTTCGTGAAGTCAACGAATGGGGGCCGACGCAGGCGCAGATTGACGCCTGGCCTGCGCTGGCAGAAGAGGCTGAACGCCCGATGCTCGTGCTGATCGCGGTCGATAAACCTCTGTAATCACGTTGTTTAGCATGTGACGACAAAATCCCCTCTCCCGCACAGAGAGGGGCAGCGCAGGATTAGAAACGGTAACCGACACCCACATTCCAGCCGTTGATCGAGTGGCTGCCGTCGATATCGGCATTCGTGCCCTCGTAACCCACGTTAATTGCCAGTTCGGCGGTTGGGTTAAATTGCACGCCCGCGCCATACGCGAAAGAGGTCGATTTTTCAGAGAGGCTGTCTTTCTGGGTATAACCGTCGCCCGCGTTTACCCATTTGGTATCCACATCAGCTTTAGTGTGCGCCACGCCGCCCAGCGCATACAGAGAAACGTATTCATTAATACGATACGCCGGACCCGCCATCAGAGAGTAATATTTCACGTCGATGTGGTTTTTCACTGAATCAGAATCGACATAATATTTCTGGTCGTCGTCGCCGCTCATATAAGTGAATGAGCCCAGCACGCTCAATGGAGAATCCCACTCGTAGCGGTACTGAACGTTGACGCCACGAATATTTTTAAAGTTCTCAACCTTACTCTGTGCATAGCCAACAGAAACCGTCTGGTTATCCGCCAAAGCCGCGCCGCTGGCAAGGCTCGCAGCCACGAATACTGCCAGAGATATTTTTTTCATTTTCCGTAATCCTTGTGCCGTTTTTGGGGTGATTCACGCCGGTTAATTCCGGCAAAGAGGTCATGGATATTCCATGGCAAATAAAGCGGTTAAAATTGTTGGTTTTTTTGGCAGGGGATGAAATGGGGATTAATCCTAAAGACCGGAATATTCCTGGTTTATCCCTCCCCTATATTAGTAGGGGAGGGGCGTGATTTTATTTAGGGCATAATCCGGTGGGTTTTTTGTTCATTTAATTACATTTTCCGGTCGGGGCTTTCAGGGGGCCACATTGACCAAAATCGAGTAACACATAGCCTTTAGCCATCATGCAATTCTCAAGATGGGCTATTCGCTTGTCGTGCTGTTCCATTGTTTCTCCTCCGACAAGCTGATTGCGATTAAATGGCTGCGTATCAGGATCAATCGCCCTGTCCAGTCCACACGCGTAAAGATCCTGTTTTCGCTGCACCGTATTGGTCTGTCCGAGATGGCCTTTTTTCTGGATGGTCTGAACATAGGGAACATACTGATAATTGCTCGAATCCAGATCGGCAACAACGCATCCGCTTAGGTAAAGAGGACAAAGCAAAAGTAAGCCGCGACGTAATGTCATTGTCTAACCTCATTTGGATGCATTAAAGATAAAGTCCAGTAACTCGGGTGAAACCATCTCGGTCATGGCGAAAGGCGTGGCCAGCGGAATAGCGACGATAGTCCAGGTATTGGCCGCTTTTTCCGTTAAGGTGTTGCGCCCGCGGGAAGTATTCCCTTCGCTGTCATAAAAACCAGGCAATTGACCTCCGATATAATCATGCGTACCGGCATACGACTCTACGATGGTGTCACCAATATCGCCCCAGAACGTGCCCGCCTTGTATTCGCCAAAGGGTTCCAGCAATCCTCCGGTTCCCTGGAATCCACCGGTAGGTCCAAAGAGGCTTGCCGCTTCAGGGCTCTTTTCCAGGAAAGCATCAATGGTCGGGTATTCGGTTGTACCTTTATAAATGACCTTGCCATTTTCATCACGCAGAAGATTTTTGCCCGCGTCATCAGTTGTCGCGCAGCGTTGATTTTTTTTGCCACAGATAACATCCAGACCCACCCGAACACCGCCAGCTTTAATGCCATCATAAAGACCATTACTCTCTCCTGAAACATTACTGTAGGAGGTTTTGGTGTCTTTTATGCCGTCAAAGAGCAGCGAGTTTTTGATGGTCTCTTCACGCATTTTGGTCGCGGCCATTGCCAGCGTGCCCTGAGTGATGGCGGTATCAGGCGATCCGGCGACGATGCCAACCAGTGTTTGCAGGAAGCGGCGCTGATATTGCAGTTTATAGACTGCCGCCAGCGCGTCTTGTTGCTTAGCCTTATCACCGGACTCGATCGCCTGTTTCAACGCAGCTTGTGCCGTCGCCTGCTGCGCGTCCAGCAGTTGCCCAATCTGATGATTTGCATTTTCTTTGAAATCACGCGTCACGCGTACCTGCAAATTCAGCTCTTTAAACACGTCGTCTTTGTCGAAATTATTCTCCAGCTTGCCGGAGTTTGCGGCGGCCGTTTCGGTGGTGATATCGGTTTTAATGCCCTCAATCGGCTGCGTTTGTCCGTCAGGATCCGTGAGGGTGATATGGCTGGTGTTGATCCCGCTTCGGGTCACAGAGCTGTCGCTGCCGCTGTCATGGCCGATCCCGAAGGTCATGTTTTTATCCAGTGAGGCATACCCCTGCGCCGGGACCTGAGCGCCATTTTCGTTGAGCACCGTTTTGCTACTTTGCGGCGTGGCGTTATCGCCCAGCCCCATATCGGTGTTCATGCTCATTGAGCCGCCCACGGCAAAGCCATTGCCTTCGTATTCTGAACGGTTATGAATATCGCTCCAGCTCAGCGTGCCGGTGCTGAACTGATTTTTACCGGTCTGCTCGGCGCTCTCGCTGGAGGTAATGAGGCCACCTTGCAGATCCGTATGGTCTTTAACGTTAATGTTATAGCCATCGGCCCCCGCAAAGACGCCGGACTGCTCCTGCACCGAGGCGTAATCCGCATTGACCTTCGACTGTCCGTAATTGCCTGATGCCGCAAAGCCGAAGCCGACCGTCACCTGGCCGCCCGCGTTCATCTGCTTGCCGTCGTATTTCATGGTGTCCTGCAGGCTTTCGATATTCAGATTATCCGCAGTAATATCCACCCCTTTGCCCAACAGCTGACCGCCGCGCAGGGTAGTGGTTCCGCCGCTGATAATCCGGGTCTGACCGTCCATATCGCCAACGTGGCTGTTGCGCCAGGAGACGTCGTCACCGTTGCCGTGGCCTTTGCCAACGTTTGCCCCGGCGGTAACGCCAAACGAGGCGCCGCCCTGGCCGTAGCTCACCGCCACGCCGGCATTCCAGCCGCTGGACGCGTTATCGCTGCGTTCGTGACGCTCCTGTTTTGCCGCCACGATGTTCACATCGTGATCCGCGAACAGCGTCGTGCCTTGTTTGCCGCTCACGTCGGAGCCGACAATATTGATATCCGACTGCTCGCCGCCGGTCGCCACCACGACCGCCTGTTTTCCGGCATTCACTTTGCTTGCCAGAGCCGTGGTGCTGCGGGTCTCTTCGGTATTGGTTTGTTTGCTTTGACCATAGGTGAGCGACACGCTCACGTTCTGCGCCGCGGCCTGCGCGCCGTTCGCCATCAGCCCCTGCGCGGTGTTCATCATCGCGCTGGCGGCACGGGCGCTGTCCCATGCGGCGTTGGCGGCGGCCAGCATATTGATGCGGTCGTCGTTGCTTTTGCCCACGTCCTGTGCGGTTTCCAGCGCGCCGCGAACCGCCATCACCACCGGCACGTTCACCGCCAGCGTGAATCCTTTTTGTTCGACGGTACGTTTGTATTGAGAGGCCCAGGTATCCTGTGCCGCCTCAATGGTGACGTTTTTGCCCTGAATCGCCACATTGCCGTTTGGCGAGGAGACGCTGCTGCCGGTCTGTCGGTAGTCGTTGCCCGCCAGCAGAACCGTGTCGCCTTGCAGGCTGCCCACCAGTGCGCCCTGACCGGCTTTCGCCTGGCTGGCCCGATCGGTTGTCTCTTTATGCGACCCGACGGTAAAGCCAATCCCACCGGAGCTTAACAGCCCCGATTTTTTCTCCTGCTTCAGATGCGTTTCATCATTGCGCCCGCCCATAGTGGTGAGGGTCAGATCGTTCCCGGCCTTGAGCGCCACATTCCCGGTACCCACGACGCTACTTCCCGCCACCGTCAGGTCATTACCGGCGATAATTTTCACTGAATCGGCGCTCAGTTCGCTGCCCTGAACGGTCTGTTTATCCACCGTATCGCGGGTGGTGCGGGTCGTTTTCGACATCCAGCCGTTACCGCCCACCACTTTATGCCGCTCGTCGAGCTGGTTTTCGTTGAGGACCCCTTCGATGTTGATATCGCGGACCGCACCCAGCGCCAGCGCGCCGTCAGACGTGATTGACGCGCCGCGGGCATTGATGTCATTTCCTGCCGCCAGCGTCACGCCGCCGCTGCCGCTGATGCTACTACCGTTGTGCTCCACGCTGCTCTGTTTCAGCGTGTTATCCGCATCCCAGATCAGATTATCACTGCGGGCCGTGGCCACCGTGTTCAGATTGACGTCACGTCCGGCCACCAGTTGCGCTTTGCCATTCTCGCCGCTGGCGATCACCTGCGCCCCTGTCAGCGTAATATCGCGACCGGATTGCAGGGCCAGCTTGCCATTGTCATCCTGAACGTAAATACCGGACACGCTGTCGATGGTGGTGCGGCTAAAGCGATTTTCACCGTTAACTCTCTCTGCGCTGTTAACGGTGCTGGTGGCGTTGATATCACGGCCTGCGCTGGCCAGCAGGCTGCTGCCGCCGACGATAGCGCCACCGATATTGTCGATGTCGGTGCGGGCGTTCAGATTCACGTCCGCCGCCTGAAGCGTGCCGGTCTGGTTGGTGATGTTGTTTGCATCAAGCTGAAGCACCTTGCGCCCGGCAATGGTGCCGCTGTTAAACAGATCGCCATTCAGCTTCATCGAGACATTATTCCCGGCAATCAGTGCGCCGGAGCCATCAATATCGCCCTGTTTCACTTTGGCGTAGACCTGCGGCACCAGCACGGTCTGCATCGAGCCGTCCGGCATTTTCACCCGGGTATTGACCAGCCAGACGATATCGCCGGTCAGCAGCGCCATTTGTTCAGGCGTGAGCGCCACGCCGAGCTTCAGGGAATACTGTTTCCCGAAGGTGATGCCTTTATCCATCAGCGATTTAAACTGGTCTTCATCATTGCTAAAGCCATCAAGATAGCGTTGACCGGTGAGACCAATGACCTGCTCACGCACCAGCCGCTGCTCGTAATAGCCATCGCCCAGACGTTTCAGGGTGGTATCGCTATTCGCGGTCAACGCGTTTTGCATATAGTCGCTACCGAGCCACTTTTTCTCGTTGGTGAAGCGCGGGTCCGTCTCCACCAGATACGGGACGTCCGATGACGGATTCACCTTAAACAGGCTGTTGTCCGGGAGCGTGGTGTTAGGCCCGATAATACGAATGGCACCGTCGGCAGGCGTCACTTCAAACTGCTGACCCGCAGGAGGCGTCACGGGTTCGCCCGGCGAGACGGTCTGCTGTGGCGAAGCGCTGACACCCGCCGCCTGACCAATCACCGTATCCGTTCCCTGTAAAACTCGCGGCGTGATGTTCAGCTGACTGCCTTCGACGCTGCCGTTGCTCACCAGCTGGCCCGGCTTCAGGGCAATGCTCTGAATCGCCGTAGGCGGAGTGTAAGCCGTGGTGCGACGGCCCTGTTCATCGTCGCCTTTGTGGCGAATGCGGTAGTAATGCGTGACATAACCCGCGTCGGTGGTATGCCGCTCACCGGGCACATCGTCGTTAAGCACCGAGCCCATGGCCTCGGTAGAGAGCGTACCGCCAGCGACAATCTGACTCTTGTCGTTAAACAGCCGATCGCCCGTCAGGGTCATATTGCCGCCGGAGAGAATTTTCGCCGGATCGCTCTCTTTGATGCGGGTCTCTTCAATCGTACGGGTATAGGTGTACTGGTTGAAATCGTCGTGTCCGTGGCCGCTCAGTTCCGGCGTATTGAGATTGCGCAGTCCGTCGGATGAGTTGCCATCCACCCAGACGCCTTCGTCACCGGCCTTCCAGCGGTTGGTGGAGCCGGAGTGCTGATATTCGGTCAGCGGCTCCTGCGAAACCAGCACGATTTCGGTGGAGAAATGGTCATTGATGTTGTTGATTTGTCCGGCGGCGATGGACATATCCCCGGCGGACTCAATGGTTGAACTGTGGTTATTGATTGCCGCAGCGCGTCCGGTGGCGGCGCCGTTAGCGTCCAACGCCCCGCCAATCAACATCGTGCCTGCGCTGTAGATCAGCCCGTGGTCAACGTTATTCAGCGTCTGCACGCCCAGATCCACGCGCTCGCGTCCGGCAAGCGTGGCCGCCGTGCCGTTTTCTGCGAGGTTATTAAAGGTGATAGCGTTGACGCCCACCGCGTCGCCGTAGATGCGCCCGGTGCCGATGTTATTCAGCGTGTCAGCGTTGATGCGAGTATGGATCCCATCAATCAGGCCGTAGTTCGCCAGCGTGCCGGTGGTGTTAAGCGTATTGCTGCCAGCGTTGATTTCGCCACTGAGCGTATTAGTGAGGCTGGCGCTCTGCACGTTCAGCGCGCTGCCTGCCAGCAGTTTCCCGCTGTTGGTGAGATCGCCCGACGTGCTGAAGGTGAGGTTGCCGTTGGCGATGGTCGCGCCGCTGTGGTTTACGCTGTTTGCGCTGCTCAGATCCATATCACCCAGCGATAACAGCTGGCCGCTGCCGTCGATATTCTGCGCGTGGAGGTTCAGCGTTTTGCCGGCCTTCACCGTGCCGCCCTGGTTCATCACGTCCAGACCGTTGCCCGAGATATCCAGCAGGCCGGAAGAGGCCAGCGCACCGCCGCTGTTATTCAGCGTACCATTGTTGCGAATTGTGAGCGCGCTATCGGCCAGCAGACTCCCGTTCTGGTTGTCCAGCGCGTCGGTATTCAGCGTCACCTGCTGGCCTTCCAGCCCCTGATTTTCACCGAGCGTATTCTGGTTGACGAAGTTCACTGCGTTCAGCGTGACGCTTTGACCGCCGCGAATTAAGCCGGACACGTTATCCACCACGCCGCGGGCGCTGTCGAGCAGCAGATCGCCCACCGACTGGATCTGACCGCCGCTGTTTTGCAGGTTATCCGAGTGAAGCGCAGTGGTGGATTCGCCGATGACGCGCCCGCCGCTGCGGTTATCCATCGTGGTGGCCGCAATATCGGCGGTCCCTTTTGCCGCCAGCGTACCGGCCTGGTTGTCGAGCGTGCCGGCGGAGAGATCCAGCGATCCCAGGCTGTTGAGCGTGCCGGAGCCATTGCTGAGGCTGACGGTGCTTATCCGAACGCCATTGCCCTGCAACAGCCCGGCCTGGTTGATCACCTGACTGGCTGGCGTCAGGGTCAGACTATCGCCCGCCGCCAGCTGTCCGGCGGTATTATTGAGGGTATCGCCGGTGAAGGTAAGGCCTTTACCGGCAAACGTTTCGCCGCTGCTGTTATCCAGCGTGCCGCCATTAAGGGTCATGTCGCCAACGGCTTTCACCGCACCGCCCTGGTTAAGCAGCGTATCAAACCGGGCGTTGAGGCTCTGGTCGGAGCCGATCTGGCCGCTGCGGTTATCAACCTCACTGCCGTCGAGGGTCAGTGCGCCGTTACTGGCCAGGAAGCCGCTTTGGTTATTCAGCGCGCCGTTTGTCACGCTGAGCGCACCGCGCGAGAGCAGGGAGCCGGACTGGTTATTCAGGCTGCCCGCATTGAGTGCGAGGGTGGCGCCGTCGGCAACAATCACCCCCTGTTGGTTATCGATCCCGGCGGCGTCGATGCGTTGGGTTTTCGCCGCTTCGATTCGCCCCCCGGCATTGCGGATAGCCTGGCTGCTGCGGATTTCGCTATCGCCTGCGGCAGCGGAGATCAGCCCCTGCTCATTATTCAAAGCGCCGGCATCCACGTGAGTGTTATCCGCCACCGCGACGACCTGCCCCTGGCGGTTATTCAGCGATTGCGCTTTCAACGCGACGCCGTGGGTGGCGGCTATTTGCCCCTGCTGGTTATCAATCGTGCCCGGCAGATTGATTGTCAGCGTGCTTTTTCCGGTCTGGATCAGCTTACCGTGCTGGTTGGCGAGATGGTGTGCGTTCACGGTCAGGGTATCGGCACTGATTGAACCGCCGTTGTTGTTGAGCTGTTTACCGCTGCGCGCGGTGAGTTCAGTGGCATTCACCTGGGCGCTGGTCGTGGTGAGATCGCCCGTGCCGCCGTCAAGCACGACGCGTTTCCCCTGCGTCTGGCTGCCGCTCAAATCCACGCCCTGACCACGGACGCTCAGGTTGCCGCCCGCCAGCGTCTGCCCGTGAGCCTTCAGCTGACCGCTGGTGCTCAGCTGTAAATCCCCCGCGCTGGCAAGCTTACCGTCACTTTTTACTCCGGCGGCCAGGACGCTGTTTTTCTCGCTGTTGAGGGTGTCCGCTTTCACCTGCGCATTGTTGCCCGCGGTGAGCACGCCGCTGTTGCTGAACGCGCTGGCGGTCTGGACGGTGGCGCTGTCGCTGGCCCGGACCCGTCCGCTGTTTTCGATGCGCCCGTCGGCGCTAATGGTAACGCTGCCTGCCTGAGCCCCGATAGCCCCGGCGTTACGCACCCCGACGCCTTTTTCGGTGCCGACCATGCGGATTTTACCGGCGTACATTCCGCCGAGGCTGGCGACATCGACCGCCAGCTGCGGTCGTGTGGCTGCATCCTCGCTGCCTTTGATTATTTTTTCATGCGCCGCATCGACCTTATTGCGCCCGGTGGTCACCTTCAGATCGTTAGCCCACAGCCCGGCATTCACTTTGACCGAGCGGGCGATGATATCGGTGTAATCCGCGCCAGAGGTATCCATCCCGGCGCCTTCTACCACCACTTCGCCGCGCTCAACGTTGAACCCGGTGAGATTGCCGTTGTTCATCTGCGCCTGACCGGTGGTCAGCGTCGCGCGATTGGCGTTGATAAAACCGCATCCGCTACAGGTAATGCCCGACGGGTTGGCGATCACCACCTGCGCTTTTTTTCCTGCCACTTCAATCATGCCGTTCAGCTTGCTGGGATCGCGTGAACTGACTTCGTTCAGGATCACCTTCGCTTCGCCTTTCGCCAGCCACGGGTTGCCGGACACCATACCGCCCAGCTGCGTCCGGGTATTTTTATGCGAGTTATTCAGGATGGCGCCTTTCTGGCTCACGTCAAACTGGGTGTAATTATTGCGTGAAACCCCGGCTTTGGACGGGGTCTGGATATTCACCTGCGGCGTACCGTTAGCGCTGTTTATCACCGTCGGCTGCTGGTTCTTTGGCGCGCCCGTGTTAGCCACAATGTTGGCCTGCGCCGTCTGTATCGCGCCCATCGCCAGCCAGAGGCTAAAGCTTATTGCACTGATTTTACCGATCAGGCGGCTGTGGGTATGTCCGATGCCTGCTGCGCGCGAAGAACCGGCGCGGCCCGAACGGGCGATATCTGCCACCACCATCAGCATGCCGCGCGCTTTGTTGAAAACGATACGATAGAGGTTCTTATTCATGGGTCGTTCCTTTAAACGCTTCCGGCAGGTTGACGGCGAGCGGGTGATTCAGTTGCCAGTGTTTTGCTGATTCGCGGGTGACGTGCGTGCCATGGAACATCACGACGCGTTTACCGCGCTCTTCCCCACGGTGATACAGCGCCCGCCAGCAGTGATCCGGGAAAATGTCGTGGCGGATCAGCGTTTTCATGGCGGCGGTGTGGCCGAACGGAGTGATCCAGTCGCAAAACCAGATCCGATCGCCGCTGTCCCAGTCCTCTTCTTTCATTTCAATCGACGGGCGCGTGAGGTAGCGCGCTTCCGCTTCTTCGTTGAGCCAGGCCCAGCTGAGAAAGAAAATCGGACGTCCGTTCTCCACCGCCAACACGTACTGCTGGCGTTTGATGATGGGCAGAAGCAGAGTCGGTAAAGCATGCAGTGGCGCATCCCGATGCATGGGGGAGTGCATCCACAGCCAGACGGTAGCTCCAAGAACTTCGGCTTCGTTTTCTTCACCGCCGAGGATCAGCGGGGCTTTGATATCCAGGTTTCCGACGCGCATTACCAGCTCCAGTTGAGGTTGAAGCCCAGAGTGAGCGAGCTGGTGTGGAAGCCGTCCGGTTTCGAGAACGGCGTGCCGGCAAACAGGTCGTAGCCGGTGTTGAAGGCGCTACCCCGCAGGCCAGCCACGCCGCCGGCCAGATGTTGACCAATCAGCGGGTCTGAGCTGTAACCGCCCACTTCGCCGTAATCGGCCCCGAGATACAGTTCCTGATTCGGCAGCGGCGTGCTCCAGCCGAGGTCGTTACGCACATACCATCCGTGGCTGGCGTTGAGGGTGCGCTCGCCGTCAAAGCCGCGCACCGACCAGCGGTTACCGATGGCAAATTGATCCTGCGGCGTCAGCGGCGTATTGCTCATCTGGCGCAAATACTGAACGTTGTAACGGAAGTTTTGCGAGCCGATCTCAAACGGCAAATCGAGCTGGGCGTTGAGCTGGATAATTTTGCTGAGCGCGGTGGCGTCGCCAAAATACTCTTCTGGCGCTGGCTGCGCGCCGAACCAACGGGTCCCGCGCTGATAGCTTACTCCGGCATCTACGCTGGCCTGGCCGATAAAGTGGCGGTGCTGTAGCCCCACGCGCCAGCCAGCGGTTTGCCGACGCTGCACGCCCACTTCGGTATCATCAATATAGTTACGGGTTTCGCGCGCCAGCACGTCCCAGGTCAAGGTGGTTTTTTGCGAGCCGCTGCGATGCAGCACGCGACTGAGCTGCACGTCCAGGTTCTTACTTTTTCCGCTGTAGCGATAATCCTGATTCTGTCCCGCCACCGTCTGGTGATAGTCGTAGTCACTGCCCGTGACGCCCAGCGTCCAGTAGCCAAAGGGAACGGAGTAATGGGCGGTGTAGTTTTTACTCCCTTTATCGCTGTGGTCGTTCAGATCATGGCTGGCGGAAACATAGAGCAAGTCGCTGAGAGAGAAGGGGTTATCCAGCGACAGCGTCACGCCACCCTGATAGCGCCCGGTGGTTTCCGTTCCGGCATCATCCAGTGACAGGCCAAGACGCCACATTTTTGACTGCTTACGGGTGATCACCACATCGCTCTCGCCGGGTTGCTCGCCGGGGAGGATCTCCATGCTGGCTTCAACAGTGGGCAGGCGCTGGAGATTTTCCAGACCTTGCTCAATATCACGCAGATCCAGCAGATTGCCTTCATGCGCCGGGAAGCTGCTGTAAAGCAGAATGTCATCGTCGCTCTCATCCGTAAGCCTGACGTGGCGAACGTAGCCCGGCACAATCGCCAGTTTTAAAGTACCGCTTTTCAGATCCTGTGTGGGTGCCAGCACGCGGGTGGTGATCCAGCCATGATCGACGAGCCTGTTTTGCAGGGTACTCATCAGCAGGTTGATGCCTTTCCCGCCCAGACAACGCCCCTGTGCCTGATCGGCAATACGTTGCAGCGGCAGCCAGTGGGGCAGGGCGTCCTGACCGCTTAATTGCACCTGTTCGATAGGGAAACAGGGCATTTCTGCGGGGAAGGCGATTTTGCCAAAGCTGGATGACGGCTCGGAAAGCCGCACATCGGGCACCGGCGGAGTGAGTTGCTGTTCCAGTGCTTTCTGACGTTGCTGCTGAATAATAAATTGATTATCAGGCTCCGCTGCATGGGCAGAAAGCAGGAGTGACAGCCCTGTGGCTGTTGATATTATTACGGCTAATGGGGAGCGGGCTATCATCGGACATTCCGTGCTGTGTAAGCAAAATGTATGCAATGTGAATTTGTGTAAGATTGTTTAAATATTGCAGAGTGAATAAAAGGGGGATTAATCCTAAAGAGGCTATTATGCAGGGATGCGTTATCCCAAATATTGGTAGGTATAGAAGCGGGGGGGGGGGATTTAACAGAAGTCGTCGGGGCGATATGAGAACGATATATCTTCATCGCCCCTGACAGGTTATCAGGACATTATTTATTTCTGGATGCGATCTACCCGAACGACAGGCGGCGTCATTTTTTTATCAAGGCTGCCATTAATGCTGATCATATGATCGGGTTTAACGGTTCGGCCATCAAAAACGGAATGAGGAATGATCGTCTCAATCTGACCGGTCTTATCGCGAAAGGTATATTTATCACCTTCTGCATTATCAATTAAATTACCGCGCAGTGAGATGGTCGCGCCATCGTGCATGGTTTTTGCCTGTTCCACGGTCATGATACGCGCGTCGTCCGTGCCGCGATACCCCTCGTCAATCTTGTGCGGCGGCGGCGGGGCTTCACCTTTTTGCAGGCCACCGTTATCGTCGGCCCACGCTGTTGGAATAAGCAGACAACAAAATAATGGCGCCCATAATAATTTCATTGTGACCTCCAGAGCATAGCGACTTGACAGCTTAAGTGTGGTTGCTGTTGCTTAATCTGACAAACGAGAAGAGTCCTAAAAGAAAATCATCTGGCTGAGAAAATAAAGCGAGACGGTGAACTGCTGTTCAGGCGGACTGGCCGATCATTCTCCTTACTATTATTGTTCTGGTGTTATCTGGGGATTAATAATATCGAAATTATTTTTCGGCCTGTTGATTAATATTGCCAACGGCTAAGTCGGTCAATTTAAGATCGGTGGCTTTCTCTTCTTCAAGCGTTGCAGCCAAAAGCAGGACGGCTTTTTTATAGCCTAGCTGCTCTGCCAGCGTGGCCAGTGTGCCATAGCTGGCGATTTCATAGTGCTCAACTTTTTGCGCGGCAGCGATCAGCGCCGCATCGCGAACACTGTTTTTCTCTGTGCTTTCAATAACCTCATTCGCTTCCTCAATCAGGCCTTCCATCGCAACGCACTTAATACGCTTAATTTTGAGAGCCGGTTCCTGCTCAACGATCTGATCAATACGCTCAATCTGCCCGTGAGTTTCTTCGAGGTGACTTTTGAATGCGGTACGGAGCGGTTCACTTGAGGCTTCACGGGCCAGTTTTGCCAGTGCGCGGGTCAATTGTTTTTCTGCACTATAAGTATCGGAAAGAAGATGAATGAAGACATCTTCAAGGCTTTTCATATTCATGGGGCTTCCTCACGGAAATAAGAATACTGCGAGTCTGCTGACCCGCAGAGTGTGCTTTAATTTTCGGATAACGATAATCAAAATAGGTGAGCCTATGATTTATCTGATTTTCGGCCTCCACCATGACTATTTTCACCGCCTTTTTTTCCTGCTTCGGATGCGCGTTGCGGATCGTTTTTAAAGTTCCCACCGCTTTGTTGCCCACCTTTTTTACCGGCATCAGACGCTTTATCACGATTCTCAGCGAAATTACCCGTACTACCGCGTTTCTCAGCCATATATTAACCCTCGTGTGACGTTATGGATACGATTCAGAACGTATCCGCTGTTGTTCATGAATTAAGTCTAGCTGCTATCTGGAATTAAAATTTCAGCTGCTTTTGGTTAACAAGGAAAAATAATGGCTGGAAAGGCCAAAATATGACGCTTCGTTTGTCTACGATATACTGAAGCTTATTAGCTAGCTGCGCTTGTTTATCTCCTGTGCCTGCGGCGGGGGTTTTACCGCTAAAAAAAAGAGGGGGTGTTTACGTATCTTTACGAAAAGAGGCATGAACCGGGCTTTTTGCCCTTGATGGTGGCCCTCTTTCCCCAAACAGCACGCGAAAATGATGACCAGAACCGAGACATGTGTTACTAAGTTGTGACTATCAAAAAGAATCCAGGTACCCGTAGCGTGACAACTCAAAAACTCGCCAGCAGCGTGCAAAGCCTGCAATCCTCCGCCATTCGCGAACTATTAAAACACAGCAAAATGCCGGGCGTGATTTCACTCGGCGGCGGCATTCCCAACCCCGACCTTTTCGATCATGAAGGACTGCAAATCGCGGCAGACGCCGTGTTATCGCGCCATTTTGGCGAGGCCTTCCAATATGGTTTGAGCGAAGGATATCCGGCGCTACGCGAAGCCATCGCGCAAATTTGTGCAGACCGGAGCATTTCTTGTCAGGCCGACGAAGTGGTGATCACCTCCGGCTCGCAACAATCTCTGGATATTCTGGCGCGCGCATTAATTAATCCCGGTGATACCGTGGTCGTAGAGCGCCCGACGTATCTGGCTGCGCTGCAGGTGTTTAGCCTTGCCCAGGCCAGTCTTGAATCCGTTGGCACAGACGGCGAAGGCATGAACGTTGATGAGCTTGAAGACTTAGCCGCCAGCAAACCCATTAAAGCTGTTTATATCGTCCCGACCTTCGGCAACCCCGGCGGTGTGACGCTCTCTGAGAATCGACGCAAAAAGCTGGTCGAATTATCGAAGCGCTATGATTTCGTCATTATTGAAGACGATCCCTACAGCGAAATTAATTACACCACTGACGTTTTCCGTCCGTTAATGGCCCACGCTAAAGACATCGGCAACGAACAGAATATTGTTTATACCTCGACTTTCTCGAAAATATTATCGCCGGGCACGCGCGTTGGCTGGCTGGTGGTGCCTGAATGGCTGAAGAGGGCGGTGGTAAATCTTAAGCAGACCACCGATCTGCATACCAGCATGTTGTCGCAATTGATGACGTACGAGTATCTACAAACCGGGCGACTGGCTGGACAAATTGCCCTGATTCGGGATGCGTATCGCCAGAAATATCAGACCTTTGCCAGCGAGCTTGAAAAGGAGCTTGGCGACGTGCTGACGTTCCATAAGCCAAAGGGCGGGATGTTTTTGTGGGCCAAAATGAATAACGGTATCAACACCACGCAGTGGCTGGAGAAGACGCTTAGCAATGGCGTCGTGTTTGTGCCGGGCGAATTCTTCTATTGCAGCGATCCCGATCGCAGCACGTTGCGAATGTCGTTTGTGACGGCAACGGATGAACAGTTGAAAGAAGCGGTAAAACGCCTGAAAATCTCGCTCTGACCCGCTAACGCGCAATGGCCGACCCGTCATTGCGCGTAAAAGTGAAACAGTCCGCCCCGATATCGGGGCGGACTGTTTTCATTAATCGTGCTTACCCGATGTTTGCTATTTCACATATCGAGGAAAAATGACTATCACGAACAGGAAGAATACGGATATAAGCCAGATTGGGCTATCAGGGAATAATAAACCCTGCACCAGCGTGAATATTATGGTGAGCACGGAAGGGCCGTAATACGAAATCATTGATCTGAATATACGCCTAAAAAACATTTTAATAATATTCATCATAATTATCGAATCATCCTTATGATGATATCTGCAATCTCACGGTCCGAGGCGTATTGTGCTTTAAGTGCATTAGCACGGATGAATAACGGCTCTATCAGGAAATACATCATTTCCAGATTTTTAAAGTATGGTTCGGCATCAGGTTCAACCATTCCATGTGATCGCCTCACCATTTCACATAGCAACCAAAAATAATCAGCATAAATACCAGAAAGATGGGTACAGGCCATATAGGACCATCCGGGAAAAAGTGTACTAAAGCGATTGCAAAAAAGAATGTGAGCAATGTAGGCGCATACATTGAAAACAGTGACTTAAATATTCGCTTAAAAAATCTTTTAGTAATATTTATCATGATTATCGAATCACTTGATGATGTCTGTCATATCGCGAACTGATGCCCATTATAACTATCTTATCTGTAGTTGTTACAGATCGGTATATCGCCACATTAGAATTAGCACTACGATAAGAAATACCGGTACAGGCCATAGGGGGGCGTTCGGGAAAATTTGAAACATAACGACGGCGAAAATGAGCGTAAGCCCCCCAGGCAAGTATGAGGATAAAAACGATGTTATCAGCCGCCTTAAAATCCTTTTAAAAATATTCATCATAATTATCGAATCATCCTGGTGATGATATCTGCAATCTCGCTATCCGAGGCGTATTGTGCTTTAAGCGCATTAGCACGGATGAATAACGGCTCTATCAAGAAATACATCATTTCCAAATCTTGTGCATGTAACGCATTCCAAAAGGTTGGATAGCTTAAACGGAGGCGGCTTGAACTGTCTGCAGCATCCTGTACGACACCATAGATGCCAGGCAATGCCACCAGCACGCCAGCTTTACGTCCTAACGTTGCACTCATATTCAGAGTGAAATTCGTACCCATAGCGACCGATGAGGCTATAGCTAGAGCAAATCCGTTATTGGTAATTATGTTAGTGGCAATGTGGACGTTAACAGCCATCAGCATTTCTTTGATGCGCTGTAACTGTTGGTTCGTCTTATATTTGAATATTTCATCAAAATAAATTTTCAGCATGTCGCTGACGACGCTGCGATTCCGGATAAAGCGGCCTACACCCTTAGCGAATCGGATATCCTCAGTCTTTTGTTGCTGACAAACATCCATATACTCATCAGTGAAACAGGAGGTGTAATACAGCGCGCGCGTGGCACCCGCCTGAATCATATCAATCTGATTAGAGACTGCCTTACGTACACCTGTTACCGCTCGATCTAATTTCAGAGCGAGGATATTATTGGCCTGCAAATAACGTATCACTTCATTTCTGTAGTACATCGCTGCTCCTTGCGCGTTTGTATTTAATTCCCTACAGAAAGTGTAAGCATTTCGTGGTCAAAAAAAAGCCTTTTTGATCGCACGCAATAGTTAGTTGCGCTTATTTACATTCCCACTAAAACTGATTGCCAGTTTCTAAGAAAACGCTGATAACCCTAGTGAAGAAATAGTCAGGGCAATGGAGCTGGAAACGTTTAATTCCCGGCCAGGGTGCTTATGCTGCAAATTGCAGGGCATGAGGGAGTCCAGATATCTGCCAGTACCTACATTTTCCCCAAAAAGGGGCCTGAGAAATCAATGCGACGTTGATGACACGATAAAATCAGGGCTTACAGCGGCGTGTCAGTCCGGCGGTGATTGGGCCACCCTGACACGTTCACGGGCAGGGTATTACCAGAGAGGCAAGGAACGTAAAGTGAACGGAATCCCCCTCTGAGCCGCATGTTTCCCCTCACCCTAACCCTCTGCCAAAGGGAGAGGGACTCGCTTGTGCGGCTTGCCCCTTTTGCTGTCACAATGTCGCTATGACAGAGAACAGAGTCGCAAGTTTCCCCTCTCCCCTAATCCTCTGCCAAAGGGAGAGGGGCTCGCTTGTGCGGCTTGCCCCTTTGGCTGTCACAACGTCGCTATGACAGAGAACAGAGCCGTATGTTCCCCTCACCCTAACCCTCTGCCAAAGGGAGAGGGGCTCGACTGTGCGGCTTGCCCCTTTGGTTGTCACAAATTCATCATGACAGAGAACAGAGCCGCAAGTTTCCCCTCTCCCCTAATCCTCTGCCAAAGGGAGAGGGACTCGCTTGTGCGGCTTGCCCCTTTGGCTGTCACAACGTCACTATGAAAGAGAACGGAGCCGCATGTTTCCCCTCACTCTAACCCTCTCCCCAAAAAGGAGAGAGAACCGCCGTGTGCTGAAACCCTGAAACCCTGAAACCCTCACCGCTCCCTCAATGCTTCCTTGGCGCGGTTAAACGGCTTAATCATATAATCCATCACCGATTTCTCTCCGGTCTTGATATCCACCGTTGCAATCATGCCCGGCACAATCGAGAAACGCCTGCCGGCTTTGTTCACCAGATAGTCCTGACTGGTGCGGATAAAGACCCGGTAATAGAACACTTCCGGCTTGGCTTCATCCTGAATGGTGTCCGGCGAAATCGTCTCAACGACCCCTTGCAGCCCGCCATAAATGGCGTAATCGTAAGCGGTGATCTTCACTAGCGCTTTTTGTTCAGGATGAATAAACGCGATATCGCGCGGCGACAGGCGGGTTTCGATCAGCAGGTGATCGTCCACCGGCACGATCTCCATCAGCTCGCCGTTGGGAGGGATCACCCCGCCAATGGTGGTCACTTTGATATTTTTGACGATCCCACGCACCGGCGATCGCACGGTCAGGCGCGTCACCGAATCTTCGCGCCCCTTTAACACCGCCGACACCATATCCACTTCGGCGTTGGCTTTTGACAGCGCCTCGCGCGCCTGCACGTAATATTGAGAGCGCACATCGGTGAGTTTCAGCTCCAGATCGCTTTTTTGCCGCTGCAGACGCAGCTCTTCCACATGGCTGGCGGCTCCGGTTTTGATCAGCCGCTGCGTGATCGCCAGCTCTTTGTTCGCGAGGCTCAGGGCCGCTTTCAGTTCCCTCTGCGTGTCATCCAGCTGCGCGCGGCGGGAGTTATAGAGCCGGGTTTCGGCGGCGATCAGATCCGGCCATTTTTGCAGGGAAGGGGGGAACACCAGCGGCAGATCGTTCACTTCTGCCGTCAGACGCACGCTGGAGGCCAGCGAAGCGCGATAGCGTGCCGCGCTTTCGCCGACGTTGGATTCTGAACGCGTGGGATCGAGCCGCGCCAGGACTTGTCCGGCCTGCACCTGATTGCCTTCGCGCACGTTCAGCTCGGTGAGGATCCCGCCGTCGAGGGATTGCAATACCTGTTCGCGTGAGCTGGGGATCACTTTACCCGTGCCGGTCGAGACCTCATCGAGGATCCCAAACCAGGCCCATACGCCAACCACGATGAACAGCAGCAGGGAGAAGATAACGATGCGCCGCGCGCCGGAGTAACCGCTCTCGGAATCAAGAGCGTTATCCAGATCGTCCATGGCGGCGACTTCACGCTGATTGATTTTCATTTTTCCACTCCCGTCCGTTTGCCTGCTGCTGCATGCGGCTGTTGTTCAGCGCCTGCGCTTTTGGCGCGTCCATCACCAGCATGCCCTCTTTCAGCACCACCACGCGTTCCACCAGCTCCAGCACCGGCACACGGTGGGTGGCGACGATCAACGTTCGGTTGCCCAGCCACTGGCGCAGATGCTGGATAAATTCCCGTTCGGTATGTTCATCCAGCGAGGCGGTCGGTTCATCCAGCAGCACGATATTGGGATCGCGCAGGAACATACGCGCCAGCAGGATCGACTGGCGTTGCCCGCCGGACAGCCCCACGCCGTTCTCCATAATCGGGTAGTCGAGACCTTTCGGCAGTTTCTGCACAAAGCTTGCCGCGCCGCACATCTCCAGCACCGCGAAGATCTCTTCATCGGTGGCGCGCGGCATTCCGAGGGTGATATTTTCGCGCAGCGTGCCGTAGAACAGCCGCGCATTCTGGGTCATAAAGCCCACGTTGCGCCGCAGATCCGCCACGTCCAGATGCGGTAGACTGAGATTATCCAGCCGCAGTTCTCCCCCCGCCAGATCCATTCCGCCCGCTAATGCCTGTAGCAGCGTCGATTTGCCCGCGCCGTTGCGCCCGAGGATCGCCACCGACTCGCCGGGTTTGATCTCCAGCCGGTTAATGCGTAACGCCATGCGCGGATCTTCCGGGTGATAGCGAAACTGCGCCTGATCGAACAGATAATGCCCGCGCAGTACGTCCTGGCGAATCGGGGTATCTTCACGCTGATTTTCGGTAGGCAGCTGCATGATGCTGTCCAGCCCCTCTTTGGCCGCTTTGACCTGCTGCCAGCGGGCCAGCACGCCGCACACGGTCGCCATCGGCGCGATCATCCGCGAGGCCAGCATCGACGCGGCGACCACCGAACCGGTGGTTAACGTGCCGTCGATCACCATCGGCGCGCCGACCACAATCACTCCGGCGTAGACCAGACTTTGAATAGTCATCCCCCAGCTGATCAGGTTTTGCGTCAACTCGCGGGTCCGCAGGCCCGACTCAGCGGTGATCTGGATGTAACTATTCCACTGCTGCAAAAAGCGATTTTCTGCCTGCATCAGCTTGATATCTTCCAGCCCCTGCACGCTCTCAACCAGCACCGCATTGCGCAACGTCGATTCATGCGCCGACTGCTTCGCCAGCGCCGCCAGTTTCTTCTGCAACAGCAGGCCGGGAAGCACCATCAGCACCGCGGCGACGGGGGCGATCCAGGCTAATTGTGGCGCGATGATCGCCAGCACCACCACAAACAGAAAGAAGAACGGTAGATCGACAATGGTCGAAATGGTGGAGGAGGTGACCATCTCGCGGATCTGCTCCAGCTCGCGCAGCTGCGAAATAAAGCTGCCGGTAGAGCGGGGAATCGCGCTGTTACGCAGCCGCAGGGCGTGACCAAACACCCGATCCGATACGCGGAGATCGGCGCGTTTGCCCAGCAGATCCATAATGTGTCCGCGCGCGACGCGCAGCACAAAGCCAAACAGCGTGGCGATCAGCACCCCGATCGTCAGCACGTAGAGCGTCGGATAAGACTGCGCGGGGATCACCCGATCGTAGACCTGCATCGAAAACACAATCCCGGAAAGCGACAGCACGTTGATAAACAACGCCGCCAGCATCACCCAGGTGTAAGGGCGCATATCGCGCATCACCAGCCGGTAGAGCCAGTCCGGACGGTATTTAGAAATATACGCATCCACGCGGCTGTCTTTGAGGGCTGCCAGCGGACGCAGGGCGACGACGTGGCGGATGGCAGGCAGCAGCGCGGTCATGGAGACGCGGTTGTTCTGCGGCGTGGTGTCGATAAAACAGATATCGAGGGTATCTTCGCCGTCAAAATGTTCAATGACGCCAATTTTGCCTTCGTTCAATTCGACGACCACCGGCAGCTTCCAGCTGTTGATGGACTGCTGGGTGGCGGTGAGCAGTTGAAAGGATAAGCCCGCCTCGCGCGCCAGCTGGGTCAGCGCCGGAACCATCGGTTTGCCTTTCAGCCACGGCGCACTGGCGACCAGCGCCCCCGGGGAACAGGCCACCCGATAGCGGCTGGCGACGTAGCCAAACGCCTGCGCCCAGTGCTCCAGCGTCTCTTCGGGGATGCTCTCGCCCTGTGGAATCTCGGTTTGCTTCATGGCTGGATCTCCACGGTCTGAATGGTGCGGTTTTCAAGATCGAACGAATGACGCAACCGTCCCGTGTTGTACAGACAGGACAACTGCAGCTGGTGCAGCTGTCCTGCGGTTTGCTGCTGCGTGAACCGCGCCTGATAGACCTCCTGCTCAGCGTTCAGCACGTCGAGCAGCGGGCGTGAGCCAAGATCCAGATATTGCTGCTGATAGAGTTCGCGCGTGCGGATGCTGAGCGCCTCCTGGCGGGCCTGAATTTGCAGGGTACTCAGCAGGCTCAACACCTGGCTGCGCGACTCCATCAGCTTCTGCCGCACATCGAGGCGCGTGCGCTGAATGGTGGATTGCGCCGCTTCAACCGCGTGTCCGGCGGCGTTGCGACGCGCGGTAAGACCGCCGCCCTGATACAGCGGCATCTGGACCTTTACCCACGCGGAATACTGGGTGCGGTCCAGGCTGTCGTGTCCTGCGTAGCGGTCGTTGAGATAGTGGCGAACTTCCGGCTCCAGCGAGACGGTCGGCGTCATCTGCGCGTTGGCATAGTCGAGATTGGCCTGCGCGACGTTGGCCTGCGCCCAGGCGGAGAGAACCGCCGGCACCAGACGATCGTCCGGCTCGGCGATATCACAACTGCGCTTCAGGTTATCGGGAAAGTCGTTGCTGATGGTGTTGAGGGTGTTCCAGCCGAGAAAGCTCATCAGCGTGGCGCGGGAGCTGTCGAGGCTGGCCTGATACTGCATTAACTGCGCGCGCGCCCCTTCAATGCGGGCGTCGGTCTGGACGACATCGGAGAGTGAGCTGGCGCCTTCTTCATTACGCTGGCGGGCCAGGGACCCGATCGAGGAGAGCGCATCAAGCTGCTCTTTTGCCGTTTCTACCATTTGTTGCCAGGTCTGGACCTGCACCATCGCCAGCGCGGTATCGTGGGCAATGGTATCAATACTCACCAGCACGTTGGCCTGCTGCTGGGCGACGCCTGCGGTTTCGGCCCGCACCTGGCTTGCCACTTTGCCAAAGTCGTACAGCATTTGTGAGAGCGACAACACCAGCGACGGGGTAAAACCACTGTCGCCGCCGTCATGGGTATAGCCGTTATCCATGCCGGCATTGACCTGCGGATAGTATTTCGATTTAGCGACGTCCACCTGTTCGGACTGCTCGTAAAGCTTTCCAACGGCTTCGCTGATGGTGGGATGCCAGCTCACTGCGCGGTTCACGGCATCACCCAGCAGCAGCGTGCCGGGAGCCGCTTTGCTGGCCGTTGGCGCGATACGCCCGTTCAGAGAGGGTAACTCCTGTTCTTCGCTCAGTTGTCCGGTATTGATCACCGCGGCCGGATTGGCGGCGATAACGGGCACAGATATCAGGCAGCACGAGAGCCACCAGCAAGGCATCTTATTTCCCATGTCTTATCCCTAATAAATCAAATAGTCGTGCTTTATTGTTTATGCCCGGGCGCTGTACGCCCGGGTCATTGGTGCTTTGCTATCAGGTAATGATGTTGTGGTTCTGGTTGACCAGCTCGTCGTAGGTGGCCTGCACGTTGTCCAGCGTGACCAGCGTCGTATTAGTGTAGGTGCTCCCTGCACCGTCACGGTCGATGGAGATCACAGTGTTGTTACCGCTGGTGGTGACATGCACGTAGTTGCCAAGCGTTGCGGCCTGTCCGTTCCAGCCCACCAGCAGATCGCCGATATCAATTTTGTCTCCCTGACTGACGGAGAAGTTAGCCCAGTGATCCCCGGTGCCGTTCCCCGCCGTGGCATTGCCGACGGTGTTGTTCAGCACCTGATAAATCAGGGTGTCGCCGTAGGCAGAGCCGACGATCAGATCGTTATGCTCAGAGCTAATGAACTTCGGCGCCATATTGATGGTGAGCGACGCGCTGTCCGTTTTGCCTGCCGCATCGGTCAGGGTGTAGTTAAATACCTCTTTTGATGAGATGGAGGAGAGGGAGACGCCGGTATTGAGCGTATAGGTGTAATGCCCGTCAGCGCCGATGGAGAGCGTGCCGTAGTGACCCTGAATGGTGGCGTTGGCGGCGCTGGTGGTGTACGGATCCAGCGTGGTGGTGACGCCGTTATAACCGGTAATACTCAGGCGCGTATCTACGGAGTGCAGCTGATCCATGGCCCCCTGCGAGTCGCTACCGTCAAAAATATTGCCGTTAACGTTGTGCCCGCTGGTGGCATCGAATTGGTTTAACGAGTAAGAGGTGCCGGTGACGCTCGGGGTAATGGTAATGTTGCCCACACCAAGGCCCGGGACGCTGCCGGTGTAGCTCAGGGTGTAAGTCCCCGCTTCTAAATCGAGGCCGCTCAGATTGATATTGGCTACGCCTCCCAGCAGAATCCCGCCGTTAAACGTTCCGCTGGTAATGGTTGTTCCACCCTGCGACAGCGTCCAGTTTACCGTCAGCCCAAGAAGCGAGAGCAGTGAAGCCACGTTGAAGTGCAACACCACATTGTGCAGAGCGGTGTTCGGGTCCACGACGAACGTACCGCTCCCGCTGCCCGAGGAGGGAAGCAGCAAGGTGTTCCAGCTGGCGCTGCCCACCGTCGTATCTGAATAGCCCGCCGTGTGGTGAACGGATGTCACATCCATCACTGCACTGACGTCGTTTACCGCATCCAGTGCCCGCGGTATTGGGGTGATGTTCAGTGAGGCGGTGTCTTTATCTCCGTTTGGCGCGGTGATGGTGTAGACGAAGGTATCCGGCGTTTTAATGTGATCGGCTCCGACGCCGCTGCGCAGGGTATAGGTATAGTCGCCATCCGCGTTGATGGTCAGCGTGCCGTACTGCCCCTGGATAGTCGTCACGCCGGACGCGTTCACCGCCACACCATTCACTTCGGTGACAACCGTCCCGGCAGGGGCGACATCATCGGCCAGCACATCGCCCGTCGTGGTCGCACCGACGCTGGAGACGCTGTAGACGTGGTCTTCCAGCACGTTGAGGGTATAAGCCGTCAGCGCGGTGATCCCGGCGGCGGTGTTCAGCAGGAACAGATATTCCCCGGCAGGCAGATTCAGCGTCAGCGTGCCCGACGTGCCGCCCAGCAGCGGGGCTCGCAGCCAGCCAGGCTGAATGCGCATCTGCTCGAAGGTCTGGGTCGCCTCGTTGAACTTGTAGATATACAGGTCGAATACCGATGCCACGCTCACGCCAGCAACAGAAGCGCGAATGGTCATGGTGCGGGTCGTGCCTTCCTCCACGTTGTAGATAATCGGATTGCTCAGATCGTCCAGCAGGTTCAGCCCCAGCGTGTTGCCCAGATTGACCCCTACGACGGTAAATCCACCCTGCGATGAGGTGCCGTTATCGACGGCGTGAACGGTGGTGTCAAAGGTGAGTGACCCCGTATCGTCTACCGCGGTCACGCTGTTGGTCACCGTATTCGCGCCGAGCGAAATCACCAGGTTGGCGGAGGCGCTCGCGCCGTTGTGGCCGATGGTATAGGTGAAACTCTCGGTGCGGCCCAGCACCGCAGCGCTGGTGTTGGTGAGCGTGTAGGTGTAACTCCCGTTCAGGTTAATGGTCAGGGTGCCGTATTGTCCCTGGATAATGGTGCCGTCGGCGGTCACGTTGACCGTCTGCCCCAGCGCGTTAGTCACCGCGGTGACCGTAGTGCCCGCCGGTGCGTTGTCGCTGCCGGTGTTCGGGTCAACGTCATAAATCACGTTGCCATTCTGGGTGGTGATGCCGGTGACCGAGCCAACGCTGGTTTCTGTCACGTCAACATCGAGGCTGGTGTAAGAGCCGGTCGCCAGCAGATTGGTGTTATAGCTGAGAACGCGATACTCGCCGCTTTCCAGCCCGGTCATATTGAGCGTGACGCCGTTTGCCCCCAGGGTCAGCAGGTTGGCAAACTGCGGCTGACCGGTATCCACCACGGTGGTCCAGGTGTTGTTAATCGCATCCCAGCGCTGGACGACCAGCTCCAGGGTGTTGAGCAGCGTCAGCACCACGCCCGTGGCATCCGCGTTAATCGAAATATCCGCGCTGCCACCGTCACTGACGGTGAAGCCGACCTGCGCCGTATCGTTGCCCAGCAGCGTCAGCACATTGCCGAGTGCGCCCACCAGCAGGAATCCGTAATCGCTGTATTGCGCGTTGGTGACCGTCGCCGTGGTGCTGATATCCAGCTCCTCGACGTTAGTGCTGGCCGACAGCGGGACGACAGGGGCCAGCGCCGATCCCGGCGTTGAGGTATTCCCGGCGGCGTCCGTGGCGGTGATTTGCAGCGTCTGGCCTTCCGTCTGTTTATTGAGGAAGGTGTAGCTGTAGGTGCCGCCGCTGTTCGCCGTGGTGGTGACCGTCGTCCCGTCTGCCAGGCGGATGTTGACGGTGCTGCCCGCTTCTGCGCTGCCGGTCAATACGCTGCCGTCGGCGTTAAAGGTCCCGTTCGGGGCATTCGGTGCGACGGTATCCACGATGACCGTGATCGGCGTTGAGACGGGACCCGTCCCGCCGACCACGTTGGTGGCGGTGGCGGTAAAGGCGTGTGAGCCTTCGCCCAGCGCCGGCGTGGTGAAGGTCCAGTTGCCGTTGATATCGGTGCTGGCTGTGCCCATCGCCACGCCGTTGTTATACAGGGTGACGGTGGAGTTGGGTTGCGCCGTTCCGCTCAGGGTTGGCGTGGCGTCGTCGGTGCTCTTACCGTTGGTCAGATTGCCGGTGAGGGTTCCGACGTTGTCGTTGAGGGTGGCAATCACCGGCGCATTCGGCAGGTTAGTGAATGGCGCGGTGACGCCCGTCGCCAGGCCTGCGTTGCCGGCCTTATCGGTGGCAAAGGCCAGCAGCGTTTCGCCGTTGGTCTGAGCCGGTGAGATGGTGACGTTGAAGTTACCGTTGCCGTCCGCCGTCGCGGTCCCCAGCACGGTGTTGCCGTCGGCACTGGTGATGGTAACGGTGCTACCCGCCTCCGCGAGACCGGTGACGTGCGTACCGTTGCTGATGACCGCCAGCGTGTCCGGCTGACCCGGCGCGACCGTATCCACCACAATGGACGTGATAGAGGACGGCGCGCTGGTATTGCCCGCCGCGTCGGTGGCGGTGGCGGTAAAGTTATGCTGCCCGTTGGTGAGGACGGTAGTGGTCTGCGGCAATGTCCAGACGCCGTTGCCGTCTGCCGTCACGGTTCCGACCAGCGTTGCGCCATCGTAAATCCGCACTACCGAATTGGCTTCTGCGGTTCCGCTCAGCGCAGGCTGCGTGTCGTTGGTTGGATTGCCGTTGATGACAGGCCCGGTGACGGTACCGACATCATCCACCACCGAGGAGATGACCGGCGGCGTTGGCGCGGTTGCATCAACGTTGACCACAAATGCGGTGGTCGGCCCACTGGCGTTACCTGCGACGTCGGTGGCGGTGATGGTCAACGGATGCTGACCATCGGCCAGCGCCGGGGTCGGCGTAAAGGACCAGTTGCCGCCGGTTGCGACCACGCTGCCGATCTGCACGCCATTATCGAAGATTTTTACCGTTGAGCCCGGCTCGGCGGTACCGGTGAGCGTCGGCTGTGCATCGTTGGTGAGTTGTCCGCTGGCCAGTTGCGTGGTGGTTCCCACGTCATCGACTACGCTCACCAGCACCGGAACGGCTGGCGGGGTGAGATCGACCGTCAGCGCAAAGGTGGCGGACGGAACGCTGTTATTGCCCGCCGCATCGGTGGCCTGGGCGATAAGACTATTTGGCCCCGCGGTCAGCGCGGTGGTGAGCGTGACCGACCAGTTGCCGCTGGCGTCGGCAGTGGTGGTGCCCAGAAGCGTGACGCCTTGATAGATGTTGATCGTCGCATTCGGTTCGCTGGTCCCGACCAGACGCGGCAAAATGTCATCGGTGGTTTGTCCGCTACTGAGCGGCCCGGTAATGGCTCCCGCATCATCAAAGGCTTGCGTGATGACCGGAGCCAGAGGGGCGACGGTATCCACAATCACCGTGAAGCCAGGCGATGCGACGCTGACGTTGCCCGCCGCATCGGTGGCCGTGGCGGTCCAGGTATGGCTGCCATTGCTCAACGCGGGCGGCGTAAAGCTCCAGTCCCCGTTGCCATTGGCCTGCGTCGTACCGACCTGAACGCCGTTTTCATAGATGATGATTGACGCGTTCGCTTCAGCGGTCCCGTTCAGCGTCGGCGTGGTGTCGTCGGTTGTCTGGCCAGACGTCACCGGAGCCAGCACGCTGCCAACGTTATCGGTCGCGTTAACAATTGCAGGCGCTACCGGCGCAAGAGTGTCTACCGTCAGATTGAACGAGGTGGTTGTGGTGCTGGTATTTCCCGCCAAATCCGTGATGCCGATGGTGATGGTGTGCGGGCCATCCGTCAGCGGAGCGGTTGGCGTAAACGTCCAGTTTCCTTGCCCGTCGACCACGGCGATGCCAAACGGCTGTCCGTCGTTGAGCAGGGTAATGGTGGCACCCACTTCGCCGGTGCCGTTAAAGGTTGGCCGGTTATCGTTGGTGGTCCCGCCGCTGGTGACGGTTCCGGTCACCGGACCCACGTCATCCAGAACGACAGGAACGGCTGGCGCAGCAGGCGGGGTGGTATCCACGGTGAAGGAGAATACCGGGGAGTTTGCCGAGACGTTGCCTGCCGCATCGGTGGCGTTGACCCTGATGTTGTACACGCCATCCGTCAGCACGCCTGCCGGCGGGGTAAAGGTCCAGCTGCCATTGACCACTGCTGCGGTACCGATCTCCACGCCGTTACTGAGAATGTGTACCGTGCTGCCGGTGACGCCCGTCCCGGTCAGGGTCGGAGTGGTATCGTTAGTCACCTGACCCGGAGAGAGATTGCCGACAGCGCCGCCCGCCACGTTGTCGCTCACGGAGGTGATAGCCGGTACCGCCGGGGGCGTGAGATCGATAACGACGCTGTAGCTGTTCGAGGTGGTGCTGACGTTACCCAGCGGATCGGTCGCGACCGCGGTAAAGGTGTGCGTACCTTCACCCAGCGCGGTGGTAGGGGTGAAGGTCCAGTTGCCCAGACCATCGGCGGTGGCGGTGCCAATCTGGTTCCCGCCTTCAAAAATCGCCACGGTGCTGTTGGCTTCCGCCGTACCGGCGAGGGTTGGGGTGGTGTCATTGGTGGTACCGCCAGCGGTCACATTACCGGTGACAGTGCCCACGTTATCGTCCGCTCCGCTAATTACCGGGAGGGTGGAGACGGTATCGACGATCACCGTAAATGGCGGCGAGGCCAGACCTTCGCTGCCTGCCGGATCGGTGGCGGTGACCGTGAATACATGGCTGCCGTCCTCGAGCGCGTCAGGCGGAGTGAAGCTCCACGTCCCCGTCGCACCCACGACCACGCTGCCGATAGCAATACCGTTGTTGTAGACGGTGATGGTATCGCCCGCCGTCGCGCTGCCGCTCAGGGTTGGGCGGTTATCGTTGGTGGTTTGGCCATTGGCCAGCGGCCCGGTTCCTGGACCCACGTCGTCGGTCACCGCGCCGATGGCAGGTGCGCCCGGAGGCGTCAGATCAACGGTAACGCTGCCCGCGGCAGAAAGCCCGCTGGTGGCTGCGCCAACCGTGGCCGTGGCGGTGTAACTGTAAGTCCCGCTCGCCAGCGCTCCAGGAATGGTGTAGCTCCAGTTGGTCTCTCCCGGCGCAAGCACGATAGTCGTGATTTCAACGCCGTCCTGATACAGCGTCACGGTGCTGCCTGCCTGCGCGGTGCCGCTGATCGTTGGGTTGGTGTCATCTGAGGTTTTGCCCAGCACGTTACCGGTCACCGTACCTGTGTCATCAATGATGGCGGTGATCACCGGCACATCCGGCAGATCGGGTACATCAATCACGTTTAAGGTGGCCGGATCGCTGGCATTTCCCGCCTCATCGGTGGCCACCACGCTCAGGGTGGTGCTGTCGGTTTGCGCCGGATTCAGCGCGATCGAGAAGTTACCGCCCGCCCCGGCGATACCCGTGCCGATAACGTTGCCGTTTGCATCGCGTACCACCACCGTCGCCCCGACGTCCGTGGTCCCGGTGAGCGGAGTACCCTGGGCTGTAATGGCCAGATTGGTGGGGGCGTCCGGCGCAATCGTATCAACATCGACATTAATGGATGTGCCGGTCGTTTCGTTGCCCGCGGCGTCGGTGGCGATCACGCCGAAGCTTATCTCGCCTTCACCCAGCGGACTCTGCGGGGTCCATGTCCACGAACCGTCCGGCCCAACGGTGGCCGGTGGCGTTTGTAATACCTCATCAATATAGACGTTAACGGTGCTACCCGGCTCAGTCTTACCGGTTAAGACTGGCGTGTTGTCATTGGTGTACAGCACGCCCTGCACCAGCGTACTGCCGGAGATGGCATCGATCTGCGGCGCGCCAGGAGGAACGGTATCCACGGTGATGGTGTAGACCGGGCTGGTTGCGCTGACGTTACCCGCCGCATCGACAGCGGCAACGGTCAGATTGAGCGCGCCGTCAGGCGTCACCGCCGGGCTGGTGTAGCTCCAGGTGCCGTTGGTCACCGGCACGCGGTCAACTTCGACCCCATTGTTATAAATAATCACCGTGTCGCCGGTAACGCCTGTACCGCTAATGGTGGGGGTGGTGTCAGTGGTCGAACCGCCACTGGCGACACTGCCGGCGGTGATCGCTGGCGTGTCCGGGGCATCGGTATCGACGATAATCGTCACCGGTACGGACGGGTCAGAGATGTTCCCGGCCTCGTCGGTTTCGGTGGTGGTGAAGGCGTGTGAGCCTTCGTCGATCGCCGAGTCCGGTCTCCAGCTCCAGTTGCCATCTGCGCCCACGGTGACGCGACCCACTTCTTCTTTTGGCGCACCGTCCACGCTGTCATAAATGATGATCACATCGTTCGCCGTGCCGGTTCCGCTCAGGACAGGGCGCGAATCATTGGTGCTGCCTCCGTCGATAACTTCGCCAGTGATCTGGCTGACGTTATCGGTGACCGTTGGCGCGTCGGGGGCGTCAGGGGCGACGGTATCAATCACGATGGTGATGGGCTGAGAAGGCGCACTCTCGTTGCCAGCACCGTCTTTGTTGGTGACGGTCAGGGAGATATCGTAGCTGCCGTTGGTGAGCGCCGGAACCGGTGACCAGTTCCAGGTCCCGTCGTTGTTGACGGTCACGTCGCCCGGCTGTTTTACGCCATCAATGTAGATCGTGACGGTATCACCCGGCGTGCCGGTACCGCTTAAGGTTGGCGTGGTATCGCGGGTGGTTTCACCCGGATTCAGCGGCGTGCCGGTTGGCGCACCGTCCGGGTTCACGGTGATATCCGGCGAATCCGGTGTGGCCGGGGCAACGGTATCGACCACCAGGTTAAACGGCGGTGAGGTCGTTGAGTTGCCTGCTGAATCGGTAGCCACCACCGTAAGCACATGGGTGCCGTTGGCGAGTGGGTTAATGGGGGTGAAGCTCCATCCGCCGCTACCGTCGAGCGCGGCCGTACCCAAAAGGGTGTTGCCATCGTAAACGGTAATCACCGTATTGGCCGGGGCGCTGCCCTGAAGGAGTGGGCGGGTTTCATCGGTCGGGGTTCCGCTGGTCACCGGGCCGGTAATATCCCCGGCGTTATCGGTGACGGTGCTGATAGCGGGTGCGGCAGGCGGCGCGGTGTCGATACTGATCGTAAACCCGTTCGAGGGATCGCTGCCGTTACCGGCTTTATCCATCGCCACCGCGGTAAAGGTATAAGGCCCGCCCGGCAAAAGGGCCAGCGTCGGGGTAAAGGTCCACGATCCGCCATCGCCGACGACGGCAGTACCAATCGGCAGGCCGTCCAGACGAATGCTGATCGTAGCGCCCGGCTCCCCCGTTCCGTTGAGGGTCGGACGGGTGTCCTTGGTGGTTTCATTGGTATCCAGCGGACCCGTTCTGCCCGGTACATCGTCAACCACCTGAGTGATAACCGGAGCCGCAGGCACGACGCTGTCGACCGTGATGCTCCAGCTGTTCGATGTGCTGCTGGCATTGCCGGCGCTGTCAATGGCGGTGGCGGTGAGAACGTGTCCGCCTTCGCGCAAATGGACACTTGGTGTATAGGCCCAGATGCCGCTTTCCGGAATGATCAGGGTGCCGATTGCATTCGCTCCGCTGAAGATAGTGAGCGTGGTACCTGGCTCACCGGTTCCGCGGATGGTTGGTGTGGGATCGTTGGTCAGACCGCCATTGGCAATATTTCCCAGCACACTGGGGGCATCATCCACCACCGCCGTGATGACCGGAGTCTGCGCCGGCGTCACGTCCGGGGCATTCACCGGTGCGGTAGGCCCGGTATTGCCTGCGCTATCGGTCGCGTCGGCGGTCAGGGCTTCGCCGTTCAGTTTCGCAGGCGAGATAGTCACGCTGAAATCGCCCTGATCGTTGGCCTTGCCGGTTCCTATCTGCACGCCGTCCGGCCCTTTGATACTCACGGTGCTGCCCGGTTCGGCGGTACCGGTGACCGTGGTGCCATCACCCGACACCTGAAGGTTATCCGGAGCCAGCGGATCGGTGGTATCCGGCGCGTTCGCAAGGCCGGGCTGACTGGCGTTACCCGTTGGATCGGAGGCGATGACCTGCAGGACTTCGCCGTTGGTTTGCGGCGGATCGATCGGTGCCGTGAAGTTGCCGGTATTGTCGGTAGTGCCGATCCCGATAACCGATCCGTCCGGACCTTTTACCGTCACCGTGCTGCCCGGCTCGGCGGTCCCGCTTACGCTTGTCCCGTCATCGGCCACGGTGAGGTCATCCGGAGGGGGAGGGGCGATAATATCGACGGCGACGGTGGTGGCAGGAATGCTGGGGTTTCCGGCCGCGTCAGAAGCAATGACTGAGATCGTCTGGCCATTGTTCTGGGCGGGAGTCAGGTTAATCGTAAAGTTGCCGCTGCCATCCGCGACGCCCGAACCAATCTGCGTGCCAGCGCCACTGGTGATGACGATGGTGCTGTTGGGCTCCGCGGAACCGGTTATCTGAGTACCGGCAGGGTTGAGCGTAATCACCGGTTGGCCCGGGGCAATGGTGTCGACGATAAAGTTGATGGGCTGCGATAACCCGCTCTCATTCCCGGCAGCGTCGATTTCACGCACGGTAACCGAGTGCGCGCCTTCAGACAGCGGACTGTTCGGCGATACGCTCCAGATGCCGTTAGGGGCAACGGTCACCTGACCGACTTCCACGCCTTTATCGTAGATAATAATGGTGCTGCCCGGATCGCCGCGACCCGACAGCCTCGGCTGGCTGGCATCGGTGGTTTGCCCTGCGGAGACCACACCGCGCAGGGTGCCGACTTCGTCATTCACCACAAAGGCCGATGGCGTCGCCGGAGTAGTCAAATCCACCACCACGGTAAAGACCGGAGAGGCCGGGCTGATATTGCCTGCCACATCTGTCGCGCGCACCGTAAACTGGTGGCTCCCTTCACTCAGATTGACCGACGGGGTGAAGCTCCAGCTGCCATCGCTGGCGGCAGTGACGTTACCAATTGCAATGCCGTTATCGTAAAGGGTGACGCTTGAGCCGGCTTCTGCTGTGCCGGTAAATTGCGGACGCTGATCGTTGGTGCTGCCACCGCTGCTAACCGACCCGGTAGCCGGGGCGATGTCATCAATGACGCTGGAGATGACCGGAGCCGTGGGGGCCGCGGTATCTACCACAATGGTGATACCCGCAGAAGGAGGGCTGGTGTGGCCCGCCGCATCGGTGGCCGTCGTCGTCAGGGTGTGGCTACCGTTGGTCAACGCATTGCCAGGGGTAAAACTCCAGTTGCCGTTGGCGTCCACTTTGGTGATGCCGATCTTTGTCCCGTTATCGTAAACGGTGATCGTGGTGCCTGCCTCGCCAATGCCGCTCAGGGTAGGGCGAGCATCATCGGTGCGCTGACCGTTCTCCAGCGGCCCCGTCTCGCTGCCGACATCGTCGTTGACGATGATAATATCCGGCGCGTCCGGAGTGATTAAATCAGGCGCCGTGACATGACCGTCCTGACTGATATTTCCCGCGGAGTCGGTTGCGGTGGCGCTCAGTTGTTCGCCATTGGTCAGCGGCGTGCCGAGCTCGATCGTAAAGGTTCCGTCGCTGCCGGTTTTCCCGGTCCCCACCAGATTACCGTTGGCATCTTTCAGTGTGATAGTGCTGCCAGGCTCGGCTCTGCCGGTGACGGTGGTGCCGTCTGGCGAGAAGGTGAGATTTGTGGGCGCGTTCGGCGCAGTCGTATCGGGGGTATTGGGGTTGCCCGGATTCCCTGGATTCGAATTATTGTCGTCATCGCCACCACCGCCGCCACCACCACCACCGGCGGCAAGCGCTATCCCACCCGCCACGGCCACGCCACCCAGCACCCAGGGCCAGAGGGCTGCCCCCCCTGCGCCATCGCCGGAACCGGCCATCAGGACATCAATGGAGGAGATCGCCTCGTAGTGTTCTGCGGCGGTTGGGTCTTCTATCCACCACAGTGTGCCGTTGCCTTCTTCCAGCACCAGCTGGCTGACGCCCTGCGTATCGGCCGCGTAAAAATTCTTGAGCGTAATGGTTTCGCCAGAATGCAGGCTGACGATCAGATCGTTGCCGCTGCGGGTGTAATGGGAAATGTCGGCGCGGCCGACATGGAGCTTAACAATTGAGGAGTGATCCAGAGTAACTTGAGTGCCTTCCGTGGTGGTTTCCACGCCAGTGAGTTTCGAGATGACAGAGATTTGGCTCATATTCTGATTACTCCCAACAGATTTTTTATTGAAATGGCGTGCAAGACGGAGCCATGACTTTTCTGCGGGTAAAGATCGCCCCCGGCGGAGTCGCTATATTTGAAATAGCCCTCACCGTTGTTTTCTTCAGAGCGGCCGATGCCCGCCAGCATTTAGAGTGGCAACATCAGATAACGCTAAATATTTGCTTTGGATAAACTTGTATTTGACGTTTTTTGTGTTATATAAAACCCTGTGATTTATAGAGATATTATAAAAATGGTCTAAAAATGATATAGCTATAAATAAGAAAACATGCAAATTAAGCAGCCGTTAGTAATTATTAACCCCCTCTTAATCTATTACTTAAATGTATCAATCAGCACTTGTTTAAATGCGTAAAATTCTTGTGTAACAGGGGGTTGGGCGTTTTTATGAGAAAGGCGATAAGGCGCGGTTATCGTTTGGTTAGTGAATATGTCGGGAATATATAAATGAAAAAATATAATCAATTTAGAAGTGCTTAATGATTATGTAAGTAGGGGTTACTTATTTCTCATATGATATATTATGTTTATGCCCATAATAAAAATAAAGCTGGCGCATGTGGAATAATATGCTAGTGGAATTATTGCTTAATACAGCGTCTGTTATTTCAGAAGTTTAACGTTATCCGCAATTCAGTTGGCCAGGTCATTAGTATGATTTTCGATATCATTTCACCCGACATTTTCTACGAACAGAACGGGATGCTCAGACGTTGATACCACGACAAACTGACGCGGCAGGATGAGGATTATCGCGATTTCCCGCTGGTCATTGGCGAAAGCGTTAACGCAGGAGTTGGGCTGATGTTTGGACAAACAGCGGAGAGGCAATAAAAAAAGGCCGCGATAGCGACCTTTTCGGTGAAGTGAATGGCTTATTCAGTGACTTTCTTTTCCAGCGACGCTGCGCCTTCTTTGGTCTTATTCCAGCCTTTCTCAGTGCCTTCTTTGGTGGCATCCCAACCTTTCTCGGTGCCTTCTTTGGTTTTATGCCAGGCTTTCTGCGAATTTTCACTCACTTTACTGCCCACACTGTCGCTTTTGCCTTCAGCGGCGTGTTCGGATTTCAGCTTCAGCTCTTCGCCTTTGTTCTGCTCCTGGTGCAGTTTTTGCTTAGCGTCGTTGGCGTTCGCTTTCGCGGCGGCAACGGTATCGTCGGTTGCGTGTGTGGTTGCGGCAAAAACAGGAGAAGCCAGCAGAAGTGCAGATGCAGATAATGCAATCATTGTCTTTTTCATAATATCCTCAATTCACTTTATTCATGTTATGAGCGTGATTAAGGATGGCACGAGCGAAGCGGCATGGCTCTAGGAAAAAACTGTAAGTGGATCAAAGGGGTCTGCTTTGGCCTTTTCTGAAGGCTCAACCGGTTGGTGAACAATATGAGCTATTAAGCATTCGCAGATGCTCCAGTATGCGTCGATAGATTAATATGATTCGCTCATTTTCAAGGCTGATTTTATTTTAATCTGGAACGGATGACTGATATTAATGTGTGGCATTTTATGCGTTATTTTAATCAGATAATGATAAATCACCTGTCAGCCCTTCAATTATAATACAAGAGAAAATCACCCGTTTTAAGGGCTGCCTATGGTGTCACGTCAATACGCAATCGCTGGACTCTCTTTTGCACTAACCGCATCTGTTTTTTTAACCTCATGTGCCGTACCGGCGTATGATGAAAAAATGGATAACCAGCTGACTGAATTACAACAGTCGATGGATGCAGGTCTTGGTGCGATCCAGGGATATTCGCTTTTTTATGAGCGCTTGAGTAAAAACACGGCGGCGGGAAAACTTGCTCTGGAAAAAGCCAGAGAGAAATGCGGGTTTGCGTCCAGCTATTCATTTTATAACGATACGGAAGCGCGCATTAATACGCTATTAGTCAGGTTATCTGTTACGCCTGATGTACCGCAAGGGCCGGTTAATGCCCTGACATCGCTGCAGAAAAACTTTATCAGTCTGAAAGACATGCATGCTTCTCATCAGCCGTGCTTAAATTCAGTCAACTTTATCGTGAAAAGAAAACAGCTCAGGGGCGATTTTTATCCTCTTTATAGTTATTTGCTTCAGACAAAAGTGGGTGTTTCTGACAGTCAATCTGCACAGCGTTTTTATGCACCATAAGAGGATAATGTCATGCCGGATTTTAAAGTTGATAAAGTAGGGCAAGATGTTTTAAAAGTCGTCTTAGCAACTCTTGGACAAACTGCAGAAATTCATACGAAAGCCATAGCGTGTCAAACACATCAATACGTTGATGCTTATGCATTTCTCATCGCGCACTGGGACGAATTCGAACCGGACACCCGAAGAGTGCATCAGCAGGAGATCCAGGATTCACTGGCAAACATATTAAAGGGGTATGCTGGTGTGAGTGAAATGGCCGGAAGGCAAGCCGTTAATGCCGCATTTAATGTTATTGTCCAGGCAGCAGGTGAATTTATCAGGTTATTATAATTTGAGTATTTTAAAATAGAGTTATGCCAGAACATTCACAGTGTCTTCTGGAAAATATTGTCGCTTTGCCGGGCATGAAAAACGTTAACGATGGCTGACTGTATCAGTTGCGTGATTAATTGTGTAACGCTGTGTTATTGCTGATATTATAATTTTTATACTGAAATGATGCTCTTTTTATATTTTTATTGTGTATTTTTGGATGATGTTATTTTTGCTCTCCCCTCTTAATCTTCCTAAAGTTGATTTTTATATCACTAAATACTGATTTTCAGGTTTTTATATTGCGGCTGTTTGAATGGGTGTTCGGCTAAATTATATAAACAGTGAGGTTGCTCTGAGTATTTATTGTTATTGGGGAAAAACAGCCAAAGGTCATGAGTCTGGCGCGCCCTATCATTTATTACCTTACCATTGCCTGGATGTGGCAGCCTGCGGTTGGCAAATGGTGATCGATAATCGCTTTCACGCGGCAGATATCTTTGCCGGGTTGGGGTTCTCGCGGGAAGAGGGGGCGCGCTGGTTCGCCTGGATGCTCGCCCTGCACGATATCGGAAAATTTGCGACCGGTTTTCAGCAGCTCAACAAGACGTTTTATCCTGAGCTGGTGCAAGCTGTTAGCGGTATCCATTGTTCAGGGAAACACGATTCGCTGGGTTACGGGTTATGGAAAAAATGGCGAGAGGCGTGGCCCAATGTGCTGCCCGCTATATCGAGTGAGTGCGGCAGGACGCTGGATCTCTGGCTCAATATTGCCACCGGGCACCACGGTCATCCTCCCCTCAAGGAGGTGAAAATCAGCACTGCGTTTACCCCGCAAGATAAAATGGCCGCGCAAGAGTGGGCGGTAGCCATTTCAGCTCTTTTCGGAATCGCCGACTTCCCGGAGCGTTTTAGCGATAAGCTATGGCGTGAAAAACTTTGCCATCAAAGCTGGCTGCTGGCGGGACTGACCACTCTGGCAGACTGGATCGGCTCTGATCAACGTTATTTTCCCCTGGTCAGCGCCGTGATGCCCATCAGCGACTACTGGCAGACGGCGTTAGCGCAGGCCAGGCATGCGCATTCTCAGCTTCCCGCTCCTTCTCACGTAAACCCTCAGCCTTGCCACACGGCTCTCTTTCCGTTTATTCAGCATTTAACGCCATTACAGCAGAGCGCAGCAGAGATGGATATCTCAGCTGATGGCCCACAGTTGGTGGTGATGGAGGATGTGACCGGAGCGGGTAAAACCGAAGCCGCGCTGATCCTCGCCCAGCGGCTAATGGCGCAGGGCAAAGGTGACGGCCTGTATGTAGGACTGCCAACGATGGCGACCTCGAATGCCATGTTTCAGCGTCTGTCCACGGTTTATCGCGCGTTATTTGTTGAGGAACACCATCCGTCCCTCGTGCTGGCTCACGGCTCCAGCCGCATGTCGGAGGCTTTCACCCACTCTCTGTGGGAGACGAATAATGAAGGCGAATCTGACTATCAGCCCGACGAACAGAGCGCCGGTAGCGCCTGCAATATCTGGTTTGCCGATTCGCGCAAGAAGTCACTGCTGGCGGAGGTGGGCGTCGGTACTCTCGATCAGGCGCTAATGGCGGCAATGCCCTTTCGCCACCAGTCGCTGCGGCTGCTCGGGCTGTATCGCAAAATTCTGCTTCTTGACGAAGTACATGCTTATGACAGCTATATGGTGCGCCTGCTGGAAGGGCTGCTGACTTTCCACGCTTCTCTGGGCGGGAGTGCCATTATCCTGAGCGCGACCCTTCCTTCGTCTTTACGCCACAACTTACTCAGTGCTTTTCAGCGTGGAGTGGACGGCGCTCCCGTCATCCCAGACCCGGCGGCTGGCTATCCCTGGCTTTCACATTATTGTCCGCAAGGGTTGTCTGAATATTTCATTCCGACCCGGACGGAAGTTGCTCGTCGCGTCACGGTGCAGTGGCTAACCGAGCTGGATAGCGCCCGGGAGCTTATTCATCGCGCTGTTGAAAACGGACAATGCGTCTGCTGGATACGTAACACCGTTGATGAGGCGACCGACGTTTACCGTCAGTTGCGCGACAGCGGCCTCATCCCCCCGCAAAACCTGTTGCTGTTCCACAGCCGCTTTGCCTTTGTTGACCGTATGGAAGCCGAAAACCAGGCGCTTGCCTGGTTCGGCAAGCACAGTACGCCGGAATTGCGGCGCGGCAAGGTGCTGATTGCCACCCAGGTGGTGGAGCAAAGCCTTGATCTTGATATGGACGTGATGATCAGTGACCTTGCGCCCGTCGATTTACTTATTCAGCGCGCCGGGCGTTTACAGCGCCATGTTCGCGACTGGCAAGGCGCTTTAAAAGCACAGATGCCGGATGAGCGCCCAGCGCCAACGCTACATATTCTGGCCCCGGAGTGGCAGCCCGAAGCCGCAGCCGGCTGGCTGGGCGAACATCTGAAAGGGACGGGATATGTCTACGACGATCATGCCTGTCTGTGGCGGACTCAGGCCGTTCTCCGCGAAAAGGGCGAAATCCGCATGCCGGAAGACGCACGTGAACTGATAGAGAGTGTTTATGGGGCGTGGAGGGCCACTCCCGCTGGCCTGCAGGCGCAGGAAGACAAAGTTTATGGCAAAGATATCAGTGTAAAAGCCGCCGCAAAACAACACATTCTGGATCAATCAACAGGATATGACCGTGCAGCAAGCGAAACGGGCTGGAGTGATGACGTTGCGCTTTCTACCCGGCTGAGCGATATCACCGTCGACCTCTTCCTTGCCTGGCAAGGCGAGGGGGGCGAGTTGCAACCTTACGCCCGTCTGGAGACGTTTGCCTGGCAGCAGAGCAGGCTCTCGGTGCGGCAAACGCTGTGGCAGAAAATGGCCGCTACCGCACCGCATTTACAGGGGGAAGCGCTCGACGATTTTCGTCACGAAATCCACAACCCCAATGCACAGGTGCTGCTTTTGAAAGAGGGGAAGACATCGGCGTTTTATAGCAAGGAGTGGGGGTTGTTGAGTCATTGGATGGCGTAATTTCTTTCAGGAGGAAACATGTTTTCACTTATCACAGAGCCATGGTTGCCGGTTATCGACATCCAGGGGCAGCGGCGTAAGGTATCGCCCGCCGAACTGGCTGATCATGCCATTATCGACCTGGCCTGGCCGAGGGCCGATTTTCAGGGCGCAGCCTATCAGCTATTGATTGGTCTGCTGCAAACGGCGTTCGCGCCGAAGGATGAAGGGCAGTGGGAGGATATCTGGAACAAGGGGATCGATCCGGACAGCTGGCGAAAAGCGCTGGATCGCGTAGCGGTTGCCATGCGCTTCGGTCCTCAGAAGCCCGCATTTTTGCAGGATTATTCCACCCTTGACGTTGAAAATAGCCCCATTGCCGGGTTGCTGATCGATGCCCCCGGGGGCAATACCGTCAAGCTGAATAAAGATCACTTCGTCAAACGCAGTCACTACCAGCATTTTTGCCCGCACTGTACAGCGATGGCGCTATACACGGTTCAGACCAACTCTCCTGCGGGTGGGGCCGGATTTCGTACCAGCATGCGCGGCGGCGGCCCGCTCACCACACTGTTGATGCCAGTGCAAGCCGGTGAGCCGCTATGGCGAAAGCTCTGGCTGAACGTCATGCCAGCGAAACACCGCTGGGCGGATGAACACCTGCACTTGATCTTCCCGTGGTTGACGGAGACCCGCAGCAGCGAAACGGCAAAGAATATCGTCACCCCCGAAAATTCTCATCCACTCCAGGCTTACTGGGGCATGCCGCGACGGCTGGAGATCGATTTCAGCCATACGCAACGTGGTGAGTGCGATCTTTGTGGCGAGCATCATGACGCGCTGCTCAGCCAGATTCGAAGCAAAAACTACGGCGTACAGTACGACGGCTGGGTGCATCCGCTGTCGCCTTACAGGCAAGGGAGAAAAGACACTGCCGCGCCAGTGTTATGCCTCAAGGGACAGCCCGGTGGACTGGCCTATAAAGACTGGCTGGGTCTGGTGATGACGACGGAAGATAAACTTAACCGCACGCTACCCGCGCGGATTGCGCTGCGCAATCCGAGGCCAGGCGCTACCGGATTATGGTGTTTTGGTTTTGATATGGATAACGCCAAGGCGCGCTGCTGGTATGAACACCATCTGCCCATGATCAGATTAGGATCTGACGAATCCGAAAGCTTTAGCGACCTGATTTCAATGGCCGTTGAGCTGGCGACTTCCACACGGCCTTTACTCGTTCAGGCGTTAAAAGAGGCTAACAGCGACTCCAGCATGGCGGAGATGACCTTCTGGCAGCAGACAGAGTCCGGATTTCGCCAGCTGTGGCAGGCGCTCAGCCAGCATCCTTCTGCGCTTCAACCTCAGGCACGCGCCGCGCTGCGGGAATGGGGGGAGACCCTTCAACGTTGGTTGTTGCAGATTTTCGACCAGCGCGCGTTTACTCACCCGGATCACACGGCTGACCTGCAGCGGATCCTCTCCGCCCGGTTCAACCTCCTTAAGAATTTCAGAAAACTCAACAGCCTGAAAAAACTCAAGGGGATCGCTATGGAGCACAGGGAGCAGGCCAATGTTTGAAACTCATACCGGTAAAGAGCTGATTATTGTGGATGCCGCGCCTGGCCTTATCCGTCGCTGGTTTCGTAGTTTGCAGGAGCGCAATTGCGTGGATCCGGTCTTCACGGGTAATGGCCGCGCCTGGCGGGCCGAACTTCGCCATGTTCAACCGCCCTATGGGGCACTTACCAGCATGGCTTTTCATCATCTGAGCGGTGCGCTAACGGAGGAAAAAATGCAGGTCAGTGACAGGCTGGCGCTGGCGATCTTCGCAGGCGTCGCTGCCCATGCGCATCACGATAACACCACCGAATCCTTTGCCCGTCAGTTGAGCGAGGAGATTAAAGGTCGCCCGTGTCTGTCGCGGTTGCGTTTTGAGCGCCTGCTGGCGGCCAGAACCCCGACAGAGCTCGCTGCTCAGCTGGTGCGCGCGGTAAAACTGCGTGGGGCTCAGGGCGTCAACCTCGTTTCGCTGGCCGACGGAATTTGCCTGTGGATGCGTGAATGGCAGGCGAAAGAGGAACATCTGGCCGCGGAGCGTCATCCGTTCAACCGCATCGCCGTGCGCTGGGCCAGTGAATATTTGCATGGGATGGAAAAATCCCCCTGGAATAAATAACAAGGACTTTACTCATGACGACTTTTATTCAGCTCCATATCCTGACTGCATACGCCCCTGCCAACCTGAACCGTGATGATACGGGGCGCCCGAAAACGGCGATTATGGGTGGGGTGGAACGACTGCGGATTTCCTCACAAAGTCTTAAGCGTGCCTGGCGTACTTCAGAGGTTTTTGAAAGCGCCCTCAGTGGGCACATTGGTATCCGCACCCGCCGTTTAGGCAGTGAAGTGTATAAACAATTGCGGGCGGGCGGAGTGGATGAAAAGAACGCATTGTCGATCGCCGGAATGATTGCCGGGAAGTTTGGCAAACTGAAAGCGGATAAAAACGCAAAAGCGCCAGAGAACCTGAACATTGAGCAGCTGGTACATATCAGCCCGAGTGAATATCAGCTGATTAACCAGCTGGTTGAACGCTTAATTGCAGAAAAGCGTGAGCCGGAAGAGCACGAGCTGAAACTGCTGCGTGAAACCGCAAGTGGGGTGGATATTGCTTTGTTTGGTCGCATGCTGGCGTCCAGTCCGGAGTTCAATGTTGAAGCGGCCTGCCAGGTGGCCCACGCCCTTGGCGTCAGCGCCGTCACGGTCGAAGACGATTTCTTCACCGCTGTCGATGATTTGAACCGAAAAGAAGATGACGCTGGTTCAGCGCACATGGGCGAGAAGGGCTTCGCATCGGCGCTGTTTTACTCCTACATCTGCATTAGCCGCGATCTGTTGCTGGAAAACCTTAATCATGATGAAGCGCTGGTGGCCCGTACCCTGAAAGCGTTGACCGAAACGGCGATCACCGTTTCCCCCACCGGTAATCAGAATAGCTTTGCTTCTCGTGCTTACGCCTCTTATGTGCTGGCCGAAAAGGGTTGTCAGCAGCCGCGCGCGCTCTCTGTCGCCTTCTTCAATCCTGTTCGCGGAGAGGATCAACAGGATCAGGCTATCCAGCGCCTGCAACAACAGCGGCAGAAGTTTGAACGCGCCTATGGGCAACGCGAGGGCGAACGTCACTACGAAATGAACGTGGAATCGGGCGACGGTTCGCTTCAGGAACTGCTGGAATTTGTCAGCCAGTAAGGAGTCGCGATGTCCCGCTATCTTGTTTTTCAGCTTTATGCACCGCTCGTGTCCTGGGGCGAAGCGGCCGTGGGCGAGGTAAGGCACAGTAACGCTGTACCCAGTCGTTCGGCGTTGCTGGGTCTGCTGGCCGCAGCGTGCGGCATCCGGCGCGATGCACCTCTGATGGAGGCGTTTATTCGGCACTACCACTTTGCCGTACGCCCGCTTTCCTCCTGCGAGCAGTGGCTGCGTGACTATCACACAGTAGAAGTGCCCAGGCAGAGCCGCAAGCGAGTGTACTCCACCCGGCGTGATGAATTGACACAGGCGCCGGAAGAGCTCGGCACTCTGATCACCACTCGTGAATATCGCTGTGATGCCTACTACCACATTGCTGTTCAGGAAACAGAAGGGGCCCCGTTGGCATTGCAAAAACTGGCAGCGGCATTGGTGGAGCCGGTATTGCCTCTCTATCTGGGGAGAAAATCCTGCCCACCCGCGCTGCCGCTATCGCCAGTGATCCTGGAGGGGACGCTCGCAGAGGTATTCCGCCAGGCGGAACAAACGCTGGTTTGCCCTGAGCTAACAGGGATGCTTCCGGCTGCCGATTTTTGCTATTGGGAAGGGGAGCAGCAGGGGGTATCGCCGGTTATCTCCGTTCTGAGAAGCGACCAGCCGCTGAGCAAAGTGCGCTGGCAGTTCACCACTCGCAGGCAGTTTTCAGGCACGTTCAGGGAGGAAAAATAATGTTTCTGTCACGCGTCACGCTCGACCTGAGCCAGCTAACGCCTGAAATGATGGTGAAGTGGCAGAGTGCCTCTCCTTATGCCAGCCACCAGTGGCTCTGGCAGCTTTTTAGCGATCAGCAGGAGCGGCGATTTTTGTTTCGCCATGAACCTTCACAGAGAGGCGAGCGTTTTTATCTGCTTTCCGAAACGGCTCCGTTCACACCGCATAATCTCTTCTGCGTTGAGAGTAAACCTTTTCAACCCCAGCTGACGGAAGGGATGCTGCTGCATTTTTCGCTGCGGGCTAACCCGGTCATCACCCGTGCAGGCAAGCGCAGCGACGTGATGATGGATGCTAAATATCATGCGAAGCAGGAGGAGCAGTCATCCGGGCAGATCTGGTCGCTGCAAGTGGCTGCGGCAAACGACTGGTTACAACGTCAGGGGGAACAGCATGGTTTCTCGCTCATCGACGATGAAAGCAGGGTATTGAGTTACCGTCAGCAACGTTTCAGCCGGCGGACAGGGGAGCGACCAGTCACTTTTGGTAGCGTTGATTTCGAGGGGCATTTGCGGATCACGGATGTGGCGCGTTTTACCCATGTGCTGCATCAGGGGCTGGGTAAAAGCAAGGCGCTGGGCTGCGGCCTGATGCTGATTCGACGGGGGGAGCGATGAGCTGGCTACCCTTAAGCCCGATCCCGATGAAAGATCGTACCTCGATGATCTTTTTGCAATACGGGCAGATTGATGTTGTTGACGGAGCCTTTGTGCTGATAGACAAAACCGGGATACGAACGCATATCCCGGTGGGCTCGATAGCCTGCATTATGCTGGAACCCGGCACGCGGGTTTCGCACGCTGCGGTACGTCTTGCCGCGACCACCGGGACATTGCTGGTCTGGGTGGGTGAAGCGGGTGTCCGTCTTTATGCCTGTGGACAGCCGGGAGGGGCGCGTTCCGACAGGCTGCTTTATCAGGCAAAGCTGGCGTTGGACGAAGATCTCCGCCTGAAAGTGGTGCGTAAAATGTTCGAGCTGCGCTTCGGGGAGGCCGCTCCCAGCCGCCGGTCCGTTGAACAGTTGCGTGGGATAGAAGGGGCACGCGTGCGCCAGACCTATAAGCTGCTGGCGAAACGCTATGGCGTGAAGTGGCATGGACGACGCTACGATCCGAAAGACTGGGAAAAGGGAGATGTGGTGAATCAGTGCATTAGCGCCGCCACCTCCTGCCTTTATGGAATTACCGAGGCTGCGATCCTGGCCGCCGGGTATGCCCCCGCTATCGGTTTTGTGCATTCCGGTAAGCCACTCTCTTTCGTTTATGATATTGCCGATATCGTCAAATTTGAGGGCGTCGTCCCGGTGGCCTTCGACATTGCCTCCCGCCATCCCGCTCATCCTGATAAAGAGGTTCGGCTGGCGTGTCGGGATATTTTCCGCAGCCAGAAAACACTGGCACACCTTATCCCTTTGATAGAAAAAGTGCTGGCGGCTGGGGAGATTGAACTACCGCAACCCTTTGAGGATGCCCAGCCTCCGGCTATTCCCGAACCAGTATCACTGAGTGATGCTGGTCACAGGGGGTAACGTAATGGGCATGCTGGTAGTGGTCACTGAAAATGTTCCACCTCGTCTGCGAGGGAGACTCGCTGTCTGGTTGCTGGAGGTTCGCGCCGGAGTTTACATCGGCGACACCTCACGCAAGGTGCGGGAAATGATCTGGCATCAGATCACCACATTAGCGGATGAGGGCAATGTTGTGATGGCCTGGGCGGTGAATAATGAATCAGGTTTTGACTTCCAGACATGGGGTGAGAACAGACGCATGGCGGTGGAACTGGATGGACTGAGATTGGTCTCTTTCCATCCTGTTGAAAATCAATAGGTTACTGTTCCTTAAAAATCCGGAAAAGTTGGTGGAATTTTTATCAAAGGATAAAACCTTTTAGATCAATGATATAGTTTTAGAGTGTTCCCCGCGCCAGCGGGGATAAACCGTTGCATTGGGTAGCTCTATAGCCTCAATTCTGGTGTTCCCCGCGCCAGCGGGGATAAACCGTCGGACATTGCATCAGGGAATGCCTCTCCAGTGTGTTCCCCGCGCCAGCGGGGATAAACCGGCCGGGCGCGGGGTTAAATCTTTGATGAATGGGTGTTCCCCGCGCCAGCGGGGATAAACCGCGATTCTGGAAATGAACACCGCAGCAATGTTGGTGTTCCCCGCGCCAGCGGGGATAAACCGACCGGGCGCGTGCTGGCTCTGCGTCGTCTGGAGTGTTCCCCGCGCCAGCGGGGATAAACCGGGTTCCCCGTCCGAGGAAAAGGGAAAAAATCAGTGTTCCCCGCGCCAGCGGGGATAAACCGTCCTGCAGTTCTTTGCGAGCCTCAAACGGTAGGTGTTCCCCGCGCCAGCGGGGATAAACCGGTTGTGAGCCTTGATGTTGGCTACCCCGATCTGTGTTCCCCGCGCCCCGCTGTTATCAGGGCGTAATAAAACACGTGTTCCCCGCGCCAGCGGGGATAAACCGTTGCCGTAATCGCTCGGAACAATTTTTCCATTGTGTTCCCCGCGCCAGCGGGGATAAACCGAGCAATACCCATATCTCTGGCCGTTTGCTCAAGTGTTCCCCGCGCCAGCGGGGATAAACCGACGGTATACGGGGCCATGAACATCACGCGCAGGTGTTCCCCGCGCCAGCGGGGATAAACCGGCTATCAAATCCACAAAATTTTCGGATCAGGAGTGTTCCCCGCGCCAGCGGGGATAAACCGCGTGACGAAACCCGCTGGAAGTGATCGACTAAGTGTTCCCCGCGCCAGCGGGGATAAACCGTCTACCGTGGGCCTATCAGCGCTCTCATGTTAGTGTTCCCCGCGCCAGCGGGGATAAACCGCTCGGTTGGTGGGGTAAACAAACCGTTGTGGAGTGTTCCCCGCGCCAGCGGGGATAAACCGGGCTACACGGTTAGCTGGAACTGGTACGAAACGTGTTCCCCGCGCCAGCGGGGATAAACCGCGGCTTGATCGAGTTTGGCACCAAACTGCCGGGTGTTCCCCGCGCCAGCGGGGATAAACCGATTGATGCACTCTTTTTGCTGTTGCGATGTTAGTGTTCCCCGCGCCAGCGGGGATAAACCGCAGACGATCAAATTTTTGCAGGCCGTCTCTAAGTGTTCCCCGCGCCAGCGGGGATAAACCGCAGCAATGGGCGGCTATTCAAAAGACGCTTGAGTGTTCCCCGCGCCAGCGGGGATAAACCGGGATCGAACTGGTGGAGGGCATGGAAAATGCAGTGTTCCCCGCGCCAGCGGGGATAAACCGGTGCTGTTGATTTGTCTGCGCCCGATGTTGATGTGTTCCCCGCGCCAGCGGGGATAAACCGGAGGTCGTATTGCTCATCACCTTGCAGCTTGCGTGTTCCCCGCGCCAGCGGGGATAAACCGGGTCGCGCAATTCTCTTCGGCATTCTGGATTCGTGTTCCCCGCGCCAGCGGGGATAAACCGTTGTGCGCCATAAAAACGGTGATGACCGTCGAGTGTTCCCCGCGCCAGCGGGGATAAACCGTGTATTGCTCATTACTTAATCCTCTGTGATGAGTGTTCCCCGCGCCAGCGGGGATAAACCGACCAAAGACCGCAATCAGCGCATTGTGTTTGCGTGTTCCCCGCGCCAGCGGGGATAAACCGGCCCCTTTTCTCATCCCCACGCGGAAAGGTTAGTGTTCCCCGCGCCAGCGGGGATAAACCGACTGTGAACGCATGGAACGTTTGTTCAACAGTGTGTTCCCCGCGCCAGCGGGGATAAACCGACTTCGCCAGGGGTGGCATGACTTTAGTTAATGTGTTCCCCGCGCCAGCGGGGATAAACCGCCAACAAAAGTGCCTTACAGCCCTGTGCATGGGTGTTCCCCGCGCCAGCGGGGATAAACCGAATACCATTCTGACAAACGATGAAGTGTGAAAGTGTTCCCCGCGCCAGCGGGGATAAACCGTTCATCAGACGTTGGCAACCGTCCCCCGAGAGGTGTTCCCCGCGCCAGCGGGGATAAACCGCGCAATCGGGTGATCGCGTATAGCGTTTATAAGTGTTCCCCGCGCCAGCGGGGATAAACCGTCGGTGTGAGCTGCTTTATGAATTGTTCCTCGGTGTTCCCCGCGCCAGCGGGGATAAACCGGTTTATAAACTGATGAACAACGGCTGGCAGTTGTGTTCCCCGCGCCAGCGGGGATAAACCGGCTCAGCATTGTGTCTTTTGCGTTTTGCTTCGGTGTTCCCCGCGCCAGCGGGGATAAACCGCCACCTGATGCCGTAGACGCTGACCATGTATTGTGTTCCCCGCGCCAGCGGGGATAAACCGGAAAAACATGCACGGTAAATGGAAAAATTGTTGTGTTCCCCGCGCCAGCGGGGATAAACCGAATGTCTACGTTACCTTTTGCATTAATGCGTCGTGTTCCCCGCGCCAGCGGGGATAAACCGCCCAGCGCGGCGGCTGTGCTGTTGGTGCAGCGGTGTTCCCCGCGCCAGCGGGGATAAACCGTTTTACGATCTTCCCGTTGTCGTCGCGGTGATGTGTTCCCCGCGCCAGCGGGGATAAACCGCGCATTACGGAGAACATTCCTAAAGAAGCCGCGTGTTCCCCGCGCCAGCGGGGATAAACCGAGGTGGCTGTAAACGTTCATAGTTATGCTGGGGTGTTCCCCGCGCCAGCGGGGATAAACCGGCGATCACGACGAATCAGCTTATTGTCCAGGAGTGTTCCCCGCGCCAGCGGGGATAAACCGCCGCCGTCAGTGCATTGAATGCCCGGTCTGGTGTGTTCCCCGCGCCAGCGGGGATAAACCGCCGGTATTAAACGACGCTATAGAGGCGCTATTGTGTTCCCCGCGCCAGCGGGGATAAACCGATTCGGGTTGCTGTACACATCGAGACGATCTGGTGTTCCCCGCGCCAGCGGGGATAAACCGTGGTATTGCGCAGCTCAACGCGGAATAGCTCGGTGTTCCCCGCGCCAGCGGGGATAAACCGCGGCTCCAGTTCATCACGGCCGGCAAACAGATGTGTTCCCCGCGCCAGCGGGGATAAACCGACGAGTCTCATCAGGCATCCACGGAGCTTTAAGTGTTCCCCGCGCCAGCGGGGATAAACCGTTTATGCTCAAAATTCTATGCTGCAAAATAATGTGTTCCCCGCGCCAGCGGGGATAAACCGCGCGCAACGCTGATGCCATCAGCAACAAACAGGTGTTCCCCGCGCCAGCGGGGATAAACCGGCATTGGCAGTTTCACGGTGACGGTTCGCGCCGTGTTCCCCGCGCCAGCGGGGATAAACCGCTACATCAGGGTATTATTGATGGTGACGTAAGGTGTTCCCCGCGCCAGCGGGGATAAACCGTGGCTGTATTTACTGCCTCTGTCCGGGTGCAGGTGTTCCCCGCGCCAGCGGGGATAAACCGGTAGTGACGGGATAATCATAACAGCATGATTTGTGTTCCCCGCGCCAGCGGGGATAAACCGTTTCGACTCATTCGAACGCGAAAAATCTTGTCGTGTTCCCCGCGCCAGCGGGGATAAACCGCATCTCCAGAATAACGAACAGCAACCGGAGCAGTGTTCCCCGCGCCAGCGGGGATAAACCGGGGGTCGAGTTCCTCTGTATCGGTGCTATCAGGTGTTCCCCGCGCCAGCGGGGATAAACCGAAAACGCCGCGCTGGTGACGAACCTTGCGCAGGTGTTCCCCGCGCCAGCGGGGATAAACCGTAAACCAAGCCCCATGCAGATGGTTGTTGCAGGTGTTCCCCGCGCCAGCGGGGATAAACCGTATGCTACGGCGTCGTTCATGTTGTGATGCTGGTGTTCCCCGCGCCAGCGGGGATAAACCGCAATCTACATTTGCCTACCCTGTGCCGACAACGTGTTCCCCGCGCCAGCGGGGATAAACCGCGCTCCGCTCCGGCTGGCGCTGCTTCATCAACGTGTTCCCCGCGCCAGCGGGGATAAACCGCGCGGTAACTGGTTGAAAGCTCGCCGAGAAGAGTGTTCCCCGCGCCAGCGGGGATAAACCGCAAAAGCAGTATTACATGCAGATGGCAGAAAAGTGTTCCCCGCGCCAGCGGGGATAAACCGCTGGGGGGCTATGTCTCTCTGATTTCCTCAATGTGTTCCCCGCGCCAGCGGGGATAAACCGAGCTACAGTTTCGTTAACGCCCGACTCACTTTGTGTTCCCCGCGCCAGCGGGGATAAACCGTGTTTTCGCGCTAACCGGTTCCGCTGGTGCGCGTGTTCCCCGCGCCAGCGGGGATAAACCGCTCGATGCTCTGAGCTGGGCTGTGTACAACAAGTGTTCCCCGCGCCAGCGGGGATAAACCGCTATCAAGCACAAAGACCTTGCGCTACTTACTGTGTTCCCCGCGCCAGCGGGGATAAACCGGGAAAAATCATTATGGCCGACACCGAAGAAAAGTGTTCCCCGCGCCAGCGGGGATAAACCGCTCTCGGATGTAGCGTAATGCGGGGCAGGGTGGTGTTCCCCGCGCCAGCGGGGATAAACCGTCACCGAGGCCGCCCACGCCGAACGCGCGTTCGTGTTCCCCGCGCCAGCGGGGATAAACCGATCACTTAGTGGTTGAGGTACACCATTCCATAGTGTTCCCCGCGCCAGCGGGGATAAACCGCCTCTAAAACACATTGCGCATTGCTCAGACCGGTGTTCCCCGCGCCAGCGGGGATAAACCGTATTAATATCTTCTTCAACATGACCATCAACAGTGTTCCCCGCGCCAGCGGGGATAAACCGGCACTTTTGTTGGCTTAGGGCGACCTTCGACTGTGTTCCCCGCGCCAGCGGGGATAAACCGTATGAATCTTAAAACGACTATTCCCATAAAAAGTGTTCCCCGCGCCAGCGGGGATAAACCGTTTTGGTGAGTAACGTCAAAACAACAGTCCAGGTGTTCCCCGCGCCAGCGGGGATAAACCGATGGTTCGTCGCCAGTTGAATCTTATCGGCGGGTGTTCCCCGCGCCAGCGGGGATAAACCAATGGCTACTGGAGCGACGCTCGCGGCGTGCTGGTGTTCCCCGCGCCAGCGGGGATAAACCGCTGATCGCCTATCTCGGCGCGGAACAGTTCTAGTGTTCCCCGCGCCAGCGGGGATAAACCGCGTTCTACAGCGTTTTAAGTCGTAGACCAGCTAGAAGGGTACCTGATCGCGTAGAATCTGTTAAAACCTGATAGAGACGTGCGTGAGATGCCTCTGCTGACAATACGCAAGCCAGCGGGTACCCAGTTCACACGAAATAAGTAGGTATCTACAGCGAATCGTGTAGAAATAGCCGATATTAGACTCAATCAGGCTGCATAATTACCAATAACAACCCGCCAAAGCTCCCCCTTTAACTACCAGTCACCCCTTACTCGAATTCAACCAACAACACATAACATTCTCACCGATAGACAAGAAAAACTAACAGGTATCAATCAACCGCAAACGGTATCGAACAACAACATCTTCTCCAGAGAGCCTGTAATCCTCCTGTAAGAATTGAAAGTAAAGCTAACCCTTCTGTCCAGGCAAGGTGGTACGTCTGAGGGAGTTGCACTGCTTAATGCCACAGCTATGCGCTTATGAGAAAGAAAGGCAAAGTTGATACAACCATTGGCTGGTACGAGCGAAAAGTCAGGCAGGTCGATAGCGCTATTGCTACAGGGAACACGCAGACAGCCGCTTTGCGTGCACGCGACCTGAATGCAACTGGAGTCTCTGGCTGGCGGATGGTCTGCGTAGCATAAGCACACACAACGAGCCCTGATGACGAGCAGTGCGCACGCCAGCAGGTCACGCAGGTGCTACCCGAGCGCGATAACGGGCTCACGCATAAAGATAGCCAGTGTGCTTACAGGTGATCGGCAGCCTGAGTAAAAGGGGCTGCCTCACACGCTGGTGAGCTGAAGCCAGTGCTATCGCGAACTGAGCATAGTTGGCTGGCGCAGTCAGACGTCGATCACACTTTTACAGTGGAGAGTCTGGCCTGTTGGGCCACTCCCACTGACTCGTGATGCGCTATGCCGACGACGAGCTTTGGGCTCGTCTCTGGCTCCTGTTGAGCTGTCGCAGGGAAAGATTTTGACCAAAAATGACGGTCAAAATCTTATAGCAAATCTAAGGGATCTCCGGGTTTTTAGACTCCAGAATACGGGGCAACTATTCTTCTTTTATTTACATATTCACTACTTTGTATGTTACCTGCATGCGGATGATAATCCAGTCGTGGTCGTCACTTTTTCCAGGTAACGGATGTCGGGTGGCCGCTCGTTGACTTCAGGCGGTCATGTGTCCAGTGGGCTCCCCCAGGCAGAGCAAAGACAGAGGGAGAAACTAAAAAGTCGTAGCGTTTCCATCGCAGGTGAGGGGGGTTATGGCACTGGTTCGGGGTTCAACGTAGGGATAAATTTTCAGAGAGGATCGCATGTTGTTTTGTGACAAATATATGAGTTTTGTAATAAGGAAAAATAAGAGAGGTATGAGAGGTGCCCGGCGAATAGCAGTGAAATGCCTGGTTGAATATACAGCATTCTCAACGATGTGAAAGTGTCACGTTCTGGTAGTTTGTGGCAATGATTGCAGATCAGTCGTCAGTTCTGATTGTTGTTGAATTGTAAAACAAACATTTTTTACCCCGGTGGGGAGGTTTGTGTTGCCGTACGGGAAGTACGCATTTTTCACGTATTTCCTGGTTGATGTCGAACAAACAACTGTCGCAATACTCTTTGTCCAGCGCGAGGTGAAGTCTGGTCACTGCCGCAGGTACAACGCGACAAACAGTATGCTGCCGATAAATAAAATGGCGATGCCCATCATCAGCATCCACAGAACAATAAAACGCTTCGGGTGCCTGACCAGTAGCCAGAGCACACCGAAGATGATGAATAATGCAGGGATTACAGGCATAACGTTCCGGTCAGTGACGTAGCGTGACGGTAAGAAAGGGCGACAATGGTCGCCCGTGGTGATGACTACAGGCCTTGTTGTTTCAGTTGCGACACGTCCTTACCGCTGGCTTCAAGCTGGTCGCAAATCCAGACGAAGATGTCATGTGCACCCAGTGGCTGCTGCCCCAGGCGTGGGTCAGGGTCGAAGGCTGTTTTCAGCATGGGATGGGCCCCCAGGCGTTTTTTCGCCACCCGCTCCAGCTCAGCGATATCGGCATCCGGTCGGAGCAGGTCGACTTTATTGAGGCAAATCAGCAGCGGTTTATCTGGCGCGGTGCGGGTGATGTGTTTCACCACCTGGATATCGACATCGCTGATACCCCGGTTGAGGTCAACCACCACCAGGAAAGCATCGGCAACGTGCAGGAAGTCATCCGTGCATTGGTTGACGGCTGCGCGGGGGTCATTGAAACCTGGCAGGTTATGAACCCAGGCCATCGGGCAGTTTTTCAGCTGATGGCTTTCAATCGACGAGGTGGCACCGGCGACAGGACTGACGTTACCCGGGATGGCAAACACCTGACGCATCAGGGAGTCCTTGCCAGTGGATCCGTCGCCGGTCACACAGATATTGATTTGCCGGTTAACCAGCTGGCGTAGTGCGGCAAAGTGAATGACAAAAGGCACGGTCTTGCGGTACGCCGGTCCGGCAAGGTCATTTGCAAGCCAGGCACCTGTTGCGAACCAGCCCACCGGTCCGAGCAATACCCCGGCGGCATTGGCAACCACACCGTCCACTGCCACTAATGCACCTAAAGCGGCAACGCGACCCAGCAGGGCCACTGACAGCATATCCGTCAGCAGAAAGGCGATGTAACACAGGCCGTTGACCCCGAGTTGTGCGAGCAGCATCTGTACAACAATGGCACCCGCAGGGCCAACGGGAATATCCCGGTTCTCCAGCCCGATACGGGCAAGAAACTTCTCGCGTTCCTCAGGTGACATTTTATCCACCGCATCACTGAGCGCCTTTTTAAGTATCAGCGTTTCATTACCTTCCACGGTGTTGATTTTACTGATGTCGGGGACTTTCATCTTTTTACCCACGTCGTACACCAGCTCGTTGTACGAAATACCTTCGCCTCTGCGGCACAGGTTGGCGAGTTCGTGGCCGCCCATTTTTCTTGCATGGCTGATGAGTAATTCTGCGGCGCGGCGTTTATCCGGTGCTTTCAGGTCGACCTCTTTTTCGATTTTCAGGTATTTCACCAGGGGCTCTGCGCTGGCAGGGTGAAAGGTCAGAATGCGGTGGAGCAGGTCGGTTTCAGTCAGGGTGTTTTTGAAAAACATAAGAGACTCCGTCAGGGTTGTTAAATAAAGAGGGAAGCAGGGAAATATCCTGCCACCACGGTATTTGCCGTCAGTCGTAAGGGCATTCGTCGTAGTGGTGGTTCATCGGGATGAAAGCGATCCCAGTTAAAGTCGATGGGAAGCCACAGCGTCAGAACCACGAGGATAATCAGCGTTATTTTCATTGCTTCTGCTCCGTGAGTTCGTTCCAGTCATACACTCGTCCAGTGGTGTCCATGACGCTGGCCTGGCCGCTCATTCGCCCCTGGTAGCCAGAAAGGGTTTCCGGCGCTGCGTTCTGGCGATGGATCCCCAGCCACAACTCTGCGAGCCGGTTATTGTTGACCGTGGACCAGAGGGTATTCACGTCGCCGACCGTCGTGTTTTGCGCCGCGACCTGTGGGCTGAACCAAAGAAACATCGGTACCTGTAATGCCTCGTGAGGCGGGCGTGTTCCGGCATGGTGATACACGACAGCCTTACCAGGTTCGCGCATCAGGGCGTGGTCAGAAAAATACAGCAGCGAGGAACGGGAACCCTGTAACTCACTGAACAACTGGCCCATTAATGAATCGGTGAAGCGTATCGAGTTGTCATAGCAGTCGTCAGCCGGGTTGCCACCGGTAAAAACGGCAGCGTTTACCGGATAGCGGTCACAGGCATTTTCGTGACTACCGTAGAGGTGCAGAACGATGAGTTTTTTACCGGGTTGTTGCAGGGCGTGGCGGAACAGTGGCAGCAGGGCATCGTCGTAGCCCGAATTCACCCACTGGCTGTGATGTGCGCCAGAAGCGATAGCCGTAATGACGTTGTTGTGCGCACCGCCGCTGCCCTGGCGGCTGAGCCAGTACGTAGTGAAACCGGCCTGATTTGCCACATTGATAATGTTGTCGCTGTAGTGACTGATGTCGTGGTTTTCCGGTGTGTCAGCGGTGAGCGCCAGCGGCACGGCGGTAATAGTGACCGGCGCACCACTGATGGCCTGAGTAAACAGCAGCAGGTTCTTACGCTGTGCTTCCAGCTCTGGTGTGGTTTCACGCCCATAGCCGTAAATGCTCATATTGGTCGTACGTTCAGACTCACCGATAACCAGCACATAGTTATCGATCCCGGTATCTCTCGTCGCAAGCTGATAATGCGGGGTGCTCTCAGCAATTGAGGCGATAAGGTGTCTGTCCTGAATCGCCTGCAAAAACACATTTGCATTGCTAAGTGGCGTGGAGTCCAGCACCCGCTGCACCGGGCTTTGCAGGTTATTACGACGCAACTGGTGGAGGATTGCCTGCACGCTGTAGCCTGCCAGCAAAGCAATCAGGGCAATGACGGGCCAGCGGCAGAAACGGCGGGGTAGAGCAGGCGTGCATGACACGCTAAACAAGAACAGTGCCAGCATTCCGGCAAACAGTACCGCATATCGCCAGTACAACCCCAGCATTGAAAGTGCTTCATCCTCGCTGGTTTCCAGCACGCTTTGCGCGAAACCGTAACTGAACGCCGAGTGGAAACTGAACCAGGCCCAGAGAGTAAGCGTTAAATCCAGCGCAATAAAAGGCAGTACGATTAATGAAAACCAGCCACGCCAGCCTGTATAGCGTATCTGCGCGAGGCTCAGCATCAGCATCATGAATACCAGTACACGATGAAAGGCCTGATGAACGGGAGCAATCAGAATGTTGATTGCTGCTACCAGTGCGGCAGCAATAATAAAAGCCAGCCAGGGATAAAGGCGGGGATCGGTAATCGTATCGGCACGGATTTGAGACATAGTTCACCCTGCCCGTATTGCAGGGCATCTATTAAAATGACGTGTTATTAACGTTTCAGATAACGGTTGCCGTTACCGTAAGGGGGCCAGTGGTGGAAATACCGGTGCAACATAGCGTCGGTGAAAGAGCCGCCCTGCCTGACAGGTTCGCCAGCCATCTCCCACGAATAACACTCGCCGATGATTCCAGCGTGAGATCAGCTCGTTTGCAGCGGTACCATACAGCTCTTCCAGAGCCTGTTGCTATGTTGCCTGCCCGCCGGTAGACGTCGCCGCCCTTATCCATCCAGCGTTCTGCAATCTTACGGGCGGACTCAGTGTGCCGGGCATCACCGGTGGCGACAGACCAGGCTAGTTCACTGACATCCCGGTCGTTCTGCGGTGACAACTCCACCGGCAACGCAATAGCCGTGTCCATTTATTCCCTTTTTAGGTGTGGGTTATTTCAGGCAGATGCTGGCAGAGGTGTTTTTAAAAGTCAGATCGTTTTCGCAGATCAATTTTTTAAATTCGATCTGTTTCGCCGATCAATCAATAAATCGAGGTTATGTATTTATTCGGTGAATGAATTTGCGGAGATAATAACGCCAGTTTTGTGGCTATTTTTCGTTGATAAATAAGTTGAGGAAGGAAGTGGCAGTGTTGAATCTAAAAAGGTCAGTGATTGTAAGCAGAAGAAAATTATTCGCATCAGGACGCGCGTTCAGAATGTTTTTCATTTTAAATGATCATTGTGGTGAACATATATGCCTGTATATATTCGTGATAATTAATAAAAGATCATATATGCAGCGTGCATGGCGTGATGTGTTATTTAATTTTCAGTCCCGGAACCAACATTAAGTGTTACTGAACTGAAATAATTCCCCTCCTGAAATAAGTCGTGATATTTATGGATGAATGTTGGACAGTCGCGACGTATCTGCTTTAGCCGACCTTTTACAAATTGCAAAAGACCTTCCTGGTTGCTGACATTTCCCTACATTCAGATCATGAGTATTTACATTTCAGGCCTGCCACCCCCTTGTTAGTGCGTGTAATCGGCGTAGCCTTTTCTTCGTAACTGTCTGTTTTATCCATTTTATTCATCGCTGCAGATGCGGTGAGGTGCTGTCCGGAAGGTAGGTCCGACGTTTCCGGTTATCAGCCGTCTGAAGCACGCCCTATGAAGGAACATTGCATGTCCGGTTCATTCCAGGAAGAAATTCCGAAAGCCCGTATTAACCTCAAATTAAACCTGCATACCGGGGGCGCTCAGAAGAAAACCGAGCTGCCGCTGAAATTGCTGGTGGCCGGTGACTTCAGTAACGGACAGGAAGACCGTCCTTTGTCTGAGCGTGCCAAAATCAACGTGAATAAAAATAACCTGGGCAGCGTTTTAGCCGAACTGTCCCCGTCGGTGAATCTCAGCGTTGAAAATACCCTTGCCGGTGATGGCAGCGAAGAAAATATCCGTCTCAGCTTTAAAGATATGAAAGATTTTGAGCCGGAGCAGGTAGCCCGGCAGATACCCCAGCTGAAAGCGATGCTCGCCATGCGCAGTCTGTTGCGCGACCTCAAATCCAATCTTCTCGATAACGCCACGTTCCGCCGTGAACTGGAAATTATCTTACGTGACCCGGCGCTGAGCAATGAACTGCGCAGTGAAATTGCGGCCCTTGCCCCGAAAGCCTGACGGAAAAATTTAAGGAAAATGCTGATGTCTGTACAGAATGAAACCGCTGTACCCGCTGGTGAAACGCTGGTCCGGGAACGTTCCACATCTGAAGGGGTTTATGCCTCTCTGTTTGAAAAAATTAACCTCAAACCCGCATCCAGTCTGAGTGACCTGTCGAGCTGGCAGGATGAAGCCGCGATGGCGGAAGCCGATACCAATGAGCGTATTACTGCGGGTGTGCAGGTGTTCCTGGAGCGTCTGCGCCAGTCCGGCCAGAAGGTGGAAAAGCTCGACAAAACGTTAATCGACCACCATATCGCCGAGCTGGACCATCAGATTAGCCGCCAGCTGGACGCGGTCATGCATCACGTTGAATTTCAAAAGGTAGAGTCGCTGTGGCGTGGCCTGAAGCATCTGGTGGATAACACTGACTATCGCCAGAATGTGAAAACCGAAATCCTCGATGTGTCAAAAGATGCGTTGCGTCAGGATTTTGAGGATGCACCGGAAGTTATCCAGAGCGGATTATACTGGCATTCTTACACGAGTGAGTACGATACCCCGGGCGGTGAGCCGCTCGCGGCGGTGATTTCAGCCTATGAGTTTGATGCCAGCCCGCAGGATGTAGCGCTGATGCGTAACATCTCTAAAGTGTCGGCGGCGGCCCATATGCCGTTTATCGGCTCTGCTGGCCCGGCGTTCTTTTTGAAAAACTCGATGGAAGACGTGGCGGCCATCAAAGATATCGGCAACTACTTTGACCGCGCCGAATACATCAAATGGAAATCGTTCCGCGATACCGATGATTCACGTTATCTCGGTCTGGTCATGCCGCGTGTGCTGGGCCGCCTGCCATATGGCCCGGACACTGTGCCGGTGCGCAGTTTCAACTACGTTGAAGAAGTGAAAGGCCCGGACCACGAAAAATATTTGTGGACCAGCGCATCTTTTGCCTTTGCCGCCAATATGGTGAAGAGCTTCATCAACAACGGCTGGTGCGTGCAAATCCGTGGCCCACAGGCCGGTGGTGCCGTGAAAGACTTGCCAATCCACCTCTACGACCTCGGCACCGGTAATCAGGTGAAAATTCCGTCTGAGGTGATGATCCCGGAAACCCGTGAGTTTGAGTTCTCTAACCTCGGTTTCATCCCGCTGTCGTACTACAAGAATCGCGACTACTCCTGTTTCTTCTCGGCGAACTCCACCCAGAAGCCGGCGCTGTATGATACCGCCGATGCGACCGCTAACAGCCGTATCAACGCGCGTCTGCCGTATATCTTCCTGCTGTCACGTATCGCACATTATCTGAAAATCATTCAGCGCGAAAACATCGGCACCACCAAAGACCGCCGTCTGCTCGAGCTGGAGCTGAACACCTGGGTACGTGGTCTGGTCACCGAGATGACCGATCCGGGCGACGAACTGCAGGCATCACACCCACTGCGCGATGCGAAAGTAGTGGTGGAAGATATCGAAGACAACCCGGGCTTCTTCCGCGTGAAACTGTTTGCCGTGCCGCATTTCCAGGTCGAAGGCATGGACGTGAACCTGTCTCTGGTTTCCCAGATGCCAAAAGCAAAAGCCTAAGGTGGTCGCAGGGATGAAAATTTATCGTCCACTGTGGAACGAGGGGGCATTGCTGTCCCCTCAGCAGTTCCAGCAGCAGGCAGAATGGGAATCGTTTCGCAGTGCCGGGGTATCGGCTCTGGCGTCTCCCTTCCCGTGGGGAGTGGAAAAGGTCGAGTTTGATGACAACCTGCTTTCATCGGGACTGATCCAGATTTCACAACTGCGGTTGTGGCTGGAAGATGGTTCTCTTATCGACACTCAATGCAGTGAGTTACCCCCCGTTCCTCGTGAACTCGACCCCGCGCAACTTGCGGGTCTTGATATGGTCACGGTCGTCATCGCGCTGCCGTTAATGCAGTCTGGTGCTACCAATGTTCAGCAGGAAAGTGTTATTTCAGACAGACCGCTTCGCTATCGTGAAGAATGGGTGACGGTTCAGGATGCCTTTGGTGCTGAAGAAGAGTCCATGGCTGTCGCCCGATTTAATATTTCCATCCGGTTTGCCCATGAGAGTAATGAATCCTGGAAAACCAGTCCGGTCGCCCGACTTATCCGGGACGGGCAGGGCGGATGGCGTCAGGACCCGTCGTTTATTCCGCCGCTGGCGTTGTTCTCCGCCAGCCCGACACTTCGTGAACGACTGGTATTGCTCAATCGCCAGCTTCGCTCCCGCCGCCAGCGTCTGATGTCAATGCGCCGTGAGAGCAACGAGCGACTGGCTGATTTTGCGGTCGCTGACGTTTCGTTGTTCTGGTTGCTGAACGCGCTTAACTCCCACGCCCGGGTGCTGACAGAGTATGAACGCTTCTCGGCCCGTCATCCCGAACAGGTCTGGGCAGAACTCGCACGTCTGGCTGGCAGCATGCTGACGTTTTCTCTGGATCACGACCTGGATGCCATTCCCGGTTATGACCACGCAGAGCCGGTTAACGCATTCCCGCCCTTGTTTGAGCTGATTACGGGTTTGCTGGAAGCCAGTCTGCCTTCAAGAGTTATCGCGCTTGAAATGTCCCGACCTGATGACCAGACCTGGAAAGCCAGTCTGCACGATATTCGTCTGCGTGAAGAAGCTGACCTGTATCTGTCTGTCCGCTCCGATATTCCGGCGTGGCAGATTGCTGACCGCTTCCCGGCACTTTGCCAGGCAGGGTCACCCGATGACGTGAATGAAATTTACAGCGCCGCTCTGAAAGGGATCCCGCTTATCCCGGTCAGCCGGGTGCCTGCGGCATTACCAGTGCGGATGGAAAACCAGTATTTCGCCCTCGACATGGAAAGTGCTGCGGCCCGTGAGATGCAGGAGCAGGGTGTATGCATGTTCTATGTGCCTGCGTTGCTCGGAAAACTGGAGCTTGAACTCTTTGCGGTGCTGCGCTCATGAGACAGGACATTGATATTGACCAGCTGATGGCGGAAACCTGGCTGACCGTCACCATGCTGAAGAAAGGTGCTGTTACGGCAGATGGCACAGCGCTGTATGAAAAGTGTATCCGGCAGGTGGAAAGCGTCCGTGAAGCCCTGGAACGAGCGGGGTATGACGAGGCGAGCATTGACCATATCTCTTATGCACAGTGTGCTCTGCTGGATGAAGCTGTTATGGCGCGAAAACCAGTAAAGCCCGAAGAGGGAGAAGACATCGCCCTTGATGCCGGTCAGATAGCCTGGCGCAAAGCGCCGCTTCAGGCCCGGTTCTTTGGCTCCCTGCATGCCGGGGAAGCGTTATGGGATCGCATTGCCGAAGTTCTGCGCCAGCCTGCACCCATTAACGCCGTCCTGATTTGCTACCACCGGGTTATTGCCCTGGGGTTCCAGGGGCTGTACAGCCTGAAGGCCGTGAGTCAGACACAGCGTGATGAAGTGATTAAAGCCCTTTCTGAACGTGTTCCTCAGCCTGATGCGGGACTGTCTCTGGTGGTTCACCGGACCGGTAAACATCGTTACAGTCTGATGCGCTCAGTCTGGTTCTGGATTGTGCTGGCGGTCGTATTGACCGGCGTTGTCTGGTGGAGTGGGCATCTGTGGCTTCAGGCGCTGTTGTCGGCGCACATTCCGGAGCTGCCACGTTAATGCGTAAATCAGTCATCGTCTCAGTTGTCTTACATACCCTGGCAGGGGCTGCGGCGTTGCTGTGGCTGCTCTGGTATTTCATCCCAGTCAGTAACGTCTCTAAAAGCCTGGCTACGGTGATACTTATCATTGTTGCTGGCTGGACTGTCTGGAAAAACTGCCGCTATCGCGCACCGCAGGCTGATGGTTCAGAAGCATCAGTCGAATTGCCGTTACTTGATACGCAGGGGCCGGTTGTTCTGGTATGCGGTGATGGACTTGACGCGATATTCCAGGGGCAACAACTCCGGAAAACCGCTCAGGGCTGGTGGTATCGGGCAGGAGATGTCAGTCGGTTAACGGATATTGTGCGCAGCATTCTGGTCCAGCAACCCCGTCAGGCCGGACAGCTTTCCGTGATGTATGCCTGTCTGCCGGACCAGCATCAGGATGAGGCCGTCTTACGCTCGGCACTGAAAACGCTCCGTCAGCAGGTCAGGCAGATGAAAGCGCTGACCGGATTTGTGCTGCCGGTGGTGGTGTGTTGTGAATTTTCAGGACCTGCCACACCCTGGGTGATCGTGCGCGGAGACAGTCCGGTCGTGTGTCCGCCTGATGCATCCCCTCAGGCACTGGTTGACTGGCAGCAGACGGAAAATAATCTGGTGGCACTACCGGTTCTCAGCCAGGCATTCGCGTTTATCCGGGCAACATTGCTGGATGAGCTGGAGAAAGCGGACAGGCTGACGCCAGCCGTCCGACCATTTGCCGTGACGCTTCGGCTCGGCAAATGGTCGGACGCTCAGTCTGTCTGGTCGCAGTGGCTGTATCTGCGTTCCTGTTTGCAGTTCCCCGCGTCGACGGGGATCGTTGATCCTGCCAGCCGCTTTCCTGATGCGGTTCTGCCGTTACTGGCTCCTTTTGCTTCCCCGATTCAGGGAGGCCAGCGTACCCGCCGTGTTGTTCTGGTGATGTGGCTGTGTTCACTTGCCGCTCTGGGCTTTTCTGCGACGAATAACCGGGACCTGATCCGTCAGGTGAGTACCGATTTACAGCGCTGGTCCGCCATTCCGATGAATCATTCCGTCCCAAAAGCACAGTCACTGGTGGCGCTGAAACAGGATGCACTCCTGCTCGAACGCTGGCAGCGCCAGGGTGAACCGCTGCGTTACAGTCTGGGTTATTACCCGGGGCAACGCCTGTGGCTGGCACTGCAACAGGCGATTGATACGTATGCTCCGCCTCCGGCTCCGAAAGCTGAGTCTGTTCCAAAAATTGTCCGTCTCGACAGCATGTCGCTGTTTGATTCCGGAAAAGCACTTCTGAAAGACGGCTCAACCAAAATTCTCGTCAACGCACTGGTGGGCATCAAAGCCAAACCTGGCTGGCTGATTGTCGTCAGTGGACATACGGACAATACCGGCAGCGTGTCGCTTAACCAGAGCCTGTCACTGCAACGAGCCGAATCCGTTCGCAACTGGATGCGGGACACCGGTGATGTACCGGAAAGTTGTTTTGCGGTGCAGGGCTACGGCGACAACCGTCCGATTGCTTCAAACGATACGCCTGATGGCCGTGCGCATAACCGGCGTGTCGAGATCAGTCTGGTGCCACAGGCCGATGCCTGTCGCATTCCGGGCGAAAAACCAGCGTCACCGGATGTACGTGGCGTTTCAACTCAAGAAATGGAGAAGTAAATCATGGCAATTCCAGTCTATCTGTGGCTGAAAGACGACGGCGGTGCGGACATTAAAGGCTCCGTAGATGTTAAAGACCGTGAAGGCAGCATCGAAGTGGTTGCGCAGGAACACAACCTGTACATCCCGACCGACAACAATACCGGCAAACTGACAGGCACCCGCATTCACACCCCGTTCCTGTTTACCAAAGAGATCGACTCTTCAAGCCCGTATCTCTACAAGGCCGTGACCACCGGTCAGACCCTGAAATCTGCGGAATTCAAGTGGTACAAAATCAACGACGCAGGCCAGGAAGTTGAATATTTCAACACCAAGCTTGAGAACGTTAAATTGGTGAAAGTCGCACCAAAAATGCACGACATCAAAGACCCGTCTTACGAGAAGCACAACCATCTCGAAGCGATTGAACTGCGCTACGAGAAAATCACCTGGACTTACAAAGACGGCAACATCATTCATTCCGATTCGTGGAACGAACGTACCACCGCGTAATTACCCGTCATTCTTCGCGCCGCAGGTGCGTTGGCTACGTTCGCTCACCCCAGTCGCATAGTTATCTATGCTCCCGGGGATTCCCGAACTTGCCGCCTTCCTGCAGCACGAATTATTTAGGGTAATGTCCGATGCGGATGGGGCTACCTGTCCGCAGTTTTTGCTAAGCGCCTGCGAGCCGGGTGCTCAGCAAAGCCACAATCTGCCTGCCAGCCTGACCTCGTGCGCTTTGGTCTCCTTATCAAAAGGAACAGCGATGGGCGGTAGCGTGTCCTGAACGATCAGAAAAGAGAGATACAGATATGGAAAGTCAGTCCGCCGTTTTGCTCCGCCGCCTTAACCCGTACTGTGCGAAAGCGCTCGAGGGTGCGGCCTCACTGTGCCAGACACGAGCCCATGCAGAAATCACCCCTGAGCACTGGCTGTTAAAGCTGCTGGAGCAGGGAGAAGGGGATCTGACCGTACTCGCTCGTCGCTATGAGTGGGATATGGATGCTGTCTGGCAAAGCCTGCTGACGCACCTTGACGCACAACCCCGCTCGGTACGCAGCCGTCCGGAGCTGTCAGCCTCCCTTCAGTCATTGCTGAAGCAATCATGGCTTGCCGCGACGCTTGCCGGTGATGAACAGATCCGCAGTGTGCATCTGCTGACCGCCATGATTGAAACGCCTGGGCTTGCTCGTTGCGACGGTCTGTGGCCGTTAATGACCCTGACCACCAGCCAGCTGGAGAGGTTGCGTCCCATTCTGGAATCGCAGTCGGATGAACGCCCGGAGGCGCTCATCCAGGAGCCTGTCGGTAATGTGAAATTCATCGGCAGGGCAATAAATATGGTCGAGGGAGCACAAGGTCAGGCGTCAGGGAATCAACAAGATTTAAGCCAGGAAGAAGCGGTGCTTAACCGGTTTACGGTGGATGTCACGGCCCGGGCGCGTGAAGGCAAAATTGATCCGGTTTTTGGCCGCGATAACGAAATTCGCCAGATGGTGGATATTCTCTCCCGCCGCCGTAAGAACAACCCGATTCTGGTCGGTGAACCAGGTGTCGGTAAAACTGCCCTGGTTGAAGGGCTGGCGCTGCGTATTGCTGAGGGGAATGTGCCGGAAAGTCTGAAGCCGGTCATTGTCAGAACCCTCGACCTGGGCTTATTACAGGCGGGTGCTGGTGTTAAGGGGGAATTTGAGCAACGGCTGAAAAACATTATCGACGCGGTTCAGCACTCTCCGGTGCCGGTGCTGGTCTTTATCGATGAGGCCCATACAATCATCGGAGCCGGGAATCAGGCGGGGGGCGCGGATGCCGCTAACCTGCTGAAGCCTGCACTGGCCCGGGGCGAACTGCGCACCATCGCCGCCACCACCTGGAGTGAGTACAAGCAATATTTTGAGCGTGACGCGGCATTAGAGCGCCGTTTCCAGATGGTCAAGGTCGATGAGCCTGATGATGATACCGCCTGCCTGATGCTGCGTGGACTCAAATCCCGCTACGCCGAACACCATAATGTGCATATTACCGGCGAGGCAGTTCGTGCGGCCGTGACACTGTCCCGCCGTTATCTGACGGGGCGGCAGTTGCCCGATAAAGCGGTGGATTTGCTGGATACAGCAGCAGCCCGTGTGCGGATGAGCCTGGACACGCTACCGGAACAGCTTACCCGTTTGCAGGCTGAACTCACCTCGCTTGCAATGGAACAACAGGAGCTGCTGGAAGATATTGCGCTGGGCAACACCGTTGATCCCACTCGTCTGCCGCAGATTGAACAGCTTACGTCTGAGCTGAATCTACAACAGGTGTCCCTTCTGGCTCAGTTCGAAACCGAAAAGCGGCTGACTGAACAACTGAAGGAATGTCGCGGTGATATCAGCCGTCAGGAAGAACTCGCCGCAATCCAGTCTGAACTGTCTCAGGCGCAAAACAACAACCCGTTGCTGGGATTAGATGTGGATGTCCGCACTGTAGCTACAGTGATTGCTGACTGGACGGGTGTCCCGCTTTCATCGCTGATGAAAGATGAGCAGACCGAACTGCTGACGCTGGAAGAGCAACTGGCAACACGCGTGGTCGGCCAGGGCGCGGCACTCAATGCCATTGCTCAACGTCTTCGTGCCTCAAAAACCGGACTCACGCCTGAGAACGGGCCGCAGGGTGTCTTCCTGCTGGTCGGCCCAAGCGGGATAGGGAAAACCGAAACCGCGCTGGCACTGGCGGACTTGATGTATGGCGGCGAAAAATCGCTGATCACCATTAACCTCTCTGAATACCAGGAACCACACACCGTCAGCCAGTTAAAAGGCTCGCCTCCGGGCTACGTGGGTTATGGTCAGGGTGGCATTCTTACCGAGGCGGTACGTAAGCGCCCATACAGTGTGGTCCTGCTCGATGAGGTGGAAAAGGCCCACCGGGATGTGATGAACCTGTTTTACCAGGTGTTTGACCGTGGCTTTATGCGGGACGGGGAAGGGCGTGAAATTGATTTTCGCAATACCGTCATTCTGATGACCTCCAATCTCGGCAGTGACCCGCTGATGCAGCTGGTTGACGAACAACCGGACGTAACGGAAAGCGACCTGCAAGAACTTCTGCGCCCGATACTGCGTGACCATTTCCAGCCTGCACTGCTGGCCCGTTTCCAGACGGTGATTTTCCGTCCGCTGGCTCAGGATGCAATGCGTATCATCGTCGGTATGAAACTCAATCAGGTCAGCCGCCGTCTGCAACGGCACTACGGCATTACCACGCATATTGATGACAGCCTCAGCGATATGCTGACGTCTGCCTGCCTGTTGCCGGATACGGGGGCTCGTAACGTTGACAGCCTCCTGAATCAACAAATTCTGCCGGTGCTGAGCCAGCAGTTACTGAGCTATATGGCCGCAAAACGCAAGCCGTCTTCCCTGTCGCTCAACTGGGACGAAGAAGAAGGTATTGTGCTGGAGTTTGATGTACAAGCGTAATAAAAATTTTTGATGATTAAATGAAATTAAGGAGTAGTAAGTATGTATAAGAGGATTTTGGCGGTTTCAATTATTTCACTATGCTCCCATGGTGCTATTGCAGGGCTATTTGATTCGAATGACTTTAAATGTGGTAGGGACGATGCGAATGCTGCCGTTCAAAAATACATAAAAGATGAAGCGTCAGGCGTATTACAGAGCAACTATCTTGCAGCAGGGAAGGATAAGTATAGCAAACCGTTAAGTGCTTATCAGGGGGAGTTGAATTTAATAAATATCAGCACCTCTAATATTTCAACTAAAAGCAATAATGATGATGAGTTGACTTGTAACGCAACGATTTCAATTAAAGTCTCACCAGAAACACTGGCTGTCATTGGTGATGATCCATCACGGCTTTACCGTATTACCCAGGGCAGTGGCAAGTTTAATAATGGAAGTGTGGTCTGGAAGAATGTTAGTTACAATTTGAATCTAGCTGATAATGGCAAAGATATTCAAGTGGATAACTTTAGTAATTATAATGATATTACCGTTTCCCTCTACCAATCATCATTGATGGGTATTGATAAAGAAACCATTATTCAGGGGAATGGTCAAAGTCGGATATTAAGTGCCAAAAGTAGTTATGATCAATCAGATGCAGTATTAAACCAGATTTGGAAAGATCTTCCTGAATCAGCCAGAAATTCAATGCGTAAAGCTCAGGGGGTATGGGCGAATGATAAAGCGGCTAAGTGTGGGAAACTATCCGATGCAGAGCTTTCAACAACGGCTATTGAACAGAGAATTAAAATATATCAGTGTCAAACAAAGCTTACACAAGATCGCATTACTTACTTAGGTGGTAATGAGTCAGAATGATCGTAAGGTTATAAATTTGTAAACCTGTAAATATGTTTTCTCGGTTGTTTATTATCTAATTACTCCCCATCAAATAATAAATAACCGAGGTCATTATTAATAAATGTTGGAGTGGCTTATCCTCTCCAAAGGATATGAACAGCTAAAGGAGTTTCAGGATGGATAGCTCTCTGACAAACACAATTACCAGTCTGGCGAAACAGCTGCTGGGTCAGTCCCGTTACCGGATGGACGTGCATGGCTGTAGTGAATTTCTTGATGTGCTGAACTTCAGTTCGGTCGAGTCACTGAGCCAGCCCTGGCGTTATGATATATCCGTGACCTGCGCAACACCGGATATCGGCAGTGATGCGGTACTGTTAAAACTAGCATCTTTCACCCTTCAGACGCCGATGTTTACCGGTGCTCCCGCCATCCCGGTGCGTACCATTTATGGTGTGGTGGAGTCGTTTGAACGGATCTCCACCTCAAAAGAGGATACCGTTTACGCGCTGGCACTGGTCCCGCGAATTGCCCAGTTAGCGCATACGAAGGGCTGCGAAATTTTCCTTAACCAGTCTGTTACCGAAGTCGTTGAGCAGGTATTGCGTAAGCACGGGCTGGAGGGTGCGGACTTTGAATTCCGCCTGTCCCGTGAGTACCTGGCCCGGGAGCTGATTACCCAGTGGCGGGAGACTGACCTGGAATTTATTCAGCGGCTGCTGGCTGAAGTGGGTATCTTCTGGCGCTTTGAAATGGATGCCCGTCTTGAACAGGATGTGGTGATTTTCCAGGACACCCAGGAGCAGTATCAGTTTGGCGTGACTCTGCCGTTACGAAACCAGGCTGGCATGAGCGACAGTGGGCAGGAAAGCATCTGGGATATTCACACTGCTTATCATGTTGTCAGTGGCGGCGTGGCGACACGGGATTACAACTACCGTGATGCACTGACACCTAAAGACAGCACAGAGAGCATCAGTGGCAAAGAAGGCATCACGACTGGGGAAACCTACCACTACGCAGAACCGTTCCTGACTGAGGGTGATACAGAAAGCACCGAGACCGGCGCTTACTTTGCCCGTCTGCGGCATGAACGCATCCTGAACGCGCAGTACACCGTCAGTGGACATACCTCCAGCCCTCATCTGGCTCCCGGCCAGGTACTGGAAACCGATGCCAGCCTGCCGGATGTGGTGAAAGAGGGCATTGTTATCACCACGGTACGTGCCAGCGGCTCCCGCCAGGACAGTTTCCGGATGACGTTTGAGGGTATCCCGTACAGTGAAACCGTCTGCTATCGACCGGCATTGCTTAAACGGCCGGTAATTTCCGGCTCGCTGCCTGCTCGCGTTGAGAGCACCCAGAAAGGTGACACGTACGCCTGGCTGGATGAGCAGGGGCGCTACCGGGTAAAACTGGACTTTGACCGCAATAGCGCAGAACAGGGCTATGCCTATCTGTGGCTGCGGATGGCAAAGCCTTATGCCGGTGATACCTATGGCTGGCATGCGCCTTTGCTCGATGGCACCGAAGTGTCGGTGGTGTTTGACAGTGGCGACCCGGACAGGCCGTATATTTCACACGCGATGCATGATTCTGAACACCCTGACCATGTCACCAGCGACAACCACACACGCAATATCTGGCGCACTCCAGCGAACAACAAGCTGCGGATGGAAGATAAGCGCGGCGAGGAGCATATCAAGCTCGGAACTGAATACGGCAAAACCCAGCTCAATATGGGGCATCTGGTCAACGGCCAGCGTGAACAACGCGGCACCGGCTTTGAGCTGCGAACGGATGAATTCGGCGCGGTCCGTGCCGCCAAAGGCATTTACCTGACGGCAGACGGGCAGTCAAAAGCCCAGGGCCCGGTGCTGGAAATGACACCTGCGGTTAACCAGATAAACCAGGCCAACAGCCAGATGCAGTCGCTGAACAGTGCCGCTGATGCGGCTGGGGCACTGGTGTCTGATATCAGCACCCAGATTAGCCTGGTAACAGACAAGCTCAAAGCGCTCCAGTCTGCCGTGATACTGGCAACCGCTCCCCAGGGCGTGGCCTTTACCTCGGGTGAACATCTCCAGATGAGCAGCACGAAGAACACGATGATTAACGCCGGTCAGCACCTCGATATGGGGGCCATGAAAAACCTGTCAGTGACGGTTGAAAAAGCGTTGGGGCTGTTTGTGCATAAAGAAGGGGCAAAGCTGGTCGCCAACCAGGGGGATATTGAAATCCAGGCCCAAAAAAACACCATGGCATTGTTCTCGCAAAAGCAGCTCACGGTCACCAGTAGTGATGACGAAATCATCATCACCACCCCGAAAACACTGACGCTGAACGGTGGCGGGTCTTACCTGAGGCTGAGTAAGAACGGTATTGAACATGGCTCATCTGGTGAGTTCATTATGAAAACGTCGGACTACCTGGTACCAGGGTCTGGCTCAAATCTCCCCAACGAAACACCCAATTTCAGCCTGACGGATATCACTCAGGAAAGCAAAATCAGCAGCAAGTCTTTTAACGACTGACCTTTTGCGTGTTAAGAAGTGGCATTAATTCTGAATAAGGAAAGACGTATATCATGAAGTACCATTTGAAATTACATACGATAATCTGTGCTATTCTATTAGGTTTTTTTGCAACTTTTAGTTTCGGATCTTCAGATATAAATAACTCTCCAGAAACTGTTGTCAGCCATTTTTATTCTGACTATCTCGCTGCTTGGAATGACTCTGATGTTGGGAGTGGGCTAGAAAAAAGCCAGCAGGCTATTGATAACTTTACTACAAAACACCTTCAGAATCTGAAAAGCAAAGATGATTCAGGAGCTGATTATTTTACAAATGTGCAGGAGATCTGCCCTGAGTGGGTTAGTGAGATCACTACACATATCTCATCGCTAAATAATAGCAAAGCCATTATTGAACTGACTCTTGGCCACAGTGACAGCGAATCTAAATATAAAATAAACCTTGTCAAAAATGATGGTAGATGGCTCATGGATTCAGTGTTATTTGTTTCCAATGCAACAGGCCACTGCAACAATAACTAATGGTGAACAACATGTTTAATAGAGAAAGTGCCATTAGCACGCTAAACGAAAATGCAGCGGTCGTCGCAAGAGATAACTTAGATAGATTTAATCGTGGGTTAGATGATCACCTCAAATATGGGAAATCCCGGTGTGCCCATTATGTTAAAGTAGCATTAATCCAAGGTGGATTATCTTCCAGAAATTCAGGAATAAAGTCTGCCAAAGATTACGGTCCATGGCTGCTTGAAAACAATTTCCAGGTTGTTAATGATGCAGTGACTGTGCATGCTGGTAATGTCTTTTCAATTTCTGGCCAACAGACGGGGGATGTTGTCGTAATTCAGGATGCACCTGGCCATTCAGATGGGCATATGGCAATGTTTAATGGTACAAAGTGGGTCTCTGACTTTGTTCAGGAAAAAGGGTTTTATCCCGGCCAACCCTATCGTAATAACAACATTGCCTACAAACTATACCGTTATTCAGACAGCAGCAGTGCAACCCAAAACTCTGCTGATACTCAAAAAGGAAAGTTCAACATCGTCTGGCCGGTACCCTCTAACGACCGGGGAAAGGAATTCAGTAACCTGGAAGAAATACTCGCACATCTTGCGGGGGAATCTACCGGGCAATATACGATAGGCCGTAGCGGGATGTGGCATGGCGGGATCCATATAACGGAAGCCACGACCCCGTGGTGTGCTCTTAGCGGAAAGTCGCCTCTTGAAGCATTAGATTTCCCAGTTCCCTTTAAAGGGGATCAGGCTGTTCGATGCATGGCTGACGGCGAACTGGTTGCTTATCGGATCTGCAAGGATTATCTGACGCTTGGCTGGGAATCCGGTCCGCTAAGTTTTTCGGGGTCATTTGTCCTAGTAAAACACTATATTCAACCAGGTGAGAAAGAGTCCAGCGGACTGCATTTCTACACCCTGTATATGCATCTTGCGCCGTATTCAGCTTATGAGACCAAAGCAGAAAATCAGTGGGTCATTCAGGATACACTGAGAGCATATTCTGAAATGGACTGGCTGACGGCAAAACTTACTTCAGAAAAAACTTCTCCACAAATTGCCGGGCACATGCCTAAAGGTGCCAAAGTGGAGTGGGACCCAGCAGACAGCAATCTTAACGCCACAGGAAATAACAAGCGAAAATATGGTCTTGTGACGCTAAAAGGTTTACCCGAAGAAACCAACAGTACTCTCACACTTGGTCAGCGCTATTGGGTTGTTGTGGATAACAACAATGTTAAGTCAGCGCCGGGGGCCGGTCCAGGCTGGTGGCGACACTTGCTTCCCCCCGCAAAGGAAGTCATGGTATTCGATAAAACGGTAAGCCTCAGTACACCATTTGCTATTAAGGCCGGTGACCCGATTGGGCACATGGGCTACTATCAGGCACCAAAGGATGGGGGTTATGAGGCACGATACCAGGTACATATCGAATGCACGAGCATGGATGATAATCTGGAGAAATTCCTGACCAATCCTGAAAAAGTAGGGGAGAAAAATCCACTCTGGCTGAAGTATTCTCCTAGCCTTGCTCTGTACACAAAAGATGTCGCGAAAGGCACCTTCGCAAAGGTGGGGACGTCAACAACGCGGACAGGCATTCTACCGTTGAGTAAGGTCACAACTGAAACTGATAAATCAACAAAACAGGAATACTGGCAACTGCGTCCGGAAAATGCCTACGCTCCCAAAGGTCAGACGGAGCCTCAACTTCTGTCACAGTATGACTTGACACAACTGGGATTCAGAACGGAAATCGCAGAGCTTATCAGCTTTGATTACCTGGATGGAAAAAACCAGCCCACTGGATTTTTCCGCAGCCTTATCAACTCGCTCTACGAAGCTGCGACCGGTGATACACGAACCAGCCATGCACTGGTTAAGCATAATTATCAGCGCCTGCTGGATAAAATTGATAGCGGAAGTGACCGTTACTCTCCAATGGAATACTGGAGAGCACTTCATAATCCTGACTATCGTGATGTCATTCAGAAAACAATAGTAAAACATCCCAGTGACTGGTACTTCAAAAAAGGCGATGCTATCTGGCAACCGTTCCTGAATGCGCTGAAGAAAGATGCTCCGGAATGGAAGAAATACAGCGAAGATTTCCTTGATAAGATGGCGTGGATGCAAGATGTAACAACGGAGAATCTTGGCCCTTCATTATGGCACATGCATCCGATTATGTTTCTTGGAGCATTAATAAAGAACCGAACAGGTTGGGCACATAGTAAATTTGGTGATTTCCTTGGTAAGGTTGAGTCCAAAAATGATTATTCTGCTTATAACGTACATGTTACCTACAGACCACATTACAAAACTAAACTTACCAGCATGACAATCAAAGAAGTTATGACTTCTCAAGAGGATGACACTTCTAATGGTCTATTTGCTACAGGGCGATTCCAGGTGGTACCAAAAACTTTGAAGGACGCCGTGAGTAAACTTAGCCTGGATGTCAATTCTATTTACAATGAAGAAACACAAGACAAAATATTTAACGAATACCTTATAAAGATAAAGCGTCCAGCAATCATAAATTTCCTTGAAGGGAATGGCAGTGTTGAAGATGCTATTTATGATTGGGCAAAAGAATTTGCCTCTGCTGGGGTAAGAAAAGGAAAAGAGATAAGCCCTTCTAAAACTGAATTTGAAACAAATCCAGACGGTTCCTTTGTAAGGGACAAGAAAGGAAACAAAATTCATAAAAGAAGATATGCCCAAACAGAAGGTGTTTCTTACTACTCTGATGATGGGATAAATAAAGCGCACATAAAACCTGACGATATGGTTAAAGTACTTGAGGAGTCAAAATATGAAGGTTCTTAAACTTCCCTTTCTTTTTATTACTGCCATATGCTTTTCTGCACTAGCTAATGAAGGAGATGCTCCAACATTTAAAGAACATAATGTGTTGTTAAGTCATGGACCATTTACGACAAAGATTCACTTAACAAGTGAGCAGCTTAAAAAATCTGAAACATGGAAAAATCTAATGCAGAAGCAGCTCAGCGAAAAAATTAATTTTGCAGGGCACTATCGCCTATACATAATCGGGAAAGGTGAATTACCTAAAGATTGTGGAGTTAATGGCTGGGTTTGCGGATGGGTCGTTGATAAAGAAACTGGTGCTGTAGTTTCTGAGTTGCCTTCATTTAATGGCAATACTAAATATTACTCAACCATTGATAATGGCACTCCGTCTCCTGATTTTTTCTCTGCTGAGTTTTATCCAAACAGTAATTTAATTTGGATTAATGGTGAAAACATCCCAGAAAGTAAAATCGGAAACATATCGTTAGGTGATAAAAAGTGCTCGAATAGCGCTTATTTATTCAATAACAACTCATTCCATAATGTTTTTGAGGGTGAGTGTGAAACAGATACTGGTGGCTAACAAAGATTCATCAACAAAATCTTATAATCAGTAAATCTGAAATGCACCAGCGATAATATCCACAGGGAAATGAGCGCATTATGCTTCAAATTATCCGTAAAGGCGATAAAACCACCCACGGTGGCTCAGTACTGACCGCTTCAGAAACGATGAAATTCGGTGGTATCGGCGTTGCCCGCAATGGCGACAAAGTGTCCTGCCCGGTCGAAGGCCATGGGCCAACAACCATTATAGAAGGCAATCCTGATTACCTTGATCATGGTATCCCGGTTGCATTTCACGGTCACAAATGCGCCTGTGGTTGCACGTTGATCAGTTCATTTGCCGCAGCAAAGGTTGCCTGATTATGCCCGTCTGGCTGGATGCCATCCCTGAAAAGGCCCCTAAGGTAGCGCGTCCCGGTACCGGCCGTTGGTTGCTTTTCCTCGCGTTTGTCATGCTGGGGGGCATAGCGCTCACGCTATGGTGCTGGACGTCAGAGCGAACTGGTTTTGTCTTCTGGTTCACCGCTCTGGGCCTTCCATTTTGCATCTGGGGGCTTCTTTTCGGTCTACGCAGGGTTGCCTATAAAGCAGAGCAGGTTGGAGCTGAGTCGCGTAATGTCGACCGTGAAGCACTTATCGACAGTGAAATTCTTCGCGGTCAGCGCTGTGCCTGGATCCTCGGTACATACATTCAGGCCCCGGCCGGAAACAAAGCCGATGACCTGCTTGAGGCAATGAAGGCCGCAGCCCCCGCTGTCGACTTCTCCCGCCCAAGAGGATGTGACAAACCGGTCAGATACGCAGCATTAACAGAATACCAGGCAGATTTAGCAAAGGCCCTGACGGCGGCGGTGACTAAACTGACCACGCGTGTAGAAGGGATCGTTCAGCCGCTTCCGCCAGAACTGCCATGCTGGCTGGTGCTGGATTGTGATAACGACCTGTATCCCCTGATTGAAGAGCAGCTTAAGGCCGATCTCTCACTCAAGACGGGCAGGATTTTTCGCCTGATGTCCGGAAAAGGGCTGAGTGCATTCGATGCCTGGCTGGACAAGCGATGGGACAATCCGGGCATTATGGTTGCCATCACGCTGTCGTTACCGGCGTCTCCCCGGGAAGAAGATGCTGATGCCATCTCGATGGTGGTATTGAGCAACCGCAAAGCCCACGCCTGGCCGGATGCACTCCGCCTTCATCGCCCCGAAAGGGGAGCAGAAACAACGCTCACAAAGTCACTCAACCGGGCGCTGCTTTGGGCGAAGACCCGGCCCGATGAACTCAAAGGAAGCTGGATCTCCGGTCCCACATTGACGTCTGGAAGCGGCTGGAATAATGCCTGCGAGCAGAGCGGAGTGGAATTTAGCCTTTCAGAGGACAACTTCAGTATCGATCCAGTGCTGGGATACACGGGCCATGCGGCTCCATGGCTGGCCATCACGCTTGCCAATGCTGATGTTGAACAACGAGGGCCACAGGTTATCGCCGCACAACCCGCCGCTGACAAAGACGACATCTGGGTCGCCGTCATCACCAAAGAAGAAGTTCGCAAGGAATCGCCTAAGAATGTCTAAGGTAAAAGTAAAAACTCTCATCGGCTCCGTTGTGACTGTCGCTTTTTTCCTGACAGCCATCGTGGCATTTTTGTTTTATGCCTTTCCGGAAAATGTGGCCTCAGCCACCGGCTTCGGACCGTATGACGGCCAACGGATACTCACATTCTGCGCCATACTGGTTGCCGCGATATTTTTACTCGGCTGGCTGATAGAGAAGGCTTTCGACCACGCGGGTAAATCCGGGTTGTATTTCCAGTGGGGGCAGAAAAAGGCTGAGAGTGCCGCTCCGTTGACGAACCCAATTCCCAGTGAAGAAGACGACGATGAACCGGTTTTCAGCGAAGACGCCGTGTCCGAACACCTGCGCTTTCGCTATGGCCGACGCTGGCAGCGTAAGGTTCGTATCCTGCTGGTCATGGGCAATCAGGACGAGGTCCAGAAGGTGGCTCCGGGTCTGGGTCATGACCTCTGGCAGGAAGGCGACGGCAATGTGCTGGTCTATGGCGGTGACGCACAGTCTCTTCCGGATGACGTTTTCCTGTCAAAATTAAAACGCCTGCGTTCCGGTCATCCCATTGATGGCATCGTGCAGGTGATGAATACCGCCGCGTTGCCAACGGATATTGAGCGTGATGCGTTTTTACGTTGCCGCCAGAAAGCCGATCATCTGCTGGGCTGGCAGGCTCCGGTCTGGTTATGGCTGACGGACAAAGAATCTGGTGATCCAGAAGGGCGAGAGTCCGTGGCAACCGGCGCGATATTCGGTCCGGGTGCCGCGCCGCAGGACGCGGTTTCAACTCTGGATACGCTGGTCCCACGTTTGCGGCAGGTCGGGATGTCACAGGTTCTGAAGAACCCGCAACATGACGGGTTCCTGCAACTCTCTTCCCGTTTGCAGAGCGAACTGAAAGCGAGCCTGAATGTTTTGTTTACCGGACTGATGCAGGGCTCCGCCGCATATCGCCTTCGGGGGGCGATGTTCAGCCCGGAACTGGCTGTCGCCGGTACAGTGCCAAACACCCGAATCGACACGCCGACCTGGACTGCCGTCCTTGATGACTGTGCCGCCGTGCGTTCCAGAAAGCTCTCTTTCGACTGGCTGAAGGGCCTGCGGTTACTGCTGCTTGCCCTGATTGTGCTTTGGGGGGCCGGTACATTGCTGTCTCTTACCGTCAACCGGGCGCAGATTTACCAGGCGCAGAACACCGCGCGTCTTGCCGCCGATACAACACTGCCGCTGACTGAACGACTGCGTAACCAGCTCACGCTTCAGCAGGCTATTGCCCGTCTGCAAAATCGTGAAGCGACCGGTGCGCCGTGGTACACCCGCTTCGGTCTCAATCAGGACCACGACACGCTGGCGGCACTCTGGCCGTTGTATGCCCGTAACAACGCGCTGTTAATGCGTGATGCCACAGCAGACCACCTGAAGCAGCAACTGAACGCTTTTGTGCAGCTCCCCCCGGCCAGTGATGCCAGGGCGCAGGGCACACAACGCGCCTACGATGTGTTGAAAAGTTATCTGATGATGACCCGACCGGAGAAAGCGGATGCGGGGTGGCTGGCGAAAAATGTGCTGACGGTCTGGCCGACGCGTCAGGGCGTGGCGGACGGCACCTGGCAGGCGCTGGCTCCGAAATTGCTGGGCTTTTATGCGCAAAACCTCCCGGCACACCCGGAGTGGAAAATTAAGCCTGACGCTGAATTAATCAGTACCGTACGCCAGATCCTGCTCAAACAGATAGGGCAGCGTAACGCCGAATCAGGGCTGTATCAGGACATGCTCAAACGCATTGCCAGCAACTGGCCTGATTTAACGCTGGCCGACCTGACCGGTGATACCGATGCCTCGACGGTGTTCAGTACCGAAGAAGTGGTGCCGGGGATGTTCACCCGCCAGGCCTGGGACGAACAGGTTCAGGATGCGATTGACGAGATGGTCAAAACCCGCCGCGATGAAATTGACTGGGTACTGACGGATAAAACTCACCAGCCGGGAAGCGACATTGCCCCGGAAGCGCTAAAAGCCCGTCTGACCGAACGCTACTTTACTGATTTCGGGAATGCCTGGCTCAATATGGTCAACAGCATTCAGTGGCAGGAGGCGGGTTCGCTGTCAGAAGCTATTGCACAATTAAACCTGATTGGTGATGTCCGTCAGTCTCCTCTGGTGGCGCTGATGAACACGCTGGCCTGGCAGGGAAAAACCGGGCAGCAAGGCGAGGCACTGGCCGATTCGATTGTGGACTCCGCGAAGAAATTGATCGGCAAGAAGAAGAACGCAAAGCAGTTTATTGAACAGGCACAGGGACCCAAAGGACCGCTTGACGGGGTATTTGGTCCGCTAACGGGGCTGATGGAAGGTAAGGAGGGAACTGGCAATAACGGTAACCTGAGCTTCCAGTCCTGGCTGGCCCGTGTCACACAGGTACGTCTGAAACTTCAGCAGGTCACCAGTGCGCCCGACCCACAAGCGATGTCCCAGATGCTGGCCCAGACCGTGTTTCAGGGCAAAGCTATTGACCTGACCGATACACGTGATTACGGCAGTCTGGTGGCGGCAAGCCTGGGGCAGGATTGGAGCGGCTTTGGTCAGTCTTTATTTGTGCAACCGCTGGATCTGGCCTGGCGGCAGGTGCTGGCACCGGCTGCGGGAAGCCTGAATACCCGCTGGCAGACAACGATTGTGGATCAGTGGAATAAAGCGTTTGCCGGTCGCTATCCATTCAAAGCAACAGGCAGTGATGCCTCACTGCCGCTGCTGGCACAGTTCCTGCGCAGTGACTCCGGTCGTATTACCACATTCCTGAAAACCAACCTTGGCGGCATCCTCCACCAGGAGGGCAATCGCTGGGTGGTTGACCCTGCCGCCAGCCAGGGGATGGAAGTAAACCCTGATTTCCTTCGGGCGATTAACCAGCTGGCCGAACTGTCAGACATTGTGTTTGCCCAGGGTGATGCAAGTGTTCACTTTGAGCTGATGGCCCGTCCTTCCCGGGATGTGGCGCGTATCCAGCTCTCTCTCGATGAGCAGAAACTGGATTTCTTCAACCAGATGGAAAGCTGGCAAAGCTTCACCTGGCCGGGGAATACTTACTACCCGGGGGTGAGCCTCAGCTGGCGAAGTGTGAACAGTGGTATGCAGCTCTATACCAACAACCAGGGCAACTGGGGATTCATTCGGTTACTGGATCAGGCACTGATCACCCCACTGGATGGCAGTCGTACCCAGCTGGTGTGGATAAGCCAGGATGGCAACCCGCTGAAGTTTGTGATGCGCAGCGAGCTTGGCGACGGTCCGCTGGCATTGCTGAAGCTTCAGGGTTTCAAACTGCCGGTGTCCATTTTTAATGTTGACCCCGTCGCTGAGGGGTCAGAGTAGCGATGGGCGGGAATATTCATCCTGCACTGGCGTTTGCCCGACAGGTCGAGGGCTGGTCACCGGGCATATTCAGCAAGGTGGACAAGTGGCGGGAGACCGACTCGCTTGCTCCCTGGCGGTTTATGACGTTTCGCCAGTGCAAAGCCTGGCTTGCTGACTGGCTGAAGCACAACCCGACGCCTCAGGAGGGGTTTCTGAGTCCTCCGATCATGAAGCATTTCCCACCGCATATCGTTTATATGTCACTGGCAGCATGGCGCACCGGTAAGGCACTACTCCATTGTGATGAGTCACTTTTCCGGATGCTGGGTGAAACAAATCAGTCTGATGCACTCCCGGGTGACATGCTTCGCCGCCTGCCATTCTGGGGGTTCTGGCTCGATTTCCCCGCAGACACGGTCTTTGCGGAAGGTCAGGGGCCTTTGCTGGGAGCCTTTTTCACGCTCACCGATCATGACAACGGGACTGATGCGCTGCTGGCCCTGACGCTTGCCCAGGAACCGTTGGTGGACGGGAACCTGCCGCTGGGAATGGAATACCTCCCGTTGACCGCGCCGGTCTCTACCGCGATCAGTCTACAGGATGAAGGAGTGCGGGGATTCTGGCAGGCCGTATTGCCTGTACTGTTCTGGTTATGTTCAGAAAACAGTGAGTGGGGCACACAAGGTAAACCTGTTCGGCCACCACCACGACGAGTAGGAAAACATCAGCGATTCATTCCACCAAAGAAACCGGTGCAAATTTACGCCGGGGCTCGTGCAGGGGCTGCACTCCGTCAGCCATCTCGCCCGGAACGTGACAGTCCACTGAAGGAGCCTGGCAGCATGTCGAACCGCCGCCTGCGCCCCCACGTCAGAAAAGCCCACTGGCAAACCTACTGGAAAGGGAAACCCACACAGGGGGAGGAGAAAAGCATGTTACTGAAATGGAAACCACCCCAGATAGTGAACGGCCAGAACGACGATCTGGACGCTGTCGTGAGATTTATCAAAGAGAATAACAAACGGGAAAAAGAATGAGTTCGATGAAAACTGCATTGATATAACAGCAAGTTCTTTAACAACTAACAGGGAGTATACGTTGTGTCTGTATTACCCAAAATAGTCTGGCCGATCCCTTCCAATAATCGGGGAAGTGAGTTTGCTAACCAGGAAGAGATCCTTTCTCATGTAGGAGGAGAATCTACCGGTTTATATATGATTGGTCGTAATGGTATGTGGCACGGCGGAATCCATATCACCAGCGCCACCACGCCATGGTGTGGCCTAAGCGGTAAGGCGGCTTCCGAGATAATAGATTTCCCAACTGCCTTTAAAGGTGAGCAGGCCGTGCGCTGTATGGCTGACGGGGAAGTTGTCGCCTACCGTATCTGCAAAGATTACATGCAGATTAAATGGGAAACCGGTCCGCTGAGTATTTCCGGCTCGTTCGTACTGGTGAAGCACTATATTCAGCCCGGTGAGAAAGAAACCAGTGGTTTGCATTTCTACACGTTGTATATGCACCTGGCTCCCTACTCGGCCTACACAGTCAATCCAGCAGAAACAAAGTGGACCGTAAAAGATACACTTACGGCTTACGATCCTGAATGGGTGATGACGGCCAGTACTAATAACAAAGGCACCAGTGAAAGCTATAAAAAAGGGACCATGCCCAAAGGTGCCATTGTTGAATGGGACAAAACGGACAGTAACCTTCATACCGTTGCCTTCAATAAACGGGAATATGGTCTTGTGACCTATGTTGGCCTCACTGAGGATGCCCAACAGAGGGGCAAAAAAACAACACTGAAGCCGGGCCAGCAGTACTGGATGCTGGTGGATAAAAATAACATTTCTCCTGGTACTGACGGTGTAGCCCAGCCTTCGTGGTGGCAGCAGTTGTTACCGCCAGCTAAAGAGACAATGAAGTTTGATCAGGTAGTGTCTCCAACGCCCTATGCTATCAATGCTGGTGATCCGGTAGGGCATATGGGGTACTTTCAGGCGGCGAAAGATGGCGGCTATGAGCCCCGTTATCAGGTTCATATCGAGTGCATGAGCATGGATGATAATCTGGAGACCTTCCTGACGAATCCTGAAAAGGTTGGCGAGAAAAATCCTCTCTATCTGAAGTATTCTCCCGGGCTTGCCTTGTTTACAAAGGATGTCGCGGCCGGAACCTTCATGAAGGGGAAAATGACTGAACGGACGGGTATTTTGACGTTAAGTCAGGTGACAACAGAGGCTGACAAAACGACGAAACAGGAATACTGGCAGTTGCGACCAGAGAATGCCTATGCGTCAAAAGGGCACGCAGAACCTCAGTTGTTGTCTCAGTACGACCTGGCAAAGCTGGGATTCAGGACGGAAATCGCAGAGCCGTCGAGTTTTGATTACCTGGATGGCAAAACCCAGCCGACTGGTTTTTTCCGCAGTGTTATAAATTCCCTGCTCAGCGCAGCGAAGGACGATACCCGCGCCAGTCATGCACTGGTGAAGCATAATTATCAGCGACTTCTGGATAAAATTGACAGCGGAACACCAGATTATTCAAGCCTGGAATACGCAAGTGCGTTCCATAACCCGGATTATCGTGATGTCACTCTGAAAACGATAGTCAAACATCCAAGTGACTGGTATTTCAAAAAAGATGATGCCATCTGGCAACCATTCCTGAATGCACTGAAGAAAGAAGCCCCGGAATGGAAGAAATACAGCGAAGCGTTTCTCGACAAGATGACATGGATGCAGGATGTAACGACTGATAAACTGGGGCCTTCTCTATGGCATATGCATCCAATTGCTTTTTTAGGCCAACTTTCCTTAAAAGCAATAACTATCGAGGAAGCTAGAGTTAGGGCTTTCATGAGGATGATTAGGGTTTGCGAGGGAACTACGGGTGAAGAGGGATATGAACGGTTGTTCGGTGGTGAATCTTTCATTAAGGATTACCATAAAACATTCGCAACTCATCCGCAGATTAAAATTACTCGGCAAAACAAGAAAACCGGCAAAACATACATATCTTCCGCAGCAGGGGCATATCAAGTTATGGGATATACTTGGGATGACCGATCCACGGTTTTTTGGCGAAAACAATATGGAATTGCCGATTTTACGCCTGAATCACAAGATTTACTTTGTGTTGTAATACTAAAGGAAAAAGTTCGAGATAATGCATTGGATTTGATTATTCACGATAAGATTAAAGATGCCATTGAGAATAGCTGTAGTTATGAATGGGCAAGCCTTCCTCCTGGACGACATGGTCAGCCAATTAAATCGCTAAGCGAATGCCTGAGTGTTTATAATAAATTCCTCAAAGAAGAGATGGATGGGGAAACTAATTTACATATAAACAATGGGTTTTTAAATGATTTCTAAAATGACAAAAATCATCACAATGTTGGTTTGTTTTTTTCCTGTCTTGGTTTTGGCGAATACCGGAGAAAGTGTTGGTTACTGGGCTGTAAAATGCGGTGGGTTTGGCGGCTCCATAGAAATTGATGCTTCAAATAAGGCGAAAGTAAACGTAAATGATAATAATCTATATGTTTCTACGAATTTGGTTAAAGGTTCTAATAGTAAGTCACAACTTTTTTATCGTGATGTCATTGAATCAACTAACGACAAAATTAGTTGGGAGTCAATTTCCAAGAATAAACCTATTGCTGAACTTTCAATTGAGGATGGCATCATACATATGGCATGGAAAGGATTCTTTGATGTCAAAAAGAAAGCCTATATTTGGAAGGTGGAGCCGGATTTTATTGTTGCATCCGGTGGGAATGTAGATGTTGAAATGAAAAAATGTGATTTCTAATCAGCTGAATGGGGTGCGTGCAACGCATTTAATCTAATCGCGCACCACCCACATACTCGTGAAGAATGATTTTATTTGGTTCTGGTGGCTGAAATTCATGCTGTGAGTTGTTCAATATATAGCATATCAGGCCAGGAAGTTAAAGAAACGACTGTAAGTATTGATATAGAGTCGATGCAGGATATTATCCATAATATTTATGGTGCTGAATGAAAGGAATTAATTTATTAATATGTTTGTTTTCAGTGGTGATATTCACTGCTTATGCAGGCGTTAACAATAACACAAAGTTTTCCGATTTTCCAGTTACTGTTAGCACTGGACATTTTGTAAGTAAAATTGACGTCAGTGTCGAGCAAGAGCATCACACTGACAAATGGAAACAATATATTCAAAAAGAACTACTTAAACCTGTGAACTTTTCGGGCCATTATCGAATAATCATGAGTAGAAATGGTGAGTTGCCACAAGATTGTGGAAATGATGGATGGGTGTGCGGGTGGATAGTAGACAAATTAACCGGAAAGACTATATCCGAGTTACCTGAATTCAATGGGAATACTAAATATTATTCGACTATTGATAATGGAACGCCTTCTCCTGATTCATTTGACGTTGAGCACCATTCAAATAGCAGCATGATATGGGTTTCTGGTCAAAATACTCCTGCAAAAGGCAAAAAAGGAGAAGCAAAATGCGCTAACACGGCTTATATCTTCAAAGATAACGAATTTATTAAGTTAGTTTCATCTCGCTGTGAGGTTGATGTAGGTGGTGATTCGAATGCTGACCCTTATCTACCTTAACCCGATGATCTTTTGTATTTTAAAATATTAGGGAGCACTTGTGGGTTTAGCTGGTGACCTAATGATGGAATGTTAAATAACATTGAGGTTAACATGCGTAAGTTTTTCTTTGTATTGCTGTCACTTTTTTCAGAGTATGCCTTGGCTAACAGTTTTGACCTACCAGTAGTTCATTCAACAAAAAATGGGAATCAATGTGAAATCACTTTCAATAATAAAGTTGTTTCAAAGCATGATTGTGAGTATGAATCTCCCTCCTATTTAACATCTTACTCTCTCCTTCCAGATTCTTGGACAGGAGTGTGGGTATTTCATGATGTCCCAATGGGAAATTCTTGCGAGGCAGGGCCAATTAGAGTCATTTCTATGGATGCTGAAAACAAAATAGAAACTTACAATCCCATAGACTATTGCTCAGGAAAACTAACTATTAATAATGATGGCAATCGGATAGAGATACAAATTCGCGATAATGAGAATGCCAAAAATACTGAGGTATGGCAATTCAAAGATAATAAATTACTAAAGCTAAAGTAGGAAAAGTAAATCCCATTTCGACTAATGAAGAAAAATTAGAAGGGTTTATAGAAACTAATTATCCAGAGGTTTTATGAAAAAATTACTTTTCCTTTTAATAATTCCATGTTTTTGTTTCGCTAGCGAACCAAATACTTTCAAGTCATCTTGCGGTGGCATTCAATATAAGATTGAATCTTTTTGCAAGGCAAATTATTTGAAGGATGATCAAGACAAACTTGATATCCCTGTGTGTAAAAAGCAAGTCATCTCCCTTGAGGGGATAGATAATGATTTATCTAAAGCAACTGGCTTTGTTGATAGAATTAGTCAGAATGGAGAAAAGGTCAAGATGATGAATTTTGTCTTTTATGGAGCATCATGTAAAAACGATAGATTAATTTTATCTGGTTCTGGAGGGTGTAATTCATGTGGTGAGATGTTTAAGACATTTAACCTTTCCGGAAAAGAAATAAAAGAAGACTCAGGCTCTTTGGATTTGGAGTCTATGCAGGAAATTATTCCTGATAATAACAGTGCTGAATGAGATTGGATAAGATAATTCGAGGGCCATTCTATCTCGCATTTATTACTTGTACATGTTGCGTTAATCCAATGCTGAATATTGATTTTTCATTTAAATACTAATGGTATTACTTTCTTGTTGCTAAAAATAATTCTTTTGAAAGAGATAAACAAACGGGAAAAAGAATGAGTTCACCGGAAGCCCTGTTATCTGCATGCACTACTGATCAACTAGATCAGCAGCACCTTATCGCCCGGGCATCCGATGCTCTCCCTCTCTGGGATAACTGGTTGTTGCCACTCAGTCCTGAGCAGGAAACCGGAGACGACCCGGCATATGACGACAACTTCCAGCTGATGCGCGAAGAGATTAATAAGCTCTCCGGCACAGACCCTGAGCAACTGTGTGCGCTGGCGGAAAAGTGTCTTTGCGAAAGTGCCAAAGATATCCGCGTAGTAACCTGGTACATCCAGGCCCGCCTGAGCCGCGACGGAGAGAAAGGACTGGCGGAAGGTTTGCTGCTGATGGTGGCGATGTTGTCACGCTACGGCAAACGTTGTCATCCTCAGCGCCCTGTTGCCCGGAAAGCCGCGCTGGAGTGGCTCAGCAGTACAAAAATGCTGGATACGCTCTCACTCTGGCCGGAAGTCGAACGGGATGATGCCGGTCTGACCTCGGGGGCCATCAGCCTGCTGGCTGCGGCCGTCGCTGACTGGCCTGAGAATGAAAAGCCCTCTTTTGCCGGACTCTGTAGCGCACTGGAGAGTCGTCTGGCACGTTCCGGTGGGATGGATGCATTAATCCCTCAGAACAGCAGTCCCCATGAATCCGGGCACGAATCGGTCCTTTCACAGTCACCCCGGTTATCTGCCGTCAAGTCCGGACGCGATTTACTCGACCAGGCAAAGTTACTTTCCCGCTGGCTGGGTGAGCAACCACAGGGCTGGCTGGCCTCCCACCGGCTGATGAAAACCGTACGCTGGGATACCGTCGATCAAATCCCCCCGTTGGACAGCAGTGGCCGTTCCCGCCTGGTTCCGCCGAAACCAGAGTACCGGGCACAGCTGAAACGGCTGTACCTGCAAAAAAACTGGGCTGAGCTGGTTGAGCAGGCCAGTCAGATGTACTGCGAAGGGGTAAACCATTTCTGGCTCGATCTTCAGTGGTATCTCTGGCAGGGGCTCAGTCATGCGGGTCAACCGTGGGAGAGCTGGTCTGATTCCGTGCTGCTGGATCTGCGCCTGTTCCTGAAGCGTATGCCTGGGCTGGAGGGACTGGCCTGGAATGATGGTACTCCGTTTGCCGATGAGGTCACCACAGGCTGGATAGCCGAAAAGGTGAATGAAGAAACGCGGATGTTCGGAGATGAACCGGCAACGGTGACCAACGGACAGGGTGACGATGTGCTGTTACTCGAATCCGAAGCGATGGAGAAGGGAGACAGTGAAGGGCCCGAGTCGGCACTGGCCTGGCTTCAGTCCCGACCGGGACTGGACACTCCCCGGCAGCGCTGGCTGGTGCGTCTGCTGATGGCCCGGGTTGCTGAGCAGTACGGCCGTAATGAAATGGCGCTGCATTTGCTGGGTGAACTGACCGCCAGCGCCCCACAACTGACGCTTGGCGACTGGGAGCCGGGCCTGTTATTTGAGGTGCAGGCTCGCCGTCTGAAGCTTCTGCGTATGAAAGCCGGTCGCAGTGAAAGTGATAAAGCTCGACTGATGCCTGAGATGGATACGCTACTGGCAGGTCTGATTGCCATCGATCCTGCCCGTGCCATGGTGCTCTGTGGCTAACTTTTTGTCTTACCCGTCATACCTGAAGTTGCCTCTGTGTTGGCTGCTTTCGCTTACCCGAATCACTTACTTCAGTAAGCTCATCGGGATGCACTCTCTTGCCGCCTTGATGCAACTCCAGTTATTTAGGGTATATAACTTTCAGGATACCCGTGCATGGATGATTTAACCCTGCGTTATTACGAAGCCGAAATGCGCTACCTGCGTGAGGCCGGTAAAGAATTTGCCCGGGCGCACCCGGACCGGGCGGCAATGCTTAATCTGGATAAACCCGGCGCACGTGACCCTTATGTAGAACGCCTGTTTGAAGGCTTTGCCTTCCTGATGGGGCGTCTGCGTGAAAAGCTTGATGATGATTTGCCGGAGCTGACCGAGGGGCTGGTGAGTCTGTTGTGGCCGCACTACATGCGGACTATTCCGTCGCTTGCTATTGTTGAGTTTTCTCCTGAGTGGCAAAGTCTTCGCCAGGCGGAAACGCTGGCTGAAGGTTTCTCGGTTCTCTCGCGTCCGGTGGGGCCACACAAAACCGCCTGCCAGTACCGGACCACGCGGGATGTGCCTCTGCAACCACTGCACCTTGCTGATGCGCGTCTTCATACCGAAACCGATGGACGTTCTGCCATCCGCCTGCGTTTTGAATGCCCGGGAAAAGTGGACTGGAGCAAGGCCGGGATCGACAAAGTCGCCATTTTTCTCAATGCCGAAAGCCCAGTCAGCTCCGCCCTGCATCTGGCGATGACCCGTCGCGTTCATGCCATGCATGCCCGTCACGCCGGAACCCGCACCGAACGTCATAAGTTTGAGGGCTGGTGCAAGCCGATGGGTTTTGATGACAATGACGGCCTGTGGAAGAAAGCGGATTCCGCCTTCAGTGGTTATCAGCTGTTGCTGGAATACTTCAGCTTCCGGCCGAAGTTTATGTTTGTTGAGCTGCAGGGTCTTGAAACCATCGGGCTGAATGCGGCCAGCACCTGGTTTGAAATCGACATTGTCCTCAGTGAGGCCTGGTCATCTGACTTACCATTTGAAACGGAAAATTTCCGCCTGCACTGTGCGCCGGTTATCAATCTCTTCACACTCGAAGCCGACCCGTTGACGCTTAACCCACTGGATAATGAATACCTGCTGCGGCCACTGCGTCTTCAGGACGGCCACACTGAGATTTACAGCGTCGATAACATCCACGGTGCGGTGAAACTCGGCAAACACCAGTATGTCCCGTTCACCAGCTTCCGGCACCGGGGCGGCATGATGCGTCACGATGCACCCGAGCGCTATTTCCATACCCGCGTCAAACGCGGGGCATCGGGCCTTTATGACACCTGGCTTATTCTCGGTGGCCGCTCCTTTGAACTGGACCAGCTGTCTGAGAAACCCGAATCACTCTCGATGCGGATCACTGGCACTAACGGCCAGCTCCCGCGTAAGGCACTGGAAAGTACCTTGCTGGACAGGGTGGTCAAAGCAGGCAAAGTCCCGGTCCGGGTGCTGAATGTTTCCGCACCGACAATGCCGCTGTATCCCCCGGCGAATGACCGTTTCCACTGGCGGGTCATGAGCCATCTGGGGTCAAACTTCCTCAGCATGATGGATAACCCTGAAGTGCTGCGGGGGACGCTGGCGCTGTATGACTGGACCGACGATGAGATGAACCGCCGTCGCCTGGAAGCTATTGTCGCGGTGAAGCACACCCTGATCCGGCGCTTTGAAAAGGGATTTATGCTGCGGGGCGTGGATATCGAGGTCACACTGAACATGGATAATTTTGCTGGTGAGGGGGATGTGAATCTCTTTGGCGAAATGCTGCATCGCTTCTTCGCGCTGTATGCGGATATTCACCTCTTTAACCAGCTCACGCTGGTGTTGCAACCGACAGGGAAACGACTGAGATGGAAAGAATTCCACAGCCAGCACGTACCGGGCTGACACTTGCCCTCAACAAAGACATCTGGCGAGCTAACTTTTATCGTTTCTGCCAGCTGCTGGAGCAGGAAAATCCGGATTCACCCAAGCTCGGGGCCACCAGCCACCTGGCAAACGATCCGGTGCGTTTTCGCCCCTGGCCGGGGATGGGATTCCCGGTCAGCACGCTGAAGGCGGTTGAGACGGATGAAGACCATCCCGAACGCCCCCCGACCGTGCGCACGACTTTTCTGGGAATGTACGGTGTGGATTCTCCGTTACCCAGTGCTTATCTCGATGATATCGCGCAGCGCCGGGAAGGGCATGAAGCGGTCACCTCGTTTCTGGATATCTTCAGCCACCGTATCACCACCCAGTATTATCGGATCTGGCGTAAGTACGCATACCCGGCCACGTTTGAGGCCGGAGGGCGAGACGCTACTTCCCAGTGTCTGCTGGGTCTGGTGGGCCTCGGCATTCCGGGCACGGCTGAACATGTTGCAACCCCGGTTTCCCGATTCCTGGCGCTACTGGGCACCATGCGCTTACCGACCCGCAATGCGGAAGGTATCCGGGCACTGGTCAGCCTGCTGGCCCCGTATACCCGGGCGATCATCACTGAACCTGATCCGGTCAAAGTGCATATCAATAACCGCAGTGGGTTAGGGGCTGGAAACCGTGTTCAACTTTCGCAGCGAGCGACACTGGGCAAAACCGCCAAAGAAGCATGCAGTCGTGTTCTGGTGACACTGGTGACAGAAGACCCGGAGGAAGCCGCAGGCTGGTTACCTGGCGGTCACATCCATACTGATTTGCTGGCACTGATGCGCGTGTATCTGGGCTACCGCAGTGATGCGCGGTTACGCCTGACTGTACCGGTGCGCTTGTTACCTGAGCCACGACTGGGGAAAGGCCGACGTATTCAGCTGGGGCGTACCGGTCTGCTCGGACTGAAAGACGGCAAACTCAGCGATAACCGTGAAACCCTGACCGTCAGTCTGGGTTGCTATGAAGGGCTGCAATGCCAGGTGCTGGCACCGGCTGAAGATGGCCACTACCGTTTCGATTAATCGTAACTCATCAACTTTCCCCAAAATAATTCTGGTTGCAGGAAGGCGGCAAACGAATAAGTCCCCGGGAGCATAGTTCACTATGTGACCGGGGCGAATGAGCGCAGCCAACGCATCTGCAACCAGAATTATGAAGGGGAAAAAAGGAACTTCTGAATGGCAACAACAACCCGCTGGTGGGCGCTGACGCTTGTCGCCTGCAGTCTGCTTTCAGGCTGCGGTCTGACCCAGACCGTCACGGATGGCACAGTCAGTCTGACGAAATCCATCTTCTATAAACACATTAAAACCCTTCATCTGGACTTCACGCCGCGTACTGCCGTCAATGCCGATGGCGCACAGACGCCACTGGCGACAATGGTCCGGGTCTATCAGCTCAAAGACCGAAAAGGTGTGGATGCTGCTGATTATCAGACGTTGCTGCGTAACGCCGATACGGTACTCAAAGAGGATGTGCTGGCCTCAAAAGAGCTGCTGGTGATGCCCAACGGCAGCGTGTCGCTCAATATGCCGATGGATGAAAATGCGCAGTTCGTGGCGGTGGTTGCCCTGTTCAACCGGCCGGATATGAAAGACAACCGCTGGCGGAAGGTTTTGACCCGTGATGACCTCGATCCGGACAAACCGCGCACCATTGAGCTCGGTGATGGCTGGCTGAGCCTCGTGCCGGTAAAGGAGTAATGTGATGGATAACTGGTTAGCTCTTTTTGACGGGCAGACGCGCTATTGTCTGGAGATTAACGACAGCACCGTGAACCCCGATGTGCTGAATTTCACCGGGCGGGAAGCGTTAAGCGAGCCGTTTAGCTGGGAGATTGAATTTACCACTCCGCAGGCAAACATTTCCCCGGAGCAGGTGCTGATGAAATATGCCTCCCTGCGGATGCGCAGCGGTAAAAACGTTCATGGCATCATCACCCGTCTGGAATGGTTGTCCACCACCCAGGACCAGTCGCATTACAACGTGACGTTAAGCGCCCGCCTGGCGTTGCTCTCCTTTACCCGCCAGTGTGCGGTGTTCCGGGACCAGTCCGTCCCGGAAGTGGTGGAGCAGGTCTTGCGCCAGCACGGGCTGGAAGGGGCAGATTTTGAGTTTCGCCTGGAGCGGACCTATCCGGCGCGTGAACTCATCACCCAGTGGCGGGAAACCGACCTGGAGTTTGTGCAGCGCATTCTGTCGGAAGTGGGGATTTACTGGCGCACGGAGATGGACAGTACCCGTGAGCTGGATGTTTACCTCTTTGCCGACAGCCAGCTTAACTATCAGTTTGATGTGCGCCTGCCGTACAGCGAGCCATCGGGTTTGTACGATGGTGCGACAGAGTCGGTGTGGGATGTGCGCACCCGGAACCACGTGGTGACCGGCACGGTTGCCACGCGTGACTACAACTACCGTACCGCCAGTACCCCACTGGATACGGCAGTGAGTGTGCGGCAGGACGCCAGCATGACCGGGGAACATTACCGCTACGCCGCCCCTTACCGCGAAGCCGGGGATGACACCGACCCGGAGCCGGAAACTGAAAGCGGGGCGTTTTATGCAAGAATTCACCATGAGCGCGAACTGAATAAATCAGCCCGTGTCAGTCTGGACAGTAACGCCTCAATGCTCACGCCGGGGCAGGTACTGGAGCCGCAGGGTGCGGTCATCAGCGCCCTGAAAGAGGGCGTGATTATCACCGTGGTCACCTACCATGCCGCCCGTGATACCCGTCTGCATGTGTCGGTCGAAGGAATGCCCTACAGCGAGCGCTACAGCTTCCGCCCGGAAGAAATCCCGCGTCCGGAAATTCACGGCACCCTGCCAGCGCGCATTGAAAGCCGGGAGAAGAACGATATTTATGCCCACCTGGATGACCAGGGCCGCTACCGCGTGAAGCTGGACTTTGACCGGGAAGGGACGGAGCAAGGGTACGGCTATCTGTGGCTGCGGATGGCGAAACCGTATTCGGGTGACACCCTCGGCTGGCACACGCCGCTCATCGACGGGACAGAAGTGGCGATTGCGTACAGCAACGGCGATATCGACCTGCCGTATATCTCTCACGCAATGCACGACTCAGAACATCCGGACCATGTTAACCGCGACAACCACACCCGCAATGTCCTCAGAACGCCTGCCAACAACAAGCTGCGGATGGAGGACCAGCGCGGCGAGGAGCATATCAAGCTCGCGACGGAATACGGCAAAACCCAGCTGAACACCGGGCATCTGGTGGATGCGCAGGGTAAATTGCGTGGCAAAGGCACGGAGTTACGCACCGATGAACGGGGAACAATCCGCGTTGGTAAAGGACTGTTTATCAGTGCGGATGCTCAGGCCAAAGCCCAGGGCAAGGTGCTGGATATGGATGCCGCCCTGAAAGAAATCGACCAGCTGAACCAGCAACTGCAACAGCTGGAGATGGCCGCAGAGCAGGCCCAGGCGCTGAAGGCGGATATCGACAGCCAGATACAGATGTTTGAACAGCGGCTGAAACCCCTTAACGAAGCCATTCTTTTCTCAGCCCCGGAAGGGATAGCGCTCACCAGTGGCGAACACCTGCAACTGACGGCCACGAAAAACGTTGCCATTAATGCCGGGGGCGATATCAGTGCCGGTGTGATGGGCAATATGACCGCGCTTGCCGGGGAGAAGCTGGGGCTCTTTGCCCGCACCGGACAACTGAGCCTGAAAGCAGGGGAAGGTCCGATAGATGTGCAGGCGCAGAACGCCAGCATGCGCCTGTTTGCAGAAAAGAAACTGACGTTTACTTCAGAAAGTGACATCTCGTTTGCCGGGAAGAAGCGCATCACGCTGATTGGTGGTGGCAGTTACCTGCGGCTTGAGGCAGGGAAGGTGGAGTACGGCACCACAGCGTCGTATATCCGCAAGGTGAAAAGGACGATGTTTGCTGCACCAAATGCGTTACCGCTGGAAACAGTCAGCCTGCCGCCTCCGGCAACAATGCGTGAATTTAATCCTGAAACGCTGACGCCATGGGTGACGCCGGTTTATGCCAAATCATGCCTGAAAGAGAAAGGGTGTACTGACGCCGGGACAAACGAAGAGCCTGCCGATAACTTTGGTGAGATGACGATTTTTGCCCAGGCAGTTGAGGACGACTGCTGCGGTTATGGTCATCAACATGAGCATGATGATGACGTCGTTCAACATGCACAGTCTGCCAAACGGCGAAAACCCGGAAGTGAGAGTGCAGTAGCACCGGCTGAAGCTTCAGTCGCACCGCTTGCTTTAGGGGGGGGAGCGCTGGCTGCCAGAACAACTGCTGGCGTCATGACTCAGGTATGGGGGGAATGGTCTCTTACTGGTGTTTTGGGTGCCGCACTGAACATTCCAATGGTGGGGGCGATGATGTCCGCGCTATATAGCCCGTCAGCGGGGGCAGGAAGCGATAAAGTTCCTGGTCGCGACGAATACTGGTACGAAGAAGAGTTGCGACAAAAGGCGCTAACGGGTGCCAAAGCCACAACCCGGGTACGCTTTTTCTGGCGTGCCGATGAACAGGGCAATATGCATGTTTATGGCGTCCACACAGGTGAAGGTACGCCGTATGAAGGTGTACGCACGGCCGGCATGACGTGGGTGGAAGCCAGCAACCGTTATGAGTTCACACCCGCTCATGGTGTGGATGGTCCACTGATCACCTGGACGCCAGAAAAACCGGAAGGAAGCGACCTTCCATCACATACTGGCAGCGACATCAAGCCAATAGACCAGGCGACAATACTGGTCACACCGATCCCTGATGGTAAAGACGAATACACGACCCCGCCATTCCCGGTGCCTGAAGAACGTGATTTTAACGATTACATTCTGGTGTTCCCTGCGAAATCAGGGATTAAGCCAATTTATGTTTATCTCAATGAGACCAAAACATCATATACTCATGGCTACAAGCACTATCCTCCTAAAAATAAGACCTGGAGTGAAGTTGTGAAAAATACAAAATCTGGTCCAGCAAAATTTAAGCCAGATGTAAATATTGAGTCTATAGATCATGATGTTTGGGAGAATGGCACTCCTACTACAAATGGTCAAAATTGGAAGATCAAAGAGTTTGACAGCGTGCAGGGTGCATATAAAGGCAAAGAAACAAATTGGGTAGTAACTAAAGAATCACAAGGTACTATCCATTCTCATCCAATAGGGCCTCAAGAGGCTGGAAAATTAAAAAAATGAAAAAAAAATATCGCATCTTAGATAAAACCCATCAAATGGAAAATGTTCAGAATGTATATGATGAAATTTCAAGCCTAGATTTCACTAAAGCCATACATGAACAAGTAAACAAACTTGATGAAGATCTATTCCAGTTAACATTTAACAATGGGAATGTTATCGACGTTGGCTGGCACCCTGCATTTGAGGAGGATGGGGAGTTTATTATTCAGGTTGTCTCCAATGACGACTGGGAAGAACCAATATTTAAATCATCATCCAACTGGGATAAAAATGAACTAATTGAGAAAATTGATGAAGCATTAAATAACTGCCCATCAATATAGTCTCATGTAAAATTATCATGAATAATGTATCTATCGAATGCAGGAAAGCATCACCAATAAGAATGGATACAACTTGAGAGTTGTGACATCATTGCTTCATGATGAAGTTCATTATAGGAGATAAAATGAAATGCGAATTTAAAAATGCGATTAGTGATTATACTGAAGATGACTTCATCGAATTTTTACATGAATTTAGGCGAGCAACCAGGAAGGATAAATCTCTAAAAGGAAGTGAACTAGATTCTTACTTAGATAGACTAATGGACCACTTCATAAAAATAACTGAACATCCTAAACAAGGTGATCTAATTGCATACCCAGAATCACCAGCGGCTAGGGAATCAGAGAATATAATAAAATCAGTGATAGAATGGCGAAAATTCAATGGATTGTCTTTGTTTAAAGATTCCAAATAAACTTCATGACGGGAAATAAACATATTATCGCCTCAAGTGATTTTTACTATTACCCAGATAAAACCAAATATGTACAACCCAGAATCCGTTTTAACGGAACAAATCAATTCAGACAAAATCAAGCGCTTGTTTTTTAAGGTTCATCAATAATTTCAAACAACATTCAAAACATCTGCCACCAAAAAATTGTTAGGAATATAGTGTGTCATGGATAGAAAATCCCCCTCCTTATATGAAATTCTCACTGGAAATTTCACAGGTGACCTTCCCCTCGAACTGGCAAATGAAGAGGACCAGGTTATTTTATCCGTACTGGATAACATCCAACGGATATTAAATTCTCGTGCGGGGGCCATCTCTCATTTACCAGATTTCGGTTTGCCGGATATGACTAAAATCCTGCAAGGCATGCCCGGAACCGCCCATGAACTGATAGATACACTTTCCGGCGTTTTACTGAAGTATGAGCCTCGTTTGCAGACGCTCAATGTCACACTGCTTGAACAGGAAGTACCTGGAGAGCTGCGTTACGCCATCGATGCCGAATTGAAAGGTATTGGGCTTGTACGGTACGGCACTGAATTCATGCCTGAAGGTAAGGTGATGCTCAGGCATCTGAAACAACAGCAGTATCTGGAAAAACACCAGTTTATCTAGCCCTCGCATCAACAACCCAAATTTGTTAGCTCATCTTCTATAAAAAAATCAAAACGCTGCATCTGGACTTCACGCCGCGTACTGCCGTCAATGCCGATGGCGCACAGACGCCACTGGCGACAATGGTCCGGGTCTATCAGCTCAAAGACCGAAAAGGTGTGGATGCTGCTGATTATCAGACGTTGCTGCGTAACGCCGATACGGTACTCAAAGAGGATGTGCTGGCGTCAAAAGAGCTGCTGGTGATGCCCAACGGCAGCGTGTCGCTCAATATGCCTATGGATGAAAACGCCCAGTTTGTGGCGGTGGTTGCGCTGTTCAACCGACCGGATATGAAAGACAACCGCTGGCGGCTGGTTTTGACCCGTGATGACCTCGATCCGGACAAACCGCGCACCATAGAGCTGGGTGATGGCTGGCTGAGCCTCGTGCCGGTAAAGGAGTAATGTGATGGATAACTGGTTAGCTCTTTTTGACGGGCAGACACGCTATTGTCTGGAGATTAACGACAGCACCGTGAACCCCGATGTGCTGAATTTCACCGGGCGGGAAGCGTTAAGCGAGCCGTTTGCCTGGGAGATTGAATTCACCACCCCGCAGGCAAACATTGCTCCGGAACAGGTGCTGATGAAATATGCCTCCCTGCGGATGCGCAGTGGCAAAAACGTTCATGGCATCATCACCCGTCTGGAATGGTTGTCCGCCACCAGAGACCAGTCGCATTACAAAGTGACGTTAAGCGCCCGCCTGGCGTTGCTCTCCTTCACCCGCCAGTGTGCCGTGTTTCAGAACCAGTCCGTGCCGGAGGTGGTTGAACGGGTCCTGCGCCAGCACGGGCTGGAAGGGCCGGATTTTGAGTTTCGGCTGGAGCGGACCTATCCGGCGCGTGAACTCATCACTCAGTGGCGGGAAACCGACCTGGAATTTGTGCAGCGCATTCTGTCGGAAGTGGGGATTTACTGGCGCACGGAGATGGACAGCACCCGGGAAATGGATGTTTACCTCTTTGCCGACAGCCCGCTCAACTATCAGTTTGATGTGCGCCTGCCGTACAGCGAGCCGTCCGGTCTGTACGATGGTGCGGCGGAGTCGGTGTGGGATGTGCGCACCCGGAATAAAGTGGTCACCGGCACGGTTGCCACGCGTGATTACAACTATCGCACCGCCAGTACCCCACTGGATACGGCAGTGAGTGTGCGGCAGGACGCCAGCATGACCGGGGAACATTACCGCTACGCCGCCCCTTACCGCGAAGCCGGGGATGAGACCGACCCGGAGCCGGAAACTGAAAGCGGGGCGTTTTATGCAAGAATTCACCATGAGCGCGAACTGAATAAATCAGCCCGTGTCAGTCTGGACAGTAACGCCTCAATGCTCACGCCGGGGCAGGTACTGGAACCCCAGGGCGCGGTTATCAGCGCTCTGAAAGAGGGGGTGATTATCACCGAAGTCACTTACCGTGCCGCCCGTGATACCCGGCTGCATGTGTCGGTCGACGGGATGCCGTACAGCGAGCGCTACAGCTTCCGACCGGAAGAAATCCCGCGCCCGGAAATCCACGGCACCCTGCCAGCGCGAATTGAAAGCCGTGAGAAGAACGATATTTATGCCCACCTGGATGACCAGGGCCGCTACCGCGTGAAGCTGGACTTTGACCGGGAAGGGACGGAGCAAGGGTACGGCTATCTGTGGCTGCGGATGGCGAAGCCGTATTCGGGTGACACGATGGGCTGGCACACGCCGCTCATCGACGGGACAGAAGTGGCGATTGCGTACAGCAACGGCGATATCGACCTGCCGTATATTTCCCATGCCATGCACGACTCAGAACATCCGGACCATGTTAACCGCGACAACCACACCCGCAATGTCCTCAGGACCCCGGCGAACAACAAGCTGCGGATGGAGGACCAGCGCGGCGAGGAGCATATCAAGCTCGCGACGGAATACGGAAAAACCCAGCTGAACACCGGCCACCTGGTGGATGCGCAGGGTAAATCGCGTGGCACCGGCACCGAGCTGCGTACCGACGAACGGGGCACAATACGCGCCGGTAAAGGGCTGTTTGTCAGTGCGGACGGGCAGAGTAAAGCCCGGGGCGAGGTGCTGGATATGGATGCGGCCCTGAAGGAAATCGACCAGCTGAACCAGCAACTGCAACAGCTGGAAATGGCCGCAGAGCAGGCCCAGGCGCTGAAGGCGGATATCGACAGCCAGATACAGATGTTTGAGCAGCGGCTGAAACCGCTCAACGAAGCATTATTGTTCTCGGCCCCGGAAGGGATAGCGTTCACCAGCGGGGAACACCTGCAACTGACGGCCACGAAAAACGTTGCCATCAATGCCGGGGGCGATATCAGTGCCGGAGTGATGGGCAATATGACCGCCCTTGCCGGGGAGAAGCTGGGGCTGTTTGCCCGCACCGGGCAACTGAGCCTGAAGGCAGGGGAAGGCCCGATAGACATGCAGGCCCAGAACGCGAATATGCGGCTGTTTGCAGAGAAGAAACTGACGTTGACCTCAGAAAGTGACATCTCGTTTGCCGGGAAGAAGCGCATCACGCTGATTGGTGGTGGCAGTTACCTGAAGCTGGAGGCAGGGAAGGTGGAGTACGGCACGACAGCGTCGTATATCCGTAAAGTGAAAAGGACGATGTTTGCTGCACCTAATGCGTTACCGCTGGAAACAGTCAGCCTGCCGCCTCCGGCAACAATGCGGGAATTTAATCCTGAAACGCTGACGCCATGGGTGACGCCGGTTTATGCCAAATCATGCCTGAAAGAGAAAGGGTGTACTGACGCCGGGACAAACGAAGAGCCTGTCGATAACTTTGGTGAGATGACGATTTTTGCCCAGCCAGTTGAGGACGACTGCTGCGGTTATGGTCATCAACATGAGCATGATGATGAAGTCGTTCAACATGCACAGTCTGCCAAACGGCGAAAACCAGGAAGTGAGAGTGCAGTAGCACCGGCTGAAGCTTCAGTCGCACCGCTTGCTTTAGGGGGGGGAGCGCTGGCTGCTCGAACGGCTGCTGGCGTCATGACTCAGGTATGGGGGGAATGGTCTCTTACTGGCTTGTTGGGTGCCGCCCGTGGAACTCCATACGTGGGGGCGATGATGTCCGCGCTGTATATTCCGTCAGCGGGGGCAGGAAGCGACAAAGTTCCTGGTCGGGACGAATACTGGTACGAAGAAGAGTTGCGACAAAAAGCGCTAACGGGTGCCAAAGCCACAACCCGGGTACGCTTTTTCTGGCGTGCCGATGACCAGGGTAATATGCATGTTTACGGCGTCCACACAGGTGAAGGTACGCCGTATGAAGGTGTACGCACGGCCGACATGACGTGGGTGGAAGCCAACAACCGTTATGAGTTCACACCCGCTCATGGTGTGGATGGCCCACTGATCACCTGGACGCCAGAAAAACCGGAAGGAAGCGACCTTCCATCACATACTGGCAGCAACATCAAGCCAATAGACCAGGCGACAATACTGGTCACACCGATCCCGGATGGTAAAGACGAATACACGACCCCGCCATTCCCGGTGCCTGAAGAACGTGATTTTAACGATTACATTCTGGTGTTCCCTCCGAAATCAGGAATTAAGCCGATTTATGTTTACCTCAAAACCGCCAGAGGTGAGCCAGGTGTAGCAACTGGGAAAGGGGAAGTCATATCAGGTACAGAGAAATGGCTTGAAGCAGCTAGCTCGGGTCTTGGGGCTCCTGTACCTGCACAGGTTGCTGATAAACTTAGAGGAAAATCCTTCCGTAACTTTGACCATTTCAGGGAGGAGTTTTGGCTTGCTGTTAGTGAGTGTCCGGAACTCTTGAGCCAATTCAATAAATCCAACCAGACAATTATTAAAAATGGTGGTGCACCATTTGTAATAGAGGAGCAAGCAGTCGGTGGACGGGAGTTATTTGAGTTGCACCACGTAGAGGAAATTCAATACGATGGACCTGTTTACGATGTGGATAATCTACGCGTCAACACTCCGCGAAATCATATCCGCATCCATAAAGAGGAAAAATAGAATGTTAAAAAACCGCCTGGAAGATTACACAGAGTCTGAAATGATAGAGTTCTTAAAGGAGTTTTATGAAAACCCTCATGGACTGAAAGGTAGTGAGTTAACAAACCATTTGAGTCAGATGGTCAAGCATCTGATAAAAATCACCGCCCATCCAGAAGGAAGGGATCTGATTTTTAATCCGCCAAGTGATAGAGATGATTCCCCTGATGGGGTGCTCACCGAAATCAAAAAATGGAGGTCATCTCAAGGGCTATCTATATTTAAAGAAAATGAATAAAAATTATTATAGATAACCGTCTCGCCTTGTGAATTTATCACCGGTAGCTTTACCGGTGATTAGCACCGACGGGACCTAGTGCAGGTTTCTACCAGAGGCCTAATAAACTAGTGAAAAAATTCGAGATCCAGCAAATTAAGCCTATTGAGGAAGACGAATGAGTGTTTTATATTGATGGTTTTAGGATAGTAACCTCTCGTTTATATGATGAAATTCATTATAGAAGGTAAAATAATGTTCGAATTTAAAAATGCAATTAGTGATTATACTGAAGATGACTTCATCGAATTTTTACATGAATTTAGGCGAGCAACCAGGAAGGATAAATCTCTAAAAGGAAGTGAACTAGATTCTTACTTAGATAGACTAATGGACCACTTCATAAAAATAACTGAACATCCTAAACAAGGTGATCTAATTGCATACCCAGAATCACCAGAGGCTAGGGAACCAGAGAATATAATAAAATCAGTAATAGAATGGCGAAAATCTAATGGATTGTCTTTGTTTAAAGATTCCAAATAAGCTTCATTGCGGGAAATAAATATATTATCGCCGCAAGTGATTTTTAATATCACCCAGACAAAAACCAAATGCGTACAACCCAGAATCCGTTTTAACGAAATAAATCAATTCAGATAAAATCAAGCGCTTGTTTTTTTTAAGGTTTATCAATAATTTCAAACAACATTCAAAAACATCTGCCGCCAAAAAATTGTTAGGAATATAGTGTGCCATGGATAGAAAATCCCCCTCCTTATATGAAATTCTCACTGGCAATTTCACGGGTGACCTTCCGCTCGAACTAGCAAATGAAGAGGACCAGGTTATTTTATCCGTACTGGATAATATCCAACGGATATTAAACTCTCGTGCGGGGGCCATCTCTCATTTGCCAGATTTCGGTTTGCCGGATATGACTAAAATCCTGCAAGGCATGCCCGGAACCGCCCATGAACTGATAGATACACTTTCCGGCGTTTTACTGAAGTATGAGCCTCGTTTGCAGACGCTCAATGTCACACTGCTTGAACAGGAAGTGCCCGGAGAGCTGCGTTACGCCATCGATGCCGAACTGAAAGGTACCCGCAGCGTGAGTATTCTGCCGGAACAGCTTTACCAGAAGGGTCAGAAAGGTTGTTTAACAATGACCGTTGAGATGCCGGACCTTGAGCCCACCCGGCAACATTTTTATTTGAGTATGGCACCGGAAGCGGGCTGGTTTGTCCGTGCTGAGCATCAGGCTGTATCAGGCAAAACTATCATGACCGAAGACGTATTCTTTCGCGTTATCGAAAACCTGGCCTGAATGTAAATATAACAGCTAATTGAGGCTCGTTATATTGCAGATAAAGTCCGAAACAAATTATTAAATAATAATATTCTATTTTCTTTTGCTGTCGGTATTTCGGCGGTCTCTGGTTATTTCAATTACGGACAAATTACGAGGGTTATTATTGTGGGTCTGGTTTATAAAGAAGATGAAGATTTACATTTTTTACAGCATTGCCCGGAGGAACAGTTAAAAGCGATTGCTGCCTTGTTAACCCATGACGAAAAAGGAAAGCAACGCCTTGCCAGTGAATTACTCAAACATGAAGAATTCCGTGCACTCGATGACCATCCTGAGCAACACCGTCGTCACTGGCAGCTGATAGCGGGTGAGCTACAGCATTTTGGCGGTGACAGTATTGCCAATAAGGTGCGTGGGCATGGCCTGCTGTACCGAACAATTCTGCTGGATGTGTGCAAACGGCTGAAGCTGAAAGCAGGCAAAGAGATGTCCACGCTGGAGATAGAGCAGAGCCTGCTGGAGCATTTTCTGCGTAACAGCTGGCAGAAGATGGATGAGGCTCGCCGGGCTGAATTTCTGGCGGCGGTGAACGCGAAGGTCACGGAGCTTGAAGAGTTGTTGCCTCAGCTGATGCAGGACAAACAGCTGGCGGCAGGCGTGTCGCACCTCCTTGCAGGGCAACTCAGTAAGATTTTACGCACACATGCGGCTATCGGGGTTATCGGTCACGGCCTGGTACGTGGGGCCGGGCTTGGTGGGCCGTTTGGTGCGGCACTCAATGGGGTCAAGGCAGTCAGCGGCGGGGCATTCCGGGTCACTATCCCAACCGTACTGCAGATAGCCTGCCTGCGCCGGATATTCCTGTCAGCCCAGACCACCGAATGATACGGGGATTTTTGTGCGTAATGTTAACCACCCTGCTGCTGGTGGGGTGTACCGGCAAACCTGTACCGAGGACATCGGATGAGTTTGCTGCACCAGAAAGTGCAGTGATGATTTGTTGTCCGGTGAAAAACGGTTTTGCCTGCGACTGGCTGACCGAAGCGGAAGACGGGCACGAAAAAATGGCGCTTGCCCGGATCAGCAAAAGCACGGGTGTAATGACAGCAGTCTGTCCTTTATCGCCTTCGGCATAAAAGACACATTGCAGAGGATGCAGAAGACAAGGGTTAACGATGTCGGACGTTGTACAGGATGCCGTGGCTGAAAAGCTGGAGGTATCAGGTTTATTGTAAGCATACCTGTTTTAGCTCCACACACTTTTTGAGAGTTCCGGTTTTTCAGCCATCAGCCGGTATTCTTCCGGCGTCAGATTATTCAGGGATTCATGAGGTCGCTCGCTGTTATATTCGGCCAGCCAGCGCTCCGTGATTTCCCGTGCTTCATTCAGTGTCCTGAACAAATAAAAATCCAGGATTTCTGTCCGGTACGTCCGGTTAAAGCGCTCGATAAACGCGTTCTGTGTCGGCTTACCTGGCTTGATGAATTCCTGCACTACCCCATGTTCTTCGGCCCACTGCGCCAGCGCCACTGAGATAAGTTCCGGGCCATTATCCATCCGCATCCTCAGCGGATAGCCCCGGTTTGCTGCGATCCTGTCCAGCACTCTCACAACGCGTTGGGCCGGGATATTCAGGTCAATTTCTATCGCCAGCGCTTCGCGGTTAAAGTCATCCACCACATTGAAGGTTCTGAAGCGTCTGCCACAGACCAGAGCATCATGCATAAAATCGATGGACCAGCTCTGGTTTAGCGCTTCCGGCGTGGCCAGTGGCGCGGGGTTGCGTACTGGCAGACGCTGCTTTCCCCTGCGACGAAAATTCAGTTTCAGCAGACAGTAAATCCGGTGCACGCGTTTGTGGTTCCAGGTGTTGCCTTGCCTGCGCAGTAGCTGGAACAGCTTCTTAAAACCGTATCGTGGATAGCGCTCCGCCAGCTCAGTCAACGCGTGGATCACCGGTTCATCACGCCGGGTATCGGGCTGGTAAAAGTACACCGTCCTGCTCAGCGATAACGTCCTGCATGCCTGGCGAGTGCTCATCATAAATTGCGAGGTCAGATAACCGACGAGTTCCCGCTTTATCGCTGGTTTTAAAGCTTTTTTTCAATGACGTCTTTCAGCGCCCGGCATTCCAGACTGAGATCGGCAAACATCTGTTTGAGTCGGCGGTTTTCGTCCTCAAGATCTTTCATCTTTTTGATATCAGAGGCTTCCATACCGCCGTACTTTGCTTTCCAGTTGTAATACGAGGCCTCCGATATTCCCGCTTCGCGGCAAACATCTTTGACGGTGCGTCCGGCTTCGACAGACTTCAGAACGGTGATGATCTGGTGCTCGGTGAATCGGGCTTTGCGCATGACGATCTCCTCAGGGGACATAAACAGTATGTCGGAAGATCTCTAAAAGTGAATGGTTCGTTTTACAGGGATACTTACAGGATGACCACGCGGGAAATCGTCGCCACGTTTAAAGAAATGTACGACGCTGATGTCTCCCCCTCGCTGATATCAAAGGTTACCGATGCGGTAAAAGAACAGGTTACTGAGTGGCAAAACCGGCCACTGGATACTCTCTATCCCATTGTTTATCTTGACTGTATTGTGGTGAAAGTTCGTCACAATGGCAGCGTAATTAATAAAGCCGTATTCCTTGCGTTGGGGATTAATACCGAAGGTCAGAAAGAACTACTGGGTATGTGGCTGGCGGAAAACGAAGGTGCAAAGTTCTGGCTGAATGTGCTGACAGAGCTGAAAAATCGCGGCCTTCAGGACATCCTGATTGCCTGTGTGGACGGACTGAAAGGCTTCCCGGAGGCGATAAACAGTGTTTATCCGCACACTCACATCCAACTGTGTATTATCCACATGGTGCGTAACAGCCTGAAGTATGTGTCGTGGAAAGACTACAAAGCGGTAACCAGTGGGTTAAAAACGGTGTATCAGGCTCCGACAGAGGAAGCGGCTCTGATGGCGCTGGATGCGTTCGCGAACGTCTGGGATGAGAAATACCCGCAAATCAGCAAAAGTTGGCGTACTAACTGGGAAAATCTCAACACGTTCTTCGGTTACCCAGCCGATATCCGCAAAGCGATCTACACGACCAACGCAATCGAATCGCTGAACAGCGTGATCAGGCAAGCGATTAAAAAGCGTAAAGTGTTCCCGACAGACGACTCGGTGAGAAAAGTTATTTATCTGGCGATCGAGTCGGCGTCGAAAAAATGGAATATGCCGATCCAGAACTGGCGGTTGGCAATGAGTCGCTTTATTATCGAGTTCGGTGACCGTCTAAACGAGCACCTTTAATAGGCTGGCAGTTACACAGAATTATGGACAGGCTCCTGCTGACAGGAGGCGGGTTTTTATTTGCCACTCATGACATAATCAACCCACGTCTGCATCATTGCCCCCGTTGTTCCAGCAGATCTGTTCTAGGGGCCATTTTACTACCCAACAAGTCGTAGCTTTTTCACTTCACCTTCAATCATGCTTCCAGTATCTGCCGCTTTCACAAAATCAGCCCACCATTGCATCATTGGACGACGCTGCTCCAGGTAATCGCTGCGGTTATAAGCACGACGAACCTCATTCTTATCCACATGGGCAAGTGCTGCCTCAATGACATCAGGCGGGAAGCCTTGCTCATTAAGGGCCGTACTGGCAATAGATCGCAGACCGTGTGAAACAAGCACCCCACCAAAACCTGCGCGTTTTAGCGATGCGTTGACGGTCTGACTGTTCATTGGCTGGTTTGGCTTGATACGGCTGGGAAAGATAAATTCTCGGTTGCCGCTTAACGGCTTAATCATTTCCAGAACAGCCATTGCTTCATTTGACAATGGAACGGTATGGTCACGGTTCATTTTCATGCGTGATGCAGGGATTTTCCATTCTCGTGCTTCCAGGTCTACCTCATCCCAACGAGCCTCAGCTGCTTCGGCAGGGCGGGTGATAGTAAGTAGTTGCCACATGAATAGGCATCGTGTTGGTAGGATAATGTTGGCGGTACGCATGGTCTGCATGAGTTGCGGTAGCTGGTCTGGACGTATACTTGGCATGTTCTTTTTCTGAGGCTTCTCAAATGCCTTGCCAATATTGACACTGGGGACAGCATCAATCAGACCTGTGTTTTGAGCATAAACCATGACCTCATTGATTCGTTGGCACAGGCGACGGACGGTTTCCAGTGCTCCTCTGGCCTGAACCGGTTGAACTGCCTGAACCAGAGTATGGGCTTTAATATCTGTAATACTGATATCGCCAATCTTTGGTAAAACATCTCTCTCCAGCGAGCGCCAGATATCCTCTGCGTAGTCCTCGGTCACACTGGCTTTCTTCACATTCCACCAACGTTCAGCTACGAGTTGGAAAGTGTTGGTTTTGGCTTCAAGCGAACTGCGGAGTTGTTCTTGCTGATGCTCCTGAGGATCAATTTGTTTTGCGAGTAGAACGCGAGCCTCTGTCCGGTAGCTTCGAGCATCGGCAAGTGTGACTGACGGATAGGGGCCGATGCTTTTCTTCGCCCGCTTCTTGGTGACAGGGCGAATGTAGCGAAACTGCCATATTTTACTGCCACTGGATTTGATGAGTAGCTCAAGGCCATCGCCATCATAAAGAACGTAGTCCGCTTCTTTGGGTTTTGCTGATTCGATTTCCTTGACGGATAAAGGTTTGGTTTGTCTTGCCATTGTCGGGTTTCCATAGTTTTAGGCACCTTGAAAACAATAATGCTTTATGAGGTGCCTAACAAGGTGCCTAAAAGGTTCGGATTTAATTAGTTTGCTTCAGACTTCCCAGGACAAATTAAAGGCACAAAAAAGCCCGCAGGGCTTGTGCCATGCGGGCTCTTTAGACTTAATCGGATGACTCTGGTAATCATCGATTGAAGATTTTGGTGGAGCTGGGGGGATTTGAACCCCCGTCCGAAATTCCTACATCCTCGGTACTACATGCTTAGTCAGTCTTTACATTCGCCTGGCACCTGCGGACAGACACGCCACTACCAAACTAGCCTGATTAGTTTTAGCGCTTTAGCCCCAGGCAGGACTTCCACGCGATCTCTTTTGGGTTTGACCTCTCTTGATCCCCGTCCTAAGAGCGGAGGCTGGGGAGAGAGGGCTCTTAGCAGGTTATTAAGCTGCTAAAGCGTAGTTTTCGTCGTTTGCGACTATTTTTTTGCGGCTTTTTACGAGGCAAACCGCCCCTCGGCATGCACCTTGGGTTTCGCAAATCCCGTCGAATCCAGAATCAGCCCCAATGTGTTGAACTCAGTATACCAGAACTGTCATCGGAGATGCCAGCGCCGAACGATAAGTTCTTAAATCAGCATAATAAGTACAAAATACAGACAGAAATTAACGACCAGCGTGTTTCATGATACGCGCTTTATCGACCTGCCATTCGCGGTCTTTCACGTCATCACGTTTGTCGTGCTGTTTTTTACCCTTCGCCACGCCGATTTTCACTTTACACCAGGCGTTTTTCCAGTACAGAGACAGAGCGACGACGGTGTAACCTTCGCGGTTAATACGGCCAAAGAGTGAAGCCAGTTCGCGCTGGTTGAGCAGCAGCTTACGCGTGCGCGTCGGGTCACAAACGTAGTGTGAAGAGGCGACCGCCAGCGGCGTAAAGTTCGCGCCAAACAGGAAGGCTTCGCCATCAATCATAATCACGTAGCTGTCGCTGATGTTTGCTTTACCTGCGCGCAGGGATTTAACTTCCCAGCCCTGCAACGCAAGGCCAGCTTCGAATTCTTCTTCAATGAAATACTCATGGCGGGCACGCTTGTTGAGCGCAATGGTTGCCGAGCCAGGTTTATGTACTTTTTTCTTCGTCATAAGTGTCGTGAAGCCATAGGTAATCTGAGTTCAAAAAGTAACCTCATTGCGATTGCGTCCTGTGAGGTCTAACGCGCTATCTTAGCACGAGATGAGCCTTAGCGTTTTTTTAACAAGGGATAAATGTTATTATTTGTCCGTTGTGTGACCATGGAAAAAGCTATGCCTCAGATTAGCCGTACTGCGCTTGTCCCCTACAGTGTGGAACAAATGTATCAGTTAGTGAATGACGTGAAGTCCTATCCGCAGTTTATTCCGGGATGTACCGGTAGCCGGGTGCTGGATGTTGGCCCGACGCAGATGACAGCAGCGGTGGATGTCTCTAAAGCCGGGATCAGTAAAACGTTTACCACGCGTAATACGTTGACCGATAACCAAAGCATTTTGATGCATTTGGTCGATGGCCCGTTCAAAAAACTGATGGGAGGCTGGAAGTTTACTCCACTCAGCGCGGATGCCTGTCGTATTGAATTCCATCTGGATTTTGAGTTTACCAATACGCTGATCGAGCTGGCGTTTGGCCGTATATTTAAAGAGCTGGCTTCTAACATGGTTCAGGCATTCACCGTCCGTGCCAAAGAGGTCTACAGTGCCGCCTAAAATTGCCATTGAAGTGGCCTACGCACTGCCGGAAAAACAGTATTTGCAGCGAGTGAAGCTCGAAGAGGGGGCGACCGTTGAAGACGCCATTCGTGCTTCTGGTTTGCTCGAACTGCGCAGTGATATTGATCTGACGAAGAATAAAGTGGGTGTTTACAGTCGTCCGGTCAAACTGACGGACACGCTTAACGATGGCGATCGCGTTGAGATTTACCGCCCGCTTATCGCAGACCCCAAGGAGTTGCGCCGCCAACGCGCAGAAAAGTCAGCAAAATAACGGAATCGCTGAATTTGTCATTCTGAATGGCAATGATTTACCGAAACAAAAAAGGTGCTCATTGAGCACCTTTTTGCATGACTAAACCCTTACTCTTTGGTGAGCGCCGGTTTGTTATCAATGTTGGTTAACACACCGCTGCTATTAAATGTCAGCGTCAGCGTTTGCTGCGTCACACCTTCATGGCCAGGCTGCTGGCGGAATACGTAGAACCAGGTATTAGTGCCGAACGGATCGGACATCATCGGGGTTCCCAGTGCATAAGCGACCTGCTGTTGTGTCATACCAACACGAATTTTAGACACATCGTTAGGTGTGAGGTAGTTCCCCTGGTTGATATCAGGACGGTAAACCACTCGCTCCAGAGTGGAACAACCTGCGGTCAACATCAGAAGAACCGCTGCGACAGCGGTCAGCGTTTTACAGCGCATAGTGATTTGATTCCTTTTCGGGCCCGAGCAATACGCGGCTCATATGTTATATGCCGATGATAATAGACCTTGCCCCACTTTGAAACCGGTCTTACGGCGTTTTTGTTGTTCTGTATGACCCTGAGATCCCGAAAAAGTTTACGCAGCCAGCAGTTCTTTGGCGTTAGCCAGCGTATTACGCGTCACTTCGCTTCCGCCCAGCAGTCGCGCCAGCTCTTGCAAACGTGCCTTTTTATCTAACGGTTGCATGTGAGTTTCTGTCATTTCGCCATCGGTTTCTTTACTGACAAAGAAGTGATGGTGCCCGCAGCCCGCCACCTGAGGAAGATGCGTCACGCACATGACCTGGGTGGACTCGCCCAACTGACGTAGCAATTTACCGACGACAGCCGCCGTTGGGCCGCTGATCCCGACATCCACTTCGTCGAAAATCAGTGCTGGCGTTTCCATTTTACGGGCGGTGATGACCTGAATTGCCAGAGCGATACGTGATAACTCACCGCCGGAGGCGACTTTGGAGATCGCTTGTAAAGGCTGGCCTGGGTTAGTGGTGACGCGGAATTCTACACGGTCAGCACCTTCGGCGGTCAGGTGGTTTTCTTCCAGTTTGACATCAATCGTAAAGACGCCATGCGGCATCGACAACGCATGCATGCTGTCGGTGATGTATTGACCCAGTTCCTGCGCATAGTGCTGGCGGACGGCATGAAGCTGTTTTGCCGTTGCCAGCGCCTGTTGATGATGAACGCCCACTGCCAGTGACAAGGTTTCCAGTGAGTCGGCCTGATCGTCGAGCTGCTGCTGTTCGTCCAGCAAAGAACGATGATAATTCGGTAACTCTTCTGGCGTGACGTGGTGCTTACGTGCCAGAGAAATTTGTCGGGAGATGCGTTGCTCAAGCTCAAACAATCTGTTGGGGTCGAGATCCAGACGCTCGCAATAATGGCGCAGTTCTTCGCCGGCTTCAGAGATCTGAATAGCCGCTTCTTCCAGCATATCCAGCACCCCAGAAAGTTTGCTGTCGAGGCTGGCCAGTTCAGTCACCTGCTGACGCACGGTATATAGCTGGCTCTGTAAATTCAGCTCTTCACCATCGGCCAGCAGATTCAACGCTTGCTGGCTGGTTGAAAGCAGGTGCCCACTGTTGGCCAGACGTTTGTACTCTTCGTCAATCTGCTCAAACTCGCCGGGCTGTGGGTTGAACTCATTGAGCTCTTTTAACTGATAGTCCAGCAGTTCGGCGCGGGCGGCGCGCTCCTGGCTTTGCTGTTGATGCTGGGCCAGTTCACGACAGCTCTGGTGCCATTGACGGTAGTGCTCTGCCATAAGTTGAGTGAGTGCATACTCACCTGCGTAGCCATCAAGCAGTGCTTTTTGTTGTTCAGGTTTGATGAGCTGCTGATGGGCATGCTGTCCATGGATTTGAATCAGCAGTTGGCCCAGCTCGCGAAGCTGAGAAAGGGGAACGGCAGTACCGTTGATAAAGCCGCGCGAACGGCCATCGCTACTAATTACGCGGCGAAGTAAACACTCACGCCCGTCTTCGAGTTGATTCACTTCAAGCCAACGCAGCGCGGCAGGAGTATCTTTCAATGAGAAACGTGCGCAGAGGTCGGCACGGCTTGCGCCGGTGCGCACAATGTCGCCTTCGGCACGGCCGCCCAGACACAAGCCGAGCGCATCAATGGCAATGGATTTACCTGCACCGGTTTCACCGGTAATGGCCGTCATTCCGCTCTGAAAATCGATCTCAAGCTCACGAACAATGGCAAAGTTGCTGATGGTCAGTTGTGCCAGCATAATTGTTTTCCTGTATGAAAAACCATAACTGTGTTTTCATACAGTATAAACTGGTTTTATATACAGTAAAGTGCTGGATGCAAAATTAGAACAATTTTTTTGACCAGCCGAGTTTTGAGCTTAGCGTGTTGAAATAACTGTAATCTTTCGGGTGAATCAGATTTAAATGATAGTCGCATCGACGAATTAACACATCTTCACCTTCCTGAATCGGCAGCGCGATTTGACTGTCGCAGCTGATTTCGAGGTCGTTGCGGCGATGTGAGAATCGCAGGCGGATGGTGCTGCTGCTGTTAATGACCAGCGGGCGAGCCGAGAGGGTGTGGGGGAACATCGGCACCAGGGTGATCGCATCCAGCGAAGGGGTCAGAATGGGGCCGCCCGCGGAAAGAGAATAGGCTGTCGAGCCTGTGGGCGTAGAGATGATCAGCCCATCCGAACGCTGTGAAAAGGCGAAAACTTCGTCGATATAGACTTCAAACTCAATCATGTGCGCCACTTTGCCTGGATGCAAAACGACCTCATTGATGGCAGTGCTGATGCGCTTCTGACAGTCTTGTTGACATACCTGCGCTTCCAGCAGAAAGCGTTTTTCGCTGATGTAATGGCCATCCAGCACATCGGCAAGCTGCTGATGGGCATTATCCGGGTCAAGATCGGTCAGGAAGCCAAGGTTGCCGCGGTTGATTCCAATGACTTTAATGTCGTAGCGCGCCAGCGTTCGCGCGGCACCGAGCATATTACCATCGCCGCCAACCACCACGGCGAGATCGGCCTGTTGCCCAATTTCCGCCAACGTGCCGGTTTTGACATTTTTGAGCTGCAGTTCCTGCGCTATTTGCTGTTCAACGATGACGTCATAACCCTTCGCGCACAGCCAGCGATACAGCATTTCATGTGTCGTCAGCGCGGTAGGATGACGTGGATGCCCGACAATCCCAATACACTTGAAATGATTATTCATTTTCTGGAGGTCCTTGTGTCGAATGATGATGACAATGTGCTTTGTTCCCTTGAATCCCGGAAACTGATCCCCATAATAAGCGAAGTTAGCGAGATGAATGCAGAAAAACGCGGAGAAATTCATGAGTAGTAAAGAACAGAAAACGCCTGAGGGGCAAGCCCCGGAAGAAATTATCACGGAACAGCACGAAGAAGTTGAGGCTGTAGAGCCGGACACTTCTGCTGAGCAGGTGGACCCGCGCGATGAAAAAATTGCGAATCTGGAAGCTCAGTTAACAGAAGCGCAGAATCGCGAGCGCGAAGGCGTGCTGCGTATCAAAGCGGAAATGGAAAACCTGCGTCGCCGTACCGAGCTGGACGTGGAGAAGGCGCATAAATTTGCGCTGGAGAAATTCGTCAACGAGCTGCTGCCTGTTATCGACAGCCTGGATCGCGCGCTGGAAGTCGCAGACAAAGCGAATCCGGATATGGCTGCAATGGTGGAAGGCCTTGAGCTGACGCTGAAATCCATGCTGGATGTGGTACGTAAGTTTGGCGTTGAAGTGGTGGCTGACACCAACGTGGCGCTTGACCCGAACGTTCACCAGGCGATTGCGATGGTTGAATCTGAAGATGTGGCGGCGGGCAACGTGCTGGCTGTGATGCAAAAAGGCTATACGCTGAATGGTCGTACGATTCGTGCGGCGATGGTGACTGTCGCGAAAGCGAAGGGCTGATTCAGTTTCCCCTCTCCGCCTGGAGAGGGGACTTTTCATTCTGCCACGCTGTCCCGAAGCGGTTTTACCGGGATAACTTTCACCTGCTTAATCATGTTGTCCTGAACATCCAGGATATCAATATCATACTGGCTGATGCGAACCCGCGTTCCAGCCGCCGGGATCTCCTCCAGCGCTTCCAGAATCATACCGTTGATCGTCCGGGCGTCATCCTCTGGCAGATGCCAGTTAAAGGCTTTGTTGAGTTCACGCACGTTGGCGCTACCGTCAATTAGCACCGACCCGTCATTTTGCGGCGTAACCTCTTCTGCAAGAGAAGGCGACATTGATGTCGTGAAATCACCGACAATCTCTTCCAGAATGTCTTCGACCGTCACCAGTCCCTGAATATCACCATATTCATCGACCACCAGGCCGACTTTCTTTTTATTTCGCTGAAACTTAACCAGCTGCGTGCTGAGCGGCGTGCCTTCCGGAATGAAATAGATCTCATCAGCGGAACGGAGCATGACCTCTTTGGTGAACTCCTTTTTCTCGGTCATCAGACGATAGGCTTCGCGCACGCGCAGCATCCCAATGGCGTCGTCCAGCGAGTCGCGATAGAGCACGATGCGGCCATGCGGTGAGTGTGTCAGCTGGCGGACGATGGCTTTCCAGTCGTCGTTGATGTCGATACCCACGATTTCATTACGCGGCACCATGATGTCGTCAACGCTGACTTTTTCCAGATCCAGCACCGACAGCAACATGTCCTGATTCCGGCGCGAAATTTGCGAGCGGGATTCATTCACGATGGTGCGCAGTTCGTCTTTGCTGAGCGCGCTGCTGATCGTGACGTCCGCTTTAATGCCAACCATACGCATCAGCAGGCGAGTCACCATATTCAGCAGCCAGACCAGCGGCATCATCAGGATCAGCAGAGGCGCGAGAAGGAAACTGCTCGGATAAGCCACTTTCTCCGGATAGAGCGCCGCGATAGTTTTTGGCAGCACTTCTGCAAACACCAGCACCACAAACGTCAGAACCCCCGTTGCGATCGCGACGCCGGCATTGCCATACAACCGCATTCCTACGATGGTGCCTAACGCCGAGGCGAGAATATTGACGAGGTTGTTGCCGATGAGTACCAGGCTAATCAGTCGGTCAGGCTTGCGCAGTAATTTCTCTACGCGACGGGCAGCACGATTGCCGTGTTTAGCGCGATGACGTAACCGATAGCGGTTCAGGGTCATCATGCCGGTCTCTGAACCAGAGAAATAGGCGGAAATAACCACCATGACGATCAGCGTGACGATCAGTGTGGTGGTGGAGATGTGTTCCAGAGGGAACTCCTTTGTTACTTAGCCGACAAACTGCTGAATGACGCGGCTACCGAAATAAGCCACCGTCAGGATGCCTGCGCCAGCGACGTTAAACCAGACGACGCGAAGACCGCGCCAGCCCTTGTGATAGTGGCCCCACAGCAGGACGATATAAACGAACCACGCGATAATTGAGAGAACGGCTTTGTCGATATTCTCAATGCTGAACAGGTTCTGCATATAAAACAGGCCGGTACACAGCGTCAGCGTGAGCAGAACGACACCAATCTGGGTGATATGGAACATCTTACGCTCAATGACCATCAGCGGTGGCATTTCCTGATTGAAAACCAGCTTTTTATTCTTAAGCTGATAGTCAATCCAGGCCAGTTGCATGGCATACAGCGCCGCAATGATCAGCGTGGCATACGAGAAAAGCGACAAGCCAATATGCACCATCATGCCCGGAGTTGTTTCCAGGTGGGTGATGAATTCGTTAGGCATAAAGGTGGCGAAGGCCAGATTGATGAGAGCAAAGGCATACACAATCGGCAGCAGAAGCCAGCCACGGTTTTTGGACGCGACGATGGTCATGACCGTACAGATCATCAGACTGACCAGCGATCCCACGTTCAGTACGCTCAGGTTTTGTACGCTACCATCGCCAGGAATGATGCGCGACTCCAGTGCAAACGCATGGCTGACCAGGGCGATAACTGCCGACAAAATAGCCATTCGTCGCCAGCCGCTGTTTTTTTGCAACAGGCCGGGAATGATCAGCGCAAGGCTGAAAGAGTAGGCAACAAGGGCGATCAGTGCGAAAACAGGCATATAGGCGTCGACAGTTGTCTTAATTAGAAAGATAAGCAGTATAACGTTACGTGACGCGTGCTCCAACCGTTGCATAACAACAAAGGCGCCTTCATGTTATACTGCGGCAAAATTCTGTGTATGTGTCGCTGTGGCGACCTAACGTTTCTACCTCAGGCGATAGACAATGTTTGATAATTTAACCGATCGTTTGTCGCGCTCGCTGCGCAACATCAGCGGACGTGGACGCCTCACTGAAGATAATGTGAAAGAGACGCTGCGCGAAGTGCGTATGGCGTTACTCGAAGCCGATGTGGCGCTGCCCGTCGTGCGTGAGTTCATCAGCCGTGTGAAAGAGAAAGCGGTTGGTCATGAAGTCAATAAGAGCCTGACGCCGGGTCAGGAATTCGTCAAAATCGTGCGCAACGAGCTGGTTGCGGCGATGGGCGAAGAGAACCAGGTCCTGAACCTGGCCGCGCAGCCGCCAGCGGTTGTGCTGATGGCGGGTTTACAGGGTGCGGGTAAAACAACCAGCGTCGGTAAGCTGGGTAAATTCCTGCGCGAAAAGCACAAGAAAAAAGTGCTGGTTGTGTCTGCCGACGTTTATCGCCCTGCGGCGATCAAACAGCTCGAAACTCTGGCAGAGCAGGTTGGCGTGGATTTCTTCCCGTCCGACGTCGCGCAGAAACCCGTCGATATCGTTAATGCGGCGCTGAAAGAAGCGAAGCTGAAGTTTTACGACGTGCTGCTGGTGGATACCGCCGGTCGTCTGCACGTTGACGAAGCAATGATGGACGAAATCAAACAGGTTCATGCCGCGATTAATCCGGTAGAGACGCTGTTTGTTGTCGATGCGATGACCGGCCAGGATGCCGCGAATACCGCAAAAGCGTTTAACGAAGCGCTGCCGTTAACCGGCGTGGTGCTGACCAAAGTGGACGGTGATGCCCGCGGCGGTGCGGCGCTCTCTATTCGTCATATCACCGGTAAGCCGATTAAATTCCTCGGCGTCGGCGAGAAGACTGAAGCGCTGGAGCCGTTCCACCCCGATCGTATTGCCTCCCGTATCCTCGGCATGGGCGATGTGCTGTCGCTGATCGAAGATATCGAGAGCAAAGTTGACCGCGCGCAGGCTGAGAAGCTGGCGAGCAAGCTGAAAAAAGGCGACGGGTTTGATTTAACCGACTTCCTGGAACAGCTGCGTCAGATGAAAAACATGGGCGGAATGGCGAGCCTGATGGGAAAGCTGCCGGGCATGGGCCAGATTCCGGATAACGTAAAAGCGCAGATGGATGACAAAGTGCTGGTGCGTATGGAAGCGATCATCAATTCGATGACGCTGAAAGAACGTGCGAAGCCAGAGATTATCAAAGGTTCCCGTAAACGCCGTATTGCGGCCGGTTGCGGGATGCAGGTGCAGGATGTAAACCGCCTTCTGAAGCAGTTCGACGACATGCAGCGCATGATGAAGAAAATGAAGAAGGGCGGGATGGCGAAAATGATGCGTGGCATGAAAGGCATGATGCCGCCGGGATTCCCTGGCCGCTGAAACAAGGGATATAAGGCTATCTTGTTTGCCATTTTAGCTCCGGGGTGTGCTCGAAATGCTCACGTACTACGTGTACGCTCCGCTTTCTGCGCGCACGCCGGAACTAAACTGGCTGCACCGATATACGCCTTATAACCCTTGTTTGGCATATGTGAAGCATATGCTGATTGCAATTTCTCCAGAAATCAGTAAAATTTTCGGGCTTTTAATATGACACTGGGCTCCGTTCCTCGATGGGGCCCAGTGTTTTATTCACACAAGAGGATGTTATGGTAACTATTCGTTTAGCACGTCACGGCGCAAAAAAGCGTCCGTTCTACCAGGTTGTTGTGACTGACAGCCGTAATGCACGCAACGGTCGCTTCATTGAGCGCGTTGGTTTCTTCAACCCGATCGCTAGCGGTTCTGAAGAAGAAACCCGTCTGGATCTGGATCGTATCGCTCACTGGGTTGGCCAGGGCGCTACTGTTTCCGATCGCGTTGCTACGCTTATCAAAGCAGCAAACAAAGCAGCTTAATCTGTCACGGTGGTCATGATGAGCATTAAAGCACCTGTTGAACCGATCGTATTGGGAAAAATGGGTTCTTGCTACGGTATTCGTGGTTGGCTCAGAGTGTTTTCCTCCACTGAAGACGCTGAAAGCATTTTTGATTACCAGCCCTGGTTTATCCAGAAAGGCGGTAAGTGGGAAGCGGTCGAGCTGGAAAGCTGGCGCCACCACAATCAGGATATCGTGATCAAGCTGAAAGGCGTTGACGATCGCGATGCAGCGAATCTCCTGACCAATTGTGAAATTGTCGTTGATTCGTCGCAATTGCCTCAGCTTGAAGATGGAAGCTACTACTGGAAAGACCTTATGGGTTGCCAGGTAGTGACCACTGAAGGCTATGCCCTGGGGAAAGTCATCGACATGATGGAAACCGGGTCAAATGACGTTCTCGTCATTAAGGCAAACCTGAAAGATGCATTTGGCATCAAGGAGCGGCTGGTTCCGTTCCTCGATGGGCAGGTTATCAAGAAAGTCGATCTCACTACTCGCACGATTGAAGTAGATTGGGATCCTGGTTTTTAAATTCTCCGGATAAACGGTAAAAGACGGCGCTATGTGGATTGGCATTATTAGCCTGTTTCCTGAAATGTTCCGCGCGATTACTGATTACGGGGTAACTGGCCGGGCAGTAAAAAAAGGCCTGCTGAGCATCGAAAGCTGGAGTCCTCGTGACTTCACGCATGACCGGCACCGTACCGTGGACGAACGTCCTTACGGCGGCGGACCGGGGATGCTAATGATGGTGCAACCCTTACGGGACGCCATCCATACAGCAAAAGCCGCGGCAGGTGAAGGCGCGAAGGTGATTTATCTGTCACCTCAGGGACGCAAGCTTGATCAAGCAGGCGTAAGCGAACTGGCCACGAATCAGAAATTGATTCTGGTGTGTGGACGCTATGAAGGCATAGATGAGCGCGTAATCCAAACCGAGATTGACGAAGAATGGTCTATCGGCGATTACGTTCTCAGCGGTGGTGAGTTACCGGCAATGACGCTGATTGACTCCGTTGCCCGGTTTATTCCGGGTGTACTGGGCCATGAAGCTTCGGCAACAGAAGATTCTTTTGCTGATGGATTGCTGGACTGCCCACACTATACCCGCCCTGAAGTGTTAGAAGGGATGGAAGTACCGGCGGTATTACTGTCGGGGAACCATGCTGAGATACGTCGCTGGCGTTTGAAGCAGTCGCTGGGCCGTACCTGGCTTAGAAGACCTGAACTTCTGGAAAACCTGGCTCTGACTGAAGAGCAAGCAAAGTTGCTAGCGGAGTTCAAAAAAGAACACGCGATACAGCAACATAAACATGATGGGCAAGCGTAACACGCTCCCGAATATCAGTTTACCCAGGATAAGAGATTAAATTATGAGCAACATTATTAAGCAAATTGAACAAGAGCAGATGAAGCAGGACGTACCTTCATTCCGTCCGGGTGATTCCGTGGAAGTGAAAGTATGGGTTGTTGAAGGTTCCAAAAAACGTCTGCAGGCATTCGAGGGCGTGGTTATCGCTATTCGTAACCGCGGTCTGCACTCTGCATTCACTGTTCGTAAAATTTCCAACGGCGAAGGTGTTGAGCGTGTCTTCCAGACTCACTCTCCAGTAGTTGACAGCATTACTGTCAAACGTCGTGGTGCTGTACGTAAAGCTAAACTGTACTACCTGCGTGAGCGTACCGGTAAGTCTGCTCGTATCAAAGAGCGTCTTAACTAAGATTCGCTTATGCGACATCCTGTTAAAAGGGCTGGCCGAAAGGCTGGCCCTTTTTTATGGTATCGACCTCATCGTGTTAACCGTTTTCTCATAAATCATTTACAATGCCCCCTCATTGTCGGAGGGGAAGTGGATAACGTACTGCATCAGCCAGCCTTGAAACGCGCAGCGGCCTGGACCGCGCTGTTCGCGATCCTGCTGATTGTGGTGGCGCCGCTTATCTCTGTTTCGCTGCAAAAAGATCCCATGAGCGCGATGCCGGGTATGCACCATGACATGAGCCAGATGTCGATGGCTGGACATCATGGTGAAGCGCCGCACTCAATGCCTGTCGATCACGCCGAAGCCTGTGGTTATTGCGTCCTGATGGCGCACGTGCCGGGCATGCTGCTGTCTTTGATTGTGTTGCTGTGCGCGTTATTGCTACGACAAAGTGTCACACCGCCGCGTCAGAGGGTGAGTCACTGGCATTTTTTCCCCTGGTTATACCCCGATACCCGCGCCCCGCCGGAGCGGTCTGCTTTTTCCCGTTAAAAAATAAAACGTATGCCTGTCTGGCGTACCGATAACTTTTTACCTGTAAAGGAAAAGTATGACTACCTGCACTCCGCGCGTGGCATGGATAAACCTGCTGCGGCGCCTTCATTTTTATATCGGGTTATTTGTCGGCCCGTTCATTTTCTTCGCGGCCCTGACCGGTACGCTCTATGTAGCGACCCCTCAGCTGGAAAGCCATCTGTATAAACACGCGCTCTCCAGTGATGTGACCGGCGAGGCGCAACCGCTGGCCGAACAAGTTGCGGTAGCGGAAAAAGCCACTGGCGACGAACTACGTCTGCAGGCCGTGCGTCCCGGTTTGATCGCCGGAGAAACAACTCGCGTGATGTTTATCGATCCGACGCTTGGACCGTCGGAAAATAGAGCCATTTTCGTCGATCCTGTGACGCTGGCGATCCGCGGCGATCTGACGGTGTATGGCACCAGTGGGATCTTGCCGTTGCGTCAGAAAATTGATTATCTGCACACATCGTTGATGCTGGGCGATTTCGGCCGTTTGTATAGCGAGCTGGCGGCATCGTGGATGTGGATTGCGGCCCTGGGTGGGATCGCGCTGTGGTTTTATACCTGTCCTAAACGACGTATCAATAACACCTTCCAGAATCGTCGCCGCATCCACGTTTCACTTGGTTGGCTGCTGTTGGGCGGGATGCTGTTGTTTTCGGCCACCGGGCTGACCTGGTCACAGTGGGCCGGTGGCAATGTCGATAAGTTGCGGAGCAAAATGAACTGGCTGACGCCGCAGGTCAACACCCAACTGCATGGGCCTGCGGCAGAAATGGATCCTCATGCTGAACATCGCGGTCATCATGGAGCAATGATGATGCCCGCGATGACAACCGATCTGACGCTTTTTGATAATGTACTCCAGGCGGCAAGAGGGGCAGGGATTGATGCGCATAAGCTGGAAATCCGACCCGCTAAAATGGACGGACAGGCCTGGACGGTGACGGAGATTGATCGCAGCTGGCCGACGCAGGTTGATGCCGTGGCCGTCGATCCGCATTCAATGCAGGTGGTTGACCGCACGCGTTTCGCTGATTTTCCCCTGATGGCTAAACTGACCCGCTGGGGAGTCGATTTTCACATGGGGATCTTGTTTGGTCTGGTGAATCAGCTGGTATTGATCGCGTTTGGCACGGCGCTATGCGTATTGATCGTATGGGGCTATCGGATGTGGTGGATGCGACGGCCTGCGCAGGCGGCAGCAAATCCGGTGCAGACCTTTTGTCAGAGCTGGCTGGTACTACCCGCCAGCGGCAAAGTTGTGACTATTGCTGTTAGTGTGGTGCTTGGGCTGATGATGCCAGTGATGGGCGTCAGTCTTGCTCTGTTCGTGCTGATTGACTGGCTGCGCTGGCGCGCGCAATCCGCGTTATCACTGGCTGAGTCGCGTTAATTCCAGGTTAAGGCGCGCTGATGACCACCGCCACCCGGCGGTTTTCGGCGCGTCCTTGCGAGCTCGAATTACTCGCAACAGGGTATTTTTTGCCTAATCCCTGCGTGGTGAGATTGCTGCGCGGGATCTTCGCTCCTTTTGCCCAGGCATCAGCCACAACGTTAGCGCGTTTCAGTGACAGCGATTCGTTGTAGCTCTCTTCGCCGTAGTTGTCTGTGTGTCCGTCCATCCGCGCATGGGTTAAGCCGGTAGACGCCAGCCGAGTCGCCATGGTCTGGATCTGCTGTTCGCTTTCCGGGCGGAGCTGATATTCGTTTTTACCGAACAGAATTTTGGCAGACAGCCCCAGCGACCAGTCGCCGTTTGTCTCGTTAAAGCCGTAGGATTTCATCGCTGCGATTTGTTCCGGGTTGAACTTTCCCTGTGGTGCCTGGCAGCCCGCCAGAATCGTTGATGCCATAAAGATCGGCGCGAGGTATCGCTTTAACATAACGTGTTCCTTTTACGATATTGTCTTTGAGCGCTGGTTTTTCACCAGGTACATATTGCGGTCGGCTTGCTCCAGTAACATGTCTACCGACGTTGTTTCCCACGTCAGAGCAAAACCAATACTGAGGGACATTTTAACGCGGTGCCCGTTATGCAGATCATACGGGCGTATTAACTGCTGTGAGAGCGCCGCACAAATCTGTTGAACGTCCGGGCCGGAATGGACGCCATACAGGATCATGGCAAATTCATCACCGCCCAGCCGGTATGACTGATGTCGTTTCGCCCCAAATTCTACCATTCTGCTGGCGACCTCGATCAGCACGCAGTCACCCGCCGCGTGTCCCCAGGTGTCATTGATCGCCTTAAAGTTATCGCCATCGAGGAACAGCAGGGCAGAGTTGGTTTGCGCTGAGGGGTCTTTCATCAAGGCCGCAATGCTATTACGAAACGCCGCGCGATTCGCAAGGCCGGTCAGAGGATCGTGCATGGCGGTACGCATCAGCTGCGCATTCCGGGCCTGAAGTTTGAGTTGCCACTCCTCCATTTCGTCGAGCAGGCTGTTGAAGTCCTGCCCAAAACGGTGAAATTCTTCGATGCGCTCCTCTTCAACCCGACGAGAAAAGTTGCGGTTCGTTCTGACGTCATGCACGACATCGGTGATATTTTGCAAAGCCGTGACGATTCCATGATGCAAAGAGTGGGTAATCGCCAGCGCCACAAAGGAGGCGAAGAGAATACAGCCCGTCAGGACGGCGAAGGAGGTCCAGATAAAGTGGCTAATCAGGCTGTCGCGTGCGGTGATACGCACTTCGCCAATAACGGCACCATTATGCATAACCGGCTGCGCGGCAGGGACCGGGAAGAGCAGGCGACTCACCAGCGTTCCCAGCGTGTCAGGATTTTCATCGGGGTTCCACGACCAGTAAGCAAAACGCTTCTGATGGATGTCGAAGACTTCGGCGACGGCGAACTGACCCTGTTTACCCAGCGTGGCGAGCGTTTCAGTGGCTGCAGTCGCATCGTTGAAGACGAGTGAAGCTTCCAGGCTCCGGCTCATAGTGGCGCTGGTGAGTTCGAGATTTTTTTGCGCGTACTGTTTTAACGTCACCACCGAGGCGATGCATAATAATAACCATACGATAGTCATGGCTATTATTACGCTAATCATACTGATACGCCGCAACGTTCTTTTAAACGTTGGCCGTGGCATTGAGGTGAATTCCTTATTCATGCTTTTTATTCCGGGCAAGCATTAACACATCCGGGTTGACTCTTACACCGCTGCGCGACAGTGCATCCAGATTAACTGAAAATCTTACCGTGTCGTCATTTATTATCAGACAGAAGGCGCTACCAATAACACACTCAGGGTTTTGTTCGGCGATTAATAGCAATGCTCTTCCCTGATAATTCGCGAATATTGCCAGCTGATTTGCAGGCGACTCATGACCAAAATAAATAGCATCACAGGTCGCTGCCAGCGCCTCGGCTTCGTTATGCACGATCTGGGGTGTGTACGGTAACGGCGTTGGCTTACTGTCGCTTAGCGCCTGTACAAAATGAGAGGAAGAGAAAATACAGAGTTTGGGCTGGTTTGATAGCGTTGGCCAGCGGGTGTAGCTGACGATGCCAGAAACGATTGAGCGCACCGATTTATCCGTTTCGGTCAATGTTCCGGCAAGAGTTTGCCCGCCGACAATGAACAATAATATCGCCAAAGTCAGTTGGCTTAAAGGGATCAAAAAATAATGTCGCACCAGAATCCGCTACACCACTCTGGAAATATAAGTCCTTAATGAGTGCCGGCAGAATATCATCGTTTACCTGCACAGTCATTATGTGAAAAGGCTATGAATGCGGCGAGAGCTCAATGAGAAGCTGTTATTAATGAAGACTCAGGTAATGAAGTCAATTAAGTCTGGTGGCTCGCATACCTTCATCCATTCCTTTTTGCCAGGCCTGACGTAATGGCTCTGCATTTTCTGAAGTATCGCAGCTGGCGGGAAATATTTTCCCCGAGACGCCCCAGGCATAGACAAAATCTTCCGTACAGATTCTTTTTTGGCCGTCGGCATAACCGCGCAGGTATTCACTGCGGTTTACCTCAGGATCGTTAAAATTATCGGCAAGTGTTTCATTACTTTTTACCGAAACACCGTTCATGGCGTCTTCTTTACCGGCCGTAAACCAGTTTGTGCCAGTCCAGTGCGGCTGGAAGGTATAGGGATTGATCTGACAGCCTGTCAACAAAAGAGCCAGCAGTGCGAAAGCAGTCGGACGCATAATGATTCTCCTTTTTCTTCAGCATAGCCTGGCATGAGATAAGGTGCGTGTAATTAAAAGTTTACATAATAAGCGGGATTAATTTGCCTGAAAAGGCTTGTTGTAAAGTATTGTGTACGTATTTTGGATTGAAATCTTTACTTGATGTGATATTGTTAAGTCACCTCTTTGAGGAAACCACTATCGCAAACGAGCATTACAGGATCGCCATCATGCAAAAAGACGCGCTGAACAACGTACATATCACCGACGAACAGGTTTTGATCACTCCGGATCAGTTGAAGCTGGAATTCCCGCTGAGTTCTGAGCAGGAAGCGCAAATTGAGCACTCCCGCCAGACCATTTCTGACATTATCGCCGGTCGCGATCCGCGCCTGCTGGTGGTATGTGGGCCATGCTCCATTCACGATCCTGAAACTGCGATTGAATACGCTCGTCGATTTAAAGCATTAGCCGAAGAGGTCAGCGATAGCCTCTACCTGGTCATGCGCGTCTATTTTGAAAAGCCACGTACCACAGTTGGCTGGAAAGGGTTGATTAACGATCCGCACATGGATGGTTCGTTTGATGTGGAAGCAGGCCTGAAGATTGCGCGTCGCCTGCTGGTGGAGCTGGTGAGCATGGGCCTGCCGCTGGCAACAGAAGCCCTTGATCCCAATAGCCCGCAATACCTGGGCGATCTGTTTAGCTGGTCAGCGATTGGTGCCCGTACCACGGAGTCACAAACTCACCGCGAAATGGCGTCTGGTTTGTCGATGCCGGTTGGGTTTAAAAATGGTACCGACGGTAGCCTGGCCACCGCGATTAATGCCATGCGTGCTGCTGCAATGCCGCATCGCTTTGTGGGAATTAACCAGGCCGGTCAGGTGTGTCTGTTGCAAACCCAGGGTAACCCGGATGGTCACGTGATCCTGCGCGGCGGTAAGGCACCGAACTACAGCCCGGCAGATGTGGCACAGTGTGAAAAAGAGATGGAACAGGCGGGACTGCGCCCGGCTCTGATGGTAGATTGCAGCCATGGTAATTCCAATAAAGATTACCGTCGTCAGCCTGCGGTTGCGGAATCCGTTGTCGCGCAAATTAAAGACGGTAATCGCTCGATTATTGGTTTGATGATTGAGAGTAATATCCATGAGGGTAATCAGTCATCAGAGCAGCCGCGTAGCGCGATGAAACACGGCGTCTCCGTAACGGATGCCTGCATTAGTTGGGAAGCGACTGATGCACTACTGCGCGAGATCCACAAAGATTTGAACGGCCAGCTGGCGGCACGTCTGGCTTAAGAGGTTAGTTATGGTTGCAGAATTGACCGCATTGCGCGATCAAATTGATGAAGTCGATAAGGCGCTGCTGGATCTGCTGGCGCGCCGTATGTCACTGGTTGCCGAAGTCGGTGAAGTGAAAAGTAAATATGGACTGCCGATTTACGTGCCGGAGCGTGAGGCGTCAATGCTGGCGTCACGTCGTCATGAGGCGCAGTCGATGGGGGTTTCACCCGATCTGATTGAAGACGTTTTGCGCCGTGTGATGCGAGAATCGTACTCCAGCGAAAATGACAAAGGCTTTAAAACGCTTTGCCCGTCTTTGCGTCCAGTGGTGATTGTGGGCGGTGGCGGTCAGATGGGGCGTCTGTTCGAGAAAATGCTGACGCTTTCTGGCTATCAGGTACGCATTTTTGAAAAAGAGGACTGGGCGCGTGCGTCAGAGCTGATGGCTGATGCGGGCATGGTGATCGTCAGCGTGCCGATTCATGTCACCGAACAGATTATCGCGAAGCTCCCGCCTCTGCCGGAAGATTGTATTCTGATTGATTTGGCGTCTGTGAAGAATGGTCCATTGCAGGCGATGCTCGCCGCGCACAACGGCCCCGTGCTGGGATTGCACCCTATGTTTGGCCCCGACAGCGGCAGCCTGGCGAAACAGGTCGTGGTCTACTGTGATGGCCGTCAGCCGGAAGCCTATCAGTGGTTCCTGGAACAAATTCAGGTGTGGGGCGCGCGTTTGCACCGCATTAGCGCCGTCGAGCACGATCAAAATATGGCCTTCATCCAGGCCCTGCGCCACTTTGCGACCTTCGCTTATGGCCTGCATCTGGCGGAAGAGAATGTGCAGCTTGAGCAGTTATTAGCGCTTTCTTCACCAATCTACCGCCTTGAACTGGCCATGGTTGGACGTCTTTTTGCCCAGGACCCGCAGCTGTATGCTGACATTATTATGTCGTCAGAGAATAATCTGGCGCTGATCAAACGCTATTATCAGCGTTTTGGTGAGGCCATCGCGTTGCTGGAGCAGGGCGATAAGCAGGCGTTTATCGACAGCTTCCGTAAAGTTGAGCACTGGTTCGGGGATTATGCAAAACGATTCCAGAACGAAAGCCGTACCTTATTACGTCAGGCGAACGATAGTCGCCAGTAATCCAATGATGTATATACTGAAAGCCAGCATTGCTGGCTTTTTTCATTTTGGGGATTTGTCATGACTGAACCACAAGTTCTGTTTAATTACACCGGAAACTTACCGGAATGTCCCACCTGGAGCGAGGAAGAGAAGGCGCTCTATTGGGCGGATATTCTGGAAGGGGAGATCCATCGCTATCATCTGCCTACAGCAGAGCATGCGGTTCTCTCATTTCATGAAGAAGTCGGGTGTTTTGCATTGCGTGCCCGCGGCGGCTTTATTGTGGCGATGCGTAATGCTATCTGGCTCACTGATAAACATGGCTTGTTGCAGCAAAAAGTCTGCGATAACCCTTCCAACCCGCAATTAGCCCGTTTCAATGATGGCGGCACTGATCCTCTGGGGCGCTTCTACGCCGGGACATTCTGGGGACCGGGCGACTATAACGGGGCGATGTTGATGCGTATAGATCACGATCTGACGCCGAAAGTGATTCAGTGTGATATTCATGGCCATAATGGTCTGGCTTTCAGCCCTGACAATAAATGGATGTTAACTTCGGACACGCCGAATGCGGTTATTTATCGTACGCCATTAGATGAGCAACTCGAACCGGGAACGCGTGAGGTGTTTCATCGCTTCAACAAAGGCGAAGGGATTCCGGATGGGGCGGCCATGGATGTTGAAGGTTGCTACTGGAGCGCATTATTTGATGGCTGGCGTATTGCGCGGTTTTCTCCGCAAGGTGAGCAGCTGGAGGAGTATCGACTGCCGGTGCGTTGCCCGACGATGGTCTGTTTTGGCGGCAAAGAGATGAAAACGCTGTTTATCACGACCACGCGAGAAAATATGGGCAGTGATGAAGTGGCAAAATATCCCCTTTCTGGCGCGATCTTCACCCTGCCAGTTAAGGTGGCAGGGATGAAGAAAAGCCCATTTATTGAACGTTAAACCGGATCGACCGGGACAACGTTTTCGCTTGGATAGCAGCCTAACACTTTCATTGAACGGGTAATTTCGCCGAGTTCACGCAGGGCTTTCTGCATGGATGCAGACTCCAGGTTGGCCTGAACATCAAGATAAAACATCTCTTCCCACGGGTTGCCGTTAATCGGGCGTGATTCCAGTTTGGTCATGATCAGATTGTGATTACGCAATACCAGCAAAGCTTCTACCAGCGCGCCCGCCTGCTGGCCGGTCGCCATCAGTAAGGTCGTTTTTGCCGGAACCTGCTCGGAAACGTTTATGGATTTGCGTGCCAGAACCACGAAACGAGTGATGTTCTGCGTTTGGTTAGCCAGATTCCGCTCCAGTACCTGTAATCCATACAACGCTCCGCCGGCTTCGCTGCCGAGCGCCGCGACGGACGGGGAGTTTGCCTGCGCCACTTTTTCCATCGCAGCGGAGGTGCTTTCGGTGTACTCAATTTTCCAGTGCGGATAGCGGTTAAGGAACTGGCTGCACTGCTGGAAGGGTTGCGGGTGGCTGTAGACGGTGTCGATTTGGCTGAGATCGGTTGATCCAGAAACCAGTACGCAGTGGTCAATCGGGATAGTCAGTTCGCCAACCAGGGACAGGCTGGTGTGCTGGAGGAGATCGTAAACGTCGTTGATCGCCCCGGAACTGGTGTTTTCAAGCGGAACGATGGCGTAGTCTGCTTGTCCGGTTTCGACCTGATTGAAAATATCGGCGAATTTAGCACAGCCGCTTTCAATGAATTCTTCGAAATGGCGTGCGGCATATTGACGAGCCGCCAGATGTGAGTAGGAGCCTTTAGGACCAAGGAACGCGACGCGCGCTGAGTGCGGGTTGGTTTTATTCAGATGTTGTTGCAGCAGCGCTTGCTGGGTGAGGACGGAATCTTCAATGATCAGCTGGAACAGGCGGGTGATGTAATGCGCATCAAGATGGTGTGATTTACCTAACTGGATCAGGCGTTCCAGTAAATCGCGCTCGCGGTCAATATCGCGGACAGGGCGATGGGACTCCAGCTTGGCTTTACCCACTTCAACCGCGAGTGTGCGGCGTTCGGCCAGCAGCGCCAGTAATTTCTCATCCAGTGCACTGATTTTTACTCGCAGATCCAGTAACGGGTTTTCCGGTGTCATAGCGTTGCCTATTTCGTTTATTGTTATCAATAAAAAAGGCCTCCCGCTTTGGGAGGCCTTGTTGTTCGTCTTCGCATTCTTTATCACACGACGAAACGCCTCCCAGTCAGGGGAAGGTAAAAAAGAATGCGAAGAAAAACGGCGTATGTTTCATGGGATCATCCTGTGCGTGATACCGTTAAAGTACCTGCACTGTTTTCATCCTGTCAATAAAAAACGCGCCCGAAGGCGCGTTGGCGGTACACTCAATTTAAAGGATTACTCTTCTTCAACTTCTTCCGCAAAGCTTGCGTCTTTCACTGATGTTGCAGCGCGACGGGCCTCGCCTTTGTGTTGCACTTTATTGAGCTGCCGTTCCAGCTTGTTGATCAAATCGTTGATAGCGGTGTACATATCTTCGTGTTTTGCGCTGGCGACCAGATGGCCGTTAGGAGTATTGATAGTTGCGTCAGCGGTGAAACCCTGTGGTTCCTTGGACAGAATGATATGCGGGTTAATCAAATGTGTTTGCCACTTATCCAGTTTGGCGAGACGGTCTGCGACGTGCTGGCGGATTGCCGGAGTAATTTCCATTTGTTTACTGGTAATGTTCATTGTCATAAATGTTACCTCTTGTCTTTCCGTCTTGGTGATTCCAGCATACCTTTCCTAATGTCAAAATGTGTGATCTGAATCACATTATTTTGTCACTTTTTGTCAGGGAACCTTTTTTGTGAGGCAAGACAGGAAGAGGGGAGATTTACCTTGTAGAAGTTGGAAATTAGCGCCATAGTTGACTGGATTCGTCGGCACTAAACTGCTTCAGCAGTGGGCGGGAACGGATAAAAAAACGGCAGCCATTGGGCTGCCGTTTTGCATTGCATTGAGCTATCAGGTATTGCTGCTGTTGGCGGCAATAATTTTCGCGACTTTATCAGCCTGAGCATTCATCTGCATCTGGCGATAGGCGTTTTCCATCAGCTTCAGGCCATCACGTGTTGCCTGAGTGTCCGGGTAATCACGCAGCATACCTTCGACACGGTTAACAACCGCCACCCATGCGCCACGCCGCGTATAATATTCGGCGACGGAATATTCATACTTAGAGAGGCGATCTTTCAGGAAGACCAGGCGCTTTGTAGCATCCGTCGTGTACTGACTGTTCGGGTAGCCGCGGACCAGTTTGGAGAAGTCGTTAAAGGCATCGCGCGCATGCTGTGGATCACGATCGGAACGGTCAACCCCGAAGAAACCTTGCAGAGCGCTATCATCCAGCGCCATGTTGGTCAGGCCGCGCATATACATGACATAATCGATGTTCGGATGAGTCGGGTTCAGACGCATGAAGCGATCGATGGCTGCCTGAGCCAGCGGCAGATCGGCATTTTTATAGTAGGCGTAGATGAGATCTAACTGTACCTGTTGGGAATAAGGACCAAATGGATAACGATTATCCAGCGCTTCCAGTTGCGTTATCGCCTGTTTCCAGTTACCGTCCTGCAGTTTTTGTTGTGCAGTCGCATAGATTTCATTCGGCGGATTGTCAGGGACCTGTTCATTTGAACCGGAGCAGCCCACCAAAGCCAGGCTCAACGTGGCCGCTGCCACCAGATATTTCATGCGCGTCATGACGTTTTGACTTTCCTCAAATGTTTGTCCGGGAGAATCTCTTTCCTGCTCCCGATTAAGACCAGCTACAATAGCACACTATATTATACGGCAAAGCCGTAAAACCCAACGTTAAACGAAGAAGCAGTCTATGGCACAACGAGTAGAACTCACCGCAACAGTCTCCGAAAATCAGCTCGGTCAACGCTTAGATCAAGCTTTGGCCGAAATGTTCCCTGATTATTCACGTTCACGCATAAAAGAATGGATTCTCGACCAGCGCGTGCTGGTTAATGGCACTGTATGGGACAAGCCAAAAGAGAAAGTGTTAGGTGGGGAAGCTGTCGCCATCAATGCTGAGATCGAAGAAGAAGTGCGCTTCGAAGCGCAAGATATCCCGCTGAACATTGTCTATGAAGACGATGATATCCTGGTGATCAACAAGCCGCGCGGTTTGGTGGTTCATCCGGGCGCAGGCAACCCGGATGGTACCGTGCTGAATGCGCTCCTTCATTATTATCCGCCAATTGTCGATGTGCCACGCGCGGGTATCGTTCACCGTCTGGATAAAGACACGACAGGTTTAATGGTCGTGGCTAAAACCGTTCCGGCGCAGACGCGTCTGGTGGAATCACTACAGCTGCGTGAAATCACCCGTGAGTATGAAGCGGTAGCGATTGGTCATATGACATCAGGCGGTACGGTAGAAGAGCCGATCAGCCGTCACCCGACCAAACGTACACACATGTCTGTGCACCCGATGGGTAAACCGGCAGTGACGCATTATCGCATTATGGAACATTTCCGCATTCATACGCGCCTGCGTCTGCGTCTGGAAACGGGCCGTACTCACCAGATCCGTGTGCATATGTCGCACATTACCCATCCGCTGGTGGGCGATCAGGTTTACGGTGGTCGTCCTCGTCCGCCGAAAGGCGCGTCGGAAGAATTTATCAGCACGCTGCGTAAATTCGATCGCCAGGCCTTACACGCGACCATGCTGCGTCTCTATCACCCGATCACCGGTATCGAGATGGAATGGCATGCGCCGATCCCTCAGGACATGGTTGAGCTTATTGAGGCAATGCGCGCTGATTTTGAAGAGCATAAGGATAAAGTGGACTGGTTATGACCAAACTGATTGTCCCGGAGTGGCCAATTCCTGAGGGCGTGGCAGCCTGTAGTTCAACCCGAGTCGGGGGCGTAAGCCAAAATGCGTGGGAGTCATTGAACCTCGGCGCGCATTGTGGCGATAACCTCGATCACGTTGAAGAAAATCGCAAACGTCTGTTTGCGGCGGGGAATCTGCCATCCCGGCCGGTCTGGCTGGAACAGGTGCATGGTAAAGACGTATTAAAGCTGACGGGTGAACCGTATGCGTCCAAACGCGCTGATGCCTCATACAGTAATACTCCCGGGACAGTGTGTGCCGTTATGACCGCCGATTGTCTGCCGGTGCTTTTTTGCAACCGTGCAGGTACTGAGGTGGCCGCAGCTCATGCCGGATGGCGTGGGCTGTGCGCGGGCGTACTGGAAGAGACCGTTGCCTGCTTTGATGACCAGCCGGACAATATTATTGCCTGGCTCGGCCCGGCAATAGGGCCGCGGGCTTTTGAAGTCGGCCCTGAAGTGCGTGAAGCTTTTGTTGAAAAAGATGCGCAAGCGGTAAAAGCCTTCCAGCCGTCAGGGGATAAATATCTGGCCGATATCTATCTGCTGGCGCGCCAGCGTTTGTCAAATGTCGGCATTACGCAGGTCTTTGGTGGAGATCGCTGTACCTTTACTGAAAAGGATGATTTTTTCTCTTATCGTCGCGACAACACTACCGGCCGTATGGCAAGTTTTATTTGGCTGATATAACCTAAAGAATCAAGACGATCCGGTACGTGCCGTTTTCTTTTCGCATAATTAAGGTCATTAACCTTGAATAATTGAGGGATGACCTCATTTAATCTCCAGTAGCAAATTTGACCTGTTATGGGAGGAGTTATGCGTCTGGATCGTCTTACTAATAAATTCCAGCTTGCTCTCGCCGATGCCCAGTCACTCGCACTGGGGCACGACAACCAATTTATCGAACCACTTCATTTAATGAGCGCCTTGCTGAATCAGGAAGGGGGATCGATACGTCCTTTACTCACGTCCGCTGGTATCAATGCTGGCCAGCTGCGCGCAGCCATTGATCAGGCGCTGAGCCGTTTACCGCAGGTAGAAGGTACCGGTGGAGATGTTCAGCCGTCTCAGGATTTGGTTCGCGTATTGAACCTGTGCGACAAACTGGCGCAAAAACGTGGGGACAACTTTATCTCGTCAGAACTGTTTGTTCTGGCGGCACTTGAATCACGCGGTACGCTGACCGATCTTCTGAAATCGTCCGGTGCGACAACCGCGAATGTGACTCAGGCGATTGAAAAAATGCGCGGAGGTGAAAGCGTGAACGATCAGGGGGCCGAAGACCAACGTCAGGCTTTGAAAAAATTTACGGTCGATCTCACTGAACGTGCGGAGCAGGGCAAACTTGATCCGGTGATCGGGCGTGACGAAGAGATTCGCCGTACCATTCAGGTACTGCAACGTCGTACCAAAAACAACCCGGTACTGATCGGTGAACCCGGCGTGGGTAAAACCGCCATCGTCGAAGGTCTGGCGCAGCGAATTGTTAACGGCGAAGTGCCGGAAGGACTGAAAGGTCGTCGCGTGCTGGCGCTTGATATGGGCTCGCTGGTGGCCGGTGCGAAATACCGTGGTGAATTCGAAGAGCGTTTGAAAGGCGTGCTCAACGATCTCGCAAAACAGGAAGGCAACGTCATCCTGTTTATTGACGAGTTGCACACCATGGTCGGTGCCGGTAAGGCCGACGGGGCGATGGACGCCGGGAACATGCTGAAACCAGCTCTGGCGCGCGGTGAACTTCACTGCGTCGGCGCCACTACGCTGGATGAGTATCGTCAGTACATCGAGAAAGATGCCGCGCTGGAACGTCGCTTCCAGAAAGTGTTTGTTGCGGAGCCGACGGTCGAAGATACCATCGCTATCTTGCGTGGTCTGAAAGAGCGTTATGAACTTCATCACCATGTTCAGATTACTGACCCGGCAATTGTCGCGGCGGCCACGTTGTCCCATCGCTATATTGCGGACCGACAACTACCGGACAAAGCCATCGATCTGATTGATGAAGCTGCGTCGAGCATTCGTATGCAGATTGACTCTAAACCAGAAGAACTTGATCGCCTGGACCGCCGAATTATCCAGCTCAAACTGGAACAGCAGGCACTGAAGAAAGAGTCTGATGAAGCCAGTAAGAAACGCCTGGATATGCTCAACGAGGAACTGGACGACAAAGAGCGCCAGTATTCTGCCTTAGAAGAAGAGTGGAAGGCGGAAAAAGCGTCGCTTTCGGGTACCCAGACAATCAAATCCGAACTTGAACAGGCGAAAATTGCCATCGAGCAAGCACGGCGCGTGGGCGATCTGGCGCGGATGTCTGAACTGCAGTACGGCAAAATTCCTGAACTGGAAAAACAGCTGGAGATGGCAACGCAGTCAGAAGGCAAAACGATGCGTCTGTTACGTAATAAAGTGACGGATGTGGAAATCGCTGATGTACTGGCGCGCTGGACGGGGATCCCTGTTGCTCGCATGCTGGAAGGTGAACGTGAAAAACTGCTGCGTATGGAGCAGGATTTACACCAGCGGGTGATTGGTCAGGATGAGGCCGTTGAAGCTGTCTCGAACGCGATTCGTCGTAGTCGCGCTGGTTTGTCCGATCCGAATCGCCCGATTGGTTCGTTCCTGTTCCTGGGGCCGACTGGTGTCGGTAAGACCGAACTGTGTAAGGCACTGGCCAACTTTATGTTCGATAGCGATGACGCGATGGTGCGCATTGATATGTCTGAGTTTATGGAGAAACATTCCGTCTCACGTCTGGTGGGTGCTCCTCCGGGATATGTCGGCTATGAAGAGGGGGGGTATTTAACGGAAGCGGTGCGTCGCCGTCCTTATTCCGTCATCTTATTAGATGAAGTTGAGAAAGCGCATCCGGATGTCTTCAATATATTGCTGCAGGTTCTGGATGATGGTCGTTTGACCGACGGACAGGGGAGAACGGTCGATTTCCGTAATACGGTCGTTATCATGACCTCTAACCTCGGTTCCGATTTGATTCAGGAACGTTTTGGCGCGCTGGATTACGGTCATATGAAAGATCTGGTTCTGGGTGTGGTTAGCAACAATTTCCGCCCAGAGTTTATTAACCGTATAGATGAAGTTGTGGTATTCCACCCTCTGGGTGAGAAACACATTGCATCTATTGCTCAGATTCAGCTGCAGCGTCTGTATAAACGACTTGAAGATCGTGGTTACGAAATCCACATCTCTGACGACGCGCTGAAGCTGCTGAGCGAAAATGGTTACGATCCGGTGTATGGCGCACGACCTTTGAAACGTGCTATCCAGCAACAGATCGAAAACCCGCTGGCCCAGCAAATCCTTTCCGGGGAGCTTATTCCAGGAAAAGTTATTCGTCTCGAAGTCAATGAAGACAGAATTGTGGCAGTGCAGTAAGTCATAAAACGTCAAAACGAGCCTTACGGGGCTCGTTTTTGTTTATAAAGCAGGCTGAAATCACTCTCAAAGCTATAAATTGCCTGGAAAGTGAGCGGTTGATAATTATTTTCTGATTTATACTTGCAGCCTCAGAATAACTCCCTATAATGCGCCTCCACTGACACGGAACAACGGCAAGCAAGCCGCCGGGGCAGAAGGGGTTCAGCGATGAACGCCGACGGAGAAAAGCGAAAATAAACGCTTGACTCTGAATGAGGAAAACGTATTATACGGGACCTCGCAACGGTGAGCGAAAGCCGCGTTGCACTGCTCTTTAACAATTTATCAGACAATCTGTGTGGGCACTCAAAGTGACATGGATTCTAAACGTCGAAAGACGCTAAATGAATACCCAAGTCTCTGAGTGAACATACGTAATTCATTACGAAGTTTAATTCACGAGCATCAAACTTAAATTGAAGAGTTTGATCATGGCTCAGATTGAACGCTGGCGGCAGGCCTAACACATGCAAGTCGAGCGGTAGCACAGAGAGCTTGCTCTCGGGTGACGAGCGGCGGACGGGTGAGTAATGTCTGGGAAACTGCCTGATGGAGGGGGATAACTACTGGAAACGGTAGCTAATACCGCATAACGTCGCAAGACCAAAGAGGGGGACCTTCGGGCCTCTTGCCATCAGATGTGCCCAGATGGGATTAGCTAGTAGGTGGGGTAACGGCTCACCTAGGCGACGATCCCTAGCTGGTCTGAGAGGATGACCAGCCACACTGGAACTGAGACACGGTCCAGACTCCTACGGGAGGCAGCAGTGGGGAATATTGCACAATGGGCGCAAGCCTGATGCAGCCATGCCGCGTGTATGAAGAAGGCCTTCGGGTTGTAAAGTACTTTCAGCGAGGAGGAAGGCATTGTGGTTAATAACCGCAGTGATTGACGTTACTCGCAGAAGAAGCACCGGCTAACTCCGTGCCAGCAGCCGCGGTAATACGGAGGGTGCAAGCGTTAATCGGAATTACTGGGCGTAAAGCGCACGCAGGCGGTCTGTCAAGTCGGATGTGAAATCCCCGGGCTCAACCTGGGAACTGCATTCGAAACTGGCAGGCTAGAGTCTTGTAGAGGGGGGTAGAATTCCAGGTGTAGCGGTGAAATGCGTAGAGATCTGGAGGAATACCGGTGGCGAAGGCGGCCCCCTGGACAAAGACTGACGCTCAGGTGCGAAAGCGTGGGGAGCAAACAGGATTAGATACCCTGGTAGTCCACGCCGTAAACGATGTCGACTTGGAGGTTGTTCCCTTGAGGAGTGGCTTCCGGAGCTAACGCGTTAAGTCGACCGCCTGGGGAGTACGGCCGCAAGGTTAAAACTCAAATGAATTGACGGGGGCCCGCACAAGCGGTGGAGCATGTGGTTTAATTCGATGCAACGCGAAGAACCTTACCTACTCTTGACATCCACGGAATTTAGCAGAGATGCTTTAGTGCCTTCGGGAACCGTGAGACAGGTGCTGCATGGCTGTCGTCAGCTCGTGTTGTGAAATGTTGGGTTAAGTCCCGCAACGAGCGCAACCCTTATCCTTTGTTGCCAGCGGTTCGGCCGGGAACTCAAAGGAGACTGCCAGTGATAAACTGGAGGAAGGTGGGGATGACGTCAAGTCATCATGGCCCTTACGAGTAGGGCTACACACGTGCTACAATGGCGCATACAAAGAGAAGCGACCTCGCGAGAGCAAGCGGACCTCATAAAGTGCGTCGTAGTCCGGATTGGAGTCTGCAACTCGACTCCATGAAGTCGGAATCGCTAGTAATCGTAGATCAGAATGCTACGGTGAATACGTTCCCGGGCCTTGTACACACCGCCCGTCACACCATGGGAGTGGGTTGCAAAAGAAGTAGGTAGCTTAACCTTCGGGAGGGCGCTTACCACTTTGTGATTCATGACTGGGGTGAAGTCGTAACAAGGTAACCGTAGGGGAACCTGCGGTTGGATCACCTCCTTACCTGAAAGAACCTGCCTTTGTAGTGCTCACACAGATTGTCTGATGAAAAGTGAATAGCAAGGCGTCTTGCGATTGAGACTTCAGTGTCCCCTTCGTCTAGAGGCCCAGGACACCGCCCTTTCACGGCGGTAACAGGGGTTCGAATCCCCTAGGGGACGCCACTTGCTGGTTTGTGAGTGAAAGTCGCCGACCTCTGTATCTCAAAACTGACTTACGAGTCATGTTTGAGATATTTGCTCTTTAAAAATCTGGATCAAGCTGAAAATTGAAACGACACACTGTGTCTGTTCTCCGTAATAAGAACAGATAAGCGGTGTGTTCGAGTCTCTCAAATTTTCGCAACACGACGATGTTTTACGAAACATCTTCGGGTTGTGAGGTTAAGCGACTAAGCGTACACGGTGGATGCCCTGGCAGTCAGAGGCGATGAAGGGCGTGCTAATCTGCGATAAGCGTCGGCGAGGTGATATGAACCTTTGACCCGGCGATACCCGAATGGGGAAACCCAGTGTGTTTCGACACACTATCATGTCATGAATACATAGTGGCATGAGGCGAACCGGGGGAACTGAAACATCTAAGTACCCCGAGGAAAAGAAATCAACCGAGATTCCCCCAGTAGCGGCGAGCGAACGGGGAGGAGCCCAGAGTCTGAATCAGCGCGCGTGTTAGTGGAACGGTCTGGAAAGTCCGACGGTACAGGGTGATAGTCCCGTACACAAAAATGCACGCGTTGTGAACTCGAAGAGTAGGGCGGGACACGTGGTATCCTGTCTGAATATGGGGGGACCATCCTCCAAGGCTAAATACTCCTGACTGACCGATAGTGAACCAGTACCGTGAGGGAAAGGCGAAAAGAACCCCGGCGAGGGGAGTGAAAAAGAACCTGAAACCGTGTACGTACAAGCAGTGGGAGCCTACTTGTTAGGTGACTGCGTACCTTTTGTATAATGGGTCAGCGACTTATATTCTGTAGCAAGGTTAACCGTATAGGGGAGCCGAAGGGAAACCGAGTCTTAACTGGGCGTTAAGTTGCAGGGTATAGACCCGAAACCCGGTGATCTAGCCATGGGCAGGTTGAAGGTTGGGTAACACTAACTGGAGGACCGAACCGACTAATGTTGAAAAATTAGCGGATGACTTGTGGCTGGGGGTGAAAGGCCAATCAAACCGGGAGATAGCTGGTTCTCCCCGAAAGCTATTTAGGTAGCGCCTCGTGAACTCATCTTCGGGGGTAGAGCACTGTTTCGGCTAGGGGGCCATCCCGGCTTACCAACCCGATGCAAACTACGAATACCGAAGAATGTTATCACGGGAGACACACGGCGGGTGCTAACGTCCGTCGTGAAGAGGGAAACAACCCAGACCGCCAGCTAAGGTCCCAAAGTCATGGTTAAGTGGGAAACGATGTGGGAAGGCACAGACAGCCAGGATGTTGGCTTAGAAGCAGCCATCATTTAAAGAAAGCGTAATAGCTCACTGGTCGAGTCGGCCTGCGCGGAAGATGTAACGGGGCTAAACCATGCACCGAAGCTGCGGCAGCGACACTTAGGTGTTGTTGGGTAGGGGAGCGTTCTGTAAGCCGTTGAAGGTGAACTGTGAGGTTTGCTGGAGGTATCAGAAGTGCGAATGCTGACATAAGTAACGATAAAGCGGGTGAAAAGCCCGCTCGCCGGAAGACCAAGGGTTCCTGTCCAACGTTAATCGGGGCAGGGTGAGTCGACCCCTAAGGCGAGGCCGAAAGGCGTAGTCGATGGGAAACAGGTTAATATTCCTGTACTCGGTGTTACTGCGAAGGGGGGACGGAGAAGGCTATGTTAGCCGGGCGACGGTTGTCCCGGTTTAAGCATGTAGGCGGAGAGTTTAGGTAAATCCGGACTCTTATCTAACGCTGAGGTGTGATGACGAGGCACTACGGTGCTGAAGTAACAAATGCCCTGCTTCCAGGAAAAGCCTCTAAGCATCAGGTAACATCAAATCGTACCCCAAACCGACACAGGTGGTCAGGTAGAGAATACCAAGGCGCTTGAGAGAACTCGGGTGAAGGAACTAGGCAAAATGGTGCCGTAACTTCGGGAGAAGGCACGCTGGTGTGTAGGTGAAGTCCCTGCGGACGGAGCTGAAACCAGTCGAAGATACCAGCTGGCTGCAACTGTTTATTAAAAACACAGCACTGTGCAAACACGAAAGTGGACGTATACGGTGTGACGCCTGCCCGGTGCCGGAAGGTTAATTGATGGGGTTAGCCGCAAGGCGAAGCTCTTGATCGAAGCCCCGGTAAACGGCGGCCGTAACTATAACGGTCCTAAGGTAGCGAAATTCCTTGTCGGGTAAGTTCCGACCTGCACGAATGGCGTAATGATGGCCAGGCTGTCTCCACCCGAGACTCAGTGAAATTGAACTCGCTGTGAAGATGCAGTGTACCCGCGGCAAGACGGAAAGACCCCGTGAACCTTTACTATAGCTTGACACTGAACACTGGTCCTTGATGTGTAGGATAGGTGGGAGGCTTTGAAGCGTGGACGCCAGTCTGCGTGGAGCCAACCTTGAAATACCACCCTTTAATGGCTGGTGTTCTAACGTAGACCCGTAATCCGGGTTGCGGACAGTGTCTGGTGGGTAGTTTGACTGGGGCGGTCTCCTCCTAAAGAGTAACGGAGGAGCACGAAGGTTAGCTAATCCTGGTCGGACATCAGGAGGTTAGTGCAATGGCATAAGCTAGCTTGACTGCGAGAGTGACGGCTCGAGCAGGTGCGAAAGCAGGTCATAGTGATCCGGTGGTTCTGAATGGAAGGGCCATCGCTCAACGGATAAAAGGTACTCCGGGGATAACAGGCTGATACCGCCCAAGAGTTCATATCGACGGCGGTGTTTGGCACCTCGATGTCGGCTCATCACATCCTGGGGCTGAAGTAGGTCCCAAGGGTACGGCTGTTCGCCGTTTAAAGTGGTACGCGAGCTGGGTTTAGAACGTCGTGAGACAGTTCGGTCCCTATCTGCCGTGGGCGCTGGAGAATTGAGGGGGGCTGCTCCTAGTACGAGAGGACCGGAGTGGACGCATCACTGGTGTTCGGGTTGTCATGCCAATGGCATTGCCCGGTAGCTAAATGCGGAAAAGATAAGTGCTGAAAGCATCTAAGCACGAAACTTGCCCCGAGATGAGTTCTCCCTGACTCCTTGAGAGTCCTGAAGGAACGTTGAAGACTACGACGTTGATAGGTCGGGTGTGTAAGTGCAGCGATGCATTGAGCTAACCGATACTAATGAACCGTGAGGCTTAACCTTACAACGCCGAAGATGTTTTGGCGAAAGAGACGATATTCAGCTTGATACAGATTAACTGACGCGCGAAGAAGCGTGTTGGTAACAGAATTTGCCTGGCGGCTTTAGCGCGGTGGTCCCACCTGACCCCATGCCGAACTCAGAAGTGAAACGCCGTAGCGCCGATGGTAGTGTGGGGTCTCCCCATGTGAGAGTAGGGAACTGCCAGGCATTAATTAAGTGAAGAGGCCATCCGAAAGGATGGCCTTTTTGCGTTTTTGTCTTTTAAGGAATTCTCTGGCACTCCTCTGAATCGATTATCCTGCTAAGTAAATGTGTGACGCAGTTCTCAATGTCTAGCATAACAAAACTATAACATTTCATTTACTAAATGATTGGGACTCAGTACCCGGCAAGCCGAAGTTATAAGCTTTGGCAGGAGCATCGCTAAAATGACAGAAAGTATCACATCGAACGGGACGCTGGCTGACGGCGATACCCGCCGCAGGGTATGGGCTATTATCAGTGCCTCATCAGGTAACCTGGTCGAATGGTTCGACTTTTACGTTTATTCCTTTTGTTCCCTCTATTTTGCACATATATTTTTTCCATCAGGAAACACCACGACACAGCTACTGCAAACTGCCGGAGTATTTGCAGCTGGTTTTTTGATGCGGCCAATTGGTGGCTGGTTATTTGGTCGAATCGCAGATCGGCGAGGGCGAAAGACCTCCATGCTTATTTCAGTGTGCATGATGTGTCTGGGCTCGCTGGTTATAGCATGCCTGCCGGGCTATGAGACTATTGGCACGTGGGCACCGGCTCTACTTTTATTAGCACGATTGTTTCAGGGACTGTCTGTAGGGGGCGAGTACGGAACAAGCGCGACGTACATGAGTGAAGTTGCACTGGAAGGCCGCAAAGGTTTTTATGCCTCCTTCCAGTACGTGACGCTCATTGGCGGACAGTTATTAGCGATTCTGGTCGTTGTCATTTTGCAGCAGATCCTAACCGATGAGCAGTTGCATAGCTGGGGATGGCGAATCCCTTTCGCAATGGGAGCTGTATTGGCAGTTGTTGCATTGTGGTTGCGTCGTCAACTGGATGAGACCTCGCAAAAAGAGGTCAGGGCACTGAAAGAGGCTGGCTCACTGAAGGGATTATGGCGTAACCGTAAAGCCTTTTTGATGGTGCTTGGATTCACTGCTGGCGGGTCGTTAAGTTTTTACACCTTTACGACCTATATGCAAAAGTATCTGGTCAATACTACCGGGATGCATGCCAATGTTGCCAGCATAGTGATGACCGTTGCACTCTTTCTGTTCATGATTATCCAACCAATTATCGGCGCGCTCTCTGACAAAATTGGGCGACGGACGTCGATGTTAATATTTGGCGGACTCTCTGTTTTCTGTACAGTCCCGATCCTGTCGGCACTACAACATGTCAGCTCACCCTACGCCGCATTTGCACTCGTTATGATGGCGATGATTATTGTGAGTTTTTACACATCGATCAGTGGAATACTGAAAGCAGAAATGTTTCCGGCTCAGGTTCGTGCTTTAGGCGTGGGATTATCTTACGCGATTGGTAATGCGCTCTTTGGTGGTTCTGCGGAGTATGTTGCGTTATCGCTCAAGTCGATGGGCAGTGAAAATATCTTCTTTTGGTATGTGACTGTTATGGGGGCGTTGGCTTTTATCGTCTCACTAATGCTGCATCGTAAAGGCAAAGGTATTCGTCTTTAGTGATCTGCCAGTTGCCATAATGCGTAGCCGGTGCTGGCACCGGCTATGTCCCAGGCGAAATCCTTCCAGCTCCAGCCGCTCCCTGCCGGGCGGCTATCCCAAAGCTCTTTTGATGCGCCAAGACTCACTGAAAAAACCAGTCCGAAAGCCGCACTACGATCGTGGCTAAAGCCCTGGCGTTGAGCGTACTCATTGCCTGCAGCGGAGAGCATTGCTGAAGCGATAAAATGTTGAGCTTTATCCTGACCCTGCCAGCTGTCATTGGCCATATGGCTACAGCCTGATAACAAGAAAACAGTCAGCAGAAAAGAAAAACGCATAACGGCCTCCAAAAAAAGCCCTGTCAGTGACAGGGCCTGGACGTTACAGAATGCGGCTAATCAGACGATCGATACGGATACGGCGTAAACGGCGAATAAGCTTCCGCACTTTAACAGGATAGTCGGCGATACTTTGCAGATTGCGATAGTGACGCACTGTCGTCGTATGGGTACGAATGAGAGCAAGTTCACGTTCACGCTGGGCAGAAAGTTCGTGGCGCGGATCGTGAATCAGGATCGCGTTTTCAAGATCCAACCGCCAGGCGCGCGGATTAAGGTTATTACCGGTTAGCAGCATCCAGTTATCATCAACCCACATGCCTTTCAGATGGTAGCTGTTATCTTCATCTTTCCACAGGCGAACGACCAACTGATCGGTATTAACGTAATATTGCAGGCGACTCAGGAATCGGCGCAGGTTGATCTCATACAGATACGGCAATGCACCAATAATTTTGAAGGGCTGATCTTCCGGAATATAGAAGTCGTTTGCTGTTTTATCACCAACAATAATTTCAACTTTTTTGCCATCACGCAGCAGCTGAATAATATTACGCACCAGTATGGCGGGTAAGTTGAAATAGGGAGTGCAGATCGTGAGTTTTTGTTCCGTACATGGCATCAGATGGTAGATAGTCTTATTAAGCAGACTGGATTTACCAAGACCCACCAGAGGTGTAACGGAGAGTTGCTCATTGTCCGCATCGCCCTGGAAATGATACACCGCATCACGCAATTCCTGGCGGAAAAGGCGGATATCATTTTTGATTTCCGGACTCTTAGGACGATTAGGGTCATCCAGCCGGTTTACGCCACGGCCGCGGACCAGATTCTGATCGACCCAGTTAAACATAATGTCAGCCATCTGTGCATTACGGATCAGATGGTAGCGGTCGTAACGATACTTATCGAGCTGATGCAGATAAACGTCATTGAGGCTGGCGCCGCTATAAAGCACGCTGTCGTCAATTATGAATCCTTTAAAATGCAGAACGCCCAGGGCTTCGCGCGTATTCACGGGAACACCATACACACGTACATCTACGGCAGGATTCTCCTGAGCCATACGGCAGTACCAGTCGGCATTGGTATTCGATGCTGCAGCACCAATTCGGCCGCGTTGCGCGCGATGCCAGTCAACCAGGATGCGAACATCCAGTTCCGGTCGCTGACGTTTAGCTTCATAGACGGCGTTTAAAATAGCGCGTCCACCTTCATCCTGTTCAAGATAGAGCGCCACAATGCATATACGCTGAGTGGCACTCGCGATCTTTTCCAGAAGCGTCTCCCTGAAATGGGCGGGAGCGTAAAAGAACTCGACATCATCAACTGACTGAGAAATCTTCGGTAGTTGAGCAAGGTGTTGTTGATGTTTATTACGCTTAAATTTTGACAACATCACAGTGCGTATCTTCTCTGTTCATTGAAGGGTTATCTGATCTTTTCAGACAACATAAGCGGATAATGATACCACCAGAACTGTCTAAAGTGGTCAACATTTCCAGTACCTTACTCTTGACCGGGCGTAGGTGCCAGGCGAAGCGACAGGGCAACAATCCCCTCTTCCAACTGGACATCAACGTCAAATCCCAGCTTGCGCGCCAGGGTGATCATGCCACGGTTATTCGGCATCGTAATACCATTCAGGCACAACAATCCGTGATCTCGGGTGTAACCAATAAGTTTTTCCAGCAAGCGCCTTCCGAGGCCCAAACCTTTGAGATCGGAGCGAACCAGCACGGCAAACTCAGCATCCACATTGTCGGGATCAGAAATAGCACGTGTCACACCCAGGATCTCGTCGCCTTCGTCACGATGACGAACGGCCACAAACGCCATTTCCCGATCGTAGTCGATCTGGGTCATATTGGCTAAATCATCATGGGTAAATTCGCTGATTTCGCTAAAGTAGCGATAGTACAAATCTTCTTTGGTAACCTGGGCGATGAAGGCGCGTAGCTGGGGTTCATCTTCAGGAAGGATAGGGCGAAAAAGGGCTTGCTCACCGTTTTTCATCTCAACCCACTCTTCCAGATGAAGAGGATAGGGCCTAATCGCGAGTCGGCTTTCCGGGTCGCCATCGAATGGCGCGATATCCAGCGTAACGTCCAGCGCGATAAATTCCTGACCCGTGGCCAGAAGCGGATGAATATCCAGCCGTTTAATCTCGGCGCAATCGACAATCAGGTTCGAGACCTGGACAAGAAACTGGCTAAGACCCGCAATGTCCAGTGACCGGAGCGCGCTACGTGCGCGGATCTTCTTGCTCTTAATGGCCTGAATGACAAGGTAACGAGCCAGATTCATATTCAGCGGCGGGAGTGCGACAACTGCCTGCTCTTCCGGCCGCCATTCCACTCCTCCTTCACCGAGCATAATCAGTGGGCCGAAGACAGGATCGTGGTCGACCACCACTCTTAATTCCTGGGCACCGGCCCGATTCGCCATACTCTGAACGAGAAGCCCATGAATTCTTGCCTGTGGCCAGGTCATTTTGACGCGGTCAAAAATAGCCTCGGCGGCTTGTTGCACTTCTGTCGCGGTGCGCAGATAGAGCATTACACCCTGGACATCCGATTTATGCGGAATATCAGGAGAACGCAATTTCAGGGCGACCGGATAACCTATTTGTTCGGCGATATGCACGGCTTCGGCACTGTCTCCGGCGATCCAGGTCGGCAGGGTCTGCATGCCATAGGCATTCAAAATTGGCTGCACCTCATGGGTGTCCAGCGAGCGGGCACCGTCCTCAATCGCCTGTCGTAACAGATTGTGGGCCTCGGTAGCATTTGCTTTCAGATTACCGGGTAATGCAGGCGTCTCACGCAGCTGCTTTTGATTGCGGCGGTATTCCACCATATGCATGAAGGCGGTGATCGATCCTTCTGGCGTACGGTAGGTTGGTAATCCCGCTTCGCTAAACAGCCGTCGGGCCTCCTGCGAAGAAAACTCACCGCACCAGTTGGTCAGAAGGGTGATGTATTTGCCGCGCGGATGATGCTTAACGGCATCAATCAACGCGCGCGCGCTTTCACTGCCGGGCGCGGCGGCGCTGGGGGAGTGGATTACCAGCAGGGCGTCAAAATCCTGGCTATCCAGCAGTAACGAAATCGCCTGGATATAGCGTTCACTGGTGGCGTCATCCCGCAAATCAAGGGGGTTGCCAGGCGTGACGCTGACAGGCAGCGCCTGACGTAATTGAAGCAGCGTCTCTTCGCTCAGGGTGGCGAGTTTACCGTTGCGTAACCACAATTCATCAAGCGCCAGCGCTGCGGGCGCCGCGCCGTTACTCAGAATCATCAACTTTTCGCCGCGTAAAGGACGCATATGGCTTAACGTCTCCACCGCGGAGAAAAGCTCGTGGGTATCCTGTACGCGCAGCAAACCGGCACGTTGAATAGCGGCATCCCAGGCCGGGTCCATCCCCGAATGCGAATGCAATAAGCGCTGAGCCGCCGGGCTACGACCGCTTTTGATAACCAGAATCGGTTTATTACGCGAGGCGCTGCGTGCCGCAGAGACAAAGCGGCGCGCATCACTCAGATGCTCAAGATAGAGAAGAATCGCGCTGGTTTTGCTGTCACGCGCCAGAAAATCGAGCAGTTCATCCACGTCAATATCCAGGCTGTCACCTAACGCGATGAAATAGGAAAATCCCATTTCACGCTGCTGCGCCCAGTCGAGGATGGTGTTAGAAACGGCGGCAGACTGGGATATAAACGCCAGTTTGCCTTTGCGTATCGGAACAGGAGAAAAGCTGGCGTTCAAGCCCTGCCACGGGGCGAGCAGCCCGAGGCTATTTGGCCCGAGCAATCGCATCTGGTACCGACTCGCACAGGCCAGTAGTTCCGCCTGCTGCTCAGGGGGCGACGAGAGAATAATGCACGTTTTGCAACCTTTCTCGCCCAGCGCCTCAAGGAGCGCGATAGTGCGTTTGGCATGCGTGCAGAGCACGGCAAGATCAGGGACAAACGGCAGACTTTGTATATCTGGCCACGCGAGGACGCCCTGAACCGCTTTATAAGCCGGTGTGACCGGCATGACAGGACCATTAAATCCACCGGCCAAAAGGTTACGCATCATTAAGTATCCCGCACGATCGGGTTTCATTGATGCGCCAATCACGGCAATGGATTTAGGGCGGAGTAGCGCTTCTAGCCCTCGCTGGCTCATACAAGTCTCCTGTAAACGCGAGTGACCTGATGATTTTAAACGCTTTGTGGATCTTCTGCTGTGACGCTTCCCGTACGAATGGGTTTTCCTGCCAGATAGCGTTCGCGAAAACAGGAAAAATGATCCCCGAGCGCGCTGGCTGCCGTAGTGTCACCCGCCAGATCAAGCAGAGCGATCGCCACTTCCGCCGTGCAATATTGGCCCTCGGCATGCGCTTCGCGCAGGCGATAGGCAGATACTCTTGAGAGATCGACGGAGATCACGGGTAATGCATCAAGGTACGGGCTTTTACGGAACATTTTTCGCGCTTCCGTCCAGGTGCCATCCAGCATAATAAACAGAGGCGGTTTATCGGTAGGCGGGGTGGAAATTACCTCCCGCGCGTCGCCAGCATAGGAGGCAGGGAACACCACCATCGGCTGATAATCAGGACAGGCAACCAAATCGAGCAGGGCCTGCGGCGGTTCAGTCCGTGACCACTGAAACGCGGCGGTATTCGGCAAAATATCAGCAATCAGTCTTCCGGTATTGCTGGGCTTCATGGGTTCGGTGTCGAACATCACCAGACAAAAACGGCTTTGGGCATGACTGGTCGTCAGCGTTTCGCACAGACACTGTTTGAGGGGCAGAAGGCATCGCTGGCAGCGACGAACGCGGTTGCCACGGGCGAGAAAAGGGCGAGTCGCACGCGCCAGGCGTTCGGCGCGCAATTGAAGTACGGCGTTATCAGTCATGGAAGAGGCGCAGTAAAAACGCCATTTTCGCAGAGGGAACAACGGGGCACAAGATGTGCCCCGCGAATGTTACAAAGATTCGTTCAACCAGCTATCAAAAGGCGCTTTCGGTACCGCTCCGTTGAGCATGTCGATCACTTCACCATTTTTGAAAATCATAATGGTAGGAATGCTGCGAATGCGGAATCGTGCGCTTAATTCCCGTTCGGCTTCAGTGTTCACTTTCACGAAGCGCATTTTACCGCTGCGCTCTTCGGCGACATCTTCAAAAATTGGCGCAAAGTTACGGCATGGCCCGCACCATGGGGCCCAAAAATCCACCACGACCGGCAGATCGTCTTTCAGCAGTTTATCGAGAGTTTCACCCGTTGCGTTGATCACGTCGCCATCGAAAAGCTCATGCCCGCAACGCCCGCATTTTGCCCCATCATCCATTCGATCATCCGGAATGCGATTCAGGGCCTGGCAGTTGGCACATACGGTATTCATAACTAACCTCTGATAATGCAGTGGGACATAGCGGCAATAGGCCGATAATGTTTCTGATATGTTACATATTATCATCGAGCCTGTTTGAAACGACAATGCGTTTTATTCAATAGGAACAATAGTCACAGGCTTTTGTATGAAATAATGGCTATGCGCTTGCACATCGGGTAATCTGCGCGCTTCGCGCAGCGCTGGTGGAGAAAAGCATGAACGACGAACTGAAGAATAAAAGCGGCAAGGTCAAAGTGATGTATGTCCGCAGTGATGATGATTCTGACAAACGCACCCAAAATCCGCGTACCGGTAAGGGTGGGGGCCGTCCGGGACCATCTCGTGCAGACGGTGGCCGTCGCCCCGCCCGCGATGACAAAAATACCCGCGGTGATGACCGCAAACGTGATGACCGTAAGCGTGACGATCGCCGTCGCGACGATCGTCCACGTGATGATTTCCCGCGTGACGCATCGCCATGGCGCACCGTTTCCCGCGCCCCAGGCGAGGAAGCGCCAGCGAAAGCCGATCACGGCGGTATTAGCGGTAAGAGCTTTATTGATCCGGAAGTTCTGCGCCGTCAGCGCGCGGAAGAGACCCGTGTCTATGGTGAGAACGCCTGTCAGGCGCTGTTCCAGAGTCGCCCTGACTGTATCGTTCGCGCCTGGTTTATTCAAAGCGTCACCCCGCGCTTCAAAGAAGCCCTGCGCTGGATGGCTGCGAACCGCAAAGCCTACCACGTGGTGGATGATGCCGAGCTGACGAAAGCGTCTGGCACAGAGCATCACGGCGGCGTCTGCTTCCTGATTAAAAAACGTAACGGTACCACGGTGAAGCAATGGGTTAGTCAGGCTGATGCCGATGACTGCGTGCTGGCGCTGGAAGATGTCGGTAACCCGCATAATCTGGGCGCGATGATGCGAAGCTGTGCGCACTTTGGCGTGAAAGGCGTGCTGTTGCAGGATGCTGCGATTGTGGAATCTGGTGCGGCAATTCGTACTGCTGAGGGTGGTGCGGAACACGTGCAGCCTATCACTGGCGAGAGCGTTCTGGATGCCATTGAAGAATTCCGTAAAGCCGGTTATTCGATCGTGACCACTTCCAGCCATACCGGTACGCCGCTGTTTAAAGCGACACTGCCGCGCAAGATGGTGCTGGTGCTGGGGCAGGAGCGAGATGGCTTGTCTGACGCGGCACTTTCTTCTGCCGATCTTAGCGTATCCATCGACGGGACTGGCAAAGTAGAGAGCCTTAACGTTTCCGTTGCGACTGGCGTTCTGCTGGCCGAATGGTGGCGTCAGAACAAAGCCTAATATTGCTTTGTCTACCATGATGCCCGGTTATAGCCGGGCATTATTATTTTTATCTCTTCTAAGAAATCACTCGCTTTCAGCCGGTAAAACGGGCATCCAGTCAATTGGCGCATCATTGCGTTTTTTCAACCACTCATTAGTCAGAACAAAATGGTTACAGCCAAAAAATCCGCGGTGAGCCGACAGTGGAGAGGGATGTGGCGCTTTCAGGACATGATGACGTTGGGCATCGATAATCGCCCCTTTCTTCTGCGCGTGAGCGCCCCACAGCAAAAACACCACGCCTTCACAATGTTCATTGATAAGGCTGATGACTTTATCCGTAAAGGTTTCCCAGCCCAGACTGGCGTGTGAGTGAGCCTGTCCCGCGCGAACCGTTAACACGGTGTTGAGTAACAGCACACCCTGGCGCGCCCAACTCTCAAGATAACCATGCGCAGGGCGGGTAAAGCCCGGAATCGACCCTTCCAGCTCTTTATACATATTCAGCAGTGAAGGGGGCGTGGCAATACCCGGACGAACGGAGAACGCGAGTCCGTGCGCCTGTCCCGGACCGTGATAAGGATCCTGCCCCAGGATCACCACTTTGACGTCCTTCAGTTCCGTATAACGAAAGGCGTTGAACACATCTTTCTGCGGCGGGTAGATCGTCTGGCCGGCCTGCCGTTCGGTCGCAACGGTATTCAGGGTATTGATAAAATAGGGCTGCTGCTTCTCATCGGCCAGTACATCATGCCAGGTTAACGGTGTTGTCATCTTGCTCTCCTGCAATTCTCAACTGTGCCTAGCTTACCCGTTTAAAGGAAGGGAGCAAAATTCCTCGCGACATTTACGGCTAAGTCTTTCAATTTAATTTGAATTACTCAAATCTGCGCGGGTGTTTGGCTTGTTAAAATTGATCTGAAACAACAAAATCAAACCACACTATTTGTGTGGTTGCGTTTTTTGTTGATTTAAATCAAAGAATCATAGGGTGGCGGCTGATATATATACACTCAAGCAACAATGGTTTTACCAATTGGCCGCGAGAGGCCGACATTCATTAATTAATGTAGCCCTGGAGGCATGACATGATTACAGGTATCCAAATTACTAAAGCTGCAAACGACGATCTGCTGAACTCATTCTGGCTGCTGGACAGCGAAAAAGGCGAAGCGCGCTGTGTGGTTGCGAAAGCCGGTTTTGCTGAAGACGAAATCGTTCCGGTCAACAAACTGGGCGAAATCGAATACCGCGAAATCCCAATGGACATCCAGCCGGAAGTCCGCGTGGAAGGCGGTCAGCACTTGAACGTTAACGTTCTGCGTCGTGAAACCCTGGAAGATGCGGTTAAGAACCCAGAAAAATACCCGCAGCTGACTATCCGTGTTTCTGGCTACGCGGTACGCTTCAACTCTCTGACCCCAGAACAGCAGCGTGACGTTATCGCGCGTACCTTTACTGAAAGCCTGTAAGGCTTGAGGTTTTGGGGTAATAAAAAAGCCGGGTGATTAACCCGGCTTTTTTTTACTCTTCGTTTTGCGACGTTGGTGGCGTACCGCTTGGCTTACGGCGCTTACCAATGTTTTTGGCATCGCGATGGCGATTCTTCACGCGCGGTTTCTCTTTCGCCTGCTCTTTTTTCTTCTCTTCGCGTTTCGCGAGCACTTTCTTGGACGGTTTGCCCGTCATCTTCTCGCTCGGTGGGCGCGTGGTCGGACGCAGTTCATCAATGACGCGGGCTTTCAGCGGTTCTTCAATGTAGCGACCCACTTTCATCAGCAGCATATAGTCATGAGCTTCGACCAGCGAGATAGCAATCCCTTTACGTCCGGCACGACCGGTACGGCCAATGCGGTGCAGGTAGGTGTCACCGGTACGCGGCATGTCGAAGTTAATGACATGGCTGACATCAGGGATATCGATACCGCGCGCTGCGACGTCGGTGGCAACCAGCACATTGACGCGACCTTCAGTCAGACGTTTAATACCTTCGGTACGTTTCACCTGAGCCATCTCACCTTCGAGATAGCAGTTGTTGATCCCGGCGGAGCGCAGCTTATCTGCCAGCTCATGCACGCGCTCGCGCTTACGCACAAACACGATGGTACGCGTTGCGTCGTCCTGCTTCAGCAGATGCTTCAGTAACTCAACTTTGTGGTCTAAATCATCGGCGCGGTAATACCACTGATGAATCTTTTTGCGCTCGCGCGTGGATGGGGTTGCAGAAACTTCAGCCGGTTCGTTAAGAAGACGGTCAGCAAAGTCTTTAATCGCATCGCCTTCCAGCGTTGCAGAGAACAGCATCGTCTGTTTGCGCCAGCGAGTTTCGCCCGCAATGTGTTCGATATCCTGCGCAAAACCCAGTTCCAGCATACGATCTGCTTCATCAAGGATCAGCGTTTCCACCGCGCGGCAGTCAAAGTTTTCTTCTTTGATGTACTGCATCAAGCGCCCGGTTGTCGCCACCACAATATCCTGGTTCTCACTGAACACTTCGGCGTGGTTCATATAGGCGACGCCACCGGTGATAGTGGCGATATCCAGATGGGTATTCGCAGCCAACTCGCGGGCATGTTCTGCAACCTGAACGGCTAATTCACGTGTCGGTGTCAGAATAAGAATACGCGGTGGGCCAGATTTCTTGCGAGGAAAATCAATAAGATGCTGCAAGACGGGCAGCAGGTACGCCGCCGTTTTACCGGTGCCTGTCGGCGCAGAACCGAGTACATCACGGCCTTCTAACGCAGGCGGAATGGCAGCCGCCTGGATGGCAGTCGGGCGTGTGAAGCCTTTATTCTGGAGAGCTTCCAGCAGGCATTCATCGAGTTCAAGTTCGGAAAAAGTCGTTACAGTCATGTTCTACCTCTGTGTGGGGCGCTGATTATAGACGTTATGGCTGCAATCTTCATCTGTTTGTATGGATATCCCTCGCTCTTCCGGCTATGAATGTCCTGGCTGCGCGCATTTATCCAAATCATTTACTGATGTAAACCCATCGAGGGGCGCGCTGTGGCGGTCACTCCGTAAGCGGAATGATTTAGGCTATTTATCCCTTTTCCACCCCTTCGCTTTCCCCTATGCTACTCCGGTTTCAATAAGAAGAGTTGCTTTGACATGTCTCAACCCAAAGCGCAGCTGCGCCGCGATGGTTTTACGTTTAAACAGTTTTTTGTTGCTCATGACCGCTGTGCGATGAAAGTCGGGACCGATGGTATTTTACTGGGAGCGTGGGCTCCCGTCGCGGGCGTTAAGCGAGTTCTGGATATTGGCAGTGGAAGCGGACTTTTAGCGCTAATGTTAGCGCAACGAACCGAACAGCACGTCACCATTGATGCCGTAGAGATTGATGTCCAGGCCGCCAGCCAGGCCAGTGAAAATGCGGCGGAATCCCCGTGGAATACTCGCGTTCGGGTGGAGTGTGCCGATATTCTCACCTGGGCGACAGAGCAAACGGCGCGTTACGATCTTATCGTCAGCAATCCCCCTTATTATGAGCCGGGAGTCGAATGCGCCACGCCGGAACGCGAGCAGGCACGGTACACCGGTTCGCTGGATCATCATGCCCTGTTGACTGCAGCGGCGAATTTGATCTCGGAAGAAGGTTTTTTCTGCGTCGTGCTGCCAGAAAGCACTGGCAATACGTTTATTAAAAAAGCGAATGACATCGGCTGGTTCTTACGCCTGCGTACCGATATTGCTGACACAGAAGGAAAGCTGCCGCACCGCGTGTTATTAGCGCTCTCTCCGAAAGAGGGGGAGTGCTTTAGCGACAGAATGGTGATCCGCGGGTCAGACCAGCGTTATTCCGAAGATTACACTGCGCTGACCCAGGCGTTTTATCTGTTTATGTGAGCGAGGGGGGAGAGTACGGACGGGCCGGATTCCGCCAGTTGATCGGGATAATCCAGCGTGTAATGCAAGCCTCGACTCTCTTTACGCATCATGGCGCAACGGACGATGAGTTCCGCCACCTGGACCAGATTACGTAACTCCAGCAGATTGTTGGAGACACGGAAATGGGCGTAATACTCGTCGATTTCCTGCTGTAACATCGTAATCCGGCGCAGCGCGCGCTCCAGACGTTTGGTCGTGCGCACAATCCCTACGTAATCCCACATAAAGAGTCTCAGCTCGTGCCAGTTATGCTGAATGACCACCAATTCATCGGGATTATCCACCCGGCTTTCGTCCCAGGCGGGCAGCTGTTCGACATGACGAGCATAAGGCGTTCGTTTAACGATATCTTCTGCGGCTGACCATCCGTAAACCAGACACTCCAGCAGCGAGTTTGACGCCATGCGGTTTGCGCCATGCAGCCCGGTATAACTCACCTCACCGATGGCGTACAGGCCATCAACGTCGGTACGTCCATAATCATCCACCATCACGCCACCGCAGGTGTAGTGTGCGGCAGGAACGACAGGCACCGGTTGTTTGGTCAGGTCGATACCCAGGCCCAGTAATTTCTCGTAGATCGTCGGGAAGTGTTGGCGGACAAAATCGGCCGGCTTGTGGCTAATATCCAGATACATACAGTCGACCCCGAGACGCTTCATCTCATGATCGATGGCGCGGGCCACAATATCGCGCGGAGCGAGCTCACCGCGCGGATCAAAGTCAGGCATAAACCGTGAACCATCCGGACGTTTCAGGTGAGCGCCTTCACCACGTAGCGCTTCGGTCAGCAAAAAGTTACGCGCCTGCGGATGGAATAACGCCGTTGGGTGGAACTGATTAAACTCCAGATTCGCGACCCGACAGCCAGCACGCCACGCCATTGCAATACCGTCGCCTGAGGAGATGTCCGGGTTGGTAGTGTACTGATAAACTTTAGAGGCCCCGCCGGTTGCCAGTACGACGGATTTTGCCTGGCAGGTTTCAACGGTCTCTTTATTACGATTCCAGATCCATGCCCCGACGACACGCCGTGTTCCCGGCAAACCAATTTTATCGGAGATGATCAGATCCACCGCATTGCTACGCTCAAGCACCTGGATATTAGGGTGGTTGCAGGCCTGACTGACCAGCGTCGTTTCAACTTCTTTTCCGGTGGCATCTGCTGCATGCAGGATGCGGCGATGGCTATGCCCGCCTTCACGGGTGAGGTGGTAGCTCTCTTCGCCATTGGGTTGAACATGAGTATCGAACAAAACCCCCTGATCGATAAGCCATTGAACGCAGTGCCTTGCATTGCTGGCAACAAATTCAGCGGCGTGCTCGTCAACAATGCCTGCACCGGCAATTAGCGTGTCTTCCACATGCGAAGCTATGCTATCTGTTTCATCAAAGACGGCGGCGATCCCCCCCTGCGCATAGAACGTTGAACCTTCGCTCATCGGACCCTTACTCAGGACAATCACTTTCTGATGAGAGGCCAGTCTGAGGGCCAGAGAGAGTCCCGCAGCGCCGCTGCCGATAATCAGTACATCGCATTGAAGTTCAGGAGTTGTGTTCATATGGTTTGTTTAATTTACTAAACAGTGTTCAGCCACAATAGCACCAGGATGCGATGAATCGCACGTTTTTTTTATCAGGCGTTGCAGAGACTAAACGTAAATGTAGAGCTGAAAAACGTGTAAAAAAGAGAAAATATTTTGCGAAGCAGATCGTTAGCGTCAGATAATGTGATGAAATAATAGCTGTGTTGCGGTACTCTGCTGTCAGCAAAAAGACCATTTCTTAATAGAAATTGGAGTCCATATCGTTAACAGACTTATAATGAGAGAAAATGAATAGTCTGCAACACGATGAACAAAAACAAAGGCGTAACGGAACTTATTGATGAACAGACCCTCTAACCCCCTGCTTGCTCACTTTGCAGTGTTTTTAGAGTGGCGTTTCGATAACGCGTGGAATTTAGGTTTGGGGAGACATTACCTCGGATGAGCGAGCAGTTAACGGACCAGGTCCTGGTTGAACGGGTCCAGAAGGGAGAACAGAAAGCCTTCAACTTACTGGTAGTCCGCTACCAGCATAAAGTGGCGAGTCTGGTTTCCCGCTATGTACCGTCAGGAGATGTTCCTGATGTGGTGCAAGAATCTTTTATTAAAGCCTATCGCGCGCTGGATTCTTTCCGGGGAGATAGTGCTTTTTATACCTGGCTGTATCGAATTGCAGTGAATACAGCAAAGAATTACCTTGTCGCTCAGGGCCGCCGTCCGCCTTCCAGTGATATCGATGCCATCGAGGCTGAAAATTTCGAAAGCGGCGGCGCGTTAAAAGAAATTTCGAACCCTGAGAACTTAATGTTGTCAGAAGAACTGAGACAAATAGTTTTTCGAACGATCGAGTCGCTTCCGGAAGATTTACGCATGGCTATTACCTTGCGGGAGCTTGATGGTCTTAGCTATGAAGAGATAGCGGCTATCATGGATTGTCCGGTCGGAACGGTTCGTTCGCGAATTTTTCGTGCTCGAGAAGCTATTGATAATAAAGTTCAACCGCTTATCAGGCGTTGACGATAGCGGAATACTGGAAAAGGTATTAGGCATGCAGAAAGAAAAACTTTCCGCTTTAATGGATGGTGAAACGCTGGACAGTGAGCTGCTACACGAGCTCTCTCATTCTCCCGAGATGCAAAAGACCTGGGAGAGCTACCATCTCATCCGTGACTCTATGCGCGGTGATACGGGCGATGTTCTCCATTTCGATATCTCTGCTCGCGTTATGGCGGCAATTGAGAACGAGCCTGTACATCAGACCACTCCGCTGATTCCTGAAGCCCAGCCTGCCCCGCATCAGTGGCAGAAAATGCCATTCTGGAAAAAAGTGCGCCCTTGGGCGAGCCAACTTACCCAAATGGGTGTTGCGGCATGCGTATCGCTTGCAGTTATTGTTGGTGTCCAGCACTATAACGGTCAATCTGAAGCCAACCAGCAACCTGAAGCGCCAGTGTTTAATACGCTGCCGATGATGGGTAAAGCGAGTCCGGTTAGCCTTGGCGTGCCAGCTGATGCGTCAGTTAGCCCTGGCCAGCAGCAGCAGGTGCAGGAGCAACGCCGTCGGATTAACGCGATGTTGCAGGACTATGAGTTGCAGCGTCGTTTGCACTCAGAGCAGCTTCAGTTTGAGCAGGCACAGACCCAGCAGGCTGGTGTGCAAGTGCCAGGAACCCAAACTTTAGGAACACAATCGCAGTAATGAAGCAACTTTGGTGCGCCATGTCTGTGGTGGCGGGTAGCCTGTTCTTCTCTGCCAACGCCTCGGCTGATTTATCGTCCGGGGCGTTGTTGCAGCAAATGAACATGGCAAGCCAGTCACTCAATTACGAGTTGGCCTTTATCAGTATCAATAAGCAGGGTGTAGAGTCGTTGCGCTATCGCCATGCTCGTCTTGATAATCAGCCACTCGCCCAACTTTTGCAGATGGACGGTCCGCGCCGTGAGGTTGTCCAGCGCGGTAATGAAATCAGCTACTTTGAGCCAGGCCTTGAGCCATTTACGCTCAATGGTGATTACATCGTCGATTCGCTCCCGGCCCTTGTCTATACAGACTTTAAGCGCCTGTCACCCTTCTACGATTTTATCTCCGTCGGTCGTACGCGTATTGCAGACAGACTTTGCGAAGTGATTCGCGTGGTCGCAAGAGACGGTACGCGCTACAGCTACATTGTCTGGATGGATGCTGAAAGTAAGTTGCCGATGCGGGTCGATCTCCTTGACCGGGACGGTGAAACGCTGGAGCAGTTCAGGGTGATCTCTTTTACCGTGAATGGTCAGGTGGGTAACAGTATGCAGAATCTGGCGAAAGCCAGTCTTCCGCCGCTTCTGTCCGTGCCCGCGGGCGATAATACCCAGTTTAACTGGGTGCCATCATGGATACCGCAAGGTTTCAGCGAGATATCCAGCAGCCGACGTCAGCTTCCCACGATTGATACGCCGGTAGAGTCGCGTCTCTATTCCGACGGGTTATTCAGCTTCTCGGTGAATATCAACCGCGCAACGGCCAACAGTTCCGAACAAATGCTTCGCACCGGGCGTCGAACAGTCAGCACCACCGTGCGCGATAGTGCAGAAATCACTATCGTCGGTGAATTGCCTCCGCAAACGGCGAAGCGCATTGCCGACAGCATTAAATTCAGGACGGCACAATGATTAAAGAATGGGCCACGGTGATTTCGTGGAAAAATGGCGTTGCGCTGGTGAGCTGTGACGTAAAAGCCTCATGCAATAGCTGTGCGTCTCGTGCCGGTTGTGGCAGCCGTGTGTTAAATAAGCTGGGGCCGCAAACCTCGCACACCCTCTCTGTACCGAGTGAGCAGCCGCTTACCGAAGGGCAAAAGGTCGAGCTTGGGATTGCCGAAGGAAGCCTGCTTGGTTCGGCTATGCTGGTCTATCTCACCCCGCTGGTTGGCTTGTTTGCGCTGGCAGGCATCTTCCAGATGCTTTTTGGTACCGATCTCGCCGCTATGTGTGGCGGAGCGTTGGGCGGCGTGGGCGGTTTTATGCTGGCGCGCGGCTTTTCCGGGAAGCTCGCCGAGAGGGAAGCCTGGCAGCCTGTCATCCTTAGCGTAGGGCTTCCGCCAGACATGCTTCGTGTAGAAACGCTCACTTCTGAAGCCCGATAATTCGTCGGGCTTTATCTTTATTTACATCTCAGAACAGAAATCGTCGTTTTCTGGCGCTATGCTTGGCTTCAAGAGCATTTCCTGGTGACGAAGATGTAGTGTAGAATGCTGCGTTTTCGCACTGAAAAACGTCAGGCTAAGAACAGCGGCCTCCAGGAATTCGTAAGGCATAATTATTTAACTATATGAAGAACATACGTAACTTTTCGATCATTGCTCACATTGACCACGGTAAGTCGACGCTGTCTGACCGTATTATCCAGATTTGCGGTGGCCTGTCTGATCGTGAAATGGAAGCCCAGGTTCTGGACTCCATGGACCTGGAACGCGAACGTGGTATTACCATCAAAGCGCAGAGCGTCACACTCGATTACAAAGCGGCTGATGGTGAAATCTATCAACTGAACTTTATCGACACCCCAGGCCACGTTGACTTCTCCTATGAAGTTTCTCGTTCGCTGGCAGCCTGTGAAGGCGCGCTGCTGGTGGTCGACGCCGGGCAGGGCGTAGAAGCCCAGACCCTGGCGAACTGCTACACCGCGATGGAAATGGATCTCGAAGTCGTGCCGGTGCTCAACAAAATCGACCTGCCGGCAGCTGATCCAGAGCGTGTTGCAGAAGAGATTGAAGATATTGTTGGCATTGATGCGGCTGATGCCGTGCGCTGCTCAGCGAAAACCGGTGTCGGTGTTCCTGATGTGCTGGAACGTCTGGTCCGTGATATCCCGGCGCCGGAAGGTGACGCGGATGCACCGCTGCAGGCGCTGATCATCGACTCCTGGTTTGATAACTATCTCGGCGTTGTGTCACTGGTTCGTATTAAAAACGGCACGATGCGCAAAGGCGATAAAATCAAGGTCATGAGTACAGGCCAGGTCTATAACGCTGACCGCCTGGGCATTTTCACGCCTAAGCAGGTCGACCGTACCGAGCTGAAGTGTGGCGAGGTGGGCTGGCTGGTTTGTGCTATCAAAGATATCCTGGGCGCGCCAGTGGGCGATACCTTAACGCAGGCACGTAACCCGGCGGATAAAGCTCTCCCGGGCTTTAAAAAAGTGAAGCCACAGGTTTATGCGGGTCTGTTCCCGGTAAGCTCTGACGATTACGAAAACTTCCGTGATGCACTTGGCAAGCTGAGCCTGAACGATGCGTCTCTGTTCTATGAACCAGAAAGCTCAACCGCGCTGGGCTTCGGCTTCCGCTGTGGCTTCCTGGGTCTGCTGCACATGGAGATCATCCAGGAACGACTGGAGCGCGAATACGATCTGGATCTGATTACCACGGCACCGACCGTAGTGTATGAAGTTCAGACCACCAACAAAGAAGTGATTTATGTCGATAGCCCATCCAAGCTGCCGCCATTAAATAACATCGAAGAGCTGCGCGAGCCGATCGCTGAATGTCACATGCTGCTGCCGCAGGAGTACCTGGGTAACGTCATTACGCTGTGCATCGAAAAGCGTGGCGTTCAAACCAACATGGTTTACCACGGTAATCAGGTTGCGCTGACCTATGAAATTCCAATGGCAGAAGTGGTTCTTGATTTCTTCGACCGTCTGAAGTCCACTTCGCGTGGCTATGCGTCGCTGGATTACAACTTCAAACGCTTCCAGGCCTCTAACATGGTACGTGTCGATGTGCTGATTAACGGCGAGCGTGTTGATGCGCTGGCGCTGATCACTCATAACGAGAACGCGCCTTATCGTGGTCGTGAACTGGTCGAGAAAATGAAAGAGCTGATCCCACGTCAGCAATTCGATATCGCGATTCAGGCCGCAATTGGCAACCACATTATTGCTCGCTCTACGGTCAAACAGCTGCGTAAAAACGTTCTGGCGAAATGCTATGGCGGTGACGTCAGCCGTAAGAAGAAACTGCTGCAGAAACAGAAAGACGGTAAGAAACGCATGAAGCAGGTCGGTAACGTCGAACTGCCGCAGGAAGCGTTCCTCGCCATTCTGCATGTTGGTAAAGACGGAAAATAATTCTTAAGGAGTTGGCATGGCGAACATGTTTGCCCTGATCCTCGTCATTGCGACGCTGGTGACAGGGCTGTTGTGGTGTCTGGATAAGTTTATTTTCGCCCCAAAGCGTCGTGAGCGTCAGGCCGCTGCTCAGGCAGCGACTGGCGATCAGCTGGATACGAAAACCCTGAAAAAAGTGAGCCCGAAACCAGGCTGGCTGGAAACAGGTGCATCTGTATTTCCGGTTCTGGCGATTGTACTGGTGGTGCGTTCGTTTATTTATGAACCTTTCCAGATCCCGTCAGGTTCGATGATGCCAACGCTTTTGATTGGCGACTTTATTCTGGTCGAGAAATTTGCCTACGGCATTAAAGACCCTATCTACCAGAAAACCTTGATCGAAACGGGGCATCCAAAGCGCGGCGATATCGTGGTCTTTAAATACCCTGATGATCCGCGTCTGGATTACATCAAACGTGCTGTCGGTTTGCCTGGCGATAAAGTGAGTTACGATCCTGTTGCGAAAGAAGTGACTGTTCAGCCGGGTTGCAGCTCTGGCACGGCGTGTGAAAATGCATTGCCGATCACCTACTCAAACGTCGAGGCGAGCGATTTCGTTCAGACGTTTGCGCGCCGTAATGGCGGTGAAGCAACCAGTGGTTTCTTCCAGCTGCCAAAGGGCGAAACCAAAGAAAATGGTATTCGCCTGGTGGAGCGTAAAGAGACACTGGGTGATGTGACGCACCGCATTCTGACGGTACCGATCGCACAGGACCAGCTGGGCATGTATTACCAGCAGCCTGGCCAGCAGCTCGCGACCTGGATTGTTCCACCGGGACATTACTTCATGATGGGTGATAACCGCGATAATTCTGCGGACAGCCGTTACTGGGGCTTTGTGCCGGAGGCTAATCTGGTCGGTAAAGCGACGGCAATCTGGATGAGTTTCGAAAAACAGGAAGGGGAGTGGCCAACGGGGGTTCGTCTGAACCGAATTGGCGGGATCCATTAATCCTGATAATTGAACACGTAACCACCTTAAAAAGTGGTTACGTGAATTATTTAATAGATAATATCATCTGGCTAACGACATCCCCTGTCGTTGTGTATAGAATATTCCCCCGAGTTTAAGGTTGGCGCTGACTCAGAGCCACGGCACACGAAACCGCGTTGGTTTTTCTCAGGTCGGTTTCGTGTGCTGCATTTTTGACGCATTCATTTACTGGTATCGCATGAACCCCATCGTAATTAATCGGCTTCAACGGAAGCTGGGCTACACTTTTCAGCATCAGGAGTTGTTGCAACAGGCATTAACCCATCGCAGTGCCAGCAGCAAACACAACGAGCGCCTCGAGTTTCTGGGTGACTCCATTTTAAGTTATGTCATCGCGAATGCGCTTTATCACCGTTTTCCACGCGTGGATGAAGGTGACATGAGCCGTATGCGTGCAACGCTGGTACGCGGCAATACCCTTGCTGAAATTGCTCGTGAGTTTGAGCTGGGCGAATGTCTGCGACTGGGGCCGGGTGAGTTGAAAAGCGGTGGTTTTCGCCGTGAATCTATTCTCGCGGATACTGTCGAAGCATTAATCGGTGGTGTTTTCCTCGACAGCGATATTCAGACCGTCGAGCAACTCATTCTGAACTGGTATCAAACGCGCCTGGACGAAATCAGTCCTGGCGATAAACAAAAAGATCCGAAAACCCGTTTGCAGGAATATTTGCAGGGTCGTCATCTTCCTCTGCCATCCTATCTGGTGGTGCAGGTTCGCGGCGAAGCCCACGATCAGGAATTTACCATCCATTGCCAGGTTAGCGGCCTGAGTGAACCGGTGGTTGGCACAGGTTCAAGTCGCCGCAAGGCGGAACAGGCTGCCGCCGAACAGGCGTTGAAAATGCTGGAGCTGGAATGAGCGAAGAAAAGAGTTACTGCGGTTTTATTGCCATCGTCGGACGTCCGAACGTCGGCAAATCAACACTGCTGAATAATCTGCTTGGGCAGAAAATTTCTATTACGTCCCGTAAGGCGCAGACCACGCGTCACCGTATCGTGGGAATCCACACTGAAGGCCCGTATCAGGCGATTTACGTTGATACCCCAGGCCTGCATATGGAAGAGAAGCGAGCGATCAACCGCCTGATGAACAAAGCGGCCAGCAGCTCAATCGGTGACGTTGAACTGATTATTTTCGTTGTTGAAGGCACTCGCTGGACGCCTGATGATGAAATGGTGCTGAATAAGCTGCGCGAAGGCAAATCACCAGTGATTCTGGCGGTCAACAAAGTTGATAACGTTCAGGAAAAAGCCGATCTGCTGCCGCACCTGCAGTTCCTGGGGAGTCAGATGAACTTCCTGGATATCGTCCCGTTATCTGCCGAAACCGGTATGAACGTCGATACTATCGCGGGCATTGTGCGTAAGCATCTGCCGGAAGCTGTTCATCACTTCCCGGAAGATTACATCACCGACCGTTCTCAGCGCTTCATGGCGTCTGAAATCATCCGTGAAAAGCTGATGCGCTTCCTCGGGGCTGAACTGCCGTACTCTGTGACGGTTGAAATCGAGCGTTTCCAGACCAACGAGCGTGGCGGTTACGATATCAACGGGCTGATCCTCGTTGAGCGTGAAGGGCAGAAGAAGATGGTGATTGGCAACAAAGGTTCCAAAATTAAAACCATCGGAATCGAAGCGCGTAAAGACATGCAGGATATGTTTGAAGCACCGGTACACCTGGAGCTGTGGGTGAAGGTGAAATCAGGCTGGGCTGATGACGAGCGCGCGCTGCGTAGTCTCGGTTATGTCGACGACCTGTAACCGTCGCCGTCTTTCACGTTTGCGGCCTTCCTGCAATCTGAAACCCTTAGAGTATAAGTATTGATGGAAGGCTGGCAGCGTGCATTCGTTCTGCACAGCCGTCCATGGAGCGAAACCAGCCTGATGCTGGACGTCTTCACGGAAGAGTCCGGTCGGGTGCGCCTTGTTGCCAAAGGCGCACGCTCCAAACGTTCTAATCTGAAAGGCGCATTACAGCCTTTCACTCCGCTTCTGGTTCGTTTTGGCGGACGTGGCGAAGTCAAAACGCTGCGCAGTGCCGAAGCCGTCTCCCTTGCGCTTCCTCTGTCAGGCATCACGTTGTACAGCGGTCTGTATGTCAATGAACTCATCTCACGCGTTCTTGAACACGAGACCCGCTTCTCTGAACTCTTTTTCGATTACCTGCACTGTATTCAGGCGCTTGCTGGCGCAGCTGGCTCTCCTGAACCCGCGTTACGCCGCTTTGAGCTCGCGCTGCTCGGTCACCTTGGCTACGGCGTTGATTTTCTCCATTGCGCGGGCAGTGGCGACGCGGTGGATGACGCCATGACCTACCGGTATCGGGAAGAGAAAGGATTTATCGCCAGCGTTGTCATCGACAACACGACCTTTACCGGACGACATCTCAGGGCGCTGTATGAGCGTGAATTTCCCGATCAGGATACCTTGCGCGCGGCAAAACGCTTTACCCGTATTGCCCTCAAGCCGTATCTTGGTGGCAAGCCCTTAAAGAGTCGCGAATTATTCAGGCAGTTTGTGCCAAAGCGTTAATGAACAATGAGAAAACCGAGGATTGTCATGGCTGAATTACTGTTAGGCGTCAACATCGACCACATTGCCACGCTGCGTAACGCACGCGGTACTGCTTATCCTGATCCGGTTCAGGCGGCATTTATCGCCGAGCAGGCTGGCGCCGACGGCATTACCGTGCATTTGCGTGAAGACCGCCGCCATATCACCGATCGCGATGTCCGTATTCTGCGTCAGACGCTGGATACGCGTATGAATCTCGAAATGGCGGTGACGGAAGAGATGCTGGCAATCGCCTGTGAAACGCAACCCCATTTCTGCTGCCTGGTGCCGGAAAAACGCCAGGAAGTGACCACCGAAGGCGGGCTGGATGTGGCTGGGCAGCGCGAAAAAATGCGCGATGCCTGCAAGCGTCTTGCTGATGCGGGTATTCTGGTTTCTCTGTTTATTGATGCTGATGATGAACAGATTAAAGCGGCCGCGGAAGTTGGCGCACCCTATATTGAAATTCACACCGGCTGCTACGCGGATGCCGAAGACGAAGCCACTCAGGCAAAAGAACTGGCTCGCATTGCCAAAGCGGCCACCTATGCCGCGAGTCTGGGTCTGAAGGTCAACGCCGGTCACGGTCTTACTTACCACAACGTAAAAGCCATTGCTGAAATCCCGGAAATGCACGAGCTGAACATCGGCCACGCGATTATTGGCCGCGCGGTGATGAGCGGTCTGAAAGAGGCCGTTGCGGAAATGAAGCGCCTGATGCTGGAAGCGCGTAAGTAATGGCGATTCTGGGTTTAGGAACTGACATTGTCGAAATTGCCCGCATCGAAGCGGTGATCGCCCGTAGTGGCGATCGCCTGGCTAAACGGGTACTGAGCGACAATGAGTGGGCCATCTGGGAAACGCACCAACAGCCGGTGCGTTTTCTGGCGAAGCGCTTCGCCGTCAAAGAAGCGGCGGCTAAAGCGTTCGGCACAGGTATACGCAACGGGCTCGCATTTAATCAGTTTGAAGTCTTTAACGACGAACTGGGCAAACCCCGGCTGCGGCTGTGGGGCGAGGCGCAAAACCTGGCGGAAAAACTCGGTGTCGCCCATATGCATGTGACGCTGGCCGATGAGCGTCACTATGCCTGTGCAACGGTGATTATTGAGAGTTAAAGCTTGTCGGCGTGGTGCATCAGCACAAATTTGTCCCACAGTTGTTCTTCGGACTCGGCGTGCGCCGGGTCTTTAAGAATGGTATTGGGGATCGGGCAAACTTTCTGGCAGGTCGGCGTTTCGTAATGGCCGATGCACTCGGTGCAGCGATCGCTGTTAATCTCATAAATGCTGTCACCCATCGAAATGGCCTCGTTAGGGCATTCGGGTTCGCACATATCGCAATTGATGCATTTTTTGGTGATTAACAGCGCCATCAGGAAAATCTCAGAAACATCACAAACAGGGCGGGCATTATACGCTCATTCCCTGTTCAAACCAGTTTTTTTACCAGCGCTTCACTGTGACGAATACGTTCCGGCGCATGCTCAAGATCCTGTTGCACCAGTGCCATAAACAGGAGGTCCGTCAGCATCATCTGCGCACTGGTCGATGAAATTGCCGCACTGCGAGTCGCTTGTTCTTCTGCGATAGTGTACAGACAGCGCGTCGCCCGCTGCTGGAGCGCATTCGGGGTAAAACCGGTTATCGCCAGAATCTTGCCCCCCACGCGTAATGTCTCATCGGCGGCAAGATTGACCTCACGCCGTTCGCCGGAATAGGAAATGGCCAGCAGCAGATCGTCTGGATCCATGGCCTGCACAGTGGATAACAGGGCGTGCATGTCCTGTTCGACGATGGCGTTATAACCTATTTTGGTCAGCTTCCAGCCAAAATTACGCGCAACCAGCCCGGAGGCGCCAATGCCCGTCAGGATGATGCGCCGTGCAGTCCGCAACATTGCCACGCTCTCCAGCAGTTTCTCCTCGCTGTTCACATCCAGCGTGGCATGCATGGCCGTCACATTCTCTTTGATGAGTTTTTCACCCACCAGACGCATGGGGTCGTCGCCGCGAATCTGATTATGCAGCGGCATGGATTGCGGATTCGGATTGTTGACCAGCGCTTCGCTGATGGCCAGTTTCAGCGCCGGAAAACCTTTGAAACCAATCTTCTGCGCAAATTTCACCACACTCGACTGGCTCACTCCCGCTTCACTTGCCAGCTGCTGCGAACTCAAATGCCGGGCATAATCCGGCTGCGCCAGCAGGAAATCCGCCAGTTTCTTATCGCTCTGGGCAAAGCCCGCGTAACGCTGACGAATACGAATTAAACAGTTCATATGCTCTCCTGGCGAAAATGTGATTGCTGCAGCAAAACAAGAAATTTACTCGCCCGAATGAATTTTATATTCCATTATAGTACGGTTAATGTGAATTAAAAATTCTTGAGGTGCAAAAGATGAATCTCGGCTCATTAGTTTCTGAAACCCGTAACCCGCAAACCATGGATTTGGATGCGCTCTCCACCCTTGACCTGGTAAGCCGTTTTAATCAACAGGATACGCTGGTCGCGCTGGCAGTGAAAGAGACATTGCCAGAGGTTGCCAAAGCCGTGGATGCCGCTGCCAGTGCCCTGAAATCGGGCGGACGCATCATTTACATGGGAGCAGGGACCAGCGGGCGTCTCGGTGTACTGGATGCGTCCGAATGTCCGCCAACGTTTGGTGTGCCGCATGGCCGGGTGGTAGGGCTGATTGCCGGGGGCCCCGGAGCGTTGTTAAAAGCGGTTGAAGGAGCTGAAGACAATAAGCAACTGGGCGCCGACGATCTCATGGCATTAAATCTGACCGCGCAGGATCTGGTCGTCGGCCTGGCCGCGTCTGGCCGGACGCCGTATGTCATTGGCGGTCTGGAATACGCAAAAAGTCAGGGTTGTACCACCGTTGCAATCTCCTGTAATCCAGGCTCGCCTATTGCTCAGGTGGCGGCAATTGCGATCTCTCCGGTGGTAGGGCCCGAAGCACTGACCGGCTCAACGCGCCTGAAGTCCGGCACGGCACAAAAACTGGTGCTTAATATGATCTCTACCGGCGCGATGGTGAAATACGGCAAGGTCTACCAGAATCTGATGGTGGATATGAAGGCCACCAATATCAAGCTGGTGGACAGAGCATGCCGCATGGTTGTTGAGGCCACCGGGGCGAGCCGCGAAGAAGCAGAAAACGTACTCAAACAGACCGATCACGAGGTGAAACCGGCCATTCTGATGATTCTGAGCGGACTGGATGCCGCGGCAGCGCGGGCAAAACTCGATGCGCATCAGGGATTCTTACGGGCGGCTTTAGAAAACTAAAATAACCGAGGCGTGTATGGAAAAGACAGCAGCGCTTGCCAGCGAAATTTTGCAGGGGATTGGCGGGGAGAAAAATATCCGACGTCTGGAAAACTGCATGACGCGCGTACGGGTAGAAGTGCAGGACGACGATCGGCTGGATCTGGATCGTCTGAAAAAGCTCTCCGGCGTCAGCGGCTACGTTAAACAGGGGGCGCAACATCAGCTGATTGTTGGCCCGGGCAAAGCCGCGCAGGTGGTGGAAGCTATGCGTGCGTTAATGACCGGCGAAGAAGCCGGATTGCTTGACGATACCGAACGCAATAAAGCGCAGGCAAAAGCCAAATATAAAGCCCCGATGAGCGATGCGCTGCGACAGCTGGCCAATGTCTTTATTCCGCTGATTCCGGCGTTTATTGCCTCTGGCCTGATCACCGGCATCATCAATATTCTCAAGCGCCCGGATATCGTCGGCGATTTTGCCACGCACTACCCCAATATGCTGGGGATTTTGGGCATTTTTGGCAGCGCGGTGTTTGCCATTATGAACATCCTGGTGGGCGTCAATGCGGCGAAGGTGTTTGGCGGATCGCTGGCCATGGGCGGCGTGATGGCGGGCATACTGTCCAGCCCGCAACTGGCGCAAATCAGCCTGTTTGGTGAAGCGCTCCAGCCTGGACGGGGCGGCGTGATTGCGGTGTTGCTGGTGGTCGTCCTGATGTGCTGGGTCGAGAAAAAGCTGCGCAGCATGCTTCCGGGCTCGATAGAGCTGATCCTCAATCCGCTGCTGACGACACTCATTACGGGCAGCGTGGCCATTATTGCTCTGCAACCGCTCGGAGGCTGGATTTCCGACGCGATCGCCCACGGGGCGTCGCTGGCTATCGATCGCGGCGGTCTGCTGGTCGGGGCGATTCTGTCCGGAACATTCCTGCCGCTGGTCTTAACCGGGCTGCATCAGGGGCTGGTGCCCATTCACGTTGAGCTGGTTCAGGCGCACGGTTACAACGCGCTATTGCCAATATTATCCATGGCCGGGGTAGGCCAGGTCGGTGCCGCCATCGCGGTGCTGATGAAGACCCGCAACGCTCGCCTGAAAAAAGTCATCAAGGGGGCGTTGCCAGTGGGTTTGCTCGGTATTGGTGAACCCCTTATTTTTGGGGTGACGCTGCCGCTTGGAAAGCCGTTTATCGGTGCCTGTCTCGGGGGCGCAGTGGGCGGTGCGCTGATCAGCTACTGGAAAGTGGCAACCGTTATTACCTTCGGGATCTCCGGTTTACCCCTGGCATTAACCATCGTGACCGGAAAAGTCATGCTCTATCTGTTAGGCTATTTGATAGCGGTTATCGCCGGGTTCCTGTTTACCTGGCTGTTAGGGTTCAACGATCCAGAGGAGTAAGGTTTGGTTAATCACGAGCGTCGTGTCGTCTTTTTTGATTTAGATGGAACGCTACACCAACAAGATATGTTTGGCAGTTTCATGCGCTATCTGTTGCGTCGCCAGCCCCTGAATGCACTGCTCGTGCTGCCACTTTTACCCGTCATCGGCATTGCGCTTTTGATCAAAGGACGTGCGGCGCGCTGGCCAATGAGCCTGTTGCTGTGGGGATGCACTTTTGGCCATAGCGAAGCGCGGCTTAAACAGCTTGAGCAGGATTTTGTCCACTGGTTTCGCGGTCATGTCACCGCGTTTCCGGTGGTTCAGGACCGTCTCACCAATTATCTCAACGCCAATGACGCGGATATCTGGTTGATTACCGGTTCGCCGCAGCCGCTGGTGGAACAGGTCTATTTCGACACACCCTGGCTACCGCGGGTTAATCTGATCGCCACCCAAATGGATCGCCGATACGGTGGCTGGGTGCTGACCCTGCGCTGTCTGGGCCATGAAAAGGTGGTGCAACTGGAGAAAAAAATCGGCACACCGTTGCGTCTCTACAGCGGTTACAGCGACAGTAAACAAGACAACCCACTTCTTTACTTCTGCCAGCACCGCTGGCGCGTTACCCCGGCGGGCGATCTTCAGCAACTGGAATGATTTTGTGTATAAGCATAACGGGTGTGTATAATGCCGCCCGCTTTCCACTGGAGACCGTTGCGTTGTCTGATCCTGAACTCAACCATGAATACTGGATGCGCCATGCGCTCACGCTTGCCCAACGCGCCTGGGACGAGGGTGAAGTGCCCGTGGGCGCCGTTCTGGTACATAATAACCAGGTGATTGGGGAGGGATGGAACCGCCCGATTGGCCGCCACGATCCCACTGCGCATGCCGAAATCATGGCTCTGCGTCAGGGCGGCATGGTGCTGCAAAATTATCGTCTGCTGGATACCACGCTCTACGTCACTCTTGAGCCGTGCGTCATGTGCTCAGGCGCAATGGTGCATAGCCGCATCGGTACGCTGGTGTTTGGTGCGCGAGATGAAAAAACCGGCGCGGCGGGTTCACTGATGGATGTGCTTGGACACCCGGGCATGAATCATCAGGTACAGATTATCGACGGGGTGCTTGCACCAGAGTGTTCGGGGCTATTAAGTGATTTCTTTCGAATGCGCCGTCAGCAGAAAAAGCAACAAAAGGCTGAATTGAAGTCCTTGGGTGGTTGAGCTCGTGCACAGACACCACCGGGTAGCTCTGCGCCAGCTGTTTCGCTTCCGTCACTTCTTTTTCTTTCTCCATCAGATAACCTACCAGGCTTATCTGATACTTACGAATATTCTCCACGTAGGCGTACGCCTCATGTCCACGCGCGTATCCGTAGGTGAGCTTGTTGTACCAGGGTTTCTGGCTTAACAGCGGTAAACGCTGTTTTACGTCAGACCAGCTGTCAGGATTACCCTTCGTTTTGGCGGTCAACGCGCGGGCGTCAAGCATGTGCGCGTAGCCCATATTGTACGCCGCCAGCGCAAACCAGATCCGCTCTTCTTCCGGCACGGTTTCCGGCACTTTCGCCATCATATCCTGTAAATAACGCGCGCCGCCGCTGATGCTCTGTTCGGCGTCGGTACGGTCAGTCAGGCCGAGGCTCTGCGCCGTATTTTTGGTCAGCATCATCAGGCCGCGTACCCCGGTCGGCGAGGTGGCTTGCGCGTCCCAGTGCGATTCCTGATAAGAGATCGCCGCCAGCAGACGCCAGTCTATCTCCTGAGCATATTTCTCAAACAGCGGCTGCAGATCGGGCAGAACACTGTCCACGGCGCGCAGGAAGCTGCGGGTATCGACATAATCAAAATCGCCGCCATGACCGAGATATTTCTCCTCCAGCCGCGCGAGGATGCCGTCTTCGTTCATTGAATTGAAGAAATCGAGCATGGCGGCGGAAAGGGTCTGGTCATCATCGAGCGGACTAAACCAGGTGACGGGCTGCTCGTCGGTGACATCCAGCGCAACGGCAATCTCCGGGTGAACGCGCTGGAACAAACTGATTGCCACAGAATCGGCGATCGTATAGGCGAGCTTTTTGTCCTTCACCTGCTCCAGCAGCGCCGTGGTGCCCAGCTTTTCATCGACCTTCCAGCTGAGATCGGGATATTTCTTCTCTTTCAGCGAACGCAGGTCGTCAATCACCACATGGCCGGGGGCAATCGTCAGTTGCTGATCGTTAAGTGTGGCCAGTGAGCGTGGACGAACGCCGCCCACGCGATACACCAGCTGCTGTGACACAGAGTAGTAGGTCGGTCCCGGCTGATAGTTTTTACTGCGTTCGCTGTTATAGACCAGTCCGGCGGCCAGCATGTCGGCATCGCCGTTATCCAGATCGTCGAACAGCTGGCTGATATTCTGGCGTACGGTGATTTTGAGGTTAACGCCAAGATAGTCGGCAAACTGCTGCGCCAGCTCATAATCCAGGCCGGTGATTTTGCCGTTAATATTGTTGTAGGTGAGGGGCGAGTTGATGGTACTGACGCGCAGCTCCCCTCGCTCCTTAATTGCAGCGATGCGATTTTCGGCTTTGCCGAACCATGGGATTGATGGCCATAAGGCCGCTGCCAACAGCAAGGTCACAATGCCGATGAGCAGATAATTAATCTTTAATTTTTTCAATTAGTTAATTCTCTGCGCCGTGCGATGCCTCAGTATGCTGTAGCCATGTTAAGAATAAGGTTTGCTATTGAATGTGCGGCATTTTGCGTAAACTTGCGCCAGTTGGCAACCAATTAGAGAGTTTGGTCACATCAATTGATAAAGAACGGTATTGATTTTATTTCGACGCAAACGGTTTCGTCGGCGCTCAGGATTCTCTATAATGACGCCCGTTTTCCCCTTGCGCACACTGTAAGCGCCTCAGGCGCTTCGAAGACGAGAGACTTATGATGGAAATTCTGCGTGGTTCGCCTGCACTGTCTGCCTTCCGTATCAACAAACTGCTGGCACGTTTTCAGGCTGCCGATCTTCCGGTAAGCCATATTTACGCTGAGTATGTCCATTTTGCTGACCTGAATGCTCCATTAAATGCGCAGCAACAGGCGCAGCTCGAACGTTTGCTCAAGTATGGACCGAGTTTGAGCAGCCATGCGCCAACCGGCAAACTGATCCTGGCGACACCTCGCCCTGGCACCATCTCCCCCTGGTCTTCTAAAGCCACCGACATCGCCCACAACTGCGGGCTGACCCGGATTAATCGTCTGGAGCGCGGCGTGGCGTATTACGTTGAAGCCTCGACCCTGACGAAAGAACAATGGCAGACGGTTGCCGATGAACTGCACGATCGCATGATGGAGAGCGTGTTTGCCTCTCTGGACGACGCGCAGCAACTGTTCTCCCACCATCAACCCGCACCTGTTCAAAGCGTGGATTTGCTGGGGCAGGGCCGTCAGGCGCTGATTGACGCTAACTTGCGTTTAGGGCTGGCGCTGGCGGATGATGAGATTGATTACCTGCAGGATGCGTTCGTTAAGCTGAACCGCAACCCGAACGATATCGAACTCTATATGTTTGCGCAGGCCAACTCTGAGCACTGCCGTCATAAAATTTTTAATGCCGACTGGATTATCGACGGCGAAGAACAGCCGAAGTCGCTGTTCAAAATGATCAAAAACACCTTTGAACAGACTCCGGATCACGTGCTGTCGGCTTATAAAGACAACGCGGCGGTGATGGAAGGTTCCGAGGTTGGCCGCTTCTTCGCCGACCGCGAAGCAGGGCGCTATGATTTCCATCAGGAGCCGGCGCACATCCTGATGAAAGTGGAAACCCATAACCACCCGACGGCAATTTCGCCATGGCCAGGCGCTGCGACCGGTTCCGGCGGTGAAATCCGTGATGAAGGCGCGACCGGGCGCGGTGCAAAACCAAAAGCGGGCCTGGTGGGCTTTTCGGTGTCTAACCTGCGTATTCCGGGCTTTGAACAGCCGTGGGAAGAAGATTTCGGTAAGCCGGAGCGCATTGTTACCGCACTCGACATCATGACCGAAGGCCCCCTCGGCGGCGCGGCGTTTAACAACGAGTTTGGTCGCCCGGCGCTGAACGGCTACTTCCGTACCTATGAAGAGAAAGTGGATAGCCACAACGGCGAAGAGCTGCGCGGCTACCACAAGCCGATCATGCTGGCGGGCGGGATCGGTAATATCCGTGCCGATCACGTGCAAAAAGGCGAGATCACCGTTGGCGCCAAACTGATCGTGCTGGGTGGCCCGGCAATGAATATCGGGCTGGGCGGTGGCGCGGCATCATCTATGGCCTCTGGCCAGTCTGATGCGGATCTGGATTTTGCCTCTGTGCAGCGTGACAACCCGGAGATGGAGCGTCGTTGCCAGGAAGTGATCGACCGCTGCTGGCAGCTTGGGGATGCAAACCCAATCCTGTTCATCCATGACGTCGGTGCGGGCGGTTTGTCAAACGCCATGCCGGAGCTGGTGAGCGACGGCGGGCGCGGCGGACGCTTTAACCTGCGTGACATCCTGAGCGATGAACCAGGAATGAGCCCGCTGGAAATCTGGTGTAACGAATCTCAGGAACGCTATGTGCTGGCGGTTTCCCCCGATCAGCTGCCGCTGTTTGATGAACTGTGCCGCCGCGAACGCGCACCGTATGCGGTGATCGGCGAAGCCACAGAAGCGCTGCACCTGAGCATGAACGATCCGCATTTTGACAATCAGCCGATTGATCTGCCGCTGGATGTGCTGCTGGGCAAAACGCCGAAAATGACCCGCGACGTGCAAACCCGTCAAGCTGCGGGCAAAGCGCTGGATCTGCACGGAATCACGATGGCTGATGCCGTGAACCGTATTCTGCATCTGCCGGCGGTGGCTGAGAAAACCTTCCTTGTTACGATCGGCGATCGCTCGGTAACCGGCATGGTGGCGCGTGACCAGATGGTGGGACCGTGGCAGATCCCGGTGGCGAACTGCGCAGTGACCACCGCGAGCCTGGACAGCTATTACGGCGAAGCGATGGCGTTAGGTGAACGTACGCCGGTCGCGCTGCTGGACTTTGCGGCTTCTGCGCGCCTGGCGGTGGGTGAAGCGCTGACCAACATCGCCGCCACGCAGATTGGCGATATCAAACGCATTAAGCTTTCCGCTAACTGGATGGCCGCGGCCGGTCATCCGGGTGAAGACGCCGGTCTGTACGAGGCGGTGAAAGCGGTGGGTGAAGAGCTGTGTCCGGCTCTTGGCCTGACGATTCCGGTGGGCAAAGACTCAATGTCGATGAAAACCCGCTGGCAGGAAGGAAGCGAGCAGCGCGAGATGACCTCTCCGCTGTCGCTGGTGATCACCGCGTTTGCCCGCGTGGAAGATGTCCGTCATACCATCACACCGCAGCTCTCGACGGAAGACAATGCGCTGTTGCTGATTGATTTGGGTAAAGGCCACAACGCGCTCGGCGCAACTGCTCTGGCTCAGGTTTATCGTCAGCTGGGTGATAAACCAGCCGACGTGCGCGATGTGGCGCAGCTGAAAGGGTTCTATGACGCTATCCAGGCGCTGGTCGCCGCGCGTCAGCTGCTGGCCTATCATGACCGTTCAGACGGCGGCCTGCTGGTGACGTTGGCAGAAATGGCGTTCACTGGTCATTGCGGTGTGGAAGCCAATATCGCCTCGCTGGGCGACGATCGTCTGGCGGCGCTGTTTAACGAAGAGCTGGGGGCGGTCATTCAGGTGCGCGCCGAAGATCGTGCAGCGGTTGAAGCGCTGCTGGCGCAGTACGGTCTGGCAGACTGCGTGCATTATCTCGGGAAGGCCGTCACCGGCGATCGCTTTGTTATCGAAGCGGACGGTCATGCGGTGTTCAGCGAGAGTCGCTCAACGCTGCGTATGTGGTGGGCGGAAACCACCTGGCAGATGCAGCGCCTGCGCGATAACCCGGAGTGTGCCGATCAGGAGCATGAGGCAAAAGCGAAGGACAGCGATCCGGGCCTGAACGTGAAGCTCTCTTTCGATATCAACGACGATATCGCCGCACCGTACATCGCGACCGGAGCACGTCCGAAAGTGGCCGTGTTACGCGAGCAGGGCGTGAACTCCCATGTTGAAATGGCGGCGGCGTTCCATCGGGCGGGCTTTGATGCCATCGACGTGCATATGAGCGATCTGCTGGCTGGGCGTATCGGTCTGGAAGATTTCCAGGCGCTGGTGGCCTGCGGTGGCTTCTCTTACGGGGACGTGCTCGGTGCAGGCGAGGGTTGGGCGAAGTCGATTCTCTTCAACAACCGCGTGCGCGATGAGTTCGAAACCTTCTTCCATCGCCCGCAAACGCTGGCACTGGGCGTCTGTAATGGCTGTCAGATGATGTCTAATCTGCGTGAACTGATCCCGGGAAGCGATGCGTGGCCGCGCTTTGTCCGTAACCAGTCCGACCGCTTCGAAGCGCGTTTTAGCCTGGTAGAAGTGACACAAAGCCCGTCGCTACTGTTGCAGGGAATGGTGGGGTCACAAATGCCAATCGCGGTTTCTCATGGCGAAGGCCAGGTCGAAGTGCGTGACTCAGCGCATCTCGCCACGCTCGAAAGCAAAGGGCTGGTCGCGCTGCGCTTTGTGGACAACTTCGGCAAAGTGACGCAAACCTACCCGGCTAACCCTAACGGATCGGCGAATGGTATCACTGCCGTGACCAGCGAAACCGGTCGCGTCACTATCATGATGCCGCACCCTGAACGCGTATTCCGTACCGTGAGTAACTCGTGGCATCCGGAAAACTGGGGCGAAGACAGCCCGTGGATGCGGATTTTCCGTAACGCGCGTAAACAGTTGGGTTAACTTCCATCCCCACGCCTTTCTTGAAGCTCCCGTCAGGGAGCTTTTTTTTGTGACGGTGCGCAGGAGTCGGTGTCGGGTAATCCCGACAATAGAGGATCCTGTATGTCTCCAAAAGGAGACATTTAAGTCATTGATTATTAAGCTGGTGCGAAAAGGGCGATTAAGGTGTTGCTGATTAGAGACACTTAGGCTGAAAATCATTCGATCGGTAATCAACATGAAAATGCGATAAATACTTTGTTTTTCATGATGTTAATATTTTATTTTCATTTATGGCACGGCTGTTGCATAATATTAACCAGTGGCTCATTCACCCTCTTATGTCAGCCCCTTCGGGACGCGCTACATAAACTTCGAATGACGCACAACAAGGTGCCTGCCGTCCAACTACTGATTATAGCGATGCTTTATCAGACCCAGGGCGAAACGTCGAGTAAGGCACCGCCTCATTCCATCACAAAGCCGGGTTTTTACCCGGCTTTGTTGTATCTGAAGGGCAGACTCGGTTACGCTCTCCTGACACCCTGACTGAGAGAGTAATGCGTTGAAACGCTGGCCTGTTTTTCCTCGCTCCCTGCGACAGCTCGTTATGATGGCGTTCTTGCTGATCCTGTTACCGCTGCTGGTACTGGCGTGGCAGGCATGGCAGAGCCTTAATGCGCTTAGTGCTCAGGCGGCGCAGACTAACCGTACCACGCTGATTGATGCCCGCCGCAGCGAGGCGATGACCAATGCGGCGCTGGAAATGGAGCGCAGCTATCGCCAGTATTGCGTGCTCGATGACCCCAGGCTGGCGAAGGTGTATCAGAATCAACGCAAACGCTACAGCGAAATGCTGGATGCCCATGCCGGCGTGTTGCCCGATGACAAACTCTACCAGGCTTTGCGCCAGGATCTGAACGACCTGGGCCAGCTACAGTGCAAAAATAGCGGCCCTGATGCCGTCGCCACTATTCGCCTCGAAGCCTTTGCCAACGCTAACACCGAGATGGTGCAGTCCACCCGCACCGTCGTTTTCTCTCGTGGTCAGCAACTTCAGCAAGAGATTGCCGAACGCGGTCAGTTCTTTGGCTGGCAGGCGCTGGTGCTGTTTATGGTGAGTCTGGGATTGGTCCTGCTGTTTACGCGTATGATCATCGGGCCGGTGAAGGGGATTGAGCGGATGATCAATCTTCTGGGAGAAGGCAAGTCGCTTGGCAACACCGTTGTCTTTAAAGGGCCACGCGAGTTACGTTCGGTGGGGCAGCGCATCATCTGGCTCTCCGAACGGCTGGCATGGCTGGAATCTCAGCGCCACCAGTTTTTGCGTCATATCTCTCATGAATTAAAAACGCCGCTCGCCAGCATGCGCGAAGGCACCGAGCTACTGGCCGACGAAGTGGCGGGGTCGCTCACCTCCGAGCAAAAAGAAATTGTTGAGATTCTGGATGCCAGCAGCCGCAATCTGCAAAAGCTGATTGAGCAACTGCTTGATTACAATCGTAAACTTGCAGACGGCGCCGTCGAGCTGGAAAAAGTGGAGATTGAACCGCTGGTGGATATGGTTCTCTCCGCCCACAGCCTGCCAGCGCGAGCTAAAATGATGCATACCGAGCTGGAACTCAATGAGCCGGTCTGCTTTGCAGAGCCTATGCTGTTAATGAGCGTGCTGGATAATCTTTATTCCAATGCGGTGCACTATGGTACTGAATCCGGTAACATTTATATTCGCAGCTTTACCCACGGTTCGCGGGTCTGTATCGACGTCGCCAACACCGGTAGCCCCATTCCGGATGATGAAAAAAAGATGATTTTTGAGCCCTTTTTCCAGGGAAGTCATCAGCGAAAAGGTGCGGTTAAAGGGAGCGGTTTGGGCTTAAGTATTGCCCGCGATTGCATACGACGTATGCACGGTGAGCTTTACATCTCGGATGACGATCGTGCGGATGTGTGCTTTCGAATCGAACTGCCCCTTGAGCCGGAAAAATCAATGAAATGAATCTAAGTCTGGTGAGTATGTCACACGTCTTTTCCCGCGCGATTATCGCAGCGTTTTCCAGCAAAGTTCTCCGTTCAGGGCTGTCATGTCTGCTCCTGGCGGGGTGCGTTTCACACACGCCAAAAAGTGCCATCAGCGATAAACAAGACAATAAATTACCTGAGCATCAGTTGGCCGATTTCCTTTCTACCGATTGCAACGACATCTGGCTACTCGGGGGGCATGAAGTGGAGTCGAATCCCCTGTTCTGGCTGCGCGGTATGGACTGCGCAGAGCGTCTTGCGCCTGCGGCCGCGCGAGCGCAGGCCCATCTGTGGGCCGATGACACCTGGCAGGATACTTTTAAGCGGGGCATTCTCCTGGCCACGGCGAAAATCAACCCGGTTGAACGCCGCGCCAATACCACGCGAATGGATGCGCTTAGTTCGCAAATTCCGGCCCAGATTCGCCCGCTGTATCAATTGTGGCGTGACGGACAAGTGCTGCAGTTGCAGCTTGCCGAAGAACGCTTCCGCTACAGCAAGCTGCAGCAATCCGCAGACGGTGAGCTGGACTCGCTGCGCCAGCAGCAGCAGTATTTACGTTCCCAGCTGGATACCACAACGCGTAAGCTGGAAAACCTGACGGATATTGAGAGACAACTGTCTACCCGCAAACCGGCCAGTAATTATCTGCAGGATGGCTCGAAAAGCAACGCGCAGCCCGCGAAAACCCCGGATCAGGAAAGTGATACCCAGAAACAAGAGGAAGTGAAACCATGACAAGTCGCAAACCCGCCCATCTCCTGCTGGTGGATGACGATCCCGGCTTGCTGAAGCTGCTGGGGATGCGTCTGGTCAGCGAAGGGTACAGCGTCGTCACCGCTGAAAGTGGCCTGGAAGGGCTGAAAGCGCTGGGTCGCGAGAAAATAGATCTGGTGATTAGCGATCTGCGCATGGACGAGATGGACGGGATGCAGCTATTCATTGAAATCCAGAAGCTACAGCCGGGCATGCCGGTGATTATCCTGACTGCCCACGGCTCGATTCCGGATGCGGTCGCTGCCACGCAGCAGGGCGTTTTTAGCTTCCTGACCAAACCGGTGGACAAGGACGCGCTGTATAAAGCCATCGACGATGCGCTCGAACACTCCGCGCCGTCCATTGATGAAAAGTGGCGCGAGTCCATCGTCACCCGCAGCCCGGTGATGCTGCGTTTGCTTGAGCAGGCGCGGATGGTCGCCCAATCAGACGTCAGCTTGCTGATCAACGGCCAGAGCGGTACGGGTAAAGAGATCCTCGCGCAGGCGATCCACAACGCCAGCCCACGCAGTAATAATGCTTTTATTGCCATTAACTGCGGCGCATTGCCGGAGCAACTGCTGGAGTCTGAACTGTTTGGTCATGCCCGTGGCGCATTTACCGGCGCGGTCAGCAGCCGGGAAGGGCTTTTCCAGGCGGCGGAGGGTGGCACGCTGTTTCTTGATGAAATTGGCGATATGCCGGCCCCGTTGCAGGTGAAATTGCTGCGCGTGTTGCAGGAGCGCAAAGTCCGTCCGCTGGGCAGCAACCGCGATATCGACATTAACGTGCGGATCATCTCGGCCACCCACCGCGATTTGCCAAAAGCGATGGAGCGCAAAGAGTTCCGTGAGGATCTTTATTACCGTCTGAATGTGGTCAACCTGAAGATCCCCGCGCTCGCTGAGCGTTCAGAAGACATTCCGCTGCTGGCAAATCATCTTTTACGTCAGTCCGCCGACCGGCATAAACCTTTCGTCCGCGCGTTCTCTACCGATGCGATGAAGCGCCTGATGACCGCCAGCTGGCCGGGTAACGTGCGTCAGCTGGTGAACGTGATTGAGCAGTGCGTGGCGCTCACCTCTTCGCCGGTCATCAGCGACGCGCTGGTGGAGCAGGCGCTGGAAGGAGAAAATACCGCGCTGCCAACGTTTGTCGAGGCGCGTAACCAGTTCGAACTAAACTATCTGCGTAAGCTGTTGCAAATCACCAAAGGCAACGTCACCCACGCTGCGCGGATGGCCGGGCGCAACCGCACTGAATTTTACAAACTGCTGTCGCGTCATGAGCTCGAAGCAAACGATTTTAAAGAGTAATACCGCAATATTTGATTGACTATGATACTGTGAGCAACCGATTACGAAGCAGCTGACAGGCACGAGTTCAAGGAACCACCATGAAAAAGATTGATGCGATTATTAAACCTTTCAAACTGGATGATGTGCGTGAAGCGCTGGCTGAAGTGGGCATCACCGGGATGACCGTCACTGAAGTGAAAGGCTTTGGTCGCCAGAAAGGCCATACCGAACTGTACCGTGGTGCAGAGTATATGGTGGACTTCCTGCCAAAAGTGAAAATCGAAATTGTGGTGACTGACGATATCGTGGAAACCTGCGTGGATACCATTATCCGCACGGCGCAGACCGGTAAGATTGGTGACGGCAAGATCTTTGTCTTTGACGTGGCGCGCGTCATCCGTATTCGTACGGGTGAAGAAGACGACGCAGCGATCTAAGCTGAATTTTCCCCTCCCGCCCGGGAGGGGAAAGCGCATTACAGCACCTTATGCGGGCCGAAACATTCGTAATGAATGTTGTCTTTATTCACACCCAAATCCACCAGTTGCTGCGCGGCAAACTGCATAAATGCCACCGGACCACAGACATAGAACTGCATTTCCGCTGTGCTGAATAACCCTTCATACTGACGTAAATCCATCAAACCCACGCTATTAAAGCGCGCCGCTGCGCGATCGGCTTCTGTCGGCTGGCGATACCATGTGTGGGCGTTAAATTGCGATATCCCAGCGGCAAGGGTTTTAACCTCATCGTCGAAGGCGTGAACATCGCCATTTTCCGCCGCGTGGAACCAGTTAACCTGCGCGCTGTGGTTTGCTTTAGCCAGTGTGTCCAGCATCGCCAGCATCGGCGTTTGCCCCACGCCCGCAGAAATCAGCGTAACCGGCGTGTGGGATTCAACTGCCATAAAGAAATCACCCGCCGGAGCCGCCAGATGCACCACATCCCCGACTGACGCTGCGTGATGCAGCCAGGTAGAAACCTGACCGCCTTCTTCGCGTTTAACGGCAATACGGTAGGTTTTACCGTTCGGCTGGCGCGTCAGTGAGTACTGGCGGATTTCCTGATGGGGAAATCCTTCTGGTTTGAGCCACACGCCCAGATACTGGCCGGGTTGATAATCTGCGACGGGCAGACCATCCACAGGCGCAAATTCAAAGCTGGTGATAAGCGCACTGCGCGGTGTTTTGTCAACGATGCGAAACGCGCGCGTGCCTTCCCAGCCGCCGTTTTTCGTCGCGTGCTCGCTGTAGATTTGCGCTTCGCGCTGGATAAACACATTCGCCAGCACACCGTAAGCTTTGCCCCACGCATCAAGTACTTCCTGGCCCGGGCTGAACATCTCGTCCAGGGTGGCCAGCAGATGGCCGCCGACAATATTGTACTGTTCGGGTTGAATCTGGAAGCTGGTGTGCTTCTGAGCGATTTTCTCGACGGCAGGCAGCAGTACCGCCAGATTTTCAATATTGCTGGCGTAGGCGGCAATGGCGTTAAACAGGGCTTCGCGCTGATCGCCGTTGCGCTGGTTGCTCATGTTGAAGATTTCTTTCAGCTCCGGATTGTGGGCGAACATGCGATCGTAGAAATGGGCGGTGAGTTTAGGACCGGTTTCGACCAGCAGGGGAATGGTGGCTTTCACTGTAGCGATGGTTTGAGCGTCTAACATAGCAACTTCCTTTGACGGTTATTTTAATGGTGCATTTTAAATGCATCTTATAAAAAATAACCCTGTGTTGTAAATGGTTCTTTGCAACATGAAATAGTTGCATCACAAACCTGAAAAGAAATCCATTGATAATCGCGAGGTCTTTATTCCTCAAACCCTTGCGTGGCGTGGAGGTAAACGTTTGCGTAAAATCGTTTGTCAAGACCTGTTATCACACAACTATTCGGTTATACTGTTGCCCGTCGTCCACCAGGACTGCCTTTTTCAGGCCAAAATTTTATTGTTAGCTGAGTCAGGAGATGCGGATGTTAAAGCGTGAAATGAACATTGCCGATTATGATGCCGAACTGTGGCAGGCTATGGAGCAGGAAAAAGTACGTCAGGAAGAGCACATCGAACTGATCGCCTCCGAGAACTATACCAGCCCGCGCGTTATGCAGGCGCAGGGTTCTCAGCTGACCAACAAATATGCTGAAGGTTACCCGGGCAAACGCTACTACGGCGGTTGCGAATACGTTGATATCGTTGAGCAGCTGGCTATCGACCGTGCCAAAGAGCTGTTTGGCGCTGACTATGCTAACGTGCAGCCGCACTCTGGCTCGCAGGCTAACTTCGCGGTTTATACCGCTCTGCTGCAACCGGGCGATACCGTTCTGGGTATGAACCTGGCGCAGGGCGGCCACCTGACTCACGGCTCCCCGGTTAACTTCTCTGGCAAACTGTACAACATCATTCCTTACGGTATTGATGAGTCCGGTAAAATTGACTACGAAGATATGGCGAAGCAGGCTCAGGCCCACAAACCGAAGATGATTATCGGCGGCTTCTCTGCTTATTCCGGTGTCGTTGACTGGGCCAAAATGCGTGAAATCGCAGACAGCATCGGCGCATACCTGTTCGTCGATATGGCACACGTTGCGGGTCTGATTGCGGCGGGCGTCTACCCGAACCCGGTTCCACATGCGCACGTCGTGACCACCACTACCCACAAAACCCTGGCGGGTCCGCGCGGCGGCCTGATCCTGGCGAAAGGCGGTGACGAAGATCTGTATAAGAAACTGAACTCTGCTGTGTTCCCAAGCGCACAGGGCGGCCCGCTGATGCACGTTATCGCGGCTAAAGCTGTCGCGCTGAAAGAAGCGATGGAGCCAGAGTTCAAAGTTTACCAGCAGCAGGTTGCCAAAAACGCGAAAGCGATGGTGGAAGTGTTCCTGAGCCGCGGCTACAAAGTGGTTTCTGGCGGTACTGAAAACCACCTGTTCCTGCTGGATCTGGTTGATAAGAACCTGACCGGTAAAGAAGCTGACGCAGCCCTGGGTCGCGCGAACATCACCGTGAACAAAAACAGCGTACCGAACGATCCGAAGAGTCCGTTTGTGACTTCCGGTATCCGTATCGGTTCTCCGGCTGTCACTCGCCGCGGCTTCAAAGAAGCCGAAGTGAAAGAGCTGGCAGGCTGGATGTGTGATGTTCTGGATAACATCAACGACGAAGCGGTTATTGAGCGTATTAAAGGTAAGGTGCTGGATATCTGCGCACGCTTCCCGGTTTACGCATAATCTCCTCGCAGAAATAAGAAAGGCCGCGCAAGCGGCCTTTTTTTTATCTAGCGACGGTCGATAGATATCGTCCCTGGCCCGGTCACAGCCAGCAGAAGAAATCCCCCGGCAATACTCACATTCTTGTAGAAGTTAATCATGTTCGGCATCACCGCATCGCCACTCATATCCCAGTAGTGGTGGCCAATCACCGCCGTCCCCAGGGTATAGAAGACAAATAACACTGCCAGTGGTCGGGTATAGAAACCGAGCACAATCAAAATCGCGGCGGGCACTTCCATGATCACCGCAATAATCGCCGCCAGCATTGGCATCGGTGCGCCGAGCGACGTCATATATTGCACCGTTCCATCAAAACCGGTCATTTTCGGAATACCAAAAATAATAAACAGCACAACAATCGCGATACGTGCAATCAGCAGTACCAGCGAGCGTGACTGGCCGAAATCGAAATAGCGTAATGTGTTCATGGCAGGCTCATTTTGCGGTGGGGCTTACCCTAAAATTAATACACAAAACGCAGCCTCGCCATTTTGGTTCTCTTAATAAATCAGGCATACGAGTGATGTCATTTTTGGACAGAGCGGCGTTGCCCGGGATATCGGTTTTAATCGACGCTTTTCATGGTGAAAATAAAACGACAACTCTGTTATTTCGCTGAAGGTTGAGCGATTCCCTGTCTGACTTTATCGTTTAGCGCCTGTTATTGTGGCTATGACGGATGTAAAGCAAAACCCGATACCCTGAGCCGGAAGAGAGCTAAAAACCCCTCAAAATAAAGGTGTTATTTTATTGTTAATCGTGGCTTGCGTTGACACCGTATTAAAGACAGACTAACGCCTCCAAAACGGGAGGGATTCATGGTTTTGCATTCCACACGCTGGCTGGCGCTCAGCTATTTCACCTATTTTTTTAGCTACGGTATTTTTTTGCCTTTCTGGAGCGTCTGGCTCAAGGGGATCGGCCTGACGCCAGAAATGATCGGCATCCTGCTGGGGGCGGGTCTGGTCGCGCGATTCCTGGGAAGCCTGCTCATTGCGCCGCGCGTTAGCGATCCCTCTTTGTTGATTAAAGCCATGCGCGTCCTCGCGCTGCTCACGTTGGTGTTCCTCGCCGCCTTTTGGGTCAGTCAGCAGTTTGCCTGGCTGATGGTAGTGATGGTGGGATTTAACCTCTTTTTCTCACCGCTGGTCCCGCTGACGGATGCTCTGGCCAATACCTGGCAAAAACAGGTCACGATGGACTACGGACGTGTGCGCCTGTGGGGCTCCATCGCTTTTGTCATTGGTTCGGCGCTGGTGGGCAAACTGGTCAGTATCTACGATTATCACGCCATTCTGGCGCTGCTCAGCGTGGGGATTGCCTCGATGCTGCTGGGCATGCTGTTACAACCTTCGGTGATGCCGAAGGGCGAAACTCGCCATCAGGAAGGTGCCGGCTGGCACGCCTGGCGTGGCTTAATCGTGCAGAGCTGGCGCTTTCTGGCATGCGTCTGTCTGCTGCAAGGGGCACATGCCGCGTACTACGGTTTTAGTGCGATTTACTGGCAGGGGGCGGGATATTCTGCCTCGGCGGTCGGCTATCTCTGGTCGCTTGGCGTGGTGGCCGAAGTCATCATTTTCGCCTTGAGCAAAAAGCTCTTCCGCCGCTTTGGCGCTCGCGATTTACTGCTGCTCTCCGCTGTTTGTGGGGTTGTGCGCTGGGGAATTATGGGCTGGACCACCGATCTGCCGTGGCTTATTGTGGCGCAGATCCTGCACTGCGGTACGTTCACCGTCTGCCATCTGGCAGCGATGCGCTACATCTCCGCCCGTGAGGGGAGTGACGTCATTCGTCTGCAGGCGGTCTATTCCGCGGTGGCAATGGGCGGCAGCATCGCGGTGATGACGGTGTTTGCGGGCTTCCTCTATCAGCATCTGGGCCACGGCGTCTTCTGGGTCATGGCGCTGGTGGCGCTGCCTGCGATGGTCGTTCGTCCCAAAGTGGCAGCGCGCAGTCAGGCGTTATGATTCCAGCATGGCGCGAATATGCTCTTGCTGCTGCGTATTCAATGTCTCGACGGCATGAATAAGCGGCGGTGAGAACAGCGGCAGGGCGGTAGCGTAAGGGGTAATCACCAGCGCCGCCTCGCGCGGAGCCCCCTCCTTCTGGAAGGTCTGAAGCGTGAGATAGCGAATATTCAGGGGTAGCAGGGTGAGTTCCCGAAGTTGCCCCTCAATCAACGTTTCAGCGGCTTTATCTTCTCCGGTTAATAACACCACCTGTTTTTCATACAGATCCGTTTCCTGCATCAGCCAGGCACCCAATATTACGGCGACCAGACACATCTCTTCGTCAGAAAAGCGTAGCCCGAATTCCGCTTCGACTTCAAATAACACCTCCCGGGTGGTACGCATCAAACGGGGATAAAGCCGGCCAATCTCCTCGGGCAGGCTGTTGTCGATACCAATGCCAAACAGCGAGCGATCCAGCGCCTGAGTCAGGTGGGTATAAAGCTGGTCGGTCAGCCCTTGTTCATCGCTAAAACACATTCCCGTTTGCCCGCGAAAACGCCCTATCATCCGTGAAATGGCCCGGCGCAGCCGCTCATCCTGCTGATGGGCATCGCGCAATGGGTCGGGCGTGCGCAGCATCATAAACAGCAGCGACAGGAACAGATGCTCGTCGGTATGGGGCATCTGCAAGACGCGCCGCTGCCAGTGACGGACAATTTCCTGCGCTATCAGGTATTCACCGCGCGACTGCGCCCAGTTACGCTGAATGGCAGAAAACTGCGGCGTCTGTCCAAGATGGTGCTGGAGCAGGCAATATTGCAGGTAGAGCTGCAAAAACTGAATATCACGGCACTCGAACTGACGCTGCAGGCGGCGCGCGCAGAAGTTGATTAGCGCACGCAGATTGGTATCGTCATACAGAGGTCGCGCGATGCCCCGTTGTTTAAGTTCCGTTTTGAGCGCCGGGGTAAACTGCTGAGTGATGAAGCCCGGGCATAGCCGCAATGCCCGACGCAACCCGTGCAGCAGGCAAAGACGTTGATCGAGTGTAGTGCCTTCAATCCGGTAGCAGCCGTCTTGATGCAATGCGATGTTGAGCCGGTGATAGCGCTGGATTTCATCGCAAGTCTCGGCTATATCTTGCCGTGCGATTTCGTCGTCAACCCCATTGATATCAACAATGCTTTGCGGAGTGACGGTAAAACCTGGCAGGTAAAACATCAACAGCACCTGGCAGCGACGCTGCGAACTGGAAAGCACAGATGGGTTTTCAAGCGTCGTCATCATCTGTCGGGTATCCAGTTAGAGTATTCGATAAGAATAGCTAAAGGATGGGGGCTGAAAAGCGTGCCGGGGGCTCTTTCCTTCAGGAATGCAGGAGAACATCACAGAATTTTTGACGTGAGGAAACGATGCAAATAGTTAAACACAGCGCCTGCGCGTTATTTTTTGCGGTTTTATCTTTCACCGCTGCTGCGCATCCTCACAGTTTTATCAGTCTTAAGACTGAGATTGTGGCCGATGAAACACACCTGAGCGGCCTGAAAATGCGCTGGACGATGGATGAAATCACCTCTGCCGATCTGCTCTACGATGCCGGTAATGCAAAGCCTGGTGATGAGGTCTGGAAAAAACTGGCAGCGGAAGTGATGGCCAATGTGCTCGGCCAGCACTACTTCACTGAATTCTGGCATAACGGACAAAAGGTTAAATTTCTTAATCGACCGACGGTATACGGCATGGAGCGCGACGGCCATCAGGCGGTATTAACCTTCATTCTGCCCCTGGCGCAGCCGCAGCCGCTGGCGGGACAGAAATATACCTTCTCCACTTTTGATCCCTCCTATTACGTCGATATGAGTTATGCCGAAGACAAGGACGCAACGCTTCCTGCTGCGCTGCAAAAGCGCTGCAAAATCGCCGTACATACCCCGCAGCCCAGTGAAGAGACGCTGAATTTCGCGCTGTCCCTCGATAAAGCGGATGCGCCGCCTGAGGACATGGATCTGGGTAAACAGTTTGCGCAGCAGGTGACCGTACAATGTCAGTGATTTCCCCTTCACTCAGCAAAAAACGCCGCTGGCTCGATGTATGGCCATTGGTCCTGTTCCTCGTGCTGGCGGCCGCTGGCGGATTTTGGCTCTGGCAGTCGTGGCCGCAGGTGATGATGAAAAGCATCATCTGGCAGCGCGACGTTAACCAGCAGATGAGCGGGCTACTGAAAGCGGTGGCTGAAAACCCAACCAAAGCAGGCGGTTCGCTGCTGATCTTCAGCTTTTTATACGGTGTGTTGCATGCGCTTGGGCCCGGCCACGGCAAAATCGTGATTACCACCTGGCTGGCGACTCATCCTTCGAAACTCAAATCGAGTATCGGCCTGACGCTGGCATCTTCGCTGCTACAAGGTCTGGTGGCGATTGCGCTGGTGGTCGTGGTGCTGACTGTGCTGCAACTGCCTGCCCGTCAACTGCATTTGAGCAGCTTCTGGCTGGAGAGGGGAAGCTACGCGCTGGTGGGCGTGCTGGGGCTGTTGCTTTGCTGGCGGGCGCTGAAGAAACTGCGAGCCTTGCTGCGAAAACCCAAATTTAAAACTTTTACCGCCCGGCATGTTCATGATGCTCACTGCGGCTGTGGCCATCAGCATTTACCCAGCGAGGAGCAGCTGCGCAGCATTGATGACTGGCGCGCCCGAATGATGATCATCCTCTCTATGGGCATGCGGCCCTGTTCCGGGGCGATCATGGTGCTGCTGTTCAGCAAGGTTATCGGTGTATTTAGCTGGGGTGTGATTTCAGCGCTGGCGATGGCGGCAGGGACGTCGTTAACCATTACCTCGCTGGCACTGCTGGTTCACAGTTTCCGTCAGCTGGCGGTCAAACTGAGCGGCAATAAAACCCCGGTATTGTGGCGACAGGTGGGCTGGACGACGCTGGCATTAGCGGGTGGGGTGATTTTACTGGTGGCGGCGGTGACGATGTGGATCAGCGCGGTGCCGGTAGGGCGGGGGTTGCGACCGTTCTAAAACGAACGATGGCACTGCGCTTATCCGGCCTACAGGATCGCAGGCCCGGTAAGTACAGTGCCATCGGGCACAACAAACGGAATTAGCGCTTCAGCGCGTCACTCAGTTCGTCACGCATGTTCGCCAGCATCGCTTTCACAACACGCGGGTTACCGGCAACGATATTACCGCTCATCATGTAGTTATGACCGCCGGTGAAATCGCATACCAGTGCGCCAGCTTCACGGGCAATCAGCTCGCCTGCAGCAAAATCCCATGGTTTCAGCGCAATTTCGAAATAACCGTCAACGCGGCCAGCGGCCACGTAGGCCAGATCCAGTGCAGCAGAACCGGTGCGACGGAAATCCGCGCATTCGGTGTACAGTTTGCCGAGGATTTTCATGTAGGTCTGAGCGTGCTGTTTCGCCTTGAACGGGAAACCGGTCGCCAGAATAGTGCCATCCAGATCGCGAGAGTTGCTACCGCGCAGACGGTAACCGTTCAGCTGTGCGCCCTGACCACGGGTCGCGGTGAACAGTTCGTTACGCATTGGATCGTAAACCACAGCAACTTCAGTGCGGCCTTTGATGCGTACAGCGATAGAAACAGAGAAATGAGGAAGACGTTTAACGAAGTTGGTGGTGCCATCCAGTGGATCGATAACCCATTGAACATCCTGATCTTCGCCTGCGTGCTCACCGCTTTCTTCGGTGATGATGGTGTGCTGCGGGTAAGATTTGCGAATGGTTTCGATAATAATCGCTTCAGCGGCTTTATCGACGTTAGTCACAAAGTCATTGCTGCCTTTCTGGCTGGTTTCTACAGAATCTGGAGTTTCGTAGTGTTTGGCAATTACATTACCCGCCTTGCGCGCTGCGCGCACGGCGATGGTCAACATAGGATGTTGCATCGGTTACTCTCACTGGATGTTAAAGAACAGGGAAACGAAAACGGCGCAGAGTATAGCAGCGAGTTCGGATCATGTCTCTCGTTTATGATAATATGTCGGAATATTCTTCATACACTGGCTTCAGACAAATCAAATTATGCTGCAAAACATTCGAATCGTGCTGGTCGAAACATCGCACACCGGCAATATGGGCTCTGTTGCCCGCGCTATGAAAACCATGGGCTTAACCAATCTGTGGCTGGTGAATCCGCTGGTTAAACCGGACTCCCAGGCCATCGCACTGGCGGCCGGCGCCAGTGATGTCATCGGCAATGCGCAGATTGTGGATACGCTGGACGAAGCGCTGGCGGGATGTAGTCTGGTGGTGGGCACCAGTGCGCGCTCCCGCACGCTGCCATGGCCAATGCTCGATCCGCGTGAATGTGGTCTGAAAAGCGTCGGTGAAGCCGAACATGCGCCGGTTGCGCTGGTCTTTGGCCGCGAGCGCGTTGGCCTGACAAACGATGAATTGCAGAAATGTCACTATCACGTGGCGATTGCCGCGAACCCGGAATACAGCTCGCTGAATCTGGCGATGGCGGTGCAGGTCATTGCGTACGAAGTTCGTATGGCCTGGCTGGCGACGCAGGAAAACAGTGAACGTCCTGTTGTCGAAGAAGAGACCCCGTATCCGCTGGTTGACGATCTGGAGCGCTTTTACGGTCATCTGGAGCAAACGCTGCTCACAACCGGGTTTATCCGCGCGTCACATCCGGGGCAGGTGATGAATAAGCTGCGTCGTCTGTTCACCCGCGCTCGTCCTGAAACTCAGGAGCTGAACATTTTGCGCGGTATGTTGGCCTCAATTATTGAGCAAAAAAACAAAGAACAATAAACGGCACAGAAGGTTAAATACCTGACTAAAACAGTCAAGTAAATAGTTGACCAATTTAGTCAGGAATGTCAGACTTGGCCCTGCTATGCAATACCCCCATTTTACAATAAAAAACCCCGGGCAGGGGCGAGTTTGAGGTTAAGTAAGACATGAGACTGACATCTAAAGGGCGTTATGCCGTGACCGCGATGCTGGACGTTGCGCTCAACTCCGAAGCGGGCCCGGTTCCGTTGGCAGATATTTCTGAACGTCAGGGAATTTCCCTGTCCTATCTGGAACAGCTGTTCTCCAGATTGCGTAAAAATGGACTGGTTTCCAGCGTTCGTGGCCCAGGCGGCGGTTATCTGCTGGGTAAAGACGCGGGTAGTATTGCAGTTGGTGAAGTTATCAGCGCTGTTGATGAGTCCGTTGACGCGACGCGTTGCCAGGGCAAAGGCGGTTGCCAGGGCGGCGATAAATGCCTGACCCACGCGCTGTGGCGCGACCTGAGCGACCGTTTGACCGGCTTCCTGAACAACATCACCTTGGGTGAACTGGTTAATAACCAGGAAGTTCTGGATGTCTCTGGTCGCCAGCAAAGCCACGAAAACCAACGTAACAATCGCGCGCAAGACGCTATCGACGTTAAATTACGCGCCTAATTTGCCCGTCATATTTCGTGGTGTAACACGAACTATTTAGGGCAAAAAATTATAAAGAATTTCAGAATCAGGCCGGGGCACTCGTTGCCCCGTGTACTCGGTCGTACATCCAGCCGGTAGCCTGATTCCTTGCATTGAAGCGATGTACGGAGTTTATAGAGCAATGAAATTACCGATCTATCTCGATTACTCCGCAACCACGCCGGTGGACCCGCGTGTTGCCGAGAAAATGATGCAGTGTCTGACCCTGGACGGAAACTTTGGTAACCCAGCTTCCCGTTCTCACCGTTTTGGCTGGCATGCTGAAGAGGCGGTTGATATCGCCCGTAATCAGATTGCTGAGCTGGTTGGCGCCGATCCGCGTGAAATTGTTTTCACCTCCGGTGCAACCGAATCCGATAACCTGGCGATCAAAGGTGCGGCCAACTTCTATCAGAAAAAAGGCAAGCACATTATCACCAGCAAAACCGAACACAAAGCCGTGCTGGATACCTGCCGTCAGCTGGAGCGTGAAGGGTTTGAAGTGACCTATCTCGCCCCGCAGAGCAACGGTATTATCGATCTGAAAGAGCTCGAAGCGGCAATGCGCGATGACACGATTCTGGTGTCCATCATGCACGTGAACAACGAAATCGGCGTGGTTCAGGATATCGCGACTATCGGCGAACTCTGCCGTTCGCGCGGCATTATCTTCCACGTTGACGCCACTCAGAGCGTGGGCAAACTGCCTGTCGATTTGAGCCAGCTGAAAGTGGACCTGATGTCCTTCTCCGGCCACAAAATTTATGGCCCGAAAGGTATCGGCGCGCTGTACGTTCGTCGTAAACCACGTATCCGCATCGAAGCACAGATGCACGGCGGTGGTCACGAGCGCGGCATGCGTTCAGGAACTCTGCCTGTTCACCAGATCGTCGGCATGGGCGAAGCCTACCGTATCGCTAAAGAAGAGATGGAAACCGAGATGGCGCGTCTGCGCACTCTGCGTAACCGTCTGTGGGACGGCGTGAAAGATATGGAAGAAGTCTATCTGAACGGCGATCTCGAGCAGGGCGCACCGAACATTCTCAACGTCAGCTTCAACTATGTTGAAGGCGAATCGCTGATTATGGCGCTGAAAGATCTGGCCGTCTCTTCTGGTTCTGCCTGTACTTCCGCAAGCCTTGAGCCATCCTACGTGCTGCGTGCACTGGGTATGACTGACGAGCTGGCTCACAGCTCAATCCGTTTCTCTTTAGGTCGCTTCACTACCGAAGAAGAGATTGACTACACCATCAAGCTGGTTCGTAACTCCATTGGCCGTCTGCGCGACCTTTCTCCACTGTGGGAAATGTTCAAACAGGGCGTGGATCTGAACAGCATTGAATGGTCACATCACTAATCGGTACGAAGGAGAATTCAACATGGCTTACAGCGAAAAAGTTATTGATCATTACGAGAACCCACGCAACGTGGGCTCTTTCGACAACAGCGACGAAAGCGTTGGTAGCGGCATGGTTGGCGCCCCGGCGTGTGGCGACGTGATGAAGTTGCAGATCAAAGTCAACAATGAAGGTATCATTGAAGACGCGCGTTTCAAGACTTATGGTTGCGGTTCTGCTATCGCTTCCAGCTCCCTGGTCACCGAGTGGGTGAAGGGCAAGTCTCTGGACGAAGCACAGGCAATTAAAAATACCGATATTGCTGACGAACTCGAACTGCCACCGGTGAAAATTCACTGTTCTATCCTGGCAGAAGACGCGATTAAAGCCGCCATTGCGGATTACAAAAGTAAACGTGAAGCAAAATAATTGAGGTTTGAGTATGTCGATTACCCTTAGCGACAGCGCTGCCGCGCGAGTAAGCTCCTTCCTGGAGAACCGTGGTAAAGGCTTTGGCCTGCGACTGGGCGTACGTACCTCCGGCTGTTCCGGTATGGCTTATGTACTGGAATTTGTTGATGAACCGGCAAGCGATGACACCGTGTTTGAAGACAAAGGCGTGAAGGTAGTAGTCGATGGCAAGAGCCTGCAATTCCTTAACGGCACTCAGCTGGACTTTGTCAAGGAAGGCCTTAACGAAGGGTTTAAATTCACCAACCCGAACGTGAAAGACGAGTGCGGTTGCGGTGAAAGCTTCCACGTTTAATCGCGCGTCACCCGCAGACCCCACCGCAGATACGCTGCGTGTGGGGTTTGTTTTAATTGGCTAACCCTGAGATTGTTATGGATTACTTCACCCTCTTTGGGTTGCCCGCCCAGTACCCGATCGATATCCAGGCCCTGACGGTTCGTTTTCAGGATCTGCAACGTCAATTCCATCCGGATAAATTCGCCAGCGGGTCTCAGGCGGAACAACTCGCTGCCGTTTCGCAATCAGCCACTATCAACCAGGCGTGGCAAACGCTGCGTAGCCCCTTAGCGCGCGCGGAATATTTGCTCTCGCTGCATGGTTTTGATTTGGCCAGTGAACAGCATACCGTACGCGACACCGCCTTCCTGATGGAACAGCTGGAGTTGCGCGAAGAGCTGGATGAGATCGAACAGGCGAAAGACGAAGCGCGTCTTGAAAGCTTTATCAAACGGGTGAAAGCGATGTTCGATACCCGTCATCAGCAGATGGTTGAACAACTGAATAACGAGACGTGGGATCTGGCGGCGGACACTGTACGCAAGCTGCGTTTTCTCGATAAACTGCGAAGCAGTGCTGAACAACTCGAAGAAAAGCTGCTCGATTTTTGATTTTGGAAGCTTAACATGGCCTTATTACAAATTAGTGAGCCTGGTCTTAGCGCGGCACCGCACCAGCGTCGTCTGGCGGTGGGCATTGACTTAGGGACCACCAATTCCCTCGTGGCGACCGTTCGCAGCGGCCAGGCTGAAACCCTGGCAGACGCTGAAGGGCGTCATCTGCTGCCCTCTGTCGTCCACTATCAGCAACAGGGCCACACCGTTGGCTTTGACGCGCGCGCTAACGCCGCGAAAGATCCGGCCAACACCATCAGCTCCGTGAAGCGAATGATGGGCCGCTCGCTGGCAGATATTCAAACTCGCTATCCTCATCTGCCGTATCAGCTGCAGGCCAGTGTTAATGGCTTGCCGATGATTGCCACGCCAGCCGGTTTACTCAACCCGGTTCGCGTTTCGGCAGATATTCTGAAGGCCCTGGCGGCGCGGGCGACGGCCACGCTTGAAGGCGAGCTGGACGGCGTTGTGATCACCGTCCCGGCCTATTTTGACGACGCACAGCGTCAGGGGACGAAAGACGCTGCGCGTCTGGCGGGTCTGCATGTCCTGCGCTTGCTCAACGAACCGACCGCAGCCGCGATTGCTTACGGTCTGGATTCCGGTCAGGAAGGGGTTATCGCCGTTTACGATCTTGGCGGTGGCACCTTTGATATCTCCATTCTGCGTTTAAGCCGTGGCGTGTTTGAAGTGCTGGCGACGGGCGGCGATTCCGCTCTCGGCGGCGACGACTTCGACCACCTGCTGGCCGATTACATTCGCGAGCAGGCGGGTATTCCCGATCGCAGCGACGTGCGCGTCCAGCGCGAACTGCTGGATGCCGCTATCGACGCCAAAATTGCGCTTAGCGATGCCCAGTCAGTCACCGTTAACGTGGCGGGCTGGTGCGGCGAAATCACCCGCGAGCAGTTCAACGAACTGATTGCTGCGCTCGTCAAACGCACTCTGCTGGCCTGCCGTCGTGCGCTGAAAGACGCCAGCGTCGACGCGAGCGAGGTGTTGGAAGTGGTGATGGTTGGTGGTTCAACGCGCGTACCGCTGGTGCGTGAACGCGTGGGCGAATTCTTTGGCCGCACGCCGCTGACCTCTATCGATCCGGACAAAGTGGTGGCGATTGGCGCTGCGATTCAGGCGGATATCCTGGTCGGCAACAAGCCGGACAGCGAAATGCTGCTGCTCGATGTGATTCCGCTCTCTCTGGGGCTGGAGACCATGGGCGGTCTGGTTGAGAAAGTGATCCCGCGTAATACCACCATTCCGGTGGCGCGCGCGCAGGAGTTCACCACGTTTAAAGATGGTCAGACGGCGATGTCCATCCACGTAATGCAGGGCGAGCGCGAGCTGGTTCAGGATTGTCGTTCGCTGGCGCGTTTTGCGCTGCGCGGTATTCCGGCGCTGCCTGCGGGCGGGGCGCATATTCGCGTCACCTTCCAGGTGGATGCGGATGGCTTGCTTAACGTGACGGCGATGGAAAAATCGACCGGGGTGGAATCATCTATCCAGGTGAAACCGTCTTACGGTCTGACGGATGGCGAAATCGCCTCCATGATTCAGGATTCAATGAGCTATGCCGAACAGGATGTGAAGGCGCGTATGCTGGCGGAACAAAAAGTTGAAGCCGCGCGCGTGCTGGAAAGTCTGAATGGCGCACTCACTGCTGATGCCGCGCTGCTAAGCGCCGCAGAGCGTCAGGTGATTGACGACGCTGCCGCACATTTACGCGCGGTTGCCGATGGCGATGACGCTGACGCAATAGAACAAGCGATTAAAAACGTTGATAAACATACCCAGGACTTTGCCGCTCGCCGTATGGACAAATCTGTCCGTGTCGCGCTGAAAGGCCAGTCCGTGGACGAGGTTTAATATGCCAAAGATTGTTTTTCTGCCTCATGCGGACCTCTGTCCGGATGGCGCAGTTCTGGAAGCTGAGACCGGCGAAACCATTCTCGACGTTGCCCTGCGCAACGGTATCGAAGTGGAACACGCCTGTGAAAAATCCTGTGCCTGCACCACCTGCCACTGCATCGTGCGTGAAGGTTTTGACTCCCTCGCGGAAAGCACCGAAGACGAAGACGACATGCTGGATAAAGCATGGGGTCTGGAGCCAGACAGCCGTCTGAGCTGTCAGGCGCGCGTGACCGATGAAGATCTGGTGGTCGAAATCCCGCGTTACACTATCAACCATGCGCGCGAGCATTAACAGGGGGTAGTATGGGACTGAAGTGGACCGACAGCCGTGAAATCGGCGAGGCGCTGTACGACGCTAACCCGGATCTCGATCCAAAGACCGTGCGATTCACCGATATGCATCAGTGGATCTGCGATCTGGAAGATTTTGACGACGATCCCAGCGCATCCAATGAAAAAATTCTGGAGGCGATTCTGTTAGTCTGGTTAGATGAAGCAGACGTTTAGCGCAAAGAAATATCATACGGGCTGCCTTCTCTGGCGGCCCGTTTGCTAATTGCTAATAAGGATAAATAAAATGACCGAAGCGATGAAGATTACGCTCTCGACTCAGCCTGCGGATGCACGCTGGGGTGAGAAAGCCACCTATAGCATTAACAACGATGGCATTACCCTCCATCTGAACGACACCGACGATTTGGGCCTGATCCAGCGCGCCGCGCGTAAAATCGACGGGCTGGGCATTAAGCACGTTACGCTTGCAGGCGAAGGCTGGAATACCGATCGCAGCTGGGCGTTCTGGGCCGGTTACAAAGGCCCAAAAGGCACGCGTAAGATTGAGTGGGCAAACCTGGATGAATCCGCACAGAAAGAGCTGGAAAACCGTCTGACCATCATCGACTGGGTGCGCGATACCATCAATGCTCCGGCAGAAGAGCTGAGTCCGGAGCAGCTGGCGCAGCGCGCGGTCGATCTGCTGTGTAAGGCCGCAGGCGATAAAATGTCTTATCGCATCACTAAAGGTGAAGATCTGCGCGAACAGAATTACATGGGGATCCACACCGTAGGCCGCGGTTCTGAGCGTCCGCCAGTGCTGCTGGCACTGGATTACAACCCAACCGGCGATAAACAAGCGCCGGTGTACGCATGCCTGGTCGGCAAAGGGATCACTTTCGATACCGGCGGCTACAGCCTGAAACAAAGTGCGTTCATGGATTCCATGAAATCCGATATGGGCGGCGCGGCCACCATTACGGGCGCGCTGGCTTTTGCCATCACCCGTGGTCTGAACAAGCGCGTAAAACTGTATCTGTGCTGTGCAGACAACATGGTCAGCGGCAATGCGTTCAAGCTGGGCGATATCATTCGCTACCGTAACGGCAAAAACGTTGAAGTGATGAACACCGATGCGGAAGGTCGTCTGGTACTGGCTGATGGCCTGATTGATGCCTCTGCGCAGAAACCTGAGCTGATCATTGATATGGCGACGCTGACCGGTGCAGCGAAAACCGCGTTGGGTAACGATTACCATGCGCTGTTCAGCTTTGACGATAAACTGGCTGCCCGTCTTCTGGCGAGCGCTGCGCAAGAGAACGAGCCTTTCTGGCGTCTGCCGCTGGCGGAGTTCCATCGTAGCCAGCTGCCGTCCAACTTTGCCGAGCTAAACAACACCGCAAGCGCTGCCTATCCGGCGGGTGCAAGCACGGCGGCAGGTTTCCTGTCCCACTTTGTTGAAAATTACCGTGAAGGCTGGCTGCATATCGACTGTTCAGCCACCTACCGTAAAGCCGCAGTTGAGCAGTGGTCCGCTGGGGCAACCGGTCTTGGTGTGCGCACCATTGCGAACCTGCTGACCGCAGAGTAATTGTTGCCTCTCACCCCAGCCCTCTCCCCAAAGGGGAGAGGGTGTTAAAATTCCCTCACCCAGCCCGCTCCCCAAAGAGGAGAGGGTGTAAAATTTCATCTCCCTTTGGAAAGAGGGGGGATGAGGGGAAAAGCACCATCTGGAATAACTATGTCCGAAGCCAAAAATGAATTAGAAACCCTGCTGGAGCAGGCGGCCACTGAGCCAGCCCACCGTCCGGCATTTTTCCGCACGCTGCTGGAGTCGACCGTTTGGGTTCCCGGTACGGCGGCGGAAGGTGAACAGGTTGTTGAGGATAGCGCACTGGATCTTCTGCACTGGGAAAAGGATGATGGCACCTCGGTGATCCCGTTCTTTACCTCGCTGGAAGCGTTACAGAAAGTGGTGGAAGATGAACAGGCCTTCGTTGTGATGCCTGTGCGCACGCTGTTTGATATGACGCTCGGCGAGACTCTGTTCCTGAACGCAAAACTGCCGACCGGAAAGGAATTTACCCCGCGTGAGATCAGTCATCTGATTGGCGAAGAGGGAAATCCGCTCAGTACGCAAGAGGTGCTGGAAGGCGGCGAGACGCTGTTGCTGTCAGAAGTGGCCGAGCCTCCGGCGCAGATGATTGACTCTCTCACCACGCTGTTCAAAACCATCAAGCCCGTGAAGCGCGCGTTTCTTTGCTCGATTAAAGAGAGCGCCGATGAGCAACCCATTTTGCTGATAGGTATTGAAGCGGATGGTGATATTGATGAAATTATCCAGGCTGCGGGCAGCGTTGCAACCGACACGCTTCCTGGGGATGAGCCGATTGATATCTGCCGGGTAGTTAAAGGTGAAAAGGGCATCAGCCATTTCATTACCGAGCACATTAACCCGTTCTATGAGCGCCGTTGGGGCGGATTCCTGCGCGATCTCAAAACCAACCGCATTATCTGATAGCGTACGGGGTGAGCACTCACCCCGTCGCTTCCAGCAGCAACAAATCCATCAGCAGCACCAGGTTCGACTCAAACGATGTGATGCCAGCCGCTTCAGCAGCGTAATGCACCGCCTCGTCATACAGCGCGAAATGTAAATCCGCCATTCCAGCCAGCGAATTAGCGGAGGCGCGGGTAAACGCAACCACCGTCATACCGACATTTTTAGCGATCCGCGCTTTATCCAGGACCTGCTCAGTCTCGCCGCTGCGCGATACGGCGATGAAAACCTGATAGCGCGAAGCGTTGCTCAAAAAGATATTCCGGCTGTCACCCGGCCCGGAAATAAAAGCCGTTTTGCCCAGCACCTGCAATTTTTTGGTCAGATACTCTGCGAACAAATAAGAAAATCCGGCGCCATACAGAAAAAAGCTCTCTTTTTCGCGTAACAGCGTGGAAAACTGGCGGCGTTTCTCCTCGGTGACCCACTGAAAGGTTTGCTGATAGTTGGCGATAAACTGGCTAAACAGCGCCGGTAGCTGCGGGAGATCCTGAGGCTGCGTCGCAATGTGCGGTGTATCGGATAACAGCTGTTTGCAGTGCCAGATAAATTCGCTAAATCCGCTGAATCCCAGTTTCTGACACAGGCGCATGATGGTGGCGGTAGAGACGAATGTTGCCTGCGCCAGCTCGCGCACCGTGATGTTGCCCACCAGCAGCGGATGCTCCGTCAGGTGAGCCAATACGCGATACTCCGCGCGGGTCAAAGACTCCCCGCGCGTTAACAGTGTCGCCAGTCGGTTATCCATCACTGAGCGGGTTCAACCGGCAGATCGTCGCGCGCGCCCCACTCGCTCCATGCGCCGTCATATAAGGTCACATCGGTAGCGCCGAGCGTCGCCAGAGCGAGGATGACCACGCAGGCTGTCACTCCGGAGCCGCAGCTGGCGATGACAGGCCGATGGAGATCCACACCCTGACGATCAAAAATCTCGCTCAGTTCATCGGTGGTTTTCAGTTCGCCCTCAAACACCAGATCGCCCCACGGGACATTGAGCGCCCCCGGGATATGTCCGCGCTTGAGGCCAGGACGAGGTTCATCGGCCTGAGCATTAAAACGCGGAGCAGGGCGCGCATCGACGATTTGTGCGGTCTTTTCGTGGCTAGCCAGTAACACATCCGTCAGGCGTTTGACGACATTCGCGTCATGTGAAGCCTCAAAATCGCCTTCCGGCAGTGAGACATGACCTTGCTGTAGCGGCAACTCGTCGCGCTTCCACCCCGCCAGTCCGCCCGCCAGGATGGAGACCTTTTCCACGCCGAACGTTTTTAGCATCCACCATGCGCGCGGTGCAGAGAAAAGATTGCCTTCATCGTATACCACCAGATGCTTTTCACGGTTAACGCCAAGTTCACGCATGGCGACGGCAAATGCTTCAGAACGCGGCAACATGTGCGGCAGAGGGGAGGTATGATCGGACAGGGCTTCGATATCAAAAAATACCGCGCCAGGAAGATGTCCGGCGCGATATTCAGCGGGAACGTCGCGATGCTCTTGCCCCGGGGGCGCCATACGGGCGTCGAGAATTTGTACTTCCGGGTCGTCACTGTGTTCGAGAAGCCAGTCGGCTGCGACAAAATATGAGGTGGACATGATTGCCTCCGTTTCATTTTTGAATTGAAAGGATTGTCGGTGTTTTTTCTGACACCGACAAGCAAACCACGTTCAACTCGCGAGCAACCCCTTATTTTTTCACCGCTTCGCCGTCCTGCCAGGCTTTTTGCAGGGCAGGCCAGTAGTCGCGGTTAGCCTCAATCATCTCATCAAGAATGGCTTTAGCGTGTTCCATCGTCGGCACGGTGCGGTTCAGGGTGAATGCCTGCAGCGCTTTTTCGTAGCTGCCTTCGATGGTTGCCTCGACCAGCAGTTGCTCGGAGGCGAGTTGCTGTTGCAGCAGTGTCTGATGGAAAAGAGGAACCTGACCTACGCGAACCGGCTCTGGCCCTTCTGAGGTGATGTAAGCCGGGACTTCAACCACCGCATCGTAAGGCAGGTTAGTGATTGCACCCCGGTTTTCGACCATCACCAGATGACGCTGCCGCAGGTTGAAGGCCAGCGAGCGGGCCACATCGACAATAAACTCGCCGTGGACGCCTACGTGGAAAGCATCAGATAACACGCCGGTACGTTTGTACTCTTCCGCGGCCGCGAACAGTTTTTTCTCGCGCCCGTTCATCACTTCGTTGGCGCGGGTGTAGTCCGGGTTCTGATGTTCAACAATCTGATTCGGCATCAGGTAATACTGCAGATACGGATTCGGCAGATATTCCGGGAAGTTATCCATGATGGGCTTGATGTTGCGCCAGGTTTTTACCCACGACGGATCGGAGTGCTGCGGATCGGTCTTAGCAGCGTCTTCCGTCAGCAGGCCGTATTTTGCGATGTGGCGACGCAGCTCCGGCAGCTTATCTTCTCCATCCACCAGTACGCGGGTAAACCAGCCGAAGTGGTTCAGGCCAAAGTAGTCCACTTCCAGCTTGTGGCGGTCAACGCCGAGGATCGCCCCCATATTGCGCATTGCCGCAACCGGCATATCGCAAATATTCAGTACCCGAGCGTTCGGGCGCAGGCGGCGCACACCTTCCGCGACGATAGCGGCCGGATTGGAATAGTTCACGATCCACGCTTTTTTGTGGGCGTAACGCTCTACCAGATCGATTAATTCGACCATCGGCAGGATGGTACGCAGCCCGTAAGCCAGACCGCCAGGGCCGCAGGTTTCCTGCCCGACAACACCGTGGCGCAACGGGATCTTCTCGTCCTGTTCGCGCATTTTGTACTGGCCGACGCGCATCTGGGCGAAAATGAAATGCGCCCCGCTAAACGCCACTTCAGGATCGTGAGTGACGGTAAATTTGATGCTTTGGCTGTGGTCACGAATCACCTTTTCGACCACCGGAGCAATGGTGTCCTGTCTCGCGGCATCAATGTCGTAGAGGCGAATTTCCGCCAGCGGGAATTTCTCCAGCTGCACCATCAGGCTTTTCACAATCCCTGGGGTGTAGGTGCTGCCGCCACCGGCAATGGACAGAATAAATGGGGGTTTAAACATGTTGCTCTCCTTCAGAGAAACGTCTCAACGGCTTCTCGCATTTTTTTGACATGCAGCCCGTAGACCACCTGAACGTTGTTACCTTGTTTGATAATCCCTTTTGCGCCCGTCGCTTTGAGCCTTGGCTCGTCGATGATGGCGACATCTTTCACGGTGACGCGCAAACGGGTGTAGCAGTTATCCACCACTTCAATATTGTCCCGGCCTCCGAGGCCAACCACGATGGACTCTCCCAAACCGTCGTTGTTACCTTTCGCCTGGTACTCCTGTTTGCTGTACAGGCGCGTTTCCTGATCGTCATCCTCACGGCCCGGCGTTTTCATGTTGAAGCGCAGGATCAGGAAGCGGAACACCACGAAATAGAGCGCGAACATGATCAGCCCGACCACGATGTACATCGGCCAGTTGGACTTTTCGGTACCCAGCGGCAGGTTGTAAAGAATGAAATCAATAATGCCGTTCGCACCAATGGCATGAACGCCAAACAGCGAGAAAAGCATCATGCCGATACCTGTCAGCACGGCGTGAACCACAAACAGCAGCGGCGCGACGAACAAGAAGGAAAACTCAATTGGCTCGGTGACACCGACCAGCAGCGAAGTTAACGCAGCGGGGATCAAAATGGCTTTGGCTGCGGCTTTACGCTCGGGTCGCGCAGTCATATACATCGCCAGCGCGGCGGCAGGCAGACCAAACATTTTGCTGATGCCGCGCGCATCCCACACGACGGTACTGCTGAGTTGTTTCACGTCCGGGCAGGCCATCTCGGCGAAATAGATATTGCGTGCGCCTTGATACGTCGTGCCGCAAACCTCTTGTGTCCCACCCAGTTCGGTATACAGGAATGGCGTATAGACCAGATGGTGCAGGCCTGTCGGCACCAGAATGCGTTCGAGGAAACCATAAATGGCCACGCCAAACGGCCCTGACCCCTTAATGACCATCGCCAGAGTGCTGATGCCATGCTGGGCAAACGGCCACAATTCGCTCATGAGCACGCCAAGCAGCATCGACACGGGCAGCATGATAATGGCCACGAAACAATGGCCGGAATAGATCGCCATCGCGCCGTTAAACTGTACGCTTGAGTATTTGTTGTACAGATATCCCGAGAGCGCACCGGTCAGGATCCCGGCAAAAACGCCCATCTCCAGGACTTGTACACCCAGAACCATGCTCTGACCCGCCGCTTTCATCTGGTCAGCCGGAGCGAGTTCGCCCTGAAGCTGGAGCGTCACATTCATGGCGTTGATAAACACCACAAAAGTCACCAGACCAATCAGCGCGGCATACCCCTTATCGCGCGCCGCCAGACCTACCGGAATGCCGACGGCGAAGACCAGTGCCAGATTGACCAGCACCGATACGGCGGATTTGGCAATCAGCTGACCCAGGTTTTGAATCAGCGGATGACCGAGAAAAGGCACATACTCGGCAAGATTGCCGTTACCCAGTACATTACCGAAGGCGATGAATAGCCCGACAATCGGTAAGATAAGTACGGGTCCATACAGTGATTTTCCGAAGTTTTGTAGGGCGTTCACGGCTCGTTTCATGGCTATCTCTCTAAGTGAACCGCGCACTCAATGTGCGTCTCAGGCTTAAAATTAGCAGGTTGCAGGTAAAAGTAGCCAGCTATCTTATTGTTTTAAAAACAAATGACTCTGAAGGTAACATGTAACGTTAGACGCTGTGATCGCGGTAGCAATCGCATTTATAGCGGGTCATCTCTGCGATACGCTTTCCAGATTCAAAATTGGACTTTTGTATTACTCAAACTTGCGGATAATACTTATCCGGATGACGATCAACAGGCCCATTAGGCCAGGGATAAAGGATGACACCGTTTCGTATAGCTGCGCTTTCGCTCGCGCTACTGACCACACTAACCCTCGCTGGTTGTGACAACAGTGACGATAAATCTCAGGCGGCCGCACCTGCTGCTGCCAAGACTACCGCCAAAGAGACAACGCCTGAGAAACCCAATGCTGAAACGCTTGCGAAACTGGCCGCCTCAAGTCAGGGAAAAGCGCTGACGCTCCTGGACGCTTCTGAAGTGCAACTGGACGGCGCATCGACGCTGGTCCTCACCTTTTCGATCCCCCTCAATCCCGATCAGGATTTCGCCCGTACCGTACACGTTGTTGATAAAAAAAGCGGAAAAGTGGACGGTGCCTGGGAGCTTGCACCAAACCTGAAAGAGCTGCGCCTGCGTCATCTGGAGCCGAAACGCGATCTGGTTGTGACCGTGGAGAGCGGGCTGCAGGCCCTGAATAAAGCGACATTTGGCAACGATGTCGAAAAGACACTCACCACCCGCGATATTGAACCGACCGTGGGCTTTGCCAGCCGCGGCTCGCTCCTGCCGGGAAAAATGGTGGATGGGTTGCCTGTTATGGCCCTGAATGTCAGTAACGTGGATGTCAATTTTTACCGCGTGAAGCCGGAATCGCTGGCCGCCTTTGTCAGCCAGTGGGAATACCGTAACTCCCTCACCAACTGGGAATCAGACAATATTCTGAAGATGGCGGAGCTGGTTTATACCGGGCGCTTTGACCTTAATCCAGCGCGCAACACGCGCGAAAAACTGCTCCTGCCGCTGCGGGATATCAAGCCGTTGCAGCAGTCCGGCGTCTACATCGCCGTGATGAATCAGGCGGGGCATTACAACTACAGCAATGCCGCAACGCTGTTTACCCTGAGCGATATTGGTTTGTCTGCCCATCGCTATCACAACCGTCTGGATATCTTCACTCAGAGTCTTGAAAACGGTGCCGCGCAGTCGGGAATCGACGTCGCGCTGCTTAACGATAAAGGGCAAACGCTGGCGCAGGGCACCAGCGATGCCGCTGGTCATACGAAGCTGGAAACGGACAAAGAAGCGGCGCTGATCCTGGCGCGCAAAGATGGTCAGACGACGCTGCTCGATCTCAAACTGCCGGCGCTCGATCTGGCGGAGTTTGATATTGCCGGTGCGCCGGGCTATAGCAAACAATTCTTTATGTTCGGTCCACGCGATCTCTATCGTCCTGGCGAAACCGTGATCCTCAATGGTCTGCTGCGCGATAGCGACGGGAAAACGTTGCCCGCTCAACCCGTGAAGCTGGAAGTGCTGCGCCCGGATGGGCAAGTGGCGCGTACCGTGGTCAGCCAGCCGGAAAATGGCCTCTACCGATTTAACTATTCGCTCGACAGCGGTGCGCAAACAGGTATGTGGCACATTCGGGCCAATACCGGTGATAACCAGCAGAGGTTGTGGGATTTCCACGTTGAAGACTTCATGCCAGAACGTATGGCGCTCAACCTGACAGGCCAGAAAGCGCCAGTCTCTGTGCAAGATAACGTTAATTTTGACGTCGTCGGCTATTACCTGTACGGCGCACCGGCCAACGGCAATAGCCTGCAAGGCCAGCTTTTCCTGCGTCCGCTCCGCGAAGCCGTTAGTGCGCTGCCGGGATTCCAGTTTGGTGATATTGCGGAAGAAAACCTCAGCCGTAGCCTCGATGAAGTGCAGTTGACGCTCGATGATAAGGGGCGTGGACAGGTGTCCGCTGAAAGTCAGTGGAAAGAATCGCACTCGCCGCTGCAGCTTATTCTGCAGGCCAGTTTGCTGGAATCGGGGGGGCGTCCGGTCACTCGTCGCGCAGAGCAAGCCATCTGGCCTGCCGCCTCGTTACCGGGTATACGTCCGCAGTTCGCCAGTAAAGCGGTCTATGACTATCGTACCGACACCACCGTGAATCAGCCGATTGTTGATGAAAACGGTAACGCCAGTTTTGACATTGTCTATGCCGACGCCAGCGGCGCGAAAAAAGCAGTATCCGGTTTGCAGGTGCGCCTGATTCGCGAGCGTCGCGACTACTACTGGAACTGGTCGGAAAGCGAAGGCTGGATGTCTCAGTTCGATCAAAAAGATCTGATCGAAGGCGAACAGGCGTTGACGCTCGCCGCAGACGAGACGGGTAAAGTCACTTTCCCGGTAGAGTGGGGCTCTTATCGTCTGGAAGTTAAAGCGCCTGACAACATCGTCAGCAGCGTTCGTTTTTGGGCCGGATATAGCTGGCAGGATAACAGTGACGGCACCGGCGCAGCGCGCCCGGACCGCGTGATGCTGAAAATGGATAAACCGTCCTATCAGCCTGGCGATACCATTAAGCTGCACATTTCTGCACCGGCAGCAGGCAAGGGCTACGCGATGATCGAATCCAGCGAAGGGCCGCTGTGGTGGAAAGAGATCGACGTGCCGGCAAATGGCCTGGATCTCTCTATTCCGGTCGATAAAGCCTGGAAACGTCACGATCTTTACCTCAGCACGCTGGTGGTTCGTCCTGGCGATAAATCTAAATCAGCCACCCCTAAACGCGCAGTGGGTCTTCTGCATTTGCCGATGGGGGACGAGAATCGCCGTCTGACTATCGCGCTGGATAATCCGCAGAAAATGCGTCCAAATCAGACGTTATCAGTGAAGGTGAAAGCCAGCGTCAAGGAAGGGAATGTTCCGCAAAAAGTGAATGTACTGGTTTCAGCCGTTGATAGCGGCGTACTGAACATTACTGACTACGTGACGCCCGATCCGTGGGAGGCATTCTTTGGTCAGAAACGCTACGGTGCGGATATCTATGACATCTACGGCCAGGTGATTGAAGGGCAGGGGCGAATGGCGGCGCTGCGCTTTGGTGGTGATGGCGATGAACTGAAACGCGGCGGAAAACCACCGGTTAACCATGTCACTATTATTGCCCAGCAGGCGCAGCCAGTGGCGCTGGATGCCAACGGTGAAGGCACCATAACCTTGCCAGTGGGTGATTTTAACGGTGAATTGCGCTTGATGGCGCAAGCCTGGACAGACGAAGATTTTGGCAGCAGCGAAAGCAAAGTCATTGTTGCTGCGCCGGTAATCGCCGAACTGAATACGCCTCGCTTCCTCGCCAGCGGCGATAACACCCGGTTAACGCTGGATCTGACTAACCTCACCGATCGGCCGCAGACGCTAAACATTGCGTTGAGTGCTTCCGGCCAGCTGGAGCTTGAAGGCGCGCCGTCGCAGTCAATGTCTATGCAGCCCGGCGCGCGTACCACGCTGTTTATCCCGGTACGCGCTCAGGATGGCTACGGTGAAGGCGAAATTACCGCGCAGCTGACAGGCCTGACGCTGCCAGGAGAAGACTTTGCGCCGCAGCAGAAGAGCTGGAAGATAGGCATTCGCCCGGCCTTCCCGGCGCAGACGGTGAACACCGGCACGATGCTCAATCAGGGCGAAAGCTGGACGGCACCCGCGCAACACATCACGGGATTCTCACCCGCCACGCTACAAGGGCAGCTGCTGTTGAGCGGTAAACCGCCTTTAAATTTGGCGCGTTACATTCGTGAGCTACAGGCTTACCCCTACGGCTGCCTGGAGCAAACCACCAGCGGTCTGTTCCCGTCACTCTATACCAGTGCTGCGCAGTTGAATGCGTTGGGAATTAAAGGCGAAAGCGATGATAAGCGCCGCGCGGCAATTGATATCGGCATCTCTCGTTTGCTGCAAATGCAGCGTGACGATGGCGGTTTTGCACTCTGGGATAAAAATGGTCCGGAGGAGTACTGGCTTACCGCTTACGTCACAGATTTCCTGGTACGTGCCAGTGAGCAGGGGTATAGCGTCCCTGCTGATACCGTCAACAATGCTAACAACCGTCTGCTCCGCTATCTGCAGGATCCTGGCATGATGTCTGTTCGCTACAGCGAAGACACTCAGGCCAGCAGATTTGCCATCCAGGCTTATGCTGCGCTGGTACTGGCTCGTCAGCAGAAAGCGCCACTCGGCGCATTGCGTGAAATCTGGGATCGTCGTACGCAAACGGGCTCGGGCCTGCCATTAATGCAGCTTGGCGTGGCGCTAAAACTGATGGGGGATGCGCCTCGCAGTCAGCAGGCGCTGGATCTGGCTGTCAACACTCCGCGCAAGGATAGCAACAGCTGGATGGCCGATTACGGCAGCCCGCTTCGCGACAATGCTCTGATGCTCTCTCTGCTGGAAGAGAATAAATTGCTTCCTGATGCGCAGAATACGCTGCTCAATACTTTGTCTGAGCAGGCTTTCAGCCAGCGCTGGCTATCGACGCAGGAAAGCAACGCCCTGTTCCTTGCAGGACGATCCCTACAGACACTTTCTGGTGCCTGGCAGGCAACGACCACGCTTTCGGAGCAGACGCTAACTGGCGATAAGGCGCAGGTGCAAAACGTCAGCGGCGATGGCCTCAGCTCACTTAAAGTGACCAATACCGGCACTTCACCACTGTGGGTGCGTCTTGATAGCACAGGCTACCCGGAATATGCCCCGGCGCCATCTTCAAACGTATTGCAAATTGAGCGTCATATCCTTGCCACAGACGGCAGCAGCAAATCACTCTCCTCATTGAGAAGCGGTGAACTGGTGCTCGTCTGGCTTGAAGTGAAGGCGACTCAGAACGTGCCGGATGCGCTGGTGGTCGATTTACTTCCGGCAGGGCTGGAGCTTGAAAATCAAAACCTCGCCAGCAGTAGCGCCAGCTTGCAGGACAGCGGAAGCGAGGTGCAAAACTTACTTAACCAGATGCAGCAGGCCGATATTCAGCACATGGAGTTCCGCGACGATCGATTTGTTGCCGCGGTGCCGGTGAATGAAGGACAGCCGGTGACGCTGGTTTACCTGGCAAGAGCCGTCACGCCGGGAACGTACCAGGTTCCGGTTCCGATGGTGGAATCGATGTATGTTCCGCAGTGGCGGGCAACGGGTGCGGCAAGCGGCCCGCTGATCGTCGTTCCGTAAGGTGCAGTTATCTCGTCTGATACGCTCCCGCTGGCTATGGCTGGCGGGAGCGCTTCTCCTGCTATGGGGCCTTATTGTCTTAGCTGACCGCCTGTGGCCATTGCCTCTCAAAGAGGTTAACCCTGCACGGGTGGTGGTTGACGAAAAGGGAACGCCGCTATGGCGTTTTGCTGACAGCGAAGGAATATGGCGCTATCCGGTCACGCTTGAAGAGGTTTCGCCTCGCTATCTCGAAGCCTTAATCCAGTATGAAGACCGATGGTTCTGGGATCATCCTGGCGTCAATCCGTTCTCCGTCTTGCGCGCCGCCTGGCAGGATCTTAGCTCGGGAAAAGTGGTCTCGGGGGGAAGTACCTTGACCATGCAGGTGGCCCGGTTGCTTGATCCGCATCCCCGCACTTTCGGCGGGAAAATTCGCCAGCTCTGGCGAGCTATGCAGCTGGAATGGCATCTTTCCAAACGCGATATTCTCACCCTTTATCTCAACCGCGCGCCGTTTGGCGGTACGCTGCAGGGGGTGGGGGCAGCCAGCTGGGCGTATCTCGGGAAAGCCCCGTCCCATTTAAGTTATTCAGAGGCTGCGCTATTGGCGGTACTCCCACAGGCCCCGAGCCGTCTGCGTCCGGATCGATGGCCCGCGAGAGCCGAAGCGGCCCGCAACAAAGTGCTTGAACGTATGGTGACGCAGGGCGTCTGGAGTGCAGAGCAGGTAAAAGAGTCTCGTGAGGAGCCGGTATGGCTGTCGCCACGCCAGATGCCGCAGCTGGCTCCGCTGTTTTCGCGCATGATGCTGAGTAAAAGCCGCGATAACAAGATTGTGACTACATTAGACGCATCGCTTCAGAGGCAGCTGGAAGAACTGGCGCTCAACTGGAAATCACGCCTTGCGCCCCGCAGCTCGCTGGCGATGATCGTGGTGGATCATACCACGATGAAAGTGCGTGGCTGGGTGGGGTCGGTCGATATCAATGACGATACCCGTTTTAGCCATGTCGATATGGTCAGCGCGATTCGATCGCCGGGATCGGTGCTCAAACCCTTTGTCTACGGGATGGCGCTCGACGAGGGCCTTATCCATCCCGCCTCTTTGTTGCAGGATGTGCCTCGTCGTACGGGGGATTATCGTCCCGGTAATTTTGACAGCGGATTCAATGGCCCGGTCAGCATGAGTGAGGCTCTGGTGCGTTCGCTCAATCTGCCTGCGGTCCAGGTACTGGAAGCGTACGGACCAAAACGTTTCGCCGGTATGCTGGCGAATGCCGGGCTGCCGCTGACCCTTCCGGCTGGGGCGCAGCCAAATTTATCGCTGATCCTGGGGGGCGCGGGGGCACGGCTTGCAGATATTACCGCTGCCTACAGCGCGTTTGCTCGCCAGGGAAAAGCGGGGCGGCTGCGCGTGCAGCCCGCCGACCCCCTGACTGAACGCCCGTTATTGTCACCGGGTTCTGCGTGGATCATTCGCCGTATTTTAGGCAATGAAGCGCAACCGCTGCCGGATGGCGCATTGCCTCAGGTAGCGCCGCTGGCGTGGAAAACCGGTACCAGTTATGGCTATCGTGATGCCTGGGCGGTAGGGCTGAACGCGCGTTACCTGATTGGGATCTGGACCGGGCGGCCAGACGGCACCCCTGTCGCCGGGCAGTTTGGATTTGCCAGTGCCGTGCCGCTGCTCAATCAGGTCAATAACATGCTGCAGTCCCGCTCGACGATTGATGAGGCTCGTTTACCGCGCGACCCGCGTCCCGCTTCGGTTGGACGTGGTGTTATTTGCTGGCCTGGCGGACAGTCGTTGCCCGATGGCAGCGATAATTGTCGGCGCAGGCTGGCAACCTGGCTCCTCGACGGCAGCCAGCCGCCAACATTGCTGCTGCCTGAACAGGAGGGGATTCGCGGCATTCGTTTCCCTGTCTGGCTGGATAACGAAGGCAAACGCGTTGCGGCCGATTGTCCCGGCGCGCGGGAAAAAGTGTTGGATGTCTGGCCGTTAGCCCTTGAGCCCTGGCTGCCCGCATCAGAGCGCAGAATGGCGCGTATTCCGTCATCGTCTTCCGCCTGCCCGCCCCTGGCGCAAGATTCGCCCGCGCCGCTGATACTCTCGGGCGTGCGAAATGGCGCAGTGATTAAACGTTTACCCGGTGAGTCGCGGGTGTCGTTGCCGCTACAGGTATCGGGGGAAAATAGCGTGCGCTGGTGGTTCCTGAACGGTGAACCGCTGAAGACTCAGGGACGTTATTACACGTTGCAGCTTGATAAAGCAGGGGATTATCAGTTACTGGTAATGGATGAGACTGGGCAAGTGGCGACGGTGAACTTCACTTTACAGTAACGTGAACCAGACCTTATAGGCGGCCTGTTGCTAAAACTCGTCTTATTTTAAAAAAATGTTACTTAGATCCATAGGCAATGGCGCTATTGCTCTCTATAATCCGCGCCATCTTATACAGACGTATGCAAAACAACAGAACACTTACAGAGGTAATCATGGCTATTGAACGTACTTTTTCCATCATCAAACCAAACGCGGTGGCAAAAAACGTTATTGGCAGCATCTTTGCTCGCTTTGAATCTGCAGGGTTCAAAATCGTAGGCACCAAAATGCTGCATCTGACCGTTGAGCAGGCTCGCGGTTTCTATGCGGAACACGACGGCAAACCTTTCTTTGACGGCCTGGTTGAGTTCATGACCTCTGGTCCAATCGTGGTTTCCGTACTGGAAAGCGAAAATGCGGTACAGCGTCACCGCGATCTGCTGGGCGCAACCAATCCGGCTAACGCTCTGGCGGGTACTCTGCGCGCAGATTACGCGGATAGCTTCACCGAGAACGGCACTCACGGTTCTGACTCTGTCGAATCTGCCGCTCGTGAAATCGCATACTTCTTCGCTGAAGGCGAAGTGTGCGCTCGCACCCGCTAATTCCCGTCGTTTTTCACGCCACAGATGCGTTGGATTCGTTTACTCATCCCGATCACATAGTTATCTATGCTCGCGGGATTCGTAAACCCGGCGCCTTTCTGTGACGTGAAATCCCTGGGAAGACTAATTTTTCGTAAATGCCGCGTGCAAACGTGGCATCCCTGCGTCAGACTTTGTACAATGCAACGCCCCGGAAGAGCAGACCGCTCACCGGGGCGTTTCTTTTCAACCCTCCAGGGGCCATAACGTGTAACAACGAGGCCGGAAAATATTATGTCTGAATTAGTTAACACCTCTGAAGTCGCCATTGCCGCGGTTCCCAATAAAAATGGAAAAATTAACCTGCTGGATCTGAACCGTCAGCAGATGCGCGAATTCTTTAAAGAGATGGGCGAGAAGCCGTTTCGTGCCGATCAGGTTATGAAATGGATGTACCACTATTGCAGCGACAGCTTTGATGACATGACGGACATCAACAAAGTGCTGCGTAATAAACTTAAAGAAGTGGCTGAGATCCGCGCACCGGAAGTGGTGGAAGAGCAGCGCTCTTCTGACGGGACGATCAAATGGGCGATTGCGGTAGGCGATCAGCGCGTTGAAACGGTCTACATCCCGGAAGAAGACCGCGCGACGCTGTGCGTCTCTTCCCAGGTGGGTTGTGCGCTGGAGTGTAAATTCTGCTCCACGGCGCAGCAGGGCTTTAACCGTAACCTGCGTGTATCAGAGATTATCGGCCAGGTCTGGCGTGCGGCGAAAATCGTCGGCGCGGCAAAAGTGACCGGGACGCGTCCTATCACCAACGTGGTGATGATGGGGATGGGCGAGCCGTTGCTGAACCTGACCAACGTGGTTCCGGCAATGGAAATCATGCTGGATGATTTCGGTTTTGGTTTGTCCAAACGCCGTGTGACGCTTTCTACCTCTGGCGTTGTGCCTGCTCTGGATAAGCTGGGCGATATGATTGACGTCGCGCTGGCGATTTCTCTGCATGCGCCAAACGACGAAATTCGTGACGAGATTGTACCGATCAATAAAAAGTACAATATCGAAACCTTCCTGGGTGCAGTGCGTCGCTACCTTGAAAAGTCCAACGCGAATCAGGGCCGCGTCACTATCGAATACGTTATGCTGGATCATGTGAATGATGAAACCGATCATGCGCATCAGCTGGCTGAGCTGCTGAAAGATACGCCGTGCAAAATTAACCTAATCCCATGGAACCCGTTCCCTGGCGCGCCGTATGGCCGCAGTTCCAACAGCCGTATCGACCGTTTCTCCAAGGTATTGATGGAGTATGGTTTCACCACTATTGTGCGTAAAACTCGTGGTGATGATATTGATGCCGCCTGCGGACAGCTGGCCGGCGATGTTATTGACCGTACCAAGCGTACGCTGCGTAAGCGTATGCAGGGCGAGGCGATTGACATCAAAGCTGTTTGATTATTATGCAGTCACGTCGCCTGTTTGGCGGCGTGACGCATCAGCTTACTGAATATTCAGTCAGATTGAGCGTGAATGCTTAATAATTACGGTGCGTTTCCCCCGACTTTAAGGCAGTATGTAACGTCGCAACAACAGTTTAGCCTCATGAGAAGTGCTGCACTGTCAACTAAGGCCGGACCGTCTTATACTGTCTGTCTAAGGTTAATTGACCAGAAGTTTCGCGGTGCGGGTGGCATTGTGACTCACCGGCACCTGAACCCTAATTTACACGTACCAGTAAGTAGTTGTAGCGAATGAATACTGAAGCCACTCACGACCAAAATGAAGCACTCTCCACTGGCGTTCGTCTTCGCAACGCCCGTGAACAACTCGGACTCAGCCAGCAAGCTGTTGCAGAACGCTTGTGCCTGAAGGTTTCCACCGTTCGCGATATTGAAGAAGATAAGGCACCTGCCGATCTTGCTTCAACGTTTCTGCGTGGTTACATCCGCTCTTATGCAAAACTGGTGCATATCCCTGAAGAAGAACTGTTGCCAATGATGGAAAAACAGGCACCGGTACGTGCGGCGAAAGTCGCGCCGATGCAGACTTTTTCACTGGGCAAGCGTCGTAAAAAACGCGATGGCTGGCTGATGAGCTTCACCTGGCTGGTGCTGTTTGTGGTAATCGGTCTGACGGGCGCCTGGTGGTGGCAAAACCACAAAGCGCAGCAGGAAGAGATCACCACCATGGCCGATCAGTCTTCTGCCGAGCTGAATAATGCAGGTAACGACGGTGCGCAAAGCGTGCCGTTGAACACCGACAGCACTGCGTCTTCCAGCGAACCGCAAATGGCGGTGAATGATGCTTCTCAGGCCGTTGAACCCGCGCAGACTCCTGCACCGGCGAGCGCTGCGGAACAGACCATCGCACAAAACTCAAATGCCGTTGTAGCGCCTTCTCAGGCCAATGTCGATGCTGCTCCTGCGACAACACCTTCCGCCGATGCGGCTAATACAGCTCAGCCGTTGCCAACCGATCAGGCAGGCGTCACTACGACAGCTGGCGATCCTAACGCGTTGGTGATGAACTTCTCTGCTGATTGCTGGCTGGAAGTGACCGACGCAACGGGTAAAAAACTGTTCAGCGGTCTGCAGCGTAAAGATGGCTCATTAAATCTTACCGGTCAGGCTCCGTATAAGCTTAAAATTGGCGCTCCGGCTGCGGTGCAGATCCAGTATCAAGGCAAACCTGTCGATTTAAGCCGTTTTATCAGAACTAACCAGGTTGCACGTCTTACCGTTAATGCCGAACAATCAGCAGCACAGTAACAGGCGGGTAACGCGGGAGACTTTTCATGCATAACCAGGCTCCGATTCAACGTAGAAAATCCAAACGGATTTACGTTGGGAATGTGCCAATTGGCGATGGTGCACCTATCGCCGTCCAGTCGATGACCAACACCCGTACCACGGATGTTGAGGCGACGGTCAATCAAATCAAAGCATTAGAACGTGTGGGCGCGGATATTGTTCGTGTTTCCGTACCGACAATGGATGCCGCCGAGGCATTCAAGCTCATCAAACAGCAGGTGAATGTCCCGCTGGTTGCCGATATTCATTTCGACTACCGTATTGCGCTCAAAGTGGCGGAATATGGCGTTGATTGTCTGCGTATTAACCCAGGCAACATCGGTAGCGAAGAGCGCATTCGCGCGGTGGTAGATTGCGCCCGCGATAAAAATATTCCTATCCGTATCGGCGTTAATGCCGGATCGCTGGAAAAAGATCTGCAGGAAAAATACGGCGAACCGACGCCGCAGGCCCTGCTGGAATCAGCCATGCGCCATGTGGATCATCTCGATCGTCTCAACTTTGATCAGTTTAAAGTCAGCGTTAAAGCATCTGACGTTTTCCTGGCCGTTGAGTCCTACCGTCTTTTGGCAAAACAGATCGAACAACCGTTGCATCTTGGGATCACCGAAGCCGGTGGCCTGCGTAGCGGTTCCGTTAAGTCGGCGATCGGCCTCGGCCTGCTGCTCTCTGAAGGGATCGGTGACACGCTGCGCGTCTCTCTGGCGGCGGATCCGGTTGAAGAGATCAAAGTCGGTTTCGATATTCTGAAATCGCTGCGTATTCGTGCTCGCGGTATCAACTTTATTGCTTGCCCAACCTGTTCGCGTCAGGAATTTGACGTGATTGGCACGGTTAATGCGCTGGAGCAACGTCTGGAAGATCTGATCACGCCGATGGATGTCTCTATTATCGGCTGTGTGGTTAATGGTCCGGGCGAAGCGTTGGTGTCCACGCTCGGTGTGACCGGCGGCAACAAGAAAAGTGGCCTCTACGAAGACGGCATTCGTAAGGATCGCCTCGATAATAACGACATGATTGACCAGCTCGAAGCCCGTATCCGCGCAAAAGCGACGATGCTCGATGAAGCGCAGCGAATCAGCATTCAGCAGGTTGAAAAATAACGTGATGGGAAGCCTCAGGCTTCCCGTGTATGATTGAACCCATTCTTTGGGTTTTTTTTGTATATAAAAAGAGAATAAACGTGGCAAAAAACATTCAAGCCATTCGCGGCATGAACGATTATCTGCCTGGCGATACCGCCATCTGGCAGCGCATTGAAGGCACATTGAAACAGGTGCTCGGCAGCTACGGTTACAGCGAAATCCGTTTGCCGATTGTAGAGCAGACCCCGTTATTCAAACGTGCGATCGGCGAAGTGACCGACGTCGTTGAAAAAGAGATGTATACCTTTGAGGACCGCAATGGCGACAGCCTGACTCTGCGTCCGGAAGGTACGGCGGGCTGTGTACGCGCCGGCATCGAACATGGTCTTCTGTACAATCAGGAGCAGCGTCTGTGGTATATCGGCCCAATGTTCCGCCACGAACGTCCGCAGAAAGGTCGCTATCGCCAGTTCAACCAGCTGGGTGTCGAAGTTTTTGGTCTGCAGGGCCCGGACATTGATGCTGAGTTGATTATGCTGACAGCACGCTGGTGGCGTGAACTCGGCATCTCCGAACATGTTGCGCTGGAGCTGAACTCAATCGGTTCGCTTGAAGCTCGTGCAAACTATCGTGATGCGTTAGTGGCATTCCTTGAACAGCATAAAGATAAGCTGGATGAAGATTGCCAGCGTCGCATGTACAGCAACCCGCTGCGCGTGCTGGATTCCAAGAACCCGGATGTGCAGCAGCTTCTGAATGATGCTCCGGCACTTGGCGACTATCTTGATGAAGAGTCTCGCGAACACTTCGCTGGCCTGTGTAAGTTGCTGGAAGCAGCAGGCATTGCTTATACCGTCAACCAGCGCCTGGTGCGCGGCCTCGATTACTACAACCGTACCGTTTTTGAGTGGGTGACAACCAGCCTTGGCTCGCAGGGTACGGTTTGCGCTGGTGGCCGCTACGATGGTCTGGTTGAACAGCTTGGCGGTCGTGCTGCCCCTGCGGTCGGTTTCGCGATGGGTCTTGAGCGACTTGTTTTGTTGGTTCAGGCAGTTAATCCGGAATTTAAAGCCGAATCTGTTGTCGATATATACCTGGTGGCCTCAGGTGCGGATACGCAGTCTGCGGCGATGCAGTTTGCTGAACGGGTACGCGATGCGTTGCCTGGCGTCAAACTGATGACCAACCACGGCGGCGGCAACTTTAAAAAACAGTTCGCGCGTGCCGATAAATGGGGCGCAAGTATTGCACTGGTGCTGGGTGAGTCCGAAGTGGCTGCTGGCGAAGTGGTAGTCAAAGATCTGCGCTCAGGTGAACAAACAACCGTAACGCAGGATGGCGTTGCTGCGCACTTGCGCACTTTACTGGGCTAAGGGGAAGAACAGCGTGGAAATGTACGAGAACGAAAACGACCAGGTTGATGCGATTAAGCGCTTCTTTGTCGAAAACGGCAAAGCCCTGGCTGTTGGGGTGATTTTAGGTGTGGGTGCGCTGGTTGGCTGGCGTTACTGGAACAGCCACCAGGCTGATTCCGCGCGTGATGCTTCCCTGACATATGAAAATACCGTTAGCGCAATCCGTGCCGATCAGCCGCAAACGCTGGCTGCTGCCGAGAAATTCGCGGCGGACAATAAAAACACCTACGGCGCGCTGGCTGCACTGGAAGTGGCTCAACAGTTTGTTGATAAAAATGAACTGGATAAAGCTGCAGCCCAGCTCACGCAGGGTCTTTCTGCCGCCAGTGATGAAAATCTGAAAGCGGTTATTAATCTGCGTCTGGCTCGTATTCAGGTTCAACAGAAGAAAGCAGACGATGCGCTAAAAACGCTCGATACTGTTAAAGGTGAAGGCTTTGCAGCCATTGTTGCTGACCTGCGCGGTGAAGCACTGCTGAGCAAAGGCGACAAACAAGGCGCGCGCAGCGCGTGGGAAGCGGGCGTGAAAAGCAACGCCTCACCTGCGTTGAGCGAAATGATGCAGATGAAAATAAATAATTTGTCCGTCTGAGAGGGACCCGATGCAATTGCGTAAATTACTTCTGCCAGGACTGCTTTCCGTTACGTTATTGAGTGGCTGTTCACTCTTCAGCGGCGAAGAAGATGTTGTAAAAATGTCTCCGCTGCCGACAGTAGAAAACCAGTTTAGTCCGTCAACCGCGTGGAGTTCTTCCGTGGGTGATGGGATTGGTGATTTCTACTCCAACCTGCATCCAGCGTACGCGGACAGCGTTGTTTACGCGGCTGACCGTAAAGGCACCGTGCGTGCTTTCAATGCGGATGATGGCAAAGAAGTCTGGTCTGTTAACCTGGCCGAAAAAGACGGCTGGTTCTCCCGTTCGCCAGCGCTGCTTTCTGGTGGTGTGACAGTTTCAGGTGGTCATGTTTATATCGGCAGCGAAAAGGCACAGGTCTATGCCCTGAACGCCAGCGATGGTTCCATCGCATGGCAAACGCGCGTCGCGGGTGAGGCGTTGTCCCGTCCGGTGATCAGCGATGGTCTGGTACTTATTCATACCAGCAACGGTCAGCTTCAGGCGTTGAACGAAGCGGACGGTGCAGTGAAATGGACTGTGAACCTGGATATGCCAGCGCTGTCACTGCGTGGCGAATCTGCACCGGCTACGGCCTTTGGTGCGGCCATTGTCGGCGGTGATAACGGTCGCGTTAGCGCCGTGCTGATGCAGCAAGGCCAGATGATTTGGCAGCAACGTATTTCTCAGGCTACCGGTCCGACTGAAATCGATCGTCTGAGTGATGTCGATACCACTCCGGTCATCGTTGACGGCGTAGTGTATGCGCTCGCCTACAATGGCAACCTGACGGCGCTGGATCTGCGCAGCGGTCAGATTATGTGGAAACGTGAACTTGGTTCTGTGAACGATTTTGTTGTCGACGGTAACCGCATTTATGTGGTCGATCAGAACGATCGCCTGCTGGCGCTGAACACTGATGGCGGTGTGACGCTGTGGACGCAAAGCGATCTGCTGCACCGTCTGCTGACCGCCCCGGCGCTGTATAACGGCAGCCTGGTCGTCGGTGATAGCGAAGGTTATATGCACTGGATTGATCCGCAAACGGGTCGCTTTGTTGCTCAGGAAAAAGTCGACAGTTCAGGCTTCCTGACCGATCTGGTTGTGGCTGATGGTAAACTCCTGATCCAGGCAAAAGACGGTACGCTGTACGCGATCACGCGTTAATCGTTGCGTTTGTTGTATACTAAACGGCTCCTGTTAACTCAGGGGCCGTTTTGACTTTTTTAAAAACGCCGCAACTGCGACGTTATTGTGAATTTTATGAGGCTTCAAACATGGTACCTGTGGTCGCGCTTGTCGGGCGCCCGAACGTTGGAAAATCCACTCTTTTTAACCGTTTAACACGCACCCGTGATGCGCTGGTTGCGGATTTCCCGGGGCTGACTCGTGACCGTAAGTACGGTCGTGCTGAAGTGGAAGGACGAGAGTTCATCTGTATTGATACCGGTGGTATTGACGGAACAGAAGACGGCGTGGAAACACGCATGGCGGAGCAATCGCTGCTGGCGATCGAGGAAGCAGACATTGTGCTGTTCATGGTCGATGCTCGTGCAGGTCTGATGCCTGCCGATAGCGCGATTGCGAAACACCTGCGCTCCCGCGAAAAGCCAACCTTCCTGGTGGCGAACAAAACTGACGGTATTGACGCCGATCAGGCCGTGGCCGATTTCTGGTCCCTGGGGCTGGGTGAAATTTATCCTATCGCAGCGTCCCATGGACGCGGCGTCACCAGCCTGCTCGAAACCGTTCTGCTGCCGTGGGTTGACGAAGTTAACCCGCCGGAAGAAGTGGACGAAGACGCGGAATACTGGGCGCAGTTCGAAGCCGATCAAGAGGGGGCAGAAGAGCCTGAGGATGATTTTAATCCGCAGGATCTGCCGATTAAACTCGCTATCGTGGGCCGTCCGAACGTCGGTAAATCAACACTGACTAACCGTATTCTCGGTGAAGATCGCGTCGTTGTGTACGACATGCCGGGCACGACGCGCGACAGTATCTATATTCCGATGGAGCGCGACGAGCGTGAATACGTTCTGATCGATACTGCAGGTGTGCGTAAGCGCGGGAAAATCACCGATGTGGTGGAAAAATTCTCCGTTATCAAAACGCTGCAGGCGATTGAAGATGCCAATGTGGTCATGCTGGTTATTGACGCACGCGAAGGGATTTCCGATCAAGATTTGTCACTGCTTGGCTTTATCCTCAATAGCGGACGTTCGCTGGTTATCGTCGTCAACAAATGGGATGGTCTGAGCAACGAAGTGAGAGAGCAGGTAAAAGAGATGCTGGACTTCCGTCTCGGCTTTATCGACTTTGCTCGCGTGCACTTCATTTCAGCGCTGCATGGCAGCGGCGTGGGCAATCTGTTTGAATCGGTACGTGAGGCTTATGACAGCTCCACGCGCCGCGTAAGTACTGCGATGCTGACGCGTATTATGACCATGGCTGCTGAAGATCATCAGCCGCCGCTGGTGCGTGGTCGCCGCGTGAAACTCAAATATGCGCATGCCGGTGGTTATAACCCGCCAATTGTGGTGATTCACGGTAATCAGGTAAAAGATCTGCCGGATTCCTACAAGCGCTATCTGATGAACTACTTCCGTAAATCACTGGATGTGATGGGCACGCCTATCCGGATTCAGTTCAAGGAAGGGGATAACCCGTTTGCCAACAAACGTAACACCCTGACGCCGAACCAGATGCGTAAACGTAAGCGTTTGATCAAGCACATCAAGAAAAGCAAATAATTGCATGATAAAAACCCGACTGAGTCGGGTTTTTTGCCTTTTGGTATTCGGATAATCAGCTCAGAGAGGGGTGTATGCAAACAGGTTTTGTTGGTCTGGGGGCCGTTGTGGAAACCGCGTATTTGCCTGCGATGCGGAACATATTCAGCCAGCCCGTGAACTGTCTGGGTTTTGACGTTGAGCCCGGACGTAAGCTGAGCGGTGTCACGCGTTGCTCTTCGCTTGAAGAGTTACTGTCCGCTCCCGTTGAAACCCTGTTTGTCACCACTTCCTCACTGCATCATCTCGATGTGCTTGAGCTGGCATTAGCCTCCGCTATTCCACGTATTGTGGTGGAAAAACCGATCGTCGCCACGCTGGCGCAAATTGAAAAGCTCAAAACCTTACTTGCAGAACCTGGCGCGGCGTCCCGCGTGCTGGCTCTCGATCACTGGATGGCGCGTAACGGCGCGATGCAGCTGACGCTCGGCACACCTGTCCCTGAGTGGCAAGCGGAGAGGGCGAATCAGGGGGCAGTGAAAGGAGTGAATGCCTTTGATGAGATTGTGAGAATCGAGGGCTTTCTCCAGGAACCTAGCGGCTTTAATGCGGCGGGAGAGCCGATAGCACTGAACTTTGCAACAGGCGAGCCGGACACGCGGCAGCTTCGTCATCCTGACGGCGTGATTATTGATATTGGCACTCATGTTCTTGCGATGATACGCGAAACCGTGCGCTATCTGGGTGGGAACAGTGACATCTCGTTGCGGGTCCTGACGGCAAAAGATCGCCTGGGACAACCTGTTGCAACGGGCGATCTGCAAACCGCCGAAGGCGAAGCCCATCTTCAGGGCCATATTAGCGGTATTCCGACCGATATCTGGCTTAACAAATATGCCGGACCTGCGGGTGGGCAAAAGGGGCTGCGGTTACATCTGCGTGATGGCAGAGTCATCAGCCAGGACAGACGGGGCGCACAGGATATTCTTGAGCTTACTGATGGCGATCGCGTGCTGCGTTGGTCGCTACCGGGAACGATCTATGAGCACTGCCTGGCAGGACATATCCTTGGGAAAAAAAGCCTGTATGAACGCGCACCCGAGGAAGTTAGCCTGACGACCCTGCGTCGACTGGAAGAGGTTGAAATACTCCTGCAACTACAGCAGCAGCTACGTGGTCCCCATTAATCGCATCGTGTTACCATTAGAGGTATGTTGAACAGATTTCAAGGAGTCACAATGTCGATAACCTGTCCGGATTGCCATGCCGAGCTGGAGCCTGTAAACGGGGCCGCACACTGCGCAAACTGCCAAAAAAATATTGAGCTCGAAGCACGCTGCCCCGATTGCCATCAGCCTCTTCAGGTTTTAAAGGCGTGCGGGGCGGTCGATTATTTCTGCCAGAACGGCCATGGATTGATTTCAAAGAAACGCGTTGAATTTGTGCCGGTTTAAACCGGCTTTTTCTTGCGCGTTTTTTTCGCGGGAGTGATACCTTTCACTTCACTTTCTACCCAGCCGTCGGCCAGGCGGGTTGTCAGCACATCACCGGCCTTCACCTGTTTGGTCTGCTTCAGCACTTTTCCGTCCGTCGCCGTGGTTACGCTATAGCCGCGCGCCAGGGTGGAAAGTGGACTAACGGCTTCCAGATGCGTGACAACATTGCCAAAGCGTTCTCGTGAGCCGCTCAGACGCTCGCGCATGTTCTCGGCCAGACGATACTCCAGCTGCTGAAGTCGGGTTTGTGCGCGATAAATACGCGGCTGCGGGCTTTGCTGATTCAGACGCTGAACCATCCGCTGCTGGCGTGAAACCGCGCGTTTGAGCTGATTATCGAGGGCAAAATTCATCCGCTGGCGCAGGCGTTCGAGCACGGTCTGCTGACGCGCCAGGCGTAACTGCGGATGCTGCTGCTGCAAACGGTGATAAAGCTGGGTGAAACGACGACTGCGCCCGACGAGAAAATAGTCCATCGCCATTTCCAGGCGCTGCTGCACGTTCTGGATCTGGCGCAACAGTTCCTGTTGATTACGGCTGACGATTTCAGCAGCGGCTGAAGGAGTGGGAGCGCGCAGATCCGAGACAAAATCGGCGATGGTGACGTCGGTTTCGTGCCCGACCGCGCTGACGATCGGAATGCGGCTCGCAAATATTGCCCGTGCCACGCGTTCATCGTTAAAGCTCCACAGGTCTTCCAGTGAGCCGCCACCGCGTCCGACGATGAGCACATCGCACTCCTGACGCACATTTGCCAGCTCAATGGCGCGGACGATCTGCCCCGGCGCATCGTCACCCTGAACCGCAGTCGGATAAATGATGACCGGGAGCGAAGGGTCGCGGCGTTTTAACACATGCAAAATGTCATGCAGCGCTGCACCGGTTTTCGAGGTGATCACCCCGACACAGTGTGCCGGTGAGGGAAGCGCTTTCTTGAACGATTGTTCGAACAGACCTTCGGCTGTGAGCCTGGCTTTTAACTGTTCATATTTCTGCTGGAGTAAGCCTTCGCCCGCAGGCTGCATGCTCTCAACAATAATTTGATAGTCGCCGCGCGGCTCATACAGGGTGATATTGGCGCGCACCAGAACCTGCTGGCCGTGCTGAGGGCGGAACGTCACCCGACGATTGCTGTTGCGAAACATCGCGCAGCGCACCTGAGCGTTGTCGTCTTTCAGCGTAAAATACCAGTGGCCTGACGCAGGCTGAGTGAAATTTGAAATCTCTCCGCTGATCCATACCTGTCCCATCTCCTGCTCCAGCAGTAAACGGACCGATTGATTAAGGCGGCTAACGGTAAAAATTGAGGAGCTTTGGGAGGATAACATGTGAGCGGGATCAAATTCTAAATCAGCAAGTTATTCAGTCGATAGTAACCCGCTGAGAGGCGATCGCAAGCATTTTTTATAAAAAAGTGTAGATGCAAACGGTTACGCTCTGTATAATGCCACGGCAATATTTAACCACCCAGGTCAGAGATATTGCCCATGCTACGTATCGCTAAAGAAGCACTGACGTTTGACGACGTCCTCCTCGTTCCCGCTCATTCCACCGTTCTGCCGAATACTGCCGATCTCAGCACGCAGTTGACGAAAACCATTCGCCTGAACATTCCTATGCTCTCTGCGGCTATGGACACCGTGACTGAAGCGCGCCTGGCGATTGCCCTGGCACAGGAAGGTGGCATCGGCTTTATTCACAAAAACATGTCTATCGAGCGTCAGGCTGAAGAAGTTCGCCGCGTGAAGAAACATGAATCGGGTATTGTTTCCGACCCGCAGACCGTTCTGCCAACCACCACGCTGCACGAAGTGAAAGCGCTGACCGAGCGTAACGGCTTTGCTGGCTACCCGGTCGTGACCGAAGACAACGAACTGGTCGGTATCATCACCGGTCGTGACGTGCGTTTCGTCACCGACCTGAACCAGCCGGTCAGCGTGTACATGACGCCGAAAGAGCGTCTGGTCACCGTGCGTGAAGGCGAAACCCGCGAAGTTGTGCTGGCTAAAATGCACGAAAAACGCGTTGAGAAAGCGCTGGTTGTGGATAACAGCTTCCACCTGCGCGGCATGATCACCGTTAAAGATTTCCAGAAAGCAGAACGTAAACCCAACGCCTGTAAAGACGAACGCGGTCGTCTGCGCGTAGGCGCTGCGGTAGGTGCAGGCGCTGGCAACGAAGAGCGCGTGGATGCGCTGGTGGCTGCGGGCGTTGACGTTCTGCTGATCGACTCCTCTCACGGCCACTCCGAAGGCGTTCTGCAACGTATTCGCGAAACCCGGGCTAAATATCCGGATCTGCAAATTATTGGCGGTAACGTGGCAACTGGCGCAGGCGCTCGTGCCCTGGCAGAAGCGGGTTGCAGCGCGGTGAAAGTGGGTATCGGCCCTGGTTCTATCTGTACCACCCGTATCGTGACTGGCGTGGGCGTTCCGCAGATTACCGCTGTGTCTGACGCGGTGGAAGCTCTGGAAGGCACCGGTATTCCGGTTATCGCCGACGGCGGTATCCGCTTCTCTGGTGATATCGCCAAAGCGATCGCGGCAGGCGCTGCAGCGGTGATGGTTGGTTCTATGCTGGCAGGGACTGAAGAGTCTCCGGGCGAAATCGAGCTGTTCCAGGGGCGTTCTTACAAGTCTTACCGTGGGATGGGTTCTCTCGGCGCGATGTCAAAAGGTTCTTCGGATCGCTACTTCCAGACGGATAACGCGGCAGACAAACTGGTGCCAGAAGGTATCGAAGGTCGCGTGGCGTATAAAGGCCGTCTGAAAGAGATCATTCACCAGCAGATGGGCGGCCTGCGTTCCTGTATGGGTCTGACCGGCTGTGGTACCATCGATCTGCTGCGTACCAAAGCGGAATTCGTACGTATCAGCGGTGCAGGGATCCAGGAGAGCCACGTTCACGATGTGACCATCACTAAAGAGTCCCCGAACTACCGTCTGGGCTCCTGATAAGTTTCCGCGCCCGGCTAAATGCCGGGCGCTCTGTTTTTGTTTCACTTGCCTCGGAATTAGCGTTAATGACGGAAAACATTCATAAACATCGCATTCTTATTCTGGATTTTGGTTCTCAATACACTCAGCTGGTCGCGCGTCGCGTACGTGAGCTCGGCGTTTACTGTGAACTGTGGGCGTGGGATGTCACAGAAGCCCAGATCCGCGAGTTCAACCCAAGCGGCATCATCCTTTCTGGCGGCCCGGAAAGCACCACCGAGCACAACAGCCCACGCGCACCGCAATACGTGTTCGAAGCCGGCGTTCCGGTGTTCGGCGTTTGCTACGGCATGCAGACCATGGCGATGCAGTTGGGCGGTCACGTAGAATCTTCCAACGAGCGTGAGTTTGGTTATGCGCAGGTCGAAGTATTAACCGATAGCGCGCTGGTACGCGGTATCGAAGATTCTCTGACGGCAGACGGCAAACCGCTGCTGGACGTATGGATGAGCCATGGCGATAAAGTCACCGCGATCCCGTCCGATTTTGTGACCGTTGCCAGCACCGAAACCTGCCCGTTCGCCATTATGGCTAACGAAGAAAAACGTTTCTACGGCGTTCAGTTCCACCCGGAAGTGACCCACACCCGTCAGGGTATGCGCATGCTGGACCGCTTCGTGCGCGATATCTGCCAGTGTGAAGCGCTGTGGACCCCGGCGAAAATCATCGACGATGCTGTTGAGCGCATTCGCAAACAGGTTGGCGACGACAAAGTGATCCTCGGCCTGTCCGGTGGGGTTGACTCCTCCGTGACCGCGATGCTGCTGCACCGTGCCATTGGTAAAAACCTGACCTGCGTCTTCGTGGATAACGGTCTGCTGCGCCTGAACGAAGCCCAGCAGGTGATGGACATGTTCGGCGACCACTTCGGTCTGAACATCGTTCACGTTGAAGGCGAAGAGCGTTTCCTGTCCGCACTGGCGGGCGAGAGCGATCCGGAAGCCAAACGTAAAATCATCGGCCGCGTGTTTGTCGAAGTGTTCGACGAGCAGGCATTGCGTCTGGAAGACGTGAAGTGGCTGGCGCAAGGCACCATCTACCCTGACGTGATCGAATCCGCAGCCTCTGCAACCGGTAAAGCGCACGTCATTAAATCTCACCACAACGTGGGCGGCCTGCCGAAAGAGATGAAGATGGGGCTGGTCGAACCGCTGCGTGAGCTGTTCAAAGACGAAGTGCGTAAGATTGGGCTGGAGCTGGGCCTGCCGTACGACATGCTGTACCGTCACCCGTTCCCGGGGCCAGGTCTGGGCGTGCGCGTGCTGGGCGAAGTGAAGAAAGAGTACTGCGATCTGCTGCGTCGTGCGGATGCGATCTTCATCGAAGAGCTGCATAAAGCCGACCTGTACAACAAAGTGAGCCAGGCGTTCACCGTGTTCCTGCCGGTGCGTTCTGTTGGGGTGATGGGCGATGGCCGTAAGTACGACTGGGTTGTCTCCCTGCGTGCGGTAGAGACTATCGACTTTATGACCGCTCACTGGGCCCACCTGCCGTATGATTTCCTTGGCCGCGTTTCCAACCGCATTATCAACGAAGTGAATGGCATTTCGCGTGTCGTCTATGACATCAGCGGTAAGCCGCCAGCGACGATTGAGTGGGAATAATTTCCCCCCTCTAGTCACAAAAAACCCTCTGCCTCGCCAGAGGGTTTTTTATTGTCCCGCTGCACAACCACCATCCCTACAGCCAGCCCCCCAATTATCACCGTCAATCCGCACGACACCCACATCGTCCCGAATACACTCAGTTCCCGATTCAGCCATGCGTAAGCAAATGGCGATACCGCTGCCATGACCTGCGCCGGAATGAGCAAGACTCCCGTGCGTCGTGCGTAATCCTCAGCAGGAAAAAGTTGTAACGGCAGGGTCGCTTTGATAATCGTTACCAGCCCATTGATCGCGCCATATCCCAGCACGAATCCGGCCGCCGCCCAGATAAAGGTGCTGGCGCTGACTCCCGCTAAAAAACAGAGTGGCATTGCGAGTGCGGTGAAAAGCGTCAGGCGAAACGGTGTTAACGTCGACCCCGCCATGACCTCCATCATTCGCGCACCAGTCTGCCCAATGCCCCATAGCATGCCAACGGTAGCCGGAAGCCCAACGCTTGCGATAAATTCCGGTAAATGCGTAGACGTGCCGTTAGAAACAAAGGTTATCAACGCAATAAACGTGGCGTAGAGCAGGCTGTTACGACGATCGTGGTGACCGGAGGATGTAGACACTTTGCGCACCGTCGCGGGTGGCATCGTCTGATTTGGCAGCACGCGGATGAAGGTGGTACTCATGAGCCCGCAAAGGGCGTAGATCAGCAGTGCTTCGCGCCAGCTCATGAACGTCAGTAATGTTGCCCCCAGCGGCCAAAACACCGCAGAGGCCAGACCGCCAGCCAGCGTCACGCGGGAGATCATCCGGCGCGCACTTTGCCCGTAGAGGTTCACCAGGGAGGCGAAAAGAGCATCATACAACGCTAAACGCATACCCACACCGGCCAGCAACCACGCGCAGTACCAGCCTGATAAGGAATGTGTGTAAGCCATCACTACGCAGCTAAGAGTGATCAGCAGTGTGCCGCTCATCACTACCTGCTGGCCGCCAAAGCGGGCTAACAGTCTGGCGACAAACGGCGATATCACCGCCATGACCAGCATTGCCAGAGTTAGCCCAAAGTAGATCTGCGGTGAGGTCCAGCCCATTTCTGCCGAAATGGCGCGGGAAAATGTGCCTGGCATATAAAAAGTGATCCCCCAGTTAATAAGCTGATTACAGCCAGCAGCCAGGGAAATCAGGCGGGGGAGGGCGGGTGTTTTCATTAGTTTTCATTCCGTTATGCAGTTGTCCTGAGCATACTGCGCGCGGTATGGTGCAGGCAGGCCTCTGTATTTATGACCCCTATAAGAGAAACTTTGTGATGACGACGCTGAATTTGGGTAATCTGGCGACCTTCCGGCTGGTGGTCCAGCGGGGGAGTTTTTCTGCGGCGGCGGATTTGTTAGGGCTTTCTCAGCCGGCTGTCAGTTTGCAGGTTCGCCAGCTGGAGCAGTTTCTTCGGACGCGCTTAGTCGAGCGTACCGGGCGTGGAATCAAAGCCACTGCGGCGGGATTAGCGCTGCTGAATCATAGCGATCGCATTGAACAGGTGGTGGATGAGGCTATCCGCTCGATCAGCGAGTTCAGTGATGAGATAAGCGGCACGATCACGCTGGGCACTGGCGCTACCGCCTGCATCCATCTTTTACCCTCGCTGTTACAACGGCTGCGTCACGAGCATCCCCTGCTAAGAGTCGGAGTGACAACGGGTAATACCCCTGATGTTGTTCGCGCCGTGGAGGAGAACCGCCTGGATATGGGACTGGTGACCCTGCCGGCAAGCGGGCGCGCGCTGGAAATTATGCCGGTTATGGATGAAGAGTTCGTCCTGATTATTTCACGCGCGCAGAACGAGGGTATCTCACCCGCGACGCCACAGGTTTTACATACGCTGCCGCTTATCGCGTTTGAGGCCGGGAGTGGAACGCGGGATTTAATTGATGGCTGGTTTAGCGCTGGCGCAATGAACGTCAATCCGGTGATGCAACTGGGCAGCATTGAAGCCATTAAGCGGATGGTCCGGGCCGGACTGGGCTACAGCATCGTCCCGCGCATGGCGGTAGAGCATTCAGCTGACAGCGAAGGGTTGAGCGTACATTCATTGCAACCCGTGCTGCACCGACAGCTGGGCATTGTGATGCGCCAGGATAAAATTCTCAGCAAAGGGATTTCTGAAGTGATTCGGCTGTTACGCGCAAGGGCTAGCGATTGGCAGTATCCAGAGGTTGAGTGACCTGCTGCGACTGTATTTTGTCCTGATGGTGGTACCAGGCACCTATTGAGGAATAAACAAAGCGGCCAAAGAAAAACAGGAAGCTGATTAGCAGTATGATGCGGGTCATTCGAGTGTTAAATCGATGTCGTTTGTGCATACGCGTAGCCTGACTCACTGTAATTTCCTGGGCATACCCTTCCGGGCGATACGGCTATTAAGGCACAGCGGGAAGAAGGGGTCAATTATACGATGTGTAAAATTTCGTCAGTGCATAAATTGATAATTATGATGTGACTGGGTGCAATCATTTACCGCTTTGATTGAAAAGAGAAAACAGCAGATAAAAATCGTAAGAAATGATTAATCCATTTAAGTAATTTGATTTAGGTCAACTATTGCCGGTGGTTGATCACTAAAATTCCTGCTCTGTTGCGTGTGTGCGTAGCCGGTAATAATTAAGTCAGGTTGGATGCCTGTCTGAACTTTCAATTCAAAAGATAATAAACTGAAGTGGGCATCTATGAAAACTCTGGCATTCCTGAAGCAACATAAAGATCGCTGGTGGGCGCTTCCGCTTATTCTGCCTGTCGCTTTACTCCCGCTCATGAGTTCTGCCAGCACATATACGCATTTAAACGGCGGGATGATTGCCCTTTATTACCTGCCGCTGGCGTTTCTGCTCTCTTCTATGCTCTTTTTCGGCCTGGCGGCGTTGCCCGGCATTGCACTGGCGCTTTTTTGTCGCTACTACCCTTCGGCAGGCTTATATGAAACCGCGGCGGTCATTTGCCATTTTATCATCCCTCTGATTCTGAGCTGGGGTGGGTATCGCGTGTTCGTCCCCCGCCGGAATATGGTGTCCTATGGTGACCCGCAACTGATGGCGCAGCGTATTTTCTGGCAGGTTTTCTGCCCTTCAACGCTGTTTCTGCTGCTGTTTGAATTTGCTGTTTATCTTGGTGTCTATGAAAGCCGTCAAAGCATGTCGGGGCTGAATCCGCTCAGTATCCGCACCTTAATCAATTATCAAGGATTGCTGGTAGGGACGCTGACAGGGATACCGCTGAGCTACTTGCTGATACGCATTATTCGCCACCCTGGCTACGTCATCGGTCTGGCGTCACAAATTCGGGGGCAAATAGACAAAAAAGTCGGTGCGACGGAATTGATCGTATGGAGCGCAGCGGTTGGGGGCTTGCTGATTCTGCTGCTTGTTCCAGTCAGTGAATCCAGCTCAATTTTTAGTACCAACTACACCTTGTCTTTAATGATGTCGGTCATGCTCTGGGGCTCGATGCGTTTTGGCTATAAGCTGATGACGCTGATTTGGACCCCGGTGCTGATTTTGTCCATTCATTATTTTTACCGCTACGTCCCGCTGTATCAAGGCTATGACATTCAACTGGCCATCACCTCATCCAGCTATCTGGTTTATTCATTTGTTGTAATTTATATGGCTATTCTGGCCACCCGCCAGCGTGCCATCATTCGGCGTGCAAATCGACTGGCGTTTCTCGATCCGGTACTGCATATGCCAAACCTGCGGGCGCTGTCGCGTTCGCTGTCTAAATCGCCGTGGTCGGCGCTGTGCATTCTTCGCATTCCGGAACTTGAGATCCTGGGGCGCAACTATGGCGTGCTGCTGAGGATCCACTACAAGCAAAAGCTGGCTGAGTGGATTCAAAGCTCGCTGCAGCAGAATGAGAGCATCTATCATTTATCGGGATACGATCTGGCGATACGGCTAAATACGGAGTCGCACGCGTCGCGCATTGAAGCGCTGGACGAGCGGATCAAAGAGTTCCGCTTTATCTGGGACGGTATGCCGCTGCAACCGCTGGTCGGTATCAGCTACTGCTGTGTGCGTTCGCCGGTCAATCATCTCTATCTGCTGCTGGGTGAACTCAGCATCATTGCGGATTTATCATTATTGACCAACCATCCGGAGAATCTCCAGCAGCGCGGGGCCGTGAATTTACAACGGAAGCTGAAAGATAAAGTAGCGATGATGAACTGCCTGCAAAGCGCGCTCGATCAAAATGAATTCACGCTGATGGCGCTGCGGGTACAAGGCGTTCGCGGCGATCATTATCACGAAATACTGTTACGCATGCCGAACGAAAAAGGGGAATTCATTTCACCGGATAAATTCCAGCCCGTGGCGCAGGAGTTTGGCTTATCTTCACGCGTTGATTTATGGGTTCTGGAGCACACGCTGCAGTTCTTAAACGAACACCGTGAAAGACTTCCGGGAGAACGTTTTGCCATTAATCTTTCGCCATCAACCATTTGCCGGGCGCAGTTCCCGTTTGAAGTGAACCGCTTACTGAAAAAATACGCCGTTGAAGCGTGGCAGCTCATCTTTGAAATCACCGAATGCAGTGGTTTTGGCAATACCGAACTGGCCGATCAGAACCTTAAGCATCTTCAGCAACTGGGTTGTCGAATCGCTATCGACGATTTCGGCACGGGCTACGCGAGCTACGCGCGACTGAAAAATGTCGATGCCGACATCCTGAAAATTGATGGCAGCTTTATCCGCCATATCGCCGACAATAGTCTCGATTATCAAATTGTCGCATCAATTTGCCATCTGGCGAGGATGAAGAAAATGCTGGTGGTTGCGGAGTATGTCGAAAGCGAGGAAATACGCAGCGCAGTCAATGCGTTAGGAATTGATTATCTGCAAGGTTTCTTGATTGGTGAACCTGAATATCTTGAAACGTTGCTCAGTCCTCAGGCGTCAGAGATGAACGCCTGAAGACTGTCACATCACGCCGCAACGTCCGGCGACTGTTCTTCTTCGATTTTTAGCAACCAGCCGGTCACGGCTTCCCAGTACTGCTGCTCTTTTTCCAGGTCCAGCAGCACCAGCGCATTCTGACTAAACCAGTCATGCGGGAAACTCAACGTCCAGTGGTGATCGTCCGTTTTCAGCGTTAGCGTTGGCGGGGTGGTAGTGGCCTGGCGTTGGTTATTCAGCAGCACACCTAAGCGCAAAAGCTGAATCAACGGCAGGAACTGTTTTTTCTTGAACAGCGTAAAGCGCGGCAAATCGTCCAGCTTAATGGCTTTACGATGATAGCGAACCAGCGTCGCCATCATAGTCTGCTGCTCCTGGTTGTAGCCGGGCAGATCGCTGTTTTGCAGGATATAGGCCGAATGGCGATGCATTCCGCTGTGGTTAATATTCAGGCCCACTTCGTGCAGCATTGCTGCCCATTTCAGAAGCGCCGCCAGCTGCGGATGCGCGAGCTTAGGATTTTGCGCTTCCCACTGCTCGTAAATATGGGTTGTGGTTTCCAGCACCCGCTTCGCCTGTTCACGGTCAATGTTGTACTGATTCGCCAGACTTTGCGCGGTACGGCTGCGAATGTCCTGATGGCGGAAACGACCTTCCATTTCGTACAACACGCCTTCACGCAGTGCGCCATCGGAGAGACGTAGCTCACGGATCGCCAGCGCGTCGAAGACCCCGCACAGAATGGCCAGACCCGGAACGAAAACGGCCTTCCGTTCATCGGACAAGCCCGGCAGGCTCAGTGCATCAAAACTTTTAAATTTGAGCACCTCTTCGGTGATTTTTGTGAGGCGTTCCGGGGTAATAAAACCGTCCTTTTCGCCCATTTCCAGCAGCACTTCATGGGCTGCTTTAATGCTGCCCGACGCACCCAGCGCGACATTCCAGCCCTGAATACGATACTGCCAGGCCAGCGATTCCAGCTTTTGTACCGCCGCCATTCTGGCGCGCTGGAAATTTTCGCGGCTAATCGCGCCGCCCGGGAAGTACATCTGGGCGAAGCTGACGCAGCCCATACGGCGGCTTTCAACCAGTTTTGGCTCAAAATCTTCGCCAATCACCAGCTCCGTCGATCCACCGCCAATATCAATCACCAGCTTGCGGCCTTTTTCCGGCTGAGTGTGTTCCACACCCATAAAAATCAGACGCGCTTCTTCATTACCCGAGATGATTTCGATCGGGTAGGGGATCACTTTTTCCGCGCGCTTAAGAAACTCAGACGCATTCGACGCCTGACGCAGAGTATGCGTGCCCACAATACAGACGCTTGACGGGGAGAATCCCTGCAGGCGCTCGGCAAACAGGGACAGACAGGCTAAGCCTCGCTCCATCGCCTCTTCGCTAAGCATATTTTTATCGTCAAGACCGTCGGCGAGATGCACGCGCTGCTTGAGGCGTCCGATGATCTGCATGGCACCGTCGACCTCGCGGGCGATGACCATATGGAAGCTGTTAGAACCTAAATCGACCGCAGCAAACTCCTGTGGTCGTGGGGTCTTATCATTTATCGGCATAGGTTAATCAGGTTGCTCGAGTGATTTGATATAGTCGTAAATCGCCAGTTGTGAGCGCACTTTACGACGGTTGCCGCGTTGCACGTAGCGGTTACTCAGTTCTTTGTCGATATAGCGAGCCTTGACGGTATCGCTCAATAACAGATCGATAATATCGAGAATCCGCTGCTTCAGACGCGGGTCCAGCAGCGGGGTCGCGACCTCAATTCGGTAATCAATATTTCGCGTCATCCAGTCCGCTGAAGAGAGATAAACCTGTTTGTCGCCACCGTTCTCGAAAATATAGACCCGATCGTGTTCCAGATAACGGTCAACAATACTGGTTACGCGAATGTTTTCGCTGATGCCTTCCAGCTGCGGAATAAGCGAGCACATTCCGCGGATCAGCAGATTGACCGGAACGCCGGAACTGGAGGCGGCATACAGCCGATCGACGAGCCCTTTGTCGACGAGGTTATTCAGTTTGAGGGTGATCCCTGATGGTTCACCTTTCTGCGCGGCGGCGATTTCTTTATCTATCATCGCATACAACAGGCGGCGCGAGTTTTGCGGCGAAACTAACAGATAGTCAAAGCTTACCGGGCGATACGGGTTCTCAATAAAGTTGAATACCCGGCGCACTTCGTTGGTGATACGCGCATCGGCGGTCAGCAGCGAGTAGTCGGTGTAAAGCCGCGCGGTTTTCTCGTTAAAGTTACCGGTGCCGATGTGGGCATAGCGCACCACGTCTTCACCCTCTTTGCGCGAGATCAGGAACAGCTTGGCGTGAATTTTCAGGCCGGGTGCCGAGAAGATCACGTGTACACCGGCTTCCGTCAGACGGCGCGCCCAGTGAATGTTGGCTTCTTCGTCAAATCGCGCCTGTAGCTCAACCACAACGGTCACTTTTTTGCCGTTATGCGCCGCGTGAATCATGGCATCAATGATGCGCGAGTCTTTCGCCACGCGGTAAATGTTGATTTTGATTGCCAGGACGTTGGGATCGAACGATGCCTGACGTAACAGCTCCAGCACATGCTCGAAGGTGTGGTACGGGTAATAGAGCAGCACGTCGCGCTCACGGATGGCGTCAAACCCGTTACGGAATTTATCGAACCAGATATGGCGCAGGCGCGGCAGGGGTTTGTTAACCAGATTGGCTTTGCCCACATTCGGGAAGCCAATAAAGTCTTTAAAGTTGTGGTAACGACCGCCTGGCACGATGGAGTCATAGCGAGAAATTGTCAGTTTTTCGCGCAGCATTTCCACCAGCGCGTCCGGCATATCGCGTTGATAAACAAAACGCACCGGCTCCGCCGTCAGGCGCTGTTTCAGGCTCGATGACATCAACTCCATCAGGCTGGCTTCCATTTCGTGCACCAAATCGTACTCGGCATCACGGGTCATCTTCATGGAATAGGCGTTCAGGGCATCGTAGTCGAAGAACCCTTTGAAAATATCATCCAGGCAGTAGCGCAAGATGTTATCGAGAAGAATCATCGGTTTGCGTCTGCGTGGCGTTTCAGGCGGCAGATTCACAAAACGCGGCACTTTATCTGACGGGATCTCCAGCAGCGCATAGCGAATGGCGTCGCCGCGAATAATCTCAACCGCAAGATAGGTGTAGTCATCTTTCAGGAACTGCACCAAATCGGTTTCGCGATTGATAAGAATAGGGGTGATGTGCTGGCGCAGGTAATGTTTGAAATAGTGGCGCAGCCAGGTTTGTTGATTGGCGGAGAGCTGGCGCTCGTTAATCAGGAAAATCTGGTTGCGTGCCATTTCCAGCAGCAGCTCATTATACAGACCGTCAAACTCCTGGTCCGCTTTCAACACTCGTGCCTGGATTTTGCCCAGCAAATGGCGCGAATGCGAATTCAAGCCTTGCTCTTCGCTAATGATGATTCGCCGTTTTAATTCCGCAAAACGAACTTTGTAGAATTCATCCAGGTTATTGGAATAAATACCCAGAAAACGCATACGTTCAATCAGCGGGTTGCTCTTGTCAGCCGCTTCCTGAAGCACTCGTTCGTTGAACGCCAACCAGCTTAGCTCTTTCTCGATGTATAACTTTTCCTGACCCATTACAACTTACACTCCGTTTCAATCACGGGACGCAGTAAATCCGTCTCGATTCTATTATGGCGAGCTTTGCCACGAGATGTCCAACTGTGCCAGAAAAGTATGACAGTAAACCGACGATCCGAAGAGGAAAATCAGCGCTAAATAGCCTGAATTTATATTGTTTTTATCAATAACAGACAACAAAAAGCCGGCAATCGCCGGCTTGAAAATTTATTCTTCTGAAGCATGCCCCTGAGGCGGGAGCCTGATGCCATCCAGCCAGGCGGCGTTTTCTCGCATCTCCAGGCGGCCATCGACAAACCAGCTCACCACTAAAGGATAAATGGCGTGTTCCTGCACTTGCACGCGGTCTGTGATGTCATCTTCGTTGTCGCCGTCGAATACCGGGACGGTGGCTTGCAGAATGACAGGCCCGCCATCCAGTTCATCGGTGACGAAATGCACAGAGGTCCCATGCTCCTCATCGCCATTTTCCAGCACCTGACGGTGAGTGTGCAGACCGGGATATTTTGGCAGAAGGGACGGATGGATGTTCAGCAGACGACCAGAATAGTGGGAAACAAACGCCGGGCTGAGAATGCGCATATAGCCGGCCAGCACCACGACATCCGGCGCATAGGCATCGATTTCCTGCACCAGCTCCCGATCAAACGCTTCGCGACTGGCAAACTGAGAGGCCTCCAGCGTGTGCGCCGGAATATGAGCCTCCCGCGCACGCTCAAGGCCGAACGCGTCGGCCTTGTTGCTGAATACTGCGCGTATGGTGCCATTGATCTGTTTCTGTTTGCAGGCATTGATAATGGCCTGCAAATTGCTTCCGTTGCCGGAAATGAGCACCACAATATTTTTCATTCAATGACCACGCGCTGTTCGGAATCAGAAGCTTTGATGATACCGATTTTCCACGCGTTTTCACCTTTCGCCTTCATCAGCTCAATGGCTTTATCTGCTTCGCTGGCTGGCAGGGCGATGAGCATGCCGACGCCGCAGTTGAAGGTGCGATACATTTCGTGCTGACTGACGTTGCCTGCCGTTTGCAGCCAGTTGAATACGGCTGGCCACTGCCAGGATGACTCGTCGATCACCGCCTGAGTATTATCTGGCAGTACGCGCGGGATGTTTTCCCAGAAACCGCCGCCGGTCAGGTGCGCAATGGCATGTACGTCAACGTTCTCAATCAGCTCAAGAATATTTTTCACGTAGATGCGGGTGGGGGCCAACAGGTGATCGGCCAGCGGTTTGCCCTCGAGATCTGTCGTTTCCGGGTTGCAACCGCTCACTTCGAGGATCTTACGCACCAGGGAATAGCCGTTGGAGTGCGGACCGCTGGAGCCCAGTGCAATCAGGACATCGCCATCCGTCACTTTGCTGCCGTCGATAATTTCTGATTTTTCTACCACACCGACGCAGAAGCCGGCGACGTCGTAATCTTCACCGTGATACATCCCCGGCATTTCTGCCGTCTCGCCGCCCACCAGCGCACAGCCGGACTGCAGGCAGCCTTCCGCGATACCGGTGATGACGCTGGATGCCGTCTCCACGTCCAGTTTGCCGGTAGCGTAATAATCGAGGAAGAAGAGGGGTTCAGCACCCTGCACCACGAGGTCGTTCACACACATGGCCACCAGGTCGATACCGATGGTGTCGTGACGTTTCAGATCCATCGCCAGACGCAGTTTTGTTCCCACGCCATCTGTGCCAGAAACCAGAACAGGTTCGCGATATTTTTGCGGCAGTGCGCACAGCGCGCCAAATCCACCCAGACCACCCATCACTTCAGGGCGGCGGGTCTTTTTCACCACACCTTTGATTCGGTCAACCAGCGCATTACCTGCGTCAATATCAACACCGGCATCTTTATAGCTGAGAGAAGTTTTGTTGGTCACGGCTTAAGTCCCCACGCGATTGCATTGCATAGTAAGAAAAATCGGCGCAATTCTAACAGTCCAGGCAAACGTTTGCGAGCCTATTCTTCTTGCGCAAAAAGGCGCTGAAAATTTGCACGTTTAAACCGCATCCGCAGACAAACTTGATACCGTTCACGAAAATGAAACCGGTTTCGGTAATCTGCTTGCAACGCCTTTAGCCTTTGCACATCATTCCACTGAAACCGGTTTCTGTAATGTTTTTTGCAGAAAATCACGCAGAATGAGGGAAAGGGCATGTCTGGATTCAAAAAAGGTTTTCTGTGGGGCGGCGCGGTCGCGGCGCATCAGCTGGAAGGTGGCTGGAAAGAGGGCGGTAAGGGCGTCAGTGTGGCGGATGTGATGACGGCGGGCGCGCATGGCGTACCGCGTGAAATCACAAACGGCGTGCTGCCGGGTAAAAATTATCCTAACCATGAAGCCATCGACTTTTACCATCGCTACAAAGAAGACATCAAACTTTTTGCCGAGCTGGGCTTTAAATGCTTCCGTACCTCAATTGCCTGGACGCGTCTTTTCCCGAAAGGTGATGAGCTGGAGCCAAATGAAGCGGGTTTACAGTTCTACGACGACGTATTCGACGAGTGCCTGAAGCACGGTATCGAGCCTGTGATCACCCTGTCGCACTTTGAGATGCCTTTCCATCTGGTCACCGAGTATGGCGGCTGGCGCAACCGCAAGCTGATCGACCTGTTTGTGCGTTTCGCGACGGTGGCGTTTGAGCGTTACCAGCATAAAGTGAAGTACTGGATGACCTTCAATGAGATCAACAACCAGGCTAACTTCCACGAAGATTTCGCACCGTTTACCAACTCCGGCCTGAAGTACGAGCCGGGCGAAGATCGTGAGCCGGTGATGTTCCAGGCGGCCCATTATGAGCTGGTGGCCAGTGCGCTGGCGGTGAAAGCGGGACGTGAGATCAATCCGTCACTGCAAATTGGCTGCATGATCGCGATGTGTCCGATCTATCCGCTGAGCTGTGCGCCGGACGACGTGATGATGGCGATGAGCGCTATGCACCGCCGCTACTGGTTCACTGACGTGCATGTGCGCGGCAAATATCCGCAGCATCTGCTCAACTATTTTGAGCGTCGTGGTTTTGAGCTGGATATCACCGCAGAGGATCTCGCGGCGCTGAAGCAGGGCTGTGTAGACTATATTGGCTTCAGCTATTACATGTCGTTCGCCACCAAAGCGACGCCGGATAACCCACAGCTTGATTACGATGAGAGCAAAAGTCTGGTCTCCAACCCGTATGTTCAGAAATCTGACTGGGGCTGGCAGATTGACCCGGTGGGGCTGCGCTACTCCCTTAACTGGTTCTGGGATCACTATCAGCTGCCGCTGTTTATCGTAGAAAATGGTTTTGGGGCGATCGATGTGCAGGAGAGCGATGGCACGGTGAATGACCAGTATCGTATTGATTATCTTGCGGCCCACATTAGCGAGATGAAAAAAGCGGTGGTCGAGGACGGTGTCGATTTAATGGGCTACACGCCGTGGGGCTGTATCGATCTGGTTTCGGCGGGAACGGGTGAGATGAAAAAACGCTACGGCTTTATCTTTGTCGATAAAGATAACGAAGGTCACGGAACGCTCAATCGCAGTAAGAAAAAGTCGTTCGACTGGTATCAGAAAGTCATCGCCAGCAACGGCGAGTCGCTGTAATTCACGTAACAGCTTAATAAGCCTCGCAATGCGGGGCTTTTTTTATCTCGATTTATACTGATTAACGGCGCATTAACCACTTTGCTTGATCGTAGTCAAGCAAGTTGGGTATGGCGAACTCTTAAAAAAGCGGTATAATCCGGCGATTTTTTTTGCGGTAGCCACCTCAGAGGAGAATGAAAATGAAGATTGTGGAAGTGAAACACCCACTCGTTAAACACAAGCTGGGCCTGATGCGTGAGCATGACATCAGCACGAAGCGTTTTCGCGAACTGGCCTCTGAAGTTGGAAGCTTACTGACCTATGAAGCAACCTCCGATCTGGAAACGGAAAAAGTGACCATCGAGGGCTGGAACGGCCCGGTACAGGTTGAGCAGATCAAAGGGAAGAAAATTACCGTTGTGCCAATCCTGCGCGCAGGTCTGGGCATGATGGAAGGCGTGCTGGAGCACGTCCCGAGCGCACGTATCAGCGTTGTCGGTATCTACCGTAATGAAGAAACGCTGGAGCCGGTCCCATATTTCCAGAAACTGGTGTCCAACATTGACGAGCGCATGGCGCTGGTTGTTGACCCTATGCTGGCGACCGGTGGTTCAATGATTGCCACCATCGATCTGCTGAAAAATGCGGGCTGTAGCAGCATTAAAGTGCTGGTTCTGGTTGCGGCTCCTGAAGGTATCGCGGCGCTGGAAAAAGCGCACCCGGACGTCGAGCTGTACACCGCTTCTGTCGACCAGGGGCTGAACGAACACGGGTACATTATCCCGGGGCTGGGTGATGCCGGCGATAAGATTTTTGGTACGAAATAATCGAATAACGAAAAAGAAGCCGACTTTGATAGTCGGCTTTTTTTTGAATAAAACGCAAACAACTCACAATACTTAGAGGAAAACACTATGACGCGCCGTACTATCGGGGTGAGTGAAAGACCGCCACTTTTGCAGACAATCCCGCTTAGTTTGCAGCATCTGTTCGCCATGTTTGGCGCAACCGTGCTGGTGCCAATCCTGTTTCACATTAACCCGGCCACCGTCCTGCTGTTCAACGGTGTCGGGACGCTGCTTTACCTTTTCATCTGTAAAGGGAAAATCCCGGCGTATTTAGGTTCCAGCTTTGCGTTTATCTCGCCGGTATTGTTGCTGCTGCCGTTAGGCTACGAAGTGGCGCTGGGCGGCTTTATCATGTGTGGCGCGCTGTTTTGCATCGTTGCGTTTATCGTGAAGAAAGCGGGAACGGGCTGGCTGGACGTGATGTTCCCTCCTGCGGCGATGGGCGCAATCGTTGCCGTCATCGGTCTGGAGCTGGCGGGCGTCGCGGCCAATATGGCTGGTCTGCTGCCTGCGGACGGGCAATCCCCTGAATCCAAAACCATTATTATCTCGCTGGTGACACTGGGAGTTACCGTTTTCGGCTCCGTGCTGTTCCGCGGTTTTCTGGCCATCATCCCGATTCTGATTGGGGTGCTGGCGGGCTATGCGCTCTCCTTTGCGATGGGCGTAGTGGACACCTCTCCCATTGCGCAGGCTCACTGGTTCGCACTGCCCACCTTCTACACCCCGCGCTTTGAATGGTTCGCTATTTTCACCATTCTGCCTGCAGCGCTGGTGGTGATTGCCGAGCACGTTGGTCACCTGGTGGTGACGGCGAACATCGTCAAAAAAGATCTGATCCGTGACCCGGGCCTGCACCGTTCGATGTTTGCCAACGGCCTGTCGACTATGATTTCCGGTTTCTTCGGCTCCACGCCAAACACCACTTACGGCGAGAACATCGGCGTAATGGCGATTACTCGCGTCTACAGCACCTGGGTGATCGGCGGGGCGGCGATCTTTGCGATTCTGCTCTCCTGCGTCGGAAAACTGGCGGCGGCGATCCAGATTATCCCGGTGCCGGTGATCGGCGGTGTGTCTCTGCTGCTGTACGGCGTGATCGGCGCGTCCGGTATTCGCGTGCTGATTGAGTCCAAAGTGGATTACAACAAAACGCAGAATCTGATCCTGACCTCCGTGATCCTGATCATCGGCGTCAGCGGTGCGAAGGTTCACATCGGTGCGGCGGAGCTGAAAGGCATGGCGCTGGCAACGATCGTTGGCGTGGGCTTAAGTCTGATCTTCAAACTGATCTCTGTTCTGCGTCCGGAAGAAGAAGTTCTGGACGCCGCCGACAGCGAAAAAACGTCACGGTGATCCTCAAACCGGGTGGACGATCCGCCCGGTTCTCTCCTTGCAGGTTCCGTGATAAACTCCCTCCCGATTTTATGTGAGACCTTGATCGAGGTATTTCTGAACGGACCGGCACAGCTCTCTCTGCCACTTTATCTTCCTGACGACGAAACTTTTGCCAGTTTCTGGCCGGGCGATAACCCCTCTTTACTGGCCGCGCTGCAAAACGTGTTGCGCCAGGAGCACAGCGGATACATTTATATCTGGTCACGCGAAGGCGCGGGACGCAGTCATCTTTTGCATGCCGCCTGCGCGGAGCTTTCTCAGCGCGGTGACGCGGTGGGCTATGTGCCACTGGATAAACGCACCTGGTTTGTCCCGGAAGTGCTCGACGGCATGGAACATCTTTCGCTGGTTTGCATCGACAATATTGAATGCATTGCCGGAGATGAGCCGTGGGAAATGGCGATGTTTAATCTCTACAACCGCATTCTGGAATCGGGTAAAACCCGCTTGCTGATCACTGGCGATCGTCCACCGCGCCAGCTGAATCTCGGTCTGCCAGATTTAGCGTCCCGCCTCGACTGGGGGCAGATCTACAAGCTGCAGCCGCTTTCTGACGAAGACAAACTGCAGGCTTTACAGCTGCGTGCGCGGTTGCGTGGGTTTGAGCTGCCGGAAGATGTGGGGCGTTTTCTGCTCAAGCGTCTGGATCGTGAAATGCGCACGCTCTTCGATACGCTCGATCAGCTCGATCGCGCGTCGATTACCGCACAGCGTAAGCTGACGATCCCGTTTGTAAAAGAGACGTTGAGGCTGTAGCCCTTCTGCGACAAAGCAAGCAAGATAAATACGCCGCAGGCATTTTAAAGGCGCTGCGGCGCAAAAAATCAGCTGAGGATTTCGAGAACATCTTCCGGTGGACGACCGATGCGAGCTTTGCCGTTCGCGACAACAATCGGACGCTCAATCAGTTTCGGGTTTTCCACCATCGCCTGAATCAGCGCATCTTCCGACAGGTGGCTGTCGTCCAGACCCAACGATTTATACAGATCTTCTTTCTGGCGCATCAACTCGCGCGCACTCGCCATATTGAGCATGCTTAAAAGCTGGCGGAGAGTCTCTGCATCCGGCGGCGTGTCCAGATAAAGCACGACTTGCGGATCAATACCGTTTGATTTCAGCAGGCTAAGCGTATCGCGACTCTTTGAGCAGCGTGGGTTGTGATAGATTTTTACCGCGTCTGACATGAATGCTCCTTATTACATCTTTTCATACGGCTTGAAACGTTGCTGCAGCGAGCGCAGTTGATCGATTCGTGCGTCGTAGCGAGCCTGTTGCAGACTGCCCAGTTTGACCTGCGAACTGGCGCTGCTTAACAGGGAAATTGACTGATCCAGACGACCCACCAGGGCGTAACCTTCCGCACGCGCGGCGAGCTCCTGATCGCGGTTGCCAAGCTGCGCTTCGGTCTGAGCCAGTAGATCCCAGCCGTTAGGATCGTCTTTGTGATCGAAGGTGTAGCGGTTAAGAATGGTTGCGGCTTCTCTCGCCTGGCCGCCCTGTAAGTAAGCATTCGCCAGGTTGAGTTGCAGTACCGGGTTGGTACGCAGATCTTTTGCCCCTTTCAGGCGGTTAATCGCCTCGGTGGGTTTCTTCTGCCCCAGGTCGATATCGGTGGAGAGATCGAGATACCACGGGTTATTGGCATCGGCGGCCAGCAGAGGCTGTATCGCTTTACGCGCCTCATCGTACTGGCTGGCTTCCATCGCCTGAAGGGCGCGACCATACTGAGCGGCATTCTTTTCGCGAATGTTTCCTTTTGCCAGCGCATCGAGGAGATCGCTGGTGAGCTGGTTACGTCCCGAATTGTACATGCCCAGCGTTCTGACCTTCGCCATGTAGAAATCCTGCGACGACTGCACCACCACCGGACGCATCTGGTTGGCACGGTTACGAGCATCGGACAGACGGCTTTCAGGTAACGGGTGAGTCAATAAAATTTCGGGTGGACGCGTGGAATATCGCGCCTGATCGAGCAGTTTTTCGAGGAACGATGGCATGGCCTGCGGATCAAAACCGGAGCGCTGAAGCACCTGAATGCCGATGCGGTCCGCTTCCTGTTCGTTCTGCTGGGTAAAGCTAATCATTCCCTGCCGGGTACCGGCAAGCGTACCGGTCAGCGCCGCCATACCGGCCTGCGGGCTGGCCATCGCCAGCAAAATGGAGCCCAGCGCTCCAACCCAGGTGAGCGGGGCATTACGTTTTTGATCTTCCATGGCGCGCGCCAGGTGGCGCTGAGTCACGTGGGAGATCTCGTGCGCCATCACTGACGCAAGCTGGCTTTCGTTATCGGAATAACGAAATAACGCCGAATGCAGCACCACATTGCCGCCGAAGAAGGCGAAGGCGTTGATTTCGTCATTATTGATTAAATAGAAGTGGAAGGGCGTTTTGACGGAGTCGGCATGGGCGACAAGGCGCATCCCTAACCCGTTGATATATTGCACCAGTAACGGGTCGTTGATCAGCGGCGCGCTCCCGCGAAGCTGACGCACATAATAATCACCCATCTGCATTTCCTGGCCGATGGAGAGCGTGCTTCCTGCTGAGGTCCCCATATCCGGCAATGAATCAGCCGTATCGGCAAAAGCGGGAGCCATCTGACCGACAGTCAGCGCGGCAATAAGCGTTGCAACCAGAGTTTTTTTCAACTGCCTGAACATAACCTCTGCCCTGTATTTTGGATGTGCTAATTTGACCGGCGAACCCGGATATCGTTCACCTTAGAGTGCTCTGCGAGTGTAGCCGTGTTAGGGCGTGAAGAAAATCCCAAACACCGGCCTTTTGCGATTCGTGACAGAGAGACAAAAAGCGAAAGTCTTTTTTGTGACAGTTAGATACAATCCACCCTCTCACTTCCGCCATCCGATTCAGGGAAGGGTTGTATGCTCGAAATGTTAATGCAGTGGTATCGGCGTCGCTTCAGCGATCCCGAGGCTATTGCTTTGCTGGTTATTCTGGTTGCCGGATTCTGTATCCTGTTCTTCTTTAGCGGCCTGCTGGCACCGTTACTGGTGGCTCTCGTCCTGGCTTATCTCCTCGAATGGCCGACCGTTCGCCTCGAAAAAATCGGCTGTTCTCGCCGCTGGGCCACCAGCATCGTGCTGGTTTTCTTCGTCGGTATACTTTTATTAATGTCGTTCGTTGTCATGCCCGTCGCCTGGCAGCAGGGGATTTACCTGATTCGCGATATGCCCGGCATGCTGAATAAACTCTCCGATTTTGCTGCCACCTTACCGCGGCGTTACCCTGCGCTGATGGATGCGGGCATTATTGATGCCATGGCGGAAAACATGCGCGCCCGCATTATGACGATGGGCGATTCAGTGGTGAAATATTCCCTGGCGTCCCTTGTCGGGCTGCTGACGCTGGCGGTTTACCTGGTCCTGGTTCCGCTGATGGTCTTCTTCCTGGTGAAGGATAAAGATCAGATGCTCAATGCGGTGCGCCGAATTCTGCCACGCAATCGTGGTCTTGCGGGCCAGGTGTGGAAGGAGATGAATCAGCAGATCACCAACTACATCCGCGGAAAAGTGCTGGAGATGATCGTGGTCGGTGTCGCCACCTGGGTAGGTTTCATCATCTTTGGTCTGAACTATTCGCTGCTGCTGGCGGTGCTGGTGGGCTTCTCGGTGCTGATTCCCTATATCGGCGCGTTCGTAGTGACGATTCCGGTGGTGGGCGTGGCGCTGTTTCAGTTTGGTCTCGGCCCGGAGTTCTGGAGCTGCTTTGCGGTTTACCTGATTATTCAAGGACTCGACGGCAACCTGTTGGTGCCGGTGCTGTTCTCTGAAGCGGTGAACCTGCATCCGCTGGTGATCATTCTGTCGGTGGTGATTTTCGGCGGTCTGTGGGGATTCTGGGGGGTATTCTTTGCGATTCCGCTGGCGACGCTGATTAAAGCGGTGGTTCACGCCTGGCCTGATGTCCCGGCGGTGGAAGAGTAAAAAAATCCCGGTTCACTGAACCGGGATTTTGCTTTCTGTCAGGCGTTCGCGTTCAGCCACTCAAGCACCACATCGTGGTGATTGCTGGTTTTGAAGTTATCGAACACATGTTCAACTTTGCCATCGGCATCGATCAGGAAACTGATACGATGGATGCCGTCGTAGGTTTTGCCCATAAAGGACTTTTCACCCCAGACGCCAAATTGCTCGCAGACCTGATGGTCTTCATCGGAGAGCAACGTAAAGTTCAGCAGCTCTTTTTCGGCGAAGCGTGACAGCTTTTCTGACTTATCGGTGCTGATACCCAGCACGTCTACGCCTGCTTTTTTCAAATCGTCCATGTTATCGCGTAAACCGCACGCTTGTACGGTACACCCTGGCGTCATGGCTTTTGGGTAAAAATAAACCAGAACACGCTGTCCCTGGAAGTCGGTCAAATTTACTTGCTCGCCGTCCTGATCGGGCAGGCTAAATTTCGGTGCGATGTCACCGGCTTTCAGTGGATTCATTACTCAACTCCATCCTGTTCATGCTGTGAATAATTTACGACGTTTATACTGCCTTGCGCATTGAGTTCTGTACAGAGTGCTTTGAAGGCATTCTCAATATTTGATGCGTCGTGAGAGGCTGGACTGTGCGCGGTAATCTGGATAAACAATTTCGGCGTGGCGCCCGGCTGCGTCCGAGAAACCAGCTCAGCAATGTTCATCTGATGGCTGTCGAAAAGCGCGGTGAAACGTTCGATCAAATGCGGTGAGTCGGTGACTTCAACCTGCACCCAAACGGTCGCCGGCATGGCCGGACGCGGATGCGCGGTGGTGCGTTTCATGACGATCAGCAAATCCAGCTCCGCGCCCTTAAGGGGTAAAGTCGATTCGATGAGCGTAATCGCGTTCCATGTCCCGGAAAGGAGCATGATAAAAGTGAACTCATCGCCAAGCATTGCAAGGCGGCTGTCTTCAATATTACAGCCGCAGCTGCTGACGTGGCGGGTGATGGTGTTCACAATACCGGCTCTGTCGGCACCCAGCGCAGTGATAACCAGGTAATGTTGTGATGAGGTTGTCAAACCTGTTCTTCCTTTGCGTGGTTAAGTCTTCATAAGGAAAGCATAAAAAAAACATGCATACAACAGCCTGGACGCCTTACGTCGCTTGCTTTTATTACAGTTCCAAACGTACCATTGAGAATCTTGTTTGCACAGAGGATGGCCCATGTTCACGGGAAGTATTGTTGCGCTTGTTACGCCGATGGATGAGAAAGGTAATGTCTGCCGGTCAAGCCTGAAAAAACTGATTGATTACCATGTCGCCAACGGGACTGCGGCGATCGTTTCGGTAGGGACTACCGGTGAATCTGCCACCCTGAGTCATGATGAACACGGCGATGTGGTGATGATGACCGTCGAACTGGCTGACGGGCGTATCCCGGTCATTGCCGGCACGGGTGCAAATGCCACTGCTGAGGCCATTAGCCTGACGCAGCGTTTCAACAATAGCGGTATTGTAGGTTGCCTGACGGTAACGCCTTACTACAACCGTCCAACGCAGGAAGGTCTGTTCCAGCATTTCAAAGCCATTGCAGAACATACTGACTTGCCACAAATTCTGTATAATGTGCCGTCACGCACTGGCTGCGATATGCTGCCGGAAACCGTAGGCCGTCTCTCGAAAGTTAAAAATATTATCGCAATTAAAGAGGCGACCGGGAACTTAAGCCGCGTTCATCAGATCAAAGAGCTGGTTTCAGACGACTTTATTCTGCTCAGTGGTGATGATGCGACCGCGCTGGACTTTATGCAGCTCGGTGGCCATGGTGTGATTTCTGTAACGTCCAACGTTGCGGCGCGCGATATGGCCGAAATGTGCAAACTGGCTGCGGCGGGTCATTTCGATGAAGCTCGTGTGATTAACCAGCGTCTGATGCCGTTGCATACTAAATTATTTGTCGAACCCAATCCGATCCCAGTGAAATGGGCATGTAAGGAGTTGGGACTTGTAGCGACCGATACGCTGCGTCTGCCAATGACCCCCATTACCGATCACGGTCGTGAAGTGGTCACGGGTGCGCTGAAGCATGCCGGTTTGCTGTAGAGTTTAGGGAGATTTGATGGCTTACTCAGTACAGAAGTCGCGCCTGGCGAAGGTTGCGGGTGTTTCGCTTGTTATGCTCCTCGCTGCCTGTAGTTCAGACTCGCGCTACAAGCGCCAGGTGAGCGGTGATGAATCCTATCTGGATGCAGCCCCGCTTGCTGAACTTCATGCGCCAGCGGGTATGATCCTGCCGATTCAAAACGGCGATTACAATATTCCTGTCACCAACGGCAGCGGCGCAGTGGGTAAGGCGCTGGATATTCGTCCACCGGCACAGCCGCTGGCACTGGTGAGCGGTGCGCGTACCCAGTTTACGGGTGACACCGCGACTCTGCTGGTGGAAAACGGTCGCAACAGCACGCTGTGGCCACAGGTGGTGAGCGTGATTCAGTCGAAGAATTATACGATTGATAAACGTGACGACGCAGGTCAAACCCTGACCACCGACTGGATCGAATGGAACCGTCTGGATGAAGATCAGCAGTATCGTGGTCGTTATCAAGTCTCTGTGAAACCTCAGGGTTATCAGCAGGCCGTTATGGTCAAACTGCTAAACCTGGAGCAGGCAGGCAAGCCTGTAGCAGATGCCGCTTCTCTGCAGCGTTACAGCACTGAAATGCTGAATGCGATCGCTTCGGGTCTCGATAAAAACGCGACCGCCGCAGCGAACGCCGCGCAGAGCAACAATGGCGTCACGTTTGACGTGCAGAGCGCCGCCGATGACACCGGTTTGCCGATGCTGGTTGTGCGCGCACCGTTCCAGCAAACCTGGCAACGTCTGCCGACTGTGTTGGAGAAAGCAGGCATGAAAGTCACCGACAGCACCCGTTCTACGGGCAGCATGGCGGTGACCTACAAGCCGCTTTCTGACAGCGCGTGGCAAGCTCTGGGCGCCAGCGACCCGGGTCTGGCCTCCGGTGATTACAAACTTCAGGTCGGTGACCTCGATAACCGCAGCAGCTTGCAGTTTATCGATCCGAAAGGTCACACGCTGACTCAGTCGCAAAACGATGCGCTGGTCGCTGTCTTCCAGGCAGCATTCAGCAAATAAAAAAGAGGGCTGGTGAATCCAGCCCTCTTTATTTTAGTGCCACGCAAACGTGTGCGTGGCATAATATCCCGAGATTTTTGTACATATCATCACACCAGGAGTAATGAAGATGCAGAAGCAAGCTGAGTTGTATCGTGGCAAAGCGAAGACCGTATACAGCACGGAAAACCCGGATCTGTTGGTGCTCGAGTTCCGCAATGATACGTCAGCAGGGGATGGCGCACGCATTGAGCAGTTTGACCGTAAAGGCATGGTGAACAACAAATTTAACCATTTCATTATGAGCAAGCTGGAAGAAGCGGGTATCCCGACTCAGATGGAAGCGTTGCTGTCCGATACGGAATGTCTGGTGAAAAAACTGGATATGGTTCCGGTTGAATGCGTGGTCCGTAACCGTGCCGCAGGCTCCCTGGTGAAGCGTCTTGGTATTGAAGAAGGCATTGAACTGAACCCACCGTTGTTTGATCTGTTCCTGAAAAATGACGAAATGCACGATCCGATGGTGAACGAATCTTACTGCGAAACCTTCGGATGGGTAAGCAAAGAGAACCTCGCGCGCATGCAGGAGTTAACCTTCAAAGCTAACGATGTCCTGAAAAAACTGTTTGATGATGCCGGCTTAATCCTGGTCGATTTCAAGCTGGAATTTGGTCTGTATAAAGGCGAAGTCGTGCTGGGTGATGAGTTCTCGCCGGACGGTAGCCGTCTGTGGGACAAAGAGACGCTGGATAAAATGGACAAAGACCGTTTCCGTCAGAGCCTCGGTGGCCTGATTGAAGCCTATGAAGCCGTTGCGCATCGCCTGGGCGTTAAGCTCGACTAACGACTGCCCAAAAGCCAGGGGAGAAAAACGTCCCCTGGTGTTTTTATCGACAACATCATCGCGCTCGCCAGCAAAAAAACAGCCTGAATGATGAAGTGTATGCTTGTTTCTTATGGTAATCCTGCCCCTGACCGCCTACGATCTCTCTATTACTGATGGGATTGATTAGAGGTGTTTATGCGCTGGCAAGGGCGTCGCGAAAGTGACAATGTAGAAGACAGGCGCAGCCGTGGCGGTATGGGGCCGTCCATGGGCGGTGGCGGTATGCGGCTTCCCGGCGGTAAAGGCGGCATTGTTCTGCTGATTATCGTGCTGGTTGCTGGGTATTACGGGGTCGATCTTACGGGCTTAATGACCGGTGAACCTGTGCCACAACAGCAACAATCTCAGCGCTCCATTAGCCCTAATGAAGATGAAGCGGCGAAATTCACCTCCGTGATTCTGGCGACCACAGAAGACTCCTGGGGTCAGCAGTTTGAAAAAATGGGACGCACGTATCAGCCACCAAAACTGGTGATGTATCGCGGCGCAACCCGCACCGGATGCGGCACCGGACAATCGGTGATGGGGCCTTTCTACTGTCCGGCGGACAGTACCGTCTATATCGATCTCTCTTTCTATGACGACATGAAACGTAAACTGGGTGCGGACGGTGATTTCGCCCAGGGCTATGTGATTGCTCATGAAGTCGGCCACCACGTGCAGAAACTGCTCGGTATCGAGCCAAAAGTCCGTCAGCTCCAGCAAAATGCCAGCCAGACAGAAGTGAACCGTCTCTCTGTGCGAATGGAACTGCAGGCAGACTGCTTTGCGGGTGTATGGGGTAATAGCATGCAGCAGCAAGGTGTTCTGGAATCTGGCGATCTCGAAGAGGCACTAAACGCGGCGCAGGCTATTGGTGATGACCGCCTGCAACAGCAGAGTCAGGGGCGCGTAATCCCGGACAGCTTTACCCATGGCACCTCCGAAGAGCGCTACAGCTGGTTTAAACGCGGGTTTGCCAGCGGCGACCCGGCGCAGTGCAATACCTTTGGTAAAGCTATGTGATGGTGCGCGTCAGGGACGAAACGGATATGCAGTTTGACTCTCTTATCGCGCAGTTGCAGCGGGAAGGCCATCGTCGATTACTGGTCATAAGCGGTGAAGGCGACTGGTCTCTGGCGCAAGCCTTGTCGCTGCGCGAGTCGCTTTCCGGCGACTGGCTGTGGGTAGGCAATGATGCCCCGACAGAGCCGTTCTGCGCGCCGCAGGCGCTGAAAAATCTTCTCGGGCGTGAGTATCTCCACGCCATCTTCGATGCCCGTAGCGGCTTTGACGTCTCGGCATTTGCGGCGCTCAGCGGCACGTTACGCGCGGGTAGCCTGCTGGTATTACTCACGCCTCCCTTCGCCATCTGGCCTGAAAAAACCGACAGTGATTCGCTTCGCTGGAGCGAAAGCGATACCCCCATCGCGACGCCGCATTTTGTTCACCATTTTTGTCGGGTGGTGAGCAGCGCTCCCGATGCGTTGATCTGGCATGAACACCAGCCCTTACCTGATTTCCCCTTGCCTTCGGCATCCGACTGGCAGCCTGCCAGCGGCAAGCCGCAGCGCGAACAGGCTGACATTCTGGCGGCACTAACCGAGATGGAAACCGGTGTAGCGGTGGTGACGGCACCACGCGGGCGGGGGAAATCCGCGCTCGCAGGGATGCTATTAAGCCGCATTTCGGGGCGGGCTATCGTCACTGCGCCTGCAAAAGGGGCAACAGACGTCATCGCCCGCTTCGCGGAAAATGACTATCACTTTATGGCACCGGATGCGTTGCTTGCCTCAGACCAGCAGGCCGACTGGCTGGTGGTTGATGAAGCCGCCGCCATTCCCGGCCCGCTGCTGGAACAGCTGGTTTCGCGTTTTCCGCGCGTATTACTCACAACGACAGTGCAGGGTTACGAAGGCACCGGACGCGGCTTTTTGCTCAAATTCTGCGCGCGTTTAAGCTGCCTGCACTCTTTCTCACTCTCGGCCCCTATTCGCTGGGCGGCGGGCTGCCCCCTTGAGCGCGTGATAGCGGATGCGTTGTTATTTGATGACGACGTCGTCGACGCGATACCCGGCGGCGCACCAGAGATCATCTCCCTTGAACAAAACGCCTGGGAGAGCCAGCCGCAGCTTGCCGCTGATATCTACCGGCTATTGTGCTCAGCGCACTACCGCACCTCACCCCTGGATTTGCGCCGGATGATGGACGCACCGGGCCAGCATTTTGCCGTGGCTTGCGCCGGGAAAGCGCTGGCAGGGGCGCTGTGGCTGATAGACGAGGGCGGGTTAAGTCCGGCGTTGAGTCAGGCCGTGTGGGCAGGTTACCGACGCCCGCGCGGCAATCTGGTGGCGCAATCTCTTGCCGCACACGGCGGATCACCGCTTGCGGCTACGCTTGTCGGGCGGCGCGTCACCCGCGTAGCGGTGCATCCGGCGCGTCAGCGCGAGGGCATCGGCCAGGCGTTAACGGGCAGCGCAGGTGCGCACCGACAGCAGGATTATCTCTCCGTGAGCTTTGGCTACACCCATGAGCTGTGGCGGTTCTGGCAGCGCTGCGGCTTTGTGCTGGTGCGCATCGGCAGTCATCGTGAGGCCAGCAGTGGCTGCTTCACGGCGATGGCGCTACGGCCCATCAGCGAGGCGGGGCAGGCGCTGTGTGCACAGGAACATCAGCGATTGTGCCGCGATGCGCGCGTGATTGCCCAGTGGAACGGTGAAAAGATCCCCGTCGACGATCGCTGGGAGTCTACCCTTAATGATGATGACTGGCTGGAGCTAAGCGGTTTCGCCTTTGCCCATCGTCCTCTCTCGACGTCTGCAGCAGCGCTTACGCGCTTACTGCTGGCGGTCGCTTTACCGCTGAAGACCCTGCGCGGCAGGCTGGAAGAGGGCAAAGAGGACGCGCAACTGTGCGCTGAACTGGCGCTTCACGGACGCAAGGCGCTGCTGGCCCGACAGCGTACAGAGACTGCGCAAGCCCTTGACTGGCTGGATAATAGCCGCTGTCAGCAGCTCAAAGATGACATTTTGCAATGGCAATTTTTTCAATGACTTCTTCAGTAAAGTGGCATGGTGATTACCCCCGAGAGGCGTAAAATCCTGACCATCAATTAAGGAGACCGCCATGAAACATGACCATTTCGTTGTTCAAAGCCCAGACCAACCCGCGCAACAACTTCTGCTGCTGTTTCACGGTGTGGGTGATAATCCGGTGAATATGGGCGAGATCGGCAGCTGGTTTGCCCCGATGTTCCCGGATGCGCTGATTGTGAGCGTCGGGGGTGTAGAGCCGTGCGGCCCGAACGGACGCCAGTGGTTCTCCGTACAGGGCGTGACGGAAGAGAATCGTCAGGCGCGTGTCGATGCCATCATGCCAACCTTCATTGAAACGGTTCGCTACTGGCAAAAACAGAGCGGTGTTGGGGCCAACGCCACGGCGCTGATTGGTTTTTCTCAGGGGGCGATTATGTCTCTGGAGAGCGTAAAAGCGCAGCCAGGGCTGGCGTCCCGCGTCATCGCCTTCAACGGACGTTTCGCCACGTTACCGCAGAGCGCAACGACCTTAACCACCGTCCATTTGATCCACGGCGGCGAAGACAGGGTAATTGAGCTTGCACACGCGGTGGCCGCTCAGGAAGCGCTGATGCGTGAAGGAGGGGATGTCACGCTCGACATCGTTGAACAGTTGGGACATGCCATTGACGATCGCAGCATTCAGCTTGCTCTGGATCACCTGCGTTTTACCGTACCGAAGCACTACTTCGACGAAGCGCTCAGTGCCGGGAAGCCGAACGATGATGACATCGTGGAATTTATGTAATTGATCTCCCTCTCTCCGGCTGGAGAGAGGGAAAAAAGATTACTTCTTCTGGTCTTTCTTCGGCCAGTCTTCATCATCGTCCCACTTATCGTTGAAGTCACGATGAGGGGGAAGCTCGGGTTTATTGGCGAGGAATTTCTTATGGTCAACCCGCTTAAGATCTTTGATGACGTTAAGCAGGACACCCACCAGAAACACTAACACCAGAATCCACCAATATTTTGCCAGCCAGTCCATTCGCTTTTCCTTTTCAGAGCAGTCGTCAGGCGACGAGTTGCTCCATGATACGTTGATACATACGAGCCAGTAGCTGCAGATCAGCCGCGTTCACGCATTCATTGATTTTATGAATGGTGGCGTTTACCGGCCCCAGTTCGACGACCTGCGCGCCCATCCGGGCAATAAAACGTCCGTCTGAAGTGCCACCCGTCGTCAGGAGTTGTGGTTTGATCTCATTATAGTGCGCGATAGCATTAACCACCGCATCAACCAGTTTGCCGCGTTGGGTGAGGAACGGTTGACCAGAGAGCCACCAGTCTACGGTGTAACGCAATTCGTATTTTTCCAGCAGAGCGATAACCCGCGCTTTGATCATTTCGTCGGTCAGTTCCGTACTAAAGCGGAAGTTAAACTGCACGAAGAAATCGCCCGGAATGACGTTATTGCTGCCTGTCCCTGCCTGCACGTTGGCAATCTGCATGCTGGTCGGCGGGAAAAATTCGTTACCTTTATCCCACTCGATCCCGACCAGTTCGTTGAGCATCGGGGCAGCGCGATGAACAGGGTTATCCGCCAGATGCGGGTAGGCCACGTGTCCCTGAACGCCGTGAAGGGTCAGATTGCAGGTCAGCGAGCCACGACGGCCATTTTTCACCACGTCACCGACGACTTCGGTGCTTGACGGTTCGCCCACCAGGCAATAATCCAGACGCTCGCGGCGCTCCATTAACGCTTCAACGACTTTCACCGTGCCATTTTTAGCGCTGGCTTCTTCGTCAGAAGTGATCAGGAATGCGAGACGATTTTTATGATTAGGATGCTGCGCCACAAAACGTTCAGCGGCGACGACCATGGCCGCCAGCGAGCCTTTCATGTCAGCCGCGCCACGGCCAAACAGCATGCCATCGCGGATCGTGGGTTCAAACGGGGGATTGATCCAGCGGTCGGCATCGCCTGCCGGAACCACATCGGTATGTCCGGCAAAGGCCAGCGTTTCGCCCTGGCCGCGCCATGCCCAGAAGTTCTGAGTATCGCCAAAATCCATACGCTCAACGGTAAAGCCAATTGCGCGCAGGCGTTCAATCATTAATGCCTGACAACCTGCGTCGTCCGGGCTCAGGGAAGGGCGGCGAATAAGCTGCTGAGTCAGCTCAATGACCGGGCATGACATAGACTACACCTCAAATATAAGTCTGATAACTGGATTCACTAAAACCCAGCAGCATAGGCTGACCGGGCGCGCAGAGCAATGGGCGTTTGATAATTGCAGGCATTTCAAGCATTAATTTAGCCGCGCTCCGGGCGTCAGTGATGCTGCTGCGAACGGATTCATCCAGTTTACGCCATGTGGTTCCCCGGGTATTCAACAAGGCTTCCCAGCCCAGTTCGGCGATGGCGGTATGCAGAAAATCGGCATCCAGCCCATCGGCACGGTAGTCATGAAAGCGGTAATCGACGTTGTGGGCCTCCAGGAAGCGGCGGGCTTTTTTGATGGTGTCGCAGTTTTTAATGCCGTACATCACAATCATGATGAATCCTTTTGTCTTTATGAGTGCAAAATACTCAATTTTTTCGATGTTATAATAGAAAAGATAAAATGATCTGTTCAACAAATAACGGTTTCAACGCTGCCGTTAAATTGAAGCTACATCTGTAAGCTGAATATTCTTTCATCTTATACGCATAAATGTCCAGCACCACGCAATTTCGTTTAAGAACAGCCAGTAATAAGAATCTCACCCGCTTGCATGGTTGTATCTAAATATTGCTATTGGTCACATAAAATTTACGGGGACAGAGCCATATTTGTCTGAAGGCCCGCGGAACGGGGAGGTGGCAATCAAAGCGATTGATTAAATTATCTTCACAATGGCGATATATTCTCTTAGAATACGCATAATAATAAGAGAGGTTGTTATGATTGAACGTGAACTGGGGAACTGGAAAGATTTTATCGAAGATATGCTTCGTAAATGACATTCAGGAAGAACTGCAAGAGCACTTAATTTAGTTAATAAAATGATGTGATAAATCACACAATAAAAAGGCGGCCACCGGAGCCGCCTTTTTTATTGTGATGGTTATTCTGCTCTTTCCTTTAGCGGGAAGCGTTGACGTACCAGCACAAAGAACAGTGGAACGAAGTAGATCGCCAGAATTGTGGCTGAAATCATCCCGCCCATCACCCCAGTACCTACCGCATGCTGGCTGCTGGAGCCTGCACCGGAGCTGGTTGCCATTGGCAGGACGCCAAACACAAACGCCAGCGATGTCATCAGGATCGGGCGCAAGCGTTGTCGACAGGCGTGCAGCGTCGACGACAGCAGGTCATTGCCCTTCGAATTCATCTCATTGGCAAATTCGACGATCAAAATTGCGTTTTTCGCCGATAGCCCTATCACCGTCAGCAGCCCGACCTGGAAGTACACATCGTTCTCCAGCCCTCGCATCCACGTCGCCAGCAGTGCGCCGATCACCCCAAGCGGCACGACCAGCATGACGGAGAACGGCACGGACCAGCTTTCATAGAGTGCGGCGAGACACAGGAACACCACCAGCAGCGACAGCGCATAGAGCGCCGGGGCCTGAGCGCCTGATAAACGCTCCTGGTAGGACATTGCGGTCCACTCCAGGCCAAAGCCGGATGGCAACTGTTGAACCAGTTGTTCCATGATATCCATCGCGGTTCCGGTACTCACGCCCGGCGCAGCCTCACCCACGATCTCCAGAGCCGAATAGCCGTTATAGCGTTCAAGGCGCGGAGAACCGCTTTGCCAGTGCGAGGTGGCGAAGGCGGAGAACGGTACCATTCCCCCGGCATTGTTGCGCACATACCAGAGATTGATATCGTTCGGCAGCATGCGGTAAGGCGCGGCCGCCTGCACATAGACCTTTTTCACGCGGCCCCGATCCATAAAGTCGTTAACGTAGCTCGATCCCCATGCCGTTTGCAGCGTGTCGTTAATATCATCAATGGCGACGCCAAGTGCCTGCGCTTTACGCTGGTCGATATCAATTTGCAGCTGTGGGCTATCGTCAAGACCGTTGTGACGCACGCGGGTCAACGACGGGTTTTTCCCCGCCAGATCGAGCAACTGGTCGCGCGCGGCCATCAGCGCGTCATGCCCGACGCCGGCGTGATCCTGCAGTTCCATATCAAAGCCCGCCGAACTGCCCAGCCCGCTAATCGCTGCCGGGCTGCTGGCAAAGACACGCGCTTCTTTGATGCGGCTAAATGCTTTGGTTGCCCGCTCGATGATGGCGAAAGAGGAGCCGGTCTGGCTATCGCGGTCATCCCAGTTTTTCAGGCGGATGAACATACGCGCGACGTTTTGTCCGTTACCCCCGGGGCCGGACCCGACGGTAGAAAACACCGATACGATGTTATCTTTCTCTTTGGTGAAAAAGTAGGATTCCACCTTCTCAACGACCTTCAGCGTCTGCTGCTGGGTCGAGCCGCTCGGCAACTGCACCGAGGTAATAAACATGCCCCGATCTTCGAGCGGCAGAAACGAGGTGGGCAGGCGCAGGAATAAAAAGACCATACCGCCGAGCAACAGGATATAGATCACAATCCAGCGCAGGCTGCGGTGCAAAATTTTACCCACCCCCGCTTCGTAACGCGCCGCATTACGGTTGAACATCCGGTTAAACCAGCCGAAGAACCCTTTCTGACCGTGTTGCTCGCCCTTGTGTAACGGTTTGAGCAGCGTCGAACAGAGGGCAGGGGTCAGGATCATCGCCACCAGTACAGACAGTACCATCGCAGAGACAATGGTGATGGAGAACTGACGGTAAATCGCCCCCGTTGTACCGCCAAAGAAGGCCATCGGCACGAATACGGCAGAGAGCACCATTGCGATACCGACCAGCGCCCCCTGAATTTGGCCCATTGATTTACGCGTTGCTTCCCGCGGCGAAAGGCCTTCTTCGCTCATGATGCGCTCGACGTTCTCCACCACCACGATCGCATCATCCACCAGCAGACCTATCGCCAGCACCATCGCGAACATGGTCAGGGTGTTGATGCTATAACCGAAAGCGTAGAGCACGGCAAAGGTGCCGAGCAACACGACCGGAACGGCGATAGTCGGGATCAGCGTGGCGCGGAAGTTTTGCAGGAACAGATACATCACGAGGAACACCAGCGCGATGGCTTCGAGCAGCGTTTTCACCACATCTTCAATGGAGGCTTTAACGAAGGAGGTGGTTTCGTAGGCGACTTTGTACTCAAGTCCATGCGGGAAATACTGCGACAGCTCGTCCAGCCTGTCGATCACCAGTTTGGCGGTCGCCATTTCGTTCGCACCGGAGGCCAGTTTCACCCCCAGACCTGACGCCGGGTTACCGTTAAACCGGCTCAAGTTATCGTATTTCTCCGCGCCCATTTCTACGGTCGCCACGTCACCGAGACGCACCTCGGAACCGTCCTGATTCACGCGCAGGGTAATATCGCGAAATTGCTGGGGCGTCTGGAGCAGCGACTGCGAGTTAATCGTGGCGTTCAGCGCCTGTTTATCAACGGAAGGCGTGCCCCCAAGCTGACCCACGGCGATTTGCGCGTTCTGAGATTTGATAGCATCAGTCACATCCGTGGCGGTCATCTGCACGCTGTTTAGCTTTGCCGGGTCCAGCCAGATGCGCATTGAATATTGCGAGCCATAGGCGTCGATATCGCCGACGCCGTTGATACGGCTTAGCGGGTCCTGAATATTACTGGCGACGTAGTCCGAAATATCCTGTTTATCCATTGAGCCATCGGTTGAGACAAAGGCAATGGTCAGAATGTTGGAGTCACCCGTTTTTCGCACCGTCACGCCCTGATTTTGCACCGCCTGCGGGAGCTTACGCATCGCGGATTGCAGCTGGTTCTGCACCTGCTGCACGGCTTCATCAGGATCGGAACCGGCGGTAAAGCTCAGGGTGACGGTGGCCTGGCCTGTCGCGCTGCTCTGCGACGACATATACATCAGGTTATCCAGCCCGGTCATGTTCTGTTCAATCACCTGGGTGACGGTATTTTCCAGCGTTTGTGCCGACGCCCCCGGATAGTTCGCGGTAATACGAACATTCGGTGGAGCCAGATCGGGGTACTGCTCAACAGGGAGTGACAGAATGGCGAGAGTGCCTGTCAGACATAAAATAATTGCCAACACCCAGGCAAAAATGGGGCGATCGATGAAGAAATTCGCCATGAAAATAAGACCTCGTTTTGCTGCGCATCATTATTGTACATTGCTCGCCTAACTCTAGCGGCAAGGGGGATGCCAAACGTGGAGAAAAAAAGGAGATAGTGTAAATTATCATGCGGATTTACCGCGCTGACTTCCCTTCCCGCCGTGTCGATTATGACCTGGTTGCCCGGCAGTGGACGGCCAAACGCCGCCCGTTTACCGTTATTTACCGTCAACAGGCTCAGGGGTACGGAAGCGAATACAGACCTGAGTGCCGCCGTTTTGCGGCTGCGAAAAGCCTAATGTCCCGCCCAGGCGCCCGGCGCGCTCACGCATAATATTGAGTCCGTAGTGGCCAGCGGGTTCGCTGGCATCGCCGATGCCGATGCCATTGTCTCGGACATATACCGTATGCTCGCCGTCCGGGGCGGTGACGCAGCTCACCGTTATCTCGGTCGCCTGAGCGTGTTTAATCGCATTCAGCACCGCTTCCCGAACGATTTGCAGCAGGTGGACCTGCTTTTGCGCATCGAGTGCCAGCGACGAGAGCCGACAATCCAGGCTAAGCCGGGCGCTGGTCTGGTTCTGCAATCCGTCCAGCGCCTCCTGTAATGCAGCCGGAAGATTCGAATGATTCAGGGTCAAACGGAAGGTGGTCAACAGCTCGCGCAGCTGACGCCAGGCGTTATTCAGCTCGCGAGAGAAATCAGAAATGATGGTTTGCGCCGGAAGGTTATCTTCCGGTACCGCGCGTTTTAGCAGCGTAAGCTGGATCCGCAGATAAGAAAGTACCTGCGCCAGCGAGTCGTGCAATTCGCGGGCAATGGTGGCGCGCTCCTCCATAAGCAGCAGCTGCTGGTAGTGTTTTTGCGCCTGATTAAAATAGAGCCCGCGCCCGAGCATGGTCGCGACGCTAGTCATTAACGGTCCGGACACGGCGGTGTTTTCAATTTGCCAGCGCAGCTCGCCATAACGCGTCTCCTGCATAATGAGCGGCAGCGTAAACGTTTCGTGCGTTTCTACTTTCTTCCCTTCACAAAGTTGCCAGTTATCACTGGCCTTCAGCTCCAGATAGCTCATTCCGGTATATTCCTGAACAATCTGCAGAATATGGCGAAAACAGTGGGCATCAATTTGGCTGGTATTCAGTGCCTGAGAACACTTGAACAGCATCTCGAGCTGCTGATGGGCTTCGTTCAGGTGGTGAGTTTTTTCCTCAACCGTGATCTCAAGCGAGCGATAGTGTTTATGCAGCTCGGCGGACATATGGTTAAAGGTGCGCGAGAGCAGTCCTAACTCATTTGGCAGGTCGGTGTCCTGAGCATGGATGGCAAAATTCCCTTGCTCCATTTGCAGGCTGGCGCTCACCAGATGGTTGAGCGGGGCGACAACCTGCCGCCGTATCCGGCGCATCGTCAGAAACACCAGCAGTAAAATCCCCATGCCACCCGCCAGCGACATGGCGACCACCAGCTGCATTTTGTGTTCTGCATAGTGCTGCAGCGCGAGAACAAAAGTATCAATACGCTCCACATAGTGCTGGATATGGTCCTGATACCAGACCTTATCTCCGGCTTCCAGATGCGTATCCATCTCCTGCCACGCAATGGCCAACTGCTGATAACCCGTTTTGACTGACTCCGGAACATACCAGCGGTCCAGTTCCTGCAGAACGGGGGAGTTCAGGGTGTTCTGCCAGTGCTGACGATGTTCGGAGAAAGCGGGGTTATTGCGCTCCAGATCGTAACCCAGACGATAGCTCTGCATGCGCAAAGAGCCTGCAATATTAATAGCTTCGGCATCGCGCAGGCTGCTGGCAAGCGTCATCAGCGCAGTGCCGCTACTCAGCACGGAGAGCAAAATAATGGAGATAAAAGCCCGAACCAGGCTTCCTGAAACAGGGCGTTTAACAGTCACAACAAGGATTCCTGAAAGTTGCTGGAACGCAATTTCACCTGCGGCGCAATAAATTGATCTTTCACAGGTTAGTCGTAAATAGTCCCTGGTTTTGGGCATTTGAACATTGCCTGCGACCGTCGGGGTATACAATATTCATATAAAAAGTAAGGTTAATGCTACCAGAACAGGTCTTTTTATGAATCGTTTTATTATGGCTGATAGCCTGCAATGTATTGGGTGTCACGCCTGCGAAGTGGCCTGCGTGATGGCCCACAATGATGAGCAACACGTCCTGAACTCGCGTCAGTTTGTCCCTCGTATTACGGTGCTGAAAGAGGGGGAACGACGCAGCGCAGTCACCTGCCATCACTGTGAAAATGCCCCCTGTGCCCGGAGCTGTCCAAACGGCGCAATCGCCCGTAGCAACGACAGCGTACAGGTGAATCAGCAAAAATGCATCGGTTGCAAAGCCTGCGTCGTCGCATGTCCCTTTGGGACGATGGAGATTATCGTCACGCCGATGGAGGACGGTCACGCGAAAGCCTCAGCGCATAAATGTGATTTGTGCCGCGACAGGCCGCAAGGACCGGCGTGCGTGGAGAACTGCCCGGCAGATGCCCTGACGCTTATCACTCCCGGCGTGCTGGATCGGTTGGCAAAAGCGAGACGTCAGCGGGCGGCGAGCCTGGAAGCGCAGCCGTGGCACAGCGCGGCGATAGTGGGTGAACCGCAACAGACGAAACGCCAGCAATTGCAGACCCAGCCCCCGCGCGGCGAGCCGGATAAGCTCAGCCCGGCGGTCAGAAAGCAGCATTTCGACGAAATTTATCTGCCCTTCAGCGCCGAACAGGCGCAGCGTGAGGCCGCGCGCTGCCTGACGTGCGGTGAGCATTCCATCTGCGAGTGGACCTGCCCGCTGCATAATCACATTCCACAGTGGATTGCGCGCGCGAAAGCCGGAGACATCGAGGCTGCGGTCGCGCTGTCTCATCAGACCAACTGTTTACCGGAAATTACCGGGCGGGTCTGTCCGCAGGATCGTTTGTGCGAAGGGGCCTGTACGCTGCGTGATGAATCCGGCTCGGTGACGATTGGCAACATTGAACGCTACATTACCGATCGGGCGCTGGCTAACGGCTGGCGGCCCGACGTGACCGGCGTCGCTCCGGTTGATAAGCGTATCGCGATTATTGGCGCGGGTCCGGCGGGACTGGCGTGCGCCGATGTGCTCGTCCGGCACGGTGTCAGTGTGACGGTCTATGACCGACATCCGGAGATTGGCGGTTTACTGACCTTTGGTATTCCGGCCTTCAAGCTGGAGAAATCTCTGCTGGCGCGCCGCAGGGAGATCTTCACGGCGATGGGGATTCGCTTTGAGCTGAATTGCGAAATTGGCAAAGATCTGCCGATGGCGTCGTTGCTGCACGACTACGACGCGGTATTTATTGGTGTAGGAACCTATCGATCCATGAAGGCGGGCATCCCTCATGAAGACGCGCCGGGTGTTTACGACGCACTCCCCTTCCTGATGGCAAATACCCGTCACCTGATGGGACTTGCGCCAGCGGAAGCGGAACCCTATCTCGACACTGCGGGCCTGAATGTGGTGGTTCTGGGTGGCGGTGATACCGCGATGGATTGCGTGCGCACCGCCTTGCGCCAGCGGGCAGCAAAAGTCACCTGCGCGTATCGCCGGGATGAAGCCAATATGCCGGGTTCGAAAAAAGAGGTGAAAAACGCCAGAGACGAGGGGGCAGACTTTGAATTCAACGTTCAGCCGGTTGAGCTGGTTCTGGATGATGCCGGACGCGTGAGCGGCATTCGCTTATTGCGCACCCAGCTCGGCGAGGCCGATGCGCAGGGGCGGCGACGTCCGGTTCCGGTTGAGGGCAGCGAATTTGTGATGCCAGCCGATGTTGTCATTATGGCGTTTGGTTTCAATCCGCACGGAATGCCCTGGCTGCAGGCGCAGGGGGTGAACATGGACGATCGTGGGCGCATCGTCGCCAGCGTGGAGAGCCGCTATCGCTACCAGACCAGCCATCCGCAGATTTTTGCTGGTGGCGATGCGGTACGTGGCGCGGATCTGGTGGTGACCGCGATGGCGGAGGGGCGTCATGCCGCGCAGGGTATGATGGACTGGCTGGGAATCGAACGGCCAAAAACGCATTAAATCAGTGGGGCGACAAAGCGGGTTTCACGGCGTACTATGAATAACTCATTACGTTCTGGAGCCCGTATGAGCCTGAAAATTGAGATCATCAAAGATAAAATTCTCTCCGAAAACTATTTTGTTCTGCGCAATTTTACCTACGATTTGACCCGCAACAACGGGGAAGTGATCCGCCACAAACGCGAAGTATACGACCGCGGCAACGGCGCAACCATCCTGTTATACAGCCGTGAGAAGCAGAGCGTGGTTCTGATCCGTCAGTTCCGCGTAGCGACCTGGGTGAATGGCAACCCTGACGGATGCCTGATTGAAACCTGTGCCGGCCTGCTGGATAACGACGAGCCGGAAGTCTGCATTCGCAAAGAGGCGATTGAAGAGACCGGGTTTGAAGTGGGTGAGGTCAAGAAACTGTTTGAGCTGTACATGTCTCCCGGCGGCGTCACGGAGTTAATTCACTTCTTCATCGCTGAATACAGCGATGCCCAGCGCAGCAATGCGGGGGGCGGCGTAGAAGATGAAGCGATCGATGTGCTGGAAATTCCGTTTACGCAGGCGCTGGAGATGGTCAAAACCGGTGAAATCAAGGATGGTAAGACGTTGATACTGCTCCAGTATTTACAGCTGTCTGGTCTAATGGCTTGATTTTTATAGTATCTATAAAATGCATTTCAGATAAATCTATCCGATAAATCCGATTGAGCAACCCCGGTCAGGACACGAAGATACTGCCAGTTTCTGTTTTCGAGTTTCTGCTCCGGGATTGTGCCTTTCATGCGCTACAGCATTCTTCTTATTCTCTTGTTCAGCATGCTGCCTGTGCCACGGGTATGGGCCGCACCTGCACAGCAATCTTTTTCCGACTGGCAGGTCACCTGCAATAACCAGAATTTTTGCGTCGCGCGCAATACCGGAGAGCACCGTGGTCTGGTGATGACCCTGAGCCGCAGCGCGGGGGCCAAAACCGATGCCTCACTGCGTATTGATTTGGGCGGACTGACGTCGCCGCAAACCAAAGAAGCGCCTGTCGCCCCACGCCTGTTGCTGGACGGCGCGCCCCTCACACTGGATGCGCCGCACTGGAAACTCACGCCCTGGCATCTGCTGACCGATGACTCGGCCACGATTACCGCTTTTCTCAAAACCATTCAGGAAGGCGAGGCGTTGACGCTGCGTGGCGGGCAACAGCGCCTCTCCCTGGCCGGGCTGAAGGCCGCGTTGCTGTTTATTGATTCTCAACAGCAGCGCGTGGGCAGCGAAACCGCCTGGATTAAAAAAGGCGACAGCCCGCCGTTAAGCGTTCCACCGGCCCCGGCGCTCAAAGAGGTGGCGGTGGTCAACCCGACCCCGACGCCGCTGACCCATGATGAACTCAATGACCTGCTGGACTACGGCACCTGGCGCATGAATAACAGCCAGTGTTCGCTGGATCCTAACCGGCGGGAAGTGAGAGTCACGGCATTAACGGATGATAAGGCGCTGCTGATGATTAGCTGCGAAGCGGGGGCTTACAATACGGTGGATCTGGCGTGGCAGGTCTCACGCAAAAAGCCCTTTGCCGCGCGGGCGGTGCGTTTGCGTTTACCGTTTGTCTCGTCGAGTGAAAGCAGTGAAATGGAGCTGATGAACGCCCGTTTTGATGAAAAAACGCGCGAGCTGACGACGCTGGCACTCGGTCGCGGAATGGCCGACTGTGGGATTCAGACGCGCTGGCGTTTTGACGGCCAGCGCTTTCGTCTGGTGCGTTATGCTGAAGAGCCGAGCTGCGATAACTGGCATGGGCCAGATGCCTGGCCCACGTTATGGATCACCCGTTAAAGCATGCTAAGGGCTTTCTCGACCACGTTCTCGACGGTAAAGCCAAAGTACGGAAACAGCTTGTCCGCCGGGGCCGATTCTCCGTAGCCGGTCATGCCGACAATGGCGCCTTTTAAACCGACATATTTATACCAGTAGTCGGCAATCCCCGCCTCGACGGCCACCCGGGCGGCGACGTTTGAGGGCAGTACCGACTCACGGTATGCCTCATCCTGCGCATCAAAAATATCCGTTGAGGGCAGGGACACCACGCGGACCGCGTGTCCTTCCGCGGTCAATTTTTCCGCGGCCTGGACGGTGATTTCGATCTCCGAACCGGTCGCAATCAGAATCACATCTGGCTTACCGCCGCTGTCTTTCAACACGTAACCGCCGCGCGCAATATTTTTCACCTGCTCGGGAGTGCGCTCGATCTGCGCCAGATTTTGCCGCGACAGGATCAGTGCGGTCGGGCCGGTATGGCGTTCAACGGCCAGCTTCCAGCCCACGGCGGCTTCGACCTGATCGCATGGACGCCAGGTACTAAAGTTTGGCGTCAGACGCAGGCTGGCGAGCTGTTCCACGGCCTGGTGGGTTGGACCGTCCTCCCCCAGCCCGATGGAATCATGGGTGTAAACCATAATTTGCCGCGCCTTCATCAGCGCCGCCATGCGCGCAGCATTGCGGGCATACTCAACGAACATCAGGAAAGTGGCCGTGTACGGGACAAATCCGCCATGATGGGCGATGCCGTTGGCGATGGCGGTCATCCCGAATTCGCGCACGCCGTAATGAATGTAGTTGCCTGAAATATCCTCTTTCAGCGATTTGGAGCCTGACCAGATCGTCAGGTTGCTTGGCGCCAGATCCGCAGAGCCGCCCAGCAGTTCAGGCAGAATCGGACCAATAGCATTCAGCGTATTTTGCGAAGCCTTACGGGTGGCGATTTTCGCCGGGTTGGACTGCAAATCGTCAATCAATTTCTGGGTCGTCTGTTCCCAGTTTTCCGGCAGGCCGCCGCTCATGCGCCGTGAAAATTCTGCTGCCAGCTCCGGATGCGCTTTTTTGTAGGCCGCAAATTTTCCGTTCCACGCCTGCTGCGCTTTTTCACCCTCTTCGCGCGCATCCCAGGCGTGGTAAATCTCTTTCGGGATCTCAAACGGTGGATACCTCCAGCCGAGTTTCTGGCGCGTCAGCGCCACTTCCTCTTCGCCCAGCGCTGCGCCGTGCGCCTCTTCTTTACCCGCTTTGTTCGGCGAACCAAAACCGATCGTGGTGCGACAGATAATCAGCGACGGTTTATCGGTCACGCCCTGCGCTTCGATAATGGCTTTTTTCACCGCCTCCGGATCATGGCCGTCAATTTCGTGCACGACGTGCCAGTGGTAGGCCTCGAAGCGTTTGGCGGTATCGTCGGTAAACCAGCCGTCGGTTTCGCCGTCAATAGAAATGCCATTGTGATCGTAGAAACCAATCAGTTTGCCCAGACCCAGCGTGCCCGCCAGCGAACAGACCTCATGGGAGATCCCTTCCATCAAACACCCGTCGCCCATAAAGACGTAAGTGAAGTGGTCAACGATGTCATGGCCTGGCTGGTTAAACTGTGCGCCCAGCGTGCGTTCAGCAATCGCCAGTCCGACGGCATTCGCCAGCCCCTGGCCGAGCGGCCCGGTGGTGGTTTCCACGCCCGGCGTATAGCCCAGCTCCGGGTGGCCGGGGGTTTTGGAATGCAGCTGGCGGAAATTTTTTAGCTCGGAGAGCGGCAGGTCATAACCGGAGAGATGCAACAGGCTGTACAGCAGCATAGAGGCGTGGCCGTTCGAGAGAATAAAGCGGTCGCGGTCATACCACGTGGGATCGGTCGGATTGTGCTTCAGGAAGTCATTCCACAGCACTTCGGCGATATCGGCCATCCCCATAGGGGCGCCAGGGTGGCCGGAATTGGCTTTTTGCACCGCATCCATGCTGAGGGCGCGGATGGCATTGGCTAGCTCTTTACGGGACATAGTTCACTCCATGGCAAGATTAAAGTTTGGCGGCAAGCAGGTCTTCAAGTTTGCGCTGGTCAACGGCGAAGAGGCGGATCCCCTCGGCCAGTTTATCCACGGCCATTGCGTCCTGATTATGTTCCCAGCGGAACTCGGCTTCGGTAAGTGGCTTCGGTTTTGGCAGAACGGTAGAGGTGGGAATGAGCTTACGAATCACCGTCTCTTCGTTGTCCTGAAGCTCTTTCAGAAGGTTAGGCGAGATGGTGAGGCGATCGCAGCCTGCCAGCGCCAGGATCTGCTCGGTGCGACGGAAGCTGGCACCCATCACGATGGTTTCGTAGCGGTGCTGTTTGAAGTAGTCGTAGATATTGCGCACGGATTTTACGCCGGGGTCTTCCTCGACCACGTACGGGTCCAGCGGCTGTTTTGCCTGATACCAGTCGTAGATTCGGCCCACAAACGGCGAGACCAAAAATACCCCCGCTTCAGCACAGGCGCGGGCCTGCGCGAAGGAGAACAGCAGCGTCAGATTACAGTTGATCCCCTCTTTCTCAAGCACTTCGGCGGCGCGAATACCCTCCCAGGTGGAGGCGAGCTTAATCAGAATGCGCGATTTATCAATATCTTGCTCCTGATAAAGCGCCACTAACCGGCGTGCTTTAGCAATGCTTTTTTCGCTATCGAATGACAGGCGAGCATCCACTTCCGTTGACACGCGTCCGGGGATGCTTTTCAGAATTTCCGCACCGATATTGACCGCCAGTTTGTCGCTGGCCTCCGCCACCTGTTGCTCCTGGGTTTTGCCACGCTGTTTACCGTAGGCGATGGCGTCGTCTATCAGGTGGCTGAAGTGCGCAAGGCCTGCCGCCTTCAGCAGCAGCGACGGGTTGGTGGTCGCATCCTCCGGCTGATAGTGGCGGATTGACTCGATATCGCCGCTGTCGGCGACAACTGTCGTGAATTTTTTGATGCCGTCTAATTGGTTCATGGAAATGACTCCTTGGAAATAACAGAGTTAGGCGAGTGCGTTGGTTCACACTTCTGCGAAATACATGACGTACTTAACAAAAAAGCATAGCAGACGGGGGAGGCATTGCTTCCGGCAGTGGGTAACATCATTGTTATAAATTGATAACAAATTTTGCCCCGGGATGGTGAGAGTTTGGCAGCCTTCAAAGTTTGCGCTCTCTTCACGGGCGATACTAAGCGCCACTTCAGGGCGAGCCGCAGGAACGTGAAACGCCGCCCTTTTTGATCGATACGTGAAAGGAACAATAAGATGGATGATCAGTTAAAACAGAGTGCCCTCGATTTTCATCAATTCCCTGTACCGGGCAAAATCCAGGTTTCTCCGACCAAACCCCTCGCCACTCAGCGCGATCTGGCGCTGGCCTATTCACCAGGCGTCGCCGCGCCTTGTCTTGAGATTGAAAAAGACCCGCTGGCGGCCTACAAATACACGGCGCGTGGCAATCTGGTGGCGGTGGTCTCTAACGGGACGGCGGTTCTTGGGCTGGGCAACATTGGTGCGCTGGCTGGTAAGCCGGTGATGGAAGGGAAGGGCGTCCTGTTCAAGAAATTTGCCGGTATTGACGTCTTCGACATCGAAGTGGATGAACTGGATCCGGACAAATTCATCAACGTCGTGGCCGCGCTGGAGCCGACATTTGGCGGCATCAACCTTGAAGATATCAAAGCGCCGGAATGTTTCTACATTGAGCAGAAATTGCGTGAACGTATGAACATTCCGGTGTTCCACGACGATCAGCACGGCACGGCAATTATCAGCACGGCGGCCATTCTGAACGGTCTGCGCGTGGTGGAGAAAAACCTCTCCGACGTCCGCATGGTCGTCTCCGGCGCGGGTGCGGCAGCCATCGCCTGTATGAACCTGCTGGTGGCGCTGGGCATGCAGAAGCACAACATTGTGGTGTGCGACTCAAAAGGGGTTATCTACAAAGATCGCGAAGCGAACATGGCAGAAACCAAAGCCGCGTATGCCGTGGAAGATGACGGCAAGCGCACGCTGGACGAGGTAATTGACGGCGCGGATATTTTCCTTGGCTGTTCGGGCCCGAAAGTGCTGACCCCGGAAATGGTCAAGAAAATGGCGCGCGCGCCAATGATTCTGGCGCTGGCAAACCCGGAGCCGGAAATCCTGCCGCCGCTGGCGAAAGCCGTGCGTGAAGATGCGATTATCTGCACTGGTCGTTCTGATTATCCAAACCAGGTCAACAACGTGCTGTGCTTCCCGTTCATCTTCCGCGGTGCGCTGGACGTGGGTGCGACAGCGATCAACGAAGAGATGAAACTCGCCGCGGTACATGCCATCGCCGAGCTGGCGCATGCGGAGCAGAGCGAAGTGGTGGCCTCGGCCTACGGCGATCAGGACCTGAGCTTTGGCCCGGATTACATCATTCCGAAACCGTTCGATCCGCGTCTGATCGTCAAGATCGCTCCGGCGGTCGCCAAAGCCGCGATGGATTCCGGCGTGGCGACGCGTCCGATTGAAGATTTTGATGCCTACGTCGATAAGCTCACCGAGTTTGTCTACAAAACCAATCTGTTCATGAAGCCGATTTTCTCTCAGGCGCGCGCCGACGCTAAACGCGTGGTGCTGGCCGAAGGTGAAGAAGCGCGCGTTCTGCATGCGACGCAGGAGCTGATCACGCTGGGGCTGGCAAAACCGATTCTGATTGGTCGTCCGAGCGTCATCGAAATGCGCATCCAGAAACTCGGTCTGCAAATCAAACCGGGTGTCGATTTCGAGATCGTGAACAACGAATCCGATCCGCGGTTTAAAGAGTACTGGAGCGAGTACTACAGCATCATGAAGCGTCGGGGGATCACTCAGGAGCAGGCCCAGCGCGCGGTGATCGGCAATACTACGGTGATCGGTGCGATCATGGTTCATCGTGGCGAAGCCGATGCGCTTATCTGCGGGACGATTGGTGATTATCACGAGCACTTCAGCGTGGTGCAGGAGATCTTCGGCTATCGCGACGGGGTGCATACGGCGGGGGCGATGAATGCGCTGCTGCTGCCAAGCGGCAACACCTTTATCGCGGATACCTACGTCAACGACGACCCTACGCCGGAACAGCTGGCGGAAATCACGGTGATGGCGGCGGAAACGGTACGTCGCTTCGGTATTGAGCCGAAGGTCGCGCTGCTGTCGCACTCTAACTTTGGTTCATCGAAATCACCCGCCGCCAGCAAAATGCGCCAGACGCTGGAGCTGGTGCGTGAACGTGCGCCAGAGCTGATGATTGACGGCGAGATGCATGGCGATGCCGCACTGGTTGAGAGTATCCGTAACGAGCGGATGCCGGACAGCCCGCTGAAAGGTTCTGCAAACGTGTTGATTATGCCGAACGTCGAAGCCGCGCGTATCAGTTACAACCTGCTGCGCGTGTCCAGTTCGGAAGGGGTGACAGTGGGACCGGTACTGATGGGCGTATCGAAATCGGTGCATGTGTTAACACCGATTGCCTCCGTGCGTCGTATCGTCAATATGGTCGCGCTGGCGGTGGTGGAGGCGCAGACACAGCCGTTGTAGGCCTTCACCTTTACCCTCACCCTAACCCTCTCCCTAAAAGGGAGAGGGGATCGATCGGTGCGGTGGTTGTTTCCGCGCCCTGTGGGGAGGGGCATCGGTGCGGTATTTCTCCCTCGCCCTGTGGGTAGAGGGCCATCGGTGCGGTATTTCTCCCGCGCCCCTGTGGGGAGAGGGGCATCGGTGCGGTTTTTCTCCCTCGCCCCTGTGGGGAGAGGGGCATCGGTGCGGTTTTTCTCCCTCGCCCCTGTGGGGAGAGGGGCATCGGTGTGGTTTTTCTCCCTCGCCCCTATGGGGAGAGGGCCGGGGTGAGGGGAAACTACACCCAGTCCCGAACCTGAATAAACTCACGCAAGGCGGCCTCCGGGCTGCCTTCTTTTGGCTCAAAATTATACTCCCAGCGTACCAGCGGCGGCATCGACATCAGAATCGACTCTGTGCGTCCACCGGTTTGCAGACCAAACAGCGTGCCGCGATCCCACACCAGATTGAACTCCACGTAACGGCCACGGCGATACAGCTGGAACTCACGTTCGCGAACCCCGTAATCGGTATTTTTGCGGCGCTCAACAATGGGCAGATAGGCGTCGGTATAACCCTCGCCGACCGCCTGCATAAAGCGGAATGCCGTGTCAAAATCGGGTGTATTCAGATCGTCAAAGAACAACCCGCCAATACCGCGCTGCTCGTCGCGATGTTTGAGATAGAAATAGTCATCGCACCATTTCTTGTACCTGGGATAAACATCGTCGCCGAAAGGCTGGCAGATATCGCGTGCAGTGCGGTGCCAGTGAATCGCGTCTTCTTCAAATCCGTAAAAAGGCGTTAGATCAAATCCGCCGCCGAACCACCACACCGGATCGGCCCCCGGTTTCTCGGCGATGAAAAAGCGGACGTTGGCGTGGCTGGTAGGCACAAACGGGCTGTGCGGATGAACGACCAGCGACACGCCCATGGCTTCAAAACTGCGTCCGGCCAGCTCCGGGCGATGCGCTGTGGCCGAGGCCGGCATGGCGTCACCGTGAACGTGAGAGAAGTTGACGCCCGCCTGTTCAAAGACGCCGCCGTTACGCAGCACGCGACTGCGTCCGCCGCCACCGGCCTCGCGCTGCCAGCTATCTTCGTGGAATTCGCCACCGTCAACGGCAGCCAGTTTCTGGCAAATCTGATCCTGGAGTTGCAGCAGAAACGCTTTGACCTGCTGAGAATTCGGTTTCATTTACGTCTCGTCGAATGCGCTTTTTGATTATCAAACCAGTTAAAATAACTGATGACTCCGGAGGCGATCGCATTGGCAATTTTCTGCCGAAACGCGGTTGTGCCGAGCAGACGCTCTTCGTCCGGGTTAGTGATGAAAGAAGTTTCCACCAGCACCGACGGAATAGACGGCGATTTCAGCACTACAAACGCGGCCTGCTCGGTGCCTTTACTGTGCAGGCGATGCACGGGCTTAATCTTCTTTAAAATATGAGAGCCGAGCGTCAGGCTGTTTTTGATGGTGTCTGTTTGCACCAGATCGAACAACACCTGTTGCAGCAGATGGTCTTTGTCGGTGGTCTTTTTACCGGCAACTTCATCGGCGCGGTTTTCGCGATCCGAAAGATATTTTGCCATGGCGCTACTCGCTCCCCGGTTGGAGAGGGCGAAGACCGATGCACCGGCGGCGCTGGGGTTGGTAAAACCGTCAGCGTGGATCGACATAAACAGATCCGCCCCGTGCTGGTGGGCGATCTCTACGCGGTCATAGAGGGGAATGAAGGTGTCGCCTGTGCGGGTCAGCCGTGCGTCAATTCCGTGGCTGCGCAGAATCGAGCGCACATTTTTAGCAATCGCCAGCACCACGTGTTTCTCTTTCGAACCATTGCGACCAATCGCGCCGGTATCGATCCCCCCGTGACCGGGATCGAGCATCACGACCCGCTTCGCGCCCGCTTTTTTCGCTTTCGGTTTACTGTGCCCGTTGCTGGTTTTAAGGCTGCTGTCGTCTTTTGCCTGCGCCTGTGCGATGCCTGTTAACGTTAAGGCCGCCAGCCCCGCTTTGAGAACCTGACGACGCGATGTGAGTGTTTTTAATGGTTTGAATGTGCTCATGCGGCCTGAATTGTAAAAATTGGGGTCCGGGTGTTATATCGTATCGCGTTTAGCGTGACGACAGTCCATGTTGAGAATTGTTTTACTTTTCATTTCAATACGTGACAGAGTGACATTATGTCAAATTTTTACGTATTTTTCGCCGCTTATTGGCTAGCGGCGGCGTTCGCGCCATAATCACTGTTTTTGAACCCAAAAAGGCGGTTAATACCATGGAGATACGCGTTTTTCGCCAGGAAGATTTCGAAGAGGTGATTACCCTTTGGGAGCGCTGCGATCTGCTGCGTCCGTGGAATGATCCGGAAATGGATATCGAACGTAAGCTCAATCACGACGTCAGCCTGTTTTTGGTCGCGGAAGTGAATGGGGAAGTGGTGGGAACGGTGATGGGCGGTTACGACGGGCATCGCGGGTCGGCCTATTATCTCGGTGTCCACCCGGAATATCGTGGGCGTGGGATCGCCAATGCGCTGCTTAATCGTCTGGAAAAGAAACTGATCGCCCGCGGCTGTCCAAAAATTCAGATCATGGTGCGCGAAGACAACGATGTGGTATTGGGAATGTATGAGCGCCTGGGGTATGAACATTCTGACGTACTGAGCCTGGGTAAGCGTCTGATCGAAGATGAAGAATACTGAGTTTCATCCCGCCGATTATGACAATCAGGGGCGTGTCAGGTTACCGTTTTTGTTCTGGTGTGTTTTGTTGCTTCAGGCCAGAACCTGGGTCCTGTTCGTTGTGGCAGGGGCTTCTCGCGATCAGGGAAGCACGCTGCTGGCCCTGTTTTATCCGGACCATGATAATTTCTGGCTTGGACTCATCCCCGGCGTACCCGCGGTACTGGCATTTTTATTCAGCGGGCGGCGGCATCTTTTTCCGCGCACGTGGGGCTGCATTCGCTGGCTGCTGATCCTGGCGCAGGCGGTGTTGCTGTGCTGGCAACCGCTGCTGTGGTTCTACGGTGAACCGTTGAGCGGTATTGGCATTGCGCTGGTGGTGGCCGATATCGTGGCCCTGCTGTGGCTGCTGACCCATCCTCGTTTGCGCGCCAGTTTCGCCATTGAAAAAGATTAAAGGCACTTTTTACCGATGCTGCACTCCAACAAGCGTTGAATTAACAAGAAAGGACTTTTCGATGAAATCGCTGCGTTTAGTTTTATGCGCTCTGCCGCTGGTGTTGACGGGGTGTTCGACGTTCTCATCTCTCTCCTCAATTAACTGGTCGGCCGCTTATCCGTGGAACTGGTTTGGATCGTCATTCGAGGTGACCGAGAAGGGCGTGGGTAACATTACCGCTGCAACGGCACTGGATCAGGATGCGATCGAATCCGCGTTAAGCAGCGATTACCGCCTGCGCAGCGGTATGAAAACCGAAAATGGCACCATCGTGCATTATTTTGAAGCGCTGAAAGACGACCAGTTGGCGCTGATTATCAATGGCGATAAAGGCACGGTTAACCGCATTGAGGTGCTGGATAGTGAAGTCGAAACCGATAGCGGGGTAAAAGTCGGGACGCCGTTTAGCGAATTGTATGACAAAGCGTTCGGCAACTGCGAAAGCGCAGTGGCAGACGAAAAAGTCGCCGTCGAGTGTAAAGCCAAAGACAGCCAGCATATCAGCTATCTCTTCACCGGCGAGTGGAGCGGGCCAGAGGGGTTAATGCCTGCGGATGACACGCTGAAAAACTGGAAAGTGAGCAAAATTATCTGGCAGCAGTAATTTGCGCCTGAACAAACCGCCTCGCTGAAATCCAGGTATAATAGCCGCCATCAATGCCACGACGTCGTGGCATCTTTTTTTCAGGAGGAGCGATGTCTCAGGTTCAGAGCGGCATTTTGCCAGAACATTGCCGCGCGGCGATATGGATTGAAGCCAATGTCAAAGGGGATGTGGATGCCCTGCGTGCGGCCAGCAAAGTATTTATTGATAAACTGGCTACCTTCGAGGCCAAATTTCCGGACGCTAATCCTGGCGCGGTTGTGGCCTTTGGTCATAACGTCTGGCGTCAGCTCAGCGGCGGCGAAGGCGCACAGGAGCTGAAGGACTTTATCCCTTACGGTAAAGGGCTGGCACCCGCCACCCAGTACGACGTGCTGATCCATATTCTCTCTCTGCGTCACGATGTGAACTTCTCCATCGCCCAGGCGGCACTTGAAGCCTTCGGCGACAGCATTGACGTCACAGAGGAGATCCACGGATTCCGCTGGGTTGAAGAGCGCGATCTGAGCGGTTTTGTCGATGGCACCGAAAACCCGGCAGGCGTTGAGACCCGTCGCGATGTGGCGGTGATCAAAGACGGCGTGGACGCAGGCGGCAGCTACGTGTTTGTGCAGCGCTGGGAGCATAACCTCAAGCAGCTTAACCGCATGAGCGTGCACGACCAGGAGATGATGATTGGCCGTACCAAAGAGGCTAACGAAGAGATCGACGGCGATGTGCGTCCGGTCACGTCTCACCTGACCCGTGTCGATCTGAAAGAAGACGGTAAAGGGCTGAAGATTGTGCGCCAGAGCCTGCCATACGGTACGGCCAGCGGCACGCACGGTCTCTATTTCTGCGCCTACTGCGCGCGTCTGTACAATATTGAACAGCAGCTGTTAAGCATGTTTGGCGACACCGACGGCAAGCGTGACGCGATGCTGCGTTTCACCAAACCGGTGACCGGTGGTTACTATTTCGCCCCGTCCGTCGAGCGTCTGCTGGCACTGTAACACCCCTCGCCCTAATCCTCTCCCTTAGGGGAGAGGGAATGAAAGCCTTATTCCCTTTTCTGCTGGTAAATCACCAAACGGTATATAAAACCGTTACTCCTTTCGTACCCGTTATAAATATGATGACCATAAGAAAGAGCCATCCCATCGGGCTTTTTTATTTGTCAGTTTGGCCCTGGGCAGTGCTCAGAATCCTCACGTACTACGTGTACGCTCCGGTTCTTCCGCGCTGTCAATGCCCAAACTGACTGCAACAATTACGCCTGATGGGATAGCTCTATGTCATCACATTTATAAGGGTGCGCAATGGCCGTTACTGTACTGAAAAAAGGATATCTGGCGCTGGCAGCTTCGCTGTTGCTGGTCGCGCAGGCGCAGGCGACTGAGCTTCTCAATAGTTCCTATGATGTCTCCCGTGAGCTGTTTGCCGCCCTTAACCCGCCGTTTGAACAGCAGTGGGCGAAAGAAAATAACGGCGACAAGCTGACCATCAAGCAATCTCATGCGGGCTCTTCCAAGCAGGCGCTGGCGATTTTGCAGGGGCTGAAAGCGGATGTGGTGACTTACAACCAGATTACCGATGTGCAGATCCTGCATGACAAAGGCAACCTGATCCCGGCCGACTGGCAGAGCCGTTTGCCAAACAGCAGTTCCCCGTTCTACTCCACCATGGCGTTCCTGGTGCGTAAGGGTAACCCAAAAAATATTCATGACTGGAACGATCTGGTGCGTTCTGACGTGAAGCTGATTTTCCCGAATCCAAAAACCTCCGGTAACGCGCGCTATACCTATCTGGCGGCCTGGGGCGCAGCGGACAAAGCTGACGGTGGCGACAAAGCCAAAACCGAACAGTTCATGACCCAGTTCCTGAAAAACGTCGAAGTGTTTGATACCGGCGGTCGCGGCGCGACCACCACCTTTGTTGAGCGCGGGCTGGGTGACGTGTTGATTAGCTTCGAATCGGAAGTGAACAACATTCGCAAACAGTACGAAGCGCAGGGCTTCGAAGTGGTGGTCCCGAAGGTCAATATCTTTGCTGAATTCCCGGTGGCGTGGGTGGATAAAAACGTGAAAGCCAATGGCACTGAGAAAGCGGCTAAAGCGTACCTGAATTATCTCTACAGCCCGCAGGCGCAGACCATCATTACCGACTATTACTATCGCGTGGCGAACCCGGACGTGATGAACAAGCTGAAAGACAAATTCCCGCAGACCGAATTGTTCCGCGTGGAGGACCAGTTCGGCGCCTGGCCGGAGGTGATGAAAACCCACTTCACGACCGGCGGTGAGCTGGACAAACTGTTGGCGGCGGGGCGTAAGTAATGTTTGCAGTCTCTTCCAGACGCGTGCTGCCGGGCTTTACCTTAAGCCTCGGGACCAGCCTGCTGTTCGTCTGTCTGATTTTGTTGTTGCCGTTAAGCGCGCTGGTGATGCAGCTCGCGCAGATGAGCTGGGCACAATATTGGGAAGTGATCACCAACCCGCAGGTGGTGGCGGCATATAAAGTGACGCTGTTGTCGGCTTTTGTCGCGTCCATCTTCAACGGGGTGTTCGGCCTGCTGATGGCGTGGATTTTAACCCGCTATCGTTTTCCTGGCCGCACCTTGCTGGACGCGCTGATGGATTTACCGTTTGCGCTGCCGACGGCGGTCGCAGGCCTGACGCTGGCGTCGCTGTTTTCAGTTAATGGTTTTTACGGTCAATGGCTGGCGCAGTTTGATATCAAAGTGACCTATACCTGGCTCGGCATTGCCGTGGCGATGGCCTTCACCAGCATCCCGTTTGTGGTGCGTACCGTGCAGCCGGTGCTTGAAGAGCTGGGGCCGGAATACGAAGAAGCCGCGGAAACGCTCGGCGCGACGCGGATTCAGAGCTTCTGCAAAGTGGTGCTGCCCGAGCTTTCTCCGGCGCTGCTGGCCGGGGTGGCGCTGTCGTTTACCCGCAGTCTGGGGGAATTTGGCGCGGTGATTTTCATCGCCGGTAACATCGCGTGGAAGACCGAAGTGACCTCGCTGATGATTTTTGTGCGTTTGCAGGAGTTCGATTATCCGGCGGCGAGCGCCATTGCCTCGGTGATTCTGGCGGCGTCGCTGCTGTTGCTGTTCTCGATTAATACTTTGCAAAGTCGCTTTGGTCGGCGTGTGGTAGGTCACTGATGGCGGAAGTTACTCAATTGAAGCGCTACGATGCGCCCCGCATTAACTGGGGAAAATGGTTTCTGATTGGCACCGGCATTCTGGTGTCAGTCTTTATTCTTGTTGTACCGATGGTGTACATCTTCGTGCAGGCGTTCAGCAAAGGCATTATGCCTGCGCTGCAAAACCTGGCCGACCCGGACATGCTCCACGCCATCTGGCTGACGGTGATGATCGCGCTGATTACGGTACCGGTGAATCTGGTGTTTGGGATTTTGCTGGCGTGGCTGGTGACGCGCTTTAACTTCCCGGGCCGCCAGCTGTTATTGACGCTGTTGGATATCCCGTTTGCTGTTTCTCCGGTGGTGGCTGGTCTGGTTTATCTGCTGTTTTACGGCTCTAACGGTCCGCTTGGCGGCTGGCTCGACGAGCACAATCTGCAAATCATGTTCGCGTGGCCGGGCATGGTGCTGGTGACGATCTTTGTCACCTGTCCGTTTGTGGTGCGTGAGCTGGTACCGGTGATGTTAAGCCAGGGTAGTCATGAAGATGAAGCCGCCATTTTGTTAGGCGCATCAGGCTGGCAGATGTTTAAGCGCGTGACGTTGCCGAATATCCGCTGGGCGCTGCTGTACGGCGTGGTGCTGACCAACGCGCGTGCGATTGGTGAGTTTGGCGCGGTGTCGGTGGTCTCAGGCTCCATTCGCGGTGAAACCCTGTCGCTGCCCCTACAGATTGAATTACTGGAGCAGGACTATAACACCGTCGGCTCGTTTACTGCCGCAGCCCTGCTGACGCTGATGGCTATTTTGACCCTGTTTTTAAAGAGTGTGGTGCAGTGGCGTTTAGAGAATCAGGAAAAACGCCTGCAACAGGAGGGAAATCATGAGCATTGAGATTGCCAATATTAAGAAGTCTTTTGGTCGCACCCAGGTGCTGAACGATATCTCGCTGGATATCCCTTCCGGACAAATGGTGGCGCTGCTTGGGCCGTCCGGTTCCGGTAAAACCACGCTGCTGCGCATTATTGCCGGTCTTGAGCATCAGACCAGCGGCCATATTCGTTTCCACGGAACCGACGTTAGCCGCCTGCATGCCCGCGATCGTAAAGTCGGTTTTGTGTTCCAGCATTACGCCCTGTTTCGCCACATGACGGTGTTCGATAACATCGCCTTTGGCCTGACCGTGCTGCCGCGTCGCGAGCGTCCGAATGCCGCGACCATCAAAGCAAAAGTGACCAAACTGCTGGAGATGGTGCAGCTGGCTCATCTGGCCGACCGCTATCCGGCGCAGCTTTCCGGTGGACAGAAACAGCGCGTGGCGCTGGCTCGTGCGCTGGCGGTTGAGCCGCAAATCCTGTTGCTCGACGAACCTTTCGGCGCGCTGGATGCGCAGGTGCGTAAAGAGCTACGCCGCTGGCTGCGTCAGCTGCATGAAGAGCTGAAATTCACCAGCGTGTTCGTGACCCACGATCAGGAAGAGGCAATGGAAGTGGCCGATCGCGTGGTCGTCATGAGCCAGGGGAATATTGAACAAGTCGATGAGCCGGAGCAGTTGTGGCGCGAACCGGCGACCCGTTTTGTGCTGGAATTTATGGGTGAAGTGAACCGCCTGCAGGGGACTATTCGCGGCGGGCAGTTCCATGTCGGGGCGCATCGCTGGCCTCTGGGTTACACCCCTGTGCATCAGGGACCCGTCGATCTGTTTCTGCGTCCATGGGAAGTGGATGTCAGCCGTCGCACCAGCCTCGATTCTCCGCTGCCGGTACAGGTGCTGGAAGCCAGTCCGAAAGGTCACTACACCCAGCTGGTGGTCCAGCCGCTTGGCTGGTATACCGAGCCGCTGACGGTGGTGATGCGCGATGAAGACGCGCCGTATCGCGGCGAGCGACTGTTTGTTGGTTTGCAGCATGCACGGCTGTACTCCGGCCAAGAGCGCATTGAAAACCGCGAGGAAATTAATCCTCTGATGCTGGCCGAAACAGCCTGACGGTTTCCGTGCGAATGGCTAAAAAGGCTCATGATTAACATGAGCCTTTTTTATTTGCTCGACGGGTGCAATCCGGGTCGCAGTAATGAATAAAAGTGATGGGAATGTCACAGGGAATTACGTGTGACTGCCATTTACGCATAATGACTTGTCAGCACTCTTGCTGTTTAATGTTGATGTGCCGGGAAAAATATCACGCTTACACATTGTAAGGATATTAACGCAGTCAGCGAGGTCACTATGGTGGACATTAAACAGTGCGAAGATTTCTTTCCGTCAGAAGAGCATGCGTTCTGTGTGTTTATGCTAAACAACCAGGCGATGGCTGATTTGCACGGGCATGAATTTGACGAACTGGTCATTGTCCGCAGTGGCAGTGGTTTTCATATCGTGAACGATCAGGCAGAGATGATTCGTCAGGGTGATTTCTTTTTCGTGACGGCGAACGATGTACATTATTATGAGGCTACCAGTGAACTTTCGTTGATTAATATTTTAATTCGCCCCCAGCGCATGTTTAAGTATATTAAAGACGTTGACGATCTTCTGATCCCTATTACCGATAAAACTCGACCTTTTGCTGAAAACTACCAGCCGTTAACCGAACTGGCGCTGAACCGTATTGTTCTACTGGCGGAAGGCATTAGCCATCGACGCGATGATGCCTTTGACTCACTCTATTTTTCCGGAACCGAGTCGGCGTTCCTGCAAATCCTGACCATTCTGTGCGAGGGGCAGGGCGTCAGTAAAGATGCTATTGATGGGTGGGGGAAAGTTTATTTGTTGGATCATATCCGCCAGCACTATGCCCAAGAGATTAACTGGAAAGGGGTCTGTGAAGAGGCCGGGATAGCGATTCGCACGCTTTACCGTTTTTTTCATCAGATGACCGGCAATACGCCAGAGAAATTCCAGCAACTTTATCGTTTGCTGAAAGCGCAGGAATTATTACGTACTACAGATATCCCCGTCAGTCGTATCGCGATACTTTGCGGTTTTCTTAATCCTTCGCGCTTAACCGAAGCGTATCGTCGCTATTTTCAACACACGCCCTCGCAGGAGCGTCAATTAAGTCTGTCAATTAAACAAAGATAGTCGTTAATAGTGAGATACCCTTCTCACGTATTAATAAAATGCCGGCGTCTTTATTGATAGCTGTTGCTCCGGTATTGTCCAGATATACACGTTAAGATCTGACGTTATTTCTCAGGAGTGGATTTACTATTTATATAAAATAATGGAGTGTTTATTATGCTCGATATCAAACAACCCAATCCGTGGTACGTGGGTGTCGTTTCTGGCATGGCATCTTATATTGACTCGGCCGCCATTGTCTCTAATGGTACGGCACTGGTGATTTACCAAAAAGCCCTCGGCACAACCTCGACTGAAATTGGCATTCTTTCGGGTGTTTTGACCTTATGTATTGCCCTTGGCGCATTTTCTGGCGGCCGTTTAGGGGACTGTTACGGCAGACGCACCGTTTTTATTATTACGATGGCCATGGTTCTGCTTGGCTCGTTACTGCTGGCTTTTTCCGGGGCGTTTTATTTCCTGCTGGCAGGCACGGTACTGGTGGGTTTGGCGACGGGGGCCGATCTTCCGGTTTCACTGGCGACCATTTCGGAAGCAGCCAGCGATAAAAATCGCGGCAAAATTATTGGTCTTTCGAACCTGCTGTGGTTTGCCGGGATTTGTACCACGATGGCGATTTCGGCGCTGGTTGGTGGCTGGGGCAGATCCGGTGCCCAGATTTTATATCTGCATGTCGGTATCGTGGCGTTCATTCTGTTGGTACTGCGCTGGTCGCTACCTGAGTCCCCCTTGTGGCTGACGGCGCATAAAGAGCGACAAGCGGGCAGAGCCACTGTCCGCGCGCAAAAAACGGCGGTCAGAGATTTATTACACGGGAAATACCTCTGGCCCTTTATTACGCTGTGTCTGTTTTACATGTTCACCAATCTGGCGGCCAACACCGGCGGGCAGTTCGGGGCCTATGTCGCGGTGAATGTGGTCGGTATCACCGTCGAAAAAAATGCGCTGTGGAATCTGATAGCAATGCCGGTGGGCGTGCTGTCCGGTCTGCTGTTCATGAAAATGGTTGATACCAAAAGACGCATGCTGGTGTTCATCATCGGGGCCTGCTTCTTTGCCGGTGGTTTCTTCATGCCGGTGCTGCTGCACTTTTCTCCTGCCTCCTGGCTGAGTTGCCTGCTGTTTACGGCGATAGGCAGCGGGATGGCATTTGAGGGGATCATGAAAGTTTGGTCCCAGGAGTCGTTTCCCACCATGCTACGCGCCACTGCTCAGGGGGCGATTGTTGGCCTGGCACGCCTGACCTGCGGCATCCTCGCTTTTGTCACTCCGGTTCTGCTCGATGCCGGGCCAGTGATGCTCTACACCCTCCTTTCTGGCCTGGTAGCATCCGGCATGTTCATTGGTTGGCTCTGTTTTCACGGTAAACCACGCAATGAATTCTCCAGCGAGGCCGAGATCATCGCTTCGCAAAGCCATAACACGTTACCCGCTGCGGCTCAGACCACAACGCAGAATTAGTCTCAATTACGCAAGGAGTCTTAGATTATGCTTTCTGTTAGTCATATTACGCTGGACGGCGAAACCACTTTGAGCGGCGTGGCGCGGTTCCCCGCCATCGGCTGGAAAATTCATAGCGACAAACGTGATGTTGTGCAGCGTTCATGGCACCTGCAGTGCAGCACCACTGCCGATTTTTCATCACTGATTTTTGATAGTGGAGAGGTCTTTAGTGCGCAGTCCAGTCACATCGAACTGGGTGACATCGCACTATTGCCTTCTACTCGCTATTACCTGCAGGTGTGCATTACTGACAACCAGGGGGCAGCCAGCGCCTGGAGCCCGGCCGCAACGTTTGTCACCGGGCTGCTCGATACGCCGTGGCAGGCAGCGTTTATCTCTGCGGAATCGCCGAGTGATAAGGCGAATTCAGCAGCCACACTGCTACGCAAAGGCTTTACGCTCTCGTCGCACAAAGCGATTACCGCGGCCTGGGTGCACGCCACGGCGCTCGGCATCTATCAGCTGTTTCTCAACGGTGAGCGCGTCGGCAACGACGAACTGACGCCCGGCTGGACCAGTTATCGCCATCATCTGTGTTACCAAACCTATGATGTCACTGGGCTGCTAAATCAGGGTGACAACGTGATAGGCGCTGAGCTGGGCGCGGGCTGGTTTAAAGGCGATATGGGTTTCAGCCGCCACCGCAACTACTACGGTGAACAAACGGCGCTGCTGTGTCAGATGGTGATTCAGTATGAGGATGGCACGCAGCAGGTGGTCAGGTCAGATAACAGCTGGCGAGGGAGTGATTCTGCCCGCCAGTTTGCTGAGATTTATGACGGGGAGGTATTCGACGCGTGTCGGCTTCAGCCGGGCTGGAGCCGCGCGGGCTTTAATGAGGCTTTATGGCGTGGGGTCTCGGTTGTCCACTGGGATAAAAATACGCTCACCGCACAGGGGGCGGGTACCGTCCAGCAAATCGAAAGGCTGGCAGCGAAGGCATTAATCATCACCCCGCAGGGCGATAAGGTGCTCGATTTCGGTCAGAACATGAGCGGCTGGGTGGAGTTTCGGGTGAACGGCCAGACCGGGGATAAGGTGGTGTTGCGCCATTTCGAAACGCTGGACGCCGGTGGCAACGTGTATCTCGATAACCTGCGTACGGCCAAACAGACGACCGAGTATTGTTTAAACGGCGAGGGCGAAGAGGTCTGGCACCCTCGCTTTAGCTGGCAGGGTTTCCGCTATGTGAAGGTGGAAGCGTATCCTGGAGAGCTTAACCTGGATAACTTCACTGCCATTGTGATTCATTCCGCGATGGCACCGACCGGGCAGTTCGCCTGTTCAAATCCTGACCTTAATCAGCTACACCACAATATTCTGTGGGGGCTGAAAAGCAACTTTGTCGATGTGCCGACCGACTGTCCGCAGCGCGATGAGCGCCTGGGCTGGACCGGTGATGCGCAGATTTTTTGTCGTACCGCTAGCTACCTGATGCAAACCCAGACCTTCTTTTCCAAATGGCTCCTTGACCTGAAATCCGATCAAACCCCGGAAGGCGGTGTTCCGCATGTAATCCCCGATATCCTCACTGGCCACTGTGACCAGGATAAGTTCCTTGCTGAAGGGGGAACGCATTCGGCAACGGGCTGGGCGGATGCGGCGGTGGTCAATCCATGGACAATGTACCTGATGTACGGTGATAAGCGGGTGCTGGAAAATCAGTACGCCAGCATGAAAGGTTGGGTCGATTTCATGCAGGCGCATGCAGACAACGACATCTGGCGCTATAAGCTGCAGTTCGGCGACTGGGTGGCGCTGGATGCACAAGAGGGCAGCTATTTTGGCGCCACCCCGGAAGATCTGATCTGCACCGCCTGGTATGCCCATTCGACGCTACTGCTGGCGAAGGCCGCGAACGTGCTGGGCCACACAGACGACCACCGCTATTACCAGGCTTTGCAGGCGAGGATTGTTGAACGTTTTCAGCAGCGATTCTTTACCGCCGAGGGGGAAATGACGGCGCGCACTCAAACGGCGCATATTCTCGCGCTGTGTTTCAATCTGGTGCCTGACGTCTGGCGCCAGCGTACTGCCGATACGCTGGTGGAATTATTGCATGAACATGACGGGCATCTGGTGACCGGTTTCCTCGGTACACCGTATTTCTGTCACGCACTAAGCCAAAATCAGCATCCTAAGGCAGCCTGGGCGCTGTTGTTGAAAGAGGACTTCCCCTCTTGGCTGTATCAGGTGAAAGCCGGGGCAACCACTATTTGGGAGCACTGGGATGGCATCAAACCCGATGGCTCGATGTGGAGTCCCGATATGAACTCCTTCAACCACTATGCTTATGGTGCGGTGGGTGAATGGCTGTATCGCACCGTAGCGGGCATTGAGGCGGACGAAACTGCACCAGGTTTTAAACATGCGATGATTTCTCCGCTGCCCGGTGGCGGGTTAAGCTGGGTGAATGCTCACTATCAGTCGATCTATGGCGACATCGCTGTGAAATGGCAGGCTGTGAAGGGGCGCGTGGTGCTGACTTTCAGCATTCCGGCCAACACGACAGCGACCATTAAATTGTCTGCGGTTAGACAACTTCTCACGACGGACACGCTTAATTTTGCTCACGTTAAAGGGGAATGGTCGGCGCGCTGCGGATCAGGGGAATATCAGATTGAGTATTTGCCAGATGAATCGGTAGACCTGACTTACACAGACTGATAGCTTAACGTTATCACACTGAGCAAGCGGCCCTCGTGGCCGCTTTTTCTATGAAAGTCTGGACCTGAAAGTGAACACATTAGAACAAACCATCGGTAATACCCCATTAGTCAGACTACAGCGACTCGTGCCTGATAACGGCAGCGAAATCTGGGTCAAGCTGGAAGGCAACAACCCGGCGGGATCGGTGAAAGACCGGGCCGCGCTGTCGATGATTGTGCAGGCGGAAAAGCGCGGGGAGATCAAACCGGGCGATGTGCTGATCGAAGCCACCAGTGGTAACACTGGCATTGCGCTTGCCATGATCGCTGCGTTGAAAGGCTATCAGATGAAGCTGCTGATGCCGGATAACATGAGCCAGGAGCGTCGCGCTGCGATGCGTGCGTACGGCGCAGAACTGATCCTGGTGACCAAAGAGCAGGGGATGGAAGGGGCGCGCGATCTGGCGCTGGAGATGGCCCGGCGCGGCGAAGGCAAACTGCTCGATCAGTTTAATAACCCCGATAACCCCTATGCGCATTATACGACCACAGGCCCGGAAATCTGGCATCAGACCGCGGGTCGCATTAGCCATTTTGTCTCCAGCATGGGGACGACCGGGACGATTACCGGCGTATCGCGTTTTCTGCGCGAGCAGGAAAAAAACGTCACTATTGTGGGTCTGCAGCCGGAAGAGGGCAGCAGTATTCCGGGTATTCGCCGCTGGCCTGCGGAATATATGCCGGGCATTTTTAATGCCCAGCTTGTGGACCAGGTGCTGGATATCCACCAGCGCGAAGCGGAAAATACGATGCGTGAACTGGCGGTGCGTGAAGGCATCTTCTGCGGCGTCAGTTCGGGCGGTGCGGTAGCCGGAGCGCTGCGAATTGCGCAGGCACATCCGGGGGCGGTGGTGGTGGCGATTATTTGCGATCGCGGCGATCGTTATCTGTCTACCGGTGTCTTTGGTGAAGAGAGTTATTCGCAGGGGGCGGGAATTTAAGCGTCATGGAGATGATTTTATTTCGGGATAAAACCCGTGCGCAGCAGACGGATATTGTCGCTGTGCAGTCGCAGGTGGTTTACGGTAGCGTAGGCAACAGTATTGCGGTGCCAAACATCAGACAACACCAGCTCACCGTCACGGCTATCCCGACGGTGCTGTTCAGTAATACCCCGCATTACGACACCTTTTACGGCGGGGTGATCCCCGACGACTGGTTCAGCGGTTACCTGAAAGCGCTGGAAGAGCGCGATGTGCTGCGCGAACTCAAAGCGGTCACGACCGGTTATATGGGCAGTGCCAGTCAGATAGCGATTCTGGCGCAGTGGCTTACCGCCATTAAGAAAAAGCATCCTGATTTACTGGTGCTGGTCGATCCGGTCATTGGTGACATCGACAGCGGGATCTACGTGAAACCCGAAATTCCGCAAGCCTATCGCCAGCATTTGCTGCCGCTGGCGCAGGGCATTACCCCGAACGTCTTCGAGCTTGAAGTGCTGAGCGGTCAGCCGTGTCGTACACCTGAAAGCGCGATTGCGGCCGCAAAAAGTTTGCTGTCCGATACGCTGACGTGGGTGGCGATTACCAGTGCGCCGGTTGCCTCTGAGCCTGAACACATCCACGTGGTGCTGGTGACAAAAGACAGCGTAACCGTGAGTGCGCATCCGCGCGTCTCGACCGATCTGAAAGGCACGGGCGATCTGTTCTGTTCAGAGTTGGTGAGCGGCATTGTGCAGGGCAGAGACATTGCTGACGCGATACGCCGTGCAGGAGATCGGGTGACAGAAGTGATGATGTATACGCAGAAAAAGGGCTTTGATGAGCTCATTTTGCCGGCATAAACAAAAATGGCGCCCGAAGGCGCCATTTTTCTGTGCGGCAAGAATTACTTCTTGATGCGGATGACCGGGGTTTCACCCACGGTTACGCTGCCAGACAGTTTGATCAGTTCTTTGATTTCGTCCATGTTGGAGATAACAACCGGAGTCAGGGTAGACTTGGCTTTCTCTTCCAGCAGCGCCAGATCGAATTCGATGACCGGGTCGCCCACTTTCACACGCTGGCCTTCTTCCGCGATACGCTTGAAGCCTTCGCCTTTCAGCTCAACGGTATCGATACCGAAGTGTACGAACAGTTCGATACCACTATCAGATTCGATAGAGAACGCATGGTTGGTTTCAAAAATTTTACCGATGGTGCCGTCAACTGGCGCAACCATTTTGTTACCCGTTGGTTTGATAGCAATGCCATCACCAACGATTTTTTCGGCAAATACTACATCCGGCACGTCTTCGATATTAACGATTTCGCCAGACAGCGGAGCAATAATCTCAATAGTTCCGGTGTCTTTCTTATCATCAGAAACCAGAGATTTCAGTTTATCGAACAAACCCATGATCTTCTCCTAAGCAGTAATTTGGGCCGCATCTCGTGGATTAGCAGATTGTTTTTTCTTCAATGAACTTGTTAACCAGCGTCATTAACTCGTCCGTTGTCGGTTGAGCAAGAGCCTGCTCTGCTAACACCTTCGCATCTTCGAAGTTCGTGTTACGGATAATCTTCTTAATGCGCGGGATGGAAATGGCGCTCATAGAGAATTCGTCCAGACCCATACCCAGCAACAGAAGTGTAGCACGTTCGTCGCCTGCAAGCTCACCGCACATGCCTGTCCATTTACCTTCAGCATGAGAAGCATCAATAACTTGCTTGATAAGCGTGAGTACGGACGGTGACATCGGCTGGTAGAGATGTGAAATCATATCATTACCACGGTCAACTGCCAGGGTGTACTGCGTTAAATCATTGGTACCGATACTAAAGAAGTCGACTTCTTTGGCTAAATGACGAGCAATAGTTGCCGCAGCAGGTGTTTCCACCATTACGCCAACTTCAATGGTTTCGTCAAAGGCTTTACCTTCGTCGCGCAGTTCCTGTTTGTAGATTTCGATCTCTTTCTTCAGTGCACGCACTTCTTCAACAGAGATGATCATCGGGAACATGATACGCAGTTTACCGAAAGCGGAAGCACGCAGAATGGCACGAACCTGATCGCGGAGGATCTCTTTACGGTCCATGGCAATACGCACTGCACGCCAGCCCAGGAACGGGTTTTCTTCTTTCGGGAAGTTCATGTACGGCAGCTCTTTGTCGCCACCGATGTCCATGGTACGCACGATAACAGCCTGAGAGCCGCATGCTTCGGCAACCGCTTTGTACGCAGCAAACTGTTCTTCTTCAGTTGGCAGCGCGTCACGGTCCATGAACAGGAATTCAGTACGATACAGACCCACACCTTCCGCGCCGTTGCGCTCTGCGCCTTCGACGTCACGGACAGTACCGATATTTGCACAAACTTCTACCTGATGACCGTCCAGCGTAATGGCTGGCAGATCTTTCAGTTTAGCGAGCTCGGCTTTCTCGGAAGCAACCTGCTCCTGCACGGCGCGCAGTTGCTCGATCTCTTCGTTGGTTGGATTGACGTAAACCTGATTGTTTACGGCATCCAGAATCAGATAGTCGTCGTTTTTAACCTGCGCGGTGACGCTACCGGTGCCCACGATGGCTGGCAGTTCCAGAGAACGCGCCATGATAGAGGTATGGGAGGTACGCCCACCTGCGTCGGTGATGAAACCCAGCACCTTGTTGAGGTTCAGCTGTGCGGTTTCAGAAGGCGTCAGATCGGCTGCGACCAGGATAACTTCGTCCTGAATAGCGCTCAAATCAATAATCGCCAGACCCAGGATGTTGCGCAGCAGGCGCTTACCGATATCACGTACGTCAGCCGCACGCTCTTTCAGGTATTCGTCATCCAGTTCTTCAAGGGCAGTCGCCTGGCCTTCGATAATTTCATGTGCAGCCGCGTCGGCCGTCATGCCCTTATCTTTAATCAGGGCTATGATTTCCTGCTCCAGCTCCTCATCTTCGAGCAGCATGATGTGCCCTTCGAAGATGGCTTCTTTTTCTTCACCGAAAGTTTCGCCAGCTTTAGTTTTGATGGCTTCCAGTTGCGCTGATGCCTTGGCACGACCGCTCAGAAAACGCTCAACTTCCTGATCAACCTTGTCGGCAGAAATTTTTTTCCGGTCGATGACGATCTCGTCTTCTTTCAGCAGAAGTGCTTTGCCGAAAGCGATACCCGGGGATGCTAAAATGCCTGAAATCATAACCCTACCTTACTTGTGACTGATATTGAAAAGAACCCGTTACTTACTCGAGCTCAGCCATCAGTTTTACCAGATGCTCAACTGCTTTCTGCTCGTCTTCACCTTCTGCAGAGATGGTGACAACGGTACCCTGAGTCAGGCCCAGAGTTTGCAGCTTGAACAGGCTTTTCGCGCTAGCGCTTTTGCCGTTGGAGGTCACAGTGATCTCAGAAGTGAAGCCTTTAGCTTCTTTAACAAACTGAGCAGCAGGGCGGGTGTGCAGACCGTTCGGAGCGGTAATGGTAACTTCTTGCTGGAACATTGTATTTCCCCAACTTATAGGTTTAGTGTTGTGGAACTAAAGTCTAGCCTGGCGGCTTAACTTTAGCCTGTCTTGTTAGCGCTGACGTTTCGCTCGTCATTAAACATTATGCAGTGAAAGCAAGACTTGAACCAAATCATAAAATCGATTCAGCAACTCTATTTCCTGTTTTGATTAATTTCGCGCTTCAAAATAATTGTCAGGTTAAATACCAGACCCGACGGGGTGAATCAATGCCAGGAGGAGTAAAAGTTTGAAGCAGGCCACAAAAAAGCACCCATCAGGGTGCTTTTTTACGCGTTTTTAACATGCTGGCATTACTGTTGCAGTTCTTTTTCAGTAAACAGATCCGCAAACAGAGCAGTGCTTAAGTAACGCTCACCTGAAGAAGGTAGGATAACCACGATATTCTTATTGGTAAAGGTTTCATCTTCCTGAAGCTTGAGCGCAGCTGCGACCGCAGCGCCAGAAGAGATGCCTGCCAGAATACCTTCTTCATCCATCAGGCGACGTGCGGTCGAAATGGCTTCTTCGTTGGTGATAGCCACGACTTTGTCGATCAGTTTCAGATCGAGGTTGCCAGGGATAAAACCAGCGCCGATGCCCTGGATTTTGTGTGGGCCTGGCTTAAGCTCTTCACCAGCCAGCGCCTGGGCAATGACCGGAGAATCGGTTGGCTCAACCGCAACGGTGATCAGGTCTTTCTTGCCTTTGGTGCCTTTAATATAGCGACTCACGCCGGTCAGCGTACCGCCAGTCCCCACGCCGGAGATAAACACATCAACCTGACCGTCGGTATCTTCCCAGATTTCCGGGCCGGTGGTTTTTTCGTGGATTTCCGGGTTAGCCGGGTTGCTGAACTGCTGCAACAGCAGATAATTCGCCGGATCGCTGGCGACAATTTCTTCTGCTTTTTGAATAGCGCCTTTCATACCTTTCGCGCCTTCGGTCAGAACCAGATTCGCGCCCAGCGCTTTCAGCAGCTTACGGCGCTCAATGCTCATGGTTTCAGGCATGGTCAGCGTCAGCTTATAGCCACGCGCAGCGGCAACGTATGCCAGCGCAATACCGGTATTACCGCTGGTCGGTTCAACCAGTTCAACGCCTGGCTTCAGAACGCCACGCTTTTCGGCATCCCAAATCATGTTTGCACCGATACGGCATTTTACGCTGAAGCTTGGGTTACGTGATTCTACCTTCGCAAGAATGCGTCCATTACCGATACGGTTCAGTCGAACCAGTGGCGTATGACCGATAGTCAGCGAGTTGTCTTCGTAAATCTTACTCATGGCCTGTCCTTAACTGTATGAAATTGGGATACCGTCCCAGCATACCTGTTGGATAAGTATGCGGAAGTAAGGAAATCGCATATCTATATGCTGCAAGGAAATAATGGCTATCAGTATGGAATAAGGAAGGCATAAGCCGTCCGCCATTTACACAGTTTTGCATTACTTCCATAACGCGTGCTTAGGTCGGTAGCAGTCCACCCACATCGCCGTAGCGCCACAAACTGCGACGGGCATGATGAACAGATTCAGGACAGGGATCATGGTGAACAGGCTGGTCAGCGCCCCAAACTGCATATTGGTTACTTTGCGGGTGCGCAGGGCGGTACGCATCTCTTTGAACGGCACTTTATGGTTATCAAACGGGTAGTCGCAATACTGAATAGCCAGCATCCAGGCGCTAAACAGGAACCACAACACCGGGGCAACCGTCTGACCGATGCCGGGAATGAAATAAAGGATTAACAGGACAACTGCACGCGGCAGATACCAGGCGAACTTCTGCCATTCCCGTTTCATGATGCGCGGGACGTCTTTCATGATGCCGAAAATACCCGTATCCGGCGGGGTCGCGCCCGTCAGCCGCGCTTCGAGCTGCTCGGCCAGCAGGCCATTGAACGGGGCCGCTATCCAGTTGGCAATGGTCGAGAAAAAATAACCAAACACCAGCAAAACAGAAAGTACGACGACAGGCCACAGCAGATAGCTGAGCCACTGCAGCCAGTCCGGAACATGACTCATAATAGACGGCACCCAGCTTTCGAGTTGGGTGAAAAGCCACCAGAATGCGCCCCCCATCAGCAGGATGTTGATCAATAGAGGCAGGATCACAAAGCGTCGGATGCCGGGCAGGGAGACCAGTTTCCATCCCTGAGAAAAATACCAGATGCCGCTGCGCGGGGTCGTTGTTGATGTTGAAACCATAACCAGGCTGTACTCCTTTTTTCACAACCAGTGGATTTACCCGCCCATATTATCGAGTTATGGACCAATGACCAGTTCGGAAATGTTCGAAAAAACAGCAAAAAGCACGATTTCGTTCATCTTTATGCTGTGAATCCTCTGCGCACACTTGCACTTGACGTAATCGACAAATACTCTTAGTGAGTAAATGTTTGCCGTGGTGGCAAGGTGTTAGAACAACAGAGAATATAATGATGCAGGATTTGCGTCTGATATTAATCATTGTTGGCGCGATCGCCATACTCGCTTTACTGGTACATGGTTTCTGGACCAGCCGTAAAGAACGCTCCTCTATGTTTCGCGATCGCCCACTGAAGCGCATGAAGTCCAGTCGTCACGACGATGACGGCGATGACGACATCGAAGATAACGACGACGAAGGCGTGGGTGAAGTTCGCGTTCATCGTGTGAATACTGCGTCCGGCGTGGGCAATGGGGAGCATGAAGCGCCTCGTCAGTCTCCGCAGCACCAGTATCAGCCGCCGTACGCTTCTGCACAGCCGCGTCAACCAGCGCCACAACCTGTGGAAGAGCCGTTGCGCCAGCCACAACAGCAACCGCCGGTTCAGCACCCGTCGCCGGTGCAGCCACAACCGATCGCAGTTGAGCCGCAGCCCGTTCAACAACCGGTGCCGCAGCCGCGTCCCGCACAGCCGTCGCAACCAGAAGTGCCGCCTCAGCCCGTGCATACGCAACCTGCTCCGCAGCCCGCGCCTTTAGTTGAACCTGAGCCGATCGTGGAAGAAGCGCCAGTGGTTGAAAAGCCGCAGCGTAAAGAAACGGTCATCATCATGAACGTGGCGGCTCATCATGGCACTCAGCTTAATGGTGATGTGTTGCTTAACAGCATCGAGCAGGCTGGCTTCAAATTCGGTGATATGAATATTTTCCATCGCCATCTCAGCCCGGACGGTAGCGGACCTGCGCTGTTCAGCCTGGCAAATATGGTCAATCCTGGCACGTTCGATCCGGAAATGACCGGGGATTTCATCACGCCGGGTATCACTATCTTTATGCAAGTGCCGTCCTATGGCGACGAATTGCAAAACTTTAAGCTGATGCTGCAATCCGCCCAGCACATTGCCGATGAAGTCGGTGGTGTGGTGCTCGACGATCAGCGTCGTATGATGACGCCGCAGAAACTGCGCGAATATCAGGACCGCATCCGCGAAGTAAAGGAAGCTAACGCCTAATTTCTGCGTTCTCTTCCACTCCTCCTCAACCCCCGCATGTCGGGGGTTTTTCTCATTGATGGTGCGATATGGACTCAATCGAACAACAACTGACACAATTACGAACCGCACTTCGCCATCATGAATACCTGTATCACGTGATGGATGCGCCGGAAGTGCCGGATGCGGAATACGACCGTCTGATGCGCGAACTGCGCGATCTGGAAGCGCAGCACCCCGAACTCATTACACCCGACTCGCCGACCCAGCGCGTTGGTGCAGCGCCGTTGGCGGCCTTCAGTCAGGTGCGTCATGAAGTGCCGATGCTGTCGCTGGATAACGTCTTCGATGAAGCGAGCTTCCTGGCGTTCAATAAACGCGTGCAGGATCGTCTGAAAAGCACGGACACCCTGACCTGGTGCTGCGAGCTAAAGCTTGACGGCCTGGCGGTGAGTATTCTGTATGAAAATGGCGTACTGGTGCGGGCTGCAACGCGCGGTGATGGCACCACGGGCGAGGACATCACCACAAACGTACGTACTATCCGGGCGATCCCGTTAACTCTGCGTGGCAAGAACATTCCTGCGCGTCTTGAGGTGCGGGGTGAAGTCTTCCTGCCGCAGGCGGGCTTTGAGAAAATTAACGATGAAGCACGCCGCACCGGCGGGAAAGTGTTTGCTAACCCACGTAACGCAGCAGCAGGCTCATTACGTCAGCTTGATCCGCGGATCGCAGCGAAGCGACCGCTGACATTTTTCTGTTACGGCGTCGGGATCCTTGAAGGCGGTGAGCTGCCCGATACGCATCTGGGGCGTTTAATGCAGTTTAAAGAGTGGGGCTTACCGGTGAGTAACCGGGTAAAGCTTTGTGACTCTCCTGAAGCCGTACTGGCGTTTTATCATCAGGTTGAAGAAGACCGCCCATCGCTGGGATTTGATATCGACGGCGTGGTGATCAAAGTGAATTCGCTGGCGCTGCAGGAACAACTTGGCTTTGTTGCCCGTGCGCCTCGCTGGGCGGTGGCGTTTAAATTCCCGGCACAGGAACAGATGACGTTCGTGCGCGATGTCGAATTCCAGGTCGGGCGCACCGGCGCAATTACCCCGGTTGCACGTCTGGAACCGGTGCAGGTTGCGGGGGTGCTGGTCAGTAATGCGACGCTGCACAACGCGGACGAAATCGCGCGCCTGGGGCTGAGAATTGGCGATAAAGTGGTCATCCGTCGTGCGGGTGATGTGATCCCGCAGGTGGTCAGCGTCGTTGAGTCAGAACGTCCGGAAGAGACCCGGGCCATTGAATTCCCGGCCCATTGCCCGGTTTGCGGTTCAGATGTCGAACGCGTCGAAGGCGAGGCCGTCACGCGCTGTACGGGCGGCTTGATTTGCGGCGCTCAGCGCAAAGAGGCCTTGAAACATTTTGTGTCACGCCGCGCAATGGACGTTGACGGTATGGGCGATAAAATCATCGATCAGCTGGTCGAGAAAGAGTATGTCCATACCCCTGCCGATCTGTTCCGCCTGACGGCTGGAAAGCTGACCGGTCTCGATCGTATGGGGCCAAAATCGGCGCAGAATGTGGTCAACGCGCTGGAGAAAGCCAAAGAGACCACCTTCGCCCGTTTCCTGTATGCGCTGGGTATCCGTGAGGTTGGCGAGGCGACGGCGGCAGGGCTGGCAGCCCATTTCGGTTCGCTTGAGTTGCTGGAGAAAGCCTCAATTGAAGATCTGCAAAAAGTGCAGGACGTGGGGATTGTTGTCGCCAGCCACGTCTTTAACTTCTTTGCCGAAGAGAGCAACCGTGAGGTCATCGGCCAATTGCTGGCGGAAGGCATTCACTGGCCTGCGCCGGTGGTGATAAATGCCGAAGAGATCGACAGCCCGTTTGCCGGTAAAACGGTGGTGCTAACCGGCAGTTTGAGTCAGTTATCGCGTGACGATGCAAAAGCGCGTCTGGTGGCGTTAGGGGCGAAAGTGGCGGGGAGCGTGTCGAAGAAAACTGATCTGGTCATCGCCGGAGAGGCCGCGGGCTCTAAACTCGTCAAAGCCCAGGAGTTGGGTATTGATGTGATCGACGAAGCTGAAATGCTGCGCCTGTTGGGAGAGTAACGTGGAGAAAGAACAGCTTATCGAAATCGCAAATACCGAAATGCCGTTTGGTAAGTACAAAGGGCGTCGTTTGATTGATGTGCCGGAAGAGTATCTGCTGTGGTTCGCGCGCAAAGATCAATTCCCTGCCGGGCGACTGGGTGAGCTGATGGCTATTACGCTGCTTATCAAAACGGAAGGGCTGAGCCATCTGGTTCAGCCCCTCAAGCGTCTCTAAGCTTTTGCGGCGCGGGTCTCTTCCTGCGCCAGCTTCTCCGTCTGGCGCTTGTAACGGCGCGCCATCACCGCACAGACCATCAGCTGGATCTGGTGGAAAATCATCAGCGGCAGCACCATCATGCCGATGACTGAGGTCGGGAAGAGGATATTTGCCATTGGGATCCCGTTGGCAAGGCTCTTTTTCGAACCGCAGAACACGATAGTAATTTCATCCGCTTTGTTGAATCCAAACCTGCGGGCTGCAAAAATGTTTACCGCAATCACAATGGCCAGCAGCACGATGCTGACCAGTGCGATAAACAGCAATGAACCCACGCCAACCTTGTGCCAAATTCCGTTAACTACGGCTTCACCGAAGGCGGAATAGACCACTAACAGGATGGAGGTCTGGTCCGTTTTGCCAATCCACTTTTTATTTCTGGCGACGAAATCCCCCGTCCACGGGCGAGAAAGGTGACCAAGTACGAAGGGCAGCAGCAGTTGCAGACAAATTTTCCCCACCTGCTCAAGATTCCCCTCTGCACCGTGCATATTCATCAGCAGCCCGACCAGCAGCGGCGACACAAAAATCCCCAGCAGGCTGGAGGCGGACGCTGAACAGACCGCCGCCGCCACATTGCCGCCAGCCAATGACGTGAACGCGATGGCGGACTGCACGGTGGCAGGCAAAATGCACAGATACAGGAAACCGGTATAGAGCGCCGGATCGACATTTACCGGGGCCCACCAGGCAAACAGTACGCCGAGAACCGGGAAAATGACGAAGGTGCTACACATCACCCACAGGTGCAGTCGCCAGTGGCTACCGCCTGCGATGATGGCTTCGCGAGAGAGCTTGGCACCATGCATAAAAAACAGCAGGGCGATCGCCGCTGTCGTCAGGCCGTCAATGAACGGAACAAAACCGCCGCGAGCCGGGAAGAAAGAGGCCAGCAGGACGGTGGCAATCAGCGTGAGGGTGAAGGGGTCGAGAATGCGAAACAGTTTCATAAACTCTCCTGATATCAGATTTCGCTATTGTGCTTTGAACCGTTTGAGAAATAAAATTGATTTATTGCATCTATTCATGAATAAAACAGATGAATTACTCATTACGTCAGCTTCGTGTTTTTGTCATGGTTGCCCAGGCCCGCAGTTTTAGCCGCGCCGGAGAGATAATTGGTTTGAGCCAGTCGGCAGTGAGCCACAGTGTGAAAGAGCTGGAGCGGCAAACGGGTGTGCGTCTGCTTGACCGTACGACCCGCGAAGTGGTGCTTACCGAGGCGGGGCAACAGCTGGCTGCGCGTCTGGGAAGCCTGCTTGATGAACTCAACAGCACGTTGCGAGATGTCGGCAGGGTAGGGCAGCAGCTCTCCGGAACCGTGCGGGTGGCCGCTAGCCAGACGATTTCTGCGCATCTTATTCCGCAGTGCATCGCGCAGAGTAATCAGCGGTATCCCGATATTGATTTTGTGCTTCACGACCGGCCCCAGCAGTGGGTGCTGGAGAGTATTCGCCTGGGTGATGTGGATTTCGGGATTGTTATCGATCCCGGCCCGGCGACCGACCTTGAGTGTGAAGTGGTGCTTTCGGAGCCTTTTTTGCTGCTGTGTCGCGACGACGATCCCCTTGCCGCGATGCCACAGGTGACGTGGCAAGCGTTAGAGGGGGCAAGACTGGTATTGCAGGATTATGCATCGGGCAGCCGACCGTTGATTGACCGGGCGCTGGCGGACCAGCGGGTGAACGCGACAATTGTGCAGGAAATTGGCCATCCGGCAACGCTGTTTCCGATGGTCGAGGCCGGGATTGGGATCAGCGTACTCCCTGCCCTGGCGCTACCGCTGCCGCAGGGGAACCGGCTGGTTGTGAAGCGTTTTACGCCCTGTATTGAGCGTCAGTTGATGCTGGTGCGGCGCAAAAACCGCTCGCTGTCAGGTGCGGCTCATGCGCTTTGGGAAGTGGTACGTATGCAGGCACAGCAGCTGATGGAGGCCCGCATACGCGATCCCTTGTTTAACGCGCCGGCTGATTAGATATAGATATCAATCTGATGTTCTGCCGAAGGGGAGTTCACGCCTTCGATCTTACCTTGTTTTTGGTCTTGTTTTTGTTGCGCTTCTTCGGCCTGCTGGCGCTGTAATTGTGCCAGTTGGGCTTGCAACATTTTGATCTGAGCCTGGATCAACTCCTGCTGCTTTTTCTTATCTTCGACACTACTGCTGCCGTTTGCCACGTCCTTAAGTTGTTGGGTCAGCTTGGTGATCTGCGAAGTGATACGGCTGATTTGCGAGGAGATATCGCTGCCGCCTGAGCTGGTGCTGCTGCCACTACTGCCAGATTGAATGGATGCTGCTGATGTTTGTATCGTCGTCATGTTGGTTCCTCTTGCCATAAAAGAAGAATATCGGCATGAGAAGAAATAGCTTGAGCACATCTGCCAGATCTGGCAGGTCCAGCGAGCGTAGAATTTATGCCAGATGAGCAGGGAGGAGCAGAAAACGGTGTTTGAAGGTATTGAAACGCCGGGCAGGAACCCTGTCGCGGATAGCAAAAAAGCGCCTTTAGGGCGCTTTTTTTACATTGGTGGGTCGTGTAGGATGACGTGACGATGTCTCGCACTTCGGGCCGTCGCCGCCAGCGGCTCCGTTGCCTCACTGCGTTCGGCTCGAACCTGCAGCAGGTTCGAATCTCACATATCGCAGATAGCAAAAAAGCGCCTTTAGGGCGCTTTTTTACATTGGTGGGTCGTGCAGGATGACGTGACGATGTCTCGCCCTTCGGGCCGTCGCCGCCAGCGGCTCCGTTGCCTCACTGCGTTCGGCTCGAACCTGCAGCAGGTTCGAATCTCATATATCGCAGATAGCAAAAAAGCGCCTTTAGGGCGCTTTTTTACATTGGTGGGTCGTGCAGGATGACGTGACGATGTCTCGCCCTTCGGGCCGTCGCTGCCAGCGGCTCCGTTGCCTCACTGCGTTCGGCTCGAACCTGCAGCAGGTTCGAATCTCACATATCGCAGATAGCAAAAAAGCGCCTTTAGGGCGCTTTTTTACATTGGTGGGTCGTGCAGGATGACGTGACGATGTCTCGCCCTTCGGGCCGTCGCCGCCAGCGGCTCCGTTGCCTCACTGCGTTCGGCTCGAACCTGCAGCAGGTTCGAATCTCATGTATCGCAGATAGCAAAAAAGCGCCTTTAGGGCGCTTTTTTACATTGGTGGGTCGTGCAGGATTCGAACCTGCGACCAATTGATTAAAAGTCAACTGCTCTACCAACTGAGCTAACGACCCGAATGGTGGGTGATGACGGGCTCGAACCGCCGACCCCCTCCGTGTAAAGGAGGTGCTCTACCAACTGAGCTAATCACCCATTTCGGTACTACTTAGACAAGATACATTTAAGAATGGTGGGCGATGACGGGCTCGAACCGCCGACCCCCTCCGTGTAAAGGAGATGCTCTACCAACTGAGCTAATCGCCCATACTTAAATTCTTATCTACACTGCGGCATCTATCAAAATAGATGGTGGGTGATGACGGGCTCGAACCGCCGACCCCCTCCGTGTAAAGGAGATGCTCTACCAACTGAGCTAATCACCCCCGCTGTGTGGAGTCGCATTATAGGGAGAGTTGAAAATGAGTCAACGCCTTTTCTAAAGATTTAGTTCGTTCGTCGTAAAATTAAACAAAAGGATCACAAAATGGTCCGCGCCGCATGATTTCTAAACAAATTTAGTAAACCTGCATGTCAAACAGGCAACATCATTGAGGAATCGCCTCACAGTGATAGAATATTGCCCATTGCTTTTTTCCCAGTATTTGCCGGTCGTCGGCATCTTTATAACGTAAGGCCATTTCATGAAAATCAAAACTCGCTTCGCGCCCAGCCCGACAGGCTATCTGCACGTCGGTGGTGCACGTACTGCTCTCTATTCCTGGCTGTTTGCACGTAACCACGGCGGTGAGTTTGTGCTGCGTATTGAAGACACCGATCTGGAGCGCTCTACGCCAGAAGCCATCGAAGCCATTATGGATGGCATGAACTGGTTGAATCTGGAGTGGGATGAAGGCCCATATTTCCAGACTAAACGTTTCGACCGTTATAACGCGGTGATTGATGAGATGCTGGTCGCGGGCACGGCGTACAAATGCTACTGCTCGAAAGAGCGTCTGGAAGCGCTGCGCGAAGAGCAGATGGCGAACGGCGATAAACCTCGTTACGACGGTCGCTGCCGCCACAGCCATGAACATCATGCGGCTGATGAGCCATGCGTGGTGCGTTTTGCTAACCCGCAGGATGGCTCGGTGATCTTTGACGATCAGATCCGTGGCCCGATTGAGTTCAGCAATCAGGAGCTGGACGATCTGATTATTCGTCGTACCGACGGTTCACCAACCTACAACTTCTGCGTGGTGGTTGATGACTGGGACATGGAAATCACCCACGTTATCCGTGGTGAAGATCATATCAACAACACCCCGCGCCAGATCAACATCCTGAAAGCGCTGAATGCGCCTGTGCCGGTTTACGCGCACGTTTCCATGATTAACGGCGACGACGGTAAAAAACTGTCCAAACGTCATGGTGCGGTGAGCGTGATGCAGTACCGTGATGACGGTTACCTGCCGGAAGCACTGCTGAACTACCTGGTGCGTCTGGGCTGGTCCAGCGGCGATCAGGAGATCTTCAGCCGTGAAGAGATGATCAAGCTGTTCTCCCTTAATGCAGTGAGCAAGTCTGCCAGTGCCTTTAATACTGACAAACTGCTGTGGCTGAACCATCACTATATCAACACCATGCCGCCGGAATATGTTGCGACCTATCTGCAATGGCATATTGAGCAGGCCAATATTGATACACGCAATGGCCCGCAACTGGCAGATCTGGTGAAACTGCTGGGCGAACGCTGCAAAACGCTAAAAGAGATCGCGGAAAGCTGCCGTTACTTCTACGAAGAATTTGATGCGTTTGATGCCGATGCGGCGAAAAAACACCTGCGTCCGGTCGCGCGTCAACCGCTGGAAGTGGTACGTGATAAACTGGCCGCACTTACTGACTGGACAGCTGAAAATGTTCATCATGCCATTCAGGCAACGGCCGACGATCTGGAAGTGGGCATGGGTAAAGTAGGCATGCCGCTGCGTGTGGCTGTGACTGGCGCAGGCCAGTCGCCAGGCCTGGATGTGACGGTGCATGCGATCGGTAAAACACGCAGCGTCTCACGCATTAATAAAGCGCTGGACTTTATTGCTGAGCGCGAAAGCCAGCAATAACATCCTGGCAAGAAGACAGAACAACGGCAGGCTCTCCTGCCGTTTTTTTATGCCTGCTCTTCAGCGATCCCGAGACGGGTCAAAAAACCCTGAATCCCTTCGCGCGCCAGCAGCACGGCGAGTCTTTCTTGCTCAAGCGTTGTCATATTTTCCAGGGCGCTGGTCACCTGACGTAATAAGCTTGTGGTGTTGGTGTCGCCATAGAAACCTGGCGTCTCTGCGAGCTGATAAACGGCCTGACGGTTACGAATAGCGGGGAGACGACTAATATGTTCGCGTACGTGGGCATCTATATGAATGAGTCGGGCTCGTCCGCCTTTTACTCCATTCAGGCCCTCGGTTTTCCATCCTTGCTTGCGTACCCAGCGGTTTACCGTTTGTTTGGTGACCCCCAAACTTTCGGCCAGCTCTTCCGTGGTCATTTTGCTCCGTAATCTTTTCATATCAGTTCTGGTCGCGTATCCCTAAACGTTGTAACAATCCGGAAATCCCTTCCCGCAGCATCAAGGTAGTCAGCTGCTTTTGCTCATCCGGGGTCATCTCGTTTGCCAGTGTCAGCAACAGCGAGTGCAGTGAGTTATTTTCCGCGACGATGTCAGGAAGCTGAGGTTCGTCTGCTGTGCGGCATGCACTGCGAATAAATTCCCGTACTTTTTCGTTCACATGCACCAGACGCGCCTTTCCACCCTGAACACCCGGTCTTGGCGATGTTTTCCAACCCTCTTTACGTACCCATTTATTGATGGTCTGACGGCTATAGCCAGTGAGCCGGGATAACTCCTCTGGCGTCATTCGTTCCTTGATCATGCAATTACCTGAATATCAGTGGGGTTATGAGTGGTTCATCTTATAGCACCCTTTTACGCGAAAACGTGACAGGTTTAACTACTGGCTGCGAGCAGCTTCGCAATGTGATCCATTTGCATGATTTTTCGACGATTGGAAGGGTGGAGCTGATTTTGCCGTTGACACTCTGCAATGGAATTCATATTATGCCGCCCGTCAACACGACAGCTTTACGTTGGGGCTATAGCTCAGCTGGGAGAGCGCTTGCATGGCATGCAAGAGGTCAGCGGTTCGATCCCGCTTAGCTCCACCAAATTCTTATCCAGGAGAGTTTGGAACGTAAAGACACTGTGGGGCTATAGCTCAGCTGGGAGAGCGCTTGCATGGCATGCAAGAGGTCAGCGGTTCGATCCCGCTTAGCTCCACCAAAATTTGAACCCTCGCCCGTGGCGGGGGTTTTTTTATGCTTGTAATAGCTTCTTACTCTTTTTGTCGCCAGGCTGGCACGTTTCTCTACCTGATCTCAATCTACATCAAAAAAAGGTTTCATTTCGCCGCTGAAACTTGATTCGGTCATTTAATAAACTTACTATCCGTTTGGTCAATGTTTTGCCAGGAAGAATAGTATTTATTAATAATGAAAAGCCAACTCTACAATAACTTACGATTATTTATATTAGCCCAGTTGCTGTGTCTGATAATGGTTCCCTTTTCTCGTTATATTTCTCCGCGTGCGATGCTTGATAATCATAGCGTCTATCTGGCATGGCTGCCGTTGAGTTTCATGCTGGCTATTATTTTTTTGTTTGGCCGTCGCGCCGTTCTTCCTGTTGTTATCAGTTTTGCGGTCACCAATTTATATAGCTTTGAGCTAAACTTCCTTCAGCAAGCCGTAATACTTTTTTGCCAAACATTCTCAGTGTTTGCCGCATGCGGCATTCTGCGCGGGTTTATCGGCAAGCGCTGGCGCTATGGGCTGCCTAATCAGCATATCGGAATGCGTATCTTCTGGTTAGGTTTTGTCATTCCGGTCGGTATCAAAATATCCATGTACCTTGCCGGTTATTTCTTTAATTTCCCTGTTTCGTTATCTAATTTCTTTGGCGAAGGATCGGCCATTTATAATATTGTCGATATTCAAAGCCTGATTTGTGCTGGCTTGATATTTACGATGATGTTTTATTATCCCTTAAGAATGATAATTAATCCCCGTTATGCCAGAACCTTCTGGCTGCGGAGTATTAAGCCGTATCTTGTTAATCATCATCCACTGTTTATATTTGTGTGGCTGATGCTTTTGGCGCTAATTCTGCTGGTTCTATGCGCACCTTTTGAATCCAGGTTAATCGCTGGCTACCTTGTTCCCGTCATATTTATCTTGTTTACCGTAGGGATTAGCCGGCTGAGCTATGCTCTCGTGTCGCTAAGTTGGGCCATTTCAGCATTCATGCTCTTGACCTATAACACCAATTTTCTGAATGGCGTGGAGACGGGCTACTCCCTGGCGTTCGTCCTGTCCGTATTGATCTCCTTCGCCATTTGCCTGATGTACATGTCGCGGATTTATCATCGTAGCGAATGGTTGAAGCAAGGGTGGCAGGAGAGGGCATTAACCGATCCGCTGACCGGGCTGGCCAATCTGCGGGCGCTGGAGGATTTCTTGCGCCTCCATCCCCACGCCAAAGTCTGTTGTTTGCGGCTGGACAATCTGGAGTTCCTCAGTCGCCATTACGGCATGCTCATGCGGGTGCATTGCAAGCGCACCGTCACCACAATAATCCAGCCGTTGCTGCAAGCGGATGAAAAGTTTTTTCAACTGCCTGGCAGTGAACTGGTACTGGTTCTGCTTGGGCCGGAAACCGGCGAGCGTTTACAGCACATCGTCGATCGGTTGAACAGCCGTAAAATTTACTGGAACAATACCGGCCTGGATATCGAGGTTGGCGCCTCGTGGGGAGAGATCGAAGAGAAAGATGTAGAGAGCCTTCATCACACCCTGGGGCAATTGAGCTGGCTGTCTGAGCAATCATCCGTGACGCACAAAGTGCTGGCTTTGACCAACAGCGTGGCAACGGTGAGCGGGCAAACCACGGAACGCGTCCTGATGCTCAGTCGAGTCAAAAGCGCGCTGGAGGAGGGTGGCGTTCGGCTGTATGCCCAGCCGATTCACGATGCGTCTGGTCAGGGTTATCACGAAATTCTCACGCGTCTGGAAAGCGACGGCGAGATTATAACCCCCGATCGCTTTATCCCTCTGATTGCCCAGTTCAACCTGAGTCACCGTTTTGATTTGTGTGTGGTTGAGAATTTGCTCAAGTGGTTACTTGCCCATCCTGCGCCACATACCCAAACCCGATTTTCGGTAAATCTGATGCCGTTTACGCTGAATCAGAAAGACGTTGCTTCAGAAATTATCGGCTTGTTCGAGCGCTATGCGATATCCCCGCTGACCGTGATCATTGAAGTCACCGAAGAGCAGGCGTTCTCCGATTCAGAATTAAGCATGCAAAACATTCTGCAACTGCGCGATTACGGTTTCAAAATTGCGATTGATGATTTCGGGACGGGGTACGCCAACTATGAGCGGCTCAAGCGCCTGCAGGCCGACATTATCAAAATTGACGGCTGTTTTGTGAAAGACATTTGTACTGACAGCATGGATGCGATGATTGTGCAGTCGATATGTAATCTGGCGAAAACAAAATCGCTCATTGTGGTGGCTGAGTTTGTTGAAACAGCGGAACAACGGCAGCTGCTGCTGGATATCGGTGTGGATTTTCTGCAGGGGTATTTGATCGGTAAACCGCGTCCGCTGGGCGAACTCGGAACATAAAAAAGCCGGAGGTGCAAACCCCCGGCCATTTATTCTGATTACAGTACCAGAGCGGCGATAGACGCAGACAGTACGCTCACCAGCGTTGAACCGTAAACCAGTTTCAGACCGAAGCGAGAAACCACGTTACCTTGTTCTTCATTCAGGCCTTTAATCGCACCAGCGATGATACCGATTGAAGAGAAGTTAGCGAAGGAAACCAGGAATACAGACAGAATACCTTCTGCGCGCGGAGAGAGCGTGCTGGCAATTTTCTGCAGATCCATCATGGCAACGAATTCGTTTGAAACCAGTTTAGTCGCCATGATACTCCCTACCTGCAGTGCTTCGTGAGCCGGAACACCCATTACCCAGGCAATTGGGTAGAAGATGTAGCCCAGAATACCCTGGAAGGAGATACCCAACACAGCGGCGAACAGGGCGTTCAGCGCGGCGATCAGGGCGATAAAACCAATCAGCATAGCGGCAACGATAATCGCTACCTTAAAGCCTGCCAGAATATACTCACCCAGCATTTCGAAGAAGCTCTGGCCTTCGTGCAGGTTAGACATCTGGATATTTTCTTCGCTGGCATCAACGCGGTAAGGGTTGATCAGCGACAGCACGATAAAGGTGCTGAACATGTTCAGAACCAGCGCGGCGACCACGTATTTTGGTTCCAGCATTGTCATGTATGCGCCCACGATTGACATGGAAACAGTCGACATTGCGGTTGCCGCCATGGTGTACATGCGGTTGCGGGACATTTTGCCGAGGATATCTTTATACGCGATAAAGTTCTCAGACTGACCCAGAATCAGGGAGCTGACTGCGTTAAAGGATTCCAGTTTACCCATGCCGTTAACTTTGGATAACAGGAAACCGATCGCGCGAATGACCACCGGCAGGACACGAATGTGCTGCAGAATACCGATCAGGGCGGAGATAAAGACGATTGGGCATAGCACTTTCAGGAAGAAGAATGCCAGACCTTGATCGTTCATGCTGCCAAACACGAAGTTGGTTCCTTCGTTAGCAAATCCGAGCAGTTTTTCGAACATTTCGGAGAAGCCTTTGACAAAGCCAAGGCCTACGTTGGAGTTCAGGAAGAACCACGCAAGTAAAACTTCAATGACGAGCAGCTGTACAACATAGCGAATACGAATATTTTTGCGGTCTGTGCTGACCAGCAATGCAAGTGCAGTAACGACAACAAGTGCCAGGACAAAATGAAGGACGCGGTCCATATTTGCTCCAAATATGAGGCAGGTTTAATTTCCGTGCACATTCTATGTAACAAGCACAAAGAAAACGAGATCAAGACCACACTATAGTTACATCCTGTGACGAGTCTCAAAAATAGTGATCAACCATACACTTCTGTTATGTTATGTAAATGAGTGAAAAGTTGCGTTTGTGTGCTACGCTTCACAAATGACTGTACGATTTCATGTTCGTTGAGATCGTTTCATCGCACCCGCCCCAGCTATCGTTCTTAGCTATCAGAGAAATCAATATAAACCTTTTAAATGATCTTGATAATCATTCTCATTTTGATAGCATAAAACATAGCAAAGGCTATATTTCCAGAGGCAGAAATGACAAACAGTCGCGTAGAGGGTAGCAGTGGCAGAGCAGCGCGCAAGCTGAGGTTTGCATTAATGGGACCTGCGTTCATTGCTGCCATTGGCTATATCGATCCGGGTAATTTTGCGACCAATATTCAGGCCGGGGCTAGCTTCGGCTATAAGCTGCTGTGGGTCGTGGTATGGGCCAACCTGATGGCGATGCTCATCCAGGTTTTGTCTGCGAAGCTGGGGATTGCCACGGGTAAAAACCTGGCCGAACAAATTCGCGATCACTATCCCCGCCCGGTTGTATGGTTTTATTGGGTGCAGGCAGAGATTATCGCCATGGCCACCGATCTGGCGGAGTTTATCGGTGCGGCAATCGGCTTTAAACTCATTCTCGGGGTATCGCTGTTGCAGGGCGCAGTGCTGACCGGGATTGCGACTTTCCTGATCCTTATGTTACAGCGGCGTGGGCAAAAACCGCTGGAGCTGGTGATCGGCGGCCTGCTGCTGTTTGTTGCCGCGGCCTATATCGTCGAGCTGATTTTTTCTCAGCCTAACCTGGTGCAGCTGACCAAAGGGATGGTTATCCCGAGTTTGCCAACTTCTGAAGCGGTGTTTCTTGCGGCTGGCGTATTAGGTGCGACGATTATGCCGCACGTGATTTATCTTCATTCATCGCTCACGCAACATGCCCATGACGGATCCCGACAGGAGCGTTATTCCGCAACGAAATGGGATGTCGGGATTGCAATGACTATCGCCGGGTTTGTCAATCTGGCCATGATGGCAACAGCGGCAGCGGCTTTCCATTTTAATGGTCACACCGGAATTGCCGATCTCGACCAGGCCTATCTGACGCTGGAACCCCTGCTGAGTCACGCGGCGGCGACCATCTTCGGATTAAGTCTGGTGGCGGCTGGGTTATCCTCGACGGTCGTCGGGACGCTGGCCGGTCAAGTGGTGATGCAAGGGTTTGTCCGTTTCCACATTCCGCTGTGGGTACGCCGGTCTGTCACCATGCTGCCTTCCTTTATCGTTATTTTGATGGGGCTGGATCCCACCCGCATCCTGGTGATGAGCCAGGTCCTGTTAAGCTTTGGTATCGCGCTGGCGCTGGTGCCGCTGCTGATCTTTACCAGCAATAAGACGCTGATGGGCGATCTGGTGAATACGACGCTGGTTAAACGAATTGGCTGGATTATCGTCGTGCTGGTAGTGGCGTTGAACCTGTGGTTATTAATTGGAACGGCGCTGGGTCTTTAAGACGGCCAGATTTCAGCCATTAAAAAAGGAGCCATCAGGCTCCTTTTTGTATTTAGTGGCGATGACCACCGCCGTGACCATGCCCGTGTCCGTGTCCCCGAGGCCCACGGCGATCGTCGCGATCGCTCCAGCCTTCACGGTAGCCGCGTTCATACGCTTTGCGATTATCCCAACCACGATGACGACCATTGTCATGTCTCCACCAGCGGTCTTTTCGCCATTCGTAGTTACGGTGCCAGTAATTGCGGTCGCGCCAGCCACCGCCATCCCAGTAGTTACCATAATTATCACGATCGCCAATTTGTAATTTTACGGATGGCAACAGGGTGATTTCGCCAGCATTGGCAACCAGCGGCGCTGAAGCCAGTAATACAGCAGCAAGAATCAGTGACCTGAACATGGTTATTCTCCTTCACGATCGGGGCCGAAGACGGCCTGTTAACGCAATATTACGGGGCCGTAAAGCCCCGTTTAATCGCCTCAACTCCTAATTCATGAAGGGGAGCACGTTTTGCTAAAAATGGTGTTAATTTGCGCTATTCAGGATCGATTCGATGGTCTGGAGTTCCTCAGCGCTAAAATGCAGATTATCCAGCATCCCGACGGCATCCTCAATTTGCGAGGTCTTACTGGCGCCAATCAGAACGGTGGTGACCGCATCGTGGCGCAGTACCCAGGCCAGCGCCATTTGTGAGAGTTTTTGGCCTCTGCTCTCGGCCAGCGCATTTAGCTTACGTACCTGGCTGATTTTCTCATCGGTGATCTGCTCAGGGTTCAGGAAGCGGCTGCCGCTGGCGGCGCGTGAATCAGGCGGAATGCCGTTCAGATAACGATCCGTCAGTTGACCACCCGCCAGCGGGGAAAAGGGAATACATCCGACGCCTTTCTCCTTCAGCACGGACAACAGTCCTTGCTCCGGCGCACGTTCAAACATGGAGTATTTTGGCTGATGGATAAGACAAGGCGTGCCCAGATCGTCGAGGATTTCAATTGCCTGTCGTGCCAGTTCTACCGGATAATTCGACAGCCCGACATACAGCGCTTTGCCCTGGCGAACAACGTGATCAAGCGCTTTCATGGTCTCGCGCAACGGCGTTTCCGGGTCCGGACGGTGATGATAAAAGATATCCACATACTCAAGTCCCATACGTTTGAGACTCTGGTCGAGGCTGGCAATCAGATACTTACGCGATCCCCAGTCGCCGTAAGGCCCGTCCCACATGGTATAGCCCGCTTTGGTGGAGATGATTAACTCGTCGCGGTATGGCTGAAAATCTTCCTGAAAAATGCGACCAAAGTTGCACTCAGCCGACCCGGGAGGCGGACCGTAATTATTGGCAAGATCAAAGTGAGTAATGCCAAGCTCGAATGCGCGCTGTAAAAGTTGGCGACTGTTGTTAATCAGAGTGGTGTCGCCAAAATTGTGCCACAACCCCAGTGAAACGGCGGGAAGCCTAAGTCCGCTCTGGCCGCAACGACGATACTGCATTGACTGATAACGCGTTTTATCCGCCTGAAAAACCATGCTTTTGCCCTCTGACCGGAAAGATACACCTCAGTGTATACGCTTACATTGATGCTCAGGAAATCAGATTACTACGCCATTATTCGTAAAGCATTCTTTCCATATCCTTCTTGCCGCCATTCCTGGACAGCCATCACGCTTCTTTAATACTCAAAGTGAGGTCAACGTCAGAAGGACAACTGTTATGCGAACCCCGTATTGCGTCGCCGATTATCTGCTGGACCGTCTTACTCAGTGTGGAGTTGAACATCTGTTTGGCGTGCCTGGCGACTATAACCTGCAGTTCCTCGATCATGTTATCGACAACCCGGATATTCGCTGGGTAGGCTGCGCAAACGAGTTGAACGCCTCTTACGCTGCGGATGGGTATGCGCGCTGTCAGGGTTTTGCCGCGCTGCTCACCACGTTTGGTGTGGGCGAGCTGAGCGCCATGAACGGCATCGCAGGCAGTTTTGCTGAGTATGTTCCGGTGCTGCATATTGTGGGCGCACCGGGGAGTGCGGCTCAACAAAAAGGAGAACTCCTTCACCACACGCTCGGCGACGGAGAGTTCAGACATTTTTATCATATGAGTGAGCCCATCACTGCCGCGCAGGCGATTCTCACTGAGCAGAATGCCTGTCACGAAATCGATCGCGTACTGTCGATCATGCAGCGTGAACGCCGTCCAGGTTATCTGATGTTGCCAGCCGATGTGGCAAAAAAACCTGCCACACCGCCTGTAAGCGCTTTCACACAGACAACTCCGCAGCCGGATAGCGCGTGTCTGAAAGCGTTTCACGATGCGGCAGAAAAGAGTCTTTCGTCCAGCACCCGTACGGCCTTACTGGCTGACTTTCTGGTGCTGCGCTATGGCCTAAAAAATCAGCTTCAGAAGTGGGTCACCGAGACCCCCATGGCGCATGCGACCCTGCTGATGGGCAAAGGGATTTTTGACGAGCGCCAGCCCGGCTTCTATGGCACCTATAACGGTGCGGCGAGCGCCGAGGCAGTGCGGGAGGCGATTGAAGAGGCTGACCGGGTTATCTGTGTGGGCACACGTTTTACCGATACGCTCACGGCTGGTTTTACCCATAAGCTTCGCCCTGAACAGACGATTGAAGTTCAGCCTCATGCGACGCGTATTGGTGAACGCTGGTTTACCGATATACCGATGGCCCGGGCGGTTGAGATTTTATCCGGGCTGTGCCGACAATACGCGGGGAGTTCCGTTGCGCCTGCTCGCGTCGCCGCGCTGACAGATGAGTATCACCAGGGAAGCCTCACCCAGGCTAATTTCTGGCAAACGTTGCAAACCTTTATTCGCCCTGGCGATATTATTCTCGCCGATCAGGGCACAGCAGCATTTGGTGCCAGCGCGTTGCGCCTGCCGGCCGATGTTAACTTTATCGTACAACCGTTGTGGGGATCGATTGGCTTCACTCTGGCGGCAGCCTTCGGCGCGCAGACGGCTTGCCCGGAGCGACGTGTCATTATTCTTACCGGTGATGGCGCAGCCCAGCTAACCATTCAGGAAATGGGCTCCATGCTGCGTGATCATCAGCGCCCGATAATGCTGGTGCTCAATAACGAAGGGTACACCGTCGAACGAGCGATTCATGGCGCGACCCAGCGCTATAACGATATTGCTCTGTGGAACTGGACACAGCTCCCGCAAGCACTCAGCCAGAATGGTCAGGCCCAGTGCTGGCGAGTGAGTGAAACGGCGGAGCTGGCAGATGTTCTTGAGAAAGTCGCCCACAGCGAAACATTTTCGCTGATAGAGGTGATATTGCCCAAAGAGGATGTTCCTCCGCTCCTGGGCGCCATCACCAAAGCGCTGGAAGCCCGTAACAACGCCTGACTATTTATTTTGCCGCCAGGCCATCATCATCGGTTTGCCCGCCAGCAGGAGCCAGGCGGGCAGCATCACAATACACAGCAATGGCAGCAGATTGATATCCGGCACCACGACCGCAGCCATAAACAGGCTCAACCACGCGTCACGCGTGACGACCAGCACCAGGCCCAGAATTGAACAAGAGATCGTGATGGCTGCCGGCACCGCTTCGACGTGCTGATGCAGCATTAATCCTAATGCCACGCCAATGAAGACGGCCGGGAAGATGCGCCCACCGCGGAAACCACACGCGGCAGCCACAACCACTGCTGCCAGCTTAATCAGCGCAAACAGCAGGTAATCCGACACGCTAAACACCTGGCTAAATGCCATCTGCTGCATCTCGTCCACGCCTTTAAATAAGGTTATCGTGCCCCCAATAGCGCCCAAAATACCGAGCATAAAGCCGCCCGCTCCCAGGATGAGAACCGGGTGTTTAAGCCTGTGCATCAGCTGGTGCAGACGCGGCAGACACCACACGGCCACCATCCCGAGCGCGATGGCGATAGCGGCGACAATGGCTCCGCTGAAAATGTCCGCCACCTGTATCTGACCGTACTGCGGAATCGGCAGCGAAAAGTGAGGGTGGAAAAACAGGCTGGTGGTCAGCGCTCCTGCGGCGGCGGCCATCAGCGGTGCGAACAGACGATCCCATAGCGGTACATCGTTATCACCACTTAGGGTCTGAGAAAAGATCAGTGCAGCGGCGACAGGCGTACCGAACAGCGCGCCGATGGTGCCCGCCGAGGCAAGAATGGTCCAGTCCAGCGCACCGACTCGCGGAAATACCCGCGCTCCCAGATACACCGCCAGGGCGATATTGACCGCCATAATCGGGTGTTCCGGACCGAGACTCACGCCGCCTGCCAGACCGAGGATCAGCGCAATCAGCAACCCAGGCAGTGCGGAAGGATTCACCGGCGCGCCAATCAGAGGCTCCAGCGCCGGGTCGGGGCCTGCATGCCCGGGACTGAAGCGAATCACCAGACCAACGGCGACGCCGGTTAATGTCAACATCAGGATTATCCACGTCGGCGAGGCATAATTAATGCCAAGCTGGCCCGGCAGCGAAGTCCATAACAGTGTCTGTAACACCGAGGCGACTTTCATTACAACAATTAATACCAGGCTTGATGCAATCCCAATAATCAGCGCGGGGGGGGCCAACAGGAGCATGGTTCTGGCTCGCGGATGGAGCATGATGATTTCCTTGTACACAAGTGTTTAGCGTAAATTTGCACATTCAGTGTGACGGCAATAGTGCAAAAGGTGCTGAAACGGTAAAGTTATTCTGTGACGAAGATCGATAATCCTGGGCCACCCGCATTCAGGTCGTTGTTGTTATCCCGCCTTGAATTTACAGTGTGCCAAAGATTTATTCTGACTTTAGCGGAGCAGTAGAAGAATGACAAAGTATGCTTTAGTAGGCGACGTAGGGGGCACCAATGCCCGGCTGGCGCTCTGTGATATCAATACCGGTGAAATCTCTCAGGCTAAAACCTATTCCGGGCTGGATTATCCTAGCCTGGAAGCGGTAGTGCGCGTCTATCTGGACGAGCATAAAGAAGTCAGCGTAGAAGACGGTTGTATCGCGATTGCCTGCCCGATTACCGGTGATTGGGTGGCGATGACCAACCACACCTGGGCATTTTCGATTGCCGAGATGAAAAAGAATCTGGGTTTCGCGCATCTGGAAATTATTAACGACTTTACGGCGGTCTCAATGGCTATCCCGATGCTCAAGCCGGAACATTTGATCCAGTTTGGCGGAGCGGAGCCGGTCGAAGGCAAGCCGATTGCCGTCTATGGCGCTGGCACCGGGCTTGGGGTTTCGCACCTGGTCCACGTCGATAAACGTTGGGTAAGCCTGCCCGGTGAAGGTGGACACGTTGATTTTGCGCCAAACAGCGAAGAAGAGGGCATTATTCTGCACGAGCTTCGCGCCGAGCTAGGCCATGTGTCGGCTGAGCGCGTGTTGTCGGGTCCTGGGCTGGTGTATCTGTATCGCGCGATTGTGAAATCAGACGGTCGCCTGCCAGAAAATCTGCAGCCGAAGGATGTCACCGAACGTGCGCTGGCGGATAGCTGTACTGACTGCCGCCGCGCGCTGTCGCTATTCTGCGTGATTATGGGACGTTTTGGCGGCAATCTGGCGCTGAATCTGGGAACGTTTGGCGGGGTGTATATCGCAGGCGGAATTGTGCCGCGTTTTCTGGAGTTCTTTAAAGCTTCTGGATTCCGCGGCGGTTTTGAAGACAAAGGTCGTTTCAAGGCCTATGTGCAGGATATCCCGGTTTATCTGATCGTCCACGATAATCCGGGCCTGCTGGGTTCAGGCGCACATCTGCGTCAGACTCTGGGATACTATCTCTGATTGACGTTGCCCTCTCTGCACGGGGAGGGCATTAAAAATGCATTAACAGCCGAAATTCCTTCACCTTGCTGCGGCTCACAGGCACCTGAAAATCCAAATCCTTCAGGCGTAAAATATAGGTGTTGTTAAACCACGGCTCGATCTCGCGGATTTTATTGAGATTGACGCAAAACGAGCGGTGGCAGCGGAAAAAGTGCGAGGCCGGTAATTTGCTGCAAAACTCGGTGATATTCATCGGCATCACGAATGACTCCCGGCGGGTATAAACGAACGTCATCTTTTCGTGGGCTTCGGCGTAGTAAATATCATCCATCGGCGTGACGATAATCCGCTCATCCTTGATCAGATTCAGGGTGTCGTTTTCGCGTGTGGTCACGGGGGCAGGGGTGACGCTTCCCTGGCTCTGCTGCTGCCATGCCAGCTCAAGTTTTTGCAACATGCTGACGATGCGGGACTCCTGATAGGGCTTCAGGATGTAGTCAAATGCTTCCAGTTCGAACGCCTCCACCGCATGCTCTTTCCAGGCGGTGACAAACACAATAAACGGTTTATGGGCGAACTGGTTGATATTTTGCGCCAGCAGAACTCCGTCGAGGGACGGAATATTAATATCCAGAAAAATGGCGTCGACCCGGTTGTGCTGTAAAAACTTCAGCACATCCAGACCGTCTTCAAAGGTGCCCACAATCTCCATCTGGCTGTGTTCTTTAATCAACCAGCTCAGCTCCTGTTGGGCCAGGATCTCATCTTCCACAATGATGACTTTCATGCGTAACTCCGGCCTCAGGGTAACAACAGCGTTTGTGTATGAACGGGCAAGTGTTCATTGGGGACATAAAAAGCGATTTCAGTGCCGGGCTCCAGGCGACGAATATGCAGCCCTTCGCCGTACAGCAACTTCACGCGGTGATGCACATTCAGCAGGCCAATTTTATTGCCCGGCATTTCGTTAGACTCGACGCGAGCGATCACGCCAGGATCGATGCCGTGGCCAGTATCCCGCACCGCCACGCGCACGCGGTTACCGCATTCCGCTACGCTGATAGTAACCACGCCCTTGCCCTTGCAGGGCTGGATGCCGTGGACAATCGCATTCTCAACCAGTGGCTGAATCAGCAGGCTGGGGATCACGCAATGCACCTCTTCATCAATATCGTAGATAACCGTCAGCTTATCGCCAAATCGCGCCTGCTCAATCGCGATATAGTCTTTTATCTGGTACAGCTCTTTTTTGATGTCGATCTGCTCATCGTCCTTCAGTTCGATGTTATAGCGCAGATAGCGCGACAGATTAAAAATCAGCTGGCGGGCGGTATCCGGATTCATGCGAATGGAGGATGAAATGGCATTCAGGGCGTTAAACAGGAAATGGGGATTAATCTTGCTTTGCAGCGCGCGCAGCTCTGCCTTATTTGCCATTTCCCGTAACTGCTCGGCGCGAGAGACCTCCAGCTGGGTGGAGATAATCTGCGATAAACCAATGGCCATCTCCTGAAGCGTGGAGGTGATCTGGTGCGCGTGGCAGTAATAGATTTTCAGCGTGCCGGTCACAATGCCTTTCTCCCACAGCGGGATCACCAGCATGGAGTGTATTTCCGGCGTGCGATGGGCTTCATCATTGTTTTTAATGATGATTTTACCGTAGTTAATTGCTTTACGCGTGGTGGGGCTCACGGTGTCGTCGTTGTCGCGATAGTTGTCTTCGCCCACGCCAACGTAGGCCAGCACATGGTCGATATTGGTGATGGCCACCGCATCGGCATGAATATCACGGCGAATAATATCGCAGACCTGGCGAAGCGACTCGGCATTGACGTGGCGGAACAGCGGCAGCGTTTTATTGGCAATATCCAGCGCCAGCTTCGCCTGCCGCGCGGCGCTGGCCTCTTTTTCACCCTCGACGCTCTGCACCAGCAGGACGATAAAACCGATACAGACGCTGCCGAGGATCATCGGAATACCGATCTTAGAGACAATATCCAGCCCGAGTGCGGTATTCGGTGTCCATGCGACCACGAGGATCATCGTTAGCGTTTCACACAGCATCCCCGCGGCAATACCTGCCCGCCAGTGCTGTTTTTTTGGGATCTTGCGGTTAATCCAGCCCGACAGTATCCCCGCGATGATGCTGGTGATAAAACAGGGAATGGCCGTTACTCCGCCAATATCAATTAAATAACGGTGCGTTCCGGCAATGATACCGGTGATAATTCCCACCCACGGGCCAAATAAAATTCCGCCAGACATCACCGCAATAATTCGCACGTTAACCAGCGAGCCTTCTACCGGCACGCCGGACCAGGTGCTGAAAAGCGCAAACATCGAGAAAATCAGAGTGACGGCCAGCAGCTCTTTTGGCGAGTGCGCGGATTTGTGCAGAAGCTCGCGAAAGAGCCGGATGCGGATCAGGAAGAAAAGACAAATCAGCATTAATGCCGCGCGGTCGAATACCGCCAGCAGCATAGTGAATATTTCGTGCACGAGTAAACCTGGAAAAGCGGGAAAAACCTATGATAGGAAACCTGACGCCTAATGACCAGCAATCGCGCGGTTTTATCAAATGAGGAAAAACCCTTTTCTTCAAAGGGGATTGAGTGGTAGTGGCTGACTCAGTTCATATTCAGCTTACAGTGGAACGTGAATGTAATTTTATTGATATCAATTGGTTAAATAAAATACGTCAGACCAGTCGTTCACTGCATTTCGCTTCCGCTTTTCTTCATGACGATGATCCCTTTTTAGCGTGAGAATTATTTTTTCATTCCCCTCTCGACAGCGCGTTTTTAATCAGGCTATTTTCTATGCATGCCACATGCGTGGCAGCGTCGCTCGGACGGTCCGGGCGCTAACGTGACTCTGAGGAATCTATGGCTGAATTCAGTCCTGAACGCCGTTTTACGCGTATCGATCGTCTCCCCCCTTATGTTTTTAATATCACTGCTGAACTGAAAATGGCTGCGCGTCGGCGCGGCGAAGACATTATCGACTTCAGCATGGGTAATCCTGATGGGGCCACGCCGCCCCACATTGTGGAAAAACTCTGCACCGTTGCTCAGCGCCCTGATACTCATGGCTACTCCACCTCTCGCGGGATCCCGCGTTTGCGTCGTGCAATCTGCCGCTGGTATCAGGATCGCTATCAGGTGGACTTCGACCCTGAAAGCGAAGCGATTGTGACCATTGGCTCCAAAGAGGGGCTGGCGCATTTGATGCTGGCAACGCTGGATCATGGCGATACGGTGCTGGTCCCCAATCCGAGCTATCCGATCCATATTTATGGCGCGGTGATCGCCGGGGCGCAGGTCCGTTCCGTCCCGCTGGTGGAAGGCGTCGACTTCTTCAACGAGCTGGAGCGCGCGATTCGCGAAAGCTATCCGAAGCCTAAAATGATGATTCTCGGCTTCCCGTCGAACCCAACGGCGCAATGCGTTGAGCTGGAGTTCTTCGAAAAAGTCGTGGCGCTGGCGAAGCAGTACGATGTGTTGGTGGTTCACGATCTGGCCTATGCCGATATTGTGTATGACGGCTGGAAAGCGCCTTCGATCATGCAAGTGCCCGGAGCTCGCGATGTTGCAGTTGAATTCTTTACGCTGTCAAAAAGTTACAACATGGCAGGGTGGCGCATCGGATTTATGGTTGGTAATAAAACGCTGGTCAACGCGCTGGCGCGAATTAAAAGTTATCACGATTACGGAACCTTCACTCCGCTTCAGGTGGCGGCGATCGCTGCGCTGGAAGGTGACCAGCAGTGTGTGCATGACATTGCGGCGCAGTATAAACGCCGCCGGGATGTGCTGGTGAAAGGGTTACATGAAGCGGGCTGGATGGTCGACATGCCGAAAGCCTCTATGTATGTCTGGGCAAAAATCCCGGAGCAGTATGCCGCGATGGGCTCGCTGGAGTTTGCCAAAAAACTTCTCCAGGATGCCAAAGTCTGCGTTTCACCAGGTATCGGTTTTGGTGATTACGGCGATACGCACGTACGATTTGCTCTCATTGAAAACAGCGATCGTATTCGCCAGGCGGTGAGAGGCATCAAAGCGATGTTCCGCGCTGACGGGCTTTTGCCAACGGATAAAAAAAGCACCACCGACGCTGATTAGGCTGAAAAGTGCATAAAAAAACAGGAGCCAACGGCTCCTGTTTTTTTAACTGTATTTTCTTCGCTCAGATCATCAGGGCAAACGTTCCGGCCCACACTAAAACAATCACCGAAATGCCCATAAAGAAATATTTCACGTTTCATCGCTCCGCGTATCAAGGATACGCCTTAAAAAATAGAGTCCAACTGAGTATAGAGAGTTGAAATCAGAGCAAAGCGGAAATAAGAATTATCCCGTTACGTCATTGACTCCAGCTCAGAATTCTGTGCGTTCCCGTTGCCAGACGGCGCTAATGTACGCCTAAAAATGAGGGGTGACAAGAGGCATTTTTTTAAATACTTTCCGGTACTTACGAGTGTCGTGGAACGGCGACAGTTTGATTTCAGCGCGAAATAAAAAGCATTGAGCGACGGTTTGAGAAAACGATAACAGAGAGAAATTACAGGTGATTGAAAAGGTTAGTTTCTTAACGAAACTAACCTCAGAAAGTGATTAAACGTAGAGAGAGGACTCACCGACAGGGCGGGTTTTAAAGCGGCGGTGAACCCAGAGATATTGCTCCGGCGCGCGCATGATTTCGCTCTCTATCACTTTGTTGATATAGGCGGCGGCGGCATGCTCATCCTGTGGATAATTATGCAATTCCTCAGAGATAAACAGGCGATAACCGGATTTGTCCGCTTTTCTGACCATCGTGACCGTTAACATCGGCGCACCGGAGAGACGCGAAATAACGAAGGTGCCGTTAGTGGTAGCGACATCTTTCACCGCGAAGAACGGGGCAAAACTGCTGCCTTTGCGACCGTAATCCTGATCGGGCGCGAACCACACCGCTTCGCCTTTTTTTAGCGCACTGACTAAACCGCGCAAATTATTGCGGCTAATCATCGCCTTGTTAGAGCGCATGCGCCCGCGCGTTTGCACCCATTCCATCAACGCATTGTTATGTGGGCGATAGGTTGCCATCATCGGCTGGCAGAGGCCCATTACCCGGCCGCCCAATTCCAGCGACATAAAGTGGACGCCGATAACCATCACGCCGCGGTTCTTTGCCTGCACGTGTTGCAGATTTTCCAGGCCTTCCACATCGAACCATTTGCGTACGCGTTCGTCAGGCCAAAACCAGGCCATACCGGTTTCCAGCAGCGCCATGCCGATGGATTTGAAATTTTCGGCGATCATTTTTTCGCGCTGTTCATCGCTGTAATCAGGAAAGCAAAGCTGCAGATTTTTGCGGGCGATGGATTCGCGACGTTTGAGGAATAAACGGGATGCACTGCCCAGGCGTGAACCAAGCACATGGATCGCGGGATAAGGCATCTGAACGAGTAACCAAAGAAGGCCAAGGCCAAACCAGGTGAGCCAGTAACGTGGGTGAAGAAATGCACGTTCGAATTTGCATTGAGACAAAGTAGTGAACCTATATAAAGCCTGATTAGATAACGCAAAGGCTGCGTTACAATATGCTGATTAGACCGTAGTTCAGGGCGATGGTTTCAGATCTTACCGAACTTTACGGCACTGCCCGGCCACTGCCAACATAGGGTGGGCTGCGTAGATTAGCATCCTTACACTCTCTGTGCCATGACTAGTTACAGTGTGAAACCAATCCCTTAGGCGGCAATCCGTAAGGTTTCATTTTGCACAAAAACATTTTCGGCCTGGGGGTAAATTATGAGGGGTATTAATCGAAAGGCCAATGCTATTTTCTTCTTCTCATGACGAGAGATAACCTGAGAATACCCGTTTATTCATCTCGTCGTTAAAACTGTCAATGTTGTCGTAAATATAAAACAATTATTGACTGAAATTAAATAAAAGCCTGCTGGTTATTCGCTTTCAGCAGGCCAAAACAGGTTACTATGAGGCTGAACTCAATTTGTGAAACCGCGGTAGTTCCGTCACGTCGTAGTCGTAAGACTCAATTAACTCACACCGATCCGGCGTGTCACTGTTGGCATAGACCAGAAAATATTTTTGAGAGTCCTCAAACACCACAAGTTTATCGCCGTTCCTGAAACGCGTCACCGCATACGGAATATTATTTTTGGTGCGCGCATGCTTAACGCCTGAGGCAATTTGAAAACGATTGTCCCATTTCATTGTACTGAGCTGATATTTGAACTGGGAGACCGTCACATTATCACGTATCGAACAGGAGAGTTTAACCGCCGTCGCGGCAAAAGCAGGTGAGATAAGGAGGGGGATGAGGCTTAGCAGCAGTAAAATTTTCAAGAAAATCTCCCTTGAGGATGGTAAGCGAGGAACAGCTGATTGGGCGGGCTATGCCAAAAAACAGCAATTTCTATGATGTGGTGTAATGCGAGGCAGATGCGCCAGATGGTGTCCCCTGCAGGAATCGAACCTGCAACTAGCCCTTAGGAGGGGCTCGTTATATCCATTTAACTAAGGGGACGAGGCGGCACGAGTATAACGTTATTTATACTTTGCGTTAAGCATGATGCCGCCTGACTGCTTAAAGAGTCACCGTTTAACCTGTTTTTTTCGACTTTTCATCATTGTTTTGCCGGGATTTTTCTTTTTCCTTCAGTTCTGCCTTACGCTTATTGGACATGTCATTACGAATTTGCGCATGACTGAGCAGGGCAAAGATAAAGGTCCCACCGCAGATATTCCCCGCGAGAGTGGGCAGGGCGAATGGCCAGAAAAAATCGCTCCAGTGCTGCGTACCGTTGAATACCAGATAGAGCACTTCCACCGTTCCCACCACGATATGAGTGGTATCGGCCAGCGCAATAAGCCACGTCATTAAGATAATCACCACAATTTTTGCCGCGCCCGCAGAGGGGAACATCCAGACCATAGTGGCAATAATCCAGCCGGAGATGATGGCATTGGAGAACATTTCGGCCGGCGTGTTCTTCATGACGTCCATCCCGATTTTAACGAAGGCATCGCGGGTGGGCTCATCAAATATCGGCATATACTCGAACGCCCATGCGGCAACGCCGGTACCAATAATATTACCCAGCAGCACCACGCCCCACAGCCGCATCAGAAGCCCGAAATTTCCCCACGTCGGGCTTTGCATGACCGGCAGGACCGCCGTGACGGTGTTTTCAGTAAAGAGCTGCTGTCGGGCCATGATCACAATGACAAAGCCAAAGGTGTACCCGAGATTTTCAATCAAAAATCCGCCGGGAACGCCCTCCAGCTGCACGTGAAAAATACCTTTCGCCAGCAGCGATGCACCCATTGACAGCCCTGCGGCGATGGCGGACCACAGCAGCGCCATCGCGTCACGCTCAAGCTCTTTTTCGCCGTCCTGGCGAATATGTTCGTGAATAGCCATCGCGCGGGAGGGGAGATGATCTTCGTCTATCTCGATTTTTTTCCCGTGCTGTTTTTCTTCACTTTCGACTTCCAGTTCGTCGGTATGTTTATCAATCTTCTCTTCTTTTAAGTCGTCCATATAGGCATCTCGCTGCGTTATCATCATTCTAATCGTAGCGGTTTTCCGGACATTGCCCTTGGGGAAGCTCTTATTTTCCCGGCAATGGCAATAAACGCGATACAACTTATGCTGGCACTGGATAATATGGCCGCCGAAATGAAACCATAAAGCCAGGCTATGCTGTGATTAGAGCGATGGCGGATGGCTGCCCGTCATTGTGTGCGTAGACATCCGGAAGCGTGCTGTTACAATCATTTGCATGTTTTCAGATGGAGCGTCATGCGCTCCGTTACGGATGGCAATCGACGATAGCCATACTTAACAGGGAGAAATAAATGAAACTTCGGCTGTCGGCGCTCGCGCTGGGCACCACCTTGCTTGTGGGCTGCGCCAGCTCAGGTGAGCAAACGGGGCGCTCCGATCCTTTAGAAGGGTTTAACCGTTCCATGTATAGCTTCAACTATAACGTGCTGGATCCGTATCTGGTTCGTCCGGTTGCTGTGGCATGGCGCGATTACGTTCCGCAACCGGCGCGTAACGGTATGAGTAACTTCACCAGCAACCTCGAAGAGCCTGCGGTTATGTTGAACTTCTTCCTGCAGGGTAATCCCTATCAGGGGATGGTGCACTTCACCCGCTTCTTCCTGAACAGCCTGTTAGGTATGGGTGGCTTTATTGATGTGGCGGGAATGGCCAATCCGAAACTGCAGCGTGAACAGCCGCACCGTTTCGGCAGTACGCTCGGCAGTTATGGTGTGGGTTATGGTCCTTATATGCACTTACCGTTCTACGGCAGCTTTACTGTTCGTGATGACGGTGGTGACATGGTGGATACCCTTTATCCGGTCCTGTCGTGGCTGACCTGGCCGCTGTCGATTGGTAAATGGACCGTTGAAGGTATTGAGACACGCGCGCAACTGCTGGATTCTGACGGCCTGCTGCGTCAGTCGTCCGATCCGTACATTATGGTGCGCGAAGCCTACTTCCAGAATCATGACTTTATCGCCAATGGTGGTAAGCTGAAGCCGGAAGATAATCCGAACGCCAAAGCCATCGAGAATGAACTTTCAGAGATAGATAAAGAATAAATAAAAAAGGTGAGCAAATGCTCACCTTTTTTAATCACGACGCGATTAGAACGCGTAGTTGAAGTTGGTACCGAACAGCCAGGCTTTACCTTCAGATTTGAAGGTGTAAGCAGCAGGGCCTTCACCTTCGGTAAAGCTCACGTTCTGACCATGCATATAAGAAGCACCCACGTCGACAGAAGCATCGTCGTTAAACGCGTAAGTCATACCGGCGCTCAGCCACAGACGGTCCTGATCCGGAATAGAAATGGAACGTTTGTCAGCCGGGACCGGGCTATCATCGAACGCGATACCGGTGCGGAAGGTCCAGTTCTTATCGTAATAGTAGGTCGTACCCAGCGCGATACGATAAGCATCTTTGAAGCTTTCATCTTTATAGAACAGCGTCTGGCCGTTATTGCCCGTTGCTTTCAGCTCCTGGAACTGACTCCAGCTGGTGTAGGTCAGGCTATAGTGGACGGCCCACTGCGGCGCAACGCGGTTATAACCCGACACTTCCCACATTTCAGGCAAGTTCAGGGTCAGAGCGCCATTCTGTGTTCTGCCGCCGGTACCAGCCGGAAGACCGGTCAGCCCCATGCTGGCGAAGATATTGCTCAGGTTCGGGTCAATGGAGCTTTTATAGTCACCGTCGAAGTCAATTTTCACTTCAGAACGGTAGGTCAGGCCCCAGCGGTTGTTTTTGTCCAGCTCATAAAGGATGCCTGCGTTCCAGCCGAATCCCCACTCGTCGCCTTTCAGATACGCGATCTGGTCATCAGGTGAATTAATACCATCAAGCATTGACGGTGGAACCATACCTTGTAACTGACCAGCCAGCAGTGGGCCGAGTGAGCCCGCATAGCGCTCAATTTTCGCTTTCGCGTACACCGCATCGAAGCCGACACCGAAGCTCCAGTTGCTGTCAAGACGATAAGCGCCGCTCAGATTCAGGTTAATGGTTTGCAGGTCAGTTTTACCGCCGTAAATACCCGCCGCGTAGCTGTCATTGAATTCTGTTGCCAGACCATAGTTGGACGTTACAGACGCGCCCCAACCAAACTGATCGTTAATTGGCATAACAAAGTGCATGTTAGGGACCCAGGCAACTGGCGCAATGTTGTCCTGGTTAGCACTTTGTCCGGTTAAATTGGATTTTCCGCTCACGTTGACATCAGGATCGATATAAACGGCACCCATTGAGAAGGTTGGGCGATCAAACATAGTGATCAGCGCCGGGTTACGGCTCACGTTGCCTGCGTCATCGGCAATTGCGCCTTCCCCGGAATATGCACGGCCAAGGCCAGAGGAAGAAAATTCGTTAAGCTGGAAGCCCGCTGACCAGGCGGACGTTGATACGATTGCCACTGCAACTGCCAGCGCAGTCTTTTTAAACAGGGTTTTCTGGCTCATGACCATAACCTCATTGAGTTATTTTTATGCAATATATGTTACATAGAGTAACAGGAGCGCGAAGTGTAGGGTCTGTGGTAACACTTAGAAATCAGACCAGTGGCGAGAGTATAGGTCTGACCAGATGGGATGTTGCAAGTTTGTTTCTGAGATTTTTCCAAGATGTTTTTTGAAACGAGATCCGTGTGGCAAAAATGTCACCACCCACACTCAGCAAAAAGGGTGATTTTTGCGTTAGATCATTTTTTGGTGTGATAACGGTCACTTATCGGCTTTTGCGCCATTAACGACTGGAGAGACCCCTGCTACGGGCGTAAAATATCAGCAACGTGTTTATCTCGCGCTGTGCGCGAATCCAGAGGAACTTGAGCTATGAGTAAATGCAGTGCTGATGAAACCCCGGTTTGCTGCTGTATGGATGTCGGTACCATCATGGATAACACCGATTGCACCGCGTCTTACAGCCGTGTATTCAGCAAACGTAGTGAAGCTGAAGAAACCTTAGCCGCGCTGACTCAACGCGCGCGTGATGTTGAATCCGATCCTTGTGAAATCAAATCCACCTTCACCGAAGTGAACGGCGGCGTACAGCTCGATATTGACTTCGTTTTTGCCTGCGAAGCAGAAACACTGATTTTCCAGCTCGGCTTGCGTTAATCCCTTCTTAAGCGCCTCTGTCTCTTCAGGGGCGTTTTCTTTTTCTTCTCTGTGTTTTAGCTCGCAATTTTTCGTTTCCCTGATTGGCTGAATGTAAAAAAATGGTTAAGACTGTTATCAGGTCAGACCACTTTGCGCTTATGTCATTTACAGGGGAGTGTTATGAGTCAGGCATTACCGCTTGTCACCCACCAGGGCGACCGCATTGCCATTGTCAGTGGATTGCGTACTCCGTTTGCACGTCAGGCGACGGCATATCATGGAATACCGGCTGTCGATCTGGGGAAAATGGTCGTCGGGGAGATGCTGGCTCGCAGCGAAATACCTCCCGATGTTATCGAACAGCTGGTTTTCGGCCAGGTTGTTCAGATGCCTGAAGCGCCAAATATCGCACGCGAAATTGTGCTCGGCACGGGCATGAGCGTTCATACCGATGCCTATAGCGTCAGCCGGGCCTGTGCAACCAGTTTCCAGGCCGTCGCGAACGTGGCAGAAAGCTTGATGACCGGAACCATCCGCGCAGGTATAGCCGGAGGGGCCGACTCGTCCTCTGTTTTGCCGATCGGCGTCAGTAAAAAGCTGGCGCGCGTGCTGGTTGACGTCAATAAAGCCCGCACCATGGGGCAACGCCTCAAGCTCTTTTCCCGCCTGCGTCTGCGCGATCTCGCGCCTGTACCGCCAGCGGTCGCCGAATATTCCACGGGCCTGCGTATGGGGGATACCGCCGAGCAGATGGCGAAAACCTACGGCATTACGCGTGAACAGCAAGATGCCCTGGCGCATCGTTCGCATCAGCGCGCGGCGCTGGCGTGGTCAGAGGGAAAACTCGCACAGGAAGTCATGACGGCCTATATCCCGCCGTTTCGTGAACCTCTCTGCGAAGATAACAACATTCGCGGAAGCTCGACGCTCGCGGATTATGCCAAATTACGCCCGGCGTTTGATCGCCAGCACGGCACCGTCACGGCGGCAAACAGCACGCCGCTGACCGACGGGGCGGCAGCAGTGATCCTGATGACTGAATCGCGGGCGAAAGAACTCGGCCTGGTTCCGCTGGGCTATTTACGCAGCTACGCCTTTACCGCCATTGATGTCTGGCAGGATATGCTGCTGGGGCCGGCCTGGTCCACGCCACTGGCGCTTGAGCGCGCAGGATTAACCCTTTCTGATTTAACCCTTATTGATATGCATGAGGCCTTCGCCGCACAGACGTTGGCTAATCTGCAGTTGCTGGCCAGCGAACGTTTTGCCCGCGATGTATTGGGCCGCGCGCATGCGACGGGGGAAGTGGATGAGAGCAAATTTAACGTGCTGGGCGGTTCTATTGCCTACGGTCACCCGTTTGCCGCCACCGGCGCACGCATGATTACGCAAACGCTGCATGAACTTCGCCGTCGCGGCGGAGGATTTGGTCTGGTCACCGCCTGTGCCGCAGGTGGTTTGGGCGCGGCGATGGTTCTGGAGGCTGAGTGATGGAGACAACGTCTGCTTTTACCCTGACGGTGCGTCTGGACAATATCGCGGTCGTTACGATCGATGTACCGGGCGAAAAAATGAATACCCTGAAGGCCGAATTTGGCGTTCAGGTGCGTGCCATTCTGAAACAAATTCGCGAAAACAAAGATATTCGTGGCCTGATTTTTATCTCTGCCAAGCCTGATAATTTTATCGCTGGTGCGGATATCAATATGATTGCCCGGGCTGGCAGTGCGCAAGAGGCTGAAGCGCTGGCTCGCCAGGGGCAACAAATTATGGCAGAGATCCACGGCCTGCCAGTCCCGGTTATTGCCGCAATCCACGGCGCCTGCCTGGGTGGGGGGCTTGAACTGGCTCTCGCGTGCCACAGCCGTATTTGTACGGATGACGCTAAGACGGTTCTCGGCTTGCCGGAAGTGCAACTCGGGCTATTACCGGGGTCGGGTGGGACTCAGCGCCTGCCGCGCCTGGTGGGAGTCAGTACCGCGCTGGAGATGATTCTTACGGGTAAGCAACTCCGCCCGCGTCAGGCGTTGAAGGCCGGACTGGTAGATGAAGTTGTTCCGCAGGCCATTCTTCTGGAAGCGGCCGTTGAGCTGGCCCTGAAGGGCAGGAAGAGCAGCCGCGATTTACCGGTACGCGAGCGTATCCTCGCCGGGCCGCTCGGGCGCACGCTGTTGTTTAAAATGGTCGGTAAGAAAACCGAGCAAAAAACCAAAGGTAATTATCCGGCGACAAAACGGATTCTTGAGGTCATTGAGACGGGGCTGGCGCAGGGCAGCAGCAGCGGCTATGCAGCTGAGGCCAACGCATTTGGCGAACTGGCAATGACGCCGCAGTCACAGGCTCTACGCAGCGTCTTTTTTGCCAGCACCGAAGTGAAAAAAGATCCCGGAAGCGATACCGCGCCCGCGCCTCTGCAAGCCGTTGGCGTGCTGGGCGGCGGACTGATGGGCGGCGGCATTGCATTTGTGACCGCGAGTAAAGGCAAACTGCCTGTCCGTATAAAGGACATCAATCCCAAAGGGATTAACCATGCGCTGCAATACAGCTGGCAGCTTCTCGATAAAAAGGTCAAACGCCGCCATATAAAAGCGGGTGAGCGGGACAGAGAGCTGGCGTTGATTTCAGGCACTACAGATTACAGCGGTTTTCAGCACCGCGATGTGGTGATCGAAGCAGTCTATGAAGATCTGGGGCTGAAACAGCAGATGGTGGCGGAAGTCGAGCAAAATTGTGCAGCGCACACCATTTTTGCTTCCAATACCTCGTCGCTGCCGATTGGCGATATCGCCGCTCGAGCCGCGCGCCCGGAGCAGGTTATCGGTTTGCACTTTTTCAGCCCGGTGGAAAAAATGCCGCTGGTGGAAGTCATCCCCCATGCGACAACCAGCCCGCAAACGATCGCCACGATCGTTAAACTCGCTAAGATGCAGGGTAAAACGCCGATTGTGGTGGCGGATAAAGCCGGATTTTACGTTAACCGAATCCTGGCTCCGTATATCAATGAGGCGATGCGGCTGCTGACGGAAGGCGAAAAAATCGAGCATATTGATGATGCGCTGGTCAAGTTTGGTTTTCCGGTTGGACCAATCCAACTTTTGGATGAGGTTGGAATTGATACAGGCACTAAAATTATACCTGTGCTTGAAGCCGCATATGGAGAACGTTTTGGTGCGCCTGCAAACATTGTTTCTGCGATCTTGAATGACGATCGCAAAGGCAGAAAAAATGGACGCGGTTTCTATCTTTACGCAGTAAAAGGGCGTAAAAGCAAGAAACAGGTTGACCCTTCAGTATATGGGCTTATTCAGGCCAGCGGCCAGGGAAAACTGTCAGCGCAGCAGTGCGCTGAGCGCTGCGTCATGATGATGCTCAACGAAGCGGCTCGTTGTTTTGATGAGCAGGTCGTTAAAAGTGCGCGCGACGGCGATATTGGCGCCGTATTTGGTATTGGTTTTCCACCTTTCCTGGGTGGCCCGTTCCGTTATATGGATAGCCTGGGTGCGGCTGAAGTTGTGGCAATTTTGCAGCGTCTGGCATCACTTTATGGTCCGCGATTCACACCGTGCGAACCTTTATTACGGATGGCAGAAAATAACCTGCGTTTTTGGTCCGCACAGGAAACTGACCTCGTAAACTAAGGTCAAAGAAGAGTATATTCCGGAGTGAATGAACCTGTTTTGGCGATTTTGTAAACAGATATTGACTATACTTACGCCATTAAGGTAAAAAACAGCGTTTCATTCACGGAATGGATCAGGCACAATGCCCGGCCATCGGGTTTTCTGCCTTTTGATGTTGTAGCGGGTAGTCAACGCCGGTGATTCTGGTTAACAAAAGCGGTGCAATATGCAAGTTTTTATCATGCGTCACGGCGACGCGGCACTCGATGCCGCCAGTGACTCTGTTCGTCCTTTGACAACCTGTGGCTGTGACGAATCCCGTCAAATGGCAACGTGGCTCAAGGGTCAAAAAGTGGACATTGAACGTATTCTGGTGAGCCCGTTCCTGCGAGCAGAACAGACGCTGGATGTGGTGGGGGAGTGTATGAACCTGCCAAAAAGCGTGGATGTTCTTCCGGAACTCACTCCTTGCGGCGATGTCGGCCTCGTCAGCGCATATCTTCAGGCGCTGTGCAACGAAGGCGTCGCGTCCGCGCTGGTGATTTCCCATCTGCCGCTGGTCGGCTACCTGGTCTCTGAACTCTGTCCTGGCGAAACGCCACCGATGTTCACCACCTCTGCCATTGCCAACGTCACGCTCGACGAAACCGGCAAAGGGACCTTTAACTGGCAAATGAGTCCGTGCAATTTGAAGATGGCTAAAGCTATCTGACGTGACGTACGAGTTGGCGGGTAGCACGTGCCACCCGCCAGTCAGTCAGGGCAGCTCCGGTGGTTGCCACTCTTCTACCTCAATCAACACCAGCAGCGCGGCATCTCCACCATACTCTTTTGGGGCCTGGTGAAACGCCATCACGTGTGGATGCTGAGCCAGCCACAGCGGTGTTTGCTGTTTGAGAATATGCTTTCCGTGACCGTGCATCACGCAGGTGCAAAACACATGCTCGCGACGACACGCGGCAATGAGTGCCCCCAGCTCCTGTTTAGCCTGCATCTGCGTCAAACCATGCAAATCAAGAAACAGTTCTGGCGAATAATCTCCCCGGCGTAACTTTTTCAGCTCAAAGTGGCTGACGTCTTCGCGGACATATTTCACAGCCCCTTGCGTGTTGAGCAGAGGCTGAAATTCGTCTGAAAAATAGTGACTGTTATCCGCCTGTTCCTGAAGCAGCCGTTTGACCGGCACCTGCGTCACTTTTTTGCGTACCGGACGATGGACAATAGTGTCCTGCGTGATTTGACGCGTCCCGCTCATAAGCTGGCGAAACAGCGACTGTTCCTCCTCGCTAAGCGATGTTTTCTTTTTCATTAGTCGGTCTCATCTCTTATTTCCCTTAGTTTACCTGAGGGAGGCGCAAGCAAAACGCATTTTTTCACCCATCCCACGCCGTCCCGGTGCTGATTTATCGCCGTCTTCATGGCAAACTAGCCGCCGAAAATTACGCAAGCATGCCCTGGAGAGAATAATGGATAAAATATTTGTCGATGAAGCAGTAAACGAACTGCATACCATTCAGGACATGTTGCGCTGGTCGGTTAGCCGCTTCAGCGCCGCCAACATCTGGTATGGCCACGGCACGGATAACCCCTGGGATGAAGCGGTTCAACTGGTTCTGCCATCGCTTTATTTGCCGCTGGACATTCCTGAAGACATGCGTACTGCGCGTCTGACCTCCAGCGAAAAGCACCGCATTGTCGAGCGCGTGATTCGCCGCGTCAATGAACGTATTCCGGTGGCTTATCTCACCAACAAGGCCTGGTTCTGCGGTCACGAATTTTTCGTTGATGAACGCGTACTGGTTCCGCGTTCACCGATTGGTGAGCTGATTAACAATCACTTTGCTGGTCTGATCGACCATCAGCCGCAGCACATTCTGGATATGTGTACCGGCAGCGGCTGTATCGCGATTGCCTGCGCGTATGCCTTCCCGGAAGCTGAAGTGGATGCGGTGGATATCTCCAGCGACGCGCTGGCGGTTACCGAGCACAATATTGAAGAGCACGGTCTGATTCATCACGTGACGCCGATCCGCTCCGATCTGTTCCGCGACCTGCCAAAACTGCAATACGATCTGATCGTCACCAATCCGCCGTACGTGGATGCGGAAGACATGTCCGATCTGCCGAATGAATATCGCCACGAGCCAGAGCTGGGTCTGGCATCCGGTTCTGACGGCCTGAAGCTGACGCGCCGCATTCTGGCCTGCGCGCCGGATTATCTGACCGATGACGGTATTCTGATTTGTGAAGTCGGAAACAGCATGGTACATCTGATGGAGCAGTACCCGGACGTGCCGTTCACCTGGCTTGAATTTGACAACGGTGGCGAAGGCGTCTTCATGCTGACCAAAGCGCAGCTCATCGCCGCGCGTGAACACTTCAGCATCTACAAAGATTAATCCAGCGGGCTTCGGCCCGTTTCACAACGCTCAAACACAGAACAACGACAACGGAGCCGTGATGGCAGGAAACAGTATTGGACAATTATTCCGTGTAACGACTTTCGGTGAATCACACGGTCTGGCATTGGGTTGTATCGTTGACGGCGTGCCGCCGGGTATCGAACTGACCGAGGCCGATTTGCAGCACGATCTCGATCGCCGCCGCCCTGGCACCTCGCGCTACACCACGCAGCGTCGCGAGCCGGACCAGGTCAAAATCCTCTCTGGCGTCTTTGAAGGCCGCACCACCGGCACCAGCATTGGCCTGCTGATTGAAAATACCGATCAGCGGTCGCAGGATTATGGTGCCATTAAAGATGTGTTCCGTCCGGGACATGCCGATTACACCTACGAGCAAAAATTTGGTTTTCGCGACTATCGCGGCGGTGGACGCTCTTCCGCGCGTGAAACCGCGATGCGCGTTGCGGCGGGAGCCATTGCCAAAAAATATCTGGCGCAGAAATTTGGCATCGTGATCCGCGGCTGCCTGACGCAAATGGGTGATATCCCCCTGGCAATTAAAGACTGGGATCTGGTTGAACAGAATCCGTTCTTCTGCGCTGATGCCGATAAAATTGACGCTCTGGATGAACTGATGCGTGGCCTGAAAAAAGAGGGCGACTCCATTGGTGCGAAAGTGACCGTTGTGGCTGACGGCGTTCCGCCAGGACTCGGCGAACCGGTATTTGATCGTCTGGATGCGGACATCGCGCATGCCATGATGAGTATCAACGCGGTGAAAGGCGTTGAAATTGGCGATGGTTTTGATGTGGTCGCCCTGCGCGGCAGCCAGAACCGCGATGAAATCACAAAAGACGGTTTCCAGAGCAATCACGCTGGCGGCATTCTTGGCGGGATCAGCAGCGGGCAGCAGATTATTGCTCATATCGCGTTGAAACCGACCTCCAGTATTACCGTTCCCGGGCGGACTATTAACCGCTTTGGCGAAGAAGTTGAGATGATCACGAAAGGGCGTCACGATCCTTGCGTAGGTATCCGTGCAGTCCCTATCGCTGAGGCGATGCTGGCAATCGTACTCATGGATCATTTCCTGCGCCAGCGCGCGCAGAACGCAGACGTGACGACCACTATCCCACGCTGGTAAACATGAAAAAAACCGCAATTGCTCTGCTGGCCCTGCTTGCCAGTGGGGCCTCTCTGGCAGCCACCCCGTGGCAGAAAATTACCCATCCGATTGCGGGCAGCGCGCAGTCGATTGGCGCGTTTGCCAATGGCTGTATCGTCGGCGCGCAGGAACTGCCGTTGCAGTCCACGACTTATCAGGTGATGCGTACCGACCAGCGCCGTTACTTTGGTCATCCGGATCTGGTGCTGTTTATCCAGCGTCTGGGTAACCAGGTACACAATCTCGGCATGGGTACGATGCTGATTGGTGATATGGGGATGCCAGCAGGCGGTCGCTTTAATGGTGGGCACGCCAGCCATCAGTCGGGCCTGGATGTCGATATCTTCCTGCAACTGCCGAAAACGCGCTGGACTTCGGCGCAACTGCTTAAACCGCAGGCGCTGGATTTAGTCGCTCGTGACGGTAAAAATATTGTCCCTTCGCTATGGTCGCAGCAGGTTTCCAGCATGATCAAGCTGGCGGCAAAAGATAATGATGTGACGCGCATCTTCGTCAATCCGGCGATTAAACAGCAGCTGTGTCTGGATGCCGGAACCGATCGCGACTGGCTGCGCAAAGTGCGCCCGTGGTTCCAGCATCGGGCGCATATGCACGTCCGTTTGCGTTGCCCGGCCAACAGCCTCGAATGTGAAGATCAGCCGTTACCCCCGCCGGGTGATGGCTGTGGTGCCGAGTTGCAAAGCTGGTTTGAACCGGCAAAACCTGGAACAACTAAGCCTGAGAAGAAGACACCGCCTCCGTTGCCGCCTTCCTGCCAGGCGCTACTGGATGAGCATGTACTTTAATGGATAACTTCGTCGATCTGTTTATGGTGTCTCCGCTGTTGCTCGGGGTGCTATTTTTCGTTGCTATGCTGGCAGGCTTTATTGATGCACTGGCGGGGGGCGGCGGTCTGTTGACGGTTCCCGCGCTGCTGGCGGCAGGGATGACTCCGGCTCAGGCGCTGGCGACAAATAAACTGCAGGCGTGCGGCGGTTCGCTCTCTGCATCGATCTATTTTATTCGCCGTAAGGTCGTCAGTATCGCCGATCAGAAGCTCAACATTTTGATGACTTTCATCGGTTCAACCTCCGGCGCGCTGCTGGTGCAGCATGTTCAGTCCGACATCCTGCGGCAGATCTTACCGATCCTGGTGATCTGCATTGGCCTCTACTTTTTACTGATGCCTAAACTTGGCGAAGAAGACCGTCAGCGCCGTCTTTATGGATTGCCATTTGCATTGGTGGCGGGCGGGTGCGTCGGTTTTTACGACGGATTCTTCGGGCCGGGAGCCGGATCGTTTTACGCTCTGGCGTTTGTGACGCTGGCTGGTTTTAATCTTGCCAAATCCACCGCGCACGCCAAAGTGTTGAATGCCACCTCCAATCTGGGCGGTTTGCTGCTGTTTATTATTGGCGGCAAAGTGATCTGGGCGACCGGTTTTGTGATGCTGGTGGGACAGTTTTTGGGCGCGCGCGTCGGTTCGCGTCTGGTATTGAGCAAAGGGCAGAAGCTTATCCGTCCGATGATTGTGATCGTCTCGGCGGTAATGAGTGCCAAACTTCTTTATGACAGCCATGGACAGGAGATCCTCCACTGGTTGGGGATGAACTAATGAACAGTACGCATAAATATGAGCAGCTGGTTGAAATTTTCGACGGCTGTTTTGCTGATGATTTTAATACCCGTCTGATTAAAGGCGACGACGAACCGATCTATCTTCCTGCTGATGCCGACGTGCCCTATAACCGAATTGTTTTTGCGCACGGTTTTTACGCCAGCGCACTGCATGAGATTTCCCACTGGTGCATAGCCGGGAAAGCCCGTCGCGAGCTGGTCGATTTTGGATACTGGTATTGTCCGGATGGCCGCGATGCCGCCACGCAGGGGCAGTTTGAAGATGTGGAAGTGAAGCCACAGGCTTTCGACTGGTTATTTTGCGTGGCTGCGGGCTTTCCGTTCAACGTGAGTTGCGACAACCTGGAAGGGGATTGCGAGCCGGACCGCATTACGTTCCAGCGCCGCGTCCACGCCCAGGTGATGGAATATCTTGAGAAAGGCATCCCGGAACGTCCGGCGCGTTTCATCAAGGCATTACAGAATTATTACCACACGCCGGAATTAAAGGCGGAACACTTCCCGTGGCCGGAAGATCTTAACTGAGGAAAGAAGATGATCGCAGAATTTGAATCACGCATTCTGGCGTTAATTGATGACATGGTGGAACACGCCAGTGACGATGAACTGTTTGCCAGCGGTTATCTGCGTGGTCACCTGACGCTTGCAGTAGCGGAACTGGAAGCAGGCGACGATCACTCGCCGGAAGCGGTTCACGCTGAAGTGAGCCGGGGTCTGGAAAAGGCTATTCAGGCGGGCGAGCTCTCCCCGCGTGACCAGTCATTAGTGCTGGGGATGTGGGACAATTTGTTCCAGCAGGCGAATCTGAAGTAATCGTTTTTGCCCGGTGGCGCTGCGAGGTAAAAGCAAAACGACAACCTTTGGTTGTCGTTTTTAGTGTTTTCTCCCTCTCCTGTGGGAGAGGGGCGGGGTGAGAGCTTCAGTCCGCACCCGACTTCACCGGTTTCCCCTTCAACAACTTCCTTACCCACAACCGATTTGGATTCAACCCAGCCAGCGTCGTTCTATCAAGCGGGATCGGCTCATCGCTCATCTGCGATGCCAGAATTTCTGCCGCCAGCGGGGCGGAACATAATCCTCGCGAACCCAGCGCGCCAATCATGAAAAGGTTGGGATAAACCGGTGCATCCACGGCGGACTCTTTGTGTTCCGCGAGATCCTGATAGGCGGCGAGCGTTGCGTCGTAATCCGGCACGTTGCCGATTGCAGGAAGATGATCGCGGGTGGCGCAGCGCACGCCGCAACGCGCCTGGCCGCTGCTTACATCCACCTCTTTTGCCCAGTCGGCCTGCGGGAAGCAGTCAATCAAACGCTGGCGATTCTGCTGCTGATCCTCTTCGCTGTAGCGCGCTTCTGTCTCGCCGCGATGATAGCTGGCCCCCACGCAGTGATGACCGTTAGCCGGATTTTGCGGCGTCAAATAACCGTCGTAACACAGCACCTGGCGAAGATGGCTCAAGGCCGGCGTGGTGGGAACATGGCTCACCTGACCGCTAACCGGATAGACCGGAAGATTCTCTGTTTGCGGAAAATCACCCATGCGGTAGCCGTTTGCCAGAACCACGCTGGCGTGCTGCGCCTGCATCCCATTGCTGAAGCCCAGCTGCCAATTTTTTTCGTCGTATGCCAGCGATACCAGCTCCGCATCGTAGTGCACGTTCAGCCCACGAGACTGCGCAAGTTCAATCACCGCGGCGGTGAGCTCAGCCGGATACAGCCATCCTCCAGCCGGATAGTGAATACCGCCGCAGTCGGTTTGCAGCCCGGTATTCTCATGGACCTGTCGGGCATCGACGGCCTCGGCGATTTGCGAAGGTAGACCCAGACTCAGCATCTGCTCGATTTTGCGCTGGCTTTTTTCGTCCCAGCCGAGCTGCGTGACCCCACACCAGTCATGATCAAATTTGACAGGAAGGGCGTCGTAAAGCCGACGGGCAAAGGTAAACGCCGTCGGGAAAAACTGGCTTAGCGCCGGATCGTGGGCGCTCAGAAGCGGGTACAGCGCCCCCTGACGATTACCGGACGCGCCGCCCGCAGCAGCCTTATCGGCGCAATATAATGTCACCTGCCAGCCGCGCTGGAGTAGGGCGAGCGAAAGCAGGGCGCTGGCGATACCGCCGCCGATAATCGCCGTTTCACGCGTTTCAGCACGCCAACGGGAGAACCAGGGCGTGCGGCCGGGAAACGTTAATTCCTGCTCCATGACGCCGGTCAGCATTTCTCGTTTACGTCCAAAACCTTTGCATTTTTGCAGGGTAAAACCGGCGGCCTGTAAACCGCGACGCACGAATCCGGCGGAGGTGAACGTCGCCAGCGTTGCGCCGGGACGTGCCAGTCGCGCCATCGCTGTGAATAAATGTTCGCTCCACATGTCCGGGTTTTTCGCAGGAGCAAAACCATCTAAAAACCAGGCGTCCACTTTTTGATTCAGAGAATCGTCGAGTTTGTCCGTGAGCTCATTGATATCCCCTAACCATAAATCCAGCGTCACGCGTCCACCGTCGAGCAGCAAACGATGGCATCCGCCGATCGGCAACGGCCACTGCACCTGTAACTGCTCTGCCCAGTGAGCGAGCTCGGGCCAGTGTTGATGGGCAAGGTTAAGGTCATGAGCGGTGAGCGGAAATTTTTCGAAACTGATGAAATGTAATCTTTGTAGCGTAGCGTCAGGGTGTGCGGCAGTGAACTGGTCAAACGCCTGCCAGAGGGTGAGGAAGTTTAACCCGGTGCCAAATCCGCTCTCTGCTACCACGAACTGGCTGCGGGGATGGACAGGAAATCGGGTGCCGAGATGATTTCCGTCGAGGAAAACATAACGCGTTTCTTCCAGTCCGTTATCATTAGAGAAATAGACATCGTCAAAATCTCGGGAAACAGGTGTACCCTCAGCGTTGAACTCAAGGTTGGCGGGTTGTATGGCGTTTTGTTTCACGTAAGTTACTCGTCTGACAGGCAGTGGCACGATCTTAACGATGTCAGCCCGATGGTGCAAATTTCCACAGAATTTGTCTGATCGGACTTGTTCAGCGTACAAGTGTACGCTATTGTGCGACTCGAAACTTAAAATAGTATGACTTACAGAGGTATTGAATGAAACGTGCAGTGATTACTGGCCTGGGCATCGTTTCCAGCATCGGTAACAACCAGCAGGAAGTCCTGGAATCTCTGCGTGAAGGACGCTCGGGGATCACTTTCTCTCAAGAATTCAAAGATTCTGGTATGCGTAGCCACGTGTGGGGTAACGTCAAACTGGACACCACCGGTCTGATTGACCGCAAAGTGGTCCGTTTCATGAACGATGCCTCTATCTACGCTTACCTCTCAATGCAGCAGGCTGTCGAAGATGCTGGGTTGAAAGAAGAGGTTTATCAGAACAACCCACGCGTGGGCCTGATTGCAGGTTCCGGTGGCTCTTCTAAATCTCAGGTGTTCGGCGCAGACGCAATGCGTAGCCCGCGCGGCCTGAAAGCGGTCGGTCCTTACGTTGTGACCAAAGCGATGGCGTCTGCGGTTTCCGCTTGCCTCGCCACCCCGTTCAAAATTCACGGTGTGAATTATTCTATCAGCTCCGCATGTGCAACTTCTGCACACTGTATCGGTAGCGCGGTTGAGCAGATTCAGCTCGGCAAACAGGATATCGTTTTTGCTGGCGGCGGCGAAGAGCTGTGCTGGGAAATGGCCTGCGAGTTTGACGCGATGGGCGCACTGTCCACCAAATATAACGAAACGCCGGACAAAGCGTCCCGTACCTATGATGCGAGCCGCGATGGTTTCGTTATCGCTGGCGGCGGCGGTATGGTCGTGGTTGAAGAGCTGGAACACGCCCTGGCGCGTGGCGCGCACATCTACGCTGAAGTGGTGGGCTACGGTGCGACCTCCGATGGCGCAGATATGGTTGCTCCATCAGGCGAAGGCGCAGTGCGCTGTATGAAGCTGGCGATGGGCGGCGTTGATACCCCAATCGACTACCTGAACTCCCACGGTACTTCTACTCCGGTAGGCGACGTGAAAGAGCTGGGTGCTATCCGCGAAGTGTTTGGCAATAACACCCCGGCGATCTCTGCGACCAAAGCGATGACCGGTCACTCACTGGGTGCTGCTGGCGTGCAGGAAGCTATCTACTCTCTGCTGATGCTGGAACACGGCTTTGTCGCGCCAAGCATCAACATTGATGAGATGGATGAACAGGCTGCCGGTCTGAACATCGTGACCAAACCTACTGAACAAGCGCTGACGACGGTGATGTCCAACAGCTTCGGCTTTGGCGGTACCAACGCCACGCTGGTGATGCGTAAGCTGCCGGCTTAAGACTCCGGTTTGCTGGAAAAAGGGAGCCTCAGGCTCCCTTTTTTGCATTGACAACGCCCTGATATGACAGGCAAACTCCAGCTTCAACATTATCTTCCTGATAATGCGTAAGCGTTTAACGTCAACCAACGCACCTTAATCCTGATAGTCAGGTAGAGGGGGCGTGGCATTTCCCCGCCTTACTCTTCATTTCGGAGTAATGCATGACTGTAGTCACTCAAACAGAAAAATCCTCTTCAGCGAATGTCTCGCTGTTTCGCATCGCTTTCGCCGTATTTCTGACTTACATGACCGTCGGCCTGCCGCTGCCCGTGATTCCGTTGTTTGTTCACCAGGAGTTGGGCTATGGCAATACGCTGGTCGGTGTCGCGGTGGGAATTCAATTTTTAGCGACCGTATTGACCCGCGGCTATGCCGGTCGGCTTGCCGATCAGCATGGTGCTAAACGTTCAGCGCTGCAGGGAATGTTTGCCTGCGGGCTGGCGGGTGGGGCATGGCTGCTGGCGGCGCTGCTGCCGATAGATGCCATCTATAAATTCGCATTATTGATTGTCGGACGCCTGATCCTGGGCTTTGGTGAAAGTCAGCTTCTGACCGGGACGCTCACCTGGGGCATGGGGCTGGTGGGCCCGGCGCGCTCAGGCAAAGTGATGTCGTGGAACGGGATGGCGATTTACGGGGCGCTGGCCGCGGGCGCACCGCTGGGGTTGCTGATCCACAGCCATTTTGGCTTTGCCGCGCTGGCGGGAACCACCATGGTGTTACCACTCCTGGCGTGGGCGTTTAACGGTACCGTTTGCAAAGTGCCTGCTCATCAGGGGGAGCGCCCATCGCTGTGGAGCGTGGTGGGCCAAATCTGGAAACCGGGTCTGGGCCTGGCGTTACAGGGCGTAGGGTTTGCCGTGATTGGCACCTTCGTATCGCTCTACTTTATGAGTCGTGGCTGGGCGATGGCGGGCTTCACCTTAACCGCATTCGGCGGAGCCTTTGTAATGATGCGCGTGCTGTTTGGCTGGATGCCGGACCGCTTTGGTGGGGTCAGAGTCGCCGTGATTTCGCTGGTTATCGAAACGCTCGGTCTGGTATTACTTTGGCAGGCACCTGATGCGTGGATCGCGTTGCTGGGCGCGGCCTTAACCGGCTGCGGCTGCTCGTTGATCTTCCCGGCGCTCGGCGTTGAGGTTGTTAAACGCGTCGCGCCGCAAATCCGTGGCACGGCTCTCGGTGGCTATGCGGCATTTCAGGATATCTCGTATGGCATAACCGGTCCGCTGGCAGGGCTGCTGGCGACATCATTGGGTTATCCGTCTGTGTTCCTGGCGGGAGCCGTCTCGGCGGTGGTGGGGATTGTGGTCACGCTGGTGGCGTTCAGGAAAGCATAACGACGATCTCACCCCTCTCCATGCGGGAGAGGGGTGAGAGGATCAGGCAACCAGCCAGAACAACGCCAGAGCGACCATCAGCGCAATGAACATCAGTCCCGGGCGCGCAGAGAGTGATTTCATCGTATCCATGACCGGGGCGAACAATGGACTATAAATTGGCTGAATATTTCGGGCTTCGGGAACGCCGCTGTCGCGCTCGGCACGACGGATAAAGATCTGATTCAGTAAATCCTGCACCTGCGCGGTAGTCAGCACCGTTTGCGGCGTGACCTGCCAGTTCTGCTGCGCGTATTCGCGTACGGCTTCAAATTCTCGTGGTTCAAGCGGCTGTTTCAGCGCGGCCTGAAGCGTATGCAGCGTAGGTGCCGTCTGAGTACTCAGCGTCTGGCGAGCCTGAAGCCAGGTCACCAGATGGGTAAATTGTTTTGCCGGGATCAGCTCACCCGCTTTTACGCCAGAAAGCTCCAGCATTGATTGCCAGATTAGCTTGTTCGATTCGCCCGTTGCTGCGGCAAGCCGGGTGACCATCTGCTTGAGAGTATTATGTTCTGCTGGCAACAGCGGACGTTCAGTCGCAGGCCGTTGCTGCGGCTGAGGGATAGAAAGCTGGTTGCTTTGCAAAAGGGTTAAGACGGTTTTCAACTGGTCCGGCGTCAGCTGACTCAGGGCCGTTTGACCAAACTGCTGACGGATAAAGTCGCTCACCGCCTGGCGGTTATTCCCCTGGCTTAACAGCTCGGAGAGTTGCGACACCATCTGGCGAGTGGTGTGATTTTGCTGCGCGGTATTCATGCGCAGATTCAGATTTTGCTCGGCCGCAGGGAAGTGACGCGACAACAATGGCGTGTCACTTTTCAGTCCCAAATCGTGTTTTACCCCGGCCCACACTTCCGCATTCTGCTGCGAGGTGAGCGCCACCAGGCGAGTGATCAGCCGCTCCAGCACGGTGCGCTGCTGCGTAGACAGAGGCTGCTCTCCGGCGGGGGAGGGCGTAACGGGACCTTCACCCGGAGGGCGCGGCGGCGTACCTGAAATGGGCTGCATCGTTATAAATCCTTAAAGTCATGACTCACCGTAAACCAGCTGACCCGTACGAGTATGCCTGGCGGCGAGATTATGGCACACTTGCCCGGTTAACTTCCTCTCAAACAGGTACTCAGACGTGAAAATCCTCGTTGATGAAAATATGCCTTACGCTCGTGAGCTCTTTAGCCGCCTGGGTGACGTCAAGGCTGTTCCCGGTCGTCCCATTCCACTTGCAGAACTTGACGATGCCGACGCACTGATGGTGCGTTCTGTCACCAAAGTGAATGAGACGCTGCTGTCAGGGAAGAGCGTCAAATTTGTCGGAACGGCCACGGCGGGAACCGATCATGTGGATGATGTCTGGCTGGCTCAGGCCGGTATCGGATTTTCGGCAGCCCCCGGCTGTAACGCCATTGCCGTGGTGGAATACGTTTTTTCTTCCCTGCTCATGCTGGGCGAGCGCGATGGTTTTGCGCTGAAAGACCGCACTGTAGGGATTGTCGGGGTCGGTAATGTGGGTGGACGTCTGCAAAAACGGCTTGAGGCGTTAGGGATCCGCACGTTGCTCTGCGATCCGCCGCGTGCCGATCGCGGTGATGAAGGCGAATTTCACACGCTGGACGAACTGGTTGAGCAGGCGGATGTCATTACGTTCCATACACCATTGTTTAAGGATGGCCCGTACAAGTCGCTGCATCTGGCCGACGAGGCGCTCATCCGCCGTCTTAAGCCCGGCACTATTCTGATAAATGCCTGCCGTGGGCCGGTGGTGGACAACGCTGCGCTGCTGACGTGTCTGGAAGCGGGACAGGATCTTAGCGTGGTGCTGGATGTCTGGGAGCCTGAGCCGGATCTGGACGTCGCGCTACTCAGACATGTTGATGTTGCCACCGCACATATTGCGGGCTATACGCTGGAAGGCAAAGCGCGCGGGACCACTCAGGTCTTTGAAGCCTATAGCGCTTTTATCGGGAATCCGCAGCAGGTTGCACTCGATACGCTGCTGCCTGCACCGGAATTTGGCCGTATCTCACTGCACGGTCCGCTCGATGAGTCTTCGCTAAAAAGGCTGGTGCATTTAGTGTATGATGTGCGCCGCGATGATGCGCTGCTGCGAAAAGTGGCAGGAATTCCAGGGGAGTTTGACACGTTGCGCAAGAATTATCTCGAACGCCGCGAATGGTCATCCCTGTATGTGATCTGTGACGATGCCGATGCGGCAGCGTTGCTGAACAAACTGGGTTTCAACGCTACGCATAACCCGGCGCGTTAATGTCTTCTTAATGCTCCCGGCCGGAGACTCCGGCGGGGACGCTGTTTCATTTCTGGAGTAAACCACCATGTCTGAAGGCTGGAATATTGCCGTACTGGGTGCCACTGGCGCTGTGGGCGAAGCCCTGCTCGAAACACTTGCGGAGCGTCAGTTCCCGGTGGGCGAAGTGTATGCACTGGCGCGTGCTGAAAGCGCAGGCGTTGCGCTGCGCTATGAAGGGAAAACGGTTCGCGTGCAGGATGTCGCGGAGTTTGACTGGACACAGGCGCAGTTAGCGTTCTTTGCTGCGGGTGTGGAAGCATCGGCGGCGTGGGCTGAAGAGGCGGCCAACGCGGGTTGTCTGGTGATCGATCTGAGCGGGTTATTTGCCCTGGAGCCTGATGTTCCGCTGGTGGTGCCGGATGTGAACCCGTTTGTCCTGGCTGACTACCGTAACCGCAATATTATTGCGGTGCCGGACAGCCTGACCAGCCAACTGCTGACCGCGCTGAAGCCGCTGATTGACGATGGCGGTTTATCGCGTATTACCGTGACCAGCCTGCTTTCAGTGTCCGGGCGCGGTAAAAAAGCGGTAGATGCGCTGGCAGGGCAGAGCGCAAAATTGCTGAACGGTATCCCGGTTGATGATGACGACTTCTTTGGCCGCCAACTGGCGTTCAACATGATGCCGATTCTGCCGGATCGTGAAGGTAACGTCAGCGAAGAGCGACGCATTGTCGATGAAACTCGCAAAATTATGCAGGACGAAGGTCTGATGATCTCCGCCAGCTGCGTTCACACGCCTGTTTTTTACGGCCACGCGCAGATGGTGAACTTTGAAGCGCTGCGTCCGTTGGCGGCAGAAGAGGCGCGTGACGCCTTTGAGCGCGGCGAAGATATCTCGCTCAGTGAAGCGTCTGAATTCCCGACTCAGGTGGGCGATGCGACCGGCAATGCGCGTCTGTCCATCGGCTGTGTGCGCAACGATTACGGAATGCCGGAGCAGGTCCAGTTCTGGTCTGTGGCCGACAACGTTCGCTTCGGCGGCGCGCTGATGGCGGTGAAAATTGCTGAGAAACTGGTGCAGGAGTATCTGTACTGATGTCAGAAGTGGAACAAAAGCCAGTCCATAAAATTGCCCTCGGGATTGAATACGACGGCAGCAAATATTATGGCTGGCAGCGTCAGAATGAAGTGCGCAGCGTTCAGGAAAAGCTGGAAAAAGCGCTCTCTCAGGTGGCGAACGAACCGATCAACGTGCTGTGCGCCGGTCGTACCGATGCGGGTGTTCACGGCACGGGCCAGGTCGTGCATTTTGAAACCACGGCAGTGCGCAAAGATGCGGCGTGGACGTTAGGCGTAAATGCGAATTTGCCTGGTGACATCGCCGTACGTTGGGTCAAAGATGTGCCGCATGATTTTCATGCGCGGTTTAGCGCAACGGCTCGTCGCTATCGCTACGTTATCTATAATCAGCGGCTGCGCCCGGCGGTACTCAGCCAGGGGGTGACTCATTTTTATGAGCCGCTGGATGCAGAACGTATGCATCGCGCCGCGCAGCTGTTGCTCGGCGAAAATGACTTTACCTCGTTTCGCGCTGTGCAGTGTCAATCGCGCACGCCGTGGCGAAACGTGATGCACATTAACGTCAGTCGTTATGGTGCATATGTGGTGGTCGATATCAAAGCAAATGCCTTTGTACATCATATGGTGCGGAATATCGTTGGCAGCCTGATGGAAGTAGGCGCCGGACACCAGCCGGAGAGCTGGATTGCAGAACTGCTGGCGGCGAAGGACAGAACGCTTGCGGCAGCAACGGCGAAAGCGGAAGGGCTGTATCTGGTTTCTGTTGATTACCCGGATCGTTTTGACCTTCCAAAACCGCCAATGGGCCCGCTGTTTTTAGCGGACTAACGCAGTTGCAATTAAGGTTTTGATAATATGGACTTAATACGATTTATTATTGATTTCATCCTGCATATTGATGTTCACCTGGCGGAGCTGGTCGCGCAATACGGCGTCTGGGTGTATGCCATTCTGTTCCTGATTTTGTTCTGTGAAACCGGGCTGGTGGTGACTCCGTTCCTCCCGGGCGACTCGCTGCTGTTTGTGGCCGGAGCGCTGTCAGCGTTGCCCACTAACGATCTGAATGTGCATTTGATGGTGGCATTGATGATTGTTGCGGCTATCGTCGGCGATGCGGTGAACTACACTATTGGGCGGTTGTTCGGAGAGAAGTTGTTCAGCAATCCGAACTCAAAGATTTTCCGTCGCAGCTATCTGGACAAAACGCACGCGTTCTATGAACGCCACGGTGGCAAGACCATCATTCTGGCGCGTTTTGTGCCTATCGTTCGCACATTTGCACCGTTTGTCGCCGGAATGGGGCATATGTCTTATCGTCATTTTGCGGCGTATAACGTCATTGGCGCACTGCTTTGGGTATTGCTGTTTACCTATGCAGGATACCTCTTCGGGGATCTGCCCATTGTGCAGGAAAATCTTAAGTTACTGATCGTTGCCATTATTGTGCTCTCAATACTGCCGGGCGTGATTGAAATTGTTCGACACAAACGCGCGGCGGCAAAGCAAGCGAAGTAAGGACGCATTTGCGGTTCGACCACTTTTTTATCCAAAGTTTCGGGCTGTTATGTTTTAATGTGCAACATTCATGGTCTGTTTGTGGCAAAAATGGCATTATGCGCCGCTTACAGCAAAACTGGCATACGACCAGGTTCAGGCAGAAAGGTTATCAATGAGCTGGATTGAACGAATTAAAAGCAACATAGCCCCCACCCGTAAGGCGAGTATTCCTGAAGGGGTGTGGACCAAGTGTGACAGCTGCGGCCAGGTCCTGTACCGCGCGGAGCTGGAACGCAATCTTGAGGTTTGCCCGAAGTGCGACCACCACATGCGTATGTCGGCGCGTAATCGCCTGCATAGCCTGCTGGACGAGGGTTCACTGGTAGAACTGGGTAGCGAACTTGAGCCAAAAGATGTGCTGAAGTTCCGTGACTCCAAGAAATACAAAGATCGCCTTGCCTCTGCTCAAAAAGAGACCGGCGAGAAAGACGCGTTGATCGTGATGAAAGGTACTCTGCATGAGATGCCGGTTGTCGCTGCTGCTTTTGAGTTCTCCTTTATGGGTGGCTCAATGGGCTCTGTCGTGGGCGCGCGTTTCATCCGCGCCGTTGAGCAGGCGCTGGAAGATAACTGTCCGCTGATCTGCTTCTCCGCCTCCGGTGGCGCACGTATGCAGGAAGCGCTGATGTCTCTGATGCAGATGGCGAAAACCTCTGCTGCGCTGGGCAAAATGCAGGAACGTGGTCTGCCGTACATCTCTGTACTGACTGACCCGACCATGGGCGGCGTCTCCGCGAGCTTTGCGATGCTGGGCGATCTCAACATCGCTGAGCCAAAAGCGCTGATCGGCTTTGCTGGCCCGCGCGTTATCGAGCAGACCGTTCGCGAGAAACTGCCGCCGGGCTTCCAGCGCAGTGAGTTCCTCATCGAAAAAGGCGCTATCGACATGATCGTTCGCCGTCCGGAAATGCGCCTGAAGCTGGCGAGTGTCCTGGCGAAGCTGATGAATCTGCCGGCGCCGAGTCCGGACGAGCCGCGTGAAGGCGTGGTTGTGCCGCATCAGGAACCAGAAGCCTGATAACTCCAAAAGGGCAGGGCTGATCGGCGCTGCCCTTTTCAATTATTTGATACACAAGTCATTCAGGTTGTATCAAGGCGTAGCCAACGCAGAGACAGCTTGAAGGGCGAAGCGTATACATAACTGAAAGTGCGTATCATGGAAAATCACAGCATTCCCCAAGCCACGTCACCCCTGGTCACGTGGCTTTCTTATCTGGAAAATCTGCACAGCAAAACCATTGATATGGGACTGGATCGCGTGAGCCAGGTGGCGGCGCGTCTTGATGTGCTGAAGCCCGCTCCATTCGTCTTTACCGTCGCGGGAACCAACGGCAAAGGCACCACCTGCCGCACGCTGGAAGCGATGCTGATGGCGGCGGGTTATACGGTGGGCGTTTACAGCTCACCGCATCTGGTGCGCTATACCGAGCGTGTACGCGTTCAGAATAGTGAGTTGCCGGAGTCTGCGCATACGGCTTCCTTTGCTGAAATCGAAGCGGCGCGGGGCGATATTTCGCTGTCTTATTTTGAGTACGGTACGCTCTCCGCGCTGTGGCTGTTTAAGCAAGCACAGCTGGACGTTGTGATCCTGGAAGTAGGGTTAGGCGGACGCCTGGATGCGACCAATATGGTGGACGCGGATGTCTCTGTCGTAACCAGTATCGCACTGGATCATATCGACTGGCTCGGCCCGGATCGCGAAAGTATTGGCCGTGAAAAGGCCGGTATATTCCGCGCTCACAAACCCGCTGTGGTGGGTGAACCCGATATGCCGCACACCATTGCCGATGTGGCTCAGGAAAAGGGCGCGCATTTACGCCGTCGCGGCGTGGACTGGCAGTATGAGGTTCTGGATAACAGCTGGCGTTTTTGCGATGCGCAGGGCGAGCTTGACGATCTGCCGCTCCCGCAGGTGCCGCAACCCAATGCGGCAACCGCGCTTGCGGCTATCCGTGCCAGCAGGCTGAAAGTGAGCGAGCAGGCAATCCGTGAAGGTATTCAGCATGCCATTCTTCCCGGTCGTTTTCAGATTGTGAGTGAGTCACCGCGTCTGATTCTGGATGTAGCGCATAACCCCCACGCCGCGGCCTACCTCGCAGAACGCCTCAAATCCCTGCCAAAAACCGGGCGCGTTTTGGCGGTTATCGGTATGCTTCATGATAAAGATATTGGAGGCACGCTGGCCTGCATGGAGAGTGTGGTCGATTGCTGGTATTGTGCTCCACTGGAAGGGCCACGCGGCGCGACGGCGGAGCAACTGATGGAACATCTCGGTCAGGGCAAAGTCTATGACAGCGTAGTGCTGGCGTGGCAGGCGGCAATGGCCGATGCTAAACCTGAAGATACCGTGCTGGTGTGTGGTTCATTCCATACGGTGGCACATGTCATGGAAGTAATGGACGCGGGGAGAACCGGTGGCGAGTAAGTTTCAGAACCGTTTAACAGGAACCATTGTGCTGGTTGCGCTGGGAGTGATCCTGCTCCCGGGGCTGCTCGACGGGCAAAAAAAGCATTATCAGGATGAATTTGCGGCAATCCCGCTGGTGCCAAAACCCGGCGATCGCGATGAGCCAGACATGCTACCTGCGGCAACGCAGGCGCTGCCGGCTCAGCCGCCAGAAGGCGCTGCGGAAGAGGTGCGTGCCGGTGATGCGGCGGCGCCGTCTCTCGATCCCTCTCGTTTTGCGGTAAACAACAATACCGATCTGGACCCTGTTCCGGAGCCAGTCGTGCAGCCTAAGCCTGTCGAAAAAGCCAAACCCGTAGAGAAACCTAAACCACAGCGCGATAAAGCCAGCGAGCAGATTGCAGCCGCGGCGGAAGCACCGCCGGAAAAACCGGCTCAGGAAGAGAAGCCTGCGCCAGCCGGTAAAGCATATGTTGTCCAGCTTGGCGCGTTGAAAAATGCCGATAAAGTCAACGAGGTTGTCGGTAAACTGCGCGGTGCGGGTTATCGCGTTTACACTTCACCTTCGACGCCAGTGCAGGGTAAAATCACGCGCATTCTCGTCGGCCCGGATGCATCCAAAGATAAGCTGAAAGGATCGCTGGGTGAGCTGAAGCAGATCTCCGGTCTGAGTGGCGTGGTGATGAATTACAGCGCGAATTAAGTGCGCGTTGCCTCCTCTGCCCTGAGGGCGGAGGAGCGGGAATTCGTCCGAAGAGGCGCAATAACCCGACGGCGTTGATTATTTTTTCAGCGCCTTTTTTATTTACGCGCGGGAAGGAAATCCCTACGCAAACGTTTTCTTTTTCTGTTAGAATTCGCCCCGAACTGGATGACAGGGCGTTTAATCGTGGGACATATATGGTCTGGATTGATTACGCCATCATTGCGGTGATAGGTTTTTCCTGTCTGGTTAGCCTGATCCGTGGCTTTGTTCGTGAAGCGTTATCGCTGGTGACATGGGGTTGTGCTTTCTTTGTTGCCAGTCATTACTACACTTACCTGTCTGTTTGGTTCACGGGCTTTGAAGATGAACTGGTCCGAAATGGAATCGCCATCGCGGTGCTGTTTATCGCGACGCTACTCGTCGGCGCTATCGTGAATTACGTGATAGGTCAGCTGGTCGAGAAAACCGGTCTGTCAGGAACGGACAGGGTGCTGGGGATCTGTTTTGGTGCGCTGCGAGGCGCGCTGATCGTAGCTGCGATACTGTTCTTCCTTGATACCTTTACCGGGTTTTCAAAAAGTGAAGACTGGAGCAAGTCCCAGCTGATTCCACAGTTCAGCTTCATCATCAGATGGTTCTTTGACTATCTGCAAAGCTCGTCAAGTTTCTTGCCCAAAGTGTAAAACGCTTTGAGATGTGGCTTAACGAGGAAAAGACGAATGTGCGGTATTGTCGGTATCGCCGGTTTCATGCCGGTAAACCAGTCTATTTATGACGCGTTGTCGGTGCTTCAGCACCGTGGTCAGGATGCAGCAGGCATCATCACCATTGATGCAAACAACTGCTTCCGTTTACGCAAAGCGAATGGCCTGGTCAACGATGTATTTGAAGCCCGCCATATGCAGCGCTTGCAAGGCAATATGGGGATTGGCCACGTTCGTTATCCTACTGCTGGCAGTTCCAGCGCCTCCGAAGCTCAGCCTTTCTACGTTAACTCCCCGTATGGCATCACGCTTGCCCACAATGGCAACCTGACGAATGCTCACGAGCTACGTAAAAAGTTGTTTGAAGAGAAACGTCGCCACATTAACACGACGTCTGATTCTGAAATCCTGCTCAATATCTTTGCCAGTGAGCTGGATAACTTCCGCCATTATCCGCTGGAAGCCGATAACATCTTTGCTGCCATTGCGGCAACGAACCGACTGATCCGTGGCGCATATGCTTGCGTGGCGATGATTATCGGTCACGGTATGGTGGCGTTCCGCGATCCCAACGGTATTCGTCCGCTGGTGCTGGGTAAACGTGATATCGGTGACGGTCGTACTGAGTATATGGTGGCCTCCGAGAGTGTGGCACTGGATACTCTGGGCTTCGAATTCCTGCGCGATGTCGCCCCAGGCGAAGCCGTCTACATCACCGAAAAGGGCCAGCTATTTACCCGCCAGTGCGCGGAAAATCCGGTGAGCAACCCGTGCCTGTTCGAATACGTATATTTTGCGCGTCCGGATTCCTTCATTGATAAGATTTCGGTGTACAGCGCTCGCGTAAACATGGGCACCAAACTCGGTGAGAAGATTGCCCGCGAGTGGGACGATCTGGATATCGACGTGGTTATTCCGATTCCGGAAACCTCCTGCGATATCGCCCTGGAAATGGCCCGTATTCTGGGCAAACCGTATCGCCAGGGGTTTGTGAAGAACCGCTACGTTGGGCGTACCTTTATCATGCCGGGTCAGCAACTGCGTCGTAAGTCCGTGCGCCGTAAACTGAACGCCAACCGCGCTGAATTCCGCGATAAAAACGTGCTGCTGGTCGATGATTCCATCGTGCGTGGCACCACCTCCGAGCAGATTATCGAGATGGCGCGTGAAGCCGGGGCGAAGAAAGTTTATCTCGCGTCCGCTGCACCGGAAATTCGTTTCCCGAACGTCTACGGTATTGATATGCCAACCGCCAATGAGCTGATTGCTCATGGTCGCGAAGTGGATGAGATCCGCCAGATTATCGGCGCAGATGGCCTGATTTTCCAGGATCTGGACGACCTGATCGACGCGGTACGTGCCGAAAATCCGGATATTCAGCAGTTTGAGTGTTCCGTTTTTAACGGCATTTATGTGACCAAAGACGTTGATCAGCAGTATCTCGACTATCTCGATTCACTGCGCAACGACGATGCGAAAGCCGTGCAGATGCAAAATGATCTCGAAAGCTTAGAGATGCACAACGAAGGTTGATCTCAGAGCAGGTGAGGGTGCATGCCCTCACTTGCAACTCCCCGCAAAATCCTGCAAAGTCTGCCCTGACGCAAGAAAGGGCGAAATCATGAAAAGACTCATTGTAGGGATCTCCGGTGCCAGTGGCGCAATTTACGGCGTACGTTTGCTGCAGGTTTTGCGCGACGTTGCGGAGGTTGAAACCCATCTGGTGATGAGCCAGGCGGCGCGTCAGACCCTTTCCCTCGAAACCGATTTTTCCCTGCGCGATGTCCAGGCGCTTGCGGATGTGGTACATGATGCGCGCGATATCGCTGCCAGCATCTCTTCTGGCTCGTTTAAAACAGCCGGGATGGTTATCCTGCCCTGCTCAATGAAAACCCTCTCCGGCATTGTTCACAGTTATACCGATACGCTGGTAACGCGTGCGGCTGACGTGGTGCTAAAAGAGCGTCGTCCGCTGGTGTTGTGCGTGCGGGAAACGCCGCTGCATCTGGGACACCTACGCCTGATGACGCAGGCGGCAGAGCTGGGTGCGGTTATCATGCCGCCTGTGCCTGCGTTCTATCATCGTCCGCAAACCCTCGACGATGTGATTAATCAGACCGTCAATCGTGTAGTCGATCAGTTTGATATTGAGCTTCCTGACGATCTCTTCACGCGCTGGCAGGGCGCTTAGCGGTTCGCACAATTCTGGTGCATGATAATCCACGTCGCCCTGTTTCAGGGCAAATATGCAACCGCGATCATATCCTCAACATTTAATCCGTTTTTTCCCTTTTTCCCTCTCCGGTTCGTTCGGTAGACCTGCTATCTTTCACCATTAAGGCAATGTCGCAACGTTTTATTAACATATTTAACGTCGATTTTTTGACCAGACGACAATATGGCATAAGACCTGCAAGAGATCGCCTGCAATACAACACACAACACAAACCATAATAAAATCACGACACTTGAGGGTAAATGTATGAAGAAGACGGTTCTGGCTCTGTCTCTGCTGGTGGGATTAAGTGCGGCAGCGAGCAGCTATGCAGCACTTCCTCAGACAGTGCGCATCGGTACAGACGCCACTTACGCGCCATTCTCGTCCAAGGATGCGAAAGGCGACTTTGTCGGCTTTGATATTGATTTGGGAAATGAAATGTGCAAGCGTATGCAGGTGAAATGCACATGGGTGGGCAGCGATTTTGACGCGCTGATCCCGTCGCTGAAAGCCAAGAAAATCGATGCCATCATCTCCTCACTTTCCATTACTGAGAAGCGCCAGCAGGAAATCGCTTTCTCCGACAAACTCTACGCAGCGGACTCTCGTCTGATAGCCGCCAAAGGCTCTCCGATTCAGCCGACCATTGAGTCGCTGAAAGGCAAGCACGTGGGCGTATTGCAGGGCTCCACGCAGGAAGGCTTTGCTAATGCGGACTGGCGCGAAAAAGGCGTCGATGTTGTCGCGTACCAGAACCAGGATCTGATCTATTCCGATCTGGCGGCTGGTCGTCTGGATGCGGCATTCCAGGACGAAGTGGCCGCCAGCGAAGGCTTCCTGAAACAACCAGCAGGTAAAGAATTTGCCTTTGCTGGCCCTTCAGTGAAAGACAAAAAGTACTTCGGTGATGGCACCGGCATTGGCTTACGCAAAGATGACGCCGAGCTGAAAGCGGCATTCGACAAAGCCTTTGCCGAGCTGCGTAAAGACGGAACCTACGACAAACTGGCGAAGAAATATTTCGACTTCAACGTTTATGGCGATTAATCGTCATTGACGGGAGCGACGCCATGGCGAATCGCTGACATGGTGCGTGACGACTGTGAGTGACCCAATATGGTGCAAAGCCTGCACCATATTGGGTAGGCGGGTGCATAGTTAAGCACTTTTGATGCAAAAAATTCCATCTGTCGGCCATTATACTTTGCCATGCCAGGGGAATTAATGGCACATTAGCGACACCCCGTCGTCGTAAAATCCCGTAAGAAGACAGTCTGTTGAGGATAGATATGAAAAAACTGGTGTTGTCCCTTTCTCTGGTGCTGGCGTTTTCCAGCGCTACCGCAGCATTTGCAGCCATTCCGCAAAAGATTCGTATTGGTACAGATCCCACTTATGCCCCGTTCGAATCGAAGAATTCGAAAGGTGAGCTGGTGGGTTTTGATATTGATTTGGCAAATGAGCTCTGCAAACGCATTAAAACGCAATGTACCTACGTTGAGAACCCGCTGGATGCGCTGATCCCTTCGCTGAAAGCCAAAAAAATCGACGTCATCATGTCTTCTCTTTCCATCACCGAAAAACGCCAGCAGGAGATTGCATTCACCGACAAACTCTATGCGGCTGATTCGCGTCTGGTGGTAGCAAAATCTTCTGATATCCAGCCGACGCTGGAATCCCTTAAAGGCAAGCGCGTGGGCGTACTGCAGGGTACAACGCAGGAAACCTATGGCAACGAACACTGGGCGCCAAAAGGGATTGAAATTGTCTCCTATCAGGGCCAGGAAAATATCTACGCTGACCTGACCGCAGGGCGTATTGACGCCGCATTCCAGGATGAAGTGGCTGCCAGCGAAGGCTTCCTGAAGCAGCCTGTGGGCAAAGATTACAAGTTCGGTGGCCCGTCTATTAAAGACGAAAAACTGTTTGGCGTGGGCACCGGTATGGGTCTGCGTAAAGAAGATAACGAACTGCGCGAAGCGTTAAATAAAGCCTTTGTCGAGATGCGAGCTGACGGCACTTACGAAAAGCTGGCGAAGAAATACTTCGACTTTGATGTCTACGGTGGCTAATTGCCCCGTTAAATAACGTGCGCCCCCTCCCGTGACGGGAGGGGAAAAGACACGGTGTGACCACTCACGACAGGGCAGGCGTTATGCTGTACGGATTTTCTGGCGTTATTTTACAAGGCGCGCTTGTCACCCTCGAACTGGCGCTCAGTTCGGTGGTGCTGGCCGTGCTGATTGGCCTGGCGGGTGCGGGAGCGAAGCTCTCCAGTAATCGGGTGCTGGCACTGGTTTTTGAGGCCTATACCACTCTGATTCGCGGTGTTCCTGACCTGGTGCTGATGCTGTTGATTTTTTACGGTCTGCAAATTGCGCTCAATGGCGTGACGGATGCTATCGGTATGTCGCAAATTGATATCGATCCGATGGTGGCCGGTATCATTACTTTAGGTTTTATCTACGGCGCATACTTTACCGAAACCTTTCGTGGCGCCTATATGGCCGTCCCGAAGGGGCACATTGAGGCGGCGACCGCTTTCGGTTTTACCTCTTCGCAAATCTTTCGCCGAATCATGTTTCCGGCCATGATGCGCTTTGCCTTACCCGGCATCGGCAACAACTGGCAGGTGATCCTCAAGGCCACGGCGTTGGTGTCTCTGCTCGGTCTGGAAGATGTGGTGAAAGCCACGCAGCTTGCCGGAAAGAGCACCTGGGAACCGTTCTATTTTGCCGTGGTGTGTGGCGTTATTTATCTGGTGTTTACCACGGTCTCCAATGGTGTGCTTCTTCTGCTCGAACGTCGCTACTCCGTGGGTGTGAAGAGGGCTGACCTGTGATTGAGATTATTCAGGAGTACTGGAAATCACTGCTGTGGACAGATGGCTATCGCTTTACCGGCGTGGCGATCACCCTGTGGCTGCTGATTTCATCTGTGGTGATGGGCGGGATTCTGGCGGTGTTTTTATCCATTGGCCGCGTGTCGGAAAACAAATACATTCGCTTTCCAATTTGGCTGTTCACCTATGTCTTTCGCGGCACGCCTTTGTATGTTCAGCTGCTGGTGTTTTACTCCGGGATGTACACGCTGGAGATAGTCAAAGGCACCGAAATGCTGAACGCGTTCTTCCGCAGCGGCCTGAACTGTACCGTGCTGGCGCTGACGCTGAACACCTGCGCTTATACCACCGAGATCTTCGCCGGTGCCATTCGCTCTGTGCCTTACGGTGAGATTGAAGCGGCGCGCGCGTACGGCTTCTCATCGGTTAAGCTCTATCGCTGCATTATTATGCCTTCGGCGCTGCGTATCGCGTTGCCGGCGTACAGCAACGAAGTGATTTTAATGCTGCACTCCACCGCGCTGGCGTTTACCGCCACTGTGCCGGATCTGCTGAAAATCGCGCGGGATATCAACTCGGCGACCTATCAGCCATTTACCGCCTTCGGTATCGCCGCGGTGCTGTATTTGATTATTTCATATGTCCTGATTAGCCTGTTCCGTAAGGCAGAAAAACGCTGGTTGCAGCACATGAAACCTTCTTCGACGCACTGAGAAAACGATGTCTGAAAATAAATTAAACGTTATCGATCTGCACAAGCGCTACGGCGAACATGAAGTGCTGAAAGGGGTGTCGCTGCAGGCAAATGCGGGCGATGTGATCAGTATTATTGGCTCATCCGGCTCGGGGAAAAGTACGTTCCTGCGCTGTATCAACTTCCTCGAAAAGCCGAGTGAAGGGTCAATCATCGTCAGCGGGCAGAATATCAATCTGGTGCGCGATAAAGACGGTCAACTGAAAGTGGCGGATAAGAATCAGCTGCGTCTGCTGCGCACGCGTCTCACGATGGTTTTCCAGCACTTCAATCTCTGGAGCCACATGACGGTGATTGAGAATGTGATGGAAGCGCCGATCCAGGTATTAGGGTTGAGCAAACAGGAAGCCCGTGCCCGTGCGGAAAAGTATTTAGCGAAAGTGGGTATCGACGCGCGTCAGCAGATCAAATATCCGGTGCATTTATCCGGTGGTCAGCAGCAGCGTGTTTCGATTGCCCGGGCGCTGGCGATGGAGCCCGAAGTGCTGCTGTTTGATGAGCCGACCTCTGCACTCGATCCTGAGCTGGTGGGTGAAGTGCTGCGCATTATGCAGAAGTTGGCCGAAGAAGGCAAAACGATGGTAGTGGTGACGCATGAGATGGGCTTCGCCCGCAACGTCTCTAACCACGTTATCTTCCTGCATCAGGGCATCATCGAAGAGCAGGGGCATCCTGATGAGGTACTGGCTAATCCCAAAAGCCCGCGCCTGCAGCAGTTCCTGAAGGGATCTTTGAAGTAAGTTTTGCCCTTCTCCCTCTCCCCGTGGCAGAGGGCGGGGTGAGGGCATCAAGCCGCAGTGCAGCCCAATCGCCCGGTGGCGCTTCGCTTACCGGGCCTACGGACTGGGTGTTCTCCCTCTCCCCGTGGGAGAGGGTTGGGGTGAGGGCATCAGACCGCACCATACTCCAGCCGATACACCCAATCGTCATACCGCACCCCATTAATTTCATACGCCTTTTCCAGCACCTGTGTGCGCACAAATCCGATCTTTTCCAGAACGCGCACCGAGCCGGAGTTGTCGGCCAGAACATAGGCGTTGATTGCCCTGACGGTTGTCTGAGTAAACGCATAATCGCAAATGGCGTTCAGCGCTTCGCTGGCGATGCCTTTGCCCTGCGCCCGGGGAATAACGGTATAACCGATATCGGCCTCTTCGCGGTTCTGGGTGCTGATTTGCAACCCAATGTCACCCAGCGGGGTCTCATCATCGTGGGCGCGAATCACAAAGGTGTGCGGCGCAGTCAGCCGCGCGGCGAAAAGGCGTCGGGTCTCTTTTTCGGGCGCAATTGCGGCCATATAGCGCATGATGGCGCGGTCTTCACGAAGCGTGCGGAAAAAAGCCCAGTCAGAGGGTTCAAGCGGGGAGAGCTGAAGCCGGGGAGTTGTGATTATCGCCATAATGTCACCATACCTGTAAGTCTGGTAAATGACTGTAACATAATCAATGCGATAGTTTTATTTAACCCACCACATCTGCCAACGCCTCTTCTAAATCGTACCAGCGGAATCCAAAGCCTGAGGCTTCAAGCCGTTTCGGCAAGGCCCGCTGTCCGCCCAATACCAGCACCGACGATTCCCCCATCATCAGGCGAATCGCAGTGGCTGGCGCACGAAGCACCGCAGGGCGTTTCAGCGCGTGACCCAGGGCATGTGCAAACTGTTCATTGCGCACCGGATACGGCGACACCATATTGAACGGGCCGCGCAGGTCGTTATCCAGTAGCCAAAGAATGCCATTAACCATATCGTCGATATGGATCCACGCCAGATACTGACGGCCATTGCCCATCGGGCCACCCAGGCCGAGTCTGAAGACCGGGAGCATCTTCGCCAGGATCCCGCCCTTAGGCGCCAGCACCACTCCGGTTCTGAGCAGGCAGACGCGGGTGCGATCGCTTTGCGCTCCGCAGGCGATCTGCTCCCAGCGTGCGCAAAGTTTATGGGTGAATTCGTTATGCGGAGGCTCTTCTTCGGTGACGACCACTTCGCCGAGATCGCCATAGTAACCCGCCGCCGATCCAGAAATGAGCACTGACGGCGGCGTGGTGCTGGCGTGGAACAGATCAACCAGCTTCTGCGTTGTGTTCCAGCGGCTATCGCAGAGACGCTGTTTTTGTTCTGCCGTCCAGCGCTTATCAGCGATGGGTTCGCCCGCGAGATTGATGACGGCGTCGAAGCCATCCAGATTCTGCTGATCCGCCAGCCCTTTCCAGAAACTGACGTTGCCGCCGAGCACCTGACGCGCTTTTTCAGGACTGCGGGTCACCACGGTGACGTCGTGATTCATCGCCTGTAAACGCGAAATGAGGTGGCGACCAATCAGGCCCGTACCGCCGGTTATCAGAATCTTCATACAACCTCCAGGGTTGCGCTTAGCGTTGCCAGCTGAGTGTCATGGAGACGGAGTCGGCGTAACGCAGCGCGTGAAGTTTATCGATCTCAACCTCAGCATAAGTGACCCAGTGATGTTCGCGTGCGATATCGAGCACATCCTGAGTTAATTTTTCAAGTAAAGAGAAACGGTTATTCTCAACGTACTTAATAATGTTTTTAGTGATAGTGCGATAGTTCAGCGCGTCATTGATGTCTTCACTGGCGCGAGCCTTATCTGCCGGGTAGTGGATAACCACATTTATCACGATATCCTGACGATTCTCGATCTCTTCATTTTTGATACCAATGAAGGTGCGTAAGCGTAAGTTTTTTATACGAATAATAGCATCATGCTGTGACATTGCAGGCTTCCTCTGTTTTATTATTCGCACCATAATACATGAGGAAATATGGCGCGCCCAACCGGGCGCACGCTTATATTTGCTGCACTTTTTGCATTGCGCGTTCTGTCGCCGGACGGCTGCGGATCCGTTCGAACCAATTCTTCACCGCCGGGTAGTTCACCAGATCAATTCGCTGACGCTGATGGGCGTTTATCCACGGCCAGCAGGCAATATCGGCAATGCTGTAATGCTCTCCGCCAAGCCAGGGTGATTTTTCCAGCCGCTTATTAATGACGCTATAAAGACGTTGGGTTTCCACCTGATAGCGTTCAATGGCATAGGGAATGCTTTGCGGCGCAAAGTGATTGAAGTGATGATTTTGTCCCAGCATGGGACCGAGCCCGCTGGCCTGCCAGAACAACCACTGCAAAGTATGGTGGCGCTCGCGCAGTTCACCGCTCAGCAGTTTTCCCGTTTTTTCTGCCAGATAGAGCAGGATTTCTCCCGACTCAAATAAGCTTAACGGTCTGCCGCCATCTGCCGGAGCGTGGTCCACTATCGCCGGAATTTTATTGTTAGGCGAGATGGCCAGGAAATCAGGCCGAAACTGATCTCCCTTACTGATATCCACCTTGATGATGCGGTATTCCAGCTGAGTTTCTTCCAGAAATAGCGTGATCTTATGACCATTTGGGGTAGGGGCATAATAGAGGTCTATCATCTCAACTCCTGTCGTCGCAATTCTTCTCATCAAAGCGAGTATAGGTGCTGATGGCAAATCGTGAGTTTTCATCAAGTGACAGGGAAGCAAAGAGATTATATGTTGGATGAAAACCGATCAATCAATGAGGATGCCATGAGTCAACCTGCCATTACCCTGTGGTCCGATGCTAATTTTTACTCACCTTACGTCATGAGCGTCTATGTCGCGTTGGCGGAAAAGGGGCTGGCATTTAGCCTCAAAACCGTCGATCTCGATCGGGGCGAGCATCTTCAACCGCAGTGGCAGGGTTATTCATTGACCCGTCGTGTGCCGGTGCTGGAAATAGACAGCTTTGAGCTGAGTGAATCCTCGGCCATTACCGAATACCTGGAAGATCGCTTTTCTCCCCCGGAATGGGAGCGGATCTATCCTCACGATCTGCAAAAGCGCGCCCGTGCGCGTCAGATTCAGGCGTGGCTGCGCAGCGATTTGGGACCGATTCGCGAAGAACGCTCCACCGACGTCATTTTTGGTGGGGTGAAAAAACCGGCGTTAAGTGAAGCCGCTACGGTGAGTGCGAATAAGCTCTTCGATACGGCGACCAAATTGCTGGAACACGGGAACCCTAATTTGTTTGGTGAATGGTGCATCGCGGATGCCGATCTGGCATTAATGCTCAATCGTCTGGTCCTGAATGGCGACGATGTACCGCAGGCTCTGGCAGATTATGCTTCCTTCCAGTGGCAACGTGCTTCCGTGCAGCGTTATGTGGCGCTTTCAGCCAGGCGTGTGGGCTGATAAACCTGTTGGGTTGAGGTATGATAGGGCAATGATGAGTTGAAAGGAGTCGCTGATGAAACTTATGTTTGCATCGGATATTCACGGATCGTTGCCCGCCACGGAGCGTGTGCTGTCGCGCTTTGACGAAAGCGGTGCGCGGTGGCTGGTTATCCTGGGGGATGTACTTAATCATGGGCCGCGTAACGCGCTGCCTGAGGGCTACGCTCCCGCGCAGGTGGCAGAGAGACTTAATCAGTACGCCGCTAACATTATTGCCGTTCGCGGTAATTGCGACAGCGAAGTGGATCAGATGCTGCTTGATTTCCCGATAACCGCACCCTGGCAACAGGTATTGCTGGAAAATCGCCGACTTTTTTTGACCCATGGACATCTTTTTGGCCCGGATAATTTGCCCGCGCTGGCCACTGGCGATGTGCTGGTTTACGGCCATACTCATATTCCGGTGGCGGAAACGCGCGGGGATATTGTGCATTTCAACCCGGGTTCCGTCAGTATTCCTAAAGGGGGATACCTCCCCAGCTATGGCTTGCTTGAGGATAATCAACTGCGTGTTATCGCACTTAATGATCAGCAAGTTATTGCGCATGTAAGCATTAATCCGTAAGTTACATCTCAACTGTAAACGCGCCGAAAGAGCGCTTAACGAGAAGGGTTCCCGATGGTGGAGCAGAGTCATTTGGCAAGTACAGAGTGGGTTGACGTTGTCAGCGAAGACAATGAAGTCATTGCGCAGGCAAGCCGTGAGCAAATGCGCGCGCAGCGTCTGCGTCATCGCGCAACCTACATCGTTGTTCACGATGGAATGGGTAAGATCCTGGTACAGCGACGTACTGAAACGAAAGATTTTCTCCCCGGCATGCTGGATGCCACTGCGGGCGGCGTTGTTCAGGCAGATGAAATTCTGCTGGATTCCGCGCGCCGTGAAGCAGAAGAAGAGTTAGGCATTGCTGGCGTACCTTTCGCCGAACACGGTCAGTTCTATTTCGAAGATGAACACTGCCGCGTATGGGGAGGCCTGTTTAGCTGCGTTTCCCACGGCCCGTTTGCACTTCAGGAAGAAGAAGTGAGCGAAGTGAGCTGGATGACGCCTGAAGAAATTACGGCGCGTTGCGATGAGTTCACACCGGATTCACTCAAAGCCCTGGCACTGTGGATGACCCGCAACGCCAAGAATGAATCGGCAAAACCAGAAAAACAGGAAGCGGCCGAGTAAGCCTCAGCAGCTTTCACGCAAGCACAGACTGGAGGCGATCGGTTTTTGGTCGCACCAGTCGCCACCGTTCATCCGCTCTAACAATGCGCGTCCGGCTTCAACCCCAATCTTACGATGCGGCACCGCCATGGTGGTCAGCGGCGGCTGACAAACCCGGCTAACATCGCTATCGCCAAAGCCCACTACGGCAAGATCGTCAGGCACTTTAATCCGTCGGCGCTGACATTCATACAGTACGCCGCACGCCAGTTCATCCGAAACGCAGACCAGCGCATCCAGTTCAGGCCACGCGAGTAAAAATTCCGGGAGTTGAGACGCACCTGTCGAAAAGCAGGGCGGCAGCGCAGCGTTTATCACCCTGTTAGGCGACATATGGTGGCGTAACATGGCTTTATACCAGCCCTGCAGATGCTGCTGAAAAATCCACTGCTCCTGATTGGCACACAGCAGGCCGATGTTCTGATAGCCCCGCTGAATCACCAGCTCCGTCAGTTCGTACATCGCCGCGACGTTGTCGATACCGATATTCATATCGAGAGGGTCTGCCCGCATCGCACCCATTTCCATCACTGGAATGGAGGCGTTTTTGAGCCAGTGGCGGACCGTATCGCTATGTTCAGCGCTGAGTAAAATCGCCCCGGCGATGTTAGACGCCAACAGCGTTTCCAGCAGTTTCTCCTCCTGTTCGGGCCGATGCTGTGATTCTGCCAGTATGATCTGGTAACCGGCGGGTTGCAGGATCTGCTGCAGTCCGGCAAACATCTCAGAACAGCCGTCTTCGGCAAGATTGGGGACAACCATCGCAATCGTCCATGACGAGGCGGACGCAAGCGCGCTGGCCGCAAGATTGGGCATATATCCCAGCTCCTGCACCGCGGCTTCAATTTTTTCTCGCAGTTTATCGGAAACTTGCTCAGGCGTGCGCAATGCGCGGGACACCGTCATAGTACCCACTCCGGCAAGCTGTGCGACGTCGGAGATCGTCACTTTGCCGGTACTACGTCGTTTTCGGGTTAGAGACATACAAATTCCTGGTGACCAGTCGCGTTTTGTTATCTTCCTTCGCTTCACGTAAAAATGAGTATACGCCTTAACTCCCTTTTTTTACTGTGATTTAAGATGCGGTTTGCAATTTGATAGCGCTATCACAATTTTGAACGTTAGAAATTGGTAGCGCTATCTTTGTGATCTTGATCGCAGCTATCCGCGATGGCCTTGCATAAAGTTTGCTCATTGTTGGCGTAAAGGTGGGAGGACAAAGTGCTCAAAAAGTGGATATATGATGCAACCATTACGCTTGAAGAGAGCGTGGAAAACTGGCCGCAGGCACTGGAACTTTGCGCCAGGCCACTGCTGGCGATGAACGTCATTGATCCTGATTACGTGACGGCAATCGTCCAGCAGCATCAAAAATTAGGACCGTACTATGTGCTGGCACCAGGGCTGGCGATGCCGCATGCGCGGCCAGAAGAAGGGGCTAAGGGATTAGGTCTCTCATTATTAAAACTCAACCAGGGCGTTTCATTTGGTGCCGGAGAGTTCGATCCGGTGGATATTATCATCATGCTTGCTGCACCTGATAAACATAGCCATATCGAGATGATCTCAGCCCTTGCGGAATTATTTTCCAGCGATGACGACCTGGCTGAATTACATCAAGCAAAAACGCGGGAGGAAATTAAAGCCATAATCGAACGCTTCTGATTTAACCACATTCCGATTAATTAGCACATTACGCTAACGCGTGATGCGGATGCACTCTACTCAAAAAGGGCATAACGATGAAAATTATGGCGATTTGCGGCTCCGGCCTGGGAAGTAGTTTCATGGTCGAAATGAATATTAAAAAAGTCCTCAAAAAATTAAATATTGAAGCTGAAGTTGAACACTCCGATCTGTCATCAGCAACACCGGGCGCAGCCGATGTGTTCGTGATGGCAAAAGATATCGCCGCCAGCGCGAGCGTGCCGGAAAGCCAGCTGGTAGTGATTAATAACATTATTGATATCAATGAACTGGAAGCGCAGCTTAGCGCCTGGTTCGCAAAACAATCATCCTGATAACCCCCTGTAAATGGTGAGGTGGATATGTTTATCCTCGAAACGCTGAATTTCGTTGTTGATATTCTTAAAGTGCCTTCAGTTCTGGTGGGGTTAATTGCGCTGATCGGACTGGTCGCTCAAAAGAAACCCTTTTCCGATGTGGTAAAAGGAACAATTAAAACGATTCTCGGATTTATTGTGCTCGGCGGCGGGGCAACCGTGCTCGTCGGCTCACTAAATCCGCTCGGAGGTATGTTTGAACATGCCTTTAATATCCAGGGAATTATCCCTAATAATGAGGCGATAGTTTCGATAGCGCTTGAGAAATATGGCGCATCCACCGCACTGATTATGGCATTTGGTATGGTGGCCAATATTATTGTCGCCCGCTTTACGCGTCTGAAGTATATCTTCCTGACGGGGCATCACACCTTTTATATGGCCTGTATGATCGGCGTGATCCTGACGGTTGCCGGTTTTGAAGGTGTCGGTCTGGTCTTTACTGGCTCGCTGATCCTCGGTCTGGTGATGGCATTCTTCCCGGCGCTGGCGCAACGCTATATGAAGCGCATTACCGGCAATGATGATATTGCATTTGGCCACTTTGGTACGTTGGGCTATGTGCTCTCCGGCTGGATTGGCAGCAAATGTGGGAAAGGCTCGCGTTCAACCGAAGAGATGAACCTGCCCAAGAACTTAAGTTTCCTGCGCGACAGCTCGATTTCCATCTCGCTGACCATGATGATTATCTACCTGATTATGGCGGTCAGCGCCGGACGCGAGTACGTCGAAAGCACCTACAGCGGCGGCCAAAACTATCTGGTGTACGCCATCATCATGGCCATCACGTTTGCGGCAGGGGTGTTCATTATCCTGCAGGGTGTGCGTCTGATTCTGGCGGAGATCGTTCCCGCCTTTACAGGCTTCTCGGAGAAACTGGTGCCCAATGCTCGCCCGGCACTCGACTGCCCGGTGGTCTATCCGTATGCACCTAACGCCGTGCTGATTGGATTTCTGTTCAGCTTCCTGGGCGGTTTGGTCGGGTTGTTCCTGCTCGGCCAGATGAAACTGGTCCTGATCCTGCCCGGCGTTGTACCGCACTTCTTCACCGGCGCTACCGCAGGCGTATTCGGTAACGCCACCGGAGGACGCCGCGGCGCAATGATAGGCGCATTTGCGAATGGCCTGTTGATCACCTTCCTTCCGGTTCTGCTGCTACCGGTGCTTGGGGCAATCGGTTTTGCCAATACGACTTTCTCGGATGCGGACTTCGGTGCGATCGGGATTGTGTTGGGTAACCTTGCGCGCTATCTGTCACCGCTCGCGATTACCGGCCTTGTGGTTGCGTTGTTCGCGTTGCTGGTGGCGTACAACGTGTTTGCGAAAAACAAATCTGCGGGTGATAACGCGCAGGAAAATACCGGAGCTAAATCATGAATGTGAACGAAGTTACGCGACTGGCGCGCGAGATCCGCGTTGAGACCCTCAAATCACTGACGCAGCTTGGGTTCGGACACTATGGCGGCAGCATGTCCGTGGTAGAGACATTGGCGGTGCTGTACGGCGCGGTGATGAAAATCGACCCCGCCGATCCTGACTGGCCGGAGCGCGATTACTTCGTGCTTTCGAAAGGGCATGCCGGCCCGGCGCTCTACAGCACGCTGGCGATAAAAGGCTATTTCCCGGTGGAGGAGCTGAGTACGCTCAATCAGAACGGCACGCGTTTACCAAGCCACCCGGATCGGTTGAAAACGCGCGGCGTCGATGCCACAACCGGCTCGCTGGGACAGGGGATTTCCATCGCAGGGGGGATGGCGTTGTCGCACAAACTGGCAGGACGCCCAAATCGTGTGTTTAGCATTGTCGGTGATGGCGAGCTGAATGAGGGACAGTGCTGGGAAGCCTTCCAGTTTATTGCCCATCATCGCCTGAATAACCTGACGATTTTTGTCGACTGGAATAAGCAGCAGCTCGACGGTGAACTGGACGAGATCATCTGTGCATTTGACCTCGAAGGAAAATTCCGGGCATTCGGATTTGATGTGGTCACGGTCAAAGGGGACGACATTCCGGCACTGCTTGAGGTCGTTTCACCGGTCCCGGCCGCAGATGCCCGGCCACGGGTGGTGATCCTCGACAGCATCAAAGGGCAGGGCGTGCCGTATCTGGAGCAATTGAGTAATTCCCACCACCTGCGCCTGACGGACGAGGCCAAAGCCGCGCTTAACGAGACGATTCGCCAACTGGAGGCCGAAAATGATTAAGGTTGCACCCGCAGGACAAAAAGATGCTATCGAAATGCGTAAGGTCTACGCTGGCTTTGTGGCAAATCAGATTGAAGCCGGAAGCGACATCATTGCGCTTGAGGCGGATCTTATGAGTTCCATGGCGATGGACGGCGTGGCGCGAGATTATCCGCAACACGTGATTAACTGCGGCATCATGGAGGCCAACGTCATTGGCACTGCCGCCGGATTGTCATTAACCGGGCGCAAGCCTTTTGTGCATACCTTTACCGCATTTGCCAGCCGTCGCTGCTTCGACCAGCTATTTATGTCGCTCGATTACCAGCGCAATAACGTCAAAGTGATCGCCTCGGATGCCGGTGTCACGGCCTGTCATAACGGCGGTACGCATATGTCGTTTGAGGATATGGGGATTGTGCGTGGACTGGCGCACTCGGTGGTGCTGGAAGTGACCGATGCGGTGATGTTTGATGACATATTGCGCCAGCTAATCGATCTCGAAGGGTTTTACTGGGTGCGCACCATTCGTAAACAGGCACCGAGTGTTTATGCGCCGGGTTCAACCTTTACCATCGGTAAAGGCAACGTACTGCGTGAAGGGGATGATATCACCCTGATTGCTAATGGCATTATGGTTGCAGAAGCCCTGGAAGCGGCGCGTCAGCTTGAGCAGGAAGGCGTCAGTGCGGCAGTTATCGACATGTTTACCCTGAAGCCCATCGACCGGATGCTGGTGAAAAACTACGCCGAGAAAACCGGGCGGATCGTGACCTGTGAAAACCACAGCATCCACAACGGCCTGGGATCAGCGGTGGCGGAAGTGCTGGCTGAAACCTGTCCGGTACCAATGCGTCGCGTGGGCGTGAAGGAGCGTTATGGCCAGGTGGGAACGCAGGATTTTCTGCAGAAGGAGTATGGCCTGACGGCGCACGATATTGTGTCAGCGGCGCGAGAACTGCTGTGAATAAAAAAGGCGACCTGATGGTCGCCTTTTTGTTGCCTGATGGCAGTCTTAAGTCTTACTGCTGCTGAGACGACTGGATCGCGGTCAGAGCGATGGTGTAGACAATATCGTCTACCAGCGCGCCACGAGACAGGTCGTTGACCGGCTTGCGCATACCCTGCAGCATTGGCCCGATGGAGATCAGGTCGGCAGAACGCTGTACCGCTTTATAGGTGGTGTTACCGGTGTTCAGATCCGGGAAGATGAACACGGTAGCGCGACCAGCAACAGGAGAATTCGGCGCTTTGGATTTCGCTACGTCAGCCATTACTGCGGCGTCGTACTGCAGCGGACCATCGATCATCAGGTCTGGACGTTTTTCCTGTGCCAGACGAGTCGCTTCGCGAACTTTCTCTACATCGCTACCTGCACCAGAGGTGCCAGTGGAGTAGGAGAGCATCGCTACGCGTGGTTCGATACCGAAGGCAATTGCGGAATCCGCAGACTGGATGGCGATTTCGGCCAGCTGTTCAGCGGTTGGATCCGGGTTAATCGCACAGTCACCGTAAACGTAAACCTGTTCCGGCAACAGCATGAAGAACACGGAAGAAACCAGAGAGCTTCCCGGTGCCGTTTTGATCAGCTGCAGCGGTGGACGAATGGTGTTCGCCGTGGTGTGAACCGCACCGGAAACCAGACCATCAACTTCGTCCTGTTCCAGCATCAGCGTACCCAGAACCACGTTGTCTTCCAGCTGTTCGCGGGCAACGGCTTCGGTCATGCCTTTACTCTTACGCAGCTCGACCAGACGCGCAACGTAGCTTTCACGTACCACTTCTGGATCAACGATTTCGATACCTGAACCCAGCTCAACGCCCTGAGACGCAGCAACACGGGTGATCTCATCCGGGTTACCCAGCAGCACACAGGTCGCGATTCCGCGTTCAGCACAGATGGCTGCCGCTTTCACTGTCCGCGGTTCGTCGCCTTCTGGCAGAACAACGCGTTTGCCCGCTTTACGCGCCAGCTCGGTCAGCTGGTAGCGGAAGGCAGGAGGAGACAGGCGACGGCTACGCTCGGAGGTGGCAGTCAGAGACTCAACCCAGTCTGCATTGATATAGCTTGCAACGTATTCCTGAACTTTCTCGATACGCTCGTGATCGTCAACCGGAACTTCCAGGTTGAAGCTCTGCAGGCTCAGGGAGGTTTGCCAGGTGTTGGTGTTAACCATGAAGACTGGCAGGCCGGTCGCGAATGCACGTTCGCACAGCTTGCTGACGCGCGGATCCATTTCGTATGCACCCGTCAACAGGATTGCACCAATCTCGACGCCGTTCATGGCGGCCAGACAGGCTGCAACCAGTACGTCAGGACGGTCTGCGGAGGTCACCAGCAGGGAGCCTGCACGGAAGTGTTCCAGCATGTGCGGAATGCTACGCGCACAGAAGGTGATGGATTTCACGCGGCGGGTATTGATGTCGCCTTCGTTAACCACGGTGGCATTCAGGTGGCGCGCCATATCAATTGCGCGGGTGGCAATCAGATCAAAGCTCCACGGCACCGCGCCGAGAACAGGCAGCGGGCTGCTTTCACCCAGTTTTGCCGGATCAACTTTCACGACTTTCGCTTTGGAAGAGTCGTCGAAAATTTCAGAGAGATCAGGGCGAGTACGGCCTTGCTCATCAACCGGAGCGTTCAGTTTGTTAACGATCACGCCTGCGATATTGGTGTTTTTCGCGCCGCCGAAGCTGCTGCGAGTTAACTCCATACGCTCTTTAAGCTGTTCCGGGGTATCGGTACCCTGGGACATCACGAAGACAATTTCAGCGTTAAGCGTTTTGGCGATTTCGAAGTTCAGGGACTGAGCAAACTGATGTTTGCGCGTCGGAACTAAACCTTCAACCAGTACTACTTCCGCGTTCTGCGTGTTGGCGTGGAAGTTAGCAATGATCTCTTCCATCAGCACGTCTTTCTGGTTGCTGGACAGCAGAGACTCGACGTGGCTCATCTTCAGCGGTTCAGCGGCTGGCAGATTGGAGTTGGCACGCACAATGGTAGTGGTCTGGTCTGGCGCGTCGCCACCCGCACGAGGCTGGGAAATAGGTTTGAAAACGCTCAGGCGAACGCCTTTACGCTCCATAGCACGGATAACGCCAAGGCTGACGCTGGTCAGGCCGACGCTAGTTCCGGTAGGGATCAGCATAATAATACGGGACACGGTTTATCCTCTTTTGGTTACCGCCGCAATTGGGCGGGGTACAAAACAGCACCGCCAGCAGGGCTGGCGGTGTGGAATCAGGCAGTCAGACGGTGCGCGTCTTGCGCGATGACCAGCTCTTCGTTGGTTGTGATAACCAGAGCCGGACGGGTGCCTTCTTTGTTGATGAAGCCAGACTTGCCGAAGCGGGCAGCCAGGTTACGCTCATGATCAACTTCGAAGCCCAGAACGCCCAGTTTGCCCAGGGACAGTTCGCGAACCATCGCCGCGTTCTCACCGATACCACCGGTAAAGATAACCGCGTCCAGACGACCATCCATCAGCGCGGTGTAAGAACCGATATATTTCGCCAGACGGTGGCAGTAAACGTCCATTGCACGTTTAGCGTCTTCTTTGGTGGTGTAGTTGTCTTCAACATAACGGCAGTCGCTGGTGACTTCGGTCAGACCCAGCAGGCCGGACTCTTTGGTCAGCATTTTGTTGATAGCATCAACGCTCATGCCCAGGGTGTCGTGCAGGTGGAAGATGATCGCCGGATCGATATCACCGCAGCGAGTCCCCATCACCAGACCTTCCAGCGGGGTCAGACCCATAGAGGTATCAACACACTGGCCGTTGCGGATTGCAGAGACGGAACCACCGTTGCCCAGGTGGCAAGTGATGATGTTCAGTTCTTCAACTGGCTTGTTCAGCGTTTTTGCGGCTTCCTGAGTCACATAGAAGTGGCTGGTGCCGTGTGCGCCATAACGACGAACGCCATGCTCTTTGTACAGGCTGTACGGCAGGGCATAGAGGTAAGATTCTTCCGGCATGGTCTGATGGAACGCGGTGTCGAAGACAGCAACGTTTTTGTCTTTCAGATTCGGGAAGGATTTCAGCGCTTCCGCGATGCCGATCAGGTGCGCAGGGTTGTGCAGCGGTGCAAAAGAGGCTGCATCTTTGATACCCTGAATCACGGAATCGTCAATCACCACAGAACCGGTGTACTTCTCGCCGCCGTGTACAACACGGTGACCGATCGCAGTCAACTGAGCAGACAGTTCTGGTTTTTGTGCCAGAATAGTGTTAACGATAAAGTTCAGCGCTTCACTGTGAGCGGCGCCTGCACCTAAAGCCGCTTCTTGTTTGCCGCCTTCCATTTTCCATTTGATACGTGCTTCTGGGAGATGGAAACATTCGGCTAAACCAGAGAGGTACTCTTCACCGTTGAGCGCATCGATGATGGCGAATTTCAGTGAGGAGCTACCGCAGTTCAGAACCAGTACTAACTTACTCGACATGGAAGTACCTATTATTGATACGTGGCTAAAAAAACGTCAGTGAGTCTCGTAGCGTAGCGCAAGATGACCCAGACATTTATGATTAACATCATGCCAAAGACACTTTCTGGCATGATGAAAGAAATCCATATGATTTTATGCCATTTTGAACGATTTTCAGACAATGGCATAATATGCGATAATTTGACGAGTTAACGATCCTCGTCTAAGGCCCTTCGAGGCTGGCACAGAATACCCGATACTGGGTAGTGATGACAAAATATTTTGAACGTTGTCATAGCTTGTTGTGGTTTTGCACGAAAATTTTAAATTTTATATGTGAAGTTGAGGTACAGCCATGTCGACACCTGAGATCCCCTCCGTGAGCTTCTTTAGTTTGTTTCGTCGGGGCCAGCATTATGCAAAGACGTGGCCCCTGGAAAAGCGCCTGGCGCCAGTGTTTGTAGACAACCGCGTCATCCGCATTACTCGCTATGCGATCCGTTTTATGCCGCCGATTGCCGTCTTTACGCTCTGCTGGCAGATTGCTCTGGGTGGTCAACTTGGCCCAGCTGTAGCAACCGCGCTGTTTGCGCTGAGTCTGCCAATGCAAGGTTTATGGTGGCTGGGTAAGCGCTCGGTCACCCCGTTGCCCCCTACTATTTTACACTGGTTTTATGAAGTGCGCGGTAAACTTCAGGACGCCGGGCAGGCGCTAGCACCCGTCGAAGGCAAACCGGATTACCAGGCGCTGGCGGACACGCTCAAGCGTGCATTTAAACAACTTGATAAAACATTCCTTGATGACTTGTGATTGATCATCGAAACGGTCACGAAAAGAAGGCACAGTAACAATCAGTTACCGTGTCTTTTTTTTAGTGCAACGCGCAACAGGAGTCGAAAGATGGAAATGACCAACGCTCAACGTCTGATTTTGTCCAATCAGTACAAAATGATGACAATGCTTGATCCCGACAACGCTGAGCGCTATCGCCGCTTGCAAACTATCGTTGAACGCGGCTTTGGCTTGCAGATGCGTGAGCTGGACCGTGAGTTTGGAGAACTGAAGGAAGAGACGTGTCGTATCGTTATCGACATTATGGAGATGTATCACGCGTTGCACGTTTCGTGGACCAACCTCAAAGACGCCCAAACGATTGATGAGCGTCGTGTGACTTTCCTCGGTTTTGATGTGGCGACTGAATCGCGTTACCTGAGCTACGTACGCTTTATGGTCAACACAGAAGGGCGCTACACCCATTTTGATGCCGGAACGCATGGCTTCAATTCCCAGACGCCAATGTGGGATAAATATCAGCGTATGTTGAGCGTTTGGCACTCTTGCCCACGCCAGTACCATTTAAGCAGCAACGAAATTCAACAAATTATCAATGCCTGAAGGAGGTAAGCGTGCAGTGTAAAGGGTTTCTTTTCGATCTGGACGGTACGCTGGTGGACTCATTGCCGGTTGTCGAGCGTTCCTGGTGCCATTGGGCCGACAGGCATGGGATCGACCATCGGGAGGTGTTGAATTTTATCCATGGCAAGCAGGCTATCACCTCTTTACGACACTTCTTACCCGGAAGGAGTGAAGAAGAGATTCAGGCTGAATTCACCTATCTGGAGCAGATTGAAGCCGCGGATATCGACGGTATCGTCGCACTGCCGGGGGCACTTGAGCTGCTCAGGCATTTGGATGAAGCGCAGATCCCATGGGCTATCGTGACGTCGGGTTCGGTTCCTGTCGCCCACGCGCGGCACAAAGCCGCGGGATTGCCGATGCCGGAGGTGTTCGTCACCGCCGAGCGCGTCAAACGCGGCAAACCTGAACCTGATGCATTTTTATTAGGAGCTGAGCTGCTCGGGATACCGCCGGCTGATTGCGTGGTGGTCGAAGATGCCGCGGCCGGTGTGCTGGCCGGATTGAACGCAGGCAGCCATGTGATTGCGGTCAACGTCCCGGCTGATTCGCCCCGACTCGACGAGGTGGACTTTGTGCTCACTTCCCTTGCTGCGCTTTCGGTACACAAGGCAGCAGACGGGAATGTCACCGTCTCCCTGAACATGTAATCTCATGATTTAGCCCCACATTGCTGGGGCTTTTTTATGGCAAAATTCCACTCTCTTTTCCTGACAAGGACCAGTTGTGAACGGTGAATTGATTTGGGTGCTCAGCCTGCTTGCTATCGCCATTATTCTCTTTGCAACCGGCAAAGTGCGCATGGACGCCGTGGCTTTGCTGGTTATCGTCGCGTTTGTTCTGAGCGGGACGTTAACGCTCTCTGAAGCATTTTCAGGGTTTAGCGATCCCAACGTTATTCTGATCGCTGCGCTGTTTATCATTGGCGATGGTCTGGTGAGAACGGGAGTCGCGACGGTGATGGGGGCGTGGCTCATTAAGGTTGCGGGCAGCAGCGAAACCAAAATGCTCGTCTACCTGATGCTGACGGTGGCCGGTCTGGGGGCGTTTATGAGCTCGACAGGCGTGGTGGCTATCTTTATCCCGGTTGTTCTCAGCGTGTCTATGCGTATGCAAACATCCCCCTCGCGGCTGATGATGCCACTGAGCTTCGCCGGGCTCATCAGCGGCATGATGACGCTGGTGGCGACGCCGCCCAATCTGGTGGTGAACAGCGAGCTGTTGCGTGAAGGGTATGCCGGATTTAGCTTCTTCAGCGTGACGCCGATTGGGCTGGTTGTGCTGGTGCTGGGCGTGCTTTATATGCTTCTGACCCGCTTCGCGCTTAAAGGCGATACTCAGCACAAAAGCCGGGATGGCTGGCGTCGGCGAACTTTTCGCGATCTGATCAAAGAGTATCGACTGACAGGACGCGCGCGTCGTCTGGCCATTCGCCCGGGTTCTCCGCTCATTGGCCAGCGTCTTGATGATCTCAAATTACGCGAGCGCTATGGCGCGAATATTATCGGTGTTGAGCGCTGGCGGCGATTCCGTCGCGTGATCGTCAATGTGAATGGCGTGTCTGAATTCCGCGCCCGCGACGTATTGCTGATTGATATGTCGACGGCGGATGTCGATCTTCGTGAGTTTTGCACCGAGCAACTGCTGGAACCGATGGTTTTACGCGGCGAATACTTCTCCGATCAGGCGCTGGACGTGGGGATGGCGGAAGTGTCTTTGATACCTGAATCTGAGCTGCTGGGTAAAACGGTTCGTGAAATGAGGTTTCGTACCCGGTATGGGCTGAATGTTGTGGGCCTGAAGCGCGATGGTGTCGCCATCGAGGGGGCGGTGGTTGATGAACCTCTGCAACTGGGGGATATCTTCCTGGTGGTCGGCAACTGGAAGTTGATCGGTCAGCTTGGACAAAAAGGGCGTGATTTTGTGGTGCTCAACATGCCCATCGAAGAGAGTGACGCTTCGCCAGCGCACAGCCAGGCACCTCACGCGATTTTCTGTCTGGTCTTGATGGTCGCATTAATGCTGACGGATGAAATTCCTAACCCCATTGCGGCGATAATCGCCTGTTTGCTGATGGGAAAATTCCGCTGCATTGATGCCGAAAGCGCCTATAAAGCCATTCACTGGCCAAGCATTATCCTGATTGTTGGGATGATGCCGTTCGCGCTGGCGTTGCAAAAAACAGGCGGGGTGGATCTGGTCGTGAAGGGACTCATGGACGTGGGGGGCGGCTATGGCCCGTACATGATGCTGGTTTGTCTGTTCGTGATGTGCGCCACTATTGGGCTATTTATTTCCAATACCGCGACGGCGGTGTTGATGGCGCCTATTGCGCTGGCCATGGCGAAATCAATGGGGGTGTCGCCCTATCCGTTTGCCATGATGGTGGCAATGGCGGCTTCCGCGGCGTTTATGACGCCCGTTTCGTCACCGGTGAATACGCTGGTGCTGGGGCCGGGAAATTACCGGTTCAGTGATTTTGTGAAGCTCGGCGTACCTTTCACCCTTTTGGTGATGCTGGTTTGCGTCGTCCTGATCCCGATGCTGTTCCCGTTTTAACTTTCGGCTCGGCAGTGTTGTGCTGTCGGGCTGCGTGCTTACAGCGGTGAATCCTGACTTATTTCATCCAGTGATAAATGGAAACTCGGCACAAACACCTGCATAAAGTAATCCATCTCTTCACTGCGGCGTGATTCGAGCGTTTTTTCCAGACGCGTCTTCGCCAGCAAAAATTCGTTATTTCCGGCGGACAGTTCTTCCAGACACTTGAGATAAGCGCACAGCGCATCCGCCTGCTTCACCAGCAACCTTTCTTCTTCGCTGCACTGATGCTCATCGATCAGCGGGGCAAAAATATCGCGTAGCTCTTCAGGCACCATATCCACCAGTTTCTGCTGGGCGATTTTCTCGATGGCCTTATATTCCTGCGCTATCTGGGTGTTGAAGTATTTTACCGGCGTGGGTAAATCTCCGGTCAGCACTTCTGATGCATCATGGTACATCGCCAGCAGAGCAATACGCTCGGCATTGACGTTGCCGTTGAATTTACGGTTTTTGATAGCGGCCAGCGCGTGGGCGACCATCGCCACCTGCAAACTATGCTCAGAGACGTTTTCGGTGCGCACATTGCGCATTAACGGCCAGCGGTTGATGAGCTTAAGGCGGGATAAGTGGGCGAAGAAATGACTCTGACTCATAAGATACCTTTTGTCTTGCACTGCGACAGATTTCATTGTGAGGGGAGGGGCGGCAAGATGCAAATCAGGCTGCCAGTGGCAGCCTGAAGGAAGGTTACTGATGATAACCGGAGAGGAAGCGTCCAAATCGGGTAATGGCCATTTCCAGGTCGTCCTCGCGTGGCAAGGTCACGATACGAACGTGATCCGGCCATGGCCAGTTAAAGGCGGTTCCCTGTACCAGCAGCACTTTTTCCTGTAACAGGAAGTCGAGCACCATTTTTTGGTCATCATGAATATTGAAGCGCTTTGCGTCAATTTTCGGGAACATATAGAGCGCGCCGTTTGGCTTCACACAGGATACGCCAGGGATATCGTTGATCAATTCCCACGCGCGGTTACGCTGTTCGTACAAACGACCGCCAGGCACGATAAACTCGCTGATGCTCTGATAGCCCCCAAGCGCTGTCTGAATGGCATGCTGTGCGGGAACGTTGGCACATAAACGCATTGAGGCCAGCATTTCAAGACCTTCGATATAGCCTTTGGCGTGCTTTTTCGGCCCGTTCAGTACCATCCAGCCCTGACGGAAACCCGCAACGCGATAGGTTTTAGACAGCCCGTTAAAGGTGACGGTCAGCAGGTCTGGTGCCAGTGTGGCGATAGAGTGATGCTGTGCGTCGTCATAAAGGATCTTGTCGTAAATCTCATCGGCAAAAATGATCAGGTTGTGCTGACGGGCGATCTCGACGATCTCCATCAACAGCTCTTTAGAATAGACTGCACCCGTTGGGTTGTTGGGGTTTATGATGACGATACCGCGGGTTCGTGGCGTAATTTTGGCGCGGATATCATCCAGGTCCGGGAACCAGTCAGAAGATTCGTCACACAGATAATGCACCGCTTTACCACTGGAAAGCGATACGGCAGCCGTCCATAGAGGATAATCGGGCGCCGGAACCAGCATCTCGTCGCCACTGTTCAGCAGTGCCTGCATTGCCTGCACGATCAGCTCTGAAACGCCGTTGCCGATATAGATATCCTCAACGGTCACGTCCCTCATTCCACGGGCCTGGTAGTGCTGCATAATCGCTTTACGGGCCGAATAGAGACCTTTTGAATCACAGTAACCTTGCGCAGTGGGCAGGTTGCGGATCACATCAACCAGGATTTCGTCCGGCGCGTCAAAACCAAATGGCGCAGGGTTACCGATGTTGAGTTTCAGGACTTTATTGCCTTCCTCTTCCAGGCGTTTTGCCTCTTTGAGAACCGGGCCACGGATGTCGTAACAGACGTTATCTAATTTGCTGGATTTTTCGATAGGGGACATGAATCTTTGACCTTTTAGCTGTTGTTGCCACTTCCTGCCGTGGAAGTCAGCACGGAACAATGTACTCCCACCGCGCTGCGTTTTGAAGGGTGCACAGAAGAAGATTTTGCCGAGATGGATAAATCACATGAAATGTATTTCTCTGGTGAGCGGGGTGATTCGACGGCTGATGCATCGCCTAATGATGATAGCGCAGCGTATTGTCTTGCTTATTTATTCCTTTATTGTATTTTATCCTGCCTGAAACTCAGGGATCGTCGTGTACAGGAACATACCGGGATTGTTACCTCAGTAACCTTTCGTAAAAGCAGAATGCTGCTTAATATCTCTGGCGTTCGGGCGCTTCTGACGAACGTTAAGCATGTGAAAATAATGTTAAGCATTATTAATGAATAAACCTAATCTAAATTAATGTTTATATATTAATGAGGCCAAAATCTTAACTTTCGTTAATTTTAATAAAATTAGTTTAGCCGCTAATCAACATTGATTAATCAGAGTTAATGGAATAATACTTATAAATAAAGTGGATTTGGGTTAAGATGTCGCCTCAGGGAAACAGTTGAATGTAGACATGTTTGTCTATTTTTTTCAGTTTTTCCTGAATTAGTTGATTGTTATTGTTAGAATTATCTCTATTATACTGGATATGCAACACCTTGCTGATGAACCCGTGTTGTGGAAAAGATGCTGCTGCTTTGGGATTTCTTTAATGGAATTTACCTAAATCGGTAAAACATCTAAATATCCTGAACGTTAAGAGAATAAAAATATCGTCATGGAACGTTGTTTCTGACTTCTGCTATACACCAGCCAATAACTATCTGTCAGGTAGTCTGCCGGTCGGGCAGCTCCGCACGAGCAACTTGTAAGTGAATAGATATGATAAATGCAAATCGTCCGATAATGAATCTCGACCTCGATCTGCTGAGAACCTTTGTTGCGGTCGCTGATCTCAATACATTTGCAGCCGCTGCTGCTGCCGTCTGTCGCACTCAGTCGGCTGTCAGCCAGCAAATGCAGCGGCTTGAGCAACTGGTCGGCAAAGAACTTTTTGTACGCCATGGTCGTAATAAACTCTTAACCGAGCATGGGATTCAGTTACTGGGTTACGCCAGAAAGATACTTCGCTTCAATGATGAAGCATGTATGTCACTCATGTTTAGCAACCTTCAGGGTGTTTTAACTTTGGGGGCATCTGATGAATCTGCCGATACAATTTTGCCGTTCTTGCTCAACCGAATCAGTTCGGTATATCCGAAGCTTGCGTTGGATGTCAGAGTAAAACGAAATGCTTTCATGGTCGAAATGCTAAAAGACCTGGAAGTTGATCTCGTGGTGACCACGCATCGTCCAGGACAGTTCGATTGTCTGACGCTGCGCACGTCACCGACGCATTGGTACTGCGCAGCAGAATATGTGCTGCAAAAAGGCGAGCCCATCCCGCTGGTGCTGCTTGACGATCCAAGCCCATTCCGCGATATGGTATTGACTGCGCTGAATGAAGCTAATATTCCGTGGCGCCTGGCTTATGTGGCCTCCACGCTGCCAGCGGTGCGCGCTGCTGTTAAAGCTGGCATTGGCGTGACGGCTCGTCCGGTTGAGATGATGAGCCCTGATCTCCGCGTTCTGGGTCACACTGACGGTCTGCCATCGTTGCCGGACACGGAATATTTGCTTTGCCACAATTCTGCCAGCAATAACGAGCTGGCGAAGATTGTCTTTGAAGCGATGGTTAACTACCACAATCCGTGGCAATACGAACATGTTACTCCAGAAGGGGGGGGCGACTCCCTGGTGGTTGAAGGGGATTTTTAGTGATCCAGGTCTTAAAATTCTCGTAACAATTTGTAAATGTAAAAATGAACCACTCGAGCGAATTTATCGCGGAGTGGTTTTTTTTTGCCACAAATATCGCCATGAAATCTATGGATATTATAAATAATCTTTAATTATCATAATCCTGAATGTAATCGCTGAAATTATGCTCTTATCACGTTTTGTCTTCCATAAATGCAGGTTGATGTTAAAAAACCAGCAAAAATGTTGCCGTTTTTTAGATTGAATTAACAAAAGCGTGTCTCAGATCAAGAAAATACTCCCATTTAGGGGGAGGAATCAGCAGCAAATCCTGTCAAAATAGGAGGGTAATATTTCTTTTACTGCAAAACGGACACGATTCAACAGCATGCGGTTGACGTTAAGTCATGTACCCACCAGGGTTAAAGGGCATGAAATGTTAATGAGAATCGATCTATGTGATTTAATGTGAAGAAACCTTTGTTAAAGTTGACAAAAGGTTATAGAAAGGAGTAAAAAACCACATCATTTTGCTGTCTATGTCTCATTTCTGACAGTCGGTGTAAGGTTATTTATTCCTCCCCATGAATCGATGTGATGTCCATCTGCCAGCAAGAGCAGAGCTGTAGATATCACTTTTGATGAGTAAGCAATGAGTATGTCAACATCCACAGAAGTCGTCGCTCATCACTGGGCATTCGCAATCTTTCTTATTGTTGCCATTGGCCTGTGCTGCCTGATGTTAATCGGCGGCTGGTTCCTGGGCGGTCGCGCCCGCGCAAGGCACAAAAACACCCCATTTGAATCGGGTATCGATTCGGTAGGTACTGCTCGCTTACGCTTGTCCGCCAAGTTCTATCTGGTGGCCATGTTCTTCGTCATCTTTGACGTGGAAGCGCTGTACCTGTTCGCATGGTCAACGTCAATCCGCGAAAGTGGATGGGTAGGCTTTGTCGAGGCCGCAATTTTCATTTTAGTGCTACTGGCCGGTCTGGTTTATCTGGTGCGCATCGGCGCGCTGGACTGGACACCTGTGCGTTCACGCCGTGAACTGGTTAACCCGGAAAACAGTAACTCTAATCGTCAGCAGTAACAGCGAGGCAATAAGATGGATTATACGCTCACCCGCATAGATCCTAACGGTGAGAATGACCGTTACCCCCTGCAAAAACAGGAGATCGTAACCGACCCCCTGGAGCAAGAAGTCAACAAAAGCGTGTATATGGGCAAGCTCGAACATGCCATGCACGATATGGTCAACTGGGGGCGTAAAAACTCCATCTGGCCATACAACTTTGGTCTTTCTTGCTGCTACGTTGAAATGGTGACGTCATTCACTGCGGTGCATGACGTTGCGCGTTTTGGTGCTGAGGTACTGCGTGCTTCACCGCGTCAGGCTGACCTGATGGTTGTGGCAGGAACCTGCTTCACCAAAATGGCACCCGTCATTCAGCGTCTCTACGACCAGATGCTCGAGCCGAAATGGGTTATCTCCATGGGCGCCTGTGCAAACTCCGGTGGTATGTACGACATTTATTCTGTAGTGCAAGGCGTGGATAAGTTTATCCCGGTGGATGTTTACATCCCTGGCTGTCCGCCGCGTCCGGAAGCTTACATGCAGGCGTTGATGCTGCTGCAGGAGTCGATCGGCAAAGAACGCCGTCCGCTCTCCTGGGTTGTAGGTGACCAGGGGGTGTATCGCGCCAATATGCAGTCTGAGCGCGAGCGTAAACGCGGCGAACGTATCGCAGTCACTAATCTGCGTACGCCTGACGAAATTTAATTTGCGCCTGTGGGCATGGAGTAAACCTTCGCATATCACTATACAAATAGCGCGAAGCCACGCCCGACAGTCACCACGGACCATTTGCAATGGTGAACAATATGACCGACTTAACCGCGCAAGACGCCGCATGGCAAACCCGGGATCATCTGGATGACCCGGTCATTGGCGAACTGCGCAACCGTTTTGGGCCGGATGCCTTTACTGTTCAGGCCACCCGCACCGGGGTACCCGTTGTTTGGGTGAAGCGTGAGCAATTGCTGGAAGCGGTAGAGTTCTTAAAGAAACTGCCTAAACCTTACGTCATGCTGTTTGACTTACACGGCATGGATGAGCGTCTGCGCACCCACCGTCACGGTTTACCCGCGGCGGATTTTTCCGTTTTCTACCACCTGATCTCAATAGACCGCAATCGGGATATCATGCTCAAGGTGGCATTGTCTGAAAACGACATGCATCTGCCGACGATCACCAAACTTTTCCCGAACGCCAACTGGTATGAGCGTGAAACCTGGGAAATGTTCGGTATGACCTTCGATGGCCACCCTCATCTGACGCGCATCATGATGCCGCAGACCTGGACCGGCCACCCGCTGCGTAAAGACTATCCGGCACGCGCCACCGAATTCGACCCGTTTGAGCTGACCAAAGCCAAGCAGGATCTGGAGATGGAAGCGCTGACCTTCAAACCGGAAGACTGGGGCATGAAGCGCAGCACCGAAAACGAGGACTTCATGTTCCTCAACCTCGGTCCTAACCACCCATCTGCGCACGGTGCTTTCCGTATTATCCTGCAGCTTGATGGCGAAGAAATTGTCGATTGCGTTCCCGATATCGGCTACCACCACCGTGGTGCTGAAAAAATGGGTGAACGCCAGTCATGGCACAGCTACATTCCGTACACTGACCGTATCGAGTATCTCGGTGGTTGCGTGAACGAAATGCCGTACGTGCTGGCCGTTGAGAAACTGGCCGGTATCAAAGTGCCTGAACGCGTTGACGTGATTCGCGTCATGCTCTCTGAGCTGTTCCGCATTAACAGTCACCTGCTGTACATCTCCACGTTCATTCAGGACGTTGGTGCGATGACGCCGGTGTTCTTTGCGTTTACCGACCGTCAGAAAATCTACGATCTGGTTGAAGCGATTACCGGCTTCCGTATGCACCCGGCCTGGTTCCGTATCGGCGGTGTCGCACACGATCTGCCACGTGGCTGGGATCGTCTGCTGCGCGAATTCCTCGACTGGATGCCGAAGCGTCTGGCTTCTTACGAGAAAGCCGCGCTGCGTAACACCATTCTGATTGGCCGCTCTAAGGGCGTTGCTGCTTACGGTGCAAAAGAGGCGCTGGAGTGGGGCACTACGGGTGCTGGTCTGCGTGCAACCGGTATTGATTTCGACGTGCGTAAAGCCCGTCCATATTCTGGCTACGAAAACTTCGACTTTGAAGTGCCGGTTGGCGGCGGTGTCTCCGACTGCTACACCCGCGTGATGCTGAAAGTAGAAGAGCTGCGCCAGAGTCTGCGCATTCTTGAGCAGTGCCTCAACAATATGCCGGAAGGCCCGTTCAAAGCCGATCATCCGCTGACGACGCCGCCACCGAAAGAGCGCACGTTGCAACATATCGAAACCCTGATCACTCACTTCCTGCAGGTTTCCTGGGGCCCGGTCATGCCGGCCAACGAATCCTTCCAGATGATTGAAGCGACCAAGGGTATTAACAGTTACTACCTGACCAGCGACGGCAGCACCATGAGCTACCGCACCCGTATCCGTACACCGAGCTATGCGCACCTGCAGCAGATCCCGTCCGCGATTCGCGGCAGTCTGGTTTCCGACCTGATTGTGTACCTGGGTAGTATTGATTTTGTTATGTCAGATGTGGACCGCTAATTATGCACGAGAATCAACAACCACAAACCGAGGCTTTTGAGCTGAGTGCGGCAGAACGTGCGGCGATTGAGCACGAGATGCACCACTACGAAGACCCGCGTGCGGCGTCCATTGAAGCGCTGAAAATTGTCCAGAAACAGCGCGGTTGGGTGCCAGATGGCGCGATTTATGCGATCGCGGATGTGCTGGGTATTCCGGCAAGCGACGTGGAAGGTGTGGCAACGTTCTATAGCCAGATTTTCCGCCAGCCGGTTGGCCGTCACGTCATCCGTTACTGTGACAGCGTTGTCTGCCATATCACCGGTTATCAGGGGATTCAGGCCGCACTCGAGAAGAAACTCGACATTAAGCCAGGTCAAACGACGTTTGATGGTCGTTTTACCCTGCTGCCGACCTGCTGCCTGGGCAACTGCGACAAGGGGCCGAGCATGATGATTGATGAGGACACTCACAGCCATCTGACGCCGGAAGCGATTCCTGATCTGCTGGAGCGGTACAAATGAAAACAGTCATTCGCACTGCTGAAACTCATCCGCTGACCTGGCGTCTGCGCGATGACAAACAGCCGGTATGGCTTGACGAATATCAGAGCAAAAACGGCTACGAAGGGGCTCGCAAAGCCCTCTCCGGCATGGCGCCCGATGAAATCGTCAATGCGGTAAAAGACGCTGGCCTGAAAGGCCGTGGCGGCGCAGGCTTTTCCACCGGTCTGAAGTGGAGCCTGATGCCGAAAGACGAATCCATGAATATCCGTTACCTGCTGTGTAACGCGGATGAAATGGAGCCAGGCACTTATAAAGACCGCCTGCTGATGGAGCAGCTGCCGCACCTGCTGGTGGAAGGCATGCTGATCTCCGCGTTTGCGCTGAAAGCCTACCGGGGTTACATCTTCCTGCGTGGTGAGTACATCGAAGCGGCAGAGAATCTGCGTCGCGCGATTGCAGAAGCCACCGAAGCGGGCCTGCTCGGTAAAAACATTCTCGGCACCGGTTTTGATTTTGAACTGTTTGTGCACACCGGTGCAGGGCGCTATATCTGCGGTGAAGAAACCGCACTGATCAACTCCCTCGAAGGCCGCCGCGCGAACCCACGCTCCAAGCCGCCATTCCCGGCAAGTTCCGGCGTCTGGGGTAAACCGACCTGTGTCAACAACGTCGAAACCCTGTGCAACGTTCCGGCAATCCTTGCGAATGGCGTGGAGTGGTATCAGAACATCTCCAGCAGCAAAGACGCGGGGACCAAGCTGATGGGCTTCTCCGGTCGAGTGAAGAACCCGGGTCTCTGGGAGCTGCCATTTGGCACGACGGCACGTGAAATCCTCGAAGACTACGCTGGCGGTATGCGCGATGGGCTGAAGTTTAAAGCCTGGCAGCCGGGCGGCGCAGGGACCGACTTCCTGACCGAAGCTCACCTCGATCTGCCGATGGAATTTGAAAGCATCGGTAAAGCGGGCAGCCGTCTGGGTACGGCGCTGGCGATGGCCGTTGACCATGAAATTGGCATGGTCTCGCTGGTGCGTAATCTGGAAGAGTTCTTCGCGCGTGAATCCTGCGGCTGGTGTACACCATGCCGTGACGGTTTGCCGTGGAGCGTGAAGATTCTGCGCGCTATCGAGCGCGGCGAAGGCCAGCCGGGCGATATCGAGACACTTGAGCAATTGTGTCGATTCCTCGGTCCGGGTAAGACCTTCTGTGCCCACGCACCAGGCGCTGTTGAGCCATTGCAGAGCGCGATTAAATATTTCCGCGAAGAATTCGAAGCAGGCATCAAGCAGCAGTTCAGCAATACCCATTTGATTAATGGTATTCAGCCGAACCTGCTTAAAGCGCGCTGGTAGCGATACTGAATTTTGATTAACGCTCAGTCTTAGACTGAGCCAACTGGAAGCATGCTAATGGCTACGATTCATGTAGACGGCAAAGAATACGAGGTCAACGGGGCGGACAACCTGCTAGAAGCTTGTCTGTCTCTCGGCCTTGATATTCCGTATTTTTGCTGGCATCCGGCGCTGGGCAGCGTCGGTGCTTGCCGCCAGTGTGCGGTAAAGCAATATCAAAACGCGGAAGACACGCGTGGTCGCCTGGTAATGTCCTGTATGACGCCAGCCACCGAAGGCACCTTTATTTCTATAGACGATGAAGAAGCGAAACAGTTCCGTGAAAGCGTGGTTGAGTGGTTGATGACTAACCACCCGCACGACTGTCCGGTCTGTGAAGAGGGCGGTAACTGCCACCTTCAGGATATGACCGTTATGACCGGTCACAGCTTCCGTCGCTATCGCTTTACGAAACGTACTCACCGTAATCAGGATCTGGGGCCGTTCATCTCTCATGAAATGAACCGCTGCATCGCCTGTTACCGCTGTGTTCGTTACTACAAAGACTACGCGGACGGTCAGGATCTGGGCGTCTATGGCGCACATGACAACGTCTACTTTGGTCGTCCGGAAGACGGTACGCTTGAAAGCGAATTCTCCGGAAACCTGGTCGAAATCTGTCCGACCGGCGTATTCACTGATAAAACGCACTCCGAGCGTTATAACCGTAAATGGGACATGCAGTTTGCGCCAAGCATCTGCCAGCAATGCTCCCTGGGTTGTAACACCAGCCCTGGCGAGCGTTACGGCGAGCTGCGTCGTATCGAAAACCGCTATAACGGTACCGTTAACCACTACTTCCTCTGCGACCGCGGTCGTTTCGGCTATGGCTATGTGAACCTGAAAGACCGTCCGCGTCAGCCGGTTCAACGTCGCGGTGATGATTTCATTACCCTGAATGCTGAACAAGCGATGCAGGGCGCGGCCGATATTCTGCGCCAGTCGAAGAAAGTGATCGGTATTGGTTCCCCGCGTGCCAGCGTCGAAAGCAACTTTGCGCTGCGTGAGCTAGTCGGTGCGGATAACTTCTATACCGGTATCGCTCACGGCGAGCAGGAACGTCTGCAACTGGTGCTGAAAGTCCTGCGCGAAGGCGGTATTCGTACCCCTGCGCTGCGTGAAATCGAATCCTATGATGCCGTACTGGTGCTGGGTGAAGATCTGACGCAGACCGGTGCACGTGTTGCGCTGGCGGTTCGCCAGGCGGTGAAAGGTAAAGCACGTGAAATGGCAGCGGCTCAGAAAGTGGCTGACTGGCAGATTGCGGCAATCCTGAACATTGGCCAGCGCGCCAAGCATCCGCTGTTTGTGACTAACGTCGACAACACCCGTCTGGATGATATCGCTGCATGGACTTACCGTGCGCCGGTTGAAGATCAGGCGCGCCTTGGTTTTGCCATTGCACATGCCCTGGATAACAGTGCGCCGGCCGTTGAAGGTCTGGATCGCGATCTGCAAAGCAAGATCGACGTGATCGTACAGGCACTGGCGGGGGCGAAGAAACCGCTGATTATTTCCGGGACAAACGCCGGTAGCCTTGACGTCATTCAGGCGGCAGCGAACGTTGCCAAAGCCCTGAAAGGGCGTGGGGCTGACGTTGGCGTCACCATGATTGCCCGTGCCGTGAACAGCATGGGGCTGGGGATGATTGGCGGCGGCTCTCTGGAGTCGGCGTTGAGCGAACTCGAATCGGGTGCGGCTGACGGCGTTATCGTGCTTGAGAACGACTTACATCGTCATGCTTCTGCGGCTCGCGTGGATGCTGCTCTGTCTAAAGCGCCGCTGGTGATGGTTATCGACCATCAACGTACAGCGATTATGGACAAAGCACACCTGGTACTGTCTGCCGCAAGCTTTGCGGAAAGCGACGGTACGGTGATTAATAACGAAGGCCGCGCACAGCGTTTCTTCCAGGTTTATGACCCGTCTTACTACGACAGCAACACCGTGATGCTGGAAAGCTGGCGCTGGCTGCACTCATTGCACAGCACCGTGGAAAACCGTCAGGTGGACTGGACGCAGCTCGATGATGTGATCGATGCCGTGGTCGCAAAACTACCGCAGCTGGCTGGCATTAAAGAAGCTGCGCCGGACGCGAGCTTCCGCATTCGCGGCCAGAAGCTGGCCCGTGAACCGCACCGTTACAGTGGCCGTACCGCCATGCGCGCGAATATCAGCGTGCACGAACCGCGTCAGCCGCAGGATAAAGACACGATGTTTGCCTTCTCTATGGAAGGGAACAACCAGCCGTCTGCTCCGCGCTCTCAGGTGCCGTTCGCATGGGCTCCGGGCTGGAACTCCCCACAGGCATGGAACAAGTTCCAGGCTGAAGTGGGCGGCTCTCTGCGCCACGGCGATCCGGGTGTGCGTCTGATTGAAGCAAGCGAAAACGGTCTGGATTACTTCACGATCGTGCCGGCAAGCTTCGAGGCCCAGGAAGGCAACTGGCGTATCGCGCCTTACTACCATCTGTTTGGTAGCGACGAGATGTCCCAGCGCTCTCCTGTGTTCCAGACGCGGATGCCACAGCCATACATCAAGCTCAATCCGGCAGATGCCGCGAAGCTTGGCGTTAACGCGGGCAGCCAGATCTCCTTTAGCTATGAAGGCCAGACCATCAGCCTGCCGCTGATTATCTCCGAAGGTCTGACAGCAGGGCAGGTGGGTCTGCCGATGGGTCTGCCGGGTATCGCACCGGTGCTGGCGGGCGCGCGTCTTGATAATCTGCAGGAGGCACAAGCATGAGTTGGTTAACGCCGGATCTCATCGAAATTCTGTTAAGCATCCTTAAGGCGGTGGTCATTCTGCTGGTGGTTGTCACCTGCGGTGCGTTCATGAGCTTTGGTGAACGTCGTCTGCTCGGTCTGTTCCAGAATCGTTACGGACCGAACCGCGTGGGCTGGGGTGGTTCACTCCAGCTGGTCGCGGACATGATCAAGATGTTCTTTAAAGAAGACTGGATCCCGAAATTCTCGGATCGCGTCATCTTTACTCTTGCTCCAATGATCGCCTTTACCTCGCTGCTGCTGGCGTTTGCTATCGTTCCGGTTAGCCCGACCTGGGTTGTGGCTGATCTGAATATCGGGATTCTATTCTTCCTGATGATGGCAGGCCTGGCGGTTTACGCGGTGCTGTTCGCGGGCTGGTCCAGTAACAACAAATACTCGCTGCTGGGTGCGATGCGTGCGTCTGCGCAGACCCTGAGCTACGAAGTGTTCCTGGGCCTCTCCCTGATGGGCGTGGTGGCGCAGGCCGGTTCATTTAACATGACCGACATCGTTAACAACCAGGCCGACATCTGGAACGTCATTCCGCAGTTCTTTGGTTTTGTCACCTTTGCTATCGCGGGCGTGGCGGTCTGTCACCGTCACCCGTTTGACCAGCCAGAAGCCGAACAGGAACTGGCCGACGGTTATCACATTGAATATTCCGGGATGAAATTCGGTCTGTTCTTCGTGGGGGAGTACATCGGTATCGTCACCATTTCCGCGTTGATGGTAACGCTGTTCTTTGGTGGCTGGCATGGCCCGTTCTTACCGCCGTTCATCTGGTTCGCGCTGAAAACCGCGTTCTTCATGATGATGTTCATTTTGATTCGCGCCTCATTACCGCGTCCACGTTATGACCAGGTAATGTCCTTCGGCTGGAAAGTGTGCCTGCCGCTGACGCTAGTCAACTTGTTGGTAACGGCGGCTGTCATTCTCTGGCAGCAGCCATAAGGGGCAATAGACCATGACCTTAAAAGAATTATTGGTAGGCTTTGGCACCCAGGTACGCAGTATCTGGATGATTGGCCTGCACGCGTTTGCAAAACGCGAAACCCAGATGTATCCGGAAGAGCCGGTATATCTGCCGCCGCGCTACCGTGGCCGCATCGTGCTTTCACGCGATCCGGACGGCGAAGAGCGTTGCGTTGCCTGTAACCTGTGTGCGGTAGCGTGCCCGGTCGGCTGTATCTCTTTGCAGAAAGCTGAGACCAAAGACGGCCGCTGGTACCCTGAGTTTTTCCGCATCAACTTCTCACGCTGCATTTTCTGCGGTCTGTGTGAAGAAGCGTGCCCAACCACGGCGATTCAGCTGACTCCAGATTTCGAACTGGGTGAGTACAAACGTCAGGATCTGGTGTACGAAAAAGAGGATCTGCTGATTTCCGGTCCGGGCAAATACCCGGAATATAACTTCTACCGGATGGCGGGTATGGCAATCGACGGCAAAGATAAGGGCGAAGCAGAGAACGAAGCCAAGCCTATCGACGTCAAGAGCCTGTTACCGTAAGGAGAGGGCAATGGAATTCGCTTTTTATATCTGTGGCCTTATCGCCATCCTGGCCACGCTGCGAGTGATCACGCACACCAATCCGGTGCATGCGTTGCTTTACTTAATCATCTCGCTGCTGGCCATTTCCGGCGTGTTCTTCGCGCTGGGCGCCCACTTTGCGGGTGCGCTGGAAATTATCGTTTACGCCGGCGCCATCATGGTTCTGTTCGTCTTCGTAGTCATGATGCTGAACCTGGGCGGCTCTGAAATTGAGCAGGAACGTCAGTGGTTGAAACCGCAGGTGTGGATTGGCCCGGCTATTTTGTCGGCTATCATGCTGGCGGTGATCGTTTACGCCATTCTCGGCGTCAACGATCAGGGCATTGACGGTACACCGATCAGCGCTAAAGCAGTGGGTATCACCCTGTTTGGGCCTTACGTTCTGGCCGTTGAACTGGCATCAATGCTACTGCTGGGGGGCCTGGTTGTTGCCTTCCACGTTGGCCGTGAAGAACGCGCTGGTGAGGTACTGAGCAACCGTGCGAACGATAGCGCGAAAAGAAAAACGGAGGAGCGCGCATGATCCCCTTAACACATGGACTGATCCTCGCCGCGATTTTATTCGTTCTGGGCTTAACCGGTCTGGTTATCCGCCGCAATCTGCTGTTTATGCTGATCGGTCTGGAAATCATGATCAACGCTTCCGCGCTGGCCTTTGTGGTTGCCGGTAGCTACTGGGGCCAGACCGATGGTCAGGTTATGTATATTCTCGCCATCAGCCTTGCGGCTGCCGAAGCGAGTATTGGCCTGGCGCTGTTACTGCAGCTCCATCGTCGCCGCCAGAACCTGAACATCGATTCAGTAAGTGAGTTGCGTGGATGAACATGCTTGCCTTAACCATTATTTTCCCGTTGATTGGCTTTGTGCTGCTGGCTTTCTCCCGCGGCCGCTGGTCGGAAAATCTGTCCGCGACAGTGGGCATTGGCTCAATCGGCCTGGCAGCGCTGGTGACAGCGTATGCCGGTATCGACTTCTTCAATAACGGCAAGCAGGCGTTTAGTCTGCCGCTGTGGACCTGGATGTCGGTCGGTGATTTCAACATTGGTTTCAACCTCGTGCTGGATGGTCTCTCTCTGACCATGCTCTCTGTTGTTACCGGTGTCGGTTTCCTGATCCACATGTTCGCCTCCTGGTATATGCGCGGTGAAGAGGGTTATTCCCGCTTCTTCGCCTACACCAACCTCTTTATTGCCAGCATGGTTGTTCTGGTGCTGGGCGATAACCTGCTGCTGATGTATCTCGGCTGGGAAGGCGTGGGTCTCTGTTCTTATCTGCTGATCGGGTTCTATTACACCGATCCGAAGAATGGCGCAGCAGCGATGAAAGCGTTTGTCGTGACCCGTGTGGGTGACGTCTTCCTCGCTTTCGCTCTGTTCATTTTGTACAACGAACTGGGCACGCTGAACTTCCGCGAAATGGTCGAACTGGCTCCGGCACACTTCGAAGCAGGCAACAATATGCTGACGTGGGCGACGCTGATGCTGCTGGGTGGTGCTGTGGGTAAATCCGCGCAGCTGCCGTTGCAGACCTGGCTCGCCGACGCGATGGCAGGTCCAACGCCTGTCTCCGCGCTGATCCACGCTGCCACCATGGTGACCGCGGGTGTTTACCTGATTGCACGTACGCATGGCCTGTTCCTGATGACCCCAGAAATCTTGCATCTGGTGGGCATCGTGGGTGCTGTCACGCTGGTACTGGCAGGCTTTGCCGCGCTGGTGCAGACCGACATCAAACGTGTTCTCGCTTACTCCACTATGAGCCAGATTGGCTACATGTTCCTGGCGCTGGGCGTGCAGGCGTGGGATGCGGCGATTTTCCATCTGATGACCCATGCGTTCTTTAAAGCGCTGCTGTTCCTCGCGTCTGGCTCCGTCATTCTGGCCTGCCATCACGAGCAGAACATCTTTAAAATGGGCGGTCTGCGGAAATCTATTCCGCTGGTTTACGTTTGCTTCCTGGTGGGTGGCGCGGCGCTGTCGGCTCTGCCTCTCATCACCGCGGGCTTCTTCAGTAAGGACGAAATTCTTGCGGGTGCCATGGCAAATGGGCATATCAATCTGATGGTGGCAGGTCTGGTCGGTGCATTCATGACCTCCCTGTATACCTTCCGAATGATTTTCATCGTCTTCCACGGTAAAGAACAAATTCACGCTCATGCAGGGAAGGGGATTACCCACCACCTGCCGCTGCTGGTTCTGCTGGTGCTGTCTACCTTCGTTGGCGCAATGATTGTGCCACCGTTGCAGGGCGTACTGCCGGATACCACCGAGCTTGAGCACGGTCGCGTTCTGACGCTTGAAATCACCTCCGGTGTGGTCGCCATTGCGGGGATCCTGATTGCAGCATGGCTGTGGCTGGGTAAACGTACTCTGGTTACCGCCGTCGCCAACAGCGCTCCTGGTCGTCTGTTGGGCACCTGGTGGTACAACGCGTGGGGCTTTGACTGGCTGTACGACAAGATCTTCGTTAAGCCATTCCTCGGCGTTGCGTGGCTGCTGAAGCGCGATCCGCTGAACTCAATGATGAACATCCCGGCTGTGCTGTCCCGCTTCGCAGGCAAAGGTCTGCTGTTGAGTGAGAACGGTTATCTGCGCTGGTATGTGGCATCAATGAGCATTGGTGCGGTTGTCGTGCTGGCGCTGCTGATGTTCCTGCGTTGATCGTTACGTGAATTGTTTGCGAATTCGTTGAAAATCAGGCCCCTGGTGGGGCCTTAAAAAGGAATAAAAATCGCCATGTTATTACCCTGGCTAATATTAATTCCCTTCATCGGTGGATTCCTGTGCTGGCAGACCGAACGCTTTGGCGTGAAGATGCCGCGCTGGATTGCGCTGATCACCATGGGATTGACGCTGGCGCTGTCACTGCAACTGTGGTTGCAGGGCGGCTACTCTCTGACCCAGTCTGCGGGCATTCCGCAGTGGCAGTCTGAATTTATCCTGCCGTGGATACCGCGTTTCGGTATCACGATCCACCTGGCTCTCGATGGTCTGTCGCTGCTGATGGTGGTATTGACCGGCCTGCTCGGCGTTCTGGCGGTACTTTGCTCCTGGCAAGAAATTCAAAAATACCAGGGCTTCTTCCACCTGAACCTGATGTGGATCCTGGGCGGCGTGATCGGCGTATTCCTTGCCATCGACATGTTCCTGTTCTTCTTCTTCTGGGAAATGATGCTGGTACCGATGTACTTCCTGATCGCGCTGTGGGGCCATAAGGCGTCCGACGGTAAAACGCGTATCACGGCGGCCACCAAGTTCTTCATTTACACCCAGGCGAGCGGTCTGGTGATGTTGATTGCCATTCTGGCGCTGGTGTTCGTTCACTACAACGCAACCGGTGTCTGGACCTTCAACTATCAGGATCTGCTTAAGACGCCGATGTCTCACGGCGTTGAATATCTGCTGATGCTGGGCTTCTTCATTGCGTTTGCGGTGAAAATGCCGGTGGTTCCGCTGCACGGCTGGCTGCCAGATGCGCACTCCCAGGCCCCAACGGCGGGTTCTGTTGACCTGGCGGGGATCTTGCTGAAAACCGCGGCCTACGGTCTGCTGCGTTTTGCGCTGCCGCTGTTCCCGAACGCCTCCGCTGAGTTCGCCCCGATTGCCATGTGGCTTGGTGTGATCGGTATCTTCTACGGCGCATGGATGGCTTTCACGCAGTACGACATCAAACGTCTGATCGCGTACACCTCCGTTTCCCACATGGGCTTCGTACTGATTGCGATCTACACCGGCAGCCAGCTTGCGTACCAGGGCGCGGTTATCCAGATGATTGCCCACGGTCTGTCTGCGGCGGGTCTGTTCATTCTCTGCGGTCAGCTGTATGAGCGTCTGCACACGCGTGATATGCGCATGATGGGCGGTCTGTGGAGCAAGATTAAATGGCTGCCTGCGCTGTCGATGTTCTTTGCGGTAGCGACCCTGGGGATGCCGGGTACCGGTAACTTTGTCGGCGAATTCATGATTCTGTTCGGCAGCTTCAAAGTGGTGCCAGTGATTACGATCATCTCCACTTTCGGCCTGGTCTTCGCATCCGTGTATTCGCTGGCGATGCTGCATCGTGCTTACTTCGGTAAAGCGAAGAGCCAAATCTCGGCGCAAGAACTGCCTGGAATGTCGCTGCGCGAGCTGTTCATCGTTCTGCTGCTGGTCGTACTGCTGGTGCTGCTGGGCTTCTGGCCGCAGCCGATTCTGGATACCTCGCATTCCGCGATGGGTAACATCCAGCAGTGGTTTGTTAATTCTGCTTCTACTACAAGGCCGTAAATCGCCATGACAATAACTCCACAACAACTGATCGCGCTGCTACCGCTGCTGATCGTCGGATTGACGGTGGTGGTTGTGATGCTCTCCATTGCGTGGCGACGCAATCACTTCCTGAATGCCACGCTGTCGGTTCTGGGTTTGAACGCTGCGTTAGTCTCCCTCTGGTTTGTTGGCCAGGCGGGCGCTATGGACGTCACGCCGCTGATGCGCGTTGACGGTTTTGCCATGCTGTACACCGGGCTGGTTCTGCTGGCGAGCCTGGCAACCTGTACCTTTGCTTATCCATGGCTTGAAGGCTATAACGACAACAAAGAAGAGTTCTATCTGCTGGTTCTGATCGCCTCCCTGGGGGGGATTCTGCTGGCGAATGCGAACCATCTGGCTGCGCTGTTCCTCGGTATTGAGCTGATCTCGCTGCCGCTGTTTGGCCTGATTGGCTATGCGTTCCGTCAGAAGCGCTCTCTGGAAGCAAGCATCAAGTATACGATCCTGTCCGCTGCTGCTTCGTCGTTCCTGCTGTTTGGTATGGCGCTGCTGTACGCGCAGTCGGGTAATCTCTCTTTCGTGGCGCTCGGCAAGAGCCTTGGCGACAACATGCTGCATGAACCGCTGCTGCTGGCGGGTCTGGGCATGATGATTGTCGGACTGGGCTTTAAACTCTCTCTGGTTCCGTTCCACCTCTGGACGCCAGACGTGTATCAGGGCGCTCCGGCCCCTGTCTCCACCTTCCTGGCGACGGCGAGCAAAATCGCTATCTTCGGCGTGGTGATGCGTCTGTTCCTGTACGCTCCAGTGGGCGATAGCGAAGCGGTACGTGTGGTGTTGGGCATTATTGCCTTCGCCTCCATCATCTTCGGTAACCTGATGGCGTTGAGCCAGACCAACATCAAGCGTCTGCTCGGTTACTCTTCCATCTCACACCTGGGCTATCTGCTGGTGGCGTTGATTGCGCTGCAAAGCGGTTCGATGTCGATGGAGACCGTGGGGGTTTACCTGGCCGGTTATCTGTTCAGCAGCCTCGGTGCGTTCGGCGTGGTGAGTCTGATGTCCAGCCCTTACCGTGGCCCGGATGCCGATTCCCTGTTCTCCTATCGTGGTCTGTTCTGGCACCGCCCGATTCTGTCAGCGGTCATGACGGTGATGATGCTGTCTCTGGCGGGCATCCCGATGACGCTGGGCTTTATTGGTAAGTTCTACGTGCTGGCTGTCGGTGTGCAGGCGGGTCTGTGGTGGCTGACAGCGGCGGTCGTTATCGGCTCCGCGATTGGTCTCTACTACTACCTGCGCGTGGCGGTGAGCTTGTACCTGACTGCGCCACAGCAGCTGAACCGCGATGCGCCATCTAACTGGCAGTACAGCGCGGGCGGTATCGTGGTGCTGATCTCTGCGCTGTTGGTGCTGATCTTCGGTATCTATCCGCAGCCGCTGATCACGCTGGTGCAGCATGCGATGCCTTTGATGTAAGTGACGCAAGAAATAAAAAAACCCGCCTCGGCGGGTTTTTTTATGATTATCGCCCTCCGGTGGGAGAGAGCGGGGTGAGGGCAACAGCCTGCACTAAACCTACGCTAACTGTTTCCTGCTGATCAGTGGACCCTCAATTTTCTTCATGGAGCGATCCAGCACTTCCTCAATGACCGATGACAGCTCATTGAGTTCGAACTTCGCCACATAGCCGTCAGCTTTGACCTTACGGATATGATCTTCGTTGGCATTGCCGGAGAGGGATGAGTGGATCACCACCGGAATGTGCTTGAGGATTTCATCGGATTTGATTTTACGCGTGAGCGTAAATCCGTCCATCTCCGGCATTTCGAGATCGGTCAGGACCAGCGCGATTTTATCGGTGATCGGTACGCCTTCGGCCTGTGCCTGTGCGGCCAGAACGCCAATTTTCTCCCATGCCTCTTTGCCGGTAATATGCAGCTGGGCCGGGATATTCATTGCTTCCAGCCCTTTTTCCAGCATTGAGCGCGCGACTTTGGAGTCTTCGGCAACAATGGCCACCGCACCCGGCTTGATGTTGAATTTTTTGGTCTTCAGATTATTGGCATGCAGATCGTGGTTAGATGGCGTGATGTCATACAGGATCTGTTCAACATCAAGCACCATCGCCAGGTCGTTGGTATCCGTTTTTTCATCAAGGCAGGCGATGCTGGTGATATAGCGTCCACTGACCGCGGTTTCAGCCGCATGAACCTGCTTCCAGTCGAGGCGCATGATGTTTTCCACGGACTCGACGGCAAACGCCTGCACGCTGCGGGCGTATTCGGTAATCAGCAGAATATTCAAACCGGTAGCGGGCTTACAGCCCGCGACTGCCGCCAGATCGATAACCGGGATCACCTGATCGCGAATATTCACCATGCCCATCAGCGGTGATTTCATCCCTGCGGGTTTCGTGAATTCCGGCATCGGGACAATTTCGCGCAGCTTAAAAACGTTAATGCCAAACAGCTCAGACTTGTTTTCATTCAGCGAGGTGCCGAGACGGAACAATAACAGCTCAAACCGGTTCGACAGGGTGAGATTCGCCCTGTCATCAATATCTTTCTGGAAATTATCCATTTTACCCTCAAGTGAGATGCCTGCCTTTTAATCGTTATCGGCACGCTGGGGGAAAAATGAAGGGCTAAACGCAAACCTGCATGAAATCTTCTGCCAGCAGGCACTCCGGAAAGACGCTCTGGCACTCCTCCAGCAGGGCCGCACAGCCACGGGCGTCGTAACGAGAGCTCACATGCGTGACGATCAACTTCCCGACGCCTGCATCACAGGCGAGCAGCGCTGCCTGGCGCGTTGAGCTGTGGCCACGGCTATTGGCTTTTTCTTCCATTGCCGTCTCAAGCGTCGCCTCATGGACCAACACATCAACGCTTTGCGCCAGAAGCAACGCCTCCGCGCAGGGGGCTGTATCGCCGAAGATCGCCACTTTTTTACCGGGAACAGGGGCAGAGAGATAGACCTGACCGTCAACAATGCGCCCGTCATCCAGCGTTACCGTTTCGCCTTTCTTGAGCTGCTGGAATAGCGGCCCGGGCTTAATCCCGTCAGCTATAAGCGCTGCGGCATCCAGAGCGCCCGGTTTATCGTGTTCTTCGATGCGATAGCCGTAGCACTCCACCGGATGATTCAGCGGCTGTGCCGTCACGGTACAGCGCTCATCCTGGTACACCACGCCCTGGCGGATCTCAACCACCTCAAGCGGATAGTCCGTCCATGACCCGCTCAAACGCAGCGTGGTTTCAACAAATTCCTGAAGACCGGCCGGGCCGTAAAGGGTCAGCGGCCTGGCGTTTCCGGCCATAGAGCGACTGCACAGCAATCCCGGCAGGCCAAACAGATGATCGCCATGCAGATGAGTAATGAAAATTTTATCGAGTTTGCCGGGGTGATACGGTGTATTTAACAGCTGATGCTGCGTTCCTTCACCACAATCGAAAAGCCATAAACCAGGGCGAGTGGGATGCTGCAGATCCAACAGTATCGCCGTCACATTTCGTGACAGGGTTGGCACGCCCGCGGACGTACCCAGAAAAATCAGTTCCATAGCGCAATCAGACTCTTTGCCGAACGGGAAAGTGTTTAGTATAACGGGATGATTCTCAAGAAGGAGCCTGACATGATCCAGTGGCAAGATTTACACCATAGTGAATTGACCGTTTCCAGCCTCTACGCCTTGCTTCAACTGCGTTGCGAGGTCTTTGTCGTCGAACAAACGTGCCCTTATCAGGACATTGACGGTGACGATCTGGCAGGAGAGAACCGTCATATCCTCGGCTGGAAAGATAACGAGCTGGTAGCGTATGCGAGGATTCTGAAAAGTGAAGACGATTTCGAGCCTGTGGTCATTGGCCGGGTGATTATCAGCAGCAAAGCGCGCGGCGAAAAACTGGGCTATGCGCTGATGGAACAAACCCTCGCCTCCTGCGTGAAACAGTGGCCTGACAAGGCGTTATACCTGGGCGCGCAGGCTCATCTTCAGGGCTTCTATGCCCACTTTGGCTTCTCCCCGGTGACCAATGTTTATGATGAGGATGGGATTGCGCACATCGGTATGGCCCGGGAAGCGAAACAGGCGTAATCCGCTGTCGTTGTCTATAGTTAGCGGACTGATGCACTCACACGGAGAAAAAAATGTCTTTTCAATCCTGGGATTCCCGTATCGATGACGATCTGGCACTGCTAAGCGAAACGCTGGAAGAAGTACTACGTTCTTCAGGCGATCCGGCCGATCAAAAGTACATTGAGCTGAAGGCACGCGCTGAACAGGCGCTGCATGAAGTGAAAAACCGCGTCAGCAATGCGTCTGACAACTACTACTACCGGGCCAAAAAAGCGGTTTATCGTGCCGATGATTATGTGCATGAAAAACCGTGGCAAGGCATCGGCGTCGGTGCTGCGGCAGGCCTGGTACTCGGGCTGTTGCTCTCTCGCCGCTAATCATTTGCACGAACGGTGACCCCTCCCTATACGTGGGTACTGCTTTTTACGGCAAGTACCCCGTATAATATGAGGTTTTTAACCGGGAGAGGTCAGCGTGCATTCGATTTCAATCGCTCTGGAAGGTCTTTGCCACTTTCTTGCGCAAGACTTTCCTGCATCGCCCGGTATGCGTCACGCTGACGTCACTTTCCCGTTAAACGATGCTTTCGATCCCCTGGCCTGGCTCGGCTCACAGATCTGTTTTCCGCAATTTTACTGGCAACAGCGCAACGGCGATGAAGAGCTCGCTGCCCTGGGGGCGGTAGAACAGTTTGCTTCGTTATCTTCGGCGCAGCACTTTCTTACAGCCCACACTGCGACTGACGACACCCGAATTTGCGGTTTGAATGCCTTTCGCCCTGAACAGAGCAGTTTATTTCTGCCTCGCCTGCTGTGGCTACGCGCCGGTGGCGTGGCAACGCTACGTTTGAATCTGTGGAGCGACAGCTCGCTTCGGGAGGACGCACAACGCGCCCGCGACTGGCTGCAACAGCTTCGCGATAGTCAACCGATAGCCGCGCTTTCAGCGAAACTGCTGCGCGAAACCCAACTCCCCGCAAAACCAGAATGGCTGGAACTGATTTCTCAGGCAACGGACACGATTACCCGCGGTGCATTTGAAAAAGTGGTGCTGGCACGGGCAACCGATCTGCATTTTGATCGCCCAGTCAATGCCGTCTCGCTGATGGCCGCCAGCCGTCGTCTCAACCATAACTGCTACCATTTCTGCATGATTTTCGACGCGGAAAATGCCTTTACTGGCTCATCTCCGGAGCGTCTGTGGCGACGCCGTGGCACGCATTTGCGTACCGAGGCGCTGGCGGGAACCGTCGCCAGCCATAGCGAGGATACGCAGGCGCAGCAATTGGGCGACTGGTTGCTGAACGACGACAAAAACCAGCGTGAAAACATGCTGGTCGTTGAAGATATCTGCCAGCGGCTACAGCATCACGCTCAGGCGCTGGAAGTGCTACCGCCGCAAGTTGTCCGGCTGCGCAAGGTCCAGCATTTACGCCGCTGCATCTGGACGGAACTGAGCATCGCGGACGATGCGCAATGTCTCCAGTGGCTACAGCCCACGGCCGCCGTCGCCGGTCTTCCGCGCCAGTCTGCGCATCAGTTTATCCAGCACGTTGAGCCGTTTGACCGGGAATGGTATGCCGGTTCTGCCGGTTATCTTTCCCTCGCCCAAACCGAGTTTTGCGTATCGCTACGCTGTGCCCGCGTGGGTGACAGTGCGGTAAGGCTTTACGCCGGAGCGGGGATTGTCAGCGGTTCGGTCCCGGAGGAAGAGTGGCAGGAGATAGAGAATAAAGCGGCGGGGCTGAGAACACTGCTCCTTAGGGATTAATACTGAGTCGCACATTACCGATTCATATCAAAATTCAATCGCTCTCTATTATTTATACTGTGTCTTAATATTGATACCGGACAATTTCATGTCAGTAAGTTCTTTTAACCGGCGCTGGGCGGCGGTCATTCTTGAAGCCCTGACTCGCCATGGCGTCAGGCATGTGTGTATTGCGCCGGGCTCACGTTCAACGCCGCTAACGCTTGCGGCGGCAGAAAACCGGGCGTTTATTCATCATACCCATTTTGATGAGCGCGGCCTGGGTCATCTGGCGCTGGGGCTGGCGAAAGTCAGTAAAGCGCCCGTGGCGGTCATCGTGACGTCCGGTACGGCTGTCGCCAATCTCTATCCGGCGCTGATCGAAGCCGGGCTGACGGGTGAAAAACTGATCCTCCTTACCGCCGACCGGCCACCTGAGCTGATTGACTGCGGGGCAAACCAGGCGATTCGACAGCCTGGGATTTTTGCCTCGCATCCCTCTGCTGCTCTGGCGTTACCGCGCCCGACGCAGGATATTCCCGCCAGCTGGTTAGTCTCGACGCTCGACAACGCGCTGGGCGCATTACGTCACGGGGCATTGCATATCAACTGTCCGTTCGCCGAGCCGCTGTATGGCGAGATGGACGATACCGGCGTGAAGTGGCAGCAAGCGCTTGGCAACTGGTGGCAAAGCGACAAGCCGTGGTTGCGCGCGCAAACGCATCTCGAAAGCGCCCGACAGCGCGACTGGTTCTTCTGGCGGCAAAAACGCGGGGTGGTCCTCGCCGGGCGAATGAGCGCAGCCGAAGGCAAACAGGTGGCGGAATGGGCGAAAATGCTGGGCTGGCCGCTGATTGGCGATGTTCTGTCGCAAACCGGACAACCGCTGCCCTGCGCCGATCTCTGGCTTGGCAATGCCAAAGCGGTAACCGAGCTCGCCGAAGCGCAAATTGTTATTCAACTTGGCTCCAGCCTCACCGGTAAACGTTTATTGCAGTGGCAGACGACCTGCGAACCCGAAGAGTACTGGCTGGTGGATCCGCAGGAAGGGCGGCTTGATCCCGCTCACCATCGTGGGCGTCGTCTGGTCAGCGAAATCAATCAGTGGCTTGAAGCGCATCCGGCGGAAAAACGTCAGCCGTGGACACTGGATATCCTGGCGCTGTCGCGTCAGGCGTGGGAGCTCACGTCACAACAATGCGAAGCCTTTAGTGAAGCCGGGCTGGCGCATCGTATCCAGCGCTATCTGCCGGAACAGGGGCAGCTTTTCGTTGGCAACAGCCTGGTGGTACGTCTGATCGATGCGTTTTCACAGCTGCCAGCCGGATATCCGGTTTACAGCAATCGTGGCGCCAGCGGCATTGACGGCCTGATTTCCACCGCAGCAGGCGTTCAGCGAGCCAGCGCCAAATCCACGCTGGCCATTGTGGGTGATTTATCCGCCCTCTATGACCTGAATGCGCTGGCGCTGTTGCGCCAGGTTTCAGCGCCGTTCGTGCTGATTGTGGTCAATAATAACGGCGGACAAATCTTCTCCCTGCTGCCGACGCCGCAAAGCGAGCGCGAGCGCTTTTATCTGATGCCGCAAAACGTGCAGTTTGAGCACGCCGCGGCCATGTTCAGCCTCAAATACCGCCGCCCGGAAAGTTGGACCGATTTAGACGACGCGCTTGATCACGCCTGGCGACAGCCGGGAGCGACCTTAATCGAACTGGTGGTGAATGACGCTGACGGGGCCCGGATGTTACAGAACCTGCTGGCACAGGTGAGCCAGCTATGACACTGGCCGGAGAGATGCGTGCCGGCAAGCCAGGTCTTCCCTGGCTGGTTTTTTTGCACGGTTTTTCCGGCGATTGTCGCGAATGGCAGGATGTGGGCGCACGGTTGCCCGACTATCCGCGGCTGTATCTTGATCTCCCGGGGCATGGTAACGCTCAAGATATTGCCGTGTCGGGATTCAGCGATGTGCATCAATGGCTGAAGGCCACACTGCTTAGTTACAACATACTTAACTACTGGCTGGTGGGCTACTCCCTCGGCGGTCGTATCGCCATGTATCATGCGTGTCAGCAGCCAGACGGGCTGGCGGGGCTGATTGTCGAAGGGGCGCATCCGGGTCTGAGCGATGCCGCTGAGCGCACCGCGCGATGGCAGTCCGACAGCCGATGGGCGCTGCGTTTTCGCGATGAGCCCTTAGAGACCGTTTTTAACGCCTGGTATCAGCAGCCCGTTTTTGCCTCGTTGACCGACTCACAGCGTGGCGAGCTGGTAATGCTACGTCGGCAAAACAGTGGCCCCGCGCTGGGCGCAATGCTGATGGCGACATCGCTGGCTGAACAACCGGATTTACGCCGTGCACTCAGCGCCCGCGCTTATCCTTTTTATTATTTGTATGGCGATCGCGACGACAAGTTTGCGGCCCTTGCTGCGGAACTTAACGCCGAACGCCATGTGATCCCCAATGCCGGACACAACGCCCACCGGGAAAATCCCGTCGCGGTTGCCGCGAGTCTGGCTCAGATACTGCGTCTTCGAATAAAGGACACCCCATGATCTATTCTGATGAACAAATGCTGTATGCACCGGTTGAATGGCAAGACTGCTCCGAAGGCTACACCGATATTCGTTATCACAAATCCGCAGACGGGATTGCCAAAATCACGATTAACCGTCCGCAGGTGCGTAACGCGTTTCGTCCGCTCACGGTTAAAGAGATGATTCAGGCGCTGGCCGATGCGCGTTACGACGATAATATCGGTGTGATCGTGCTGACCGGCGAAGGTGATAAAGCCTTCTGCGCGGGCGGCGATCAGAAAGTGCGCGGTGACTACGGCGGTTATCAGGATGATTCCGGCGTTCATCACCTGAACGTTCTCGACTTCCAGCGTCAAATTCGTACCTGTCCAAAACCGGTTGTCGCGATGGTTGCGGGCTTCTCCATCGGTGGCGGCCACGTGCTGCACATGATGTGCGATCTGACCATCGCCGCGGAAAACGCCATTTTTGGCCAGACCGGTCCGAAAGTCGGCTCCTTCGACGGCGGCTGGGGCGCATCCTACATGGCGCGCATTGTTGGACAGAAAAAAGCGCGTGAGATCTGGTTCTTGTGCCGTCAGTACAACGCCAAAGAGGCGCTCGATATGGGCCTCGTCAACACCGTTGTACCGGTTGCCGATCTGGAAAAAGAGACGGTACGCTGGTGTCGTGAAATGCTGCAAAACAGCCCGATGGCCCTGCGTTGTCTGAAAGCCGCGCTCAACGCCGACTGCGACGGTCAGGCGGGTCTGCAGGAACTGGCGGGCAATGCCACCATGCTGTTCTACATGACCGAAGAGGGTCAGGAAGGGCGCAACGCGTTTAACGAAAAACGCCAGCCTGATTTCAGCAAATACAAACGGAATCCGTAATGCGCCGCGCGCAGGTTTACCGCTGGCAGATACCCATGGATGCGGGCGTGGTGCTGCGTGAACGGCGGTTAAAAACCCGTGATGGCCTTTTCGTTCATCTGCAACAAGGCGAGCGGCAAGGCTGGGGTGAGGTTTCTCCTCTGCCCGGATTTAGCCAGGAATCGCTCGACGACGCCCAGTCCGCGCTGATGGCGTGGACGGTCGCCTGGCGCGACGGCGAATCTCCGGTGTTACCGGCGATACCTTCTGCGGCGTTCGGTATAAGCTGCGCGCTGGCCGAGCTGGACGGAACCCTGCCTGATGCGGCGGATTACCGCGCTGCGCCGCTCTGTTCGGGCGATCCGGATGAGCTGTTTGCGGTACTGGCTGCCATGCCCGGCGAGAAAGTGGCGAAGGTGAAGGTCGGTCTGTACGAAGCCGTCCGCGACGGCATGGTGGTGAACCTGCTGCTGGAAGCGATTCCCGATCTGCGTCTGCGTCTGGACGCAAACCGCGCTTGGACGCCGCTTAAGGCACAGCAGTTCGCGAAGTATGTCAATCCGGCCTGCCGCGATCGCATTGCATTTCTTGAAGAGCCGTGTAAAACCCGCGAAGATTCTCGCGCCTTTGCACAGGAGACAGGGATCGCCATTGCCTGGGACGAAAGCCTGCGCGAAGCGGATTTCCAGTTTCTCGCCGAACCGGGGGTGAGCGCAGTCGTCATAAAACCGACCCTCACCGGTAGTCTTGATAAAGTGCGAGAGCAGGTTTACGCGGCGCATGCCCTGGGAATGACGGCGGTGATCAGCTCATCTATTGAGTCGAGTCTTGGTCTGACGCAACTGGCGCGTATCGCCGCGTGGCTCACGCCGCACACGATTCCGGGGCTGGACACGCTCAATCTGATGCAATCGCAACTGGTACGACGCTGGCCGGGAAATTCGCTCCCTTGTCTTGAGGTTGAGGCGCTGGAGCCGCTGCTATGATGTTTACCGACTGGCCGTGGAGAGCGTGGCGCAGCCGACAGGCGGATAAACCTGCGTTGCGCCTCAACCGTGAAATCCTCACCTGGCGGCAGCTTTGTCAGCGAGTGGATGCCCTGGCGACCGGGTTCCACCGTCAGGGGGTAGAAGAGGGGGACGGGGTGATGCTGATGGCGCAAAATCACCCTGACACTCTGCTGGCCTGGCTGGCGTTACTGCAATGCGGAGCGCGCATTTTACCGATCAATCCGCAACTCCCGCGCCCGCTGGTGGATGTGCTCATCCCGCAACTGACGCTGCGTTTTGCGCTGGCGTTGGACGGCGAGCCGGGTGGACTGGCACCGCTTACCCTGCGCGACCAACCGGGCTGTCATGCCGCAGCGTGGCAACCCGGGCGGCTGGTATCCATGACGCTGACCTCCGGTTCCACGGGGCTGCCAAAGGCGGCGGTGCATAGCAGTGCCGCGCATCTTGCCAGCGCTGAAGGGGTACTGGGCTTGATGCCTTACGCTGGTGATGACGACTGGCTGTTATCGCTGCCGTTATTTCATGTCTCAGGACAGGGGATTTTATGGCGTTGGCTGTTGGCTGGCGCCAGGTTGACGGTGTGCGATAAACAACCGCTGGAACAGATGCTGCAAGGGTGCACCCATGCGTCTCTGGTTCCGACGCAGCTCTGGCGGCTACTCAATCAACACCAACCGGTGGCACTGAAAGCGGTGCTGCTGGGCGGCGCGGCTATCCCTGTTGAACTGACGCTGAAGGCGAAGGAGCAGGGGATTCGCTGCTGGTGTGGCTACGGGCTCACCGAGTTCGCCTCGACCGTCTGTGCGAAAGAGGCGGACGGAAAAGCCGATGTGGGTTATCCGCTCGCGGGCAGAGAGGTCTGTATTGTTGATGGCGAAATCTGGCTGAAAGCGCAAAGTATGGCCAGCGGCTACTGGCGCGACGGCAAACAGGTCCCACTCGTGAATGAGAAAGGCTGGTTTGCCACGCGCGATCGCGGTGAACTTCTTGATGGCCGCCTGACGATCATGGGGCGCATGGATAATCTGTTTTTCAGCGGCGGTGAAGGGATCCAGCCCGAAGAACTTGAACGCGTTATCAGTGCGCATCCTCTGATTCATCAGGTTTTTGTCGTTCCGCTGGATGACGCGGAGTTTGGTCAACGACCGGTCGCCGTGGTGGAGTGTGATACCGGCACGGATATCGCCCTCTTTCCTGAATGGGTTCGCGATAAGCTGGCTCGTTTCCAGCAGCCGCAGCATTGGCTGGTATTGCCCGCCGAACTTAAAAGCGGGGGAATTAAAATCTCGCGCCGCGCGCTACAGCAATGGGTTAATGTTTTTCTGAAAGGCTAGCGCTGAAATCAGAGGGCCAGGACGTGCTCTGAGTACAAAAAAAGCGTGAAAGTTTCAAATCGTTACAATCTAAAGGGCCTAGGCACTCATAGAGCATTGATCCCAGCCCGACTCGGGTTAAAATCTCGCGGTTTTGGGACATCTAAATTTAATGAGTGTGGGATCACGACAATGAAAAAAGTGGCATTAATGGGCTTAGGCCTGATGTGTGTATCTGCGGCGGCGAACGCAATTTCTGTTAGCGGCCAGGCGGGTAAAGATTATACCCATCTCGGCTTTGGCATGGGAACGGAAACCTCTGGACTGGCGGTAACCGGCGGCTGGACGCATAACGATGACGACGGCGACGCAGCAAGCCTCGGCCTGGGTCTGAATGTTCCACTGGGACCTTTCCTGGCCACCGTTGGCGGGAAAGGCATCTACACCAATCCGAACGACGGTAGCGAAGGTTACGCGGCGGCAGTGGGCGGTGGTCTGCAGTGGAAAATTGGCGACAGCTTCGGGCTGTTCGGCGAGTACTACTATTCTCCGGATTCCCTCTCCAGCGGTATCGACAGCTACGAAGAAGCCAACGCGGGTGCGCGCTGGACTATCATGCGTCCGATCACCATCGAAGCCGGTTATCGTTACCTGAACCTCGCAGGGAAAGACGGTAATCGTGACAACGCCTTGGCTGATGGCCCATACGTTGGCGTAAGCGCAGGTTTCTGATTTTCTGGCGCGGCGTTCTGCCGCGCCTGTTTCTCTTCCCCCCACATCTGATTGCGCTATAGTGTTTCCACCAAATACGTGGGAGAACACGATGATAAGCGTGGAAATGCTGTCCACTGGCGACGAAGTGCTGCATGGACAAATTACCGATACCAATGCGGCCTGGCTGGCCAATTATTTCTTTGAACAGGGATTACCTTTAACGCGCCGCAACACCGTCGGTGACAGTCTGGATGCTTTAGTCACCGTTCTGCGCGAGCGTAGCGAACAGGCGGATGTGTTGATCGTCAACGGCGGTCTGGGGCCGACCAGCGACGATCTCAGTGCTCTTGCGGCGGCAACGGCAAAAGGCGAGGAGCTGGTCCTGCACACCGAGTGGCTGGAGCAAATGGAGCGTTTCTTCACCGAGCGTGGCCGGGTGATGGCGCCGAGTAATCGCAAGCAGGCGGAAATCCCGGCCAGCGCCGAGCTGATTGATAACCCGGTCGGCACGGCTTGCGGATTCGCCGTCAAGCTCAATCGTTGCCTGATGTTCTTTACTCCCGGCGTTCCCTCAGAATTCAAAGTGATGGTCGAGCAGCAAATCCTGCCGCGCCTGCGCGCGCGATTGACTCTGCCGGAGCCTCCGGTTTGTCTGCGTCTGACCACCTTTGGTCGCTCAGAGAGCGATCTGGCGCAGAGTCTCGATCATCTTGAGCTGCCGGAAGGCGTATCCATGGGATATCGCTCTTCGATGCCCATTATCGAGCTGAAGCTTACCGGCCCGGCAGTCCATAAGGCAGCGATGCTGGCGGCGTGGCCTGAAGTGCAGCGGGTGGCAGGCGAAAACCTGATTTTTGAAGGTACGGAAGGTTTGCCAGCGCAAATTGCCCGCCATTTACAGGAGCGTCAGCTAAGCCTGACGCTGAGCGAGCAGTTCACCGGCGGTTTGCTGGCGTTACAGCTATCGCGTGAAAATGCCTCGCTGCTGGCCAGCGAAGTGGTGCCATCGCAGGAAGAAACGCTGGCGCAAACCGCGCACTGGGCGGCGGACCGCCGAACGAAACATTTTGCCGGGCTGGCGCTGGCGGTGACCGGACTTGAAGATGAACATCTCAACTTCGCGCTCGCCACGCCGCAGGGCACACATGCGCTACGGGTCAAGATGAGCGTCACGCGCCACAGTCTGCAGGTGCGGCAGGAGGTTTGCGCGATGATGGCGCTGAACATGCTGCGCCGCTGGCTGAACGGGAAAGATGTTGCCAGCGAACACGGCTGGATAAATGTCGTCGAATCGCTGTTTATTGAGTGAGAATACCGGGGCAAACCGCCCCGGCCATGATTAACTCAGCGCTTTGGCCAGCAGGGTTATCGGATGTTCACAGCGAAGGCTCGTGGACATCTCGATCTGCCATTTGCAGGTTTCGCAGTCGCTTACCACTAAGTCCGCGCCACTCTCCTCAATCTGTTGAAACAATGGTGCGCCAATAGCCTGCGACGTGGCGTAGTTTTCGCGCTTAAAGCCATATGTGCCCGCAATTCCGCAGCAGCGTGAATCCAGCACCGTCAGCTCCAGGCCAGGGATGAGCCTGAGCAGTTCCAGCGTATAGATTGACCAGCCCATTTTTTCCATATGACACGGCGTGTGATAGACCACTTTCAGCGGTAACGTCTTCAGCGGTAGTGTCTGTCCGTTATCCAGCTTGCGCCAGATAAAACGTGTCGCCAGTTCAATGTGTTCGCGCAGGCCGCTGTTGTCCACGTCCAGCACGTGCGGATACTCATCACGCAGCGTAAAGGTACAGGTGGACGACGTCGCCAGAACCGGAAGCTCTCTGTCGACAATCGCTTCGCGAAGTGATGAGACGTTATGTTGAGCCTGCTTCCGCGCCTTGTCAGTGAATCCGTTGGCAATCAGCGGTACGCCGCAACACTTCTCTTTATTCAGCAACTGCACGCCCGTGCCCATGGCATTAAGCACCGTTATCAGGTCTTTACCCAGCTGCGGGTGGTTATAGTTGACGAAACAGCCGTGGAAGAACGCCACCTGGTCGGCATACTGCGCCTGTTCCGCGGCGACGGATTTGTACCAGCGGCGGAAGGTGCCGTGTGAGTACTTTGGCAGCTTACGATGGTTATCTATTTTCAGTGTCACATCGAGCAACTGACGAACCGGTTTGAACGACGTGACCGCATTCACCAGCGGCGCAAACGGCGTCGAGACGCTGCCCATCAGATCGGTGTGGCTTAAGATGGCATCACGCAGGGTGGGTTTGTTTTGGCTGTATTGTGCGCGTGCGCGCTGAATGATATCGCCGATTCTGACATCAGAAGGGCAGGCCACTTCGCAGCGCTTGCAGTTGATGCAGTATTTCAGCGCCTCATCGTACAGCGCGCCATCTTTCAGGCGCAGACGTTCCCCATCGGGGCCTGCCTGCTTCGGTCCGGGATAGCGCGGGTTGACGCTACTCACCGGGCAGACCGTGGTACAAACGGTGCATTTTATGCAGCTTTCGAAACGGGTATCGTTCATTGGTCGGCCTCCGCGCGCTGGCAAATGTGTTCGGCGGCGTAAGCCGCCGTTATGGCACACACGCCGCCACCGCAGCCCTGCGCGATGGGATCAAATCCGCCCAGCACTGAGCCAATGGCATAAAGGTTGTCGATCGCCACGCCGGAGATCCGTGGACGCAGAGTCTCATCGGTAATGACGCCAAATTGTTGCCAGGGTTGGGGGGCAAAGAAATCACTCTGATACCAGTCGGCCCTGGAGTCGGTTTGCCGCACGTCGAGACCCATCACCGCTTCCTGTATCCCGTCGCGGGTGCTAAGCAGCCCGTTGCTGAAGAAGCTGCCGCTTGCCAGCACCACAAAACGCGCGCGCAGCGGGATATCCTCATGGTTGCGCGTCCAGATATGGCTCACCACACCGTCCGTCAGCGTCACCTTTTTGACTTCGTCGCCAGCCATCCATACGCCACCCTGGGCGATAAACTGGCGCTGGAGCTGGTGGTGCAGGCGAATGCCGGGAACGGAAGGGGGAAGCGTGGGTAACAGACAGAGCCCACAGGGGAGACGGTCAGACAGCCAGCGCCACAGGCGGTTATCGTTCAGCCCGAAACAGGCGGGCATATACAGCACGTCATATCCCTGGCAGAGCGGCTCCAGCGCCGCAAACAGGACAGGCCAGTTCGTTTCTTTATCCAGCAGTCGGGCAATATTGACCGCCCGAAACTCACTGGGGTTTTCACGCAGCACGTCGAGTTCCGGTAGCTCAATTTCAGCGGTATCCGCGCTCATACCCTGCTGACGCAAAGAGGCCGCAGCAAGATGCGCCTGGAAATCGAGAAAACCGCTGATCCCGACCACGCGCACGCGTGATGTGGCCAAAGGCGATACCGGGACTTCTTCAGGACTCAGCCAGGCGGGACGGAGCGTACCAAGCGGAGTCACGCGCGGGTGGTTTTGCCGGGCATTTCCCTGCAGACGCGCCCCGCACGATGCGAGCAATGATTCGGTTTCAAAAGCCAGGCGGGCAATATTCTCCCCGCCCACCAGTCGATAAGGATGCCCGGGTGGCAAAACGTCGGTTTTTTGCAGCGTGGCGAGCGGTGTCTGGACGGGAGACCCGTCCGGCAACGCGCCCAGCAGGTCCAGCGAGCCAGAAGAGAAATGCAGGGCGCTCTGACCGCGACTGACGATCGCGCAGCGCAGGCCGCGTTGGGTGAGCTTTAGGCCACACAGAATCCCTGCGAGGCCGCCGCCAATGATCACCGTATCAAACTTCATCGCGATGCTCCTTCTCCAGCCCGCATAACCCCTGATACACCCAGCGGGTAAATTCACTTTCGCGCAGCGCGTCGCCCCATGCGACAGGCTGCACACCTTTCCAGCGCTCATTAAGAAACTCACTGAGCTGTGTGAGCGACTGTGCGGATGTTGTGACATTAAAACGCTGTAACAGCCCGGCGGCACGACATGCGCAAAGCTCGCCCTGACAGGTTCCCATGCCTACGCGGGTGCGGCGGCGTAAATCGAGCAGCGTGTTAACGGTCAGATTCTCCACCGCATACTGCACTTCTCCTGCTGTTACGGCTTCGCATTCACAAACCAGACTGCGGCTCAGCCGGCCCTGACCCAGCCATGCAGGCGTTCGGTCACCGTGGCGATAAATAGCCGAGCCGCGCAGCGGAGCAGGCAGCGAGATAATTTTTTGCAGCGTCTTTTCGGTTGGCTCCTGCGATCCCGGCAGCGACCGCTCTGCGGTGAGGCAGGGCTGTGAATTGCCGAGTTTGCGACAGACCGCATCGGTCGCCCACTGCGCCATCAGCCGGTAGGTCATCAGCTTGCCGCCGGTGATGGTAATAAAGCCTTCCAGCCCGTCACGTTCGGCGTGATCCATCAGGACAATTCCCCGGCTGACGTTGCGCCCGCTGGGATCGTTATCACTGGCGACCAACGGGCGCACGCCGGCATAGGCACGCAAAATGCGCGTCTGCGCCATGACTGGCGCCAGTTTTTCGCCTTCGCGCAGTAAAATATCGACCTCTTCTGCGGTCACCCGGTTGCTGTCGATATCGTTATAGTCAATGTGCGTTGAGGTGGTGCCAATCAGGGAAATGGTATCGCCAGGGACCAGAATATCGGCGTCGGAGGGCTTGCGGCAGCGGTTGATCACGTGGTTGTTGATGCGGTGGTCCAGGATCAGCAGTGAGCCTTTCGCCGGGAACATGCGGATGGATAAATCCGCATATTCAGCGATGCGCTGCCCCCAGATACCGGCCGCATTGATCACGACGCTGGCATAAAGCTCGCTGTGTTCGCCATATTGCCGATCATAGACCCGCACACCCCGCACGGTATCGTTGTCGCGGATGAGCCCCGTCACTTCATGCGCGGTCAGAATGGTGGCTCCATGCTCGCGGGCATCAAGCATATTGGCGGCCGTCAGACGAAAAGGATCGACGGTTCCGTCCGGGACTTTAACGGCTCCGGTCAGCGCCGGATTGACTGACGGTTCCATGCGCCGGGCGAGCAGAGGATCGATCGCTTCGGCGCGGATACCCGCTTCGGTACAGGCCGCGATAAAGGTCTGCTGAAACGAAAAGTCGTCTTCGGGAAGTGTAATGAACAGGCCATCGGTGGGTTCAATACAGTGGCGGGCGATACGTTTCAGGATTTGGTTTTCAGCAATACATTCGCGAGCGGATTCGTTATCGGTCACGGCGTAGCGCGCTCCGCTGTGCAGCAGGCCATGATTGCGTCCGGTTGCACCTGTCGCAATATCATGACGTTCCAGCAGCGTCACGCTTAACCCGCGCAGGGCGCAGTCTCGCGCTATTCCGGCACCGGTGGCACCGCCGCCAATGATAATCACGTCGCTATAACGGGGATCGCGGATTGTCATTGTCTTCCCTCATGTTCGTTTTTTTACCATTTAGCCACATTAAAACTGTGGTTTGTTTGATTTCGAACATAAACGAGCGCAATGCGAAAGTGAAACGTGATTTCATGCGCTTTTTTGCTCACGCCGTCATATTTCTGTAACAATTTGTGCGTTGATTCACAGTAACAATCGCTGTGATTTTTTAACATCCCCGCCTCTCTTGAGCCGGGGCGTGGTAAAGCCCCGAAAATTCACGACATGGCCATGGAGGCTATTATGCTCAGTATCTTTAAACCTGCGCCGCATCAGGCGCGTGTGCCCGAGGCAGAGATCGACCCGCTGTATCGCCGCCTGCGTTGGCAAATTTTCCTGGGAATTTTCTTCGGCTATGCCGCTTACTATCTGGTGCGTAAGAACTTCGCGTTGGCCATGCCTTATCTGGTCGAACAGGGGTTTTCACGCGGTGATTTAGGCTTTGCGTTGTCGGGGATCTCGATCGCCTACGGATTTTCCAAGTTCATTATGGGATCCGTTTCGGACCGCTCGAATCCGCGCGTGTTCCTGCCCGCAGGTTTGATCCTGGCTGCCGCGGTGATGCTGTTTATGGGCTTTGTACCGTGGGCCACCTCCAGCATCGCCATTATGTTCGTCCTGCTTTTCTTGTGCGGCTGGTTCCAGGGAATGGGATGGCCGCCGTGCGGACGAACCATGGTCCACTGGTGGTCGCAGAAAGAGCGTGGCGGAATTGTGTCAGTGTGGAACTGCGCGCATAACGTCGGCGGGGGCATTCCGCCTCTGCTGTTTTTGCTGGGGATGGCGTGGTTTAACGACTGGCACGCAGCGCTGTATATGCCTGCGTTTGGCGCGATTCTGGTGGCGATAATTGCCTTTGCGTTGATGCGTGATACTCCGCAATCCTGCGGTTTGCCGCCGATTGAAGAGTACAAAAACGATTATCCGGACGATTACAGCGAGCAGCACGAAGAGGAGCTGACGGCGAAGCAGATCTTTATGAAGTATGTGCTGCCCAACAAGCTGCTGTGGTACATCGCCATTGCCAACGTTTTTGTCTATCTGCTGCGCTACGGCATCCTCGACTGGTCACCGACCTATCTGAAGGAGGTGAAGCACTTTGCGCTGGATAAGTCCTCCTGGGCCTATTTCCTGTATGAATACGCGGGGATCCCGGGCACGCTGATTTGTGGCTGGATGTCGGACAAAGTCTTCCGCGGGAATCGCGGTGCGACGGGGGTATTCTTCATGACGCTGGTCACTATCGCGACCATCGTTTACTGGCTCAACCCGCCGGGAAATCCGGGTGTGGATATGGCATGTATGATCGTCATTGGCTTCCTGATCTACGGTCCGGTCATGCTGATTGGTCTGCATGCGCTTGAGCTGGCACCTAAGAAAGCCGCAGGGACGGCCGCGGGCTTTACCGGGCTGTTCGGTTATCTCGGCGGATCGGTCGCCGCCAGCGCCATTGTTGGCTATACGGTCGATTTCTTCGGCTGGGACGGTGGCTTTATGGTAATGATTGGCGGCAGCATTATGGCGGTGCTACTGCTGATTGTGGTGATGTTCGGTGAAAAACGCCATCACGCAGAGATGATGCAGAAACGCGGATAAAAAAAATGCCCGCGCTGCGGGCATTACATTTCGATTTCGATATCGCCTTTTGCCCGGCAACAGCAGGGCAAAATTTCCCCTTCATTGATAAACGCCAGCGGCTCGGTGAGCCAGTCGACCTGACCTGCCACTAAACGGCAGCGGCAGGAGCCGCAGTAACCGGCGCGACACTGGTATTCGACTTCTACCTGATGCGACTCAAGCGCCACCAGCAGAGAAGGGTGCTCTTCGCGGCACAGAACTTCTGTGCCGGAAAGACTTAGCGTGACGCGGCTCATCAGAGCTGGAAATCGCTCAGGTCATCAGTATTGACTTCGGAATCAATCTGACCGACCAGGTAAGAACTCACTTCCACTTCCTGCGGAGCCACCTGTACGTTATCGGACACCAGCCAGGTGTTGATCCACGGAATCGGATTGGAGCGGGTCTGGAATGGCAGCTCAAGGCCCACCGCCTGCATGCGGATATTAGTAATGTATTCCACGTACTGGCACAGAATATCTTTGTTCAGACCGATCATGGAACCGTCACGGAACAGGTAATCTGCCCACTCTTTTTCCTGCTGCGCGGCCAGCACAAACAGGTCGTAGCACTCTTGTTTGCACTCTTCGGCAATCTCTGCCATTTCTGGATCGTCCACGCCGCTGCGCAGCAGATTCAGCATGTGCTGAGTGCCGGTCAGGTGCAGGGCTTCGTCACGGGCGATCAGGCGGATAATTTTTGCATTACCTTCCATCAGCTTGCGCTCGGCGAAAGCAAACGAGCAGGCAAAGCTGACATAGAAGCGGATGGCCTCCAGCGCATTGACGCTCATCAGGCACAGGTACAGCTGTTTTTTCAGGGCGCGCAGATTCACAGTGACGGTTTTGCCGTTCACGTTATGCGTGCCTTCACCCAGCAGATGCCAGTAGCTGGTCATTTCGATCAGCTCATCATAGTAATGCGCGATACCTTCGGCACGCTTCTGGATCTGTTCGTTAGTGACGATATCGTCAAAGACCACCGCCGGATCGTTCACGATGTTGCGAATGATATGGGTGTACGAACGAGAGTGGATCGTTTCGGAAAACGCCCAGGTTTCGACCCAGGTTTCCAGCTCCGGGATGGAGATCAGCGGCAGCAGCGCCACGTTAGGGCTGCGGCCCTGGATCGAATCCAGCAGCGTCTGGTACTTCAGATTGCTCAGGAAAATGTGTTTTTCATGGTCCGGCAGCGCCTGAAAGTCGATACGATCGCGTGAGACGTCCACTTCTTCCGGACGCCAGAAGAAGGAGAGTTGCTTTTCAATCAGCTTTTCGAAGATGTCATATTTTTGCTGATCGTAGCGTGCCACGTTGACCGGCTGGCCGAAGAACATGGGCTCTTTGAGCTGGTCGTTTTTCGTCTGTGAAAAGGTGGTATATGCCATGAATAGGAGTCCTGTCTTACGGAATAAAGGCGGGGAAATCCCCGCCCTTCATTTAGATCTTACATGCGCCGCTTTCGCAGCCATCATCCTGAATAGACGGTGCCATGTCGTCCTGCGCATCTTCAGCACCGTCACGGGTGTTGTGATAGTACAGAGTTTTCACGCCAAATTTGTAGGCGGTGAGCAGATCTTTCAGTAACTGTTGCATTGGCACTTTCCCTGACGGGAAGCGCGTTGGATCGTAGTTGGTGTTAGCAGAGATCGACTGGTCGATAAATTTCTGCATGATGCCCACCAGCTGGAGATAACCGTCGTTGTTCGGCATTTCCCACAGCAGTTCGTAGTTGTCTTTCAGCAGTTCGTAATCCGGTACGACCTGGCGCAGAACGCCATCTTTCGATGCTTTGATGCTCACGTGGCCGCGCGGTGGCTCAATGCCGTTCGTGGCGTTGGAGATCTGAGAAGAGGTCTCAGATGGCATCAATGCGGACAGCGTAGAGTTACGCAGGCCGTGGGTCTTGATAGATTCACGCAGCGTTTCCCAGTCGAGATGCAGCGGCTCGCTGACAATCGCATCCAGATCTTTTTTGTAGGTATCGATCGGCAGAATACCTTTCGCGTAAGTGGTTTCGTTGAACCACGGGCACGCACCTTGCTCTTTAGCCAGCTCGTTAGAGGCTTTCATCAGGTAATACTGAATCGCTTCGAACGTCTGATGAGTCAGGTTGTTCGCGCTGCCGTCGGAGTAGCGCTTGCCATTTTTCGCCAGCCAGTAGGCGAAGTTGATCACGCCAATACCCAGCGTACGACGCCCCATTGCGCCACGTTTTGCGGCAGGGATCGGGTAATCCTGGTAATCCAGCAGCGCATCGAGAGCACGAACCGCCAGTACCGCCAGCTCTTCCAGTTCGGAGAGGCTGTTGATCGCGCCCAGGTTGAAGGCGGACAGCGTACACAGCGCGATTTCGCCGTTTTCGTCGTTAACGTCGTACAGCGGTTTGGTCGGCAGGGCGATTTCCAGGCACAGGTTAGACTGACGCACTGGCGCAATGGCCGGATCAAACGGGCTGTGAGTATTACAGTGATCCACGTTCTGAATGTAGATACGGCCAGTCGAAGCACGTTCCTGCATCATCAGGGAGAACAGGTCAACGGCTTTCACGCGCTGCTTGCGAATGCTGTCGTCGTTTTCGTACTGGGTGTACAGACGCTCAAACTCATCCTGGTCGGCGAAGAAGGCATCGTACAGACCCGGGACGTCGGACGGGCTAAACAGCGTGATGTCCTGGCCTTTCAGCAGACGGGTGTACATCAGTTTGTTGATCTGTACGCCGTAGTCCATATGACGAACGCGGTTGCCTTCAACGCCACGGTTGTTTTTCAGGACCAGCAGGCTTTCCACTTCCAGATGCCACATTGGATAGAACAGGGTGGCCGCACCGCCGCGCACGCCGCCCTGAGAACAGGATTTCACGGCGGTCTGGAAGTGCTTATAGAACGGGATACAGCCGGTGTGGAACGCTTCACCGCCGCGAATTGGGCTACCCAGCGCGCGAATACGACCGGCGTTAATACCGATACCGGCACGCTGGGAAACGTATTTCACAATCGCGCTGGACGTGGCGTTGATGGAGTCCAGGCTGTCGCCGCACTCGATCAGAACGCAGGAGCTGAACTGACGAGTCGGGGTGCGCACGCCAGACATAATTGGCGTAGGCAGAGAAATTTTAAACGTGGAGACCGCATCATAGAAACGCTTCACGTATTCCAGACGCGTTTCACGCGGGTAGTTCGAGAACAGACATGCCGCGACCAGAATATACAGGAACTGCGCGCTCTCGTAGATTTCGCCCGTCACGCGGTTCTGAACCAGGTATTTTCCTTCGAGCTGCTTAACCGCAGCGTAGGAGAAGTTCATGTCGCGCCAGTGGTCGATAAACCCGTCCATCTGCTTGAACTCTTCTTCCGTGTAGTCTTCCAGCAGATGCGTGTCGTATTTACCCAGCTCAGCCATTTTGACCACGTGGTCATAGAGTGCTGGCGGCTCAAACTGGCCGTAAGCTTTTTTGCGCAGATGGAAAATCGCCAGACGTGCGGCGAGATACTGATAATCCGGCGCTTCGCGGGAGATCAGATCGGCAGCGGCCTTGATGATGGTTTCGTGAATGTCAGAGGTTTTGATGCCGTCGTAGAACTGGATATGTGAACGTAACTCAACCTGGGAAATAGATACGTTATTCAGTCCTTCTGCTGCCCAGTCGAGAACTCGATGGATTTTGTCGAGATTGATACGCTCGGTAGTGCCGTCGCGTTTTGTCACCAGCAGACTCTGATTCATGTGGTTTTTTACCTGTCCGTGAAATAAAAAATATCCCCCGTTTATCCACAAACCGGCCTTGTGGCTAAGTCTGTGGATAAATACTACATATAGGGGGTTTGCGATTAAAAGAACGCTATATGGTGAGTATTCTAGTAAGGATTCTTTTCAGTACAAGAGTTGATTTTGAGGTTAAAGTGAGGTTGCCAAAGCGTAATAAACCCTAAGTCCACGTACCGTAAGGCCTGGATGGATTGTCAATAATTAAGAAAAAAAATTCAAAATTTGATCGAGTGCTGATTTCTTCAACGAGAGGTCAAAATTGCGCAACATGATGTCGCGCAATCTTTATAAGAATAATTGATGACGTTAGTCGTTTTTTGCGGTTGTGTGCAACATATAATTAACATCCACGCCCGGCGCGAGCTTGAATTTGTCCGTTAACGGATTGTAATGGAGCCCGGTGATGTGTTGCTCTTTGAGCCACGTCTGATCGACCCAGCTCAATAATTCAGCGGGTTTGATAAATTTCTTCACATCATGCGTCCCTTTCGGCACCATCCGCAGCACATATTCCGCGCCAACGACCGCCATCAGCCACGCTTTACCGTTGCGGTTGATGGTCGAGAAGAAAACCTGTCCGCCGGGTTTCACCAGAGCTGCGCAGGCTTTGACCACGGATTGTGGGTCGGGGACGTGCTCAAGCATTTCCATACAGGTGACGACATCATATTGCTGCGCATGCTTCGCGGCGTGCTCTTCAACGGTCTCCTGCACGTAATCCACCTGGATACCGGTCTCTAAGGCGTGCAACCGCGCAACCTGTAGCGGCTCAAAGCCCATGTCCAGCCCGGTGACTGTTGCACCTTCGCGCGCCATGCTTTCTGCCAGGATGCCGCCGCCGCAGCCTACATCGAGCACTTTTTTACCGAACAGACCACCAGAACGCTCCGCGATATAGCCCAGACGCAGTGGGTTAATGCGGTGCAGGGGTTTGAACTCACCTTCGAGATCCCACCAGCGGGATGCCACCGCTTCGAACTTGGCGATCTCTTCATGATCGACGTTGTGAGCTACCGTGGTTTTTTCGGCATTCATGGGCGCTTTTACTCCTTATTTAGCAAGAGGATCGAGTATATCAGGCTATCCCCGTGAATAAAGCATACAGGTTTACCTGTCTGTGAGCGGTTGTGTTATAATTTGCGACCTTTGAATCCGGGATACAGTAGAGGGATAGCGGTTAGATGAGCGACCTTGCGAGAGAAATTACACCGGTTAACATCGAGGAAGAGCTTAAGAGCTCCTATCTGGACTATGCGATGTCGGTCATTGTTGGCCGTGCGCTGCCAGACGTCCGAGATGGCCTGAAGCCGGTACACCGTCGCGTACTATACGCCATGAACGTATTGGGCAATGACTGGAATAAAGCCTACAAAAAATCTGCCCGTGTCGTTGGTGACGTAATCGGTAAATACCACCCTCATGGTGATACCGCCGTTTATGACACTATCGTGCGTATGGCGCAGCCATTCTCCTTGCGTTACATGCTGGTGGATGGCCAGGGTAACTTTGGTTCTGTCGATGGTGACTCTGCTGCGGCGATGCGTTATACGGAAATCCGTATGTCGAAAATCGCCCATGAGCTGATGGCCGATCTGGAAAAAGAGACGGTTGATTTCGTCGATAACTACGACGGCACCGAGCGCATTCCTGATGTCATGCCAACCAAGATCCCGAACCTGTTAGTCAACGGTTCATCAGGTATCGCGGTCGGGATGGCGACCAATATTCCGCCGCATAACATCACGGAAGTGATCAACGGCTGCCTGGCCTTTATCGACGATGAAGATATCAGCATTGAAGGGCTGATGGAGCACATCCCGGGGCCGGACTTCCCAACTGCCGCCATTATTAATGGTCGCCGCGGTATCGAAGAAGCGTACCGTACCGGCCGTGGCAAAATTTATATTCGTGCCCGCGCAGAAGTGGAAGCTGACGCAAAAACCGGTCGCGAAACCATCATCGTCCACGAAATTCCGTATCAGGTGAACAAAGCGCGCCTGATCGAAAAAATCGCGGAGCTGGTAAAAGACAAACGCGTTGAGGGTATCAGCGCGCTGCGTGACGAGTCTGATAAAGACGGTATGCGCATCGTGATTGAAATCAAACGTGATGCGGTGGGTGAGGTTGTCCTGAACAACCTGTATTCCCAGACTCAGCTTCAGGTTTCCTTCGGTATCAACATGGTGGCATTGCACCATGGTCAGCCGAAAATCATGAACCTGAAAGAGATCCTCAGCGCATTCGTGCGTCACCGCCGTGAAGTGGTGACTCGCCGTACCATTTTCGAACTGCGTAAAGCGCGCGATCGTGCGCATATCCTTGAAGCTCTGGCCGTTGCGCTGGCAAACATCGATCCGATTATCGAGTTGATTCGCCGCGCGCCAACGCCTGCTGAAGCTAAAGCAGGATTAGTGGCTCGTCCGTGGGCGTTGGGTAACGTCTCTGCGATGCTGGAACGCGCTGGCGATGACGCTGCGCGCCCTGAGTGGCTGGAGCCGGAATTTGGCGTGCGTGATGGTCAATACTATCTGACCGAACAGCAGGCCCAGGCGATTCTGGATCTGCGTCTGCAGAAGCTGACTGGCCTTGAGCATGAAAAACTGCTCGACGAGTACAAAGAGCTGCTGGATCAGATTGCTGAATTGCTGCATATCCTTGGCAGCGCAGATCGTCTGATGGAAGTGATCCGCGAAGAGCTGGAACTGGTCCGCGATCAGTTTGGCGATGAGCGTCGCACTGAAATCACCGCCAACAGCGCGGATATCAACATCGAAGATCTGATCAACCAGGAAGATGTGGTTGTGACCCTGTCTCATCAGGGCTACGTGAAGTATCAGCCGCTGACCGATTACGAAGCACAACGTCGTGGCGGTAAAGGCAAATCTGCGGCGCGCATTAAAGAAGAAGACTTCATTGACCGCCTGCTGGTGGCCAACACCCATGACACGATCCTCTGCTTCTCCAGCCGTGGCCGTCTGTACTGGATGAAGGTGTATCAGCTGCCGGAAGCGAGCCGTGGGGCGCGTGGTCGTCCAATCGTTAACCTGCTGCCGCTGGAGCCGAACGAGCGTATCACCGCGATTCTGCCGGTCCGTGAGTACGCAGAAGGCGTGAACGTCTTTATGGCGACCGCCAGCGGCACCGTGAAGAAAACCGCTCTGAAAGAGTTCAGCCGTCCGCGTTCAGCCGGCATTATTGCCGTCAACCTGAACGAAGGCGATGAACTGATCGGCGTGGATCTGACTTCCGGTACTGACGACGTCATGCTGTTCTCTGCCGCCGGTAAAGTGGTGCGCTTTAAAGAGAATGCGGTTCGTGCGATGGGCCGTACCGCGACAGGCGTTCGTGGTATCAAACTGGCAGGTAAAGACAGCGTTGTTTCCCTGATTATTCCGCGTGGCGAAGGGGCAATCCTGACCGTGACGCAGAATGGTTACGGTAAACGTACGGCGGAAGGCGAATACCCTACCAAGTCTCGTGGAACGCAGGGTGTTATCTCCATCAAGGTCACCGAGCGTAACGGTTCTGTTGTGGGCGCGGTGCAGGTTGATGACTGTGACCAGATCATGATGATCACCGATGCCGGTACGCTGGTGCGTACGCGTGTGTCCGAGATCAGCGTCGTAGGCCGTAATACTCAGGGCGTGATCCTCATCCGTACAGCGGAAGATGAAAACGTCGTGGGGCTGCAGCGTGTTGCAGAACCGGTGGATGACGAAGAGCTGGATTCCATCGACGGTAGCGTAGCGGAAGGCGACGATGAAATCGTACCGGAAGCGGATACCGATGACGATGCAGCAGAAGATGCGGCGGATGACGAAGCCGAGTAATCTCTTCTGACATAAAAAGGGCCGGATTCCGGCCCTTTCTTTTTTGCTTTGCAGACAAGCGAACATTGCGGCAAGCCGCGTTTACCGCTACTTTAACCACATTCTTTTTGACCCTGATGGCGGAGCTTCGCCCCCTTGAAATACCTCGTCTCCTTTCGTACCACGCTTAAAGTCTCTCGCTATCTGTTTCGGGCGCTGGCGTTATTGCTCTGGTTACTGGTTGCTTTGTTCTCGGTGTTTTACATCGTCAATGCCTTGCATCAGAAGGAGTCCGAGATCCGCCAGGAGTTTAATTTAAGCTCCGACCAGGCCCAGCGTTATATCCAACGCACCGCCGACGTGATGAAAGAGCTGAAATATATCGCTGAGAATCGTCTCACGGCGGAAAACGGCATACTTGCCTCTCGCGGGCGCGAAGATAAATCAGAAGTGCCGGACTTTGAGCCTCTGTTCCCGGATTCCGATTGCTCGGCGATGGGCACCGCCTGGCGCGGGTCGCTTGAGTCGCTGGCCTGGTTCATGCGCTACTGGCGCGATAATTTCTCCGCTGCCTACGATCTGAATCGCGTTTTCCTTATTGGCAGCGAAAACCTCTGCATGGCTGATTTTGGCTTACGGGATATGCCCGTTGAGCGTGAAGATGCGCTGAAAAGCCTGCATGAGCGAATTATGAAATACCGCAACGCCCCGCAGGACGAACGCGGCAATAACATCTTCTGGATTAGCCAGGGGCCGCGGCCGGGCGTGGGGTATTTCTACGCTCTGACGCCGGTTTATCTGGCTAATCGTCTACAGGCCCTGCTCGGTATTGAGCAGACGATCCGCATGGAGAACTTCTTCACGCCGGGTAGTTTGCCGATGGGCGTGACCATTCTGGATGAAAACGGCCACACGCTGATTTCCCTGACCGGCCCTGAGAATCGCTTAAAAGTGGATCCCCACTGGATGCAGGAGCGCTCCTGGTTCGGTTACACCTCCGGGTTCCGCGATTTAGTGCTGAAGAAAAGCTTGCCGCCATCCTCACTGAGTATCGTCTATTCCGTGCCGGTGGATATGGTGCTGGAACGTATTCGTATGCTTATCCTCAACTCTATCCTGTTGAACGTGCTGGTCGGGATTGCGCTGTTTACTCTGGCGAGGATGTACGAGCGCAAAATCTTTATTCCGGCGGAAAATGACGCACAGCGGCTGGAAGAGCATGAGCAGTTCAACCGTAAAATTGTCGCGTCCGCTCCCGTCGGGATCTGTATTCTGCGCACTCAGGATGGGACGAATATCCTCAGTAACGAGCTGGCGCATAACTATCTCAACATGCTGACGCATGAGGACCGGCAGCGGCTGACGCAAATCATCTGTGGCCAGCAGGTCAATTTTGTTGATGTGCTGACCAGCAATCACACAAATCTGCAAATCAGCTTTGTGCATTCGCGCTACCGGAATGAAAACGTGGCGATCTGCGTACTGGTGGATGTGTCATCGCGCGTCAAAATGGAAGAGTCTTTGCAGGATATGGCGCAGGCGGCGGAGCAGGCCAGCCAGTCGAAATCCATGTTCCTCGCCACGGTGAGCCACGAGCTGCGCACGCCGCTGTACGGGATTATCGGTAACCTCGATCTGCTGCAAACCAAAGAGTTACCGAAAGGCGTTGAGCGCCTGGTGACTGCGATGAATAACTCTTCTAGCCTGCTGCTGAAAATCATCAGCGACATTCTCGACTTCTCTAAAATTGAGTCTGAGCAGCTGAAAATTGAACCAGGTGAATTTTCACCTCGCGAGGTGATGAACCACATCAGCGCCAACTATATGCCGCTGGTGGTGCGTAAACAGCTTGGGCTGTACTGCTTTATCGAACCGGATGTGCCGCTGACCCTGTTGGGCGATCCAATGCGTCTGCAGCAGGTCATTTCCAACCTGCTCAGTAATGCGATTAAATTCACCGATATTGGCTGCATTGTTCTGCATGTTTCGCGCGCCGGCGATTATCTCAGCATTCGTATCCGTGATACGGGAGTGGGGATCCCGGCAAAAGAAGTGGTCAAACTGTTTGATCCGTTCTTCCAGGTGGGGACCGGAGTACAGCGTAACTTCCAGGGCACGGGACTGGGGCTGGCGATCTGCGAACAGCTGATCAGCATGATGGACGGCGACATCTCTGTGGATACCGAGCCGGGTATGGGCAGTCAGTTTACGATTCGCATTCCGCTCTACTCGGCCCAGTACCCAACGAAGACGCCTGCGGAAGGACTGAGCAGCAAAACGTGCTGGCTGGCGGTGCATAATGCGTCACTCTATACCTTCCTTGAATCCCTGCTGTCGAACAGAGGGATCCGGGTGGTTCGCTATGAAGGCCAAAACACCGATGCGGACGATACGCTCATTACGGACGTCGAGTTAGACCCGTCGTGGAAAGGCCGCGCGGCCATTATCTTCTGTCGTCGTCATATCGGTATTCCGCAGGAACGCGCGCCGGGAGAGTGGGTTCACAGCGTCGCCACGCCGCATGAACTGTTGCATCTGTTGGCGCATATTTACAGCGTTGAGGTGGATGTCCACGACGGCGTGACCGCGCTGCCGTCGCCGGAGTCTTCCGTCTCCATGAATGACGATATGATGATTTTGGTAGTGGATGACCATCCGATAAACCGTCGTCTGCTGGCCGATCAGCTTGGATCATTGGGATACCAGTGCTTAACGGCGAATGACGGAGTGGATGCGCTGAATGTATTAAGCAAAAACCACATTGATATCGTACTCAGTGACGTCAACATGCCGAACATGGATGGTTATCGTCTGACCCAGCGTATCCGCCAGCTTGGCCTGACGCTACCGGTTGTCGGGGTCACCGCGAATGCACTGGCGGAAGAGAAGCAGCGTTGTCTGGAGTCGGGTATGGACAGCTGTCTGTCGAAGCCGGTAACGCTGGACGTGCTCAGGCAGACGCTGTCGCTGTATGCCGATCGCGTCAGGAAATCGAGAGCATAAAAAAACCCGGTAAGCGCGAGCGCTACCGGGTTTTTATAATCACAACCGAATCAGTCTTTATCGACTGCGCTCAGCGTCACGGAAGAGAGATAGTTCAGCAGGGCGATATCATTTTCAACGCCCAGTTTCATCATCGCAGATTTCTTCTGGCTACTGATGGTTTTGATGCTGCGGTTCAGCTTCTTGGCGATTTCCGTCACCAGGAAACCTTCTGCAAACAGACGCAGAACTTCACTCTCTTTCGGAGACAAACGTTTGTCTCCGTAACCGCCAGCGCTGATTTTCTCCAGCAGGCGGGAAACGCTTTCCGGGGTAAATTTCTTACCTTTCTGCAGGGCTGCCAGCGCCTTAGGCAGGTCAGTTGGCGCGCCCTGTTTCAGGACGATCCCTTCAATATCGAGATCCAGCACGGCACTTAAAATCGCCGGGTTGTTGTTCATGGTCAGAACAATGATCGAGATAGCCGGGAAGTGGCGCTTAATGTATTTGATCAGCGTGATCCCATCGCCGTATTTATCTCCAGGCATGGAGAGATCGGTAATGAGCACGTGTGCATCAAGTTTCGGGAGATTATTAATAAGTGCTGTAGAGTCTTCAAATTCACCGACAACATTCACCCACTCGATCTGTTCAAGTGATTTGCGAATACCGAACAGTACAATCGGGTGGTCATCGGCAATAATTACGTTCATATTGTTCATGTATAAGGCTACCTTGCTACAGCAAGCTTTTGACGTAGGCGTCAATGTCGCTGATGTATTTTTCTGTGCCAGGAGCATCTTTCTCGCGAATAAGATGTTCCAGCGTTTCACATAACTGCTTGCCCGGAACCAGATTAAGCATGGCAAACACCCCTTTTAGCCGGTGTGCTGTCTGCGCCAGCGCAGCGAAGTCCTTCGCTTCCGACTCAGTATACAACCGCTTAACATCATCTGGTACTGTATCTACAAAGAGGGAATAGTATCCACTGGCATGGAGTTCGGCATTTTCATCGCCACCCAACGGGGACTCCAGGATCTCCTCTTGTGCCAGCTGTTCCTCTATAAGATGTAGTACAGCTTCCTGCATCGCATTGCTCATATTAAAGTTGACGCGCAGTTGACCGGGGCCGATTTTCCGCACGCCTGACTCATCATCGCTTAAAAGCAAGCCCGAGGCAGTAAGATTAGACGGATTATCTGTTAAAAAGAGATCATATTCTTGACTCGTGAGCCTTTCATCCGGCGTTATGCAGGCCGCGCCCCAGTTTTCGAGCTGACGAACGACAACGTTGCGGATATCACTCGAGGTGACATCCACCATCACCACGACATCATCGAGCAGACGTTCTTCATCTTCTTCCTGCGGATTGGCGGCCATTTTGACATGCAGTGAATAGCGCGTGCCCAGTGATTCGCGGGCCTTAATATTCAGATGTCCGCCAAGCTTACGGGCCAGCTGATCGCACAGCCAGAAGGTGAGGGCATTGGCTTTCCCGTAACGGTCACTTTGCGTGTCGTTCAGGAAGGGGAAGTGTAAATTGTCGATTTCACTCGCCGTGACGCCTTCGCCGGTATCCAGAATACGGAATGTCAGGCGATCTTCCGCGGATTCATCGGTGCTCACTTCCAGCGTGATTTTACCGATTTGCGTTGTCGTCACCGCATATTGCATCAGCATCAGCAAAATGCGGCGCAGCGCATCACGATCGCCGTGGCGTTCATCGTTGGCCGGCAGATGATTATTAATCAGCAGCTGCAATCCTTTACGTTTGATGACCGGCAAGACTTCTGGCACCACTTCGTTGATCAGATCCTGAATCGAAAACAGGGTTGGATTTCCTTTCCAGCTGTCATTTTCCAGCATATTGGCCAGCTGAATTTCATCCACCAGACGCACCAGGGTGTCAGCCTGGCTGGCCAGCTGATGATTCTCTGGCGTGCTGATGCTTGCCGCCTGGCTGGCGAGGGCTTTCAGCGGCTGTTTAAACGCATCGCTGATGTTTTGCATAAATGCCGCGCGGCCCTGCTGATTTTTCTCATACAGCCGCTGGGCTTGCTTAAGCTTTTTGTTCACCAGGACTTCCCGATCCTGGTCGCGGATAATAAAGATCTGGGTGCGGGAGGCGACCTGACTTCTGAACTGACGGATCTCGTACAGTTCATTGTTAATCGTCGCCTGAATCACGCCCTGATGCTGGTCGGCCATCGTAGTAATATTTTGCAGGTTAAGATGCGGCAGTAGATGATCGGCAATCTTATTGCTCATAATCGTGCGATTGGCTTCCTGATCGTGTACTAAAAGTCCGAGTGGCAGAACCGATACGATCTCTTCATTCAGCGCCCGCAATACGCGCAATTCTTTACCAGAACCGGATGACGAAACGTGTTCACTTTGACGGCCCGGCTGGAAGCGGAAGGTGCTGTAGCCAAAAAGCGCCAGCGCCAGTAGCCCGATGTTCAGCAGCAGCGGTAGCAGGATATTTTGCAGGGTATCGAGCAGCAGGGTGCCAAACGGGACTTGCCAGATCAGACGCATGCCGGTTGAGTTAAGCGGCGAGGCGATTTCGATCTTCGAGCCATTAAAGGAGATAGACGCACTCTCTGTGTCTTCTTTTTTATCCGCTGGCGCGCGCATGGTTTGTGCAGAGGTATCAGGTTCCAGGCGGAAGCTGTCCAGCGGCATATCCGGCGGAATTAAATCGTTAATGGGCAGATCGAAGGCGACAACGGTAGCCAGGTGTCCCGGCTGATTAAAGGTTGTACGCAGCGTAAAGTAATGGCCGTTTTGCCATGCCAGGCGACGCAGAGAAGAGAAGCTTTCGCGCTCATCCAGCGCATTAGCCTGCTGGAGCATCTCCGCACGGCGGGAATCAACAATTGAGCCAATGGTCGATTCTTTAAACCCTGAAGATAAATCTTTTAACGGCAGCGTGGAGATCAGGATCATGCTGTTGTCCTGACCATTCAGATAATACATCGACCACGGGACCGTCTCTGCGCCCCACAGCGTGTCGAGATAGGTAGAAATACGCTGCGTCATTTCAAGCGTAGCGCTATCGTGCGAGCCAAATATCAGCGCTTCAGTTTTACGGCGTGGTTTTTCAAGGTAATAGACATCTTGTTTAAGGCGCGTTTCCTGCAGGCCTTCGCCGGATGACGTTCCTGGTGCAGCGGCAATATTGTCGTAAATCTGCCACGTAGCATAACGCCAGGTATCAATCCGTTTATGAACGGCGTGAGTGATATCAACAATCTGATAGCTTCTGTCCTTGAGCCAGGTATTGACGGCGCTTTGTACCATCACCCCCATCGTCACTAACAGCACAATGATTAACAGAAGAAAGAAGCGGGTGATGCTCCCGGGGATCAGGGAGAACTTACCTGGTGCTGTGGTTTCAGACTGACTCATTGATATGTTTAACCCGATATGGCCGCTAGTAAGGGGGGATAGGCCAGTATAAAGGGTAATATCCGAATTTCCAGCATCCCGGTCCGGCTAACAGGGACTTTTTCGCCGCTGACGATTGCTCCGCTTATCCGTTGTAAAAGTGTACAAACAGAACCGTTCTGTACAAATAATTGTCGATTAAATGAAAAAATAGCACTAATTAACAAGAAATTAAGATTTGTTAAATAAGAGGAGAGGGAATTAAACGGCGAACGGAGATTAATTAATAGTCGTTACAATTTCAGTACGGTAGCACAAAAGAATTCTTTTACGTAAAGAAGCGTAAAAAAAACCGAATGCATTGCACTCGGTTGAATTTGGGATAAACAGACATTCAAAACTGAATGACGGTAATAAATAAAGTTAATGATGATAGCGGGAGTTATTTTAGTGATCTCAGTGTTTTTTGTTTTGACAATCAGTGCGGTAATGTATTTTTTCATATCCTTATGATTAGTATACTTTATTTTTTTTCTTTGATTTTAAGTGCTATATTTTTTAGCTCTTTGTGCTATCGAGAAGTTCCTTGTTATTTACAAATGGAAACATCTTTACGGATAAATGAAACATCTTCAAAGTTTTAGTAGCATATTCGCATTGGATTATTCTGTAATTTTGAGGAGAATGAACTTGCCGACTGGTTAAGAGGGTTAATCAGTAAGCAGTGGTAATAATAAGGCATAAAAAGGCATATAACAGAGGGTTAATAAAATGAAAGTTAAAGTACTGTCCCTCCTGGTACCAGCTCTGCTGGTAGCAGGCGCAGCAAATGCGGCTGAAATTTACAACAAAGACGGCAACAAATTAGATCTGTTCGGTAAAGTCGACGGTCTGCACTATTTCTCCGATGACAAAGGCGCTGACGGCGATCAGACCTATATGCGTATCGGCTTCAAAGGCGAAACTCAGGTTAACGATCAGCTGACCGGTTACGGCCAGTGGGAATACCAGGTTCAGGGTAATACCTCTGAAAGCGACAACCAGTCCTGGACTCGTGTGGCCTTCGCGGGTCTGAAATTTGGTGATGCAGGTTCTTTCGATTACGGTCGTAACTACGGCGTGATCTACGACGTAACGTCCTGGACCGACGTTCTGCCAGAGTTTGGCGGTGACACCTACGGTGCTGACAACTTCATGCAATCTCGTGGTAACGGTGTAGCAACTTACCGTAACAACGATTTCTTTGGTCTGGTCGATGGCCTGAACTTTGCTCTGCAATACCAGGGCAAAAATGGCAGCGTAAGCGGTGAAAACGACTCTACTGGCGGTCGTAGCCTGCTGAAACAGAACGGCGACGGCTATGGCGCATCTCTGACCTACAACCTGGGCGAAGGCTTCAGCGTTGGCGGTGCAATGTCTTCCTCTAAACGTACTGCTGACCAAAATGCAGCAGGTGTATACGGCGAAGGCGACCACGCTGAAGTGTACAGCGGCGGCCTGAAATACGATGCCAACAACGTTTATCTGGCAGCGCAATACTCTCAGACTTACAACGCCACTCGTTTTGGTACTTCTAACGGTAGCAGTCCTTCTGATATTTACGGTTTTGCAAACAAAGCGCAGAACTTTGAAGTGGTCGCTCAGTACCAGTTCGACTTCGGTCTGCGTCCTTCCGTTGCTTACCTGCAGTCTAAAGGTAAGGACGTAAGCAACAACACCACCAACTTCGGCGATCAGGATCTGCTGAAATATGTGGATGTTGGCGCGACTTACTACTTCAACAAAAATATGTCCACCTATGTGGATTACAAAATCAACCTGCTGGATGAAAACACCTTCACCAAACAGGCGGGTATTGGTACTGACGATATCGTTGCTCTGGGTCTGGTTTACCAGTTCTAAGACACTCTCAGTAACAAAAAGGGGCCAACTGGCCCCTTTTTCTATCCATTTTTTAGGCTCTTACCCATGACTCGTTTTGGTATACTCTTGCCGCCCTGGCATGAGGATAATAACGAATGGACATAACTTTTTTGCGAGTCGGCTTTCTGGCGACGTTTTTCTTTTTGGCTGCCTGCGACTCTTCCGGTCCGGCGGCGAAAGCAGACGCGCCTGCAGCCACCGTGCTGGAAGGGAAAACCATGGGGACTTTCTGGCGCGTCAGTCTCGTGAATATTGAAAAACATCGGGCGGATGAACTTCGCGCTAAAATCCAGACGCAGCTTGATGCCGACGATCAGCTGCTTTCAACGTATAAAAACGACTCTGCGCTGATGCGGTTTAATCTGTCGAACAGCACCTCTCTTTGGCCAGTGAGTGAGGCGATGGCCGATATCGTCACTGAAGCCTTACATGTCGGCTATAAAACCAACGGCGCCATGGATATTACCGTCGGGCCATTGGTCAATCTTTGGGGGTTTGGCCCGGATAAACAACCGGTTAAAATCCCCGATCAGGCCCAGATTGACGATGCTCGTGCCCGTACCGGCTTGCGACACCTCACGGTCATGAACCAGTACGGACAACAGTATCTGCAAAAAGACATTCCCGATTTGTTTGTCGATCTCTCAACGGTCGGAGAGGGCTACGCAGCGGATCATCTGGCCACTCTGATGAGCCAGGAGGGTATTTCACGCTATCTGGTTTCCGTCGGGGGCGCGCTGGTCAGCCGTGGGGTGAATGCCAGTCAGCAACCCTGGCGGGTGGCGATTCAAAAGCCGACCGACAGTCAAAATGCGGTGCAGGCGGTTGTTGATATCAACGGCCACGGTATCAGCACCTCCGGCAGTTACCGTAACTACTACGAGCTGGACGGAAAGCGGGTGTCGCATGTTATCGACCCGCTAACGGGACGCCCGATCGCACACAATCTGGTTTCGGTGACGGTTATCGCCCCCACTGCGCTTGAAGCTGATGCCTGGGATACGGGGCTGATGGTGCTCGGACCGGAAAAGGCTAAGCAGGTGGTCCGCCAGGAAGGGCTTGCGGTGTATATGATCACCAAAGAAGGGGACACCTTCAAAACCTGGATGTCGCCGCAGTTTAAAAGCTTCCTGATTAGCGAAGCGAATTAAAAAGCAAGGTTGCGGGTTTTTGTCCAGTGGCACTCAGGCATTGTGTGAGTATGCTTGTAAGAGGAGTCCATTATGCAAAACCTGACACTGAACACTGATGAAGATCGCTGGCAGGCGCTGCTGGCCCGCGATCCCCACGCGGATGGCCTGTTTGTCTTTGCCGTTCAGACAACCGGCATTTTTTGCCGTCCATCCTGTCGGGCCCGCCATCCGCTGCGCAAGAACGTCCGCTTCTTTTCTGATTCCCGTCAGGCTGAAGGGGCGGGATTTCGTCCCTGTAAGCGCTGTTTTCCGGACCGGGCCGATCCACAGGCCCATAAGGTGGCCAAAGTTGAAAAAGCCTGCCGCCTGCTGGAGCAGGCGCAAACCCTGACGCTGGAAGCCCTGGCAGAGCGGGTCGCCATGAGTCCGTTTCATTTTCACCGCTTGTTTAAATCCGTAACGGGAATGACGCCAAAAGCCTGGCAACAGGCGGCGCGTGCCAGGCGTCTGCGCAGTGCGCTCTCGCAGGGGGAAAAAGTGACGGATTCTCTCCTGGCGGCGGGATTCCCTGACTGCAGCAGTTATTACCGAAAAGCGGACCAGACGCTGGGCATGACGGCGAAACAGTATCGCAGCGGCGGTCACGACGTGACGGTGCGCTACGCCACGAGTCAATGTGAGCTGGGTCGTTGCCTGGTCGCCGAAAGCGAACGCGGAATTTGCGCGATACTGCTGGGAGACAGTGACGAGCCGCTGATTCAAGAGCTGCGGTCGCTCTTTCCTCAGGCGCAGCCTGAATCGCTTGAAGGCGAATTTGCGCAGCGTATCCATCAGGTGATCCGCAGTCTGGATGACCAACGTGTCGCCCTGGCCCTGCCACTGGACATTCGCGGGACGGCCTTTCAGCAACAGGTCTGGCAAGCGCTGCGCGCCATTCCGTGCGGGCAGACGGCGAGTTATCAGCAGATCGCCAACGCGATAGGTAAACCCAGCGCGGTGCGTGCGGTGGCGGGAGCCTGTGCGGCCAACAAACTGGCAATTATCATTCCTTGCCACCGTGTGGTGCGTCATGACGGCGGTTTGTCGGGTTATCGCTGGGGGACGGCGCGCAAAGCGCAGCTGCTGCAACGTGAGGTTAAAAACCAGGAGGAATAATGCTCGATCTTTTTGCCGATAGCGATCCCTGGCACGAGCTGCTGGCTCCCGGAGCACTGATCCTGCGCCGCTTTGCGCTTGCGCGTACGGCGGCGATTTTCGAGGCTATCGACGCAGTTGCCGCGCGCTCACCGTTTCGTCATATGGTGACTCCCGGCGGTTATACCATGTCGGTGGCAATGACCAACTGCGGGGCGTTGGGCTGGACGACCAACGATCGGGGCTATCTCTATTCCCCCGTCGATCCGCTGACCCACCGTCGCTGGCCGCCGATCCCCGAAGTATTCGGCGCGCTTTGTCATGATGCGGCAGTTGCGGCGGGATACCCGGATTTTCAGCCCGATGCGTGTCTGATCAACCGCTACGCGCCGGGCGCGAAACTGTCGCTACATCAGGATAAGGATGAACCTGACCTGCGGGCCCCCATCGTTTCAGTCTCGCTGGGCCTGCCTGCCGTCTTCCAGTTTGGCGGTTTACGTCGCAACGATCCGCTCAAACGTCTGATGCTTGAGCATGGCGATGTGGTGATATGGGGCGGAGAATCACGGCTCTTTTATCACGGTATACAACCGCTTAAACCGGGTGTTCATCCACAAGCGGGTGAGTACCGCTATAACCTGACCTTCCGCCAGGCATCGAATAACGAATAAAAATAAGAATTATTCTTGATGTGAGCGTCGGGCAGTTTACACTGCTGGCTGTTTTTTCTTGTCCGGATCGCTTTGCATGCAACTACTTCTCCTTGTCTGGCGTCAGTATCGCTGGCCGTTTGTCGCGGTGATGGCGCTGAGCCTTGCCAGTGCCGCGCTGGGTATTGGCCTGATCGCGTTTATCAACGTACGCCTGATTGAAATGGTCGATACGACTTTGTCCGTCTTGCCGGAATTCCTCGGCCTGTTACTGCTGCTCATGGCGGTGACGCTGGCATCGCAGCTGGCGTTGACGGCGCTGGGACACCATTTTGTTTATCGTCTGCGCGGCGAATTTATCAAACGTATTCTTGATACTCAGGTTGAACGCATCGAGCAGCTGGGAAGTGCGTCACTGTTGGCGGGGCTGACCAGTGATGTGCGTGCGATTACCATTGCTTTTGTACGCTTGCCTGAACTGGTGCAGGGTATCATTCTCACTTTTGGATCGGCAGCGTATCTGGCCTGGCTCTCCACCAAGATGTTAGCGGTCACGGCACTGTGGATTGTGGTCACTATTTGGGGCGGCTATCTTCTGGTGGCGCGCGTCTATAAGCATATGGCGGTGCTGCGCGAAACAGAAGACAAGCTCTATAACGACTATCAGACGGTGCTGGAAGGGCGTAAAGAGCTGACCCTGAACCGCGAGCGCGCTGAGCATATTTTCAATAATCTCTATATTCCTGATGCCCGCGAGTACCGTCACCATATTATCCGTGCCGATACCTACCATTTGAGCGCAGTGAACTGGTCGAACATCATGATGCTGGGGGCGATTGGCCTGGTATTCTGGATGGCGAACAGCCTTGGCTGGGCGGATACTAACGTGGCGGCAACCTACTCGCTGACGTTGCTGTTCTTACGCACGCCGCTGCTTTCTGCCGTGGGGGCTTTGCCGACCCTGCTGAGTGCGCAGGTGGCGTTCAGAAAACTGAATCAATTTGCGCTCGCCCCGTTCCGCCCGGAGTTCCCGCGCCCTGAAGCGTTCCCGAACTGGAAAACGCTGGAGCTGCGTAACGTCACGTTCCATTATCAGGACAATAATTTCGCGGTCGGACCGGTCAATTTGACTCTCCATCGCGGCGAGCTGGTGTTCCTGATTGGGGGGAACGGCAGCGGTAAATCGACGCTGGCGATGCTGCTGACCGGACTATATCAACCGCAATCGGGTGAAATTCTGCTGGACGGCAAACCGCTGTCGGTTGAAAAACCGGAAGACTATCGCAAGCTTTTCTCTGCCGTCTTTACGGACGTGTGGCTGTTTGATCAGCTGTTAGGGTCGGAAGGCCAACAGGCGCGACCGGAGCTGGTGGCGAAGTGGATCGAGCAACTGAAAATGTCGCATAAGCTGGAGCTTCAGGACGGAAAAATCCTCAATCTCAGGCTGTCAAAAGGACAGAAAAAGCGCGTGGCGCTGCTGCTGGCACTGGCAGAAGAGCGCGACATTATTCTGCTGGATGAATGGGCTGCTGATCAGGATCCGCACTTCCGCCGCGAGTTTTATCAGGTATTGCTGCCGCTGATGAAAGAGATGGGGAAAACCATTTTCGCCATTAGCCATGACGATCACTACTTCATTCACGCCGACCGATTGCTGGAGATGCGTGACGGTCAGCTAAGCGAATTGACCGGTGAAGAACGCGATGCCGCCTCGCGTGATGCGGTCGCAAGGACGGCATAACATCAGAATGCCGGGTTCGCCCGGCATTAACGTCGTAAAATAGCTGCATTTTTACCCATTTCACCCTGCTGTTTATACTCATTTACATATCCCCGCGCTATTCTTAATGCCATCTCATTTTGTGGATTGATGATTGATGTCTGTCATAAATAAAAACAGCGCAAGGCTGCGCGATCAGGAGCGTGCCCGACTCATCTGGCTGCTCACCACTGATAAAGCGGTCACTTCGGCATTATCAGGTAAATTGACCCTGGCTGAGCAATATGACGTCGGTACTCTCGCCGACGATATTGCTGAGGTAGGGGCGTTAGTTGCCCATCTGCCGCCGCCAGATCTCGCGGATACCCTGGAAGCACTCCCCTCAGAAGAACGTCATGCGTTATGGCGGCTGGTGCAGAATCATGAGCGTGGACAGGTGCTGGTGGAAGCCTCTGAAAGCGTCTGGGACGATCTGATTGATGAGATGAGCGACCGCGATATTCTCGATGCCCTGCAAACGCTGGATATCGACGAGCAGATCTATCTGGTTCAACACCTGCCGCGTAACCTGACCGGACGGTTGCTGGCGTCACTGCCTGCCGATGAACGCGCCCGTGTGCGGCAGGTAATGAACTTTGAGAAGAACAGCGTCGGGGCGATCATGGAGTTCGGGGTGATTATGGTGCGCCCGGATGTCACGCTGGCAACCGTTCAGCGCTATCTGCGCCGTCTGGGAAAAATGCCGGAAAACACCGACAAATTGTTCGTTACCTCGCGCGACAAAACGCTGCTCGGCGAGCTCACCCTGCAATCCATCCTGCTGAACAGCGCGCAGCGCCGGGTCAGCGAGGTGATGGATACCGAGCCGATGGTTTTCTCTCCGGAAGATGATGCAGAAAAAGCCGCCCGAACCTTTGAGCGTGACAACCTGATCAGCGCCGCGGTGGTCGATTCCGTTGGCATACTAATGGGGCGTGTGACGATCGATGAGATCGTTGACGTGGTGTATGAAGAAACCGACAACGATTTGCGCGCGATGAGCGGGATCAGCGCCGGGGAGGATGTTTATGCGCCAGTCAGTAAGGCGGTCAAAACCCGCTGGGCGTGGCTTGCGATAAACCTGTGTACGGCGTTTATCGCTTCGCGTGTCATCGACGGCTTCGAACACACCATCTCACAGCTGGTCGCGCTGGCCTCTCTGATGCCGATTGTCGCCGGGATTGGCGGAAATACCGGTAATCAGACCATCACAATGATCGTGCGAGCGCTGGCGTTACAAAACATTCAGCCTGGAAACTTTACCTTCCTGATCCTGCGTGAAGTCGGGGTCGCACTGATTAACGGCCTGGTGTGGGGCGGGATTATGGGGGGGGTCACCTGGTGGCTGTACGATGATATGGCCCTGGGGGGCGTCATGACGCTGGCGATGGTGCTTAATCTGCTGGTGGCGGCGATGATGGGGGTAATTATCCCGCTGACGATGACCAAATTAGGACGCGACCCCGCGGTGGGGTCGAGCGTCATGATCACCGCCATTACCGATACCGGCGGTTTCTTTATTTTTCTGGGTCTGGCGACGATTTTCCTGATGTAGTCGCGGACTTACGTTTGATACGGGCCGGGATTATTGCCATCACAACGATCCCGCCCAGCACGCCAATCGCCAGATTGCCGGTTGAAACGGTGGCTGCAACGGTCACCAGCATCACCAGCGTTTCGGCGATCGGCGCGTTTTTCATGGTTCCCGGCTGAATGCTGTGCCAGTTGAAGGTCTTGAACGCCACAATCGCCATAATCCCGGCCAGCACCGCCATGGGGATTTTGGCCATCACTTCGCTCAGTCCGGTAACCAGAATCAACAGAACCAGACCCGCTGCGAGCGTCGACACCCGGCTGCGTCCTTTCCCCATCTCAACGTTAACGATTGTTTGCCCGATCATGGCGCAACCGGCGATCCCGCCGTAAAAACCCGACATGATATTGGCAACGCCCAGGCCGATGCTTTCCCGACGTTTGCTGGAAGGCGTTGCTGTCAGCTCGTCCACCAGTTTTGCCGTCAGCAAAGACTCCATCAGACCGACAAAGGCGATACTCAGCGCGCAGGGCCAGATGATACTTAGCGTATGGAGATCCAGCGGTACCAGCAGTTGCGTGAAGCCGGGTAACCCTCCGCTCATCGAGCCTTCGTCACCGACGGTCGGCAGGATTTGCCCACTGATCACGGTGAACAGGGTCAGCAGAACAATCGCAATCAGCGGTGACGGAACACTTTTAATGAACCGGGGGGCCCATAAGACGATAAGGAGTGTCAGTACAAACAGGCCAACGATCAGCGGGCTTTTACTCCAGAAATGCGGTACCTGGGCAAAAAAGATCAAAATGCCAAGGGCGTTAACAAAACCGGTCATCACCGACTGAGGAATAAAGCGCATCAGCCGCGCCATACCCAGTGCGCCAAACAGGATTTGAATGAGACCCGCGAGGATCACGGCCGGCAGAATGTACTGAACGCCGTGCTGATGCACCATTGGGCCAATCACCAGCGCGACCGAGCCGGCAGCAGCTGTCACCATCGCCGGGCGACCGCCGAAGACGGAAAGGGCCAGGCAGAGGACGACCGAGGCAATCAGGCTCACCTTCGGGTCAACGCCCGCGACCACGGAAAATGAGATCACTTCTGGAATCAAAGCCAGCGCGGTAATGACACCCGCCAGCGTCTCGCGCATCAATAATTTGGGTGAGCGGAGCACGCTCGCGACGCGGCCATCATCGGGCGTCAGGGCTGAAGTGTGAGGTAATGACATAAATATTCGCAGGTTAGGGCAGGCTTCCGTGCGCGCGATCACAAAGTGCAGCATAGTAGCGGGGAAAGCGGCGGTTTGCCAGACGACAATTTCAAAGCCCCTACAATTATTCAAACATTTAATTTCACAATTACAATAATTTCTTAACCTTTAAACAATATTTAAAAGTTGTTACCGTTGCCCCGCAGCTTATTTCACCTGCAATTTCCACGTAAAAAGCACGACTACAAGTAAGGCATAAATGATGAAAAAAATGACTGCCATGCTCTTTTCACTGGCCGTGGGGCTGAACGTCGTCTCAATGGCGGCGAAGGCTGACACCCCAAAAGAGCAGGAAACGGATGTTCTATTAATTGGCGGCGGCATTATGAGCGCCACTCTGGGAACCTATCTGCAGGAACTGCAGCCGGACTGGTCGATGACCATGGTTGAACGCCTGGACGGGGTCGCACAAGAAAGTTCGAATGGCTGGAACAACGCCGGTACGGGCCACTCGGCACTCATGGAACTGAACTATACGCCGCAGAAAAAGGACGGTTCCATTAGTATCGAGAAAGCGGTAGAGATCAACGAAGCGTTCCAGATTTCCCGCCAGTTCTGGTCACATCAGGTCAACAGCGGCGTGATGCATGATCCGCACTCTTTCATTAATACGGTTCCGCACATGAGCTTTGTGTGGGGCGATGAAAACGTGAATTTCCTGCGTGCGCGCTATGCCGCGTTGCAGCAGAGCAGCCTGTTCCGCGGGATGAAATACTCGGAAGATCACGCTCAGATTAAAGAGTGGGCGCCGCTGGTCATGGAAGGGCGCGATGCGAACCAGAAGGTTGCCGCAACACGCACCGAGATCGGAACCGACGTCAACTACGGTGAAATTACCCGTCAGCTGGTGGGCGCGTTGCAGAAGAAAGATAACTTCAATCTGCAGCTCAGCACCGAAGTGCGCGGCTTTAAGCGCAATGCGGATAACAGCTGGAGCGTGACGGTTGCCGATCTGAAAAATAACGAAGCCGAACATGTCATTAAGGCGAAATTCGTCTTTATTGGCGCCGGTGGCGCTGCGCTGAAGTTGCTGCAGGAATCGGGTATTCCTGAAGCTGACGACTATGCAGGCTTCCCGGTAGGGGGGCAGTTCCTGGTGTCTGATAACCCGGAAGTGGTGAATCGCCATCTGGCAAAAGTATACGGTCAGGCTTCGGTGGGTGCTCCGCCAATGTCGGTCCCGCATATTGATACCCGTATTCTGGACGGCAAACGCGTGGTGCTGTTTGGACCGTTCGCGACGTTTTCCACTAAATTCCTGAAAAATGGCTCTCTGTGGGATCTGCTGAGCTCGACAACCACCTCAAACGTTATGCCGATGGTGGATGTGGGTCTGGATAACTTTGACCTGGTGAAATACCTGATTAGCCAGGTGATGCTCTCCGATGACGACCGTTTTGCGGCATTGCAGGAATATTACCCGCAGGCGAAGAAAGCCGACTGGCGTTTATGGCAGGCAGGTCAGCGCGTACAAATTATCAAACGCGATCCGAAAGAGGGCGGCGTGCTGCGCCTGGGAACGGAAGTGGTGAGCGATAAAGACGGGACTATTGCAGCACTGTTGGGCGCGTCGCCTGGGGCATCCACTGCGGCGCCTATCATGCTGCATCTGATGGAAAAAGTGTTTAAGGATAAAGTCGCCAGCCCGGAATGGCAGGCGAAGCTGAAAAACATCATTCCGTCTTACGGCACCAAACTGAACGGTAACGTGGCCGCGACGGAACAAGAGCTGGAATATACCAGCGGCGTGCTGCAGCTCAAATACGAAAAACCGCAAACTGCTGACGTTGCGCCTCAGGCACAACCGCAAGCAAAACCTCAGCCGGAATCTAAACCGGTCGCGGATATCGCGCTCTGAGGACAAAAAAGCCGGGTATGACTACCCGGCTTTTTTTAACGCACGACGGCGTTTTCGATTTGCTCGTCTGCTTTCCAGACCCGGTATTTCACGTCGATGTTCTCGGGCGTGTACACAACGATCGGGAGTTTGCTGTTATAGCGCAGCAGGCTGTTATCACCGAGATACGCCGTCACAAACTTCTGCGTTTTCTTCCCATCCGGGCAGGCCATCATGGTTGAAACCGGAGATGTCACGTTATCAAAGACGTAATAGTCGTAGCCCCAGCCTTCCAGCGTTTTGCTCTCCAGTTTGCCGACAAGGCGATGCTGATTGCAGTCTACTTCCAGATTCTGACCAATCAGCAACTCAACCTTAAAGGCTGACTCATCTTCCTGAACCGGGAGCTGAATAACCAGGCGCTTCATGCCCTTATCTGCCTGAGGGTAGGGCGCAATTTTTTCCAGCGGCTGCGTGTTCTGATTGTCGCTGGCAAAGGCGCTGGTGCTGATGCAGGCAGCGGTCAGCAGGGCAAGGGCAAATTTAGGTGCGTTTTTCACAGTCATTCCTTTTATGTCAAACGATGGGTGAAAGACTAGCACAGTGCCCCGGCTTAGACGGTTGGATTTACCTATATTTTCTTTTTGAATAGTTAATTGCACTGCCTGTTTGCTCTTTGTTTAGGTTTAAATGCTGGTATGGAATCAATGAAGCGATCGTGTTAGGGTTAGCGCAAAATAATGTTAGTCATCTGTAAAGGGAAAAGACATGGTTCGCGCAAAGCTTAAAACCCCGGAAGGCAGGAAGTTTTTACTGGCGCTGTTCGTTGTGTTTATGATTGCCGCCGCAGGCGTTGGGCGAGCGACAATTGTCGGTGTTATTGAACAGTACAACATTCCGCTCTCTGAGTGGACGACCAGCATGTTTGTACTGCAATCGGCGATGATCTTTGTTTACAGCATGGTATTCACTATTCTCCTTGCCATTCCACTGGGGATATTTTTCCTTGGCGGCAGCGAGAAACGCTAAACTCCGGCGACCATCATCAAGCCAGCCTGCGGGCGTGAGCAAGAGGGCTTCGTGGTCGCCTTTCCCGGTGTCAGGTTCCTGTCATCCGGCCTCTGGTTCACCGATTTCAGCGGGGATCACATCCGTTGCCGGGCTTCATATATAAGCAATAGCCGTATTCATGAACCACAAAAGGCCATCATTTGATGGCCTTTTGGCGATCTGTTGAGTGTAAACGAGACGCTGATTATTTGCTCTCGGGGATGCTGTACGGATGAGAGAATCAGTTACGCAACCACCTTTATTGTCCAGAAATAGAATGTTTATTCCTGTGATAAAGCGAGCCCACTAATTATCATCCGCGCTGAACACTCAGATTATGCTTGTATGCTTTTTTAGCTGCGACAGGCTCACAGAAAAAGAGAGCAACTCATAATCTGGGTCGCTGGCGTAAACCAGCAAGTGCAGTCCGCGCCACCTCTGCTTACCTGAGAGAACTACTGTTTGTTATCAGGTTACCCGTGGGGGTCCGGGGGCAGCGCAATCACTATTTTCAATTTATCGAGGGAATCGTTAAATGAATTCAAAACCGGGAAAATTTGTTCTGCTGGCAATCGTGCTTTCAGCTTTTTACTCTTTCACTGCGTCAGCAACCGAGCAAGGGTCGCAGCGCCGTGACGCACGTGATACCCGCCAGGACACGCGTCAGGATGCCCGCCAGGATAAACGCTCGTGTGTAGTCAGCAACGATCAAAGTAATCACGACTGCCGTCAGGATAAGCATCAGTCGAAACAAGATGGTCGACAGGAAGCGCGAGACATTAAATACTAACGCCTGAGCATCTCGTATTCTGTATAAATGTGAAATCATGACAGCCCTGCCGCCAGGCAGGGCTTTTTATTGCTTACAGAAATCCCACGTCCGATATCTGTTTTGGTTTTGCCTTACAATCGGAATTTCTGGAAAAACCTGTTGATTTCCCATAGTAATAAGGTGGTTATTTTCGCGAAAAAAATTAACAGGATTATGAGATGAATAATGCTGAACAACTTCAGAATAGATTAATTGCTCGGTTCACGCGGTGCGGCATTGAGCACAGGAATATTGTCTTAGATAATTATTTTGAGTCAGCGCTGTTCTGGTGAAAATGGAGAGTCGGATAGGCGCTGTCAAAAAATTAAAGACACTGTCGCCAGGTATGATTATTGCGTCGGTCCGGGCGCTGGCGGTATGACTCAAGAGGGGCTCTCGTCGCTCATTATCTCTAAATTGCAGACATAAAAAAACCAACCGTAAAAGGTTGGTTTTTTTTAAATTTTGGTCGGCACGGAGAGATTTGAACTCTCGACCCTCGCCACCCCATGACGATGCGCTACCAGGCTGCGCTACGTGCCGATGCAGAAAAATATAGTACCCGTTTACTTGCTGAATGCAAGAGCCTGCTACGCTAACTGATTTAAAATTAATCAGTTAGCGATGAACCGTTTCTCGTCAGTCAGCACTTGCAACAGTAAGCTCAACTGCGGTTTCTGGTCGTGTATTTTCTCACCCTGCAGATTATAGGTCTGGTAATTCCCGTTGCTGTTGAGCACCAGCGTCAGTACAGGGGTTGTCACCGCCAGCGTATTTTCGCTGGCTGCAGTCACCCAGTCGTGTCGGCGCGTGGCGCTGAACAGATCCTGTCCCTGCGAGTATTCATTTGCCGGCGTGCTCACGTGCAGCAACCGTTGCATCAGCGTCGTCATGACGTCCTTATGATCGGTCAGCATGTTGATGCGCTGCGAAGGCGTACCCGGCCAGTGAACGACCAGCGGAACGTGAAGGTTAGGGCGCGACCAGTTCATATTCTTCGCTTCGTCACCCAACGGTACGCCGTGACCTGCCGTAATAATCACCACCGTATTATTCAGTTTACCGGAGTCACGCAATGCGCTTATGACGCGCGCAATCTGCGCATCGACATCACTTGCGGCACGGCTATAGCGGCGCGTAAAGCCTTTTTGATTGCTGTCATCAAGCGTGGTGCCATTCAACGCGACCCATGAGAACCAGCGCGTGTCTTCCTGGGCATAACGATTGAGCCAGTTAACCCACTGACTGGCAGTCTGTTGGTCGGACTGACTGCGTGGCGCAGGTAATGAGAAATCAGACAGCAGCGCCTGGCGATAGAGTGGGCTGCTGAATCCGTCAGAGGAGAACAGCCCAAGCTGATATCCCTGCTGATTCAGTGAGGTAACCAGCGCAGCCGGGATGCGGGCTGACAGTACGCCGTCCATATAGCCGGCAGAGATACCGTAGAACAGGCCAAAAATACCCGCATCGGTGTTATTCCCCGAACTCATATGCTGAGTGAAATTGATGTTCTGCTCTGCAAATTCAGCAAGCGCAGGCATCTGTTTTTCATAGCGAGAATAGTTCAGGCTGTCGACGGTAATCAGCAATACGTTTTGGCCCTGGCCCATATCGCGATAGCGCAGGTCACTCAACGGATACTGAACCGACACGGCTTCCGGATTGCCTTGTTCTACCAGACGACGCTGATACTCCTGCGCATCCAGCAGACCGTGTTTTTCAAGAAAACGACGCGCCGTCATGGGGTAGGAGAGCGGCAAATTGGCGCGCTGCATGGTAATCGGGCGATAGAAGTTCGCATCGGCCCAGATATACATAATATGCGAGCTGATAAACGCCACAAAAAACAGCCCGGCGACAGGCTTGGCGTAGTGACGGCGGCGGGTCAAACTCCGCAGCTTTTGCCAGCTCCAGGTGGCAAACAGCATCTCAATCAGCAGAATGACGGGCACGCTAATAAACATCAGCTGCCAGTCACGTGCGGTTTCGTTCTGGTCGGGATTGATCACCAGTTCCCAGACAACCGGGTTGAGATGCAGGTGGAAGCGAGTGAAAACTTCGCTGTCGATCAGCAGCAGGGTCATTCCAGCGGTGGCAAGAATGGCGGATAAGAACCGCATCAGCCGCTGCGACATGACGATAAACGTCAGAGGAAACAGAATCAGCAGATAAGTGGCGAAAACTAAAAAGCTGAAGTGCCCAACAACGCTCACCCAGGAGTAGATACGCCCGATCAGCGTCGTTGGCCAGTCGGCCACGAACAGATAACGACTGCCCAGCACCATGCCCAACAAAATGTTGAACAGGGCAAACCAGTGCCCCCAGCTTACCATCTGGGAGACTTTTTCGCGGTAGCGCTGACGATTCGTCACCATAGACTGTCGTTCGTTTCCCTTAGTGCGCCTGGTCGTCGCTGACTGAAGACTGCAATGCCTGGGCGAATGATTTTGCGATCGCCTGACGCTGAGCCGGAGCAACGCTGGTATTGATAAGGTTGGTGACCATATTTCCCAGAACCATCAGGGAGAGATCGGTCGGCGTTTTATGTTTTTCAAGTACGTTGACCAGCTCACTGAGCAGTTGTTCAACGTGTTCATCACTATAGCGGGAATGTTGTGGCATAAATCAAAATCAGTTTGTTGATGAAAGGGCAACATATTACCGTAGCAACAGCTTTTTTTCCCCTTTTTTATCTTCTGTTGCACACATGCGTTGGTGGTGGTTGAATACCGCCGGTCTAAAAGGAGAGTTTATCATGAGTCTGGATATCAACCAGATTGCTTTGCACCAGCTTATCAAGCGTGATGAGCAAACCCTGGAGCTGGTGCTTCGCGATTCGTTACTGGAACCAACGCCTACCGTTGTGGAAATGATGGCGGAGCTACACCGCGTTTACAGCGCCAAAAATAAAGCCTACGGCATGTTCAACGAAGAGAGTGAACTGGCTGAAAGCTTGCGTTTGCAGCGTCAGGGCGAAGAAGACTTTCTGGCCTTCAGCCGAGCGGCGACCGGGCGTCTGCGTGACGAACTGGCAAAGTATCCGTTTGCCGATGGTGGCATCGTCCTGTTCTGCCAGTACCGCTATCTGGCGGTGGAATATCTGCTGGTAACGGTACTCAACAATCTGAGCAGTATGCGTGTCAATGAACAACTGGATATCAGCTCGACGCACTATCTGGACATCAACCATGCCGATATCGTGGCGCGTATTGATTTAACCGAATGGGAAACCAACCCGGAGTCGACCCGCTATCTGACCTTCCTGAAAGGGCGCGTGGGCCGTAAAGTCGCCGACTTCTTTATGGATTTCCTGGGAGCCAGCGAAGGCCTGAACGCGAAAGCGCAGAACAAAGGGCTGCTGCAGGCTGTCGATGATTTCACCGCAGAAGCGCAGCTCGATAAATCTGAGCGTCAGAACGTGCGTCAGCAGGTTTACAGCTACTGCAATGAACAGCTTCAGGCGGGTGAAGAGATTGAGCTGGAGTCTCTGTCGAAAGAGCTTTCAGGCGTCAGCGAGGTCAGCTTCCATGAGTTTACGGCGGATAAAGGCTATGAGCTGGAAGAGAGCTTCCCGGCCGATCGCAGCACGCTGCGTCAGCTTACCAGGTTTGCCGGAAGCGGTGGCGGGTTAACGGTCAATTTTGATGCCATGCTGCTGGGCGAGCGTATTTTCTGGGATCCGGCGACAGATACGTTGACCATCAAAGGCACGCCGCCAAACCTGCGCGATCAGCTGCAACGTCGGACTTCCGGCGGCAAATAGCAGACATAAAAAAACCCCGCAGCGCGGGGTTTTTCTCAACTTGTCAGCGATTACGCGCGAACGAAGTCGATGTGAGACAGTTTTGGCTTGAACGGGTGACGCTGAACAGCCTGAACTTTCACTTTTTCTTCTTTACCATCGATAACGATAGTCAGAACTTCGCTGTAGAACCCTTCTTTAGTCTGCTGGTTCCAGACTTTGTCTTGTTCCAGTTCGATAGCAACTGGAGCAGCTTCGCCACCATAAATGATAGCCGGGAACTTGTTAGCTGCGCGCAGGCGGCGGCTCGCACCCTTACCCTGCACATTACGTACTTCTGCGTTGATAGTGAACATTGATTTCTCTCTGTAAATAAGTCCTGCTACAGGCGACCCAGCAGCAGGTAAGTGTTCTGCCTCACGGATGTGAAGCGGGCGGCATTTTATACTCAATCGCGCCTCACATCAATGAAAAGTCCCGTTAACCTCGTAATTCATTGGCCCGGCGAAAACGGCCTTCATAATCGAAAACCTTCTCTCGCACTTGCCAGAACTGACCTTTTTTACGCGCAACAACAAAATCAGGATGACGTAATAGCGCCTGCTTCTGAACGATATCGTCGACGGTGATCCAGCGTAACGGCACGCCCGGCGTGCGGGTGTGCGGGCGCATAAACAGCTGCTCAAAGGCCATGCGTTGGGCGGGCGTGTGCAGACGAAAACGCTCGCTGACGTCTGCGCCATCTTCATCGTAATAGGTGATTTTCAGCCATTCCCCTTTCTCATCCGCACCGGGCTGCAACGCCATTCCCGAGCTGCGCAGAACCAAAGCGTCTTTGAGCTTCAGCGCAGCTTTCAGCATGTCATCGGGATCGACAAGCACCGTATCGCACTCGCGACAGCGCCGTGCAGCGATGTCATTTTCGGCGTTGCATTGCGGACAATTTTTAAAGCGAAAACGGTAATCGCACTGTTCGCGGTGGCCATCATCATCTTCGAACCACCCCTGACAACGGCGGCCAAAGTGCTCAATCAATGTGCCGTCAGCGGTGGTTTTCCCCCAGAAAGTATTCGCAAAGCCGCAGGCAGGGCAAAAGACCTGCACCGGCACATTGCCGCTTTTTCCCTTGGGGGTGCCCACTTCGGGCGCATAAAGATCGTGCGGATTGCCCGCGTAATCGAGGATCAGACAGTCGGTTTTGCCCGGTGCGAGCCGTAATCCGCGCCCGACAATCTGTTGATACAGGCTCACGGACTCGGTCGGGCGCAAAATGGCTATCAGGTCGACGTGCGGGGCGTCAAACCCGGTCGTCAGCACCGACACATTCACCAGGTAGCGGAACTGCTGCGCCTTAAAGGCTTCGATCAGCGTGTCACGTTCCGGGCCCGGCGTCTCGCCGGTAATTAACGCGGCGTCACTGGCGGGGAGCAGGCCGGTGATTTCCCGCGCGTGTTCCACCGTGGCGGCGAAAATCATGACCCCTTTTCTTGTCCGGGCGAACTCTTCAATCTGGCTGATGATATGCGGCGTGATGCGTTTTTGTTTTTTCAGCTCATGGTTCAGATCCGCCTCACTAAACAGGCCGTTGCTTTGCGCCTGCAGACGGCTGAAATCATACTGCACCACTGGCATATCCAGACGCTCCGGAGGGGTGAGATAGCCATGCTTAATCATGTAGCGAAGCGGTAGCTCGTAGATGCAATCGCGGAACAGCGCTTTCTCGTCGCCACGCACCATGCCGTGATAATGAAACTGATAAATCCAGCCTTTGCCCAGACGGAAAGGCGTGGCGGTCAGGCCCAGCAGGCGAACATGAGGGTTTACTGTTTTCAGATGGGTGAGGATTTGCTGATACTGGCTGTCGTCATCATCGCTGATGCGGTGGCATTCATCGACGATCAGCAGTGAAAATTCACTGCGAAACCGTTCAAGATTACGCGCCACGGATTGCACGCTGCCAAACACCACTTTGCCATGGCTCTCTTTGCGTTTCAGCCCGGCGGCGAAAATGTCGGCTTCAAGCCCCAGCGCACAGTATTTGGCGTGGTTCTGCGCGACCAGCTCTTTGACGTGCGCCAGTACCAGTACCCGGCCTCGCGCCAGACGTGCAAGCTCAGCGATCACCAGACTTTTGCCAGCACCGGTCGGCAGCACAATAGCGGCGGGTTCTGTGTGTTTGCGAAACCAGGCGAGGGTGGCGTCAACGGCCTCCTGCTGGTAGGGGCGAAGTGTAAAAGTCATGGGTTCTCGATTTTGTTATCTCGCACATAGTATGCCACGAAACTTTTTCCCTTGAGTGGCGCGTCCAGACCGCTATACTGGACAGTTCTTGACTGCTTCTTTTTCGGACATGTGGTCCGACTTCCAGCACCATTAAGGCTAAAAAGATTTCATGCGACTTGATAAGTTTATCGCTCAGCAACTCGGCGTAAGCCGCGCTATTGCCGGGCGTGAAATTCGCGCCAGCCGCGTTACTGTGGATGGCGATATTGTGAAAGATAGTGCTTTCAAACTCCAGCCAGAACATGAGGTGGAGTTCGACGGCAACACGTTGACCCAGCAGAACGGCCCGCGCTACTTCATGCTCAACAAGCCGGAAGGCTACGTGTGCTCGACCGATGACCCGGATCATCCGACGGTGCTCTATTTCCTCGACGAACCGGTGGCGCATAAGCTCCACGCGGCAGGGCGCCTGGATATTGACACCACCGGGTTGGTGCTGATGACCGATGACGGTCAGTGGTCGCACCGTATAACCTCTCCGCGCCATCACTGCGAAAAAACCTATCTGGTCATGCTCGAATCCCCCGTTGCCGACGACACCGCCGAGCAGTTCACTCGTGGCGTGCAGTTGCATAACGAAAAAGATCTGACCAAACCCGCCGTTCTTGAGGTCATCACCCCAACAGAAGTGCGCCTGACCATCACCGAAGGGCGCTACCACCAGGTGAAGCGGATGTTCGCTGCCGTTGGCAACCGTGTTGTGGGGCTGCATCGCGAACGTATTGGTGACATTGCACTCGATCCCGAGCTTGAGCCCGGTGAATACCGCCCGTTGACGGAAGAAGAAATTGCCAGCGTTGGCATGCCTTCACGCTAATTTCAGGAGCACAATGTGACCACCAGGCCACACTCATCAATCAGCATTGTTTTTATCCTGGGTTTACTGGCGATGCTGATGCCGCTGTCTATCGACATGTATCTGCCTGCACTCCCGGTCATTTCCGCGCAGTTTGGCGTACCGGCAGGCAGCGCGCAAATGACGCTCAGTACCTACATCCTCGGTTTTGCCGTCGGGCAATTGTTATATGGCCCAATGGCAGACAGTATCGGCCGTAAGCCGGTTATCCTGGGGGGAACGCTGGTATTTGCGGGTGCTGCGGTGGCCTGTGCGTTGGCACAAACGATCGATCAGCTGATTGTCATGCGCTTTTTCCATGGCCTGGCGGCAGCCGCCGCGAGCGTGGTGATTAACGCTCTGATGCGTGATATCTATCCGAAGGAAGAGTTCTCCCGCATGATGTCGTTTGTCATGCTGGTGACAACGATTGCACCTTTACTGGCACCGATGATCGGCGGCGCTGTACTGGTCTGGCTTAGCTGGCACGCCATTTTCTGGATCCTGGCGATCGCCGCTCTGCTGGCATCCGCGATGATCTTCTTTTTCATTGATGAAACCCTGCCGGTCGAACGTCGGCAAAAGTTTCACATCCGTACCACAATCGGTAATTTCGCTTCGCTGTTTCGCCATAAGCGCGTCCTCAGCTATATGTTGGCAAGCGGCTTCAGCTTTGCGGGGATGTTCTCATTCCTCAGCGCCGGGCCATTTGTTTACATCGAAATTAACCACGTCTCACCGCAGCATTTTGGCTACTACTTCGCGCTAAACATTGTGTTCCTGTTTGTGATGACCATCATTAACAGCCGCTTTGTTCGTCGGGTGGGGGCGTTAAACATGTTCCGCGCGGGGCTGTGGATCCAGTTTGTGATGGCGATCTGGATGGTGTTCAGCGCGTTCTTCGATGTTGGCTTCTGGGCATTGGTCGTCGGCGTGGCGGCCTTTGTCGGCTGCGTGTCGATGGTGTCGTCGAATGCGATGGCGGTGATCCTGGATGAATTCCCGCATATGGCCGGAACCGCATCATCGCTGGCGGGCACGTTCCGTTTTGGCATTGGCGCGATTGTCGGCGCACTGCTGTCAATGGCCACCTTTAACACCGCGTGGCCGATGATTTGGTCTATCGCATTTTGCGCGACCTGTTCGATTCTCTTCTGTCTGTACGCCAGTCGGCCCAGAAAATCGGCTAACTGATGCATGAAAAGGGGCCAAAGCGGCCCCTTTTTTTGATACGCATCAACCAGACTCACGTTTGTTTACCCCGTGTTTGTTTATTTTATGTAAAATCTATTTATGTAAAAAGTCACATCGTTGTAGTTAAAAAGGTTGAGTTAGATCGCAGAAACGGGTACATATAGCGCCGAAGCGAGCCTGTAACTTACATAATAACGCCCTGAAAAATGAGACGCTAAAGCCCGTAACATACGGCTGGAAAGGGTTTCTCATGAAAAAAACAGCAGGTAAGCGACGATGTGTTACAATAAATGTAAATAAATTGTGAAGTATTTTTTGCTTCCGGGGAAAGAAAGTGAATACATTACAACTCTCCATTGTCCATCGCTTGCCGCAAAGCTATCGCTGGCTGGCGGGTTTTGCAGGTTCGAAAGTTGAACCGATTCCGCAAAGTGGAAATGAGTGCGAGAATTGTCTGGTCGCGCTGAAATTACTCAGCCCGGACGACGAAAATGCATGGCCAGTGATGGAACGACTGAGCCAGGCGCTGACCGATATCGAGCTGGATAGCTCGGTACTGGAGTGCGAAGGCGAGCCGTGCCTGTTCGTGAAAAGCCAGGACGAATTTGCGGCGACCTGCCGTCTGAAGAACTTTGGCGTCGCGATCGCCGAGCCGTTTTCGGGTCAACACCCTTTCTGAACGTCAGCGCAGGGCTAACAGCTGGCGGGTGTAGTCATGCGTCGGTGCAGCAAACACGCGCTGGCAGTCACCCTGTTCGACCACCTCTCCCTGACGCAGCACAATAACCTGATGGCACAACGCGCGTACCACCTGTAGATCGTGGCTAATAAATATATAGGCCAGTCGGTGCTTTTCCTGTAATCCTTTCAGTAAGGCCAGAATCTGAGCCTGTACGGTCCTGTCCAGCGACGACGTTGGCTCATCAAGAATAATCAGCTCGGGTTTCAGGATTAGCGCCCGGGAGATGGCGATACGCTGGCGCTGGCCGCCAGAAAAGGCGGCCGGGTAACGATAGCGGCTTTCCGGATCCAGCCCGACCTCCTGCATCACCCGTATCACTTCTGCTTCACGCTGCCGGGCGTTAAGCTCGGGCTGATGCACCCGCAGCCCTTCCTCTATGATTTGCAGAACGTTGAGCCGCGGGTTGAGCGATGAGTTCGGATCCTGAAAAACAACCTGCATTCGCGGGCGAACGGGCAGCATCTGGCGGCGGTTCCAGCTGTGCAGCGGTTTGCCATCAAACAGAATAGTACCGCGCGAGGCAATCAGCCGTAACAGCGCCAGGCCCGTGGTACTTTTCCCTGAGCCGGATTCACCCACCAGCCCCAGCGTTTCGCCGGGTCGCAGCGAAAAACTGACGTTCTTCAGAACCTGAGTCTGATCCACCACCCGGCGGAAGAGGCCTTTTCGGACCGGAAAAGCCACGGAGAGATTGTCGACGCGCAACAGGGGCTCGCTCTGTGCGGGCAGAGGGACAGGATCGCCGGACGGCTCACTGTCCAGCAGGCGCTGGGTATACGGATGCTGCGGCGCATGAAACAGCGCGGTCGCGGTATTTTGTTCAACGCAGCGACCGTTTTGCATCACCGCCACGTTGTCCGCCAGTTTTTTCACAATACCGAGATTATGCGTGATAAACAGCAGACTCATGTTCAGTTCGTCGCGTAACTCGCGCAGGAGTTGCAGAATCTGCGCCTGCACCGTGACATCCAGCGCGGTGGTCGGCTCATCGGCGATCAGCAGTTCCGGGCGAGTCAATAAAGCCATGGCGATCATCACGCGCTGACGTTCGCCGCCAGAGAGCTGGTGCGGGAAATCCGCCAGGCGCTTAGCGGCGTTGCGAATACCGGTCCGTTCAAGGCAATCCAGCATTTCCCCCCTGGCGGCTTCTTTACGCATTCCGCGGTGCAGCGAAAGCACCTCATACAGCTGTTTTTCCAGCGTGTGGAGCGGATTGAGCGACACCATCGGCTCCTGGAAAATCATCGCAATCTTGTTGCCACGTATGCCACGCAGGGTCTGCTCATCGGCATGCAGCAATGACTGGCCGTGGAAAAGAATATCGCCCTGTGGATACACGGCGGGAGGCGAGGGGAGCAGGCGTAAAATCGAAAGTGCCGACACGCTTTTCCCTGAACCGGATTCGCCTACCAGAGCCAGCGTTTCTCCGGCCTGAATGTGCAGCGAAAGATCGCGAACCACTTCACGCGTTTCGCCTTGCTGGGCAAACGCAATGGAAAGATGGTCGATACTGAGCAGGGGCTGGGTCATCTTATACCGCCTTGTTGGGATCGAAGGCATCGCGCACCGCTTCGCCAATAAAAATCAGTAGCGAGAGCAGCACGGCAACAGAAAGAAACGCCGTAATACCCAGCCAGGGAGCCTGTAGGTTATTTTTGCCCTGTAACAGCAGTTCTCCGAGAGATGGTGAGCCGAGTGGCAAACCAAAACCGAGAAAATCCAGTGAGGTAAGAGTGGTAATTGAGCTGCACAGAATAAAAGGCAGAAAGGTCAGCGTGGCGACTACGGCATTGGGCAGCATATGGCGGAAGATAATGCTGCGATCGCTGACTCCAAGCGCCTGCGCGGCGCGGATGTAATCGAAATTACGGGTACGCAAAAATTCCGCTCGCACTACGCCGACCAGCGCCATCCAGCCAAAGAGCACGGTAATACCCAGCAGCCACCAGAAGTTTGGCTGGATTACGCTCGACAGCAGAATAATCAAAAACAGCGTCGGCATGCCTGACCAGACTTCGATAAAGCGCTGTCCCCATAAATCAATTTTCCCGCCATAGTAGCCCTGAATCGCTCCCGCGACGACGCCCATCACGCTTGAAAACAGCGTTAGCATCAGCCCAAACAGAATGGAGATCCGCGTTCCGTAGAGGATACGCGCCAGTACATCCCCTCCGTTAGCGTCCGTACCCAGCCAGTTCTGTGCCGATGGCGCTGAAGGGAAGGGCGTGGCGGTGGAAAAGTTAATGCTGTTTGCGCCAAAGCGGATCGGAGCCCAAAGCGCCCAGCCGTGGTGTTGAATCTGCTCACGTAGCCACGGGTCCTGATAGTCCGCGGGTGTGGCAAACGGACCGCCAAAATCGCTTTCGCTGTAGTTGGTGAGCACCGGCGTATACCAGCGATCGTTGAAATGCACCAGCAGCGGTTTGTCGTTGGCAATCAGTTCTGCGCACAGGCTCAACACAAACAGCACGGAAAAGATCCACAGCGACCAGTAACCGCGACGGTTATGGCGAAAACGCGCCCAGCGGGCGTGGTTCACGGGGCTTAAATGGAGCATCAGCGGCCCTCAAAATCAATGCGCGGATCGACCAGTGTATAGCTGATATCACTGACGATATTCAGCAGCAGGCCGATCAGGGTGAAAATATAGAGCGTACCGAACATCACGGGATAGTCGCGCGAGACGGTGGCTTCGTAACCCAGCAGGCCAAGCCCGTTGAGGGAGAACATCACCTCAATCAGCAGCGAGCCGGTGAAAAACATACTGATGAAGGTGGCGGGAAAACCGGCAATGACCAGCAGCATGGCGTTCCGGAATACATGTTTCCACATGATCTGTTTTTCGCTTACGCCTTTCGCCCGTGCGGTCACCACGTACTGCTTTCGGATTTCATCCAGAAAAGCGTTTTTGGTCAGCATGGTCAGCGCTGCAAATCCGCCAATGACGGTCGCCAGCACTGGCAATGTGATATGCCAGAGATAATCGGTGATTTTCTGATACCACGGCAGCGAGCTAAAGTCGGCGGAAACCAGCCCGCGCAGCGGGAAGAGATCGAAATAGCTGCCGCCGGCAAAAAAGACAATTAACAGCACGGCGAAAAGAAACGCGGGAATGGCGTAGCCGATAATAATGAAGGTGCTGCTCCAGATGTCGAATCGGCTGCCGTTGTAGACCGCTTTGCGTATCCCTAACGGAATGGAGACCAGATAAATAATTAACGTCCCCCATAATCCCAGGGTCACAGACACCGGTAAACTGTCTTTGATGAGCTGCAAGACGGATGCGCTGCGAAACAGGCTGTCGCCAAAATCAAAGCGAACGTAATCCCAGAGCATTTTGAAATAGCGTTCATGCATAGGTTTATCAAAACCGTAACGGTGGGTGATCTCGGCGATGACCTCTGGATCCAGGCCGCGCCCGCCGCGGTAGTGGCTGTCGCTGATGTTTCCCGCTCCGGTTTGTGCATGACTGGCGCGCAGGCCTTCCTCACTGCCTCCCGGCAGGCCGCTGCTGTTACCAAACTCAATCGCCGCAATAGCCTGATCGACCGGGCCACCGGGCGCGATTTGGACAATAAAAAAATTAATCGTGATGATCGCCCACAGCGTAGGGATGATCAGCAGTAAACGTCGTATCAGGTAAGCGCCCATCGTTAATCCTTAGCGCCGCTCAGCAGGCAGTTTTGCGGCTTTATTGACGTCATACCACCAGTTATCGAACCCCAGCGCGTAAATCGGCCGAACGGCGGGCATCGAAAATTTATCCCAGTAGGCGAGGCGATCTTCACCCATAAACCACATTGGCAGCATGTAGGCGTTCCAGGTCAATACGCGATCGAGCGCGCGTCCCAGCGGGACCAGCTTATCTTTATTTCCCTGCGCGGCAATGATTTGCGCAATAAGAGTGTCGATGACCGGGCTTTGGACGCCGGGAGCATTGTAGGACGAGTTGATATAGTCGGAGGCCCAGGAGATCCGCAGATTGGTGCCTGGCCACGGCTGCGCTTGCCATATGCGCGGCATCATATCGTAGTCGCGGCTACGCATCCGGTTGGTTATCTGAGCATTATCAACCTGGCGGATCTCCATGGTGATCCCCAGACGCTCCAGATTGTGCTGGAAGGGGAGGACCCATTGGTTATTGCCGCCGGAAGAGAGTAACAGCTCAAAACTGAGCGATTTTCCGCTACGGGTATCAACGCGTTTCTGATTTTTTAACACCCAGCCCGCATCGTCCAGCAGCTTGCTGGCTTTGAGCAAATTAGCACGATCGTAACCGTCACCTTTTGACGCGGGTGGCTCATAGATGGTCGTGAAAACTTCTGGCGGTATTTCTGCTTTCAGCGGCGCAAGCAGCGTCAGCTCTGCGGCATCCGGATAATGGCGCGCAGCGTATTCGGTATTCTGGAAATAGCTGTTGGTTCGGCTGTAGGCACTATAAAACAGCGCTTTATTCATCCATTCAAAATCGAAGGCTAAAGAAATTGCCTGGCGAACGCGTCTGTCGGCAAATACCGGCCGCTGAATATTAAATGCCAGCCAGCGGGTGTCCTGGGCAGATTCGTTTTTTTGTTCGTCTTTGACGATATAGCGGTTCGCGAAGTTTTTGCCGACATAGCGAGTTGCCCAGTTTTTGGCGCTGACTTCCTGGCGCATATCAAACGCACCCGCCTTGAAGGCTTCAAAGGCGACGTTATCGTCGAGATAGTAGTCATAGCGGATAGTATCGAAGTTCCAGCGACCGCGGTTAACCGGCAAATCTGCGGCCCAGTAATCTTTGACGCGAGAATAGACAACATATTGCCCCATTCGCCAGCTGGTGATGCGATAGGGACCGCCAGCCAGCGGCGGCGTAGAGAGCGGGTCGCTCAGTTTATGATCTTTCCAGAAGGATTCCGGCATTACCGGCAGCGAGAGCAGGCTCAAGATGCTCTCTTTTCCCGGCTCCGCCAGTTCAATGCGCACGGTTAACGGGGCAATGGCTTTGACAGTCGCCCCTTTAAACACCAGGCGAAACTGGGGTACCCCTTCCGTCATAAATTTGTGAAAGGTAAAAGCGACATCGCTGGCTTTCACCGAAGAGCCATCGTGAAAACGCGCTCGCGGATTGAGAGTGACTTCCGCCCACGAAAAATCATCGGCATAGCGCACCATCTCCGCGACAAGCGGGTAGTAGCTACCAGGCTCATCGTCGGAGGTAACAAACAGCGTATCGTACAGTGCGTCGGTTCGTTCTGCAGCCACACCGCGAAGCGCAAAACGGTTGAAGTTATCGAAGGTGCCGGTAGCGGAGAGCGTGACATTCCCGCCTTTTGGCGCTGCGGGATTGACGTAATCAAAATGGGTAAAATGGGTGTCGTATTTCGGCTCGCCCAGCACCGCGAGCGCGTAACTCTCTTTAATGGTCTGCGCCTGGCTGGTCACGCTGAAGAACGCCAGTAACATCAAAACGGAGCGTATAGACATTCGCAGCGTATCCCTCATTATATTCTGGCTCACACGCGGTGAGGCTTTTTGTTAAGCTGAATAATAAGTGACGAAGCGATGATTGTGAAATTATTCACTATTTTTCGCGATATCAGGCTGCCATTTGAGGAACATCTCCAGCGGCATCGGACGGCTTATCCAGTACCCCTGCAGGTAATTGACGCCGTGCTCGCGAAGCCATGCCGCTTGTTCAGGCGTTTCGACACCTTCAGCGACGGTTACCATATTCAGCCGTCGGGCCAGCGTCAGCACGGCATCAAGCACCGGAGAGGTGACCGTTTCCGTACCAATGGCGTTCACAAAACCGCGATCAATTTTGAGATAGTCCATCGCGAAACGTTCCAGATAAATCAGCGCACTATGGCCCGTGCCGAAATCGTCTATCGCAATTTCAAAACCTTCACGGTGTAACCATTCAAAGAGCGGAGTCGCTTCAAGCTGATTAATCATGTCGCGCTCGGTGACCTCGAGCACCACCTGGAAGTGATCCGCGGGTAATGATTCGCTGAATCGGCGCATATCCTCTTTAAAGCTTTCGGCATGCAGATGCCCTGGTGCAATGTTAATACCCAGTTTGGCGCCAGCAGGCAGGACCGTTTGCAGCAAGGGGGCATCGCGAATAATTAACTCAAAAAGATGCAGCGTCAGAGGAACAATCAGTTTTTGCGCTTCGGCAAAGTTGATAAATGCATCCGGCGGGATCTCACCCATTACGGGATGTCGCCAGCGCATCAGGACTTCAACGCCCTGCATCTTCAACTCTTTGGCATCGACGACTGGCTGATAAACCACGTAGAACTGACCGCGTTTAATGGCCATCAGGATCTCTTTACCCGGATGCAAACGAATCGTGAGAATGTAATAGGAGAGCGTTCCCGCAGCAATTCCGCAGATCAGCCCAAAGAACAGCGCAAATAAGATTTCTTCAGTGGTCCACGCCTTTGCATACAGATTGATGGTCAGCGGTAAATCGTTGAGTGTGGTACTGCGGATGGCCGTTTCATGCAGGTCATTAACATGTACCAGACGACCTGACGAAGTGGAAAGCGCCAAATCACCCACAATGACCGCCACACTGGCAAATTCATCCTGACGCGCGGTATAGAGCATATATGGCGTCAGATTAATGTTGATGGAGGTAAAGACACCGCCACTTTTTACCAACGGATTTTGATACCAGATCGCAATCGCGGGTTTTTCCGGCAACATTGGCGTACCGGCCAGAAGCTCCATATCGACGCGCTTGCGGGTATCCAGTTTGGGAATGAGTTCCTGAAGCGGAACATTCATCGGGCCAGTGGCAGAAGAGCAAAACGCAATGTTATCTCTGACCAGTAAAAAAGCACGGACGTTAAGGCTAAAAGCGGCGCGAGAGGTCAGCTCAGCGCTGACATCCTGGCAATTATTCAGGGTATACGGTTGCAGCGTATCAATAGACTGTTTGAGATCGGAGAAATAGCTTTCCATATAGCTACGCAGGTCGACGATAAGGGTATCGAACTTAACTTCCCGCTTATGGTAGCTCAGGAAAAACTGCAGCGTTCCGCATAGCAGGGCGACAATAATGCCTGCAAGAATGCTTCCTGTCAGAACTTTGCGGCTGGTGGAAAAGAAACGGGTGAACATAAACGTCATTGTTCCTGGATTGCCGTCGGTTCCTGCAGAACGGCCAAACTTACATATTTACAAGACTATAGCCTGGTTTTTCTTAACCAGTCATATCGATGGACCGCTAAACGGGTTTCGAACAGGCGAAAAAAAACACCGCCGAAGCAGTGCTTTTTTTATCACGTTGCAAGCCAAGGGATAACCCGCAACATGACCGATTAACTGCGGCTCAGAACGCGGCGCGCTTCGTTATAGCGCTTCTTCCAGTAAGGCTCGTTCATGCTGGAAATGGTCACACCGCTGCTGGTGGACGCGTGAACAAACTGGTCGTTACCGATATAGATACCAACGTGACGACCGGTTGAACCTGCGCGGAAGAGAACCAGATCGCCTGTACGCAGTTTCGTACGAGAGATTGATTTACCCATTTCCTGCTGTTCGTAGGTAGAACGTGGCAGATCTAAGCCAAACTGCTCGCGGAATGTACGCTGTACAAAGCCGGAACAATCAATACCTTTCTTGGTGCTGCCGCCAAGGCGATAGCGCACGCCTTTCCAGTCAGCATATTGATCCATAATGCGGGACTTAACGTCCAGATTACGCACCATATTCTCAAATTCATCCTGAGAGGCTTGCAGTGACGAGGCATCTTCCATGCCCACAACACGCGTCTCAGGATGCATATTATTTGCGGTGTTTGTCGAACTACATGCAGACAGCAGTACCGCCACTGCTATTGCCGGGATTCCCCGCAAGATATATCTCAAAATCGGTTGAGATTTGACCATTGTGATTATTTTCCCTTGAAGTCCTTAACGATAAATATCGTTATAAAAATGCCAAACGTGACGAGACTAAATACCTGCGCACAATGAGACAATTCTTTATGGCCAAATCTGTGCTCTAACGCACAAACTTATTTATGCTGAGAATAATTATCTCTGTGAGGCAAAACGAGTTCGAGATTAACCGATTGGCTTAGGCAATGCGAGCAAAAAAAAACGATTTTTTATAAGAAATTGTGATAGAGAAAGCGATTAAATGGGATTGCTTAAAATATCGTCAATTTAGGTTAAATATCACGCAATGCTTTCATTTATCTCATGAATGATATTACGAGAATATGACATCCGGGGACAGTGTCGGCGGGGAAATAGCCAGGGATCGAAAACGATCCCTGATAGATGGTGTTAATTTCGGTTAGTTATTTGTTTCTGGTTTGTTGCGTTTACCGGGTAAATAGCGATCGAAAAGGGCAATAAGGCGATCGCTCACAGGGGTCATTAAGCACCATGGCAGACCAATCAACACAGCGGAAAGCGATCCAACAACAATATCAGTCAGCCAGTGCGCGCCAATCATTACGCGTGGGAATGCGAAAACCACAACAATAATGAGGCCAATGAAGAAGGCTTTTCTGCCGAAATAGCGAAGCATGAATGCTGAGAAAATAAGCAGCATCATTCCGTGATCGCCTGGGAAACTGTCTTTAGACGCATCTTTGGTGGAGATATGCAGTAATTCACTCACACGGTGAACATCCGGGAAGAACAGCGTTGGGCTGGAGCGCTTGACCGGCATCAACCCCTGTGCCAGCTGATTAATCACCACGGCGGTCAGCAGCATCACCAGGCCGATGATGATAATGCGGCGGCGTTCGGCGGCATCTTCTTTCAACCAGAAAGAGAGCATTAAGCAGCCCATCGCCAGCAGTGAACAGCCATCAAAGGCGCGATTGTTGGTGATGGCCACCAGCCATAATATCGCATGACTTTTGACCAGCTGTTCATTGAAGAAATGAAAAATGCCCAAATCCACCGGGAACCAAAAGCCATGATTCACCGGCAAATACCAGGATAAAAAGAGCGCCAGACCGGCAGCGTTGAGCAGTAATATCAGGGGAAGTTTTTTAATCATTTTCATATGCAAAGCAGTTTAGTCGAGAGCAACGTTAGTCGCTGGAAGTTAAACGAAGCCTCAACAAGCTGGCCTGAAGCACGTTCCAGTCCGTGTTAACCGCACTAATTAACTCTATTCGACTGTCTGGCGGCGCAACATTTTGCGTTTCAATGAAGAAATCCGCGCCCTGACGATTGATCCTGACCAGCCCATCTTGCGTTCGCATCACGCCTTTGACGCGCTCGACAGGGGCGAGTCTGGCCCACTCAAGGATGCCAATGGTGTCAAAGCGGGTATCGGCATCAAAAATCCAGCCACAGGCCTGGTGTCCCTGACCGCTGTTCAGGCTGCGACGCCAGCGTTGATGCGCCGGAAGACTTAACGCCGCCAGCCCTTTTTTCTCGCCATGAGCGTGAGAATGCGCGGCGCTGGCAAGAAGCTCGACGCTGTTACGACGCGGGAGATCAAGCAGGCTGTTGTCAATCTCGCCCTGCGTCGCCATGACGAACTGACGATCGCCGCCGAAATGTTGCCACCAGAAATCAAAGGCTTCACGACTCTCCTGGGTTGCGCGGTCTTCTTTATTGGCGACGATAATATCGGCGCAAGCCAGCTGGTCACGGAAGTTTTCATTCTGTACCACTTTCTCATCCAGCAACTGGCGGGGATCGACCAGACACAGCGTCGCGCGAAGGTCGATCCACGGCTCATACACCGGAGCAGTGAGCAGATCGAGGATCTGTTTTGGGTGGCCTAAACCGGTAGGTTCAATAATCAACCGGTCCGGTTTTCCCAGACGCAGCAGCGTATTCAGCCCCACCTGCATCGGTAAGCCGTTGATGCAACACATGCATCCGCCGGGGATCTCTTTGACCATTGCGCCATTGTCGGCCAGTAGTGCGCCATCAATTCCGATTTCACCGAATTCGTTGACCAGCACAGCCCATTTTTCTGAAGGATCTTTATGGGCCAGCAGATGAAGGATTGAGGTAGTTTTTCCGCTACCGAGAAAACCGGTTACCAGATTGGTTTTGGTCACATGCGCTCCAGGAGATAATCGTCATTCGCGAACAATTATCAGTAATCCTGGCGAAAAAAGACAGTGATGTGAAGGGGCTTATGCGCGCGGAAAGCTCTCCACGCGCATAAGCAGCAAGAAGGGTTAAAGCATGAGCGTCTCATTCACCGCCTGACGCGCGCCGTTACGCGCAATACGCTGCCAGGCCTGTTGAATGGCATCGACAAAGCGCGGGTTCTGGGGCAAATCAGTACCAAATATTTCACTCAGCGTGAGCAGGGCGCTGACGCGCTCCGCGTCGCTGCTGGTTTCAACGAGTCCACGGATTTTATCGCTCAGCGGATCGCGAATATCAATGCTGTTACCCTTATCATCCACACCGCTGACATAACGCATCCAGCCGGCGATCCCCAGCGCCAGTAAGGGCCAGGCGCTGTTGCGTTGCTGATGGACACGAACGCCGTCCAGCATGCGTTGAGGGAGTTTCTGGCTTCCGTCCATCGCGATCTGCCAGGTGCGATGCTGCAAAGCCGGATTCGCAAATCGGGTCAGCAGGCTGTCGGCATAGTCAGTGAGATCGACCCCGGTGATTCGTAGCGTCGGGGCCTGTTCATCGAGCATCAGGCGGCGCGCGGCCTCCCGGAAGGCATCGTCCTGCATGCAGTCGTTAATGTGGGCATAGCCGGCAAGGTAACCCAGATACGCCAGGAAAGAGTGGCTGCCGTTCAGCATGCGCAACTTCATCTGTTCCCAGGGCAAAACGTCCTGCACCATTTGTACGCCTGCGATCTCCCATTCCGGACGGCCTGCCACGAAGTTATCTTCAACCACCCACTGCACAAACGGCTCGCAGCTAATGGCGCAGGGATCTTCCACGCCCAGCTCCTGCGTGATTTCTGCGAGGGATTGCTCGGTCGCCGCCGGGACAATTCTGTCGACCATCGTTCCCGGAAAACTCACGTTAGCCGCAATCCACTCGGCCAGCGCCGGTGAGCGCTTCTCTGCCATCCCGAGAACCGCATTTTTGACCACATGACCGTTGTCAGGAATATTATCGCAGGACAATACGGTGAAGGGCGCCAGGCCGCGCTCACGACGGCGATGTAGCGCTTCAACCAGAATGCCCGGCGCAGAATGCGGTTCTGACGGGTTTTCAAGATCATGAGCAATCCGTGCATTTTGCGTATCCAGCTTGCCGGTCGCCGGATCGATGCAATATCCTTTTTCAGTGATCGTCAGCGAGACAATCGCTACCTGCGGCTCGCAGAATTTTTCGATAATGGCCGCCAGCGAATCGAGCCTGGCGTTCAGGCATTCATGCACCGCGCCCACGATGATCGGCTGGTTCCCGTCTGCGCCTTTTTCCAGCACGGTAAAAAGGTGATCCTGAGCGCGCAGCTGGCTCATCAGGGTATCGCCGCTGAAAAGACTGATCTCACAGATGCCCCAGTCACCCCCTTTTGCATTAAGCACGCGGTTTGTTAACAACGCCTGATGTGCGCGGTGAAAGGCACCAAAACCGAAATGAACGATACGAGAGCGGAGCTGCGAGCGATCGTATTGCGGTTGTTGCACCTGCGAAGGAAGGGAAACGGAGGCAATTGTCTTCATGAAGTAAACACCTGATTAACCATTAATTAACAATGTCAGTGTAAAGTTATATGACAGCAAATAGAATTGGTAAGCCGTAATTATCCCGTTTATGTGAGTTGGATCAATCAATGCGGCGGCGAGGATTGACCGTTTTTGGCAAACATGTATGGTAGTCGTCATTGTGGTTACATATATTGGTATAACAACTTTAGAGGGTTAGGCGATGGAACAAACCTGGCGTTGGTATGGACCGAATGATCCGGTTTCTCTTGATGATGTGCGTCAGGCTGGCGCAACGGGTGTTGTCACCGCACTGCACCATATTCCCAATGGTCAGGTCTGGCCGGTAGAAGAGATCAAAAAGCGTCAGGCTATACTGGCCGAAAAAGGGCTGACCTGGTCGGTCGTCGAAAGTATTCCGGTGCATGAAGATATCAAAACCCATTCCGGGGAGTTTGAGACCTGGATTGCTCACTATCAGCAGAGTATCCGTAACCTGGCGGCCTGCGGTATTGATACGGTTTGCTACAACTTTATGCCGATCCTGGACTGGACGCGCACCGATCTCGAATATCAGCTGCCGGACGGCTCTAAAGCATTGCGTTTCGATCAAATTGCTTTTGCCGCCTTTGAGCTGCACATCCTGAAGCGTCCTGGTGCCGACGCGGATTATTCCGCCGAGGAACAGCAGCAGGCGCAGCAATGGTTTAACGATGCCAGTGAAGCGGATATCGAAAAACTGACCCGCAATATTATCGCCGGCCTGCCGGGTGCGGAAGAGGGCTATACGCTGGACCAGTTCCGCGCCCGTCTGGCGGAATACGGTGATATCGACAAAAACCAGCTGCGCGAAAACATGGCTTATTTCCTGCGCGCGATTGTGCCCGTGGCAGAAGCATCGGGTTTGCGACTTGCCGTGCACCCGGACGATCCACCGCGTCCTATCCTCGGTCTGCCGCGTATTGTTTCTACCATTGAAGATATGCAATGGCTGAAAGAGACCGTGGACAGTATCCACAACGGTTTCACCATGTGTACCGGCTCTTATGGCGTGCGGGCAGATAATGATTTAGTACAGATGATCGAAACCTTCGGCGATCGGATTCATTTCACCCATCTGCGCGCGACGTGTCGTGAAGATAATCCAAAAACCTTCCACGAAGCCGCGCACCTGGGCGGTGACGTCAATATGGTGGCAGTCGTGGACGCCATTCTGGGCGAAGAACTGCGCCGTAAGAATGCAGGGGATTTACGTCCTATTCCATTCCGTCCGGATCACGGACATCAGATGCTGGACGATCTGCGTAAAAAAACCAATCCAGGCTATTCGGCGATTGGGCGTCTGAAAGGGATGGCTGAAGTGCGTGGCGTAGAGCTGGCGCTGAAAATGACCAAATACCCTGATCTGCTGTAACAACGGCAATAAAAGAAAACCCGGCAATAGCCGGGTTTTTTTATGATTAGTCTGCGCGACCCATATAGCGTTTTTCTTCGATATGGATGCGGATCTTCTCGCCTGCAGAGAGGTATTCCGGAACCTGAACGACCAGACCGGTCGTCAGTGTGGCGGGTTTGTTGCGCGCGCTGGCGGAGGCGCCTTTAATGCCTGGTGCGGTTTCGACGATTTCCAGATCAACGGTCTGCGGCAGTTCCAGCGCTAACAGCTGGCCATCCCAGGTCAGAACCTGCATATCCGGCATTCCGCCTTCAGGAATAAACAGCAGCTCTTCTTCAATCTGGTCTTTGGTAAAGGTGTACGGCGTGTAGTCTTCTTTATCCATAAACACGTATTCGTTGCCATCCACATAGGAGAAGTCAACGAAGCGGCGGGTCAGCGTAACGGTATCAACGATATCGTCACCCTTGAAACGCTCTTCAACTTTCAGGCCGGTACGCACATCGGCAAAGCGCATTTTGTACAGCGTCGCTGCGCCACGGGCGCTGGGGGATTGAATATCAATGTCTTTCACAATCAGCAGCTTGCCGTTGTAATTCAGTACCATACCTTTCTTAATTTCGTTCGCTCTTGGCATTGCAGTAATCCTGTTTACTGGGAGGTAAAAAATATCGCGCCAAATTACTCGCGAGAAGCCTTTCAGGCAAGAGGAATTAGTGGCTTTTGCTATCAATACACAAAAGGTGTTACTGTGCGCGCCATGCCCGACGGCCCGGGCCTCAGTGAATGAAAGAGAGCGTTTATGGATTGCCGTCCCGACTGTGGAGCGTGCTGTACCGCACCGTCCATTTCAAGCCCGATTCCGGGGATGCCAGACGGCAAGCCTGCCAACACCCGCTGTGTTCAACTTTCTGACCGCAACCTGTGCAATTTGTTCGGTTCGCCTTTGCGTCCCAGGGTGTGCGCCGGGCTGCAGCCTTCACAGGAGATGTGCGGCGCAACACGGGCGCACGCGATGGTTTATCTCCTCGAGCTTGAGGCGCTTACCGCGCCTTAAACGTCTTTAATGCGCGTCAGACACCCGATCGTCATGATGCACATCGCCAGCGCAATCCAGAACACGGTATGGTAACTCCAGATTTCTGCCACAACCCCCGCCAGTGAACCCGCAATAATCCAGCCCACGCGCGTGGTATTCGTATACAGCGTCGTCGCTGCGCCCGCCTGACCCGGCATCAGATCCTGGAAGTAGAGCATGCCGATCCCCGCCAGAATGCCAATATAAATAGCGTTCAGCAGTTGTAACGCCAGCAGTAAGGCCGGGGAGTGGACGGTGAGCATTCCGGTGTAAAACAACAGTCCCGCCACCGCGGCAATACGCATCAAGAAACGTTTCCCGAAGCGCCTGGCGTAATAGCCCGCAATTAACATCGTCGGAATTTCCAGCCCCGCAGCGGTCCCCATCATGATGCCCGCCAGTTTCTCCGGCAGATGCAGCTCGTCAATAATAAACAGCGGCATATTGATGATATAGAGGCTGTTGGTTCCCCACATCAGCGTACAGACGATAAACAGCAGCAGCGCATCGCGGCGATTACGGCGGGGCGCTTCCAGGGTGCTGGTTGAAAGTCTGGGCTCTTTGCGCATCGACGGCAGGAAAAACCACACCATAATCCCGCACACCACGAAAGCAACGGCGGCGCTCAGATACATCACGGTAAAGCCGAATCCCATTGCCAGCGCATACGCCAGCGGCGGGCCAATGACCCACGCCAGCGAGACCTGGGCGCGCAAAATCGAGCTGAACATGACCGCTTCCCGGCCCGTGCGATCTGCATGCTCACGCGCAAGAGCAAACATTTGTGGGTTGGCCGTGGAGCCGAAGCTGCTGAGGAACACGCCGACAAACAGCAGAACGAAATAGTTACGGTTCCAGGCGAACAGGATGCAGGCAAAAACGCCGAGCAGGCAGCAAAAGACAATCAGACTTTTGCGGTCGCCTTTTCGGTCTGAACGACCTGCCAGAAACTGGCTCACCAGAATGCCGATAATGGCGCTGCCGGTGAAGAAGAAACCGACCATTGCCGGACGCGCGTGGACTTCGTTGGTGAGGAATAAACTCAGCGTTGGGGTTTGTAACGCACCGGCAATACCGGTGAGGAAGGCCACAATTAAAAACGCCGATGACGTCAGATCAAATGGTTTTGGTGTGGCGGCAGCGGGGGTGTTATGCATGTTTCTGTATCAGTGATTTGAAGAGTGGCGAAGTTTACGCCGCTTGTCAGAAAATAAACAGCTGTTGGGATCATATTCGCCACGAAAAATCAAAATAGCATTTCAATTCTTTAAAAGGCTGAAGTGTGCTGAAGCTTAATGACGGAAAAACCTGCTGCGTCAGCTAATGTGGGGCAAATGTTGAAGAAATGTGCTGCACTTCTAAATTCTTAAACGAGAAATGTAACTTTTCTTGCAAGCTCAACGGTAACAGGCAAGACTCATTGAAACGTTTCAGCGCTATCTTGTTTAACTAACGGAGCAGGTTAGCGCATTTTTTCTCATTAAGGCTGAAACGATTCAATTCAGCGAGAGAGGAGAACCATGTTCCAGTTATCAGTGCAAGACATCCATCCCGGCGAACAGGCCGGTAATAAAGAAGAGGCGATTCGCAAGATTGCTGCTGCCCTTGTGCAGGCAGGCAACGTTGCGAATGGCTACGTTGACGGCATGCTGGCCCGAGAGCAGCAGACCTCTACCTTCCTGGGGAATGGGATCGCCATTCCACATGGCACCACGGATACCCGCGATCAGGTGCTGAAAACCGGTGTTCAGGTGTATCAGTTCCCGCAAGGTATTTTATGGGGCGAAGGGCAGGTGGCTTACGTGGCCATCGGCATCGCGGCAAGCAGCGATGAGCATCTTGGCTTATTGCGTCAGCTGACGCACGTGCTGAGCGATGACTCCGTAACTGAACAGCTGCAATCAGCTACCACTGCAGAAGAACTGCGTGCGCTGCTGATGGGTGAAAAGCAGAGCGAAGCGCTGAAGCTGGATAACGACACGCTGACGCTGGATGTGGCGGCCTCCGATCTGGTGACATTACAGGCCCTCAACGCCGGTCGTCTGAAAGAAGCGGGTACTGTCGATACCGCATTTGTCGCTCGCGTCATTAATGATAAGCCGCTGAATCTGGGTCAGGGCGTCTGGCTGAACGACAGCGCTGAAGGCAATTTGCGCAGTGCCGTTGCGGTGAGCCGCGCCGCGTCTGCATTTGATGCAGATGGCGAAAGCGCAGCCGTCCTGGTGACAGTCGCAATGACGGATGAACAGCCGGTAGCGGTACTGAAGCGTCTGAGCGATTTACTGCTGAACAACAAAGCTGACCGCTTGCTGAATGCGGATGCCGCCACGCTGCTGGCACTGCTGACCAGTGACGACGCCCTAACGGATGACGTCCTGAGCGCTGAGTTTGTGGTGCGTAATGAACACGGCCTTCACGCTCGTCCGGGCACGATGCTGGTCAATACTATCAAGCAGTTCGAAAGCGATATCACCGTGACCAATCTCGATGGATCCGGTAAACCGGCAAATGGCCGTAGTCTGATGAAAGTGGTTGCTCTTGGCGTCAAAAAAGGGCATCGCCTGCGCTTTACCGCGCAGGGTGCAGATGCTGAACAGGCGCTGAAAGCGATTGGCGACGCCATCGCTGCGGGTCTGGGGGAGGGCGCATAATGAGCAGACGTGTTGCCACTATTACCCTGAACCCGGCCTATGACCTGGTCGGATTCACGCCAGAAATTGAACGTGGCGAAGTCAACCTTGTACGCACCACCGGTCTGCATGCAGCCGGTAAAGGCATCAACGTTGCCAAAGTGCTGAAAGATTTAGGTATCGACGTGACCGTGGGCGGGTTCCTCGGCAAAGACAATCAGGATGGTTTTCAGCAGCTGTTCAGCGAACTGGGTATCGCCAACCGCTTCCAGGTCGTTCAGGGTCGTACCCGTATTAACGTCAAGCTGACGGAAAAAGACGGTGAAGTCACCGACCTGAATTTCTCCGGGTTTGAAGTGACGGGCGCAGACTGGGAGCGTTTTGTGACGGATTCTCTGAGCTGGCTTGGACAGTTCGATATGGTTTGCGTCAGCGGCAGTCTGCCGTCAGGCGTCAGCCCGGAAGCGTTCACCGACTGGATGCTGCGCCTGCGTAGTCAGTGCCCATGCATTATTTTCGACAGCAGCCGTGAAGCGTTGGTGGCGGGCCTTAAAGCCTCGCCGTGGCTGGTCAAGCCCAATCGTCGTGAACTTGAGATCTGGGCGGGCCGTAAGCTGCCAGAATTAAAAGATGTGATTGAAGCCGCCCATGCGCTGCGTGAACAGGGTATCGCTCACGTGGTGATTTCGCTGGGCGCAGAAGGCGCGCTGTGGGTTAACGCGTCTGGCGAATGGATCGCCAAACCGCCGTCGGTGGAAGTGGTCAGCACCGTAGGTGCCGGGGATTCCATGGTTGGCGGACTGATTTACGGCCTGCTGATGCGTGAATCCAGTGAACATACTTTACGTCTTGCTACCGCAGTAGCCGCCCTGGCAGTGAGCCAGAGCAATGTTGGTATTACCGAACGTACCCAGTTGGCCGCGATGATGGCGCGCGTTGACTTACAACCTTTTAACTAACAGCAGGAGAGGCATAATGAAAACGCTGCTGATCATTGATTCCGGTCTCGGACAGGCGCGCGCCTACATGGCGAAGACGCTGCTGGGCGCGGCGGCACACAAAGCACATGTTGAAATTGTCGATAACCCGAACGATGCTGAACTGGCTATCGTGCTGGGCGATAAGATTCCTGCCGACAGCGCGCTGAACGGCAAAAAAGTATGGCTGGGCGATATTAATCGCGCAGTCGCGCATCCGGAGCTGTTCCTGAGCGAAGCGAAAGGTCACGCAGAGGTGTACAGCGCACCCGTCGCTGCTCCGGCTGTGACGGCTAACGGTCCGAAACGTGTGGTCGCCATCACAGCCTGCCCGACGGGCGTGGCTCACACCTTTATGGCTGCAGAAGCTATTGAAACCGAAGCGAAAAAACGCGGCTGGTGGGTAAAGGTGGAAACCCGAGGTTCTGTGGGCGCTGGCAATGCGATTACCCCAGAAGAAGTGGCTGAAGCGGATCTGGTGATTGTTGCTGCTGATATCGAAGTGGATCTGGCAAAATTTGCCGGTAAGCCAATGTATCGCACCTCTACCGGTCTGGCGCTGAAGAAAACGTCGCAGGAGTTTGATAAAGCGCTGGCAGAAGCCAGTCCTTATCAGGCGACGGGCAAAGCGGCATCTTCCGCAACCGACGGTAAAAAAGAGTCTGCGGGCGCGTACCGTCACCTGTTGACGGGCGTGTCTTACATGCTGCCGATGGTGGTTGCGGGCGGTCTGTGTATTGCGCTCTCGTTTGCATTCGGTATCGAAGCATTCAAAGAGCCGGGAACGCTGGCGGCTGCGTTGATGCAGATCGGCGGCGGCTCTGCGTTCGCGCTGATGGTGCCGGTATTGGCCGGTTACATTGCATTTTCCATCGCTGACCGTCCGGGTCTGACCCCGGGTCTTATCGGCGGGATGCTGGCAGTGAGCACCGGTTCAGGTTTTATCGGCGGTATCATTGCCGGTTTCCTCGCAGGCTATGTGGCGAAGGCCATCAGCTCTAAGCTGAAATTGCCGCAAAGTATGGAAGCGCTGAAACCTATTCTGATCATCCCGCTGATTTCCAGCCTGGTGGTTGGCCTGGGTATGATTTACCTGATTGGTAAACCGGTCGCCGGGATCCTCGAAGGTCTGACCCACTGGCTGCAAACCATGGGTACCGCTAATGCGGTCCTGCTCGGTGCAATCCTCGGTGGCATGATGTGTACCGATATGGGTGGCCCGGTCAATAAAGCGGCATACGCCTTTGGTGTCGGCCTGCTGAGTACCCAGACGTATGCACCGATGGCAGCGATCATGGCGGCGGGTATGGTGCCTCCTCTGGCGCTGGGCCTGGCAACGATAATTGCTCGTCGTAAGTTCGACAAGGCACAGCAAGAAGGTGGCAAAGCGGCTCTGGTATTGGGACTGTGCTTCATTACTGAAGGGGCAATTCCGTTCGCCGCCCGTGACCCAATGCGTGTCCTGCCTTGCTGTATCGTTGGCGGTGCGGTGACTGGCGCAATCTCGATGGCCATTGGCGCAAAACTGATGGCTCCGCACGGCGGTCTGTTTGTCCTGCTGATCCCAGGCGCGATTACCCCGGTTCTGGGTTATCTGTTCGCGATTATCGCGGGTACGCTGGTGGCGGGTCTGTCTTACGCGGTGCTGAAACGCCCGGAAGCAGAAGCGGTCGCGAAAGTGGCATAATTTACTGGCCCGGTTTTGCGGGCCAATAAAACAAAAGCCGGGCGCTTAAGCGACCCGGCTTTTTTTATGCCGCCTGTTCTGCGGTCTGTTGCGCCTTCAGCCAGGCGATCTCTTCTGCCCAGATATCCGGATTGACCGTTTCCAGTACCATCGGGATCCCGTCAAAACGCGTATCCTGCATGATAAAGCGGAATGCATCGTGCCCAATATTGCCTTCACCCAGGCTGTGATGGCGGTCAACACGGCTGCCGAACGCGCTTTTGGCGTCGTTGAGGTGCATGCCACGCAGGTACTTAAAGCCCACGATGCGCTCAAATTCCGCGAAGGTTTTTTCGCACTCTTCGCGGCTGCGTAAGTCGTAGCCTGCGGCAAAGGCATGGCAGGTGTCGATACAGACGCCCACGCGGGATTTATCTTCTACGCCGTCGATAATGGCCGCCAGATGTTCAAATTTGAATCCAAGATTGCTGCCCTGACCGGCGGTGTTTTCGATGACTGCCGTCACACCCTGGGTTTGCGCCAGCGCGATGTTGATGGATTCGGCGATACGCGCCAGGCAGGCGTCCTCGTCAATCTGCATCAGATGGCTGCCCGGATGGAAGTTCAGCAGCGTCAGGCCAAGCTGTTCGCAGCGTTGCAGTTCGTCGAGAAATGCCTCGCGTGATTTATCGAGCGCTTCCTGTACCGGATGACCCAGGTTAATGAGATAGCTGTCGTGTGGAAGGATCTGCCCTGGCCCGTAGTGATATTTTTCACAGGCGGCTTTGAAATCATCAATGACTTCCGCGGTGAGCGGGGCGGCGCGCCACTGACGCTGATTTTTGGTGAACAGGGCGAAAGCGGTCGCCTCGATTTCGGCGGCGCGAATCGCGGCATTCGCCAGTCCGCCCGCTGCGCTAACGTGCGCTCCAACATATTTCATAAAGGGACTCCTGTTAACCCGAAACGCTTATGATAGCGGGTTAACAGGAGAAGGACGTAGTGGTTTATGCCATCAAAGTGTGGACGGCAAGGTTAATCGCGCCCCCGCCAATAATCAGCCAGATGAAGAGTATCAGTGCCATCAGCAGCGGTTTTGCGCCCGCTTTTTTCAGCGCGCTGACGTGAGTGGTCACCCCCAGCGCCGCCATCGCCATCGCCAGCATCACGGTATCCAGCGTGACCAGCATATTCACCACGGATTTTGGCAGCAGGTGGAAGGAGTTAAACACCGCCACGACGATAAACAGAATGGCGAACCACGGGATGGTGATCTTGCTTTTCTCTCCGTTGCCCGCCGGGGCCAGCTGTTTAACACGCGCCGCCAGAATAATCAGGAACGGTGCCAGCATCATGACGCGCAGCATTTTGGCAATAACCGCCGCATTTTCCGCATCCGGATTAATGGCATGACCCGCCGCTACCACCTGCGCCACTTCATGCATGGTTGAGCCAATATAGATGCCGTAGGCCTCCGGGCTAAACCAGTGCGCAACCAGCGGATACATGGCCGGATAGAGGAAAATCGCCAGCGTCCCGAAAATCACCACCGTTGCTACGGCGACGGTGACTTTGCTCGATTCTGCTTTCACAACCGGTTCTGTCGCCAGGACCGCCGCGGCTCCACAAATACTGCTGCCCGCACCAATCAACCAGCTGGTCTGTTTATCCAGGCCAAAGACTTTCTGGCCGATAAAGCAGGCCAGCAAAAAGGTACTGGTGAGGGTCAGGATGTCGATCGCAATCCCGCTCACCCCCACGTCTGCAATTTGTGAAAATGTGAGGCGAAAGCCATACAGAATAATCCCCAGACGCAGCAGGTGCTGTTTGGCAAATAACACGCCGCCGTCGCAGGCGCTCCAGATTTTGGGGTAAACGGTATTCCCGACGACCATGCCCAGCAAGATCGCCAGCGTCAGGGCGCTAAACCCCGCCCCGGCGACAGCCGGAATGCTGCCTCCCCATAATGCTGCGCCGGTGATCAATGCGCTTAACGCCAGCCCTGGAACGTAGTGCCACACTGTACGATGATGCTGCAGAGTGATTTCAGTCATAACCTTCTCCTTTGTATGCCTGAAAGGTTACGGCGCTCTGGCTTAAAAATAAAATTGATTATATATTTATAATTAATCTTTATAAGTGGTAAGCAAGGCGCTTACCGAAGCGGACGTTCACTATGCACATTACATTGCGTCAACTGGAAGTATTTGCTGAAGTGCTGAAAAGCGGGTCGACCACGCAGGCCTCGCAGAGACTGGCATTGTCTCAGTCTGCTGTGAGCGCTGCGTTAACCGATCTTGAAGGACAGCTGGGCGTTCAGCTTTTTGACCGGGTAGGGAAGCGGCTGGTGGTGAACGAACATGGTCGCCTGCTGTATCCGCGCGCGCTGGCGTTGCTGGAACAGGCGACGGAAATCGAGCAGCTATTCCGGGAGGACAACGGTGCTATTCGCGTCTTTGCCAGCAGCACCATCGGCAACTATATTCTTCCGGAAGTGATTGCCCGCTATCGCCGCGATTTCCCGACGCTACCGCTGGAGATGAGCGTCGGTAATAGCCAGGATGTGATTAACGCGATTATTGATTTTCGTGTCGACATTGGGCTTATCGAAGGGCCGTGCCATAACGTCGATATCATTGCCGAGCCGTGGCTGGAAGATGAGCTGGTGGTGTTTTCTTCTCCGGCGTCTCCGCTGTTGCAGGGTGAGGTCACGCTCGACCGGCTGGCACTGGCCCCGTGGATTTTACGCGAGCACGGCTCAGGCACGCGTGAAATTGTCGATTATCTGTTGCTCTCGCATTTACCGCAGTTCCATCTGGGCATGGAGCTGGGGAATTCCGAAGCCATTAAGCATGCCGTGCGTCATGGGCTGGGGATTAGCTGTTTGTCGCGACGAGTGATCGCCGAGCAGCTGGAAAGCGGATCGCTGGTAGAAATTCCGGTGCCATTACCAAAGCTGGTACGCACGCTGTGGTGTATTCACCATCGGCAAAAACATCTGTCTAACGCGTTGCAGCGTTTTTTGCGCTATTGCGAAATCTAGTCCAGGCTCTGCTTTGCTAATAATCCTGGGCTTGTCATGAAGCTCTCTTATAACAGCGCATTTCTGCCAGAAGGATGGCTTATCGTCTGCTACAATCTCGCCTCATTTTTTGAATGGACAGCATTTTCATATGGTTTCCGAAACTAAAACCACAGAAGCGCCCGCGCTACGCCGCGAACTCAAGGCGCGTCACCTGACGATGATCGCTATTGGCGGATCGATTGGTACAGGTCTTTTTGTTGCCTCTGGCGCAACCATTTCTGCAGCAGGCCCGGGCGGGGCACTCTTTTCTTATATCCTGATTGGCCTGATGGTGTATTTCCTGATGACCAGTCTGGGCGAACTGGCGGCTTACATGCCGGTATCCGGTTCCTTTTCGACTTACGGGCAAAAATACGTTGAAGAAGGCTTCGGCTTCGCGCTGGGCTGGAACTACTGGTACAACTGGGCGGTCACGATCGCCGTTGACCTCGTCGCCGCGCAGCTGGTGATGAACTGGTGGTTCCCGGACACCCCAGGCTGGATCTGGAGCGCCGTCTTCCTGGCAGTGATCTTCCTGCTGAACTACATCTCGGTACGCGGTTTTGGCGAAGCGGAATACTGGTTCTCGCTGATTAAAGTCGCCACGGTGATCATCTTTATCGTCGTCGGCGTGGCGATGATTGTCGGGATCTTCAAAGGCGCGCAGCCAGCGGGCTGGAGCAACTGGCAGATTGGCGAAGCGCCGTTTGCCGGCGGTTTTGCGGCAATGATTGGTGTGGCGATGATTGTCGGCTTCTCTTTCCAGGGAACCGAACTGATTGGTATCGCGGCCGGCGAATCAGAAGAGCCGGAGAAGAATATCCCCCGCGCAGTGCGTCAGGTGTTCTGGCGTATCCTGCTGTTCTATGTGTTTGCGATCCTGATTATCAGCCTGATCATTCCTTACACCGACCCGAGCCTGCTGCGTAACGATGTGAAAGATATCAGCGTGAGTCCATTCACCCTGGTCTTCCAGCACGCGGGTCTGCTCTCTGCGGCGGCGGTAATGAATGCGGTGATCCTGACGGCGGTACTTTCGGCGGGTAACTCCGGCATGTATGCGTCAACCCGTATGCTGTACACCCTGGCCTGTGACGGTAAAGCACCGCGCATTTTCTCTAAGCTGTCTCGTGGCGGTGTGCCGCGTAACGCGCTGTATGCCACGACGGTGGTAGCAGGCCTGTGCTTCCTGACTTCCATGTTTGGTAATCAGACGGTCTATCTGTGGCTGCTGAATACCTCCGGTATGACGGGATTCATCGCCTGGCTGGGTATTGCCATTAGCCACTATCGTTTCCGTCGCGGCTATGTGAAGCAGGGGCACGACATTAACGATCTGCCGTACCGCTCGGGCTTTTTCCCGCTGGGACCGATCTTCGCCTTTATTCTGTGCCTGACCATTACCCTCGGCCAGAACTACGAAGCCTTCCTGTCGGACACGATCGACTGGGGTGGCGTGATGGCGACTTATATTGGTATTCCACTGTTCCTGATCATCTGGTTTGGCTACAAACTGACAAAGGGAACGCGTTTCGTCCGCTACAGCGAAATGGATTTCCCTGGACGTACTAAACCATAACCGCACTTCCTCTCTTTTAACCCGCTCAAATGAGCGGGTTTTTTTATGCCCACACTATGAAGAAAAGACATAATTATTAACAATTAAATTGATAATAATTATCGTTTGCTTTATCGTTACGCCGTTATCAAAAGGATGAAGGAGTCAGCGTCGCGTGCTGGTCTGACGAAGACGTTGCTGCCACACCTGCAAATAAACACCCTGTTGACTCGCCATAGAAGCGAGCGGCATGCAATGCACTGTGAGCAATAATTATTTGATATTGTTGTGTTTACCTCATGGAGATATGGAATGTTTAGGTTAAATCCCTTCGTACGGGGAGGACTCTGCGCGTCCGCACTGTCCCTGGCGCTACCTGTTGTCGCGGCCGAATCTGGCGAGACGATGGTTGTCACGGCTTCCGCCACCGAACAAAACCTCAAAGATGCACCCGCCAGTATCAGCGTCATTACTCAGGAAGATCTGCAACGTAAACCCGTGCAGAACCTGAAAGATGTGTTACGGGATATTCCGGGCGTGCAGCTCACGAGCGAAGGCGATAACCGAAAAGGTGTCAGTATCCGTGGGCTGGACAGCAGCTATACCTTAATCCTGGTGGATGGCAAGCGTGTCAGCTCGCGCAATGCTGTTTTCCGCCATAATGATTTCGACCTCAACTGGGTCCCGGTTGATGCCATTGAGCGTATCGAAGTGGTGCGCGGGCCGATGTCGTCGCTGTACGGTTCCGATGCCCTCGGCGGCGTAGTGAACATCATCACTAAAAAAATCGGTCAGAAATGGACCGGAACGCTGACGGCTGACTCGACGATTCAGGAGCATCGCGATCGCGGTGATACTTATAACGGCCAGTTCTTTACCAGCGGTCCGCTGGTGGATGGCGTCCTGGGCGTGAAAGCGTTCGGTAGCCTGGCCAAACGTGAAAAAGACGACCAGCAGCAATCTTCGACTACCGCGACGGGTGAGACCCCGCGCATCGAAGGATTTACCAGCCGTGATGCCAACGTAGAGTTTGCGTGGACGCCGAACGAAAACCATGATTTCACCGCAGGCTACGGTTTTGACCGCCAGGACCGCGACTCCGACTCCCTCAATCAGAACCGCCTCGAACGCCAGAACTACTCCCTGAGCCACAACGGGCGCTGGAATACTGGCAACAGCGAGCTGAAATTCTACGGCGAAAAAGTCGATAACAAAAACCCGGGCAACAGCAGCCCAATTACCTCAGAAAGCAACAGCATCGACGGGAAATACGTCCTGCCATTGGGCGAAATTAATCAATTGCTCACCTTCGGTGGGGAATGGCGCCACGATAAGCTCAAAGACCCGGTAAACCTGACCGGGGGATCCAGCAGCAATACCTCTGCCAGCCAGTACGCTCTGTTTGTTGAAAACGAATGGCGTATTTTTGAACCGCTGGCGCTGACCACTGGCGTGCGTATGGATGATCACGAAACCTACGGCGATCACTGGAGTCCGCGGGCGTATCTGGTTTACAACGCGACCGATACCGTCACGGTGAAAGGGGGCTGGGCAACGGCGTTTAAAGCGCCTTCGCTGCTGCAGTTAAGCCCTGACTGGACCACCGGTTCATGCCGTGGTGCTTGTGAAATCGTCGGTAGCCCGGATCTGAAACCGGAAACCAGCGAAAGCTTTGAACTGGGCCTGTATTACGCCGGGGAAGAGGGCTGGTTAGAAGGTGTTCAAGCGAGCATCACGACCTTCCAGAATGACGTTGATGACCGTATCAGCATCTCACGTACCGCTAACGTTAATCAGGCAGCTGGCTATCCCAATTATGTTGGGCTGAATGCTGACGGCGAGCCTATTTTCCGCTACTACAACGTTAACAAAGCGCGTATCCGCGGTGTGGAAACGGAGCTGAAATTCCCGCTGGCTGAAGACTGGAAAATGACGCTGAATTACACCTATAACGATGGTCGTGATATCAGTAATGGCGGCAATAAGCCACTGTCGGAGCTGCCGTTCCATACCGCTAACGGTACGGTCGACTGGCAGGCTACCGATGCCTGGTCATTCTATGTGCAGGGGAACTACACCGGCGAGAAACGTGCGCTCACCGATGGCGATGCAACGCCTGGCGGTTACGTGGTCTGGAACACCGGTGGCGCCTGGCAGGCAACAAAAAACGTCAAGCTGCGCGCGGGTGTGCAAAACCTGATGGACAAAGATCTCAGTCGTGACGATTACAGTTATACGGAAGATGGTCGCCGTTACTTTATGGCGGTGGATTATCGCTTCTAAACTGGTGCGATGATAAAGCCCTCTCTGATGGTGAGAGGGCAAGGGGGCATAATGCCCCCGATGACCCGCTGATTACTTCAGCAGGTGCTCCGCATGGAAGCGGAGATGATCTTCGATAAACGACGCAATAAAGTAATAGCTGTGGTCGTGTCCGGGCTGAATGCGCAGCGTCAGCGGCCAGGCTTTCTGGCGCGCCACTTCCGCCAGCACGGCGGGTTGAAGCTGGTTGGCAAGAAACTGATCCGCATCACCCTGATCGATCAGGGTAGGGATAGCGTCTCCCGGCTGGCTGGCCTGCATTAACGCGCAGCTGTCCCACTCCTGCCATACTGATTCATCTTCACCCAGATAATGTGAAAACGCCTTCTGCCCCCACGGGACCTGAGTCGGGTTCACAATCGGCGCAAATGCCGACACGCTGGTGAATTGACCTGGATTTTTAAGCGCCATGATTAACGCGCCGTGGCCGCCCATCGAATGGCCGCTGATAGCCGCGCGATCGCTCACCTCAAACTGAGCCTGCACCAGCGCGGGCAGCTCGTCGCGAAGGTAATCGTACATCCGGTAATGGCTTGCCCAGGGCTGCTGAGTCGCATTCAAATAAAAACCTGCGCCTTTACCCAGATCGTACCCGGCATCGTCAGCGACATCATCGCCGCGCGGGCTGGTATCTGGCATCACCAGCGCGATCCCCAGCTCCGCCGCGATACGCTGCGCCCCGGCTTTGGTGGAGAAGTTTTCATCATTGCAGGTCAGGCCGGAGAGCCAGTACAACACCGGTGGCTTAACATTTTCGCCTGTCGGCGGCAGAAAAATGCTGAACGTCATCGCGCAGTTCAGCGTGGTGGAGTCGTGCCGCCAGCGCTGCTGCCGACCTTCAAAACAACGGTGCTCTTCGAGCAGTTCCATGCAAGGCTCCTTACTTCATTTAGCTATTCATGAAATCCATAATACAGATAATTCATTCACCTGTGAGCAACTTTCACTTCCGCTGTCACGCCAGATGTTGCATCATTAATTAACTTAATTTTAACAAATGAGGCAACCATGGCGCTGCGAATCGCGCTCAGTGGATTTGTGGTGTTGGTTGTGGCCATGGGGATTGGCCGGTTTGCCTTCACACCTCAGGTTCCACTGATGATTGAGGCCGGGCAGTTGACGTTAACCAGCGCCGGGCTGGTGGCGGCCATGAACTATCTCGGCTATCTCGTGGGTGCCTGGGATGCTATGCGCGCGCATCGTTTTGTCGAAGGACGGCTCTGGCTCGGCATTTTTGGTGCTGTTGCACTGACGCTGCTGTCGGCAATAGCGGATAACGCCATTGTTCATGGGATTATGCGTTTTGTCATTGGCTGTATGAGCGGCTGGTCAATGGTGCTGATTGCCGCGTGGACTAACGAACGGCTGGCCCATTTTGGTAAGCCGGGCCTGAGCGCGGCGGTATTTGCCGGGCCGGGGGCGGGGATTGCGTTAAGCGGTTTGCTTGCCGTGTACATTCAGGCGCGTTCGCTGTCAGCGGGGGCTGCATGGCAGATTTATGGCGTGCTGGCGCTGATTTTAATTGTGCTGGTTGCGCGTTATCTGCCGCGAACGGGGCAGTTACATCGTCCCGGGACGGCGCCGCAGCCTCTGGTGCTGACCGCCGACCTGCGCCGCCTCGTCTGGAGCTACAGCCTGGCGGGATTTGGCTACATTCTTCCGGCGACCTTTTTATCGCAAATGGCGGCGCTTCGCTTTCCGGGCAGTGTGTTTGCCCAGTTTGTCTGGCCCGTATTTGGTGCGGCTTCCGTCGTCGGGATCGCACTGAGTATCGCGCTGCGTCATGTCTCGACGTCAAATCGCCGGCTGTCCATCGTGCTGTGGTTACAAGGGGTGGGCGTGTTTGCCGCCTGGCTGTTGCCGGGAATCGGCGGCCTGGTGACCGGTGCGCTATTGGTGGGCGGCGGTTTTCTCTGCGCTGTTCAGCTGTCGCTGCTTTGTGGTCGGGAGCTGGCGCCTCAGCACACGCGCTATATGGCGGGATTACTGACCACCGGCTACGCCATCGGTCAGCTGATTGGCCCGATGACCTCGGCTTTATCGACGTGGCTGACCCATCAGCTGGAGCCTGCTCTCGGCCTGGCGGGCGTGGCACTTTTTGTCGGCGGAGCGCTGGTCTGGAATCGTCAGGCCGAAAGGCAGCAACAATTGCAATAATTATCACCGTGAATACTGGATTATGTGCGCCACCTCACGCACAATGAGCGCACACTTTTGCCTCAAAGAGGGCAAAAGGCAGCCACACCTGCAGGAGAAAAATAATGCCATCACTCAGTAAAGAAGCCGCCCTCGTTCACGAAGCGCTGGTTGCGCGTGGTCTTGAAACCCCGCTGCGCCCGCCGGTTAATGAACTGGACAACGAAACACGTAAACGTCTTATTTCCGGGCACATGACTGAGATCATGCAGTTGCTGAATCTCGACCTGAGCGATGACAGCCTGATGGAGACGCCGCACCGTATCGCAAAAATGTACGTCGATGAGATTTTCTCTGGCCTCGATTACGCCAACTTCCCGAAAATCACCGTCATCGAAAACAAGATGAAAGTTGATGAAATGGTGACCGTGCGCGACATCACGCTGACCAGCACCTGTGAACATCACTTTGTGACTATTGATGGCAAAGCCACGGTAGCGTATATCCCTAAAGATACGGTTATTGGCCTGTCCAAAATCAACCGCATCGTGCAATTCTTTGCTCAACGTCCGCAGGTTCAGGAACGTTTGACGCAGCAGATCCTGACGGCGCTGCAAACGCTGCTGGGAACCAATAACGTGGCAGTGTCGATTGACGCGGTTCACTACTGCGTGAAAGCACGCGGCGTGCGCGATGCGACCAGTGCGACGACCACAACCTCGCTGGGCGGTCTGTTTAAATCCAGCCAGAACACTCGCCAGGAGTTCCTGCGCGCCGTGCGTCATCATAACTAATTAAAGGGCAGGGTAATGGAGCGTAATGTCACGCTGGATTTTGTTCGTGGCGTCGCCATCCTCGGTATCCTGCTGCTTAATATCAGCGCCTTTGGTTTGCCAAAGGCCGCTTATCTGAATCCTGCCTGGTATGGCGATATCACTCGTAGTGATGCCTGGACCTGGGCGATTCTGGATCTCTTTGCTCAGGTCAAATTCCTCACCCTCTTCGCGCTCCTTTTCGGTGCGGGATTGCAGATACTGCTCAAGCGCGGGAAGCGCTGGATCCAGTCCCGCCTGACGCTACTGGTCCTCCTCGGTTTTCTCCATGGGCTGTTACTCTGGGACGGCGATATTTTGCTGGCTTATGGGTTAGTGGGATTGATCTGCTGGCGGATGATCCGCGACGCTCAGGATGTCAAAAGTCTCTTCAACACGGGTGTCATTCTTTATCTTATCGGCATCGGCGTACTGCTGTTGCTGGGAATGATCTCCGGCGGCGCAACGAACCGTTCCTGGATACCGGATGCGGCAAATCTTCAGTATGAACAATTCTGGAAACTGAAAGGCGGCGTAGAAGCCATCAGCAACCGGGCCGATATGCTGGGTGATAATCTGATTGCTCTGGGTGCGCAGTATGGCTGGCAGCTGGCGGGGATGATGCTGATGGGCGCGGCGCTGATGCGTACCGGTTGGCTGAAAGGGGAATTCAGCGCCCGACACTATCGCTTAGTGGGGGCGGGGCTGATCCTGCTCGGTGTGGCAATCAATCTTCCGGCGGTGATTGCGCAATGGCGGCTGGACTGGGATTACCGCTGGTGCGCATTTCTGTTGCAGGCCCCGCGCGAGTTAAGCGCGCCGTTTCAAACCATTGGCTACGCATCGTTAATCTACGGTTTCTGGTCGCATATTGCGCGGTGGAAATTAGCCTCTGCGGTGGCCTGCGTCGGGCGAATGGCGCTGACCAACTACCTGCTACAAACCCTGATTTGCACCACGCTTTTCTATCGTTTCGATCTGTTTATGAAATTCGACAGGCTTCAGCTGCTGGCGTTTGTGGTTCCGGTGTGGATTGCGAACATCGGCTTTTCCGTTTTCTGGCTGCGTTATTTCCGCCAGGGACCGGTGGAGTGGCTGTGGCGTCAATTAACCGCACGCGCTTCGGGTGTATCACTGACTCATACATCCAGATAACGATCTGGATCACAATCATTAACAAAACGGATGTAACCGTTTTCATCTGTGTGAGCTTCTTCACGTAGTCCCCTCTCTGTCGCTGCCAAAATAGCCTCCTTGCTAAACACAGGGGGTGTCTGTGAGTTGCTGCAATCCATTTAAGGATGGTGAATATGATCACCATTCGTGACGTAGCCCGCATCGCGGGTGTTTCTGTTGCTACCGTTTCCCGCGTGCTGAACAACAGCGCGCTGGTCAGCCCTGAAACGCGTGAAACCGTGATGAAAGCGGTCAACGAGCTGGGCTATCGCCCGAATGCCAATGCTCAGGCGCTTGCCACCCAGGTGAGCGACACCATTGGCGTGGTGGTGATGGATGTCTCCGATGCGTTTTTTGGCGCGTTGGTCAAAGCCGTCGATGTTGTGGCCCAACAGCATCAGAAATATGTGTTGATCGGCAATAGCTATCATGAGGCTGAAAAAGAGCGTCACGCCATTGAGGTACTGATTCGCCAACGATGTAACGCATTGATTGTACACTCAAAAGCATTAAGTGACGAAGAGTTATCCGGGTTTATGGATCATATCCCCGGCATGGTTCTGATCAACCGTGTCGTACCGGGATATGCCCATCGCTGTGTGGCGCTGGATAACGTGAGTGGGGCAATGATGGCCACGCGAATGTTACTCAGCAACGGCCATCAGCGCGTCGGCTATCTGGCCTCCAGCCATCACATTGAAGATGACGACATGCGGCGCGAGGGGTGGCAGAACGCCCTGAAAGAGGCCGGAATCATGCCGGTGGACAGCTGGATGGGTACCGGCTCGCCGGATATGCAGGGCGGAGAAGCTGCCATGGTCGAACTGCTGGGACGTAACCTGCAACTGACGGCCGTCTTTGCCTACAACGACAGCATGGCCGCCGGGGCGCTGACGGCGTTGAAAGACAACGGCATTGCTGTGCCACAGCATTTGTCATTGATTGGTTTCGATGATATCCCAATCGCCCGTTACACGGACCCGCAGCTGACGACCGTACGCTATCCGATTGCATCAATGGCCCGTCTCGCCACTGAGCTGGCGTTACAGGGAGCCGCAGGGCAGCTGGATCCGGACGCAACGCACTGTTTCATGCCTACTTTAGTACGCCGCCACTCTGTGGCGTTAAGACAAATTGTGGCTCCGATCACTAACTGATAACAGAGGGTGATGTAACCGTTTTCAATCTGTGAGTAAATTCACAGTATCTTAACAAGGCGATGACTATGATGTCAGCGTTTTGGGAACTGAAACGCTATGTAACGGTGATTAATCACTTTCACAATAGTCAAAGTGCCACAAACAACGAATAAAACGCATTCTGGAGCGTTACCGAACACGGAAGATAGAAATTTTATAAGTGAACTTCGGCAGTCAGTAACGTTTTATTAACACCTGCCCGCCGACCGTTATTCACAAGAACTACCCTGCATAAAAAAAACCGGAGATACCATGAATAAGAAGGTGTTGACTCTGTCTGCTGTGATGGCAAGCATGCTTTTTGGTGCAGCAGCGCACGCTGCGGATACCCGTATTGGTGTGACTATCTATAAATACGACGACAACTTTATGTCTGTTGTTCGTAAAGCTATCGAGAAAGATGCTAAAGCAGCGCCAGACGTTCAGCTGCTGATGAACGACTCTCAGAACGACCAGTCCAAACAGAACGACCAAATTGACGTTCTGCTGGCGAAAGGCGTGAAAGCCCTGGCAATCAACCTGGTTGACCCGGCAGCAGCAGGTACGGTCATTGAGAAAGCGCGCGGCCAGAATGTGCCAATCGTCTTCTTCAACAAAGAACCTTCTCGCAAAGCGCTCGACAGCTATGACAAAGCCTTCTACGTGGGTACTGACTCCAAAGAGTCCGGTATTATCCAGGGCGATCTGATCGCAAAACACTGGGCCGCAAATCCAAACTGGGATCTGAACAAAGATGGTCAGGTTCAGTTCGTACTGCTGAAAGGCGAGCCGGGCCATCCGGATGCTGAAGCACGTACCACTTACGTTATCAAAGAGCTGAACGACAAAGGCCTGAAAACCCAGCAGCTGGCGTTAGACACCGCGATGTGGGATACCGCTCAGGCGAAAGATAAGATGGACGCGTGGCTGTCTGGCCCGAACGCTAACAAAATCGAAGTGGTAATCGCCAACAACGATGCGATGGCAATGGGTGCAGTTGAAGCGCTGAAAGCACACAATAAATCCTCTATCCCGGTATTCGGCGTGGATGCGTTGCCAGAAGCGCTGGCTCTGGTTAAATCTGGCGCAATGGCCGGTACCGTTCTGAACGACGCAAACAACCAGGCGAAAGCAACCTTCGATCTGGCGAAAAACCTGGCGGATGGCAAAGGCGCAGCTGATGGCACCACCTGGAAGATCGAGAATAAAATCGTTCGCGTACCTTACGTGGGCGTAGACCAGTCAAACCTGGCTGAGTTTATCGGTAAATAAGTCAGAGATTGCATGTTCTCACAGGGCGCAATTCGTTGCGCCCTTTTATAACGCGATATGCGAGGCCGTCAAGGTATAATTATGGTCAGCACAAATACTCAGTCGTCAGGCGAATTCTTGTTAGAAATGAGCAGTATTAACAAGTCTTTTCCAGGCGTTAAGGCCCTCGATAATGTTAATTTAAAAGTGCGTCCTCACTCTATTCATGCGTTGATGGGTGAGAATGGTGCGGGCAAATCAACATTATTAAAGTGTCTTTTCGGAATCTATCAAAAAGATTCTGGTAGCATTCTTTTTCAGGGAAAAGAGATCGACTTCCATTCCGCCAAAGAAGCGCTGGAAAATGGTATTTCGATGGTTCACCAGGAATTAAACCTGGTTCTTCAACGTTCTGTTATGGACAATATGTGGCTGGGTCGTTATCCGACCAAAGGCGTATTTGTCGATCAGGATAAAATGTATCGCGACACCAAAGCTATTTTCGACGAGCTGGATATTGAAATCGACCCGCGCGCGCGCGTAGGGACGTTATCCGTGTCTCAGATGCAGATGATTGAAATTGCCAAAGCGTTTTCCTATGATGCGAAAATTGTCATCATGGATGAACCGACTTCATCGTTAACGGAAAAAGAGGTTAATCACCTTTTTACTATTATCCGTAAACTGAAAGATCGCGGCTGTGGCATTGTGTATATCTCGCATAAAATGGAAGAGATCTTCCAGCTGTGTGATGAAATCACCATTCTGCGTGACGGACAGTGGATTGCGACTCAGCCGCTCGAAGGGCTGGACATGGATAAGATCATTTCCATGATGGTTGGCCGCTCCCTGAACCAGCGTTTCCCGGATAAAGAAAACAAGCCGGGCGAGGTGATTCTGGAAGTGCGCAATCTTACGTCACTACGCCAGCCCTCTATCCGCGATGTCTCCTTTGACCTTCACAAAGGCGAAATTTTAGGTATTGCCGGACTGGTCGGGGCGAAACGTACCGATATCGTGGAAACGCTGTTTGGTATCCGTGAAAAATCCGATGGCACTATCACGCTGCACGGCAAGAGAATTAATAACCATAATGCGAACGAAGCGATTAACCACGGTTTTGCGCTGGTGACCGAAGAGCGCCGCTCAACGGGAATTTATGCGTACCTGGATATTAATTTTAACTCGCTCATTTCGAATATTCGTAATTATAAAAATAAAATTGGTCTGCTGGATACTTCCCGTATGAAAAGCGATACCCAGTGGGTTATCGACTCCATGCGTGTGAAAACGCCAGGACACCAGACGCAAATTGGTTCACTGTCCGGCGGTAATCAGCAGAAAGTCATTATTGGCCGCTGGTTATTAACCCAGCCAGAAATTTTAATGCTTGATGAACCTACGCGTGGTATCGACGTTGGTGCAAAATTTGAAATCTATCAGCTGATAGCTGAACTGGCTAAAAAGAATAAAGGGATCATTATTATTTCTTCCGAAATGCCGGAATTGTTAGGGATCACAGATCGTATTCTGGTTATGAGCAATGGTCTCGTTGCCGGAATTGTTGACACCAAAACGACAACGCAAAACGAAATTCTCCGTCTTGCGTCTTTGCACCTTTAAGATCAGGGGCTCCTCATGAGTGCGTTAAATAAAAAAAGTTTTCTCACTTATCTGAAAGAAGGCGGTATTTACGTTGTTCTTTTAGTGTTACTGGCCATTATTATTTTCCAGGACCCCACGTTCTTAAGTTTATTAAACTTGAGTAACATTCTGACCCAGTCCTCAGTGCGTATCATCATTGCTCTGGGTGTCGCGGGGCTGATTGTGACTCAGGGTACTGATCTGTCAGCCGGACGTCAGGTTGGCCTGGCGGCGGTCGTGGCGGCAACGCTGTTACAGTCGATGGAAAACGCGAACAAAGTCTTCCCGGAAATGGCGACTATGCCGATTATCGTGGTGGTGCTGATTGTCTGCGTCGTCGGCGCCATCATTGGCCTGATCAACGGTATTATCATTGCTTACCTGAATGTGACGCCGTTTATCACCACGTTGGGTACGATGATTATCGTTTACGGTATCAACTCCCTGTACTACGACTTTGTCGGTGCATCGCCCATTTCTGGCTTTGACAGCGGCTTCTCAACGTTTGCACAAGGCTTTGTGGCGCTGGGCAGTTTCCGACTCTCTTACATCACTTTCTACGCGCTGATTGCCGTCGCGTTTGTCTGGGTGCTGTGGAACAAAACTCGCTTCGGTAAAAACATCTTCGCCATCGGCGGTAACCCGGAAGCGGCTAAAGTATCAGGGGTTAACGTTGCTCTGAACCTGCTGATGATTTATGCGCTGTCCGGTGTGTTCTATGCCTTCGGTGGGTTACTGGAAGCGGGCCGTATCGGCTCAGCCACCAACAACCTGGGCTTTATGTATGAACTGGATGCGATCGCAGCCTGCGTAGTGGGTGGCGTTTCCTTCAGCGGTGGGGTGGGGACAGTTGTTGGCGTGGTCACCGGTGTTATCATCTTTACCGTCATCAACTACGGTCTGACCTACATCGGCGTGAACCCGTACTGGCAGTATATTATCAAGGGCGCGATTATTATCTTCGCCGTTGCGCTGGATTCACTGAAGTACGCACGTAAGAAGTAATCACGTTACAGATGGAAAAAGCCCGCTCATCGTTGAGCGGGCTTTTTTTATTTGCGGGTTTTCTTCTCTATATCCAGCAGCTGTTCCGGGGTGACCGCCGGGTAATCCTGCGCATCTTCCGGTATCTGGTGCATCGCCGGGATGGGAACCAGCGGGCCTAAAAAACGAGGTTCACGCTTGAAGAGATAAAGGTCGGCCAGAGCACCAAAGCGTGCGCCAAACTCGCGAACGCGGACGCTCCACATATCTTTAGGCGAAGGGACCGCATAACACTGGGCCTGAATGCCCATATGGAGCGCGATAAAGAGCGCTCGTTCGCAGTGGAAGCGTTGAGTGATGATGATGAAATCATTGGTATCAAAGACTTTACGCGTGCGGACGATCGAATCCAGCGTGCGGAATCCGGCATAATCAAGCACGATATCCGCCGGATCGACGCCAGCGGCAATCAAATCCTTACGCATCGTCACCGGCTCGTTATAGCTCTGCTGGGCATTATCGCCGCTCAGCAGCAGGTAATTGACCTTGCCGCTGTTATAGGCGTTTAGCGCGCCCTGAATGCGGTAGCGGTAGTACTGATTAATGACCCCGGTACGATAATATTTTGCCGTCCCCAGCACCACGCCGACCTGGCGATAGGGCAGGTCCTGCAAATCATCAAAAATATAGGGGGCGGTTTTCCAGCTCATCCAGCGATCGAGGCCGAGCGCCGTCAACAGCAGTATGCCGACCAGGACAGACAGGCTGTAAAACACACGCTTTAACATGAAGATGACTCGATCCGTGGGTGAAATTTCACTCAGGCTACTGTACCCGCCTGTGAAGCGCAAGAAACGGTGGTTTGATTGGGGGGATTTTCATCAGTATGGCGGACATTTCTGTCCGCCAAAAGCATTAAGCCAGTAACACGCGGTCGATGGCAGAACAACCCAGCGCTTTCAGGGTCGCGGCGGTGGCGTCCCACTGAATTAAAGGCGCATCGCCTTTTTCAGCCAGAATCGCGCGCTGAATATCCGGGTAGTCGTACCCGTTCAGGCTCAGCAGATTGAGTGCGCCTTGCAGCGGTGGCAGCGTCGGGTTGAATGCGGCATTTTCGGCGTAGCTGCCGGTGAAGATACGGCCATCACGGCACTCCAGCGCCACGCCGCTCGGCGCCTGGCTGTAGGGTGCATGGCTGTTGTTCGCCGCAGCGATCGCCGACTGGGCCAGTTCGTCGCCCGTTAACGCAAAGCCGTGGTTCTGCTCGTCCATCAGCAGCGTTTTGATCTCCAGATCTTTCGGGCCAAAAGCATCTGGCAGATAATCGCCAAGCGTATGTGGCTCACGGCCTGGCAGATTAATGCGCAGTTGCAGACCGCTGTTCAGCTCATTCATAAACTGACGGCAATGACCGCAAGGGGTGTAGTTGACGGTGATGGCTTGCAGCGCTTTTTCACCGCGCAGCCACGCATGGCTGATAGTGCTTTGTTCTGCGTGGACGGTTTGTTGCATGGTCGCACCAAGGAACTCCATGTTCCCGCCGAAATACCAGGCTCCACTGACGCCGCGCGCGATTGCGCCGACGTTAAAATGGGAGAGATCGGCTCTGGCGCAGGCGGCAGCCAGCGGCAGTAATGCGAAAGCCAGCGCGTCTTCGTCCAGTCCCGTTGCCTGTTTAAGCGTCGCGACCTGCTCTGCCGACAGCATGGCGGGGAAGTGCGTATCCGCCAGAACCGGGGCCAGGGCTGATTGCAAATTCTCTGCGAGCTGGGCGAAAGCAGTTTGAAAACGTGGGTGCATGGCAATGCCTCATAAAGGTTAATGGATCGGTAGTGTACGGAGCCAACAGGGCTTTATATGTGATCCAGTTCTCATTATGTGTGCAACTTATGAAATCAAAATGAATTTTGCGCGACGCATCGCAAATTTTAGCCCACCACCGCCAGAATAATCGGGAACAGGAACGGAGCAATCAGCGAGGTCATAATCCCGCAAATCACCAGCGCCAGCGAGCTGAAAGCGCCTTCCTGATAATCCAGCTCCGCACAGCGCGCAGTACCAAGGGCGTGTGAGGCGGTTCCCATTGCCAGACCGCGTGCGGCTTTGGTGCGGATACGCATTAAATTGAGCAACGTATGGCCAAACACCGCCCCCAGGATCCCGACAAAAATCACGCACATGGCGCTAATGGCCGGGATACCACCGATGCTGCCGCCCACGGCCATCGCAATCGGCGTGGTCACGGATTTCGGCAGAATAGAGGCGGCGATTTGCGGTGAGGCGCCCATCAGCAGGGCAACCGAGGTGCCTGTGACCATCGCCACCACGCTACCGATCAGGCAGATGGTAATGATCGATTTCCAGCGGGCGCGGATCTGATGCAGCTGCTCGTAAAGCGGAAACGCCAGCGCCACGACGGCAGGCTGCAGCAGATCGTTTAAAATCTTACTGCCCGCAAAATAGCGTTCGTAAGGAATGCCGGTGAGCAGCAGGAACGGAATAATCACCACCATCGCCACCAGCAGCGGGTTGAGCAGCGGCATTTTAAAACGGGCGGCAAGTTTACGTGCGGCGAAAAACACCACCAGTGTCAGTGGCAGCGACCACCAGATATTGGCCATCATTTTTTACTTCCTTTCTGCCCAACGACTTTGCGTTCGCCGTGCACCAGATGCGAACTCCAGCTCACCACCAGGAACACCACCAGCGTACTCACCGCACAGGAGACCAGAATTGGGCCGTACTGCGCTTTAAGCAGATCGTAATATTGCATCACGCCGACGCCGATCGGCACAAACAGTAGCGCCATATAGCGGATAAGAACGAAGCAGCCCGGGTTGACCCATTTTGCGGGAAGAATTTGCAGCGCCAGCAGCAGAAAAAGAATCAGCATGCCGATAATGCTGCCGGGAATGGTGATAGGCAGCAGAGATGAAATGAAAATCCCCGCATAGAGGCAGGCATAAATCAGAATAAACGCGCGCAGATATTGCCAGATAATATTGAATGATTTGCTCATGGTGAAAGTCCTTGATGGAACATATTCATCATACAATTAAACGTTAAAACGTGCTACGGATCACATCATGAATTTTGAGCATACCAGACATTCCTTTCTGGAACGTCGGGCATTTTCACAGGATTAACGGTAAAAGCGATAACAATCAGTGTAGTTGTCGTGCCCAGATTTGAAGCAGTGAAAGGAGAGAAACACCTCTGTCCTTACGGCGGGTTGCGGAGTCTCGCTTGAAAGCCTTTCCACGCTTCAGGAGAGCGGCTACCATAGCGCGTCTTTTTTCACAGGTATTGATCATGCGGGTATTACTGGCGCCGATGGAAGGCGTGCTCGACTCACTGGTGCGCGAGCTGCTGACTGAGGTCAATGATTACGATCTTTGCGTCACCGAGTTTTTACGGGTGGTCGATATGCTGTTGCCAGTAAAGTCGTTTTATCGACTCTGCCCGGAGCTGCATCGTCAGAGCCGGACCACTTCCGGTACGCTGGTGCGTATCCAGCTGCTGGGGCAATACCCGGAGTGGCTGGCGGAGAACGCCGCCCGCGCCGTAGAGCTGGGCTCTTACGGTGTGGATCTCAACTGCGGCTGTCCGTCCAAAATGGTCAACGGCAGCGGCGGTGGCGCAACGTTACTGAAAGATCCCGAGCTGATTTACCGTGGCGCGAAAGCGATGCGTGAGGCCGTACCTGCTCATTTACCGGTGACGGTAAAAGTGCGTCTTGGCTGGGACAGCGGCGATCGCCAGTTTGAAATTGCCGATGCGGTACAGCAGGCCGGTGCAACGGAGCTGGTGGTGCACGGGCGGACCAAAGAGGACGGCTACAAAGCCGAACGCATTAACTGGCAGGCCATCGGTGAGATCCGCCAGCGTCTGTCGATACCGGTGATCGCGAACGGCGAAATCTGGGATTACGAGAGCGCTCAGGCGTGTCTCAAAGAGACCGGCTGCGATTCCGTCATGATCGGTCGCGGGGCGCTCAACGTGCCCAACCTGAGTCGGGTGGTAAAATACAACGAACCGCGTATGCCGTGGCCTGATGTGGTCACGCTATTGCAAAAATATTCTCGCCTGGAAAAGCAGGGTGATACGGGGCTTTATCATGTGGCTCGTATTAAACAGTGGCTGAGTTATTTACGTAAAGAATACAGTGAGGCGCTCGGACTCTTTCAGGAGATCCGCACATTACAGACCTCAGCCGATATTACGCGCGTCATTCAGGCCAAATAATAGCGTCGGGATCGGAGCGTCAATGCGCTCGCAGGCCTGCATATGGCATATAAAACGCTATATGCGCTGAGTTTACTGAGGTGTTCCGCAAACGCAGAGTGCTGAATGACGGAACTGAAAACCGCCGTGGCCTTCTGACATCAGGGTAAAACCGCATCAATGACGACCTGCGTCACGTTTTTACACGTGATACATTGAGGCTGCGAATGAAACTGATAGAGTGCAAAAACTGGATTGTTACTGCTGCGGCAGGCAAAACCTGATTTTCTGGCATCTGCCGGAGGTCAGGTTTTTTTGTTTCTGGGGTTCTGATGAAAATCGCCAAAATTCTTAATAATAATGTGGTGGTTGTTCTGGATGAGCACAAGCGCGAACAGGTCGTGATGGGGTGCGGGCTGGCCTTCCAGAAACGCATTGGTGAAGATCTTGACGCGGAGAAAGTGGAAAAGGTTTTCGCACTGCAAAGTGACGAACTAGCGCGTCGGCTGGGGGAGTTACTCAGTCAGATCCCGCTGGAGGTGATGACCACCTGCGACCGCATTATTGGGCTGGCGGTGCAGCGGCTGGGGAAATTGCAGGATAGCCTCTACATCACGTTGACCGACCACTGCCATTTTGCCATCGAACGGCAAAAGAAAGGCTTAGCGATCAAAAATGTGCTGTTGTGGGAGATCAAACGTCTGTACCCGAAAGAGTTTGAGCTGGGGCAGGAAGCGAGAGCGATTATCGCCAGCAGGCTCGGGGTGGAGCTTGCTGAAGATGAAGCGGGCTTTATTGCCCTTCATCTGGTTACCGCGCAGCTGAACAGCGAAATGCCTGAAGTGATGCACGTCACCCGCGTAATGCAGGAGATCCTGCAGCTGGTGAAGTATCAGCTTCAGCTGGAATATGACGAAGAGTCGCTCAGCTATCAGCGCTTTGTCACCCATCTGAAGTTCTTTGCTCAACGGATGCTGACCCGCACCGTGGTGGAAGATGACGATGTGACGCTGCATACGGCGGTAAAAGACAACTACGCGAAAGCCTGGATGTGCGCCGAGAAAATCGCGCAGTATTTGCAGAAAAGTTATCAGCGCGAGCTGACGACGGAAGAAATTATGTTTCTCACCATTCATATTGAGCGCGTGAGAAAAGAAGGGCGATAAGCCCCAAAATCTGGATTGTTACTGCATAACGCAGGCAAAACCTGAGCGCGGCATCTGAAGAGGTGCCGTTCTCGGGTTTTTTTATTTTTATACTCAGTCAACAGATGCCTGCGGGCATCGAAGAAAGGAAATCGAGATGGAATATCAAGCTTTGGCGAAGGATATTCTCGGCCACGTAGGGGGCAAAGATAACATCATCAGTCTGGTTCATTGCGCCACCCGGCTTCGCTTTAAACTGAAAGAAAATCAAAAAGCGGATGCCGAAGGGCTGAAGAAAAATCCGGGTGTGATCATGGTCGTCGAAAGCGGCGGGCAATTTCAGGTGGTGATTGGAAACCATGTGAATGATGTCTGGAAAGCGGTGCGGGCTGAAGCGGGTTTGCATGACGATACGCCAGTGGCCGCAGACGAGAACGGAGAAAAAGGCAATCTTCTCGGGCGCTTGATCGACGTTGTCTCCGGCATCTTTACCCCGTTTATTGGCATCCTGGCGGCATCCGGTATTTTGAAAGGATTGCTGGCGCTGGCCGTGGTTTGCGGGTGGCTCAGTCCTGACAGCGGAACCTACAAGATCTGGTTTGCGGCAAGCGATGCCTTATTCTTCTTCTTCCCGCTGGTGCTGGGCTACACGGCCGGGAAGAAATTTGGCGGCAATCCGTTTATCACCATGGTCATCGGCGGTGCGCTGACCCATCCGATGATGATTCAGGCGTTTGAGGCCAGCCAACAAACCGTGGCTGTAGCGGACGCATTTCTTGGAATTCCGGTCACCTGGTTCAACTACAGCGCGTCGGTGATCCCGATTATTTTCGCAGCGTGGGTCAGCTGCTGGCTGGAAAAACAGAGCGGCAAGCTGCTGCCGTCGTCGATGAAAAATTTCTTTACGCCGCTGATCTGTTTAGCGGTCACCGTCCCGTTGACCTTCCTGGTGATTGGACCGGTAGCGACCTGGCTGAGCCAGCTACTGGCTAACGGCTATCAGGTGATTTATGTCCTTGCCCCGTGGCTGGCGGGTGCTGCGATGGGGGCGCTGTGGCAGGTGTGCGTGATCTTCGGTCTGCACTGGGGGCTGGTGCCGCTAATGATCAATAACCTGGCGGTGCTGGGGCATGACTCGATGCTGCCGATGCTGCTGCCTGCGGTGATGGGGCAGGTGGGGGCCGCGCTGGGGGTCTTCCTGCGCACTCGCGATGCGCGTCTGAAAATGCTGGCGGGCTCATCGGTAACGGCGGGGATCTTTGGCATCACCGAGCCGGCGGTGTATGGCGTGAACTTGCCGCTGCGCCGTCCGTTCATCTTTGGCTGCGTGGCCGGGGCGATTGGCGGTGCCATCGTAGGCCTGAGCCAGGCCTACGTTTACTCCTTTGGGTTTGCCAATATCTTTACCATTGCGCAGATGATCCCGCCGGGTGGCATTGATGCCTCGCTGTGGGGGGGGATTATCGGGACCGTGGTGGCACTGATTTTGAGTTGCGTGATGACGCTGGTTGCGGGGATGCCGGGGCGTGTAGTTGAGACGACGCCGGTCGCGGTAACCGCGGGCGAAGACGATGTGCTTTCGCCCATGAGCGGGACGGTACTGGCCCTGGATCAGGTGCCGGATGCCACTTTTGCGAGCGGTCTTCTCGGTCAGGGCGCGGCAATTATCCCGTCTGATAACAAAGTTATCGCCCCGTTTGCGGGTGAGGTCGCCTCGCTGTTCCAGACCAAACACGCGATTGGCCTGCTAAGCGAAAGCGGCATTGAAGTGCTGATCCACGTCGGTATCGACACCGTTAAGCTCGACGGTAAACCGTTCACCGCTCACGTCAACGTGGGCGATAAAGTGAAGCCTGGCGATCTGCTGCTGGAATTCGACAGACAGGCCATTCTTGACGCCGGATACGATCTGGCGACCCCGATTATTATCAGTAACAGCGACAGTTATGCCGAGGTGATCACCGTGGCGGCCAGCGCCGTCAACGCCGGTGCGCCGCTGCTGACCGTCAGCCATCAATAACAGGAGAACGTGATGAAAACTTTCCCGGATGCATTTTTATGGGGCGGCGCGGTTGCTGCCAACCAGGTAGAAGGCGCTTACCTTGAAGATGGCAAAGGCCTGTCAACGTCGGACGTCCAGCCGAAGGGTGTATTTGGCCCGGTGGTGGAGCGCGTGCCGGGCGACAGCGGGATTAAGGATGTGGCGATCGATTTTTATCATCGCTATCCGGACGATATTAAGCTGTTTGCTGAGATGGGATTTAGCTGCCTGCGTGTCTCTATCGCCTGGACGCGTATTTTCCCTGACGGGGATGAGCAGCAGCCGAATGAAGCGGGTCTGGCGTTTTACGACAAACTGTTTGACGAACTGGCCGCGCACAATATCACTCCGCTGGTGACGCTGTCGCACTATGAAATGCCGTGGGGCCTGGTGAAACAGTACGGTGGCTGGGGCAGCCGTCAGGTGATAGGTTTCTTCGAGCGTTATGCGCGCACGGTGTTTACCCGCTACAAAGACAAAGCGAAGTTGTGGCTGACATTTAACGAAATCAATATGTCCCTGCATGCGCCAATGACGGGCGTCGGCCTGCCGGAAACCAGCAGTAAAGCGCAAGTCTACCAGGCTATCCATCATCAGCTGGTGGCCAGCGCATTGGCGGTGAAAGCCTGTCATGAGATTATCCCGGAAGGCAAAATTGGCAATATGCTGCTGGGAGGGCTGGTCTATCCGCTCACCTGTAAGCCGGACGATGTCCTGGAAGCGTTGCAGGAGAACCGCGCGTGGCAGTTCTTCGGCGATGTGCAGTGTCGCGGCGCTTATCCGGGCTATATGCTGCGTTTCTTCCGCGATAACGGTATTCAGCTTGAGGTCACCGATGCCGATCGCGAGGCGCTGAAATCGACCGTCGATTTTATCTCCTTCAGCTATTATATGACCGGTTGTGTCACTACGGATGAAGAGCTGAACCAGCAGGCGCGCGGCAACATTTTAAGCATGGTGCCAAACCCGCATCTCGCCAGCTCAGAGTGGGGCTGGCAGATTGACCCGGTTGGTCTGCGTACTCTGCTGAATGTGCTGTGGGATCGCTATCAGAAGCCGCTGTTTATTGTTGAAAATGGTCTGGGCGCGAAAGATAAACCTGATGCCGACGGCATCGTGCAGGATGACTATCGTATTGACTATCTCAACGATCATCTGGTGCAGGTGCGCGAGGCAATCGAAGACGGCGTTGAGGTGATGGGGTACACCAGTTGGGGGCCGATCGATCTGGTGAGTGCGTCGAAAGCGGAGTTGTCCAAACGCTACGGCTTTATTTACGTCGATCGCGATGACAGCGGTAAGGGCACGCTGGCCCGCAGCCGTAAGAAAAGCTTCCACTGGTACAAAGAGGTCATTTCGACCAAAGGCGCTTCGCTAAAAGCGTAATCGCACGAAGCTTTGCCCGACCAACAATAATCGGTCGGGCAAATCATCAGAAAATCATTTTAAATACGCCCGTCACGACCAGTAAACCAATCAAAAAAATGATTAAGATAACCCACAGTAATATCTTCATTCCCTTCTCCTTAGCCAATGAGCTTAAGTGAATAAAGTGTAGCAGCCTGACGGTAAAGCTAAATAATAAGTTACATGAATGAATTTAACTTATTAATTCACAAGATAAATATTTTTCTGATTGTGTACGTATATATCAAATTAAGTATTGCCACGGGTTACTAAAAAAAAGAAAGACAGAAGAGGTAATTTGCGCCTTTCTTTTTGTGTGAATGGCGTGATGAAACGTTCGACTCTCTTATCGTTAACCTTACCTTTGTCTTTATTACTTGTTGCTTGTGCTCCCGGTCATGATACGTCAGCGTCACTGAATCAGCAGATCCCCGCCACGCGAATTAATACCCAGCTGTCGCAGCAGCAGTGGCCCAAAAATGAGTGGTGGAAAGCATTCCACGATACGCAGCTGAATGAACTGATCGCCAAAGCCCAGGCGGATGCCCCGGATATGCAGATTGCTCGTCAGCGTATCGCCCTGGCGGAGGCGCAGGCGAAAATGGCCGTTGCAGCCGACGGGCCGTGGGTCGATTTTTCCGCAGATGCCGAGCGGCAAAAAATGTCGGCAGAAGGGTTGATGGGACCTTTTGCAACGACCGATCCCGCAGCGGGAACCACCGGGCCGTGGTATACCAACGGAACCTTTGGTTTAACCACCGGCTGGAATTTGGATCTGTGGGGTAAAAACCGGGCAGAGACAGAAGCCCGAATTGGTAAGGTCAACGCGCAAAAAGCGGAGATGGAACAAACCCGCCTGGTGCTCGCCAGCAGCGTGGCGCGTTTGTACTGGGAATGGCAGACAGAGGCGGCGATAGGCAACGTGCTGACGGCGATTCAGCAGCAACAGGACGCGGTGGTCAATGCCGATCGCGAACTCTACGAGCACGGCGTCACCTCCTCGGTGGAAGGGGTGGTCAATAATATGAACTCCAGCAAAACGCAAGAACACGAGGCTGAAGTCGCCGGAAAAATGAAAGCCATCGAGGCGCGTCTGGAAGCGCTGACCAACACGTCATCGCTGAAACTCACCCCCCACGCATTGCCGGTGGTGGAGTCGTCGTTGCCTTCAACGTTGGGCTACGAACTGCTGGCGCGTCGTCCCGATCTGCAGGAGGCGCACTGGTATATTGAAGCGTCAATGAGCGAAGTGGACGCTGCAAAAGCGGCCTTCTACCCCGACATCAATCTGATGGCGTTCCTGCAACAGGACGCGCTGCACCTAAGCGATCTGTTCCGCTCCTCGGCACAGCAAATGGGGGTGACAGCCGGACTGACGCTACCGATCTTTGACAGTGGTCGGCTGAATGCCGGGCTGGATATCGCCCAGGCGCAAAGTAATCTGAGCATCGCGAACTACAATAAAGCCGTGGTGGAAGCGGTGAATCAGGTCGCGCATACGGCCAGCGAAGTTGAAACGCTGATCGGTAAAAATAAGCATCAGCAGCATGTCGAAGCCGATGCCGCTCGCATTGTCGCACTGGCGCAGGCGCGCTTCTCGGCCGGAATCATTGCAGGCTCACGAGTCAGTGAAGCCCGGATCCCCGCTCTGCAGGAGCAGATCACCGGGCTGATGTTGCAGGGGCAATATATTGACGCCACGCTGCAGTTGACGGCAGCACTCGGCGGCGGTTATCACCAGAGCTAATTAGTGTGCCTTATCTATACTTACCTCTTTGTCGTTTGACGGAGGCAGGTATGGCATCAACTCAACGTGTTGCAATTGTGACGGCATCAGATTCCGGGATCGGTAAGACGACGGCTCTGCTTCTTGCCGGGCGCGGGTTTGATATAGGCGTGACCTGGCATTCTGATGAGGGCGGGGCGCTGAAGACCTGTCAAGAAATTGAAGCGCTTGGCCGACGCGCCGAGGCCATCCAGCTGGATTTAAGCCATCTGCCGGAAGGGGCAAACGCCATTGAAACGCTTATCGCCCGCCTGGGTCGCCTGGACGCATTGGTCAACAATGCCGGAGCGATGGCCAAAGCCCCGTTTCTGGATATGTCGTTTGAAGACTGGCGATCGATATTTACCGTGGATGTGGATGGCGCGTTTCTCTGTTCGCAAATCGCCGCCCGGCAGATGATTCAGCAGGGAGAGGGGGGACGGATTGTGAACATCACCTCGGTGCATGAGCATACGCCACTCCCGGAGGCCAGCGCCTATACGGCAGCTAAACATGCCCTGGGCGGGTTAACCAAATCCATGGCTCTGGAGCTGGTGCATCACAATATTCTGGTTAACGCCGTGGCGCCTGGCGCTATCGCTACGCCGATGAATGATATGGACGACAGTGAAGTCAAAGCCGGTTCAATGCCGGAAATCCCTCTCGCTCGTCCGGGCCATACCAGTGAGATAGCCAGTCTGGTGGCCTGGCTGTGTGACACTGATGCCAGCTACACCACCGGGCAGTCGTTTATTATTGATGGCGGTTTTATGCTCGCCAATCCGCAGTTTAAGCCGCAGGATGATGGGCGCTAATCGCGCCGCTTGTCGCGATATTTGAACCACAGCCGTACCGCCACCACCAGCACGACGACCAAAACCACCCAGATCCAGTGCTTCAAATGCTGATCAAGGTTATGCAACCAGGGGGCGATCACTTCGCCTCCGACATAACCCAGAGAGGTAAAAATGAGTGCCCAGGCGATGGCACCAATAATATTGAGCGGCAGGAAAATCTTAGGCGGCAGGTGGCTGGCGCCAATCAGTATTGGGCCAATAATGCGGAAGCCGTACATAAATCGGGTTCCGATAACAAATAAATAGGGGTGGCGCTGGATCAGTCGTTGGGCGCGATGAATTTTTTTCTGATGCTTTGCAAAACGTTTAAGAAGCGCGGGACCAAAGCGTAAACCCAGCAAATAGAGGAGCTGATCGCCAATCATCCCGCCCAGCGCCACGGCAGCAACCACCAGCGGAAAGCGGAGCAAACCCTGATGGGCCGCGACACCGCCAAGAAGTGTAATCGTTTCACCTTCCGCCACGCTGCCAATCACCAGTGCGACGTACCCATACTGCTCAATTAGACTATTGATATCCATAAAGTAAGCGTAGTCTCCCTGCGTTAACGTGCTTTAAGCATACACCCTGTCAATCAATGGTGCGGCAACCATCGCGAATTCCCCCTCTGCGGCATTTTTAGTGCTGTACATAAAATAATCTAAAGGCTGCATTATACTGAAAGTATCGCAGTGCGGGCTGACAATGAGGGGGCGGTATGAACCATGTCTGGGGGCTGTTTTCCCATCCCGATCGTGAAATGCATGTCATCAGAAACGAGAACGAAACGGTCGCGCATCACTATACGCACCATGTCCTGCTCATGGCCGCAGTACCGGTGATATGCGCGTTTATTGGCACCACACAAATCGGCTGGAATTTTGGCGATGGCAACATCGTGAAGCTCTCCTGGATGACCGGGCTGGCTCTTGCGGTTGTCTTTTATGGTTTGATGCTGGCAGGCGTCGCGGTGATGGGACGGGTCATTCACTGGATGGCGCGCAACTATCCTCAACGGCCATCGCTGGCGTTGTGCATGGTGTTCGCCGGATACGTTGCCACACCCATTTTTATGAGCGGCATCGTCGCCCTCTATCCGCTGGTGTGGCTGTGCGCGCTCGTGGGAACCATCGCGCTGTTCTACACCGGTTATCTGCTGTATGTCGGTATTCCCACTTTTCTCAATATTAACAAAGAAGAGGGATTAAGCTTCTCCAGCTCTACCCTCGCCATTGGCGTGCTGGTGCTTGAAGCACTTCTGGCGCTGACGGTGATCCTCTGGGGCTACGGCTATCGTCTCTTCTGACCTGAATACATTGCTGGTATTTATGCCAGCAATGCATTATTTGTTCATGATTCTTCACTGGCGACATATTCCCGGGCCAGCTATGATGCCTTTGCCAGCCTGTGTTTGCTCTTTTTCACAGGAAGCGTACGTCATAACGTGCATGAATAATTATCAGAAGTCTCACCATGCTGAAATTCCGAGTTTCTTTACTTAGCCTTGCGCTGATCCTGGCCGTGGCTGTTGCTGCGCCAGCGTTTGCCAAATCATCTGCAGTAACTGCTGCCGCGCAACCGGAAATTGCCTCCGGAAGTGCGATGATTGTCGATCTGAACACCAACAAAGTGATCTATTCCAGTCACCCGGATCTGGTGCGCCCGATTGCCTCAATTACCAAATTAATGACCGCGATGGTGGTGCTGGATGCACGGCTGCCGCTGGATGAGAAACTGAAAGTTGATATCAGCCAGACGCCAGAAATGAAGGGGATCTATTCCCGTGTGCGTCTGAACAGTGAAATCAGCCGTAAAAATATGCTGCTTCTGGCGCTGATGTCGTCGGAAAACCGCGCTGCAGCAAGCCTGGCGCACCATTATCCGGGCGGATATGGCGCATTTATTCGAGCGATGAATGCCAAAGCCAAATCACTGGGCATGAGCAATACGCGTTTTGTGGAACCGACGGGGCTGTCGATTCACAACGTCTCGACGGCGCGCGATCTGACCAAATTGCTGCTTGCCAGCAAACAGTATCCGTTGATTGGCCAGCTCAGCACCACGCGTGAAGAGATGGCCACCTTTGCGAACCCGGCCTACACGCTGCCGTTCCGCAATACCAACCATCTGGTGTATCGCGATAACTGGAATATCCAGCTGACCAAAACGGGTTTCACCAATGCGGCGGGTCACTGTCTGGTGATGCGTACCGTATTTAACGGTAAACCGGTCGCGCTGGTGGTGATGGATGCCTTCGGTAAATATACCCACTTTGCCGATGCCAGCCGTCTGCGAACCTGGATTGAAACCGGGAAAGTGCAGCCCGTTCCGGCCGCAGCATTGACCTATAAAAAGCAGAAAGCGGAACAGATGGCGACGGCGCAGAACGACTGAGCCGTTTGTGCGCGCTAATGCCCTCACCCCGGCCCTCTCCCACAGGGAGAGGGAGAAAAAACTAAAAACGGTAACCCAGGTTACCGTTTTGCTTTTACTCTGTGCGCGCTGATGCCCTCACCCCGACCCTCTCCCACACGGAGAGGGAGAAAACACTAAAAAAGGCAACCTAAGTTGCCTTTTTGCTTTTCTTCTGTGCGGTCTGATGCCCTCACCCCGACCCTCTCCCACAGGGAGAGGGAGAAAACACTAAAAAAGGCAACCTAAGTTGCCTTTTTGCTTTTCTTCTGTGCGGTCTGATGCCTTCACCCCGACCCTCTCCCACACGGAGAGGGAGAAAACACTAAAAACGGTGACCCAGGTTACCGTTTTGCTTTTTATTCCGGCAGCGTCCAGTCACCTTCGTTGAGTGGACGCTGCATAATCAGCGTATCCCGCCAGTTGCCTTTCTTATATCCCACGCTTCTGAGTTGCCCGGCTATCTCAAAACCATGCTTTTTATGCAGTCGAATTGACCCGGCATTGTTATGCCCGTCGCCGACCACGGCAATCATCTGCCGCCAGGGGCCTTTTTCACAGCGTTCGATCAGCGCGTCCATCAGCGCAGTGCCAAAGCCGCGTCCGGTGGCGCTGGCATCAACGTAGATCGACTCTTCAAGCGTATAGCGATAGGCGGGGCGGGCGCGATAGAGTGAGGCGTAGCAGTAACCCACGACCACGCCGCGATAGAGCGCCACCAGCCACGGTAAACCGTCAGCGGCGATGTGGCTCATGCGCTGGCGCATTTCATCAATGGCGGGAGGAATTTCTTCGAACGACGCGCGTCCGTTAAGCACATGCCAGGCATAGATGGCAGCGATGGCGTGGACGTCGTCAGGTTGGGCGTCGCGCACCTCAACTTCGGAGGCAGACAAAATATCAACGGCCGACATGGTGGGCGGTATCCTCAGAATAAAATGCCGGAGAAACGTTTCTCCGGCGATGTGAGGTTACTCTAGTACGATTGTTACAAGCTTAACAATAATTTCAGTGTGGCTTTACTATGTGATCAGCGGCTTGCAGATCCACAGGCTCTGTTTTTGACGCTTCTTGCCAGTATTTGTGCTTTGTTGTTTTACCAATGCCGGGGTTCATGCTGTTTGTCGGGTCATTGTCACGATAAAAACGTTTAAGCGTTTCTGGTGCTTCATACAGATGCCCCACGTTGTGTTCAGCCGGATATTGAGCCCCGCGTTCACGCAGCAGCGCCAGCATCTGATCTTTCAGCGCGTGCGCATCAACCCCTTTTTTGACGATGTAATCCTGATGGAAAACATGGCACATAAAGTGGCCGTAGTAGAGTTTATGCACCAGCTTGCTGTCGATTTCCGGCGGCAGATGTTCAAACCACTCCGTGTCGTTACGACGCAGCGCAATATCCAGCGCGAGAATATCTTCTACCTCTTCGGCATGAACCGCCTGATAGCGAATCGCCGCTCCGGCCGCCGCAAAGCGATGCAGGAAGGCTTTACTGCCTTCTTCAGGAGTGCAGGCAAAGAAATCGCCTTCCGCCGTTTTGAAGTAGTCACTCAGCCAGCTTTGGGCCTCGGCAATCCCGTCGCCCGCCATTTTCAACAGCAGATGATGTTCGTATTTATCGCGCCAGCTTTTCATTCGCGGCGGCAGATGCGCCGGGAAAGCGTTGCCCAGCTTTTGCATAAAGCGATCGGTGAAATGCGGTTTGAACAGCGACACTTTACCCAGCATCGCGTCGGCACGGCCTTTCATCGTAAAGAAGAACGGCATTTTGTCGGTGCCGAGTTTGTCGATCATCAGGAAGGTGTCTTTGCCGTAGCGCTCCGCGATATCGTAAATATCACGATGCATGTATTCGCCCGCCACCGGCAGATTCGCGAATTCGCCCAGAATGTGGCGGCGAATTTCCGTTAACACGTCGGGCTGATTCGTGCCGATATAAAACACCTGCTGTCTTTTCTCGGCAGGGAAGGTGTCCAGACGTACGGCAAACACCGCGAGTTTTCCCGCGCAGCCGGACGATTCGAACAGCCGGTCCGGATCGGCGTTATAGCGAGCGGGCGTATCGGCCTCGATATCGCGCACGCGTTCGACATAATCATGATCGTGGGCGTGACGGCCATCGTGCTGGACGTCGGCGTCGCTCACCCGCTCATCGTCGAGTTTGCTGAGGATCTGCTCCGGCGTGACGCCAAGAGTGATCCCCAGATGGTTAACCAGCTGCAGTTTGCCGTGTTCATCAATGCGCGCATACAGCGACATTTCGGTATAGGCCGGGCCGCGCTGCACCAGCGAGCCGCCGGAGTTATTGCAGATCCCGCCAATGACGGAGGCGCCAATGCAGGAGGAGCCGATCACCGAGTGCGGCTCGCGACCCAGCGGCTTGAGCGCTTTTTCCAGCGAATAGAGGGTCGTGCCCGGATAGGCCAGCACCTGTTCACCTTTGTCCAGCAGATGCAGTTTATCCAGACGCAGGGTGCTGATAATGACAATGTCACGATCGTAATCGTCGCCGTTCGGCGTCGAGCCTTCTGTCAGGCCGGTATTGGCCGCCTGCATCAGAATGATTTTGTCGGCGTCAACGCAGCAACTGAGGACACGCCACAGCTCCAGCAGCGTGCCGGGGAAGACCACGGCAAGCGCTTTGCCCTGGCCAGAACGAAAACCTTTGCGATAGCGGGCGGTTTTTTCCGGATCGGTTAACAGGTGAGCGTGACCGACCAGGCGCGACAGTTCGTTAATAAATGTGTTGTTATTTTGCGTGCGAACAGAAGTCATTTTCCACTCCTTGTGGTGGGGCAAATTTCTCGCTGTAAAGCATAGCGCGATTAACTGTTAAGCGAGCAAGTATTCATTAGAAAAATCAGAGAATAACCCTGCAAGGTTCAGAGGGTTTGTGGCACACTGCGCTTTTCGCACGGTCTGGCCGAGTTTTTCCGGCGGTTGATGATGAGAGAGTACAACAACATGAAATGGCTTTGTTCTGTAGCTGTCGCAGTAGGTCTGGCGCTGCAACCCGCGCTGGCTGAAGATCTGTTTGGCAATCACCCGTTAACGCCTGAAGCCCGCGACGCTTTTGTCACGGACTTGCTCACCAAAATGACGGTCGATGAGAAAATCGGCCAGCTACGCCTGATCAGTGTCGGACCGGATAACCCGAAAGAGGCGATCCGCGAGATGATCAAAGAGAGCCAGGTCGGGGCGATTTTTAACACCGTCACCCGCGAAGATATCCGCAAAATGCAGGATCAGGTGATGCAGCTCAGCCGCCTGAAAATCCCTCTCTTCTTCGCCTATGACGTGGTTCACGGGCAACGTACCGTTTTCCCGATCAGCCTGGGATTAGCGTCAGCTTTCAATCTGGATGCGGTGCGCACCGTCGGGCGGGTATCCGCGTATGAAGCCGCCGATGATGGTCTGAATATGACCTGGGCTCCGATGGTTGACGTCTCCCGCGATCCGCGCTGGGGCCGCGCCTCAGAAGGCTTTGGGGAAGACACCTATTTAACCGCCACGCTGGGCAAAACGATGGTGGAAGCGATGCAGGGCAAAAGCCCGGCGGATCGTTATTCGGTTATGACCAGCGTTAAACACTTCGCTGCCTACGGTGCGGTGGAAGGGGGCAAAGAGTACAACACCGTTGATATGAGCCCGCAGCGCCTGTTCAACGACTATATGCCGCCGTACAAAGCCGGGCTGGATGCGGGCAGCGGCGCGGTGATGGTGGCGCTGAATTCGCTCAATGGCACGCCAGCCACGTCCGATTCATGGCTGCTGAAAGACGTTCTGCGCGACCAGTGGGGCTTTAAGGGCATTACGGTTTCCGATCACGGCGCGATTAAAGAGCTGATTAAACACGGCACCGCCTCCGATCCGGAAGACGCGGTGCGGGTGGCGCTCAAAGCCGGTATCAACATGAGCATGAGCGACGAGTATTACAGTAAGTATCTGCCAGGCCTGGTGAAAAGCGGTAAGGTTACGATGGCTGAGCTGGACGATGCGACCCGTCATGTGCTGAATGTGAAGTACGACATGGGGCTGTTTAACGATCCGTACAGCCATCTGGGGCCGAAGGATTCCGATCCTGTGGATACCAATGCCGAAAGCCGTCTGCATCGTAAAGAAGCCCGCGAAGTGGCGCGCGAAAGCCTGGTGCTGCTGAAAAACCGCCCTGAAACGCTGCCGCTGAAAAAATCCGGCACCGTTGCCGTGATTGGCCCACTGGCCGACAGCACGCGCGATGTGATGGGAAGCTGGTCGGCAGCGGGCGTGGCTGACCAGTCTGTTACCGTCCTGACCGGCATTAAAAACGCGCTGGGTGAGCAGGGTAAAGTGGTGTACGCCAAAGGCGCGAACGTCACGAACGACAAAGATATCGTCACCTTCCTGAATCAGTACGAAGAGGCGGTGAAGGTCGATCCGCGTTCAGCGCAGGAGATGATCGACGAAGCCGTTAACGCGGCCAAACAGTCCGACGTGGTGGTGGCCGTGGTTGGCGAGGCGCAGGGTATGGCGCATGAGGCCTCCAGCCGGACCGATATTACCCTTCCGCAGAGCCAGCGCGATCTGATTGCTGCGCTGAAGGCAACCGGCAAGCCGCTGGTGCTGGTGCTGATGAACGGTCGTCCGCTGGCGCTGGTGAAAGAAGACCAACAGGCCGATGCGCTGCTGGAAACCTGGTTCGCCGGTACTGAGGGCGGCAACGCTATCGCCGACGTGCTGTTTGGCGATTACAACCCGTCGGGCAAACTGCCGATGTCCTTCCCGCGCTCTGTCGGGCAAATCCCGGTCTATTACAGCCACCTGAATACCGGTCGTCCGTATAACGCCGATAAGCCGAACAAATACACTTCGCGCTACTTTGACGAAGCCAATGGCCCGTTGTATCCGTTCGGTTATGGTCTGAGTTACACCACCTTTAAGGTGTCGGAGGTGAAAATGTCCGCGCCAACCCTGAAGCGTGATGGCAAGGTGACCGCCAGTGTCGAAGTGACCAACACCGGTAAACGCGACGGAGCCACGGTTATCCAGATGTATGTTCAGGATGTCACTGCTTCCATGAGCCGTCCGGTGAAACAGCTGCGCGGTTTCGAAAAGGTTGACCTGAAGCCGGGTGAGACCAAAACGGTGAGTTTCCCAATCGACGTCGATGCGCTGAAGTTCTGGAATCAGCAGATGAAATATGATGCTGAAGCCGGCAAGTTTAACGTCTTTATCGGCGTTGATTCTGCCCGCGTCAACAAAGGCGAGTTCGACCTGCTGTAACGGCGATGTGCCCCTTTCTTAAACGGAGAGGGGCACAGATTGCACAATCCCGGTTTCCCCTCTCTGCGCTCAATTCGTGACGGCCAACACAAACTTTCGCCGCTTTGCGCTGTAATGCTCCCGAAATACGCTATTTACCCCCGATTGTCCGCCTGAAATGTGATGATTTTCACACTTCATTTTTGCGTCACGGTCCAAAACGTGAACACTGTCAAAAGCGCCGATAGCGCCATCAGACTCGCGTGATGCCCTTCACTCTTCCCGAAAAAGCCCGGCAAAGACCTCGCGAGCGGCAGACAGAAAGACCCTTTAATACCTGTCACTTAACCTCTGACAGGTATCAACATGAAACTCTCATTAGAAAATGTCGCACTCGACCGTAGCGGAAGGACTCTCGTCACGTCCACGCTCCAGCGCTTAATCGACACGCTGCAGCAGGCCGGTGGTGGAACGCTGGTGGTCACGCCCGGTATCTACCTGACGGGAACGCTGATTCTGCCGTCTAATTTCACACTGCACCTGGAGGCGGGCGCCCGTCTGCTCGCCAGCCAGCACGAAGCCGATTATCAGGCCGCTGAAACACTCACGATGGCCGAGCTTTCCCGGATGGCGCTCATTTATGCGCGGAACGCGCGCAATGTCAGTCTGAGCGGCGAGGGCTGTATCGACGGGAATGCAACCGCCTGGTTTAGCGCGGAGGCGGATACGCAAGGCTACCGCCAGCCGAAAACCCAGCGTCCGCGTCTGCTGGTGCTGGAAGGGTGTGAGCAGGTGCGCCTCACCGATATCACGCTGCATGATTCGCCGATGTGGACCGCGCATCTGGTGAGCTGCAACCACGTGTTCATCCGTAATATCACCATTGATAACGATCTGGCGCTGTCGAATACTGACGCGCTGGATATCGACAGTTGCCAGCATGTGCACATCAGCGACAGCTACTTTAGCGCTGCCGATGACGGTATCTGCCTCAAGACCACCGCGAAGCCCGCAGAGCTGCAGCAGCCGGTGTATAACGTGACGGTGAACAACTGCATTATCCGCTCCAAAAGCTGCGCAATTAAGGTCGGCACTGAGACCTTCGCCGACATTACCCATCTGGCCGTCAACAACTGCGTGATTTTTGAATCCAACCGCGGCATTGGTCTGGTGTCGCGCGACGGCGGACGCTTCAGCAAGATGAGCTTCAGCAACATCCTGTTTGACTGCGGCCACGGCAATCCCTGTCACTGGGGAAAAGCCGATCCGGTCTTTGTCTCCGTACGCCATCGCGCGCCTGACGTGACTCCCGGTGACATCAGCCTGGTGGTCTTCTCTGGCCTCAACGGAGTCGGCGAGGGGGCCATCAATTTGCATAGCGAAATACCCGGCGCGATTCGTGATGTCACCTTTAACGGGCTCACTTTCAGCCAGCGTGTCAGCGAATCGGACGAGCAGGGGTGCTACGACGTGCGTCCGCCGTGCAATCCGGATCGTCCCACCGGAATGGGACGGGATAACGCCTGGCGGGTGAATCCGCAAACCGGTCGGGCCCACGGAGTGGAGCGTTATCCGCAGGGGCTTCCTGCCATTTATGCCCGCGGTGTGCAGGGCTTGCAGCTTAACGCCATCAATATTACGCGACCTGAACCGCTGCCTGCGGGCTGGGATGCAGAGCATATCCGTATTCAGGACGGCGATATCAGGGAGGCAAAATGATCATCAACGTGCGGGAAATAAAGCTGCGTAACTACGTCTGTTACGGGCTGGCAGATGTGATTGGTTCAGGAGCGTTTACGCTGGTCAGCGCGTGGCTGCTGTTTTTCTTAACCACCTTCTGCGGGCTGACCCCGATTCAGGCGGGATCGCTGTTTGCCGTGGCCAGAATTGTCGATGTGATTATGTGCCCGGTGATCGGGTATGTTTCCGATAACTTCCATAAAACACGCCTTGGCCGCCGGTTTGGCCGCCGCCGTTTCTTCCTGTTAGCCAGTATTCCCCTGGTCTCGGTGTATAGCCTGCTGTGGGTTCAGGGCTTTAACTACTGGATGTATCTGCTGTTCTATATTCTGTTTGAAATCGTCTACACGATGATCATCATTCCTTACGACACCCTGTCGGCGGAGATGACTTCTGATTTCAAAAAGCGCTCAAAACTCACCAGCGCTCGCATGTATATTGCCCAACTGGCGGGCTTTGCGGCGGCTTTTCTGCCCGGGCGACTGGTGGCGTATTTCGGTCCTGACTCTTCTGAATCCTTTTTCTATACCGGGGCGATATTTACCGTCTCGTTTATGATTGTGCTGTTCTTTGTTTACTTCGGCACATGGGAGCGTTCGCTGGAAGAGATCCAGCAAAATGAGCAACACGACGAGGAGGAGGAAAAAGAGCCTTTCACCACCCGTGCTTACCATATCTATTACGATTTTGTCTCGACGTTAAAAATCAAAACCTTCCGCTCACATCTGGGGATGTACCTCGGCGGTTCGGTGGCGCAGGATATTTTCAATTCGGTGTTTACCTACTTTGTGGTTTTTGCGCTGATGACGTCGTCGGTGATGGCCTCTAATCTGCTGGGGGTGGTCAACGGACTGCAATTCTTTGGCGTCGGTATCGCGACATGGCTGACGCTGCGCTTTTCACCGTCGCGCGCGTTTGCCACGCAGGCGAGTATGGCGCTGGTGGCATTTGCGCTGTTTGTCGCGGCCTATTTCAGCAAATCCAGTGGCATGACGATGCTGTATATCGGCGCGGCCATCGCCGGGCTGGCGCGCGGGGGGATCTACGCGATTCCGTGGAATAATTACACTTTCGTCGCGGACGTGGATGAAATCCTCACCGGTTGTCGCCGCGAAGGGATCTTTGCCGGGTTTATGAGCCTGCTGCGTAAAGCTTCTCAGGCGCTGTCCATTTTCCTTGTCGGTGTGGCGTTGCAGATGTCGGGCTTTGTCTCCGGACAAAGCGCACAGCCGCAATCGGCTATCAACATGATCCTGATGATCATGATTGTGCTGCCGGTGATACTCACCGTCTGGGGGATCTGGTCGGCCTTCCAGTTCAACGTCAATGGCAGAACGCACGCCATTCTGAACGAAGAGGTGGCCCGCCTGAAGCAGGGCGGCAGCAAGGCGACCGTCAGCGCAGAAAACAGAGCGGTGATCGAGAGTCTGACCGGCATGCCTTATGACCACTGCTGGGGTGACAATCGCGTTGGCTATCTGAATCGTAAACGCATGAATATGCGCTCACTGCGAGACAAAATGGCATGACGGAGCAGAGCATTATTATCCAGCAGGGCCTGTGGGCCCGGCTGGGATTACCCCGGGAACTGTGCTGGGGTTTTATCGGCGTATTTCTGTTTATTACCGGAGCCACCATTGAGCAAAGCTGGCTGGCCTCAATGCTTCAGCATCGCGGTTTTGATGCCGTACACATCAGCCTGCTGTCGTCGGTTTTTGGTTTGTGTGTCGCGGCGGTGTCGTGGTTTTCCGGTATTGGCGCGGGCGTGCTGGGGTTAAGGCGGCTGATGTGGGCCGCAACGATTATCTATTTTGCAGGCTCGGTTCCATTTATTGGCTACGCGCTGCCGCAGGGCAACTATCCGCTGATGGTGGCGAGCTATGCGCTCCGCGGCGTGGCGTATCCGCTGTTTGCCTATTCATTCCTGGTATGGGTTAACCAGCGCTGCGAACAGGCGATCTTAGGGCGCGCGGTGTCATGGTTCTGGATTGCCTTCGGGGCAGGCATGACCATTGTCGGCCCGTGGTACTCCAGCCTGATGTTGCCTTTAATGGGCGAAATATCGACATTGCTGAGCGGCTTTATCTTTGTTGCGCTGGGGGCCATCTGCGCGCTACTGCTGAATCGCGATCGGCCAGACGGGCAAAGTCATGCTCATCTCGGGGCGGCATTCGCCGAAGGGATTCTGGTGCTGGTGCGTGAGCCGAAAATGCGTCTGGCGGTGATCGTCAAGACCATCAACGATATTGGTAAATTCTCGCTGGTGATCCTGATGCCGGTGTACCTGCCGCGCTTTGGGTTTAGCATCGCCGAGTGGCTCACCATCTGGGGGCTGGTGAATGTGGTCAATATTTTCGCCAACTACCTCTTTGGCTGGTTGGGCGACACCATTGGCTGGCGAAATACGGTGGTCTGGTTTGCAGGATCGCTGTGCGGTGTAGCGATGCTGGCGGTGTGCTATGCGCCGGTTTTATTTGGCGACAGCGAGACGGCGCTTTTTCTGGCGCTGGCGCTGTACGCCATCGGGCTGGGAGCATTTGGCCCCCTGAGTGCGCTGATTCCGTCATTATTACCGGAGAACAAAGGGGCAGCGATCTCCTGCCTGAATCTTGGTTCGGGGTTAAGCAATTTTGTCGGGCCGTTAATTGTGACGCTGTGCGTTTCACCGTTGGGTGTGGAAGGGACGCTGTGGGTGATGGCACTCCTCTATTTTGCAGCCAGCCTGCTGACTCTTCCTCTGAAATTACCCACAGAGCGTTGAATGCAGGATGAAATGGCGGAATTCGTCTACGCTTTTCTCTCAAGCCTCTGATAAAGGCGGCAAATAATGAGGAAAGCGGAATGACAATCACAAAGGGGATATGGGGTTCAGCGGCGTTACTTGCGGCGCTGAGCCTGCCTTTACAGGCAGCGGAACCGGTCAAAGTGGGATCGAAGATTGATACGGAAGGCGCATTGCTCGGGAATATTATTTTACAGGTACTGGAAAGTCACGGCGTCAAAACCGTTAATAAAGTGCAGCTGGGGACAACGCCTGTTGTCCGCGGTGCGATCACCTCCGGCGAGCTGGATATCTACCCGGAATATACCGGTAACGGGGCATTCTTCTTCAAAGATGAAAATGATGCAGCGTGGAAAAACGCCAGCGCTGGCTACGAGAAAGTCAAAAAACTCGATGCCGAACAAAACAAACTGATCTGGCTGACGCCTGCGCCGGCTAACAACACCTGGACCATTGCCGTGCGTAAGGATCTGGCGGAGAAAGGCAAACTGACCTCTCTCGACGATCTGAGTCGCTACCTGAAAGAGAAAGGTGACTTTAAGCTTGCGGCCTCGGCGGAATTTATTGAGCGTCCGGATGCGCTGCCTGCTTTCGAAAAAGCCTATGATTTCAAACTTGAACAAAGCCAGCTGCTGTCGCTGGCTGGCGGCGACACCGCCGTGACGATCAAGGCCGCGGCGCAGAAAACCTCTGGCGTGAATGCGGCGATGGCCTACGGCACCGACGGCCCGGTGGCTGCGCTCGGTCTGCAAACGCTTACCGATCCGAAAGGCGTGCAGCCTATCTATGCGCCAGCCCCCGTGGTGCGTGAGGCGGTTCTGAAAGCGTATCCGCAAATGGGCGACTGGCTGAAACCCGTCTTTGAAAGTCTGGATGAAAAAACGCTGCAACAGCTCAATGCGAGCATCGCGGTGGAGGGGCTGGATGCCAAAAAAGTGGCAGCAGACTACCTGAAGCAAAAAGGACTGGTGAAGTAACAGGATAAAGCGGTGCCAATAAAATGTCATAACCGCGTACTGCTGCTGCTCGTGATTCTCGCGCTGGCAGCGTGCGCGTTACCGTTCGTCAATTTTGCCCCTAATCGTCTGATGTCGGGAGAAGGGCGGGCCGTGTGGCAGGTGTGGACATTTTCACCCGTGCTGCTGGCGATCGCCCTCGTGCTGCTTTTGGCGCTGGCACTGCGGCAAGGACGGCTGCCGCTGCTGCTGACTCTGATCCTCAGCGAGCTGCTGTTTGCGGTTCTCTTCTGGAGTGCCGGGCTGGCTGCGACCCATCTGGCAGCGGTTGAGAGCCCGCTGGCGCGCACCTCCACGGGCAGCGGACTGTGGCTGTGGCTGGCGCTTTGCCTGCTTGCCTGCAGCGATGCCATCCGCCGTCTGACGGATCGCCCTTTGTGGCGTTGGCTCCTGAATGCGCAAATCTGGATCCTGCCCTTGCTGTTGCTGTTTAGCGGCGAGCTGAACGATCTCTCCCTGCTCAAAGAGTATGCCAACCGCCAGGATGTTTTTGATGATGCACTGGCGCAACACCTGACCATTCTTTTCGGTACGCTGATCCCGGCCCTGCTTATCGGTGTGCCGGTGGGGCTGTGGTGTTATCGCCATCCCGCGCGTCAGGGCTCTGTGTTTGCCGTGCTGAATGTCATTCAGACGATCCCTTCGGTGGCGCTATTTGGTTTACTGATTGCCCCGCTGGCCGGACTGGTGAAACAGTTTCCCGTGCTCTCTACGCTTGGCATCGCCGGGACAGGGCTGACGCCGGCTTTGATCGCGCTGGTCCTTTATGCGCTGCTCCCGCTGTCGCGCGGTGTTCTGGCCGGACTCAGTCAGGTCTCACCGGACGTGCTGGAGAGTGCAAATGCGATGGGGATGAGCCCGCCACAACGATTCTGGAAAGTCCAGTTGCCAATAGCATTGCCGCTTTTGTTGCGCAGTTTGCGCGTGGTTGCGGTGCAAACAGTGGGGATGGCGGTGATTGCGGCACTGATTGGTGCAGGGGGTTTTGGGGCGCTGGTGTTTCAGGGGCTGCTCAGCAGCGCGCTCGATTTGGTTTTACTTGGCGTCATTCCGACGATAGCTCTGGCGGTGGTGATTGACGCGATCTTTGCTTTGTGGCTCGCCCTGCTCAAGGGGAAAAACGATGATTGAATTTCACGATGTGAACAAAAGTTTTGCCGGGCAGCCGGCAGTCAGCAACCTGAATCTGCATTTTGAGGAAGGGGCGTTTTCAGTGCTGATTGGCACATCCGGTTCCGGAAAATCCACCACTCTGAAGATGATTAACCGGCTGGTGGAGCATGACAGTGGCCTGATTCGCTTTGCCGGAGAGGAGATCCGCAGTCTGCCCATCCTCGAGCTGCGCCGCCGCATGGGGTATGCCATTCAGTCCATTGGGCTGTTTCCGCACTGGACGGTGGCGCAGAACATTGCCACCGTACCTCAACTGCAAAAATGGTCGCGGCAGAAAGTGGCCGATCGGGTGGATGAACTGATGGCGCTGCTGGGGCTTGAGCCGGTACTGCGTGAACGCTATCCACACCAGCTTTCCGGCGGACAGCAGCAGCGTGTCGGTGTCGCGCGTGCGCTGGCGGCCAATCCACAGGTTCTGTTGATGGATGAGCCTTTCGGCGCACTGGACCCGGTCACCCGCAGCGCATTGCAAACAGAGATGACCCGCATTCACCGGATTCTGGGGCGTACCATAATCCTGGTGACCCACGATATTGATGAAGCGCTTCGCCTTGCGGATCGCCTGGTGCTGATGGATAACGGGGAAGTGGTCCAGCAGGGCACGCCGCTGGAGCTGTTAACGCAGCCGGCGACGGATTTTGTACGTGAATTCTTTGGGCGCAGCGAGCTGGGTGTCCGGCTGCTCTCATTACGCACGGTAGGCGACTATCTGCGCCAGCAGCCTGCGGGGATGCCTGGCGAACCGCTGCGGACGCAGATGAGCCTGCGGGATGCGTTATCCGCCTTTGTCGCGCGGCAATGCGAAATTTTACCCGTGGTCGATGAACATGGCACACCGTGTGGCACGCTGCATTTTCGCGATCTGCTGACGGGGGAGGCGGCCGATGAAATGGGCGCGTGATCCGCTGCTGTGGCTGGTATTACTGTTCGTCGGCTTACTGTGGCTGATGCCGCACAGCGGCGGGCTATTCAGCGCCTTATTTCCCGGCTTGCCCAGACCCGTTTATTTGCAGGAGAGCTTTATCAGCCTGACGCTGGCGCATTTCTGGCTTGTTGGTATATCGAGTGCGATCGCTATTGTGCTGGGCGTCGGGGCTGGTATTGCGGTGACCCGCCCGGCGGGCAAAGAGTTTCGCCCGCTGGTAGAGACCATCGCCGCCATTGGTCAGACCTTCCCGCCTGTGGCGGTACTGGCGATTGCGGTACCCGTCATTGGGTTTGGTCAGGAACCGGCGATCATTGCGCTGATTCTCTACGGCGTATTGCCTATCCTTCAGGCCACTCTGGCAGGGCTGGCGGCTGTTCCGGCGGCGGTCATTAGCGTGGCGGAAGGGATGGGAATGAGCGCCTTTCAGCGACTGCGCAATGTTGAGCTCCCGCTGGCTGCGCCGGTGATTCTGGCCGGGGTGAGAACGTCGGTGATTATTAATATCGGGACAGCGACCATCGCTTCGACGGTCGGGGCTAACACGCTGGGCACGCCGATAATTATCGGCCTGAGCGGATTTAACACTGCCTATATTTTACAGGGGGCGATACTGGTTGCGCTGGCGGCGATTGTGGTTGATCGCGGTTTTGAACGGCTGGCGCAGTATCTCAGCCGACACCGCCGCGGACAATAAATGAGTAGCCGGCCAGCATAACGCCGCCGATGCCGCTGATGGCCATAAAGGCGAAGAGAGTAATAACGGCGACTTTGGTTGCCTTCATAATGTGCTCCTTTTGTTAACCGCCCAATTATACGGTGAAGCACGCCTGTTAATGAATCATTAAATGCCGTTTTAGCGATTTAGAGACCGAGAATGATGACGGGGTAGCCATGCTCCCGCCATTCCGACAGCAGCAGCTGTTGGGCGGCGGAGGGAATATCTCCGCACCACACCAGCAGGGTTTGCCCCTCGAACAGCTCAGGGCGAAGTTGGGCTAAAGAATGGGCCAGCACGTCCACCCGCCAGCCTTGTTGAGTGGCAATCCAGGCTTCGAGCCACAGGCGCGTCGTGTCATGAACGTTCCACCCGACCACCAGCGCATCCCTGCCAGCCTTTTTGCGTGCGGATGAGAGGCAAACGGAAATGTAGTTGATCAGCACGCCATCCAGCATGCTTAACAACGCCTGCAATGTTGGCTGTTGAGACTGAAGGCGGCGGCGCAGGGGAATAAAAAGTTCGGTGATCAGCGTCTGGGCGGGATAATCCCGACCCTGTTCTTTGATCCAGCCGCGCAGGCGTTGCAGATTGCCGGCCTGCAAAAAGCGCAGCAAGGTTTCCTGATGTTCTCGCCATTCGCCCTGATGGCAGGGGTCGTGTTCAGTTAACAGCGATTTGACCTTACTGACCTGGACACCGTTGTCGATCCAGCTTTTGATTTCGCGAATGCGGTCGATATCGGCATCGTTGAACAGACGATGTCCCCCGTCGGTCCGCTGCGGTTTAAGCAGTTCGTACCGGCGCTGCCATGCCCGTAATGTCACAGGATTGATATCACAAAGGAGTGCCACTTCACCTATCGTGTACAGCGCCATCTTAGCCCCCTGGCTTGCGCGACCCCAGAATAACTGTAGTCGTTGATCTACGAACCAGGAAGAACCGACCGTTTTTTGCACAAATAATGCGAAGGATGTATGACCTTCAGCTAAACGATGTGATGGCCGACACGAATTGCAGCTTTTTTGGAATGCTTCAAAGAAAGTTAAAGCGCATCAGTGTATGTTACGCGTTTTTAGAAAGTGCGGTTTGCGGTCATGTACGAATTTAATCTGGTGTTGCTGCTGCTACAGCAGATGTGCGTGTTTTTAGTCATCGCGTGGCTGATGAGCAAAACGCGGCTGTTCATTCCGCTGATGCAGGTCACCGTTCGCCTGCCGCATAAATTCCTCTGCTACGTCGTTTTTTCCATTTTCTGCATCATGGGGACCTGGTTTGGTCTCCACATCGAAGATTCTATCGCCAATACCCGCGCTATCGGTGCTGTGATGGGCGGGCTGCTCGGTGGCCCGGTCGTTGGCGGTTTAGTGGGGTTAACGGGCGGATTACATCGTTATTCCATGGGTGGCATGACGGCGCTGAGCTGTATGATCTCAACGATCGTTGAAGGTCTGCTGGGCGGCCTGGTTCACAGCTATATGGTCAAACGCGGCCGCCCGGATAAAGTGTTTAGTCCACTGACTGCCGGCGCTGTCACCTGCGTGGCGGAGCTGGTGCAAATGCTGATTATCCTGTTGATTGCGCGCCCGTTTGAAGATGCTCTGCACCTGGTCAGCAGTATTGTTGCGCCGATGATGGTGACGAACACCGTCGGCGCTGCGCTGTTTATGCGCATTCTTCTGGACAAGCGCGCCATGTTTGAAAAATACACCTCGGCGTTTTCTGCCACGGCGTTGAAGGTTGCCGCGTCGACGGAAGGTATTCTGCGTCAGGGCTTTAACGAAGAGAACAGCATGAAGGTGGCGCAGGTGCTGTATCAGGAGCTGGACATTGGCGCGGTGGCGATAACCGATCGCGAGCGGCTGCTGGCGTTTACCGGCACCGGCGACGATCACCATCTCCCCGGTAAACCGATATCGTCGGCGTATACCTTGCGCGCCATTGAGACCGGCGAAGTGGTGTATGCCGACGGCAATGAAGTGCCGTATCGCTGTTCCCTGCATCCCCAGTGCAAGCTGGGTTCGACGCTGGTGATCCCATTACGCGGCGAAAATCAGCAGGTGATGGGCACGATCAAACTCTATGAAGCGAAAAACCGGCTGTTCAGTTCCATCAACCGCACGCTGGGAGAGGGGATTGCGCAGCTGCTTTCTGCGCAGATTTTAGCCGGGCAATATGAGCGTCAAAAGGCGCTGCTGACCCAGTCGGAGATCAAACTGCTGCACGCTCAGGTGAACCCGCATTTCCTGTTTAATGCGCTCAACACGTTGAAAGCGGTGATCCGCCGCGATAGCGAACAGGCGACACAGCTGGTGCAATACCTGTCGACGTTCTTCCGTAAAAACCTGAAGCGACCCTCGGAGATTGTCACCCTGGCGGATGAAATTGAGCATGTGAATGCCTATCTGCAAATCGAAAAAGCCCGCTTCCAGACGCGCCTGCAGGTATCGCTGTCTGTGCCGGAAGCACTTGCTTATCAGCGTCTTCCGGCCTTTACCTTACAGCCGATAGTGGAAAACGCGATTAAGCACGGAACATCACAGCTGCTGGGCATCGGGGAGATCAGCATTAAGGTTAGCCAGTTTAATCATCATCTGGTGCTGGATATAGAAGATAACGCAGGGCTTTATCAGCCCGGCGCCGAAGCCGGTGGGCTGGGGATGAGCCTGGTGGATAAACGGCTGCGCGCGCACTTTGGCGACAGTTGCGGGATCACCGTGGCCTGTGAGCCAGACAGTTTTACCCGAATTACCTTACGATTACCGCTGGAGGAAAACGCATGCTAAGAGTGCTGATTGTCGACGATGAGCCGTTAGCACGGGAAAACCTGCAGGTTTTGTTGCAGGAACAGGGCGATATTGAGGTGGTGGGCGAATGCGCCAACACCATCGAAGCGATCGGCGCTGTGCACAAGCTGCGCCCGGATGTGCTGTTCCTTGATATCCAGATGCCGCGCATCAGTGGCCTTGAGATGGTCGGCATGCTGGATCCGGAGCATCGCCCGTACATCGTCTTTCTGACGGCGTTTGATGAATATGCGGTTAAAGCCTTTGAAGAACATGCGTTCGATTATTTGCTGAAACCTATCGAAGAGAAGCGGCTGGAAAAAACGCTAAACCGTCTGCGTCAGGAGCGTTCCGCTCAGGATGTTTCGCTTCTGCCGGAACATCAGCAGGCGTTGAAGTTTATCCCTTGTACCGGTCACAGCCGGATTTATCTTTTGCAAATGGACGACGTGGCGTTTGTCAGCAGCCGCATGAGCGGGGTGTTTGTGACCAGCGCCGAGGGAAAAGAGGGATTCACGGAGCTGACGCTGCGTACGCTGGAAAGCCGCACGCCGCTTGTCCGCTGTCACCGGCAGTATCTGGTGAACATGGCGCATCTGAAAGAAATTCGCCTGGAAGAGAATGGCCAGGCCGAGCTGGTGCTGCGGGCGGGGCAGACTGTGCCGGTGAGTCGGCGTTATCTCAAAAGTCTGAAAGAGGCGATTGGGTTGTAAAACTGGTACACTGCGCCCCATCGCATCACCGACAGCTGAAGGCTTTATGTTAAGTAACGATATTCTTCGTAGCGTGCGCTACATCCTGAAATCTAACAATAACGATTTGGTTCGTATTCTCGCTCTGGCGGAGGTCGAAACGACGCCGGCGAATATTGCCAGTTGGATCACCAAAGAAGACGAAGAGGGGTTTGTTCGCTGCCCGGATATTATCCTGTCATCGTTCCTGAATGGCCTGATTTACGATAAACGCGGCAAAGATGAGTCTGCTCCGGTGCTGTCGCCAGAGCGTCGCGTGAATAACAACATCGTGCTGAAAAAACTGCGCATCGCGTTTTCACTGAAATCTGACGATGTGATGGCTATCATGACCAAGCAAAAATTTCGCGTGTCGATGCCGGAAATCACGGCGATGATGCGCGCTCCGGATCACAAAAACTATCGCGAGTGTGGCGACCAGTTTATGCGCTACTTCCTGCGCGGGCTGACTCAGCGTGTGCATGCCGCAAAGCCATGATCTAGCGCCACCGGGCGACAAAGCATAAAAAAGCCGGAGATGATCTCCGGCTTTTTAGTTTATTTCACCTGCTGACCAGGCTTCGCGCCTTCGTCAGGGCTTAACAGGAAGATGTCCTTCCCGCCAGGGCCTGCGGCCATCACCATCCCTTCCGAGATACCGAAGCGCATTTTACGCGGCGCAAGGTTAGCGACCATCACCGTCTGGCGGCCAATCAGCACCTGCGGGTCCGGATAGGCAGAACGGATGCCGGAGAAGACGTTACGCTTCTCGCCACCGAGGTCCAGCGTCAGGCGCAGCAGCTTGTCAGAGCCTTCAACGAATTCCGCGTTTTCAATCAGCGCGATGCGCAGATCGACTTTGGCGAAATCATCAAAGGTGATGGTGTCCTGAATCGGATCGTCTACCAGCGGGCCAGTCACTGGCGCAGCGGCGGCTTTCACCTCTTCTTTCGACGCTTCAACCAGCGCTTCAACCTGTTTCATTTCAATGCGATTATACAGCGCTTTAAAGGTGTTCACTTTGTGGCTGAGCAGCGGCTGCTGGATAGCATCCCAGGTCAGTTCGGTGTTCAGGAAAGCTTCGGCACGTTCCGTCAGCTGCGGCAGAACCGGCTTCAGGTAAGTCATCAGCACGCGGAACAGGTTGATACCCATGGAACAGATGGCCTGCAGATCGGCATCGCGGCCTTCCTGCTTCGCCACCACCCACGGTGCCTGCTCGTCGACATAGCGGTTTGCCAGATCGGCCAGCGCCATGATTTCACGAACCGCTTTACCGAATTCGCGGGCTTCCCATGCATCGCCAATCGTCGTCGCTGCGTCGATGAAGGTCTGATACAGCGCTGGATCGGCCAGTTCTGCCGCCATCACACCGTCGAAACGCTTGGCGATAAAGCCTGCGTTACGGGAGGCGAGGTTCACCACTTTGTTGACGATATCCGCGTTCACGCGCTGTACGAAATCTTCCAGATTCAGGTCGATATCGTCGATGCGGGAAGAGAGCTTGGCGGTGTAGTAGTAGCGCAGGCTGTCGGCGTCGAAGTGATTCAGCCAGGTGCTGGCTTTGATGAATGTGCCGCGAGACTTGGACATCTTCGCGCCGTTGACCGTTACATAGCCGTGGACGAACAGGTTGGTCGGCTTGCGGAAGTTGCTGCCTTCCAGCATCGCCGGCCAGAACAGGCTGTGGAAATAGACGATGTCTTTACCGATGAAGTGATACAACTCGGCATCGGAGTCTTTTTTCCAGTATTCATCGAAGCTGGTGGTGTCGCCGCGCTTGTCGCACAGGTTCTTGAAAGAACCCATGTAGCCGATTGGCGCATCGAGCCAAACGTAGAAGTATTTGCCTGGCGCATTCGGGATTTCAAAGCCGAAATAAGGCGCATCGCGGGAGATATCCCACTGCTGCAGGCCGGATTCAAACCACTCCTGCATTTTGTTCGCCACTTGCTCCTGCAGCGCGCCACTGCGGGTCCACGCCTGCAGCATTTCGCTAAACGAAGGCAGGTCAAAGAAGAAGTGTTCAGAATCGCGCATCACTGGCGTCGCGCCGGATACCACAGATTTCGGCTCGATAAGCTCGGTTGGGCTATAGGTTGCGCCACACACTTCGCAGTTATCGCCATACTGATCCGGGGATTTACATTTCGGGCAGGTGCCTTTGACAAAACGGTCCGGCAGGAACATGCCTTTTTCCGGATCGTAAAGCTGAGAGATGGTGCGGTTTTTGATAAAACCGTTCTCTTTCAGACGCGAGTAGATAAGCTCTGACAGCTCGCGGTTCTCGTCGCTGTGCGTCGAGTGGTAGTTGTCATAGCTAATGTCAAAGCCAGCAAAATCGGTCTGATGCTCCTGACTCATTTCGGCAATCATCTGCTCCGGAGAGATCCCCAGTTGCTGCGCTTTCAGCATAATCGGCGTGCCGTGAGCATCGTCCGCACAGATGAAGTTGACCTGATGGCCGCGCATTCGCTGGTAACGGACCCAGACATCAGCCTGGATATGCTCCAGCATGTGGCCGAGGTGGATTGAGCCGTTTGCGTACGGCAGTGCGCACGTTACCAGAATTTTTTTCGCGACTTGAGTCATAGTGGGCATTACTTCTTTAACAGTAAAAAGGGTTTTTGATAGTAACAAAAGGGCCATTATTAAGTAAGCACAAACCACGGCCTTTCAGGTAAACTTGTTCAACTAAGGTCTTATTCACAAGAACAAAGGAGTCGGGATGAGTTCTCAATCCCAGGCCAAATCACCGGAAGCCTTACGAGCAATGGTTGCCGGGACGCTGGCCAATTTTCAGCATCCAACCCTGAAGCATAATCTGACGACGCTCAAGGCGTTGCATCATGTGGCGTGGCTGGATGAGACGTTGCACATTGAGCTGCAAATGCCGTTTGTCTGGGCCAGCGCATTCGAAACGCTGAAAGAGCAGTGCAGTTCCGATCTGCTGCGCATCACCGGCGCGAAGGCGATTGACTGGAAGCTGACCCACACGATCGCCACGCTCAAACGCGTCAAGAATCAGGCGGGTGTGAACGGCGTTAAAAATATTATCGCCATCAGTTCGGGCAAAGGTGGGGTCGGGAAGTCTTCTACCGCGGTGAACCTGGCGCTGGCGCTGGCCGCCGAAGGGGCCAAAGTCGGTATTCTGGATGCCGATATCTACGGCCCGTCGATTCCGAATATGCTCGGTGCGGAAAATCAGCGTCCAACCTCGCCGGATGGCACGCATATGGCGCCGATCGTGGCGCACGGTCTGGCAACGAACTCTATCGGCTATCTGGTGACCGACGACAACGCCATGGTTTGGCGTGGTCCGATGGCCAGCAAAGCGCTGTTGCAGATGCTGCAGGAGACGATGTGGCCGGATCTGGATTATCTGGTACTGGATATGCCGCCGGGAACCGGTGATATTCAGCTGACGCTGGCGCAAAATATCCCTGTGACCGGGGCTGTTGTCGTCACCACGCCGCAGGATATCGCGCTGATCGACGCCAAAAAAGGCATCGTGATGTTCGAGAAAGTTGAAGTGCCTGTCCTCGGTATTGTCGAGAACATGAGTATGCATATTTGCAGCAACTGCGGACACCATGAGCCTATCTTTGGCACCGGTGGGGCCGAAAAACTGGCAGTCCAGTATCACACGCAATTGCTGGGGCAGATGCCGCTGCATATCACGCTGCGCGAAGATCTCGATAGCGGTAAGCCGACCGTCGTGAGTCGTCCTGACAGTGAATTTGCCGGGATGTACCGTCAGCTTGCAGGCCGCGTGGCCGCGCAGCTGTACTGGCAGGGTGAAGTAATACCGGGTGAAATCGCCTTCCGCGCGGTGTGATCCCTTCGTTACAGGCTGTCTTTTAAGGCAGCCTGTAATGCATCAGATAATACTCTCCTTCCGGAGAATCCCCCGTCCCTTCTTTCTGCCAGCCGTGTCGCTGATAAAAAGCTACCGCACGTTCATTCTTGACCAGACATTTGAGTGACCCGGTGCTGGTAAAGGTTTGATGAACGTAGTCCAGCAGTACGCTCCCCACGCCTAAACCCTGGTACTGCGGATCGACAAACAGATGGTGCAGAAAATTATCGTGGGTGTAGAGGGACGCGAATCCGAGACGATGGCCTTCGCCGATGGCGACCCAGATTTGCTCGTTCAGCGTTGCCGAATCGAAATCTTCTAACTGCCAGTCGGCGCCATCAAGCCAGGGCCAGGCCTCACGACGGGCATGGAGAAAGAGGGTGCGCAGGAAAGGACGATCGCTTTCCTGCCAGGGTCTGACGATGATGAGATCAGCGGTGATAGAAGATATCTCCGTTATAGGCTTTATGAATTTTACCGTCTGCATCGCCTATCAGGACGTAGTTTTCACCCATGTAGGTCCAGTGTGTTCCTGCATCAGGCGCAGGTAAGTTGCGCAGCTGATACTGCTTAATGGTGTATTCAGGCGTTTGATAAAGAGACGGGGCGGTATCGCCAATTTTAAATTTTGTGAAATCGGCGATGAACTCTTGTTCTTCATAGGCCTGGATGCCGGTGGGCGCAGAAGCCGTTTGCGGGGCTGAATATGCCGTGCCCGCCAGTGACATCAATACGCTGAGAAGCAGCAATTTACTCTTAGCCATTTTTTCTCCAGTTAAACCGTTTGCTGAAACCTTCAGCTTGCCGATTTTGTAACAGCGCGGCAAGCAGCCTATTTTATGCAGCACAGGCGCGTTTGTTAGAAAAATAATGTAACAAATATGAACCGATTTGTCTGGTGCTCAATTATTCACCATAAATATGGATTACCTCAATATATGAGGCTTAACATTATAAATAGAGTAAACGTTGGACAATATTATTGGTGCAAAATTGGACACCGGATCGAATGCATTTTGCGCGATTACCTTTTAATATGAGATTAGCTGAAAATATCTTTTGTTATTAAAGTGAGAATAATTTTTTATTGTCTGACAAAGGATTATGCAGTAAACCCTTTTTGATTTACTCAATTGTTTTGCATTGATGTTTTTTTGTTTAATTTATTTCAATTAAATCATTTGGTTATAATTCATTTTTGCTAATTGATCTAAAAAGCATCGCAATAATTCTTGACAAAATAAAGACCCGTCTACTTCAATGAAAATTAAAATATCGTTTCCTCTTGTCGCTCTGATAATACTCCCTTTGACCGGCTGTACATTTATGCCAGGCCAGAGTCTGAGCATGTCGGATAAAAATATTATTGATGCAACTGATGCTAATTACAGTCTTGATAAAAGAGTGGATGTCTATCCTGTTACGCCATCGTTGATTGAGTCTCTTCGGCCAACAGCCCTGAAATCTCAGTCAAATCCTAATCTCGATGAACAGTTGAAACACTGGGAATACCACATTGATGTAGGGGATATCCTGACTATCACCGTCTGGGATCACCCTGAACTGACGACCCCGGCAGGTCAGTATCGCAGCGCCAGCGATACCGGTAACTGGGTCGCTGCGGATGGCACAATTTTTTACCCCTACATTGGCAAACTTTTGGTGGCCGGGAAAACAGCGTCAGAAGTGCGGGAAGAGATCTCAACCCGGCTGGATAAGGTGATCGAAAGCCCGCAGGTCGACGTCAGCGTTGCCGCTTTTCGGTCGCAAAAAGCGTATGTCACGGGAGAAGTGGTCAAATCGGGACAGCAGGCGATTACCAATATTCCTTTAACCGTCATGGATGCTATCAATACGGCAGGTGGATTGTCGGCCGACGCTGACTGGCGGGATGTGGTGCTGACTCATGATGGGCAGGACACACACATTTCTCTCTATGCGCTGATGCAACATGGCGATCTGACGCAAAACCACTTGCTTTATCCGGGAGATATTCTTTTTGTCCCGCGTAACGATGCCCTGAAAGTGTTTGTGATGGGGGAGGTGGCGAAACAAAGCACACTGAAGATGGATCGCAGTGGAATGACTCTCGCCGAAGCGTTGGGAAATGTCGGTGGGCTTAACCAGGATATGGCGGACGCCACCGGGATTTTTGTTATTCGCTCGGCTGCTAAAGCTAACCCGGACGGGAAAATCGCCAGCGTATATCAACTTGACGCGAAAGATGCTTCAGCTTTGGTGCTGGGAACCGAATTCCAGCTGCAGCCCTATGACATCGTCTATGTCACAACTGCGCCAGTCTCGCGCTGGAATCGAGTGATTTCGCAGTTGGTTCCGACCATCAGCGGCGTGCATGACCTGACAGAAACCGTTCGCTATATCAGATCGTGGCCGCAGTGATGGTTCATTCAATTTTAGTGGTATGCACCGGGAATATCTGTCGCTCGCCAATCGGTGAGCGGCTGTTACGCCAGCAAATGCCTGGATTTACGGTGGCTTCTGCAGGCGTGAGTGGTCTGGTCGGCCATCCGGCAGACGCGCGGGCACAAGAGGTCGCGGCGTCGCATGGTATCTCACTGGATGGACATGTGGCGCGCAAACTCACCCCGCAACTGATGCGCGAATATGATCTTATCCTGGCGATGGAGCCGGATCACCTGAACCATATTTCGGCTATTGCGCCTGAGGTCAGAGGAAAATCGTTATTGTTTGGGCAATGGCTCCAAAAGCGGGAAATACCCGATCCATATTGTAAGAGCCACGATGCGTACGAATATGTGTTTGAGCTGCTCGGCAGAGCAAGTCAGGAATGGGCTCAACGACTGAGCCACCAGAGGAACTGAGTTTCAATGTCTTCAAATAATACAGACAGCTATTCTGCCGCGAATGGCAATCAAGAGCTGGATCTTGCTTACCTGCTTGGCGAGTTGATCGACCATCGCAAACTCATTCTCTGTATTACGCTGTTTTTTACGGCCTGTGCAGGGCTGTACACCTTTATCGCGACCCCGATTTTCCGGGCGGATGCGATGATACAGATAGAAGGTAAACAGGATAACAGTCTCCTTAAGACGCTTGGCGAGCTGAGCCCGGAGCTGTCACCGGATGCACTGCCGGAAATCCAGCTGCTTAAATCACGCATGATTCTCGGCAAAACGGTAGAAGATCTGCATCTTAATTATAATATCAAAGAGCGCTATTTCCCGCTGATTGGTCGCTCCTGGGCGCGACTGACTGGCAATGAGCCGGGCAAACTCAATATCATCAGTCTGCGTATCCCGACGACGAAGGGCAAAACACCCTCTCTGGCGCTGACCGTTCTGGATAAAGATCGCTATCGTATTGAGGGCGAAGGTTTTCAGGGCGAAGGGCGTGTCGGAAAACCGTTTGAAAAGTCGGGGGTTTTCATTTGGGTAATGGAAATGAACGCAACGCCGGGCACGAAATTTTCGCTGTCTGAAGAATTGCCGCTACAGACCATTAACGCACTGAATAAACAATTCACGGTGGTTGAAACAACCAAGCAGAGTGGGGTGCTTAATCTGTCATTGACGGGTGCAGATCCTGATTTGATTGCGGCTACGCTAAACAGTATCGCAGATAACTATCTAAAGCAGAATATCGACCGTCAGGCGGCGCAGGATGCGAAAAGTCTGGCGTTTTTACAGACTAAATTACCGCAAATTCGCAGCGATCTGGATCAGGCTGAAGAGCGACTCAACACTTACCGCAAGCAGCGGGATTCAGTTGATCTTACGCTGGAAGCGAAATCGGTACTGGAGCAAATCGTCAATGTGGACAACCAGCTTAATGAGCTAACGTTCCGTGAAGCGGAGATTTCTCAGCTCTTTAAAAAGGATCACCCTACCTATCGGGCGTTGAAGGAGAAACAGCAAACGCTTGAAAGTGAGAAAGTGCGCCTAAATAAACGCGTCACGACCATGCCTGCAACGCAGCAGGAGATCCTGCGTTTGAGCCGGGATGTGGATTCCGGGCGGGCGATCTACTTGCAGTTGCTGACACGTCAGCAAGAGCTGAGTATCTCGCGGTCCAGTGCAATTGGTAACGTGCGCATCATTGACTCTGCGGTTACGCAGCCTGAGGCGATTAAACCTGCAAAAGCGTTAATTATTATCATGGGCTTTTTGCTGGGAATGTTTCTTTCCATCGGTATCGTACTGGTGCGAAAAGCGTTTAACCACGGTATTACCACTCCCGAGCAGCTTGAAATGCAAGGGATCACCGTGCTGGCAACCTTGCCACGTTCAACCTGGCTATGGAAGAAAACCCGCCTGCGCAGCAAGCGTTTTATTGGCGAACGCTGGAGCCATAAGGTCAGTGATGTGCCCTTCCTGCCCGTTGACCGGCCACTCGATCTCTTTATTGAGGCCATCAGGGGCCTGCGTACCAGTCTTCACTTCACTATGATGGAAGCAGATAACCGCATCGTTCTGTTAACGGGACCAACGCAGAACTGCGGTAAGACGCTTATTAGTACGTCACTGGCTGCCATTGTCGCTCAGAGTGGGCAGAAGGTGTTATTTATTGATGCAGATATGCGCAAAGGCTATGTACACCAGATTCTGGCGCTTAACAACCATATCGGTTTAGCCGATATTTTGACGGGCAAAGTCGCACACCCGGATGCCATACAGCATTATGCACCCGGAGGCATTGATGTGATCACCTGTGGTCTGAATCCCGGGAATCCGTCTGAGCTGCTAATCGGGGAGCGATTCCAGCAATTGCTTAAATGGGCAAATGACCATTATGAGATGGTTATCGTCGATACCCCGCCGATACTCGCCGTAACCGATGCTGCGTTAGTGGGTCGACGGGTTGGAACAACCTTATTGGTGGCGCGATTTAGAATGAACAGCGCGAAAGAGATGCAGGCTTGTGTGAAGCGTCTGTTGCAGGCTGGTGTGTCTGTGAAAGGTGCAATTCTGAATGATGTGGTTAAATCTGCCGCGCTGTACTACCAGAATGGTTATAACGCCTACGATTACAGCTATACAACCGATCAACATAAAGCCAAAGAGCGTTCCCGCTCCTGACTTAAGTCACACCGTCTCGCTAAGATTTCCCCCTCTCTTCGATAAGAGGGGGAAACCGAATTACTTCGCGAGGATCTCGTGCGCCGTGCGTTCAACCAGCGACAACAAGGTCTTCACATCATCCAGCGTTACCGTCGGATTCAGCAACGTCAGCTTCAGGCAGGTCACCCCGTTGTGCTCAGTCACGCCGACGTTAGCGCGACCAGAATCGAGCAGCGCATCGCCAATTTTTTGGTTCAGCAGCGCGACAGCAGCATCGTTGATTTCATGCTGCGGGCGGAAGCGGAACAGCACGCTTGCGAGCTGCGGTGGCATCACCAGCTCCAGCGTATCCTGGTCCTTGACCCACCCGGCAACGTGTTGCGCCAGTGTGACGCCGTGGTCGATAATGGCCGCATACTGTTCCTGCCCCAGCGCTTCCAGGCTCATCCACAGCTTGAGGGCGTCGAAACGGCGCGTCGTCTGCAGTGATTTGGATACCAGATTCGGAACACCTTGCTCTTCGTCAAACTCAGAGTTGAGGTATGCCGCCTGGTAACGCATCAGCTCGTAGTGGCGGGCTTCTTTCAGCAGGAATGCACCGCAGCTGATGGTCTGGAAGAACTGCTTATGGAAGTCCAGCGTGATGGAGTCTACCTGTTCGATGCCGTCCAGATAATCACGATACTTATCGGACATCAGCAGCGCACCGCCCCAGGCTGCATCGACGTGTACCCAAATCTGCTTCTCTGCGGCCATCTCTGCGATAGCGCGCAGCGGATCGATAGCACCCGCATCAGTGGTCCCCGCCGTCGCGACGATCGCCAGGATCTGTTCGCCATTCGCGTCACACTGCGCAATTTTCGCGGCCAGATCGGTCAGGTCCATACGTGAACATTCATCGGTTTTTACCTGAATAACCGACTGATAGCCCAGACCGAGCAGCGCCATGTTCTTCTGAACAGAGAAGTGCGCGTTTTCAGAGCACAGTACGCGAATCTTACGCAGATCGCCCACCAGACCATCCTGCTGGATGGAGTGCCCCTGACGTGCGAAGAACGCATCGCGCGCCAGCATCAGCCCCATCAGATTGCTCTGAGTGCCGCCGCTGGTGAACACGCCCGCATCCCCGGCCTGATAGCCAACGCGGGTACGCAGCCATTCAATCAGCTTCATTTCAATAATGGTGGCTGACGGGCTCTGATCCCAGGAGTCCATACTCTGGTTTGTTGCGTTGATCAGCACTTCCGCTGCCTGGCTAACCACCAGACTTGGGCAGTGCAGATGCGCCACGCACTGCGGATGGTGGACAGATAAACTGTCTTTAAGGAAATACTCAACGGCACGGGCAATTGCGGCTTCATTGCCAATACCTTTCTGTCCAAAATTCAGGGAGATATTGTCGCGCAGTTCGGCAACGCTTTTTCCCTGGTACATCTCAGACTGCTGCAGCCACTGCATAACCGCCTGAGAGCTCTGCTCAATGGCCTGCTGATAGGCCTCGATGCTTTGCGCCGAGGACGACAGAATAGGGTTTGAATCAGACATCGTGATCAATAACTCCGGTTATACCGGGCGAACGCCCGCGGCGAGCAGCGCCTGCTCAAATTTATCCAGGAAGACTTTCAGCTCCTGATTGCTGATCAGCAGAGAAGGCAGCAGACGCAGAACCACGCCATTGCGACCGCCGCGCTCCAGAATCAGCCCCGCTTCGAAGCATTTTTTCTGAATCAGTGCTGACAGATCGCCATCACCCGGGAAACAACCCATGTGGTCGGCGGCTTCGTGTGGTTTCACGATCTCAATACCGATCATCAGGCCCAGGCCACGAACATGGCCAATCACCGGATAACGCTTCTGCAGTTCAGCCAGCTGACCTTTCAGCCATTCGCCCTGCGCGGCAACTTTGTCGGCAATATTCTGATCTTTGAGAATCTTCAGCGTGGTCAGGCCGGTCGCCATAGCGAGCTGGTTGCCACGGAAAGTCCCGGTGTGATGACCTGGCGCCCAGGCGTCGAACTGCTTTTTGATACCGAGCACAGCCAGCGGCAGACCGCCACCGACGGCTTTGGACATGACGATAATGTCTGGCTCAATACCCGCATGTTCAAAGGCGAAGAACTTACCGGTGCGGGCAAAACCTGCCTGCACTTCGTCAAGAATCAGCAAAATGCCGTGTTCCTGAGTCACCTTGCGAATGCGCTGCAGCCACTCAGCCGGAGCCGGGTTGACACCGCCTTCACCCTGAACGGCTTCGAGAATCACCGCGGCCGGTTTACGTACGCCGCTTTCGACATCGTTAATCAGATTGTCAAAGTAGTAGGTCAGAGCCTTCACGCCTGCATCACCACCAATGCCCAGCGGGCAGCGGTACTGATGTGGATACGGCATGAACTGCACTTCTGGCATCATGTTATCAACGGCTTCTTTCGGTGACAGGTTACCTGTCACGGAGAGCGCGCCGTGCGTCATACCGTGATAGCCACCAGAGAAGCTAATAATGCTGCTGCGGCCAGTGACTTTTTTAGCCAGCTTCAGTGCAGCTTCAACAGCATCTGCACCGGATGGTCCAGTAAACTGCAGGCAATACTCTTTGCCCTGACCCGGTAACTGGGAGAGAAGGTATTCTGAAAACTCGTCTTTCAACGGCGTGGTCAGATCCAGTGTATGTAACGGCAAGCCGCTGGTAATGACATTTTGGATGCTTTTCAGCACATCAGGATGATTGTGTCCAAGCGCGAGGGTGCCGGCGCCTGCAAGACAGTCGAGGTATTCTTTATTATCTGCATCGGTAATCCATACGCCGTCTGCTTTAGTGATAGCTAAAGGCAGCTTGCGAGGATAACTCCTGACGTTCGATTCAAACTCGGCCTGACGGGCCAGATAGGTTTCGTTGCTTTTGCGGGCATCTGCGGTGTCAATACGGACTTTATCCGTCATCATATCACTCCTACAACCGGGGCTGTCTTATGCGCCTCGATTGAATAAATAGTTAATAAAGGGTGGGGTGTGTAAAAAACGCGGCCAATATAGAGCCTTTTGGCGCGTGGCTCAATGGTTAATTTGTTTACTGTTTTGTTACAAAACGGATGATAAAATAAGATGGGTATAACAGTTTGTTTTTGTTGAAGTTAATGCAGGCCTTCTGTGGATGAAAACCCTCTCATCAGCAGACAGTTAAAGGCGGCGTTTTAGCCGCCTTAACATTACTTCTGAATTACCTGCAGTAATCCATGATCTCTTCCATGGGTTTTGTTCCATGAAGCATCTGTAATGCCGTTCTCATCGAGCGTGACTGACAGAATGTAACCCGCGCCAGTGATCTCATACGCGTTAGCATTAAAGCGCTTTACAGTGGCTTTCTTTCCATTGACTGTCGCGCTGAAGAAACCGTTACTGACCGTGGCTTTAATCCCATTCGCGGTAAATGAGGCTTCACGCAGAGGATCCAGTACTTTTGCACTCTGCCCATGCTGGACGGCGTTCGCAGCATTTTCTAACGCTTGTTTCTCCGCTACAGCATTCATCGCCGTAGAACGGTTTTGTTCGGCCATATAGCACGTATCTTTACTGACACCTTGTGCTTCACACTGCGCCATACGCTCAGCAGGAGAAGAACAGGCAGAAAGAACCGAGACCGCAATCGCTACTAACATTAACTTCTTCATTAAAACCTCTACTTCCATCAGAAAAAACAATAAAAAAATCTATATTTCAAACGCTTATCGTTATCCGTTGTGACAGTTTACCGACTGTTGCGGGAAAAAATCGCGATACATCGTACCGACCCAAAAGCCAGTAAGCATTAATGCAATATAAAGCGTAGCAGACAGGATGATAATTTTTAGCATGAGTCATTTATCAGATTAACAGGGTATCGGTATGTAATGGAGGACTAAATAAAATTAATTATTGTTATTTTACTATTTCGCAGGAAACTATTCTCTGTAAAAATAACAGATAAATCCTAAACTGTTTCTTTAACTGCGATAGCATTTTGTGGCTGAACTATCGCCCAACGGTCGCGAAGGATCTTTGATTTGGATCATATGAAATACATTTTATAACTGTAGCAAAAGTCAACATTAATAATTTTTATATTATTGATTTTATGCAGTTTGTTTTGCTGATGTCTATTTGGGTATAAAATTCCTGCATTCGTTTAAGTCTTAATTTATGAGAATTCAATGACATTAAATGTATACATATATTCTCGGTGGTTATTTTTATAACAGCTATTTTTGGTGAGTAAGAAAAATAGTAAATTCTGGTTGCTGGATTAATCACAATGCCAGTGATTCGCTCCCCGTATGTGATCCAGCCATAATCAGGAATAACCGGCTTCATTCTGGCTGCATATTCTGGCAACCGGAAGATTTTCGGCAAATTCGCGGGGGGCATCCAGCCCAGTGCAAAATGGGGACGACTCTGGTTATAGTGTATGCGCGCCTTGATTTTGAACCGTGCATCCTCCAGAGACATGAACCCGTTCTCGTTCAGGCATTCCTGCCGCACCTGCCGTTGAAGGACTCGACTGTAGCGTTGTCCGTCGATGTCCCGGGCATGAGAAGTCGATCCTTATTCCTCTTTCATACACCCACTTGTCCAGCATTTTTCATGCAAATTCAGAACCATTATCGGTTATCAGCAACTGTGGTAAAGGACGCCCGAGCGCTATACTGTCCAGTATCCCAGCCACTTCTGTCGAACGCAGATTCCCAGACATTCTCGGGTGTAAAGGTCGATAACCGTCCACAGGCGGAGTCGTCGCCTGTCAAACAACGCATCAGAAATAAAATCCATGCCCCAGACGTGGTTTGGATATTGCTGGGCAGATTTATTGCGGCGTGGTCGTTTGAAGCGTAGCGACAGCCCTTGCTCACCGTAGAGGCTGTAGATTCGTTTGTGATCGTCTCGCCAACCCTCACGCCGGAGCATCACGTGTACCCGGCGATATCTGTAGTGAATTTGCGTTTCGGTGATCTCACAGATACGCAGGCGCAGTGCGCTGTCATCGGCAACCAGTTTCTTCAGCCGCAGATTTCCCTCTTCCCGTTGCCACATATGTTTGAGTTCACAGGGAGTATTTCCACCGTATTTCTTGCGCCAGGTGTAAAAGGTGGCATCGGAGTTATCCAGCTTGCGGCAAACATCCGGCAAGGACACCTACCCAGCTCAGCCTGTTTGAGGGTAAAGAGAATCTGTGTCTTCGGCGAATCGTGTTTTTTTCATCGACACCACCTCCGTTCAGGGGAGTGTATTTCATGCCGGAGTTCTGTTTCTGAATGGAGCAGGATTTTGGGGTAGGGTCAATGCCGGATGACCTCTAAATATGAATGGCACGATTATGTGGGGTACTTACAGTGCATCTGATGGGTGAAACTTCTGTGTAGGTGCTGGTTGTCTTCCCTGATGGCTATCTAAGCATTTTCGGTAAGCATCTCTAACTTCCATTTCAAACCATGAATGCCAGTGATCCATAAAGCAATCGTAGACAAGTTCACCTTTCTCATCAAAATAGAATGGATGCTTAAAATAATCCCATTGCTCGGATTCATCTATTCCAATAAACCAACCAGTATCTACATTATGTTGTGTATGATCATAAGCACCATCATACATGCCATTACTCTTACGGTCATACTTAGCTGAAAAGGAATTGATAAAACCGCTTTTCCTCTTTGGCATTTGTTGAAGGCTAAAGTGAGAGTAGTTGTCAGAATCAAGATCGTAGTAAACCCTTGCTCTTTCGAATGCTACCTCTGGCCTTAGTATGTATTGGAAATCTTGGGGGCTAAGTTCTCTTGCAGCATCCCATATCATGATTAATCTGAAATCGTGCATGTGAATCCCTCATAATGTTAAAGGTTTATGTTGGCGCCGTTCTTTATATGGTCAATTGTGGTTTAGGGAGTTTTTCGCTCTATCGATGCTCTTAATTTATCGGTATAGGTGTTTTTATTCTGTGATTAAAAAGTAGGGGAAGCAAACCACGACAGCTAAATCACTAAATCACTGCTCACGACAAGGATAAACCGGACGGTTTTAGAGTGTGATACGGGATGATAAGTGCTGTGATACCCTTTTGCTGCTGCCAGGACGTGAAGAAGCGATAACCGGAAGGCGGGCTTGCGCAAGCAAGCCACTTCCCCTAAGCTGGCAAAAAGTATAGAGATTCAATCTACATGACTCGGGGTGCCCTTCTTTGTGAAGGCTGAGAAATACCCGTACCACCTGATCTGGATAATGCCAGCGTAGGGAAGTCAGATGCCTTTCACGGTTATCGCTTCTTCACGCAAGGCAGGAGCGAAACCATGCAGCCTGACCTGCTCGATTTACACGTCTTACACCACTTCCGCGCGCGATCACCTTTGACACACTGCATGACTAACGATGTGGTGCAAACCTTTACGGCTAACGTTTTGCTGGCGCTGGGTGCTTCTCCGGCAATGATCGTCGAAGCCGAAGAAGCAGAGCAATTTGCCGCCATCGCCGATGCCCTGTTAATCAACGTTGGCACGCTCACTTCGCCTCGCTCGCAGGCGATGCGTCGGGCCATCGAAAGTGCGGTTGCCGCAGGCAAGCCGTGGACGCTCGATCCCGTGGCCGTCGGTGCGCTGGCATTTCGGACCCGTTTTTGTCAGCAAGTGCTAAGCCTGAAACCCGCGGCGATCCGCGGTAATGCCTCGGAAATCCTTGCCCTTGCAGGGATGAGCGCCGGCGGGCGTGGCGTCGATACTACCGATGCCGCCGCCATTGCACTGCCTGCCGCACAGGCGCTGGCTCGCCAGACGAATGCCATTGTTGCCGTCACCGGAGAAGTAGATTACGTCACGGACGGGCAGCGAACGAAAACGGTCAGCGGAGGGGATCCTCTGATGACCCGAGTGGTCGGCACCGGATGCGCGCTGTCGGCGGTGGTAGCGGCAAGCTGTTCGCTGCCGGGTGACAGACTGGATAACGTGGCGGCTGCCTGCGGATGGATGAAGCGGGCAGGCACGCGTGCGGCTAGTCAACGTTCCGGGCCGGGCAGCTTTGCTTGTGCATTTATCGACGCGTTGTGGAACCTGGAGAGCCATGCATGAAACGGATTAACGCCTTAACGATTGCGGGCACCGATCCGAGCGGCGGTGCGGGAATTCAGGCCGATCTTAAAACGTTCTCTGCTCTGGGGGCCTATGGTTGCTCGGTCATTACCGCCCTGGTGGCGCAAAATACTCGCGGGGTGCAGTCGGTGTACCGGATTGAACCCGATTTTGTGGCAGCCCAGCTCGACTCAGTATTTAGCGACGTGCGCATTGATACCACCAAAATCGGCATGCTGGCCGAAACGGACATTGTTGAAGCGGTCGCGGAACGGCTGGAGCGTTATCAGGTGCGGAACGTGGTGCTCGATACGGTAATGCTGGCGAAAAGTGGCGATCCGCTTCTTTCGCCATCCGCCGTTGAAACGCTGCGCAAAAAGTTGTTGCCGCAGGTGGCGCTCATTACGCCGAATCTGCCAGAGGCCGCTGCGCTGCTCGGCGCACCGCATGCACGCAACGAACGCGAGATGAAAGAGCAAGGCAATGCATTATTAGCGCTGGGCTGCGAGGCGGTGCTGATGAAAGGGGGGCATCTTGATGACACAGAAAGTCCGGACTGGCTCTTTACCCGTGATGGTGCTAAGCGCTTCACGGCGGCACGTATTGTCACCAAAAACACGCACGGGACGGGCTGCACGTTATCGGCAGCGCTGGCCGCGCTGCGTCCACGTCATCAACACTGGGACGATACGGTGCAGGAGGCCAAAGCTTGGCTCTCCTGTGCGCTTGCCAAAGCCGACACGCTGGAGGTCGGCCACGGTATTGGCCCGGTTCACCATTTTCATGCGTGGTGGTAACGCGTAAAAGGCGTCGACGGGGATAAGCGTTTTCGCTCAATAAAATGGAGAAGGAACAATCACATAGCGGGAATGGGTCAACTGAACGAACGGAACGCGACGCCAGGAGTCTCCACTGCGGTTGCATAAATTATGCGCCTCAGGCAGGCCATCCCGTTACCCGTTAGGGGCGACAGTTTGAACGGTGTAACGATGTTGATGTACAGGAAACGAGCCAGCAGATTGTGCTGAAAAAACCAGCTAAAGCTGGAAATTAGGCTAACCAGGGTCCAGGCTTTGTCTGCTCACAAAAATGTGGGTATGGATATCACGTACCGACATGACGTCGGAACTTACGGGAGCATAGCTATGACTGATATTGCGCAATTGCTTGGCAAAGATGCCGACAGCCTGTTACAGCATCGTTGTATGACCATTCCAGCCGAGCAACTTTACCTGCCAGGTCACGACTACGTTGATCGGGTCATGATAGATAACAACCGTCCGCCAGCGGTACTGCGGAACATGCAGACGCTTTATAACACCGGGCGTTTAGCCGGAACGGGTTATCTCTCCATTCTGCCAGTCGATCAGGGCGTTGAGCACTCCTCCGGGGCATCGTTTGCCGCCAACCCGCTGTATTTCGATCCGAAAAATATCGTGGAGCTGGCTATTGAGGCGGGCTGCAACTGCGTGGCCTCCACCTACGGCGTGTTAGCATCCGTCTCTCGCCGCTACGCCCACCGCATTCCTTTCCTCGTCAAACTGAACCATAACGAGACGCTAAGCTACCCGACCGAATATGACCAGACGCTGTACGCCAGCGTAGAGCAGGCGTTCAACATGGGGGCTGTGGCGGTGGGAGCGACGATTTATTTCGGTTCCGAACAGTCTCGCCGTCAAATCGAAGAGATCTCTGCCGCCTTCGAGCGCGCCCACGAACTGGGGATGGTCACCGTGCTGTGGGCCTATCTGCGCAACAATGCGTTCAAGAAAGATGGCGTTGATTACCATGTCTCAGCCGACCTCACCGGCCAGGCAAACCATCTGGCGGCCACCATTGGCGCAGATATCGTGAAGCAGAAAATGGCCGAAAATAACGGCGGTTACAAAGCGGTGAACTTTGGTTACACCGATGACCGCGTGTACAGCAAGCTGACCAGTGACAATCCGATCGATCTGGTGCGTTACCAGCTCGCCAACTGCTACATGGGTCGCGCGGGGCTGATTAACTCCGGCGGTGCAGCAGGGGGCGAAACGGATCTGACCGACGCGGTACGCACGGCGGTTATCAATAAACGCGCCGGCGGGATGGGGCTGATCCTGGGTCGCAAAGCGTTTAAAAAAACGATGTCCGACGGTGTGAAGCTGATCAACGCGGTACAGGATGTGTATCTGGATAAGAAGGTCACTATCGCGTAGTTTGGCGCGGGCCTTCACTCTTCACTCTTACCCCTCACCCTAACCCTCTCCCCAAAGGGGAGAGGGGACTATTCGGTGCAGCCTTTTCTCCCTCGCCCCTTTGGGGAGAGGGCCGGGGTGAGGGGATCAGACCGCAGTAAACGTAAAAACCGAAACCCTTTTTCATTTCATTCAAACCTCTCTCCCGATCGACTTCACACTTCCCCTGTCTTTTGTGAAAAGTATCACTCCCTCCCGTGCATATGCACAATAAATGGTCGATGCTTAGCGGAATTTGTCTAAGGCAGCGGACGAATTTTGCGCTTAAAGTTACTTTCGGAACAGCTTTTCAAATTACGAAGTCGCTCTGAACCTACGTTGTTTTAAGGACTGATAATGAAAATTGAATCTGTAAACGTCACCGTCTTCCAGTACCCAACGCGCCGGGTCTCCGACAGCGCCGGGCATTCGCATCCAGGGCCAGAAAGCCTGGCTAAAATGGCGATGCTGACCATTACTGCAGACGATGGCACCAAAGGGTACTCATTTGCGCCGCCGGAAGTGGTGCGCCCCTTTGTGGTGAATACCTTCTTTCGTAAAGTGCTGGTCGGCCAGGACGCGTTTAACCGCGAGAAAATCTGGCAGGAACTGGCGCACTGGCAGCGCGGGAGCGCACACCAGCTCACCGAGCGCGCGCTCGGTTTCGTCGAGCAGGCGCTATGGGATCTGATTGGCCGCAAACTGAATATGCCGGTCTGGAAACTGCTTGGCGGCTTCCGCGATAAAGTGCCGGCCTACGGCAGCACCATGTGCGGTGACGATCTGCCCGGTGGCCTCTCCACGCCGGACGAGTACGCAAGCTTTGCTGAAAAACTGGTGGCCCGCGGCTACAAAGCGATCAAGCTGCACACCTGGATGCCGCCCGTTTCCTTCGCGCCAAACCCTAAAATGGACGTCAAAGCCTGCGCCGCCGTGCGTGAAGCGGTCGGCCCGGATATCGATCTGATGATTGACGGCTATCACTGGTACAGCCGCACCGAAGCGCTGTACATCGGTAAAGAGCTGGAAAAACTCAACTTCGCGTGGTTTGAAGAGCCGATGGAAGAGGAAAGTATGTCCTCTTACGCCTGGCTTGCCGAAAACCTGTCGATCCCGATTATTGGCCCGGAAAGCCTGGGCGGGAAGCACCACAGCCGCGCAGACTGGGTAAAAGCGGGCGCCTGTGACATTTTACGTGCCGGGGCAAACGGTGTTGGCGGGATCTCCCCGACGCTGAAAGTGGCAAATCTGGCAGAGTCGTTTGGCATGGATTGCGAGGTTCACGGCAACGGCGCGGCAAGCCTGGCAGTGATCGGAGCGATTAAAAACTGTCGCTGGTATGAACGCGGCCTGCTGCACCCGTTCCTGGATTACGACGAACCCGCGGCCTATCTCCACAGCCTGATCGACCCGATGGATGAAAACGGCATCGTCACTCTTCCGGACCGCCCGGGGCTGGGTGAAGACATCAATTTTGCGTATATCGACAATAATACCGTCAGCCACGACTGATGAGAAAAGTCCCTGACGATTTCGGGTTGCAGACTGCTAACGCACCGGCAGCCTGAAACAGGACGGGGATAAATACCTTACCCTACAACGGTATACACAGATGAAGAAAAACTCCCTCACGAGGGCGGGGTTACTCGCGCTCTCGCTGATGATGGGGAGCGGTGCGGCGTATGCGAAAACGCCGCCCGACCAGCTCATCATCGGTATGAATATGAACAACCTGCTCACGCTCGATCCGGCAGCGATGACCGGCAACGAAGTGGTGGGCATTGTGGTGAATCTCTATGATTCGCTGGTTGAACTCGATCCCAATGAGCTCACCAACGTCAGACCCGCGCTGGCAAAATCCTGGGATATTGCGCCGGATGGCAAAACCCTGACCTTCCATCTGCGTGATGACGTGAAATTCCACTCCGGTAATCCGCTCACCGCGCAGGATGTGGTGTGGTCGATGCGCCGCTTACTCCACCTGAATCTGGCCCAGGCGTCGGTGTGGAAATCCTATGGTTTCAGTAAAAAGAATATTGATAAGCAGATCGTCGCGCCGGATGACTACACCGTGCAGATTGTCCTGCCAAAAGCCAATGACCCGCAGCTGGTGATCTACTCGCTCGGCGCGCTGGGCAACCTGGGGGTACTCGACAGTAAAACGGTGCAGAGCCACGAGGTGAATAACGACTGGGGCAACCGCTGGCTGACGACGAATGAAGCCGGTTCAGGGCCGTTTATGCTCGAAACCTGGCAGGCGAAAGATGTGCTGCGCATGCAGCGCAATCCGCACTACTGGCGCGAAGAGCCGAAAATGAATCGCATCGTATTGCGCCATTTTCAGGAGTCGCAAACTCTGCGCCTGATGATTGAAAAAGGCGATCTGGATATCGCCAACAATATGGCGGTCTCCGACATCAACGCCCTGCGTAAAGACCCGCAGCTCACGGTCGAAGCCGTGCAAAAAGGCACGGTTTACTACGTGGCAATGAGCATGAAAGAGAGCCACTTTGCGAACCCTAAAGTGCGGGAAGCGGTGCGCTATCTGATTGATTATCAGGGCATCAATAAAGCGCTGATGCCGGGCTACGGCGTACTGCATCAGCGCCCAATCAAAGCCGGAATGCCCTCCACGCTGCCGGATCCGGGCTACACACTGGATATTCCGCGCGCCAAAAAGCTGCTGGCGGAAGCGGGCTATCCGGAAGGTTTCAACACCACGCTGCGGGTGCTGGCGGATCAGCCGTTCCTGAATATCGCCATTGCGGTCCAGTCGACGCTGATGCAGGCGGGTATCAACGCCAAAATCATTACCGGCACTGGCAACCAGATTTATGGCGCGATGCGCGAGCGTAAATTTGACATGTTAGTCGGTCGCGGTGGCAGTGGGGTTGAACCACACCCGCACTCCAGCCTGCGTGCGCTGGTCTATAACCCCGACAACAGCGACGAGGCGCGGCTGACCAACTTCCAGGGCTGGCGCACCAGTTTCTACGACAAACCGCTGAACGAGATGATCGACAAAGCGCTGCTGGAGCGCGATCCGCAAAAACAGATCGCCGACTACCAGCAAGTCCAGGTGCGTTATGACGAGCTGATCCCGGCGATGGTCCCGCTGTCGCAAATGGTCGATTCGGTGGTGGTGCGTAATGAAGTGAAAAACTTCCAGTCGCACCCGTCCGCCACCACCTTCCTGCGCGAAGTCTACAAAACCGGAGGTGATAAATGAGCGTGGCGATCCTCTCTCCCGGCTCACGCACCCGACGCTTTTCGAAGCGTTTAACTCAGGTGCTGGTGACGCTGTTTGGCCTGCTGCTGCTGACTTTTTTCATTGGCCGCGTGATGCCTGTCGATCCGGTGCTGGCGATTGTCGGCCCGGATGCCGATCACAGCACCTATCAGCAGGTATATCACCAGTTAGGCTTTGATAAATCACTGCTGACGCAGTTCGGCATTTACCTGAACAACCTGCTGCATGGCGATCTCGGCAATGCGCTGCTGACCGGTAAACCGGTGACGGACGATATTCTGCGCGTCTTCCCGGCCACGCTGGAGCTGGCAACGATGGCGATCATCGTTGGCGCCGGGCTCGGTATCCCGTTGGGCGTGCTGGCAGCGGCGCGTCGCAACAGCGTGTCCGATTATGTGGTGCGAATTATCAGTCTGGCCGGTTATTCCACGCCGATTTTCTGGGTCGGGATGATGGGGCTGCTGCTGTTCTACGCCTGGCTCGGCTGGGTGGGCGGCGCGGGGCGGCTGGATTTAGGGCTTGATGGTTTAGTGCCGCGTCGTACCGGCCTGATGACCGTCGATGCGCTGCTGGCGGGAAACAGCGCCGTTTTCTGGAATGCGATTAACCATCTGGTACTTCCGGCATCGCTGCTCGGTTTTCACTCCCTGGCCTATATCAGCCGCATGACCCGCAGCTTTATGCTGGCGCAGCTGTCCCAGGAGTTCATTATCACGGCGCGGGTGAAAGGGCTAACCGAGCGTCAGGTGATCTGGAATCACGCGTTCCGCAATATCCTGGTGCAACTGTTGACCGTGGTGGCGCTGGCCTACGGCTCGCTGCTGGAAGGGGCGGTACTGATCGAAACCGTCTTCTCGTGGCCGGGATTTGGCTCCTATCTTACCGGCAGTCTGCTGCTCGGCGACATGAATGCGGTGATGGGCTGCGTGCTGCTGGTGGGGCTGATCTTCGTGATGCTCAATCTGCTCTCCGACATGCTTTATCAACTCTTTGACCCGAGGACGAAATCATGACCGTTTCTCTGGATACGCCGCTGGGCGCGCGCAACACCGAAAGCCGCCAGCGTATAAAACGCTCGTTTTTCCGGGCAGCCGGATTTGTCGGCAAAATGGCCCGCAACCCGCTGACCGCCATTGGCGGCGGAATTGTTCTGCTGCTGCTGATTGTCGCCGCGTTTGCTCCGGTGATCGCGCCGTACAACCCGCTGGTGCAAGACCTGAACAACGCGCTGGTCGCCCCTAACGCGCAGCACTGGTTTGGCACCGACGAGTTTGGCCGCGATATCTTTAGCCGTCTGGTGTATGGCTCGCGTATCACGCTGTATATCGTGCTGCTGGTATCGGTCACCGTCGGGCCGCTGGGGCTGCTGCTGGGCGTGACGGCCGGGTATTTCGGCGGCAAAGTGGATGCGGTGCTAATGCGCGTCACGGATATTTTTATCTCTTTCCCAAGCCTGGTACTGGCGCTGGCGTTCGTGGCGGCTCTCGGTCCGGGGCTGGAGCATGTGGTGATTGCGATTACGATCACCGCCTGGCCACCGATTGCCCGTCTGGCGCGCGCGGAAACGCTCTCTTTACGTCAGGCCGATTTTATCTCGGCGGTGCGTTTGCAGGGGGCTTCTGCGGTCCGCGTGCTGTGGCGACATATCGTGCCGCTGTGCCTGCCGTCGGTGATTATCCGGATCACCATGAACATGGCCGGGATCATTCTGACGGCGGCGGGCCTTGGCTTTCTTGGCCTGGGCGCGCAACCGCCGGAGCCGGAGTGGGGCGCGATGATCTCCAGCGGGCGCACCTACATGATGGAGTGCTGGTGGGTAGTGACTATTCCGGGGCTGGCGATTCTGATTAACAGCCTGGCATTCAACTTCTTAGGAGATGGCCTACGTGACATCCTCGATCCTCGCAGCGAATAACGCTCCACTGCTCGATGTGCGCGATCTGCACGTCGATTTTATCAACGGCGGCGCGGTAACTAATGCCGTGCGCGGCGTCTCCTTCCAGCTCGGACGCGAAAAGCTGGCGATTGTCGGCGAGTCCGGATCCGGGAAATCCACCGTCGGGCGCGCGCTGTTGCGCCTGCATCCGGCGAAAGCGCGGATCAGCGCCACCCGTATGCAGTTTGGAGATGTGGATTTGCGCACCGTCAGCGAGGCGCAAATGCGCGGCATTCGCGGCAAACGCATCTCAATGATTATGCAGGACCCAAAATACTCGCTCAATCCGGTGGTCTGCGTCGGAGATCAGATTGCCGAAGCCTGGCTGACGCACCATCCGGGGCGCAAAGCCGAGGCCAAAGCCAAAGTGCTGGAGATGCTGGATGTCGTGCGCATTCGCCAGCCGGAGCGTGTTTATCACCTCTACCCGCATGAAATTTCCGGCGGTCAGGGGCAACGCATCATGATTGCCATGATGCTGATCACCGATCCTGAGCTGGTGATTGCCGATGAACCGACCTCCGCGCTGGATGTTTCGGTGCGTTTGCAGGTGCTGGGATTGCTCGACGATCTGGTGAAATCACGCGGTCTGGGGCTGATCTTTATCAGCCACGATATCAACCTGGTGCGCAGCTTCTGCGATCGCGTGCTGGTGATGTACGCCGGACGCGTGGTGGAGTCCATTGCCGCAAGCGATCTGCACAACGCCCGGCATCCGTATACCCAGGGGTTAATCAACGCGTTGCCGGAGCTTAACCATCGCCGTCCGGTGCTGCCCGTGTTGCAGCGCCAGGCAAGCTGGCTCACCGAGTAAGGAGCAGAGATGATCGAGATTACCAACCTTAACCTGGCCTTTGGCGAAGGCGAAAAGCGCAATCAGGTGCTGGACGATGTGAACATTACGGTCGCAGAAGGGGAGATCTACGGGCTGGTGGGGGAGTCGGGTTCCGGCAAAACCACGGTGCTGAAATGCCTTGCCGGACTGTTTACCCACTGGGACGGCCAGCTTGCGATTGACGGCAAACCGCTCGGGCGCAATATCAGCGCCGAGCGCTGTCGGCGCGTGCAGATGGTCTTTCAGGATCCCTATGGCTCGCTGCATCCGCGTCATACCATTGGCGATATTCTGGAGGAACCGCTGCAAATCCACGGTATTGCGGACCGGGACAGACGGATCCACGGTTTGCTCGATAAAGTGGGGCTGAACCGCGCGTTTCGCGATCGCTACCCGCATCAGCTTTCGGGCGGGCAGCGTCAGCGCGTGGCGATCGCCCGGGCGTTAATTCTGGAGCCGCAGGTGCTGCTGCTGGATGAACCGACATCGGCGCTGGACGTATCCGTGCAGGCAGAAATCCTCAATTTGCTGGCGGAACTCCAGCGCGAATCGAATCTCACCTATCTAATGGTGACGCACGATCTGGGCGTGATAGCGCACCTGTGCCAGAAAGTTGCGGTGATGCAGTACGGTAAGATTCTGGAAACCTTAACGGTTGACGAACTGGTGGCCGGGAATGCCAAAACCGACTATACGCGGATGCTGGTGAATGCCAGCCTGCAGTATAGTCGTGAGATGGCGCGGGAAGTGGCGGTGTATTAACGCAGCAACGGACAATCCGGCGGCAGGCGACACTCCAGCGCGCCGGGTAGCAGCGAGATGCGGAAATGCTCGCCGCTCAGCGGTTCACCGTCCAGGTTAAAGGTCATACCGTGTGGGGCGATCACCTCAAACCACGCCGACTGCCCGTCGAGCACATTCGGGCTCTCTTCTGGCCGTGTCAGAGTGGTGAACAGGGCCGGGAGCATGCCGTCGCTGGTGAAAATGCGCAATTGCAGCAAGCCGTCATTGATCAGGGCGTCCGGGCAAAGCTGTTGGCCGCCGCCAGCCTGACGACCGTTGCCAATCCCAATGACCAGCGCGTCACCCTGCCAGTGGAAATTGTCGCCATTAATTTCGCAGCGATCGGGTTTAAGCATGTCCATGCGCATCAGGCCATGAATCAGGTATGACACGCCGCCCAGCGCAGCTTTGAGTTTTTCCGGGGTTTCGCTGGTAATGCGAGTACCAAATCCACCCGTCGCCATATTGATAAAACAGGTTTTATCATTGACCTGGGCAATATCGACGGCGGTCGGTTTACCCACAATCGCCAGTTGCAAAGCCTTGTCCAGGCTTTCAGGAATGCCTGCGCTGGTGGCGAAATCATTGGCCGTACCCAGCGGTAAAATGCCCATGACCGGGCGCTCTGCGACATCCCGTTCGATAAGTGCGGTAGCGATTTCATTGATCGTTCCGTCGCCGCCCGCGGCGATAACCGTCTCAACGCCCAACTGGCAGGCCTCTTCGATATACCGTGCGGCATCCCCTTTTTCCCACGTCACGCGAACGTGAATAATCACGCCCTCGTCGCGCAGCGCGGTAATCGCTTCGCGCAGAAGATCGTTACCAGCACTTTTGCCGTTGAGGATCAGTAAACTATCCGGATAGGTAGACATCCAACGTTGCTCCTTTTTAGCCCTGATAAGAGTGTATCTCAGAGAAGGAAAAAGCGGGTAAGAACAGGATGAAAGGGGAAAAAATAAGCCTGCGTAAGGGAGATTACGCAGGCTAAGGAGGTGGTTCCTGGTACAGCTAGCATTTATGGGTTATGTTTTTCAGCGCAGGGGATAATACCCTTATTGAACGAAGCGGTATGTGATCCGATTCTAAGAATTATCCCACGCTGAAAAAATCCCGGTGCTTGACTATTTGTTGTGCGGATTACGGGTGCTTTCGCCGTTAAAGTTACGCATCAACAGCGCGTATTCCAGCTCCACTTCTTGCGGAACCGGCAGCCAGACGGTGTGTCCGTCGCCAGGCGCCACGGTAATCGCTTCGCCTTTGCCGTTTTCCAGGTGCTCCAGCGTGAAGTTGATATTCCCCTGCGGGGTCATCAGCTCCAGGCTGTCGCCCATCGTAAATTTGTTTTTCACCGCCACCGCGGCCAGATCGCCTTTGCGTGCGCCGGTAAAATCGCCCACGAACTGCTGGCGCTCGGAGATGGAGTAGCCGTGCTCGTAGTTCTGATAATCGTCATGGGTGTGACGACGCAGGAAACCTTCGGTGTAGCCGCGATGGGCCAGGCCTTCCAGGGTTTCCAGCAGGCTGGTATCAAACGGTTTACCCGCAGCAGCATCGTCGATGGCTTTGCGATAAACCTGCGCGGTACGGGCGCAGTAGTAATAAGACTTGGTACGGCCTTCGATCTTCAGGGAGTGAACGCCCATCTGCGTCAGACGCTCAACGTGCGAGATGGCGCGCAGATCTTTGGAGTTCATGATGTAAGTGCCGTGCTCGTCTTCAAACGCCGTCATGTATTCGCCCGGACGTTTGGCTTCTTCAATCATGAACACGCTGTCAGTCGGTGCGCCCACGCCCAGCGTTGGCTCAACGTTTTTCACCGGGATCGGCTCATGTTTATGCACGATATTGCCGACATCGTCTTCCTTACCTTCCTGGACGTTATATTCCCAGCGGCAGGCGTTGGTGCAGGTTCCCTGATTCGGGTCACGTTTATTGATATAGCCAGAGAGCAGGCAGCGGCCAGAGTAGGCCATGCACAGCGCACCGTGAACGAAGATCTCAATCTCCATTTCCGGCACCTGAGTACGAATCTCTTCGATCTCTTCAAGCGACAGTTCGCGCGACAGAATCACGCGGGTCAGCCCCATCTGTTTCCAGAATTTGACCGTTGCCCAGTTAACGGCGTTCGCCTGTACGGACAGGTGAATGTCCATCTCCGGGAAGTTCTCGCGAACCAGCATGATTAAACCGGGATCTGACATAATCAACGCATCAGGACCCATTTCCACGACCGGCTTAAGATCGCGAATAAACGTCTTCAGCTTGGCGTTATGCGGCGCGATATTCACCACCACGTAGAATTTCTTGCCCAGGGCATGCGCTTCGTTGATGCCAAGCTGCAAATTCTCGTGGTTGAATTCGTTATTACGCACGCGCAAGGAGTAACGCGGCTGGCCGGCATAAACGGCATCGGCGCCATAGGCGAAAGCGTAACGCATATTCTGCAGCGTTCCCGCCGGGGAAAGGAGTTCAGGTTTAAACATGTTTGTTCTCGTTCTGATGACAGGTCAGATCCGCTTGCACCAGGTGAAGCGGTAAGGGGAGATCCCCTACTTTAAGGGCGGGCATTGTAGCGCTGCGGGGCAGGGAGGTAAAGCGCCGGGTGGCGTCAAGGGCCGCCCGGCCTTTGCGCATGGGTCAGGAATTGTCTTTCAGCATCTGACGCGCACCGCTTCGCGGCAATAATGCATGGAAGTTATGTGAACAGGAATGACAGAACATACAGACACATAAAGGCAAATGACATCAGGATAATCGCAGCGATAAGAATAAATCCAATCGCGTTAATGGTGTCAGTGCCAGCGAAATTAACCACCCAAATAGCGATACGGCGCACGCGTTGAATTAATTTCGTCAGCAGATAGCTAATGAAAACGATAATTAGCGTTAACTGGGTAATAATAGACAAATACAACATAATGGCCTGAGGGATAAAATAGTTAGAAATAAGCCCCTTAGGCGTCATAATCAACATAGTTTCGTTATCGATAAAACTTAGCGATGAGCGGATGACTTCCATAACGTCCCAGTGTATGACGGGTCGCACCTCGAAATACATCTCTTGCTGAATATATAAATCTTCTATTGAGTCATTCTTGAGATGGGTGATGATTCCAGTGAACACCAGCAGAATAGCAATAAAAATAAAGGCAAAACTGAGGACGGCTTTGAGGGATGAAAAACCTTTTGCTATACCTGCGTTGATATAAATTCTGATCAAGAAAACAGAAAGAGCGTCCAGCAGCAGCGAGTACCAGAATCCCTGATGGATGAAGTCATGCAACGCAACATAAATGCCGGTTGGCAAATGCGCAGGAATAATCCGTTCCGGATTGCGAAAAACGAGAACCCACACATACCATACAACGAATAAAATACTGGAATACAAGATAAGCAAACAGGGAATAGTGAACAATTGTCTTTTAGAAAACGTTCGACTACCAAAGACCAGAAAGAAGGCGCTGACCCATTGTTCAGAAAAACGTGATATTTTATTATTATCAGGTAACAGGCGTTCTATTTTAAGTATTGCCTGCGTTTTCATTTTTTTATTGTAATTTAGCAAGCAGAGTAAAAGACTGGCAACACTAATGGTGGTAGTGATAATAATAAATAGCGTTCCAATAATGTTTGGCATTATAAAATATAACCTGTTTGACGGAAAGTCGATGGCTTTTTTTAGCATCACGACCCGGTACATGCAATCGTCAAATCAGGTAGGGAGTATCAGGAATGCGACCGGTAAAGGAGCGCAGCGGCAAGGTGATACCCGAGAGGCTCGGGTCACCTTTCAATGCAGAAAAATTTACGCAATCCTGCAGGCATCCGCCTCCCAGCGATAGCCCACACCGTATACCGCGCGGATAAACGACTGGTCTTCGTCCAGGGCTTCCAGCTTGCGGCGCAGGTTTTTGATATGACTGTCGATGGTGCGGTCCGTCACCACGCGATAATCGTCGTAAAGATGATTAAGCAGTTGTTCTCTGGAGAACACTTTGCCCGGCTCGTGAGACAGCGTTTTCAGCAGGCGGAACTCCGCCGGGGTCAGATCCAGCATCTTATTGCGCCAGCTGGCCTGGAAACGACTTTCATCGACAATCAGCGGGCTTTCGGCGTCGAGCACCTGCAGTTCGCGCTGCGGGCGGCAGCGACGCAGGATCGTTTTCACGCGGGCCACCACTTCACGCGGGCTGTACGGTTTACAGATGTAATCATCCGCGCCAATTTCCAGCCCCAGCAGGCGGTCGATCTCTTCGATTTTGGCTGTCACCATCACAATCGGCACGTCGGAAAAACGGCGGATCTCGCGGCACAGCGTCAGTCCGTCGGTGCCCGGCAGCATCAGGTCCAGCAAAATAAGATGCGGCGGCGTCTGGCGCACGTACGGAAGCACCCGATCGCCGTGGCTGATAAGCGTAGGGGCGTAGCTTGCTGCACGTAAATAGTCGATTAATAACTGCCCAAGCTTAGGCTCGTCCTCCACGATCAGAATGCGCGGTGTGTTTTCGTCAATGGGTAACTCAGTCATACTTCTCTCGATAAATCGCGTTCCAGCGGTAACTCTACTGTAATGCTAACCCCGCCAAAAGGCGAATGGGCGGCGCGGATCGTGCCCCCGTGCGCCTCAACGATGTTGACACAAATCGCCAGCCCCAGGCCGGAGCCGCCACTGGCGCGGTTGCGGGAGCCTTCGGTGCGGTAAAAACGCTCGAACAGTTTCTCCAGTTGTGCGTCCTGCACACCGGGGGCGGAGTCTGCAAAGGTCAGGGCAAAACGCCCCTCTTCCTGCCTGCCGGAGATACGTAAAGTGCCGCCGCCATCGGTATAGCGCAGGCTGTTTTCCAGCAGATTATTGAAAAGCTGCATCAGGCGATCGCGGTCGCCGAATACCACCGCGCTGTCCGGCAACGACAATTCGATGTTCAGATTGCGGCTGGCAAAGCGCTCGCGAAACGCGCCGCTGGCGACTTCCAGAACATTAATCACATCGACTGGCGCTTTCTGATAGGCCAGCGCGCCTTCGTCGGACATCGAAAGCTGATGCAGATCGTCCACCAGCTTGGTCAGCGTGCCCACTTCCGCCTGCAACGAGGCCACCGATTCAGGCGTGAACTGACGCACGCCGTCCTGAATGGCCTCCAGCTCGCCGCGCAAAACCGCCAGCGGTGTGCGCAGCTCATGGGAAATGTCGGCCATAAAGTCGCGGCGCATCTGCTGGTTTTTCTCAAGCGTACTTGCGAGCTGGTTAAAGTCCTGCGCCAGCCTGCCCAGTTCGTCCTGGCTGCGGGTATCCACGCGGGTGGAAAAATCGCCCGCCGCGAGCTTATGAGTGCCTTCCACCAGCCGCTTGACCGGCGCCAGCAGGCCACGCGCCAGCGGGAATGTCGCCAGTGCGGCCAGAAGGGTCGACAGGGCGACAATCAGCCAGCTGGTCTGCCGCTGCTGGCGATCAAAGTTGATATCGGTGTTACGCGTCAGCCGTTCGACCGGGGAGGCAATCACCCAGCCCACGGCGGCGCCATTAAACATAATGGCGCGTTTAGTACCGTCCGGTGGAACAGGGGCGCGCGGGCCAACCAGCACGTATTTGTCCTGATCGATAACCCAGAACTGCGTGCGCCAGCCGTGGGGCGGCATCCCGGGCCCCGGGCGATCGTCGTCATTATCATGTTCGAGCGAGCGCAAAATCTGGAACACAAACCGGTCGTTGTTACGCAAAAAACGCCAGTTGCCGTGCAGCGCATACTGATCGGCCAGCGCATCGCTCAGCCCCTGTAGCCGCTGCTCGTTTCCGCGCTTGATGTAGTCAATAAATCCCCGTTCAAAACTGACGCGCACGGCCCAGTGCATGGTGATCAGCAGGACAATACAGGTGGCGAAAATAGCCAGAAACAGTTTTCCGGTAATGCCGGTGCGCCAGAATTTCATCGTTCACTCCTTTTGCGTCGGCTAATGACGACATTGGTGCTGGTATCATCCGGAACCCGGGCGAAAATCAGGGCGGGCAGGGCGATAATGACCGCCATGCAAAGATAGGTGTAGAGGAAGACCTGATGCGCACTGGAAGAGTCGGCACCTAAATGGTGCTGGCCGTACATGCCGAGCAACAACCCCGCAATGGTGACCCCAACGCTCATGGAGAGCTGCATAATCATCGACAGCAAGCTGTTACCGCTGCTTGCCAGTTCGTCAGGTAAATCTTTCAGCGTCAGGGTGTTCATCGACGAGAAGCGCGTCGAGTTAATCACCCCCTGGAAAAACAGCACCAGCGGCAGGGCGTAGTACCAGCCCATTAATGCGACCGCCATAAACAGCAGGCTTACCAGCGCCAGCCCAAGCGTGCTCGTCACCAGTACTCGACGATAGCCAAAGCGGTTAACCACCTGCACCACAATACGCTTCATGCCCATGCTGCCGAGCACCATCGGGATCATCATCAGCCCGGCGTGGAACGGCGAAAACCCAAGGCCGATTTGCAGGAACACCGGCGTCATAAACGGTAGCATGCCGCTGCCGATCCGCCCTGCAAAGCTGCCAAACAGCCCAAGACGATAGGTGGCGTTACCAAAAAGGGACAGGCTGAACAGGGCGCGTTCGTTTTCACGGGCGTGCCACAGATACCAGAGGATGGCGATGATCCCGATTGCCACCAGAGCGCTCAGCGTGAGCGTGGAGATCCCGAGCCCTTTCTGTCCGTCGAGCGCCAGGGTCAGGGTCGCCATCCCCGCCGCCAGCAGCACAAAGCCGAAGAGATCAAAGCGCCGCGTCTGCATTTTGTAGTTCGGCATCAGCATCAGCGTGGCGATCGCGCCGACAATCCCGACCGGCAGATTGATCAAGAAAATCCAGTGCCAGGAGGCGTACTCCACCAGAATGCCGCCGAGCGCCGGGCCGAGTAACGGCCCGACCTGTCCGGGGAGCGTCACGAAGGTCATCGCCGCCATATACTGCGCGCGCGGGACAATTTTCATCACCGTCAGTCTGCCGACGGGAACCATCATGGCGCCGCCGACGCCCTGTAACACGCGGGCCATCACCAGTCCATCGAGGGTATCGGCCTGTGCGCAAAACAGGGAACCGGCGGTAAAGAGCACGATGGCGGTAAAGAAAATATTACGCACGCCGATTTTGTCTGCCATCCAGCCGCTGGCAGGCAGCATCACCGCCACCGTCAGCACATAGGAGACAATCACCATGTGCATATGCAGCGGGCTCTCTCCCAGACTTTTCGCCATCGAGGGGAGGGCGGTGTTGACAATGGTGGTGTCCAGCGACTGCATAAAAAAGCCGAAGGCGACAATCCACAATTGCCAGCGGACGTTTTTGGGAAGGTCAGTCATTTACCCGTTTACCCTGTCTCGGTTTGTACGTGAAAAACGCACCCGCAGGCGGTCGAAGAACAGATAGACCACCGGCGTGGTATAGAGCGTCAACAGCTGGCTCACTACCAGCCCACCGACAATCGTAATCCCCAGCGGCTGACGCAATTCCGAGCCATCGCCGCCGGATATCACCAGCGGCAGCGCGCCAAACAGCGCCGCCAGCGTGGTCATCATGATCGGGCGAAAACGCAGCAGACAGGCCTGGAAGATGGCGTCCTGCGGCGACATATTGCCGTTGCGCTGCGCGTCGAGTGCAAAGTCGACCATCATAATCGCATTTTTCTTCACAATGCCTATCAGGAGCATGATCCCGATAAGCGCGATGAGGCTAAAGGGCGCACCGAACAGCTCCAGCGCCAGCAGTGCGCCGACGCCCGCAGAGGGCAGGGTGGAGAGGATCGTCAGCGGATGGACGTAGCTTTCGTATAAAATCCCCAGCACGATATAGACCGTCGCAATCGCCGCCAGAATCAAAATCACCTGCGAGTTCATCGTTTGCTGGAACACCTGCGCCGTTCCGGCAAAACTCCCGCGCACGGTGGACGGCACGCCGAGTTGCGTCATCGCCCGGTTAATCGCATCGCTGGCCTCGGAGAGTGACGAGCCGGTCGGCAGGTTAAACGAGACCGTCGAGGCTGCCGACAATCCCTGATGGTTGACCGACAGCGGCGCATTGGCGGGTTGCCAGCGGGCAAAATAAGAGAGCGGTATGGATTTGCCCTCGTTATTAATGACGTACATTTTATCCAGCGCGCTGATGTCCTGGGTATAGCGCGGATCAACTTCCATCACCACTTTGTACTGGTTCATCGGCTGATAGATGGTGGAAATCTGGCGCTGACCAAAGGCGTTGTTGAGCAAACTGTTGGCCGCTTCGACGTTAATACCGAGCCGCGCCATGGTTTCGCGATCATAGGTCAGGTTCATCTCCGCGCCGTTATCCTGCTGGTCCGAGTTCACATCTGCCAGCTCCGGCAGGGCCGCCAGCGCTTTGCGGATTTTCGGCTCCCACTCGCGCAGGGCGGCCAGATCGTCTGACAACAGCGTGTACTGATAGCTGGCATTCGCCTGACGCCCGCCGACGCGGATATCCTGAACGGCCATCAAAAACAGATTCGCCCCCGGCTCTTTTGCCAGCTTGACGCGCAGGCGGTCAATCACCTGTTGAGCGCTTTCATGGCGCTCGCCGCGCGATTTCAGAGTGATAAACATCATTCCACTGTTGACGCGCGAGCCGCCGGTAAAGCCGGTCACGTTATCGACGGCGGAGTCTTCACGAATGATCTTCATGAAATCCTGCAGCTTCACGCGCATCGCCTGGAATGAGATGCTCTGATCCGCCTGAATCCCGCCCATCAGCACGCCGGTGTCCTGCTCCGGGAAGAAGGTTTTCGGGATGGAGATATACAACCAGACGTTAAGGGCAATGGTTGCCACCAGCACCAGCCCGACCAGCCGCGTATGGTTCAGCACCCACTTCAGCGACTTGCCGTAGCCTTCCTGCAGGGCAATCAGCAGGCGGCCAAAGCCTTTTTTGCGCGGTTGCGAGTGAGGCTTGCTGCGTTTAAGCATCCAGCCGCACATCATCGGAGTGAGGGTCAGAGAGATGACCAGCGAAATACCGATTGCCACCGAGAGCGTCACGGCGAACTCACGTAACAGCCGTCCGGGCAGGCCCCCCATTAGCAGCAGCGGCAGGAATACCGCCACCAGCGACAGACTCATCGACAGTACCGTAAAGCCCACTTCGCGTGTCCCTTGCAGGGAGGCTTGCAGCGGCTTCATTCCCGCTTCCAGATGGCGCGAAATATTTTCCAGCACCACGATGGCATCATCGACGACAAATCCGGTGGCGATGGTCAATGCCAGCAGCGACAGGTTGTTGAGGCTGAATCCGCACAGATACATAGCGGCAAAAGTGCCGATCAGCGAAACAGGAACCGCCACGGCGGGGATCAGCGTCGCGCGACCGGAGCGCAGGAACAGGAACACCACGAGGATCACCAGACCTACAGAGATGATCAGCGTCTGCTCGACCTCCTCCAGCGACGCGCGAATCGTCGGGGAGCGATCCTGGGCGATTTGCAGATCGATAGCCGCAGGAATGGTCTCCTGCAGTTCCGGCAGTTTTTCGCGGATGCTATTGACCGTCTGAATAATGTTGGCTTCCGGCAGCTTGCGGATCATCAGCAGAATGGCAGGTTTTGCGTTAGTCATCCCGGCGTTACGCACGTCCTGCACGGAATCGGTCACGCTCGCCACGTCGCTCAGGCGCACCGCCGCGCCATTGTTGTAGTGAATAATCAGCGGCTGATATTCCGCCGCGGTTTTCAGTTCGTCGTTGGTCTGGATCTGCCAGCGACGGCCGCTGTCCTCAATCGCCCCCTGCGGCTTGCGCACGTTGGCATTGCTGATGGCGCTGCGCACGTCATCCAGCGATACGCCCTGATTAAACAGCGCTTCAGGATTTAAGCCGACACGCACGGCGGGCAGGGAGCTACCGCCCACGTCCACGTCGCCGACGCCGTCAATCTGGGCGATGGTTTGCGCCAGCTGCGTAGAGGCAAAATCGTACAGCTCGCCCTGCGAATAGGTGTCCGACGTCAGCGTCAAAATCATGACCGGCGCATCGGACGGGTTGGCTTTGCGATAGGTCGGACGGCTCGGCATCCCGGACGGCAGCAGGTTTTGGGCGGCGTTAATGGCCGCCTGCACGTCGCGGGCAGCGCCGTTGATATCACGGTCGAAATTGAACTCAAGAATAATACGCGTGCTGCCAAGAGAGCTGCTGGAGGTCATTTCGCTGACCCCGGCTATGCGGCCAAGCGAGCGCTCCAGCGGTGTGGCCACCGACGAGGCCATGGTTTCCGGCGACGCGCCCGGCAGCGAGGCGCTGACCATGATCACCGGGAAATCCACCTGCGGCAGCGGAGCCACCGGCAGCAGCCGGAAGCCGAGCACGCCGCACAGGGTAATGGCGACCGAAATCAAAATCGTCGCCACCGGGCGGTAAATGAAGAGGGCGAAAAACTTCACTTACGCCTCCTCTTCACGCTTAGGGAAACGCGCTTTGAGCTTCAGCGCCAGGCCATCGAACAGCAGATAGATCACCGGGGTGGTGAACAGCGTCAACACCTGGCTGACCAGCAGACCGCCGACCATACCGATCCCCAATGGACGGCGCAGCTCTGCGCCGACGCCGGTACTGAGCATCAGCGGCAGAGCGCCGAGCAACGCCGCCATGGTGGTCATCAGAATCGGGCGAAAACGCAGCAGGCAGGCCTGGAAAATCGCCTCGCGCGGCGTCATGCCCTGTTCGCGTTCGGCGGCGAGAGCAAAGTCGATCATCATGATGGCGTTTTTCTTGACGATACCGATCAGCAAGATGATGCCGATGATCGCAATCACATCCAGTTCACTGCCGGAAAGCATCAGCGCCAGCAGCGCCCCAACGCCCGCGGTGGGCAGAGTGGAGAGGATGGTCACCGGGTGGATAAAGCTTTCGTACAGCACGCCGAGCACGATATACATCGCCACCACGGCCGCCACGATCAGCCAGATGGTATTTCCAAGCGCGGCCTGAAACGCCAGCGTACTCCCCTGGAACTGGGTCTGGATATCGGTCGGGAAGTTAAGCGTTTTTTCCGCATTCAGAATCGCATTCACCGCCTCGCCAAGGGAGTAGTTGTCCGGCACGTTAAACGAAATGGTGGTGGACGGGAACTGATCCAGATGGTTGACGGAGAGCGGCGTAAAGCGCTGTTCGACGGTGGCAATGGCGCTGAGCGGGACAATACCGCCGTCTTTGCTGGTCAGGCGAATTCCGTCGAGCGCGGCCAGCCCCGGAGTCTGTTCAGTATTGTGTTCCAGCACCACGCGATACTGGTTGGCCTGGGTATAAATGGTGGAGATCAGGCGCTGACCAAAGGCGTTATACAGCGCGTTATCCACGTCAGCCATGGTGATACCCAGCCGGCTGGCGGTGTCGCGGTTGACGTTGACATAGGCCGCCAATCCCTGGTCCTGCCAGTCGCTGCTGACGTCTGATAGCTGGGGCAACGCCTGGAGCTGACTGACCAGCTGTGGAACCCAGGTGCTCAGGGCATCGAGGCTGGTGGCCTGGAGCGTGAACTGATACTGCGTGCGGCTGACGGTGGTATCAATCGTCAGATCCTGAGTGGGTTGCAGGTACAGTTCTACGCCCGGTACTTTCGCGACCGCCTGTTGCAGCCGTTCAATAACCGTGTTTACGCGATCGTCCCGGTCATCCAGCGGCTTAAGGTTGATTTGCAAACGAGCGCTATTAAGCGAAGGATTGGTGCCGTCCACGCCGACAAACGAGGTCAGGCTCTCGACCGCCGGATCTTTCATGATCACCTCGGACACCTGCTGCTGGCGCTGCGCCATGCTGGCGAAGGAGACCGACTGCGGCGCCTGCAGCGTGCCCTGGATAATGCCGTTATCCTGAATCGGGAAAAATCCTTTGGGGATCACAATCCACAGCATCACGCTCAGGGCCAGCGTGCCCAGTGCCACGCTGAGAGTGGCCCAGGGGTGATTCAAAACTTTTGCCAGCACGCGCCCGTAAGCGGCAATAATACGGTCAAACAGGCGTTCCGAGGCGCGGGAAAAACGGTTTTGCTTGCGCAGCGACTCATAGCTCAACATGCGGGCGCACATCATCGGCGTGAGCGTCAGGGAGACAACGGCAGAAATCAGGATCGCGACCGCCAGCGTCACCGCAAATTCACGGAACAGACGGCCCACAATATCGCCCATAAACAGCAACGGGATCAGCACCGCAATCAGCGAGAAGGTTAACGAGATAATGGTAAAGCCAATTTCGCCCGCGCCTTTCAGCGCCGCCGCCAGCGGCTTTTCGCCTTTTTCGATATAGCGGGAGATATTCTCAATTACCACGATGGCATCATCGACCACAAACCCGGTAGCGATGGTCAGGGCCATGAGCGTGAGGTTATTGATCGAGAAATCAAGAAATACCATGACCGCAAACGTACCGACCAGCGACAGCGGGACCGCGACGGCGGGAATAATGGTCGCCGGAACGTTACGCAGGAAGACGTAGATAATCATCACCACCAGCGCAATCGCCAGCATCAGCTCGAACTGGGTGTCGCTGACGGACGCGCGGATATTGGTGGTGCGGTCGGAAAGTACCTTGACGCTCACCGATTTTGGCAGGCTCTCAATCAGCTGCGGCAGCATGGCGCGAATGCTGTCGGCGGTGTCGATGATATTTGCGCCCGGCTGACGCTGGACGTTCATCACAATCGCCTGCTGCCTGTTGGCCCATGCCCCCAGCCAGCTGTTTTCAGCCCCTTGTTCCACGACGGCTACATCCCCCAGACGGACTGGCGCACCGTTCTGATAGGCTACGATGAGCTGACGATACTCGTCCGCCGACTGCATCTGATCGTTAGCCGACAGGGTCACCGCGCGCGACGGGCCATCCAGCGAGCCTTTCGCCGAATTGACGTTAGCGCTGCTGATGGCGGTGCGAATGGTTTCACTGGTCAGGCCCAGAGCGGCAATCGCCTGGGCGTTAAGCCTGACGCGGACCGCAGGGCGCTGCCCGCCGGAGAGCGTCACCAGCCCGACGCCGGAAACCTGCGAGATTTTCTGTGCCACGCGGGTTTCCACCATATCCTCGACCTGAGTCATCGGCATGGCGGAGGAGGTGACCGCGAGAGTCATGATCGGCGGATCGGCCGGATTGACTTTACTGTAGACCGGCGGGTTGGGCAGATCGGACGGCAGCAGATTGGTGGCGGCGTTGATGGCGGCCTGCACCTCTTGCTCGGCCACGTCGAGCGGCAGAGTGAGCTGGAACTGCAGGGTGACGACCGAGGCACCGCCGGAGCTTTGCGATGACATCTGCTTTAAGCCCGACATCTGGCCAAACTGACGTTCCAGTGGCGCCGTAATCGCTGACGTCACCACATCCGGGCTGGCGCCGGGATAGAGAGTGATGACCTGAATCGTCGGATAATCCACCTCTGGCAGCGCGGAAACCGGCAGGAAGCGATAGCCAATAATCCCGGCCAGCAGAATCGCGACCATCAACAGCGTGGTGGCGACGGGACGCATAATGAACAGGCGTGACGGCCCACCTGTGGAGCCGGGCGGTAACACCTGCATCAGGAAGCCGCTCCCGGTTTAGCATGTTCAGGTCGGGCGGGTGTTTGGCTCGTCGCGGTGTCGCTGTGCGCTTCAACCACTTCCACTTTTGCCCCTTCGGTCAGACGATCAATTCCGTCGGTCACCACCCGATCCCCGGCAGAAAGACCGGCGCTGATCACCACGGTTTGACTGTCCTGAATACCCGGTTTCACCAGATGTTTGCTCACTTTGTTATCGCTGTTCAGCACCCAGACAAAGTTGCCTTCATTCCCCATCTGGAGCGCGGCAGTGGGGATCACCACGGCGTTCTCTTCGGTCGCAACCAGCATCCGCGCATTGACAAACTGATTGGGGAACAAGGCGTCATCCGGGTTGTTAAAACGGGCTTTAAGCTTGATGGTGCCGGTGGTGGCGTCGATCTGGTTATCCAGGCTCAACAGCGTACCGTCGCTCAGTTTGGCCTTGTTCGCCCGATCCCATGCTTCCACGGTTAGCTTCTGGCCTGCTTTTTGCGCCTGGACAACGGTGGCGATATCACTCTCCGGCAGGGTAAACACCAAATCAATCGGGTGGGTTTGGGTGAGAACCACAATGCCGGTGGTATCGCCGCTGGAGATCTGGTTGCCAATGTCGACCTGTTTTAAGCCGACGCGCCCGTCAATCGGGGCGGTGATTCGGCTCCAGTCGAGCTGTAACTGCGCGCTGGCAACGGCGGCTTCATCAGCCTTGAGCGTTCCCTGCGCTTCACTGACCAGCGACTGTTGGGTGTCAAGCTCCTGGCGGGAGACCAGATTGGTTTTGACCAGCTGCTGATAACGAGCCAGATCGCGCCGGGCGTTGGCAAGCGTCGCTTTGTCTTTTGCCAGTTGCCCCTGTGCCTGAGCGAGCGCCACTTTGAACTGGCTGGGATCGATTTCTGCCAGTAAATCACCGGCTTTGACCTGCTGACCTTCCTGGAAGTGGATCGCCATCAGTTGTCCGTCAACGCGGCTGCGTACGGTCACGGTATTGGCGGCGGTAACGGTCCCCAGGCCGGAGAGATAACGAGGAACGGATTTGCTGACGGCTGTCGCGGCCTGGACAGGTGCCAGCGCACCGCCGCGCATACCGTGACGGCCACCGCCAGCAGGGCGTTGCGCCTGGCTGTTTGCGCCCGCAGGGGCGTTCGCACCCTGGGATTGACTGTACCAGTACCACGCAGCAGCAAGAGCCACCACAATGACACCGGCGGCGATTGCCCAGCGGGATTTATGACTGCCTTTCATCGTTATACGTTCTCATCCTGAAACACTTCGGGAAATGATACTAGTTTAGTCAGGTAAAGCCGCGGAAAAATGGAGGAAATATGAAAGACTGTCTGGATTTGTCTGAATGGAGGCAAAAGCAAAACGGTCACGCCAGTGACCGTTTTGAGTGTTTTCTCCCTCTCCCCGTGGGAGAGGGCCGGGGTGAGGGCATCAGACCGCACAAGGCAAAAGCAAAACGGTCACGCCAGTGACCGTTTTGAGTGTTTTCTCCCTTTCCCCGTGGGAAAGGGCCGGGGTGAGGGCATCAGGCTGTTAGCTAAACATCACCTTCGCCCAGCGGGCCAGACCGGCGGTCACGGAGCCAAAATCATCGCCCCCGGCAATCGGAATGCCCGGTAGCTGTTCCGCCAGCGCTTTTTTGATCAGCGGTGAACGGGCGCTCCCCCCGGTCAGGTAGATCACGTCCGGCTTCTCGTTGCCATTCTCCAGCGCCAGCTGAACTTGCTCCAGAATACGCTGCAAAGGCTGAGACAGCGCGGTTTCCAGCCCTTGCTGAGAGATGGCGGTGGCCAGTTCGTCGCTGATAAACGGTAATCGCACGGCGTGCTCGACGGCGTCAGAGAGCGCAATTTTGCTCTCTTCAGCGCTACGCACCACGCGGTAGCTCAGACGCTGACGCCAGACTTTATGCAGCAGGGCCACTTTGTCGCCGTCCTGGGCATCGCGCACCAGATCGTTGAGGAAGCGTCCATTGGCGGTGCTGTAAAAATCGCTCTGTGCCGGAACATCGTTAATCGCGACCGCATTCCACCACGGCAGGATCGGCAACGCGGTCCCTTTTTCAGTTTGCCCGCCCATTCCGAGCAGCGGCATCAGACTTTTAAACGCCAGCGCGATATCCAGATCGTTACCGCCCACGCGGCAGCCGCTGTGGCCCAGAAGGCTGTTTTCACGATCGCGGCGTTGGTGCCACTGTGGCCCCATCAGCAGCAGGGAGCAGTCGGTTGTCCCCCCTCCGATATCGACCACCAGCACGCGCTTTTCTTCACGCAGCGTGGCTTCAAAATCCAGACCCGCCGCAACCGGCTCGTACTGGAATACCACGTCGCGAAAACCGGCGCGGTGCGCTGCGCGTTCAAGGATACCCTGCGCCTGCTGGTTTGCCTCATCGCCACCCAGGCCCTGGAAGTTTATCGGACGACCAATCACGGCCTGGGTGATGGCGTCAGTGACCTGAGTCTGCGCCTGATTGCGGATGTGCAGCATCATGGCGCACACCAGATCTTCGAACAGGGCGACCTGCTGGGGCTTCAGCCCACTGGCTCCGAGGAACGATTTTGGCGACTTAACGAAGTAAACTTCTTCCGGATCTTCGATGTACTGGCCCAGAGAGGACAAGCCAAACTGCACGCTGGATGGCGTAACGTCGATATCTTCTTCGCGGTTGTAGTTGACGGCCCGACGCAGCAGCGCCTGAGTCTCCCCGGCAGTGGCCGGAACCTGATGATGGCGGTAGAGCCATTCGCTCACGGCCTCACGCGTCGGCGCGCAGAGCATCGACGGCAGCAGAGTGCTCTCTTTTTCCATTTTCAGCAGACGAGGCTGATCGTTATCCATCACTGCCACAGAGCAGTTTGCTGTACCGTAGTCAAAACCAATAAACACTGACGAAGTCCCCATGCCGTTGAGAAGGGGCGAGACTTTAGCGAAATGTCACGCCCGCGACAACAGGAATATGAAAGCAAGGCGCTGCGGACAAACCCGGTTTATGCTGAGGAGGACAATGAAAGGAGTAACAATGTACACCCTGAACTGGCAACCCCCCTATGACTGGCAATGGATGTTGGGATTTCTTGGCGCACGTGCGGTGGCCGGGATTGAAACCGTGACGGATAACTATTACGAGCGTAGCTTCAGCTACGACGGCCATCACGGGCTGTTTCGCGTCACGCCAGAGATCGAGAAGGCCACGCTTCTGGTGACGCTTAGTGAAGGACTGATGCCGGTCGCTCAGGTTTGTCTGACGCGCATCGAACGGCTGTTCGATCTCGCCTGCGATCCGCAACAGATTGCCGCCGCGCTGGGCGACCTGGGAGCCGCGCGACCCGGTTTACGCCTGCCGGGAGCGATGGATGCGTATGAGCAGGGCGTGCGTGCGATTCTGGGTCAACTGGTGAGCGTCTCTATGGCGGCGAAGCTCGCGGCTCGCGTGGTGGCGTTGTGCGGTACGCCGTTGCAGGGCGTTGCTGGCTATTACATTTTCCCCACGCCCGATGCCCTTGCGGCGGCGGATCCGCAGGCGCTTAAGGCGCTGGGGATGCCGGTCAAACGCGCAGAATCGCTGATTCATCTTGCGCAGTCGGTTGTGGAGGGAAATTTCCCGTTACAGCCGCCAGACGATATCGAGGCGGGGATGAAGGCGCTGCAGACGCGTCCCGGAATCGGGCGCTGGACGGCAAACTATCTGGCTCTGCGCGGATGGCAGGCGAAGGATGTTTTTCTGCCTGATGACTATCTGATTAAGCAGCGGTTCGCCGGAATGACCCCGGCGCAAATCCGCCGCTATGCCCAGCGCTGGCAGCCGTGGCGGTCTTATGCGTTGCTGCACATCTGGTATACCGACGGCTGGACGCCTTGACGGCAGCCGTAATAACAACCGCTGAGGTTATCGCTAGTTGATGGCGAAGTAGCTGGTGTTCAGCAGCAGCTCCAGCGGCTGGGGTTCGGCAATGGAATCGCCGTAGATGAAGTCAATGCCAATGCCGGAAAGGGTATCCATCATCAGCGGATGGTTGCTGGGACCGGCAATGGTTTTCATGCCGAGACGCTGGGCGTGGCCCTGGATAATCGTCACCATCATTTCATCCATCAGATTGCCATGCACATTGGTGACCAGCTCCGGATCCAGCAACAGGTAATCAGCCATGTGCGCGCTCAGATGGTTGAACACCTCCATATCGCGACCAACATGACAAAGCACGATGCGACAGCCCGCCTGACGAAGTTTTTGCAGCCCGGTTTGAATATTAACATCCTGATTTTGCAGGGTGTTAACGGGGATCACCAGATGCAGCAATCGTCCCGGCAGCGGACTTTTTTCCAGCAGTTCGAGCAATTCGTCCACCAGCGTAACGCTGCACAGCCCTTCCGGTGAAAGCGGCAGGGCCACGCCCATGCCTTTATTCGCCACCTGAGCGGCAAAGGTACGGAAGAACTCCTGGAAGATGCGGCGATCCAGCGCATGAAGCAGTTCCGGTTCCGCCAGGCCCGACCGGAAAGCGTGCTCTTCCATGACATCGCCATGGCTGGTCCACAGGCGCAGGGAGATCAGCCAGAAGTTGCTGCTTTCCGGGATCCGCGGCGAGGCGACGCTGCGCCCCGTCATCAGCAGATGATTGTCTTTGATCATATGCCACTGCTCGTCGAGCGACATCATGCTGCGCGCGCTGTGAATTCTCTCCTGCTGCGGTTCGTAAACCGTCACCACACCGCGGCCATTATTTTTAGAGGCGTAACAGGCGATATCGGCCTGAGACATCACTTCAGCGGCCTGGCTGTTACGATCGTCGATCAGCGTAATCCCGGCGCTGGCACCGACGCGGTGCAGACGGCCTTCCCACATAAAGTGGTAATCGTTGATGGCATGAATAATACGGCCTGCAATATAACGAGCGCTTTCGACATTGCAGTCCGGCAGAAGCAGGCCAAACTCATCGCCACCGAGTCGCGCCAGCACATCGCTTGACCGTAACATGCTGAGCATCAGCGACGACAGTTCACGCAGCAGCGCATCGCCCGCTGCGTGACCCGCGGTATCGTTTACCGCCTTAAATCGATCGAGATCGATAAAGACCAGCGCGTGACGCTGGTGGGTGTCGTCAACGGTTTGCAGCAGGCGTTTGAGATGGCTTTCGAAACTCACGCGGTTAGCCAGATGAGTCAGGGCGTCATGAGAGGCGCTGTAACTCAGCTGACGCAGCATCTTACGCGATTCAGTGACATCCTGAATGACCAGCACCGAACCGATGTTTTGCCCGTCGAGCGTACTTAGCGGGGTAATACTGTAATGAATATCGAATGTGCCGCCGCTGCGGTTATGAAGCACCACATCCTGGTCGATGTCGGAGCGGGACATATCCCCGCTGTGAATATTTTCCATCAGCGGGCCGTTTTCGCTAAAAGTGATATGCAGCACGTTCAGGATCGGCTGGCCCATGGCTTCTTGCTGCGTCCAGCCGCTCATTTTCTCGGCGACCGGGTTCATAAAGGTGACATGCATATCGACATCGGTACAGAGTACGGCTTCGCCGATGGAGTCGAGCGTGATGTGAAGACGCTCTTTTTCCTGGAACAAGGCTTCGTTAAGCTCTTTAACCTCGGTCATATCCATATTTATGCCCAGCAGACGTTCCACTTCACCCTGCTTGTTGAGTACCCGGCTGGCCAGCGAGCGAATATGGCGCACGCCTTCTTTCACCCGGATGCGGAACTCCAGCTTGAAGGGCGCTCTGGCCATCAGCGAATCGCGAATGATCTGCTCAGCCTGGTCGCGATCTTCCGGGTGCAGACACTCATGCCAGAGCTGCCAGGTGGGTTTGATATGCGCCGGGATGTCATACAGTTCAAACATGCGCTTGTCCCAGCTGATCACGTCGGGCTTTAAATCCCACTCCCAGATCCCGATTCCGCCCGCTTCGTTCGCCAGCGTAATACGTTCCATCAGGCGCTTATTAACCCACTCGGTGTGCTTAAGATCGTTAATATCTTCGATTTGCGCGATAAAATAGAGCGGCGACCCGTCTGCATGGCGCACGACGGAGACCGCCAGCAGCGCCCATACCACTTCGCCGTTGCGGTTGTAATAACGCTTCTCCATTGAGTAGCTGTTGATATCGCCGCGCGTAAGTTGCTCAAGGTTGTCCAGATCGATGTTTAAATCTTCCGGCCAGGTCAACTGCTGAAAAGTCAGGGATTGCAGCTCAGTCTGGGAGTAGCCCAGGAACTGGCACAGCGCTTTATTGGCCTGTAGCCATTGCCCCTCAATACCGACCAGCGCCATGCCGATGGCGGAATACTCCATGGCATTGCGAAAACGCTCTTCGCTTTCGGTAATGTGCTTGCGCTCCGCGCGAAACGCGTACATCACCATGGTCATAATGTTCGCTGGCAGCAGCATCATCAGGAATGGCAGCCACGGCGCGTTGAGCATCACGCCGGTATTCTGGGTGGACAAGGATGTCGGGTTTGTCGCCATCATCAGTGACACCATCATCACCGTGACCAAAAAGACCATAAAAGCTTCCATACGCGGTAAACGTACGGCGCTCCACATCAGCAATACGATGACGCAGGTAAACGGCCACGGAAGGAAGGAGATCGCCACCCAGCATAAGACCAGCGTAACGGCCATAGTGAGCAGGGTTTCCAGCAGCAGGCGGGGATTACGATGGCGCAATAAATAGTGCGGTTTGAACAGCAGGCCGAGCGGCACCAGCGCCAGCGCGCCGATCGATTCTGACAACACCCACACCAGAAAATTACGCAGCGGCTCGGTACCCGGGACCAGCAGCCAGACCAGTATACCGCCCACAAGCGGTGGGATCACCGCGCTGCCTATTGCCAGGCGTATCCAGTCGCCCAGGTTTTTGAGCGGGTTATACCAGGGCAATAATTTGCGCAGCAGCAGGGCACCGACGCAGGCTTCAATCACGTTGATTGCCGTATACCAGAAACTGATGGTTTCCCAGGAAAACAGCATCCAGGAAGCAAGAACATTGCCAAACGAGCAGGCGAGGGCAATTCCCGGCCACATTTTTCCGGCGTGGCGATAAAACGCGACCATCATAATGGAGGTCGGGAACCACAGCGGTGCCAGTAACGTTCCGAAACGGGTCAGTTCAAGCGAGAAAAGCGTAAAGATAAAGGTCACCAGACCTAGACTGACAAGCCGTAGTAAAGGATGTGGGGTGGTAACCAAAACGTGCTGGTATTGTTTTTTCATTACCGCTTTATCCAGGGGACGCCATGCCGCCAGGAACCAGGTCCAGACGAAGTAAAATAGGAATTTGGATTATGCTAGTACAAACAATTTACAATTCATATGCCGACTGCTCATAATTTGTCATCATAGAGTTATTAAATACTTAGTCTGCAGAAAATTCATGTTTAACGCGTTAAATTTGACCGCTAAAATTTTAGTCAGGGCGAAAAGGGCGGGTTTGGAATGACTCTCGCAATACCTGCGCTTTCGACTAGTATCAGGCAAGCGAAATCCCTATAATTGCCGCGTTTGACGCTCAGGCGTCGCCCTTCCTTTACATCCAGGTTAATCAGGTCGCTAAATTTATGACTGATAAGTCTCATCAGTGCGTCATCATAGGCATCGCCGGCGCATCCGCTTCAGGTAAAAGTCTTATTGCCAGTACGCTTTATCGCGAACTGCGTGAACAAGTTGGTGATGAGCACATCGGCGTCATTCCCGAAGACAGCTATTACAAAGACCAATCCCATCTGTCGATGGAAGAACGCGTAAAAACCAACTACGACCACCCCAATGCCATGGATCACAGCCTGCTGTTCCAGCATTTACAAATGATCAAAAGCGGCACGCCTATTGACCTGCCGGTTTATAGCTACGTCGATCATACCCGCACGCAAGAGACCATTCACATTGAACCCAAAAAGGTGATCATCCTGGAAGGCATTTTATTGCTGACCGACGCGCGTCTGCGCGAAGCGATGAATTTCTCTATTTTTGTGGATACGCCGCTGGATATCTGTCTGATGCGTCGAATCAAGCGCGATGTGAATGAGCGTGGCCGTTCGATGGATTCTGTTATGGCACAATATCAGAAGACGGTTCGCCCGATGTTCCTGCAGTTTATCGAGCCGTCCAAGCAATACGCCGATATCATTGTGCCGCGCGGGGGTAAAAACCGCATTGCGATTGATATCCTGAAAGCCAAAATTAGCCAGTTTTTTGAATAATTCGCGCGAATTGTGTACCGTTCAGCAATAACCTGAACCTGGTTTGCCCTGAGGCGTGACGTCTTCAGGGCCTGATGCACGAAAGGAGAAAGCGTCATGCGTCTTTGCGACCGAGATATAGAGGCCTGGCTGGATGATGGCCGTCTGTCTATCACCCCTCGTCCGCCAGTGGAGCGAATCAACGGCGTCACCGTTGACGTGCGTCTGGGAAATAAATTCCGCACGTTTAGCGGCCATACCGCCCCGTTTATTGATTTGAGCGGGCCGAAAGACGAAGTCAGCGCCGCGCTTGACCGCGTCATGAGCGACGAAATTGTGCTGCCTGAAGGCGACGCGTTCTATCTGCATCCGGGTGAACTGGCGCTGGCAGTGACCTATGAGTCGGTCACCTTACCGGCAGACCTGGTCGGCTGGCTCGATGGTCGCTCCTCGCTGGCGCGTCTGGGGCTGATGGTCCACGTCACTGCGCACCGTATCGATCCGGGCTGGTCGGGTCGTATCGTACTGGAATTTTTCAATGCAGGTAAACTGCCGCTGGCCTTACGCCCGGGGATGATGATTGGTGCGCTAAGCTTTGAGCCTTTAACAGGCCTGGCCGATCGCCCTTATAACCGCCGTCAGGACGCAAAGTATCGCGACCAGCAGGGTGCGGTTGCCAGTCGTATTGATAAAGACTGATTTTACGCTTCACTGAGGATGTCATGAGAAGAGTTCTTACAACGCTGATGATTTTGCTGGTGGTTCTGGTGGCTGGCCTTTCGGCGTTGGTTCTGCTGGTTAACCCCAATGATTTCCGTGCCTATATGGTCCGGCAGGTCGAAGCACGTAGCGGGTATGAACTGAAGCTGGACGGGCAGCTGCGCTGGCACGTTTGGCCGCAGCTCAGCATTCTTTCTGGCCGGATGTCATTAACCGCGCCCGGCGCCTCGGTTCCCATTGTCACGGCCGATAATATGCGCCTGGACGTGGCGCTGATGCCTCTGCTGTCGCATCAGTTGCAGGTTCGACAGGTGATGCTGAAAGGCGCGGTTATCCAGCTCACGCCGCAAACCGAAGCCGTTCGTCAATCCGATGCGCCCGTCGCGCCGCATACCAACACGCTGCCGGATGCCGCGGAAGACGCAGGCTGGTCCTTTGACATCGCCAGCCTGAAAGTGGCAGACAGCCTGCTGGTCTTCCAGCATGAGGATGAAGAGCAGATCACGGTGCGAAACATCAACCTGAAAATGGAGCAGGATCAACACCACCTGGCGGCGGTTGATTTTTCAGGGCGTATTAATCGCAATCAGCGTGATATGACGTTGTCAATGAACGCCAACGTGGACGCCTCCGACTATCCTCATAAACTGACCGCCGATATCCAACAGCTCAGCTGGCAGATTTCCGGCGCCGATCTCCCCACCCAGGGGATTAGCGGGCAGGGCAGTTTGCAGGCGCTTTGGCGAGAAGAACAAAAGCAGCTGGAACTGAATAACCTCAATTTGCAGGCCAATGACAGTGCGCTGAAAGGACGGGCCAGCGTGGTGTTAAGTGAAACGCCGAAGTGGGTCTTTGATCTTCAGTTTGACAAACTCAACCTGGAAAATCTGCTTCCACCACAGCCGGTGACGGCAGAACAAAGCGCTGAACGGCAGGAGACAACTCCGCCTAAGCAGATGCGGCCGGTGATTTCATCCAGCATCGATCAGCCTGACTATAACGGCCTGCGCAGCTTCACCGCCGATATCCTGGTGAAGGCGAACACGGTACGCTGGCGCGGTATTGATTTCACAAATGTCAGCAGCCAGATGCTCAACCATAACGGGCTGCTGGTGATTTCTGAACTGAGCGGTCAGATGGGCGCAGGGCATTTGTCTCTGCCGGGTCTTCTGGATGTTCGCAAGGAGATCGCCCGGGCTGAGTTCCAGCCGCGTCTTGATAACATTGAGATCGGAACCATCCTTAAGGCCTTTAATTATCCTATCGCGCTGACCGGTAATCTGACGATGGCCGGTGATTTCTCCGGCGACAGGATTGATGCCGATGCGTTTCGTCGTAGCTGGCAGGGGCAGGCGCATGTTCAGCTCTCTGACAGCCGTATGGAAGGACTCAATTTCCAGCAGCTGGTTCAGCAGGCCGTGGAGCGCAGCAGCAATGTTAAAGCCAAAGAGAGTTATGACAGCGCAACGCGGCTCGATGACTTCTCCAGTGACCTGACGCTTAATCGCGGTGAACTGACGCTGGATAATATGCAGGGACACTCTTCACTGCTGGCGCTGACCGGTAAAGGCTCGCTGGATCTGGTGAAAGAAACCACCGATACCCGCTTCAATGTGCGAGTGTTGTCCGGTTGGGAAGGCGAAGGTCCGCTGATTGACCTGCTGAAAGAGACGCCGATTCCGCTCACCGTTTTCGGAAAATGGCAGGAACTCAACTATAGCCTTCAGGTTGATCAGGTCCTGCGTAAGCATTTACAGGACGAAGCAAAACGTCGTTTGAGCGACTGGGCGGATAAGAATAAAGATTCGCAAAGCGGCAAAGACATGAAGAAACTTTTAGATAAGCTTTAACCGTGCGCCCCTCTCCCGTAGCGGGAGAGGGTGTAGTTCAGACCTGGTAGTCCAAATCCTCGTCGGTACGCAGCGGGATAAGTTGGACTTTCTGCACCCGATGGCTCTCGACCTGCAGTGTCTTCAACATATAATCACCCACCTGAACTTCTTCTCCCTGCTTTGGAATACGCTGAAGGTTTTCCATAAGCAGCCCCGCGATAGTGTGGTATTCACGCTTATCATCCAGCGGTAACGGCACATACTGCACCAGATCTTCAAGCGGCATATGACCATTAGCAGTCCACGACCCGTCGGCATTTTTTTGGATGTCGTGCCGGGCATCGATCTCGTCTATCTCGTTTGGCAAATTACCGGCGATGGTTTCCATCACGTCACTCAGTGTCACCAGCCCCTCAACCGAACCGAATTCGTCCACCACGAAGGCAAAGTGGGTGCGCGCATTACGAAACTGCTCAAGGGCCGACAGCAAAGGCAGCGTTTCCGGGAAGACCAGCGGCTGGCGTACCAGCGCGCGTAAATCCAGCGCTTCGCCGCGCAAAGACTGTTGCAGCAGGTCAATAATATGCACTACGCCCAGTAAATCTTCCTCTTCATCTCCCCCCGTCACGACCACGCGGGTGTGCTGATTTTTGTCCAGCAGCGCGCGGATGTGTGCCTCTGGCGAGTTCAGGTCGATATGTTCGATATCGTGACGCGAGGTCATGATGCTGCTGACAGACCGCTGATTCAGATTGAGCACCCGCTCAATCATTCTTCGTTCCTGAGGATTGAAAATCTGGCTGTCATCGTGATCGGCGAGAAGTGAGGACGATTCTGCATCCAGTTCCGCATCCTCTTTTTTGCCGCTTAACAGACGCAGCACCGTCTCGGCGGTGCGCTGGCGCAGCGTCTGATTAGCAGAGAGGAAGCGGCGGCGGTTGAAAATAGCCAGCTGATTGAGCGTCTCAATAATCACTGAGAAGCCAATCGCTGCGTACAGATAGCCTTTCGGAATCGAGAAACCAAAGCCGTCGGCCACCAGACTAAAGCCAATCATCAGCAGGAAACTCAGACACAGTATGACGATGGTCGGATGGCTGTTGACGAAGCGCGTCAGGGCCTTGCTGGCCATGACCATCAGGGTAATAGCGATGATCACCGCAGCCATCATGACCGGCAAATGGTCCACCATACCGACGGCAGTAATCACCGAGTCGAGGGAAAATACCGCATCCAGCACCACGATTTGCGCGACAACCGGCCAAAATCTGGCACCCCGACGCTGCGTGGTGTTCTCGCTGTCTTTACCTTCGAGCCGTTCATTGAGTTCAACCGTGGCTTTAAACAGCAGGAAAAGCCCGCCGAAAAGCATAATTAAATCTCGCGCGCTAAAGCTCAGGCCGTGGAGAGTGAAAAGAGGCGTTGTCAGCGTGACGAGCCACGAGATAGAAGCCAGCAGCAGCAGGCGCATCACCATCGCCAGCAGCAAACCGGTGACCCGCGCGCGGTCGCGCTGCCCGGGTGGCAGTTTTTCGGCAAGAATGGCAATAAAGACCAGGTTATCAATGCCGAGGACTAATTCGATGACAATAAGTGTCACCAGTCCGGCCCAAATTGACGGATCGGCAATCCATTCCATAGTAATCGCAATACCTTCGGTTATTGGCGCTCGTTGTCATTCAGGTTGCAGGGGCGAAGGCGGCGAAAGCAGGCCCTTATGCGTGGGGCCGTGCCTGGGGGATTCGCTCCCTTGCCGCCTGTCTGAAACCGTAATGACGTGGAGCAAAAGAAATATGTCACACTTCGATCATGGATAAAGCTCGAGAAAATTGCAATGGAGAGCGTGAGATTTCTCTTAATCCCTCAAAGATAAATAGGGGCGGCTATTAACCCTAATATTTGTATATGAAAGTTGAATTAACGTATTAACCGATATTTAGGAAATATCGCATGAGGTATTTTTAGTCCGTGATTTGTCAATATGAAGAAATTCCTAAAACAGCAGAAATTTGCGCTTAATATTATTCTTAAAAACTGTTATTCAGACAGTTGTCTCCTTGCCTGCTATTAGGTTAGCTGCAACAATTCTCCCAGCATCAAATGTTAAATCTTCTTGCTGCTATTTTTGTATCGGTCTCAGGAACGGTAATTCATTACTGCTCAGGCATTAAGAATGCCGGATATATTTATCCTGCAAGACCTAATCTAAGAGGGTGTCTATCCATAACACATTGTTTCGTCAGTGGATTGGTAACTGAAAGCCAAGGGCGGTAGCGTGCCTGAAAGCGTGTGAATCAGCCTCGATTATTCTGTCAATAGCCGGTGGATGAATAAGATTTTTTTAGGACTGATGCCAGTTATATTTCTTTTTGATTAACTGCATTCTGAATGACAAAACGCCCCGCGCTTATTTAAATTGCACAGGATAATTACTCTGCCAAAGTGATAAATAATCAATGATGAAATCCAAAATGAAATTGATGCCATTATTGGTGTCTGTGACCTTGATGAGTGGTTGTACGGTCTTTCCCGGCAGCAATATGTCAACGATGGGTAAGGATGTGATCAAGCAACAGGATGCTGATTTTGATCTCGACAAAATGGTGAATGTTTATCCATTAACACCGCGCCTGGTCGAACAATTACGTCCGCGTCCGAATGTTGCCCAGCCGAATATGTCCCTGGACCAGGAAATCTCGTCTTATCAATACCGCGTTGGACCGGGTGACGTCGTCAGTGTGACCGTCTGGGATCACCCGGAGCTCACCACGCCCGCAGGGCAATACCGCAGCTCCAGCGATACCGGTAACTGGGTGCAGCCTGATGGCACCATGTTCTATCCCTATATCGGCAAAGTCCACGTGGTGGGTAAAACGCTCGCTGAAATTCGTAGTGATATTACCGGCCGCTTAGCGCAGTACATCGCCGATCCGCAGGTGGACGTTAATATCGCCGCATTCCGCTCGCAGAAAGCCTATATCTCCGGTCAGGTCAACAAATCGGGCCAGCAGGCGATCACCAACGTGCCGCTCACTATTCTCGATGCGATTAACACGGCGGGCGGGTTAACCGACGCGGCGGACTGGCGCAACGTGGTGCTGACGCACAACGGTAAGGAAGAGCGCATTTCACTCCAGGCGCTGATGCAGAACGGGGATCTGAGCCAGAACCGTCTGCTTTATCCGGGAGACATTCTGTTTGTTCCACGAAACGACGACCTGAAAGTGTTTGTCATGGGCGAAGTGAAGAAACAGAGCACGCTCAAGATGGACTTCAGCGGCATGACCCTGACCGAAGCGTTGGGCAACGCAGAAGGCATCGATCTGACCGCCTCCAATGCCAGCGGCATCTTCGTTATCCGTCCGCTGAAAGGCGAGGGCAGTGCGAAAGGCAAGATTGCCAACATCTACCAGCTCGATATGTCCGATGCAACATCCCTGGTGATGGCAACGGAGTTCCGCCTCCAGCCATACGATGTGGTGTATGTCACGACTGCGCCGGTTGCTCGCTGGAACCGTTTGATCAACCAGTTGCTGCCAACCATCAGTGGCGTTCGCTACATGACGGATACGGCGCGCGACATTCATACCTGGTAATCCACGATGTTTAATAAAATTCTGGTGGTGTGCGTGGGGAATATTTGCCGTTCCCCGACGGCTGAACGACTGCTGAAAAATTACCAGCCTGAGCTGACGGTCGCCTCGGCAGGACTTGGGGCGCTTGTGGGTAAGGGGGCTGATGAGCGCGCGACGAGCGTGGCAAAGGAGCACAACCTCTCACTCGACGGGCATTGCGCCCGTCAGGTTTCCGGCCGCATGTGTCGGGAATATGACCTGATCCTCGCGATGGAAAAGCGCCACATTCACGCATTGTGCGAAATCGCACCGGAGATGCGCGGCAAAGTGATGCTGTTTGGTCACTGGGACGGTGAGCGCGAAATTCCCGATCCGTATCGCAAGAGCCGTGAGGCATTTGAGGCGGTTTATACCTTACTTGACCAGTCTGCCCAACAGTGGGCGCAGGCACTGAAAGCTCAGCAGGGATAACAATGACAGAAAAAACAAAACCTTCTGCCGCCCCGATATCGGGCAGTGATGAAATTGATATCGGTCGCCTGGTAGGGACGATTGTTGAGGCGCGCTGGTGGGTGCTGGGCATTACGGCGGTTTTTGCGCTGGCTGCCGTGGTGTATACCCTCTTCGCGACCCCCATCTATAGCGCCGATGCGCTGGTTCAAATCGAACAAAACAGCGGTAACTCACTGGTGCAGGATATCGGTTCGGCGCTGGCCAATAAGCCCCCGGCATCAGAGGCGGAAATCCAGCTGATCCAGTCGCGTATGGTGCTGGGCAAAACGGTTGACGATCTTGACCTGGATATCGCGGTCACCAAAAACACCTTCCCGGTGTTTGGCGCGGGCTGGGACCGACTGATGGGACGACAAAACGACACCGTTAAAGTCACTACCTTCACCCTGCCAAAAGGCACCGCGGATCAGATTTTCACGCTGACCGTGCTGGGGCCAAAGCAGTATGAGCTGAAAAGCGATGCGGGCTTTAGCGCCCGTGGTGAAGTGGGGCAGATGCTCAGTAAAAACGGCGTTAGCATTATGGTCAGCGGCATTCAGTCTGCGGAAGGCGGCGAATTTACGGTCAGTAAATTCTCGACGCTGGGGATGATCAATAACCTGCAAAACAACCTTACCGTCACCGAAAATGGCAAAGACACGGGCGTGTTGAGCCTGAACTTTACCGGTGAAGATAAGGAGATGATCCGCAACGTCCTGAACAGTATTACGCGCAACTACCTTGAGCAGAATATTGAGCGCAAATCCGAGGAGGCCGCTAAAAGCCTTGCCTTCCTGGCGAAACAACTGCCGGAAGTGCGCACCCGTCTGGATGATGCGGAAAACAAGCTGAACGCCTATCGCCAGCAGAAAGACTCCGTCGATCTGCCGCTGGAGGCGAAGTCGGTGCTCGACTCCATGGTCAATATTGATGCGCAGCTGAACGAGCTGACCTTCAAAGAAGCGGAAATCTCCAAGCTTTACACCAAACGCCACCCGGCTTACCGCACGTTGCTGGAAAAACGCCAGGCGCTGGAAGATGAGAAATCGAAGCTCAATAACCGCGTCACCGCGATGCCGAAGACCCAGCAGGAAATCGTGCGTCTGACCCGCGATGTGGAGTCCGGCCAGCAGGTGTATATGCAGCTGCTGAATAAACAGCAAGAGCTGAAAATCACCGAAGCCAGTACCGTCGGCGATGTCCGCATCGTTGACCCGGCGATCGCTCAGCCGGGCGTGCTGAAACCGAAGAAAGCGCTGATTATTCTCGGCAGCATTATTCTGGGTCTGATGCTCTCTATCGTCGGTGTTCTGCTGCGCTCCCTGTTTAACCGCGGTATCGAAAGCCCGCAGGTGCTCGAAGAGAACGGAATCAGCGTTTACGCCAGCATTCCGCTGTCGGAATGGCAGAAATCGCGCGACAGCGTGAAAACGGTCAAAGGCGTTAAGCGCTACAAGCAGAGTCAACTGCTGGCGGTGGGTAATCCAACTGACCTCGCGATTGAAGCCGTGCGCAGCCTGCGTACCAGTCTGCACTTCGCCATGATGCAGGCGAAGAATAATGTGCTGATGTTGACCGGGGTCAGCCCGTCGATTGGTAAAACCTTCGTCTGTGCCAACCTGGCGGCGGTCATTAGCCAGACCAACAAACGCGTATTGCTGATCGACTGCGACATGCGCAAAGGCTATACCCACGAACTGCTTGGGACCAACAACGTCAACGGCCTGTCGGAAATTCTGCTCGGCAAGGGCGATATCGCCCAGTGTGCCAAGCCGACGTCGATCACCAACTTTGATCTCGTGCCGCGCGGACAGGTTCCGCCAAACCCCTCTGAACTGCTGATGAGCGAACGCTTTGCGCAGCTGGTGACGTGGGCGAGCGAGCATTACGACCTGGTGCTGATTGATACCCCGCCAATTCTTGCAGTGACGGATGCCGCGATTGTCGGGCGTCATGCCGGTACCACGCTGATGGTAGCGCGTTACGCCGTCAATACCCTGAAGGAAGTGGAAACCAGTCTCAGCCGCTTTGAGCAGAACGGTATCGAGGTGAAAGGGGTGATTCTGAACTCCATCTTCCGTCGCGCAACCGGATACCAGGATTACGGGTATTACGAGTACGAATATAAGTCTGACAGTAAGTAATCAGTTCTAAACCACTTATCACTCGCCCTCACCCCTCACCCTAACCCTCTCCCCAAAGGGGAGAGGGGATGGTACGGAGCTGTCTTATCTCCCTCGCTCCTTTGGGGAGAGGGAATGGTACGGAGCTGTCTTTTCTCCCTTGCTCCTTTGGGGAGAGGGGATGGTACGGAGCTGTCTTTTCTCCCTTGCTCCTTTGGGGAGAGGGAATGGTACGGAGCTGTCTTTTCTCCCTTGCTCCTTTGGGGAGAGGGGATGGTACGGAGCTGTCTTATCTCCCTCGCTCCTTTGGGGGAGGAGATAGTACGGCGCTGTCTTTTCTCCCTCGCAGCTTTGGGGAGAGGAGATAGTACGGCGCTGTCTTTTCTCACTCGCTGCTTTGGGGAGAGGGGATGGTACGGAGCTGTTCTTTCTCCCTCGCTGCTAAGTGTAGGGAAGGGTACGAGGCTCTCTTTTCTCCCTCGCCCCTTTGGGGAGAGGGCAGGGGTGAGGGGTTTGGAAGAGCATCAACAACGCATTGCGGGGAATAAAATGACAACACAACGCCCTTTGATTTCTATCTATATGCCGACATGGAATCGTCAGCAGCTGGCGATCCGCGCGATTAAATCGGTATTACGTCAGGATTATGACCACTGGGAACTGATCATCGTGGATGACTGCTCTTCGTCTTATGAGCAGCTACAGAAATTTGTCAGCGATCTGGGTGATTCACGCGTGGTGTATGTGCATAACGCCATCAATTCTGGCGCTTGCGCGGTGCGTAACCAGGCGATTTTGCAGGCAAAAGGAGAGTTCATCACCGGGATAGATGATGACGATGAATGGACGCCCAACCGCCTGTCTACTTTCCTGTCGCACAAACAGCAGCTGGTGACCCACGCGTTCCTGTATGCCAATGACTATGTGTGTCAGGGCGAAGTCTATTCGCAGCCGGCAAGCCTGCCGCTGTATCCTAAATCGCCGTACTCCCGTCGTCTGTTTTACAAGCGCAATATCATCGGCAACCAGGTCTTTACCTGGGCGTGGCGTTTCAAAGAGTGCCTGTTCGATACCGAACTGAAAGCGGCGCAGGATTACGATATTTTCCTGCGTATGGTGATGGAGTATGGCGAACCGTGGAAAGTGGACGACGCCACGCAAATTCTGCACATCAATCATGGCGAAATGCAGATCACCTCATCGCCAAAGAAATTCTCTGGTTACTTCCATTTCTATCGCAAGCACAAAGACAAGTTCGACCGTGCCAGCCGCAAGTACCAACTTTTTACCCTCTACCAGATCCGCAACAAGCGCATGAACTGGCGCACGCTGTTAACGCTCTTTTCAGTGCGTAACACCAAGCGTCTGGCTGACGGACTTCGGGGGAAATAATGATTCTGGAAGATTGCCGTGCTAACGGCTGGAGCTTGCGCCCGTGCTGCATGGTTCTGGCGTATCGCGTTGCCCATTTCTGCTCCGTCTGGCGCAAAAAAAATGTGCTGAACAACATTTGGGCCGCACCGGTGCTGGTGCTGTACCGCATCATCACCGAATGCCTGTTTGGCTATGAAATCCAGGCGGCTGCCACGATTGGGCGTCGTTTTACCATCCATCACGGCTATGCGGTGGTGATCAATAAATTCGTTGTGGCGGGGGACGATTTTACCATTCGCCACGCCGTCACCATCGGTAACCGTGGGCCAGACAGTCTGGCCTGCCCGGTGATTGGCAATAACGTTGAGCTGGGCGCCAACGTGGTGATGATTGGTGATATTACCGTCGGTAATAACGTCGTGGTTGGTGCGGGTAGCGTGGTGCTGGACAGCATTCCCGATAACGCGCTGGTGGTGGGTCAAAAAGCCAGTGTAAAGGTTATTAAATGAATATTCTGCAATTTAATGTCCGCCTGGCTGAAGGCGGCGCGGCAGGCGTGGCGCTGGATCTGCATCAGCGTGCGCTACAAAAAGGTTTACAGTCGCGCTTTGTTTACGGTTACGGCAAAGGCGGCAAAAAAAGCGTGAGCCATGATCACTATCCGCAGGTGTTAAAGCAGACGCCGCGTTTAACGTCGATCGCTAACATTGCGCTGTTTCGCCTGTTTAACCGCGATCTGTTCGGCAATCTGAACAATCTTTATCGCACGGTGACGCGAACCCGCGGGCCGGTGGTTCTCCATTTCCACGTTCTGCACAGCTACTGGTTAAACCTGGAAGAGGTGGTCGCATTCTGTGAAAACGTGCTGGCGCATAAGCCCGATACCACGTTTGTCTGGACCCTGCACGATCACTGGAGCGTCACCGGGCGCTGCGCGTTTACCGACGGGTGTGAAGGCTGGAAAAATCACTGTCAGAAATGCCCGACCCTTTCTAACTATCCGCCGGTAAAAGTGGATCGTGCTCATCAGCTGGTGGCGGGTAAACGCCAGCTGTTTCGCGACATGCTGGCGCTGGGCTGTCAGTTTATCTCCCCGAGCCAACACGTCGCCGATGCTTTTAACAGTCTTTACGGTGCCGGGCGCTGCCAGATCATCAACAACGGTATTGATGTGGCAACGGAAGAGATTCTGGCGGAACTGACGCCTGTCGCCGTGACGCCGGGGAAACCCAAAATTGCGGTGGTGGCTCACGATCTGCGCTACGACGGAAAGACCAATCAACAGCTGGTGCGCGACATGATGGCGCTGGGTGACAAGATTGAGTTGCACACCTTCGGCAAATTTTCGCCGTTTGAAGGCGCGAATGTGGTTAATCACGGCTTTGAAACCGATAAACGCAAACTGATGAGTGCCCTGAACGGTATGGATGCGCTGGTCTTTAGCTCTCGCGTGGACAACTATCCGCTGATTTTGTGTGAAGCGCTCTCGATTGGCGTCCCGGTCATTGCGACCCACAGCGACGCCGCGCGTGAAGTGCTGGAAAAATCAGGCGGAAAAACGTTTAGCGAGCAGGAGGTTCTGCCGCTGGTTCAGCAGCCAAAAGCGGATATCGCGCAGGCTGTTTTTGGCACCAGCCTGGAATCGTTCCGCAACCGCAGCCGCAAGGCTTACAGTGGTCAACAGATGCTGGAGGAGTATGTCTCGTTCTATCAGAATCTGTAGCTACCTGCTGTTACCGCTGATTTATCTGCTGGTTAACGTCAAGATAGCCCAGCTGGGAGAAAGCTTCCCCATTACCATTGTGACCTTCTTACCTGTGCTGCTTTTGTTGTACGTTGAGAAGATCAGCATTAAGAAGCTCATGATTGCTCTTGGGCTGGGCGTGGGGTTAACGGCATTTAACTATCTCTTCGGTCAGTCGCTGGATGCCAGCAAATACGTCACCTCGACCATGCTGTTTGTTTATATCGTCATTATTATTGGCATGGTGTGGAGTATTCGCTTTAAAACTATTTCGCCGCACAATTATCGGAAAATCCTTAGGTTCTTTTATATTGCCGTTGCGTTCATTGTCACTCTGGCGGCCATGGAAATGGCGCAGATTATTTTGACCGGTGGCAGTAGCCTGATGGAGATGATTTCGAAATATCTGATTTACAGCAACAGCTATGTTCTGAACTTCATTAAGTTTGGCGGGAAACGAACCACCGCCCTGTATTTCGAACCGGCATTTTTCGCTCTGGCATTAATCTCAATTTGGCTCAGCATCAAACAGTTTGGTATCAAAACCCCAAAGACCGATGCTATGATTCTTGCAGGGATTGTTCTGTCAGGTTCTTTCTCAGGGGTCATGACATTTATCTTGTTTTACCTGCTGGAATGGGCTTTTCAGTACCTGAATAAAGATGCGATTAAGAAAAAACTACCTTTAGCAATAATTTCACTAACCGTTTTTCTGGTGGGTATTATTTTTGCTTTCCCTTACATCGCCACGCGCCTGGGGGATTTAGGAACAGAAGGTTCATCGTCCTATTATCGCATTATTGGTCCGCTGGTTATGGTGGGGTATTCGTTAACCCATATTGATGGCGTAGTCAGATTTGGCTCACTTTACGAATATGTTGCATCATTCGGAATCTTTAACGGTGCGGACGTCGGTAAAACCATAGACAATGGGCTGTATCTGTTAATTATCTATTTCTCATGGTTCGCAGTGCTGTTAACGCTGTGGTACCTGTTTAAAGTCTTCAAAATGATGATTAACGCATTTGGAGATAATCAGAATTTTCGGGTGCAGCTTTATCTTTTTACGCCGGTGTCGCTTTTTTTTACCGGGTCAATTTTTAGCCCGGAATATGCGTTCTTAATTGTATGTCCGTTTATTTTGCGCAAGGCGCTTAATATTACGCATTCATGACAAAATGAGGTGGTTTATGTTTCTTAGCGTCATTACTGTCGCCTTTCGCAATCACGAAGGGGTAGTAAAAACCTGGCGCTCGCTGCGCAACCTGGCGCGCGATCCCAGCCTCACGTTTGAATGGATCGTGGTCGACGGAGGCTCGAATGATGGCACGGCTGAATTCCTGGAAAAACTGAACGGCGAGTTCAACTTACGCTACATCAGCGAGAAAGATAAAGGCATCTATGATGCGATGAATAAAGGCATCGAGATGGCTCAGGGCCGTTACGCCATTTTCCTTAATTCAGGTGATGTGTTCCATGACGATGTCGCGCTGTTTGCTCGTCAGCTGTCGCGCCAGAAAGATGACGCTATGGTGATCGGTGATGCGCTGCTGGATTTTGGCGATGGCAATAAAGTGCGTCGTAGCGCCAAGCTTGGTTGGTATATTTATCACAGCTTACCGGCCAGCCATCAGGCCATTTTCTTCCCGACGGCGGGACTGAAAAAACATCCGTACGATTTGCAATATAAGGTGTCGTCTGATTATGCGCTGGCCGCCAGCCTGTATAAATCGGGCTACCCGTTCCGCCGGATTAAAGGCCTGGTGTCGGAATTCTCGATGGGCGGTGTGTCAACCTCGAATAATCTGGAATTATGCCAGGATGCCAAAAAAGTGCAGCGCACTATTTTGCGCGTGCCGGGCTTCTGGGCGGAATTATCTTATTTATTACGCCTGCGTACGACAGGTAAAACGAAAGCCTTATATAACAAAGCCTGAATATAAGGAAACACAATGCAGGATCTGAATGGTTTCACCGTACCGAAAGGATTTCGTGGCGGTAATGGCATAAAAGTTCAATTGTGGTGGGCTGTACAGGCAACGGTGTTTGCCTGGTCGCCACAGGTGTTGTATCGCTGGCGCGCATTTTTACTGCGTTTGTTTGGCGCAAAAATTGGAAAAAACGTCGTTATTCGCCCGTCGGTCAAAATTACCTATCCATGGAAATTAACCCTCGGTGATTATGCCTGGGTCGGCGATGACGCGGTGTTATATACCCTGGGCGATATTACGATTGGTGCCCATTCTGTGGTGTCACAGAAGTGTTATTTGTGTACCGGCAGCCACGATTTTATGAGTACGCATTTCGATATTAATGCTACGCCGATTGTGATTGGCGAGAAATGTTGGCTGGCGACAGATGTCTTTGTCGCACCAGGTGTTTCTGTTGGCGATGGCACGGTTATTGGTGCCCGCAGCAGCGTTTTTAAATCGCTACCGGCAAATAAGATTTGCCGTGGCAACCCCGCAGTGGTGATACGCGAACGCGTTGAAACTGAATAATTTCGATAAGTAGAGGAAGATAAACATGTCAAAAGTCGCTCTCATCACCGGCGTTACCGGACAGGATGGTTCTTATCTGGCGGAACTTCTGCTGGAAAAAGGTTATGAAGTTCACGGTATTAAGCGTCGTGCTTCATCTTTCAACACCGAGCGTGTGGATCACATTTATCAGGATCCTCATGCCACCAACCCGAAATTCCATCTGCATTATGGTGACCTGAGCGATTCGTCTAACCTGACGCGTATCCTGCAGGAAGTGCAGCCGGATGAAGTCTACAACCTGGGCGCGATGAGCCATGTGGCTGTCTCGTTCGAATCGCCGGAATATACCGCTGACGTGGATGCCATGGGTACGCTGCGTCTGCTGGAAGCCATTCGCTTCCTGGGCATGGAGAAGAAAACCCGTTTCTACCAGGCGTCTACTTCTGAGCTGTACGGTCTGGTACAAGAGATCCCGCAGAAAGAGACCACGCCATTCTACCCGCGCTCTCCGTATGCAGTCGCAAAACTGTACGCTTACTGGATCACCGTGAACTATCGCGAGTCCTACGGCATGTATGCCTGTAACGGCATTCTGTTCAACCACGAATCCCCGCGCCGTGGCGAAACCTTCGTGACCCGCAAAATCACCCGCGCTATTGCCAACATCGCTCAGGGCCTGGAGTCTTGCCTGCACCTTGGCAACATGGACTCCCTGCGTGACTGGGGCCATGCAAAAGACTACGTCAAAATGCAGTGGATGATGCTGCAGCAGGACACCCCGGAAGACTTCGTGATCGCGACCGGCGTGCAGTACTCCGTGCGTCAGTTCGTTGAAATGGCGGCCGCGCAGCTGGGTATTAAACTGCGCTTTGAAGGCACCGGCGTGGAAGAGAAGGGCATCGTGGTTTCTGTTACCGGTCATGACGCGCCGGGTGTGAAACCGGGCGATGTGATTGTTCAGGTTGACCCGCGCTACTTCCGTCCTGCTGAAGTGGAAACCCTGCTCGGCGACCCAACCAAAGCGCACGAAAAACTGGGCTGGAAACCGGAAATTACGCTGCAGGAAATGGTCTCGGAAATGGTGGCTAAAGATCTCGAAGCGGCGAAAAAACACTCCCTGCTTAAGTCCCATGGCTACGAGGTTGCCATCGCGCTGGAGTCCTGAGAATGAGCAAACAACGTATTTTTGTCGCGGGTCATCGCGGGATGGTGGGTTCCGCCATCGTTCGCCAGCTGGAACAGCGCGGCGATGTCGAGATCATTGTCCGCACTCGCGATGAGCTGAACCTGCTGGACAGTCAGGCGGTGCAGGCGTTCTTTGCGAATGAACGCATCGACCAGGTGTATCTGGCGGCGGCAAAAGTGGGCGGCATTGTCGCCAACAATACTTATCCGGCCGATTTCATCTACGAGAACATGATGATCGAGAGCAACATCATTCACGCGGCACATCTGCACAACGTGAATAAGCTGCTGTTTCTCGGCTCATCCTGCATCTATCCGAAGCTGGCCAAACAGCCGATGGCGGAGAGTGAACTGCTGCAGGGCACGCTGGAAGCGACCAACGAACCGTATGCCATTGCCAAGATTGCCGGGATTAAGCTGTGCGAATCGTATAACCGTCAGTATGACCGCGATTATCGCTCGGTGATGCCGACCAACCTCTACGGGCCGCACGACAATTTCCATCCGAGCAATTCGCATGTGATCCCGGCGCTGCTCAGACGCTTCCACGAAGCGACGACCGACAACACGCCGGACGTGGTGGTGTGGGGCAGCGGCACGCCGATGCGTGAATTCCTGCACGTGGACGATATGGCTGCGGCCAGTATTCATGTGATGGAACTGGATCGCGAGGTGTGGCAGGAAAACACCGAGCCGATGCTGTCGCACATCAACGTCGGGACGGGGGTGGATTGCACCATCCGCGAGCTGGCGCAGACCATCGCGAAGGTGGTGGGCTATAAGGGACGCGTGGTGTTTGACGCCACAAAACCGGACGGCACGCCGCGCAAATTGCTGGATGTGACGCGCCTGCACCAGCTGGGCTGGTATCACGAAGTGTTGCTCGAACAGGGACTGGCAAGTACCTACCAGTGGTTCCTGGAAAACCAGCATCGCTTCCGGGGGTAATCATGTTTTTAAGTCAGGAAGATTTTGCCACGGTAGTCCGTTCCACGCCGCTTGTCTCTGTTGATTTGATCGTGGAGAACGAACGCGGTGAATTTCTGCTCGGAAAGCGAACCAATCGCCCCGCGCAGGGGTTCTGGTTCGTGCCGGGAGGACGCGTGCAAAAGGATGAGCAGCTTGAGAGCGCTTTCGAGCGCCTGACTCTGGCTGAACTGGGGCTGCGTCTGCCGATGTCGGCAGGCCAGTTTTACGGGGTCTGGCAGCACTTCTATGACGATAATTTCTCCGGGACGGACTTCAGCACTCACTACGTGGTGCTCGGTTTTCGCCTGAAAGTGAATCAGGCCGATTTGCGTCTGCCTGATTCCCAGCATGACGATTACCGCTGGCTGGAACAGGCCGCTCTGCTTGCCAGTGACAACGTTCACGACAACAGTCGCGCCTACTTCCTGGCGGAACGTCAGGCTGAGGTGCCGGGCTTATGAGAATCCTCGTTTACGGAATCAACTACTCGCCAGAACTCACCGGCATCGGCAAGTACACCGGTGAGATGGTGGAGTGGATGGCACGTCAGGGACATGAGGTGCGGGTCATTACGGCCCCGCCTTACTACCCGGAGTGGAAAGTCGGTGAGCGTTATTCGAGCTGGCGTTATCGCCGCGAGCAAGGGGCTGCAACCGTCTGGCGCTGCCCGCTGTACGTTCCCAAACAGCCCTCGACGCTGAAACGCCTTTTGCACCTGGGAAGCTTTGCGCTGAGCAGTTTCTTCCCGCTGATGGCGCAACGTCGCTGGAAGCCGGATCGCATTATCGGCGTCGTGCCCACGCTGTTTTGCACCCCGGGCATGCGCCTGCTGGGCAAACTCTCGGGCGCACGCACACTGCTGCACATTCAGGATTATGAGGTCGATGCGATGCTCGGTCTGGGAATGGCCGGGAAGGGCAAGGGCGGCAAAGTTGCCAGCCTGGCCAGCGCCTTCGAACGCAGCGGCTTACATAACGTTGATTATGTCTCGACTATTTCGCGCTCGATGATGAATAAAGCGCAGGAAAAGGGTGTGCCGGCAGAAAAGGTCATCTTTTTCCCCAACTGGTCTGAAGTGGCGCGTTTTCGCGACGTCACGGACAGCGATGCCCTGGCATTAAGGGCGCAACTCGGTTTGCCTGACGATCAAAAAATCATTCTCTACTCAGGCAATATCGGGGAAAAGCAGGGCCTCGAAAGCGTTATCGAAGCGGCTCAACTTCTTAGCAAACATCCATGGGTGTTTGTGATTGTTGGACAGGGCGGCGGGAAAGCGCGCCTGGAGAAGATGGTCAACGAGTGCGGCCTGAATAACGTTAAATTTTTCCCGCTTCAGTCATATGAAGCACTGCCTGCGCTGCTGAAGATGGGCGATTGCCATCTGGTGGTCCAGAAACGCGGGGCGGCGGACGCGGTTCTGCCTTCCAAACTGACCAATATTCTGGCCGTTGGCGGCAATGCGGTGATCACCGCCGAGGCGGAAACCGAACTGGGCCAGCTGTGTGATAACTATCCGGGGATCGCGGTGTGCGTGGAACCGGAATCGGTGAACGCGCTGGTGGCCGGAATTGAACAGGCACTCGCTATGCCGAAAGAGAACACGGTGGCACGTGAATATGCCGAACGCACGCTGGAGAAAGAGAACGTGCTTAGCCAATTTATTGCAGATATACGGGGATAAATCATGAGTCAGAATAAATTGTATCCGGTCGTGATGGCTGGTGGCTCTGGTAGTCGGTTGTGGCCGCTGTCCCGCGTGCTCTATCCAAAACAGTTCCTCTGCCTGAAAGGGGAGCTGACCATGCTGCAAACCACGGTATCGCGTCTGAAAGGCGTGGAGTGCGAAAGCCCGGTGGTGATTTGTAACGAGCAGCACCGCTTTGTGGTTGCCGAGCAGTTACGCCAGATTAACAGGCTGACCGAAAACATCATTCTTGAACCGGCGGGTCGTAATACCGCGCCGGCCATCGCGCTGGCGGCACTGGCCGCGCGGCGCAGCAGCCCGGATTGCGATCCGTTGATGCTGGTTCTGGCAGCGGATCATGTTATCCAGCAGGAAGACGCGTTTCGCGCGGCGGTTCGTGCGGCGATTCCTTACGCTGACAGCGGCAAGCTGGTGACCTTTGGCATCGTGCCGGATCTGCCAGAAACCGGCTATGGCTATATTCGTCGCGGCGATGTCAGTCAGGGCGAGGGGGACAGCGTGGCGTTTAACGTGGCGCAGTTTGTCGAAAAACCGAATCTCGACACCGCGCAGGCGTATGTGGCCAGCGGGGAGTATTACTGGAACAGCGGGATGTTCTTGTTCCGCGCCGGACGCTATCTGGAAGAGCTGAAAAAGTATCGTCCTGACATCCTGAGCGCCTGCGAGAAAGCGATGGCTGTCGTGGATCCGGATCTCGATTTTATTCGTGTCGATGAAGCGTCGTTCCTCGCCTGTCCTGAAGAGTCGGTGGACTACGCGGTGATGGAACGCACGGCGGATGCGGTAGTGGTTCCGATGGATGCCGGCTGGAGCGATGTGGGTTCATGGTCTTCGCTCTGGGAAATCAGCGCCCAAACGGCGGAAGGCAATGTTCATCACGGTGACGTGATTAGCCACAAAACGGAAAACAGCTATGTGTATGCCGAATCCGGTCTGGTGACAACCGTTGGGGTCAAAGACCTGGTGGTGGTACAGACGAAAGACGCGGTGCTAATTGCCGATCGCAACGCCGTTCAGGATGTCAAAAAAGTGGTTGAGCAGATCAAAGCTGACGGGCGTCACGAGCATCATATTCACCGTGAAGTTTATCGCCCGTGGGGCAAATATGACTCCATCGACGCCGGGGATCGCTATCAGGTGAAGCGCATCACCGTGAAACCTGGCGAAGGGTTGTCCGTGCAGATGCATCATCATCGCGCTGAACACTGGGTGGTAGTGGCCGGAACGGCGAAAGTCACCATTGACGGCGAGATCAAACTGCTGGGTGAAAACGAATCCATTTACATTCCGCTGGGGGTAACGCACTGCCTGGAAAACCCCGGGAAAATTCCTCTCGATCTGATTGAAGTCCGCTCCGGCTCGTATCTGGAAGAGGACGATATTGTCCGCTTCGAAGATCGCTACGGGCGCGTGTAAACCCGCAGCCTGCGGGCACTGAACTGAAAACAAATGAATAAGGCTCACTCAAGAGCCTGGGCCGACTGTTGCCTGAAAAAGGGATCATCATGGAAAAGTTAACCTGTTTTAAAGCCTACGATATTCGCGGCAAGCTGGGTGAAGAACTGAATGAAGATATCGCGTGGCGCATCGGCCGCGCTTATGGCGAATACCTGAAACCCAAAACCATTGTGCTCGGTGGCGATGTGCGTCTGACCAGCGAGGCGCTGAAACTGGCGCTGGCAAAAGGGTTGCAGGATGCGGGTGTGGATGTGCTGGATATCGGCTTGTCCGGCACGGAAGAAATCTATTTTGCCACTTTCCATCTGGGCGTCGATGGCGGTATCGAAGTGACCGCCAGCCACAATCCGATGGATTACAACGGCATGAAGCTGGTGCGTGAAGGGGCTCGTCCGATCAGCGGCGATACCGGGCTGCGTGACGTACAGCGCCTGGCCGAAGCCAACGACTTCCCGCCGGTGAATGAAGCGAAGCGCGGAAGCTATCAGCAAATCGATCTGCGCAACGCGTATATCGACCATCTGCTCGGCTACATCAACGTGGCAAACCTGACGCCGCTGAAGCTGGTGATCAACTCCGGTAACGGCGCGGCGGGTCCGGTTGTGGATGCTCTTGAGGCGCGCTTTAAGGCGCTGAATGTGCCGGTCACCTTCGTGAAAGTTCATAACACGCCGGATGGCAACTTCCCGAACGGTATTCCTAACCCGCTGCTGCCCGAGTGCCGCGACGATACCCGTAATGCGGTAATCGAGCGCGGCGCGGACATGGGGATTGCCTTTGACGGCGATTTTGACCGCTGCTTCCTGTTCGACGAAAAAGGGCAGTTTATCGAGGGCTACTACATTGTTGGCCTGCTGGCGGAAGCGTTCCTCGAAAAGCATCCGGGGTCGAAGATTATTCACGACCCGCGTCTCTCCTGGAACACGGTGGATGTGGTGAGCGCGGCGGGCGGCACGCCGGTGATGTCGAAAACCGGTCATGCCTTCATTAAAGAGCGGATGCGCGAAGAAGACGCGATTTACGGCGGCGAGATGAGTGCGCATCACTATTTCCGTGATTTTGCCTACTGCGACAGCGGAATGATCCCCTGGCTGCTGGTGACGGAGCTGCTGTGTCTGAAAGGGCAGACGCTGGGTGAACTGGTGCGTGACCGGATGGCGGCTTTCCCGGCGAGCGGAGAAATCAACAGCAAGCTGGCGCAGCCTGCGGAGTCCATCGCGCGGGTGGAAGCGCATTTTGCGCAGGATGCCCTGGAGATTGACCGTACCGATGGTATCAGCATGTCGTTCCCGCAGTGGCGCTTTAACTTACGCTCCTCCAACACCGAGCCGGTGGTGCGCCTGAACGTCGAGTCGCGCGCCGATACGGCACTGATGGAGGCACGAACGCAGGACATTCTGGCGCTGTTGAAGGCGTAATGGTATTTCGTCCCGACATATACCCCTCACCCTAACCCTCTCCCCCCAGGGGAGAGGGGATCGCCGGAGATGGGGTGGGAGATCGCCCGGAGCGGATTTCACCCTCGCCGCTTTGGGGAGGAGGATAGTCCGGAGCGGTTTTCGCCCTCGCCGCTTTGGGGAGGGGGATCGCCCGGAGCGGTTTTCGCCCTCGCCGCTTTGGGGAGGGGGATCGTCCGGAGCGGTTTTCACCCTCGCCGCTTTGGGGAGGGGGATCGCCCGGAGCGGTTTTCGCCCTCGCCGCTTTGGGGAGGGGGATCGCCCGAATCGGTTTCACCCTCGCCGCTCTGGGGAGGGAGATCGCCCGGAGCGGATTTCACCCTCGCCGCTTTGGGGAGGAGGATAGTCCGGAGCGGTTTTCGCCCTCGCCGCTTTGGGGAGGGGGATCGCCCGAATCGGTTTCACCCTCGCCGCTTTGGGGAGGAGGATAGTCCGGAGCGGTTTTCGCCCTCGCCGCTTTGGGGAGGGGGATCGCCCGGAGCGGATTTCACCCTCGCCGCTTTGGGGAGAGGGCCGGGGTGAGGGGTATAGCGGGGAACTTAAAGGAACAACGATGACAAATCTAAAAAAGCGCGAGCGAGCCAAAACGAATGCATCGTTAATCTCTATGGTGCAGCGTTTTTCTGATATCACCATCATGTTCGGTGGGCTGTGGGTAGTGTGTCAGCTAAGCGACCTGTCGTTTTTATACATGCATCTGTTGATGGCGCTGATTGCGCTGGTGGTCTTTCAGATGATCGGCGGGATGACCGATTTTTATCGCTCTTACCGCGGGGTCAAAATCACCACTGAGCTGATGCTACTTCTGCAAAACTGGACCTTAAGCCTGATCTTTAGCGCCGGGCTGGTGGCGTTCAGCAGCGACTTTGATAACAGCGTTGTGACCTATCTGAGCTGGTATCTGTTAACCAGCGTTGGAATGGTGGTCTGCCGTTCGCTTATCCGCTTCGGTGCGGGCTGGCTGCGCAACCGCGGCTACAACAAGCGTTATGTGGCGGTAGCCGGGGATTTACCGGTGGGTCAGGCGCTGCTGGACAGTTTTCGCAAAGAGCCGTGGCTGGGCTTCGACGTGGTGGGTGTGTATCACGATGCCAAACCCGGCGGTGTGCCGTCTGACTGGGCGGGAAATTACGAACAGCTGATTGAAGACGCCCGGGCGGGCAAAATCCACAACGTCTATCTCGCCATTCAGATGAGTGAAGAGGCGCGCATTAAATATCTGATGCGCGAGTTAGCGGATACCACCTGCTCGGTGATCCTGATCCCTGACGTGTTTACCTTCAACATTCTGCACTCGCGTATCGAAGAGGTGAACGGCGTGCCGGTCGTGCCGCTGTATGACACCCCGCTGTCCGGTATTAACCGTCTGCTGAAGCGCGCCGAAGATATTGTCCTCTCCTCCCTGATTTTACTGCTGATCTCGCCGGTGCTGTGCGGTATTGCGCTGGCGGTAAAAATCAGCTCGCCAGGGCCGGTGATCTTCCGCCAGACCCGTTACGGCATGGACGGCAAGCCGATCATGGTGTGGAAATTCCGCTCAATGAAGGTGATGGAAAACGACAAAGTGGTGACACAGGCAACGCAGAATGACCCGCGCGTCACCCGCGTCGGTAACTTCCTGCGTCGTACCTCGCTTGACGAACTGCCGCAGTTTATCAACGTGCTGACCGGCGGGATGTCGATTGTCGGGCCGCGTCCGCATGCGGTGGCGCATAACGAGCAGTATCGCGCGCTGATTGAGGGCTACATGCTGCGTCATAAAGTGAAGCCAGGCATTACCGGCTGGGCGCAAATCAACGGCTGGCGCGGCGAGACCGATACGCTGGAAAAAATGGAAAAACGCATTGAGTTCGATCTGGAGTACATCCGCGAGTGGAGCGTCTGGTTCGATATCAAAATCGTCTTTTTGACCATCTTTAAAGGCTTTGTTAATAAAGCCGCGTACTAACTGCCTGATGGAACAGGCTTAAAGGAGTGGTCATGAGTTTACGTGAAAAAACCATCAGCGGGGCGAAGTGGTCAGCGATGGCCACGATCATCATTATCGGCCTCGGGCTGGTGCAGATGACGGTGCTGGCGCGCATTATTGATAATCACCAGTTTGGTCTGCTGACCGTCTCACTGGTGATTATCGCGCTGGCAGATACCCTGTCAGACTTCGGCATTGCCAACTCGATTATTCAGCGCAAAGAGATCAGCCATCTTGAACTCACGACGCTTTACTGGCTGAACGTCGGGCTGGGGATTGCGGTGTTTGTGGTGGTGTTTCTGCTGAGCGACGTGATCGGTGATGTGCTGAATAACCCGGATCTTGCACCGCTGATCCGCACGCTGTCGTTTGCCTTTGTGGTGATCCCCCACGGCCAGCAGTTCCGCGCGCTGATGCAAAAGGAGCTGGAGTTTAACAAAATCGGCATGATTGAGACCACCTCGGTGCTGGCCGGTTTTACCTTCACCGTGGTCAGCGCCCATTTCTGGCCGCTGGCGATGACCGCGATCCTCGGTTATCTGGTCAATACGGCGGTGCGTACCCTGCTGTTCGGCTATTTCGGGCGTAAGATTTACCGTCCGGGTTTTCATTTCTCGCTGGCATCGGTGTCGTCGAATCTGCGCTTTGGCGCCTGGCTGACCGCCGATAGCATCATTAACTACGTCAATACCAACCTTTCAACGCTGGTGCTGGCGCGTATTCTCGGCGCCGGCGTCGCAGGCGGTTACAACCTCGCCTATAACGTGGCGGTGGTTCCGCCGATGAAGCTGAACCCGATTATTACTCGCGTGCTGTTTCCGGCGTTCGCCAAGATTCAGGACGACACGGACAAGCTGCGGGTGAATTTCTATAAGTTGCTGTCGGTGGTGGGAATTATCAATTTCCCGGCGCTGCTGGGGCTGATGGTGGTCTCTAATAATTTCGTCCCGCTGGTGTTTGGTGAGAAGTGGAACAGCATCATTCCGGTTCTGCAGCTGCTGTGTGTAGTGGGGTTATTACGCTCGGTCGGGAACCCGATCGGTTCGCTGCTGATGGCGAAGGCGCGAGTGGATATCAGCTTCAAATTCAACGTGTTTAAAACGTTCTTGTTCGTTCCGGCAATTATCGTTGGCGGCCACATGGCGGGCGCAATTGGCGTGACGCTGGGCTTCCTGGTGGTGCAAATCATTAACACCATTCTGAGCTATTTCGTGATGATCAAACCGGTGCTGGGATCCAGCTATCGTCAATACATTTTGAGCCTGTGGCTACCGTTTTATCTGTCGCTGCCGACGCTGGCGGTGAGCTACGGGCTGGGTGTGATTCTTGATGGACATCTGCCGCTGGGCGCGCTGCTGGCGACGCAGATTGCCGCCGGTGCGCTGGCGTTTGGGGTGATGATTGTTCTGTCTCGCAACGCGCTGGTGGTGGAGATGAAGCGCCAGTTTTGTCGCAGCGAGAAGATGAAGTCGTTATTGCGGGCGGGATGACCTCTCCCTAACCCTCTCCCCCGGGGAGAGGGAACGGTCACTGCATATTTTCACTCTCTCCCGCGGGAGAGGGCCGGGGTGAGGGCGTCAGCCCACACCTGTTACATGAAGAACCCCTTTAAGAGGTCATTATGAAATTACTGATTCTTGGCAACCATACTTGCGGCAACCGTGGCGACAGCGCCATTCTGCGCGGTTTGCTCGATGCCATTAACACGCTCGAGCCTGAGACCGAAGTGGATGTGATGAGCCGCTATCCGGTGAGTTCATCCTGGCTGCTGAATCGTCCGGTGATGGGTGACCCGCTGTACAGCCAGATGAAGCAACACAACAATGCTGCTGGTGTGATGGGGCGCGTAAAGAAAGTGCTGCGCCGTCGCTATCAGCACCAGGTGCTGTTGTCGCGCGTGACCGATACCGGCAAGCTGCGCAATATTGCCATCGCCCAGGGCTTTACCGATTTTGTTCGTTTGCTGTCGGGCTATGACGCCATTATTCAGGTGGGGGGATCGTTCTTTGTCGATCTCTACGGCGTGCCGCAGTTTGAGCATGCGCTTTGTACGTTTATGGCGAAAAAGCCTCTGTTCATGATTGGCCACAGCGTCGGTCCCTTCCAGAATCCGCAGTTTAACCAGCTGGCAAACTATGTCTTTGGCCATTGCGATGCGCTGATCCTGCGCGAATCGGTCAGTCTGGATCTGATGAAGCGCAGCGATATTGATACCAGTAAAGTCGAGCACGGCGTGGATACGGCCTGGCTGGTCGATCATCAGGAAGCGAATTTCACCCCGAGCTATGCCGTGCAACACTGGCTGGACGTGACGGCAAAGCAAAAAACGGTCGCTATCACGCTGCGTGAACTGGCCCCGTTTGATAAGCGACTGGGAACGACCCAGGCGGCTTATGAAAAAGCGTTCGCCGGGGTGGTGAACCGCGTGCTCGATAGCGGCTATCAGGTGCTGGCATTGTCCACATGTACCGGGATCGACAGCTACAACAAAGATGACCGCATGGTGGCGCTAAATCTGCGCCATCTGGTGAATGACCCGTCGCGCTATCACGTGGTGATGGACGAGCTTAACGATCTCGAAATGGGCAAGTTGCTCTCATCCTGCGACCTGACGGTGGGGACGCGTTTGCACTCCGCGATTATCTCGATGAACTTTGGTACGCCAGCCATCGCCATCAACTATGAACACAAATCTGCCGGCATTATGCAGCAGCTTGGGATGCCGGAGATGGCGGTGGATATTCGCCATCTGCTGGATGGCTCTCTGGAGGCGATGGTAGGGGATACGCTGGGGCAATTGCCGGCCATCAACCAGCGCCTGGCGCAGGCCGTTAAAGCCGAGCGGGAAAACGGGATGAACATGGTGAAATCCGTTCTCGAACGCATCGGGGAGGGCAAATGAAGGTTGGTTTCTTCTTACTGAAATTCCCGCTCTCTTCTGAAACGTTTGTGCTGAACCAAATCACCGCGTTTATTGATATGGGTTACGACGTGGAGATTGTTGCCCTGCAAAAGGGCGACACGCAGAACACCCATGCCGCCTGGACGCAGTACGATCTTGCGGCGAAAACCCGCTGGTTGCAGGATGAGCCGCAAGGACGCCTGGCGAAACTGCGCCATCGGGCCAGCCGGACGCTTTGCGGATTGCATCGCCCCACGACCTGGCGCGCGCTGAACGTCTCGCGCTATGGCGATGAATCGCGCAATCTGATCCTCTCCTCAATCTGCGGGCAAACGGCGCAGCCATACAAGGCGGATGTGTTTATTGCGCACTTTGGCCCGGCAGGCGTGACGGCCGCTAAACTGCGCGAACTGGGAGTGATCGACGGTAAAATTGCGACTATTTTTCATGGTATTGATATCTCCAGCCACGAAGTGCTTAACCATTATACCGGTGAATATCAGCAGCTGTTTCGTCGCGGCGACATGATGCTGCCCATCAGCGAGCTGTGGGCCGGACGGCTGAAAAGCATGGGCTGCCCTGGGGAGAAGATCACCGTTTCACGGATGGGCGTCGACATGGATCGCTTCACGCAGCGCCCGGTCAAAGTGCCGGGTAAACCGCTGCAAATTATCTCCGTGGCGCGTCTCACCGAGAAGAAAGGACTGCATGTCGCGATTGAGGCCTGCCGCCAGCTGAAATCGCGCGGGGTGGACTTTCACTATCGTATTCTGGGCATTGGCCCGTGGGAGCGTCGCCTGCGTACGCTTATCGAGCAATATCAGCTGGAAGGCTATGTCGAAATGCCGGGTTTCAAACCCAGCCATGAAGTGAAAGCGATGCTTGATGACGCCGATGTGTTTTTGCTGCCGTCGGTCACCGGCGCGGATGGCGATATGGAAGGGATCCCGGTGGCGTTGATGGAAGCAATGGCCGTGGGTATCCCTGTGGTCTCAACCGTGCATAGCGGTATTCCGGAGCTGATCGACCCGGGCCACTCCGGCTGGCTGGTGCCTGAAAACAACGCTGCCGCCCTTGCCGATCGTCTGGCTGCGTTCAGCGATATCGACCAGCAAGAGCTGATACCGGTTCTGCGCAATGCGCGTCAAAAAGTCGAAACCGAATTTAATCAGCAGGTGATAAATCGTGAATTAGCGAGCCTGTTACACACGCTATAAGCCGAGGTTGTATGCTGAAAAAAATAACCCGACGCACCTTTGTCACGTCATGCTCTTTGCTGGCCGCTACCCCGCTACTCTCCTCGCGTATTGCGCGCGCTACCGGCGGCGGGACGGTTGATATCAGCCAGTATAATCACAACGACTGGATTGCCTCTTTTAAACAGGCTTTTGCGGATGGGGATACGGTTGTGGTCCCTGAAAATCTCACCTGCAAGAATATCAACACCGGGATTTTTATTCCGGATGGAAAAACGCTGCTTATTCGCGGGGCTTTGACCGGCAATGGCCGCGGACGATTCGTGTTGCAGGAGGGCAGTAAAGTTATTGGTGAAGGGAAAGGGCGCACGGAAAATATTACTCTGGATGTGCGGGGATCCGGTTGTGTGATTCAGGGGCTGGCAATGAGCGGTTTTGGGCCGGTCACGCAGATTTACATTGGCGGTAAAAAACCGCGGGTGATGCGTAATCTGCTGATCGACAAGATTACCGTCACCCAGGCCAACTACGCCATTTTGCGCCAGGGCTTTCATAATCAGGTGGATGGCGCGCGGATCACCAATAGCCACTTTAGCCATCTGCAGGGTGATGCGATTGAGTGGAACGTGGCGATTAACGATCGCAATATCCTGATATCAGACCATGTTATCGACAACATCAACTGCACTAACGGCAAGATAAACTGGGGTATCGGGATTGGTCTGGCCGGGAGTACCTATGACAATGAGTACCCGGAAAAACAGACTGTTAAGAACTTCGTGGTGGCGAATATCACCGGCAGTAACTGTCGGCAACTGGTCCATGTGGAAAACGGCAAACACTTTATCATCCGTAATGTGAAAGCCAAAAATATTACACCGGATTTCAGTAAGAAGGCAGGAATCGACAATGCCACGGTAGCCATTTATGGCTGTGATAATTTCGTCATTGATAATATCGACATGGTCGATAGCGCAGGCATGTTAATTGGCTACGGGGTTATCAAGGGCGATTATTTGTCGATACCGCAGAATTTTAAGCTCAATGATATTCGCCTGGATAACCGACAGCTTGCGTATAAATTGCGCGGCATCCAGATTTCGTCGGGGAATGCGACCTCGTTTGTGGCTATCACTAACGTGGACATGAAGCGCGCGACGCTGGAGCTGCATAACAAACCTCAGCATCTTTTTTTGCGTAATATCAATGTGATGCAGGAAAGCAAAGTGGGTCCGGCGCTGACTATGAATTTTGACCTGCGAAAAGATGTTCGCGGCAAGTTTATGGCCAAAGAAGAGACGCTGCTCTCTCTGGCAAACGTCACCGCAGTCAATGAGAAAGGGCAGAGTTCAGTCGATATAGACCGGGTGGATCAGCATGTGGTGAATGTTGAGCGACTGAATTTTACGTTGCCGCACAGGTGAACACCTCTATGCGATTTTGCGACAAATCTGAATCAAAGCTGTGACCGATTAGGAATACAGCTACTGTAATTTATGTATCAAAAGAGTAACATCGGTCGGGTTATGAACCAAATCATGCTGGCGAAAAAAGGTTTAAGAGCTATAATTCGGCAACCATTTTAAGGTGGAAGAAATAATGATTAATTTGAAAGCAGTCATTCCGGTAGCAGGCTTAGGCATGCACATGTTGCCAGCCACGAAAGCGATTCCTAAAGAGATGCTGCCGATCGTTGACAAGCCGATGATTCAATACATCGTTGACGAGATTGTTGCTGCAGGGATCAAAGAAATCGTTCTGGTGACCCACTCTTCCAAGAATGCGGTAGAAAACCACTTCGACACCTCTTATGAACTCGAAGCGTTGCTTGAGCAGCGCGTTAAACGTCAGCTTCTGGCCGAAGTGCAGTCGATCTGCCCGCCAGGGGTGACCATTATGAACGTTCGTCAGGCACAACCGCTTGGACTGGGTCACTCCATTTTGTGTGCTCGCCCGATTGTCGGCGACAACCCGTTCATCGTCGTGCTGCCTGATATCATTCTGGATAATGCTTCTGCCGATCCGTTGCGCTATAACCTTGCGGCAATGGTCGCGCGTTTCAACGAAACGGGTCGTAGCCAGGTGCTGGCGAAACGCATGAAAGGCGATCTCTCTGAATACTCTGTCATCCAGACCAAAGAACCTCTGGATTCTGAAGGGCAGGTGAGCCGTATTGTAGAGTTTATCGAAAAACCCGATCAGCCACAGACGCTGGATTCCGACCTGATGGCAGTAGGCCGTTATGTGTTGAATGCTGATATCTGGGCAGAACTGGAAAATACAGAGCCAGGCGCGTGGGGTCGTGTACAACTGACGGATGCCATCGCACAGTTGGCAAAAAAACAGTCCGTTGATGCGATGCTGATGACCGGTGATAGCTACGATTGCGGCAAGAAAATGGGCTATATGCAGGCATTTGTGAATTATGGTCTGCGTAACCTCAAGGAAGGGCAAAAGTTCAGAAGTAGCATTCAGAAGCTACTGGCTAACGATTAACTTTTTCAAACGGTTAGCAGTTTAAAACGCAAGTCGCGGCAATCTGTCATTCTGAGTTGATATATGACTCAAGTATGATAGTTGCCGCTTTTGCATTTTAAACTACAGCTGTTTCAATGAGTTAGGTAGCTTACTTTTGGACCGTCTGATAAGGATTTCTGCTTGTTTCTGTCGCAGATTAGGACGACAATTAACGGATGTGTCGTGAAAATTAAAGATTCTCGGTTGTACAAAATATAGCCACCCAGGCATTCACAATTCGATACGCTCAGTGCACTGGTAGCTGTCAAGCCAGGGGCGGTAGCGTGCTCTTTTGAAATATACAATAGCTGCGTCATAATATTACTTATGATTTCTAAATTTATACGTGAAATTATCATTTTTTTGTTTGTTTCAGGGTTATCAAGGCTACTTCCATTCTTGTTGACGCCAATTTTCACTCACTATTTAGCCCCTCAGGATATGGGACAGCTTGAATTAGTCTTATCGTTATATAATATTTTTATGGTGTTCGGCATGTGTCAGTTAGATACTAGCTTACAAAGATACTACCACCTGAGTCCCTGTATACCTAAAGCAACGCTAATGGGAGTCATTAAATTATCAGTATTAACTACCATAATATTTTTTATTACTATTCCGTTATCTGTCAATGTTCTGTCTCTTGGAGAGAATGCTTATACTATCTTATTGATCGCAGGCGGATCTATTTTGTTTGCTAATCTACATATAATAAATAGTTTAATCATTCGATATTCTCGACCTATAAAGTACGTCATTGTAGTGAATGCACTACAAACCACTCTTTTTGCGACACTTGCCTACGTTGCTATTGTTAAATTTAATTCCGGGGTTCAAGGTTACTTCTTGGCATTATTGGTCTCGTATGTTATTACAGTGTTACTGTCAGCTTTAATAACTAAGGAGCTGTGGGTATTAAGCATTAATAAAGAAGATGCAGGAAAAATTTGGAGTTTTGCATTACCGCAAATGCCTGCTCGTATTGCTAGTGTCGTAGCTCAATACGGAAATCGTTTTGTTTTGTTCACAATATTTTCACAAACAACAATTGGAATCTTTGCTGTTGCGAGTAAAATATCAACACTTATGTTAGTGGGGTTGAGTGCATTTTGTATGGTATGGTATCCATTACTGTACGATAAACATCAAGACGCCGCACGTAAAGACGTTACTCTCATTTTTAAATTAATTATTACAATAATGCCCGTTGTAGTCTTGGCTTTATTTGCTCTAAGCGCTTTTATATTTAAGTTTTATATTTCGAAGGAATATATACAAGCAGAATTACCAACTTATATTATGATTGTCGCGGCATCATTTTTAGTGATTAAAGAAATGGTAGATGCCGGTATAAAAATAAGTGAAAAAGTGAAGTATATTTCATATATTTACATCAGCAATACGATTCTATTGTTCATTTTAATGATATTTGCAGGGGTTATGTGGGGGTTGAATGGAGTAGCATATTCTATACTTATATCAAACATTATCCTGACATATTCAACCTGGCTTGTGGCTGAAAAGCTACATCCAATGAAATTTGATATGCGATATTGTCATGTATATGTATTGTTTTGCTTCGTTATCGTATTGTCTCTACAACTTTGGACGTGAAGAATAATATGGAAATTAACCATCAGAACAAATCCATTATAATATTCAAATATTATCTCTTTATAATATTCTGCATGTCCTGTTTTATTTATTTTTGGCTGTTTGCATATGATACAGGGTTCACTTATGAACCAATTAAAGGGTGGCTCAATCCCGTAAATATCCATGATCATTATGTTTACCTTAGCTATATTGATGAGATAGAAAAAACTGGTGATTGGGTAACATTATCTGGATTGAATAATAACTTTGGCATATCTCTCGTATATTATTGTATTCATACTATTCTTGAACAAATAGATCTAGAACTCAATTATGAGACGCTGGCATTGGTTGTTAACCTGATTATTATGATGTATGCAATGAGAGTTTATTCGTCGATTATATATAAACTCGGATTAAACCCAGTCTGGACACTCACTTTTTTTGTTATGTCCCCACTTTTGTATTTCGCCCAACTTATCAATAAAGACTCATTCACTATATTAATAATTTTACTTGCCATAAACTATTCGATAAGTAAACAATGGAGACAATTTTTCATTTTAACCATATTATCAATGTTAATTCGATTTCAATTGCCTGCGTTACTTTTATTATATTTATTTTTTGTAGTTGGTAAAAAAAATCATGTATTAAAATTCATTTGTGTTTATATTTTTCTGTCGTTGATGAATGGTGTGCTGGCAAAGTATCAAATTGATTTCTTTAATGAATCAACACTGTCAGATGGTATGAGTTACTTGGTTTATAGCCTAAATACAAAATATTATATCGGCTCACTATTGCTAAATCCTGTACGTGCAATTCAATATATTCATGATGCATTAATCTCATTCGATTTTATAAATGGTGAAGTGATAGATGTAGGCAGAATGAAAAATATTCCTCAGGTCATCTTCCTGTTGCTTCTTTCACCATTTTTGATAAACGTCATCCTGAATTATCGTTTTTACATGGGAAAAAAAGAGAAGTATCTACTTGCTATGATCAATGCATTCTTTGGTATTTGGCTATTTAACCCAACAATAAATTTAAGATACTTTATTCTCTTTTTCCCAATCCTACAGATATTGGGTATCTGCATGTATATAAATTATAGGAAAAGAGGGAGTTTAATTAATGGATAGTTTGTCAGTATTTTATACAGGTATGTTTAGGTTTCCTGATAAAGACGCTGCTGGTAAGCGAGTGCTAAATATCGCAAAAACTATCGAAAAATTTAATGATTGCGAAAACATAATAATTGGTGGTTGGGAACAAGGAACAACTAAAGAGACATCGTTGACCAGAAAGATCTCCCATTTATCATTTTCATTGTTGGATAAAAAACGCGACTCGAAATTTAAAAAATTATTCGGTTTTTTATTTATGGGAATAACAATAATTCCGTGGATGTTTAGAAAAAGAGATCGATTTACACATATTGTTCTTTATAACACACCTTTTGTTTTTACAGTGGCATGTGTAATTATGAGCTATTTATTTAATAAAAAGCTGGTGCTAGACTCAACGGAATGGTATGAAAGCGAGCATATCATCGGCGGAAGTTACGGTCCGGCGTCAATTGAAAATTGGTTCCGCATGCGCTTGGCATATCCATTAGTCAGAAATGTTATTGCTATTTCAAGTTTTCTTGAGCATTACTATCAACAAAAAAAAATACATGTAATTAAAGTCCCTCCACTTGCTGATGAAAACAATACTATTAGATCGAGTAATAAAACCGGTGATTATGATGTGACTTTTATGTATGCGGGTTCGCCGGGCAAAAAAGATCGACTCGATTTATTTATATATGATTTGCTGAGTAATAAGGAAATAGATATCTCGATAAGGTTTTATATCGCTGGAATAACAAAAGATGACTTTTTAGAACAATACCCAGCATGTAATATTAATAACAATATTCTTGATACTATATGCGTTTTTTTAGGTCGTTTAAAAATGTCTGAAGTTATAGATTATTATAAAAAAATTGACTACTGCGTCTTCTTTAGGGAACACAAACGCTACGCTCTAGCAGGTTTTCCTTCAAAATATGTTGAAGCACTATCACATGGAGTTCCAGTTATAACAAATGGGGTGGGGGATATTGTGGATGATTTTCCAGAAACCGGTATTTTATTCCAGCCAGGGAAAGACAATATTAACCAATTGATTGAGAATGCTTTCGATAATAAAATACGGTTCCGGCACAGTATTGCAAATATTTTTGACAATAAGTATTCAATTAAAGCCAACGTTGAAAGGTTACATATGTTCTTTAGGCAAGCTAAGTAATGGATAATACCAATAAATTTGATATAGTATTTAATTGCTCAACCAATGTAGTTGGTGGTGGCATCCAGAATAGTGTGAATTTTATCAATCATGTTTTCATGAATAATGGCTTTAACTTACAATGGTATTTTTTGCTGAGCCCACAAGTTTTTGATCAAGTTAGGCATCTGATGCAAGACGGGACATTTTATGTAGCATACAAATCCCCAGCATCATCACTAATTACTCGCAGAGAGATTTTAAAACTAGTAAAGAGGTTAATGCCAAAGCTTGTATATACCTCAGCAGGGCCTGCATATATTTCTTTTCCTGTGCGACATATTTTGGGCTGTAGTAACCCTTATATACTGGGAGCTTCGAATTATGCATATAAATTATATGGGAATTATGTTGAACAGTTCAAGCGAAGACTAAAAACAATTTATCAGAGAAAAGAAATAAAGAAAGCTGATGTATGGATTGTTCAAACTGAGTCATCAGAAAAGAGTTTACATATGATCGTCGGTGCCAGTGCACCGATCCATGTAATTTATAATTCCGTCTCAGAAGAGTTTATAGAATATCTCAATACTATAAATATTGACGCTTACGAAATCGAATCTCAATCTACAGTAAAGAAAATATTAGTTCCAACTGCATACTACAAACATAAAGATCTCGAGAAAATTCCTCATGTAATTTCATTGTTACAAAAAAAATATGGTTATGAAGTTGATGTGATTTTTACAGTTCAATCTCAGTGTGATTATGAAAGCATTGTAGCGATCGCTCGAAAACTTAATGTTGAATCTTCTTTTATTAATATTGGAGCATTTCAACATAAAGACGCTTTAGCTATTTATAAGCAGTATGATGTGATTTTACAGCCAAGTGCACTTGAGGTGTTTTCAACCAGTTATATTGAAGCCATGGCCACCTTGAAACCATTAGTTGTGCCGCGGTTTGACTTTTCAGAATCAATATGTGGGAATTATGCCTATTACTATACAAGTGATGATATGAATAGTTATGCAGATACATTATATGCTGCGTTAGAAGATATTGATATTGAGAGTAGATACGTGAAGGCTATTAGTATTGTCTCAAAGTATGGTTCTCAAGAACGTCGTGTAGATAAGATAATGTCTTTGGTTAAAGAATATATAGCGTGAGAATAGGGAAAAAAATGTTTAAAGATAGAGTGTTGTTAATTACAGGTGGTACAGGTTCCTTCGGTAATGCTGTATTGAATCGATTTCTTGATACAGACATTAAAGAAATTAGGATTTTTTCGCGTGATGAAAAAAAACAAGATGATATGCGAAAAAAATATAACAGCCCAAAGCTTAAATTTTATATTGGTGATGTTCGAGATTATGGAAGTATCTTAAATGCATCTCGCGGAGTTGATTTTATTTATCATGCGGCTGCTTTGAAACAGGTACCTTCATGTGAATTTCACCCGATGGAAGCAGTGAAAACTAATGTACTAGGTACAGAAAATATTCTTGAAGCTGCAATTACAAATGCGGTCAAAAAAGTTGTTTGCCTAAGTACTGACAAAGCCGTATATCCGATCAATGCCATGGGAATTTCTAAGGCAATGATGGAAAAAGTGATGGTTGCTAAATCTCGAAATGTTGATAGTAGTAAAACGGTTATTTGTGGCACTCGTTACGGTAATGTCATGGCGTCTCGAGGCTCAGTAATTCCATTGTTTGTGGATTTAATTCGGGCCGGAGAACCTTTGACAATTACCGATCCGAATATGACCCGTTTTATGATGACGCTTGAAGATGCAGTTGACTTGGTGCTTTATGCGTTTGAGCATGGTAATAATGGAGATATTTTTGTCCAGAAGGCTCCAGCAGCGACCATTGAAACTCTCGCTATCGCATTGAAAGATTTATTAGGTGTGCCTGAACACTCCATAAATGTTATTGGAACACGTCATGGCGAAAAATTGTATGAGGCATTGCTGAGTCGTGAAGAAATGATTGCTTGTGTTGATATGGGTGATTACTATCGAGTTCCACCGGATTTACGCGATTTAAATTATGGGAAATATGTAGAGCAGGGTGATCGTCGTATATCTGAAGTTGAAGATTATAACTCTCATAATACTCATCGCCTTGATGTTGAAGGTATGAAAAAATTACTATTGAAACTGGCTTTTATAAGAGCACTTCGTGCTGGTGAAAAATTCGAACTGGATTCATAATATGAAAATATTGATAACTGGTGCGGATGGTTTCATTGGCCGAAATCTTTGTACTATGCTTAATGATAAAGGATTTGATGATCTTATAAAAATCGACCGTGCGTCTTCAAAAAAAGAACTGCATGCAGGGCTATACCAAGCAGATTTTATTTACCATCTCGCTGGCGTTAATCGGCCACAAACTGACTCGGAATTTTTTGAGGGGAATTTTAATCTCACCCAAGAAATCATTGATACTCTTGAGGAAAACAATAAAAATACACCTATTATGCTTAGTTCCTCAATACAGGCTGAGCGTGATAATGCTTATGGGATAAGTAAAGCACAAGCGGAAAAATGTGTTGAAGTATATGGGTTAAAAAATAATGCACAATTTTACATCTATCGTTTCCCAAACGTTTTTGGAAAATGGTGCCGGCCAAATTATAACTCTTTCGTTGCAACTTTTTGCCATAATATCTCTCAGGGTCATGATATTCAAATAAATGACCAAAATGCTGAAGTTACGTTAATATATATTGATGATTTATGCCAGGATTTAATTTCGTTGCTTGATAAGACCTCGGTTTCGGGTTACAGGAAAATATTACCAGAATATAATGTCACGGTTGGTGAAGTCGCTACTTTATTGCATACTTTTAAAAATAGTCGTTCAACTCTTATTACGGAAGACGTTGGTATAGGATTTACTCGAGCCCTTTACTCCACATGGCTCAGCTACTTTAGACCAGAACAGTTCACATACCCTGTTGCATCATACGCTGACGCTCGTGGTGTTTTTTGTGAGATGTTAAAGACGAAAAGTGCTGGCCAGTTTTCATTTTTTACGGCGCATCCCGGAATCACCAGAGGGGGTCATTATCATCATACTAAAAATGAGAAATTCTTAGTTTTAAAGGGTAGAGCATGCTTTAAGTTTGAAAATATCCAAACCGGTGAAAAATACCAGGTTGACGTTAGTAGTGACAATTATCAAATCGTGGAAACAGTACCTGGATGGTCTCACGATGTGACAAATATTGGTGAAGAAGAACTTCTTGTTATGCTTTGGGCGAATGAAATTTTCGATCGTGAAGCACCGGATACAATAGCGAGACCTTTAAAATGAAAAAATTGAAAGTGATGACTGTTGTCGGAACACGACCAGAAATTATCCGCCTTTCTCGTGTTTTGTCCAAACTCGACCAATACTGCGAACATATTTTGGTTCATACCGGTCAAAATTATGATTTTGAATTGAATCAAATTTTTTTCAACGATTTGGGTGTGCGCAAACCCGACCATTTTCTTGATGCCGCAGGCGAGAGTGCAGCAGAAACAATAGGTCAGGTTATTATTAAAGTCGATAAAACATTGCAGATTGAAAAACCTGACGCGATGTTGATCCTTGGTGACACTAACTCATGTATATCTGCAATTCCTGCAAAAAGGCGTAAAATTCCTATTTTCCATATGGAAGCTGGTAATCGCTGTTTTGATCAGAGAGTTCCGGAAGAAACAAATCGGCGTATTGTTGACCACACTGCTGATATTAATTTAACCTACAGTACTATTGCACGCAATTATTTGTTGGCTGAAGGAATTCCTGCGGATCGGATTATTAAAACTGGTAGCCCGATGTATGAAGTGCTGAGCTATTATATGCCACAGATTGACCGTTCGGATATACTTATTCGTCTCGGATTAGAAAAAGAGAAGTTTTTCGTTGTTAGCGCACATCGTGAAGAAAATGTTGATTCTCCACGTCAATTAAAGAAACTTGCTGATTCACTTAATGCCGTTGCAGAAAAATATAACCTGCCTGTTATCGTTTCTACACATCCACGTACGCGAAATCGTATCAATGAAGCTGGAATTGAATTTAACTCACATATTCAGTTACTGAAGCCACTAGGCTTCCATGACTATAATCATTTGCAAAAAAATGCGCGAGCGGTGTTATCTGATAGTGGAACTATCACTGAAGAATCTTCCATAATGAACTTCCCGGCTTTGAATATTCGTGAAGCACACGAACGTCCAGAGGGATTTGAAGAAGCTTCTGTTATGATGGTGGGCCTGGAGACCGAGCGAGTATTACAAGCTCTTGAAATTTTGGAATCTCAACCACGCGGCGAGGAACGTTTGTTGCGTCAAGTGTCTGATTATAGTATGCCTAATGTATCTGACAAAATTGTTAGAATTATTCATTCATACACAGATTATGTGAAACGTGTTGTTTGGAAAGATTATTAATGAAACTTGCATTAATCATTGATGATTACCTGCCCTCGAGTACGAGGGTGGGGGCGAAAATGTTTCATGAATTAGCTTTGGAATTGCAATCACATGGTCATACCATCACTGTTATTACACCAGAATGTTGTCAGGTAAAAACATTAATGATAGATGACCTGGATGGCATAACAGTATGGCGTTTTAAAAGTGGCCCGCTTAAAGATGTTGGGCGTATACATAGGGCAATTAATGAAACTTTACTGTCAACAAAAGCATGGAAATCCGTTCAGCATTTAATCTCGGGAAACAGTTTCGATGGTATTGTCTATTATTCTCCAACTATTTTTTGGGGAGGGCTGGTACATAAGATAAAACATCGCTGCAGATGCCCTGCTTATCTCGTCCTGCGTGATATGTTTCCACAGTGGGTGATTGATGCCGGTATTATCAAAGAGGACTCACTCGTTGACAAATATTTTCGAGTCTTTGAAAAAAAATCTTACGATCAAGCTGATTGTATCGGATTGATGTCTGATAAAAATCTTGAGGTTTTTCAAAAAAAACAATCTGGTTATAATTGTGAAATCCTTAGAAATTGGGCTAGCGTCTCACCAGTTCAGACTGATAAATATGGATGTGCAAAAAGTTTCCGTGTTCGATTATCTCTTGAAGGAAAAATCCTTTTTCTATATGGTGGTAATATTGGTCACGCTCAAGATATGGCGAATTTAATGCGCTTGGCCCGTAATATGCAAGATTATGAACAGGCACATTTTCTTTTTGTTGGTCAGGGTGATGAGGTTGAATTAATCAATAATCTTGCGCGGCAGTGGCAATTAACTAATTTTACCTATATTCCTCCGGTCAGTCAGGATGAATTTAAAGCCTTACTTACTGAAGTCGATGTGGGACTTTTTTCACTTTCACCAAAACATTCTTCACACAACTTCCCTGGGAAATTGCTTGGATATATGGTTCAATCCATACCAATCTTGGGTAGTGTCAATAATGGTAATGACCTCTCTGATTTGGTCAATAATAACTGTGCAGGTTTTATCCACATTAATGGTGAAGATGAGAAATTATTTTATTCTGCAAAACGTTTATTGATGGATCCTGAATTGCGGCATAGACTTGGAGATGGTGCAAATAAACTACTTAGGCAACAGTTCTCTGTAACTGCCGCTGCGCGTGCTATTGAAGGGAGTCTGGAGGCTGATTATGAAACTAATAGATCGTACCATACTGTCTAATTTATTTTCTAATGCCAGCCTTTCTGAAAGGCTTCGCTCACATCTTTTGTTACATACTAGCCATAACGATAAAGTTCAACGCTTATTAATAGGGTTAGTAAAGGGGAGTTACGTTGAACCTCACTTCCATGAATTATCTCACCAGTGGGAAATGTTTATTGTCATGGAAGGAGTGATTGAAGTTTGTCTATACAATGAATTCGGCGAGGTAAAACGAAAATTCATGGTAGGAGAAAACACGAATTGCTCAGTCGTCGAATTTTCTCCCGGCGACATACATAGTGTTGAGTGTATCTCTGAAAAAGCTTTAATGATGGAAGTTAAAGAGGGGCCTTTTGACTCTAATAATGCAAAATCTTTTCCCCGTTGGTAGCAAGATAGAGGATGTCCAATTCCTTTAAATATCATTAATTTTAATGGTATCTTTCATGAGTTACATACAATTAATAATTAAAAGCATCTTACGCTATCCTACTTGCATTAAACTGAGTTAACATCTTCAAAACATTCAAGCCGCGCATAAGTTGCGGTGACCACCCCTGACAGGAGTATGTAATGTCCAAACAACAGATCGGCGTTGTCGGTATGGCAGTGATGGGGCGCAACCTGGCGCTCAATATCGAAAGTCGTGGTTATACCGTCTCCGTTTTCAACCGTTCCCGTGAAAAAACCGAAGAAGTGATTGCCGAGAACCCGGGCAAGAAACTGGTTCCCTTCTATACGGTACAGGAGTTTGTTGAATCCCTTGAAACGCCGCGTCGTATCCTGTTAATGGTGAAAGCAGGCGCTGGCACAGATGCTGCCATCGATTCCCTGAAGCCGTATCTGGATAAAGGCGACATCATTATTGATGGCGGTAACACCTTCTTCCACGACACCATTCGTCGTAACCGTGAACTCTCAGCTGAAGGTTTCAACTTCATCGGTACTGGCGTGTCCGGTGGTGAAGAGGGCGCTTTGAAAGGTCCATCTATCATGCCTGGCGGTCAGAAAGAAGCCTATGAGCTGGTTGCGCCGATCCTGACCAAAATCGCCGCTGTTGCTGAAGATGGCGAACCTTGCGTGACCTATATCGGTCCGGATGGTGCGGGCCACTATGTGAAAATGGTTCACAACGGTATCGAATACGGCGATATGCAGCTGATTGCTGAAGCTTATTCGTTGCTGAAGGGCGGCCTGAATCTGTCTAACGAAGAGCTGGCGCAGACTTTCACTGAGTGGAACACCGGTGAGCTGAATAGTTACCTGATCGACATCACTAAAGATATCTTCACCAAGAAAGACGAAGAAGGTAAATACCTGGTTGATGTCATTCTTGATGAAGCGGCAAACAAAGGTACCGGTAAGTGGACCAGCCAGAGCTCTCTGGATCTGGGCGAGCCACTTTCTCTGATTACTGAGTCCGTTTTTGCACGTTATATCTCTTCTCTGAAAGAGCAGCGTGTTGCAGCGTCTAAAGTGCTGTCGGGGCCGCAGGCGAAACCAGCGGGTGATAAAGCTGAGTTTGTCGAGAAAGTACGTCGTGCACTGTACCTGGGCAAAATCGTCTCTTACGCACAGGGCTTCTCTCAGCTGCGTGCCGCATCTGATGAAAACAACTGGGATCTGAATTACGGTGAGATCGCGAAGATCTTCCGCGCCGGTTGCATCATTCGCGCTCAGTTCTTGCAGAAAATCACCGATGCTTACGCTGAAAACGCGGGTATCGCTAACCTGCTGCTGGCACCATACTTCAAGAAAATTGCTGACGAATACCAGCAGGCACTGCGTGATGTCGTTGCCTATGCGGTTCAGAACGGTATCCCGGTACCCACCTTCTCTGCAGCGGTAGCATATTACGATAGCTACCGTGCAGCGGTGTTGCCTGCGAACCTGATTCAGGCGCAGCGTGACTACTTCGGCGCGCACACCTACAAGCGTACCGATAAAGAAGGTGTGTTCCACACCGAATGGCTGGATTAATCTGATTTAACTCAGTCTCATAGATAAGCCCGGCGAGTGACGCCGGGCTTTTTTATTGCGCCCATCCCTGTCTTTTCTTGCTTTGCAAAACCACATCGGTCAAATGCAGGATAAATCACTCTTTTTACCCGCTCCAGCAGCAAGGGCTTTGCCTTGACAGCGCATAAACATAAGAGGTAAAAACCTCAACAGTTGTTTATTGCGGTGGCGTTGCTGATGCCTCCTGACACTCATACTTGAAGAAGTTGAACGAATGAAAATTACAATCTCCGGAACAGGCTATGTCGGTCTCTCTAACGGTATTCTGATTGCGCAGCACCATGAAGTGGTCGCGCTGGATATCGTGCAGGCCAAAGTGGATATGCTAAATCAAAAGATCTCACCGATTGCTGATAAAGAGATCGAGGATTATCTGGCCAATAAGCCGCTTAACTTCCGCGCAACGACCGACAAAGAAGACGCTTACCGCGGTGCAGATTATGTGATTATCGCCACCCCAACGGATTATGATCCGAAGACCAACTACTTCAATACCTCCAGCGTAGAAGCCGTCATTAAAGACGTCATCTCACTTAACCCGAATGCGGTGATGATCATCAAATCAACCATCCCGGTCGGGTTCACCCAGTCGATTAAAGAGAGGCTGGGTATTGATAACGTGATCTTCTCTCCAGAATTCCTGCGTGAAGGCAAGGCGCTTTACGACAACCTGTATCCATCGCGTATTGTTATTGGTGAGCGTTCCGAACGTGCGGAACGCTTTGCGGCGCTGTTGCAGGAGGGGGCGATCAAGAAAGACATTGATGTGCTGTTCACCGATACCACTGAAGCTGAGGCTATCAAGCTCTTCGCCAATACCTTTCTGGCGATGCGCGTTGCCTTCTTTAATGAGCTGGACAGCTACGCGGAGAGCCTGGGTCTGAACACCAAACAGATCATCGAAGGTGTTTGTCTGGACCCGCGTATTGGCAATCACTACAACAATCCATCCTTCGGGTATGGTGGTTACTGCCTGCCAAAAGATACCAAACAGCTACTGGCAAACTATCAGACGGTGCCTAACAACCTGATTTCCGCGATTGTGGAAGCGAACCGTACGCGCAAAGATTTTATCTCTGACTCCATTCTGGCGCGCCAGCCCAAAGTAGTCGGTGTTTATCGTCTGATTATGAAGAGTGGTTCGGATAATTTCCGCGCCTCTTCCATTCAGGGGATCATGAAGCGTATTAAGGCGAAAGGCGTGCAGGTCATTATTTATGAGCCAGCGATGAAAGAAGATGAGTTCTTCCATTCACGCGTGGTTCGTGACCTGAATGCGTTCAAGAACGAAGCGGATGTGATTATCTCTAACCGTATGGCAGAAGAGCTGGCGGATGTGGCGGATAAAGTCTATACCCGCGATCTGTTCGGAAGTGATTAAGCTTTGTTGCTAAACGCATCGAGAAAATGCCCGGCACTGCCGGGCATTGTTGTTTTTAAGCCTTGTAGAAGTCACGGTACCAGTCGACGAAATTCTTCACGCCTTCTTTGACAGACGTCTGAGGTTTAAAGCCAATCACTTCGTACAGCGCTTTCGTGTCGGCGCTGGTCTCCAGCACATCGCCTGGCTGAATTGGCATCATATTTTTGTCTGCCTCGGTGCCTAATGCTTCTTCCAGTGCGGTGATGTAATCCATCAGCTCGACCGGTGAGCTGTTACCGATGTTATAAACCCGGTACGGGGCAGAACTGGTTGCCGGCGTACCTTCTTCCACCGTCCAGTTGGCATCAGCCTGCGGAATAACGTCCTGCAGACGAATAATGGCTTCAGCGATGTCATCAATATAGGTGAAATCGCGCTTCATTTTGCCATAGTTATAGACGTCAATGCTTTTGCCTTCGAGCATCGCTTTAGTGAATTTAAACAGCGCCATATCCGGGCGGCCCCATGGCCCATACACCGTAAAGAAACGCAGACCAGTGGTTGGAAGTTGGTAAAGATGGGAGTAGGTATGCGACATCAACTCATTGGCCTTTTTCGTGGCCGCATAGAGCGACACCGGATGGTCTACTGAATCATCGGTAGAAAAAGGCATTTTACGGTTAAGTCCGTAAACGGAGCTGGAAGAGGCATACAGAAGATGCTGAACCTTGTTGTGACGACAGCCTTCCAGCACGTTCAGGTGACCGATAAGATTAGCATCTGCGTAAGCGTGTGGATTATCCAGCGAGTAACGTACCCCAGCCTGAGCGGCCAAATGGATGACGCGATCAAATTTCTCGTCAGCAAACAGTGTCGCCATTCCTTCGCGATCGGCGAGATCGAGTTTGTGGAACGTGAAATTCTCAGATGTCAGCAAATCCAGTCGAGCAAGTTTAAGACTGACATCGTAATAGTCGTTAAGGTTGTCAATTCCGACAACGTGATGTCCGGCATCCAAAAGACGCTTGCTGACGTGGGAGCCAATAAAGCCTGCTGCACCGGTGACCAGAAATTTCATATCCATCCTCTGTAAAAAATCAAAATCGCTATCTCTATAGCCTAAATTGTATGATGCTAATCATACCCCGATGTACAAAGTATGCAAAACTTCACCAGTCACCAGATAACTCATCGGATTCTTATAGAAAAATTGTACACAAGCGATACACTAGGCAAATAACATTTCTGCCAATTTTTACCCCCTAAGGATTGTATGTCCCAGAACAACAATAATGTGGTCAGCAGTCGAAATGACCCGGAGCAAATTGATTTAATTGATTTAGTGATGCAGCTTTGGCGTGGCAAGTGGACGATTGCGGTGTTTGTCGCTATCACGATTGTGTTTGCTGGGGTGTATTTAGCCACTGCAAAAGAGAAATGGACCTCTACTGCAATTATCACTCAGCCTGATGCCGCGCAAATCGCAACTTACACTACAGCTCTTAATAATCTCTATGGCGAGAAAGCGCCAATCATGAGCGATATTCAACTGCGCGTTGTGGGACGTTTTAACTCTGCGTTTTCCGCATTGGCGCAGTCTCTCGATAATCAGGATGTACCTGAAAAGCTGACCATTGAACCTGCCGTTAAGGGGCAACCATTGCCTCTGAATGTGACTTATGCGGGTGAGACTGCTGAAGCGGCGCAGAAACAACTGGCGCAGTTTATTCAGCAGATTGACGAGCAGACGGCAAAAGAACTTGGTGTCGACCTCAAAGACAATATCAAGCAGCAAATCACCACGTTAAACGCCTCCCTGCAAAACCAGGAAAAAGTGGCTCGGGAACAAAAAGAACTCCGTATTCAGCAGATTGCTGAGGCTCTGAAATATGCGCAGGCGGCGAAAATTGCTTCGCCACAGATTCAGCAAACGGAGGATGTCACCCAGGACACTATGTTCCTGCTGGGCAGCGCAGCGCTGGAATCTATGATTCAGAACGAATCAACGCGACCTCTGGTCTTTTTACCGACTTACTACGAGACAAAACAAAATTTGCTGGATATTCAGAATCTTAATGTGAATCCTTCCACTATCCATGCATATCGCTATGTGATGAAGCCTGATTTGCCGATTCGTCGTGACAGTCCGAAAAAATCGATTACCCTAATTCTGGCGGTTCTGCTGGGCGGGATTATCGGATCTGGCGTGGTGTTGGGTCGTAATGCGTTGCGCAATTATAAACCGAGAGCTTGATCGTATGAAAATAGACCGGGTCTCCCCGGTCTTTTTTTATTTATGGCGTTTGCGTAAATTGTCGATGACGGCGGTTAAATCCAGATCTTGATCCTGAAGCAGAACCATCAGGTGATACATCAAATCAGAGGCTTCATTCGTCAGCTCCTCGCGATCGTTCACGGTTGCTGCCAGCGCCGTTTCAACCCCTTCTTCCCCAACTTTCTGCGCAATTCGTTTCGTGCCGCTGGCGTATAATTTTGCGGTATATGAGCTTTCAGGATCGGCATTTTTGCGTTCGGCAAGCAGTTGTTCCAGCTGATAAAGGAACAGCCACTGATGGCTGGCGTCGCCAAAACAGCTGCTGGTCCCCAGATGACAGGTCGGGCCAACAGGTTTCGCCAGCACCAGCAGTGTGTCATGGTCGCAATCAGGGGTCACACTGACGACATTCAGGAAATGACCGGAAGATTCGCCTTTGGTCCATAAACGCTGCTTAGTGCGTGAGAAAAAGGTGACTTTCTTGCTTTCGAGCGTTGTGTCCAGCGCATCCTGGTTCATGTAGCCCAGCATAAGTACTTCACCAGATACTGCGTGCTGTACAACCACCGGCATTAATCCGTCAGTTTTTTCCCAGTCCAGCTGGGCCCGTTGTTGCTCAGTTAACATACCCTAATCTCCACGCCCTGCGTTGCCAGGTACGTTTTTAACTCGCCAATATTGATAATTTGTTTGTGGAATACCGATGCTGCCAGCGCACCGTCGACGTCAGCATCCCGAAACGCTTCCAGAAAATGCTCCATCGTTCCGGCTCCGCCCGAGGCAATCAGCGGCACACGACACACCGCGCGGACTTTTTTGAGTTGCTCAAGATCGTAGCCATTACGGACACCATCCTGATTCATCATATTCAGCACGATTTCACCCGCGCCGCGTTTTTGCACTTCCTGCACCCAGTCCAGCGTCTCCCACTGTGTTACGCGCGTACGATTTTCATCGCCAGTGTATTGATTGACGTGGTATTTGCCGGTACTGGCGTCATACCAGGTATCAATGCCGACCACGATACACTGCACGCCAAAGCGATCGGCGAGACGGGTAATCAGCTCCGGATCGGCCAGGGCAGGGGAGTTAATGGAAATTTTGTCCGCACCGAAGGAGAGTATTTTTGCCGCGTCTTCCGCAGATTTAATGCCACCCGCCACGCAGAACGGAATATCAATCACTTCAGCCACGCGCGCAACCCAGCTTTTGTCCACCACGCGGCCATCGCTGGATGCGGTAATATCATAAAACACCAGTTCGTCTGCGCCTTCTTCGGCATAACGTTTCGCCAGAGGAACGATATCACCAATGATTTCGTGATTACGGAACTGCACGCCTTTCACCACCTGACCATCACGCACGTCAAGACAGGGGATTATCCGTTTTGCCAGCATTGAATCGCCTCCGTTACAGTAAACTTTTCTTCCAGTAAGGCGCGTCCAACGATGACCCCGCGCACTCCTGTGCCACGCAGCGCGGCAATATCGGCTAAATCACCAATGCCGCCGGATGACTGGAATGCCACCTGCGGGTAACGCGCACAAACGTCTTTGTACAATGCGACATTTGAGCCTGTCAGCGTGCCGTCGCGCGAAATATCCGTGCACAGCACATGCTTCAGGCCGACGGGCAGGTAGATATCGACCAGTTCTTCCAGCGTTACGCCGGAGTTTTCCTGCCAGCCGCTGACCGCAACCTGCTTATTGCCGTGTTCGTCAATGCGCACATCCAGCGCCAGAACCAGCGCCTCGGCGCCAAAACGCCTGAACCAGCCTTTGACCTGCTCAGGGTTTTTAACCGCAGTTGACCCTACCACTACACGCGCGACACCCGCTTCAAGCAGCGCGGCAACATCCTCTTCTGTACGCACGCCGCCGCCGACCTGCACAGGCACGTTGACGCCAGCCACCAGCGTTTTCAGCAGGGCGATCTGTCGTTTGGCCGGATCTTTTGCCCCGGTCAGATCGACCAGGTGTAACACTTCAGCGCCTTGCGCCGCATAATCCTGCAAACGCGGCAGCGGATCGTTGCCGTAGTCGCGCTGTTGGCCGTAATCTCCCTGATGGAGACGGACAACCGTACCGTCAATTAAATCTAATGCGGGGATAATCATCACATCTCCAGGAAGTTTTTCAGCAGTTGGGCGCCCGCCGCGCCAGAGCGCTCAGGATGGAACTGCACGCCAAAGAAATTATCTTTGTTCACGGCGGCGGTGAAGGGCTCGCCGTAATGACACTGAGCGATGGTGTAAGGGTTTACCGGCATGGCATAGCTGTGGACAAAGTAAAAATAGGCCCCGTCTTCAATCCCGCGAAACAGCCGGTCACCGGCTTTGGGATAGACCCGGTTCCAGCCCATATGCGGTAACGGCAAGCCAAAATCGGTCATCTTTGGCACATCTTCTTCAATGATACCCAGCAGATCCACGCCGTTGCTCTCTTCACTCCGGCGGCCAAGTATCTGCATACCAAGACAGATCCCCAGCACGGGCTGAGTACAGGCTTTAATCAGATCCACCAGTTCGCGCTCATGGATCTGGTCCATCGCCGCCTGGGCGGTGCCCACGCCCGGTAAAAAGAGTTTGTCGGCACGCAACACCACGTCGGGGTCGCGGCTGACCACGGGCTCATAGCCGTGGCGGGCGATGGCCGATGTCACGGAGTTCAGATTGGCGCAACCGGTATCCAGAATCACCACGTTCATCACAACACTCCTTTAGAAGAGGGCAGCGTGTCACCCTCCACGCGAATGGCCTGGCGCAGCGTACGACCGAACACCTTGAACAGGCTTTCCACGCGGTGGTGATCGTTCTTACCTTTGGTTTTCAGATGCAGCGTCACGCCCATGGTGTAAGAGAGTGAGCGGAAGAAGTGCTCTACCATTTCGGTGCTCAGATCGCCGACGCGCTGGTAATTAAATTCGGCTTTATATTCCAGGTGCGGACGTCCGGAGATATCCAGCGCGCAGCGGGCCAGGCACTCGTCCATAGGCAGGACAAAACCGAAACGATTGATGCCGCGCTTATCGCCCAGAGCCAGTTTAAGGGCCTCGCCCAGCGCCAGGCCGGTATCTTCAACGGTGTGGTGATCGTCGATATACAGGTCACCCTTCACGTTGATCTCCATGCGAAAACCGCCGTGGGTTGAAATCTGGTCGAGCATATGATCAAAAAAGCCCACGCCGGTGTGAATTTTGCTGCTGCCTTCGCGATCCAGCCAGACTTTAACGTCAATCTGGGTCTCTTTGGTATTCCGCTCAACGTGGGAGTAGCGATCGCGTTTGGTCAACTGTTCGCCAATCATCGCCCAGTTCAGCTCGGTGCGGTTAAAACGCAGACCCTGAATGCCCATATTTCCGGCCAGTTCGATATCGGTGGCGCGATCGCCGATCACATAGCTGTTGGTTTTATCCAGCTGTTCGTCAGCGAGATAGCGCTCAACCAGCTTCACTTTGGGTTTCCGGCAGTCGCAATTATCCGCCGGTAAGTGCGGGCAAATCAGCACTTCATCAAAGATGACACCCTGCGAAGTCAGGATCTGCATCATCAGGTTGTGCGGACCATCAAAATCAGCCTGCGGGAAGCTGGCGGTCCCCAGCCCGTCTTGATTGGTGATCATCACCAGCGTGTAACCTGCTTTCTGCAGTTTAAGCAGAACCGGGATCACGTCCGGTTCAAAAGCCAGTTTGTCGAAACGATCGACCTGATAATCACTCGGTGGCTCGGCAATAATCGTGCCGTCACGATCGATAAAGAGATACTTCTGGCTCATACTTTCTCCGCTTTCAGGGCGTCAATAACGCGCTGGCTCTCTTCCCGGGTGCCGACGGTGATGCGTAAACAGCCGCTCAGAGAAGGTTGTTTATTTTGGTCTCGTAAGATAATGCCCTGATCCCACAAAGATTTAAATACAGCGCTGGAGGCGGTGAAGCGCACCAGGATGTAATTGGTTTCAGAGTCGAAAACCTGTTCCACGCAAGGAATGTCTTTCAGCGCGTTGACCAGATACTGACGTTCAACCAAAATTTGCGCCACGCGTTCGCGCATGGCATTGATGCCCTGCGGTGCCAGCGCCTGGGCGGCAATATCCGCGACCGGCGTCGAGAGCGGATACGGAGCGATGACTTTCATCAGCAGGTCAATCACTTCTTGATTAGCCAGCGTAAATCCGCAGCGCAGACCGGCCAGCGCGAAGGCTTTCGACAAAGTACGTAACACCACCAGATGCGGATACTCGTCCAGCCAGCCTGCCAGAGTGGCCTGCGGACAAAACTCAATATAGGCCTCATCGGCGACCACCAGAGCTTTGCCACGGGTCAGTTCAAGCAGAGTGCGAATATCCTGCGGGTTGATAATTTGTCCGGTTGGATTGTTCGGGCTGCAGACAAAAATAACTTTCACGCCATCGAGATTATCGGAAATCGCCTGCAGATCGAGCTGCCAGTCTTCCAGCGCCAGAATATTACGACACGCTACGCCAAAGGTTTCGGCGCTGACGCTGTACATGCCGTAGGTTGGCTGACAATACAACACCGCGTCTTTACCCGGTTCGCAGAACGCACGGATCAAAAGCTCAATCCCCTCGTCAGCGCCGCGACTCACCAGCACCTGCTCGGGTTTTACGCCCGCGTACCGGGCATAATTCTCGATCACCGCTTTTGGCTGACACTCCGGATAACGGTTAAGTGTTTGTTGAGAAAGTTCAAATGTGACCGCCGTCGGAAACTCATTCGCATTCAGCCAGACATCACCGTTTCCACCCAGGCGACGAGCGGACTGATAAGGGGTCAGTCTGCGAACGTTTTCACGGGCTAATTCTTCAATGCTCATGCTTGCTCCTTCAGGGCGGCAACGCGCAGCGTCACGGCGTTTTTGTGGGCGGTCAGGCGCTCGGCGGCGGCCAGCGTTTCAATCGTTGAGGCCAGTGCGGCGAAGCCATCGCGGGACAGTTCCTGAACGGTCATACGCTTCTGGAAATCAGCCAGCCCCAGGCTTGAACAGGTAGAGGTATAGCCGTAGGTCGGCAGTACGTGGTTGGTTCCGGAGGCATAATCGCCAGCCGATTCCGGCGACCAGTCACCGAGGAACACGGAACCGGCGCTGGTGATGCTGCCGACCAGAGAACGGGCGTCGCGGGTTTGAATAATCAAATGTTCCGGTCCGTACTGGTTAGAGATGGCGATGCACTGCTCCAGCGAATTCGCCACGATCAGGCGGCTGGCGGACAGCGCCTGGCGCGCCGTTTCTGCACGCGGCAGTTCTGCCAGCTGGCGTTCAACCGCTTCGCCCACGCGTTTTGCCATGTCGGCGTCCGGCGTCAGCAAAATCACCTGCGAATCCGGACCGTGCTCGGCCTGAGAAAGCAGATCAGATGCGACAAAGTCCGGCGTCGCGCCGCTGTCGGCAATCACCAGCACTTCCGAGGGGCCCGCTGGCATGTCAATCGCCGCGCCATCCAGACGCTGGCTGACCTGGCGTTTGGCTTCAGTCACGTAGGCATTCCCTGGCCCAAAAATCTTATCGACTTTCGGTACGGATTCGGTGCCAAAAGCGAGGGCGGAGATGGCCTGCGCACCGCCCACTTTAAAGACGTCCTGCACGCCGCACAGTTTTGCCGCGTAGAGGATCTCATCGGCAATTGGCGGCGGCGAACAGAGCACCACTTTCTGACAACCGGCGATACGTGCCGGAGTGGCGAGCATTAAGACGGTAGAAAACAGCGGTGCGGACCCCCCGGGAATATACAGTCCGACGGAGGCCACCGGGCGAGTCAGCTGCTGGCAGCGTACGCCGGGCAAGGTTTCGACGTCCACCACCTGCAGTTTCTGCGCGGTGTGAAAGGTGTCGATGTTTTTGACCGCCACGGCCATCGCCTGCTTGATGTCATCGCCAAGACGGCTGCACGCGTCATCAATTTCTTGCGCCGTCACTTTCAGCGCACCGACGTCGGTTTTATCAAATTTTGCACTGTATTCACGCAGAGCCTCGTCGCCACGCGCTTTAACATTATCCAGAATCTCCGCTACGGTGCGGGTAATGCTTTCAGACGCAGAAATGGCCGGGCGCATCAGCAGCGCGCGCTGCTGCTCTTTACTGCAACTGTTCCAGTCGATGATAGTGTTGAAGCTCATGCGCGTTACTCCATCATTTTTTCAATTGGCAGCACCAGAATCGAGCTTGCGCCCAGCGCTTTCAGTTTTTCCATCGTTTCCCAGAACAGCGTCTCAGTGCTGACCATGTGCATTGCCACGCGCTGCTGATCGCCTGCCAGCGGCAGAATGGTTGGGCGTTCCGCGCCTGGCAGCAAGGCAATCACTTCATCCAGACGCTCGGTTGGCGCATGCATCATGATGTATTTCGATTCGCGGGCCTGGATGACACCCTGAATACGGGTTAACAGGCGGTCAATTAACTGTTGCTTGGCATCCGCCATTTCGCCGTCGCGTTGGATCAGGCAGGCTTTTGAACGGTAGATCACCTCGACTTCGCGCAGGCCGTTGGCTTCAAGCGTGGCGCCGGTTGAGACGAGATCGCAGATCGCGTCAGCCAGACCCGCACGCGGTGCCACTTCGACGGAGCCATTCAGCAGACAGGATTTAAACTGCACGCCTTTCTGATCGAGGTAGCGTTTGAGCAGGTGAGGGTAAGAGGTGGCGATGCGCTTGCCGTTCAGCCCGGCAGGACCATCCCAGGCTTCATCGACTGCGGTGGCCAACGACAGGCGACAGCCGCCAAAGTCCAGACGGCGCAGCGTGAAATAGCGCGGATCTTCGCCCTGCGCACGACGCGTCAGTAACTCTTCTTCCAGCACGTTTTCGCCGATGATACCGAGGTCAACCACGCCATCCATTACCAGGCCCGGAATATCGTCATCACGCACGCGCAGGATATCGATCGGCATATTTTCCGCCAGGGCGATCAGACGCTGGGTGTGCAGGTTAATTTTGATTCCACAGCGGGCCAGTAATTCGCGTGAATCGTCGCTCAGACGGCCTGATTTCTGAATAGCTATGCGTAAACGTGAGTTATCTAACATTGGGTTGTCCTCTTTATCCTGTTTTAACCTGTCTGAACGCGGTCCAAAAAAAAGCCCCCGGAAGATGATCTTCCGGGGGCTCTCTCTTGCGTTCTCGCACCACTGGAAGATCTGAATGTCTTCCAGCACACATCGCCTGAAAGACTAGTCAGGATGATGGTGATGATGGTGGTTTTTAAATGGAACGCGTGTCATATAATTTCTCGATGAATGCTTATTCATTTGATGTCGTTTAACCTAAACCACATTCACTGTTTAACGCAAGGGCTTTTTTTAAACATTAATTCATTTCATATTGATGCTATGAATTGTCAGTTCTGCAACGCTGGCGTAGCCTTAAGACAGACGCGTGAAAGTCAGGAGAAAACGCATGAAGAAGGTCGCAATTGTCGGTTTAGGATGGTTAGGCATGCCGCTGGCGATGTCGTTAGCAGCGCGAGGCTGGCAAGTGACGGGCAGCAAAACGACGGTTGATGGGGTTGAGGCCGCGCGGATGTGTGGCATTGAGAGCGTCGAGTTACGCCTTGAGCCGGAACTGGTCTGCGACGCGGACGATCTGGATGCGCTGATGAATGTCGATGCGCTGGTGATTACGCTGCCGGCGCGTCGTAGCGGGCCTGGCGAGACTTTTTACCATCAGGCTGTGCAGGAAATTGTCGACAGCGCGCTGGCGCATCATATCCCGCGCATTATCTTCACCAGCTCGACGTCGGTGTATGGCGAAGTAGAGGGTAACGTAAAAGAAAACACCGAGCGAACCCCTGTCACCGCCAGCGGCCGTGTGCTGAAAGAGCTGGAAGACTGGCTGCATAATTTGCCGAATACGCAGGTCGATATTTTACGACTTGCGGGATTAGTCGGTCCTGAGCGGCATCCCGGGCGCTTTTTTGCCGGTAAGACTGCGCCAAACGGCCAGCATGGCGTCAATCTTGTCCATCTTGAAGACGTTATCGGTGCCATTACGCTGTTGTTGCAGGCTCCTAAAGGCGGGCACATCTATAATATATGTGCGCCTTCCCATCCGGCGCGGAGTCTTTTTTACCCCGCAATGGCCCGTCAGCTTGGGCTTGAGCCGCCGCAGTTTCGCGAGGCGTCCGGGGAAGGGCAGGGCAAATTGATTGATGGCAATCGTATTTGTCGTGAGCTGGGATTTGAATATCAATATCCCGATCCGCTGGTGATGCCACTGGAATAACCCCGCCAGCGGGTACGATCGCACACCGTAAGGGGGCGAGCATGAAACCGCTGTTGGATGTTCTTATTATCCTGGACGCGCTCGAAAAAGAGGGGAGTTTCGCCGCCGCATCAGCGAAACTCTATAAAACGCCCTCCGCACTGAGCTATACCGTGCATAAGCTCGAAAGCGATCTCAATATTCAAATACTGGATCGCAGCGGACACCGCGCCCGCTTCACCCGTACCGGACAAATGCTCCTTGAAAAAGGGCGTGAAGTGCTTCATACCGTGCGAGAGCTTGAAAAACAGGCCGTTAAGCTGCATCAGGGTTGGGAAAATGAACTGGTGATTGGCGTCGATGACACCTTTCCCTTCTCGTTACTTACCCCGCTGATTGAAGCCTTTTATCAGCGTCACAGCGTGACCCGACTCAAATTTATCAACGGTGTGCTCGGCGGCTCCTGGGAAGCGTTAACGCAGGGGCGGGCGGATATTATTGTAGGCGCCTTGCATGAACCTCCGCAGTCGAGCGACTTTGGTTTTTCTCGTCTCGGCATACTTGAACAAGTCTTCGTGGTGGCTCCCCATCATCCCCTTGCCCAGGAACCCGAACCCATCGCGCGCCGGGTCATAAAAAGCTGTCGCGCCATCGTGGTGGGCGACAGCTCTTTGCCGGAGTGCGCCGCCTCTTCACAACTGCTGGACGATCAGGAGGCGATCACCGTTTTTGATTTTAAAACCAAGCTGGAGCTGCAAATCAGTGGGCTCGGATGTGGTTTTTTGCCCCGTTATCTGGCGCAGCGATTCATTGAGAGCGGGGCGCTGGTAGAGAAACAGGTTCTGGCGCAAAGCAACAGTGAATCAGTGTGGGTTGGCTGGAATGAGCAAACCGCCGGGCTTGCCAGTGCCTGGTGGCGGGATGAGATTTTAGCAAATAGTGCTATCGCTGCTGTTTACACAGCGCCGGAGAGCGGGAAATCAACCGCTTAGTAAAAAGAAAAGCGCGATCGGGTCCTGAATCTATTGCCTTTTATCCCAAAGATGGGGCAAAATGCGCCGCTGCAAAAAAATGAGATTAACCGACGATATAAAAGGCGTCGGTTATTTTTTTTGCATGTCACAAACGCCATTTAAAAATCAAGAGGCCGGGCTTCGTACCGGATAGATACTTACTAAAATCCGACAGTTGTTGTCGCTGAGGAATACAGAAAATGGGGCAATCTTTTGCTTACGCGGCGGTATTCACCGTAAAGGAGAATAACCATGTCGCATAACGCTACTCCAAAAACCTCTCGCGTGGAATTACGTAAAACGCTTACGTTGGTTCCGGTTGTCATGATGGGCCTTGCCTATATGCAGCCGATGACGCTGTTCGATACGTTTGGTATCGTTTCAGGCCTCACAGACGGTCACGTTGCAACGGCTTACGCCTTTGCGCTGGTCGCTATTCTCTTTACTGCGTTGAGCTACGGTAAACTGGTTCGCCGTTTCCCGTCTGCTGGCTCTGCGTATACCTATGCTCAGAAATCCATTAGCCCGGCGGTTGGCTTTATGGTGGGCTGGTCATCTCTGCTGGACTATCTGTTCATGCCGATGATCAACATTCTGCTGGCAAAAATTTACTTCGAAGCGCTGGTGCCTTCTGTACCTTCGTGGATCTTCGTTGTCGCGCTGGTGGCCTTTATGACCATCTCTAACCTGCGCAGCATCAAGACCGTGGCCAACTTCAACACCCTGATTGTGATTCTGCAGATGGGGATTGTGGCGGTCATCGTTGGCATGATCATCTACGGTGTCGCTCATGGTGAAGGCGCGGGTACGCTGACCAGCACCCGTCCGTTCTGGTCTGAAGGCGCACACGTGGTCCCGATGATTACCGGTGCGACCATCCTGTGCTTCTCATTCCTGGGCTTTGACGGTATCTCTTCTCTTTCTGAAGAGACGAAAGATGCAGAGCGCGTGATTCCGCGTGCCATTCTGCTGACCGCACTGTTGGGCGGCATGGTGTTCATTGGGGCATCTTACTTCCTGCAGCTGTACTTCCCGGACATCTCTCGCTTTAAGGATCCGGACGCTTCTCAGCCTGAAATCATGCTGTACGTGGCCGGTAAAACCTTCCAGTGGGGCGTGCTGATCTTCTCCAGCGTGACCGTACTGGCATCGGGGATGGCTGCACACGCAGGTGTTTCGCGTCTGATGTACGTGATGGGTCGCGACGGTGTGTTCCCGACTCGTTTCTTCGGCTACATTCATCCGAAATGGCGTACTCCGGCCTGGAACGTACTGCTGGTTGGCGCAATTGCTCTGCTGGCTATTAAATTTGACCTGGTGACCGCAACCGCGTTGATTAACTTCGGTGCGCTGGTGGCGTTTACCTTTGTTAACCTCTCGGTGATCTCTCAGTTCTGGATCCGTGAGAAGCGTAACAAAACGCTGAAAGACCACTTCAACTACCTGGTTCTGCCGATGTGTGGCGCGTTGACCGTGGGTGCGCTGTGGGTCAACCTGGAAGAAAGCTCTATGATTCTGGGTCTGATTTGGGGCGGTATTGGCCTGGTTTACCTGGCTTGCGTGACCAAAAGCTTCCGCAACCCGGTTCCACAATACGAAGACATCGCTCAGTAATTAGCGAATGCACAAATAAAAAACCGGAGATGATGTCTCCGGTTTTTTTATGTCCTGGTTTTGTCAGACGATTTCCTGCGCGTATTGATATAACGCTTTCAGCAACGTCTGTTTCTCGGTATTCCCTTCATACTGCGTATACAGCATCTCCAGTTCCTGCGCGTAGCTTTGCAAAAACTCTGGCGTAAAGACGTTGCGGCGATGCTGCAACCAGCGCGCCTGCTCGGTTTCATCCAGCGTGCCCGGGAAATTACGCGCCCGATAGTTAAACATCAGCTTTTCAATTCGCTTATCGGCAAAAGTGATATCCAGCGCAGGCAAATTGCGCGGTTCAGTCTGGAGGACGATATTCATCGCAGCCCGATCGGCATCGCTGAAAAAGCCGTTATAGAGCTGTGCGTCAACGTTATCCGACGGTGTAAACGGTTCAGCCTCAGCAAAGATAGCCACCACTTTATCGCGAATCTGCGGGTTATCGCGCAGCACCTTCAGATTATCGAGACACTGCTGGCGGTTAACGCCGAGTCGATCGGCATCTTCCGGGCGCAGCGTATTTGCCTGAGCCAAAACCGGACATTTATTGATATGCACCAGCTTAACGGGCACGGCTGCGCTATCACCCAACTCGCTTTTCGGGGTGTACAAACGCTCGCGCAGGGCGTCGCTGTCCAGTTCAAGGAGTGGCGTCACGTCACCCGCCAGGTCGACCATAATCACCGCATTACGGTTATCCGGGTGCCACGCCAGCGGTGCTACCCAGCTGGTGTTTCCGCGCCATGCGCCAAACATCCCGGAGATATGCACCAGCGGTTTCATCTGTGGGATATCAATCAGCGTCATCAGCTTCTGTTTACTGCGATGGCTAAGAAGATACTCAAACAGTTTAGGTTGTGCGGTTTTCACCTGTTTTGCCATGGCGATAGTGGCGTATACGTCGGCCATCGCATCGTGGGCGTTACTGTGCTCAACGCCGTTGGCGCGGGTCAAATGCTCCAGACGAAAGCTGGGTAAACCGTCATCGTTTTCGGGCCAGTTGATCCCCTCAGGACGCAGGGCATAACAGGCACGCATCACATCCAGCAAATCCCAGCGTGAGTTACGGTTTTGCCAGCTCCAGGCGTAGGGATCGTAGAAATTCCGATACAGCACGTTGCGCGTCACTTCATCATCAAAGCGGATGTTGTTGTAGCCAACGATACACGTATTCGGCACGGTAAAGAGATCGTGAATACGACGGGCAAATTCAGCCTCGATAACCCCTTTCTCACGCGCTTCCTGCGGCGTAATCCCGGTCACCATGACCGCGCCCGGTTGCGGCAGGTAATCATCGGCAGGTTTACAGTAAAAAACGTCCGGCTCGCCAATGATGTTGAAATCGGCATCGGTGCGGATCGCCGCAAACTGCGATGGCCGGTCCAGCGACGGGCTGGTGCCAAAGGTTTCGTAATCGTGGAAGAGGAATGTGGGGAGCGCAGCGGAATCAGACACCAAAAGTACCATCCTGTTGATAAGTTGCTTCGCTATGGTAAACCATCAGCGACGGCTCGCCGAACAAAAAGCGTGTTTGGGCGTCAGATTTGCGAACCATCTTCCGGGGGAAACGTGCTGGCAGTCACATTTTTTTGCAATTTAGCCAGGTAACGAGGCGAGAACTTCCGTAAAAAGGTCAACGATTTTAAATGACCTGAGGATATATCGTTGAAACGCCGTCTGTTTATTGCTGTTTCTTTACTCGCTTCGAGTATCACTTCCGCCTTGGCCGCCAATCCACTGGATTATTCACCGCAGCCGCCCGCCATCCAGGCAGGCTCATGGGTGCTGATGGATTACACTACTGGTCAGATACTAACGGCAGGCAACGAACATCAACAGCGCAATCCGGCCAGTCTTACCAAACTGATGACGGGCTACGTGGTTGATCGTGCAATCGACAGTCATCGTATTACGCCGGACGACATGGTGACCGTCGGGCGCGATGCCTGGGCGAAAGGTAACCCGGTATTTGACGGCTCATCGCTGATGTTTTTGAAAGCAGGGGATCGCGTTTCCGTCCGCGATCTGAGCCGGGGCCTGATTGTGGATTCCGGTAACGACGCCTGTGTGGCGCTTGCCGATCACGTGGCTGGCGGCCAGCCGCAGTTCGTCAAGATGATGAATGACTACGTGCAAAAGCTGAATCTGCACGACACGCACTTCGAAACGGTACACGGGCTGGATGCGCCAGGACAGCACAGTTCAGCCTACGATCTCGCGGTACTCTCGCGCGCCATCATTCACGGTGAGCCAGAGTTCTATCATATGTACAGTGAAAAGAGCCTGACCTGGAATGGTATCACTCAGCAAAACCGTAATGGCCTGCTGTGGGATAAAACCATGAATGTTGATGGCCTGAAGACCGGTCACACTTCCGGGGCTGGTTTCAATCTTATTGCCTCGGCGGTAGACGGCCAGCGCCGCTTGATTGCGGTGATCATGGGCGCGGAAAGTCCGAAAGGGCGTGAAGATCAGGCCCGTAAGCTACTGCACTGGGGCCAGCAAAATTTCGACACCGTCCAGATCTTGCGCAACGGCAAACAAGTGGGGACGGAACGCATCTGGTACGGCGACAAAGAAAGGATTTCGTTGGGCACGGATCAGGATTTTTGGCTGGCGTTGCCAAAAGCTGAAGTCGCCAATATCAAAGCCAAATACGTGCTCGATAAAAAAGAGCTGGAAGCGCCAATCGCTGCGCATCAGCGGGTGGGCGAAATTGAGTTGTATGACCGGGACAAAATTGTTGCGCACTGGCCGCTGGTGACGCTGGAAAGTGTCGGTAAAGGCGGTATGTTCTCCCGTCTCAGCGACTATGTGCATCACAAAGCCTGACGGGCCTAAACAGATCAAAAAGAGCAGACTGGCGCTCCTGCGAGTCTGCTCACATAATAAACACGTCCTGATTGCCGGACATTCATCATCTGCTTTATCGTGTATATATATACAGTAATAAACGGAGGCAGCATGGACTACAGCATTAAGCAGCAGCAAAAGCGTAAGATCGCCGGTTTTCATCTGGTTGGCCCGTGGGAAAAAACCGTTAAGACAGGTTTTGAGCAGCTGACGATGTGGGTTGATGGTCACCACATTCAGCCTCTCGAATGGTTGGCGGTCTACTACGATAATCCGGATGAAGTGCCCGCTGAAAAACTGCGCTGCGATACGGTTGTGACCGTCGCGGACGACTTTGTTATTCCCGCCAACAGCGAAGGGGTGATCCTCACCGAGGTGGCCGCCGGTGACTATGCCGTCGCCACCGCCCGCGTCGAAAACCACGATTTTGCGACTCCCTGGTACAGCTTCTTCAACAGTCTTCTGCAAGACCACCATTATGAGATTGCCCCTAAACCCTGTTTCGAGCGCTATCTGAATGACGGTAACGCCGAGGGGTACTGGGATATCGAAATGTACGTTCCGGTACAAAACAAGGCCGGGTAACCCTTAATTTCCTGGTATTTACGGGGTTTTGCTGTCGGACGTGATGCGTCTGGCAGAAAACCCAGTACAATTGTGATTTGCCGTGTAGATGGAGAGCGGGTGTGCGTCCCGACAAATCATTAACGCCTTTTGAGATCCGTTTGTATCGCCATTACCGTGTCGTGCATGGTTGCCGTATTGCGCTGGCGTTCATTCTCACCTTTTTGCTGGTGCGTCTGCTGCATATTCCCGAAGGAACCTGGCCACTGATCACGCTGGTGGTGATTATGGGACCGATCTCTTTCTGGGGAAACGTGGTTCCGCGCGCGTTTGAGCGTATTGGCGGTACGATCTTTGGTTCTGCGTTAGGGTTGATTGCGCTCAGGCTTGAGCTGATCTCCCTGCCGATTATGCTGATCTGGTGCGCGGGTGCGATGTTCCTGTGCGGCTGGCTGGCACTGGGTAAAAAGCCTTATCAGGCGCTGCTGATTGGGATCACGCTGTCGGTCGTCATTGGCGCCCCGGCTGGCGACATGGCAACAGCGCTATGGCGAAGCGGGGACGTGATTCTGGGATCGCTTTTGGCGATGCTCTTTACCGGTATCTGGCCGCAGCGTGCCTTTATTCATTGGCGTATTCAGATGGCTCACTACGTCACCGCGTTTAACCGCGTTTATCAGGCCGGTTTCTCGCCTAATCTGGTCGAGCGGCCTCGGCTCGAAAAGCACCTGCAAAAAATTCTCAATGACGTTGTGAAAATGCGCGGAATTATCACTCCCGCCAGCAAAGAGACGCGCATTCAGAAATCGATCTTCGAGGCGATCCAGACCGTCAGTCGTAATCTGGTGTGCATACTTGAGTTGCAGATCAATGCCCACTGGGCATCGCGCGCCAGTCACTTTGTCCTGCTGAATGCGCATACCCTGAAGGAGACGCAGCAGATGACGCAGCAAACGCTGCTCACCATCGCTCACGCGCTTTATGAAGGTAATCCACAGCCGATTCTCGCCAATACCGAGCGACTGAATGAAATCGTTGCTGAGCTAAGGCAGTTAATCAGCGAGCATCAGGGGGATAATGTGTCGGAAACGCCTATCCACGGTTATGTCTGGTTGAGCATGGAACTGGCGAGACAGCTGGAGCTTTTGTCACATCTCATTTGCCGGGCGTTGCGCAAATAAAAAGCAGCCATCTCCGGATGTGACGCCTGCTGCTTCGATTCAGCAGCAATTGGGGTTATGATAGGCTTAAACGATATACTCATTGTCATTCGCAGCTGCTGTCAGTAAGGTTATCTGCACAGCGGTTGCTTAAACGAATCCGAATCTCACATTATCAGGGGTATCAAAATGGAAACTACCAAGCCTTCGTTCCAGGATGTTCTGGAATTCGTCCGCCTGTTCCGCCGCAAAAACAAACTGCAGCGTGAAATCCAGGACGTTGAGAAGAAGATCCGTGACAACCAGAAGCGTGTTCTGCTGCTTGATAACCTGAGCGACTACATCAAGCCGGGTATGAGCGTGGAAGCTATCCAGGGCATTATCGCCAGCATGAAAAGCGACTACGAAGATCGCGTAGACGACTACATCATTAAAAATGCTGAGCTGTCCAAAGAGCGTCGCGACATTTCTAAAAAGCTGAAAGTGATCGGCGAAATCAAAAACGGCGAAGCAAAAAGCGAGTAATTGCCGTTACGCATCACGAGGCCTCTCTGCAAAAGCAGAGGGGCTTTTTTTTGGTTCATCGCGCCTTACCGGGGAACGCTGCTTTTATCTTCATAAAAAAGTAGTCGTTATCCCGGTATCCGTATGCCATTCGTTTTATCACTTTGATCTTGTTGTTCATTCCCTCAAGTACGCTGGTATTCAGACGATGCGTGGCACTCGCGATTATGCCGCTCACGTAACCCTTCAGCTTATCAGCGAACTGCTGCAACGCCCTGATGCCACTTTCCTGTGCCTGCCTGTACCACTCATTCCAGCGACGCTTCACAACGTCTTTATCCGGGGCATACCACAGCTCTTTCAGGGCTGTTTTCATCACATACACCGTATTTAACGGCTGGTTCGCCGCCAGCAACTCTGCCAGTTTCACATCATGCCCGGCCGGCAGGTTCTCTGGATTACGCAACAGCAACCAGCGGCCGCGTTTGATAACCTTCCGCGCCTTGCTGTTGTCACGCAACTGATTCGCCTGATCGACCCTCACTCTGTCGATGACTTCCCGGCCGAACTTCGCCACAACATGGAACAGGTCATACACCACTTCCGCCTGCGGGCACTGCGCTCTCACTTCCAGGTCCAGCGCCGTATTCATATCCATCGCGACAGATTCGATGGCGGCACATCCTTCCGGGCCCAGCCAGGTGAAGAACGGACGGAAGGCTACCCGGCTGCACCCTTCACCGACCCACAGCACCCGTTGTGTATCTGCATCCACCACAACCGTGGCATAGCGATGCCCTTTGAACAGCGCGAACTCATCCATTATCAGGCGGCGCAGCGTGTGCCGTTCAGGCTCCCGGAGTTCCCGCCGCAGGCGTCGGCAGTCGATATTTTTAATGGTGTGCCAGTGCAGACCGGTCAACTGTGCCACATGCTTAACCGGCAATAACCGGGTAAGAGATTCCACCCAGGTCGCTAACGAGGACGTGTAACGTTGCCGTTCAGGCACCCATGAGATGCGCTCGGTGACAATCCCGCAGCGGGAACAGCGCAGACGGCGAACGGGAAGCTGAAGTGTGACGCGCCAGTGAAGTAAATCGCGCTCACGAACCCGTCGCACAGAGACATCATGGACAGCACAGTCTCTACAGCCACATCGACGGCAGGACGGCGCAAAACCGGGGTCAGGCCGGAGCGTAATAAGCAGAGCATCCGGTGCAGGATGAGTGAAGGAATCAACAGTGAAACCTTCCCAGAAGAGGGAAGAAAGATTAGCATTCATGGCAGACGGCGGTTGAGTGGCTGGTTAGTGTTTTGGCGAATACAAAACTAACCACTTTTACCGCCGTTTTCTATTGGTTCACGCTTAACCGCGATGAACCTTTTTTTTGCCTCTTATCAGAGCACAAATCCGACATTTATCGACCCGCACTGCACAATGCGTTTAACGGATGACATTCCTCTTTTTACTGGAGGGTTGCCGCCGTCAGGACGGAAAAAACGAGATAAGAATGTTATTATTCATGCATCAAAGATGCAGGCAGCAACTTGCAGCGGCGTTAACCCTGGAGACGACAGATGAACGACGAAGTTCCACTAAAATATTACGACATTGCCGATGAGTATTCGACGGAGTCCGCAAAGCCTGTGAGCGAGTCTGAACGTGACTCCCTGGCGCGCTATTTCCAGCTGTTGATCACCCGGTTGATGAATAACGAGGAGATCAGCGAGGATGCGCAGAAAGAGATGGCTGATGACGCAGGTATCGACGATAAGCGAATTGATGAAATCGCGACGTTCCTGAATCAATGGGGCAATGAGTAGTTTCTTATTCAGCCTGGCTCAGCGTTATATGACGCTGAGCGCAATCAGGGGCGTTATGACATCATTCGCGTGGCGCCTGTCTCAACTGCCTGAGAAAGAGGCTGAAATCCCCGAAAGTAAAAAGCCTGCTTAAGTTTCCTTAAGCAGGCTTTTCAAATTTGGCTCCTCTGACTGGACTCGAACCAGTGACATACGGATTAACAGTCCGCCGTTCTACCGACTGAACTACAGAGGAATCGGTTAGGAGGCTTATCTTAGCGGCGAAAAAACTTTTGTCAAACCTGATCTTACACTGGATTGCTCAACTGCTGATTCTGTCGACAGTTTGTCGTCATAATCGACATATTTTTATGGAAAATACTTTGCAGGATTAGCGTTTCTCCCTCATCATTTGAAATGTAGTTTCAACTTTCTCTCTCTAAGGTCCATTTTGAACGTCACTGCCGCTCTACGTCAGGCCGTCATGCGCACGCCCTGGTATGCCAAACGCAAAAGTTACCGTGTTCTGTTCTGGCGTGAAATCACCCCCCTTGCCGTGCCTATCTTTCTGGAAAACACCTGCGTTCTGTTGATGGGCGTGCTCAGTACGTTTCTGGTGAGCTGGCTCGGAAAAGAAGCAATGGCGGGTGTGGGCCTGGCGGACAGCTTCAACATGGTGGTGATCTCCTTCTTTGCCGCTATTGATCTGGGGACGACGGTGGTTGTGGCATTCAGCCTTGGCAAACTCGACCCGAAACGCGCGCGCGAAGCGGCGCGGCAGTCGCTGATGATCATGACCATTTTCTCGATTATTCTCGCGGCCGTGATCCACTATTTTGGTAAAGAAATCATTGATGTTGTCGCTGGGGAAGCCACCAGCGAGGTCAAGGCTCTTGCACTAACATATCTTGAGATGACGGTGCTGAGTTATCCGGCCGCTGCCATTGCCCTGATTGGCAGTGGGGCGCTGCGTGGAGCGGGTAACACTAAAATTCCGCTGCTGATTAATGGCGGGATGAATATCCTGAATATCATCATCAGTAGCATTCTGATTTACGGGATTTTTTCCTGGGATGGATTGGGATTTGTTGGCGCGGGTCTTGGGCTGACTATCTCCCGCTACATTGGCGCTATCGCGATTATCGTGGTGCTGATGGTGGGCTTTAACCCGGCGCTGCGCATTTCATTAAAAAGCTATTTCCGCCCGTTTAATTTCGCCATTATCTGGGAAGTGATGGGGATCGGTATTCCCGCCAGCATTGAATCGGTGCTGTTTAACGGTGGGAAATTACTCACTCAAATGTTTGTCGCCGGAATGGGCACTGATGTCATTGCCGGGAACTTTATTGCTTTCTCTATCGCCTCGCTGATAAACCTGCCAGGAAATGCGCTCGGTTCGGCGTCGACGATCATCACCGGCAAACGTCTGGGCAAGGGGCAAATTGCGCAGGCGGAGCGTCAGCTGCGGCATGTGTTCTGGCTGGCAACTATCGGCCTGACGCTTATCGCCTGGGGAACGGCTCCCTTTGCCGGATTAATCGCCTCGTTCTACACCCATGAAGATGACGTTAAAGAGGTGGTGAAAATCCTCATCTGGCTTAATGCCGCGTTTATGCCCATCTGGGCGGCATCGTGGGTTCTGCCTGCGGGGCTGAAAGGGGCGCGTGATGCCCGCTTTGCGATGTGGGTGTCGATGCTGGGCATGTGGGGTTGTCGCGTGGTGGCGGGCTATACGCTCGGGATTATGCTGGGAATGGGCGTGGTTGGCGTCTGGCTGGGGATGTTCCTTGACTGGGCCGTCCGTGGTGCGCTGTTCTACTGGCGAATGGTCAGCGGGCGCTGGCTGTGGAAATATCCGCGAAAAAATAAGATCGAACCGCTGGCCGCCGCGCCCTCAGAACGTGTGACAAATGTCCGAACTGGAGAATAAATCGGCAAACGATCCGTTTTGCGTATTCAGTCTTTGACAACGGCGGGTGGCGTCGATAATATGCGCCCCGTTCACACGATTCCTCTGTAGTTCAGTCGGTAGAACGGCGGACTGTTAATCCGTATGTCACTGGTTCGAGTCCAGTCAGAGGAGCCAAATTTGAAAAGCCTGCTTTTAAAGCAGGCTTTTTGCTTTTCTGCGTCAGGTGAAAAGCCGGGCGAGATCCCCGGCATGCGTATTTTATCCTGCCTGCACCCGAATTGGGGCGGTGGCTGCAAACAGCCAGGGCCGCGCGTCGCTGCTCACCAGTGGCGACAGGGCTTCTCTCACCTGCTGATGATAATCGTCCAGCCACTGCTTTTCCCGATCGCTCAGCAACTGCATTTCCACCTGGCTTAAATCAATCGGGATCAGGGTCAGCGAAGCAAATTTGCAGAACCCAGGCTGGCTATCCACAATTTCTACCTGATTTTCAATGCGAATCCCGTGGCTCTGTGCCTGATAATAGCCCGGCTCGATCGTAATGATGTTTCCCGCCACCAGAGGCCATGGGTTCACCTTCTTCGCGATGCGATGCGGGTTTTCGTGGATCAGCGACTGATGGCCGACGCCATGGCCTGTCCCGTGATCGTAATCCAGCCCCAGCTCCCACAGCGGACGGCGGGCAAACGCATCCAGCTGATGCCCCTGGCTGCCAGACGGGAATTGCAGTGTGATCAGGGCTAAAAAGCCTTTCAGCACGGCGGTGTAGTGCAACCGCTGCTGCGCATCCAGGTTGCCGTATGCCAGGGTTCGGGTCGCATCGGTGGTTCCGTTGTGATACTGGCCGCCAGAATCATTCAGATAAAAGTGAGCGCTGGTCAACGCCTTGTTCGTGGCTTCGCTTGAATGGTAATGGCACATCGCCGCATTACTGGCGGCGGCAGAAATGGTGCCAAAGCTCTGCTCGATAAACCCAGGCTGTTGCTGGCGGAAAATGAGTTGCTGCGCCTGAGCTTCCAGCTCCGTCAGCGGCTGGCCGGCCGCTTCGCGCTGGGGAACCTCATGCGACAGCCAGGCGAGAAAGTTAACCCAGGCAGCGCCGTCATAATGATGACTCTCACGATATCCAGCCAGCTCGACGGCGTTTTTATGCGCCTTCAGCAGGGTAATGGGGTCGGCCTGCCAGATAATTTCGCCCTGCGGCTCGATAGCAAAGTGCAGCGCGACCGGCGCTGAGTCGGCATCCACCCAGACGCGTTTGCCTTCACTCCGCTGCTGGCAGCGTCGCACAAAATCGTCCTCAGGAGAGATCACCAGCCCTTCCAGAGCGGAGGCGGGCAATTCGCGGAGTTTATCGCCATTAACAAACCACTCCAGCTCACCCTGACGGCTCAGCAACGCAAAAGAGAGCGGAACCGGGCTTGTCGGAATGTCGGAACCGCGCACATTGACCAGCCAGGCGATATTATCCGGCAGGGTTACAGCCAGATAATCCGCGCCTTCTGCGGCCAGCATCTCAGCCACGCGCTGGCGTTTATGGGCGCTGCTTTCGCCACTCACCTCCACGGGCATCTCACGAATCAGCCCGGCAGGGGCTGCGGGACGGTCTGTCCACAGCGTGTCGAAAGGGGAAACTTTAAGGGGAACGAATTCAACGGGCGTGGTGGAGAGCTGCTGATATTCCGTGCGCGTCATCAGCAGGGCATCAAACGCAATGCGGCTGTTGGCGTCCAGGTGGCTTGCGAGCCACTCTGCCAGCGGTTCATTGTGCAAATGATGGATCTCAAAATCATCCATATTGACCTGCATGCGGGCCTGCACCTGATAACGGCCATCGACGAACAACAGCGCGCGATCCTTTAACACCAGCGCCAGCCCGGCAGAGCCGTCAAAACCGGTCAGCCAGGCCAGCTTATTATCGTACGGTGCACAGTATTCGCTTTGCCACGCATCGGTGCGCGGCACGATCATGCCGTCGAGGTGATTTTCCTGTAGCCACTGGCGAAGCGCAGAGAGCGGTGATGGGGTTTCCATGGTTTTTCCCTTTTATTTTTAGCGGAACGGCGGCTCGTTGAAGGTACGCAATTTGCGTGAATGCAGCTTGTCGCCCTCGGCGCGCAGACGGTCAATCGCGCGAATGCCAATTTGCAGATGCTCGGAAATCGCGCCCTCGTAAAAACGGTTGGCCTGACCCGGCAGTTTAATTTCGCCATGAAGCGGCTTATCGGAAACGCACAGCAAAGTGCCGTAAGGGACGCGGAAGCGATAGCCCTGAGCGGCGATGGTGGCACTTTCCATATCAATAGCCACCGCGCGGCTTAAGTTAAAGCGCAGAGCCGACGCGGAGTAGCGCAGTTCCCAGTTACGGTCATCCGTGGTCACGACCGTACCGGTGCGCAGGCGCTGTTTAACCTCTTCACCCGGCATGCCGCTCACCTCTTTTGTGGCGTCATACAGCGCGCGCTGTACTTCGGCGATGCTTGGAATCGGGATGTCCGGAGGTAAAACCGCATCAAGAACGTGGTCGTCACGCAGGTAGGCATGCGCCAGCACGTAGTCGCCAATCAACTGGCTTTCACGCAGGCCGCCGCAGTGGCCGATCATTAACCACACGTCCGGGCGCAGCACCGCAAGATGATCGCATATCGTTTTCGCATTCGACGGGCCAACGCCAATGTTAATCAGGGTGATCCCCTGGCCGTCGGCGGTGATCAGGTGCCAGGCCGGCATCTGATGTTTTTTCCAGGCCAGGTCGGAAATAGCCATTTCAGGCGCTTCGGTCTCGGCGGTGATCCAGATCCCTCCCGCGCAGGAGAGCGCCACATACGGACTATCCGGATCCAGGATCTGGCTGCAGCCCCAGCGGACAAACTCGTCAACATAGCGGGTGTAGTTGGTGAACAGAACAAAGGGCTGGAAATGTTCAGCCGGTGTCCCGGTGTAGTGGCGCAGACGGGCCAGCGAGAAATCAACGCGACGCGCATCAAAGTGCGACAGCGGAGAAAACTCGGCGGGATGATAAATACCATCCGCCGTTTCATCGCCAATCTGCGACAGCTCGGTGGTCGGGAAGTGGCGCGTCAAACCAGCGCTCATGGAGCGGTCGAGAGTCAACGCCGAGCCATCAATAACGTAAGGATAAGGGATCTCATGCATCGACGGCTCAACGGCGATGTGCGCGTCATAATCCTGATAAAGCAGCGTCAGTTGTTCTTCAAGATAGGGGCGAAACAGAGAAGGGCGGGTGATGGTGGTGGAGTAACATCCTGAATGGGTGAAACGGGCATAGGCGCGGGTTTTTGGCGTATTGGTTGTCCCACCGTCCCACGTCACCGAAAGCGAGGGATAAACAAAAAGGCCGTCGAATCGGGCCTTTTCATCGGGAAGTGTCCCGTTCTCAATATACTGGCTAATGGCGCTGCGCAGGGCCGTAACGGATTGTTCGTATAGCGTCTCGAGTTTGTCCAGTGCCTGAGCCGGTGTCAGGCTGGAACCCTTATTATTCATGTCTGTCTCCTTGATCCACAGATGTGCGACTCACTCGATAGTATGTCACACATATGTAAAAAAAAAGTCAGGACATCAGGCCTGAGTGTCTTTCATCAGCAGCGCCGTCGCCGCCGAGATCAGGCAGCCCGCCAGCAGATAAATCGCCACGCTATGCCAGTCTCCGCCCGAGAGGGTGACTAACGCTGCGGCAATAAACGGGGTAAATCCACCGCCCACTACGCTTGCCACCTGGTAGCCAACGCCTGCACCGCTATAGCGATAGCTGGCCCCAAACATACCGGTAAACATGGGCTGTTGAACGCAGACCACCATGTCATGGGCGATATTCGCCAGCATGATGGCGAAGAAAACAATCCAGACGATCGACTGGGCCTCCAGGGCCATAAAGAACGGCCAGGCGCTCAGCGTACCGATGAGCGCTCCGGTGATGTAGATGCGGCGGCGGCCAAAGCGATCGGCAAGCCAGGCAAAACACGGGATGGTCAGACAGCTTATTCCGCCGACCAGCAGACCAATATTCAGAAAAAGCTCACGCGGCAGGCCGAGGTTCTGGGTGGAATAATTCAGGGCGAAGGCGGTGACGATATACATAGTCAGCAGCTCGCACAGGCGCAGGCCGATAATTTTCAGAAATGCGCCGGGATGGCGAACCAACGCTTCCATCACCGGCAGACGTCTTTTTGCCTGCGGCTTTTCTTGCTGCTGCTGTTCAAATTCGGTGGACTCTTCCATCCCGTTTCGCACCCACAGCGCGGCCAGAACCAGCACGATGCTGAAGAGAAACGGAATACGCCAGCCCCAGCTCAGGAACTGCTCGTCGGTCGTCAGCTGGCTAATCAGCGATACCAGCCCGGTGGAGAGTAACAGGCCAACGCCGTAACCCACCTGCACGCCGCTACTGTAGAACGCTTTTTTATTTTTCGGGGCGCTTTCAACGGACAGCAGCGCCGCGCCGCCCCATTCTCCGCCAACGGCAAACCCCTGAATGGCGCGAAGGGTTACCAGCAAGACCGGCGCCCACCAGCCAATAGTGGCGAATGAGGGTAAAATGCCGATAAGTGCGGTGGCGATCCCCATCATCCATACGGTGAGCATTAACATCCGTTTGCGGCCAAGCTTATCGCCGAAATGGCCAAAGATAATGCCGCCCAGCGGACGAAACAGGAAGCCGACGCCAAAGGTGGCAAAGGCCGCCAGCGTGCCCATTGCGGGGCTAATCTGAGGGAAAAATTCGCGATTAAATACCAGCGCGGCGGTGATCCCGTAGAGCAAAAAGTCATACCAGTCGACAACGGCGCCCGCAAAACTACCCAGGGCCGCGCGTCGTGCGCGATGAAGCGAAGGGGTCTCCCCGGTGGTGCGTTCGGAGATGAGGGTGGAGTCCATTTGTAGTCCTGCCTGTACCAATTTTTAATTATTAGAATTTAAAAAAGGTTACTCACATAGCACCGTCATATTGACGACAAGAATGAGACTACCCCGACAGGCGGCAGGAGAAAACGATTTTATTTTGTCGGCGCGGTAAAAATTGCCGATCGTGGGAATGAGATATCGCGCGGTATTCTCTTCAGCTTTCGGCCGACAACCAGCGGATGGTTTACAGTATTACTTATCGCGGAATGCGAGGGCGGAGGATTTCACGATGCAACAACTGCGGATTGCTTTACTCATTGTTATGGCGTGGCTGGCGCTTCCCCTGCATGCCGAACCCGGCGTGTATGGAGAGCAGCGGATCACTCGCTGGTGGGGCGAACTGACCACCGATATCTCCGGGACGTGGAACGCGCCACAAAATTACGATCTTTACCTGCCGTTTTTGAGCTGGCATGCGCGCTTTATGTACGACAAAGAGAAAACGGATCATTACAACGAAATGCCCTGGGGCGGCGGCTTTGGCATCTCCCGTTATAACGAAGAGGGCAACTGGAGTGCTCTTTACGCCATGATGTTTAAAGATTCGCATAACGAATGGCAACCTATTGCAGGTTACGGGTGGGAGAAGGGCTGGTATCCCGATAATGCCCGTGATTTCCGTCTGGGACTCGGCCTGACGGCAGGGGTCACCGCGCGAAAGGATTTTGCTAACTACGTTCCGCTGCCCATTATTTTGCCGCTCTTCTCGGCGGGGTATAAACGTCTCAACGTCCAGTTCACCTGGATTCCTGGAACCTACAACAACGGTAACGTGCTGTTTGCCTGGCTGCGCTACGGGTTTTAGTCACCGTCAGAGGGTGATGATTTTTTTGGCCACAGAGTGCGACAGCGCCAGCATAGAAATCAAAACCGAAGCGACAAACGTCAATGCAATCAGCAGCAATTTGGTGGTGAGAGACGTCACCGGAATCAGCGCCGTGAGAAGATGAAAAACCGAATAGTGCAGGATGTATACGCCGGTCATCGTCTTACTCACGGCGGCTAATATCGCCTCTTTCAATTCGATATTCTGGCGAAAACGCACACCGTTGGCGGCAATCACCAGCGCCACGATCAGAATATATATTTGCGAGCCGGTGAGAATGAACGCATTTCGGTCAGCCTTAAATAGCGCAAAAAAGAAGTGCTGCTCATAAAACCAGGTAAACAGATAAATTACCGGAATGGCCGCGACTGCGGCTTTCACCACCTTCGCTTTACTGATCCAGCCCGAAATCAGCGGGTCGAAGAAGAGTTGGCCGGTCAAATAGAACAGCAGCCAGGTCCAGAGACGGTATTGCGGCGCCAGGGAGAGCAGATGCTTCTCGGGCCACAACGCTGCCAGCAAATCGTAACCGTAGGAAAAAAGCAGTAGCGCGGCAATAACGCCGCAAAAGCGTTTACGCCGCTGGCTCAACCACTCGATGAGAGGGTGGAAGGTATAAATCACGATAAAGGTAAAGACGAACCACGGCTGGATTAAATAGCCGCGCTGATAGGGCTCCCAGAGATAATAGACCGTCATCCAGAACAGAAATACCACCACTACGCCCTTTATCTTATTCATTTGCCAGCGAACGCTATGCCGCGATTGCGCATCCAGATAACCGGCAACCACGAAAAACAGCGGGGTGGCGATAGTCGAAATAAAGGTCAGAAAACCGAGGATCCAGTGATAATCGTAATCGTAACGATCCCATGTGTTGTAGATAGTGAAAAATGTTACCGCCGTCATGCATCCCAGCGTTTTAATAATATTCAATCCCGTCGGATTCATTGCGACTCAATCCTCTGCGTGCGGTGGAAACAGGCATAAATGACGGGAAGCACCAGCAGAGTCAGGAGGGTGGCAAAGCCAAGCCCAAACATGATCACCACCGCCATGCTCTGGAAGAACACATCGCGCAGCAGGGGCGCCAGGCCAGGCACGGTGGTAAAGGCGGTCAACAAAATAGGGCGCAGTCGAGACGTTGCCGCATCGACAATGGCCTGATGCTGTTCTTTATGCTGTTTCTGTTGTTCAATTTCTTCGACCAGTACGATCCCGTTACGGATAAGCATGCCGCTCAGGCTCAGTAGCCCAATCAGTGCCATAAAGCCGAACGGGATCCCGGTCAGCAAAAAGCCGGGTGTGACGCCGATTAAGGCCAGGGGAACCGTCAGCCAGATCGCAACCGCATTTTTTAGCGAGCTAAACATCAGAATAGTAATAATAAACATCACGAGATAACCGATCGGAAGGGTTGAAAAAACACCTTGTTGCGCTTCACTGGAACTTTCTGCATCGCCCCCCCATTCAATACGATAACCATGAGGCAGGGCCAGGGCATCAATTTGCGGTTTAACCCGCGCCAGTATATCGCCTGAGGTTTGCTGGCTCAACGGATCGGGATCGGTCTGAACCGTCAGCACCCGGCTACGGTCCCGGCGCAGGATCAGGGGATCTTCCTATTCCAGCGTGAAATCGCTCACCACGTTGCTTAGCGCGACGTACTGCTGGCGGTTTTGACTCCATACCAGCACGTTATTGAGATGGTTGGCATCCTGTCGTTCGCTTTCAGGCGGTCTGACGACGATGGGCAGGAGATCCGACCCTTCGCGGTATAACCCAACCCGACTGCCGGAAAAATTCATCTCCAGCGCATTATCAATATCTTGTTTATCCACCCCCAGCTCTCTGCCCTGCGACGGAGAATATTGTGGACGTATCACTTTGCTGCGGTTCTGCCAGTCATTTCTTACGCTGTCTGTCGCCGGATCCCGGGTAAGAATATCGTCAACCTGACTGGCAATGAGCCGCAACTGGTCAGGATCCGGGCCCTTGATACGGACTTCAATAGCACTGTCGCCGGAAGGACCAAACATCACCCGTTTGGTACTGGCGTTAATCTGTGGAAAGTGGCGGGCGATATAATCATCGACGTGGCGCGTGAGTGCGGCAATATTACGCTGATCGTCCATACGCACCATGATTTGCGCATAGTTACTGTATTGCCTCTGACCGCTGTAGGTCAGAATAAACCGCATGCTCCCCTGGCCAATCGTGGACACCGTGGTGACGACGCCGGGCTGGCCATTAATGGTTTTTTCAATTTCGCGGGTCATTTTTTCGGTTTGGCTAATATCCGTGCCGTAAGGTAACCACAGGTCGACAAAGAAAATAGGCGTGTTTGAGGAGGGGAAAAAGTTTTGCCGTACCGAACCGAATCCCCAGACTGCCGCCGCCAGCAGAGCGACCATCAGCGTCAGAGTGATTGTTTTACGCAGCAGAATAGCGTTCAGAATGCGCTGGTAGATTCGATAGAAGGGTTTGTCATAGGGATCGATATCCGCAGGCGCTTCGGCTGTTTTTTGCCCCTTAAACAACCACCATTTAATCATCACCGGGGTAAGGGTGAGCGCAGAAAACCAGCTCAACAGCAGCGAAATCAACAGAACCTGGAACAGTGATTTACAGTATTCGCCGGTCGAGTCCTGAGAAAGGCCGATGGGGGCAAAGGCGAGGATTGCGATAACCGTTGCGCCCAGCAGCGGCAGCGCCGAGCGTGAAATCACATAGTTAATAGCCGTCATCAGCGTTGAGCCGCGCTGTCTGGCGATCAGCACCCCTTCGACGATCACAATCGCGTTATCCACCAGCATACTGAGCGCGATGATTAATGCTCCCAGCGAAATACGCTGAAGTTCAATCCCCCACAGGTACATGATAAGGAGCGTGCCTAACACATTCAGCGCCAGTGATAAGGCGATAATGATCCCGCTGCGGATACCCATAAAAATCAGCAGGACGCCGATCACAATGGCCAGCGCTATCAGGAAATTGATAATGAAGCCATTAACCGACTGGCCCACCTCGGCAGCCTGATCGTAAAACAGTGTTATCTGAATACCGGCCGGTTTTTCCGCCGACATCTGCTGCAATTTCGCCTCTAAGGCGCGCCCGACATCAATGACATTGACGCCGGGAATAAACGACACCCCCATCGTCACGGCCTGGCGACCATTGGCGTGATAGATGCCAGAAGGCGATTCAGTCAGCCCGCGGGACAGGGTGGCGATATCACGCAGCCGCGTGGTTGCCGCCGCGCCGTGAGGGGTGATAATCAGATCGCCCAGTTCATCAATATTGTCAAATTCCCCCGTTGGATGCAGACGAATCGACTCGGTGCCGGAGGCGATCTCCCCGGCGTTTGAGACCACATTTACGCGGCTCAGCAGGGCGGAGAGTTGTGTCAGCGTAATACCGCGTGCGGCCATTTTGGGCAGCGAAATATCAATATTAATCTGCTGCGGTATCGCTCCCCCAATGGCGACTTTACCCACGCCCGGGATGAGCACCAGCTCGCGGCGCAGTTGCTCCGCGTACCGGGCGAGTTCGGGGTTGGTAAAATCATTGCCGGAGATTGCAAAGAAGAAACCAAATACATCACCAAAATCGTCATTAACGAACGGCGTCACGACGCCCGGCGGAAACTGGCGGGAAGCATCACCAACCCGACGACGCAGCTCATCCCAGATTTGCGGCAGGTCGTCTGAGTGATAGCGCGAGGCGATATTAACGGTAATTTGTGACAGGCCATTTGATGAGATAGAGCTGACGTTGTCGAGATAGGGCAACTGCTGTAGCGCATTTTCGACCGGAAGCGTGACCTCCTCTTACACCTGCTGAGCCGAGGCTCCGGGGTAGTGGGTGATAATCACGGCGGTTTTAATGGTAAAGGCCGGATCTTCGAGCCGCCCGATATTCAGGAGGGCGAAAATGCCGCCGACGCCCAGCAGAAGAATGGTCAGCCAGACGCGGATAGGGTTGTTGATAAACTGGCGGGAGATATCCATTACAGACCTCGCTCACGCGTCCAGATGCGAACCTGCTGCCCGGCGTGTAATTCGCCCACGCCCGCCGCTACGACGCGATCGCCAGCCTTAAGCCCTCTGATTGATGATCCTTCACCGGTAACCGTGACGCAGGGATCGCTTCTGGCGCGCTATTTGCGCACCATCGATCTGTGTAATGACAGCCAGCTAAGCAAGGATGAACACGGTCACTGGAGGATAACCGGCGGCCCAACCGAGGGCGCACTGAAGGTTCTGGCCGCCAAAGTGACACTCCCTGCGCAACAGACAGATCTGCGCAGCAAAATTCCTTTTGATTCGCAGTACAAATACATGTCAACGCTCCATCGAATCGGTGATGAAGAGATGATATTGATCACCGGTGCGCCGGACGTCCTGTTCAGACTCTGCCAGCATCAGCAGACGGAGACAGGGCTTGACCCCCTCGATCAACCCTACTGGGAAGCGAAGATTGAGGAGTACGCCCGCGAAGGCCTGCGTATGGTGGCGGCAGCCTGGAAGCCTGCGGCGCCAGGGCAAACGGAACTCACCCACCAGGATTTACAGCAGAGCGTCATTTTGCTGGGGATTGCCGGGATGATGGACCCCCCGCGACCAGAGGCGATTACGGCGATTGGCGACTGCCTGCAGGCGGGCATTCGCGTGAAAATGATCACCGGCGATCATCCGCAAACCGCAATGAGCATTGGCCAGATGCTGGGGATTGGCAATGCGGGCAACGCCATCACCGGACGTGAGCTGGAGGTAATGGACGATCAACAGCTGAGCGAGGCCGCGCAGAAATTTGATATTTTCGCCCGTACCAGCCCGGAGGATAAATTCCGTCTGGTCCAGGCGCTGCAAAGCAAAAAAGAGATTGTCGGGATGACCGGCGATGGCGTCAACGATGCGCCTGCGCTGAAGCAGGCCGACGTTGGTATTGCGATGGGGATCAAAGGGACAGAGGTCACGAAGGAAGCGGCCGACATGGTGCTGACGGATGATAACTTCGCCACTATCGCCAGTGCGGTCAGAGAAGGCCGGCGGGTGTACGATAACCTGAAAAAGACCATTCTGTTTATCATGCCCACCAACCTGGCCCAGGGTCTGTTAATTATCATCGCCCTGCTGGCCGGGAACTTGATTCCGCTGACCCCGGTATTGATTCTGTGGATGAATATGGCGACGTCCGCCACGCTGTCGTTTGGCCTGGCATTTGAAGCGGGCGAAAAGAACATCATGAAACGACCGCCGCGTGATCCTAAACTGCACGTGATGGACGGCTTTGCCATCTGGCGCGTGGTGTTTGTTGGCTCAATGATTGCCGTCAGTGCGTTTGTGCTCGAAGCCTGGCTGCAACCCCGCGGTTACTCGCCGGAATTCATTCGCACCGTTCTTTTGCAGACACTGGTGACCGCGCAATGGTTCTACATGCTGAACTGCCGCATCTCTGACGGGTTCTCGTTGAGTAAAGGCCTGCTGGCGAACAAAGGTATCTGGATAGTGAGTGGGGTACTGCTGGTGTTGCAGCTGCTGATCATCTATGCGCCGTTCATGCAGATGCTGTTTGGCACAGAATCTCTGCCTTTCCGCTACTGGGTGATCACCTTTATTATCGGGTTCGTGATGTTCCTGATTGTCGAGGTCGAAAAACCGCTGACGCGCAAATGGCGGGTAGAAGCGACAACGCGGTAATGGTGATATCAGAAAAGCAAAAAGCCTGCTTTAAAAGCAGGCTTTTTAAATTTGGCTCCTCTGACTGGACTCGAACCAGTGACATACGGATTAACAGTCCGCCGTTCTACCGACTGAACTACAGAGGAATCGTGTGAACGGGGCGCATATTATCGACCTCGATACCGCTTGTCAAAGGGTGGATCAACACCTTTCAACTGTTTGCTGACAAAATCAGCAAAGTGGTCCTTTTCATAGCGAATTGCACAATTCTGGTGCAGGCATACCCCTAATGGGGCAGATCGTAAACCGCTGTTTCAGTCATAAAAGCGCACCGGGTGATTAGATTTCCTTATTTTCAGCCGGTTAGCGAACATATCGGACCTCCTGAAAAAACTGGCATCCATATTGCAAAAACCTTCTCAACAATGAGCGCCAGTACCGGCACTGTATTTTAACAGGGGGCAAAATGAACTTAAGACGACTGAAATACTTCGTAAAAATCGTCGATATCGGTAGCCTGACCCAGGCCGCGGAAGTGTTGCATATCGCGCAGCCTGCGCTGAGCCAGCAGGTCGCCACTCTGGAAGGTGAACTGGACCAGCAGCTGTTAATCCGGACTAAACGTGGCGTTACGCCAACGGAAGCGGGCAAAATCCTCTATACCCACGCGCGGACCATTCTGCGCCAGTGTGAACAAGCCCAGCTCGCTGTCTGCAATGTCGGACAAACGCTGAGCGGGCAGGTGTCGATTGGCCTGGCGCCGGGCACTGCGGCATCCTCAGTGACAATGCCCCTGCTGCAGGCGGTGCGCGCTGAGCTGCCCGAAGTGCTGGTCTATCTGCATGAAAATAGCGGTTCGGTCCTTAACGACAAACTGCTGAATGGCCAGCTGGATATGGCGGTACTTTACGATCGTTCGCCCATCGCGGGGATCACCAGCCAGCCGTTGCTCAAAGAAGATCTCTACCTGGTGGGGACGCGTGATTGTCCGGGGCAGAGCGTCGATCTGACCGCGGTAGCTGAAATGAATCTGTTCTTGCCGCGCGATTACAGCGCCGTGCGTCTGCGCGTCGATGAAGCCTTTTCCCTGCGCCGCCTGACGGCAAAAATTATTGGTGAGATCGATTCTATCTCTACGCTGACCGCCGCTATCGCCAGCGGAATGGGCGTCACGGTTCTGCCGGAATCCGCCGCGCGCTCGTTATGCAGTGCGGCAAACGGCTGGATGGCGCGGATCACGACGCCATCCATGAGTCTGCCGTTATCCCTGAATATGTCTGCTCGCGGATCCCTGTCGCCACAGGCGCAGGCCGTAAAAGAGATCCTGATGTCGCTGGTGAGCCGTCCTTCTCTGGAGAATCGTGAACTGCAGCTGGTGAGCTGATATTCCATAAAGGAATAAGATGCTGGTTTTTATTATTTGTTCTGCAGGTCTGCTGACTCTAACAATAGGGCTATGTCAGATGCGCCGGAGTGAATCGTGAATTTCCAGCAACTTAAAATTATTCGTGAGGCGGCCAGGCGGGACTACAACCTGACCGAAGTCGCCAACATGCTTTACACCTCCCAGTCGGGCGTCAGCCGCCATATCCGCGAGCTGGAAGAGGAGTTGGGTATTGAGATTTTCATCCGCCGTGGCAAACGCCTGCTGGGGATGACTGAACCCGGTAAAGCGTTGCTGACTATTGCTGAGCGTATTCTTAATGAAGCCAGCAACGTTCGTCGTCTGGCGGATCTGTTTACCAACGATGCCTCCGGGGTGCTCACTATCGCGACGACCCACACCCAGGCGCGCTATAGTCTGCCGCCGGTGATCAAAGCTTTCCGCGAACTCTTCCCGGATGTGCGCCTGGAGTTAATCCAGGGGACGCCGCAGGAAATCGAAGTGCTGCTGCAAAACGGTGGGGCGGATATTGGTATTGCCAGTGAGCGCCTCAGTAATGATCCGCTGCTGGTGGCTTTCCCCTGGTTCCGCTGGCACCACAGCCTGCTGCTGCCGGTCGACCATCCCCTCCATCAGGTTTCGCCTCTGACGCTCGAAGAGATCGTCAAATGGCCGCTGATCACCTACCGCCAGGGCATTACCGGTCGTTCGCGCATCGACGAGGCGTTTAATCGTAAAGGGCTTACGCCGGATATCGTGCTGAGTGCGCAGGATTCCGATGTGATCAAAACCTACGTGGAATTAGGCCTCGGGATTGGTCTGGTGGCGGAGCAGTCCGGCGGTGAACGTGAGCTGGGCGGGCTGGTTCGTCTCGATACCCGCCATCTGTTTGATGCCAATACCGTGTGGCTCGGCCTTAAACGCGGGCAACTGCAGCGCAACTATGTCTGGCGTTTTATTGAGCTGTGTAACGCCGGGCTGTCGGTGGATGAGATCAAACGTCAGGTTATGGAAGCAGACGAAGTGGCGATTGATTATCAAATCTGAGTGATAAACGCCGAAGGGCAAAAAGCCTGCATGTGAAGCAGGCTTTTTCGTTTGGCGCGGATGGGCTTGTCGTTCTTTGGCCCTTTAACTGCCTCGCGGATCAGCTGAGTTTTTCTTCAAAGCGGAGCAGTCGCCCGGCATTGCCCAGAACCAGCAGGGTGCTGAGGTTGTGCAATATGGCGGCGATCACCGCGCCGGAAGCCCCCAGCCAGCCTAACGCCGCGGCGACCACTATCACCACCGTCCAGCCAAGCCCGATAACCACGTTCACCTGCAGGGTTCGGCGGCAGCGGCGGCTTAAGCGCACGCAAGTGCCTAACCGACGCAAATCGCTGCCAATCAACACGATATCCGCCGATGACATCGCGATATCTGAACCGCCCGCACCCATCGCCACGCCGACAACGCCCGCTTTCAGCGCCAGCGAATCATTGATGCCATCGCCGATCACCATCGGACGGAAGCCATGGTCGATTTGCACTTTCACATGGTGGAGTTTATCGGCCGGGAGCGCCCCGGCGATGACATCGGCGATCCCGACGTGTTGTGCGATATGCCGGGCCACTTCCTGCCGGTCACCGGTCAACAATACCTGGCGGTTTAAACCCAGTTCGCGCAGTTCGCTCATCGCCTGTGCCGCCTCCGGTCGCAGGCTGTCGGCCAGCAGCAGCCATCCCAGAAAACGACTGTTCAGTACCAGCCCGACCACCGGTCCGTCATGATCCGGCTCCGCAGGAAGATCGCGACTGTATTTTTCTAACAGCTCGCGTCTGCCCAGCACCGCTTCTCCGGCCGGTGTATGGGCGCTGACGCCTAACCCCTGATGTTCTCGCACGTTATCCAGCGTCGGCCACCCGATCTGCGGGGCGATAGTCACCAGCGCGCGGCTCACCGGGTGATTGCTGGTGGAGCCAAGGCTTGCGGCAAATGCGCGCAGGCGTTCAGCCGATTCCCCTTCCTGCTCGATCACCGCCTGAAGCTGCAGTTTACCGTGAGTCAGCGTGCCCGTTTTATCGACCACCACGGCGTTCAGCTCGGCCAGCGCCTCAAGAAATGCCGCGCCACGGATTAAAATGCCGTGACGCGCAGCCACCGTGAGTCCGGCAATGGATGTCGCGGGCGCGGAGAGAACCAGCGCGCAGGGGCAGGCGGCAACCAGCACGGCCAGAACCGCCTGCGCATTTTGCGTCAGGAACCAGGTGCTGGCGGCAATCATCAGAACCAGCAGCAGATAGGAGGCCGCGTGGCGCTCAAGCATTCGGGTAATCGGCGGACTTGCCTGCTCGGCGCTTTGCATGAGGGCAATCACTTTCCCGAGAGTCGATGAGTCGCCGGTTTGGGTGACTTCGATGCGCAGCCGTCCATCAAGATTTATCGCACCGCCATAGACCTCCATGCCCGGCTGGACCTCCTGCGGGATGGATTCTCCCGTGATAGGGGCGGTGTCGAGGCTGGCTTTCCCGTCGAGAATACGCCCGTCGGCGGGAATATGATCCCCGGCACGCACCTCCACAATATCGCCTGCAACCAGATCCTGATTGTCGATGTCATGGAGATTTCCGTCGGCATCGACGCGGCGCGCACGACTGCGAGTGAGCTTGCTGAGCGCCTCAATCGCTTCCTGAGAGCCAATCACACTGCGCTCTTCCAGGATATGGCCGATGATCATAATCAGCGGCAGGAGTGCGGCAGTCAGTAAGTCACCGGATGCCCACGCGCCCAGCAGCGCCAGGGCGATAAGCTGATCGGTGAGGCCGTGTAAACTCGGGTGGCGCAGGCTGTGGATCGCGTGGCGTAGCACCGGGACCGCAACCACCAGCGATGCGAAGCCCAGTAAAATATCGGCGACGGCAACCTGAGCCGGGGCCAGCCAGCGCCACAGCAATCCGAGGATCAGCGCCCCGCTGGCAATCAGTGCCAGTACCAGCTGGCGCGTGATATGGCGGCGTTCCTGGCGGGTCAGTGAGTCGCCAGGGTTAAGAGTGGTGGTGGTCATGGGGTCGAAGTGTCCTTTTGCCCTGCGGTCTGAAGGATGAGATGCGCATCATCCTGCGGTGCGATAGTGACGACCGATTCTGCCTGCGCGAGGATGGCGGCGATCCGCTCGCGATAAATCCGCGCCAGCAGGTCGGGATCGGAATGGTTACGCGTTAACCGGGTGATCGTTGCGGTGTCTGCCTGCGCTTTCGCGACATTTTCCTGGGCATTGGCCTGGGATATTTGCAACAGTTGATCCACTCGCTGCGTGGCTTTTTGCCGGGTCAGAGAGGCGTCCGTGCGGGCGCTGGCCACCGCCTGTGAAGCCTGCTGAGTAGCGGTTAATACCGCATTGAACGCGGAAACGGTGGCGCGGGGGAGCGTCGATTGCACCGTCACCCGTTCAAGAGTGATCCCCAGATCGGCGCCGGCGTTGGCAAGCCGCAGCAGGTTTTGCTCAACGTTATGCTGCACGTCTGCGCGCAGGCGTTCGCGCAGCTGGGCCACGTTCGAATCGCTGCCCATGATTTCCGGGCGCGCCACCAGGATGGTATCCAGATCGCGCGAGGCACACACCGCCACCGCTGCGCGTTCCACCAGCCTGTCCAGCGCCGGAATAACATGCGGCCCCTGTAGCACCCAGGCCATCGGCGTTCTGACGCGATAAAACACGCTGATATCCAGCTGCACCACGCCCGCATCCCCGGTGAGCAAATACCCCGAGCCGGCCAGGGTGTCGTTACTGCTCGCGCCCTGAAAATCCATCTCCTGCGCGTCGGAAGAGCGCATAAGCGCGGTAACGTGATGTTCGATCACGCGGTCAAAGGCGGGGACTATCACCACGTCATTAATCGGGGAGGGCCATGCCAGCAGTAAACCCGGTCCTTCGACGCGCTGTTGCGCGCCAAAACTCAATACCACCGCCTGGCTGTCGGCGGGGATCTGTCGCACGTTGGAAAACAACCACACACCTGCGGCGAGTAAAGTCAGCGCCAGCAGAGCGAAAAAGGCGAGGCGTATCGACTGGGTCCACGGCCCTGCGGATTCAGGGGAACGGTGTTCACTCATGCTGATTGCCCAGTTTTGGTCCATCCACTAACAAACTGAACGGCGCAGCATCGGTACGTAATACCAGCCGGGTATGCGAGTTCACCATGCCACTGAGCGCATCAAGCTGACGGAGTAAAACATAGAGCTGCGGGGAGCTGGCGTAGGCTTTGGCATAAATATCGGCGGCCTGCACCTGAGACTGCGCTTCGATGTTCGCCGCCTGCACGGAGGCCTGCGCCTCGACAATCCGCGCGTCGCGCTCGGCGGCGGAGCGAATTTCTGCGGCAGCGCGTTTACCGTCGGCGGTGCGTTCGGTGGCGATGGTTTCACGCTCGGCGCGCATCCTGTCCACCGTGGCATTTAAGGTGACGGCGGGCAGGGTCAGACGTTCTGTGCCCGTCTGGACCAGGCGAATGCCATAGCTTTCCAGAAGCGACTGGCTGATTTGCGCCTTCAGATGCGCTTCGAACTGGCTGAGCTGTACCTGTTTGCTGTCAGTATTGACCAGCTGGGAGAGGGTAAACCCGCTGGCGGTTGTTTCCAGCGCCGATCCGAGATAAGTGCGGATTTGTCGTGCGGCTTCATCGGGCTGATTTTGCACCGCGCGCATGAAGCGCTGCACGTGTTCCGGGGTGTTATCGACCTGCCAGATTGCATAGGACTGAACGATAATGCGTAGCCCGTCGCGCGTACCGACATCCTGCAAACCGCTGGAGGTGGTGCGCAGGCGTAAATCGACCGGCGTGGCGATTTCAAACGGAGCGGGTAAACGCCAGGCCAGGCCAGGTTTAAGTAAAACGCGCACCGGATCGCCAAAACGGGTGATCACCAGCGATTCACCGGACCGCACCTGCACAAGGCTTGCCGCAGCCGCGAGGATCAAACCTAACGCAGCCGCAATGGCGAGGCGTTTGCCCGTGCCTTTTTTGGCGGGCTGCGAGTCAGAAGGGTGGCCGTGGTTGCAGCCGTGATGGCAACCATGATGATGTGAATGGCTCAACGGGAGGGCTCCTGTGCAGGTTTAACGGGCGTATCGTGCTGCGCCGCTGCGTTTAATGATGGAAATTCGCGAAGATCGAGCGTGGGCGGTGACCCGACGCCAATGTGATGATCGATGATCAGCAGCGGGCGGCCCGCCAGGGTTTGCTGTAACTTTTTCAGCCACTGCTCGTCGATGTAGACTTGCCCGGCTTTGGCCTGGGCATTTTTCTGCGCAGTGAATTGAACGGCGGTGGCCTGAGCTTTGCTCAGAACATCTGTCGCACTGGCCTGGGCGTCATTGCGCCGGGAAGTGGCGGTTGTCGCCGCGCTGGCGGTCAGTTCGGCAGCATGTCCGCGTTCGTTAAATATCAGTGATTGCGCGGTAATCTGGGCGGCCTGCACGCCGTGGAACGCATCTGCGGCCCCGGCAGGAGGATGGATGGCTTCCACCACCGTCGAAAGGAGCTCGACCCCGCTGTGGAGTTGATCGAGTCGCTGCTGAACCGCCTGGTTGAGCCGCTGGCTTAAATCGTTGCGCTGAGCCCCCAGCAAACCTTCGAGCGTCATGGCGGAAAACTGATGCACCAGCACCTGATTTGCCGTGCTGCGAATGAGTTCCGCAAGATTGTTGCTGTTGTAGGCCGCGGCCAGCGCTGCGTCATCGGACAGTCCTATACGCCACATAAAGCGCACATCGCTGTTCATGATTTGCAGACTTTGCTGCTGTCCGCTCTGGCTGGCGATAATCTGCGCTTTGTCGAAATTATGCGTGGCATCCCACAGACGGTTAGCGCTGGCGGGCGCATTGCCCTCCGCATCAGCCGGTACGACCGGTTCGCGGTCATCGGGCGTTTCGCCGGCGGCCAGTTCATGCACCTGACCATTTTCAGTCACGATCACCTGGCCAAACGGCCACGGGAGCCCGGCGTGCAGACCGGGAGAGAGCACCGCGACAGGCTTGCCGAAGCGCTCGTAAATGCCACGCTGATCGGCGGAGAGTTGCTGGAGACCCGTCAGTAGCCAGCCGCATAGCATCATCACTGCGATAACGGGTAACAGCGCCCGACGCAAAACCGTGAAAGCCCAGAGCTGGCGAAGATCAATCCTCAGGTGCTGATGAAGCTCCTGCTGGAGAAAACGTAGCGGGCGCGGTGGCCAGGTAAGCAGCTGCGCAAGCCGGCTTTTCGCTAAAAAATCAGGTTCGTCCTCTTCATTACGCGGCGGGCGAAACAGCGAAAACAGGCCACGCAAAATCAATTCAATCGCCACCGGGACCACAAGAATGGCGGGCAGGTTAATCAGCCAGGGAGAGGTGAGCGCGGGGAACAGCAGCATCGGGAGTGTGCAAAACAGCACGGCCATCATCAGGCGCAGAACGGGGGCGAGCAGATTGGCCTCCGGCCAGGTTTCCTGCCCCGTTGCCGCCAGATGACGTTCAGCCACCAGCAGAATAAAGATCGTCAGCGCAATGCCGCCGATGATTACCCAGCGAATTCCGCTTTCCGCCAGCGGCGTGTAATCCGTTCCCCAGCCTGCCAGAACGGTAAACAGCGCGATAAAAGACATCGTCCCCAGGTTGATGCCGTCGGATTTCAGGAACGAATCAACCCGTTTGAAGTTAAAAGGAATGGCGGCAACCATCTTCTGAAAAATCGGGTACGGTGGCTCGTCCGGCTCCGGGGACGCAGGCGTTGCTTCCGGGCTTTGCTTGTCGGCGCGCCACTGACAAATACGCCCGGCATTGTGCAGGGCGAGAGCCAGTATGATACCCGCCGCCGCAGTGCTGCATAAAAAGGCCATCCAGCGCGACGTCGGGTCAAACATGGTGACCATGAGCGCCACGATCACCATCAGAAAGGCAACAGTACCCGTTAAGAAAACCACTCTCGTGACACGTCTGGCTTGCCGCGCAGCGAATAAAAAATGCGCCTGGGGCAGGCGCTGCGAGCGTGCGGGTTCATTTGATTTTGGCGATTGCATAGGTTCATTTGCTGCGCGGCACAGAGGCTGTTACCACGGAATTTGAGTGTTATTTTATAACATATCATGCACCCTGAATCTTCACAATCGGCAGTAATAGGCAAAACGCGCGCAATTGTGTCCATTTATGACCATACCGGGATCACGGATGTTCACAGGCTTCTGCGTTACCAGGCAAAGCAATCACAGGAGCAGAATCAGTGAGTAAAGGTGAGGTGCAAAGCAGGTGTTAAGCGGAGATGACTGGCAGGATTGTCAGAGCGTAACTGACAGATAGCAAAAAGCCTGCTTTAAAAGCAGGCTTTTTAAATATGGCTCCTCTGACTGGACTCGAACCAGTGACATACGGATTAACAGTCCGCCGTTCTACCGACTGAACTACAGAGGAATCGTGTGAACGAGGCGCATGTTAATAGCCTCGCTATTTTGTGTCAACACTAAATTTAACGTGCTGATTCGAATGATTAATTAAGAGTCAACCTGCTCTTTTAGTGTACTTGAGAGGGGGAATGCCCGCCAAACTCTTCATTCGCACGTAAGCGTTGCAAAGGATCTTGCTGGTAAAACTGGCAAAAACGTTGCCACAAGGCCGGAAAACGTGGCGCAAACAGCTCCGGTGCGCTGAAGAAATATTCCGACAGTACGGCAAAGCACTCTGCCGGATCGGTGGCGGCGTAGGCATCAATACTGGCTGCGCTTTCGCCCACCAGATCGATCTCATCCTGAATATTATTCATCGCCGCGTGGAGATCGTGCTCCCATCCCGCAACTTCGCGCAGCGGGATAAACGGCACGCCGCTGGCCCGATCGCCATTGCGGGTGTCCAGCTTATGCGCGACTTCGTGGACGATGAGGTTAAAACCGGAAGCATCGAAAGAGTCCTGAATATCGAGCCAGTTAAGAATAATGGGCCCTTGCTGCCAGCTCTGTCCGGACTGAACCACGCGCTGATTATGCACCAGCCCGATATCATCTTCCCATTCGTCATCCACCACGAACGGTGCCGGGTAGATCAGCACTTCATGGAAGCCGTCCAGCCATTCAATGCCCAGCTCAAGCACCGGTAAGCAGAATAGCAGCGCGATTCGCGCGCTTTTCAGCGCATCCAGCTCAAATCCCTGTAGCGGGACGAGGCGTTTTTGCTGCAAAAAACGATCGGCCAGCTGTACCAGTCTGGTCTGTTCGTCCGATGTCAGGCTGGCAAGAACAGGGATGGCCAGCGCGTCCTCCCACGGAAGGGCGGTGCTTGGTGCGGTTTCGTTCGATTTCCAGGGCCATTTAATCATCGCTTCGCTCGCAAACTCATCACTTGAACAAAATTACAGGATAAGGGCCTGTTAAAATGCCAAATTACCTGGCAATATGGCAACCCTTAAAACGGAGAGATGCCGGAGCGGCTGAACGGACTAGTCTCGAAAACTAGAGTAGGGGCAACTCTACCGGGGGTTCAAATCCCCCTCTCTCCGCCACTTTTCCTCTGCAGAACACCTTTCCTGTTGTTTTTTCTCTTCAAAATCACCGTGCGACGAGTACCTTATCACTCTGCTCATGCGAAGGAATACCCCTTTACCGCTTCGTCACAAGATATGTGAACTCAGTCAGTCTGAAGTATTGTCGTTCAGGCGTTTCCTGCGCCAGTTTTCGAAATAAAAAAGCCAGACGCAAAAGCCTGGCTTAGTCACATTCACATCATCTTATCGCTGCGAGCAGCCTGAACACTGCTTGTTGTGGATCTGCTGGAAGAAGTCGTTGCCTTTATCATCGACCAGGATAAACGCCGGGAAGTTTTCGACTTCGATTTTCCAGACTGCTTCCATCCCCAGTTCAGGCCAGGCCACGCACTCCAGGCTCTTGATACTGTCCTGAGCCAGTACCGCCGCCGGGCCGCCAATGCTGCCGAGATAGAACCCGCCGTGCTGATGGCATGCGTCGGTGACCTGTTGGCTACGGTTACCTTTCGCCAGCATGACCATACTGGCACCATGTGATTGCAGTAAATCCACGTAAGAGTCCATACGTCCTGCCGTTGTCGGGCCTAACGAACCGGAGGCAAAACCCTCTGGCGTTTTGGCCGGCCCCGCATAGTAGATCGGGTGATCTTTAACGTACTGCGGCAGCTCTTCGCCGTTATCCAGCAGCTCTTTTAGCTTCGCATGGGCGATATCGCGCGCCACGATGATTGTGCCGTTCAGCGACAGACGCGTCGAAACGGGATGGGCAGAAAGCTGCGCCAGGATCGTTTCCATCGGGCTGTTCAGGTTAATACTCACCACATCGCCTTCGCCTTGCTGACGCAATGATTCAGGAATGTACCGGGCGGGATTGTGTTCCAGCTTCTCGATCCAGATGCCATCGCGGTTGATTTTGGCTTTGATGTTACGGTCTGCTGAGCAGGAGACGCCCATTCCGACCGGGCAGGAGGCGCCATGACGCGGCAGGCGGATCACGCGGATATCGTGAGCAAAATATTTGCCGCCGAACTGCGCGCCGAGACCGAGATTCTGGGCTTCTTTCAGCAGTTCTTGTTCCAGCTGAACATCGCGGAACGCCTGACCATGCTCGTTGCCTGCGGTTGGCAGACCATCGTAGTAGTGCGTAGAGGCCAGCTTGACGGTTTTCAGCGTGCTTTCAGCGGAAGTCCCGCCAATCACAAACGCGATATGATAAGGAGGGCAGGCCGCCGTCCCCAGTGAGCGCATTTTCTCAACCAGATAATTTTTCAGTTTGGCTGGCGTAATCAGGGCTTTGGTTTCCTGGTAGAGATACGTTTTGTTGGCTGAACCGCCGCCTTTGGCCATGCACAGGAATTTATATTCATCCCCATCAACACTGTATACATCAATTTGCGCCGGCAGGTTGGTCCCGGTATTCACCTCTTGGTACATATCCAGCGCCGCGTTTTGCGAATAGCGCAGGTTGTCTTCGATATAGGTGTTATAGACGCCCTGACTCAGCGCGGCTTCGTCACCGCCGCCGGTCCACACGCGCTGGCCTTTTTTACCCATAATGATCGCCGTACCCGTATCCTGACAGGTCGGCAGCACGCCTTTGGCAGCGATCTCGGAATTGCGCAGGAACTGGAGCGCCACGTATTTGTCGTTTTCGCTGGCTTCGGGGTCGCTAAGGATAGCGGCAACTTGCTGCTGATGCGAAGGACGCAGCATAAAGGCGGCATCATGGAATGCCTGCTGGGCCAGCAGCGTCAGGGCTTTGGGCTCCACTTTGAGGATCTCTTCGCCGTTAAAATCAGCGACTGACACATGATCTTTGGTCAGCAGGTAGTATTCGGTATCGTCGTGTGCGAGCGGGAAGGGATTCTGATAATAAAAGGGTTTGTTCGACATTGCGTATCACTCCATAAAATAAAACCGCCGGACGTTATCTTCCGGCGGTTATGAATCAGAACATCATGGACATCCACGGATAACCAATCAGCAGCAGGGCCGCCAGGAAGATGGCGCCAAATATGGTGCCGAGACGCCAGTAATCTTTGGTGGGCAGATAGCCGCTGCCGTAGTAAATCGGGCTAGGGCCAGTGCCATACGGGGTGATGATCCCCATGATACCCAGCGAGGTCACCATCAGCAGCACGAACACTTCCATATTCATGCCCGGAATGGTGGCGGCAATGGTCAGCATCGCCGGCAGCAGCGCGGTGGTGTGCGCGGTGGTGCTGGCAAACAGGTAGTGCAGCAGATAGAAGGCCAGCAGCAGGACGACCGTCGCCACGCCCGGCGAAATCCCGCTCATCAGTTCGCCGCCTTCTTTACCCAGCCAGCCGATAAAGCCCGTTGAGGAGAGGCCGTCAGCCAGAGCGACCAGGGTGGCGAACCAGACGAAGGTATTCCACGCGGCTTTGTTGCCGGTAATGTCGTTCCACTCAAGGACGCCGGTCCACAGCATTAAACCGACGATCAGCAGGGCTGCCATGGCGGGTTCAATCCACGCGGCGGCAAAAATCCACATCAGCAGGGCGCAGCATACAAAGACCAGCAGCAGAATTTCATTGCGCGACAGCTTGCCCAGTTTCTCCAGTTCACGGCTTGCCCACAGCGGCACTTCGTCGTTGACTTTCACCTCTGGCGGATAGAACCAGTAGGCCAGCAGCGGCATCACCAGAATCAACAGCACGCCCAGCGGCAAGAAGGCGATAAACCAGGTGCCCCAGGAGATATCAATCCCCACAATGCTTTTGACCAGCGCCAGCGCCAGCAGGTTAGGGGCGAGCGCGGAGAGGAACATAGAGCTGGTGATACAGGCCGCGGTGATGGCAACCCACATTAAGTAAGAGCCAATTTTACGCGCGCTGGGATCGTTAGGCTTCGACCCATACAGCGGCGGCAGGTTAGCGATAATCGGGTAGATAGTCCCACCGCTGCGCGCCGTGTTGGACGGTGTAAATGGGGCCAGCAGCAGGTCGGCGAAGGTAATCGCGTAGCCCAGCGTCAGGCTGCGACGACCCAAATATTTCACCAGAATCAGCGCCAGTCGGCGGCCAAAACGCGTTTTGTCGTAGCCTGCGGCAAACATAAAGGCGCCAAATATCAGCCAGACGGTTGAGTTACCAAAGCCGCTTACCGCCCATTTAAAGGAGGCCCCTGCCAGCTTAAATTTCGGGTCAGCCAGCTGTTCCGGGCTAAACAGCACCCACTGGCTGCACAGGCCGATGGCGACGACGCCGGTCAGGCCAATCACCGCCCCCGGCAGCGGTTCGAAAATCAAACCGACAATCACGCCGACAAAGATAGCGAAGTAGTGCCAGGCATAAGGCGGAAGGCCTTCAGGCACCGGGACAAACAACAACAGCACTGCGACAATAATGGGCAGGGCCATCATAATCAGACGGTTTTTGTTACCGTCTTTTGGCTTGCTCGCCACCGAAGGCGTTACAGCTGTTTTATCATTCATAGGTTTGCTTCTTAAGTTGTCAGAAATTCGGTTTAGCAGAAATAACAGCGCGACTTTTTTAATTACTTTGCTTTCTTTAGTTATTTAAAGTGCTTTCTGGTTATTTCTTGAATAGCTATTTAACGCACCTTAAAAGACGTTAAATTAAAAATTGATGATGATTATATAGTGCGCCTTTAGAGGCCGGTGGAATTGATTGCGATCAATAAAATAGAATTGCAGTGTTATTTTTATCCATATTTTAATAACCCTGTTGAGTTATGTGGATATTATCTGTTTGATGGATTTGATTTTACGTGTTTGATATTGTTCGCAAACGATTTTCAGTTTAAAAACACATATAAATCATTAAGTTATTTAATTTTATTTATCGAGATGAAAGTAATCAAAACGTTAACAGAATTGATATTGTTGTGAACGCGGTATCCTGATATCAATAACACCTATGTAGTAATAATGTTATTGCAGGGATTAAATAGTTTTATAACTAACGTAATAACTTTCGTAACTAAAAATACCTTTATATTAATACCATGACATCGGCAAAAAAATTAACCAGAAAGAAATCCGATAAAGAATTCAAAATTTCAATTTTAAAAGTTTGGAGTTTCTATTATGAGCACGAACGAACGCATTTTAAGCCCCTTCACATTACCGAATGGCACAGAACTTAAAAACCGTCTGTTAATGGCCCCGATGACCACCTGTACCGGTTATTACGACGGCACGGTGACCAGCGAACTGGTGGAATACTATCGCGCACGGTCAGGCAGTATCGGCACTATCATTGTTGAGTGCTGTTTCGTTGACGATTTGGGCCTGGCCTTCCCTGGCGCCCTCGGAATCGACAACGACGAGAAGATCGCCGGCCTGGCGAAAATTGCTCAGGCCATCAAATCCGAAGGCTCCCGCGCCTTGCTGCAGATCTACCACGGCGGCCGCATGGTCGATCCGAAACTGATCGGCGGACGGACTCCGGTGGGGCCGAGCGCCGTAGCCGCTCCGCGTGAAGGGGCCGCCACGCCGGTTGCGCTGAGCGGTGAAGAAGTCGAAGCGATGATCGCCAAATTTGGCGAAGCGGTTCGCCGCGCCATTCAGGCGGGTTTCGATGGCGTCGAGATCCACGGTGCCAACACCTATCTTATTCAGCAGTTTTACTCGCCGAACTCCAATCAGCGTGAAGACGAGTGGGGCGGCAGCCGCGACAACCGCGCGAAGTTCCCGCTGGCGGTGCTGGATATCACTCACAAAATGGTGCGTCAGTATGCCGACGATGCGTTCATTATTGGCTACCGTTTCTCCCCGGAAGAGATGGAAGTCCCCGGCATCCGCTTTGACGATACCCTGTACCTGCTGGAAAAACTGGCGGCGCGTGGCGTCGATTATCTGCACTTCTCGGTGGGTGCGACGCTGCGTCCGTCAATCGTCGATACACAGGATCCCACTCCGCTTATCGAAAAATATTGTGCAATGCGTTCCGAAACGCTCGCACAGGTTCCGGTGATGGGAGTCGGTGGCGTCGTAAATGCGGCCGATGTCCACGACGCGCTGGACCATGGGTACGATCTGATCGCTGTGGGCCGCGCAACGATTGCGTATCCCGACTGGACTGACCGGATTTGCAGTGGCGAAACGCTGGAGCTGTTTATGGACAGCACGAAGCGTGAAGCATTGCACATTCCCGAGCCGCTGTGGCGTTTCTCGCTGGTGGAGGCGATGATCCGCGACATGAGCATGACCGAATCGAAGTTCAAGCCCGGGACGTTTGTCGAGAAAGTTCAGGACGACACCCGTGAACTGGTTATCAACGTCAGCCTGGAAACCGATCGCATTGCAGACATTGCGCTCGCATCGGGTCCCGATGACGACGTGGAATTTGTCACCAGCTTTGAAGAAATTCGTAGCCGTATTCTCGATGCTAATACCCCTCATGTCGACGCCATTACCGGCGCAACCAGCCAGAGCGAAGCGGTCAAAAAAGCCGTTTCTAAAGCGATGGTGAAATCCGGCAAAGCGCTGGCCGCCGAAGAAGGTGTCGATCCTGATGCCGTCAAATGTGTGGATGTGGTCGTGGTCGGCAGCGGTGGCGCGGGACTGGCGGCAGCGATTCAGGCCTATGACGAAGGCGCCAGCGTGCTGATCGTCGAAAAAATGCCAACCATCGGCGGTAATACGATCAAAGCCTCTGCCGGGATGAACGCGGCCGAAACGCGCTTCCAGCGGGTGAAAGGCATTCAGGACAGCAAAGAACTGTTTTACCAGGAGTCGCTGAAAGGCGGCCATAACAAGAACAATCCGGAGCTGCTGCGCCGCTTTGTGGAAAATGCACCTGAAGCGATTGAATGGCTGGCAACGCGCGGCATCATGCTTAACGACATCACCACCACGGGGGGGATGAGCATCGACCGTACTCACCGTCCGAAAGACGGCTCTGCGGTGGGCGGCTATCTGATCAGCGGCCTGGTGCGTAACGTCAACAAACGCAATATCGACGTGATGCTGGATACCTCCGTCAGCGAGATCCTGTTCGAAAACGGCGAAGTCACCGGTGTCCGCCTGACCACGGAAGAGAACGAAACACTCACCGTTTCGACCAAGAGTGTGATTATGGCGACCGGCGGTTTCAGCGCCAATAGCCAGATGGTGGTGAAATATCGCCCGGACCTGGCCGGTTTCGTGACCACGAACCACAAAGGCGCGACCGGCGGCGGTATTGCGCTCCTCGAACGTATTGGCGCAGGGACCGTGGATATGGGCGAAATCCAGATCCATCCGACCGTGGAACAAAACACCTCGTATCTGATTTCTGAATCAATCCGTGGCGGCGGTGCCATTCTGGTGAACCAGAAGGGGAATCGCTTCTTCAACGAGATGGAGACGCGCGACAAAGTGTCGGCGCAGATCATTGCCCTGCCGGAAAAATATGCCTATATCGTCTTCGATGAGCATGTTCGCGCGAAAAACAAAGCTGCCGATGAGTACATTGCTAAAGGTCTGGTGACCAGCGCCAGCTCGCCAAAAGCGCTGGCAGAAATGCTGGGTATGGATTATCACGCCTTCATGGCCACGCTTGAGCGCTACAATGGTTTTGTTGAAAAACAGCACGACGACGATTTTGGCCGTACCACCGCGCTGCGTGCGCCTGTCAACGAAGGCCCGTTCCACGCCATTCGTATCGCGCCGGGCGTGCATCACACCATGGGCGGTGTCACCATCAACACCGAAACCTGTGTACTGGACAGCGCTCACAAGGTGATTCCGGGGGCCTATGCGGCGGGGGAAGTGGTCGGCGGGATTCACGGCGGTAATCGTATTGGCGGGAATGCCGTGGCGGATATCATTATTTTTGGTACGCTTGCCGGACATCATGCGGCAATGCGCGCGAAAATGGCCTAGTTTCATCGCTCATGCAGGCCGGATACGCGGGTGCTATCCGGCCAGTCAACCAGGGAGCCTTTGCCATGTCCACCGACCCACGCGTTTACAGTTACTCCGCTGTTCTGATGGGTTCCCCCATCCTTCTGAAACTCTTTTCCCACAACGAAACGCTCGCCTCGCGGGTGTTTCGTCTTATCAAACAGTACGAAAATTTACTGACGGTCAATCGCACGCCGTCGCAGGTGATGGATATCAATCATGCCGCCGGGAAACATCCCGTCAGCGTCAGCCGTCCGGTATATGAGCTGATTCGCTGCGCGAAGGCGGCCAGTCTGCTGGAAAACAGCGCCTTCAATCTGGCGATCGGTCCGCTGGTCAAACGCTGGAAAATCGGTTTTCAGGGCGATAGCGTACCGCCGGAGTCAGAGATCCAGACCCTGCTGGCGATCACCGATCCGACGCAAGTCCTGCTCGATGATGCGGACTGTAGCGTGTTTCTGACCCGACCGGGCATGGAGATTGACCTCGGGGCCATTGCCAAAGGCTTTATCGCTGACAGAGTGAGAGATTTTTTACGTCAGGAAGGGGAGACGCTCGGGTTGATCAATCTGGGCGGGAATATCCAGACGCTGGGTGCGCCAGAGGGCGGCTGGGCCGTTGGACTTAAAAAACCTTTTGGTGCGGCGGAGGAATTGATCGGTTCGCTGGTGGTCGAGAATAAATCGGTGGTGACATCGGGAACCTATGAGCGCTTTTTTGAGCGCGATGGCAAGCGCTATCACCATATTCTTGATCCGCGCAGCGGCTATCCGCTGGATAACGAACTCGACAGCGTCACCATCATTTCAAATGACTCTCTCAACGGCGATATCTGGACCACGCTGATTTACGGTATGGGCGTGGAGAAGGGCTGTGCCGCGCTACGCGCGCGGCCTGATATTGAAGCGGTGTTTGTGACGCGGTCCGGCGAGATCGTGACCTCTTCGCAGCGTCACTTCCGCTTTACGCTGCTCGACAATCGCTATCGCCTTACTGGCAATATTGCCTGAGCAGACCTGTCTGTTCCGGCTGCAGGCGATAGCGGTATACCGGACGCCCCGTCGCGCCATAGTGGATGCTGGTAAATAAGATATTAATTTGTGCCAGCCAAATTAGGTACTTACGGCAGGAGACGCGCGAAATACTGACCGCGTTGGCCAGGTCATCGGTGGAAAACTCCGCATCGGGATGGCCCTCAATCCACTGGCAAATGGTGCGCAGCGTCTGCGGCGTTAACCCCTTCGGCAGGCGTTTGCTGTCTGCCAGCTCCGGCGCACCGCCGTGCAGCAAACGATCGACATCGGCTTGTTCATAATATTGATGAGCGCCCATCAACTGCTTTTTCTCCTTCCAGCCGTTTAACGCCTCTTCAAAGCGCGGGAACTGGAACGGCTTGATCAGATAATCCACCACGCCGTAATGCATTGACGTCTGGATGGTGGCCGCGTCAGAGGCCGATGAAATCATGATCACATCAATGGGACGGCCCGACGCGCGAATCACCGGAAGCAGATCCAGCCCGTTATCCTGCTGCATATAGACATCCAGCAACACCAGATCGACAGGCTGAGTGGGGTCGTTAATCACCCCCTGCGCCTGACTTAGCGTGGAGGCGACGCCACAGCAGCTAAAGCCCTCAACCCGGTTGACGTACAAACGGTTAAGGTCGGCCACCATGGCATCATCATCGACAATTAAGACATTTATCACGCGATTTTCCTCTCGCTATCCCAGGGGATCTGAACAAAAAATTGAGTAAATACGCCAGGCTCGGATTCAACGGCAATCTCGCCGCCCAATTCTCCGAGCTGCTGACGGGCAAGGAATAATCCCACACCGCGGTTTTCACCTTTGGTGGAATAGCCTTTGGTAAAAATGTGCTCCAGCCGCGCCGGGTCAATTCCGGGACCATCATCGCTGATTTCACAGCTCAGCCAGCCGTTCTGATAGTGCATCAGCAGGCCAATTTCACCTTCAGCGTTATCGGACATCGCATCCAGCGCGTTTTCAATCAGATTGCCCAGCACGGTGATCAGCACTGTGACCTGTTCCGTATTCGGGGTGTCGGGCACCAGGCACTCGTCTGCCAGCGTTAAGGTGATGCCCGCCTCTTTCGCACGATTCATTTTACCCAGCAGGAATCCGGCGATCACCGGGGATTTTATCTTGCGCTGGATCGCGCCAATATCGGTCTGATAATTTTGCGCCGTCTGGATGATGTACTCTTCCAGCTTGTCGTAGCGCTTCATGTGCAGCAGGCCGAGTATGACATGCAGCTTATTCATAAACTCGTGCGAATGGGTGCGCAGCGCATCCACGTAGCTCACCATGCCGTCCAGACGCTGCATCAACTGCCTGATTTCCGTTTTATCGCGAAATGTGCAGATGGCGCCAATCACCGCATTCTGACTTTTGACGGGGAAGGTGTTGCACAGCAACAGCCGGCCGTTGCAGTCGATCTCCTGATCCTGCAACGCCTGACCGGTTTGCGAGACCCGACGCAGCGAAGCCAGCATCGGCACGTGACGCGGTTCGTTCGTGTTGTTCATCGGCAGGAGCAATATCTGGCGGGCGGCGTGGTTAATCATGGTGACGTGGCCCTGACTGTCGACGGCAATGACGCCTTCCTTTAGCGATTGCAGCATCGCCTGACGCTGTTCAAACAGGGCGGAAATTTCATAGGGTTCAAGCCCGAACAGCACCCGCTTGAGCAGATGGACCACGCCCCAGATGCCGAGCGACCCCATCAGCGCGCTGAATAATACGGTCCAGATCACGTCCCAGCGGCCGCGACCGATCTGCTCGTCCACTTTATTGAGTGAGATCCCGATGGCGACCACGCCGATTTGCTGATGCGCGTTGTCATAGACCGGGGTAAAAACGCGTAGAGCTTCCGCCAGTACGCCGTGGTTGATGGCAACATTTTCTTTGCCTTCCAGCGCCGGTTTAAGGTCGTCGCCAATAAAGGGTTTGCCGAGCAGAGTGTTATCAGGATGAGAGAAGCGCACCCCCTGCATATTGGTGACCACCGCAAACAGCAGATCGTTGCGTTGAGTCACCGCGTCAGCGAGAGGCTGAATCTGGCTTTTCTCCGCCGGGAGCAGCAGGCCGCGTTTCACATCGGGGCTGTCCGCCAGCGTTCTGGCGATAGCGAGTGCGGTATCTTTTACCCCATCACGCGTGGCTTTGGTGATCTGCATGAAATAGAGCGCAAAAATAACCAGCAAAACCGACCCGATCACGCCGCACACCATCAACGTGACCAGGGTGTTGAGCTTCATCGGGCGCTTGCGCGTGATGGTTAAAGGCTGCAAATCGCTCATCGAAACCCCGTGGCTAATAATAAAGGGGTAATTATCGCTGATGACGGCACTTTCTTAAAGCCATGTAAAAGCTTGCGAATGCTACCTTTTTCGTGACTCCCTTCTCAGGCCATCCATATAAAACACTTTATAGTGTGTTGTAATTCATCGAAAGGAGGCATTTTATGAGCGTTAAGCTGAACGGTTTGAACAGGGAAAGACGTCACGCGGAGACGGCGGATATCGACAGGTTGTCGACTCTGGACATGCTAAATCTCATCCATCAGGACGATAAATGCATTACCGATTCCATTACTCCATTTTTACCTGTCATCGCTCGCGTCGTGGACAATGCTGCTGCCACCCTGAGTCACGGCGGGCGTCTGGTTATCGTGGGGGCGGGGGCATCGGGGCGAGCGGCTGTTCAGGCGGCGCAGGAGTTCGCTCCCGGTAAGCACCCCGTCGTGGGTATGGATGCCGGGGAAGATCCCGGGAGTTACGACAGGGGTGTCGCTGAACTTCAGGCCATTCACTTCTGCGAGCACGATATGATGCTGGCGTTGACCGTTAGCGGCAAAACGCCGTGGGTCTGGGGGGCGATGCGCCACGCCTGGTCGCTCAGCTCGCCCGTCGCCATTATTACCGGCGATGAACAAAGTGAAGCGGCGCAGCTCGCCAGTATGGTGATCGCGCCGCAAACCGGTCCGGATGTCGTCGCGGGCTTCACGAATGCCAAAGCGGCAATAGCGCAACAACTGATCCTGAAGATGATCGCCACCGGGCTGGCAGTGCGAACCGGGCGCGTGTACAGCAACATGCGCGTGGATCTGGAGGCCAAAACGACCAGATGGGCCGAACGCCAGATTGCGATTGTGATGGAAGCAGGCGGCTGTTCCCGTAGCGTGGCGAAAAGTGCGCTTGAAAGCTGCAACCATCACTGTAAAACGGCGGTGCTGATGGTCATGACGGGGCTGAATGCCTGGGAGGCCCGCGACCTGCTGGAGCAGAACAACGGTTTTATTCGTCTGGCGTTACAGGAAGCGCCATAACGGCATGGTCTGCCAGCGCTAAAGGTCGCGAAAGCGGCCTTTCGTCTTTCTCTCCCGCTGATCTGCACAAATCTTCACGTCATCTCAGCGCAACCCCTGATTCTGCGCCATCCGCAAGAACGCTCGGCAAAAATTGCGTGGGATCAACTCAACCCAAATCACCCGGCGTAAACCGTCGCATGTCGACGAAATCAATGTCAGAATGTGACTTAATTCACAAATTTTAGCGTTTGATGTGACAGCGGTAACGTGATGGCCGCTGATGAAAGGGTTAAACATGGAACACAATAATCATCGCAGCCTGGGAGGCAAGCTGGCCCTGTGGGCGTTTTACGCATTTTGCGGGTACTTTGTCTGGACGATGCTGCGCTATGTGTGGGTGGTGAGCAAAATAACATCCTCACCGGGTATAGTCGTCGCCGGCGACTTAGGATCGGCCAGCGGCAAATGGCTGGGCGCATTGCTGGGATTTTTGGTTCCTGGCACGGTTGGCTTGATGCTCGGAGGAATTGCCTGGTATACGCGCCCGCGCGGGGGCAACGGGTGCCAGGAAGAGTGAAAGTTGGTAAGGTGACTGTTTTGTGAAGGAGAGAAAATGGAACTCACCCAATGGCAGCAGCGCCTCGAAGCCTGGCTAACGGAACATCACACCACAGAAGATGCCGCGCATGATATTGCCCATTTCCGCCGCGTGTGGATGACGGCCCGGCAAATCATGGCGGGGCAAACCGTCGATCCGCTGGTTATCCTCACGGCCTGTTATTTTCATGACATTGTCAGTCTGCCCAAGAATCACCCCGACCGTAGCCAGTCATCCCGCCTTGCGGCGCGAAAGACCCGGCAAATCCTCAATGACGCTTTTCCTGATTTCCCGCCGGACCGCATCCCTGCCGTTGAACATGCTATCGAAGCGCACAGCTTTAGCGCCGGAATCACGCCACACAGCGCCGAGGCCAAAATTGTCCAGGACGCCGACAGACTGGAAGCCCTGGGCGCGATTGGCCTGGCGCGCGTGTTTGCCGTGTCGGGTTCGCTGAATGTGGCGTTATTTGATGCAGACGATCCCTTTGCCGATGCGCGCGAACTCAACGACAAACAGTTTGCGCTTGACCATTTCCAGACCAAACTGCTGCGTCTGCCAGAGACCATGCAAACCGGGATGGGACGCGAACTTGCCCGCCATAATGCGCATTTTCTGGTGCAATTTATGGCGAAACTGAGCGCCGAGTTGCAGGGGGATTGTCTCGGTCTCGACCAGCAGATCGTGAGCCGATTCCAGCGCAGTCTGTGAAGCCGAACTATGGTAATCTGTTTCCAGTCTCTCTCGTCCGGTTAACGATATGCAGGAAAAACTCTCAGTGACTCAGCCCGCTCTTTTGCTGGCTGAGAAATCAACGGCAACGGTGCAGACGTTACTCAGCACGCTGCTGACCATCTATGATGTCAAAACGCTGGTCAATCAACTGAATGCCCAGGGCGAGAGCCACTGGAGTCCCGCGATCCTCAAGCGACTGGTCACCAGTGAGCGGGCAGGGCATCGGTTGAGCGACGGAGAATTTCATCTCCTGCAAACCCTGTTACCGCGCCCGCCTGCTTCGCATCCGAACTATGCCTTCCGCTTTATCGATCTGTTCGCCGGTATCGGCGGGATCCGTAAAGGCTTTGAGGCCATTGGCGGGCAATGCGTGTTTACCAGCGAATGGAATAAACATGCGGTACGCACCTATAAAGCGAACTGGTACTGCGACCCGCAGACGCACCATTTCAATGAAGACATCCGCGACGTTACGCTTAGCCATAAAAGCGGCGTCAGCGATCAACAGGCGGCGGACCATATCCGTGAGAATGTGCCGCCGCATGATGTGCTGCTGGCCGGTTTTCCGTGTCAGCCCTTCTCCCTGGCGGGCGTTTCCAAAAAGAATGCGCTTGGCCGCGCACATGGTTTTGCCTGCGATACGCAAGGCACGCTCTTTTTTGACGTTGTCCGCATTATTGACGCGCGACGCCCGGCGATTTTCGTGCTGGAAAATGTCAAAAACCTGAAGAGTCACGACGGCGGCAAAACGTTCCGAATCATCATGCAAACCCTGGATGAGTTGGGCTACGACGTGGCTGATGCCCAGGATACCGGTGCAGACGATCCCAAGATTATTGATGGCAAACATTTCCTGCCGCAGCACCGCGAACGTATTGTGCTGGTGGGGTTCCGCCGGGATTTAAACCTGAAGGGCGATTTTACGCTGCGCGATATTCCGTCGCTCTATCCGGCGCATCGGCCGTCCGTGGCTGAACTGCTGGAACCGGCTTTTGACGCCAAATTTATCCTCACCCCGGTGCTGTGGAAATATCTCTACCGCTATGCCAAAAAGCACCAGGCGAAAGGAAATGGTTTTGGATTCGGGATGGTCAATCCGGATAACCCTCACAGCGTCACGCGTACGCTGTCGGCGCGGTATTACAAAGACGGGGCCGAAATCCTGATTGACCGCGGCTGGGATAAAGCGCTCGGTGAAGTGAATTTCGACGATCCGCAGAATCAGCGCCATCGCCCGCGTCGGTTGACGCCGCGGGAGTGCGCCCGGCTGATGGGGTTTGAATCGCCGCAAGGCTACAGTTTCCGCATTCCGGTTTCTGATACCCAGGCTTACCGTCAGTTTGGCAACTCGGTGGTGGTGCCTGCCTTTGCTGCCGTGGCGAAACTGCTGGAATCACGCATCAAACTCGCGGTGCAGCGTCGTCTGAGTGAGGCCGTCAATGACGGATGTGCACAATAAGGCCACCCGCAGCAAAAACATGCGTGCCATTGGCACGCGTGATACCGCCATTGAAAAACGGCTGGCCCAATTATTAACCCAGGCGGGCTTTGAGTTCCGCGTCCAGGACGCCTCGCTGGCGGGTCGCCCCGATTTTATCCTCGATGACTATCAGGGCATTATCTTTACCCACGGCTGTTTCTGGCACCATCATGACTGCTATCTGTTTAAAGTCCCGGCGACGCGGACCGAGTTCTGGCTGGAGAAAATAGGCAAGAATGCGGCGCGCGACAAACGCGACACCGCCGCGCTTATCGCTCAGGGCTGGCGCGTTTTGATCGTCTGGGAGTGCGCGCTGCGCGGCAGATTGAAACTTGACGACGCCGCGTTAACCGAGCGTCTGGAGGAGTGGATCTGCGGCGGGGGAGATGCCGCGCAGATCGACACTCAGGGAATTCATCCGCTTACGGTTTTTCCACCTCACAGGAAATAACCGTCGGTTTGGCCGGGAACAGGTATTTCCCGAGCGTCACCAGCACCACCGCCATAATAATCACGCCCAGCGCTATCCATTCGACGGATGAGAGCACTTCTCCAGCAAAGGTCGTCCCCAGCAACACGGCGACCACCGGGTTGACGTAGGCATAGCTCGTCGCCACGGCAGGGCTGACGTTGCGGATCAGGAACATATAAGAGCTGATGGCGATAATCGAGCCGAAAATGGCCAGATATCCCACCGCCAGGAAACCGGACAGCGTCGGCAGAGTAGTCAGTTTTTCACCGCTCACGCCGGAGACCAAAAGCAGCGCAATGCCCGCCGCCAGCATCTCGATGGCACCGGCCATCATGCCGGAAGGCAGTTCCACTCGTGAACCGAGCACCGAGCCAAAAGCCCAGCTCATCGAGCCAATCAGAATCAGCACCGCGCCCCACGGATTACCGCTCAGGTTTCCGCCGCTGTTGAGCAGAATAATTCCCGCCAGACCAATGCCGATCCCCATCCACTCCAGCTTGCGGGTCCGGATACCGAACAGTCGGCTAAAGCAGAGGGTAAACAGCGGCACGGTAGCGACAACCACCGCCGCAATGCCGGAGGGCACGTTCTGGTGCTCGGCCACCGTCACACCGCCGTTCCCGACGGCCAGCAGTAGCAGGCCGATCAGCGCGGCGTTTAACAGCGGGCGCAGCGGGGGGAGTTTATGCCCGCGCAGCAAGAGAAATGTTAAAAGCAGCACGCCGGCAGAGAGAAAACGCACGCCCGCCATCATCAGCGGAGGCCAGCTTTCCACGCCGATACGAATCACAAAGTAAGTGGATCCCCAGATGATATAGAGCGAAAACAGCGCTCCGATAAGCGGTAATAGTTGCCTGAAACGCATATTCCCTCACAGCGATTAAAAAAGTTCGCATAGAGTAAACGTCAAAACCAGCGGGTTGGCGAGCGCTTTAATTGTCTGAATGATGTGAATTATTTGTTGACTTGAGGTGTCTGTTTCAGGGTTTTGATTTTTGCTCCATACTATTCACTTAACTAGCAAAATAAGAAGGATAAGATTTTGGCAGGAAGTAGCTTATTAACATTGCTCGACGATATTGCCACCTTGCTGGATGACATTTCGGTGATGGGAAAACTGGCCGCCAAAAAAACGGCCGGTGTGCTGGGAGATGACTTATCGCTTAACGCGCAGCAGGTGACGGGGGTACGCGCTAACCGCGAACTGCCGGTGGTGTGGAGCGTGGCGAAAGGGTCCTTTATCAATAAAGTGATCCTGGTGCCGCTGGCACTGCTGATCAGCGCCTTTATTCCGTGGGCGATCACGCCGCTACTGATGATTGGCGGCGCGTTTCTGTGCTACGAAGGCGTCGAGAAAGTGCTGCACTCTTTTGGCTCGCATAAAGACGAAGAGACTCCGCAGGCGCGACAGCAACGTCTGGAAGCTCTCGCGGCTAAGGACCCGCAGGCTTTCGAGCGCGATAAGGTCAAAGGGGCCATTCGCACGGACTTTATCCTCTCGGCAGAAATCGTGGCGATTACCCTTGGCATCGTGTCGGAATCGCCGCTGCTCAATCAGGTGCTGGTCCTCTCGGGTATCGCGATTTTAGTCACCGTTGGGGTGTATGGCCTGGTCGGGGTGATCGTTAAGCTCGACGATATGGGATTCTGGCTGGAGAAAAAATCCAACGCGCTGGCGAAAGTCATCGGCAAAGGTCTGCTGGTGCTGGCCCCGTGGCTGATGAAATCGCTCTCCATTATTGGCACCCTGGCGATGTTCCTGGTCGGCGGCGGGATCGTGGTGCATGGCATTGCGCCGCTCCATCACGCCATTGAGCATTTTGCGGCAGGGTTCGGCGCGATTGTGGCGGCGGTGCTGCCAATGGTGGCTAATCTTGTGATTGGCTTTATCATTGGCGCGATAGTGATTGCCGCCGTGAAGGGCATTGAAAAAGTGCGCGGTGTATCGCACTAAATGCCTCGTGAAAGATGATGCAAAAACGTCATTCCTCGTCTAGATTGAAACAGTTTCACCCTGATACTGGAGGCGGGTATGGTCTTTGTGGTCAGTGATGAAGTTAAGCCAAAAAATGGTGGTCCGTCGATGATTGTCACCGGGTATTCCAGTGGCATGGTGGAGTGCCGATGGTATGACGGATACGGAATCAAGCGCGAAGCGTTTCGTGAAGACGAGCTTCTGCCTGGTGACGGACGACAGCGAAGAGAGACGGCTTAATCACCTCACGCCCGGCATGTCCGGGCGTTTTTGTCACAGTCGTCGATGACAGGCATTTTGAGGTAGGGTATTGATGGTGCAGAGTGGGAGCAGGGAGTTTGTGTGCAGCGCGATACCTTGAAAACAAAAAAGAATTATCTCGAACGGTTACGCCGCCACCCGGGGCGGATTGTGAATCTCTGTTTTTTGGTGGTCCTCATTTTTTCGACCATCCTGACGTGGCGGGAAGTCGTGGTGCTGGAAGAGGCGTATATCTCAAGCCAGCAAAATCATCTGGAAAATGTCGCCAACGCGCTGGACAGACAGTTGCAGTTCAGCGTGGATAAACTGCTTTTTTTTCGCCATAGCATGGGCGATGCGTTGCAAACGCCGCTGGGCTTTCGCGTATTGCATGATGCGGTCAGCGATTTTACTCGCCTGCGCACCGAGCCTTTCTGGCAGCTGGACGTTGATCATCAGCGCACGCTAGCGATATATGGTGTATCCGACGCGCTGGTTGAGCGCACCACGCTGCTGGCGCGCGATAATAAGCGGATCGGAAAAGAGCTCTCCGCCGCGCTGGAACTCGGCTATTTGCTGCGCCTTGCCACGTCCACTTCCGGCAAGGAAAAAGGCGTCTCTTACGTTTCACGCGCCGGATTCTTCCTCTCCACCCAGGCTTCAGCCCAGCATCAGACGGTGGTCTCACGCTACTACCATTTTGTCACGCAACCGTGGTTTACCCGGCAGACCGAGCGGGAAAATCGTGGACGTAGCGTGCGGTGGTTCATTGCATCGCCGTCGGGCGTGGACGAGGAACGTACGATCACCGCCAGCGTTCCGGTCTATCTCGATCACTACTGGTACGGCGTTCTGGCGATGGATTTTACCCTCACGACCATGAAAAATTTACTCACCGATGCGGTAGACGTCCACACAGACGGCGAATATCAGCTCTATGACAGTCGGCTTAATCGCATTGCCTCTTCAGAATCGGCGGACGATGCGATTAACCTGTTTGATGAGAATGAGCGGGCGCAGATTGCGGATGCCATAGAGCGCGATACAGAAGGCGGTATACGTTTAAACACGCGCTATGTGAGCTGGGAGCGTCTCGACCATTTTGATGGCGTGGTGCTGCGCGTACACACGCTGGAGGAGGGGGTTCACGGCCAGTTCGGCAGCATCAGCGTGGCGCTGGCGTTATTGTGGGCGCTGTTTACCGCCATGCTGCTGATCTCCTGGCTGGTGATCCGCCGGATGGTGAGCAACATGTACACGCTGCAAAACTCGCTGAAGTGGCAGGCGTGGCACGATCCCCTTACCCGACTGAATAATCGTGGTGCGTTTTTCGATCGGGCGAAAGCCCTGGCGCAAAAGTGCCATCAGCAGAAAATACCGTTCTCGGTGATTCAGCTCGATCTGGACCACTTTAAAAATATCAACGACCGCTATGGTCATCAGGCCGGTGACAAAGTGTTGTCGCATACCGCCGGACTGATTGCCCGTGCGTTGCGCAGCAGCGATGTTGCCGGTCGTGTAGGGGGCGAGGAGTTTTGCGTTGCCCTGCCGGGCGCCACCGCCGAGCAGGCGGTGATCGTCGCCGAAAGGATCCGCGCGTCTGTCAACAGCAAAGAGATTCTGATCCTGAAGAGTACCACCACGCGCGTCACCGCCTCTCTGGGGGTCAGCAGCTCGGAAGAGAGCGATAACGCCGACTTCGAGCAACTGCAGTCCATCGCCGACGCGCGCCTGTACCAGGCCAAACAGCAGGGGAGAAATCAGGTGGTATGCCGGGAACCGGATAAAAAGTGATCCAGTCCTTCACGCCAGCCTTCCGGTCCCGGCAGACTGGTGTGATAGACCCGCTCGGGAATATCGTCCTGAAGCTGGATCCCGTGACGGTTAATGCCTTTAACCACCACGGCGTAATCCACGTTATCGAGCAGCGGCGCATCATTGGGACCATCGCCCAGACCAATGGTGGTGGGGACAAACCCCTCGCGCTTGCGATATTCGTCAATCAGCCAGTTCACCGCCTGATCTTTACCGCCGCGCGCGTCCAGAATATGCCAGAAACGCGCGCCCTGGATGAACTTAAACCCCAGCTGTTCCAGCTCGGTTTCAAATTGCGCCATTCGATCGTCGCTGTCACGCCAGATGAGCGTGACCGAGGCTTCATGCAGGCGGGCCAGCGCCGATCTTTCGCGGTTCAGCCCGGTCCACTCGCCGATAACGCGTTCGTCCACGTCATCAAAAGTGGTGAACTTATAGCCCGCGTTTTCCCGCAGCGGCTCAATCACCTGACGAATTTCACTGTGCGGCGTGCCGTTAATCAGCCGGGGCGCGTCAGGATGGTCGCCCCATCGCACATCCAGCTGGATAACCGCGCCATTCTCAGCAATAAAAGGCAATCCCTCCAGCCCAAGGTCCTGCTGAATGGCAAGGGTTTCTGCGGCGGTTTTACTGCTGCATAAAATCACCGGGATCTGATGGTCCTGCAGTTTTTCCAGCCAGGACGCCGCCGGTTGCCAGTCATAGGTATGGATATCCAGCAACGTACCGTCCAGATCGGTAAATATCAGCAGCGTCTCCTTGAGTAAGGACATAGCGTCTCCTGGGGGGGTAACCCTAAGATAAATCCTAAAACAAATTTCGCCTGGGCCATGCCGTTTCCGGAACCGATCCCGCCGGAGCCGCGCGGGACAGGCTGCGCGTTATATAACTAAAACTAAGACTTAACGTTAAATGCATTTGCTCCAGGAATATATTCTTGTCATGCAAAATCATTGGGGATAATGTAAATCCCACATCAGATTTCCTGGTGTAACGAATTTATAAGTGCTTCTTGCTTAAGCAAGTTTGATCCCGGTCACCCCATGACCGGGATTTTTTTCGCCTTAACGGTTGACTTCCGTCACGCTGAAATCATGGATATCGAGTTCAAACGCTTCGGCCAGCTCACGATAGGTGTGATAATCGTGCCCGTTGACGACCACTCTGCTGGGATCATCCCCGGTACGACGGACTTCGCTTTCGCTGATTTCATTAATGGCGGCCAGCAGGGCATCGACATCGACGCTCACTTCGCGTTTTGCGGTGTCGCTGTACTCTTTCGCGGTCTTCATTCCACATACCTCATTTGCCGTATTCAGCGTTAAGTATAGACCGCCCACAAAAGCACCATTCACTCTTGCACCCGCTGCCAGTTGCTGCGTTTTGTTCTACACTGGCTCAAAACGACAGGAGGAAGTTATGAAGGTTAACGATCGGGTTACCGTGAAGACAGACGGCGGGCCGCGCCGTCCGGGCGTGGTACTGGCAGTGGAGCAGTTTAATGAAGGCGTAATGTATCTGGTGTCACTTGAGGATTACCCGCTCGGCATCTGGTTCTTTAATGAAATAGGTCATTCAGACGGGATTTTTGTGGAGCTGGCAGAGTAGCCACATGCGAATTGCCTCAAACCCAGGCTGACCCCTGTCCGGGATGTCAAAACGAAAAATCTCTGGCCAGGCCAGAGATTGATGGTGTGCAGAGAAACAGAAATCAACTAGCGCATATTAACGAAAATACCGTTGGTCACATTATCCGTCAGACGAACGACATGATATATAACTTGTTTATTATGCGTTTTAATTTTCCTTTTAATATTTCCCTTATGTGATGAAACCGTTTTTGCTTTGATGTTCATTTGGTCGGAAATCTGAATTGTCCCTTGCCCGGCCATCCACATTCGCAGCATACTCGATTCAGTACGGCTTAATGATAACGTGGGTAAGTTAAATTCTCCTACACTCTTTGCTTCTTTATTCAGATAATCACCCAAAATGTCATCCAGTGACTCGGGTTTAATAGATTTCGAACTAATCAATAAGTTTTTACGCACTAACAAATATTCATCGAAATGGATATTCGCAATTGCCATAAAAACAATAAACAGGGTTTTAGGATGTTGATTAATGATCTGCTTAATGTGCTGACTGTTGGCTGGATCGTGAATGAAACAGTCCTCATTAATAAACACCACGCCAGGCTTGTAAGTTTCACAAGCGGCTGCAAGTTCGTCAACGTCGTGAACATCGTTAACGTCTCGTTTTTTAACCCCTCTACTCGCCAGATACCCGGTTAGCCCTAGCCGGGTGTAACTGCATAAATCCATAATGATCGTTGACATGGCATACCCTCACTCAATGCGTAACGATAATTCACCATCTGCCTGAGAGCTCATAAACAGCCATACGGGATGGATAAAAAAAGGTATTAACCTGTGAGCAATACAAAGACTTTCAGGCGAACTCACTATCCCGTAAAGTTACGTATAATTTGCCAGGAATCATCTTAAAGTAAAGTAAATGTTGAGTAATGTGAGGGGCATAAAAACAAATAAACCGCACCAGATATATCCTGGTAGATGTTTTTCATGTTTTATTTTAGGAATATCCTCAGAGAGACAATATAAACATCAGGGATTACTATTTCGGGGTAACTCATGAACAATATCGGCTAACAGATTGAATATTTCCCCGAATAAATGTTCACAGAAAGGAGCGATAAGCGGCATTAACAGCGCCATCAATATCATCCCGACGGTCAGTGTCACCGGGAAACCGATAACAAATACTGAAAGCTGCGGGGCCATTCGGTTGAGTAATCCCAGTGCCAGGTTTACGGTCAGCAGAAGGGTGATCACCGGTAGCGCCAGCATCAGGCCATTCAGGAAAATCAGCCCGGCAGCGCGGGTTAGCGCCAGGAAGGCATTGCTGTTGACCGGATTTCCACCCACCGGGAGCGTATGGAAGGTGTCCACCAGCATCGAAATCAGCCATAAATGGCCATTGAAGGTTAAGAACAGCAGCATCGCCAGCATATCAATAATGCGGGCGAGAACGGGCATGTTGAGATGGCTTGCCGGATCCACGAAGGTGGCGAACGACAGACCCATCTGCAGGCCGATCAGTTCACCCGCGGTACGAATCGCCGCAAAAGCCAGCTGCATAGTGAAGCCAATCGCCACACCAATCAGCACCTGCTGCAGCGCAAGCCATATCGCCTGCGCGGAGAAAATCGCGACGTTGACCGGCGGTAGCGTGGGGGCAATCACAAACGTAATCAGCAGCCCCAGGCCGACTTTAACGCGCTTAGGGATCGATCGCTCGCTGAGGATGGGCGCCGTCATGATCAGCGCCATTACGCGCAGTAAGGGCCAGAAGTAGAGGCCAAGCCACTGCATCCACTGATCGCTGGTGAAATGAAGCATTCAGCGGGTCAGCCGATGATGTACGGCAGATTGGTAAACAGGTTGCGCATGTAATCCAGCAGCAGGTTTAACATCCACGGCCCGGCAACAATGATCGCCACGAACACGGCGATGATTTTTGGAATGAAGGAGAGGGTCATTTCGTTAATCTGCGTCGCGGCCTGAAGAATACTGATAATCAGACCGGTCACCAGGGCAACCAACAGCAGCGGGGCGGCGACGGAGATGGCGACTTTCATCGCCTCCGTGCCCATCATCATGACCGATTCAGGAGTCATTGGACGCGCCTCAACTGTAGAAACTCTGCGCCAGCGAGCCAACCAGTAGCTGCCAGCCGTCGACCAGCACAAAGAGCATGATCTTAAAGGGCAGGGCAATGGTGGCCGGCGGAACCATCATCATCCCGAGCGCCATCAGCACGCTGGCGATCACCAGGTCGATAATCAGGAACGGGATAAAAATGGTGAAACCGATCTGGAAAGCGGTTTTCAGTTCGCTGGTGACATAGGCCGGCAGCAAAATGCGCATTGGCACTGCTTCCGGTCCCTGCATTGGCCCGGCATTGGCCAGACGAGCAAACAGAGCCAGATCCGCTTCACGCGTCTGACGCAGCATAAACTCACGCAGCGGTTGAGCGCCTTTTTCGAGGGCGACCTGCATTGAGATTTTGTCTTCACTGAAAGGCTGATAAGCGTCGGCGTAAATCTTATCAATCACCGGCGACATAATAAAAAAGGTCAAAAACAGCGCTAAACCGAGCAGCACCTGGTTAGGTGGCGCCGACGGTGTACCCAGCGCGTTTCGCAGTAAACCGAAGACGATGATGATGCGGGTGAAGCTGGTCATCATCAGCAAAATAGCCGGGATAAAGGTCAGCGAGGTGATAAAAACCAGCGTCTGCACCGGCAGAGACCAGCTTTGCCCGCCACCGGCCATGGGGGTAGAAATCAAGCCTGGCAACTGGGCATACACGGCGGGAGCAAACAGGCCAATGCCTGCCAGCGCAAGGGACAACACACGGCGCATCACGATCTCCCGGTACGCTTAAGCAAACTCTTCATCACGGACTGAAAATCCGCGGGCTCCTCTGCGCGTTTCTCAACCGAAACGGGCGCAGGAGGCAGGGTATGTAACAGATTGATTTGCGATGCGGTAACGCCCAGAACCAGGCGAGCATCTTCAACGTCAACGATGACCACGCGTTCGCGCGGACCCAGCGAAGCGCTGGCGCTGACGTTAAGACCGCGCGCGTTGGCGGTTTTACCCGCCAGGCCGAAGCGTTTTGCCAGCCACGCGATAATCAAAATAAAGGCAATAATACCGATCAGCGCACCGCTAACCTGAAGCAGCGGAGAGCCTGGAACCGCAGAGGGGGGGGATACTGTTGCCTGGGTTTTCATACTTAACGGCTCAGACGACGCATACGTTCGGATGGGGTGATGATGTCGGTAATACGTACGCCGTACTTATCTGCGACCACCACGACTTCGCCCTGAGCAATCAGATACCCGTTGATCAGAATATCCAGCGGCTCACCCGCCAGGCCATCAAGCGCCACAACGGAGCCTTGCGTCAGGCGCAGCAGCTCTTTAATGGTCATGCGGGTACGGCCCAGTTCGACAGTCAGCTTGACCGGGATATCCATAATCAGATCGATATCCTGCAGGGTTCCGCTCACGTCACCGCCGCCTAACTGCTGGAATACTGCATCCGCCGCGCTTTTGCTCGGGGTTGCCTGCTGCTCGTTCAACGCATCAGCCCACAGATCGTCCAGTGCTCCGCTGTTTTCATCGGACGGATTGTTCATGTCACTCATTTGGGCTGTTCCTCATTCAGCGAATTCAATATCGGATTGATCAGGTGCTCAACGCGTAACGCGTACTGACCGTTTACAGTGCCGTATTGGCTGGTCAACACCGGTACGCCATCCACATGGGCAATAATGCGGTCGGGTTTTTCTATCGGCAGGACATCGCCGGGTTGTAATTTCAGTATCTGGGATAAACGCAGTGGGATATCCGCAAAGCTCGCTACCAGCTCAAGCTGTGAATGCTGAACCTGGCGGACCAGATTCTCACGCCAGTTCTGGTCTTCATTACGCGAGTTCTCCAGCGGCGGGTTCACCAGCACTTCACGCAGAGGTTCGATCATGCTGAACGGCAGACAAATATTAAATTCGCCGGTCAGGTTGCCGATTTCGACGTGGAAGGGGGTATTGACGACGATATCGTTAGGCGAGGTGGTGATGTTGGTGAACTTCACCTGCATCTCCGAACGCACATATTCCACTTCCAGCGGGTTAATCGCTTTCCACGCGTCGCTGTAAGACTCCAGCGCCAGCTTCAGCATGCGGTTAATCACGCGCTGTTCAGTATGGGTAAACTCGCGACCTTCGACTTTCGTCGGGAAACGCCCATCGCCACCAAACAGGTTATCTACCGCGATAAACACCAGGCTCGGCGAAAACACGAACAGCCCGGTGCCGCGCAGCGGCTTCAGGTGGATCAGGTTAAGGTTCGTGGGTACCGGCAGGTTACGCGCGAACTCGTGATAAGGCTGAATGCGAATCGCGCCGACGGTAATATCCGGGCTACGACGCAGTAGGTTGAACAGCCCCATACGGAACTGACGCGCGAAACGTTCGTTAATGATCTCCAGCGCCTGCAGACGCTCACGCACCACGCGACGCTGGGTATTCGGGTCATAGGGGCGAATATCAGGTTCGCCGCCCAGTCCCGGTTTAGGATCATCGTTTTTGTCGCTGTCGCCATTGAGCAGCGCATCGATTTCCGCTTGAGAAAGAATACTATCGCCCATGTCTTTACCGCAGGATGAAGGCTGTATACAGAACGTCAGTGACTTCCTGCTTAGGTTGACCGGTTACCAGTGGCGGTGCCAGCGTTTGCTTGATCGCTTCGACCAGCTTTTGCTTACCGTCATCGGTTGCCAGCCCCGAGGCGTCCTGACGTGAGAAAAGCAGAAGCAGACGGCTACGTACTTCCGGCAGATATTCGCTCAGACGGGTACGCGTCGCATCGTCTTTCAGACGCAGCGTAATGCCGATATAGAGCACGCGATCGGCATCGCCCAGGTTAACGGTAAACGTATCCAGTGCAAAAAAGACCGGTGCCGGAGGCGGCGGAGGTTCTGCTTTGGCAGCGGCTGACGGGACTTGCTGTGAACGCCAGTAACTATAGCCAGCGGTCGCGCATGCAGCGAGCGTAATCAACACCAGCAGCGGGACCCAGATGGATCGCTTGCTTTTTTTGGTGATAGCGGAGTCAGTCATCTGATACGAGCTTCCTGTTTCGGTACAGCTAATATAATGATTATCCCGCGTCCTGCTTAGGTCAAAGCGTGGAAAAGACGGGGATAATCACGCTACCTCTGGCGTTTAGGCAAAGATGTCTACCGCGCCATTTCCACGCCCTGCGGACTGCAGCGCAGCCGGTGTGACCAGCAATTCATCACTCTCGTTGTTAAATCCGCCTTGCTGACCGGAGCGAGAAGCGTGCTGTTGCTGCTGTGAGGACGACTGCTGCTGTCCTGCTGAGCTTTCGCTGCTGATGCTGCTTTGCGACAATTGAATGCCGTTTTCAGCCAGCTGCGTGCGAAGCATCGGCAGTGCGGCTTCGAGCGCCGCACGTACGTGACCATGTGCTGAAACCATCTGCAGTTGCGCCTGGTTCTCATCAAGTTTAAGCGATATTTGCACCTGGCCCAGATCTTCCGGATGCAGACGCAGTTCCGCGCTCTGCTGCCCCTGTTTGGTGAACAGCGTGACGTGCTGACTGATCGCCTGTTGCCACTCGTGCGTACCCAGCGGCTGGCTGATGACCGGTGCGGTGGCAAAGGTCGCCGCAGGCTGCGCCGCAGCATGACTGCTCACAATCGGTGCGAGAGTGGCGGCAGGCGATGCGGTTGACGCGCTACTGGCGGCTTCCTGCTTTGCTTCAGCCGCGACGGCAACAGGGGTGAGGGACTGTGTGCTGGCTGGCAGCGCATTATCGGCAGCCGTCGTTTTCGCGGTCTCTTTACCGTGATAAGGCAGGTCGTTGCTCAGCAACGAGCCGCGTCCGGTTGCAGATGGCGTGGCGCTGGCCTGCGTGGCGATGGGGTTAGCCTCAGTCGGCGCTGACGCCACTGAGGTCGCGGTTTGCTGATGAGGTAACATCGCCATCAGCGCGCTCAGTCCGGCCAGCTCCTCTTCGCTCAGTTCCGTTTTGCTGTCTTCTTTCTGCGCGGCCGCGGTCAGCGTCTTCAGCGCATCACCACGGGCGGCAGGAAGCAGCCCGGAGACCAGGCCCTGAAGAGTGGTGGTCTGCTCGCTGTCGTCGATGTTAAGTAAATCTTCACGCGCCAGCAGGGTGGTGATCTTAGCGGTGAGCGGGTTTTCGCCGTCCTGCTGCAGGGCGGCTTTCGTCAGCTTGCTGCCCGCGGCTTTAAGATCGGCCAGCGTCAGAGGTGCGTCCTTTCCCTGGGCGGCGGCGTCGGTCAATGCGCCCGCCAGCAGGGAGAGAAAGTCTTGTGCGCCCTCGGCGCCTTTGCCAGTCTGCGTACCGCCGGACAGGTCAGTGTCGGTCATCAGCAGTTGTTGCAGTGTGATCATTCCGGTTTCCTCATTGATGCGCGCTGGGCAAACTCATCCATTTTTTTCTGATCAAGGCGGTTCTCGGCAAGCAGTGTCGCGGCGGTTTGTCGGTCCTGTAATGTGGTCCAGGCCTGCAGCCGCTGCTTTTTCTCTCGCCAGAAATTGAGTGCCTTATCGACTTTCTGGTCCCACTGGGACAACTGCTGGCGATGCTGGTCAATCGCTTTTTCCAGCGTCTGAATAAACTGCTGATAGTTAATCCAGCGCTGGCTGCCAATGCCCTGTGTCATATCGGTATTAAGGTTGGTGCGATATTCATGCTGATAGTCGATTAACATCGTCAACTGTTCTTCAGCCTGCTGATATCCGCGTCGCATTGCACCAAGCTGCAGTGCGGCATCATCAACTTCCTTTTCAGCCAGATCTTTTAGCGTCGCTAACGCGCTGTTTTGCGCCATGATCTTCGCCCTCCACCTGTTTTACACCTGCGGGAAAATCAGCTCTAAAGCCTGAAGAGAATCTTCCCAGTCGGCACGTTCAAAAATACCTTGTTGCAGAAACGCCTCCAGCTGCGGCCAAAGCGCAATCGCTTTGTCGAGCATCGGGTCGCTGCCTTTTGCATAGGCTCCCACACTCACCAGATCGCGGTTGCGCTGGAAGCTGGAAAGCAGCTGTTTAAAGTGACGCACGCGGGCGTAATGTTTTTCGCTAATCAGCGAGGTCATCGCACGGCTGATTGATGCTTCAATATCAATAGCCGGATAGTGGCCCGCCTCGGCCAGACGGCGTGACAACACAATGTGCCCGTCGAGGATCGCACGCGCCGAATCGGCAATCGGGTCCTGCTGATCGTCGCCTTCGGTCAGCACCGTATAGAAGGCGGTAATCGAGCCGCCGCCGCTGATGCCGTTACCCGCGCGTTCCACCAGCGCAGGCAGTTTGGCAAATACCGATGGCGGATAGCCTTTGGTGGCCGGGGGCTCGCCAATCGCCAGCGCGATTTCACGCTGGGCCATCGCATAGCGGGTCAGGGAGTCCATGATCAGCAGAACGTGCTGACCGCGGTCACGGAAATCTTCTGCGATACGGGTGGCGTAAGCGGCCCCCTGCATGCGCAGCAGCGGAGAGACATCCGCCGGTGCGGCGATAACCACCGAGCGGGCGCGGCCTTCGGCACCGAGAATGTTCTCGATAAAATCTTTAACTTCGCGGCCACGTTCGCCAATTAGCCCGACGACAATCACGTCGGCCTGGGTGTAGCGCGCCATCATCCCGAGCAGCACCGATTTACCGACGCCGGAACCGGCGAACAGGCCCATACGCTGACCGCGACCGACCGTGAGCAGGGCGTTGATCGGACGCACGCCCGTATCCAGCACGTGTTCAATGGCGGTACGTTGCAGCGGGTTAAACGGCTGGGTGATCAGCGCGCCGGTTTCAGTGGTGTCCGGGGCGGGCAGGCCATCGAGCGGTTTACCAGCGCCGTCAAGGACACGGCCTAACAGCGCCGGACCGAGCGGCAATTGCTTACCGCTGTGCAGCCCGTCGCCGGCATTATTTTTCGCATACACGCGCGCGCCGGGCAGAATGCCTTCCACCTCTTCCAGCGGCATCAAAAACAGTCGCTGGCCGTTAAAACCGACGACTTCACTTTCCACTTCGCGCGTTTCATTGGCGTCCTGCCGTTCAATGACGCAGGTCGCGCCGAGCGGCAACTGCAAGCCGGTGGCTTCCAGAACCAGCCCGGTTGCGCGGGTCAGGCGGCCATAACGACGAACAGATGGCAGTTGCGCCATCTTCGTTTCAAAGTTGTCGAGGGTGTTGAGCCAGCGCGTGAGACGGGCAGTCATCAGACCACTCCCGGCGCAGCCAGGCGGCACAGTTCCTGCCAGCGCGTCGCCACGCTGGCGTCCAGATCGCCCTCATCGGCGGATACTTTGCAGCCGCCATGATGTAACGACGGATCGCCGCGCAGACGCCAGCCGTGCAGACTTAGCGTCGCGCCGAGCATCTCTTCCACGCGCTGTAAATCATCCGGATGAACGCGCAGCTGCGGCTTACCGCTGAACAGCGGCTCCTGCTGGAGTAAACCCTGAATCTGTTTTATCAGCGCCGAGTTGTCCACGACAGGCGTATGGCCGATGACCTGGCGCGCAGCCTCCAGCGCCATCTGCATCAGGCGCGAGGCGATCACACTGTCCAGCGCATCGAGCGTATTTTGAAACTCGCTCACCAGCTGCTGCATGCGGGCATGGATCGGCGCTTGCTGCTGACGCGCCTGTTCCTGGCCCTGTTCAAGACCTTGTGCCAGACCCTGCTGATAACCCTGTTCATGACCTTGCTGGCGTCCCTCGTTCATGCCGGCGTTAAAGCCCTGCTCGTGCGCCTGCATTTGCAGCTGCGCCAGCATTTGTGCGCGTTGCTGCTCTTCGCTGAGTTCCGGCTCCTCTTCGTCCGGCTCTTCCGTGAGGGAAGGGGCCAGCGCAGGCATAAACTCCGTTACCGGAGGCGCCAGATCGTCAGGCGTCCAGCGCTTCCACGGCAGCTCATTAGACATAGGCATCGTCTCCGCTGCCAATCACCATCTCGCCGGTTTCCGCCAGACGACGAACAATAAGCAGGATGGCTTTCTGTTCGTTTTCCACCTGAGACAGACGCACCGGGCCACGGTTGGCGAGGTCGTCGCGCAGGATATCCGCCGCACGCTGCGACATGTTGCGCAGGAACTTCTCGCGCAGCGGCTGCTCGGCGCCTTTGAGGGCGATAAGCAGGGATTCGGAATCCACTTCCTGGAGCAGGCGTTGAACGCTGCGATCGTCCACTTCGACCAGGTTTTCGAACAGGAACATCTCGTCGATAATTTTCTGTGCCAGCTCGCCGTCGAATTCGCGAACGGCGGTAATAACGGCCTCTTCCTGCTGCGTTTTCATCAGGTTGATAATTTCTGCGGCCGTTCTCACGCCGCCCATTTTGCTGCGCTTGAGGTTCTGGCCGTCGAGCAGGCTGTTCAGCACTTCGGTCAGCTCTGCCAGTGCCGCCGGCTGGACACCGCCGAAGGTGGCAATACGCAGCATGACGTCGTGACGCAGACGCTCGTCGAACAGTGCCAGAATATCCGCCGCCTGACCCCGTTTGAGGTGAACCAGGATAGTCGCGATAATCTGCGGGTGTTCGTCGCGAATCAGGTCGGCAGCGCTCTGCGGCTCCATAAAGTTGAGCGTTTCGATGCCGCTGGCGGTATCGCGGGTCTCCAGAATATCTTCCAGCAGGCTGGCAGCACGCTCTTCGCCCAGTGCTTTGACCAGCACGGAACGCAGGTAGTCGTTGGCGTTGACGTTGAGCGCCGCAAACTGTTCGGCTTCCTGCTCAAATTCGGCTAACACTTCCGTCAGCTGTTTGTTGGAGATCTGGCGAACGTTGGCCATGGCCGCACTGAGGATCTGCACTTCGCGCTGGGAGAGGTGTTTAAACACCTCCGCCGCACGATCTTCACCAATGGTCATCAACAGGATGACGCTTTTGTCTGTTCCGCTAAGGTTACTCATCTTCGTTACCCATCCACTGGCGAATGACCAGCGCGACGACGCGTGGATCGTTATCTGACATTTCGCGAATTCGTTGACTCATGACTTCAGCCCCCATGCGCTGATTGGCACGGCGTTGCTGGATCTGCTCGTCTTTGCTGAGGCGAACTTCCACCGCGTCTTCCGTTTCCTGACGCGTGTTCATGCTTTCCTGCGCGGCTTTAAGCTGTTCGGCGCGGCGGTTAAGCTGCGGACGAATACCCTTACGCCACAGCAGCCACGCGACAATCAGCACCAGCAGCCAGCGACCGGCAGACATCAGCTGATCGATAAACGCCTGCTGTTGCCAGAACGGCAGTTCACCACCCAGTTCGTCGGTTGCGGTAAACGGAGAGTTGACCACGTTGAGGGAGTCTCCGCGTTTTTCGGAGTAGCCCATCGCTTCGCGGGTCAGGTCTTCGATCTGTTTCATCTGGTCGGCGGTCAGCGGCAGCGGCTTCCCGTCCGGCAGCGTTTTATAGTTCACCACCACGGCGACGGAGAGACGCTGGACATCGCCCACGTTCATTTTGGTGTGGCGAATGGTGCGATCGACTTCGTAGTTGGTGGTCTCGTTACGACTGCTGTTACGCGGACCGCTATTGTTGGCCGTCGTCGTAGTCTGCTGTTGATTATTTTGTTGGCCGTTCTGCTGATTGGCAGGCGGCGTTGAAATTGGCGCGGTGTTAGCCGGAGCCGGCTGATTGGATAACGCGCCCGGAACCCCGCCGGGATTCTGGCCACCGATCTGCTCGGTGGTGTTCAGCTGACGTGAACGCATCACGGCCTGAGCGGCATCGCCGTTCGGGCTGTACTGCTCTTCCGTCTGCTCTTTATTGGCAAAATCGATCTGCGCGGTCACTTGCGCATGCACATTGCTGCTGCCGACGATAGGGCCGAGGATCGCTTCGATACGACGCTGAACGCGTCCTTCCACGTCGGTGGCATATTTCAGCTGGGCATCGTTCAGGTCGCGGCTGCTGGTATTGGACTGCGTCAGCAGATGGCCGCCCTGATCGACGACCGTCACGTTACCCGGCGGCAGGCCTGCAACGGCGCTGGAGACCAGGTGGGTGATGGCGCTGATTTGCCCCTCGTCCAGCGCACGGCCAGGTTCGAGGTTAACGGTCACAGAGGCCGTCGGGGATTTTTGCTCGCGCACGAACAGAGACGGTTTTGGCATCGCCAGATGCACGCGGGCGCTTTTGACCGGTCCCAGCGTTTCGATGGTGCGGGCCAGTTCGCCTTCCAGCGCACGCTGGTAGTTGATCTGCTCACTGAACTGGCTGATACCGAACTTTTCCTGATCCAGCAATTCGAAGCCGACTGAGCCGCCTTTCGGCAGGCCCTGCTGGGCAAGACGCAAACGCAGCTCGTGGACTTTATCCGCCGGAACTTCCAGCGCGCCGCCGTTATCAGCAAAACGATAGGGGATATTCATCTGGGTCAGCTGGGTGACGATAGCCCCGCCGTCCTGATCGGAAAGATTACTGTAAAGGGTGCGGTAGTCCGGGCTTTTCGCCCACAGAACCATCGCGACCAGAATCGCAATAGCGGCAGCACCCGCCACGATCAACGGAATTTTAGGGTTCGCGCGCAGGCGGTTCATCCACTCGAGTGATTTATTTTGCGGTGCTGCCGATGCTGTTGCATTCATAGCGCACCTCGTGGCTCGTTGTGGATTACGTTATTCGTGTAGTGAAACAAAACTGACTCCCGGGTCGGCAAACACGACAAAAGTTCCATATTGATGGCCCTGCCATTATTTGATGATTCGGGATTTTCTATGGGTCAAATAACCTGGTTTTTTAACGCTATTTACCGCCATTATCTTATTGACAAGGTGCTAGTCTTGACCGCGTAAAAAACCATCCAGGGGAAAGTCATGGCTATACAGGGCATTGAAGGGGTGATCAGTCAGTTGCAGGCAACGGCGATGACGGCGCGTAATCAAAGCGTGGCAGACGCGCAGCCAGAGATCAGTTTTGCCGGGCAATTGCACGCCGCTCTCGATCGCATCAGTGACACGCAAAACGCAGCGCGCACGCAGGCGGAGAAGTTTTCCCTGGGTGAGCCAGGCGTGGCGCTCAATGATGTCATGACCGATTTGCAAAAATCGTCTGTCTCACTGCAGATGGGTATTCAGGTACGTAATAAGCTGGTGGCGGCGTATCAGGAAGTGATGGGTATGCAGGTTTAACGCCTGCAATCCATTCAGCATCTTACGCTGGCGGCTTTAACGCTTTAATGCCACAATATTTTTTTCTTCGCAGGCAGGAAAGATGATGAAAAAAATAGTGATGGTTGGCGCAATGCTGGCGTTAACCGGTTGTGTGCAGGTCGATAATTATCAGGAAGTGATTAAGCATCCTGTCCCTGCCAGCCTTGCGGGCTACTGGCAGTCGAAAGGGCCGCAAAGCAAAATGGTCAGCCCGGAAGCCATTGCCACCCTGGTGGTGACGCAAGAGGGCGATACGCTGGATTGTCGTCAGTGGCAGCGGGTGATTGCGGTGCCGGGTAAAATCATGCTGCGTTCGGATGATTTTTACAACGTGACCAGCAAACTGGAGATCTATCCGCTCGACCGTGAAGGCAATACGCTGGAGTATGATGGAATGGAGTTACAGCGCGTCGACCGTCCTACGGTGGAATGCGCGGATTACCTGACCAAAAATCCGCTTGAGAGTCAGTTGCCTTAAAAGAGTTTGCCGGGTAAGCGCTGTGCCACCCGGCAAGTCGCCACGCGTTACAACACATCCTCCATGACCCAGATGCTTACGCTACCGCCGTTACAGGTAAAGGTGCCTTCACCGTCTGCTGCCGTGGTGATCATCTCTTCCCGGTTTCCAAGAAAATCACGCCAGCATTTGTTGCCGTAATTCTCACCCAGGCAGAGCACTTTTTCGCCGTCATCGCCGTTTGAGAGCACCACCACGCAGCCCGGCGCTTCATCGGTACCGCTGCGGCTAAATGCGATGCAGTTGGGGTGATCGAAATAGAGCGTCTGCACGCCATGAGCGAAACGCTGGCGGGCGAGGATCAGCTCGTGAAGCTGTTCGATGACTGGCATATCAATATGATAAGTCTCGCCGTCGCCGCCGGTATCATCGTAACTCGCCCCGAACAGATCCGGATAAAACACGCTCGGGACGCCGTTTTCGCGCAGTAAGATCAGCGCATAGGCGAGGGGCTTGAACCAGGATTCCACCGGCGCTTCCAGAGCCTGCAAAGGCTGGGTGTCGTGGTTAGCGACCAGCGTGACGGCGTGGAAGGGATCCGCCTCAACCAGCGTACCGGTGAAAATCTGGCTCATATCGTAATCACGACCCTGCCGGGACGCTTCGTGGAATTTCATCTGCAGTGGGGCATCGAACAGCATGGTTTTGCCTTCCACCTGTTCAATATATTGCTGCAGTTTATCGACTTCGTGGGACCAGTATTCGGCGACGATAAACAGCGTTTTTGGCGCCACTTCCTGCACGTGCTCAATCCACTCTTTATAGAACCACGCCGGGATGTGCTTTACCGCATCCAGACGGAAACCGTCGCACTGCGTCTGCTCCATCACCCAGCGCGCCCAGTATTTGATCTCTTCAGTGACGGCGTGATTGCGAAAATCAATGTTTTCGCCCATCAGGTAGTCGAAGTTCCCCATCTCATCGTCCACCTGATCGTTCCAGCCTTCGCCGGTATAATCGTTGACGATTTTGAAAATGCTGTCCTCGTTCGGGTTTTCAATGTGATCGATGCCGCTAAAGCATTTGAAGTCCCAGATGAACTCGGAGTATTTCCCGGCGCGGGCAGGGAAGGTGTAGCGGGTCCAGGCCTCACACTCAATGATTTCATCGTCAATCTGCGTGCGGTCATGCTCATTCACCCGCTGAACGCGGATGGGCTCTTTCTCATCCGCGCCCATTTTGTGGTTAACCACTACGTCCAGCAATACCGCGATGTCATTGCTTTTTAACGCGTTAATCGCCTCAAGCAGCTGCGCCTTATCGCCGTATTTAGTGGCGACGGAGCCTTTCTGATCAAACTCGCCCAAATCGAACAGATCGTAAGAGTCGTAACCCACCGAATATCCGCCCGATGCGCCTTTATACGCGGGCGGTAGCCAGATCATATTGATGCCGATTTCGTTAAGATTGGGGGCCAGCGCGGTCACTTCTCGCCACAGCTCGCCGCCGGTGGGGTAATACCAGTGAAAACATTGCAATAGCGTGGGGTTTTTCATCTTCCGTGCTCCAGAAGCCGATGTCGGCGAATCTCTGGAGTATGGATGATAAACCACTAATGTGGATTACTGATTGATCTCGCCGGGAAACAAAACGTTACCGGAAAGCCTTCCGTAGGTCATGTTGACATTTTTCTGCTTGCCGGTCTGGGCAATAAGACCGTGCAGCTCGTCCATTCGCTCCTGCAGCAATTGTTTAAGCGTCACTTCATTCTGCAGGATGTTGTTGAGTATGACCATGGCCTGATCCTGGATATGCTTACTACCAGGCGGAAAGGGGGTAACGCTGATTTTTTCTACCAGCGTAACGTAGGCAACTTCCTGTTCGATGAGCTCATCCCATTTCCCGGATTGAGCAAGGCCCAGCATGGTATTGCTGAGCGCATAAAGTGCATGCCACTTTTTTAGGGATAAGCTGGAATCGTTCATCAAAATTGATCCTGCGTAGGAGAATAACCCGGGCCGATTTGCTTCCAGGCGTCGGAAATATTGAGCAGCAGGGCTTCAACTTCAATGATCGCCTCGACGTCGTTACGCAGGTTAGCGTGCAACAAACGGCGTACCATATAGTCATAAAGTGCTGACAGATTATGGGGGAGTGTGTCCCCGACCTCCATATTCAGCCCGGCTTTAAGTCCATTGTCGATAATGTTAATGGCTTTTGACAGCGCTTCTCCTTTTGAAGGGATATCGCCCTGTTCAAGGAAAAGGCGCGCCCGAACAAGCGCGCTATGGACACCGTCGAATAGCATGACAACCAACTGGTGCGGGCTGGCACTTAAGACGGCAGATTCGACACCTACCTTCTGATAGGCCTGTACACCAGATTTGCTATACATAGTGGTTCCTTTCTTATTTGCTGCTGGTACTGAATTGTTGATTCAGATAGGTGGCAGTCCCGTTGAATTTGGTGACCAGAGCATCTAAATCATTAAATTGCTTTTTATAACGCGCCATCGTTGCTTCAATGGTGAGTTCCATCGCTTCATAACGCTTGCCGATGGATTTCAGCGTGGCGTTGATCCCGTCCTTCGCATTTTGAATAACCCCTTCTTTACCGACAGACGTGCTCAGCATATCGGTCAGTTTGTTATTCAATTGAGTGGCGAAACCGGTGGTTTTACCGTCACCAACGAAGTAAGCCTGCACGCCAGCCGGGTCATCTGACAATATCTGGGTCAGCTTCTTGTCATCAATTTTCAGATTACCTACGGCGCCATCCGCACCTTTAACAGGATCCTGAGTGATGCCCAACTGAGCCATAATGGCATAGGAACCACTCTGGACATTGGTCAATAAAGCACGCAGATCTGACTGTACTCCTCTGATAGTGCTGTCGCCCATCAGTACGCCGTTGCTGGAAGACTGGGCTGTTGCACCTGTAGCAGGGGGCTCGTATTTGGTCAGCGCGGCAATCGTTGACTGCAGCGAGTTGTAGGCGGTTACCCAATCGGTAATGGCTTTTTTGTTATCGTCAGTTGAACGTGTAACGGAAAGCGTTTCCTCAGCGGTGCTCGGTGCTTTCAGCGTCAACGTTACACCTGGCATCGCATCAGTCACGACATTGCTCTGGCGAATAATGTCGATACCGTTGACGTTAATGACGGCGTTCTGCGATTTAACCTGTTCGTTGAGCGCAGCGCTGCCGATGATATCGTTCAGCGTATCATCGCCCGTTACCGATACGGTCATATCCGAATCGGTGCCGGTGGTTTTTGACGACAGCATCAGACGGTAATCACCGTTATCTGCCTTAACCACGCTTGCGGAAACGCCACCATTGGCGGCGTTAATCGCCTTTGCAATTCCATTCAGAGAGGTATCACCGTCAGCCAGTGTGACCGTCAGCGGTTTACTGCCTGCACCGGCCTGGGTAATGGTAATTGTGCGGCTATTACCCGACGTCGTGCCACCCAACTGTTTTGTGTTGCTGTCGATGGTGCCTGCTGCGGTCGTCAGAACCTGGCCTTTGGCAATTTTACTGACGTTAATCGTAAACTCGCCAACATTGGCATTGGATGTGGTGGTCGCAGAAAACGCGGTATTGGTGCTGGAAACTGACGTCGAGTTCCAGGTATCAATATTGGCCAGCTTAGCGGCAGCGGTTTGCAGGTTGGTCAGGGAGCTCTGTAATTTGCCGTAACCGGTGATCTGCGCGTCGTATTTGGTTTTCTGCGTGGCGATGGCCGTAAGTTTTGTCTCTTCTGCAGCCTGTAACTTATCGTACAGGTCTGACAGCCCAGGCATTCCAACCCCGAGGTTACTGATAGTCGCCATACATTATTCCTTGTCAATGGTTGTTTCAGACCTATATCGGCTCTAATGAGGAAAAGTTTATGGCAAGCCAAAAAAAATAAATCGGCGAATTACCACTTTAAATGGATGCTTATATAAGCTTCGCCCCCCAGGTGATATTTCAAATGACGGGGTGAATTTAATTAAAGCGTTCTGTGTGTTTGCGAAAACCGGCACGAATGGATGGGCGAAAAAGAGAAACTGAAGAGTAAATGGAAAAACAATTCCTTTAAAAACATACAATTAAAAAAATTCTTCGATATTTTCTAAAGTCTGTATGCAGAGCGTCGATAACCTTGTTGACGGTGAGAGACGCCGTAAGTGTTAGGCACCGACCCTAAAAACCATTTTTGAAGGAATTAAAATTATGGCAGTTATCAATACTAACCTGTTGTCCCTGACCACTCAGAACAACCTGAACAAATCCCAGTCTTCCTTGGGTACCGCTATCGAGCGTCTGTCTTCCGGTCTGCGTATCAACAGCTCTAAAGATGACGCTGCTGGCCAGGCGATTGCTAACCGCATGAACTCCCAGATCAAAGGGATGACTCAGGCAGCTCGTAACGCAAACGACGGTATCTCTCTGGTTCAGACTGCTGAAGGTAACCTGAACGAAATCAACTCCAACTTACAGCGTATCCGTGAGCTGGCTGTTCAGGCTGCTAACGATACTAACGGTACTACTGACTACACTTCTGTCAGCACTGAAATCACTCAGCGTCTGGGTGAAATCGACCGTATCGCTGGCGCAGCTAACTTCAACGGTAAAAAACTGCTTGATGGTAGCCAGACTGCATCCCTGAACATCCAGGTGGGTGCTGGTACCGGCGCAACTGATACCATCTCTATCACCACTGGCGCTCTGATCAACGCTAAAGCAACCAGCCTCGACACGGGTCTGACCGGTACTATCACCGACAACAGCTCTGCTAAAGCATTCATCACCGCTGCTGATAACGCAATCAGCAAAATTGATACCGCTCGTTCTAACATGGGTGCGATTCAGAACCGTTTCGAATCTACCATTAACAACCTGAACAACTCTATCACTAACCTGTCTGCTGCTCAGTCCCGTATCCAGGACGCTGACTACGCGACCGAAGTTTCCAACATGTCTCGCGCGCAGATTCTGCAGCAGGCTGGTACTTCTGTACTGTCTCAGGCAAACCAGGTTCCTCAGGCGATGCTGTCCCTGCTGCGTTAATTTCGCAGACCATTCAGAAAAGGTTGCTGGAAACAGCAGCCTTTTTTTATCTGCTTTCTTGCCATTTATCCCTTACGCAATCTGTAAAATAAGACCTTAATCAGCGATGTTTTCCCGTCATCGACCCCGTAGCGCAGTGATACTCTCTTAAAATCTCTATTCCGGTCGTTTGACGACATTTCACCGATGAGTTATTAAGATGAGCGAATTTGCACGCACCCGGGCTATGCGTCAGTTTTACCGCAATCTATTTACACGATTGATTGATCTACCGGAAGCGGATGTTATGCCCGCGCATATAGTGGCGGAAATATTTAGTTTTAAAAGCGCTAATCTTGCCCTCCTTGACCCCATGATCCGCGATGCGAAAACGGGTCTTGATGCAGAAAAAGAAGACGCGTTAAAGAATCTTCTGCGTGCTATTGTTCTCGCTAATCATGTCTTTGATGACGGCCATTCTGACGAAAATCCAGCGTTCCCGGCAGACTTAACTGCTCAGATCACTGAATATGTGGTGTCAGCACTGCAAGTAGACAGTAACGTCAATTATCTCGTCGCCGCCATTCAGATACTTTTCCGTGTTAATGAGATCAGTTCAGCTCTGTTCTTAATTAACAATCATCTGTCGACGGTCAGTCAGTCAGCGCCTGTGCTTAAAATTCTTCTGCTCGTCTGCTTAATGGAGGATGACTACAATCAGGCGATGGTGGTGATCCAGGCTCTGACAGCAGAGGCTTCCCTGATTGGCGAAGACCCTATGGCGCTGTTGATGATCACTTGCGGAATCTTCAAGCTGGGTGGTTTACCTGATTCATATATCGACTTCAGATCCCTTGACGACAGCGAGTCTGAGATAGCCGATCCAGGCTATGACGTCTGGATTGAAAAAACGTCAAACGCTAAAACGACGGTGCTGTTGAGCTGTGATGAGCGTGACTATTACACGCACGCCGTCCCCCTCGTGTACTCCATCCATGCCACCAACCACGACGAACTGGATGTCCACCTGCATCTCTATAATTGTGGTGATGATGTTAAACAGAACCTGCTGGCGCTGAGAGAACAACTCCCGGAACTGCACATTTCGGCCAGTCACGAACACATCAATAGCCGTGATGCATTGGCCGTTATCTACGCGTCCCGTCGCATGATTTTACTGCGCCATGCATTGCAGACGTTTGCCACGCCGATTATCGCAATGAATACCAACATGCTTATTCGCCATCGCTGGAAGCCTTTAGATACGCCGCTGCTGCTATTACAAAGTGAGACGTCTCCGTTCTGGGAAGAGGTTTTCGCGGGCTTTATCTATGCACAACCCGATGAAGTCACCCAACGCTATTTCGATAAGGTTGCCCGTTTCATTGACGTGAACCTGAGTAGCGGCAATCACGTACCGGGTCTGGAACAAGTGGCACTATTTGCCTGTCTGGACAGGCTTTCCGGGACAGATCAAATGGCGATTTTACGCAAAGAACGCACCTCAATTCTTGATAGCCATGATGGAACTGAAGCTTTCTGCTGGGTGGGTGGGAACGCCGATAGTTCTTACCAGACCTGTAAAGCGTCGCTTTTAGAACAGTACCCACGCTAAAACGTTAGCGCTGCGAATGAATAATAAGGATCAGGAACAAAACGTGACGACCCTCTATCCCTGCTATCGGATTAGCCCCGAGACTCTCCATGCTGCCGCGGCGCTCAATGGCCTTACGACGCCACTTCCAGCAACTGCGCGCATTCTTGAGCTTGGATGCGGTTCGGCGACGCGTCTCATTTTGCAGGCCCGCGCCAACCCGCAGAGCATTGCCATCGGTATTGACGTTGATGAGCAGGGGATTTTACAGGGACAGCAGCATGCCGCAGCGCTGGAATGCCGTAACGTTGAGCTTTTTGCCGCCGGGTTGGGTGATTTGCTCGCGGCCGATCCGGGCGAATTTGATTACATTATTATTCATCAAACATTCGCTTTTCTGGGAAAAAGTGAGCGTGAAGCGCTGCTTAAATGGTGTCAGGGGCATTTATCAGCCAACGGAGCGATCGCTATACGCTGGTCGGTTCTGCCTGGATCCTCGCTCGTCAGTACGTTAGGTGAAGCATTACAGTTTCATCTTCAGCGTGCAGAAGAAGGGACCGATCTTCTGGCAAGCGCTCGTGCGATGCTGAGTTTCTTGCTGGTTACGCTGGAGGAGGGGGCGTTAAAAAACGAAGTGCTTATCGCCGAGTCCATGGATGACGCAACCCTGACGCTGGCCTATCTCATCCCGAGTGACGGAGCCAGTACGCTTGCAGCCTTCTGTACGCAGGCTGAAAACAGTGGTCTGGCGTTTCTCGGGGATTTGCTGCCGCAATACGAACTGGGCAGTTACTATCATCCGACAATTGAGCAAATGCTCAATGCCGTGAGTGCCGGAGCCAGTCGCACGATGGCGCAGCAGTATCTTGATTACGCCGTTCAGCGACGAGAGCGTTTTACCTTGCTGTGTCACCGGAATACCGTGACTCCCACTGTCGAGCCGGATCTTACCCAACTGAAAAACCTGCACTGGGCCGGAAGCTTTACCCCCCTCGAAATTGATTCGGCGAAGACGTCTAATGCATTCAAAAACAGTCACGGTAAGATTATCCGTACAGACAATGGAATAATTATTCGCATTATGGAACTGCTGGGCAACGCCTGGCCAATGTCTTTGAGTGTTGAACAGCTGGTATTTAACTGCCAGGCACCTGAAAACAAAGATGATATTCAGGAAACAGTCCTGGACTCCCTGAAGACACTTTATATGACGGGGACTGAAGGGTTGTTCTGGAGTGCCGCTCCTGGTGCATATAACACTGCCCAGAATGATGTGCTGGCAGCGGTAGGCCTAATCCCTTCCGAACGTCCGACAGAAAATATTGCCATGATGAACCTGTGGGGGGAGCCGGTTTCCATGACTCCCGCCGAATGGAATTATATTCAGTTTGAGATGAATACCGCGGATCGGTCCTCATGGGAACATTATACCGCGCTGAAAATGAAAGGGTTGTTGATTGGTTCCCCTTCAGCCTGGAAAAAGCAGCTCCAGTCTTTTCTACGAGTCGGAATGACTGATGTCTTAATATCTCAGCTCACCCTGTTGTTATTACTCAGTGTTCACCAGCAGCAGGGGGGAATGTTAGCTGATGAAACGCTGGAGCCTGAGTTAGCCGATCAGAATGTTGACGCGATTTACGAGCACGTCAACAGTCTCATTAGCAAAGGGCATTCTCAGGAAGCGAGAGAATATGCCCGTGGCTTAATGGAGGACAACCCTGAAAATATCCATGTGCTTCGTTGTTACTCACGAGCCTGCGTATTAACATCTGCCTGGGATGATGCACTAAGTTCACTCTGTAAATTAATGGGTTATTATTTTTCCAGCCTTGATATCTACTACGATCTCGCTACCGTACTTCAGCGAAAGCGTGAGTTTTATGCTGCGCGAAATATCATCCGCACATTACTTCGGCTGAACAATAAAAATATTGACTACTGGCTGAGTCTGGCCTCTCTTCATCATGCGTATGGTGATATGACGTTAGCCGAAAAATGCTGTCGTGAAATCATGAGATTTCAGCATCCAGGCGCCAGTTCACTTGGTTTAACCGGGATAGTGCTCAGTGATAATCATAAAATGGCGGAAGCACGCTATTTTATGGAAAAAGCCGTTGAGATGAGCAATTACAATTTCGGTTACTTCAGTAACTTATTATTTGTGATGAGTCACGACGCCAGCGTTGAAGCAGAAGAATTGCGTTTAAAACATCTTGAATACGGCCGTCGGGCGGAAGAGTGGGCTAAAGGCTGTGAGTTCAATCTGGTTCCGAATAATAACAAAGATCCACACCGTAAGCTTCGGGTCGGTTTTGTCTCGGGTGACTTACGTAAACATCCTGTGGCTAATTTCTTGCTTCCAAGCTGGAACGCACTGGACCGTGAAAAATTTGACCTGGTGGCCTATAGTACGCTTTTCCTGGATGATGACGCTGTCTATCAACATTTTCGTAAGACGTCGACCCTGTGGCGCCAGGTTGATGGTCTCAGCGATCTTGAGCTGGCAAAAATAATCGTCGAAGATCGCATTGATATATTGTTCGATTTATCCGGTCATACGGCTCACAACCGTCTGCCAGCTTTTGCTCTGCGTCCGGCACCTATCCAGATAACCTGGATTGGTTATCCGGGAACCACCGGTCTTAAGGAAATGGATTATATTTTATTGCCGACAACGTTGACTCAGTCACGGGTTCTTAGAGAACAGTTAACTGAAAAGATCATGTTTGTTGAAACGCGTAAGTGTTTCGAGCCGCATCCACAATGCCCTGATATCAATGAACTCCCTGCGCTGCGCAATAAATATATTACTTTTGGGAGTTTCAACAGGGCGAAAAAGCTTAATGACCATGTGCTTGGGGTCTGGGCGAAAATTATGCTGGAGTATCCACAGTCTAAATTGCTGATGGGCTTTATGACTGATGGAGAAATGATTGCAGCAATGACAAAACGCCTTCAGGACCTTGGGATAACAGAAGACAGATTAATATTCAGAGGGCTTGTTGAGATTGAAGAGTATCTCGCTTATCACCACGAAATTGATATATTGCTGGATACTTTCCCCTATACCGGTGGCACAACGACGCATCATGGTGCCTGGATGGGAGTCCCGACGATTACGTTGAGTGGTCCCACAATACCCTGTCTGCAGGGCGTGGATATAATGGGAGCCTATAAGCTTGAGCAGTTTATTGCCATTGATGAACAAGATTACATTAATAAGGCGGTGAGCTGGCGTGATAAAATTCCTGAACTCGCGGAAATTCGTCGGGGAATGCGTGCTCAAATTCCCGTTGAAAATGAACAGGGTTATAACGTTGCCGCTAACTTCGAAAAAGCGCTTCATAAAGCATGGGAAATGTATTGTGGTGGAGAGAATCCATGCGAACTTCTTATCACGGATTTGACATGAGTCTGTCACGCACAGCGTAATGATGTGTCATTCAATAATTGGCTACAAAAGCAGGCAGTAAATTAACGCTGCCTGCCAAAATAAATCCGGGCAGCTATTTCCAGTAGTCCAGAAAACCTTCTGTACCGAAAAGCCAGGTAGTTTGCAATTCCTGATTTATGCTTTCAACCAGAGGTTTTACCTCTTTATAAGGCTGTCGCAGCAGAACCCAGGATTTGCTCTTAGGGCTATATACCGACGAGCGATATCCCCATTGCTCCATCAAAATACTCATACTTTTATTCGTATGAACGCAGGTATGTACCGGCACATCAATGTAAAACCAGTTGGGATCTTCAGGCACTTTTTCGACGACGACGGTATGAATAAACAAGCTGCCGCTGGCAGACACCAGGCGATTGACGTTATCCAGATCGTTTCGCGTTAACACATGTTCAAACATTGCAGAATTTATGACCAGAGACCAGTTTTTATCTTCGGGATCGTCAATGTAGTTAAACTGCGGATTTCGTACATATTTGTCATAACAATAGGTATTACGCTTGAAATACTTTTGAATTAAATGGCTAAGCGTTCCATAGCCAGCGGCGTAATCGAGGATTCGGCTGTCGTCAATAATGTTGTTGCGTGACAGCAACTCAATCATCAGGGCCTGTTCAGCATAGGGTGGTTGATTGAAACCAAGCGTTTCTCGTCCGCCATTTTCATTGTAGTGATGAAAATCAGTATTAAATTTTTCCCATTCCTGGAGCGTGAGATCCTGGTGGGTTTTCGAACTAAAAAATCCGCAGTTCGGGCATTGGTAATAGTGGACCGGCAGCAGACTTTGGGTGAATTTTTCTGCTGAAGGAGCAAGATATTTAGCTTTTTCGAAATAGAACTTCATTTCGGTGTTACAAATGATGCATGAGTTCGTCGTCATGATGCTCCACGTAAAATGTGTTTGCTGCCAGCCAGTGCGGGAGATTAATGCGAAAGAGATGTGTCCTGAGACTGAGTCAATGTCGCATATCTTTGAGGAGATCAGGCGCAAAACAGATGCCCTTTTCATCCCTTATTTCTTCGATGGCAGGCATTTTTTTTGAAAGCAGCAGGGCTGGTCTGTTCAAATAGGCGCTAAAACGTTGGCTATTTTGCCGATCAACCGGCGACTGTTCTCGATATGATAAGACAACTCCTTATCATCCGCAGGTTTGCCCATGGGCGATAATATCTTTGTCACCAGTCCCTTACTGCCTCCTCTTGAGGAGTTCATGCCCTACCTTGAGAAGATCTGGCAAAACCGGATCCTGACCAACGGCGGTGAATTCCATCAGCAACTGGAAGAAGCGTTGGCCCACTATCTGGGCGTCAAGCACGTTTGCTTGTTTGCAAATGGTACGTTGGCACTGTTAACCGCCTTACAGGCGCTGCGCGTTACGGGTGAAGTCATTACCACGCCGTATTCCTTTGTGGCGACATCGCATACCCTTTTGTGGAATGGTTTAACGCCAGTTTTTGCTGACATCGATCCGCACACATTTAATATCGATCCTGAGCGCATTGAGGAGTTAATCACTCCGCAGACAACGGCAATCATGCCAGTTCACTGCTATGGCATTCCTTGCGACGTTAAGAAGATCCAACAAATAGCTGATATTTATGGATTAAAGGTAATTTATGATGCGGCGCATGCTTTTGGCGTAAGCCAGAACGGCACCAGCATACTGAACAGCGGCGATTTGTCGGTTTTAAGCTTCCATGCGACAAAGGTTTTCAACACCTTTGAGGGGGGCGCAATTGTTTGTCACGATGCCCGAACGAAACAGCGAATTGACTACCTGAAAAACTTTGGCTTTGCCGGAGAAACACGCGTTGTCGCGCCAGGGATAAATGCCAAAATGAATGAAGTTGAAGCGGCATTTGGCCTGCTTCAGTTGCAATATATTGACGATGCGTTAACTGCAAGAGCAGGTATTTCACAGCGCTACAGCGAGGCGTTAAAAGATATTCCTGGTGTGACTTTCTTTGATCCAGAAGACCGCTTTGAGTGGAATCACTCCTATTATCCGGTGCTGATTGACAGCCATTATCCGCTGAGTCGGGATGCGCTCTACGAGGCGTTAAAAGCCGAAAATGTCTATTCGCGGCGTTATTTTTACCCACTCATCAGCTCATTCGCGATGTACCGTCATCTGCCTTCTGCGGCAACTGACAATTTACCTGTTGCCAATCAGCTTGCTGAACAGATTCTTTGCCTGCCAATCTATCCTGATCTTAAGATCGAGGATCAACGCCGGGTGATTGATATTGTGCGGCGCTATGCGCAAACGCCGACTCTCAGTCGTCACGTTGCGTAAATTTATAAAGGCTTTGTAAAACAAAGCCTTTATTTATTAGTGGGTCAACGCTCGATGGGAAGGAATAGCATACAACACCAGCTCACATGCCAGTCTTGGATGGTGGGCGCGGACATAGAAACGATAGCCAGCGTGTAATTGATGAATAAATTGCGGAATGGTGATGAGATCAACAGGCTTATGGTAAATACTGATCGCCAGTATCGGATGATAAGTTTTAATTGTCGCCTGTGCGCCTTTTAGTGCCTCCAGCTCTGCACCTTCAATATCCATTTTAATAAAGGTGACTTTCTCACCGGCAACCACATTATCAATGCTATCCAGCGCGATTTCATCACCGTCCGGCGCATTTGTGAGCGCTGAAGAAAGGGCATGACTGGCGTTGAAACGCAGTGTAGTCGCTTTGTGCCAAATTCCTGCGTTAATACACACGCACTGGGATAAATTCTCCGTATTTTGCTCCAGTAATTTGAAGGTCACTTTATCTGGTTCAAAGGCGAAAATTTTGGCCGGTGGGCCTGCATTTTGCTGCTGAAGAGCCTCAAGAAATGCCGCTATGCTATCGCCATTATATGCGCCACCGTCAACAAAGACTTCCTCTGCTTCGAGACGAATCAGCTCTTTCGGAAAGTAATGTTCTGGATGAAAGACTTCATGATAATAGATTTCCCGTGCGCTAATACGCTGATTCAGGTAAGCAATCAACGTGGCTTTTGATAAGTCGTCATTGAGATTATTGTAAAAGTTATTCAACGTGTCCTGGTGATCTTCACACCACTGCGTCGTGAAGTGCTCGCCAGCATTAATGCCAACAAATGTGGGATCGTAAAAGAGGATCTCGCAGGCATTTTGTGCAAGGCGGGCGCGTAACGTCTCATCAATGTACTGCATGGCGATGATGTAGTTATACTGCAAGCCAGTTGCCTTTAGCGAGTCAAAGCCAACAACGCGCTGGCCGTTGAATTCGCTGTCTGGTTTAAGCCATTCATCACTTATCGCCACATAATCGACAGTCATTTTATGCTGCTGCATAAAATCCCAGGTTAGTTGAGCCACGTACCCTGCACCGCAAAGCACTATGGGTTGACCGTTAGCCTGCATCCGTTCCAGGGTATCAATGAAGGAATTACGGGTTTCGCTAATTAAATCCAGTAAGGCTGTCAACATTATCTCCGGCGTTCAGCTAAAGGGATTATAAGGATGAATTGCTGGCACGAGTCATCACGCGCGTCAACATGGAGACCAAATCATAGCCGTCCCATTGCAGGGAAAAATCAAGCGTCCGGCCAAACGGGACGACACGGTCAATACCTCTGAATGCGCTGGCAAGCCAGACATCAAGCGCATCGGGAGGGATACCGAAGGTTGCCAGTGTCTGACAGCGTGAGCCACAAACGGGGGTTATTTCGTCAAGGGAGTCCGCCACATATTCCATAAAGAACCCGCAGTTGCCACGCCAGTTAAGCGTATCTTCTTCCAGTGCGGGCAATTCAACACGCAGCACGCTATTTTGTGTCCCGGAGACTTTTTTTACCCCTTCAAACCGGGCGCTCAATAAACACAGCTGAGTCAGTTTATTCACTGCGGAGGCGGGTTCGAGCGTGTAGCGTTCTGCGGCGAGCGTTTCAAAATTCTGCCAGAAAATTTCGCGTCCACGTTGGACGTCGTGTCCCATCCACACAAGCAGTGATGGCGACGAACACGCATTCTGATCGTTGAGTAAAGTATCATTGTAAAAGGCGCGTGCGACCTGCGCTTTATCGGGATGGGCCAGATAATAGTCGGCGTTGATCATGGCGATGGAGTAGCGATCGGCAAAAGCAATATCCAGGCCGCGCGGCGGTAGCGGAGACAGGCGCAATTGCGCGATGGTCTCGTCGCCACCCCAGATGATGCGAGTATCACATAATGCGGAGAGTGCAACATTAATGTGCTGTTCGCGCCCATAACGTACCAGGTTTATCCGCGGACGTAATGCTGGGTGACGCTCCAGCACGCTCTCTATCAGACGCACTATAATGGCCGTCTGAGGGTAATCTCGCCCGGGTAAACGAACGATATTGGCATTACCGGTGATGAGACCAACGATGAGCGAATAAGCAAAATTGACCGCCACGTTGCCCGGGGCGATATGAAAAACTACGCCGCGTCCGTAACAATGCGCGGCAGGCGCTCTTTCAGTCTGCATACGGGCCATTGACGCGCCACGACACCAGAATCCCAGAGTGATGACATCGGGCCAGGTTTTTGCTTCGCTGTCGGCAAGCGTCATGCGCGAGAAGGCGTCAAGAAAAGCGATAACTTCAGGGGCAAAAGGGGGCAGAGCCTTGAGTGCAGGCATGCCGCGTAAAAGGGTTTCATCGCCAAGGACAAAACGGAGGCCGTTAAAACTGTGCTGCATAGGTATCGCTACACCCTCTTAATTCGGCTTTCTTCAGCCTTCCTGACACACGGAAATATTTGCCTTTGCGCCCGCAAAGGCAATCATCCTCACCCAGAATGACACCTTCATCTTCGGTAAGAAGTGAATGTCCTGGATAGGATTCTGGCAGCAGGGATAACACCTGGATGATGCCCGGCTGGCCATGAGGGACGATCGAGAAATCGCGCGGATCGCGGACAATCACTTCCGAGAAAATCGACGTGTGCAGATGTCCATGCTCACACTGCATATAAATACAGCCGGTTTGTTCAACCATGCCGTAATAATCATGCACTGCGGGCAGGGCACAAATATCATGAAGTTTTTTGGCAAACACCGCAGGGGTAACCGCTTTATCCTGCAGATTTTTCCAGCCGCCGCCGTGGATTAACAGAGCGTTGCTAAGATCGACAGGGTGGCCGCTTGCTTTTAATGCCTGATAGAAATACTGCCAGACCATAAAAGTGAAACCGAATAGCAGGATCCGCTTTCCCTGATGCTTTTGTAAAAATGCATCAATAACCGGCAAGTTGAGAGCCATGTTCTCGTCGAGGGCCCATGCCCGATCACTGCCAAAAAGCGAGAATCCTAAAATTCCTGCACCGCGGGCGGAAAATTGTTGTCGGTCTTTTAGCACGTCCGGCGAATCGATAATTAACAACGGCAAACGCCCGTGACCGGTAAACTGGCTGACGATTTTCACCAGCGTTTTTTGCTGATGTGTCGCCGTGGCTTTATCCAGATAAATGCGCGAAACCTGTTGTCCGGTCGTACCGGAGGACGTCATGGTTTTCACAATATCGCTGTCCGGCACACTCTGCAGCTTCAATGTCTTGAAAAGCGAAACCGGCAAAAACGGCAATGAAGCGACATTATCGAGCGTAGCAGGCACAAATGACTGAGCATCCAGCATACGGCGATAGGGCTCGCAGGAGGCATAATGGTGCTCTGTGAGTTCACGCAGCCGGGTCAGTTGCATAGCGTGCTTATCGTCACGGGCGAGCGAGTAGGGTGCCTGCACCAGAATGGATTCAAACGAAAGGGACATAATCTTTCAGCCTGTGGTATAGGGTCTTGCCAGCAGCGTTTTTGGGGATTTCATCAAGTGTGATAACGCAAAATGCGGAATGATTGAGCTGACTTTTATCTGCCGCGTACTGCTTAACGACGCTTTCAAAAGCCGGATCGGTAATGAAAATACAGAGTAGATCATCCCGTCCGTCGCAGGCGCAGATGAGATCGGGAAATCCTGATTTTAGCAAACCTTCCATTTCGTCCAGTCCGACACGGTTGCCAAAAATTTTCAAAAAGCGCTTTTTACGTCCGACAATAGTGTAGAAGCCATCGCAATCCACGCGCGCGATATCCCCGGTGTACAACGTCCCGTTGAACGTATCGCCTGACGCAAGATCCTCCCCCCTTTCTGCGTAGCCCAGCGCGACATTTTCACCCTGATACACCAACTCACCCTCTGTATCAGGTGTGGTGATTGTCTGACCGTATGCATCGAGCAACAAAAATGTGCCGCCAGGTATGGGGTTACCAATGCTACCGTTTTTGCTCTGAGCGAATTCTGGCGCAAGCCAGGCCATACGTGATGTCGCTTCCGCAGCACCGTACATCACAATAAACCGCTTTCCATGCTGTTCAGCAAAATCGGTAAACTCTTTCACCAGCGCAGGGGCCAGTTTTCCTCCTGCCTGGGTCAGTGTGCGCATATCAGGAAGATCCATACGCATAAAACGTAATTTTTTGAGCATTTCCCAGGTGTAGGGGACCCCGGCCATGGAGTTAGCTCTTTCATTACGGACGAATTGCCAGAACTCGCGTTGCATCACACTGGCGCCTGTCAGTAGTAACGTGGCGCCTGCGCTCAGGTGACTATTGACGATCGATAAACCATACACGTAATTAAGTGGCAGGCTGACCAGTCCCCGCTCGCTGGCGTCAATGGAAAGGTAGTTCGCAATGCTCGTCGCGTTACTCTCCAGATTGCGCTGACTTAAGCGCACCAGTTTGGGGCTTCCGGTCGATCCGGAGGTGGTCATCAGCAGCGCGAGATCGTCGTGCAGTTGGAAGGGAGGCAAATGGGTTTCATGCAGGCGGAAAGTACCGTTATCCTCTCGCCATAAATAGCCCGGGTGATAGGTATCAATCAGTGACTTAACCAGCGTTTCGTCAAGATCGCTGTCCAGCATCAGCGCAACCGCATTTTGCTTAAGGCATGCCAGGTAGCCAATCACAGACTCACACTGGTTTTTGCAAAAAATAAAGACCAGGGCGCGAGGGGGGATCGACTGTCCCAGCTTCTGAATTCGGTCGGTAAGCTCACCCCACGTCAGGGTGAGTCCACCAGCATCCACCAGCGCTAAGTGGTCAGGCGATTTTTTTTCAGTGTGCCAGAATGCCATGATTTACAGCGCACCCAGTATGCGGTGAGTCAGGTGTTCGGCGGTCAATCCACTTTGCTCAAGCATCCATGCGTAATCGCCGGCATGTGGGTAGCCCTGAGGAATACCGACCATCAGCAGTTTTGGTCGACTTGTCTCTCCGACAAGATATTCTGCGACGGCGCTGCCCAATCCGCCTGTTGTACTGTGTTCTTCAGCCGTCACCAGCAATTTTTTATCTAAATGATGTGCAAGTGTTTGTTCATCAAGTGGCTTAAGGGTGTGCATATCAATCACCGCAGCATCTACCCCGTGGTCTGCGAGATGACCGGCAGCAGTGAGGGCAACGTGAACCATACTTCCGGTTGCGATAATGGCCACATCCTTGCCTTCACGTAAGGTAATGGCTTTACCGGGCACCAGTTCAAAGTCTTCTTTATAGACAATCGGCGCGCGCATTCCCCCCGTTAATCTTAAATAGACCGGCCCTGCATGTTCAAAAGCAGCCTGGGTCATTTTCACGGTCGCTGTGCAATCAGCAGGGGAAAAAATAGTGATGTTAGAAACAGAGCGCAACATGGCCAGCTCTTCGATACCGTGATGCGTGGCGCCGAACATGCCTGTAGCCAGACCTGACGCCAGACCAACCAGCTTTACGTTTTCCTGCATGTAGCCCAGATTCAGGCGAACTTGTTCTGCAGCGCGCAGGGTAAGGAAGTTGGGGAACGAGGTGACAAAAGGCACAAAGCCGCTGGCTGCAAGTCCGGCTGCCACTCCGACCATATTCTGCTCGGCGATACCGGCATTAAAGAAACGTTCGGGCCAGGTCGTGTTAAAACGGTCCAGGCCAGAAGATTTACACAGATCGCCTGAGAGAGCCACGATGCTTTCATGCGTGTGAGCGAGACTGAGTAGCGTCATGCCAAATGTACCGCGCGAACCGAGCATAGACCATGAACGGATAGCTGCGGGTGTAAATGCTAGCATGGTGTGCTCCCGTTGAGTTCTGTCAGCGCCTCGCTCAACTGCTGCGAAGAAATACGATTGCGGTGAAACTCTTTATTATTTTCCATAAAGGAAACGCCTTTACCTTTGACGGTGTTGGCGATAATCACTTTCGGTTTCCCGTTATGCGGAGCGGCGAAAGCATTCGCCAGAGCGTCAAGATCGTGTCCGTCACAGACAAGGGTTTCCCAGTGGCAGGCACGCCAGAGCGCCTCCAGATCCATGCGCATGACATCTTCGGTGTGGCCGTCAGATTGCAAACCATTACGATCGACAATCAGTGTCAAGTTATCCACTTTGTGATGTGCTGCCATAAAGGCGCATTCCCAGATCGCCCCTTCATTACATTCACCATCACCTACCAGCACATAGGTGTGCCATGCTTCGTGCTTGAGACGGCGGCCAAGCGCCAGACCCGTCGCAAAGGAGAGCCCCTGTGCCAGACTGCCACCCGAGAAATCTATGCCATATTCCGGATGTTTGGTGGGATGCACCTGCAGAACAGAACCGTTCAGTTCGAAGGTATCAAGCTGGGCAGGGGTCATGATGCCAAATTCGCACAGAGTTGCGTAAAGTCCCAGCGCACCATGTCCTTTACTCAGAATAAAGACATCACGCTGGGTATCCGTAATCGCTTGTGGGTCATAACGCATCACCGCGCCGTAAAGGACGCTGAGAATATCGACCATTGAAAGGGCGGGGGAGATATGAACACCGTCGCCTGGAGCGTGATGCGCCACGCTCAAAACTCGTTGACGGATTCGACGTGCCGCATTTTCTGTTTCCAAAAGAATGCTCGTCATTTCAATCCTCCATCAACGCGGATCGTCTGTCCGGTAATATAGGCTGAAAGATCGCTTGCAAGAAACAATGCCGCTTCCGCGATCTCTGCAGGCGTACCTGCACGGCGTAGGTCGGCGCTGTTTTTTGCCGCTTCCACGATGTGTTCAGGCATCGTCAGCAACATATCAGTATCGGTTATACCGGGTGCGATGCAGTTGGCGCGAATACCTTTTTCTCCCAGCTCTGCCGCAATGGATTTTGTCATTGCAATGAGCGCAGCTTTTGACGCGCCATAGGCGGATTTTCCTGGGTTGCCATCTTCACCTGCGGTTGAGGCAATATTAATAATGCTGCCGCGCTGATGGCGAACCATCATTTTGGCGATGTACTGGCTGAAAAGATAAACTGCGAAGAAGTTCACCTCAAACTGCGCACGTAGCTGTGCTTCGCTGGTCATCTGAAACAGACTGTTTAATGTAATCCCCGCATTGTTGATGACGGCGTCCAGTGGACGTTTGTCAGACATGATTTTTTTGATCGCCAACTTCATTGCGTCATAATCCGTCATATCAAAACAAACTGGCCAGATCTCAACCTGATGGCGTTTGGCTATGGCCGCCATTTGCTCGATGAAGGCTTCGTCGGCTTCACGCGCATGGGCGTAGATATTAGCGCCGTTGGCGGCGAAAACCTCGACCATCGCGAAACCCATGCCGCGTCGGCAGCCAGTAATTAAAACGGTTTTACCCTGCATCAACATATCTGCTTACCTCAACCCATTCCGCCATCAACGCGGATTATCTGTCCGGTGGTATAACTGGAAGCATCGGACGCCAGCCACAAAAGTGTGTTCGCCACTTCTTCTGGCAGACCAGGGCGTCTTAATTCGCAACGTGCCATCTGGCGTGCCAATACGTCTTCGGAAAGCGCAGCTGTCATTGCTGTGCTAATCACACCAGGTGCGATAGCATTGACGCGTATCCCCTGTGGGCCAAGCTCTGCGGACATGGTCTTGGTCGCAGCAATCCACGCCGCTTTGGCGCTGGCATAGGCAAGTTGGCCTGGGTTTCCGTCAAGTGCAGAGATGCTTGAAATATTGATAATGCTGCCTTTTTTCTGTCGCAGCATGATGCGGGCAATATATTGCGTAAAAGCGATTTGCGAGAAGAAATTGATAGTGAATGTTTTTTGCAGCTGATCGAGCGTGACCATCTGAAAATTAGCGTCAAAATTAGCACCAGCAATATTGACCAGTATATCAATTGTTTTTTTAGTCTTCTGGATAGCTATTGCAGCCTGCTTTATTGCATCGTTATCCTGCAAATCGAAATACACAGGAATGATTTCTGCCTGATATTTATCGTTGAGTTCCGCAATGAAATCCGTAAACGCAGCATCGGGTGCCTGGCAGCAAGCAAATACTGTCGCACCAGACCGGGCGAAAGTTTCCAGCGTCGCCTTACCGATACCCTGAAGACAACCTGTGATAACAGCCGTTTTTCCGTGGAGCTTCATCACTCAATCCTGAAGTTCTACGTCGTATTTTTTCAGAATTTCTTTGCCTTTTTGCCATGATGCGAATTCGATGATGTCATCGGTGTCCATCATGATGTCAAATGCATCCTCAAGTGACGCAATCATTGTCATATGACCGACAGAATCCCAGGATGGGGTATCTTGATATTTGTAGTCAGCCAAAATATCTTCTGACACTTCAAAAGTTTCGGTGAATATGCGGTTGTAAGTTTCCAAATTTGACATTTTTTTCTCCAGAGTGGCGAGGAAATTTCATTAACTTGTAAATTCAAAGAGTGGCGCGAGTGTGGGTAAAATAAGACTCTATTTTGAGCGCCAGTCTTTATGGTCTATTTAAATATCTTTTTATCCACGTTGGGGCGGATTGCCCGCGCTGGGTTGCCCATGACAATCATTGCGGGTGCGACATCATTAAAAACGGCAGCGCCCATGCTGATGATGGCGTCGTCACCAACGGAGGTAGATTCCCGAATAATCGCGTTCATGCCAATAAAGACGCGTTCACCGACGCTGCAATGGCCAGCCAGATTGGCATAAGAAGAAATGACCGTGTCTTGTCCAATATGACAGTCGTGTCCAAGACTGGCGTTGGGCTGAAGGTGCACGTTGGAACCCATTAAGGTATCGCACGAAACATATACGCCATAACAAATTACACACCCTTCTCCTGGCGTGCTATCGGCGCTTAAACGCGCTTCGGGATGGATTAATGTCGCCAGCTTAAAGCCACGATCACGTGCCTTTTGTGCCAGTTTGTGGCGCAGCGAGGGTTCACCAACGGCGATGACAATTTCATATTGCGCCGGTGTGAGGGCATCCAGGGTGACGACAGGATGGCCTTTTAACTGATCGATCGTGGGAGTGTCATCGATCAAACATATTGCTTCCCAGCGTGACGCTGCAGTGTTTATGTGCTGTGCGAGTTCAAGAACTTCTCGGCCTAATCCACCTGCGCCATAGATTGCTAGTTTCATCTTTCCCTCAACGTAGACGTACCAGAGCCTTACCGCAACTTTGCTTTATTACTGCCAGGAGGCATGAAATGAATTGATGCTAAAAACCCAATATAAACCAGCAGGGGGGCTTGTCAGGGAGAGAATAGCCATCATTTTTTCTCGTTAATTAGCGGATTGAAAAAATGTGGGTTTTACCTCGATAAAAATGTGAAATGGTTAAAAGTACAAATGAGTTCAATACAAAAGAAACATTATGTAACAGCCTTGTTTATCAGTTAAAGTTCGGCGAGCGATACAAATGGCGTCAGAATAAATACGGAAATATTATGAATTTTCACTAATGATACTCATGTTGTGCTGATGCATAACATTTATAACCCTTCAAATAACCCCACATTTCACCCACTATTCATCCAATTGAACGCCCTCCAGAATCGGATAATCATGCCGATAACTCAATTAACGCAGGGCTGTTTATCGTGAATTCACTCTATACCGCTGAAGGTGTAATGGATAAACACTCGCTGTGGCAGCGTTATGTTCCGCTGGTGCGTCACGAAGCATTGCGCCTCCAGGTGCGATTGCCGGCGAGTGTGGAACTGGACGACCTGCTACAGGCGGGCGGTATCGGGTTATTGAATGCGGTTGACCGATACGACGCTCTGCAAGGAACGGCATTTACGACTTACGCAGTACAGCGTATTCGTGGTGCGATGCTGGACGAGCTGCGTAGCCGCGACTGGGTGCCGCGCAGCGTTCGCCGCAACGCGCGCGAAGTGGCGCATGCGATGGGACAACTGGAACAGGAGCTGGGACGTAACGCGACGGAAACTGAAGTGGCGGAGCGTCTGGGTATTGCTGTTGAAGATTATCGCCAGATGTTGCTCGATACCAATAACAGCCAACTCTTCTCTTACGATGAGTGGCGTGAAGAGCATGGCGATAGTATCGAGCTGGTGACCGATGAGAACCAGCAAGAAAACCCGTTACACCATTTACTGGAAGGTAATTTACGCCAGCGCGTGATGGAAGCGATTGAAGCTTTACCGGAACGTGAACAATTGGTGTTAACCCTTTATTACCAGGAAGAGCTGAATCTTAAGGAGATCGGCGCGGTTCTGGAAGTAGGGGAGTCACGGGTGAGCCAGTTGCACAGCCAGGCCATTAAACGCTTACGTACCAAGCTGGGTAAGTTATAGGTGATTTATTCGCCCGAAAAGTGCCGCACAACGTATTGACAACCAGGAGTTATCATGACGGTGCAGCAATCTAAAAGACGGCCTCTAAGCCGCTACCTGAAAGACTTTAAACACAGCCAGACCCATTGCGCCCATTGCAATAAGTTACTTGATCGTATCACCCTGGTCCGCCGTGGCGAAATCGTGAACAAGATTGCGATCTCCCGTCTCGACACCCTGATGGATGAATCCGCGTGGCAGGAAGAGCAGCAGGAATGGGTGGCTTTGTGCCGGTTCTGTGGCGATCTGCATTGCAAAGAGCAGAGCGACTTCTTCGATATTATTGGCTTTAAACAATTCTTGTTTGAGCAAACCGAGATGAGTCACGGCACCGTGCGCGAATATGTCGTGCGCCTGCGTCGTCTTGGGCAACATCTTACCGTGCAAAATATTTCCCGCGATCTGCTGAGCACCGGCTATCTGGATGAAAATCTGGAACCGTGGCTGCCTGCGACCAGCACCAACAACTATCGCATTGCGCTGCGCAAGTACGCGCAATATAAAGCGCAGATGCCAGGAGTGATTAAGCAGAAAGTCTACGCCGGGACGACTTCTGATATATATTAAAAATGAATAAGATGTAGCGCAGTCGCCTTTGACGTCACTGGCGAAAGCCTTACACTACTCGAAAAATCACTCTATCGGGGTAACTATGAAATTAGCACTTCTGGGTCGTCAGGCACTGATGGGCGTCATGGCTGTGGCGCTGGTCGCAGGGATGAGCGTGAAAACGTTCGCCGCTGAAAATTTGCTGAATAAAGTCAAAGAGCGCGGCACGCTGCTGGTGGGGCTGGAAGGGACCTATCCTCCGTTCAGCTTCCAGGGAGATGACGGCAAACTGACGGGTTTCGAAGTGGAGTTTGCCGAGGAGCTGGCGAAGCACCTGGGCGTTAAGGCCTCGCTGAAACCGACCAAATGGGACGGGATGCTGGCGTCTCTTGACTCCAAACGTATCGACGTAGTGATCAACCAGGTCACCATTTCTGACGAGCGCAAGAAGAAATATGATTTCTCGACGCCGTATACGGTGTCCGGTATTCAGGCGCTGGTGAAGAAAGGTAATGAAGACTCCATCAAAACGGCTGCCGATCTGAAAGGTAAAAAAGTGGGCGTCGGGTTAGGCACTAACTACGAAGAGTGGTTGCGCCAGAACGTGCAGGGCGTGGATATCCGCACTTATGATGATGACCCGACCAAATATCAGGATCTGCGCGTTGGCCGTATTGATGCCATCCTGGTCGATCGCCTTGCCGCGCTGGACCTGGTGAAGAAAACCAAAGATACGCTGGCTGTTGCCGGTGAGGCGTTCTCCCGTCAGGAAGCGGGTGTGGCGATCCGTAAGGACAACGAAGATCTGGTCAAGGCTATCGACGGTGCCATCGCTGAGATGCAAAAAGACGGTACGCTGAAAGCGCTCTCTGAGAAGTGGTTCGGCGCAGACGTCACTCAATAAGTTTTGCCCGGCAAAAAAAGGCGCTTTCAAAAGCGCCTTTTTTATTTCTTATGCGTCTGCGTGCATAATGAAAAATATCAAATTGAGTCTGAGTTACCGGAGGTTTCATGTCACTGCAAAATTTAACGCGTTTTCCGCGCCTCGAGTTTATTGGCGCGCCGACGCCGCTGGAGTATTTGCCGCGTTTTTCCGACTATTTAGGTCGTGACATCTTTATCAAACGCGACGACGTGACGCCTGTGGCGATGGGCGGGAACAAGCTGCGTAAGCTGGAGTTTCTCGCGGCGGATGCGCTGCGCGAAGGGGCTGATACCCTGATTACGGCGGGAGCCATTCAGTCTAACCACGTGCGCCAGACGGCGGCGGTGGCAGCGAAGCTGGGACTTAACTGCGTGGCGCTGCTGGAAAACCCGATTGATACTCGCGCCGAAAACTATCTCAGTAATGGCAATCGCCTGCTGCTGGACCTGTTTAACGTTCAGATTGAGATGTGTGATGCATTAACCGACCCCGTAGCTCAGCTTGAAGAGCTGGCGACTCGCGTCGAAGCGCAGGGTTTTCGTCCGTATGTGATCCCGGTCGGCGGCTCGAATGCGCTGGGCGCGCTGGGGTACGTTGAAAGCGCGCTGGAGATCGCCCAGCAGTGTGAAGGCGCGGTAAGTTTATCCTCAGTTGTGGTGGCCTCGGGGAGTGCGGGAACGCATGCCGGGCTGGCCGTGGGGCTTGAGCAGCTTATGCCTGAGGTGGAACTCATTGGCGTCACTGTTTCGCGCAGCATCGCGGATCAGAAGCCGAAAGTCGTCACCCTGCAACAGGCCGTCGCGCAGCAGCTGGAGGTTCAGGCGAAGGCCGATATTTTGCTCTGGGATGACTATTTTGCGCCAGGATACGGCACGCCGAATGATGAAGGGCTGGAGGCGATAAAACTGCTGGCTCGTCTGGAAGGGATCCTGTTGGACCCGGTTTACACCGGCAAGGCGATGGCGGGGCTGATCGACGGTATTACGCAGAAACGCTTTAAGGATGAAGGGCCGATACTGTTTGTGCATACCGGCGGAGCGCCTGCGTTGTTTGCCTACCATCCTCATGTCTAAACTGCGGGTCTAAAACATAATGCAAGAAAGTATTCAGTTGGTTATTGATTCACTGCCCTACCTGCTGAAGGGGGCAGTGTTTACGCTCCAGCTCAGTCTGGGGGGGATGTTCTTTGGCCTGGTGCTGGGTTTTGTGCTGGCGTTAATGCGCATGTCGCCAATTCTGCCGGTACGCTGGCTGGCGCGTTTTTATATTTCCATTTTTCGCGGCACGCCGCTGATCGCTCAGCTCTTTATGATCTACTACGGTCTGCCGCAGTTCGGCATCGAGCTTGATCCGATCCCGGCGGCGATGATTGGTCTTTCCCTGAACACCGCGGCTTATACTTCGGAGACGCTGCGCGCGGCGATCTCCTCTATTGATAAAGGTCAGTGGGAAGCCGCCGCCAGTATCGGGATGACCCCATGGCAAACGCTGCGTCGCGCCATTCTTCCGCAGGCGGCGCGAGTGGCGTTACCCCCGCTCAGCAACAGTTTTATCAGTCTGGTCAAAGACACTTCTCTCGCGGCAACGATTCAGGTGCCTGAACTGTTCCGTCAGGCGCAGCTGATCACCTCGCGTACCCTGGAGGTCTTTACCATGTATCTGGCGGCATCGCTGATTTACTGGGTAATGGCCACGGTGCTGTCGGCGTTGCAGAACTATTTTGAAAACCAGCTTAACCGCCAGGAGCGAGATCCAAAATGAGTGCGATTGACGTCAAAAACCTGGTTAAGAAATTCCACGGACAAACGGTATTGCATGGAATTGATCTTGAGGTGCAAGAGGGGGAAGTGGTCGCGATTATCGGGCCCAGCGGTTCGGGTAAGACTACGCTGCTGCGCAGTATAAATTTACTTGAGCAGCCGGAGGGCGGAACCATCCGCGTCGGTGATATCACCATTGATACCGGAAAATCTCTCGGGCAGCAAAAAGGGCTGATTCGCCGTCTGCGCCAGCATGTGGGATTTGTGTTTCAGAGCTTTAATCTGTTCCCGCATCGCACGGTGCTGGAAAATATTATTGAAGGGCCGGTCATCGTAAAAGGTGAGCCGAAAGAGGAAGCGACGGCGCGTGCGCGCGAACTGCTGGCTAAAGTGGGGCTCTCCGGCAAGGAGACCAGCTATCCTCGCCGTCTGTCGGGCGGACAACAGCAGCGGGTGGCGATTGCCCGTGCGCTGGCGATGCGCCCGGATGTGATCCTGTTTGACGAACCCACGTCGGCGCTCGATCCCGAACTGGTAGGAGAGGTTCTGAATACCATCCGCCAGCTCGCGCAGGAGAAGCGCACGCTGGTGATCGTCACGCATGAAATGGGGTTTGCACGGGATGTGGCTGACCGGGCGATCTTCATGGACCAGGGGCGTATTGTGGAACAGGGGCCCGCAAAAGCGCTGTTTACCAGTCCACAACATCCGCGCACACAACAGTTCCTCGAAAAATTCCTGACGCGATAGCCTGTCCGAGCTAATTTGCTCCAGAATTGTCATCTGGAGCAAATTATTTCCCTTAAGTTGCAAAATCATAAGCTATTTATTCTAAAAGCAGTACTCATGCTGGAGTCAAACGAAAGTTATTCTCACTTGAGGCGATATTTTGTATATATAAATAAGTTTTATGTGTTAGGTTATATTCACCATAATAATGATTATCTTTATCAGGGGCTTCATTTAGTAAGTATGAGGGATACAGACTTTTTTACATGGCGGCGGAATTGCTTCCTTCGGTTCCAGGAAATGGGAACAGCAGACGAGGTGTATCAGGAACTCCAGCAGCAAACACAGGCTCTGGAATTCGATTATTTCTCACTCTGTGTTCGTCACCCGGTTCCGTTTACACGTCCTAAAATTTCGGTCCATTCCAGCTACCCGGCTGAATGGATGGCGCAATATCAATCGGAGAATTATTTCGCCATTGATCCGGTATTAAAAAGTGAGAATTTCATTCAGGGACATTTGCCCTGGACGGATACCTTATTTGCCGAAGCGCAACCGTTATGGGATGGCGCGCGCGACCATGGTATACGCAAGGGAATTACCCAGTGTTTGATGTTGCCTAATCATGCGTTAGGTTTTCTTTCTGTTTCCCGTGCCAGCCAGTTTGGCAAAATGATGAACAGCGAAGAAATAGAGTTACGCCTGCAAATGCTAGTGCAAATGGCGCTGACGGCATTGCTGCGATTTGAGCATGAAATGGTGATGCCACCGGAGATGAAATTCAGTAAGCGCGAGAAAGAAATTCTTAAATGGACAGCAGAAGGTAAAACATCGGCTGAAATCGCGATTATTCTTTCGATCTCAGAGAATACGGTGAATTTTCATCAGAAGAATATGCAGAAGAAGTTTAATGCGCCTAACAAAACGCAGATTGCCTGCTATGCGGCGGCGACGGGATTCATCTGACGACAACATTGTTCTGCGTGCCAGACACGAAAACGGCTGAAGGCGATGCGTTCAGCCGTTTCTTTTTTACTGACGGTAGGCCTGTTTAATTTGCTTAACTGTGCCGGAAAATACGTCAGCCTGCGCCTGGTCTTCCATCTGCGCGATTTGTTTTTCCATCTTAATGATCACACGACCCGCATCGGCCTGGCCCATAGCCTGAAGCATCAGCGTCAGCAGTGCCTTCAGACAGGATACTTCCTGCGCCAGTTCCTGGTTATTTTCTGCGGTGGCGAATTCAGGTGTGCTCATTTATATTCCTCATTACAAAACTGCGCTTGTACGCGACGATGAAAGTTATGGCGGCGGAGTATAGCACAAGCCAGCGCAAAAATAGCAGTGGTTATTTTTTGTCCAATTTGGGGCTATGTTTATTCGGATAAACAAAAATGAATTTTATCTCAATGATGTATTTAACATGCCTGATTTGTTTATAGCTGGTTTGGCTTCTGTTAATTGTTGTTACAAAAATATAGGCTGGGTTTTTGAAAGGAAAGCGGGCTGTTTTTTCGTAACTTTTTGAATCAAGGCGCTTAAAAATAGCGGCGAATCACCCGTGTGGCTGGGTTTATCTTTCCACTCTCTGTACAGGCTAATTTCCAGAAAAATGAGAACGGAATCGAATGGCGCGTTTTTTAGCGTTTTAAAGTTGCGTCGAAAAACGTTAATATAAACGAATTAGCAGTCAGTAGCGTTATCCCTATTTCTGGAGACATTTCCCTTGATCAACGTTCTTCTTGTTGATGACCACGAACTGGTGCGCGCAGGGATACGACGCATACTTGAGGATATAAAGGGTATTAAAGTGGCCGGTGAGGCCTGTTGCGGTGAAGATGCCGTGAAGTGGTGTCGTGCCAACTCCGCCGATGTGGTGTTGATGGATATGAACATGCCCGGCATCGGTGGGCTCGAAGCAACACGCAAAATTGCGCGTGCCTTTGTTGATACCAAAGTCATCATGCTTACCGTTCATACCGAAAATCCGCTGCCTGCAAAAGTGATGCAGGCGGGCGCCGCAGGCTATCTCACTAAGGGCGCAGCGCCACAGGAGATGGTGAATGCGATCCGTTCAGTGTATGCCGGGCAACGTTATATCGCCTCGGATATCGCTCAACAGATGGCATTAAGTCAGATTGAACCTGAAAAAACAGGATCGCCGTTTGCCAGTTTGTCTGAGCGTGAATTGCAGATTATGCTGATGATCACCAAAGGCCAGAAGGTGAATGAGATTTCTGAGCAGCTCAATCTCAGCCCGAAAACGGTGAACAGCTACCGCTATCGGATGTTCAGTAAACTGAACATTCATGGTGATGTCGAACTCACTCACCTGGCCATTCGTCATGGTCTGTGTAAATCAGAGACCCTAACCAGTCAGTGAGTGATGTGTTTGATTCAAAATCTTTCCTGAAAACCGTTACCAGCCAGCCCGGTGTTTATCGAATGTATGACGCTGGCGGAACGGTGATCTACGTGGGCAAGGCAAAAGACCTTAAAAAGCGTCTTTCGAGCTATTTTCGCAATAATCTTGCCTCCCGTAAGACCGAAGCTCTGGTTGCTCAAATTCAGCAAATCGACGTTACCGTTACCCATACGGAGACGGAAGCGCTGCTGCTTGAACACAACTACATCAAACTTTATCAGCCGCGCTATAACGTCTTGCTGCGCGATGACAAATCCTATCCGTTTATCTTCCTGAGCAGTGACACCCATCCGCGTCTGGCGACGCATCGTGGGGCGAAACATGCAAAGGGGGAGTATTTTGGCCCATTCCCTAACGGCTATGCGGTGCGCGAAACTCTGGCATTGCTGCAAAAGATCTTCCCGGTCCGCCAGTGTGAGAACAGCGTTTATCGCAACCGTTCGCGGCCATGTCTGCAGTATCAGATTGGCCGCTGCCTCGGCCCATGCGTGGCGGGTTTGGTCAGCGAAGAGGAATATGCGCAGCAGGTGGATTACGTGCGTTTGTTCCTGGCCGGTAAAGACGATCAGGTACTGACACAACTTATTGCGCGGATGGAAAAAGCCAGCCAGGCGCTGGCATTTGAAGAGGCCGCGCGGATTCGCGATCAAATTCAGGCTGTGCGTCGGGTTACGGAAAAACAGTTCGTTTCGAATAGCGGCGATGATCTGGATGTGATTGGTGTTTCGTTCGATTCCGGGATGGCCTGTGTGCACGTGCTGTTTATTCGCCAGGGCAAAGTGTTGGGCAGCCGCAGCTATTTCCCGAAAGTACCGGGCGGCACCGAGCTGGGTGAAGTTGTAGAAACGTTTGTCGGCCAGTTTTACCTGCAGGGCAGTCAGATGCGTACGTTGCCTTCGGAGATCCTGCTCGACTTTAATCTGAATGATAAAACGTTGCTGGCCGATTCGCTTTCCGAACTGGCAGGACGGCGCGTGAATGTTCAGACCAAACCGCGTGGCGATCGCGCGCGTTATCTGAAGCTGGCGCGCACCAATGCTGCAACTGCGCTCACCACTAAGCTTTCTCAGCAGTCGACTATTCATCAGCGCCTTATCGCGCTGGCGTCGGTTCTCAAATTGCCGGAAGTGAAACGGATGGAATGTTTCGACATCAGCCACACGATGGGGGAACAGACGGTCGCATCCTGCGTGGTATTTGATGCTAACGGCCCACTGCGCGCTGAGTATCGGCGCTATAACATTACTGGTATTACGCCCGGTGATGACTATGCTGCAATGAATCAGGTTTTACGTCGTCGTTACGGCAAAGCGATTGAAGGCAGCAAAATCCCGGATGTGATATTGATCGACGGCGGGAAAGGGCAGCTCGGTCAGGCTAAAAAGGTGTTCGCCGAACTGGATGTTGAGTGGGATAAACATCACCCGCTTCTGCTCGGCGTGGCAAAAGGAACCGATCGTAAAGCGGGCCTGGAGACCCTTTTCTTTGAGCCGGAGGGGGAAGGGTTTAATTTACCGCCAGATTCTCCTGCGCTGCATGTGATCCAGCATATTCGCGATGAGTCACACGACCACGCCATTGGTGGTCACCGTAAAAAACGGGCGAAAGTCAAAAATACCAGCACGCTGGAGACGATTGAAGGCGTTGGACCAAAACGTCGGCAAATGTTGTTGAAGTACATGGGCGGATTGCAAGGACTACTCAACGCGAGCGTAGAGGAAATTGCAAAAGTGCCGGGTATTTCGCAAGGGCTGGCAGAAAAGATCTACTACTCGTTGAAACATTGAGGGCTCTGTAGCAACATAGAGCTAAATTTTACTGACAACAGACAGTTACCGTCACTATGCGATTTAACATCCCTACGTTGCTCACGCTTTTTCGCGTCGTACTTATCCCATTCTTTGTGCTGGCATTTTACCTGCCGTTCACGTGGGCTCCTTTCGCATGTGCATTGATCTTCCTTGTGGCTGCGGTGACCGACTGGTTTGACGGGTATCTGGCGCGTCGCTGGAACCAGAGCACGCGTTTTGGCGCGTTCCTCGACCCTGTCGCCGATAAAGTGATGGTGGCGATCGCGATGGTCCTCGTGGCGGAGCATTATCATACCTGGTGGGTGACCTTACCGGCAGCGACGATGATCGCGCGTGAGATCATCATCTCCGCTCTGCGCGAATGGATGGCCGAGCTGGGTAAACGCAGCAGCGTGGCGGTTTCCTGGATCGGAAAAGTCAAAACCACCGCGCAGATGGCGTCGCTGGTCTGGATGCTGTGGCGTCCGAACGCCTGGGTTGAGTGGGCGGGTATCGGCCTGCTGTGGGTTGCCGCCGTCCTGACGTTGTGGTCGATGCTGCAATATTTGAACGCCGCGCGTGGGGATTTGCTTGAACAGTGATCGTTTCGGCGTAATTTTCAGCAAACGATCCGGGGAAGCAAAATTAACGTTGACTCATCACGTCATATAAGTAGAATGCAACGCATCGAACGGCGGCACACACTGTCGGACGATAATAAAATCAAGTGATTAGCAATTAGCTTAATCATATGCGGGAATAGCTCAGTTGGTAGAGCACGACCTTGCCAAGGTCGGGGTCGCGAGTTCGAGTCTCGTTTCCCGCTCCAGATTAAAAGCATCGGCAATTGCGGGTGCTGGTCGAAAGGCCTGAAGATTTAAGGCGCGTTAGCAAAGCGGTTATGTAGCGGATTGCAAATCCGTCTAGTCCGGTTCGACTCCGGAACGCGCCTCCACTTTCTTCCCGAGCCCGGATGGTGGAATCGGTAGACACAAGGGATTTAAAATCCCTCGGCGTTCGCGCTGTGCGAGTTCAAGTCTCGCTCCGGGTACCATGGGAAAACAAGAATAATCAAAGCAATAAGCAGTGTCGTGAAACCACCTCCGGGTGGTTTTTTTGTGCCTGCCATTTCTGTGTTACCCTTCCTTGATAGTCAATTTCCCAGGAGTTCGAGCAATGACTGAAGGCCCATTAAATGAAAACGAAATGGAGTGGCTGGAACAGACATTAATGTCTTACGGTCATGAAAACGCGTCTGTGATCGATGTTTCAGAGCTGGATGGCATGCTAACCGCAGTGTTGTCTGGTCCTCTTGTCGTTGAGCCTGACACCTGGCTGGTGGCGGTATGGGGTGGCGAAAAACATATCCCGCGCTGGAAAAACGATCGTGAAATGAATCGATTTATCGATCTCTGCTTTAAGCATATGAACGATATCGCCGAGCGATTAAGCGATTACCCCGACCAGTTCGAGCCTGTCTTTGGTATTAACGAAGTGGACGGTACAAGCTACACGGTGGTTGAAGAGTGGTGTTATGGCTATATGCGGGGCGTTGCATTGACCGACTGGTCAACGCTTCCTGAAGAGCTGAAGACCGATTTGGCGCTGATTGCGTTACACGGCAGCGAAGAAAACACTGCGCGACTCGATGAGCTGACGGAAGATGAATATCATGCCAGCATCGAAGCGATTCGTCCGGCGGCGTTACGTCTGTACAACTACTGGCTTGAGAATCCGCAGCAGACGGTCACGCAGCAACCAATCGTGAATGGCGCGAAGGTCGGGAGAAACGATCCTTGCCCTTGCGGCAGCGGTAAGAAATTCAAAAGTTGCTGTTTGCATTAATCAGAAAGGGCTCATGATGAGCCCTTTTTTTAGGTTCATCGCGGTTAAGCGTGAACCAATAGAAAACGGCGGTAAAAGTGGTTAGTTTTGTATTCGCCAAAACACTAACCAGCCACTCAACCGCCGTCTGCCATGAATGCTAATCTTTCTTCCCTCTTCTGGGAAGGTTTCACTGTTGATTCCTTCACTCATCCTGCACCGGATGCTCTGCTTATTACGCTCCGGCCTGACCCCGGTTTTGCGCCGTCCTGCCGTCGATGTGGCTGTAGAGACTGTGCTGTCCATGATGTCTCTGTGCGACGGGTTCGTGAGCGCGATTTACTTCACTGGCGCGTCACACTTCAGCTTCCCGTTCGCCGTCTGCGCTGTTCCCGCTGCGGGATTGTCACCGAGCACATCTCATGGGTGCCTGAACGGCAACGTTACACGTCCTCGTTAGCGACCTGGGTGGAATCTCTTACCCGGTTATTGCCGGTTAAGCATGTGGCACAGTTGACCGGTCTGCACTGGCACACCATTAAAAATATCGACTGCCGACGCCTGCGGCGGGAACTCCGGGAGCCTGAACGGCACACGCTGCGCCGCCTGATAATGGATGAGTTCGCGCTGTTCAAAGGGCATCGCTATGCCACGGTTGTGGTGGATGCAGATACACAACGGGTGCTGTGGGTCGGTGAAGGGCGCAGCCGGGTAGCCTTCCGTCCGTTCTTCACCTGGCTGGGCCCGGAAGGATGTGCCGCCATCGAATCTGTCGCGATGGATATGAATACGGCGCTGGACCTGGAAGTGAGAGCGCAGTGCCCGCAGGCGGAAGTGGTGTATGACCTGTTCCATGTTGTGGCGAAGTTCGGCCGGGAAGTCATCGACAGAGTGAGGGTCGATCAGGCGAATCAGTTGCGTGACAACAGCAAGGCGCGGAAGGTTATCAAACGCGGCCGCTGGTTGCTGTTGCGTAATCCAGAGAACCTGCCGGCCGGGCATGAGGTGAAACTGGCAGAGTTGCTGGCGGCGAACCAGCCGTTAAATACGGTGTATGTGATGAAAACAGCCCTGAAAGAGCTGTGGTATGCCCCGGATAAAGACGTTGCGAAGCGTCGCTGGAATGAGTGGTACAGGCAGGCACAGGAAAGTGGCATCAGGGCGTTGCAGCAGTTCGCTGATAAGCTGAAGGGTTACGTGAGCGGCATAATCGCGAGTGCCACGCATCGTCTGAATACCAGCGTACTTGAGGGAATGAACAACAAGATCAAAGTGATAAAACGAATGGCATACGGATACCGGGATAACGACTACTTTTTTATGAAGATAAAAGCAGCGTTCCCCGGTAAGGCGCGATGAACCTTTTTTTATCCCACTTCTGGCAAAACGCCCGCCGCAATAGAGAACTGGACCAGGATAACCCCAACGCCGCAGGCGAAGACAAGCGCTAACAGGAACTTGCCCCCCCAGACCCGATAGCCAGAGTCAGGATGCTGTTGACGGCTTTTCCATGCCAGCAGGGAGGGGAGCAACAGGGCCAGGACCGCGAGCGCGACCCCCGCATACCCCAGCGCCATCACAAATCCGCGCGGATAGAACAGTGCAAACGCCAGAGGCGGCAGGAAGGTAATGATCCCTGTCTGCAGGCGCCCGGCAACGGAGCGACTGCGCTGGAACAGGTCTCCCAGGTAATCGAACAAGCCCAGCGCGACGCCCAGGAAAGAGGTCGCCAGAGCGAGATCGGCAAATAAATGTACTGCCAGTTCGACGTGCGGCGAAGCAACGACCTCGCGCAGCGCCTGCAGGAATCCGTTCAGACCGGAGTGATCTGCCATTAAGCCAATAAAGGTGGACGAATGAATGCTGCCCAATGTCACCAGTTGCCAGAAAATATAGGCAATTAATGGAATGGCGCTTCCGATAACAAAGACGCGGCGCAGCTTACGGATATCGCCATTCATGTAGCTGACGATGCTGGGCACGCTGCCGTGGAAACCAAATGAGGTGAAAATGACCGGAATCGCAGAGAGCGCCAGCCCTTTCTCCAGCGGCAGCGTGAGCAAATTCACTTTATGAATATGTGGAGCGAGTAGCGCGAGCATCACAACGAGGAAAATAATTTTTGCGCTGAACAGAAAACGGTTAAACAGATCGACCAGCGACGTCCCCACGCATACCACTCCACCGCCAATGAGCGTGAAGAAGATAACCCCCGTGGACGGAGAAATATCTGTCCCGAACCAGTCATTGATGCTGGAGGCGATCAGTTCGCCCGCGCCGCTCATGTAAGCCGCAGTGAGGGCATACATCAGGAACATCATACTCAGGCCGGTGATCCACTGGCCGTAGCGACCGAGATAGCGCGCAGCCAGCGAGCCCAGCCCGGTATCCGCCGGGACGTGCTGATACACTTCGAGCAGCAACAATGCGGTATAACACATAAGCGCCCACAGACAGCCTAACAGCAGCAACGTGACGCCAAAGCCGACGCCAGCCGCAGCCAATGGCATCGCCAACATTCCTGCGCCAATTGTCGTGCCCGCAACGATAAAAATACTTCCCAGAGTTCTGTTCTTCACGCTTTCCTCTACCACGACAACAAATCGCAACCCAATCTGCGGCGCAGAGTAAGGGAAAATGGGGTCTTCGTCAAATCAGCGTTACAACAGGTGTAATGATATTTATACACTTTATTGAGCGCGATTCCCTTTGGGCAAGTGGCTGATACTTTTGAGGGTTTTGCCTACTTCATAAGGGCAATGTTATAGGGTGAAAATCAGGCGTACCTTAAACATTCACGATAAATAATCAACAAAAGTGAGAGGCTGATGGCAGGGGAGAATCCATTTACTGCGGCATGGAGTCGTTCAGGTAATCTGTTATGCCATGGACACTGGATCATTCGCTGGAACGGGCAGGCGCTTGAGCTGCCGGAACCGCGACGGGAAAAGGATATGGGGACGTGGGCTATCTACAATATCATCGATCCGGAAGATGAACTGTATGCCCAGGGATTAACGGAAGATGACTGGATTATTGAAAACGTCGACTGGTTAACCGATCTGTTCTTTGAAAATGCGATACCGCTTGAGACTGACAGCTATCGTCATTTTTATCAGGCGATCAATCCTCATGACTGGCGCTGTACCAGCTGTGCGGGGTGCATGTAAACCTGTGCCAGCGCAATGTGTTTGCGGGTCAAAGCGTTTAGCCTGTGCCTTTTAATGGGAGGGGTTATGACGTCAATCCACGGGCACGATGTGCTCAATATGATGCTTGAGTCCGGCGAACAGTACACCGAAAAGAGTCTGATTCAGGCTATTGATTTACGCTTTGGAAACAACGCGCGCTTTCATACCTGTTCGGCTGAAAATATGTCGGCGGGGGAGTTGGTGACATTCCTTGCTGCGCGAGGCAAGTTTATTCCGGTTGAAGAGGGATTTTCGACGCACGAAAGTAAAATCTGTCGCCATTAACGCGCTAAAAAAAGGGTGTCAGCTGAATGACACCCTGAAAAAATTAATTCTGGGTATCGAGGGTCGAAAGTTCTTTATCAATAAAGTAAAGACCTTCGCCTGATTTTCCTGCCAGAGATAATTTATCAATAACTGATTTAAACAGTTTTTCTTCTTCGTGCTGTTCTGCAACATACCACTGCAGGAAATTAAATGTCGGATAATCCTGACTCATCATAGCCGCATGGGTCAGCTCATTAATTTTTTGAGTGATTAACTGCTCATGTTCGTAGGTCGCGCGGAACAGTTCATCCAGAGAGGTGTACTCGGCAAACGGCGACTCGACAGGGTTGATGCGCGGCAGGCTGCCGGTATCAGCCAGGTAGTCAAACAGGCGCTGCATGTGGGTCATCTCTTCCTGCGCATGGCGGCGCAGGAAAGCCGCCGCACCTTCGAAGCTGTGATAGCTGCACCAGGCACTCATTTGTTGATAAAGCAGGGATGAAAAAAGCTCAAGGTTCATTTGCTCGTTGAGCTTATCGATCATTTCAGTTTTCAGCATGGTGCAGCTCCATTCATTATTTCATCGCCGAGAGAAGCGTCACTATAATTTGTTATTTAATTATTTGCAAAAGGTAAAATAAATATATTAATTATTAAAAATACGAATGGGAATAAAACGCATTGGCAGTGATAATTAAATTAATGAGAATTGTTCTGTTTCTTATTTGAATGCGCTGCCAGTGTGCATCTGGCAGCAACAGGATTAATACCAGGCTTGCGTCGCTGAAGGGTTCACGGCGTAACCCAGGCATTTATACTGGATAGTGACGCTTTCATTCAGACAGACCGAACCGCTGAAAATGCTACAGGTTTTGATGGGTTGCCCGTAAAACGAGGCCGTCGCATATCCCATGCTTTGACATTCACGCGTGGCCGTCCCATTGGTCACATAGGCATCATAATGGGCGTTCTGCAGCATCGCCTGACCGTAGTTAAGCCTGACGATCCCGTTTGGCGCATCGGTATGACTCACTTCCGCCTGACGGGTGACACTGCAGCCCGCAAGCAGCAAAAGTAAGCCAGCAACGAGTAATCTCTTCATAATTTGCTCTGAGTCGGAGGGGGACACGTTATCCTAACGCCTGTTGAGGAGCACAATGCCTCGAATAGCCGGAGGATTTTCCCTTTCTCTTTTCAACGGCATAAGTTAGTCGGCCAGACTGTCGAATATCATACAAAACTTAAGATGATGCTGACGGAAGAGAGCGATGAGCTGCGGGTCAAAGTGTTTTCCGGTACCGTCGAGGATAACTTCGCACGCCAGCTCATGGCTAAAACCTGGCTTATAGATCCGCTTTTGCCGCAACGCATCATAGACGTCGGCTAACGCCAGAATGCGCGCCTCAAGCGGAATATTCTCCCCGCGTAGTCCTTCGGGATAGCCACTTCCGTCCCATTTTTCGTGATGGAAATGGATAATATTTTCTGCCACCGGCCCCAGCCCAAGCCCCTGGATAATCATATATCCCTTGGTGGTGTGCAGTTTCATCTCACTGAATTCCTGCTCCGTCAGCGGGCCTTGCTTGCGCAGAATACGATCCGGAACCGCAATCTTTCCCACGTCGTGCAGCGAGGCAAAGCGTTCGATTTCGCTAATCATTTTGCGCGACAAATTCAGTTCACGGGCCATCATGCCGCAGTATTTTGCCACCCGCTGAATATGGCTGCCGGTCTCGTCATCGTGGGCCCGATTAACCTTCTCCAGCGCCTGGACGATATTGCGGTTAACCAGCCGGTTTTCTTTGATATGGCGTCGCATCATCACCAGCATTCCTGAGCTAAACAGCGCGGTGATGAGCAGCACAACGCTGATCACTTTTAAGGTGTTTTTCGTCAACGCCGGGAAGAACTCTTGATCACCGGAACGCTCAAGCTGGGTGCGGAACCCGGACAGCCGGTGCGCCTGCGTCAGCAGATGAAACAGAGGATGGTCTGGCTCTACCCACGGGCCGATCACAAATTCACTGCGGGTGACGCCGGCCACTTTGAGTACACCACGAAACAGTTCGTTGCCGCGAAGCCTCGATTCCAGTGAACTCAAATCGCCCAGAATATAGTCAATCTTGTTGTTGTCGATGGCGTCGATCAGTTCGTTAATACCGCGTTGTTCAACAATCACGACATCGTTGCCAAATCGCGCCTGTAAATATTGTCCGGAGAACGAACCCGCCAGTACCCCCACGCGCTGGCTGCGAATACTCTCTTCATCCCAGAGAAAGGGCTGGTTGATTCGGTTGTAATAGACGTTATGCCAGGCGGCATCCGGGCCGATACGGCCTGCGGCATGTCCGGTATCTCTGTTTTCAGCAACATCCACCATACGGATTGGCCAGCGCTGTTTTTGCAATGCTTCTGTATAATTATCAATAAAATGAACATCCACCTCCATTCCCAGCAGCTCGCGCATGTCGTGGATCATGTTGATGGCAGTACCCTGATAACCGCGGCTATCTTTCCAGATAATCGGCGCAAAGTTCTCGTTTTTGGGAAGCCAGACCTGCAGGCGATGGCTGGCGAGCCAGGCCTGTTCTTCTGGTGAAATAGTGATGCGGCTTAAAAGGTAGTCGCGTTTGCTCTCTTCCAGCGCGTTGCGCATTTTTCCGCTGCGATACCATTCGCCAATAAACGCATTCACTTTTTCACGCAGGTCGCGCAGCTCCGGGCTGAACCCCAGAACCACGGGGATACGCAGCTCCGGGAAAGGGCGCGAGAGAAGATAGTAGCGCTGGGTATTTTCCATCTCGCTGGCATCATTAATGTAGAAGTCGGCTTTATGCTCGCTGAGTAAACGAAAGGCCTCTTCACTGCTGGCAACCAGTCGAAGCGAACGAAACTTCAGGTCTGGGTAGCGCTTTTGCACGCTGTCGAGGGTGGCGTCACTCTGGCGAAACAACACTCGGGCGTTGCGAAGCTCTTCAGCGGTATTGACCGACAGCGACGGACTGGCCGCCACCACTTCATTATTGAAAAGCTGTGATGAGAGAATTTTGGACCGCGCCCGGGCCTCGGTGCGCAAAACGCCGGCATATACGCCGTAGCTGTCGGTGTTGAAACGCTGCCCGATTTCAGGGCCACTTATGGGCTGTAGCTGGAGTTGAGTACGATATTTTTGATTGATAGCGCGGATCAGTTCAGGATAGAAACCGGCCATTTCGCCTTGCGGTGTTCGCCAGAATTCAAAACTGTCGGCATTGTAAATCCAGACCGGGATAATGGGGGGCTCAGGGGTCGGTTGTGCACAAAGCGATCTGGCCCATAGCAGGCCAGCGAGGAGAGCAATCCACACAAGCGGTGTCATGCGAGGCGTCCGGCAGCGCATATTCACAGGTCTTCCCCAAAGGATTTTTATTGTCTTTTAAAAGCAGTCTAGCTAACAGAGGGAAGTGAGAGTAGAGATTTCTTCACTTTATCCTCTGGCAGAGAGTTTCCCTCTCTTTGCATGATTATGTGAACTCACCTTAATTTTTTAAAACATTTTTTCAGTAAATTTGAAAGTATGTTTGCATGATAGTAAGGTTGAGTCGATTAGCTATCTGTGGCGGGAAAACCCGCAACGCATTCAGGAGATGAAGAATGAAAATTGCACTGATGATGGAAAACAGCCAGGCAGGCAAAAACGCCACTATCCTCAATGAATTGAAATCCGTTGTCGATGAGAAAGGCTTCCCGGTCTACAACGTCGGGATGAGTGATGAGAACGATCACCACCTGACCTACATCCATCTGGGTATCATGGCCAGCATTCTGTTGAATTCTAAGTCGGTTGACTTTGTGGTGACCGGTTGCGGTACTGGCCAGGGCGCGCTGATGTCTCTGAACATCCACCCGGGCGTGATCTGCGGTTACTGTATCGACCCGGCAGATGCGTTCCTGTTTGCCCAAATCAACAACGGCAACGCGCTCTCTCTGCCATTTGCTAAAGGATTTGGTTGGGGCGCGGAGCTGAACGTTCGCTTTATCTTTGAAAAAGCGTTCACCGGCCGCAAAGGCGAAGGTTATCCGCCAGAGCGTAAAGAGCCACAGGTCCGTAACGCGGGCATCCTGAACCAGGTTAAAGCCGCTGTGGTGAAAGAGAACTATCTGGATACTCTGCGCGCCATCGATCCGGAACTGGTGAAAACAGCCGTTTCTGGTCAGCGCTTCCAGCAGTGCTTCTTTGAAAACTGCCAGGACAAAGAGATTGAAGCCTTTGTTCGCGGTATCGTAGGTTAATCCAACGCCACCCAAAGACCCCAATCAAAAGCCAGCTATGCTGGCTTTTTTTATGACTTGTTCGACACGGCACTTCCCGCATCTTTTGACAGCCGTAGAGTGTCAAACATGCCCACCAGGCAGATCAACGCGATGGCGACAAAGGCCAGGCGGAAACTCATCCCAGGAATGGCGGCGATATTTAGCGCATCACTCACCTTTTCACCGATACGAATCCCAATCGCTCCAAGTGTAATTCCCAGCCCTACCGCCAGCTGCGTCGCGGTTGAAAACAGCGTATTCGCATAGCTCATCTGCGCAGAGGGCACATCGGCAAAGGCCAGCGTGCTGACGGCGGTAAACTGGATGGAACGAAAAACCCCACCGAGATAGAGAATCAGCATTATCAGCCAGACCGGCGTGTCAGGCGTGATGAGTGCGCAGGCGAGCAAAGACAAAACGTTTAATGCGCCATTGATCAGCAATAATTTCCTGAATCCCAGGCGGCGTATGAGCGGTGTGGTCGCGGGTTTGATGGTCAGATTGCCGACAAACACGGCCAGCACCAGCAGACCGGAGTGAAAGGCATCCATGCCAAAACCCACCTGGAACATCAGCGGCAGCAAGAAAGGGACGGCGCTGATTGAGGCGCGAAACAACGAGCCGCCGTACATGGTCACGCGAAATGTCGGGACCTGCAGCGCGTCGAGACGGATCATCGGCCACTCGGCGCGTTGAAAATGACGCAGAGCATAAATTAACGCCATAGCTCCCGCCGCCAGAAGCGCGACGAGCAGCAGACCTTCCGTCTGCCGGGCTCCCATCGTCTCCATCGCATACACCAGGCAGACCATGGCAATGGTGGTGGCGATAAACCCCGGCATATCAAAAGGACGCCGCGCATCTTCATGGAGGTCAGGAATGATACGTAGCGCCAGAATAATCGCGATAATGCCCAGGGGAACATTGATAAAGAATATCCAGCGCCAGTCAGCGTAGCTGGTGATAAACCCCCCGAGTGGCGGACCGATAATCGGGGCAACCAGCGCAGGCCACGTTAAGGTCGCGATAGCGGTAATCAGCTGATGTTTTGGCGTGGTGCGAAGCACCGCCAGACGCCCGACGGGAACCATCAGCGCACCGCCCATACCCTGAAGCACACGCATGGCGACAAACTGATCGACCGTGGTGGAAATACCGCAGAATACCGACGCCAGCGTGAAAATGGCCAGCGCAATAGCAAAGACTTTACGCGCGCCAAAACGATCGGCAATCCAGCCACTGGCGGGAATTAACACTGCCAGTGTGATCAGGTAGGCGCTGATGCCTATGTTCAGGTCAACCGCCTGCACGCCAAAACTTTTCGCCATCTCCGGAAGCGCCGTGGCAATCACGGTTCCGTCGAGAAACTCCATAAAGAACGCCCCGGCAACTAACAGCGCCGCAGGTGACAGCCCGCGACTCTCCTTTCCGGTGATGTTTTCAGCCATTTTTATCCTGCCATATCAAAAAATTTTATAAAAATTTACTGGAACTTATAAGTGCCTAAGCCACGGATTTATCGTTGTTTTCTGTAACAAATCAGCAGCATCTCGGTTCTTTTGTATGTGACTTGCATCACATAACCGTTGATTTTTGTGATGGTGGTCATATTATATGCGCATAGACAATAACACCTGCATAACACGTTACCGGAGCATCAAATGAAACTGCGCAAAATCCTGAAAAGCATGTGGGAAAACTACTGCAATACATTTAAAGACGTCCCGCCAGGCGCAATGTTCTGATGGAAAAACCTGCTTCGGCAGGTTTTTTTATGCCTGCGAACGACGTGAGGGAAGATGAAAGGGCTGTGGTTTTGCTACTATGGCGGTCTTTTAATTAAGGAGCAGCCTATGTCTCAAAATCTGAGCGCCGATCAGGAACTGGTTTCTGACGTCGTCGCATGCCAGTTGGTTATCAAACAGATCCTGGATGTGTTAGACATTATTGCGCCGATCGAAGTGCGCGAAAAAATGTCTACCCAACTGAAAAACATCGATTTCACCAGCCATCCTGCTGCAGCGGATCCGGTTACGCTTCGTGCGATTCAAAAAGCCATCGCGCTTATCGAACTGAAATTCACACCGCAGGGTGAGTCTCACTAAAATAAACCGATGTTTCGAAATTAGAAACTGTTTTTGATAATATGCTGACGGGCGACAGAGTGTGTCGCCCTGTGGGCGGGTCAGAAGAAGGTTTGCACCAGCAGATAACTTGCCGCGCAGGCGCAGCTCACGCCAATAAGCCCCGGCAAAATGAAGCTGTGATTGATAATAAATTTGCCGATACGCGTGGTGCCTGAACGGTCAAAGCCGATACAGGCCAGGTCGCTGGGATAGGTCGGCAGCACGAAGTAACCATAAGAGGCCGGGAAAAAGGCAATCAGCATTTTCGGCTCAATACCCAGCATTAATCCCATAGGCGCAACGGCTGTCAGCGCCGCCGCCTGGCTGTTTACCAGCTTTGAAACCAGGAACAATACGATGGCATAGGTCCAGGGGTGACTTTTGACCACGCCTTCCAGCGCCATTTTCAGCTCGTCGAGATGCGCCTGAAAAAACGTATCACTCATCCAGGCAACGCCAAACACTGAAAAGATAGCCACCATGCCGGCTTTAAACACGGCACCACTGGAAATCGCAGAAGCATTGACCTTACAGGCAATCAGCATCACCGCCCCGGCAATCAGCATCATCATCTGAATCACCAGGTTCATCGACAGCGCCGTCATTTTACCTTTTATTTCGAACGCTGGTCGCAGATCGGGTAAGGCGCCCAGCAAGACTACCACCGCGATGCCGGCAAAGAAAATCCACGTTGACCAGTACGCCTCTTTTGGGAAGCGTTGGTTCATGAGCGTTTCGGTGCTGCCGTAAATAAATTCACGCTGTTTCGGATCGTTGAGCTTTTCCTGAAATTCAGCGTCATCGGCCAAATCTTTCCCCCGGCGTAAGCTCCATAGTGCGGCAACCATCACTCCAAAGAGCGACGCAGGTACTGAAATCGCTAAAATCTCGAGAATGCCCCAGGCCTGGCCGATCCCGTGCTGTGCCCCAATAATGGAAACCAGCGAGACCACGGCGACAGAGACCGGTGACGCGGTGATCGCCATTTGAGACGCTATCGACGCTACCGCCATCGGTCGCTCGGGACGAATGCCTTTCTTGAGCGCAATATCGGCGATAATCGGAAACATGGTGTAAACCACATGACCCGTTCCGCATAAGAAGGTCAGCATCCACGTGGTGAAGGGAGCCAGCAGGGTAATATGTTGCGGGTGGCGTCTGAGTAAGCGTTCAGCAAACTGCATCATCACATTCAGGCCGCCAGCCGTTTGTAGCGTTGCGGCACAGCCGATCACGGCCAGGATGGTCAGCATGACATCGACGGGCGGTTTCCCTGGCTGCAGGCCAAAAACAAAACTTAAAATGAACAGGCCGATACCGCTTATCAACCCCAGTCCCATGCCGCCGAACCGCGTTCCGACCAGCAGACAGGCAATGATGACAATAAACTCAATGGTGATCATGAAACCCTCGTCATTAATAATGAAATGAATTAAATCATTTCACTTTGTGTGGTTAACGATTGGGAGCCAGATCGAATTTGTAAAAATATAATAAAAGCAAAGAGTTGGTAACGATAATTTAACATGAAAAGGGTGATGGCCTGCAAAACGGGTTAAGCAGGCCGACCAATTAGTGATGCTGGTAATTTACCAGATTCAGTAGATGCTGATCGGTCTGCTCAAGACACATCCCGGCCCGCCTGGCGTGACGAACTTCTTCAAGAATAGTTTGCAGCAACACGCCGTCTTGCTGCTGCTCCTTTCCTATATCCTGTAAGAAATCGAGGGTGGTTTCATCTTTCAGGGCTTTGGCCTCACTGGCGAGGGTGTTCAGCATGGTCAGGCGCTGCTTGTACTCGTCGAGCGTTTTTTGGAAAAGCTCTTCAAGTGAAGAACAGGTTTCATCCTCCATTTCGAGGGCCTTAACGATTGGATTCGCGCCGGATTTTTTCATAAATTCGAAGACGCGCATCATTTGCGTAATGTTGCTTTGAGCTTGTGTACGCAGGAAAGTGGCGGTTCCATTGAGGCGGTGCTCTGAACACCAGTCGCTGAGGTGGAGATAGAGATTAGAGGCATTAAACTCAAGATTCATTTGCGTGTTGAGTTTTTGAATCATTCCAGAAGTAGTCATTATTATATCCTTATTTCGGGGCGGGATGATTAACCTCAGAATAGGACTGTTTGCGGCGTACTGAATGTGATCAACGATTCATTTCCGTTTATACATATCTTTCGGGAACACAAAGGAATAATTGAATCATTCACCGCGACTACATTGTAATGCTGGGTGATAATACCCACCCGGAATCAGTTTGATCAGCGGTAGTTAGTGAAGGTGTGTATTTAACTTACTGATTATTCACTTCTTTTTTATTTATTACATTAATAATTTAATCTGCGCTAAACAAATTAAAAATTTTTAATAGTCAGCATGATTCATCAAATCAGAATGAAATTCTGCCATCAGTCATTTTTTAAAATGACAAAATTGTGATCCAGTCGCAACTTCACTCCAGGTCTTTTTGTGAAAATGAAACGATGTTTTAAGTGTCGTTCATTTATGGGGAACATGATGACTAAAGTGGCGGTGTTGTTAGCACCCGGATTTGAAGAAGCAGAAGCCATTATCACCATTGATATTCTGCGTCGTATGCATATTGAGGTGGAAATGCTGGCCTGCGCAGAGTCGCGGGCGGTCGTGAGCTACCATAATATTCCAATGGTGGCCGACAGTACGCTGACTGAGCGTCTTGATACGCTTTACGATGCGGTTGTGCTGCCGGGAGGGCCTCAGGGTAGCGTGAATCTGGCGGCCAACAAAGATGTCATCCGCTTTGTGACTGCTCACGACGAGGCGGGAAAACTGATATGCCCTATTTGTTCTGCGGCGGCCCGCGTGTTGGGTGGCAATGGCCTGCTGAAAGGGCGTCGCTATGTCTGCTCCGGTGAGTTATGGGAGTCGGTGCAAGGGGGGGAGTATGTCGATGCGCCGGTGGTAGAAGATCAAAATCTCCTTAGCGGGAAAGGTCTTGGCCACGCGTTTGATTTTGCCCTGACTCTCGCGGCGCGTTTGCTTGGCGACGAAGCGCCGGTTCGCGAACATGCCGAACACATCTATTACCCGTGGTAATGGTTTGCCGGACGTGAAAGCGTCCGGTTTCCAGGGACTTCTTTGCTGACCTCATGGATAATCCTGCTTCACCCGCCTCTATTTGTCCGACAATACCCGTCTGATTTATGTCATTTATCGCTGAATCTATGTACGCAATTACTGTAATTCTGCGGTGTGATGGCGCTCTCTTATGGATGATTAATTTCCCGCTAAAACTATCTCCAGCACTATCGCTTATTACATGGTGAGCGCTAATGCCTTGTTTTAAGTCTGATTCTCTTAAAAGCACTTAACGATACCCTACATAAAAGAATGCTAAAGCTGGAGTGAACCATGCACAAATTTACTAAAACGCTGGCGGCCATCGGTCTGGCTGCGGTTATGTCACAATCCGCTATCGCAGAGAATTTAAAGCTCGGTTTTCTGGTCAAACAGCCTGAAGAACCCTGGTTCCAGACCGAGTGGAAATTCGCGGATAAAGCCGGGAAAGATCTTGGTTTCGATGTCATTAAAATTGCGGTTCCGGATGGTGAGAAAACCTTAAACGCGATTGATAGCCTGGCAGCCAGTGGTGCAAAAGGCTTCGTGATTTGTACGCCGGATCCGAAGCTGGGCTCCGCTATTGTGGCAAAAGCCCGCGGCTATGGCATGAAGGTCATCGCGGTTGACGATCAGTTCGTCAACGCCAAAGGCAAACCGATGGACACCGTTCCATTGGTCATGATGGCGGCCACCAAAATCGGTGAACGCCAGGGCCAGGAACTTTATAAAGAGATGCAAAAACGCGGCTGGGACGTGAAAGAGACTGCGGTTATGGCGATCACCGCGGATGAACTTGATACCGCACGCCGTCGTACCTCTGGCTCCATGGATGCCCTGAAAGCAGCAGGATTCCCGGAAAAACAGATCTACAAAGTCCCCACCAAATCCAACGATATTCCGGGCGCCTTTGATGCAGCGAACTCCATGCTGGTTCAGCATCCGGAAGTGAAACACTGGCTGGTGGTCGGGATGAACGATAACACCGTGCTGGGCGGCGTACGCGCCACAGAAGGCCAGGGCTTTAAAGCCGCTGACGTGATTGGCGTGGGGATTAATGGCGTCGATGCGGTAAGCGAACTGTCTAAAGCGCAGGCGACCGGCTTCTACGGATCGCTGCTGCCAAGCCCGGACGTACACGGCTATAAATCAAGCGAAATGCTCTATAACTGGGTCACCAAAGACGCAGAGCCGCCGAAATTTACCGAAGTCACCGATGTAGTGCTGATTACCCGCGACAACTTCAAAGAGGAGTTAGCCAAGAAGGGCCTGGGCGGGAAGTAATTTGTTGTGATTGCGCCCCTCGTCATCGAGGGGCCAGACGTACACTACTGGAATCACGGAGACGTTATGCAACAGTCTGACCCGTATCTCTCTTTTCGCGGCATCGGTAAAACATTTCCCGGTGTTAACGCGCTGACCGATATCAGTTTCGACTGCTATCCCGGCCAGATCCACGCTCTGATGGGGGAGAACGGCGCGGGAAAATCCACGTTGTTAAAAATCCTCAGCGGGAACTATGCCCCCACTACCGGTTCGCTTGTTATTCGCGGCGAAGAGGTCACTTTTGCCGATACCACCGCAGCGCTGAATGCCGGGGTCGCCATTATTTACCAGGAACTGCATCTGGTGCCGGAGATGACCGTCGCGGAAAATATTTACCTCGGGCAACTCCCGCATAAAAGCGGTTTCGTGAATCGCTCACTGCTGAATTATGAGGCGGGCCTGCAGCTGAAACATCTCGGGCTGGATATCGATCCGCAAACGCCGCTCAAATATCTCTCCATCGGCCAGTGGCAAATGGTGGAAATCGCCAAGGCGCTGGCGCGAAACGCCAAAATCATCGCCTTTGACGAACCCACAAGTTCGCTGTCGGCAAGAGAAATCGACAATCTGTTCCGGGTGATCCGCGAACTGCGTAAAGAAGGGCGCATCATTTTATACGTCTCACACCGTATGGAAGAGATCTTTGCCCTTAGCGATGCCATCACCGTCTTTAAAGATGGTCGTTACGTGCGCACGTTTACGGATATGCAGCAGGTCAATCATGACCAGCTGGTACAGGCGATGGTCGGGCGGGAGTTGGGCGATATCTATCACTGGCAGCCAAGACAGTACGGAACCGAACGGCTGCGGCTGGAAGGGGTTAAAGCGCCAGGCGTGCGCATGCCGATCAGTCTGACGGTGCGCAGCGGCGAGATCGTCGGACTTTTCGGGCTGGTGGGGGCAGGGCGCAGCGAACTGATGAAAGGGCTGTTTGGTGGCACGCGCATCACCGCAGGCCAGATTTATATTGATGACCAGGCGGTGGATATTCGTAAGCCGGCACACGCTATCCGGGCGGGCATGATGTTGTGTCCTGAAGACCGAAAAGCGGACGGGATCATCCCGGTTCACTCTGTGCGGGACAACATTAATATCTCCGCGCGTCGTAAATTTATTCGCGCCGGATGCCTGATTAACGACAGCTGGGAGACGAATAACGCGGATCACCATATTCGCTCTCTGAACATCAAAACCCCCGGAGCCGAGCAGCTGATTATGAATCTTTCCGGCGGCAACCAGCAAAAGGCGATCCTTGGCCGCTGGCTGTCGGAGGAGATGAAAGTCATTTTACTCGATGAGCCGACGCGCGGAATCGACGTCGGAGCCAAGCATGAAATCTACAACGTCATTTATGAGCTGGCAAAACGCGGCGTGGCGGTGTTGTTTGCCTCAAGCGATTTGCCCGAAGTGCTGGGCGTAGCCGATCGCATTGTGGTGATGCGTGAAGGTGATATTGCGGGTGAACTACACCATGAACAGGCGAATGAACAACAGGCGTTGAGTCTCGCCATGCCGAAAGTCAGCCAGGCTGTCGCCTGATTAAGGAGTTAACGATGTCATCTGTTTCTACATCCCGGGCGCCGAAATCGGCTTTTAGTCTCGGGCGCATCTGGGATCAATACGGCATGCTGGTCGTGTTTGCCGTCCTGTTTCTGGGGTGCGCGATATTCGTGCCTAATTTCGCCAGCTTCGTGAACATGAAAGGGCTGGGGCTGGCCATTTCCATGTCCGGAATGGTGGCCTGCGGGATGCTGTTCTGCCTGGCCTCCGGCGATTTTGACCTCTCAGTGGCGTCGGTGATTGCCTGCGCGGGAGTCACTACCGCCGTGGTCATCAACCTGACAGAAAGCCTGTGGATTGGGGTTTTCGCTGGTTTGATGCTGGGTATGCTCAGCGGGCTGGTGAATGGCTTTGTGATTGCGCGCCTGAAGATTAACGCGCTGATTACCACGCTTGCCACGATGCAGATTGTGCGCGGCCTGGCCTATATCATTTCCGACGGTAAAGCGGTGGGTATTGAAGATGAACGTTTCTTCACGCTCGGCTACGCCAACTGGTTGGGTCTGCCGGCGCCAATCTGGCTGACGGTGGGTTGCCTGATCATTTTCGGTTTCCTGCTCAACAGAACCACGTTTGGGCGAAATACGCTGGCCATTGGCGGGAATGAAGAGGCTGCCCGTCTGGCGGGTGTGCCGGTGGTGCGCACCAAAATTATTATCTTCGTGCTGTCCGGTCTGGTGTCGGCTGCGGCGGGGATTATTCTCGCATCGCGAATGACCAGCGGCCAGCCGATGACTTCGATTGGTTACGAGCTGATTGTCATCTCCGCCTGCGTTTTAGGCGGGGTTTCCCTCAAGGGCGGCATCGGAAAAATCTCATATGTGGTGGCGGGTATCCTGATCCTCGGCACGGTTGAAAACGCGATGAACCTGCTGAATATCTCCCCGTTTTCTCAGTACGTGGTGCGTGGCCTGATCCTGCTGGCAGCCGTGATATTCGACCGTTACAAGCAAAAAGCGAAGCGCACCGTCTAACGCTTTTCTCTTCTTCAGGCGACCCAACTTTTAAGCTTAGTCGCATCTCCTTACTGCCCGCCAGCTACGCTGGTGGGCGTTTTGCTAAATGGCGAGCAGCGTCACACTGTCTATACTTACATGGCTACTGAGATGTAAACCGTTTCCACATCTCGTAAACCGTAAGGAGGACAAGGGTGGCAGATACGTTAACCGCACCGCCTGCACTGACCGGAGAATGTGCATTCTTTTTTGATCTCGACGGAACGCTCGCCGAGATCAAACCTCATCCTGATCAGGTGGTTTTACCCGCAACCATTCTCCGGGTTTTGCATCAACTTTCGCAGAGCAGCCAGGGAGCACTGGCATTGATATCAGGGCGCTCAATGGCCGAGCTTGATGAGCTGGCCAGACCTTATCGCTTTCCGCTTGCCGGCGTGCACGGTGCGGAGCGCCGCGACATCCATGGCAACGCGCATATTGTTTCACTCCCCGCGCCGTTAATTCAGACGCTGCAGGCGAAGCTGACGACAGCGCTGGCTCATCTGCCGGGGGCAGAGCTGGAAGCAAAAGGGATGGCTTTTGCGCTTCACTACAGACAAGCCCCGGAGCATGAGAAGGCCGTCATCGCGCTGGCAACATCGGTTGTTGAGGCGAACGACAGGTTGGCCATACAGCCGGGCAAATGCGTGGTGGAAATCAAACCGCGTGGAATTAATAAAGGAGAAGCCATCAAGGCATTTATGGCCGAGGCGCCATTTAAGGGCAGAATTCCGGTATTTGTGGGTGATGACCTCACCGATGAAAGCGGTTTTAGCGCCGTAAATCAGGCAAACGGGGTATCAGTAAAAGTTGGACAAGGTGAAACCAGTGCCAGGTGGCGACTGGATAATGTCGCCAGCGTCTGGCAATGGGTAACTGAAGTCGCTAACCAGCAACAAGAAGAAAAAATAGCGGATGAGAACAGGAGAAAACATTATGGGTCGCTTAGTCGTAGTCTCTAATCGTATCGCGCCACCGGACGATAAAAAATCCAGCGCAGGTGGCCTGGCGGTGGGGATATTGGGTGCCTTAAAAACAGCAGGCGGTTTATGGTTTGGCTGGAGTGGCGAAGTGGGTGATGAGGATCAGCCGCTGAAAAAGGTCACCCGGGGCAATATCACCTGGGCATCGTTTAATCTCGGCGAAAAGGATTATGAAGAGTACTACTCTCAGTTTTCCAACGCCGTACTGTGGCCTGCTTTCCACTATCGTCTTGACCTGGTTAAATTCCAGCGCGATTCGTGGGATGGCTACCAGCGAGTCAACGCCCTGCTGGCGGATAAACTGCTGCCATTAATCGAGGAAGACGATATTTTATGGATCCACGATTATCACCTGCTGCCATTTGCCAGCGAGCTGAGAAAACGCGGGGTCAATAACCGAATCGGCTTCTTCCTGCATATCCCGTTCCCGACGCCGGAAATCTTCACCGCATTGCCGCCGCACGAAGAGTTACTCGAAGGTCTGTGTGATTACGACTTACTCGGTTTCCAGACTGAAAACGACCGCCTGGCATTTCTCGACAGCATCTCTGGTAAAACGCGCCTGACAACGCGGAGCGGGAAATCCCATACCGCGTGGGGGAAAACATTTGAAACCGAAGTGTATCCCATCGGTATCGAACCGGACGAGATCGCCGCCGACGCTTCAGGGCCGCTGCCCACCAAGCTGGCACAGCTCAAAAATGAGCTGAAGAACGTCAAAAATATCTTTTCGGTAGAGCGTCTGGATTATTCCAAAGGCCTGCCAGAGCGCTTCCAGGCTTACGAGAGATTGCTGGAAAACTTCCCTCAGCATCATGGCAAAATTCGTTACACCCAGATTGCGCCAACTTCCCGTGGTGAAGTCCAGGCCTATCAGGATATCCGCCATCAGTTAGAAACAGAGGCCGGGCGAATCAACGGGCGTTATGGTCAGTTGGGCTGGACCCCGCTCTATTACCTGAACCAGCACTTCGATCGTAAAGTCCTGATGAAGGTATTCCGCTACGCCGAAGTCGGGCTGGTGACGCCACTGCGCGACGGGATGAATCTGGTGGCCAAAGAGTATGTTGCGGCGCAGGATCCGAAAGATCCCGGCGTGCTGGTGCTGTCACAATTCGCGGGCGCAGCCAATGAACTGACTTCCGCGCTGATCGTCAATCCTTACGACAGTGATGATGTGGCGAACGCCCTGGATCGTGCGCTGACAATGCCTCTCACGGAGCGTATTTCACGTCATGCCGAGATGATGCAGGTCATTCGCAAAAACGATATTAACCACTGGCAAGAGAGTTTTATTCGCGATCTTGAACGGATAACGCCCCGAAGCAAGGAGAGCAACCTGCAAAAAAAGGTCGCAACCTTCCCTAAGCTTGCCTGAATCACCCCCTCGGTGGCGCTAGCTGCCGAGGGGAACCAGCAACACATCGACCTGGCTCGACCCGACGATCGCTTTCGCTGAACACGCCGCGCGTGAGAAGAAGCTTTGGTTATGGTTGCCGCAAATCACCAGGTCGATGTGCTCTTTACGGCAAATATCCAAAATATGCTCGCTGAGTTCGCCGGTAGCGATAAACGTTCTGGCGATGGGGTAGCGGGCCTTTCCTTCCAGTTCATGCAGAAATTGCTGCGTTTCTTCCTGTAACAGACCCCGAATGTCCTCCAGCATTGGCGCGGCCAGCTGGTTATACATTTCGGGTTCGGCGGCAAGTGTAATCAAACTCACCCGGGCGTTGAGCGGTTGCGCGATAGAGACCGCCCGCGCGACAAGCTGATGGCTTTCTGGTGAAACTGCCACAGAAACAAGAATATGAGAGTAACTCATCACTCACTCCTCACATGACCAGAAAAAGAGTATTCATCACCATTAGCGCGATTTCTCCCGCTTCGCAAGGGGACAATACGGCATTGGTGTGACGCTTATCATAATTATTCATTAATTATTCTTATAAAAAGAATAGTGGCATAACTGCGCTCGGCATTGGAAATGAGGAACTTAACTTAAATTGCACAAACCTCATCACCAGGCGCTAAATCCTTGTAACCGGTTTTCTACATCAGAGTGATGATCACGCAGTGAAATCAAATTAACTGAATTCATGGTTAACATATTGTTTTATATGTGTATTATTATTTTGTTTCTAACACAGAAATGCGATATTAACCGCTAATAGAGTAAGGGTAAGCCTCGGGCAAAATCCGTGCCCAAAAGAATGCCTCTTCTGCATGAGTATTCGTTCATTAAGAATATAAAAGTATGCGAGGTGAGCATAAAATGAGCAAATTACAAGTTGCGCTGATGGATTTATCGGTCGTTTTCACTCAAATTATGTGACGTGGATCACATTTTTTTCAAATTTCGGCATGGGCTGGATTGTATGTCGGAATACTGACGAGTAGAGTTGCCTCGAATTAGGAAAAATCTTAGTTATTTGTAAGAAATGATAAAACATGTAAGCGAAATCTCCTTCTAAAACGCCCCATGTTTTGTCTTGTCTCACCCTTAATTCAACTATGCATTTTCGCCTTTTCTTTTTTTTACCGGGGTTTTCCCGGCGACATCACGGGGTGCGGTCTGACCGCATAAAAATAATAGTTGGTTATTCTGGATGGGAAAAATGCATACATCCGAGATGCTGAAACATGTCTATGACATCAATTTGTCATATTTATTACTTGCCCAACGTTTGATCAGTCAGGACAAAGCGTCCGCTATGTTCCGCCTTGGTATCAGTGAAGAAATGGCCACAACACTGGGGGGATTAACACTCCCGCAGATGGTCAAACTGGCGGAAACCAATCAACTGGTGTGTCAATTCCGTTTCGACAGCCACCAGACGATTACGCGTCTGACTCAGGACTCTCGCGTTGACGATCTGCAACAGATCCACACCGGAATTTTGCTTTCAACCCGCCTCCTCACCGAAATCAGCCAGCCTGACGACGTGGCCCGTAAGAAAAGGGCATAACGATGAGCGAAAAAAGCATTGTTCAGGAAGCTCGCGACATTCAGTTGGCAATGGAACTGATCACGTTGGGCGCTCGCTTACAAATGCTGGAAAGCGAGACTCAACTGAGCCGCGGTCGACTTATCAAGTTATACAAAGAATTACGCGGTAGCCCGCCGCCGAAAGGCATGCTGCCGTTTTCAACAGACTGGTTTATGACCTGGGAACAAAACATCCATGCCTCGATGTTTTGTAACGCCTGGCAGTATCTGCTTAAAACCGGTTTGTGTAGCGGCGTCGATGCCGTCATCAAAGCTTACAAACTTTACCTTGAACAATGTCCGCAGCCTGAGGAAGGACCTCTGTTGGCGCTGACGCGTGCATGGACCCTGGTGCGTTTCGTTGAAAGCGGCCTGTTACAATTGTCGCGCTGTAGCTGCTGCGACGGCAACTTTATCACCCATGCTCATCAGCCTGCAGGCAGCTTTGCCTGTAGTTTATGTCAGCCGCCATCGCGAGCGGTAAAAAGACGTAAACTTTCCCCGGAAGCTGCCGATATTAATCCACAACTGCTGGATGAACAGATCGAACAAGCTGTTTAACCCGAACGTATGGGCAAGATTCCAGCAGCGGTAAGCCATTACCGCTGCTTTTTTTTACCCTGCGATCCGGTTATCCACCCGAACTGAACATCCTGCCATAGTCACTAGCGGAAGGATGATGTCGTGCTTATCTTATTAGGTTACCTGGTTGTTATCGGTACAGTTTTCGGCGGTTATATGATGACCGGCGGGCACCTGGGAGCACTCTATCAACCCGCTGAACTGATTATCATCGGCGGCGCAGGGATAGGTGCTTTTATCGTTGGCAACAACGGTAAATCAATTAAGGGAACGCTCAAAGCAATCCCATTACTGTTTCGTCGTTCGAAATATACCAAAAGCATGTATATGGATTTGCTCGCGTTGCTCTATCGCCTGATGGCGAAGTCGCGCCAGCAGGGCATGTTCTCGCTGGAAAGGGATATTGAAAACCCGAAAGAGAGCGAAATTTTCGCCAGCTATCCACGTATTCTCGCCGACGCGATGATGCTGGATTTTATTGTCGATTATCTGCGTCTGATCATCAGCGGCAACATGAATACCTTCGAAATTGAAGCGTTGATGGACGAAGAGATCGAAACGCACGAAAGCGAATCCGAAGTCCCGGCTAACAGTCTGTCGCTGGTGGGCGATTCATTACCCGCTTTCGGTATCGTGGCGGCGGTGATGGGTGTGGTACACGCGCTGGCATCCGCTGACCGTCCGGCGGCAGAACTGGGGGCATTGATTGCCCATGCAATGGTGGGGACCTTCCTCGGTATTCTTTTGGCCTACGGATTTATTTCACCGCTGGCAAGCGTGCTGCGACAGAAGAGTGCCGAAACCACCAAGATGATGCAGTGCGTGAAAATTACGCTGCTCTCGAATCTGAACGGTTACGCACCGCCAATCGCGGTGGAGTTCGGGCGTAAAACGCTGTATTCCAGCGAACGTCCGTCGTTTATCGAACTTGAAGAGCACGTGCGCGCTGTCAAAAACCCAAACCAACAGACGACGACTGAGGACGCATGAAAAATCAGTCCCATCCCATCGTCATAGTTAAAAAACGCAAACACAAATCCCATGGAGGCGGATCCCATGGCTCGTGGAAAATCGCGTATGCGGACTTTATGACCGCGATGATGGCGTTTTTCCTGGTGATGTGGCTGATTTCCATCTCCAGCCCCAAGGAGCTGATTCAGATTGCGGAGTATTTCAGAACCCCGCTGGCAACGGCGGTCACGGGCGGACAGCGTATTTCTAGCAGCGACAGTCCGATCCCCGGTGGCGGTGATGATTTCACCCAGCAGAAGGGTGAAGTAAAAAAAGAACCGAATATTGATGAGCTGAAAAAGCGGATGGAGCAGGCGCGGCTCAAAAAACTGCGGGGCGACCTTGACCAGTTGATTGAGGCTGACCCGAAACTGCGCGCGCTGCGTCCGCATCTGAAAATCGATCTGGTGCAGGAAGGTCTGCGTATCCAGATTATTGATAGCCAGAATCGTCCAATGTTTAAAAACGGGAGTGCTGAAGTAGAGCCTTACATGCGCGATATTTTGCGCGGTATCGCACCGGTGCTGAACGGTATCCCAAACCGGATCAGCCTCTCCGGTCATACGGATGACTATCCGTATGCCAACGGTGAGAAAGGCTACAGCAACTGGGAACTCTCTGCCGATCGTGCCAATGCCTCGCGTCGCGAGCTGGTGGTCGGTGGGCTTGATGAGGGCAAAGTCCTGCGCGTCGTCGGCATGGCCGCCACCATGCGGGTGACCGACCGCGGACCGGAAGATGCCATCAACCGTCGTATCAGTCTTTTAGTGCTCAATCAGCAGGCGGAGCAGACCATTCTGCACGAAAACGCCGAGAGTCAGAGTGAGTCACTGGACGATTTAAAACAGCCTGGGGCAGTTCCTTCGGCTGCCGTTCCAACATCGCCACCAGCCAATCCGAGGTGATAGCGTGAGCATGGATATTAGCGATTTTTACCAGACATTTTTTGATGAAGCCGACGAGTTGTTGGCTGATATGGAGCAACATCTGCTGGATTTAGTGCCTGAAGCACCGGATTCAGAACAGCTTAATGCCATTTTCCGTGCGGCACATTCCATTAAAGGGGGCGCCGGAACGTTTGGTTTTACCATTCTGCAGGAAACGACCCATTTAATGGAAAACCTGCTGGATGAAGCTCGTCGCGGTGAGATGCAGCTCAACACCGACATTATTAACCTGTTTTTGGAAACCAAAGATATTATGCAGGAACAGCTCGACGCCTATAAAAGCTCGCAAGAGCCGGATGCTGCCAGCTTCGAATATATCTGCAACGCGCTGCGTCAGCTCGCGCTCGAAGCAAAAGGTGAAGTCGCTACACCGGCTGTTAATGCAGCAAAATTAAGCGTGGTAGATGCGCTTGCGCCGGAAGAGGCGGCCGCACCGGCAGCAGAACAAAAGCTGCGGGTAGTGCTTTCTCGTCTGAAAGAGAGCGAAGTCAATCTGCTGGAAGAAGAGCTGGGCAATCTGGCGACGCTGAGCAATGTGGTGAAGGGCAAAGATAGCCTCGCCGCCACGATTGACGGCGGTATTGGCCAGGATGATATCGTTGCGGTGCTCTGTTTTGTTATCGAAGCCGATCAGATCGCGTTCGAAACCGAAGTGCCTCAGGAAGCCCCGGCTGAAGTGGCTGAGATCGTTGCTGCGCCAGAAGTTGCAGCGCCTGTCGTCGTCGCAACCGCTCCGGCACTGAAAGCCGTTCCCAACGAAAACGCCGCGCCAAATCGCGCTGAACGCGAAAAACCTGCCGCCCGTTCCAGCGAATCAACCAGCATCCGCGTGGCGGTTGAGAAGGTCGATCAGCTGATTAACCTGGTCGGCGAACTGGTGATCACCCAGTCGATGCTGGCGCAACGTTCGAATGAGCTGGATCCGGTCACGCACGGCGATCTGATTACCAGTATGGGTCAGTTACAACGTAACGCCCGCGATCTGCAGGAATCGGTGATGTCCATCCGTATGATGCCGATGGAATATGTGTTCAGCCGCTTCCCGCGTCTGGTACGCGATCTGGCCAGTAAACTGAATAAGCAAATTGAGCTGACGCAGCTGGGCAGCTCGACGGAGCTGGATAAGAGCCTGATTGAGCGCATTATCGATCCGTTAACGCACCTGGTGCGTAACAGTCTCGACCACGGTATCGAGTCTCCGGAAAATCGAATCGCAGCGGGCAAGTCGCCTGTCGGCAATCTGATTCTGTCTGCAGAACATCAGGGCGGTAATATCTGCATCGAAGTGACGGACGACGGTGCGGGTCTGAATCGCGAACGCATCCTGGCGAAAGCACTGTCGCAGGGCATGCAGGTGAACGAGAACATGACCGATGAAGAAGTCGGGATGCTGATCTTCGCCCCAGGTTTCTCGACTGCCGAGCAGGTAACTGATGTGTCGGGTCGTGGCGTGGGCATGGACGTGGTAAAACGTAACATCCAGGAGATGGGCGGCCACGTTGAGATCAAATCGAAGCAGGGGGCGGGCACCACTATCCGTATCCTGTTGCCGCTGACGCTGGCGATCCTCGACGGTATGTCGGTGAAAGTTGCCGATGAGGTCTTTATTCTGCCACTGAATGCGGTGATGGAATCCCTGCAGCCGCGCGATGAAGATTTACATCCGCTGGCGGGTGGCGAGCGCGTGCTGGAAGTGCGTGGCGAATATCTGCCGCTGGTGGAGCTGTGGAAAGTGTTTGAAGTCGACGGAGCAAAAACCGAAGCGACTCAGGGTATTGTGGTCATTCTGCAAAGCGCCGGCCGCCGCTATGCGCTGCTGGTCGATCAGCTGATTGGTCAGCACCAGGTGGTGGTGAAAAACCTCGAAAGCAACTACCGCAAAGTGCCGGGAATTTCAGCTGCCACCATCCTTGGCGATGGCAGCGTCGCTCTGATCGTCGACGTGTCGGCGCTTCAGGGTTTAAATCGTGAACAACGTGTGGCGTACACAGCCGCCTGATTAGTTAAGAAGGTAAAAACATGACCGGTATGAGTAATGTAACGAAACTGGCCGGCGAGCCATCAGGGCAGGAATTCCTGGTTTTCACTTTAGGCGATGAAGAATACGGCATCGATATTCTTAAAGTGCAGGAGATTCGCGGCTACGATCAGGTGACTCGCATTGCCAACACGCCTTCCTTTATTAAGGGTGTGACCAACCTGCGTGGGGTAATTGTCCCTATCGTCGATCTGCGCGTGAAGTTCAGCCAGGGTGACGTGGAATATAACGACAATACCGTGGTTATCGTCCTGAACCTGGGTCAACGCGTGGTGGGCATTGTGGTGGATGGCGTTTCTGATGTACTGTCCCTGACCGCCGACCAGATTCGTCCGGCGCCGGAATTCGCCGTGACGCTGTCGACTGAATATCTGACCGGCCTGGGCGCGCTGGGCGATCGTATGCTGATTCTGGTGAATATCGAAAAACTGCTGAACAGCGATGAGATGGCGCTGCTGGATATCGCGGCAAGCCACGTAGCGTAACGCCGTTGATAACGGTTGAGATAAAAAAGGAAGGCTAACAGCCTTCCTTTTTTTATATCGAAAGCCTCCGCGCCAGGCTGGAGTACGTAAAGCTTTAAGAACGGAGTCCACGGTCATCCCATCCTTTCACCCTGCGTGAACTATCCCGAAAGTACAATCCTGTGCTGACCTTACTATTGTGCTTTTGGTTATCGCGTCATAGCACCAGCTCATAAAAGTCACTAAAAGTAGGTCTGATTTTTGAACCGGGGAGTAAAATTCGACCAGCACAAGGCAGTCTATTTTCAAATAAAAGGAAAGGAGATTAAGGATGAGTATCAGGAACGATATTATCGACGGGCGCCAAAGCCATCTTAAATATGGCCTTATCTATACTGAAGTTCTTGGATGGATTGATCCCGGACCTGACAAATTCTCCCATGCGTAAGTCTCATAGGGTGTTTGGTACTGCCATCATCGTTGTTGTTGGAGGGCTTATCTGTGCCTGGCCGTGGGTCAAAATGGAGTTCGCCAGTAGCGCTCATTACACCGAGCAGGATAAACGGGAATATGAATTTTATACGCCTGATATTCTGAGAAACATGCCGCGAATTTCTACCCGGTATTCCTTTGATTTTGCAAATATCACAGGGCCTGCGACACATGTATACGCGGTGAAATTTTACGGTACGCAGGATACCCGAAAAATAGACAATTATCTGATGTCCAAAGGATACAAGCGGGGTAAATGTGACTTTGATTCAGTGTGCTGGCGTAGCGCAGATCCTGCGGAATCCATCTATGTTGGTACGTTGAAGGGTGAGAAAACGGTCATCGTGCAGGTTGTTTATCACTTCACGTAATCAGCGAGGGGAATAACCACCAGAGCCGAGGTGTCAGCCCTGGTGGTTTACAATGCGACATGCGGATAAATGCCGCCTGTCGCATTGTGTCGACTGCTTTCTTCAGGACTACAATTTACGCTACCTGCTCTACCAGCTCCGGCTCTTCTTCCAGCAATCCTTCGTTTTGCGCCAGCATTGCGGTGGCAATTCCGTTACCCAGCACGTTAATCGCTGAACGGCCCATATCGAGGAAGTGGTCAATACCCATCAGCAGCAGGATCCCGGCGACAGGAATATGGAAACTCGGGATGGTTGCCGCCAGCACCACCAGTGCGGAACGGGGTACGCCAGCAATACCTTTGGAAGCCAGCATCAGCGTCAGCATCAGCACGGTCACTTCGGCAAAACTCAGCTGGATATTGTACGCCTGCGCGATAAACATCGACGCAAAGGAACAATAGACCATCGATCCCACCAGGTTAAAGGAGTAACCGATTGGGAGCACAAAAGAGACGATATTGCGCGAACAGCCGAAACGGGTGAGCTGCTCCAGCGTTTTTGGGTAGGCGGCCTCTGAACTGCTGGTGGTAAAGGCAACCAGCACCGGATCTTTCAGCATCCCCACCAGGCGGAAGACCTCATTTTTCAGCACCATGTAGCCCACGGCCAGCAGAACCAGACAGGTGAGCAGAATGGCGACGTAGTATCCGCCAATAAAGGAGGCATAGTTCAGGAGAATTCCCAGCCCCTGGGTGGCAATGACCGAAGAGATGGCCGCGAAGATCGCCAGCGGTGCAACGTACATCACATACCCTGTAACTTTCAGCATGATGTGGGAGACCACATCCAGCGCCGCAACGAGAGGGGCGTTGAATTTTTCCCCTAAAGAGGCGCCGCCAATACCGAAGAACATGGAGAACACGACAATCTGCAGAATTTCGTTATTCGCCATCGCCCCGGCAATGCTGGTCGGGATGGTGTGCGACAGGAAGCCTTTCAGCGACATTCCGCCCACAGCAAGTCCGGTATCGACAGACTCCACCGGGATCGCCAGATTCAGGCCTGCACCGGGTTGTTCCAGCGTGACAATGAATAATCCCACCAGAATCGAAAGCACGGAGGAGCTGATAAACCAGACCATGGCCTTGCCGCCGACGCGGCCAATGGTTGAGGTCTCGCCGAGTTTCATAATGCCGACTGTCAGCGTGCTAAAGACCAACGGGGCGATGACCATTTTGATCAGCCGGAGGAAAATATCGGTGAGAAGGGTGATGTTGTCTGCCCATGCTGCTATCGCGTTGGCCGACGCGTATTCATGAATAACGGCCCCTGAAAGAATACCCGCCAGCATGAAAATCACGATGAAGAGCGTGAGTTTGTTTGCACTTGCCACGAAAAAAGACCCTCTGTTATGCGCTTTAGTGTTCACCCGCGCGCTGAGTTATATTGTTTTTTTATTTCAGCGCACCAATGCATTCACCACATAAATTGAAGTAAAGAGACGGCTTATTCAACAAATTTTTAAGTATTATTAATTTAGTTGTTCAGAAAGGGCCGATATATTGTGACGCTTATCACGTTGTTATGAATATATCCTCTATGTGATATTTTTATGTAGCTTGTTAAATTATGTAACATATTGTTTGTTATGATAATAAGTCGTCAATACGGCAAACGTATTAGACTCAAACGGCCAGCTGGTTGAACCCCGATCCATAAACTAAATTCACAATGAGTATTCACTGTGAATGTTAAGTGTTGCTAACAGATTGAGTACTATCAATAAAATACGAAAAATGAAGGGCATCATTTTCTGGAGGGCTGTAAATGAAAAGTAAACTCCTTCTGATTTGTACGGGTGGTATTCTGGCATTGGCGGCACAAAATGCCATGGCGGTGACCAGTAGCGGGACAATCGGTGCAACGCTAACCCTGACCAACGGTTGCCTGATAAACGGCTCTCCGACACAAAACGGGATCAACTTCGGTAGCCTGGATTTTGGGACCCATCCCGCGACTTTTTCCACACTCACCACGCAGCTCGCCGGAGCCAGCGGGGGTAACACCTTCACCATTCAGTGTACGACGGCCAGCTACAGCGTGGCGATCACGGGCAATACCAACTCAACGGCACCGGGAACCGTGGTCGGAACGCCTGGCACGCCGGCGCGTTACCTGGTCAACACATCCAATACCGCGCAGGGCGTGGCTTATAGCCTTTTCAGCGACAGCAGCTTCAATAACATTATCGCCAATAACGCACCGCTTCCGGTGGCCTCAACGGCGGGCGGCGTAGACAGTTACACCCTGTATGGCCGAATCACCGGCGGGGGAAACAGCGTGACCGTGGTGCCGGGAACCTATACCGATACCATTAACGTTAGCGTGACCTACTGACCTAAGCGGCGGATATGATCGTTGTCATCCGATGTCTGCGACAAATCGCAGAGGGCAAACTGCGCATTTTTTTTGCCCTGATTTGCGCTCTGTGTCATGCGACGTCAACGCAGGCGGTGACCTCTCAACCCTTTCAGGTGTCGGCAACGATCGTGCCGGGTTGTTCAGTCACAGCCGGAAGCGGAGGGCTGCTCGGTACGCTGAATTTTGGCACCTTGTCAGGCGTCGCTACCGGGCAGGTCAGTACCAGTTTCGTCCCGAACGGGTCGTTATCCATCGCCTGTACGCCGGGCGTGGCCCTGAGTATGAGCATAGATGGCGGGCAACATTACGCCTCGGTGCGGCGAATGCAGCGGGCCAGCGGCACGGAGACGGTGGGCTATCGGCTCTACAGCAGCAGTTCGCTGGCGGCCAACAGTGAAATAGGGGTCAATCAGGCGGTGCCGGTGACTTATACCAATAGCAATAATATTGCGCTACCGCTTTTTGGTGTGGCGCTTTTGACGGGATTTAGCCCCGCCGGAACGTATTCAGATCAACTCACCGTGACCCTGTCATGGTGAAAAGGGAGAAGGTCGATGAAAGCATCTTATCTGCGGTATGGCGTAGTGGGGGTATGGGCCATATCGGCTGTGGCGACAGGCAGGGCCGATGCCGCGGCAACTATCTTACTGTGGCCTATCGATCCGTGGCTTTCCGCAGAGACCAAAGCCACCGAATTATGGATACAAAATCAGGGAAATCACGCGACAACCATGCAGGTGCGCATCGTGCGCTGGCGGCAGGAAAACGGCTATGAACGTTATACCGCGCAGCAGGATGTGGTTGCCAGCCCGCCGATTGTGACGATCGGTAAAGACGGAAAACAGCTGATCCGGTTGATCAAACAAAACACGATCCCGATGGGGGTTGAACAAGCCTACCGCATTATTGTCGATGAGATCCCCCAGCCCAATGATAAATCCCAGCCTGAGATCGGCCTGAAAATTCAGATGCGTTACTCCATTCCGCTGTTTGTCTACGGGCAGGGTATTCCGACCATCAAAGAAGGGGCGCATCACACGCTGGCTGATACGAAGAATTTAAGCTGGCGGGTGATTCAGGAAGAGGGCCGCTCTGCATTACAGGTGCGAAATCAAGGGGATGTCCATGTTCGCTTAAGCCAGGTGGCGATGCAACAAGGGGGGCAAACGCGCACGGTGGCTGATGGTCTGCTGGGTTACGTTCTGCCAGACAGCACCCGCAGCTGGCCTCTGCCCGCAGGGCTGCATCAACCCAACCAGATGAGTGCGCAAATTAATGCCAGGGACACGCGATGGCAGTCGGCGCCCGTCAACTGAAACCGGCGATGATAATCCTGCTTTGTATGGCGACAAGCGCGTGGGCTGAGTCCGGTGATGATAATTTACCGCCACCACCGGATGCGCAGGCGTTAGATAACGAAGCAGTATTTCAGCTCTCGGTAGTGATTAACCACTACGACACCGGACTGGTGGTCCCCGTCACGCAGCGCGACGGGACCTTTTTTATCTCCAGTGCCGATCTGCTGCGCGCCGGTTTGCCGCCAGAGCAGGTACCGACCGGTGAGGTGAATCTTTCACGACTGGCGCACGTCCGCGTGGAGTATGACAGCGCAGCTCAGCGTCTGCTGCTATCTGTACCGCGCGACTGGGTGTCGGCGCGCGTCACGCCATTCGGCGGAGAGACCACGCACAGCAAGCCCCAGTATGGTCGGGGCGCGCTGCTCAATTACGATCTTTACACCAATCACACGGAACACATTGGCGGGCAGGCGTCGCTTTGGCACGAATTCCGCTATTTCAATGAAAACGGTTCCCTCTCTTCGACGGGCTATGCCCGCAAAAGCTTTGCCGGGAATAACGGCCAGCAGGAAGGGTATGTGCGCTATGACACCACCCTGATGATGACCAACGAAGACGATGCCACGACCTGGACTCTCGGGGATGTGATCAGTGATGCGTTGAGCTGGAGCAGCAGCGTGCGCATGGGGGGCATCAGTTACGGCCGCGATTTCTCGTTACGACCAGATCTGGTGACCTGGCCGCTGCCAGAGTTTTCCGGAGAAGCGGCGGTACCGACGTCGGTGGATCTGTTTATTAACGGCTATCGTTCCGGATCCACGCAGCTACAGCCCGGTCCTTTCACCCTGACCAATCTCCCCTACATCAACGGCGCAGGCGATGCGGTGCTGATCACCACCGATGCGTTGGGTCGGCAGGTGAGTACCACCATGCCGTTTTATGTCACCAGCGACTTATTAAAAGAGGGGTTGAGCGACGGGGCCGTCACGCTGGGAAGTTTGCGTCGCAATTATGGCATCAACGATTTTGACTACGGTCCGGCGGCGGGCAGCGGATCCTGGCGCTATGGCGTGACTGACTGGCTGACGCTTGAGGGGCATGGCGAATCGGCAGAAGAGCTGGCATTGGGTGGTGCAGGTACGGTGGTAAAACTGGGCCGCTACGGTGTGGTCAACTCGTCATATACGCACAGTCGAATGAGAGGCGATGAAGGGGGGCAGGTCAACTGGGGCTATCAGTACAGTACCAGCGCTTTCAGCCTTGCCACTCAGCACTCGCGGCGCGATCGCGGATATGGCAACCTGGCGCTTTACGATCAACCCACGGTATACGATGAACACGATCAGCCGGTTGCCAGCCTCAGTCGTAATACCGACCAGTATTCGTTGACCTTTAACCTTGGGGAGTTCGGGAGTGTAGGGGCGGCATGGATTGGCGTGGAAAGTTTTGACAGCCAAAAGACCGAGCTACTGAATCTGTCATGGAGCCGCAACCTGTGGGGCAATAGCAGCATCTATCTGGCCGCCAGCCGCGATCAGCAGCGCGGTGACTGGACAATGGCGATGTCGCTGCAAATTCCGCTGGGCGAACGGGACAGCGCCGCGGTGACCTTCGAGAACACGCCGGACTCTGGCAATACGCAGCGCCTGAACTACAACCACTCGATGCCGTCGGACGGCGGGCTGAGCTGGAATATGGCATGGGCGAACCAGTCCCGGTCGCGCAATTATCAGCAGGGAACGCTGGGCTGGCGCAACAACAATATCGAAGTCCAGGGCGGGGGGTATGGCGAGCAGAACATGATGACCTGGTGGGGCGAGGCGATGGGTTCTCTTGTGCTGATGGATAACGAGCTGTTTGCCGCCAACAAAATCAACGACGCCTTTGTGGTGATCAGCACCGACGGGCATCCGGATGTGCCGGTCAATTATGAAAACCAGCCCGTCGGGAAAACCAACCGTAATGGCTATCTGCTGGTCAGCGGCGTTTCGGCCTATTACCCGGCAAGCTACAGCATCAATACCCTGAACTTACCTGCCGATACCCGCCTGAAAGAGACCGAACGACGGGTGGCGATCCGCCGTCATAGCGGTTATCTGGTGGATTTCCCGATGGAGCAGGAGCGGGTAGCCAGCGTTATTCTTCATGACCAACAGGGGCACGATATCCCGGTGGGAAGCCAGGTCAGACGCAGTTCTCAAAGCACCGCGGTGGTCGGTTATGACGGCATCGCCTGGCTTGAAAATCTCAGTGATGTTAACCCGCTGGAGGTGGTCCTGCCGGGCGGCAAGCGCTGTCATGCCACGCTGACTATCGGTGCCAATCCTGAACACAAGCTGCAAACTTTCGGCCCGCTGGTTTGTCGGGAGGGGCAATGAAGCGCCTGTGGCTGTTACTGGTGCTGCTGATGCTCTCGGGTGTCAGCCGGGCGGCGTGCACCATTAGCACGGTCAACGCCTCCTTTGGAAACGTCACCTCTTTTGCCTTAAGCGGCACGGGAGAAGTTGAAACCACCGGGACCCTGGTGGTGAGCTGCGATGCGATTCTGAATTTATTAACCAACGATTCGGTGACATTGAATTACACGGCGGCGACGGTGTCTGCCAGCAGCCGGGCCACCATGAAACGTACCGACAATGCGACGATCGCTGACGTCATCCCCACGCGGCTGTGCGGACTAAGCGGATGCTCGGGCAGCAGCGAAGTGCAAATCGCAAAAGCCTATACCTGGAGCGGCGGCACGCTGCTCAATCTGCTGGGGGCCAAGCAGTACAACATTCCGCTCTATTTTCGCACCGTTGCCGGACAAAACGTGACGGCAGGGCCGTATCAGGTGGTGTTGACCTTTAGCATCAACTACAACGTCTGTTCGGTTGGGGCGGTGGGGTTGTGTCTTACTCCGCAAACCGGTACGGCCACGACCAGCATCACGCTGAACATGAATGTGACGAATGATTGCAGCGCGATGACCACCCCCAACGTTAACTTCAACAGCGCGCCGTTGGTGCAAAATTTTCCGACCGTATCTCAGGCTATTTCGGTCACCTGCACCAAAGGCAGCGTCTATACCATCGGAATTAACAATGGTGCGAACGCCCTCAATAGCGTGCGCAGAATGGTGAGCGGCAGCAATTATATGAGCTACGACATCTATAAAGGGGCCACGACCAACCGCTGGGGCGGCAGCGGCACAGAGCGCTGGGCAAGCGCCGGCTCATCGCAAGTCAGTACCGACGGGCTACTGCGGACCTACAACTACACCGCCAAAGTCCTCACCACCCAAACCACACCTCCGGCCGGAACCTATAACGATACCCTGATTGTTGACGTTGCCTTCTGAGCTGACGCTTTTCCCTTTCGCAAATGTAAAGTTCCCGCCACCTTTGCCGATAACACCGTTAATAAATCTTAGAGAAGGTGTTGTATGTTGAACCGTATCCGCGTTGTCACAATGCTGATGATGGTGCTGGTCATTTTCGCACTTCTTCAGCTTATTTCCGGTGGGCTGTTTTTCTCATCTTTAAAACAAAACCAGGCAAGCTTTGCGGCGTCGAACGATTTACGCGTGCAGCAAAGTGAACTGACATCGACCTGGGATCTGATGCTGCAGACGCGTATCAACCTGAGCCGTTCTTCTGCCCGCATGATAATGGATCCGACCAATCAGCAAAGCAGCGCGAAAACGGATCTGCTGAAAAATGCGCGAGCCACGCTCACCGACGCCGCGAAACATTACGACGCCTTCAAAAAGATAACGCCGCTGCCCGCGATGGAGCAGGCGAGTCAGAATATTGATGAAAAATACAAAAACTACGCTGCCGGGCTGAATGAGCTTATCCAGTTCCTGGAGAGTGGCAACATGGATGCCTATTTCGCCCAGCCGACGCAGGGGATGCAAAATGCCCTCGGGGCGGCACTGAGCGAATACGCCAAAGCCAGCAGCGAGCAGTATCACGCCGCCTTTACTGAAAGCCAGAACGACTACCGCTTCGCCAAATGGCAAATGGCGATTCTGGCGCTGGCGCTGGTGATTGTGCTGATCGGCGTCTGGTATGGCATCCGCCATATCCTGCTGAATCCACTGGGTCGGGTCATCGCGCATATTCGTGAAATTGCCAGCGGCGATTTGACGAAAACGCTGACGATTTCCGGGCGCAATGAGATCACCGAGCTGGCCAGCACCGTTGATCATATGCAGCGTTCGCTGACGGAGACGGTGGCCAATGTACGTCAGGGTTCCGATGCGATCTATACCGGGACCAGCGAAATTGCCATGGGTAACAACGATCTCTCGTCCCGTACCGAGCAGCAGGCCTCCGCTCTGGAAGAGACGGCTGCCAGTATGGAAGAGCTGACCGCCACCGTGAAGCAAAACGCCGACAACGCCCGTCAGGCGGCGCATCTGGCTGACAGCGCGTCGGAAACGGCACAGCGTGGCGGCAAAGTGGTGGACGGCGTGGTGAAAACGATGCATGAGATCGCCGGCAGTTCGAAAAAGATCGCAGACATTATCAGCGTGATCGACGGTATTGCCTTCCAGACTAACATTCTGGCGCTGAATGCCGCCGTCGAAGCGGCGCGTGCGGGAGAGCAGGGGCGGGGTTTTGCGGTGGTCGCCGGTGAAGTCCGCAATCTCGCCAGCCGCAGCGCAAACGCGGCAAAAGAGATCAAAGCGCTCATTGAAGATTCTGTCGCTCGCGTGGATACCGGCTCAGTGCTGGTTGAAAGCGCGGGCGAAACCATGACTGACATCGTCAATGCGGTCACGCGCGTGACCGATATTATGGGCGAAATCGCCTCTGCTTCCGATGAGCAGAGTCGCGGTATCGACCAGGTCGCGCTGGCGGTCTCGGAAATGGATCGCGTCACACAACAAAACGCCGCGCTGGTGCAGGAGTCCGCTGCTGCGGCGGCTGCACTGGAAGACCAGGCGAGCCGTCTGAAGATGGCCGTCTCGGCGTTTCAACTTACCTCTAAGCCTGTAAATACGGCGACGTCCCGCGCAATGTCAGCCGGGACCTCGCCTGCCGCAAGGATAAGTCATACCCGCGCGACGGCAGCCGGACAAGATGAAAACTGGGAAACATTTTGATTGAAATTTAACCGCGGCTGCTTGCCGCAAGATGGGAGCGTGGATGTTAAATCGTATTCGTATCTCGACCACACTGTTTTTGATTCTGATCCTTTGCGGTGTGTTGCAGGTTGGCAGTAACGGGTTGTCTTTCTGGGCTTTTCGCGATGGATATCAGAATTTACAGGAAGTTGAGACGAGTAATCAGCAACGCTCCTCGCTCGCGCAAACTCGCGCGGTGCTGTTACAGGCCAGTACCGCGCTGAATAAGGCGGGCACATTGACGGCGTTGAGTTATCCGCCCGATGACATCAAGGCTTTGATGGTCACCGCGCGTGACAGCCTGAAGCAGGCTGACGCCCAGTTTACCGCTTTTGCCGCGCAGGAAGCGGTGAGTGAGAAAGGCAAAACCCTGAAAGCTGAAATGCAAAAGGGCTATAGCCAGTGGCACAGCGATCTGGAGCATCAGGCCACCTGGCTTGAAAACAACCAGCTCTCCGATTTTTTGACCGCGCCGGTGCAGGATTCGCAGGCCGCGTTCGATAAGAGCTTTAACACCTGGCAGCAGGATATCAACAGCTTTGTGGAAAGCGCGAGGAGCGACAGCCGTACCAGCTATCACATGTCGGGGGTGATTTTTGCCACCATGGTGATTCTGGCGGCTCTGCTGACCGGTGCGGCGCTGCTGTGGTCTCGCAAGATGATCGTGCTTCCGCTGGCGATTATCAGCAGCCATTTTGAAAGCATTGCCAAAGGCAATCTGGCCCGCCCGGTGGCGGTATATGGCAAAAACGAAATTTCAGCGATTTTTGCCAGCCTTAAAGCCATGCAGGCTTCACTGCGTGAAACGGTGACCGACGTGCGCCAGGGCAGCTACGCCATGCATACCGGTATTTCAGAGATCGCGGCGGGGAACAACGATTTATCATCTCGCACGGAGCAGCAGGCAGCATCGCTGGCACAAACGGCGGCCAGCATGGAAGAGCTGACTGCAACCGTGAGTCAGAACGCCGATAACGCCCGTCAGGCGTCGGATCTGGCGAAGCAGGCCGCGCTGACCGCCAAAAAAGGCGGCGATCAGGCGTCACATGTTGCCAGCACCATGCAGCAGATTGCCACCAGTTCGCAGAAAATTGGCGACATTATTAGCGTGATTGACGGAATTGCTTTCCAGACCAATATTCTGGCCCTGAACGCCGCCGTCGAAGCCGCGCGCGCCGGAGAACAAGGGCGCGGTTTTGCGGTGGTGGCGGGTGAGGTGCGTAATCTCGCCAGCCGCAGCGCCAACGCAGCGAAAGAGATCAAAGGGTTGATCGAAGAGTCGGTCTCCCGCGTGCAGCAGGGTTCGGAACTTGTCGACACCGCTGCGCATACCATGACGGAGATTGTCACTTCGGTGACCCGCGTTAACGACATTATGGGCGAAATTGCTTCCGCCTCGGACGAACAGCGTCGCGGAATTGAGCAGGTTGCTCAGGCCGTGACGCAGATGGATCAGGTAACGCAACAGAACGCTTCTCTGGTTGAAGAAGCGGCGGCCGCTACCGACCAGCTCGCCAGCCAGGCAGACCATCTGACCAGTCTGGTTGCGGTATTTAATGTTAAAGAGCACGTCGAAAAAGTAGCAGAAGTCGGGCGGTCACAGGCCGTGCCAGTTGTATCCTGAAAGTGATTAAGAAGGCGCTATGACAACACCACAGCCTCCGGGCCAAACGTCATTACTGATGCAAATGACACAGCGCCTCGCGCTGTCCGACGCGCATTTTCGTCGGATATGTCAGTTAATTTACCAGCGAGCCGGGATTGTCCTTGCCGATCATAAGCGAGACATGGTTTACAACCGCCTGGTTCGGCGCTTACGCACCCTTGAGCTTGATGACTTTGGTCGTTATCTGGGCATGCTGGAGGCCAATCCAAACAGTGCGGAATGGCAGGCTTTTATCAACTCGCTGACGACTAACCTGACGGCGTTTTTTCGGGAAGGCCACCATTTCCCGGTCCTGGCGGAACACGCGCGTCGTCGCAGTGGCGAATATCGTGTCTGGAGCGCGGCGGCATCCACAGGGGAAGAGCCTTATTCACTGGCGATTACCCTTGCCGACACGTTGGGAATGGCTCCCGGACGCTGGAAAGTGTATGCCAGCGATATTGATACGGAGGTTCTGGAGAAAGCGCGAAACGGCGTTTATCGCCAGGATGAGCTAAAAACGCTGTCCCCTCAGCAGCTGCAGCGCTACTTCATGCGCGGTACCGGCCCGCACGAAGGGCTGGTTCGTGTCCGGCAGGAGCTGGCCAACTGCGTGGAATTTGCCCCAGTGAATCTGCTGGACAAGCAGTACAACGTGCCGGGTCCTTTTGATGCGATTTTTTGTCGTAACGTAATGATTTATTTTGACAAAACGACGCAGCAGGAGATTCTGCGCCGTTTCGCCCCATTGCTTAAGCCTGATGGCTTATTGTTTGCCGGGCACTCGGAGAACTTCAGCAACCTCGCCCGCGAATTCAGTCTGCGCGGACAGACGGTTTATGCGCTGAGTAAGGAAAAAGCATGAGTAAGATCAGGGTGTTGTCTGTCGATGATTCAGCGCTGATGCGTCAAATCATGACTGAGATTATCAATAGTCATAGCGATATGGAAATGGTGGCTACAGCGCCTGATCCGCTCGTCGCGCGGGATTTAATTAAAAAATATAACCCCGATGTGCTGACGCTTGACGTCGAGATGCCGAGGATGGACGGCATTGATTTCCTTGAGAAATTAATGCGTCTGCGTCCTATGCCAGTGGTGATGGTGTCGTCCCTGACCGGTAAAGGTTCAGAGATTACGCTGCGGGCGCTGGAGCTGGGGGCGGTGGATTTTGTCACCAAACCCCAGTTGGGCATTCGCGAAGGGATGCTGGCGTACAGCGAGATGATCGCGGAGAAGATCCGCACGGCATCGCGCGCAAAACTGGCTGCACATAAACCTGCAGGTGTTCCCGTCACGCTGAAGGCCGGGCCGCTTCTTAGCTCGGAGAAACTGCTGGTGATCGGTGCGTCAACCGGGGGAACAGAGGCAATTCGCCATGTACTCCAGCCATTGCCGCTCTCAAGCCCCGGTATCCTTATTACCCAGCATATGCCACCGGGGTTTACCCGTTCGTTTGCTGAGCGTTTGAATAAGCTGTGTCAAATCAGTGTGAAAGAAGCGGAAGACGGGGAGCGTGTTCTGCCCGGGCATGCGTATATTGCGCCCGGGGACAAGCACATGGAACTGGCGCGCAGTGGCGCGAACTATCAAATCAAAATTCATGACGGCCCGCCGGTTAACCGGCACCGTCCGTCTGTGGATGTGCTGTTTCATTCGGTGGCCAAACATGCGGGGCGCAACGCCGTTGGGGTGATCCTCACGGGGATGGGCAACGATGGTGCCGCCGGAATGCTTGCGATGCACCAGGCTGGCGCCTGGACGATTGCGCAGAATGAAGCAAGTTGTGTGGTGTTCGGCATGCCGCGCGAGGCCATCAATATGGGTGGCGTGAGCGAAGTGGTCGATCTTAGTCAGGTAAGCCAGCAAATGCTGGCAAAAATCAGTGCCGGACAGGCAATACGTATTTAAAGAGGAGTAGTTTTTTATGGCGGACAAAGAGCTCAGATTTCTGGTTGTGGATGACTTTTCCACCATGCGTCGCATTGTGCGCAACCTGCTAAAAGAGCTGGGATTTAACAACGTTGAAGAAGCGGAAGATGGTGTCGATGCGTTGAATAAACTCCAGGCAGGTGGATTTGGTTTTGTCATCTCTGACTGGAACATGCCGAACATGGACGGTCTGGAGCTGCTGAAAACCATTCGCGCTGACGGCAACATGTCTTCTCTGCCGGTTCTGATGGTGACTGCAGAAGCGAAGAAAGAGAATATTATTGCCGCAGCACAGGCGGGCGCGAGCGGGTATGTGGTGAAACCATTTACTGCCGCGACTCTGGAAGAGAAGCTCGGCAAAATCTTCGAGAAACTCGGCATGTGAGGATGGCATGATGATTCAACCTTCTATAAAACCCGCGGATGAGCATTCAGCCAGCGAAATCATAGCCCGGATCGGGAGCCTGACGCGCATGCTGCGCGACAGCCTGCGCGAGCTGGGCCTGGATCAGGCCATTGCTGAAGCCGCTGAAGCGATCCCTGATGCCCGCGATCGTCTGGACTACGTGGTACAGATGACTGCACAGGCCGCAGAGCGTGCGCTGAACAGCGTTGAAGCGTCTCAGCCGCATCAGGATGAGATGGAAAAAGGCGCTAAAGCACTGAGCAAGCGCTGGGATGAGTGGTTCGAAAATCCGATTGAACTCTCTGATGCGCGTGAGCTGGTCACCGATACTCGTCAGTACCTGGGCGATGTTCCAGGGCACACCAGCTTCACGAATGCTCAGCTGCTGGACATTATGATGGCGCAGGATTTCCAGGACCTGACAGGCCAGGTTATCAAGCGCATGATGGATGTGATTCAGGAAATTGAGCGCCAGCTGTTGATGGTGCTCCTGGAAAACATGCCGGAACCAGCGGCGCGTCCGAAGCGCGAGAATGAAAGCCTGCTTAATGGCCCGCAGCTCGATACCACCAAGGCGGGCGTAGTAGCCAGCCAGGATCAGGTGGACGATCTGCTGGACAGCCTCGGCTTCTAATCGCACGGTTTATTCTCAGGCTGCCCGCGCAGCCTGAGAATAACTTATCGCAAATCCATTTTTACGGTGACGTTGCCTTCAAATTTCCCAGGCTCTGGCGTCTCGTTGCTGGTACTCACCGGCGCGGCTTTGATTTGCACGGACCCATTTCCCTGTTCATCCATCTTTACCGGGAACTCATAACTGCCGTCGAGCGCAACGTTGTCGTTATTCTCCGTGTAAACCCTGACCCCGATATCGTCTCTGCCGAGCATTTTAGCGATCAATGGGTCGCTGCTATCCACCACACCCTGATCGGCGCTCAGCGTTAGCTTGATTCGGTCATTATTCCCGACGGCGTTATCGTCACAGTGGTAGCTGATATCCACATTTTTCAGCCCATATCCCGTGGGGGCTTGTCCCTTACTGACAAACTGTTTGCTGACGATATTCCCAAGGTCAACTTCAATGGTACTGCCTTCGTTAATGGTACAGCTCAGCGGAGCAGACAGCGATCCACTCAGCCAGATGTTTGAGACCAGCTGGGCACTGCCGACATCACAGCTGCCTGAGTTAAAATAGAGACAGGCGTAATTTTGGACCACCAGTGTTGGGGGGATGACTTCTTTACCCAGAATTGGTTTCTTGATGTGAAAAGTTGCGCCAATCACATTCCATCGGAACGTGCGTTTTGGTGGCGGAGACGTTTCCGGGCGTGTGCTTTCGCTGCACACACTGGCACTTCCTTCCGTTGATTTAATATTCTCAATCTGCTTCGACATCGAGGAAAGCTGTGTCGGATATTGATTAATACTGAGACCTAACAGGCCCTCGCCATCAGGAGAATGGATCGCGTCACTATACCCCTGAACGTCAATATCCAGTTTATCAGTCAGATAACCGTACCCATTGGCCCCGGCACTAAGCGGACTGCCTGCCAGCGTTAACTCTGTGATTGGTGTGGACTCCAGAAGGGTGGAGGGACAATTGCAGTTGGCTTCCATGGTTGTACCTTCACCGACCAAATGTTCAGGCACATCAACATCATGGTTGGCCAGATTCTCGCTGGCATTGAGCTCGCGGTCATAATTGATATGATAATCCTGAGGCGCTGCAAAACAGTCATGCAGTATCGTGGCAGCCTGTACCGAAAGAGGAGTGGACAGAGAAAGAAATACCCACCCAAGTCGTAAAAGGGATTTGAAGTTAATAGACATGTTGTTATTCCTGCTGACAAAGGGCAGTGACGGTGCGGATACCCATCAGATTTGACGTTTGCTCAGAAGCGTTAAGAGATACCCTGGCGCTACACTGTTGATCCTGCGCATTACCCCATTTCACGCTCAACTGAACGGTATCTGATACCCCTGCCAGATAGAGTGTACCGGTATCGTCGACGATGCCGCTGATGACCGGCGAAAGTGCGGTGGCCATGGCGCCAAAGGGCACAACCTTGCCATCAGGTCGGGTCAGTTTAATCAGTACGCGATAACCGACGTGGGCATCAAAATTTGCAACAACAGCAGCATTACGTGATGGAATGACCGTCACAGCCGTTTCGCTGGTATCGACATCTTCAGGCAGGCTGGTGGTATCAACCCGAATGCTGTTTTCCTGGTAAGGACTGAGAGACGGAATGACCGCATTTCCCTGCCAGTCGGTTTGAATTCCCCGCTGGTTCTGGAAACGAACGCCGGCTGCATGGTTGGCATTGACAATGGCAAACTGGCTACCCAGCGGTTGTGCGAGAGTGATGCCGTGTGGATGCGCCACCAACGCACCGCTAACGCCATAGGTGAGCTGCCGGGAGTTGTCAGAGGAGTAGTAATAACCCGCATTCATATTGGCATACTGCGAGCGATAGGTGCCATAGACACTGCTGGTATCATCGCCATCATGGTTCGAATGACTTTGCTGTAATGAATAGCTCATGCGTTCGTCATCGAGTAACGTGCCGTTTAACCCCAGGTTTTGTTGCGTATAGCCATGTCTTGTATTGCTTAGACTGTAGCTGGTCCAGGCGCGCGGTAGCCATTTGCTTAACGGCATGCTAAACCCGAAGGAGGCCATCTGATCGCTCTCTTCTTCGTTGGTTTTACTGTAGGTATAAGCCACGTGAAGGCTGATGCCATCCACAACGGTATTCAGGCCCGCAGAGACACTGCGTTCTTTTTGCGACGTGTGCCAGTAGTCCTGTTGGTAGCCATTAATGTAAAAACTGGCGCCGGAAAGATTCTGACTAATGCTGGCCTGAATGCGGTTACGCTTGTTGTAATTAAACATAAAATCATCTTCATGATGATCGTACTTCTGATTAGCATCCGCAAAGCTATAGTAACCGCTGGTGGAGTAGCGATAGCTTGCAAGGGTGAAATTGGTCTGCGTGGTATCGATTTCACCGGAATAGAGCAGGCGGTAAGACTGCCCAGTGCTTTGCGTGTCATTATCAAGCTGCGTTTTAGCGGCGGTGACATCCGCAGAGATCGTGCCAAGCGCGCCCAGAGCGATACCGGCCCCCGTATTCACTGCCTGATAATCATCGGAAGCGGTCACACCGCCAAAGAGCGTCATGTAATTGTTCATACCGTAGATGAGGCTGCCCTGAGTAAAAAGCGGCTCATTCTGGTTGCTTCCGCTGTCGGCGCGATAGCGTGCCGCAGTGAACTCATACTTCATATGATCAGGACGCTGCATAACGGCGATACTGGAATAGGGCTGGGTGAAACGGTGTTCGCTGCCGTCGGCCTCTTTGATGGTGACGTCAAGATCGCCACTATTGGTGGTGGAGTAGAGATCTTTTATCTCGAAAGCGCCGGGGGCGACATTCTGTTGATAGATAAGATAACCATTCTGGCGTACCGACACCTCGGCGTTTGAGCTGGCAATGCCGCGGATAATGGGCGCAAAGCCGCGCTGGCTGTAGGGCAGCATCTCTTCATCAGAGGCAATGTTGACCCCACGGTACTGCAGGCTGTCAAACACCTCTCCCTTGGTGCTGTTTTCACCGCCGGTGAACTGGGCCTTCAGGGTATCCAGATCGTGCTGCACATACGTATTAATGGTCTCCCATTTGTCAGCATCATCCGTTTTACTCCACGTCGAATAGTTGCGTACGCGCCAGCCGCCCAGGTTAGCGCCGCTTCGAATATTCAGATATTGATTATCTGTAGTGTTGTGTTCACTGTCCTCATTTTGAGAGCCGGAAAACGTGTAATCGGTGAACAGCACCGAAACGCCATCGTCCCAGCGTGAGGGGGCAATATAGTCCCTGCCGTTAGCAGCAATAGCGGCCTGCGGTATGCTCAGATGCAGCGTCATGGCGGAGAAATCAAGCGTTGCAGAGGCCAGCGGGATGTAATCGCCCAGCGGGTTTGTCAGTGTTGTCGCGCCATTCAGCGCGGAAAGCTTCGGGTATTTATCAACATCAACGCCCCATTTTCGCAGCATATCCGGCGTTAATTGCGGTACCAGTTCGCCGCTTTTTGCGCTCAGGTAGGTAATGCTGGCGTCATCCACTCGGTTTTCATTGATCTTGATTTTTGAGGGATAGACGCCGGGCAGCTGGGTATTGGCGTGCGAGAAAAGTGAAAGATCGATATCCTGTTGGGTCAGCGTATCACCTTCCAGTGCGGATGGGGCAAAGTGGTATTCACGGGCACTGGCACCCGATGAGGTCACTAATAAAACACTTCCCAGGCAACGCACGAGTGACTTAATGCGCCATTGGCGCTGGCGGGACTGACGAGCCATTCCATTAGCCATTGATTGTTCTACCCCTGAGTCAGTGGTGCGGTATATTTTTCGGAGGCGTTGCCGTAATCCGTGATGCATCGCCAGCTGACATTCGATCCTGAAGCCGTCCCGGTGACAGGGACCTGAACGCTGGACAGCGGGCTAACCATGTCTGCTTTATCAAGCTTTGTTGTACCCAGTTGCAGGCTGTCGAAAGTGATGTGGAACGGACCATCATTGGTCACAGTCAACTGTTTACCATTAAGGGAGAAGCGTAGATTTTTGCATGTCTCTTCAGGCGTCCCTTTAAGGTCTTTTGGTCGCCAGAAAAGCTTTATACGGGTCTTATAGATCAGACGTAACACGTTCTTATCGTCGTCCTCATTCGCTGTTGCGGGGATGGTTCGAACGTTCATATAAAACAGCGATTCTTTGTTTTCAGGCAACGCGGTTCCATTCCAGGCGATCCTCAGACTTTGTTCTTTTTGTGGCTCAAGGCGAAACAGCGGTGGCGTAACGATGAAAGGTCCACGTGTTTTACCGTCACCTGTATCCGTCCAGGACTGTATAAGCCAGGGAAGGGTGGTTTCTTTATTGATCAGGGGCAGCGAAATCTCCTTTTTCCCGGCGTCATAGATGATTCGCGTACGCCCAACCTGAATACCAGCGGCATGACTAAGTGATGTAAAAATAACAGGCATCAACAATATGGCTAGCGAGTGAATACGCATGGTAAAACGTGTCCTGATAGAGAAAATACAAACATAAATAGTGTTTTTGAACCGTCTTGAGTTTTTTAAATGCCCACTCGAGTCAATAATTCTCAAATGAGTTATTAGTTTCAAGAATGGGCATGTATTAATTATTAACGATAAATAATGTTGACGGTCATATCCGCATCAGCAGGACCGGCAGTCACCGTTTCCGCGAAGGATTTATATCGCGCATTGAAATCAGCTTTAATTTGATCCCCTTCTTTTGTCGGCAGTTCAATAGAGACCTGGTCTTCCGAACCATCCATCTTGATTAACGTTGTATCCTTTCCCTCAGGGCTCACAGCGATACCCACGCCCGTTGCTGCCGTAGTACCCGCCGTGGTGATTGTGCTGACATCCAGCAGGTTGGTTGCTCCGGTAAGCGTCGTTGTACCGTTAAACGTTAATTGCACCGAAGGCAGGCCATCGCTTTTCAATGGGCAATCTTTCAGCGTAATGGAGAAAGGATTTAACGTGGATTCTGTACCGACTGCTTTGAATGATGTAGTTGTATAGGTTCCCAGTGGAACCGTGCTGTCCGTACCATCATCACCAGCAATTGTGCAACTTGGTTCGATAATTTCACCGGTAAAATGAATAGTGCCTGCGTTCATTTCTGCGGCGTATGTATTAAGAGCGGAAAACGTAATTAAAGTGCCTAAAATAATTTTGCTTCTGATATTCATACTAAGTTCCCTTCTGATGAAATCCATTGATAGAATGTATAAAGAGATGTGGATGAGTTATTTCATGCCAATAGCGAGTATACAATGTTATTTATTTAACGCGCCAGCGAGGAATTTGCAATGGTAATTATCATGTTTTTTATATAATATATTTTATATGTATTTGTTGATATTCAATAGTTGAATGAATAATGACGGGAAAATGTTAAATGTCGTGGTTGAGATACATGTTTTGACATTTAATTATTTGTTATGTTGCAATTTTCAGATGGACTTTATAACTTGTTGTGTTGATTTATTCACCAAAATATAAAACTAATAGATTGTTCATCATTTCAATAAATTAGGCATTTAGTCTAACTTTAGACTTTACAAAGATAAAATTCTGCGTAGTTGGAGTGATTCTACCGTTAAACAGGCTAAAAACGGCTATTTTTAAAGGCTTTTCCGTCCATTGCGTTGGTCACTCTCTGTCATGATAAGTCGACGAAATGGGCAGAGAGCGTGCACTGTGGCAGAAGACAGCGACGACAAAACAGAAGCCCCCACACCCCACCGACTTGATAAGGCGCGTGAGGATGGGCAAATCCCCCGATCCCGTGAACTGACCTCCTTACTGATATTAGTGGTAGGCGTGTGCATCATCTGGATCGGTGGGGAGGCGCTCGCCCGCAGACTGGCAGGTATGCTCTCCGCAGGCCTACGTTTTGATCACAGCATGGTCAATGATCCCAACCTGATCCTGAGCCAAATTATTCTGCTGATTAAGGACGCCATGATTGCGCTGCTGCCGCTGATTACCGGAGTGGTGATTGTCGCCCTGGTGTCACCGGTTATGCTCGGTGGTCTGGTATTCAGCGGGAAGTCACTGCAATTTAAGTTTTCCAAACTCAATCCTTTCCCGGGTATTGCTCGCATGTTTTCTGCGCAAACGGGCGCAGAGCTGCTGAAAGCCATTCTGAAGTCGACCCTGATGGGAAGCACCGCGGGATTTTATCTTTGGTATCACTGGCCCGATATGATGCGTCTTATCAGCGAATCGCCTTTGACCGCAATGAGTAACGCGATGAACCTGGTGGGCATGTGTGCGCTGCTGGTGGTGCTCAGTATCATTCCGATGGTCGGTTTTGACGTGTTCTTCCAAATCTACACCCACATCAAAAAGCTGCGGATGTCTCGTCAGGATATCCGTGACGAATATAAGCAGATGGAAGGTGATCCGCATGTGAAAGGGCGTATTCGCCAGATGCAACGGGCCGCTGCCCGGCGTCGAATGATGGAGGATGTGCCGAAAGCTGACGTTATCGTGACCAACCCGACGCACTATTCCGTCGCGTTAAAGTACGACGAAAACAAAATGAGTGCGCCAAAAGTGGTGGCGAAGGGCGCTGGCCTTATTGCGTTGCGCATCCGTGAGATCGCGAGTGAGAACCGCGTACCGGTACTTGAAGCACCGCCGCTGGCGCGTGCGTTGTATCGGCATGCTGAAATTGGTCAGCAAATTCCAGGCCAGCTGTATGCCGCGGTGGCGGAAGTACTGGCGTGGGTATGGCAGCTGAAACGCTGGCGTTTAGCAGGCGGTCAACGACCTGTGAAACCTGAAAATCTTCCGGTGCCTGAGGCGCTGGATTTTATGAACGAGAAGGACACTGATGGCTAATCTGGTGGCAATGTTGCGCCTGCCCAGCAACATGAAATCGACACAATGGCAAATTCTTGCCGGGCCGATTCTCATCCTGCTAATTTTGTCGATGATGGTGCTGCCGTTGCCAGCATTTGTCCTCGATCTGCTTTTCACTTTCAATATCGCGCTCTCCATTATGGTGCTGCTGGTCGCGATGTTTACCCAGCGTACGCTTGAATTCGCCGCATTCCCGACCATTCTGCTCTTCACGACGTTACTGCGTCTGGCGCTGAACGTCGCCTCGACGCGTATCATCCTGATGGACGGTCACACCGGCGGTGCAGCAGCGGGTAAAGTGGTTGAAGCATTCGGTCACTTCCTCGTTGGCGGTAACTTTGCCATCGGTATCGTGGTGTTCGTTATCCTCGTGATCATCAACTTTATGGTCATCACTAAAGGTGCAGGGCGTATCGCAGAAGTGGGCGCGCGCTTTGTGCTCGACGGAATGCCTGGCAAACAGATGGCGATTGACGCCGATCTCAATGCCGGGCTGATTGGCGAAGATGAGGCGAAAAAACGCCGTTCCGACGTGACGCAGGAAGCGGACTTCTATGGCTCGATGGACGGTGCGAGTAAATTCGTCCGTGGCGACGCTATTGCCGGCATTCTGATCATGGTGATCAACGTTGTGGGCGGATTACTGGTGGGCGTCCTCCAGCATGGGATGGATCTGGGGCACGCGGCTGAAAGTTATACGCTGCTGACCATCGGTGATGGCCTGGTGGCGCAGATCCCGGCGCTGGTGATTTCTACCGCGGCCGGCGTGATCGTGACCCGCGTCAGTACCGACGAAGACGTCGGTCAGCAGATGGTCAGCCAGCTGTTCACCAATCCGAACGTGCTGATGCTCTCTGCGGCGGTACTTGGCCTGCTGGGTCTGGTGCCGGGCATGCCGAACTTTGTTTTCCTGCTGTTTACCGCCGCGCTGTTGGGCCTTGCCTGGTGGCTACGTGGGCGGGATGCTAAACCCGCTGCTGAGCCTGTTCCCGTCAAAATGCCGGAAAATAACCAGGCCGTCGAAGCCACCTGGAATGACGTACAGCTTGAAGACTCTCTCGGGATGGAAGTGGGTTACCGCTTGATCCCAATGGTGGATTTCCAGCAAGACGGTGAGCTGCTCGGGCGTATTCGCAGCATCCGTAAAAAATTCGCCCAGGATGTCGGGTTCTTACCCCCTGTGGTTCATATCCGTGACAACATGGATCTGCCCCCTGCGCGGTACCGTATTCTGATGAAAGGTGTAGAGATCGGTAGCGGTGACGCCTATCCGGGCCGCTGGCTGGCGATTAACCCCGGTACGGCGGCGGGGACTTTACCTGGCGAACAGACTATCGATCCGGCCTTTGGCCTGGCGGCAATCTGGATTGAGAGTGCCCTCAAAGAGCAGGCGCAAATCCAGGGTTATACCGTGGTTGAAGCCAGTACCGTTGTCGCAACCCATCTTAACCATCTGCTTGGGCAATTCTCATCGGAACTGTTCGGACGCCAGGAAGCACAGCAGTTACTCGATCGGGTCACGCAGGAGATGCCGAAACTGACGGAAGATTTGGTCCCCGGGGTGGTGACGTTAACCACCTTGCACAAAGTGCTGCAAAACCTGCTGGACGAAAAAGTGCCCATTCGCGATATGCGGACCATTCTGGAAACACTGGCAGAGCATGCTCCGCTGCAAAGCGATCCTCACGAACTCACCGCCGTTGTGCGCGTAGCGTTAGGCCGTGCGATTACTCAGCAGTGGTTCCCTGGCTCTGGCGAAGTGCAGGTCATTGGCCTCGATACGCCGCTTGAGCGTCTTCTCCTTCAGGCGCTGCAGGGCGGTGGCGGACTCGAACCAGGGCTCGCCGACCGACTGCTGGCTCAGACGCAAGAAGCACTCGCACGTCAGGAGATGCTGGGAGCGCCGCCGGTATTGCTGGTGAATCACGCGCTGCGTCCGCTGCTTTCTCGCTTCCTGCGCCGAAGCCTGACCCAGCTGGTTGTGCTGTCAAACCTTGAGCTTTCCGATAACCGCCATATCCGTATGACGGCGACCATTGGAGGAAAATAATGCGCAAATGGCTGTGGATTTTACTGTTCCCACTGGTGGCGCAGGCCGCCGGTGAGGGCACATGGCAGGCGAGTAGTATTGGGATCACGCTCAGTAACCGTGGGGTGTCGGCTTCGTCGCGCCCGCTCTCTCCGCCTGAGCCGGTATCAGGGCTGATGACGCTGGTGGTCTGGCATTATCAGCTCATCGGCCCGACGCCTGCCGGATTACGCGTACGCTTATGCTCACAGACGCGCTGTACGGAACTGGATGGCGAGAGTGGATCGACCCGAGCCTTTGACAGCGTTCCGGCTCTTGAACCACTCCGCTTCGTCTGGGAAGTACCGGGTGGTGGCCGCCTGATGCCAGCCCTCAAAGTGCAAAGAAATGAAGTGATCGTCAATTACCGCTAGTTGCCTCTCTTTCCACCAGCCGTTGGCAAAATCTGACGGCTGGCTCGCAAAAATGACCCCGCCTTTTGAAGCAAGAGAAACACTGTTTTATAAATCAGTGACACGCGTACATAATCTCTTTGCATTATTGCCATCCGCCTCTGCGCAATGGCAGAAACAGAAAGGTATCAAAAGGTCGATGCTTTTACTGTAGCCGTGTAAAAACTCCCGGATGAGGTTTGCTTCCCAGGGAGTCTCCCAAAACTGACAGGGTTGACGGCAATGAAAACACGTAAAATTGGACTCGCAAATTATCTTGCTTATGGCTCGGGCGATTTCCTTGGCGCTGGTACGACAGCGCTAACCGCAGCCTGGCTTTTATACTTTTATACTACCTTCTGCGGACTCACCCCTATTGAGGCGACATTCATCTTTGCGGCGGCAAGGGTGCTGGATGCGGTGGTCAGCCCGTTAATGGGCTTTTTGACCGATAACTTTGGTACGACCTGGCTTGGCAAACGCTTTGGCCGCCGTAAGTTCTTTATCCTGCTGGGTATTCCGTTTGTGTTCAGCTACTCACTGATGTGGGTCGGCGACATGAGCTTCTGGTATTACCTGCTGACCTATCTGGTGTTTGATATTGTCTACACCATGATTCTGGTGCCGTACGAAACGCTGGTACCGGAAATGACCGACGATTTTAAACAGAAAACAAAATTCTCCGGGGCGCGTATTTCAATGGCGCAGATGTCGGCGATTCTGGCCTCTTTCCTGCCGGGCATTCTGCTGACTCATTTTGGTAAAGACAACGCGATCTCTTTCTTCTATGCGAGTCTGGTCTTCTCCGTGCTGTGCGCGATGATGCTGACTTTCGTCTGGTTCTTTACCTGGGAACGCCCGCGTGAAGAGTGGTCTGAAGCGGCGCTGCGCGCAGAAGAAGAGAAGAAAAAACTGACGCTGGGGCAGAGCCTCAACCGTCTGTTTGTTGAACTCAGCTCTACCCTGCGGGTGAAAATATTCCGCCAGCATTTGGGGATGTATCTGGGCGGCTATATTGCGCAGGATGTCTTTAATGCCGTCTTCACTTACTACGTGGTGTTTGTGCTGATGCAGGAAGCGTCTATGGCGTCCAACCTGTTGGGAACGATGGCTATCTTCCAGTTCATCGCCGTGATTGCGATGATCCCGCTGTGTATACGCTTCGGGCCTGCGCCGTCATACCGGATGGTCGTTGTGCTGTTTGGTCTGGCGTCGCTTTCCTACGCGATGCTCTACTATGCCGGACTGAGCGACATTTATTCGCTGTTGTTACTGGTATCTGCCATCGCAGGGCTGGGACGCGGCGGTATTAACTATGTGCCATGGAATATTTACACCTACATCGCTGACGTCGACGAAGTGATTACCGGCCAGCGCCGCGAGGGCATCTTTGCAGGCATTATGACGCTGACACGTAAAGCCTCTCAGGCTGGCGCCATTATGCTGGTGGGGATTGTGATGCAGATGTCCGGCTTTGTGAGCGGCCAGAAAACACAGCCTGCGGAAGTCAGCCACACCATTCTGATGATCCTGAGCGTGGGAACTATTCTGGTTCTGATCTGCGGTTTCCTGGTCTCACTGCGCTTTAAGCTGAATTTGCAAACCCACAGTACCCTGCGTGAAGAGACCGCCAAAATGCGTGAGTCGGGCCGCGCCATGCCTGAGGCAGCGACGCCACAAGCGCGCGCTACCGTTGAGCTGCTGGCCGGCATGCCGTACGAATCGCTGTGGGGTAACAACAACATTGGTTATCTGAATCGCAATAAACCTGCTGCACCTTCGCTGAAGGATCGCGCTGTACTGAATTCGACATATCACAGAGGTTAAGATTATGAAGGTTTGGCCTGTCAAACATAGCCCGTTACTGCGTCAACCTGAGCATTTCATTGCCAGGGATGAACTGAGATCGCTGATTGAAAAGGTGACGCACAATCTGGTGAACATCCACGATAAAACCGGCGAATTTTTGCTGCGGCTGGACGACGGGCGCGTGATCGACACCAAAGGCTGGGCGGGTTGGGAATGGACCCACGGTGTTGGACTTTACGGTATCTGGCAGTATTACTGCCAGACCGGCGATGACGACATGCGTAACATCATCGACAGCTGGTTTGCCGATCGTTTTGCCGAAGGTGCCACCACCAGGAACGTCAATACCATGGCGCCGTTCCTGACGCTGGCGTATCGCTATGAAGAGACCAAAAACCCGACCTGGCTGCCGTGGCTGGAGAGCTGGGCCGAATGGGCGATGAACGACATGCCGCGCACCGAGCACGGCGGTATGCAGCACATTACGCTGGCAGAAGAGAATCATCAGCAAATGTGGGATGACACGCTGATGATGACCGTACTTCCTCTGGCAAAAATCGGTAAATTACTCAATCGTCCGGAGTATGTTGAAGAAGCGGTCTATCAGTTCCTGCTGCATGTGCAGAACCTGATGGACAGGGAAACGGGGCTGTGGTTCCACGGCTGGAACTACGACGGGCAGCACAACTTTGCGAAAGCCCGCTGGGCGCGTGGAAATAGCTGGTTAACGATTGTCATCCCGGACTTCCTGGAACTGGTGGATCTGCCAGAGAACAATGCGGTACGTCGTTATCTGGTGCAGGTGCTCAATGCGCAGATTGCCGCGCTGGCGAAATGTCAGGATGAGAGTGGCCTGTGGCACACGCTGCTCGACGATCCCGAGTCGTATCTGGAAGCGTCCGCCACGGCAGGCTTTGCCTACGGAATACTGAAAGCGGTGCGCAAGCGTTACGTCAGCCCGGAATATGCCCAGGTAGCAGAAAAAGCGATTCGTGGGATAGTCAAAAATATTTCGCCGGAAGGCGAGTTGCTGCAAACGTCGTTTGGTACGGGGATGGGGAGCGACCTGGAGTTTTATCGCCAGATCCCGCTGACCTCAATGCCGTATGGCCAGGCGATGGCGATATTGTGTCTGACGGAATATTTGCGTAAATACTTCTGATAATAAAAAACCCGGCAATCGCCGGGTTTGTTGTTTCTGTATTACATACGCTCTACGGTTTCGATACCCAGGGTATCCAGACCGAGTTTCAGCGTTTTCGCGGTGAGCTGCGCCAGCTTCAGACGGCTGTTACGGACTTCTTCGCTTTCGGCTGACAGAATCGGACAGTGCTCGTAGAAGCCAGAGAACAGACCAGCCAGATCGTACAGATAAGCACACATCACGTGCGGCGTACCTTCACGGGCCACCACGGCCAGCGTCTCTTCAAACTGCAGCAGACGGGCTGCGAGCTGCGCTTCGCGATCTTCGCTGATGACCACGGTAGCATTCGCCAGCTGGCTTTCATCAATATTGGCTTTGCGGAACACGGACAACACGCGAGTGTACGCGTATTGCATGTACGGAGCCGTGTTGCCTTCGAAGGCCAGCATGTTATCCCAGTCGAAAATGTAATCGGTGGTGCGGTTTTTCGACAGATCCGCGTATTTCACTGCGCCAATACCGACCGCCGTCGCCAGTTTTTCCAGCTCGTCGGCAGGCATATCCGGATTTTTTTCGGCGACCAGACGACGCGCGCGCTCCAGCGCTTCATCCAGCAGATCGGACAGTTTCACGGTACCGCCCGCGCGGGTTTTGAACGGCTTGCCGTCTTTGCCCAGCATCATACCGAACATGTGGTGTTCCAGCGGTACGCTGTCCGGAACGTAGCCCGCTTTACGCACGATGGTCCACGCCTGCATCAGGTGCTGGTGCTGACGGGAGTCGATGTAATACAGCACACGGTCGGCATGCAGCGTTTCATAACGATACTTCGCGCAGGCGATATCGGTGGTGGTGTACAGATAGCCGCCATCCTTTTTCTGGATGATGACGCCCATCGGTTCGCCTTCCTTGTTTTTATACTCATCAAGGAAAACAACCGTTGCACCTTCGCTCTCAACCGCCAGATTTTTGGCCTTCAGATCGGCCACGATGCCCGGCAACATAGGGTTGTAAAGGCTCTCGCCCATGACATCATCGCGGGTCAGCGTCACGTTCAGACGATCGTAAGTGAGCTGGTTCTGGGACATGGTGATGTCAACCAGCTTGCGCCACATCTCGCGGAAATAGGTGTCGCCGCCCTGCAGTTTCACCACATAACTGCGCGCACGTTCGGCAAACGCGTCGTCTTCGTCGTAATGCTTTTTGGCTTCGCGATAGAAACCTTCCAGGTCTGCCAGCGCCATTTCGCCCGCGTTTTCCTGCTGTTGTTTTTCGAGGTATGCGATAAGCATCCCGAACTGAGTGCCCCAGTCGCCAACGTGGTTCGCGCGGATCACTTTATGGCCGAGGAACTCCAGAGTTCGCACCGCGGCATCACCGATAATGGTGGATCGCAGGTGACCGACATGCATCTCTTTCGCCACGTTTGGCGCGGAGTAGTCCACAACCACCGTTTGCGCTTCTGGCTGCGTCACGCCCAGACGGTCTGATTTCAGCGCGGCGTCAACATGGCTTGCGAGGAAAGCAGGTTCAAGGAAAATATTGATAAAGCCCGGACCGGCAATTTCAACTTTGCTGGCAATACCGTTGAGATCCAGATGAGTCAGCACCAGCTCAGCGAGTTGTCGCGGCGGCATGCCCAGTTTTTTAGCCACTGCCATCACGCCATTAGCCTGATAGTCGCCAAACTGTACCTTTGCTGACTGGCGAACCTGCGGTTCGCAATCCGCAGATGCACCTGCGGCAATCAGTGCCTGACTGACTTTTTCGGAGAGAAGAGCCTGAATATTCACCTGGATACCTTACTTTTATGAAGCGGGTCAGCTGCAACCCGCGCCAGTTTGAGAATTTAGGGCGGGAGTATACTGCAAATGCCACCTGGCGTCAGCATTGCACAACCGTAAGCGTGTTCAGAAAACAGGCGATGAAATAGTGCATAAGCATGCAGGCGTAAAATCCCTCAATCTGCAGTTGGTTGCCAGCAGCCAACAGAGTAAATTAGCGGCTTTGCGACCAGATAAGAGAATTTCAAATGGCGAACTGGCAATCCATTGCTGAACTGCATGATATTTCCGCAGATTTACCCCGATTCACCCAGGCGTTCACAGAACTTGCCACTCGTCTGGGGCTGGATATCACGCCTCTCGACGCCGATCACATTTCGTTGCGCTGTCACCAGAACATCACGGCCGAGCGCTGGCGTCGCGGGTTTGAACAGTGCGGTGAACTGCTGTCAGAAACCTTGATCAATGGTCGTCCAATTTGCCTGTTCAAACTGCATGAACCGGTGTGTGTTGCGCACTGGCGATTCAGCGTTGTCGAACTGCCGTGGCCGGGTGACAAACGCTACCCGATTGAAGGCTGGGAACATATCGAAATCGTGCTGCCCGGCGAGCCAGAAACGCTGAACGCACGCGCGCTGGCGCTGCTGGCAGACGAGGGACTCAGCCAGCCGGGTGTCGTCGTGAAAACCAGCTCTCCAAAAGGAGAGCGTGAACGTCTGCCCAATCCGACCCTCGCGGTCACTGACGGCACGGTGACGGTAAAGTTTCATCCCTGGTCTATTGAGCAAATTGTTGCCAGTGAGGGCTAGCCAGTAAAAGTTTGTGAACTTACGCGCTGTCCGTCGTTTTATGGCGTGGCATGATGCTTTGATACCGTAAAAATTAAGGAGAATGATGTGGCGCTGCTGGAGATTTGTTGTTACAGCATGGAGTGTGCTGTGACTGCGCAACAGTACGGGGCCGATCGCGTTGAATTGTGCGCGGCACCGAAGGAAGGGGGGCTTACGCCGTCATATGGCGTGCTGAAGTCGGTTCGTCAGAACGTGACGATCCCGGTTCACCCGATTATCCGGCCACGCGGCGGAGATTTTTGCTACTCCGCCGGTGAGTTTGACGCCATGCTGGAAGACGTTGCCCAGGTTCGTGAACTGGGATTCCCGGGGCTGGTGATTGGTCTGTTAAATGAAGACGGTCATATTGATATGCCACGAATGCGTCGGATTATGACCGCTGCAAAGGGCATGGCGGTGACATTTCATCGTGCCTTCGATATGTGCAAAGAGCCGCTGCAAGCCTTTGAAAATCTGGCTGAACTAGGTGTGGCGCGCATCCTGACATCCGGTCAACAATCGTCTGCGGAAAAAGGACTGAAATTAATTACGGAACTAAAAGCGCATTCTGGTGTTCCAATCATTATGGCGGGTGCGGGTGTCCGTGCCAGTAATCTGGAGTCGTTTTTAGAAGCAGGGGTAGAGGAGCTTCACAGCTCAGCAGGCAAGTGGACGCCTTCGCCCATGCGATATCGCAATACAGGGTTGTCAATGTCGACAGATGCCGAAGCGGATGAATATTCCCGCTACAGCGTAGATGGAGAGTCGGTTGCGGTGATGAAATCAATGATTGATCGTTTTCACGTGTAGCAACGATTTTACCGCGCATCATGTCGCCCAATATGATGCTATTTGTACCAGGCCCCTGCAATTTCAACAGGGGCCTTTTTTTTGGTTCATCGCGGTTAAGCGTGAACCAATAGAAAACGGCGGTAAAAGTGGTTAGTTTTGTATTCGCCAAAACACTAACCAGCCACTCAACCGCCGTCTGCCATGAATGCTAATCTTTCTTCCCTCTTCTGGGAAGGTTTCACTGTTGATTCCTTCACTCATCCTGCACCGGATGCTCTGCTTATTACGCTCCGGCCTGACCCCGGTTTTGCGCCGTCCTGCCGTCGATGTGGCTGTAGAGACTGTGCTGTCCATGATGTCTCTGTGCGACGGGTTCGTGAGCGCGATTTACTTCACTGGCGCGTCACACTTCAGCTTCCCGTTCGCCGTCTGCGCTGTTCCCGCTGCGGGATTGTCACCGAGCGCATCTCATGGGTGCCTGAACGGCAACGTTACACGTCCTCGTTAGCGACCTGGGTGGAATCTCTTACCCGGTTATTGCCGGTTAAGCATGTGGCACAGTTGACCGGTCTGCACTGGCACACCATTAAAAATATCGACTGCCGACGCCTGCGGCGGGAACTCCGGGAGCCTGAACGGCACACGCTGCGCCGCCTGATAATGGATGAGTTCGCGCTGTTCAAAGGGCATCGCTATGCCACGGTTGTGGTGGATGCAGATACACAACGGGTGCTGTGGGTCGGTGAAGGGCGCAGCCGGGTAGCCTTCCGTCCGTTCTTCACCTGGCTGGGCCCGGAAGGATGTGCCGCCATCGAATCTGTCGCGATGGATATGAATACGGCGCTGGACCTGGAAGTGAGAGCGCAGTGCCCGCAGGCGGAAGTGGTGTATGACCTGTTCCATGTTGTGGCGAAGTTCGGCCGGGAAGTCATCGACAGAGTGAGGGTCGATCAGGCGAATCAGTTGCGTGACAACAGCAAGGCGCGGAAGGTTATCAAACGCGGCCGCTGGTTGCTGTTGCGTAATCCAGAGAACCTGCCGGCCGGGCATGATGTGAAACTGGCAGAGTTGCTGGCGGCGAACCAGCCGTTAAATACGGTGTATGTGATGAAAACAGCCCTGAAAGAGCTGTGGTATGCCCCGGATAAAGACGTTGTGAAGCGTCGCTGGAATGAGTGGTACAGGCAGGCACAGGAAAGTGGCATCAGGGCGTTGCAGCAGTTCGCTGATAAGCTGAAGGGTTACGTGAGCGGCATAATCGCGAGTGCCACGCATCGTCTGAATACCAGCGTACTTGAGGGAATGAACAACAAGATCAAAGTGATAAAACGAATGGCATACGGATACCGGGATAACGACTACTTTTTTATGAAGATAAAAGCAGCGTTCCCCGGTAAGGCGCGATGAACCTTTTTTTATCCCCCTCACCCCGGCCCTCTCCCCAAAGGGGCGAGGGTGAAAAGACCGCACCGCGCAATCCCCGCTCCCCAAAGGGGCGAGGGTGAAAAGACCGCACTGCGCAATTGCCTCTCCCCAAAGGGGCGAGGGTGAAAAGACCGCACTGCGCAATTGCCTCTCCCCAAAGGGGCGAGGGTGAGATGACCGCACCGTGCAATCCCCGCTCCCAAAAGGGGCGAGGGTGAAATGACCGCACCGCGCAATCCCCGCTCCCCAAAGGGGCGAGGGTGGAAAGACCGCACCGTGCAATCCCCGCTCCCAAAAGGGGCGAGGGTGAAATGACCGCACCGCGCAATCCCCTCTCCCCAAATGGGCGAGGGTGAAAAGACCGCACCGTGCAATTGCCTCTCCCCAAAGGGGCGAGGGTGAAAAGACCGCACTGCGCAATCCCCTCTCCCCTATGGGGAGAGGGTTAGGGTGAGGGGGTGAAAATCTACGGCTTCGTCGCGATCAGCACTGCACGCATCGGCGCCGGATAACCTTCGATAGTTTTGGTCTGGTCATTCGGGTCGAGGAATTCGGCCAGCGATTCCGTCGTCAGCCATTCGGTGCGACGCTGCTCGTCGGTAGAGGTGACGGACGCATCCACGATGCGAATATCCACAAAACCACACTTCGCCAGCCAGTTTTTCAGCGCCAGCGCAGAAGGAATAAAATAGACATTTCGCATTTGGGCATAACGATCGCCCGGCACCAGTACGGCATTTTCATCGCCTTCGATCACCAGCGTTTCAAGCACCAGCTCGCCGCCACTGACTAACTGATCTTTTAACTGCCACAGATGCTCAAGCGGTGAACGGCGATGATAGAGCACACCCATCGAGAACACGGTATCAAACGCGTTCAGCGCAGGCAGTTGCTCAATGCCAAGCGGTAAAACATGCGCACGCTGGTCGTTACCCAGTAATTTACGTACCGCTTCAAACTGGCACAGGAAAAGCTGCATCGGATCGATACCGACCGCCAGGTGCGCGCCCGCGCCAATCATGCGCCAGAGATGATAACCGCTGCCACAACCCACATCCAGAATCGTGCGGCCCGTTAAATCGGACAGATGGGGTAACACGCGGTCCCATTTCCAGTCGGAACGCCATTCGGTATTAATATTCAGGCCGTACAGTGAAAACGGGCCTTTACGCCACGGCATCAGGTTGCGCATCAGTTTCTCAAGGCGTAGCAATTGTCCCGGGCTTAGCGGCTCTTCGCTTTCCGCCGTCACGCTGTGCAGCAAATCCAGCCTGTAGGGCGTCATCTCTGGCAAAAATTCGACCGCATTACTCCACTGCTTAAACTGACCGTGCAGCGAGTCGCGCTGCCAGGCGGCAACTTGCGCAGGCAGGGTTTCCAGCCAGTGAGAGAGAGGGTTCTTAGCGATAAGCTGATAAAAATTGCTGAAATCGATCATGCCTTACCGCCTTTGAGCGCCACCAGCGAACCAAAATTAAAGCACTGGAACCACAGCTCGCTATGCTCAAAACCGGCTTTCCGCAGACGCGCTTTGTGCGCTTCGACGGAGTCCGTCAGCATGACGTTTTCCAGCATACTGCGCTTTTGACTGATCTCCAGCTCGCTGTACCCGTTGGCACGTTTAAAGTCGTGGTGCATGTTAAACAGCAGTTCACCGACGTTTGCGTCTTCGAAGCTGAATTTTTCCGAGAGGACCAGGGCGCCACCGGGGTTAAGCCCCTGATAAATTTTGTCCAGCAACAACTGGCGATCTTCAGGCACCAGGAACTGCAGGGTAAAATTCAGCACGACCATTGAGGCATTTTCAATCTTAATGTCACGGATATCGCCTTCAATGACGTCAACAGGGGTAGGCGCTTTATAGGCATCTAAATGACGGCGGCAGCGTTCTACCATGGCCGGGGAATTATCGACGGCAATGATCCTGCAGCCTTCGTGATGCACATTACGGCGAACGGACAGCGTCGCGGCGCCCAGCGAACAACCCAGGTCATAGACCTGCGTGCCTGGCTGAACGAAACGTTCAGCCAGCATGCCGATCATCGAGATAATATTGGAATAACCTGGAACAGAGCGCTGGATCATATCCGGGAAGACTTCAGCTACCCGTTCATCAAAGGTCCAGTCGCCCAGACTGGCGATAGGCGCAGAAAAAAGCGTGTCGCGATCAGACATAACGTAAAAATCCGGGAAAAATAAAGTGGCGTATTGTGCGCTAATGGAAAGAGAAAACCAACTCCCACGGCATATACCAAAGGTTAGCCAGCACCATCAGCAAAAGCGAACACCAGGTTGCGCTCATACCGGAACGACGCCAGCGGAATAAGCGGTGGTGAAAGCCGTAATAATGCATTAAACGTCCGGCGATCAGTAACAGCCCGCAGACGTGAACCATCCAGGTTTCCGCACCATCCATTTCCATTAACAGCAACAGAATCAGCGCAACGGGAATATATTCCACCGCATTGCCGTGAATACGGATTGCACTTTGTAACTCCGAAAATCCGCCGTCACCATAAGAGACGCGGTACTGCATTCTCAGGCGCACAACATCAAACGAAAACTTAATCAGCAGTAATGCACCTAATACGGCATACAGCGCGCTGACCATACAAACTCCCTGTTTTTGGCAGATGGCACTTCTATGATAGGGGTTGCGTTCAGAAAAGAGAAGATTGTTGTGGAATAGCGGGGGCGGGTCCAACCGACGGAGCCGCAGTCTGCAAGGCCTGCCAGAGAGCATCGACCAGTTGAGGTGCCTGAGCGATATCGGGCGTATGCAGGAAAAGGTAAGGTGTGGTGGTCTTTTCCCATTTCGCCAGAGTGTGCAGCCAGATGGCAAAAAACTCGCGGTTTTGCTGCATGGCGTCGCTGCCGATAAACCGCACCATCGGATGACCTGCCGTCACAACCGCATGCACTGGCACTTTGGGTTTTTTACGTTGAGCCTCAATAATCGCTTCGTTATGAGGAATGGCGCTGTGCACCGGACGGCTGTCGAGGATCACCCGGTTGACGCCGCGCTCATTCAGGCCGCGATTCAGCGCTTTTTCTTCTTCGCCTTTAGCGAAAAACGATGGATGCCGAACTTCCACACCGTATGTAAATTCACGGGGAAGGGCGTCGAGAAAATGCCAAAGTGCAGGCAAATCGCCCGGACCAAAGGTGGCAGGCAATTGCAGCCAATACTGGCCGATACGGCTGGCGAGCGGCGACATGCGGCTCAAAAATTCCTCGGTCAAATCGTCACAGTGGCGCAGCGCAGCCTGATGCGAAATGGTCGCCGGAAACTTAAAACAGAAGCGAAAATCATCGGTGGTCTGATCGCGCCAGCGCGCGACGATTTCGGCTCTGGGCAGCGCGTACAGCGTGGTATTACCCTCAACGCAATTAAAGTGTCGGGCATACTCTTCAAGACTGGTAATGCCAAGGCGCACCCATTTTGGGTGCGACCATTGGGGAAGGCCCACGTAGATCATAGGGCGTTGAGGATCTCTTCGGTTGTGCGCACGCGACCAATGCGCGGGAAGATATGCGTCATACTCCCTTGATGCTGATCGGCAGAGGCCGCGCTGCAGGCGTCTTCGGCAATAATAAGATTAAAGCCCAGCTCCCAGGCATTGCGCGCCGTCGACTCGACGCCGATATTGGTGGAAATGCCGCACAGGATGATGGTGTCGATCCCGCGACGGCGTAGCTGTAATTCAAGGTCGGTACCGTAGAATGCACCCCACTGGCGTTTGGTCACTTCAATATCGCTGTCTTGTTTGCCAAGCGCGACGGGATACGTCCACCAGTTTTCCGGCAGCGCTGCGGCAGGGGTCTTTGCGTCAACGGGCTGTTTTAACGCCTCGGCATAATCCGCAGACCAGCCAACGCGTACCATGATAACGGGCGAACCACTCGCACGGCATTTTTCGGCCAGACGCGCGCTGCGGCTGACAACGTCTTCGGCGGTGTGGGGGCCGCCAGCGAAGGGCAGGATCCCTTCCTGTAAATCAATGACGACGAGCGCTGTTTTTGTGGTATCGAGTGTTAACATCATGACTCCGGTCAAAGGAAAAGCGATGGCTACACCTTACGACGAGAAAGGCTGTTGAATATCGGATAATTTTGTTAATTTTTGTGAGAATGAGCAATAACAGCGCAGCAATCGCGCGTCTGGCAAGCTTCTCTCTTATCGTACGGCGGAATTTCCAGTATAATAGCCGCCTTTTTTCATCCAGTTGTGACATACAGAAAGCTGCGACATAGTAGCCTGAAAATCAGGCGACATTTAGCCTGCGGCTAAATTAAGGGATATCTCATGCGTACAGAATATTGCGGGCAGTTGCGTCAGTCCCACGTTGGACAGCAGGTGACCCTGTGTGGTTGGGTCAACCGTCGTCGTGATCTTGGTAGCCTTATCTTCATTGATTTGCGTGACCGCGAAGGTATCGTTCAGGTGTTCTTCGATCCGGATCGTGCGGACGCATTAAAACTGGCCTCCGAACTGCGTAATGAATTCTGCATCCAGGTTACCGGCACCGTGCGTGCGCGTGACGAAAAAAACATCAACGCCGATATGGCGACCGGCGCGATCGAAGTTCTGGCCTCTGACCTGACTATCATTAACCGTTCAGAATCGCTGCCGCTTGACTCCAACCACGTCAATACTGAAGAAGCGCGTCTGAAGTACCGCTATCTCGACCTGCGTCGCCCGGAAATGGCTCAGCGCCTGAAAACCCGCGCTAAAATCACCAGCCTGGTGCGCCGCTTTATGGACGATCACGGTTTCCTCGATATCGAAACCCCGATGCTGACCAAAGCCACGCCAGAAGGCGCGCGCGATTATCTGGTCCCTTCGCGCGTTCATAAAGGCAAATTCTATGCGCTACCGCAGTCTCCTCAGCTCTTCAAACAGCTGCTGATGATGTCCGGTTTTGATCGCTACTATCAGATTGTAAAATGCTTCCGCGATGAAGACCTGCGCGCTGACCGTCAGCCTGAATTCACCCAGATCGATGTCGAAACCTCCTTTATGACCGCCCCACAGGTGCGCGAGATTATGGAAGCGCTGGTGCGTGGTTTGTGGCAGGACGTGAAAGGCGTGGATCTGGGCGATTTCCCGATCATGACCTTCGCAGAAGCCGAGCGTCGTTATGGGTCTGATAAACCCGACCTGCGCAACCCGATGGAGCTGGTGGATGTGGCTGACCTGCTGAAAGCGGTTGAGTTCGCGGTCTTCTCCGGCCCGGCGAACGATGCAAAAGGCCGTGTGGCTGCCCTGCGTGTTCCAGGTGGCGCGCAGCTGAGCCGTAAACAGATTGATGACTACGGCAATTTCGTCAAAATCTACGGCGCGAAAGGTCTGGCTTATATTAAAGTCACCGAGCGTGCGAAAGGCATCGAAGGGATCACCAGTCCTGTTGCGAAATTCCTGAACGCAGAGATCGTGGAAGCCATCCTTGAGCGCACCGGCGCACTGGATGGTGACATGATCTTCTTCGGCGCGGACAACAAAAAAGTGGTTGCCGATGCGCTGGGTGCGCTGCGTCTCAAACTGGGTAAAGACCTGAGCCTGACTGACGAAGCCAAATGGGCGCCGCTGTGGGTTATCGACTTCCCGATGTTTGAAGACGACGGGGAAGGCGGCCTGACGGCGATGCACCATCCGTTCACTTCGCCGAAAGATATGACGGCGGAAGAGTTGAAAGCCGCGCCGGAAACCGCGATTGCGAACGCTTACGATATGGTCATTAACGGCTATGAAGTGGGCGGCGGTTCTGTACGTATTCACAGCGGCGAGATGCAGCAGACGGTATTTGGCATTCTGGGCATCAACGCACAGGAGCAGCGTGAGAAGTTTGGCTTCCTGCTCGACGCCCTGAAATACGGTACGCCACCGCACGCGGGCCTGGCGTTTGGTCTGGATCGCCTGACCATGCTGCTGACCGGCACCGATAACATCCGTGATGTGATTGCCTTCCCGAAAACCACCGCAGCTGCGTGTCTGATGACCGAAGCGCCAAGCTTTGCTAACCCGGCCTCTCTGTCTGAGCTGGGTATCGAAGTGGTGAAGAAGGAAGAGAAAAACTGATATGGCATATAAGCGTCCCGTTTCGGTCTTAGTGGTGATTTACGCGCAGGACACAAAGCGGGTGCTGATGTTGCAGCGGCGCGACGACCCTGATTTTTGGCAGTCGGTTACCGGCAGTCTGGAAGAGGGGGAGACGGCGCCGCAAGCTGCCATGCGTGAAGTAAATGAAGAGGTCACCATTAATGTTGCTCAGGAGCAACTGACCCTGAAGGACTGTCAGCGCACGGTGGAGTTTGAAATTTTTAGCCATTTACGTCATCGCTACGCTCCGGGAATCGAACGCAATACGGAATCCTGGTTCTGTCTTGCGCTTCCCCACGAACGGGAGATCGTGTTCACCGAACATTTGACCTACCGCTGGGTTAATGCGGCTGATGCCGCAGCGTTAACCAAGTCGTGGAGCAACCGGCAGGCGATTGAAGAATTTGTAATTCATGCCGTCTAAATTGACGGTTTATTGGAGATATTTTTATGGCAGGTCATAGTAAGTGGGCCAACACCAAACACCGTAAAGCGGCACAGGATGCCAAACGCGGTAAAATTTTCACCAAAATCATTCGCGAGCTGGTAACTGCAGCCCGTCTGGGTGGCGGCGACGCGGGTTCTAACCCACGTCTGCGCGCGGCGATTGATAAAGCACTGTCAAACAACATGACGCGTGACACCCTGAACCGTGCCATCGCGCGTGGCGTGGGCGGCGATGACGACGCGAACATGGAAACCATCATTTATGAAGGTTACGGCCCTGGCGGTACGGCGGTCATGGTTGAGTGTCTGTCCGACAACCGCAACCGTACCGTGGCTGAAGTGCGTCACGCCTTCACTAAAACCGGTGGCAACCTGGGAACCGACGGTTCCGTTGCATACCTGTTCAGCAAGAAAGGGGTGATCTCTTTTGAAGCGGGTGATGAAGACGCGATCATGGAAGCCGCTCTGGAAGCGGGTGCTGAAGACGTTGTGACCTTCGACGACGGTGCGATTGACGTCTACACCGCGTGGGAAGAGATGGGCGCTGTGCGTGATGCGCTTGAAGCGGCAGGTCTGAAAGCGGACAACGCTGAAGTGTCGATGATCCCATCGACCAAAGCCGATATGGATGCTGAAACGGCACCGAAACTGCTGCGTCTTATCGACATGCTCGAAGATTGCGACGACGTGCAGGAAGTTTATCACAACGGTGAGATCTCTGATGAGGTCGCAGCGACGCTCTAATGAGTGTGTTTGAAGCTCTGACCGGAGACGCGTGATGTCGATCATTCTCGGTATTGACCCAGGCTCACGTATTACCGGTTACGGCGTTATCCGTCAGGTGGGTCGGCAGTTGACCTATCTTGGAAGTGGTTGTATTCGCACCAAAGTGGATGATTTACCGTCGCGCCTCAAGTTGATTTACGCGGGCGTGTCGGAAATCATCACCCAGTTTCAGCCCGACTTTTTTGCCATCGAGCAGGTGTTTATGGCAAAAAATGCCGATTCAGCGCTGAAACTGGGCCAGGCGCGCGGCGTGGCGATTGTTGCGGCGGTGAACCAGGATTTGCCGGTGTTTGAATACGCGGCGCGTCAGGTGAAACAAACGGTGGTGGGAACGGGGAGCGCCGAGAAAAGTCAGGTACAGCACATGGTGCGAACCTTACTGAAACTCACTGCCAATCCCCAGGCGGATGCCGCCGATGCGCTGGCGATTGCGATAACCCATTGCCATGTGAGCCAAAACGCCATGCAAATGAGCGAATCACGGCTCAATCTGGCGCGGGGCAGATTACGATAATGACAAATCAGGCTGGATGTTTATCCAGCCTTTTTTTATTATGGCGCAAGTTAATTTTTTATCTCACGCAGGAGCATCATGTGATTGGCAGACTCAGAGGCATCATCATTGAAAAACAACCCCCGTTAGTCTTGCTCGAAGCGGGAGGCGTGGGATATGAAGTCCATATGCCGATGACCTGTTTCTATGAACTTCCTGATGCAGGCAAAGAGGCAATTGTCTTCACCCAGTTCGTGGTGCGTGAAGATGCGCAGCTTTTGTACGGCTTTAATAATAAGCAGGAACGGATGCTGTTCCGCGAGCTGATCAAAACCAACGGGGTGGGGCCAAAACTGGCGCTGGCCATTCTGTCTGGGATGTCCGCCCCGCAGTTTGTCAATGCGGTAGAGCGTGAAGATCCCGCTGCGTTAATCAAATTACCGGGCATTGGCAAAAAAACTGCCGAGCGTTTAATCGTCGAAATGAAAGACCGCTTTAAAGGGCTGCATGGCGATCTGTTCACTCCAGCCGCCGATCTGGTGTTGACCTCGCCGAGCGGGCCGAATACGGATGATGCAGAACAAGAAGCGGTTGCTGCGCTGGTGTCGCTGGGCTATAAGCCTCAGGAAGCCAGCCGGATGGTGAGCAAAATCGCCAAACCGGATGCCAGCAGTGAAACCCTGATTCGTGAAGCGCTCCGTGCCGCATTGTGAGGTAAAAGATGATTGAAGCAGACCGCCTGATATCGGCCGCCAGCACGGTACCAGAAGATGTGGTGGACCGTGCGATTCGCCCGAAGCTTCTGGAGGAGTACATTGGTCAGCCGCAGGTTCGCTCGCAAATGGAAATCTTTATCCAGGCAGCAAAACTGCGCGGAGATGCGCTCGATCATCTGCTGATTTTTGGCCCGCCGGGACTGGGTAAAACCACGCTTGCCAATATCGTGGCCAATGAAATGGGCGTCAATCTGCGCACCACATCAGGCCCGGTGCTGGAGAAAGCCGGAGATTTGGCGGCGATGTTGACCAACCTTGAGCCGCACGACGTGCTGTTTATTGATGAGATCCATCGCCTGTCACCGGTAGTGGAAGAGGTGCTCTATCCGGCGATGGAAGACTACCAGCTGGATATTATGATCGGTGAAGGTCCGGCTGCGCGATCCATAAAAATTGATCTTCCCCCTTTCACGCTGATTGGCGCGACGACGAGAGCGGGCTCATTAACGTCTCCGCTGCGCGACCGTTTTGGCATTGTGCAGCGCCTGGAGTTTTATCAGGTTGCGGATCTGCAGTACATCGTAGGCCGTAGCGCGCGTTTTATGGGACTGGAGTTGAGCGAAGAGGGCGCTTACGAAGTGGCTAAGCGTTCACGCGGTACGCCGCGTATTGCTAACCGTCTGCTGCGTCGCGTGCGTGATTTTGCTGAAGTGAAGCACGACGGGACCATTTCGCTGGATATCGCCTCGCAGGCGCTGGATATGCTGAACGTCGATGCTGAAGGATTTGATTATATGGACCGCAAGCTGCTGCTCGCGATTCTGGATAAATTCTTTGGCGGACCTGTCGGTCTGGATAACCTGGCCGCAGCGATTGGTGAGGAGCGCGAAACTATTGAGGATGTACTGGAACCGTTCTTGATACAACAAGGTTTCTTACAGCGTACCCCGCGCGGCCGTATGGCGACTGTACGCGCGTGGAATCACTTCGGTATTACCCCACCGGATATGCCTGGATCATCATAATGACCTCACAGGTAATGGACCGTGTTTTTAGGATTTTTGCATGGCCCATTATCTTATTCTATCTCCCTCTTACACCTTGAGCCGGTAGCCCCAGCGGCTTCCCTTTATACTCGCCATTATTTTGGCAGCAATAATCGCTGCTTCACTGGCAGCGCAAAAGGGACAGGGAGAGGGATATGGTTAAGAAACTGGGGATTGCAACTTACGTCGATAACACGCCAAATATGATCGAAGAATTTGGCTGGTTGTATAAGAGCTGGATTTACAGCGGATGTTGGCAGACCTCGGATTTAATTATCGTCCATCATCCCGACCTTAAAAATATCTTCCCTGATGAACCCGGAATTGTTCTTATTCCTTGCTTACCCCATTCCCAAACGGATCCGCTCTTCCATGGTTATCACTTTATCAATTCGATCGCCTGCCTGAGTGGACCTCACATTGATGAGATATTTCAGCGCTACCAATGGATACTGCGCACAGATGCAGACGTTTTTTTGACGCATCACTTGGTTAATTTTGAACCTCTTTATCCGGTTCATGGCCGCGGTAATTATCATTTCATGAGTGACTTCAGAGAAAAAATGCTGGATTTTTGCCAGCGACATAATGTCGCTCACCACCATCGTTTCGGGTGCGGTAGCTCAATATTATTAAGCTCAGAGATGATGGTGCGATTCTTACAGAGGCAAATGCACTGGGCGAAAAAGCTCATTGAATATTTTGGTGAGGATCGAAATGGCTGGGGTAAGTGGCCTGGCTGGTACAGGAGCGTACTGTCTATGTATGCCGCGGAGATCGCCGCTAATGAACGCTGGGGGGATTATCTGCAAAACTGTCGCGAGCGTATTCTGGACATGGAGAGCAATAATAAGGGCAACATTGACACTCTGACCTTACATATTCATGCGACGCCGGGGAGTACTGTATTTTCTAAATTCGGCTACAGGAATGGAGAATACAGTGAGATTGAAAAGGAGACTCTCGATGTACGCCGCGTGGGGGAGTATTGCATGTGGATTGCTATGACATCTCCTGAAATGATAAAGCTGCAGGCGCTTTACCCCTACTGAATACGCCAAAAATATAAAAGTACCGCGTTAATGTTATCAACGCGGTACTTATAAAACTACTGGGCTGTTTTTTTCATCATGCTGAAGATAAACATCAGCGCCGCGCTAAGGACCACTGACGGACCCGCTGGCGTGTCATAAAACGCCGAGAAGGTTAATCCCCCGGTGACGGCAATCATGCCGATGACTACGGCAATAGCTGCCATTTGCTCCGGTGTACGGGCGAAACGACGTGCGGTCGCTGCCGGGATTATCAGCAGTGAAGTGATGATCAAGGCACCGACAAACTTCATTGCAACGCCAATGGTTAACGCAGTCACCAGCATCAGCAGCAATTTCACCCGTTGAAGCTTCACGCCATCAACAAAAGCCAAATCTGCACTGACGGTCATCGCCAGCAGATTACGCCACTGCCACAGCAAAATACCCACCACAAGCACAACGCCGATGGCGATAGAGATGAGGTCTTCCGGGGTGACTGCCAGCAAATCGCCAAACAGATAAGCCATCAGGTCGACGCGAATATTGGACATCAGGCTGACCACCACCAGACCGAGCGAGAGCGCGCTGTGCGCCATGATACCCAGTAAGGTATCCACGGCGAGGTGAGGGCGTTTTTCCAGCCAAACCAGACCGGCGGCAAGCAGTAACGTCACCACTATGACAGCGTAAAACGGATTCACATCGAGCAATAAACCAAACGCTACGCCCAGCAGAGAAGCATGCGCCAGCGTATCGCCAAAATAGGACATCCGGCGCCAGACGACGAAAGAGCCGAGCGGGCCCGCCGCGCAGGCGAGCATAATACCGGCCAGCCAGCCGGGTAATAACAGTTCAATCATGAGTGTCCATTTCCCCGGCGCAGAACAATCCGTCCCTGTAAATCATGGCGATGATTATGGTTATGGCGATAAATGCCCAGCTGTTCCGCTCCCCGGGAGCCAAACATCGAGATAAATTCCGGATGCATCGACACCACTTCAGGGGTACCAGAACAGCAAATATGATGATTCAGGCACAGTACTTCATCGGTTTTCGCCATCACCAGATGCAGGTCATGCGACACCATCAATACCGCGCAATCCAGCTCACGACGCAGCTGATCGATTAAGTCATAAAGAGCGACCTGGCCATTCACATCCACTCCCTGGGTCGGCTCATCGAGCACTAACAGCTGCGGCTGACTTAGCAGCGCACGAGCCAGCAGAACGCGCTGGGTCTCACCGCCGGAGAGTTTCTGCAGGGGAGCTTCAAGCAGGTGTCCTGCCTGAACGCGTTTAAGCGCGGGCAGAATATCGTCTTTACGGGTATTGGGCCGCAGCCGGAGAAAACGACTGACCGTGAGCGGCAAAGTGGCGTCCAGATGCAATTTCTGAGGGACATAACCAATTCTCAGCTTCTCGTCGCGCTTGATGACACCAGAATCCGGTGCTACCAGGCCGAGAACCACGCGTACCAGCGTCGATTTGCCCGCGCCGTTAGGGCCAAGCAACGTTAAGATTTTGCCGGGTTTAAGATCCAGCGACACGTCAGAAAGGACGCGGCGCTGACCAAAAGAGACCGAAATGTTTTCAAGAGAAACTAAAGTTGTCATGTCAATTTAAGCTTGCAGAAGTCAACGAATGTTATAATATCACATTCCACGCATTCATTACGATCATAAGTTGCATTATGTTACATAAAAATACGCTTCTTTTCGCAGCATTATCCGCTGCCCTTTGGGGTTCAGCAGCACAAGATGTTAACGCCGCTGTTGTCGCTTCGCTTAAGCCGCTGGGATTCATCGCCTCCGCCATTGCTGATGGAGTCACTGAAACGCAGGTTTTACTCCCTGACGGTGCATCAGAACATGACTATTCGTTGCGCCCTTCGGACGCAAAACGCTTACAGAACGCGGACTTAGTGGTTTGGATTGGTCCTGAGATGGAAGCGTTCATGCAGAAATCAGCCGGGCAGGTTCCGTCGCAAAAGCGGGTCACTATTGCTGAGCTGGCGGGTGTGAAACCGCTGCTCATGAAAGGTACTGATGACGACGAGCACGAAAGTGACCACAACCATGCTCATGGCGAAAAAGGTGACGACCATCACCATCACGGTGAGTACAACATGCATCTTTGGCTTTCTCCAGAGATAGCGCGGCTCTCAGCGGTTGCAATCCATGACAAATTAGTGGAACTTATGCCGCAAAGTCGAGCCAAACTAGACGCCAACCTGAAGGATTTTGAGGCACAATTAGCCGCAACCGATAAGCAGGTTGGTAACGAGCTCGCACCGTTGAAAGGCAAAGGGTATTTCGTTTTTCATGATGCCTACGGCTACTACGAAAAACACTACGGTCTGACCCCGCTGGGTCACTTTACCGTCAACCCGGAAATTCAACCTGGTGCGCAGCGTTTACATGAAATCAGAACACAGTTGGTTGAGCAAAAAGCAACATGCGTTTTTGCTGAGCCACAGTTCAGGCCAGCGGTCGTTGAAGCCGTGGCCAGGGGAACTTCCGTGCGCATGGGAACCCTGGACCCGCTTGGAACCCATATTCAGTTGAGCAAAGCGAGCTACTCGCAGTTCCTCAGCCAATTGGCGAACCAGTATTCGAGCTGCCTGAAAGGAGATTAACGAGGAAGTGAACACGTGCAACAGATAGCCCGCTCTGTCGCCCTGGCATTTAATAATCTGCCTCGACCCCATCGCGTTATGCTGGGGTCACTTACCGTTCTCACATTAGCGGTCGCCGTCTGGCGACCCTATGTGTACCACCCACATTCAGCCCCCATCGTTAAAACCATTGAGCTGGAAAAGAATGAAATCCGCTCTCTGTTGCCAGAAGCCAGCGAACCTATCGATCAGGCGCCTCAGGAAGATGAAGCCATTCCGCAAGATGAACTGGATGATAAAACCGCCAATGAAGCAGGTATTCATGAATACGTTGTCTCTACCGGCGATACATTAAGCAGCGTTCTGAATCAGTACGGCATTGAAATGGGCGATATCAGCCAGCTCGCCGCATCCGATAAAGAGCTGCGTAACCTCAAAATTGGTCAACAGCTCTCCTGGACACTGACGAACGATGGCGATTTGCAGCGTCTGACGTGGGAAGTGTCACGTCGTGAAACGCGCACCTACGATCGTTCTGGCAACGGTTTCAAGATGACCAGCGAAATGCAGCAGGGCGACTGGGTCAACAATGTGCTGAAAGGCACGGTGGGCGCAAGCTTTGTGGCCAGTGCCCGCGATGCCGGCTTGACGAGTGGCGAAATTAGCTCCGTCATCAAAGCCATGCAGTGGCAGATGGACTTCCGTAAACTGAAAAAAGGCGATGAATTCTCGATTTTGATGTCGCGTGAAATGCTGGACGGCAAGCGCGAGCAGAGCCAATTGATGGGCGTGCGTCTCCGCTCAGAAGGCAAAGACTACTACGCGATTCGTGCCGAAGACGGTAAATTCTACGACCGCAATGGTACGGGTCTGGCCAAAGGCTTCCTGCGCTTCCCGACCGCGAAGCAGTTCCGCGTCTCGTCTAACTTCAACCCGCGCCGTTTGAATCCGGTAACGGGCCGCGTGGCGCCGCACCGTGGCGTTGACTTCGCCATGCCGCAGGGGACACCGGTGCTGTCTGTGGGCGATGGCGAAGTGGTTATCGCTAAACGCAGCGGGGCCGCGGGCTATTATGTTGCCGTTCGTCATGGCCGCACCTATACCACTCGCTATATGCACCTGCGTAAACTGCTGGTTAAGCCTGGCCAGAAGGTGAAACGCGGTGACCGCATCGCGCTTTCTGGTAATACCGGACGCTCAACCGGCCCGCATCTTCACTATGAAGTGTGGATTAACCAGCAGGCGGTGAACCCGTTGACGGCTAAACTGCCGCGCACCGAAGGGTTGACCGGCAAGGATCGCAGCGACTACCTGGCGCAGGTAAAAGAAGTTATGCCGCAACTGCGCTTCGACTAGTTTCCCGATATCAGCAAAGCCGGTGCATGCGTGCGCCGGCTTTTTCTTTTGTGCGTTGAAGTCTGCCTCGCTACACTAACTCATTATTATTATTTCTGCGTCACCAGACCCTGGAACCAGCATGGAAACCAAAAAAAACAATATTGAATACATTCCTGAGTTTGAGAAATCATTTCGTCACCCGCGCAACTGGGGAGCCTGGCTTGGCGTCTATGCGTTCGCGGGCCTGGCGTTGTTGCCCGCTTCGGTACGCGATCCGGTGCTGGGTAAAATCGGTCTGATCGCCGGGCGACTGGGGAAAAGCGCGCGCCGTCGTGCGCAGATCAACCTGCTTTACTGCTTCCCGGAGAAAAGTGATCAAGAGCGCGAAGCGATCATCGACGAGATGTTCACCACCGCGCCGCAGGCAATGGCGATGATGGGTGAGCTGGCGCTGCGTGGCCCTGAAAAGGTAATGAAACGCGTTGAGTGGAAAGGGTTGGACATCATTGATGAGATGCGCCGCAACGATGAAAAAGTGATTTTTCTCGTTCCGCACGGCTGGGGAGTGGATATCCCGGCGATGCTGATGGCTTCGCAAGGGCAGAAAATGGCGGCCATGTTCCACAATCAGGGCAATAAAATCTTCGACTACGTGTGGAATACCGTACGCCGTCGCTTCGGTGGCCGTCTCCACGCGCGAAACGACGGCATTAAGCCGTTTATCCAGTCGGTTCGTCAGGGATACTGGGGCTATTATCTGCCGGATCAAGACCACGGCGCAGAGCACAGCGAATTTGTGGATTTCTTTGCCACCTATAAAGCCACGCTGCCCGCTATTGGTCGTCTGATGAAAGTGTGCCGCGCGCGCGTGATACCGCTTTTCCCGATTTACGACGGAAAAACGCATCTCCTGACCATTGAAGTTCGACCGCCGATGGATGATTTGCTGACGGCGGACGACCACACGATTGCGCGCCGGATGAATGAGGAAGTGGAAATTCTGGTTGGGCCCCATGCGGAGCAGTACACCTGGATACTCAAGCTCCTCAAAACGCGCAAGTCGGGCGAAAAAGAGCCTTATAAGCGTAAAGAGCTTTTCCCGAAGAAATAAAAAATCCCCCGGAAACGGGGGATTTTTTTAACTCACGATCCGCATGGTGATTATTCGACGGTCATCACGCGTGTGGTATTGGTGGAGCCAATAGTGCTCATTACATCACCCTGGGTGACGATCACGATGTCACCAGAGACCAGATAGCCTTTGTCGCGCAGCAGGTTAACGGCATCGTTCGCTGCCGCAACGCCGTCATTGGTGCTGTCGAAATACACCGGCGTGACGCCACGGTACAGAGCCGTCAGGTTCAGAGTACGCTCATGACGAGACATTGCGAAAATCGGCAGACCAGAACTGATACGGGATGTCATCAGCGCGGTACGACCGGATTCCGTCATGGTGATGATGGCCGTGACACCTTTCAGGTGGTTAGCGGCGTACATTGCAGACATGGAAATCGCTTCTTCCACGTTATCGAACTGAATGTCCAGACGGTGCTTAGAGACGTTAATGCTTGGGATCTTTTCCGCACCCAGGCAGACGCGCGCCATCGCCGCCACGGTCTCTGCCGGATACTGACCGGCAGCGGTTTCCGCAGACAGCATCACGGCATCTGTACCGTCCAGCACGGCGTTCGCGACGTCCATGACTTCTGCACGGGTCGGCATCGGATTGGTGATCATTGACTCCATCATCTGAGTCGCGGTGATCACGGAACGGTTCAGCTGACGCGCGCGGCGAATCAGCGCTTTCTGGATACCGACCAGCTCTGGATCGCCGATTTCAACGCCGAGGTCGCCACGAGCAACCATCACCACGTCAGACGCCAGAATCACATCATCCATCGCTTCCTGGCTGCATACGGCTTCTGCACGCTCAACTTTCGCGACGATGCTCGCATCGCAACCCGCGTCACGCGCCAGGCGGCGAGCGTAGTTAAGATCTTCGCCGCAGCGCGGGAAGGAGACCGCCAGATAGTCGACGCCAATCTGCGCTGCCGTGAGGATGTCGGCTTTATCTTTTTCGGTCAGCGCTTCAGCGGAGAGACCACCGCCCAGTTTGTTAATGCCTTTATTATTGGAAAGCGGTCCACCGACAGTCACTTCGGTAAACACTTTCATACCCTGAACTTCGAGTACTTTCAGCTGTACGCGACCGTCGTCGAGCAGCAGGATGTCGCCAGGCACGACGTCAGCAGGCAGACCTTTATAGTCGATACCCACTTTTTCTTTATCGCCTTCGCCTTTACCCAGGTTGGCGTCGAGGAGGAATTTATCGCCAATATTGAGGAAAACCTTCCCTTCTTTGAAGGTTGAAACGCGGATCTTCGGACCCTGCAGGTCGCCGAGGATAGCCACGTGACGTCCCAGTTTTGCCGCGATCTCACGGACCTTATCTGCACGTAATTTATGATCTTCCGGCGTACCGTGAGAGAAGTTCATGCGTACCACGTTCGCGCCCGCAGCGATAATCTTCTCAAGATTATTATCGCGGTCAGTTGCCGGGCCTAAGGTGGTAACGATCTTGGTTCTGCGAAGCCTTCTGGACATGTAATACTCCGTTGACTGAAACAACTTTGGTGTTGCGTGAACATTGATTCGGTGCTGTGTAGAAACTTACCGAATACCGAAAAAAGTAACAACCTTATAACAACATTTAGGGTACATCGCCCTTAATGAGCAATTCTTTATCAAAACGCGATTCCTTGAGCGCTTCTTTGACCCGCTTCAAGTTATCTCTGAATTTTGCGCCGCGACGGAGTGTAAAACCGGTCGCCAGAACATCAATGACGGTTAACTGCGCAAGACGAGAAACCATCGGCATATACATATCGGTATCTTCTGGCACATCCAGCGTGATGGCCAGCGTAGATTCACGGGCCAGCGGTGAGCCAGGCGTGGTGAGCGCGATGACCATGGCATCGTTTTCACGCGCCAGCTGAGCCAGCTCCACCAGACTTTTGGTACGTCCAGTATGCGAGATAAGCACCACCACGTCATCTTCGTTACAATTCATACAGCTCATGCGTTGCAGGACAATGTCATCGGAGTAGATAACCGGCACGTTGAAACGAAAAAACTTATTCATCGCGTCATGAGCCACTGCCGCAGAAGAGCCAAGCCCAAAGAAGGCGATTTTTTTCGCCTGGGTGAGCAGATCGACGGCGCGATTGACCGCAGCCTTATCCAGCGACTGGCGAACGTGATCGAGCGTCGCCATCGCCGATTCAAATATTTTTCCGGTGTAGGCCTCGACGCTGTCATCTTCATCGACATTACGATTTACATAAGGCGTGCCGTTTGCCAGACTTTGCGCCAGATGCAGTTTAAAATCGGGAAAACCGCGCGTTTCAAGACTCCGGCAGAAACGGTTGACGGTAGGCTCGCTAACCCCAGCCTCTTGCGCGAGGGTAGCGATGCTTGAATGAATGGCCTGAGCAGGGGACGCGAGAATAACTTCAGCCACTTTTCGCTCGGATTTGCTAAGGTGTTCCAGTTGAAACTGGATTTTTTCCAGCATATTCATGATGACCAGGCGCTCATGGGTGGAAACGATTTCATTAATGGGTGAAATCGTGATTCGAATTAGGAAGAATATACCCCTCCAGGCGGACAGAAGGGTAATCCACGACAAGAAATGTTGTTGTTTTTTTTCATTACTTGATCGCTGTCGAGTTTTAGCCATCGCCGGGCAGAATAAAGATTCAACGGTTTCAAGGTGATTGCCGTGACTAAAGCGTGAAACCATCGAAAAATCGCGGTATCGCACGCGAGGATAAGCGCTAATGGTTTCGGGAATGCCGTAAAAGCAGTACAGTGCATTGTAATAAAATTACAACGATATTCTGGCAAAAGCACCAGGGTATCCAACTGAGGAGAATGACATGGCGGTAACGCAAACAGCCCAGGCATGTGACCTGGTCATTTTCGGCGCGAAAGGCGATCTTGCACGCCGTAAATTGCTGCCTTCCCTGTATCAACTGGAAAAAGCAGGCCAGATCCACCCGGACACTCGCATCCTGGGTGTTGGCCGCGCTGACTGGGATAAAGACGCGTACACCAAAGTGGTACGTGAAGCGCTCGAAACTTTCATGAAAGAGAAGATTGATGAGAGTTTATGGGATGCGCTGAGCGGTCGTCTTGATTTCTGCAACCTGGATGTCAACGATACCACCGCGTTCGAACGTTTGGGTGAGATGCTGGACCAGAAAAACCGCGTCACCATTAACTATTTCGCGATGCCGCCAAGCACCTTTGGCGCGATCTGCAAAGGCCTGGGTGAAGCGAAACTGAACGCCAAACCGGCGCGCGTGGTGATGGAAAAACCGCTGGGCACCTCTCTTGCCACCTCTCGCGAAATCAACGACCAGGTGGGCGAGTACTTTGAAGAGTGCCAGGTCTATCGTATCGACCACTATCTGGGTAAAGAGACCGTACTGAACCTGCTGGCGCTGCGCTTTGCTAACTCGCTGTTCGCCAACAACTGGGATAACCGCACCATCGATCATGTGGAGATCACCGTGGCCGAGGAAGTGGGTATCGAAGGTCGCTGGGGTTACTTTGACCAGGCCGGTCAAATGCGCGACATGATCCAGAACCACCTGTTGCAGATCCTCTGCATGATCGCCATGTCCCCGCCATCCGATCTCTCGGCCGATAATATTCGCGACGAAAAGGTCAAAGTGCTGAAGTCACTGCGTCGTATCGATCGCTCGAACGTCCGCGAGAAAACCGTCCGCGGTCAGTACACCTCCGGTTTCGCACAGGGCAAAAAAGTCCCTGGTTATCTGGAAGAAGAGGGCGCGAACAAGTCCAGCAACACCGAGACGTTTGTGGCCATCCGTGTCGATATCGACAACTGGCGCTGGGCGGGGGTTCCGTTCTATCTGCGCACCGGTAAACGTCTGCCGACCAAATGTTCTGAAGTGGTCGTGTACTTCAAAAACCCGGAGCTGAACCTGTTCAAAGAGTCGTGGCAGGAACTGCCGCAGAACAAATTGACCATCCGTTTGCAGCCTGATGAGGGCGTAGATATTCAGGTGCTGAATAAAGTGCCGGGCCTTGACCATAAGCACAACCTGCAGACCACCAAGCTGGATCTGAGCTACTCCGAAACCTTCAACGAGACGCACCTTGCAGATGCTTACGAGCGTCTGCTGCTGGAAACTATGCGTGGGATTCAGGCGCTGTTTGTTCGTCGCGATGAAGTGGAAGAGGCCTGGAAGTGGGTCGACTCTATTACGGAAGCGTGGGCGGCCGATCAGGATGCGCCAAAACCGTATCAGGCAGGCACCTGGGGACCGGTCGCTTCTGTCGCGATGATCACCCGCGATGGCCGCTCCTGGAACGAGTTCGAGTAAATCCGACAGGTAATCCAAACGGGTTATTTTACCGGTAACATGATCTAACACAGATTGTGGCATAATTTTTAAACATTTAAGCTCCGCGTGGATTCACCCGCGGAGCTTTTTTTATTACACTGGCTGAAGCGATTTTGCCCCCGGACTACGGACAGCAAGCGTTTCAGCCTTGTTAAGACAAGCGATTCATCTTGTTAACTCCCGAGCCTGGACAAATAAATTAGAGGAGCTTCTGTGAATCCTGTATTGTTACGCGTAACACAACGCATTATTGAACGCTCGCAAAAGACACGTTCTGCCTACCTCGCCCGCATTCAGCAGGCAAAAACCGACACGGTGCATCGTTCGCAGCTCGCCTGCGGAAACCTGGCGCATGGCTTTGCCGCCTGCCAGCCGGACGATAAAGCCTCGCTGAAAAGCATGCTGCGTAACAATATTGCGATCATTACCTCCTACAACGATATGCTCTCCGCCCATCAGCCGTATGAGCACTACCCGGAAATTATTCGCAAGGCGCTGCACAGCGCAAATGCGGTGGGTCAGGTGGCGGGCGGCGTGCCCGCCATGTGCGACGGTGTTACCCAGGGCCAGGACGGGATGGAGCTTTCCCTGCTGAGCCGCGAAGTGATCGCCATGTCTGCGGCAGTGGGGCTGTCTCACAACATGTTTGACGGCGCTCTGTACCTCGGCGTCTGCGACAAAATTGTCCCGGGCCTGGCGATGGCTGCACTCTCCTTTGGTCATCTGCCTGCGATTTTTGTGCCGTCAGGGCCGATGGCGAGCGGTCTGCCAAATAAAGAAAAAGTGCGTATCCGCCAGCTGTATGCCGAAGGCAAAGTCGATCGTACTGCGCTCCTCGAAGCCGAAGCCGCCTCTTACCACGCCGCGGGGACGTGCACATTTTACGGCACGGCCAACACCAACCAGATGGTGGTGGAGCTTATGGGCATGCAGCTGCCGGGATCGTCATTCGTCCAGCCAGATGCGCCACTGCGTCAGGCCCTGACGGAAGCCGCCGCTCGTCAGGTAACCCGTCTGACAGGGAACGGCAATGAGTGGATGCCGCTCGGTAAAATGGTTGACGAAAAAGTGATCGTCAACGGCATCGTGGCGCTGCTGGCAACCGGGGGTTCAACCAACCACACCATGCACCTTGTGGCGATGGCCCGCGCGGCAGGCATCATCATTAACTGGGATGATTTCTCTGAGCTTTCTGACATCGTGCCGCTGATGGCGCGTCTTTACCCGAATGGCCCGGCGGATATCAACCACTTCCAGGCTGCGGGCGGCGTACCGGTACTGATCCGCGAGCTGCTGAAAGGCGGCCTGCTGCATGAAGACGTCAACACCGTCGCCGGATTCGGCCTGCAACGTTACACCCTGGAGCCGTGGCTGAACGATGGTCAGCTTGACTGGCGTGAAGGCGCGCAGGACTCTCTGGATGAGCAGGTGATCGCCACCTTTGCGAAGCCGTTTTCGCACCACGGTGGCACCAAAGTGCTAAGCGGAAACCTTGGCCGTGCGGTGATGAAGACCTCTGCCGTTCCGGTTGAGAATCAGATTGTCGAAGCTCCGGCGGTTATTTTTGAAAGCCAACACGATGTTTTACCCGCTTTCGAAGCGGGGTTATTGAATAAAGACTGTGTGGTGGTGGTCCGTCATCAGGGACCGAAAGCCAACGGCATGCCAGAATTACATAAACTTATGCCACCACTTGGTGTATTATTGGACCGCTGTTTCAAAATTGCGTTAGTCACCGATGGACGACTCTCTGGCGCATCAGGTAAAGTGCCATCAGCGATTCACGTCACACCCGAAGCCTATGACGGCGGGTTACTGGCAAAAGTCCGCGATGGCGACATCATCCGCGTAAATGGCCAGACAGGCGAACTTACCCTGCTGGTGGATGAGGCTGAACTTGAAGCCCGTAAGCCGCATATTCCTGACCTGAGCGCGTCGCGTGTGGGCACAGGGCGCGAAATGTTCAGTGCATTGCGTGAGAATCTCTCCGGTGCTGAGCAGGGCGCAACCTGTATTACGTTTTAAGACGACAAGAATTATCGATCTGGCGAGAGAAAAACTCTGATGAAAAACTGGAAAACAAGTGCAGAAGCAATCCTGACAACTGGCCCGGTAGTGCCGGTTATCGTGGTGAACAAACTGGAGCACGCCGTACCGATGGCGAAAGCGCTGGTTGCTGGTGGGGTTCGTGTTCTTGAAGTGACGCTGCGTACCGCATGCGCGATGGATGCTATCCGCGCCATCGCCAAAGAAGTGCCGGACGCGATTATCGGCGCCGGTACAGTGCTGAATCCACAGCAGCTGGCTGAAGTGACCGAAGCGGGCGCGCAGTTTGCGATCAGCCCGGGCCTGACCGAGCCACTGCTGAAAGCAGCAACCGAAGGCACTATCCCGTTGATCCCGGGTATCAGCACCGTGTCAGAACTGATGCTGGGTATGGACTACGGCCTGAAGGAGTTTAAATTCTTCCCGGCTGAAGCCAATGGCGGTACAAAAGCGCTGCAGGCAATTGCAGGTCCATTCTCGCAGGTTCGTTTCTGCCCGACTGGCGGTATCTCCCCGGCAAACTACCGCGACTACCTGGCGCTGAAAAGCGTACTGTGTATCGGTGGCTCGTGGCTGGTTCCGGCGGATGCGCTGGAAGCAGGCGACTGGGACCGCATCACTAAGCTGGCGCGTGAAGCTGTCGAAGGCGCGAAGCTGTAAAATTGTCGATGAACATCTAAAAACGGGCCATTTGGCCCGTTTTTTTATCCTTCCACTTTCACCTGCGCGGCAGCCATCTTCGCTCGCTCAATGGCAATTTCGACGTTATCGCCGGTGGCTAATGCCACGCCCAGACGACGGGTTCCGTCAATCTCCGGTTTAGCAAACAGACGCAACTGCAGACCCGCGCCGACGGCAGCATCCACATTATCAAACGTGACGTTCTGGCTGGTGAGCTGAGGCAAAATCACCGCCGATGCCGCCGGACCATACTGACGAATCCCGCCGACCGGCAGGCCCAGAAACGCGCGAACGTGCAGGGCAAACTCAGAGAGATCCTGAGAAATCAGCGTCACCATGCCCGTATCATGCGGACGCGGAGAGACTTCGCTGAAAATCACCTCATCGCCACAGACGAACAATTCCACGCCAAACAGACCGTAACCGCCCAGCGCCAGCACCACTTTTTGCGCAATCTCCTGCGCACGCTTCAGCGCCAGCGCACTCATCTGCTGCGGTTGCCACGACTCACGGTAATCGCCGTCTTCCTGACGATGACCAATCGGATCGCAGAAATGAACGCCGTCCACGGCGCTGACCGTCAGCAAGGTTATCTCAAAATCAAATTTGACGACGCCTTCAACGATGACGCGTCCGGCTCCCGCGCGACCACCCTGTTGGGCATAATCCCACGCGTGGTCCAGCGATTCAGCGCTGCGAATAAAACTCTGACCTTTACCGGAGGAGCTCATCACCGGCTTAATGATGCACGGGTAGCCAATCTCATCGACGGCCTGAAGGAAATCGGTTTTGCCGTCAGCAAAGCGGTAGCTTGAGGTGGGTAAATCCAGTTCTTCTGCCGCGAGGCGGCGGATACCTTCACGGTTCATGGTCAGTTTTGCCGCTCTGGCGCAGGGCACCACGCGCTGGCCGGCCTGTTCAAGTTCGATCAGCGTATCGGTGGCGATGGCTTCGATTTCAGGCACCACATAGTCCGGTATTTCCTCGGCAATCAGCGCGTGCAGCGCTTCGCCATCAAGCATATTGATGACGTGCGAGCGATGCGCGACATGCATTGCTGGTGCATCGGCGTAGCGATCGACTGCGATGACTTCGATCCCCAGACGCTGGCACTCAATAGCCACCTCTTTTCCCAGTTCGCCTGAGCCCAACAGCATTACGCGCGTCGCTGCCGGACGCAGCGCAGTTCCTAAACGAGTCATAAAATCCCCCTGAAAAAGTTGCGCGCAGTATAAACGAAAACGTTTGCGTGTGTCTTCCTTCGGGACCGTACCGGTAGAAGGAAAGACGCGGAAATTTGCGCATCTTTAGCGCGGCCAGACATTTCCTGACATCTCCTCGCTTAGGCTGTGATGAATGCGAACCGTTAAGTGGGGAAAATCATGTCAGGCTGGCTAAATCAATTGCAATCCATGTTAGGTCAAAAAGCGTCATCATCATCCGGTGAACAGGGGCTAAGTAAGTTGCTGATGCCTGGCGCGTTGGGCGGCCTGGCGGGCCTGCTGGTGGCGAATAAATCTTCACGTAAGCTATTGGCCAAATACGGCACTGGCGCGCTGCTGGCCGGCGGGGGAGCGATAGCCGGAACGGTGCTGTGGAATAAGTACAAAGATAAAATTCGCACTGCGCATCAGGGAGAGCCACAGTATGGCCAGCAAAGTTCACCGCTGGATGTGCGTACGGAAAGATTGATTCTGGCGCTGGTGTTTGCCGCCAAAAGCGACGGACATATCGACGATCAGGAGCGCGCTGCCATTGAACAGCAACTGCGGGAAGCGGGGGTGGAGGAGCAGGGCAGAACGCTGGTCGCCCAGGCCATCGAACAGCCACTCGATCCGGCGCGTCTGGCGCAGAGCGTGAAAAACGAAGAGGAAGCGCTGGAGCTCTATTTCCTGAGCTGCGCGGCCATTGATATTGACCACTTTATGGAGCGCAGCTATCTCAACGCCCTGGGCGACGCGTTGAAAATTCCACAGGATGTGCGTGAAGGGATTGAACAGGATATTCGGCAGCAAAAACAGGCATTACCGGGGTAAATTGAGCCTGCTGATGTCACGTTTCGCTTGCATCATGCGCGCGTTTTGCCACCCTTATAGGGTGTAAACGCAAAAGAAAAACTGACATGTATCCAAAAGCCCGACGCATTCCGAAAGCGATCACCATTCACGGTGATACGCGCACAGACAACTACTACTGGCTGCGGGACGACTCTCGCTCGCAGCCTGAAGTCCTCGATTACCTGCATCAGGAGAATGACTACGGCCGCAAGGTGATGTCGTCACAACAGGCGCTGCAGGACGATCTGCTGGGCGAAATGGTGGCACGCGTGCCGCAACGAGATATCTCCGCGCCGTGGACCCGAAATGGCTATCGCTACCGCCATGTTTACGAGCCGGGCAAGGAGTATGCCATTTACCAGAGACAGTCTGCGCTCAGCGCGGAGTGGGACGACTGGGAAACGCTCCTTGATGCCAATCAGCGCGCATCGCACAGTGAGTTTTACACCCTCGGCGGAATGGGGATTTCGCCCGATAACGCGATTATGGCGCTGGCGGAAGACTACCTTTCAAGACGCCAGTACGGGCTGCGATTCCGCAATCTGGAGACCGGAAACTGGTATCCGGAAATGCTGGATAACGTGTCGCCGGGATTCGTCTGGGCCAACGATTCTGAAACCGTCTACTACATCAAAAAACATGCCTCTACGCTGCTGCCTTATCAGGTCTGGCGACACACGGTCGGCACGTCGTCCCTCAATGACGAGCTGGTTTACGAGGAGAAAGACGAGACCTTTTACGTCAGTTTGCATAAGACAACTTCACTTCACTATGTGATTATCTCGCTTGCCAGCGCTACGACCACGGAAGTGTTGCTGCTGGATGCTGAACTGCCGGATGCCCAGCCACTCTGTTTTCTGCCACGACGTAAAGATCATGAGTACAGCCTCGATCACTTCCAGCACTCTTTTTATCTGCGTTCAAACCGCGAAGGTAAAAATTTTGGCCTTTACAAAACCAAAGTGCGCGACGAGCGTAAATGGGAAGTGCTGATCCCTGCTCGTGAACAGGTGATGCTGGAGGGCTTTACCCTGTTTACCGACTGGCTGGTGGTGGAGGAGCGTCAGCGCGGGTTAACCAGCATCCGGCAAATTAACCGTAAAACCCGTGAGGTGGTGGGGATCGCTTTTGACGATCCGGCCTACGTGACGTGGATTGGCTACAACCCGGAGCCAGAATCCTCGCGTCTGCGCTATGGCTATTCGTCGATGACCACTCCCGATACGCTGTTTGAGCTTGATATGGATACCGGCCAGCGCAAAGTGCTGAAACAGGCGGAAGTGACGGGTTTCGATGCCAGCCGCTATCGGAGCGAGCACGTTTGGATCACCGCTCGCGATGGCGTTGAAGTGCCTGTGTCGCTGGTGTATCACAAAGACCATTTCCGCAAAGGAAAAAATCCACTGCTGGTTTATGGCTACGGCTCTTACGGCTCCAGTATGGATGCCGATTTCAGCAGCAGCAGGCTGAGTCTGCTCGACAGGGGCTTTGTGTTTGCTATCGCGCATATTCGCGGCGGCGGGGAGCTGGGGCAGCACTGGTACGAAGACGGCAAATTTCTGAACAAGAAAAATACCTTCAACGATTATCTTGATGTGTGCGATGCGTTACTCGCGCAGGGTTACGGCGATCCCGACCTGCTGTTTGGTATGGGCGGCAGTGCTGGCGGCATGTTGATGGGGACAGCGATCAATCAGCGTCCCGAGCTGTTTAAGGGCATTGTCGCGCAGGTGCCGTTTGTCGATGTGCTGACCACGATGCTGGACGAATCCATCCCGTTAACCACCGGTGAATTTGAAGAGTGGGGCAATCCGCAGGATGAAACCTATTATCGCTACATGAAAGCGTATAGCCCGTACGACAACGTAGAACAAAAAAACTATCCACATCTGTTAGTCACCACCGGCCTGCACGATTCACAGGTGCAATACTGGGAACCTGCTAAATGGGTGGCTAAACTGCGCGAGCTGAAAACAGACGACAACCTGCTGCTGCTCTGTACCGATATGGATTCCGGACACGGCGGTAAATCAGGGCGATTTAAATCCTATGAAGGGGTGGCGCTGGAATACGCCTTTCTGATTGGCCTGGCACAGGGGACGCTGCCAGGCCATGCTGCTGATTAGGCTTCATCCAGATAGTGACGAAGCGTCAGGCGCAGCTCTGGGCTCATGCGATCGAGGTTATTGTATAACCAGCGCAGGTAGCCCGGGTCGCGATCTGCCACTTCCGACACCGCTTTACCGCGATATTTTCCGAAGGTAAAGGTGGTCAGCAGGGCCGGACGTCCGGTGATGGTCGCCATATCATCCGGTGTCCATCCCGTGTTGTTCATTATATCGATCAGTAGCGCAGCCGTGATGTAGCAGTCATACAAGGCGCGGTGGTGATGCAAACCTTCCGGCGTTTTCACACTGAGCTTGCGGGATTTATACAGCGCCATATTGCTGTATTTAATTCCCGGCCATAAACGCCGCGCCAGCTTCATGGTGCAGATCCATTCCCCGGGCATTTCCGGCAATACCCGGCGGTCAAAGCTGGCGTTATGCGCCACATACCAGGTGCTGCCGTAATAGTGGGGAATGACCTCTTCAATCCACGGCTTGTCCGCCACCATAGATTCCGTGATGTGGTGGATGGCCATCGCCTGTGCGCTGATAGGTCGATCGGGACGAACCAGATGACTCATTGGATTGACGATTTGTCCGTTGATCACATCAACGGACGCGACTTCTACAATCCCGCCCTGAAGGTCACAGGTTTCGGTATCGATTACACGCAGCATGGCTGGCTCCTGACCGTAAAACAGTTAGCGTAATGGAATGATATCACCTTGCCAACCCTGCTGACCCCATGAGCCGGTTAATAACAGCTCGCCCTGGTCGGCGCGCACAATTAACTGACCGCTGGAATCCCAAAGCGCACTGCTGCCATGCGCATTGGCCATCAGTACTGCGATCGCGTGTTTGTGCGCAAAACGCTGCAGGCGATTAATGGCCTCACGCCAGCACGATTCCCCAACCGCCTGGCTACTGGCAAACAGGGCGGCCAGTGGGTCGAGAGTGGGAAGCTCCGCTTTGCCATCAACTATCGTGAGCTGCGGGTTTCCCGGCATCAGGCACGCCCCTCGGCCCTGGGGATAACGTATCGCTCTGGGCTGGGAGGGCGAAAATAAGGCCAGACCTTTTTGCCGCTGGCCGTGAACGTCCACGCTGAGACCGGCGATGACTGTAATTGCATGGGTTCGCACAGCCTCGACAATCGGGGCCAGCGCCTGTTCCCCGGGAGGAGAGGGCAGGCCCAGATCGCTCCCGGCGGGGCCGGTCAGCGATAGTTCAGGAAAGACCAGAAGCTGGCACTGCTGGCCTGCAGCCGCAGTGATAAAGCGAAGGTGGTGCTCGACATGATCGTCAACGCAGTCGTGAAGCGGGGCATACTGGGCAGCGGCAATATTCCAGTGGGACATCGTGACTTCCTTATACACTTAGTCGCAGGGATTCAAAGATACACCTGGTTTTATCAGGGTTTTCTTATCCTGCCAGATAACATGTAAGGAAGTGTAACCAGACGCGGCGTTTACTTAACTTTAGGTTCGTAAGATAAGCGCGACAGCGTGACAGAGGTCAGGCGATGCGCAATCAGTCGCTCACGGAACCAGTCGCGCAGATGGGCCGGTTGTTCGCGTTCAACGACTTCAGCAATTACAGGCATGTTATAACGCTCTTTGAATGCCACGCCCGCTGCGGCGAGATCGACATTCACTTTGTCCATTTCATCCTGTGGAAGAGTTGCCAGATTAATGTTCATTACCTTCTCCTGAATTTGCGCCGCCAACGTTACCGCGCTTGCCCTGTGTTGACAAGCCGTCGCAGGATGATCCTCGACTCAGATATTATACAGAGTTATCCTCTGTCATATAGACATAACCAAAAGGAATGATAGGTATGGTATCCACCGCATCCCGCGCGGCTTGCGCACTGGCATTTCTGCTTTCCGTTGGCGCGGCTCCCGCAGCGTTGGCGCATGCTCACCTCAAACATCAATACCCGGCCGCCGATGCCGCTGTGACCGCCGCACCGCAGGCGCTGACGCTGAATTTTTCAGAAGGTATTGAGCCAAAATTTAGCGGCGTATCGGTGACGGGTGATAAGCAGCAAATCGTGAAGATCGGTACGGTGAAACGCGCCGAAAATGACGACACCCAGCTTATCGCTCCCATTGAACAGGCGTTGACGCCAGGCACCTATACCGTTGACTGGCATGTGGTTTCTGTAGACGGTCACAAAACCAAGGGCAGCTACCACTTCAGCGTGAAATAAGATGCTGGCATTTTGCTATGTCGCCCTGCGCTTTGTGCATTTCGCGGCGCTAATCCTGCTTTTTGGCAATGCCTTATACAGCGCATGGCTGGCACCGTTTTCCTTGCAGCGGCTTATGACCCGCCGTTTTCAGGGGCAGCAAAAAGTGGCAGCGCTGGTGAGTCTGAGCGCTGCCGTGCTAATGCTCGCCATTCAGGGCGGTCAGATGGGCGACGGCTGGGCTGATGTCATCGCCCCGTCAATCTGGCAGGCTGTCGCCAGCACCCGCTTTGGCGGCGTCTGGGTCTGGCAAATCATCTGTGCGCTCCTGACTGCCGGTGCGGCCTGGATTGCACCGGGGAAAAACGCGCGTCTGCTGCTGTTGCTGGCAACCGTCCAGTTCATCTTGCTGGCAGGTGTCGGGCATGCGGCGATGCGTGACGGCATTCCGGGCGTTTTGCAGCGCTTGAATCACGCCACTCATTTGCTCTGCGCGGCGATCTGGACCGGCTCTCTGTTACCCCTGGTGTTTTGCATCCGGCTCTCGAAAGGGCGCTGGCGTGTGGCCGCCATTTATACCATGATGCGTTTTTCGCGCGTGGGTCACGTCGCCGTGGCTGGGGTTATCCTCACCGGGATCGCCAATACGCTGCTGATCCTGGGGGCGAACCTGCCGTGGCACACGGAGTATGGGCAACTCCTTTTGTTGAAATGTGCGCTGGTGGCCATGATGGTGGTCATTGCGCTGGTGAACAGGTATTTTCTGGTTCCGCGATTCCGTCATGACGACGGGCGCGGACAACAATGGTTTATCTGGCTAACACAGGCAGAGGTTGTTCTGGGGGCACTGGTGCTGGCCGCTGTCAGTCTGTTTGCGACCTGGGAGCCTTTTTAACAAGGTTATAAACGAATGAAAAAAACAGTTCTTGCTCTTATCTTGCTGGCCTCTGCCGGCTCCGCCTTTGCGGCCCCACAGGTGATCACCGTGAGTCGCTTCGAGGTTGGAAAAGAAAAATGGGCGTTCAATCGCGAGGAAGTCATGCTGACTTGCCGCCCGGGCCATGCGCTGTATGCGATTAACCCGAGCACGCTGGTGCAATACCCGCTTAATGATGTGGCGCAGCAGCAAGTCGCCAGTGGAAAAAGCAACGGCCAGCCGATTAGCGTGATCCAGACGGACGACCCGGCAAATCCCGGTCAGAAGATGAGTCTGGCGCCGTTTATCGAGCGCGCCGACAAGCTCTGCTAACAGCGAGTTTCCCATAAAAAAACCGCAGGCTTCTCAACGGAAGCAGTGCGGTTTTTTTGTTTATGGATGTTCAAACGCTTTTTTTGCGACCACTTTTGCTGCGGACTGGAAAACCTGGCGTCGTCATCTATTCTTAAAGTGTCAGGCGACTTAGCCTGCATTAATGCCAACTTTTAGCGCACGGCTCTCTCCCAAGAGCCATTTCCCTGGACCGAATACAGGAATCGTATTCGGTCTCTTTTTATCTAGCTTTAATCTCAGTCACTTACGGATCTCCGTCCGAAAACGCCCTGAAATTACCCGAATCTCACACTTCGGTATTTCTCGTTATACCACACCGTTTTTAACATTCACAATTCATTTACACGTAAAAGTTAAAACACCCTGCGTCTGCGAAACGGCGTTCCCATGACCTGTACACCCTGCCAGCAAGCAAACCAAAAGCGAGAAAAGCCGCGCGCCCGATCCGTCGCTCCTGAGTTTTAAGTTAAAAAACGACGCTTATCCTCATCGCCACTTTTTGACGCCCGCACAGGGCTGCAAACCCGGTCTTAGAATCTTCTTCTGCGGAGAAATGCTGTTAAAAGTTGATGTTTAATTAATGGTAAAGTTATCTGTTTTTTTATAAGATAATTCTTAATTCGGCAAAATCGCATCAATTTAACTTTAGTTGGCAATATCCGCCATTTCTGGGGCACATTTCTCATGTCGTTTCGTGACACGATCAATCCTACTGGCATGTTCATTCTTGCGAACATGGTATTTTCTTTCCTTTTCAACTCTGCTTTCGGCTATGGTCTCGCAACGGTATACAGTTTGTTTACTTTTGTTCTACTACTAACATTAAGGGGTAGGGGAGTATATTCGGTCGCCTGTATATCTGGGGCAATTATAGCGTTCCTTTATTGCCCGATAGGATTGACGTTTGGCCCGCCCGATCTGAATGCCATGACTTCCATGACCTATACAGATAAAGCCGAAACGTTAGAGTTCTTCCTCTCTATATCAATATGGAAGTGGTTGATTTCTGTCTCTATTTTTCTTTCGGCTGTCTCATGTTGTCTGCTGAAACCTAAAGCGTCCTTTGTGTTGCCCCGAATCCTTTCTCTTGTGAGCGTGATTACTTTTTTCAGTACGCCTATTAAAGCGGCGTATCAGGAGAATATTTTATCTCCACTTGATTCACATTATCCGCCGATTAGATTCGTCAACGATGCGTACAGTGCTTATAAGCAGGTGAATTCAGATAAAAGCTTTTATGAAAAAAATGTAAAAAAAACCGATAGCTGGAATGCTGACATTAAAAACGATAATTATGACACCGTAGTAATTATTATCGGAGAAAGCGTTCGCCGTGATTTTATGTCGGTTTATGGTTTCCCGGTAAATAATACCCCGTTTATGCAATCAACACCGGGAATTACCTTTACTGACTATATTTCAAGCGGCCCTGCAACGGTATTATCCTTGACCCACTCCCTGTACCGCTTCAAAGATGGACGCGTCGAATACAACAACAGCATTGTGCGGTTGCTGGGCAAAAGTGGCTACCACACCAACTGGATCTCCAACCAGGGGGTCTTTGGCGGTGCGGACAGCCCCGTCTCGCTCGCGGGGAAGCAGGCCGAGGATTATCATTTCGTTAAGAACGGTTCTTCTAATAAGTTTCTCTATAGCCCGGATGAGAAGATGCTCCCCCTGATTTCAGACGCTCTGAATCGCAAAGGGAAAAAAGCGGTTTTCATTCACCTGATGGGTTCGCATCCGGTGGCCTGTGTTCGCACTAACGGTCATTACGACAATTTCTTCCGCTCCAGAGAAGAGTCGTGCTATATCCAGAGCATCAAAAATACAGACGCTTTACTCGACAGTGTGCATGGGATGCTTGGCAAAAATTCCGGAAGTTGGGCAATGATGTACTTTGCGGATCATGGCCTTCAGATCGTCGATAAGGGGACAAGCGAGGAGCGCCTGCAGCATTCGGATAAGTACCAGAATAATTATGATGTTCCGCTTTTTGTGACGACGTCGGACATGGCCGAGAGAAAGGTCATCACTGCGCCGCGTTCAGGTTTTGATCTTATTCCTCTTATCACCCAGCTGCTGGGTATCAGTGAACCTTCCACTGACCTGCAGTGCAATCTTTTTTCGGATGAGATCTGCAATGAAGAAAGGGTGGTTTTGAAGAAAGACGGGTCGCTGATTCCCTATAACACATTACCCAGAGAAGAAGCGCTACAGTAGTCGCCACATACAGTCAATCGTGCAGCAATGTCTCGTAAAAAACGAACGGGCAGAGCTAAATGATAAAAAGGCTATAAAAGATAAAGTTACGTGGTGGCGAAGCCACCACTAACGTTAAAAGCGGGCGTTAATGCCTTCTGCAATCTCGTCCAACAGGCCAAAACGGCGGCGGTATTCGGCGCGTTTTTTACTGGCGATACTTTCAAGGGATTTGCGTTCCATCTGTAACGGCAGCTCCCAGCGGAAGGCGGACAGCTTCTTCCCCTCAACTGATGCCCAGAATTCATCGTAGCTGGCATGAAAATGCCGGCCTTTACTCAGGCGATAGCGCAGGGCGCGGAACACGTGGCCTTCATCACTGACGCCGTATATCGCTTTGATATCGCTTCGCGCGGCAAGATGAAAAATGACCTCCATCAGGACTCGTTTCGGAAACAGGCCATAGCAGGCGCGAGTGGCTTTTTTGATCGTTTCTCGCGTCACACCGCGACGTGGACCCTGAAGCCCACCGATCACCAGAGCGGAATGCTCTCCCTGTGGAACCACGCTGAACGTCAGGCTTGTCAGCAGTGTATCCTCTTCATCGCGCAGCCAGAGGGTGCTTTCACCTTCGCGCTCCGCTTTGCTGGCGGAGGAGGCATAGACGTTATATTGCGCGCCATCTTTCGCCTGGAAGTGGACAACCGGCTGAGCCACCGGATGGGTCAGCGCGTTTACCAGACTCCTGTCCGGCAGGGCATCCAGCCATTCATAGTGGTGAACGATGGCTTCAGCACGCTGGTTAGCGCTTAATCCACGGGTCAGATACTGACGATGCGTTTTGCTCGGGAGCGTTATCTGGGCTGCCAGCAGCTTATCGAAATCAGCCCGATGCGCCAGCGCACTCAGCATGCGTTTTGTCGAAGACCAGAACAGCAATGAGCGCAGGAAGAATTTGATGCGATAGTCTCGTTTCGTCCAGATTGGCCCAGGAATAAGCTGCCCATGGGTCAGGGCGGAAATAATATTTGCGGGCTGCACTTCCGGAATATCAATTTGCAGGCTGGTATTAGACACGATGAAGTCCTCATTAGAATTATGCTTCTATTCTAAGGTTTTCCATGGAGTGATTTAAGAGCTGCTAAACCTTTATTTCCGCTTCGTTTACTAAAGATTTAAACTGGCAACAATAATGCGTCTGATCCCGAAGGCGAGGTATTGGCTATACTCCTTAGTGGAGGCGCTATGTATCAAATTATCGAGGGTAATCGTTGGCGAAATATCTGGGTGGTTGGCGACATTCACGGGTGTTATCAATGCCTTATGGATGAATTAAAGGGCCGTCATTTTAATCACCATGAGGATTTACTCATTTCCGTCGGAGACCTGATCGATCGTGGGCCGGATAGCGTTAAATGTCTGCAGTTAATCCGGCAGAAATGGTTTTATGCGGTACGGGGCAATCATGAACAAATGGCCCTCGATGCGCTCCGTAATAATGATTTTGCGCTCTGGACAATGAATGGCGGTATATGGTTTTCCAGACTGACAAACCCGCAAAAATTAGAAGCTATCGCGCTTCTCGAAGCCTGTCGGCAATTACCGCATATTATTGAAATTAACTGTATAAATGGGCGCAATATCATCGCGCATGCGGACTATCCTTCTTCGGTTTATCTGCGCGATAAACCGGTCAGCGCGCAGCGCGTGTTGTGGGATCGTGCGCGATTGACGGACTGTTTCGCAGGTAAAGGGGAGGGGATTTCCGGTGCGGATCATTTTTGGTTTGGTCATACGCCGGTCGATAAACGCTACGACTTTGAAAATTTACACTATATCGACACCGGCGCAGTGTTTGGCGGCGTGTTGACCTTTGCGCAGATACAGTAACTAAAAGTCACTGTACTCCTGAGCAGGCATCCAGAATCCATCAATAAATTCTTCAACCGGATAGCAGCCGCCATGGCGAATTCGCTGTTCTTTCTTTGACGCAACACACTGGCGTTCAGTGTTGTAGACATCAATCACAATGTCGTCGCAGCCGCCATCCAGATAACAAACAAAAAGTACCAGTGCAAACATCTCATCCCCTGATCTGGCTTCCGTACTGATAGTGTAGGGGATGATTGGGGGCAGGGGAAATATGCGGGATAAATAACCCGCCTTCGGGCGGGTTCCTTTGAGTCAGGCAAGGCGCATGACCCAGGCGTCGGACTGTTGATCGTAGTGCTCACGGTACAGGACGGAATGTTCGCCATCGAGGATAGCCGGAATGCTGGTATCGGCATCCCAGGCGTCAAGTTGCATACATAAATCCGGATCGGATTTACATGGAATGGTTAACGTTCGATCGCCTTGATTATCGCCGCGTAACTCGGCATCGTCGATTTCAAAAGCGCCAATGCGCACATTGGTTTTCGTCATAATGCTCTCCCCGGTTTGCCTGAAATCTGGTACGACCAGTATGATCGCCCATTTTTCAGCGTAGTGCAGGAGAGCAAAATCGCCAGTGAAAACGTGCTGTTTTTTTTATTCGCTGAGCGGGTTACCGGTAAACAGGCGACCATCACGAACCAATTCCCGCGGATAGCTGTTCTTGAGTCGTGACCCTACTTTTTTCGCCAGCCCTAACGGAAAGCCCTGATAGGTGACAATCATTTCATCTGCCGGCGGCGACTGCTCCGGATACACATCACGACCGCGATACCACTCTTCTGCTTCGCTGTGGGTCAGAGCGAAAGTATTCTCTTCTGTGGCGAGGGCGATCACCGCTTCGTGCTGCCATCGGTACCCTTTGTTGTGCACTTCAGCTAACCGCATTCCGATGCGCGAGAAACGCACTTTACCGATCAACGGCTCGATCCCGACCGGGAAGAGCCAGATCTCTTTATCGCGCTGCCACAGGCGAAGGTGTTCATCCCAGTTGATTCCCACTTTTTGCGCGGCCGCCACAATCTGGGCCGTCTCACGTCCTTTCAGCGGAGCGAAGGGGAAATTGCCCGTTTTGAATGTCGGCGCTGGCAACGGTTCAACCGCGGCAGTTTTACGCAAGCGCGCAACAAAGAATCCTTCGCAGTCAAAAATTTGCGGGAAAACATGCAGAAAACCTTCGGGGGTTAACGCTTCTTTTGCAGAATCAAAAAGGGAGCCTAACGGCAGAAACTCAACGGCTTGCGGATATTGTTCTTTAAGCCACAGGCAGACCGATTCGTTTTCGTCACGGTTAAGCGTGCAGGTTGAATAGACCAACGTACCGCCCGGGCGGAGCGCGTGAAAGGCGCTGTCAATGAGCTCGCGCTGAGTGGCGGCAATCTCAAGGTTGCTGGCAACCGACCAGTTTTTAAGCGCATCGGGATCTTTACGCACCACGCCTTCGCCGGAACAGGGGGCATCAAGCAGAATCGCGTCGAAAGATTCCGGTAAAGCCGCACCAAAGACGCGGCCATCAAAGTGGGTCAGCGCCACATTGCTAATGCCGCAGCGGCTGATATTGGCATGAAGTACCTTTACCCGGCTCGCAGAAAACTCATTCGCCAGAATGGCACCATGATTTCCCATACGGGCGGCTATCTGGGTGGTTTTGGAACCCGGCGCTGCGGCGACATCCATCACCCGCTGCGGCTGATTGTCATCCGCGAATAGCGCCGCGACAGGCAGCATCGAGCTGGCTTCCTGAATATAAAACAAACCACTCAAATGCTCGGCAGTGCTTCCCAGCGGCAGGCTGTCTTCATCCTCACGCTCAATCCAGAAACCCTCTTCACACCACGGAACGGGCGTGAGTTGCCAGTGATAAGGGGCAACCAGCGTCAGAAAATCCGCCACGCTGATTTTTAAGGTATTGACGCGAATACTGCGGCGTAATGGCCGCTGGCAGGCAGCGATAAACGCGTCGAAAGAGAGATGAGCAGGAAGCGCCTCGCGCATCTGCGCCAGGAATTCGTCAGGAAAAAATACAGAGTTTTGAGCCACGCTGGTACCACAGGGAATCGGTCGGGCGCGCAGTGTATCATAAACGCTCCGGTGCGTTGACACCGGAGCCTGAGTTTAACGTGGCAGAGCGGTTCCCCATTCCCGCCACTCTTTCGGTTCACTTTCGAGTAACAGGAAATGCTTGCCTGCCTGCGCTTTCGGCGCAAGAGGAGTGCCCGGCGGCGTTGCAAACGCGATACCGCCGCGAATGAACTGGTTAAAGGTGCCGGTTTTCACCACGCCGCCTGTCAGACCAAAGTCGAGAGAGTAACCCGACGCCAGCCAGAAGACGGAGTTGTTGCGGACCAGATGCTGAAAACGTTCGCTGATACGTAAACCGACCATCACGCGATCTGACAACGTGCCCAGCGTCAGTCCCGTCACGGTCCCTACCTCAATACCGCGGAACAGCACCGGTGTGCCGATACTCATGGAACCGGCCTCTGGCACTTCAACCACAATGCTTAGCCCGTTCAGATAGCGCGAGTCAGCGATGGTCGCTTCCTGTAGCTCAAAGTCGCGACGCGCATTGCCGTTGCCCGGCTCGACGTTGATATAGGGCTGCAGAATGGTGTCGAGATGCTCAACCCCGGCCGCTGAAATCTGCGGTGTGACCACGGAGAAGCGTGTTCCCGTGCGGGCAAAGTTCTGCATATATTCAGGGTAGAGTACCGCTTTGGCCTGCACTTCGTTGCGCGCAGTGATAAGCGTCAGCTTCTGCACTTGCCCGATATCAATGCCCAGATAGCGGATAGGCATGCCTTCTGCGAGCTTGCCTGCATCGAAAGCATGGAGCGTAATCTGACCACCCACCGCGCGCGCTGCGGTTTCTGAAGGATAGAGAATCCGCTTATCGCCTTTGCGCTGGCTGGCCCCTGCGCCGCTTAAATTATCAAAGCTAATCGCTCCCTTAAGGGCGCGGGAGAGGGGAGATGCCTGTACGGTCAGTCCACTGCCGTTGAGTTGCACTTTCGCCCCGCCTTCAGCCCAGAATACGCTGTTGCCGGTGAGCAAATGGCGATACTCCGGTTTGATATGCAGTTCGATGTCAAAGGCATCGGCGCGCGGGCGCACGGTGATGACTTCACCCACTTCAAACTTACGGTACAACACGACGGAACCGGCCTGAACATCAGGCAGCGTTTCAGCGCTTAACGTGAGCGTTGTGGTCGGCATATCGCTCAGGCTATTTTCAATCGCTTTGTCCAGATTTGCATACAGCGGATAGCTGTCGCGCATCGCCCCTTTTTGCCCCGGGAGAATACGAATGCCGCCGTTAATCCATTCGCTGGCGCTGGCACCGAGGAATTCGACGCCATCCAGCCCGACTTTGACATCCACACGACTATTGACGACAAATTTGCTGTCACCACGAACCAGGTCGCGGTACTGCGGATCGATGGCAACGGAGAAGGTGACGCCTTTTTCCAGGAGCTTGCGTTCCAGCACCTGACCGACCTGCACCCCGTGCAAGATCAGCGGCTGTCCGGCATCAATACCGTAGCTTTCCGGCGCGCTCAGGGTGAATGTTAAGACGCCAGGTTTTTGCAGAAGGGCTTTATCCGCGGGAGCGATAACAAAGGTATTGTTTGGCTGCCCTTCGCCAGGAATCAGCTCAAACGTACTGCCAGTCAGCAGGCTGCTGATATTGGCATCGCTTAATGAGAGTTTCGGATTGCGCAGCTCAATGCGCGTTTTTTCGCGCAGCAGATCCACCACGCTTGGATCAACCGTCATTTCGCCGGTGACGGAACCGCCCGCGTTGAGTGTCAGTTTCGTGAGTTGTCCCACCTCCAGCCCCTGATACATCAGCGGGGTCGAACCGGCTTTCAGCCCTTTAGCATCCGGTAAAGCCAGCTTCACGATAACGCCGCGCTGGCTGTGGGCCAAATCGGCATACAGACCAAAGCTGTCATCCACTTCGGCTGGTTTTGACCCGTCGGGGGAGTCGAAGGCGATCGCGCCATTAACCAGCGCCGCAAGGCTTTCGAGCTTCACTTTGGCTCCGCTCAGACTGACGTCAGCATCCACTCCTGAAACGTTCCAGAAACGACTGCCTTTTTTGACCAGCGGGGTGAAGCGACGATCGATCAGCACATCAATCGTTACGCCCTGTTTGTTCGGGTTAATGGCATAGTCATACACGCGTCCGACAGGGATTTTACGGAAATAGACCAGCGATCCGCTATTGAGTGAGCCCAGATCCGGTGACTGGAGATGGATCATCAGATCGCCGTTGTTCAGCCGATATTTTGGCTGAGTGTCGAGGGCGGTAAAATGTTCCTGAGGCTCACCTTTGCCGGGCATCATGCCGATGTAGTTCCCGCCTACCAGCGCATCCAGACCGGAAACACCCGCCAGAGAGGCTTTAGGCGTCACCAGCCAGAACTGGGTTTCGCTGCGTAACGCGTCCTTCATATCGGCCTTAATGCTGGCCCGAACCTCAATTTTGTTGAGGTCCTTACCAAGGCGGATATCCTGGACAGTGCCCACCTCAACCCCCTGGAAACGGACAGGCGTTCGTCCCGCGACGATACCGTCAGCGGTCAGGAAGTCGATAGTGATGGTGTTACCGCGATCTTCGTAGCTCGTCCAGATAAGCCAGCCTGCAATCATCAGAGCGATAACCGGCAGCAACCAGAAAGGCGAAATACGGCGTTTAGTTTTAATTCTCGCTTCAGTCGTCGAAGCGGGCGTTTCCTGACTCATGTGCATCCCAAAGTAAGCGGCTATCCAGCCATTCCACAGCAAGAATAGTCAATATCACCGCAGAGCCGAAATAAAAAGCCGCGGGTCCCATGGTAAAAGCGAGTAGCTGATCGCGATTAATCAGCGACATCGTCAACGAAATGACAAACAGATCCAACATTGACCAGCGGCCAATCCACGTCACAAAACGGAGCAGCAGCATCCGGGTGCGTAACCCTTGCTCACATTTGAACTGGATACTGATGAGCAAGGTAAACATCACAATAACTTTAGTAAAGGGCACCAGAATACTGGCAATAAACACGACGCCGGCCACCGCGAGGTTACTGCTGGCCAGCGAAACAATGCCCGACATAATGGTATCTTCCTGCCGCGCGCCGTTGACATAAATAACGGAGATCGGCAGCAAGTTGGCGGGCAGAAGGAACACCACTGAGGCAATCAGCGCTGCCCAGCACTTTTGCAGGCTATGATTGCGCCGCAAACGCAGGGGAATATGACAGCGTGGACAGCGGCCTCGCGCATCAGGCAACCCGGTAAAATGACAGCCAAGGCACGCTCTAAGATTGGGATCCGGCCGGGTCGCCGGGCGCTGCGGATAAAAGCGCTCCCAGAGCTGTTCCACATTCAGGTGAATCAACGTCAGGATGCTCAGCAAAACGAGCGCGATAAACGAAATCAGGCCGACGCCCGGCTGCAAAAAAGCATAGTCCTGAACTTTGATCGAGGCGACGCCAATCCCCACCAGATAGATATCCAGCATCACCCACTCTTTGAGTTTTTCCAGCATAAGCAGCACCGGCCGGAGATTCATCCCCAGAATATTACCGAACCAGAGATAGGCAATGGCTGCCACCAGCACCGTCGGGGCGCCCACGGTGCAAAACAGCACCATCGCGCCTGTCAGCGGATCGCCCTGTCGGGTCATCTGCCAGATCCCCTGCAGCAGGTTGACGTCGATACGAACCCCCAGCAGATAGAGCTTAAGCAGCGGTTCGCTCCAGGCAAAAGGCATCAGCAGAATCATGGTGACAGCCATCGCCGCCAGCCGGGTCAACGACCAGTCTCGCCCGTCGCGGATTTTTGCGTCACAGCGTGGGCAATATGCACTCTGATGCGATTTCATCTTAGGCAGCATAAAAAGCGTATCGCACTGTGGGCAACGCTGATAATGTGCACGAGGTAGCGCATCGCTCACCGAGTGGATAGTGATCTTTTTTGCCGGCGTAATTTTTGAAGTATTGAGTGCCATGAGTCGCGCATTAAAGGATTAATTAACGTTATATTAACTCATCTCGGGATTCATCTTGAGAATGAGCGCATTTAATGTTTATTTTAATAGGCTATGCTCTATTTTTTGTACGACAACCAAGTGATTGATTAATGAACAAAACAGAATTCTACGCGGATTTGAACCGCGATTTCCAGGCATTGATGACAGGTGAAACCAGTTTTTTAGCCACGCTGGCTAATACCAGCGCGCTGCTGTTTGAGCGTTTGTCTGATGTTAACTGGGCGGGTTTCTATCTGCTGGAAGGGGATACGCTGGTGCTGGGGCCATTCCAGGGTAAGCTTGCTTGCGTGCGAATCCCGGTTGGCCGCGGTGTGTGCGGTACTGCCGTTGCTCAAAATCAGGTACAGCGCGTTGCAGATGTGCATGCCTTCGATGGTCATATTGCGTGCGATTCCGCGAGTAATTCCGAAATTGTGCTGCCGCTGACCGTCAAAAATCAGATTATTGGCGTACTGGATATCGACAGCACGGTGTTTGATCGCTTTAGCGCCGAGGATGAGCAGGGCCTCCGCGAGCTGGTCTCTCATCTCGAAAACGTCTTAAATGCGACCGATTATCAAAAATTCTTTGCGAGCGTCGCAGGATAATCAACGGATAACGTAGCAATTACTGATGGCGTCATTATAATGACGCCTGTTCATGCCTGCGCTTGTTGGCAACGTCCGTTGTAATCAGGAAATTTCATGGAAAATCAACCTAAGTTGAATAGTAGTAAAGAAGTTATCGCCTTTCTGGCAGAGCGTTTCCCACAGTGTTTCAGCGCTGAAGGCGAAGCTCGCCCCCTGAAAATTGGTATTTTTCAGGATCTGGTAGCGCGCGTTGAGGGTGAGATGAATCTCAGCAAAACTCAGCTGCGCTCCGCATTACGTCTTTATACTTCAAGCTGGCGTTACCTTTACGGTATCAAGCTGGGCGCTACCCGTGTCGATCTCGACGGCAATCCTTGCGGTGAGCTGGACGAGCAACACGTTGAGCATGCGCGTAAGCAGCTTGAAGAAGCCAAAGCACGCGTTCAGGCACAGCGTGCTGAACAGCAGGCGAAAAAACGCGAAGCAGCAGCGGCAAATGGTCAGGAAGACGCGCCTCGTCGCGAGCGTAAACCGCGTCCTGCTCCACGTCGCAGCGAAACGAGCGAGCGTAAGCCGCGTGCTGATAAGCCAGCCGCTAAAGCCCAGCGCGCGCCTCGTGAAGAGCCGCGTCTCACTCCGGTTTCTGACATCAACGCGCTGAGCGTCGGTCAGGCTCTGAAGGTGAAAGCGGGTAACAATGCGATGGACGCCACCGTACTCGAAATCACCAAAGATGGCGTTCGTGTGCAGCTGACTTCTGGCATGTCAATGATTGTACGCGCAGAACACCTGGTGTTCTGAAACGGAGGCCAAGCCTGGCATGAACACTCTTTTTAGGATCACCGCGCTGGCTGGCCTGTTTGTTATAACAGGCCATGCTTTCGCTGTGGACGATATTACGCGTGCTGATCAAATTCCGGTATTAAAGGAAGAGACTCAGCATGCAACGGTGAGTGAGCGCGTAACCTCGCGCTTCACCCGTTCTCATTATCGTCAGTTCGATCTCGATCAGGCCTTTTCGGCCAAAATTTTCGATCGTTATCTGAACCTGCTGGATTACAGTCATAACGTATTGCTTGCGAGCGACATCGAGCAGTTCGCAAAGCGTAAAACCGATGTGGGCGATGAGCTGCGCAGCGGTAAACTGGATCTGTTCTACGATCTGTACAATCTTTCGCAGAAACGTCGTTTTGAGCGCTATCAATACGCGCTGAAAGTGCTGGAACGTCCTATGGACTTCACCGGCAATGACAACTTTAATCTGGATCGCAGCAAAGCCCCCTGGCCGAAAGACGAAGCCGAGCTGAATGCGCTGTGGGACGGCAAAGTAAAATTCGATGAGCTGAGCCTCAAACTCACCGGTAAAGATGAGAAAGAGATCCGCGAAACGCTGACCCGACGTTATAAATCGGCGATTCGTCGTTTGGCTCAGACCAACAGCGAAGACGTGTTCTCACTCGCCATGACGGCGTTTGCCCACGAAATCGACCCGCATACCAACTACCTTTCCCCGCGTAACACCGAGCAGTTCAATACTGAAATGAGTCTCTCTCTGGAAGGTATTGGTGCAGTGTTGCAAATGGATGAAGACTATACGGTCATCAATTCCATGGTGGCAGGCGGTCCGGCATCAAAAAGCAAAGCTATCAGCGTGGGCGATCGTATCGTCGGTGTTGGCCAGACAGGCCAAAACATGGTGGATGTGATTGGCTGGCGTCTGGATGACGTCGTTGCGCAAATCAAAGGCCCGAAAGGTAGCAAGGTTCGTCTTGAAATCTTGCCGGCTGGCAAAGGCACGAAAACCCGTATCGTCACTCTGACTCGCGAGCGTATCCGTCTTGAGGATCGCGCGGTGAAAATGTCAGTGAAGACCGTTGGCAAAGAAAAAGTCGGCGTGCTGGACATCCCTGGCTTCTATGTCGGTCTGACCGACGATGTGAAAGTGCAGCTGCAGAAGCTTGAAAAGCAGAATGTTAGCAGTGTGATCATCGATCTGCGTACCAACGGTGGCGGAGCACTGACGGAAGCGGTTTCGCTGTCTGGTCTGTTTATTCCGTCTGGCCCGGTCGTTCAGGTTCGTGATAACAACGGCAAAGTGCGCGAAGATGCCGATACCGACGGTGTGGTCTACTACAAAGGCCCGCTGGTGGTACTGGTGGATCGCTTCAGTGCTTCGGCATCTGAAATCTTTGCTGCTGCGATGCAGGACTATGGTCGCGCGCTGATCGTGGGCGAACCCACTTTCGGTAAAGGAACAGTACAGCAATATCGTTCTCTGAACCGCATTTACGACCAGATGCTGCGTCCTGAATGGCCTGCGCTGGGATCGGTTCAGTACACCATTCAGAAGTTCTACCGCGTGAATGGTGGCAGTACGCAACGTAAAGGCGTGACACCGGACATCATGATGCCGACCGGTACCGAAGAGACCGAAACGGGTGAGAAGTTTGAAGATAACGCGTTGCCGTGGGATAGCATCAATGCTGCCACCTTCGTGAAATCTGGCGACATGACCCAGTTCGGTCCGGAACTGCTGAAAGCACATAATGAACGTATCGCCAAAGATCCAGAGTTCCAGTACATCATGAAGGACATTGCTCGTTTCAATGCCCTGAAAGAAAAACGGAACATCGCTTCGTTAAACTTTGCTCAGCGTGAGAAAGAGAACGAGGAAGATGACGCAACGCGTCTGGCACGGATCAACGATCGTCTCAAACGTGAAGGCAAGCCGATGCTGAAAAAACTGGAAGATTTGCCGAAGGATTATCAGGAGCCCGATCCGTATCTGGACGAGACGGTACATATCGCGCTTGACCTGGCAAAGCAGGAAAAAAATAAACCCGCTTTACAGCCCACTCCGGCGAAATAACTCCTCAACAGGCACAAGAAATTGTGCCTGTTTTTTTAAGTTCTGCATCCTCCCGTCAGTAAGCCCACAAGCAATGTAAAGTTGTGTCTTTCTGGTGACTTACACATCTCGAATCCTTGAAAATAGCCAGAATACCCATACGATGTGGGTAATCGCATAGTGCGTTTTGTTAAACAGAGGTTAAAAGAAAATTATGATGCGAATCGCGCTCTTCCTGGTCACCAACCTGGCAGTGATGGTGGTATTCGGGCTCGTGCTAAGCCTGACAGGGATCCAATCGAGCAGCGTTCAAGGCCTGCTGATTATGGCGCTGCTGTTTGGTTTTGGCGGGTCATTCGTCTCTCTGCTGATGTCAAAATGGATGGCCCTGAAGTCGGTAGGTGGTGAAGTTATCGAACAGCCACGAAATGATATGGAACAGTGGCTGATGAACACTGTGGCGCAACAGTCGCGTCAGGCGGGTATCGCCATGCCTCAGGTCGCGATTTATCATGCCCCTGATATTAACGCCTTTGCCACAGGTGCGCGCCGCGATGCGTCGCTGGTTGCGGTGAGTACGGGTCTGCTGCAAAACATGAGCCGTGATGAAGCGGAAGCCGTCATCGCCCATGAAATCAGCCATATCGCTAACGGTGACATGGTGACCATGACCCTGATTCAGGGGGTGGTGAACACCTTTGTGATCTTTATTTCGCGTATTCTGGCGCAGATTGCCGCAGGATTTATGGGCGGAAACCGCGATGAAGGCGAAGAGAGTAACGGCAACCCATTGATCTATTTTGCTGTCGCGACGGTACTCGAACTGGTGTTTGGTATTCTGGCGAGCATTATTACCATGTGGTTCTCTCGTCACCGTGAATTCCATGCGGACGCGGGTTCTGCAAAACTGGTGGGTCGTGAAAAAATGATTGCCGCTTTGCAGCGTCTCAAAACCAGTTATGAGCCGCAGGAAGCGACCAGCATGATGGCATTTTGTATCAACGGGAAATCAAAATCATTGAGCGAACTGTTTATGACTCACCCGCCGCTGGATAAACGTATCGAAGCGCTGCGTAGTGGGGAATATATTAAGTAACGAGCAGTACGAAGAAAAGCCGGGTTGAGCATCGCTGCCACCCGGCTTTTTTTATGCCTGCGAACGAGGCTGCGTGACGCGTAATCCACTGATAATGGCAGCGAGGGTGGCGAGCGATCCGGCTGTGAATAGCGCCAGATGGGTGCCATTTTGTCCGGCAAGGTTGAACATCAGGGCAACCAGTGCTGCACCGGAGCTTTGCCCCAACAGACGCGCTGTCCCCAGCATACCGCTCGCACCACCGCTGCGATGGCGCGGCGCTGCGGTAATAATCGTGTGATTATTGGGTGACTGGAACAGGCCAAAACCGGCCCCGCAGAGCACCATTCGCCAGATAATATCTATATCTGTCGGCGAGGAAGGCAGCAGCGCCAGCGCAAATAAACCCGTCGCCATCACCACCAGTCCGAGCGCACCCAGCAATCCCGCGTGTACTCGTTCGATAAGGTAGCCCGCCAGCGGTGCCATGACCATCGTCGCCAGTGGCCAGGGCGTCAGCAGAAGGCCGGTTTCGACTTCGGTGCGCCCAATCACCGTTTGCAAGAAGAAGGGCAGCGAAACCATCGCCAGCATCTGGGCGCAAAATGAGCAAATCGAGGTGCCGATAGAGAGTGAAAAGAGTGGGATCCGCAGCAGATCTACCGGCAGCAGCGGCACTGGCAAAGTCAGCTGTCGGCGGACAAAGAAGAAACCAATAACCAGCATAGCGACAATTTCTGCGGCAATCAGTGACAGTGATTGTCCCTGGGCGAAGCCGCTCAGCGCGGTGATCAGCAGGCCGAACGTCAGCGCGTTCATCACTGCGCTGGGCAGATCAAAACGCGGCATGGTGTTCTTCGCGCCGTTTGCCGGAAGAAAGCGTAGCGCAAAAAGCAGGGCGACAATGCCCAGCGGTACGTTTATCAGAAACAGCCATTGCCAGGATGCGACGGAAAGAATAGCGGCCGCAATGGTCGGGCCTGCGGCCGAGGAGACTGCAACGATGAACGAGTTGATCCCCATTCCTCGCCCGAGCTGGCGCTGCGGATAAATCAATCGTATCAGCGCCGTGTTGACACTCATCAGCGCGGCGCCGCCAAACCCCTGGGCGATACGTGCGATTGTCAGCGTATGCAGAGAGTCAGAAAGAGCGCAAAAAAGAGAGGTCAGGGTAAAGACAACGAGTCCACACTGGTAAACTCGACGGTAGCCGAACATATCGCCGAGAAATGAGAATGAGAGGAGAGAGACCACAATGGCAATCTGATACGCGTTTACCACCCAAATCGAGCTGGCAGGGGAGGCGTGCAGATCGCTTGCGATGGTGGGCAGAGCAACGTTTGCAATCGCACCATCCAGTACCGCCATCGAAATACCAATAATGATGGTCGCAATCGCGCCGTACCGCTGAGGTAACGGCAAGCCGTCAGAGGGATTTTTTTCCATGGGAAATGAAACACTCAGAGTGATATTATTATCAGATTGATTATTTTAGCATTGTTATATCGGTTTTATGTCGCAGATTTGTAACGAAGTAAACGCAGATTGATTGCAGCATGACGCCCACGAATTTATAATAAAAACCGGTTCTGATTTTTATAAAACACTCGCAATGAGGTGATAAATGGCAATCGCAGATTTGGATAAGCAGCCAGATTCTGTTTCTTCCGTGCTGAAGGTGTTTGGCATCTTACAGGCGCTTGGTGAAGAGCGCGAAATTGGTATTACAGAGTTGTCGCAGCGTGTGATGATGTCGAAAAGCACCGTTTATCGCTTTCTGCAAACCATGAAGTCCCTGGGCTATGTCGCACAGGAAGGCGAGTCTGAGAAGTATTCTCTCACGCTGAAGCTGTTCGAGCTTGGCGCGCGTGCGCTGCAAAATGTTGATCTTATCCGCAGTGCGGATATCCAGATGCGCGAGCTTTCTCGTTTGACGAAAGAGACCGTCCATCTGGGGGCGCTGGATGAGGACAGCATTGTCTACATCCACAAGATCGACTCCATGTACAATTTGCGCATGTATTCGCGCATTGGTCGCCGCAACCCGCTCTACAGCACCGCAATCGGTAAAGTTCTGCTGGCATGGCGCGATCGCGAGGAAGTAAAAGAGATCCTCGAAGGCGTTGAATATAAGCGCAGTACCGAACGTACTATTACCAGCACCGATGAATTATTGACCGTACTGGATAAAGTCCGTGAACAGGGTTACGGCGAAGATAATCAGGAGCAGGAAGAAGGGTTGCGCTGCATCGGTGTCCCGGTGTTTGACCGTTTTGGTGTGGTCATTGCGGGCCTGAGTATTTCGTTCCCAACGCTGCGTTTCTCGGAAGAACATCTGCATGAGTATGTTGAGATGCTGCATACCGCCGCGCGCAAAATATCAGAACAGATGGGCTATAATGAGTACCCGTTCTAAGCGTTAATGCTTTGAACGAAAAACGCCGCATTCTGTGCGGCGTTTTTCGTTCTGCGATAATCATTTTCTGATTATCCGTTGTCCACGATCATCTGGCTTTTGCGCAGCAGCGGGCAGTTAGATAGTCCTATAAAACCGCTGTCAGTGTGCAAATATTGCGCTGTGCTGGTCCCGCTGGCAGTAAGATATTTACACTGAATGCCCAGTCCAGCCGCATTCTCTTTGCTTCCCACAAGCACGCCGTATCCCGACAAAAGTAATCCTGTCCACACAAGGGCCAGAGCAATAATTATTCTGATGAATAATCGCATCATTGCCTCAATTTTTATTGCTAATAATGTCATTCATCGTAATAGTTTTACCTGCTGAAACAAGTGCATGATTCCGAAAAAAATCTGATGAATGTACAGTTAGCCCTTGTTTAAGGTAACCGTGATAACCTGGAGATATCGGGTCATGAGACGGAGTGTGGAGTGAAAAAAATTCGCTGGGTAATTCTGATTGCTGTGCTGATCGCATGTGTCGTTCTCTGGACGCAGACGATCAACGTTCTGTGCGATCAGGATGTACAATTTTTTAGCGGCATTTGTGCAATAAATCAGTTTATCCCCTGGTAATGATGATCCATTTCTCTAACAGATGATTACCTTCAACGGCGTCAGTGGTAAAATGGCGTTTTCATTGAGGTGGTAAAATGGGTGAGTTAATGAATACGGGGTTATTGAACATAGCCTCACTGGCGATTTCCGTTATCGTGATGGTGATTGGTCTGGTTTTATGGTTCTTTGTGAACCGCGCCAGTTCCCGCACGGATGAGCAAATCGAGCTGCTGGAAGCGTTGCTTGATCAGCAGAAACGCCAGAATGCGTTGCTTCGCCGCCTGTGCGAAGCTAACGAACCAGAAGAGAAAATCGCCCCAAAAGCGCCTGAGCAAGAGGTGAAAGAAGAAGACGATGATTTTATTCGTCTGGTGGCTGAACGCTGATTCGCTAAAAAGGGGAGGTGGCTGTGGTCTGGAAGAATCCCTGGTATGACCCCTCCCTGCAGCACCATACGCCAAACGGATTTCGCAATACCCATTCTGTGGGCCATCAGCCGGGTGACGTGGAGCGCTGGCGTAAAGAGCGCAAGGCAGCGGGATTGCCCAAACCGCCTGTGCTGGGTTATGAAAACTTCATTCGTCAATGGTGGCAACCGGTTGAACTGAATGAATTATCTGAAGATGGAGTGTGGTGGCTCGGACATGCGAGTGTACTGCTCCGGTTGAACGGCCGCTATCTCCTCACCGATCCTGTTTTTTCCCGGCGTGCTTCACCGCTCTCCTTTGCGGGGCCGGAGCGCAAAACGCCGCCGCCCATCTCCGTCGATCGCCTTCCGATCATTGATGCTGTAGTCATTTCTCATAACCACTACGATCATCTTGACGATGCGACTGTTCGCCGTCTCCTGCGCCGCTTTCCGGATCTGACTATTTTTGCCCCTTTAGGCCTGGGGGACTGGTTTCGTCGTCGCGGTGCAATCAATATCGTTGAACTCGACTGGTGGCAACGTTTTGTTTTTAATGGTCTTTCGCTAACCGCCGTTCCAGCCCAGCACTGGAGTATGCGCACATTCTGGAATCGCAACCGTTCGCTGTGGTGCGGTTGGGTGATTGAAGGTACAAACCGGCGTTTTTGGTTCAGTGGCGATACCGGATATTCACCTGAGCTGGTAACCATTCCTGAACGACTCGGCAAGATTGATGCAGCGACGTTACCCGTCGGAGCGTATGCACCACGATGGTTCATGTCTGCCCACCATATGGATCCGCAATCTGCCGTTGCGCTCTGGCAGCAAATGGGGATGCCCCTCGCTTTTCCCATTCACTGGGGTGTCTTTGAGCTGGCCGACGAAGCCCTAGATGAACCCGTCACAGAGTTAAAGCAGGCACTCAATGATGTCGCCCCAATTACGGATAAGTTCAGGATATTGAAAATTGGTCAATATTTATCCCTTTGAACATGTGTCGCTCCGTTGGTATATATTCTGTATTTTCCCTCAGCCATTTGTTTTATTTTTATCGAAACGTTTTGATTGCTTTCTTTTGAAGCAGAGTCATACAAATTTCATTATTTTGGTGCATAACAGCAAATGGACACAGTCGACTTAATAGGTTCGGCGTAGGTGACAATAAGTATTGTTATTTCATTATGATGCTCTGGCCGTTACGTTCATTTCAGCATAACTTTTCGCAAATTGTTCTAACTCATGCATTGCAATAATTGAACAACTGGACATTTTTAGGGCAGTTTGAACGCCGGTAAGAGGCAAAAAAAGTCTTAGATAACAGCGTCTATGCCCGTCGGGAGGCAAGAACGTCCGTCTTAGCGGTTCTCTTATCCAGATAAGATATTTGTGCAGATTGTAGCAAGGTGACATCAGAGTTTGTGCGGCGGATCCAGGGGCGTTTAAAAATGGCTTGCCATAATTTTCGTTGTATGTAATAACACGGTTTGGGTCAAACGAGGTACAGTTCTGTTTATGTGTGGCATTTTCAGTAAAGAAGTCCTGAGTAAACACGTTGTCGTTGAATACCGCTTCTCTGCCGAACCTTATATTAGTGCCTCAAGCAGTAATGTCTCAGTTTTATCTATGTAATGCCTGCGGGCTAAGAAAATACTCTAAGGAATTTTGCAAATGGCAAAGATTAAAGGTCAAGTTAAGTGGTTCAACGAGTCTAAAGGTTTTGGTTTCATTACTCCTGCTGATGGCAGCAAAGACGTGTTCGTACACTTCTCTGCAATCCAGGGTAACGGCTTCAAAACTCTGGCTGAAGGCCAGAACGTTGAGTTCGAAATTCAGGACGGCCAGAAAGGTCCGGCTGCTGTTAACGTAACCGCTATCTGATCGGATCCCTGCTGATTCAGAGGCGCCACGGCGCTTCACACTCAGACATAAAGCCTCGCGTGAAGCGGGGCTTTTTTCATTCATTATTTTTCAGAATGTAACTTCCTGAGTTTCTGTTAGCAGTTTGTTGCAAAGCTGCGAGGTTAGAAGCATTGTTTTCTCACTCTTCAGGCTCTTTTTCCCGTTAAATCAGGGCGTTGTTTATCAGCCCTGGAGTTCGGGTGAAAAAGAAATCACTAAGTCCCGCCGGTAATTTTACCCCGGCACGCTTTGCACTGCTTTGTCTCGCTATTTTGCTCAGTCTTGCCTTCCTGTTAGGTCGCGTCGCCTGGCTACAAATTATTAAACCTGACAACCTGGTAAAACAGGAAGACATGCGCTCACTACGCGAGGTGGCGATTGATGCCCCGCGCGGCATGATTACCGACCGCGAGGGGCGGCCGTTAGCGGTCAGTGTCCCCGTCAGAGCGGTGTGGGCCGATCCTAAAACCGTGCTGGCGAAAGGCGGCGTGGGTTTTGATGCGCGCTGGCAGGCCCTGGCTAACGCCTTGCATATGTCTGTCGGAACGCTGGCAACTCGTATCAATCATAATCCTCAGGGCCGGTTTATCTATCTGGCTCGTCAGGTCGATCCTTCTCAGGCGCAGTGGATAGACCAACTCAATTTACCGGGGATTAACCTGCGCGATGAGTCTCGCCGTTTCTATCCGGCCGGACACGTAGCGGCTAATCTTATCGGCTTTACCAATATTGATGGGCAGGGGATCGAAGGGGTCGAAAAGAGCTTTAATTCTCAGCTGAGCGGAAAAGCAGGCGTCAGGCGGGTGAGGGAGGACCGCTATGGTCATGTTATTGAGAATCTGACGGAAGTCCCGCCAGTACCTGCGCACAACATCCAGCTCAGTATTGATGAGCGGCTGCAGACCATTACCGAAGATGCATTAGATAACGCTGTGGCCTGGAACAAAGCAGAGTCGGGTGCGGCGGTATTGATTAATGTCCAGACCGGAGAAATCCTCTCCATGGCGAGTTATCCGGACTTTAATCCTAATAATCGTGAAGGGGCGACGATTAATGATTTTCGCAATCGCGCCATTAGCGATACCTTCGAACCGGGTTCAACGGTTAAACCACTGGTCCTGATGACGGCGTTGCAGCAGGGAATTGTCCAGCCAGACAGCGTTATTGATACCCATCCTTATACGCTGGATGGCCATCGGATCCGGGATGTCGGCTACTATCCCGAACTCTCTCTGACAGGCATTTTACAAAAATCGAGTGATACGGGCGTCTCACGTCTGTCACTGGCGATGCCTGTCCAGCATCTGCTGGATACCTACCGAGGCTTTGGTTTTGGCACATCCACGGGGCTGGGGCTGACCGGAGAGAGTAGCGGCCTGCTTCCGGAACGTAAATTCTGGAGCCAGCTCGATCGCGCGACCTTTGCCTTTGGTTATGGTCTGATGGTTACGCCGCTGCAACTGGCGCACGTGTATGCCACGATTGGTAGCTACGGCCTTGAGAGGCCGCTGTCGATTACGCGTATTGATCCCCCGGTCATCGGGCATCAGGTGATGCCTGAAGAAATTGTTCACCAGGTGGAGCATATGATGGAAAGCGTCGCCTTGCCCGGCGGCGGCGGGATCAAAGCGGCGGTTCGCGATTATCGTGTGGCCATTAAAACCGGCACGGCCAAAAAAATCGGCGATGACGGAAAATATGTTGATAAATATGTCGCTTATACCGCAGGCGTGGCTCCCGCCAGTCATCCTCTGTTTGCGCTGGCGGTGGTGATTAACGACCCGCAAAACGGCAGCTATTATGGCGGTGCCGTATCTGCGCCAGTGTTTAGCCAGATAATGGGGGATGTGTTGCGCCTCGAAAACGTCGAACCCGACGGAATTGCTCATGATTCCACTCATCTTATCGTGATGCGATAAGGCAGGCGTTTTATAGCAGGGCGAATAGCGGTACACTTTCGCCCTTTGATATTGCCTGGAGTTACCATGTCATTCAGTTGTCCCTTATGTCACGCGCTGCTGACGCACGCAGAAAACAGCTTTACCTGTCCACAGGGACACCGTTTTGACAAGGCGAAAGAAGGGTACGTCAATCTGCTGCCCGTCCAGCACAAACGTTCTCGCGATCCGGGTGATTCAGCTGAAATGATGCAGGCACGCCGGGCATTTCTCGAAGCCGGGCATTATCAGCCCCTGAGGGATGCCGTTGCGAAATGGCTTTCAATGACTTTGGATGAGAAGGCGTCCTCGATTCTGGATATCGGCTGCGGTGAAGGCTATTACACAGCTGCATTTGCCAAAGTGGCGGCCAGTAAAGGAGCACAGACCTTTGGTCTCGACGTCTCGAAATCTGCCATTCGTGCAGCGGCAAAACGCTATCCACAAGTCACATTTTGCGTGGCGTCCAGCCATCGTCTTCCTTTCGAAGAGGCCAGCCAGGATGCCATCATCCGTATCTACGCACCTTGTAAAGCCGAGGAGCTGGCGCGAGTGGTCAAGCCGGGCGGCTGGGTCGTGACCGTGACGCCGGGTCCAAAGCATTTAATGGAAATGAAAGGATTGATTTACGATGAAGTCCATCTGCATGCCGCGCACTCTGAACAGCTTGCCGGTTTTACGCTGAAAGAAGAGCAGTCGCTGGGATATGAGATGCGCTTGAAGGGCGAAGAGGCCGTTGCATTGTTGCAGATGACGCCGTTTGCCTGGCGGGCAAAACAGAGCGTCTGGGATACATTAGCGAAACAAGAGGATTTTCACTGCCAGACAGATTTTAGTCTTCACTGCTGGCAGCGCGACCTTTAACCGGCGAAGTGCGACCAGAGGATTTGACCGCCAATTCCGATCAGGACAATACCACCGAGGATCTCGGCTCGCTTGCCAAGCAGCGGGCCGATAAATCGCCCGACCATCATTCCCAGCGTCGACATAATCAGCGTGGCACAGCCGATCGCCAGCGCCGTGGCGATGATATTGACCTGCAAGAATGCCAGGCCGACGCCGACGGCCATCGCGTCAAGACTGGTGGCGATCGCGGTGGTGACCAGCAGCCAGAAGCCGTGGCGATGAACAGGCGCATCATCTTCATCCGAATTACCGCGACAGCCTTCAATTACCATTCGCCCGCCGAGGAACGCCAGCAGAATAAAGGCAATCCAGTGGTTCCACTCCAGCACAAACTGACTGGCCAGCATGCCCAGCGCCCAGCCGATGAGGGGGGTCAGGGTTTCGATAGCGCCAAAGATAAGACCCGTACGAAGGGCTTCGGAGAATTTAGGTTTGTGAAGCGTGGCACCTTTACCCATGGAGGCGGCGAAAGCGTCCATAGACATGCCGAAAGCGAGAAGGATCGTGGCGGAGATATTCATAAAAGCGTCCAGACCGGGGATATCCATATGACACATCACTGCCCCCAGTAAACAGCAGTTGATGTATCAATGGTCTCGCCTGATCTCTGCGCGCATATAAAATGGCACAGTAAAAAATCCGTACGCACCACGTTTTGCAACGAGTATGTTGACACGTACATTTCCCGGAGACAGGAAATCGGCTACTCCCCAACGACGGGCGCAACCTTAACATATTTTGAGAATATAAAACAACAACAGAAAGATATTATACTATTGACTAGTTGATAACGATTTTCATTTAGATTTATGCGTGAAAATAACGTTAAGAAATATAAGTTAAATACCGAAGTAATATAGCTATGGCTATATATCGATCGCAAAAAAAGGACAATATATAGCCAATGCTATAAATGTAATTTATTGAATTTTAACCATTAATTTGTATATTTTTTCTAGGTCGTCAATATTCTTTACCCGGATAAGCAAACGGCGTTGTTCTAGCTGCATCACCAGCACGCCATCTTCAGATAAATTCATCTCTTTAATACGGTTATATTCTATCCACACATTGGCGAAGAAAAAACCTTGATGTTTGAAGATGATTTTAGGTGCCCGGATCCAGAACAGATAAACCGCCATTAATGCCAGCGCACATAATAACCATGTGGTTAATAATGCACCGTGATTGATCGCGTTATTGTAAATCAGAATGGCGAGCAGACCGGCAAAGATAAAGGCATCGATCCGACCACGTCGCAGGAGGGGGATGGTGAGCAGTGTCTCGCCGTGGCGGCGGGGCATGATGAATTCGTCATAAATGGCGTACGCCAGAAGGGCAACAATAAACAGAACCAGTACGATGTCCGTAACCGTCATTCGTCCTCCAGATAAAAAAACCGGGGGCAAGCCCCCGGTGTATAAAGCCTGAATTTACAGACCCAGCAGGCCGATTGCGTAACCGACGATACCGATAACGAAGAAGCCAACGATGATCCACAGGGCGTTAACTTTCTTACGCAGCAGCCACATACAGGCGAAGGTCAACAGCAGCGGTACCAGGCCTGGCATCAGCTGGTCGAGGATCGTCTGCACGGTGGTGACGCGCGTTTGTCCGTCCTGACCGGTGATAGTCGAGACCACAAGCGGGATGTTAACGTGCGTCCACTTGTTGACCAGGGCCCCCATGACAAACAGGCCGAGAATTGACGCCCCCTCGGTCAGTTTTTGCAGGAAGCCACCGCCCATATCAGAAACGATATCGACACCTTTACGATAGCCGTAGGCAACACCGTAGTAACGGGTAGCCAGACGAACCGCGTTAAACAGGATAAAGAACAGCAGTGGACCGAGCAGGCTGCCGCTCATCGCGATACCCGCGCCAAGCGCCGCGAACACCGGACGTACTGTACCCCAGAAAATGGGGTCGCCCACGCCTGCCAGCGGGCCCATCAGACCGACTTTAATACCGTTGATGGCACCATCGTCAATCTCTGCACCGTTTGCACGCTGCTCTTCCATTGCCAGCGTAACGCCAAGAACCGGCGCGGCGACATACGGATGCGTGTTGAAGAATTCCAGGTGACGCTTAATTGCCTGGCGACGCGCTTCGTTATTCTCCGGATACAGGCGTTTGATAGCCGGTACCATAGAGAAGCAAAAGCCCAGCGCCTGCATACGTTCGAAGTTCCATGATCCCTGGAACAGGTTAGAACGCAGGAATACGCCACGAATATCACCCGGAGTGAGTTTTTTCTCTGTGGTAGTTTTAGTCATATCAACCATTTCGCTCACCTGCTAGTCCAGTTCGTTATCGAGATCGTTGCTACCAGCAGCCTGCGCTGGCGCACCCGCGACGCGGTTATATTTCGGGCTCAGCTGGATATAGAGAATAGCCATTACTGCACCAATCACACCCAGAGCAACCAGGTTGAAGTTAGTGAACGCCGCGGTAACAAAACCGAGGTAGAAGAACGGCATCAGGTAGCCTGCGCGCATCATGTTGATGACCATCGCGTAACCGACCACCACAATCATGCCACCCGCGATGTTCAGACCGCCGGTCACGACTTCAGGAATCGCGTTCAGCATGCTCTGGACTTCGCTGGTACCGACAGAAATCGCCACGATAACTGCCGGAATAGCAATACGCATCGCCTGCAGGAACAGAGAGGAGACGTGGATCCACGACAGGGCCGTCAGGTTGCCAGTCTCCGCTGCCTTATCCGCCGCATGCTGGAACGCAACGGTGATAGTACGCACGATAATGGTCAGTACCTGGCCAGCAGCGGCCAGAGGGATAGCCAGCGCGATACCCGCGCCGATGCTTTGGTGACCCGCGATAACCAGAACGGTAGAGATGATAGAAGCCAGCGCGGCATCAGGCGCAACAGCGGCACCGATGTTCATCCAGCCCAGGGCGATCATTTCCAGCGTACCACCGATGATAATACCGGTTTTCATATCGCCAAGAACGGCGCCAATCAACGTACAGGCCACCAGCGGGCGGTGGAACTGAAATTCATCAAGTACGGATTCCATACCCGCAATACACGCGACGATGAACACCAGCACAATCTGAAGAGTGGTAATCTCCATTGTACTTCTCCTATAACATAAGCTTTATGTGAAAAATCAGCGCCGGGTTATTTCGCCACTTTGCCGATCAAATCCATCATTTTCAGTTGCTGATCTGTGGAAACCTTACGGGCTTCCAGCTCAATACCGCGTGCATTCAGCTTATTGAATGCTTCGATATCTTTTTCATCGACTGAAATCGCGTTATTCACCTGCGTTTTACCCTGACGGAACGCCATACCACCAATGTTTACGGAGGTGATTTTGACGCCGCCCTCGACCACACGTTCAACGTCAGTCGGGTTAGTAAACAGCAACATCACGCGCTCGCCGGCATACTTCGGATTGTTATAAACGCGGATCATCTTAGCGACGTCCACGACGTGTGCGGTAACGCCCGGAGGAGCAACCTGGGTCAGAAGTGTTTTACGAACATGATCGGCGGCCACTTCGTCGCTGACGACGATAATGCGTTTCACGTTTGTCTCTTTGGTCCAGCGTGTTGCCACCTGGCCGTGGATTAGACGGTCATCAATACGCGCCAGACCGATAACCATGTAATCATCCGCGCCCATCGGTTTAGCGGGTACGGCGGCCTTAACGGCAGCGGCGACCGGGGCGGGTTTCTCTGCCGGTTTCGCTTTCAGCGCTTTCACGCCTTCACGACCGGTTTCGACTGCGATAGCAACCAGTTCGTCAAAACCTGGATTGTCATCGCGCGCCATCAGCGTTTCTACCAGCATGGGAATGTTGACGCCCGCGACAACTTCATAATGCTCTTTATCGACGACAATGCGGCTGGCGGCATTGAACGGACTGCCACCCCATGTATCTACGAGAAACAGCACGCCTTTACTGGTATCCAGTTTTTCCAGTTGAGCAGTGTATTTTTCAATCAGCGTTTCAGCGTTTTCGCCAGGGACGAAATCGATCCAGCCGACGTTTTCCTGCTCACCCAACAGCATTTCTGCGGTTTTGAGTAACTGCTCTGCAGCCCAACCATGTGTGCCTATCACAATAGCAATGGTCACTTGCTACCTCCTTTTATTATCATTGATACGCCTGCCAGGCAGTCGTACTGAGAATCTACTCCGGGGTACCGAATCGATTCAGATAAAGGGTTAGAGTTAAACTTAATAAGACTTCCGGGAATTATTTTAGATAGTGAAAAAATAATTTATGTGATGAAGATCCGTAATTTAGGTATGTGTGCGAGATTTATCTCAAAAGAAAATCGAGTCTGTAACAGATGTTTGCAAAGGAAAGTAAATCTTTGCTAAAAACCTATTGTCTCTGATATGTTTAGCCTCCGTTTAATTACCAGGAGTATAGGGCACAGCCCACTGTATGGACCGTCACCGACGTCAGTCATCTACCAGGCCATTTCGCGCCTCGCTTATCGGCGATTCTCGCCACACGTTGAACATGTTTACCGCCATTTCGCCCACTTTTTCCGGGGCGCCGTTTTGTCATTCCTTTAGCAGGAGCTTGCCATGGAATTCTTAATGGACCCGTCAATCTGGGTGGGATTACTCACGCTGGTTGTGCTGGAAATTGTTCTCGGTATCGACAACCTGGTGTTTATCGCCATCCTCGCGGATAAGCTGCCGCCAAAACAGCGCGATAAAGCGCGTTTAATCGGCCTTTCGCTGGCGCTGATCATGCGTCTTGCGCTGCTGTCTGTGATTTCGTGGATGGTCACGCTGACCAAACCGCTGTTCACCGTCTGGGATTTCACCTTCTCCGGCCGTGATTTGATCATGCTGATCGGGGGACTGTTCCTGCTCTTCAAAGCGACAACAGAGTTGCATGAGCGGCTGGAGAACCGTCAACACGACGATGGTCATGGCAAAGGTTATGCCAGTTTCTGGGTGGTGGTTCTGCAAATTGTGGTGCTTGATGCCGTCTTCTCACTGGATGCGGTGATTACCGCTGTCGGTATGGTTAACCACCTGCCGGTGATGATGGCCGCGGTGGTGATTGCGATGGCTGTTATGCTGCTGGCGTCTAAACCGCTGACGCGGTTTGTGAATGAACATCCTACCGTGGTAGTGCTCTGTTTGAGCTTCCTGTTGATGATCGGTCTGAGTCTGGTGGCTGAAGGTTTCGGCTTCCATATACCGAAAGGCTATCTGTACGCGGCGATTGGCTTCTCGATTATTATCGAGTTGTTCAACCAGATTGCACGTCGTAACTTTATCAAACAACAGTCTACGCAGCCGCTGCGTGCGCGTACCGCAGATGCCATTTTGCGTCTGATGGGCGGTCGCCGTCAGGCTAACGCCCAGCCCGAAACGGCCAATCGTAACCCTGTGCCCGTGCCGGAAGGCGCGTTTGTCGAAGAAGAGCGCTACATGATTAACGGCGTGCTTTCGCTGGCATCACGTTCATTACGCGGCATTATGACGCCGCGCGGTGAAATCAGCTGGGTAGACGCCAGTCTGAGCGTCGAAGAAATTCGCCAGCAGTTGCTCTCCTCACCGCACAGCCTGTTCCCGGTTTGTCGCGGTGAGCTGGATGAAATCATCGGCGTTGTCCGTGCAAAAGAGATGCTGGTGGCGCTGGAAGAGGGCAGCAATGTCGAAGCGATCGCGGCGACTTCGCCGGCCATTGTGGTGCCCGAAACGCTGGACCCAATCAACCTGCTGGGCGTTCTGCGTCGTGCTCGCGGTAGCTTTGTGATCGTGACTAACGAATTTGGCGTGGTGCAAGGTCTGGTGACCCCGCTGGACGTGCTGGAAGCTATTGCCGGTGAATTCCCTGATGCAGACGAAACGCCGGAAATTGTCGCCGATGGTGACGGTTGGCTGGTCAAAGGGACAACCGACCTGCATGCCCTGCAGCATACGCTTGGCTTCGATAACATCATCAACGATGAAGAAGATATCGCCACGGTTGCCGGGTTAGTCATTGCCATCAATGGCCAGATCCCGCGTACCGGCGATATCCTTGAGCTACCGCCGCTGAAGATCACCATCGTCGAGGCGAACGATTATCGCGTTGATATGGTGCGCATTGTTAAAGAGCAGTCGGCCCACGACGACGAAGAAGAGTAATCAGGCTTAACGTAACGGCATAACCGGCATGATGTGGCGGTTATGCCGCGCTGGCGGAGGTGAACTCTCCGCCAGCCATTTTGGAAAATCCCTCAGCGGCATGGGCCGCGCGTACAAAAAACCCTGCATGATACTGACGCCATGCTTGCGCAAATAGCGAGCCTGCTCCTGCGTTTCGACTCCCTCCGCTACCAGCTCAATATTCAGCCGCTTACCCAGCGCGATAATCATGTCGGTCACGGTTGAGTTGACCGCATCGGTCCCCAACGCCATGGTGAATGATTTATCAATTTTAAGGACATCCGGGCGCAATTTTTCCAGCCACGAGAGCGAACTGTTGCCAGTCCCAAAATCATCAATCGCCAGTTTTACCTCTTTGCGATGCAACTCCCGCACCATGCGATAATCGACATCCAGCAGGGCATCACGCTCGGTCAACTCAATAATCAGCTGCTGGGTCGGATGCGTACTGAACCAATAGCGGTTGAGATCGTGGAGTAACACGCCGTTGCGAAAATGGCTGGCGGCAACGTTAATGCCAATATGAAATCCCTTATTGGCCGGGAAATAGCCAATCTGGCGGACCGTTTCCATAATCACGTAGCGCGTCAGCGGGGCAATCAGGTTATGTTCCTCGGCCAGCGGGATAAACACGTCAGGAGAGATCCATCCCTGGCGGGGATTATTCCAGCGCAGGAGGATCTCCACGCCGACGCATTTCTGCGTGCGGGCGTTGAGCAACGGCTGACAAAACAGTTCAAATTCCCGTGCCGCGATCCCGAGATTAATTTCCCACGTAAAACTCATACGGCTGGCGGTGGCAAGCCAGGCGATATAGCCCAGCAGCAGACTTAACAGCACCGCCAGCGGCAGCTGCGAAGGCAGGTTTTTCAGCGCCAGCTCGCCGGCTCCAGGTCCACTGACGATAATCGTGAACGGAAAGTGCGCGGAGGTCTGGCGCATCACCATCGCGTCTTCTTTCAGGGTCAGGGTATCTGTCACATTTTGATCATAGCGAAGATAGCGATTGCCTACATTCAGGCTCACTTCGGTGATAAGCGGGCGCTGTGGCTCGAGCATGATTCGGGTCAACAGATCGATATTCACCACCTGCATCACCCCATCTTCACCGTTACTGGAGACGGGATACCACTGGATCAGAATAGGGCTGCCTTTGAGCAGTGACTGGTCAGTAGACAGCACGAGCCGGGGCTGGCTGGATGGCAGGTCAGGCTGGAGCTGACGTAGGGGGACGTCGCGGTTGCCGAAGATGCTGGAGCAATACAATATTCCTTCTTTTATCAAAGCAATGGAGCGAACGGTTTGAAGCGTGGCCGCCTGTTTTCGCAGCGTCAGATGGGCTTCAGAGCATGGCGAGCCGACCAAATTTTGTAAGGTTTCGCGGCCCGTCTTGAGAGGAAGAAGGATCTTGTCGAGCGCGCTGACCGAATGGCTGGCAAAGGCGAGAACGCGCTCCTGATTTAAATTACGCTGTGAAATAAAGCGAATGCCCAGCGTTAAAAAAAGCGTAATAAGCGCAACCATCGCACAGACGATAATGCGGTTTCGGCGGTAATTTTTAATAATCCTTTGCGCAGTCTGCATGAAAGGGCGCCTGATACGCCGCCAGCACCAAACGCCAGAGGCAACAAAGCAAGTGTAGTGGGGAAACGTTAAGGTGACGAGAAAGGGGGGAAAATTCGCCCATCCGTTGCAGATGGGCGTATAGCCGTCATACTTCAAGCCGCAGGTGCGTTGATTGCCCTCGTTCACCCCAGTCACTGACTCAAATCAGCTCCCGGAGATTCTCGCTTGCCGCCTTGCTGCAACTCGCCGTATTTAGCGTGTAGACACGGTACTTAGTCGCACTGCACCTTGATAGCCAGACCGCCGCGCGAAGTTTCACGATACTTGGCGTTCATGTCTTTGCCGGTTTCGTACATGGTTTCAATGACTTTATCCAGCGACACGCGTGGCTCGCTGGTGCGGCGCATCGCCATGCGCGAGGCGTTGATCGCTTTCACGGAGGCGATAGCATTACGCTCGATGCACGGTACCTGCACCTGGCCGGCGACCGGATCGCACGTCAGACCAAGGTTATGTTCCATGCCGATTTCCGCTGCCACGCAAACCTGTTCCGGGCTGGCACCCAGCAGTTCAGACAGGCCCGCAGCCGCCATCGAGCAGGCCACGCCTACTTCACCCTGGCAGCCCACTTCGGCCCCTGAGATGGACGCATTCATTTTGTACAATGCGCCCACCGCACCTGCTGCGAGGAAATAGCGGATGTAAATATCGGGCGTCACCGGCTCGATAAAGTGATCGTAGTAGGCCAGCACTGCCGGAACGATACCGCATGCACCGTTGGTCGGTGCCGTCACAACGCGGCCACCGGCGGCGTTCTCTTCGTTGACCGCCAGCGCAAACATATTCACCCAGTCCACCACATTCATCGGGTCGTTGGAGAATTTATCGGTGGTGACCAGCATACGACGCAGGGCAGAAGCACGGCGCGGAACGCGCAGTGGACCCGGCAGTACGCCTTCCGTGTTGATCCCACGATCGATACAGGCCTGCATGGTCTGCCAGACATTGGCGAAATAGTCTTCGATCTCTTTTTTGCTGTGCAGCGCCAGTTCGTTTTGCATCACCATGCCAGAGAGCGACAGGCCGGTTTCTTTGCAATAGCCCAGCATCTCTTGCGCGGATTTGAACGGATAAGGGACATTGACGTCGCCGACAGCGTCTTTACCAAAATGCTCTTCATCGACGATAAAACCACCGCCGATAGAGTAATAGGTTTTGCTGTAGATCACTTTATCGCCGTTGAAGGCGTGGATCTGCATGCCGTTTTCGTGCAGCGATAAGTTATCACTACGGAAGCGCATCCCGTCGTCCTGCGGGAAATCGACCTCATGCTGACCGTTAGCCAGCAGCAGGCGACCGCGCGTTTCGACGTCACGAATAAACGCCGGAATGGCGTCAATATCTACAGTGTCCGGCATGTTTCCTGCCAGACCCATAATAATGGCGATGTCGGTGTGGTGGCCTTTACCCGTTAAAGAGAGCGAACCGTACACATCGACGGCCACGCGGGTAACGCTTTCCAGTAATCCTTTTTCGACCAGATCATCGACGAACTGTTTACCGGCCTTCATCGGCCCTACAGTGTGGGAAGAAGATGGACCAATCCCCACTTTGAACATGTCGAATATACTAATCACTTTCTCACTCCTGACAGGGTTACCGGGGTTCCAGTAACGATGTTATAACTGCGCATAGTGTAAGAGGGAACCGGGATCACAGTGGAACTATTCACATGAATTAAACTAATGAATAACCCCTGTTTTACTAATGATGCGATGCCTCTCGCAAACCCGCAGAAAAAACCGGAATGTAAAGTATAGTCAAGGCTTCAGGCCGATTTGCAGCGCCAGCTCACGGATAATGCCCGCCGTCATGCCCCAGACAAAATAATGCTGATACCACGATAACCATATCCGATGATCGTGCCCACGACGCTGAATATCCAGAGGATGATAGCGCCCCAGGCGCAGGGCTTCGGCCAGCGGCATTTCAAAAACCGCTGACACTTCGTCTACGTTCGCGTGATAGCGCAGATTCGGCGGGATAATGCCCACGACCGGCGTCACCTGAAAACCGGTCACACTGTCCACCGGGGGAAGCACGCCGATAACGTCCACTGACTCGGGGGGAATAGCCACTTCTTCCTGCGCCTCTCGCAGCGCGGCAGCAATTAACGAGGCGTCCGTCGCATCGACCGCCCCGCCAGGGAAAGCAACCTGACCGGCGTGTTTACGCAGATGAGACGATCGTTTCGTGAGTAACAGGCCCGGCTGTTCGCGTCGTACCACCGGTATCAGTACCGCAGCCTGCCGGCTGTTCAGCGCCTCGCGATTGACCTGCGGACGCAAAAGCTGAAAACGCGACAAAAAATTATCCAGGCTCAGATCGTGGGTATCCACCAGTTAACTCTCCAGTTGTTGCAGGATGCGGTTCACTTTATCAAATGTTTCCTGATACTCGGCCTGGACCCTGCTGTCTGCCACAATCCCTCCGCCCGCCGAGCAATACACCTGCCCGTCACAGGCCGTCAGGGTGCGGATGGTAATGCTGGTATCCATCGTGCCGCAAAAGCTGAGGTAACCGATGCTGCCACACCACGCATTGCGGCGATGAGGCTCCAGTTCGTCGATGATCTCCATCGCGCGCACTTTGGGCGCACCGGTGATCGAACCGCCAGGAAACGCCGCGCGCAGTAAGTCGCAGGCGGAACGCGTAGCCGGAAGCCGGGCCGTAATCGTACTGACCAGATGATGGACCGCCGGAAACGGCTCCACGACAAACAACTCGGGAACGCGAACGCTACCCGGGACCGCCACGCGCCCAATGTCGTTACGCATCAGATCGACAATCATCAGATTTTCCGCGCGATCCTTAGGAGAAGCGGCGAGTTTTTCCGCCTGCATTCGGTCGGCGTCTGGCGCTTCCAGGCGCGGCAGGGTGCCTTTAATCGGACGCGTTTGAATCACGCCCTCTGCCAGGTGAATAAAGCGCTCGGGCGACACGCTCAGGATCGCGCCCTGTTCGAGGCGCAGGAACGCGCTGAATGGCGCGCGATTGCTGGCGTTGAGACGTCTGAAAGCCTGCCACTCATCTCCCTGATAAGATGCCTGGAAACGCTGGGCGAGATTCACCTGGTAGCAATCGCCACTGTGCAGATAATCCTGCACTTTTGCGAATTTATCGGCATAGTCCCCGGCGCTCATATTGGAGCGCCAGGCGGATGTCAGTGTAAAATCCGACGTCGGAGCAGGCTGCTGGGCCTGAAGCCAGGCCAGTCGCGCGTCCGCATCGTTGTGGCTCAACAGCGAGACGGTTTGATGGCGATGATCGACAATCAAAGCCCAGTCGTAGAGCCCGACAGCCATATCCGGCAGCGTGATATCACGCTGTGCGTTATCGGGTAAAGTTTCAAAACGGCGACCCAAATCGTAGCCAAAAAGGCCCAGCGCACCGCCCTGAAAAGGGAGGTCCGGATGAGGGTTAGCAGGCAGCGCCAGCGCGGCAATTTCCTGCTCAAGCAATGACAGGGGATCGTCGCCAGAAATCCGGACGCCATTGGCCGAAATTTGCGTGGTTTCGCCGTGGGTGACCAGCGTGGTTAACGGGTCAGCAACGAGGATATCAAAGCGACTGTACGGATGCTCCGCATGTCCTGAATGCAACAACATTGCCCAGGGGAGCGCGCTAACGCGTGCAAACCAGAATTCGGCGGCATCTTGACGCCACGGTAACGAAATGATAGTGGGGGATAACGGGTTCATGTGTGGCATACTACCGGGCAGCGTGAAGTTATTAGCGCAGATAATTTAGCAGGAGTTAACGATGTTTGCAGGTTTACCTTCCCTCAGTCACGAACAGCAGCAAAAAGCGGTAGAGCGAATTCAGGAGCTGATGTCCCAGGGGATGAGCAGCGGACAAGCCATTACTCTGGTCGCACAAGAAATTCGCGCCACCCACACCGGCGAGCGGACAGTGGCGCTTTTTGAGGACGATGAAGACGAAGAGTAATCGGGTTATACCGCCGCGATTATCTTAATCTCTACCTTATACTGCGGTTTCATCAGCGTGGCCTGTACCGTACAGCGTACAGGCGCGTGACCCGCGACTACCCAGGCGTCCCAGGCTTTATTCATTGCCGCGAAATCGTCTTTATCAGCCAGGAAAATAGTGGCATCCAGAATGCGTGATTTGTCGCTGCCCTGTTTTTCCAGCACTGCATCAATCTGCACCAGAGTATTGGCCGTTTGCTCAAACGCCTCTGCGTCCAGATTTTCCGGTACGCCAGTGTAATAGAGCGTCTGATTGTGAATCACAACATCAGACCAGCGGGCTTCGGCATCAATGCGCACAATAGTCATAAACTTTTCCTCGTTATTTTCCGTTGCAGGTCGCAAGACTGCCATAATGTTCCGTCAACGTCTATTTCGACTGGCACAGGAGAAGACAGGCTGACATAATCCCTGTGTAAAAATACAGTGAGAGAGAAACGTGGCAGACGATTTTTCAGAAGAGGGTCAGTTAGCACAGGCGATCCCCGGTTTCAAACCGCGTGAGCCGCAAAGGCATATGGCGGAGGCGGTGACCCGCGCCATCAAAAACACGCAACCGCTGGTCGTTGAGGCGGGAACAGGCACCGGGAAGACCTACGCGTATCTGGCGCCAGCGCTGCGTGCCAAAAAGAAAGTGATCATCTCGACGGGCTCGAAAGCGTTGCAGGATCAGCTCTACAGCCGCGATCTGCCTACGGTGGCAAAAGCGCTGAAGTACAAAGGGCGTATGGCGTTACTCAAAGGGCGCTCCAACTATCTGTGCCTCGAACGTCTTGAGCAGCAGGCGCTGGCGGGGGGCGATCTTCCGGTGCAAACCCTTAGCGATGTCATCATTTTGCGCGCCTGGGCGAACCAGACCGTTGACGGGGATATCAGCACCTGCGCCAGCGTCGCCGAGGACTCGCAGGCGTGGCCGCTGGTGACTAGCACCAACGACAACTGCCTCGGCAGCGACTGCCCGCTGTATAAAGATTGTTTCGTCGTCAAAGCGCGTAAAACCGCGATGGACGCGGACGTGGTGGTGGTGAACCACCATCTTTTTCTCGCCGATATGGTGGTCAAAGACAGCGGTTTTGGGGAGTTAATTCCCGAAGCTGAAGTCATGATTTTCGACGAAGCCCATCAACTGCCTGACATCGCCAGCCAGTATTTCGGACAGTCGCTCTCCAGCCGTCAGTTGCAGGATCTCGCCAAAGATTTCACCATTGCCTATCGCACTGAATTAAGAGATACCCAGCAGTTGCAAAAATGTGCCGACCGCCTGGCGCAAAGCACTCAGGATTTCCGTATGCAGCTGGGGGAGCCGGGTTTTCGCGGTAACCTGCGTGAGCTGCTGGCCGACAGCAATATTCAGCGTGCGCTATTGCTTCTCGATGACGCGCTCGAGCTCTGCTACGACGTGGCCAAATTGTCGCTGGGCCGCAGCGCGTTGCTGGATGCCGCCTTCGAACGAGCCACGCTGTATCGCACGCGTCTCAAACGTCTCAAAGAAATTAACCAGCCGGGTTTTAGCTACTGGTATGAATGTACTGCGCGGCAATTCACGCTGGCGCTGACGCCGCTGACCGTCGCAGACAAATTCAAAGAAGTGATGGCGCAAAAGCCCGGGAGCTGGATATTCACCTCCGCGACGCTCTCGGTGAACGACGATCTGCACCACTTCACGGAGCGACTGGGTATTGAGCAGGCTGAGTCGTTGTTGCTGGCCAGTCCGTTTGATTATCAGACGCAGGCGCTGTTGTGCGTGCCGCGCAATTTGCCGCTGCCTAACCAGCCCGGCGCCGCGCGTCATCTGGCGGCGATGCTTAAACCGATGATCGAGGCCAACAATGGTCGCTGCTTTATGCTCTGCACGTCGCACGCCATGATGCGCGATCTGGCCGAGCAGTTTCGGGCCACCATGACTCTGCCGGTGCTGTTGCAGGGCGAAACCAGCAAAGGCCAGCTGCTGCAGCAGTTTGTGACCGCCGGGAACGCGCTGCTGGTCGCCACCAGCAGCTTCTGGGAAGGGGTCGACGTGCGCGGCGATGCGCTCTCACTGGTGATCATCGACAAACTGCCGTTTACCTCGCCGGACGATCCGCTGCTGAAAGCGCGCATGGAGGACTGCCGGCTGCGTGGCGGCGATCCGTTTGACGACGTACAGTTACCTGATGCCGTCATTACGCTGAAGCAGGGCGTCGGGCGATTGATTCGTGATACCGATGACCGCGGCGTGCTGGTGATCTGTGATAACCGTCTGGTGATGCGGCCTTACGGCGCGACATTCCTTGCCAGCCTTCCGCCAGCGCCGCGCACGCGGGATATTAATCGGGCCGTGCGTTTCCTGGCGAACCCAACGGCGGAGTAATTTGCCGGGGAGTGTGCTAAGATGCGCGCCATTTTGTGACTGACCATTGCGAGAGCGCGAGACCCATGCGAATTCTGGCTATTGATACCGCTACAGAGGCCTGCTCCGTTGCCCTGTGGGATAACGGTAACCTCTTTGCCCATTTTGAAGAGTGCCCCCGGGAACATACCCAACGTATTCTGCCGCTGGTGAAAGAGATCCTCCACCAGGGCAACACCACCTTAACTGAACTTGACGCGCTGGCGTTTGGCCGCGGGCCAGGCAGCTTTACCGGCGTGCGTATTGGCATTGGCATTGCACAAGGCCTGGCGCTGGGCGCTAATCTGCCGATGATTGGTGTCTCAACGCTTGCCACCATGGCGCAGGGTGCATGGCGCAATACCGGCGCTACACGCGTGCTGGCGGCGATTGATGCGCGCATGGGTGAGGTCTACTGGGCCGAATATACCCGTGATGAGCAGGGCATCTGGCACGGTGAAGAGACCGAGTCGGTGCTCAAACCGGACGCTGTTGCTGAACGGTTGAAGCATCTTTCTGGTGAATGGGCTACTGTCGGAACCGGGTGGGTAGCCTGGCCGGAGATGGCTAACGAAAGCGGTCTGACGCTGGTAGATGGCAAAGTGTTGCTCCCGGCCGCAGAAGACATGCTGCCGGTTGCCTGTCAGTCGCTGGCGGCGGGAAAAACCGTTGCCGTTGAACAGGCGGAACCCGTTTATTTACGAAATGAGGTGGCCTGGAAGAAACTTCCGGGCAGGGCGTGAATCTCAGTAATAAGCACTGAGAAAAGGGAGTCGCATCATGGCGGTTCAAACTAAAGCTGTACGCCTTATCATGGCGGGCGTTGTGGCCGTGGCGTTAAGTGGGTGCGTTACTGTACCTGACGCGATCAAGGGAAGCAGTCCCACTCCGCAGCAGGATCTGGTGCGGGTGATGAATGCGCCTGAGCTGTACGTCGGCCAGGAAGCCCGCTTCGGCGGTAAAGTGGTTGAAGTCTCTAACCAACAGGGCAAAACTCGCCTTGAAATTGCGACAGTGACGCTGGACAGCGGAGCACGGCCTCAGCTGGGCGAACCCTCCCGCGGGCGTATTTACGCCGACGTGAACGGTTTCCTCGACCCGGTTGATTTTCGTGGTCAACTGGTGACGGTCGTTGGGCCGATTACCGGTACTGTGCAGGGGAAAATTGGCAACACGCCTTATAAATTTATGACCATGCAGGCAACGGGTTATAAACGCTGGCGCGTGACGCAGCAGGTAATGATGCCGCCGCAGCCGATCGATCCCTGGTTCTGGGGCCCTCATCCTTACCGCTATGGTTACGGTGGGTGGGGCTGGTATAACCCAGGCCCGGCACAGGTTCAGACAATCGTTACAGAATAACTCACTGTTTTTATTAGATAAGAGACAGCGGCTCAGCCGCTGTCTCTGTTTTTTACGGCTATAACACAAAAAAAAGAGTGACGCGCTTCGCAACCTTAAATCTGAACAATTAATAAACTGGTACGCTGAGTTAATATAATGTTAACGAACTGTTTATTATCGGGGTTGTGATGACGACGAACACTCATTTCAGAGGTGATGCATTGAAAAAGGTTTGGCTTAACCGTTATCCCGCAGATGTTCCTGCGGAGATCAATCCTGACCGTTATCAATCCCTGGTTGAATTATTTGAGCACTCCGTCACGCGCTATGCGGATCAGCCTGCGTTTGTGAACATGGGCGAAGTCATGACCTTCCGCAAACTCGAAGAGCGCAGTCGGGCATTTGCCGCATATTTGCAGGAAGGACTGGGCCTGAAGAAAGGGGACCGCGTGGCGCTGATGATGCCCAATCTCCTTCAGTATCCGGTCGCGCTGTTCGGGATTTTGCGTGCTGGCATGATCGTGGTAAACGTAAACCCGCTGTATACGCCGCGTGAGCTTGAGCATCAGTTGAATGACAGCGGCGCGGCGGCGATTGTGATCGTCTCCAACTTCGCCCATACCCTGGAAAAAGTGGTCGATAAAACGCAGGTTCGCCACGTTATCCTCACCCGCATGGGCGATCAACTTTCGACGGCCAAAGGGACACTGGTTAACTTCGTCGTCAAATACGTTAAGCGTCTGGTGCCGAAATATCATCTGCCGGATGCAATCTCGTTCCGCAGTGCCTTGCACAACGGCTATCGTATGCAATACGTGAAGCCGGAAGTGGTCGCAGAGGATCTGGCCTTTTTACAATACACCGGCGGGACGACCGGCGTGGCTAAAGGTGCGATGCTGACCCACCGCAACATGCTGGCGAACCTTGAACAGGTCAATGCCACCTATGGCCCGCTGTTGCATCGTGGCAAAGAGCTGGTGGTTACGGCGCTGCCGCTGTATCACATTTTCGCGCTCACCATGAACTGCCTGCTGTTCATCGAACTCGGCGGACAAAACCTGCTGATCACCAACCCGCGTGATATTCCGGGGCTGGTCAAAGAGCTGGCGAAATACCCGTTCACGGCGATGACCGGCGTGAACACGCTCTTTAATGCTTTACTGAACAACAAAGAGTTCCAGCAGCTGGATTTCTCGACGCTGCACCTCTCGGCAGGCGGTGGAATGCCGGTGCAACAGGCGGTGGCAGAACGCTGGGTCAAACTGACCGGACAATATCTGCTTGAGGGCTACGGCCTGACGGAGTGTGCTCCGCTGGTCAGCGTTAATCCTCACGATATTGATTATCACAGCGGCAGCATTGGCCTGCCTGTGCCATCGACCGAAGCGAAGCTGGTGGATGACGAGGGCAATGAAGTTCCGCATGGCGAGCCGGGTGAACTGTGCGTAAAAGGCCCGCAGGTTATGCTGGGCTACTGGCAGCGTCCGGACGCCACGGACGAGATCATCAAAGATGGCTGGCTTTACACCGGCGATATCGCAGTGATGGACGATGAAGGATTTTTACGCATCGTGGACCGCAAGAAAGACATGATTCTGGTCTCCGGTTTTAACGTTTATCCTAACGAGATAGAAGACGTGGTGATGCAGCATAACGGCGTGCAGGAAGTGGCCGCGGTTGGCGTGCCTTCCGGCAGCAGCGGGGAAGCGGTGAAAATCTTCGTGGTCAAAAAAGAGGCGTCTCTCACCGAGGATGAACTGATTACCTTCTGTCGTCGCCAGCTCACAGGCTATAAAGTGCCGAAGCTGGTGGAGTTCCGCGATGAACTGCCAAAATCGAACGTCGGAAAGATATTACGACGAGAATTACGTGACGAAGCGCGCGCCAAAGTGGACAATAAAGCTTAAGCTTCGAGTGAGTCGTTCTGGACGCCGGTTTAGCCGGCGTTTTTTATGGACGCAACCTAAAGAGAAACCGTTTTGAATTACCAGATGATCACAAGCAACGACGAACTGGCTTCGCTGTGCGATGTCACCCGCGACTTTCCTGCCATCGCCCTGGATACCGAGTTTGTCCGCACGAGAACCTACTATCCGCAGTTGGGTTTGATCCAAATGTACGATGGGAAGAAGGTCTCCCTGATCGATCCGCTGGGCATCACCGACTGGACGCCGATGCGCGAACTGTTGCTCGACACAGCCGTCACCAAATATCTGCATGCCGGCAGTGAAGATCTGGAAGTGTTCCTCAACACGTTCGGCGTGATGCCTGAGCCCTTAATTGATACGCAAATTCTGGCTGCGTTTTCAGGCCGTCCGCTGTCATGGGGATTTGCTGCCATGGTGGAAGAGTACACCGGGATTGCACTGGACAAGAGCGAATCACGCACCGACTGGCTGGCGCGTCCACTGACAGAACGCCAACTGGACTACGCCGCCGCTGATGTATTTTACCTGCTGCCGATTTGTGGCCAGCTGATGAAAGAGGCGGAAGAAGCCGGCTGGCTGGATGCGGCGCTCAACGAATGCCGAATGACACAGCAGCGCCGTCAGGAAGTGGTCGACCCGAAAGACGCCTGGCGCGATATCACCAATGCCTGGCAGCTACGCACGCGTCAGCTTGCCTGTCTGCAACTGCTGGCCGACTGGCGTCTGCGTAAAGCACGCGAGCGCGATCTGGCGGTCAACTTTGTGGTGCGTGAAGAGCATCTCTGGGCGGTCGCGCGGTATATGCCGGGCAGCATGGGCGAACTGGACAGCATTGGTCTGTCCGGGAGCGAGATCCGTTTCCACGGTAAAACGCTGCTCGCACTGGTGGCGAAAGCGCAACAACTGCCGGATGACGAGCTGCCTGAGCCATTGCTGAATCTGATGGATATGCCTGGCTATCGTAAAGCGTTCAAAGATATCAAAGCGCTGGTGCTGGAAGTGGGGGCTGAAAACAAAGTGAGCCCGGAACTGCTGGCTTCACGTCGTCAGATCAATCAGTTGCTGAACTGGCACTGGAAGTTAAAACCGCAAAACGGCTTGCCGGAACTGATTGCAGGCTGGCGCGGGGAGTTGATGGGCGAACGTCTGAAAGCCCTGCTGGCAGACTATCCGCAGTAAGAAATTTGCCGGGTGAGCGAAGCGCCACCCGGCATTGACACGATCATATCGCTATGGACGTGACTCTTCGGCTTCTGGCAGCGTGACGTTCAGCTCCAGAATCGAAATATCTCCGTCCTTCTGCTCCAGCTGCACGGTGACCATTTCCGGGTCGATCTGTACGTATTTACAAATCACTTCCAGAATGTCTTTGCGCAGCTGCGGCAAGTAGTGCGGTTCAGCATCGCTGCGGCGACGTTCCGCGACGATAATTTGCAGTCGCTCTTTTGCGATGTTGGCGGTGCTTTTTTTCCGCGAGAGAAAAAAGTCCAGTAATGCCATAACTTATCCTCCGAACAGGCGTTTGAGGAAACCTTTCTTCTCTTCTTCAATGAAGCGGAAAGGACGTTCTTCTCCCAGCAGACGATCAACGGTATCGGCGTAGGCTTTACCCGCGTCTGCCATGGTGTCGAGGATCACCGGCTCACCCTGGTTTGAGGCACGCAACACGGATTGATCTTCCGGGATGACACCCACCAGTTTGATGCGCAGGATCTCGAGCACGTCTTCCATGCTCAGCATATCACCTTTGTTCACGCGACCCGGATTGTAACGGGTTAGCAGCAGGTGCTCTTTAATCGGGTCCTGGCCATTCTCCGCACGGCGGGACTTGGACGCGAGGATCCCCAGAATTCGGTCGGAGTCGCGCACAGACGACACTTCGGGGTTGGTGGTGATGATTGCTTCATCGGCAAAATAGAGTGCCATCAGCGCACCGGTCTCGATACCCGCAGGGGAGTCACAGACCACGAAGTCAAACTCCATTTTCTTCAGTTCGTCGAGCACTTTTTCCACGCCTTCGCGGGTCAGTGCGTCTTTATCACGCGTCTGAGAGGCGGGGAGAATAAAGAGGTTCTCAGTGCGCTTATCTTTGATCAGCGCCTGGTTTAACGTGGCATCGCCCTGAATCACGTTGACGAAATCGTAAACCACGCGACGCTCGCAGCCCATGATCAGGTCGAGGTTACGCAGGCCAATATCGAAATCAATAACAACAGTCTTCTTTCCCTTCTGGGCCAAACCAGTAGCGATGGCCGCGCTGGAGGTGGTCTTGCCAACGCCTCCTTTACCCGAAGTCACAACAATAATGCGTGCCATAGAAATTCCTTGTTAAAAAGGGATCAATTCAACGGTTGAACAGTCAAAGCGTTCTCTGCCAGACGCAGACGCGCCGCTTTGCCATAAAATTCGGCTGGAATTTTGTCACTCAGCCAATATTCCCCTGCGATAGAAACCAGTTCTGCCGTCAGGTGGGTACAAAAAATTTGCGCATCCCGATCGCCACTGGCACCGGCCAAAGCGCGACCTCGCATCATACCGTAGACATGGATATTGCCATCGGCAATCAGCTCAGCGCCAGCGCTAACGTGGCTTGTAACAATCAGATCACAGTTTGGTGCATAAATGCGTTGACCGGAACGAACCGGCACATCAATCATTCGCGTTTTTGTGACAGGTGTAACATTCTGCGCAGGCGGTGGGGGAGTTGGTGTATCCCTGGACCCGGAACGGGTGGTTTTTTCTTTACCTTCATTGAGAAGAGGAAGACCCGCGCGCTCAATTTCGTCTTTCAGTCGCGCATCTTTACAGCCGCTAATCCCGACGATACGAAGCCCCGTCGAGGAGACAGCCTGTTGAAGATGCTGCCAGTTAACAGGCGCTTGCAGGCCACTGACGTTCACGACTACAGGGGCATGTTTCAAAAAAGCGGGCGCCTGAGCGATTTTGTCTTCTAACGCCTGACGAATAACCTCGGGTTTTGCATCATGCAAATGAACCACTGATAAGGTGAAGCTACTGCCTTTAAGCTCGATGGGCGTGTTTGACATCCTGGCCTTACTCAATTTGCTGTTAATCGCAGCACAATCGTTGCGATATTCCGAAGAGTATCAGGCATGTTATAGTCACTGGTATATTGAGGCAAGCAACCACCCGTTAATTCAGAGTAAAAACATGTTTTGTGTGATCTATAAAAGTAGTAAACGCGACCAGACTTATCTTTATGTCGAAAAGAGAGACGATTTTTCTCGTGTACCTGAAGAGTTGATGAAAGGCTTCGGTACGCCGCAGCTGGCGATGCTTCTGCCGCTGGATGGTCGCAAACAGCTGGTGAACGCCGATCTGGAAAAAGTGAAAACAGCGCTGAAAGAACAGGGCTATTATTTACAGCTTCCGCCACCTCCAGAGAATTTATTAAAACAGCATCTCGAAGGTAGCGGGAAAAAATAACCCCGGTCAATGCCGTGGGTGACATATCAACCGTTTAGGGGACGAGCATGTATCAACATCACAACTGGCAAGGCGCATTACTGGATTATCCTGTGAGCAAAGTGGTCTGCGTGGGCAGTAACTATGCGAAGCATATTCAGGAAATGGGCAGTGCCGTGCCAGAAGAACCCGTGTTGTTTATCAAGCCGGAAACCGCACTCTGCGATATCCGTCAGCCGCTGGCGCTGCCACAAGGCCTGGGGTCGATCCATCATGAAGTTGAGCTGGCGGTGCTGATTGGCGCGACGCTGCGTCAGGCCTCGGAAGAGCATGTACAGAAAGCCATCGCAGGCTACGGTATCGCGTTAGATCTGACGCTGCGTGATGTCCAGGGCAAAATGAAGAAAGCCGGACAACCGTGGGAAAAAGCGAAAGGGTTTGATAACTCATGCCCGATCTCCGGATTTATCCCGGCGGCAAAATTTAACGCCGACCCGCAAAATACGCCGCTCAGCCTGAAGGTTAACGGCGATGTACGCCAGCAGGGCAGTACCGCGGATATGATCCATAAAATCCTGCCGCTAATCGCCTATATGAGCCGCTACTTCACCCTTAAACCGGGCGATGTCATTCTCACCGGCACCCCGGAAGGCGTAGGACCACTCGCCAGCGGTGACGAGCTTGAAGTCGGTTTTAACGGCCAGTCGGTGAAAACTCGCGTGCTGTAAAATCCTGTTGCCGCCTTTTTATCGGCGGCAAAACTTGCATCCACGTGCCAGACTCGTTATAAGGTGCGCTTTCTTCTGACGTGTGGACATCCCTATGAGCGAAATCCCTTTCTGGCAAAGCAAGACTCTCGACGAAATGACCGACGTGGAGTGGGAATCGCTGTGTGACGGCTGCGGGCAGTGTTGTCTGCATAAGCTGATGGATGAAGACACCGACGAGATCTATTTCACTAACGTTGCCTGTAAACAGCTGAACATCAAGACCTGCCAGTGCCGTAACTACGAGCGCCGTTTCGAGTACGAGCCGGATTGCATCAAGCTGACTCGCGATAATTTACCCACCTTTGAGTGGCTGCCGCATACCTGTGCGTATCGCCTGCTGGCGGAAGGGAAAGGGCTGCCGGACTGGCATCCGCTGCTGACGGGTTCAAAAGCGGCGATGCATGGAGAACGTATTTCGGTACGCCATATTGCGGTCAAAGAATCGGAAGTGCAGGACTGGGAAGATCATATTCTGAATCATCCCAAACGTGCATAAACAAAAAACCCGCCGGAGCGGGTTTTTTGTTGGGGTTGTGCGGCTGATGCCCTTACCCCGGCCCTCTCCGACAGAGAGAGGGAAAAGACTTACCTGCCAAACAAATCGCGTTTTTTCGGTTTGAAGGGCTGGGCAATCAGTACCAGCAGCGCCACCACGAAGTAGGCGACAAAAATACCCACCAGCCACTGCGGCATCTCCAGCGTCAAAAATTCCCACTGACGCACAGAACAATCACCGGAAGCGACGAACACCTGCGGCAGCCATTTGTCCAGCGGTAACCAGCTCGGGAAGCGCGCCGCAAAATCACAGGTCAAAAACGGCGACGGATGCAATTGCATCATGGTGTGCTGCCAGGCAAGCTCAATGCCTTTCCAGGCGCTGTACAGCCAGATGGCAATCCCGGCATAGCGTAAAGGCGATTTCGGCGCAATGGCACCGACCAGCCCCGCGCCCATAATGCCGAAAAGCGCGCAACGTTCGTAAATACACAACACACAAGGTTTCAGCAACATCACATGCTGGAACCAAAGCGCTACCATTTCCAGCGCAAAGGCGGTCAGGGCCATCAACAACCACGCTCCGCGACCGCGAGAGCACTGGTTCAAATATCGCAACATAATTATATCCCTGGGACAGGCGTAGAAAGCGCAGTGTAAACCAAAACGATTTAAGCGCCAGATGCTCCTGGCAAAATAAAGCGTAAATGGATGTTTATCATGCAGAAAGTCAAACCGGATGGCGAACCACCCGGTTTCCGGGGCTTAATGCGCCGCCAGTATACCTATTTGCATTAACCATTGCGTATAAGGAATGAGTGTAAATTTGACGCACAGCAAGCCAACGAGGGTTAAGACCAGCGTATAAGGCAGCGCCATCCATACCATTCTTCCATATGAAAGTCTTATCAGCGGCGCAAGTGCCGAAGTCAGCAGGAACAGAAACGCCGCCTGACCGTTTGGCGTGGCGACAGATGGCAGATTGGTGCCGGTGTTGATCGCCACCGCCAGCAGCTCAAACTGGTTGATGCTAATAGCGCCGTGTTCCAGGGCCGCTTTGGCCTCGTTGATATAGACCGATCCGACGAAAACGTTGTCCGATATGGACGACAGCAGACCATTGAACAGATAGAAAAGGGAAAGCTGAGAATCGGGCGATGCCTGTAGAACAAACTCAATCAACGGCGAGAAAAGCTGCTGATCGATGATGACCGCGACGATGGCAAAAAAGACGGCCAGTAGGGCGGTAAAAGGCAACGCCTCCGTAAACGCTTTGCCAATGGCGTGTTCGTCTGTCACGCCCGTGAAAGAGGTGGCCAGAATGATCACCGACAGGCCAATTAATCCCACTTCCGCCAGGTGAAATGCCAGCGCGACAATCAGCCAGACGCCAATAATGCCCTGCGCAATAAGTGCCAGCTTCTCCTGACGGGTGAGCTGGCTGCGGTTGTTGAGATCGTACTCCTGCAGAATGTCACGCACCGCGCTGGGGAGCTGTGCGCCGTAACCAAAGCTTTTGGTTTTTTCCAGCAGGAAGCAGGTGATCAAACCGCAGATGAAGACCGGAACACTCACCGGGGCGACGCGCAGGAAAAATTCAGTAAAATTCCAGCCGGCCGCTTTGGCGATAATCAGGTTTTGCGGCTCGCCGACCATCGTCATGACGCCGCCGAGTGCAGTCCCGACCCCCGCGTGCATCATCAGGCTGCGCAAAAAGGAGCGGAATTGTTCCAGAGTTTGACGTCTTTGCCCGTCAAGCTGGCTGTCGTCCTGCAGATCGTCATGGTTCTGAGCCGACGCGACCCGGTGATAGATAGTGTAAAAACCGACGGCCACGCTAATGACCACCGCAACGACCGTCAGGGCATCGAGAAACGCCGAGAGAAACGCGGCCGCAAGACAAAAAGAGAGCGCCAGTACCGTTTTGGAACGAATGCTCAGCAACAGCCGCGTAAAGATAAACAGCAAGAGCTGTTTCATGAAATAAATACCTGCCACCATGAACATCAGTAACAGTAATACTTCGAGATTGGTGGCCAGTTCGTGTTTCACCCGTTCCGCGCTGGTCATGCCGACCATCACGGCCTCTATCGCCAGCAGCCCTCCAGGCAGGAGCGGATAGCATTTCAGCGCCATCGCCAGGGTAAAGATAAACTCTGCCACCAGCAGCCATCCGGCAACAAACGGATGAAAAATAAACACCAGGGGATTAATAATCAAAAAAGAGAGCAATGTCAGCTTATACCAGTCAGGAGACTGGCCTAAAAAATTGCGCCACAAAGCGCGGCCATAAGATATTTCCACGAGAGACTTCCTTCTCCGCCAACGTTAAGCAAAACATTATTATACGCACATAATTGAGGAATAATGGTCACCGACCAGGCACGGGTATTTGATAAAAATGAAACGGCGATCCCTTTTTTCCCTTCTTGCCGCGCTACCTGCGTCTGCAAGCCTCTGGTATGATGAGTCCATTAGTTAAAGCTGTGTAATGGAAATCTCACTATGGTCATAAAGGCGCAAAGCCCGGCGGGTTTCGCTGAAGAGTACATCATTGAAAGTATCTGGAATAACCGTTTTGCTCCAGGGACCATTCTTCCTGCTGAACGCGAACTCTCTGAACTAATTGGCGTGACTCGTACGACTCTACGCGAAGTTCTGCAACGTCTGGCGCGTGATGGCTGGTTGACGATTCAGCACGGCAAACCGACCAAAGTGAATAACTTCTGGGAAACGTCGGGTCTGAATATTCTTGAAACGCTCGCACGTCTCGATCACGAGAGCGTTCCACAGCTCATTGATAACCTGCTGTCGGTACGAACCAACATTTCCACGATCTTTATCCGCACCGCGTTCCGCCAGCATCCGGAGAAAGCGCTGGAAGTTCTCGCCACGGCGTCGGCCGTTGACGATCATGCGGATGCTTTCGCGGCGCTGGATTACAACATTTTCCGTGGTCTGGCATTTGCCTCTGGCAACCCGATCTACGGGCTGATCCTCAACGGGATGAAAGGCCTGTATACGCGCATTGGTCGCCATTATTTTGCCAATCCCGAAGCCCGCAGCCTGGCGCTGGGCTTCTATCATAAACTGAGCGAACTGTGCACCGAAGGCCTGCACGATCAGGTCTATGAAACCGTGCGTCGCTACGGCCGCGACAGCGGCGAGATCTGGCATCGGATGCAAAAAAATCTGCCCGGTGATTTAGCGATCCACGGGCACTGACAGTAAAAAGCCTCTCGAATGAGAGGCTTTTTTTTGCCCGCCACCGTTGTGCTACAGGGCGTTTGGCCGGGCCGGGCAGCGCTCCAGTAATTCCACGCTACCATCTTCGTTTTGCTGCTCCATCAGCACATCAAAGCCCCACAGCCGATGAACATGCTTAAGGACCTCTTTACGCCCTTTATCCAGCGGAGCGCGGTTATGCGGAATATAACGCAAGGTGAGGGAGCGATCGCCGCGTAAATCCACATTCCAGACCTGAATATTAGGTTCCAGATTGCTCAGATTATACTGGGAGGAGAGGCGCGAGCGGATCTCCCGATACCCTTCCTCGTTATGAATGGCCGAAATTTCGAGATAGTTATTTCGGTCGTCATCGAGCACGGTGAAGAGGCGGAAATCACGCATGATTTTTGGCGACATAAACTGGCTGATAAAGCTTTCATCTTTAAAGTCGCGCATCGCGAAATGCAGGGTGTCGAGCCAGTTGGAACCCGCAATATCCGGGAACCAGTATTTGTCTTCATCCGTCGGCGACTGGCAGATGCGTTTGATGTCCTGGAACATCGCAAAGCCCAGCGCATACGGATTAATACCGCTGTACCACGGGCTGTTATACGGCGGCTGAAACACCACGTTGGTATGGCTGTGCAGGAACTCGAGCATAAACCGCTCGGTCACTTTCCCTTCGTCATACAGATGGTTAAGGATGGTGTAATGCCAGAAGGTTGCCCAGCCTTCGTTCATCACCTGAGTCTGTTTTTGCGGGTAGAAATACTGACTCACCTTACGCACAATGCGCAAAATCTCACGCTGCCACGGCTCCAGTAGCGGCGCATTTTTTTCCATAAAATAGAGCAAGTTCTCCTGCGGTTCGGAGGGGTAGCGGCGTGCCTCGGCGACGGTCTTCTCCTCCTCGCGTTTTGGCAGGGTTCGCCACAGCATGTTCACCTGGCTTTGCAGATACTCCTCGCGACTTTTCTGGCGAGCTTTCTCCTCCTGCAGGGAGATTTTTTGCGGGCGTTTGTAGCGATCCACGCCGTAATTCATCAGCGCATGGCAGGAGTCGAGCAGTTTCTCTACTTCGTCCACACCGTAGCGCTCTTCACATTCGGTAATGTATTTACGGGCGAAAATCAGATAATCGACAATCGAGCTGGCATCGGTCCAGCTGCGGAACAGATAGTTATTTTTGAAGAATGAGTTATGCCCATAGCAGGCATGCGCCATCACCAGCGCCTGCATCGTGATGGTGTTCTCCTCCATCAGATAGGCGATACACGGATTGGAGTTGATGACGATCTCGTATGCCAGCCCCTGCTGGCCGTGTTTGTAGAGGCGCTCGGTCTCGATGAATTTTTTGCCGAATGACCAGTGCGGATAGTTAATCGGCATCCCGATGCTGGAATAGGCATCCATCATCTGTTCTGAGGTAATCACTTCGATCTGGTGAGGATAGGTATCCAGGCGATACAGTTTCGCTACCCGGTCAATTTCTGCCAGGTAGACATCCAGCAATTCAAAGGTCCAGTCGGGTCCATCGCTCAGACGTGTGCTGTCCTTGTTCATGGGGTCAATTGTAGCCATTAGCGCGCCCTCATTGTTGGGAGCCCTCTCTGTCTGGAGAGCCTCATTTCAAGCATAGAACAACGCATTCAAAAGCGTGCTGGCGCAGAAATTTTTTTCTTTGCGATTTCCCGTTTTTGATACCGCATAAAAAGGATGTGATACAGAATTTTGTGCTGGTTAAAAATAACGCGCAGCAGGAGATCCCAAATAAGCCCTGTCGCCCTGGCGTAGGGGAGGTGTGAGGTAAGTCACCATAAAAAAGTCGTATGTTGAATAATATTTTCAACTAGGTTATCAATCTGTAATTAGAAGATTGTTCTTTTGCACATAATGGAGTGACTATGCGTGTTGTCATACTGGGAAGCGGTGTCGTTGGCGTAACCAGCGCCTGGTATCTGAGTCAGGCCGGGCATGAAGTGACGGTCATCGATCGTGAAGCCGGTCCGGCACTTGAAACCAGCGCGGCGAATGCCGGGCAGATCTCCCCCGGGTATGCAGCACCATGGGCTGCGCCGGGTGTCCCGCTGAAAGCGATTAAATGGATGTTCCAGCGCCATGCGCCGCTGGCGATAAGCCTCGATGGCACGCAGTTTCAGCTCAAATGGATGTGGCAGATGCTGCGCAACTGCGACACCCGACATTACATGGAAAACAAAGGGCGAATGGTGCGGCTTGCGGAATACAGCCGCGACTGCCTCAAAGCGCTGCGCAGCTCCACCGGCATCGAGTATGAAGGGCGTCAGGGCGGCACGTTACAGCTGTTCCGTACGGCCCAGCAGTATGAAAACGCCACCCGCGATATTGCCGTGCTGGAAGACGCCGGCGTGCCGTATCAACTGCTTGAGGCAAGCCAGCTTGCGCAGGTCGAACCCGCACTGGCGGAGGTCTCGCATAAGTTAACGGGCGGGCTACGTCTCCCCAATGATGAAACCGGCGACTGCCAGCTCTTTACCCAACGTCTGGCGCAGATGGCGGAACAGGCCGGCGTCACGTTCCGCTATAACACCTCTGTCGACAAGCTGTTATACGAAGGCGAGAAAATCTACGGCGTGAAATGCGGCGATGAAGTGATCAAAGCTGATGCCTATGTGATGGCCTTCGGCTCTTACTCCACGGCGATGCTGAAAGGCATTCTCGATATCCCTGTCTACCCCCTGAAGGGCTACTCGCTCACCATTCCGGTGAAAGAGGACAGCGGAGCGCCAGTTTCAACTATCCTTGATGAAACCTACAAAATCGCCATTACCCGCTTTGATAACCGTATTAGGGTGGGGGGGATGGCTGAAATCGTGGGCTTTAACACGGAATTGCTGCAACCGCGCCGCGAGACGCTGGAGATGGTGGTTCGCGATCTCTTCCCGCGCGGCGGGTTGGTCGAAGAGGCCACATTCTGGACCGGATTGCGTCCAATGACGCCGGACGGCACGCCGATTGTGGGTCGTACGCCGTTCAGGAACTTATGGACCAACACCGGGCATGGCACCCTTGGCTGGACGATGGCCTGCGGATCAGGACAATTGCTCAGCGATTTGATCTCGGGCCGAACCCCGGCGATTCCGTTTGATGATTTAAGCGCCGCGCGCTATCAATCTGGTTTTTCGCCTTCTCGCCCGCAGCATCTGCATGGCGCGCATAATTAACAAGGAGTCGTCATGTCACGTCCTATTCTGGCTCAGCTGGATTTGCAGGCCCTGAAAAATAACCTGCAAATTGTCCGCCGTGCTGCGCCAGGCTCTCGCGTATGGTCGGTGGTGAAAGCCAACGGCTACGGCCACGGAATTGAGTCCATCTGGAGTGCGCTGAACGCCACAGACGGTTTTGCCTTGCTTAATCTGGAAGAAGCGATTCTGCTGCGCGAGCGCGGCTGGAAAGGGCCGATTCTGCTGCTGGAAGGGTTCTTCCACGCCGATGAACTCCCGCTGCTGGACAAATATCGCCTCACGACCAGCATTCACAGCAACTGGCAGATAAAAGCGCTACAAAATGCAAAACTGCAGGCGCCGCTGGATATCTATCTCAAAGTCAACAGCGGTATGAATCGCCTTGGCTTCCAGCCTGACCGCGTCCATACGGTCTGGCAGCAACTTCGCGCCCTGAAAAACGTCAGTGAAATGACCCTGATGGCCCACTTCGCTGACGCCGAGAAGCCGGAAGGGATCGCGGATGCTATGGTGCGTATCGAACAAGCCGCGGAGGGGCTGGAATGCCCTCGCTCGCTGTCGAACTCCGCGGCGACGCTCTGGCATCCAGAGGCCCATTACGACTGGGTGCGCCCGGGAATCATCCTCTATGGCGCGTCGCCGTCCGGTCAGTGGCAGGACATTGCCAACAGCGGGCTGAAACCCGTTATGACGCTGCGCAGTGAAATTATCGGTATTCAAACGCTAAAAGCTGGCGACACGGTGGGCTATGGCAGCCGCTATCGTTCGACCGGTGAACAGCGCATTGGCATTGTGGCGGGCGGATATGCTGACGGCTATCCACGTCTCGCGCCAACCGGCACGCCCGTGTGGGTCGATGGCGTGCGTACCGGCACCGTTGGCACGATTTCAATGGATATGATGGCGGTGGATTTAACCCCTTGCCCGCAGGCCGGTATCGGCTCGCCGGTCGAACTGTGGGGTAATGAGGTGAAAGTGGACGATGTAGCCTCCGCGGCAGGAACGGTGGGGTATGAACTATTGACCGCACTCGCGCCAAGAGTCCCCGTTGTGACGGTGTAACGGACCATAAGCAAAAGGCAACCGTCAGGTTGCCTTTTTAGCGTGTGCTCTCTGCGGGTCCTGCAGTCCAGCCGTATTAATGGATAACGGCCAGGGGAAAGAAAGAGTGAGTAACCTTCAGCCCTCTGAAAGATCGGGATGTACCATCCTGATTTCTTCTATACGCCTGATTGCCATATTGACCTGGCAGCTTAAAGCTATTGAGCCGTAGCCATCAACACCTTCAGCCCCTGCGCTGGCAGCCTGGCAATAGGCCTGGCGATACTTGAGCCACAATGATTGACTAAGAATAAATGATTTCTTCATCTCTTCGCGTCGCTCTTTATCGCCCATCCACCATTGGTTGTCATCGTTATTTGAAATCTCTTTTAATTTATTCTGGTATTCGTCATTTAACTCTTTTTCTGTTCGTTTACTTAATGAACCCAGACACTCACTGTTAATATCACCGTTTTTGTCGGTGCATGCATCCACATCATTGTTTTTGATAATGGTCGCTGAATATAATTCAGCATGACTGTTTATCGCTAAAACGGACAGCACCACGCCAAAGATGCACAGCGAAAAACATCTCATCATCTCCTTAGACTCCTCACCCTTATTTCATTTCTGCGTCGGTCGCCGCTCAAAACAGGTTCATTTTTAAGATATTGTGCCGCCACCGGCCAGTCCAGTGGGAAGCCCTTGCCTTCTGCTTTGGCTGACCTGACAGGGTCTAAAATATTTTTCGCTTGCTGGATCCCCTCTCCCAGGGAGAGGGGGCCGCGCACAGTAAACGTTACTCTGATTCGTCTTCCATCGGGCGTACGCCAACTTTACGCACGGCGTTATCTTCTTTCTCGGCAACGGTCCAGATCATGCCTGCAAACTCCACCTGGTCACCGACTACCGGGGCGGCGCCCAGGAGCTGCTGGATGATCTCACCCAGGGTTTGCTGCTTGTCGCGATACTCCAGACCCTCATCAAGACCATAAATGAGCGCTACATCGGCAAACTTAGCACTGGCTTCCAGAATAAAATCACCAAAGAAGCGTTGATCCAGCGCGACCGGCGGCGACTGGCTGAACAGCTTACCCAGCGCGGGTAAATCGGTTTCGCGGCCAATCACGCACAGGATATCGCCTTCGCGCAGGCGCGTACTGCCCGTCGGATGAAGCAGGGCGTTATCGCGGAATAGCGCTGCAATCCGCGTTTCCGTTGGCATATGCAGGTCGCGCAGCGACGCACCTACGCACCATTTATCGGCGCTCAGCTGGTAGACGAACTGCTCCCACGGGTTTTCCGGATGAATATCCAGCCCGACGCGCGACACGGGTAATCCGACCGGCGGAACGACGACTTTGGCCTTTTTCGCAGCCCATCCGAGCGACGTGCCCTGGAACAGGAGCGACACCAGCACCACGAAAAACGCCACGTTAAAGAACAGCCGTGCGTTATCCAGTCCCGCCATCATCGGGAAGACGGCAAGAATGATTGGCACCGCGCCGCGGAGTCCCACCCAACTGATAAAGATGCGCTCGCGAAGATTAAACCCGCGAAACGGCAGCAGACCGGCAAAAACGGACAACGGACGGGCAAAGAAAATCATCCACGCCGACAGGATCAGCGCCGGAACGGCAATAGGCAGCAGATCGGATGGGGTGACCAGCAGGCCCAGCACCAGGAACATGCCGATTTGCGCCAGCCAGGCCAGCCCGTCAAAGTTCTGCAAAATAGCATGACGGTTACGAATAGGACGATTACCCAGCAGGAAGCCGCACAGGTAGACGGCTAATATGCCGCTGCCGTCCATTGCGGTGGTGAGGGCGAAGATCAGAATACCGCCGCTCAGCGCCAGCAACGGGTAGAGACCCGCCGGCAGTGAGATACGGTTGATCATCTGCTGCAGGAGATAGCCTCCTGACAAGCCGATCAGGATCCCCAGGCCAAACTGCTGCAGAATATGCCAGGCAAACATCCAGCTTAAGCCGGTTTCGTGCTGCTGAATCATCTCAATCAGCGTAATGGTGAGAAATACCGCCATCGGATCGTTGCTGCCGGATTCGATTTCCAGCGTCGAGCCGACACGCTCGTTCAGCCCTTTACCGCCAAGCAGAGAGAACACCGCGGCTGCGTCGGTTGAACCGACAATCGCCCCGATGAGCAACCCTTCCATAATATTCAGGTGAAACAGCCAGGCGGCCATCATGCCGGTCAGCCCGGAGGTGATCAGCACGCCAACCGTCGCCAGTGACAGCGCCGGACCCAATGCCACCCGGAAGGAGCTGGCCTGCGTGCGCATTCCGCCATCAAGCAAAATGACCGCCAGCGCGAGGTTACTCACCATGTAGGCGAAGGGGTAATTATCGAAAGGGATACCGCCGATGCCATCAATGCCCGCGAGCATGCCAATGGCCAGAAAGATAACAAGGATGGGTATGCCGAGACGCGAGGAAAATGAACTTAATAAAATACTACAGGTTACTAATACCGAACCCAGAATGAAAAGACTGATTATCGCTGCGGCATCCAATGTTGTCTTACTCCCACCTCAATGTTGTTACTGATAATAAAACCCTACCATATTAACGACAGAAACAGCGTTTAATTGAGGTGGTTTGATTGGTTTTTTATGCCTTTATGACCGGATGGCCGCTGATTGTTAACCGGCTCTCGCCCGTTTTGTGGGTCAGCGTCGCCTGCGCCCCGAGCGGAAGGGTGACAGTTTGCTGTTCATGACCAAATGACAGGCCGCCGATCACCGGAACAGTCACGCGTGAGCGCAGGTAATCGATCATCGTTTCCAGCGTGTACCCGGCATCGTAATCGTTCGGCGTCGCGCCACTAAAACTGCCCAGCACAATCGCCCGCTGGCGCGAGAGAACGCCGGCGTGGAGCAGTTGCAGTAACATCCGCTCGACGCGGAACGGATGCTCGTTGATATCCTCCAGCACCAGAATGCCGTTCTCAATATTGGGTAACCATGGCGTGCCGATAAGCGACACCAGCATCGCCAGATTGCCCCCCCACAGCTGGCCCTCGCAGTCGCATTGCGGACCGTCGCCCTGCCACTCAATGCTGAAGGAGTCGTTTTGCAACGCGCGCCAGAAATGCGTCTGGGTAAAATCATCCAGCGTAGGTGCGCCGAAATTACCCGCCAGCATCGGGCCGCTAAAGGTAATGACGTTGTGCAACGCCAGCAGCCCGAGTTGAATCGCCGTAAAATCGCTATGCCCGCAAATCAGCAGTGGATCGCGCTGCTGGCGTTTTGCCAGTCTCGCCCAGTCGATGGTTTCCAGTAAACGACTCGCGCCGTAGCCGCCGCGCACTGCCAGAATAATCTGGTTTTTGCCCGCCAGGGTGACCAGATCGTTGATATCAGCCACTCTTTGCTGCTCGGTACCAGCAAAACGCTGCAGACGGCGGGGGATGATCGTCTGATTCGCCACCCGATGGCCGGACGCCTCTAAACGCTCAACACCGCGCCAGGCGGCGTCCTGGTTGATGCAGTAGCCGGAAGGGGCGATCAGATGAAACTGAGACATGGCAATTCCTTGCTGAATGAGAAACTAAATGCCTATATCATGCCGCCTGTATGCTGTCTGCTTCAAGGGGCGGATGCGTAACCGCGATGATCGGCTATAAGGATAGATGACGTGAAATTGAGATGGTTTGCCTTTTTGATGGTGTTGCTGGCTGGCTGTAGTTCAAAACAGGACTACCAAAATCCGCCGTGGAATCCGGAAGTTCCTGTGAAACGTGCGATGCAGTGGATGCCGATCAGCGAAAAAGCCGGAAAGGCATGGGGCGTCAGCCCGCGGCTGGTCACGGCGATAATTGCGGTAGAATCCGGGGGGAATCCTTCGCTGGTGAGTAAATCGAATGCGGTCGGCTTAATGCAGCTTAAAGCCTCTACGGCAGGGCGGGAAGTCTATCGTTATATGGGCTGGAGCGGGCAACCGTCCACCAGCGAACTGAAAAACCCGGAACGGAATATCTCAATGGGCACCGCGTATTTGAGTATTCTGGAGCATGGCATCCTGAAAGGCATCGAGGATCCGGAAGTGATGCAATATGCGCTGGTGGTCTCTTATGTGAACGGGGCTGGCGCGCTGTTGCGCACCTTCTCATCGGATCGTAAAGAGGCCATTGAGGAGATTAACGGGATGGACAAAGACGAGTTCTTCGATCACGTCGTGAAGAATCATCCGGCACCACAGGCGCCTCGCTATATCTGGAAAGTCCAGAAAGCCATGGACGCCATGTAATGCCGTTGCCGGACAGCGCCTGGCTGTCCGGCGTCGCTCAGAGAACTTTATTCGCGCGTTCGCGCGCTTCTCGTTCCAGCGAGAAAATAATGCGCTGAAGCTCACGCTCCGGACCCGGTCCGACATTCAGAAAGCGGAAGCTCAGTCGCGGTGTGGTAATGGTTTCGTTTTTGCTGTCCACGACTTTGCGTTCGCTAATGGCAATCAGCTGCGCGTCAAAGTAAAACCGCCCCCAGCCGCCCATATCCAGCTCAATCTGTGAAAAACGCATCCCTTCAACCAGTCCTTCCGGCCTTGGCGTATCCATCAGCGCGCCCATTCCCCCTAACGAGAGATCGAACAGGCGGAAGCGGATCTCTTTTTTATCCGGCATTTTGGCCTTACAGAAATAGGGCGGGTGAAGCGGGGCGTTGATACGGAAATATTCGCGACGCTGTACAAACCACAGGCTGTCCGGCAACGTGGTAATAAACGCTGGCAAACTGAGATAATTACCCTGTTCCACGCGAGGCAGGACAAATTCGACTTTTGCCCCCCGGGTTTCCGCCAGCACGGAGATGTTTTCTGCGCGCAGTATCGCCCGATTTTCATACTCCTGACTGCCCAGGTCGATCACCAGACGCTCCGGCGTGGCTTCAAGGATCTTGCTGATAAACTGATTCGTAGACCAACTGATGCGCACAGGCACTTCACCCTTGTGCAGGTCGCGTAATACCCCTAATACAGCCAGCGGATTTTGCTTCAGGAACTGCTCACTGTAATGACTCACGCCGAATGGCTCCTCGAATATCTGATAGATCGTCATTGCAGTATCGGCAAAGGCGGGCGGAACTTAATACAAACCGGTGAGTTTTTTTTAAAAATGAGAGGTAATTAAGTCGGTGAGAAAAAACAGTTTTAGCGCCTTGTCCTATACTTAGATCACTTGCGCGGGAGGATTTTTCGGCGCATGCGTTTAATCTGCAAGAGGGCATCGCTATGGGTATCATCGCCTGGATTGTTTTTGGTCTGATTGCCGGCGTCATTGCAAAATTCATCATGCCTGGACGGGATGGTGGCGGCTTCATTCTGACCTGTGTCCTTGGGGTTATTGGGGCAGTTGTCGGAGGCTGGCTGGCGACGATGTTTGGCGTCGGAGGCAGTATTAGTGGCTTTAACCTGCACAGTTTCCTGGTCGCTGTGGTGGGCGCAATTGTTGTGCTTGCGGTATTCAGATTACTCAGGCGCGCATAAACACACAGAAACGGCTCTCTCTGAGGGCCGTTTTTTTTGATAGTGATATTGCTTTGTAAATCGAAATGATAATAATTGTCGTTCTTGGTATCAGCTCATAATAAGACGACAATATGAACACCTCAAAGTTTGCGATTTGTGCGTTAGCAGGCGCGGTTACACTGGCATTAAACGGCTCGGCGCTGGCGCAAGAGTCCACCATCGTGGTCACCGATTCGGAACAGGGCAGTGCGCTCCCGATGTGGACAAACAGCGCGACCAAATCCGCCGTTGCGGAGAGTAAAACCCCACAGGTCATCAATACGATTTCCGCGACTGATATCGAACTGCGCCATGCTAACTCGGTCAATGAAATCCTGCGCTACGCCCCGGGCGTCTCGACCGAAGTGCGCGGCAACACCTCGTATATGAGCGAATATAAAATTCGCGGTTTCACCGTTGAGCAAGAGTATTACAACGGACTTCAGCTGCCCTATAACGTCACCGGGAACACCAAAGCGCGCATCGATCCCCTGCTGATTGACAGCGTGGATATTCTCAAAGGGCCCGCGTCGGTGCTCTATGGCGGCGGTTCTCCTGGCGGACTGGTGAATATTCAGGGTAAAAAACCGCAAAAAACGCCGCACACCGAAGTGGGTTTCAACACCGGGACGCGCAATCTGAAAGAAGGCTATCTCGATTCCACCGGACAAATTGCGGACAGCGACTGGAACTATCGTTTACTCGGTAAAGCGGTGGAAGGCGACGATCAACCGCACACCACACGCACCGAGAATTACCTGGTTGCGCCCTCTGTGACCTGGCAGCCAGACAGCCAAACGCGCCTGACAATCGACGCACTGGCGCAAAACAGCCCAAGCCTGACCCCATCTAATCCGCTTCCGCTCTCCTGGCTGCGCTCAAAATACGCCGATCGCCGTGACTATGCGGGGGATGAGTGGAGCGGGTTTAAACAGCGTCAGTGGATGCTGGGCTACAGCTTTGAACATGAATTCGATAATGGCTGGGGCTTTAATCAGAAAGCGCGCTATTTCGATGTGGACACCCATCAGCGCAGCATCTACTCCACCGGTCCGGGCGCTGAAGTCGGGCAACTTAACCGCTTTGCCTACACCACCGATGAAGATCTGAAAAGCGTTAATATTGATAACCAGGTCACCAAAACGGTCACGCTGGGCGACTGGAAGCACCACCTGCTGGCAGGCTTCGACTACCAGAAACTGAATTCCCACTTCCACTATCGCTACGCGGCGAATACGCCGGGTATTGATATGCGCCACCCGGATTATTCACAGGTCAACGAGGGCGATCTTGGGCTTTACACCGCGCAGAAAAACCGCCTGAGCTATCAGCAAAATGGATACTACTTACAGGATCAGATCGAATTCGGCGGGCTGAATTTGCTCGGCAGCCTGCGTTATGACGACTACCGCTCAGTCACCACCGATTACCTGCAAAACGGTGAAAAGGCGTGGGTATCGCAGGATCGCGTTACGAAACGCCTCGGCGCGCTTTATGCGTTTGAAAACGGCATTTCGCCGTTTATCAGCTATTCAGAAGGTTTTGCGCCAGTGTCACCGCAGGGCACTCTGACGGCAAAAGACGTTAAACCCACCACCAGCAAACAGGTTGAGGGCGGGGTGAAATATCTGCTGGAAGAGTACGCCACGACCTTTACCGCGTCGGTGTTTAACATTCGCCAGAAGAATGTCGTGACCACCGACCCCGGTTTCCTCAACTATCGTCAGACAGGGGAAGTGGAATCTAAAGGGGCCGAACTGTCGGTCATCAGCCGTCCGACGGATAACGTGACGTTGATTGCCAACTATGCGTATACCCACGCCATCAACACCGAAGATGACAAGTATCAGGGCAAACGTCCGACGCAGGTTCCGGAGAATGCGTTTAATCTGTGGGGCGATTACACCTTTGATAGCACACCGCTGAAGGGGCTGAACCTGGGCGCCGGCGCCCGCTATACCGGGCCGATGGAAATCGCGCCGGGCAACGATCAGGGAAAACTGGGGGGGACAACCCAGTACGATCTGGCGGCGTCTTATCAGATGGGTGAAATTCTGCCATCGCTGGCAGGACTGACGCTTAAAGCCAGCGCGCAGAACATCACCAACAAAGAGACCTTTACCTGCTACGACGCGACAAACTGTTGGATTGGTCGCGACCGCACGGTTCAGGTTGGGGCAAGTTACAGCTTCTGATCCGTACTTCTTCCTCTCCCCACTGGAGAGAGGGAGAAAAGTCCGTATCAACTTTACTGCGCTGCACTCTGCTGCGGCGCAGGCTCATCGTTTGCCGCTGGCTGTGCGGATGGCAAACTGTCGCACGGTTTCTCTTTCGGGCAGACCCAATCCAGCATCTTCAGCGTCACGCCGTTGGTCCAGCCGAATCCATCCTGCAACGGATATTCGCCGCCGCCACCGCCGGTTCCGGTCGTTGACACATCATACTTCTCCACCAGTTTCTGTTCACGATCGTAGGTATGCTGAACGTTGGTCAGGAAGCGCCAGGTGACGTCCATGGCCACTTTTTTGTGACCGTAGTTTTGCAGGCCTTCTGCCGCTACCCATTGCAACGGCGCCCATCCGTTTGGCGCATCCCACTGCTGGCCGCTGTTGATGGTGGTGGTGGTGATCCCACCCGGTTTTAACAGGCGCGTGGCGGTGGCGTTAGCCACTTTAGCCGCACGTTCTTGCGAGGCGGCACTGACGTACAGCGGGAAGAGCGCAGCGGCGGTAAGCTGATTACGCACTTTTTTGCTCTTCAGATCGTAATCGGCGTACCAGCCCTCTTGTTCATTCCACAGGTGACTTTCCATCGCCTTCTGCCGCGACGTCGCCAGCGTTTCATATCTGTTTGCGCTGGCGGCATCGCCAGCTGCCTGGCTTGCTTTGGCCAGCAGTTTTTCCATTTTGAACATCAGCGCGTTCAAATCGACGGGAACAATGCTGGTGGTGCGGATTGTGCCCAGTTTTTGCGGATCGTCCATCCAGCGGGAGCTAAAGTCCCAGCCGGAGGCGGCCGCTGAACGCAGATCGCGGTAAATCTCGGTCGCCGGGCGATTCGGGTTGTTTTTAGCGGTCGTGACGTCATCGAGCCAGGATTCCGGGCGCGGCGTATCGCGATCGTCCCAGTAGCGATTCAGGATCGACCCGTCATCCAGTTTGACCACACGTTTATTCGCCTGGCCCGGCTGGAGTGCCTCGACGCCCTCCATCCAGTAGGCGTACTCTTTTTCCATCTGCGGGCGGTATTTTTGCAGCGCATCGCTGTCATGGGTGGCCAATAACTCAACCATTAAGGCGAAGAAAGGCGGCTGCGAGCGGCTTAAATAGTAGCTGCGGTTGCCGTTGGGAATATGGCCCCAGGTGTCAATCTCATAGCCAAAGTTCGCGACCATATCGCTGATCTTGTCCCAGTGACCGCTCTCCGCCAGCCCCAGCATCGTGAAGTAGCTATCCCAGTAATAGACTTCGCGGAAACGACCGCCCGGCACGACGTAAGGCTCAGGCAGCGGCAGCAGAGAGTCCCATTTTGCGGCCGTGTCGGTAGTGCGTGTCAATACGGGCCACAAACCGTCGATATGTTCCCGCAAGCTTTGCCCGGCGGGCGGCACATATTTTTCGCCTTCGCCCGGCAGGGTGAAGTTCATCTCGACAAAATGGCGCAGGTCAAAACCAGACTGACGATGTTGCATCCGGTAATCGGCCAGGATCATCAGCGGATCGCTTTTGGGCACCGCGTCAGCGAAGGTTTTTTGATCCGGGAATAATTTGGCGCTTTGCACATCGCTAAAAAGCGGGCCGAGCAGAATATCCGGCGACTGCTTTTGCACGGCAGGTGCGTCGTCGGCGTAGCTGAGGGCGGCTGCGCCCAGCAGTGCGCCCCCCAGGGCAATGCGAAGCGCAAGCGGTAAAGTGGCAGGACGGCGCATTTCATTTGTCATGGATTCTTCTCCTTTTATCGCGAACAGCGTGACCGCTGTCGTCAATCACCTGAAAACCTTAGACGAATATCGTCGGCTTCGTGTGTCGAATATCTCATTTTTTGCATAACCAGACTCTTTACCACCACGCAAAAAGGGAATACTACGCGTTAATATATTTATTATTTGTATGTTTTTATATGATTAATAAACCTCGGTGTTATATATTTCATTTGTTAATACAGGTTGTTGTCATTATATTTGTGATCGCTGATGCGTCATTTTTGCATTATTGAATAATATTCCCGCTCACGGTCACATAAATAAAAAAACATAATTAAATGGTGAAAAAACATAATGGAACCTGTCACTATGTTTGGGCGAAATACCCGTGCTGGACCGTCAGAATATTCATCATTTACAGGGAGGAATCTATGAGAATTAAAGCTAGTGCTCTGGTTATCAGTGCCCTTTGCTCGGGCAGTCTTTATGCCGCACAAAATTCGCTGAGCCTGGAGGAGAAACTGGCGCAGCTGGAAGCACGACTGGAACAGTCGGAAAGCCGCGCGGCGAAAGCCGAGGCACAAATACAAAGCCTGCAACTGCATCAGAATGAGATCGCAAAAAGCCAGCCGACCGTTTCCGTTCAATCCGCTGAACCCGTCACCAAAACCGCAGAACCCAAATTGACGCTCTCGGGCTACGGCGATATTAAGTTTTATGGCGATGTGGAATTTAATATGGACGCGGCCAGTAAATCGGGTGCATTAACGTCTGTTAAAACAAGTGCGAATAAGGACTGGGCAGCGGGAAATAATGAACGATGGGATATTAATGGCCGTATTTTATTAGGCTTTGACGGCTATCGTCGAATGGATGACGGTAATTTTGCCGGATTCTCCGTACAACCGCTGGCGGATCTCGGCGGTAAAATGAATCTTGATGATGCCATCTTCTTCTTCGGCAACGAAAACAACTGGAAGGTTAAAGTGGGCCGTTTTGAAGCCTACGATATGTTCCCGCTCAATCAGGATACATTCATCGAGTATTCCGGGAATACCGCCAACGATCTCTACAGCGATGGCTATGGCTATATCTACATGATGAAAGAGGGGCGTGGCCGTAGTAACAGCGGCGGTAACTTCCTGATGAGTAAAACCCTTGATAACTGGTATTTCGAACTGAATACCCTGCTGGAGGACGGCAGCACGCTGTATGTCGACAAGCAGTACCACGGCGCTGAACTGGATAATGAAAAAAATGTGGCTTACGTCCGACCGGTCATCTCCTGGCAGAACGGGCGTTTCAGCACGGCAGTCGCGATGGAGAGTAACCTGGTTAACAATGCGTACGGCTATCGTGACGCTAACGGTAAATGGATCGATGAGTCGGACCGCACGGGCTATGGCTGGACCATGACCTGGAACGGACAACAAACCGACCCTGACGATGGCGTGGTGGTGAATGTGAATACCGCTTATATGGATGCCACCGATGAAACGGACTTTACCGCCGGGACGAATGCCTTATGGCATAATTTTGAACTGGGCTACATCTATGCTCATAATCAGGTGGATAAATTTAACTCCACTAACCTTGATGCCGATTGCGATGATGACTGCTGGATTACCGATCCGGGTAAATACGATCTTCATACTATTCACGCGTCTTATCTGATTCCGAACGTGATGAAAATGAAGAATTTCAATATCTACCTCGGGGCGTACGCCTCCTGGGTGGAGGCGCATCCAAAAGCGGGCGATGCCAACAACGACGATCGCTACGGTGGTCGCGTGCGCTTTAAATATTACTTCTGACGATCGCCCCGGTCAGACTTCTTCTGGAGTCTGGCCGGTTTCCCGTAGTGTCCCCGGTGCCTGACCTACAATGCGCTTAAACGCCCGACTGAACGCCGCCAGCGAGCCATAGCCAAGGCGCAGCGCCACCGTTTCAATCGCCTGATGCTCATGACGAATATACTGAATGGCGAGACGCATGCGCAGCTCGCTCAGATATTTCGCCGGTGTGGTGCCAGTGGCTGATAAAAAGCGCTCGGCAAACACGGAACGGGAGGTTCCCGCCTCTTTTGCCAGCTCCGCGACGCTCCAGTTCACTCCCGGCTGCTGATGCATGGCGTAAATGGCGCGACTCAGGCGCGGATCGCGCAGCACCTGCACCCAGCCCGTCGCTTTACCGCAGCCCGCTTCCACCCATCCGCGTACGATAAGCGCCGCGACCACATCGGCCAGACGCGCCAGTATCCCGGCAAACCCCACCTGACGAGTCATTGATTCGCGCTCCATCGCCGCCAGCAGCGGGTGGATCTCAGGCCAGGTTGACATCAGGCGGCTCACCATCATCACCTCCGGCATCGCTTTGATCAGCGGCTGCATTCCCCCCAGCTCAAAATCCATACATCCGCTAAATATCACCGTACTTTCGTTCTCCGGACAGGGTTTGCAGGTGATAGCACACACCGAGTTGCAAATCGGCTCGCTGGGAAACTCCGATACCGGAGTGACGGGCGCCTGTTCATCGGACATAAGCACGTGCGCGTTGCCGTTGGGGATAAACAGCGCATCCCCCACGCTCAGGTGAAAGGTCGCGCCACTCTCCATCCTCAGCACCGCCGGGCCGCGGCTGATGAAGTGAAACTGTGCTTTGCCCGCGGCCTGATGGAATGCCAGGCCAAACGGTGCGCGGGTTTCGATCCGGCGATATTTGACGCCTGACAGACGCATGCCACGCAAAAGCTCACTGATTAAATCGGGCGACTGTACAGTCATCGCAGCAACTCCGGACGAATTATCAATAAGTGGAGATTATATGTCATAGATCGTCCACGGGGAACACTCTATGCTTTGCGACGGTTGTCACATTTTTCTAACGGGAGAGCAACAGATGAATTCATGTATCGCGGCGAGCGAGGCCATCGCGCCGGCAAAACCCGCCTGGCGAGCCGTCTATTCACTGGGACTGGGCGTGTTTGGCCTGATTACGGCGGAATTTTTACCGGCCAGTTTATTAACCCCTATGGCGGCAAGCCTGGGCGTCAGTGAAGGGATGGCCGGACAGGCGGTGACGGCGACGGCGCTGGTCGCGCTGGTGACGGGCTTGCTCATCACCCCCGCCACCAAAAGTATCGACCGTCGTTGGGTGCTGATGTTTTTCTCATTGTTGCAAATTATCTCCAGCCTGCTGGTGGCATTTGCCCCCACGCTGCATGTGCTGCTGATGGGACGCTTGCTGCTGGGAATTGCAATTGGCGGATTCTGGGCAATGTCGACCGCGACAGCCATGCGCCTGGTGCCGGCGGATAAAGTGCCGCAAGCGCTGGCGGTGATTTTCTCCAGCGTCTCTGTCGCGACCGTGGTGGCCGCGCCGCTTGGCAGCTATCTGGGCAGTCTGATTGGCTGGCGTAACGTCTTTATTCTCTGCATTCTGCCAAGTGTGCTGGCCCTGCTCTGGCAGCTGTGGGTATTGCCGTCGATGAAGCCGGAAAGCAGCGGCGGTCTGGGGACCTTACTGCGCGTGCTGCGTCGTCCGGGAATGGTCGGAGGATTGCTGGCAACGGTGCTGATCTTTAGCGGGCATTTCGCCTTCTTTACCTACCTGCGTCCGTTCCTCGAAACGGTCGGTCAGGCCAGCGTGGAAACGATTTCGCTGATATTACTGGGCTTCGGGTTGGCCAATTTTGTCGGCACCTCGATTGCCGGACACCTGCTGGCGCGCAATCTGCGCCTGACCCTGGCGTTCGTGCCCTTTGTGATGGGCGTTCTGGCTCTGACGATGGTGTTGTTTGGTCATCTGGCGATGCTGGACGGGCTGCTGGTGGCGCTCTGGGGCTTTGCTTTCGGGCTGGTGCCCGTCGGCTGGTCGACCTGGCTTGCGACAACCGTACCGGACGAAGCCGAAAGCGCGGGCGGGCTACTGGTGGCATCGATCCAGTTTGCGATCGGCGCGGGAGCGGCTGGCGGTGGCGCGGTGTTTGATCTCAACGGTGCCAGCGGCGTATTTGCCGGTAGCGGATTATTGCTGGTTTCGGCAATGGTGATTGTCCTGATTGGCGTAAAAGCGCAGCAAAACCCAGCATAATCGGTCCTGAAATTTCTGGAACGGGGGCCCGGGTGACGAACGATTGCCCTGGCTACCCGGCGTTTCTGGCAAAGCATAGCCATTTAAATTCTTTGTGATTTCCGACACTATCTCACATCTTCGTGAGATAGCGTAATCATGTGGAAATAGCGTTGGATCAAATGGGTAAAAGTTCGTCCCACTATTTGCATGCGGAACAACGCGACCGGCTCTGCCGTCTTCGCAAAAGCTGGCTGTGGCAAAGTGAATGGCCGACGTGGATGCTGATGGTTGTGGTCTACGGTGGCTGGTTCGGCACACTCTGGTTCTGGCCCGTCGTGGGGCGTTTTCCCGCCACGCTGATGCTTATCTGGTTTACCGCCTGGTATATGTCCCTACAGCATGAATTGATCCATGGTCATCCCACTCGTCTGCCGTGGCTTAATCAGCTTTTTGGCATTCTGCCGCTGGCGGTCTGGTATCCGTACGGTCTCTACCGCGATTCCCATCTGGCTCACCATCGTCACGATAGTCTGACAGTGCCGCAGGACGATCCGGAGTCGTACTATTTCACTGACGTAAGCTGGGCAAAATTCTCGCCGTGGCGGCGAAAAATAATTCATGCGCGGAATACTTTTGTCGGGCGCCTGGCTCTGGCTCCGCTGCTGGACATTGTGCAGACGCTGGGGGAGGCGGTCGCGGCGTTTCGCCAGCTCAAGATGAAAGCGATGGCGATGTGGCTGGTTCACGGCGTATTGCTGGCGCTACTGCTGGCCTGGATTGAGACGATCGGATTCTCCGCGCTCTGGTTTGTGCTGGCGGTGAGCTATCCTGCACTGGCCCTCACCAAAGTGCGCTCTTTTCTTGAGCACCGCGCTGCGGACGACCCGCTGGCCCGTTCGGTGATTAACGAAGCTGCGCTGCCCTGGCGCGTGCTCTTTCTGAATCTCAACTATCATTCTGTGCATCACGATCTTCCCGGCGTGCCCTGGTATGGCCTGCGGGCGATCTATCTGCGTGACAAAGCGCACTATCAGCAGCGCAATCAGCAATTTGTGGTGCGGGGTTATGGCGAATGGTTGCGCCAGTTTTGGGCGAAAGCCGTGGAGGTGACCGTGCATCCCGGCGTGAAAAAAAGTGATGCCAATGAGTGACCGACTTGCATTTCCTATGTATGCCATTAACCGCGCCGAGACGCTGGCGCTGTGGCGGGCCGTACAGCACCTGCTGATTGCACACGGCGTACCGGCGGACGATCTCAAGCCGAGCGTGCCAGAAGGGGACCTGCTTTCCCACTGGCGTCACCCCGATCTGTTGCTGAGCCAGACCTGCGGTTTTCCGCTGGTGACGCAGCTTGCAGAGGTGCAGACCGTGGGATGTTTTCATTACACTGCGCCTGGCTGCGAAGGGATTAACTACCGCAGTTTTCTGGTCGCACGGGCGCAAGACAACACCCAAACGCTCGCCGATTTTCGCGGCAAACGGGTGGTGTGTAACGCAGAGGAGTCGCAGTCGGGCTACAACGTGCTGCTGAAAAGGGTGGCTCCGTTGTCCCGGGAAGGGCGATTTTTCTCGCAGGTGGTATTGAGCGGCAGCCACCGCCAGTCGGTAATTGATCTGGCGCGGGGAGCGGCAGATATCGCGGCTATCGACTGTGTGACCTGGGCATTACTTCAGCGCCATGAACCGACGTTGCTGGATGGGCTGACCGTCATCGAACACACTCCGCTGACGCCCGGATTACCGCTCATCACCGCAGGCCGCACGTCGGCGCAGACCCTCACAGCGATCAGAGCAGCGCTGGATGCGCTGGTGAATGCCCCGGAATATCGTTCGCTGTGCGAGGCCGCATTTATTGGCGGATTTAGCGCAGTGTCGCGCGAGCCCTATAGTTTGTTACTGGACTGGCGCAAAGAGGCCGCTGAGGCCGGCGTCACGCGGCTCTGACCGGCAAAAAACTGGAATTACGCCAGCCAATACCCCAGCCCGGAAAACGCCACCATCCCCGCGATCACCGTCGCAAACAGGCTGCGCGAGAGGATCCCCGCCAGCGTGGCGACGGCGGCGGCCAGTAGCGAGATGCTGATCCCCGAGGCCGTCAGCGCCGGTTTGCCAGCCAGTTCTGCCGTCACAATCGCCGCCATAATGGCGGAAGGGATAAAACTCAGCCATTGCTGGGCGATGGGGGCCAGTCGAAATCGCGAGAGCAACAGGATCGGCACGGTACGCATCAGCGCCGTAACCACCGCGCAGGCGATAATCGCCAGCAAGATATTCCTTTCCATGCTATTTCTCTCCTTTGCTGAAGAGGCGTAACCCGATCGTTGCGAGGGTGGCCGAGACTGACGCTGCCGCGATCACCACCACACTCATGTCGGTGTGGCTGGCGGTTAACAGGGTGATCAAGACGGCGGCGGCAATGCTGAAAGTCTCCAGCACCTTTCGCCGACTGGCAAACCAGATCATCAGTACCAGCCCGATAAACATCGACACCAGGCTAAAACTGAGTCCTTCCATTAATGAAGGCGGAAGGGCGGAGGCCAGCCATGCGCCGACCACGCAGGCGAGGATCCAGTTAAGCCATGCCGCCAGGTTCAGACCGAGCATCCAGGCGAAGGGAACTTTGCTTTGCTGGCTTCCCTGTTGGACCGCAACGCCAAAGGTCTCGTCGGTGAGCAGCAATCCGCTAACGATTTTTTGCAGCGTGCTGTAGTCGCGAAAGAACAGGCTCATCGCAGAACTCATCAGCAAATAGCGCAGGTTAACCAGAAACACGCTCAATACCACAGAGGCGATCTCGGCTCCGGTGGCCCACAGCGAATAAAACAGAAACTGCGCTGAACCGGCGTAGAGGGCGCTGGCGAGGAGCGCGGTCTGGAGAGTGGAAAATCCGGAAAGCGTGCCAATCGCACCGGCGGCAAAACCAATGCTCCAGTATCCAGGGATGGTCGGCAAACAGGCGGTAATGCCTGCGCGAAATTCCGTGCTGGCCTCATCTCGCGGCAGGGTCTTTATTTTCATCAACATCAATTTGTCTCGTGTATCGGTCACTGAAGGATAATCTAAATAAACAGCGGTAATCGCTATAGAAGAATCTTGCTCATTTTGATGATTAAGATGACCCCTGCTATTGCCTGAGCGCGACGCGCAGGCGGATTGCTGCGGCGTCGGCATCATGGCTATAACGCGCGTATCTCTTTTGATCGCAACGTCACGCGGATCGGCACTGATTTATAGGACGGCGTTCCACTCTCTTTATCCAGATAATCAAGCGGAACCAGCACGTTAGCTTCTGGATAGTACGCGCCCACCGTGCCTGAGGCGATGTTATACGCCACCACGGTGATGTCTTCCAGACGCTGAACACTTCCTTCTAAAGCGGTGGTGATATCGACCCGATCGCCATGTTCCAGGCCAAGCTGCGCCATATCGCCCTCGTTCATAAACAGCACATCACGGCGACCAAACACCCCGCGATAGCGATCGTCCAGCGCATAGATCGTCGTGTTGTACTGATCGTGGCTACGCAACGTGACCAGACGCAGGATGTTTTCGCCTGTACCTTTGCGATTCTCATCCACTCCTTCGAATACAGAGAACATGGCTTTTCCCGTCGGGGTCGGCCAGATGCGCTCGGTGGGCGGCAGCGGCATACGAAAACCGCCGGGAATACGTATGCGCTCGTTATAGCGATCAAAACCGGGCAGGGTCTTTTCAATCAACTCACGAATACGATCGTAATCAGCCACCAGATCTCTCCAGTTGACTCGGGTGCGGGAGAGCGTCGCGCTCGCCAGACCCGCGACAATCGCAGGCTCTGAGCGAAGCTCGGGTGAGGCCGGCTTTAGTTTTCCGGAAGAGGCATGCACCATCGACATCGAATCCTCGACGGTAACGGACTGTCGGCCCGTGAGCTGCATATCCAGCTCGGTACGGCCAAGGCACGGGAATATAAACGTTTCTTTTGCGGTCAGCAGGTGCGTGCGGTTCAGCTTGGTGCCGACGTGGACGCTCAGATCCAGGGTTCTCATGGCGGGGAAAACGCGCTCATGATCGGGCATCGCCACTGCAAAATTTCCGCCCAGACAGAGCAGGGCTTTCGCCCGCCCGTCGATCATCGCCTGTGTGGCCTGAACCGCGTCATGCCCGTGTTCAGCGGGCGGCGTAAAGCCAAATACCTCTTCCAGCCGGGAGAGGAAAGCGGCGGTGGGTTTCTCGGTGATGCCGACGGTGCGGTTTCCCTGAACGTTGGAGTGCCCGCGCAGCGGACAAATCCCGGCGCCGGGCTTGCCGATATTTCCGCGCAGCAACAGCAGATCGGCAATCAGGCGCACGTTAGACGTGCCTTTGTTGTGCTGGGTAATGCCCATTCCATAGGTGATGATGGTGGCGTTGGATTTGGCGTAGGCGTCTGCCACTTTTTCCAGATCGTTACGGGACAGGCCCGATTCGCTTTCAATCGCTTCCCAGGCGGTGGCGGCAATATCCGCAGCAAAAGCCTCAAATCCGTGGGTGTGGCTGGCGATAAAGTCATGATCCAGCACGCCACCGCGAAGGCTTTCGAACTGAAGCAGATGTTTGGCGATGCCTTTCAGCGCGGCGGCGTCGCCTCCCGCCTTAACCTGAAAATAGGTCGAGGCAATATCGGTCGAGCCGTAGGTCGCCATTTCAATGACGCTCTGCGGATCGGCAAAACGCTCCAGCGCGCGTTCACGCAGCGGATTGAAAACGATCACCGGAACGCCACGACGCGCCAGCTCGTGCAGCGTCCCCATCATTCGTGGATGGTTGGTTCCCGGATTATGGCCGATTGAAATGACTAATTCTGTCTTGTCGAAATCCTCCAGCGACACAGTCCCTTTGCCGATGCCGATTGAGCGGGGCAGGCCGACGCTCGTAGCTTCGTGGCACATATTGGAACAATCCGGGAAATTGTTGGTACCCAGCTCGCGGGCGAAGAGCTGAAACAGATACGCGGCTTCATTTGAGGCGCGACCCGAGGTGTAAAACTCAACCTGATCGGCAGGAAGCCCCCGCAATATTTCGCCGATACGGGCAAAAGCCTGTTCCCATTCAACCGGGCGGAAGGTGTCGCTTTGCGGGTGATATTGCAGCGGATGGGTAAGACGGCCGTACCCTTCAAGTTCAAAATCGCTTTTTGCCAGCAGCGAAGTGACGGTATTTTCAGCAAAAAAAGCCGGGGTAACGCGCTTGCTGGTGGCTTCCCATGTCACCGCTTTGGCGCCGTTTTCACAAAACTGGAAGGTTGATTTGTGCTCTTTATCCGGCCACGCGCAGCCTGGGCAGTCAAATCCGTCGGGCTGATTGGTCCGTAGCAACGTGGCCGGCGCGTCGAAGGTATCCATTTGCGTGCGCACGGCAATGGCGGTGGCTTTCAGCGCGCCCCATCCACCGGCAGGACCATCATAGTGCCTGATTCCTGGAACTGAACGTCTTTTGTTATTCATATAAGCTCCTGACTATGCGGGTCAACGGATCGATTCTACACCGCCGGAGTTAACGAAATAACAACAAAAATGCATCATTTTTGCGATAAAGGGGTGGTCTGTATGTGTGCTGTGAGAAGGGGGTGACGAATCAAAACAGACGAAAAAGGGTGGCACAAGCCACCCGCAGGAATCATTCAGCAGACATGGCGGCAATCAGCTGCGAATAAACGCCAGAAGATCGCGGTTGATTTGGTCGGCATGCGTGGTATGCATCCCGTGCGGATAGCCGGGATAGACCTTGAGCGTGCTGTGGGCGATCAGCTTCTCCTGGAGCAGGGCGGCATTTTTGTACGGAACGACCTGGTCATCATCGCCCTGCAGGATCAGCGTGGGTACCGTGATCGCTTTTAAATCCTCGGTCTGGTCCGTTTCCGAGAACGCTTTAATCCCCTCCAGGTGCGCTTTCGCACTGCCCGTCATCCCCTGACGCCACCAGTTCTGAATCGTCCCCTGGGAGATCTCCGCGCCATCCCGATTAAATCCGTAGAACGGACCTGATGCGACGTCGAGATAAAATTGCGCGCGGTTGGCGGCCAGCGCTTTTCGGAAGCCATCGAACACGTCAATGGGTGTACCGCCGGGGTTATCGGGGGTCTGCACCATCAGCGGGGGCACGGCGCTGATTAACACGGCTTTCGCCACCCGGCCCTGCGGCTGGCCGTACCTGGCGACGTAGCGGGCAACCTGACCTCCACCGGTGGAGTGCCCGATATGAACCACATTTTTCAGATCCAGATGTTCGACCACCGCCGAAACGTCGGCAGCGTAATGGTCCATATCGTGGCCTTCACTGACCTGGCTGGAACGACCGTGTCCGCGACGATCGGAGGCAATAACGCGAAAACCCTCTGACAGGAAGAACAGCAGTTGCGTATCCCAGTCGTCAGCACTTAATGGCCAACCGTGGTGGAAGAACACCGGCTGTGCCTCTTTGGGACCCCAGTCTTTATAGAAGATGTTGACGTTATCTTTCGTGGTGACAAATGACATGATTTAACCTCTCGGGTGGCGTGAAAGGACGAAGCGGAAAAATGCAGGTTGATGTGAAAACCGCTGGCGAATAGCCGCTCTCAAGTCTAGTTGAGAACGTTGTCGTTTGCCTTTGCCGCGAGGATCTCTTGTGAGCGCTCTGTCGGGACAGGTTTCATTAAGCCGAAAAGGCAGCCATAAAAAAATCCACGCAACCGCGTGGATTTTGGGATTTGTCAGCGTTGATGAGATTCAATGAAATCTCATGAGACGAAAGACTTAGACGTTGAACAGGAAGTTCATCACGTCGCCATCTTTGACGATGTAGTCTTTGCCTTCAGCACGCATCTTACCGGCTTCTTTCGCACCTTGTTCACCCTTGTAGGTGATGAAGTCTTCATACGAGATGGTCTGCGCACGGATAAAGCCTTTCTCGAAATCGGTGTGGATTTTACCCGCCGCCTGAGGAGCCGTGGCGCCAACAGGGATGGTCCATGCACGCACTTCTTTCACGCCAGCGGTAAAGTAAGTCTGCAGATTCAGCAGCTCGTAACCTGCGCGAATCACACGGTTCAGACCCGGCTCTTCCAGGCCCAGTTCCGCCATGAACTCTTCGCGATCGGCGTCGTCCAGCTCGGCGATGTCAGACTCAACGGCAGCACACACCGCTACAACCACAGAGCCTTCGCCAGCGGCGATTTCACGCACTTTGTCCAGGTATGGGTTATTTTCGAAACCGTCTTCGTTGACGTTAGCGATGTACATGGTGGGTTTCAGCGTCAGGAAGCTCAGGTATTTGATCGCCGCTTTATCTTCTTCAGTCAGATCCAGCGCACGCAGCATACCGGCGTTTTCGAGCTGTGGCAGGCATTTTTCCAGTGCTGCCAGTTCCGCTTTCGCGTCTTTATCGCCGCCTTTGGCTTTCTTCTGCACGCGGTGAATCGCACGTTCGCAGGTATCCAGATCCGACAGGGCCAGCTCGGTATTGATAACGTCAATGTCGTCAGCCGGATCGACTTTATTGTTCACGTGAATGATGTTGTCGTTTTCGAAACAACGCACAACATGACCAATCGCTTCGGTTTCACGGATATTGGTCAGGAACTGGTTACCCAGACCTTCGCCTTTGGAGGCGCCTTTTACCAGGCCGGCGATATCCACGAATTCCATCGTCGTTGGCAGAATACGCTGTGGTTTGACGATTTCCGCGAGCTTGTCCAGACGCGGGTCAGGCATAGGAACCACGCCGGTGTTCGGCTCAATGGTACAGAACGGGAAGTTAGCTGCTTCGATACCCGCTTTAGTGAGCGCGTTAAACAGGGTGGATTTGCCCACGTTTGGCAGACCGACGATACCGCATTTAAATCCCATCTTTAAATCACCTTAATATCTTGATATTCAACCCGTTAGCATTAACCGATTGAAGAAAAGTAAATAACTTTGCCTATTATACACGTAACCCGCGTCACGCGCGGTAAAAAAGGCTGTTGCGCGGACTATTGCGCTTTAAAGGCGTGCAAACGATTGGTGGCTTTGGTCAAACCGTCCTGCAGCCAGATCTCGGTGCAGCGCGCCGCTTCGTCTACTGCTTCGTCGATAAGCTTTTGTTCAGAAACCGGCGGTTTACCGAGGACAAAACCGACAACCTTGTTTTTATCACCTGGATGACCGATTCCCACGCGTAAACGATGAAAGTTGGGGTTATTGCCGAGCTTGCTGATGATGTCCTTCAGGCCATTATGGCCGCCGTGTCCGCCACCGAGTTTGAATTTCGCGATCCCCGGTGGGAGATCCAGCTCATCGTGGGCGACCAGAATTTCATCCGGATTGATGCGATAAAAAGTCGCCATCGCTGCCACGGCTTTGCCACTCAGATTCATAAAGGTGGTTGGAACAAGCAGACGCACATCGGCACCCGCCAGATTAATGCGCGAGGTATAGCCGAAGAACTTCGGTTCTTCACGCAGGGGAGCACGTAACCGCTCAGCCAGCAAATCAACATACCAGGCACCGGCGTTATGACGAGTGGCAGCGTATTCCGCGCCGGGGTTGGCAAGGCCGACAATCAATTTAATCGTCACGTTTCAATTCCTAAAGGTTCAAGATTTTGCGCGTAGTTTACTGTTTGCCGCGCCGGTTGACAAAATTCTGCGAGAGGTAGACTGAGACCGGAATAATTACTCATCTGAACCATTAGAATTTCAAGCTGTTCAGACGCTTATTTGTAAACTTTTGTCGCGATACCGCTCATTATTGTGATCATTCACGCAACTCATAAAAGACGCGTTGTCTATACTTTACACACAAGGATTAGGGACATTTTCCCTGCAACCCAAAGTTCCGGAGGTGACACATGAAACGCAAAAACGCTTCACGACTCGGTAACGCGCTGATGGGGTTGGGCCTGTTCGTGATGGTCGCAGGTGTGGGTTATTCTATTTTAAACCAGTTGCCGCAGCTTGACCTCCCGCAATATTTCGCGCACGGCGCGGTTCTCAGTATTTTCCTGGGGGCGGTGTTGTGGCTGGCAGGTGCGCGTGTGAGTGGTCATGAACAGGTCAGCGACAGATACTGGTGGGTACGTCATTACGATAAACGCTGCCGTCGCGACCAGCATAAACACAGCTAACGCGCTGAATAAGTTAGAACAACGAAACGGTTCCTGAAGGAGCCGTTTTTTTTCATCATGTGACGGTGATGAAACCTGAGGCCCGGGGTGGCCTCAGGGGGTTCACAGCATCAGACCCGTCAGATGTCGGCCAGTGCGGCCTCGCGGTTGGGATAGAACGCCAGCCGGCCCGGGACGGGCTGTACACCGGCACGAGCCATGGTGCGCAATGGCTGGAATTCGAGGTTAGTCACCCGCAGCTCACACCCTTCCGGCAGACGGTTCACAAACCGCTGGAAGGCATCCAGCCCGCCGGCGTCCAGCACCGGTACGGCATCCCATTTCAGTACCACAATCCTTTTACCTTCAAGACGAGACGCCAGATCGCTGAACAGTCCTTCTGCTGCGGCAAAGAACAGAGGGCCGATGACACGGAGCACCAGGACGTCGTCGGGCACATCGACATTCACTGGCGCCAGGCGCGTCATCTGCGCAATTCGGCGCATAAACAACAGCGATGCCAGCACAATCCCTACGCTAATGGCGATGACCATATCGAAGAGCACGGTCAGCGACATGCAGATCAGCATCACGATAATGTCATCTTTTGGCGCGCGGCGAAGCAGATGCACCACTTTGTGCGCCTCACTCATATTCCACGCCACCATCAGCAACAGCGCGGCCATAGCGGAAAGGGGCAGCCACGAGAGCAGTGGGGCGAGCGCCAGCAGGGCGAGGATCACCAGAAGTGAGTGAATGACCGCGGAAACGGGCGAGGTTGCCCCCGCACGCACGTTAGCCGCTGAACGGGCAATCGCGGCAGTTGCGGTGATGCCGCCAAAAAATGGCGCGATAATATTGCCAAGCCCCTGACCGACCAGTTCGCTGTTGGCCTTGTGTTTAGTGCCGGTCATACCATCAAGCACTACCGCGCAGAGCAGTGATTCAATCGCCCCCAGCATGGCCATTGAGAAGGCGGCTGGCAGCAGCGCGCGCAGAGAATCCCAGCTCAACGTGAAGCTGGAACCGGGTAAATCCCACGGCAGAACCAGTTGAGGTAATAGCTGCGGAATGCCGTTACCCTGTGAACCATCCGCCAGAATATAGTGGAACTGCGAGCCAATCGTTGCCACGTTTCCACCCAGCAGATTGACCACGCCCATGACCGCGCAGCCTAAAAGCAGCGCAGGAAGATGTCCCGGCAGGCGGATACCCAGACGTGGCCACAGGATGAGCGTGCCGAGAGTGACAATACCGATCGCGGCATCCCCCGGATTGGCCGTTGGCAATGCGGTCAACAGCGCACCCACTTTTTGCAGGTAATGCTCTGGAACATGCGCGAGCTGTAAGCCCAGGAAATCCTTAATCTGCATGGTCCCGATGGTAATCCCAATCCCGGAGGTGAAGCCGAGCGTCACAGAAAGGGGGATGTACTCTATCAGTCTGCCAAAGCGTGCCAGGCCGAAAAGGATTAAAAAGACGCCGGACATCAGGGTGGCGACCAGCAGTCCCGCCAGCCCGAACTGCTGCGAAACCGGGTAGAGGATCACGACAAACGCGGCAGTCGGCCCCGAGACGCTGAAGCGAGAACCCCCCGCCAGCGCGATAACAATCCCCGCAACAGCAGAGGTATAAAGCCCGTACTGTGGAGCGACACCGCTACCAATCGCCAGTGCCATCGCAAGAGGGATGGCAATAATACCGACGGTGATACCGGCAATCAGGTCACGTACAAAGCGTGATGAGGTGTACTTCTCTTTCCAGCAGGCGTCGATGAGGGCGCGAAAGGGCAGAACATGTGAGTTGGCTATGTTTTTCACAATTATCTTTCATCCGAGTGCGCATCATCTGTCATGTGAATGGCAGGTGAAGGAGGCATTAATCATACAAATAAATATGACAGACAAAAAAACCCGCCGCAGCGGGTTTTTGGGCCGTGTTCGATTAGTGTTCGAACATTGCAGAGATGGATTCTTCGTTGCTGATACGACGAATCGCTTCGGCCAGCATTCCGGACAGCGTCAAGGTGCGGACGTTAGGCAGCGCTTTGATCTCTTCACTTAATGGAATGGTATCGCAAACCACGACTTCGTCGATGACGGAGTTGCGAAGGTTATTGACCGCATTACCCGAGAAGATCGGGTGAGTTGCATAGGCGAATACACGCTTAGCACCACGTTCTTTCAGTGCTTCTGCTGCTTTGCACAGCGTACCACCGGTATCGATCATGTCATCAACCAGCACGCAGTCACGGCCAGCAACGTCACCGATGATGTGCATCACCTGAGAAACGTTAGCGCGCGGACGACGTTTGTCGATGATAGCCATGTCGGTATCGTTCAGCAGTTTAGCGATCGCACGAGCACGAACCACGCCACCGATGTCCGGAGAAACCACAATCGGGTTGTCCAGGTTCAGCTGCAGCATATCTTCGAGCAGGATTGGGCTACCGAATACGTTATCAACCGGAACGTCGAAGAAGCCCTGGATCTGCTCAGCGTGCAGGTCAACGGTCAGAACGCGGTCTACACCTACGCTAGACAGGAAGTCAGCAACGACTTTCGCGGTGATGGGTACACGAGCGGAACGGACACGACGGTCCTGGCGGGCATAACCAAAGTAAGGAATAACAGCCGTGATACGGCCTGCGGAAGCACGGCGCAGGGCATCGACCATAACAACCAATTCCATCAGGTTGTCGTTAGTTGGAGCACAGGTGGACTGGATGATGAAAATATCACCACCGCGTACATTTTCGTTAATTTGTACGCTGACTTCGCCGTCGCTAAAGCGACCTACAGCGGCGTCGCCGAGGGAAGTGTACAGGCGGTTGGCAATACGTTGTGCTAGTTCCGGGGTGGCGTTACCAGCAAAAAGCTTCATATCAGGCACGAGAAGAACCTCAGGCATGCGTCCAATGGTGGATAACATTCGCCACTAACTGTGCGGGCCAGGCGAACGCTATCCAGGCGGTGTATTAAAGAGCGCGATGCAACGTCTGGAACAGGGTGACGTTGTCACCGAAACTCAGTCTGCGCCAGAATGGCCTGCTGTAGCGGGGAGGTGTTCATCCCACGCGCCACAAAACCATGCAGCCAAACCGGCGCTTGCTCTAGCACCTGACGTGCGGCGGATTCGGTGTCAAATTCAGCAAAAACACAGGATCCGGTGCCAGTCAGGCGCGACGGCGCGTATTCTAACAGCCAGGAAAGCACCGCATCAACCTCGCGAAAACGTTTTCTTGCGATAACCTCGCAATCGTTGGCGAATTCACATTTTAGTAACGTTTCTATTGACCGTACAGGCGTATCGCGTGGCAACGCCGGATCGTTAAAAATAACCGGGGTCGGAATGCTCACGCCTGGGTGGGCAATCAGATACCATTTTTCCAGCGGATTCACCGGGGTAAGGATTTCGCCCACCCCTTCAGCCAGCGCCGCATGACCGCGCACAAACACCGGAACATCCGCACCGAGCGTCAGCCCGAGCGCGGCCAGCTCGTCCTGCGATAACCCACAGCCCCACAGATGATTCAGTGCGACGAGCACGGTGGCGGCGTTCGACGAGCCACCGCCAAGACCGCCGCCCATCGGCAACCGCTTCTCGATGCGGATATCGGCGCCGCTCCCCGCAGGAAGACGACTCGAATCGGCGGCGGTGGTCATCAGCAGACGCGCCGCGCGAACGATCAGGTTATCTTCATTGGCAACGCCTTCAATCGGCGTCAGCAGGTGAATCTGTCCATCATGGCGAACGTCGATGCTAATGGTGTCGCCATAATCGACAAACTGAAACAAGGTCTGCAGCGAGTGATAGCCGTCAGCACGCCGCCCGGTAATGTACAAAAACAGGTTCAATTTTGCCGGGGAGGGCCAGTGACTCATCATTTAACGATCCAGTTGTCCATTTTCAACTTAATACGCTGGCTACCTTCGGTCAGTTCCATGTTAGAAGGTAAAGCGGGTTTGCTGGCGCTGTCGTACCCGCCATAAACCACTTTCCACGTTTTACCGTTTTGGGTGTAGTTCACCTCGCTCAAACGATATTGGTCGTCGAGCTTATAATCGGTGGCGTCACCCGGCAGACCGAGGATCCACTGGCGCAGGCTGTTGAGGGGAATCGGCATTCCGGTCAGTTTGCCAATCATCTCTTCGGCATCCGTGGCGTTATAGTGCTGGCCTTTGTTATCGGTGATCTGCGCGGTGCCCGGCTGCGCATTCAGCTCCAGCTCGGTGCTGCCCAACGGATTAAGCAGCAGCAGGCGGTAGCGATCCTGCCCGGTTTGTTGCCAGAAGAAGCGGGCGTACACTTTTTGCTGATCGGAGAGGTAAGCAAAGGCGCCGCGCGTCTGATATTGACTAAGATTGCGCACCTCTTGCTGATGCTGTCGCCACTGCGGCGAGTCAGGACTTTTGCCGGGGCCCTTGGGCGGAGTAATCGAGCAGGCGGAGAGTACCAGCGCCGCCAGCGGTAACAAGCGAGTTAATCGGGCCATAGTCGTGACAAATCCTTGAGATGCGTTGCAGTTATAACCCTTAATGCTAGCGCCGGGCGGTGGCAGCGTCTACGTTCATATTGTCTTAAATCATGAAATTAGCCGGAAACGGCTATTACTCCGAAAGGGGGCGCTCTCTTTTATTGATCTCGCGCATCCTGTATGATGCGACCTGCTAACCTTATTAACGCTGGTACTACTCCCGCTCACATGACCCTTTTAGCACTCGGTATTAACCACAAAACAGCCCCGGTTTCGCTGCGAGAACGCGTTACGTTTTCGCCGGATACGCTCGACCAGGCGCTGGATAGCCTGCTTGCACAACCTATGGTGCAGGGCGGCGTTGTGCTTTCTACCTGTAACCGTACCGAGTTATATCTGAGCGTTGAAGAGCAAGATAACCTCCACGAAGCGCTGATCCGTTGGCTATGTGATTACCACAATCTGAACGAAGAAGAGCTGCGCAACAGCCTGTACTGGCATCACGATAACGATGCTGTCAGCCATCTGATGCGCGTGGCCAGCGGCCTGGATTCACTGGTTCTGGGCGAACCGCAGATCCTCGGGCAGGTCAAAAAAGCGTTTGCTGATTCTCAGAAAGGCCATCTCAAAGCCAGCGAGCTGGAACGCATGTTCCAGAAATCCTTCTCCGTAGCCAAGCGAGTGCGAACCGAAACCGACATTGGTGCCAGTGCGGTTTCCGTTGCCTTCGCGGCCTGTACGCTCGCGCGTCAAATCTTTGAATCCCTCTCGACCGTCACCGTGCTGCTCGTGGGTGCGGGGGAGACGATCGAGCTGGTGGCGCGTCATCTGCGTGAACATAACGTGAAGCAGATGCTGATTGCTAACCGCACCCGTGAAAGGGCGCAGGTACTGGCTGATGAAGTGGGTGCCGAGGTGATCGCGCTGAGCGATATCGACGAACGTTTAAAAGACGCGGACATAATCATCAGTTCGACCGCCAGCCCCCTGCCAATTATTGGTAAAGGGATGGTTGAACGGGCGCTCAAATCGCGCCGTAACCAGCCTATGCTGCTGGTGGATATTGCGGTTCCGCGCGATGTCGAACCCGAAGTCGGCAAACTGGCGAATGCCTATTTGTACAGCGTGGACGATCTGCAAAGCATCATTTCGCATAACCTCGCGCAGCGTAAAGCGGCGGCGGTGCAGGCGGAGACGATTGTTGAGCAAGAGTCCAGCGAATTCATGGCCTGGCTGCGTGCGCAAAGCGCCAGCGAGACCATTCGCGAATATCGCGGCCAGGCTGAACAGATGCGTGACGATCTGACGGCCAAAGCGATGGCGGCCCTGGAACAGGGCGGCGATCCGCAGTTGATTATGCAAGACCTGGCATGGAAACTGACTAACCGCTTGATCCATGCCCCAACCAAATCACTTCAACAGGCAGCCCGTGACGGGGATGACGAACGCCTGACTATTCTGCGCAACAGCCTCGGGCTGGAATAGCGCCCTATACCCATTTTCTATTACAAGGTGCATTTTACGCCTATGAAGCCCTCTATCGTCGCCAAACTGGAAGCTCTGCACGAGCGCCATGAAGAAGTTCAGGCCTTGCTCGGCGATGCCGCGACTATTGCTGACCAGGACCGCTTTCGCGCGTTGTCGCGCGAGTATGCGCAGTTAAGTGATGTTGCACGCTGCTTCACAGAATGGCAGCAGGTGCAGGAAGATATTGAAACCGCGCAGATGATGCTCGACGACCCTGAAATGCGCGAAATGGCGCAGGAAGAGTTGCAGGACGCCAAAGCGCGGGCCGAAGAGATGGAGCAGCAGCTCCAGGTGCTTCTGCTGCCGAAAGATCCCGATGATGAACGCAATGCGTTTGTCGAAGTCCGCGCGGGCACGGGCGGCGATGAAGCGGCGCTGTTTGCGGGCGATCTGTTCCGCATGTACAGCCGCTACGCTGAATCCCGTCGCTGGCGGGTTGAAATCATGAGCGCCAACGAAGGCGAGCATGGCGGCTACAAAGAAGTGATCGCCAAAATCAGCGGCGAAGGCGTATACGGTCGGCTGAAATTTGAATCGGGCGGCCATCGCGTACAGCGCGTTCCGGCGACCGAATCTCAGGGCCGTATCCACACCTCGGCCTGTACCGTTGCGGTGATGCCGGAGCTGCCGGAGGCAGAACTGCCGGACATCAATCCGGGCGATTTACGTATTGATACCTTCCGCTCCTCCGGTGCGGGTGGTCAGCACGTTAACACCACCGATTCTGCGATCCGTATTACCCACTTGCCGACCGGTATTGTGGTGGAGTGCCAGGACGAACGTTCCCAGCACAAAAACAAAGCCAAAGCCCTGGCGGTGCTCGGCTCACGTATCCGCGCCGCCGAAATAGCGAAGCGTCAGCAGGCCGAAGCTTCTACGCGTCGTAACCTATTGGGCAGTGGCGATCGCAGCGATCGTAACCGTACCTATAACTTCCCGCAGGGGCGTGTCACCGACCACCGTATCAACCTGACGATCTATCGTCTGGATGAGACAATGGAAGGCAAGCTCGACTCGCTGATTGAACCGATTGTTCAGGAATACCAGGCCGATCAGCTGGCGGCGCTGGCAGAGCAGGACTAATGGATTTTCAGGCCTGGTTACGTCTTGCCGTGAACGCGCTTTCCGACAGCGAAAGCCCGCGCCGCGACGCCGAAATCTTGCTGGAACATGTGACCGGCAAAGCGCGCACATATATTCTGGCGTTTGGCGAGACGGAACTGACCGCGCAGCAGGACGCGCAGCTCTCTGCGCTGCTTGACCGCCGCAAATCCGGCGAGCCGGTGGCTCATCTTACCGGCGAACGTGAATTCTGGTCGCTGCCCCTGTATGTGTCAGCAGCCACGCTGATCCCCCGTCCCGATACCGAATGTCTGGTTGAACAGGCATTGGCCCGTTTACCTGCTCATGCCTGCCGGATCCTGGATTTGGGCACCGGAACAGGCGCAATCGCACTGGCGCTGGCGAGCGAGCGTCCGGATTGTCAGGTTACAGCGGTCGACGTAATGCCTGACGCGGTAGCCCTGGCGCAACGCAATCTTGAGCGCCTGGGTTTGCGCAATGTTCAGATACGCCAAAGCAGCTGGTTTGCTGCGCTGGCGGGAGAACGGTTCGGGATGATTGTCAGTAATCCCCCTTATATTGACGAGCACGACCCGCATCTGTCGCAGGGCGATGTGCGTTTTGAGCCGCTCACCGCGCTGGTGGCTGCCAACGATGGGCTGGCCGATATCGAACACATCGTTACGACCGCCCATGAGCACCTGGTGCCCGGCGGCTGGTTACTGCTGGAACACGGCTGGACGCAGGGCGAGGCGGTTCGCACGCTCTTTTCCGCCGCGGGTTATGACCACGTCGAAACCTGTCGCGACTATGGCGATAACGAACGGCTGACGCTGGGAAGACTGGCATGACTCCGTTTAGCGTCCTGATCGTGCTTCACATCACCGCGGTGGTGCTGACCATCAGCTTTTTCGTGGTGCGTTACTGGTGGCGTTACAGCGATAACCCGCTGATTGACGCCCGCTGGGTGCGCGTGGCGCCGCACGGTATCGACACGGTTCTGTTTCTTTCTGGCGCCGGGTTAATGTGGGTAACCGGCTATCTGCCATTTACTGATAAAGGCACATGGCTGACTGAAAAGCTGTTTGGCGTTATCATCTACATCGTTTTGGGTTTTATCGCGCTGGGACGTCGTCGTCCGCGCAGCCAGCAAATGGGCTTTATCGCCTTTCTGCTGGGGCTGGTGGTGCTGTACATCATCATTAAACTCGCCACCACAAGAATACCGTTACTGGGGTAAGTCATGAGGTCCTTAGCCGATTTCGAATTTAATAAAGTACCGCTTTGCGATGGAATGGTCCTGATATCGGAGATGATCCGCGACGATTTCACGTCGCAATGGGTTTACGATGAGCTGGAAAGTCTGGTGAGCCTGGCGCGCGAAGAGATTAATCAGGCGCGTCCTCAGGACTGGCAGCTGGAGAAGCTGATTGAACTGTTCTACGGCGAATGGGGTTTCTGCGACACGCGTGGCGTGTACCGCCTTTCCGATGCGCTGTGGCTGGATCAGGTACTGAAAAACCGTCAGGGCAGCGCTGTTGCTCTGGGGGCTGTTTTACTGTGGGTTGCGAACCGTCTGGATATTCCGCTGGTTCCGGTCATTTTCCCGACGCAGATGATTTTGCGTGCCGAGTGGCTGGACGGTGAGATGTGGTTAATTAACCCGTTCAACGGCGACACGCTGGACGAGCATACGCTGGACGTCTGGCTGAAGGGGAATATCAGCCCGGTTGCTGAGTTGTTTAACGAAGATCTCGATGAAGCGGATAACGCGGAAGTGGTCCGTAAACTGCTGGATACGCTGAAATCAGCGCTGATGGAAGAGCGGCAGATGGAGCTGGCGTTACGCGCCAGTGAAGTGCTGCTGCAGTTTAATCCGGAAGATCCGTACGAAATCCGCGACCGTGGCCTGATCTACGCGCAGCTTGAATGTGAGCACGTTGCGCTCAGCGATTTGAGTTATTTCGTTGAGCAGTGCCCGGAAGATCCGATAAGCGAAATGATTCGCGCGCAGATCAACTCGATCGCGCATAAACAGATTACATTGCATTAATCTTAATTCCGATTCACACCTGAATAAGGCGATCCTATGAAACAAAAAGTGGTTAGCATTGGTGATATCAACGTGGCAAACGACCTGCCGTTCGTGCTGTTTGGTGGCATGAACGTTCTGGAGTCCCGCGACCTCGCCATGCGTATCTGCGAGCACTACGTGACTGTGACCCAGAAACTGGGTATTCCGTACGTGTTTAAGGCCTCTTTTGACAAAGCCAACCGCTCCTCAATCAACTCTTACCGTGGCCCTGGCCTGGAAGAGGGGATGAAAATCTTCCAGGAGCTGAAGCAGACGTTTGGCGTGAAAGTGATCACCGACGTACACGAAGCCTCTCAGGCGCAGCCAGTCGCTGACGTGGTGGATGTGATTCAGCTGCCGGCGTTTCTCGCCCGTCAGACCGATCTGGTTGAAGCGATGGCGAAAACCGGCGCGGTGATCAACGTGAAAAAACCGCAGTTCGTCAGCCCTGGTCAGATGGGTAATATCGTCGATAAATTTATCGAAGGCGGTAACGACCAGATCATTCTCTGCGACCGTGGCGCGAACTTCGGTTACGACAACCTGGTGGTCGACATGCTGGGCTTCAGCGTGATGAAGAAAGTCTCCAACAACTCGCCGGTCATCTTCGACGTGACTCACGCGCTGCAGTGCCGCGACCCGTTTGGTGCGGCCTCCAGCGGTCGTCGTGGGCAGGTGACTGAACTGGCGCGTGCCGGTATGGCGACGGGCCTGGCTGGCCTGTTCATCGAAGCACACCCGGATCCAGCCAATGCAAAATGCGATGGCCCGTCCGCGCTGCCGCTGGATAAACTGGAACCGTTCCTGAAGCAAATCAAAGCGATTGACGATCTGGTGAAGAGCTTTGACGAGCTGGATACCAGCAACTAATCGAACTCCGCAACGAAAAGCAAAACGGCAACCAAAGTGGTTGCCGTTTTTTTATGTCTGCATTTTAGCCCGCAGGACACGCGAGCAGAGGGGCAGCAAACTCAGGCGAATATGGTCATCAAATAGGCAATAAACAGCGCCAGATGAGCGGAGCCATTCAGCACATTGGTGCGTCCGGTCGAGAACGAAATCTGGCACAGCAGCAAGGAGGCCACCATCACAATCATCTCTGGCGCACCCAGCGCAAAGTGCAGGTCATTGCCGGTCATAAAGGCAATCAGCGTCACGACCGGGACAGTCAATGAAATCGTGGCCAGTACCGAGCCAAAGAACAGATTCATCGCCCGCTGAACCTGATTATTCAGTACCGCTTTCAGGGCGCCTAAACCTTCAGGCGAGAGAATCAGTAACGCCACCAGGAAGCCGGTGAACGCGACGGGGGCGTTCAGCTCAGTCAGCAGCGTCTCAAGCGGGTTGGCGTTCATCTTGGTGACCGCGATAACCGCAATCAGATGCACGATCAGCCAAAGGGTATGCCACATACTGCTGTGCGCGGACGGTTTACCGTGATGCGGATCGTCACCATCGTCTTCATGCTCGTACACAAACAGGCTCTGGTGAGTTTTGGTCTGGATGAGCAGAAACACGCCGTACATCGCGGCAGAAATCAGTGCCACCAGCAGCGCCTGACCGGTGGTGAAGTTCGCACCCGGCAGCGCCATGGGAAACACCAGCACGATAATGGCCAGCGGGAAGAGGGCAATCAGATACTGTTTGATGCCAAACAGGTTCATATATTGCGTGGCGAATTTTCCCCCGCCCAGCAGGAGCGAAAAGCCCACCAGACCGCCGGTGACAATCATGATGATCGAATACAGCGTATCGCGCATCAGCGTGGGTGCCGCATCGCCGGTGGCCATTAAAGCCGAAATTAAGCTAACTTCGAGAATAACAACGGAAAGACTTAAAATGAGGGAGCCATAGGGTTCACCGAGGCGGTGAGCCAGTACGTCGGCATGGCGTACGACGCTAAAAGCACTGGATAAAATACCGATAAGAGCAAGAATATTAATCCCAACGACCACTGGCAGTGACTGACTGCTTCCCCAGAAGAGCAGCACAGCCAGTGCCACAATCGGGAAAATGAGTGACGTCTCCTTGTGGCGGGTTTTTACCGCCTCATGTGTTGTTGTCATGCGATTCTCCGTCGATGCAGATGATTGTAATTATAGAGTGAAATTAAAGGCCATTAAACTAACAGAAAACCGGTAAATTCCAGCAATGTTTTACTTAATTTTACGGTATTGCTGTTTTTTATCGTTAAGGGCCTGTAATTCTGACTTTATGATAAATAAATATGTAATAACAAAGTATTAGAGTACTTCATTTAACACTCTTTTGATCGTGACTGGCGGTGAACACACCTCTCGACCACACTTATCTTTTGTTTAAAAGAGAGGTTTGCCATGCCATACAAATCGAAAAGCGATTTACCCGACAGCGTTCAGCACGTCCTGCCTGCTCATGCGCAGGAGATTTACAAAGAAGCCTTCAACAGCGCCTGGGACCAGTATAAAGATAAAGAGGACAGACGTGATGATGCCACCCGGGAAGAGACCGCCCATCGCGTGGCCTGGGCGGCGGTGAAGCATGATTACGAAAAGGGCGACGATGATAAATGGCATAAAAAGAGATAGCTGCCTTATGATTCGCCCCCTCTGTTTTGACTTTTCCGGCTGTTGAACTTCCGTTGTATTGCAACTGGCCTGTGAATTGCTTATCGTTTGTGGACTGCTGTCAAAATGAGCAGTCAACGAATATGCCGGGAAGGCGCTAAAAGATGTCGCAAGGAAGCATGCAGTGGCGGAGGTGGAAAGTGTTAACGCGTGATTTCTTAATGAAGGCAGATTGTAAAACAGCATTTGGCGCTATTGAGGAATCGCTTCTCTGGTCGGCTGAACAACGTGCTGCGTCGCTTGCCGCGACCATTGCCTGTCGCCCGGATGAAGGCCCGGTATGGATATTTGGTTATGGTTCGCTGATGTGGAATCCGGCGCTGGAGTATGAGGAATCCGCAACGGGTACGCTCCCTGGCTGGCACCGCGCCTTTTGTCTGCGCCTGACCGCCGGACGCGGTAGCGCCTGTCAACCCGGGCGAATGCTTGCACTAAAAGAGGGCGGGCGCACCACCGGTGTGGCCTATCGTCTGCCTGACGAAACGCTTCAGGACGAGCTGTCGTTGCTGTGGAAGCGTGAAATGATCACCGGCTGCTATATGCCGAGCTGGTGCAAGCTTGAGCTGGACGACGGACGCACCGTGAATGCGCTGGTGTTCATTATGGACCCGCGCCATCCGCTGTACGAATCGGACACCCGAACGCAGGTGATTGCGCCATTAATTGCTGCCGCCAGCGGCCCGCTGGGAACTAATGCACAGTACCTGTTCTCACTGGATCAGGAGCTCACGCGTTTAGGGATGCAGGATGAATGCCTGAACGAACTGGTGGCGAAGGTTAAATCTCTGACCGAGGAAGCCCCCCAGGATGCGCCATTGCGCCGGGGCGTGGCCTGATAAAAAACGCCCGGTGCGCGATGCAGCCGGGCGAGATTGCGACTTACGCAGCGACGTAGCTGACGGAGTGTTCCAGCGACTGGCTGTGGCTGTCGATCAGCACATCCCAGGTGCCGGTATAGGGCACGGTCAACCACGCATTATCTTTATCCTGCACACTCAAAATATCGGCCTGCGTGCTTTTCTGCGCTTTTGCGCTCATCAAATGAATATGACAGCGCTCTGAGCAACGCACCACCACCGTATCCCCGCCAAACAATTTCAAACTTGTTTTCACCAGTGCCATTTTTTACCCCATCGTCCGAAAATAACGCTCTCCCTGCGGTTAATCCTGAGCGTGATGTTGTTCACAATTCACTCATGGCATAACACCAAAGGGGAAGGGGAGAGATGCTGATTTTGATCAAAAAATGGCATAACGTTTAAACAAAAATGACAAAATGCCTGAAAGGGTTCAGCTGGCGCGTATTTGACCAGGCAAACACGCGCCGCAAGAAAATTAAATGCGGAAATGTCCTGCCGTTTCAGCAAGGTCGCCCGCCTGACTTTGCAGGGCGCTGGCCGCGGCGGCGGATTCCACCACCAGTTCGGCGTTCTGCTGCACCATCCTGTCGAGATGTGTCACGGCATGGTTAATCTCGTGAATGCCTTTCATCTGCTCGCTGGTGGCGATGGTAATTTCACGCATAATCCCTGACACGCTGCCGATGGTCGAGCGGATCTCATCCATGCTTTCCCCCGCCAGATGCACGTAGCGTGAACCGGTAGCCACGCTGTCGGCGGTCGAATCGATCAGCGTTTTAATCTCTTTGGCCGCCTGTGCGCTGCGACTGGCGAGGCTGCGCACCTCACCGGCGACAACCGCGAATCCGCGCCCCTGTTCACCGGCGCGCGCGGCTTCCACCGCGGCGTTAAGCGCCAGGATATTGGTCTGGAACGCGATGCCGTCGATGACGCTGGTAATATCGCCAATTTTTGCCGACGCCACTTCGATGGACTGCATGGTGCTGATGGCCTGAGACACCACTTCACCCCCGCGCGAGGCGGCGGCAGAAGCTTTGCTCGCCTGATCGTTCGCCTCGGCTGCGGACTCGGTGGACTGCGTCACCGAAGCGGTAATTTGCTCGACGGCGCTGGCGGTTTCGCGCAGGCTGGAGGCGGCCTGCTCGGTGCGCCCGGAGAGATCGTGGTTGCCGGCGGCAATTTCTTGTGCGGCGTTTTTCACCGAGGAGCTGGCATCGCGTAACTGCACCATCACGGTGGCGAGCTTGTCGCTAAAGGCGTTAAAAGCGTGTGCAATTTCGGCGACTTCATCCTGGCCGCTTTCAGGCAGGCGGCGGGACAGATCGTTAGTCCCGTTCGCGATAGCGTGCATAGCGTCGCGAATGTTCGACAGACGTTTAAGCAATCGCGCAATCAGGAAATGGACAATTGCGCCGCTGAGCAGCACCAGAATCACCAGCGACAGTGCCGATGCTTTCAGCAAGGAACGCATTCCGGAGGTGGCATCGTCACTGTCGAGCGCCACGAGCAACAGCCAGTGGGTGCCCGCGACGGGGGTGGCGACAAAGGTTTTCTCCGCGCCGCCGATCGCGCCGTTAAGCTCGTGGCCGTTTTTCAGCTCACTAAGATCGACCCCTGTGATGGCCTCATTGAAGGGTTTCAGCGTCAGCGCCGGATCGTTAGCCGCGATAATCGTGCCATCGCGGTCAATCAGCAAACCGCTGCTGGCCGGCGTCGGATGGATGCCGCGCACGTTAGCGACCACGCTGTCCATCGCCACATCACCGGCAACGACCGCTTTCAACGCGCCGTTCTCTTTAACCGGAACGGCAAAGGTCACCACCAGCTTACCGGTCCCTGCATCCACGTAGGGTGCGGTTACAACGGGAGCATCAGCGCTGACCACCTGCTGATACCACGGGCGGACGGTGGGATCATAATCAGCGGGTACACCCGCCGGATCCGAGAATTTTGCCGTTTTGCTGGCATAGCCGACGTAGACGTTGGTGAAACCGCCCGCCTGTGCCAGCTGTTTAAAGACCGGAACCGGATCGTCGCTCAACGCAACGGACTGGGCGGACGCAATCACCGTCAGTTTGCTGTTAACCCAGTCGGCGATGGCCAGATTATGGCTGGCACTGGTACTGGCAAGGATATCGCGCTGCGACTGCTGGTTATCCTGGCGCGTTACCTGGAAGTTAATCACAGTGTTAAGAAGAAGGGCGACGATCAGACAACCTGTCGTCACGGCGATAATACGAGCACGAATTGACCTTAACATACGCTTGATACCTGCTGAGTTGACTTAAGATGCCTATCGGCAACCCGGCAGGGAACTTGATGCTGCAACCGCGTCCATAAGAAAATAATATTTCCGCGGCTTTATTATTAAAAAGTTAATACTTTATCGGCGGCCAGGGTCCACTCTGCCAGTTCAACCAGCGTACCAATTTCGACGCCGTCAATAAGCGGCAGGGCGGTGATGCCGCGCCCGTCGGTGCAGGTTTTACACAGCTTCACCGGGACATCCTGCGTGGTAAGGATCTCCAGCATCTGCTGAATGTTGTAGCCTTCCGCGGGCTTCTGCCCTTTCAGACCGGCGGTGACCGCATCTGACATCAGAAACAGCCGCAGCTCCAGCTCGCCTGGCTGTTCACGCAGGGCGATAGCGAGTCGCAGGCTGTTAAAAAGTGATTCGCTTCCATAGGCCGCCCCGTTGGCGACGATAACGATTTTCTGCATTTCTGACTCCTGACAGGTAAAGGGGCACGGTAATTGCTTACTTCTACGGATAATGGGATCCGGGAGAGAAAGCATGACCATCAACGTTGAAAGTCCACCGGGCGCGGCCGAATGGATTGCGCGCGCAAGGCAAATGCGTCAACAGCAATTCAGTAATCTTGCCCGGCTCGGTGCGCTGGTGCGTTCCATCAGCACGCTGACGCATATGCTACAGTGCGAGCGCGGGGCGTCAAATATCTGGCTCTGCTCCGGAGGCCAACTCTATGCCGCAGAGTGCCGAGCCAGCCGGGCACTGGCGGATGAAAGCCTGGCGGCGTTTCACTTTTCGCTGGCGCAACCCTCACCGTTGTCCGGCAGTGCCGTCTGTGAACGTGTTGCCAGTGCTCTCAGCCATCTTGAGCAACTGGGCGCCCTGCGCGACGCCGTGATATCGCAGAACATCAAAGCCAGGCTGGCGATGGAGCAGTACAGCCGCACGCTCCGCCATCTGCTCAGTATCATCCCGCAGCTCAACGACAGCATTGACGATCCGCAAATAGCGAGTCGCTTTGTGGCGCTTTACAGCCTGATGCAGGGGAAAGAGCTGGTCGGTCAGGAGCGCGCGCTGGGAGCGATTGGATTCACTCAGGGGCATTTTAGCGATGAGATGCGCCAGACTTTGGTTGACCGCATTGATGCCCAGCAGGCCTGCTTTGATGTCTTTTTGTCGCGGGTCAATCCTGACGTACAAGCCACTTTTACCGGGCACTGTTTAGCGGATGCGCAAACCGAGCAGCTGCGCCGAGTCGCCTGTACCCGCCAACCGGCCGCCGATCAGGGGGCCACCGCCCTTAACTGGTTTGCCCTGCAAACGACGCGTCTTGAGCATCTTCGCACGCTGGAGGAGATCGTGATTGCCGATCTCATGACCGCCGTGGAGGAGAGGCTTCATGCCGACAATGAACCCTTTATGGGCGTCGACGACAACGATGATCTCTTTGCAGGCTGGCCGGAAAAGCCGTTGCTGTCGCTGGTGCGCCAGCAGGCGCGTGAGATTGAACTCCTCTCCCGCCAGCTGGCCTCTCTGCGCGATACCCTGGAAGAGCGCAAGCTGATCGACAAAGCAAAAAGTATTCTCATGACCCATCAACAGATGAGTGAAGATCAGGCGTGGTATGCCTTGCGAAAAATGGCGATGGACAAGAATCAGCGGATGGTCGATATCGCCCGCGCGCTGCTGACGGTGAAAACCCTCTGGCAGGTAACACCAAAGGAGTAGATGCACAATTGGTGGGCATTTAGTGCCTGTTTGCGGTGCGAACAACGGCCATTTAACCCGTTTTTAGCGGGGAGCCGGGCAGGTAAACCTGGCATCTTCTTTGCAATATCAGATTAACCATTTTTGACGACGCGCCAACGGCGGTGCGATCGTTTCGGGATAAAGGCGTCCTGCAATGCTCCGGCATTGTCGGGCGCTTTTTTTTGGCTTTTTTTCAGGAGTGGGCATGGTGGACTGGACGAGACGGCGATTTTTACAGGCAAGCGCGCTGGCGGGCGGCGCAATGCTGCTTCCTGGCGTCATGCAGGCGGCGTGGGCGGCAGGCTCCGATAAGCCGGAGCAAGAAACGGTTCGCGTGGGATTCATTCCGTTGACCGACTGCGCGCCCATCGCCATCGCGGCGCTGAAAGGCTTCGATAAGAAATATGGCATCACCATTGTGCCGACCAAAGAGGCGAGCTGGGCGGCAGTGCGCGACAAGCTGGTGGCCGGTGAACTGGACGCCGCACACATTCTGTATGGCCTGTTGTATGGGCTGGAGCTGGGCATCGCCGGCAAGACGCAGCCGATGGCCAATCTGATGACCCTCAACCACAACGGCCAGGCGATTACGCTATCCAACGATCTGCTGGACAAGGGCGTACGCGATATCGACGGTCTGAAAAAACTGATCCACCAGCAGGCTCCGGGAACCTACAGCTTTGCGCATACCTTCCCGACAGGCACGCACGCCATGTGGCTCTACTACTGGCTCGCCAGCGCAGGTATTAACCCGTTCGATGATGTGCGCACCGTGGTTGTCCCGCCGCCGCAGATGGTGATGAACATGCGGATTGGCAACATGGTCGGTTTTTGCGTGGGCGAGCCGTGGAATGCCCGTGCCATTAACGACCGAATTGGATTTACCGCCGCCACTTCACAGTCCATCTGGCCTGAACATCCGGAGAAAATCCTCGGCACGCGTCGTGACTGGGTAGAGAAAAACCCCCACACCGCCAGGGCGCTGGTCGCGGCGGTGATGGAGGCGGCGCGCTGGATTGATGCTTCAGAAGAGAACAAACGCGAAACCGCGCAGATCCTGGCGCGACGCGCGTGGCTAAATACCAAAGAGCAGTATCTCACCGGGCGGATGCTGGGCCAATACGACAACGGTATCGGTCAGCGCTGGCAAGATGCCCATCCCATCCGCTTCTTCAATGAGGGCGCGGTCAGCTACCCGTGGCACTCCGACGGAATGTGGTTCTTAACCCAGTTCCGCCGCTGGGGCCTGTTAAAAACCGAGCCGGATTATGCCGGTATCGCCCGGCGTATCAATCAGACCGCCGTCTGGCAGGATGCCGCAACCGCAGTCGGCGGGATCTCTGCGCCAGCCTCACCGATGCGCAGCAGTACTTTGATGGACGGCACGGTCTGGAACGGCACCGATCCGCAAGGCTATGCCCGTCGCTTCGCCATTCACCGTACAGGGGCTTGATATGAAACAGATGCAAAACCGCAAAACAGGGGTTGAAAAACCCGCCAGTGGCGACGTTATCCCATTGCCACCCATTCAGGTTCGCCGTCGTTCACCGGCATTTACCCGCCGCGTGAACGATCTGTTGCAGCGAGCGATCCCGGCGTTCCTCGGGCTGGGGCTGCTGGTGATGCTCTGGCAACTGGCGGCGATCAACAGTAAAGGTTTTCCTACGCCGTACAGCACGCTGGAGTCCGCCATCACGCTGTTTGCCGATCCGTTTTATCGCGACGGGCCAAATGACATGGGGATCGGCTGGAACGTCCTCGCCTCTTTGCAGCGCGTGGCAATAGGCTTTGGACTGGCGGCGATGGTCGGGATTCCGCTCGGTTTTCTGATTGGTCGCTTTCTCTTTTTATCCCGCATGTTTACGCCGCTGATCGCGCTGCTGCGCCCGGTGAGCCCGCTGGCGTGGCTGCCGATTGGCCTGCTGCTGTTTCAAAAAGCGGAGCCTGCCTCAAGCTGGACCATTTTTATCTGCTCTGTCTGGCCGATGGTGATCAATACGGCCGAAGGCGTGCGCCAGATCCCGGAGGATTATCTCAACGTGGCGCGCGTCCTGCGGCTGTCCGAATGGACCATTATGCGGCGCATTCTTTTCCCTGCCGTATTGCCGGCGGTATTGACCGGCGTGCGCCTCTCTATCGGCATCGCCTGGCTGGTGATTGTCGCCGCCGAGATGCTCACCGGAGGCTTAGGGATCGGCTTCTGGATCTGGAATGAGTGGAACAACCTGAACGTCGAAAACATTCTCATCGCCATCGTCATTATTGGCGTGGTCGGCTTACTGCTGGAGCAAGGGCTGATGCTGATCGCCCGTCGCTTTAGCTGGCAGGAAAAATAAGGAGCGAAGATGAAACCATTAATTCAGGTCCAGGGCGTGAGCCAGCGTTTTTCTACCGCCAGCGGCGAGTTTCTGGCGCTGCAAAATGTCTCTTTCGATATCCATGAAGGTGAAACCGTCAGCCTGATTGGCCACTCCGGCTGCGGCAAATCGACGCTGTTAAATCTGATTGCGGGGATCACGCTGCCAACGGAAGGCGGCCTGATTTGTGATAACCGCGAAATTGCCGGCCCCGGTCCGGAACGTGCCGTGGTGTTTCAAAACCACTCTCTGCTGCCGTGGCTGACCTGCTTCGACAACGTGGCGCTGGCGGTGGATCAGGTTTTTCGCCGCACCATGAGCAAAGCGGAACGCAGGGAGTGGATTGAACACAACCTCGACCGCGTGCAGATGGGGCATGCGCTGCACAAACGCCCGGGAGAGATCTCCGGCGGGATGAAGCAGCGCGTCGGTATTGCCCGTGCGCTGGCGATGAAACCCAAAGTGCTGCTGATGGATGAACCGTTTGGCGCGCTCGATGCCCTCACTCGTGCGCATCTTCAGGATTCGGTGATGAAAATCCAGCAGGAGCTCAATACCACCATTGTGCTGATCACCCACGATGTGGACGAAGCGGTGCTGCTATCTGACCGTGTCCTGATGATGACCAACGGTCCCGCCGCGACCGTAGGGGAGATTTTACAGGTCGATCTGCCGCGTCCCCGCAACCGTGTGCAGCTGGCGGACGAAGCGCGCTATCACCATATGCGTCAGCAAATCCTGCATTTCCTCTATGAAAAACAGCCCAAAGCGGCCTGACGGGGAGACAGCCATGCGACTGGTGATTATTGGCAACGGTATGGCGGCAACGCGGCTGATTGAGTCGCTGACCGGGCGTGCTCCCGGTCGCTTCACCATCACCGTCATCGGAGAAGAGGCAGAACCGGCGTACAACCGCATCCAGCTCTCACCGGTGCTGGGCGGAGAAAAAAGCGCAGCGGCCACGCGGTTTCACGAGGCGAGCTGGTATCAGGAGCGGGGCGTCACGGTGATCAGTGGCGAACGGGTCACGGCGGTGGATCTCCAGGGGCGTGAAGTGCGGACGGCGACGCGCAGGCTGGCGTGGGATGAACTGGTGTTCGCCACCGGTTCGCGTCCCGTTGTCCCGCCTATTCCCGGCAGCGAAAGCGGCCACGTCCTGACCTTTCGCACGCTGCGGGATGTGAACGCCATTCTGGCATCGACGGGACCAGTGGTGGTACTCGGGGGCGGCGTGCTGGGCGTTGAGGCGGCCGCGGCATTACGCCATTCATGTGACAACGTCACGATTGTTCATCGCGGCCCGTGGCTGATGGATCAGCAGATCGACCAGCGGGCGGGCGTCTTGCTCGAAGAAGCGTTGAGCGAGCGCGGAATCGGCTGCGAGCTGGCATCGGGGATTTCGGCCATTACGCCGCATAGCGTCACGCTGACTGGCGGGCGAGAGATTGCGGCCACTCGCGTGGTGCTGGCGACCGGAGTGATCCCTGATATCTCACTGGCGAAGGCCAGCGGCCTGACCTGCGATAAAGGCATCGTGGTGGACAACATGATGCAAACCTCGTACCGCGGGGTGAGCGCGGTGGGGGAATGCTGTGAAATGGACGGCCAGACGTGGGGACTGGTCGCCCCGTGTCTGGCACAGGCGGATATTCTGGCCGCGCGTCTGGCGGGCCAGCCCGGGGAGGTGTTTGAACCCTGCGACAACGGGATGCGCCTGAAGGTGACCGGCATTGAGCTTTTTAGCGCCGGATGCACCACGGGAGAGGCGGAGGATGTGGTCTGGCAGTCATGGGATCCGCTCACCCGCCATTACCGCCGCTTACTGATTCGTCACGGCACGCTAAAGGGCGTGCTGCTGATGGGCGATTGCCGCAGTGCGGCGACGTTTACCGATTTACTGGCAAAGCCGGTTCCCGCCCAGGCGGACTGGTTGTTCGATCAATTCACTTCGCAACGGCAGGTTGCAGGACAGAACGCTATGACAAAACCTACTCTGGTGGTGGTTGGGCACGGTATGGTCAGCCATCATTTTCTCGAAAATTGCGTCAGCCGCAATCTGCATCAGCACTATCACATTATCGTCTTCGGCGAAGAGCGCCATGCGGCCTACGACCGTGTGCATCTTTCGCAATATTTCGCCGACCGGGACGCCGCGTCACTGTCGCTGGTGCAGGGGGATTTCTTTGCTGAAAACGGTATTGAGCTGCGTTTATCCCGGCAGATCGTCGATATCGATCGCGACGGCCACCTCGTGCGTACCGCCAGCGGACATGAAACCCACTGGGATAAACTGGTGCTGGCGACGGGCTCATATCCTTTCGTTCCGCCGGTTCCCGGGCATGAACAGGCCGGCTGCTTTGTCTATCGTACGCTGGACGATCTGGACGATATTGCCGCTTATGCGGCGAATGTACGACGCGGCGTGGTGATCGGCGGTGGTTTGCTGGGGCTGGAAGCAGCGAATGCGCTTCGCCAGCTCGGGCTGGAGACCGCGGTGGTGGAGTTTGCGCCGAATCTGATGGCCGTTCAGCTGGATAACGATGGCGCGTCAATGCTGCGTCGCAAGATCGAGGCGCTCGGCGTCGGGGTGTATACCAGCAAGTCAACCACGGAGATTGCCACCGTCGATGACGGCCTGGTTCTGCGTTTTGCCGATGGCGGCGAACTCGCCACCGATATGGTGGTGTTTTCTGCCGGGATCCGCCCGCAGGATGCTCTGGCGCGCCGTAGCGGTCTGGCTGTCGGGGAACGTGGCGGGGTGTGTATCGATCATCACTGTCGCACCTCGGATGAAGATGTCTTTGCTATCGGCGAATGTGCGCTCTGGGAAGGCAAGGTTTTTGGCCTGGTCGCGCCGGGATATCAGATGGCGCGGGTGACAGCGGCGATACTGGCCGGAGAGGAATCGGCGTTTTCCGGTGCGGATATGAGCACCAAACTGAAGTTGCTCGGCGTGGATGTTGCCTCGTTTGGTGATGCTCATGGCCGCACACCGGGGGCACAAAGCTATCAGTGGACGCACGGCCCGCAGCAGATCTACAAAAAAATTGTGGTCAGCGAGGACGGCAAAACGCTGCTCGGCGGCGTGCTGGTGGGCGATGCCAGCGAATACGCCACGCTGGTGCAGATGATGCTTAACGGCATCAGCCTGCCGGAAGAACCGGAAACGTTAATTCTGCCCGCCGCGACGGGTAGCACGCCCAAAGCGCTGGGTGTGGCGGCATTGCCGGACAGCGCGCAGATCTGTTCCTGCCATAACGTCAGTAAACGCGACATCTGCCAGGCGGTCAGCGCCGGGGCGACAGAGATAGGCGCGATTAAGCAGTGCACCAAAGCGGCGACCGGCTGCGGCGGCTGTAGCGCCCTGGTCAAACAGGTGATGGAATTCCAGCTTGCAGCCCAGGGTGTGGAGGTGAAAAAGGATATTTGTGAACATTTCCCGTACTCCCGTCAGGAGATTTATCACCTGGTGCGCGTTAACCGTATCCACACCTTTGAGCAGCTGATCGCCCGTTACGGCCAGGGGCAGGGCTGCGAAATCTGCAAACCGCTGGTGGGGTCGGTGCTGGCATCGTGCTGGAATGAGTATCTGCTCAAGCCCGCGCATCTGCCGCTGCAGGACACCAATGACCGCTACTTTGCCAATATCCAGAAAGACGGAACCTACTCGATTGTGCCGCGCATGCCGGCCGGCGAGGTGAGCGCCGACGGCCTGATCGCCATCGGTCAAATTGCAAAGCGCTATCAGCTGTACAGCAAAATCACGGGCGGACAGAGGATCGATCTGTTTGGCGCGACGCTCGACCAATTACCCGAGATTTGGCAGGCGCTGATCGAGGCCGGTTTTGAAACCGGGCATGCTTACGGCAAGTCGCTGCGGACGGTGAAATCCTGCGTGGGCTCCACCTGGTGCCGGTACGGTGTGCAGGATTCTACCGGTCTGGCGGTGACGCTGGAGCACCGCTACAAAGGCCTGCGAGCCCCGCACAAAATCAAGATGGCGGTCTCGGGTTGCACCCGCGAATGCGCCGAAGCGCAAAGCAAAGATGTCGGCGTCATCGCCACCGACAAGGGCTGGAATGTATATCTGTGCGGCAACGGGGGGATGAAACCGCGTCATGCTGATCTCTTTGCCAGCGACATGGACGACGAAACCCTGCTGCGCACGATCGACCGTTTCCTGATGTTCTATATCCGCACCGCCGATCGTCTGCAGCGCACCAGCACCTGGATGGACAATCTGGAAGGGGGGATCGACTATCTGCGCGAGGTGATTATCCACGACAGCCTCGGCATCGCGCAGGAGCTGGAACAGGAGATGGCGCGGATCGTCGAAACGTATCAGTGCGAATGGCAAACCACTCTCGCTGACCCGGACCGTCTGGCGCTGTTCCGGACCAGCGTGAACTCGCCTGTGCGCCACGGGGCAAAGCACTGGCAGGAGATTTGCGCGGTGGATGAGATCCCGGAGCAGGCGGGGATTGGCGCGCACCTTGGCGAACAGCAGATCGCGCTCTTTCGCGTGGGTAAGACGGTGTATGCGCTGGAAGATCGGGAACCCGGCAACAACGCACCTGTGCTTTCCCGCGGCATTCTGGGGGATGCAGGCGGAGAGCCGGTGGTGATCTCACCGCTGTATAAACAGCGCATTCGTCTGCGCGACGGACGGCAGTTTGAGACCGGTGAAGCTGCCGTCCGCGCCTGGCCGGCGAAAATCGAAGGCGGAAAAGTGTGGGTCAGCAGTGAAGAGCTGGTCCTGCGTGCGGAGGCATCATGACAGAAACCCGAACAACCTGTCCTTATTGTGGCGTGGGCTGCGGCGTGGTGGCCAGTGTCGAAGCTGGTGAAGTGCGGGTTCGTGGCGATGAAACGCATCCCGCCAATTACGGCAGATTATGCGTAAAAGGCTCGGCGCTCGGCGAGACAACGGGCTTGCAGGGGAGATTGCTGCGTCCGATGCTGAATGATGAGGAGGTTGACTGGGCGCAGGCCCTGACGGCAGCGGGCAGCCGCTTACGCGAGATTATCGCCACATATGGGCCACAGGCTGTGGCGTTTTATGCCTCCGGCCAGCTTCTGACGGAGGACTACTACGCCGCCAATAAGCTGATGAAAGGCTTTATCGGTGCGGCCAATATCGACACCAATTCGCGGCTGTGTATGTCATCGGCGGTGACGGGCTATAAACGTGCGTTCGGCGAAGACATCGTGCCGTGCAGCTATGAGGATGTAGAGAACACCGATCTGGTGGTGCTGGTGGGGTCGAATGCGGCATGGACGCATCCGGTGCTGTTTCAGCGGCTGGTGCAGGCGCGACAGGCTAATCCGGCGCTGAAAGTGGTGGTCATTGATCCGCGCCGCACGGCGACCTGCGATATTGCCGATCTGCATCTCGCCCTGACGCCGGGAAGCGATGCGGGGTTGTTTGTGGGGTTACTGGAACGCATTCAGGGTGGGGAAAGCTGGCCCGCCGAGCGCGTGGCGGCGTTTTGTGGTCTGTCGGTGACGGAGGTGAACGCGTTTTATCACGCGTTTATCACCGCGCCGCGCGCCGTCACGCTCTACACCATGGGCATCAATCAATCTTCCAGCGGTAGCGACAAATGTAACGCCATTATTAACGTCCATCTGGCCAGCGGGAAATTTGCCCGTGAGGGATGTGGCCCCTTTTCGTTGACCGGACAGCCAAACGCGATGGGCGGTCGCGAAGTGGGCGGGCTGGCGAACCAGCTGGCCGCGCATATGAATTTCGAACCCGACGATCTTTCGCGCGTGGCACGCTTCTGGGGAACCGAACGTCTGGCGCAGACGCCGGGGCTGATGGCCGTTGAGTTGTTCGATGCGATAGCGCGCGGTGAGGTTAAAGCGGTGTGGATCATGGGCACCAACCCGGCGGTGTCGCTGCCGGATAGCCATGCCGTGTGTCAGGCGCTGGCGGCCTGTCCGCTGGTGATCGTCTCTGAAGTGATGCGGGATACCGATACCAGTCGCTTTGCGCATATTCGTTTTCCGGCGTTAGGCTGGGGAGAGAAAAATGGCACGGTGACCAACTCTGAACGCCGCATCTCACGCCAGCGCGCTTTTCTGGCGGCGCCGGGTGAGGCTAAACCGGACTGGTGGATCATCGCGCAGGTGGCGCATCAGCTGGGCTACGGCGAGGCATTTCGCTGGCAGCACCCGCAGGAAATTTTCTGCGAGCACGCCGCATTATCGGCATTTGAGAACGACGGGGCACGGGCGTTTAACCTGCGTGACCTTGTCACGTTAACCCGCGAACAGTGGGATAATTTGCCACCGTATCAATGGCCTGCCGGAGCGCTGGTGCAACGTCGTATTGTCGCGGTTGAACCGCAGATACATGGCGCAAGGCCGGATGCGCTTTATCCTTTGCTTTTGAACAGCGGTCGAATTCGTGATCAGTGGCATACCATGACCCGCACGGGGTATGTCGCCCGACTGATGCAGCACATTGCTGAGCCGCAGGTGGAGGTGTCTGTCGCCGATGCTGCTCGTTTTGCGTTGCAGGATGGGCATCTTGCACGCCTGAGCTCCCCGCGCGGGGTGATGGTGGCCAGAGTGCATATCTGCGCCGGACAGCCGCAGGGACAGCTTTTTGCGCCAATGCACTGGAATGGCTGTTTTGCCCGCCAGGGGAAAGTGAACGCGCTGGTGGAAGGGCGCTGCGATCCTCATTCCGGGCAGCCGGAAAGCAAGCAGACGGCGGTGCGAATCACGCCCTGGCAGCCGGGATGGCAGGGGGAACTTTACGCCCGCACGTTGCCTGAACTTCCAGCGTTTGTTTACTGGTGGCGTAAGGCCGCAGCGGGCGTGGAGCATCTGACGCTGGCAAGTGATAAACCGCTGCTGGACTGGATAATGACGCACTGCAACGCCCACGGATGGCAACTGCACATCGCCCGGACCAGCGAGCGGAGCAGCGTGCTGGCCTGGCATCACGGTGAATTGATGCTGGGGTACTGGGAAGGAACAACGCTTCCCGAGCTGGCGCATTCCTCTGTTGTCCCGGCGTTCAGCCATCCGCCGGTTGGTCTCGTTGAGCGTCATACGCTGCTGGCAGGACGCGCCGCTGGAGAACGCGTCGAGCAGGGGCGGATTATCTGTAGCTGTTTTGGGATCGGTGAAACGGTCATTCGCGAAGCCATTGCGGACGGATGTCATTCCCCGGCGGCCCTGGGCGCGAAACTGCGCTGCGGCACGAATTGCGGCTCGTGCGTGCCGGAGTTGAAGGGGCTGATTGCAGAATGCTCTGCGAAGCAGAAAGTGGCGTAATTGCGATGTATTGTCTGCATCCGACGATGTGCAGCCGGATAAAAACGCAGCGGCCGGTTTTGCACTGACATGGACCAATTCATTGCTGTGAATGACGTGAAGAGGGGCTCGCGGCGATTCAGGATATTCCTGAAATTCCCCATAAGGCTGCAAAAAATTCCATAACACGCTAAGGTAACGACTGCTCTCAAGTCAGATCTGGATCACAGTTACGACATTAATGGTTGCTTCACCCCATCTTCGCTCGCGGTTTTTACTCCTCCTTTTTCTGGCCGGAGGCGTTTGCGCTGCGCCGAATTCCTTCGTGCAACAGGCGCAAAATCCCTTTGATAACAATGGCGATAGCCTGCCGGATCTGGGCATGGCAACCCCCACGGGCGAAAGCGAAAAACATCTGGCGGAGATGGCGAAAGCCTTTGGCGAGGCGAGTATGACCGATAACGGCCTGACCACCGGTGAACAGGCTCGTCAGTTTGCATTCGGGAAAGTCCGTGATGCGGTCAGCGGCGAGGTCAACCAGCAGATCGAATCCTGGCTTTCGCCCTGGGGGAACGCCAGCGTCGATTTGCTGGTGGATGACGAGGGCAAATTTACCGGCAGCAGCGGCAGATGGTTTATCCCGTGGCAGGACAATAATCGCTATCTGAGCTGGAGTCAGCTTGGCCTGACCCAACAAAGCGACGGACTGGTGAGCAATGCGGGAATTGGCCAGCGTTGGGTCGCGGGGAGATGGCTGCTGGGTTACAACACGTTTTACGACAATCTGCTGGATGAGAATTTACAGCGCGCCGGGCTGGGGGCAGAAGTCTGGGGCGAAAACCTGCGTTTATCGGCAAACTACTACCAGCCTTTCGCCAGCTGGCGCGACAGCTCGGACGTGCAGGAGCAGCGAATGGCGCGCGGCTATGACGTAACGGCCAAAGCCTGGGTGCCGTACTTTCACCATTTCAACACCAGCGTCAGCTTTGAACAGTATTTCGGCGATAACGTCGATCTGTTTCGCAGCGGGACGGGATATCACAATCCCATGGCGGTCAATCTGGGGCTTGATTACACGCCGGTTCCGCTGCTGACTTTCTCTGCGGCCCATAAACAGGGCGAGAGCGGCGTCAGCCAGAATAATCTGGGGATGAAGCTCAACTATCGTTTCGGCGTGCCGTTGAAAAAACAGCTGTCTTCGGACGAAGTGGCGGTAACGCGTTCGTTGCGCGGCAGTCGATATGACGCCGTGGAGCGGGCAAGTCTGCCGGTGATGGAGTTCCGTCAGCGTAAAACGCTGTCGGTGTATCTGGCGACGCCGCCGTGGGATTTACATCCGGGTGAGACCGTGAACCTGAAGCTGCAGGTGCGCAGCACTCACGGGGTTCGACAGCTTCACTGGCAGGGCGAGACACAGGCGCTGAGCCTGACGGCACCAGCACAAGCCAAAAGCACTGATGGCTGGAGCGTGATAATGCCAGCCTGGGATGACCGTGAAGGGGCGACGAATCGCTGGCGTCTGTCGGTGGTGGTAGAGGATGAAGATGGGCAGCGTGTCTCTTCCAATGAGATCACGCTCTCTCTGTCGCAACCGCTGGTGGCGTTGCCTGATAACGATCCGCGATGGAACCTGCTGCCAGAAGAGTGAAATTAGAAAATACGTTCCTGATGTACCCATACCGCGGCTTCGACGCGTGATTTCAGCTTCATTTTCTTCAGCATATGTTTCACATGGACTTTAACCGTGCTTTCGGTGATATCCAGACGACGGGCGATCATTTTGTTTGGCAGACCCTGCGCAATCAGCTTCAGGATGTCGCGTTCACGCGGGGTCAGCTGTGTGACATCCCGGTCAGAAGTGGCGCGGTTGGCGCGCAGGCTGGCGGCTAATACCGGGGTCAGCGCTTCGCTCAGCACCATCTCACCCGCGGCGGCCTGTTGCAGCGCTTTGAGCAGATCTTCCGGCTCCATATCTTTGAGCAGATAACCATCCGCGCCGCGTTTAAGTGCGGTGACTACGTCTTCTTCATGGTTTGATACGCTAAACACCACGATACGACCGGACAGCGATTTTTCCCGCAGTTTATCCAGCGTTTCCAGACCATTCATGCCAGGCATATTGAGATCGAGCAGGATCAAATCAGGATCGAGAGACTCGGCAAGTTCAATGCCTTGCTCGCCGTTGCTGGCCTCTCCCACGACGGTAATATCTTCCGCCATGCTGACAAGTTGTTTTACACCGGTGCGCAGCATCGGATGATCGTCGATCAACAGAATGGTTGCCGGCTCCTGATTAATCATGGTTTTCTCCTTGAGAAGTGATAAGGGGCTTTTCGGGAATAAAGGTCACCACTACTTCAGTCCCGCCAGTCTCAGCCCGGCGAATCTGGCAATCACCGCGCAAGCTTTGGGCGCGGTCTCGCATAATGATTAAACCATAGTGGTTAGTTCTTTCAGCGTTTTCCGGCACGCCGCGGCCGTTATCCTGAACAACCAGTTTTACCTGATTGTTGTGTTGATTGACGGTAACGGTCACCGCCGTCGCGCCAGCGTGTTTAAGGACATTGCTCAGGGCTTCGCGGGCGATCTGTAATAAATGAATCGCCTGATGCGAAGGCACAAAACGCGGCGGAAGCTGGTAATCGAGCTTCACCGGGAACCCGAGCCGGGCGCTGAACTCATTGCAGCTCGACTCCAGCGCCGGGCGTAAACCCGGCTCGGTGAGCTGCAGACGGAAGGTGGTGAGCAGCTCACGAAGCTGTACCCATGAGGTATTCAGCTCATTGCGTATCTGGCCCAACAGCTGTTTGCTGCTTTCGGGCAGGGCGTCATCCTGCATTTGCAGGCAGCTGACCTGCATCTTGATACAGGATAGCGACTGGGCGATGGAGTCGTGAAGCTCGCGGGCGATGGTGGCGCGTTCTTCCATCACGATCAGTTGCTGCTGTTTTTCCTGGTGTCTGTCGAGCGCCAGCGTCGCGGTCAACTGCTCGACCAGGGTATCGACGAGCTGCTGTTGATCGTGGCTCAAATGGCGGCCGGTCGGGAGGGTCGCCAGGAGAATACCGTATTGGGTATGGCTGTCCGTGAGACGCCATTTTAGTGTGGTCCCACCGCTGGTCAAAGGAGGCAGCCCGCGCGGGCAGAGATGACAGCCTTTATCGTCGCAGGAGAGATCGGACTGACAGGTAAATTCCTGATGGTTTTCTTCATCTTCGACGTCATAAACGCGCAGTTCGATGTCGTGGAGAAGTGTCAGATTTTGCAGGCCGTTGAGCACCGGTGAAAGGCGCTCACAAAGCGGAACCTGTGAATGCAGGCGACGGTTTGCCTGCCATAAGAAAGAGAGAATTTCGTTCTTTTGCTCCAGGCCGGCCGTTTTTTCCTGTACGCGTTTTTCCAGCACCGCGTAGCTTTCGGCCAGTTCGCCTGACATATCATTCAGCGCCTGGCCGAGCATTGCCATCTCGTTGCGACCGCTGACGTGGGCGCGTTGGGTAAAATCACGCGCCGTTACGGCGCGTGCGACGGCCAGCAATTGCTGCCACGGATATAATAAGCGCGCCCGTAGCCAGACAATGGTGAAAAGCAGCAGTAAGGCCATAAAGGCCGCCATCACCCGATGCACCATCACCACCCGTTCGATGCGCAGTTCAGTGGTGTGATCGAAAGAAGAGACCAGCGTGTCGATGCGGCTGACAAAACTCGCGACGTCTCCGGCAACCGTGTCGGCGCTGTGCGCCTGCTGCAAGCCGGGTTCGAGTTGGCCGCGCCAGTAGGCCTGTAAGGCCCTTAACTGCGTCTGTTGACCGTCCCGACGGGCGGCGAATTCCAGCTCGGGGCTGAATGCGGTGCGCTCCATCTCATCCAACAGCGGTTTATCCTCCGCCGTGAGCGGCACAGCGGCCAACAGGCGATAACTCTGCATACGCAACGAGCCTGCCTCGTTAATGGCATGCGCGCTACCCTGTACACCCTGTACCAGCCAGCCAGAGATCGCCATGCCGGTCACACCAATAACGGTGGACAGCAAGACGATAAGGGCTAACTGATTAACCAGTGTCAGCGGGGAGAAGAGTCGTTTTAACATGGGTTTGCCTGGCTCCTGATTTTGTCTGCCTCCAGGAATGGCGCTATTCTCGTGCATACCCTGGAGTATACCCATACCAACAAAGGATTACTCCTAAATTGCCGCAGGGGTAATAGTCAGGGAGCGGTTTCGACCGTAAACCGTCAGCACTGTGAAAAACCACACCTTTTTTACCGAAAAAGCCTACTCACTAAGGGTGATGGCGTTTTTTTGACCGTCAAACCGTCAACTTTTCCTTTGATTTATATCAACTTAGATCCAGCCTAAACCCCTAATGTTTGCGGCATCATTCGAAAATCAGAGGTGTCTATGAGTCACTCAACTGCCCCCGAAAGGGCATCCGGTGCTGTTATCACAGAGTGGCGTCCGGAAGATCCGGCGTTCTGGCAACAGCGCGGGCAACGTGTAGCAAGTCGTAATCTATGGATTTCTGTTCCGTGTTTGTTGTTGGCATTCTGCGTCTGGATGCTGTTTAGTGCTGTGGCAGTGAATTTACCCAAAGTTGGCTTCACCTTTACGACCGATCAGCTGTTTATGTTGACGGCTTTACCGGCGCTTTCTGGCGCGCTGCTGCGCGTTCCTTACGCGTTTATGGTTCCGCTGTTTGGCGGACGTCGCTGGACGGCATTCAGCACCGGTATCATGATTGTGCCTTGCGTTTGGCTGGGCTTTGCGGTGCAGGACACTTCCACCCCTTTTAGCGTGTTTGTGATCATCGCACTGCTGTGCGGTTTTGCCGGGGCAAACTTTGCCTCCAGTATGGCGAACATCAGTTTCTTCTTCCCGAAAGAGAAGCAGGGCGGCGCACTGGGCATTAATGGCGGCCTGGGCAATATGGGCGTCAGCGTGATGCAGTTGATTGCGCCACTGGCCATTTCGATGTCTATCTTTGCGGTCTTCGGCGGAACGGGCGTTGAACAGGCCGACGGCTCTAAGCTGTTCCTGGAAAACGCGGCGTGGATTTGGGTTCCCTTCCTGATTATCTTTACCCTGGCATCGTGGTTCTTTATGAACGACCTGTCAGCGTCTAAAGCCTCTTTGAGCGAGCAGCTGCCGGTTCTGAAACGCGCGCATTTGTGGATCATGGCGCTGCTGTATCTGGCAACGTTTGGCTCGTTTATCGGCTTCTCCGCCGGTTTTGCGATGCTGTCGAAAACCCAGTTCCCTGATGTGCAGATCCTGCATTTTGCCTTCTTCGGTCCGTTCATTGGCGCACTGGCGCGTTCAACCGGCGGGATGATTTCCGACCGTCTGGGCGGCACGCGCGTCACGCTGGTGAACTTTATCCTGATGGCGGTTTTCTGTGCGCTGCTGTTCCTCACCCTGCCAACCAACGGCCAGGGGGGTAACTTTATCGCGTTCTTCGCGGTGTTCATGGGGCTGTTCCTGACGGCCGGTCTGGGAAGTGCTTCTACCTTCCAGATGATCTCCGTGATCTTCCGTAAACTGACCATGGATCGTGTGAAAGCGCAGGGCGGTACTGAAGAGCGCGCGATGCGTGAAGCCGCAACCGACACCGCAGCCGCACTAGGCTTTATCTCAGCGATTGGTGCCATCGGTGGCTTCTTTATCCCGAAATCATTCGGCATCTCTCTGGAGCTGACTGGCTCCCCGGCGGGTGCGATGAAAGTCTTCCTTATTTTCTATGTCGCCTGCGTGGTGATCACGTGGTTGGTATACGGCCGGAATACTAAGAAAAATAAGTAAGTTTGATTATCCGTTTGCGCGGCCTCAGGGCCGCGTTTTTTTTAGCATGAGTTTAGTTACAACATACTTTATTAACGTCAACGGGCATGCAGCTTGGGCGCTGTGATCGCCATCGCTTTGCAGCAGCATCTACTCCTTAATACCTGAGATGTTAAAAAAACCCGTTCTATTTGTACGATAAATAAAAAATACATATATAAAACAGATAGATAAAAAATAAGGTTTTATACCGCTTTGGTGGTATTTGTTCTAATACCCCGTTGAAAAGACGCCGCCCGTCTTGATCGTTATCAATTCTCACCATCTTTCATAGCGTTACCTTCGCTGCAAATCAGCAATGTCGATTTAGAGAGCCACAGGCTCCATACAGGAGATACCCGATGAGCAAATTTTTGGACCGGTTTCGCTACTTCAAGCAGAAGGGCGAAACATTTGCCGATGGGCACGGCCAGGTTCTGGAAACTAACCGGGACTGGGAAGACGGTTACCGTCAACGTTGGCAGCACGATAAAGTCGTGCGTTCTACCCACGGTGTAAACTGCACCGGTTCTTGTAGCTGGAAGATCTTCGTGAAGAATGGTCTGGTGACCTGGGAGATGCAGCAGACCGACTATCCGCGCACTCGCCCCGATCTACCGAACCACGAACCGCGCGGCTGTCCACGCGGCGCGAGCTACTCCTGGTATCTGTACAGTGCTAACCGCCTGAAATATCCGCTGATGCGTAAACGCCTGATGAAAATGTGGCGTGAAGCAAAAGTGCAGCACAGCGATCCGGTGGATGCCTGGGCTTCTATCATTGAAGATGCCGACAAAGCGAAAAGCTTCAAACAGGCGCGTGGACGCGGCGGTTTTGTCCGCTCGTCCTGGCAGGAAGTGAATGAGCTGATTGCCGCCTCTAACGTCTACACCGTCAAAACTTACGGCCCTGACCGCGTGGCCGGTTTCTCGCCGATCCCGGCGATGTCAATGGTCTCTTACGCTTCCGGCGCGCGCTATCTGTCTCTGATCGGCGGAACCTGCCTGAGCTTCTACGACTGGTACTGCGATTTACCGCCAGCGTCTCCGCAGACCTGGGGCGAGCAAACTGACGTTCCTGAATCCGCCGACTGGTACAACTCCAGCTACATTATCGCCTGGGGTTCAAACGTTCCGCAGACCCGTACGCCGGATGCCCACTTCTTTACGGAAGTGCGTTACAAAGGCACCAAAACCGTTGCGGTGACGCCTGACTATGCCGAGATCGCCAAACTGTGTGACCAGTGGCTGGCACCGAAGCAGGGTACTGACGCCGCAATGGCACTGGCGATGGGCCATGTGATGCTGCGTGAATTCCATCTGGACAAACCGAGCCAGTATTTCACTGACTATGTGCGTCGCTATACCGACATGCCGATGCTGGTGATGCTGGAAGAGCGCGATGGCTATTATGCGGCAGGTCGTATGCTGCGTGCGGCTGACCTGGTGGATGCGCTGGGCCAGGAAAATAACCCGGAATGGAAAACCGTCGCCTTTAACAATGATGGCGATATGGTGGCGCCTAACGGCTCTATCGGTTTCCGTTGGGGTGAAAAAGGCAAGTGGAACCTGGAGCAACGTAACGCGACCACGGGCGAAGAGACTGAACTGCGCCTGAGCATGCTGGGCAGTCAGGACGATATCGCAGAAGTGGGCTTCCCTTACTTCGGTGGTGAGGGGACTGAGCACTTCAAGAAAGTGGAGCTGGAAAATATCCTGCTGCACAAACTGCCGGTGAAGCGTCTGCAACTGGCTGACGGCTCCACCGCGCTGGTAACCACCGTTTATGACCTGACGATGGCCAACTATGGTCTGGAACGCGGTCTGAATGACGAAAATTGCGCTACCAGTTACGACGACGTGAAAGCGTATACGCCGGCGTGGGCGGAGCAGATCACCGGCGTTCCGCGGGCCCACATCACCCGTATCGCACGTGAATTTGCTGACAACGCCGACAAGACGCACGGTCGTTCGATGATTATCGTGGGTGCCGGTCTGAACCACTGGTATCACCTCGATATGAACTATCGTGGGCTGATCAATATGCTGGTGTTCTGCGGCTGTATCGGCCAGAGCGGCGGCGGTTGGGCACACTATGTTGGCCAGGAAAAACTGCGTCCGCAGACCGGCTGGCAGCCGCTGGCGTTTGCCCTTGACTGGCAGCGTCCAGCGCGTCACATGAACAGCACCTCCTACTTCTATAACCACTCCAGCCAGTGGCGTTACGAAACCGTGACGGCGCAAGAACTGCTGTCGCCAATGGCGGATAAATCTCGTTATAGCGGCCATTTGATCGATTTCAACGTACGCGCCGAGCGTATGGGCTGGCTACCATCTGCGCCACAGCTGGGCACAAACCCGCTGCGTATCGCTGAAGAGGCGAAAAAAGCAGGGATGTCACCGGTGGATTACACCGTGAAATCGCTGAAAGACGGCTCGATTCGCTTTGCGGCGGAACAGCCTGAAAATGGTAAAAACCATCCGCGTAATCTGTTTATCTGGCGTTCAAACCTGCTGGGATCGTCCGGTAAAGGCCATGAGTACATGCTGAAGTACCTGCTGGGTACTGACCACGGTATTCAGGGTAAAGATCTGGGCAAACAGGGTGGCGTTAAACCAGAAGAAGTCGAGTGGAAAGATAACGGTCTCGACGGCAAGCTGGATCTGGTGGTGACCCTGGACTTCCGTCTGTCGAGCACCTGCCTGTACTCCGATATCGTGCTGCCAACCGCGACCTGGTATGAAAAAGACGACATGAATACCTCGGATATGCATCCGTTTATTCATCCGCTGTCTGCGGCCGTTGACCCGGCGTGGGACTCCAAAAGCGACTGGGAAATCTACAAGGACATCGCGAAGAAATTCTCAGAAGTATGCGTTGGACACCTCGGCGTTGAAACCGACGTGGTGACGCTGCCCATCCAGCACGACTCCGCCGCCGAACTGGCGCAGCCGCTGGATGTGAAGGACTGGAAAAAAGGCGAATGCGACCTGATCCCAGGTAAAACCGCGCCGCATATCATTCCTGTCGAGCGTGACTATCCGGCCACCTGGGAGCGTTTCACCTCCATTGGTCCGTTGATGGAGAAAATCGGCAACGGCGGGAAAGGTATCGCCTGGAATACCCAGAGCGAGATGGATCTGCTGCGTAAGCTCAATTACACCAAAGCAGACGGTCCGGCCAAAGGCCAGCCGATGCTGAACACCGCGATTGATGCAGCGGAAATGATCCTGACGCTGGCTCCGGAAACGAACGGTCAGGTGGCAGTGAAAGCCTGGGCTGCGCTCAGCGAGTTTACCGGTCGCGACCATACGCATCTGGCGCTGAACAAAGAAGACGAGAAAATCCGCTTCCGCGATATTCAGGCCCAGCCGCGCAAAATTATCTCCAGCCCGACCTGGTCTGGTCTGGAAGATGAGCATGTGTCCTACAACGCCGGGTATACCAACGTTCACGAGCTGATCCCGTGGCGCACACTGACCGGCCGTCAGTCCCTGTATCAGGACCACCAATGGATGCGTGATTTTGGTGAAAGCCTGCTGGTCTACCGTCCGCCGATTGATACGCGTTCGGTGAAAGAGGTGATGGGCGAGAAGTCCAACGGTAATCCGGAGAAAGCGCTTAACTTCCTGACACCGCACCAGAAGTGGGGGATCCACTCTACCTACAGCGATAACCTGCTGATGCTGACCTTAGGTCGCGGCGGGCCTATCGTCTGGATGAGCGAAGTGGATGCCAAAGATCTGGGCATCGTGGATAACGACTGGATCGAAGTCTTCAACAGCAACGGTGCATTGACCGCTCGTGCGGTAGTGAGCCAGCGCGTTCCTGCGGGGATGACCATGATGTACCACGCTCAGGAACGTATCGTGAACCTGCCAGGTTCAGAGATTACGCAACAGCGCGGCGGTATTCACAACTCGGTGACCCGCATTACGCCAAAACCGACCCATATGATCGGCGGCTATGCGCAACTGGCGTACAGCTTTAACTACTACGGCACTGTCGGCTCGAACCGCGATGAGTTCGTGGTGGTGCGTAAGATGAAGAATATTGACTGGTTAGACGGCGAAGGTAATGACCAGGTACAGGAGAGCGTAAAATGAAAATTCGTTCACAAGTCGGCATGGTGCTGAATCTGGATAAATGCATCGGCTGTCATACCTGCTCAGTCACCTGTAAAAATGTCTGGACCAGCCGTGAAGGTGCCGAATACGCGTGGTTCAACAACGTTGAAACCAAACCGGGCACCGGCTTCCCGACCGACTGGGAAAACCAGGAAAAATGGAAGGGCGGTTGGATCCGTAAGATCAACGGCAAACTGGTGCCGCGCATGGGTAACAAAGCGCTGCTGCTGGGGAAAATCTTCGCCAACCCGCATCTGCCGGGTATTGATGATTACTACGAACCGTTTGATTTTGATTACCAGAATCTGCACAACGCACCGGAAAGCAAGCATCAGCCGATTGCTCGTCCGCGCTCACTGATCACCGGTCAGCGCATGGACAAAATCAGCAAAGGCCCGAACTGGGAAGATGATCTGGGTGGCGAATTCGAAAAACTGTCGAAAGATCAGAACTTCGAAAACATGCAGAAAGCGATGTACGGCCAGTTCGAAAACACCTTCATGATGTATCTGCCGCGCCTGTGCGAACACTGCCTGAACCCGGCGTGTGTCGCGACTTGCCCGAGCGGTGCCATCTACAAGCGTGAAGAAGACGGTATCGTGCTGATCGACCAGGACAAGTGCCGCGGCTGGCGGATGTGTATTACCGGTTGTCCTTATAAAAAAATCTACTTCAACTGGAAGAGCGGCAAGTCCGAGAAGTGCATCTTCTGTTATCCGCGCATCGAAGCGGGGATGCCGACCGTCTGTTCTGAAAGCTGTGTAGGCCGTATTCGTTACCTCGGCGTGCTGCTGTACGACGCGGATGCGATTGAGACCGCGGCAAGCACCGAGAACGAAAAAGATCTCTATCAGCGTCAGCTGGATGTGTTCCTCGATCCGAACGATCCAAAAGTCATCGAACAAGCGCTGAAAGACGGCATTCCGCAGAGCGTTATCGACGCTGCACAGCAGTCGCCGGTGTACAAAATGGCGATGGACTGGAAGCTGGCGCTGCCGCTGCATCCTGAATATCGCACGCTGCCGATGGTCTGGTACGTGCCGCCGCTGTCACCGATTCAGTCCGCTGCCGATGCGGGTGAACTGGGCAGCAACGGTATTCTGCCGGATGTGGAAAGCCTGCGTATTCCGGTTCAGTACCTGGCAAACTTGCTGACGGCCGGTGATACCCAGCCGGTGCTGCTCGCGTTGAAACGTATGCTGGCGATGCGCCACTTCAAACGTGCTGAAACCGTGGACGGGGTCATTGATACTCGTGCGCTGGAAGAAGTGGGTCTGAGCGAAGCGCAGGCGCAGGAGATGTACCGTTACCTGGCAATTGCGAACTACGAAGATCGTTTCGTGGTGCCGAGCAGCCACCGTGAACTGGCTCGCGAAGCCTTCCCGGAGAAAAGCGGTTGTGGCTTTACCTTCGGCGATGGTTGCCACGGTTCAGACAGCAAATTCAACCTGTTCAACAGCCGTCGCATTGACGCGATGGATGTGACCAGCAAAACGGAGCCGCACCAATGATTGAACTCGTCATTGTTTCGCGTCTGCTCGAGTATCCGGATGCTGCCTTGTGGCAGCATCAGCAGGAACTCTTCGATGCACTCGCGTCATCTGAAAACCTGGATAAAGAAGATGCCCAGATGCTGGGCGTTTTCCTGCGCGATTTGCTGTCGCAGGATCTTCTGGACGCGCAGTCTGACTATAGCCAGCTGTTTGATCGCGGCCGCGCAACGTCATTGCTGCTGTTCGAACATGTTCACGGTGAATCACGCGACCGTGGTCAGGCGATGGTCGATCTGATGGCGCAGTATGAAGCGCATGGTTTGCAGCTCGACAGCCGCGAACTGCCGGATCATCTGCCATTGTATCTGGAGTATCTGGCGCAGTTGCCACAGGCAGAAGCGTTGGGCGGATTGCAGGATATTGCCCCGATTCTGGCGCTGCTTAGCGCGCGTCTGCAACAACGTGAAAGTCGTTATGCGGTGTTGTTCGATCTGCTGGTGAAGCTCGCCAATGCGGCAATCGACACGGACAAAGTCGCCGACAAAATCGCCGATGAAGCGCGTGATGATACCCCACAGGCGCTGGATGCAGTCTGGGAAGAAGAGCAGGTGAAATTCTTTGCTGACCAGAATTGCGGCGAGTCTGAAATTTCTGCTCACCAGCGTCGTTTTGCCGGAGCTGTCGCCCCGCAATATTTGAATATCTCTAACGGAGGACAGCAATAATGCACTTCCTGAATATGTTCTTCTTCGATATCTATCCGTACATTGCGGGTACCGTGTTCCTGGTGGGGAGCTGGTTGCGTTACGACTATGGTCAATATACCTGGCGTGCGGGCTCCAGCCAGATGCTGGATCGCAAAGGCATGAACCTGGCATCAAACCTGTTTCATATCGGGATCCTCGGTGTGATTGCGGGCCATGCCTTTGGGATGCTGACGCCACACTGGATGTATGAAGCATGGCTGCCGCTGGAAGTGAAACAGAAGATGGCGATGTTTGGCGGCGGTGCTGCCGGCCTGATGTGTCTGGTGGGCGGTCTGCTGCTGCTCAAACGCCGTCTGTTCAGTCCTCGCATCCGGGCGACCACAACGGCGGCTGACATTCTGGTGATGTCGGTGCTGGTTATCCAGTGTGCGTTGGGTCTGGCGACGATTCCTTTCTCTGCCCAACATATGGACGGCAGCGAAATGATGAAGCTGGTGGGCTGGGCGCAGTCCGTGGTGACCTTCCACGGTGGTGCATCTGAGCATCTGGAGGGTGTCGCGTTTATCTTCCGCATGCATCTGGTGCTGGGTATGACTCTGTTCGTGATATTCCCGTTCTCGCGCCTGGTGCATATCTGGAGCGTGCCGGTCGAGTATCTGACGCGTAGATATCAGATCGTTCGCGCGCGTCGCTGATCGATTTCCTGATGATTCAAACCCTGCTGCGGCAGGGTTTTTTTTTGCCTTTTTGCCGGGTGGCGGCGTTGCCTTACCCGGCCTATAGGTTCGCAGACCGGTTTTGTCGCCCCGGTAAGCGCAGCGCCACCGGGGAAAGCAGGTGTGCGAAAGCCGGATAAAAAAAGGAGTTTTCGGATTTGTGCAGAAAGATGGTGGCGGGGGAAGGATGACTCAGCGCGTTGCGCTTCGCCCTTCGGGTCGTTGCCTGCGGCAACGCTTTCTCGCTTTGCTCGAATCGAACCTTTGTCGAAGCTTCTCATCCTTCCCTGCATGGGCAGAATATGACAATGCTAAGCGATTATTTAACTGGGGAGTTTTCAAAGCGATGGTGGCGGGGGAAGGATGACTCAGCGCGTTGCGCTTCGCCCTTCGGGTCGTTGCCTGCGGCAACGCTTTCTCGCTTTGCTCGAATCGAACCTTTGTCGAAGCTTCTCATCCTTCCCCAGTGGGAATATGAAATATTGTTCGATTAGCAAAGTTGGGATGCGATCTGCGAAATGGTGGCGGGGGAAGGATTCGAACCTTCGAAGTCGATGACGGCAGATTTACAGTCTGCTCCCTTTGGCCGCTCGGGAACCCCGCCAGGGGTATGATGCTGTGAGCGTGAGATGGTGGTGGGGGAAGGATTCGAACCTTCGAAGTCGATGACGGCAGATTTACAGTCTGCTCCCTTTGGCCGCTCGGGAACCCCACCACGGGATAATGCTTTACTGGCCTGCTCCCTTTTGGGAAGCGGGGCGCATCATATCAAATGACGCGCCCCTGTAAAGCATTCCTTTCAGGAAAATGAACCGTTTGCGTACTTTTTACACGTAACGTTTAAAAGCACTGCAACAGCCATTCTTCATTACAGAATGATTGTCCGGTTACCATAAACAAACACCCGCTGAGCCAGTACCTGATACAGCGCGCGGCTGAGGACGTTTTTCTCAACGTCGCGTCCGGCGCGCATCATATCTTCGGCCGTGTAGGTGTGATCCACATGAATCACGTCCTGCATAATGATCGGACCTTCATCCAGGTTGTCGTTCACGTAATGCGCCGTTGCCCCGATGATCTTCACGCCGCGTTCGTACGCCTGGTGATAAGGGCGCGCGCCAATGAAGGCAGGCAGGAACGAGTGGTGAATATTGATGATTTTATTCGGGAAGCGGGACACAAACGTCGGGGTCAGCACGCGCATGTATTTTGCCAGGACCACGTAATCCGGATTATGCGCTTCAATCGCCTGCGCCATCAGATCGTCATGCTCTTCGCGGGTGTGTCCTTCATGGCTTACCAGCTCGAAAGGAATATCAAAACGTTCAACCAGCGTACGTAATGTATCGTGATTACCGATGACGGCAGCAATTTCCACGTCCAGACCGCCGTAATTGGCTTTCATCAGCAGATCGCCGAGACAATGGGCTTCTTTCGTCACCAGAATGACCACCCGGCGACGTCCGGCAGGGGTCAGCTCCCGAACAGAGCCTTCCGGCAATGCGCCGTCGAGGTCCGCGAGCAGGGTCGTATCGTTAAAAATCCCCTCCAGCTCAGTGCGCATGAAGAAGCGGCCGGTGCGATGATCAACGAACTCGTTGTTCTGCACGATGTTCAGCTCATGCTTGTAGCAGATGTTGGTGATACGGGCGATTAAACCCTTCTGATCCGGACAAATGGTACGCAGAACTTTGCGTTGTAGTGATTGCATTGCGAGTCAATCCTGTTGAGTGTTTGCTTATTATTTGTGGTCAGGCGCTATTGCCCGCAACACTTTTTAAATTTATGGCCTGAACCGCAGGGGCAGGGGTCATTACGACCAAACTGCGGACGAGTTCCGTCTATATAGTACCACTGTCCGCCCTCGTGTAAGAACCGCGAGCGCTCAATGATGGCTCCGGCTTTACCGTGTTCAGTAAAACGGGCAACAAAACTGACAAAACCTTCATCAGGCGTACTGCCGGCAGAAGCCTCATAGAGCGTCAGGCCGAGCCATTGCGTATTGGCGAACCCGGCCACGATCTCCTGACGAAAATCAGCGGCATGGCAGGACGGATGCCAGGTTTTAATCAGGTAGTCTGCGTTTTTGGTCACAAAAGCAGTGTATCGGGATCGCATAAGGTGTGACGGATCCGGAGCAACCTGTTCGCCAGAAAGATATCGCTGACAACATAGGCTATACTCCAGAGCGCTACCACAGGGACAGAGTTGAGACACAATTCTCTTCCTGGAATAAAAAGTAATGGCATATAACGCCTGGGTAGCACTATGTTAACTGAGCGGTAGCTATGACGCTACGCCGGGAATTCAGGGGAAGTCTTCAGGACTCATGAGAAAGGTTAAAATTGGACTGGCGCTGGGATCAGGAGCTGCCCGGGGTTGGTCGCATATTGGCGTAATAAACGCGTTGAAACGGCTCGGTGTCGAAGTCGATCTGGTGGCAGGTTGTTCTATTGGTTCGCTGGTAGGCGCTGCTTACGCCTGCGATAAGATGCCTGAACTGGAATCATGGGTGCGTTCCTTCAGCTACTGGGACGTGCTGCGTCTGATGGATCTCTCATGGCAGCGTGGCGGATTGCTGCGCGGGGAACGGGTTTTTAACCAGTTCCGCAAAATCATGCCGTTCAAAGACATCAATAATTGCCAGATGCCGTTCGGCGCAGTGGCAACCAATCTCAGTACGGGCCGAGAGTTGTGGTTCACCGAAGGTGATATCCACCTGGCTGTGCGTGCGTCATGCAGTATGCCGGGTCTGATGGCACCGGTTCCCCATAATGGTTATTGGCTGGTGGATGGCGGCGTGGTCAATCCTGTCCCCATCTCGCTGACGCGCGCAATGGGGGCTGACATCGTCATTGCGGTGGATTTACAGCATGACGCCCATCTGATGCAGCAAGATTTGATGCCGGTGAATCTCCATAATGATGACGTGGAGGGCGAAAAGCTTGCCTGGCATGAACGATTACGCGAGCGGTTAGGCCGCGCGGCTGCACGTCGAAGCGTTTCTGCGCCGACGGCGATGGAGATTATGACCACGTCGATTCAGGTACTGGAAAATCGCCTGAAGCGAAATCGAATGGCAGGAGACCCACCGGATATTCTGATTCAACCGTTCTGTCCGCAAATATCCACTCTCGATTTTCATCGTGCTTCGGCGGCTATTGACGCCGGTGCGCTGGCGGTCGAGAAAAAAATGGATGAACTGTTACCTTTGGTGCGGACCTCTGTCTAAGCACCGTTTTTTATGACTTCAGCAAATTCTGACAGGCGATAGTACCAATAGCATGCCACTATTCATTTATCGTCAGCCAGGGGAGAGACCATGACGCAGCCATTGTCCGGAAAACAGATTCTGATAGTTGAAGACGAACCCGTTTTCCGCTCGCTGCTGGAGTCGTGGTTATCCTCTCTGGGAGCTGACACTGCCCTTGCCAGCGATGGCGTTGATGCGCTCGAAAAAATGCGTGAAATCACACCCGATCTGATGATTTGTGATATTGCCATGCCGCGTATGAACGGCCTCAAACTCGTTGAGCATTTACGCAACGAGGGAAACCAGATACCCATTCTGGTCATCTCTGCGACCGAGAACATGGCGGATATCGCCAAAGCACTGCGACTGGGCGTGCAGGATGTTCTGTTAAAACCCGTTAAAGATTTAAACCGGCTGCGCGAAACGGTGTTTGCTTGTCTCTATCCCAATATGTTCAATTCTCGGGTAGAAGAAGAGGAACGTCTTTTCCAGGACTGGGATGCCCTGGTCAGTAATCCGCATGCCGCGTCAAAGCTTCTGCAGGAACTTCAGCCGCCGGTTCAGCAAAATATATCGCATTGCCGAATTAACTATCGCCAGCTGGTTGCTGCCGACCAGCCTGGACTTGTGCTTGATATCGCGCCGTTATCCGATAACGATCTCGCGTTTTATAGTCTTGATGTCACCCGCGCGGGTGATAACGGCGTATTAGCGGCATTATTATTGCGGGCATTGTTTAATGGCTTGCTGCAGGAACAACTCTCGCATCAGCGTCAGCGGCTTCCGGAATTGGGCGCTTTGCTTAAACAAGTGAATCATCTTTTCCGTCAGGCCAATTTACCGGGGCAATTTCCGCTGTTGGTGGGTTATTACCATAGCGAATTAAAAAATCTTATCCTGGTCTCTGCTGGTCTTAACGCCACGCTTAATACTGGCGAGCATCATATCCAGGTGAGTAACGGCGTTCCGTTAGGTACGTTAGGAACAACTTATCTCAACCAAATAAGCCACCGCTGCTCTTCATGGCAGTGCCAAATTTGGGGAGCAGGCGGACGTTTGCGCTTAATGTTGTCCACGGAATAAGCAGTTGGATTTTATTCGTCAGATAGCTTTACCTTCGTTTTACCGGCGGTGCTACTATCACTGCCAGTTTGATACGTATTTATCCTAATTGATCGGTAACGCGTCCTTTTCAGACCTGGCTTACAGGGTGAGACTGATATACTCGATGCGTTATTCATTGCATAAAGTTCAAAACTTGAACAGTTCAGGAGATTTCAATGGCTGCCCTAAATTCGAAAGTAACAAAGGCCGTTATCCCGGTAGCGGGATTGGGAACAAGGATGCTACCGGCAACAAAGGCTATTCCGAAAGAAATGCTGCCTTTGGTTGATAAGCCATTAATCCAGTATGTCGTCAATGAGTGTATTGCCGCAGGCATCACTGAAATTGTGCTGGTGACTCATTCTTCCAAAAACTCTATTGAAAACCATTTCGATACCAGTTTTGAACTGGAAGCCATGCTGGAAAAACGTGTGAAACGTCAGCTGCTGGAAGAGGTGCAGTCTATCTGTCCACCTCACGTGACCATCATGCAGGTGCGTCAGGGGCTTGCTAAGGGCCTGGGACACGCGGTGCTGTGCGCGCATCCGGTAGTAGGTAATGAGCCAGTGGCCGTTATTCTGCCGGACGTGATCCTCGATGAGTTCGAATCGGACCTGTCTCAGGACAACCTCGCTGAGATGATTAAACGCTTCGACGAAACTGGCAGCAGCCAGATCATGGTTGAGCCTGTAGAGGACGTGACGGCTTACGGTGTTGTTGACTGTAAGGGCGTTGAGCTGAAGCCGGGTGAGAGCGTGCCGATGGTGGGTGTGGTTGAGAAACCTAAAGCCGACGTAGCACCGTCTAACCTCGCGGTTGTTGGTCGTTACGTTCTGAGCGCTGAAATCTGGCCACTGCTGGCGAAGACCCCTCCGGGAGCCGGCGACGAAATTCAGCTGACCGATGGCATTGATATGCTGATCGAGAAAGAGACCGTGGAAGCCTATCATATGAAAGGTAAGAGCCACGACTGCGGTAATAAACTCGGTTATATGCAGGCATTCGTAGAATATGGTATTCGCCACAATTCACTGGGCGAAGAATTTAAAGCCTGGCTGAAAGAGACCATGGGCATTAAAAACTAATTTGCCTGCTTAGATCAACAAAGCCGGTGTCAGCTATGCTACACCGGTTTTTTTACGTCTGGTGTACGGGACGGGAGAGTGATGCCAGAATGTTTACATGATTGCCGGGTGCTATGTGACAGGAGAGATGGAGCCAGGGGGTAATTACGGGCAAAAAAAATCCCGTATAAAACGGGATTCTTTTGAAGGCGTGGTGATTAATCCTTGATCAGGAAATCGTCCAGTTGTTTGCCTTGCTCATCCATGGCTTTCTTGATTACCGCAGGCGTACGGCCCTGACCGGTCCAGGTTTTAGTTTCGCCATTCTCATCAACGTAGCTATATTTAGCCGGACGAGCAGCGCGTTTTGCTTTGGTACCTGTTTTTGCTGCAGCCATGCTGTTCAGTAATTCGTTTGGATCGATACCATCAGCAATCAGCATTTCACGATATTGTTGCAGTTTACGAGTGCGTTCTTCGATTTCAGCAGCAGCAGCGCTTTCTTCTTCACGACGTTCATTAACAACGACTTCTAATTTTTCCAGCATTTCTTCCAGCGTTTCGAGGGTACATTCTCTGGCCTGCGCACGAAGAGTACGGATGTTGTTCAGAATTTTAAGTGCTTCGCTCATTGTAGTAATCTCAAACTTATATTGGGGTGGTTTGTTGTCCTAATAATAGAGTGATAATTTGAGATGTGCAATAGGTGGGAATGTAAGGAATTCAAAAAATAGTTAATATCCCGCATCACTATTTATTACGCTAACTTAAATTTCATTGCCAACAAGGTCGGTTTTTTATCACCGCAATTGGTGCAGAGCAGCAGTGACTGTGTTTGATTTTGTGACGACACGCTAATCGATTTTAGTTTCGGCGGATAAATATCAACCTTTTGTATTACTCACTTCAGGCGTCAGGTTGCAGCAATAGTTAATAAATATTGAATCCTGAATCGGGTTGATTCCACTATAAGCATCAGGTCTTGCTTAGAGACATACCCCGATTGAGATAAATCTTGAGTATGTTTACTTCCTGTTTTACCGCATTATTTTGTTAATCAGATCGAATGTTGACAATACATTTGCCACATCGCCTGTGCGTTGCGTCGCTGATGGTAAGACAAAATATGGTACAATCAACCATCGGGAATATTACACATTGATTAGGGTTTAGGGGCCAATGGCACAACTTTATTTCTACTATTCAGCAATGAATGCCGGGAAGTCTACGGCGCTGCTGCAATCTTCCTATAATTACCAGGAAAGAGGCATGCGTTCTATCGTCTATACGGCGGAGATTGATGATCGCTTCGGCGCGGGTAAAGTGAGCTCACGTATAGGCTTGTCGTCCCCTGCAAAGCTCTTTAATAACCAGACCGACCTGCTTACTGAAATCCGTGCAGAACACGCGCGAGCGCCTGTACATTGCGTTCTGGTGGATGAAAGCCAGTTCTTAACCCGCCATCAGGTACATGCGCTGTCAGAAGTTGTCGATCAGCTGGATATTCCCGTGCTGTGCTACGGATTACGTACCGATTTTCGCGGTGAACTGTTTATTGGCAGCCAGTATTTACTCGCCTGGTCCGATAAACTGGTTGAACTGAAAACAATATGTTTCTGCGGACGTAAAGCCAGCATGGTGCTTCGTTTGGATCAAGAAGGGAAGCCCTACGCAGAGGGTGAGCAGGTGGTGATTGGTGGCAATGAACGCTATGTATCGGTCTGCCGCAAACATTATAAAGAAGCGTTGGTGACAGGCTCATTGACGGCTATTCAGGAACAAGAGCGGCGATAAAACGCATCCGGACATTTATTGCTAAGCCATCGTCAGATATAAAAAAACCCGCCAGAGGCGGGTTTTTTATTCAGGCTATCAATTAAGCGCTTTTCTTCGCTTTCTTGTCAGCTTTAACCGGTGCGTCAACTTTCGTCGCAACGGTATTATCTTCGCTGAATTCACGGCCGTAGTAGGTATCCAGCAGAATCTGTTTCAGCTCGGAGATCAGTGGGTAGCGTGGGTTAGCACCTGTACACTGGTCATCAAACGCATCTTCAGACAGCTTGTCAACGTGCGCCAGGAAGTCAGCTTCCTGAACACCTGCTTCACGGATAGACTTAGGAATGCCCAGTTCAGCTTTGATGCTGTCCAGCCATGCCAGCAGTTTCTCAATTTTCGCAGCGGTACGGTCACCAGGAGCGCTCAGACCCAGGTGGTCAGCGATTTCAGCGTAGCGACGACGGGCCTGTGGGCGGTCGTACTGGCTGAAAGCAGTCTGTTTAGTTGGGTTATCGTTAGCGTTGTAACGGATAACGTTTGAAATCAACAGGGCGTTCGCCAGACCGTGTGGAATGTGGAACTGTGAACCCAGTTTATGAGCCATCGAGTGACAGACGCCCAGGAAGGCGTTCGCAAACGCAATACCTGCGATAGTCGCGGCACTGTGTACACGTTCACGGGCGACCGGGTTTTTGGAGCCTTCATTGTAAGATGCTGGCAGGTTCTCTTTCAGCAGTTTCAATGCCTGCAATGCCTGGCCGTCTGAGAACTCAGACGCCAGCACGGAAACGTAAGCTTCCAGGGCGTGAGTCACCGCATCCAGACCACCGAAAGCACACAGTGATTTCGGCATATCCATTACCAGGTTGGCGTCAACAATCGCCATATCCGGGGTCAGGGCGTAGTCAGCCAGTGGGTATTTCTGACCCGTAGCGTCATCGGTCACAACCGCAAATGGTGTTACTTCTGAACCGGTACCGGAAGTGGTGGTGACGGCAATCATTTTTGCTTTCACGCCCATTTTCGGGAACTTGTAGATACGTTTACGGATGTCCATAAAGCGCAGCGCCAGTTCTTCGAAGTGGGTTTCCGGATGCTCGTACATCACCCACATGATTTTGGCCGCATCCATTGGGGAGCCGCCGCCCAGCGCGATAATCACGTCTGGTTTGAAGGAGTTCGCCAGTTCCGCACCTTTACGAACAACGGTCAGCGTTGGGTCAGCTTCAACTTCGAAGAAGACTTCAGTTTCTACGCCTGCAGCTTTCAGCACAGAGGTGATCTGGTCTGCATAGCCGTTGTTAAACAGGAAACGGTCAGTCACGATGAGCGCACGTTTGTGGCCATCAGTAATCACTTCATCCAGCGCGATTGGCAGAGAGCCACGGCGGAAGTAGATAGATTTCGGAAGTTTGTGCCACAACATGTTTTCAGCTCGCTTAGCAACGGTTTTCTTGTTGATCAGGTGCTTAGGACCAACGTTTTCAGAGATGGAGTTACCACCCCATGAACCACAACCCAGAGTCAGGGAAGGCGCGAGTTTGAAGTTATACAGGTCACCGATACCACCCTGAGAAGCAGGGGTGTTAATCAGGATACGGGCAGTTTTCATCATCTGACCGAAATGAGCCACACGTTCTGGCTGGTTATCCTGGTCGGTGTACAGGCAAGAGGTATGACCGATACCGCCCATCGCCACCAGTTTTTCAGCTTTAACCACCGCATCTTCGAAATCTTTCGCACGATACATCGCAAGCGTAGGAGACAGTTTTTCGTGTGCGAACGGTTCGCTTTCATCAACAACTTTCACTTCACCGACAAGGATCTTCGTGGTTGCCGGAACGGTGAAACCTGCGAGTTCTGCGATTTTATAAGCGGGCTGACCCACGATTGCGGCATTCAACGCACCATTTTTCAGGATGATATCCTGAACGGCTTTCAGTTCTTTGCCCTGCAGCATGTAAGCGCCGTGGCTTGCGAAACGTTCGCGAACTGCGTCGTATACCGAGTCAACAACCACAACTGACTGCTCAGACGCACAGATGACGCCATTGTCGAAGGTTTTGGACATCAGAACAGAAGCGACAGCACGCTTGATATCAGCCGTTTCGTCGATAACAACAGGGGTGTTACCTGCGCCTACGCCGATGGCTGGTTTACCAGAGCTGTATGCTGCTTTAACCATGCCTGGGCCACCTGTTGCCAGGATCAGGTTAATGTCAGGGTGATGCATCAGCGCGTTGGACAGTTCAACAGAAGGTTGGTCAATCCAGCCGATCAAATCTTTAGGCGCGCCAGCAGCGATAGCGGCTTGCAGCACGATATCTGCAGCTTTATTGGTGGCATCTTTAGCGCGTGGGTGTGGGGAGAAGATGATTGCGTTACGGGTCTTCAGGCTAATCAGTGATTTGAAGATAGCAGTAGAAGTTGGGTTAGTTGTCGGAACGATACCGCAAATAATGCCGATAGGTTCAGCAATCGTGATCGTACCAAAAGTGTGATCTTCTGACAGCACGCCACAGGTTTTCTCATCTTTATAGGCGTTGTAGATATACTCAGAAGCAAAGTGGTTTTTGATCACTTTATCTTCAATGATACCCATGCCGGATTCGGCAACGGCCATTTTAGCGAGAGGGATTCGAGCATCTGCAGCAGCCAGTGCGGCCGCGCGGAAGATTTTATCAACCTGTTCTTGGGTGAAATTGGCATATTCACGCTGGGCTTTTTTCACGCGCTCGACGAGTGCGTTCAGTTCAGCGATGTTGGTAACAGCCATAATGCTCTCCTGATAATGTTAAACTCTTTTAGTAAACCAGCGCTCGATACGACACCAGTATAGTAGAGGTGGTCGTCATTGCGTAACACACAATAAAACAATGGGTTATGCAAACACGTGCACACTAATTTACTAAAAGAGCCTTACCTTAGCATCATACCTTTTGAGGATTGATCTCCCTGGCGGCGTCATCAAGATTACTCACTTCTGAGTACGGAAAATATGATCTACATCAATTTATACCTAAGCTGATACCTTTCAGCACGGTATTTTGGACATTATTTTCAAGTGTTAAATAATTACAAAAGTAATGGGGCCAATACTAGCATTGATTCACATATGATTAACACATGAAAATCATAGCGTTTTGGCGGAGATTTCTGGTGAAGTATGCTGATAAAAAGCGTATCTTCAGCGCGGATTTAACCCTATTTCATTTGTTGTCCGGGCATGCTGATTTGCGGAGTTAACTGTGACCCCATTGCTCTTTGATTTTTCGACCTATTTTAAATTTTTTATTGGTTTGTTTGCGCTAGTGAACCCGGTCGGGATTATCCCGGTCTTCATTAGTATGACCAGTTACCAGACGGCAGTGGCCAGAAACAAGACCAACCTGACGGCAAACATGTCGGTCGCCATTATTCTGCTGACATCCCTTTTTCTCGGTGATTCCATTCTGCAGATCTTCGGGATATCCATCGACTCCTTCCGTATTGCCGGCGGCATTCTGGTCGTGACCATCGCGATGTCGATGATCAGCGGTAAACTGGGGGAAGATAAGCAGAATAAGCAGGAGAAATCAGAAACGGCGGTCCGCGAAAGTATCGGCGTGGTGCCGCTGGCGTTGCCGCTGATGGCCGGGCCGGGGGCGATCAGTTCAACCATCGTCTGGGGAACCCGCTATCACAACTGGGTGCATCTGCTGGGCTTTTCTATCGCCATCGCGCTCTTTGCCCTGTGCTGCTGGGGGGTGTTCCGTATTGCCCCGTGGCTTGTGCGTTTGCTTGGTCAGACCGGGATTAACGTCATTACCCGTATTATGGGGTTACTGCTGATGGCGCTGGGCATCGAATTCATTGTCACCGGAATAAAAAGTATTTTCCCGGGTTTACTGAATTAGCGGTTTCATATGAAAGAACGGAGTCCGTGGCTCCGTTCTTTACGTTATTATCAGTAAATCATATAAATAAAGTTGAAATTTTCACAAGACATAATAAATTCTGCTAATAAAACCGTTTTCTTACATTTCAGCAACTTAGTGTTTTTCTGTCCTTTCCCCTGCACATAAACCGCGCAATCACTCTGTTATTTTACTCACACCATACTCTTGGGCTTGCTGTGGGATTACTGAAATGATATTAGTAATTTCAACATTTCCCCAGTCGAATGTGCTAAATAATAACCAATTGTTAATTTTTTGTACAAATGCCAGTCAGAACCAGCGCCCCGAGGCGTTTGGTGAATGCGATTGAACTATCACATTGAATCACTGGTGTTTTTTGCATGTTAGATGTGTGGCAGGACGCCCTCCAGAAAAACGGTACTCACCGTAAAAGAGAATTGCTTAACAAATTTGCAAAATGTATTGGCGCGAATTTAAGCCATTTGGTACTTTCCGGCCTTATATTTCGTCAGCGCATTAATCCCGGATGAGAATGATTTTCAAATAAAACGCTCGTCCCGCCAGATACCACACGCCTCAGAACAGGGGAGGCGTGTTAAGAATCGACGCAAGGTGGCCAAACGAGTCATCAGTAATAAGTACAGTCGGTGATAGCAAGAAGTACACGACCTGACAGCAGCTAAACTCCTGCGTTGTTCAGGACCCCACAGGGGAATTAAACAGGCTGGAAATAAAACCAGTAATAATAATGAGTGGAGTATCAACACAATGTCCATCATCACAAAAAAAAGTCTGATTGCCGCGGGAATTTTCACTGCGCTAATCGCGGGTAACATGGCAATGGCTGCCGATGTCCCGGCTGGTATCACGCTGGCAGAAAAGCAGACCATGATTCGCAACAACGGCGCTGAACCACAGTCGCTGGACCCGAATAAAATTGAAGGCGTTCCGGAAGCAAACATCAGCCGCGATCTGTTTGAAGGTCTGCTGATTACTTCGACAAAAGATGGCCACCCGATTCCGGGCGTGGCGGAAAGCTGGGATAACAAAGACTTTAAAGTCTGGACATTCCACCTGCGTAAAGACGCAAAATGGTCCAACGGTGAGCCTGTCACCGCACAAGATTTCGTATATAGCTGGCAGCGTCTGGTCGATCCTAATACTGCCTCTCCTTACGCCAGCTATCCGCAGTATGGCCACATCCTGAACGTTGATGAAATCATCGACGGCAAAAAGAAACCTTCTGAGCTGGGCGTTAAAGCGGTCGATGACCATACCCTGGAAGTGACCCTGAGCGAACCGGTTCCTTATTTCTACAAACTGCTGGTTAACCCGGCCATGTCACCGGTCAACAAAGCCGCCATCGAAAAATTCGGTGAGAAATGGACTCAGCCAGCCAACATCGTGACCAACGGTGCGTACAAGCTGAAAGACTGGGTTGTAAACGAACGTATCGTGATGGAGCGTAATACTAACTACTGGGATAACGCGAAAACCATCGTCGATCAGATTACCTATCTGCCGATCTCCTCGGAAGTGACCGACGTTAACCGCTACCGCAGCGGTGAGATCGACATGACCTATAACAACCTGCCGATCGAACTGTTCCAGAAACTGAAAAAAGAGATCCCGGCCGAAGTCCACGTTGACCCGTATCTGTGTACTTATTACTACGAAATCAACAACCAGAAAGCACCGTTCAATGACGCTCGCGTACGTACCGCGCTGAAACTGGGTCTGGATCGCGATATCATCGTGAATAAAGTAAAAGCGCAGGGCGATCTGCCAGCGTTCGGTTACACGCCGCCGTACACTGACGGCGCGAAGCTGACCAAGCCAGAGTGGTTCTCCTGGACTCAGGAAAAACGTAACGAAGAAGCGAAAAAACTGCTGGCTGAAGCAGGCTACACCGCAGACAAACCGCTGACGTTTAACCTGCTGTACAACACCTCCGATCTGCACAAAAAACTGGCCATCGCCGCGTCCTCCATCTGGAAGAAAAACCTGGGTGTGGATGTGAAGCTGGTGAACCAGGAGTGGAAAACCTTCCTGGATACCCGTCATCAGGGTAACTACGACGTGGCGCGTGCTGGCTGGTGTGCGGACTACAACGAACCGACCTCCTTCCTGAATACCATGCTGTCCGACAGCTCGATGAACACCGCGCATTATAAGAGCCCGGCCTTTGACGCGATCATGAAAGATACGCTGAAAGTGACCGACGAAGCGCAGCGTACAGCACTGTACGACAAAGCGGAGCAACAGCTGGGTCAGGACTCTGCGATTGTGCCGGTTTACTACTACGTGAACGCGCGCCTGGTGAAACCATGGGTTGGCGGTTATACCGGCAAAGACCCAATGGATAACATCTATACCAAAGATCTGTACATCATTAAGCATTAATGGCAATCCGTGGGGCAAAGCGATTTGCCCCACCGTGTCTTAATTCATCGCACAATATACACGGCAACGTTCAGGAATATCTGGACGAGCTGGTGTAAAAGGCACACGCCAGAAGGTACGGGCAATGTTGAAATTTATCCTACGTCGCTGTCTTGAAGCGATTCCGACGCTCTTTATTCTTATTACAATTTCGTTCTTCATGATGCGACTCGCTCCCGGGAGTCCGTTCACCAGCGAACGCGCGCTGCCGCCAGAAGTGATGGCGAACATCGAAGCCAAATATCATTTAAACGATCCTATCTCTACGCAGTATTTCAATTACCTGAAACAACTCGCGCATGGGGATTTCGGGCCTTCGTTTAAATATAAAGACTATTCCGTAAACGACCTGGTGGCTTCAAGCTTCCCCGTTTCGGCTAAATTAGGCGCCGCGGCATTCTTCCTCGCCGTTATTCTTGGCGTGAGTGCAGGCGTTATCGCCGCGCTTAAACAAAATACCAAATGGGACTATACCGTCATGGGGATCGCCATGACCGGGGTGGTTATCCCGAGTTTTGTTGTCGCGCCATTACTGGTGATGATATTCGCCATCACCCTGAAGTGGCTGCCCGGAGGCGGCTGGAACGGTGGGGCACCGAAGTACATGATCCTGCCGATGGTGGCGTTATCCCTGGCGTATATTGCCAGTATCGCGCGTATTACTCGTGGCTCGATGATTGAAGTGCTTCATTCCAACTTCATCCGCACCGCGCGGGCAAAAGGCTTGCCGATGCGTCGCATTATTCTCCGCCATGCGTTAAAACCTGCGCTGCTGCCGGTACTCTCCTATATGGGGCCCGCATTTGTTGGGATCATCACCGGGTCTATGGTTATCGAAACCATCTATGGTCTGCCGGGTATCGGTCAGCTGTTTGTGAACGGTGCGTTGAACCGTGACTACTCGCTGGTGCTGAGCCTGACCATTCTGGTCGGTGCGTTAACCATTCTCTTTAACGCCGTTGTCGATGTGCTCTATGCCGTTATCGACCCGAAAATTCGTTACTAATACTGGAGTTCGCCATGATGTTGAGTAAGAAAAACAGCGAGGCGCTGGAAAACTTCAGTGAAAAGCTCGAAGTCGAAGGGCGCAGCCTGTGGCAGGACGCCCGCCGGCGTTTTATGCATAACCGCGCGGCAGTCGCCAGCCTGGTGGTGTTGGTCTTTATCGCCTTGTTTGTGACTCTGGCGCCGATGCTGTCGCAATTCACCTACTTTGATACCGACTGGGGCATGATGTCGAGTGCGCCGGACAGTGTCTCCGGCCACTACTTTGGTACGGACTCCTCCGGGCGCGATCTGCTGGTGCGCGTGGCCATTGGTGGGCGTATCTCCCTGATGGTTGGTATCGCCGCGGCGCTGGTGGCCGTTATCGTCGGCACGCTGTACGGCTCACTTTCCGGCTATCTGGGCGGGAAGGTCGACTCCGTCATGATGCGTCTGCTTGAGATCCTGAACTCCTTCCCGTTCATGTTCTTTGTGATTCTGTTGGTCACCTTCTTCGGTCAAAACATCCTGCTGATCTTTGTGGCTATCGGGATGGTTTCCTGGCTGGACATGGCGCGTATCGTGCGTGGTCAGACGCTTAGTCTCAAACGTAAAGAGTTTATTGAAGCGGCCCAGGTGGGCGGCGTCTCCGTCAGCGGTATCGTGGTGCGCCATATCGTTCCTAACGTGCTCGGTGTGGTGGTGGTTTACGCTTCGCTGCTGGTCCCAAGTATGATCCTGTTTGAATCTTTCCTGAGCTTCCTTGGCCTTGGTACGCAAGAGCCGCTGAGCAGCTGGGGCGCGCTGTTAAGCGATGGCGCGAACTCAATGGAAGTTTCACCGTGGCTGCTGCTGTTCCCGGCTGGTTTCCTGGTGGTAACCCTGTTTTGTTTCAACTTTATCGGCGATGGCCTGCGTGATGCCCTCGACCCGAAAGACCGCTAAGGAGCGCCGCGATGACTATTATTGAAACGGCAGCTGCGCCACAGGCGCAACAGCAGAAAAACGTTCTGCTGGATGTGAAAGATCTGCGCGTCACCTTTAAAACGGCCGACGGCGACGTCACGGCGGTTAACGATTTGAACTTTGATCTGCGCGCGGGCGAAACGCTGGGGATTGTAGGTGAGTCTGGCTCCGGTAAATCGCAAACCGCATTTGCGTTAATGGGCCTGCTGGCCCCCAATGGGCGCATCGGCGGAACGGCGACGTTCAACGGCAAAAACATTCTTAATCTGCCTGAGCCGGAGTTGAACAGACTGCGCGCAGAGCAGATCTCGATGATTTTCCAGGATCCGATGACCTCGCTTAACCCCTATATGCGCGTGGGTGAACAGCTGATGGAAGTCCTGATGCTGCATAAAGGCATGAACAAAGCCGAAGCCTTTGAGGAATCGGTCAAAATGCTGGATGCAGTAAAAATGCCGGAAGCGCGTAAGCGTATGCGCATGTTCCCGCATGAATTTTCAGGCGGGATGCGCCAGCGCGTAATGATCGCGATGGCATTACTCTGCCGCCCTAAACTGCTGATTGCCGATGAGCCAACAACGGCGCTGGATGTGACCGTTCAGGCGCAAATCATGACGCTGCTCAACGAGCTGAAGCGTGAGTTTAACACCGCCATTATCATGATTACCCACGACCTCGGCGTGGTGGCGGGGATATGCGATAAAGTGCTGGTGATGTATGCCGGTCGTACGATGGAGTATGGCAAGGCGCGCGATGTGTTCTATCATCCTGCGCATCCTTATTCGATCGGTTTGCTGAATGCGGTTCCGCGTCTTGATGCGGAAGGCGAATCACTGCTGACCATTCCGGGCAACCCGCCAAACCTGCTACGTCTGCCGAAGGGCTGCCCGTTCCAGCCGCGTTGTCCTCACGCGATGGAAATCTGTAACAGCGCTCCGCCGCTGGAAGAGTTTGCACCAGGCCGTCTGCGCGCCTGCTTTAAGCCGCTGGAGGAGCTGGTATGAACGCAATAGATGAAAAAAGAAATGTGTTGCTCGAAATCGCCGATCTCAAAGTCCATTTCGACATCAAAGATGGCAAACAGTGGTTCTGGCAGCCATCGAAAACGCTGAAAGCGGTCGATGGCGTCACGCTGCGCCTCTACGAAGGGGAAACTCTTGGGGTGGTGGGCGAGTCCGGCTGCGGTAAGTCGACCTTTGCCCGCGCGATCATTGGGCTGGTTAAAGCAACAGACGGTAAAGTGGCATGGCTGGGTAAAGATCTGCTTGGGATGAAGCCGGACGAGTGGCGCAACGTGCGCAGCGACATCCAGATGATTTTCCAGGATCCGTTAGCATCGCTGAACCCGCGTATGAATATCGGCGATATTATTGCCGAGCCGCTGCGTACCTACCATCCGAAAATGCCACGCCAGGAAATTCGCGATCGCGTAAAAGCGATGATGATGAAAGTCGGCCTGTTGCCGAACCTGATCAACCGTTATCCGCACGAGTTTTCCGGTGGTCAGTGTCAGCGTATCGGTATCGCGCGTGCGCTGATTCTGGAACCCAAGCTGATCATTTGCGACGAACCGGTCTCGGCACTGGATGTCTCGATCCAGGCACAGGTCGTCAATCTGCTGCAAAAACTGCAGCGTGAAATGGGACTGTCGCTCATCTTCATCGCGCACGACCTGGCGGTGGTGAAGCACATCTCTGACCGTGTGCTGGTGATGTATCTGGGCCATGCCGTTGAGCTGGGAACCTACGATGAGGTGTACCACAATCCGCTGCACCCCTATACGAAAGCTCTGATGTCTGCCGTGCCGATCCCCGATCCCGATCTGGAAAAAAATAAGACGATCCAGCTGCTGGAAGGGGAACTGCCTTCACCGATCAACCCGCCTTCAGGCTGTGTATTCCGCACACGCTGCCCAATGGCAGGCCCGGAATGCGCGCAAACCCGGCCGGTTCTTGAAGGAAGTTTCCGCCACGCGGTTTCCTGCCTGAAAGTAGACCCGTTATAATCGCAAGGGCTGACATGATGTCAGCCCTTAATTTTTGCGAGGTTAACGTGTCGCTACTCGTTTCTTCTGTTCGCCGCCGGATGTATCGCCTGTTATTTGATTTAAATACCCCATCGGGGCGTCGGTTCGAAGGCCTGTGCGCGCTGTTTGCATTACTCAGCGTTTTCATCATTTTTATTGAGTCAGGCCTGGGGACGCAGTATCACCTGACATTCAACGAATGGCATCTGTTTGTCTGGCTGGAGCTGTTTGTCACGCTGGTCTTTACCCTGGAATATGTGCTGCGTGTGTTGAGCTGGCCAAATCCGGCGAAATACGTATTTAGCTTCTGGGGTATTATTGATTTAGTCACCATCCTGCCGCTGTACGTGATGTGGCTTTGGCCGGAAATTAGCATTAATTATGTCTTTGCCTGGCGGGCAATGCGTGCCATACGTGTGTTGCGTATATTGAAGTTGCTGCGATTTATGCCGTCGCTGCGCGTGTTCTGGCAGGCAATTAATAGCGCCCGACACCAGTTAATTTTGTTCTATTCTTTTATCGCGATTGTGATGATTGTGTTCGGCGCGCTGATGTATCTGATTGAAGGGCCAAAATATGGCTTTACCACGCTGAACGCGTCAGTTTACTGGGCTATTGTGACGGTCACGACGGTAGGCTATGGCGATATTACGCCGCATACGCCGCTCGGCAGGATTGTTGCGTCGGTGCTGATTCTGATCGGTTATTCCGTTATTGCTATTCCGACCGGACTGATTACGACTCATATGAGCGCGGCGTTTCAGAACCGTTCACGTCGTTGCCCCAACTGCAAACAGGGGAACCACGAACACAGTGCACGCTTTTGTAACCGGTGTGGCAGCGAACTGCCGGACTAAATAAAAAAGGCTGCGTTGGCAGCCTTTTTTATTATTCGCGCCAGAGGATATGGCACAGCTTGTGATCTTTTTCCCGACACAACAGCACCCGGGCAAAAATATCGTTAAGCTCACCGCCATCGGTATCAGCAAGACCGATCACCACCTCGGCGAAAAAGTCCGGATTGAGATCGAAATCAACATGCTCGCTCCAGTCTTCGGACGGATCGAAAAGCTCTGCACCCCCGCGTTCTTCAAACTGGAGGTTAAAGAGGATCACGTCAGCGGGATCGAGATTATCGACCGCCAGTTCGAGAAAAATATCATAAGCCTGCTCGAGCGTTTCGTCTTCGGTCAGGCGATTGTTCAGATCCATTTCCATGATGACTACCTGTTAAACATCGTTGGGCACGTTTTACAGCAACGGACTAAAGAAGTAAAACAGTCGTTCGGTGATCCGCTGCCAGAGAGGGCGTTTGTTCCAGAGGTGTTCATCCAGCAGACGGGAGCGGGAGATATAGTCATCCTGAACCGCAGCCAGATCGCCGCCGAAACCCGCATCGTCAATCACCAGGGTTATCTCAAAGTTTAGCCAAAGGCTGCGCATATCCAGATTCACCGTACCCACCAGGCTCAGTTCGCCATCCACCAGGACGCTTTTGGTGTGCAATAGTCCACCCTCAAACTGGTAAATTTTGACGCCCGCTTCCAGCAGCTCAGAAAAGAAGGCCCGGCTTGCCCATCCCACCAGAACCGAATCATTTTTACGCGGCATAATAATGCTGACATCCACGCCGCGCTGGGCGGCAGTGCAAATCGCATGCAGCAGATCGTCACTGGGGACGAAGTAGGGCGTGGTCATAATCAAATATTCACGCGCCGAATAGGCGGCGGTGAGCAGCGCCTGATGGATCAGATCCTCCGGGAAGCCCGGACCCGAGGCGATAGTGTGAATGGTATGACCGCTCTCTTGTTCAAACGGCATGATATTCGCATCGGGCGGCGGGGGCAGAATGCGTTTACCGGTTTCAATCTCCCAGTCACAGGAGTAGACAACCCCCATGGCGGTGGCGACCGGGCCTTCCATTCGCGCCATCAAATCAACCCACTGGCCGACTCCTGAGTCTTGCTTAAAGAAACGGGGGTCTACCATATTCATGCTGCCGGTGTAGGCAATGTAATTGTCGATCAGGACCATCTTACGGTGCTGACGTAAATCCATTCGTCGCAGGAAAACACGCAGCAGATTGACCTTCAGCGCTTCGACCACCTCAATCCCGGCATTGCGCATCATCGCTGCCCACGGACTGCGGAAAAAGGCGACGCTACCGGCTGAGTCCAGCATCAGTCGGCAGTGAATACCGCGACGAGAGGCCGCCATCAGCGATTCCGCGACCTGATCGGCCATTCCGCCAGGTTGCCAGATATAAAACACCATCTCAATATTGTGACGGGCGAGCTGGATATCGCGGATCAGGGCCTGCATGACATCGTCAGAGGTGGTCAACAGCTGCAGCTGATTGCCTTTAACGCCACCGATCCCCTGGCGGCGTTCGCAGAGCTTGAAGAGCGACGTGGCGACGCTACTATTCTCTTGCGCAAAAATATGCTTACAGGACTTGAGATCGTTAAGCCATTTCGCCGTCGATGGCCACATCGCGCGCGCGCGTTCTGCCCGGCGCTTACCCAGATGCAATTCACCAAAAGAGAGATACGCGACAATCCCCACCAGCGGCAGGATGTAGATGATCAGTAGCCAGGCCATGGCAGAGGGAACGGCTCTGCGTTTCATCAGGATGCGAAGTGTCACACCTGCGATCAGCAGCCAGTATCCCAGAATGACCAGCCAACTCACCACGGTGTAGAAGGTTGTCATAATTTAAAAATCCTTTTGAAAGCGTATTGTTAAGAGTGTACGCATCAGAATTCATCTGGCAAATAAAAAGGGTGGCTAAAAGCGCTGGTTTACCGCAGTCAGGGGTTTATAATGGCATTTCTGTTAAGGAAAGAGTTGTAGACATGAAGCGCAGCAGAACAGAAGTAGGGCGCTGGCGCATGTTGCGACAAATGAGTCGTCGTAAAGCTCGCTGGCTTGAGGCTCAATCTCGCCGCAATATGCGTATTCACGCCATCAGAAAATGTGGGCAAAGCCACCATCGCACTGCGCTGGTGTTCGCTGTTCGCGAGATCTGAATCCCCTGAAGGCACCGTCAAAGGTGCCTGATGTTTTTATGCCCGTCCCCCTACCTGATCTCGTGATATTTTCCGTTCCTGATGTTAACTCTCCACACCGCTGCTGTATGATGTCCGGCGATTAACGTCATGAATAAGAAAAATGAATCCTTTCCTTTGGGTATTAATTGCAATCTTTGCCGTGGATGCATTAAGGGAATATTTAGGGCTCTCGTCGCTCGCGCAGTTAGCTGACTTTGTTTTTGCATTTTGTCTGCACGGGTGACGGTTTAAGGACGAACGGTATTGGCGACAGCGACTATTTCGCCGTCGACGGAATGACATAGACATAGCATTCACGGGGGCCCGGATAGGCCAGCGCGCTTGTGAGTCGCTATTTTAAAAGGAGCAAGTGGTGTTTGCGGAGTTTGGTGTACTCAATTTCTGGACCTATGTTGTCGGGGCTTTCTTTATTGTTCTGGTTCCAGGGCCCAATACGTTATTTGTATTAAAAACCGGTATCGGTCACGGTGTGAAAAAAGGCTATCTCGCTGCGACGGGCGTGTTCATCGGTGATGCCGTGTTGATGTTTCTGGCATGGGCGGGAGTGGCTGCGCTGATTCAGACAACGCCGGTGTTGTTCAATATTGTTCGCTACCTCGGTGCGCTGTATCTGCTGTGGTTAGGGGGCAAAATGCTCTGGTCCGTGATGATGCGTCAAAACAGCGCGCAGGCCAGCGGGAGTGAACCCGCAAGCATGATAATGAAACGCTCGCTGGTATTGAGCCTGACCAATCCCAAGGCGATTCTGTTTTACGTCTCGTTTTTCGTACAGTTCATTGATGTCAGCGCCAAAAATACCGGTACCTCTTTCCTGATCCTCGCAACGACGCTTGAGTTGATCAGCTTCATGTACATGAGCTTCCTTATTTTCTCAGGCGCGTTTGTGACGCGCTATCTGAAGACCAAAAAGAAACTGGCGAAGCTGGGGAATGGTCTGATCGGTCTGCTGTTCGTCGGATTCGCCGCGCGACTGGCATCGCTTCACTGATAAAAGGCTCCTGCGGGAGCCTTTTATCCTGTTAAAACACTTTCTTATACGGGCGCACGGTGACTTTAGCGTAAACACCGGCTGCGACATATGGGTCTGCTTCGGCCCAGAATTGTGCCGCTTCCAGTGATTCAAATTCTGCAATCACGGTGGAGCCGCTAAAACCTGCCGCACCAGGATCGTTGCTGTCAACCGCTGGCATCGGGCCTGCGGTCAGTAATTTTCCTTCATCATGCAGTAGTTGCAGGCGCGCAAGATGGGCAGGGCGCACGGAAAGTCGTTTTTCCAGGGAATCAGCAACATCTTCAGCGTAAATGACGTAAAGCACGGCGGAGCTCCTTAACCATAAAAAGTGGCAATTACGTTATGTGAAAGCATCGATGACTGCAATGTAAAGATGACGGCCTTGTTAAAACCTTAACAAATACGTGTCTTTTTTCGTCCCCTTGTGCAGTTAAATCGCGTGAAGATGGAGTGTCTTATTGAATATGATTGCTATTTGCATTTAAAATCAGGGCCTGGTTTTTTAACTGAAACGATTATGACTTCGATGACCCTGGATTTACCTCGCCGCTTTCCCTGGCCGACGCTGCTGTCCGTTGTGATTCACGGCGCTGTCGTGGCGGGGCTGCTATACACTTCGGTTCATCAGGTTATCGAAATGCCAGCGCCCGCGCAGCCGATTTCTGTGACCATGGTGACGCCTGCAGAGCTAGAGCCGCAGGTTGTCCCGCCGCCGCCAGCACCAGTTGTCGAACCGCAGCCTGAACCAGAGCCGGTTCCGGAGCCGCCAAAAGAGGCGCCAGTGGTGATTCACAAGCCGGAGCCCAAACCGAAACCAAAGCCTAAACCTAAGCCGGTTAAGAAGGTGGAAGAGCGTCCGAAGCGTGAAGAACGTCCGGTAGAAACGCGGGCCACCCAGCCAACAGAGAACACCGCACCAGCAAAACCGGTGATGAATAGCGCGCCTTCCACGTCGAAGCCTGTTGTCGCGGCACCATCCGGCCCACGAGCCCTGAGCCGCAACCAGCCGCAATATCCTGCACGCGCGCAGGCGCTGCGCATTGAAGGGCGTCTGCGTGTGAAATTTGACGTCACGGCGGATGGGCGGGTGGATAACGTCGAAGTCCTCTCCGCGCAGCCTGCGAATATGTTCGAGCGCGAAGTTAAAGCCGCAATGCGCAAATGGCGCTATGAGCCAGGCAAACCCGGCAGCGGGATCATCGTGAACATCGTTTTCCGCCTGAACAGCGGGGCACAGATGGAATAAATAAGAAAGCCTCCAGGATGGAGGCTTTTTTTAGGTTCATCGCGCCTTACCGGGGAACGCTGCTTTTATCTTCATAAAAAAGTAGTCGTTATCCCGGTATCCGTATGCCATTCGTTTTATCACTTTGATCTTGTTGTTCATTCCCTCAAGTACGCTGGTATTCAGACGATGCGTGGCACTCGCGATTATGCCGCTCACGTAACCCTTCAGCTTATCAGCGAACTGCTGCAACGCCCTGATGCCACTTTCCTGTGCCTGCCTGTACCACTCATTCCAGCGACGCTTCGCAACGTCTTTATCCGGGGCATACCACAGCTCTTTCAGGGCTGTTTTCATCACATACACCGTATTTAACGGCTGGTTCGCCGCCAGCAACTCTGCCAGTTTCACCTCATGCCCGGCCGGCAGGTTCTCTGGATTACGCAACAGCAACCAGCGGCTGCGTTTGATAACCTTCCGCGCCTTGCTGTTGTCACGCAACTGATTCGCCTGATCGACCCTCACTCTGTCGATGACTTCCCGGCCGAACTTCGCCACAACATGGAACAGGTCATACACCACTTCCGCCTGCGGGCACTGCGCTCTCACTTCCAGGTCCAGCGCCGTATTCATATCCATCGCGACAGATTCGATGGCGGCACATCCTTCCGGGCCCAGCCAGGTGAAGAACGGACGGAAGGCTACCCGGCTGCGCCCTTCACCGACCCACAGCACCCGTTGTGTATCTGCATCCACCACAACCGTGGCATAGCGATGCCCTTTGAACAGCGCGAACTCATCCATTATCAGGCGGCGCAGCGTGTGCCGTTCAGGCTCCCGGAGTTCCCGCCGCAGGCGTCGGCAGTCGATATTTTTAATGGTGTGCCAGTGCAGACCGGTCAACTGTGCCACATGCTTAACCGGCAATAACCGGGTAAGAGATTCCACCCAGGTCGCTAACGAGGACGTGTAACGTTGCCGTTCAGGCACCCATGAGATGCGCTCGGTGACAATCCCGCAGCGGGAACAGCGCAGACGGCGAACGGGAAGCTGAAGTGTGACGCGCCAGTGAAGTAAATCGCGCTCACGAACCCGTCGCACAGAGACATCATGGACAGCACAGTCTCTACAGCCACATCGACGGCAGGACGGCGCAAAACCGGGGTCAGGCCGGAGCGTAATAAGCAGAGCATCCGGTGCAGGATGAGTGAAGGAATCAACAGTGAAACCTTCCCAGAAGAGGGAAGAAAGATTAGCATTCATGGCAGACGGCGGTTGAGTGGCTGGTTAGTGTTTTGGCGAATACAAAACTAACCACTTTTACCGCCGTTTTCTATTGGTTCACGCTTAACCGCGATGAACCTTTTTTTATGCCTTTGGCAGCGGCCGCGGCGTACCCTGGTTGTCCACTGCAACATAAATGAACAGCGCTTCGGTCGCTTTATAACGCTGACCGATAGGCTCGGAAGAGACCTTTTTCACCCAGACTTCAATATTGATTGAGATCGACGTATTGCCCCGCTTTACACAGCGCGCGTAACAGCAGACAACGTCACCTACCGCGACCGGACGTAAAAAGGTCATTCCATCAACCCTGACCGTCACCACGCGACCATGGGCTATCTCTTTTGCAAGGATCGCCCCACCCATATCCATCTGCGACATTAACCAACCGCCAAAAATATCACCGTTCGCATTGGTGTCAGCGGGCATTGCAAGTGTGCGTAAAACCAGTTCGCCCTGAGGGGCATCGTTCGTTGTCATTGTTTCTTAAGCTCGTTACGGAAGACGACAGGCGGGATGCTACTATGATTTGCAGTCGGTGGGAAACACGAAAAGCAGGCAGGGCGGTGAGGTAAAAGGCCAAACAGCGTCACTGTTTGGCCTGGATAATCAGTGCTTGTCGTCCTGAGGCATATGGCGGTAGATGTAAACACCGCTCAGCAGCGTGAAGATCAACGTCAATGCCGTCAGACCAAATACTTTGAAATTGACCCAGATATTCTGCGGCAGCCAGAAGGCGATATAAATGTTCGCCAGCCCACAGAGGATAAAGAACAGCGCCCAGGCAACATTCAGGCGCGACCAGACATGCTGAGGAAGGGTAATTTCTTTTCCGAGCATGCGCTGAATCAACGGCTTATTCATCACCCACTGGCTGATCAGCAGTGCGCCCGCAAACAGAGCGTAGATGACCGTAACCTTCCATTTAATAAATTCATCGTTATGGAAGAACAGGGTTAAACCGCCAAACACTGCGACCAGAACGAAAGTCACCAGCGCCATTTTTTCGACTTTGCGGTAGCGGAACCAGCTGTAAATCAGTACGACAGCGGTCGCGACGATTAAGGCCGCGGTCCCGGCGTAAATGTCATACAGCTTATAAAAAGCGAAAAACACGACCAGGGGTAAAAAATCAAGAAACTGCTTCATTCTACGATTCCATCATCTGCGTTGAGCGGAGGATTAATAGAGCCTCCGCCATCATGAAAACTATTGACGAATCAACATGTAAAGGCGGAAAAGGTAAACCAGTAATACCGCCGAAATCAGGTTGCTCAGGGTGTTCGCTACCACTGCGCCAACGTTGGGCGTCAGGACCGCAAAATTAGGGGCAAACAACAGTAACAGCGTTTTTGCCAGCAACCAGCTAATCACGGCTGGCGCAACCAAACGCATATTAGACCATGCCAGTTTTGTACTGCTGCGCATGGCGGTAAATATTCCCATCTTATCCTGCACCAGCATGACAGGCGCAAAGGAGAGGACAATGGCGAGCAACACGCCAGGCACCACCACCAGCATAATCCCCATCTGCACCAGCATTGTGGTTAAGAAGATCAGGATGAACAGCTTCGGTAATACCGGTGCGCTGGCCCCGATCGCGCGCAGGGCGCTGACACGGTGTCCGGCAGAAATAAGCTGGACCATCAACAATACGCCACCGGCCAGAATCGCGTTGCCGATCAACCCTGAGAAGGTTGACGCCGCTGAGGCACGCAGCAATATCTGCTGCTGTTCCGGTGTCATGTTCTGGACCAGATCAAACAACCCTACACTTCCCGCAAGATGATCGCCCTGGCTGAGGGTGGCAATTTGATCATCACTTGGCGAAAACGCATGGCCAAGCACCACCGTGATAAACGCACATAGCAGGGCGATCAGTAAAAAGGTAATGAACTGATTGCGGAAAAAATTCCCGGTGTCACGGTAGACGGACTTCGCCGTGATAGACATGCACTCTCCTTGAGTATTGCAGGTATTGTTAAGCGGGCAATTGTACCCTGGATAACTCTGTCGTGGCAGCACCATGACTTGTATGGAAAAGCATATCTTTGTAAAGCAGTGATCATTGGTAAAAATTGACCTGTACGCGACATACGCATTCTGTTGCGTATGGCAAAAATTAATCTGGATCAATGAATGTTAAATTACTGGCACTAGTGTGATCTGAGTTAGATCACTTGTTACTCATTTATGAGTATATTCTCCGCGCCAATAAAACCACAACGATGGAGCGGATATGAAAAAGTTAGCAGTGGCAGCCCTGATTTTAAGCAGTATTTCTGGCGGCGCTTACGCGCATGAAGCAGGCGAATTTTTTATTCGTGCGGGGTCGGCAACGGTACGGCCGACAGAAGGTTCTGACAATGTGCTCGGCAGTTTGGGTGGCTTTAACGTCAGTAACAATACTCAGTTGGGTCTGACGTTTACCTATATGGCAACCGAAAACATCGGCGTTGAGCTGCTTGCCGCCACGCCGTTCCGCCACCGGGTGGGAACAGGCCCGACGGGAGATATCGCGACCGTACATCATTTGCCACCAACGCTGATGGCGCAATGGTATTTTGGTGATGCTAACAGCAAGGTGCGTCCTTATATCGGCGCGGGCGTAAACTACACCACGTTCTTTGATGAGAAATTTAACGACACCGGTAAAGAGGCCGGTCTTTCCGATCTGAGCCTGAAAGACTCCTGGGGGGCGGCGGGGCAGGTTGGGATGGATTATTTGATCAACCGCGACTGGCTGTTGAACATGTCGGTCTGGTACATGGATATCGACACCGACGTGCGCTTCAAAGCGGGTGGCGTGCAGCAGAGCGTCAGTACCCGTCTGGACCCGTGGGTGTTTATGTTCTCCGCCGGTTACCGCTTCTAAAGCTCTTCTGCAAAACTGGTCGTACTGCGGCCAGTTTTCTCTCCTCTCTGCCGGGGATACAGCATTCCTGGCAATAACAATAAAATGAGCGCTAAAGCAACGTGTCGGGTGTTTTAAGCGGGAAGCGCTAACGCCCCAAAAGGGCGTTAGCAAAGAACATTACTTCTGAATTAAATAGCGAATGGTTGGCCCATCCTGCTGGATATCTAACACCGTATAGCCGTGATTTGCCGCATCCAGTGGAATATTGTTAATCGACTGAGGGCAGTCGCTGACCACCTCCAGAATTTCACCCTTTTTCAGCTGCGGCAACGCCTCGAGCGTGGCGACGGCCGGATAGGGGCAAGGTTCACCCACCATGTCGAGGCGGTAATCGGGAACGATCTGTTTCATGCCACATTCTCCTGAATATCAGCTTTACGCGCGGTACGACGGAAAAAACGCTTCTCCTGCGCGATAACCAGCAGAAACGCGATCAACAGCAGGGCATAAGTCACCAGCAGTCCGCCCAAAGGACCAAACGTATTCAGCAGATTGACTTTATCCCAGCTAGTGGCCAGTGCCGGAGACAGGTCATCCCAGTAATAAGCCAGAAGGGTTGAGCCGATAACATTGCCCAGCCCGACCCACCAGTAATGCACCTGGCCCTCAACCGCGCGGTACATCCAGCCGGTTTCACAGCCGCCGGCCAGGACGATACCAAAACCAAACAGCAGGCCGCCAATAACCGCATTCGGACCGGCCCACATGATCTTCGGCTCAACACCCAGTTGCACATAGCTGAAAATACCAATGGCACTGACCGCCATCCCGGCAATAATCGCTTTCGCCATCATGGTGCGCCCGGTGATCCACATATCGCGAAACGCCGAGGTAAAGCAGATTTGCGCCCGTTCAATCAGCAATCCAAAACCGACGCCAAACAGCATCGCCAGCCCCAGTTTCGGCTGATTAAATGCGGTACACAGCGCCCAGGCAATCATCGCGAAAAAGACCAGCATACCCAGACGGAAGCGACGCCGGGCCTGAGCTGGCTTTTGCGTCAGTGGAGACGCGGCGCTGACTTTGGTCATTTTGACCGGAATGCGGAAGATCGGCAGCAGCGTGAATCGTGCGCCGAAGTACGAGCCAATGGCAGTGGCGACGGCAAAAAACCACGCATGGAGAGAGAACTGAGGAATACCCGTGAAGAACGCGGCAAGGTTACACCCCATGGCCAGACGGGCGCCAAATCCGGCGATGATTCCACCCGCAACCGCCTGCACAATGCGAATACGGCTTTTCGGCATCCGCAGCTTCACATTATTGGCCCACAGTGCGGCGGCAAAACAGCCCCCGAACATACCAATAATCATCATTCCGTCGATGCGGGTAAGCGGAGTACCTTCCAGGTGAATGAGTTTAAAATATCCCCACTCTTCGGCGTGCACGCCTGTCAGCTGTAAAAGCTGTCCGCCCCAGCGGGTGAATTCGCCGGTAACGGCCCAAAAGGTGCCGGTAATGCCAAAATAATAGGTCGAGAGAATACCCGCAGCGATGACTGCAGGCACAGGGGACCAGAATTTAATCAGGTACGCCTGTTTGAAGTGTTGCCATGACATGATAAGCCTCTGAACTCAGAAGGGGTTAAGGCGGCCAGGAGCCGAAAAGAAAACCGGATAATACGCTGAAGGTAATATTTGAAAAGGTTGACGGGCCGAAAAGCTCGAACAGATCAATTCTGCGCTACCCCTGAGAGGCATTCCAGGGTATCACGATGGCGGTAGAGGGGGACAGGCCGCCCGGAAACCCGGGCGGCAAGGGAATCAGCCGCGGCGGGTGGCGGCTTTCATTGCAGCGACAAAATCGTGCAATTCCTTGAGCATTTGCTCGGGCTTATCAAGATTGTTCTCGATAATTTTCACAATCGCTGAGCCGGAGATCGCCCCGGCGGCATTTGCATCAATGGCCGCAGTCACTTGATCCGGGGAGGAGATACCGAACCCCTGCAACGCTGGCGCAGCATGATATTCGGTCAGTTTCTCTACCAGATGATGTAGCGGAACGGCCGCTTTGTTTTCTGCACCGGTGACGCCTGCGCGGGACAACAGATAGGTATAACCGCGCCCGTAAGAGGCAATCTGGCGTAACAGCTCATCATCGGCATTCGGCGGGCAGATGAAGATAGGGGCGATATTGTGACGCATCGCAGCCTGACGGAACGGTGCAGATTCTTCAACCGGCACATCCGCAACGAGAACGGAATCGACACCGACGCGTGCGCATGCGGCGTAAAACTCATCAATACCGCGGCTGAACACCAGATTGGCATACATCAGCAGGCCAATCGGAATGGTCGGATGCTTCTGGCGAATGGCCGCCAACATCTCAAAGCACTGGGTTGGCGTCACACCAGCGGCAAAGGCGCGCAGGGTGGCATTCTGGATCGTCGGACCATCTGCCAGAGGATCGGAGAAGGGGATGCCCAGCTCTAATGCGTCAGCGCCAGCGGCGATCAGCGTGTCGATAACTTTCAGCGACTGCTCGGGTCCGGGGTCGCCCAATGTGACGAAGGGAACAAACGCGCCTTCCTTGCGGGCCTTCAGTTCAGCAAATGCGTTGTCATAGCGTTCCATCAGATTTCCCCTCGTGCTTTCAGAATATCGTGAACGGTGAAGATGTCTTTGTCACCGCGACCGGAAAGGTTAACCACCAACAGCTGCTCTTTTTCCGGGTTTTCTTTGATCATCTTCAGGGCGTGAGCCAGCGCATGAGACGACTCCAGCGCCGGGATGATCCCTTCATTGCGGCACAGGGTTTTGAAGGCTTCCAGCGCTTCGTCATCGGTTATCGAGACATAATCCGCGCGGCCGATACTGTTCAGATGCGCGTGCTGTGGCCCGACGGACGGGAAGTCCAGACCCGCAGAGATAGAGTAAGACTCTTCGATTTGTCCTTCGTCAGTTTGCATCATCGGCGACTTCATGCCGAAATAGATCCCCACGCGACCATGTTTCAGCGGCGCGCCATGCTCGCCGGTTTCAATGCCATGCCCGGCAGGTTCCACCCCAATCAGACCAACCTGGGTATCATCAATAAAGTCGGCAAACATACCGATGGCGTTAGAACCACCGCCCACGCAGGCGATCACTGCATCCGGCAGACGCCCCTCTTTTTCGAGGATCTGCGCTTTGGTCTCTTCACCGATCATGCGCTGGAATTCACGCACAATGGTCGGGAACGGGTGCGGACCCGCAGCGGTGCCGAGCATGTAGTGTGCGGTATCGTAGCTGCCAGACCAGTCTCGCAGCGCTTCGTTACAGGCATCTTTCAGCGTGGCGGAACCGCTGTGAACCGGTATCACTTCGGCACCCATCAGGCGCATACGGAATACGTTCGGGGATTGACGCTCAACGTCTTTGGCCCCCATGTAAATACGGCATTTCAGGCCGAGCAGGGCGCTGGCGAGCGCTGATGCAACACCGTGCTGACCCGCTCCCGTTTCGGCGATAATTTCGGTCTTGCCCATCCGTTTGGCCAGCAGCGCCTGACCAAGCACCTGGTTGGTTTTATGCGCACCGCCGTGGAGTAAATCTTCACGCTTCAGATACAGCGTGGTTTTTGTCCCTTTGGTCAGATTGCGGCATTTCGTCAGCGCCGTCGGACGACCGGCGTAGTTTTTCAACAGATCGGTAAATTCAGCCTGAAACGTCGGGTCTTTCTGCGCGCTGACAAAAGCTTCTTCCAGCTGGCGCAGAGCAGGCATCAAAATTTGCGGCACGTACATACCACCGAACTCACCAAAATAGGGATTTAATAACGTTGTCATTTTGCTTCCTTAATATGCGCGCAGCGTCTTGAACACCGAGGCCAGCTTACTGGCATCTTTGATACCGGGTTGAGACTCTACGCCTGAATTGAAATCGAGGCCCGCACAGCCTGCTTTCGCGGCTTCTACACAATTATCGGGGCTTAACCCACCTGCAAGCAGGACGTTATCCAGCTTTTGGCCGTTCAGCAGCGACCAGTCAAATCGTACGCCGGTCCCGCCCTGGCCGTTATCCAGGACATATTTGTCGACGTGCAGGAGATCGCGCGCAGGCAGCGCGTCGCCGACGCTTTGTGCTTTCCAGATTTGCACCTGTTCGGGCAGCGTCTGGCGTAGCGTAGTGATGTAGCTCTGATCTTCCTTGCCGTGCAGTTGCACCGCCGTAAGGGACAGGTTTTCGGCTTTGGCGACCACATCGCTGACGGGGGCATCGCGAAACACCCCTACATAGCTCAGGGGGGCCGCGGCAATCACGTCGCGGGCCTGATCTTGCGTAACGAAGCGCGGGGATGACTCGACGAAAATCAATCCACCGTATATCGCGCCGGCTTCAAGGGCGGCGGCGGCGTCCTGTGCGCGGGTCAAGCCGCAGACTTTGTTCTCACCTAATAACACGCGGCGTACAGCAGCGTTCAGGTCGTCATGCGACATCAGGGCCGAACCAATCAAAAAGCCATTGGCAAAGTGACTCAGTTCGCGGACCTGGGCGTAAGTATTGATGCCCGATTCGCTGATCACCGTCACGCCTGCACCCAGTCGCGGGGCCAGCTGACGTGTGCGATCGAGGTCGATGGACAGATCGCGCAGGTCGCGGTTATTAATGCCAACCACTTTGGCTTTCAGCGCAATCGCGCGTTCCAGCTCCTCTTCGTTGCTCACTTCTGTCAATACGCCCATGTTCAGGCTGTGGGCGACGGCAGCCAGCTGGATATACTGCTCATCGTCCAGCACCGACAGCATCAGCAGGCAGGCGTCAGCCTGATAAAAACGCGCCAGCCAGATTTGGTACGCATCAATAATGAAGTCTTTGCACAGAATCGGTTGCGGGGCGATCTGGCTGACAATCGGCAGAAAGTCAAAACTGCCCTGGAAATACTTCTCATCCGTCAGGACCGAAATGGCTGACGCATGATGCTTATAAACCCCGGCAATTCGCGCAGGATCAAAATCGTCACGGATAACACCTTTTGACGGAGACGCCTTTTTGCACTCCAGAATAAATGCGGTACGCGCGCCCTGAAGGGCATCATAAAAACGACGCTGACTGGGCACCACGTCATTCTGGAAGCTGGCCAGCGGCTGCTGCGCTTTACATGCTTCTACCCAGATGGCCTTGTCAGCAACGATTTTTGCTAAAACGGTCTGCATTTTTTACCCTCTCGCCGCAAGTGCGGTAACGCGGTCGTAAGCTGCGCCAGAGCGCAACACGTCCAGAACTTTTTGCGCGTTAGCCTGTAAGTCTTCTTCACCGTGCAAACGCATCAACATCGCGACATTGGCGGCCACGGCGGCCTCATGCGCGGCCTCACCTTTACCTTGTAGCAAGCGTGTCAGAATGTCACGGTTTTCTTCCGGGGTGCCGCCTGCGAGCTGCTCCTGGCGATAAGGCGTCAGGCCAAAGTCAGCGGCGTTGAGCTGATAGCTCTGGATTTCACCGTCGCGCAGCTCGGCAACCAGCGTTGGCGCATGCAGCGAGACTTCGTCCATTCCGCCGCTGTGGACCACCGCTGCGCGCTGATAGCCCAGCACGCGCAGCGTTTCGGCAATCGGCAGCACCAGCTCTGGGCTGTAAACACCGATCAGGGCCAGCGGCGGATGCGCCGGGTTGATCAGCGGGCCTAATACGTTAAACAGCGTGCGGGTTTTCAACTGCTGGCGAACAGGCATCGCGTGGCGGAAACCGGTGTGATACTTCGGGGCAAACAGGAAGCACACCCCCAGATCGTCCAGCGCTTCACGCGAGCGCTCGGCGTTCATCTCAAGATTAATGCCGAAGGCTGCCAGCAGATCGGATGAACCCGAACGGCTCGAGACGCTGCGGTTACCGTGTTTTGCCACTTTCATGCCGCACGCCGCCGCCACAAAGGCGCTGGCCGTCGAAATATTGATACTGTTACTGCCGTCACCGCCGGTGCCCACGATATCGGCAAAGGTGTAATCCGGACGCGGGAACGGGGCGGCATTTTCCAGCAGGGCGGTGGCAGCACCGGCAATCTCCTGTGGCTGCTCCCCGCGGACTTTCATGCTCACCAGCGCGGCGGCCAGCTGTTCTGGTTTCAGTTCACCGCGAACCACTGCCGAGAAAAGCTGATGGCTCTCCTGCTGGGTCATCGTCTGAGCCTGGTAGAGTTTTTCCAGAATTGGCTGCAGGAAGTTAGTCTGCTCAAGCTTTTGCAGCGCCCAGTTCAATGTCTGTTCCAGCAGGCGCGCGCCGTTGGAGGTCAGAATCGATTCCGGGTGGAATTGCAGGCCACACACGCGATCCGCGTCGTGACGAACGGCCATCACCATGCCTTCAAAGGAGGCGTTGATGGTCAGGCCCGCGGGAATGTTACTCCCGACCAGCGAGTGGTAGCGCGCCACTGGCAGCGGGTTTGGCAGCCCGGCGAACATCGCCTGACCGTCGTGTTCAATACTGGATGCCTTCCCGTGCAGGATTTCACCCGCCTGACCCACGTAACCGCCGTAGGCTTCAACAATCGCCTGATGCCCCAGACAGATACCGATAATCGGCAGTTTACCGCGCATGCGGGTCAGCAGCTCAGGCATACAGCCTGCTTCGCTTGGCGCACCCGGGCCCGGAGAGAGCATCAGCACCGGGTTTTGCATGGTTTCCAGACGCTCAATCAGAGTCTGGGCCGGAACGTGGTTACGGTAGATCACCACGTTATGCCCGTTTGCACGCAGCTGGTCTGCCAGGTTGTAAGTAAAGGAGTCGATATTATCGAGCAGCAGAATGTCAGCCATCAGAAAATCTCCTGTGCGTGGTGTGCGGTGGCAATGGCGCGCAAGACCGCGCGAGCTTTACTGCGGGTTTCATCAGCTTCAGACTGCGGAACGGAATCCAGAACGATGCCTGCGCCCGCCTGGACAGTCGCAATGCCGTCTTCGACATAGGCAGAGCGGATAACGATGCAGGTATCCAAATCACCATGTGCGGTGAAGTAACCGACTGCTCCGCCGTAACTGCCGCGCCGACGGCCTTCTGCGCCCGCGATGAGCTGCATCGCACGGACTTTTGGCGCACCGCTCAGGGTGCCCATATTCATGCAGGCGCGATAGGCGTGCAGCGCATCAAGGTCGTTGCGCAGTTCACCTACCACGCGAGACACCAGATGCATTACGAAGGAGTAACGATCCACTTTGGTCAGGTCTGCCACGTAGCGGGTGCCTGGCGTACAGATGCGCGCCAGATCGTTACGTGCCAGGTCAACCAGCATCAGGTGTTCAGAAAGCTCTTTATGATCGGTACGCATCTCCAGCTCAATCCGGCTGTCCAGATCTCTGTCTAATGAACCATCAGCCCGGCGGCCGCGCGGACGCGTCCCGGCAATCGGGTAAATTTCAATCTGGCGGCTGGTGGCGTCATATTTCAGAGAGCTTTCTGGCGATGCGCCAAACAGCGTGAAATCATTATCCTGCATAAAGAACATGTACGGACTTGGATTGCTTTTCTTCAGCACGTCATAAGCGGCCAGCGGGGAGGGGCAAGGCAGCGAGAAGCGACGTGACGGCACCACCTGGAAAATTTCGCCCGCGCGAATCGCTTTTTGCATCTGGCGTACAACGGCGCCGTACTGGTCGTCAGTCTGGTTCGTTTCACACTGCATATGATCGATGCGTTGTACCGGCAGGGCGGTTGGCTCTTCCGTCATCTGCTGTTTTAGCTGTTCAATGCGCTGCTCAAGACGCTGTTTTTCGGCGGCGGAAGGGGTAAAGAGGCTGGCCTGAATTCGGGTGTTCTTTGTCTGATGGTCAATCACCAGCAGTGTTTCTGCGAGGTAGAAGCAGTAATCCGGGCAGCGATTGCCTTGCTCGGTTTCAGGTAAATTTTCAAATCCTGCGACCAGGTCATAAGCGAACAGCCCGCCAAAGAACATGGCTTCGCGCTCGTTCTCCGGGACGTTGACCAGATTTTGCAGCAGGCGGAACGCGTCAAAAACAGAGAGAGAACACAGGCGCGCATCTTCATCCAGCAGCTGGCTGACCGGCGGAAAGTGCAGAATGCGTTTTTCCGGACGCTGTTCATTTTCAATACCTGCCGGCAAAGCGGCATCGAGCAGCGGCAGCAGCGCAGCGCCGTTCTCGGAGAGCGCCTGAATCGTGACGGTGTCACCCAGCGCGGTAATGCGTAATGCGCTGTCCACCAGCAGCAGACTTTTCAGATCGTCTTTGCTGTCGATATCGGCAGATTCCAGCAGCAGTGTTGCCGGACGCGCGCCGCATAGCTGGTGGAACAGTGCGGTAGGGTTGTGGCGGTAGACCGCGTCGCAGGTCAGCAACTCAAGTTGGGTTTTGGCTGTTTGCATGTTGTTGTTCTCATTTATTCTGTTCATAAAAAAACCCGCATCTTAGCGGGCCAGGTATCTGTTTGCGTTTCGCAGACGAGTGACACTGCCCGATATTCAGGAAGTGCGCCACCAACCCCGCAGAGAGAAATGTGCTTTCATTTTCAGATACCTTCTTGAGTGAACTTGCGTACTAGTTAACTAGTTCGATGGGCTATTGTCAACCCCTGATTTCAGAATTTCCTCGTAAGCCGTTATCATAGTGTTTTTGAAATACGTTAAACCTGTAACGGGAACCGCTTTGAGCGAAACAAAATACGCCGTGATTTATGATTTACACAGCCATACGCAGGCCTCTGATGGGCTGTTGACGCCTGAAGCGCTTGTCCACCGTGCCGTAGAGATGAGAGTCGGGACGCTGGCCATTACCGATCACGACACCACCGACGCGATTCCGGCTGCGCGAGCTGAGATCGCCCGCAGCGAATTACCCTTAAACCTGGTTTCTGGCGTTGAAATTTCCACCGTCTGGGAGAACCACGAGATTCATATCGTGGGATTAAATATTGATATTGAAAATCCGGCGCTGTGTGCTTTCCTTGAAGAGCAAAAGGAACGCCGTAACCAGCGCGCGGTGCTGATTGCCGAACGGCTGGATAAATCGCAGATCCCGGGAGCACTGGAAGGGGCCAGACGTCTTGCTAACGGCGGTGCCGTGACGCGCGGACACTTTGCCCGTTTTCTGGTCGAAGCCGGTAAAGCCAACAACTTTGCCGACGTTTTCAAAAAATATCTGGCGCGTGGTAAAACCGGTTACGTTCCGCCACAGTGGTGTACAATAAAACAAGCTATTGATGTCATTCATCATTCTGGCGGTAAGGCGGTGCTGGCCCATCCAGGTCGGTATAACCTTTCGGCTAAGTGGCTGAAAAGACTGCTGGCTCACTTTGCCGAACAAGGCGGTGAAGCGATGGAAGTCGCCCAGTGTCAGCAGGCCCCCAATGAACGCAGTCAGCTGGCGACTTACGCGCGTCAGTATGGTTTGCTTGCTTCGCAAGGTTCTGATTTTCATCAGCCTTGCGCGTGGATTGAACTGGGGCGCAAGCTCTGGTTACCCGCAGGCGTTGAACCCGTCTGGGCGCTTTGGGAACAGCCGCAGCAACAAACTGAAGAGAGGGAAGTATGAGTCAGTTTTTCTATATTCATCCGGACAACCCGCAGGCGCGTCTGGTTAACCAGGCGGTAGAAATTGTTCGTAAGGGCGGAGTGATTGTCTATCCAACCGATTCCGGCTATGCGCTGGGCTGTAAAATTGAAGACAAAGGGGCAATGGAGCGTATCTGCCGCATTCGCCACTTGCCGGATGGACATAACTTCACCCTGATGTGTCGCGATCTCTCGGAGATCTCAACGTATGCTTACGTCGATAACGTTGCGTTTCGTTTAATCAAAAACAACACCCCAGGCAACTATACGTTTATCCTGAAAGGCACGAAGGAAGTGCCGCGCCGTTTGTTGCAGGAAAAACGCAAAACGATTGGTATGCGCGTGCCGTCAAACCCGATTGCGCAGGCGCTGCTTGAGACGCTCGGTGAGCCGATGCTCTCTACCTCGCTGATGCTGCCAGGAAGTGATTTTACCGAATCCGATCCGGAAGAGATTAAAGACCGCCTCGAGAAACAGGTCGATCTGATTATCCACGGCGGTTATCTCGGCCAGCAGCCGACCACGGTTGTCGATCTCACCGAAGATGCGCCAGAAGTGATTCGTGAAGGCGTGGGTGACGTTAAACCTTTCTTGTAAAGGCTTAAGCAGATATACTACGCGGCCATCAAAATAGCGGCTGGCCGCTTTTTTGACCCTAATTCGACGCCTGTGAAGGCGCGCAAGATAAATATTAAATCATGTATAATCAATGAGTTAATGTATTTCGGTTAGTGGTTGTTACCACCATGTGTGACAGCCATTAGCCGCATCTCGACTCTCATCATGCATGTACACCTTTCCCTGCCGTTCATGTCTTCGTTGGTACGGCCCAATACTCGGTATTAATACGGACAGACTTATTGGCTCGTCTTGTCTAAAATCTGTTAGTTGCGCATTGTATGCACCTTGGTTAACCTAAGATTAATCTGATGGCAGTGGTGGAGATGCGTGATGTACGAAGCTCTGTTAGAGGTTTGTATGGTAGATTTCAAGGAAGGGTAACTGCTGATGAAGAATAGTATTCTTGCTGATGCTTTGTTGAATGCTGCAAAAAATAGCGAACCTGAAAGCGCTATCACCAAACTTGTTGCATCAAGTGCTGGAGAACAGCAAAAACAAACCAAAAGAAAACTTCATGCTCAAGAAATGTCTCTACCTGAATTGATCAGGGTAAAAAATGAATACTCTGAAAAAATAAACGATCCGGTAACGTCTAATGAGAAGAAGAAAGAAATTTCAGAAATCATTAAATCACTTAATTACGAGATCAGGAATAGAACTAAGGATACGCCTGCACGAAGCCTAAAGGAACCTCGCTCAATATTTAAGCAGGAAAGGAGAGTTGCCCGCGAAAATTATAGAAAATCTATTCAGGTTAGATCTTTCAAGAAAACTATCCCACCGAATCAGTTTACCATTAGCCATGAAAATCGTAGTTTCCTGCCATTGAATGAGAAGACTTTGGAGCGAGAAAGATTGCGTAAAGAGTTAATAGCCAAAGAAGCTCAGGCTGAGTTGGAGAGAATGGCTTTAATTTCTCGCGTCACGCATACTAAAATTATTCAAGAAGAAAGAGCTGATACGAGGAAAACATCACCTGTAAAGGTAATCACAATATTAGATACCAATTCAATAACCAAAATTGAAGTGCCTGAATTTTATTTTAATAGCGAACTTTACAGTCAGTTGATAAGGACTATCCCTGTCACGCAAGCGTACAAGATCGCAAAAAGCCGTGAACTATCTTCAAAATATTACGAAAGTAAAGTTGAATCAGGTAAGTATACATATTTTAACACGCTCGCTTACTTAATCTCGTTAAGAGGTAAGAACGAAGCAGATGCGCGTGAAATAGCCAAGGGAAAAGGACAGTCTGAGAGGATTTTGTATGATTTTATCACAGTAGGGTATAAAATTTCTCTTGATCAAAAAGATTCTGGCGCGGTAAGAAAGAAACAAGAGAAAATTAGTTCCTATCCTGAGTTGGTGGATCTGAAATTAATTTCGAGTAATGTTCAGCGTACATTGCAGTTAAGAAGAATCAGTGACCAGCAAAATTTCCGAAGGAGAGTTGAGACCAACTTCAAAGGTAGATGTGCAGTCACGGGGCAGTCAATCCAATCTTTACTCCAAGCCTGTCATCTGGAGGATTACAGCTTTTCATGCAACATGGATACGAGTAATGGCATTCTTCTAACCTCAGATTGCCATCGAATGTTTGACAATGGCCAACTTGGAATAAATCCAGATACCCTAACTATACATTTTAATGTCAAATGTATTTATTCACAAATGTTCGAAGGTAAAATTATTGGTGATCATTCGTTATCACTGGATAAAGATAAATTAAGAAAAAAATGGGAACTATTCTTGAATACGAAGAAAGTGGTTTGACTAAACTGCTATGTTTTAGAGAGTGTATGACACAGCCCAGAAAGCAAGCCCAATTATCATGACGATCCCTATTAGGTAAAATGCATTAATCGTATTTTTAGCTGCCTGAGTGTAGCCTTTTCCCTTTCCAACATTAACATGGCACCAATTATTGAAAGCCTGGTGATGCTTAAGTTTTGTCTCTGATGCGGTTTTGGTGAACTGACCACTACGGGGTTTGTATAGCAAAACCATATCTTCCACGATCACTGTAGCATCTGGTGGAAAATCTTGCGGAATGTCCTTCACCTTTTCAGGGTAGAGCTTGCGGAAATCTTCTGCTAATAGTTTCCGTTCTCCGTAGGCGTAAATTTCGTGTTGGCTTCCATACCATAACTCAATGTTGCTGAACCCACGGCGCACCATGTCATCAAGTTTCGGGGCTATCTTCTCGTATGTTTTAGAGATAGTGACCATTTAAAGCCCCTCCACATATTTAATTTGTTATCCCAACAACCGCTGCAAATTGTGCACCAAATGGGGTCCTTTTTATTAAACCTTTGCCAAGGTTTTTGGGGTAATCTGTGCCATATCCCAAATCATCCTTTAAGTATTCGTCCCTTTCTTTTAAGGTATCGTAGACTTGCTCTTGACCATCTAAGTGTAAATCATATTTAACTTCAATAAGCCCTAATCTGATCCAGTTCTCAATATATGATGGAATATTTTTATTATAAAATGGTTTATTATTACTGGTTATTGGCAATATGTGTGTATATCCTGCAATATAAGAAAGAGTGCCTTGTTTTTGATAGACTACTCTACCAATACATTTTGGTGCGTTGTTTGTCAAATATAGTTTTAACAAATGAGCTTCTAAGTTGGTCAGTTGTTTGATAATCTCAACAAATGCAGGATGCGTATCTTCTGCCGTGTCAGAGTTCATAGAAGAACTTATAAGGTTCAGATACATCTCTTTAAGATTAACCTCTTCGTGACAAAATGCTAACCCTTGCAAGGCAGGCCCAGCGATTGATGCCTTAGGTTCAACAATATTTTCTGCGGGAATAGATTGAGTTTTTTCTTCGAGATCTTTCTTAAATGCCTTTTCAAAATAGGCTTTGGCTTTATCAATCCCATAATTAACGGCAGCTAATGGTAACAGGCAATTTTTAACTGTTTTACTAATTATGACCGCCGATTCACCAAAGTTTTTAGAAGCTGTTACTGTATTTTCATCATTTTTAGCAAGTTCCATCAAATCTTTTGCAACCTGAGCTGTGACCGTCAAGGGCTGTGCGGATTGTGGATTTTCAGCTTTTTCATCAGACATTACGCATACCTATATTATGGGTAATCATTTGTGAAAGTATATTATCAAATGTCTTGAAGCATTTGCACTGTTTGTATGGTCAATGTTTCAAGACGTATGGTTGCTTTTCAAGATGCGCGATTGCTGGAGCTGCTTAATGAGGTTTGATATGGCATTCCCGGTTTTTACCCTCGCAATCCCCAAATATCAAGGGCATGGTGGAGGTTGTACGGTAGCGCATCGAGGAGTCACGGGCGCTGGTGGCCCCGGAACTGGTGATGGGTTGGCTACTTTCGCGGTTTGTTAGGCTGTGGCTTGTTCGGTCTTGATACGCTGGACGGTGCTGGTGGACACGTTGAAATCTTTCGCTATGGTTCGGATAGACTGACCAGCGGCAAGCGCAGACATAATCCCTAAGCGGTCAACCGCTGCGCCATTGCCGCGAGCGCCTTTGCGTCCCGCTGCTTTGGCTGCTGCGTATCCTTCTGCCTGACGTTCGAGGAGCTGCTCACGTTCCATTTGTGACATTGCGGCAAAGATGTTTAGCATCAGGTTGCTGGCGGCGTTGGCTTTTGCTCCTGCTGTAATTCCTTCCTTGTGGAACTGCACGGATGCGCCCTTGTCTTTCACCTGCTCGATAATGTCCAAAACATCACGAATGTTTCGCCCTAAGCGGTCGAGGCTGTGAACATGGATCACGTCATCTTCACGAACATAAGCGATCATCTCTTGGATCTGTGAACGGTTGGCATTCTTGCCGCTCACTTTCTCTTCATACTTCTTATCGAGTGTCACGCCGTCGAGCTGGCGCTCTGTGTATTGTTTATCTGTACTCACTCGCACATAACCGATGTTAGCCATTTTGTTCTCCAATCCGTATCGAAATAGTGTGTATCGATTATTGTCGTATCGATTAAATAGATCAAGCTATTTCGCTACGATTTACAAGGGGTTTTGAGGGGGGAACGGCCCAGATCGGGGTGTGTCGAAGTAGTATGCTATTTCGCTACGCCTGATAGAACGTGTATTTGATGGCGTAGTTTTCTAATCGCCAGGGGAAACGGGAGTTGATTACAAAGTGGTTCCACTGATAGGAAATAAGTTCAGGGTCGCTGGTGGTTCGTTCCTCTGTTACGTCAACAACTTTTTCCCCGTCGCGGTGAGCTTCCCACTCACTGCGGTGGATGTAGTAGCCGGGGAGCCATTCGATGATTGGCGTATTAGGAATGATGCGAGGGAAATGGTCTGCGATGCTCTCAGCGCTTCGCGCCTCTGCTTTAAGCTGGTGCTCTTGCTGGATAGCTTCTCCTGCAAGCTGGCGTTCAACTTCGGCTAACCGCTGTGCTTTGCGTCCGTTCTGGAAAAAGTCTTCGTATACTGCGTTTCTGCGTCGTGCCACGTAATGGCCTCCTAAGTAGAAATTGTGATTATTTTTGAAGCCCTGGCGTTGTGCTGGGGCTCGCTGGGCGGGCATGTGTGCGGCTATACTCGCCGCCCGGATGGGGCGCGAGTACAAATTCGCTGTACGACTGATTTTAAGTTTCAGTTTTGAGAACTTGTTCAGCAGATCGCTACACCATGACGAACGTCACGGCGAGCGGCTGAAATGGGGCGGCTAATGCCTTGCGGGAAACTCTGTCTCCTCTCCCAGTTAGAAAACGGTGAAGTTGATAAAGATCTAAGAATACTTGATAAATAGCCCTGTTAGCCTTGTAGCCCTGATCAGGCCAGTGGCGGCGCGGATTTCAAAATACAGGGCTAAAACCATAGCCCTGTAGCCCTGATCACTGGGCCGGGTAATACTTATCAACAAACCAGGAGAGAACACTCTCCGGGATCTTGCTGCTGCCGTCCTGCGGCGCTTGATACCAGACTGATTTAAGCCCTGCGCGAGTGCTCACTCTGGCGCTCATGTACCCGTTATCACGTAGCCATTGACTCGCATCCTGTGGTCGTGGGAATGATGGGCAAGCGTCATGAAATGCCTGGAATGCAAACGCCGGATTTTCTCCGGTGAAGATCTCCGCTTCGTTCTGCTCTTCCGTGATGCTGGCTTGTTTCATACGCTCAAGTGCCAAACTGAACGGTGGGCGATACGGATTGAAGGATTCCAACGGGTAAGCCATTAGCCAGGCGTGTACGGCTTCCAGACCGCCTACGGCGAGCCAATCAGCAAGACGGGCAATAAACTCTGCTGTTTCTTCCCTGTTCGCCCGGTGGCGTATGTAATGGGTGCAGTAATGGCGGCGATCATTCGCCTCCACTTCAATCGGACTCTCACTGTTGCTGAACGTGAAAAACCGGGTGTAAGTGGCTACCTTTCGAGGCTGCTCATACTTCCTGTTAATCTCGATCATCGGTTCAGTCTGGATGCTTTTTAACCGATCTGCCATGTTACGTCTGGCTGGCGGTGGGTCATCGAACAGGATCAGGATTGTACGGGCCATCGCATCATTGTGGACGCCCGTCAGGGTGCCGTAGTTGGAGTAAAGCGTTGTCTGGTGCATCAGGAGCGGCGAGAGGATTTGATTGAACAAAAAACCTTTGCCTGTCCCGGTATCACTCGGAATAACGATGTGCCAGCTTGGGCGCTGTTCCGGGTGCTGGAACATGTGCGCCATGTATGCGCTCACTGTGTCGCGGTCTGCCTGGTCAGGGAAGAGCCTCGCCAGATACTCAAGCCAGAGAGTCAGATCTGCGGCTGGTGTCTTGTCGCTGTGCCAGCGCCTGAACGTATTCAGGGTTCCATTCTGATCGATACCGTATGGCTTAGCCGGGTTGAAATCGTAAACTTTGATGAATGGAATGTGATCCCAAAGAAGGTTTAAATAATCCCGCCGCCACTTTCTACCAGTTGATAAATGGTATTCCCTTTCGAGAATGTCCAGACAGTGATTTGTATTCGTGGGGATGTGGTGGAGGAGTATTTTACCTTGAGCGCTGATAAACGCGTACTTTTCTGCTTGTAAATGGTCAATCAGTGGTCTTATTTGTTGCTTTTCTGTCATCAGTGCCCTCGTTCATAGCATTTCGTAAAGTTTTAATAATGAATGTTGGGCGGCTGTCCTCGCCCTTATTTGCATCAATCCAGCTGAGCACGTCGCGTGCAATAATGAGTTTCAACATTATTTGTTATCCTTAGTTTTGAAGATGTAGCCTTCGGAAAGTAACCACTGATAGAACTGACCAATGGTGATTTTATCTACTGCTTTGTCGAATAACTCTGGCTTGTTCAGTGGTTCGAGCTTGATTTCTGATTTCTGCATGTCCTGTTGCTGGTGGCTCCAATAGTGCTTTAACCAGGCTAAGGATTGTTGCGGGTTTTTGGTCATCGGTAATACTCCAGGTGGTGAAGTTGGTCAAAGCGGACGGCGTAATACACCGCAAACTGTTTTAAGATAATTCCGAAGTCATCTTCTTTGAGAAAGCCGTTCCTGCGGTCGAGCGCTGCGTCGTATAACTCATCGTACAGATCGCTATAATGACCGAAATAAACTTCCCACAAGAGCGGTGTGAAATCTTCACGATAGGCAATACCGGATAAGATCCGATTAAAATCGCCTTCAATGGCATTCGTCACCCGGTTCAGGATAAGGCGGCAATGTCCCGTTCTGTGGTCGTGGTCAATAACTGGATCTGTCAGTGGTGAGCCTGTTATGAAATCTTTCCCACCCTGCTCGGCGGTCATCATTTCGCGGTAGGCGCTGGCACTTTTCTGAGAGAGCTTCGACGGGTTGCGCTTCTGTGCATATTCTTCAAACATCCCCGCCTCACTTCGCATTCTCGGAAAGGGCGACACGGAGACGGCTGGCGAATGTCTGGGCCTCGGCTGCTGCTGCGGCTTGTGCGGCTGCTTCTGCACGTTGACGGCGTTCCTCTTCGGCTACGGCTTGAGCGTAATATTCTTCTGCCTGGGCTGTCAGGGATGCCATTAGCTGGGCTTCTGCCTCTGCGGTGAGAGTGGCACGGTCTGCCTCGATTTCCCCTTGCTTGCGGTTTAGCACAATGCGAATTGCAGGTTCCCCTGCGTTGTAGAACGGCTGGCGGTCATAGTCGGCTATGGTGTATCCGTCGAGGATGGCGGCTTGTAACGTAGTGAGGATCACGGGGTAAAAATCTGAGATGCTGAACACATCAGACAGATGGGATTCGATGAACTCAGATACATACTGGTCACGCTGGGCCTTGAACTCGGTTTTCACTTCACGCATTAATGCGGCTGGAAGTTTAGTCATGCTTCTGTTTTTCCTTGATTTCTAATAAACGTTTGATGTTGATGCGGTTGCAACGTGGGCAATAAAAAGGACTCTTCCCACCGACCAGGTAAGACGTGACGTAATACGTTTTGCCCTGGTAAAATTCCATGCCGATGTAGGCACTCTGCAACCATCGGTTGATTTCGCGGTGGTCGTTGCCATTGCTCCACTCGTTTACGAAGTCCTCGAAGGTGAAGCAATGTTGCATCACTTCCTCAGCCCAATACATAAATGCTACTCGCTGCGGGGTGGTAGGCATCCCGTATTGACGTAGCCTGTCGCGGTAAACGTGGAACTCGAAGCGGGGGAGCCATTCGGCAATGGTTCTTAATTTCTGACTTTTCAACTGTACTGATTTTCCTTATGTTCAAATGCAGGAAAGCCCCCAGGAAGGAATGATCCAAATGTCCAACACAACCACCCAGATCGGGTTCTGGGCTAAGGAGAAAAACATTCGGCAACCTGGAGGCTTTATTCTGCGGAGAGTATGCGACGGTGCGCACGATCATGCTGCTACTATGGGGAATAGCGGCGGGGGAGTAGATTCAACGGGCTGCGATTGACAAGATCGCCGGGTATGCCCTCAACATTGCCTCCCTAATATTAATAATACCACAAATGAGAATTAATTGCAACAACTATTTGTTGACTTTTGTTTTTAAATGTGATTCGTTGATTGTGTTGTCTGGATCTGCATAGTTGAAAGTGGATTGCGGGAATACAGTGAAGCTGTCAGAGAGAACGGCCCGGAGCACTCATTTAGAGCGTAGGCATTTGATGGGGGACTGGTGAGAGGCTTCCGCTGTCAACAACGTCAGGTAGCGCCGCTGGTGGCTCTGGGAATCATCTTCTGGATGTTGCAGGGCGATCCCCTGGTATCGTTATTGCATCAGTGAGAAGGGCGACTGCTTACCGTGGGCTGCACGATGTGCCAGCTTGGGCGCTGTTCTCGCTTCGTCTGCTGCGTTGTGCGCTGCTTTCTCTCAAAGGATGGGTGAACCGTCAGGGAGACAGGCTGTAATGCGTTCAGTAGCTGCTGGTGAACGTGGTTAAATGAAGACGGTAATCATCGAGGCGATTCTCCAGCATACTCTGGAAGATATTCTCATTGAGATGACTCTCTGGTGGTGGTTATCGGTGAGTAACAGGAAGGGATTATTATAAAGGTTAAGTTGATGATAGTTGGATCAGTGCATGACTTCGGATTACTTATACCTACGTAGCTACATCAGGTAGTAACAAGAGCTGATTATTATCAGGGTAGGTTAATGGTTAGTTCAGATCAGAGATAGAGAGTACACTTGAGCAGTGAGTGACACACAGGAACAGGTATACTCTCTTCTTTCATGACTAACATGAAAGATCACTATTGCGCAAAGGTAGCTCTATCCCTTCGGGATAACAAACCTCCCTCGCTTCGCTCGCGAGATTCTTGTTTAGGGTAGCACATCTTCACACGCATTGTCAAGATCTGATGCCATAATAATTAAATAAGGTTTACATTTATTTTACTGCCGATGTTTAACCTAAACCTCATTGTTGAAAGTCAACAACACATAACAAGTCTTTAAGCGGTGGACGGTGCGTATAAATGGAGGTTACACCTAAACTTTGAGTTCGAGAGTGTCCGACAACAAACTGCATCAAAGGTAAGGACGCGCTCCCAGATGCAAGGCAATGGCTTACGAATGTGTGACGAAGACTATGTATGCGCCTTTTTAGCCCAAACTCATCATAATCAGGGACACCTGTTTCATTCATCAACTTAGCCCATTCGACTGTTGCTGTGGTGTAGTTAGGTAAGTCACCGAAAATCAGATCACCATCGTTAAGAGCCTCGGCAAGGCTGAGTAAACCTGACTCTAAAACCGTATGGAGTGGTATCTGACGTTGGGCATGTTCTGTTTTTCCATCTTCTATATATACGTACCAGCGTGAAGTTTCTTCATCTAAACGAATGTCCCGCTTTCTGATGGAGGCAACCTCGCCACGTCGAGCACCAGTATAAATGAGGGTAAGGAAGTACCATTTGCGCCAATCGTTATCTTCCAGTGAGAACAGCTTGGCCTTAAGTTTGCTCAACTCAGCGTTGCTGAAATGGCCTCTCCGGTTTGGCTTCACTTCATATGTGATTCCGTCGGTAGGGGATTTCTCTAATAGGTCTTTGGTGTCAACGAGGTAAGTTCTAAATAGCGACCGCCAGATCTTGAGATGCTTTTCAACATGCTGACTACTGATCAGGTCTTCCTCTGGTACGTCATAATCAATGCATTCAGGCAAAGATAGGCGCTTGTATGGCAGCTTAGTACGAGTAGGTAAGTTTTCGGTCACTTTCAGCGCTTCACGAATATCTTGCTTAGTAACCCAATCAATCGGTTTATCACCAATAACGTAAATCAGCACATCAAAGAAACGCTGGTTCTCGTTAGCGATGCTTGCACGCCATTTTTGACCTTTTTCTTCAACATACTGCGTCCATGCTTCGGAAAGTTTGATTGCCTGGCTTGCGGTTGCTTTAACTTCCGTTGAAAAAGCCTGGCTTGTTTCAACAATACTTTGTGGTGAAGATTTCAGTTTCTGCTCTTCTAACTGATCTTGCAGTGTTGCAATGAGTTGGCGATATCGCAACAAATCTTTCGAATAGAATGCTTCATAGGCTTGCGCGACGGTCGCGCGGCTCATATCAAGTGCAGCACCTACTTGATTCGCAAAGGGCAAATCATCCTTAGAAAGTTCAAGTTTCTTCATGTGAAGACTGGCAAGCACTTCGTTTGCTGTCTGATCGCTACCATTAACCATGCGTTGGAAGTGAGCTTCCGAATAGCCTTGTGCGGCTTCAACCGTATCAGAAACAGATAATGGAGAATCAGGATTTATATTTCTGTGCCACTGTCCTAACTCCGGCAGACGCTCCACTTCGGCAACATCCCTTTCGAGTGCATGTAGAAGATAGTTGTCAAAGTCCTGCTTAGTGGCGGCTCGGTAGCCTTGCATTTTGCGTTTGAACTCTTCGAGGCTCATCGTTCCATTCTGCACAAGGGGAATGAAAGGACGGATCTGATTCATGATCACTTCTGCTTGCTTTCGGCTATCAGTACCGAGACTCAGACGCACAAAACTTGTTGAATCATTTAGTCTAAAGTTAGTGTAGTATGTGCGCCCACGAATCATTGTGTGTGACAGCTTGTGTGACACGTTGTTTGCCATGCTGTGTACCATGAAATAGTTACAGATCAGTGAGTTAAGTTGATGCTTTAGCTAACTCGTTGTTTTAGAAAGTATACCAGACGCCTGTGAAGGCGACACCTGAAGGATGCTCAATGAGCGAAAAATTACAGAAAGTGCTGGCGCGTGCTGGCCACGGTTCACGCCGTGAAATCGAAACGATTATTGAAGCGGGTCGCGTCAGCGTAGACGGCAAAATTGCCAAGCTGGGCGATCGCGTTGAAGTCGTTCCGGGGATGAAGATCCGTCTCGACGGTCATGTGATCTCCGTGAAAGAGTCTGCTGAACAGATTTGTCGCGTGCTGGCTTACTACAAGCCGGAAGGCGAGCTGTGTACCCGTAACGACCCCGAAGGCCGCCCAACCGTGTTTGACCGTCTGCCAAAACTGCGCGGCGCGCGCTGGATTGCGGTGGGGCGTCTGGATGTGAACACCTGCGGTCTGCTGCTGTTCACCACCGACGGTGAACTGGCTAACCGCCTGATGCACCCAAGCCGTGAAGTTGAACGTGAATACGCGGTGCGCGTCTTCGGTCAGGTGGATGAAAATAAACTGCGTGACCTGTCGCGCGGCGTTCAGCTTGAAGATGGTCCTGCGGCATTTAAAACCATTAAATTCACCGGCGGTGAAGGGATCAACCAGTGGTATAACGTCACGCTGACAGAAGGCCGTAACCGCGAGGTGCGTCGTCTGTGGGAAGCGGTTGGCGTGCAGGTGAGTCGTCTGATTCGCGTGCGCTACGGTGACATTCTGCTGCCGAAGGGTATTCCACGCGGTGGTTACACCGAGCTGGATTTAACCCAGACCAACTACCTGCGTGAACTGGTTGAGCTGCAGCCAGAAACCACGACCAAAGTGGCGGTCGAAAAAGACCGTCGCCGCGTGAAAGCGAACCAGATTCGCCGCGCGGTGAAACGCCACAGCCAGGTGAGCACCTCTCGCCGCTCTGGCAGCCGTAACAACAACGGCTAAAAATAAACCCGGCGGCTGCCGGGTTTTTCTTTTCTAGTAGTCGATACCGATTTGCGCTTTTATTCCGGCATCAAACGCATGTTTGACCGGGCGCAGTTCGCTCACCGTATCGGCGTATTCCAGAATATCACGGTGGCAGCCGCGTCCGGTGATCAGCACTGTCTGATGGGCAGGGCGGTTTTTCAGCGCCGCCATCACCTCTTCGAGTGGAAGGTAGTCGTAGGCCACCATGTAGGTGATCTCATCCAGCAGCACCATATTCAGACCCGGATCGGCCAGCATGCGTTTTGCGTGTTGCCAGACCGCCAGACATGCAGCGGTGTCGCTTTCGCGGTTCTGCGTATCCCAGGTGAAACCTGTCGCCATAACCTGAAACTCCACGCCGTGGGACGCCAGCAAATTTCGCTCGCCGTTTGGCCACTCACCTTTAATGAACTGAATGACGCCAACTTTTTGTCCGTGACCCACGGCGCGAGTCGCCGTTCCAAAGGCTGCCGTGGTTTTGCCTTTTCCATTGCCGGTAAAGACGATAACGATGCCACGCTCTTCCTGCGCGGCGGCCACGCGGGCATCTACCTGATCTTTCAGACGCTGCTGACGTTGCTGGTGACGTTCTTCACTCATTGTGAAATTCCTGGCTTACGGCCCGGCTGGGCGTCAAAGGTCATACCGGTTTTACGGCGGCTGTCGTCGCCCATCAACCACAGATAGAGCGGCATAATCTCGGCGGGGGTTTTCAGTTTTTGCGGATCTTCTGTCGGGAACGCGCTGGCACGCATGCTGGTGCGGGTTCCGCCGGGATTGATACAGTTAACGCGCAAATGACGATTCTGATACTCCTCCGCCAGAACCTGCATCATTCCTTCGGTCGCAAATTTCGAAACCGCATAAGCTCCCCAGTTCGCGCGTCCCTGACGGCCTACGCTTGAGGAGGTGAAGACCAGCGATCCTGATTCAGACTTCAGTAATAGAGGAAGCAAAGCCTGGGTGAGGAAGAACGTCCCGTTAATGTTAACTTGCATGACCTGCTGCCAAAGTTCTGGGTCCTGTTCATCCATTGGACGGACTTCGCCCAGCAGACCAGCATTGTGCAGAACGCCATCCAGTCGCGGGTAGTGCGCGGCAATGCGCTGCGCGAGTTCGGCGCAGGACGCGGGTGTACAGCTTTGCAAATCGAGAAGATACCAACGGGCAGGGAGGCCACTTGCGTCGGATATCTCCTCGGCTACGCGGCGAAGTTTATCTTCATTACGGCCAAGCAATATCACGCTTGCGCCATGTCGGGCATAGGTGAGCGCGGCTTCGCGCCCGATACCATCGCTGGCACCAGTAACCAGAATGATGCGGTTTTGCAGTAAATCTTTTTGCGGTTGATAGTGCACGGTGACTCCTGTGGCGCTTGACGGGCTTGCTGCGCCTGCTTTTTTCGCTTTTCGGCTTTATGCCCGAAACGGCGGCTGATTTCAATCAGTCTACAGGAGAGAACGCTTCGAAATTAACAATTTGCAACCATTTCAACCCTAATCAGCGATTCCTGAAAGCGGCTCGCATCTGTATCGTCGCAAGCGAGACAGCCTGGAGAAGGCTGTTGTACACTGGTCCTGAAAGATTCGTGGTTAAATCAAGGTGGAACACGTGGAATTACTTTCTGAATATGGTCTGTTTCTGGCCAAAATCGTAACGGTTGTGATTGCAATTGCCGTGATTGCGGTCCTGATCGTGAACCTGACGCAACGCAAGCGTCAGCGTGGCGAGTTACGTATTACCCGCTTAAGTGAGCAGTATAAGGAGATGCAGGAAGATATGTCGGTGGCGTTGCTGGACTCGCATCAGCAGAAGCAATGGCATAAAGCACAAAAGAAAAAGCTCAAGCTGGAAGCAAAAGCGGCGAAAGCGAAGGCTAAGCAGCAACACGAGGAAGCGATTAAACCACGTGTCTATGTACTCGATTTTAAAGGCAGTATGGATGCCCATGAAGTTGCCTCACTGCGCGAAGAAGTCACCGCCGTGCTGGCGGTTGCAAAACCGCAGGATCAGGTGGTGTTGCGCCTTGAGAGCCCTGGCGGCGTGGTGCATGGCTATGGTCTGGCAGCCTCACAGCTCCAGCGCCTGCGCGAGAAGCAGATCCCGCTGACGATTGCAGTTGATAAAGTCGCCGCCAGCGGAGGCTATATGATGGCTTGTGTGGCAGACAAAATTGTAGCGGCACCGTTCGCGATCCTGGGCTCCATCGGCGTTGTGGCACAGATACCTAACTTTAACCGTTTCCTGAAGAATAAAGAGATCGATATTGAGCTGCACACCGCCGGTCAATATAAGCGTACTCTGACATTGCTTGGCGAGAATACCGAAGAAGGCCGGCAGAAGTTCCGTGAAGATCTGGACGAAACCCATCATCTATTTAAAGATTTCGTCAAGCGTATGCGGCCTTCACTGGATATTGAGCAGGTGGCGACCGGGGAGCACTGGTACGGAATCCAGGCGCAAGAAAAAGGGCTGGTGGATGAAGTGGGGACCAGCGACGATCTGCTTCTTAGCCTGATGGACGGTCGCGACCTGGTCGGCGTGCGCTTCACTCAGCGCAAGAAACTTCTGGATCGCTTTACCAATAGCGCTGCGGACAGTGCCGATCGCCTCCTGTTACGCTGGCTACAGCGCGGGCAAAAGCCGCTGCTGTAAACAAAAACGCGAGGCTTTGGCCTCGCGTTTTTCGTTAATCGACCAGGTGGTACTTCTCGGAGAGAGCATGCGCCAGGTATTTAAACATGTTAAATACGGCTGTGCTTTTCGCGGTGGGTAAACCTTGTTCATCGAGATAGTATTCACCGCTGAACACCAGCACACCATTGCGTTGTTCGACGCCAGTGGCTTCGATACCGGCCAGGGTATCGTCATGTTCACGAATCAGTTTGTTCGCTTCGACAAGTAAAGACTCACGGTCAATCGGTTGGGTCGTTTGCTGCATATTCCACTCCTTTTACAGTGGCTTTAGTCTACGCCGGGCGCGCATGATGGGCAAATTTTCCCTGTATTTCTTAAGGCTACGGTCCAGGGGCAAAGCTGGCGTGATTTGCTTTTGCATGCTAATAAAGTTGCGTAACAGATTTTATCAGGTACAGTGTGCGCTTTCGTCAATCTGGCAACAGAATTGCTTGACATTCGACCAAAAGCTCGTCGCATAGTCATGTTGATGTCAGTAAAATACCCGATAACTCAATCACCTGGGCGTGTTGTTCTGATGTCCGGTAAGAAAAAAGGGGTTGATATCCCCTGGCGTCGTCGCAATATCAAAACGCGTCGCCAGCGGAAGGGAAATCAACATGCGGCGTATTCCTGGAAGAATTAAATTAGGTAAAGGTGAATATGGGTAAAGCTCTCGTCATCGTTGAGTCCCCGGCAAAAGCCAAAACGATCAACAAGTATCTGGGTAATGACTATGTGGTTAAATCCAGCGTTGGTCATATCCGCGATTTGCCGACCAGTGGCTCAGCCAGTAAAAAGAGCGCAGACTCTACCTCCACCAAAGGGGCTAAAAAGCCTAAAAAGGATGAACGTAGCGCGCTCGTCAACCGTATGGGTGTCGATCCATGGCACGAGTGGGAAGCACAGTACGAAGTGCTGCCTGGTAAAGAGAAAGTCGTTAACGAACTGAAGCAGCTCGCTGAAAAAGCTGACCATATCTATCTCGCAACCGACCTTGACCGCGAAGGGGAGGCCATTGCATGGCACCTGCGGGAAATCATCGGTGGTGACGAAACACGCTACAGCCGTGTCGTGTTTAACGAGATTACAAAGAATGCGATTCGTCAGGCATTTGAAAAGCCGGGCGAACTGAATATCGATCGTGTTAACGCTCAACAGGCGCGTCGTTTTATGGACCGCGTCGTGGGTTACATGGTTTCCCCACTGCTGTGGAAGAAAATCGCCCGTGGTCTTTCCGCCGGGCGCGTTCAGTCCGTGGCGGTGCGTCTGGTTGTCGAACGTGAACGCGAAATTAAAGCGTTCGTACCGGAAGAGTTCTGGGAAATTGACGCGAACGTTGCGACGCCGGGTGGTGATGCTCTGCCGCTGCAGGTGACGCATGAGAACGATAAACCGTTCCGTCCGGTCAACCGCGATCAAACCATGGCCGCGGTCGCGCTGCTGGAAAAAGCGCGCTATCAGGTACTGGATCGTGAAGATAAACCGACGAGCAGTAAGCCTTCTGCGCCGTTCATCACCTCAACGCTCCAGCAAGCGGCTAGTACGCGTCTGGGCTTTGGGGTGAAGAAAACCATGATGATGGCACAGCGTCTTTATGAAGCGGGCTACATCACTTATATGCGTACTGACTCAACCAATCTGAGCCAGGATGCCGTCAGCATGGTTCGTGACTATATTAGCGATAACTTCGGCAAAAAATATCTACCGGAAAACGCTATCCAGTACGCGAGCAAAGAGAACTCCCAGGAAGCGCACGAAGCCATTCGTCCTTCAGACGTCTCTGTCGAGTCGGAAGCGCTGAAAGATATGGAAACAGACGCCCAGAAGCTGTATCAGCTGATTTGGCGTCAGTTTGTTGCCTGTCAGATGAACCCGGCTAAGTACGATTCCACCACCCTGACGGTAGGTGCGGGCAATTTCCGCCTGAAAGCGCGCGGTCGTATCCTGCGCTTCGATGGCTGGACAAAAGTGATGCCAGCCCTGCGTAAAGGTGATGAAGATCGTACGCTTCCGGCGGTGAATAAAGGCGACGAACTCTCGTTAACCGAGCTTATTCCGGCGCAACACTTTACCAAGCCGCCTGCGCGTTTTAGCGAAGCATCGCTGGTAAAAGAGCTGGAAAAACGCGGTATCGGACGTCCATCGACCTACGCGTCGATCATTTCGACCATTCAGGATCGTGGTTACGTACGGGCTGAAAACCGTCGTTTCTATGCCGAAAAAATGGGTGAAATCGTCACCGATCGTCTGGAAGATAACTTCCGTGAATTGATGAACTACGACTTCACCGCGCAGATGGAAGACCGCCTGGATCAGGTAGCTAACCATCAGGCTGAGTGGAAGAAGGTGCTCGACAGCTTCTTTGGTGATTTTACTCAGCAGCTGGAAAAGGCGGAGAAAGCCCCGGAAGAAGGGGGCATGCAGCCTAACCAGATGGTGTTGACCAGCATTGAGTGTCCGACGTGCAGCCGTCAAATGGGTATCCGTACCGCGACGACAGGCGTGTTCCTCGGCTGTTCCGGCTATGCGTTATCGCCGAAAGAGCGCTGTAAAACGACCATCAACCTGGTGCCTGAGAATGAAGTTCTCAACGTGCTGGAAGGTGACGACGCTGAAACGAACGCGCTACGCGCCAAACGCCGTTGCCAGAAGTGCGGCACCGCGATGGACAGCTATCTGATTGATCCGAAGCGTAAATTGCATGTGTGCGGTAACAACCCGACCTGCGATGGCTACGAGATTGAAGAAGGCGAATTCCGCATCAAGGGTTACGATGGCCCGATTGTGGAATGTGAAAAATGTGGTTCCGAAATGCACCTGAAAATGGGGCGTTTTGGTAAGTACATGGCGTGTACCAACGACGACTGCAAGAATACGCGTAAAATTCTGCGTAACGGTGAAGTGGCTCCGCCGAAGGAAGATCCGGTTCCGCTGCCTGAATTACCGTGCGAGAAGTCCGACGCCTACTTTGTATTGCGTGACGGTGCTGCCGGGGTGTTCCTCGCGGCGAACACCTTCCCTAAATCGCGCGAAACCCGTGCGCCGCTGGTCGAAGAGTTGTACCGATTCCGTGACCGTTTGCCTGAAAAATTGCGCTACCTGGCGGATGCTCCGCAGCAGGACGCAGATGGCAACAAAACGGTGGTGCGTTTTAGCCGCAAAACGAAGCAGCAATATGTCGCAGCTGAGAAAGAGGGTAAAGCGACGGGTTGGTCTGCATTCTTTGTTGATGGTAAATGGGTTGAAGGCAAGAAATAACCTTTTCTTACCGTAAGTTATCTGTGAAAGGGCCGGAAAACCGGCCCTTTTTTATTGGCCGTTATTATTTTTTGTTCCGTACTATACAGTTGGGATATAAATGATATAGTGGTTATAGTTAACCCCTTTCTTATTATTAAATCGTCTTAAGCATTTGCCCGTATGCGCTAAATCGGATGGTCCGGCATGAAATTACAGCAGCTTCGCTATATCGTTGAGGTGGTCAACCACAACCTTAATGTCTCTTCTACCGCGGAAGGCCTTTATACATCGCAACCTGGTATCAGCAAGCAGGTGCGTATGCTGGAGGATGAACTGGGTATTCAGATATTTGCCCGTAGCGGTAAACATCTGACGCAGGTGACGCCTGCGGGTCAGGAAATTATCCGTATCGCCCGCGAAGTGCTTTCAAAGGTGGACGCGATAAAATCAGTGGCAGGCGAGCACACCTGGCCGGACAAAGGTTCACTCTATATTGCCACCACCCATACCCAGGCGCGTTATGCTCTGCCCGGAGTGATTAAGGGATTTATTGAGCGTTATCCTCGCGTATCACTGCATATGCACCAGGGCTCTCCCACGCAAATCGCCGAGGCGGTTTCAAAGGGCAATGCGGATTTTGCGATTGCGACCGAAGCGCTGCATCTGTATGACGATCTGGTCATGCTTCCTTGCTATCACTGGAATCGTTCGATTGTGGTCACGCCGGATCACCCGCTGGCAGGGAAGGGATCGGTCACGATTGAAGAGCTGGCGCAATATCCGCTGGTGACGTACACCTTTGGCTTTACAGGGCGTTCTGAGCTGGATACGGCGTTTAATCGTGCCGGATTAACACCACGTATTGTCTTTACCGCGACCGATGCTGATGTCATCAAAACCTATGTGCGCCTGGGGTTAGGCGTGGGGGTTATCGCCAGCATGGCCGTAGACCCGATCTCTGACCCGGATTTAGTCCGCCTTGACGCGCACGATGTCTTTAGCCATAGCACGACTAAAATCGGCTTCCGCCGCAGCACCTTCCTGCGTAGCTATATGTATGATTTTATTCAACGCTTCGCCCCGCATTTAACGCGAGATGTGGTGGATACCGCGGTGGCATTACGCTCAAATGAAGATATTGAAGCGATGTTCCAGGACATTAAGCTTCCGGAAAAATAATCACATCCGGTATCTTTCCGCCCTGGAGAGATACCGAAATAATGTCTTAAAGCTAAATTAGAATTATCATCATCCCCATTTCCCGTCGCATATAACCGGATAAACGTTACAACTTTACCGGCAAACTGTCGCAAATTTGCGACAAAAGTAGAAAGTAAATTCCCGCTTCGCAAATTCCACATCTCAATTATTTATTTCTGGTCAAAAGATTAAATAATTCCCTGGAAATCGTTCGTAAATTCACTAGCTTTTCGACTAAAGTTTCTTTAGGATTTATCTCAACTCATGATTAGTTGTACCGATTGTTTGGTATCGAAATGATAAGCGAAGTCGATTGTATGAGGTTAGCAATGCCATCAGGAAGTGAAGAACCGCAAAGGGACCCAGCGCTTAAGCGTAAAGCCTGGCTGGCGGTATTTCTTGGCTCCGCCCTGTTCTGGGTGGTGGTGGCGTTACTGGTCTGGAAATATTGGGGATGATTATGGCTGTTCACATGCGTACTGAACCGGTAAAAAAAATATGTCAGCCAGGTGACAGCAGTCATCCGGCGCGTAAAGAGCCTGTCACCAGCGTGCCAGCGTCCTGGAAACTCTCGGCGCAGCAGCAGGCTTTTATTGATACGTTCGCAGAAGACGAACCAAAAAAACAATAATTCATTAACAAGGTTATCCTGCTAATAACAGGGCAATGACCGTGCACCTTTGTACTCTTTAATAAATACACATCAGCAATACAAAGTGGGGAATACCCCAGCCAATCATATAAATATAATGTCTGGTGTCAGATTATGAATACTCTACAAAACGTGAAGTACTGGTCGTGGATAGGGGCTTTTACCATTTCTATCCTGTTCTGGGGTCAACTCATCTGGCTGACCGTAAACTAAACGCTAAAACCTCGCTCCGGCGGGGTTTTTTGTTTTATCCCCCGCAATGAAGGCCGATTCATTTATCAATTCGGGTTGTTATCAAAACGTTACAGCATCTTTGTGTTATCTTTAATTACAGCCCCGATGATTGTCGGGGTATCCCTGTTATTAAGGAGGAGCTTATGTCGTTAACCCTACGCGAAGCCAGTAAGGACACGTTGCAAGCCGAGAACAAAACTTATCATTACTATAGCTTGCCGCTGGCCGCCAGGACACTTGGGGACATTGCGCGATTACCCAAGTCGCTGAAAGTCTTACTGGAAAATCTCTTGCGCTGGCAGGATGACGAGTCCGTCACTGCCGATGACATTCACGCGCTGGCGGGATGGCTCAAAAATGCCCATGCCGATCGGGAGATAGCGTATCGCCCGGCCAGGGTGCTCATGCAGGACTTCACCGGCGTGCCTGCAGTCGTTGATCTGGCGGCAATGCGTGAAGCCGTGAAACGCCTCGGCGGTGACACCGCCAAAGTCAACCCTCTTTCTCCGGTCGATCTGGTTATCGACCACTCCGTTACTGTTGACCATTTTGGTAATGACGACGCTTTCGAAGAGAACGTGCGTCTGGAGATGGAGCGCAACCACGAGCGTTATGAGTTTTTAAAGTGGGGTCAGCAGGCGTTCAGCCGTTTTAGTGTTGTTCCGCCTGGCACCGGAATTTGTCATCAGGTCAATCTTGAGTATCTGGGCAAAGCGGTCTGGAGTGAATTGCAGGGGCAGGAGTGGATTGCCTATCCGGATACGCTGGTCGGGACCGATTCCCATACCACGATGATTAACGGACTTGGCGTGCTCGGATGGGGTGTGGGGGGGATCGAAGCCGAAGCGGCAATGCTCGGCCAGCCGGTCTCCATGCTTATCCCGGACGTGGTTGGCTTTAAACTGGTGGGGAAATTACGCGAAGGGATCACCGCGACCGATCTGGTGCTGACGGTAACTCAGATGCTGCGTAAACACGGTGTTGTGGGCAAATTTGTTGAGTTTTATGGCGATGGGCTGGATTCGTTGCCTCTCGCTGACCGTGCGACAATTGCCAACATGGCGCCAGAATACGGCGCGACATGCGGCTTCTTCCCGATCGATGGCGTCACGCTGGAGTATATGCGCCTGACCGGGCGTAGCGAAGAGCAGGTCGCGCTGGTGGAGGCTTATTCCAAAGCTCAGGGCATGTGGCGTAATCCGGGCGATGAACCGGTGTTTACCAGCGTGCTTGAACTGGATATGGACGAAGTGGAAGCCAGTCTTGCGGGCCCAAAACGCCCTCAGGACCGCGTTGCGCTTCGCGATGTGCCAAAAGCATTTGCGGCTAGCAATGAGCTTGAACTCAATACAGCGCAAAAAGATCGTCGTCCGGTCGATTATGCTATGAACGGGCATCAGTATCAGCTCCCTGACGGAGCCGTGGTGATCGCGGCCATTACCTCGTGTACCAACACCTCCAACCCAAGCGTACTGATGGCGGCAGGGCTGCTGGCGAAAAAAGCGGTCACGCTGGGGCTGAAACGTCAGCCGTGGGTAAAAGCATCGCTGGCACCTGGCTCAAAAGTGGTTTCCGACTATCTGGCTCAGGCCAAACTCACTCCTTATCTTGACGAACTGGGCTTTAACCTGGTGGGCTACGGCTGTACGACCTGTATTGGTAACTCCGGTCCGTTGCCGGACCCCATCGAGCAGGCTATCAGGCAGGGCGATCTGACGGTGGGCGCCGTGCTTTCAGGAAACCGAAATTTTGAAGGGCGTATTCATCCGCTGGTCAAAACCAACTGGCTGGCTTCGCCGCCGCTGGTGGTGGCCTACGCGCTGGCGGGTAATATGAATATCAACCTGGCGAGCGATCCGCTTGGACACGATCGCAAAGGCGATCCAATCTATCTGAAAGATATCTGGCCGTCCGCGCAGGAAATCGCCCATGCGGTTGAGAAGGTCTCAACAGAGATGTTCCGCAAAGAGTATGCCGAAGTGTTTGAAGGCACACCTGAATGGAAGACCATCAAGGTCGAACGTTCAGATACCTATGGCTGGCAGAGCGATTCAACCTACATCCGTTTGTCGCCATTTTTTGATGATATGGAGGCGCAGCCCAAACCGCTGGTTGATATTCAGGGCGCGCGTATTCTGGCCATGCTGGGTGATTCAGTGACTACCGACCACATCTCTCCGGCGGGGAGTATCAAAGCGGACAGTCCGGCAGGACGTTATCTTCAGGGACGTGGCGTCGAGCGCCGTGACTTTAACTCCTACGGCTCACGGCGCGGTAACCATGAAGTGATGATGCGCGGCACCTTCGCGAATATCCGTATTCGTAACGAAATGGTTCCGGGTGTCGAAGGTGGCATGACGCGTCATCTGCCGGGTACGGAAGCCATTTCTATCTATGATGCGGCGATGAAATACCAGCAGGAGGGCACGCCGTTAGCGGTGATCGCCGGTAAAGAGTATGGCTCCGGTTCCAGCCGCGACTGGGCGGCAAAAGGGCCGCGTTTGCTCGGTGTTCGGGTTGTCATTGCCGAGTCATTTGAACGTATTCACCGTTCAAATCTCATCGGGATGGGGATCTTACCGCTGGAATTCCCGCAAGGTGTGACCCGCAAAACGCTGGGGCTGACCGGGGAGGAGAAAATTGACGTCAGCAATGTGCAAAACCTGCAGCCGGGCGCTACGGTGCCGGTGAAGCTCACCCGCGCCGATGGCAAAACGGAAGTGCTGGATTGCCGTTGTCGTATAGATACGGCTACGGAGCTGACCTATTACCAGAACGACGGCATATTGCACTACGTTATTCGTAATATGTTGAATTGATCGATGGCCCGGCAGAAAGCAAACTGCCGGGCTTTTCCGATTACTTACTGAGCAGATGACCCATCTTGGCGGCTTTTGTATCGAGATAGTGCTCGTTTTTCGGGTTACGGCCAACAATCAGCGGCACGCGTTCCACGATGTTGATGCCGGCTTCGGTCAGTATTTCTACTTTCCGCGGGTTATTCGTCAGCAGACGCACTTCATCCACGCCCAGTAATTTGAACATATCAGCGCACAGCGTAAAGTCACGCTCATCGGCAGCGAACCCGAGCTGATGGTTGGCTTCAACGGTGTCGTACCCCTGATCCTGCAGCGCATAGGCGCGGATTTTATTCAGCAAACCAATATTACGACCTTCCTGGCGATGATACAGCAGTACCCCACGGCCTTCTTCCGCGATATGCGTCAGTGCGGCTTCCAGCTGGAAACCACAATCACAGCGCAGGCTGAAGAGGGCATCACCCGTCAGGCACTCTGAATGGACGCGAGCCAGTACCGGTACCTGTCCTGAGATGTCGCCAAACACTAACGCGACGTGATCCTGCCCGGTTGCCAGTTCTTCAAAACCCACCATCAGGAAATCGCCCCATGGGGTTGGCAGATTGGCTTCTGCCACACGTTTAAGCTGCATGTGATTCTCCAGAGTATGCTGACACGATTCGTGCCTGTCGCCCTTCGGCTTTTGTATCATGCTATTTTGCCACAAGCAGCCAGCGTTCACCTAGCTGAGGCCATGCTATACGGACGTTAAACGCACAATCCGACATTTTCCCGCGCCGGGTTAATTTCGGTTATGATTGTTGAGCTTAGCGAAAAAGGAGACAACATGCTTTCAATTGCCCGCCGTACGGCAGCCGGTGCCGCCATTTTGCTGGTTATGCCTCTCGCCGTATGGATTTCAGGTTGGGTATGGCAACCGGGTCAACACACCGGTTGGCTCAAAACGCTCTACTGGGTGACCGAAACGGTGACCCAGCCGTGGGGCATTATCACTCATAGTCTCCTTTGCCTCTGGTTCTTGTGGTGTCTGCGATTCCGCTTGCGCCCGGCCATCATGCTCTTTGTCATTCTCGGTGGGGCCATTATAACCGGACAGGGTATCAAATCCTGGGTCAAAGACCACGTTCAGGAGCCGCGTCCATTTGTTATCTGGCTTGAAAAAACACATCATATTCCGGTAGATACCTTCTACAATTTAAAGCGTAAAGACCGCGGCCATTTGGTTAAAGACCAGCTTGCAGAAGAGCAGGACATACCGAAGTTTTTGCGTAAGCACTGGCAAAAAGAGACCGGATTTGCCTTCCCTTCTGGCCATACGATGTTTGCTGCCAGTTGGGCGTTATTAGCGGTGGGCTTGCTCTGGCCGCGACGCCGTACTGTGACCATCGCTGTTCTGCTGGTCTGGGCGACAGGCGTGATGGGGAGCCGACTGCTGCTGGGGATGCACTGGCCGCGCGATCTGGTGGTGGCAACGCTGATATCCTGGCTGCTGGTGACGTTTGCGACCTGGCTGGCTCAACGGCTATGTGGACCGCTTACGCCGCCGCCGGAAGAGAGCCAGGAAATTGCTGAAAGACAGCAAGAAGACACCTGATGGTTGAAAATCTGCGTTTAGCCCTCAAATCCAGTGAGGGCCTGTCACTTTTTCCATTTCACGCTTGCGGCTAAAATGGTAGTTTATAAGGCTGATTGCGGTGAATTGAACACACTTTATTCGCTTGAACCACATAACGGGAAGTCATGTGAAATATTTACTCATTTTCTTACTGGTGTTGGCGATTTTTGTCATTTCAGTCACATTGGGTGCGCAAAACGATCAGCTGGTGTCATTCAATTATCTGCTGGCGCAGGGCGAGTATCGTGTATCGAGCTTGCTTGCCGTTCTGTTTGCCGCCGGGTTTGCTATCGGCTGGCTAGTGTGTGGCTTGTTTTGGCTCAAAGTCCGCGTTTCTCTTGCGCGTGCGGAACGCAAAATCAAACGTCTTGAAAATCAAATTGCGCCTGTGACCGACGTTCCGGTAAATCCCGGTGTGCCGGTAGCGAAGGAATAAACGAATATGCTGGAGTTGTTGTTTCTGCTTTTGCCTGTCGCCGCAGCCTATGGCTGGTATATGGGCCGCAGAAGTGCGCAACAAACAAAGCAGGACGAAGCAAACCGCCTTTCCCGCGACTACGTGGCGGGGGTGAACTTCCTTCTGAGCAACCAACAGGATAAAGCGGTAGACCTGTTCCTCGACATGTTAAAAGAGGATACCGGTACCGTTGAGGCGCATCTCACCCTTGGAAACCTGTTCCGCTCTCGTGGCGAGGTCGACCGCGCGATTCGTATCCATCAGACGCTGATGGAAAGTGCCTCTCTGACCTACGATCAGCGACTGCTGGCGGTACAACAGCTTGGCCGCGATTATATGGCCGCGGGTCTCTATGATCGCGCTGAAGACATGTTCAGCCAGCTGGTGGATGAGACTGATTTTCGTATCAGCGCGTTGCAGCAGCTTTTGCAGATTTACCAGGCCACCAGTGAATGGCAAAAGGCCATTGATACGGCAGAACGTCTGGTCAAGCTTGGCAAAGATACCCAGCGTGTCGAAATTGCGCATTTCTACTGCGAGCTGGCGTTACAGCAGATGGGTAGCGATGACATGGAAAAAGCCATGGCATTGCTGAAAAAGGGTGCTTCTGCCGATCGCAACAGCGCGCGTATCTCAATCATGATGGGACGCGTGTTTATGGCGAAAGGCGATTTCGCCAAAGCCGTAGAGTGTTTATTGCGCGTTATCGATCAGGACAAAGAGCTCGTCAGCGAAACGCTTGAGATGCTGCAAACCTGCTATCAGCAGCTTGGCAGACCGGATGAGTGGGTTGCCTTCCTGCGTCGCTGCGTGGAAGAGAATACCGGCGCGACCGCTGAATTAATGCTGGCCGATGTCGTCGAGCAGCACGAGGGGAACGACACCGCGCAGGTCTATATTACCCGACAACTGCAGCGCCATCCGACCATGCGTGTTTTCCATAAGCTAATGGATTACCATCTCAACGATGCAGAAGAAGGGCGCGCGAAAGAGAGCCTGATGGTACTGCGGGAAATGGTTGGCGAGCAGGTTCGCAGCAAGCCGCGCTACCGCTGCCAGAAGTGTGGATTTACCGCCTATACGCTTTACTGGCACTGTCCGTCATGTCGGGCATGGTCGACTATAAAGCCGATTAGAGGGTTAGACGGGCAATAATTTTTTAAAACCCTGTACTTTAGTTACAACATACTTTTGGTTTTTAAAAATAGTCTGGCTCCGTGCAGGGGGCTGGCCTGGCAGGAAAAGAAATGGATTCTGTCAATTTATGCCGCTGGCAGGTAGAATGCTCGCCGTTTATCTATCCCGCGCCACTGCGGCGCCCATAGACGAAAAGGGCTGGTCATGACGTCTGTTGCTTCCTCTTCTTCCCGCGTAGTTACCGATTCTCCTGTTGTTGTCGCACTCGACTATAACAATCGCGACAGCGCGCTCGCCTTTGTTGATCGCATTGACCCACGCGATTGCCGACTGAAGGTCGGTAAAGAAATGTTCACGCTGTTTGGGCCGCAAATTGTCCGGGACCTGCAGCAGCGCGGTTTCGATGTGTTTCTCGACCTTAAATTCCATGATATTCCCAACACAACTGCGCATGCGGTGGCTGCCGCTGCCGAACTGGGAGTCTGGATGGTGAACGTGCACGCCTCGGGCGGGGCGCGAATGATGACCGCAGCCCGCGAAGCGCTCGTGCCTTTCGGCAAAGACGCCCCGCTGTTAATCGCCGTGACGGTGCTGACGAGCATGGAAGCAAGCGACCTGCTGGATCTTGGCGTGACGTTGTCACCTGCGGAACATGCAGAACGTCTGGCTCGTCTGACTCAAAACTGTGGTCTGGATGGGGTTGTCTGCTCGGCGCAAGAAGCCGTACGCTTTAAAACTGAGCTGGGACAGGGCTTTAAACTTGTCACGCCGGGTATTCGCCCACAAGGGAGCGATGCTGGCGACCAGCGCCGTATCATGACCCCGGAGCAGGCGCTGGCCGCTGGCGTCGACTATATGGTGATTGGTCGTCCGGTTACGCAGTCTGCTGACCCGGCGCTCACCTTAAAAGCGATTAATGCATCACTGCAAAAGGGGGCATGATGAAAGATTCTAACAGTCGGCTGGTGTACTCCACGGAGAGCGGTCGTATTGACGAGCCGAAAGCCGTCGCTCAACGCCCGGCAGGCGATGGAATCGTCCGCATCCAGCGGCAAACCAGTGGTCGCAAAGGTAAGGGAGTGTGTCTGGTTACGGGGATTGATGCTGATGATGCCACGCTCGCTAAACTGGCCGCGGAATTAAAAAAGAAATGTGGCTGCGGCGGTTCTGTAAAAGAGGGCGTGATTGAGATTCAGGGCGATAATCGCGATTTAATAAAATCCCTGCTGGAAGCAAAAGGAATGAAGGTAAAACTGGCAGGCGGTTAAAATAATAAGCCACGGCATAAGCCGTGGCTTTTATACTGGTGTATCAGTCTGAATAAAATCATTCTGAATACGTAATATCAACCAGCGAATATTATATATCTTATTTACCGACCTGGTGACCGATGATGCCACCAACAGCAGCGCCACCCAAAGTCCCTAAGGTGCTACCATCGGTTAAGACTGCGCCACCCAGAGCACCAGCACCTGCGCCAATCGCCGTATTTCGGTCACGTTTGGACCAGTTAGAGCATGCGCTCAGAGACATTGCGAGGGTGACTGCCAAAACAGCTGCGGCTAATTTTTTGCTCGTTAAATTCATCATACTTTCTCCTGAATTATTGAATCACAGAAAGAAGTTGTCTTTTAAGTATAGCTAATTTGGCTACTTAAGAGTCTTTTCTGCGAAACCTTGTCGCGCAGGTGTTACAAAATCACGCAGGTGATAGTTACGTCCTGTTATATCGCTAAGAGTAATTTTAAGTTTTTGGTAATGAAACGACAGGTAAATAGTCTTAAAGGTGTGCTCAGAATTGTCTCAGACAGGCGGCATCGCCATGCGCCCGGTTGACCGGGCGGTGGCTGGGGATCAGGCAGAGTTTTTGATGATGTCGACCAGCAGGCCGTCGCGCTGTAACTGGTCACGATAATCATCGCTCAGACGTTCATCGGTAATCACCCGACTGAAGCGCGAAACAGGGCCCATGGTGTAAGGATGAACCGCGCCAAATTTCGAGCTGTCGGTCAGGACAATCGCTTCACAGCCTTTTTCCAGGACAGCATTCACGACGTCAGAACGCATCATATCGCGTCCGGTAAACCCGGTTTCTGGCTGCCAGCCATCGATACCAATGAACGCTTTGCTGAAATGCACCTGCTGAACATACTGGCGCGTCAGCGGACCGACCATGCTTTCGCTTTTCTTCTGATAAATTCCGCCCAGCAGAATCACCTCGCACTGCGTCTCTTTCAGCAAATGCGCAATGTAGCTGCTCACCGTAATAATGGTGATGTCTTTCTGCTCTGCCAGCGTGCGCGCAAGAAGGGCGTTACTGCTTCCGTTCTCAATAAAAACGGTCTCGCCATTATTGACCAGCGAAGCCGCAAACTCGGCCAGTTCACGTTTCAGCGCGAAGTTATTCATCATTCGCGTTTCCACGTCTTCGCTGTCAAGCGGTACGGCATACCCGTGGGCGCGACGCAGGTAACTCTGCTTTTCGAGAAGATTGAGATCCTGGCGGATGGTGACCTCAGACACACCGGTCAGCTTAGCCAGCTCGACGACGCTCACGCGTCCTTTGTCGATCACCATCTGCAAAATGATTTGTTGTCGGGAATTCATAGCATCCATATAAAGGCGACCAGCGCCGCGGGTTAAAAATACAACAAGATGGGCAAGGGGTGAGCGTTACACTTCCCAGGGCGCTTTCGGCTGTGCCGACGCGGGCGGCTGATCCGCACTATTCTGGGCCAGTAATTCAGATTTCAGGATCTCAAGATTACGGATTGCAGAGTGATAGTCACCTGCCACCAGGATATCCAGCACGGTATCAATACGTTGCGCCACTCGCTGTGCGTCAATCTCAGACATAAAATCATCCCCAAAAGTGAAAAGTTAATAATTTCAATGATGCAGAAATTGCTAACAAAAGAGAAGGGAAAAAATGCACTAACTAAATCACATATATGAAAGTGATAATTTTATCGCTTCGCATACAGAGGGGTTGGGGAGTGGATTAGTCTAAATCTGCGCGCAAGGCGCTTTTTTCTATGAGGAATCAGACTATGACAGTCATCAACCAAGTTACCTGCAAACAGTTTACCGATTCTGAACGTTTTACTCAGCTCGCAGGGTATTACGAGGAGGAACGGCGCACCGTCTGGATGATGTTACGCGCCCAGCCGCGTCCTTGTTTTAATCATGCATTAATTGAGGAAATTATGAATCTGTCGTGGCTGGTGCGGCAGTCGGGATTTGCTGTCGACTTTTGGGTAACCGGTTCACTGGTCCCGGAAATGTACAACACCGGAGGCGATCTGCGCTTCTTCGTGGAGTGCATTCAGAATGGCCGCCGTGAAGCGTTACGTGCTTATGCGCGCGCCTGCGTGGATTGTGTTCATGCGGCATCGTGCGGGTTTGAAACCGGAGCCATTACCCTGGCGATGGTGGAGGGCAGTGCGTTAGGTGGCGGCTTCGAGGCGGCACTGGCGCATCATTTTGTGCTGGCACAGCGCGACGCACGCCTGGGCTTTCCGGAAATCGCCTTTAATCTGTTTCCGGGAATGGGCGGCTATTCACTGGTCGCCCGCCGTGCTGGCATGAAGCTGGCGGAGGAGCTGATCTATCGGGGCGAGTCGCATACGGCAGAGTGGCATGAGCAGTATGGTCTTGTGGATGTGCTGTTTGAACCGGGCCAAGGCTACGTGTCGACGCGCACCTTTATTGATACTTTACAGCCAAAGCTGAACGGGGTGAGGGCCATGCTGCGTGCCCGCCAGCGAGTCCTGCAACTTCCACGCAGTGAACTGATGGATATCACTGAGGACTGGGTCGATGCGGCGTTTTGTCTGGAGCCGAAAGACATTGCCTACATGGAACGCCTGGTGATGCTGCAAAACCGGCACAATGCGGTCGGGATGCGTAAAGCCAGCTAGCGCATTTTTTTGGCCTGATAACGTTTAAACCAGCGCTCGAATGCGGCAGCGGGCATCGGCTTAGCAAACAGAAAACCCTGTCGTTCGTTGACGCCGTTCTTGGTCAGAAAGGCGTCTTCTTTCGCACTTTCGACACCCTCGGCAATCACCTGCAAATTCAGCGCCTGAGCAACGGCCACGATGGCGCGCACCAGCGACTGAGAAATCGACTGTTTGTGGATATCGCGAACAAAAGCCTGATCGAGCTTGATGGCGTCTATCGGGAAGCGAGCCAGCTGCGACAGCGAAGAGTAACCCGTGCCAAAATCGTCCAGATGAATTTGTGCGCCTAACTGGCTGAACTGCTGGATAACCGACAACGCCAGCTCTTCGTTTTCGATCAGGCAGCTTTCCGTCAGTTCCACATCAATCGGGCAATACTCGAAATTCAGATCTCTTAGCGCCTGTTTTAAATCGCTGAAAATGGTCTGATCGGCGAGCTGACGGGCCGAGACGTTCACGGCCACGCGCAAATTAATGCCTTTGTCACGCCATTTAGCCACCTGGCGCACCACGTCCAGCATCACCCAGCGCCCCAGCGGGACGATCAGACCCGACTCCTCGGCATAGGAGATAAATTCCAGCGGCGGAATCAGACCCCGCTCCGGAGATTGCCAGCGCACCAACGCTTCCAGACTGCGCACTTCGCCTTTCCAGGTGATTTTCGGCTGATAGTGAATCAAAAGCTGGTCGTTATCCAACGCTTTGCGCAGGTTGGTATCCAGCCACAGATATTCAAAAACGCGCTGATTCATCTCAGGCGAGAACACGCAGAATTTGCCACGCCCACTCTCTTTGGCGGTGTACATGGCGGTATCGGCGTTGCGAATAATACTCTCCCGATCGGTGCCATGCTGTGGCGCAAGGGAGATACCCAACGAGCAGCCGGTATAAATCTCAATCAGGCCGATGCGGAAGGGCTGGCGCAGACGCGTCAGAATACGCGAAGCCATTGCCTCCAGCGTGCTTTGTGAGGTCCCGGTGGCCAGGACGATGAATTCATCGCCTCCCAGACGCGCCAGTACCTGACCCTCTTCGAGACAGCTCAGGATAGCGAGCGCCACCGCCTGTAACAGCTGATCGCCAAACATATGCCCGTAGGCATCATTCACTTTTTTAAAGTTATCAAGGTCGAGATACACCACCCCGACCTGGGTGTCGCCGCGGGTGGAAATCGCGTCGCTGATCAGTTCGTGGATGGCATTTCGGTTAGGCAGGCCGGTGATGGTGTCGGTATTGGCCAGCACCCGCAGCCGCTCCTGCGCCCGCCGTTCCTCGGTAATGTCGGTCCCCGAACAGATGAGAAAAATTTCATTTTTACCGCTGCCGCTATGCACGAATTTATTTCTGAACAGAAACAGGCGTTGTCCTTTTCGCGTTTTGATCCAGCGCTCCACTTCATAGGAGCTGCCGTTACGAAAAAAACCAGAAATATTACGCTTCGAAGCCGCTGCTTCGCTGCGGCTCATAAACAGCTTGAAGACGTTCTGCCCAATCACTTCTTGCTCTTTCATGCCCGTGTATTCTTCACTCAGGCGATTAAAGCGCTGGATATTACCCTGCTGATCGAGAATGACGATCACGGAGTTGGCTTCAGAAACCACCTGCTCAGCGAAGGACAAACCCTGCGCCAGATCGCGAGCAACGGAAGGGGTATCATTCCAGGCGGAAGCCGTACCAGCCCACTCATTTTTGTTAATTTTGCGGCCTACCAGATGGACGGGAACATCCACACCGTACAGAGAAAGTGTCATGGTGATGCTGGAGGTGATCACGGTGAGCTGGCGGATGCATTCAGCCTGATCGTCATTTAACGCAACCACCTGAGTGGTATCGGCATTTTCGCTGGCGGCCAGATGCAGCGCATTACTGTCCGCTGTCAGTCGCCACCACGGGCTGTGCGTCCCCATGTAACGAAACAGTAAATTCTGCTCCAGATCGTCAATCATGCTTTCTCCCGGACCTGCTCAATAGCGCAAAGTTATGCATATGCATTCGACTTTTCCGTCGCGAAACAGCGGCATAACCGAAGTGAACTTATTGTTTTTCCCTGAGTTCTTATATTAGAACGAGAAGTGCACAAAAGGATACTGATGGATAATCATTCCCGTCACCAAAGATAACGGTTTTCTTTTACTGTAGATAAGTGTGATCGTTTTTGCGGGAATGGGGAGGAAAATATTAAGAAAAAGTGATGGAGACGCGATTTAAACAGAAAAGAAAATGTCGGCGTCTCCAGATGAGAAACAGCCGACATTTTAAAAGGTTATCAGGCGACAGGACGCGCGATAATGCTGCGGGTTTCCATACGGACTTCAGCGATATTCACGTCAATCACATCCGTCACTTTATAGACCGTCTCGCCTTTGATTTGCACGGCGCCGTTTTCCTGGCTGCAAACCAACTCATCGCGGACCGCATGCAGGAACGGGGCCGGGATAAACGCGACGGCGCCATTGTCCACCAGACGCACGCGCATGCCGCCACGACTCACATCAATAATCTCAGCCGCAAAACGCACATCCGTATCGGCTTTGTCCTGCAGGAAACGGGCATACAGCCAGTCGCCCACATCACGTTCAGCCATACGGTTCAGGCGACGACGTTCCGCCATCTGCAGGGTGGTCTCATCCTGTGGACGCGCAATGGTTTCACCTTTGACGATAGCTTTAAGCAGACGATGGTTAACCATGTCGCCATATTTACGAATCGGTGAAGTCCAGGTGGCATACGCCTCCAGGCCCAGGCCAAAGTGCGGGCCCGGTTCAGTGCTGATCTCAGCGAAGGACTGGAAGCGACGAATACGGCTGTCGAGGAAACCAGACGGTTGCGCGTCCAGCTCACGACGCAGTTTGCAGAAGCCATTCAGCGTCAACACTTCCTGCGGATCAACGTGAACGTCATGCGTTTTCAGCAGGGCGGCCAGCGCCTCCGTGTTGGCCGGATCAAAACCGGTATGCACGTTATAAATGCCGAAACCTAATTTGTCGCGCAGAACGCGAGCCGCACAAATGTTGGCAGCAATCATCGCTTCTTCAACGATGCGGTTCGCAATACGACGAGGCTCTGCCACGATATCCAGCACTTCGCCTTTTTCACCCAGTACGAAGCGGTAGTCCGGGCGATCTTTAAAGACCAGCGCGTGCGTCTTACGCCATTCGCCACGGCTCAGGCAGACACGCTGCAGCAGACGAATTTGCTGTGCAATAGCATCGCTTTGAGGTGTCCAGTTGCCGGTATTTTCCAGCCAGTCAGACACATCGTCATAGGCCAGTTTCGCTTTTGATTCGATGGTGGCGGCGAAGAATTCGATATCGTCTTCGATGGTGCCGTCAGCCGCGACAGTCATACGGCATGCCAGCACAGGGCGAACCTCATTCGGACGCAGCGAGCAGAGGTCGTCGGAAAGTTCACGCGGCAGCATCGGGATATTAAAGCCCGGCAGATAGTTGGTGAACGCGCGAATTTTGGCAGAGTCGTCCAGCTTGCTTCCTTCGGCAATCCACGCGGTCGGATCGGCAATCGCTACGGTCAAATGCAGTTTGTCGTCACCGGCTTCTTCAACGTACAGCGCATCGTCCATATCCTGGGTGCTGGCGCTATCGATCGTGACGAAGCTCAGGGCAGTCAGATCGCGACGCGTCAGGCCTTCGTCCATCATCTCTGTCGCCACGCCGTTTGGCGCTTCTTTCTCCAGATTATGACGTGCAAGGGTGACCCACCACGGAACGAAATGATCGTCACCGTAAGTAATGAAATGAGTCAGTTCGGCATAAAAGCCGCGATCGCCTTTCAGAGGATGGCGACGCATCTGGGCAACGGCCCAGTCACCTTCTTTGAAATCATGTTCAACGCCACGCTCGGCGCGGCAAGGGATGGCATCTTTCAGCAGAGGATGGTCCGGTACGATGGAAAGACGATCGTCTTTCCTGTGCACTTTACCGACAAAACGGGTCAGAAAAGGTTCGATAAGTTCTTCTGGCTCTGCCGATTCACGATCCTTTTCAGTGTGAATCACCGCTGTGACACGATCGCCGTGCATCACTTTCTTCATCTGCGGAGGCGGGATGAAGTAGCTTTTCTGCGAATCGACTTCAAGGAAGCCAAAGCCCTTTTCCGTGGCTTTTACGACCCCTTCTGCACGCGGCGTCTGGGAATGCAGTTGCTGTTTAAGCTGCGCTAGCAGCGGGTTGTCCTGAAGCATAGTGTTCTATTTTAGTAGCCATTGAGCGGCTGACAGTTTTACGCGATTCTCACTGCTACAGCAAGCGCTCTTTAGATAATGACCCGGGTTATGACCGCTCGCCCAGCGCGATTTTCAGGCGGTCGAGCCAGCCGCAAAACGCGCTCCATGTCAGCAGATAAATCGCCGCAGCGGCGGGGATCCCGTCATCAACAAGTGGCGTAAACTGCGCGGCGCTGAATCGATCGGGAGAGCAGGTCAGCAACGCCCGGGCAACAGGTAACGACCGGGCGGCAGCATCGCGCTGTTTGACGCCGCGATGGAGGCTTTTCAGTATCTCACCCGTACGATCGAGGAGCGTCGGTTCGTGGCAAAGCACCGGCGTCAGTTCGCGCAGCTCCGGTACGGATTGCCAGCGAGAGAGCGATTCGAGCTGTTGCGCAGTGGCGTAGCGCAACTCCACACCCGCGAAAATCGGCTTCCAGTCGCTCACTGTGCAGCCGTCAGTCGGCGCGTGCGGCGGAAGATGGTGCCCGGGCAGCCAGCGAACCGGATGACCCAGTAACGCCTGGAAAGCAGCCACAACCCGCGCCTGAAACCCGACGAAGCCGATAATCTGGTTAATCAAAATAATGTCATAGGTCGACAGACCCACTTCATCCAGCTGCCGTTGCGCTTTGTCGTCAATAACATCAGGTGAGCTGGCCAGCTGACGGGCGTACTGGGTGATCTGGGCGAGGCGTTGATTGCTTTCCCGGGAAGAGTCGGGACCGGGCAGCGGAGCGAGCAGGGCAGCGTAGTGGTTGCATAGCCGCTGTACGCCACAGGCCTGGGCTACCGTCAGCGCGGTACTCAACCGATCGTACGCACTGAGCGTGTGCAATCGGTTGACCGGAACATGCAGCGGAAAAAGGAGATCGCATAACGCCCGGGCTGGCGTCAGCCAGCTTTCACACGGGGTGACTATCTCATCAGGCAGCGCTAAATCGAGCAAAAAACGGTCGTCGACATGCGCGGCCTCGGGAACCAGTGGCAGAACCTCATCCGGACAGTGATTTGTCTGGGTTTCGTGATACCAGTGGCCTTTGCCGGAAAAACGGCGTTGTTCCATGTGCGTTCCTTGATCTCAAATGGCGATCAATATCCTGGCGTATGGCTTTCAGTGCGAAAAATATTGTTAGGTGATAACAAATAGCAGAACGGAATAACGAGGAGGAAAACGTGACGGGCAGAAGGCAGAGTGGGGGAGAAACTCTCTTCCCGCGAGGGAAGAGAGTGACAGCTTATTTGATTTCCAGCTCGTTCATTGCAGCGATGTTGAAACCGCCGTCAACGTGAACCACTTCGCCGGAGATACCCGCAGAGAGGTCAGAGCACAGGAATGCTGCGGAGTTACCCACATCTTCGATGGTAACGGTGCGACGAATTGGCGTAACCGCTTCGCAATGCGCCAGCATTTTGCGGAAGTCTTTGATACCGGATGCGGCCAGAGTACGGATTGGGCCAGCAGAGATACCGTTAACACGCACACCTTCAGGACCCATTGCGTTCGCCATGTAGCGCACGTTAGCTTCCAGAGATGCCTTCGCCAGACCCATCACGTTGTAGTTAGGGATAGCGCGCTCAGCACCCAGATAGGACAGCGTCAACAGAGCAGAGCCTGGGTTCAGCATGGTGCGGCAAGCTTTTGCCATTGCAACGAAGCTGTAGGAGCTGATGTCGTGAGCAATTTTGAAGCCTTCACGGGTTACCGCATTCACGTAGTCGCCGTCCAGCTGATCGCCTGGTGCAAAGCCGATTGAGTGAACGAAACCGTCGAATTTCGGCCATACTTTTGCCAGTTCAGCGAACATGCCATCAATGCTTTCATCTTGAGCAACATCGCATTCCAGAATGATGCTGGAACCCAGCTGCGCGGCAAACTCTTCAACACGGCCTTTCAGCTTGTCGTTCTGGTAGGTGAACGCCAGCTCAGCGCCTTCGCGGTGCATAGCCTGTGCAATGCCGTATGCGATGGACAGTTTGCTGGCGACGCCAGTTACCAGAATGCGCTTACCGGAAAGAAAACCCATAGCTTTGATCCTTATATTCATTGTTATGGCGAACGCCCTCTCATCGTGGCGATCGTCGTTAAAACGCGGCGATAATATCACGTGTCGCGTCCAGAGTTAATCCGACCACTTTACAGGTCAGCGGTCATTTATCTTTTCGCCATGCATCGGCGGTTAACGCTTCGCCAAAATGCCCGGCAATCAGGCGTTTAGTCAGATCATGCAGCGGAGAAGCCAGCACGTCTGCGGTGCTGCCACGCTCGACCACTTCACCCTGATGCATCACCAGCACCTGATCGCTAATGTGTTTCATCATGCCTAAATGCTGAGTGACATAGATATAAGAGATACCCTGTTTCTCCTGTAATTCCAGCATCAGGTTGATTAACTGCGAACGCATCGACATATCCAGCGACGCCAGCGCTTCGTCGGCGATAATCACCTTTGGCCGCAGGATCAGGGCGCGCGCCAGCCCCAGACGCTGTTTCTGCCCCGGGGCCAGCATGTGCGGATAATAGCTGACGTGATCAGGCAGCAAACCGACCAGACGCAGTGTCTCGATGATACGTTTCCTGCGCGCCTCCGGTTCCAGATCGGTATTCAGACGCAGCGGAAAATCCAGTATTTGGGAGATACGCTGACGCGGGTTGAGCGACGTTGACGGATCCTGGAAAATCATACGAATACGCTGGCTTCTGAACGAGTAATCGCCGTACGCCAGGAAATGATCGTCGATCAGGACATCTCCCGACGTTGGCTCGACCATTCCCGCCAGCATCTTCGCCAGCGTGGATTTACCGGAGCCGTTCTCACCAATAATCGCCAGCGTCTGTTTTTCGCGCAGGGTAAAACTGAGCGGTTTTACCGCTTCGACCGTCTGACGATGGAACAGGCCCGTCCGGTAGCGAAAGGTCTTACTCAGATTACGAACTTCCAGCAGAGTTTCGACCATCTCACTCTCTCTCCATGTTCAGCGGGAAATGACAGGCGTACAGGTGATTTTTGGCACCGGTGAGTCGTGGCGTTTCAATGCATTTGCGCTGCGCGTAAGGGCAGCGAGGCCCAAGACGGCAGCCAATCGGGAGTGACTCCAGTAGCGGAATCGCGCCCGGCAAGGTATTCAGGCGACTTTTATGCGGCATCGCGCTGCCGAAATCGGGGATAGCCCTGATCAGCGCCTGGGTATACGGGTGGTGCGGCGCGGTGACCAGATCTTCGCTGAAGGCGGTTTCCACGGTCTGACCGCAATACATCACGTCGATTTTATCGGCCCATTTGCTCAACATTTGCAGGTCGTGGCTGATGAGCAAAATGGTGGTGTTGTTGTTCTGGTTAAGGCGGGTCAGCAGGCGGAATATCTGCGCCTGCGTGGTAGGTTCCATGGCGTTCGTCGGTTCATCGGCGATCAACAGCCGCGGCTGATTGGCCAGCGCGATAGCGATCATCACTTTCTGGCACTCGCCATCCGTCAGCTCATAGGGAAAGCTGCGCATTGCGTCTTTGTGATCTTTAATACCCACGCGATGCAAAAGCTCGATGGCGCGACGTTTCCGCCAGCCAAAAAGCTGCCACCAGCGGCCTTTATAGGTCCAGCCGGGGATATTTTGCATCAGCTGTTTGCCCACCCGTTCGGACGGATCAAGACAGGATTGCGGCTCCTGGAAGATCATTGACACGTTGTGACCGACCAGCTTGCGTCGCTCGCGGGGGGAGAGGCGCAATAAATCAATATCGTCAAACCGCATACGGTCAGCGGTAACGCGCCAGTTATCTTTAGCCACGCCGCAGATGGCCTTTGCGATCAGACTCTTACCCGAGCCAGACTCGCCCACCAGCCCGCGAATCTCGCCTTCCGCAAGCGTAATACTGATGCGATCGACCGCTTTCACCCAGCCTTCGCCGGTTTTAAATTCAATGGTCAGGTTGCGGATATCAAGTAACGGCATTATTGCACCCCCGCATTAATTGCACGGCGAATACCGTCGCCCAGCAGGTTGATCAGCAGAACGCTCACCATAATTGCAGCACCGGGGAGCATCACTGTCCACGGCGCAACGTAAATTAACTCCAGCGCATCGCCGAGCATCGCGCCCCATTCAGGGGAGGGCAGCTGCGCGCCAAGATCGAGAAAACCAAGGGCGGCAATATCCAGAATTGCCATCGACAGGGCGCGGGTCACTTCCGTCACCAGCCCCGAGGCGATGTTGGGCATCACGGCAAACCATAAAATATTCAGGGTAGTCGCACCGTCCAGACGCGCGGCGACCACATACTCTTTTTCCAGCTCATCATGCACCATGCTATACACCGAACGCACCATGCGCGGTAACAGCGCCAGCCATACGGCAAACATTGCATGCGAAAGATGCGGCCCGGCGAAGGCCACCACAATAATGGCCAGCAGCAACGACGGGATAGAGAGCAGCGTATCCAGAATATGATTCAGCACGGCGGAACGCAGACCATGCGTCGCCCCGGCAAAGACGCCGAGCACCACCCCAAAAAAGGTGGCCGCAAAGGTCACCACGAACGCGCCGCCCACGGTCGGCGCCGCGCCGCTTAACAGACGGCTCAGGACATCACGCCCCAGGTCGTCAGTCCCCAGGAAGAAAGAAACCTCGCCGTAGCGCGACCACGAAGGCGGTAACAACTGGTAGCCGAGGAACTGTTGATCGAGACCATAGGGGGCAAACCAGCCGCCAAAAATACACAGCAACGCCAGGCCGCCGCAGCCATAAAGGCCGATCATCGCCGTGGTGTCGCCATAGAATTTTCGCCACACGGTGCGCACCACGCCCGGGGTGCGCTTTTCCCTGTATACGCTATCGTAAGGCATACGATTCCTTATGTTTCAGCGGGTTGGCCATAGCACCTACAATATCGGAAATCACGTTTACGATGATGACCAGCGACCCAATCACCATCACCCCTGCGGAGATCGCCGCGTAGTCCTGCTGGCGAATCGCATTGATCATCCAGCGGCCCAGACCCGGCCAGCTAAAGACCATCTCGGTGATCATCGCCAGCGTCAGCATGGTGGAAAATTGTAACCCCAGACGCGGAATCACCGGCGGAAGCGCGTTATGCAGAACATGACGGCGCAGAATGGTCAGACGCGACAAACCGCGCGTGGCGGCGGCTTTCACATAGTTCTGATCAAAGACTTCAATCGTGCTGGTGCGCATCAGACGAATCACTTCCGTCGTCGGCGCCACGGCCAGCGTCAGCACCGGCAACACCATATGGCGAAGAGTGCTGATGATCATCTCATCTCGCCAGACGGAGTCCGACAGCCAGGCATCAACGATCGCGAATCCGGTGACAGTCTTAACCGTGTAGAGCAGATCGAAACGTCCCGAGACCGGCAGCCAGCCGAGCGTCAATGAGAAGAACAGCGTCAGCAGAAGCGCCAGCCAGAACACCGGAATCGAGAAGCCGAGCAGGGCAATGGCGCTGATCAGCTTATCCTGCCATTTGTTGCGGGTGATGCCCGCGAGCATCCCCACCGGGATCCCAACGATCAGGGCAAAACCAAACGCCAGAATGCACAGCTCCATGGTCGCCGGAAAAACTTCTTTCAATTGCTGCGAGATCAGCTGGCCGTTGATACTGGAGACACCAAAATCCCAGTGCAGCACACCGTTAAACCAGAACAGCCAGGCGTCCCATAGCGACGAGCCCTGTAGCGGCGCGTGCGGGGTAAAATAGCTCAGGCTAAACCCGATAAACGTCAGAAAAAACAGCGTGATCGCCAGCAAAAGCAGGCGTCGTAAGGTAAAAATAATCATGGTTTTTTCACCTCATCTTGTTTCTCACGCGACACGCCTGCGAACGAGGCATTGCCAAACGGGCTCAGAACAAGGCCTTTAATATCATAGCGATAGGCCTGCAGACGCAGTGAAGAGGCTAACGGCAGCACCGGAAGCTCTCTGGCGAGGATATTTTGCGCCTCGTCGTAGGCCTCAATACGCGATGCCAGCTGTTGAGAAGAGAGCGCTTTTTGCAACACGGTATCGAATTCACGGTGACACCAGTGAGCGTAGTTGGTTTGCGAGCGGATCGCGGCGCAGCTCAGGAGCGGACGGAAGAAACTGTCGGGATCGTTACTGTCCGTGGACCAGCCAGACAGGGTAAGATCATGATTCATGTCCATCAGCCGCGCCTCCTGGAAACGCCCCTCGACCGGCACAATCACCACTTTGACGCCAACCTGCGCCATATCGGCCTGGATCAGTTCCGCGGTTTTTAGTGGGCTGGGGTTCCAGGCCTGCGAGCTGGTCGGAACCCAGAGTTGTAGCGTGAGATTACTCGCGCCCAGCGCCGCGAGTTGTTTCCGCGCTTTTGCCGGATCGTATTCGGTGATTTTGGCCTCATTGTCATAGGCCCATGACGCGCGTGGCAGAATCGACGCCGCCGTTTCAGCCGTGCCGTAATAAATAGATTGCATCAGACGCTGGTTATTGATCGCCAGTGCCAGGGCATGACGAACGGCGGGATTGTTCAGCGGCGGTTTATCGGTATTAAAGGCCAGATAGGCGATGTTCATTCCGGGGCGCAGCGTCAGACGCAGGCGCGGGTCGTCGCGCAGGATGGTCAACTGGCTGGCGGCTGGCCAGGCCAGAACATCGCACTCTCCGGTGAGCAGCTTGGACAGTCGGCCTGTGCCGCCAGAACCAAGATCAACCACCACCTGCGGCATCAGCGGCGTGCCGCGCCAGAAATGTTCGTGGCGCTGCAGGCGAATATACTGCCCGGCGCGATATTCTGCCATCTGGAACGGCCCCGTTCCGACCGGCTGACGATCGAGTAATTCCTGGCGATCCTTTTTGGTTAGCTGGGCGGCATATTCCGCCGACATAACCGATGCATAGTGTGTCGCCAGATGCCACAAGAAGGAGGCATCGGGGCGCGTCAGACTGAATTCCACCGTCCGGCTGTCGAGCTTGCGCACGCTTTTGACCGTATCCGCAAACTGCAGGCTGTCGAAATAGGGGAAACTGCTGCCGTTAACGTTATGCCACGGATGATGACGATTAAAAATGCGCTGGAACGTAAAGACCACGTCATCAGCGTTCAGTTTACGCGTGGGTTTAAACCACGGCGTGGATTGAAAAGCGACGTCATCGCGCAGATGAAAACGGTAGGTTGCGCCGTTATCCAGCACTTCCCAGCTTGCGGCCAGCTCCGGCACCAGTCGATAGGTATAGGGATCGACATCCAGCAGGCGGTCGTAAAGCTGTGCAGCGAGAGTGTCGACAATCAGGCCACTGCCTGCTTTTTGTGGATTGAGGGTGTCGACTTGCCCGTTCACGCAATAGACAAAGCCACTGTCGCGAATATCAGGAAGCGCAGTCTGTTCGGGCGCAGCAAAGACCAGGCGGCTAAACAGACCGATTGCAATCAGGGACGAGAAAACCAGACGCATAATTTTTAAGGTTTTTAGATTCGATCTGCAAAGTGTATCGCACTTACACCTGCTTCGTAAAAATGTCTGCGGGTAAGTGCTGATAATGTCAGCGCATTTGATGCTTTTTAAGCAACGCCCTTAATTGATGGTAGGTCAGACCCAGCCGTTCAGCCGCCTGCTTCTGGTTATATTTCGCCTCTTTCAGACTCATTTCCAGCAATTGCTGTTCCTGATGGTGCTGAAACTGGCGTAAATCCAGCGGCAGAGAGGGAATATCGGCGCGGGCATCAGGCTGCGATTTTACAGGGGTTGAGCGATGGAAAGGGTCGATAATAATCGTATCCAGCTCCGTTTCGCTGCTGGCGTGACGATAAACGGATCGCTCCACCACGTTTTTCAGTTCACGAATATTGCCTGGCCAGCGGTAATCCAGCAGCGTTTGGCGCGCGTAGTCGCTAAACCCCGGGAAAAGGGGCATGCCCAGCTCGCGACACATCTGAATGGCGAATTGTTCTGCCAGCAACATAATATCGCTACGGCGTTCGCGCAGCGGCGGTAACTGCACCACGTCAAAAGCCAGACGATCGAGGAGATCCGCGCGGAATTTTTCGGCGGCCACCATTTCCGGCAGGTTAGCGTTCGTGGCGCAGACCAGACGCACGTTCACCTGCAACGGCTGGCTGCCGCCCACGCGCTCCAGTTCGCCATATTCGATCACCCGCAATAGCTTTTCCTGCACCAGCATCGGCGCGGTGGCAAGCTCATCGAGGAACAACGTCCCGCCATCCGCACGCTCAAAGCGCCCGGGGTGGCGCTTTTGGGCACCGGTAAACGCGCCAGCCTCATGACCGAACAGCTCGGTATCCAGCAGATTTTCATTGAGCGCCGCGCAGTTAAGCGAAATAAATGGCCCGTCCCAGCGGCCGGACAAAAAATGCAGCCGGTTGGCGATCAACTCTTTCCCGGTACCCCGTTCACCGATAATCAAAACCGGTTTGTTGAGCGGTGCCAGGCGAGAAACCTGCTCCAGCACCTCAAGAAAACTGTTGGCCTCGCCCAGTAAATTATCTTTATATTCAGCCATGATGAAATTAACCACTCGTTAGCGATATTCACCAGGTCAGAGTAGATTCTCCCTGCTGTAAAATCAACCACAATCATATAAATCAATAAGATAAAAAATTGGCACGCGTTTTGTATTAGCTAAACAGCAGGGCATCGCCCGATAACAGAACTATGAGGATTGAATTATGGGTATTTTTTCTCGTTTTGCCGACATCGTGAACGCCAATATCAACTCACTGCTGGAGAAAGCGGAAGACCCGCAGAAGCTGGTGCGTCTGATGATTCAGGAAATGGAAGACACGCTGGTGGAAGTTCGTTCCACTTCAGCACGTGCGCTGGCAGAAAAGAAACAGCTGTCGCGCCGTATCGAGCAGGCGACCGCACAGCAAAATGAATGGCAAGATAAAGCCGAGCTGGCGTTACGCAAAGAAAAAGACGATCTGGCCCGTTCCGCGCTGATTGAAAAGCAGAAGCTCACCGACATCGTGGCCACGCTGGAACATGAAGTCACGCTGGTTGACGAAACATTAACCCGCATGAAAAAAGAGATCGCTGAGCTGGAAAACAAACTGAGCGAAACCCGTGCCCGCCAGCAGGCACTGACGCTGCGTCATCAGGCCGCCAGCTCGTCTCGCGATGTGCGTCGCCAGTTGGATAGCGGTAAGCTGGATGAAGCAATGGCGCGCTTCGAATCGTTTGAACGTCGCATCGATCATATGGAAGCAGAAGCTGAAAGCCACAGCTTTGGTAAACAGCAAACGCTGGATCAGCAATTTGCCGAGCTGAAAGCCGATGATGAAATCAGCGAACAGCTGGCCGCGCTGAAAGCCAAAATGAAGCAAGACAACCAATAATAATTGAAGCGGCACCCTGGTGTGCCGCCACGCATCGTAAGACAAGGAGACCCTATGAGTGCGCTTTTTCTGGCTATTCCGCTGACCATTTTCGTGCTTTTCGTCCTGCCGATCTGGTTATGGCTGCATTACAGCAACCGTTCTTCACGGGGTGAGTTGTCGCAAAGCGAACAGCAGCGCCTGGTGCAACTCACCGACGACGCGAAAAAAATGCGCGAACGTATTCAGGCACTGGAATCCATTCTGGATGCTGAACACCCGAACTGGAGGGAGAGCTAATGACCGGACTCAACCTGAATAAAAAATTGTGGCGTATCCCTCAGCAGGGGATGGTGCGCGGAGTGTGCGCCGGCCTGGCGCGCTATCTGGACGTTCCGGTCAAGCTGGTACGCGTCGTTACCGTACTTTCCGTATTTTTTGGTCTGGCATTCTTTACCTTACTGGCCTACGTCATTTTGTCGTTTGTGCTCGACCCGATGCCGGATAGTGCAATGTCGTCCGAAGACGCGCCCACCAGCAGCGATCTGCTGGATTCGGTAGACGCCGAACTGGCCGCCGGAGAAAAACGTCTGCGTGAAATGGAACGCTATGTCACGTCCGACACCTTTACGCTAAGAAGTCGTTTTCGTCAGCTTTAACTGAGAGGAACCGCAATGAATCGTCACTGGCAACAGGCCGGTCAGAAAGTGAAACCCGGTTTGAAAATAGCAGGAAAGTTCATACTACTGACCGCGTTGCGCTATGGCCCGGCAGGTGTGGCGGGTTGGGCGGTGAAGTCTGTTGCCCGGAAACCGATCAGAATGTTACTGGCTGTGGCGCTGGAGCCGCTGCTCAAGAAGATTGCAGGCCGCTTTTCCCGCCGCTATTTCTCCTGATAAATAGCGTTTGCGCTGCCTTCTCTCTTTTTGAGAGAGGGCATGAGTTCATTAATGAATGACGTTGTAATAATTTCATCCTTTCTTTGCGGCAGCTCACATTACTGATTCGAGCTGCGCTTCATTTGTGTTTTTCCTCCTTTGACTTCGTTGACAGATTTTTTTCATGAGAGTAGATTGCCTTTCGTGGGACCGCTACCATGGAAAGTAATGTGAACGTAAAAATAAAGAAACTGATCGCTCTTGTTTATGGCAAAGATTTTTCTGACGCGCAGTTAAGTGTACTCAAGGAAAAGATAGGAAACGCCGCCAGGGTTATTCACACCCGCCGCAAAGCAAAATGGGATGAACAAGATGTCGTATTAATTACCTATGCCGATCAATTTATCGAGAACGGCCAAAAATCCTTGCCGATATTAACCCGGTTCTTTAACCGATGGTTGGGAACGTCTTTTTCACATGTCCATTTATTACCATTTTACCCGTGGTCTTCTGATGATGGCTTTTCGGTGATTGATTATCATCGTGTTGCGCCGGAAGCAGGGGAGTGGAGTGATGTTGCTGAATTAAAAAAATCGGCAAATTTGATGTTTGATTTTGTCTGTAATCATATGTCGGCAAGAAGCCCGTGGTTTAAACGGTATTTAAATCAGGAGTCAGAGTTTGCCGATTTCTTTATTGCCGTTGATCCAGATACAGATTTATCGGCCGTCACGCGTCCCAGGGCTTTACCGCTTTTAACGCCCTTTACAATGACGGACGGCTCCGTTCGCCATTTGTGGACCACTTTTAGCGACGACCAAATTGATTTGAACTTCGCCAGTCCGCAGGTCTTGATCGCGATGGTCGATGTTCTGCTCCACTATCTGATGGAGGGAGCTGATTACATTCGTCTCGATGCGGTGGGGTTCATGTGGAAAGCGCCCGGCACAACCTGTATTCATCAGGAGAATACGCATCGGCTGATCCAGATTTTCCGTGCTATCACTGATGAGGTGGCGCCTGGCACCGTGCTGATTACGGAAACCAATGTCCCGCATAAAGACAATATCGCGTATTTCGGTGATGGTACAAATGAAGCGCAGATGGTGTATCAATTCTCACTGCCACCGCTGGTTCTCCATAGCATTCATAGCCGCAATGTTATGGCGTTATGTCAGTGGGCGCAAAAGCTGACCCTACCATCTTCCAGTACCACCTGGTTTAACTTTCTTGCTTCCCATGATGGCATTGGTCTCAACCCGCTGCGCGGTATTTTACCTGAGCAAGATATTCTGGCTTTGGTTGAAAAACTGCAAAGTGAGGGCGCGCTGGTTAACTGGAAAAATAATCCCGATGGCACGCGCAGTCCATACGAACTCAATGTGACCTATCTGGATGCATTAAGCCATAAAAACAGCAGCGATAGTGAGCGGCAAGCCCGATTCCTCCTGGCGCATGCGCTATTATTAAGTTTTCCAGGTGTGCCCGCTATTTATATTCAGAGTATTATTGGTTCGCGTAATGATTACGATGGCGTAGAAAAACTGGGCTATAATCGGGCAATTAACCGGCGTAAATATCGCGAAGGTGAAATTGACGCAGAATTGAATGATGAAGGTACGCTGCGTAACCGTATATATCGTTCATTGACCAAAATGATTGCCATTCGCCGCCAGCAAAACGCTTTCCACCCTGACAGTGACGCTATTTTTGATGCGCCTGATGAGCATGTTCTTAAAATTATCCGCATTGCTGAAAATGGCGAGAGAATAACAGCGCTATTTAATTTCGATGAGCAACCACAAACAATTTATGTTGGTATTAACGATGGAAGAGAACTGCTAACGGATAGCTGTATTCGTGGAGAAACGATAACCCTTAATCCGTGGCAGGTTATGTGGATTAAAGACATCTAAAAGGACAATAAAAATGAAAGTACCAAAAGTTGTGCTGATCTCAGCACTGGTTGCGTGCGCCCTGTTGTCAGGCTGTCGGGATGACAAAAAATCGGTGGTCACGATTGAATTTATGCACTCCTCGGTAGAACAGGAACGACAGGCGGTTATTACCCAATTAATTTCACGATTTGAGAAAGATAACCCGACGATCAAGGTCAAGCAGGTTCCCGTCGAAGAGGATGCCTACAACACGAAAGTTATCACGCTTGCCCGGACGGGGGCGCTACCGGAGGTGATTGAAGTGAGCCATGACTATGCCAAGGTCATGGACAAAGAACAGCTCCTCGATCGCAATGCCATCGCAAAATCCATTATGGCGGTCGGTGAAGGGACGTTCTACGACGGTATTCTGCGTATTGTTCGCACCGAAGACGGCAAAGCGTGGACCGGCGTTCCTGTCAGCGCCTGGCTATCGGGGGTCTGGTATCACAAAGACATTTTGGCCGCCGCGGGTATTCAGGAACCTCACACCTGGGCACAGCTGCTGAAGGCCAGCCAGGCTCTGAGCAATCCGGCCATCAAACACTACGGCATCGCCTTACCCACTGCCGAAAGTGTCATGACCGAACAGGCATTTTCGCAGTTTGCGCTTTCAGGCGGCGCGAACGTGTTTAATGCGCAAGGCGAAGTGGACATCAATACGCCAGAGATGGCAAAAGCGCTGGCATTTTATCGGTCGCTCGCTGCGACAACAATGCCGGGGTCGAATGATGTTATGGAGATCAAAGACGCCTTTATGAACGGCTCCGCACCGATGGCGATCTACTCCACCTATATTCTGCCAGCCGTTTACAAAGAGGGCGAACCGGCCAATCTCGGTTTTGTCGTGCCAACGGAAAAAACCTCCGCCATCTACGGCATGGTGACATCGCTGACGATCACCACCGGCCAAACGGAAGATGAAACCCACGCTGCACAGACGTTTGTCACCTGGATGGAGCAGGCTCAAAACGCGGCTGACTGGGTGATGATGTCGCCCGGTGCAGCGTTACCGGTGAACAAGCGGGTAGTTGAAACCGCCTCCTGGAAAGATAACGACGTCATTCGTGCCTTCGGTCAGCTTCCGTATGAGTTGATCGCGCAATTCCCTAACGTACAGGTGTTCGGCGCGGTAGGAGATAAAAACTTCACGCTGATGGGGGATGTCACTGGCTCTGGAGTGATCAGCTCCATGGTCCACGACGTTACGGTTGGCAACAAAGATCTCACCGCCACGTTAAACGACAGCCAGAAGCGTCTGGCCGATCTTGTCACGCAACGATAGGGGCGCATTGCGAAGGGAATAATGAGAATCTTTTCTGGCCGTTCAGATATGCCTTTTGCCATGCTGCTATTGGCCCCCAGCCTGATTTTGCTGGGAGGCCTGGTTGCCTGGCCCATGATATCTAATATCGAAATCAGCTTCCTGCGCTTGCCGCTGAACCCGCGCATCAGCGCCACCTTTGTGGGAGTCGATAACTACATTCGCATTCTGGGAGACGCCGCATTCTGGCACTCACTGTGGATGACCTTTTGGTATACGGCCCTGGTTGTGCTCGGGAGTACCGCTCTGGGGCTGGCGGTGGCCATCTTCTTTAACCGCGAGTTTCGCCTGCGTAAAACCGCGCGTTCGCTGGTGATTCTCTCTTATGTTACGCCGTCGATATCACTGGTCTTCGCCTGGAAATACATGTTCAACAACGGCTATGGCATCGTGAATTATCTGGGTGTCGATCTGTTGCACCTGTACGACCAGGCTCCGCTGTGGTTCGACAATCCTGGCAGCAGCTTTGTACTGGTGGTGCTCTTTGCAATCTGGCGCTATTTCCCTTACGCGTTTATCTCCTTCCTGGCGATTTTACAGACCATCGACAAGTCACTGTACGAAGCCGCAGAAATGGACGGCGCGAACGCCTGGCAGCGTTTTCGCATCGTGACGCTGCCTGCCATCATGCCCGTGCTGGCAACGGTCATAACGCTAAGAACGATCTGGATGTTCTACATGTTCGCCGACGTTTATCTGCTGACCACTAAAGTCGATATCCTGGGCGTCTATCTCTACAAAACAGCCTTCGCTTTTAACGATCTCGGGAAAGCGGCCGCCATTTCGGTGGTGCTGTTTGTAATTATCTTCGCCGTTATCCTGCTGACCAGAAAAAGGGTAAACCTCAATGGCAACAAATAAACGCACTCTCAGCCGAACAGGGTTTTATATCGGGCTGGCGCTATTTCTGATTGTGACGCTGTTTCCTTTTTTCGTCATGCTGATGACCTCGTTTAAAAGTGCCAAAGAGGCCATTTCACTGCATCCGACGATTTTGCCCCAGGCGTGGACGTTTCAGCATTACATCGACATTTTTAATCCGCTGATCTTCCCGTTTGTGGACTATTTCAGAAACAGTCTGGTGGTCTCGCTGATCTCATCAGTGATTGCGGTTTTCCTCGGGACGCTGGGAGCATACGCGCTTTCAAAGCTTCGCTTTAAAGGACGAGCGACCATCAATGCCAGTTTTTATACCGTCTATATGTTCTCGGGCATTTTACTGGTCGTGCCGCTGTTCAAAATCATCACCACATTGGGTATTTATGATACCGAGCTGGCGTTGATTATTACCATGGTGACGCAGACATTGCCGACCGCCGTTTTCATGCTCAGAAGCTACTTCGACACTATTCCGGATGAGATTGAAGAAGCGGCGATGATGGATGGTCTGAATCGTCTGCAAATCATCTTTCGCATTACCGTTCCGCTCGCCATTTCTGGCCTGGTATCGGTCTTTGTCTACTGCTTTATGGTGGCCTGGAACGACTACCTTTTTGCCTCGATTTTCCTCTCCAGTGCCAGCAACTTCACCTTGCCGGTCGGGCTGAACACGCTGTTTAGCACCCCTGACTATATCTGGGGCCGCATGATGGCGGCGTCGCTGGTGACGGCACTGCCGGTAGTCATCATGTATGCGCTTTCAGAACGTTTCATTAAAAGTGGTTTGACCGCCGGTGGCGTTAAGGGCTAAGGCGGCCTGGTTTAACAAGGAGTGATTCATGAAAAAGTTAGTTGCAATAGCACCACGCGTAGCCGCGTTAATGCCATATGAAGACCGCCCGGTGGCGGCAAATGAAGTGAAAATCCACGCCCGTTTCGGCGCGCCAAAGCATGGCACCGAAGTGGTCGATTTTCGGGCAGCAAGTCCGTTTATTGATGAAGAGTTCAACGCTGAGTGGCAGATGTTCACCCCGCGCGAAGAGGGCGCTGCTCGCGGTATTGAGTTTGGTAAATTCCAGCTCGGAAACATGATCGTCGGCGACATCATTGAATGCGGTGCGGAGGTCACGGATTATCAGCCCGGTGATTCGGTCTGCTGTTATGGCCCGCTGCAGGAGACGGTAATCGTCAATGCAGTCAACAACTACAAACTGCGCAAAATGCCTCAGGGCGCCTCCTGGAAGAATGCGGTCTGCTATGACCCGGCCCAGTTTGCGATGAGCGGGGTGCGCGATGCCAACGTCCGCGTCGGCGATTTTGTTGTGGTAGTAGGGCTAGGGGCGATTGGGCAGATTGCTATCCAGCTGGCGAAGAAAGCGGGCGCATCCATTGTGATTGGCGTAGACCCTATCGCACACCGCTGTGAAATCGCTCGCCGTCATGGGGCAGATTTTTGTATTAACCCGGTTGGCAATGATGTCGGGCTGGAGGTGAAAAAACTCACCGGGAAGCAAGGCGCAGATATCATCATTGAAACCAGTGGCTTCGCCGATGCGCTGCAATCCGCATTGCGCGGGCTCGCTTACGGTGGAACGATCGCCTATGTCGCCTTTGCGAAACCATTTGCAGAGGGATTCAACCTGGGCCGCGAAGCGCATTTCAATAACGCGAAGATTGTCTTTTCGCGCGCCTGCAGCGAGCCGAACCCGGATTACCCGCGCTGGAGCCGCAAACGCATTGAGGAGACCTGTTGGGAATTGCTGATGAATGGCTATCTCAACTGCGAGGATCTGATCGATCCGATCGTGAGTTTTGAAACCAGCGCTGAAAGCTATATGACTTATGTCGATAAGCATCCAGAACTGAGTATCAAAATGGGCGTCACTTTTTAAGCTAAGGAGAGCACACAATGAAGATCGCAACGCAAAATCAGGCTTTTTTCCCGACCTCTGTTCTTGAAAAATTCCAGTACATCAAAGCCATGGGCTTTGACGGATATGAAATCGACGGCAAGTTGCTGGTGGAGAATCTGGAAGAGGTGAAAGCCGCTATTCACGCCACCGGACTGCCCGTGACCACCGCCTGCGGCGGCTACGACGGTTGGATCGGCGATTTTATCGAAGAGCGTCGTCTGAACGGCCTGAAGCAAATTGAACGCATTCTTGAGGCGCTAAGCGAAGTGGGCGGGAAAGGGATTATCGTCCCGGCAGCCTGGGGAATGTTTACCTTCCGCTTACCGCCTATGGTATCGCCACGCAGTCTGGAGGGCGATCGCAAGGCGGTCAGCGCTTCACTACGCTGGCTGGACGAAGTGGCGGCCCGCACCGGAACTACGGTCTATCTGGAACCGCTCAATCGCTACCAGGATCATATGATCAATACCCTTGCGGATGCCCGACGTTATATCGAAGAAAATGCCCTTCAGCATGTGCAGATCATCGGTGATTTCTACCATATGAACATTGAAGAAGACTCAATGACGGAAGCGTTGCACGTCAATCGAGGCTTGCTGGGCCATGTCCATATTGCTGACAACCACCGTTATCAGCCAGGCAGCGGCACTCTGGATTTTGCCGCTCTGTTCGATCAGCTTCGCGCCGATGATTACCAGGGTTACGTGGTGTACGAGTGCCGAGTCCGCGCTGAGAACCCGGCGCAGGCTTATCAGGACTCACTGACCTTTTTACGTGAATGCTAAGGATGACCAGCGTGATGAGTGCTTCTAGCCCTTCGACTTTGCGCGTCGCCATCATTGGTGCCGGGCAGGTCGCGGAAAAAGTGCATGCCTCGTATTATGCCACGCGAACCGATCTGCAAATGGTGGCTGTCATGGACAGCCGCCTGGATCAGGCGCAGGCCTTTGCTGAACGCCACACGATAGCCGGAGCGTATCAGGATACCCGACAGATGCTTGAGGAGGTGAAGCCGGACATCGTTAGCGTCTGTTCGCCCAACCGTTTTCACTTCGAGCACGCGATGGCGGCGCTCGAGGCGGGTTGTCATGTGATGTGCGAAAAACCGCCCGCGATGACGCCGCAGCAGGCCGATCGGATGCGGCTGGCGGCCCGTAAGTCGGGAAAAGTGCTGGCCTATGATTTTCACCATCGCTTTGCGCTGGATACGCAGCTACTGCGTGACGCGGTACAGAACGGTACTTTCGGCGAAATCTATGTCACCAGTGCGCAAGCGCTACGGCGCTGCGGAGTTCCGGGCTGGGGCGTTTTTACCAATAAAGCGCTGCAGGGCGGTGGGCCACTGATTGATATCGGCATCCATATGCTGGATGCGGCGATGTACGTATTGGGTTTTCCCGCGGTAAAAAGAGTGACGGCGCATAGCTTCCAGAAGATTGGCACGCGCAAAAGTTGCGGTCAGTTTGGCGAATGGGATCCGCAGCGTTACACGGTAGAAGACGCGCTCTTTGGCACTATCGAATTTTGCAATGGCGGGATTTTGCGCCTTGATACCTCTTTCGCGCTCAACATTCGCGAGCAGTCGATCATGAATATCTCTTTTTGCGGAGAGCACGCAGGGGCAACGCTTTTTCCCGCTCATATCTATAACGATATGAACGGCGAACTTCACACCATTTTACAGCGTGATGATGCTGACGATCAGCGCCATCTTCGCAGTATGGATGCGTTTGTTCGCCATGTTCTGGGCGAGCCGGTGATGATTGCCGATGCGGAACAAGGGCTGGTGATTCAGCAGCTGGTGGCCGCGCTGTATGAATCAGCAGAGAAACGGGAGAGCGTGGAATTATGTTAACGATTTCCGTTCTGGCCGATCCAACCTTCAGCCCACACACGCTGAACAAATATGGCTCCATTATGGCGTGTGGCAATGGCTACATGGGGGTTCGGGCGGCCCACGAAGAGAGCTATACGCAGCAAACGCGCGGCATGTATCTGGCCGGGCTGTATCATCGCGCCGGACGCCATGAAACCACTGAGCTCGTCAATCTCCCTGATGTGACGGGCATTGAGTTGCAGCTGGATGGTGAAAATTTCACACTGCTTGCCGGAGAGATCCTGAGCTGGCAGCGCGAGCTGGCGTTTGCCAGCGGCGAGCTGCGCCGCAGCGTGGTCTGGCGCTCCTCAACAGGCCGACGTTTTCAGATCGACAGCCGACGCTTTGTCTCTCTGGATCAACTCCCGCTCATGGCGTTGCAATTTTCCGTCACACCGCTGGATAGCGCAGTGCAGATTAGCCTCACCACGGGCATTGATGCGACGCAGACCAACAGCGGCAGGCAGCATCTGGATGAAATCTCCGTGCGGGTGTTCGACCAACACTGTATGCAGGGGATTTATGAAACCCAGGACGGAGCGACAGAAGTGGTGATCTCTGCCTGCTGTCGATTGAGCAGAGACAGTGAAAGCTGTTTCACCGCTAAAAATCGCCGTCTCAATTGTCACCATTCTCTGCGGGCTGAAGCGGGGCAAACGGTGATGCTTGAAAAAATCATCTGGCTAACGCACCGCAGCGATAGAGCCCTTTCACAAAGCTCTTTTGCGCAAAAGGGGATGACCGCGCTGAAGGCTTGCGCGGATCAGGGCTATGACGCATTGCTGATGAATACCACGCGGGCGTGGAAAAATATCTGGCTCAAGGGTCGCGTTGAAGTGTGCTCCACTGACCCGGGCGATCAGCTGGCGCTGGACTACGCGGTCTGGCATCTGACTGCCATGACGCCGGCACACGATCAGCGCTGCAGTATTGCCGCAAAAGGGCTGACCGGCGAAGGCTACAAAGGGCATATTTTCTGGGACACTGAGATATTCCTGTTGCCGTTCCATCTCTTCACCTGTCCGCAGACTGCCCGCAATTTACTGCGCTATCGTTGGCTGAATCTTTCAGGAGCCAGAGAGAAAGCAAGGCGTAATGGCTGGTCCGGCGCGCTGTTCCCCTGGGAGAGCGCCTCCAGCGGGGAAGAAGAAACGCCGGAATTTGCCGCCATTAATATCCGCACGGGTGTCCGCCAGAAAGTCGCGTCGGCTCTGGCCGAACACCACATTGTTGCCGATATCGCCTGGGCTGTGGTGGCGTACTGGCATGCAACTCAGGATCATGAATTTATGCGCCATGAGGGGCTGACGCTGCTTATCGAAACAGCTTCGTTCTGGATGTCACGGGCAATTGAGATTAACGGGCGACTGGAACTCCATGATGTGATCGGCCCTGATGAGTATACCGAGCACGTCAATAACAATGCCTATACCAATTATATGGCCTGGCAAAATGTCGCCTCTGCGCTGAAGTATATGCATCAGTTTGAACGCCAGGATGAACGGTTTGCTCAGGCTGCACAGCGTTTTCTGGAACAGTTATGGCTACCAGAGGCAAATGAAGAGGGCGTTATTCCGCAGGATGATACTTTCCTGACGAAACCCGCGATCGATCTCAGTCGCTACAAAGCCGATGCCGGAAAACAGACCATTCTGCTCGACTACTCCCGGGCGGAAGTGAACGAGATGCAAATTCTGAAGCAAGCGGATGTGGTCATGCTGAACTACCTGCTACCGGAGAAGTTCGATCGCCAGCAGTGTGCCGCGAACCTCGAATTTTATGAACCCCGAACCATCCATGATTCGTCACTCAGTCAATCGATCCACAGCATCGTGGCCGCGCGCTGCGGTGAGACGGATCTCGCCTGGCAGTTCTGGCGCGATGGGGTGGCCATTGATTTGGGAGAGGATCCCCACAGCTGTGACGACGGGATCCACGCGGCAGCAACGGGAGCGATTTGGTCTGGCGCGATTCAGGGGTTTGCCGGTATGCAGATGATTGACGGTGAGTTACACCTTGCGCCGTCACTGCCTGCGCAATGGCAGCGGCTGCGATTTAGCCTGAAATGGCGTAATGCCACCATTGATATCTGCATTGAGACTGGTTGTATAACCCTGAGCACGACTGCACCGGTCACGCTGACGATTTTTGAACACACTCAGACGCTTTCCGGCCGGCAAACATTCATGTTCGACGAATTAAATTTACCTGTTTCTGGGACCGCTACCACGGAGGGCCGGTATGACGCTTAAGGCCATTATTTTCGATTTGGATGGTGTGATTACCGATACGGCGCATCTGCACTTCCAGGCGTGGAGGACCATTGCAGCAGAAATTGGAATCACCCTTGATGAGACGTTCAACGCCGAACTGAAGGGGATTGGTCGTATGGATTCCTTGCTGAGAATACTGCGCTTCGCGGGCATGGAGAAAGCTTTCAGCGAGAAAGAGCGCTATGCACTGACACAGGCAAAGAACGCCCTGTACGTGCGTTCTCTGGCTGGACTCAATGCCGACTCGCTGATGCCGGGTATTGGCGGGCTCCTCTCTGAAATTCGGGCCGCTGGGATACGTACCGGGCTGGCTTCGGTTTCTCTCAATGCTCCACAGATCCTTCATGCGCTCGGCATCACCGCTGCCTTTGATTTTTGTGCTGATGCAGCGCGGATCACCCACTCCAAGCCTCACCCGGAGATTTTCCTTGCGGCCTGCCAGGGGCTGGGCGTGATGCCTGAACAGGCGCTGGGTATTGAAGATGCCCAGGCTGGCATTGAAGCGATTAACGCTGCGGGCATGCTGTCGGTAGGGATTGGCGATGATTTAACGCATGCCGGTCTGAAACTTTCGTCAACGAATGAACTGACCTGGCAGCGTTTATCTGATTTTTGGCACGCGAAACGCTGCCCGATTTTGCATCAATAGGGGACACAATGGCTCAGCTTTCTCTTAAACATATTCAAAAAATCTATGATAACCAGGTGCATGTGGTTAAAGATTTTAACCTCGAGATTGCGGATAAAGAATTTATTGTCTTTGTCGGCCCTTCAGGCTGCGGTAAATCCACCACGTTACGAATGATCGCCGGATTAGAAGAGATCAGTGGCGGTGACCTGGTTATCGATGGCAAACGTATGAATGATGTACCCGCCAAATCGCGTGGTATCGCCATGGTGTTCCAGAACTATGCGCTCTATCCACATATGACCGTCTACGACAACATGGCGTTTGGCCTGAAGACGCAGAAGATTGCCCCGACGGTGATCGAAGAACGCGTCAACTGGGCCGCCCAAATTCTGGGGCTTAGGGACTACCTGAAGCGTAAGCCGGGCGCACTTTCCGGGGGCCAGCGCCAACGAGTGGCGCTGGGGAGAGCCATTGTGCGGGAGGCGGGGGTATTTCTGATGGACGAGCCGCTGTCGAACCTCGATGCCAAGCTTCGTGTACAAATGCGTGCCGAAATCAGCAAGCTACATCAGAAACTGAATACCACCATGATTTACGTGACACACGATCAAACCGAAGCTATGACCATGGCGACGCGGATTGTGATCATGAAGGATGGCATTATTCAGCAGGTGGGGGCGCCGAAGCAGGTCTATAACGAGCCTGCCAATATGTTTGTCGCCGGCTTTATCGGTTCCCCGGCTATGAATTTTATTCGCGGTGCGATAGATGGTCGTTATTTTGTGACCGAAACTCTGCGCCTTGAAATCCCGGAGACAAAACTCGCGGCACTTAATGCGTTGGGTTACCAACGCAAAGCGGTGGTCTTTGGCATCAGACCTGAAGATATTCTCACCACTCAGGGGCTGGCAACAGGAACTGACGCGAAGGTCAGCGTTGCGGAGCTTACCGGCGCGGAGTTTATGCTTTATGCCACCGTGGGGGGGCATGAGTTAGTGCTTCGTGCCGGAGCGGTAAACGATTATCGCGCCGGGGATAATCTGGCCATTCAATTTGAAATGGACAAATGCCATTTCTTCGACGCTGAAAGCGAAATGGCGATCAAATAAAAAGAGTCAGTCGCCGGGAATTCACGTCCCGGCATTTTTAGTTGTCATTATATAAAGGAATATAACAATGAGTACTCGATTAAGAAGTGCTGCGCTTTTGTTATGCGCAGGGGTGATGTCTGCCCATGCAACAGACAATGACAAGAAGTGGAATTTTAATCTTGGCGCAATGTATGAGAGCGAAAATATCGAAGGGCAGGGTGAAGATGAGGATGGTCTGTTTGAACCTTCAGTCTATTTTAATGCCTCGTGGGATGCTTGGCGTATATCGGTGGCGATGTATCAGGAAGGGGCGGTGAATTATAGTGACATGAGTCGCGGCACTTATTTCGACAGACCCGAGCTGGAGATTCGCTATCAGTTTGTCGGAAATGATGATTATACTTTGGGTCTGACCGGAGGTTTTCGTAACTACAGTTATCATTATGAAGATGAAAAGGGGACGGATACCGGTAGCGCGAATATGCAGCGTTATAAAATTCAGCCCGACTGGGATATCAGGCTAAGTGACGACTGGCGGTTCAGCGGCTGGTTGGCCTTATATCAGTTTGGTCATGACCTGGATAAAACCGGTTATTCCGATAGCCGGGTCGAAAGCGAAACCGGATTTAGCTGGACCATCAATAAAACCTTCTCCGCGAGGATCAATTATTACCTCGAGCGGGGTTTCAATATGGATAATGGAAGCAACAATGGTGAGTTTTCCACTCAGGAAATTCGCGCCTATTTCCCTGTTTCATTGGGTAATACGACGTTGACGCCTTATACCCGGCTGGGTTTAGATCGCTGGTCAAACTGGGACTGGCGCGACGATCCCGAGCGTGAGGGGCATGATTTCAACCGTCTTGGCCTACTGTATGCCTATGATTTTGGTAACGGGCTGTCAACGACGCTGGAATATGCTCACGAATGGGAAAATCATGATGAAGGTAAAAGCGACAAATTCCATTACGTGGGTATTGGTTTGAATTATGCGTTTTGATGTTCAATTGACAGGGGTCATCGACCCCTGATTCATTTCATTGAAGACGTTAATGTCAGTTGAGTATCAACGATAATCTTATGCGGCACAACCTGGCCGGCGATACGGTTAAAGAGCAGATCGCAGCTCTCTTCACCCAGTCTGCGAGTCGGGATCTCTAAACCGCCCGGTGCAGGGGTTAAAATCAACGACAACAGCGGATCGGTATAACCCGCAACGGCCAACTGCTCGGGTATCATCAAATTTAATTCATCAGCCGCGCGATACAGCGCCAGTAGTTTCATACTGTCCGCCGCCAGAACGGCACGCGGGGGCGCAGAGGATGAGAGTAATTCCCTGGCTGCGACCAGTGCACTGTCGTGTGTATAGCCGCCGTCGACAATCCAGTCAGTATTCACGGCAATATGGTGCTTTTCGAGGCTGGCCTTATACCCGGCGAGTCTGTCTATTGATACGTGATAATCAAGGGGAGCGTGTAGACAAGCGATATCGCGGTGACCATTGTGAATGAAATTATCGGTCAATGTCATACTGCCGTGGATATTATCTGTATCAACAGAATAGATATTCTCAAAATCCCCTTCAACTTTGCCAATAACAACTACCGGAACGCCATACGTATCGAGCCGTGGGAAAAAGGATTCATTCGCCGGGGAGCTCAGCATGATAATGCCTTTAACCATTTTTTGCTTAATTTTACTTTCGCATTTCAGCAAATCATCTTCGCTGCTTTTTGACGTCTGGAGAATAACATCAAAGCCTTCTTGTTCTGCTTTTGCCGTGATGGTGTGCAGCACGTCAGAGAAAAAAGGATTACCGGCAGTGGTTTTTGTTGAGCGCGTGGAAATAACCATAATCGCGTCGAAACCAGAAGAGGTCAGGGCCCGGGCGAGTTTGTTAGGTTGATAATTTAATTCATCGATCGCTTTAAGCACCTTCTCACGTGCTTCAGGGGAAATATTTGTTTGCTTGTTAAGAACCCTGGACACGGTTGATTTTGATACGCCAGCAGCGCGTGCAATATCATAAATGGTGGGTGACATACACCTTACAACTCCATCATAGAGGCAGGAAAATTATTTTACGGGAGAAAAAAGGGGAATGACAGTGACATTGAATTGAAAATCAACGATCTGCCCCAATTTATTGTATTCTGAAGGTAATATCAGCGGTCTTCAGGGCAAAACAGGATGGCGATGAAGAGATTAAAAAACGAACTGAATTCACTGGTCAACCGCGGCGTCGATCGCCATTTACGGCTGGCGGTTACCGGTTTGAGCCGGAGTGGTAAAACGGCGTTTATTACCGCGATGGTTAACCAACTGCTCAATCTGCATGCCGGTGCGCGCTTGCCTCTGCTGAGTGCGGCGCGTGAAGAGCGTCTGCTTGGCGTCAAACGCGTGCCACAAAGTAATTTTGGCATTCCGCGTTTCACCTATGACGAAGGGCTTGCGCAGCTGTATGGTACGCCCCCTGCATGGCCCACGCCGACGCGTGGAGTGAGTGAAATTCGCCTGGCGCTGCGCTTTCGTTCTAATGATTCGTTACTGCGTCATTTCAAAGATACCTCCACGCTCTATCTTGAGATCGTCGATTATCCCGGCGAATGGTTGCTCGATTTGCCGATGCTGGCCCAGGATTATCTGAGCTGGTCCCGCCAGATGACCGGTTTATTACAGGGGCAGCGGGCCGAGTGGTCTGCGAAATGGCGGGAATTGTGCGCAGGGTTAGAGCCGCTGGCGCCTGCCGATGAAAATCGCCTGGCCGCCATCGCCGAAGCCTGGACCGACTATCTCCATCGCTGCAAACAGCAGGGGCTGCATTTTATTCAGCCGGGCCGTTTTGTGCTGCCAGGAGAGATGGCGGGTGCGCCAGCGTTGCAATTCTTCCCGTGGCCTGACGTGGACGGCTGGGGTGAATCCAGACTGGCGATGGCCGACAAAAACAGTAACGTCGGCATGCTGCGGGAGCGCTTTAATTATTACTGCGAGAAGGTGGTGAAGGGGTTTTATAAAAATCATTTCCTGCGCTTCGATCGCCAGATAGTGCTGGTGGACTGTCTGCAACCGCTCAACAGCGGGCCGCAGGCTTTTAACGATATGCGCCTGGCGCTGACCCAGCTCATGCAGAGCTTCCACTACGGTCAACGCACGCTATTTCGTCGCCTGTTTTCCCCGGTCATTGATAAACTGCTGTTTGCGGCAACCAAAGCGGATCACGTGACTATCGATCAACACGCCAACATGGTTGCGCTGCTGCAACAGCTGGTGCAGGACGCCTGGCAAAATGCGGCGTTTGAGGGGATAAGTATGGATTGCCTGGGGCTGGCCTCGGTTCAGGCTACCCAGAGCGGTCTTATTGATGTGAACGGCGAAAAAATACCGGCGCTGCGCGGCCATCGTCTGAGCGACGGAGAGCCCCTGACCGTTTATCCTGGTGAAGTCCCGGCACGCCTGCCCGGACAAGCCTTCTGGCAGAATCAGGGTTTCCAGTTTGAGGCATTCCGTCCTCAGACGATGAATGTCGACCAGCCGTTGCCGCACATTCGCCTGGATGCGGCACTGGAGTTTTTAATTGGAGATAAATTGCGATGACGGAACCGTTGAAGCCGCGTATTGATTTTAGTGGCACGCTGGAGCAGGAGCAGACCGAAGCACTTAAATCTGCCCAGGCTTTTAGCGGACCGCTGGCAGACAATTTTGCCCCCGCCGTCGCGGATGATGTGTTGCTGGAAGAGGGGGCGGCAGAAGCGGTTGTTGAGTCTGCGCTGCGCCCGAAACGCAGTCTGTGGCGTAAAATGGTCACCGCCGGGCTGACGCTGTTTGGCGTAAGCGTAGTGGGCCAGGGCGTTCAGTGGACAATGAATGCGTGGCAAACTCAGGACTGGGTTGCCCTGGGAGGCTGTGCCGCCGGTGCACTGATTATCGGTGCGGGGGTTGGTTCAATCGCTACCGAGTGGCGTCGCCTGTGGCGGCTACGCCAGCGCGCGCACGAACGTGATGAGGCCCGCGATCTGTTGCACAGCCATGCGGCGGGTAAAGGACGCGCTTTTTGTGAAAAACTGGCCAGTCAGGCGGGAATCGATCAATCACATCCGGCCCTTCAGCGCTGGTATGCGGCGATCCATGAATCGCAAAACGACCGCGAAATCATCACGCTGTACGCCAATATTGTGCAGCCGGTTCTGGATTCCCAGGCCCGCCGGGAAATCAGTCGCTCCGCTGCGGAATCAACGCTGATGATTGCCGTCAGCCCTCTGGCACTGGTGGATATGGCGTTTATCGCGTGGCGAAACCTGCGCCTCATCAACCGAATCGCCACGCTGTATGGAATCGAACTGGGCTATTACAGCCGCCTGCGTCTGTTCCGCCTGGTGCTGCTGAATATGGCCTTTGCCGGAGCCAGCGAGCTGGTGCGCGAGGCAGGAATGGACTGGATGTCTCAGGATCTCGCTGCGCGATTGTCGACACGCGCCGCGCAGGGGATTGGCGCCGGGCTTCTGACCGCGCGTCTGGGTATTAAAGCAATGGAGTTATGCCGACCGCTGCCGTGGATCAACGATGATAAACCGCGTCTCGGTGATTTCCGCCGTGAATTGATCGGCCAGCTGAAAGAAACGCTGAATAAAAAACCGCAATAACGCAGAAGAAATCACCTCGCTGTCAATATTTGTTGACAGCGAGCTTCCAGCCAGACGATATCTGACATATTATTTTAAGGTTACTGGCTTACTAGAGTGATTTTCCCATGCGTCTGGAAGTGTTCTGTCAGGACCGTATCGGTCTGACTCGCGAGTTACTCGATCTCCTTGTTTTGCGTGACATTGATTTACGCGGCATTGATATCGACCCTATCGGGCGAATTTATCTCAACTTTGCCGAAATCGAATTTAATACGTTCAGTAGCCTGATGGCGGAAATCCGCCGTATCGCTGGCGTTACGGATGTGCGTACGGTGCCGTGGATGCCTTCAGAGCGCGAACATCTGGCGTTAAGCGCGTTGCTCGAGGCGATGCCTGAGCCGTTCTTATCGTTAGATCTGAAAGGCAAAGTGGAACGCACCAACCAGGCCTGCTGCCAGCTGTTTGCCCAGAGTCAGGAGAAATTGAGCAACCATCACGCGGCGCAGCTGATCCCAGGCTTCAATTTCCAGCGCTGGCTTGAAAGCAATCCTCAGGGTACTCACAGCGAACATGTCGTGATTAACGGGCAGAATTTCCTGATGGAGATCACGCCCGTTCATCTGCAGGGCGAGAACAACGTCAGCGTTCTCACCGGGGCGGTGATCATGCTGCGTTCCACCATTCGTATGGGACGACAGTTACAAAACCTTTCCCAACAGGATGTGGGCGCATTCAGTCAGATTATTGCGGTCAGTCCAAAGATGCGACATGTGGTCGATCAGGCGCGTAAGCTGGCTAATCTTACCGCGCCGCTGCTGATTACCGGCGAGACGGGTACCGGTAAGGATCTCCTGGCGCATGCTGTACACACTGCCAGCCCGCGCGCGGCAAAACCGTATCTGGCGCTGAACTGCGCCTCTATCCCGGAAGATGCGGTCGAGAGTGAGCTTTTCGGACACGCGCCGGAAGGGAAAAAAGGCTTTTTCGAGCAGGCCAGCGGCGGATCGGTCCTGCTGGATGAAATCGGCGAAATGTCGCCGCGTATGCAGGCTAAACTGCTGCGTTTCCTCAATGACGGCACCTTCCGCCGCGTGGGTGAAGATCATGAGGTTCACGTTGATGTCCGCGTGATTTGCGCCACGCAGAAGAATCTTGTCGAACTGGTTCAGAAGGGGGTCTTCCGCGAAGATCTCTACTATCGCCTGAATGTTCTGACGCTGAATATCCCGCCGTTGCGCGATTGTCCTCAGGACATTATGCCGCTCACCGAGCTGTTTGTGGCCCGGTTTGCCGACGAGCAGGGCGTGCCGCGTCCGAAGCTTTCTGCCGATCTGGGGACCATGCTGACGCGCTATGGCTGGCCGGGAAATATCCGCCAGTTAAAGAACGCGATTTACCGCGCCCTGACGCAACTCGAAGGATACGAGCTTCGCTCGCAGGATATTCTACTTCCGGATTACGATGCCGGAACGGTGTCGGTCGGCGAAGAGGCAATGGAGGGATCGCTGGACGATATCACCAGCCGCTTTGAGCGCTCCGTCTTGACCCAGCTTTATCGCAACTATCCCAGCACGCGTAAACTGGCAAAACGTCTGGGGGTCTCCCACACCGCCATCGCCAATAAGCTGCGTGAATATGGGCTGAATCAGAAAAAAGCAGACGATTAAATCGTGTCGCTTCTGTACCAACGGGCCCAGGACGTAGCCCTGGGCCGCTCAGGAATTCTTGAAAGGGGTGATGCCAAATTCATTCACTTCTGGCATGGCTAAGTTTGATAACCTGAAAAGCATGTTGATTGTCAACATTCAATGGAGTGAATGGTGGATACGTTAGGAGAACTGATGGAACCTAAGGCTTACATCGCGCTTTAACAAGATTGTGCGGGAGAGCGATAAAATATGGTGACAGATGATGAGATATTGTCGTTTTTCCGCAAAGCATTACCGGAACAGGCAACACTGACGTTTAAAAGAATACCGTTGCAGGCTGATGATGTATTACAGGATTATTGTGATTCGGAAGATTTAATATACGTTATCAATGAATTTTTTGCCCAGTACTGCCTTAATCCGGCGGATATGCATCTTGATAACTATTTCCCGTGGAACACGGCATGGTTCTTCCGGAAGTGGTTCACGAAAAAGCCATTAATGCAGACCCGCAGGCCACTCACGGTGCGGATGTTCGCGGCGTCGGCGCGAGCGGGGCGCTGGCTCTACAGTTAATGACATCATTAAAAAAGCCTCGCGCAGGCGAGGCTTTCGGTATCACCAGGCTCATTGTTCAGATGAGACCAGAAACAAATCCTTTTATTTCATTAGTTTGCTAAGCTATAAATCATGCTTAGCAACGTTTCGTCGCTTACGCTTTCAGCGCTTCAAGTGCAGCAGTGTAATCAGGTTCGTTGGTGATTTCGTTAACCAGCTCGCTGAAGACCACGGTGTCGTTTTCATCAATCACCAGCACCGCGCGAGCGGCCAGGCCTTTCAGTGCGCCTTCGGCGATCCCCACGCCGTAGTGCTCCAGGAAGTCCGGGCTGCGCAGGGTGGACAGTGTAATCACATTGCTCAGACCTTCTGCGCCGCAGAAGCGGGACTGGGCAAATGGCAGGTCGGCGGAAATGCACAGCACAACGGTGTTGTCCATTTCAGTAGCCAGCTGGTTGAATTTACGCACGGACGCGGCGCACACGCCGGTATCGATGCTTGGGAAAATGTTCAGCACTTTGCGTTTGCCGGCGAACTGGCTCAGCGTAACGTCAGACAGGTCTTTAGCCACGAGGGAAAAAGCCTGCGCTTTGCTGCCAGCCTGCGGAATGGAACCAGCAACAGAAACCGGGTTGCCCTGGAAATGAACGAGTTGTGACATAGATATCTTCCTGTTTACATATAGTTAACGTCGTGGCTAGTGTATGACATCAGCAGATAACACGGCAAACCAATTTTGCCCTACAGGAGCGAGTGATGAGAAGCGTCAAGGTCTATGAAGAAGCATGGCCATTGCATACCCCGTTTGTAATCTCTCGCGGCAGTCGCAGCGAAGCCTGCGTGGTGGTGGTTGAAATAGAAGAAAACGGTGTGAAAGGGGTCGGCGAATGTACGCCGTATCCGCGCTATGGCGAAAGCATCGCGTCGGTGATGGCCCAGGTCATGACCGTTATTGACGCGCTGGAGAAAGGACTTTCTCGTGACGATTTACAGCGTCTCCTGCCGTCGGGTGCTGCGCGTAACGCGATCGATTGTGCCTTATGGTCGCTGGATGCCCACCGTCAAAATCAAACCGTGGCCCACGTTCTCGGTGTGCCGCTGGCCGATACGATTATCACGGCGCAAACGGTGGTGATTGGTGAGCCTGTACAAATGGCAACCCGCGCCAAAGCGCTGTTCGACGCGGGAGCACAATTGCTGAAAGTGAAGCTTGACGATCACCTGATTAGCGAAAGGATGGTCGCGATCCGCGACGCCGTGCCTGAAGCGACGCTTATTGTGGATGCCAACGAATCCTGGAAGAGTGAAGGGCTGGCGGCGCGCTGTCAGCTGCTTGCGGATTTAGGCGTGGCGATGCTTGAGCAACCGCTCCCTGCTGAGGACGATGCCGCGCTGGAAAACTTTATTCATCCGCTGCCGATTTGTGCGGATGAGAGTTGTCATACGCGCGCCAGCCTGGCCAGTCTCAAAGGGCGTTACGAGATGATCAATATTAAGCTCGACAAGACGGGGGGCCTGACCGAGGCGCTGGCGCTGGCGCAGCAGGCGCGAAGCGAAGGATTTGCGCTGATGCTGGGGTGTATGCTCTGCACCTCTCGAGCCATTAGCGCGGCGCTCCCGCTGGCAGAACAGGTCACTTTTGCCGATCTGGACGGGCCAACCTGGCTGGCCGTCGATGTCTCTCCTGCTCTGAACTTCACGACCGGTTTACTTCATCTTTGAGACTGCCAGCGCAGGAGGCCGGTCATCGCCTTCAGGTATTTCTCGCTCGCTTCGTCAGAGGACACGGGCGGGAATTCCGCAGTAATGCAATGCAGACCAAGGTCGGCGCACCAGCTGCCGAACGATCCCGGCGTCTCGTAGCCGACGCTGGTCACCAGCGGCAGCGAAAAGGCGTCGGCCAGCCATTGCCCCAGCTCCGTGTGGCGGGGATCTTCAATGCAGGCCAGCGGATCGTGAAACGAGACCACCCATGCCGGGTGAAGATGATGAATTAACTGACAAAGCCCCTGTGTTTCAGGCTCTGAGCCAGGCTTTTCGCCGGTCAATAACACCACGTCACGCTCATCCGCAGCGCTGTTCCAGCGATAAACCGTCTCTCCTGCACGCCAGTTTGCCGCCGGGAAATTACGATTCAGATCCACGCCGCGCGCATTGGCGCGTAAACCCAGCTGACAGCCGTCCGGGTTGACGGTGAGTACGACGTGGTGGCGACGCAGTTCAGGCGCCAGCGTGCGCAACGCGCAGGAGAGGGTGACGATAGAGGAGTTCTCATCACCGTGCGTGCCCGCAATGATGAGTCCGCTGTGACGATCGGCCTGCGGTGCGGGGAACCAAATCAGTGGGGCACCTAAAAATGAACGGCCATAATGTTCGGTTCCGGGCGGAAAAGCGCCACGTTCCGTTCTTGGTCGGGTGAGTGACATACGAAATCCTGATGAAGAGTTCATAAATGCCAGTGTTGTGTAAAACACGCGGTTAATCAAATAGTTTCAGCTGAGAGTGAAATGGGCCGAATATCAATTTTCCAGACTAAGGTATTTGCATTTCTCTGTTTTGAAACAAATAATTACGCATCTGCTTGTTACCCACCATTTCAAAGGGGATCTCATGAAGCATCCTGTTTCGTTGCTCTGTTCTGCACTGTGGCTGTGCGGACTCTCTTCTTTTTCTTATGCCGCTGATGTTCCACCGGGAACGGCGCTCGCGCAGAAACAGGAACTGGTTCGCCATATTAAAGATGAACCTGCCTCACTTGACCCGGCCAAGGCCGTAGGCTTACCTGAAATTCAGGTGATTCGCGATCTGTTTGAAGGCCTGGTCAATCAGAATGAAAAAGGGGAGCTGATCCCCGGTGTGGCAACAAAATGGCAAAGTAATGACAACCGCACCTGGACGTTTACCCTGCGTGATAACGCAAAATGGTCGGACGGGACGCCGGTGACCGCACAGGATTTCGTCTATAGCTGGCAGCGTCTGGTCGATCCGAAAACGACTTCTCCATTCGCGTGGTTTGCGGCGCTGGCCGGAATTAACAACGCGCAGAATATTATTGATGGCAAAGCGCAGCCCGGGTCGCTGGGTATCACCGCCGTCGATGCGAAAACCCTGCGTGTACAGCTGGATAAACCCTTACCGTGGTTCGCTAATCTGACGGCGAGTTTTGCGTTTTATCCGGTTCAGAAAGCCAATGTTGAAAGCGGCAAAGAATGGACCCGACCCGGCGCGCTGGTGGGCAACGGCGCCTACGTGCTGAAAGATCGCGTGGTCAATGAAAAGCTGGTGGTGGAGCCCAATACCCATTACTGGGATAATGGCAAAACGGTGCTGAAAAAAGTGACATTTATCCCGATCAACCAGGAATCTTCCGCCACCAAACGCTATCTTGCCGGGGATATCGACATCACCGAGTCCTTCCCGAAAAACCTGTACCAGAAACTGCTGAAAGATATTCCGGGACAGGTGTATACCCCGCCTCAGCTCGGGACCTATTACTACGCGTTTAATACTCAAAAAGGGCCAACGGCGGATTCACGCGTGCGTCTGGCGCTGAGCATGACGATTGACCGGCGGATTATGGCGGAAAAAGTGCTGGGTACCGGCGAAAAACCGGCATGGCATTTTACCCCTGACGTGACGGCGGGGTTCACCCCTGAAGTCTCACCGTTTGAGCAGATGTCGCAGGCCGAGCTGAACGCGCAGGCTAAAATGTTGCTACAGGCGGCGGGATATGGCCCACAGCGTCCACTGAAGCTGACGCTGCTGTATAACACTTCTGAGAACCATCAGAAAATTGCGATTGCCGTCGCGTCGATGTGGAAGAAGAATCTGGATGTCGATGTGAAGCTGCAAAACCAGGAGTGGAAAACCTACATTGACAGCCGTAACACCGGGAATTTTGACGTGATCCGCGCTTCATGGGTGGGCGATTACAATGAGCCATCAACGTTCCTGTCGCTGTTAACATCGACTCATAGCGGCAACATTTCGCGCTTCAACGATCCGGCTTACGATAAAATCATCAACCAGGCCTCACTGGAAACGACCACCAAAGCGCGCAACGCCGATTACAACGCGGCGGAAAAAATTCTTGCGCAAAAAGCGCCTATTGCGCCTATTTACCAGTACACCAATGGCCGTTTGATTAAACCCTGGGTAAAAGGCTATCCGATAAATAATGCCGAAGATGTGGCTTACAGCCGGACGATGTATATCGAGAAGCATTAATCAGTCCAGCGGCTAAAATAAAAAGCCCGTCAGAGAACGGGCGAAATAAGCCAATGATGTGTGCTGCGTTAACCTTTTCAAAGGGGTTAACGCAGCATATTAGGCGCCGATATCCTGGTGGGGAATTCGACATTTTAGACTGGTGAAACAGCGCGTTATCTGTGCCTTACGGAGTATTGATCGTGGGGTAAAGGCTACTTTCCAGGTAGGCGACGAGCTGCCATAGCTCCCCGCTGAAAATAAACCATAGCCCGGAAATAATGATGCACAAAATAATTAGGATGAGTATTAATTCTGTTTTTCCCATCGCTAATTTTACCCGTCCGCCGTTTATTTGAGTGCGCATTGTAGCGGGCGGATAATGTTTACACCAGTTTTCAGGCTGCCAGAACTTTATTACGCCCATCATTTTTTGCGCGGTAGAGGGCGTCGTCGACACGCTTAAACAGCTCATCAATGGTTTCTTCCGGGTTGTGCCGCGCCACGCCGATACTCACAGTGAAGCGGGGCAGACCAGCGATGGCGATACGAGCCACTGCCGCACGGATAGTCTCGGCCACTTGCAGAGCGGTATCCAGGGTGGTTCTGGGCAGCAGGATCACAAACTCTTCACCTCCCCAGCGAAAGACGAAATCATCCTTACGGCTACAGGCTTCCAGCGTGCGGGATAATGAAATCAAGACTTCGTCGCCTTTCTGATGACCAAACACGTCGTTGATATTCTTAAAATGATCGGTATCAACCAGTAATAAACTGAACTGCTGCTGAGCCGGCAAACGGGAGACATGGGTTTGTTCAGTGATGAGGTAAAATTGCCGGCGGTTCAGCAGCCCGGTCATCGAATCACGCATCGCGGCGTGCTCCAGCTCCTGTTCCAGCCGCTTTTGCTCGGTGATGTCGTGAACAATACACAGCATCAATTTTTCGCCGTAAATCTCGATGGGCCCTGCATAAGTTTGCACATGGCGCATTGAGCCATCCGCTAAGCGGTGGATAAAATTCAGCGGTTTATGCCCGCCGGGCAAGCGGGCGATTTCATTCATCACCGGCAGAATATCCCGCCCTAACGTGTTAATTTCCCAGGTGTGTTTTTTACACATCTCGTCGTGGTTATAACCATAGAAATTCAGTGCCGCCAGGTTAGCGTCCACGATTTGTCCGTCCCTGGCAGTGTCGATTAACAGCATCGGCGCGCTGTTGGTCAGAAAGAAGCGGGCATAGAACCCCTGTTTTTTACGCTGATAGCTGGCGGAACGCGTTGCCTTCAGTCCGCTAATCTTTTGCGCGGCGAGACCTTCAAACACAATAATATCGCCGGTATCGTCATCATGCATCAGCGACAGACGACAGCTTAGCGTGGTCTCCTCGTTGTCACGCCAGACCGTCCAGATCTCAACGATATCGAGATCGGATTTAAGATCCGGAACATACATGGCGAGCAGAGTCTGGGCATGGGCAGAATAAAGCCCCTTACGCAAATCGTTGAGGGTTTTGTCGAGCGTCATTTCTGTCGCCGCAGCGTTGGCGAAAATGATCTGCTCAGAAGTGGGTGATACTAACCATACGGGTGTCTTAATGAAATTGAGCGCTTCAAAACTATGGAGCGGCATATAATTTCCCCATTCATCGGCATCTTAATGAAACATACTCTATTTAATCCCTTCAGGCATGATTTTTTTGCGGATTAAGAGGGAGTTCGGACTGATTTTTACCGATTGGTATAATTTGTTTGCCAGATTTATTTTGTAATACCAGCCACGGAACTTGTTCGGCAGGAAGCGGGCGCGAGAAATAATATCCTTGTAAATAATCGCATCCCAGCGCCGCGAGCATCTGCTGCTGTGCTTCGGTTTCAATACCTTCTGCCACTACCACCATCTCCATAGTTCGGGCAACATTAATAATGGTTTCAACTATCTTTTTACTTTTCTCGTTTTCCAGCAGGCTATCGACAAAGCTTTTATCTATTTTAAGCTCTTTAGCCGGAAGAACGTTAAGCATCAGCAGGTTAGAATAACCTGTTCCAAAATCGTCGATAGAGACAATAAATCCGGCGTCGTTAAACGCGTTGAGCAGTTCGATACTGCGTTCCAGGTTTTTCAACGCTGTGCTTTCTGTCACTTCAAGAATCAGCCTTGAAGGGGCAAGGTTATATTTTTTCATTGCGCCGGAGATAACATCAAATATATCCGGTTGTTCAAATTGAATGGGTGACAAATTGAATGAGAGCGTCCACTGCCCAAACCCTTGCTCTGTCCAGAAACGCAACTGTCGGCATGCCTGTTCTATTGCCCAGACGCCCACCGGAATGATCAAACCGGTTTTTTCAAGCGACGGTAAAAATACGGCCGGGAGAAGTACCCCTTGCTCAGGATGATGCCAGCGCAGCAAGGCCTCGAAGCCATGGATCTCTTTGCCTTCGGCGTGCCAGGTGGGTTGGTACCAGAGTTCAAACTGTTCACGCTCAAGGGCCCGGGATAAGTCTTTCACGAAAGAGGGCTCGGCAGAGATACTTTTCGTCATTTCGGGACGGTAAATAGCCCATCCGTTGCGGCCCTCCTGCTTGATATGGTTCATCGCCGCATCGGCTTTAAACTTCAGTTCGTGAAGGGTTTCGCCATGTTGAGGATAGAGACTGACGCCGGTGCTTAAGGTGATATTCAGCACATGACCGCAGATGACGAAAGGTCGGCGAATATCATCCAGCAGAGACATCGTCAGCGCGGTGATTTTGTCGTCGTCGCAGTCCGGCAGGAGAAGAATAAATTCGTCCCCGCCGAGCCGTGCGAGCGTCATGCCCGGCGTCAGTTTCGCCGTAATTCGTTGAGCAATGCTTATCAATAGTTCATCGCCAACCTGGTGACCCCAGGCGTCATTCACCACTTTGAAATGGTCGATGTCTAAAAACATCACCGCAAACTGCTTTTTGTTCAATAACGAGGTGTGCAGACAGTCCTGCATGCTCAGATCCATCTGGTGGCGGTTGGCAAGCCCGGTCAGGGCGTCAAAGCGCGCCTGTAGCTCCAGCTGCTTGTTCAACTGGCGCAAATTTTCCGTCAGGCGATGGGTACGAAAATGGGAATCCACCAGCGAGATAATGAGCATGATTCCCAGCAGCGCCAGAGTGGTGGACGAGACCCAAATCGAGAGCCCCAGCTCGCTGATACCGCCAGGGATGCTGTGTGTCCCATGGTGGAAGTTTGCCGCGCTCATGCCCGTGTAATGCATGGCACAAATGGCGAGTCCCATCAAAAAAGCGGCCGCCATTCGATTGATAAACACCCCTTTTTGTCGGTGTCGTAAATGGAAGGCGAGCCACAGCGCGGCCCCAGCAGCCACGATAGCAATGAGTACCGAAAGCATTACCACGTTCATATTCCAGGCGATATTATCGCCAAACATTAACGCTGCCATCCCGGTGTAGTGCATCGCCACTACGCCAGCGCTGAGGATCAGTGTGGAAAAAAACCAGCGTAAAAAAGACAGCGAGTGACCGGGAACGGCAATATTGATAGCAACTGTTGAGGCCAGTATCGCGATACCGAGCGACGCCACAGTGAGCCACAAATGATAACTGGCGGGAATCGGCATCTTCATAGAGAGCATGCCAATAAAGTGCATTGACCAGATGCCAATGCCTAAGGTAACGCCTCCGGCCATGCGCCACCACAGCGCCATTTTGCGACTGGCACCTGAAATTTTCCCGGCGCTATCCAGCGCAACAAACGATGCGATAAAGGCCACCAGAAATGAAATGGCGATGAGTACGGGATCCCAGGACACAGCCAGCATTATGAATTCCAGGTTAAAAAAACGTTATTGAGCTTATCTGGTAGGCGAGTTGCCACCGTCATAACTGACTCTTACTCATTCCAAGATTAGTTGCTTATCCAAAATCAACAACAGACAGATTCATTTTTAGATGCTTAATCTGTTCAGGATATATTCTTTGATTAATTACTTAAGCCGCGCTACATGATTTTTATCAATAGCTGCATTGCGTCTTAATATACCGGTGTAAAAATATAAAATAAATTGAGTGAATACGCATCCCGTAAGGGGTAAATAGCCCGAAAAAGCGCATTCCGCTTTGTTATGTGTTGGTTTGAAATTTAAATCCTGACTTAAGCTAAATTAGCGAGAGCCACTGATATATAAAAAAGACCATTGAAAATAGAGTGGAAAAAGGAAGTGTGAATGCTATATACATAATACCTTCTCCGTATTGGTGTGTGGGCTCAATTATGCTTAGAAATATTAGCGTAAGAACATTTATTATTTACTTTGTCTCAATAGTACTTTTAATGATCGACGGAATGATTTTAACGCTATCGAAAAGTACAACCCTCTTTATTGCCGTCAATATTCTGAATGTCCTTGCTATTTTTTTACTCTGGTCCTACATGACAAAATATCTTGTGACGCCGATCAATACTGTCAAAAAAAGTATTGAAGAAGTGACATCGGGTAATCTTGCGGTCTCCATTCCCGAATTTGGTAATAACTGTGCCGGACGCTTAATTCCCGGAATCAACAGCTTATCAAGCAGTATTGGCACGCTGGTGCGTGAGATCAGGGCGTCGTCGCAAACGGCCATGACACTCTCAGAGCAGCTTTCCTCTCGTAGTGCGGAGCTGTCAGTCAAAACCGAGCAACAATCCGCTTCGCTGATTCAGACCGCGGCCAGCATGGAGCAAATGGCGGCCAGTACTAAAAACAACGCGGATAATACGCGTCTGGCGAGCGAAAGAGCGAATCTCGCCACCGTCCAGGCCCGTAAAGGTGGAGAACTGATGGGGCAGGTTGCGCACAATATGCAGTCGATTACGGAATGCGCGCAGCAAATGACAGAGATTATTTCCCTGATTGACGGCATTGCGTTCCAGACCAATATCCTGGCGCTGAATGCTGCGGTTGAGGCTGCCAGAGCGGGCGATCATGGCAAAGGTTTTTCGGTGGTCGCGGGCGAAGTGCGCAATCTGGCACATCGTAGTGCAGAGGCGGCGAAGAGCATTAAGTCGCTGATTGATGTCACCAGTCACAACGTCACCCAGGGCGTGACGGTGGTATCGGAGGCGGAAAAGAATATGCATGAGATCGTGAACGGATCCGGGCATGTCAGCAAGCTAATGGATGAGATTTCTGCGACGACAGCAGAGCAGGAGAAGGGCATCACCCAGATTACGCAGGCCCTTTCCGAACTCGAACGTGTGACCCAAAGTAACGTGGCAATGGTCGATGAGCTATCAGGCTCATCAAATGTCCTGAAAAACCAGGTGATTGAACTGCAAACCCGCACCCGCAACTTCAGACTGGAAAAGGGCGGGCTTTCCGAACTTGAGGACCATTCACTTCAGCAGCGTAAAGTTTACCCCCGCCATGCGGAACACTCTTTCTGACAGCAAAGCCTGGTTCGCCAGGCTTTATCATTTTTAAGCGTTCAGTTCGGTCCGATAAAGACCCCTGTACCTGCTTCACCCCCCCCCGCAACGCGCCGCTTTCTGATGCCTGTCATCATCCTCACGCACACTCAGGATACATTTGAAAACAAAATGGATGCCATGATTTAACACTATCGTTTTGCTTGTTACGCCCTTGCCAGTAGAGTGTGGAAGACGATAATTAATGAATAAATTCAGCGTTATGCTGCCTGACAGAATTGCTTAACGGTGGTTGAAGGCTAGACTAACCAGGAAAATAGCAAAAAGACGGAGGCCCTGTGGAAGGAATTAAAGGATCGGAAGTGAACGTTCCGGACGCGGTGTTTACATGGCTGCTTGATGGCAAGGGCGGGGCGCGTCAGCTGGAAGATGACGATGTCATCGACAGCGAACATCCTTGCTGGCTACATCTGAACTACACCCATCCGGAAAGCGCGGAATGGCTCGCTTCCACGCCGTTGCTGCCGAATAATGTCCGTGCGGCACTGGCGGGCGATAGCGTGCGACCGCGCGTGAGCCGTCTGGGTGACGGAACGCTAATTACGCTTCGCTGTATTAACGGCAGCACCGATGAGCGCCCCGATCAACTGGTCGCTATGCGTCTTTATATGGATGAACGCCTGATTGTCTCGACACGTCAACGTAAGGTGTTGGCGCTGGATGATGTTGTCAATGACTTGAAAGAGGGCACTGGTCCGGCCGATTGTGGGGGCTGGCTGGTTGATGTGTGCGATGCGCTGACCGATCATGCCAGTGAATTTATAGAAGAGCTGCACGATAAAATTATCGATCTCGAAGATAATCTGCTCGATCAGCAAATTCCTCCGCGCGGTTTTCTGGCGCTGCTGCGCAAACAGTTGATCGTGATGCGACGTTACATGACCCCGCAGCGGGATGTCTATGCGCGCCTTGCCAGTGAACGGATGAGCTGGATGAACGACGATCAGCGAAGAAGAATGCAGGATATTGCGGACAGACTGGGACGCGGACTGGATGAGATCGATTCCTGTATTGCGCGCACGGCGGTTATGGCTGATGAGATTGCGCAGGTGATGCAGGAATCGCTGTCGAGAAGAACTTACACCATGTCTTTAATGGCAATGGTGTTTTTACCCAGCACGTTTCTGACCGGGCTGTTTGGCGTTAATCTCGGAGGCATTCCAGGCGGGGCTTACCGGTTCGGGTTCTCGGCGTTTTGCATCATGTTAGTTGTTTTGATTGGCGGTGTTGCATGGTGGTTGCATCGCAGTAAATGGCTGTAAAATTGTACTTTTATCGCCCCTGGCGGACTTCAAAACGCTATTTTGTTTGAGCGAAGTCAATAAACGACAGCCCCGACAGGTGCACTATTACTCCCGCAGGTGAATGCAACGTCAAGCGATGGGCGTTGCGCTCCATATTGTCTTACTTCCTTTTTTGAATTACTGCATAGCACAATTGATTCGTACGACGCCGACTAAATTAGTCGGCTTTTTTTTGGTTCATCGCGGTTAAGCGTGAACCAATAGAAAACGGCGGTAAAAGTGGTTAGTTTTGTATTCGCCAAAACACTAACCAGCCACTCAACCGCCGTCTGCCATGAATGCTAATCTTTCTTCCCTCTTCTGGGAAGGTTTCACTGTTGATTCCTTCACTCATCCTGCACCGGATGCTCTGCTTATTACGCTCCGGCCTGACCCCGGTTTTGCGCCGTCCTGCCGTCGATGTGGCTGTAGAGACTGTGCTGTCCATGATGTCTCTGTGCGACGGGTTCGTGAGCGCGATTTACTTCACTGGCGCGTCACACTTCAGCTTCCCGTTCGCCGTCTGCGCTGTTCCCGCTGCGGGATTGTCACCGAGCGCATCTCATGGGTGCCTGAACGGCAACGTTACACGTCCTCGTTAGCGACCTGGGTGGAATCTCTTACCCGGTTATTGCCGGTTAAGCATGTGGCACAGTTGACCGGTCTGCACTGGCACACCATTAAAAATATCGACTGCCGACGCCTGCGGCGGGAACTCCGGGAGCCTGAACGGCACACGCTGCGCCGCCTGATAATGGATGAGTTCGCGCTGTTCAAAGGGCATCGCTATGCCACGGTTGTGGTGGATGCAGATACACAACGGGTGCTGTGGGTCGGTGAAGGGCGCAGCCGGGTAGCCTTCCGTCCGTTCTTCACCTGGCTGGGCCCGGAAGGATGTGCCGCCATCGAATCTGTCGCGATGGATATGAATACGGCGCTGGACCTGGAAGTGAGAGCGCAGTGCCCGCAGGCGGAAGTGGTGTATGACCTGTTCCATGTTGTGGCGAAGTTCGGCCGGGAAGTCATCGACAGAGTGAGGGTCGATCAGGCGAATCAGTTGCGTGACAACAGCAAGGCGCGGAAGGTTATCAAACGCAGCCGCTGGTTGCTGTTGCGTAATCCAGAGAACCTGCCGGCCGGGCATGAGGTGAAACTGGCAGAGTTGCTGGGGGCGAACCAGCCGTTAAATACGGTGTATGTGATGAAAACAGCCCTGAAAGAGCTGTGGTATGCCCCGGATAAAGACGTTGCGAAGCGTCGCTGGAATGAGTGGTACAGGCAGGCACAGGAAAGTGGCATCAGGGCGTTGCAGCAGTTCGCTGATAAGCTGAAGGGTTACGTGAGCGGCATAATCGCGAGTGCCACGCATCGTCTGAATACCAGCGTACTTGAGGGAATGAACAACAAGATCAAAGTGATAAAACGAATGGCATACGGATACCGGGATAACGACTACTTTTTTATGAAGATAAAAGCAGCGTTCCCCGGTAAGGCGCGATGAACCTTTTTTTTGCCTGTAAGTTCTCAGCGTCTACCCTAAAAGAGTCAATCCGATAAACTGGAGGGGAAAATGAGCTGTCTGTTTATGCTGCTGCAAAGTCAAATGTCTCTGCCTGATACGATACCTGTCGATCCGGTGCCGGTTCCCGACACCATCCCTCGTCCGCAACCCATGCCAGACCCACCACCCGACGAAGAACCGATTAAATTGTCGCATCGGTGGCGGAGATCTGCGAGGATACGCGCCAACTGACTGTGATTTTTTACCACGAGACTACATTGTGACCGCTTTTTCAACTCTGAATGTTCTGCCTGCCGCCCAACTCGATAATCTTAACGAGTTGGGCTATCTCGCGATGACCCCCGTACAAGCCGCCGCGCTGCCGGCGATCCTCGAAGGACGTGACGTTCGCGTACAGGCAAAAACGGGCAGTGGGAAAACGGCCGCGTTTGGTCTGGGTCTGCTTCAACAGATCGATGCGAGTCTGTTCCAGACTCAGTCGCTGGTGCTTTGCCCGACGCGTGAACTGGCGGATCAGGTCGCCGGTGAACTGCGTCGTCTGGCGCGTTTTCTGCCTAACACCAAGATTCTGACCCTCTGCGGGGGACAACCGTTCGGCGCCCAGCGCGATTCCTTACAGCATCCGCCGCATATTATTGTCGCCACGCCAGGTCGTCTGCTTGATCACCTGCAAAAAGGCACCGTGTCGCTGGATGCCCTGCAAACGCTGGTGATGGACGAAGCGGATCGCATGCTGGATATGGGCTTTAGTGATGCCATTGATGAAGTGATTCGCTTTGCCCCTGCGACTCGCCAGACGCTGCTGTTTTCTGCAACCTGGCCAGAAGCGATTGCCGCTATCAGTGGTCGGGTGCAACAAAATCCGGCGACGATTGAAATTGATTCTGTAGATGCGCTGCCGTCTATTGAACAACAGTTTTACGAAACTTCGCAAAACGGCAAAATCCCACTGCTGCAAAAGTTGCTGAGCAAACATCAGCCGGCGTCCTGCGTTGTGTTTTGTAATACGAAGAAAGACTGTCAGGCGGTGTGCGATGCGCTTGAAGCCGCCGGACAGAGCGCGCTGGCGCTGCATGGTGACCTTGAACAGCGCGATCGCGATCAGACGCTGGTGCGTTTTGCCAACGGGAGCGCACGCGTCCTGGTCGCCACCGATGTGGCCGCCCGCGGACTGGATATCAAATCCCTTGAGCTGGTTGTTAACTTTGAGCTGGCCTGGGACCCTGAAGTCCACGTCCACCGTATTGGTCGTACTGCTCGCGCAGGCAACAGCGGGCTGGCGATCAGCCTCTGCGCGCCGGAAGAGGCCCAGCGCGCTAATATCCTGTCCGAAATGCTGCAGTTAAAGCTGAACTGGATGCCCGCTCCGGGCAACATTAGCCTTGTTCCGCTGGCGGCAGAAATGGCGACACTTTGCATCGACGGGGGTAAGAAAGCCAAAATGCGTCCGGGGGATGTGCTGGGTGCGTTGACCGGTGATATTGGGCTGGATGGGGCAGATATCGGCAAAATCGCCGTTCACCCGGCTCACGTCTACGTGGCGGTGCGTCAGGCGGTGGCGAACAAAGCCTGGAAGCAGCTGCAAAACGGTAAGATTAAAGGCAAAACCTGTCGGGTTCGTTTGCTGAAATAAGCGATAAAAAAAGCGTCTCAGATGGCCTGTCTGAGACGCTGATAGTCGAGACGTTTACTTCACTTCAATGACGTTCAGTCGCATCTCATCGAGCTGTGAATCGTCTTCTTCCGGCTGCCAGCCAACAGGCTGCATCGGGATATCTTCACGGTCGAAGGCCAGATCGCCACCATCCACCACGTCTGAACCGTGCTTGATACCTTTGAAATCAAACAATTCAATGTCGCTCAGGTGCGAAGGAACCACGTTTTGCATCGCGCTGAACATGGTCTCAATACGGCCTGGATAACGTTTATCCCAGTCGCGCAGCATATCTGCAATCACCTGGCGCTGCAGGTTTGGCTGTGAGCCGCACAGGTTGCACGGAATAATTGGGTATTCACGCGCCTGCGCAAAACGTTCGATATCTTTCTCACGGCAATAAGCCAGTGGACGAATCACAATATGCTTACCATCATCGCTCATGAGCTTCGGTGGCATCCCTTTCATCTTGCCGCCGTAGAACATATTCAGGAACAGGGTTTGCAGAATGTCGTCGCGGTGATGGCCGAGCGCGATTTTGGTCGCTCCCAGCTCCGTGGCGGTGCGATAGAGAATACCGCGGCGCAGACGTGAGCAGAGCGAGCAGGTGGTTTTCCCTTCCGGGATTTTCTCTTTAACGATGCCGTAGGTGTTTTCTTCGACAATCTTATATTCGACGCCCTGTTGCTCCAGGTATTCTGGCAGGATGTGTTCCGGGAATCCCGGCTGTTTCTGGTCGAGATTGACCGCAATCAGTGAAAAATTCACCGGCGCGCTTTGCTGAAGATTGCGCAGGATCTCCAGCATTGTGTAGCTGTCTTTGCCCCCGGACAGGCAAACCATAATGCGGTCGCCTTCTTCAATCATATTGAAGTCTGCAATGGCTTCACCCACATTACGGCGCAGACGCTTTTGCAGTTTGTTCAGGTTGTATTGTTCTTTTTTGTTAATGTCTTGATTTTGTTGCATTATTCTCAATCTCTAAAACCAAAAGGGCATAGAAGGGGCAACGTTTTCAGCGTGCCAGCTTATTATTTAGCATAAGCATCCGATCGCTGTTCAGCTAATCAATCTACATCCTGTAGATGTCATATCCCATCTGGCTCGCCATAAACGACAGGTTTGCACCGGCTGACAGAAACCAGCAGGCAAAAGTATGCCGCGTATGGTACGGATTCCGGCGGCGAATACCAGCACGTTTTACGGCTGGGTTCCATTCAACCACCGCTGCACGATGCTGTGATATTGACGGGTATGCAACGACGTACTGCATGTGCTTGAGAGTTTCCGTTTCAGAGAATCACTGAAATCACTTTTGGAAGCATGATGAGCAGGGCACAGAATCGTTAAACGGTCGCGTAGCCTCTGGATGGAGAATTCGAAAGAAACCCGCTTTCACGGGTGTAATATTTTGTGGCTCAATTGAGGTTACGAGCAGCAACAGACTGCACTTTCCACGCGCCGTCTTCTTTCACCATACAGTCAATGACGACGTGTTTTTTGTTCATCCCAAAGGCGACGTACACCTGCATACAAGCGGCGTCAAAATCTGTTCCCACAACGGTGACGCGATTCCAGTCATTCTGATACCCCTGGGCCTTTATGAACATATCAGCATCGGGAGCGTCATTTTCATTCGGATCTAGCTTTCCGAGCGCTTTTAATTTACCGATCGTGTCGCTGGTCACGTAGGAATTCAGCGAAGCGTAATCAGACAGGGGCTCTTTCCCGTTCATAATCTGCGAAATGTACCATTGGTTAAAATTGAGCGCGGCAGTGGCCTCAGGAGTTAAAACCGCTGTGTCAGCCAGGGCAATGGATGGCAGGAACAGGGCTGCAATAATGAATTTTTTCATTTCAGTCATGGCGATAAATGGCATAGGCCGGCTTAACTTCCCTGTATTCTGGTCCCGGATACATTGTCCGTTGAACAAAATCTGAATACCATGCGCCACCCCCGCCGTAGATGCAGGCATGTCCCCATGCATGATGTGCCGTGGACTGGATAACGGCTTTATTAGCATTCCACATAACATCAATTTCCTTATAATTGAACGGAGGCTAAGAAGGTTGTACGCTTTTTTTCGACAAGTAAATGTAATATATAATGTGTCAGTATTAACCAATATCAACACTGTTTATGTAATTTAATTAATCATTTAAATATGTAATGCCGTTTTCCAATACAGTGTTATGGTGAGTCATAATCGGTATCACGAATTCGCAAGATACGGTCCGTTTGAGTTAAGGCCTGCGTTTGCTTGACGTCAGCCAATCGTCCATCAAAGAACCTTCACACTTGCCTGAAATCTGGAGAGTAGTCTATAGTTTATAAGGGATTAGGCTGAATGGGTTTTCCATTTCCGACCTTACTGACGTTTTCAGGTGTTTGATAAAGTGAAGAGGTAAAAATGAGTTTAGAGGAACAAAAACTCAAGGCCGAAGCAGAGATTTCCGCCCTAATCGCAAAAAAAATTGCGGAATTAAGAAAAAAAACGGGCAAAGAAGTTTCTGAGATCGAATTTATTCCCCGCGAAACCATGACCGGGCTGGAAGGCTATGTGGTTAATATTAAATTGATTTAACGCTCTTATTCAGAAACAGGTCGCTAAGGCGGCCTTTTTTATTGTTCTCTCTATGGCGTCGCTCAAGCGTAGGCCAATGGGTTTTTGGCTTGACGTGAAGATCGGCAGCGGGGATAAATTAAACGTGACAGTCAGCAATTCCCGTTAGCGTAAATAATCACGAACAGGAGGGCTTATGCCTCAAAAACACTCAGCGCAATGCCACTGCGGGGCGGTTGCGTTCACCGTTGAACTGACAGATGAATTTAACACCGCCCGCCGTTGCAGTTGCTCATACTGCCGCATGCGTGGGGCAGTCGTGGTGTCTGCACCCGTCTCAGGAATCGACGTGATAAAAGGCAAAGATAAACTCACGGAGTACCGCTTTAATACTCACGAGGCCCGACACTTTTTTTGTTCCATCTGCGGTATTTACACGTTCCACCAGCGCCGTTCCAACCCGGAACAATATGGCGTAAACGTTGCCTGTTTCGAAGGGGTAACCCCGTTTGATTTTGCCGAAGTTAAGGTTATGGATGGCGTCAATCATCCAAATGATGGTAAAAGCGGAGTGTTCGGCTACTTGTCATTCCGTAAGGCCGAAGAATCGTAACGAGTCTACACCAGCCTCGTCAGGGCACCTGGATTTCCTTAAATTTTCCTTTGACCACGCCATCATAAAAGCGGCCCTTTGAAACCACCTGCAAAAAATCGTTGTAGATACGGGCGGGCACGCGCTGATATTGCAGCGTTTTGCGATCGAGAAAACGAATTTCCAGGGTCGCGCTGTGCTCGTCATAGGCGATGGAGGTTACAGGATGATGGACCATGCTGATTTCTCCCTTACAGCTTAAAACAGGAAATTTATCATCTATCAGGACCGCCGGATCGTGCAAGTCGAAATTATTATCATCCACTGGGCGCGTATCACGGCGGTTCTGCGGACGTTTGCCTCATTCTGATACAGGTCGTCGCTGATACACGACAGGCGAATAGCGATCCTGGAAAATACACATATATTTCATGAATATATTTGAGCAATAGATACAAACTTAAAATTATTCATCAACGGCAGAGAACGGTAGACTTAGCCGCGTTATATGCCTTTAAGATTCTTTTTCCAGGAAGATGACGAGTGAGGTTGGTTAAAACAGCATTCAGAATTGACAGGGATGTGCCCGGAGTGAATACTCCGGGCTTTTTTTTATCACTCGCTGGACGATTTCTCCGCTTTTCCGGCCATCTGCGCCAGGAAGTCGTAGCGTTTTTGCAGATCGGCGGCTGCGTCTTTCCACAACTGCTCGGCCACTTCAGGCTGTTGAGCATTCAGGCGACGGAAACGTTGTTCCTGGAGCAGCGTTTCGGCAAGTGCATCTGACGGTGGGCGCGAATCCAGCGTCAGCGGCAGTTTACCTTCATCAGCACGACGAGGATCGAAGCGATACAGCGGCCAGAAGCCGGTAGCGGTGAGCTGACGCATCTGATCGTGGCTTAGCGCCAGATCGTAGCCGTGCTCTTCGCATGGGCTGTAGGCGATGATCAGGGAAGGGCCGGGATAGGCTTCTGCTTCCTGAATGGCCTTGACCGTCTGGTTAAGCTGCGCGCCCAGCGAAATCTGCGCGACGTAAACATGTCCGTACATCATCATGCTCACGCCTAAATCTTTCCGCGCTTTACGCTTGCCATGTTCGCCAAATTTGGTCACCGCCCCCAGAGGGGTTGCTTTTGACGCCTGGCCGCCGGTATTGGAATAACACTGGGTATCGAGAACCAGAATGTTCACGTTTTCGGTCAGACTCAGAACATGATCCAGTCCGCCAAAGCCGATATCGTACGCCCAGCCATCACCGCCAATCAGCCAGACAGATTTTTCGACCAGCGCATCGGCGTCCGTTAACAGCTGTTCAGCCCCTTCAACGCCATGCAGATGCTGTCGCAATTCGGCTACCTGTTCACGGCGCACTTCCGGTGTCGCATCGCTATGCAGCGCTTCGTTCAGGGCTGTCGGGAACTTGTCAGCAAACTGTCCAAGCAGACGCATCACACGGGCGCGATGTTGATCGACGGTCAAACGGAAGCCCAGTCCGAACTCGGCGTTATCTTCAAACAGGGAGTTCGCCCACGCCGGACCGCGACCATTCTCGTCGGTGGTATACGGTGTGGAAGGCAGATTGCCGCCGTAAATCGAGGAACATCCGGTGGCATTGGCGATGAGCATGCGATCGCCATACAGCTGGGTAAGCAGTTTGATGTACGGGGTTTCGCCGCAGCCGGAGCATGCGCCCGAGTATTCGAACAGCGGTGTAATCAGCTGCGAGGTGCGGATATCAATACGTTCCAGCTTGCTGCGGTCGATTTCAGGCAAATCGAGGAAGAAATCGTAATTCACTTTCTCCTCTTCCACATGCTCCAGGCGAGACATCATATTGATGGCTTTAATCTCCGGGTTCTGACGATCTTTTGCCGGGCAGACTTCGACGCACAGGTTGCATCCGGTGCAATCTTCCGGAGCCACCTGAAGTACATACTTCTGACCGCGCATATCGCGGGATTTCACATCCAGCGAATGCAGGCTGGAAGGGGCGTTTTCCATATCCTGCGGAGAAACCACTTTGGCGCGGATCGCAGAGTGCGGGCAGGCGGCGACGCAATGGTTACACTGCGTGCACAGATCTTCTTTCCAGATTGGAATCTCTTCCGCGATGTTGCGTTTTTCCCAGCGCGTCGTCCCTACCGGCCAGGTGCCGTCTGGCGGCAGTGCGGAGACGGGGAGCGCATCGCCAAGGCCCGCCAGCATTGCAGCGGTAACGGTTTTGACAAAATCTGGGGCGGCGTCAGACACCACCGGCGGACGGTTCGGGCTGGCGGCATCAACAGGCTGAAGCGGGATCGCAGAGATAGACTCGCGCGCCAGGGCCAGCGCCTGCCAGTTACGTTCGACCAGTTCCTGGCCTTTGCTGCTGTAGCTTTTGGCAATCGCGCCCTGCAGCTCTGCCAGCGCGCTATCGCCCGGCAGGATTTGAGTCAAATGGAAGAACGCCATTTGCATGACGGTGTTAATGCGCGCGGCCAGACCACACTCACGGGCAATTTTGGCCGCATTGACGGTGTACAGCCGGGCTTGCTTCTGATTCAACACCGCCTGCACTTCCTGCGGCAGACGCGACCAAACTTCGTCGGCGCTGTATGGCGTGTTGAGCAGGAAAATCCCGCCTGGCTTCAGGCGCTCCACCATCTGATATTTATCAATGAATTGCAGCTGGTGGCAGCCGACAAAATCGGCCTGCGAGACCAGATAAGCCGAGCGGATAGGGGTTTCGCTGACGCGAAGATGCGAAACCGTCAGGCCGCCTGCTTTTTTAGAGTCATATACGAAATAACCCTGCGCATACCACGGCGTCGAGTTGCCGATGATTTTGATGTTGTTCTTGGTGGCCGAGACGCTACCGTCGCTCCCCAGACCATAAAACAGGGCTTCCAGCTTCGCGTTTGAAGGCAGAGCCTCCTCCGGCAGCGCCAGTGAAAGGTTAGTCACGTCGTCATAAATGCCGACAGTGAAGCGCGGTTTAGGTTTGGCGCGGCTCAGTTCACTGAATACTGCCAGAACACAGTCAGGACCAAACTCTTTCGATGAAAGGCCATAGCGCCCGCCAATCACCCGCGGCAGCGTTTCGCGCTCGCCGCAGTTGAAGGCTTCGGCAAGCGCCGTCATCACATCCAGATACAGTGGTTCTGCATGCGCGCCCGGCTCTTTGGTACGATCGAGAACCGCCACGGAGCGAACGCTATCCGGAAGGACGGAGAGCAGATGTTTTGCAGAGAAAGGACGATACAGGCGTACCTTTAATACGCCAACTTTTTCACCTCGGGAAAGCAGTTCATCAACCACTTCTTCGCAGGTACCGATGGCGGAACCCATCAGGACAATCACGCGTTCAGCCTGCGGGTGGCCGTAGTATTCAAACGGCTTATATTCGCGTCCGGTCGCGGTAGAGAATGCCGCCATCGCCTGCTCAACATGGTCGTAGACCGCGTTATACCAGGGGTTCGTCGCCTCGCGGGACTGGAAATAGGTGTCGGGATTCGCTGACGTACCGCGAATGACCGGGTGCTCCGGATTCAGTGCGCGTGCGCGATGGGCATCAATTTCCGCTTGCGGCATCAGATCCAGGATAGTGCTATCGGCCAGCGGAACGATTTTATTGATTTCGTGTGAAGTCCGGAAACCATCAAAGAAATGAATAAAGGGCACGCGGCTTTTGAGGGTCGCGATATGGGAGATTAGCGCAAAGTCCTGAGCCTCCTGCACATTACTGGCACACAGCATCGCACAGCCCGTCTGGCGGACGGCCATGACGTCAGAATGGTCGCCAAAAATCGACAATGCATGCGTCGCGACGGTTCGGGCCGCAACGTGCAACACAAAAGGCGTTAACTGTCCCGCGAGCTTATACAGCGTAGGGATCATCAGCAGCAATCCCTGGGAAGAGGTGAACGATGTGGAGCGCGCCCCGGTTTGCAGCGCGCCATGAACGGCACCTATCGCACCGGCTTCAGACTGCATCTCCACGACCCGGGGAACATCGCCCCAGACGTTTTTTAATCCGTTGCCCGCCCAGGCATCAGCCTGTTCTGCCATCGTGGAACTCGGCGTAATTGGGTAGATGGCGATAACTTCGCTGGTGCGAAACGCGACGGACGCGGCCGCGCCATTACCGTCAATAGTGATCATGTGACACCCTTACATTGCGCAAAAAGAGGGACCTGTGAAACGGCGACAAGTCCTGATAGTTATCCTCTTAGTATAGGACGCGCGGGCTATTCCATTGAAGTTATAAGGCTTTCGAGTGCACAAATTGATCCAGGTGGGCTGGAGACGTTCGGTTTCAGTTAATGATATCCACCTGATTTTGATTCATTTACTCCATCAATCAATTTCCGGGAGACGGGGGGCTTAGAAAGGTGTCAGGCGAGTTGGGGGGAAAGAAACCCGCTTGCGCGGGTTGTCCGTTGAACATCAGTTGAAGTCGCGAGCCGCCACTGATTGCACTTTCCAGATGCCATCTTCTTTTACCATGCAGTCAATAACGGTGTGTTTTTTATCTTTCCCAAACGCGATATAGACGTTTACGCAAACGGGATCGGTATCGACAGAGACGGAGGCAACATGATCTGGCCAGTCATCACCAATATCCTGCGCTTTGAGAAAGAGATCGGCATCGTAAAACGGTTCATCGTCATAGTCCGCCTCCTGTGTTCGACGGAGCTTTTGCATTGTCGATGCGGTGACGTACTGATCAATTTCGCGGCTGTCAGTAATGGGAAATTTATTTTCACTGATTTGACTGACATACCACTTATTGAACTTAACTGCCTGTAATGCCGGATCGTCCGTATTAGCCAGTGCTGATGAGGCTATCAGTAAAAGTAGAATAATTTTTTTCATCAGTAATGCCTGTAATATTTAACGGCTGGTTGTACTTCCCTGTACCGCGGGCCTGGATACAGGCTGCGCTGAATGAAATCTGAATACCAGGTGCCTGCGCCATCATAAATACAGGCATGGCCATGCTGATTTTTACCTGGCAAGGCATCAATAACAGCAACATCACCCTCAATAAGAGTACCGTAAACCTGGCTGAATCCGGCCATCTCAAGTGAGCGGCCGAAATACATGGCGTCGGCACCGGTAATTTTAACTCCTCCGGCGCGTATAGCTGCGGCTACCGCGCGTGCACAATAACCTGAACTGTGTACATGGGCGTTCTGGCGTGCAAATGTAACGGCTTCATGCGGATTCCATGACATGTTAATTTCCTTATTTTTTGAAAGCCAAACAAGGAACAGTTCTACGCCTGTCAGCGGCGAGGGGTTGTAAAAGAGAGTGAGGCGATATTAACCATCATCGACATCGTTTATATAAAATAAATCAACCAGTTATGTGGATTATCAATATGATGATTCAGTCCTGAATAATGGATCCATTGAGAAAAGGTTGTATTCCCGTAATGTCCGCGCAGATCCGCCTTCAGGCAAAAAAGAGTGCTGATTTGTTTATCTGGTGCATAAATATACAGCTGCGCTCTCGACGGCACGGCGCGTGATGCCTATTATGCTTAGGTTTTGCCATTTACAGGGGGAAGAGAGAATGCGTTCAGCGTTTTGGATTGGGTGTGCGGCGTTGTTGTTGTCTGCATGCAGTAGTGAGCCTGAACAGCAGGCGACGGCAGCACACGTTATGCCGGGAATGAAGGCGGCAATGTCCAGTTCTGGGCAGGCCAGTTGTGCGATGGTGGGTGGGTCTTTATCCGTTGCCCGTCAGCTTGATGGCTCAGCTGTTGGTATGTGCGCCTTACCCAATGGCAAACGCTGTAGCGAACAGTCGCTTGCCGTGGGCAGTTGCGGAGCTTACTGATTACTCCGCACGCTTGAACATTAACGTCTGTTCAGCCGTCGCGAGCGTCAACTGATTTTCAGTCAGATCAACCTGTGCGCCTTTGCGCAGCATCTCGCCGATCGTCGCGTCCAGCTGATTCAGCTGCGGGTCGGCACAAAGCTTACGTGTCATCGCCATCTCTTTGACCTTCAGCTCGCCTTCCGATAATTTCGCCTGCCCGCTAAAGCGATTACACATCACGCCCGAGACGGTCAACTTCTCACCAAAGCTCATTTCTGGCGGGACTGCACCGGGCTTGACCGCGGTACCATTCACGCTTTCCAGCACGAAGCGATGTCCTTCAAGTTGCTCGGCCTGAACCGATGCCTTACCGGGATTAACACAACCTGTAAGACACAGGGAGAACATACCTAACGCAACGAGCTTTTTCATTTTTCTTCTCAAACTATCAATAAATTATAAATACGGTGAATCTATCTGGTTATTTTAACGATATCCTGTGGGTTGTCATGCGTGTTTATCTGAAAGTGCGCAGAGTCGCGGTGGGATTCGGGTGGACGGACGCCACCCGAGGATGAAAAAATTTAATGCGCTTTAAACCCTGCGGCAGTCATCAGGAGGCGAAAGAACATCCCGACCGCGGCGAGCGCCAGCACGCTGCCACCCCAGATTAAGACCAGCCACATCAGGCGTTTCCAGACAGGTTGTTGCATCAGTGATACCCCTCGCCGTGTTGTACTTTTCCGCGGAAAACGTAATAACTCCAGAAGGTATAAACCAGAATTATCGGGATAATCAGCAGGGCGCCCACCAGCATAAAGCCCTGGCTTTGCGCCGGTGCTGCGGCCTGCCATAGCGTAATAGACGGCGGAATAATATGTGGCCAGATGCTGATCCCCAGCCCACTGAAGCCCAGAAAGATCAGTCCCAGCGTCAGGACAAAGGGGGCGTTGTGGCTGCCCGCGTTGTTAAGTCGCTTCCACGCCCAGGCGCTCAGGATCACCACCAGCAGCGGGACCGGCAGCAGGAAGTAAAGATTAGGCAGAGTAAACCAGCGTTCGGCAATCGGCGGATGCGCCAGCGGTGTCCAGAGGCTGATCGCGGCGATAATCACCAGCAACGCCAGCAACAGCTGTTTTGAAACCTGACGCATTCTGGCCTGCAGGGGATCCTCGCTTTTCATCACCAGCCAGGTAGCGCCCAGCAGGGCATAAGCCACCGTTAACCCCACGCCGCAGAAGAGGTTGAAGAGCGTCAACCAGTCAAACGGTCCGCCGCTGTAGGCACGCCCGGTGACAGAAAATCCATTAATCACAGCGCCAACCACCACGCCCTGGCTGAAGGTGGCCAGAACTGAGCCGCCGATGAAGGCTTTATCCCAGAACGGACGGTGGGCGGGGGTGGCTTTAAATCGAAACTCAAAGGCCACGCCCCGGAAAATCAGGCCGATCAGCATCAGGGTAAGCGGTATGGTTAAAGCGTCAATAATGACCGCATAAGCGAGGGGAAAGGCACCGAAAAGCGCCGCGCCGCCAAGCACCAGCCAGGTTTCATTACCGTCCCACACCGGAGCGACGCTGTTGACCATCACGTCGCGGTCGTCTGCGTTTTGGGTGGTCGGGAACAGGATCCCAATCCCTAAATCAAAGCCATCCATCACGATATACATCAGGGTGGCGAAAACGATAATCACAAACCAGATAATGGAAAGATCGATGCCCATTATGGTTTCTCCTTAGTGACAAATTCACTGCTGACAGCAGAAAGCGGGCGAGCAGGGCGGCCATCATGTTCAGTGGCAAAGGATTCGTGTTCCTGTGGCCCCTTTTTGATAAGACGCACCATATAGCTGTAACCAACGCCAAACACCGAGGTGTAGACCACAATAAACGCCAGCAAACTGACGCTCATATGCAGATCCCCGTGGGCAGAAACCGCCTCCGAGGTTCGCTGCAGTCCATAGACCACCCACGGCTGCCGTCCGACTTCGGTGGTCACCCAACCGGCAAGAATGGCAATCAAGCCGGAGGGGCCCATCAGCAGGGCAAACCACAGGAAAGGACGCGAGGTATAGACCCGCTGTTTGTAGCGCAGCCACAGGGCAACCACGCCTAACAGCAGCATCAGCATGCCCAGTCCAGCCATGATGCGGAATGACCAGAAGACGATAGTGGAGTTAGGACGATCCTCTTTCGCAAACTCCTTAAGCGCCGGAACCTGCTTGTCCAGACTGTGCGTCAGAATCAGGCTACCCATTGCCGGGATCTCCAGGCCAAACCGCGTGCGCTCTTGTTCCATATCCGGCCAGCCAAACAGCAGTAGCGGTGTAGGCTCTCCGGGTGGGTTTTCCCAGTGTCCCTCTATCGCGGCGATTTTGGCGGGCTGGTGTTTTAAGGTATTCAGGCCGTGCATATCACCGACCATCGCCTGAATTGGCGCAACAATCAGCGTCATCCACAGCGCCATCGAAAACATGTGACGGATAGCGGGGGTATTGTTACCGCGCAGAAGATGCCAGGCCGCTGATGCGCCAACGAACAGGGCGCTGCTCAGGAATGCCGCAATGGACATATGGAACAGGCGGTAGGGGAAAGAGGGGTTAAACACCACGGCAAACCAGTCCACCGGCACGACGACGCCGTTAACGATCTCATAGCCCTGAGGCGTCTGCATCCAGCTGTTAGAGGCCAGGATCCAGAAGGTAGAGATAATCGTTCCCAGCGCTACCATGCAGGTGGAAAAGAAGTGCAGCCCCGGCCCCACTTTATTCCAGCCAAAGAGCATGACGCCAAGGAATCCGGCTTCGAGGAAGAAGGCGGTGAGGACTTCGTAGGTGAGCAGGGGGCCGGTAATACTGCCGGCAAATTGCGAAAATCCGCTCCAGTTAGTGCCGAACTGGTAAGCCATAACCAGCCCTGAGACCACGCCCATGCCAAAGTTAACGGCGAAGATTTTCGACCAAAAATGGTACAGCGAGCGCCAGACCGGATTTTTACTCTTCAGCCATAGCCCTTCCAGCACCGCCAGATAACTGGCGAGACCAATGGTAATCGCCGGAAAAATGATGTGAAAGGATACGGTAAACGCAAATTGTATCCTCGCAAGATGAAACGCATCTAAACCAAACATGCACAGCCTCAATGTCAATCGGTGTGCTGTTATGGTACAGGCGGCAAAATTTAACTATCAGAAGCAGTAAAGTGAAATTTATGTATAACAGTTTTCTGAAGATTGGAGCTTTCTGAATCTGATATAGGCCACAGATGCGCGAACCGACTGAAAACACGCTTAAAAGTTCACATTATAAAAAAGAATCTTTTATGACTTTTGTTTATTAAAGGGGTTGCGTTGTTGCGTCAGACGTGCGTTAATGATTCATCGGTTTGAATCCAAAAAATATCTGACGTCGTTACTTAAAGCATTTCTCATCACGTTGTGCCTCTCCGCAGCCTCTCTTGGGTCTTTTCTTTACACCTCTGATTAGTTTTGTCTCAGACCTCTATAGCCTGAAAGGCCCATTAGCAATTTATGTTGTCACATTAGGAGACACCCCATGATTTCTTATATCCATTTTCGTTGCCCGTGCTGTCATGGCTCGCAATACCGCACTTCTGTTTTTGATGTGTCCGAAAAAAATCCACACGGTGCGAAATGCATTTTCTGCAAATCGTCCATGATGACTTTTGATCATCTCGCTGCGTCCCATTCTGCGGAACAGGCTCAGTTCGATCATCGTCCGGCATAACGGTACAACCATAACAGTTCATTAAAACTGCCATTTTTCTCCTGCTGATATACTATGGTGTGAAGCAAGGAGAGAACGATGAAAAAATACCAGCGCCTGGCGCAGCAAATCATTTCGCAAATTGAACTTGGCGTGTGGTTGCCGGGAGATAAGCTACCGTCGTTGCGTGAGCAAGTCGCCAGCAGCGGCATGAGTTTTATGACCGTCGGTCATGCCTATCAAACGCTGGAAAGCCAGGGGCGAATCGTTGCTCGCCCACAGTCAGGCTATTATGTTGCACCCCGTCCGGTTAAGCAGCAGCCTGCGCCTCCCGCGCAGGTGATGAGTGATGAAGTCGTCGATATCAATACCTACATTTTCGACGTGCTTCAGGCCAGTCGCGATCCCTCCGTTCTGCCCTTTGCTTCCGCATTTCCCGATCCGCGTCTTTTCCCTTTGCAGCAGCTCAACCGATCGCTGGCGAATGTCAGTAAAACCGCAACGGCGATGAGCGTGATTGAAAACCTGCCGCCGGGAAATGACGATCTTCGTCATGCCATCGCCCGTCGTTATGCGCAGCAGGGCATGAATATTTCGCCGGAAGAGATTGTCATTACCGCCGGTGCGCTTGAAGCACTCAATCTCAGCCTGCAGGCCATTACCGAACCCGGCGACTGGGTGATTGTCGAAAATCCCTGTTTTTATGGCGCACTGCAGGCGCTGGAAAGGCTCAAGCTCAAAGCACTCTCAATCGCCACGGATGTGCGCGAAGGGATTGACTTTAACGCCCTGGAACAGGCTTTAAATGACTACCCGGTCAAAGCCTGCTGGCTGATGACTAACAGCCAAAATCCTTTAGGTTTTACCCTCAGCGCCGAGAAAAAAGCCCGGCTTGTCGCATTGCTGACCCGGCACAACGTCACCTTGATCGAAGATGACGTCTACAGCGAGCTCTATTATGGGCGCGAAAAACCGCTGCCCGCAAAAGCCTGGGACCGCCAGGATATGACATTGCACTGCTCATCCTTCTCGAAATGTCTGGTCGCCGGATTTCGCATCGGCTGGGTTGCCGCAGGAAAACATGCGAGGCGCATTCAACAGTTACAGCTGATGAGCACGCTTTCTACCAGCTCACCGATGCAGCTGGCGCTGGTGGACTATCTCGCCACCAAACGTTACGACGCCCATCTTCGCCGCCTGCGCCGCACGCTGGCAGAGCGTAAACAACTGGCGTGGCAATCGTTAATGCGCCATCTGCCCGCTGAAGTCAAAATCCACCACAACGACAGCGGCTACTTTTTGTGGCTGGAACTGCCTGCGCCGCTCGATGCGGGTCAGTTGAGCGAACAAGCGCTGGCGCACCATATCAGTATTGCGCCCGGGAAAATGTTCTCAACTTCCGATGCCTGGACGCCGTTCTTTCGTTTTAATACCTCATGGGCGTGGGGAGAACGTGAAGAACAGGCCGTTATACAGTTGGCTAAATTAATTAGAGCAATGTTGAAATAGGCCAGATGCCTTATTTTTCGCGTAGCAACTTTCCCCGTTTAAATAAACAATTCTTATCCTGTGGCCGGCGCCGGGTTTATTCGCTGGCGTCGGTCATAGGAAATCCGCATACCGCTCGCCGCCGCTAACTCCTTGTCTATAATCCAGTTAACAGGGAATGCGCCCTCGGTCACAACCTGATGAAATTTCCCCGGGCCGCAGGGTGCGGCGCATTTACGCGGTCTACGTTTAGTAAGGGAGATATTTTTACGGCATGGCTGCCGCCAAATTTCATTGCGACAGGAGTAAACCCGATGAGCAAAAAATTTGCCCGCAGCAGCCTGTGCGCGCTCGGCATGACTATCATGACAGCGCAAGCCGCAGAGCCGCCGAAAGAGATCGGCAAAGGCGAGGGACGACTGGATATTATCGCCTGGCCGGGATACATCGAGCGCGGCCAGACGGATAAAAACTATGACTGGGTCACGCAGTTCGAAAAAGAGACCGGTTGCGCGGTCAATGTCAAAACAGCCGCAACATCCGATGAGATGGTCAGTCTGATGGCCAAAGGGGGCTACGATCTGGTCACCGCCTCGGGAGACGCTTCGCTGCGTCTGATTATGGGCAAACGCGTACAGCCCATTAATCCGGATCTGATTCCCAACTGGAAAACCGTCGATTCACGCATCGTCAAAGGCGAATGGTTTAACGTAGACGGAAAAGTCTACGGCACCCCTTACCAGTGGGGGCCAAATCTGCTGATGTACAACACGAAAACCTTCCCGACACCACCGGACAGCTGGGCGGTCGTCTTCAAAGAGCAGAATCTGCCGGATGGCAAATCCAATAAGGGGCGCGTGCAGGCCTACGATGGACCAATTTACATTGCCGACGCAGCACTGTTTGTCAAAGCCACTCAGCCGCAGCTGGGAATTACCGATCCGTACCAGCTCACCGAAGAACAATACTCGGCCGTACTGAAAGTGCTGCGCGCCCAGCATGCGCTTATTCACCGTTACTGGCACGACACCACCGTTCAGATGAGCGACTTCAAGAATGAAGGCGTGGTGGCGTCCAGCGCATGGCCGTACCAGGCCAATGCCCTGAAAGGCGAAAACCAGCCGGTCGCCACCGTCTTCCCGAAAGAGGGGGTGACCGGCTGGGCTGACACCACCATGCTGCACGCCCAGGCCAAACACCCGATGTGCGCCTACAAATGGATGAACTGGTCGCTTACGCCAAAAGTTCAGGGCGATCTGGCGGCGTGGTTTGGATCGCTGCCGGTGGTAGCGGAGGGCTGTAAAGCCAGCACGCTGCTGGGTGAAAAAGGCTGTGAAACCAACGGCTATAACAACTTCGAAAAAATCATGTTCTGGAAAACCCCGATTGCAGAAGGCGGAAAATTCGTGCCTTACAGCCGCTGGACGCAGGATTACATCGCCATCATGGGCGGCCGTTAATGGCCGGGAGCAGAACATGACGTACGCAGTAGAATTTAATGACGTCTCCCGTTTGTACGGTGATGTGCGGGCCGTGGATGGCGTCACCATCGGTATTCGCGACGGTGAGTTTTTCTCCATGCTGGGGCCTTCGGGCTCTGGCAAAACCACCTGTCTGCGTTTGATTGCCGGATTTGAGCAACTCAGCGGCGGAGCGATAAAAATCTTTGGTCGGGAGGCCAGCGAGCTGCCTCCGTGGGAGCGCGATGTGAACACCGTGTTCCAGGATTACGCCCTGTTCCCGCATATGTCGATCATCGACAACGTGGCTTACGGGCTGATGGTAAAAGGGATCGGCAAAAAGCAGCGCCAGATCCAGGCGCAGGACGCGCTGGAAAAGGTGGGGCTGGGGTTTGCGCAAAAGCGGAAACCCTCCCAGCTCTCTGGCGGGCAGCGCCAGCGTGTGGCCATTGCCCGCGCGCTGGTGAACGAGCCGCGCGTGCTGTTGCTTGATGAACCGCTGGGTGCGCTGGATCTGAAGCTGCGCGAACAGATGCAGTTCGAGCTGAAAAAGCTTCAGCAGGAACTGGGCATTACCTTTATTTTTGTCACCCACGATCAGGGCGAAGCGCTGTCGATGTCTGACCGCGTGGCCGTCTTCAACAACGGGCGAATTGAGCAGGTCGATACGCCGCGTGAACTGTATATGCGCCCGCGCACGCCGTTTGTCGCCAGCTTTGTCGGGACGTCGAACGTCTTTGATGCGGCGGTGACGCGCCAGGTGTGCGGAATGGAAGGGATGTTTTCGCTACGCCCGGAACATATTCGCCTGAACGAGGGCGGCGAAGTCCAGGTGCAGGGGATCGTACAGGCGGTGCAGTATCAGGGGGCGGCAACCCGTTTTGAACTGCGGCTGAATGATGGCGCAAAACTGCTGGTCAGCCAGGCCAATCTTAGCGGCGCGAATCTACCGGCTGACGTCGTACCCGGTCAGCAAGTGCTGGCTTCGTGGTCCCGCGATGCGATGGTGCCGCTGTATGAGGAGAGGTGAGATGGATGTGAGCGTTTCTCCTGCACCGTCCTCCCGTGGCCCGGTCAGCCGGATCACGACGCTGCTCTGGCGCAAACCGTCGCTCGGCCTGTTTTTACTGCTGCTCGGCCCGCTGATGTGGTTCGGTATCGTCTACCTCGGATCGCTTCTCACCTTACTCTGGCAGGGGTTTTACACCTTCGACGATTTCACCATGTCGGTGACGCCGGATCTCACTTTTGCCAACATTCTGGCTCTTTTCAATCCGGCTAATTACGACATCATCCTGCGCACCCTGTTGATGGCGATTGCGGTAACGATTGCCAGCGCCATTCTGGCCTTTCCGATGGCGTGGTATATGGCGCGCTACACCAGCGGAAAATGGAAAGCCTTTTTCTATATCGCCGTCATGTTACCGATGTGGGCCAGCTATATCGTTAAGGTCTATGCATGGACATTACTGCTGGCAAAAGATGGTGTCGCACAGTGGTTTCTCGGCTATATGGGGCTGGAACCACTGCTGATGTCGGTGCTGACGCTTCCGGCGATTGGGGGCAGTACGCTCTCCACCTCCGGGCTTGGGCGTTTTCTGGTTTTTGTCTACATCTGGCTGCCCTTCATGATCCTGCCGGTACAGGCGGCGCTTGAGCGTTTACCTGCCTCGTTATTACAGGCTTCTGCCGATCTGGGAGCTCGCCCGCGCCAGACGTTCCGCTTTGTGGTCCTGCCGTTAGCCATTCCCGGTATCGCCGCCGGCTCTATTTTTACCTTTTCGCTGACGCTGGGTGATTTTATCGTGCCGCAGCTGGTGGGGCCGCCGGGGTATTTCATCGGTAACATGGTCTACTCCCAGCAGGGGGCGATTGGCAATATGCCTATGGCGGCGGCGTTCACCTTAGTACCGATTGTCCTGATCTCACTCTATCTGGCGTTCGTGAAACGTCTGGGAGCATTCGATGCACTCTGAGCGCGCACCGTTGTTCCTGAAAGTGGCTGCCTGGGGAGGCGTGATCTTTCTCCATTTCCCGCTGCTGATCATCGCTATCTATGCGTTTAATACCGAAGATGCCGCGTTCAGCTTTCCGCCAAAAGGGCTGACCCTCAAGTGGTTTAGCGTCGCAGCATCGCGTGGCGATATCATCGAATCAGTGACGTTGTCACTTCAAATTGCGGCGCTGTCGACAGCCATCGCGCTGGTGCTGGGAACGCTGGCAGCGGCGGCCCTCTGGCGCAGTGAATTTTTCGGCAAAAACGCAGTGTCATTACTTCTGCTGCTGCCCATCGCCCTGCCGGGGATTATCACCGGACTGGCGCTGTTGACGGCGTTTAAAACCATCAATCTGGAGCCGGGATTTTTCACCATTGTGACCGGACATGCCACCTTCTGCGTAGTGGTGGTCTTTAATAATGTCATTGCCCGATTCAGGCGTACTTCGTGGAGTCTGGTGGAGGCATCAATGGATTTAGGCGCAGACGGCTGGCAAACCTTCCGCTATGTGGTGCTGCCAAATCTCAGCTCCGCGCTGTTGGCGGGCGGAATGCTGGCCTTTGCGCTGTCGTTCGATGAGATCATCGTCACGACATTTACGGCGGGGCACGAACGCACGCTCCCGCTGTGGTTGCTCAACCAACTCGGCCGTCCGCGCGACGTTCCGGTCACTAACGTGGTCGCGCTGCTGGTGATGCTGGTGACAACGATTCCGATTCTGGGAGCCTGGTGGCTAACCCGCGACGGCGAAAACGTGGTCGAAAGCGGGAAATAACGTTGATTTCAACAGGACAATGCTATGCAAAATCTACTGCTGATTAATGGTGAACTGGTCGCTGGCGAAGGTGAAAAACAGCCGGTCTACAACCCGGCGACGGGCGAAGTGCTGCTGGAGATCGCCGAGGCGTCGGTCGCCCAGGTGGAGGCGGCCGTGACGGCGGCCGATCGTGCTTTTAAGACATGGGGGCAGGCGACGCCTAAATCGCGCTCAGAGTGTCTGCTCAAACTGGCCGATACCATCGAAGAACATGCCGACACCTTCGCCCGCCTTGAGTCACAAAACTGCGGTAAACCGCTGCACTGCGTGATCAACGATGAAATTCCGGCCGTCGTGGATGTCTTCCGCTTCTTTGCCGGCGCGGCGCGTTGTCTGAACGGGCTGGCTGCCGGAGAGTATCTGGAGGGGCATACCTCCATGATCCGCCGCGATCCGGTTGGGGTGGTGGCCTCTATTGCGCCGTGGAACTATCCGCTGATGATGGCGGCATGGAAGCTGGCGCCAGCGCTGGCGGCCGGTAACTGCGTGGTGATTAAACCTTCAGAAATCACGCCGCTCACGGCGTTAAAACTGGCCGAACTGGCCAAAGATATCTTCCCGGCGGGCGTTCTGAACGTGCTTTTTGGCCGGGGCAAGACGGTAGGCGATCCGCTGACCGGACACGAAAAAGTGCGCATGGTTTCCCTGACTGGCTCGATTGCCACGGGTGAACACATCATCGGCCACACGGCAGCGTCGATAAAGCGCACCCATATGGAACTGGGCGGCAAAGCGCCGGTGATTGTGTTTGATGATGCGGATCTCGACGCTGTGGTGGAGGGAGTTCGAACGTTCGGCTTCTATAATGCCGGTCAGGACTGTACCGCCGCCTGTCGAATTTATGCTCAGAAAGGGATTTATCCTGCGCTGGTCGAAAAACTCGGCGCAGCGGTTGCCACCTTAAAATCCGGTGCGCCGGACGATGAATCAACCGAACTTGGCCCACTCAGTTCTGCTGCCCATCTGGCGCGCGTAGTGAAGGCCGTAGATGAGGCCAAAGCGCTCGGTCACGTTCAGGTTGTCACCGGCGGCAATAAACAGGATGGCGGTGGGTATTACTTCCAGCCCACGCTGCTGGCGGGGGCGAAACAGGAAGATGCCATCGTTCAGCGAGAAGTATTCGGGCCGGTGGTCAGCATGACGGAGTTCGACGACGAGGAGCAGGTGCTGGCGTGGGCCAACGATTCGCAGTACGGGCTGGCGTCATCAGTGTGGACAAAAGATGTCGGCCGCGCCCATCGAATGAGCGCCCAACTACAATACGGCTGCACGTGGGTGAATACCCATTTTATGCTGGTCAGCGAAATGCCCCACGGCGGAATGAAATTATCCGGATACGGAAAAGATATGTCGGTGTACGGCCTGGAAGATTACACCGTGGTGAGACATGTAATGATAAAACACTGAGCAGCGGGCCAAAGCTCAGAACAGCCTCGCCTATGGGCGGGGCTTGTTGTTTTCGCAATCCAGTCTTTGTCCCTCAGTTTTAAAGAGACAATCCAATCACGGTATTGACCACCGTCGAAGCCATAAACACGCCCCCAACGATGAAAAAGGTGCGGTTCTTGCGGGTAAAGCCCAGCGTGAGCATAACAACCGCAACAGCAAAGAAGGGGATGGCGATAATGCTGAAGGTATTCATAGTGCTTCCTGCTCGTTTAGCGCGGCGTACTTAACCCATGGCATGCACTTTCATGACAGCATTATCTGAACAACGGTTCAGCTAAATGAGATCCCGACGAGACAAACCATTCCTGGAACATTCAGCCGTTATATCAGGGATTTCACGAGGGGAATACCTACCCGGACAGGGGGGTAAATCACCATGTCTTATCCCTGTTGTAAAAATGGTCTTGATAAATATCAAATATTTCGTCAAAATATTGTCTGTTATATCAAATAATTTGAGTAATGCACGGAAGGTTGAGTGCGCAGGAAGCAATGGAGCAATAATGAAGTCTATATATGGAGTGGTATTTAGCCTGATGCTAACAGGATGTACTGCGAGCGACTGGATCGATGCCGCAGGTGGCATGATGCAGGCCGCCGATCAACATGAAAAAGACACAAGAAATAACCGCATAAAGGCCGCCAATAAAGCAGCAGGATATTAATCTACGGAATATTTCTCTCTTCCATCAGAATAATGACGCATACGCATCTTCCTCGCAGGGACACCCGGCAGGCCTGCTGACCGCCGGGTATATCGACTACCAACCGCAGACGTTGTGCTCATTTTCCGTATCATATGCACGCACGGTATTGACCAGATCTTTCACCACATCGGCCGCGACGTCGGGAATTAACAGCTCCATCGGGGCCTCCGTTTCGTAATCCACCGACACACCATTGCTGTTGTTCGTCACGGTGACGGTGTACGTTGCTTTGCCCATCATGTTACCCCTTGTGCATATTCACCACTTTCCCCAGGCCTGCACCTTCAAGCTGAGTCTGCGGATCGGCGTAAAAATCAATATTGAAATAGGTATCTTCGGTCAGAAGCTCAATGCGGTGCCATTTTTGTGGGGGAGAGATGCCAAAAGAGCCCGCTTCGATCACCCGTTCGAGATCGGGTTCGGTGGCGTCTGCATCCGGGAAGCCAAAGTATTTCACCGCGCCTTGCATCACCGACAGGCGGCCATATACGCCTGCTTTCGTGTTGTGATGCGTGAAGAGGGCTTTTGGTGCGGAATCTTTATTCCAGAATGGCGTCGCGCGGGTATGAACAAAGTTTTCAGGAATACGTAACATGGTGGGTTCCTTATAAGCGTTAAGAGCTTAAAGAGATCGTAAAACGTCGGGTTCAACAAAGAAGTCGACGTTGAAGAGGGTATCGTCGGCGATCAACTCAATGCGGTGCCATTTTTCGGGAGGGAAAACGCTGAAATGCCCGGCCTGTATAATCAGTTCGCTGTCAGGGGTTAGAGCAAATTCGTCGGCATAGCCCAGATAACGAACGTCACCACGACTCACGGAAAGACGAGGATACACGCCAGGTCTTGTCCCTTGATCCAGATGGCGCAGGAAAATGCCTGCCGGAGCGGTGTCTTTGTTCCAGAACGGAGTGGAACGGGTATGAATGCAACTCTGTGGAATGCGTAGCATCTCTTCTCCCCTTTAAGTCATGCCTTATTACACCACTTTCTGACAGGAATATTTTGCATAAAGTGCATTTTAAATGCAACTTTAAAAAGAGAGCAAAATGAGCGAGTGAGCGCTGGATGATAAAATCTTGCGGAACGGCGATGTGCGGGCGCGGGTCAGAATTTCTGCTTTCAGGATCAGGCAGGCATCAAAGCATCCGGAGGATGTAATGAAAAGTACTCAGTTGTTATTATCCATAATATATGAGTGGTTAATATGTAACATTAAAACTTGATCTGTATCAACATATGGCGCATATTGCGCGCGGTTATTTTATCGATCGGGTGCACAGAATGACGCTTTACCAAAAAATGTTGGTCTTTTACGCCGTGATGGCAGCGATCTGCGCGCTCATTACGTGGTTCCTGTCCAAAGACCGTAAACGCATCCGCTTTTTAAGCGCATTTCTGGTGGGGTCAACCTGGCCGATGAGCTTCCCCGTTGCGTTACTGATCTCGCTTTTCTGAATCACGCTTCAGGTTTTTGAAGACAAATTAGCATTCCGTTGAGAGTGACTGTATAAATACACAGTGCATCGTCAAAGGAGTGCTTTATGAACAGTTTTTATTCGCAGCATGCTGGCTGCGTTGTGCGCTGGCACGATCTTCCCGGCCAGGGCGACCCCGTCGTCTTTATTCATGGATTAGGCTGCGCCTCTTCGTATGAATACCCCCGTGTAGTCTGCGATCCCCGTTTCGGCTCCCGCAGAGCCATTCTCATTGACCTTCCCGGCAGCGGTTACAGTGATAAACCTGAATGTTATCGCTATCGCACCAGCGATCAGGCGCAAGTTGTGGTTGAGTTGCTGAATCATCTCCACATCGAAGCATTCTGGCTGTACGGTCACAGTATGGGGGGCAGTATCGCCATCGAAACCGCAGCACTGACACAGAATCGTATCCTTGGCCTAATCGTCTCTGAACCCAATTTTCATGCGGGAGGAGGGATGTTCAGCCGTGCCATTGCCGCGCAGGATGAACACTCATTTATTACCCGCGGCTTTTCTGCGTTGCTGTCTGCCGAGACATCACCCTGGGCGGGTTGCCTGCAAAGTAACGCACCGCATGCCGTCTGGCGTGGCGCCACCGCGTTAGTGGAAGGCATTCAACCTGACTGGAGTGAACATTTTCTGGCGCTGAGCTGTCCCGTTACGCTGCTTTTCGGTGAGCATTCCCTGCCGGATGCCGAAGCAGAAGAGATGCAGCAACTGGGCGTCACGGTGATGATCATCCCCGATGCCGGACACTCAATGTCGTGGGAAAATCCTTCTGCGCTGGCACAGGCGCTGTCGGCCTGTGTGTCCGGAGGGTGACAGCCCGCGCTGAAACGGGCTGTCCGATGGGCTATCGCAATATCGTCTGAAGTGCCTGACGCGCTGTCGGCTGAATATCGTGCGGATGCTGGTAATCAATATTCTCAATCGCGCGCGTGTAGAGCGCGACCAGCCAGTCGTACACATAGGCGGTTGCAGCGTGTACCGGTTGCTCCCCCAGGCGGGTCAATCTTGGTGTTGCGCTGCTGACAACGGAGGTGACGAAGATAGCCTGGCCTTTACGCACCCGACTCGCCGGACGAGCAACGACAGGTGTCTGGGCATAACCCAGCCAGCCAATGAAGTTGCCGATAGCCGCGTGCAGCTGCGCTGCGCTGCTCTTGTCTGCCTCAACAATGCGCTGTAACTGCTGCGGCAGATCCAGCCGGTAGCTGCTGATCACCAGTACATCTGCAATTTGTGGCAACAGGGCCATATCCAGTCCGAGTCTGTTGGCTGCTGCTTCGTTACGGCTCCACTGACGCAGATGGTTGACCCAGACGCGGTGCGCCAGACGGGCTTTATCTTTTGTCTGGAAGATTTCGCTGCCTTCGCTGCTGTTATCGGCAAAAAGGTCGATAACGTCAGTGAACAGGCCATTGACCTGCTCTTCGCGAGGCTGCTGAACCGCCAGCAACGTTTCAAAGGCTTTCAGTGGCGGTAGCAGTCCTTCCAGCAGTTCGCCGTGACGGGCGGCGCTGCTTTGCAGGCTGCGCACCATGGTCTCGGCCTGAGTGCGCTGCGCTGCGGGTTCAACGGTCATCGGCGTCAGATAGCTCTGCATTAATGCACGAATCTCGCGCTGCTGCGCGGCCTTCAGGGCAAGCAGCCGCGTCTGGCGTGGGGTGGAAAGGGTGGCCTGGGACAGCCATTCGACCACGCGCTGCATGCTGTGGGTATCCAGAGCCTGCAATGTTCCCCAGCGCTGTCCCGGCTTGCCCAACAGATGTTGCACCGCTTCGTCCAGATTCTGTTTAGTGGTGAATCGCGCATCGTGTGGGGTTATCGCCCACACCAGCCCCGGTAGAGCGGAGTCTTCACCGGTTTGCGTCTCTTTCACCCAATTTAACAGCGTCCTGGCGGTTTTTGCCGTCTGTTCATGATGCGCGGTCGCGTTGCAGATCACCAACACATCGGGCTGCATCTGCTGACGATAATGCTCCAGCAGCCACACGCACTTCGCCTGAGCCAGCGGCGGCAGGTCGGTGTCTGAAGGCGCCGGAATATCAATGATATCGACATTATCCAGCACGCCATTTTCAGCCGGCAGGATCAGCTCGCGGGTTAAAAACGCCAGCACGTCGACGGGAATACTAATGGCATTCAACATCTCGCCGTCATTCAGCGGATGCAGCAATGCCTCCTGTGCTTCCGGCGAGGTAAACTCTCCGCGGGTCAGGAAGCCTTCACTCGGCAGGCCGAAGTTATCCACCAGCAGACTCAGCGGTGCGGCCAGTTCGCGCGCATGGCTGGTTTGATGCAGCACGTGAGCCAGTTTCAGCCACTGCTGCGTGAGCTCCTGTTGTTCGCCCCACAGCAGCGACCAGACACTAGCACGGGTGCTGAGATCCAGTGACGGAATCAGTTGAGCAAACTGGTGCCACAGCGCATCGTCCATCTGCTGTTCGGAGCCAGGCACGGTACTGCGCCAGAAACGGGCGATCGCAGCCACTTCCTGGGCTGTGATCCCCGGAACACACTGCGGTTGACGCAGTGCGCGCCATTTTTCTACGCGCGCTTCAATCACGGATTTTTCCACCGCACGGATCGGCGAGTGTAGGCTGGTGCGCGCAATAAAGAGTTGTACCAGCTCTGCCTCGGTGACCAGACTCAGGCGCAGGGGAAAGGCATCATCCTGAATGTCCGGCGCATGCGGGGTAAAACGCACCGCCATGTTGGTCAAAGCGTGGCCAGGGTTAATGTGCGAAAAATAGTCGAAGGTACGCTGGCCTGGCGAAACGTTTAGCCGGTTATTTCCGCTGCCGCACAGCGATACCAGCAGGTGCGCTTTGGCCGCCTGTGAATGGCCATATAAGCCGATGCTGCTGTTGGCGGTGATGGCGCGCTCAAGCACACCTTCACGCGCCTGCGCCGAGGTCAGTCGGGCCAGCAGTGCATCGGCATCGTTATCCAGCATGGGGGCGTGCAGACGCGTTTCATTGATCCACCCGATTAAGGCCTGAGTGGTGGCAGTCATCGCTGTCATTTCAGATATACGCTCCCGCTGTCGATCCAGTAGTGGCTTCCGCTGTGGCGGCGGTCTGCCAGAGTATTCAGTTTAAACGTCAGGGCATCAGGCGCAACGGGTGTACCGTCCTGGAGCCAGGCATCGCTCAGTTCAAAAGACTCCGGGCCTTCGTGTTTTGTGCCGCCGCGCAGCTGTAAACGCACATTCAGCACGCCATCCCCGGCGATAGATTTTGCCAGTTCCGCAGAGTTGATACTCAGGGTATAGAGCGGGGTGGCAGGCCAGCGGGCGTTCTCCAGCTGGCGGAACCCGAGGGTGACATTTCCGCGAAGCGGGAAGTGCAGCCGGGCGTCCAGCTTTGCGCCAGGTTTGTCGAGATCGATATTCTGATACCAGACATTCTCTTCGCGCAGCGTGTTGACCGTATTATCCAGAACGCCGAGATAGCGCACGGTTGAGTACGCGCCAATGTCGGCCGCTTTGAAATTAAAGCGGGGCAGGCGCAGATCGAGCGCAAGGCTACAAAGCATGGCGCCGACGGCGGCCGTCGATTTTGGATTACCGATGCGGCCCTGCTGACTGAACGGATACCACTCATGCACCCGGTACTTATCCAGCCAGACAATGCGGTTCACCGGTACGGGCTGTAAATGGCGAATCAGCGCCTGTACGCCAGGCAAGCAACCCGGACGGCCGGTGATCAGCAAAATATCGCAGGCATAGTGCGAAATAGCTTCGCACACCGCATGCAGCGGTGCGGCGAGGGTAAACTGACCCGCCAGCATCGCATCCTGCATCTCCTGGAAATCGACGTGCAGCGGCACGGCAAACAGATCAAACGGAGCCGAACCGGTCGGTAACGCGTGGTCGATTGCCTGCTGCAGATAGTTCATCACATTGCGGGTAGGCTGCTGGGGCAATAAATCGCCAAAGGTGGCATGTAAACCCGCCAGCGGATCGTCAATATCGCTACTTTCCCATGCCGCAAGAATCGCATGACCAATCGGCATAAACAGCTGAAGGGCCGTTTGCTGACGTAAAACGGCCTGGGTATCAATGCGACCGGAATCGCCAAACAGAGACGCCATCAGCAGGGAGGCATCCGCGATGCCGGATTTTTGCAGCTGAGTTTGCAAGGCAGGCAGCACGTAGCGTTGAATCACATCGAGCAACGTATCGTCACCCGCCACTTTAAAGCCTTCGCGGAACAATAGCTGTGGCGTAATTTTGACGTTATTACCGGAGCCATCGTCCAGTTGATAGTGGGTGATCGCCATATCGGTCGTGCCGCCGCCAATATCTATGGAGGCCACGCGTAGCGAGCGTCCGGGCGGCGTACCCGGTTCGGCTTCGCGATCCGGGCGAGCCAGCGAGGCAAAAAACGCTTCCGTCTGGCCGCCGAAATGGGAAATAGCTTCGTTATACAGCCACACCAGCTGGCCGCAGCTGGCCTCATCCCACTCCATCTGGATTTCAGGAACCGGGATCACGCTTTTATCCTGCTGCTTACGGCTGGCAAAATCGTCATCCTGAGGATGCCAGCCCATCGCTTTCCAGACAATCGCGATGGCTTCAAACATCCGGCGGCGGAAGATCTCTCGCTCCTGTTTTGGCATCGCGGAGGGCAGCGTCAGGATCAAGGTACGCAGCTGCCGCGGGGATGCCGGGAAGCCTAAACGAAGACGCGTGGCGACGCTGTTAATCTGCCCCAGAGCCTGGGCGAGCAGCTCGCACAGCATATGGGTCATCAGCGTGCTGCGGCTGTATTGCGGCGAGAAGACCGGCAAACGCTCGTCCTGCGGCAGCGTAAACAGCGGCTGGCCGTCATCGTTCATTAAATTCATCAGCGGGAAAGCCGTCGCCAGCGGTTCGCGCTGGGTTTTGGCGTTCATCTGGCTAAAACGCCAGTCCTGCACCACCGGCGTTTCATCCCACAGATAGCGGCGCGGGCTGGAGATCCCGCTGTTGCCTTCCGTACCCAGACGCTGCATCGCCAGTTTGCGTGCCTCATCGCCGACGCGGACGATAGAAGGCCAGACGAACGCATCTTCACGGCCACTTTCGACGGAAAAATGCTGTTTGCCAAAGCGGGCTTCAGAAAATTCAAGGCGGCTGGTAAACAGCGGCTCATTCAGAAACTGCGGTTCGCTCAGGGAGCGCACCTGTAACTCTGCGGTCTGGCGCAGGCCATCATTGGCGTCGCCATGATCTTCAATGATCACACCGCAGGTATGGGTGTTGCCCACGTCGAGGATCAGATCAACCGGAATGGCTGGCGTGCTCAACGTATGGGTTACAAATTTCACTTCAGGAACGGTGATTTGTTCACCCAGCATCGACATCAGGTTCAGCCAGTGCGCCTGGTATTCAAAACCGCGCATCGCCTGTTGCAGCTCGCGGTCCGGACGGTTTTCGACGGCGGTCGCGTAGCCGGTAAAGGCCTCGCGCAACCAGCCATCAATCCAGGTTTGGTCGAGGAAATTCAGCACTTCCTCATCGCGCCAGGCCAGCGCAAAGCGCGTGCCGTTCAGAATATCGTTTTCAACCGGAGACAGTCCCGGAGTGGCATGGTCGGCAATCTGGCTGTCGAGCGCAAACGTCACGCGATGCGTGTTTCCGGCGCTGTCAGGGGATGCAAGCTTCCGTACCTGGACGCGCGCCCAGTTGTCCGGGCCATCGACAAAGGTGCGCGGCGGGTTAAAGCGTAAAAAAGGAACCGGAAGCCAGACGCCATCGAGTGTGGTCAGAGACTGATGCAGCGGGATCGTGCTTTCAGGCTTCACCACTTCCGGCTGACCGCCGCCAGAGGCGGGCAGGGTATAACGACCGTTAACCAGATCGTAATTCAGACGCAGCAAAGGCCCATTGGCCGTTTTACGCACGAAGCGACCGTTGCTGGCCGTATCCTGTGGCATCAGGCCGAAATCAAGAAATTGCACTCCGCTGTTCGCAATCAGCGTGACGCTTTGTTTGTAGTCGCAAAGATTTACCAGCATAGGATCAGGCACCTGCTTTCTTGAACGTCAGCGGAACGACGGTTTTGGCATCATAACGGGCGGTACATTCCGCCACGTCGTTAGTCCCGGCTTTACAGGCGATCTCCGGCATCGGATAGCGCGAGCCATCGGTGCAGCGGGCGTTGCCACGGCTTTTGATCATCAGTTCGCCGTTGCTGTGCAGACCGGAGAAAATCTCGCTCCGACAGACGATGTTGTCACCGTGAACCACTCTGGCGGTGCCTTTATTATTTTGAATTTGATAGCGCAGTGACGGTGGTTTGCCGGTAATCGGGTCTTTCACGTCCAGCAGCGCGCGCCAGGTGCCATTGAGGAATTTGGTCGAACCGGTTTTAACCTGGATCGCATCCATCACCATCGCATCTTTCGGGATCGCGGTAATGACGACCGCTTCCGCGACGGGGGCCGGATCTGGCTCTTTCGCTTTAACTGGCAGGATCTCGGCCTGATGCAGCGGCAGGTTCATCGCCATTTCTACCGCCGGTTTCACCGGCTGGGGGGCAATCGCGACCGGTGCGGGTGCAGGAGCGGGCTCCGGCTGTGCAGAAGGGGCCGCTTTCGGCCATAACAGCGGCGCGGCGACCGCGGCGACGATGATTGCCGCAACGGGCAGAGACCAAAGCGGAACGCGGCGTTTTTTGCTGACAACGACCGGCTCCGGCGGCGGTGCCGGGACTGGTTCGTCATTTACGGCCGCTGGCGCAGGTGCGGGCTCGGCTTGATAAAGATCGTCTTCAGTGATGCGCACCACCGGCGGTGGGGCGATGAGCGGCGCATCTGCTTGCTCAAAGATAAGGGGTGGGGCCGGTTCCGGCTCGACCTCTTCGACAGCAGCGGGCATGGGCTCAGGCTTCAGCGATTCGCGCAGGCAATCCAGAACATCTTCGCGCGCGTTTTCATTGAGGTTTACAAAACCCCAGAAGGTGATAACCGGTTTGCCATCGACCAGAAAGAGGAAATTTTCACCCGGGAACTGGAATGCTTTTGAGAGCAGGGAGCCAAACAGCTGTTGGGCGGTTTTCGGCGACTGAAGGCTCTTTTTACTGAGCGAATCGACGCTGGCAAGGGTATTTTCCAGATAGCGCAGGGCGCGAAAGCGCGCGTCTTCATCTGCGGCTTTCCAGCTGGTTACGTCACCTTCCAGCGGCGAATACCAGTCCACGCGGTCGCCGCCATCATTCACCTGAGGGATCGCGAGACTGTCGACAATGGCCTGCTGTTTGCGCAGACGCAGCGCTTCGCGAATTTGCAGTGCTGATTCAAATACGGCCTGTCCGCCGCCGCCAACGGCCTGAAAATCATCCAGATTGCCGCTGCGTAAAAGTGTTTTTGCCACGATGGGGTCCTGTAGACTTCTTCACCCCTCTACTTTAACCAAAGCGAAACGCAAGCAAACGGGCGAAGAGACGGCAAAAGCGGCGATTTCTTGGCGCATAGAAAGCAACGGGAGTGCTTGACGATTAATGGGACTTAAGGCAAATCAATGCGTGGGCGCTGGCTGTAAAACCAGCGATATCATCTGCTTTAGAATAACCTGATAGTGTTTCGTTATTTGCCACTTTTACGGCGCTGTGCTGTTATTACCCTTCAATATAATAAAACGAAAAGGCTTATAACCATGTCTACAGGGAAAACGTTGCTCGCGTTAGCGCTGAGCACACTCTTACCGGCAAGCGCTGCGTGGGCGGCAAATAATGACACCCTTATCTATTGCTCTGAAGCTTCGCCAGAATCATTCAACCCGCAAATCGCCAGCTCAGGCCCGTCTTTCGTGGCCAGTTCGCAGGTGCTTTATAATCGTCTGATCAATTTTGATCCGGTCAAAAATACGCCCGTTCCGTCGCTGGCGGAATCGTGGACTATTTCGCCGGATGGGAAAACCTATACGTTTGCGCTGCGTAAAGGCGTGAAGTTTAACAGCAATAAATTCTTTAAGCCGACGCGCGATTTTAACGCAGATGACGTTATTTTCTCCGTCATGCGTCAGAAAGACCCTAAGCACCCGTACCACAACGTGTCGCAGGGCAACTATGAATATTTCAACGATGTTGGCCTGGATAAACTGATCCAGGACGTTAAAAAAGTCGATGATTACCATGTGCAGTTTGTGTTGAGCGAGCCGAACGCCGCATTCCTTGCCGACTGGGGAATGGATTTCGCGTCTATTCTGTCAGCGGAATACGCCGATGTGATGCTGAAAAAAGGCACGCCGGAAAATGTCGATACCTGGCCAATTGGTACGGGGCCATATGTGCTGCAACAGTACAAGGTCGATTCGCTGATCCGCTACATTGCTAACCCGAATTACTGGGACGGCGACGTGCCAACAAAGCATCTGATTTTCTCTATCACCCCAAATGTCGAAACCCGTCTGGCAAAACTTCAGACCAACGAGTGCCAGGTTATTCCTGCGCCGTCGCCGGTGCAATTTGAGGTGATTAAAAAGAACAAAGATCTGACGCTGCACTCCGTAGATGCGCTGAACGTCGGCTATCTGGCGTTTAATACCGAGAAAAAACCGTTTGATAACGTACTCGTACGCCAGGCGCTGAACTATGCGACGGATAAAAACGCCATTGTGAATGCCGTCTTTATGGGCTCCGGCACGGTGGCTAAATCACCGATCCCGCCCAATATGCTCGGTTTTAACAAAGATTTGAAAGACTACAGCTACGATCCGGAAAAAGCGAAAGCGCTGCTGAAACAGGCGGGGCTTGAGAAGGGGGCAGAAGTGACGCTGTGGTCGATGCCGGTTCAACGTCCGTATAACCCGAACTCCAAACGCATCGCGGAGATGATCCAGAGCGACTGGGCGAAGGTGGGCGTGAAAGCGAAAATTGTCTCATACGAGTGGGGCGAGTATCTGTCCGGAATGCGTAAAGGTGAGCATGACTCGGCGCTGTTTGGCTGGATGTCGGACAACGGCGATCCGGACAACTTTGCCGATGTGCTGCTGGGCTGCAACAGCATCAAGACCGGCTCCAACGCTGCGCGCTGGTGTGACAAGGGATATAATGAGCTGGTGCAAAAAGCGAAGCTGACCAGCGATCCCGCGCAGCGTGCGGCCCTGTACAGCCAGGCGCAGGAGATTTTCTATCAGCAGGCGCCATGGATTGCGCTGGCCAACGGGAAAACGTTCTATGCCACACGCAGCAACGTGACGGGTTACAGCGTCAGCCTGATGGGCAGCGATTTCTCGAAAGCGAAGCTGAATTAATCCCGACTGAGGGGCGCGTTTTGCCGTCTGCGCCCCTCACTACGGCCCTCTCCCGAATCGAGAGGGGGTATCATTAAGGAGTGACAATGTCACATTTAGATGAGGTTACGGCGCGCGTTGACGCCGCAGTCGCAGAAAGTGTTATTACCCACATGAATGAACTGCTGATTGAACTAAGCGAAGACGCGCAATTGAGCCGTGAAGATCGCTACACCCAGCAGCAGCGGCTGAGAAACACCATTGCCCATCACGGCAAACAGCATAAAGAAGAAGCCGATGCGCGCCACGAGCATCTGACCAAAGGCGGCGAGATCCTGTAATCCTAAAACTGGCGTCGGGCTACCCGCCAGGCGCCAGTCATCAGCAGCACCGCAAGCCCAGTAAACATTTCCGTCCAGCGAACGAGGCGGTAAAATCGTGTGATTTTAACGCTATCAGGCATCTGCAAATGAACCATTTGGCTTTAGGCTATCGCCGCTTTGGCGAGCCAGAATCCGTCCTTCAGCCGGAGATATCGGCATCTGGCCCGTTACGTCCCGACATGCTACGGGTGCAGATGATCTGTTCACCGATCAATGCGTCGGATCTTATTCCCGTCACGGGCGCTTACCGTCACAGAACCCCATTGCCTGCTGTCGCCGGATATGAAGGCGTCGGGGTGGTAATTGAGGGGCCGTTGTCTCTACGGGGCAAGCGCGTGTTGCCGCTGCGCGGGCAGGGCACCTGGCAACAGGTGGTGGATTGCCCGGCGGAACTGGCGATCCCCGTGCCGGATGGGATCGATTCTGTGCTCGCGGGCCGCGCGTACATTAACCCGCTGGCGGCGCAAATGTTGATCGCGCTCTATCCTCCCCGGGGCAAGCGGGTTTTGCTGACCGCAGCCGGTTCGGACTGCGCCGTGTTGCTGGGACAGTGGGCGCGTAGCGCGGGCGCTGTCGAGGTGTATGGTATTCACCGTTCGTCGGTGCATGCGGACAAACTGGCCGCGATGGGTATTACGCCGGTTTCGCAGGAGAACACCGCAAAGATTGCGCAGATCGCAGCACAGACGGATATTGTCTATGACGCCACGGGCGGCGGTCTGGCAGAGACGATTCTCGGCGCGTTGCCCGAAAGCGGACTGTTTGTGTGCTACGGTCTGCTGTCGGGAAAACCGTTCAGACAACAGCCGCAGGTGCGCTGGTTTCATATTCGCAATACCCTGGATGTGCTTAGTGCGGCGGCCTGGCAGCGGGAATTTCACGCAATATGGCCGAAATTGCAGGCCAGCCAGTATGGCGACGTGACGCTTTTTGCGTTTTCTGAGTGGCGAGCCGCCCTGGCGTACTATCGACAAGCGGGCCGCACGAGCAAACCTATGCTGACGATGATGCCCCGTTACCTGTGACTCATATCACTGAGCAGTACGGCGATACTCTGTCCGCCAGCCGTCTGTTCCAGACCGATCTTCACAATAATGGTGAGCGGGACGGAGAGTAACATGCCCACCGGCCCGAGCAGCCATCCCCAGAAGATCAAGGATAAAAAGACCACCAGCGTCGAAAGCCCGAGTCCGCGCCCCATCATGCGGGGTTCGAGGATATTGCCAAAGACCAGGTTAATCACCAGATATCCCGCCAGAACAATCAGCGCATCGTAGAGCCCGCTAAATACCAGCACCTGGGCGATAGGGGGGATCGCCGCCAGCACGGATCCAATGTTGGGAATATAGTTGAGGGCAAACGCCAACAACCCCCAGACAAAAGCAAAACGGACATCCAGCGCGGCGAGCATGGCCCAGGCCACCAGCCCCGTGACGAGGCTAATAGCGGTTTTCAGCACCAGATAGCGCGACACGCTGTCCAGCGCCCGTTGGATCGCGTTCATCCCTTCATCGGGGCGGGACATCATCTGCTGCAGTTTAACGGGCAGTTGCGGCACTTCGATTAGCATAAACACCACGGTCAGCAGGAGCAGGAAAATAGAGGTCATCGCACTGGAGAGCTGGCTCAGAAGTGCGGTCACCACCGTCATGGCCGCATTGGGGTCGATGTATTTCAGCAGCTCTTCAACCGAGACTTCAATCCCGGCGCGCTGTAACCACGGTTCGATATGCTGTAAAGGAACGACCAGCGAGGAGCGGTATTGCGGCAGGGTGCGCGCCAACTCATTCAGCGATGTCCCCAGATAGGCAATCAGCAGCACCATCGCCAGGATGATCACGGTGATAAGGAGTGAGATCGCCAGCACGCGCGGCACCCGCAGGCGTACCATCCGTTGCACTAACGGATTAAGGATCACCGCGATAAAAAGCGCCAGAATAAAGGGCACAATGATATCAGCGGCAAAACGGATCCCCGCAAGTATCATCACCAGCATTCCAAGCATGATGACAATTTTTAATCCGTTCAGAGTAATGATGGGTTTCGCCATGTGAGTTCCTGGGTGAATCCTTTTTATTTATAATAACGGGAAAGCGCATTTAATCTACTAACGGAAATCAAACAGGGTGGGTAAAGAAGTGAAAATCTTTTGAGTTAATTCCTGGCTTATGGTACAAATCAGGCGTGTTTAACTACTGAGGACAATTTTCATCCGCAATGACGAGAAGCAATACCGCGGATAATTGTAATATTATGGACAATCTGTTCAGGACGTACTTTTCAAATAACACCGCTGTCTTTTCAACCTCCCTCTGCCTGCTATCCGGTGAGCAACACTGGCGCAACGCGCTATAGTCCCGTCTTCTGCCTGAGCTAACGCTACGCGTCTAGCACTGTCATTTATTTCATATTTTTCGGTTTGTCGTTTTCGACAAGCTGCGATGGATAATATTCTCAAGCAGGAGAAGCACCATGTTTTACTGGATACTATTAGCCCTGGCCATCCTGGCTGAAATTACTGGAACCCTTTCTATGAAATGGGCCAGTATTAGTGATGGCAATACCGGATTTATTTTAATGCTGGTAATGATTTCCCTTTCGTATATTTTCCTGTCGTTCGCGGTAAAAAAAATCGCGCTCGGTGTGGCGTATGCGTTGTGGGAGGGGATCGGTATTCTGTTGATCACGCTGTTCAGCGTGATGTTATTTGATGAAACCCTGTCAACGATGAAAATTGCCGGACTGACCACGCTGGTCGCAGGGATTGTGCTGATTAAATCAGGCACCCGAAAACCGGCAAAACAGCAGAAGGAGCAGACTCATGCAACAGTTTGAATGGGTTCATGCGGCCTGGCTGGCGTTAGCGATTGTGCTGGAAATCCTCGCCAACGTTTTTCTGAAATTTTCTGATGGCTTCCGCCGTAAATTTTACGGGCTGATGTCTATCGCTGCGGTGCTCGGGGCGTTCAGCGCCCTGTCGCAGGCGGTGAAGGGAATCGATCTTTCCGTGGCTTACGCGCTGTGGGGCGGTTTCGGTATCGCAGCCACGCTGGCGGCGGGTTGGATACTGTTTGGTCAACGCCTGAATCGTAAAGGATGGGTAGGCCTGCTGCTGCTGCTGGCGGGGATGGTGATGATAAAACTGGCCTGATGTGAACGCTGCCTGTATTTACGGGCAGCGAAATTCGCGACCTGTATTACGCTTATAAAGACGTGCTTACAGGAGTGGCGAATGTATAACCCATTAAGCTGGCGCAATATTCCAACCGCAAAAACCCTGTTTGTCATGATATTTATGGCGGGAATTGGCTTAATCATTTCCGTCATCGCACTGCTTTACCTTTCCCTTCATCTGATCAGCAGTCAAACCAACGAAATTGATGAACAACGCTCTGCGCTTTCTGTTCAGGGAGCCATTCAGACTTCGGTAAACCGGGTCTGGTCGCTGGTGATCGATAATGCCGTCTGGGATGACGCCGTTCGCGAAGTCTATCCCCCCAAATTGAATACCGAGTGGCTGTATAACACCTGGGGCGCGGGTTTTAAAATCAATAACCTGTATGACGGAACCTTTGTACTGGACGAGCATTTTAATGTGGTATGGGGCTCGTACCAGAGTAAAGCCTTTCACGAGACTAGCCTCGATTTTTTTGGTTACGGTCTGAAAGCGCTCATCCGCGATCATGCCGATGCACTGCGGTCCGAGAAAAATATCTATGCCGGGATCACCCGTACGCGACAGGGGGTTGCATTCGTCGGGATTGGGCTTATCCGCCCGATGGTTGGCCGCTTACAGGTGCATAGTGATGTGCGGCGATATCTGGTCATTACTCGTCATCTTAATCGTCAGATCCTGACCGATCTGGGGAACACGTTTCAGATTGAAAACCTCGATTTCACCCCGGAGCACGCCAGTGAATCCAGCGTGCCGCTCAGAAGCAGCGCGGGTGAATTGCTCGGTTATCTCAACTGGCAGCCGCGCCTGCCTGGCGCGCAGGCGGCCAGAGCGGCATCCAGTGAGATTACGCAAATTGTTATCCTGGCATCAGCGTTGATTTTACTGTTTATTCTGGTGAGTAGCATAGGGTTGTACAAACTGGCACGCGGCGAAAGCCAGGCGCGGCGGGTGGCGCGTACCGACTGGCTCAGCCATCTTCCCAACCGACGGGCGCTCATCGAAGAGCTGGAGCGGGTCAGCCTGCGTGGCGATATTGATATGAAAAGCGTGGTCTTTATCGATCTCGATGGCTTTAAGGATGTGAATGATATCTACGGTCATGACGTGGGCGATGAGCTGATCGTTCTGATCGCCCGGGCCCTGCGGGAGCATGTGCCGGAAGGCGGGATGCTGGCCAGAATGGGGGGCGATGAATTCGCGATGATGACTGGCGGGGACCGTTCGCAGACGCAGGCGATGACATTCGCAGGCGATGCCCTGGCGTTCCTGAATACACCGGTTCGGCTGGGAGAGCGCACCATCCATATCAGCGCCAGTATCGGTATCGCCGGAGGAACGCTTATCGAATGCACCAGTTCGGAATTATTCCGTCGGGCAGACATCGCCATGTATCACTCCAAAATAACCGGAAAAGGGCGTATCACCCAGTATGATGCGGAGCTGAACAGCGCACGCGAACAGCAACTGGCGATTGAAAATGAGATCCGCAATGGCATGGAGCGCAATGAGTTTGATGTCTGGTATCAACCGATTATTGACGCACGCAGCCAGAAGATGACCAGCGTTGAAGCGCTGGTGCGGTGGCCGCGTCGCCCGGCGGGGGAGCTGGGACCGGACAAATTTATCAGCATTGCTGAAACCAGCGGACTGATTTATGGATTAGGGCAATTTGTCCTGCGCCGCGCTTGCCAGGATCTGCAGCCATTCAGTGATTTAAAGCTCTCGGTGAATATCTCTCCCGCTCAGTTTCGCGATCCTGAATTTGAAGACAAAGTGGCGCATGTCATTGAGATGACCCGTTTCCCGGCCAATCGTCTGCAGCTGGAAGTGACAGAAACCTACGTGCTGGAAAATCCGGAACGGGCGCGGGCGGCCATCGCCAATCTGAAAGCATTAGGTATCGCGGTGGCGCTGGATGATTTTGGCACCGGCTATTCCAGCATTGGCTATTTGCGTCGCTTTAATTTCGATACCATCAAGATCGACAAATCCCTGGCCGGGCTGGTGGATAATGACGAGCAGGCGGCGGCTCTGGTGAGTGGTACGGTGCGGATTGCCAGCGCGTTGGGCATGGCGGTTGTGGCAGAAGGCGTGGAAAACGAAAAACAGATGAAGCTGCTGCGCCTCGCGGGCTGCGACCAACTGCAGGGATTCTGGTTCAGTCAGCCGATGCCCATTGAGGCGATTATTGAGCTACGGAAAGTCAGGTATTGCTGAGTTATTCCCGCGCCAGCGCGTCCAGTTTGTCGCGAAAACCGGTAACCGATAGCGCGCGGTTGTCGGCCCGCCATCTGTCTTTGGCGGCAGGCGCTGAGCTTTGTACGCCAATTAACTGCCAGCCGCTGTCGGTTTTCAGCATCAGCGGCGAGCCGCTGTCGCCCGGCAGGGTGTCGCACTGATGCGAGAGCACGCTGTTTTGCGCCCAGCCAGTGACAACGCAGTCGGTATGCGTAAACAGCGAATCCAGATGATCAACCGGATAGCCGGACTGCGTGACTTTACGATCGGCCGCTTTCAGCGCGGCGGTCAGCGCCGCTTTGTCCCCCTCAAAGAGCGGCAACGGGGTAATGCCGGACGGGGGATAGCGTAACACCACCAGACCAAAATCCCATTCAGCAGCGGCAGGCGGAACAATCCAGCCATCGCCATCCGGTTTTAAGCGTTTACCTAATGAGGGATCAACCCGGCCCTCTACGCCATGAATTTCATATCGCCAGACGCCCTTCTTTGAAACAAAGCGCAGTGCGACGGCTTTATCTGGCTTGCCTTTCGGCGGGATCAGCAGACAGTGCCCGGCGGTCAGCGCCAGGTGAGGGGAGATCAGCGTAGCAGTGCATAAGTTACCGCTGGCTGTTTCCAGTTGCCCAATGGCATCCCAGGGCGATCCGGTAGGATCGGAGACACGCGTCCGGTCGTCATGACCAAAAAACAGCGTTTTCACCTCTTTTGCATCAATCGCGTCATCGTCGCCACTGTCTGCATGGGTCAATCCAGAAAAGAGGCAGAACGTTCCCAGTAAGCACACTACTATTTTCCGCATATCACACTCTGGTGGGGTAATTATGATTATTAAAAGTGAACCCTATGAAAATACTATAGACGGGACGGCGCTAAAGTGGGAGTAAAATCAGCGTGCTACATTCAGGAAAGATAAAACCGGCATGCGATGATCGCGCATAATATAAGCGTGATAAGAATGAACTCAAACCGATAGCGTCGCAGCATACGCCCTCCGGATAAAAAACGGCGCTGATCCTTTGCCGGTTCAGCGCCGGTGTCTCAACATGCCCACGAGGGGCACGCTTAATCAGGTGTGCTTACGCTGCTGGCTGAGCCGCAGGTTTCGCCGCTTCGTGTTTTACCGCTTTTTTGTGGTGCTTTTTAGCGGCCTGCGCTTTTTGCTCTACCGCTGGTTTAGCGGCTTTCTTGTGGTGCTTTTTCGCAGCCTGAGCTTTCTGCTCGGTTGGCGCGGCAGTGGTTGCGGTCGCTGCGGGTTTGGTTGCGGCTTTTTTGTGGTGTTTTTTAGCCGCCTGAGCTTTCTGCTCAACGGATTTTTTGTGTTTTTTGTGGTGCACCGTTTTTGCTGGTGCCGCTTTGGTAGCGGTGGCAGCAGGGGCCGGAGTTGCAGAGGTTGCAGCATCAGCAGCAAACGCAGCAGAAGACAGACCCATAGCAGCGGCAACAACCAGAGCTAATACTTTTTTCATTCTCATACCCTCGAATTTGGTTTCTCATTTAACCCCACTGCGGGGCCGTTGAAATGACTATATCCGTTTGGATCCGAGGCTTCCGTGAGTCATTGGTATCGGCGTGTAACGTAATGTACAAAGGCGGGATCGGGACGATAATGTTCGCTGCAGGCATGGGTCGCACTTTATGCACCAAAGAAAAGGGATGTCCTAATCTTCTCTTAATCTTTCTGCTGCATATTTCAGACTCCTGTTTTAAGTGGGTCCAATATATGAAAAAAAGAGTTCTACTTACTGTCGCCCTGATGGGGCTGACCGGTTCCGCAATGGCGCAGAATGTGACTGTCGATGTACCGAGCGGGTATAAAGTGGTGATTGTGCCTTCTTCTACCTCGGTTCCTCAGGCCGTTTCCGTCACTCCGACGGAGCCACAAACCGTATATGTGGCGCCCGCACCGGTTGCTGCGCCTGCTGCGGCTCCGGTTTACCATCCCCGGGCGCGTCACGTTGCCAGCGTGGCGGAAGGTATGGTTATTGAGCATCAATATGATGACCACCATTAATCCGCTTGAAAAAAACCAACCGCCGCTCAAATAAAACAGCCCCTGATGGTGAAATCAGGGGCTGTTTTTTTACCTCACATGGCCGTTACAGATAGCGTGCGGTGAGATGTTCGCGGAAATAGCGGATGTTGAGATCTTCGCCCGTCGCCTGGGTAATGAGCTGCGATGTGGTAAAACGACTGCCGTGCTGCCAGATGTTCTGCTGCAACCAGTCAAACAGCGCAGAGAAATCGCCGTCAGCTATCGACGCATCCAGCCCCGGAAGCGCTTTTTTAGCCGCACTGAACAGCTGCGCGGCGTACATGGCCCCGAGTGTATAAGACGGGAAATAACCAAAACCGCCGTCTGTCCAGTGAATATCCTGCATACAGCCGTTCCGGTAGTTGTCTTTGGTCGACAAGCCGAGCCACGCCTGCATCTTCTCATCCCACAGGGCCGGGATATCTTCAACTTCGATTTCACCGTTGATCAGTGAACGCTCGATTTCATAGCGCAAGACCACGTGCGCCGGATAGCTCACTTCATCGGCATCGACGCGGATATAGCCCGGCTTAACGCGCTGGTTCCAGGCGATAAAGTTTTCTTCACTGAATGCCGCCTGGCTGCCAAAGCGGCTATGTACGGCCGGGAGCAGGTGCTTGAGGAACGCATTGCTGCGGCCCAGCTGCATCTCAAAGAACAGACTTTGTGACTCGTGGACTGCCGTTGAACGCGCCTGCGAGACGGGCTGACCGAGCCAGTTTCGCGGCAGATTTTGCTCATAGCGCGCATGGCCGGTTTCATGTATCACGCCAAACAGGGCGCTCAACAGCTCATCTTCGTCGTAGCGCGTGGTGATGCGAACATCTTCGGGTACGCCGCCGCAGAACGGGTGCGCACTCACGTCAAGGCGACCGGCATTGAAATCAAAGCCCAGCATCTTCATCGCTTCCAGCCCCAGATCGCGCTGAACGGCAGTCGGGAAGGGACCCTGCGGCGGAACGAAAGATTGCTGAGATTGCTTTTCCACCACGCGGGCGAGCAGATCCGGCAGCCAGGATTTCATGTCGCTAAACAGAACGTCGAGACGCGCGCTGGTCATATCCGGTTCAAAGATATCAAGCAGAGCGTCATACGGTGTGCTGCCCCTGGATTCGGCGCGCAGGTGGGCCTCTTCACGGCTCAGTTTGACCACTTCTTTGAGGTTGGCAGAAAAGCCCTGCCAGTCATTGGCCGGGCGCTGGGTGCGCCAGGCGTGCTCGCATTTGCTTCCCGCCAGCGATTTGGCCTCTACCAGCGACTCAGGCAGCAGAGACGCCTGCTGGAAGTGGCGCTTCATTTCCCGCAGGTTGGCTTGCTCGACATCATTCAGTTCTTCACTTTCGGCGGCCGTCAGCCATTCGCCCACTTTTTTGTCGGTGAGGATCTGATGCTGCAATACGCTCATTTCCGCCAGTGCTTCACCGCGAGCGTTGCTGCCGCCCGGAGGCATCATGGCGAACATATCCCAGCTGGCGATGGAGGAGAGGTGTGAAAAGCGCGAGAGGCGTTGGAACGTACGGGTGAGTTGTTGATATGACGTATTTTTTTGCATCGTTCTTATTCTCGGTCTGATGAACAGGTTAGGGCAGTCTACCTTGATTTATACACTTTTCCTGCCCGATCTTTTCCTCACGCTGACGGAACAGCAGATTATTTTGGCCGCCAGGCCAGGAGCGTGAAATGAGGGGATGAAAATGATCAAAAAGTGATCTCTTGATCGTTATTAACGATCAATAACATAAAAATATATGATAAATCCTTTCAATAACTTACTCTAATGGGGTTTTGCTCATTACGCCAACACCAGCAGAGCAAAACGGGTTGCTTTAACGATTTCCGCACTGAGAGGGACAATATCCTGCACAGCGCAAGAAATCATTGAACAACCAAACCTAAAGGCCACGCTTTGCGTGGCCTTTTCTCATCGGGGGTAATCGACTCGGGAAACGTTAATGCAGGCGTTGGTGCAGGCGGGTCCCGACAAGCAGCGCGGCGCAAAGCATCAGCGCAATGAATCCGCCGACGCCATTCCAGCCATAGTTGTGCCAGAAAACGCCGCCGAGCGTCCCGGCTACGCTGGAGCCGAGGTAGTAACTGAACAGATACAGCGACGATGCCTGCCCCTTCGCACGGCGGGCGCGGGGACCAATCCAGCTACTGGCGACCGAGTGAGCGGCAAAAAAGCCGGCGGAGAAGAGCAGCATTCCGGCGAAAATCACCCACAGCGGCGAAAGCAGCGTCAGCAGTAGCCCCGCCAGCATCACTCCCGTCGAAACCAGCATCACCGGGCCGCGCCCAAAGCGTGCAGTCATCGCCCCGGCTTTTGGTGAGCTCCAGGTTCCGGTCAGATAGGCCACCGAAAGCAAGCCCACAAACGCCTGGCTCAGGTGCCACGGGGAAAGCATCAGCCGATAACCGATATAGTTAAACAGCGTGACAAACGACCCCATCAGCAGAAAGCCGGTCAGGAACAGCAGCGGCAGCCCTTTGTCGCGCCAGTGCAGGCGGAAATTGATAAACAGCGTTTTTGGCCGCAGTGATGTCGGGCGAAAATGGCGCGATTCCGGCAGAATCCGCCAGAACATCAGCGCCGCGGCGAGGGCAAAGCAGCCAATGACCGCCAGCGCGATTCGCCAGTTAAAGAGATCGGTAAAGACCCCGCTCAGCAGGCGGCCGCTCATGCCGCCAATGGAGTTACCGCTGATGTACAGCCCCATCGAAAAGGCGACAAAACTGGGGTGGATCTCTTCGCTGAGGTAGGTCATGCCGACCGCGGCGACACCGCTTAACGACAGGCCGATCAGCGCGCGCATCATCAGTATTCCGTGCCAGCTGGTCATCATGGTTGAGAGCAGGGTACAAACCGAGGCCAGCAGCAATGCCGCGACCATCACAGGTTTTCGCCCAATCGCATCGGACAAGGGACCAGTAAACAGCAGGCCAATCGCCAGCATCCCGGTGGAAATGGACAACGAGATACTGCTGCTGGCGGGTGAAACGCCAAACTCATGCGATAGCACGGGAAGGATGGGCTGAACGCAATACAGCAAGGCAAATGTCGCCAGCCCGGCAGAAAATAGCGCCAGCGTGACGCGCATAAACTGGGCGGTACCGCGTTTGATAAACTGGGCTGGCTGGGGGACTGCGGATCGATCATCAATCTCGCCAGCCGGGGCGATATCAATGGAAGTTGTACGGCTCACTGAAGTTCCTTGCTTAAACATCCCCGTGATTATGGGTGACGGGTATGACCACACGATCAGGGTAGGAAAATGTAAATATTCTGTCTAATATATTAATAATCTCAAATGATACGTTAAACATATGAATATTGAGCTGCGCCATCTGCGTTACTTTATCGCGGTAGCCGAGGAACTGCATTTTGGCCGGGCCGCCGCGCGGCTGAACATCTCTCAGCCGCCGCTTAGCCAGCAAATCCAGATCCTGGAGCAGCAGGTGGGGGCGCGTTTACTGGCCCGCACCAACCGCAGCGTCAGCCTGACGGCGGCCGGGAAGCAGTTTCTGGCCGACAGCCGTCAAATCGTGAGCATGGTCGCCGATGCCGCCGCCAGAGCAGAGCGTTTACATCTGGGCGAAACCGGAGAACTGCGCATTGGTTTTACCTCATCGGCCCCGTTCATTAGCGCGGTGTCCGATACGCTGTCGTCGTTTCGCCGCCATTATCCCGATGTCCATATTCAGACGCGTGAGATCAATACCCGGGAGCAGATTGCCCCGCTCAATGAGGGCTCACTGGATTTGGGGCTGATGCGTAATACGCACTTGCCCGATACCCTCGCCTGGCAGGTCATATTGCGCGAACCTTTGCTGGCGATGATTCCGCGCGATCATCCGCTGGCCGGGCAACCGTCGGTAACGCTGGCAGAGCTCTCGAAAGAGCCGTTTGTGTTCTTCGATCCTCATGTCGGGACCGGCTTATATGACGATATTCTGGGGTTGATGCGCCGTTACGGAGTGGCACCGGTGATTACGCAAGAAGTTGGCGAGGCGATGACCATTATCGGCTTAGTCGCCGCCGGACTGGGCGTGTCCATTCTTCCGGCTTCGTTCAGGCGAGTTCAGCTCAGTGAAATGCGCTGGGTGCCGATTGCCGAAGAGGATGCGGTTTCGGAAATGTGGCTGGTCTGGCCGAAACATCATGAACAGAGTCATGCGGCACAGCGTTTCAAAAATCAGCTGATTGCCGCTTCACAGAGACCGCTTTTACCGAAAACTACGGTCAAAAATGTGCGGTAAATCACATGGCTAAGTAAATATTTGACGATTGCCTGCCAAGTGATTCACCATAGCCCAAAGTTTATTTCGAAGCGCGAAAATAAGGATGTAAGTGGTGGTTGCTGATAGTCAGCCAGGACATATTGATCAGATTAAGCAGACCAACGCCGGCGCGGTGTACCGCCTGATTGATCAGCTTGGACCGGTCTCGCGTATCGATCTTTCTCGCCTGGCACAGCTGGCCCCGGCCAGTATTACCAAAATTGTACGAGAAATGCTTGAGGCCCATCTGGTTCAGGAGACTGAAATTCAGGAGCCGGGCAGCCGTGGTCGTCCTGCGGTGGGGCTGGTGGTTGAAACCGAAGCCTGGCACTATCTGTCCATTCGGGTGAGTCGTGGCGAAGTGTTTCTCGCGCTGCGCGATCTGAGCAGCAAACTGGTTGTGGAGGACAGGCTGGAGTTGCCGCTGGATGCGGAACAAACTCTGCTTGACCGTATTCTCGCCCATATCGACCAGTTCTTTATTCGTCATCAGCAGAAGCTGGAGCGTTTAACGGCGATCGCAATCACCATGCCGGGGATCATTGATACCGAAAATGGCATTGTCCATCGGATGCCGTTTTATGACGATGTCAAAGAGATGCCGCTCGGCGAAGTCCTGAAAAATCATACCGGCGTACCCGTTTATATTCAGCACGATATCAGCGCGTGGACCATGGCTGAGGCGCTGTTTGGCGCTTCACGCGGCGCGCGTGATGTGATTCAGGTGGTCATCGACCACAACGTGGGGGCCGGGGTGATCACCGATGGCCGCTTACTTCACGCGGGCAGCAGCAGCCTGGTCGAGATCGGCCACACGCAGGTGGATCCTTATGGCAAGCGTTGTTACTGCGGTAACCACGGTTGCCTGGAGACCATCGCCAGCGTCGAGAGCGTGATGGAGCTGGCGCAGCTGCGTTTGAGTCAGTCCATGAGCTCGACGTTGCACGGCCAGCCTTTAACCGTCGATTCCCTGTGCGGCGCGGCCCGCGAGGGCGATCTGCTGGCAAAAGACATTATTACCGGCGTCGGCAACAACGTCGGGCGTATTCTGGCCATCATGGTGAATCTGTTTAATCCGCAAAAAATTCTTATCGGCTCACCGCTGAGTCAGGCGGCTGATGTTCTGTTCCCGGCCATCTCCGACTGTATTCGCCAGCAATCCCTTCCGGCATACAGTAAAAATATCGTGGTTGAGAGTACCCAGTTTTCGAATCAGGGCACCATGGCAGGCGCTGCGCTGGTGAAGGATGCGATGTACAACGGTTCGCTGTTAATCCGTTTGCTGCAGGGATAACTCTTTTTCGCTGATCTCATAAAAATTGCGCTATCTCAAGCTGGACGCCACGCGCATACCTTAGACTCACTCCACTGAATTATTTACTTGGTTTATATTTTCAAAGCATATACCCAAAGGTGGAGTGAGTGATGCTTAAGCGTTTCTTTGTAACGGGTACTGATACCTCTGTCGGCAAGACGGTGGTGTCCCGCGCTTTGCTGCAAGCCCTGGCGGCAAGCGGTAACAGTGTGGCAGGGTATAAACCGGTCGCGAAAGGAAGTAAAGAGACGCCAGAAGGACTACGCAATAAAGATGCGCTGGTGCTACAAAGTGTCTCAAGCCTTGAGCTGCCTTATGATGCCATCAATCCCATCGCGCTGAGTGAAGAAGAGAGTAGCGTTGCGCATAGCGGTCTTATTAATTACTCCTTGCTCTCGAATGGCCTGGCCCGGCTGAGCGAGAAGGCCGATCACGTTGTGATCGAAGGAACCGGCGGCTGGCGCAGTCTGATGAACGATCTGCGTCCCTTATCGGAGTGGGTGGTGCAGGAACAATTGCCTGTGCTGATGGTTGTGGGGATCCAGGAAGGATGCATCAATCACGCACTGCTGACCGCGCAAGCTATCGCCAATGACGGCCTGCCGCTTATCGGCTGGGTGGCTAACCGTATCAATCCCGGTCTCGCCCATTACGCCGAAATTATTGACGTGTTAAGCAAAAAATTGCCGGGGCCGCTGGTCGGCGAATTGCCTTATCTGCCGCGCGCCGAGCAGCGTGACCTGACGCGTTATATCGATCTGACCATGTTTGACAATACGTTCCCCGCAGATCGCGTAGTGGCCTGATTCCGCTTTCCGCAACAGAAGAAAACAAAAGAGGAGCACCGGTGTGCTCCTCTTTTGTTTGACGCCATTACGTATCGCTATGAATATTCAGTGCCCGGCGGGTGCGCCCGGAGCTTAAATACTCGGCGATATAATCCTGTGAAATTTCGCCGTTGTAGCGTCCCTCTTCATCGACGATCGGCATCCAGCTGGTATTGCTCTCATACAGACGAGACAGCACCACGCGCAGATTGTCTTCCGCTTTGCCGGTCATGCGGAACGGATGGAGCATATCGGCGCAGGAACCGCTGGCATGACGCGCTTCTCGGCGTTTCACAAAGCCCAGCGGCTTGCCGTTTTCATCCACGACGGTAATGGCGCGAATGTCGTTATCATCCATTGTCGCGAATGCTTCAGGCAATGAAGTCGATTCCCGTACCGTGAGGGTAGGCTGTTGGTCTGTGACATCACCGGCAGAGACCAGCAGCAGACGTTTCAGCGTGCGGTCCTGGCCGACAAACGATCCCACAAATTCATTCGCCGGTTTCGCCAGCAGTTCATCAGGGCTGGCGCACTGTACAATCCGTCCCTGACGGAACACGGCGATTCGGTCGCCAAGCTTCAGCGCTTCGTCAATGTCATGGCTGACAAGCATCACGGTTTTTTTCAGTTTGCGCTGCATGTCCAGGAACTGATTCTGAATCACTTCGCGGTTAATCGGGTCTACCGCGCCGAAAGGTTCATCCATCAGCAGGACCGGAGGATCGGCCGCCAGGGCGCGGATCACGCCGATACGCTGCTGCTGTCCGCCGGACATTTCACGCGGATAGCGGTTCAGGAATTTATGCGGGTCCATTGCCACCATATCCATCAGCTCTTCGGCGCGAGCTTTACTGCGCGCTTTATCCCAGCCCAGCATACGGGGTACGACGGTGATGTTCTCTTCGATGGTCATGTTGGGGAACAGGCCAATCTGTTGAATAACATAGCCAATATTACGGCGTAGTGTCACGGTATCCATTTCGTTGGTGTTTTGACCGTTGATCAGAATATTGCCGCTGCTCGGCGTAATCAGCCGGTTAATCATCTTTAGCGTCGTGGTCTTGCCGCACCCGGACGGGCCAAGCAGGACGCACATTTCCCCTTCGGGCACGTTAAGATTGACGTTGTCCACGGCCTTAAAAGTCTGGCTATTTTTCTGTGAAAATTGTTTGGTGAGGTTTTCCAGTTTTATCATTATCGAATCCCCTTCGGAGTCAGCACGACCTGCAGGCGGTGAAGCAACCAGTCGAGCACAATAGCTAAAAGACAAATCATCAAAGCGCCAGCAATCAACATACGAATATCGCTTCCGCCAATCCCATTCAGTAACAGCAGGCCTAACCCTCCCGCGCCGATTACGGCGGCAATCGCCATAACGCCAATGTTCATGACGACGGCAGTGCGGATCCCGCCGAAAATCACCGGCAGCGCCATCGGAATCTCAACCCAGCGCAAACGCTGCCAGAAAGTCATCCCGATGCCGCGCCCGGCTTCGCGCAGGCCTGGCGGCAGGCTGTCGAGCGCGGTATGGGTATTACGCACTATCGGCAGCAGCGAATAGAGGAATACCGCAGTAATGGCGGGCAGGGCGCCAATACCCTGACCAATCATCGAAAAGAGCGGGATCATCAGACCAAAAAGCGCAATCGACGGAATGGTCAGGACAAGGGTGGCAATCCCCAGTACCGGTGTTGCCAGCCACTTATGGCGCACAATTAAAATTCCCAGCGGTACGCCGATAATAATCGCCAGCCCCACCGCTAACGCCACCAGCCACAGGTGCTGGAAGGTGAGCGCCAATAAATAACCCCAGTTATCAATAATGTAGTGAATCGTATCCATAGCGCCTCCTTACAGCAGCTTCTTGCTACGCAGGAAATAACGGGCGACCTGCTGCGGTGACTGATGGTCGATATCAACCTTTTTATTGAGCTCGGTGATAACGTCATTGTTAAGCTGGCTGGAGAGGGTATTCAGCGCCTCTTCCAGACCCGGATTCGCCTCGAGGGTGTCTTTACGCACCACCGGGGTGACGGCATAGCTCGGGAAGAAACCTTTGTCATCTTCCAGCACTTTCAGATCGAAGCCTTTAACGCGCCCGTCAGTGGTGTAGATAAGCCCGGCATCAACGAAGCCATCGCGCACCGCGTTATAGACCAGACCGGGGTCCATCTGGCGGATCTGCGGCCGATCCAGTTCCATCTGATACGCTTCCTGCAGCGGCTCCATGCCATCGCTACGACCGGCAAATTCGAGATCCAGACCCAGCAGCCAGTTATGATCCGGGTCGGTTTTACGCACCTGTTCGATTTTGGCGACCATCTCTGACATGGTACTGATGTGCTCCGCTTCGGCACGTTTACGCTGCATAGCGAAGGCATAGGTGTTGTTCATATCGGCCGGTTTGAGCCAGACCAGACCGTGCTTCGCATCCAGACGTTTTACCGTTTCGTAGGACTCCTGCGGCGACATCCGTTTATTGATGTGGTTAAAGATAATCAGCGATGTCCCGGTGTACTCCCACGTCATATCAATCTGTTTATTGATCATCGCATTGCGAGAAATCACCGTCGCGATGTTGGTTTGCGGCGTGACCTCAAAGCCTTTCTTTTGCAAATACTGCACGGTCATGGCGGAAAGGATGTGCTGTTCGGTAAAACTTTTGGTGGCCAGTATCAATGGCGCTGCGTGGACCTGGCTTGTGACAAGCGCAGCGGCGAGCAGGGCTGCCAGGCTAGAAAACAGTCTCATAGAATTTCCTTATTATTGTTATCGCGCGAGGTGCGGGCTCATCAGACGGCCCAGCGCAGCCAGCAAGGTATCCAGAATCAGCGCGAACAGCGCCGTAGCCGCGGCGCCCAGAATCAGCGTCGGGAAGTCATTCAGATAGATGCCCGGGAAAATCAGTTCGCCGTAGCTGCTGGCGCCAATCAGGAAGGCCAGCGGCGCGGTCCCGACGTTGATGGCGGTGGCGATGCGGATCCCGGAGAGCATCACCGGCCAGGCATTCGGGATTTCAACCTGAAGAAGGCGCTGCCATTTGGTCATACCGATGCCGTTGGCGGCTTCGAGGAGCGAGGCCGGAACAGAGCACAGCCCGGCGTAGGTGTTACGCACAATGGGCAGCAGTGAGGCCAGGAACAGCGCAATGATCGCTGGCGTGTCGCCAATCCCAATCACCACCATCGCCAGTGCCAGAACAGCCAGCGGCGGAAGGGTGTTGCCCACGTTAAAGATCTGCATCACATACTCGGCTATTCCCCGCGCGGCAGGGCGGCTTAACAGCACCCCACTCGGAATACCGACCAGCAAAGCAAAGAACATGGAAGAAAAAACCAGGATCAGATGCTGTTGTCCGAGATAAATCAGGTCAACCTGACGCGCTTTAATGGTATCCAGCCCAATTCCCCAGATCAGGAGAGCCAGAACCACAGCAATCGCGCCGATGAAAAGCAGCGTTCGTGTCAAAAATGATGAGTGCATTGCGGTGTGTCTCCCTGTGCGCATGCGTTATAGCAACCCATTGATTGCCTGTTGTTATGCCATGTTTCGGCAGGGGTATAAGAGCTATAGCAAGCGGATGGGAAGGGTTCCAGCGAAGGGGCAAAATCACACAGGGGAAGTTAACAATGTAAACAGGGGGTTACGCCTTATGGAATCAGGGCTGAGCAGGTGAAGCCAGAATTGTCCTAAAGAGGTTAGCTGAAAAGTGACGCTGTAACAAATAATGTCGCACGGCAGCGATGACCACCGTGCGACAGGGCTTTGTCACCGATGAAGCGGTTTTTCTGCGACCGGGATCAGCAGCGAGGACTGCCAGTCGGCCAGCGTCAGCAACGCCAGCTGACCGAGTGCGCGATAAAACGGATGGTTGGCCTCTTGCGCGAAGACGCTTAAAAAGCGCTGGCTCCAGGGCAGCAGATGCCACGCCAGCAATTGATCGCACTCAGCGTGACGGCCATTCTCTGCCAGCCACGCCGCCAGCAGCAGCAATGTGCCAAAATGATCTTCCGGCTCGTTTTGCTGCATCTCAAAAGCGATGCTGTTATCGCGCATCCACTGGCGTAGCGCGAGAGTCGAATCACCAAACAGTACCGATTCGCGATCGAGCCACACCGAACCCCACGGGGGAGCCGGTAACGCCCAGGGGCCGATAAACAGGCGCTGCCAGGCGTCGGGCAGCGGTTCATCAGTCGTTTCGCGCATCGTGTTCGCGATTGCCAGCAAATCAGACTGCTCGAGCGGCCAGTCCTGATACCAGTCGGTGGTGGTCAGGGCGGTGACCAGCGGAGCGGCCTGAGGGCTATCCGGGGCAAAGTAGAACAGGGCGCCCAGCACCCGCGCACTAAACGCGAACGAGTCGCGACGAGAAACATCATTCATTACATCATTCCTTACGCGCGCGGATTGGACCGCGCGTTAAAATTAACCCGTAGTCGCCATACCGACGGTCATACAGAAATCGTAAAACAGTCCGCGTCCTGCCGACTCACCCGGTACGACCATCACGAGCCTAAACCTTCTCGATCTGCACGAGATTGGTATGCTGTGGGTTGCCTTTTGCCAGCGGCGAAGGGCGATGTGTGGTGAGCGTATTGATGCACGAGCCGTGATCGACCCGGTCGCCGCTCATATTGGCGTCGTGCCACGCACCCTGGCCCATCGCACTGACCCCGGGCATAATCCGAGGCGTCACTTTAGCCGCAATACGCAGCTCTCCGCGGGCGTTAAAAACGCGCACCATATCGCCATTTTTAATGCCGCGTTTGTCGGCATCGGCCGGGTTCAGCCACACCTCCTGACGACAGGCGGCCTGGAGCACATCAATATTGCCGTAGCTGGAGTGCGTTCTGGCCTTGAAGTGAAAACCAAACATCTGCAGCGGGAACTGTTCGCGCTCGGGCGCATCCCAGCCGTCAAAAGTAGAAGCGTAGACCGGCAGTGGGCTGATGGTTTCATCTTTTTCCAGCTCCCAGGTGCTGGCAATTCTGGCCAGTTCGCTGGAGTAGATTTCGATTTTGCCGGAAGGCGTTTTCAGCGGGTTTGCCTGCGGGTCATCGCGGAACTTTTTATAGGCGACGAAATGCCCGTCAGGATCTTTGCGTTTATAGATCCCCATCTGTTTAAGCTCATCGTATGATGGCAACTGCGGATCTTTTTCGAGCATTTTGGCGTACAGATACTGTAACCACTGTTCCTGCGTCCTGCCTTCGGTAAACCTCTGATAAATATCCGGACCGAGCCGTTTTGCCACTTCACTCATGATCCAGTAAATCGGTTTACGTTCGAATTTTGGCGCGGTGACGGGCTGGAGGAAAATCAGATAGCCCATATTGCCGGCATAGTCGTTAGGAATAATATCCTCCTGCTCAACGGTCATCAGGTCGGGCAGCAGAATATCGGCATACTTTGCCGAAGAGGTCATAAAATTGTCGATGACCACGATCATTTCGCACTGGTTTTCGTCCTGCAAAATGTCGTGGGTTTTATTGATATCGGAGTGCTGGTTAATGATGGTATTGCCGGCGTAGTTCCAGATAAATTTAATCGGTACGTCGAGCTTATCTTTGCCGCGCACGCCATCGCGGGTGGCGGTCATTTGCGGCCCGCGCGCGATGGCATCGGTCCAGCTAAAGCATGAAATTTGCGTTTTGACCGGGTTATCGGGCAGCGGCATCCGTTCGATAGTGATGGTGTAGGTCGATTCGCGCGCGCCGCTATTCCCACCACTGATACCGACGTTGCCGGTCAGAATCGGCAGCATGGCAATGGCGCGGGAAGTCAGTTCGCCATTGGCCTGACGCTGCGGTCCCCAGCCCTGGCAAATATAAGCGGGCTTAGCGCTGCCGATTTCACGGGCCAGTTTGATAATACGATCAGCAGGAATGCCGGTGATGCGTGAAGCCCATTCGGGGGTTTTTGCCGTGCCATCGTCGCCGTGACCCAGAATATAGGCTTTGTAATGGCCATTGGCGGGCGCACCTTCTGGCAGCGTTTTTTCGTCGTACCCTACGCAGTATTTATCGAGGAAGGGCTGGTCGACCAGATTTTCGTCAATGAGCACCCATGCAATACCCGCTACCAGCGCGGCGTCGGTGCCCGGGCGGATTGGAATCCACTCATCTTCACGCCCTGCGGCGGTATCGGTGTACCGCGGATCAATCACAATCATCCGCGCATTTGAGCGTTCTCGCGCCTGTTCCAGGAACCAGGTGATCCCGCCGCCGCTCATGCGGGTCTCTGCCGGGTTGTTGCCGAACATCACCACCAGTTTGGTGTTTTCAATATCTGAGGTGCTGTTACCGTCGTTACTGCCGTAGGTGTAAGGCATTGCACAGGCGATTTGTGCGGTGCTGTAGGTGCCGTAATGGCTGAGGAAACCGCCGTAGCAGGTCATCAGACGCGCCACCAGCGAGGCGTAAGGTGAGGAGCGCGTGATGTTGCCGCCCACGATCCCCGAGGAGTAGTTGATATATACGGCTTCGTTGCCATATTTTTCGACCACACCTTTCAGACTGCGGGTGATCGTATCAAGGGCTTCATCCCAGGTGATGCGCTCAAACTTACCTTCCCCGCGTTTGCCCACGCGTTTCATCGGATAGTTCAGGCGGTCGGGATGGTTGATACGGCGACGGATGGATCGGCCGCGAAGGCAGGCGCGAACCTGATGATTGCCATAGACATCATCGCCGGTGTTATCGGTTTCAACCCAGTACACTTCGTCGTCGCGAACGTGCAGGCGCAGAGCGCAACGACTGCCACAGTTTACTGAGCACGCGCCCCACACAACTTTATCGGCCACAGGGTGAACGGCCTGTTGTACGGCTGCGGCTGCACTTTTCAGACCGAAGGGCAACGATATCCCTCCGGCGGCCAGCGCCAGTGAGCCTATTGCGGTGGATTTAACCAGAGCTCGGCGGCTGATCCCGCCGTGATGTTCAACATCGGACATGACTCACTCCATCATGGTTATAGCTGAAATTTCAGCCCGTAATGACACCGGGCGAATGATGGAGTGAGTGTTACTTATTCAGGGGTAGTAAACATTAATCCTTATCAAGCTAAGGGAGTTTGCGCGGATTAATTACTGTGGCTCGTTCGGAGCATTATCCTGTGTGCCCGCGCCACCCGCTGGCGCCGTTCCGCTGCCGGTTCGGGTATAGAGAATTTTAAAGGTATCGTTAGCGCAGTGACCCACGACCTGGGCATCCGGCTGGTCGGCTTGATCGTTCGGCACGATATTCAGCGTAAAACCGGATTCAGGCACGCCATTGTTAATAATGCGCTGTTGAATATCACTTTTTACCCGTTCGCAAGAGTCGGGGGCGGCCAGAACGGCAGGCGAAACACCTATTAACAGCAGTGCGGTAATCCAGGGTAACCGTTTCATGTGAAGCTCCTTATCTCTGTGTGTGGATCCTATTTTAGCAGGCAGAATGTAAATCGCTGTATTTCACAGAAATTTTCTGAAAAATCTTAACAGCGATTGAGTATTTTAATGTTCTCAATGTTCCTGTTTAAATAAGAGGCGCGACCCGCTCAGAAACGCATAAATTGTTAGCAACGTTTAGCGATAATGTCATCGCCTTTATTTTGTTTATCTTTAAAAAATATAAATACACTGTTCTTCTGTAAAACAGACTTCAGTCTGATGCAGCCACCTGATGAACAGACATTTTTAGATAATGTCACAGAGAATTACCGTGAGCGTAAACGGCCAGTGAAGGAATGGGATTTGTTATTCTCTGCGGGTTATTTCTGTGATAAATCTCTTTTTGGTTTAATGTAAACATCTGTATTTGCTAAAATGTCTGGCAATAATCTCCACACAGCGGTGAGAACGGTGAAGAAACTAGCAGTGATGATTGCGCTGGCAAGCGTGCTGGCAGGATGTGATAACGCCTCCGGGCCGCTCTCGTTTACCCCCGAGATGGCCAGTTTTTCGAATGAATTTGACTTTGATCCGCTGCGTGGGCCGGTGAAAGACTTTACTCAGACGCTGCTCAATGAAAAGGGCGAAGTGAGTAAACGCGTGACCGGGACGATGTCAGAAGAAGGGTGTTTCGATACGCTTGAGCTGCACGATCTTGACGCCAATACCGGCGTTTCGCTGGTGCTGGACGCCAATTTTTATGTCGACGCCGAAACCCAGCAGCAAAAAATCAAGCTGCAGGGGAAATGTCAGTTAGCCGAACTGCCTTCAGCGGGCGTGACCTGGGATACCGACGATAACGGGTTTATCGTGACGGCGCATGGCAAAGAGATGGAAGTGAAATATCGCTACGATGCTGATGGCTACCCGCTGGGTAAAACCACGGTGTCAGGCGAGCAACATCTGTCCGTTGCCGCGACGCCGTCAAGCGATAAGCGTAAAAAGCTGGATTATTCGGCGGTCAGTCTGCTTAACGATAAACCGCTCGGCACGGTAAAGCAGAGCTGCGATTACGATCGGCATCATAATCCGGTTACCTGCGAATTACAGATTAAAGATGAGAGCGTAAAACCCGCCGTTGAGCGGAAGTTCACCATTAAAAACAGTATTGATTACTACTGATAGCGTAAAAGAAAACCGCGCAGGTTACTGCGCGGTAGGTTTTAGCAGGGTATTGCCGGACGCCCGGTGTTCCGCCAGATATTGCTGCTGGAAAATGCACATCCGGATAGTGTTGCGGTACTCACCGTTAATAAAGAACTCATGAATCAGTTCACCTTCCACCATGAAACCGAGTTTGCGGTAAATGTGGATGGCTTTTTCATTCTCTTTATCAACAATAAGATAGAGTTTGTAGAGGTTGAGAACCGTAAATCCGTAATCCATCGCCAGTTTTGCCGCCCGGCTCGCCAGGCCTTTGCCCTGGTAATCAGGCGAGATGATGATCTGAAATTCTGCCCGGCGGTGGACGTGGTTAATCTCAACTAACTCAACCAGACCTGCTTTTTCCCCGTCACACTCGACAACGAAACGGCGCTCGCTCTGATCGTGAATGTGTTTATCGTACAGGTCGGAAAGCTCGACAAAGGCCTCGTAAGGTTCTTCGAACCAGTAACGCATCACGCTGGCGTTGTTATCGAGCTGGTGAACAAAGCGCAAATCCTCGCGCTCCAGCGGTCTGAGTTTTATCACTAAGGGGCTGGCCATAATCATCCTTTCAGGCGTTCAAATTAAGGTGCGACCGTGCGGCCGGTACGTCGATCCAGACAACGCAGCGTGTTAGGTTCCCAGTAGGCGTTAACGTTCGCGCTCTGCTGGCATCTGTCGCGTGAATCAAACGCGACGTCTTCTTTATCCCACTCTTTCTCGGCACGTTTGTTCACCTTCTGACGAAGGTTACGGGTGTCATTCCATTGCTCTTTGTCCATTGCGGCATTCTGGCGGCTCTGGGCACTGTCTCCCGATTCAATGATCAGTTTACTGGTCTGGGCAGACACCGGCGCGCTGAAGGCGATAGCCGCCAGGGAGAGCATGGCCGCCACAGAGAGACGTTTGCTTAATGTACTCATTGCGTGTTCCTTTTATTGGGTGCTGACAAACGGATTACCCGTAGCCAATTCTACACCAATCCGAAAAGAGGGCATACCCGTGTTGCCGGTATGGAAAAGCAGACACAATGATCGCTTATGATGGTTAAACCTGATCTCACTGAACGCTAAAAATGATTAAAACCACCTTACTTTTCTTTGCAACGGCGCTATGCGAAATCATCGGCTGTTTCTTGCCCTGGCTATGGTTAAAACGAGGGGCGTCGATTCTGTTGCTTCTGCCTGCGGGTGTGGCGCTGGCGCTTTTTGTCTGGTTGCTGACGCTGCATCCGGCGGCGAGCGGACGGGTCTACGCCGCTTATGGCGGCGTGTATGTCTGTACCGCGCTTCTCTGGCTGCGAGTGGTGGATGGCGTAAAGTTAAGCGTCTATGACTGGGCCGGTGCGCTCATTGCGCTGTGCGGCATGCTAATCATCGTGGCCGGTTGGGGGCGCGCATAAGCGCCTCTGTTTTGTGATCGATGGATGATTCTCTGGTTGTTATACTTGTATGGTAGTTGAGTGATTCGTTAAGTTGCTTACATCACAACAAACGATGTAAGGAACTGGATTATGAAAATTGTTGGGGCTGAAGTCTTTGTCACCTGCCCGGGACGCAATTTTGTTACCCTCAAAATCACCACCGACGAGGGGATCGTTGGACTTGGCGACGCCACGCTGAACGGGCGTGAGCTTTCGGTTGCCTCCTACCTGAAGGATCATCTCTGCCCGCAGCTGATGGGCCGCGACGCTCACCGCATTGAAGACATCTGGCAATTTTTCTACAAAGGCGCGTACTGGCGTCGCGGACCGGTCACGATGTCCGCGATCTCGGCGGTGGATATGGCGCTGTGGGACATCAAAGCCAAAGCCGCCGGAATGCCGCTTTATCAGTTGCTGGGCGGCGCCTCCCGCGAAGGGGTAATGGTCTATTGCCACACCACCGGGCACACCATTGATGATGTGCTGGAAGATTATGCCCGTCACAAAGAGAGGGGGTTCAGGGCGATCCGGGTGCAATGCGGCGTGCCGGGGATGAAAACCACGTACGGAATGTCTAAAGGAAAAGGGCTGGCGTATGAGCCTGCCACCAAGGGCAACTGGCCGGAAGAACAGCTGTGGTCCACCGAAAAATACCTCGATTTTACCCCTAAACTTTTCGACGCGGTACGCAGTAAATTTGGCTTTGATGAGCACTTGCTGCACGACATGCACCATCGTTTGACACCAATCGAAGCCGCGCGCTTTGGCAAAAGCATTGAACCGTTCCGCATGTTCTGGATGGAAGACCCCACGCCGGCGGAAAATCAGGCCTGTTTCCGCCTCATCCGCCAGCATACCGTCACGCCGATTGCCGTGGGTGAGGTCTTCAACAGTATCTGGGACTGCAAACAGCTGATTGAAGAGCAGCTTATCGACTATATCCGTACCACGATCACCCATGCGGGCGGGATTACGGGTATGCGGCGAATCGCTGATTTCGCCTCGTTGTATCAGGTGCGAACCGGTTCGCACGGCCCGTCCGATCTGTCGCCCATTTGCCATGCCGCAGCGCTGCATTTCGATCTGTGGGTGCCCAATTTTGGCGTACAGGAATACATGGGGTACTCCGAACAAATGCTGGAGGTCTTCCCGCACAGCTGGAGCTTTGATCACGGCTATATGCATCCGGGCGACAAGCCGGGGCTCGGCATCGAATTTGACGAAAAAAGGGCTGCAAAATATCCGTACGATCCGGCCTGTCTGCCGGTGGCACGGCTGGAAGATGGCACGTTGTGGAACTGGTAAAACAGGCGCGAACCATTAAAAGCGTTGTGATTCAAAAACCGAATGAACGGGTGATTGTGTTATCACAAGTCAAAGGCGGCGCGATCCTGTAATCCTAAAACTGGCGTCGGGCTACCAGCCAGGCGCCGATCACCAGCAGCACCGCACCGCATACCGGGCCGATCAGCGCCCGCAGCGGGATACCCTGACTTCTCAACACGTCCATCACCAGCCCACCAATCAACTGGCTGGCGACCAGCACCGCAATAGTGGTTGCGGCCCCGACATATTGATAGCCGCTGATGCTGGCGAAAACAAAAAATGAACCCAGTAATCCCGGTATCAACGTCCACCAGCGTACGGTCGACACCAGTTCGCTGAAGCCCGCCGCCCCATTTTTAAGCAGCAAAATGCTGACGAAAAGCACAATACCCACCAGCGAATTCAGCAGCATCGCGATCAAAATGGTGGAAGATGACTGAGTGATACGCACCATCAACGTATTTTGCACCACCAGACCGATCCCGGCCGCCACCAGGAACACCAGCGTCAGCGATTGATTCATTCGCGGGCGTCCGGTTCGCTGCGGTTATCCAGCTGGAGCTGCATAAACGTCAGATCCAGCCAGCGCCCGAATTTGGTTCCGACCTGCGGCATCTGGCCGGTAATGGTAAAACCGAGCGTGTCGTGCAGATGGATGGACGCGTGGTTTTGCGCCTCGATGCCCGCCACCATGACGTGTTTACCTGTCAGGCGTGCCTCGACAATCAGCTTTTTCATCAATTCGCGTCCAATACCTTTCCCCTGATGGTCGGGATGGACGTAGACCGAATGTTCAACCGTATGACGGAAACCCTCAAAGGCCCGCCAGTCACCAAACGATGCATAGCCGGTGACGACGCCGTTTTCCTCGCTCACCAGCACCGGATATCCCATCAGCGTGCGGGCTTCAAACCAGGCGATACGATTTTCCGTGTCTACAGTCGTGTCGTTCCAGATCGCGGCGGTATGTAATACAGCGTGGTTATAAATCTCGCCAATGGCGGCGCAATCCTCTTTACTGGCGTGGCGAATGAGCATCGGTAACCCCGGAATATGTTGTTCACTATAGTGGTACGTATTTATCACAATATTACACAAACGGCTCGCTGTCGCGCTATGGCATAAGACATATTTTTTTGTTATGACAAGGGCATTGAATTCAGCTTCTTACACTATAGTATGACGTCATGAACACTATGCCAGACGATATGAATCAACGCATTAGCGCGCGCATTCGCCTTGAGCGTGAATCGCGCGGATGGTCTCTCAGCGAGCTTGCCCAGCGCGCGGGCGTGTCGCGCGCGATGATCCACAAAATTGAGCGCAGTGAAAGTAGCCCGACCGCGACGCTGCTGGCGCGTCTGTCAGGTGCGTTCGGCATCAGTATGTCGACCCTGATTGCCCGGGCCGAGATGCAGGAGGGCAAACTGTTGCGCTTCGCCAGTCAGCCGGTCTGGCGCGATCCGCAGAGCCATTACCTGCGTCGTCATGTGTCGCCGCGGAGCGATATGCCGATTGATCTGGTTCAGGTTGAACTCCCCGCCGGAAGCGACGTGCCGATGCCAGCCTCATCCTATGCGCTGGCGCGTCAGCTGATTTGGCTGCAGTCCGGCGAACTGGTGTTCCTGGAAGGCGATACTCGTCACCAGATGCAGGCCGGAGATTGCCTGGAGCTGGGGCCGCCGAATGACTGTCGGTTTATTAATGAGACGCAAGAGCCGTGCGTTTACCTGGTGGTGAGGCTTAATCAGTCAGGCTCGTAATGGTAAGGCGCTTGTCCGTCACAGCGGCTAGTCTCTAAAGACATTTGCGCAATAAGGAGCGATCCATGAGTCAAACTGCAAAAACAAACCGTCGCCTGGTGCTGGCATCACGTCCGCAAGGCGCGCCGGTTGCGGATAATTTCCGCTTAGAAGAACAACCTGTTCCGGAGCTCGCAGAAGGACAAGTACTGCTGCGTACGATTTGGTTGTCGCTCGATCCCTATATGCGTGGCCGCATGAGTGATGCACCGTCTTACTCCCCGCCGGTCGAAATCGGGGCGGTGATGGTCGGCGGCACGGTGAGCCGCGTGGAACAGTCTCGCCATCCGAAGTTTAAAGCCGGTGAGTGGGTATTAGGCTACAGCGGCTGGCAGGAATTTGAGCTTTCCGACGGCACGGGTCTGGTCAAACTTGGGGATAATCCTGACCATCCTTCGTGGTCATTGGGTATTCTGGGGATGCCGGGGTTCACCGCGTATATGGGCCTGCTGGACATTGGTCAGCCGAAAGCCGGCGAGACGCTGGTGGTTGCCGCGGCCACCGGGCCGGTTGGCGCGACGGTAGGGCAGATTGGCAAAATTAAAGGCTGTCACGTCGTCGGTGTGGCGGGCGGTGCGGAAAAATGCCGCCACGCGGTTGAGGTTTTAGGCTTCGATCGGTGCCTTGATCATCATGCCGATGATTTTGCACGTCAGCTGGCGGAAGCGTGTCCGCAAGGCATTGATGTCTATTACGAGAATGTCGGCGGCAAAGTCTTTGATGCCGTCCTGCCGCTGCTGAATACCTCGGCGCGGGTCCCGGTGTGCGGACTGGTGAGCGGCTATAACGCGACCGGGCTGCCGGAAGGACCGGATCGCCTGCCGCTGCTGATGGGCACGCTGCTTAAGAAACGTATTCGGATGCAGGGCTTTATCATCGGTCAGGATTACGGCCATCGCATTCAGGAGTTCCAGGAAGAGATGGGGCGCTGGGTGAAAGAGGGTAAAATTCACTATCGCGAGCAGGCGACGGAAGGACTGGAAAACGCACCGCAAGCGTTTATAGGCCTGCTTGAAGGTAAAAATTTCGGTAAAGTCGTGATACGCGTCGCGAAGGATAACTAAATATACTCAATATGGCGGGGATGCCCGCCATAATATATTCTTAAATTTGACTATAATGTCTTAAATTATACGCGCATAGCCGCAACCATACCGATCCGCCAGGCGCGGTATGCAGAAAAAAATATAAATTTTTGTTGTTCATTTTAGCGTCACTCCAACACCAGGCATGTAGATACAGGATATATCTTGAAAGCTCCGTTAGGGTCAATACGGAGTAGTGAATAGCGCTTATTTTAAGCTGAAGGAAGAGAACATGCTTGATTTGGAAAATTTGGAAAAAGCACAACGACTGAGCCTAACTATGCAAGTTGAGGTCAGTCTGAAAGGGGCGTTGATTGCCGGAGCGCTTAAACCAGGCGCAAGGCTCATTACCAAAGAGATTGCGGATAAATTAGGCACCAGCATTACGCCGGTTCGCGAGGCACTTTTGCGTCTGGTTTCTGCCGGGGCCTTGCATGCCACTCCTGCGCAGGCTTTTCTGGTACCGGAAATAACGCTCGATCGTTATACGGAAATTAACCTCATCCGCAAGCAACTTGAGACGATGGCAGTGGCCGCCGCCTGCGAAAAGATGACGGAGAGCAAGCTGCAGGAATTACGTGAACTGGCGGAAAAATTCCATAACGCGATGCGTGATGGCGAAGCCCAGCGCGCGCTGCACGCTAACCGGGTGTTTCGTTTCCGCCTGTATGAATATGCCCAGATGCCGACATTAACGTCATTGATTGAGCAACTTTGGGTGCGCATTGGCCCATGCTTTAACTATCTGTATGAAGATGTGCACGATATCGCGCAATACTCCTATCGCTATGATGAACTTCTGACCGTGCTTGAGCAGGGCGATGTGGCGGCCAGTCAAAAAGCGATTGATAAACTGATTGACGGCTCAACGGCGCTGTTACTGCAACAATATTTTAGTTAGGTGATAATTTAATTCAGTTTTACTTTTCCGTTCAAACTATCTCTCCTCTGTATTATTTCCCGGTGGCCGCTGGCGACCGGGAACGCTATTTCATTTTTGCGACTGATACGATCTTCCTGACTATGAAATAACCTGAAATTCTGCCGATAAATGCTTCAGGCACGTTTGCCTATAAAGGAGCAGGAAGATGAGTTTCAGCCAACGATTACGAAATATAAAAATGAGCAGAAAGCTCGCGGCAGGTTTTGGACTGGTATTGCTACTGGTGGCAGTCTCCACCGTCATGAGCGTACTGCGCTTCAAAGAGATCCGCGATGTCTATCAACAAACCAATTTGATCTACAACATCAATATTGAAGTTTTCCAGGCCAAAATTAACCGTCTCAAATACCTCTACACCGGAGAAGAAAAGGCGGGGCAATTGCTGGCTGGTTATGTCAAACATGCCGCAGAGCTGACCGATGAGGCCAAAAAACTGCAGTGGACAGCGCAGGAAGGGCGAGTGATCGACGCGATTGGCGGTCATCTGGCCTCTTTTCAAAGCAGTGTCGCTGAAATGCAAACGGCGATGACCGCGTTGAATGCGGACAAAAACGACACCGCGGCAGTTCAGGCGCTGAAAGTGGCCGAAGACAAAGTGAAAACCGCTGGTGATAACAGCAGCGCCTCCATCAAGGAGATTATTGCGCTGGTCAAAACGCATAACGATTCGCTTGCCAACAGCTCAAGTACCATTACCGCTATTGTCGGCGTGGTGGCGATTCTGTTTGGTGTCCTGGTCTCGTGGTGGGTAACGCGTCAGGTGACACGCCCGGTGAAACACAATCTCCAGCTGGCAGAACGCATCGCCAGTGGCGATCTCAGCGCCGATATCCGGGCACCAGGTGATGATGAACTGGGCAAGCTGACGGGCGCAATGGGGCGCATGAACGACACCTTGCGCGCCATGATCGGCGAAGTGCGCAGCAGTGTGGCGCAGGTTTCGCAGGCAGCCAGCGACATTGCTGAAGGCAATACCGATCTGTCGTCGCGAACGGAACAGCAGGCTGCTGCGGTAGTGCAGACCGCCGCAAGTATGGAAGAGTTAACGGCGACGGTAAAAAATAATGCCGATAACGCACGTCATGCCAGCAAACTGGCGGCAGAAGCGTCGCAAACCGCGACGCAGGGTGGGCGGGTGATGCGTGACGTGGTGAGTACCATGAGCGACATCAATACCAGCTCGCAGAAAATCGCCGACATCACTGCGGTCATCAATAGCATCGCCTTCCAGACCAATATTCTGGCGCTAAATGCCGCTGTAGAGGCCGCGCGTGCCGGTGAGCAGGGGCGTGGTTTTGCGGTGGTGGCAAGCGAAGTGCGTAGCCTGTCGCAACGCAGTTCGCAGGCGGCCAAGGATATTGAGCTGTTAATCAGTGAATCGGTGTCACGTATTATGACCGGCAGCGATCTGGTGGCAAAAGCGGGTCAAACAATGGAGCAGGTGGTGAATTCTGTGACGCGGGTGAACGATATCATGGGTGAGATCTCCTCCGCATCCGAAGAGCAAAGCCGGGGAATCGAGCAGATTTCGCGTGCGGTGATGGAGCTGGATTCCACGACGCAGCAAAATGCGTCTCTGGTAGGAGCTTCTTCGTCAGCGGCGGGGGCGCTGGAAGATCAGGCACGCTTGCTGGAGTCGCTGGTGGCGGCGTTCCGTCTGGAACAGAACGCGCGTGCAGCTTAAAAAACGTCTGGCAGCAGTACGCTGCCAGGGTTTTTATTCAAAACGGTATGAAACAGACATTCCAACGCCGTAGTTACGTCCCGGAGCCGGTTCGTAGTAGCGGCCGTTGGATTCATTGACGATGACCGATCCGACATATTCTTTATCGAACAGGTTATCGACACGGCCAAACAGATCCATTCCCCAGTTACCGTAATTGAATTTATAACCGGTATTCAGACCCACCACGGTATAAGACGGGGCTTTGGCGGTGTTTTCGTCATCCGCCATAATGTCGCTCATGTAGCGGACATCCGAACCCGCATACCAGCCTTCTTCCGGCTGCCAGCCAAACGAGGCATAGCCCATATTACGGGCGATGCCCGGCATGCGGTTACCGTTGCAATTTGCGTCAGAACAGACGTTGGTACGGTATGTGGCGTCCAGATACGTCCACGCCATTTTCAGTTTCCAGTTTTCGGCAAACTGCTGGTCGAGAGAGAGTTCAACGCCCTGGCGGCGGGTTTTGCCGGCATTTTTGTAGCTGGTGCGTCCGCCGGAGCTGGCGTCAACGACGATCTCATCATCGGTATCGGTTCGGAATAGTGCTGCGGTCAACAGGCCATTGCCGACGCGGGTTTTGCTGCCCACTTCGTAGGTATTGTTGGTTGAGGGTTTAAGCCCGAAGTTCAAACCACTTTGATTGCCTGAGCGATAGGAGAGTTCGTTAATCGTCGGCGTTTCGAAGCCGCGACCCGCCGCAGCGTACACATTCCACGCATCGGTGATAGCGTATTTCAGCGAGCTGGCTGGCAGCCACTTGTGATAGCTCGCATCGCCGCTGTCATCGCCGTTTGCGCCTTTCACGTAATGGTCGTTGGAATCAAACCATACGGAGCTGTAGCGCACCCCCGCATCCAGCGTCAGTTTTTGCGTCAGCTGCCAGCTGGTTTGCAGATACGGGTCGACATTCCACATCAGGTTGCGTTCATTACGGCGTTTATCGCCTTTTACGCCGTAATCCGGCACGCCATTACTCATGACGAAGTTTTCATAGCCCCGGCGATCTTCACTCATATTTTCGTAGTTCAGACCGGTGGTAAAGGTCACGGGAACCAGCAGCTCGCCGCGATGCGTCCAGCGGGTATCAATGCCCTGATAGTGGCGCTGCATATCGATCACTCCGCCGGAATGGGTCTCTTTCAGCTGAGGCTGATACGGGATCGACTGGTATTGCGTCATTTCGCGTTCGCCGGCGTACATCATCACGCTGAGATCGTCCTGCGCAGTAAGCTGGCGTTCATAGCGCAGCCCGGCCTGGGTCTGCTTGATCGTTTTACGCGTATTGTACTGATCGGCGCGCGGAGACTGACGGGGATTGTCGCGCCATTCCTGATAATCCAGACCACCCGGATCGTTGGCTTTCATATCCACGCTGTTAAAAATCAGCGTCAATTTGCTGGCGTCATCAATGCGTACGCCGAGTTTGGCGTTGGCGAGATTTTTACGCGCGCCGCTGTGATCGCGATAGCCTTTGGTGGTGAAACGCGTGGTTGAAACGGTGTAATCCACGTCGCCAGCGTGCGTGCCATCGCCCATCGCGCCGGTGGCTTTCATGCCGTAACGCCACGTACCGTTACTGCCGTAATAGCTGCTGGCTTCAATGGTTGGCGGTTGCTGCCCTGTCTGGCTGGCGATGTTGATCACCCCGCCAGAAGCGTTGCCATAGAGCGCGGAAAAAGGCCCGCGCAGCACTTCAACGCTATCAATACTGCTCAGATCGATATTGGACGTCTGACCTTGTCCATCCGGCATGGTAGCCGGAATACCATCGACATACATGCGAATGCCGCGCACGCCAAAGGTCGAACGCGCACCGAATCCGCGCATCGAAAGCTGTAAATCCTGGGCATAGTTTTGACGGTTTTGAATTTGCAGACCGGGAACGCTTCCCAGAGATTCGGAAAGATTAACGCGCGGCGCGGCCTGTCGCATGTCATCCCCGTTAACCACGCTCACGGCGGCGGGGGTGTCCAGCTCTGAAACGGTCTGGGGTGTCGCGCTGACGATCATCGTCTGTTCTTGTGCGGCCAGTGCTGCTGCGGGCGAAAAGACAAGGGGGGCCCACAGAAAAGAGAGCGTTGCCTGACTGGCAGAGATAATTTTCATGAATAGAAACCGATTGAGGATGAAAAACGAACCAAATGGAACATATGTGCGTATGGTAAATCTTTTGTAAAGATATTGAAAACTTTAACAGCACATTGCGTTAACGGAAGTGTAGATAATCGCGGGCAGAAGAGCGAAACGGCAAACAAAGACTCCACATTCATCAGAATAATGATTACTATTCTCAACAATTAATATGATGAAGCCATGACTTCGTCTCAGGGAAGCAATGTCGGCATTACACATTTTTTATCAAAGGGAGTCGTCATGTCATTACGTCATCTGTGCTCACCGCGTCTGCGTGGTTCACTGCTGCTGGGTTCGCTGCTGGTAGCGGGCTCGTTTAATGTTCATGCTGCAGAGGAGATGCTGCGCAAAGCGGTAGGCAAAGGCGCTTATGAAATGGCCGTCAGCCAGCAGGAAAATGCCCTGTGGGTGGCCACGACGCAAAGCCGTAAAACGGACAAAGGCGGGGTGGTTTACCGTCTCGATCCGGTCACGCTGGAAGTGACGCAAGCCATTCATAACGATCTGAAGCCTTTCGGCGCAACCATTAACAACGCCACCCAGACCCTGTGGTTCGGCAATACCACCAACAGCGCGGTGACCGCCATTGACGCCAAAACCGGCGATCTGAAAGGGCGTCTGGTGCTGGACGATCGCAAGCGTAGCGAAACCGTTAAGCCGCTCCAGCCGCGTGAACTGGTGGCGGATGACACGACGAATACCGTGTACATCACCGGTATCGGCAAAGAGAGCGTGATTTGGGCTGTCGACGGTGAAACGCTGAAGCTGAAAGAGACCATCACCAACACCGGAACTTACAGCACCGGTCTGGCGCTGGATGCGCAGGCGAAACGCCTGTACAGCACCAATGCTGACGGTGAGCTGATCGCCATTGATACCGCGACGCATAAAGTGCTGAGTCGTAAAAAAGTGCAGGACGACGGAAAAGAGCATTTCTATCTGAACCTGAGCCTCGATACGGCAGGACAACGCGCGTTTCTCACCGATTCGAAGCAGCCAGAAGTGCTGGTCGTGAATCTGAAAGATGGCAAAGTGATTGAGAAAATCGCCGCTCCTGAATCGCTGGCCGTGCTGTTTAACCCGGCGCGTAACGAGGTGTACGTCACCCATCGCGAAGCGGGTAAAGTCAGCGTGATCGACGCAAAAAGGTACAAAGTGACCAAAACTTTTGATACCCCGACCTTCCCGAACAGCCTGGCGTTGTCAGCGGATGGTAAAACCCTGTACGTGACGGTAAAACAGAAGTCGACCCGTCAGCAGGAGGCGACCCAGCCGGATGATGTAATTCGTATCGCGCTGTAATCAGCCATAAAAAAAGGGAAGGCACTGGCCTTCCCTTGTTCGTTTTAGCGTATCTTAACGCGACGTCTCTTCAATCAGTGGACCGTCGTGCTTTTCATCTTCTGCCAGCACGGGCGCGGTACTGTGGATCTCGTTAACGCGCTTACGCACGCCGAACCAGCCCGCAATCAGCAGCACGGCCAGCAGCGGAATGGTGGCGATGGTGTAGGTGCCGTTCGGATAATCAAACGCCATCAGAACCAGTACGCTGAGCAGGAACAGCAGCGTCAGCCATGAAGTGACCGGCGCGCCCGGCATCTTAAAGCTCACGTCCGCCGCTTTGCCTTCTTTGATCGCTTTACGCAGGCGCATCTGGCACACCACGATAAACGCCCAGGAGGCGATAATGCCGAGAGCCGCCACGTTCAGCACAATCTCAAAGACCTGAGAGGGCACCAGATAGTTCAGGAACACGCCAAAGACGTAAACCACCAGCGTAGCGAGAATCCCCGCGTAAGGAACCTGCTGTTTGCTCATCTTCGACATGAACTTTGGCGCAGATCCGCCCATCGACATGGAGCGCAGAATACGGCCCGTGGAGTACAAACCGGAGTTCAGGCTGGAGAGCGCAGCGGTCAGCACCACAATGTTCATGATGCTGCCAACGTATGGCACGCCCAGTTTCGAGAAGAAGGTGACAAACGGACTTTGACCGGCCTGATAGGCATTCCATGGCAGCAATAACACCAGCAACACCACCGAGCCCACATAGAACAGGCCGATACGCCAGATCACACTGTTAATGGCTTTTGGCACCATCGTCTGCGGGTCTTTACATTCGCCCGCCGCGGTTCCGACCAGTTCAATAGAGGCGAAGGCGAAAACGACCCCCTGAACCAGCACCAGCGCAGGCAGCAAGCCGTGCGGGAAGAAACCGCCGTTGTCGGTGATCAGATGGAAACCGGTCGCGCCGCCGTCGAGCGGTTTTCCGCTGCCGAGAAACACGGTACCCACCACCAGGAAGATCACAATCGCCAGCACCTTGACCAGCGCGAACCAGAACTCCATTTCAGCGAACCACTTCACGCCGATCATGTTCATCGTGCCAACAATCGCCAGCGCGCCAAGGGCAAATACCCACTGTGGCACATCGCCAAATGCGCCCCAGTAGTGCATGTAAAGTGCGACCGCGGTGATATCGACAATACCGGTCATCGCCCAGTTGACGAAGTACATCCAGCCCGCTACATAGGCGGCTTTTTCGCCGAGGAATTCACGGGCATAAGAGACAAAGCTGCCGCTCGAAGGGCGGTGAAGGACCAGTTCGCCGAGCGCACGCAGAATAAAGAAGGAGAAGATCCCGCACACCAGATAGACCAGGGCGAGAGCAGGGCCAGCCATTTGCAGACGGGCGCCTGCACCTAAAAACAGACCTGTACCAATAGCGCCGCCGATGGCGATCATCTGTACCTGACGGTTACCCATCGCTTTGTGATAGCCCTCTTCGTGAGAGTTCAACCAGCGACGTTTCGCAGCATGATGTTCAGCTGCGTTTTTATTGCTTGTTTTCATTGAGTTACCTGTTTACCTGTCTGAATCATCTTGGGGATGTCCGCGCCTGGCAGCCAGCAGACCAAACGATTGCTTCTGCGCAGGCACATGCCGCCTTTCCAGTCATTCTGCGTATGGATAAGGCAAAACATGGCGAAGCATCCTACCTGCAATCCATAAACGACGCAAAATATAACCAGCGTGAAAGTGATGCAGGTCGAATGAAAACGTGTGGTCAGAGCAGATAGTTATCACAACGCGCTGAATTGTGGGTATATTTTAGACAAAACGGCCGTTCTGCTGCAGCGTTAATCATCATTTACACTTAACAGTTTCGAACGGGTATTGATGAATCCCTTTCATCAACACAAGCGTATTCTGCAGGCGGGCCGGGAAATAGCCTACGGATGGCGTAACGCATCAACCAACAGCGCAAACGCCGTCGTGTGCTGGCGGCGGCTGGGGTAGTAGAGATGGTATCCATCGAAAGGCGGACACCAGCTCTCAAGCACCCGAACCAACTGTCCGTCAGCGATCGCATCGAGAACCGTATCTTCCGGCACATACGCCAGCCCCAGGCCTGCCACTGCGGCGTCAATCCGCTGCGGCAGGTTGTTCAGCGTTAATTGGCCTTCCACGCGCACCCGCAGTTCGCGCCCGTCTTTTTCAAATTCCCAGGCATATAACCCGCCCAGCGTCGGCAAACGCATATTGATGCAGCAATGGCTGGCAAGCTGTTCAGGTGATTCCGGCACGCCATACCGGGAAAAGTAATCTGCCGAACCGACCACGGCCATCCGCATATCGGGCGCAATGCGCACCGCAATCATATCTTTGGCAACCTGTTCGCCTAAACGCACCCCCGCATCAAAACGACCGTCAACGATATCCGTCAGGCCGTTGTCTACAGTCACTTCGATATGAATGTCGGGATATTGCGCCATAAACGGTTTCAGGACCGGCCACAGGACTGAAGACATGGCGTGTTCCCCGGCATTCAGGCGAATGTTTCCGGCCGGGGTATCGCGCATGTCGCGCAGGGTGGCCAGCTCCTGTTCGATCTCAAGCAGATGGGGACTAAGACGCTGAAAAAGTTGTTCGCCTGCGGCGGTGGGGGCCACGCTGCGGGTTGTCCGGGTGAGCAAACGAACGTCCAGGCGGGTTTCAAGGTTGCGCATCGCGTGGCTCAGCGCCGACTGCGAGACGCCAAGCTGGGCGGCGGCGCGGGTAAAACTGCGCTCACGAGCGACCACCATAAACGACAGAAGATCGTTAACATTATCTTTCAACACCGCGCGGCTCCCGATTAATGAATTTCGCTCATGGTTCTTTTCTGATTATGCAGTCTAATGTCGGTGCTTGCTTTGCGCTACTGTTAACGCAACAGCAAAACAGGAGGAAGCATGAAAATTATCCGTAGTGGTTCATTACCGTCAGTCCGTGGGCCAGAAGCGTGGTTTAGTGGAACGGTACGTATTGATGCGCCATTTCAGGCCACTGAACCGGCAACGGTCGGCGGCGCCACGGTGACATTCGAGCCAGGCGCACGTACCGCATGGCACACGCATCCGCTGGGGCAAACGCTGATTGTCACGCACGGGCGCGGCTGGCTGCAGGAGTGGGGTAAAGAGGCGCAACCGCTAAACCAGGGCGACATCGCGTGGATCCCGCCTGGCGTCAAACACTGGCACGGAGCCAGCTCGCAAACGGCGATGACGCATATCGCCATCGCCGAATCGGTGAACGGTAGCCCCGTTGACTGGCTGGAAAAAGTGACCGACGAACAGTATCAGGATCGTTAACCACCAAAGACCGCAATCGCCTGTTGCAGTCGCGTCGTGCGCTGCGTCAGGTGATGCGCGGCGCGAGTGACGTTATCGACCATACCGGTATTGTTATGGGTCATGACGCCGATGCGCGAGATCGACTCGTTAATCAGCGTCAGCGCCTGAGTCTGCTCCTGGGTCGCGTGGCCGATCTCTTTGATTAATGATGTCACCTGCAGCACATTGCCGATCATCGCGGTGAGGTGTGTTTCCGTCTGTTCGACCATCGCTACGCCGGCATTGACGCTGGCGACGTTTTTCTCAATCAGCGTTTTGATCTCTTTGGCCGCGGACGCGGAGTGTTGGGCCAGATTGCGCACTTCTGCCGCCACCACCGCGAATCCCCGACCGGCTTCTCCGGCGCGTGCGGCCTCTACGGCGGCATTAAGCGCCAGGATATTGGTCTGAAACGCGATCCTGTCGATCACGCCGATAATATCGACGATCTGGCTGTTATCCTTCGACACCGACTGCATCATGCCAATGGTTTGCTTCATCGCCGTTTCGCCGCTGCGGGCGCTGCTGCTGGTGCGATCGGCCATATCTATCGCTTCCCCGGCCGTTTGCGCGGTTTGCTGCACGGCACTGGCAATCTCTTCGACGGCGGCTGCGGTTTGTTGCAAGTCATCGGCGGTCTCTTCTGAACGCGCCTGCAGTGAGGCACCTTCTTTTTCCACCTGTTGGCTGATGGTGCTGATCCCGGCGATTTGCGTGCCCACATCTTCCACCAGCGAATTCAGATTAAGGCCCGACTGATTCACCAGTCGCATCATCATGCCGACTTCATCGACGCGGTCGAAATGGTAATAAGCGGTTTTACGTCCCGAAACGACATGTTGCATATGCCGGACAATGGTTTTCAGCGGACGGTTGATCTGCGCGTGAAGATATAACGCGAGAATAACAAACGGCAGAATGATGCCCGCTATTTGTATGACACCTTGCGGCAATAATAATGTCGCCAGCAGAGTGAGCAGGGCGGTAATCGCGATGCCATAATTCACTCTTTTTGCGGTGCTGATTTTTTTAAACAGCGAAAGAAAAGAGAATAAACCGCGGCGAACCAGCACCCCTTTATATAAACGGTGGCCGGTTAAGTCATTATTTCTGACCCGTTGATAGAGATTTTCGCTGGCGGCGATTTCGTCGCGCGGCGGAATATTACGCACAGAAATGTAGCCGGTCAGGGTGTCGTTCTGATAAACCGGCGTCACGTTGGCGCGGACCCAGTAGTGATCGCCGTTGTGGCGGCGGTTTTTTACCAGCCCCGTCCAGCTCTGCCCCTGCTGGAGCGTGAACCACATATCGCCGAACGCCTCCGGCGGCATATCGGGGTGGCGAATCACATTATGTGGCTCGCCAATAAGATGTTCTTCTTTATAACCACTGGCTTCAATAAAAGCCGAGTTCGCATAGGTAATATAACTCTGCGTATTGGTCGTCGACATCAGCGTCGACCCTTCGTTAAGCAAATACTCGCTTTGTGTAACAGGAGTGTTATTTCTCATGAAAAACTCCATGGTGATGTCAAGAAAAGCAGAAGCCGCCCGAAAAAAGTTCAGGCAAGACGAAGTTATTGTTCTGTTTATTACGGACTGCGCATTCTTCCACAGAATGGGGTAGATAAGAAAGACGCTAAATTAAATATTTTTAACTGTTCAATTTTTGTTATGTAATAAAAATGCAAACAAAAGCACTCCGTTTAATAATGGGTAAATTAAATTCTCTACCTAAGTCAAATAATAAGTTGATCCACCACGTAACGAGGCAGCGGTGAAGCCGAAATAGCGTTTCATTAACATTAATAAAACGCTACTATGACGCCTGTCCCCACTCTGAACCCGATCGGCCAATGCTATGAAAATCAACCTTGTCGGCACCAGCGGCAGCGGTAAAACGACCCTCGCAAAACGCCTCGCCGCTGAGCTTTCGCTCCCCTACATCGAAATGGACACGCTGTACTGGCGCCCTGACTGGCAGGGGACGCCGGACGAACAGCTGCTGCCAAAACTGGAAGCCGCCCTGAATGCGTCTCCGGGCTGGGTGCTTGATGGGAATTACAATCGTACCCGACCGGTTAAATGGCGCTACATCGACATGGTGGTGTGGGTGGATTGTGGGTTCGCCCGCACGCTGTGGCAGGCGGTGAAGCGTGCAGCGACGCGGGCCTGGACGCAACAGGAGTTGTGGCCGGGAACAGGAAATCGCGAAAGTTTTCGCCGTTCATTTTTAAGCCGCGAGTCAGTGCTGCTGTGGACAATCAAAACCTGGCGCAGCAACCGCGGGCGTTACATCGCTGATATGCATAATCCGCACTATGCCCACATTCGTTTTGTGCGGATTACCTGTCGCAAAGAGGCTGAAAGCCTGATCGCAGAGTTAACGTTAAACCGTTAACCTGGCTTTGCATTTCTGTTTTCCGGCAAACTAAATGTAAATTAATTGTTTCTCAGAGGTGAAATCGCCCCTTAATAATGACGACATGTTAAGTCAAACGAGAACACAACATGTCCTGGCGAATCAGCATTCTGGATAAAAGTCCCGTAGCGGTAAACGAAACGGCCGCCGATGCGCTGGCGCGTACCTTAAGTCTGGCAACACAGGCCGAAGCGCTGGGGTTTCACCGCTTCTGGATTGCCGAACACCACAATACATCTCAGCTCGCAAGTCCGTCTCCGGAAATTTTGATTGCCTGGATCCTCGGCCAGACAAAGCATATTCGCGTCGGCTCCGGCGGCGTGATGCTGCAACACTACAGTCCCTATAAAGTGGCCGAAAATTTCAACGTGCTGGCCTCAATTGCGCCTGGCCGCGTGGATTTAGGCGTCGGCAAAGCTCCGGGAGGGCTGCCGCTGTCTACGCGCGCGCTGCAGCGGGGTTTGCATCAGGACGAAAAGGGCGATTTCGCCGATCAACTGACGCAGCTTGACGGCTGGCTCTCACAGACGGCTGACCGTCAGGATGATGCGGTCAACGCCACGCCGTTACCGTCCGCTCCGGCGGAGAAATTTCTGCTCGGTGCCAGCATCGAAAGTGCATTACTGGCGGCAAAGCTCGGCTGGAATTTTGTCTTCGCGGCTCATCTGAACGGGGATGCCACGCTCCTGCGTGATGTGCTGAAAACCTGGCGCGCCAACAGTGCGCTTAACGCCATCGTGGCGGTACAGGCTATCGTCGCACCGACGCAGGCTCAAGCCGACGCGCTGGCCGAGAAAGTAGAAGTGTGGGGCGTTGAACTGGCCAACGGACAGCGGGTGACGGTCGCCAGCGAGGAGCAGGCGTATGCCTTTGCGCGTCAGGCGCAGAGTGAGCCGCTGCGCATTGCCCGTCGCGCCCAGTCGCTGATCAAAGGCACCGCCGAATCGGTGCTTGCGGAGCTGGAAACCCTGCACCAGACCTGGGGCATTGACGAATTTATCATTGATACGCCCGTGGCTGACGGGCTGGCCCGGACGCAGTCGCTGCGTCTGCTGGCGCAGGCCAAATTCGCCGGGGAGGTGCTGGTATGAGCCTCGGACAACAACTCATCGACTGGCGGCGCGAACTGCATCGCCATCCGGAGCTGTCGGGACAGGAGGTCGAAACGACTGCCCGTCTGCGCCAGTGGCTTTCCGCCGCCGGGATCGCAGTCCTGCCTTATGACATTCAAACCGGCGTTGTGGCTGAAATTGGCTCGGGCAACAAACGCATTGCGTTGCGCGCGGACATTGATGCTCTGCCTATTGAAGAGCGCAGCGGGGTGGAATTCACTTCGCAGAACCCGGGCGTCATGCACGCCTGCGGCCATGACGTACACACCAGCGTGATTCTTGGCGCGGCACTCCAGCTGAAAGCCCGTGAGTCTTCCCTGCCGGGCCGGGTGCGCATTCTGTTCCAGCCTGCCGAAGAGAATTTTGGCGGTGCCAAAAGCCTGGTTCGGGCCGGTGCGTTACACGACGTCAGCGCCATTTTTGGCATGCACAATGAGCCGGGTCTTCCGGTGGGGTCGTTCGCGACGCGCGGCGGCCCGTTTTACGCCAATGTCGACAGATTTGTTATCAGGGTCACCGGCAAAGGGGCGCATGCCGCGCGTCCGCATGAGGGGTCTGACGCGATTGTACTCGCCAGCCAGCTCGTGACGGCTCTGCAAAGCGTCGCCAGCCGCAACGTCAACACGCTGGATTCGGTGGTGTTAAGCGTCACGCGCATTGAAGGCGGAAATACCTGGAACGTCCTGCCGGAAAGCGTAGAGCTGGAAGGCACGCTGCGTACCCACCGTAGCGAAGTGCAGCAGAACGTGAAAGCGCGGGTGGGAGAGATCGCCGCCGGTTTTGCCAGCGCCTTTAATGCGCAAATTGATATCACCTGGTACGCCGGTCCGACGGCGCTGGTTAACGACGAGCGCTGGGCGAATTTCGCCACCTCCGTCGCGCGGGAAACGGGCTACGAAACGCAGCACGCAGAGTTGCATATGGGGGGCGAGGATTTTGCCGTCTATCTGCAGCATATTCCTGGCGCGTTTGTCAGCATCGGCAGCGCCAGCCCCTTCGGTCTGCATCATCCGGCGTTTAATCCTGATGAAGCATTAATCGAACCCGCGGCGCACTATTTCTCACAGCTTGCAGAAAAAGCATTACAACAAATTTAACCATTAAGAGGTGAATATGTCTGCAACACGACAATTACGTCTGGGAACGATATTGCATGGCGCATCCGGAAATATGTCCGCGTGGCGTCATCCGGCGGCCACGGCGGATGCCAGTATTAATTTTGATTTCGTTAAAGAGACGGCATTAAAAGCGGAGCAGGGGAAGCTCGATTTTTTATTCGTGGCCGACGGTCTGTATATTAATGAAAAATCAATTCCGCATTTTCTGAATCGCTTTGAGCCATTAACCGTATTATCGGCGCTGGCGAGTCTCACGTCGCGTCTCGGGCTGGTGGGAACGCTTTCCACCTCCTACAGCGAGCCGTTTACCGTTGCGCGGCAGTTCGCCAGCCTCGATCATTTGAGTGATGGCCGTGCAGGCTGGAACGTGGTGACGTCGCCGCTGGAAGGATCGGCAAAGAACTTTTCCCGTGATAAACACCCGGAGCATGCCCTGCGCTATCGCATTGCGGATGAGTATCTCGACGTGGTGAAAGGGCTGTGGGATTCCTGGGAAAAAGACGCGTTTGTACGTAATAAAGAGAGCGGCCAGTTCTTTCATCCTGAAAAGTTACACACCCTCGATCATCAGGGGGATTTCTTCCAGGTCGCCGGTCCACTCAATATTGGGCGGACTCCGCAAGGACGCCCGATTGTATTTCAGGCGGGGGCGTCTGATGATGGTAAAAAGCTGGCGGCGAAACATGCTGATGCCATATTTACCCATCATGAAACGTTAGACGAAGCCAAAGCCTTTTATCGCGACGTAAAACATCTGCTGGAGATAAAGGGTCGCCGCGCCGATCAGTTGCATATATTTCAGGGCGTCAGCGTAATTGTTGGAAAAGATGCGGCCGACGTTGAGCAGCAATATCAAACCACCGCTGCGCTGGTCTCCATTCACGATGCGCTTAATTATCTCGGGCGTTATTTCGAACATCACGATTTTAGCCAGTATCCGCTCGACGAACCGTTCCCGGATATTGGTGATTTAGGACAAAACAGCTTCCGTAGCACCACCGATGAGATCAAACGCAACGCTCATGAGCGCCACTTAACCCTGCGTCAGGTGGCGCTGGAAGCCGCTTCACCGCGTCCACGTTTCTCCGGTACGCCGGAAGAGGTGGCCGATGGTCTGCAGGAGTGGTTTGACGCGTACGGTGCCGACGGATTCATCATCCAGGGCGGAACGCCTGATACCTTCCCGCGCTTTGTCGATCAGGTGGTGCCTATCCTCCAGGCGCGTGGCCTGTTCCGCACGGAATATCCTGGCACAACGCTGCGCGACAGCCTTGGGCTGGCAGAACCTGAAAATCAGTTCACACAACAATAAAGAGAACACCGCTATGCAGAAAACATCGCTTATTCTGGCGCTCGCGCTGGCCTTTACCCCTGCCGTCTGGGCAGAGAATGTCAATATTAACGGCACCGGCGTGAGCGTCGAGGCCAATAAAAAGCCGATCAATACCGCTAAAAATGGCGACGCGGTGGCGCAATTGCCGAAGGATTATCGCTTCGCGGTTCCGGGGAAATTTACCGTCGCCGTGGCCGGGCTGAATCAGCCGCCACTCACCGTATTCTCCGATGACAACAAAACTCTGCTCGGCAGTGAAGTGGACGTCGCGCGCCTGGTGGCCGACAGCCTCGGGCTGGAGCTGAACGTGGTGCCGACCTCCTGGGAAGACTGGCCGCTGGGCGTCGCCTCCGGCAAGTATGATGCGGCAATCAGCAACATCACCGTCACCAAAGAGCGCAAAGAGAAGTTTGATTTCGCGACCTATCGCAAAGATTCCCTCGGCTTTTACGTGAAATCGACCAGCCCGATCAAAACCCTTGAGAAGGCCGAAGACATTGCCGGGCTGCGCATTATCGTCGGGTCGGGCACTAATCAAGAGGCGATTTTGCTGGCGTGGAACGCCGAAAACCTCAAAAAAGGCCTCAAGCCCTTTACCCCGGTTTACACCAAAGATGACGCCGCTCAAACCCTGGCGCTGCAGTCCGGGCGTGCGGATGCGTTCTTCGGACCGAATGTGATTGGCGCATGGAAAGCCGCGCTGACGGGCAAAACCAGGCTGGTCGGTAGCGTGGACGGCGGCTGGCCGAAAGCGGCGCACATCGCCGTGACGCTGAAAAAAGGCAGCGGCCTGGTGGAGCCGGTGCAAACCGCGCTGAACGGTGTGATCAAAAATGGTGATTACGACAAAGTGCTGAACCGCTGGGGTGAAGGCGTCGAGCGTATTCCGAATTCAGAAGTGAACCCGGCCGGACTGGGCGACTAAGGAGGTCCTGTGAGCGAACTTTTTCGCGATGTTTCGCCGGAAGACGCCGAACTTCAGCCCATTATTGAGGGATTGTTCGGCGAGTACGCGGCGCGCTACGGCGATTACTTTTCCAAAGACGCTGAAATTGAACTGACCGAGTGGTATTTGCCGCCGCAGGGGCTGTTTATTGTGCTGGAGCGCGACGGAGAAATCATCGCCACCGGCGCGTATAAGCCCTTCGATGCGCAAACCGCCGAAATCAAACGTATCTGGACCGACAAAACGCTGCGCCAGCAAGGGCTTGCCGCCCGCGTGGTGCGCGAGCTGGAACGCAGGGCCGTGCTGGCGGGGTACAGCCAGATTTACCTCACGACCGGTTTTCGTCAGCCGGAAGCGGTAAAGCTGTATCTGAGCCAGGGCTATGCACCGCAGTTCGATCTGGAGCGCGACCCGGAAGAGTACAGCCAGCCGCCGTTTGACGGGCGACTGCGCTTCATCAAGACGCTGGTACGCGAAGCGTTCAGCAAAACCGCATGAGGAACGACGATGAACAACGTTGAAACCATCAAAGTGGTCCCGGCGCGCTATCCGTGGCGCACCGTCGGGGCGATCGCGGCGCTGTTTGTGCTGGCGGTCGTCATTCAGTCGGTGGCTTTTAATCCGCGCTGGGAGTGGGGCGTGTTTGCCCGCTGGTTCTTCGATCCGGTGATCCTTGAAGGGGTGGGGCAAACGTTGCTGCTGACCTTAATCGGCACGGTGTTGAGCGTGATGTTTGGCGGAATGCTGGCGCTGGCGAGATTGTCCTCGTCGTGGCTGTTAAGCAGCCTGGCGTTTGGCTATATCTGGCTGTTTCGCTCGCTGCCGCTGATTGTGGTGCTGATTATTCTGTATAACTTTTCGTATCTGTACGACACGCTCTCGCTGGGCGTGCCCTTTACCGACATCGTCTGGGGACACTTTGAGACCATCAATGTGCTGGGGCAGTTTTCTACTGCCGTCGTCGGTCTGACGCTGGTGCAAAGCGCCTATACCGCCGAGATCATTCGCGGCGGCTTTTTGGGCGTCGATCACGGCCAGTACGAAGCCGCGGCCGCGCTGGGCTTGCCGGCATGGCGTCGCACGGTGCGTATTATCCTGCCGCAAGCGCTGCGCACCATTCTGCCGTCCGGATTCAACGAGATCATCAGCCTCGCGAAGGGGACGGCGATGGTCTATGTGCTGGCGATGCCGGAACTGTTTTACACCATCCAGATGATCTACAACCGCACGCAGGAAGTGATCCCGCTGCTGATGGTGGGCGCGGTCTGGTATCTGGTGATCACCACCGTGCTGTCCGCCATTCAACACATTGTGGAACGCGGGCTGGCGCGCAGCGAACGCCGCTCGGCGGTAAATCAGTCGCGCGCCGCAGGCCGCACCCGTACTGTCACCACGACCCAGGAGCCCGTCCATGCCAGCCTCTCATGAAGGACACATTTCGATTACCGGCGTGAGCAAGTTTTTTGGTCGCCATAAAGCGCTCGATAACGTGTCGCTGGAAATTCCCCCCGGTTCGGTAACGGTGATCCTCGGCCCGTCGGGATCCGGTAAATCGACGCTCCTGCGGACCATTAACCATCTGGAGCGCGTTGATGAAGGTTTTATCCAGATTGACGGCGACTATATTGGCTATCGACGTCAGGGCGACAAGCTGTACGAACTGAAAGAAAAAGAGATCCTGAAACAGCGCGTGAACGTCGGGTATGTGTTTCAGAACTTTAATCTGTTCCCGCATCTCACGGTGCTGGAGAACCTGATTGAAGCACCGATCGCCCATAAACAGCTGAGCCGTAAAGCTGCCGTGGAGCGGGCGTACGGTCTGCTGGATGTCGTCGGGCTGCGCGATAAAGCCGATGCGTGGTCCCGTCATTTATCCGGCGGACAACAGCAGCGCATCGCCATTGCCCGCGCCCTGGCGCTGCGACCGCGCGTGATGCTGTTTGATGAGCCAACGTCGGCACTGGATCCTGAACTGGTGGGCGAGGTGCTGGATGTGATCAAAAAGCTGGCCCGCTCCGGGACCACGCTGGTGGTGGTCACACATGAGATTGGCTTTGCCCGCGAAGTCGCCGATCAGGTGGTGTTTATGGTCGATGGCAAAATCGTGGAACAGGGCAGCAGCGACGAAGTATTGAACCGTCCGGCGCATGCCCGAACGCGCCAGTTCCTGTCAAAAGTGCTGTGAGGAGAGAAGATGAAATATGGATTTCTGGCGTTACTGGGCGTTGTGTCGGTGAGTCATGCCAGCATTGATTTACACGCGAATGAACAGCCGCTGCCGGTCACGGCGGATCGGGCGGCGATCGCGAAGATCCCGCAGGGCTATAAATTTGTCGAGCCAGGCACGTTGACGGTGGCCATTTCCGCGCTGAATTCACCGCCGCTGGCGCTCCTGGCCAGCGATAACCGTACCCGCATCGGGAGCGATCCGGATATTGCCCGCCTGCTGGCAGGCAGCCTGGGGTTAAAGCTCAAACTGGTGCCGACAGCGTGGGAAGACTGGCCGCTGGGGATCAGCTCCGGGCGCTATGACGTAGCGCTGGTGAACATTGCGGTGACCGAACAGCGCAAAGAGAAGTTTGATTTTGCCACCTATCGTGTCGATTCGCTGGCGTTTTCGGTGAAATCGACCAGCGATGTGCAGTCGATCAAAGGTGCGGAAGATTTGTCCGGCAAAAAAGTGATAGTCGGTTCCGGAACTAATCAGGAGCGGATCCTGCTGGGCTGGAACGAGGAGAACAAAAAAGCGGGCCGCGAGCCTGCGCTGCCGGTTTATCTCACCGACGATGCGTCCGGCAATTTGTATCTTCAGTCTGGTCGCGCGGATGTGTTCTTTGGCCCGCAGTCGGTATCGGCCTATAAAGAGGCACTGACGGGTAAAACTCGCGTGGTCGGCTTAGGGCCGAAAAAGGCTTATGTCGCAACGACCACCAAAAAGGGCAACGAGCTGGTGTATGCCCTGCAGGCCGCGCTGGATGGGGCGATTCAGCGTGGGGAGTATCAAAACGTGCTGGCGCGCTGGGGAGAACAGGGCGAAGGGGTAGAGCGCTCGGAGGTCAACCCGCCAGGGATAACCTATTAGATAACCGATTAAGGGTGTTCTACACTGACAGTTTCCCTTCTGCGGAGGCTGCATGATTAACCTCTATGGCGTACCCGGCTGGGGATCGGCCATCAGCGAAGTGATGCTGACCCTGGCGGATATTCCTTATCGTTTCGTGAATGTGGACGGGTTTGATACTCCCGGCCCGCAGCGAGATCTGTTGGAAAAACGCAACCCGCTGTGTCAGGTGCCCACGCTTGAGCTGGAAAACGGAGCGATCATGACCGAAACCGCAGCGATAGCGCTGATGGTTCTCGATCGTTGTCCGCATCTCGCGCCGCCCGTCGGTGATGCCGACAGAGCGCAGTTCCAGCGTTTGCTGATCTGGCTGGTTGCCAATGTGTATCCCACTTTTACCTATGCTGATTACCCGGAACGCTGGGCACCGGACGCTGCGGAACAGCTACGCGAGAATTGTCTCGACTATCGCAAGTCGCTCTGGCTGTGGCTGGATAACCATCTGCACGCCACGCCGTATGCCTTTGGCGAGCAGCTCACGCTGATTGACGTCTATATTGCGGTGATGCTCACCTGGGGGCCGGGCCGTGACTGGTTTGCCGCCAATACGCCGCGTATTACCGCTGTCGCAGATTCTGTCTGTCAGCGGCCAGAACTGCACAAGGTGTTAAAGGCAAACGAAATTATCTGATAAGTTGAAACGCTCACAACAACAGGAGCCTGCAATGCCACACGTTGATATCAAGTGTTTTCCCCGCGATCTGAACGATGAACAAAAATCCGCACTGGCGGCGGATATCGCCGAGGTGATCATCCGTCACTTCAACAGTAAGGACAGCTCGGTGTCGGTTGCCCTCAATCAGGTGCAACAGGAAGACTGGAAAGCGCAGGTCTGGGACACGGAAATTGGACCAAATCTGGATGAGCTGATTAAGAAGCCTGGGTATTCGATGTAAGATCTATGCCGGGTGGCGGCTGCGCTTGCCCGGCCTATAAATCTCCGCTACCCACTACCGCCGCCAGGCATTTTTCCGGTCTGCGAGGCTGCTTCCAACGCCATTCTTAATATCGACGTATCCTGTTATAGCGTCAATTGAATGCGGTCTAAATATGGTCTATATTTAAGCTTCTTTGATACGCAAGGACGTACCATGAAAGTTGAAACTATCAGTTTTGTGAAGAAAAATGCGGCAACGCTGGATCTTTCGGAACCCATTCTGGTGACGCAAAATGGTGTACCTGCCTATGTTATTGAATCTTATGAGCAGCAGCAGGAACGGGAAAAAGCCATTGCGCTTCTTAAGCTGCTGACGTTATCTGAAAAAGACAAAGCAGAAGGAAAAGTTTTTTCCAAAGATCAGCTGCTGGACGGTCTCGACGACTGAACCCGAGTAACGGATTAGGGACAGGTAATGGACAACAGTCAGAGCGTTTTCGAGTACACGCGGACGGTAAAATATTGCATTGATGATATTGTCATTTTTTTGAGACGCATTGATGTCGAGCCACGCCCCGTCATCGCAGGCATTCTGAAGCAGTTTGAAAATACGGTCGGTCAGTTTCCTTTGGGTGCTCAGATCTGCCCAGAGTTGCTAAAGATCGGGTGCGCAAAGTATCGCGAATTTAATACCCAGGATGGCTACCGGGTGTTGTATTCAATCGAAAATTCGATAATCACGGCGCACGCCATACTATCGCAACGTCAGGATATACAGCAGCTTCTGTTCAGGCGCCTGGTACTGGCCTGATATTCTTACTTCATTACCCGCAACAACGTATCCAGCAGCCCCGGAAAGCGGGCATCCAAATCTGCTCTGCGCAATGAAATCAAATTCTCACGTCCCTGTGGGCGCTGCCAGATCACGCCGCTGTCGCGCAGGACACGCCAGTGGTGCGTCATGGTCGATTTCGCCACTTCCTGCGGGCGCAGAGCGTTGCAGCTCATTTCGCTGCCATCGGCAAGCAGGCGCAGGATCTCCAGTCGTAACGGATTCCCGAGAGCTAAAAGGACGTTTTCCAGGGTGATCTGTTCCGTTTCGGGGTGGTTGGCAATCATCGTCTTCCTGAGGTCACTGTCAGGTTGAGCTATCTTAATGATAGGTCAACGCGTGAAAAAATAGTTCGAATATACTCGTACAATAGGACTATTATAACAAACGAACAGACAGACGACCATCCCGGTCGTCACTCTCATGTCAATCTGACTAAGGACGCATCATGCCCCGACCCATCCCTCTCGAACGTTATCGCAACATCGGTATCTCCGCGCATATCGATGCCGGTAAAACGACCACCACCGAGCGCATTCTGTTTTACACCGGAATGAGCCACAAACTGGGTGAAGTCCACGATGGCGCGGCAACAACTGACTGGATGGCGCAGGAGCAAGAGCGCGGAATTACGATTACCTCCGCCGCCGTGAGCTGCTTCTGGCCGGGTATGGACCGCGGGTTTGAGCCGCATCGCATCAATATCATCGACACCCCGGGCCACGTGGATTTCACCATCGAAGTGGAGCGATCCATGCGCGTGCTGGATGGCGCAGTGATGGTGTATGACTCTGTTGGCGGCGTACAGCCGCAGTCGGAAACGGTATGGCGACAGGCCAATAAATACCATGTGCCGCGGCTGGCATTCGTCAACAAAATGGATCGCCCGGGGGCAGACTTCTTCCGCGTGGTGCAGATGATGATCGACCGTCTGAAAGCGAATCCGGTGCCGATTGTGATCCCCATTGGCGCGGAGGAGCATTTTACCGGGGTGGTTGACCTCATTAAAATGCGTGCGATTTTATGGGATGAAGCCACCCAGGGCATGACCTTCAGCTATGCGCCGGTCCCGGACGATTTGCTGAGCACCGCTAAAATCTGGCGAGAAAAAATGGTTTCGGCCGCCGCGGAAGCCAGCGATACGCTGATGGATAAATACCTGGAAACGGGCGATCTGGATGAGGCGGAAATCATCGACGGGCTGCGCAAACGCACTATTGCTGGCGAGATCCAGCCGATGCTGTGCGGCAGCGCCTTCAAAAACAAAGGCGTACAGCGGATGCTCGATGCGGTGATCGAACTGATGCCATCGCCGCTGGATGTTCCGGCTATTGATGGCGTGGATGAAAAAGGGCAACCGGCAGAGCGCCATCCAAGTGATGATGAACCGTTCTCTGCGCTGGCATTTAAACTGATGACCGATCCGTACGTGGGCCAGTTGACCTTTATCCGCGTCTATTCAGGCGTGCTGAAAAAAGGCGATGCGGTCTACAACCCGGTGAAAGGGAAGAAAGAGCGCATTGGCCGCATCGTACTGATGCATGCCAACGATCGTCATGAAGTGGACGAACTGCGCGCGGGCGATATCGCTGCCTGCGTGGGGCTGAAAGATGTGACGACGGGCGACACCCTGAGCGATCCGGATCACGTCATCACGCTTGAGCGGATGGAATTCCCTGAGCCGGTGATTTCGCTGGCAATCGAGCCGAAAACGAAGGCCGATCAGGAGAAAATGGGGATCGCCCTGCAGCGTCTGGCGGCAGAAGATCCGTCGTTCCGTCTGCATACCGACGAAGAGTCGGGCCAGACGATTATCTCCGGGATGGGCGAACTGCATCTGGAAATTATCGTCGACCGTATGAAACGCGAGTTTGGCGTCGAGGCCAACATCGGGCGGCCACAGGTGACCTACCGCGAGACGTTACGCAAGGCGGTGAAGGATATTGAAGGCAAATTCGTACGCCAGTCCGGCGGGAAAGGGCAGTACGGCCACGTGGTCCTGAGCCTGGAGCCGCTGGAGCCGGGCAGCGGATTTAAATTTGAAGATGCGACCAAAGGCGGCGTAGTACCGCGCGAGTATATTCCGTCAGTGGAGAAAGGCTTGCGCGAAGCCATGAACAGCGGGGTGCTGGCGGGGTATCCGGTTGTTGACGTGAAAGCGACCCTGACGTTTGGTTCGTATCATGACGTCGACTCCTCGGAAATGGCCTTCCGCATGGCGGCCATCTTCGGCTTCAAAGAGGGCGCGCGCAAAGCGGATCCGGCGATCCTTGAACCGGTCATGCAAGTGGAAGTCGAAACCCCGGAAGAGTACGCCGGTAATATTATGGGCGATCTCTCTTCCCGCCGCGGAATGGTGCAGGGCATGGAAGAACGCTTCGGCAGCCAGATTATCCGTGCTGATGTGCCGCTGGCGGAGATGTTTGGCTACGCAACCACGCTGCGATCGATGTCGCAGGGGCGCGCAACCTACAGCATGGAGTTTCACCATTACGCAGAGGCTCCGCGCAATGTCGCTGACGCGATTATCGCCAGCCGGGCAAAAGGGTAACAGGTAAAACCGTAAAATGCGCAGTCGATATCATCGGCTGCGCATTTTATTAAGTGCTTTTTCAGGTTCACTTTTTCATAGCCTCGACTGAATTTTCTCTGGTCCCAGAAAGAGTTGATGATTTTAAATATACAAAAATGTAATGTGTTATTTAACAACTGGTTTGTATTTCAATAAATGAAACACTCTGTCATCAATCATTTTTATTTGAAATTGACGAGGGAGATGCCGTATTAATAAAATCGAATTAGGTTAAACGCGTAAAGGGAATTTTATGAGCTGGAATAAAGATGCAGCAGTCCGCCATTTAAATGTTAGTGCGGGTGCGCATAGTCATCGTGATTGCGCAAAATATACACGTCAGGCCATTGAAGCGGGTGGAATTAAGATCGGAAGCACGTACTTTGCCAAAGATTATGGTCCATTGCTGGAACGAGCGGGTTTTAGTAAAGTTTTGCCAGCAGAAATCGTGCGCGCAGGTGATGTGATTGTTATTCAGTCCTATCCTGGTAATGATGCTGGCCATATGGCAATGTTTAACGGGACGATCTGGGTGTCGGATTTTCGCCAGCAAGCTGATGTTTATCCAGGCCCAGGATATCGGAAGTACATGCCTGCGTATCAAATTTACAGGAAGAATTAATGAGAATATTTATTTTAATCTGTTCTCTGCTCATGCTGTCAGCCTGTGCCCGATCCCCGGAGAAACAAACTGCCGAATTTTATCAATGGTACACCTCGGCAATTAACGAACCGAACGGGAAGATATTTTTTGCTTCGCCAGAATTAAATCGTTGGGTTGATAGTTCCACGATGGACAGGTTGAAAAAGGCTTATGAAAACGATGATGAAAATATCTATGCCGATTATTTTACTTATTCGCAAGATGTCAGTTCACAATGGCCTGGTAATATTATTGTGTCACCGTCTTATCATGTTCCGGGCGGTGTGGCGGTGAATGTCATGCTCGGCTCATGGGATGAGCCGAGCATGATGGGCTTTCTGACGGTTTACCTCGTTCAGAGGGACGGCGAATGGAAAATCACCCGGGTACGCATGCCGAAGATGGAACAGTATTTGCCGTAAGCATTATGCGTAAAAGCTCCGGACAATCACTCCGGCGCTTTTACGATCTTCCCGCTCGTCACAAAAGTTCCCGCCCCCAGGTGATGCAGCGTATTCAATTTATCCTCATCAAACTGCCAACGTCCGGCAAGGAACGCGCGTGCGTCGGCCGCTGCGGCGACCACTTCGCCGAACAGGGTATCGTACTTTTGCGCAGCGGAAGTGGCTGGCAGCAAACGGCACTCCATCCACGCCAGGCATTTTTCTTCAATCACCGGCAGACCCAGCACCGGACCGTTTATCGCCGGAATACCGTAGCAGTTAAATTTATCTTCATCACGTCCACTGACGCTGCCCACCGCGTAGGTCCAGTTAGCGGCGGCGACCCCGGGGATCACAATGCCGAACATGCCGCTGTGTTCAATGAGCTCGCGTGACCACGCGCTTTTGTCCACCACGATGGCTATCCGGGGCGGTTCAAATTCAACGGGCATCGACCAGGCGGCGGCCATGACATTACGGCGATCGATGCTCTCATCGCGGCTGGTGATCAGCACCGTTGGGCCGTGATTGAGCAGGCGGCTGGCGTGTTTTAATTCGACGGGGCGGAAGTGGCTCACAGGAACTCCTCAAACAGATGGGATACCGGCATTAAACGACTGAAGACCGTCTGAAATCAAGCCGTAACGCGAGCGTCATGCATTCGTCATACTGGCTACCTACAGTGGCGGACATTAAATCCCAAAGAGGATAACAAGATGGTCAGCGATATCTCGCTCAACGGCGTGTCGTACGCTTTTGGCGCCAACACGGTATTAAATCAGATCGATCTGCACATTGACGCAGGCAGCGTTGTGGCGCTGCTTGGCCCGTCTGGCTGTGGTAAAAGCACACTTCTGCGACTGCTCGCCGGGTTAACGCAACCGGCGCAGGGCGAGATCTTCTTCGGCGAACGTCTGGTCGCGAAGGCGGGCTGGTCACTGCCGCCCGACGCCCGCGATATCGGCATGGTTTTCCAGGATTATGCCCTGTGGCCGCACATGACGGTGGCGCAGAACGTCGCGTTCCCTCTCAAGATGCGCAATATCCGCCGTGATGAATGCAACGCCCGGGTGGCGCAAGCGCTTTCCCGCGTCGGCTTAAGTGATTTTGCTCAGCGCAAACCGGCAGGCTTATCCGGTGGGCAACAGCAGCGCGTGGCGCTCGCCCGCGCCATTATTGCCGAGCCTCGGGTTCTGCTGTTTGACGAACCGCTCTCCAATCTGGATAGCGAACTGCGTGAATCACTGTGTCTGGAGATGGCGACGCTGCTGCGTCAGCTCGGCACGACAGCCGTCTACGTTACCCACGACCGCCGGGAGGCTGAAATCCTGGCCGATCGCATCGTGCATTTGTCTGCTGGCAGCGTCGCTGCCGATCGTTTGATTTCATCCTCAGGGGAGTTCGCATGAAAGCCACCATTTCGACGAAAAAAAGGTCCGTGAAAAAGGGAGTTCTGTTAGCAATGGCGTTATCTTCCGTCATGATCTCCAGCGCTCATGCGCTGACCGTTTACACCGCAGGTCCGGGATCGCTTGCCAAAAATCTCGCCAGCGGATTCGAAAAGAAAACCGGCGTTAAAGTGGATATTTTCCAGGCGACCACCGGTAAAGTGATGGCGCGTCTGGAGGCGGAGCAGGCCAATCCACAGGCCGACATTCTGATTTCTGCTTCATGGGACACCGCTGAAGATCTGCACAACCGCGGCTGGCTGCTGCCGTATCAGAGCGGCAATGCCGCCCACGTCCCGGCCGATCTGAAGTCTGCCGATTTTGTCGCGCAGGGCGTCTCCGCCCTCGGGATTGTGTGGAACACCAAAAGCGGTACCCCGGAACCCAAAGAGTGGCAGGATCTGACGACCGACGCGTTTAAAGATAACGTCACCACGCCCGATCCGGCTCTGTCGGGCGCATCGCTGGATTTGCTGATCGGTCTGCAAAATGGCATGGGCGACAAGGCCTGGACGCTGTTCGATGCGCTGAAAAAGAACGGTATGGTGGTCAGCGGCCCGAACGCTCAGGCGGTAACGCCAGTGATGCAAGGGGCCAAAGCGGCGGTGTTTGGCGCGGTGGACTATGTCTCTTTCGGCAATATCCATCAGGGTGAATCCCTGAAAGTGATCTTCCCGGCCAGCGGAACGGTGATTGCTCCACGGCCAATGATGATTTTGAAATCGACACCGCACGCTGACGACGCCAAAGCCTTTGTTGACTATGTGCTGTCGCCGGAAGGCCAGGCGATGGTAGCCGACGCCTGGCTGATGCCCGCACGTGACGACGTTCAGGCCAGGCGACCGCTCCTCAATGAGCTGAAAATCCTCCCGACCAAAAGTGATGGCGCCAGCGAACGCAGCGCTATTCTCAAGCGCTTTAACACGCTTTTCTCTCTGTAATTCATCCGGCGGGGGCAACCCCGTCTTCAGGATCTTCTCGTGAAACAGCGATTGATTTCGGTTACGACGCTCGCCTTGCTCATTATCCTGGTGGCGCTGCCGCTCTCCTTTATTGTGCTGCAGGCCATATTCCCGCAGTTTAGCGCCGGTTCGTTTTCCGACCCGTTCGGGGGCGTCAGCGCGCTGTTTGCCGAGCCGCACTTGCCCGCGATGCTCGGCGGTACGTTGCAGATAGCGTTCGGGGTTGCCCTGGTAAGTGCGCTAATCGGATTTCCGCTGGGGGTGGCGAGGGGCTTATTGACGCTACCGCTGCCACGCCTGTGGGATCTGCTTTTCCTGATCCCGTTTTTAACGCCACCCTATATCGCGGCGCTCTCCTGGATGCTGGTGCTCCAGACCAACGGCTATTTGCAGCAGTTAACGGGTATTTCGCTAAACGATCTGCTGTTCAGTAAAACCGGGATTGTGCTGGTGATGGCGCTGAATATTTTCCCGGTGGTCTATTTTGCGGTCTCACGGAGCCTGCTCGCCAGCGGTCAGCGTCTGGCGCTGGTGGCCCGCGTCCACGGGGCCAGCGCGGGAAGGGCATTCTGGCACATTACGCTGCCCATGCTCTCGCCCGCGCTGGCAGCGGGGATGCTGCTGGCGTTTACGCTGGCGATTGAAGAGTTTGGCGTGCCCGCCGCGCTGGGAACCCGCGCCGGGGTGGTGATGCTCACAACCGACATCGAAAAGAAGCTGGCGGACTGGCCGATTGATCTCTCCGGCGCGTCCATGTTATCGGTGCTGCTGGTCGCCATCGCATTGTGCGCCTGGGGCGTGCAGAAAAAGCTGACCGGTCATCACGACGTCACCAGTATTACCGGCAAGCCAACGGAAAATATGGGGGCCAATGCGGGAGGGTGGACGTTTCCTGTGGTGGCCGGGATGGCGCTCACCGGTTTCGTCGCGGTAATTTTACCTGGCGCATCAATGGCGCTGTCCGGGGTGTTGGGTACGTTGTCCGCGGGTGTGACGCTTGAAAATGTGACGTTGTCACATTATGCGGCGCTCTTTAGCCAGCAGGGCGATGCGCTGTCTGCGCTGGGAACCAGTCTGTCTCTGGCGCTGGGGGCGGCATCTGTTACCGGGCTGCTCGGGTTGTTGGCCTCCTGGCTGGTTGTGGTGCAGAAGATCAACGGGCGAGCATGGATCGACGCGCTGTCACTGATGCCGGCAGCTCTGCCAGGGGTGGTCGTTGGGGTCGGTTTGATCCTGCTGTGGAACCGACCCTTCTGGTGGGTTTCGCCCTACAACAGCTGGGCGATTCTGCTACTTTCGTATTGCTGCTTACTGCTGCCCTGGCCGGTGCGCTATATCGGCAGCGCGTTACGCCAGCTTGGCGGTAATCTGGAACCCGCTGCCCGCGTACATGGCGCATCGGCATTACAGGCGCTGCGTTATATCGTGTTGCCGCTGGTTTCACCCGCCATGCTGGCGGCGATGCTGATGGTGTTTGCAATCGCATCGCGCGAGCTGGTGACGTCGCTGTTGCTTGCCCCGGCGGGAACGCAGACGGTTTCTGTGTTTATCTGGCGGCAGTTTGAACAGGGATCGGTTGGACAAGGCATGGCAATGGCGACGCTCACGCTGCTCACCGGACTGTTCCTGATGCTGACGGCGCTCAACATTATGCAGCGCAGCGCGCGTGGGTAAAAAAGCACATTTGCGCCAGTGGGACGGCCAAAATAGTTTATAAACAAGGAATATTTCAAACAGGAAGCCCACTATGTCCCCATTTCTGAGTGCGTATTTTGCCCGTATCGACTGGCAGCAGCCGGTGGCTGTAGACATCGACACGCTGCGGGCGCTGCATTTAAGCCACAACTGCGCGATCCCCTTTGAAAATATCGACGTCGTTTTGCCCCGGGAAATTCAGCTCGACGATCACAGCGTGGCGGATAAGCTGGTTTCCGCCCGCCGCGGTGGCTACTGCTTTGAGCAGAATGGTCTTTTCGAACGCGTCCTGCGTGAAATCGGCTTTAACGTCCGCAGCCTGCTGGGCCGCGTGGTGCTGGCGAACCCGCCGCAAATGCCGCCGCGAACCCATCGTCTGCTGCTGGTTGAACTCAACGGCGAGCGCTGGATCGCGGATGTCGGCTTTGGCGGACAGACGCTGACGGCGCCCATCCGTTTGAGTGCCGGTGAGGAGCAGGTCACGCCGCACGGCCGGTATCGCCTGCTCAACGAGGGCAATGAGTGGGTGTTACAGTTCAGCCATCATGAGCACTGGCAGTCGATGTACCATTTTGATCTGGCGACGCAATATTCCAGCGATTACGTGATGGGAAATTTCTGGTCAGCACACTGGCCGCAATCGCATTTCCGTCATCATCTGTTGATGTGTCGGCATCTGCCCGACGGCGGCAAACTGACGCTCACCAACTATCACTTTACCCACTGGCAGGGCACGCATGCCGTTGAAACACTGAATCTACCGGATGCCGCCGCGCTATACATTCTCATGCAGGAGCGATTTGGTTTAGGGGTAAATGATGCCAGGCATGGATTTACCCTGACGGAACTGACCGCGGTAATGGCCGGATTTGATACCCATCCCGACGCGGGAAAATAGGGGGGGAATGCCCGGTGGCGTTGCGCTCACCGGGCAAAAATCAGCGGCGCGATCTCACCACCTGATAACGGCGGGTTAAATACTCCACCGGCGCGCTCCAGACGTGCACCAGCCGGGTGAACGGGAACAGCAAGAAGATAGTCATGCCCAGCACCAGATGCACGCGGAAGACAGGCGCCACGCCGTCAAGATACGCAGATGCACCGCCGTGGAAGGTCACCACCGCCTGCGCCCAGTCCACCAGTTTCAGCATTTCACTGCCGTCGGGGTGTTGCGCGGAGAACGGAATCGTCGCCAGGCCAAGAATACACTGCACCAGCAGCACGCACAGAATCAGAATATCCGCGGTGGAAGAGGTTGCGCGGATACGCGGATTGGTTAACCGCCGCACCAGTAAACCCGCACCGCCCACCAGCGTCAGCACACCGCAGACGCCGCCGAGAATCATCGCCATCAGCTGTTTTTGCGACATTGGCAGGAACCACGAATAGACCCAGTGCGGCGTTAGCATCCCGAAGGCGTGGCCGAAAAAGATCCCCAGAATGCCGATATGGAACAGATTTGACCACAGCACCATACCGCGTTTATCGAGCATCTGGCTGGACGAGGCGCGCCAGGTATATTGCCCGTAATCGTAGCGCAGCCAGCTTCCGAGCAGGAAAACCGTCCCGCACAGATACGGGTAGATGTCGTAAAAAAAGACGTTGAGAAAGTGCATCATTTCGGGCCTCCGGCACTGACGTCCACGTACTGAGGCGCGACGTCCTGGCTAAAGCGTCGTTGATATTGCTGCATCGGCGAGCTGTCGCACGCCGTGGCGTTGTCTTCGATAAACTTCACCTGTTCCTCTTCCCATACCGCATCCAGCGCCTGGCGGGTATCATCGCGCGGTTCTGTCGCCACCTGTTTGGTGACACTGTCACTTGTCAGGGGGCTTGCGGCAAGCTGAAGCAGTGCGTCAAACAGTTGATAATGCTGCACACCGCGTTGCTTTAGCCGTCCGCCGATCAGCGCCAGAATAGGGGCAATGTTCTGTAACCCCTCGCGCGCCTCGGCGTCGGAGACAATACTCAGATACTCCAGGTACAGCGGCAGATAGTCCGGCAGCTCGCGGCAATCCAGCTGTAAGCCTGCTTTTTCATACTGACTCATCAGATCGACCATCGCCTGACCGCGATCGCGCGACTCGGCGTGAACATGCTCGAATAACAGCAACGATGTCGCGCGTCCGCGTTCAAAGACCTCGCACCACTGGGCCTGTTTGTCGAGTAGCGACTCGCCAAGATGCTGCTGCGCAAACGGCAGCAGCGACGGGGCATCGAGTGCTATCAGGGAAAGGGCTTCATCGCGGTTTTCCCATAGCGCGTCGTCAGGGTATTCAATCAGCAACGCAATGATTTTGAGGATCCGCATTACTCTCCCTCCCCGTGTTCACGCACCTCGGAGATATTGATGGCATCAATGCGATGGCTGTTGAAGAGGTTGAATTTGGTGTCCGAACCGTGGCAACCGTCGCCGAAGGTAAATCCGCAGCCATTTTTCTCCGGGAAGGCGTCACGCGCCATTTCGCGGTGGCTGGTGGGGATCACAAAGCGGTCTTCGTAGTTGGCAATCGCCAGGTAGCGGTACATCTCTTCCACCTGTTCCACGCTCAGACCCACTTCTTCGATGGCGCGCGTGTCGGTGACCCCTTCGACGGTTTGCGAGCGTTTGTAATGACGCATCGCCATCATGCGTTTCAGGGCGCGCAGCACCGGGCCGGTATCGCCCGCACTCAGCATATTCGCCAGATACTGAACCGGAATACGCAGGCTTTCGACGGCGGGCAGGATGCTGTCGGTTTGCGGCAGACCGCCGGCATCGGCGTAGGACTGGATCGGTGACAGCGGCGGCACATACCAGACCATCGGCAGGGTACGGTATTCCGGGTGCAGCGGCAGGGCCAGCTTCCAGTCCATCGCCATTTTATACACCGGCGAGCGCTGGGCGGCGTCGATCACGTTCTGCGGAATGCCCTGTTTCAGCGCTTCCTCAATCACCGCCGGATCGTTCGGATTCAGGAACACATCGCACTGACGTTCATACAGATCGGTTTCGTGCTCGGTGCTCGCCGCCTCTTCGATGCGATCCGCATCGTACAGCAGCACGCCCAGATAGCGAATACGGCCCACGCAGGTTTCCGAGCAGACGGTCGGCTGGCCGGATTCGATACGCGGGTAGCAGAAGATGCATTTTTCAGACTTGCCGCTCTTCCAGTTGAAGTAGATTTTTTTATACGGGCAGCCGCTGATGCACATCCGCCAGCCGCGGCATTTGTCCTGGTCGATCAGGACAATCCCGTCCTCTTCACGTTTGTAGATCGCGCCGCTCGGGCAGGTGGCGACACAGCTTGGATTCAGACAGTGCTCGCACAGCCGCGGGAGATACATCATGAAGGTGTTTTCGAACTGGCCGTACATCTCTTTTTGCATGTTTTCGAAATTACGGTCGCGGGCGCGTTTTTCGAACTCGCCGCCGAGCAACTCTTCCCAGTTGGGGCCGCCGACGATTTTATCCATCCGCTTACCGCTGATCAGCGATCGCGGGCGGGCGGTAGGGAGGTGATCGCTATCCTTGGCGCGGTGCAGATCCTGATAGTCAAAGGTGAAGGGTTCGTAATAGTCGTCAATACCCGGCAGCGACGGGTTGGCGAAGATTTTCGACAGCACGCCGATACGTCCGCCGAGCCGCGGGGTGAGTTTGCCGGTGATGCCGCGCACCCAGCCGCCTTGCCACTCCTCCTGATCTTCCCAGTTTTTCGGATAGCCGATGCCCGGCTTGGTTTCGACGTTGTTAAACCACGCGTATTCCATGCCTTCGCGCCCGGTCCAGACGTTTTTGCACGTCACCGAGCAGGTGTGACAGCCAATGCACTTATCGAGATTCAGTACCATTCCAACCTGTGAGCGTATTTTCATTTTTTCGCCTCCTGTACCTGATCCCGACCTTCGCCATCCAGCCAGTTGATGTTTTTCATCTTGCGGATCATGATGAACTCGTCGCGGTTCGAGCCGACGGTGCCGTAATAATTAAAGCTGTACGCCAGCTGGGCGTAGCCGCCAATCATGTGCGTCGGTTTTGGGCAGACGCGGGTGACCGAGTTATGAATACCGCCGCGTCGTCCGGTGACTTCGGAACCGGGAATATTCAGAATGCGCTCCTGCGCGTGGTACATCATGGTCATGCCCGGCGGCACGCGCTGGCTCACTACCGCGCGGGCGGTGAGGGCGCCGTTGGCGTTAAAGGCTTCGATCCAGTCGTTGTCCTCAATCCCCAGCTCCCGGGCGTCGGTTTCGCTGATCCAGACAATCGGTCCGCCGCGCGACAGGGTTTGCATCAGCAGGTTTTCGCTGTAGGTGGAGTGAATGCCCCATTTCTGGTGCGGCGTCAGGAAATTAAGCGCTTTCTCCGGGAAGCCGTTTGGCGGGATATCGCGCATATGCGTCACGCTGCGGGTATCAATCGGCGGACGATAGGCGACCAGGCTTTCGCCGAAGGCGCGCATCCACTGATGATCCTGATAAAGCTGCTGGCGTCCGGAGAGCGTGCGCCACGGGATCAGCTCGTGAACGTTGGTGTACCCGGCGTTATAAGAGACATGTTCACTCTCAATGCCGGACCAGGTCGGGCTGGAGATGATTTTGCGCGGCTGGGCCTGGATATCGCGAAAACGGATTTTCTCGTCTTCTTTGTTCAGCGCCAGATGGGTGTGATCTCGTCCGGTGAGCTGTCCGAGCGCCGCCCAGGCTTTGACCGCCACATGCCCGTTGGTTTCCGGCGCCAGGGCTAAAATCACCTCCGAGGCGTCAATGGCGGTATCAATCAGCGGGCGACCTTTTGCCGGGCCGTCGAGCTTGACGTAGTTGAGTTTGCCAAGAAAATCGACTTCGTCCTGGGTGTTCCATGAGATGCCTTTCCCGCCGTTACCGAGCTTGTCCATCAGCGGACCTAACGCGGTAAAACGCTCCCAGGTGTCCGGATAATGACGCTCCACCACGGCAATCGTGGGCGCGGTTTTACCGGGGATCAGATCGCATTCGCCTTTGCGCCAGTCCTGGATATCAAACGGCTGCGACAGCTCCGCCGGAGAGTCATGCTGCAAAGGTTGCAGCACCACGTCGGTTTCGGTGCCCAGATGACCGACGCACACTTGCGAAAAGACTTTGGCGATCCCTTTGTAGATTTCCCAGTCGCTGCGCGATTCCCACGCCGGATCGACGGCGGCAGAAAGTGGATGAATAAACGGATGCATGTCCGAGGTGTTCATGTCGTCTTTTTCGTACCAGGTGGCGGTCGGCAACACGATATCGGAAAACAGACAGGTACTGGACATGCGGAAATCGAGGGTCACCAGCAGATCAAGCTTGCCTTCGATGGCGGCGGTCTGCCATTCCACCTCTTCCGGTTTAACGTCATCCGTTGAGCCGAGATCGTCGCCCTGAATGCCGCTCTCGGTGCCGAGCAGGTATTTGAGCATGTATTCGTGGCCTTTCCCGGACGACCCCAGCAGGTTAGATCGCCAGACAAACAGATTGCGCGGATGGTTTTTGCCGTTGTCCGGCTGTTCGCAGGCGAAGCGTATATCGCCCGATTTTAGCGCCTGTACGGTGTACTCCTGCGGTGACATCCCGGCGGCGTCGGCCCGCGCTTTAATGTGCAGCGGATTGATATCGAGCTGCGGGGCGGAGGGCAGCCAGCCCATGCGTTCCGCGCGCACGTTGAAGTCGATCAGGTGGCCGGTAAATTTAGAGGTATCCGCCAGCGGGGAGAGCAGTTCGCGGGCGGTTAGTTTTTCATAACGCCACTGGCTGGCGTGATTGTAGAAATACGACGTGCTGTTCATCTGGCGCGGCGGGCGGTTCCAGTCGAGGGCAAAGGCCAGCGGCAGCCAGCCGGTTTGGGGCCGCAGCTTTTCCTGACCCACATAGTGCGACCAGCCGCCACCGCTTTTACCGACACAGCCGCAGAACACCAGCATGTTGATCATCCCACGGTAGTTCATGTCCATGTGATACCAGTGGTTAACGCCCGCGCCGAGAATGATCATCGACCGCCCGTGGGTTTTGTGGGCGGTATCGGCAAACTCTCGGGCAATTTGCTCAATATGCCGACGCGGAACGCCGGTGATCTGCTCGCCCCAGGCCGGAGAATAGGCTTTGATCTCGGCGTAATCTTTTACGGCATTGTCGTCTTCCAGACCGCGGTCCAGGCCATAGTTCGCCAGGATCAGATCGTAAACGCTGGCGACCTGCTGCTGGCGACCATCGGCAAGTGTCAGGGTTTTGGTCGGTACTTTACGCAGCAGCACCGGCTCTTGTTTGACGCTGCGAAAATGCGGATTTTCATTGCCGCCGAAATAGGGGAACGCCACATTCGCGACCTGATCGTGGGTGATGAGCAAAGAGAGCGTCAGCTCGGTTTCCTGACCGGCGGCCAGAGGCTCAAGGTTCCATTTGCCTTTTTCGCCCCAGCGGAAACCAATCGAGCCGTTCGGCGCCACCAGGCCCCCGGCGATATCGAAGGCGACCGTTTTCCACTCCGGATTATTCTCTTCGCCAAGGCCGTCCGCCAAATCGGAAGCACGCAGCATTCGTCCCGGCACCAGGCTGCCATTTTCGCCCGCATCCAGCATCACCAGCATCGGCATATCGGTGTAGCGACGGCAGTAGTTGAGGAAATAGTCGCTCGGGTTATCGAGGTGAAACTCTTTCAGGATTACATGGCCCATTGCCATCGCCAGCGCGCTGTCCGTGCCTTGCTTCGGTGCCAGCCACTGATCGCTCAGTTTGGCGACTTCCGAGAAGTCCGGCGTAATGGCGATGGTTTTGGTGCCTTTGTAGCGCACTTCGGTAAAGAAATGGGCGTCCGGGGTACGCGTCTGCGGCACGTTAGAGCCCCAGGCGATGATGTAGCTGGAGTTGTACCAGTCGGCCGATTCCGGCACATCGGTTTGCTCGCCCCAGGTCATCGGCGAGGCGGGCGGTAAATCGCAGTACCAGTCGTAAAAACTCAGACAGGTGCCGCCGAGCAGGGAAAGATAGCGCGTGCCCGCGGCGTAAGAGACCATCGACATCGCCGGGATCGGTGAAAAACCCGCAACCCGATCCGGGCCGAAATGTTTAATCGTCCAGACGTTAGCGGCCGCGATCAGCTGGTTGAGCTCTTTCCAGTTCGAGCGGACGAAGCCGCCATGGCCGCGGGCCTGTTTGTAGCTTTTGGTTTTTTGCGGATCGCTCATGATCGCGTTCCACGCCAGCACCGGGTCGCTATGCTGGCCCAGCGCTTCGCGCCACAGCTCGATCAATTTGCGGCGCACCAGCGGGTATTTCAGGCGGTTGGCGCTGTACAGATACCAGGAGTAACTCGCGCCGCGCGGGCATCCACGCGGTTCATGGTTGGGCAGATCGGGGCGGGTGCGCGGATAGTCTGTTTGCTGGGTTTCCCACGTCACCAGGCCGTTTTTGACATAAATCTTCCAGCTGCAGGAGCCGGTACAGTTCACGCCGTGAGTGGAACGCACAATTTTATCGAACTGCCAGCGCTGGCGATAGCTGTCTTCCCAGTCGCGGTTGGTGTGCATCACCTGTCCGTGCCCGTCGGCGAAGGTATCGCCTTTTTGTTTGAAATAGCGAAAGCGGTCCAACAGTTTACTCATGACGTTTCTCCTGACGGGGCGACGCCCACCCCGTGGTTACACTGCTCACAAAGTATCGAATACTCTTTCCCGGTCCTGCTTCAGCGGGTATGTACGGCGGCTGTCGCCCTGAAATATTCAGGGTCTGATTATGATTTGACGTGCTTCTGACGGCGGCCATAGACCAGCCAGGTGACAAACACGCAGACGATGTAGAACACTAAAAAGACTTTCATGGCGCCCACCGGCGAACCGGTCATCGCCAGCGAAGTGCCAAAGGCTTTAGGAATGAAGAATCCGCCGACGGCGCCAATGGCTGAGATAAAACCCAGCGCCGCCGCGGTATCGGTCACGGCTTCGTGCTGCGCCTGCTCATCCGTACCGCCGCGCATTTTCACTTTATAAAGCGTGATCTGCCGGAAAATTACGGCGATCATCTGGAACGTGGAGCCGCTACCCAAACCGGCGGTCAGGAACAGTCCCATAAAGACGAGGTAAAATGCGGTGAAGTTCCCGGAGCCGGAACCCGGCAGAGTCAGGAACAGCAGGGCGCTGAAAACCGCCATGAGGATAAAGTTCACCAGCGTCACGCGCACGCCGCCGAGCTTATCCGACACCACGCCACCCGCCGAGCGCGCCAGCGCCCCGATTAACGGGCCGAAAAAGGCGAGATGCAGAATATTCACGTCCGGGAACTGGGTTTTAGCCAGCATCGCAAAACCGGCGGAGAAGCCGATAAAAGAGCCAAATGTCGCCAGATAGAGCAGGCTCAGCAGCCACAGGTGCGGCTGTTTCAGCACGGGAAGCTGGCTGGCAATGGAGGCTTTGGAGCTGGCGATATCGTTCATGCCAAAAAAAGCGGCGATCGTGGCCAGCAGCAGCAGCGGTGCCCAGATCCAGGCCGCATTGGCAAGCGAAAGGGTGGAACCATCATCCTGCGGCACGCCGTGTACGCCGAGAAAAGCGAACATCGGCAGAAAAATGACAACCGGAGCCACCATTTGCATCACGCTGACGCCCAAATTCCCCAGGCCACCGTTAATCCCCAGCGCGCTGCCTTGTTTTGATTTGGGGAAGAAAAAGCTGATGTTACCCATGCTGGAGGCAAAGTTAGCGCCTGCAAAGCCGCACAATAGCGCGATGGTGATAAATACCCAATAAGGCGTGGCGGTATTCTGGACGGCAATCCCCAGCCAGACGCAGGGAATAATCAAAATAACGGTGCTTAATACGGTCCAGTAGCGTCCGCCGAATATGGGCACCATAAAGGAATAGGGGACACGCAATATTGCGCCGGAGAGAGAAGGTAACGCCGTTAACATGAAAAGCTGATCGGTGGTGAAATTAAATCCCACCTTATTAAGATTCACCGCAACAGCGCTAAATAACATCCACACGCAGAAGGCCAGAAGCAGGCACGCGACGGAGATCCATAGGTTTCGTCGGGCGATGTGTTTCCCTTTATTCTCCCAAAATGCGGCGTTTTCTGGTTTCCAGTTATTTAAAAGATAATGATTATTTTTCTCGTTTTGTTGTGACATATCGCCCTCGGACTTACCCGTAAATTACAGAAAAGTGAAGTGAAAACAGGCGGATGCCTGACGTTATGTATGAATATTTTATTGGGTGTTTTCGGATGCTTCTGAAAGGATAGATAAGAAAGCGAATCCCTGAAATTAAGAGGGGAAAGATGATTCGCTTAATGTGTTACTAATTGTAAAATGTTGCAGTTTTAAATACTCAGGAAGGAGTATTAAAACAATTCCAGCGTGATTAATTTATCCAGATGGTTATTAAACGCCGCATCGTCCATTTCTGGCATATTTAACACGTAGATACCGTCGAGACCGCAGACTAAACCAATCAAGCGCCAGGCAATATTTTCTGCGCTGTCTGTCAGCGTAAATGCATTTGCCGCCGCGCCGGCGCGAATAATCGCGACCGTTTCCTGATGCCACATTTCCATGGTCAGCACATAGGCGCTTTTCAGTTCGGGATCGCGGCTCGCCAGAATCTGGGCTTCGCGCCACAGGCGAATATAGGGTTCAAATGTGCCGCTGTCGCTGCCCAGCATAGAGTGCAATCGTTGCCGCCAGCCTGCGTTTTCCGCCTCGAGATCCGCATCAAGCAGGTCACGAATGAGCCGTACGAATGCCAGCGATTTTAACTCCCCGGCGCTGGCAAAGTGGTGGTGGACCTGGCCGGTGGCCACCCCGGCTTCGGCGGCGATATGCCTGACCGTCATCGCATTAAACCCCTCGTTTAATGCAATACGCATAGCCGCCTGAAGGATCTCTTCCCGACGCTGGTCCTTGCTTAAATAGCTCATGCTGACTCTCTCTCAATGGCGACGCAAAGAGTGTAACAAAGAGCTGGACATGCGTTCAACTTTCCGTAGGATCGCATTCTGGACACGTGTCCAGTTTAAAGTGAAAGGGAAATTTATGTTTCAAAGGTGGTTAGCCTTAGTGATTATCGTGCTGGTGTATATCCCGGTGGCGATAGACGCAACGGTGCTGCACGTCGCCGCGCCCACGTTGAGTATGACGCTCGGTGCCAGCGGCAACGAATTGCTGTGGATTATTGATATTTACTCGCTGGTGATGGCTGGCATGGTGTTACCGATGGGCGCGTTAGGCGATCGTATCGGTTTCAAACGCCTGTTAATCCTCGGCAGCGTTTTGTTTGGACTCTCTTCTCTGGCGGCCGCGTTTGCCCCTACGGCGGGCTGGCTGATTGCCGCGCGTGCGACGCTGGCGATTGGCGCGGCGATGATTATTCCGGCCACGCTTGCGGGGATTCGGACTCTGTTTGTCGAGGCGCGCCATCGAAATATCGCGCTGGGAGTCTGGGCCGCGGTAGGCTCGGGCGGTGCGGCTTTTGGTCCGCTGGTTGGGGGCCTGCTGCTGGAGCATTTTTACTGGGGATCGGTCTTTTTAATCAACGTGCCTGTCGTGCTGGTGGTTGTCGCGCTGGCGGCACGCTTTGTGCCAAAACAGCAGGGGCGGCCGGAACAGACGTTGAATATCACCCATGCGGTGATGTTGATCGTGGCGATTTTGCTGCTGGTGTACAGCGCCAAGACGGCGTTGAAGGGCGCTGTTTCACCGGTGTGGGTGGCAGGAACGCTGGTGATCGGGGCTGTACTGCTGCTGCTTTTTATTCGCATCCAGCTGCGAGCCGACAAGCCGATGATCGATATGCGTCTGTTCTGCCATCGCATTATTTTAAGCGGCGTGGTGATGGCGATGACCGCAATGATTGCGCTGGTTGGTTTTGAGCTGTTAATGGCGCAGGAACTGCAGTTTGTCCACGGTTTCACGCCCTTTGAGGCGGGAATGTTTATGCTGCCGCTGATGGTCGCCAGTGGATTTAGCGGCCCGATTGCCGGGGTGCTTGTCGGGCGGCTGGGGCTGCGAATTGTCGCCGCTGGCGGCATGGGGCTGAGTGCCGTCAGCTTCCTGGGACTGTCGATGCTCGACTTCAGCACACAGCAGTGGCAGGCGTGGGGTCTGATGGTATTGCTCGGCTTCAGTGCGGCAAGTGCGCTGCTGGCCTCCACGGCGGCCATTATGGCGGCGGCGCCCAAAGAAAAAGCCGCGGCGGCAGGGGCGATCGAAACCATGTCTTACGAGCTGGGAGCGGGACTCGGAATCGCTATTTTTGGTCTGTTGCTGACCCACAGTTTCTCCGCCTCGATCGTTCTGCCACAGGGTCTGAACGACACGCTGGCCGCAAAGGCGTCGTCCTCGATTGGCGAAGCGGTTAAGGCCGCGCAGGAACTGACGCCCGCGCTGGCTGAGTCTGTGATCGCTGCAGCCAGAACGGCGTTTACGGCGTCGCACAGCATCGCACTCGGCAGTGCCGGAGTGATGTTGCTGATTCTGGCCACCGGGATTTGGTTTAGCCTGGCGAATGTACTGACCCCAAAAAGTGAGACGGAATAGCCGAGAGATGAAAGAAAGAGCCCATGTGATGCACGGGCTCTTTTTTTTCCTGCACCTCTGAATAATCAATTCCGCGGGTTTCCTACTTCTCAGGGTCCGCCTGGAAAATGGAAAATATCCTACGTTAAGCCCGCTTTTTAATCAGGCATGACCGGCAGCCTCGAGCGAAAAGCAGACATTCGGCTCTCTGCTATATGCCATAATTAAGCGCACGCCTGAAATAAATGGATTGTGCTAGTGCGCCTTACTGTTTTGAAGAGATGTGACGTAAGTCATCGCTGCCGCCCCCAGCAGTAATAACCCACTCAAGCCGAAAGCACTTTGCCATCCCAGACTGTCGAATACCAATCCTCCTGCCGTTGAACCAAGTGCAATCGAAAGCTGGATCACCGCAACCATGAGACCACCACCCGCCTCTGCATCTTCAGGCAGCGCCCGTGCAATCCATGTCCACCATCCCGTTGGCGCCGCCGTGGCCAGTAACCCCCACAGGCTTAGCAAAACTGTAACCGCCCAGATGCTGTGTCCGAACAGCAATAATGTACCGGCTACCGTTGCCATAAGCAGGGGAATCATTATTAAAATTTGATACAACCTGGCATTCAGGAATATCGATACGGCTAATGTGCCGACAAAACCTGCTGCGCCTATTGCGAGCAAAATCAGTGAGAACCCAGCAGGACCTACGTTGGTCACGTTCTCAAGAAAGGGGCGCACATAGGTAAATAAGGCAAACTGCCCAATAAAGAAGAGCCCGCAGGCTAGCAGTCCTGTTAGTACAATGGCGTCGCTGAACAGACGAAGCAGAGTTCCCTCTAGCTTTTGTTTTTTATCGCTTTTCATAGTGGGCAGGCTGACCCATAGCCAGATGAACGCGGCTATCGCCAGGGGGACGATGCATAAAAAGGCCCCACGCCAGCCGACAGTTGTCCCCAGATAGCTACCAAGTGGCGCAGCCACAACGGTAGCCAGCGCGTTCCCACCATTAAAAATCGCCAGCGCACGGGGAACCTGATGCTGCGGTACGAGCCGAATGGCGGTTGCAGCTGAGAGTGACCAGAATCCACCGATGACGACGCCAATCAGGGCCCTACCCAGCATATAAACCGGATAGCTGGGTGCCACGGCGATAACCAATCCAGATATGGCCATCAGGACAGCTAGCCCCAGCAGAAGATATTTACGATTCAGATCTCCGGCGATATGGGAGATAGTCAGGCTGGTCAGTACCGCCAGCGCGCCAGATATTGCAATTCCCTGGCCTGCCAGGCCTTCCGTGATGTGCAGCTCGCGGGCAATAGGCGTCAGTAGGCTGACCGGCATAAATTCGGAAGCGATTAGTACAAAAACGCAGAGCGTCATGGCAAACACGCCACCCCAGTGCGCATCTGTTTTTTTAGGTGATCTTTTAAGACTTACTATGGACATTATCAGCATCTCTTTATATGGACGCGGCGAGATTCAGAACAGCCGGGACAGACGCTATTCAGAGAATAACGAGAACATGTGGATGAGAATGGGGAGCGAACGATTAAAACCGCCTGCAATTAGCAGGCGGTTTCAGGTCGTTATCTTAAATTAGCTTTGAAAAACTGCTCAAATTTATCGAAAGGGATCTTGCCCGCAACGTTATCGTACAAATCAACGTGGTTTGCCCCCGGAACAATCACCAGCTCTTTCTCTTTACTGCCAATGGCCTTAAAGGCATCTTCGGCAAAATAGCGTGAGTGGGCTTTTTCGCCGGTCACAATAAGTGTAGGGATAGTGACTTCATTGGCGTAACTCAGAAGCGGCATATTCATAAATGACAGCGGCATCGTCGCATTCCAGGCCCCGGTTGAATTGACCGAACGCGTATGGAAACCACGCGGCATGCGATAATAATCAAAGAACTCTTTCAAAACAGGATGAGGATTAGCAGGTAACGTTTCCGGCAAAACACGATCCGATGCACTGACGTTACCCTTCTCATCAACATTAATGTCATGGCCGCCGGGCGCGTAAGTGCCATTTTCCGCATCTTTCCAACGCTGTGCGTTCAGATACTGTAGTACTGCGCGACGATCTTTAGTTGAATAGCGGTCTTTACCATCACCCACACCATGCCCCATCGCACGGCTCATGTCATACATCACGCTGGTCGCCACCGCTTTCACGCGGGTATCCATTGCGGCGTCGTTTAAGGCCATGCCGCCCCAGCCGCAAATACCGAGCAGCCCGATACGGTCGCGATCAACCTCTTTTTGCAGACCTAAGAAGTCAACTGCCGCGCTGAAATCCTCGGTATTAATATCCGGAGAGGCGACATTACGTGGAGAGCCACCGCTTTCTCCCGTATACGAAGGGTCAAACGCCAGGGTAACAAACCCCTGTTCTGCCAGCGTTTGTGCATACAGTCCGCTAGATTGCTCTTTCACTGCGCCGAAAGGCCCACTGACGGCAATGGCCGCCAGCTTACGCTCACCACGATCCTTCGGGATGTAGAGATCCCCCACTAGAGTGATCCCATAACGGTTCTGGAAGGTCACTTTACGGTGATCCACTTTCTTGCTTTCAGGGAATGTTTTGTCCCATTTTTCGACCAACGAAACAGGCGCGTTCGGATTAGTTGTATCAGCATAACTCATGTTTGTGACTCCACTTAATGATGCACATAGCAGCATGGCGGGTATCGCAGTTGCCAGTTTTTGGGTGAAAACAGTCATCAAAACTCCCCTTATAAAACGTGATTGAAACAGGTTTCATACGGACAACACTGCTGTGCTTTGTAGCAATGCGCTCATTATAGTTAGCAGAAATAGTGCTGATTAGAGGGAGTTAAGTGCTAGGATTAATACCATATTGTTCTAAATTAAGATGCGATTTTGGGAGCGGAATGATGGCGAAACGGGAAAACTATAACGATTTGTACCTGTTTATGCAGGTGGTACGGGAAGGGAGCTTTACAGCAGCAGCACATCGCCTTGGCCTGGCACAATCAGGAATAAGCCGTTCAGTTCGGGAACTTGAAGAACGACTGGGAGTTCAGCTCCTGGTGCGCACCACGCGCAGATTATCGCTCACCCATGCCGGTGAAAAGCTCTACCGGACCATTGAAGCAGGATTCGACGCTTTAGATATGGGACTGGACACGCTGGCTCATTATCGCCAGTCCCCATCGGGGACGGTACGCATCAATGCCAGTCAGCATGCTATTGATAAATTGCTTCTGCCAAAGCTTGCGGTGTTTAAGAAGAGCTACCCGGATATCCGACTGGAACTCATTAGCGAAAGCCGATTTGTCGATATTATTGCCGAGAGGTTTGATGCGGGTGTTCGCCTGGGGCCTGAAGTAAGTAGTGGCATGGTTGCTGTGCGTATTTCCCCAGACATGGAGATGGCTGTTGTCGGCACGCCTGACCACTTTCGTCGCTATGGCTTTCCGCAAGCCCCCGCAGATTTAGCGGTTCATCCCTGCATAGCTTATCAGTTTGGCGACGGGAAACTGTACTCATGGGAACTTCACCATAACGGTAAAAAAATCACCCATCGGCCGCAGGGGCAGTGGGTTTTCGCGGACAGCTATATGGAGGCCAAAGCGGCCAGGCTGGGCCTGGGACTGGCTTATGTTCCGGAAGAGTTGGTATCTGAGGATTTAGAACAGGGTTCGCTCATCAGAGTTTTACAACGTTACAGCCAACGCCTGGAAGGCTCATTTCTATATTATCCGCACCGCAATGTGTCGCCTGCTCTACGAGCGGTTATCGATACATTGAGAATTTAGGACTGAGGACGAGCTTATACACATGTAAGGGTAAAAGGTCCGCTAATGGCACTTTGCAGACAAGAGATTACTTATACTGCTCGGGCCAAAACCCAGGCCCAATCGTTGCTACAGAGAACACGATAGAAAGGTTTCACGCGGCATTTCACAAAATCAAGAATGTCTGCTTCACTCATCGCTGAGGCCTTAGAGGGATAGTCGGGCCCCCAATCATCAAAGAGTTCATCGTATATGCCGTAAAGCTGCCAGCAGATGTTGCTGACGATACGGGAACCAAAAGATAGGTGAAAAGCAGGGATTTGGTGCAACCGTAACTCTATTTCTGTGGAAGAATCAGCTTGCATCAGATACCAAGCCTTAATCCTTAGCCACGTAATTGAACTAGTGCTGATGTCAGGGATAATCATGTTTTTTTCATGCATATAGGCATGAAGGTAGCGCTCAATCGCATCTGAGTCAGGATGTTTATCTAAGTTGAGGGAGGCTAAAATTAATAAGGTTTCAGAGCTATTGAGTGAGAGTAGCTCTCTTTCTGCCCATTCGGTGATCATTCTGTCGTAATCATCGACGCGATAAGCTTCGAAAGCTTCACCGAACGTTTTTAAACACAGAATCTCGTGTAAGTCATGCGTATATTTATTTTCCATAACACCATCCAGTCCATGTTGTTTAGTGGGGCAAAAGTCTGGCTTCATTGAAATGTTCCGACGCAAAATGAGCGTATCTCATTGCCGCCTTAATGTGTAGTGGTCGACAAAATTTGGCCACGGCATGAGATATTTCTAGAACGATTAAAAGTCCACTCCTGGCGGTGAGTTCAACGGGTCGAAGCAACGCTATCTTTATTCAAGGGGGACGTTGCTATGAAACGAAGAACTCGGATCAACTACACGCCAGAGCAGAAGGCGGTTATCTGGGACGGATATAAGCAAGGTAATTCCCTGCATGATATCGCCAGAATGTTCGACAGATATCATTCTTCTATTATGCCCACTATCCACCAGACTGGTGGCTACCGTCCTCCCGTGCGAAAGCGGCACCGATTAGCGCTTTCGCTTGATGAAAGAGAGGAGAGGAACACCCCCTTTTGCTGGCGAAAAGGGGGTTGTAGAAGGCAAAAAAGAGGGCTTAACGTTCCATCGCTGCGCTTAATACGCTGTGCAGTAATACGTTCGCGCCTTTCGCCGACCACGACGGCAAAATGTTTTCGGCTTCGTTATGGCTGATGCCTTTAACGCACGGAATAAAGATCATACTGGCCGGGGCGATTTTACTGACATAGCAGGTATCGTGCCCGGCACCGGAAACCATCGGTTTTGCTGAATAACCCAGCGCGTTGACCGCATTTTCACTTCGCGCCAGGCACGCAGCATCAAAGGCTATCGGCGCATAATCGAAAATACGCTCAACGTTTGCTGACACACCGCGGGTGGAGAGCCCCTGCGCGGCGTGATGCAGAGCCTCTTCCATGGCTTCCAGCACCTCGCTTTGTGGATGACGGAACTCCACGCTGCACACCACTCGCGATGGCACGACGTTGCGGGAGTTAGGGGTAATCTGTGCCATGCCAATCGTCGCCCGTCCGTCCGGCTGGTGCTGATAGCCAATCTCTTCCACCATCAGTGCCAGCTCGGCAAAGGCGGTTAACGCATCGCGGCGGCTATGCATGGGCGTGGTCCCGGCATGGGCGGCGAATCCGTCCAGCGTCAGCGTGAACCAGCGCTGACCCATCGCCGCACGCACCAGTCCGATATCAATCGCTTCATCTTCCAGAATCGGTCCCTGTTCGATATGCAATTCATAGCACGCGTGTATGGGAAACGCCTGAGCGGGCATCGCGCCGCGGTAACCGATAGCATCGAGCGCTTCGCCCACCGTGACACCGGCGCTGTCGGCGCGGGCATGCGCGTAGGCTTCGCTAAACTGTCCGGTCCAGACGCCTGAGGAGAGCATCGCTGGCGCAAAACGCGCGCCTTCTTCATTCGTCCAGTTGACCAGCACAATATCGCGCTCGGTTTCGATATGGTTATCGTTGAGGGTACGCAGGAGCTCCAGCCCGGCCAGCACGCCGTAAACACCGTCGTAATTCCCCCCCAGCGGCTGGGTATCCACATGCGATCCGGTCATGACCGGCGCGAGCGCGCGATGGCGACCCGCCCGACGGATAAACATGTTGCCCATGCTATCCACATCACAGCTGAATCCGGCCTCCAGCGCCCAGCTTTTCAGCAGATTGCGGGCGATCCGATCCTCCTCGCTCAGCGCCAGACGTGTGACACCCCCGGCAGGCGTCCCGCCGATTTGCGCCATCATCTCAAGCGTGGACCACAGACGCGGTGCGTCAACCCGGATCATGCTTTGTCCTTCCTGACGTGGTAGCGGAAATCGCAGCATTTGCCGCCCTGCATAATGGTGGTGGTGCGCGTCAGCTCAACGTCCGGCGCATAGCCGACGATGAATTTCTCATCCCGCGCGCAGGAGAGCAGGTGGCCGATCTCGCCCAGCCCCATTTCGTGGTACATCTCGGCGTAGCGACAGCGGGTCACGTCATAATTGTATTGCTGGTCGTCAGCGTCGATCACTTTGACGTCCAGCGCGTTGTCTTTTTCCCACAGATATTGCAGGGCGATAAAACTTTTCACATCCGCGCCATTCGGTTCCTGACGGGCAAAATGCGCGCCAGCGTCGATCGCCGCCTGCTCAATCGCCTCACCAATAACCGCCTGAGCGCGCGCTTTGCCTATCTCGCGCACCAGGATCTCGTAAATGGGCTTAATAATTTCTGCTTCAATTTTGCGGCGGGCAAGAATGCCCAGCTCGTTATTATCACTCATCACATTGCCTCACTGCGTTACTTCGTTTTTGCGCCGCCCAGAACGGTTTGCGGCTGCCATTTACCCTCGACAACTTTGTAGACGGTAAAGGTCGGTGATGTCAGGTTGCCCTGCTTATCAAAGGCGATCTGTCCGGTGACGCCGGAATAACTGATGGCGCGCAGCGCAGGCAGATACTCTGACGGATCGACCGAGTCGGCTTTTTCCATCGCCGCAACCAGCACGCGGGTTGCGTCATAGGCGAACGGGGCATGCAGCTCGATATGGGTGTGGTAACGCGACTGGTACGCCTGCTCGAACGCTTTCCCGCCCGGCATCTGGTCGACCGGCAGACCCGGCTCCAGCGCGACAACGCCATCGCCTTCTTTCTGAGCCAGCTGCAGGAAGGTCTGGCTGACAAAACCGCCTGCGCCCATCAGTGTGGCATTCATGCCCAGCTGTTTGATACGACGCGCCAGCGGTGCCGCCTGGCTATCGACGCCGCCGAAGAAAATCAGGTCGGCGTTTTTGCTGCGAATAGCGGTTAACACCGCGCTGAAGTCGACGGTTTTGTCGTCAACGTACTGGCGGTCGACGATCTTCACGCCTTGCGCTTCCAGCGATTTGATAAATTCGTCTGCCAGACCCTGACCGAAAGCGGTACGGTCGTCGATCACCGCAATGCGTTTGGCTTTCAGCGTTTTGACCGCGTATTCACCGGCAAACTGACCGCCGTCATCGTCGTGGCCCATCACGCGAAAGCTGGTATCAAAACCCTGTTTGGTATAGGCATGACCGGTGGCGACGGGCGCAACCTGCGCGATCCCCGCGTCGTGATAAACACGGGCCGCCGGGATGCTGGTGCCGGTGTTCCAGTGGCCAACAACGCCAGCCACACCGCTGTCAACCAGACGCTGTGCGACGGCAACGGCGGTACGCGGATCGGACTGATCATCTTCGGACTGCAGTTTGAAGGTCACTGCTTTGCCGCCGATGGTCGGGTGTTGTTTATTGATGTCGTCAATGGCCAGCTGCGCGCCGTTTTCGAGATCTTTGCCGATACGTGCGGACGGGCCGGTCAACGGGCCTGCGAGGCCAATGATCACGGTTTCGCTGTCGGCAGACCACGCGGCGGTGGAGGCCAGGCCACTGAGCAGAATAGCGGCGCTAAGCGCACTGATTTTTAACGTTTTCATGATGTTCCCTGGTATTGGTTGGTGTGTTAAACGGGCATCTCACCCAAATAAATTTGTGCAATCTGGTCGTCGTTCAGCAGAGCTTTTGATTCGCCATGATGAACAATACTGCCGCTGTCCATGACCCAGGCCCGATCGGTGACTTCCAGCGCCAGCCGGGCATTCTGTTCAATCAGCAGCAGAGCCACGCCGCTTTCGCGCAGCCCTTTAATCACCTGAAAAATGTTCTCGACCATCTTTGGCGCCAGCCCCATTGAGGGTTCATCAAGGATCAGCAGGCGCGGGCGACTGAGCAGGGCGCGGTTAAGCGCCAGCAGCTGTTGCTCGCCGCCGGAGAGCAGTCCGGCAAGCTGATGTTGACGCTCACCGAGGCGCGGGAAACGGTCGAAAATTTCGTCCATTTCAGTTTTAACGGTGACAGTGTCACGCCGAAGCCAGGCGCCCATCTGTAAATTTTCCAGCACGGTCATGCGCGCGAAAATTCCGCGCCCCTCCGGGACCATCACCAGTCCGTCGCGCAGCAGGGCTTCTGCTTTGCGCTTACGTACCGGATGGCCGTTAAACACAATGTTGCCGCCGAAGCTTTCCAGCCCGGTGATGGCGCGCACCGTTGAGCTTTTGCCCGCGCCGTTCGCGCCTATCAGCGTCGCCTGTTCGCCTTCTTGCAGGGTGAACGAAACGTCGCGCACCGCCTGAATGCCGCCGTAGTGAACGTCAAGACGTTCCACTTTCAGTAACTCAGACATGAACGTTCCCTCCCAGCCAGGCGGCGATCACCGCCGGATCCCGACGCACGGTATCGGGTGTACCGGTCGCCAGCGTTTTGCCGTAATCCAGCACCGTCAGGCGGTCGCAGATGCCCATCACCAGTTTGACGTCGTGCTCGATCATCAGCAGGGTTTTCCCGTCATCGCGGATCCGCATCAGCAGTTCTCCGAGCGCGTTTTTTTCCGCGGCATTCATACCGGCGGCGGGTTCGTCCAGAGCCAGCAGCAGCGGGTCGGTCGCCAGCGCGCGGGCGATTTCCAGGCGGCGCTGATGCCCGTAAGCCAGATCGCAGGCGCGATAGTGGGCGAATTTCGCAATCCCGGTGTATTCCAGCCAGTGCCAGGCCTGCTCGCGAGTTTGCGCTTCTTCTTCGCGGGCGCGTCGGTGGCGGGTCAGCGCCGCCCACAGCCCATTACGGGTGCGGACGTGGCGGCCCACCATCACATTTTCCAGCACCGACATCTCATTAAACAGGCGTACGTTCTGGAACGTGCGGGCAATCCCTGCGGCGGTGACTTTCTCGATCTGCTTTGGAAAATAGGGTTGATCGGCGATCGAAAACTCGCCGCTGTCCGCCGGGTAAAGCCCGGTAATCAGGTTAAAGCAGGTGGTTTTCCCGGCGCCGTTTGGCCCGATCAGGCCATAAATTTCTCCGGCGTTGATCGACAGCGAGACATCGTCAACGGCGGTCAGGCCGCCGAAGCGTTTGGACATGTTGCGGACGCTTAACAGGCTCATGCTTTGACCTCCTTGTGGCGAACCGGCCAGATCCCGGAAGGGCGCAGCAGCATCACCAGCACCAGAGCCAGGCCGTAGAACAGCTGACGCAGAATTTCCGGATCAATCAGGACTGTGCCAAACAGCGCCTGCTGGACCGGGGCCGCCTGGCTGCGCAGGATTTCCGGCAGCGCGGTCAGCAGCACCGCGCCGAGGATCACCCCGGGGATGTGCCCCATACCGCCCAGAACCACCATCGCCAGCACGGCAATGGATTCCTGAAGAGTGAAGGATTCCGGCGATACGAAGCCCTGGAACGCGCCGAACAGCGCCCCCGCGACGCCGCCAAATGAAGCGCCCATCGCAAACGCCAGCAGCTTGTAGTTGCGCACATTGATACCCATCGCCCGCGCCACGTCTTCATCTTCACGAATGGCGTGCCACGCGCGGCCAATGCGCGAGTGTTGCAGACGCAGGCAGACAAAAATAATGGCGACGATGACCAGCATCAGCAGGTAATACCAAAGCCACAGAGCCGGCACTTTGACGCCGAACCAGTGATAAACACCGCTGAACTTGAGGCCGAACAGATTCAGCGTATCCACGCCGGTAATGCCTTTCGCGCCGTTGGTGATGTTTACCGGGCGATCGAGATTACGCATCAGAATACGGATGATCTCGCCAAAACCGAGGGTAACTATCGCCAGATAATCGCCCCGCAGTTTCAGCGTCGGCGCGCCAAGCACAATGCCGCACACCGCAGCGACCAGCGCGGCAATCGGGATAATCAGCAGATAAGAGGTGTGCAGCCCGTCCGGGAACCAGGCGGCGAGGATCGGAAACGTCTCCAGCAGATGCGGCGACGCCAGCAGGGCCGCCAGATACGCCCCGACGGCGTAGAAGGCAATAAATCCCATATCCAGCAGGCCGGTGTAGCCCACGACAATGTTCAGCCCGAGCGCCAGCATGATGTAGAGCAGGGCGAAGTCGATGACCCGCACCCAGTAGTTGCCGCCAAGCTGGCTCGCCACGACGGGGGCGATCAGCAGTGCGAGGACAAATAGGGTCATGCCGGACCAGAACCGCCGTGTGGTGGCAGGCGCCTGTAGTTGTGCCGTTGTCATAGTTTCTCCTAGGCCCTGTGCGCCACGCGTTCGCCCAGCAGACCTGCCGGACGGAAAACCAATACCAGGATCAGCACGATGAATGCGAAGACATCCTGATAGTTGCTGCCAAACACCCCGTTGGTCAGCTCGCCAAGATAGCCAGCGCCGAGGGCTTCGATAATGCCGAGCAGGATCCCGCCAATCATTGCGCCGCGAATATTGCCAATTCCGCCCAGCACCGCGGCGGTGAAGGCTTTAATTCCGGGTAAAAAACCCATTGAGAAGCTGGCGTTGCCGTAGTTGCTGGCCATCATGACGCCCGCGAGTGCGGCAAAAATGCCTCCGATGGCAAAGGTCAGGGTGATGATGGCGTTCGGGTTGACGCCCATCAGCGTGGCGACACGCGGATTTTCCGCCACCGCGCGCATCCCGCGCCCGAGACGGGTGTACTCCACCAACAGCCAGAGCGCGGTCATCACAATCAGCGCCAGCGCCACGGTCACGATGCCGGTGACGGTCACAATGGCCGGCGGGTGTGCCTCGCTGCCGGAGGTCACGGCAATCGGGTCCATAGGCAGGATTTGCGGGAACATCAGCGGATTGCGGGTCCAGATAATCATCGCCACGGTCTGCAGTAACACCGATACGCCGATGCCGGAGATCAGCGGTGCCAGACGTGGCGCGTTGCGCAGCCGACGATAGGCGAAGCGTTCGACCGCCATCGCCAGCAGCGCACAGACCGCCATCGCGATCGCCAGTGCGAAGCCCAGCTGTAACAGCAGCGGCATGTGCGGAAACGTGTTGTTGAGGGCGTTAATCGCCGACAGCGTGGTGAGCGCGCCGACCATCAGAATATCGCCGTGGGCAAAGTTAATAATGCGCAAAATGCCATACACCATGGTATAGCCCAGCGCGATCAGGGCGTAGATGCTGCCCAGCATGACGCCATTGATCAGTTGTTGTATGAGAGTGTCCAACGTTCCTACCCGACTAATTGCTCTTTCAGCGGGTAACATCCAATAATTGAATTAAATTGTAAAATACGCATATATTATTTCTTATGATATTTAGAGATTGATTTATCGCGATGATTTTAAAGAGAATAGTGAAAATGCCGTTGTGCGCTAACACACCAATGAAATCAACATATGAATAAAACAGAACAATTACCAGGGCTGCCGGCGTATGCCGAGAGCCGTCTGGCGAACGATCCTCCGTTGCGGGCGGTGCGCGCTTTCGAGGCGATAGCGCGATTAGGCAGCGTGACACAGGCGGCGCAGGAGATGGCGATTTCGCCTTCGGCGGTCAGTCATCAGCTCAAGGTGCTGGAAGGTTATCTGCAAATGCCGCTCACTGAGCGCCAGGGACGCAGGCTGATCCTGAGCCAGCAGGGGCGAGACTATTACCGCTCCATCCGCGCGGCGTTTAACGTCCTGCGTCAGGCGACGGAGCATCTGGTGGAGCAGGCCCAGACCCGGCAGGTGACGATCAGCCTGATCCCGCTGTTTGGGATGGGATGGTTTATTCCACGTCTGCCGGCTTTTATGCGGGCTAACCCGCAAACCGAGATCAATGTGGTGTATGCCAACCACCGCAACTACCTGAGCGACGCGTCAGATATGTCGATTCGCTTTGGTAACGGTCAGTGGGCGGGCTATCAAAGCGAAAAGCTGATTTCCGGTCAGATGGTGCCGGTGTGTAGCCGCGCATTTTTACGCGTACACGGACATATTGATACCCCGGAACAGCTGCTGCAAATGCCGCTACTGCACGATGAAGAACGCAGCACCTGGCAGCAGTGGTTTATCCAGCAGGGCGTTAAACGACCGCCGCGCCGCAGCGGGCCGATGTTTGAGGACGGTTTGCTGACGCTGGCAGGCGTGCAGGCCGGGCTGGGATGTGCGCTGATGCGCGAGCCGTTGATCGCGCCGTATCTTGAAAACGGCGAACTGGTCAAAATCTTTGATGCGGCCATCGAGGACGGGCGCGACTATTACCTGTGCGTCCGTCAGGATTCCGAGATGACGCAGGACGGCAAGCTGCTGCAATCCTGGATGCGCCGCGCGGCGGGCAGCAGTGAGGCTACGACGTAAATGAGCAGATCTTGTCCAGCGCTTCGATCTCGGTACCGCTGAATCGGGCGTATTGGCCGGTGAGTCGCCAGAAGGCCGGTTGTGTTTCCGTGTAAATTTCGGCGGCCAGCACCAGCCGACGGCGCTCGTCTTCGTTCAACTCCAGCAGCGTCCACGGCACAAAATAGCGACCGGTTGGGGTGAGCTCAAACCATAGCGGGCAGCCGCAGCCGGGACAAAACCAGCGTTCACCGCGAGCGGAAGAGGAAAAGTGTGACGGGGCTATCGAGCCTTGTTCCACGTCGGGTTTGCCCTGAGTTTCCAGATACATGGCAATTCCACCCGACCATTTCTGGCACAGGGTGCAGTGGCAGGCATACACATCGAGGGCGTCGATGTTCACGCTGAAATGGCTCATCCCACATAAACAGCGTCCAGTATAACGTTGCATGGCGTACTCCTTTATCACGCCAGGTGACCGCGACAAAAAAAGCCAGCCGCAAGGGCTGGCCTCTTTAACAGACAAATTCTTAGAACTGGTAGGTCAGACCCAGTGCAACGATGTTGTCGGTCGCGATTTTCGCATCGTTGGTGAATTTGTTGTCGTCCAGCAGGTTGATTTTGTAATCAACGTAGGTAGACATGTTTTTGTTGAAGTAGTAGGTTGCGCCCACTTCGATGTATTCAACCAGATCCTGGTCGCCGTAATTTTCGATGTCTTTACCTTTGGATTTCAGGTAAGCCACGGACGGACGCAGACCGAAGTCGAACTGGTACTGAGCCACCATTTCGAAGTTCTGTGCTTTGTTCGAAATGTAGTCTTTACCGAACGTCGTCATGTTACGCGTTTCGGAATAGGTGGTCGCCAGGTAGATGTTGTTCGCATCGTATTTCAGACCCGCAGCCCACACTTCTGCATTGTCACCGGACGCATTCAGAGAGTTGACTGCCGCTGCGCGAACCTGCGCATCAGTACGGTCAGATTTTGCATAGGTCGCACCTGCTGCAAAACCGTCGAATTCATAAGTTGAGGACAGACCCCAGCCATCGCCGTTCGCTTTGCTGATGTCAGCGCCGTAGTCATTGTCGTTGGTACGATCGTTTTTACCCTGGTACTGGGCCGCAAAGTTCAGACCGTCAACCAGACCGAAGAAGTCGTTGTTACGGTAAGTTGCCACGCCGGTAGTACGGCCGGTCATGAAGACGTCAGTCTGAGTCCAGGTGTCACCGCCGAATTCTGGCAGTACGTCGGTCCATGCGCCGATGTCGTATGCCACACCGTAGTTACGACCGTAGTCGAAAGAGCCGAATTCGTTGAATTTCAGACCCGCGAACGCCAGACGCGTTTTGTTGCCATCATCGCCGTTGGATTCGTCGTTATTGCCTTTGAACTCATATTCCCACTGACCGTAACCGATCAGCTGATCGTTGATCTGAGTTTCACCTTTGAAGCCCAGACGCACGTAAGTTTTGTCGCCGTCGTTGCTGGTGTCGTCAGAGAAATAGTGCAGACCTGTTACTTTACCGTACAGATCCAGCTTGTTACCGTCTTTGTTAAATACTTCGGCAGCGTTTACCGCACCGGCCGCCAACAGGGTAGTCACTGCCACTGCAACTAATTTAAGTTTCATTTTAATAATCCTTATAATTTTCTTTGGGTATTTCCTGAGCCATTCATAAACGTTTTCTAAACGAAGTCGTTCGTCAATGGCAGGCTATTTTTAAAAATCTTGTCGCCTCCTTTCAATAATAAGTTTCAAATCATTACTTATAATTTCAAAGAGTGTGATGCAGATCGGATTAAACAACCGGAATAACGCAAAATTGTTTATTTATTATTCTCATAAATATTATTTCCGGTTAATTATCATTAACCTCTATATAGTTTTGTTGAGTTTTAATTGTGGCGGGTGATTATCAGTGATAACGGATGCATCAGGCTGATTTGATTAATTTCATTGCGTTAAAACAGCAGGTTATGAAACAGGAGGGTGGGGAACAGGCAGGGTTTCGTGAAATGTTTAGTGATAAACTATTGCGCGCCTGGTTATATATGGCGGGCTTATTTTAAGGTTATTAATTCCCGTGCGTTGTCAGTTTGTGTCAGTAACAATGTAAGAAGACGTTACAGCAGGGAGAATATAAACAGATTTTAAATGTAAACACGATGTAATAAATGAATATTCTGACGCACGATCACATTTTAAGGCGCGGCTGAATAAAACTGCGGAGGGTAATCCTCCGCCGGCAGATTATTGGCGCTTATTTCGCGTGGCATACCAGCACAGCAGGGAACCCGCACACACCATCAGCGCCCCTTGCCAGAACGTGAAGGAGAGCGGGGCGTTGAGCAGAACAGCGGCCAGCGCGGCCGAGAGGACAGGGGTGAAATAGGAGGTGGTGGCCAGCACCGAAACATTGCCATGCAGAATGCCAATATTCCACGACGCGTAGCCGAAGCCCAGCGCAATACCGCACATCAACAGCTTAATCACCACCGGTAAACTAAACACCATTTCAGGCTGATCGCTGAACGCAAATTTCAGCCACAGCGCCAGCGCGGTGAGCAATACAAACAGCGTGATGCCGTTCTGGCCTTTGGCATATTTAGTGGTTACCGTGCAGTAAATCGCCCAAATAAATGCCCCCGCAAATGCCAGCCCATAGCTCAGGGGATTTGAAACAATATTGCTGATAATCTCATCAATATGCAGTCCTTGTTCACCGCCGACGACCCAGGCCACGCCCACGAGCGAAATCAATAATCCGTGGACCACCCACAGGTTCGATTTTTGACCATTAAACAGAATGGCAAACACAATCGTCAGGCTTGGCCACAGATAATTGACCATTCCCACTTCTATTGCCTGATGCCGGGTGTTGGCATAACCCAGCGAAAGGGCGAGGCATATTTCATAGCTGACAAACAACACGCTACCGGCAATAAGATAGCCCTTTGAGAAGCGTCTGATATCGGGAAATCCGACGGTCAATAAACAGAGTAAACCACTCAGGGTATAAATCATGGCCGCACCGCCTACCGGGCCAAGTCCTTCGCTCACCCCACGAATCAGCCCCACCATTGTGCTCCATAATACAATCGCAGCCAGGCCAATCAGTGTTGCTCTTTTTTTGTCCATTACGGTTTCCACAGGCATCTCAATTCAGGGGCAAATTTATAGCACTCTTTCGGGCGGGGCGGCGAATGAATCTGCCGGTGGCTAACTCAAAAGGATTAATCAAATCCGCCAGGGCTGACTATTAAGGGGGCGATGATTGATGAGATTGATTTGACGCAAAAAAAACAGGGGCTTTGCTGATAGTTTGCGGCGCGAAGTCTTATTTATATAACGAGGACAACAATGGACGTCAGCCGCAGAAAGTTTTTTAAAATCTGCGCGGGCGGTATGGCCGGAACAACAGCTGCTGCACTGGGATTTATGCCCAAAATGGCGCTGGCTCAATCGCGCAACTATAAACTGCTGCGTGCCAAAGAGATCCGTAACACCTGCACATACTGCTCCGTGGGATGCGGGCTACTAATGTATAGCCTGGGCGATGGCGCGAAGAACGCCAAAGAAGCGATTTATCATATCGAAGGGGATGCGGATCATCCGGTGAGCCGCGGGGCGCTCTGCCCGAAAGGCGCGGGCCTGCTGGATTATGTCCACAGCGACAACCGTCTGCGTTACCCGGAATATCGTGCGCCGGGCTCTGATAAATGGCAGCGAATTTCCTGGAATGATGCCTTCACCCGCATCGCTAAATTAATGAAAGATGACCGCGACGCCAACTTCGTTGAGAAGAATGAGCAGGGCGTTACGGTCAATCGCTGGCTCTCCACCGGGATGCTTTGTGCCTCTGCGGCGAGTAATGAAACCGGCATGCTGACGCAAAAATTTGTGCGCTCCCTCGGCATGCTGGCGGTTGATAACCAGGCGCGCGTCTGACACGGACCAACGGTAGCAAGTCTTGCTCCAACATTTGGTCGCGGTGCGATGACCAACCACTGGGTTGATATCAAAAACGCTAACGTCGTGGTGGTGATGGGCGGTAACGCTGCCGAAGCCCATCCGGTGGGATTCCGCTGGGCGATGGAAGCCAAAAATAATAACGACGCCACGCTGATCGTCGTCGATCCGCGTTTTACACGTACGGCTTCGGTGGCGGATATCTATGCGCCGATTCGCTCCGGTACGGACATTACTTTCCTGTCCGGCGTACTGCTGTATCTGATTGAAAACGACAAAATCAACGCCGAGTACGTTAAACACTACACCAACGCCAATCTGCTGGTGCGGGACGATTTTGCCTTTGATGACGGGCTGTTCAGCGGCTATGACGAGAACAAACGCCAGTATGATAAATCGAGCTGGAACTATCAGTTCGATGAAAATGGCTATGCCAAACGCGATGAAACCCTGACCGATCCGCGCTGCGTATGGAACCTGCTGAAACAGCACGTTTCCCGTTATACGCCGGACGTCGTGGAAAACATTTGCGGTACGCCAAAAGCCGATTTCCTGAAAGTGTGTGAAGTGCTGGCCTCGACCAGTGCGGCGGACAGAACCACCACGTTCCTGTATGCGCTGGGCTGGACGCAGCACACGGTGGGTGCGCAGAACATCCGTACCATGGCGATGATCCAGCTGTTGCTGGGGAATATGGGGATGGCCGGCGGCGGCGTGAATGCGCTGCGTGGTCACTCGAATATTCAGGGCCTGACCGATCTCGGCCTGCTCTCCACCAGTCTGACCGGTTATCTGACGCTGCCTTCGGAAAAACAGACCGATCTCCAGAGCTACCTGGCGGCTAACACGCCAAAAGCGACGTTGCCCGATCAGGTGAACTACTGGAGCAACTATCCGAAGTTCTTTGTCAGCCTGATGAAATCTTTCTACGGCGATGCGGCGCAGAAAGAGAATGACTGGGGATATGAGTGGTTGCCGAAATGGGACCAGGCTTACGACGTTATTAAGTATTTCAACATGATGGATAAGGGTAACGTCACCGGCTATATCTGCCAGGGTTTTAACCCGGTCGCCTCCTTCCCGGATAAAAACAAAGTTGTCCGCAGTTTAAGCAAGCTGAAATACATGGTGGTGATTGATCCGCTGGTGACAGAAACCTCTAACTTCTGGCAGAACCACGGTGAAATGAACGATGTGGATACGGCGTCGATTCAGACTGAAGTATTCCGTCTGCCATCGACCTGTTTTGCGGAAGAAGACGGGTCTATCGCTAACTCCGGTCGCTGGCTGCAGTGGCACTGGAAAGGGCAAGATGCACCGGGTGAAGCGCGCAATGACGGCGAAATTCTTGCCGGTATTTACCATCGCCTGCGCGAGATGTATCGCAACGAAGGCGGCAAAGGCGCTGAGCCTCTGCTGAAAATGAGCTGGGATTATAAGCGCCCGGATCATCCGGAGTCGGAGGAAGTGGCCAAAGAGAACAACGGCTATGCGCTGGCAGATCTCTTTGACGCGAACGGCACGCTGCTGGCGAAGAAAGGCCAGCTGCTGAACAGCTTTGCGCTGCTGCGTGATGACGGCTCGACGGCATCATCCTGCTGGATCTACGCCGGAAGCTGGACCGAGCAGGGCAACCAGATGGCCAACCGCGATAACGCCGATCCATCCGGATTAGGCAATACGCTGGGCTGGGCCTGGGCGTGGCCGATGAACCGACGGGTGCTGTATAACCGCGCTTCTGCGGATATTAACGGTAAGCCGTGGGATCCGAAGCGAATGCTGATCGCGTGGAACGGGACGAAATGGACCGGGAACGATATCCCGGACTTTAATACCGCCGCGCCGGGCAGCGCCACCGGGCCATTTATCATGCAGCCAGAAGGGTTGGGTCGTCTGTTTGCCCTCGATAAGCTGGCGGAAGGGCCCTTCCCGGAACATTACGAACCGATGGAAACGCCGCTGGGAACTAACCCGCTGCATCCGAATGTGGTGTCAAGCCCGGTCGTTCGCCTGTATGAAGACGATGCGTTGCGTTTAGGTAAGAAAGATAAGTTCCCGTACGTCGGGACCACTTATCGTCTGACTGAACATTTCCACACCTGGACCAAGCACGCGCGGCTTAATGCCATTGCGCAGCCGGAACAGTTTGTCGAAATCAGCGAGACGCTGGCCAGTGCGAAGGGGATCGCTAATGGCGATCGCGTGAAGGTGAGCAGTAAACGCGGCTTTATTCGCGCCGTGGCGGTGGTGACCCGTCGCCTGCAAACGCTTCAGGTGAATGGTCAGCAGGTGGAAACCGTGGGGATCCCGCTGCACTGGGGCTTTGAAGGGGTGGCGCAAAAAGGTTATCTCGCCAATACCCTGACGCCCAACGTCGGCGATTCCAACTCGCAAACGCCGGAATATAAGGCGTTTCTGGTTAACATCGAGAAAGCGTAAGGAGCGATACAATGGCAATGGAAACACAAGACATTATCAAACGCTCCGCGACCAACGCCATGACTCCCGCGCCTCGTGCGCGGGATTACAAGGCGGAAGTGGCCAAGCTGATTGATGTCTCTTCCTGCGTGGGCTGCAAAGCCTGCCAGGTCGCCTGTTCAGAGTGGAATGATATTCGCGATGAGGTCGGGCACTGCGTTGGCGTTTACGATAATCCGGCGGATTTAAGCGCTAAATCCTGGACGGTCATGCGTTTTAGCGAAACCGATCAAAACGGCAAGCTTGAGTGGCTGATCCGTAAAGATGGTTGCATGCACTGCGAAGACCCTGGCTGTCTGAAAGCCTGCCCGTCGGCCGGTGCAATTATTCAGTATGCCAATGGTATCGTCGATTTTCAGCAGGACAACTGCATCGGGTGCGGCTACTGCATCGCCGGTTGCCCGTTCAATGTTCCGCGGCTGAATAAAGAGGATAACCGGGTCTACAAATGCACGCTGTGCGTGGATCGTGTCAGCGTCGGGCAGGAGCCTGCCTGCGTGAAAACCTGTCCGACCGGGGCTATTCATTTCGGTACCAAAAAAGAGATGCTTGAGGTGGCCCAGGAGCGTGTCGACAAGCTGAAAGCGCGCGGCTACGAGCATGCCGGGATTTACAACCCGCAGGGGGTAGGCGGAACCCATGTGATGTATGTCTTGCATCATAATGACCAGCCGGAGCTGTATCACAACCTGCCAAAAGATCCGGCGATTGATACGTCGATTAGTCTGTGGAAAGGGGCCTTAAAACCACTGGCCGCAGCGGGCTTTATCGCCACCTTTGCCGGGCTTATCTATCACTACATTGGCATCGGACCCAATAAAGAGGTGGATGACGACGAGGAGGAACATCATGAGTAAGTCATGGATTGTGCGCACGAAGTTTATCGACCGCGCCTGTCACTGGACGGTGGTGATCTGCTTCTTCCTGGTGGCGGTCTCGGGTATTTCGTTCTTCTTCCCGACGCTGCAATGGCTGACCGAGACCTTCGGGACGCCGCAGATGGGGCGGATCCTGCATCCTTTCTTTGGGGTGCTGATATTCGTGGCGCTGATGTTTATGTTTGTCCGCTTTGTGCATCACAACATTCCGGACAAGCAGGATATTCCGTGGGTGAAGGGCATTGTTGAAATCCTGAAAGGGAACGAACATAAAGTCGCGAAAGTCGGTAAATATAATGCCGGACAAAAGATGATGTTCTGGACCATCATGAGCATGATTTTTGTTTTGCTGGTGTCGGGCGTGATTATCTGGCGTCCGTACTTTGCTCATTATTTCCCGATTCAGGTAATTCGCTACAGCCTGCTGATCCATGCCACGTCAGCCATTATTTTGATCCATGCCATCCTGATCCATATGTATATGGCGTTCTGGGTTAAAGGGTCGATTAAAGGGATGATTGAAGGGAAGGTGAGCCGTCGTTGGGCGCAGAAACACCATCCTCGCTGGTATCGTGATGTCGAGCGCATGGAAGCGAAGAACGAGAGTACCAAAGGAATGAAGTAAATCGCTTTCAGCGATACATCAAGCGTATCCCCCGCAGCGGAAAACTATCCACTGCGGGGGATAAAAGAAAAGGGCGGCTCTTCAGTAATACGGAATGAGGGTTGTCTGTCCGCAAGTCAGGACTATTATTAATAGTCATGCATTAACAAAAATGGACAGTGTTGAATAAGAAACCATTGATATAGAAAATGAATTGATGCGCTTTAAGACAAATCTACATCAGCGGAACCTGTTAGTATTTAGCAGGTAGATTGATAATTTCTTTTAAAACTCCATTATTTAACACAATGTAGCCACCCGCTTTTAACTGGGCAAGAATGCGCATAATGCCGCTGCGTGAAAGCTGGGTTTTACTGCGAATGTATTTCTCAGCCGTAATATTGTCGCGAATCGCGGGTGACAGGCTCATTAGCTCAATCAGCTGAAAACGAATCGCTTCGTAGGCGCTGGGCGAGGTGATATGCGTCATATGCACGAAAAGCGAGCTGGCAAGCACCTGCATGTGCTTAGCGAAAATTTCCCATAAGTTATTATCTTCAATGATTTTTAGCAGATCTGGATAGCTAATGTATGCAATCTCGGAGACCGCGGCAACCCGGAAGGAAAGCTCCAGACTGCCGGTTTCCGGGACCAAACCTCTGATACTGGGTGCTTCAAATACGCCAATAAGCACATCTTCCGGCTGGCGGTAAAGATGGATAACCCCCGTGCGAACGAGGTAGCAGTGACGGACTTCGGGAGATTTCATACGTAACCATGTTCCCACAGGATACGTTTTGTAGGTTACATAAGATTCGAGCTTCTCGAAAAATATATCCGTGTAAGGAGACCTTAACATGCTTAATGGTTCAGATGGATTCATATTTTTTTTCATGGTCGCCAATTAGAGTAACCTGTTTTTCCTGTATTGTAGCATAGTCCCCAGATTGCACCAATGCCGTGCTATAGCTGGATAATCACGTGATTATTTATCATGTAAAGAGAGTTTTCAACTAGTCCGGGGGTGAAGCATTACTCTTGAGATTTAGCTTATTTCACGATAAAAACCCTTTAATTACGCTAAGATTGAAAAAATATAGTTACTGGAATTTTTTAGAACATTATATGTTTTAACGCAACATTACCACCTTTGATAAAATGATGGTGAAATGATTGATTACGTTTCCAGGGGTACGTCTTTTTAAATGAAACTGCGATTTTAAAAAAAACAATCCGAATAATTAATCGTTTTAATTGAAATAATATCCAAATCACATTAGTCCACTTGGGTATGGACGTAAGTCATTACTGTCGCTATGCCCTTCTTTAAACTATTGTCCTTAACGACGCTCTTGCCACAACCGAGGGAGCAGGTGGATATGTCACTCTGTCCCTCTTTCCGAAGCCACCTAAACGCTAGCTTTTGCATGCGTAACGATTAGCAGGCCTGCCTTTTTGTGCGCACACCCTATTAGCGCCAGAATATTCACCACACGGGCTGAAGCCATGGACAGAACGGGCAAATCAATCATTAGAACTGGCTCACCATACCAGTTTGTTTAATAATGCTTGTTGCAAAATTTTAACAAATGGCTGTGGTATGAAAAAAACCGTTTTTTCGTTGGCGCTGGGGACGTTCGGTCTCGGCATGGCTGAATTTGGCATTATGGGTGTGTTAACCGAGCTGGCCCGGGACACGAGGATCTCCATCCCCTCAGCCGGGAGCATGATCTCTTACTACGCCTTCGGCGTGGTGATGGGGGCGCCAGTCATTGCGTTATTTTCAAATAAGTTCTCGTTAAAAACCGTGCTGCTTTTTCTGGTTGCCTTGTGCGTTGTCGGCAATGCCATTTTTACCTTCTCGACGTCCTACCTCTGGCTGGCAATAGGGCGCCTGGTCTCCGGATTTCCTCACGGGGCCTTTTTTGGCGTCGGGGCCGTGATCCTGTCTAAAATCGCACCGCCCGGAAAAGTGACGCTGGCTGTTGCGGGAATGATTGCCGGGATGACGGTGGCGAATCTGGTCGGGGTTCCGCTGGGTACCTGGCTTGGACACGAATATAACTGGCGCTACACCTTTTTCCTGATCGCCGCGTTTGATGCGCTGGTTATCCTGTCGATTATTCTTTGGGTGCCCAAACTGTACGACAAATCAGAAACCAGGCTGACGGAACAATTCCACTTCTTAAAGAAACCCGAGCCGTGGCTCATTTTTGCCGCCACCATGTTCGGCAACGCGGGGGTATTTGCGTGGTTCAGCTTTGTGAAACCGTTTATGGTCAACGTCTCCGGTTTTTCCGAGGGCTTTATGACCGTGATCATGATGCTGATGGGGCTGGGCATGGTGCTGGGTAATCTGATGAGCGGTAAATTATCCGGTCGCTACAGTCCGCTGCGTATTGCTGCTACCACGGACCTGGTGATTGTTCTGTCTCTGGTGCTGCTGTTTGTCTTTGGTGAAAATAAGTCGGCATCGCTGGTGATGGGCTTTATCTGCTGCGCAGGTCTGTTTGCGCTGTCGGCCCCTCTGCAAATTATGCTGCTACAAAATGCCCGGGGTGGCGAGCTGTTAGGCGCGGCGGGTGGGCAGGTCGCGTTTAATCTCGGGAGCGCGATTGGGGCGTATTTTGGCGGCCTGATGATCACGCTCGGCTACAGCTGGAGCTATGTCACTTTGCCTGCGGCGATCCTCTCGTTCGCCGCGATGTCGTCGCTGCTGCTGTATGGCCGTCAGAAAGCAAAACGCGATCAGGCCAACGCCAGCGCGTTAGCCTGATGGGTTTTAAGGCAGGTACGGTTCGCCCAGCGAAGCACGGCTGATGGCAACCGTAACGTACCTCCAGCTCCCGTTAAGAACGGAAATCAATCACCATACGGCCACGGATCTGGCCCTGTTCCATCTCTTTGAAGATGGCATTGATGTCGCCGATTGGACGCATGGTGACTTTCGGCACGACTTTACCTTCTGCCGCGAACTGGAAGGCTTCAGTCAAATCCTGACGCGTCCCGACCAGCGAACCGACCACCTGAATGCCATCCAGCACCAGACGAGGAATATCGAGGCTCATCGCTTCTGGCGGTAGACCTACTGCCACCACGCGGCCACCGGCGCGAACTGCATCGACAGCGGAGTTAAACGCCGCTTTCGCGACCGCAGTGACGACAGCGGCGTGGGCGCCACCGGTTTTCTCCTGAACAATTTTAGCGGCATCTTTGTTACGGGAGTTAATGGTCAGATCGGCGCCCATCTCTTCAGCCAGCTTCAACTGTCCATCATTGACATCGATGGCGATAACTTTGGCGTTGAAGACGTTTTTCGCGTATTGCAGCGCCAGATTGCCCAGCCCGCCCAGACCGTAAATCGCGATCCACTGGCCCGGTTTAATATGGGAAATTTTTACCGCTTTATAGGTGGTGACGCCCGCGCAGGTGATACTGCTGGCGGCAGCGGATTCCAGTCCATCCGGGACTTTAACCGCATAGTCAGCGGTGACAATGCACTCTTCAGCCATCCCGCCATCAACAGAATAACCGGCATTTTTCACTTCGCGGCATAAGGTTTCATTGCCACTGTTACAATATTCACAGTGACCGCAACCCTGGAAGAACCACGCGACGCTGGCACGATCGCCCACTTTCAGCGAGCTGACACCAGGGCCAATCTCTTTGACGATACCAATCCCTTCGTGACCGAGGATCACCCCGGTTTTATCACCGAAATCACCATTCTTAACGTGAAGATCGGTATGGCAAACGCCACAGCATTCCATCTTCAGCAGGGCTTCGCCGTGCTGCAATGAGCGTAATGTTTTTTCGGTGACATCAATCTGATGGTCTTTCGTGACAACAGCAGCCTTCATATGTTTCTCCTTGTTCATGTTCAGTATCTGCGTAGTGTGTAAGATAAATGAGAACCGTTCTTACTCCCTAAGGATTAATGCTTTGGCAGAGATATACAAGGGCGGGGCAACATAATGTCATAATTTAGTGGCAATTTTGCGCATTAATCCGGCGAAAATCCGTTTTACCCCTTATAAACAGGGGGGAGATAAAATCTGCCAAAAAAACGTCATGGTTCTGTCATCTGCAAAACGTAACGTGTTGTCTTCTAATAACCAAAGAGTTAACGACAATGCATCTGGTAAAAAAAATCATCGCCGTCACTGTTCTTCTGTCCGCTTCCGTGCAGGCACAAAATATTCTCGAATTCCCGCAGCCGGAAAATAACCCGGAAGAGTTTTATGCGGTCACCGAAATCCCGGCGGGCGGCATCATCAAATACGAAACCGACGCTAAAACGGGTTTTATTATTGCGGACCGTTTCCAGTCGATGCCGGTGGCGTATCCGGCGAACTACGGTTCACTGACGCAGTCGCTGGCGGGCGATGGCGATCCGCTGGACGTGATCTTCTACACCCGCGCGCCAATGGCGCCCGGGACGCTGATCAAGCTGCGCGCCATTGGCGTGCTGAAGATGGTGGATGGCGGCGAGAAAGACGATAAAATCGTTGCCGTGCCGGCAAGCAAAATCGACCCGACTTATGACGATATTAAAGAGCTTAGCGATTTACCGAAGATTGAAGTTCAGCGTCTTGAATCGTTCTTCCGCGTCTACAAACAGCTGCCAGAAGGGCGCAAATCTGTAGAACTGAGCGGTTTTAACGATGCGGCGACCGCTAAGCAAGAGATCAAACAGGCATGGGATGCCTGGAAAGAGAAAAAACCACAGTAACATCAGTCGCCCGGCGGAGAGTGCCGCCGGGCGTAGCCAGATAAGCGGATGATAAACCTCGCTTATATTCAATCGAAACAGGGGTTAATTATTCAAGATGCAAACGACGCTGGCTCAATAATTATAGATAACGGAAACTAATAGCGCTTTAGGACTGTCCAGTTCGCTGATGGTGATAATTTCTTGCGGATCGTTACCCCGCCAACACACGGCTTGAATATGACAATTATCCTGTTTGTTATATCCCATTGATTCGAGATAGGCATTGATTTTGCCAGAATCGACAGCATCATAATATCTGATAGCATGTACGAGTGATGCTGGCCCCGTGATATTGACAAAGTCGAAATCATAATGAAGTGAAACTCTCGGCATATTTTTTAGAACATCGGGAGTATAAAACGCATACTCACGTTTATCCTGTTCGGTATAGTGAGCGCTACCGGCGAATTCCATTGTAACGTAGGGCCAGGCGAAACATAGCGCAATGGCGGCAATGAGAAGTGCACCACTGAGTACCTGCAGTGACTTACGCATTGAAAAGACCGACATGAATCGTTCTTACGGACACCCAACCCCATTTATTCATCCCTGAATCTCCATTTTATTAGAAATAATATTTTACTCGCCTTTCAAACGGTACATCGAAAGGATTGCTTCTTTACTGGCGATATACAAGATCACGGCAACACAATGTCATCATTTCGCGATAAATTTACGTATTCCCGTGAAGAAATCTTATTTCTCTTTTGAAAATGGGGCATGAATATGACAAGAAGAAAAGTACGCATCAGTCAGAAATACATGACATACGGGTTGATAACCGAAAAGATAATGCAAAACGCAGCTGGAAAGAGATAACCACGCTAAAATGAGTCGCCCGGCGGAGGGTGCCGCCGGGCGTAGCGTTACAGCAGGGCTTCTATACTGTCGATCTCCTTACGCCATTGTTCCTGTAGCTGAGGTTTTTGATGCTTCGGTTTCCTCGCCAAATCCTCTGCAAGCAGGTTTTCCAGCATCACCAGTCTTTCAAGCAAATCGTCACTGTCAGAGGGCTGATAGGCGGGGGCTAACGTTGAAGCGGGCGATGAGGTTAGTCCACCGCTTTGGCGCAGCCGTTCAAATACCGCTTCAGCGTCGTGCCACTCGCTGAGTCTGCCGTGTTCGATAAGCCAGAAACGGTTGCAGCTTTGGCTGATTAATTGCCGGTCGTGGCTAACCAGCAGCACACCGCCTTCAAACTGTTGCAATGTACCGGCCAGCGCCTCTTTACCTTCCATGTCCAGATGGTTCGTCGGCTCGTCAAGCATCAGCAAGCTATAGCGGGCGAGCGTCAGGCCGACAAACAGCAACCGCGATCGTTCACCTCCGCTCAGCGTACTGACTTTTTGTCCGTGACGGGCCCATGCAAAACCTGAACTTATTAGCGCCATTTTGCGATCCTGCGGGGCAGGCGCAAATGGCTCCAGGGCATCAAGCAGCGAGGCATCATCGGGCAGTTGGTGAAGCGTCTGATCGTAATAACCGAGCGTCAGACGCGGGTGTATTTTGAGCGTTTCTGCCGTTTGAGCGGCGCTAAACTGCTGCCAGATAAGCCTCATCAGGGAAGATTTTCCGCAGCCGTTACGGCCAACAATCGCCACCCGATCGCTGCTTTTAAGCCTGACGATCTCCACATTAAATAGCGTCGGCAGGCCTGGCGCGGGTGAGACATCAAGCCCCTCCAGCTCCAGCAGACGATCCGCACGAAGCGCATCGCCGCGCAGAGTTAACGTCCACTGATTGCCCGCAGTGAGCTCAGTCTGGCTCTCTTTCAGGCGGTCGACCTGTTTTTCCATCTGTTTTGCCTTGCGGGCGAGATCTTCGTTGTCGTAGACCTTGCCCCAGGTCGCGAGCCGTTTCGCGCTGGCGGCGACGCGGTCGATCTCTTTTTGCTCGGCCTTGTGCCGCAGGGCATCGGTTTCATCTTTTGCGGCCAGCGCCGCGCGTGCGGCGGTGCAGGGGAGCGCGAAGCTGTGCAAGGTTTTATCGCGCAATATCCAGCTGCCGTTGGTGACGGTATCCAGCAGTTGTCTGTCGTGCGAAACCAGCACAAAGCTACCGCACCAGTTTTGCAAAAACTGCTCCAGCCACAGCATGGTCGGAAGATCGAGGTGGTTGCTGGGTTCGTCCAGCAGCAACAAATCCGGATCGCCGATCAGCGCGCGGGCCAGCAGCAGGCGCGTGTGTTGACCGCCGCTGAGCGTTGCTGAGGGTAAATCCATATCCTGCGGCGTGAATCCCATATTTGCTAACAGTGATTCAGCTCGCCAGCGCAGGCTGTCACGCTCTGTGCCAGGCAGTTGCGCCAGTACGGCATCGAGCATCGTCAGGGGATAGATCTCATCTGGCAAATGCTGTTCCACGCGCGCCATCAGGCAATGCCCGGCCAGCGCCACGTTCCCCGTTGCAGGTGAGTCTGTGCCGTCGAGGATCTTCAACAGGGTGCTTTTGCCGCAGCCGTTATCGCCCAGCAGACCAATGCGGTCGCCTTTCTTCAGCGTAAAGGAGAGGGAGTCGAAAAGGGTGGTGAACGCCGTATCAACACGTAAAGATTGTGCAGTAAGTAATGTGCTCATTGTTGCTTACTCAAGAGTTACAGGCATGAAAATGCCTCGTCAAACATCGCTGACGATAACTCGGTAAGCCCGAGGGAAGGGATTTAGTAGCAGGTGTCTTCGCTCAAGCAGAAGTTATCGCAGCACGATACCGATAACGCTTGAGCTGGTGCGATCACCAAATGTATGTGAAAAATTGAAAATTTCACAGTACAGCATAATTGGCCTCCTTATATATTCAGTGGGTTAATGGATAAAGGGAGTGTAACGGGAGAACCCGAATTTGGCTAGTGGGTGAGGTGAGACTGTACAGCCTGATGCCCTCACCCCGACCCTCTCCCACAGGGAGAGGGAGCAGACATTAAAAAAGGCAACTTAACGTTGCCTTTTTGCTTTTGCCTTGTGCGGTCTGATGCCCTCACCCCGGCCCTCTCCCACGGGGAGAGGGAGCAGACATTAAAAAAGGCAACTTGACGTTGCCTTTTTGCTTTTGCCTTGTGCGGTCTGATGCCCTCACCCCGGCCCTCTCCCACGGGGAGAGGGAGCAGACATTAAAAAGGCAACTTAACGTTGCCTTTTTGCTTTTGCCTTGTGCGGCCTGATGCCCTCATCCCGACCCTCTCCAACAGGAAGAGGGAGCAGACATTAAAAAAGGCAACTTAACGTTGCCTTTTTGCTTTTATATGGACGTCCGGCGATAGCTCCGGTATTCCGGCATCCAGAAGTTTTCATCAATCGCCTGTTGTAGCGCGTCGGCGGACGTTTTAACCGCCACGCCCTGTTGCTGCGCCATTTTGCCAACGGCAAAGGCGATGGCACGAGAGACCTGGTGAATATCCTTCAGTTCGGGCAGAACCAGCCCTTCGCCGTTATTGACCAGCGGAGAGTGCTTCGCCAGGGTTTCACTGGCTGACATTAACATTTCATCCGTAATGCGCGACGCGCCGGAGGCAATGACGCCCAAACCAATTCCCGGGAAAATATAGGAGTTGTTACATTGGGCGATAGGATAGGTTTTGTCTTTCCAGACGACCGGATCAAATGGACTGCCGGTGGCGACCAGCGCGTTACCTTCGGTCCAGGCGATGATGTCCTGCGGGGTGGCTTCGACGCGCGAGGTCGGGTTGGAAAGCGGCATCACGATCGGGCGCGGGCAGTGCTTATGCATTTCACGGATGATCTCTTCGGTGAACAGCCCGGTCTGGCCCGACACGCCGATCAGAATATCCGGCTTAACGTTGCGCACTACGTCCAGCAGAGAGAGCACTTCGTTATCGGTATCCCAGTTTTTCAGGTTTTCGCGCTTTTGCACCAGTTTGGTCTGGAACGGCAGCAGGTTAGGCATGCCATCGGTCAGCAGGCCGAAGCGGTCCACCATGAAGACGCGTGAACGGGCCAGCTCTTCGCTTAAGCCTTCGCGCTGGGTTTGCGCAATGATCTGCTCGGCAATCCCGCAACCGGCGGAACCCGCGCCGAGGAAGACAATTTTCTGATAGCTGAGCTGGCTTCCCGCCGCGCGGCTGGCAGCGATCAACGTTCCCACGGTCACGGCGGCAGTACCCTGAATATCGTCATTGAAGGAACAGATATCATCGCGATAACGGTTCAGCAATGGCATGGCGTTTTTCTGGGCGAAGTCTTCAAACTGCAACAGCACGTTCGGCCAGCGCTGTTTGACGGCCTGGATGAAATCATCAACGAACTGATAATACTCGTCGTCAGTGATACGCGGATGACGCCAGCCCATATACAGCGGGTCGTTCAGCAACTGCTGATTATTAGTGCCGACATCCAGCACCACCGGCAGCGTGTACGCCGGGCTGATACCCCCACAGGCGGTATACAAGGAGAGTTTTCCAATAGGAATCCCCATCCCGCCGATACCCTGATCCCCCAGACCCAAAATACGCTCGCCGTCAGTCACCACGATCACTTTGATATTGTGGTTTGGCACGTTCTGCAGAATATCGTCCATGTTGTGACGGTTCTGATAAGAGATAAACACGCCGCGAGAACGACGATAAATCTCGGAGAAACGCTCACAGGCCGCGCCGACGGTCGGGGTATAAATGACGGGCATCATCTCTTCGAGGTGATTCTGGACCAGGCGGTAGAAGAGGGTTTCGTTGGTGTCCTGGATGTTGCGCAGATAAATGTGTTTATCAATTTCGGTTTTGAAGCCCTGGTACTGGATCCAGGCGCGCTCGGCTTGTTCTTCGATGGTTTCGACCACTTCCGGCAGCAGGCCGAGAAGATTGAAGTTGCTGCGCTCTTCCATGCTAAAGGCGCTGCCTTTGTTCAGCAGGGGAAATTCCAGCAGAACCGGTCCTGCGTAGGGGATATAAAGGGAACGATGCTGTTTTGCTTTGTTGTCCATGTCACTCACTCGATTTTTTTTGAATATCCGTCCCTGGCACTGCGCGGTTGTCATCTTTCTGGCTTGCTGGCAGGGGCCGACTGTCGCCAGGTATTATAGAGGAGGTGAATGCGAATTACCGCACCCCACAAACAAAAACACCATCGGTTCTCCCGATGGTGTCGTCAGTCTGTAGCGAGTATTTATTTGTCTGCGTGACGTTTTCTGCCGGTCGCATGGGAAACTACGGTTTCATTGCTGCCCTCGATCACCACTTTACGCTGGTTAGAGAGCTTGTAGTTCAGTCCCAAAATGTGACGTGCCTGACGGTTCGATTTCATCTTTACTCCTCAATCCTGTTGATAGTTTTAAGGACAAGTTCGCCGTGGCGAACGAAATGTAACCCCTTAGGTTGCAGATCCAGCATAGCAGGTTTTTACAGGGGGGTATGTTGACCACTGACCACATAGTTAATGGTCTGCTGGTAAATATCACTGAGGATGTCATTATCCGAGGCTTCGACCCAACGGGTCAGTTCCATCAAAATGTCATCTTCAGTGACCGCACCATGTTCCGCGCGCAGCCCTTGTTCAATGGCATGTACCAGCGCGGGTTGTGCGGAATGAGTCTTTGCTGCGTAGTGAGTAAACATGTCGCCTCCGTGTCGTTATCTGTTTTTATCTGTTTAATGGTTCGGCTCGCAAAACATAATTCACATTCAGAATGGCAAATAATATTGCCGCTGTGGTTCAGATTCATCCTGGAAATAAAAATATCATCATTAACGCTTTTTTCGCCATTTTAAGGTTTCCAGCGACGTCGCGAGGTATATTTTTCATAGGGCATGGGAGTGGGCCAGGATATCAATTCCACCACACTTCCCCAGGGGGTTTTACCGTAGCAAAACGCATTGCCTTCACCGCGTTCAGCAGGGAATGTGAGAGGTTTGGGTTCGGTAAACATTTCGCCACCCGCCGCGGTGAAACGGTCAATGACCTCTTTAAAGTCATCGACATAGACGGCAAAGTGTTGCAGGCCAAAATCGCTGGGACGCGCGGGAGAGTGCTGCTCGGGGCCATGCATTTCGAAGAGTTCAATGCCCGGACCGTGGGGCATCGCCAGCATTCTGATGGCACGAATTTTGGTTCCTGGAAATAAACGCAAGGTATTTTGCTGCGCTTCATCGTCGATATTTTCACTGTCTGGCTCAACCGAACGATATATTATCTGCGCCGAAAAAACAGTCTCAAAAAATAGCGTTGCCTGTTCGATGTCAGGAACCGTAATACCAATGTGGTCAATCCCTCTGACTGGGGTTTGCATAATCATCTCCTGCTATAAAAAAAGTAAATATAGCAGGAGATAGTTAGCCTGTTACCACTTCATCTCGCCGGTATTCACTTTGGCACTGAGCTCAAGCGAACTCTCTTCCGCCAGATTCGGCCACTGCTTTTTCATCGCCGTCACCACGCTTGCAGAGTCTTTGTGGGCTGAGAGTGCCTGCTCAACGTGCTGTAAATAGTCGCGGGTAAAGCGGATGGCTTCTGTACCGGCAGGCGGCGTCCCGAGATAGTGGCCAGGAATCACACGTTCAGGCTGATGCGCGGTCATGTCGTCGAGCGTGGCCTGCCACTGCTGGCGGCTCGCTTTGGTCTGCGTATCCGCGGTCCAGACGTGAATTCCCCACGACACGCCCGTTCCGCCGAGGATCGCTTTGGCTGACGGGATCCACACATACGCGGCGTAGTTTTCTGGCTGCTCAATATCAATTTTTTCGCCATCAACCAGGAAGGTCGTGGAGGCAATCACCTGCGGCACAATCAGTTCCGATGGCGCGCCGTCCTTCATCTGCGGACCCCAGAAGGCCAGTTTGGCATCTTTGGTGGCTTTGATGTGGTCAACAACCTGCTGCGTGGCCACCACTGTTGCATTCGGGAAGGCTTTTACCAGCGGCTGGAGGCCAAAGTAAAAATCCGGATCGCCCGAGGTGATCACGATTTTGGTCAGCTTTTTGCCACTCTGACGCACTTTTTCGACCAGCTGTTCGCCATCTTTTACGCTGAACTGGGCGTCAAACAGCACGGCTTCTGTCGGGCCGGACACCAGCGTTGAGGAGACCGCAAAAATCCCTTTGTCCTGCGGGTTATAGGTATCGAGCGTTAAAGGCGCGGCAAACACCGCAGGAGTGAAAAGGGCGCACAGCAGGGCAAGGCGATCAAGCTTCATCATAATGTCTCTGTTCTGGAGGAAAGTCTCTATTGTACGGATCTCTTCATTTGCCAGAATTCCTGAAACAAGACATGCTTAGTTTCATAAATCGAGCAGATGGAGCCGCAACAATGGATCGTGTTATCGCCGCCCAGGTCTATAACCGCATTTGTGAACTGGGGAGTTTGAGCGCCGCCGCCCGCGCGCTGGGCATTTCGCGCCCGATGGTCAGCCGCTATCTTGAGCAAATGGAAAAATGGGCGGGCACCCGACTGGTGCACCGGTCAACGCGTAAACTGACGCTCACGCCAGCCGGGGAAAAAGTGTTGCAGAAAACCCGCAATCTCACCCGCCTGTCGCAGGAAATTGAAGACCAGTCCGCAAAAGATCAGCCTGCGGGCACGCTGCGCGTGGCCTGCGCCCATTTCACCGCCATGCAGATTGTCGCGCCGCTGTTAGCGGATTTTCTGGCGGGTTATCCGCAGCTGCGTATCGAGATGGACGTCAATAACCATCCGGTGAGTCTGGTTGGAGAACGCATCGACGTGGCGATCCGCATTACCGATACTCCGGAGCCGGGCATGATCGCCCGCCGTTTGGGTGAGTGTCGGTCGGTACTTTGCGCATCTCCTGACTATCTTGCGTCCCGAGGCCACCCGTCCACTCTTGAGGATCTGGCTCGCCATAATTGTTTGCACTACAGCTTCTTTGCCGGGCAGTCGTGGAATTTTATCTCGCCAGAAGGGGACGCGGTGTCCGTCGCGGTGAGCGGAAATCTCAGCGCCAGTATCTCGTCGCTGCTGATGGACGCGGCAATCAACCACTGCGGTATCGCTATGCTACCGGAGCGGGAGGCTCAGTCTACGCTCGACAGCGGCGCGCTGGTGCCGGTACTGAAGGCCTTTTCGCCAAAACCGATTGGCATTTTTGGGATCTATCAGTCGCGGGATTATCAGCCAGCGGCGCTGCGCCTGTTTTTAGATGCGCTGGCCGACCGGTTGCGCTAAATATGCACAAATGGCTAAGACTGTTCTGGCTTCCTCTCAGATCTCAATCAACGATCTATACTTAACCCTTTGTAAGCCAAAAGGAGAGCAAGCATGACGATTCATAAGCACGGTTCGGCACACTGGTCTGGCGATATTAAACGCGGTAAAGGGACGGTTTCGACGGAGAGCGGCGTCCTGAATCAGCAACCCTACGGCTTTAACACCCGCTTCGAAGGCGCAAAAGGGACGAACCCGGAAGAGTTGATTGGCGCAGCGCATGCGGCCTGTTTCTCCATGGCCCTGTCGCTGATGCTGGGCGAGGCCGGATACACTGCCGATTCGATCGATACCACCGCGGATGTGTCGCTGGATAAAACAGACAGCGGTTTTGCCATCAGCAAAATTGCGCTGCAAAGCAAGGTCACCGTGCCAGGCATAGAACCCCAGCAGTTCGACGGCATTATTCAGAAAGCGAAAGCGGGTTGCCCGGTGTCGCAGGTCTTAAAAGCTGAAATTACGCTGGACTATACGCTGAACTAATCCTCAATCAGCACAGAGCCGGGCGCTGCCCGGCTTACTGCGCATAGATGAGCGTCAACTGACCGCCAAGACGGCGGTTTTTTAATGGCCGATGGGCATCTCTTAAAGCAAGAGTGACACTGTCACATTTTACAGTGCTACACCAGGGCTCCAGCCACGCGACATGCGTTTTATCCTGTGTCAAAACGTACTGCGCAAGACGCGGCAGGGCGCCGTGATTTTCCTGAACAATATCCCGCTGGTTAGCCCTGGCAAAGCTTGCGATCATCACCAGCGGCTCTAAGGCATAGTGATGGTACGCCACGGCGCGGGGACCCCGCTTTTGCTCATTGGGCAAGATGCCGTTTTCGTCTATCTGACGGGCGGCTATCCGATACTCCTTCAGCGACCAGTCGAATAAATCACGCCGGTCTGTTGCGACCGCTGCGGCCATCACTGACCAGGCGGCCCAGTAGCTATGGTTATTGGTTTTGGTCAGCGGCAGTCCGTCCCAGTCGGTGACGACCCGATCGGCCAGCTGCGAAATCCAGCGTGCGCCTTGCGGGCTGTCCTGCGGCGTAAGCTCCAGTTCCAGCCAGCTGGTCGCCAGCGTGGCCAGCGCCCATTTGCGCATCGCGCGCCCGGTATGATTCGTCTCTTTCGAGGTTAACGCCCCGGCGGAGGCCCAACGGTTAAACCCCGCCAGAATACAATTGCGCGTGTTCACATCGCCGCTCTGTTTATAGCGCCAGACCATCTCTGAAATGCCGTGTTCAAAATCGGTAATCGCCTGTGTCTGCGCGCGGAACGCTTTTTCCGCCTCCGGGTTCAGCGTCGCGCGGGCGCTGTCGGACCCTTCATATTTACTGCGAAAAACCAGGCTACCGGTCCAGGGGGCGGGAAGTGGGAGGCATTTGCCCTTTGCCGTGTGCGGCAGAGGCTGGATAAAACCCGGCGGCGGCACCAGCGGTGCCGCAAACGTAAAACCCGGTAGCAGAAGCAAGAGAAGGATCAGGCGCATCAGCTGACTTTACGCCAGCAGCGTACGCTGCGTCCACCCGCGGCGTTCTGCAAGGCCTGTGGGGCTTCACAGCCGGTCGTTGCCAGCGGACAACGATCGCGAAAATAACAGCCGACCGGCAGATGACGATTGCCCGGCAGTTCCGTTTTGCGCAGCGCCAGACTTTCATCCAGCAGCGAGCCCGTTTTGGGGACGGAATCGAGCAGTAACTGCGTATACGGATGGGACGGAGAGCCCAACACCTGCTGTGTGTCGCCCAGCTCGACGATTTGCCCGAGATACATAACCGCCACGCGATCGCTCATATGACGCACCACCGAAACGTTATGCGATATCAGCACATAGGTGAGCGTGCGCTGGCGCTGCAGGTTAACCAACAGATTCAGGATCTGCGCCTGCACGGAAATATCGAGTGCGCTGGTGGGTTCATCCAGCACGATGATGTCCGGATCGGAAGAGAGCGCGCGGGCAATGGCGATGCGCTGGCGTTGTCCACCGGAAAAGGCATGCGGCAGACGATCGAGATATTCTGCGCGGATCCCCACCAGCTCGGCTAACGTTTCCGCCAGCTGTCGGCGTTCCCGTTCGCTGCTGCGTTTTTTAATCCATACCGGCTCGGTGATGATTCGCCAGACGGGCAGGCGCGGGTCAAGTGACGAGAGAGGGTCCTGAAACACCATCTGCATTCCGTCCCCCGTGCGCTGGCACTGGCCGCTGCTCGGCTTCAGCATCCCCATTAACAGCTGCGCGAGCGTGCTTTTACCGCAGCCCGATTCACCGACGATACCTAACGTTTCTCCCCGACGAATCTGCAGGTCCATACCGTTGAGCGCATGGACCTGCTCCGTCACGCGGCCCAGCCAGTTTTTGCGTGCCGGAAAGTTCACATGCACGCTGTTCAGTTCAAGCAAAATATCAGACATGACGATCCTCCCGCTGCGGATACCAGCAGGCGACGCGCTGGCCCTCGGCTCCATCAGGCGTTAATTCCGGGGTTTGGCTGCATTTTGTGCCGGCGGCGAAACAGCGTTCGCGAAACGCGCAGCCGGGCGGTAATCGGGTCAGGTTAGGCACGGTCCCGGGGATGGCCGGAAGCATCTCGCGCGGTTGGCCATTTTCCGGGGCACATTTCAGCAGGCCGATAGAATAAGGATGTACCGGATGATGGATCAGCGTTTGCGTGGTGCCGCTTTCAATCACGCTGCCCGCATACATCACGTACAGCCGGTCGCACAGCTGCGAAACCACCGCCATATCATGGCTGATAAACAGCACCGAGGTCCCGCTGGCGCGCGCTTTGTGGCGCAGTAAACGCAGCACCTGAAGCTGGACGGTCACATCCAGTGCGGTGGTCGGTTCATCGGCAATGATCAGTTCTGGCTCGCAGGAGAAGGCCAGGGCAATCATCACTCTCTGGCGCATTCCGCCGGAGAGTTCAAACGGATAGCGCTCCATCACCTCTCTGGCATCCGGGATCTGCATCTCTTCCAGCAGCGCAATCGCCTTTAGCTGCGCTGCGCTGCGCGATAACGGCTGATGCTGGCGGATCACCTCCACCATCTGTTTACCGATTCGGCGGGTGGGATTCAGGGCGGTCATTGGCTCCTGGAAGATCATCGCGACTTTGGCCCCGCGCCACTGGCGTAGCTGTTTTTCGCTGGCCGTCAGGACATTTTCACCCAGCAAATTCACCTGACCGCCGTGAATGTGATAGCTGCCTTCCGGCAGCAGGCGCATTGCCAGCATGGCGGTAACGGATTTTCCTGAACCCGACTCCCCAACCACGCCCACGATTTCGCCCCGTTTGATCTCCAGCGAGACGCGATTGAGCGCATGGACCTCACCGCGGAAAACGGGAAAACTCAGGTGTAAATCCTCGATAGATAAGACCGTATCGCTCATCACTGTTTTCCTCCTGATTTTGGGTCCAGCAGATCGCGAATGCCATCGCCAAACAGATTAAAGCCGACGGCGGTGATCAGGATTGCCGCACCGGGAAACGCGCAGTACCACCACTGGTCGAGCACATAGTTGCGACCCACCGCCACCATCGCCCCCCATTCTGCGGTGGGTTGCTGCGCGCCGAGACCAATAAATCCGAGCGTGGCGGCCATCAGAATGGCGCTGCCGATATCCAGAGAGGCCTGCACAATCAGCGGCGGCAGAGCGTTACGCAAAATATGCCAGCTGATCAGATGCCAGCGAGACGCGCCAAAGGTGCGGGCCGCCTGGACGTAGGTAAACTGGCGGACGACCAGCGTCTGGCCCCGCGCCAGGCGCACATAAAACGGGATACGGACAATGGCAATGGCGAGCATGGCATTAAACAGGCTCGGCCCCAGCGCGGCGGCTAACGCCATCGTCAATACCAGCGACGGAATGGAGAGCATAATATCCATCACGCGCATGATAACGGCGTCACCGCGCCCCCCGATCACACCGGACAAACAGCCCAGCAGCGAACCGATGCCGCCCGCGATGATCACCACCGCCAGTCCCGCGGCAATCGACTGCTGGCTGCCGACCAGCACCCGGCTGAAGAGGTCGCGCCCGACTTCGTCAGTGCCAAACCAGTGCGTCGCCGAAGGAGCCTGCAGACGGGCGGTCAGATCCAGGGCGTTAGGATCGTGAGGCACAATCCACGGCGAGAGGATCATCAGCGCCAGCATAATGAGCATAATCACGCCGCCTACCAGCGTCAGCGGGCTTTTACGCAGCATCCAGAACCATTTTGCCCAGTTAAGGCGGGGTTTGGCTGCCTGAGCCGGGACGGACGTTTCCTGCGTTAACATCATTCATCACCTCCGCGCCCGATGCGTGGATCAATCCACAGATAGAGCAAATCAACCACCAGGTTCACCAGCACATACGCCAGCGACACCACCACGGCAAAACCCATCACCGCCGGGAAATCGAGCGCCTGAATAGAGGTCACGACCCAGGCGCCCATGCCGGGCCAGGCGAAAACCGTCTCCGTGAGGACAGCACCATACAACAGATCGCCCAGCGCCAGCCCGAGAACGGTAATGGAAGGGATCATCGCGTTAGGCAGGGCGTAACGCATAATGATGTACCAGCCCGGTAAACCACTGGCGCGGGCTGTACGGATATAATCCTCACTCAGCTGTTCCAGCATCGCCGAACGAACCTGGCGCGCCACGATGCCCAGATGGACAAATGCCAGCGTCAGCGACGGCAAAATGAGGTGTTGCAGGGCATTGAAAAACACCTCGCCATTGCCCTCCAGCAGGGCGTCCAGCAGATAAAAACCGGTGACATGGGTCGGGGGATCGAGCCAGTCGTCCAGCCTGCCGCCGCCTGGCAGAATTTGCAGATGACCGTAAAACAGAACGATCACCCCTAAACCCAGCCAGAACGCGGGCGTCGAGATGCCGGTGATCGCCATCAGCCGCACCAGATGGTCCAGCCAGCGATTGCGATAGACTGCCGAGAGGATCCCGAGCGGCACGCCAATAAAGAGCGCAAGGACCAAAGAACAAAATGCCAGCTCCAGCGTGGCCGGGAAAAACGCTTTTAGCTCTTCAGCCACCGGGCGACCGGTGCGAATTGAGGTGCCCAAATCACCGTGCGCCAGAGCATCCACATAGCGAGCAAACTGGACATACAACGGCTGGTCCAGGCCAAGCTGCTGGCGAATGCTCTGGACAATCTCTTCGCTGGCGCGATCGCCTGCCAGCAGGCGTGCCGGGTCGCCTGGGATCATGTGCGAGATAATAAAAGTAATGATGCAAACACCGGCAACCACCAGGATGAGTCCCCAGCAGCGCTGGCGCACAATGCTCCAGAACGTCATACTTTTTCTCCCGGGCGCCGGATAACCGGCGCCATTGGCCTTACTTGCTCATGGTGCCGATATTGAACACCTGCTCAAGCATCGGATTGAAGACGAAGCCTTTCACCTCTTTGTTCATCGCCAGCTGGTAGTTTTTCTGGAACAGATAAACGTAGGCCGCCTCATCGATCACGGTCTTCTGCGCCTGCTGGTAATCTTTGGTACGTTGCGCCTGATCGGTGGTTTTCAACGCATTTCGCAGCAGGGTATCGACATCGTTGTTCTGATAATACGAGCGGTTACCCGGCAACCCTTTTTTGTCCGACTCGAACCAGTAGTTCATGAACATGTACGGGTCGGCGAAGTCCGGGCTCCAGTTACCAATCGCGATGTCATAATCCCCTTTACCCACGCGGTCGCGCATGGTGGCGTTAGCCAGTTTTTCCAGTTTGACGTTAATTCCCAGTTTGCTAAGACTGGCCTGAGTGGAAAGGGCAATCGGCTCCCAGTTCGGGTCGTTGTCGGAATAGAGGAAGGTGAGGCTGGCGGGTTTGTCTTTGACTTTCTCCAGCGCCGCTTTGGCTTTGGCCTCATCAAAGCTGTACTGCATCGCCGTGGCGTCATAGCCCCACATGCCTTCCGGGATCGGGCCGCGCATCTGTTTACCGTTGCCGCTCAGAATCCCTTTCACCATGCCGTTGTAATCCGTAGCCCACGAAACCGCCCGGCGCAGATCGACCTGATTCATCGGGGCTTTACTGTTGTTGAGATACAGATAGGTGACGCGCAGCGACGGATATTCAGCCACCGTGACTTTGCCTTCCTTTTTCAGCGCCGTCAGCTGATCGACCGGCAGGGCATCGGCGATATCGAGATCGCCACGGGAGAGTTGCAGACGTCGCGAGGCGCTTTCACCGATAATTTTCACCGACACGCGTTTGAAGTGCGGCTTTTCTCCGGCCCAGTGTGGGTTAGGCACCAGAATCAGCTGCTGACCTTTTTGCCAGCTTTTCAGCATAAACGGCCCGGAACCGGCGGTGTTTTGTGCCAGAAAACCGCGCGCATCGTCAGCAGCATTGGCTTTCAGCACCGCCGGGTTAATGATCGACGCGCCGTCGTTAGCGAGCGTATACAGGAACGGCGCAAAAGGCTGGCTCAGGGTGAATTTCACCGTATGCTCATCGACCGCGTCGATTTTTAAATCTTTCGGGAAGGCTTCAGCCGGCCCCTGGCTGATTTTCAGCAGACGCTCAAACGACAGTTTGACCGCTTCTGCCGTCACCGGCGTCCCGTCGGCAAATTTGGCGTTATCTTTCAGCGTGAAGGTCCACTCTTTCTGAGCGTCCGAGGCTTTCCAGCCGGTGGAGAGATCGCCTTCGACTTCCGTTGTGCCCGGTTTGTACTGCACCAGCCGCTGATAGGCCGGGTAGGTCACCGTCCAGTCGTTATTATCAATAGTGACCGCCGGATCCAGCGTTTGCGGATCGGCCGCTTTACCAATCACCAGCATATCTTTAGGAACGGCGGCGTGCGCAGCCGGAAGACTCAGCGCCAGCGCAGTGGCAATCAGGGTAGTGAGAAGCGTTGTTTTCATGGCAAAACTCCAGTTAAAGGGGGGAGTGCGTCGTTGAGAAACAGGCAAAGCGATCTTCTAATAACGGGTAACTGGCGGCAGAGGGCAATTCAAAATGCCACCATTCGCTGCTGATACCGACAAAGCCGCCGCCGAACATCACGGCGTTGAGTAACAGTCGATTGCGCTGCGCCTGAGGCGCAACCGAGGGGTGATACTGATGCGAGCGATCGTGCATTTCGTCAAAACCCGCGCCCATATCCAGCACCTTGCCGTGCTCATCCATCAGCGTGACGTCAATGGCGGTTCCCCGGCTGTGATTCGAGCCAATCGACACATCCACCACGTACTGCGGATCGGGGCAGGCTTCCCACAGCAGCGCCTGTGCCTGCTGCGGGCGGTAGGCGTCGTACACCACCAGTTTTAAGCCCGCAAGCGTCGCAATGCCGATCGCTTTCGCCAGCGCAGTAATCGCCTCGGGATGCAGCAGGCACAGGGCCTCCTGATAAATGGGCCGTCCGGTGATGTTGTCGGCGGTGGCGTATTTCAGATCGATATGCAGGGCGGGAAAGGTCTTCGCCACATCAATCAGTTGACACTCTTCGGGCATAGCTGCGCTCCTTAACGTTCGAATTGACCAAACTCTTGCTGTAGTTGGCGGTTTGCCGCCAGCCGCAGCGGAAGCGCGTCACCTAACGCCTCCACCACGCCAGACAGCAGCAGGTTGAATAAACAGCTCACCGGGGCCAGTGAATCCCAGAAATGGCCGGTATCCGTTTTCACCTGTAATAGGTCGATGGGATAATCGCGCGCCCAGGGACACCAGATATCGGTGATCAACGCCATCGGAATCGCTTTTTCGCTCGCCACCCGACAGTACTGGCGGGCAATGGCGGAATAAGCGCGGGTATCGGTCAGTACCACATACGGGCGCGCGAATTCTGAATTGAGTGATTCCACCCAGCTGCCGGATAAGCCTTCGGAATAACTCACGCGTGGCCGCAGATACTCCAGATGGCTGAAAAAGGCATTCGCAATCCCGCGCGTCGACTGGATCCCCAGTACATAGACGGCATCGGCATGCGTTAACTGATACACGATGCGCTGGAAGGCCGCGCTCTGCGCCAGCTGATAAACCTGCTGAATGGCGTCGAGCTCCAGCGAGAGGGAGTGCTGAACCCGGCCTGACAGCGCGCGCTGTTGTTGCCACGAATCGAGACGCTCGTTCATTCCCCACGGCTGATAGGGGGTTTGCGGCACGTCGCGCAGGCTGTTTTTGGCATCGTCCAGATTGCGATAGCCCAGTTTGCGCAGGAAGCGGCCCACGGTAATGCCGCTGGTTCCTGTCGCAAGCGCCACGCTCTCCGCCGTTTCAAACGGGATTTGCGCCATATTGGCCTGCAGCCAGCTCGCGACCCGTTTTTCACTGGGTGTCAGCTGGCTGAATATCGCTTCGATTCTGGTCAGCAGTTCTGGTTGTGTCACCGTGCCGCCTCGCTGTTAATGGGTTGTCATTGGCCCGCTACGTGTTACCAGACTAACAATGCACGACGCGTGCCATATCCACATGACGCGCTGGAACGCCTGTGCTGGCGAATTTATGCAATATTTAATTAACCTATGATCAACATTTGTGCAGCGTAGTTCACTTTTGGTGCAGGAGTCGGTATCAATGGCGAATACGCCGGAGCCTTCACACTTTTGGCATCGCGCGTTTTCTCTTTTAAGATAAGGCTCATTTTTGAAGAAAGGGGCATGGAATGGCGACTCTGCCGTGGCGGATCCGAACGCGTTTACTGGCTGTATTAAAAAGGACCGCCATCGTGTTGGGCATAGTGGTGTTCATTCTGCTGGCGGGCAGGATCTATAAAACGCAGACCGGCCCCGCGCTGCATCCCTGGCACACCTGGACGGCGCACGAGATGTCGGCGCAGGAGATCGACCACGCCAGCTTTAGCGACTATCTGCAACGCGAAACCGCTATCTTTCACGATCTGCGCACGGAGGTCACGGATCGGCTGGACGAAAATGACAAAACGCCGTTGAACCGCTTCTACCTGCACAGCCCGGTCTGTCCCGGGCAGTTTCCCGATGACGGTAATCGCTCCTTTGTGCTGATGCCAGCGGGCAAACCGAAAGGGGTGGCGGTGCTGCTGCACGGGCTGACCGATTCGCCCTATAGCGTCAAAAGCCTGGCCGTCAATTATCAACAGCGTGGATTTGTGGCCATCGCGCCGCGTTTGCCCGGGCATGGCACGGCGCCCGGCGCGCTAACCGATGTCAGCCGCGAGGCGTGGCAGGCAGTGGTACGGCTGGCGGTACGGGAGGCCACGCGTCTTGCGGGTAACGATGTGCCGCTGCATCTGGTGGGCTACTCCAACGGAGGGGCGCTGGCGCTGAACTATGCCCTGGACGCCACAGGCGATCCGCATCTGCGTCAACCGCAGCAGCTGGTTTTATTGTCGCCGATGATCCGTGTGAACGCCTTTGCCCGTTTTGCCGGGCTGGCAGGCCTGCCGGCGCTGCTGCCGCCGTTTGCCAAAGCCGCCTGGCTGAGCGTGTTACCGGAATATAATCCGTTTAAATATAATTCGTTTCCGGTGAATGCGGCCCGTCAGTCCTGGCTGTTAACGCAGACGTTACAGACCCAGCTGACTCGTGCGGCGCGCAATCACACGCTGACGTCGCTGCCGCCGATTCTGGCTTTTCAGTCGGTGATGGACTCCACCGTGAGCGCGCGTGGGGTGGTGGATTCGCTGTTTACTCTGTTGCCGGATAATGGCAACGAGCTCGTTATCTACGATATCAACCAGGCGGCGACGCTTCGACCGCTGTTCAGACCGGGCGCCTATGTAGCGGTCGATGCGTTGTTACCTGCGCCACCGCGCCGTTTTACCGCGACGGTGGTGACCAATGCCTCACCTCAGAGCTTACAGACCGTCGCGCGAACCCAGCCAGCAGGCAAGACAGACGTTGATGTCCAGCCTCTGACTTCCGCCTGGCCGCGCGATCTCTACTCGCTGTCGCACGTTGCGATACCTTTTCCACCGACTGACGATCTGTACGGGAGCCAGCCTGAAGATCCCCGTCGCTACGGGATAAACCTCGGCAACATCTCTCTGCGCGGTGAAACCGCGGTGCTGGTGGTAGGCATGGATTCGCTGATGCGTGTGACCTCGAATCCCTTTTACGACGATATGATCGAGCGAATTAATCAGCGGATCGACTGTGCAGGCGTCTGTCGAACAGCCGCCAGTAAAGCAGCGCCAGCCCGCTGATTAAGCGCATAACCGTATTTATCCCCTGAAAGGGATAAATAATAAATATCCCTTGTAGAGGATAATTTGATTTTATCCGTGGGAGGGGATATTGTGTCTTTATCCCAGCACGAGGATAAAAGAGGTCAAGATGAAAATTACCACATCTACGATGCTGGCAAATGCGATGCGAGATCAGCGCAAGTCTCTCCGGCTTACGCAAGCAGAGACCGCAGAACGCGTCGGGATGAAGCAAGCCACGGTCTCCGGGTTCGAGCAAAATCCGGACAGCAGTAAGCTCGAAACCTTATTTCGCCTGCTTTCAGCCCTCGATCTGGAACTGCATGTCATGCCGCGTGGCGAGACCACGGAGAAAGACCGCGGCTGGGGGCAGGAGTGGTAGATGAAAAACAGTAAGTTGACTGTCGCCATGAACGGCACGGTTGTCGGAACGTTGTATCGTAACGGTAAGGGGGCAATGTCCTGGCAGTATGCGCCATCATGGCTACAGACTCCCGGCGCGCGCGTGATTTCGCAGTCGTTGCCGTTAACACCGCGTCGTCAGGAGGGCGAAGCGGTGTATAACTTTTTCAGCAATTTGCTGCCCGACTCGCAGGCAATCATCGCGCGTATGCAGATGCGCTTTAAAGTGCCGACCGATCATCCGTTTGATTTGCTGGCAAGTGTCGGGCGCGACTGCGTGGGGGCGATCCAGCTCTATCCCGAAGATCTCCCCATTCCTGCGGTGACGCAGATGCATGCCACACCGCTGTCCGATGAGGATATTGCCGCCCTGCTGGAGGGATATCGCAACGCACCGCTGGGCATGACCGACGATCAGGATTTCCGTATATCCCTCGCCGGGGCGCAGGAAAAAACAGCCTTGCTCTGGCATCAGGGGTGCTGGCAGCGACCACACGGCAGCACGCCTACCAGTCATATTTTCAAATTACCCATCGGTAAAATTGAGCAGAATAATATCGACCTGAGCGAAAGCTGTGAGAACGAGTGGCTCTGCCTGCGTATCGCCAGCGCCTTCGGTTTTGCCGTCGCGAACGCATCGTTAGCCAGCTGGTCGGACAAAACGGTATTGATCGTCGAGCGCTTTGACCGGAAATGGTCACGCGACGGCAGCTGGCTGATGCGGCTCCCGCAAGAGGATATGTGTCAGGCACTGGGTTATTCACCGGCGCTGAAATATGAATCGCATGGCGGGCCGGGCATTGCCGAGATTATGACTCTGCTGCTGGGGTCACGGCGTTCGACGCAGGATCGTGAAACCTTTTTCCGCACCCAGATCTTCTACTGGCTGATAGGCGCAATTGACGGGCATGCTAAAAATTACAGCGTATTCATTGAACCGGAATCGGCTTATGTGATGACGCCTCTGTACGATATTCTCTCCGCCTATCCGATATTTGGTGCGAAGGGGATCGCCGCCCGGAAAGCGAAAATGGCGATGGCTTTGCAGGGGAAAAACCGCCAGTACCATTGGGCGCAGATCCAGCCTCGTCATTTTCCGGCCACTGCGGCACGGGTTGGGTTCTCTGCCCAGCGCGCGAAAACGATGATGGATGAAATGGGCACTGTGACGGCGGAGGTGATTGCCAGTGTCCGCCAGTGTTTGCCGCCAGATTTTCCGCAACACATCAGTGAGGCGATATTTCAGGGCATGGAGAAGCAAGCCGAAAGATTGCTGAAGGCAGAATGAGTGGCGCATACATTCATTTTGTCTCTTACTGTGCGTGATAATCTCAAATCAAAAAAATGACCGATTATCATTAGTCGACAGCTTTAAATTATGATAAACAATCGCTTGAATGCGCAATCATCAAAACGGGACTTATTACTGTGCTGACAACACTCATCTATCGGAGCCAGTTAAATTCATCCTGTGAACCATTCTCGCTCATTTCTTTGGTCGAAGAAGCGAAGCAGCGAAACGCAGGGGTGGATATTACCGGCATTTTGCTGTTTAACGGCGTCGATTTTTTGCAAATTCTTGAAGGCGCAGAAGAGGACGTCGTAAAGCTTTTCCACAAAATCCGCGCCGATGAACGCCATCTTGGGGTCGTCGAACTGATGCGTGATTATGGGTCGAGAAGACGTTTTGACAACGTCGGCATGCTGTTATTTGATCTGCAGGTGCAGGCGACCAAAGCGGTGCTGGAATCGGTGTTGCGCTATAGCAAACTCGACAGTTATCTGACTTCGGAAGATCGGGTATTCAAATTCATTCAGACCTTTATCACCCGGAGTCAACTGCCAGACGCCGGGGACAGGTATCGCCCCGATAGCTGGACATTAGCCTCCGGAATTGCCCCTTTTGGTCACGGCGTCGACGGCCTGATGGCTAATCAGATTTGCCAGTTTGCTTTCCAGCCGATTGTTGAGCCTTCAGAAGGAAAAATCACGTCGCTGGAAGCCCTTATCCGTGGGAACGACGGCGGCAGTCCGGAACACTTCTTTAACGCCATTCCGCCGGAAAAAGTCTATGAAGTTGACCTGCAGACCAAAGCCTACGCGTTTGCGCTGGCGGAAAAGATCGGCATTGGCGATCATAAGATTGCCATCAATCTGCTGCCGATGTCGCTGGTCAATGTTCCCAATGCGGTAGAATTTCTGCTGGAAAACATCGTAAAACATTATCTTTTGCCAGAGCAGGTGGTGGTGGAAGTGACGGAAAATGAGATGATTTCCGGCTTCAACCGGTTTAACAGCGCCATCAAGCAGCTTCGCGCGGCGGGTATTGGGCTGGCGATCGACGATTTTGGCTCCGGGTATGCCGGTCTTTCGCTCCTCACTCGCTTTCAGCCCGACAAAATCAAGATCGACCGTGAGATCGTCAGCGATATTCATCTGAGCGGACCAAAACAGGCGATTGTGAAATCCATCGTCAGCTGCTGTACCGATCTGGAAATTACGCTGGTGGCGGAAGGCATCGAGAAGATAGAAGAGTGGTGCTGGCTTGAATCCGCCGGTATCAGACGGTTCCAGGGCTTTCTTTTTGCCCGTCCGCAGCTGAATGGCGTAGGCAATATCCACTGGCCGCAGATTCAGCGCCCAGCGTCTTTCAACAACTAAACTACCGCATTGTCCTGTCTGTATTTCCCGTTCAGCTCGGATGTGCTTAAATAGCTAAACCGGTTTAATTAATGTTTAGCTTGAGGTGAGCATGAAAAAGATATGGATGCTTGGCGATGCCGTGGTCGATCTTCTGCCTGACGGAGAGGGGCGATTATTGCAATGTCCGGGAGGGGCGCCAGCCAATGTGGCGGTAGGCGTTGCGCGGCTCGGGGGTAAAAGCGGGTTTATTGGCAGAGTCGGTGACGATCCCTTTGGTCGCTATCTGCGCCACACGTTATTTACGCAGAACGTGGATACCCATTATATGCATCTCGATCCGCGGCATCGCACTTCGACGGTGGTTGTGGATTTGGATGCGCAGGGAGAGCGTTCTTTCACTTTTATGGTTCGACCGAGCGCGGACCTGTTTCTGACGCCGAGCGATCTGCCGGGTTTTCAGGAAGGTGAGTGGCTTCATGCGTGCTCCATTGCACTCAGCGCCGAACCCAGTCGTTCAACGACATTTCAGGCGATGAATACCATTAAACAGGCGGGGGGATTCGTCAGTTTCGATCCCAATATCCGCCCCGATTTATGGCAGGATGACGCTGAATTACGGGATTGTCTGATACAGGCGATGCGTATGGCAGACGTGGTGAAACTGTCCCTTGAGGAGTTGGCCTTTTTAAGCGGCATTGACGAACTGGAGCCCGCGCTGGCGCTGGTGGTCAGCCAGTGCCAGTCACCTTTAGTGATGGTGACGATGGGCAAAAAGGGTGTTGTAGCCTGGCATGACGGGAAGCTCACCACTTATCCGGGAAGCCCCGTGGAGAGCGTGGATACCACCGGTGCCGGAGATGCCTTTGTCGCCGGACTGCTGTTTGGGCTTGCCAGCGGTACGGCTGATTTATCCGCGACGATTGCGCTCGCGCAGCGCTGTGGTGCGCTTGCCACCACCTCTAAAGGTGCGATGACCGCGCTGCCTTATCACCACGAAGTCTAATTTCCCCTCATCGTTGTTCCTGCCTCAGACCGCAGCATCGCGGTCTGAATTGTCGCCCTGGTCACATTTACTAAATCGGTTTAGCAAAAAACATTGCTGATCCAAAATCGGCAGGTTTAGTATCAACAACCTAAACCGGTTTAGCAATTTAGCAACTATCAATAACCTCTTTTAGGGATGCGACAAAATGTATAAAAAACGCAGACTTGCCGTGATGATTGGCATGCTGGCCGGTAGTGCTTCGGTTTACGCTCAGACGGATATGAACAGTATTGAAGCGCGTCTCGCGCTGCTTGAACAACGTTTACAGGCAGCCGAGAGTCGCGCGCAGGCTGCAGAAAAGCGAGCCAGTGCAGCAGAACAAAAAACACAACAGCTGGTGGCCGTTCAACAGCAAACCCAGACCACCACTCAGGAGGTCGCGCAGCGTACGTCTGCTCTTGAACAAAAAGCCGATCTCGCCAGTGGCTTCGAGTTTCACGGTTATGCCCGTTCAGGCTTGCTGATGAATGATGCGGCTTCCGGCAGCAAAAGCGGTCCTTACCTGACGCCAGCCGGGGAGACGGGCGGCGCGATAGGGCGTCTGGGCAATGAAGCCGACACCTATGTTGAGCTGAACGTAGAGCATAAACAGACGCTGGAAAACGGAGCGACAACGCGCTTTAAAGCCATGCTTGCCGATGGACAGAAAACCTATAACGACTGGTCCGCCGATTCGAGCGATCTCAACATTCGTCAGGCGTTTGCCGAACTGGGCAATTTACCTGATTTCAGCGGTGCGCTTAAGGGCAGCACCTTCTGGGCCGGTAAGCGTTTTGACCGTGATAATTTTGATATTCACTGGCTCGATTCCGATGTGGTGTTCCTCGCGGGCACCGGCGGCGGGGTGTATGACGTCAAGTGGAGCGAAGATTTCCGCAGTAACTTCTCCCTTTACGGACGCAACTTCGGCAGTCAGGAAGAGATCGACAATAACGTTCAGAACTACATTCTGAGCATGAACCACTTTGCCGGTCCGTTGCAGGTGATGGTGAGCGGGATGCGCGCCAAAGATAACGACGACCGGAAAGATGCAAATGGCGATGCCATTAAAACGGACGCGGCCAATAACGGTGTTCACGCGTTGCTCGGCCTTCACAATGAGAGCTTCTACGGTTTACGTGACGGTTCCGCGAAAACCGCCTTACTGTATGGTCATGGCCTGGGCGCAGAAGTGAAAAGCCTCGGGTCCGATGGCGCACTGCTGTCCGAAGCAGACACCTGGCGATTTGCCAGCTATGGCACAACCCCGATTGGAGGCGGCTGGCACATTGCCCCGGCGGTTCTTGGCCAGAGCAGTAAAGATCGCTATGTCAAAGGCGACAGCTATGAATGGGTAACGCTCAATACGCGCTTAATCAAAGAGGTCACACAGAACTTTGCAATGGCGTTTGAGGGTAGCTATCAGTACATGGATTTGGATCCGAAAGGCTACAAAGATCGTCACGCGGTGAACGGCAGTTTCTACAAACTGACCGTGGCACCAACCCTGAAAGCCGGCAAGATCGGCGATTTCTTCAGCCGTCCTGAACTGCGTTTGTACGCCACCTGGATGGACTGGAGCAGCAAACTGGACAACTACGCCAGCGATGATGCCTTTGGCAGTAGCGGTTTCAACGCCGGCGGGGAATGGAACTTTGGGGTGCAGATGGAAACCTGGTTTTAACCCTTCACGCTCTCGCGCTGCGGGAGCGTCACTTACATCATAAAAATGAGTTCAGTCAGAGGTGTCTATGGATTTTGATAATATCGCCCGCGCGCTTATTCCGCTGCTCGGCGGCAAAGAGAACATCGCCAGTGCGGCACATTGCGCGACGCGTTTGCGTCTGGTATTGGTTGATGACACGTTGGCCGATCGGCAGGCGATCGGTCAGGTCGACGGGGTGAAAGGCTGTTTTCATAACGCAGGGCAGATGCAGGTGATTTTCGGCACCGGCGTGGTCAATAAAGTGTATGCGGCATTTATCCAGGCCACCGGTCTCGGTGAATCCAGCAAATCCGAGGCCGCTGACATTGCCGCGCGTAAGTTAAACCCGTTCCAGCGCATTGCCCGACTGCTGTCCAATATCTTTGTCCCCATCATCCCTGCCATTGTGGCGTCTGGCCTGCTGATGGGTCTGCTCGGGATGATAAAAACCTATGGTTGGGTGAATGCGGATAACGCGCTCTACATCATGCTCGATATGTGTAGTTCGGCGGCGTTTATTATTCTGCCGATCCTGATTGGTTTTACCGCTGCCCGTGAATTTGGCGGTAATCCTTATCTGGGGGCGACGCTTGGCGGAATTCTGACTCATCCGGCGCTGACCAACGCCTGGGGCGTGGCGTCGGGCTTCCAGACCATGGACTTTTTCGGCTTTGAGATTGCGATGATTGGCTATCAGGGGACGGTTTTCCCTGTGCTGCTGGCGGTGTGGTTTATGAGTCTGGTGGAGAAACAACTTCGCCGCGTCATTCCGGATGCGCTGGATTTGATTTTAACGCCATTCCTGACCGTTATTATCTCTGGCTTCATTGCCTTACTGATTATCGGTCCGGCTGGACGCGCGCTGGGCGATGGTATTTCGTTTGTGTTGAGCACATTGATTGAGCACGCCGGTTGGCTGGCAGGATTGCTGTTTGGTGGGCTCTATTCGGTGATTGTGATTACCGGCATTCACCATAGCTTCCATGCCATTGAAGCGGGACTGTTAGGTAATCCTTCAATTGGCGTTAACTTCTTGCTGCCGATTTGGGCGATGGCAAACGTCGCGCAGGGTGGGGCCTGTCTGGCGGTCTGGTTCAAAACCAACGATGCCAAAATTAAAGCGATCACCTTACCGTCCGCTTTTTCGGCCATGCTTGGGATCACTGAAGCGGCTATTTTTGGTATTAACCTGCGCTTTGTGAAGCCATTTATTGCGGCGCTCATCGGTGGCGCTGCGGGCGGGGCATGGGTGGTATCGGTCCATGTCTATATGACGGCGGTCGGATTAACGGCAATTCCGGGAATGGCGATCGTGCAGGCCTCCTCACTGCTCAACTATATCATTGGTATGGTTATCGCCTTCGCGGTCGCCTTTACGGTCTCTTTACTGCTGAAATACAAAACGGACTCTGAATAATGACGCTTCCTTCCCGCTGGCCTGCCGTGTTGCAGGCCGTCATGAAAGGGCAACCGCGTGCGCGGCAGGACAGCCACTATCCGCAGTGGCATCCTGCTCCCGTCACCGGGCTGATGAACGATCCTAATGGTTTTATCTGGTATGCCGGACGTTACCATTTGTTTTATCAGTGGAATCCCCTGGATTGCGATCATCAATATAAATGCTGGGGCCACTGGAGTTCCGCTGATTTGGTGCACTGGCAGCATGAGCCCATGGCGCTGATGCCCGACGAGGAGTATGACCGTAACGGGTGCTATTCCGGTAGCGCGGTGGTCAACAAGGGTGAGCTGACACTTTGCTATACCGGCAATGTGAAATTTGATGACGGTGGCCGTACCGCGTGGCAGTGTCTGGCGGTGCAAAATGCGGCCGGGGGATTTGATAAACTGGGCCCGGTATTACCGCTCCCGTCAGGCTATACCGGACACGTGCGTGACCCCAAAGTGTGGCAGCAAAACGGAATCTGGTACATGGTGCTGGGGGCACAGGATCAACAACAGCGTGGCAAGGTGTTGCTGTTTAAATCGACTGACTTGCAGTGCTGGCACGCATGCGGCGAAATCGCCGGGCACGGCGTGAACGGACTTCAGGACGCAGGCTACATGTGGGAGTGTCCGGATCTGTTCGAACTGGATGGCACGCATGTGTTGATCTGCTGCCCGCAGGGACTGGCGCGGGAACCGCATCGCTATCTTAATCACTATCCCTGCGCCTGGATGAGCGGTGATGTTGCCCTCGAGAGCGCCACATTTAATCACGGCCCATTACATGAGCTGGATGCCGGCTTTGAGTTTTATGCTCCGCAAACCACGCTTTCTGCTGACGGTCGCCGGATATTGATCGGCTGGATGGGCGTGCCTGATGGTGAAGAGATGCTGCAACCCACGCGAGAATACGGCTGGATCCATCAGATGACCTGTCCGCGCGAGCTACAGTTCCGCGAGGGCAAACTCTATCAACAGCCGATCCGCGAACTGACCGCACTGCGTGAAGAAGAGCACCAATGGCAAGGTCATGCCAGCGATGCGCCATGCATGGAAGCCGGACGTGTGGAATTTATCCTGATGCCGGACGGGCCGCTGGAGGTGAACTTTGCTGATACGCTCTGGCTGAGCGTGGATGAGCAGGGGATCCGCCTGCAACGGCAAAGCCTGAAAAACGATGAGATGCTGGTGCGCTACTGGCTCGGTAACGTGACGTCGCTGCGCGTTCTGTGCGATTGCTCTAGCGTTGAAATTTTCATCAATGACGGCGAAGGGGTAATGAGCAGCCGCTATTTTCCGCAGCATCCGGCGCAGATTCGCTTCGAAGGTGCGTCCGTCATCACATTACGCTACTGGTCGCTTCGCGCCTGCATGATAGAATGAGGGTTTTGGTAGCCGGATCTAAGTCGTTGTGAGAAAAACAAAACGCGTCACCATAAAAGACATCGCTGAGCTGGCGGGGGTCTCAAAAGCCACCGCCAGTCTGGTATTGAATGGCCGTAGCAAAGAGTTGCGCGTGGCGGAAGAGACCCGTGAACGAGTGATGGCGATCGCCAAACAGCACCATTATCAGCCGAGCATTCATGCGCGTTCATTGCGTGATAATCGCAGCCATACCATCGGACTGGTGGTACCCGAAATTACCAACTACGGCTTTGCGGTGTTTTCTCATGAACTGGAAACCCTGTGTCGTGAAGCGGGTGTGCAGCTGTTGATCTCCTGTACGGACGAAAACCCGGGCCAGGAAACGGTCGTGGTGAACAATATGGTTTCGCGTCAGGTGGATGGCCTGATTGTGGCTTCAAGTCTGTTAAACGACGCGGATTATCAAAAACTGAGCGAACAGCTGCCGGTCGTACTCTTCGACCGTCATATGAATGACAGTTCTTTGCCGCTGGTTATCACCGATTCCATTACGCCCACGGCTGAACTGGTGGCCGATATTGCCCGCCAGCATCCGGACGAAATCTATTTTCTCGGTGGTCAACCGAGGCTTTCACCGACGCGCGATCGCCTGGAAGGTTTTAAACAAGGCCTGGCTAACGCCGGCGTAGCGTTGCGCCCGGAATGGATCATTCACGGTAATTATCACCCAAGCTCAGGCTACGAAATGTTTGCTGAGCTTTGTGCGCGATTAGGTCGCCCGCCAAAAGCCATTTTCACCGCCGCGTGCGGTTTGCTGGAAGGGGTATTACGCTACATGGGGCAGCATCATCTGCTACAGAGCGAAATGCGTCTGGCAAGTTTCGACGATCACTACCTATATGATTCACTGACGATTCCGATTGATACGGTACGCCAGGACAATCGACAGCTGGCATGGCATTGCTTCGATTTAATTGGCAAGCTGATTGAGGGGGAAACCCCGGAACCGTTGCAACGCAAGCTGGCAGCAACGCTGCAGCGACGCTATAAAACAGTCAGGTAGATCTGTTTCCACGTTGACGCTCTTCACCTTTGTCAGCCTCTGAAACTCCATTCATTCAGGTATGTTATGCGCAATCCACTTATTTTGATGGCAACCGGTTTAATCCCGGCACTGGCTATTGCTGCCGGGGATGTTCCACCGGTTGTGAAGCATTTTGGCGAACAGCAGGGCATTGAAAACATCCGCGAAATTGATGCGCCTGGTGGCGCGAAAAGCTGGATTGGTCAATATCAGGACATGGGCGTAACGCTGTTTCTGACGCCAGACGGGAAGCATGTCATTTCTGGTTATCTTTATGATGATAAAGGTAAAAACATCAGCGAAGAGTATTTCCAGAAAGAAATTTATGTCCCGATGGGGCGTAAAATGTGGCAAACGCTGAATAACGCACAGGCATTAAAAGAGGGCGCTGATGCCGCGCCTAAGAAAGTGTTCGTCTTTGCCGATCCGTTTTGCCCGTATTGTAAAAAATTCTGGTCTGAAGCGCAGCCGTGGGTTAAAGCCGGCAAAGTGCAGCTCAATACGCTGCTGGTGGCGTTTCTGAACCCGAAAAGCGGTCCGAACGCAACGGCGATCCTCAACGCTGCCGATCCTGTTACGGCGTGGAAAGAGTACGAACTCTCAGGGGGCAAAACGTTGCCTGAACTGAAGACTAACGGATCGCGGGAGACGTTCAATCTGCTTCAGCAACATCAGAAATTAATGGACGATTTAGGCGCTAACGCCACGCCGGCCATTTATTATATGAATGACAAGAATGAGCTGCAGCAGATTGTCGGTATGCCCGATCAACAGCAATTGTTGGAGATGTTCGGCCCAAAACCAGAATAGCCGGGGTTCACGAACCCCAGCGATTTTTAAGATAGCTGACCGCTTCCTGAGCCTGCGGCTGGTTGAGATAGTCCTCACGGAACAGGATTGTGCCGTTCACGTTCGGTAAAGACTCATTCAAATCGAGCTGTTTTTTCAGTTCCGGCACGCCGCCATTTACCGTCCAGTCGGGTTCATTCTTCGAGGATTCACCCACTTTATATAAAGCAACGCCGATATAAAGGCGGGTGTTGGTGGGCTTGACGACATCCGCCCACCATTTGGCCAGCACGTCATAGCGCGCCGCTTTACGCGAGAAAGGCCAGTAAACCTGCGGAGCAATATAATCCAGCAGACCTTGCTTAACCCACAGACGCGTATCGGCAAATGCTTCGTCGTAGGCCGCTGCACCAGAGGTGTCCGAGCCCATCGGATCATGTGAGCGATTGCGCCATACGCCAGCGGGGCTGACACCGAATTCTACGTCAGGATTTAGCTGCTTAATCGTGCGTGACACTTGTTCAATCAACTGCTGCGTGTTGTGCCGACGCCAGTCCGCTTTTGAAGCAAATCCATGGCCGTATTTTTGAAAAGTCTGACTGTCATTCAGCGTGGAGGCAGGGGACTCGGCATAGAAATAGTCATCAAACTGCACGCCGTCGACAGGATAACGCGAGACCACTTCCGCCACGATGCTGGTGATCCAGTCTCGTGCTTCCGGGATACCCGGGTCGAGCACAAAGCGATCGCTGGCGGTGCGGATCCAGTCGCGGTGTAACACAAATACGCTCGCCGGATTCAGTGAAATGGTGCGATTCAGCTCCGAAACCGTTCCCGGTTTGGTATTGGTGGTCACCCGGTAAGGGTTAAACCAGGCGTGAACGCTCATCCCGCGTTTGTGTGCTTCGTCGAGCATAAAGAGCAGGGGATCGTACCCGGGATCCAGACCAATATGGCCCGTCAGCGTATCTGACCACGGTAAAATTTTTGATGGCCACAGCGCCGTTCCGTCAGGCTTGATCTGGAAGAACACCGTATTAATGCCCAGGCTTTTTAATTTATCGAGCTTATCGGTCAGCGCTTTCTGTTGCACCCTGTTGCGGGTAGCCGGGTTACTGATATTGACAGAAGAGACGGGTGGCCAGTCGAGACGAGAAACAGTTGCCAGCCAGACTCCACGCATCGTTTCATGATTGTTATGCGACTTACCCGGCAGAGGATGGCTGGATACGGGGGGAAGAGGAGTCACTAAAGAGACGGGGGGTTTTGAGGCACAGCTGGCCAGTAACAGCGCAAGTGTCATCAGTGCGACAGAACGTTTAACGTGTGTGAGCATCGGGATTAGCTCTTCTTTAGTCGACTGTTGGCCCAGGGGTCATCATTGATATCGTTGGGTTCTTCAGCGGCCACCTCTTCCAGCGAATCAAGATACAGCGCTTCGACTTCTGCGCGAGCCCAAGGTGTACGACGCAGAAACTTCAGACTCGATTTAACGCTTGGGTCGCTTTTAAAGCAGTTAATGTTGATCAATTTACCCAGTTTAACCCAGCCGTAATGAGCAACGAGGGCATTGACCTGCATTTCCAGGGTTACGCCATGCAAAGGATCTTTTGAAATATGAGCGGCCATAAGGGAGTCCGGTTGTTTCTGATAGAGTCGTCAGGAGTGCAGGGGAAGGTTACAAGAAAGTCCGGTTATCAGCAAACTATCCCTGCATTTTAAACGGTCTCTGGGTGAATTCTGGCTTACCGGTGTACAGCAAAAACACCAGAATTCACGTAGCGCATGCATTTTCGGGTTATATGATGAAAATCATCAAGTTATATTTAATATTTTGGCTCAATGACGCGTGGATGCCCGACGGGTGCTTTTTCCATCAGCTATGCTCGTGGAAGAACTGCTGGAATAAATAAAGATCAACGCTATTCCCAGGCAAACCACCGCACCGAGACGCGTCGCTGAAAAGTGAATCGCTTCATTTCCTAACCAGCCAAAATTATCAATGAGCAGACTCATTGCCAGCTGGCCAAAAATGACGGCCACAGTCGCCACTGCGGTCCCAATCCGCTGAACGGCCATCACCATAATGACAATGTACGGCACTCCGCAAAGTGCCCCAAGCAGTTGCCATTTCGGCACATCCAGCAAGGTCAGGGTCTGTTTCGGTTCGAAGAAAAAGATGAGCAGCGCCGTGACCAGTGCGCCCAGCGAGAAAGTCAGAAACGCACTGCGGAACACACCCACATGGCTGCCCAACTTGCCATTTATTGCCGCCTGAATGCTGAGAACTGCGCCACCGATGATAGCCAGAATAATCATTAATATATTCATCATGTTACCTCAGCCTTTTGCCACGAGAATCAGGGCAGCCACAATAAAAATCAGCGCGATAATACGTCTGCTGTCAATTTTTCGATGAGATGTACCGAATAAGCCATAGTGATCGATCACCAGGCTTTTAAAGACCTGGCCTGCCAGAATGCCTATCATCGTCATTGCAATACCGATAACCGGAACGGCAATCGTCAGGATAACGACATATATCGGCCCCAGGATCCCACCGAGCAGCGTCCATGAGGGCTGAGTGAAGAAAGAAGGGCTGTTTCGCGGGCTAAAGAACAGCATCAGCAGAAATGTCAGCGCCGCGCCAACGCCAAAAATGCTGAATGTTGCCCACAATCCGCCGACTTCATTGCCTAACGGCCCTAATAATCCGGCTTCAACGGACAACCCCATTCCGCCGGCAATCACCAGCAATATCAATAAAAACTGCATACAACACTCTCTTTAGTGATTCAGGCGAAGCATCGTATAGCAACGATGAATGATGAAAAACGGTATAATCCATGAAACACCTTTGCAGGAATTGAGATAATGCACGATCCCGGCGCCATAAACTTTCGCGCACTGTCGTTTTTTATCGCGGTCTTTGATGAACAGAGCTTTTCAGCCGTGGCCAGGCGGGAAGGGGTTTCAGCATCAATGATTTCGCGCGTTATTCTCCAGCTGGAAGATACGCTGGGTCAGCAACTTTTTTATCGAAATACCCGGGCGGTCATTCCGACAGAAGCGGGGCGTTTATTCATTGATTACGCCCGGACGATGACAGAGCAACTCAGCGAAGCCCGCAAAGAAATGCTGGACCGATCCCTTGAGCCCGCAGGGCTTATCCGCATTAATGCCCCGGTATTTTTTGGTCAGCGTCACATTGCTCCCTGGCTGACGGAGCTGTCAGTTCGTTTCCCGCGACTGCTGATTGAACTGACACAGACCGATGATTATATCGACCCGCATAAGGATGCCGCGGATATTATCTTCAGGATTGGTACGCTGACGGATTCTTCATTTCACGCGCGTATCTTCGGGTCGCAGCGTTATTATCTGGCGGCGTCTCCGGGGTATATTGCAAAAAACGGTGAACCCCACGTGCCTGCCGATCTGACACATCATAAGTGCCTGGTTTATAAAGGCTCGTCCGGTCCTAATCGGTGGTTATTCAGAAAACCCGGTGCGAGCTGGATTCATCATCCCGTGACGGGCTTACTGACGTCTAATAACGCAGAATCTTTATTAACCAGCGCACTTGGCGGCATGGGAATGGTGCTGTTTCCGGACTGGTTGATTGGCGATAGCCTGAAGAAAGGTGATTTAGTCAGATTTATGGCGGAGTACGATTCTGCCATTAAAACGGAGCCACAGCACATCGCGGCTATTTACCCGAACGCACGCCATCCGCCGCTCAATGTTCGAACGGTGATTGATTATTTTGTCGAGGTCTACGGTTCACCCCTTTACTGGCAATTAGACTGAAGCGGAGTGGAGATACAGATCGCCATTTCAGTTAATAACCAGAGCATAAAAATGGTCATTATTCATCTGCAACAAAGATATAGAAATAGGGGGGCATGGTATGGCAGACCACCTTATGGGGACGACCCTCATGACCAGTTCTGGATAAAACAAGGGATAGATTATGCGCGGGAGCAAGGTTATTAAGCGGTTGCATGGGTTGTTAACGATAACGCTTGCTTTACTTGTTGTGAGCCACCTTCTTTTTCAGCATTACGTCAACGGGAAGCCAGATGTTAGCCTGGCTTTCAAAAAGCAGGTTTCTGGTGATCTCTGGCTTTACGTAACGAAATTCCGGTTTTGGCATCGCCTGTATACCTGAAGACAGGGTGCAGGAATATATAAAGTCAGAAGAGCTGATCCAGGTTTTGCAGGACTGGTGTCCGTCTTTCCCCGGATATTATCTCTACTACCCGAGTCGTAAGCAGCATCCGCCCGCTTTTGCACTGATGATCGATGCGCTTCGCTACGGGGAATAACGGGTCCGCCATTCGCGGCGAACCCGTCCGGGTATTAACGGCCTACGCGAGCCTGGTGCTCAGGAGAGTAGCGTTCGCCGACGATTTTAATCGTTTCAAGCGCCTGGGTTATCTGCCGCGAGTCATCCTGCGAAAGAATGATGTCGGCAGCCCCCAGGTTTTCCTCCAGCCGGTGTAGCTTGGTGGTGCCGGGGATAGGAACAATCCACGGCTTTTGTGCCAGCAGCCATGCCAGCGCGATTTGCGCAGAGGTCACGCCTTTCTCTGCCGCCAGTTCACCCAACAACGAGACCAGCTTTTCATTGGCTTCAATCGCCTGCTCGGCGAAACGCGGCACCTGGCTTCGGTAATCATCCTTGCCAAACGTGGCTCCTGGCTTAATCGATCCCGTCAGGAAGCCTTTGCCTAACGGGCTGAAGGGCACAAAACCAATACCCAGCTCCTCCAATAACGGCAGGATCTCCTGCTCCGGTTCGCGCCACCACAGGGAGTATTCGCTTTGCAGGGCAGTGACCGGTTGTACCGCATGCGCCCGACGAATAGTTTGTGCGCCCGCTTCGGACAGACCGAAATGTTTGACTTTGCCTTCCGCGATCAGGTCTTTCACCGTTCCCGCAACATCTTCAATCGGCACATCCGGATCGACACGGTGTTGATACAGCAGGTCAATGACATCAGTCTTAAGACGGCGTAATGAGCCTTCTACTGCTTCACGGATATGCTCCGGACGGCTGTTTAAAATCTGCTGCTTGTTGTCCGCACCGAAGGTAAAACCAAACTTGGTCGCGATGACCACACGTTCACGAAACGGTTTTAAGGCTTCGCCGACAACCTCTTCATTAAGGAAGGGGCCATACACTTCGGCGGTATCGAAGAAGGTGACGCCACGTTCGACCGCAGCGCGAATGAGCTCGATAGCCTGACGAGTATCGGTCGCCGGGCCGTAGCCGTGGCTTAAGCCCATGCAGCCGAGCCCAAGCGCGGAGACTTCGAGTCCGGATTGACCCAGATAACGTTTTTGCATTGAATGAATACCTCTTTTATCGCGACTTAAACGTCAAGTTTGCGGCCAGTCAGCCATTCCACCATCGCCGGGTCGCGGTGAGAGAAGAAGGCGCTGGTTGCAGTATCGAGTGCGGCAATTTGCAGCATATCTTCAGAACTGAGTTCAAAATCGAGAATGTTGATGTTCTCTGCCATGCGTTCTTTGCGCACCGATTTCGCCAGTGAAACGATGCCGCGCTGGAAGATCCAACGCAATACAACCTGGCCGACGCTTTTGCCGTACTTCTGGCCAATTGCCGTTAGCACGGGATGCTGGAACAGACCATTTTTCCCCTCGGCAAATGGGGCCCAGGCTTCCGGCTGAATGCCACGGCTTTGATTCCATGGAACGGCATGCAGCTGCTGGTTGAAGGGGTTTACTTCAATCTGGTTTACCGCAGGGGCGACGTTGTTGAAGGCGATGAGATCGGCCAGTCGGTCAGGATGGAAGTTACTCACACCAATGGCGCGAATTTTGCCAGCCTGTTGCAGCTCTTCCATAGCACGCCACGCACCATGTACATCACCATAAGGCTGGTGAATCAAATAGAGGTCAACATAGTCCAGCTGCAGGCGATTCAGGGAGCGTTCGAACTGTGCTTTAGCGCCTTCGTAATGGGTATCCTGCAGCCACAGTTTAGTGGTGACAAACAGTTCGTTACGGGCGATACAGGTCTGTTTCAGCGCATTCCCGACCTGGGTTTCATTCTGGTAGGACGCAGCGGTATCGATCAGGCGATATCCCGTATCGATGGCATCAATAACGGCTCTTTCGCATTCAGCGGCATCCGTCATCTGGAAGACACCAAAGCCCAGCAGGGGCATTTCAATACCGTTGTTCAGTTTTACAGTTTGCATGACGTTATCCTTCAGCTGTTGTCCAGGAAAAGCATAACGCAAAGTGATTTATTCGATTAGGTGGGGTAATTAGCTAGGGTTTATTAGGTGGGCTCATTAATTGAGAGAAGGGGGGAGGGGCGGGTTTGTGCCGGGAGTGGACGTTGCTCTAATATGAAAAATTAATACCATGCCTTTAGATAAATTTTGGACTTAATCATTCATGAATGATGATCATTTTCACATATCATTGTTTTACTTTATAGTCAGCGATAAGTAGAATGCTAAAAAAACAATAAAAGAGGCATTATGACGCTCCCGATAAAAGCACTTAAAAAATCTTTGATTGCTGTTATTTTGAGTGGTGCGCTTGCCATTTCTGGATATTTTGTGGCGTTGAATGGAGTGTTTGATTTATATCAAAACATCGCAGATAATTTTTTCCAAAAAAAAGCGGAAGATAACCTCCGTGTAATTTACACTGGAGTGTCGATTAAGTACATTGAATCAATTTTTGGCGCGCCTGTGAAGGAAGAACATTCTGAAGATGGTAAGGTGAATGAATATATTTACTCCTTCAGAAAGTTCTATCTACAAGTGGTTTATGATAATAAGAGCAGAAAAGCTTCCCTGTTCCTGAATGACCAGTGGCTCGGCATGCGCCGCCAGGCCACTCGCCATCACGCAGATGGCCAGCGTTTTTAAGATTGTCTTCAATATTTCATCCTCTGTTATGTTTGCTGTTCAATCATATCTGAGTTGTCAGCGTTAATTATTTAGCGCCCCTGATAGCCCTTATTTGGCAGACTCATGAATGCGGACGATTAACTGCGTATTGTCTCTAGCCAACGGGTGACTGTTTCAGTGGTTCTTCGCTCCTGGTCGCATTCAATGACCAGCGGTTTTTCCCGCCGCGCAGCTGGCGCCAGACTGGCAAGGATGTCGTCGCTGTCTCCTTTACCGTAGCCGCCGTGAGTCATAAAGGGGATCAGTAATTACTTTCAGACACGAAAGCGTCGGATGTTAAATGTTCCTGAGGGGTTCAGGTTGGGGTCAGTTTGGAAATCGAAAATTATTGTACGTTAAGGCTAATTTTTAACCATTTCGATACTGTAGCGCTACATGGCAGTGGAAACGCCTCAATCCCCTGTCCCACAAGGACTGACCAAAAGTGGAGCACAATTCAGCGCAGTGGGGGTGGTAATCTCGCTTTAGCGGAATATGTGCTTATGACGTCAGCCGATAGTGCTGACTACACTAGCCATGAAGGGAAGCTATGGCTTGATAATGGTGTAAAATCAATAAATTGAGATAGATAACCGAACGGCATCTTTCCCGAGCCGAGCAGGAGCTCTGAAAATGGATTTAAGTTTAAAAATCCATCGGGATTACGAGTACATATTGTATTTTGCCTGTAGTTTTATCGTAGGAATAAAGTCCTATTGAAATAGGTTCTAATACAATTAATTGTTACCAATGGTATTTTTTGGAAAATTCACTATGAAGATTTTTCTACTGCCCCCTAACTTAATTGATTCAGGGTCAGTGGATCTCCGGCCAATGCAGTGACTACCATTTTAATCTTCATACTGTCCACAACCATTCGTTCAACAATAACGGTTGAACGATTTGGGTATGGGGAGGAAAAAAATTGTGGGTATATTTCATCCAGAATTTTCACATGGCCGGGATCACGCAAATAAACAATAATCTGAAGAACATTGTCACAACCACTTCCAGCGCCCTCAAGGACAGCCTTCAGATTTGAAAGGGATAGTCTTATCTGTTCTGCAATTCCCTCAGTAGAAATGGTTCCATCCGGAAGTACTGGCCCGATGGCTGTAAAGAGTAGTCCTGCACCTCGTGTAACCCAGGATGTTGTATGGTTTGGTTCTGGCATGGGGATGCCCTTAATAACCTCACGTGGCATAAATTTATCCTTAGTAAAAATGTTTGGATTCAGGTTGTAGCCATGCGCTCATATCACACGCCTTTAAGCTAAGTTGATTTATTACAATAAGTCAAACCAATTAAATTTCAATGCCATACCCAACATGTAAGCTGCAATCGACTGAAATATATAATTAAAAAATTCATGCAAAAAAAAATAATCACACCTAAAAAAATACAACAGCATGAATTGTATGCCATTTTGATAATGCTCTCGGCTTGCTTATCTATATTTTACTTGACATCAATAGATTTGCTATCTAAATGTTAATGCTGATGTGCCGTCAAATCTTCTAACTATAATTAAGTGGGTTTAAATATGGCTGTATTAACAAAACCTTCAACAGTATTGCCAGATTATATATTAACGCTTGATGAAACCATCGCGTTTGCCAGAAAAAACTTCAGAACTTTAAGCTATCTGGATAAGGCCATAGATATTATTAAGAACATAGGAATAAAAAAAAGACATCTGGTTATGCCTATGGCTCTTACATCCAGGCACGCAGGATTTGGATATAGGAACTCTGTTTTTGATATTGAAGCAAAAAGACTTATTCCACAGGCAATTCATGAAGCGCTTGCCAACGCCAGTTTAGATTGCAGGGACATATCTGCTATTATTTATGTTTCCTGCACAGGATTTTCCATGCCCTCACTGACCGCATGGATGATAAATGAATTTAATTTCCCCAGGAATACGGTTCAGATACCCATTGCTCAGATGGGGTGTGCTGCTGGGGCAGTGGCTATCAATCGTGCACAGGATTTTATTGCAGCCCACCCCGGTAGTAATGTGCTTATTGTTAGCTGTGAGTTTTGTTCTCTCAGTTACCAGCCAACAGACACCAGTATCAGCAGCCTTCTAATAGACGGTCTTTTCGGCGATGCCGTTACAGCCGCAGTAGTTACCAGTGAAGCCAGACCGGGGCTCAGATTAATTGTTAATGACAGTTATCTGGTTCCCGACAGTGAAGAGTGGATTAGCTATGATATAGAAGATACGGGATTCCATTTTCGACTTGATAAACGAGTCCCTGGAGCCATGTTGTCTCTTGCCCCAATCATGAATGATCTTGCCAGTAAGAAAAAATTGAATATTAGTGAGCTGGATTTCTACATTATCCATGCAGGAGGGCCAAGGATTCTTGAAAATATCGCTGTAACTCTAAATGTTCCTCTGGAAAAATTCAAATATAGTTTTGATACGTTGATGAATTGTGGGAATATTTCCAGTTCAGTAGTCCTTGACACTTATCGACGCATGTGTGAAGGCGAAAATATCACCGAAAACAGAAATGGAATAATTGCCGGATTCGGACCAGGTATAACCACTGAAATGAATCTTGTCACCTCATGTTAAAACGACAGGAAAATAAAAGTGAATAATTCAATGACATATTATGATACTGGGTCAGGGTTTCCTATAGTATTCGGACACAGTTATTTTTTTTCGAAAAATATGTGGGAGCCTCAGATTAAAGAGCTGTCTCAGTATTACAGGGTTATTGTACCTGATCTGTGGGCTCACGGTGACTCGCCACCACTTCCTGACATAAGAAAATCGATCGAAGATTTGGCTGATGACCATTACTCTTTAATCACATCTCTGGGAATTGATGAGTTCGCCATTGTTGGTTTGTCCGTCGGGGGGATGTGGGGAGCCGAATTAGCTTATAAATACCCACACGCTGTCAGGGCATTGGTTCTGATGGATACGGATCTTGATTCTGAGCCTGATAGTACAAAGTTAATTTACTTCAATAATTTAAATATAATTGAACAACAAGGGAAGATCCCTCCGGATATGTGTGAATATCTTGTTTCTTTGTTTTATACCCCAGACGCCAACCAAGAACTGAAAGATGAACTTTATATATTTTTGAGTACATTACCAGCTGAGAAATTAAGAAAGAGTATTATCCCTCTTGGACGGATTATTTTTGGCAGAGAAGATCGACTCAATATTCTTGGAGATATATCCTGCCCATCATTGGTGATGACGGGGGAGTTTGACGTCCCCAGACCACCAACGGAAGGAAAAAGGCTCGCTGATCTGTTATCATGCAGTCACCTGACTGTACCGGGAGCAGCACATATTAGCAATATTGAAAATCCAGGTTTTATTAACAAACAGCTAATTAAGTTTTTCAAAGAAAATATATGATCTGTCACAGGAGTGTATGTGAAATTTGATATTTAACTCGACTTCGTTAATTTATAAAGAGCCTGAATACGGCACACCTGAGAAGAGCTGTAGCCTGTTGCGTCAGCAGTTTCCCGGATACTCAGTTTCTTGATATTCCGGTAGTACAGGACTTTCTGATGCCGTTCATGATCGGCCTGTTTTCCCCGGTATTTACCCAGTGTATGGGCCCGTTCAATTCCCTGCTTTTGGCGCTGGCGGCGACTCAGCCAGTCCTTATGTGACATTGCGGCCATCAGGTCGATAAGCATATTGTTAATGGCGGTTATTACTGCGCGGGTTATAGGGTCGACCTGCGAAGGGTCTTTATCTGACAGTGCCTGCCATGAAGTGGGGACATCCAGGCTGACAATCCGCAACTCGTGTTGTTCTATCTGCTTTTTCAGCGTCATCCAGTCACTGTTGCTGAGACGGGTCAGGCGGTCTATCTGCTCGACCAGCAAAATATCATTACGGTGACTGTCCATCAGTAAGCGGCCCAGCTCCGGGCGGTCAAGTTTTGTACCGCTGATGTTCTCCCGATAGTAGCTGGCGATTTTATGCCCCCGCTCCTGGACGAACTGCTCCAGCATCTCTTTTGCCCGATCGGCGAACTGATCTTCCGTCGATGCCCTTAAATAAGCTCTGATGAACATTTTTTTCACCACATTATCGCATTTAGGTTATTGCATTTATTCTATCGCATATAGGTTATGTCATTTATCGTGTGCCGTCACGTTTTGGTTATGGCGTCAGGGTGTACCCTTATGCGATAACCATTTTTGTTAAAAATACCGCATCGAATAATTTAAGAGGGAAACTATATGGCAAGGAGGCAGATTCTTTCTCTGTCGGAAAGAGAATCATTACTGGCATTACCGAACGATGAGTTAACGCTGACCCGAATGGCCTATTTCAGTGAGCATGATCTGGCGCTTATCAGTGCTCACCGTAAACCCGCCAGCCGTTTTGGTTTTGCTGTTCTTCTTTGCTATTTGAAAAGCGTCGGCTTTGCCCCGGATAAAAAAATCCCACCCTCTGATGCGCTGCTAAAGCATATAGCCAGCAGGCTAACGGCGGAAGTAGGTATAAGACGCGCCTACGCGCTGACAATCGTCCAGACGCTTGTCTTCTTTGATGTAGGCGGGAAGGGCAAATGAAACTTCAGTTGTGGTCGGGATGTGGTGGAAGGTTGTGATCATGTCGAACGGCAAGCCGTTTGTCCCGGTCTTCAGTTCCTGATTCAGCATAAGCCCGTGCTGATAAATCGGGTCACGCAGCATGTCCAGCAGTGCGGGAAGTTTCGCGTATGTGAAATCGAGAGTTTCGTTATAGCTGTCACGTTTTGGGTTGTGCAGCTCGTGAATCAAGTGTGCCAGCGCCTCACGGGCGTTGCTGTACTGCGAACCGGGCGCAACATACACTTCAGCGGCAGTGATTTCCGGTTTTTCGACTTCGTTTGAGGCGTTTTTGATGACCGGGCGCGTAGAATTAACAGAAGGAACAGCGGCAAGAAGTGCGCCGGTAGACGTCAGGATGTTGGCTATATCATGAAAATGGTTATGCATGGTGAATACTCCTTTCGATGAGACTGAATCCCCACTTTTGAGATGGGGTGGGCTGGAGCTCAAAACCGTCGAAAGTCGGCGGACTTATTACACAGGGCAAGCCCCGCGCTATTCGTCGCACTCCAGCCCATAAATCAGCACTCACGCGACAGCACGCCGCCAGAGCATAAAATCTGGGCATAAAAAAATCACGCTGACGGGGTGAAGGCCGCTTTCGACTGTAAAGGTGTTTTGAGCACCTGCGGGAAATTTAACGCCGTTAGCAGCTTTGGTCAATAACCAGAGCACGAAAAGGGTAATTATTTATCCGCGATGGATCAAAAGGTGATCTAATTGAGGGCTTCAAGGAATAATCATGGCTTATAAATATGGAATGAATAAACGCGAATACGCTGTGACACTGACGCGCACTATCGTTAATCACATGAAAGCGGTTAATGACGCTGGTGAAGATGTGAAAATTGCATTAAGCATAGTCATAGCGAATCTGATTAATAACCCTGACTCAAATATTGAAATGGCATTAAGGGTGCAGGAGATAGCAAAAGAATACAATGTACCTGTTCAGCGACTGGATTCTGTCGTTACTTCCTGCTTATTGGTTTGGGAATTGACAGTTGCCGCAGTGGTTCCGGTGGAGAAATAGTTATGGCCGTTTTACCCTACATGCCGTCACCGGGGACATGGCTGGTTTGCAGTAACATGCGGGAAGCCCGCAGTCATGGCCAGTCGCGGAACATGGCCTTGCCGCCGACGTATTACTGGTTTTATCAGATGGTGCGTAACCATGGGCCGTGGGACTATAAGCAGCAAAGCCACACGCTTCAGAACTTCGGGAATTTTAACTTTGGGGCGGCGGGCTTTGCTGCTGGAATACCGGCGAACACATTATTAATCGGAGCTGGCTGGGCGCAGTCGCACGCGAAGACATCCCGCCCCAATTTGGGCGAGTGGTACGGAAAGCCGCCGTATGGTGATGACCCGCATGATCAGTTCTGGATAAGGCAAGGGATAGATTATGCGCGGGAGAATGGTTATTAAGTGGCTTCACCGATTGTTGACGATTGTGCTGGCGTTGATGGTCGGGGGTTTTCTGCTTTACCAGTATTACATTAACGGCCAGCCCGACGACAGCCTGGCTTTTAAAAAGCAGGTGTCCGGCGATGTCTGGCTGTACGTGACCAAATATAATGGCGGCGGTGCGACAGTATCAGACGTGTATCGGTACTATCTTGACGGGCCGATTGCTGATGATTCACAGGTGATGAAAGCCATTTCAGAGCGTCAGCCATTTCTTGTGTCTGACACTGACAGCGCCACTGTCACGGGTTACGCAAGCACGGTGAATATCAGGTTGAACGGGCGGGTTTATTCGTACACAAATTCTGATGTATTTTACGTGAACGGGGTGGCCATATTGCCCGTCATAAACATAAACGCATACGGAACACACTGACTGAAGCCCCGCATCATGCGGGGCTTTTTTATACCTGCCATTCCCACACGTCACACAATTCAATCCCCTCTAGGCATTCCGTAACCTTCCCGCATTGAGGGCGGTTACATGACGACAACAACAAAACTGACAAAGCGCGATGACCGCTTTGCACGGCTGGTGGCCGAAGCCGCTGAAGCGCCGGGTTTTTGCTATGCGAAATCGCGCGACCGTGAATACAAAGGCTTTAACGATGACTTTCAGGCTGAAAAGTTACTTAAGAATAACGACATAAATCAGGCTGTAAGCACGTACAAAAAGCACATCCTTTCGCGGGATGTTTTGTCACGTCAGGAAGCGCTTGTGAAGCTGACGCGCATTCGCTACGTCCTGAACGCGAAAGAAGAGTGGTTTACCGAAGAGGTTAACTGGTACGACAACCCGTTTTTTAACGAGACACTCGAAGAAGAACGCGTTACGTGCCTGATGTACTACCCGGACCGCTACCGTGTGTTTGTAGTTGAAACAGGGCGGGGGCTAATCTAGACTTTCATCATGGTTCGGAAAGAAAGGCCCCAAAAGGCCTTATAGAATCACTATTTTGTGTTATCCCGCGCATTTAACATAATATACATTATGCGCACTCTTCCTGTAGAGGCTCAATAGTAATGTCCGCCTGTAGCTCAATTCAGATGTCCGCATTATGATGATGCCTCACGGAGCCGATTAAACAACCGGGAGACATATCATGAGCGCAGAAAGCTCAGGAGTGTTTACTTTGAAAGAGATCAACCGGGTCAAGATTATCCAGGACGTTATTGAACATCGTATGACAACGCGTCGCGCAGCTGAGCACCTCGGTATCAGCGACAGACAATGTCGGCGACTGCTGGTTCGTTACCGCGAAGGCGGTCCGCTCAGCCTGGCCAGCCAACGATGTGGAATGCGTGGCAACCGACAATTACGGCCCGGGCTTGCAGATCAGGCTCTGGAGCTGATCAAGACGCGTTACGCTGATTTCGGGCCGACTCTGGCGCGTGAAAAGCTCGAAGAGGTTCATGGCCTGTTTCTTGGCAAAGAAACCGTGCGGCGTATTATGGTCCGGGCTGGTTTATGGATCCCCCGGAAACAACGCGCCGCAAGGATCCCTCAGCCACGTTACCGGCGTCCGTGTACAGGTGAACTAATACAAATCGATGGCTGCGATCATGACTGGTTTGAAGGCCGAGGACCAGCCTGCACCGCACTGGTCTACGTTGATGACGCAACCAGTAAAATCATGGAGCTTTATAAGTGCGGTGACCATGTTAAAGTCATCATTCTTAGCATGTTTGGATACATTTTTATTCACGCAATAAAACCAAAAGGCAGACCGGACACAATGTGGATATTGTGCTATTTTATTTCTGGAGGCGTCATCTGATTCAAAATTCTCACCAACATATGCACCATACTTTGTATATACTTCTTGCCATGTTAATTGAATTAATCCTCGACCATACCAGGGAGCATAACTGGCTCTTGTTCCTCCAATTTCTTTAGTAAGTGTTAAACCGCCGCTTTCATGACAACATTGAGCCAGGAAATGAGCTTTTTCTCTGCAAGATATAATGCCAAATTCGCGGAAACCATCATTAAATGCTGGCAAATACTGAGCCAAAATGTCCTTATCGGCTTTTGGGGCAATATCACACAATTCATCTAAAGTGATATCCCGGCCACATGCACAATTTCCTTTTGGGTTAATCGCTTCCAGGAATTCAAGCGGATGAAAATGCCATACTGACCGCACAACCGGACTTTCATCCCTGGCCTTAAATACCGATGACCAGCGCGTATCTTCACGGGTACTGTGCCAGTCGCTGTCGTGTTTCACTATCAGCCGCCGCGCATATTCCGGGATGTTCATCTGGTTCGTATGCAGTGCGCCGAACAGCAGTTCGTCCTGAGATTTATCGGGATACGGGTCGGGCGGTCTTCTGTTTTCAGCGTTGTGGATCAGGCTGTCATAAAACATTTTTGCCTGTGCCGATGCGGGTCCTTTTTCGCTGTCAAAGTGCGAGCTGATGCTTTTCAGGGCATCAATAACCCAGCGTTCATCCAGCGTGCGGGTAAAATCGGTTGTATGTTCAGCTTTAATACAGTCAAAGTTTAGCCCGGCTAAATCGTGCTGGCTGAGCTGTTCCACATCGTCCTGGTGCACCCATGTATGCGGGCGGATCTGAAAGTATGTGACCCCGGTTTTATCCGTAAACGGGTATGTGGCATCGCGCGGAATAATTTTCCCTGCATCAGCGCGGGTAATGGCGCTCATCTGCTCAAAGGTACTTTCCTCGCCCTCCCCGTTTCGCAGGTACAGCGGTCGTTTCAGCTTCAGCTTAATGAACTGTTTGCCCGTTTTGATCCCCTTCACGTTTGCCACCACATCCGGCACATGCTCGTCGAGACTCAGCAACTCGATATGGGCTTTATAGTCCGTGGTAATAATCTGCGGATAATTATCTTCGTCAGCCAGATCCTGAGCGCCGAGGAACCCGACCGGATCCCCTGCTTTCACCGTCACTTTCAGCGGGACGGGAGGCACAACCACATCATCAAACACGCCGTGATTCAGGGCGCTGTGCATCCAGTCAGGCAGGCACACGTAACATTCCCCGTCCGGCTCAAGATATTCCGGGCGCATCGAGACCCAGAGCAGATCTCCGGCGGGTTTACCGTTCTGAAGACGCTGCACCAGGGCGAACGGCTCCGGCCGTTGATCCAGCAGAAACGATTTCTGTTGCAGCACGGCCAGCGTTTCACCCTGCATCAGCGTTCTGGCGTTGCCGTGTTTATTTGCCAGCACGTCCGGCACGATTTCACGGTTATCATCGTGGCGGGAATGTTTACGCATTCGCACCCCGTGGCCTTTTTGCGTGACGCGGTAAAGGGGGCGTTTCGGAAATTCTGATAATGGTGCGATGTGCATGTAAAGCTGGTACAGCGTCAGCCAGGAGGATTCATCCTGCTCGTCGGGCTTGTACACCGATTTGACCAGCACAAAGGTGCCGGACTGGCGAAGCGATTGCGCCTGCATGCATTCAATATGCGCGTAATCGCGGTTAACCCGCCATGCCACCACCTCACCGTCCATCATGAACTGGAGCGGCACGGATTTTTCCGGCGTTTCCTGATCCAGCACCGAGGCCGGAGACGATGACGTCCCGATGTGGATCCCCCCGTGCCAGTAACGACTAATGCCCAGTAACCACCAACCGTGGGCGTTTTTGCGGATGTCGGTCAGCAGCTCGTCATAGTTCTTATAGTCCCGTCTGTCGGCTTTCCGTACCGGATAACGTATGTTCATCGTCTTTCCTTAAGTTAAATCTCCAAAACCATAATCATCGCAGGGAGTTAAGACGAAGGGGAGTAAAATTTATGCAAATTTTATTACTGTCATCACTCTGATACAGAGCAACCGGGATAACATCAGTTCCCGCTGGCGGTTCTTACCAGAAATCTTGATAAAAGAGCCAACTGAAAGCATTGCTAACGGGACGGGCAACGTCTGTCTCACCAGTTGATATTTTCCGGCCAGTCCCAGATAGCATTGTTCATCTCATTCAGCATTTTTATATCCTGCGCTTCGCGGACATATTTTCCCCATAGCGGATCAAACGAACAGAGAATATTTCTTAGCTGCTTTTTTCTGAGTTCAGGATGCAGATTGGCAAAATAGCAACATCTGCTGTCAAGATTACTTTCAATCGACCTGAAGTCGGAGTCGGAGGCACATTTGGCTGTTCTTATCAGGTCTTCCCAACTTTCAGGCATTAACTTTTTTAAAGCTGCTTCCAGAATATGCTCAAATGAATACATCAGAGATAGTTGTTTTTTATTAACCTCAATATAAGCCATTGAGCGTCGGAATAATGCTAACTGGATTAGAATCAGTGGCCATAAAAGCTCGACGCCATAAATATTATATGTGTCGTGTCCCTCATACTCATATTGCTCAATTCTGCGACAACCTTCTCTGGCCTTTCTGATATCGTAAGCAAGAGACAACATGAAGCCATCCTTACCTTCTATCAGAGGGCTTTCATCGACAAGGAAATGGATTAACTGATGCAGTTCATCCAACGCTTCTGAATCTCCCCACAGTACAAAACCCGCATTGTTCGGCGTTAACTCGTATCGGAGCATGGCAGCAATTACCCTGTTGTTTCAATTGTAGGAAAGTCTACCAGCAAAGAGAAACTGAGATCAAAGTGGACATTTTAATTGAGCCAGAAAGCGGTCATTTGAATTGAGCCTTGACACTTCCTGTCGTAGCAAAGTTGTAATGTCCGCTCTGGGCTAAGGGGGTTAAGATGTCCGGCGTGTATAATCAAGTAAGGATTACCATGACGGCTCTCGCAACGGAGTTTTTCACATTGGATGAAGTTAACCGACTCAAGATAATTCAGGACGTCATCGATCGACGCCTGACAACACAGTTGGCAGCGCAGCGGCTTGTAATCGGTCACAGTCTGTGCCATCCGGAGACGGTCCTTCACGTAGGCGTAAAGCCCCCACGACGAAGAAATCTCAGCGTTCCCTGGATCAGGACGATATGTTCAATGCACTGGTGAAACTTCAATCACGCTCTGAAGAAATATTTGGGAAGAAACAAACATAACTCAACATTATTTGCCAAGCGTTAATTATGGACAAATTGCCTCTATCCGGATTATTTTGTTAATGCCTCTAATGGTTCCTCACTTAGAAACTGGTTTAATAAATGCGTCGTAAAAATGTTAACGATTATCAAGCTTTTATCGCAGTAGCCCGAGAAAAAAGCTTCACAAAAGCTGCCGCTCAGTTAGGTGTCTCACAATCGGCGCTGAGCTACACGGTGAGGACTCTTGAAGCAGACCTTGGTCTTCGTCTTCTTACCCGTACCACGCGTAGCGTTTCTGTGACTGAAGCTGGCGAGCGGCTACTTTCCCGTATAGGACCTCATTTTGACGAAATTGAAAGTGAGATCGCCGCACTCAGCGGGTTGAGAGAAAAACCAGCCGGTACTGTGCGTATTACTGCCGTTGAACACGCCGCCGATACAATACTCTGGCCAAAACTCGCCCCTGTGCTACTTGAATATCCCGATATCAACATTGAAATTATCAGCGAGTACGGACTCAAAGATATTGTCGCTGAGCGTTATGATGCCGGAGTTCGTTTGGGCGAACAGGTTGATATGGATATGATTTCACTGCCGCTTGCCAGGGACTTCCGTTTTGCAGTGGTTGGAGCACCCTCTTATTTCATGGGGAAGACATATCCGGGAACGCCTCGTGATTTAAACGACCATAGCTGTATCAGGTTACGCCTGCCCACTCATGGCGGATTCTATACCTGGGAGTTTCGCAAGGATGGGAATGAAATTAAGGTTCGCATTGATGGACGCGCTACTTTCAGCACAATAAATATGATGAGGCAGGCCGCACTTGATGGACTGGGGCTTGCGTATCTGCCGCTAGATACCGTTGAGACTTCCCTTGAAAGCGGGACGTTAGTCCAGGTGCTGACAGACTGGTGTCCGCCCCGTCCCCCCTATCATCTTTACTACCCCAGCCGTCTACAACATTCTCCGGCATTTGCACTTGTGCTTGAAGCACTCCGCGCCCCATAACCTTTGAGCGCTGTTTGTCCTGGTCCATATGGAACTCAGTTTCTTATAACCCTATTAATAAAACCTCCTTCTAAGCCCATGCGAAATTAAGCATCTAATTTCTGAATACTAAAGAGATTAAGATGGCCGCTGAAACAATCTGTGTTCTTTCAGCGGCCAGGGCCGTCATCATGTAAATGAAGGAGTCTTGCAATGAGTAAAAAAGCAGGTGGGTTAAGCCGCCGAAATTTTATCCTGACGAGTTCAGTGGCTTCAGCAGGATTATTGATGGCGGGTCATGCTTCAGCCCTGCTCTCACCGACACCTAATACATCTGGCACCACGACACACGTAGATGGCATCACAGTCACCAGTGTCCTATTCCGCAACAATGAAATAATGATATCGGGAAACGTCTACGTTCCCCCGGGCTTCAGTGAAAACCGTCAATACGCTGCCATTGTTGTTGTCCACCCAGGCGGTGGTGTTAAGGAACAGACAGCGGGCCTTTATGCCCTCAAACTGGCTAAAGAAGGATTTATCACCCTGGCGTTTGATGCCTCCCATCAGGGGGCCAGTGGCGGATTACCGCGCTTTGTTGATGATCCCATGAAGCGAGTTGTCGATTTCTATAGCGCAGTCGATTACCTGACCACTCTTCCTTATGTCGATAATAATCGCATTGGCGCATTAGGCGTTTGTGCAGGCAGTGGTATCACGGTTAAAGCGTCGATGACGGAACGCCGAATCAAAGCGCTGGCAACTGTCAGTGCTGTGGATGTCGGAGCCGCAACCCGTAAGGGTTGGGAGGGAACAACATCAGAATCTGAACTCATTCCAACTCTGGCTGCTGTTGCTAAACAGCGCACAGTCGAAGCAGCAGGCGGCGCACCGGTTTATGTCAACTATGTGCCTAAATTGGGTGATGCCAGTGCCCCAAAAGATCTTCAGGAAGCAGCGGACTACTATCTGACCGAACGCGGAAAATATCCGACTTCTACCAATCAAATGCTGATGACAAGTATCAGTACGCTGGCGTCTTTCACCGGATTTGAAGGGGCGGATGTCTTTTTAACACAACCACTTCTGATTGTAGCTGGTAGCAAAGCTGGCTCGCTCTGGCACAGCCAGGAATTACACAAAACTGCTGCTTCTGTTCAAAAAACGCTGCATATCATTCCGGATGCAACACATATGGACCTCTATGATGGTCAGGGTGCAACGGTTGCAGCGAGTAAACTGGCTCCTTTCTTCAAGAAAAATCTCGCACAGGTATAACTATCCATGAAACAAACCCCACTACTTGAAAGATTTCCACTTGGTAAAGGTGTGACGCTGCGCAACCGTATTGTGATGGCCCCGATGACGACCTGGGCTGGTAATGATGACGGCACGGTATCTCATGAGGAAGAAGCATATTATCGTCGACGCGTTCAGGACATCGGGCTGGTCATTACTGGCTGTACGCATGTTCAGGAAAACGGCATTGGGTTCACGGGAGAGTTTGCGGCGTATGACGACAAATTTATTCCCGGTTTAAAGCGCCTTGCTATTGCTGCAAAAAGCGGTGGAGCACCGGCAATCTTACAAATATTCCATGCAGGTGTGAAAACCAGCCCTGAACTGGTTTCGGATATTGTCGCCGCAAGTGCTGTTGCTGGCGACGCCGGTCCTTTCGCACCGTCCGTAAGTCCTCGTGAACTGACATGCACTGAAGTCGAAACTGTTATTCAGGATTTCGGGGAAGCAACTCGCCGTGCAATAGAAGCAGGATTTGATGGTGTTGAGTTACATGGTGCCCATGGCTTTTTACTTCAGAACTTTTTCTCACCTCATTCCAACCGACGAGAAGATCAATGGGGCGGCTCTCTTGAAAACCGTATGCGTTTCCCTCTCGGCGTCATCGAGAGTGTGCGTAATACGATTGCTGAGCATGCAGCCAATCCCTTCCTGATGGGATACCGCATTTCACTGGATGAGCATTACGAAGATGGGTTGCGCATTGATGAGTCACTTCAGCTGGTTGACCGCCTGGTCGATGAGGGTATTGATTATCTTCACGTATCACTCGGTAATGCACTTGAAGCCAGACCCGTTGATGCACCGGATGGACCCAAAGTAATCGAACTCGTTCGCGATCATCTTGCTGCACGGATACCTCTGATTGTGGCCGGACAGTTACGCACACCAGAGCAAGCAGAGGATGCTGTTAAAGCAGGAGTATCTTTGACGGCCGTTGGTCAGGGCATGGTGATGAACCCAGACTGGGTTAAGTTCGTAGATGGCAAAGCTGAAGGAAAAATTGCTCTCAGTATTGCTGCATCAGACGTAGAGAAACTTGCTATACCCCAGAAACTGTGGCGCGTCATTGAGGAAACCACTGGCTGGTTTAACATTCGTTAGTTTTCAAATTGGCCCGAAATTTAATTCGGGCTTACTCGCTGACCACGGTATGCGTAGACGAGAGGATTATATCTTTGCCTGATTCACCCGTGCAGAGAGTTCCTGATGGCTCTCTTTCCTTTCACTGTAGCGGTCGGCCAGAAAGTCTGTGTGTCCTTTCAGAAGTAACGTCATTTTGAACAACTCTTCGGCAACGTCAACAATCCTGTCATACCAGGCTGAGGGTTTCATGCGCCCTTCATCATCAAACTCCTGCCACGCTTTCGGTACTGACGACTGGTTGGGAATGGTGAACATGCGCATCCAGCGGCCAAGTATCCGCATCTGATTTACCGTGTTAAAAGACTGCGAGCCGCCGCAGACCTGCATAACGGCCAGCGTTTTGCCCTGGGATGGACGAACAGCACCTTCACTCAGGGGTATCCAGTCAATCTGGGCCTTCATCACTGAGCTCATGGCTCCATGCCTTTCCGGGGAACTCCAGACCATCCCGTCACACCATCTGACCATCTCGCGTAGTTCAAGCACTTTGGGGTGACTCTCCGGCGCATCATCAGGTAGAGGCAGACTGGAAGGATTATAGATTTTCACCTCAGCGCCCATCGCTGTCAGCAACCGCCCTGCCTCTTCGGCTGCAAAACGGCTGTAGGAACGCTGTCGCACTGAGCCGTACAGGATGAGAATACGCGGCATGGTTTCATTGTTGGCCGAAAGTTTGCTGGCAATCGCATCATCAAAGTAATCCGGTTCGATTGCAGGTAAGTCGGTCATAAAAATCTCCCTTTCATAAGCTATGCTTTAAAAACTATCACATATGGAATATCATATGTATTGTTATTTTTTAGCGAGGTTACGCATGCTACAGCCTGTTCAGCTTTTTAAACTGCTCGCCGATGAAACCCGTTCGACTATTGTGATGCTTCTCAGGGAGTCCGGTGAGATGTGTGTGTGTGATATCTGCGGGGCAACCGCAGAATCTCAGCCCAAAATCTCACGCCACATGGCATTATTACGTGAAGCAGAGCTGGTCATCGACCGCCGAGAAGGGAAATGGGTGCATTACCGACTGTCGCCACATATGCCTGCCTGGGCTGCGGGTATTATTGATACCGCCTGGAATTGCGAACGAGAAAATATACGCAATAAGCTCAGTAACGCGGCATCGTCCGCTTGCTGAAGACGACAGATATATTCGAATAAACCAATATGAATGGAGCTTCTGATGTTACTGGCTGGTGTTATCTTTTTGTTCACGCTCGTTCTGGTTATCTGGCAACCCAGGGGGCTGGGAATCGGCTGGAGCGCTTCTCTGGGTGCTATTCTGGCACTTCTGACAGGCGTTGTTCACCTGGGCGATATTCCGGTGGTCTGGCAAATCGTCTGGAATGCCACTGCCACCTTTATCGCGGTGATCATTATCAGCCTTTTGCTTGATGAGTCGGGTTTCTTTGAGTGGGCCGCACTGCATGTGGCCCGTTGGGGAAATGGCCGTGGCCGCCTGCTCTTTACCTGGATTATCCTTCTCGGTGCGATGGTGGCCGCACTATTTGCCAATGATGGCGCGGCACTGATCCTGACACCGATAGTGATTGCGATGCTTCTCGCGCTGGGGTTCAGCCAGGGCGCGACACTCGCCTTTGTCATGGCCGCAGGATTTATTGCCGATACCGCCAGCCTGCCACTGATAGTGTCGAATCTGGTCAATATCGTTTCGGCTGATTTCTTTAAGCTGGGATTCACCGAATATGCGCGGGTCATGATCCCGGTAAACTTCGCCGCAATTGCGGCCACATTGGGTATGTTGCATCTGTTTTACCGCAAAGACATTCCTGCTCATTACGATATCGCCCTGCTAAAAAAGCCGAAAGAAGCCATTCGGGATGTGAATACCTTTAAGACAGGCTGGGTCGTTCTTGCTTTGCTGCTGCTGGGATTCTTTTGGCTGGAGCCGCTCGGCGTACCGGTTAGCTTAGTCGCCGCCGTTGGCGCTTTGATTCTTTTTGCCGTTGCGAAGAAAGGCCATGCCATTAACACTGGCAAGGTACTGCGCGGCGCTCCCTGGCAGATCGTTATCTTTTCGCTGGGCATGTATCTCGTGGTTTATGGTCTGAGAAATGCAGGCTTAACACACGCCCTCTCCTCCTTGCTGAACCAGTTGGCTGAACAGGGATTATGGACGGCGACGCTCGGGACCGGCTTCCTGACAGCCTTTCTCTCTTCGGTGATGAACAATATGCCAACCGTTCTGGTCGGAGCGCTCTCCATTGACGGCAGCACTGCGACAGGTGTCATCAAAGACGCGATGATTTATGCCAACGTCATAGGCAGCGATCTCGGCCCTAAAATTACCCCCATTGGTAGTCTGGCGACCCTGTTATGGCTGCATGTTTTGTCGCAAAAGAAGATGAAAATTAGCTGGGGATACTACTTCCGGGTCGGCATTGTGATGACCATCCCGGTGCTTTTTGTCACCCTGGCAGCACTGGTACTGCGACTTTCCGTTACACTGTAACTTATCACTTTATTTTTACCCCAGTAGAATCCATTAGCGGGGTACTAACCAGAGAGCATTACGATGAGCAATATTACTATTTACCATAATCCGGCCTGCGGAACGTCACGCAATGCCCTCGAAATGATTCGCAACAGCGGCACTGAACCTATGGTTATTTTGTATCTTGAGACACCGCCTGCCCGTAAAGAGCTGGTGAAACTGATTGAAGATATGGGTATTTCGGTTCGGGCCCTGCTGCGTAAAAATGTCGATCCTTATGAGCAGTTAGGACTGGCGGAAGATGTTTTCAGCGACGATCGGCTGATAGATTTTATGTTGCAGTACCCTATTCTGATTAACCGTCCGATTGTCGTGACCCCATTGGGGACCCGGTTATGTCGCCCTTCTGAAGTGGTATTAGCTATTTTACCAGATGAGCAGCGCGGCGCGTTTGCCAAAGAAGATGGCGAACAGGTTGTTGATTCGCAAGGTAAACCGATGACGAAATCATGACTGAACAGGGAGCGACGGCTCCCTGCTCCATTTTCGCAGGAAGCACCACGCTGATAACGTAGTTACAGAACCTCTACCAGCATAAATTCTTCAGCGACGAGTTCCATATCCTCAGCAAAGGATCCTTCGCGGGTGAAAAAAGCCTGGTGCTCTTTGCGCCAGTAAGCCAGGCTCAGATCACCTTCGCCCTCTTTGGCAGCAAACGCTTCGTCAACGTCGCAGAACTTTACCAACCGCATCGACATCATTCGAATCACACAGACCGGCTCCTGCTGACCGTTAAGAATAATATGGTAGCTGCCAATCCTCGGGGCGGGATCTTCCGCAAGGCAGGATGCTAATGATCCACAAGATGCCGTTTTTTTCTGGCTAATCACGAGTCCCGCCAGCTCATCCGCCATGTCAGGATTATCGCCAAACGACCATGCCGCGGCTCCGGGATATCTGTTCTTTACACTGTCTGTCGTGTTCATTGTTTATCCTTCTGTTTAAAGCGACGCTAGTTATCTGTTTATCGGCGAACCTGACAATGCCAAGCGGGTTCTCATTCGTTCCGCACAGATTATGATAATGTTTTCGCTGGCTTACGAGAGCAAAGACTGACAGCGCAAGAGATGAACGCCAGTCATGATAACAGCGGATCATCTACACTTGCTGAATCATCAATACGGGAGAGGCAAAATGAGTGACTGGAATCCTTCGCTTTATTTGCAGTACGGCGCTGAACGCACGCGCCCTGCCGCAGAATTACTTGCCAGGGTTATGCTGGACGATGTCACCGCGATCGTGGATTTAGGCTGCGGACCCGGAAACAGTACCGCGCTTTTACATCAGCGCTGGCCATCGGCGCAAATCACGGGCGTGGATAATTCGCCGGCTATGCTGGAAGAAGCGCGTCGCGCCCTGCCGGACTGCCATTTTATTGAGGCGGACATTCGCCGGTTCCGGCCCGAGCGTCCACTCAACCTGATCTATGCTAATGCCTCCCTGCAGTGGATCTCAAACCACTACGAGCTGTTGCCCCATTTGACCTCGCAGCTTCAGCTCAACGGCGTTCTGGCGATTCAAATGCCCGATAACCGGGATGAGCCCACTCACGTATTGATGCGTGAAGTGGCCTATGAACAGGGTTATCCCGATCGTGGACGTGAGTCGTTACCCGGCGTGCATGCCTATTTTGATATTTTAACCGACGCGGGCTGCGACGTGGATATCTGGCGCACCACCTATTACCACAAGATGAATTCCCATCAGGCGATTATTGACTGGGTAAGCGCGACCGGGTTACGCCCGTGGTTACAGGAGTTGAGCGAGAGCGAACAGCGGAATTACCTCGAGCGTTATCATCAGCTTCTCGAAGAGCAGTATCCGATCCAGGAAAACGGACAAATACTGCTGGCATTTCCACGCCTCTTTATCGTTGCCAGACGCGAGCCTTAAGCGGTATCAGAACGCATTAAACACCGACGGCGATTACGCCGTCGGGTTTGAAATCCCCACTCATTTTTATCAACAAAATGTCAGAGCAATATGCGGCTCTTATAACTCTATTGCCATATCAATACAGCGTAACTCCGCGTTCGCAAGCCGGGAAGAATAACAATTCTCCCCCAGCGCGACGAATCCTTGTTTTAGGTAGAATGACTGCGCATTCGGCGTAGATGAGAGCGTTAACCGGGCAATTCCCCGCTCAACGGCCTCTTGTTTTATCGCCTCGATAATCCGTTTTGCCATTCCTTTTCCCGCGGCTTCCGGCAATGTAAAAATGGCTTCAACGCTCTTCGCTTCAAGATCAAGATATCCGGTTGCGACCACTTCTCCGTGGTCATTTTCCACGACATAAAACGGATTCTGGGCAATCATCTGGCGATAGTTTTCCGGCATGACATCCGGCGTCCAGCGTTCAATAACGTCAGCATCGTAACTCGTGGTGCAGCCGGAGCGAATCGCCAGATTGCGGATTCGCCAGAGGGTTTCCGCTTCATCGGGCGCGGCCAGTCTTAATGTCATGATGACCCCTGTCAATTTTGATAGTGAACGAATTAACGCCAGCCCACGCAGAATGTGGTAATCATGAAAATAGCAGAAGACAAATAAAAAAATAACGCCCAAAAAAGGAGATCCGCACCATGACCGTACCTTTACTCACGACTGAGCGCCTTCTTCTCAAACCGTTGCAGGCGGAAGATGCGGCCCAAATCCAGACGCTCTACCCGCGCTGGGAAATCGTGCGTTACATGGTTGCCACCGTGCCATGGCCTTATCCGGAAAACGGTGCTGAATATTACGTGAATAACGTCGCCCTGCCGGATGTAGCAAAAGGCATCGCGTGGTTCTGGACAATCCGCCGTCATGAGACGCCCGATGAACTGATGGGGCTGATTTGCCTGTATGACGAGGATGACAATAACCGTGGTTTCTGGCTGGCACCGGAATGGCAGAGTCAGGGATATATGCGCGAAGCCAGTATCGCGGCCACGGATTACTGGTTTAATACGCTGAATAAACCGCTGTTGCGGGCGCCAAAAGCGGCCATTAATGCGCGTTCGCAACGTATCTCCGTCAGCAGCGGTATGCGCCTGGTGCGAACGGAGAAGAAAGCCTACGTCAGTGGCGAACTGGAATCTGAACTGTGGGAGATCACCCGCGACGAGTGGAACGCTTTGCAGCGTTCCTGAGGTGTATCAGGTGAGCTGGTAATGCCTGTCCGGCAAAATACGCGGCGGAATCTCTGGCTCATCGTTCATCTGCAGCAGATCGATTTCCATCGCATTGCAGATGGCATCCAGCGGCAGATCGTTATTTTCAACCCCGAACGGCTCCTCCAGCTCTTCAGCCAGCGCATCGAGTGAAATAAACGTATACGAGATCAGGACCGAAACGAACGGTGTCATATAGTGCAGATCCATCACCAGCGCAAATGGCAGCATGATGCAAAACATATACACGGTGCGGTGCAAAATGAGCGTATACGCGAACGGCACCGGCGTGTTGGCGATACGTTCACAGCCAGCCAGCACCACGGACATATCATTCAGGCGATTATTGAGACTATTGAAGAGAATGTCCGACAGCTGCCCTTCCCGTCGGCGGCTCGCCAGCCACTCGCCCATAATCAGTAAGATTCGGTTTGCAGGCGATTGTGAATCCATCGCGGCGCGCAGGTGTTGTGCCGAAAGGTAGCGTGATAATTGCCCGGCCTGAGGCTGTCTGCGCAGCGTCATGCGAAGACAGTGGGCAAACGCAATTTGCAGACGCACGAATTCACCCAGGTGAGGATCGTCCGGCAGCGTGTTTTTTACCTCGCGAAACAGCGAGCGTGACGCTATCATCAACTGCCCCCATAACTGGCGAGCCTCAACGTAGCGCGAATAACAGGCGTTATTGCGAAAGCCGAGGAAAATCGCGATCGCGACCCCGAGAATGCTAAACGGCGCCACCGTCAGCTTGATCCCCAGAGATGAGTACCACGGCAGCATGACGATAACGGCAATAGACAACAGGAAGTTGAGAAACAGCCGGGTGAAAATTTTTGACAGAACCGACCCGTGCCAGACAAAAATCAGGCGCAGCCAGTGCTGTTGAGGACGAACAATCATAGTCAGTTTCAGGCAAGAAGAGAGCGCGACTATTAAACGTGATCCCCGTCACGGTTGCAAGCGTGTTACGAACCCATTGCAACCTTTCACTGCCGGGCGATGACAGGCACAATGCCGAAGTGGTGTTTTTAAAAAAGATGGCTAATAGTATGTTGTAACTAATATGATTTCCAATAAAACCCGGCCGAAGCCGGGCGTGATGTTTAGCACAGTTGTTTCACTGCCGCTCGCATACCCTGAAGAAGAATCGCATCCAGATCCAGCGTAACTTGTTCTACCAATCCGCTCACCGATGTCAGATCCTGCTCCCAGTGCTCGCTAACGCTCAGAACCACTTTCACCAGTTCGCTGGTGCTGATCTGCTTGTCATGATGCTGCGTCCACAGCTGCTGATAACGCTCGATCCAGTGGAGGTCATCCTGCACCGGATAGCGTTCACCGTCGCGCTCGGCGCGGTAAAATGCAATGAGCGCAGCCAGCGCAAAGGTCAGTCGTGCGGGCAGTTTGCCGGTAGCCTTCTGCCCTGCCAGCAGCTGCGGCAGAATACGGGTACGGTATTTCGTCATACCGTTGAGCGCAATCGACAGTAGCTGATGTTTGATGTACGGGTTGCGGAAGCGCCCTGTCACCGCGCTGGCAAACGATTCCAGCTCATCCTGCGGTAAATCGAGTACCGGAATGATCTCCTGGTAAATCGCTTTTTCGACAAATGCGCAAATTTCAGCGTCGTTCATCGCTTCGCCAACGGTATCCAGCCCGGCCTGATAGGCAACCGGAACCAGCGCGGTATGTGCCCCGTTAAGGATGGCCACTTTCCGTTCTTTATACGGTTTGATGTCGTCAACAATCAGGACGTTGAGTGGGTATTTATCCAGACGCAATTCAGCCGCCAGTGACTTCGGTCCCTGAATAACAAACAGATAAAAATGTTCGGCTGTATCAAGGAAGCCATCGTGATAGCCCAGCTCCGTTTCCAGCGCCGCCACTTCATCGCGCGGATACCCCGTCACGATGCGGTCAACCAGCGTGGAGCAGAAGGTATTGGCTTCATTCAGCCATTGAATAAATGCAGCAGGCAGCGCCCACTCGGTGGCATAACGCAGCACCAGCTCACGCAGCGCATCACCATTGTAATCAATCAGTTCACACGGAATGATCACCCAGCCTTTATCCGCAGCTCCCGCAAAGTGGCTGTAACGCTCAAACAGTAAACGGGTTAATTTGGCCGGATAGCTGACCGCAGGGGCATCTTCAAATTTGTCGTCGGCATGGTAGCTGATACCCGCTTCGGTGGTATTCGAGAATACAAAACGCATTTCAGGATTATGCGCCAGCTGGAGAAACTCGTCGTACTGGTCATAAACACTGATTTCACGGTTCACGGAGCGGATAAGGCGCGCATCGCTCACCGCTTCGCCATTTTCATTCAGGCCGCGAATAATTGTAGTGTACAGACCGTCCTGAGTGCTGAGTGACGGCGGGAAATCGCTCTGAATTGGGCGAACAATGACCACGCCTGCATTCAGGTCTGTGTGCTCATTCAACAGGTCAACCTGCCAGTCGATGAACGCACGTAAAAAGTTACCTTCACCAAACTGGATGATACGTTCAGGATAGAGAGCACCGGGGAAATCACGACGGTTGAGTGTGTTCACAAGGGGGTTCCTTTTTTAATTAGTCATACAGCCCGATAAGATTGGTCCAATAACTTATCAAACTTTTAAACCACGAACCCCTGTTTTGATCAATTCATGACGTAATTGTGTAAATAATTATACATACTTATAAAACACAGACGTGGCCGTCATCTGGCCCGCTGGCATCAGGGCATACCGTGGTATCTCACCTACTTTTTGCCAGCCGGCACGATGGTAAAATGTTTCAGCGCGACTGCCGGTTGCCGTATCCAGCACCAGAACGCTTTTTCCCTCTGCCCGCGCCACGGCTTCGAGGGCTTCCATCAACGCCATTGCCACCCCACGTCGGCGGGCTTTTTCATGCACCAAAAGCTTGGCCACATCAGCGCGATGCGGCTGGTTTTCCGGCTGATCGGTAATGAGCTGAACCGTACCCAAAAAATCGCCCCGCTCATCGCGACAGACCAGAACCGTGCGTTCCTGCCGCCCTACGCTCTCGGCCACACCACGCCAGAAATGACGCGCATCTTCAGGGGAAAAAGGCAGCATAAAACTCACCGATGCGCCGCCGTTAACGCAGTTGTCGAGAATATCCGCCAGGGCATCAATATGGATGAGGATCTCATCCCGGGAGAGGGGTTGAACAAGCAGTGAAGAGGTCATGTGATTTCCTTTCGAGATGATCTCATCACACTGCCCTTAACAAATATTTAACGCAAGTGCGGCGATCATAGGCTTTTGTTATGTCACCCACCGAGGCTCTGCTGCTGTTTCATGGCCAGTATTTTGTCGTCGGCTCCTTTAAGCCACTGCTGCAAATCGCTGTGCTGATGGTCAAATTCGCACACGCCCCACGAGAACGTCAGACTCCACGGATGCAAATGGCGTTGATTATAAAGCGCCACCTGTTCGTTCAAATATTGCATCGCTATCCAGGCGCCCTTTTCATCGGTATCGGCAAACAGCACCGCAAACTCATCACCGCCATAGCGCACCAGCAAATCGGCCTCGCGAAACGACGCACGCATCAGATCCGCCATCGCTTTCAGGGCCATATTGCCTTCGCTATGACCGTAACGGTCGTTAATCTGTTGAAACTTATCGAGATCCATCCAGCCGATCGTTAAAGGCTCCGCCCGTCTTTTGGCCCCGGAGAGCGCGAAGGCCGCAAACTGATTAAATCCGCGTCGATTGAATAAGCCCGTCAGATCATCCGTAGTCGCGGCGCAGACCGCAGCGAACTCATCTTCCGCCAGCGAAGCGAGGTCGTTCAATACCCGTAAATCCCCGGCATCAAAATCTCGCGGCGCATAGTCCATCACGCAAAACGTTCCGGCGATAGCACCATCCGGCAGGCGCAGCGGGATCCCGGCGTAAAAACGCACGCCTGGACTGGCCGTGACCATCGGATTATCGACAAATCGTGGATCATTATGGGTATCAGAAACCACCAGCGGCGCGTGAGCAAGAATGGTATGACCGCCAAAAGAGAGGTTACGCGGTACAACTGCGGCGGCAAAACCCTCGACAGATTGTGCCCCTGGACGTGCTCATCAATGAGATTCACGCTCGCCAGGGGAACGTTAAACAGGCGTTTTGCCAGACGCGTCAGGCGATCGTAGGGCAGATGATGAGGGGATTCCAAAAGCCCGGACTCGCGCAAAGAGCGCAGACGTTCTGATTCATTGGCAGGAATAGCGGGCGCTTTCATAATAGCTCCTGACTCGCGGCTTTTTAATAGCTTAGCCTAAACAGAGCGCTTGTCAGTGGGCGAAAATTCGATTTTTGCCGCCGCGCTTGGCCTGATAAAGTGCATTATCCGCGGCCTGTAGCCAGTCGGTGACATTTCCCATCTCGCGCGTAGCCCCGGCAATACCGATACTCAGCGTGCATTTGACCGATTCTTCCGCCACGTCGTCCATCACGGCGGCCGCATCCATGATCCGCCCCGCCACGACGTGAGCCTCTTCGATAGTGGTATTCGGCAGCAGGATCACAAACTCATCGCCACCGAGACGCGCGGGTGTATCGGTCGGGCGAGTGGCGAGATGCAGAATTTGCGAAACCGTGGCGAGCATCGCATCCCCGACTTTATGCCCAAAGCGATCGTTCACCTCTTTAAAATTATCAATATCAATAAACATCAGCGCCGATTCACGGCAGGCTTGCTGTAATTGACTCAGTTCATGATCGATCCGCTTTTCCAGCAGTCGTCGATTGGCAATATCCAGCAGCGGATCCATCATCGCAATCCGCTCAAGTTCCCGGGATTTAATGCGTAAGCGGGTCGCGATATTGTTCGTCAGCACGCTGAGCGCAATAACATAGATAGCAATCAACGGTAACGTGGCAAAGAGAGTCTGCTGCGAAACAAAGGCATTCACCGCCATTCCCTGCATAAGCCAGGCGGCAAGAAACGCCACCAGCATGGCAATCGCCGCTTTCTTCATCAGCTGAAAACCACCAGCGGCCAGACGATCCGCCAGCAGGATTGTCGCAATCACTACCGAAGGCAGCGGATTAACCGCCATCATCGCGATCCAGAAGCCGCCCGCGCCTGCATCCAGCACCAGATTTTGATGTTCTGTCGCCAGCGGCGTGGCAGAAAGGCTCGCCCGCCGCCACGCAAAGGTTGGCCAGACAAAGGCATTCAGCGCCAGCAAAAGCATTAGCCATTCTGAACGTTGATGTTCAATAAGAACGGAGAGAACGGGAATGAAGCAAAGAAATGTGCCAAGGATTCGCATCAGATACATTCGTTTGACGAACCGATACCCTGGTAAGCGATGGTTTTTACTCAGTTTATCAATTCCGTTCATCACGCGATTTTTCCGATGTGTCATCCCCGGTATCTTATTGGCCTTAAAAATACGTAGCAAGCAATTTGTCAGCATTTTGATAACATCTATCCCGCATTCTGCCTGGGATGGTGACGGTTACACTTGCCCGGTACTTTTTTGAGGTTCCATGACGAGATGCGCATCATCCTGGCGCGCGCTGGTCCGGTTTCGCCCTGCTTTTTTCGAACGATAAAGATACTCATCGGCTTCAGCCATGAGTTTATTGAAGACCTCGGTCAGCTGCCATGACTCAGACTTAGCGCTCCCCAGACCAATACTCACCGTCAAAAACAGAGTTTGCTGGCGCCAGGTAAACGGATGCGATGCAATAGATTCTCTAATTCTTTCAGCAAGTAAGAATCCCTGGCGCGCATCGCCGGAGTTCACCACCACCGCAAACTCTTCGCCGCCCATACGTGCAACCATTCCCTCTTCACCGACCACCTGCTGCACTTTTTCGGCAAAGGTCGCCAGCACCTTATCGCCACATTCATGACCGTAGTTGTCATTGATGCTTTTGAAATAATCAATATCCAGCAGCATCACCGTCAGGAAACGAGGATGTCGATGAGACTCCTCGTGTTTAAGTGCTTCATACAGACCTGAGCGAGAATAGACGCGGGTCAGAAAGTCGTAATCAGCCCGCAACGACACCTGGTGAATCAGCGAATTAATGGCCGCCACGCTCACCGAGACCATCACCGGACAAATCGCCATCGTGGCAATCCCCAGACGCGCCGAGAACATCATCGGCGTTTCGAGCGGCGTAGCCACGGCAATATCAATAATGGAGCTGGCGACCAGCATGATTTCGACACCGCCGGTGACAAAGGTCAGCAGGCACGTCGCCGGGAGTGAATAGCGCACCGCGCACCAGATAAGCGCCGGAAGCGGAAACGCCAGGCTACCCGCGCCGCCAATCACCACCGAGGCGGCAACGGACACGATAAGCGCGACGACGGGCAAAAAGTGTTTCGCGCGCAACGGGCTTTTTAGCTGCGGCATTTTTATCGTCAACAGACACGGTAAAATCAGCACACCGGTAGAAAACTGCTCACTAAACCAGTCGGCATAGAGCGGCCAAAAGGTTTGACTGTCGATTCCGACCGACCCCATCGCCCCTACCAGCGCACAAAGCAGCGCCGCCACCAGACAATAATTAAACAGGCGTAACGCGTTAATCGGATCCGGAATTAAGCGGCCCTTACGTCGGTCCCGTGTCACCAGTAAGGCCACCGTGACAATAAAGACCATATTCGAGAAATTGATCACCAGCGAGGCGATGCCCCAGGTGGTGGTCACCGCGTCATACATCAGCATGGCGACATACGACACCGCATAATAGCGCAGACGGTTAAGATGGGCGTAACGGGCAAATACCCCCGCCATCACCCCGTTCAGCGGCCAAAAAAGGGATAACGCTTCCACCAGCCGCATTTCCGCACCAATAAAATAAAACAGAGTGGTGAGGACAAAAATACCGACTGCATTTCGCAGAGGGGCGACGGGTAGAAAAGGTTTGAAAGTGGTCAAAGCAGATCGCATTAAATCTCAATCCATATAATCGCTTAACGCAATTATTTCGCGGTCATCAGCCGGAATAATAAAAGAGTAGCACGGATCTCTGACATACCCGTGCGCCAGATATAACCCATCAAGCTTTGGGGTTCATTTGCAGAACCAGCCAGTGGTGAATGACCGCCACAATGTAGTGCTGTTGCTCTGCGGTTAACGCCTCGCCCTGGGGGATATGATGCCACTTCGCCAGGCATCCCCGACAACAGGTTGCCGTGGCATGTTGGGCGATAAACACCGGATGCCCGCGCATGGGCGTCTGCTTTCCGTCGTTAACCGGAAAAGCGGGCGCGAGTCGTCGGGCGATAAAATCGGCGGCGTGCTGGTCGATGGTGTCCGCCCCTTTATCCCGGCAATATTGCTGCTCTTTAGCTCCCAGACGAAACCGGGAGCGAAAGGTCGAACGCGACAGGCGCGCAAACAGGGGATCGAGCTGATTCATCAGTAGACTGAGCGTCCTAAACGCTGCGTAAGTTGTTCAAGCACAGCCACACCCGCCAGCGAGTTTCCGGCCTCATCCAGCTCAGGACTCCAGACCGCAATCGCCATCTCGTGCGGAACGATCGCCACCACACCGCCGCCGACCCCGGATTTGGCGGGCAATCCCACGCGCCAGGCAAACTCACCGGCGTTCTGATACATTCCGCTGGTCGCCATCAGGGCATTCACCTGTCGGGCCTGCATTGGCGTCACCACCACCTGCGAATGGTGCGAAGCGAACCCTTTATCGGCGAGAAACAGAAACGTGCGGGCCAGTTCGACGCAGCTCATTTTCAGCGCGCAGTAGTGGAAATAATTTTGCAGCACGGTGGCCACGTCATTATGGAAATTGCCGAAGGATTTCATCAGCCAGGCGATGGCGGCATTACGGGCAGAGTGCTCAAATTCGGAACGGGCCACGTTCGCGTCGTAACTCAGATCCGAAACTCCGCTGAGGTGGCGAACAATTTCCAGCATTCGCTGACGCGGTGCGCTAAGTCGGCTTTGCAGCATATCGCACACCACCAGCGCGCCGGCATTGATAAACGGATTACGCGGTTTGCCCTGTTCGATTTCAAGCTGAAGCAAAGAGTTAAACGGCTGGCCGGACGGATCCTTACCCACTCGCTGCCAGATCTCCTCTTCCTCATAATGACGCATCGCCACGATCAGGCTTAATACTTTAGAGATCGACTGAATAGAAAAGCGCTCGGTGGCATCTCCGGCCTGCCATAGCTGACCATCAACGGTACAAATGGCGATACCCAGCTTGTTGCCGCTGACGGATGCCAGCGCCGGAATATAATCAGCAACCTTTCCCTGCCCCAGTAACGGGCGAACCTGCGCCAGAATATCGTCCAGCATCTTATTATCAATGACCGCAGCCACACGTTGCTCCTTGCCCACAGGCCAAAAATGGCCTGCGAGTATAACAGAGGCTGATGTGTCACGTCAGGCAGGAAGACGAAAACGCGAGACCGCATGCATCAGCAGACAGGACTTATCATGCAAGCGGCTGGACGCTTCCGAGGCCGTTGTCACCAGTTCGTCAGTCTGTCTGGCCACCTGATTCAGCGCCTGAAGCTGGCGGGTCATCTGGCTGATGCTCTCTCCCTGGTTCAGGGTGGCGGCAGAAATGTCATCCAGCAGGCCGCTCAGATTGGCCACCAGCCCGGTGACCTGCTGCAAATTATGCTCCAGCCGGTTTACCGCTTTTGAGCCGTCCTCGATCCCCTGTAAAGAGTGATTGATCAACTGCTGGATGGTCTGCGTCGAATGGCTACTCTTTCTTGCCAGCAGGCCCACCTCACGGGCCACCACCGCAAAACCGCGCCCCTGGTTACCGGCATGCGCGGCCTCGATGGCGGCGTTGAGCGCCAGAATATTGGTCTGAAATGCCACGCTATCGATCATCGCGACAATGCCGCGCATCTCCGAGGCGCGCTCCACTATCGCCTGCATCGAAGCATTGACGGTGGACATCATCATATCGCCCCCCGCTGCCGTCTGACGCGCTTCGTCGGCACGCGAGCTGGCAAGCTTTGCATAACCGGTGTTGCCTTCGACATGCGTTTCCAGCGTGGCGATATGCGCGGTCACGTCACTCAGCTCCTGAGTCTGTCGCGCTGACTGCTGATAGAGCTTCTGATTCCCCTCCGCCAGCGAACCGATGTTCTCTACCATCGAGCTTGTGGCCTCGCTGACCTGAGTCACCAGCTTCTGCAGTCCACGTTGCATTGTGCTAATACTGACGCTCAGCTGCCCGATTTCACGGTTAAAGCAGGTGACCCCGGGCGGCATTGCGGAGAGATCGCCTGCCGCGAGCCGATCGATATGAGCAATCAGCCGACGCAGCGGGGTGATCACCCAGCGCGACATGCCAAACCACACCGCCACGGCAATCAGCAGCAACACCACGGGCGCGAGCAGAAACAGCGACTGGAGTCCGGACAAGCGCGCCATCAGCGACTGTCGCCCTTCGTTAGCCTGCTGTTCGCTGATCTGCTGCCAGCGGGCATAATTATCGTTAAAGTCCGTTTGAAACGCCTGGGCGGGCACAGCAAAAAAGGCGTCAATAGAATTCGTTTTGACCAGCCCTTCCGCCTGTTCGCTGATCGCGCCAAAGAACAGCTGATAGCTATTGACCAGCGCTTCGTCTTTCGGTGGTTTAAGCGCCAGCCAGCCCTTCCACGCCTGCCGCGAGGCACTGAGCGCCTTTTGCGCTTCATCCATCAGACTGTGCCAGCTCCCTTCTGAGCCGGTCTCTTTATCCTGCATAAAATAGACGCCCGAACGATTAAGCAAATCGCTCGCCGCCAGCAGGGAGACGCGCGCCAGATCCAGCTTGCTCTGCTGCTGTTGCGCCAGCTGATTATGTTGTTCATTACGTTGCGCATCGCGTAGCGATGAGGAGAGCAAAATCGACGAGGTGAGTTGCAGGGCGGAAAAGAGCGCAATAATACAAAAAATGCCGGCCAGCAGACCAAACTGGCGCTGACCAATGCGGCGGAAAATTTGCGTTAGGTTCATAATATTCTTCTGTAACAATACGTTAGACGCGTGCGAGTCTACGAAACGTAAATGACAGAACCATGACGGAAAAATGACAGAGGCCTTCAGTGCGAAGGCCTCTGTTGTGGCGGCAGACTGACGCTATACGCGGTCTTTCCATACCGTCTGAATATTGCAGAACTCATGCAAACCAAAGTGGGACAGTTCACGACCAAAGCCGCTTTTTTTCACGCCGCCAAAGGCCACGCGGGCATCGCTGGCGCTGAAGCCATTGATAAACACCCCACCGCACTCCAGCTGACGCGCAAACGCATCCGCCCGCTGTTGATCAGCCGTAAAGACGGTTGCCGATAAGCCAAAATCGCTGTCGTTAGCCAGCGCCAGCGCGTGATCCGCATCCTGCGCAATGGTGAGAGTCGCCACCGGGCCAAACAGCTCCTGACGAAACGCCGTCATCTCCGGCGTCACATTGCCGAGCACGGTTGCCGGGTAGTAATTGCCCTCACCCGCCAGCTTCTCTCCGCCCAGCAGCAAGGTTGCGCCTTCTGCCAGCGTATCCTGAACCTGCTGATGCAGTTCATCGCGTAAATCAAACCGCGCCATCGGCCCGAGATAATGCGCTTCCTCGCCGGGCGCGCCCATTTTCAGAGCCGCCGCTGCCGCCACAAAGCGCTCGGTAAACCGTGCCGCAATGCCCTCTTCCACGATAAAACGTTTGGCGGCGGCACAGACTTGTCCGGTATTCTGGTAGCGTCCGCTGACGGCGGCCTTCACTGCCAGATCCAGATCCGCATCGTTCAGGACGATAAACGGATCGGAACCGCCCAGCTCCAGTACGCATTTTTTCAGCGCGGCGGCGGCCTGAGCGCCAATTGCCGCCCCGGCGCGCACGCTGCCCGTCACGGTAATGGCGGCAATACGACGGTCATTAATCGCCTGGCTTACCCCCTCATTGGTGGCATTTACCCAGCCAAAGACCCCCGGCGGGAAACCGGCGTCATCGAAGATCTCCCCGATGAGCGCCGTAGAGCCGAGCACGTTTGGCGCATGTTTTAGCAGATAGCTATTCCCGGCCAGCAGGATGGGCACTGCACCGCGCAGCACTTGCCACAGCGGGAAATTCCACGGCATCACCGCCAGAATGGCCCCCAGCGGACGATATTCAATGACCGCTTTTTGGTTTTCAACCAGCGTCGGCTCGGCGTTAAGCATCGCGGGCCCCTGTTCGGCGTACCAGTCGCACAGCGCCGCGGATTTGGTGACTTCCGCCCGGGCCTGCAAAATCGGTTTGCCCATCTCGCGGGAGATCATTTGCGCCATCTCTTCAGCGCGAGCACGCAGGGCGACACCCAGTGCGCGGAGTTTCTGCGCCCGGTCAGCGACCGTTTCATTGCGCCACTGACGAAAACCAGCGTCGGCTAACGCCAGCGCCTGTTCCACGTCGTTTGATGTTGCCCACGGCCAGGCCGAAAGGGTTTCGCCGTTCGCCGGATTAACCGACATGGCATGAGTAGCAGGTGAATAAGTCATGGCGTTCTCCACATGATAAAAGTTGATTCATTGTGGCGAACTCTGCTATTTCTTAAAAATGAATAATATTAACCAACTTATTCACGAATCGAGAATGCTATGGATTTAACTCAGCTTGAGATGTTTAACGCCGTTGCCATGACGGGAAGCATTACCCAGGCGGCGCAGAAAGTGCACCGCGTGCCGTCGAATCTGACCACCCGTATTCGTCAGCTGGAGGCCGATCTGGGCGTCGAGCTGTTCATCCGTGAAAATCAGCGCCTGCGTCTCTCACCTGCCGGGCATAACTTCTTGCGCTACAGCAAACAGATCCTCTCGCTGGTGGAAGAGGCTCGCAGGGTGGTGGCCGGCGATGAACCGCAGGGACTGTTCGCGCTCGGCGCGCTGGAGAGTACAGCGGCCGTGCGCATTCCGGAATCGCTGGCGGAGTATAATCAGCGCTATCCGCGTATTCAGTTTGCCCTTTCGACTGGCCCTTCCGGGACGATGATCGACGGCGTGCTGGAGGGAACGCTTAGCGCTGCGTTTGTCGATGGGCCGCTCTCGCACCCGGAGCTTGAAGGTATGCCGGTCTATCAGGAAGAGATGATGCTGGTGACCGCCGCCGGACACGAGAAAGTCACCTGCGCTACGCAGGTAAGCGGGCGCGATGTGTATGCCTTCAGGGCAAACTGCTCCTACCGGCGACACCTCGAAAGCTGGTTCCACGCCAATCGCTCGACCCCGGGCCGTATTCATGAAATGGAGTCGTATCACGGAATGCTCGCCTGCGTGATCGCCGGTGCGGGCATTGCGCTGATGCCCCGCTCTATGCTCGAAAGCATGCCCGGGCATCATCAGGTTGAGGCCTGGCCGCTGGCGGAAAACTGGCGTTGGCTGACCACTTTCCTGGTGTGGCGGCGCGGGGCAATGACCCGCCAGCTGGAGGCGTTTATAGCACTGCTAAACGAACATCAGCCACCAGCACCTTCTCCATAAACAGGCTCAGCGGATCGTCGCTATAGGGGGCAAAGGCCGCGCGGGTCTGGTAGCCGCAACGCTCGTAAAGCTGGATCGCCGCATGCTGCTTAATTCCCGTTTCCAGACGCAGCGTGTGGCAGTGACGATTCTGAGCTTCATCTTCCAGCGCAGCCAGCAGCTTTTCACCCAGCCGCTGCCCGCGATGTGTCGGGTCGATGTAAACCCGTTTCATCTCGCCGCTGCCGTCACCGTTCAACACAATCGCACCGCAACCCACCGCATTGAGCTGATTGTCACGAATGACCATCATAAGCAGCGAGCCCGCACTAAGCTGGGTCAGGTCGAGCAGATGGTTGCTTTCGGCCGGATAAAGCTCCGATTGATAACGATCCAGCGCGGCAATCAGCGCCAGGATGTCGGGGTGAGAAGCGGATTCAGAGGTAATGGAATACATGGCAGGCTCCTTTTGTTGTTTGTTATCAACATAGCTGCGCCTGCCGTTCAGATACTCATACTTTTATCTTATCGCTGCCAGCGATAGCCCTGAAATGCAAATGCCCGCACTGCGGGCATGTTTAAACACGAGCAAATAACGACACGCGCAGCAAGAAAACAGCGTTACTTCAGCCGATAAAATCCATCCCTGCATCTTACCGCCGCCTGTTTATGCGGATTCGACATTAGCGCAAAAAGAGCGTGCCTTTCAGATAGAGCGTTGCTTGTCCGCTCATCAGTACGCGATCCCCTTTCAGCTCGCAGCGAATATCGCCCCCTCTGGCGGAAACCTGGCGGGCTAACATCGTCGTTTTACCCAACTTATCGCTCCAGTATGGGATGAGCATGGTATGCGCCGATCCCGTCACAGGATCCTCCCAGACGGCCTCGCCAGGCGAAAAGAACCGGCTGACAAAATCGTATTCGCCTTCCCCGCGCGCGGTAACACAGACTTTATGCTCGCCGGGGATCATGGCAGAGATAGCGGGTGTCACCGCTTCAACCTGCTGACGGTTCTCCAGCACCAGGACCCAGGCGCGGCCTTTGCGGGCTTCGACATAGCGGTCGATCCCGAGCGCCGACATCATCCGGGCGGGAGGTATCTGTTGCTCAGTGAGGCACGCCGGGAAATCCAGCGTCAGCCACTCGCCCTGACGAGTCACGATGAGGCGGCCCGAGGCGGTTTCAAAATGCAAACGTGTGTCAGGATAATCCAGCTCGTTGAACAGTACATACGCGGCGGCAAGGGTCGCGTGGCCGCAAAGATTGACTTCCTTTTGGGTGGTGAACCACCGCAACGCTATCTCGTTATCGCGGCGGACAAAAAACGCCGTTTCTGATTGATTGTGCTGTTTCGCCATACTGAGCAATGTTTCGTCCGGGAGCCACGCGTCCAGCGGGCAAACCGCCGCCGCATTGCCGCCAAAAGCTTTATCGCTAAACGCATCCACCAGATAAAAATCATTTTCCTGCATTGTCCTGCCGCCTGTTTTTATTGATCTGTTCCATATAGTCGAGGAAAACAGCGCCTTTCGCTACCACTGGCGTCAGGTATTTTTTGCGATCCATATCACATAATGATTGTATTTTAGACAGTTAAAGCTTTAAGATCGCTGTCTCATCTTTTAAGCAACGAACCCCAGTTAACTCTATGCCTTCGAACACAGTTTCCCGCAAGGTCGCGTGGCTACGTGTGGTCACGCTTGCCATTGCTGCGTTTATTTTCAATACCACCGAATTTGTTCCCGTCGGCCTGCTGTCCGATATCGCGCAAAGTTTCCAGATGGAGACTGCGCAGGTCGGCATCATGCTGACTATCTACGCCTGGGTAGTGGCATTAATGTCCCTGCCCTTTATGCTGCTCACCAGCCAGATGGAGCGGCGCAAGCTGCTGATCGGGCTGTTTGTGTTGTTCATCGCCAGCCATGTGCTCTCGTTCCTGGCGTGGAATTTTACCGTGCTGGTGATAAGCCGCATTGGTATTGCGTTTGCGCATGCTATTTTCTGGTCGATCACCGCTTCGCTGGCCATTCGTCTGGCTCCGCCGGGAAAACGCGCTCAGGCGTTAAGCCTGTTGGCGACCGGTACAGCGCTGGCGATGGTACTGGGCCTGCCGATTGGCCGCATCGTGGGGCAATATTTTGGCTGGCGGACCACCTTCTTCGCCATCGGCATGGGGGCATTAATCACCCTGCTGTGTCTGGTGAAGCTCTTGCCTAAATTACCGAGTGAACACTCCGGATCACTCAAAAGCCTGCCGCTGCTGTTCCGCCGTCCGGCACTGATGAGCATCTATCTGCTGACGGTAGTCGTCGTAACCGCCCATTACACGGCGTACAGCTACATTGAACCGTTTGTGCAGGTGGTGGCCGGGTTTAGCGCCAACTTCGCGACGGTATTGCTGTTGCTGCTGGGGGGCGCGGGCATTATTGGCAGCGTGCTGTTCGGCAAACTGGGCAATCAACATGCCTCTCTGTTGGTCAGCGGTGCAATTGGCGTACTGCTGCTGTGCCTGCTATTGCTTATGCCTGCGGCAGACAGTGAATCGGGTCTGGCGGTGCTGAGTATTTTCTGGGGTATCGCGATGATGATTATTGGCCTCGGTATGCAGGTCAAAGTGCTGGCGCTGGCACCGGATGCCACCGACGTGGCGATGTCGCTCTTTTCCGGAATTTTCAATATGGGGATTGGCGCAGGGGCGCTGCTGGGAAATCAGATCAGCCTGCATATTTCGATGTCGTCGATTGGCTATCTCGGGGCCATTCCGGCGCTGGCGGCTTTTGTCTGGTCGATTCTGATCTTCCGCAAATGGCCTGTCGCACTGGAAGAACAACCGCATCGCGGATAGATCGCAGAGAGAAAAAAGGGTGGCTCAGGCCACCCTCTCTGTTAATGGTAGGTCTTAATAATTTCCAGCACGCCGTTGATAATAAACTGCACACCCATACAGACCAGTAAAAAACCCATCAGACGGGAGATGGCTTCAATACCGCCTTTGCCCACCCAACGCATAATGGCGCCGGAGCTGCGCAAACTGGCCCACAAAATGAGGCCAATCAGCGCAAAGATGAGCGGCGGCGCGACCATCACCACCCAGGCCGAGAACGTCGAACCATCGCGCACCGTTGAAGCGGAGCTGATGATCATCGCTATCGTCCCCGGCCCCGCCGTGCTCGGCATCGCGAGAGGGACAAACGCGATATTGGCGGAAGGCTCAGACTCCATCTCTTCTGATTTACTCCGGGCTTCCGGAGACTCATGCGCTTTTTGCGCCGGGAAAAGCATACGGAAACCGATAAAGGCGACGATCAATCCCCCTGCAATACGCAACCCTGGAATCGAAATCCCGAACGTATTCATCACCACCTGACCGGCGTAATACGCCACCATCATGATGACAAAAACGTACACCGAGGCCATCAGCGACTGGCGATTACGTTCGGCGCTGTTCATGTTACCCGCGAGGCCTAAAAACAACGCCACGGTGGTTAACGGGTTTGCCAGCGGCAGTAACACCACCAAACCAAGACCAATTGCCTGAAATAATTCCATCATAGCCAGTTGTCGTCCTTATCCATAATTAACCCTCCTAGTATACGGTGAAATGGCCAGGGTGAGCCACGCTGACAACGTAAGCAGGATTTTCAGCTGGCGGACGATAACCAGGCGTTATGTTTATGATTTAAAAGACCTCAAAAAAAGTGCATGAAACGTTTTAGCAAATCGTGGCATCGGTGCTTACATTCGATTGACTTATACTTGCCTGAGCAATAATATCTGCCGTGATTAAACTACTTGCCAGGGCAACCATTGTGAAAAGCACCAGTGATCTCTTTAACGAAATTATTCCACTGGGCCGTCTTATTCATATGGTGAACCAGAAAAAAGATCGCCTGCTCAACGACTATCTGTCCCCGATGGACATCACTGCGACCCAGTTCAAAGTGCTGTGTTCCATTCGCTGCCAGGTGTGTATCACACCGGTTGAGTTAAAAAAGGTGCTCTCTGTCGATCTTGGCGCGCTCACGCGCATGCTCGATCGTCTTGTCTGCAAAGGATGGATTGAAAGACGACCTAACCCCAATGACAAACGCGGCGTTCTGGTGCAGCTCACCAGCGAAGGCGCGGCGATGTGCGAACAATGTCATGAGTTAGTAGGACAAACCCTGCATCAGGAATTAACAAAAAACTTATCGGCGGATGAAGTGGTCACTCTTGAGCATTTGCTTAAGAAAATCCTGCCGTAAACAGAAAGAGGTATTGACGATGTCCAGACGCAATAATGACGCCATCACTATTCATAGCATTTTGGACTGGATCGAAGATAACCTGGAATCGCCGCTCTCACTTGAGAAAGTGTCTGAGCGTTCAGGTTACTCAAAATGGCACCTGCAACGGATGTTTAAAAAAGAGACCGGTCATTCATTAGGGCAATACATTCGCAGCCGCAAGCTGACGGAAATTGCGCAGAAGCTGAAAGAGAGTAACGAGCCGATCCTGTATCTGGCAGAGCGTTATGGGTTTGAATCGCAACAGACCCTGACCCGCACGTTTAAGAACTATTTCGACGTGCCGCCGCATAAATACCGGATCACCAGTATGCCCGGCGAATCCCGATATCTGCATCCACTCACACACTGTAACTGCTAATCGCCTGTAATAAGACGTAACCGAGGAAATCATGAAATTTACCGCCTCCGCCGCCCTCACCTTGCTGGTGCTGGTCTCCGGCCAGACTTTTGCGGAGCAAACCACCCACGCTACGCAGCAAAACGGTCGCAACGCGATAGTTGTGTCTACCGCACACGAACAGTCGCCTTTTGATTTCAATCATATGGGTGCGGGTAGCGATAAATCCGACGAATTAGGCGTGCCCTATTACAATCAGCACGACCTCTGATTCGTTTTTGCCCCGCGTTGGCGGGGCTTTTTTCATCCCCTGACTCGCGCCGCCCGGCGCAAACGCAAGCCAAACACATTAATGTACAGCCCCGCCATAATCAGCACGGCGCCCAGCAGCTGTAATACCGTCAGTTTTTCATCCAGCAATATTGCCGCACTGGCCAGGCCTACCACCGGAACCAGCAGGGATAATGGCGCCACCCGCCACGTCTCGTAGCGCCCAAGCAGCGTGCCCCAGATGCCATAACCCACGATGGTGGCAACAAACGCCAGATACACCAGCGACAGAATGGTGGTCAGATCGATCTCCACCAGGCTTTTGAGCATCAGCGCCGGACCGTCGAACAGCAGAGACGCCACCATAAACGGGATGACCGGGATCAACGCACTCCAGACCACCAGCGACATCACCGGCGGACGGGTCTCATGCTGCATGATCAACTTATTGAAAATATTGCCACACGCCCAGCTCAGGCCTGCCGCCAGGGTCAGCATAAAGCCCAGCAAGGCCACATGTTGTCCGTTCAGACTGGCTTCGGCGAGCACCAGCACGCCAAATACCGCCAGCGTCATTCCCGCCAGCTGCTTGCCCTGCAGGCGTTCGCCAAAGACAAACGCGCCAAGAATGATGGTGAAGAAGGCCTGCGCCTGTAACACCAGCGACGCCAGACCGGCCGGCATCCCGAACTTAATGGCGCAAAACAGAAAGGCGAACTGACCGAAGCTAATCGTCAGACCGTAGCCGAGCAGCAGACGGAACGGGATTTTGGGACGGGCAACAAAAAACAGCGCCGGGAAAGCCACCAGTAAAAAACGTAAACCGGCCAGCATCAGCGGCGGCATGTTATGCAAACCCACCTTGATGACCACAAAATTGAGTCCCCATACCACGACCACCAGCAACGCCAGTAGCCCGTCTTTACGCGTCATACTCAGCCCCGATTATTAAATTTATGTAAACCAATTCAAGGTAACGAAAAAAACAGCGGAGGAAAAGATCATTAATAATGGCAGTCAGGCGAAGCACTTACGGATAAATTAGGTGCTATACAAGCCACTTATGTCGTGATACTCCTGATAAGACACAACAAAAAAAGCATAAGCATTTGTCGGGCAGGAACATGAAATCATCTCTCAGGCGCTCCACCGCAGCGCTGCTGGCGTCGTCATTGTTATTAACCATCGGTCGTGGCGCAACATTACCGTTTATGACCATTTATCTCACCCGTGTTTATAACATGAGCGTCGAGAATATCGGCTACGCCCTGACGGTGGCGCTAACCATTGGCGTGGTTTTCAGCATGGGATTTGGCATTCTCGCGGATAAATTCGACAAAAAACGCTATATGCTGATTTCGATTTTGGCCTTTATCGCCGGTTTTGTGGCCATCCCGCTGGTGGATAATGTCACCCTGGTGGTACTGTTTTTTGCCCTGATCAACTGCGCGTACTCCGTGTTCTCCACCGTGCTGAAGGCCTGGTTCGCCGATGTGCTGACGCCGGGAGAAAAAGCGCGGGTCTTCTCACTCAACTACAGTTTTCTGAATATCGGCTGGACGGTGGGCCCGCCCATTGGCACGCTGCTGGTGATGTACAGCCTGCAACTGCCGTTCTGGCTGGCAGCCTTCTGCGCCGCGCTGCCGCTGGTTTTTATCCAGGTGTACGTGCAAAAGAGTATTGCGGCAGACAGTGACAACGTCACTGTTCCGTGGCAGCCCTCGGTGCTGCTGCGCGACCGGGCGCTGTTCTGGTACACGCTTTCCGGATTACTGGCCTCCTACGTGGGCGGTTCGTTCGCCAGCTGTATTTCTCAGTATGTGTTGGCTGCGGATTACGACAGCGACTTTGCGCAAAAAGTGGTGGCGGTCGTGCTCCCGGTCAACGCCGCCGTGGTGGTGTCGCTGCAGTATTTCATTGGCCGTAAAATCTCCGCCAGCAATATTCGCCCGCTCATGGCGCTGGGAACGCTCTTCTTCCTGCTGGGTCTGGGTGGGTTTATGTTCTCGGGCAGCAACCTGGTTTACTGGGGAATCGCGTCGGCGGTGTTCACCATCGGAGAGATAATATATGCGCCAGGCGAATATATGTTGATTGATAACATCGCCCCGCCGGGGATGAAAGCGAGCTATTTCTCCGCGCAGGCGCTGGGATGGCTGGGCGCGGCCGCTAACCCGATGATCACCGGCATCATTCTGACCCATCTGCCGCACTGGTCGCTGTTTGCCATTATGATGGCGGCGATTGTGATTGCCTGGCTCATGATCTTGCGCGGAATGAGCGTAAAATCGTGGCCACAGGCTGCGAAAACCGCATAAAAGAAAAGGCGAGAGATTCTCGCCTTTTTGCTTTTAGTGGTGAAGCATCTCGTCCACGACCTGCGCTTTATACATCTCATTAGGATAATAGGTCGGCCAGTTATCCATCTCTTTCAGCAAGGCTTCATGCGACGTATTGCCCATAAAAATGTGGAAATGCGCTGACTGGCGCGGGGCGATGGTGTGATCGCTGAACTGGACAAATTTCGGGGCTTTAGAGCCGGTATCTTTACACTCAAACAGATAACGCACGCCTTTTTTACCGGAAGCATAGGTCAGGATCTGATAGCCGCTGTAATCATAGCGGCAGCTCGCCACCGTTTTACCGGAGCGGAATTCCATCACGTTATTTTCAATGGCGATGGTATCGACAGTGGTCTCGTACCCTTTGCGGTAGTACGCCTTGACCTCATCGAACGATTTGGCGGGATCCTTTTGCGCTTTCTGTTTAAATACCGGGTCCAGCGAGCCATCCACCAGGAAAGGATAAACAGACTGCCAGATGCCATCCCAGTCGGAAAGTTGACGATCTTTCACATCTTTATCTGCAAAAACCCCGTTCGCCGCTTTCTCTTCAGCCTCGGTCATCTGATGGCCGTGCGAGTGGGCGAACAGTTGACCGCTAATCAGCAGCATTCCCAGAGTCATTGCAAATTTTCCACTATGTGCAGCCAAAATAAAATCCTCACTCCGTTTAAGAAAGTGAGGATGTTATAATATAACATATCGGAAAACAACCGCTTCGATCGCCATTAAATGGCCACCAGCGCGCGAACCCCCTCTTGCTCCATATGCTCTCCGCGCCCGCGCTGAATAATGCTGCCACGCGACATCAGCAGATAGTTATCCGCCAGTTCGGCGGCAAAATCGTAGAATTGCTCCACCAGTAAAATCGCCATATCTCCGCGACTGGCAAGCTGACGGATGACCACTCCGATCTCTTTAATCACCGAAGGCTGAATCCCTTCCGTCGGTTCATCGAGGATCAACAGCTGCGGGCGACTCGCCAGCGCGCGGCCTATTGCCAGCTGCTGCTGTTGCCCCCCGGAGAGATCGCCTCCGCGCCGGTGCTTCATCTCTTTCAGTACCGGGAACAGTTGCCAGATATCGTCCGGCACGCTTTTCGCCTCCCGGGCCGGAAAGCGCGACAGGCCGAGCAGCAGATTTTCTTCAACCGTTAAACGCGGAAAAATCTCGCGCCCCTGCGGCACATAAGCCACGCCGGACTGCACGCGGTGATGCGGCTTTGCGTGGGTGATCTTTTTTCCCTGCCAGACTATCTCGCCGCTGCGCGCCGGGATCAGCCCCATCAGGCATTTCAGTAACGTCGTTTTACCCACGCCGTTACGCCCCAGTAAACAGGTGACCTCACCGCCTGGCGCATCAAAGCTCACGCCGCGCAAAATATGGCTGCCGCCGTAATACTGATTCAGTTCGTTAACCTGTAGCATCAAGGCTCCTTAGCGTCCCAGATAAACGTCGATAACCTGCTCATTCGCCTGCACTTCCCGCAGCGATCCCTCTGCCAGCACGCGCCCCTGGTGCAGAACCGTGACGTGATCGGCAATGGTTTCGACAAACCCCATATCGTGCTCGACCACCATCAGAGAGTGTTTTCCCGCCAGAGTGCGAAAAAGCTCTGCGGAATACTCGGTCTCGGCGTCCGTCATCCCGGCGGCAGGCTCATCGAGCAACAGTAAATGTGGCTCCTGCACCAACAGCATGCCGATTTCCAGAAACTGTTTCTGCCCGTGAGAAAGCATGCCGGCGCGCCGATCACGCTCGGCGCTCAGGCGCAGCAGCGATAACATCTCGTTGATGCGATCCCCCTGCTCAGAGGTCAGCCGGGCGCGCAAACTCGCCCACACTGATTTATCGCCTTTCATCGCCAGCTCCAGGTTTTCCCATACCGTCAGCGCTTCAAACACCGTGGGTTTCTGGAACTTGCGACCGATCCCCTGACGCGCAATCGCGGCCGGATCCAGACCGGTCAAATCAATGGACTGATCGTAAATCGCCCGGCCACTTTGCGGCCGCGTTTTACCGGTGATCACGTCCATCAGCGTGGTTTTTCCGGCCCCGTTTGGACCAATCACACAGCGTAACTCTCCGACGCCGATATTCAGCGACAGATCGGTGAGCGCCTGAAAACCGTCAAAATTGACGTTGATCGCCTCAAGCTGAAGAACGGGATCGGTCTGTTCCCGAAAGCGGTCTCCGGGTAGCTGGCGGGTAAAAAGGCCTTCTGCTGGCTGCATTATTTCTCTCCCTTACGAAAAAGCCCGTACACGCCGCGCGGTAAAAACAGCGTAACGGCGATAAACATCGCCCCTAAAAACAGCTGCCAGTATTCCGGCATGGCGACGGTGAAATAGCTTTTCGCGCCGTTGACCAGCGCCGCGCCTATCACCGGCCCGACGAGCGTTCCGCGTCCGCCTAATGCCACCCAGATCGCCGCTTCGATGGAGTTGGTGGGCGACATTTCGCCGGGGTTGATAATCCCCACCTGCGGGACATACAGTGCGCCCGCCAGCCCGCACATCACCGCGGAAAGCGTCCAGACCAGCAGTTTGAAGCCGCGCGGATCGTAGCCACAAAACGTCAGCCGGTTTTCGGCGTCGCGTACAGCCGTCAGAATGCGGCCAAATTTGCTCTTTGCCAGCGCAAATCCGACGGCAAGCGATGCCGCCAGCACCGCCACCGTTGCCAGAAACAGCCCGATGCGCGTTGAGGTCGCCGTGACCGAAAAACCCAGCAGCGTGGTAAAGCCGGTAAATCCGTTATTGCCGCCGAAGCCGGTTTCATTGCGAAAGAACAGCAGCATTCCCGCATAGGTCAAGGCCTGGGTCATAATAGAAAAATAGACTCCTTTGATTTTCGAGCGGAACGCGAACCAGCCGAAGACCAGCGCCAGCAGGCCGGGGATCATCACAATCAACACCAGCGCCCAGGCGAAGTGCTGCGTGCCCCACCAGAACCACGGCAGCTCGCTCCACGAGAGAAACGACATAAACGCCGGTAGCCCTTCACCCGAGGCCTGACGCATCAGGTACATCCCCATTGCGTAGCCCCCCAGCGCAAAGAAAATCCCGTGACCCAGCGACAGCATCCCCGCATAGCCCCACACCAGATCGAGTGCGACAGCGACAATCGCATAGCAGAGAATTTTGCCGATCAGCGTCAGCATCCAGGTGGAGAGCGCCAGCGGATGGCTGGCGGGCAGCAGCGCCAGGAACGGCAGCACCAGCAGGATCGTGAGGATCAGGCTGATGAACAGCTGCGTCGTGCGCGGCGCTTTACGCGCCAGCGTTAAGGTCAATGGCTGGCTCATCAGTCTGTTACCCTCCCTTTCAACGCGAACAGCCCCTGAGGACGTTTCTGAATAAACAGAATTATCGCTATCAGAATCAGTATTTTGCCCAGCACCGCGCCCATCTGTGGTTCAAGAATTTTGTTGAAAATGCCCAGTCCAAAGGCGGCGGCGACGCTGCCTGCCAGCTGACCGACTCCGCCCAGCACCACCACCAGGAAAGAGTCAATGATGTAGCCCTGTCCCAGTTCCGGCCCGACGTTACCGAGCTGCGACAGCGCCACGCCGCCCAACCCCGCAATTCCCGAGCCCAGCCCAAAAGCCAACATGTCGACGCGCCCGGTCGGCACACCGCAGCAGGCGGCCATGCTGCGGTTTTGCGTCACCGCGCGCACGTTCAGGCCCAGTCGGGTTTTGTTGAGGATAAGCCAGGTAAAGAACAGTACCAGCAGCACAAATCCCAGCACCACAATGCGGTTCCACGGCAGGATCAGGTTGGCATAAACCTGTACCCCGCCCGACAGCCACGCCGGGTTAGCCACCTCCAGGTTTTGCGCGCCAAACATCATGCGCACCAGCTGGATGATCATCAGACTGATGCCCCAGGTAGCCAGCAGGGTCTCCAGCGGACGGCCATACAGATGACGGATCACCGTGCGTTCCAGCACCATACCGGTGGCGGCGGTCAGCAGAAACGCCACCGGCAGCGCCACAACCGGATAAAACGCCAGCCACTGCGGCATGAACTGGGCCATCGCCTGCTGGACTATCCAGGTGCAGTACGCCCCGAGCATCAGCATCTCGCCGTGGGCCATGTTGATCACCCCCAGCAGGCCGTAGGTGATCGCCAGACCGAGCGCCGCCAGCAGCAGGACCGAACCGAGCGACAGCCCCATAAATGCCTGCCCCAACAGATCGCTTATCAGCAGGCGATGCTGGATTTTACGCAGGCTGTTTTCTGCGGCCTGTCGCACCTGCGCATCCGGTTCCGTCTGCGTTTGGGTATAAGGCATCAGGCGAGCCTGCGTTTCGGGATCGGAAGAGTCGCCCAACAACTCAACGGCCTGCAAACGGACCCCGGCCTGAGGGCTGACCAGCTGCAGATTTGCCAGCGCCACTTGCAGCGGCTCGCGCACCTGCTCCTCTTTTTCTTCCGCCAGCCGTTGCTGCAGCATAGTGAGCATCGCAGGCGTGGCATCGCGCTGTAATTTCCGCGCGGCATCGCCTCTTATTGTGACGTTGTCACTTATTAGCTGATGGGTCGCCAGTGCGGTTGAAGCCAGATTGCGCAGGCGGTTGGTCAGACGTACCGCCTTCGCTTCACCGTTGAGCCGGGGGCTGTCCCCCAGGCTCACCATTTCCCCCTTCACGCGGGTAAACGCGTGTTTTTGCGCATCGGCAAACAGATTCTCCTTTTGCAGCGCCTGTAGCAGCGGCAGACGTACAGGATCGGGCGCAACGGCCCACTGTTCCAGCAATTCGGTTTGCTGACTGCGACTGGCGGCGACAAAGCTGTCCGCATCCGTCGCCTGCGCCATCCCTGGCAGCAGACCGGCAAGCCAGACAATTGCGACAATTATGCGCATGGCGTTCATGGCTTTTCTCCGTACATCAGGTTAGTTACTGGCCGTTTTCATCGGTTGCTCAGGCTTTTTGTCATTACCCGGAATGTACGGACTCCACGGCTGGGCGCGAACCGGTTTATCGGTCTGCCAGACGACGTTAAACTGACCGTCACCTTCGATTTCGCCAATCATCACCGGTTTATGCAGATGGTGATTGGTTTCATCCATGGTCAGCGTAAAGCCCGACGGCGCTTTGAAGGATTGACCCGCCATGGCGGCCCGCACTTTATCCACATCGGTGGTTCCGGCCTTCTCAACCGCCTGCGCCCACATATGGATCCCGACATAGGTCGCTTCCATCGGATCGTTCGTCACAACGGTATCGGCATTCGGCAGCTTATGCGCTTTGGCCCAGGCTTTATACGACGCGACAAAGGTCTGGTTGGTCGGGTTATCGACTGATTCAAAGTAGTTCCACGCCGCGAGGTTTCCCACCAGCGGTTTGGTATCTATTCCGCGTAACTCCTCTTCGCCCACCGAGAAGGCCACGACCGGCACATCCGTGGCTTTCACGCCCTGGTTGGCCAGCTCTTTATAGAATGGAACGTTGGAGTCGCCGTTGATGGTCGAAACGACCGCCGTTTTTCCGCCAGCGGAGAATTTCTTGATGTTGGCCACAATGGTCTGGTAATCGCTGTGCCCGAACGGGGTGTAGACTTCTTCGATATCTTTATCCTGCACACCTTTTGAATGCAGGAACGAACGTAAAATCTTGTTGGTGGTTCGCGGGTAAACATAGTCTGTGCCGAGAAGGAAGAAGCGTTTGGCGCTGCCGCCGTCTTCCCCCATCAGATATTCCACCGCAGGAATGGCCTGCTGATTGGGGGCCGCGCCGGTGTAAAACACGTTTGGCGACATCTCTTCGCCCTCATACTGCACCGGGTAGAACAGCAGGCCGTTCAGCTCCTCAAAGACTGGCAGGACCGATTTCCGCGAGACCGATGTCCAGCAGCCAAAGACTGCCGCCACTTTATCCTGGCTTAACAACTGACGGGCTTTTTCCGCAAACAACGGCCAGTTAGACGCGGGGTCAACCACCACCGGCTCCAGCTTTTTGCCCAGCACGCCGCCTTTGGCATTGATCTCATCAATGGTCATCAGCGCCACGTCTTTAAGCGGGGTTTCCGAGATCGCCATGGTGCCGGACAGCGAGTGCATGATCCCGATTTTGATCGTGTCAGCGGCCTGTACGCTAAAACTCATCCCCATCGCCACCATCGTGGTGGAGAGTGCAAAAGCTTTGATTAAGGTACGACGGTGCATATTTTCACTCCTGAAAAGAAAGCTGCGCGAATACGTCCTCTACCGCGTGGACGCAGAAAAAAGCGAAACGTCAATGACAGGATTCATCAGAGCAAAAAGGATGCCAGAACGTAAAAGATATGATTTTTTAGGGCGTTAGCAGGAGTATGAAAGGAAATTCCGCAGTGGCAACGGGTCAGAGACAGGTGAAGAACGACTCAGAATGGCACAGCGCTGCATTATTTAAGTGCAACGCTGTGCGCGGTTAATTACCAGACTTCATCTGCGATCTGTGTGACCAGACGGACTTTATCCCACTGCTGGGTTTCGCTGAGGGTATTGCCCTCCTCGGTGGAGGCAAAGCCGCACTGCGGGCTCAGGCAGATCTGATCTTTCGCCACAAATTGTGCCGCCTCTTCCAGCCGCGCTTTCACCCCTTGCGGATTTTCCAGCTCGCCATTTTTAGTGGTGATGAGACCCAGGACCACCTGCTGTTTACCCGGACGCACAAAACGTAACGGTGCAAAATCGCCGCTGCGGTCGTTGTCATACTCCAGGAAGAAGGCATCCACGTTCACCGTACCAAACAACACCTCGGCGACCGGCTCATAGCCCCCTTCTGAAATCCAGGTGGAACGGAAGTTGCCGCGACAGACGTGCAAACCAATGGTCAGGTCGTCAGGTTTCCCTTCCAGCGCTTTATTCAGTACGCGGGCATAGGTGAGCGCCAGTTGGTCGGCATCATCACCGCGCTCACGAATTTGACGACGCTGATCGTCGGAGCACAGATAAGCCCAGACCGTGTCATCCAGCTGCAGATAGCGACAGCCCGCCGCGTAAAATGCCTGGATCGCATCGCGCCAGGTGGTGGCCAGGTCATCAAAATAGACATCCAGATCCGGATAAACCGTGGCGTCGATATCTTTACGCCCGCCACGGAAGTGCAGCACGCTCGGGCTTGGAATGGTCATTTTAGGCTCGGCGTTACCGCTGATGCTTTTCAGATAGCGGAAATCTTCCAGCATAGGATGGTTACCGAAGCCCAGTTTACCGGTGACGCGCACGCCGTGCGCTTTGGTCTGCACGCCGTTGAACTGGATGCCCTGGTTTGAATCGTAACGCTCAACCCCTTCCAGACCATCGAAGAAATCAAAATGCCACCAGGCGCGGCGGAACTCGCCGTCGGTGACCACATGCAGCCCGCACGCGCATTGCTGTTCGACCACGTGGCGAATGGCGTCGTTTTCAACCGCACGCAGCTGACCGGCATCGATCTCACCGCTGGCGAATTTCTGGCGCGCCAGTTTGATCGCGTCGGGACGTAAAAAACTGCCTACCACATCGGCACGGTACGGGGCGTGTTGTCGCTGCATGTTTATCTCCTTTGCCGCCAGCAATTGATTGCCAACAGTGATAATTCATAAATTGAACTTATAGACTTCTGGATGGCTATACGTCCAAAAAGATGTCATATCAACGGCATGGCGGCAAACGAGAAAATTTCATGACAGATGAAATTTATTCATGTTCGGGTTAATCATCCGTCGCAAAAGCGAAATTTTCATCTTCCCAGCCGGTGATCCCGCCCAGCATAATTTTGACCGGTAAACCCAGCTGCGCCAGCTTCAGCGCCGCTCTGTCCGCCCCGTTGCAATGCGGCCCGGCGCAGTAGACGACAAACAGCGTATCTTCAGGCCACTGCGCCATCTTTTCCGCCGTCATTGCCGACCACGGTAAATGAATCGCGCCCGGCAGGTGGCGGCGAGCAAAGTGCTCCGGGCCACCAACCACATGCAATAAAATGAAGTCCTGCTCATGATGCGTTAAGGCGTGATGAACGTCGGCACAGTCCGTCTCGACGCTTAACCGGCGCAGAAAATGGGCAGCGGATTCTTGTGGCCCGGCAACGGGAAATTCGGTGACATAACTCATGGCGCTTTCTCCTGGTGGGTGTTTGTGTTAACAGTACTTTATCCAGAAATTTAGCCAGTGAATGTCAGCAGTTATGCCAGAAAACAGCAAAAAGATGACAAACTTACAACAGGTTCCTCCTCCACGGGTCGTGGTACTGGCCTATGACGGTCTGTGTACGTTTGAGTTTGGTGTGGCGGTGGAAATTTTCGGCCTGCCGCGACCGGAGATGGGCGATGACTGGTACCGCTTCAGCGTTGCCGCGGTGGACAATGGCGAACTGCGGGCGACCGGCGGCATCAGAATAGTGGCCGACGGGGATATACGTCTGCTGGATGACGCCAGTCTGGTGGTGATCCCCGGCTGGCGTGGCGTCGATGCGGTCGTACCGCCTGCATTATGCGACGCGCTCTGCCGGGCTCACGCGCGCGGCTGCCATCTGCTCTCGATATGTTCCGGGGTGTTTGTGCTGGCCGCCACCGGATTGCTGGATGGCCGCAAAGCCACGACGCACTGGCGTTATACCGAAACCCTGAAAACGCGTTATCCGAAGATCAACGTGGTGGAAGATGTGCTGTACCAGGATGAAGATACCCTGCTGACGTCGGCGGGCAGCGCCGCCGGAATCGACCTGTGCCTGCATGTTGTCCGCCGGGATTACGGTCTGGACGCGGCCAACCGCGTGGCGAGACGTCTGGTGATCCCGCCCCACCGGGACGGGACGCAAACGCAGCAGGTCATTCGCCCGGTTGCGCAGTTGAGGGAAAGTCAGCGATTCGGCCAGTTGTTTGATTTTCTCCATCAGCATCTGACCGTTAACCACAGCGTCAGCTCGCTGGCCCGCCGTGTGGGGATGAGCCAGCGCACTTTTTTACGCCGCTTCGCCGATGCGACGGGCACGACGCCATCGCGCTGGATCATTACCGAACGCCTGCTGCGGGCAAAAGAGTATCTGGAAAGCAGTCGGTTGAGTATCGACAGTATTGCAGAGCAGACCGGATTCGGGCACGCCGCCACTCTGCGGCATCACTTCCGCCAACAGTTTGCGTTATCGCCAGCGCAATACCGAAAACACTTCCTTGTCTCAGGCGCTCAGGACTTAGAAAGGCTGGGGTGAGGCAAAAAAAAACCGCCATTATCTGGCGGTCAATGCTTGCATGGATAGATTTGTATTTTGGTATCTACGTTCCCGGCATTCCATGACGGGTAGCGGATCGGCAATAAAACTAACATTCGAAAGGTAAACCAGGAGTAAACGACAGACTAACTGATGAGCGATATCCGCTCCTGGTCAGGAGTGAATTTTATGGGTCGAAGTGTTGATTTGCAGATACTGCATTAATCCGTGACTGGCGCTTTGAACGGCGTTTTCATTCACGGCTTCAAGATAAAAGAGCCGCGAAACGGCGTAGGGTGCTTTCTCGGCAGGAAAAACCGCATACTCGAAATGCTGGCCTTTTGCCGCGTTCAGACAGTCCAGAAGCCATTGTCCACCGCTGATTTGCGTGGTGTGGCAGGCGACGCGCCCGTAATCACTGGTCAGGTAAGAGCCGACGCGCGTTTCTGCGGCCTGCAAATATTCTGCTTTCGGCTGGTGGTGGGTGTAACCAATGTAAGCCGCCGCGGCTATCGCAACGCCTGAAATGGCAAAAGAGAACACTTTTTTCATTTGCATAACCTCGTCCCTGGTTAAAAGGCCATTGTATCGGCTTCTTACCGGGAAGGTTATTATCCGGATGCAGACTTGACACGTCTCGGGGGTATTCCCTGACAAACTCTTTGCGATAGTTTAAAAGTGCGAATAATAACTCAAGGAAACTATTGGCATCATAGCGGCGAAAAGTCATCAGGCGGTGAAACAATGGTTAAGAAAGGGTTATCTCTCATCATGCTGATTTGCGCATTATTATCCGGGCAGTTAATGGCCGGGCAAAAAGGACATGAATATTTGTGGGTGAAAAATGTCGACCATCAGCTTCGTCATGAAGCTGACAGCGACGAACTGCGGAGCGTGGCGGAAGAGTCTGCGGATGGCTTGCGCGAGCACCATCACTGGCAAAAATCGCGCAAACCGGATACCCATTTTCGCTGATTACACGCCCTTGCGCTTCGGCAGGGTTTTCAGCAGATCTTCAGGACTTACAGACGCCACGACGCTGCCGGGTTGGGGCATTTTGAAAATGTGATTTTTCATTTTACCTATCACGTGCATTTCACACGGGCGGCAGTCGAACTTCAGCGTCAGAATCTCATCCCCGTTGACCAGCTGCATGGGGGTCGCTTTCCAGCTTTTGATATTGCCTTTGGCCTGTTTCGGACACAGGTTGAAGGCAAAACGCAGGCAGTGCTTGGTGATCATCACCGGAACATCGCCCTTCTCTTCATGCGCTTCATAGGCAGCATCAATCAGCTGAACGCCATACCTGTGATAAAATTCACGCGCTTTATGGTTATAGACGTTTGCCAGGAATGAGAGATGGGTGTCCGGATAGACCGGCGCCGGCACGGAAACCGCTTTACGGCTGCCGCGGGGATAGTTCGCCAGACGCGCGGCATCGAGCATATCGGCCGTTTCACGGCGGAACTGGTTCAGCAGACTGTTCGGAACAAACAGCGCGTCAGCCAGGTTCAGCTCAACGCTGCGCGGATAATACAGGGTCTGCCCCAGCTTCGCCACGCCGTCCTTCAGGCTGGAGAGCGCCTTTTCAGCGTTGTTCGCTACCTCAAACTGGCCATCCAGCGTGTGCGTCACGCTAACGCCATCTTCGCTGGTCATCGTCAGGATCAGCTGTTCTTCCCAGCCACCCAGTTCGATATCCACGGCAATACGTCGCTCGCTGGACGTTTTCAGCAGCGCCTGCTGCCAGTTGTGATCGAGGTTGCGATTCAACGCCGCATTCGGACGCGCTTTGTAGAGATCGGCGGGCATTTCGTTAGGCCACACGCGGTACTGGTTCGCACCGGTTTTTTCTACCGTATTCGCGCGGAAACCGACAATTTCGCGCTTGATCATGACGTTCAGGCCATCGCCGTTGGCCAGCGTCTCCGTCACCTTCACATCCAGATAATCTTTACCCACTTTCAACACTTCTCCGACCGGCAGGCCGATAAATTTCGGCGAATCGAACGCGCCGATATCATCTTTACGCGCATTCACGAAATAATCCGTGCTGCCGCGATGGAAGGTTTTATCAGTGGACGGAATAAAGAAGTGCTCGGTGCGCCCGGCGGAGGCCCGCGCCAGGTCGCTGCGATCCTCGATAATCGCATCCAGCATCTGGCGATAATGCGCGGTGATATTTTTCACGTAGCTCATATCTTTGTAGCGCCCTTCAATCTTGAAGGAGCGCACACCGGCGTCGATCAGCGCCGCAAGATTCGCCGTCTGATCGTTGTCTTTCATCGACAGGAGATGCTTTTCAAAGGCGACGACGCGGCCCTGATCGTCTTTCAGAGTGTAAGGCAAACGGCACGCCTGCGAGCAGTCGCCACGATTGGCGCTGCGCCCGGTCTGCGCGTGCGAGATATTGCACTGGCCGGAATACGCCACGCACAGCGCGCCGTGAATAAAGAACTCAATGGTCGCGTCGGTGGCCTGATGAATATCGCGGATTTGATTCAGGTTCAGTTCGCGCGCCAGCACAATCTGAGTGAATCCGACATCGGAGAGAAACTTCGCTTTTTCAACGGTACGGATATCGCACTGGGTGCTGGCGTGCAGCTCAATCGGCGGGATATCCAGCTCAAGTACGCCCATATCCTGCACAATCAACGCATCGACCCCGGTCTGATAAAGATCGGTGATCAGACGCTGCGCAGGTTCAAGCTCATCATCATGAAGAATGGTGTTCAGGGTCACGAACACTTTCGCACCATAGCGGTGGGCGAACGGCACCAGCGCGGCAATATCGCTCAGGCTGTTGCTGGCGTTATGTCGGGCGCCAAAGCCTGGGCCGCCAATGTACACCGCATCTGCGCCATGCAGGATTGCCTCACGGGCAATTGAGGCGTCACGAGCCGGGCTTAAAAGTTCAAGATGATGGGATTGCAGGCGCATACTTCGTCGTTATCCGTTATGGTCAAAATGGCGGCTATTGTAGTCAGAAGTCTGCGTCAGTGAAACCGTTTTGCGCAGCCTCAGCGGGGATAGTGGATCAGAGAATGGAAATGGACGGTCTGGCCGCTACTGTTGCGATAGGCGTGGGGCTTATCACCGGCAAAACGCACGCCAGAATCGGCAAAAAGGGTGCGCCAGACGCCCTCAATACACATCTCCAGCTCGCCGCTAATCACCACCACATGTTCAATGACGCCTGCTTCATGTGGCGTCGATTCGCTCAGCGCGCCAGGGGCCAGCGTAATCGAGAAGTGATCAAACTTCAGCGTGTCATCCCACGGAAACAGCGGCTTGACCACCATCGCCTGTTGCTGAGGATCAAACACCGGCTGCGGCTGCGTTTCAGGGGTGATAAATGCGGAAAAGGGGACGTTCAGACCGGTCGCGATTTTCCACAGCGTAGAAACCGTCGGGCTGGATTCGTTACGCTCGATCTGGCCCAGCATCGCTTTTGATACGCCCGTCTCATCGGCCAGCTTCGATAAACTCCAGCCGCGCCCCTGCCGCTCTGTTTTCAGGGTTAACGCAAGATGTTCAGTGATATTCATGGCTCCTCCCGTTGCGGTCCAGTGTACCACTTGTACGCTATAGCGCACAGTGCTACATTTCTCCGGACGCTATAACGCACAACGGAGTCACCATGCGCAGTTCAACCCCACTTTTCCCGGCGATACTGGCCGGATTTGTCGCCGTGCTGGTGGGATATGCCAGTTCCGCCGCCATTATCTGGCAAGCCGCGGCAGCAGCGGGCGCCACGCCTTTACAAATCGCAGGCTGGATGACCGCCCTGGGGCTGGGGATGGGCGTCAGTACGCTCGCGCTTTCGCTCTGGTATAAGGCCCCGGTGTTAACCGCATGGTCTACCCCCGGGGCCGCGCTCCTTGCGACCAGCCTTCAGGGCGTTACGCTGGCTGAAACCATCGGCATTTTTATCTTTGCCAACGGCTTGATTGTGCTCTGTGGCCTGACCGGGCTTTTTGCCCGTCTGATGAAAATTATTCCTCACACGCTGGCAGCCGCCATGCTGGCCGGCGTGTTGCTGCGCTTTGGCCTTCAGGCCTTCAGCCAACTCGAGGGACACTTTTTGCTGTGCGGGAGCATGCTGCTGGCGTGGTTATTCGCCAAAACCTTTGCCCCCCGCTATGCCATTGTCGCCACCCTGGTGGTGGGTGGAGTCGTCGCCTGGGCAGGAGGTGACGTTGTCACAGATAAATTGCGTTATACCGTGGTCATGCCCATCTGGATCGCCCCGCAATTCACCCTGACCACGCTTATCAGTGTGGGTCTGCCCCTGTTTCTGGTGACGATGGCTTCGCAAAATGCCCCAGGCTTTGCCACGATGCAAGCATCCGGTTATCCGGTCGCCGTCTCCCCACTGATCACCTTTACCGGCGGACTGGCGCTGTTGCTCTCGCCGTTTGGCGTCTTCTCCATCTGTATTGCGGCCATCACCGCAGCGATTTGCCAAAGCCCCGATGCGCATCCTGACGCCGGAAAACGCTGGATTGCCGCCGTCGCGGCAGGCGTTTTTTATCTGCTCGCGGGGATTTTTGGCGGCTCGATTACCGCACTGATGACGGCGCTGCCGTTGAGCTGGATCCAGACGCTGGCGGGCCTGGCATTACTTGGGACGATCGGCGGAAGTCTGTATCAGGCACTGCAACATGAACACGAGCGTGACGCCGCGCTGATCACTTTCCTGGTGACCGCCAGCGGAGTGACATTGCTGAGTATCAGTTCGGCATTCTGGGGGCTGATTGCCGGTGGGATCGGTTATGCGGTGTTTTCACGCTTTCGCCGCGCGTAGCTGCGACGGCGTCAACCCGATAACGGCTTTGAAACGATGGCTAAAATGGCTGGCAGAACTGAACCCGCAGGCCAGCGCGATCTCGGTTAACGGTTGTTGCGTCAACTCCACCAGCCCTTTGGCCTTTTCCATGCGCTGCTGCATCACGTACTGATGGGGTGCCATACTCATTGACTGGCGGAACATTCGGGCGAAATGGTATTCGCTCAGCGCGGCAACCGCCGCCAGGTCGGCGAGGGTTAATGGCTGCGAAAGATTTTCTTCGATGTAAGCCAGCACGTTGCGCAGCACGAACGGCGAAAGGCCGCCTGTCACGACCGGCAGTTTCCACTGGACGCTCGAATAATGCTGAATCAGGTGCGTCAGCAGTAGCGTACTGGCGGTACTTAACGTCAGCTGGTTGGCCTGTTGCTGCCAGTCGCAGCCGAGCAAAAACTGGCGGTAGAGCAGCGCAATTTTGGGGTCGCTGGCGAAGGTTTTCTCATCGAGCGCTATCGACGCCGGGCTTTTATCCCAGATTTTTTCGCCTGTGTCGCGCAGATGTTCATCGGTGCAATAGAGATGCACAAACGACAAATCATCGCGGATATCCCAGCTTGATTCGCTCTCTTTCGGCATCAGACAGAAACGATCCGGCCCGCCGCCGTTTTTCCAGCCGCTGGCCGTTTTGTGATAACTCTCGTAGCCATCGGCGACGTACAAACTGAGAGTGTGATGGTTACTTTTGACGGTGACCGTATCGTGCTTGTTGTACCACGCGGCCAGCTGAATGCCCGTGTTGAGCGCGACGGTTTCCCGCAGCACGGCATTTTGTTGACGAAGCGTTTCAAAGGTGTCGTAAGCGCGAGACATAACAGGTAGCTGGCAAGTGAACAGACCCACAGTTTATGAAGTGTTGCCCCCTGATACCAGCCATGCGGCAACAAAAATGCGCAAGATTATGCAAGTCGGCAGCAGGATGCTGAAAGCACCACGGCGGGCGTTCGGTCACACTTCCCTTTTGTCGTTTGAGAAGAGAGTAAAATGAACGCACTTTTGTATGGGCTGGTGGTGCTGATTTGGGGAACCACCTGGATCGCGATATTTTTGCAACAGGGACCCGTGGCTGCACCCGTCTCCATTTTCTGGCGCTTTGCCGTCGCCAGCGCCACGATGATGATGGTCCTGCTGGCGCTGGGACGTCTGCGCAAGCTGGTGCTGCGCGATCACCTGTTCTGTATGGTTCAGGGCTGTTGCGTCTTTTGCTTTAACTTCTGGTGTTTTTACACCGCTGCGGCGTATATCAATACCGGTCTGGAGTCGGTCATTTTTTCGATGGCCGTCATGTATAACGCCATCAACAGTTTTATCTTCTTTGGGCAACGCCCGCCTGCCCGTTTCTGGACCGCCGCGTTCCTCGGTCTGCTGGGGATTATCACGCTGTTCTGGGACGATCTCCTGACCAGCGGCTGGAGCCCGGAATTGCTGCTGGGTATCGGCCTGTCGGCGCTGGGAACATACGGTTTCTCGCTGGGAAATATGATTAGCCTTCGCCACCAGCGCAATGGGCTGGAAACGATGACCACTAACGCGTGGGCGATGCTTTACGGCACGCTGGTGATGGGCGCCATCGCGCTGATTCGCGGCGACAACTTTATGCCGGAATGGACGGTCAGCTATATCGGAGCCCTGCTTTATCTGGCTATTTTTGGCTCGGTGATTGCGTTCGGCGCTTACTTTACGCTGGTCGGCCGCATTGGTGCCGGTAAAGCCGCTTACAGCACCCTGCTTTTCCCGCTGGTGGCCCTGACGATTTCGACGATGTATGAGGGCTACGTCTGGCACATGAATAGTGTGGCAGGATTGCTGCTGATCTTAACGGGGAATATGGTGATGTTCACCCGGCCGGAAACCTGGTTCAGGCGACTGCGGACGGCGTAAAAAAACGGCGGTGCGAAACCGCCGGTTTTCTATTATTTTTTGGTGCTGTTGACATCAAACATGGTGGCATCCGTCGCCATGTCATCAACCACCTGTTTCAGCGTCGCCACCGTCATTGGCGCATTTTCATTGCTGAGTTCTTTACCTTCGCCTTTACGCACAACCTTGATCACCGGTTTACCGGTCGCCGCATCGATCAGCTCACCTTCAAAAAAGAGATGGGTATCCATCGTGCGATGACCGGTCGCCATTTGCGTTCCTGCCACCACCAGTGCAACCGGGACCACTTCATAGAATTGCAGCCCTTCTTTCTTCGAACTCACGCCGGTAACGGCCCCGCGGAAAATCAGGCTACGTGGGCCAGGTGTCGCCACCAGCGGTTTGGTTTGACCAACAGCGGTTTTCATTTTGTTGTTGGTGTAGGCCAGCAGATCGTCCAGCACCTTTTGTCCGACCTGGGTGGTCGGCTTCGGCACCGGATAATAGGTGATTGGATTCCAGACGATGTTGTCGTAATTAGACGGTTTGTAGGATGGATCTACCCAGCGTAGCGTTGGTTTACCCGTCGCTGACGTCGTTTGCTGCAAGCCTGAATAATCTTTCAAAAAGCCCGAGTATTGATCGGGCTGCGCCACTTTGGACGCACAGCCTGCTAAGACCAGCAGGCCAGAGAGCGCTGCAACTTTAAAAAAAGTTTGAGTACGCATGGTAAGGGATCCCTGTAATGTGCAGATATGCATCTGAAGTTATAGCAAAAGCGCAGGGACTTTGTTGTGACAAAAAGGGTGCTCGTCGCATAATTACAAAAATTGGTCATTCTGAATAGTCACGCGCAGTGATTTTATGAGTATTTAATGTCCACCTTCCTCACAAACAAGGGGCACACGGCCCCCTTAATCGTATAGCTCAGGTCTGCAGACTACCCGTTAAGCGGGTTTACGCGCCAGCAGAGTGGCGAAACGCAGTTTGATGCGATTCCCGTTGGCGTCGGTGCGATGTAACTCGCCGACGTCTTCATTGTATTTCAGAGGCTCCCAGCCTTCGTAATAGCGGCTCAGTTCGCCACTTTTAAACGCGAACGGGAAACCTACGGTACACGGGTAATCGTCCGTATCCATCGCCGCTACAATCAGGTTATATCCGCCCGGTTTGGTGCAGCGCTGCATATTGGCGATCAGCCCCGGAATGGTTTTGGCTTCGAGGAACATCATCACCACCGTGGAGAGAATAAAATCATACTCTCCGTCAAAGCTCAGGCTGTTGAGATCCTGGATGGCGGTCTGCAGGTTTGAGATCCCCTCTGCCGCTTTGATACGTTCGATATTATCAATGCTCATGGGATTTTTATCCCAGGCAGTGACGTCATACCCGTTTGCCGCCAGCCACAGGCTATTACGCCCATTGCCGCAGCCCAGATCCAGCGTTTTGCCCGGCTTCACGATCCCGGCGCTGTAGACAACGTCTGAATGAGTGCGGGTCAGACCATATTTCTCGGTAAAATAGTTTTCATCGAAGCGTGTCATTCTTTTTCCTCAGTACGCATTAGCGTGGCTTTATCTGAACGAACTAATAACTTCCCCTGCATCAGCAAGATCACGGTGCGCACCAGCAGGAGCGCAATGATGCAGTTGGTAAAAATAAACAGCGGAATCGCAATAACGTGGAAAATCCCCGACGGGGCGCTCTGCCCCAGATGCAGCCCGGTCGTTGCCAGAGCGGATACGCCAAACGAGAAGCTCCAGAACGAGGCATTGAACGGCTGCGAGAGATACCAGGGCATCAGGCGCAGCGTAAACAGCAGCTGCAGCAAACCGTAGCCAAACAACATTTTGGCGAAGGTATCGGCTTCCCCGCCGTTGACGCTTAGCCAGGCGCTGCATGCCACCAGCGCGGGCGCAAGCTGAATGCCGAGCGATGTACGCAGCGTAGACGGTAACTCACCCGCACTGCGCAGACGTTGCAGGATCACCGGCTCCAGGCTGAGCCAGGAAAAGACCCCCGCCCCCAAAAACAGCAGCCCGGCATCATGAAAGCCCAACGCCCCGCAGGCCATGGCGCTGATAAAATTATTCGCCACCGTCGGCAGATACAGCCCCGGCGTTGTGGCCTCTTGCGGATGCTTGCCGCGCCACAGCCCGGCGCTTTGCCACGAGGCATAGCCAAGCTGCACGACCACACCCAGCGTAAAGAGCACCAGCGAAACCGGACGACACCACGGCACAAATCCAATCGCCACCAGCATGGTGGTGGCCGGGAAGAGACTGACAAAACTGCTCATCACCGGATGGCGCATCTCTGCCAGTACACTGTGCGGAAACCGCACGGCGCGGGTAATCGTCGCCACGGTGAGTAAAAACCAGATGATGACCGCCAGCGCGACAAGGCTCTCCCCCGGCCAGGGTGAAACCGGCCAGAGGGTGCTGGCATAGCGCCAGGCGAACCCCATGCCAATCGTCCCCAGCACCATTCCAAAGTAGCCGAAAGGTAAATGAAGAGCCTGTTGAGATGGGTGACTTTTACGCATTAATTTTAAACTATAAATAATATTTGAAATGCTAGTTTAAGAGTTTTCAGGGCCGGTTGCCAGTACTTCGAAAGGCGTAAAGTTTGCTACGTTTAATCATGACGACCAGAAGAGGCATCGTAATGACTAAATACCGACTTAGCGACGAAACTCGCTTTTATCACTGGCAGAACGGGGAGAATAAAGCGACGGTCACGTTGTACCAGATCGTTGCGGCGCGTGATTTCAGCGACGTCAAAGCGGGTACAAAAGGCGGCTGGCTGGAGGATGAAAGCGCCCTTTCTCAGGACGGTGACTGCTGGGTTTACGACGAAAACAGCGTGGTTTTCGCCGGCGCGCAAATTCGCGGTAATGCGCGAATTACCCGGCCGTGCGTCATCAGCCATGGCGCGAAAATCGCTGATAACGCTCTGGTAGAGGAAGCGCAGATCAGTCATGAAGCCCGTTTAAGTGACAACGTCACGGTCAGGAATTCAGAAGTACGCGGTCGTTGCCATTTGTTTGGCCAGGCCCGAATCCTCGATCAGAGCACCATTATTGCGGCAATCGGACTCACCGCCGATCGGGAGCAGATCCTTAAAATCTTTGATAACGCCACCGTCAGACACTCCCGCGTGGTTCATCAGGCGCAAATCTACGGCAACGCCACTGTGGATTATGCCTTTATAGAACACCGGGCGGAAGTGTTTGAGAACGCCCTTATCGACGGTAATGAGATCAACAATGTCTGGGTATGCGACTGCGCCAAAGTCTATGGCAACGCTCGTCTGGTGGCAGGCCTGGAGGACGATGCGATCCCGACGTTACGCTACAGTTCACAGGTGGCAGAGAACGCCGTGGTGGAGGGGAATTGTGTCATCAAGCATCATGTGCTGATTGGCGGGCACACCTGGCTAAAAGGCGGCCCAATCCTGATTGATGATAAGGTGGTTATCCAGGGACGCGCCCGAATCAGCGGAGATGTGCTGATCGAGCATCGTATTGAGATTACCGACGATGCGGTGATTGAAGCCTTCGCGGGCGAGAGCATTCATCTGCGTGGCGAGAAAGTCATTAACGGAGAACAGTGCATCACCCGCACGCCGCTGCTGGGCACGCTATAAACGGATAATTTTCGCGTAGCTGTTCACATCGTGAAAATCGCCGTTAAGATACTCGGCCTCTTTGAGACAGCCCTCCAGAACAAAACCGTTGCGCAGCGCCACGCTGTTGCTTTGGCTATTCGCCACCCGGCATTTGATAACGAAACGACGAATCTCACCCCGCCCGACGTAATACCGCATAAACGCCTGCAATGATTGCGAAAGGATCCCCTGCCCCTGGCTGCCTTTATCCAGCCAATAACCAATGTAACCGGTCTTGTTGGTCGGCTCGATGGAATTGAACGAGAGCACGCCTTTCAGCGCTTGATCCTGATAAATCAGGAACATTTTCGCGTAGCCACGCTGATGCAGCATCTGATTGCTTTGCGCATTGCGTCGCGTATCGTCCTCGGAACCGACATACTGCGCCCAGTCAAAGGCGGTCTGAAGCCAGCTTTTATTTTTGATGACCAGACTGTGCAGTTCGCTGGTGAAACGCTCATCAATGGCGCGCAGCTCAATGCGGTCGCTAACAGGGATGATTTCGGATGCTATTGTGGTCATGGTGCTTATCCTGGCCCTCTCCGTGCGAAGAGGGCCTGAAACGTTAACGCATCACGCGGTCGTCAACATAGTTGCGTTTATCCGGCGCTGGCGGGAAATACTGATACAGCCAGGTTTCACTGATCGCATCTCCCTGACAACGCAGGAACATACGCATCTCTACCGGGTCGGTGGAATCGTTAGTGGGATACCAGTCGAAGAGTATGCGATACCCGTCGAAAGGTTCGACGTAGAGGATTTCGACCTGTTTTGCTTCACCGTTAGAGAGCGTGATGACAGGCTCGATACCTTTTGGCGCCGCAGCTTTCAGATCGCCACCGACAAAATCGATCGCAAACCGACGGGCCCACGTTTTCGGATAATTTTCGCCCGGTGCCCAGCCTTCCGGGAATCCACCCATTCCGGTACGGGTAGCGTAGACGTTCGCCAGCGGCGAGCGTACCGGCGGCTGCGCGCTCCAGTACAGACGGTATTTGAACTCCAGTTCGTCGCCCGCTTTCACGGTTTTTTCTGGCTGCCAGAAACACACCACATTATCCAGCGTTTCGCCGGTGGTGGGGATCTCCATCAGCCCGACGCTGCCTTTCCCCCAGTTATTGCGGGGTTCAACCCACAGGCTCGGACGCTTGTTGTACCAGCCCATGATGTCCTGATAGTGGGAGAAATCGCGATCCAGCTGCAGCAGGCCAAAGCCTTTCGGGTTTTTATCCTCAAAAGCATTGAACTGTAATTTTTGTGGGTTATTCAGCGGACGACAGATCCATTCGCCGTTGCCACGCCACATCGACAGGCGGTCGGAGTCGTGGATCTGCGGGTGAATGGTGTCGCACATGCGGCGTTCATTATTGCCGCAGCTGAACATACTGGTCATCGGCGAAATGCCGAGCTGCTTGATATCTTTACGCGCATACAGGTGGTTATCCACCTCCATGATCACCTGGCTCTTCTCGCAGCGGATCACGAACTTATAGGCGCCGGTAATACTTGGGCTATCGAGCAGCGTATAAACGGTAAAGGTGGTGTCGCCAGGCTTGACGGTTTCGAACCAGAACGACGTGAAGTCCGGAAACTCTTCCGGGGTGTCCGTAAAGGTGTCAATTGCCAGACCGCGCGCGGAAAGACCGTACTGATAAGTATCATCCACGGCGCGGAAATAGCTCGCGCCCAGGAATGAGACAATATCGCGGCGGGCCAGCTCTGGAGCTTTGAAGGCGCGGAAACCCGCAAAACCTAAATCACTTTGGCCCTGCAGTTGTTTGGTGTCCACACCCGCGTCGTGATAGTTGAACAGCTCCGGACGGAAGTGGATCTCACGCGCCTGCGAAGTGGCGGGATCCAGAGAGAACATGCGGACACGGCGGCGGAAACCCATGCCCATATGGAAGAATTGCACGTCTAACTGACGGTCTTCGATGTTATTCCACAGGGACTGCTTCGCATCGTACTGGATGGCGTTGTAGGCCTGCGGCGTCATGGTCGCCAGCGTGTTCGGAAGCGGACGAGGTGCGCCGCCCCACGGGGTTTGCGCCAAATCGTGCGCCATAGATTGCAGTACAGAGAAGTCAAAAAGACGACTCTGGCCGTCCGCAATCTCTGAATCTGCGGCAAACGCCGCGCGGGAAAAGAGCGTTGAGAGTCCGGCGGTACCGCTCAGCGCAGCCATTGCCAGCGAGCCTTGTAAAAAACGTCTGCGATTCATGCCTGAAAAAACGTCCTTATGGTCGTGTGAATGAGTTTCGCGGGCGGCGAAACGACGGCAAGAAAGAACGCACAGCCTAAACAAAAACGGTTAAGAATCCAATTGTTGGGCGGCGATTATCTGAACAAAGCGAGAAATATTTTCTGTCGAGGGGAATGAGCTGAATTGGCGGTAAAGTTATGTATATGGCTTATTGATTTTGCTATGCCGTGAGTCTGCCAATGCGCGAGCATCGCAACGTCAAACGGGTCAATAAAAAGCCCCTGATGGACATCGGCATCAGGGGCGAATCAGGCGCAATATTATTATTTTACGCTGACATCGATACCCGGAAAATACTTCTGAGCCAGTTTATCGATCGTTCCGTCAGCGCGGACTTTTTCAATGGCCGAATCGAGCTGTTTTTTGGTGGCCTCATCGCCCTTACGCAGCCCAAATCCGATCCCGCTGCCGAGGATGGTATCGTCCGACACCGGTTTGCCGATAAAGCCAAACCCTTTCCCCTGCGGCTTGCTAAGGAAACCTGCCTGTCCCGCCGCCGACATCACCAGCGAGGCGTCAATGCGGCCGTTCAGCAAGTCACTCCATGCCATATTCTGATCTTTATAAGACACCACGGTGACACCGTGCTTTTCCCAGTGCTCTTTTGCGTAGGTTTCCTGAATGGAACCCTGCAATACGCCAATGGTTTTACCTTTTAACCCTTCCGGGGTGGCTTCCACACCGCTGCCCGCTTTACCCACCAGCTGGGAAGGAATGCGGTAAATTGGCTGGGTGAAATCAATGCTCTGGCGACGCTGATCGGTAATGTTCATCGCGGAATTGATGGCATCGTATTTTTTGGCCATCAGACCCGGGATCAAGGCATCGAAAGAGGTTTCAACCCAGCTGCATTTCAGTTCCGCGGCTTTGCAAATCGCATTGCCGAGCTCAATGTCAAACCCTTCCAGTTCGCCTGAAGCATTCCGGCTTTCAAACGGTGGGTATTCTGCTTCCAGGCCGTAGCGTAACTCGGTCGCGGCAAAGGAAGAAAAGGAACACAGCAATCCCATGCCGACAACTAACGCGTTAAATTTCATAGCAAAACTCCTTAGCGTGGTTTAACCCGACACAGGGCCTGGGCACCTGCCCGTAATGTTGCCTCGTCTTTAGCAAAAGAGAGGCGGATCAATTTGTTATCCGTCCCGTCGGTATAAAACGCCGAGAGCGGGATAGTCGCGACACCGGATTCAACGATCAGCCGTTTAACCATCTCACTGTCGCTCTCGTCGCTGAAGTGGCTGTAATCCGCCAGCAGGAAGAACGAACCGGCGCTCGGCAGCAGCCTGAACGGGGATTCAGCCAGCAGCGTTTGCAGCAGATCGCGCTTACGCTGATAAAATGCCGCCAGCGACAGCCAGGTCTGGGGATCGGCCATATGCTCAGCGAAGGCGTATTGCATTGGAGTATCGGCAGAAAACATCAAAAATTGATGCACTTTGCAGATATCGTTCATCAGTTCAACGGGAGCCACACAATACCCCACGCGCCAGCCGGTGACATGATAGGTTTTTCCGAATGATGAAATGATCACGCTGCGTTCGGCCAGCTGCGGATGTGTTGCCATGCCGTGATGCGGTTGCCCGTCAAACACCACATGCTCGTACACTTCGTCAGACAAAATAATGATGTCTGTGTGGCGCGTGATAGCGGCCAGCTGTTGCAGGTCGTCCGCTGAAAACACCTGTCCACTTGGATTGTGCGGTGTGTTGACAATGATCATCCGGGTGCGGGCGGTTATCGCGGCGCGAACCTCATCCCAGTTTACGGCAAAATCCGGAACCGTCAGTTTAATCGCCACGGGCGTCGCGCCCTGCAGGCGGACAATAGGCGCATAGCTATCAAAAGAGGGTTCGAAATAGATAACCTCATCTCCGGGATGCACCAGCCCACTTATCGCCGAATACAGCCCTTCACTGGCGCTGGCCGTAATCAACACCTCACTGTTGGCGTCATATTGCGTGCCGTATAGCGTGGCAATCTTATCCGCGATACGCTCTTTGAGCGGTTGTAAACCGGTCATGGACGCATACTGGTTATGGCCAGATTCCATCGCGCGCGTCACGCCGGCAATCAGCTTAGGATCACAGGAAAAGTTAGGTGCGCCCTGAGAAAGATTAATGGCGTTGTGTTGAGCAGAGAGCTGGCCAATCACGGTAAAAATCGTCGTGCCTACGTCAGGCAGTTTAGAGCGGGTTTGCACCGGAGTACGCAGTGTCATCATCAATCCTTTCTCGTGGATGTTGCATAACGATTCAACAAGAAGGCACTGATGGCGACAATCGAATTGTTGTCATATCAGCCATGATCAAAACGCATGGCTTGAGGTGTTGCAGTCGCAAAGTTGGTTTGAAAAGGATTTCAATTTTTAGAGAAAAACCCAACCACAGATCACAGTATTTGAATAAATCCTTGCCTGCATCATAAAAAAATAATTAATCCGTTCGACTATTAAATAAAAATATATAAATACAAGGAATGAATTATCAAAACTCATAACTGGATATAATCATCATTTCAGTTCGTTAATGTCGAATTAAATACTAACATTTTAAAAAATCATTCTGTTTGCTGAAACAATCTAAAGAATATTAGGATCCATTTGACTCACGAGATGGATGGAAGTTCATTTCCAATCATAATAAAAGCGTTTTAAGGAATAAAAATGAAAAGAAAAGTTTTGGCAATCGTCATCCCGGCACTTATGGCGGCAAGCGCTGCTCACGCAGCTGAAATTTATAATAAAGACGGTAATAAACTGGATCTTTACGGCAAAGTCGATGGTTTGCATTATTTCTCTGACAACAGCTCTGCCGATGGCGACCAGACCTACATTCGTCTGGGCTTTAAAGGTGAAACACAGATCAACGAGCAGCTGACCGGTTACGGCCAGTGGGAATACAACGTTCAGGCGAACAACACCGAAAGTTCTGAGAACCAGTCCTGGACGCGTCTGGCGTTCGCGGGCCTGAAATTTGGCGAATACGGTTCATTTGATTATGGCCGTAACTACGGCGTGCTGTACGACGTGGAAGGCTGGACCGATATGCTGCCAGAGTTTGGCGGTGATACCTCCGCACAGACCGACGTCTATATGACCAACCGCGCGAACGGCGTTGCCACTTATCGTAACACCAACTTCTTCGGTCTGGCTGATGGCCTGAACTTTGCCCTCCAGTATCAGGGTAATAATGAAGACGAAGGCAACGGCAACGAAGGCACCAATAATGGCCGTGATGTTCGCCACGAAAACGGCGACGGCTTCGGTATCTCTTCTACCTATGACTTCGGTATGGGCTTCAGCGCTGGCGCGGCTTTCACCACGTCTGACCGCACCAACGCACAGCAAAACAGTAACAGCCCTTACATTGCTGACGGCGACAAAGCGGATTCCTGGGCAACGGCTCTGAAATACGACGACAATAATATTTATCTGGCGGCGATGTATTCCGAAACACGCAACATGACAGTATATGGCAGCAATTCTGCTGGCAATACTGGCGGCGTAGCAAATAAAACACAGAACTTTGAAGGCACCGCTCAATATCAGTTCGACTTCGGTCTGCGCCCGGCGGTTTCTTTCCTGGTGTCTAAAGGTTACGATTTAGCTTACAACGGTGTAACTACCGATAAAGATCTGGTGAAGTATGCCGATATTGGCGCAACGTATTACTTCAACAAAAATATGTCTACCTACGTTGATTATAAAATCAACCTGTTGGATGAAGACGATGTGTTCTATAAAGACGCTGGCATCGCTACCGATGATATCGTTGCATTAGGTCTGGTTTACCAGTTCTAATAATTTACTTCTCTCAAACCCGCCATCTGGCGGGTTTTTTTTCGCTCATTGACAGGCTCCGCAAGGTGTTGTGTGATGGATGACATGATAAAAACGCATACCTGGAGTGTTTTATGTCGCGCCGTACGTTTCCACACAATGCTGTTGACGCGTTTCTGGTGACTGCCCGTCACCTTAATTTGACGCACGCCGCGAAAGAGCTTTGCCTCACCCAGGGAGCGGTAAGTCGTAAAATTGCCACGCTGGAATCCTGGCTCGGTTTTTCCCTTTTTGAACGTCACGCCCGCGGGCTGCGGCTCTCCTCTCAGGGAAGCGCCCTGCTTCCTGATCTACAATCCGCTTTCGAAAATCTGATTACGGTGGCAGAGCAGGCGCGCGCGCAGCAGACCGTAGTGCGTCTGAAAGTTCCCACCTGCGCCATGCGCTGGCTGGTCCCGAGACTCCTTCAGGTCGAGCGCGAACAGCCTGAGCTGCAAATTTCGCTGACCACCACCACCGATCACACCGTCAATTTCAAAACAGAATCCTACGACGCCGCCATCGTGTTCGGCACGCATTTAAGCGCAGGCGATCTGCTGTTTGAAGAGGCGCTCACGCCGGTGCTGAGTCCGCTGCGTATGAATACCGCGCTGGAATCGCTGACGTTTCTGCATCCTACCCGGGACAAAACCGACTGGTCACTGTGGCTCTCCAGACAGGCAAATCCCGCGCCGATCATGCACAAGAATCAGCATTTCGATACGATGGATTTGGCGATTACCGCCGCAATGCAGGGCCTTGGGGTGGCGATAGCAGATGAAACGCTGGTAGCCGAAGATATTGATGCCGGACGTCTGGCACGGCCTTTTGACACCAGCGTCAAAACCGGGGCCAGCTACCGGCTGGTCATGCGCGAGTCGCGGGCCAAGGCGGCCGGACTCGCCGCATTTCGCGCCTGCCTGCTCAATCCAGGCTCACGTGATGTTTCATCACCCGCTTAAACAGGCTCATTCTGGCACGCATAAACCGGTTTTCAAGCCTGAAACCTGCATGTTTATTCAGCCCGATACGTAACACCACATCGCGCCCTTTTCGACAGGCGGGCCATCGTACCGGACCGGGTAACACATCACTTTTTCGGCTCGCATGCCGGGCAAAACTGACCCAGTAATCAGCCACCTGAGCGCAAAAATCAAGATCCTGTTGATTAACATACTGCCGCGAGGGTTCAACATGACCCAAAGTATCAAAGACATACGGAACTTCGTTGCCGTGCCACGCGCCGTTGAGATAGGTTGCGTGTTCCGCCTGGGCCACATAATCAAACCAGTAGCGCCAGCAGGGTTCACCGGCTCGCTGCTGGGCCTGCATCACCACAAATCCCATGGTGGTAAACGCCATATCACGACAAACCTGCCGCCCCAGCTCTTCGTCCCCTTTGACGCCCGGATAAAGCAGTTTGATCAGACCGAGACCTAAGCGCCGCTCGCGGCGGAGCTTCTGGATTTGCCCGGCCAAATCAATACCAAACACGCCCAGTACGCTTGCCTCGTCGCTGTTCGAACCAATCATGACCGGAACGGGATGCTGACGCGCAGAGAAAAAGCGATCCAGCATCGGTTCTGGCAGGACGCAGTCACCGACGATGGGCGTTGGCGCGATATTAAGCGGAGCCTCCAGAGACCAGAATGCCGCAGCCGGGATCGCGCGCAACTGCCCGGCAGTGGCGTCATTAAGGCCGAAATGCGCCGCCAGCGCCTCACCTTTTTCCAGTGCCTGTTCGCGCGGCGTATCGGGCAACGTATACCCACTCTGCACAATCGCCTTGTGAAACAGCCCTTCAGACAGAGGTGACGTCAGCAAGGACAACACGCTGCGCGCGCCTGCGGATTCACCAAACAGCGTGATATTCGTCGGATCGCCACCAAAAGCGGCAATATTGTCGCGCACCCATTCAAGCGCCGCGATTTGATCGAGCAGCGCAAAATTATGCACGATGCGCTTTTCTTCTCCCGCCAGTGCGGGATGGGCGAAGAATCCCAGATGGCCCAGTCGATAATTTATCGTCACGATGACCACATCGCGACGCGCAAGGGCTTTACCCTCATAGGGCGGCAGCCCGCCTGCGCCGATGGTGAAGCCCCCACCATGCAGCCACACCATCACCGGCAGGGGATCATTGCGTTTAACCGGTGACCAGACATTGAGATAAAGACAATCTTCCGAGAACCGCCCCGGATCGCCGCCACCCAGCGCCTGACAATATTCACTGCTCTGCCAGCTGGAGGCTGAAAACGCCGTCGCTTCCCGCACTCCACGCCACGATTCAGGCGGTTGCGGCGAGCGCCAGCGCAGCTCGCCAACGGGCGGTGCGGCATAGGGGATCCCGCGCCAGACATGCACATCATCATCCGTTAAACCGATGAGCGCACCCTGGCGGGTTTCAATAACAGGGGTCGGAGAATTTTCCATATCAGCCTTCTTTTTCCGTTACACCCCCGCAGAGTAACTTTTTTAAAGCAAACCGCAACGTCGTTTACTGCGATCTTCGGCCTGCTGATACAGCGTAAATTCGTCATTAACCGGACAGCCCAGCGCCACTTCAAACTCTTCCCGGCTGGCGTTCCCGTGGCTACGCGCCTGGGTTTCGTTCCCGAGATTCGACTGGAAAATTCCCGCGGCGCTCACCGGCAGGAAATCCTCATAGATAATGGGCTGCGCGACAACCCAGCCGCGTTCAATCAACGGTTGCGGATCGTCGCCTGGACGGAAGGCCTGACGATGCGCTTCCCCCGCTGGCGTCAGTCGATAGCGAAAATAGGCCAGGCCCTGACGGCGCAGGAACATTTCGCTGTCCGGGAAAGTCTGAAACACCTCCCGCAAATGCAGTTGATGGGTAAGATTATCCTTACCCGTGCCCGCCTCACCCAGCAGACGGTCGTACAATTCGCGTCCTTTTGGCGTTAATGCCACCCCGCGTTGTTCAATCTCCCCGAATCGGGCGGTATGCGTGCCTTTATGTTCTCCGGCGAAAAGCACCGGCTCTTCCAGCGCTTTGAAACTGGTCTGTCGCAGCAGAATCGGCACTTCCCGACGCGGCGGCCCTTCTATCAGCACTTTGGGTTCTATACCGTATTTCGGCATCAGCTCCTGAACCCGGTCAATATCCAGCGTACGCGGTGTCAGGTGGTTGATATGACAGCCCGGGAAACAGACCACATCGGCAATGAGACGATGTTCATCGTGCAGTGCCTGATAAGTTTCCTGATCAACGGTGGCGTGGCGATGCCAGCGAAAAGTCTCCAGCGCTTCCTGAACAAATTCGCGTGCCTGAGCGGGCGTCAGTTGCCCCTCGCTCTCATGCAACGCAATCAGTTCCAGACAGCGTGGGGTAAAGATTGCACGACGGGCAAGGATATCTGCGGCGCGCTCGCGCAGAGCGACATTCTCGATCAGATCGAGTCGCAGTAACGAAGTGAAGACACGGAAAGGGTTACGGGACAGCGCGGCATCGTCGATTGGCCGAAACGCCGTCGAATGGACCGGCACACCCGCCTGCGATAGATCGTAGTAGCTGACCGGGTACATCCCCATGATGGCGAACATTCGGCGCAGCGTAGCCAGCTCCTGAGCGCTCCCCACGCGGATAGCGCCGTGACGCTCAACGTTCAGACGCGCCAGCTCATCCGCATTGGCCAGTTGTTCATGCAAGTGGGGATTATTTTCCAGTACCGCCAGATTCACATCCGCGACCAGTTCCAGCAATGTGCCGTATTGCGGAACTTCCTGCTGGTACATCGCTGACATTGCCTGCGAAAAGTGTTCCCGAATATCATCAGCCGTGATGGTGTTCGCCATGATGTCATGCCTCCAGTGAATAATACCTGGAGTGTAGAGAAGGCCGCTCTCCTCGGGGGGAAGAATTTACGATTTGTGATCCTGGCAGGTAACTGATTATTCCCTGTACTTTTCAAGGGGAACCAGAAACAGACCCCACCCAGAGAATAGCCAGTTGATGAAATTTACTTGTAACTCAAATAGATCAAATGTTAATAATATTTTGCTATCAGGTTATCAAAATTAAACTTCTTCCCTTGTCACCCATACGGCTCTGTTCTTAACATCGCATATGGAAAAAAATGGTTTGTTCAGTCAGCGCATACGCTTGCGCCATTTGCACACTTTTGTGGCCGTCGCTCAACAGGGAACGCTGGGGCGTGCGGCTGAAACTCTTAATCTCAGTCAGCCCGCCCTGTCGAAGACGCTGAACGAACTGGAACAGCTAACAGGAACACGCCTGTTCGATCGCGGACGCCTCGGCGCGCAGCTCACCCTGGTCGGCGAGCAGTTTCTGACTCATGCCGTAAAAGTACTGGACGCCCTGAATACCGCGGGTCAGGCGCTGACCCGCAAAGAAGATCAGGCCACCGACGTGGTGCGCATTGGCGCATTGCCCACTGCCGCGCTGGGGATCCTGCCCGCTGCAATTGGTCAGTTTCATAAACAGCAAAAACACACCACGTTGCAAGTGGCGACCATGAATAACACCATGCTGCTCGCCGGGCTGAAATCCGGGGAGCTGGATCTGGGGATTGGCCGGATGTCCGACCCGGAGTTAATGGGTGGCCTGAGCTATGAACTGTTGTTCCTGGAATCACTGAAACTGGTGGTTCGCCCCCATCATCCGCTTTTACAGGATACGGTGACCCTGAGCCGGGTGATGGAGTGGCCGGTTGTGGTCTCACCAAAAGGCACTGTGCCGCGTCATAACGCCGAGGTGATGCTCCAGATGCAGGGCTGCAAACTGCCGTCGGGCTGTATTGAAACCCTCTCAGCCTCGCTTTCGCGCCAGCTCACCGTCGATTATGACTACGTCTGGTTCGTTCCGTCCGGAGCAGTAAAAGAAGATTTACGTCAGGGCACCCTGACTGCGCTGCCGGTGGCATCGCCCGGCGCCGGCGAACCCATTGGGATCCTGACGCGCGTAGATACCCCGCTCTCCCCGGCGGCGCAATCACTCCTGAGCGCCATCCGCAAGTCGATGCCAATCTGATTTCACCCTGCCTTTCTCTTTCCTGCCCGTCGCGCTGACGGGCGGTTTATCTGCTTTAATCAAATAATGCGAAATTTATTATTAACAATTGCGCAAAACAATTTAACAGTTTTATCATAGTCGCGAATTCACCAAATGGTTCACACCAGTCTTTATCATGTGAATTTTAAGACCGTTAAAACGGTAATAAACGTATAAATCAACATTTAAACCGTATTCAATTATCCATTTGGTACATACGCAGCACTGCGCAGTCCGGAAGAATACGCGCTCTTTTAAGGAGACAGAAATGGCATTTGGCAGCGCGCCACGCGGGGTAGCAAGGCTCCTGCAGTGGCTCCTGATCGCACTGATGACGATCATCGGTCTGGCGATCGGCGGGTTGGGCCTCAAGCTCGCCACCGTAGGCGGAAGTCTTTACTTCCTGATCATGGGCGTGGTGATGGTGATCTCCGCCTTTTTAATCTTCACCAACCGCACCAGCGGTATTCTTCTGTATGCCATCGCATTTATCGCTTCATTATTCTGGGCGGTAAGCGATGCGGGCTGGGATTTCTGGCCGCTTTTCTCACGCCTGTTTACCCTGGCGGTACTGGCATTTTTGTGTGCCATCGTCTGGCCTTTCCTGCGCGCGGCAAACCGCGGCGCACCGGTGAATAAAACGCCGGCATTTGCACTCGCGGCGGTTCTCGCCGTTGCGATGCTGGTCAGCTTCGGCTGGATGTTTAAGCCGCAAACGCTGGTCAGCGCCAGTGAACCCGTTCCGGTTAAACCTGTCGCGGCTGGCGAGCAGCAAAAGAACTGGGAGCACTGGGGCAACACCACCCACGGCGATCGCTTCGCCGCGCTCGATCAGATTAATAAGCAGAACATCAGCGAACTGAAAGTGGCCTGGACGGCGCACACGGGAGATATCCCGCAAAGCAACGGCTCCGGCGCGGAAGACCAGAATACGCCGCTGCAGGTTGGCGACACTCTGTTCGTCTGCACGCCGTACAGCAAAGTGCTGGCGCTGGACGTGGATTCTGGTCAGGAGAAGTGGCGCTACGATTCCAAAGCCACCGCCCCTAACTGGCAGCGTTGCCGTGGCCTGGGCTATTTCGAAGACCACAAAGAAGTGACAACGTCACAAACAGAAACGCAGCCAGCTGCCTGCTCTCGTCGTTTGTTCCTGCCAACCACCGATGCGCGCCTGATTGCCATCAATGCTGATAACGGCAAAGTATGTGAAGACTTTGGCGATCATGGCATTGTCGATCTCAGCGTCGGGATGGGTGAAATCAAACCTGGCTACTATCAGCAGACCTCAACGCCTCTGGTGGCCGGCAATGTTGTCGTGGTCGGTGGGCGCGTGGCGGATAACTTCTCCACGGGTGAACCGCCAGGCGTGGTTCGTGCCTATGATGTGCACACCGGTAAACTGGCATGGGCGTGGGATCCGGGTAATCCGAATCTGACCGGTCTGCCACCGGAAGGTCAAACCTATACGCGCGGCACGCCAAACGTCTGGTCGGCGATGTCTTATGACGCGAAGCTGAACCTGATTTATCTGCCAACCGGCAACGCGACGCCAGATTTCTACGCGGGTGAACGTACCGCCCTGGATGATAAATACAGCTCCTCGATAGTCGCCGTAGATGCGACCACCGGTCAGGTGCGCTGGCATTATCAGACCACTCACCACGACCTCTGGGACTTCGATCTGCCTTCTCAGCCGCTGCTGTACGATCTGCCGGACGGTAAAGGCGGTACTACGCCAGTGCTGGTGCAAACCAGTAAACAGGGCATGATCTTCATGCTCAACCGTGAAACCGGAGAACCGGTGGCGAAAGTGGAAGAGCGCCCTGTTCCGGCGGGAAATATTCAGGGCGAACGCTACTCTCCGACTCAGCCGTATTCTGTCGGCATGCCGATGATTGGCAACCAGACGCTGACTGAATCCGACATGTGGGGCGCGACGCCAGTCGATCTGCTGCTGTGCCGTATTCAGTTTAAAGAGATGCGCCACCAGGGCGTCTTTACCCCTCCGGGTCTTGACCGCTCTCTGCAGTTCCCTGGCTCTCTCGGCGGCATGAACTGGGGCAGCGTCTCCGTTGACCCGAACAATGGCCTGATGTTCGTCAACGATATGCGTCTGGGGCTGGCCAACTATATGGTTCCGCGCGCGAACGTAGCGAAGAACGCCAGCGGCATTGAGATGGGTATTGTTCCGATGGATGGCACACCGTTTGGCGCGATGCGCGAACGTTTCCTGTCACCGCTGGGCATCCCGTGCCAAAAACCGCCGTTTGGTACTATGTCTGCCGTCGATCTGAAAAGCGGTAAGCTGGTGTGGCAGGTTCCGGTTGGTACGGTAGAAGATACCGGCCCGCTGGGTATTCGTATGCATATGCCAATCCCAATCGGGATGCCAACGCTGGGTGCATCGCTCTCGACGCAGTCTGGTTTGCTGTTCTTTGCGGGCACACAGGATTTCTATCTGCGCGCATTTGATACCGCCACCGGGAAAGAGATTTGGAAGGATCGTCTGCCAGTGGGCAGCCAGTCGGGACCGATGACCTACGTCTCACCCAAAACGGGCAAACAGTACATCATCATTAACGCGGGTGGCGCACGCCAGTCGCCGGATCGGGGTGATTACATTATTGCCTACGCTTTACCGGATAAAACGTAAACCACACTAACAACAAGGGGCCTTTCGGCCCCTTTTTTTATCAGAACGTTTCCCAGTTATCACCGCTGTCGGCGACCGCCGGACGTAGCGGAGAAAGCGGTGCGACGGCTGCCGGTTTGCTGTTTTTGGCCGTGTTGACGCCGTTCAGGCGAAACGCGCCAACCGCTTCTGTCAGACGCGCACCCTGCTCTTCCAGAGAGGCCGCAGCGGCTGAGGCTTCCTCCACCAGCGAGGCGTTCTGCTGCGTCACTTTATCCATCTCTGAAATAGCCTGGCTCACCTGCACAATTCCGCGGCTCTGCTCGTCCGACGCCGCCGCGATTTCCAGCATGATATCGGTGACGCGCTTAACCGCTTCAACGATTTCATTCATGGTGTTTCCTGCGGCCACCACTTCACCGGAACCCTGGTCAATCAGCGTGACCGACTCGTTGATCAGGCCTTCGATCTCTTTAGCTGCGTTGGCGCTTCGGCTTGCCAGAGTCCGCACTTCGCTCGCCACGACCGCAAATCCACGCCCCTGCTCGCCCGCGCGTGCGGCCTCAACGGCAGCGTTCAGCGCCAGAATATTGGTCTGGAACGCGATACTGTTAATCACGGCGGTGATTTCAGAAATTTTCTTCGAGCTGGTGGAGATATTGCTCATGGTTTTCACCACGCCCGACACCATCTGGCCGCCACGGCTGGCTTTGCCGGAAGCGTCTTCCGCCAGCTTGCTCGCATGATGGGCGTTATCGGCATTTTGCTTCACGGTCGCCGTGAGCTCTTCCATGCTGGCCGCGGTTTGCTCGATGGCGGCCGCCTGTTGTTCAGTACGGGAAGAAAGATCGGTGTTACCCGCAGAAATCTCGCTGGTGCCACGATAAATCTCTTCCGCGCCCTGACGAACAGTGCCCACGGTGTTGACCAGCGAGTGCTGCATCGTCTGCAGATCATGGGTCAAACGACCGATTTCACTGCGCCCGGTCAGATCATCCGCCAGGGTTAAGTCCCCTTTGGCAATCAGTTCGATACGGCGAGCGGCACGTTGCAGCGGATGGATAACGGTCCGGCGCAGCACCACAAACGTCATTGCTGTCAGAACCAACGCCAGGGCAAAAGCGCCAACCATAAACATCAGGCCCAGTTGGGTACGGGTATGCGCTTCAGACGTCAGCGCGTTCGCGCGGTCGGTGCGGATCTTAATCGCCTTCAGCAACACTTCGTTGTATGCATCATCAAGCGGGCGGGCAGATTCATTCTCATGATTAATAATGGCTTCGAACATGCCGTTTTTGGCATATTTCAGCATCGGCTGAAGCCCGGAGATATAAGCGTCAAAACGCGCTTTCAGATCGCCGTCCAGCGCTTCGTCGGCTGGGGTGCGAACCGAACGATTCATGTAAGCAGCAAAGCTTTCCTGCGACTGCTTAATGCGCGTTTCGGCCTCGGCGATGTTCTGTTTCATCGCGTCCATCTCGGCGATACGACTGGCAGCACCGGCATGGATCATATTGATTCGCGCGGTACGTAGATGGTTCGAGCTGTTAGACAGCCCCGTGCGGACCTGAATTTCTGACGTGACATCCTGCTGGTCGGTGTCGGCTTGCAGCAGGAAATATCCCGCCAGACCCGAACTCAACGCAAACAGTAAAATGATGCCACCGAGAATTGAGGAAAACAGCGGAACCAGCCGGATATGATGCAGGAAGCTGAGCGTTTGCGGGCCCCGCATCGTTTTTGTGTTGTCCATGACCGTCGACTCTCTTATAGGTAAATGCGTATAAACACGCCTGTAAAATAGTCATCGGCACGGCAGAGGATTAGCTTACGGCTAAAATCGCCGCATCGGTCACACTTTAGAGAAGAATATACAAAAAATGCCAGCGGCAAAAACCGCTGGCAGAATAATTAGTTGCTGCCGAAATGTATGACGGTACGGATGGATTTCCCTTCGTGCATCAGATCGAAGGCTTCGTTGATCTGGTCCAGTGGCAAACGATGGGTGATGAACGGATCGAGATTGATTTTTCCGACCATGGCTTCTTCTACCATGCCTGGCAGTTGGGTACGGCCTTTCACGCCGCCAAATGCGGAGCCGCGCCAGACGCGACCGGTCACCAGCTGGAATGGACGGGTTTTAATTTCCTGCCCGGCACCGGCAACGCCAATGATGATGCTCTCGCCCCAGCCTTTGTGGCAGCACTCCAGCGCTGAACGCATGACATTGACGTTACCGATACATTCAAAACTGAAATCCACGCCGCCGTCGGTCAGCTCAACAATCACGTCCTGAACCGGCTTGTCGTAGTCTTTCGGGTTGATGAAATCGGTCGCCCCCATTTCACCGGCCAGTTTAAATTTCTCCGGGTTGGTATCCACCGCCAGGATGCGCCCGGCTTTCGCCTGCACCGCGCCCTGAATAACGGCCAGACCAATTCCGCCCAGGCCAAAAACGGCCACGGTATCGCCTTCTTTCACTTTCGCCGTATTGTGTACAGCACCGATACCGGTCGTGACACCGCAGCCCAGCAGGCACACTTTATCCAGCGGCGCTTGCGGGTTCACTTTTGCCAGAGAGATTTCGGCGCACACGGTGTACTCACTGAACGTACTGGTGCCCATATAGTGATAGATCGGCTCACCGTTGTACGAGAAACGAGTAGTCCCGTCCGGCATCAGGCCTTTACCCTGAGTGGCGCGAACCGCCTGGCAGAGGTTCGTTTTTCCGGATTGACAGAACTTACACTCGCCGCACTCGGCGGTGTACAGCGGAATAACGTGGTCGCCTGGCTTCAGGCTGGTAACACCTTCCCCCACTTCAACCACCACACCGCCGCCTTCGTGGCCGAGCACCGCGGGGAAGACACCTTCAGGATCGTCCCCGGAGAGGGTAAACGCATCGGTATGGCACACGCCGGTATGGGTAATTTTGACCAGCACTTCGCCTTTTTTAGGCGGTGCCACATCAATTTCGACGATTTTCAGCGGCTGGCCGGGGCCAAATGCGACAGCTGCACGTGATTTCATATTGCTTTCCTTTATGTGATGCCAGTGTTTTATTTTAGATAAGAGCGGAGCAAATGACCGACTTCCGCCATACGAACCGCTCGCTGATCCGCGGTCGTTTCGCCAGTGACCAGCTCATCTTTGAGGTGAATTTCGACCATCTCGCCCATCAAACCGTTGGCTGCACCGCGTACAGCCGCAATTTGTTGCAGGATGGCAAGGCAGGGTTCGCCTGACTCCAGCGCACGTTCAAGGGCGTCGACCTGCCCCCTGATACGGCGTACGCGAGTCAGAACGCGTTTTTTGTCTTCGGGTGAATGAGGCATACGCCCTCCTATACTGTAGGGGGGTATAGTACTATTTAAAACGACCGTTTGTACACATTATTTTTTTCATGTTTATCAGGTAGTTAATCAAATAAGCGGAAAGACACTATCGGACATAAAGAGACTTTTTAGTGTCCCCACATTGCCCCCAGATGCCAATTTGCCCCCAAATACCCCCTCACATTGCCGGATTTTCATCAAATCCCTGCGTCCTGACAGCGTTGACCACATGGGGGGCTCTCCAAATGCAGGTGGCGAACCAACAGCCAACAGTAATGAAATTGTTTTCATGAAAACTATACACTCTACCTATGGCACGTTTAGTCATTAATAACCCTTCCAATTAAAAGCCTATTTAGCGAGACTTTTAGGCATTCAACAAAAAATGAGAGTTATAACAATAGCGACTCCTGGTAAAATAAGCGCCAGACCGCATAACGGAGTGAGTATATGGATACCACTGAAGAACTAAATGGAACGTACTTCTACAGAGGACACCCTGACCTGTCCAAAGCAGAACTATTAAATGTCATCTTCCTGGAAGAGTTCTGTACAGAGTTGGGGATCGATTCGGTTTCCGGTGCAGTTATTCTCTCCGGTCAACCGTGGTTAGGCACAAGAGCGAAGCCCAAAGGGGCAACATTGGGAACAAGTGTTGTCTCAAAGTATGCGCGAATTATCATGCGTGATGCTCGAGTTCCTTTTGGAATTCAGATTCCAACACCCGTTGGTATCAGGATGCAGAAAACTAACAAACTTGCCGCTGTCATTGCTCGTTATGTTCCCTGGTTGGGTTGGGCTTCACTGTCAATAAGTCTCTACAGAGTTTCTAACCGCACAGAGCGAAAATACAACCTCATTGCCAGACCGAAAGATCGCATACAGTGGACATCCTTCTGATGACGGCAATCACCGATGAGGTTTTATCCCTGTTTCGTGAGGAGATTCCTGGTTATCTGGACCGCCACTGGAAAGAAATTCCTTTAGAGCTGAATTCTGACCTGTTCGATTGTCCTCGTGACGACCTGGAGGATGCTATAGGGAAGTATAAAGAGCGGTTCAGTATCAGCCTTGATAATCTGAACTGGTCTTTGTATTTCCCGTGGGAGTACACACCCCGCCTCCAACGATGGTTTAAACTCAAACGGGATGATGTGGAGTTTTCACGGTTACCGCTCACTGTCCGGATGTTTGCAGAGTCAGCAGAAGCGGGTAAATGGTTATATGGATAAATACTGATGAAGCCCGCGCTATGCGGGCTTTTTGTTGCCGGTCGGTATCTGATACTGGTGGCCATTCAATGTCTGGCGCCGTGCTGGTCTCAACCCGGTTAACAGCTACCCGATACGTTTTCCGGGCGTTAAGCTGTGCAATTTCTGCATCGGTTGCTACGGCGTGATAGCAATCGTAGCCTCATTCAGGCACTGCGGTTTTTCCGCATCAGCCTGTTGAAAAATATCTCCTCTACTATGCAGGATGGCGCATACCAATGAAAAGCGAAATGGCGAGGGTTTCCCTTCGCCATTTTTGATCGTGTACCCGTCTATTCAGACCGAATTAACGTCGCAGCGGCAAGCCCGCCGTCTCTTTCGCTCGCAGCACCGTCAGGAAAGTTATCAGCGCCGCGCCCATCACGTACCAGGCCGGAGAGAAAGGATTGCCGGTCGCCGTTATCAGATACGCCGAGAACCACGGGGTGATCCCCCCGAAGAACGCAACGGCGACATTATACGCAATCGCCATGCCGCCATAGCGGATACTGGTCGGGAACAGTTCAGCCATTGCCGCACTGCATGCCCCGTCAAAGGCGGCAATAAACGCCCCCAGCAGCAGCATCGCCAGCACGGCGGAGAGCATATCCCCCCGAGCCATCACCATCATTGCAGGATAAGTAAACAGGATAAAACCCGCACATCCCGCCAGCATCAGCGGCTTGCGACCAAATTTATCCGAGAGATATCCCATAAACGGGACCATCAGGGCAATCGCAAACAGACCGATGGTGGTAATAGCATAAGAGTCGAGCTTCGAGTAATGCAGTTCGGTGGAGAGATAGCTCGGCATAAAGGTCTGTAACGTCCAGTGCCCTACGGCCTTGATCACCACAAACCCGACGCAAAACAGGAGCGCGCCCCAGGCGGTAGTCACGGCGGTACGCAGCGGCGAGGCTTCGGTTTTGCCGCTTTTCACCATCTCCAGAAACTCCGGGGTATCCTCCAGGTGTTTTCGCAGATACAGTCCCACCAGCCCCAGCGGACCCGCAATCAGGAACGGAATTCGCCATCCCCAGTCATTCATCGTTGCTTCGCCGAGCGTGGCAGTGAGCAGGAATACCAGCCCGGATCCCGCCACAAACGCCATAAAACCGAAATTATCAATCCAGCAGGTGAAATACCCGCGCCGTTCAACAGGCGCATATTCCGCCAGGAAGGTTGTCGCTCCGGAGCTTTCTCCCCCGGCGGCAAATCCCTGAATCAGACGCGTGATCACCAGCAAAACCGTGGCGGCAATACCAATCTGGGAGAATGTCGGCAACAGTCCCATAACGAAGGTCGCGCCGGAGGTCAGCAGGATCACTGTCGCCAGGACCTTCTGGCGGCCAATGCGATCTCCGAGCGAGCCAAAATAGAGCCCGCCAAGCGGACGCATAATAAAACCGGCACCAAAGACGGCAAAAGAGGAGAGCAATGCGACCGCCGGGCTACCGGCCTGGAAAAATTGCACGCCGATAATCGCGGCCAGTGTGCCGTAGAGGCCAAAATCGAACCACTCAACAAAATGGCCAATTCCGGTGGCAAACAGCACTTTACGTAATTTTCGCACGACTGAGATCTCGCTGGCGGGTTTCACACTATCGAGTGACTGCTGAGCTGAGTGGTTCATACTCTCTCCTTAGCATTATGCCGGTTAACGGCGAGTCATGCGCAGTGCGGCTTGCGCGATCATATCAGGAAAGGTGAAACGCGGCTGGTAGCCGAGTTCGTTTTTGATTTTCTGATTACTGGTTTTAAACCTGACCGCCCTGCCCGGCAGGGTGACATTGATCAGCGGAAGCCCGGTCGCCTGAGCCATCAGAGGCAACATCTCATCAAACGCCACCGGCTCATCAGGACCAAGATTAAAAATAGCGTTAGCCGCCCGGGGATGGGACATCGCCAGCATGACTCCCTCGGCGGTATCGCGAACATCAGCGATGTGCATCAGGTAAGGCAGGTTATCTTCCTCACCGTACTGAACAATCATTGCCGGACCGCCCAGTTCGTCGCGGATCTGCTGGAGTCTTTTTGCGCCCGTTTCATTGCCAAAAGCGCGCATCTGGCGGATTTTTCCTTCGAGGAAAAAACGCGGCCCGGAGAAGAAACTGTCAGGATCCAGCAACTCATCCGTGGACTGCGTATGCGGAAAGCGCAGAATGACCGTCTCCAGTCCCTGCTGCTGATAAAACAGCACCAGATCCTCAGCCAGTTTTTTAGTCAGCCCGTAAAACGACACCGGGTTGCGCGGATGATCTTCAGTCACAGGAAGAAACTGCGCGCGCACTTCAGGATAGACTTCCCCGCTGCTGGCAAAAACGAACCGCTTCACCCCTGCCTCTTTTGCAGCTTCCAGCAGCCAGTGGGTTGCAGTCACATTCGCATGAAACATGGCGGCATTGTCCGCAGGGTGCCATGACATCATTGCCCCGATGTGCAACACAATATCGGCCCCTTTCATGGCATCGTTTAGCACCGCGGATTTCTCAAACTGATACTGCAGATGCTGATAATGCGCATGCTCGATTCTCGCTGGCGCAAGGTCAATCCCGGTGACAATGTGTCCATCGACTAATAACCTGGCGGCAAGGGTGTGCCCAATTCTCCCGGCCGAACCTGTCAGTACAATCTTCATCGCTATCCTCACATGTGTTTCTATTATAGATATACCATCTATACCGATTGAGCGAATAACACACAGGGAGTGATAAAAAAATGTGATATCACGCGATTTCAACGGGCAAAAAGGTAGTGAAGATCACAAAAAACCCGCTGACAGGCAGCGGGTTTGGGGAAAGCAACAGTGTCGATCAGGAGCGTTTTTTCGGCATCATGCGCAGCAGCGTATTGTCCTTCCAGTAATAGTGGTGCAACAGGGCCGCAAAGGCATGCAAACCAATAACAAAATACCCAAGATTAGCCAGGGTGACGTGCCATGATTTCAGCATATCGACCAGATCAAAATTGGCTTCTGCCGCATGCGGCATTACCAGCCCGAAAGCGAACCAGTCGTTCCCGCGGTTGTACATCATCACAAGCCCAATCAACGGTAGCGCGATAAACAACAGATAGATAATCAGATGCCCCAGATGCGACATGCCCGTGATCATCGGTTTAGGTTTTGGCTGAATCGGCGGCGCCGGAAACTTGAGACGCACCAGCAGGCGGGCAACCATCAACACCAGGATGGAGATGCCACAAGAAACGTGGATCATGTTGATGACCGGACGCGCGGTACGTGGAAAGAAACCGCGAAATTCCATGGCGCAGTACGCCACAATCACCAACAGAAACACCAGCCAGTGAATGCCAATTTGCAGGCCGGTATATTTATTACGCATATGATTTCCTGAAAAAAAACCGTGAATCCCCAACATAACGGGCTTTCCTTAAAAATTCATTAATTTTTCTACATTGATTTTTAAAGGCAATCCATATCGGCGACAGACTTAACAATCAACAGGTTAAGCAGGACAGCGTACCAGCCATGTAACGGCGATTCAGAACCCTTCATGACGACCTGCAATCGGCAGGACATCAGTAGCAGGCTAAGCCAGACAGACAGCCATACGGAGTCGCGAACCGGGAACAGGCGTACAAAAATCACTCATCGAATGCGCTTAAAAAACGTTCACTACGGAGTGTCATCTAAAAGTATTTAGCGCAAAATAAAGGATAAGGGGATCAGAACTCATAATGTCACATCAAATAAATTAGGACTCTAGCTTGTTCTAACATCCTAATTATTAATACGTTATCTTATTAAGGCTAACTAACTGATAGTATTAAAATTCCACAATGGAATATTAATAGGTACGATCATGGATTTTACAACAAGCTCAAAAAGTAATTTAAATTATTATTTAACAATGGCAAAATTAGAATCAAGCAATTTACAAAAAATTACTAAAAACTCTGGACTAAGGTATTTAAAAAATTCATTCATTAGAAATAAATTTGAATCTGAAATCAAAAACTTCATAGATTGGAATTTAGAAGCCATAAAAAAAACAGCGTCTGACGATGAAAGAAAAGAGTTTCTATGGAATATTAAACAGGAGGCTATAAATATTGAACGGCAGGATAGCCAGCTTCGATAAAAAACTGCAAAAATTCATACTTCTATTATTGTAAATCATGAAAAAGGAGTATGGAGCTATGTAATTGATGGTGTTGGCGTTGTGTTGAGTAGCATGCAGATTGTGGCTGGACTTGGTGTTTTATCCGGTTCGGTTATGACTGGTAATATTATTGGCGCGGCATTTGGCTCTATGATGATTTTACATGGAGCAAATGGGGTTCAGGAGGGGGCACTCAATATGATAAAGGGTCGGGATGATACTGTTGGAATGCTCAAACAAGGATACATAGCTGTAGCATGCTTTGGCGGATTTTCATCAAAAACTGGAATGATAACCTACAGTGCAATTGATTTGTTATTGTCGGGTTATGGCCTGGCCAGACTGGCAATTAAACCCGACACATGGAGGTTATTCCGTTACATTAGTAGTGATTATACTCATGGTTTTACAGAAATGAGCAAATTTGACTTATCAATAGAAATATATAATAACACACTAGCTATTAAATCGATCAATGACAGCCAGTAACATTATTCCTCATTCAAAAAACGGGCGGCTTTTAGGCCGAGTTTAAAAGGTGTGGTTATATATATGACGGCAGCGATAAAAAGCATAATCAGTGTCGCTACCGCTATTTCGTTGCTGTCATCGTGTATACAGATGTAGAACCAGAAACAAACAAGTAGAGTATAAATTAACGACAAACTATAGAATACGCGCCTTAACCCTTTCAATTGATAAATGAAAGTATTCTTAGGATCCTTTTCTCTGTATTCGATAAAGAATCCCATTTCTTTATCTGTAAAACCAAAACTTCTCATTTTTTGTTCAATGTCATCCATGGCTAACCTCGCTGAACTATTTAAAGCACGATGATATTACTTACCGGATTAGAAGCAAAATAATCATCCACCAGAATTATTTCTCGCTTATCACTCTTGCAATGCACAGAAGCACAACAATTTAGCACCTGTAACACAGCTTATCTGAGCCAAATGTGCAGCTTGTGTATACGACATATTGCGACATAAGCCAGTCATGCAGAACCTCTCTTTTCTTTAGGCAAACGATAGACTCCGGCAGTTGAATCTCCTGTTATACCCGTAAGGTATATGATGGAAGAAAATTATTTACACGCCTGTCAGTTACGCCAAAGGTATATAAAGTAGTCACTTTTCCTGGTGGTTTATCAAAAGCTTCGCTCACTCATGAAGCATCTTCAATTGCCTCGCCCGCCGGGATGGTCTAAGCCTGGATAAGTTCAAACTGTCGCATCGTTCAGTTCATACAGGAGCACACCATGAGTAAAATTGGCATTAATGGGTTCGGTCGTATCGGTCGCCTGGTGTTACGTCGTCTGCTCGAAACTCAGGACAGCAACAGTGTCGTTGCGATTAACGATCTCACCTCACCAAAAGTCCTCGCCTACCTGCTTAAACATGACTCCAATTACGGTCCCTTCCCGTGGAGCGTGGATTTCACCGAGGACTCTCTGATTGTCGATGGCAAATCGATCTCCGTTTACGCCGAGAAAGAGGCCAAACATATTCCATGGACATCGGCTGGGGTCGATCTGGTTGTCGAGTGTACCGGCTTCTATACCTCAGAGGAGAAATCCAAAGCCCATCTGGAAGCAGGCGCGAAAAAAGTCCTTATTTCCGCTCCTGCGGGAGAGATGAAAACTATCGTGTTTAACGTTAACGACGATACCATTGACGCCAGTGATACCATCATTTCAGTGGCGTCCTGCACCACTAACTGCCTGGCCCCGCTGGCGAAGGTGTTGCATGATGCTTTTGGCATCAGGGCCGGGACCATGACCACTATCCACGCGTACACCGGGACGCAGGCACTGGTCGATGGCCCGCGGGGGAAAGATCTTCGCGCTTCCCGTGCAGCCGCTGAAAATATCATCCCGCATACCACCGGCGCGGCGAAAGCGATTGGTCTGGTGATCCCGGACCTGAGCGGTAAGCTCAAAGGCCATGCTCAGCGCGTGCCGGTTAAAACCGGGTCGGTGACCGAACTGGTCTCCATTCTGGATAAAAAAGTGACGGTTGAGGAGATCCATAACGCGCTGAAAAAGGCGACCGACAATAACGACTCCTTTGGCTACACGGACGAAGAAATTGTGTCGTCTGACGTCATTGGCTCGCATTTTGGTTCGGTGTTTGACGCCACCCAGACCGAAATCACCGATGCCGGCGATGTACAACTGGTGAAAACCGTCGCCTGGTATGACAACGAATACGGGTTTGTGACCCAGCTGGTCCGCACGCTCGATAAATTCGCCGCGCTGTAATCACATCCAGCGGGCAGCCTGTCTGTCCGCTGGATGTGAATCCCTTCCGGTTTTCCCTTTCGGGCCTGTGCTATAACCAGAGGTTTGACGTAAGGGAGTGCAGTAATGGAAGTCTTGAGCCGCGAAACCCTGGAAAAAATGATGCACCTGGCCGTCGCCCGTTCGGTGACGTTCACCGTCTGGCCTGAAGGCGACGCGCCAGGCGCGCGCACCAGCGACGCTGTGTTTACCCCCGAACCACGCCATACCGGTACCTCGGAATACGATCGTTCTGTGACCGGCGTTCGCGCCCCGGAGATAACCGTATACGCGCCTGAAAAACCGAACGGCGTGGGTATTCTGGTCACGCCGGGCGGCTCCTATCGTCGGGTGGTCCTCGACAAAGAAGGGAGCGCGCTGGCCCCGTTTTTTAACGCGCGGGGCTATACCCTGTTTGTCATGACGTATCGCATGCCTGGCGACGGGCATCAGGAAGGTGCGGATGCGCCGCTGGCCGATGTGCAACGTGCTTTTCGCTGTATCAAGGCTAACGCGAGGGAGTGGAAAATCGACCCGGCGCGCATCGGAGTCATGGGCTTTTCCGCGGGTGGCCATGTGGCGGCGAGCCTTGGCACGCGCTTTGACGAGGCTGTCTATGCGCCCATTGACGCTGCTGATGAGCTGGATGCACGCCCCGCCTTTATGGCGCTGGTCTATCCGGTGATCACGATGCATGCGGATATCGACCATCCGGGTTCACGTCATGAGCTGATCGGTGATAATCCCGGGGAAGCGCAAATCCGTCATTATTCGCTGGAAGATCGCGCCAGCAGCCAGACTCCGCCGACATTCCTGCTCCACGCCGTTGATGACCCGGCAGTAAAGGTCGAAAACAGTCTGGCGATGTTTAGCGCATTGCGCCGTTCAGGGGTGTCGGTTGAGATGCATCTTTTCGAACGCGGTAAACACGGATTTGGCATCCGCGATGCGCAGGGCTTACCTGTCGCAGTGTGGCCGGAGCTGATGATGAACTGGATCGCGACCAAAGTCTGAGCAGGCATCGCGGCGGTAATGTATGAGAATGAGTACATCCGGCTGATAATTTGCCCCTTTGTCCCTCTCCTGACCGGAGAGAGACAGAGGCGGTGACTATCAGGATTGCAAATAGACCACCTGCGTTTGCAGATACTCATGCAAACCGTGTTTTCCGTCCGCGCCCCCAATCCCGGATTTACGCCAGCCGGCGTGGAACCCCTGCATCGCTTCGAAGTTTTCGCGGTTGATGTACGTTTCGCCGAATTTAAGCCCCTTGATCGCTTTCATCGCCACGTTCAGATCCCGGGTGTAAATTGAGGACGTCAGGCCGTAATCACTGTCGTTCGCCATCGTCAGCGCATCTTCAAGCGTATCGAACGCCACAACCGGCAGCACCGGACCAAACGTCTCTTCATGCATAATGGTCATCTCCTGGCGCACGTCCAGCAGTAGCGTCGGCGGATAATAGTAGCCCTTTCCGCCAACCGCTTTGCCGCCCAGCACCACTTTGGCCCCTTCCTGCACCGCACGCGCCACTTTCTGCTCTACTCGCTCAAGCGCGGCGGCGTTAATCAGCGGTCCCATCGCGATGTCGTTTCGCTCAGCCGGATTACCAAACTGAACCGCTTTCATGGCCTCGCCCAGACGATTGACAAAGCGATCGTAGATCCCTTTTTGCACATAGACGCGCTCAGCACAGTTACAGACTTGTCCGGTGTTGATGACGCGGGAATCGACAATCGCTTTTACGGCCAGCTCCAGATCGGCATCGTCCATGACGATAGCAGGCGCTTTGCCGCCCAGCTCCAGGCACACTTTAGTGATATTTTTTGCCGCCGCGGTCATGATTTTCTCGCCCGCCGTCACGCTGCCAGTCATGCTGACCATCGCCACTTTCGGGTTGCCCGCCAGCTCCTGACCCACGGTTTCGCCGCGCCCCAGCACCAGATTAAAGACCCCTTTTGGCAGGCCAACGTCGTCAACGATTTTGGCGAAGGCGATGGCATTATTTGGGGTGAACTCGCTCGGTTTGATCACAATGGTATTGCCGGTCAGCAGCGCTGGCGCCAGCTTGCGCGCGATAAGGAAGAACGGGAAGTTCCACGGCAGGATACCGGTTGTGACGCCCAGCGCTCGTTTAAAGACCAGAATATTTTCGCCAGGACGATCGCTTTGAATGATTTCACCTTCATAGCGACGCGCCCATTCGGCCATATAGTCGATGTAATCTGCGGTGAAATTGACTTCAACCTCAGCCAACTGCTGAATTTTTCCGCCTTCGGCGACAATCAACGCACTGATTTCGCTGGCATGCTCGCGGATCCCGGCTGAGATTTTGCGTAGCCAGTTTGCGCGTTCAATGGCCGGGAGCGCTTCCCAGGCGGGCTGTGCGCGGTCAGCGGCGTCTATCGCCTTGCGGGCGTCTTCGGCACGCCCATCGGGAATACGGGAAATGACCTCTTCGGTCGCCGGATTGGTGACATCAATCCAGGCGTCACCCTGCCAGGCAACAAACTGTCCATCAATATACATAGGATGTTGTACGGGTACTGTCATGACCTGCTCCTGTAATTGCACTGTTTTCAACAAGTAAAATCATTGTTAAAAACTACAGTCAGGCGCGGACTTTCCTATGATGGCACACTGCTTTTGTGAGATATCGCATAAAAAAAGCGCACCAACAAAACAATTTAATTACAACTAAGCAACATGAAATGCCCGTTTGCGATAATGGCAGCGCAAACGGGCAGCGGTCAGAGAAGAGATCGGCTCACCAGCGCCTCGGTCAGAATGGTGTCCTGGCGCAGGATCTGCCAGGCGGCGTCCACTTCCGCAGGAATATCAACGTGAACGATAAAATCACGCCCTGCCGGACCATAGCCATTGAGGTCATCGCGCAGGCGCGGCAGTTCACCCAGCAGCAGCGAGAGATACCGCTCCACCGGCCACAGCCCCTCGCCGCCGCCATGGAATACCAGCCCATCCTCGCTGTTTTCCATCCGGGGGATCAGCCCGGGATGGCTTATCCAGTGCACGGCATCCGGCTCATCACGACAGACCCGGGCAAATGTCGCCATAGTGCGGCGCTGCATGGTGGGATCCTGCGCTACCAGCACGCGTGCCGCCGTCGGGAAATGTTGCTTTAACATCGCCCGGCTGAAGCGCGCGTTTTCGCCGCAGTTGGTGGACTGATCTTCGATAAGCACCTGCTCGTCTGGAATTTTCCAGAACGTACATGCGATATCCGCGAGTATGGCCGCTTCGGCACGCCCGGTGGTCGAAACGGTGTTGTAACGTGGGTGGCGGGTCGTGGCGGCGTACAGAAATGTCGTCGAATGACCGATGCCACCGCTAATCAACAGCGGCACGTGCTGCTCGGACGCCACCCGACAGGCGGCGTCAATGGTGGGGATCACCGCGTTACCGGCAAGAATGACCGCGTCAATCGGCTGTTCAGCGCCGCGCTCTTCCTGGGCCAGCCATTCACCTACGGTATTGACGGCTGCCAGCGTCGCCTCGGGCAGACAGGGAAAAAGGACCATTGTCATTGTTACCTCCTTACAACAGGTTATCTTCAGAGTAACGCTTACCCGTTCGCAGAACAGGGGATCTCTCCGAAAGCCGGAACGATCATCATCATCCGGCAGAAAACCTTTTCGGTCGATTTTTTCCCTTAAGATACAATCAACATTTGATTATGCGACTCTTTTCATATTCACTTGAATTATGATTTGCGTCAGACGTAGAATCATTAGCCCACTAATTATTCGATTTTTGCAAAGGTAAACCCCGTTATGCGCCTGCCTCAACGCGATCCTTATGCTCCTCGCGAGTGGCAGCCACACGAAAAACCCGCGCTGTTAGGTTCGCCTTCTACACCGATCCACAGCATGCCAAAACGCGTAGCTTACGGCGTGGTGGGTTTGCTGGTCTGCCTGACGGGCGCACTCGGCAATGCTATGGTGGCCGCCAACCTGCAAAATCTGCAGGGAACCTTCGCCGTCTGGTCAACGGAAATCGCCTGGCTGCCCGCCGTCTACGTGATGACCAACGTCTCAATCAACCTGTTGCTGGTGAAGTTCCGCCAGCAGTACGGATTGCGCGCCTTTACCGAAGGCTTTCTCGTTCTGTATGTTCTGGTGACGTTCTTCCACCTCTTCGTTAACGATTTAAGCTCGGCGCTGATGGTGCGCGCCGCACACGGGATGGTGGCGGCAGCGTTGAGTTCACTCGGAATTTATTATCAGATCCAGGCCTGGCCCGCGAAACACCGCCTGAAAGCCCTGACCATCGGCATCACCGGCTCGTCGCTGGCGATCCCGATGGCGCGACTGTTTTCAACCGAACTGTTGCAGCTCGACGAATGGCGCGGGCTCTATTTCTTTGAGCTGGGACTGGCGCTGGTGTCACTCGGCTGCGTTATTGCGCTCAAACTCCCGCCAGGCGACAGGCGCAAAGTGTTCGAGAAAAAAGATTTCATCACGTTCTTCCTGCTGGCGCCGGGAATGGCGTTACTGTGCGCCGTACTGTCGCTGGGCCGCCTCGACTGGTGGTTTGAAGCGCCGTGGATTGGTTGGTCACTGGCGCTCTCGCTGGTGCTGATCGTCTCGGCTATCGTTTTTGAGCACAACCGCAATAACCCCCTGCTCAACACCCGCTGGCTCTCCAGCGGCAGCATTTTGCGCCTGGGGCTGATTATGCTGCTGATCCGCATTGTGCTGGCGGAGCAAAATACCGGCGTGATCGGCTGGCTACAGTATGTGGGGTTGCAGAACGAACAGATGACCCATCTGGCGTGGTCGATCTTCGCCGGTATTGTCTGCGGCATCGTCGTCAGTTGCCTGACCATCAAACCCACCAGACTGGCCTGGCCGATCGTCACCTCGCTGGTGTTAATGATTGTTGCCTCGCTGCTCGACAGCCAGTCCAACAACCTCACCCGCCCGGATCAGCTGATGCTTAGCCAGTTTCTGCTCGGCTTTGGCAGTGCATTTTTCCTCGCGCCGGCGATGCTGGCCGGGATTGGTGGCGTGATTGCCGACCCGCGCAATTTAGTCAGTTTTTCGGTGCTGTTTGGAATGAGTCAGAACGTTGGCGGCCTGCTGGGTTCAGCGATTTTGGGCACATTCCAGACCTGGCGTGAGAAGTACCACTCCAGTCTGCTTGCCGACCAGCTGACCACGCTGAACCCGCTGGTGAATGAACGCCTGCAAATCTACACCCGGATGTATCAAAGTCTGATTGGCGATAGCGCCCTGCTGGGAACACAAGCCGTAACGCAGCTGCAGACCGTCACGACGCTTGAGGCAAATATTCAGGCATACAACGATACCTATTTACTGACAGCCGCCATTGCCACCGCCACGCTGGTGTGGATCCTGTGGCGTTTGCTGCGCCTGAGGATCACCGCCCGTCTGGCGCTGCGAAATGCCACCGGCACAAAATAATGGATATAAAATACTAATGGTTACCGCGTTCCCCCTGGAGAAGTTATGAGTCAGCAGGATGCCGCCAAAGAGCAGGCCCATACGCGCAATAATTTGCGTGTTGTTTCACTTTTTACCGCGGCGGCAATAGCCATTGTCGGCGTACTGGTGATCCTCTACGCCTGGCAATTGCCCCCCTTCACCCGACAGGCGCAGTTTACGGACAACGCTTACGTACGCGGCCAGACCACGTTTATCAGCCCGCAGGTTAACGGCTATATCACGGATGTGAAGGTGCAGGATTTTGTTCAGGTTAAAAAAGGCGATCTGCTGCTGCAGATTGACGACCGGATCTATCGCCAGCGCGTTCATCAGGCGCAAGCGCAGCTGGCAATGAAAATCGCCGCGCTCAACAATAACCTGCAACAGCGTAAAAGCGCCGAAGCGGTGATTGCCCGTAACGAGGCCGCGCTCAAAAATGCCCGGGCGCAAAATCTGAAGACCCAGGCGGATCTGAAGCGCGTCAAAGACCTGACCGCCGACGGTTCGCTGTCTGTCCGTGAGCGTGATGCCGCACTGGCCAGCGCGGCTCAGGGCAACGCTGATATCGATCAGGCCGCCGCGACTCTGGCGATGTCGCGCCAGGATTTACAATCTGTCATCGTCAATCGCGACGCGCTGGTCGCCGACGTCGATAATGCCAAAGCGGCGCTGGAACTGGCAGAAATCGATCTGCAAAACACCCGCATTGTGGCCCCGCGCGACGGTCAGCTTGGCCAGATTGCCGTGCGTCTCGGGGCTTACGTCACCGCCGGAACGCATCTCACCACCCTGGTTCCGCCGCAGCACTGGGTCATCGCGAATATCAAAGAGACACAGCTGGCGAATTTGCGGGTGGGACAGCCGGTGAAATTTACCGTCGATGCCTTAAACGACAAAGCCTATCAGGGCCGCGTGGAAAGTATCTCTCCGGCGACCGGGGTGGAATTCAGCGCCATTACCCCGGACAACGCCACGGGTAACTTTGTCAAAATCGCCCAGCGTATTCCGGTGCGTATCGAGGTGCTCGGCAAGCCGGAAGCCGCTGCCCTGCTGCGCCCGGGGATGTCGGTACAGGTCACTATCGACACGCGGGAGGAGAACCCATGACGCGTCGCCCCGTTGCCAGTATCCTTCTCGCCCTGTTGCTGGCCGGGTGTCAGTCCGTGGACGTGGAGCCGGCCAAAAACTCGCTGATGATTCCCGCTCAGTGGCGAAACGCGGTGGGTCCCGACAGCCCGACAGAGCACCTGTGGTGGCGTAATTTTCACGATAATGATCTCAACCGCTATGTCGATCAGGCCCTGCAAAATAACAGTGACGTGCTGATCGCGCGTGAGAGAGTCAACGAATATCAGGCACGCGTTTATGCCGCTGACGGTAGCCTGTTCCCTTCTCTGGATGCCAGCGCTGGCGGCACGCGCGCCCGCTCGCAGTCCGCCGCCACCGGCCTGCCGGTTTACAACACCCTGTATAAAGGGAGTCTGACGGCCAGCTACGACGTCGATATCTGGGGCGTCAATCGCAGTACGTCGAACGCCGCGCAGGCCTCGCTCGATGCGCAAAAAGCAGCGGCCGCGGCGGCGGATTTAACCGTCGCCTCATCGGTGGCATCAGGCTACGTCACGCTATTGTCACTGGACGAGCAGCTTCGCGTGACGCGCTCGACGCTGAAATCGCGTGAAGAGGCCTTTAATCTGGCGAAACGGCAATTTGAAACGGGCTACAGTTCGCGGCTGGAGCTGATGCAGTCGGATTCTGAACTGCGCTCTACGCGCGCGCAAATCCCGCTTTTGCAGCATCAGATTGCGCAACAAGAAAACGCGTTAAGTCTGCTCGTCGGGACCAATCCCGCCGGACTGCCGCGCAATCCACGCTTTGAGTCGGTGACGCCGTTAACCCTGCCGTCGCAGCTGCCCTCTTCGTTGCTTAACCGTCGTCCGGATATTGTGCAGGCGCAGCGCCAGCTTATTGCGACGGATGCCACGCTGGCGGCCTCGCGCGCCAGTCTGCTACCGTCGATCAATCTGACGGCGACCGGCTCCATTCAGGATCGGACCTTATCCGGTCTGCTCGACAACCCCCTGCAACTCTGGAGCGTCGGCGGCAGTATTCTGGCCCCGTTGCTCAACCGTCAGGCGTTAAATGCGCAGGTCGACATTTCCCAGTCTCAGCGCAATCAGGCGCTGTACAGCTATGAAAAAACCGTGCGCAATGCGTTTCGGGAAGTGAATGACAGCCTGGATGCTATAGCGCGTTATCAGGAACAGCTCACCGAACTATCGGCGCAACAGGATGTCGCGCAGGAAACGCTGCGCATCGCGCAAAACCGTTATCGCAACGGGTACTCCTCTTATCTGGACGTGCTGGATGCCCAGCGCACGCTATTCTCGGTACAAACGAATGTGGTTCAAGTTAAAAATAACCTGCTGTTGGCGCAGATCGATTTGTATAAAGCGCTTGGGGGCGGATGGTCTGAGCTTGAGAAGAACAAACTGGCCGGGCTTGCTGAGCATGATGTCGCTGCCATGGCATGACAAGCCGTTGGCGTGAAAGTCTGGGAGGGTTTTACGCTGGCGTGGGTGAATGGTTGAAATGGGGGCGCTCTTTTGCATGCTGAAGTGTCAACATTCAATACCCTCATGAAGTTCAGACGTGACCGCGATGGCCTGGTCCGGCTGTAAATCGTTGAGGCGTTTTCTGAAGGCCGGGGCGCCGCGCATGGACGCGCGGCGAGGGCGGATTTACAGGGATGTTACACCCGCCCGTCCCCGATAAGCCGGAAGAAATAAGACGAAAGTACCGCGCAGCGGCGATTTTCTTGCCGGGAGCCCGGGTGGTCAGGGCGGCGGCGATTGAGCCGCCCTGACACGTTCACCGGTTCTGGTGTGACAGAGACGCGATGAACGTGAAGTGAACGGAACAGCCAACTGCGCCGCATATTCCCCCTCACCCCAGCCCTCTCCCCAAAGTGGAGAGGGAGCTCAGCGTGCGTTCATTGATTCGTGGGAATACCACCACGATGAGGCACACAAAACTAAACGCTAACCTGTTCCATCGCCTGCAAAATACGCTTATCGGAAATCGGATAAGGCGTTCCTAACTGTTGAGCGAAGAAACTGACGCGCAGCTCTTCGATCATCCAGCGGATCTCCTGCACATCCTCGTCGTCACGGCGGGCGGGCGGCAGTTTATTGAGCCACTGCTGCCATGCCTGCTGGACGCTTTCCACTTTCAGCATTTGCGCGCGATCGCGATGCGGATCGACGGCCAGTTTCTCCAGTCGTTTTTCTATCGCGTTGAGATAGCGCAGCGTATCGCCGAGACGTTTGAATCCGTTGCCGGTGACAAAACCGCGATAGATCAGTCCGCCCATTTGCGCCTTCACGTCTGAGAGCGCCAGCGCCTGGGTCATATCCACACGCCCTTTCAGACGTTTGTTGATATTGAACACTGCCGTCAGGATCTGTTCGACCTGCTTCGCAATGGTGACCACCGTATCGTTGAGCTCGGCGCGTACTTTGTCATGCAGCTTCGCAAAGCCCTCTTCCGTCCATACCGGTCCACCCGCCTCGTCGATCAGCTTATCGACCCCGCAGGAGATGCAGTCATCAATCAAATCCAGCACCTTGCCGTAGGGGTTGAAATAGAGCCCGAGCTTGGCTTTATTCGGCAGTTTTTCATGCAGATATTTGATCGGCGACGGAATATTCAGCAGCAGTAAACGGCGCAGACCGCGCCACATTGCCTGCTGTTGTTCCAGCGGGTTGTCAAAAAGCTTGATGGCCACGCTGTCGCGCTCATCCACCAGCGCTGGCCACGCTTTCACTTTATAGTTACCGCGTTTTTGCTCGTAGTGATCCGGCAGATTGCCAAAACTCCAGATATGCAGACCGCTCTGCTCGATGCCGTCATCAGCGACCGCCGAGAGCGTCTCCTGCACTTTGCCTTTCAGCGCCTCTCTCAGCTCCGTCAGAGAACGCCCTTCATTGAGTTTTTTGTTTTTGTCGTCCACAACGCGGAAGGTGATTTTCAGATGATCGGGCACCTGATCCCAGTGCCAGGATTCCCGGTCAATGGTCACGCCCGTCATTCGGCGCAGTTCACGCTCAAGCGCGTCCAGCAGCGGCATCTCCAGCGGCGTGACGCGGCCCAGGAAGGCTTCAGCATAATTGGGAGCCGGAACAAAATTACGCCGCACCGGTTTTGGCAGCGATTTAATCAGCGCAATCACCAGCTCACGACGCAGGCCCGGAATTTGCCACTCAAAACCACTCTCTTCGACCTGGTTGAGCAGCGGCAGCGGAATATGGACGGTGACACCGTCGGCATCTGCGCCAGGCTCAAACTGATAGGTCAAACGCAGCTTCAGATTGCCCTGATGCCAGAAGTTCGGGTAGTCCAGCTTGCTGACCTGCTCCGCGCCTTCTTTGATCAACATGCTCTTTTCAAAGTTGAGCAGGTCCGGCGCCTCTTTGCTGGCTTTTTTCCACCAGCTGTCAAAATGGCGCGCCGACACCACATCATGGCTGATGCGCTGGTCGTAAAACTCAAACAGTGCCTCGTCATCCACCAGAATGTCGCGGCGGCGGGATTTGTGCTCCAGCTCTTCCACTTCGGCGCGTAGCCTGAGATTTTCACGGAAGAACGCGTGACGCGTCTGCCAGTCCCCTTCCACCAGCGCATGGCGGATAAACAGCTCGCGAGAGAGTGCCGGATCAATCTGGCTGTAGTTCACCTTGCGCGCGGCCACAACCGGCAGGCCGTACACGGTCACTTTTTCCGTCGCCATCACCGCGCCCTGCGCGCGCTCCCAGTGCGGTTCACTGTAAGAGCGTTTTAGCAGGTGCTGCGCGACAGGCTCGACCCACTCCGGATCGATCCGCGCGGCAATTCGGCCCCACAGCCGGCTGGTTTCCACCAGCTCCGCCACCATGGTCCATTTCGGCGGTTTCTTGAATAAACCGGAACCGGGGAAGATCGAGAAACGGGCGTTACGCGCGCCGGTAAATTCCTGCTTATCGGCGTCTTTCATACCGATATGCGAAAGCAAACCCGTCAGCAGCGCCATGTGAATTTCACGGTACTCTGCGGGTTCGCTGTTCACCGGGATCCCGAGCTCTTTCACGACCTGGCGCAGCTGGGTATAAATATCCTGCCACTCACGAACGCGTAAATAGTTGAGGAATTCGACACGACACTGGCGGCGGAATTGATTCGAAGAGAGCGCCTTCTGCTGCTCGCCGAGATAGTTCCACAGGTTCACGAACGCCAGGAAATCAGACTCTTTATCGTGGAAGCGCTGGTGCTTTTCATCCGACGCTTGCTTTTTATCGAGCGGCCTTTCGCGCGGATCCTGAATGGAGAGCGCCGAAGTAATAATCATCGCCTCACGGACGCAGCCGTGTTTTTGCGCTTCCAGCACCATGCGTGCCAGACGCGGATCGACGGGCAGCTGACTGAGCTGACGCCCCATGGGTGTCAGTTTATAGGCCGTGGCCTGCTCGTCAGTGGTGATCGCGCCCAGCTCTTCGAGCAGACGGACCCCGTCCTGAATGTTGCGTTTATCCGGCGCTTCGACAAACGGAAACGCGGCGATGTCGCCCAGGCCGAGCGCGGTCATCTGCAGAATAACGGACGCGAGGTTGGTACGCAGGATCTCAGGATCGGTAAACTCCGGGCGGGACAGGAAATCGTCTTCGGAGTAGAGGCGAATACAGATCCCCTCTGAAACACGCCCGCAGCGGCCTTTACGCTGGTTGGCCGAGGCCTGAGAAACCGGCTCAATCGGCAGGCGCTGGACTTTAGTGCGATAGCTGTAGCGACTGATGCGCGCCGTGCCCGGATCGATGACATATTTGATGCCCGGCACGGTCAGCGAGGTTTCCGCCACGTTGGTGGCCAATACGATCCGGCGTCCACTGTGGGCCTGGAACACCCGGTTCTGTTCGCTGTTCGAAAGCCGCGCATACAGCGGCAGGATTTCGGTATGACGCAGATCGCGTTTGTTGAGCGCATCGGCGGTGTCGCGGATTTCCCGTTCGCCGCTCATAAAGATCAGGATATCGCCCGGGCTTTCATTGCCCAGTTCATCCACGGCGTCGAAAATGGCCTGCAGCTGATCGCGTTCGGTGTCGTCCGCGTCTTCCACAATCGGGCGATAACGCACTTCCACCGGATAGGTACGGCCAGACACTTCAATGATTGGCGCATTGTTGAAGTGGCACGAGAAGCGTTCAGGATCGATGGTCGCCGAGGTAATGATGATTTTCAGATCCGGACGACGCGGCAGCAATTCACGCAGATAGCCGAGTAAGAAATCAATATTCAGGCTGCGTTCGTGCGCTTCATCAATGATGATGGTGTCGTACTGCATCAGCAGGCGGTCCTGCTGAATCTCAGCCAGCAGAATACCGTCGGTCATCAGTTTGACCATGGTGTTATCACTCACGTGATCGCTGAATCGCACCTTATAGCCAATGCAGCCGCCCGGCTCGGTTTGCAGCTCTTCGGCGATACGGTTTGCCACGGTGCGCGCCGCCAGACGACGCGGCTGAGTGTGACCAATCAGCCCTTTGATGCCACGACCCAGTTCCATACAGATTTTTGGCAACTGTGTGGTTTTACCTGAACCCGTTTCACCGGCGACAATCACCACCTGGTGATCGCGAACCGCTTCAAGAATCTCTTGTTTTTTCTGACTGACAGGCAGATTTTCCGGGTAATCAATTACCGGACGCGCCGCTTCGCGCAGCACAACTTTCCCTGCCGCCTGTTCTATCTCTTTGGCCATCTCCTGGTAAATGGCCTGTTGTGCATCAGGATTTTTAACCTTCTTAACCCCGTGCAGACGGCGAGCAAAACGCTGTTTGTCGCGCAGCATCAGATTTTCGAGCTGTTGCATAAGCATCGGGAAGGATAATTTTTGTTGTTCTGTCATCGTGTTAGGGGGCAGTGCTCTGCCTGGCTAAATCTCACTTGAATGATTGCTATAGAGTACCACACCGCTGCATTCACTGCCTTATTCAAAAAAATCGAACATAGGATTCGATATATTGCGCTATCCCTGCGGCAGGATTGTGAATAGAGTGTCATCAAGCAACGGGGAACCCCCCAATCCAATACAATTAAAGGAATCACCCATGAGCAAATTATTAGTTCTTAAATCCAGTATTCTGGCAGGGTACTCTCAGTCTGGTCAGCTTTCTGATTATTTCGTTGAGCAGTGGCGTGAACAGCATAGCGCTGACGAAATTACCGTTCGCGACTTAGCTGCAAATCCCATTCCGGTACTGGACGGTGAGCTGGTTGGTGCCCTGCGTCCGAGCGATGCGCCACTGACGCCGCGTCAGCAGGAAGCGCTGTCGCTGTCTGACGAGCTGATTGCCGAACTGCAGGCTCATGATGTGATCGTGATTAACGCCCCGATGTATAACTTCAACATCCCGACGCAGCTGAAGAATTACTTCGACCTGGTGGCGCGTGCTGGCGTAACCTTCCGTTATACCGAAAACGGTCCAGAAGGTCTGGTGAAGGGCAAGCGTGCTATCGTGCTTTCCAGCCGTGGCGGTATCCATAAAGATACGCCAACCGATCTGGTTGCGCCGTACCTGACCCTGTTCCTGGGCTTCATCGGTATTACCGACGTGAACTTTGTGTTCGCTGAAGGTATTGCGTACGGACCGGAAGTGGCGACGAAAGCGCAGACTGATGCGAAATCGGCCATCGACAGCCTGGTGGCTGCGTAAGATTTATCCCTCTCACCGCCCGGTGGGAGGGAGATTATTCACATCTGGTTTTGCTTGTTCGTTGAATTTTTCCCGTCCCTTATCGCTATTTATCTTTCCCACTCAACGCATCCGCATCCGCTCTCGGGAAAACGTTATAAGGCGAGAATCGCTGCGAGTAATTAACCAGTTCGACGCCGAGTAATTGCGAGTTTTTCAGTGCCAGCTGCATGTACTGCTCAATATAGTCGTCATTAAAGCGTAATGGGTCGGGAGTGCCATGCCCATAAAAGGCATCCTGTTCATACTCTTTGAAATAATCATTTGCCCACTCATTCATACTGCCTTCTCTTTTATTCAGAAAATTATTACAAATTTGCGGCATGCCCTCCTCTCTCCATTTTTTCGTTTTATCCGGATTGTAGTCATGATCAAATCCCAGCAATCCGATTCGCTGCGGGGCCAGTGTGAGCATGATCCAGTATAACCCCTGAAAGAACGAGGTATAGCCAATCTGTGTTTCCAGTTCAAAACCTTCCAGACCACCGAATCCTAACCTGTCCGCAGCCTGGTGAAGAGCCTGGGAATAGAGGGCGTGATTAATTTCGCTACGAAAGTGAACATTGCTGGGGTAATTTTCATAAGGGAAATCACCAGGGTGGATCCAGTAATCAAACTCACCGCCTTCATAAATGCGCCATGCATTGTTCAGGCAAACTTTAATATGGTCGTGATACTTTTCATCTTTAGCCTGTAATGCCGACAGGCCACTACCGATATATAAAACATCCATATGCATTCTCACATATTCTTTCAGACAGGCGTCACTTCAATACCCTCTCGCTCCCTGTCATAAGCACCTGACATGCAAAGATCAAGGGGATAAGGTTTCCAGTAAATCAGGCCGCGAATTTCAAACAGCATCTTTCCGTTTTTGTAGGGCTGGCCTTTCTCATTGTTTAAATCGCGAACAATCAGCGATTGCGGGATAATGCGTGGCTCAAAGCGCAAAATTGCATCGCGAACACTTTGTTCCAGCTCGCGCCAGTTATGTCTGTTGACAGGAGAACCTGACACGGGCGAGATACCATAATTCATCACCGACTGGGTAATATCGCTGTGTTTGACAGGGCAGAGTTCACGTTCGATATTGACGCAGTTAAGTAATTCAATGAGATCCCGCTGCACCATTCGCCGCAGCGTTCGAGCGTCGTAAAAAGACGCTTCTATGCTTTCGTGTCGCTTTTTAGGTTCATCGTCCAACAAACGATCCAGAAGCGTCGGCAAAAACTGCTGCTTTTCAGCCATGCTCAACACCACCGGAGAATTCCAGTTCCCCCATCTCCATTACTGAAAAATCCTGATTATCCGTGATCCACATTTTTCGCCCACTGCCTGTGGTCAGGAGTTCTGTCTGCGGGTTCCAGTGCGTTTCATCCCCCAGTTTGCAGGCAAGAGTCGCGTTTTCAATAACGGGATAACGAGCGGGCAAATAGCCATGCCAGCTACGTTGCGCAACCGTGATGACCGCCGGAAGCCACAGCAAATCGGTCAAATTGGCAGGGGCCCGCGTCTTGAGTGACTGAATCTGTTCAAAAGGCACCCAGCGGTAGCCGCCAGCACAAATAAATTCACAGACCGGGCCCAGGCGACCATCGCCGTCTGCAATCCAGTTGAACTTCCCTGCTTTCTCCCCTTCTCCCGGAGTGATACTGGCGAGGTCAAAGGCCTCACCGCGAAGGCGATCTGCCTCCTTTTCCTCTCCTTTGGCTGCGGCAGCATTAGCCTGCTGGAGACGATCCATCCACTCAACTGAGGCACCATCCAGCGTACTGACCACCCGTTCACCCGCCAGCACTTTTTCACGGACCATTTCACTTAAAATCAGGTTTTTGAGCAGCTCACCGTCCCGGCTTTCCCCCTCATCGGTCGTCCGCAGAATATCTGCCTGAATCAGAGCCTTATCCCATTTTCCTTCTACACACCACAGGGTCGCGAGCATCCCCCTGGCATCCCGATCGGCAGGACGTTTTTTCAGCTTATGGGAGAACATATCCTGCAGTTCATCCCATGAATACGCGCTCAGTAACTCTCTTAATCGGTTTGTGGTTAGCATTTTTTATCCGTATGAATAATTTAAAATTGTGTATCCAGATCGGCCTGATACATCTCCTGTACCAGCAGGTCCGGAAGCCTTTTTTTATTGTCATAGTGAATTTCTTCCGGGGCGAGGATCCGCAACACGTCATAGCGTTCCTTGTCGTTCTGGAAGAAAGTGTCATCGTCACGAATTTCATGTTCTTCAAACACCTTATGGATAAGCGACGGTGTTTCGAAAATACACTGTGTCACGGTAGCCGATTTCACTTGCGCCTGAATCAACTCAAAATCGAACATCCGCTCAGCAAACCGTGTCTCCCGTACGGGTATTGGCTGCTGACTTTGCGGCGTCTGAACGCCCCAAATCAGCGCTTGTCGGAACTCCTTTTCCAGCGCTTTGAGAATATCGTTCTGCTCCTCTTCCCGCTGCGGGGCAACGTGCAACATGCTGTTATGCAGGATATCTTCAAGCTCGGGTAACGGTGCGCCTTTGCCACTGTCCGCAGAAAAACCCAGCGTCTGAATCAACGTTTCATCACTTAATTCGTTTTCAATGACGATGGCGTAACGCGCGATCTGAATCAGCGTGCCCACTTCAGCCTGGCAGCGCTCTCCATATTGCAGGGCCTTTCCGTCGACATAACACGGGAGCGTGACGAGGTAGCTCACGATCTCCACGCTCCCGTTATGCAAGAGAAATGTCACTGTATCATCGTCCATCACCGCTTTCTGGCAGGCCATAAAGTGGCCGTCTACGGCACAAAAACGGTTTAGAATTTTCGCTTCCAGCGCCCACTGCTGCTGACGCTCAGGCCAGTACAGGGTCAGATAAATCATATGGATTAACCTATCAACACATTACCTGAGCCACTGCTGATCGAGGCTCCACACCCGGTGGCATCCCCGAGTCTTGCTGCCGGGCAATTGTTAATAAATACCGATCCGGACCCGGAAGCGACCGAGCTACCGCCATGGATGGAGCAACTTACTGCACTGGCCCCCTGCATAGCGGCCGGCTGGTTATTGATGGTCACATTCCCTGAGCCGCTGGTGACTGCCCCGCCGTGGCTGATGGCATCCCCGATTCGCGCTGCATTTTGCATATTTTTTCCTTCTGATCATGACGTTAAAACTCGCCAGGAGACCTGGCGAGGACGTTGTTACCTTTTCTCAGGATAGAGAATCTCAGTCGGTTGATCGGTGGATGAGCACCGTCAGCCTCCCGTGGAATCTCATTTCCTGCGCCACATAGATGGAGGACCCTCTGTCGGCTCAGGCGTTGGCGTCGGCGTCGGACTCTCCGTCGGCGTTGGCGTCGGGCTCTCCGTCGGCGTTGGCGTCGGGCTCTCCGTCGGCGTCGGCGTCGGGCTCTCCGTCGGCGTTGGCGTCGGGCTCTCCGTCGGCGTTGGCGTCGGGCTTTCCGTTGGCGTCGGCGTCGGGCTTTCCGTCGGCGTCGGCGTCGGGCTCTCCGTCGGCGTTGGCGTCGGGCTCTCCGTTGGCGTCGGCGTCGGACTCTCCGTCGGCGTCGGCGTCGGGCTCTCCGTCGGCGTTGGCGTCGGGCTCTCCGTCGGCGTTGGCGTCGGGCTCTCCGTCGGCGTTGGCGTCGGACTCTCCGTCGGCGTTGGCGTCGGGCTCTCCGTCGGCGTTGGCGTCGGGCTCTCCGTCGGCGTTGGCGTCGGGCTCTCCGTCGGCGTTGGCGTCGGGCTCTCCGTTGGCGTTGGCGTCGGGCTCTCCGTTGGCGTTGGCGATGGGCTGTCCGTCGGCGTTGGCGATGGGCTGTCCGTCGGAAGTGGCGTCGGAGGCGGCGGACCAGGTGGCAGAGGCGGTAATGGGATAGGTAAACAGATCAATCCAAATACCGGTATCAGTCCGGCGAGGCTGCTCAACGCCCCCAGACCGCCACCGCCACCGCCGCCACCGCCGCAGCAATCTCCAGGGTTGAGCTCGACAACGCCCCCCTGAATGACAACTTTACAGGAACCCACTAACTTGATGGTTGGCGCACTCAGGGTCAGTTCGCCCCCGGCACTCAGCGAGATCGCGCCACCTGCGACCATCGTCGCCGCGCCCCCGGCAGCCAGCTGCCAGGCACCACCTACGGATTCAGCATGGTATCCGCCAACGTTAATCAGGTTTGCACCGCCGACATTGGTGGCGTTCATGCCCCCAACATCCAGGGAGTTAGCCAGCCCGACCATCACGCCGCGCGACAATCCAACCTGAAGACCGTAGGTCAGACCGACCATTTTGCTGTAGCCGCCCATGACGACTTTACTGTAGTCAGTGCCGACATGCATTTTACGGCTGGCACCTATCGTTACTGCCGAGTGCGCACCAATGGTCTGGGTCTCATCATTTTTAGTGACGCGATCCATGTTGCGCTCGGCCTGCTCCCAGTAGAGCTCCTGGCCCGGTTTATCTTCAAAACGAAGACCATTGTAGTTGGTACGTCCGCCGCCAACGGTCCGGCTAATCAAACCACTTTGGGTCCGGTTTGCGGGGAGATCCCACGGCGGCATGGTGACGTTGTTGTACAAACTGCCGATGATCAACGGACGATCGGGATCGCCATTGATAAAATCGACGATCACTTCATGGCCCACACGGGGTATGTAGATCCCACCGAAGTTATTCCCGGCCCACGACTGGCTCACGCGCAGCCAGCAGGAATCGGACTCGCGGTTTTGTCCATAGCGGTCCCAGACAAAGCGAACCTTTACGCGCCCATATTCGTCAGTCCAGATATCCTCACCCGGCGGCCCAACGATAATGGCCGTTTGCGGTCCACGCGTACGCGGTCGGGGTATCGTCAGCGGATGGCGATAAATTTTACTGGTCGGCTGCACCGTAAAATCACAGTGATAGCTAAACACCGGGACATCGCTGGTCTGCGAGATCTCGCTAATGTTCAGCGCGCTTCTCAGCACCATATATTCGCGATTCGCCTTGTCCACCGGATAGCCGGTCAGAACAAAGTTGCATCCGCATACAATTCCACGGATTTCCCCTTCGCCTGTTGCTCGCGAACCTTCTGCGCCGCGCTCTTCCATGCGCACGCTGGCCAGCATCTCCCCGATGGAGGGCTGCTCGTAGTCACCGGGCCAATGGAACAGCTCCAGATTGTTATAGGTAGTGTTACGCGGTTTGCTGTCAACAGCGGAAATATCAGCCCTCGAACGCGTAAAATCATAATCATTAGTCAGCCAGCGACCGCTAACAATGGTCTCCTGATGGTGGAACTGGCTGATATATTCTTCATCCGCCTTTGGATCGTCTGGCACATAATGAATAATGTGGTAAGCCTCGCTAAAATAACGGCGATGCGCACCAACATGATCCACCAGAATAAGGCGATGCTTATGATCAGAATGTTCAAAAAACCAGTAAATGCCCCATTCTTCCATTAATCGCTCAATGAAATCAAAATCGACTTCACCATATTGCACCTGGAAATCAAGAATAGGATAAGTGGCCGACAGTCTTTTTTCGACGGGGTATGGATAATCACCAAGCACCTCGTCAATAATATCCACCACCGTTTTTTGCTGATAGATTTTAAAATCAGACGTTAACTCCGCCAGATGAAGCCAGGGGCGCAAGATGATTTCATACAGCGCCTGGTTGCTGTCCCGCCCAACGTAACGGGCTTTCTGTACCAGACCGGAAATTTCCCTTATCCCTTTGCCAACATAGCGCGTCCCGTCAAGCCCGTTCCCGTCCAGCTCAATCTGGATGGTCATCTCTTTGCCGAGCAGCGCCTTAATGTCAATATTTGACGCCGACTGCCAGGGAATCGCCGGGTTCGCAGGAGTTCTTGCCGTTATCGTCCATGTATAAAGCGTCGAGAAGGCTTCTTCCCCTTCCAGCTTTGACAGAACTAAAGCAGGCTCCCCGAGCAAATACGGCATCGCGGGACTGCTCAGGCTAATTGTTCGCGACATTTTAATACCCGATTCGTTATTGATATTTTGATACCGCAACGCACATCCCGTGCGTGCGGATTAATAAAGGCTACGCTGTGCAGCGGCTTTATTTTCTCATTTTATGATCACCTCCTGATTCGTATCAAAATGAGGTAAATATCTCTTGTTTTACAGTGTTTCCGGGCAGCGGAAGTTTTGTAACAGTTCGGAGAAAGACTGATTCTCCACAACCATGCCTGATAACGTAAAATCGACCCGGCGATTATCTATTTCAAACGAGAGTAATAAGGTACCATCGTCGGAAATATGCTGCTGCACGGCCGTATCCATCCAGTGGAAAAGTGCCCACGGACCGGTAAATGACAATGATGATTGTCCTTTCTTCGCAGCAGGTTTCACATCGACATTCACATCAGAAGCCCCTTCGCTGGCTGGCCAGTGAAATAGCCACGGGACCACAGGGCCGTGCAGATACCGGAACTGGCTGCCCGCAATCGCCATATTCAACTGCACGATGGCCGGGTCCATATTGGCCACCGACAAACTCGGGGTCATGGCTAAGTTGTTTCCAGATGACTGGCGGAAAAAGGCATTTCTGATTTGCGCCACCTGCTGGAAGAATGCCAGATTGCCCTCTTCTGATGTCCCCTTGTAGTGCCACACCGCCTGCGAGGTATCCACTTTGCTGGCCAGATTTTGTTTAAACCAGCTGTCCACCAGCCCGTCGCGCGCAAAGAAGCGCTCAAAATCCTGCGGATTGACTTCCGTCGATTCTTTGGCAAATGGATAACGATTTTCGAGCGTATCGCGGCAAACCTGGCCCAGATTGTCGTCAATATTTTTGGTGTTACTCGCCAGCGCCTGGTTTTCCACTTTTGCTGAAGCAGACGTCAGGAAAGGTCGGATAATCGACTGAAAAGGATTCGGCCACGTCTGGGCAAGAATACTCATCCGCACTTCGGTATCAGGCATTACGGGTGTATCACCGTTGCTGATGCTGTTATTGGTGACCACGAACAGGGTGTACAGCTCGCTGAGCATGGATGTCATTTGGTTGAGCTGCGAACCCGACACCGGTGTTAATGCCCCCGGAAGATTCGGGGTGCTGGAGGCCTGACCATTAACAAACTCTCTCAGCGCCCGGAAATGGTCGTCCACCTCACGTTGAGTCAATTTTTCGACGGCATAATCCGCACTGTCATTCAGTTTTTTCGCCTGACTTGTCAGCCGATTATTGGTGATCATCGCGGGCTCAAGAATATCGGGCAGGCTCTTGTCACGGGCGGCCAACGTGGTTTGCTCCACCACCTCTTTTGCCAGTTGATTCAGCGGGGAGTCAGTGGAGGCCAGGATCCGCAACACATAAATTTCTGAGGTCAGCGGTGAAACACTTTCATCTGAGCCACTGCCCAGCGACATCAGTTGAATACTGTCGAGAAAACGGGCCCAGTAGCCCGCATACTCATGAAGATAGAGTGACAGGACGCCGTTTCGCGTGGCGAGCACATTCACCGCAGCGTCAGCACGTGTTCCCATCACCCACTCATCCTCATGCTGGAGTTGAGTAACGCGATAGAGGAATTTTTTTTTTACCAGCGTCTGATACCCTGCTTTGGTAAAAAATCCCGGTATGCCATCGCGAGCCAGCGACTCGTCGTTCACCGTTAAAATCTGCTCGCTGGAATCACCTGTCATCCGGTTCAGAGTCATGGCTTCAAGAGATTGCGACAGCGGATCGGCTTTAATCCGCTGATACAATCTGACGTTTAGCGAGTGTTGCCCTAGCAGGGAACGGGCCTGCCGCACCAGCACATCATTCGTTTTTGCCCCTTCAGCCAGCCACTCACGATGGGCGAAAAGACTCTGTAGATGACTGACAAAAACGTCGCTGTCGCCCCAGGCCGTTAACTTGTCGGCATCATCCCACTGCTGGGTGATACTTTGCAGCAACCAGTCTGAGCCGGCGCGCCCCTGGCCATAAACGCCGAGGTACACTTTAAGTGCTTCATAGATTCGGTCGCTATCTTCAGACTGCAGCGCTGAATTTAACGTGGCAGTCGCCTGGTTTTGTACCGCGGGGAGTAAAAAGGTACGCAGCATATATTGGTATACTCGCCCGGAATGCGCATTGATCGCCTCGCCCACATAAAGCCCGTAGCGATAGTCCAGCGGCGGCTGTTGCCGATCCAGATCGCCAAAATCGGGCAACTGGCGAGCCATCGACAATAATTTCGGCAGCAGCGTATCCGAGGGCAGTTTCTTCAGCGTTGCCACCTGAGCCTCCAGAAAATGGGTGCTCGAACTAACAACATTCAGATAACGTGAGTTATTGCTATAGCTGTCAATGAAGCCGTTAATCAGCACCACAGCGAGAACGATCAGCGCACAATGCCCCATCAAGCGATGTAAACGAAAACGCGCTTCCTCACGGAAATTACGGGAAACCAGCCCTGCATCTTTGACGATAACGTCGGCAAAAAGATGACGCAGGAAATAGTGTTTACCCCAGACCAGCCGCGCATGTGGCGTTTCTGCCAGTTCTGTCTGTTCAATACTGCACACTGCTGCTCCGGCAGAGCGTGGCGAAAAGTAATTTTTCCAGCGCGAAACCACACTGTTGTGATTCACCAGTTCGGCGTCGGCAGTCTGGCAAGCGCTGCTAAAATAGATGCCGCGGAAACTGGCACAAAACTGAGTTTCGTCGTAACGAGAACTGAAAAATGCCTGCTGGAGAAACTCGCTGACGCCTGTACACAGCAGCTTAAAATCGAGAGGAAGCGCGTACATTGATTTACGATCCGGCAGGGAATATTCCTCCTGTTGACGCGGATGAATAAAGCTGGCAAGCCGCTGCTGAAGCGCATCCAGTTCAGTAATAATTCGGCCATGCAGCGCAGACGTATCGGTGTGAACCATTTCTCCCCAGGGGAATGTCACGCCCCACACCTGTTCCCGCGCCTCATTGGTCATGCTGCGAAACCAGGGTTCAAATCCCCGTAGGCGGTCCATTCGGGTAATAACCACATACACCGGGAAGTGGATCCCCAGTGTCTGGCGCAACTCATCAAGTCGGGAGCGAATTCGGGTGGCAAGCGACAAAATGCCTTTGCTGTCGCCCTGCATAATCTCTTCGGCAGACACCGCCACGATCGCGCCATTAATCCCGTCCCGAATGCGGTATTTATGCAGCGCTTTGAGCAGCGCCATCCATTCCTGTTTGGCAGTCTCATCGTCGCTAAGATATTTGCCGGCGGTATCAACAAACAGCGCATCATTACCAAACCAGCATTCGCAGTCCTGGGTCGGCGTGTTCTCGCGACCGATACGACTCAACTGCTCCGGCAACGGAAAATCCTGTCCGGAGGTGACAATAAGTGATGTTTTGCCAACACCTTCGCTGCCCAGCATGACATACCAGGGAACCGTCTCCGGCAAGACACCCGGCAGGATCGTTGCCCACCAGCGGCGCCACTGCGTGCGCGCTTTATTGGTCATCCCCACGGCATAACGGATTTTACGGGCAATGGCCTCGTGCTCGGTTTTGACATCATCGCGATGCGCCGCGCGCAGGCGAAAACGGTTTAACAGCGCCGGATTCGCCACAACAGCAAGCACAAACAGCCAGCTCGCATAAATCAGCGCAATTAACCAGATGATCAATATGATGGCCAGCCGCACCGACGAACGTGCCAGCGGGTAGCTTTTTCCGGCCAGCAGCCACGGCCCCATGATCCAGACGATAACGCTCGCCGTCAGTGCCAGTGGAATAAAGAATGGAATCCGCCAGTTCAGTCGCGCTACCCATATTAGTAGCACCACGATGCATAATATTCGGGCACTCACTGATGCCAGCGGACGCGTCGTTCCAAATCCTGAGAAGGGGCCGAGATACCAAATGCCTGCGGCTACGACCAGAATACAGGCCATTAGCAGCAGGAATTTCAGGCTTTGCCTTGAGAATAATCGACTTAAAAAATACATTCCGTTGAGACTCATTAATAGGTGACAAACATTTCAACACGTCGATTGCTGGCTCGACCGGTTGGATCCTGGTTGCTTTGCAGCGGCTGTTTTTCGCCAACCCCTTCAATGCGAATATTGGCCCTTGGCACGCCAGCCTTAATGAGCAGTTCTGCGACGCTGGACGCGCGTTTCTCCGACAGCACCTGGTTATTTTCAATACCCGGTCTGTGAATTGGCGTGGCGTCGGTGTGGCCGACGATCAGCACGTAACCGTTGACCCGGTGGATCTCTGTTGCCACCCGGTTAAGCGTAACGATCCTCTCCGGCCTGACGTCAACCGAACCCGAAGCGAACATGGAATCGCCGTTAAAAATGACTTTGCTTTGTTTGTCATTCTCATCCACCGACAACAGTTTTTTATCAATTTCTGCTTTCAGCAGTACCGCGAGCCGTAATCGTGCTTTCGTCATCGGTTGGGTAAATTCGAGTCGGGTCAACGCATCCATCCTGCTGGTCAGGGCATGTTCCTGAACCAGCAGATGATATTTGCACCAGACAAAGGTGCCTGCCGTGAGCAGACCGGTCAGCAACAGCGTGGCGCGAACCGGAACATGAATACGCAGCTTCTTGCGGATGGCTTCACGCAGCGGTAAACCATGAGGGGAAAGTTCCGGCCCGATTTTATCTTGCGTGTTTTGTAGCAACGCCAACAAACGCTGGCGGATCTTCATCAGTTGCCGATCGCCATCTTCGATAATGCTGTATCGACCTTCAAATCCTAGTGCCAGGATCCGTAGCATGATATCCAGCACATCGCCATACTCGTGGGGATGCATTGACAGACGCCCGGCGAGCAGAAAGAATTTGTTACCGCCGTCGTTATCGCCTTCGAAGTGGTTGAGCAGGTTACTGCGCGCCCACCCGGAAGTGATGCCCCACGGCGACGCATGGGCGGCCTCGTCCAGCGCGGTACAGAGGCAATAGCGCGCGATGGTCATCTTCTTCCACGGAATATTGACCTCTTCACAGATCACGGTGAAGACATTGATTTCGCTGTTTAAGGTGCGTTTGAGCACTTCAACCTGAGCGTTGTCGGCCACCGTAGCAGGCATTTCGCTCAACGCCCGCAGCAGCGGCTGACAGGCTTCCAGTAAAGGACTCCCGGACGCATTGACGCGCATCACGCGCTGCTGAATGCTCTCCCCTTTTAACGCGGCCTCGTTAAAAGCCACCGGCACAGTTAGCGGAGTGGGTTCACTGTCAGGTAAAGGCGCACGGGTACTCCGCTCCGGTTCCGGCTCGGTATGTTCATCCAGCAAAAACTTACCCAGCGCCTGTAAGCTCTGTTCATTGTCCTGCTCCAGAGTCGCGAAGTTATCGCTCATCAGTGACGGATCCCCCACAGCTCCAGCCTTAACTCAGGCAATTCCCCTGCAACGTGTAGCGCCAGTGCTCCGGTCTGCAAAATACGCTCCCAGAAGGGGCCGCTGCGGGAGAGTTCAAAATAGACGCTGCCCGCGTGATACGGGATTTGACGCGGAGGAACAGGCAGATTTTGCAAAACCAGCCCCGGCAAGTGTGAACGCACCAGTTCATGTAACTGCTGTGGCGCACTGATTTTGGCCTGAGAAGAAAACTGCTGAGCAAGTATATCTGCTGCCATTCGGGCATTGACTGCCAGCACCAGGCTTGAGAATGAACGCAACTCTTCTGGCATCACTGACGCCGCCCAGACACCCTGCCCCTTGTTCTGCAGCACGATCATCTGACCCGCTCTGACGAGGATCTGATTGAGAAGATCGTTGATCTCTTCCACCAGCGGTCGGATAGAGCCATAAAGCCCGGCGTGATGGTATCCCGGTGCGGGTTTTGGACGCCGGGTGCTCACCCGAATAAAGGTGGCAAGTTCTCCTGCAAATTTCGCCAGCTCCTGATACAGCGTAATAGGCGGTAATTCCGGAATATGGCGCAGGTGATCGAGCACGGGCTCGTACTTATTAAAAATTTGCAACAGCAGATAGTCGACAATTTCTGCACTGGCACTGGCCTTACCATCACTGTTAGCCAGTCGATTTGCCAGCATGTCAGCGCGGATCTTCACCAGACCATTAAGGTGCGTCAGCCACTCTGTCAGCAGTGGGCTGGCGCTGTAGCCTGTCACGGGAGGAATATAATCCTGAGAATGCAAGAGTACGCTGCCGTCCGGTTGGATAGCCTTAACACGCGTCAGCGGGAGTCCGATCCAGGATTCCGTCATTTCTGTTTCTGCGATCAGCCGCATACGCAAGCGCCCCAGTTGCACTTGTCTGGCCCCCTGACGAATGGCATTGGTATCATGCAATTCAGCGTCATAGGCGCAAAAACGAGCCAGCGAGCCTCTGTCATCAGCGTCGAAAATGGTCTCATCGCTGTTATCAATGCGCAGCGGGACAGCCAGCCAGATAATTTTACCCAGATGTTCAGGGGCGATAGTCAGCGGCTCCGGCAGGGCCGCATGGCCCGGAATATCAAAAGGTGTACCGTCCGGGAGCACACCTTTGCAGGTGCGCAAAACCAGTTTTCCGTAGGCCAGTGCCTCGTTATCAATATCGTATTGAGCAAATCCCCAGAAAAATGGCGTAATGGTCGATGCTCTTTTGTGCGCATAATATTCGAGGTAGCGTTCTTGCTGTTGAAAGAGCTGTGGACGCAAAAACAGCCCTTCGCTCCACACGACTTTATTAGTTCTCACGGGTCAATTCACTTCTTCAATAATGGAAACAGATAATTGGTCAACGGAAACCACAACGTTCAGCGGCTCATCTGAGCTGGGAAGAATGCGTCGATACCATGGTTTCTGCTTTTGTTTCGGCAAGGCATATAGCGCATTCCATTGCGCATCGTTAATATTGCGAAACGCCGCTACCACCGCCAGATATCTCACCTCTTTCTCAGTGGTTAAATCCATGGTTCTCGACGTTCCTGGCTTCAGGATAATCTGTCTGCGTTGCGTGATATCCGATTTAAGCTCTGGGTTATTACCCTTTACAATCGTAAAATAATCGCTGCTCGTGAAATTATCGTCTGCAGTCAGGGCATAGATAAATAATTCGACAGGGGCCGCTCGCCCGTGAGTATCGGGGTTACTTTTCTTTCCTGCATTTATCGTCAGCTTGATGTTTTTCTCACCCGTGACATGTTGATTATCAGTACTGCACGATGACAGCACTAACATCATAAATAACAGTTGTGTGTAATGTATTATTCTACGTCGATTCACAAAACAGCCCTGTAAAAATAAAAGATATCCGCAATACTTTGCCTGCTTACAGAAAAATATTGCGCGATAACCTTTGCAAATGAAGGCTTACTCAAAGAGTAAGCCTTCGGTCTTCATGCTAATAATTAACCGTGCAGGTTAGCTTTCACATCATAAGTAGCAGAAATAACACCAGACTTATGACCTTCCGCATTCTGGGTCACGTAGTCCTGAGTCATTTTGGTGAAGGAGAATGAAACCACTTCACGTGGACGAGTTTCATCTTCCAGAGAGCCAGCCATTTGCACCTTGGTGATAATAGCGTCGACAAATTTAATTGTCAGATATTCCAGCGGATCGCCGCCGGCTTTACGCACAACGAACTGGATATTCTTAATGTGTTTACCGGTCAAGCAATAGCTCAATAAATTTGGGCTAGCTTTGTCGGTATAGTGGACAAATGTAAAATCGTCCACAGATGCGCGACCGGAACCACCACCAGAACCACTGTGCATATTAGAATGCTGTGCTACATCCCAGTTCCATGAAAGAACCTGAATTTCATTTTTATGCACGGCATCCGGAGACTCACCCTCGATACCTTCAATCTTAATAAACATATCCTGTGCCATAACATTTTCTCCAGCACTAAATTTTAATAACAACTATACGTATACTTTCTGTTAAGAAAGTACTTTCCCTTTTGTAATGATTTTCATCACTTACACTCTTTCTAAATTTCCGCCTTCTTTGGCATTATTCAGAAAAAATTCTTTATCAGGCACCTTCTTTCACGGATGGTAATTTGGCAACCATACGTAAAGAGACCGTTAAACCTTCCAGCTGGAAATGTGGACGCAGGAAGAATTTAGCCTGGTAGTAGCCTGGATTACCTTCGACATCTTCTACGACCACTTCCGCAGCCGCCAGCGGACGGCGAGCTTTCGTTTCAAGAGTCGAGTTAGCCGGGTCACCATCGACATAGTTCATCACCCAGTCATTCAGCCAACGCTGCATTTCATCACGCTCTTTGAAAGTGCCGATCTTGTCGCGAACGATACACTTCAGATAGTGAGCAAAGCGCGAGCAGGCGAACAGATACGGCAAACGAGCAGAAAGATTGGCGTTTGCTGTCGCATCTGCATCGTAGTATTCCGCTGGTTTTTGCAGCGATTGAGCACCAATAAACGCCGCATAATCGGTATTTTTACGGTGAACCAGCGGGATAAAACCATTCTTCGCCAGTTCTGCTTCACGGCGGTCTGAAATAGCAATTTCAGTCGGGCACTTCATATCCACGCCGCCGTCATCAGTCGGGAAGGTGTGGCTCGGTAAACCTTCCACGACACCGCCACTCTCGACGCCTCGAATCAACGTACACCAGCCGTACTCTTTGAAAGAGCGGTTGATATTCACTGCCATCGCATAGGCGGCGTTAGACCAGACGTACTTGCTGTGATCCGCCCCGTCAGTGGTCTCTTCAAAATGGAAAGCATCCACTGGATTGGTACGAATACCATAAGGCAGGCGCGCCAGAAAACGTGGCATCGCCAGGCCAATGTAGCGTGAATCCTCACCCTGGCGCAGGGAGTTCCAGGCGGCATATTCCAGGTTTTGGGTAAAGATTTTGGTCAAATCGCGTGGATTTGACAGCTCTTGCCAGGACTCCATCTGCAGCACAGCCGGAGACGCACCAGAGATAAACGGCACATGCGCAGAGGCGGCGATTTTGCCAATCGATGCCAGCAAATCAACGTCCGGCGCGGTGTGATCGAAGAAGTAATCTGCCACCAGGCAACCATAAGGCTCACCACCGAGTTGACCATACTCTTCTTCGTAGATTTTCTTGAACAGCGGACTTTGATCCCAGGCGATGCCTTTGTATCGCTTCATGCTGCGACGCAGTTCGTCCTTGGACATATCCATAAAGCGCAGCTTCAGTTTTTCGTCAGTTTCGGTGTTGTACACCAGATACTGTAAACCGCGCCATGCACTTTCAAGCGCCTGAAATTCCTGATGATGCAGGATCAGGTTAATCTGCCCGGAGAGCTTTTGATCAATTTCAGCAATGATCGATTCGATGGCTTTATAGGCATCATCGGAAATCGTCAGAGTATTACTCAGTGCCTGTTCGGCCAGCGTCTTTACCGCACCTTCGACTGCCGCACGGGTCTGCTCAGTTTTAGGCTTAAACTCTTTCGCTAAAAGTACATTGAAATCGCTGTATTCCGCCGTCGATTTCGATGATTTTTCGCGTTGCGCATCCATCACGGACATAATCTTTCCTTCGTCTCTAATCAGTCTTCGGGCTGAGCTTCAGCGAACCCGGTTTTTGCTTTTGGTGACGCAGCCAGCGTATTCAGCAGCGCTTTATCTTTTAGCAGTTTCATTACCAACTCTTCTGCGCCAGCCTTACCATCCATATAGGTTTGCAGGTTAGCCAGCTGAGTACGCGCTTCCAGCAGCTGCGATAATGAATCCACCTTACGAGCGATCTCATCCGGCGAGAAATCGTCCATACTTTCGAAAGTGATATCGACCATTAGTTGACCTTCACCGGTTAACGTATTTGGCACTGCAAAAGCGACACGTGGTTTCATGCCTTTCATGCGTTCGTCAAAATTATCGATATCAATATCCAGGAATTTACGGTCAGCCACCGGTGGCAGTGGATCGAGCGGTTTACCGGAAAGATCAGCCAATACGCCCATCACAAAAGGTAATTCGACCTTTTTTTCACTGCCATAAATTTCCACGTCGTATTCAATTTGCACGCGGGGCGCGCGATTTCTCGCAATGAATTTTTGCGAATTGCTTTTACTCACAGCCATGGAGACCCTTTATATAATAGAATTGCGCTGAAATAATATTATTTTTTATCGAACAAAAAAATATATTTTGTCCAATCAATACTCCCCCAGCCATTCAGCGCATGGCAATAGCCGGGGGAATACTTATTAGTTAAATATATCCAAACTATCTTATTTATAATTCACAACAATTGCAGCAGAGGTATTCAGCAATCCTGCACTTACCTTTGAGCTTCCGGCTGCATAATAACTGGCAATAAACTGGTGCGTGACATCACCAACGACGCTCACATCATAACTTTGACTACTGGCAGGATCGTTGATAATCATTTGCTGCTGACCGCTGTTCCGTAAACGGACTTCCACATTCTGACTATATTCAGACCCGGTGGTATTTAACAGATTGCTGGTTAATGTATCAACACCGACGGAAGTGCTGGCAAAATAAAGTGATATCGCTTTATTTGTCGGGCAATCTTTTAACGTTATCGCAAAGAGCTGGCTTCCTGCTTCCGCGCCATCATGATCTAACGTGTTCGTCGAAATTACCGGTAAAGAAACCGTTTCATTCTCCGTTCCATTGTTAATACTTAGCTCACAGGTCTTTTCCAGATAATTACCCTTAAACTCAACATCAACCTTACAACTATCCTGAGTTCCGCAAGGCTGAGCTAACGTCAAGGGTGATACTAAAAGTAACGCCATCGCGTTTGTTTTTCGCGCCTGAAATATTTGGCTCATTAATTGCGATAACATGTCGCCTCCATTTGCACGATGTTATTTTTCTGACTGGCGTTAACTTTATTCTGGTTATTCACCCGAGGGGTAACACGGCATTTATCTTTTCCTGCAACCACCCACAGATTGCCGGAAGCCGGATCCCATCCGCGTACAAATGCCATACCCCCCTGGCCCGTCATTCCCTGACTGACGCCTTTATCATCCAATAACTCACTTCCTGCCGGAATAAATTCGCCTTTCTCATCACGGATAGTCAGAACCATAGGTACACCCTCAATGGTCTTCATATCTACAGCGATAATCGCACCATCGCGTGGGATGACAGTGCGCTGGCTCTCCATGACGTCAACACTATCGGGTACTGTTTTATAATCAAGTGCGACGCTATTTTCACGATATGGCGTTAGCGAAGGCATAATCGCGTAACCACGACGATCGATTTTAGCTCCCTCACCGTTAAATACTTTTGCTCCGGTCGCACCCGGTGCGCCGACAATGGCGAAAGGCGAATCCCCGACTGAAGGACCCAGGGTAATCCCTCCTTTGTGAGCAGCAACGCTGCCGCTCGCGGAAAGAGATAGCTGACGCGATGAGCCACTGTTATCAACGCCTGCTGTCATGCCAAACTGACCCAACTGGCCGCGGTAGTTCATGTTGCCCGACACCGATTCACGAGAATCATCGTCATACGCTTTTTCCAGCGATGTTCCCACGCCGTAGGTCAACTCGCTCTGCTCACCCTGGCTTCCGTTAGCATTGAGCTGGAAGCGATCGCTCTTCGGATTTGAGTGGCTGTAGGTCGAATAGAGCGAACTGAACAGTGGTTTGCTATTGATTCCACTACTGAGCGGCACGTTAATCGACGCCATAACAGAGTTTTCATAATCTCCGTCTTCATCACTGGTACGCATCGCGGTCAGCGCTAGCGAGAAATAGCGTAGCGTTTTCGACCAGGTCACTGAGTATTGCTTCGCCGTAGAATCATCACTCCAGTAGGAATACAGACTGCCGGTCAAACTCAGCGTGCTGTTATCCCATAACGTCTGAGAGACACTTGCCGTAACTCGCGACTTGGTCCGGTAATCAACGTCATAATCGTCGTTCGTACGCCCATCACGCGCAATACTCGCATCGCGCAGTGAGTAGTACCCTTTGCTGGAATAACGATATGCCGCCATCGTAAAGTTGGTCGCCGTTTCGGCCATAAATTTCGTAAAGGCGACACTATAACTATTGCCGCTTGATTCTTTGCCGTCCTCGACTTCTGCCCAGGCACGAATCAGGTCAAACGATACGCCACCGAGAACAGTGTTGATCGCATTACCAATCGACATCGCGTGGTAGTGCTCCGAAACCTGCGATCCGCTGTAGATGGTATAATTATTGCCAATACCATATCGCATGATTAACTGTGCAAGCTTAGGTTTCTCTTTCAAAGAGTCATCATTCATTTCGCCTACAGCCAGATCGAAATTTCTGACGCCTTTATGCAGCAGCATCGGTGGTGCTGAAAAAGGAATATTACTGATGCGCGTAGACCCGTCTGCTTCAGTAATCGTCATCTGCAGGTCGCCGCCATACCCCATTGCACCGATGTCGGTTAACTCAAAGGGGCCCGGAGGGACGACTGTCTGATAGACGGTCATACCATGCTGAGTAATAGTGACTTTGGCGTTGGTTTCAGCCGTACCGCGAACAATCGGAGAGTAATTGCGTAACCCTTCCGGCAGCATTCTGTCATCAGACTGCAACTGCGCCCCGCGCAGATTAAAACTGTCGAAAAGATTACCAGAGGTATTACTGTCCCCCAAAGTCAACTGACTTTTCAGAGGAGTGATATCCGTTGCTGCGTAAGTCGCCAGGCTGTCGGTATGCAAATGGTGATCGTCTTTCGACCAGCCACTGTTCGAGCGGTGACGTAATCGCCAGCCAGCCATGTTGAACCCGGCAAGTAAACCAATGTTGCTGGTGTAATCATCGCTGCGATCGTCACCATTATCCGGTCCAGTCGACAGGGCATAGACGTTCGCGTTGTAATCCAGGAAACCTGCTGTGTTCCCTTCTACCCAACGCGCAGGATCGACATATCCGCGCGGATAGACAACCTGATTGACTTGCGGAACACTGATGCTCAGCTCAAAGTCACCGCTGTTGTAATAGCTCTGACTGCCTTTAATCAGCTCGTTTAGTCGATAGGACTTTCCTGCATCCAGAGTCACCCCTTCTCCGAGTTTAATTCCCAGCTGGGTTAACTCTTCGTGTGTAAAACTGGGCTCTGCATTGGTTTTTCCTTCCACAGATACGAAGCGGATATCGTGACGTCCACGCATTTCGCCATTAACGACCACATTCAGCGAATGAACGCCGGGAGAAACAGGGTTACCCTCGCGGAACTGCGAAACGTTGATGCCCGGGCCATGAATGAAGCTAGGATCAAAGTCCATCTGTTCAACATTTGAAGATTCTCCACTGGCACTTTCGGTTTGCTGTGCCCAAACCTTGGGGATCATCAGCAGAACACAAGTCAGGGACGCCAGCGTCCTGACAGGGACACTCAACATCTTCTTTGGCGTTATATCTTTTACGAGTTTCACTTTTTATCCTTAAATCGGAAGCCCTGTGCGCTCATTGAAATTTCTGTGTAAAACAGAAATTCATTTCCTTCTTGATATAATGAACGGGTTATTCAGATACTTTTTCGGTGTACCCTTTACCAGCCTGATTTATCAGAGTCTTTTCAACCGGAGAGCCATAATCATTCAATAGTTTTACGGTAATCTGAGTGACACTACCGGTTGCCGCACTGCCATTATTGGCATACCAAGTTTCCGTAGCCCCAGGGGCAACCATATCCATATTCATCTCGTATTTCTTTCCATCCTGCGTGAATGTGCCGGTATCAAAAGAAAAGAAATATCCGGTTGGGTTAGTGATGCGAATTCCAGTTCCTTTTTTACTGTCGCGAGCGATATCCCATTTCAGACGTTTAAACGTATCCACGCTGTTCTCTTTAAGCGTATCCGGACGCCAGAAAAGTTTAATTCGTGTACGAAATGCCAGTTCAAGATGGTTTTTGCTTTTATCAGCATCTTTTGATACAGGTGGAATTTCCAAAAGGTTAAACCAAAATAATGACTCCCGGTCCTGCGGCAAAGACATCCCGGTATAGATTAATCGCAGGCTTTGCCCTTTACCCGGCTCAACACGGTACACAGGAGGAGTGATAATAAAGGGGGTTTTTACACGATTAATATCTTCATTGGCTTTTCCGTCATCAATCCACACCTGCACTAAAGCAGGCAACTTCCCTTTATTGTTAGTTCTGACACTCACTTCCCGTTCATTACCGGGAAAAACAATGCGTGTACCTGCAATAGTTACACCGGCCATACTGGTCGTGGATGCACTTAATAAAGCTGACAATAAAAGAAATTTTTTAATTAAAGACATGAGCACACCTTATTGAAAAAAACGACAGGCTGAAGGCTAGCCAACAGCCTGTCGGAATATTATTTGTACGCCAGCGTATATTGTACTTGTGCTGTGACATCACCTGCTGCCGTCGCACCGGTCGCGTAATAACCGCCAACATAAGTCATGGTCGCTTTTTGGGTCGTTGAATCAACAGGGAAGAAGGAACCGGTTGTCCCTAATGGCAATTGGGTACTGGCATCAGTATCATACAGACGAACCTCAACATTCTTAGCAGCATTAGTCGTTGCGCTGTTAGTCAGGTTCTGAGTCGTTGCATCGAACCCAGTACTATTTATCGCTTCAAAGTGTGCAGCAACCTGGGTAATAGTCGCTGGGCAATCTTCCGCAGTAAGACTAAAACGCGTGGTTCCAGCCTCGTCACCGGCTTTTACCAATGACTGGACAGACAGCGTTGGCAAAGTCACCTGCTTCTCTTCATCACCCGATACGATGCTGCACGTTTCAGCGATCAGTTTACCATTAAATGTTACCGTCCCTTGTGTCACCGCAGAATCACCCGCAAATGTGTATGCAGAGATCATTGAAAGCGCGATTGCGCATGCCGTCGTTTTTAATTTAGACATTTCTATTCCTTAGATATTATCACATTACTAATTATTGTGGTTACTTATTAAAGCCATTTTGAATTTATTTGCCCATCATAATATATGAAAAGCAAACAGACTCACCGGTTAAAACGTCACGCTGAATTTACCTTCAGCATCACTGTTTAAATACAGCACCTGCCCATCATGGTCTTTCTTGTGTGATAAAACATATCGTCCCATCTCCGGCATGATACTTTTCTCAACCACCTGAATAAGCGCACGGGCCCCCGTTTGCGCAACGGCACACTGAGAAATAATAACATCCAGCAATGACTCTTCATATTTCATTTCAATACGATAATGCTCGTAGAGGCGTTGAGATATTTTTTCAAGTTGTAAACGCACTATCGCCTGGAGTGTCTCCTGCTGTAGAGGCAAATATGGAATAATTTCCAAACGTCCCAAAAATGCAGGAGGGAATGTTTTGAGCAATTCCGGCTCTAGCAACTCCAGTAGCCCTTCACTTTCGGGTGCGGTCTCTGGGTCGATATACAATTGAGTAATTAACTCACTGCCCGCATTGCTAGTCATTAGCAACGTGGTATTTTTAAAATCAATATAGCGACCTTCACCATCCTCCATCCAGCCTTTATCAAATACCTGGAAAAAAATCTCATGGATATCAGGATGCGCTTTTTCAATTTCATCCAGCAAAATAACACTGTAAGGTTTACGGCGAACGGCCTCTGTCAGTACACCGCCTTCACCATATCCCACATATCCAGGAGGCGCGCCCTTGAGTGATGAAACCGTGTGGGCCTCTTGATACTCGCTCATATTAATCGTGATCAGATTCTGCTCACCACCATAGAGGATTTCAGCCAAGGCCAGCGCAGTTTCCGTTTTACCGATACCCGATGTTCCCACCAACATAAAAACACCTACTGGCTTGTTCGGGTTCCCGAGACCAGCACGGGATACCAGGATCCGTTCCGCAATCTGCTGAAGCGCATGAGACTGACCGATAACCCGCTCTTGCAGACGCTGGGGAAGCTCTGCCACGGCTTTATAGTCATCCTCAAGCATCTGTCCGGTCGGGATGCCCGTCCAGTCAGAAACAATTGATGCCACTACATCGGCATTCACTTCTGCCTGAACCAGAGGCGTTTTGCCGCGAATGTCGCGCAAAGAATTTTCCAACTGCTGCAATGTCTCACGGTTGGCATCAGCACCGGATTCAACTTGTTCACCGGGTTCGTCGAGGCGCTGGCGTTGGGCCAGAATCGCTTCCACGCAGAGTTTTTCCTGCTCCCAGCGCTGGCAAAGTGCCTCTTGTTTTTCAGCAAGGCTTGCGAGTTTTGCGTCCAGATCTTCATCTGACCGTAACGTTTCTTTGCCATAATGCTGTGCTTTTTCAATCCTTTCCCGCTCTGCCTGGATATCGTTAATTTCGGCTTTCAGCAGCTGGAGTTCCACCGGCTGCATATTTTGTGCGGTCGATACTCTTGCACAGGCAGTATCAAGTAGGCCAATTGCCTTGTCAGGTAACTGGCGAGCGGGAATGTAACGATGCGACAGACGAACCGCAGTTGTCAGCGCTTCATCCATGATCCACACGCCATGGTGTGCTTCCAGTGTTGGCACCAGTCCACGTAGCATAGATACCGCAGTAGCCTCGCCTGGCTCATCGATCTGCAATACCTGGAAACGGCGCGTCAACGCCGGATCTTTTTCGATGTGTCGCTTAAACTCGCTCCAGGTCGTTGCGCCAATGGTGCGCAATTTTCCTCGAGCCAGTGCTGGCTTAAGCAAATTAGCTGCATCACCGGTCCCTGCTGCACCGCCTGCGCCCACCAGGACGTGCACTTCATCGATGAACAGTACGACCGGGGCAACAGATGACATCGCCTCATCCAATACGGCCTTCAATCGCGCTTCAAATTCACCTTTCATACTGGCCCCGGCCGACAGTGCTACCACGTCGAGCGTCAGCAGACGAACCTGAGATAAAGCTGGTGGGACTTCGCCGCTGGCTATCGCCAGCGCAAGTCCTTCTACTACCGCTGTCTTGCCAACGCCCGCCTCACCGGTCAACAGTGGATTGTTCTGCCGCCGACGCAGGAGAATATCCACCATTGTGCTAATCTCCTGGCTACGTCCAATCACTGGGTCGATTTTGCCTTCCCGTGCCAGCGCAGTAAGATCAGTGGCATATTGTGCAAGACTTGCGCCACCTGATGTTGAGACCGATCCGCTAGCCTCTCCGGGTAATGCATCGGAGCGGGTAAAGTCGTCTGCATCCAGCGATTCGCTGGAGTTGCGCAGAATGAATTGCATATCGTTGGTCAGATGATCCAAGGCAATGCGATCCAGCCCTGGGATCATGGCCAACAATTCGCGACGTAATTCCATCGTGGTCAGCATGGCAATCAGCAGATGTCCGCTACGAATACCTGTTGCCGCACATTCGAGGCTGGAATATACCCAGGCACGCTCGATTGCCAGTTCAATGCAATATGAAAAATCAGCAATACTACTTGCACCCGTCGGCAACCGAGACATTGCTCGCTCCAGATCTCGCTCAAGTTGAGCAACATCTACTTCGAATTGCCGTACAATGATTTTAAAATCATTGTCAGTTTCCTGCGACCACAGCTGATTAAACCAGTGCACTAATTCAACATATGGGTTACCTCGTAACTTACAAAGCGTCGTTGCGCTTTCAATGCTACGAAATAGAGTATTATTCAGCTTGCTAAAAAGGTTCTTCCTTGCGATGGCCAAATTTTATTTCCTTCTTATACCTACAGCTGGTACTGGCTCATGTAATTCTGACGCCAAGACCACTTCCCTTTTTCAATGCGCTTATTAAACAAGAGTTGATTATGAATACACAGATATTTTAATCACCTCACTCAACAATAAGACATTTGCCCAAAGATTCATCTTAAAAAATGAGAAGAAAAAAAACATAACCCACTGAATAACAGTGATAAATCAAAAATGAAATGTGTAGTTACAATTATACCGGCATCGTATTTGTTGTTTCTTTTGTTATTATCAAGCTTGAGGTGAAGAAGTTTGAGACAGAAGGAAGGGAGAATTTATTATGGCTAACAAGTCAATTAAAATAAAGTCCAATAATAGACTAAAATAAGCACCATCACTTACAGATTCGATTAATATATTTTCATAAATCAAACAGTCACCGTAGCGGTCCAGGGTATAACATCAGTGGAACATAAGTTTCTTGACTATTATAATAGAGAACTCACTTTCATGCGTGAAATGGCAGGTGAGTTTGCGGAAAAACATCCCAAAATAGCCAGTCGCTTGGGTATTCATGGTATTGATGTTGCTGATCCTTTTGTTGAGCGTTTAATTGAATCCTTTAGTTTTATTGCTGCAAGAACGCAGCTAAAACTGGATGCTGAATTCCCGGCATTTACGCAACGATTACTGGATGTGATTTATCCTAATTATAATGCCCCGACGCCTTCAATTGGCGTAGTGCAGTTACGCCCCAATCTCAAGGAAGGCGATCTGACCCTGGGATACGAAATACCGAAAAATAGTGCTTTCTTTACATCGATCTTCCCTGGAGAGTCCACCCGCTGTGAATTTCGCAGTGGTCAGTCTGTCCGCTTATGGCCACTCACTATTAGTGATGCCAGAATGACCTCCCTCCCCCCTGATTTGCCCAATCTGGAAAGTCACCAGATAGATCTGAATGTACTTAAAGGGACATTACGTTTGCGACTGCAGATTCAGGAAGGAATGACTTTTTCAGAACTGGCAGATCTGACTTCATTACCCATCTATCTCAGTGGCGACGAGCGGATCGTGTCACGTCTGTTTGAACTTTTGCACAGCGGCCATCAGGCAACAATTTTGCGTCATGCTACTGATGAGGGTTGGAAAGATACTGTTATTCATCGGGATGCGCTGCTGTTCGATGGTATGTCAGTCGAGAAAAGCCTGCTTCCCGTTAACTGGAACATTTTCCATGGCCATAATCTGGTGCACGAATACTTCGCCTGCCGCCAGCGATTCTATTTCTTTACTCTGAATCATCTTTCAGCGGGCATAAAGAACAACAACACCCGTGAACTTGAAATCATTATTTTGCTGAACCAGATACCGCAGGATCTGGCGGGACATATCGATGTCGAGCGTTTTCAGCTTTATTGCACTCCGGTTATTAATCTGTTCCCAAAGCGGGTTGATAAGCTCGAAGTCAAACGCAACAGCAACGAACTGCACATTGTTCCTGACCGCAGCCGCCCCCTTGATTATGAGATTCACGCCATCACCCGCGTAACAGGTCAACAGGCGGAACATAATAAGGAAGTCACTTTCAACCCTCTTTTCCAGACTCGTCATAGCGATCGCGGTAACTTTGGGCGCTACTTCTCTTTGACGCGCAGGCAGCGTTCGGGTAACCACCAGCATCAACGAAAGTATCACTCCCAGACGCTCTATAACGGGACAGAGGTTTTCCTGTCACTCGTCGATCAGCAGGAAGCTCCTTTCAGCGACGATATTCGCTACTTGTCGGTGGAAGCAATGGTGACAAATCGCGATTTGCCACGCCTGATCTCACGAACCGGGCAGTACGATCTGACGATCTCCGACGCTGCGCCTGTACATGGCGCGAGGTTTATTTCACCACCCAGTTCACCGCGTGCGCCATTTGTCGCCAGTGAATCGGCCTGGCGGTTGATCCGTCAGCTTAATTTCAACTATCAGCCCCTTTCAGATCGTGAGCATGTCGCCGGAGGGGAAGCCTTTCGTCAAATGCTGGAACTTTTTGTCGATAACACCGATCACGAAGCGCTGTCCCAAATTAGCGGGCTTGTCGGGTGCGAAACCGTCCCGGTGGTGCGCCGTTTACCGGGGAACGGGTTGTTGATGTATGGCCGTGGCGTCAAATGTACGCTAACCGTCGATGAGGAGAATTTTTCTGGTGTCAGCCCCTATCTCTTTGGGCTGATACTGGAGAACTATCTTGCCCGTCACGCCTCCATTAACGTGTTTACCGAGACAGAATTACGCACCATTCAGCGCGGCGTCATTGGCCGCTGGCTGCCGCGTCCAGGACGCAGAGGGGCCTTATGAGGGAAACATCTGCTTTGCCGGAAATTCTCGCCAGTTGGTGTCATGAGGATACCCCATGGGATAGCGGCTTCCTGGGGCTCATGCGTGCACTCAGCGCCCGCAAGCAAGCACTACCGGTCCCAGGAACCGCGCAGCGCCCGTCTCAAGAGTGTTATCGACTCGGTCAAACCGCGCAGATGGCCTTCTCTCCGCGCGAAATAGCCAGTCTTGACGTTAACAGTGACAGGCTGACAGTTCAGCTTTTTGGTCTGGGAGTTTGGGGCCCTCAAGGTGCCATGCCTTTACACCTGTCAGAGCTGGCATGGTCCCGTACTGAACAGCATAACGATCAAACACTCACTGATTTTATTGATATTTTTCATCACCGAGCGCTGTCTCTTTTCTGGCGGTCATGGTTTATTTCTCAGGATACGGCCTCTCTGGACAGAAAAGACGATGAGTCTTTCTCGTTTTATATTGCCAGCCTGGTGGGCCTGGATACGGCTGAACTCGGCCATTCATTACTTCCCGTTCACGCCCGCCTGGCTTCTTCTGCGCATTTGATCCGCGAAGCACGGAATCCTGAAGGGCTCACGGGGGCGTTGCACTACTATTTTGATATACCCGTCACGCTAGATGAATTTACCCCGCAGTGGATCCGTTTTGCGCCCGATGAGACAACTCAACTCGGCCAGCCTGGTGGCGCTTTACAACTTGGCGATGGGGCTGTTCTGGGCGAAACCGTACAAGATTGCCAGCATAAATTCCGGCTCACGCTCGGTCCCCTGACGCTTGCGCAATACATGCGTTTTAGTCCCTGGGGTGAGGATCTTCCGGTGCTGTGTGAGTGGGTCAGAAATTTTACAGGCTACGAGTTTGCCTGGGACGTACAACTGATTCTTCGCGCCGACGAAATGCCGGAGGCCACGCTGAATGGCAGCCACCAGTTGGGCTATGCCAGCTGGCTCACGCGCACCGATCACACAGAGCCTGTCTCTGGCATGAGTTTCGAACCGGAACATTACCTATTCTAACCACCGTGGGACATGGTCCCCACGACTGCACACGATGGAGCGAGCAGTATAAATGGATTATTACCAGCATCTTCTTCAGCCAATCCCTGGTCCTTCCCCCTGTGGTGAAGACCTTGAATACGATCCGGCTTTTGTATTGCTTCAATCACGGTTACAACCCCGGCTTGAAGCGGAATACGGTCAGTTCGTCGAAACAGCTAACCCGATTAACTGGGCAGAAATCGAACGGGACTGCAACGCTTTGTTAGCAAAATCTCGTGATATACGCCTGCTCATCACGTTGATCCGTTGCCGCCTGCGAACGATCGGTTTGCCCGCGCTTAATGAAGGTTTCCAGGCGCTGAGTGCATTATTGCAGCAATGGCCTAATGAGCTTTACCCCCTGCTGCACGATGAAGGCGAGTACGAACCGCTGATGCGCGCTAACGCGCTGAATGAACTTGAAGATCACAGCGGACTGCTTAACGATATTCGCCAACACCCCTTACCGAAAGCGGTCGGTACTCAGTGTCTCGTCAAAGATATTGAACGCGCTTTGACTATCCCGCGGGACGAGAGTGCGCTTCCCGAAGCAACCGTTCGTGCCATGCAAAATGCGTGGCGTGACAGCGGCGATGACGGTATTGCCTCACTCGTACAGGCCCGTTCTCAGTTGCAAAATCTTGCTTCATTGCTCGTGGAATCATTAGGAGATAGTGCGCCTACCTTTTTGCCACTGATTCATCTGCTTGAATTCTTTACCGGCGCCTCTGCCACGCCTGTCGTCAGCGTTCCCGAGATCGGTACGGAAACACAACCTTCGCAACCAGAATCGAATACCGACGACAACACTCCTGCGGCTCTTTCATCACCTGCGGTATTACCACCACAAGTTATGCAGCCAAAAGCGATAGACAGTCGGTCTCAGGCGTTTGCAGCACTCAGGGAGATCCAGGCCTGGTTTATTGGTGCAGAACCCGGCAGCCCCGTCATTTTGCTGCTGGATTTTGCCATCAAAACATCAGGGAAGACATTTAGTGAACTTCTGCAACTACTCCCGGTGGAGATCGTTGCCCATTTAAATAATGCGGGGAAAGAATAATGAATTATCGTATTGGATTACTTTCTGTTTGGTTGCTTTTTACCGCCAGCGCGGGGGCAAACTGCTCCCTGAGCCCTGAGTCAGGCCAACCGGCACCGCATATCTTTGAGGTGCCTGATATGACCATCAATGTGGATGCCGATCAAGCAGCCAGCACCACAAGCCCTATTAAAAGTTACGACACTGCTGTTGCGGGCTACAAGGTTGGCTATCTCGACTGCAATAACGGCGAACAGTACGGTAAAAGCTCGATTAACTTGACTGCGCAGGGAGCGGGTTATCTTTTCCCAACGAATATTCCCGGCGTTAGCCTCAAAATCATGTGGAATAACGGTACGGGGGGAGGCTATAGCACCGGACAACTCCCTACCGTGGGCAACATGGATTTTCATGGCTCTCCTCTCGGTTCGTGGGTATACGACGACAAATCGTTATACCGGATAGAGGTCTACAAAACCGCCGAAACGCTCAACCTTAATTCGCAAGGCGCGAATATTGTTATTACGCCCAATAATTATGCCTACAACTGGGTGACCAGCGATTCAATAAGCAACGCGGCGCAGATATTGCACTTTGGTACGATCCAGATCGTCAGCACCCCATCCTGCACCTTTGAAGGCAGCAAAACCGTAGACTTTGGCACTGTCACCGGAGACATGCTTAACGCCAGTGCCGAAGTCGAAAAACCACTGGATTTTGCGATTACCTGTCGTACTGATTATGGCACTTATTCCACTACCGCATCGATCTCAAGTGACAGCGCCTCAACCGATAACAGTTATATCAAAGTGAAAGACAGCAGTGGCGCAAGCGACGCACTGGCAATCCGCATTAAGGATGGCACCGGTAAAGATATGCTGCTGGATGCATCTTCAGGCGAGACTATCAGTAGTACCGTAAGTGCCCTTCCCGCGCAGTTCAAATGGAAAGCAACGCTAATGTCGCAGCCAGGGGCGACGAAACATCCTGCAGAAGGCGCATTTGTTGCTCACGCGGAAATTCTGTTGCAGGTGAAATAACACGACTCATGACCATGATGACCCCAACACAGACTCTGTTTATCAATATTGCCAGTTATCGCGACCCGGAACTGATTCCAACGCTTCGGGATATGATCGCGACGGCTCGCCATCCGCAAAATCTGCGCATTGCTGTTTGCTGGCAGCATGATGATGAAAATGTGACGTTGTTTACCGAAGCGGGAATGACGCAGACAGGTTCAGAAACCCTGGGCGATGAGTCGGTCTGGCGTTTTCTCTGGCACGGTGCGCAGATAACTATCGTTCCGGTACATTATTATCGTAGCCGGGGTGCATGCTGGGCTCGTTTTATCGCTGAGCGTTTCTTCTCAGATGAAGACTTTACGTTGCAAATTGATTCGCACTGTCGTTTCACCGAACACTGGGATCACAGCATGATCGAGATGCTCAACGGTCTCAAAATACTGAGCGCAAGACCCGTGCTCTCAACCTATCCACCGGCTTACGATCCGCTGGAGGAGGCCATCGAAAAGCGTGGTGAATTCGCCAGCCGTCTTATCTTCCGTGAATTCTCCAAAGAGGGGTTGCCTATGCTCTCCTCTACCCCTCTCAACAGTGAATCTCCGGTGAGGGGAAGCTATCTCGCTGGGGGGTTTATCTTTGCAGAAGGCAGCTTCGTGAAGGACGTTGCCAACGATCCCAACATTTTCTTCGCCGGCGAAGAAATTGCGATGGCGGCGCGCGCTTACACTCATGGCTACGACATCTACACGCCTCATAAAATCTTACTTTGGCACTATTACGGTCGTCGTAAGGAAAATAAGGTCTGGGGCGATCACAACGGCGAAGCAAAAACCAGCGGAGAAGTTGAACTGGCCTGGTGGGAACGTGATGCGATCTCTAAAAAGCGCATCCGAACCCTTTTCGGTCTGGAAGATCAGCCAGTGGATTTAGGCATTTACACTCTGGGAAACGTACGTAGTTTGTATCAGTTTGAACGCTCAGCGGGGATCGACTTTAAACGACGCGCGGTATTACCCGAAGTCATCGACAATACCAAACGCAGCGTATTTTTGCCCGATGAGTGGCCGGATGATGTGGAGTGGGCACAGCGATTAACCTCGCCATTTGTCAAATCATTGCAGCTTAAAAAAACGGATACTGACGCTGCCATAGCAACAGCCAGCTGGTGGTATTTGGGTGTTTATAGTTCGACTAATCGTCTGATGAATGAAAAGAAATTCAGTCAGGCGGAAATGACTACCGCGATAGCTGCATCCAGTCAGGAAACGTTCTCTCTTAAGGTGGATTTTAGTACCTCGGGCACGGAACATCCGGCGGTGGCGCGTCTCTGTCCCTTTGACGATCTGAGCGGTTGGGGTGCTGTGGTGGAGCAAACATGGTAACTGCTATTCACCAGGTTCGATCTATTCTTGGAGTGGATGCGCTATTGACCATGGAGGGTATCATTCCCTCCGTGTCACTGTTTCGTACCATGATGCGCCAGCGGATAGTCCAACTTGATGCTACGCTGGCTGCGAGCGATTGTCCGGAGGAACAAAAAAATCGATTTTGCGCCCTGCTTTGCCGCCGGATCGACACTCATATCGCGGACTCGCTTGCCCGTAATCATCAGCACTCCTCCGTCGAAACACTGGAACAAGAAAACTATCCCGACAGGGTTTTGGAAAGTGAATCTCAGCTCATGAATCAGCTACTTCACTCCCAACATTCACTGGTGGTGGCCTTATGCCATGAACTGAAAAGTATGCAGATCGCACGGACCAAACCTCCGACCATTGAGGTTGAGAAAACGCCGCTGCCACAGGATACGCCCGCCAGCCATCCTGAGAGGAAATCGTTGCCTGTTCTGGTCTCTTTGGCTTTCGCCATCTGTGGACTGTTTCTCTTGTGGTTCTGTCTGAAAATATACTGATATGCTGAAACTCAATTTTTACGCCTTTCTGATTCTGATGACAGCTTCGCTGTTGCTGGCAATGGGTATTTATTCCCATCTGGCATGGAATGCGCTGTTTTCTGGCCTTGCCTTACTGTTTTTAATCCTCTGTGTGCGAGCTTTCATGCAGAGCAGCCAGTCGCCCTGCGAGCCTGATTGCGATCAACCGGACCCACACATTGTTGAGAAACAAATTTATCTGGTCACGGGCCCCTATGTTAGCCAGTGGTTTTCCGCTCAGCGCAAAGAGATGCTGCAACATCCTGTCACCGGCGCACTGTGGATTGGCGCCGTCACACAAGGAGACATCGTCAGGCAGCTTTCACAGCTCAATGCAGCGCAGGAACACCTTAAGGTAACGCTGTTTTTCCCGTTTTTTCCTGACGGACATGATACAGCCGCGCTGGCGATAGAATCGCTGCGTGCATGGCAAAAAGTCCTCCAGTCAATTGTTGTCGCGGAACCCCTGCCATGCATATTTGCCCTGTATTTCCGCTGCAGCGAAGAGCGTTTTGTACATGATCCCGATCGCGCGATCTGGCAAGAAACCCTGACTGGCGAGCAAACGCTCTCAATGATGTCAGTGGAAAATCTGATTTGTCAGAATGAAGACGAGTCTGCCTTCCTGACGCAACGCAAGGCGATGCTCTTAATGCTCTGGCAGTGGATGAATGAAGAGCAGATTTTATTATCCCTTAACGCGACATTGACTCATGCTTCATCCTGCCTGACACGCGTCATGGTTGCGGATTACGGGACTGGTTTTAACCGGCACGGCGCGTGGTCTCGCTGGCTGGAGGATAATTTCGCGATTCTCCCGGCGCTGACAAATTCGAAAATTTATCCACCGCTTCCGGCGTTCCCGGCCACGGTGATATTACCGGCTGTCAGATCCATCCCTGCCCCGCCACCACCGGTACGCCACAGTCCTACTGTAGGGTTAGTATTTACCGCGACGCTATTGATTGCCGCCAGCATGCTGTATGCCCGTTATCATGAGCAACAGCGTGCCGATGACCTCACCGGTACGATAACGTCGTTGCGGGACGTTCCAGCCGAGAATATCACTCAAACGTTTACCCTTATCGACAAGCTCGGTGTGCAACGGTCATCGCTTGAAACCTGTTCGGCACATCTCTTCTTTCAGAACTGGGGATTTTCTCAGTGTGGGGGATTGCTTGATATCGCGGATAAGCAGCTGGACGAGTACAGCCACTGGACAGTCTTTTCTTCAGCCAGTTCGGCGTCTCTGTTTGCTCCCGGCAGTGCGGTGATAATGCCAGGGCGTGAAGACCGCCTGCAACCCATCGTTACGCTTATTGAAAAGAACCCGACTATCTCATTTCTGATCGTGGGTCATACGGATAACAGCGGCGACGAAAAAAACAATTTACTGCTTTCTGAACAGCGTGCGCGGGAAGTCCGCGACTGGCTGTTACATCATACCCATGCCGCCGAGCAACGGTTTGTGCTGAAAGGTGAAGGTGATTCCTACCCGCTGGCCAGCAATTTGACTCAAGCCGGTAGAGAGATGAATCGGCGGATTGAAGTCTATCCTCTACACCCGACTCCCATTAACGTTAATGAGCATAATTTTTAAATGAAAACTCCGAACTACACCATTCTCGAAGGTAATTTCCTGAGCCAGGCTCCGGTGCTCGATCGCTCAGTCAATATTCTGATGTTCAGAGATCCCGACGATAATGAGTACAACATTATGATTAACCGGGCAACACTGGAAGAGGAGCAGGAAATTGAAGCATTTTGTGAAGCGCAAATTGAAGAACTTCGCAATAAATTACCGGGCTTCCAGATGGACGGTAAACTACTGAAAAATGAGATTGGTCCGGCGCGACTACCGGTGGTGCAGATTGCAAATCAATATTTACAGGATGGACAAAAAGTACGCCAGGTACAAACGGTCATTAAACTGCCGTGGCACGCTGTAACGAATCATAATGGTCGTGAAGTATTGATTTTTACTCTTTACTCCATGCAGGAGTTTTCGGACCATCAGCGCAAGCATTATGTGCAGATTATTAATACGTTCCAGCCAAACAACTCCCTCTAATCGCAAATAAACCCATGAGTTTCATGGGTTATTACACTTATCAGAGACAGAGGGTCGATCGTTCTCGTCCCTCATTACACATAATCATTGTGGCGTACTGATAAAGCTCTGCTCGTTTCGACATACCCATTTTACGCATAGCATTTCGGCAGTGTGTATTCACTGTTTTCTCAGAGCATTCAAGAATATTTGCAATATCTTTTGGGCGATATCCCTTACCGCAGTAGCACAGCACTGTATATTCTGCACCTGAGAGCTGATGATATGATTTAATCCCCAGGCGTTGATACACCATTCTCTTATCACACTCGAAATAAGGATAGTGAGTCATCATCATAATTTTTTCTAGCTTTGCATTAATCTCACTTAGATTCAGCGTGTTACACACAAAAGGAATATCTAACGTCTGTACCGTTTGTTCATGTTTTGGATAAATTATGCTGGCAACATTCTGTCTAAAAACGATACCACACGCTTTACCCTTCACAACTTTACTATCAGGCAAGGGTTTTTCGAAACGATAGATATGAGCAAGCATCTGATAAAGACCAAACTTATAATAATAATTATCAGTATATACTTTAATATTTTCCATCGTACTTTCCATAATGAGTAAAAAACCTTCAAGAAATTCCATTTAAAGAGAGCCTCTATTACAGCCCTACCACACTCGAATCATAATCCACATCAATAAAACGAAATCATACATATCTTTATGAGATATGTTTAAAAAATACATAACATAATGTATACAATCTATTTAACGCAACTGCGTTAACAAGGTTATGATAAGTGTAGTGAAATTTAAGAAGTTATAGCCTACGCCCGTTTAATTTACCACTTATAACCCCAAGATTATAATATTATTTTATGTACAGCGCAAAATAAGAATAACACACAAGAATATATCCTATATTAAACTATAAGATAGCTCTGCCATAACGATTGAAACTAAAACGTTTCCTGTAGCACTGGATTAGCGTGAACGTCTTAGAGAGTGAATTAACAGGCGAGGAATAAGATTCAGGAGTGGCGCGGGGATAAAATCACCATTGCTCAAGACAAAGTCAGGGGAAAGGTCGATTTTTCAAAGAGTAAAATGAATACGAGCTATTTAGGGACTAACCGTGTATGGTAGCAGGCCAATCACACAGGAAATGCCTATGTCCGATCGCAAAGATGGAAAAACCCGCCGAAACTTTCTGATTAAATGCCCTTGCCCGAATTGCACGAAAGACTCTGAACACAGCTATACCCGCGTTCAAAAAGGGTCACTGCTGGTCTGTCCGTACTGCAGCACGATGTTCAAATCCAACCAAAAAGTCTAACTTCTTGCCGGACATCACTCGCAAATTAACTCACGTTCGTGTGGGTTAATCAGAGCGAGACGGATGGAAAATGATTCTCTGCGGTTCTGACTACTCAGGCTCAGGCCTTCATCGTGGTTGCAGACTCGCAGAGGTCAAAACAGGTTAGTCGCGTAAAATAACGTTGCCCGCAGCCGGACCTTTCGCACCATCTTCAATGGTGAATTCCACTTTCTGCCCTTCAAACAAGGTTTTGAAATTATCACCTTGCAGCGCAGAAAAATGGACAAAGATATCTTTACTTCCGTCAACAGGGGAAATAAAGCCAAAACCTTTATCTTCGTTAAACCATTTTACTAAACCAATATTTTTTGCAGACATATAAAGCTCCTTTTTCTGGCCTCTCGGCAGACAAAATCTGTTGTACAGGAAACGTCTGGCATTCAATGATTAGACTCAAAAGGAGGGGATATCAGCGATAACGCCTGGTGATGAGAACTGCTTAGTGAAATGTTTTCAACGGCTCTGTATAGCGAATGAACTATTCCATTAATGCACGGCAAGTGATAATAAGCAATGTTTATTTTAGCCTTCCCAATCTGGCATGTCAGGAAAATATAATACTGGCTAAATGTGTCATTACGCGTATAGTCATTCAGCATTATTTACAGCAAGGATTTTATTTGTCTCGAAAAATGACAGGAATTGTCAAAACCTTTGATTACCACAGCGGCAAAGGCCTCATTATTCCCTCCGATGGCCGCAAAGATGTTCAGGTTCATATCTCTGCCTTAAGCTCCCACGATCCAGAAGCGCTTATCCCCGGTATCCGCGTCGAATTTTGTCGCGTGAATGGGCTGCGAGGTCCAACGGCTGCTAACGTTTATCTCTCTTAGCGTGACGATTTGGGTCGCAGATTTTCATCAAACATCAGGCGTGCTCTACCCGACTCTGCCTCACTGAGCGGTTCCACCTGATACTCGCAAATCCCCTGTTTTTTCCATTCAAGCTCCTGCGCGTTCAGCTCGCGAATGGCTTTGGCGAGGGGGCAGCCAATTATCAGATGATTGGCCGGCATCTCAGCGTTGGCCTTCACAAAGCGACTGCCCCCACAATGCTGTTTTCGCCAATCACTTCTTCAGCCACTTTCCGTTAATACCTTTTACGTACTCACCAGTACGCGCCCGGGCAACCAATTTTTGCCCTGCCATTTTTGCCACTTCGTCCACCGGCAGATTATTGCTGTCGGCCAGTTTTTGATAGCTTTCGCTGCGCGCAGCGTTGATCTGGCTGACCAATGCCAGCGTTTCTGCATCCTGACGCAGCGGAGCAATATAGCCATTCAGCGTTTCGCCAACCCGCCCCTGCGCGCGCGCTTCATTCAGGGTAATGGCCTGTGTTTGAGTGCTCATCCCCAGCAGCAGTACGCCCATTGCAAAAAGTCGTTTCATGGCATCCTCAGAACAGATCGCTTCGCGATTTCAGCAGCGTTTCTACGTCTTTATCCACTTTAATATGGATCTCATGCTCAATTTTGACGTTCATGTTAATGGTGATCGGCTCTTTTGGGGCCGCCACTTCGATGCGCGGCGTGCAGCCTGTCAGCATCGCGACCATGACCACGCCCAGCGCGCCTGCCTGCTTTTTCATCGTTGTTCCTCACATTCCTTGCCTGTCGGACAGCGGGCATCCGGTAACGCCGCGTGTTGCTCAAGCCATGCCTGTAAATTGTCGCCGTAACGCAGACTGCGCCACAGCGTAAAAAGATTTTCTTCGTGGGTATAATTGAGGTTCACGGCGTTGCTTTTACCGTCAACGCGACTGATACCGCTGATTGCCGCCTGCATGGTCAACACCCCTAAATTATCTACATTGATTTTCGTCCACGAGCGAGAAATTTCCATATAGCGAAGCCAGTTAATCGCCACGCCTGCCGCCATATTGTCTTTGACAATGGCATCCGCCGTGTCTTTGTCAATTCGCAGGGTCATCGTGCCGGGGTTGGTCAACCAGCCATCTTTGATAATCCACTTTTCATTCTCCAGCCAGAACGGGAGCGCCCCGCTTACCGGGCCGGACATCGCAAACTGTTTTGGATTGACGGCGCTGATCAGTTCGCTGGAGGAAATATTTTGCACCCGTAACAGAGCAGGATCGTGCTGGGGCATCCGCAGTTGTTGCAGGGTAATTTTGCCGCCCATCACATCAGTGCTGACGTTTGTCAGCAGCAGCGGTTGCTCTTCACTCCACGGATAGTTGCCCTGCAAATCGGCCGTGATATTGCGCGCAGTAAACTGGTTGATCGCTTCGGCGATGCGTAAGGTGACCGGTCCGCGCGTGCCCAGCGACCAGGTGCCCTCGCTAAAGCGGAACGGCAGGACAAAATCCACGCCGTTGATCTGGTTATCGGGTAACCAGGCGCTGCCGTTCTTAAGGACACCGTGTCCGCCCGCTTCGAAACCCTGGTCTGCCGCCGCAGAGAAGGCCACCTGCGCGTAGAGTTCGCCATCGCGAAGATTCATTTTCCAGTCTGGCGGAACGAGCGGCTGAAAAACGGTGAGTGACTGTTTTGGCCACCAGGCCTGGCCGCGCAGCCGTTCGCCATCCCAGCGGCCGTTGACGCGTACAGGGCCAATGGCCCCCGCATGCAGATCGCCTTTAAACTGGAAGAACGTCGGTTCACGGCCATCGACGCTGAATTTTAGCGTGGACGCCGGTAATACGCTGCCGCCCGAAAACGATGTCTGCCCGGCATCCAGCGATAACGCGCCGCTAAAGTGCGGATGAGTTTCGTCGCGCTGCCAGCGCACCGGCTTATCCAGCACCAGCTGCGGCTTGCTCATCAGCATGGTTCCGTACTGCAGCTTATCGAAACCGGTCGCCAGTTCGGTAAGCTCAATCACGCTGTCGCGCCATTCGCCTTTCCCGGCGACATCCCAGCGTGCGCTCATCGGCGTGAAGTTCCCCTCTCCCCAGTAGCGCCACTGCCACAGCCCCGAGTCCGGCAAGAAGTCGTTTGCCTGTCCGTCCAGATGCAGCACGAAATTCCCCATCTCGTTTTCATGCGCTTTAAGGATCGCCTGCAGGCGACCATCAACCCCCTTTTGCGAGAGCTTTACGCCCGCCAGCGGCAAACGGATTTCATCAATATTGAGTGAGTTAATCACCCTTCCACGCGAGCGCAGCAGCGCGCCTGGCTCGAACGACAGTTGTGGATCGACGAGGCTACCCGTCAGTTGCCCTGGCAGGATCGCATAGAGGATCAGGTCGCCCTGTTTGGCCTCACCCGTAAGCTGTAGCGGCATAGTGCTGTTGTCCATGCTCAGTTTGCCCGGCCCGACGGTGAGCACCGCATTCCCCTTTCCGGCATCCCCCTGGGTTAATACATTTAACCGCCCGCTGATCGTGGCCTGTTCCAGCCCCTGCTGCCAGTTTTCAACTTTCACGCCTACGCGGCCGCTCAGCGGCAGTCCGGAAAGCGCTGCGTTCCAGCGCCCGTCGCTCACGGTCAGTTGATCGGCCGTGAGTTGCCACGGCAAATCGAGCAGTGGATCGGGGTCATCACGAGACATCACCACCAGCTGGCCCCGGTTTTCCTGCCAGTCGAGTTCGGCATCCACCAGCGCTGACAGCTGTGGCACGTTAAAGGTGGCCTGAGCGTGCCCCTTCACCGGCGCACCGTCCGGTATCACTGGCAGGGTGAATTCGCCCGTCAAAGCGATCGGCTGGGGGCTATTTGGCAGGCGAAGCTCAAACTCGCTCAGAGTCAGCTTTTGTCCGCGAAGGCTTCCGCGCACCTTCACCTGTTCGCCCTGATAGATGATTTCCTGCGCCGATGGCGTCAAAGAGACATTGAGTTTACCCTGCCACTGCTGCCATGGAGATAACGTTAAGCGATCGACCGTCAGCCAGGTATTCGGCAACAGCGACTGCCATTCGGCGAGCGTTTTTGGCGCAGTATTGGCGTGTTCCGCTTGCGGTAATTGACTTAAGCAGGCGGTATTGAGATCCAGCTCACCCACGTCCAGCTTCCAGCGACTGGGATGAGAGACGGTGGCAATTTTCACTCGGGCAATTTCACAATCCTCAACCAGATAGCGAAGATCGGGAATCACAATATGGTTGCGATGCACACGCGGGCTCTCTTCAAACGCGATACGGGTCCCGACTGGCAGCCAAATCCCGGCAAGGGTTGGCAGCCACTGGGCAAGCGTCATCAGCAGCGTTAGCGGCAAAAGAATGAACAATAGCAGTAGCGCAATTGCGGCTTTGTATTTACCCCTCATGGGCAGTTAATATCCTGATTTAGCGAAAAAATAAGCCGACAGTGCCCGTCATTGTGGCATGTTTAGCCAGTCAGTTGAAGTAAACGCCCGTTTTAAGGATAGATGTTTTGGCTGCAGATGGTGAAGTTTTAACAATAAATCATTCATATAGTCACAATAATTCAATGGGTTATGCTATACATTCATGCACCGAATAAGAGTGGGCAGCATAGACAGCGCACGATGCAGGTTTTCCGTGAGCGATTACCGATCGCCACAATGAGTCACCAGAAAACGTCCCTTTTGTGTCGCTGCTTATAATCAGGCAACGAGTTGCTTTATCAGGGCTCAGTAAGCGATGTTCGCGACAGCTCTTCAAGGCGAGCAGTCTGAAAAATGGATATATATTCATCAGCAATCATAACGTTAAAGCTAAATCTTCAAAGTTTGCTTATGATATTTTGATCACACAGTATATAGACCATAATAAGTGAAATTGGGCTTACTGAATAACGACAGTAATTTCATTCTGAAAGGATGTACAAAACCATTATAAGAACGTTCTAAAAACCTTGCCACATTTAAAACCAAAGACAATATTTCGGTTAAATATATATTCCTCTCCTCGTTATAATCGTTATTATCATTTAACAAAAAGCCCCAAAGCGGGGCTCAATATTATTATCAGTTACCAGGATTCATTTTTTAATGATTTGCCACCAGCGTTGAGCTTGCAACTTTTGGTTTTAATGAATACATTCCGCCGTTAAGAGGATCGACTAATAACCAGCCCATCAGGCCTCCGAAAACAATGTTCCCGCCAATATACCAGCCATTTACAGAGTGAGTAATTGGCAGCGTATTCGAACCGTAACCCTCTTTGTTAAACGTGATTTGATAATCTTTCCCACCAAAATAGCTGCCATCTGATTTATCCAGTACGACGTTCTGCGGGGTGGTACCGGAAGTAATGAGCATTCCATTTTCGTCTTTAATTTCAAATTTAGCACCTTGAGGATTACTGTTAACCTGTACAGTTTGCGCGTTATCACCGACAATAGTTGCGCAACCGGTCAATCCAAACATCCCTAAAAAAAAGCACAAGACAATAAATTTTTCACAAACACCTACTGTCCTAATAATATTTAGCCGAGATTAGCGGTCAGACAGTAAATGCCATTAATGTATACAGCAATGCGCAAGATCAAATAAAAAATTCGGAAAGAGGCATGATTCTTCGTTGACGGTTCTACTGGATAAGATTTCGACTGCGTTGCATATTTTTTCGAAAATAACGCTTTCTTAACATATTTAGCCATTAAAACGCTCTTTGCTCTTGTTTTTCATTCTCTGTGTCAATCCTGTCGTATCGAAACTTGTTATGCTCTCCCATCAGATGTTAACCCTTTCATTGCCCAGCATTTAGCTATGGATTTAACCACCTAATTTATGGGGCTAATCAGGATTAGACTGGCAGTCTCCGCAAAAACTCAGGGAGCATGCTAACCGCAAATGCTGGCGGCAAAGCCCCAGAAGTAAATGCATACATAAGAAAACTGTTTAGTTTGAATATCATAGAAATTATGGTTACAGATGCTCTAAAATTATTCATAGAACTTATTGAATTCAATAATATTTTATAAATTGTAAGATTATTTTAATCATGCTAACGTGAATGCAAAATCACTGGAGAAAGTCTTATGAAACTCGCGGTATATAGCACAAAGCAGTACGATAAAAAGTATCTGCAACATGTTAACGAGCCTTACGGATTCGAACTTGAATTTTTCGACTTTCTGCTTACCGAAAAAACCGCTAAAACGGCCAACGGATGTGAAGCGGTGTGTATTTTCGTCAATGATGACGGCAGCCGCCCGGTCCTGGAAGAGCTGAAAAAGCACGGCGTGAAATACATCGCGCTGCGCTGTGCGGGTTTCAATAACGTCGATCTGGATGCAGCCAAAGAGCTGGGTCTGAAAGTAGTACGCGTACCGGCCTATTCTCCGGAAGCGGTCGCGGAACACGCCATCGGCATGATGATGTCGCTGAACCGACGTATTCACCGCGCCTATCAACGCACCCGTGATGCTAATTTCTCTCTTGAAGGTTTGACCGGCTTTACTATGTACGGTAAAACCGCCGGGGTCATTGGTACCGGTAAGATTGGCGTTGCCGCCCTGCGTATTCTTAAAGGTTTCGGTATGCGCCTGTTGGCGTTTGATCCGTATCCGAGCGCGGCCGCGCTGGAGCTGGGCGTTGAGTACGTCGATCTCCCGACTCTGTTCTCGGCGTCAGACGTGATTTCTCTGCACTGTCCGCTGACGTCGGAAAATTACCATTTACTCAACCAGAGTGCGTTTGAGCAGATGAAAGACGGGGTGATGATCATCAACACCAGCCGTGGCGGCCTGATTGATTCGCAGGCGGCAATTGAAGCCCTGAAAACGCAAAAAATCGGCGCGCTGGGGATGGACGTTTACGAGAACGAACGCGATCTGTTCTTTGAAGACAAGTCCAACGACGTGATTCAGGACGACGTATTCCGTCGCCTCTCAGCCTGTCACAACGTTCTGTTTACCGGGCATCAGGCATTCCTGACCGCCGAGGCACTCATCAGTATTTCTGAAACGACGCTGGATAATTTGCAGCAGCTGGCAAAGGGCGAAGATTGTCCAAACGTGCTGGCATAATGTGTGACATTAAAGAAAACCGGGCAAGTGCCCGGTTTTTTCATATAAAAAGCTTATTCACTCAGCCCGCGGTTTTTGAGCATCGGTTCAATGCGTGGGTCGTGGCCGCGCCACTCACGGTATAACGCTTCCAGATCGCTGCTGTTCCCGCGCGACAAAATCGCTTCGCGGAATTTTTGCCCGTTTTCACGCGTTAACCCGCCCTGTTCGACAAACCACTGATAGCCATCGTCCGCCAGCATTTGCGTCCACAGATAGGCGTAATACCCCGCCGCGTAGCCGCCGCCGAAAATATGAGCGAAGTAGCTACTGCGATAGCGGGGTGGTATCGCGGGAAGATCCAGCCCCTCTTTTTGCAGCGCTGCCTGTTCAAAGGCGTCAACATCAACGACCGCCTCCTGCGCGCCAATACTATGCCAGTTCATGTCCAGCAGCGCAGCACTGAGCAGCTCCGTCATGTCATAGCCTTTATTAAACTGGGTCGCATTGAGCATTTTCTCACGCAGGGCATCCGGCATGGGTTCGCCGGTCTGATAATGACGGGCATAGTGAGCAAAGACCTGCGGATGGCTGGCCCAGTGTTCATTGATTTGTGACGGGAATTCGACAAAATCACGAGGCGTATTGGTGCCGGATAAGGTGGCAAAACGCTGATCGGCAAACAGGCCATGCAGGGTATGGCCAAATTCATGGAACAGCGTGATCACGTCATCCCAGGAGAGCAGCGCCGCCTGGCCATTGGCCGGTTTTTGATAGTTACAGACGTTATAAATGACCGGGCGCGCGGCCAGCTCATGCGACTGCTCCACGAAATTGCCCATCCATGCCCCGCCGCCTTTGGAATCTCTGGCGAAGAAATCACCGTAGAACAGCGCCATGCCTTCCCCGGTATGGTCAAAAATTTCCCAGACGCGCACATCCGGATGATAAACGGGAAGATCAAAACGCTCGACAAAACGAATTCCAAACAACTGGCTCGCCGCCCAGAACACGCCATCACGCAATGTGGTATCGAGGGCAAAATACGGCTTGATTTGCGACTCATCCAGCGCGTATTTCCCCAGACGAACACGCTCTGCGTAGAAGGCCCAGTCCCAGGCCTGCACGCTAAAACCGCCCTGTTCGTCGTCGATCGCTTTTTGGATATCCGCCTGCTCAAGCGCGGCGCGCTCACGGGCGGCCGGGACGATGCCGCGCATAAATTTCAGCGCCGCTTCGGGGGTTTTCGCCATCTGATCGGCTGTGCTCCAGCTGGCATAGCTTTCGAATCCCAGCAGCTGTGCCCGACGCGCTCGCAATTGCGCCAGGCGACGAACAAGCTCACGCGTATCGTTTTCGTCCCCTTTTTGGGTGCGGAACCAGCCCGCTTTAAACAAATTTTCTCGCGTTTGTCGGTCCTGCAAAGACGCAAGCGCCGGTTGTTGAGTGGTATTCAATAACGGGATTAACCAGCGCTCAGCCAGTCCTTTTTCAGCGGCGGCCTGCGCAGCGGTGGCGACCTCATCAGCAGATAATCCCTCCAGCTGATGCGCATAATCCACCACCAGCCCACCCGCTTTATCTGCCGCCAGAAGCCGCTGGTTAAACTGACTGGTCAGTGACGCGGCCTCAGTATTGAGGGTTTTCAGCTCGGCTTTCTGCGCATCACTGAGTCTGGCACCCGCCAGAATAAAGTGCTGATGCATCTCTTCCACCAGACGACGCGGCTCGGCATCCAGCGATTCGCGCGCCTGCCACACCGCATCGACGCGGGAAAACAGCGCGTCATTGAGCCAGATGTCATTCGATAATCTCGCCAGCTCGGTAGAGAACGCTTCGTCGAGCTCCTGCAAATAATCGTTGGTATGCGCCGACGTCATGGCAAAGAACACACTGCTGACCCGGGCAAGCATCGCGCCGCTTTTTTCCAGCGCCAGAATGGTGTTATTGAAATCCGGCGCGGCAGATTCGGCAATAATGGCCTCTGTATCGGCATACTTCTGGCGTATCGCCTCGTCAAACGCCGGACGATAATGGCTGTCTTCGATAAGATCGAAGCGAGGCGCCTGATAAGGCAGCAGGCTGATTTCAAAAAACGGATTAGCAACCGACATCTTTTACTCCTGGCATAGTGTTATGCCCCCAGAGTAGGACAGCCAGCAGTGGCCTGCAATCCTCTGCATACGTTGGGTAACAAAAGTTGCCTTAACGAGGAGCCAGATGGCGTGCTATGGTTGTAAAACACAAAAAGCGTTGAGGAACAGTGAGATGATAATTTTAGTTACCGGGGCAACGGCGGGTTTTGGTGAAAGCATCACGCGTCGCTTCGTCGCCAATGGGCACAAAGTGATTGCAACGGGTCGCCGTCAGGAGCGTTTGCAGGAGCTGAAAGAGGAGCTGGGCGATAGCATTCTGACCGCGCAGCTCGACGTGCGTAATCGCGCCGCAATTGAAGAGATGATTGCTCATCTGCCCGCAGAATGGCGTGCCATTGACGTGCTGGTCAACAACGCCGGTCTGGCGCTGGGTCTGGAGCCTGCGCATAAGGCCAGCGTCGAAGACTGGGAAAACATGATCGATACCAATAACAAAGGCCTGGTGTACATGACTCGCGCAGTCCTGCCTGGCATGGTGGAGCGTAACCGCGGTCACGTCATCAATATCGGCTCAACGGCCGGTAGCTGGCCTTATGCCGGCGGTAACGTCTACGGCGCAACCAAAGCCTTTGTTCGTCAGTTCAGCCTGAATCTGCGTACCGACCTGCACGGCACGGCGATCCGCGTCACGGATATCGAGCCAGGCCTGGTGGGCGGCACCGAGTTTTCTAACGTCCGTTTCAAAGGTGATGATGCCAAAGCGGGCAAAACCTACGAAAACACCGAAGCCCTGACCCCGGAAGATGTCACCGAGGCCGTCTGGTGGGTGGCGACGTTACCGAAACACGTCAATATCAATACCGTTGAAATGATGCCCGTCAGCCAGAGTTTTGCCGGTTTAAGCGTTCATCGCGGATGATTTTCCCATACCCGGCCTGCTGGCCGGGTATGGGCTGCCCCTCGAAAGAATGGTAGTATGATCAGGTTAACTCTCTGAGAAATCACAACCATGGCCGCTGAATCGCAACTCAATCCCACACAGCCTGTTAATCAGCAAATTTACCGCATTTTGCGTCGCGATATCGTGCATTGCCTGATCCCGCCCGGTACGCCGCTATCCGAAAAAGAAGTGTCGGTGCGTTTTGACGTTTCTCGTCAGCCGGTTCGCGAAGCTTTTATTAAGCTTGCCGAGAACGGCCTGATCCAGATTCGCCCGCAGCGCGGCAGCTACGTGAATAAAATCTCGCTGTCACAGGTGCGCAATGGCTGTTTTGTCCGCCAGGCCATTGAATGCGCCGTGGTGCGCCGTGCGGCTTCCCTGGTAGACGATCATCAGTGCTATTTGCTGGAACAGAATCTTCATCAGCAGCGTATTGCGATTGAGCGTAAACAGCTCAATGACTTTTTCCTGCTCGACGATGAATTCCATCAGAAGCTGGCGCAAATTGCGGATTGCCAGCTGGCGTGGGATACCATTGAAAATATCAAAGCGACTATTGACCGGGTGCGTTATATGAGCCTCGATCATGTCTCGCCGCCAGAAATGTTGTTACGCCAGCATCATGATATTTTTGCCGCGCTCGAAAAACGCGATGGCGAGAGTGTGGAAAAGGCGATGACGTTGCATCTTCAGGAAATTGGCGAATCGGTCCAGCTTATTCGCCAGGAAAATAGCGACTGGTTTAGCGAAGACTGATCTTTATATTGCATCCCGGTAGTGACCGGGATGCAGGAAAATGATTAACGAACCACTAATACCGGGATTTTTGCGTAGCGAATAACAGATTCTGCATTAGAGCCCAGTAAATGTGATGACATTCCCGGCGTTTTCGAACCAATAACAATCACCTCGTAGTCATCTTTATTGCTCATGGCGATGATTTCGTCGCGCACATTGCCAAAGCGCACTTCGATACGAATTTTGTCCGGCGCAATATCAAATAACCGTTTTAATTCGTTCATTTTTTTCTCTGACTCGGCAATCATAAATGTCTCAAACTTTTTAATATCCGAGGCAAATCCGCGCAGCAGGGAGCGACTGCTGACAGGCAGGATATTCACTAACGTGATGGTGGCATTATCCGACCTGGCCAGAAACTCCGCATGACGCACCGCTTTGTCACTCAGGTTCATCTCAAATACATCAACAGGCATCAAAATCTTCTTATACATAAGCCTTTTCCTCTTTCCGATTCAGGCGTCTATTATCTGCATTAAGAGTGACACCCGTATCTGAAACGGATATTAAACGGTCCCTGGTAGAAACTATCAATTAATGAAAACAAATGTCTGCTTTGTCAATTACCGTCTGAGGGGGTCAATACGGTTAAATTTTCAGGAAAAAAGTGTGCGTTTGATCAAAAACAAAAAAATCTTCTCGCGGGAGGCGTATTTATGTCTTCCGTCAGCGGCACAGCTGTTATATCGCCGCGATGTGGTGTTAAAGAGGAGAAATAACCATGATGACTTACGATCGTAACCGCAATTCCATTACCACCGGCAGCCGCGTGATGATTAGCGGCACCGGGCACACGGGTAAAATCAGAGCAATCCACAGCGAAGGCCTTGATGCCGCGCAGGTTCGCCGCAACAAAACGGTGGAAGTGGAAGGCTGTGAAGGGAAATTTGCGCCGGTTGAACTGATTCGTCTGGGTATGCACTAAGGGCCTGAAATCGCATGCCGCCGCGAACGGCGGCATGAAAGGGATTAATACTGTGCAGCGTATTGAGCGACGGTGGATTTCGCCCCCTGCTCCAGCAAGGTCATGTAGGCTTTCATGACCGCCTCTACAAAGGTCGCTTCCAGCGGTAGCTCTTTGCCGAAAATCGCCTCGATACCCAACAACGCATGAACGCGGCGTTCTCCTTCCTGACTACCGTTCACCGCCGTCTGAATGTCGGCCAGCAGCGGATCGCAGACTTCAATCGCCTTCCCGCTCTCATCCACCCCACCCACATAGCGCATCCAGCCCGCGATGCCGAGCGCCAGCAACGGGAATTGACGCTGATGCATCAGGTGCCAACGCACAGAATCCAGCATACGTTGTGGCAATTTCTGACTGCCATCCATCGCAATTTGCCAGGTACGATGACGCAGAGCCGGATTGCTGTAGCGCGCAATCAGCAGATCGGCATAGCGAGCCAAATCGACGCCTTTCACCTTCAGAGTCGGAGCCTGTTCCTGGAGCATTAAGGCGTGGGCGGCCTGACGATAGTGCGCATCTTCCATGCAGTCATTGATATGCTGGTAGCCCGCCAGATAGCCGAGATACGCCAGGAAAGAGTGACTGCCATTTAACATGCGCAGCTTCATCTCCTCGAACGGGATAACGTCTTTCACCAGTTCCGCGCCTGCTTTTTCCCACTCCGGGCGTCCGGCAACAAAGTTATCTTCAACGACCCACTGACGGAAAGGTTCGCAGGCTACGCCAGCCGGATCGCGCACACCCGTGATCTGTTCGATTTTATCCAGCGTTTCCGCTGTCACCGCCGGGACAATACGATCGACCATTGTCGACGGGAACGTCACGTTCGCTTCAATCCAGTCGGCAAGTTCGCTGTTCACCGCTCGCGCATACGCACAGGTGACGTTACGCATGACATGGCCATTTTCCGGCATGTTGTCGCAGGACATGACGCTGAACGCCGGTAATCCAGCGGCTTTACGTCGTGCCAGCGCCTCAACAACCACACCCGGCGCCGATGTTGGCTGATGCGGATTTTGCAAATCGGCGGCGATCAACGGGTGATCGAGCATCAGCTGGCCGGTTGCCGGTGCATGGCAGTAGCCTTTTTCGGTAATGGTGAGCGAAACAATCGCCACCTGCGGCTCGCACATGGCCGCCAGCACGGTTTCCAGGCCGTCCACACTGGCGTGAATGGCTTTTTTTACTACGCCAACCACGCGCGCAGTCCATGCGTCGGCAGACATTTCAGCCACCGTGTAGAGATTATCCTGTGCGTTCAGATCGGCAATCTGCTGTTCGCCGCCAATCAGGTTAACTTCACAGTAACCCCAGTCGCTGCCTTGCTCTGCCGCCAGGATATCGGTGTACACCGCCTGATGCGCGCGATGGAATGCGCCAAACCCTAAATGAACAATGCGTGTCTTCAGGTTGTCGCGATCGAACTGAGGCAGCGTGGCTTTCGCCTTTAATAACCGGTTTTCCATGATTGTGACTCGTCAGATAAATAATGAAGCCAGATTTCGCTGCCCCTCATAAGCAGGTGGCAGCGCCTGATTACTACACCAACTAGAATGGTAGATGGCAGTAAAAATAACTGGTCTTCACCATACCGATCTGGGCTGTGCGGATATTGATTTATATTAACTTTCACCCAACTGGTGTGATATGAATTGAAAGTTGTGTGACAACTTTCAAAAAGCGGTCAGCAGGTTGGTGGCTACCCGAACGATTTGCTTATGAATATTGGCCGAATGTGTAGCCTCTTTTGCATGGTGGCGATTACCGATTTTACCGTGCAACGGGCAGGCCAGAATAACGGATAGTGTAAGCGGGTGATCGCATCTCGCGATGCCTGGTTCCCATAGTCAATCTCATTATCTTCATGGGGACTGGTGCGCAGAAAGGCACTGACAAAAGCGCAGAATGGATGTTCGCTGCGCAGTTTGTCTGCCGCTCGCTCGGCGCAGATAGCCTGGTGCATCTGACTGTTCTTTGTTACTGGAAGAGTCCGCCCCGTACTTCTTTATCCAGTCGTAAAGACTGTGAGTGTTGATATCGAGACGTGTTGCAACGCTGGAAACAGAATGGCCACGATCAACAACCTGTTTTTACTGCTCATGTACGCCTCTCTTTCAGCCATCTTAAATGACTCTGAGGTGTCTGATAAATCTGTGGCGATTCAGCCGTTATTTTTGGGGGGTGATTTTCGTCACTGAGCCTGTTTGAGCTTTATCTCCGGTCGTACCATACATAGACACCAGATAAACGGCACCATCAGGCGCGGCGGTCAGGTGGTTTGGCGTATCATCCATCGGGATATTAGCGACCAGTTTGCCGTCCTTGTTCAGAACAGCAACGGTTCCGCCTGCACGCGTGGCGGCGAAAACCTGCGACGTCACAGGATCCCAGACGACAGATACCCCCCCGGCACCAATGTAAGTATCCGCGAGAACCTTACCGTCCGCATCAAGAACCACGACGTTGTTCGTCTCCTGGGAAACGACGTAAAGACGGCCAGTCTCCGGATCGCGAGCGATGTCAGTTGCGCCTTGCGCCTGAGGTATTTTCACCGTCGTACTCTTGCCCGTTTTGAGATCAATCCAGCCCACCCAAGGTGTATCGCGGCTGACGCCGTAGAGTTTCCCACCGGCACTGTCGAGGGCAAGGTCTGTACTGTAAAACGGGTCGCGGCCGCGGTTCGTCACGAACTCCATCTGACCGATATGTTCCAGCGTTTTTGTATCATATACCTCGATAAAACCGGTCAGCGCTGCGCTGACATAAGCCCGATTGTGGGCTTCATCAATGATCACGTCGCGTGGATGTACGACCGCCCCCTCCGGAAAGACTTTCACGACGGAAAGGTTTTTTGCGTCATAGACGGTCACCGTCTCGGCAAGCGTGTTCGTCGTCCAGACATGATTATTGACATTATCAACACCGACCCCGAAGACACCAATCTGCTCACCCTTTTTGTCTTTAGGCAGCGTAGCCTCCGCTTCGACAGCCAGCGTTCCTGCGTTCAGTCTCATCAGGCGGCTACCCTCCTTCGGGCCGCGTGCGGAGGTCACGAACAGCTTCCCGTCGGCCGAAACTGCCGACTGGTAAGCCCGCTCACCGACGGGAATTGTTTGCAGCCTGAAAGCCTCAGTATTTTTCGGGGGAACAACCTGGGACAATTTCAACATGACCTGCGAAACACTCGCGGGATTTTGCGTGACAACAGTGAGTGGATGAAGGCCTGTTGCGGCATCGGTCGGAACGGTTAGCGGAATAGTCAGGTTTCCCTTCTCGTCGGCGGTCAGTGGTTTCGGTGTCAGGACTTCAGCACCATTGAGCATGGTGACAGTCGCGCCCGCCTGAAGACTCTTAATCGTTATAACCGTTTTATCTCCGGGCTTAACAGGAACGTCCCGTGACCCGGCACGGATACTGCCAGGAAAGGTCGTGGTGGCGGTAGCCCACTGGCTATCGGCGTATGCCGTTGACATCGCAATGGCCGAGGCCAACAGCACTAAACGGATCGAAATTCTTCTCATCTTATCTCCATAAATTGTATTGATACTGCATCTCAACGCAGCCACACGTTATTCCCCATGCGATGAGTCTTACCTTCCGCCATGAGAAATATGTCTTTTTATAAGCGCATTAAACATACCACGTCGATGTAAATAATTATCATTACTATTTTGAGTGGCATTTTAAATGCGGGGCGTTTGATGTATTGCGTGTGAACTCGCTGGAGATTTTCCAGTAAGGGAGGTGGCATTGTGCCAGAAGCGGAAGCTACAGCATGTCAGGTCAGGTATCAGAAGGCAGGATAAAGCTTGTCAGTAACGCTAACCTTTGCTCGCCGGCAGACATTGAACGGCGCGGTTTTTTGCAAAAATACCCGGAATGGCACGTCTTGCTTCTGAGCAAGAAACCGATGGTTTAAATTATCAGCCACTTCAAGCGCTTCCAGAGATCGCTTGACAAGATTCTTGATCCCTCTTCATATTAAGTAGTACTGTATATAAATACAGTTAAACAGGATCGACATCATGCAGTTCACCCGACCACCTGAGATTGCTTCTCCGATCATGCTCCCTCTCTTCTCTGAGAGAGTACCCTGTGGCTTTCCTGGCCCTGCGCAGGAGTATGTTGAGGACAGGCTCGATCTCAACACATTATTGATAAAACATTCGAGTGCGACTTATTTCATAAAAGTTAGTGGCGAGTCTATGCATGATGCCGTCTCAGGTGAATTCACTGTAAAAAAACTTCGCACTCGTCCTGTTGTACAGTTAGTACCTCACAATCATGATGATGACCCCATTTCATCTCAACATGTAGATGAACCAGAATTATTTGGGGTGGTAGTCTTTAGTATTAAAGCACATAAATAATTATGTTTGCCCTCGTCGATGTAAATAGTTTTTACACGTCTTGCGAGACGGTCTTTCGCCCAGATTTAAAAGGAAAACCTATTGTCGTCGTTTCTAATAACGATGGCTGCATTATTTCTCGCTCAGAAGAAGCAAAGTCCCTTGGTATAAAAATGGGGGAGCCTTTTTTTAAAATAAAAAATAACACATACAGTTCCAGGATTCATGTATTTAGCTCTAATTATGCACTTTATGCCGACCTCAGTGAGCGCGTTATGCAGACGCTGACTGAAATGAGTCCTTCCATCGAAATTTATTCAATCGATGAAGCCTTTGTTAATTTATCGGGAGTGATAAATTGCATGCCCTTAAGTCACTTCGGTCATGAAATGAGAAATAAAGTATTTAAAAATACAGGTTTAACTGTGGGAGTTGGTATTGCGCAAACAAAAACATTAGCAAAATTAGCTAACCATGCAGCCAAGAAATGGCGTGGCACTGGTGGCGTTGTCGACCTATCAAATATTGATCGTCAGCGCAGATTACTGGCACTTATCTCGGTTGAGGATGTCTGGGGCATCGGTCGGAGAATCAGTAAAAGACTTAATTCAATGGGTATTAATACAGCACTTGACCTGGCTGAAAGCTCATTGTGGGTAATCAGGAAGCACTTCAATGTTGTGCTTGAAAGAACCGTTCGAGAACTTCGTGGTGAGCAATGTCTTGAACTGGAAGAATTTTCACCAACAAAACAACAGATCATCTGCAGTAGATCCTTTGGCAATCGCATAACTCAGTACTCAGATATGCACCAGGCCATTTGTGCCTATGCTGAGCGGGCGTCAGAAAAACTACGCAGTGAGCGCCAATTCTGCCGTTTCGTTAGTGTTTTTATTCGAACCAGTCCACACGCAGATAATGAAATATACTATGGGAATCAAGCTTCCATGAAGCTATTGACTCCGTCTAATGATACCCGTGACATTATAACTTCAGCCACGAATTCCCTGGGGAAGATATGGATTGATGGCCATCGATATATGAAGGCTGGTGTTATGCTGGCTGATTTTTTCAGTAATGGAGTGGCTCAGCTAAATCTATTTGATGACAATACCCCAAGAAAAAATAGCGCAGCTTTAATGGAGACTATCGATAAGCTGAATAACTCTGGAAAAGGAAAGATCTGGTTTGCAGGTCAAGGCATCGAAAAAACCTGGGCAATGAAGCGTGAGATGCTTTCTCCCGCTTATACAACCCGATATTCAGACTTACCTGTTGCGAAGTGAAATTATTTTGTTCTGTTCCCTGTGATTAATGACGCCATAAGGATGTGCCAAAGGAAAGATTATGCCGACTGAACTGGCTTCCATCGGCTCCAATGAGCAATGGAAAGCCCTCAGGAGCAGCCAGCCAGATTCAGGTCTTTTGTTGCAAATACAAGCCTCATATCACGCCTCAGACCATCAGTAATAAGTAATGTGAACAGCACAGGATTAATTAACGTTTCTCACCATTCAGATCGTTGCTGGAGACCACCACCACGGGTTTGCCTTTTATATCCGGGCGGAACACCGTTTCACAAGACGTATAAAAGCTGTTGACGTCGGCTAATGCAAACATCGTCATTTATGTGACTTCACTGAAAATGTCACCACACCAAATATTTCCAGCTCTTCAGCATTCTGAAAGGTGATGGGCGAGTAGTTGTGATTGTGCGGGACTAACTGCAAATACGGATGCGTGCGCAGTTCCTTCACCGTAAACTCACCGGCCACGGCGGCAATGACAATATCTCCATGGCGGGCCGACAATGACCGATCCACAACCAGAAGATCGCCGTCGCCAATGCCAGCGCCCGTCATAGACTCTCCGCTCACTTTAATAAAATACGTGGCACCAGGATGGGCTATCAGGAGCGTATTAAGATTAATCCTCTCTTCAACATAGTCCTGAGCCGGGCTGGGAAAGCCACCGGGTACCCGCTCAGTAAAAAGTGGCAGGGAGACCGGTGGGACACTCTCTGTAGGAAGGATGAATTGCATGATACTGCACCTCTGTAACTGTGTTTATATACAGTATCTAAAATTAACGGCGAAGATCAACAGGTCACGTGCGGCTTAATCTGAACACATTGAAGTCAGAAGAGATTTAGTTTTTCAGGGAGCACGCCAGGGTATTGTGTACGATGATTCTCCGCCAACACAACACACGCGAAAGCATCCCCTCTGGCGATGATCTGCAGAAATTTTGTCGCGATCGTGCCGCTAATTCCCGCTAAAATTCATCGGATACTTATTAACCACTTCGTGATAGGATGAAGCTCATTCATTGAAAGGTTCATCCTCATGTCTCTTATCGATTATGCAATGAAGCTTATCGGTGGTGCATCGACCACCACTGTCACCTGCCCTGTTTGTGGCCAACGGTCATCTCACCCCACCTCTAAAATTCGGCTGAAGCAGGCCATGCTGTGCCCTGGCTGTAAGGCGTTGTTCGTTACACCGCGCTGATCTCTGTCGCGCGCCCCGCCAAAATATCGGTGTTCTATACTTAAGAAAGATACCAGCAGCTGTTAAATCCCTGATGCCCCACACCCATCCTGAGAGAACGTTTCTGATCTGATTTCGCAACTGCTCCTGCGCGTTCATGTCGCACCAGAGCAATTCTATGAATATGAATCTTAAAAAGTGGCGGAGCCGCTCCCGTTCACTGCCGCCGACACCCGAGCTGTTACCGCCGCTTCAGGCCAGCGAATCCTCGGTTGAAAACAGTTTTAAAGCAGAGCTGTTTTCGACCGCTCAGATGGAGCGCTACGGGCAAAAGCTGGCGCGTTCGCATAAATTGTCCCCTGACAAATTGCCCTATTACCTGCTTAAACGTCTCGATAATAATGAAGCGGTAATAACGCAAAACTGCTACGTGCTCAATGCCGGCAAAAAAGCGAGCATTATGCCCGCCGGTGAGTGGTTGCTGGATAACTACTACCTGATTGAAGAGCAGATCCGCATCGTTCGCCAGCACCTGCCAAAGAACTTCGGCAAAGGCCTTCCGGCACTGACATCGCCGCATTGCTGTCCACGGATTTATGATATCGCCGCCGAAGCCATTGCTCACGGAGACGGACGCTGGGACGCCACGAACCTCACCAGCTATATCACCGCCTATCAACGGGAGACACCGCTGACGCTGGGAGAGGTGTGGGCGCTACCCGGCATGCTGCGGCTGGCGTTAATTGAGAATCTGCGTCGGGTCAGTATCGACGTCGTCAAAGCCCAGCAGGAGCGAAATCTGGCCGATAGCTGGGTCACCCGGATTTTTGAATGTGCGGAAAATACCCCTGCCGATTTAATCATGGTGATCGCCGATATGGCGCGGTCTCGCCCGCCGCTGAGCAGCGCCTTTGTAGCTGAACTGGTGCGCCGTCTGCAGGGGCGCGGCACTATGCTGGCGCTGCCGCTGACCTGGATTGAACAGCGTCTGACCGAACAGGGCGTCACAACCGATATTCTCATTCACCGTTTCAATCAACAGCTGGCCGCCAGCCAACTGTCGGTAAGCAACAGCATCGCCGGTTTGCGGTTACTGAGTGAGACCAACTGGGCTGATTTCGCCGAAGCCATGAGCGTGGTGGAACAGACGTTGCGTGGTGATCCCGCAGGAATTTACCCGTTGATGCACTTTGATACGCGCGATCATTATCGTCACGTCATTGAGGTGCTGGCCCGGGATAGCCACTTTAGCGAGCCCGAAGTGGCCCAGCGCGTGCTGACGCTTGCCCTGCAATCGGCCCCCGACACGCCCGGCGCCCATATTGGTTATTATCTGATGGGTGAAGGACGTCAGCAGCTGGAAGTGCTGTTGTCGGCTGATGCCTCACGTCTCATCCGCCTGCGGCACAGTTTCAACCAGATCCCGCTGGTTTCCTGGCTTGGCAGCCTGAGTCTGCTGACCACCGCGACAACCGCCGGGATCTTGCACGCCACGGGGCAACAGGGAATGGGCTGGCTGCTGATACTGCTCGCGATACCGCTGATTGTGGCGATCAGTCAGCTGATGAGCGACCTGCTGAGTGAGGCAACCACCCGTTTTCGCACTCCGCGCCCGCTGCCGCGGATGGATTTTTCGACCGGGATCCCACCGGCAGCCGCGACCATGGTCGTCATTCCCTGTCTGCTCACCCATCGTGAAAGCATCAGCAAACTGATTACCAGCCTTGAAGTTTGCTGGCTGGGTAATCAGAACGATCATCTCTGTTTTGCGCTGTTAACCGACTTTGCGGATTCGGTGCAGGAAGACAGGCCGGAACACCGCGAGCTCCTCGAACGGGTCATTTCACAAACCCAGGATCTCAACCGACGCCATCCGGCCAGCCGTCCGCGTTTTTATCTGCTCCACCGCGCACCAGAGTGGAACTCGACTCAGGGCGAGTGGATGGGGTATGAGCGTAAACGCGGTAAACTGGCGTTGCTCAACAGCTGGTTGCGCCATCCCGCAACACAGTTTTCGACCGTCGCCGATATGCCTGCCGACCAGCTCCCGGTGGGTATTAAATACGTCATTACCCTCGACAGCGATACCCTGCTGCCGCGTGACACCGCGCACAAGCTGGTTGCCACCATGGCGCACCCGCTCAACCGGCCAGAGTACGATCCTGTGCGTCAGCGAGTGGTGAAGGGCTACGGAATTTTACAGCCGGGGCTGGCAGAGGAGATGCCTCGCAACGGGCAAGGGCGCTACGCCGCCATGCGCAGCGGTATTGCGGGGAATAATCCGTATTCGATGATGTCCTCGGATATCTATCAGGATCTCTTTGGCGAAGGGTCGTTTGTCGGTAAAGGGATTTACGATGTCGATATGTTTGTCCTCGCCACGCAAAATACCTGTCCCGAAAATCTGGTCCTCAGCCATGATTTACTGGAAGGATGTTATGCGCGATCGGGACTGTTGAGCGAAGTCTTACTCTACGAACAGTATCCGAATAATTATCTGTCAGACGTCGCGCGCCGCACCCGGTGGATCCGCGGCGACTGGCAGCTATTGAACTGGCTCAAACCGCGGGTCCGCAGAGCAGATGGCTCAGACGGTAAAAACCCGTTATCCGCCCTCTCTTACTGGAAATTATTCGATAACCTGCGCCGCAGCCTGGTGGCGCCGTCCCTGATGGCGCTCCTGTTTTGCACGCTGCTGTGGGTGCCCAATCCCGCTTACTGGCTGGGCGTTCTGGCGCTGGTATGGCTATTGCCAACCGTGCTGGCCGTCGCCTACGATCTTCTCAATAAACCGACCCGGCGCCCCATCGGGCAGCATCTGCTGCTGGTGGTTGCCAGTGCCCTGAAGCGACTTTCCCGCGTCGGGCTGAATGTGATGACCCTGCCGCATGAGGCCGGATACTCGCTGTACGCCATTGCCGTGACGCTATGGCGTCTGGGATTCAGCCAGCGCAACCTTAACCAGTGGGCCAGCTACAGTCCTGATAATGACCAGGCAAAAACCTCGCCGATCCGCTTTTACCGGGCGATGTGGGTGAATATCGCCAGCGGGGTGGCATTAAACGTGCTGACCGCGCATTACGCGCCGCTATTTTCAGTTATCGCGTTACCCGTCAGCATCGTGTGGTGCCTGGCACCGCTTCTGCTGAGCTGGATGAGCCGTCAGCCCGCCCATCACACGTTTTCGCCCAACAAAGAACAGAAACAGCTGTTGCGTCAGACGAGCCGCGAAATCTGGGCATTTTTTGAGACCTTTGCCACCGCCAAAGAAAACTGGCTGCCACCGGACAACTATCAGGAAATACCGCAGCGGGTCGTCGCACACCGCACCTCTCCCACCAATATCGGCCTCTCGCTGATGGCTAACCTGACAGCCTGGGATTTTGGCTATATTCCGTCTGGCGAAGTGTTACAGCGCGTGACGCTCACCCTCGATTCGCTGGATAAAATGGAGCACTTCCGGGGCCATTTGTATAACTGGTATGACACCCTCACCCTCGCCCCGCTCAGCCCGCGCTATGTCTCAAGCGTCGACAGCGGCAATATGGCAGGGCATTTATTGACCCTGCGCGAAGGGCTGTCAGCCATGCGCCATCAGCCGGTATTAAACAGCGCCCAGGTGCTGGCCGGACTGAACGATACGCTCAGTATTCTGGAAAAATACTGGGGGCAGAATGCGCCGACGGGGTTGCGGCTTTTGCGCAAGCACTGTATTAACGCCAGCGCACTCTCCCCGGCGCAGCTGTTTATTGAACTGAAACAGATGCGAACCCAAAGCAACCATCTGTATACCTTATGCGATCACGAGGACAAACGGGCTCTGCGCTGGATCGCCCATCTCCAGCACCAGCTGGTCCTGCTGTGTAATGAATGGTCGCATCTGCTTGGCTGGTTAACCGCGGCTTATGATGCGCCAGAACTGCCGTCGTTGAGCGCGATTGCCCGGGAGACCTATCGCGGCGAAGGCACGCCTCCGGCATCTGCGATTGCGCAGGCACGCCAGCGACTTAACATCATCACCGAACTGGAGCAGCGGCTGAACGCACATGCGCGGATGGATTTCACGTTCCTGTACAGCGAGGTGACCAGCCTGCTCAGCATTGGCTATAACTGCGACAGCAATATGCTGGATAAAAGCCACTACGACCTGCTGCCATCCGAAATTCGCCTCACCAGTTTTGTTGCCATCGCAACGAACCAGCTGCCACTGAAAAGCTGGTACGCGCTGGGAAGACTGTTCACTACTATTGATAACGAAACCGCGCTGATGTCCTGGAGTGGGTCGATGTTTGAATATCTGATGCCTAACCTTGTCATGCCCACCTGGCCCGGTAGTCTGCTGGATGAGATGAGCCAGTCGGCAGTCATGCGACAGATCCACTGGGGGAAAGAACGCGGCGTACCGTGGGGCGTATCCGAGTCCGGCTATCACGCCTTTGATGTACAGCAAAATTATCAGTATCAGGCGTTTGGTGTGCCCGGTCTCGGCCTGCGTCGCGGGCTGGCGGACGATATGGTGGTGGCCCCATACGCCACGCTGCTGGCGCTGATGATTTCTCCGCAAAAAGCCTGCGATAACCTGATACGGCTCGAAAAAAACGGTGCGCACGGTGAGTATGGTTTTTACGAAGCGCTGGACTATACGCCGTCGCGCCTGGCCACCGGCCAGTTATACGCCGTGGTGCAGTCGTGGATGGCCCACCATCAGGGCATGGCATTTCAGGCGCTGGCTCATGTGTTGCTTGACGCCCCCATGACAGACCGGTTCATGGCCAGTACGGCCTTCCAGTCCGCAAGCCTGCTGCTGCAGGAACGTGTGCCTGATGCCGTCGATCTCTACAGCCCGCGCCGTCATTTTGAGTCTCATGAAGGGAGAGTGAAACCGGTTCACTACGAACCGCGTGTTTTCACCGGTGCAGACAGCCCGACTCCGGAGGTTCAGCTGCTGTCTAACAGCCATTACCACCTGATGATGACCCATACCGGCGGCGGTTATAGCCGCTGGAACGATCTTGCCCTCACCCGCTGGCACAGCGATACCACCAGCGACAACTGGGGCGCATTCTGCTATATCAGCGATCCCCTCACGGGTGAAGTCTGGAGCAATACCTGGCAGCCCATGGGAGAGGCCGACAGCAATGACGAAGTGATATTTACCGATGCGGGCGCGGAATTCAAACGCACCCTCGGCTCGCTGAACGTCAAAACCCAGGTTGTGGTCTCGCCTGAAGACGATATTGAATTGCGGCGGGTCACCCTGCTGCATCGTGGCCGTCAGCCGCGCACCATCGAACTGACCACTTACGCTGAAGTGGTGCTGGCTCCGGCCTCCAGCGATCGGGCGCACCCGACCTTCAGCAATTTGTTTATTCAGACGGAGCTTATTCCCGCGCAGAATGCCATTTTGTGCCACCGCCGTCCGCGAGCGCCGGGCGCACAGAACCTCTGGCTGTTCCACATGCTGGTGGTGCACGGCGATAGCCAGAAGAATGTCTCGTTTGAAACCGATCGGGCGAAATTCCTCGGGCGCGGCAAGCGTCCGGCAGACGCGCTGGCGGCCGGTAAAAGCGGGCCACTGAGCAACACCTCGGGATCGGTGCTGGATCCGATGCTGGCGATCCGCCAGCCGATCACCCTGCAACCGGGACAGCCGGTAACCATAGATATCGTTTATGGCATCAGTGAAAATCGTCAGCGCAGCCTGGCGCTGCTGGAAAAATATCGCGATCACCCTATCGCCGATCGCGTCTTTGAGCTCGCCTGGTCACACAGCCTGGTGGTGTTACGCCAGATTAACGCCAATGAAGACGACGCCGCGCTGTTTAACCGGCTTGCCAGCGCGATTCTTTATCCTTGTCAGGAGTTGCGCGCCGAGAGCCAGATCATCAGCCGCAACCGTCGCGGTCAGTCCGGCCTCTGGGGCTGGGCGATTTCCGGCGATCTGCCCATTGTGCTGCTCAGCATCACCAGCGAGGAGAGCATTTTATCCATCACCACGCTTATCCAGGCGCACCGCTACTGGCGGCTAAAAGGACTGGCGGTGGATCTGGTGATCCTCAATGACAGCCCCGGCGGCTATCAGCAGACGCTGCAAAACCAGATTATGGATCTGATTTATGCCTGGTCTGAAGCCAGCCTGCTGGATAAATCGGGCGGGATCTTTGTCCGTAACAGTGAGCATCTCTCCGCCGAGGATAAACTGCTTTTGCTGAGCGTGGCGCATCTGTGTCTTGATGACCGGGCCGGTGGACTGAATGAACAACTCGACCAGCGCATTCACACCTTAAAAACGGTACCGAGACCGTTTATTGCGCACGTTGGCGCCGGGGAAAATCAACATATTCCCTGGAAGCCGGATACCGATCAGCTTCTCCATTTCAATGGTCACGGCGGTTTTTCTCAGGATGGACGGGAGTACCAGATTGTACTGCGGGAAAACGAGCCGACGCCCGCCCCGTGGGCCAACGTGCTGGCAAATCCGGTCTTTGGCAGCGTGATCTCGGAAGCCGGACAGGCCTATAGCTGGTATGAGAATGCCCATGAATATCGCATAACGCCATGGGAAAACGATCCCGTCAGCGATCGCAGCGGAGAGGCGTTTTATCTGCGTGACGAAGAGAGCGGCGCGTGCTGGTCGCCCACGACGTTACCGGTGCGCGGCCAGGGAGATTATCTCTCCCGTCATGGTTTTGGCTACAGCGTCTTTGCTCACCGTGAAAGCGGCATAGACAGCGAACTGACGGTGCTGGTCGCCGAACAGGCGCCAGTGAAGCTCGCGATCCTGACGCTCAGTAACACCTCCGGGCGCACGCGTAAGCTCTCGGTGACGGGATATGTAGAGTGGACGCTCGGCGAGTCACGTACATCATCGGCTCTGCACGTCGTCACCCATGCGGCCAGCGTCGCAGGCGGCTGCGGCGTGATGGCAAATAACTTTTACGGCAGCCACGGGAGCGGACGCACCGCCTTCTTTGCTGTCACGGGGGCGCACTGTTCGCTGACCGGCGACCGCCGCGAATTTCTCGGTCGCAACGGTTCCCTTCAACAACCGGCGGCGATGCATTTGCGCTGGCTGTCTGATAAAACGGGCGCCGGACTTGATCCCTGCGGGGCGGTACAGTCTGCGGCCACGCTGATTGATGGCGATCAGAAGACGTTTATTTTCGTGCTGGGCACCGGCGACGATCCGGCTCAGGCCCACGCGACGCTAATGCATTATCTGAACGAAGATGTCGCCCGCGAAGAGCTGAATAACGTTCATCGCTACTGGCACAAAATGCTCGATAAAATCGTCGTTAGCACACCTGACAGCAGCGTTAATTTGCTGGTGAACGGCTGGCTGCTCTATCAAACGACGGCATGTCGCCTGATGGCGCGCAGCGGTTACTATCAGTCCGGCGGTGCGTTCGGTTTCCGCGATCAGCTGCAGGACACGCTAGCGCTGAGTCACGCAGCACCGGACCGCCTGCGCGGCCAGATAGTGCTGTGCGCCTCGCGGCAGTTTATCGAGGGTGACGTCCAGCACTGGTGGCATCCTCCGCACGGCAACGGCGTGCGCACGCGCTGCTCGGATGATTATCTCTGGCTGCCGCTGGCCGTCTGTCACTATGTGGAAATCACCGGCGACAGGCACATACTTGAACAGCGTATTCCGTATCTGGAAGGCCGCCTGCTCCAGCCTGGCGAAGAATCCGTCTACGATACGCCAGTGGTCAGCGCAGTCGAAGAGACGCTGTGGCAGCACTGTGTGCGAGCCATTCAGCATGGCCTGCAGTTTGGGGGGCATGGTCTGCCGCTGATGGGCGCGGGTGACTGGAATGACGGGATGAACCTGGTGGGTATCGAAGGCAAAGGCGAAAGCGTCTGGCTGGGCTTCTTCCTGTACGACATTTTGCATCGCTTCGCCGCCCTTGCCGAACAGCATCAGGACGGCAATACCGCGTTGCTGTGCCGAACGGAAGCGTCACGTTTGCAGAAAAGTCTTGAGGCTTCCGCCTGGGATGGCGAATGGTACCGACGTGGATATTTTGACGATGGGACCCCGCTGGGTGCAAAAGCGTCTCAGGACTGTCGGATTGATGCCATTGCGCAAAGCTGGTCTGTGCTGTCCGGTGCGGCCAGCGAGGCGCGCAGCACCCGCGCCATGCAGTCACTGGATAAACTGCTGGTAGATAACGATGCCGGGCTGATTAAGCTACTCACACCGCCGTTCGATGGACACGGACCTAATCCGGGCTACATTCAGGGCTATCTGCCGGGGGTGCGAGAAAATGGCGGTCAGTATACGCATGGCGCAATCTGGGCGGTAATGGCCTTTGCCCGGATGGGTCACACGGAGCGCGCATGGCAGCTGTGGTCGATGATCAATCCGATAAACCACACGCTCAACGCCGGTGACGTGGCGCGATATAAAACGGAGCCGTATGTCATGAGTGCGGATGTTTACAGCGTTGAGCCTCATATAGGGCGCGGAGGATGGAGCTGGTATACCGGCTCCGCAGGCTGGGCATATCGCCTGCTGACAGAGGAGCTGCTGGGGATTAAACGTTACGCAGAGGTGTTAACCCTCCACGCCCAGTTACCGCAGGGCTGGCCGTCTGTCTGCATGACGTATCTGCATGGCCACAGCCAGTACGCCATCACGGTTACCGGTGGCGCAGAGGAGTACAGCGTGTTACTGGATGGCGTCGGACTACCCGACGACAAAATCCCGCTTATTGACGACGGACAACCCCATACGGTTGAGATCGTACAGCGCTAGCAGAGCCTGACCCCGAGCGCATTAACGCCTGCCGTGAATGCGCTGATTATCTCGAAGGACATCAATCGCCGTTTGCATGGCGATTTTGTTGTCCTGTTTTTTTTGCTTTTCCTGCGTCACCTGCAAATATTCGAGCAGCGTTCGGGTATTGATGGGCCGACCCTGCTTACCGACGGCCAGCACGGCTTCGCCAAGAATAATTTTTACCGGGGGGAGTTGTGCGGGGTACCAGTCCAGGGTGTCTTCTGATTTCATTCTAAATTTCTCACGGAAGGGTATTATATCATAAATCCCTCCGGTTTTCCCTGAAAGCATCCCGCCGGAATCGCAGATAATAATCACATAACCGGATTATTATTAAATAAAGGCGTATAATTATTGTTCATACTTCAGAGAATTAACGTATGTCTTATACCAGCGGTCTGCGACAATTTAAAGAAAGACCGGTACATGTGACCTGCCCTGTTTGCTCGCACATGGCCGATCAGAAAGCGGGGAAAATGCGCAAAGATGCCATTCTGGAATGCCCCGCCTGCGGATTATTATTCCGCCCTTCCGAATGTTGGTGCATTGGAGGCTAATTCAGGTGCGATCACAACGACAGGTGTGGTGAAGCAGACTAACGACATCGCTCTGTTTCGTCACGAGTTACATACTGACAGAGGCAGAGATCATGAGAACCAAAAAAGCGGTTTTTATTGAAGGGCATATCATGGCAAACCGCATGCTCGGCGAGACCAGCCAACCGTTTTGCATCCACAGTGTTATGTTTAATAATGGCAAATGCGCCATCGTGCGCGCCGCATCCGGAGTCTGTTTCAATCCCGGCGAAACGATTGAGCGAAGCGACTGCGAATGGTTTTTCAAAGACCAAAAAATACATCTCCTCCCCTTCCAGTACATCAAAGAAAATGAATCGCAAAGAGAACTGGCTGAATATTAAAAATAATATTTAATCTTTACGTCATCATGACAATAAATGACACGGCAGGCGTCCTTTATTTCTACCCGCGCTCGTACATTGGTGCTGTAATAATGTTGAATCACCGTTCGTTAATTATCATTATGAATAAACGAACGGTGATAAAACAGGCCCCTGCTTATGCACATTAACGATGTCAGTCGCGACGCTGAAGATTGACAGATCATCATCCGGAAACCTGCTCAACCCTCGAGCAGGAAAACTACCCGGATGATTTGAAGCAGACAAACTTCAGTTATCCTTTTCATAACAGCCAGGTTTTGTTGCTGGCGTTTGATTCCCCTTCTCTCGGTGAGGCGACTATGTTGCAAAAAAAAATAGTAGTGTGTCTGTCGTTAGCGTCCGTTCTTTGCGCTCCCGCGTGGGCTATCAATAAAGAGTACCGGCACAAACTGGAGCAATCCGGGTGCACGCAGGTGTCTGAAGCTCAGGGGTGTGATATCAACAAAACGAAAGCGGAAAATGCCAAAGCCGGGTTTGTCAATGACGCCAGCAGCACAGCAGAGAGTGCAAGCCCTTATACCGGCCAGTGGCAGGCCCTGAGCGACAGTGGTGCCACCGTGGCGGATATCAGCATTGATGGACAGGATAACGTGACGATTGACGGTAAGAGCGTTCATGCCAAAAAATCAGATGGCGGACTCCAGTTCAGGCAGGGCAATATTTCCTACACCATCCAGGGTGATCGACGTCTGAAAGATGAAGATGTCTGGCGGGATACCGATGCCGGAACACAGGGGAAAATCATCCAAAAGTAATCCTCGCCCTCCGATTTTTAAGCTAATCAGGCCGGGAGAACCGGATTGAGTGAGCACAGCTTTTCTTCATCATAAGCATCACAGGCTGCAATCCAGAGTCAATCTTAATGGCCAGATATGGGACTCTCCGGCTTGAGAGTCCCACTAAATTCGTGCTAAGAGGCTTATGAAGGGGAGAGATTAATCGAAAACACCGTTGATGATTGCCGTCACAATCGCCGTACTTAAGGCAACAAGTACCAGGTCATCACCCACGGCTCGCCATTCGTAACCCGGGTAATAGGGCAAATCGTTAATCATTGATGCAGGTAATGTTTTTTTAGCAATCCCCGGAGGTAAAGGTTTACCGCGTTCCAGATTTTTTGCGATACCGGGAGGCAGCGCCTGATACCCGACAAGGCCGTAATTCACTGCAAGGGAACGCGCCCGTGAGAAGCTGATATCGGAGTCAACATGGTCTGGTTTGCCATAGTTCTTGCCATTCCCGTGGTCTTCATTCGACTTTCCGTTCCCCTGGCCTTTATTACCCTGACCCTTGTTGCCATGGTCTCCGCTGTTGCCGTGATTACCACTATTACCTTGACTGCTTCCGCCGTTGCCGTGCCCTCCTCCATTGCCGTTACCCGGGTTGGCATAAAGAGGCGCAGTAAGAGTGAGGGAAATAACCGCTGCAAGTGCAGTTGTGAGAGTGCGACGGTTAAACATGATGTTTATTCCTTGAGGTGGGTACACGCTCTCAACATAGGACAAGGCGATAACCTTAACAATCTCATGTTTTCTTATTTTAATGGCGTCCAGAGACGAAATGATTCTGAAAAGTGCTCATGCTCACATTTTATTGAGTTCATAAAAAAAGAGAGAACGAATAATAGTTTATTCATTCATGACTGTATATAAATACAGTATCAGAGATTTATCGGTCAGTGCTGGCCGGTGATGATTCGATAAATCACCCCACGGGGCCACACAACATGGATTAAGGAAAGCCAATGCTCAAAGTTATCGCCGAGGATTTTATTCAACTGCAGGCTGTAGAAACCGTTCTGCCGCTTTACCGTGCGCTGGTAGAGGCAACCAAACGGGAGCCGCTTTGCATTGCCTATGACTTATATATTGATGAGAACGATCCCGGGCATTTTATCTTCATTGAGGAGTGGCCCGATCGCGCGGCGCTGGATCAACATTGCGCAAGCGAGCACTTCAGACGTCTTGTTCCGATGATTAACCAGCATCAGCGAAAGGAGCCCACCTTTATCATGATGAACTCTCTGGATGAGCGGGTCTGACGCTTAATCAGATCAGGGCTTGAAGGTAAAATCGGTTATGTACTGGTCTCCGGCATCGGCAATCGCCTTTGACAGTTTTTTGTAGTAACGCTCCAGGCCGTAATTTTCAATGAGCTGAATTTGGGCACGAACCGGCGCGCAGAACAGCTCCGGATTACCGGCCCCGACTCTTTTACTGTTCGGCGGCAGCTCGGACGAAATCGCCTTAAACCAGGTGCGGACCGCGCTCTTTAATGCGGCCGGGACTTTTGCCACCTCAGCGGTGTCGGTCAACCGTTGTACCGTCGGGAATTGATTAGCCTCGGCGGCTTTTTTCAGCCGAGAAAAAAACTGGCTGAAAAGCTCAAACGAACCCAGATCGGAAACCTTCTGTTTGGTCGAGCCTCGCCTGCGGTTTTCCGGCTTCGATTTTGACGATGCCGATCTGCCGTTAAAATGCCCTTCGTCGAGCTGCAGATCAAATAACAGATTGCAGTGCTCACGACGCTTTTTCACATCGGCGAACATTTCCAGAAAGGTCGAGATGAACTGTGGCGTCACCAGATCGTGGAGTTCATGGTTAACCAGCCACTGTGAACGGGCAAACGCCCCCGGCGTGATAAACCAGTCCGGCGTGTCGGTGAAGATTTTTGACCGGCCTTTACCATCAAACTCGACAAACTCCTTTCCCCCTTCAAAGGCAAAACGGCAGTTCTTCAGGCTGATGATCGTATGGTTCATGATCAAGGCATCTTTGACGAATCTCGCCACCACTGCACTCATGACAAAAGCAGTGTGCTGGTCTTCGCGGATGACATACTTCAGATCCTCTACAGACTTCACGCCTGGCTCAAGGTTATCGAACTCTAAGAAAAGGTGATACATGCCGGTGACTTCCCTGGTTACGCTAACCTGGACAGGATAACACATAATAATAACCGGGTTGTGTATCGCCAGTGCTTGCGGAGTTTACCAAAGGTAAATGATGCTGATTCTTATTACTCACATCACTGACAAAAAATGAATCACTTCAATCACACTACAGACAATAAAAAGACAACACTTAATTATTAATATGCACTGACTTACCATTAAAAAAAGACACTACAAACTCACTAAAATAAAACTTTTACAGTATTTTATTCTGTTTTTGCCCGTCGTGCGCCTGACCGTGTTTGCGCAAATGTTACATCATCCGCACCCCTTATCCAGAGCCACGGCAAGTGAAAAAAGCGTTGTTTTCATTCAGCGTGCATAATCACGCATTTTATTGCATAAAGCGGTGCCAGCATCAGCGTAAAATATTGCCAAACCAAAATAATGCAATTCATTGATCGGATTTACTATTGCTTCCGCTCACGGCAACCCTGTTACGAAGTCGGGTGTGGTAACGGTTACACCGCATGCAATTCTAGATGCTTAATTCGGGTAACAAAGCGCTTTTTCATATTCAATACCGCCGATTTTCATATGAAAATCGCCGTCAGAAACGAGCGTTTTTTTAACGGAAAAATCACAATTCACCTCGCCGCTGGCCAACGTTGACATGTTTTCACTCCTCGCGCATATTTCACAGCACGAATTAACAAGACAACGTTTGGAGGACTTGAGCAATGCCAAGCCGAGATTACCCGGACAAGCGTGTAGCACGCGGTACAGCAAAGGACGCAAACCTGAAGATGTTAAGTGCCAGGATTGAATCAGCACTCGTCGAATATGTCAGAGCCACCGCGTATGAAACGCGACTCAGCAAGCAGGAGATCGTGGCAGAAGCGCTGGAGCTTCACAGAAGAAGCCGACTGGCGGTATCCGCCACGGAATAAGCGTGATTCCTGACCTGTCTCCGCCCGGCCAGTACCGGGCGGAGACACAGGGCGCTACTCAGCCAGTAAATTGAGCTCAGCAAGCACATCGTCCGGCAGTACCAGCTCAGCGGCAGCCAGGTTTTGCTGCAGATGAGCAACGGAGGACGTGCCCGGGATCAGCAGAATATTCGGCGATCGCTTCAGCAACCATGCCAGCGCCACCTGCATCGGCGTCGCGCCCAGGCGATCCGCTACCGCCTGCAGTCCGGAAGATTGCAGCGGCGTGAATCCTCCCAGTGGGAAGAACGGCACATAGGCCATTCCCTGCTCCGCCAGCGTATCAATAAGCGCATCATCGCTGCGGTTAACAATATTGTACATATTCTGTACACACACAATCGAGGCAATGCGCTGCGCCTCAGCCACTTGCGCCGCGGTGACATTACTCAAACCGATGTGTCGCACCAGCCCCTGACGCTGCAATTCCGCCAGAGCGGTTAACGGCGCCTCAATCGATCCCTCCGCAGGACCATGCGCGCTGAACATAATGCGCAAATTCACCACATCCAGGACGTCGAGCTGGAGATTTCGCAGATTATCGTGGACCGCCTGGGTCAATTCATCCGCTGAAAAAGCCGGTAGCCACGATGCATCTTCCCCTCGCCGGGCCCCGATTTTAGTGACAATGGTGAGATCGTCACGGTAGGGATGTAATGCCTCACGAATCAGTCGGTTGGTGACGTGCGGGCCGTAAAAATCACTGGTATCAATATGATTGACTCCAGCCGCAACGGCTTCGCGCAGCACCGCCAGCGCGGCTTCTCGGTCTTTCGGCGGGCCAAATACGCCCGGGCCTGCGAGCTGCATCGCCCCATAACCGAGCCGGTTAACGGAACGGGTGCCTAACGCAAAAGTGCCGCTTTTCTCAATACTGGTCATCTTGGGTTACCTGATTGACTGCTTATCCATTAAGCATGGGTGAAATTAAAGTTTAGCCCTACTACGTCGATAACAATGATGCAACTACTGCACATCAAATGGGCGTCCGTTATGCTGAAAAATCTGCACGTGATTACCGGGATCATTTTTGCTCTCACTATATTCTGCCTGTTGCAAGTCGTCACGGGAGGGTTGTTCTATTCCGCAGTCAGCAACGACCGTCACAACTTTCAAAATTCGGGCAACCTCAACGCACAGCAAGAAAACCTGAGCGACAGCGTCAATACGCTGGTAAAGACCCGCGTCACCGTGACTCGCGTCGCGATTCGTTACCTTAAAAATCAGCGCGATCCGGCTTCGCTTGCCGCCATTAATACGCTGCTGGGCCATGCCAGCGATTCTCTGGGTAAAGCCGAAAAGTACTATAGCGCCTGGCAAGCTATGCCGCCTGTAAAAGGCCAGAGTCAGGAATTGACCACGGAAATGCAAAAAGCGTACAGCCAGATGCATGAGGTCATGCGCTTGTCGATTGAGTACCTGCGCGCCGACAACTATCAGGCCTACGGCGATCTGGATGCGCAGCAGGCACAGGATGCGATGGAAACAGTCTATACCCGCTGGCGCGCAGAAAATAACACCCTGCTGAATGCCGCGGCCAAAGAAAATCAGAGCAGTTTCACCCATATGCAATGGACGCTGGGCACTATTTTCCTGGTGGTGATTGCCGTGCTGGTGGTGTTCTGGCTGGGATTACAGCGTCTGCTGCTGAAACCTCTTCATAGCGTGATGAACCATATTCGCACTATCGCCAGCGGCGACCTCACCCACACGATTGCCATCGACAGTCGTAATGAGATGGGCCAGCTGGCTGCCGGTCTTCACGAGATGCAACGTTCGCTGGTGACAACCGTCAGCGCCGTGCGTGGCAGCACCGACTCGATCTACACCGGCGCAGGAGAGATCGCGGCGGGGAGCAACGATCTCTCTGCGCGTACTGAGCAACAGGCGGCTTCGCTTGAAGAGACCGCTGCCAGCATGGAAGAGCTGACCGCCACGGTCAAACAGAACTCCGACAATGCCCGACAGGCCACTCTGCTGGCAAAAAATGCCTCGGAAACAGCCGACCGCGGGGGGCGCGTAGTGGACAACGTGATCCGCACGATGACCGAAATTGCCGACAGCTCTCAGCAGATTGCCCACATCACCAGTGTGATCGACAGCATCGCTTTCCAGACCAATATTCTGGCGCTGAACGCCGCGGTTGAAGCCGCACGCGCGGGTGAGCAAGGACGTGGATTCGCCGTTGTCGCCGGGGAAGTACGCACCCTGGCAAGCCGTAGTGCGCAGGCAGCCAAAGAGATTAAAGCGCTGATTGAAAACTCGGTCAGCCGGGTAAACACCGGTTCCGGTCAGGTCAGTGAAGCGGGCGCCACCATGAAAGAGATCGTCGCGGCCGTTACGCGCGTCACCGACATCATGGGCGAAATTGCCTCAGCGTCCGATGAACAGAGCCGTGGCATCGAACAGGTTAGTCTGGCCGTGTCGCAAATGGATAGCGTGACTCAGCAAAACGCCGCGCTGGTGCAGGAGTCGGCAACCGCTGCCGCGGCGCTGGAAGATCAGGCGGAGCAGTTGCGCCAGGCCGTCGCCGCATTTCGCCTGAATACCCAGGCGCAAACCCCCGCGACCCGCCCCGCCAGTCTGAAAACGCCGCAGGTCTTACGCCCGGTAGCGGCTTCAGCGAGCGAAGGAAACTGGGAAACCTTTTAATGATGACCATAAAACGCGGGGCGTTCAGGGCCCGCGTTTTAGCATCCGCTCAGCAGAAACGGACGTTGCGGTTAACGGCTTCGCCTGGCGTGCCGTTCCCAGTTTTCGAGTTTAGCGTCATCGGATTTACGCAGCGCGACATAGCAGGCTCCGCTACCGCCATGATGGGGTAGCGCAACACAAAATGCCTGCACCTCGTCAAACTCGGTAAGCCAGCGAGCCAGATAGCTTCGCACGATGTTGGGGTGCGAATTCTGCTCCCGGCCTTTGCCGTGAATCACGATCAGATTGCGCAAACTCTGCTGGCGCGACTGCGCGATAAAGGTAAACAGCATCTGCCGACACTGTTCGACAGGCTGACGCAGGAGGTTCAGGCTGGCCTGACGGGGATATTTACCGCTGCGTAGTTTATCAAAAACGCCCTGCTGGACACCCTCTCGCTGAAAGGCCAGAGGTTCGGCGAGCGGAAGAACATCCAGGAATCCCAGCGTTAAAAAATTATCGAGCTGGGTGGTATCAATGCTCTGGCGGCTCCGTTGATTACGGCTCGGCTGCCAGGTGATATCAACCGGGCGCTTCAGGGGCTGGACATCTTCCATGGCGTCAAGAAAAAGCGATTTGTCGTCTGGTTTCATGGAATTCCTCCGGCTACATCTGAAGCTGTACTATACCCGCCCCAGACGGCGGTCTCAATGACCGGCGATTGCCGCTCCGGCGGGCAATCTGCGTGGAATAAATACAGGCGGACAAGGATAATGACATCCCAAAAAACGTTATTTCATTGAAGCACACTTAAACTAAATTTAACCAGCAATGAAATGCTAAATTTAAGTTAAAAATGAACGTAATCATGCGCTCCGATCACTTTATTTTTCAGGGAAAGGTGTTATAACTAAATAAACCTGCATAACGGAGTCATAAAGCGGGGTACGCAAAAGGATGCATTGCTGTGTGTACTGTAGGGTCTGTCAGATGTCGGCAGGCTCTATTTTTTTAACTTCTTTTCGACGTCATATTCCACTGGTATGCCTTCTGAATTGCGTTATTAATGAGGCCGTCAACGGTGTCTGTCGCGCGTCACGGCGCTGAATTAAATAATATGCCGCTTTCGGCAACTGCTCTTCAACCGGCAGCATGACCAGACGGTGCGCCAGCAGCGGGTCGCAGCCCAGTTCCTGCGGGAGGATACTCAGAAAATCGCTTTGCGCCACAAGGCTGATACACGAGGAAAACGTTTCGCAAACCACGCCGATCTGGGGTATTTGCGAACGGTGCTTAAATATCTCTTCCAGCTGTTTATAATAGCTGCCACGAGGGGTTGGCATGGTCCAGTTATAATGCAAAAGCTCACCGATAGATTTAGCACCTAATGCCGGATGCCCTGCCCGACAAAATATAGCGAAGGGTTTCTCAAAGAGTTTTTCAAAGGTGAATTCGTGATCGAAAGGGCCCTGATAATAGGTATTTATCGTAAAATCCAGCTCGCCCTGACGTAATTCATTAATCATCGACACCAGTTGCCCTTCCATTATACGCACCTTGACCTGCGGATGCTGTTCATGAAAGCGCGTGATCACGGCTGGCATTAGCGTTCGGGCTACGCTGGCCCCCATCCCGATATTAATTTGCCCCGCCAGATGCCCCTGGCGCTGCAGAATATCGTCCTGAGCCGCACGCAACTCTTCCAGGATCAGGCTGGCATGTTGATAAAAACTCTCACCACAATCGGTCAGCGCTACCCCTTTGCTGCGACGCACAAACAGCTGCGCGGCCATCCCCTCTTCCAGCTCTTTAATTGATTTTGTTAACGCCGGTTGCGACAAATTCATCGCACGGCTGGCACCGCGAATACTGCCCTGGCGCGCCACTTCGACAAACGCCCGGATTTGATGAAATTTAACCTGAAATGTCATAGCGCGACCGATAACCGTTGTTTATCAGAGTAAAGAAACTGTCATCTACTTTAATGGATATGGATGTGCGAGGGTAATTCCTGAACGGTTAAAACTGTGAAAAATTGGTTAGTGATAAGTAAAAACTATCACAGCGTGAAGTAGTTCACATATTTTAAGTATGACAGGAAGAGAGATGGATTCACTGGCAAATATCCTTCAAAAATTAACGCCACAATTAACGGCGTGGCGTCGCGATTTTCATCAGTATGCCGAATCCGGCTGGGTGGAGTTTCGCACGGCGGCCAAAGTGGCCGAGATCCTCGACAATCTGGGCTATGAACTGGCAATGGGCCGCGACGTTGTCGATGCCGACAGCCGAATGGGGCTCCCGGACGAGCAAACGCTGGCGGCTGAATTTGCCCGCGCCCGCCAGCAAGGCGCGCCGGAAAAATGGCTCACCGCATTTGAAGGCGGGTTCACCGGCCTCGTCGCCACGCTGAACACCGGTCGCCCGGGCCCGACCCTCGCGTTTCGCGTCGACATGGATGCGCTGGATCTTAGCGAGGCGCTGGATGAAAGCCATCGCCCATTCCGCGAAGGCTTTGCCTCGTGTAATCCAGGGATGATGCACGCCTGCGCTCACGACGGGCATACCACCATCGGCCTGGGTTTAGCGCATATTCTTAAGCACCATGAGTCACAGCTTTGCGGCACGATTAAGCTCATCTTCCAGCCAGCCGAAGAAGGCACGCGCGGCGCACGGGCAATGGTCGCCGCTGGCGCGCTGGATGGCATTGATTATTTCACGGCGATTCACATCGGCACCGGCGTTCCGGCCGGAACCGTGATTTGCGGCAGCGATAACTTTATGGCTACCACCAAATTCGACGTGCACTTTACCGGCGTTGCGGCCCACGCAGGCGGTAAACCGGAGGACGGGCGCAATGCGTTGCTCGCCGCCGCGCAAGCCTCGCTCGCCCTGCACAGCATTGCTTCGCACAGCGAAGGAGCATCACGCGTTAACGTCGGTGTGCTGCAGGCCGGTAGCGGACGAAACGTCGTTCCGGCCAGCGCGCTGATGAAAGTTGAAACCCGCGGCGAAAGCGAAGCGATTAATCAGTACGTTTTCGAGCGCGCCCGGGCCGTTATTGAAGGCGCAGCCACCCTTTACGGAGTCAAAAGCGACATGCGCCTGATGGGGGCCGCCACCTCCAGCTCACCTTCTCCGGCCTGGGTTGACTATCTGCGCGAACAGGCAAGCCAGGTGACGGGCGTTGCGCAGGCGATTGACCGGGTAAAAGCGCCAGCAGGCTCGGAAGATGCCACGCTGATGATGGCGCGAGTTCAGCAAAACGGCGGCCTTGCGTCGTATATGGTGTTTGGCACCGACCTGAGCGCGGGGCATCACAACGAAAAATTCGATTTTGACGAGCAAATCATGGGGGTCGCCATCGAAACGCTGGCCCGTACGGCACTCCATTTTCCGTGGACGCGAGGTGTGTGATGCAGGACATTTATGCTTTTATTGACGACGCCATCGAAACCCGATGTCAGACATTGACCGACATTGCCGATCAAATTTGGGATCATCCCGAAACCCGTTTTGAAGAGTTCTGGTCCGCCGGACGACTGGCTGATGCCCTGGAAGCTGAAGGCTTCACTCTGACGCGCGAAGCGGGCAATATTCCGAATGCGTTTATCGCAAGCTTCGGCAGCGGTCAGCCGGTTATCGCCCTGCTGGGGGAATACGATGCGCTGGCGGGTCTGAGCCAGAAAGCGCACTGCGCGACACCTCAGACGGACACCCCCGAGGCCAACGGTCATGGCTGTGGCCATAATCTGCTTGGCACGGCGGCCCTTGCCGGGGCCGTCGCCGTCAAAAGCTGGCTCGAGCAGCATGGCGGAAGTGGAACCGTTCGCTTCTATGGCTGCCCCGGCGAAGAAGGGGGTTCCGGTAAAACCTTTATGGTGCGCGAGGGATTATTTGACGATGTGGATGCGGCAGTGACCTGGCATCCTGAGGCTTTTGCCGGCATGTTTAACGTCAGCACGCTGGCAAATATTCAGGCGGCATGGCGCTTTCACGGCACGGCGGCGCATGCGGCAAACTCGCCGCATCTGGGCCGCAGCGCGCTGGATGCCGTCACACTGATGACTACCGGCACTAATTTTCTGAATGAGCACATCATTGAGAAAGCCCGCGTCCATTACGCGATTACCCAAACTGGCGGGATCTCGCCGAACGTGGTGCAGGCCCAGGCAGAGGTGCTGTATCTGATCCGCGCGCCGGAGATGGCCGATGCCCAACAAATTTACGAGCGGATCGAAAAAGTCGCCCAGGGTGCGGCGCTGATGACGGAAACCACCGTCGAATGCCGTTTTGATAAAGCCTGCTCCAGCTATTTGCCCAATCGCACGCTTGAAGCGGCCATGTACAGCGCGCTACAACACTACGGCACGCCAGCATGGACGGAAGAAGAACGCGCTTTCGCCCGTGAGATCCGCGCCACACTCACCGCCAACGATCTGCAAAACAGCCTGAAAAATATCGCCGCCACGGGCGCTGAAGAAGGCAAAGCTTTTGCCCGTCGGAATCAGGAGACGCTGCTGGTGGACGAAGTTGCGCCCTACGCCATCACCGATAACGTGCTGGCGGGATCGACGGACGTGGGAGATGTGAGCTGGAAAATGCCGGTCGCCCAGTGCTTCAGCCCCTGCTTTGCCGTCGGTACGCCGTTGCATACCTGGCAGCTGGTGGCGCAGGGACGGACCTCCATCGCACATAAAGGCATGCTGCTGGCCGGAAAAGTGATGGGCGCCACCGCGTTAAACCTGCTACGGGATCCCGCGCTGCTGCAGGCCTGCCGGGAAGAATTTGCACAACAGATCGCAGAAAGACCGTACGAGTGTCCGATCCCCCATAACGTGACGCCGTCACCTTTAAAATAATAAAACACGCAAACAACAACACAACAGTCCCGAGGAACGCCCATGAGTATGTCTTCCATACCTTCGCATTCCCCATCCGGTAAGCTCTATGGCTGGGTTGAAAGGATCGGTAATAAAGTGCCGCACCCTTTCCTGCTTTTTATCTATTTGATCGTCATTTTGATGGTGGCCACTGCCGTGCTGTCCGCTTTTGAGGTCAGTGTGCGCAGTCCGGCAGATGGCAGTATGGTGGCGGTGAAAAACCTGCTGAGCGTTGAGGGGCTGCACTGGTTTTTACCCAATGTGATTAAAAACTTCAGCGGTTTTGCTCCACTCGGGGCGATTCTGGCGCTGGTGCTCGGTGCCGGTCTGGCCGAACGCGTTGGACTCCTCCCTGCGCTGATGGTGAAGATGGCATCCGTTGTGAGCGCCCGTTACGCCAGTTATATGGTGCTGTTTATCGCGTTCTTCAGCCATATCTCCTCTGACGCGGCGCTGGTGATTATGCCGCCAATGGGAGCGCTGATCTTCCTCGCGGTGGGTCGCCATCCGGTGGCCGGTTTGCTTGCCGCTATCGCCGGTGTCGGCTGTGGCTTTACCGCCAATCTGCTGATCGTGACCACCGACGTGCTGCTTTCAGGGATCAGCACCGAGGCGGCGAAAACCATTGACGCCGCTATGCACGTCAGCGTGATCGACAACTGGTACTTTATGGCCTGCTCCGTGGTTGTGCTGACGATCGTCGGTGGCCTGATTACCGATAAAATCGTCGAACCGCGCCTGGGAAAATGGGAAGGCCGCAGTGACGAAAAACTGCAGACGCTGGGCAAAGAGCAGCGTTACGGTTTGCGCGTGGCCGGGATTGTCTCAGTGCTGTTTATTGCGGTCGTTGCGCTGATGGTCGTTCCTGAAAACGGCGTGCTGCGCGATCCGGTGAAACATACCGTGTTGCCATCGCCGTTTATCCAGGGGATTGTGCCGCTGATTATCCTGTTCTTTTTTGTCGTCTCGCTCGCCTACGGTATCGCAACGGGCAAAATCCGCCGTCAGGGCGATCTGCCGCAGTTGATGATCGAACCGATGAAAGAGATGGCCGGATTTATCGTGATGGTCTTCCCGCTGGCGCAGTTCGTGGCCATGTTTAACTGGAGCAACATGGGCAAGTTTATGGCTGTCGGTTTGACCGATATTCTGGAAACTGCCGGGTTAAGCGGTATTCCGGCCTTTGTCGGGCTGGCGTTGCTGTCATCATTGCTGTGTATGTTTATCGCCAGCGGTTCTGCTATCTGGTCTATTCTGGCTCCCATCTTTGTGCCGATGTTTATGCTGCTCGGCTTTCATCCGGCGTTTGCACAGATCCTGTTCCGCGTGGCGGATTCCTCTGTCATTCCCCTCGCCCCGGTGTCGCCGTTTGTTCCGCTGTTTCTGGGCTTCCTGCAGCGCTATAAACCGGAAGCGAAGCTGGGTACCTACTATTCGCTGGTGCTGCCGTATCCGCTTATCTTTTTAGGGGTATGGTTGATGATGTTGGTGGCATGGTATCTTGTCGGTCTGCCAATTGGACCGGGGATTTACCCACGGCTGAATTAAGGGACAAAGGATGCTGAGATTACTTGAAGATAAGATTGCCACGCCGCTTGGCCCGCTGTGGGTGATCGCCGATGAGCAGTTCAATCTGCGGGCTGTGGAGTGGGAAGAGCACAGCGACCGAATGGTTGAATTGCTCAATATCCACTATCGCGAGGGTTACGAGCGCATTAGCGCCACCAATCCGGGCGGTTTAAGCGAGAAGCTTGCCGCCTACTTCGAGGGCAATCTCAGCATTATTGACACGTTGCCAACCGCGACCGCAGGCACCGCCTTCCAGCGCGAAGTGTGGCAGGCGCTGCGGGCCATCCCTTGCGGGCACGTCATGCACTATGGTCAGCTTGCCGAACAGCTAGGCCGTGCCGGAGCCGCTCGCGCCGTGGGGGCGGCAAACGGCTCCAATCCGGTCAGTATTGTAGTGCCCTGTCATCGCGTGATTGGGCGCAACGGCACCATGACCGGCTATGCCGGTGGGGTTCAGCGTAAAGAGTGGTTACTGCGTCACGAAGGCTATTTATTGCTGTAGCGACCAGGCTTTTAGTGCTTAATTTTCTATGATTTAGGTCATTATTCCACAATCAAACTGTGGAATTTCAAGAAGATGGCGACACATTGTCGCCACTTGTCCTTATTGATGGTTTACCAGACTTACGTCTACTCCAAAAAGATGTTAAAATTGACCAATATCAATTAAGGCTTGAGCAAACCTATGATCCCGGAAAAGCGAATTATACGACGCATTCAGTCTGGCGGTTGTGCTATCCATTGCCAGGATTGCAGCATTAGCCAGCTCTGTATCCCTTTTACCCTGAATGAGCATGAGCTTGATCAGCTTGATAATATCATCGAGCGTAAAAAGCCTATTCAGAAGGGACAGACGCTGTTTAAAGCGGGAGACGAACTGAAATCGCTCTATGCTATCCGTTCTGGCACGATTAAAAGCTATACCATCACCGAACAAGGCGATGAACAGATCACTGGCTTCCATCTGGCGGGCGATCTGGTGGGCTTTGACGCTATCGGCACTGGCCACCACCCGAGCTTTGCTCAGGCGCTGGAAACCTCTATGGTTTGCGAAATTCCGTTTGAAACTCTCGACGATCTGTCCGGCAAAATGCCGAATCTGCGCCAGCAGATGATGCGTCTGATGAGCGGTGAGATTAAAGGCGATCAGGACATGATTCTGCTGCTTTCCAAAAAGAATGCAGAAGAGCGTCTGGCCGCGTTTATCTATAACCTGTCTCGTCGTTTTGCCGAACGGGGTTTCTCTCCGCGTGAATTCCGCCTGACCATGACGCGTGGTGATATCGGTAACTACCTGGGCCTGACGGTGGAAACCATCAGCCGCCTGCTGGGTCGTTTCCAGAAAAGTGGCATGTTAGCGGTGAAAGGCAAATACATCACCATCGAAAATGGTGAAGCCCTGGCGGTTCTCGCCGGTCACTCCCGTAACGTCGCCTGACCCCTCGCTTTTCTTCTGCCAGGTCAGTAAATTTTTAAGATTTATTGATCTGGCAAAACCTTCTCCCCTGTTTCATTCAACGTATATAGGTTACTCTTTTAATTACAGACTGAGGTGACAGTTGTAAGGAGACCTGTATGGCAAAGTATCAAAACATGCTGGTGGCCATCGATCCTAATCAGGACGATCAACCTGCATTACGGCGAGCTGTATATTTACATCAACGGATTGGCGGCAAAATCAAAGCGTTTTTGCCGATCTATGACTTCTCATACGAGATGACCACCCTTCTGTCGCCTGATGAGCGCACCGCTATGCGTCAGGGCGTGATCAGCCAACGGACCGCGTGGATCCGCGAGCAGGCAAAATATTATATTGATGCGGGCATCCCCATTGATATCAAAGTGGTGTGGCATAACCGTCCTTTTGAAGCCATCATCCAGGAAGTGATCGGCGAAAAACACGATCTGCTGCTGAAGATGGCGCATCAGCACGACAAACTGGAAGCGGTGATCTTCACGCCAACCGACTGGCACTTGTTACGCAAATGTCCGTGTCCGGTCTGGATGGTGAAAGACCAGCCCTGGCCGGAAGGCGGTAAAGCGGTGGTTGCCGTTAACCTCGCCAGTGAAGAGGATTACCACAACGCCCTCAATGAAAAGCTGGTGAAAGAGACGATCCAACTTGCCGAACAGGTTAACCATACCGAGGTGCATCTGGTCGGGGCCTATCCCGTCACACCCATCAATATTGCTATCGAACTGCCTGAGTTTGACCCGAGCGTTTACAACGATGCGATTCGGGGTCAGCATCTGCTGGCGATGAAAGCACTGCGCCAGAAATTTGGCATTGATGAGAAAATGACCCACGTAGAAAAAGGACTGCCTGAAGAGGTTATTCCTGATCTCACTGAGCATTTGCAGGCGGGGATTGTGGTGCTTGGCACGGTGGGCCGGACCGGTATTTCGGCGGCCTTCCTCGGCAATACGGCTGAACAGGTGATTGATCATCTGCGCTGCGACCTACTGGTGATTAAACCGGATCAGTATCAAACGCCCGTTGAACTGGATGACGAAGAAGACGATTAAACGTCGTCACCCAGCCATAAAAAAAGCCGCCCTCTCAGGCGGCTTTTTCACATCTGACGCATTACAACGCTTTCAGAATCGCATCCACGCTGGCTTTGGCATCGCCAAACAGCATATGGGTGTTCTCTTTGAAGAACAGCGGGTTCTGGACGCCGGCATAGCCAGTATTCATTGAGCGTTTAAAGACGATCACATTCTGCGCCTTCCACACTTCGAGAACCGGCATTCCCGCAATCGGGCTGCCCGGATCGTCCTGTGCGGCCGGGTTAACGGTATCGTTCGCACCAATGACCAGCACCGTGTCGGTATCGGCGAAATCGTCATTGATCTCGTCCATTTCCAGCACGATATCGTATGGCACTTTCGCTTCAGCCAGCAGGACGTTCATGTGGCCCGGCAGACGCCCTGCAACAGGGTGAATACCAAAGCGCACTTTGATGCCACGCGCACGGAGTTTCTCGGTAATTTCAGCGACCGGATACTGCGCCTGCGCCACCGCCATACCGTAGCCCGGGGTGATGATCACCGTATGCGAGTTTTTCAGCATATCAGCCGTATCTTCTGCAGTGATCTCACGGTGTTCACCGACTTCTTCATCACCGCTGGACGCCGCGCCGTCGGTACCAAACCCGCCGGCAATCACGCTGAAGAACGAACGGTTCATCGCCTTACACATGATGTATGACAGGATAGCACCCGACGACCCCACCAGCGCACCGGTGACAATCAGCAGATCGTTGCTCAGCATGAAGCCCGCCGCTGCCGCTGCCCAACCTGAATAGGAGTTCAGCATCGACACGACGACCGGCATATCAGCACCACCGATAGACGCCACCAGATGCCAGCCAAACGCCAGCGCAATGATCGTCATCACCAGCAGCGCCAGCACTTGCATGCCGGTGCTTTCGGTGCGCACAAACACCATCAGCAGCAGGAAAGAGACCACCAGCGCCGCCAGGTTCATTTTGTGACGATTCGGCAGCATCAGCGGCTTAGAGGAGATTTTGCCGCGCAGCTTGCCAAAGGCAACGATAGATCCCGTGAACGTTACCGCCCCGATGAAGATCCCAAGGAACACTTCGGTCAAATGGATATTAACCAGAATCGGCTCCATGCCGGGTTCGTGGTACAGATAGCTGTTAAAGCCCACCAGCACCGCCGCCAGACCCACAAAGCTGTGCAGAATAGCCACCAGCTCCGGCATCTCCGTCATCTCTACGCGCTTCGCCAGACGAATACCGATTGCGCCACCGATGATCATCGCCACCAGAATCCACGCCACGTTGCCGGTATCCGGCCCAAAAATAGTGGCAATCAGCGCAATCGCCATCCCCGCGATACCGAAATGGTTCCCGCGTTGTGACGTTTCGTGTTTGGAAAGCCCCGCCAGACTACAAATAAACAGGATTGCGGCAACAATGTATGCAGCTGTTACTAATCCTCCAGACATATGCTACCCCTTAGCCTTTACGAAACATTTTCAGCATGCGCTGAGTCACGGTGAAACCACCGAAAATATTGATACTGGCGATGAGCACCGCGATAAAGCTCAGGAAGCTAATCCAGCCGCCGTGACCAATCTGCAGCAACGCCCCTACCACAATGATCCCTGAAATGGCGTTCGTCACCGACATCAGCGGCGTATGCAGCGCGTGAGAGACGTTCCACACCACGTAGTAACCGACGACGCAGGAGAGCGCAAAGACGGTGAAATGGCCGAGGAACTCTTTAGGTGCCACGTCAGCCAGCCAGCCGAACAGAATAATCACCAACGCCATCAGCGCGTATTTGCGCCACGGGGAAACGGGTGTAGGCGGTTCTTTTGGTGCAGGAGCAGCTTTAGCGGCTGCCTGCGGCTGCGCAGAAACCTGAATCGGCGGCGCAGGCCAGGTGATCTCGCCGTCGCGAACCACAGTCACGCCGCGCACCACCACATCATCAAAATCAACGGTGATGTTACCGTCTTTCTCTTTGCAGAGCAGTTTCAGCAGGTTAACGAGGTTGGTTCCGTACAGCTGGGAGGATTGCGTCGGCAAACGGCCCGGCAGATCGGTATAGCCAATGATCTTCACGCCGTTTGCCGTCGTCATGACTTCGTTCGGGACGGTGTATTCGCAGTTCCCGCCGTTTTGTGACGCCAAATCGACAATCACGCTCCCCGCTTTCATCGAGTCGACCATTTCACGGGTGATCAGCTTCGGCGCGGGTTTGCCAGGAATCAGCGCGGTGGTGACGATGATATCGACCTCTTTTGCCTGCGTGGCAAAGAGTTCCATTTCCGCCTTGATGAACGCTTCGGACATCACCTTCGCGTAGCCATCACCACTGCCCGCTTCTTCTTTGAAATCCAGCTCAAGGAACTCGGCGCCCATACTCTGCACCTGCTCTTTGACTTCTGGACGCGTATCGAACGCCCGCACGATAGCCCCAAGGCTGTTCGCCGCGCCGATGGCCGCAAGACCGGCAACACCGGCCCCAATCACCATCACTTTTGCCGGTGGGACTTTCCCCGCCGCCGTGATTTGACCGGTAAAGAAGCGGCCAAACTCGTGGGCGGCCTCAACGATGGCGCGATAGCCCGCAATGTTAGCCATTGAACTTAACGCATCCAGCGACTGGGCACGCGAAATACGCGGCACCGAATCCATCGCCATCACCGTGACGCCGCGCGCGGCCAGCTTCTCCATCAGCTGCGGATTCTGTGCCGGCCAGACAAAGCTCACCAGCGTCGTGCCGGGATTCAGCAGCGCAATTTCGCTCTCTTCTGGCGCATTCACCTTCAGAATGACAGGCGATTGCCATATCTCCGCCCCGTCCACCACTTCAGCGCCAGCCTGAATAAATGCCTCGTCATCAAAGCTCGCCAGTTTGCCCGCGCCGCTTTCAATCGCGACGGTAAAACCCAGTTTCAGCAGCTGCTCGACCGTTTTCGGCGTTGCGGCTACGCGGGTTTCATTGGCTAACCGTTCTTTTGGTACCCCAATACGCATAGTTTTCCCTTCCATCGGTTCTTGATGATGGTTTGTCGATAAATGACCGCGATTTGCATGAGTTGTCGCCAATTCGATAGCTCTGCGGGATGAATAACCACGGAAAATAAAACAGTAACAAACTTTCTATAACCTACTGAAAATAGCGCCTGTGATCCACAGCAAGAAAACACTATTTCTGACTTTATCTGTGAAAAATAAGTGATCACCGTCTCTGACAGCGATATTTACCTTAATTTCATCGCCAGGGCCGATAAATAGCTCAAGCGAAGCGGTAAAACATGATATAGCCCCATACGAGAACAACTCATTAACATTAAATTAACTTGTAAAAGTCATATACTTCATCAGTTTTACTGTTCAAACGCGTGTTTACTCAACATATCACTAAATGTTATCGGATTTGATCCTGACGGGAGCACAGTCAGTAAAAAATGGCGCAGACAGCAACGGGTTTTAAATGCCATAATCGGCGACGATTTCAAATTAACAACAACACCAGTACCTGGTTTGCGCAAGGCGAAGGATTATTTTATGAAGCTTAAGAACACTCTCCTGGCGTCCGCACTCCTTTCTGCGATCGCCCTGTCCGCTCACGCTGCGACAGAGTTAACGCCGGAGCAAGCGGCAGCGTTGAAACCTTACGATCGTGTCACCATCACGGGTCGTTTTAACGCCATTGGTGACGGGGTGCAGGCTGCCTCTCGTCGTGCTGATAAAGAAGGCGCTGCCTCTTTTTACGTCGTTGATACCTCTGATTATGGCAGTGGTGGCAACTTACGCATTGTGGCCGATTTATATAAAGAAGACGCGCCGAAAGCTACTGCCCCAAAAAATCGCGTTATCAATGGCGTGATGGAGTTGCCTAAAGACCAGGCCATTGCACTGGAGCCGTTCGACACTGTCACCATTCAGGGCTTTTACCGCAGCCAGCCAGAAGTGAATGACGCCATCACCAAAGCCGCGAAAGAAAAAGGTGCAGCCTCTTTCTACATCGTGCGTCAGATCGACGCCAACCAGGGTGGCAACCAGCGTATTACCGCATTCATCTATAAAGCGGATGCCAAAAAACGCGTTCTGCAAAGCCCGGACGTGATCCCGGCAGATTCTGAAGCGGGCCGCGCAGCTATCGCTAAAGGCGGTGAAGAAGCGAAGAAAGTCGAAATTCCAGGCGTTGCCACGACAGCAACACCCAGCGCTGAAGTCGGTCGTTTCTTTGAAACGCAAACCACTAAAGGCGGTCGTTACACAGTCACCCTGCCGGACGGCACAAAAATTGAAGAGTTGAACAAAGCCACTGCCGCGCAGATGGTGCCTTTCGACAGCGTTAAATTCACCGGTAACTACGGCAACATGACCGAAGTGTCTTACCAGGTGGCGAAACGCGCGCAGAAGAAAGGCGCGAAGTATTACCACATCACCCGCCAGTGGCAGGAACGTGGTAACAACATGACCATCAGTGCTGACCTGTATAAATAACAAAACGGGTTAACCAAAGGCGGCGCAATGCCGCCTTTTTTGTAACTTTTAATTGAATTTCTGCCTCACGTCATTGCATGCATTCAAGACACTCCGTAAAATCCCGCGCCTTAGTGTGATCCACCATTTTTATGCGCTTGTGCGAAATAATTATTCTGGATTTGGTCCTTTCATAACAGGAAGCCAATGGAAAAGAAACTTGGCCTGAGCGCTTTAACTGCGCTCGTTTTAAGCTCCATGCTGGGCGCAGGCGTATTCAGTTTGCCGCAGAATATGGCGGAAGTCGCCAGCCCGGCGGCGCTGCTCATCGGCTGGGGGATCACCGGCGTTGGGATCCTGCTGCTGGCCTTTGCCATGTTAATACTGACGCGTATCCGCCCGGATTTGGACGGTGGAATATTCACATACGCCCGTGAAGGCTTTGGCGAACTGATCGGCTTCTGCTCCGCCTGGGGTTACTGGCTTTGTGCCGTTATCGCCAACGTCTCTTACCTGGTGATTGTTTTCTCCGCGCTCAGTTTCTTTACCGATAGCCCCGAACTGCGCTTCTTCGGCGACGGAAATACCTGGCAATCTATTGTTGGCGCATCGGTTCTGCTGTGGTTAGTTCACTGGCTGGTCCTGCGCGGCGTGCAGACGGCGGCGAGTATTAATCTGGTGGCTACGCTGGCAAAACTGGTGCCGCTTGGCCTGTTTATCGTGCTGGCGTTTATCGCCTTTCGTCTTGACGTCTTTAGCATGGATTTCACCGGCATTGCGCTGGGCGTCCCGGTTTGGGAGCAGGTAAAAAACACCATGCTGATCACCCTGTGGGTGTTTATCGGCGTGGAAGGTGCAGTAGTAGTCTCGGCAAGAGCGCGTAACAAGCGCGACGTGGGCCGCGCCACGCTGTTAGCCGTGCTGGCCGCGTTGAGCGTCTATCTGATGGTCACACTGCTCTCTATCGGGGTGGTGGCGCGTCCGGAGCTGGCAGGCATGCGTAACCCTTCAATGGCCGGATTAATGGTCAAGATGATGGGCTCCTGGGGCGACGTGGTGATTGCGGCAGGGCTGATTGTCTCGGTCTGCGGGGCCTATCTGAGCTGGACCATTATGGCGGCAGAAGTGCCTTTCCTCGCCGCGACGCATAAAGCCTTTCCCCGCCTGTTTGCGCGTCAGAACAAAAACAGTGCGCCGTCCGCGTCACTGTGGCTGACAAACATCAGCGTACAGGTGTGCCTGGTGCTGATCTGGCTCACAGGTTCGGACTATAACACCCTGCTGACCATTGCCTCGGAGATGATTCTGGTACCCTATTTCCTGGTCGGCGCGTATTTGTTAAAAATTGCCACCCGTCCGGCTCATTACGTGGTCGGTGTCGGAGCCTGTATCTATGGGTTATGGTTACTGTATGCTTCCGGGCCAATGCATCTGCTGCTGTCCGTTGTGCTTTATGCGCCGGGGCTGCTGGTCTTTATCTATGCCCGCCGCACACACCAGCTGGGACATGCCCTGAAGCGTCGGGAGATGGCGTTGATCGGTATGCTACTGATTGCTGCCGTTCCGGCAACGTGGATGTTGATGGGATAAGCCTTCTTTTCCCATTGTCGAACTGAAAGGAGAAAGCGATGGGAAAAGCACCGCAACGCCCCATTTTGATTACCGGAGGAGGCCGACGCATCGGCCTCGCCCTTGCCCACCATTTTCTGAATCAACGCCAGCCGGTGATCGTCAGCTATCGCAACGATTACCCCTCCATCGAGGGATTACGCGAGGCTGGAGCGCTGTGTATTCAGGCCGATTTTGCTACGGACGCAGGCATTGCTGAATTTGCCGAAAAGGTCAAATCGGCGACGGGCGGGTTACGCGCCATTATCCATAACGCCAGCGCATGGTTGCCGGAAAAACCGGGCACGCCGCTTGGCGAAACCCTCTCCAGCATGCTGCAGATCCACGTTCACGCGCCTTATTTACTGAATCATGCTTTAGAGGCGTTACTGCGCGGTCATGGCCATGCCGCAGGCGATATTATTCACTTCACCGATTACGTTGTGGAGCGCGGCAGCGACAAACATATCGCCTATGCCGCCAGCAAAGCGGCACTGGACAATATGACGCGCTCGTTCGCGCGCAAGCTGGCTCCGGAGGTCAAGGTCAACGCGATCGCCCCTTCGTTAATTCTGTTTAACGAAGGTGACGATGCCGAATATCGCCAGAAAGCACTCAATAAATCGCTGATGAAAATCGCGCCGGGCGAGAAAGAGGTGATCGATCTTATCGACTACCTGCTGACCAGTTGCTATGTCACAGGGCGTTCGTTTGGCGTCGACGGCGGCCGTCCGCTCAATTAATGGAAACGGCTCCAGAAAAAGATTAACACCCAGGCGCTGAGGCTCCAGCACACCACCGCCCCACCCAGCGCCAGCGGGAGACGCATCGTCGCGGTGAAATACCACAGCGAAAGCAGATAAATAAAATAGGGAATAATCGACCACATCCCGAAGACGATAGTAGTCCGCAGCGCCTCAATGCCCCGTTCAGAGGCCACAATATAGTGCGCAATAAGCGCAAACGTCGGGAACAGGGGGATCAGTCCGGCGATATAGTAATTTTTTGTCCGGGCTAAAATACCAATCAACACCACCACCAGCGCACCCAGTGCGGCTTTGATCAACAGCGCCATTCTTTTCCCTTAACAATCAAATAACAATACCAGCCAGAATAACGGAATGACGGCTAATTGAGAAAGATTAATGGAAGGTTGAGGTAACGCGGTGTATGTTGACATTTTTCGCGAAAACAGACGTGGTATGAATAAGATCGTTTTTGTTGAGGATGAGCCAGAAGTCGGCCAGCTGATAGCCGCTTATCTGGGAAAACACGATATGGACGTTGTTGTCGAGCCGCGTGGCGATCGCGCCGAAGAGGTGGTGTTGCGTGAAAAACCCGACCTGGTGCTGCTGGATATCATGTTACCCGGCAAAGACGGTATGACCGTCTGCCGCGATTTACGCGCGCAATGGGATGGCCCGATTGTGCTTCTCACCTCGCTCGACAGTGACATGAACCATATTTTATCGCTGGAGATGGGCGCGAATGATTACATTCTCAAAACAACGCCCCCGGCGGTGTTACTGGCCCGTTTGCGTCTGCATCTACGCCAGCGCGTCACCGCGGAGAGCCAGACGGCGTCGGCGTCCCTGACACCACACAAAGCGATGCGTTTTGGAACACTTTCTATCGATCCGGTGAATCGCCAGGTCCTGCTCTCGGGAATGGATATCGCCCTCTCCACCGCCGATTTTGATCTGCTGTGGGAACTGGCGACCCACGCCGGACAGATTATGGATCGTGATGCCCTGCTGAAAAACCTGCGCGGTGTGAGCTACGATGGAATGGATCGCAGTGTTGATGTGGCGATCTCACGCCTGCGTAAAAAGCTGCTGGATAACGCAACCGAGCCGTATCGCATAAAAACCGTGCGTAATAAAGGCTATCTTTTCGCACCGCACGCGTGGGAAACCTGATGAGTTCGTTCCGGGCAACGAAGTCATGGCGGCGCATTTTTCTGGTGAGATAGCTTCTGCAGTCGCTGTAATAGCGGCAAGTCCCCTACAGGGATGTTAAGGTGAATTACCGTCTACAGCCACTGACGCCAAATAATCTATCTCGTTGAAAATTATGTGATCTTGATCCAGGGCAATGTCAACATTGCCACTTAGGCTAAATTTCTGTTTCAATTTGAACGAGCCCCTATCTTTATTATGTTTTTAAGAGCTGTACTGTTTTGCCTGCTATCCATCCCCTGCTTTACCCACGCCTTAAATTTCTCCTCCACTTTTTTACGCCTTAACTGCCCGCAAAGAGGTCTGGTAGAGATTATTCTTCACGTATACGACCACACCCAGGAAAGGTGGAAAGGAAACTTCGAAACCGGTGCCGGACATAAACGCTCTGGTGATACCGAGATCATTCCTTTTGCGAATGGCGACATGCTTTTCCACTCACTATCCAGAGACTCATTTGGCTATCTGTATGCGGGCGAAGATAAGCTGTCCGTCTGCGCAAAAATCGACGAGCGGCCCGTTTACTCTTCATTTTGAAAAGGGTCATCTGTCCATCACGGCTTTCCACGCGCTCATCCCGCCAGCCCAGCAATGACGGCGCTGGGCTTGCTGCTTTGACAAGCGCACTGGCGTTTTTGGCCGTGCGCACTTCTGCCAGACAGTGAAAAAGGTATCCATTCCCCGCACAACACCGCCCCGTCGCGGTAATGATAACGTTTAGTCATCATCTCGCATTGACACCCCCTATAGGTCAATGTATAAAACCCCGCTTCAGTAATGAGATTCATTCACATTAAAAATACCTCCCGGGTTTTCGATAACGATTTTAATGAAGGATAGCGTTTAATGAAAAAGGCCATCTGCGCGTTAGGCATGGTGTTTGCGTCGGTCAGTTCTGCACTGGCAACGACATATCCTCTGACCATTGAAAACTGTGGATACAAAGAGACCTTTACCCAACCGCCGGAGCGCGTTGTGGCGCTGGGACAAAATACCGTTGAGATTTTGCTCCTGCTGGGGCTGCAAAATAACGTGGCCGCCAGTGCGTTTTGGCCAACGAAGGTTCTTCCGCAGCTGGCTGCTCAGAACGCCAAAATCAAACTGCTGACGGTAGAAATTCCCACGCTGGAATCCATTCTTGCCCACAACCCTGATTTTGTTCCTGCTCAACTCCCTCTTTTGTTAGGCCCGGAAAGTAAAGTCGCCAAACGCGAAGATCTGGCTACCGTCGGCGTCAACAGCTATTTATCGCCAGGCATGTGCGCGACCAAAAAAGCCGCAGGGGATATGTACGGCAGCCGTCAGAAGCTGTGGGATATGACCTATCTCTATAAAGAGATTGACGATTTCGCCACGATTTTTAATGTCCAGGATCGGGGAAATGCAGTCGTTGCCGATTTCAAAAAACGGGAAAATGACCTGCGTACCGAATTCAGCAAGAATAAAAAAGATCTCTCCTTTGTGTTCTGGTTCTCAAGCGCATCACCGTCAGCGGACGCCTACGTGGGGGGAAAAAACAGCGCATCCGGCTTTATCGCCAACGTCCTGGGCGGGCATAACGCCATCACTTCAGAGACCGAATGGCCGACCGTAAGCTGGGAAAGCATTATTGCAGCAAATCCGGATGTGATTGTGGTTTCCAGCCTTGACCGTAACCGCTGGGCGCTGGATAACGCGGAAGAAAAAATCAAATTCCTGAAAACTGATCCGGCGGTCAGCCAGCTGGACGCGGTGAAGAAGGGTCATATCGTGGTGATGGACGGCCAGGCGATGAACCCGACCATCCGGACCATTTACGGCGCTGAACAGGTGGGTGAACAGCTCAGAAAACTGGGACTGAACTGATGACCACTGCCGCTCTTCCGTCGCGACAGGGTTTGTTTCTGACCACGTCGTTTCTGCTGTCTCTCATCTTGCTTTTCCTGGTGATTGCTGTGGGCGTCAGCGTGGGTGAACTCTCGATCCCGCTGCAGCAGGTTTTTTACACCATCAGCAATAAAATGGGGCTCACCGAGGTCCCACTGAACCGGATCTACGAAAGCGTGATCTGGGACTTTCGCCTGAGCCGCGCGCTGGTGGCGGCATGCTGCGGCGCAGGATTAGCCATCTGCGGTGCGGTTCTACAAAGCTTATTGAAGAATGCGCTGGCGGAACCCTACGTGCTTGGCGTCTCTGCGGGGGCATCAACAGGGGCAGTTTCAGTTGTGGTACTGGGCATCGGTACGGGCGCAGTGTCGCTGTCGGCCGGGGCTTTTGCCGGGGCGTTCGCCGCCTTTGCCTTCGTCGCCTTTTTGACCAACGGCGCCCGCGGCGGCAACGAACGCACAATTCTGGCAGGGGTCGCGGCTTCTCAGCTGTTCAACGCCATCACGGCTTATACCATCAGCACCTCCGCCAGCGCGCAGCAGGCCCGCGATGTGATGTTCTGGCTGCTGGGCAGCTTTAGCGGCGTGCGCTGGCCTGAATTTCAGCTGGTGTTGATGGTGGTTCTGGCCGGGCTTGCCGTTTGTCTTTACTACTCCCGCGCGCTGGATGCATTTACCTTTGGAGATGATGCCGCCGCCTCACTGGGGATTGCCGTTCCCTGGGTGCGTCTGATCCTCTTTACCACCACCGCGCTGATCACCGCGACCATCGTCAGTATGGCCGGCTCGATTGGCTTTGTCGGGCTGGTGATTCCCCACGTCATGCGCTATTTCTTCGGCCCCTTGCATCGCACATTGCTGATCGCCAGTGCGCTGGCCGGAGCCATTCTGATGGTGCTGGCCGATATCGCCTCGCGGTTGCTGATTGCGCCACAAAGCCTGCCGGTTGGGGTCGTGACGGCTCTGGTCGGCGTGCCTTTCTTTGCCGTGATTATCTATCGCTCAAGGAATAAGTGATGAGTATTTCCGCTGAAAACATTACCTGGAAAGTGGGGAAAAAGGTCATCGTCGATGGTGTATCGCTGAAGGTGTCTCGCGGCGAAACCGTCGGGTTAATCGGCCCCAACGGCTGCGGTAAATCGTCCCTGCTGCGTGTGCTGGCTGGCTTGCGCCGTCCGGATGCAGGCTGCGTGACCCTCGACGAGAAAGACATTGCGCGGATGGCTAAAAAGCAGCTTGCCCGTCGGGTGGCGTTCGTCGAACAACATGGGTTAACCGATGCCAATATGCGCGTTCGTGACGTGGTAAAACTGGGCCGGATCCCACATCACTCTCCCTTTTCTAACTGGAGTACGCACGATGACGAAACCGTCACCGCGGCGCTACAACGAGTGGATATGCTGGAAAAATGCGATCAGGGGTGGCTCAGCCTGTCCGGTGGTGAGCGTCAGCGGGTCCATATCGCCCGCGCCCTGGCACAGACTCCCAGCGAAATCCTGCTCGATGAACCCACCAATCACCTCGATATTCATCATCAGATGCAGTTAATGAAGCTGATTAGCGAACTACCGGCGACCTGTATTGTGGCTATCCACGATCTCAACCACGCCGCCATGTTCTGCGATTCGTTGATTGTGATGCAGCAGGGAAAAATTATCACGACCGGGACACCGCAGGATATTCTCTCTGAGGAGCTGCTGTGGGACGTTTTCCGGGTGAAAACCAAAATTGAGATCTCCCGGTTCCATGGTAAAAAACACATTCACTTTATCGCTTAGGAGCGGGTCATTTCATGCCGCGGTTTTCCCTACGCCCAGCCGTCACGCTCTGGCCACCCTTATTACCTGGTAGCCAGTTTGTATTTAATATTGGCTTTTACGCAGTCGTCCCCTTCCTGGCGATATTTCTGCGCAACGATATGATGCTCTCCGGCGGGCTTATCGGGCTGATTCTGGGGCTGCGGACATTCTCACAGCAGGGGATGTTTATCGTCGGCGGTGCGCTCTCCGATCGGTTTGGCGCACGGACGATCATCCTTTACGGCTGCCTTATTCGCGTGCTGGGTTATCTGCTGCTGGCATTCGGACAATCGCTCTGGCCAATCATTCTGGGGGCGTGCCTAACGGGCGTCGGCGGAGCGCTGTTCTCCCCGTCGATTGAAGCCTTACTGGCCAAAGCAGGGACGCAAAGCGAGGCGAATGGCAAGCGCAGCCGCGCGGAGTGGTTCGCGATCTTTGCCGTGTGGGGTGAACTGGGTGCCGTTCTGGGCCCGGTGGCGGGTGCGTTATTGACGGGGCTGGGTTTCCGACAGGTTGCCCTGGCAGGGGCTGGCGTCTTTATCATCGCGCTGATATTGCTGTCCGTCGCGCTTCCCACCGAACAGCGCGGCAAACACGCGCTAAACGTTCTGCCGTGGTGGACCACGTTCCGCCAGCCGCGCTTTGTTGCGTTTATCATTGCCTACAGTTCGTGGCTTTTAAGCTACAACCAGCTCTATCTGGCGCTGCCGGTGGAAATCCAGCGTTCGGGAGGAAGTGAGAAAGACCTCGGGCCACTCTTTATGCTGGCCTCCGTTCTGATCGTTGTGTTTCAGCTGCCGCTGGCGCGTTTCGCACGGAAGACCGGAGCTATCAAGGTCTTGCCCGCCGGTTTTTTGCTGCTCTCCACCGCCTTTGCCAGCGTGGCGGTATTCGCTGCAACGGAACCAGCGGAAGGCTGGCTTCGATTATTGCCTTCAGTCTGTTTTGTGACCCTGCTGACCACAGGACAAATGCTGCTGGTACCGGCAGCAAAAGATCTGATCCCATGGTTTGCTGAAGAGTCGACGCTTGGCGCGCACTACGGCGCACTGGCCACTGCCGGAGGCGTTGCGGTGTTGGCGGGCAATTTTGCGTTTGGCGGGCTGCTCGATAACGCGTTAGTACCGTCAACGCAGGCCATCTATCCCTGGCTGCTGTTGGCGCTGTTCCCGTTGTGTAGCGCCGTTGCTATGGTCCTGATTTGTCGCCCGCTTCAAACAGCGCTTATCACGAAAACCTGAACTGCCTGATGATCCCGTCTGGAAGAGAAGCCGTAAGTGAAAACGGTTAAAGACGGAATCTTTACAGCGGAAAAATGACGCCAGCAGAATGAGCGTCATTTTCAGCTTTCCTACCAGATACCCATAAACATCATCACCATTACATGCCTTGAGAGTTGTCAGCCGGGGCAAACCCTGCTTTCATAGCAACGCCGACGAGGCATGGAACGCATGAATAAACACTACGCGGTTCCGTTATGCCCCAGAACGTAAAGCAATTTAGCTAACCCGGTATTGATGGTGTGATTTCATGAAAAAGCTGTTTGTGCAGTTTTATCTTTTACTGTTTGTCTGTTTTCTGGTGATGACCATGCTGGTCGGGCTGGTTTACAAGTTCACCGCCGAGCGTGCAGGCCGACAGTCACTGGATGACCTGATGAAAAGTTCGCTATATCTGATGCGCAGCGAACTGCGTGAAATCCCCCCGCACGACTGGGCGCGAACGCTAAAAGAGCTGGACCTGAATCTGTCTTTTAATATGCGCATTGAGCCGCTGAAAAACTACGCGTTGGATGCCGCAACCACCCAGCGCCTGCGTGATGGCGACATCGTGGCGTTAGACGATCAGTACACGTTTATTCAGCGTATTCCGCGCAGCCACTACGTGCTGGCCGTCGGTCCCGTCCCCTATTTATATTTTTTACACCAGATGCGGTTGCTGGATATGGCGCTACTGGCGTTTATTGCCATCTCGCTGGCCCTTCCGGTCTTTATCTGGATGCGGCCACACTGGCAGGATATGTTGCGTCTGGAAACCGCGGCACAGCGCTTTGGTGACGGGCATTTTACCGAGCGGATCCATTTTGACAGCGGTTCCAGCTTTGAACGTCTGGGCGTCGCCTTTAATCAGATGGCCGATAATATCAATGCGCTCATCGCCAGCAAAAAGCAGCTGATCGACGGCATTGCCCACGAGCTGCGTACCCCCCTGGTGCGCCTGCGTTATCGTCTTGAGATGAGCGAGAACCTGACCGCGACGGAATCTCTGGCGCTCAACCGCGATATCGGCCAGCTGGAAGCGCTTATCGAGGAGCTGTTGACCTACGCGCGCCTGGATCGTCCGCAAAACGAGCTTAACCTCAGCACGCCGGACCTCTCTGGCTGGCTGCGCAGTCATATCGAGGATGTGCAAAGCGTTAATCCGCAGCGCGCGTTGCGGGTAGAGAACAGCCCCGGCGACTATGGCGCGCTGGATATGCGCCTGATGGAGCGCGTCCTGGATAATCTGGTCAACAACGCCCTGCGCTATAGCGAAACCACACTGCGCATTCGTTTACACCTGAACGGCAGCGAGGCCAGTTTATCTGTTGAGGATGACGGCCCGGGAATTTCCGCCGATGAACGCGAACGCGTATTTGAGCCGTTTGTCCGTCTCGATCCGAGCCGGGACCGCGCCACGGGCGGCTGCGGGCTGGGACTGGCTATTGTTCGCTCTATTGCCCTGGCGATGGGCGGTCGCGTCAGTTGCGAAGCGAGCGACCTGGGTGGCGCTAAATTCTGCTTTAGCTGGCCAGTCTACCATCACATCACAATTCCCGCGGCGGTCTGACGGGCTATTCCTCGTCAGGCAGACACTGTAAATGCCCATGCCGCACACCGCGCTGGGCAATGACATCATCGGCAAAATGCTGCACATCCCCCATATCGCCTTTCAGCACAGCGATCTCCAGACAATCGTCATGGCTGACATGGACGTGCAGCGTGGCGACGGACAAATCATGGTGATGGTGTTGCGTGGAAACAAGGCGGCGAGCCAAATCGCGTTTCTCGTGTTCGTAAACGTAAGAAAGCACCGCGAATCCCTGCCGGCCATGCTCCTGCGTGGTCTCCTGCGCCAGCGCGCTACGCAAGATATCGCGTATCGCTTCTGAGCGGTTGTGATAGCCGCGGCGTTGACTGAGGCTGTCCAGCGTTTCGAGTAAATCATCATCAAGCGTAATGGTGACACGTTGCATCGGGCTTAAACCTCTTCTGGGGTGCGACGGCGCACGGGAAAGGCAGGAAGAACCGCTTGTTGTAACTGGCGTCCGGCGTCGGAGGAAAAGGTGAGCGTCTCGCCCACGTTCTGTGTTTCAATAATTTCCCCCGCCTCCATCACCATCACCCGATGACAAAAGCGCTCCACCAGCCGTAAGTCATGAGTAATAAACAGACACGCCATCCCAAACTGCTGCTGAAGTTTTTTGAGCAGACCAATTACCTCCGCCTGGAGCACCAGATCGAGATTTGAAACCGCTTCATCGAGGATCAACAGCCGGGGCTCAACCGCCAGCGCCCGCGCCAGGCAAACGCGCTGTAGCTGTCCACCGCTCAGTTGCGATGGCCGTTTATTGCGCATGCTGTCGTCCAGATCCACTGCCCGTAACAGCGTTGTGACACGCGCCATCTGCTCTGCTCTGGACAATGACAACAGATGACGCATCGGTTCCCGCAGAATGTCACTCACCGTTTTACGCGGATTAACCGCGCTGATTGCGTCCTGAAAAACCATCTGGATCTCGCGCCGAAACGCTTTTCGCCGGGCGTGACTGAGCTGTGAAAGCGACTCCCCCTGCCAGGAAACCGTCCCCTGGCTGGGCGTCTCCAGCCCGACCAGCAACCGGGCCAGCGTACTTTTCCCGCAGCCGCTGCGCCCGAGCAGAGCCACCGTTTCGCCGCTTTTCAGGCTCATGGAGACGTCGTTCAGCACCCGTTGAGATCGGCAATAGTGGTGCGACAGCGCAGAAACCGTCAGTAGCGTCATAAGGCCAGCTCCATTCCATACAACGCCAGATGTGCCGCAATCAGCCTGCGCGTCACCGCATGGCCCGGCGCGTGAAACAGCGTCTCCACCTCGCCCTGCTCAACGATAATGCCGTGATCCATCACCGCCACATCGTCCGCCAGCCGTGCGACCACGCCCATATCGTGCGTGATCAACAGCATGCCTGGCCCCCGGCTATGCATAATGCTCTCCAGCAGATCAAGAATGCGCGCCTGAGCGACGGCATCCAGATCGGTTGTTGGCTCGTCGGCAATGATATAAGGGGCATCGCACAACAGCGCCATTGCAATCATCATTCGCTGGAGCATCCCTCCGCTCATCTCGAAGGGATAGAGCCGGAGTACGCGGTTCGGCTCCTCCAGCCCCACCGCCTGCAGAGCCGTGATAAGCGTCGTATCGTCGGCGGCTTTACCTACCGCCTGACAGGTCTCTTTCGCATGCGTTGCCATCGTATGCAGCGGATTAAAAGCGCTTCGCGGATTTTGCATAATGGTGGCGACCGTTACACCGCGTAGCGCCTCGGGGGCGACCGGTTTGCCGTCCGCCAACAGTTGGCCTGAAATTTGACGCACTCCCGCTGGCAAAATACCGAGCGCAGCGGCACAGGTCAGTGATTTGCCACTCCCGCTTGCGCCGACCAGCGCCAGCACCCGCCCCCGTTTAAGGGTCAGCGATACCCCATTGACCAGCACCTGTTCGGCCTGGATGACAATATTTTGCAATTCAATGTGTTGCGGCATTAGTGAGCGTGCTCCGCCACCAGATGAGGGTCAAGGTGATCGCGCAGAGCGTCACCCACCAGATTAAAGGCCATCACGCTGATAAACAGCGCCAGTCCCGGCCAGAACATTTGCAGCGGCTGCGTCCAGATATACTGGCGGGCATCGTTAATCATGACCCCCCACTCAGCAGTCGGCGCGGTCACGCCTAACCCCAGAAACGACATTCCGGCGACATGCAGCATCATGTGGCCGATATCCAGCGTCGCCAGCACCAGCAGCGAGGGGAGCACCGCACCGGTTAAATGGTCGATAAAAACGCGAGTATGTCCCGCGCCGCAGAGCCGCGAGGCGAGCACAAACTCTCGCTGACGCAGCGCGATCACCAGGCTGCGCACCATTCGCGCATACCAGGCCCAGTGGGACAAGGCGATAGCGATGATCACATTTGTCAGCCCCGTTCCCAGCACCCCGACCATGAAAAAAGAGAGAATCGAGGTCGGAAAGGTCATAAACATATCCGCCACCCGCATGGTGAATTGATCGACGCGTCCGCCAAGTAGCCCCGCCGCGCCGCCCACCAGCAGCCCCAGGGCCAGAACCAGCAGCAGGCAGATTATGACCGAGCCCAGCGACACGCGCGTGGCCGCCAGCAGACGTGAAAAAATATCGCGCCCCAGATGATCGGTGCCCAGCCAATGCTGGCTATCCGGGGAAAGCAAGCGCGCAGGCAAGTTAATGGCCTGCGGATCGTATGGCAGCCACCACTGACTGGTGAGTGCAATCGCGGCCAGCAGCAGGATAATCAGCAGTGCCAGGCGCACCGGCCAGCGCGCAGAAAAGTAAAAGTTCACGAATGCGCTCCTTCATGGCGTCGAATGCGCGGATCGAGCGCCGCATTCAGCACATCGACCATCAGGTTACAGATGACAAACACCACCACCATGATCAGCGTGAAGCACTGAATGACCGGATAGTCGCGATTGAAAATCGCGGACACCGCATAGCGCCCGACGCCCGGCCACGCGAAAATATTCTCAATAATCATCGTGCCGCCGATCAACTCACCGATATGCATCCCCACAGCCGTGATCATCGGCAGCGAGGCATTGCGCAAAATGTGCCGACGCTCGGTCTGTTGATGACTTAACCCCCGCAGGCGCGCCCAGGTGACATGACGCTGTCCGGCGGCCTCCAGCATGCTGGCCCGCAGCAAACGCGCGTTGATCGCCAGTGACATAAACGCAATCGACACAGCGGGCAAAATCAGATGCTGCCAGCCGCCGTAACCCATCGCGGGCAGCCACTGGAGCCAGACCGAGAAACACATCACCAGTAAAAAGGCGAGCCAGAAATTGGGCATCGACACGCCCAGAAAAGCGATCACCCGCACGATGAAGTCAGGCAGACGGTCGCGATGGCGTGCCGCCCAGATCCCCAGCGGCACAGAAGTGAACAGGATCAGCACCAGCGCCGCCCCCGCCAGCAGCAGCGTGGCGGGCAAAAACTGGAGAAGATCATCCAGCACCGGACGCTGTGTGGCGAACGAGAGGCCAAAATCAAGATGTAACGCGTTCCAGAGCCAGCTGCCATACTGAACGATCAGCGGCTGATCCAGACCGAGCATCACGCGCGTGGAGGCCACCATGTCTGGCGTCGGCGGCAAATTAGACAGCCGCAGATAGTCGAGCGCCGGATCGCCGGTCCCCAGGCGCAGCATCAGAAAAATAATCACCGAGGCCGCAAATACCATCGGGATCAGCAGCGCGATACGCCGCAAAATGTAGCGTAGCATCAGGGAGTCACCGGCTGGATCTGTTCAAAGGGGATGTCGGACGCGACGGGAGCAAACGGAATGACGCCAAGCTCAGGCCTGGCCACCACCATCATCGACACATAGCTAATCGGCAGATAAACCGCATCGTTGTGCAGACGGGTCAAGATATCGCGATAGAGCGCCTGTCGGCGGGATTCATCCGCCGTGGAAAGCACTTCGCCAATCTCTTTATCTATCACCGGCTTGTCCGCCAGGCCAAGCTGAGCCTGAAAATCCGCGTGTGATGGCACGCGCATCGAGCTCATAAAAGCGTGTGGGTCGTAAGGCGCGCCCCAGGTGCGGTTGAAAATCATGCCAAAACGGCCATCACGCTGGCGGGCATAAATACTGCTCTCCTCTTCGCCGACCAGCGCGACATCAATGCCCACCTGACGCATATCGGCCTGGATGATTTCAGCCATTGATTTGCTCAGGGCATCGGTGCCGATAAACGACAGTTCAACCCGGAAGGACTGCCCATTTTTCTCGCGAATGGTTTTTCCTGTCGGGAGGACCCATCCTGCTTTTTCCAGCAGCGATCTTGCCTGCTGCGGATTGTACTGACGCGGTTTCAGATTGACGTTGGCGTAAGGCACGCTCGGGGAAAATAACGTCTCTGCAACCTGCTGTGTGCCGTACAACGCATTGTCGATCAGCGATTTTTTATTGACCGCATAGTTCAGGGCCTCACGCACCGCCAGTTCGTTGGTCGGCGCTTTGGCGGAATTGAGTGCCAGCATGATGGTTTCGATGGGCTGCGAAAGCTGGGTGCGGTAGGACGGGCTTTGGCTGAAACGGGCAAAAGTATCGAGCGGCAGCAGCCCTTCGTTACCGTATAACAGATCAATTTCACCGGTTTCAAACGCGACCGCACGGGTGGTCGGGTCCGGGATCACCTTCACCGTAATCTGGCGAATTTTTGGCTTTTCTCCCCAGTAGCGGTCGTTACGCTCCAGGATATCGTACTGGTTGAGTTTTGACGCTTTCAGCACCCACGGTCCGGTGCCGATGGGGGAGCGGATGCCGTTCATCGTTTCGTTATTTTTAAACTGTGACGGGGCGATAAAACGGAACGGACGCGGCAAGGCGAGCTCTTGCAGGAAGGGGTAGTAGGCGCTCTTCAGGGTGATTTGCAACGTATTGCGACTTAACGCTTTCACTTCGGTTATCTGACGGGCCAGCTCCAGCCAGGCATGACGCTCGCGATTATCCAGTACCGCGCGGAAATTCTCTGCCGCCGCCTGGGCATTAAACGGCTCACCGTTGGAGAACGTGACGCCGTCACGCAGAGTGAATACCCAGGTTTTACCGTCCGCCGACGTGGTCCAGCTTTGGGCAAGCCACGGTTTTACCGAACCATCCGCCTGATATTTCACTAACGGCTCATAGACCATGCTCTGGGCATACATCTGATTGGGCGTATAAAGATGGGGGTTGAGCGGTCCTGCATTTACCGGCCATGCGGTGGTTATTTCATCGGGGGCGGCGGCCTGAGCGAAAAATGATGCACACGCCAGAATCGCACAGACAATACGGCCTGGTCTGGACAAGGGGTTGCCTCTAATCATTTTGGAGTAAGAAAAAACGTGTGACGATTTTAATAATTCATCATACTTTTAACCTGCTCTGGATCAACAGAGTGGCCTCCACAGTAGATAAATATACAAAACCCGTATAATTAAACCTCAATCAATAAGCTTATCTTCTCCCTGCGAGACTCACGCGCACCCTGGCCGGACCGGGCAAACTGTGTTATACGGTAAGTATGTTGTAACTACTGACGGGGCTTTATGGCTACTTACGATCTTCTCGAACGGTTAAACTCGACTTTCCGCCAGATGGAACACGAGCTGGCAGGCTTGACGGAACGTCTGCAAAAATGCCGGTTGCTGGCTGCGCGTGTCTTCACGCTGCCGGATGTTGTCAAAGGCGCCGAACATGATCCGCTGGAGACTATCGAGGTCAAACAGCATATCGGTAAAGCAGCGCTGGAGATGGCGGTCGCCCACTACCGCCATCTGTTTATTCAGCAACAGTCGGAAAACCGCAGCAGCAAAGCCGCGGTGCGCCTGCCCGGCGTGATTTGTCTGCAGTGCGAGCCAGCCCTGAGAGAGCAGATTGAAAGCCAGATTGACCATATTAATGCGCTGAAAGCCGCGTTTGAGAAAATCGTCACTGAAGAGTCAGGCCTGCCCCCCGCCGCGCGCTTTGAATGGGTACACCGGCAGTTGCCGGGGCTTATCACCCTCAACGCCTATCGCACGCTGACGATCCTGCGTCATCCCGCCACGCTGCGGTTTGGCTGGGCCAACAAACACATTATTAAGAATTTTACCCGCAATGAGGTGCTGGCCCTGCTGGAGAAAAGCCTGAAAAGCCCGCGCACCGTGGCCCCCTGGTCTCGCGAGCAGTGGATTGAGCGTCTGGAGCAGGATTACGAGAATATTGCTGCGCTGCCTGCCGATGCCCGGCTCAAAATCAAACGTCCGGTGAAGGTGCAGCCGATTGCGCGGGTCTGGTATGCCGGGGAGCAAAAGCAGGTGCAACACGCCTGCCCGACGCCGCTGATTGCGCTGTACGATACACAACAGGGGGCGATGGTGCCTGATATCGGTGAACTGCTGAATTACGATGCTGAAAACGTTCAGCATCGTTATAAACCCCAGGCGCAGCCGCTGCGATTGATCATTCCCCGGCTGCACCTGTATGTGGCGGAGTGATTATTTCATGCTGCCGACCATCTCTTCCGGGCGCACCCAGCGGTCAAACTCGGCCTCGGTCAGATAGCCCAGCGCCAGGGCGGAGGCCTTAAGCGTCAGCCCCTCTTTGTGCGCTTTTTTGGCAATTTCGGCGGCTTTATCGTAGCCGATATGGGTGTTAAGCGCGGTCACCAGCATCAGCGATTCATTCAGCAGCTGGCTGATACGCTCCCGGTTTGGCTCGATGCCTGTCGCACAATGCGCGTTGAAACTCTCCATGCCGTCTGCCAGCAGCCGCACCGATTGCAGGAAGTTATGGATGACCATTGGACGATAGACGTTCAGCTCAAAATTCCCCGATGCGCCGCCCAGATTCACCGCCACATCGTTGCCGATGACCTGGCAGCAGAGCATGGTCATGGCTTCGCACTGGGTCGGATTGACTTTACCCGGCATGATGGAGCTGCCCGGCTCGTTTTCAGGAATACTGATTTCGCCGATGCCACAGCGTGGGCCAGAGGCCAGCCAGCGCACGTCGTTAGCGATTTTCATCAGCGATGACGCCAGACCTTTTAGCGCACCATGAGCATGCACCAGCGCATCGCAGGTTCCGAGCGCTTCGAATTTATTTGGCGCGGTGACAAACGGTTGACCGGTGATATCCGCCAGCTCTTTTGCCACGCGTACCGCGTATTCAGGATGCGTATTCAGCCCCGTTCCCACCGCCGTGCCGCCCAGCGCCAGTTCGGCCAGATGCGGCAGACTGTTGTCGAGGTGCTTAAGGTTATGCTCCAGCATCGCCACCCAGCCAGAAATCTCCTGTCCGAGGGTCAGCGGCGTGGCGTCCTGAAGATGGGTACGGCCAATTTTGACGATATCGCTGAAAGCTTTCGATTTGGTATCAAGCGTCTTCCTTAGTACCTCAAGCTGTGGGATCAGGTGCTTGCGCAGGGCAATGATGGCCGCGACGTGCATCGCCGTCGGAAACACGTCGTTAGAACTTTGGCTTTTGTTCACGTCGTCGTTCGGGTGAACTTTACGCTCCATGCCGCGCACGCCGCCCAGCAGTTCGCTTGCGCGATTGGCCAGCACTTCGTTCATGTTCATGTTGCTTTGCGTTCCGGAGCCGGTTTGCCAGATCGCGAGGGGAAACTCATCCGGGTGTTGGTCAGCCAGCACTTCATCGGCAGCGCTGATGATGGCCGTCGCCTTTTCAGCGCTCAGCAGGCCTAAATCCTGGTTAACTTTTGCCGCGGCACGTTTGGTCAGCGCCAGCGCGTGGATCAGCGAGACGGGCATTTTCTCGGTAGAAATTCGAAAATGTTCAAGTGAACGCTGGGTTTGCGCGCCCCACAGCTTGTCAGCCGGAACGTCGATAGCGCCCATGGAATCTTTCTCGCTACGATGCGTTGTCATTACTTTCTCCTTGATAACAATGAATTTGGGGACATTGCTCACATGCTGGATTAAGTATTGTTGGCTTCAAAAAATCAGTATGGCGCTTTGTGCGCTCTTAGAGAAAACCCGGCGACGCGAGCGCCTGCCGGGCCGAAGGATATTTTACTTCACGCACGCCGAACACTGGGACGACTGGATCTGTTTGAAGAAGTCGTTGCCTTTGTCATCCACAAGGATAAAGGCCGGGAAGTCTTCAACTTCAATTTTCCAGATCGCTTCCATTCCCAGTTCCGGATATTCCACACACTCCAGGCTCTTGATGCTGCCTTGCGCGAGGACTGCGGCGGGGCCGCCAATGCTGCCGAGATAGAAACCGCCGTGTTTATGGCAGGCATCCGTCACCTGCTGGCTACGGTTGCCTTTCGCCAGCATGATCATACTGCCACCGTTAGCCTGCAGCTGATCCACGTAGGAATCCATGCGCCCTGCGGTGGTTGGCCCGAGTGAACCCGAGGCATACCCTTCAGGCGTTTTGGCCGGACCGGCGTAGTAAATCGGGTGATCTTTAATGTACTGCGGCAAACCTTCGCCCTTCTCCAGCCGCTCTTGCAGCTTCGCGTGCGCGATATCGCGTCCGACGATAATCGTGCCGTTCAGCGACAGGCGCGTAGAGACCGGATACTGCGAAAGCTGCTGCAGAATGTCGCTCATTGGGCGGTTGAGATCGACGTGAACCGCCTCACCCTCACCCGCTTTACGCAGTGATTCCGGAATGTACTTGCCCGGGTTGTTTTCCAGCTTTTCGATCCAGATCCCATCGCGGTTGATCTTTGCTTTGATATTGCGATCCGCCGAGCAGGAGACGCCCATGCCGACCGGGCAGGAGGCGCCGTGGCGCGGCAGGCGAATAACGCGGATGTCATGGGCGAAATATTTGCCGCCGAACTGCGCGCCCAGCCCCAGGCTCTGCGCTTCTGTCAGCAGTTCCTGCTCAAGCTGAATATCGCGGAACGCCTGACCGTGTTCGTTCCCTTCCGTCGGCAGGCCGTCGTAGTATTTGGTGGAAGCCAGTTTGACCGTCTTCAGCGTGCTTTCAGCCGACGTCCCGCCAATCACAAAGGCAATGTGATAAGGCGGACAAGCGGCCGTGCCGAGGGTTCGCATCTTTTCCACCAGATAGTTTTTCAGTTTACCCGGTGAAAGCAGCGCTTTGGTTTCCTGATACAGATAGGTTTTGTTCGCTGAACCGCCGCCTTTGGCGATGCAGAGGAATTTGTATTCGTCGCCATCCACGCTGTAGAGGTCAATTTGCGCAGGCAGGTTGGTGCCGGTGTTCACCTCTTTATACATATCCAGCGCGGCATTTTGCGAGTAGCGCAGGTTATCTTCAATGTAGGTGTTGTACACGCCGTGTGCCAGAGCCGCTTCGTCACCGCCACCGGTCCAGACGCGCTGGCCCTTTTTGCCGGTGATGATAGCGGTCCCCGTATCCTGACAGGTTGGCAGAATGCCTTTAGCCGCGATATCGGAGTTACGCAGGAACTGTAGCGCAACGTATTTATCATTTTCGCTGGCCTGCGGGTCGTTGAGGATATCGGCTACCTGCTGCTGGTGCGCCGGGCGAAGCATAAAGGAGGCATCGTGGAACGCCTGCTGCGCCATTAACGTCAGCGCCTGCGGATCCACTTTCAGGATCTCCTGCCCTTCAAATTCAGAGACAGAAACGTGGTCGCGGGTTAACAGATAATATTCGGTCTGATCCTTGCTCAGTGGGAAAGGATCCTGGTAATGAAAGGGTTTGTTCGACATTGTGCTCTCACTTACGACATTGCTGATTTGATACAGGCAGTTCTTCCGTTTGCCCTGCTTCCCCTTGATAGTTCGAGTGGCAGATACGTTGCTTCCTGAGACTCAATCTATTCGGGGTATTAAAAGCGAGTTAGCTTATCCTACACAATTTTTTAACAAAAACTGAGACTAATACGACTTTTTGCATGCGCAGGTTACTTCCGCATGGTTTATTGCTTTAATACGCAAAGATAATTCCACATTCGAAACAGGGCTTGATAATGCAAAAACTCATCAACTCAGTGCAAAACTATGCCTGGGGAAGTCAAACTGCGTTAACGGATCTCTACGGTATCGCCAATCCCGACAACCTGCCGATGGCAGAGCTGTGGATGGGCGCGCATCCGAAGAGCAGCTCGAAAATTGAAGATGCCAGCGGCCAGGTGCGCTCGCTGCGCGACGTGATCGAGGCGGATAAAGCCACGCTGCTGGGTCAGGCGGTAGCCACTCGTTTTGGCGAGTTGCCGTTCCTGTTTAAAGTGCTGTGTGCGGATCAGCCGCTTTCCATTCAGGTTCATCCTAACAAAAAGGCGTCTGAAGCCGGATTTGCGAAAGAGAACGCGGCGGGTATTCCGCTGGATGCAGCCGAACGTAACTATAAAGATCCTAACCACAAACCGGAGCTGGTTTTCGCCCTGACGCCCTTCCTGGCGTTGAACGCTTTCCGCGAATTCTCAGAGATTGTCTCTCTGCTGCAACCCGTCGCAGGGGCACACAAAGCCATTGCTCATTTCCTGGAAAACCCGGACGCCGCCAACCTGAGCCAACTGTTTGCCAGCCTGCTGAATATGCAGGGTGACGAAAAGGCGCACGCGCTGGCGATCCTGAAGGCAGCCCTTCAAAGCCAGCAGGGCGAGCCGTGGCAAACCATCAGCCTGATTTCCACCTTCTATCCCGACGACAGCGGCCTGTTCTCTCCCCTGCTGTTGAATGTGGTGAAGCTGAATCCGGGCGAAGCGATGTTCCTGTTTGCCGAAACCCCGCACGCCTATTTGCAAGGCGTCGCGCTGGAAGTCATGGCCAACTCCGATAACGTACTGCGCGCGGGCCTGACGCCGAAGTATATTGATATCCCTGAACTGGTGGCGAACGTGAAGTTCGTGGCGAAGCCAGCGAAAGCGCTGCTGACGCAGCCGGTGAAAAACGGCGCGGAGCTGGACTTCCCTATTCCGGTAGACGATTTTGCCTTCTCACTGCACGATCTTAGCCAGACAGAAACCGCGATGGCTCAGCAGAGCGCCGCTATTCTGTTCTGCGTCGAAGGGGAAGCAGTCCTGAGCAAAGGTGAACAGCGTCTGGTGCTGAAACCCGGTGAATCTGCGTTTGTTGCGGCGAACGAATCTCCGGTTAACATCAGCGGCACTGGCCGACTGGCCAGAGTGTTCAATAAGCTGTAAAAGGCGTTGTCGTGGATAATTCGCGCTGTCAGAACCGATACAATCTGATGGATGACGGCTATACTGAATTATCGAACCACTTTTGTTAAGCTGGTCAGAGCCTTATTACAACATCAGGCGGTTTTTACCGCCTGATTTCATTTTATGGATAATCATGATGAAAAAATCGGTCGTAGCGGTTGGCGTTGTTGTTGCATTAGGGGTTGTCTGGACGGGCGCCTCGTGGTTCACGGGCAAACAGCTGGAAAGCCGCCTGGCTGAAATGGTGGCCCAGGCGAACAGCGAGCTCAAACGCACCGCCCCTGAAGCCGGTCTGGAGCTGAGCTACCAGGACTATCAGCGCGGTGTGTTCAGAAGTCATATGCAACTGGTGGTAAAACCGGTTGCGGGCACAGAAAACAGCTGGCTTAAGGCCGGACAAAGCGTGGTGCTGAATGAAGTCGTCGATCACGGTCCGTTCCCGCTGGCGCAGCTTAAACATTTCAACCTGATCCCTTCGATGGCATCGGTGAACTCCACGCTGGTGAACAACGAAGCGTCCAAACCGCTGTTTGATCTGGCGAAAAATGAATCCCCGTTCGTGATTGATACCCGCATCAGCTATGCCGGTGATACGAGCTCAGATATCGCCCTGAAAGCGCTGAATTATGAAAATGGCGACGAAAAAGTGGCCTTTAGCGGCGGCGATTTCAAACTGGATGCGGATCGCGACGGTAAAGTGTTCTCCCTGACCGGCAGCGCAGAAAGCGGTCTGGTGAACGCGGTAAACGAATATAATCAGAAGGTTCAGCTGACGTTCAACAACCTGAAAGCGGACGGCAACAGCCGTATGACCAGCTTTGATGAGCGCATTGGCGACCAGAAAATCAGCCTTGATAAACTGGCTATTGCCGTTGAAGGCAAAGAGATGGCCGTGCTCGAAGGGATGGATCTGGACGGTAAATCCAGCGTCTCGAAAGATGGCAAAAGCATCGACACCCAGATGGATTACACGCTAAAAAGCCTGAAGGTGCAGAGCCAGGATCTCGGTTCCGGTAAATTAACCGTGAAAGTGGGCAATATCGACGGTCAGGCGTGGCATCAGTTTAGCCAGCAATATCGTGCGCAGAGCCAGGCCCTGCTCGCCGATAAAGAGCTGATGACCAAAAATCCGGAGCTGTATCAGCAAAAAGCGATGGATGCCCTGCTAAGCAATCTGCCTGTGCTGCTCAAAGGCGAGCCGGTGATCACCATCGCGCCACTGAGCTGGAAAAACAGCAAAGGCGAGACCAATTTCAACCTGTCACTGTTCCTGAAAGATCCGGCGACAGCCACTGGCGAAGCGCAAACGCTGGCTCAGGAAGTGGATCGCAGCGTTAAATCCATCGACAGCAAACTCACCATTCCGGTGGATATGGCTACCGAGTTTATGACCCAGATTGCGAAACTGGAAGGTTACAACGAGAAGGATTCGGCGAAGCTGGCGAGCCAGCAGGTGAAAGGCATGGCGGCCATGGGCCAGATGTTCCGTATCACCACGCTTGAAGACAACGTTATTGGCACCAGCCTGCAATACGCGAATGGCCAGGTCACGCTGAACGGGCAGAAAATGCCGCTGGAAGATTTTGTCGGCATGTTTGGTATGCCAACTCTGGGGATCCCTGGACAGGCAGAACCGGTCGATCCGGCAGCCCCGACCGTACCGGTAGTCCCTCAGCAGTAAGCCTTCTGGCCCCTCTCCGAGGGGCCTTTTTACAGCGGTAAGCGCTACTTCACCGTGACCAGTCTCGCCGGAACGATCTGATGCCCCACCTGAACATCTGATTTTTCAATCCGCTGCATGATTCTGTCCGCGAGGGTATAGCCCATCTCCCGCGCAGGCGTCGTTGCCCAGACGATGGGTAAATCATCCAGTGCGTGTTCGCCGACATCGGCGAAAGCCCCCAGCGCAACCTGATGGTCAAAGAACGCTTCTACACCGCCTTCTCCGCCCTGGCGGCCCGCACGCATCAGCCCAAACCACGCGCCCATCGCAATAATATCGTTATAGCAAATCACCGCGCTAATGGTCGGACTGCTGCGCAGCAGCGCCCCCATGGCCTCTGCGGCTTTCTTCTGGCTGGATTCACACTCCACCACCCACTCGCTGTGAAAGGGCAGACCATATTTGATAAGCGTCGCACAGTAGCCGCCCACGCGTTCGGCACGAGTCAGTGAAGAGCTTTTACCGCCGAGCCAGGCAATTCGCTGGTGACCGCGGCGAATAAGATGTTCGGTCAACATTTGTGCCGCCTGCATGTTATCCGGCCGCAGCGTGTCGGCTTCGTCGAGATAGCTCGCGCGCGAGGCGAAAACCAACGGGATACCTTTCACCGCCGCGCGTTCGCACAGCTCGCTGCCCACCCCCGATGCCCCGGCGATAATCACGCCGTCCACGCCCTGCGTCAGCAGCATATCCAGGCGAGAAAGCAGTTGCTCCGCCTCGCGTCCGCCGTGCATTAAAAAGACCATCCGCCCCTGCGCTTCCAGCGCTTCGGTAAGACCGGCGGTCAGCTCAGCGTAAAACGGCGATGTCAGATCGCGAACCATCAGGCCGATCACCCCGCTTTGACCACCGCGCAGCGACGCGGCCTGGCGGTTGCGCACAAACCCCAGTTGCTCCACGGCCTCGTTCACGCGCTGCCCGGTGGCAGGAGAGATGCGCCCTTTTCCACTGAGCACCAGCGAAACCGTACTGACCGAAACGCCTGCCGCCAGCGCAACGTCGTTAATGGTGATTTTCTTCGCAACAGACATGTAAACGCGTAACTCCCTGATGTTCAGTACGGTAAAACGTTTTATCAATACGTTATCTTTATACTGCGGATTAAAGCATGAGAATGTGATTCAGCGCGCACTAAACTTTGGTAAAACGTTTTATCTTTTCGCTGCGATGAAACAGGTACATCTATTTTAACAATAAAGGAGTCGTTTTATGACGGCGAAAGCAGCACAAAAAATATCGCTGTGGGAGTTTTTCCAGCAACTGGGTAAAACCTTTATGTTACCCGTGGCACTGCTCTCATTCTGCGGAATTATGCTGGGGATTGGCAGTTCACTGAGTAGCCATGATGTCATTACCTTAATTCCCTTCCTGGGCAATCCTGTGCTGCAGGCGATCTTTGTCTGGATGAGCAAAGTCGGCTCCTTTGCGTTTAGCTTCCTGCCGGTGATGTTCTGTATCGCCATTCCTTTAGGGCTGGCGCGCGAGAATAAAGGCGTCGCGGCGTTTGCCGGTTTTGTCGGATACGCGGTGATGAACCTGGCGGTCAACTTCTGGCTGACGGCGAAAGGTATTCTGCCCACCACCGATGCCGCCGTGCTTAAAGCCAATAATATTCAGAGCGTGTTGGGGATCCAGTCCATTGACACCGGGATCCTCGGGGCGGTTATTGCCGGTGTGATCATCTGGATGCTGCACGAGCGCTTCCATAACATCCGCCTGCCGGATGCCCTGGCCTTCTTCGGCGGCACCCGCTTCGTGCCGATCGCCACCCTGGTGGTAATGGGTCTGTTTGGTCTGGTGATCCCGCTGATTTGGCCGGTTTTCGCCATGGGTATTACTGCGATTGGCCGCATCATCAATAGCGCGGGCGACTTTGGACCGATGATTTTCGGTACCGGCGAGCGCCTGTTGCTGCCGTTTGGTTTGCAACACATTCTGGTGGCCCTGATTCGCTTTACCGAAGCGGGCGGTACGATGGATGTTTGCGGGCATGATGTGAGCGGCGCGCTGACGATTTTCCAGGCACAGCTCAGCTGCCCGACCACGCACGGCTTCTCCGAGAGCGCCACCCGCTTCCTGTCGCAGGGTAAAATGCCGGCCTTCCTCGGCGGCCTGCCGGGGGCGGCGCTGGCGATGTATCACTGCGCGCGTCCTGAAAACCGTCATAAAATTAAAGGGTTGCTGATCTCTGGCGTGATCGCCTGTGTGGTTGGCGGCACCACTGAGCCGATTGAGTTCCTGTTCCTGTTCGTGGCACCGGTGCTGTATCTTATTCACGCAGTCCTGACCGGTCTGGGCTTCACGACGATGGCTGTTCTCGGCGTCACCATCGGGAATACCGACGGCAACGTGATCGACTTCGTGGTATTTGGCATTCTGCATGGCCTGTCTACCAAGTGGTATCTGGTACCGGTTGTCGCGGCGATCTGGTTTGCGGTGTACTACGCGATTTTCCGTTTCGCCATTACCCGCTTTAACCTCAAAACCCCCGGGCGTGATACGGATACCGCCAGCAACGTTGAGCAGGCTGTCGTCGGGACCGTCGGTAAATCGGGGTATAACACGCCTGCAATTCTGGCGGCCCTCGGCGGCGCGGACAATATTACGTCACTGGATAACTGCATCACCCGTCTGCGCCTGTCGGTGAACGATATGTCGAAAGTCGATACCAACGCCCTGAAGGCAAACCGGGCGATCGGTGTGGTACAGTTGAATCAGCATAATTTGCAGGTCGTGATTGGCCCGCAGGTGCAATCGGTCAAAGACGAGCTATCGACACTGATGAGAACGGTAGAAGCCTGACGTCTCGCCCCCTTCTCTGAAGGGGGTTTTTACTTAAAGGACGAGAAAGATGTTCGATTTTTCCACCGTCGTGGATCGCCACGGCACCTGGTGTACCCAGTGGGATTACGTTGCCGACCGCTTTGGCGCTGCCGATCTCCTGCCATTTACGATTTCCGACATGGATTTTGCCACCGCCCCCTGTATCACCGATGCCCTGCAGCAGCGCATCAGTCACGGCGTGTTTGGCTATAGCCGCTGGAAAAATGACGCGTTTCTGGCGGCCGTTGCGCACTGGTTCCACCAGCGCTTTAACAGTCAGATTGACACCCATACTCTGGTCTACGGCCCGTCGGTCATTTATATGGTGTCGGAGCTGATTCGCCTGTGGTCGAAGCCCGGCGACGGGATCGTGGTTCATACTCCGGCTTACGATGCTTTCTATAAAGCCGTAGAGGGCAACCAGCGCCACATCGTTCCTGTCGCCATGGAGAAGCGTGCGACGGGCTGGCAGTGCGATATGGCAAAACTCGAAGCCGCGCTGTCACAGCCAGAGAACTCCCTTTTGCTGCTGTGCAGCCCGCAAAATCCGACCGGAAAGGTGTGGACCCGCAGTGAGCTGCAAACCATAGCCGGGCTTTGTGCGCGCCATAACGTGGCGGTAATCAGCGACGAAATTCATATGGATATGGTATGGGGAAATCATACACATACCCCGTGGAATGAGGTGGCCCGCGGCAAATGGGCGCTACTGACCTCCGGCTCCAAGAGCTTTAATATTCCCGCGTTGACCGGCGCTTACGGATTGATTGGCGACGACGAGAGCCGTGAGCAGTATCTCAGCGCGCTCAAAGGCCGCGACGGGCTTTCTTCCCCTTCCGTGCTGGCGCTGACCGCGCATATTGCCGCCTATCATCAGGGAGAGCCGTGGCTGGACGCGTTGCGTGACTATCTGGAAGCCAATCTGCATTTTATTGCGGAACGCTTAAACGGCGCTTTTCCGGCACTGAACTGGCAGCCGCCTGAAGCCACCTATCTTGCATGGATTGATTTGAGCGCACTCGGCATTGACGACAAAGCGCTGCAAAAAGAGCTGATCGAGCAGCAGAAAGTCGCCATCATGCCAGGCTACACCTATGGCGTGGAAGGAAACGGTTTTGTGCGCCTGAACGCCGGTTGCCCGCGTAGCAAGCTGGAGCAAGGCGTTGAGCGGCTGATTGCGGGGATTCATTCTCTGCTGTAACAGGTTGCGCAATGGAATATTCCATTGCGCAAATAGCTTTTTACCCGCAAATGTTTTTATAATGTGGCGCACTTTAACCAGAAAATGAGTGCGACCATGATTGATACACGTCTTCCTTTAACTGATATTCATCGTCACCTTGACGGCAACATCCGTGCCCAAACTATTCTCGATCTTGGCCGCCAGTTTAATTTATCCCTTCCCGCTCAAACCATTGAGACCCTCATTCCGCACGTTCAGGTGATCGCCAACGAGCCGGATCTGGTGAGTTTCCTGAGTAAACTCGACTGGGGCGTCAAAGTACTCGCCTCTCTGGATGCCTGTCGCCGCGTGGCCTTTGAGAATATTGAAGATGCCGCACGTAACGGGCTGCACTATGTTGAACTGCGCTTTTCTCCCGGTTACATGGCGATGACGCACAATCTGCCGGTTGAAGGCGTGGTTGAAGCGGTGATTGAAGGCGTACGCGAAGGGTGTAAAGCCTTTAACGTTCAGGCGCGTCTGATTGGCATTATGAGCCGTACCTTTGGCGAGGCAGCCTGTTTGCAGGAGCTGGAAGCCTTACTGGCGCATCGCGATCGTATTACCGCCATCGACCTCGCCGGTGATGAGCTGGGCTTCCCGGGAAGTCTGTTCCTTTCCCACTTCAACCGCGCGCGCGATGCAGGCTGGCATATTACGGTGCATGCGGGTGAAGCCGCTGGCCCGGAGAGCATCTGGCAGGCGATTCGTGAGCTGGGCGCTGAGCGTATTGGTCACGGCGTGAAAGCCGTTGAAGATCGTGCTCTGATGGACTTCCTTGCCGAACAACGCATCGGTATTGAATCCTGTCTGACATCCAATATTCAGACCAGCACCGTCGCCTCGCTGGCGCAACATCCGCTGAAAACGTTCCTGGACCACGGTGTTCTGGCTTCGTTGAATACAGACGATCCGGCGGTTCAGGGTGTTGATATTATTCACGAATATAACATTGCAGCGCCTCAGGCTGGCCTGAGCCGTGAACAGATTCGCCAGGCGCAAATTAACGGCCTTGAGATCGCGTTTTTAACCGCGGCAGAAAAAGCAGCGCTGCGCGCGCAGGTAGCAGGCTGACAACAAAAAGGCCGGCAAATTTGCCGGCCTTTTTCATGGCGGTTGGTCTACGCCAGACAGAGCGTCGAGCGATGCTTCGCGGATTCCATCCCCAGCTCGATCAGTTCCATAATCTGGATGGCCTGACTGGCCGGTACCGGGTTTTCACCCGTCCCGTTCAGCGCATCACGGATTCCGGCATAATAAGCCGGATAGTTACCCGGCAGGGTCAGCCAGGTTTCCTGCACCTGCTCTTCGCCTTCGACACGCGTCAACACGCCGTCGCGCATGTCGTAGCCCCAGTCTTCCTGCGGCAGGCGTTCCCCGTTTTTCAGCCGGTCTTCCTGCGGATCGAGGCCAAACTTCACGTAGCTACCGCGGGTGCCGTGAACGATATAACGCGCCGATTCCGCCGCCGCCAGCATCGTGCCGTGCAGGACAATTCTGCGCTGCGGATAGCTTAAAATCGCGTGAAAATAGTCCGTGGCCTGTGCGCCCGGGCGAAGCTGCGCCAGATCCACCGTCATACTGACAGGCAGACCAAACAGATTGACGGCCTGGTCGAGCAGATGAGGAGCCAAATCATACCAGATCCCACTCCCCGGCCCGCCCTGCTCACGCCAGCGGTTACGCACCTGCGGACGGAAGCGGTCAAAATGCGATTCGAAATAGGCCACTTCTCCCAGCGTCCCCTCGCCGATCAACGCTTTAACCGTCAGGAAATCACTGTCCCAGCGACGATTATGGAATACCGAAAGGAGGCGTCCCAGGCTTTTGGCCAGCGCATCCAGCTCACGCGCCTGCGATAACGTCACCGTAAACGGTTTATCCACGACAACATGTTTGCCAGCCTCCAGCGCGGCTTTTGCCAGCGGGAAGTGGGTGTCATTTGGAGTAGGAATGACGATCAAATCAATATTGGGATCGTTGAACAGATGCTTCGGTTCAGAAACCACCGGCACGGCAGGCCAGTCGGCATGCACTTTAGACGCATCGCTGCTCGAAACTGCCGCCAGCTCCATGCCTGACGTTCCGGCAATTAAGGGAGCGTGAAACGTTTTACTGGCGTAACCATAACCAATCAATCCGACGCGGATTTTGTCATTCATGTCGTTGCCTCTCGTCTTGTCATACTCACATTTTCACACTATCAACGATGTCGTCACAATAGATTAATAATGTGTTATGCAAAGTAAAATAGCATGTCCCACCAGATATCTTTGTTACATTCATATAACCTACTGAATTAATGAAGAGAAACCGTTCCCAAAGCGCTTGCGCACGTTGAAACCGCGCTGTAACATTCCGGGGATGTATTTATGGATAAATCACGAATAAGAATCATGACGTCAGTTATTAATCGAATCATTGAATTAGCGGGATGGGTCGTCCTGGGTGTTTCCGTCATTTTGCTCGGCGTGGCCAGCCATATAGATAACTATCAGCCGCCTGAGCCTGTTGCAGCCGTCCAGCCAAAGTAACGTTGACGGGCAAAAGAGTGACATATGCTGTCAGTGGGATATTGCCAGCGATCTGAATCAGAGTTAACCTTCTTTCCCGGGCGTCGTCCGACGCCTGTTATCACCAGAGAATACTCCTAATTTCGCCTTAACACCTGAGTGGGCTGTTTACGTCTTTATTTAACCGTTTATTATTCGGGCGAATTACCCTACTGGTGCGATTTACTTTTTAAAAAATGGAAGATAATTAATATGACAGTTCAGGATTATTTATTAAAATTTCGTAAGATCAGTTCTCTCGAGAGCCTGGAAAAACTGTTTGATCATTTGAACTACACGCTGACCGATAACCAGGAAATTATCAATATGTACCGCGCCGCTGACCATCGCCGCGCAGAGCTGGTCTCCGGTGGTCGTCTGTTCAACGTTGGTGAAGTTCCCAAATCCGTTTGGCGCTACGTGCTCTAAGGGGATAGCCATCTGCGCGAAATGTTATATACTCACGCCCCGGCCAATTGCCGGGTCATATTTTGCGCAGACTTAACGGAGATAACATGACCACATCACCCGGAGAAAAGATCGGAGGCTGGTTGCTCGCCCCGCTTGCCTGGTTACTGGTTGCCTTATTGAGCGCATCATTAGCGCTGCTGCTTTATACCACGGCGCTCGTGACGCCCTATGCATTAAAGAATTTGACCTCGCAAAATACGCTCAATATTGCCCTGTGGTTTATTTCTTTCGGGTTTGCCATCGCCATGTGGTACTACACGCTGTGGCTGGCCATCGCCTTCTTTAAGCGCCGTCAGAAAGTGCCTAAGCACTATATTATCTGGCTGCTTATTTCGGTTCTGCTGGCTGTGAAAGCCTTTGCTTTCTCGCCGGTTTCTGACGGGCTGGCGGTACGGCAACTGCTGTTCCCGCTTCTGGCTGCAGCGCTTTTCGCACCCTACTTCAGACGCTCTGCCCGTGTGAAGAAGACCTTTGTGAATCCGTAATAACCCTACAGTTAACCTGTTGTCGCTTGTTGTGCTTTATCCGATAATAAGCGGCTTTTTTATTTCAGGCTGAATAATGACTGATTACTTACTGCTTTTTGTCGGAACGGTGTTGGTTAACAACTTCGTACTGGTGAAGTTCCTTGGCCTTTGCCCGTTCATGGGGGTTTCCAAAAAGCTGGAAACAGCCATGGGGATGGGCCTGGCGACCACATTTGTGATGACGCTGGCCTCGATTTGCGCCTGGTGGATAGACACCTGGATCCTGATCCCGCTGGGCCTGATCTATCTGCGTACCCTGGCTTTTATTCTGGTGATTGCCTTTGTGGTGCAATTCACGGAAATGGTGGTGCGTAAAACCAGCCCTGCGCTGTATCGTCTGCTGGGGATTTTTCTGCCGCTCATTACCACCAACTGCGCCGTTCTGGGTGTCGCGCTGCTTAACATTAACCTTGGGCATAATTTCCTGCAGTCCGCGCTGTACGGTTTCTCCGCCGCCGTGGGATTCTCACTGGTCATGGTTCTGTTTGCGTCAATCCGCGAGCGGATGGCCGCCGCCGATATTCCGGCACCCTTTCGCGGTAACGCCATTGCGCTGGTGACGGCGGGATTAATGTCTCTTGCCTTTATGGGCTTCAGTGGTCTGGTGAAGTTGTAATGAATGCTATCTGGATTGCCATTGCCGCCATCAGTGTTCTGGGGCTGGTTTTCGGCATTATTTTGGGTTATGCCTCGCGCCGCTTTGCGGTCGAGGGCGATCCGGTTGTTGAAAAAATTGATGAGCTGCTGCCGCAAAGCCAATGCGGGCAATGCGGCTATCCTGGCTGTCGCCCTTACGCTGAAGCGGTGGGTAGCCAGGGTGAGAGTATTAACCGCTGCGCGCCGGGCGGCGAAGCCGTCATGCTCAAAATCGCTGCGCTGTTAAACGTGGATCCTCAGCCCATAGGTGGCGACGAAAGCGCGCAAGAGCCAGCTCGCGTCCTGGCGGTGATTGATGAGGCAAACTGTATCGGCTGCACAAAATGCATTCAGGCGTGTCCGGTTGACGCCATCGTCGGCGCGACCCGAGCGATGCATACCGTCATGGCGGATTTGTGTACGGGCTGCAATCTCTGTGTGGCCCCCTGCCCGACGCAATGTATCGAACTGCGTCCGGTTGAAACGACTCCCGATAGCTGGAAGTGGGATCTTCAAACCATTCCAGTTCGCATAATTCCTGTGGAACACCATGCTTAAGTTATTTTCTGCTTTCAGAAAAGAGAAGATTTGGGATTTCGATGGCGGTATTCATCCGCCAGAGATGAAAACCCAGTCCAGCGGTACGCCGCTGCGCCAGATCCCGCTGGCAAATCGTTTTGTCATTCCGCTGAAACAGCACATTGGCGCTGAGGGCGAGCTGTGCGTGAAAGAGGGTGACTCTGTTCTGCGTGGTCAGCCGCTGACCTTCGGGCGCGGGCGTATGCTGCCGGTGCATGCCCCCACCTCCGGAAAAGTCGTGGCGATTGCTCCTCATACGGTTGCCCACCCTTCTGCACTGGCCGAACTGAGCGTGATTATCGAACCTGACGGCGAAGACCGCTGGTGCGATCGTGAAGGCTGGAGTGATTATCGTGCCCAGAGCCACGAAGCACTTATTGAGCGCATCCATCAGTTTGGCGTCGCGGGCCTCGGTGGCGCGGGTTTTCCGACCGGGACGAAACTGCGCGGCGGCGGCGATAAGATCCAGACGCTGATCATCAATGCCGCGGAATGTGAACCCTATATCACCGCCGATGACCGCCTGATGCAGGATTGCGCCGCACAAGTTGTGGAAGGCATCCGCATTCTTGCGCATATTTTACAGCCGCGCGAAGTGCTGATCGGGATCGAAGATAATAAACCTCAGGCTATTTCAATGCTGCGCGCAGTACTGGCAGGCAGCCACGACATTAGCCTGCGCGTGATCCCCACGAAATATCCGTCTGGCGGTGCGAAACAGCTCACCCAGATTTTGACCGGCAAGCAGGTTCCCCACGGTGGCCGCTCCTCTGACATCGGCGTGCTGATGCAAAACGTCGGTACGGCGTATGCGGTGAAGCGTGCGATTATCGACGGCGAACCCCTGACCGAGCGCGTGGTGACGCTGACCGGGGAATCGGTCTCTCAGCCTGGCAACGTGTGGGCGCGTCTCGGAACGCCTGTACGCCACCTGCTGGAACACGCCGGATTTTGTCCGGGCAGCGAGCAAATGGTGATTATGGGCGGCCCGCTGATGGGCTTTACCTTGCCATGGCTTGATGTACCGGTCGTTAAAATCACCAACTGCCTGCTGGCACCGTCGGCCAGTGAAATGGGTGAAGAGCAGGAAGAAAAAGGCTGCATCCGCTGCAGCGCCTGCGCCGATGCCTGTCCGGCCGATCTGTTGCCTCAACAACTTTACTGGTTCAGCAAAGGTCAGCTCCACGATAAAGCGACAGCCCATAATCTGGCAGACTGTATTGAGTGCGGTGCCTGCGCCTGGGTTTGCCCAAGCAGCATTCCGCTGGTGCAATACTTCCGTCAGGAAAAGGCCGAAATTTACGCCATTTCTCTTGAGGATAAACGCGCGGCGGAGGCCAAAGCCCGCTTTGAAGCGCGTCAGGCTCGTCTCGAGCGTGAGAAAATGGCGCGCCAGGAGCGTCACAAACAAGCCGCGGTGCAACCTGCTGAGAAAGATCAGGATGCCATTAACGCTGCCCTGGCTCGGGTTCGTGAGAAAAAAGCATCTGCGGCACAGCCGGTGGTGATTCCTGCCGGTGAGACGCCTGACAACAGCGAAGCGATTGCCGCGCGCGAAGCGCGTAAAGCGCAGGCGCGCGCACGTCAGGCTGAAAAAGCGCAAAACGCAGCGTCGGGTGAATCACCGGCATCTGATGCCCCTGTCGATCCGCGCAAAGCAGCGGTCGAAGCCGCCATTGCCCGCGCCAAAGCGCGCAAGGCCGGACAGCAGGAAGAGCCTTCTGCCCCGCAAACGCCTGTCGATCCGCGCAAAGCAGCGGTCGAAGCTGCCATTGCCCGCGCCAAAGCGCGCAAAGCCGGACAGCAGGAAGAGCCTTCTGCTCCGCAAACACCTGTCGATCCGCGCAAAGCAGCGGTCGAAGCCGCCATTGCCCGTGCCAAGGCGCGCAAAGCTGAACAACAGGAAGAGCCTTCTGCTCCGCAAGCGCGTAAGGCCGGACAGCAGGAAGAGCCTTCTGCCCCGCAAACGCCTGTCGATCCGCGTAAAGCAGCAGTTGAAGCCGCCATTGCCCGCGCTAAAGCGCGCAAGGCCGGACAGCAGGAAGAGCCTTCTGCTCCGCAAGCGCCTGTCGATCCGCGCAAAGCGGCGGTTGAAGCCGCCATTGCTCGCGCTAAAGCGCGTAAGGCCGGACAGCAGGAAGAGCCTTCTGCCCCGCAAACACCTGTCGATCCGCGTAAAGCAGCGGTTGAAGCCGCCATTGCCCGCGCCAAAGCGCGTAAGGCTGAACAACAGGAAGCCGAGCCCGCGGCAAACGATGACCCACGCAAAGCCGCAGTCGCCGCCGCGATTGCGCGCGTTCAGGCTAAGAAATCCGCACAGCAGGTAGTAAACGAGGAATAAATGGTTTTCAGAATCGCAAGCTCTCCCTACACCCATAACCAGCGCCAGACATCGCGCATTATGATGCTGGTTTGTCTGGCGGCTCTGCCCGGTATTGCCGTGCAGTTCTGGTTTTTTGGCTGGGGAACACTCTTTCAGATAATCCTCGGCTGTGCGAGCGCTCTGGGTGCCGAAGCGCTGGTGCTGAAGCTGCGCAAGATGCCCGTCTCACGCATTCTTGCTGATAACTCCGCCCTGCTGACGGGGCTGCTGCTGGCGATCAGTATTCCGCCCTTTGCCCCGTGGTGGATGGTCGTGCTGGGTACGGTTTTCGCCGTGATTATTGCCAAGCAACTGTACGGTGGCCTTGGGCATAATCCGTTCAACCCGGCGATGATTGGCTACGTGGTTTTACTGATCTCCTTCCCGGTGCAGATGACCAGCTGGCTCCCACCGCAGGAGATTGCGGCAACCGTACCGGGCTTTATGGATGCGTTGCAGGTGATTTTCACCGGCCATACGACCACGGGTGGCGATATGACGACCCTGCGTATGGGCATCGACGGCATCAGCCAGGCAACGCCGCTCGATACGTTTAAAACGTCTCTGCATGCAGGCCATAGCGTGGAACAGATCATGAAGTCACCGATTTATAGCGGTGTGCTTGCCGGGGCGGGCTGGCAGTGGGTGAATCTTGCCTATCTGGCTGGCGGCGTATTCCTGCTGTGGAAGAAAGCCATTCGCTGGCATATTCCGGTCAGCTTCCTGGTCACGCTGGCGCTGTGTTCCGCGCTGGGTTGGGTATTTTCATCGCAACCGCTGCCGAGCCCGCAGCTACATTTACTCTCCGGTGCAACCATGCTGGGCGCATTCTTTATTCTGACCGACCCGGTCACCGCCTCGACTACCAACCGTGGACGGCTGATTTTCGGCGCACTGGCGGGCCTGCTGGTGTGGCTGATTCGCAGTTTTGGCGGCTATCCGGACGGCGTGGCATTTGCTGTTCTGCTGGCAAACATCACGGTACCACTCATTGACTACTACACGCGCCCTCGCGTGTACGGCCATCGCTAAGGGACACACCATGCTGAAAACCATGCAAAAACACGGTGTGACGCTGGCGATTTTCGCCGCAGCGCTGACAGGGCTGACCGCACTGGTTAACGAACTGACCAAAACGACCATTGATGAACAAGCCGTAAAACAGCAGAAGGCATTGTTCGACCAGGTGATCCCTTCTGATTTTTACGATAACAATTTACAGAACAGCTGCTTTATTGTTCAGGCTCCACAGTTAGGCAAAGGCAGTCACCGCATTTTTATTGCCCATAAAGGCGATAATGCAGTGGGTGCGGTGATGGAAGCGACCGCACCTGATGGCTACTCTGGCGCGATCCAACTGCTGGTGGGAACAGATTTTTCAGGTACGGTGCTAGGCACGCGAGTCACTGAACATCACGAAACGCCAGGACTGGGAGATAAAATCGAAGTTCGCTTAAGCGACTGGATCCTCCATTTTGCCGGAAAAGTGATTCACGGCGAAAATGATACCGCCTTTGCGGTGAAGAAGGATGGCGGTGAATTCGACCAGTTTACCGGCGCCACCATTACTCCCCGCGCGATCGTTAATGCGGTAAAACGCGCCGGGCTCTATGCTGAAACGCTACCCGCCCAGCTTAACAATCTTCCCGCGTGTGAGGAGTAATCATGAGTCAGGTTAAAGAGGTTATCGTTCAGGGACTGTGGAAAAACAACTCCGCGCTGGTGCAGCTGCTGGGGATGTGTCCGCTGCTGGCGGTCACATCGACCGCGACTAATGCCCTGGGCCTTGGGCTGGCGACCACGCTGGTGCTGACCCTCACCAACTTATCCATTTCTGCTCTGCGTCGCTGGACGCCTTCAGAAATCCGCATCCCGATTTACGTGATGATTATCGCTTCTGTGGTCAGTATCGTGCAGATGTTGATCAACGCCTATGCCTTTGGCCTGTATCAGTCTCTGGGGATCTTTATCCCGCTGATCGTGACCAACTGTATTGTGGTGGGCCGCGCTGAAGCCTTTGCGGTGAAAAACGATCCGCTGATCTCAGCGCTGGATGGTTTTTCAATAGGTATGGGTGCAACTTGCGCCATGTTTGTACTGGGATCGATGCGTGAAATCCTGGGTAACGGCACGCTGTTTGATGGCGCTGATGCCCTGCTGGGCGGTTGGGCAAAGGCGCTACGCATCGAGGTGTTCCATACCGATACGCCATTCCTGCTGGCGATGCTGCCACCGGGTGCTTTTATTGGCCTGGGCATGATGCTGGCGGTTAAATATCTGATTGATGAGAAACGTAAACGCCGTGCCGCCGAGCGCAGCGTTCAGGAAGGGATCCCCGAGAAGAGTGTATGAACAAAGAGAAACGCCTCGCGATTTTGACCCGCCTGCGTGATAACAATCCTCACCCAACGACGGAGCTGAACTTCAGCACCCCTTTTGAGCTGCTGATCGCGGTGCTGCTCTCAGCTCAGGCGACGGACGTCAGCGTTAACAAAGCGACAGCAAAACTCTACCCCGTCGCTAATACGCCGCAATCAATGCTGGAGCTCGGCGTTGATGGCGTGAAGAGCTATATCAAGACTATTGGTCTGTTCAACAGCAAAGCCGAGAATGTCATTAAGACCTGCCGCATCCTGCTCGACCAGCACGGCGGCGAAGTGCCGGAAGACAGAGCCGCGCTGGAGGCTCTGCCTGGCGTGGGGCGTAAAACGGCGAACGTAGTGCTCAATACGGCGTTTGGTTGGCCGACCATTGCGGTCGACACGCATATTTTTCGCGTTTGCAACCGCACGAATTTTGCGCCGGGCAAAAATGTCGAACAGGTAGAAGAAAAACTGCTCAAGGTCGTTCCAGCCGAGTTCAAAGTAGACTGCCATCATTGGCTCATTTTGCACGGGCGCTATACCTGCATCGCGCGCAAACCGCGCTGCGGCTCCTGCCTTATTGAAGATTTGTGCGAATTTAAAGAAAAAGTGTATCCCTGAAGTCTTTCTGCATAACACCCGCACAAATCAATCCCTTACAAAGAAAGGTGATACTGCCATCACTTTCTTTGTCCATTTATTATCCGCTTTTCACACTTATCAGCGTGGTGAATGTTCGGTTCATTAACACTTCAACAGGTTAATTGTTTTTTCGTCAGCGAAATTTTCTATATATCTGTGATCGAGATCACTCTGATAACGTGATGTTGTTTTTTTGTTGATAAAAACCAGATAAGCCTTTGCGCAGACACGCCATCACCCTCTCATATCGACAGATTAAACCAGTCATTTTTCAGATTATGGACCATATGACTGCAATGTTGACAATTTAGCAGAACATATCGCCATAAGCGCCCATTTGCCGCCCTTATGCAGTCAAAAAAACCACTATTTCACAGGCTGAAAGATTTAACGCTAAATAACATTTATATGATCCGAGTATTATACCACCTCGGTTATATGTAACAGAGTATTACAAACGTATTGCCAGATGGGTCAGGATAGTGAACATTACCCGCCGTTTCCCCTCCCAATATAACTATAAGGCGAATGGACTTCGGTCATTACGCTATGAACACCCCCGTTAATATGGGATGTAAAAAAAGAGGTATATGTGTCTACTGCAAACAAAAAACCAACAGATGAAAGCGTGAGTTTAAACGCCTTCAAACAGCCAAAAGCGTTTTATCTCATTTTCTCCATCGAGTTGTGGGAACGTTTTGGTTATTACGGCCTGCAAGGGATTATGGCTGTATACCTGGTGAAACAACTGGGTATGTCGGAAGCGGATTCCATCACGCTGTTCTCTTCTTTTAGTGCCCTGGTCTACGGTCTGGTTGCTGTCGGTGGCTGGCTGGGTGATAAGGTACTGGGTACCAAACGCGTTATCATGCTGGGTGCCATCGTTCTGGCCATTGGTTACGGTCTGGTGGCATGGTCCGGCCACGATGCTGCGGTTGTCTATATGGGTATGGCGACCATTGCGGTAGGTAACGGTCTGTTCAAGGCAAACCCCTCCTCTCTGCTTTCTACCTGTTATAACAAAGACGATCCGCGTCTGGACGGTGCATTTACCATGTACTATATGTCCATCAACATCGGTTCGTTCTTCTCTATGCTGGCAACGCCGTGGCTTGCCGCGAAATTCGGCTGGAGCGTGGCGTTTGCACTGAGCTTCGTCGGGATGCTGATCACCGTTGTGAACTTCCTGTTCTGCCGCAGCTGGGTGAAAGACTACGGTTCTAAACCTGACTTTGCGCCGGTTCACATGGGTAAACTGCTGGCCACTATCGCAGGCGTTATCGTTCTTGTTGCCGTGGCGACATGGCTGCTGCACAACCAGGGCATTGCCCGTATGACGCTGGGCGTGGTTGCTCTGGGGATCGTGTTTATCTTCGGTAAAGAAGCGTTCGCGATGCAGGGCGCAGCCCGTCGTAAGATGATCGTGGCTTTCATCCTGATGGTCGAAGCGATTGTGTTCTTCGTCCTGTACAGCCAGATGCCGACCTCGCTGAACTTCTTCGCGATTCGTAACGTTGAGCACTCTATTCTGGGTATCGCGTTCGAGCCGGAACAGTATCAGGCCCTGAACCCGTTCTGGATCATGATTGGTAGCCCGATTCTCGCCGCTATCTATAACAAGATGGGCGACCGTCTGCCGATGCCGCATAAGTTCGCTATCGGGATGGTGCTGTGTTCAGGTGCGTTCCTCGTGCTGCCGCTGGGGACCAAATTTGCCACTGATGCCGGTATCGTTTCTGTAAACTGGCTGATCCTGAGCTACGCGCTGCAGTCTATCGGTGAACTGATGATCTCCGGTCTGGGCCTGGCGATGGTGGCACAGCTGGTGCCGCAGCGTCTGATGGGCTTCATCATGGGTAGCTGGTTCCTGACAACCGCTGGCGCAGCGCTGATTGCAGGTAAGATTGCTAACCTGATGGCGGTCCCGGAAAACGTGACTGATCCTCTGGTTTCACTGGAAGTTTACGGTCGCGTCTTTATGCAAATCGGTATTGCCACTGCGGTTATCGCCGTGCTGATGCTGCTGACTGCACCAAAACTGAACCGTATGACTCAGGACGACGACAAAACGGCTAAGGAAGCGGACACCGCTACCGCCTGAATGTCATCGGGAAACGACTGAAGAGAAGCCGCTAACTGTGCGTTAGCGGCTTTTTTTTTATCCTCGCTGGCACTAACATAATCACAACCTCAGCAAAAAGGAGTTACCGATGAAACTGTTCTATAAACCAGGCGCCTGCTCTCTTGCCTCCCACATTATCCTGCGTGAGAGCGGCAAAGACTTTACGCTGGACAGCGTAGACCTGATGAAAAAGCGTCTGGAGAATGGCGAAGACTTTCTCGCAATCAATCCAAAAGGACAGGTTCCGGCTCTGCTATTAGACGATGGCACATTGCTCACCGAAGGGGTGGCGATTATGCAGTTCCTGGCGGATACCGTGCCCGATCGCCAGCTGCTGGCACCCACCGGGGGAATAGCTCGTTATAAGACGCTGGAATGGCTGAACTACATCGGCACCGAGTTGCACAAAGGGTTTACGCCGCTGTTTCGCCCGGATACTCCTGAAGAGTACAAACCCACCGTTCGCGCTCTACTGGAGAAAAAACTGCAGTACATTAATGAGTCGCTGAAAGACGGCCAATGGATTAGCGGCCAACGCTTTACCATTGCTGATGCCTATCTGTTTACGGTCTTACGCTGGGCGCGCGCCGTGAAGCTGAACCTGGAAGGGTTAAACCACATTGATGCTTATATGGATCGCGTGGCTGCACGCCCGGCCGTTGCGGCAGCGCTGAAAGCTGAAGGGTTGAATTGATTTAAACGAAGTGTGCCGGGTAGTGGCTATCCCCTGCCCGGCTTTAACGACTCTACAACTGCGTGGCGCTAAAGTAGTGCTCGGGTTGTGCAATACGATCCTGCGCGGCGACCACCTGCAATTCGTACTCGTACAGCTTTTTAGTCGCGATCATTATCTCATATACCGCCGCAGTGACATGCTCCAGCGCGTCGCGCAGAGTGGCCCCCTGCAGGAGTTTCACCAGCAGCAGCCCGCTGGTCACATCCCCAACGCCCACCGGCTGACGCATACCAAAGTCCACCAGCGGACGGCTGATATGCCACGCCTCGTCCTGAGTGACCAGTAGCATCTCAAAACGGTCCTGACTCAATCCTGCGCGCGCCAGATGTTTAACCAATACAATCTCTGGCCCTTGTGCGATCAGCTCGCGTGAAGCGCTTACCGCCTCCGCAACGCTGTTTACCGGATGCTGGCAGAGAATTTCCAGTTCGATCAAATTAGGGGCGATGATATCGCTGGCAGGCATCGCATGGCGCACGTGAAACTCCGCCACGCCCGGCGCCACAATGCATCCTTTTTCGGGGTGTCCCATCACGGGATCGCAAAAATATTTCGCCGACGGATTGGCTGCTTTAACCTGTCGAACGATGCCGAGTATGTGTTCACCCTGTTCAGCCGAACCCAAATAACCGCTCAACACGGCATCACAGCGCTTCAACTGATCTATCTCCGCAATCCCCTGTACAATCTCCGTTAAATGGGCTGGCGGCATCACACAGCCGGTCCATTTACCGTATTGCGTATGGTTAGAGAACTGGACGGTATTAAGTGGCCAGACGTTGGCCCCGAGACGGCGCATCGGGAACTCCGCAGCGCTATTGCCAGCATGTCCAAAAACAACGTGGGACTGAATGGCGAGGATGTTATTCATGTTCTTACCACAACCCTGAAAAAGTAAAAGGGCGTGGTTTCCCACGCCCCTTATATGCTGATGATTACTTCCAGCAAACCAGACAGTAGTTCTTTTTACCGCGACGCAGCAGCGTGTATCGGCCAAACAGGCGATCGCTGTCTACGAAGGTATATTCCGGATCGGCCTGCTTTTCACCGTTAATGGTGATCGCGTTGGAGGCGATGGTCTTACGCGCCTGACCGCGTGACGGCTGCAGCTCAGAATCCACCAGCGCTTGCATCAGATCGGCACCCTTTTCCATCTCAACCATCGGGACGCCATCCTGTGCCAGCTGTTCGAAATCTGCTTCGCTCAGATCGCTCAGGGTTCCGTTGAACAGACTCGCGGTGATACGTTTTGCCGCCGCCAGCCCCTCTTCACCATGCACCAGGCTGGTAACCTGATCGGCCAGCACATACTGGGCACGTGGCGCTTTACCGCTGTTCTTATCTTCTTCTTCCAGAGCGTTGATCTCTGCAATATCCATAAAGGTGAAGAATTTCAGGAAGCGATAAACGTCAGCATCCGCGGTATTGATCCAGAACTGGTAGAATTTGTACGGACTGGTTTTCTTCGGATCCAACCAGACTGCACCGCCTTCGGTTTTACCAAACTTCGTCCCGTCAGCTTTGGTGATCAGTGGAACGGTTAGACCGAACACCTGATTCTGATGCAGACGACGGGTCAGGTCGATACCAGAGGTAATGTTGCCCCACTGGTCGGAACCGCCAATCTGCAGCGCAACACCGTGCAGCTTGTTCAGGCAGGCAAAGTCATAGCCCTGCAGCAGGTTGTAGGAGAATTCGGTAAAGGAGATGCCCTGATCGTCACGGTTCAGACGCTGCTTCACCGCTTCTTTGTTGATCATCTGATTTACGGAGAAGTGCTTGCCGATATCACGCAGGAAGGTCAGCACGTTCATGCCACCAAACCAGTCGTAGTTATTCGCAGCAATGGCAGAATTTTCGCCACAGTCGAAGTCGAGGAACGGCGCAACCTGGTTGCGAATTTTGTCCACCCACTCCTGCACGGTATCTTCCGTATTCAGCTTACGCTCGGCGGCTTTAAAGCTCGGGTCACCAATCAGACCGGTAGCACCACCCACCAGCGCAACGGGCTTATGCCCCATCTGCTGGAAGCGTTTCAGGCATAACAAAGGAACAAGATGCCCCAAATGCAAGCTGTCAGCGGTGGGATCGAAGCCGCAATAGAGCGCGATCGGGCCTTGCGCCAGTCGCTCTGCTAACGCTTCTTCGTCCGTCACCTGGGCCACCAGGCCCCGCTCTTGCAATTGTTTAATCAAGTTACTGCTTGCCATCAAATTCTCCATGTATAAACGACTGCACCTCTGTCGGTACACGACTATCCGCCTAACGCGAAAGGTACATAGAATAAAGCGCTAGCCCATCCAGCGCTAGCGCTTAACACAACAAATTTCGGGGATTAAGGAGCCAGCCTGTCGATTTTCCATGCGTCCTGTTCGCGCTGGTATAAAAACCGGTCATGCAGGCGATGTTCACCGCCCTGCCAGAACTCCATCGACTCGATGTTAATGCGGTAGCCGCCCCAGAAACTGGGCAGTGGCACCTCGCCCTGCTGGAATTTTTGCTTCAGCTCGAGGAATTTACTCTCCAGAACGCCGCGCGCAGAGATACGGCTTGACTGTTTGGACACCCAGGCACCAATTTGACTGTCGCGCGGACGGCTGTGGAAATATTTGACGACTTCCAGCGTTGAAAGACGTTCTGCTTTCCCGGTCACCATCACCTGACGCTCCAGCATATGCCAGGGAAACAGCAGGCTGATACGAGGGTTATTCTCGAGGTGATGCGCTTTACGGCTGCCGAGATTGGTATAAAACACCAGCCCTTTTTCGTCGTAGTGTTTCAGCAACACAATACGCTGATAGGGTTGGCCGTTTTCATCGACGGTCGCCACGACCATTGCCGTGGGGTCGGCAAGTTTGGCTTCGCAGGCTTGCTTTAACCAGCGCTCAAACAGCGCCAGAGGTTCAGCAGGAAGATCCTGGCGACGAAGGCCGCCTTTGGTGTACTCACGGCGCAGATGCGCAATTTGCTGCAATTCATCGTTATCTGACATGGCGTTAGCTGAGATTAAGAGTGGGTGGCGCTATTGTGCGCCGCCCCTGGGAAAATCTCAACGCTTCGGATTTTGCAGCTCGCAGTTATTCAGCACCACGCGGTCGCGCTTGTAGACGGTCGCGCTATCGCCTTTTGACCAAAAGACATAAATACCATCCGTATAACGCGCACCCGACGCAGACAACCCTTGCTTAAGGGTTTGTAACTGATTGTCATAGACAAAGCTGGCTTCCTGACGCGGGTTGTTAATGTTGACGGTTAACGGTTTTTCGTCGCAGCGATATTCCAGCGTATCCGTGTGCATACGTTCAACAAACTGGTTGTAATAGCTACAACCCGCCAGTAAGAGAGGGGCAAAAGCAAGAAGACATTTTTTCATAAGCCTGTTCCGAAGACGATCCTGGTCATGGAGGGTAAAATTACCCTCCTGTATTGCTTTGGATTCTAACGGCTACGGGCGTTGCTGAGAATTCAGTTAACTCTGATTATGACGTGGGTTGGCGGGAAAAATGGCCCCTAATACGCTGGCTTCACGCGCGCCGGTGACCGACGGCAGATTACCCGGTAATCCCGCAACCGTACGCCAGGCAAGCCAGGCGAAAGCCAGCGCTTCCATATCATCGCCGCTGATCCCCGCCGCATCCGTGGTTGTCACCTCAGTTCCCGGCAGCAGTCCGGCGAGACGCGCCATCACCAGCGGGTTTCGGCTTCCGCCACCGCACACCAGCAGTCGCTCACAGCCGCCACTCAACAGCACCTGTTCAGAGACAGAGATCGCCGTTAATTCCACCAGCGTCGCCTGCACATCCTGAGGAGCCAGTCCCGGGAAATGTGCCAGATGCCGTTCAAGCCAGCCATAGTTGAAATATTCCCTGCCGGTGCTTTTGGGGGCCGGTGCGGCAAAATAGGGGTCGCTTAACAGCGCTTGCAGTAACGGAAGAATGACTTTCCCTTCGCAAGCCCATTGCGCATCTTTATCGTAAGCTTTGCCGCGTTGACGCCAGATCCAGGCATCCATTAGCATATTACCTGGCCCGGTATCGTAACCCCGCACAGGTTTGCCCGGGATCAACAACGACAGATTCGCGATCCCTCCGATGTTCAACACCATCCGGCGCTCTACCGGGTGCGCGAGCAGAGCCTCATGAAAAGCCGGAACCAGCGGTGCGCCCTGCCCACCGAGCGCCATATCGCGACGGCGGAAATCGCCAACGACGGTGACGCCCGTTTTTGCCACTATCTGATTATTGTCGCCGATTTGCATGGTATGCGGCGCATCACCTACGGGTTCGTGCCAGACGGTTTGTCCGTGACAGCCAATGGCGACAATATCCTGCGGATGCAGATTCTCCTGATGCATAAGCGCCAGCACCGCATCGGCAAACAGCGAACCCAGCCTGACATCCAGTTGACCAAGCTGCGACAGCGTCAGCTGTTGTCCCTGGCAGATGCTCAAAATCGCTTCCTTGAGTTCAACCGGAATCGGCCAGCTCAGGCTTGCCTGCTGCGCCACCATGTTTTCATCAATGGCGGCAAGAACAACATCCACTCCGTCAAGACTGGTGCCAGACATCACACCGATATAGCGACCCGATTTCATGCGCTTTCCTTAGGTTGCGAGGGCTTAGGGCCACACTCCACCATAAACGCGGGGGCATTGCTATGACGGGGTAATAATTTTTACCAATGTCAGACCTGAAACAAAGTGTCTCCCTTTGTTTATGTCTCGTTAAGTCAAATTCAAGTACAATTTTCCTATTGTTAGTGCAAACATATGATCTATGGCTCCCGATGCCATATAATTTAGGCATACGGATGCTCAGACCGAGCGTTAAGTGTGAACAGGAGATTCAAATGATTTTACGTGTACTGGGCGTTTCGCTGATTGGTTTCACTTTGGCAGGCTGCGTGAATAACGACTCCCTTTCTGGCGACGTTTACACCGCTTCCGAAGCTAAACAAGTTCAAAACGTGACTTACGGTACTGTTGTTAACGTACGCCCGGTTCAGATTCAGGGTGGCGATGACAACAACGTGATTGGCGCAATCGGCGGTGCTGTGCTGGGCGGATTCCTCGGGAATACCGTAGGCGGTGGTACCGGTCGTTCTCTGGCAACAGCGGCAGGTGCGGTTGCCGGTGGCGTCGCAGGCCAGGGCGTTCAGGGTTCAATGAACAAAACCCAGGGTGTTGAACTGGAGATCCGTAAAGACGACGGCAACACCATCATGGTCGTTCAGAAACAAGGCAAAACTCAGTTTGCCAGTGGTCAACGCGTTGTGCTGGCAAGCAACGGTAGCCAGGTCACTGTTTCACCGCGTTAATGTTTCATGACGTGGCTCGCACGAGCCACGTTTTTTTGATGCCAGGACGCAGCAATTCATTAATTTTTTTTGTGCGATCTCTTCAGTTTGTATTGCCAGTCAGACGTTTACTATCCCCCGTCTTTTCAAAATGTTATTCGGTCTACACCTCGCCTTCGCAAAATCTTTTACGGTTGTCATCAGTGATTTGGTTTGCTATATGCGCATCAATTAAAGCGATGTATCAGGCGAAAGAGACGGGACGAAACCGGGTGGTGGTCTATCTGTAGAGCGAAGGGGATCGGAAAATAAAGCCTTGCGATGCAAGGCTTTTTCGTGGTTAGTCGCGGGATTGCAACTCATGGATGTTTTGCTCAAGGCGAGCGATCAAATCAATGAGCTGTTCCAGCTCCGCTGGTGAAATACCCGAAAGGATCTCACCTCGCGTTTTACTGATCACGGTTTCCATCTCAGTGATGATAGGCGCCGCTTTTTCAGTGAGTTTAATACGTTTGGCACGGCGATCGCTGGCGCAGGTTTGCCGGGATATCAGCCCCTTGTCCTCCAGTTGATCGAGTGTGCGCACCAGAGACGGCTGCTCAATGCCGATCGCTTTGGCCAGTTGAATTTGCGACTGCTCGGGCGGTAGCTGATGAATGTTATGCAGCGTAACCCAATGCGTCTGTGTCAATTCCAGAGGTTTCAGGCGATGGTCAATCAGAGCACGCCAGATGCGTACCAACCTGGCCAGATCAGAACCTAATGGCGATTCCAATTTCATCTCCTTATAATTAGCTTGCTAAGTTATTATACTGATTTTAGAATAGTGTGCAGCATTTATATTGCCAAAACAAATGCAATACTTCATTCATCCGTTTTAGACATTTGTTTTACACTTACTCAAAGCACGCGTTCGTGCTAACCCAGGCCGCTGAGGCTCATTCTCCACTGCAAAGGATCTCTGCTCGTGAAGTTCTCATTTAGCTCCGCGGGGTTACCCCTTCAGGACCTGATCGTCGGTGCGTCTGTCTATTTTCCTCCGTTGTTCAAAGCGGTGATGCTGGGTTTTTTGATCTGGCTTATCGCGCATCGACTGCTTCGTGACTGGATGTATTCCGGCGAAATCTGGCATCCCATGCTGATGGATCTTTCGCTGTTTGCCCTCTCTGTTTGTCTTGGCCTTACTTTGCTGATTGCGTGGTGAATACGTTGAAAACGCTTAAATACTTTTCCACTCTGATGGTGTTGGCCCTGGCGCTGATTGCCGGATGGTGGCTGTGGAATTTTTATATGCAATCGCCGTGGACCCGGGATGGCAAGGTCCGCGCCGAGCAGGTCAGCATTACCCCGCAGGTCTCAGGCAGTATCACTACCCTGTTAATTAAGGATAATCAGTTTGTTAAAGAGGGAGAGGTTTTATTCCGCATTGATGAGACGCCGTTTCATATCGCGATGCTAAACGCGCAGGCTCAGCTGGCAAAAGCGCAGTCCGATCTGGCTAAAGCTAACAACGAAGCCAATCGCCGCCGCCATCTGTCGCAAAACTACATCTCCGCAGAGGATCTGGACACCGCCAATATCAACGTTAAAGCGATGCAGGCCAGCGTCGACGTGGCTGAAGCCACGCTTAAACAGGCTCAGTGGCAGCTGACGCAAACCGTCGTCAAAGCACCGGTTGACGGGTGGGTGACCAATCTTTCAACCCGGGTGGGCGACTACGCCACGCAGGGGCAACCGGTTTTTGCGCTGGTGGATAGCCACTCATTCTATGTCGTCGGTTATTTTGAAGAGACCAAACTTCGCCATATCCAGCAGGGCGCACCGGCGCAAATCACATTGTACAGTGGCTCGAAAACGTTACAGGGTCACGTAGCCAGTATTGGTCGGGCGATCTACGATCAAAGTGTGGAGACCGATTCAGGGCTGGTTCCCGATATCAAACCCAATGTGCCGTGGGTGCGTCTGGCTCAGCGCGTTCCGGTTCGCGTGGAGTTCGACAACGTGCCTGAAGGGATCACCCTGGTCTCCGGGACAACCTGTACCGTGTCCATCGGAACACATTGATGGACCTCTCTTCTTATTCATGGCGAAAGATGCCGTGGTTCAAAGCCACTGCGCCTCAGTGGCGTTACGCTTTGCGCAACGGTATCGCCATGTGCCTGGCCCTCACCGTCGCCTATTATCTGAATCTGGATGAACCCTACTGGGCGATGACCTCTGCGGCGGTGGTGAGTTTTCCCACCGTTGGCGGGGTGATCAGTAAAAGTCTCGGGCGCGTCGCCGGCAGTCTGCTGGGAGCAACGGCGGCGCTGATCATTGCCGGGCATACGCTCAACGATCCGTGGCTCTTTTTATTCAGCATGGCGGCATGGCTGGGCTTTTGTACCTGGGCCTGCGCCCATTTTACCAACAACGTGGCCTACGCCTTCCAGCTGGCGGGATACACCGCCGCGATCATTGCGTTTCCGGTGGTGAATGTTCTCGATACCACGGAACTGTGGGATATCGCTCAGGCCCGCGTGTGTGAAGTGATCATCGGTATTCTCTGCGGCGGGGTCATGATGATGATCCTGCCAAGCACTTCCGACGGGACAACGCTGATTTCGGCATTAAAAACCATGCATACGCGTCTGCTGGAACATGCCAGTTTACTCTGGCAACCTGACACCAACGATGCGATGCGTCTTGCCCATGAAAAGGTGATTGGCCAGATCCTGACCATGAACCTGCTGCGCATCCAGGCTTTCTGGAGCCATTACCGCTTTCGTCGGCAAAATACGCTGCTGAATTATCTGCTTCATCAGCAGCTCAGAATGACCAGCGCGATCTCCAGCCTGCGCAGAATGCTGCTCAACTGGCCTGATCCGCCGGCAAATACCCGTGAAATTATTGAAAAGATGCTGGCCGCGCTGGCTCACCCGCAGGCTGATTTCTATCAGATAGCACGGATCATTGCCCCGCTCGCCCCCACCGACGACAACGATTATCGCCACCGCGCCTTCTGGCAACGATTGCAGTATTTCTGTCGCTTATATCTGCGCAGCAGCCGCTGGATTCAGGCGATCGAAAACGCTACGCCGATCACTGAGTTCGCCGTTCCGGGCAGCCCCGCGCTGGCAAGGCACACCGACAATATGGAAGCGGCATGGAGCGGTTTTCGTACCTTTTGCGCCCTGACGCTGGTGGGTGCCTGGAGTATTACCACCCAGTGGGAATCGGGCAGCGCCGCGTTGACGCTGGCGGCAATCAGCTGCGTGCTCTATTCCGTTGTCGCCTCGCCGTTTAACTCGCTCACGCTGCTGCTGCGCACGCTGGTGCTGTTGTCGCTGTTCAGTTTTGCGGTGAAATTTGGTCTGATGGTGCAGATAACCGATCTGTGGCAATTCCTGCTGTTCCTGTTCCCTTTGCTCACCACGATGCAACTTCTCAAATTGCAAATGCCAAAGCTCGCCGGGCTCTGGGGGCAACTGATTGTTTTTATGGGTTCGTTTATCTCGGTCACCAATCCGCCGGTTTATGATTACGCCGATTTTCTGAATGATAATCTGGCGAAAATTTTAGGTGTGGGGCTGGCATGGCTGGCGTTTGCGGTACTCAGACCCGGCTCAGATGCCCGCAAAAGCCGTCGCCACATTCGCGAGTTACGTCGCGGATTTGTCGATCAGCTTAGCCGCAGGCCTCAGCTTCGGGAAAGTGAATACGAGTCGCTGGTTTACCATCACGTCAGCCAGTTGAATAACAGTCAGGATGAGTTGTCGCGCCGATGGTTGTTGCGCTGGGGCGTAGTGCTACTTAACTGCTCGCATGTGGTGTGGCAACTGCGCGGCTGGGAAACTCGCTCCGACCCGCTTTCTCAGGTGCGTGATGTCTGTATTTCCCTGCTGCGGGATGTGATGAGCGACCGCGGGGTTCAACAACGCTCGCTTGCGTTAACTCTTGTGGAGTTACAGCGGATTTGCGATACCCTCGCGCACCACCATCTTCCGGCAGCGCGCGATTTGGCCTCTCTGATCTGGCGCTTGCACTGCTCACTTTCTCAGCTTGAACAAGCGCCACCGCCCGGCACGATCAGCGATCAAATCACCCCGCAGGCGTAACGTGCCCCGCCGCCACCCAGCGGTTTAGGCTGATCGGACATGTTATCGCCACCCACATGGACCATCAGCGCTTTACCCTTAATCTCATCCAGTTTTTTCAGCCCCGGAGCGATAACCGACTCCGTGGCTTTGCCGTCATTGTTCACGACCAGAACCGGGAGATCGCCTGTATGCCCCATCCCGTCGGGCCCTTCATGTTTCCCGGTCTGATGAGGATCAAAATGGCCTCCAGCCGCCTCTGCAGCGGAGGCTTTGCCTTCTTTCATCGCGGGTTGGCAACTGCCTTTAGCATGAACATGGAAGCCATGTTCACCAGGCGGGAGAGCTTTGAGGCTGGGGGAAAACTCCAGGCCCTTGTCAGTTTCAGTAATTTTTACTGTCCCAATCGACTGGCCGATCCCCTGAGGGGTGACAAGGTTCATTTCAACTTCATCGCTGGCTGCCTGCGCACCTGCGCAAACCGCCAGCGCGATCATTGCCAGAGCAAAACGCTTCATATGACCTCCACGGGTTATCATTTGCCCCTTAAGCTTATACCAGGGGCCATGATTTAACCGGAAAGTCGTCTGAATACGCGATTATGGCACGTCGTAACCCAGCGCAGCTTTACGAATACGGAACCATTGCTGGCGCGTCATTTGTAACTCTTCGGCGGCAATCGCCGAACGCACGCGCTCAATTTTACCGGAGCCGATAATCGGCAGCGGTTGCGACGGTAAACGCAGGATCCAGGCGTAAACCACCTGTTCAATGCTCTCTGCATTCAGTTCGCGAGCGACAGTCTCAAGCTCGTTGCGCAGCGGCTGGAAAGCCTCATCGTTGAACAGACGTCCGCCGCCCAGGCAAGACCAGGCCATCGGACGGATACGCAGCTGCTGCAGTTGGTCGAGCGTCCCGTCCAGCAACAGCGGCTGATGCACCGGAGAGATTTCAACCTGATTGGTTGCCAGCGTGAACGGCAGGCGAGACTGCAGAAGCGCAAACTGGGCCGGGGTAAAGTTTGATACCCCAAAGTGGCGCACCTTACCGCTCTGATGCAGATTCAGAAACGCTTCTGCAACGTCGTCTGCATTCATCAGGGGATCGGGACGATGGATCAGCAGCAAATCCAGGCGATCAGTGGCCAGATTGACCAGCGACTGCTCGGCGCTTTTAATAATATGATCGCTGTCGGTAATGTAGTGACCCAGGACATTTTCTTCGCGCGCGGTGGTGGCGATACCGCATTTGGTGACAATCTCCAGGCGATCGCGCAGCGCTGGCGCGAGTTTCATCGCCTCGCCAAAGGCGGCTTCGCACAGGTAACCGCCGTAGATATCGGCATGGTCAACGGTGGTGATACCGAGATCAAGGTGTTCTTCAATGAAACTGACCAACTGGCGGGGGAACATATTCCAGTCCATCAGACGCCAGTAACCCATCACAAAACGCGAAAACTCAGGGCCCTGTGGTGCAAGGGCAATACGCTGAACCATAACAATTTCCTCAAGGAAGTAATGTCATGAGTATACGCAGTTACGCCGCTAAAAAAGTGAAGGTTGCTGGGGTTCTTCGTTTTCAGAGGGTTTGTTTGCGCGTAATTTGCGCAATAAACGCTGCCGGCACAGGCGTATAACGTCCTGCTTTTGCACATCACTCATTTTTTGCCAGTTAAAACGCTCATCGCGACTGCGCATACAGCCCCGGCAAAACCCGCGTTCATCTGACTGACAAATTCCCCGGCACGGGCTCTGGATGGGGAAAAACTCCAGTTGCTCTGCCACACGCACCTCCTGAAACCGATTATCACCTACAGTGAAGACGCTAAACGTGCCGTCTGCAAGGGCTTTCAAGCAGAAATATCGCATTAAGGTTTCACTAATCTTCCCTCCCTATACTCGCCTCATTACAAAACGAATGGTTTTTTATGATGTGGCCTGTGAAAAAGTTACAATGTAACGATATTAAATTTACTCTTGGATGCGCGTTGTTCTTCACCGCCCTCAACGCGCTTTTTATCCGTCGTAGCTGGGAGATTATCTCCCCAGAACATCTGCACGACTTGCTGTTCGCCGCCTCCATTCCGCTGGTGCTGTTTTGTGGCTGGGTGATTGTTTTCAGCCTGCTCAATATTCCTTTAATTCGTAAACCCCTGCTGATCCTGTTAACGCTGGGATGTGCCGCGGCAACCTACTTTATGTTTACCTACGGCGCTGTCATCGACCAGAACATGATGGAGAATGTCTTTGAGACTAACTCTCAGGAAGCCACCGCGCTGGTCACGCCGCAGATGCTGCTGTGGATCGGGATTGCTGGCCTGATCCCGTCTATTGTTCTGCTGTTTATTCATGTGCGTTCAGGAAAATGGTGGTACACCCTGCTGATGCGCGTAGCGGCCATTCTTGGTGCGCTGGTGGTGATTATTCTGGTGGCGTCCCTGTTCTATAAAGATTATGCCTCGCTGTTTCGCAACAATAAAACCATCGTCAAAATGGTCACGCCCGCCAACTACATCAGTGCCGTAGTGAAATACAGCAAGAATCGCTGGTTTGCCGGCGATCAAACGCTGGTACGTCTTGGTGAGGATGCGCATAAAGGCCCGGTGATCCTCGCTCAGCAGAAAAAGACCGTGCTGGTTCTGGTGATTGGCGAAGCATCCCGGGCGCAGAATTATTCCCTGAATGGATACGGGCGCGACACCAATCCGCAACTGAAAAAAGAAGACATGATTAACTTCCCGCAGGCTTCTTCCTGCGGCACCGAAACGGCTGTTTCCGTACCGTGCATGTTCTCCGGTATGCCGCGCAAAAAATACGATGCCGATTTAGCCCGTCACCAGGAGGGTCTGCTCGATGTGCTGGCGCATGCGGGTGTTAATCTGCTGTGGCGCGAAAACGACGGCGGCTGTAAAGGGGCGTGCAATCGCATACCTCATACCGATATGACGCAGTGGAAACTGGATCAGTTCTGCAAGGATAAATCCTGTATAGACGATGTGAATCTTAACCGCCTGGATAACGTACTGGACGGCCTGAAGCAGGATTCCGTGCTGGTGATTCATCTGATGGGGAGCCACGGTCCGGCCTACTACCAACGCTACCCGCAGGCCTTCCGGAAATTTACACCAACCTGCGATACCAATCAGATCCAGGACTGCGACCATCAGGCCTTGATGAACACGTATGACAACACCATCCTCTATACGGACAGCGTGGTCAGTCGGACTATTGATGCCCTGAAAACCCGTCAGGCGACGATGAACACCGCGCTGATTTACCTTTCCGATCACGGGGAGTCCCTGGGGGAAAACGGGCTGTATCTTCATGGGACCCCGTATCTGCTGGCGCCTGAACAGCAGACCCATATTCCGTTTATGTTCTGGTTATCGCCCGATTACGTTAAAAACTACCGCATCAATGAGCCTTGTTTGCGTAAGCAAGCATCCGACACGGCGGTTTCGCAGGACAATTTATTCTCCACGGTGCTGGGCATGATGAACGTCAAATCATCGGTTTATCAGCCGCAGATGGACATTTTGACCTCCTGTCGCACAACCTGACGCTTGCACTAGACCGAATGGTCTAGTACAGTGCGCGGATGAACAGAAATACTGAACACGATACCCGCGAACATTTACTGGCAACCGGCGAGCGTCTTTGTATGCATCGCGGTTTCACCGGCATGGGCCTCAGCGAGTTGCTTAAAACCGCTGAGGTTCCCAAAGGTTCGTTTTATCACTACTTTCGCTCCAAAGAAGCGTTTGGCGTTGCGATGCTGGAAAGGCACTATGCCAGTTATCACGAGCGGCTTGCCATTCACTTCGCCAGTGGCGAAGGAAGCTATCGGGACCGTGTTCTTAACTACTATCAGCAAACGCTGACGCAGTTTTGCCAGCAGGGCATTATCAGCGGTTGCCTGACGGTAAAATTGTCTGCCGAAGTGTGCGATCTCTCTGAAGATATGCGCACGGCAATGGATAAAGGTGCCAGTGGTGTGATTGCGTTACTGGCCCAGGCGCTGGAAAAGGGTCGCGAGGAAAAATCGCTGAACTTTGCCGGGCATCCATTGACCCAGGCTCAGGTACTTTACGCGCTGTGGTTAGGCGCCAACCTGCAGGCCAAGATCTCCCGCAGTGCCGTCCCGCTTGAAAGCGCTCTGGCCCATGTGGAAAACAGCATCACAACGCCTGGCGTTTAACAGGCGTTTTTATTTATCTAAACACTAGACGACCGGTCTACTCAGGAGCCACTATGTCAGCAGAAAAATTATTTACCCCTTTGAAAGTGGGTGCGGTCACTGCGCCAAATCGCGTGTTGATGGCCCCCCTCACCCGCCTGCGCAGCATTGAGCCGGGTGATATCCCTACACCTCTGATGGGTGAATATTACCGCCAGCGTGCAAGCTCCGGTCTGATCATTTCTGAAGCCACCCAGATTTCTGCCCAGGCCAAAGGCTATGCCGGCGCACCCGGCTTGCACAGCCCGGAGCAGATCGCCGCATGGAAAAAGATCACCGCAGGCGTTCACGCTGAAGATGGCCGCATTGCGGTGCAACTGTGGCACACCGGCCGTATCTCCCACAACAGCATTCAGCCTGGTGGTCAGGCACCGGTTTCTGCTTCTGCGCTGAGTGCCGGAACCCGTACCTCTCTTCGTGATGAGAACGGCCATCCTGTCCGCGTGGATACTTCCATGCCACGCGCGCTGGAACTCAGTGAAATCCCCGGGATCGTCAATGATTTCCGCCAGGCGGTAGCCAATGCCCGTGAAGCTGGCTTCGATCTGGTTGAACTGCACTCCGCACACGGTTATCTGTTGCACCAGTTCCTCTCCCCGTCTTCCAACCATCGTACCGATCAGTACGGCGGCAGCGTTGAGAATCGCGCGCGTCTGGTGCTGGAAGTGGTTGACGCCGTTTGCCAGGAGTGGAGCCCGGATCGTATCGGTATCCGTGTCTCTCCGGTGGGAACATTCCAGAACGTAGACAACGGGCCAAACGAAGAAGCCGATGCGCTGTATCTGATTGAAGAGCTGGCGAAACGCGGTATCGCGTATCTGCACATGTCCGAGCCGGACTGGGCGGGCGGCGAGCCGTATTCCGATGCCTTCCGTGAAAAAGTTCGTGCGCGTTTCCATGGCGTCATCATTGGTGCTGGCGCGTATACGCCAGAAAAAGCGGAAGATCTGATTAACAAAGGTCTGATCGACGCAGTTGCATTTGGTCGTGACTACATTGCAAACCCGGATCTGGTGGCTCGTCTTGAACGTAAAGCAGAGCTGAACCCGCAGCGTCCAGAGAGCTTCTACGGCGGCGGCGCTGAAGGCTACACCGACTACCCTTCTCTGTAATCCCTCTATTGTCCATTGATAGCGGCGACAATTCGCCGCTATACTAAAACATCGTTTCTGTTCAAAAAGATAAGCCATTGAGTTGGTTAAGAGGAAATTATGCGCCTACTTCACACCATGCTGCGCGTTGGCGACCTGCAACGTTCTATCGCGTTCTACACTAACGTCCTGGGCATGCAACTGCTGCGCACCAGTGAAAACCCTGAGTACAAATATTCACTGGCATTCGTGGGCTATGGTCCGGAAAGTGATGAAGCGGTCATTGAATTGACCTACAACTGGGATGTCGATAGCTATGAGCTGGGCACCGCGTACGGTCATATCGCGCTGGAAGTGGATAACGCAGCCGAAGCATGCGAGCGTATTCGTCGCAATGGCGGTAACGTGACGCGCGAAGCGGGTCCGGTTAAAGGTGGTAGCACGGTCATTGCCTTTGTTGAAGATCCAGACGGCTACAAAATCGAACTGATTGAAGCCAAAGACGCCGGTCGCGGTCTGGGTAACTGATCCCTCCGGGCGCATTATGCGCCCGTTGTTTTACTGCATCCCCTCACAAAATTTGCCATAATACGCACTGCTTTTTTCCCCTTGTAAGAGACCCTGATGTCCGATAATGCTCAACTTACCGGTCTGTGCGACCGTTTTCGTGGTTTTTATCCTGTTGTCATTGACGTTGAAACAGCCGGATTTAACGCTAAAACCGATGCGCTGCTTGAGATTGCAGCCATCACGCTGAAAATGGATGAACAGGGCTGGCTTACACCGGACACCACGCTGCATTTCCATGTTGAACCCTTTGAAGGCGCAAACCTTCAGCCCGAAGCGTTGGCCTTTAATGGCATCGACCCGACCAACCCGCTGCGCGGTGCGGTCAGTGAATATGATGCCTTGCACGCCATTTTCAAAATGGTGCGCAAAGGGATGAAAGACAGCAACTGCAATCGCGCCATTATGGTGGCCCACAATGCCACCTTCGATCACAGCTTTATGATGGCCGCAGCAGAGCGTGGATCGCTCAAACGCAACCCGTTCCACCCGTTTGTGACTTTCGATACCGCAGCGCTGAGCGGACTGGCGCTGGGTCAAACCGTGTTGTCTAAAGCCTGCATCACTGCGGGGATTGATTTCGACGGCACGCAGGCGCACTCGGCGCTGTACGACACCGAACGCACTGCTGAATTATTCTGCGAGATCGTAAACCGCTGGAAACGACTGGGCGGCTGGCCGCTGCCCACGGGCGACAGCGAGGAATAAAAAAAGCGACCGGTTGGTCGCTTTTTTATGGCCGGTCGCAGCGAATTACTCTGCGTCTGGCTCTTCAGTTTTATACTTAGCAGCCGTCTCTTTAATCAGCTGCTGCAGTTCGCCACGCTGGTACATTTCGATCAGAATGTCGCAACCGCCAACCAGTTCGCCATCCACCCACAGCTGCGGGAAAGTCGGCCAGTTAGCGTATTTCGGCAGTTCCGCACGGATGTCTGCGTTTTGCAGAATATCAACGTAAGCAAAACGCTCACCACAGGCAGAAAGGGCCTGAACAGCCTGCGCAGAGAAACCACAGCTTGGCAGCTTCGGCGAACCTTTCATGTACAGCAGAATCGGGTTTTCAGCAATCTGGTGCTGAATTTTTTCAATAGTCGTGCTCATGTTTTGCTTCCTTTAACTTCTGTTACGGCAATCGCCTGTCATTGTAGCGGGTCTGACTGATATCGGAAAATAACATTTTCGTCACGTATATATATCTTAACGGTTGTCTGCTGAAGTTGCATCTGGAATGTCGTTTAACCACTCTCGTCTGTGGTCTTGCTCAGAGTGTGAACAAAAGCATTTCAGGATGATGAAAATATTTGCACTCGTTAACGAAACACAATTTTAGATTCAAAAAGTCTATTAACTTTTTATGTTTTTTTAGATTAGAATCGACAGGCTTTGTAAATCATACGCGGGTATTATTGATGGCCTGCACAATTTCAGGGGACTGCTCAGTGGCGCGGATAACAAAAATTTCGATCACGCTCTGTGCTTTACTGTTTACAACACTTGCTTTTATGCCAGCGGCTAACGCCTCCGAGCAGGCGCGGCACTCTGCTGTGCAAAAATCGCATCTGGCAAAAACCACAGAACGTAAGAAAAAAACCACCAGTAAAAACGAAAAGAAAAAAACAACGACTCACAAGAAACAACTCACCGCCAGCAAAACCACTCCGAAATCATCCCGCAAAGTCAGCCGCACTGCCTCCACTCTGGTGACTCAAAAATGCACTGCGCGTAAAGGATATAAAAAGAGCTGCGTGAATGTGAGCAAAACCGCGAAGCTGTCTGAGGTGCATAAAGTTCGCGTTCAGAAAGCGCAGAAAACCGCGATGAATAAATTGATGGGCCAGATTGGCAAACCCTATCACTGGGGCGGCACTTCGCCACGCACCGGTTTCGATTGCAGCGGTCTGGTCTATTACGCCTATAAAGACCTGGTGAAATTCCGCATTCCTCGTACCGCAAATGAAATGTACCACCTGCGCGATGCAGCTTCTGTTGAACGCGGAGCGCTGGAAAGCGGCGATCTGGTCTTCTTCCGTACGCAAGGTCGTGGAACCGCCGATCACGTGGGCGTTTATGTGGGTAACGGGAAGTTTATTCAGTCCCCACGTAGCGGCCAGGATATCCAGATCACCTCCCTCAGCGAAGACTATTGGGTTCGCCACTACGTCGGCGCTCGCCGCGTTATGACGCCGAAAACCATCCGTTAATCCCTGCCCTGTCAGATAACTGGCAGGGTAAGCGCCTCTTTTGTCTACCCTTTCGATCTGCTACTCTATCCCTGCATTTAATATGGTTATTAATGCGTAAAATATAATAAGGAGAGAAGCAATGTCGTTCGAATTACCTGCACTACCGTATGCAAAAGACGCCCTGGCGCCGCACATTTCTGCGGAAACCCTGGAATACCATTACGGCAAACATCACCAGACCTACGTCACCAACCTGAACAATCTGGTGAAAGGCACCGCTTTCGAAGGCCAATCCCTCGAAGAGATCGTGCGTAGCTCTGAGGGTGGCGTTTTCAACAATGCCGCTCAGGTATGGAACCACACGTTTTACTGGCACTGCCTGGCACCAAATGCAGGCGGAGAACCAAAGGGTGAGCTGGCATCAGCAATCACTGCCGCTTTCGGTAGCTTTGCAGATTTTAAAGCGAAGTTTACTGACGCCGCGATCAAGAACTTTGGTTCTGGCTGGACCTGGCTGGTGAAAGAGGCCGACGGCAAACTGGCTATCGTCTCTACCTCAAACGCGGGCACACCACTGACCACCAGCGCCACGCCGCTGATGACCGTCGATGTGTGGGAACATGCCTACTACATTGATTACCGTAACGCGCGCCCGAACTACCTTGAGCATTTCTGGGCGCTGGTTAACTGGCAATTTGTTGCGAAGAACTTCGCATCATAAGAGACACGCAGAAGGGGCTCCCCTTCTGCGTTTTTTCATGACTCTGTCGCGCTTACCGGTTCCGGCTGTTTACGGCCCGACACCAGCACCAGTAGCAGACCCAGCGCCGCAATGATCGCCCCCATCACCGGAACAAAGCTGTATCCCAGGCCGCCGGAGATCACCGCACCGCCCGCTGCCGCCCCCAGCGCATTACCCAGATTAAACGCCCCGATATTGACGGATGACGAAAGCCCCGGTGCTTCGTGGGCAACGCGCATCACACGCATCTGCAGCGGCGGAACAACCGCAAAAGTTGCCGCGCCCCACACCACCATAGCAATAGCCGCCCCAAACTCGTTGCGCGCCAACCAGGGAATCGCCACCATGATAACGATCAGCAGCGTTAAAAAGCCTTTCAGCGTACCGCTGACCGAACGATCCGCCAGCTTGCCGCCCAGATAGTTGCCAATGGAGAAACCTACGCCAATCAGCACCAGCATGGCCGTCACAAAGATCGGAGTGGCGTGCGTAATATCATGCAGAACCGGGGAAATATAGGTATAGAGCGTGAACATTGCGCCTGCGCCTAATACCGTCGTGAGCAGAGCCGACAGCACCTGCGGACGAACCAGCACCGACAACTCTTTACGGACATCAGGCCGCTCGCCCGCTTCTCCTTTTGGCAGCGAGAAGAACAATGCCACCATCGCAACGACACCTAACAGCGCCGTAGCGAGGAACGACATCCGCCAGCCAATGACCTCGCCCAGCCAGGTCGCCGCCGGAACACCGCCAATATTGGCAATGGTCAGCCCCATAAACATGGTGGCAACCGCGCTGGCCTGTTTGTGTTTTGGCACCACGCTTGCAGCCACCACCGAGCCGAGGCCAAAGAACGCGCCGTGGTTCAGGCTGGTCAGAATGCGTGACAGCAGCAGCGTGGTGTAATCAGGAGCCATCGCCGAGAGCACGTTGCCCAGCGTAAAAATCGCCATCAGGAAAATAAGGGCATTGCGGCGTGCGCGATGAGACAGCAGCAGCGTCATCAGAGGCGCACCAATCATCACGCCAATGGCGTAGGCGCTGATCAGCATACCCGCCGCCGGAATAGAGACGTCTACCCCTCTGGCAATAACCGGCAACAGCCCCATTGGGGAAAACTCGGTGGTGCCAATCCCAAAAGCGCCAATCGCCAGGGCCAGCAGAGGAAAATTGATTTTCATTGTTCAACTCCGGATGCCGTGTCATTACGCGACACAGAACTAAGAAGTCAAAAGCATGACATCAATCACAAAAAATGAGAAGTTAACAAATCAGCAAAAGATTTTTGCAATAAGGGTAACAATCAGAGAGGAGAACGAGGGAGAGTCTCTCCCCCGTTTAAATCAGTGCAGTGCAGCGGTCAGACCCGCAGCGACAATCAGAGCCAGAACAATAATAGTTGTCGTCAGCGAAAACTTAAGATCGGTACTCATCAATTTTTCTCCTTTTAATCTCCCCACGAATAGTGAGCTTGCTCATTTTTACACAGTTTACCCCAAAAATCTTCCTGGATTTAGGCTGATAACCGTTTTTGCTCTTCCCCTTTTCATCAAGATGAGACAAAATTCCACGCTAAATTTATAAGCGTACCGGCCACTGACCCCCTCCTGACGTTCTGAGTCGTTTTCCCGGCGTATCGCAATTTACATTGCGAGATAAGGGTGAGAGAAGGCAAACGTTTACCTTTAAGTATTTCAGGAGTTTAAGATATGGTCTGGAGTGACATGTAATGGCAACAATCAAAGATGTGGCGAAACGCGCAAACGTTTCCACTACAACCGTATCACATGTAATTAACAAAACCCGTTTCGTTGCGGAAGAAACGCGCAACGCGGTGTGGGCGGCGATCAAGGAACTGCACTACTCCCCCAGTGCCGTTGCGCGTAGCCTGAAAGTCAACCACACCAAATCTATCGGCCTGCTGGCCACCAGTAGCGAAGCGGCCTATTTTGCCGAGATCATCGAAGCGGTCGAGAAAAACTGTTTCCAGAAAGGCTATACCCTGATTCTGGGCAATGCCTGGAACAGCCAGGAAAAACAACGCGCGTATCTGTCGATGATGGCGCAGAAACGCGTCGACGGCCTGCTGGTGATGTGTTCTGAATACCCGGAGTCAGTACTTTCCATGCTGGAGGAGTACCGCCACATTCCGATGGTGGTGATGGACTGGGGTGATACCCGCGCTGATTTTACTGATTCCGTCAACGACAACGCCTTTGAAGGCGGCTACATGGCGGGCCGCTATCTGATTGAGCGCGGTCATCGTGAAATCGGCGTGATCCCGGGTCCGCTTGAGCGCAATACCGGCGCTGGGCGTCTTGCTGGTTTTATGAAAGCGATGGAAGAAGCGCTGATCACCGTGCCAGAAAACTGGATTGTACAGGGCGACTTCGAGCCGGAATCCGGCTATCGCGCGATGCAGCAGATCGTCTCCCAGTCGCACCGTCCAACCGCGGTCTTTATCGGTGGTGATATTATGGCGATGGGGGCTCTTTGCGCAGCCGATGAGCTCGGTTTGCGCGTGCCGCAGGACATTTCCGTGATCGGGTACGATAACGTGCGCAACGCCCGCTACTTCACCCCGGCGCTGACAACCATTCACCAGCCGAAAGACTCGCTGGGTGAAACAGCCTTTAATATGCTGATGGACCGCATCGTCAGCAAACGTGAAGAATCACAGTCGATTGAAGTACACCCGCGTCTGATCGAACGCCGTTCAGTTGCAGATGGTCCGTTCCGCGACTATCGCCGTTAATCTGAGGGGAGCCGGTTACTCCGGCTCCTTCAGCCACTCTTTGTTCAGCGTTTCACTGTCCCCCAGATAATCCAGCAGCCACGCCAGCGCAGGCGACATATCGTTTTGTTGCCAGGTCAGACAGCATGCCGCATCCGGGAAGGGATTTTCCAGCGTCAACGCCACCCACTCGCCGCGATCGATGCGAGGGCGAGCGAAGTGAACCGGCACCATCCCCACGCACAGCCCGGCGGAGAGACAAGTTGCCGAGGACTCCCAGTCTGGCGCAACCACGCGTCGCTGGTTATCCAGTAGCCAGGTAATGCGTTTAGGCAGCGAGCGGGAGGTATCCTCCAGCACCAGTGAAGGCCAGTTGCGCAACGTATCATCGCTCAGCGGGCCGTCCATTGCCGCCAGCGGATGATGGCGGGCGACAACGCAGGTCCAGCTCAATGAGCCCATATCCCGAAACGCATAGCGCCCACCCACCGGGATCGCCTGCGTCGCCCCGATCGCCATCTCTACCCTGCCATCCGACAGCGCATCCCACACGCCATTAAATACCTCCTGCGAGACGCGAAGTTCTACGTCCGAGAAATGGCGATAGAAGTCGACGATCATCTGCCGGGTGCGTTCGGGTTTAACGATATTATCAACCGCAATAGACAGATGCCCGCGCCAGCCATTGGCAATCTGCTGGCACTGTTCTCGCGTGATCATCATTTTTTTGATAACAGAGCGCCCTTCTTTCAAAAACCACGCGCCTGCTGGCGTTAGAACCACGTCGCGGTGACGACGCTCAAACAGCGGAACCGCCAGCCACTCTTCCAGCTGACGCACCGTATAGCTGATAGCAGAAGGAACGCGATGCAGCTCTTGCGCCGCACCGCTAAAGCTGCCATTGCGAGCGACCGCATCTACCACTTCCAGGGAATATTCAGACCACATTTTTTGCCTGCAAAATTTTTGAATGCAACCGCCAAATATTAGCGTTTCACAAGGCAGATTGCACTCCCTACACTTTGCGCCAGTGTGTACCTGCCTTCTTAGGAAAATATAACAATGCAACCCAACAAAGGATTTTTGGTCTGGCTCGGCGGCTTAAGCGTGCTGGGCTTTTTGGCCACCGATATGTATCTGCCCGCGTTCGCCGCGATGCAGGCCGATCTCCAGACGCCTGCTGCAGCCATCAGCGCCAGCCTGAGCGTGTTTCTGGCCGGCTTTGCCTTCGCCCAGCTGCTCTGGGGACCACTTTCTGACCGCTATGGCCGCAAGCCTGTGTTACTGATCGGCCTGGCTATTTTCGCGGCCGGTTGCCTCGGGATGCTGTGGGTGCGCGATGCCACCTGGCTGCTGGTCCTGCGTTTTGTTCAGGCCTTTGGCGTGTGTGCCGCCGCCGTCACCTGGCAGGCGCTGGTCACGGATTATTATCCGGCCTCACGGGTAAACCGTATTTTTGCCACCATTATGCCGCTGGTGGGTCTTTCTCCGGCGCTGGCACCGCTGCTCGGCAGCTGGATCCTGGTGCATTTTGACTGGCAGGCCATCTTTGCTACGTTGTTCATCATTACGCTGGCCTTAATGTTGCCGGCCTTGACGCTGAAACCTGCGCCGGCCAAAACCGCTGAGAATAATGAAAGCCGGGTAACCTTCCTGTCGCTTCTGCGTTCGCGCGCTTATCGCGGCAATGTGCTGATTTACGCCGCCTGTTCTGCCAGTTTTTTTGCCTGGCTCACCGGGTCGCCATTCATTCTGCATGAGATGGGTTACAGCCCGGCAGTGATTGGTCTGAGCTACGTCCCACAGACGATTGCTTTCCTGGTGGGCGGGTATGGTTGCCGCGCGGCGCTGCAAAAATGGCAGGGTCACCAGATGCTCCCCTGGCTTCTGGTTCTGTATGCCGCCAGCGTGATCGGCACATGGGCTGTCGGGTTTATACCCGGCGCGTCGTTGGTCGAAATCCTGATCCCGTTCTGTGTGATGGCCGTGGCTAACGGTGCTATCTACCCTATCGTGGTGGCCCAGGCTCTGCGCCCGTTCCCACAGGCAACCGGCCGCGCCGCAGCACTGCAAAACACTCTGCAATTGGGTCTGTGCTTCCTGGCGAGCCTGATTGTCTCTGCGCTGATTGCCACACCGCTGATGACCACCACCAGCGTGATGCTGGTTACCGTGGCGCTTGCCCTGCTGGGGTATCGCATGCAGGCGTCAGCGAAAGCGCTGACGGACGACAGCTCAAAGGCTGAATCGAGCCGGGCATAGTCGCGCATTGAATTATATTAAATTCATGTGATTAGGTTGCTAACAATTTTCTGTTGAATCACCTAATTATGCCGCCTATACTGAAACTGGCTTAGATAATTACGATAATTATTATGTGTTAACGGGAGCCGGAGTGCTCCCGTTTTACCATGGAAGGCTTTTCGGCAAGGGTTATCTCCCTTCCTCTGTTCTACGTCGGATATTAGCCTCACGGACACTCCGTGAGATTTCTCACAAACCCAAAAAAACAGCTACGCTGTTTGAAGGTTCTGATCACATACAGGTGATGGAGAAGCTATGAGTTCATCGTGTATAGAAGAAGTCACCGTACGGGACGATGACTGGTTCCGGATCGTTAATGAATTATTGAGCCGGGCAGGTATCACTATTAACGGACCTGCCTCCTCTGATATTCAGGTCAAACATCCCGATTTTTTTAAACGCGTTTTACAGGAAGGGTCCCTGGGGCTGGGCGAAAGCTTTATGGATGGCTGGTGGGAATGCGAGCGACTGGACCTTTTTTTCAACAGCGTTCTCCGCGCCGGACTGGAAAATCAGCTCCCCCGCCACCTGAAAGATACGCTTCGCATCGCCTCTGCTCGCCTGTTTAATCTGCAAAGTAAAAAACGGGCATGGATCGTCGGCAAAGAGCACTACGACCTGGGCAACGATCTGTTTAGCCGTATGCTCGATCCGCTGATGCAATATTCTTGCGCCTACTGGAAAGAGGCGACGACGCTCGAAGAGGCCCAGCAGGCAAAACTGCGATTGATCTGCGATAAGCTGCAGCTGCAGCCCGGAATGCGCGTGCTGGATATTGGCTGTGGCTGGGGCGGTCTTGCCTGGTTCATGGCAAAAAACTACGGCGTGAGCGTGGTGGGCGTGACGATTTCTGCCGAGCAACAAAAAATGGCGCAGGAACGCTGCGAAGGGTTAGATGTCACTATTTTGCTCCAGGACTATCGCGATTTAAACGATCAGTTCGACCGGATCGTGTCTGTCGGCATGTTCGAGCATGTGGGGCCTAAAAACTACGATACCTATTTCAGCGTGGCTGACCGCAACCTGAAACCAGACGGTATTTTCCTGCTACACACCATTGGTTCCAAAAAAACAGATCATTGTGTGGATCCCTGGATAAACAAATACATCTTTCCGAATGGCTGTTTACCCTCCGTTCGCCAGATTGCGACGGCCAGCGAGCCGCATTTTATTGTGGAAGACTGGCATAATTTTGGCGCGGATTACGATACCACCCTCATGGCGTGGCACTCCCGCTTCCTGGCCAGCTGGCCGGAAATCGCTGACAACTATTCTGAACGATTCAAACGAATGTTTAGCTATTATCTAAACGCCTGCGCAGGGGCTTTTCGCGCGCGTGATATTCAACTGTGGCAGGTCGTTTTCAGCCGCGGAGTGGAACACGGGCTGCGCGTCGCTCGCTAAAAAAATCCCCGGCTTGCCGGGGTATTTTTTATTCTTCTTCAGAGGCGAATTTCGCCGCCGATTCTTTTGCCGCCAGCACGCGCTCGACGGTATCCACAACTGCCTGGGTTTGCGGGTCGATTTCAATATTAATGCGATGCCCCAGTTTTTTACTGCCCAGCGTCGTGCGCTGTAAGGTTTCCGGAATTAAATGCACGCAGAAACGGGTTGGGGTCACTTCACCCACCGTCAGGCTAATTCCATCCACGCCGATAAATCCTTTATAAAGGATGTATTTCATTAATGTCGGATCCTGCACCTTAAACCAGATTTGACGGTTATTTTCTGAGGTCAGGATTTTAGAAATTTCCGCGGTTGTCATGATGTGGCCTGACATTAAATGCCCGCCAATTTCATCGCTGAACTTTGCCGCCCGCTCAACGTTAACCGTATCACCGACGACCAGTTCGCCCAGATTGGTAATACGCAGGGTCTCTTTCATCAGGTCGAAGCTAATACGGTTACCGTTAATTTCGGTTACCGTCAGACAGCAGCCGTTATGCGCAACCGATGCACCGGTTTCCAGCCCATCGAGCATATATTCCGGCAGCTCCACAACATGGGTTCGGAAGTTAGGTTTTTCATCAATGGACACCAGCTTGGCCGTGCCCTGCACAATACCCGTAAACATACTTACCACTCCTGTTTTATCCGAACGGCGATAACACCGTTTTAATCGCATCACAATAACAGCTGGAAAAAGAGGTTGCCAGTGAAGCGCCCGTTCTGGCGATTTTTTCACTAGATTAATAGGTAAAGCCCGCTACAATAGCTGGCATTCCCCCTGCATTTTCTTCTTACTGCCAGTGATGGCGGGTTTATTATTCTCTCAAATAACAACAAAACAAAAAGGTGTTCACGTGCAGAAGTACATGAATGAAGCGCGTCAGTTATTAGCCCTGGCTATACCGGTGATCATCGCGCAGGTCGCCCAAACCTCGATGGGCTTCGTCGATACGGTCATGGCCGGTGGCTATAGCGCGACGGACATGGCAGCCGTCGCCATCGGCACATCGATCTGGCTGCCGGCCATACTTTTCGGCCACGGCCTGCTGCTGGCGTTAACTCCCGTTATTGCGCAACTGAATGGCTCAGGCCGACGCGAACGTATCGCTCATCAGGTTCGCCAGGGATTCTGGCTGGCGGGATTTGTCTCCATATTCATCATGATTGTGCTGTGGAATGCCGGCCACATTATTCGTTCTATGCACAATATCGATCCCGCTCTGGCGGATAAAGCCGTCGGTTATCTGCGCGCCTTACTCTGGGGCGCGCCCGGCTATCTTTTCTTCCAGGTGGCGCGTAACCAATGTGAGGGGCTGGCAAAAACCAAGCCCGGGATGGTGATTGGCTTTATCGGTCTCCTGATCAATATCCCGATCAACTACATCTTTATCTATGGTCACTTTGGCATGCCGGAGCTTGGCGGCGTAGGCTGTGGGGTCGCAACGGCTTCCGTGTATTGGGTGATGTTTGCCAGCATGGTGTCTTATATCAAACGCGCGCGCTCTATGCGGGACATCCGCAATGACAGCCGTTTTGCTGCACCCGATATGACGGTTATGAAACGTCTGGTACAGCTGGGACTGCCCATTGCGCTGGCCCTGTTTTTCGAAGTCACTCTTTTTGCAGTCGTCGCTCTGCTGGTGTCGCCGCTGGGGATCGTTGACGTTGCGGGTCACCAGATTGCCCTGAACTTTAGCTCGCTGATGTTCGTTCTGCCGATGTCGCTGGCGGCAGCGGTGACCATTCGCGTTGGTTTTCGTCTGGGACAAGGCTCAACGCTGGATGCCCAAACCGCTGCCCGCACAGGATTGGGCGTGGGCGTCTGTATGGCCGCCTGTACGGCGATTTTCACCGTCGCCTTACGCGAGCAGATCGCGCTGCTCTATAACGACAACCCAGAAGTCATCACTCTGGCATCGCAGCTGATGTTGCTGGCCGCAATTTACCAGATTTCCGATTCGATTCAGGTCATCGGCAGCGGGATCCTGCGAGGCTATAAAGATACCCGCTCGATCTTCTTTATCACCTTTACCGCCTACTGGGTGCTGGGTTTGCCGACGGGTTATGTTCTGGCACTGACGGATCTGGTGGTCGATCGCATGGGCCCGGCAGGATTCTGGATGGGCTTTATTATCGGTTTGACCTCTGCCGCCATTCTGATGATGCTGCGTATGCGTTTTCTGCAACGTCAGCCATCCTCGGTTATTTTGCAACGCGCTGCGCGTTAATTATCCGCTAGCCGTCTCCGGGCGGCTACTTTCTCCGCACTTTGCACGCGAATGAAGCAATCGCGTGAAATACGGAAGAAAATTGCATTTTCCCTCTTGCCTCATCCCGTCACTGTCGCTAATATTCGACCCCGTTGTCACAGACAACATGATGCGTCCGTAGCTCAGTTGGTTAGAGCACCACCTTGACATGGTGGGGGTCGGTGGTTCGAGTCCACTCGGACGCACCATCAAAAAAATCTGCACAGTGCGTCCGTAGCTCAGTTGGTTAGAGCACCACCTTGACATGGTGGGGGTCGGTGGTTCGAGTCCACTCGGACGCACCATTTCAGTGTTTCACCTCTTTTTCTCCCTGATTTATTATTCTCGCTTAGCCCCCCCTCTTTGTTCGTTACACCTGCATCGTTATGACTTATCAGTTGTTCTCTTTGTGACTCTCCTGTTTCAGCAGGGCATATCGACAGAGCAGCGCATTGAGCGATATCTCCAGCTGACGTTGCTGCGCGCTGTTCAGCGGCTTGTCCTGGACAGACTCCACCAGCTGGCGCAACTGCTCTTCTGCCGGCACCGCGCTGTTAAATGAACGCGCGATCGTAAAGACCATCGTTTTGAGCTCGCTGCCGGTCATATAACTGCCGCGTCGTTCATCCAGCGCGTTGAGCCTGTCGGTGAGCTGCTGGAGCTGCGCCATGCCCTGATGCCAGCCATTCAGGCTCTCTGGCGGGAGCGCTGCCGAGTGCAGTTGATTGAGCCACTGCTGCGAAAGCGGGGCCGCCTGCTGAGGCCACAGCGCCTGCGCCTGTTGCACCAGCTGATTGCCATAGTCTAACGTCCAGTCCGGCGGCAAATTGCCGAGCCGTGACAGCTGTTCCTGGATCCGCCGTAGCCCTTCTTCCGGCTGAAGCGAAGTGGCTTTTGCCGCCTGTATCTGCGCCGCAGAGAGCGGCTCCGGCAATGTCAGGGAATCGTCCAGCTTCTGCGCCAAAAGCTCGGGCTGGTGCCAGTGCTGCCAGCCCCACAGCGACGCAGCGCCGACGGCCAACATCGTCACCATTCCGGCAACAAACGGCTTCCAGGGTTTTACCGTCTTCACCGCAGCAAGCTCGCTCTGCGGCTCGGACCGGGGAACATAGACCCATTGCTGGCTCTGCGCCGCCGCGCTGATTGCGATCTCGCTTTCACCGACGGACAGCGGCCTGGCGGTTGGTGCCATCACGGGCCCCTCTCCGCTCTCTCCTGCGCTGTTTTCCAGCCGTACGGCGTTGCTGTGTAACTGTTTACGCAGCGTATCAAGCTGACTCAGGTGTTTCAGTTCCAGACGTTGTAACACCTCACCCAACCCGCTGAGATGTTTTTCAGCCTGATAAAGCTGACCGAGATCGGCATAGCGAAACGTCAGGGTGCGCAATACCTGCTGCAAGCGATGGCTGAGCGTGCTGAGAATGTCCATTCGGGCATGCACGGGTTGGGGCCAGAGGTTTCCCCACTGATGCGTAATGAGCGCCTCCAGCACGGCCAACCCTTCATTCAGACCCTGCAATCCCGCGAGGCGTACCCGTGTCAGGGTGTACCAGGCCGCAGTCTGCAACTCCACGCCGTTTTGTTCGAACAGTGACTGACACAGCTTTTCTGCATATTCCCAGCGCACATCCGGGCGGGCCGGGTGGGTCAGTTTTGCCAGTTCATCACGAAGACTGGCGTAATCCGCCAGCGTACGCGGGTCTCCGCCCGTCTTAAGATGGTGTGTAAGAGTGTCGTTCATTTTTTGTATCCTTACATGAACCTACACGGCGACCCGTGGATTGAGGTCGTGCTGTTGATATTAAAGGGGCAATGGCAGCCGGCATGGAGGTATACATCCCGGACCAAATCTTTTAAGCGAGTGAAAACAATCTGTTATTTCACACATGCTACGCCCCTCATCAGGCTGAACAATAAGGCAGGCTCAACAGGATGTTAGAATTTATTTCCAGAAAAGCGGGGTTATCCCTCTTCACCTGATGACTCGTTAACGCCTCTTTACTCGCAGGCCGCGTGACTGTGGCGATTGCCAATGAAATATCGTCATCAGGAGAAAGCCCCTCTGGCGCAAAACATTTCCGCGCAGTAACAATTTTCAACGCGGTCTGATGCAATCCGCCGCTGAAACTACTTTTCTTTTTTCATCAATAAGTTATCCCGCGAATATGAACGCCATAAATATCATTGATATTGTTTGCTCATTACCTGTTTTCGACCACAATTATTCTTGCATGGCCCCTTTTCCATGGAGTCGGTAAAACAACAACGGGTGAACACGAATGAAAAAAATTGCAATTGTGGGTGCCGGGCCAACGGGTATTTACACCCTTTTTTCTCTTCTGAAGAAGAAAACTCCCCATTCGGTGACAGTCTACGAGCAAGCCAATGAAGCCGGGGTCGGGATGCCTTACAGCGATGAAGAAAACTCGCGCATGATGCTGGCAAATATTGCCAGTATCGAAATTCCGCCGCTGTTTTTGACCTACATCGACTGGCTGCGTAACCAAAGCACCGCGCATCTGGCCCGCTACGGCGTGCAAAAGAGCGAACTGCACGTCCGCCAGTTTCTGCCGCGTATCCTGCTGGGGGAGTACTTTCGCGATCAGTTTCTGACGTTAGTCCGCCAGGCCAGAGACTGCGGTTTTGAGGTGAATGTCCGCGAGTCATGTCAGGTGACCGATCTTGAGGCAACATCGGCCGGTATCCAGGTATGGGCAGAAAAGAGCCCTGGCCCGGAGCAGTATGATTTCGCGGTGATCGCCACCGGACACGTCTGGCCAGACGATGAAGACGCCACGCGATCTTTCTTTCCCAGCCCCTGGTCGGGTCTGATGGAAGCCAAAATTCCTGCCTGCCGGGTGGGCATTATGGGAACCTCGCTCAGCGGTCTCGACGCCGCCATGGCGGTGGTCATTCAGCACGGGGAATTCGTGGAGGCAGAAAATGATCGGATCGCGTTCAGACTCGATGAGGCAAGCGAAGCGCTTAAAATAGTGCTGATGTCTCGTTCGGGCATTCTGCCGGAGGCGGATTTTTACTGCCCTATTCCCTATGAGCCGTTAACCACGGTGACGGAAAAGGCGGTTAACGCCGAAATCGACGCCGGCTCAGACGGGCTGCTCGATCGCATTTTCAGATTAATGGTGCAGGAGCTGACGCAGGCCGACCCGCAGTGGAGCCACACCATCGGGCTTGCGTCATTAAATGTCGACAGTTTCCACGATGCTTATTTTGCCGCGCGTCACCAGCACGACCCGTTTAGCTGGGCCGAATCTAACCTTGATGAAGTGGAACGTAATAAACGCGATAAACGAACGGTCCCGTGGCGCTATACCATCCTGCGGATGCATGAAGTCGTGGAGGAGATCGTGCCATTCCTGCACGAACAGGACAGAGCGCGATTCAACGCCGGTCTCGCCCGCGTGTTTATTGATAATTACGCGGCGATCCCGTCGCAGTCTGTTCGTCGTCTTCTGGCGCTGCGTCAGGCCGGAATAATCAGCATTCTGGCGTTAGGCGCCGAGTATGAAATGGACGTACAGGATAATCTCACCGTGATCTCTGCGCAGGATCACCGCAACGAGTTTGACGTGTTTATTGATGCCCGAGGGCAAAAGCCGCTGAAGATAAAAGATCTGCCGTTTCCGACGTTGCGCCATCAGCTGGAGACGACCGGGGATGAGATCCCGGACGTCGGCGACGATTACACCTTGCTTGAGCCTGAGTGCGTACGCGGAAGGATCGCCTTCGGTGCGCTGCCCTGGCTGATGCACGATCAGCCTTTTGTTCAGGGGCTGACCGTTTGCGCAGATATCGCAGAGGCCATCGCCAGCGCCATCGAACAACCGGCGTCACGTTCCCGCCGTAAGCTGCCGTTTATTGAGCTTTGAATCAGGCCGTCCAGGGCGGATAAAATCCGCCCTGGAGCGGGAATGTTACTCGAAGTAAACCTGGGGATTCTCGGAGAGCGAGACGAAGTGGTGAGTGTCTTTATCCAGCGCACGGATCACGCCGCTTTCGATATCGTAAACCCAGCCGTGCAGGCGAATCGAATTATTACGCAGACCCACCGCCACCGACGGATGGGTTTTAATATTGTTTAACTGAGCAATCACGTTCTCCTCCACCATCGCGTTCACCTTGTCCGTTTCATTGTCCCAGGTTTTCTTTTCCACCACCGCTTTTGCGGCATCGGAATAGCGCAACCAGTGAGAAACAGCCGGCATCGGTTCCAGGTTCTGGTTAGCGGCAATCGCTTTCATTGCCCCACAGTTGGAGTGACCGCAAATCACAATATCCGTAACACCCAGCGCCACAACGGCGTATTCGATCGTCGCGGAGACGCCACCCGGCTCGGGGCCGAAGGACGGGACGATATTACCCGCATTACGAATGACAAAAAGCTGTCCAGGTTCCTGTTGGGTCACCAGTTCGGGGACCAGACGGCTGTCTGAGCAGGAAATGAAAAGCGCTTTGGGATTCTGGCTGGACGCTAAACTGCGGAAGAGTTCTTTACGTTGCGGGAAAATCTCTTTTTGAAAGCTGAGAAAACCTTCAATGATATGTTGCATAGCAATGTCTCTTTTATCTGTTTTAGTTTAGGCATGATCGCGATCACACTCTTAAAGTTTATCTGCCACTCTTCACTTCAGACAAGCAATATATTTTTGCCCTGATTGAATCACGATCTCATGGGCATTGGTCGTGATATCTTGCCCTTCGAATGCGCCGTACAGCCGGGTGAAAGCCACGTTATTCAGACGCTCGGTGATCGCCTGCACCACCTTTCCCGCCAGAGGCAGCATATTCGGGTAACTCCACATAAAAGAGACGCGGTCGGCGCCGGGAGTCACCTGCAAAATATCGCCAGCGAGCAACGCGCCGTCGCCGTTATCCCAGTGCAACACCGTACCGCCAGCAAAGTGACCTCCCAGGCGTAGCAATCGAACGCCGGGCAGAATATCCAGCGCGTCCCCTTCCCAGAAATGGAGAGCCGGGCTCTCGCGCATGACCCACTCGCGGTCGCTGGCATGAAGATAGACAGGCGCGTCGAATGCTGCCGCCCAGTCCTGCATGGTGGTGTAATAATGCGGATGCGAAATCGCAATGGCCTGAATGCCCCCAAGTGCGTTGATCAGCGCCCGGGTCGCCTGATCCAGATTGGCAATGCAATCCCATAACACATTGCCCTGCGGGGTGGTCAGCAGGAACGCGCGTTGGTTGATGGCAAATTTGGGCACCGTTTTGATACTGAAAAGACCCGGTTCATGCTGCTGCCACTTGTTGCTGTGGTGGTTCACCACGCTGGTGAGCGCCACCCACTGCTGCCCCTCGATGGGAACATACTGGCGCTCATCTTCGCAAATCGCGCACCGCTCAACGGCGCTTGATGCGGTGTCATACGATGTGCCGCAGGTTTTACAGAGTGTAATCATTCGCCCTCCCGTGCTGTTATCAGCAATGAGTATGGCAGGGATTGGCGTTACGTGCGGTGGTGTACTTCCGCCGACATTTTTGTCCTATAATCTGCCCACAGCAAAACTGAACTAAGCAGGTATATGATGGAAATCGATCTCGACAATCTGGTGTTTAACGGGCTGGAAGAAGCCGAAGAGCGCAATGCTGAACGTCTGGAAGACGCAGATAAAAAAGCTCAGGCGGTGGTTGCCGATGATGACTGCGGCGACGCCTGCAAGATTTGATCGCTCAAAAACGTTAAAAAAAGCACCGGATTTTCGGTGCTTTTTTTATGGGGTTTATTTGTTCACGCTGTCCAGCGCCTGCTGAGCACAGGCTTCATCAAGATGGCCGCCGGGCGCGCCGCCGATGCCAATCGCGCCAATCACCTCATCGCCCTCTTTTACCGGCAGTCCACCCGCCAGCAGCAGGAAACCGGGCACATCGCGCATATTCTGTGCGCCTGCGTTGCTTTGCGCGGCTTCCATTACTTTACCGGAGGCATTTTTGGTGCTGAGCGCCGTGTAGGCTTTCATTTCGCTGGCTTTCACCGTATGCGGGCCTGCGTTATCGGTTCGCTGCACCGCCTTCACCACGCCTGCGCGATCCACTACCGTTACGCTCACCTGATAATTTTTAGCGCTGCAGGCCTGAATGGCCGCGTTTGCCAGCGCATTGGCCTGTGCCAGGGAGATATTTTTCTGCGTCAGGGTTTCTGCCTGTGCGGATGCGCCGATCATTCCTGCCACCAGCGCGGCTACCGTCATTAACGTTTTCATCGCAATTCCTTGAATAGGGGGACAATGCGATCCTAACGGGACGGAGGAGGAAACGTAATTCGGTTGAATACGCAACCGACCTGGTAGTTATACGGATTGTAATTTGTCGTATTCGCGGATGGCCTGCACCAGGCTGCTCACGCCAAGTTTGGCGAACACCGCGGCGCGGTGCGCTTCCACCGTTCGCGGAGAGAGGTTCATTCGCGCCGCCACTTCTTTATTGCTGCGCCCTTCCATCAGCTCGGTCAGCACCTCATGCTCGCGGGCGGTGAGCTGTTCAAACAGCGCTTTAACCCGCGCGGTCTCCTGCCAGCAGAACGCCCGGCGCTGACTCTCTTCAAAGGCCCGGGCCAGTGTTTCAATAAGCTTATCGGCATCCAGCGGTTTGGTGAAAAACTCAAAAACACCGTTATGAAATGCCCGTCGACAGGCATCGACCGTCCCGTGGCCGGTCATAATCATCACCGGCAGCAACGGCCACGGCCACGCGCCCTCTTCCAGCCACGTCAACCCACCTTTGCCCGGCATGCGCATATCCAGCAGCAGGCAGCCTGCAAGCGCTGGCGAGTTGTTATAGCGGGCGGTAAAAGCCGCAATACTGGCAAATGCATTGACCTCCCAGTTCATCCCCGACAGGAGAAACGCCATTGATTCTCTGATGGAGGCATCGTCATCAATTAAATACACCACGTTAGCCATCTGTCGTTTCCTTGTCGTTTGCCAGCTGCAAAACGATTTGCGCCCCGCCCTGCGGCCTGTTGCCGAGCGTAATGCTGCCATTCATGCGAATCATCAGCGATTCCGTTAACGTCATTCCGAGACCAATCCCCTCTTTCCTGCCGCTGTAAAACGGCATAAACGCATTTTGTAATGCCTCAGGGCTGAATCCGGGCCCGCCATCAGCGACGGTGATGGCCGTCATATCGCCCTTGCGCTCACTGGAGATGTGCACCCAGCCGCGGGGATGGTCCTGCTGCGCCTGAATCGCATTGCTGAGAAGATTATGCAACACCTGCTCAAGCCACAGTCGGTCTGCCAACACCTTCGAAGCATCCGGGGCAAAGGCATGGCTCAGAGTTATGTGTTCCGCTCTGCGCTCATGTTCCAGCAACTCACCCACCTGTTGCCAGCACTGCGCCAAATCGGTTGCCCTTAGCGTCACCTTTTCCTGAATCACATGCTCACGAAAGCGCGTTAATAGCTCACTAATGCGCTGAGTCTGGATCAAGGCGGCATCGAGTGCCCGCGAGGCGGTCTGCGCATTATCCTGCGCCAGCTGCCGTTGCGCGCCCTGGATCCAGGTTTGTACCGCCGTCAGCGGCTGATTGATCTCATGCACAATACCCGCGGTGATTTCGCCCAGCGTGTTGAGGCGGGCGTGCTGATAGTATCGGGCACGCCGATCGGCATTTTGCCGCTGCAGACGCTGCCAGACCAAACCGCTCCCCGTCCCGATGACTACTGCCCATCCGAGGAACAGCAGCGGGAACGGGATCCAGGAGACCTGCAGCCAGTGCGGTTCCGCCTCTGCGGATAGCGTGAAGGGCTGCGTGGGTTGCGAAAAGGTGCGCTGCCAGTGCCAGAACGCCGCCGGTGAAGGCTCCGGGCCTATAGCCGACAGGCTCATTTGCAGATGGGAAAAGGAGTGGGCCGTTTTTAGCACCGGGCCGGCATCAACAAGCACCCGAATTTGCCGCCAGGGGTTGTACAGCCAGTAGCGACTGGCGTTGACGGGTTCAACGCGGGCAGCGTCAAGCGCACGGCCGTCGGTTTTTTCCAGGGCGAGGATTTGCGGGAATTTTTTACGCAGTGCGGGAAGATCTTCATCGCCGTTCAGCAGAGGCAAAACGGACTCATTCTGGGTCAGTAAGGCGCTCAGTGTGGAAAACAGCGCGCTGAACTCTCTGTCTCGCTCCCAGAACTGACGACGAATTTGTTCAGCGTACAGCAGAACGCTACTGAGCAGGCAGAGGATTATCCACAGTACCAGCGTGCGCCGGATCAATTTTTGGCTGTTCATTCGGTCTTCGGGCGGAGTGATCTTTGCCTTTGACCTTAGCAGGTTGCCCGTTTAAGAACAAAAAATGCCGATACGTTCAGGTATCGGCAGCACAGTTCGTTCCAGTATGTGAGGCGCGTACGGCGCAGTTCAGCGTGATGTTTTGTCATTGAACCACTCCGGATCGATGTTCGCCACATCTACGCCATACAGACTGGCAATAGGCAGGACCGATTCGATAACACGTTGCGCACTGTTCTCCGTCTCTGTTTTGGCGACAAAAAACCGCCGTAACGTATTCACCCAGTTTTGCATGGCTCCGACTCCTCGCTGTTGCGTCTGACCTAAGTTAAACACGCAAATTCGAGGCGATGGAAATATCAATATCGGCAGACGATGTGCAGAAACTGCAAATGTGTGGCTTTCCATCACTTATCTGTAACACCCTGTTCACTAATGCCTTTTTGCATATAGCAAAGAACGATTTCTTATTTGGCGATACAGAATGCTTATGGGAGCGTATCAGGACAAAACAAAAACAATGGATATCTGAGGGAACTATGGCTACACACAAAACGCGTTATCATCAACTCGCAATGGCAGTCGGTTTATTGACCGCAGGCGGCCTTCTGTCCGCTCAGGCTCAGGCTGACCAACTGGCCGACATTAAAGCCGCTGGCGTGGTAAAGGTCGCCACCTTCGATGCTAACCCGCCGTTTGGCTCTGTCGATGCCAAAACGCACGACATCGTCGGTTATGACGTTGATTTCGCCAAAGCGCTGGCAAAAACTCTGGGCGTTAAGCTGGAGCTGGTGGCCACCAACCCGGCCAACCGCATTCCGCTTCTGCAATCCGGTAAAGCCGATCTGATCGTCGCGGATATCACCATCACACCGGAACGTGCGCAGGTTATCGACTTCTCTACCCCCTATTTCGTCACCGGTCAGCAGTTCCTGGTCCCGGCGAGATCGGCGGATAAGCTGGATGATTACAGCAAAGCGCGTATCGGCGCGGTAAAAGGCACCACCGGCGAGCAGGCACTGCATCAGCGCTTCCCGCAATCCCGCGTCCTCTCCTATGACGATATCCCGCTGGCGTTAACCGCGCTTCGCAACGGTAACGTTCAGGCCATTACCCAGGACAGCACGATTCTGGCGGGTTTACTGGCTCAGGCTCCGGATAAAGCCAACTTCAAAATTTTGCCGGATCTGCTGAGTAAAGAAGAGATCGGCGTTGGGGTGAAAAAAGGGGAAACCGCGTTGCTCAAAGTGGTCAACGATGAGCTGGTGAACCTTGAGAAAAACGGACAAGCCGCCAAAATCTATGATGTCTGGTTCGGCCCGCAAACCGCGTCCCCTCAGCCTCGCGCCTTTAAAATAGAAGCCCAGTAACATGCTCTCAGGTCTATTTTCACGCTCCGCGGCCAGTGCCGCGGATTTTTCACATCTGGAACAGGCCAGCGTCGAATTTCGCGATGTGGTCAAACAGTACGGCGATCAGCCGGTTCTCGACGGGATCAACCTCAGCATCGCCGCGGGCGAAGTGGTGGCGATTCTGGGGCCGTCCGGTTCCGGTAAATCCACCTTAATTCGGCTGATCAATCAGCTGGAATCGCTGAACGGCGGCGAGATCCTGATTGATAATAAACCCACCCGTTTATTGACCGGCACAGCGCTTCGCCAGCTCCGCAGCCGCGTGGGCTTCGTGTTCCAGCAATTTAATCTGTACGCTCATCTCACTGCCAGCCAGAACATTAGCCTGGCGCTGGAGCATGTCCACGGCTGGACGCCGCCGCAGGCGCAGGAGCGCGCCCTGACGCTACTGGAAAAAGTCGGCATGGTGGAGAAAGCCAGCCACTATCCGGCCGAGCTTTCCGGTGGACAGCAGCAGCGCGTAGCGATTGCCCGTGCGCTGGCGTCGTCGCCACAAATTATCCTCTTTGATGAGCCAACCTCGGCCCTTGATCCCGAGATGATTGGCGAGGTGCTCCAGGTGATGAAAGCCCTCGCCCACAGCGGCATCACCATGATTGTGGTGACGCATGAAATGCAGTTTGCCCGCGAGATTGCCGACAGAGTGGTGTTTATTGACGGAGGACAGATTCTGGAAACCGCGCCACCGGAACAGTTTTTCCGCCATCCTGAACATCCGCGCGCCCGGCGTTTCCTGCAAAAGGTTCTGGATCCCCTTCATCAGGAGTCGGTGTAATGCCCGCGCTCGACTGGCAAGGCGTGCTGACCGGACAGCCCTTGCAGTGGATCTTATCCGGCTTTCTCACCACCCTGTGGGTGACCATCGCCGGGATGATCATCGCCAGCGCCTTCGCCCTGCTGTTTTTACTGTTGCGCCTGGCCGGAGGAAAAACTGGCCGCAGGATCGTCTCCGTCTGGGTCTCTCTGTTTCGCAACACACCGTTGCTGGTGCAGCTTTTGTTCTGGTACTTCGCCGCCTGGAACTGGCTTCCGCTCGTGGTGCGCGATGCGATCAACGCCGATCACAGCTGGTCCATCCTGCCGGGAAATGTCTGGTGGTTTACCCCTGAATTCTTATGCTCCGCCTGGGGTCTTGGCGTGTTTACCTCTGCGTTTCTGATTGAAGAGATTGAGTCCGGTTTGCAGGCTGTCTCCGGCGGACAACGGCAGGCCGTACTGGCGCAGGGGTTTTCCTCGTGGACGCTGTTTCGTCACATTTTGCTGCCTCAGGGACTGGCTAACGCCTGGCAGCCCGTCGTCGGCCAGTATCTGAATCTGATGAAACTCTCCTCACTTGCCAGCGGCATCGGTTTTGCCGAACTGACGTATCAGGTGCGACAAATCGAGAGCTACAACGCGCATGCGCTCGAAGCCTTTACCGTCGGTACGGTGCTCTATCTGCTGACCGGCGTGCTGCTGGGTTTGGTGCTGGTTAAACTTGGGCCATCCACAACCCGGCGTTCTCAACGCTCGGCTCAGATGCCCGTCGCGTCAGGGAGTGAAAACGCATGATCGCCGGATTCACCATTATTACCGATAATCTTGATTATCTGCTCTGGGGCCGTCTGTCCGCCGGACAGCCCGGCGGGGTGTTGCTGACGCTGCTGATGGCGCTGGGTGCGGCCGCTCTGGCGTTACCGGCGGGGATTGTGCTGGCCGGTCTGGCATGGCGTTTCCCTGGGATCGTGCGCAGGATGTTGTTTTTATGGGCCGAGGTGATTCGCGGGATCCCGCTTATCTTTGTGATTTTCTGGATGTGGTATCTGTTGCCGCTGATCACCGGTGGCGATCTGCCTGGCGCGCTGACCGTAACGCTGGCGCTGGCCTGGTTCACCGCTGCCGCCGTGATGCACTCTGTGCTGGCTGGTTTGCGGGCCTTGCCCCATGGTCAGTACGAAGCAGCGCTGACGCAGGGTTTTGGTACGCAGCAGACGCTGTGGCTGATTCTGCTGCCGCAGGTACTGCGTACGATTTTGCCGTCTCTGCTGGGCATCTTTATTAGTCTGCTGAAAGACACCTCGCTGGCCTTTATTGTCAACGTCCCGGAGCTGACCACCGTGGCCGGGCAAGTGAATAACCGGGTGCAAATCTACCCGGCGGCGATCTTTATCTTTACGGGCGTTGTCTACTACCTTCTTTGCTGTTCCCTTGAGCAAATAGCCAAACGCTGGCGGATTAACCAGCCAGCGCTTTAACCACCGTCTCCATGGCTTCTGTTGTCAGTTCGCTGCGTTTCACGCGCTGGTTCGCCAGTGCGGTGCGCAGCACTCCTGCAATCACAATATGCTTTGGCTCCTGCCCTAAATCACGCATTTCAAGCACCACTTTCCCCACCACCCGGCACATCTCCTGGTAAAGCGCTTCGTCTTTGGTCACATTGCCCATTGCCATCACTCCATTGCCTTAAAGGAGCAGCTTAAATGATTAACAGAACGTATACAAAAAAAGCCCGGCGAGTCACTCGCCGGGCTTTCACTACGCCGTCAAATAATTAGTTGTTTACCGGAATAACCGCGCCTTTATATTTGGTGCGGATCCAGTCCTGAATCTCTTTTGAATGCAGGACACTCACCAGCGCTACGATATCTTTTTTCTTCTCGTCACCACGATGCACGGTGATGATGTTGGCATACGGGTTGTTCTCACCGCTTTCAACGGCAATCGGATCGTGAACCGGGTCCAGACCCGCGTCGATAGCGTAGTTGGCGTTAATCACGACCGCTGCGCCTTCGTCATTGTTATACATCTGCGGCAGCAGAGAGGCTTCTACGTTTGGCGTAAACTGCAGTTTTTTCGGGTTTTCAACGATGTCGCTGATGCGCGCCGTCACTTTGTCGATGCCTGGCTTCAGTTTAATCACGCCCTCTTTTTCGAAGATAGAGAGAATACGCCCCTCTTCGGAAACCGCATCACGCATGATGATTTTGCCGCCTTCCGGCAGATCTTTCAGCGACTTGTATTTTTTAGAGTAAATACCAATTGGCTCGATGTGGATCGCGCCGGCACTGACAAAATCGTAATCTTTGTCGCCAGCATGATCTTTCAGCACGCTGTTCAGATACGGAATGTGCTGGAAGTAGTTGGCATCAATGTCACGGCCAGCCAGCGCGGTGTTTGGCAGGATATAATCCTGGAACGGTTTGATCTCCAGATCGATACCCTGTTTCGCCAGGATGGGCTTCGCCTGCTCCAGAATTTCGGCGTGCGGGGTGTTAGATGCGCCCACGGTCAGCGTATCCGCCCACGAGGCAAAGCTCAGGGCGCTCAGGGTTGCGGCGGCAATCAGTGTCAGTGTTTTTTTCATGATGTGTTTTCCTGTGTGTTTTATCGTTTATCTAACAGTGAAGTAATGACGTCGCCGCAGAACTGGATAATGAAAACGATGATCAAAATCGTCACCGTTGCCACCAGCGTGACATCACCGTGGTTGCGCTGGAATCCTTCCAGATAAGCCAGATTTCCCAAACCTCCTGCGCCAATCACCCCCGCCATTGCGCTGTAGCTGACCAGTGCAATGAGCGTCACCGTAATACCTGATACCAGTGCGGGTGATGATTCCGGCAGTAATACCCGAAAAATTAACGTGCTCAGCCGAGCGCCCATTGAGCGCGTCGCTTCAATGACCCCTTTGTCCACCTCACGCAGGGCAATTTCCACCAGGCGAGCGTAGAACGGTGCGGCGCCGACAATCAGCGCAGGCAGCGCCGCATTGGCGCCCAAAATGGTGCCCACGATGGTTTTGGTGAACGGGATCAGCAAAACAATCAGAATGATGAATGGAATCGAGCGGAAAACGTTCACCACAATCGAGATTGCGCTGTAGACGGTGCGGTTATGGAACAGTCCGCCTCTGGCCGTTAAAAACAGCGCCAGACCCAGCACGATCCCCAGGGCGAAGGTTGCCACGCCGGAAATCGCCGTCATATAGAGCGTTTCCAGGGTTGCGGCCCACAGTTGATCCCATTTCAGATGCGGAAAAAGATTCTCAGCCATGTTTAATTACCTCGCCTTCAATATCGCTTTGCTTCAGGTCGGCGAGGATATTGTTCAGTTGTTCTTCCGAGGCCACGACGTGCAGCCATAATTGTCCAAATACACCGTGCGCGGTCTGGGTCATCTTGCCGTGCAAAATGTTAAACGGCAGGCCGTAGCGCAGGGTGAGCTCGCCCACGATCGGTTTGTGGGTGCTGTGGCCGGTAAAGGTCAGCTTGATGACCGTGCCCTCAAGGCCATTTGCCAGCTCCGGATTAAAGGCCTCCTCCTCCGTATACTGACTGACCTGACGCACAAACTGCTGCGTAATAGGCTGCTGCGGATGGGTAAAGACGCTCAGGACGTCGCCCTCCTCCACGACTTTGCCGTTTTCCATCACCGCCACGCGGTCACAGATTTTGCGCACCACGTGCATTTCGTGGGTAATCAGCACGATGGTCAGCCGGAAACGACGGTTGATGTCGAGCAGCAGATCGAGGATCTGATCGGTGGTCTGCGGGTCGAGCGCGGAGGTCGCTTCATCGCACAGCAAAACGTCCGGGTTGTTGGCCAGCGCACGGGCAATGCCCACACGCTGTTTTTGTCCGCCACTCAGTTGTGACGGATACGCATTTTCACGGCCGGTCAGCCCTACCAGCTCCACCAGCTCAGCGACCCGGGCTTTGATTGTGTTCTTTGGAACGCCCGCAATCTGCATCGAGAAGGCGATGTTTTCATTAACCGTGCGCGACCACAGCAGGTTAAAGTGCTGAAAAACCATGCTGATTTTCAAACGCGCCTGGCGAAGGTCTTCACCCTTTGCCGCGGAGATATCCTGACCGCTAATGGTCACGCTGCCCGCGGTGGGTTTCTCCAGCCCGTTAAGCAGGCGAATGAGCGTACTTTTTCCGGCGCCGCTGTAGCCGATAATGCCGTAAATCTGCCCCTGCTCAACCGTCAAATTGACGTTATCAACGGCGGTCAACTTCACTTTTCCGTTGTCAAAAACCTTCGAAATATTCCTGAGAACAATCATTCTTTTTCTTTATCCGTTACGCATATAGCGGTTTAGCAGTATGGATGTCCAAACGATAGTAAACAGACGTTATCATGTTTTAAACGAACAAAATAGAATTTCTTATAACCCGCAGAAATATATCGCGCCGCAACAGGCCTCAGGACGATTAGCTTATTTTCGGCAATGATTATCTGTCGGCTGCATATATGACGACGTCATAGCGTTAAAAATGGTCATTTTTACAGCATTTTGTCCTTATATAGCCATCCTCACATCCAGAGCACTTTACGGCTTGCAGTCCTTACCGCTGAATCAGGCAGATATATTACTTTCCGTTCTAAAAGGCAGTTAAACGTTCTTTATTGAGAAATTTTCATGGTCCTATCATCCAGCCATGTCCCTTTTGCAGGAAAAAACCATGACTATTTATCATTCGGTAACAGAGCTGATTGGCCGCACGCCGCTGATTCAGCTGCACAAGCTCGATACCGGCCCGTGCTCACTGTTTTTAAAACTCGAAAACCAAAATCCGGGCGGCTCCATTAAAGACCGCGTGGCGCTGTCGATGATTAACGAAGCCGAACGCAAAGGACTGCTCGCCCCGGGCGGAACCATCATTGAAGCCACTGCGGGCAATACCGGGCTGGGGCTGGCACTCATTGCAGCCCAAAAGGGTTACACCCTGGTGCTGGTCGTGCCGGATAAAATGAGCCGCGAGAAGATTTTCCATCTACGTGCGCTGGGCGCGCAGGTGGTGCTCACCCGCTCCGACGTGAATAAAGGTCATCCGGCCTATTACCAGGATTATGCTCAGCGGCTGGCTCAGGAGATTGAAGGCAGCTTTTATATTGACCAGTTCAATAACGAAGCGAACCCGCTGGCCCACAGCACCTCTACCGCCCCCGAACTGTTTGAACAGCTGGACGGGAAAATTGACGCCATTGTCGTCGGTGTGGGTTCAGGCGGCACGCTGGGCGGCCTGCAGGCGTGGTTTGCGCAACATTCGCCTCATACCGAGTTTGTTCTGGCTGACCCGGCTGGCTCGGTACTGGCCGATCAGGTGGAATCCGGTCGTCATCATGATGCGGGATCGTGGCTGGTTGAAGGGATTGGCGAAGATTTCATCCCCCCGCTGGCCCATATTGAAGGCGTACAGCAGGCGTACCGGATCACCGACCGCGAAGCCTTTACCACCGCACGCGATTTACTGAAAACCGAAGGCATTCTGGCAGGCTCATCAAGCGGTACGCTGCTGGCGGCGGCGCTGCGCTATTGTCAGGCGCAGACCACGCCGAAACGGGTGGTGACCTTTGCCTGCGACAGCGGAAACAAATACCTGTCGAAAATGTTCAACGATGACTGGATGCGCCAGCAGGGTCTGATTGCCCGTCCGCAGACCGGTGACCTCTCTGATTATATCGCGCTTCGCCACGACGAAGGCGCCACCGTTACCGCCGCCCCGGATGACACGCTGGCAACCGTGCTGGCGCGTATGCGTCTGTATGACATCTCACAGTTACCGGTGCTGGAGAACGGCCAGGTGGTGGGCATCGTCGATGAGTGGGATTTGGTCAGCCATATCGCCGGGGACGGTGAACGCTTCGCCCTGCCAGTGACGCACGCCATGACCCGTAACGTCGAAGTGCTCGACAAACACGCCTGCGAGAGTGCGCTGAAACCGATTTTTGATCGCGGTCGGGTGGCGGTTATAAATGACAACGACCGCTTTCTTGGCCTGATTACGCGCAGCGATGTCCTCACCGCCTGGCGCAACCGTCTACAACAATAAGGAGAAGGTGATGAAAACTCTCGCCACATTAAGCGTTCACAGCGGTGAATTTCACGATCAGCACGGCGCGGTGATGCCGCCCATTTACGCCACCTCGACGTTTGCGCAACCATCGCCCGGCGAACATACCGGCTACGAATATTCACGCAGCGGCAATCCTACCCGGCACGCGCTGGAAACGGCAATTGCCGAACTGGAGAGCGGCACGCGCGGGTATGCGTTCGCCTCCGGTCTGGCGGCGATCTCTACCGTACTGGAGCTGCTGGATAAAGACAGCCATATCGTCGCCATCGACGATGTGTACGGCGGCACGTATCGCCTGATTGAAAACGTGCGCAAACGTAGCACGGGGTTGCAGGTGAGCTGGGTGAAGCCGGGCGATCTGGCCGCGCTGGAAGGGGCTATTCGTCCGGACACACGGATGATCTGGGTTGAGACCCCCACCAATCCCCTGCTGAAACTGGCCGATCTCGCCGCCATTGCCGACATTGCGCGCCGACACAACGTGATTAGCGTGGCGGACAATACTTTCGCTTCGCCAGTCATCCACCGCCCGCTGGAGTTTGGCTTCGATATAGTGGTGCATTCTGCGACCAAATATCTCAACGGCCATTCCGATGTGGTTGCCGGGCTGGCGGTGGTGGGCAGCAACAGCGAGCTCGCGGATAAGCTGGGTTATCTGCAAAATGCCGTGGGCGGCGTGCTGGATCCGTTTAGCAGTTTTTTGACCTTACGCGGTATTCGCACCCTCGCCCTGCGCGTTGAAAAGCATAGCGCGAATGCGCTGGCGATTGCGCAATGGCTGGAAAATCATTCGCAAGTGGAGAAAGTCTGGTTCCCGTGGCTGGAGTCTCATCCACATTATCAGCTGGCGCGTTCACAGATGGCCCTTCCCGGCGGCATGATCTCGGTGGTGGTCAAAGGCGATGCGCAACGGGCGACAGCGATTATCCGTCAGCTGAAGCTTTTTACGCTGGCCGAAAGCCTGGGCGGCGTCGAGAGTCTGGTCAGCCAGCCTTACAGCATGACCCACGCCTCAATTCCGCTGGAACAGCGATTGGCCAACGGCATTGTCCCGCAGCTGATCCGCCTGTCGGTCGGGATAGAGGACGCCGATGACCTGATTGCGGATCTTGAGCAAGCGCTGAAAATTTAAGCGATTTGCGGCAGGCGAGGTGTCTGCCGCAACAAGATGCCATTTCACCTTAACGCCTTGATAACAATCTTATGTGAATCTGCACAGAATGTTTTTGAAACGCCGTTTCCATTTTCCTTTTATCTGAAAATCAGCGTATAATACGCGCCTAATCCCTGGGTGAATGGTTTCAGCGCTTGGAATACAAAAAACAACGTACAACTTCTTCTCTCCTTCGTTGGGCTGATCCTCAGGCACACTTTCTTCTGCACGCTCATTTGATGTCACCTATCCTTAGTGCGTGTCATTTAAAATTTCGCAACACAGGTTTGACTCCGCGGCAGTGCGCCCCCGGAGCGAGATTCCCATATCCTTCCCAACTTAAAAGACTAAGACTGTCATGAAAAAGACGAAAATTGTTTGCACCATCGGCCCGAAAACCGAATCTGAAGAGATGCTGAGCAAAATGTTAGACGCCGGCATGAACGTTATGCGTCTGAACTTCTCCCACGGTGACTATGCTGAACACGGCCAGCGCATCCAGAACTTGCGCAACGTGATGAGCAAAACCGGTAAAAAAGCCGCTATCCTGCTGGATACCAAAGGCCCTGAAATCCGTACTATCAAACTGGAAGGCGGCAACGACGTCTCCCTGAAAGCGGGTCAGACCTTTACCTTCACCACTGATAAGACTGTTGTCGGTAACAGCGACATCGTTGCTGTGACTTACGAAGGTTTCACCGCCGACCTGTCCGTTGGCAACACCGTTCTGGTGGATGACGGCCTGATCGGCATGGAAGTGACGGCAATTGAAGGCAAAAACGTTGTTTGTAAAGTGCTGAACAACGGCGACCTAGGTGAAAACAAAGGCGTTAACCTGCCAGGCGTTTCCATCGCTCTGCCAGCACTGGCTGAAAAAGACAAACAGGACCTGATCTTCGGTTGCGAACAAGGCGTTGATTTTGTTGCTGCTTCCTTTATCCGTAAGCGTTCTGACGTGACTGAAATCCGTGAGCACCTGAAAGCGCACGGCGGCGAGAAGATCCAGATCATCTCCAAAATCGAAAACCAGGAAGGCCTGAACAACTTCGACGAAATCCTCGAAGCGTCTGACGGCATCATGGTTGCCCGTGGCGATCTGGGCGTTGAAATCCCGGTTGAAGAAGTGATCTTCGCGCAGAAGATGATGATCGAGAAATGTGTGCGTGCGCGTAAAGTGGTTATCACCGCAACGCAGATGCTCGACTCCATGATCAAAAACCCACGCCCTACCCGCGCTGAAGCCGGTGACGTAGCGAACGCCATCCTGGATGGTACAGATGCCGTTATGCTGTCTGGCGAATCCGCAAAAGGGAAATACCCGCTAGAAGCCGTAACCATCATGGCGACCATCTGCGAACGTACCGACCGCGTGATGACCAGCCGTCTGGATAACAGCAACGACAGCCGTAAACTGCGTATCACCGAAGCCGTGTGCCGTGGTGCGGTAGAAACCGCTGAGAAACTGGATGCTCCACTGATCGTTGTCGCGACTCAAGGTGGTAAATCCGCTAAAGCCGTACGTAAATACTTCCCGAACGCGACCATTCTGGCGCTGACCACCAACGAAACCACTGCTCGTCAGCTGGTTCTGAGCAAAGGTGTGATTCCACACCTGGTGAAAGAGATCGCCTCTACGGATGATTTCTACCGTCTGGGTAAAGAAGTGGCGCTGCAGCTGGTTGATTGCGGTCTGGCACGTAAAGGCGACGTTGTGGTCATGGTTTCTGGTGCGCTGGTACCAAGCGGAACGACCAATACGGCATCTGTTCACGTGCTGTAATCATTCTCAAACGAATTAATTTCGTAAAAAAGCGCCCTCGCGGCGCTTTTTTTATTTATGGCATTGACCCTATTTATTCAAAATGCAAATCGAGTTTTTCTATTTAAGCGTGATTTATGTAAGAGGAATCCGATGAAAAATGTCTTTTTTAACATAGCTTTTTTAAAAAGCGGTCAAATTCGATGCTTCTTTGAGCGAACGATCAAAAATAGGCGCATTCCCATCAAAAAAATATTCTCAACCTAAAAAACTTTGTGTAATACTTGTAACGCTACATGGAGATTAACTCAATCTAGAGGGTATTAATAATGAATCGTACTAAACTGGTACTGGGCGCGGTAATCCTGGGTTCTACTCTGCTGGCAGGTTGCTCCAGCAACGCTAAAATCGATCAGCTGTCTTCTGACGTTCAGACTCTGAACGCTAAAGTTGACCAGCTGAGCAACGACGTGAACGCAATCCGTTCCGACGTTCAGGCTGCTAAAGACGACGCAGCTCGCGCTAACCAGCGTCTGGACAACCAGGCTACTAAATACCGTAAGTAATAGTACCTGTTAATAAAATGGCGCACATTGTGCGCCATTTTTTTTGCCTGTTTTTCCTTCCCGCCGCGCTCACTGCGTCAGTACCGCTTTCTCACCTTCAGAAACCGCTGTCACAGCAGAACTATTCTGCACCGACAATACCGGGTGAGTTTCCGATACCGACATCCCCTTTCCCGCAGAGACCGCAACCGGAATGCCCGCACGGCGCGACAACGCCTTTTCAATCAGCACTTTGTCATTCCCGTCCAGCGAAACAAACGAGGCAAATCCCGCATTATGCATAATGGGGGTGATTTGCGGATCCTCGCCTTCAACCTGTGCCAGCGGTCGATGAACCTCGACATAGCGCTTGCCGTCCGGCTCAACGGAGAACTTCACCGGCTCATTAATGATTTGTACCCGCGTTCCCACGCGCGCCTGCTCGAATAACGCTTTGATATCGGGCGCATTCATCCGCATGCAGCCGGAACTGACGCGTAAGCCGACGCTATCCGGCGCGCTGGTGCCATGAATAAGGTATTCGCCATTCCCTATCCCCAGACGCAGCGCAAAGCGCCCCAGCGGGTTATTAGGCCCTGCCGGGACCACAGGCGGCAATTTGATACCTTGTGCCAGAGAACGCGCCCTGATGCCCGGTGTCGGCGTCCAGGTTGGATTGGGGATTTTCTGGCTGACGCGCGTGGTGCTGACCGGCGTTTCCAGCCCCAGTTGACCAATACCGAGTGGATAAACCTGGACGATATTTTCACCCGGCGGGAAATAATAGAGCCGCAGCTCAGCCAGATTCACCACAATGCCTTCGCGAGGGGTATCCGGAAGCAACATTTGCGACGGAATAGTAATCACCGTGCCCGGCGCAGGATAAACCGGCGCAATCGTATTATTGGTTTCGAGGATCAGCTGCGCCGCCGTATTAAATCGGCGGGCAATGGCCTGCAAATTTTTGTCCCCTTCCTGGATAGCGTAAGTTTGATTTTGACCGATAAGGCGACTGCCTTCTGGCGGCAATGGGTAATCCATCGCGTGGGCAGAATGAAGGCCACCGATCCAACTGATGAGTAAGAGTGTAATGACAGACGCGCGCTTCATGCTGAGATTCCTTATTCACTGACAGGACGTCAGAAAGCTGAAAAACAGCGAGGCGGGAACCACCTCGCGAAACAGGATGAATGCTGTCTTGATAGTTTAGCTAATGTTGGACGCTTTGGTGCGGATTGCGCGGATCATCGCTTCCAGCCCCTGGGAGCGTGAAGGGGTTAAGTGTTGAGCGAGCGACATCTGTTCAAACCACGGGCGCACGTCAAGGGCGACGATATCCTGGGCAGACATCTGGTGATAAAGAATGAACACCACGGCGACAAGCCCTTTGACGATCGCCGCATCGCTGTCGCCCTGCAGCTCAATCATTCCCTCCTCATTCTGACGCATCACAATCCACACCTGGCTCTGGCAGCCCTGAATGGTGTTTTCCGGGCTGTGCGCCTCTTCGCTGAGATCGGGCAGACGCTGCCCCAGCTCAATGATGTACAGGTATTTCTCTTCCCAGTTGGCGCACCGGTTAAAGTTACGCAACAGTTTATCTCTGTCCGGCAATGCGGCCATCTCTTGTCTCTCTCTTAGCCCAGCAGGTGGTGGATCCGTTTCAGTCCGGTCACCAGCCTGTCAATCTCTTCCGTTGTGTTATACATCACCAGCGACGCGCGGCACATGGCCGGGACCTGGTAAAACGCCATCAGCGGCATCGCGCAATGGTGTCCGGTACGCACGGCGACGCCGTAGTTATCGAGAAAACTGCCCACGTCATAGGCGTGATGTTTTCCCAGATTAAAGGCGATAACCCCTTTGCGATCCTCTGGCCCGTACAGCGTAAGATCCGGAACGCTGGCGAGCTCTGCCAGCGCATAGCGCATCAGCATCCCTTCATACTCAGCGATCGCATCCAGCCCGACAGACGTCACGTATTCCACTGCCGCACCCAGCCCAATAATCCCGCCGGTATTCGGCGTGCCGGCTTCAAAGCGCCACGGCGCTTTGGCATAGGTCGTGCCTTGCGTCAGGCTGACGGTGGCGATCATCGAGCCGCCCCCTTCCCACGGCGGCATCGCCTGCAAAATATCCTCTTTAACATACAGCACGCCAATCCCGGTCGGCCCGTAGAGTTTATGCCCCGAGAAGACGTAAAAATCACAGTCCAGCGCCTGCACGTCAATGGTGTGATGCATCACGGCCTGTGCGCCATCCACCAGCACTTTCGCACCGGACCGATGGGCTTTAGAAATGATCTCTTCCAGCGGATTTTCGCTGCCGAGCACGTTGGAAATCTGGGTAATAGCCACCAGCCGCGTGCGTTCGTCGAGCAGCGAGTCCAGCGTCTCCAGCTGCAACGTCCCCGTCTCATTCAGGGGAATCACGCGCAGCTGTGCGCCCACGCGCTCGCAAAGCATTTGCCACGGCACAATATTGGCGTGATGCTCCATCTGAGTGATGACGATGTTATCGCCCGCGTGAACCTGCGCATTCCCCCAGCTGTTTGCCACCAGGTTAATACCCTCGGTCGTGCCGCGCACAAACACCAGCTCTTCGGGAGAGCGGGCATTCAGGAACGCGGCAATCCGGGTGCGTACGTTTTCCATACGCTCCGTCGCCTCTGCGCTGAGCGTATGAATCCCACGGTGCACGGCAGCATAACCATGGCGATAGAACTCCGCCTCGGCGTCAATCACCTGATTGGGCTTCTGCGCGCTGGCCGCGCTGTCGAGATAGGCAAGCGGCAGACCATTCACTTCACGGGTCAGGATCGGAAAATCCGCCCGCACGTTCTCCACCGGAAAACTCATGCTTCGCCTCCAGGCAAACGCTGACCAATGCGTGCCAGCACCTGCTGTTTCAATGTGTCATCGCTGATGGCTTCCGTCAGTTCGGCCGCAAAAGCGTAGATAATCATTTTTTGCGCGGCCTGCTTATCAATGCCGCGCGAGCGCAGATAGAACATCTGTTCATCGTCAATACGACCGACCGTCGCCCCGTGACTGCACTTCACATCATCGGCATAAATTTCGAGCTGCGGTTTGGTATCGACCTCAGCCAGACGCCCCAGCAGCAGATTATTGTTGGTCATCTGCCCGTCGGTTTTAATCGCGTGTTGCGCAACGTTAATCAGCCCGTTAAATACGGCGCGGCCTTTATCGTTGGCGATCACTTTGTGCATTTGACGGCTGTTGCAATACCCTTTGTTGTGCGCAAGCCAGGTCCGCGTATCGCATACTTCTGACTTCACCGGCATCGCCAGGCTGTTGATACGCAGCGTGGTATTTTCTCCGTTCAGCTCAGTGCTGGTGTTATGGCGCAGCACCGCAGATCCGAGCAGGAAACTGTGGCTGTAGGCCGCGGCATCGGCCGCCAGCACAATATCGTTATGCGCAAAGTGATGGCTGGCCGGGTTTTCAAACGCCAGCTTGATGTGATGCAGTTGCGCATTCGCCGCCACGTTCATTGTCAGGCGCGCACCGGTAAAATGTTTCGCCTCATTGAGACTGACATAATGTTCGATGATCGTCACCTCTGCGCCTTCTTCCAGCTCAAGATGGTGACGATAGTGCGCGGTGTTGACCTCTTCGCCATCCAGCCCCTGGGTAATATGCAACAGCAACAACGGTCTTGCGGGACGCTGGTTACGCTTCACGCGAATGTGCGTCACGCCCGACGCCAGGCTTTCGGTCAGATGCAGGAACACTTCCGGCTGCGCAGGGGCTGGCAGTGACTGGCGTTGGTCATTGATTGCAATCTCAAACCCGCTCTGTTCACTGCTTTCACTGAGTTCTGGCCGATATTGCCCGTCCACGAAAACCAGCCGCACCGCGTCAACGTTGAGCGCTAACGCATCGCGCTGCGTCGGCGTAACTTCCGCCCTGTGCGTGACAAACTGGCTATTGAGCAAACCGTCCAGCGGAGTGTACTTCCAGTTCTCGTGTTTGCGCGTCGGCAAGCCCAGGCGCAGCATCTGTTGCAGATGGTGTTGCGCCTGTTCAGAGCGGGTTTCACCCTGCGCCTCAAACAGACGATGCCATTGTTGCAGCGCGTTACTGCTGTTCGGTAAGCCAGCCATAGCCCTGCTCCTCCAGTTGTTTGACCAGAGTAAAATCACCGGACTTCACAATGCGCCCCTGATACAGCACATGCACGTAATCCGGTTTGATATAGTCGAGAATGCGCTGGTAGTGGGTCACGATAATGAACGAACGCTGACCGTCGCGCAGCGAGTTAACCCCTTCAGCGACAATCTTCAGCGCATCAATATCCAGACCGGAGTCGGTTTCATCAAGAATACACAGCTCTGGCTCCAGCACCGCCATTTGCAGGATATCGTTACGTTTCTTCTCGCCGCCGGAGAAACCCACGTTAACCGAACGGGTCAGCAAATCTTCGGGCATTTTGAGCAGCTTGATTTTCTCTTCCATCAGATCCTGAAAATCAAAACGATCCAGCTCCTCTTCACCGCGGTATTTACGCACCGCATTGAGCGAGGTTTGCAAAAAGAACTGGTTACTGACGCCAGGGATTTCTACCGGATACTGGAAGGCCATAAAAATGCCTTCGCCCGCGCGGTCTTCCGGCGACAGTTCCAGCAGGTCTTTCCCTTTAAACTCCACCGTTCCGCCGGTCACTTCATAATCTTCACGGCCTGCGAGGGTCGCCGAAAGCGTGCTTTTCCCGGAACCGTTCGGCCCCATGATGGCGTGCACTTCACCCGGACGGACGTCAATATTCAGCCCGCGCAGGATCGCTTTATCTTCCACACTGACCTGTAAATCTTTAATGCTTAACATGTTTTTTCCTTAACCGACGCTGTGCTCAAGGCTAATCGCCAACAGTTTTTGTGCTTCTACGGCAAATTCCAGCGGCAGTTCAGAGAACACGTCCTTGCAGAAGCCGTTCACAATCATTGAAATCGCATCTTCTTCGCTGATACCCCGTTGCAGGCAGTAGAACAGCTGGTCTTCGCCAATCCGCGAAGTGGTGGCTTCGTGTTCAAGCTGAGCGCTGTTATTACGGCATTCCACGTACGGGAAGGTGTGCGCGCCGCAGTCGGTGCCGATCAGCATCGAATCACACTGGGTGAAGTTACGGGCGTTGGTCGCGGTTGGCATGATTTTCACCAGACCACGATAGCTGTTCTGGCTGTGCCCGGCGGAGATCCCTTTCGAGATAATCGTGGATTTGGTGTTTTTGCCGATATGGATCATTTTGGTGCCGGTATCGGCCTGCTGATGGCCGCTGGTCAGCGCCACGGAGTAGAACTCACCGATGGAGTTATCGCCGCGCAAAATGCAGCTTGGGTATTTCCAGGTGATGGCCGATCCCGTCTCCGACTGGGTCCAGGACATTTTGCTGTTTTCACCTTCGCACAGCGCGCGCTTGGTCACGAAGTTCAGAATGCCGCCGGTATTGCCGTCGCCCGGGAACCAGTTCTGCACCGTCGAGTATTTCACTTCGGCGTCTTTGTGGATAATAACTTCCACTACCGCCGCGTGCAGCTGATAGCTATCACGGACAGGCGCGGAGCAGCCTTCGATGTAGCTCACGTAGCTGCCTTCATCGGCCACCAGAATCGTGCGTTCGAACTGACCGGTTTTTTCCGCGTTGATGCGGAAATAGGTGGACAATTCCATCGGACAACGCACGCCTTTTGGCACGTAGATAAAGGTCCCGTCCGAGGCCACCGCCGCGTTCAGCGCCGCAAAAAAGTTGTCATTACTCGGTACGACGGTGCCGATGTATTTCTTTACCAGCTCCGGATGGTCGTGAATGGCTTCACCAAACGAACAGAAGATGATCCCCTGCTCGGCCAGTTTTCCACGATAGGTGGTTGCCACGGAAACGGAGTCAAAAATCGCATCGACGGCCACTTCACGCCCCTCGCGCACGGGCACACCCAGCTGCTCGAAGGCCTCTTCAACCTCTTTGCTCAGGAAAGCGTTTTCTCCTGTCTGCTGTACTGCGCCAGGCTGCGAGGCGCAGGTATCATCACAGCTGCCGCAGGAGGGTGCGGAATAGTAGCTGTAATCCTGATAGTTCAGCTTTTCGTAATGCGCCTTCAGCCAGTGCGGCTCTTCCATCTCCAGCCACGCGCGGAACGCATTCAGACGAAATTCCAGCATCCACTCCGGTTCGTTACGTTTTGCGGAGATCGCCCGGACGACATCTTCATTGATGCCTTTCGCCAGTTCGTCAGTGCTTAACTGGGTGAAGAACCCCTCTTTATAATTGAGGTGTCCACCGCCCCAGGTTTTTACATCGTCAGTTGCTTCAGTATTACGAGACATAGTACCGCCTATACCCCAAAGCTTTCGCCGCAGCCACATTCGTTCTGAGCTTTCGGGTTATTAAATTTGAATAACTGGTTTAAACCTTCGCGCACGTAGTCGACTTCCGTCCCGTCGATAAACGGCATCGCCTGCAGCGCGACGTACAGCTTCGCTCCGTCGGTTTCAAACACCAGATCATCGTTTTCGGGTGCAGTGACCGTATCCAGCACATAGCCAAAACCGGCGCAACCCGTCTGTTTAACGCCTAAACGCAAGCCCACAATTTCCGGTTTTTTTGCCACCAGTTCATGGATATGAGCCGCCGCCGCAGGCGTCAGCGTCAAACCACGCCAGCTAAAATCTGCCGGATTAAAGGTTTCTGAATGCAATTCCATAGGTCCACCTCATCAATTGAGCCACCAGGGGCATTACACCATGTTAGTGATAACGATTATCACTTCAACCCCCTGACAGCAGGGGCTTTCACCTAAACCGCCCTTTTTGGCTACTTTTATTAAGCATAGACCCTGCCACGCAGGTTATTAGGCTAAGTAGAAATAGTTTAATACATTGATGCATAACGTATTTCGTCGCACAAACAGGCGCTAATGGCTAAAAGGGAAAATATGCATCGGATATACCTATTTATTTAATCGGTTTTAGATAATCTACGGAATCAATCAATTACCCTGATAACAGTGGCTTATGATTTTTTGCGCAGACGACTGTCCAGGATAAGACTGAAACAGGCCGCTAAACGTGCATTGATGCGAGCAAGGTGGCGATCAGGGACTAAACTTGGAGGGACACTAAAGGAGAAAACTATGTCATCACACGATCCAGAAAATGAAGCCGATCGCCTGGCGAAAAAAGTCTTTAACAAAGCGGATGAGTTCGCGGGCGAAGCGCAATCCCAGTTTGGCGATGCGGTCGATTCACCTAAACATCAGATTAAAGGTGCGGCAAGAAAATACGCAGCTCAGGCTTCGGACGTCGCTTCTGAGGTATCAGACAGAGTCCGCGATAACCCGCTGACCGGGTTGATGGCGGCAGGTGCGATTGGGCTTATCATCGGTTTGCTGGTAGGCAGAAAATAGAAAATAAGAGAGGCCCGAAAGGGCCTTCATTTCATCGGCAGTTCAGTCAGCCTTCAATGAAAGAGAGTGAAAATCCTTGTTCGCGCCAGTGATCAAGCTGTTCCTGTTGACGTCTTGAGGGCACATGCCCCGTCCAGACAAACACTTTTTGACCGGGGAACAGTTCTGGCTTAGGCGAGTCAATCGGCTCCGCCAGCACATCAATATGCCATCCATGTTGCGCCAGTCGCCCGGCTTCCAGCCATAAACGGGTGCGATCGTCCGTATCCCAGCCAATCAGTAACGCTTCTTTGCCCGGTTTCTTACGCGCGTCCGCCAGAATCAAAACCGAAAAATCAATGAGAACACCGTCCAGTAAGCTGGACATATGGCGGGCCGTGTTGTGATCCAGGCTTAAACGCTGGCGAACGGGAATAAAAATATGGTCGATAATGGCTTCGATGACGTGGTCGCGGCGGAATTCAGCGATTTTAAGCCGGAGCTTAGCGGGGCTGGCGAAACGCAACACCGTCATCATCTCTTCCTGGAGAGAGACCCAGTTGCTGTCAACCACCCGGTTGCCGACTTCCAGCAACGCTTTCACCTTTCCAACCGAAATACCGGTTTTCATCAGGCGTTTTATCTCTTCGATGCGCTGGATATCTTCTTCGTCGAACTGACGATGCCCCCCTTCACTGCGCTGCGGCTTTAACAATCCATAGCGCCGCTGCCAGGCGCGCAGTGTGACGGGGTTGATTCCACATCGTTCGGCAACTTCGCCGATACTATATAAGGCCATTAACTCCCTCATGCTCAAACGCAATACTTCCATACTAAACCCGACCAACCTTACCAGATTGTACAAACTTATTGTATAACTAAGAAAGCATTCGGGTACAAGCCGATTTTGTACAAGATTTTTTCAGCCCGGCTTATCTTGTACAATACGGTTGAGCATTTTCGCGGTGTATGGAAGCGTCAGGCTGGCTTAAATTCCCGCTTTTTTCTCCGGCCAGGCGATGGCAGGTATGCCACTAAAACAAGGCGCTGCAAACAGCTGCCCCTGGAACTGAGAAATACCGGCTGATTCCAGCCACATCCACTCTTCTGCTTTCTCGACACCCACGGCACACACCTGGATTTCCAGCGAAGAACAGCATTTTATGATGGCATGAACGATCGCCTGGCGAGGCCCGCTGCGGTGGATATCCGCAATGAGGTCGCGGTTAATCTTGATTCTGTCCGGCTGAAACTGCGCCAACAGCTGCAGGCCAGCAAAACCCGCACCAAAGTGATCGATTGCCACACTGATCCCGGCGCTTTTCAGCTGCCTGACGGCGTCTTTAAACTCATCAAAGCGCGAGATCACTTCGCTCTCGGTGAACTCAACAATAATTTGTTCCGGTATCAGTCCGTTTGCCGCGATCTCCGTTAAGAGGAAACTCACCGCACCGGGAACATTGACCAGCGTCATGGGCCATAGATTGATGGATAACGTGTGTTCCTCAAGCCCTAGCGCACCCGCCATCGCAAAGGCGACTTTCTTGCTTCTGAGATCGGCCTCGTAGAGGTCATTGCCCGAAAACCCGCTAAACCAGGCATTTGGAGAGTCTCCTTTTACGGTGCGAATCAGGGCCTCACAGGAGACCACTTCCTGAGCAAGCGGGTCGACAATCGGCTGAAACGCAAAGCCACAGTCCGCCGTTTCGTCCAGCGCAATGACCCGGCTTTGTGTCGCATTATCATCCGCAATAAAGTCCCAGCTATCCCCCGGCGGGATTTCGTAGTAATTCTCTTTTTCCGTGGCCTCAACAAACGTGCGGAAGAACTGCAGCGCACGATCGTTATAGGTCAGCTGATATTTGGTGGTGCCTTTATCCAGAACCTGCTGGAGCACTTCGCTGCGTTCAAACGTTCTTAAATCAAACAGCTCCATCCCTGCCTTGCCAAACCGTCTTGCCGGCGCGTAATCCCACAGCAGTTCAACCAGATTGTAATGGCGTTTATCTGCACAAATGTCGGCGTAAATTCGCGTCACGCTCTCCAGAGGGCCTTCAAGAAGCTGAAAAAAATGCGTCCCATTAAACAGCAGGATCCCGGTGACGTCGGATTCTCTGTTTTTGATATTGGCTGTCGCTACCATCTCTTCCAGTGCTTTCACTGGAACGTTTTCGCACAGATGACTTCGGTAAATGATGGTCGTGAGCATAGTGTTTCCGGTAGTCGAAACAGAGTGGCCACCCTTGCAGAGCAAGGTGGGAAGGTCATTGTTATAGCACACTAAGTGATTAACAAATAATTTACATCACAAGGCGTTAGCTGAATGTTAGCCGACTGAATCTCCCGGCGCTGGAAACAGAGCGATAAAAACATGTTGTACAATATATCGGGATTCCCTGCCCTTCCGTAAGCTCCGCAAGACACTGAAAGTAAACAAATAGCATTTAATGTTAAAAAATAATCTCAAATATTGTACATTTGAAATGTACAGCTTTTTAAAAAACGTATAACTTAAATCATAACTTAGCTGACTACTTAAATTTACAGGAGTGAAACATGCGTCAGAACAGCTACCTTCCGGATAGCGCCAATGCAATTGTCCAGTACTTCGACAAAGCCGCGCTTCCAACCCAGCAAGAAACGCTTGGACAAATTGTGGTGGAGATCCTGAGTGACGGACGCACGTTAAATCGCAAAACCCTGTGCACCAAACTTCTGAGCCGTCTTGATACCGCATCCGGTCCGGAAGAAGAGAGTCACTACCACACCCTGATTGGTTTGCTATTTGATCGCTGAGATCCAATAGCAAACCCATTTAACCGATACCTGGGTTTTAAGTCCATTCTGACGAAGGAACGTTTCAGGCTACAGCAAGACCTGGCAATCTTCAGCAGATCCCCTTGCGAGGGGTTCTGACTTAATGCCGCATTTCGTTGCGTAACAAAGCGGCAATCAGAGATGCAGTTATGAGAAGTGAAAACGAGCAATTAGCAGATGAGTTAATCGGAGAGGCCGTTTTATCTCTCCTGAAAGAACATGGCCCGCTCAGTAAGCAATCCCTGTTGCGCAGATTGCGGGACATGGAGGCGAGTGAAAAGGATGACCGGCGTCGCGCGGTGATTGCAGAGATCATTGCCGAAGTCAGTGCAAGGAGCACGCCTTTTGCGCAACGTAAGAAAGCGCGTCAGCAGAGGGATTTGGACGGATTAAAAAGTGAGCAGAACGATAACGTTTTCCCGCTGTTTGGTCGTGGCAAACCCGGCGGGAATAAGAACATACATTAACAGCAATCGATCTTTAACCTCTTACGGTGAGAATAAATGAGACAAAATATTCACGTTCAACCCGATGTGTATGCCGGTTTTCACGATACTGCGCTGTCCGAATATTTCCGTAATGCAGGCGATAAACTGGCGGAAGAGTCTGCCATTTTTGCTGCTGCGGTCAGCTGTATCATGGCCTCTGAAGGGCATCTGACGAACAAAGCGATTATTTTATGGCTGATTAATGCGCTCGAAACCACCGATGATGTCGTGACAAGTGACATTATCCGCAAGACGCTGGAAATCGTGGTTGGCTACACCATGGACGATATTTAAAAAAGACGTTTACCGCGATAAGGCCGTCAGGATCAGGAGCCTTTCCTGATGACTTCCCTCACGGCCTTCTCTTTTGTCGACACTTTTGTCGAATGTCATGTCGAGCCAGGCGCTCAAAAATCACTAAACCCTGTTAAATCAAAGAAATGAAATTCTGGCACAGAATCTGCTTTAACGCTGTGTCAGATGACGCTCATTCAACATCTTGAATCGTATGATGGCGTTCCGGCATGGCCGAATGGCATCAGTTCATTTCTTAACAGGTCTGTTATTGATGAAAAAAATCGCAAGCGTCTGCCCGTACTGTGGAGCAGGCTGTAAATTAAATCTCGTGGTTGAGAATAATCGTATCATCCGCGCCGAAGCCGCCGAAGGTGTCACCAACCAGGGCACGCTATGCCTGAAAGGCTTCTACGGCTGGGACTTCCTTAACGATACCCGTCTGCTTACCCCTCGCCTCACCCAACCGATGATCCGCTACAACAAAGGAGACGCCTTCACGCCCGTCACCTGGGAAGAGGCTATCCGCTACACCGCCAGCAAGCTAAAAGCCATTAAAGATCAACACGGGCCGCGTTCCATCATGACGACCGGATCGTCACGCGGAACGGGTAATGAAACCAACTACGTGATGCAAAAATTTGCCCGGGCGGTGCTTCACACCAACAACGTGGATTGCTGCGCCCGCGTCTGCCACGGCCCTTCTGTCGCCGGGCTGCAGGAGACGCTGGGTAACGGGGCGATGAGTAACGCCATTAACGATATCGAGAACTCAAAATGCCTGCTGGTATTTGGTTATAACTGCGCCGATTCGCATCCGATTGTGGCAAGACGGGTGCTAAAAGCCCGGCAGAACGGCGCGAAGATCATCGTGTGCGATCCGCGCCGCATCGAAACCGCCCGCATTGCCGATCAACATTTACAGCTGAATAACGGCAGCAATATGGCGCTGGTCAATGCGTTCGGTTACGTGCTGCTGGAAGAGGAGTTGTACGATAAAAACTACGTGGCGCGCTTCACCAATGGGCTCGAAACCTATCGTCAGATCGTCAAAGATTACGCACCCGAGAAGGTCGAACATCTGACCGGTATCCCGGCACGCGACGTTCGCCAGGCGATGCGTACTTTCGCCGCCGCCCCCTCTGCCACCGTGATGTGGGGTATGGGTGTCACCCAGTTTGGACAGGCGGTAGACGTGGTGAAAGGCCTGTCGAGCCTGGCATTACTTACCGGGAATCTGGGGCGTCCTGCCGTCGGCGTCGGCCCGGTACGCGGACAAAATAACGTACAGGGCGCGTGCGATATGGGCGTGCTGCCGAACATGTTCCCTGGCTATCAGGACGTGACCGACCCACAGGTCCGTCAGAAATTCGCCAGTGCCTGGGGAATTGACGTCAGCACCATGGACGACCAGGTTGGCACACGCATCACCGAAGTGCCGCACCTGGCGCTGGAAGGTAAGATCAAAGCGTATTACATCATGGGCGAAGATCCCCTCCAGACCGAAGCCGATCTCGGCCTCGTACGCAGAGGTTTTGATGCCCTCGACTTCGTGGTGGTACAGGATATCTTCATGACCAAAACCGCCGAAGTGGCCGACGTTCTGCTGCCCGCCACCTCCTGGGGCGAACACGGCGGGGTCTTTACCTGTGCCGATCGCGGATTCCAGCGCTTCGGCAAAGCTATCGAAGCCAGCGGCAACGTGAAGCGCGACTGGGAGATTATCAGCCTGCTCTCGAGTGCGATGGGTTATCCGATGCACTATGATTCCAACCAGCAAATCTGGGATGAGATGCGCGAACTGTGCCCGCTCTTTTATGGCGTAACCTACGAAAAAATGGGCGAGATGGGCCATATTCAGTGGCCATGCCCGACGCTGGATCACCCCGGTACGCCTTACCTGTACAAAGATAATCAGTTCGACACGCCAGACGGTAAAGGCCAGCTGTTTGCCGCGCCGTGGCGGGCCCCCGCCGAAGTGCCGGATGCTGACTATCCTCTGGTTCTCTGTACGGTGCGCGAGGTCGGGCATTACTCCTGCCGTTCGATGACCGGCAACTGCGCTGCGCTGCAAAGCCTGGCCGATGAACCGGGTCGTGTGCAGATCAATCCGGCGGATGCGCAGGCATCAGGCATCAGCGATGGGCAGCTGGTGTGGGTACGTTCTCGTCGCGGAAAAGTGATCACTCGCGCCAGTATCAGCGAACGCATTAACATCGGCGCGGTGTATATGACCTATCAGTGGTGGATTGGCGCCTGCAACGAACTGACACAGGATAACCTCGACCCGACGTCCAAAACGCCGGAAACCAAATATTGTGCGGTTCAACTGGAGGCCATTACCGATCAGCGCTGGGCAGAAGATTATGCCGCTTCAGCCTATCAGTCGATGAAAACCCGGTTAATCAATGCGGTGAACGTGTAACAGTTAAAAAGGCCGCACAGGCGGCCTTTTATCGTCTTCAGAAAAGAAAATCAGTGGATGTGAACGCCTAAGCGCCAGGCAAAATAGATCTCTTCTTTGAGCTCCATTGAAGAGAGCGCGAGCAGATCGGTAAACTCCAGTTCAAGCTGTTTAAGCTTCTTGAGGTACTGCGCCGGAGACAGGTTGCTCTTATCGCGACGTAAAAATTCTATTGCCAGTTGGGCGGGGTTCAACTCGGTATCCATAATATCCTCTCTTGTGTACAAAACCTGACCAGTATAACACTTTTTGCTGGTCAGGTTTTGACCAAAAACAATTCCTGCAGGATGTTTACTCTGATTTAAACCACAGCGGTAGTCAGTCGCGAAGAGCAGCAAAGCCGATCCTGTTGGTCATAAAGGTCGATTTGCCACACCTGATGGCGCACACCGGCGTGGAGCGCACGACAAACGCCGCGCACGCGCCCGCTGCGCACCGAGCGGATGTGGTTGGCATTGACCTCCAGCCCCACCACCTTCTGTTCGCCTTCGGTACAGAGATATCCCGCCACGGAGCCCAGCGTTTCGGCAAGCACCACCGATGCCCCACCGTGCAATAAACCAAACGGTTGATGAGTGCGGCTGTCGACTGGCATGGTGGCTTCCAGGTCGTTTTCGCCAATGCGCGTAAACTGAATATCCAGCAAGCCCACCATGTTGCCTTCGCCCATGGCATTCAACGCCTGTAGCGTCACGGTACGTTTCCAGATCATCCCATTATCTCCAGCAGAGCCTGCAATGGATGGCGAACGCCGTTGCCTTCAACGCGTTTAACCTGACTGCGGCAGGAGTATCCTGTCGCGAGGCAACGGTTACGCGGCAGTCGCTGCATCGCCTGATGCCACGACAATTCGTAAATGCCAAGGGAATTAGCATGATTTTTCACCTCATGCCCGTAGGTCCCCGCCATACCGCAGCACCCGACGCTGACGTTCTCAAGCCTGGCGCCGAAGCGGGCAAAAATAGACGCCCATTGCGCGGGCGCACCCGGCAGCGCGGTGACTTCCGTACAGTGCCCAAACAGATACCACGATTCACCGCTAACGTCTTTCACCGCCGCGCTTTCCAGCGCCGCCGGAAGCCATTCGTGCACCAGCAGCACACTGAAATCACCCCGTTTGTCGCCCAGCGTTTGCTTATATTCATCGCGATAACACAGCACCAGGGCCGGATCGACACCCACCATCGGCATACCGAGCTGCGCCACACGGTTCAAAAAATCAGACGTTTTCTGCGCGGTTTTTGCAAAGCGGCTCAGGAAGCCTTTAATATGCTGCGCCTTGCCGTTCGGCGAGAACGGCAGCACGACGGGCTGATAGCCCACTTTTTCCACCAGACGCACGAAATCAGCGACCACCTGCGCATCGTAATAACTGGTGAACGGATCCTGAACCACCAGCACCGTTTTAGCTTTTTGCCCGGCGCTCAGAGCTTCCAGCTGTTCAAGCGTCATATTTGCCGAACGGTGGCCAACCAGCTGGCGCTGCAGAGAAGGCGTGGAAAGCAGCGGCAGATCGACCATGCCGATATGTTTTTCGGAAAGTTTGCGCACCAGCGGCTGATTGATGAAAAAGTTGAACGTTTTCGGCGCGCGCGCCATCAGCGGCGCGTAGCTTTCCACGGTAGCCACCAGGTGATCGCGCACGGGCCGCAGATACCGGGAATGATAGAGTTGCAAAAAGCGCGAACGAAATTCCGGCACGTCGATTTTAATCGGGCACTGGGTCGAGCAGGCTTTACAGGCCAGACAGCCGGACATCGCCTCTTTCACCTCATGTGAAAAATCGTACTCGCCTTTGCGGGCGTGCCAGCTGTTGCGAGAGCGCTCAATGAGCGTGCGCAGGCTGGCGCGTTTTTCCGGGAGATGGTTTTCAAGCGCAATCGGATCGACGCCGCGATCGGCCAGCAGACGCAGCCACTCACGCACCAGCGTCGCTCGCCCTTTTGGCGAATGAATGCGGTTGCTGGTGATTTTCATCGACGGGCACATCGGGCTTTTCACATCAAAGTTAAAGCACAGACCGTTGCCGTTACACTCCATCGCCCCGCGCCACGACGAACGCACCGCAATCGGGATTTGTCGATCGAACGTGCCGCGCTTGACGGCGTCCACCTGCATCATCGGCTCATCCACACCGGCCGGCGGGCAAATTTTCCCCGGATTGAGACGGTTGTGCGGATCAAATGCCGCCTTCACTTTGCGCAGTTCGCCGTACAGTTGCTCACCAAAAAACGCCGGGCTGTATTCCGCGCGGAAGCCTTTCCCGTGCTCGCCCCACAGCAGGCCGCCGTATTTCGCCGTCAGCGCTACCACCTCATCGGAGATCTGTTTCATCAGGATCTCCTGCTGCGGATCGCACATATCCAGCGCCGGGCGCACATGCAGCACCCCGGCATCCACATGGCCAAACATGCCGTAGCTCAGACCGTGGCTATCCAGCAGTGCGCGGAACTCGACGATGTAATCGGCCAGATGCTCCGGCGGCACGCAGGTATCTTCGGCAAACGGAATCGGTTTGGCCGCGCCTTTGGCATTCCCGAGCAACCCCACCGCTTTTTTACGCATCGCGTAGATACGTTCAATGCCTGAAAGATCGTTGCACAACTGCCAGCCAATGACGCCGCCTTCGCCCTGCGCGATCAGCTCATCCAGGCGCTGACACAGGTTTTGCACCTGCCCCTCGATCAGCTCCGCATCGTCACCGGCAAATTCGACAATATTTAAGCCCAACATCTCTTTATCAGGCACATCGGTAATCAGCTCGCTGACTGAATGCCAGACGATATCTTCGCGCGCGAGGTTGAGCACTTTCGAGTCAACGGTTTCCACCGACAGCGCGCGCGCCTCCACCATAAATGGCGCATTGCGCAGCGCGGAATCAAAGGAGTGGTATTTGACGTTGACCAGCCGACGCACTTTGGGCAGCCGGGTGATATCCAGGCGGGCTTCGGTGATAAATGCCAGCGTGCCTTCCGAACCGGTCAGAATGCGGGTTAAATCAAATTCGCTGAGATCGTCATTAAAGACATGTCGCAGATCGTAGCCGGTCAGGAAGCGATTGAGCTTCGGGAATTTATCCACGATCAGCTGGCGATTATCGCGGCAGCTGTCGAGCACGCTGCGATAGATTCTCCCGACTGCCGTGCTGTCTTTGCCCAGCGTTTCCGCAAGGGCTACCGGCATCGCCTGCGTATCCAGAATATCGCCGCCTAACAGCACAGCGCGAACGCCGAGCACGTGGTCGGAGGTTTTGCCGTAGACCAGAGATCCCTGCCCGGAGGCATCGGTATTAATCATACCGCCAATGGTGGCACGGTTGCTGGTGGATAATTCCGGCGCAAAGAAATAGCCGTAAGGTTTCAGGAACTGATTAAGCTGATCTTTGATCACGCCGGCCTCTACCCGCACCCAACCCTCTTCAGGATTGATCTCAATGATGCGGTTCATATAGCGCGACATATCAATGATGATGCCCTGATTCAGCGCCTGACCGTTGGTTCCGGTCCCGCCACCGCGCGGGGTGAAAACCAGAGAAGCAAAACGCTCCTGCGCCGCCAGACGAGAAATAAGCGCCACATCAGCGGTAGAACGAGGAAAAACAACGGCATCGGGAAGTAACTGATAGATACTGTTATCGGTCGCCATGGTCAGCCTGTCGGCATAATGAGTGGCGGTATCACCTGTAAAACCCTGTTGCTCCAGTGCTTGCAAATAATTGAGCACCAGCTGAACGACGCCAGGTGCCTGAGAAATCAATGGGATCATTACGGAAGACCCTAAATAGTGTTGTTGCCCTCTCAATCATTTGGCTTGCAGGAAGGCTCGCAGCCCACGCACCTGCAGCGTAAATTATGACGAGGGATATCGTTTGCGTTGTGTTTGAATTGTTGTATCACATTTTTTTCTTATGCGCCCGGCAGATTTACGGGCAGAATTTAGCTGTCAAAAATGGCAGAAATCACTAATGATTAAGTTACGCAATTTTCTGTTCCTGCCAGCGCGGCTGGTATTCAATTAAGGTGAATTTCATTTATGGTCAATCTTCGTCAGCCCAGGGACGTTGCGCAAATTTTGCTGTCGGTGCTGTTCTTAGCCATCATGATCATCGCGTGTTTATGGATTGTGCGCCCATTCGTTCTCGGATTTGCGTGGGCAGGTACGGTCGTTGTCGCCACCTGGCCTCTGTTATTACGTCTGCAAAAGCTGCTGTTCGGCCGGCGTTCTCTGGCCGTTCTGGTCATGACCCTGTTTCTTTTCCTGGTCTTTATCATTCCCATTGCGCTGCTGGTTAACAGCCTGGTGGACACCAGTGGACCGGTTATTCGCTCAATCACCAGCGGAGAGATGACGGCCCCCGATCTTGCCTGGCTGAACAGCATTCCGATCGTGGGCGCAAAGCTCTATAGCGGCTGGCACAGTCTGCTGGAGATGGGGGGCAGCGCGATTATGACCAAAGTGCGACCGTATGTCGGGACAACCACAACCTGGTTTATCGGGCAGGCGGCACACCTCGGGCGCTTTATGATGCACTGTACTTTGATGCTGCTCTTCAGCGCCCTGCTGTACTGGCGCGGCGAACAGGTGGCATTGGGCGTTCGTCATTTTGCGACCCGTCTTGCCGGATCGCGCGGCGACGCGGCGGTCCTGCTGGCTGCGCAAGCCGTTCGCGCGGTTGCGCTGGGCGTGGTCGTGACCGCGCTGGTGCAGGCGGTGCTGGGCGGGATTGGGCTGGCGATCTCCGGCGTGCCGTATGCCACTATTTTAACCGTCATCATGATCCTCACCTGCCTGGTGCAGCTTGGGCCGTTGCTGGTGCTGGTCCCTAGTATTATCTGGCTTTACTGGAGCGGTGATACGACCTGGGGCACGGTGCTGCTGGTGTGGAGCTGCGTCGTCGGCACGATGGATAACGTCATTCGTCCGGTGCTGATTCGCATGGGCGCCGACCTGCCGTTGATTTTAATTCTGTCCGGCGTTATCGGCGGTTTGATTGCCTTTGGGATGATCGGTCTCTTTATCGGGCCGGTGCTGCTGGCCGTCACCTGGCGCCTGTTCTCCGCCTGGGTTCATGAGATCCCACCACCGGGAACGGACCCCGAGGTGATCCTCCACGACCTTGAGGAACTGGAAGGTAAAAACAAGCCGTAATGCATCTGCAGGCGGGGTCACCCGCCTGATACTTAAGTCCGACTAATCATTTTTATCATCTCTTACTGGTCCGACCCGCTATTCCGCACTCTGGCACTTCATCCAACGCGCAAAATCTTCATAGTTTTTAAACTATTGAGACGAATCTGATCGACGCTAAATCTTCACATGCCTACTATTAGGACACGGTTATAAATCAACACCTTGATTTATAAGCATGGAAATCCCCTGAGTGAAACAACGAATTGCTGTGTGTAGTCTTTGCCCATCTCCCACGATGGGCTTTTTTTTAGGTTTTTTTCGGCGAACTGTGGGGGGTAAGCAGCGCAGATAATCCGTGGTTTTCCAGGACGGGTTTGAGGAACATAAAGAATTTAGGGGGGAAACCGTAAACGTTTTTACCTGCACATCCCTCTCTGCGGGAGAGTCATGCCTGTCACGTTACTCATATACGTGATAAATAATACGCCCGGCAAGCGTCGCGCCGCCGGGCAAATTATTTACTTTTTCAGCTCAGCCAGGCTCAGCCAGGTTTGCACGACGGTATCCGGGTTCAGAGACAAACTATCGATCCCCTCTTCCATCAGCCACGCGGCAAAGTCTTCATGGTCGGATGGACCCTGACCACAAATCCCGACATATTTGCCCTGTTTCTTCGCGGCGCGGATAGACATCGACAGCAGCGCTTTCACCGCTTCGTTGCGTTCATCAAACAGCTCAGAGACCACGCCGGAGTCACGGTCCAGACCCAGCGCCAGCTGCGTCATGTCGTTAGAACCGATAGAGAAGCCATCAAAGTGTTCCAGGAACTGTTCCGCCAGCAGCGCGTTGGACGGAATCTCACACATCATAATGATCTTCAGCCCGTTTTCACCGCGCTTCAGCCCCTGACGCGCCAGCTCATCTACCACCGCTTTCGCTTGATCGACGGTTCGAACAAACGGGACCATAATTTCCACGTTCGTCAGGCCCATCTCGTTGCGCACGCGTTTAACCGCATCGCATTCGAGCGCAAAGCAGTCGCGGAAGCTGTCAGACACATAACGACCGGCCCCGCGGAAGCCCAGCATCGGGTTCTCTTCTTCGGGTTCGTAACGCTCGCCGCCCACCAGGTTGGCGTATTCGTTGGACTTGAAGTCCGACAGACGCACGATCACGCGTTTCGGATAAAACGCCGCACCCAGGGTGGCAATCCCTTCGGTCAGACGCCCGACATAGAACTCTTTTGGTGAGTCGTAGCCTTTCATCATCTCGCGGATCTCGTTTTGCAGCGCAGGCTCCTGGTCGTCAAACTCCAGCAGCGCGCGCGGATGCACACCGATCATGCGGTTGATGATAAATTCCAGACGCGCCAGACCCACACCCTCATTAGGCAGACAGGCAAAGTCAAAGGCGCGGTCCGGGTTGCCAACGTTCATCATGATCTTCAGCGGCAGATCCGGCATGGTATCCACGCTGGAACTCTTCACGCTGAAGTCGAGAATATCGGCGTAAACATAACCGGTATCCCCTTCGGCGCAGGAGACCGTCACTTTTTCGTCGTCTTTCATGCGTTCGGTCGCATGACCACAGCCGACCACCGCCGGAATGCCCAGCTCGCGGGCGATGATCGCCGCGTGGCAAGTGCGGCCACCGCGGTTAGTGACAATCGCCGCCGCTTTTTTCATGATCGGTTCCCAGTCCGGGTCGGTCATGTCGGTCACCAGTACATCGCCTGGCTGAATGCGGTTCATCTCGCTAATATCGTGGATCACTTTAACCGGACCCGCGCCAATGCGATGGCCGATGGCACGCCCTTCCGCAACAATTTTACCCTGCGCATGCAGCGTGTAGCGCTCCATGACCTGACCGCGGGAGCGAACGGTCTCCGGACGCGCCTGCACGATAAACAGTTTGCCGGTGTTGCCATCTTTCGCCCATTCGATATCCATCGGGTGACCGTAATGTTTTTCAATCTGTACGGCCTGTTTTGCCAGCTCCTGCACGTCCTCATCCGTGAGCGAGAAACGATCGCGCTGCTCCTGCGGGACGTCTTCAATCTCAACCTGCTTGCCATGCTCCTGATTGGGAGCGTAGATCATGCGGATTTTTTTTGAACCCATCGTGCGACGCACGATAGAAGGACGGTTGGCTGCCAGCGTCGGTTTGTGAACGTAGAATTCGTCAGGGTTAACGGCCCCCTGCACCACCATTTCACCCAGACCCCAGGCGGAAGTGATAAACACAACCTGATCGAAACCGGATTCCGTATCAATGGAGAACATCACGCCGGACGCGCCGATATCAGAGCGCACCATCCGCTGCACGCCCGCGGAGAGCGCGACGCCGCGGTGGTCGTAGCCCTGATGCACGCGATAAGAGATGGCCCGGTCGTTGAACAGCGAAGCAAAGACGTGTTTCACCGCCACCAGCACCGCGTCATACCCTTGCACGTTGAGGAAGGTTTCCTGCTGACCGGCAAAAGAGGCATCCGGCATATCTTCTGCCGTGGCAGACGAGCGCACGGCGAATGACGCCTGAGCATCGTCAGCGGAGAGCTGGTTATAAGCTTCATGAATGGCTTTTTCCAGCTCCGGCTGAAAAGGTGTGTCGATAATCCACTGGCGGATCTGCTTACCGGCTTTCGCAAGCTCAGTCACATCATCAATATCCGTTTTGTCCAGCAGGTCGTAAATGCGCTGGTTTACACCGCTCTGGTCTAAAAACAGGTTAAACGCGTCGGCGGTTGTGGCAAACCCGTTCGGGACGGAAACACCCATACCCGACAGATTTGTAATCATTTCACCCAGGGAGGCATTTTTGCCTCCAACTCTGTCTACATCATTCATGCCGAGTTGGTTATACCAAAGCACCAGCGGTGACGAGCCATTGTTGGACATCGAAACAATCCTTTTATGATATTTGAACGGAGTAAGTAACACCTGACTTCGTATTTATACTGGCATATTTATTCCCCGCAAAAAAACGGTGAATCGTGTAAGCACTTTTATTTTTCAACTTTTCGGATACTTTCCCACCACCGCCTAAGCCGATGATTCCTAAAGATTCATGCTAAAACCATGTGAATAAAGCGTCTATTTGAAAAATGAAATCCACTTTTCAGTAAAATTAAAAACACCATTTCATTTTTAATTCAGACAAGTTCTTTGCTGTGTAATTTACTTTTTTAATTTATGCTTTCAGACAATTACGTACGATATTCAGGGTGGATAAAATGGATAATGCTGTCGATCGCCACGTTTTTTATATTTCTGATGGTACGGCGATCACCGCCGAAGTGTTGGGCCATGCGGTGATGTCGCAATTTCCGGTGGCGATTAACAGCATCACGCTGCCGTTTGTCGAAAACGAAAGCCGCGCCAAGGCGGTAAAAGAGCAAATTGACGCGATTTATCAGCAAACCGGCATTCGTCCTCTTGTCTTCTATTCCATCGTAATCCCCGAAATTCGCACCATTATTCTGCAAAGTGAAGGCTTTTGTCAGGATATTGTCCAGGCGCTGGTCGCTCCGTTGCAGAGCGAGTTAAAGCTCGAACCCACTCCCGTTGCTCACCGTACTCATGGCCTGAATCCTGGCAATCTGGTGAAGTATGACGCGCGTATCGCCGCCATTGATTACACGCTCGCCCATGACGATGGCATCTCGATGCGTAATCTCGACCAGGCGCAGGTCATTTTGTTGGGCGTCTCGCGCTGCGGCAAAACACCGACCAGTCTCTATCTCGCGCTTCAGTTTGGTATTCGCGCGGCAAACTACCCTTTCATTGCCGATGATATGGATAACCTGGTGCTGCCTGCGGCGCTGAAACCGCTGCAACATAAACTGTTTGGATTGACCATCAACCCTGAACGGCTTGCCGCTATTCGCGAAGAGCGTCGCGAGAACAGCCGCTATGCCTCAATGCGCCAGTGCCGAATGGAAGTGTCCGAAGTGGAAGCGCTGTACCGGAAAAACCAAATTCCATGGCTCAACAGCACCAACTATTCGGTTGAAGAGATTGCCACTAAAATTCTCGACATCATGGGACTGAATCGCCGTATGTACTAATATGCTAGTACGGTATTCGTATTTCAGTTATCATTGCTTCACTTTCGGGGCGGCGTTGCCCCGAACTTGAAATCAGCAAGAATTGGTTTAAGGTGATGCCCATCACTTCCCGGTAGTCTGCCGATGAAGCAAAAAATTCTGAGACATTCCATGAATAAAACCGACGAACTCCGCACTGCGCGTATCGAAAGTCTGGTGACGCCCGCAGAGCTGGCCCAGCGGCACCCCGTTTCCGCCACCGTGGCAGAACATGTGACCGCCTCGCGCCGACGTATTGAAAAGATCCTCAACGGTGAAGATCGCCGTTTACTGGTTATTATTGGCCCGTGCTCCATTCACGATCTGGATGCTGCGATGGACTATGCGCAGCGGCTTACCGTCCTGCGCGAAAAGCACCAGCATCGGCTTGAAATCGTGATGCGCACCTATTTTGAAAAACCGCGCACCGTTGTGGGATGGAAAGGACTCATTTCCGACCCCGATCTGAACGGCAGCTATCGTGTGAATCACGGTATAGAGCTGGCGCGCAAACTGCTTTTGCAGGTCAATGAGCTGGGCGTGCCGACTGCCACCGAATTCCTCGATATGGTGACCGGCCAGTTTATCGCCGACCTGATCAGCTGGGGGGCCATTGGCGCACGCACCACGGAAAGCCAGATCCACCGTGAAATGGCCTCGGCGCTCTCCTGCCCGGTGGGCTTTAAAAACGGCACGGACGGTAATACGCGTATTGCGGTCGATGCTATCCGCGCATCGCGCGCCAGCCATATGTTCCTCTCGCCAGATAAAAATGGCCAGATGACCATTTACCAGACCAGCGGTAATCCGTACGGCCATATCATTATGCGTGGTGGTAAAAAACCGAACTACCACGCTGAAGATCTCGCTGCGGCGTGCGATACGTTGCAGGAGTTTGATCTGCCGGAGCATCTGGTGGTGGACTTCAGCCATGGCAACTGCCAGAAGCAGCATCGCCGTCAGCTGGAAGTGTGTGATGATATCTGCCAGCAAATTCGCAGCGGCTCAACCGCTGTCGCCGGGATAATGGCCGAAAGCTTCCTGAAAGAAGGTACGCAAAAAGTCGTCTCCGGACAGCAAATGACCTACGGCCAGTCTATTACCGACCCTTGCCTGGGCTGGGAAGACACCGAACTGTTGCTCGAAAAGCTCGCCTCTGCGGTGGATACCCGTTTCTGATCCTTCCCCCCGCCGCTCTGGCGGGGGTCTTGTTTTATCAGCCGCTACTTTTACCCGCCCTGGTACAAAAATTGATTCCGTCACAACTTTTTCACAAAAATGCTTGCTGTGAAATTTCACTTTGTTGATAATGATTATCATTGTTACATTGATTGTTATTTTTAAACACTATGTCACGTACCGATAACACAGCGGCAACGCTCGTAAAAGAACACACACAGCCAACCCCTCCCTCTGCGGAACGCCGGATCGACAGCAAAAGCCTGCTGGGCGACGAAGGCCGGGTGATTATCGAGCATGATGGCCAGCACTATCTTCTGCGCCAGACCCATGCCGGAAAACTGATTCTGACGAAATAAACAATACCGATACTATTCGCCAGCCACCCAGGTGACCCCCAGGCAGCCAGCGCTTTCGATTTTCTAATGGAGAGTTGCTATGCCATACCTGCATTCCGCGTCTTTGCGCCCGTCGCTGCTGGCGCTGTCAGTTGTCAGTGCCCTGTCGGGCAGCGCGTTTGCTGCCACAGAAGAGATGACGGTCACCGCCACGGGTAACGCCCGTAGCGCCTTTGAAGCCCCAATGATGGTCAGCGTGATCGACGCGACGTCCCCTGAAAAACAGACGGCCAGCTCCGCGGCCGATCTGCTGCGTGCGGTACCGGGGATCACGCTGGACGGCACCGGCCGTACCAACGGTCAGGACGTTAATTTACGCGGTTACGATCGCCGCGGCGTGCTGGTGCTCGTGGACGGCGTGCGTCAGGGGACGGACACCGGTCACCTGAACAGCACTTTCCTCGATCCCGCGCTGATTAAACGTATCGAAGTGGTGCGTGGCCCGTCTGCCCTGCTGTACGGCAGCGGGGCAATGGGTGGTGTGATTTCCTATGACACCGTCGACGCCAAAGATCTGCTTGATACGGGTAAAAATAGCGGCTTTCGCGTGTTCGGGACGGGAGCCACCGGCGATCACAGCATTGGCATGGGCGCCAGCGCCTTCGGTCGTACCGATACGCTGGATGGCCTGGTAGCCTGGTCCAGCCGCGATCGCGGTGATTTACGTCAAAGCAACGGCACCACTGCGCCAAACGATGAATCCATCAATAATATGCTGGCGAAAGGCAGCTGGAAAATCGACAGCGCGCAAACGCTGGGCGGCTCACTGCGCTATTACAACAATGCCGCGCAGGAGCCCAAAAACCCGCAATCCACCGATGCGGATGACAGCAGCAACCCCATGACCGACCGCTCTACCATTCAGCGTGACGCTCAGCTGACTTATCACATTGCTCCCGCGGGCAACGACTGGCTGAATGCCAGTACAAAACTCTACTGGTCCGAGGCGCGAATCAATGCGCAAAACGTGGACAGCACCGCCGAGTTCCGCAAGCAAACCACCAAAGGCGGAAAAGTTGAGAACCGTACCCGTCTGTTCAGCGACTCCTTCGCCTCTCATCTGCTGACCTACGGCGGTGAGTATTATCGTCAGGAGCAAAAGCCGGGAGGCTCCACCACCGGCTTCCCGGAAGCGAAGATCGATTTCAGCTCCGGCTGGCTGCAGGATGAGATCACCCTGCGCGATCTGCCGGTGACCCTGTTAGGGGGAACCCGCTATGACAACTATCGTGGCAGCAGCGATGGCTACGACGATGTGGATGCGGATAAGTGGTCTTCCCGCGCGGGATTGACCGTTAACCCAACCGACTGGTTGATGCTGTTCGGCTCTTACGCCCAGGCGTTCCGTGCGCCGACGATGGGCGAGATGTACAACGATTCGAAGCACTTCTCCATCAGCAATTTCTACACTAACTATTGGACACCGAATCCGAATCTGCGTCCGGAAACCAATGAGACGCAGGAATATGGCTTTGGCCTGCGCTTTGACGATATGTGGCTTGCCAACGATGAGCTGGAGTTTAAAGCCAGCTACTTTGACACCAAAGCGAAGGACTACATCTCCACGACCGTCGACTTTGCGGCTGCCACTACCATGTCCTATAACGTACCCAACGCCAAAATCTGGGGCTGGGACGTGATGGCGAAATACTCGGCGGACCTTTTCAGCCTGGATATGGCGTACAACCGCACCCGCGGCAAAGATACCGATACCGGCGAATACATCTCCAGCATTAACCCGGACACCGTCACCAGTAAACTGAATGTGCCGGTGGCGCAAAGCGGCTTCTCCGTGGGCTGGATCGGCACCTTTGTCGATCGCTCAACCCATATCAGCAGCGAATACAGCAAGCAGCCGGGCTACGCGGTCAATGATTTCTACGTCAGCTATCAGGGCCAGGAACAGCTGAAAGGCGTCACCACCACGCTGGTGCTGGGCAACGCCTTTGACAAAGAGTACTGGTCACCGCAGGGCATCCCGCAGGATGGACGCAACGGCAAGATTTTCGTCAGTTATCAGTGGTAATCACCTTGCCCCGGTTCGCCGGGGCGCTTATCTGGAAGGAACAGTCAATGAATCACTACACACGCTGGATTGAGCTAAAAGAACAGAACCCTGGCAGCTATGCGCGTGACATCGCGGGTTTGATGGGCATCCGTGAAGCCGAACTGACCTTTGCCCGCGTGGGGCATGAGGCGTGGCGATTGCACGGTGAGATCCGCGAAATCCTCGGCGCGCTCGAAGCGGTAGGCGAAACCAAATGCATTTGCCGCAACGAATACGCGGTCCATGAGCAGGTCGGCAGCTTTACCAATCAGCATCTTAACGGGCACGCCGGGCTGGTGCTGAATCCGCGCGCGCTCGACCTGCGCCTGTTCCTCAACCAGTGGGCCAGCGCGTTCCACATCAGCGAAGCCACCGCCCGCGGCGAGCGTCAGAGCATTCAGTTCTTTGATCATCAGGGAGATGCACTGCTGAAGGTCTACACCACCGACAATACCGATCTTTCAGCGTGGGGGGATGTTTTGACCCGCTTTATCTTTGCCGATAACCCGCCGCTGGAACTGAAAGCCGCGGAAGCTGTGGTGAACGCCGCGGAGGTTGATGCCCGGACGGTAGATAAAGAGTGGCGCTCGATGACCGACGTCCATCAGTTCTTTAGCCTGCTGAAGCGCCACAATCTGAGCCGTCAACAGGCCTTCCGTCTGGTGGGTGACGATCTGGCCTGCAAAGTGGACAACCGCGCGCTGACGCAACTGCTGGAGACAGCATGTCAGGACGGCAACGAAATCATGATATTTGTGGGCAACCGCGGCTGCGTGCAAATCTTTACCGGCGTGGTGGAGAAACAGGTGCCGATGAAAGGCTGGCTGAACATCTTTAACCCGACCTTTACTCTGCATCTGCTGGAAGAGACCATCGCGGAGACCTGGGTCACGCGTAAACCGACCGCGGACGGGCACGTCACCAGCCTGGAGCTGTTTGCCGCTGACGGCACGCAAATCGCCCAGCTTTACGGCCAGCGTAGCGAAGGCCAGCCGGAACAAACCCAGTGGCGCGCACAGATCGACGCCCTGACGCCAAAAGGGCTGGCCGCATGAAAAAACTGCTGGTCCTGATGGCCGCGCTGCCGCTGACCGCATTCGCGGCCGTACAGGAGAAAATTGTCGCCCTGGGCGGTGATGTCACCGAGATTGTCTACGCCCTGGGCGCTGACGCTTCGCTTGTCGCGCGTGACAGCACCAGCCAGTGGCCACTGCACGCCACCACGCTGCCGGACGTGGGCTATCTGCGACAGCTGAACGCCGAAGGGATTCTGGCGATGCGTCCAACGCTGGTGCTGGCCAGCGCGCAGGCACAGCCGTCGCTGGCGCTTAAACAGGTCGAGCAGAGCCACGTTCGAGTTGTCACCGTGCCGGGCAGTAACGATCTCAGCGTCATTGACGAAAAGGTGCGGGTGATTGCTGAAGCGACACATCGCGTTGCGCAAGGCGAAGCGCTGCGCAAAAACTTGCGTCAGGCGCTGGCGGCTCTGCCGTCGACACCGCTCAACAAACGGGTGCTGTTTATTCTCAACCACGGCGGGATGACCGCTATGGCTGCCGGACAGCAAACCGCGGCCGATGCGGCGATCCGCGCTGCCGGGTTACAAAACGCGATGCAGGGATTTACCCGCTATCAGCCGCTTTCGCAGGAGGGCGTGATGGCCAGCCAGCCGGATCTGGTGGTGATCTCGCAAGAGGGTGTCAAAGCGATGGGCGGCCCAGAAAATCTGTGGCAGTTGCCAGGTCTGGCGCAAACCCCGGCGGGCAAAAATAAGCAGGCGTTGCTGATTGACGATATGGCGCTGCTTGGTTTTAGCGTGCGCACGCCGCAGGCGATTCAGGAATTACGCCATAAAGCGGAGCAACTGCCCTGATGCCCCGGCGTATCGCGGTGTCGCTGTGGATGCTGGCGTTACTGCTGGCGCTGATGACCTTTATAGCCACCGGTTTTGGCGCGTTGCGCCTGCCGGTAAATCTGCTGTGGAATGATTCCGACAACGCGCTGCGGCAAATCTGGCTCACTATCCGCCTGCCGCGGGTTCTGCTGGCGCTGGTGATTGGCGGCTCGCTGGCGCTGGCCGGTTGCGTGATGCAAGGGCTGTTTCGCAATCCGCTCGCCGACCCCGGTTTACTGGGGATCAGCAGCGGCGCGGCCTGTGCCGTGGCGCTGTGGGTGGTTTTGCCGTTCTCCCTGCCTGCGCTTCTTATGCTCTACGCGCCGATGCTGGCAGCATTTGTGGGTGCACTGGCCGCCACGCTGGTGATTTTTCTGCTTAGTCAGCAGCGCGACAGCTCTTTGTCACGTCTGCTGCTGGTGGGAATTGCTATCAACGCCCTGTGCGGCTCGGCGGTGGGCGTGATGTCGTGGATCAGCAATGATGCGCAGTTACGCCAGCTGTCGCTGTGGGGGATGGGCAGTCTGGGGGCCGCTCAGTGGTCAACGCTGCTGGCGGTGAGCTCGCTGATGCTGCCCACGGTGTTGATCATCTGGCGTCTGGCTGGCGCACTGAATCTGCTGCAGCTGGGCGATGAAGAGGCGCACTATCTCGGGGTGGATGTCCGCGTGGTCCAGCGTATCTTGCTGCTGTGCAGCGCGTTGCTGGTGGCCTCTGCGGTGGCCGTCAGCGGCGTGATTGGTTTTATTGGCCTGGTAGTTCCGCATCTGATTCGCATGTGGCTTGGCCCGGACCATCGGGCGGTGATCCCGGGCTCAGTGCTGGTGGGAGCATTGCTGCTGCTGATGGCCGATACCCTCGCCCGGACCGCCGTTGCGCCAGCGGAAATGCCGGTGGGCCTGCTGACCAGTCTTCTGGGTGCGCCGTGGTTTCTGTGGCTGATTTTCCATCGTGGAGGAGACCATGGCTGAACAATACCGGGCGGACGCACTGACGTTTCGCAACGCAAATAAAACCGTGATACGCGATGTGTCGCTCACACTGGAACCGGGCGAGCTGGTGGCGCTGATCGGCCCTAACGGCGCGGGGAAATCGACGCTGTTGCGTCTGCTGACCGGTTTTTTGCAACCGGCTGCGGGGCAGTGTCATCTCGGGGGAATACCGCTGGATGACTGGAGCACTCAGGCGCTCTCCCGCCGTCGTGCGGTGATGCGCCAGCAGACGCAGCTTGGTTTTGACTGGCCGGTTGAATCGGTTATCGGGATGGGTCGCGCCCCCTGGACGTCGCACCCGGAAGCCCAGGTCATTCATCAGGTGATGCAGGTGACGGGGTGTCTGCCGCTGGCGGGAAGGCACTATGCTGCGCTCTCTGGCGGGGAACAGCAGCGAGTCCAGTTGGCCCGCGCGCTGGCGCAGCTATGGTGCGATGGCGCTCCTCGCGGCTGGCTGTTTCTTGACGAGCCGACATCGGCGCTGGATCTCTATCATCAGCAGCATCTCCTGCGGCTGATGAAAAGCTTAACGCTGCAGGGAAATCTGCACGTCTGCGTCGTATTGCACGACCTTAACCTGGCGGCCCTGTGGGCGGATCGGATCGTATTGCTGCACGAAGGCGAAATCGTCTCGCAAGGTTCGCCTGAAGCCGTTCTACAGGCTGACGACCTGGCGCGCTGGTATGGCGCCCAGGTCCACGTTGGCCTGCATCCGGAAAACGCCACTCCGCAGGTATTTCTGGCGCCTTAGCTTGAGCAGCTCACCTCAAGCTTTTTACCCCACTCCGGCGGGCGGCTGACATAGTCATCATCCCTGTCCGCAAACGGTGTACTCAACGCATCATGCAGGCGATGCAGTTCGCTGTAATCTCCGGTGTCGGCGGCGCTGATTGCGCGCTGCGCCAGCCAGTTGCGCAACACCATTGCCGGGTTAACGGCTTTCATCTGCGCCTGACGGATATCGTCTTCTGTCCCTTCGCGTTGCAGACGCGCCCGGTAAAGCGCATACCAGCTGTCAAACGCCTGACGATCAATAAACTCATCGCGCAGCGCCGAAGCAGAGCTGTGCTGTTCCGTCTGGCTCAGCATGCGGAACGTCCGGGTGTAGTCGCTGCCTTCACGGGCCATCAGCGCGAACAGGGCGTTCAGAATATCGTTGTCGCCCTTCTCTTGCGTCATCAGTCCCAGCTTGCGACGCATCAGCTTTCCGTAATGCTGCAACAGGATTTCCTGATAGCTATCCAGCGCGTCATTGAGGGCATCTACGGCAATAAAGGGCGATAATGCCTGCGCCAGACGCTGTAAATTCCACAGACCCACCGCAGGCTGATTTTCGAAACGGTAGCGCCCCTGATAATCCGAATGATTGCAGATGAACTCTGGCTGGTAGTCATCGAGAAAACCGTACGGACCGTAATCCATCGTCAGGCCCAGAATCGACATGTTATCGGTATTCATGACCCCATGCGCGAATCCCACCGTTTGCCAGCAGGCCATCAGCGACGCGGTGCGGCTCACCACATCCCGGAACCACAAAATGTACTTGTCAGCCTCGTCTTCCCACTGCGGCCAGTGATGGTGAATAACAAAATCCGCCAGTTGACGCACTTTTTCCGGCTCTCGCCGATAGTAGAAATGTTCAAAGTGGCCAAACCGAACGTGGCTTTGCGCGATACGCATCAGCATCGCCCCCTGCTCTACCGTTTCACGGGCGACCGGGGTGTCGCTGGTCACTATGGATAGCGCTCGTGTGGTCGGGATCCCCAGCGCGTGCATCGCCTCTGAGGCAAGACTTTCGCGCAGCGTGGAGCGCAGAACGGCACGTCCGTCGCCCATGCGCGAATACGGCGTTAGCCCTGCACCTTTCAGATGCCAGTCCATCGTCTGACCGTTGGCGAGTTGTTGTTCGCCAAGCAGGATGCCGCGACCATCGCCAAGCTGACCGGCCCAGACGCCAAACTGATGGCCACTGTAGACCTGCGCCAGGGGCTGCATGCCGGGCAGCAGCGTTTCGCCGCCCCAGACGCCTGCCCCGCTGGTAGGCTGGAATAGCGACGGCGGAACGCCTAAGTCGTTTGCCAGGCTCTCGTTATGCCAAATCAGGCGAGCGTTGTTCAGCGGTGTCGGTTTCAGTGCGGTATAAAAACCTGGCAGTTCATCGTGCCAGTGAGCAGTAAAAGACAGGGTCATAAGTCCTCCTGCTCTTAGTGTAGAGGGTTTACCGGCGGTTAAACACGGGTGAAGAGAAGGGTTATCGCTGAACGAGCGAAGTGACCTGTTCGGCCGCAACGGCCGCCCACAGATTGCCGGACATAGCGCCAAAACGGAAAGGCAGAACGCGACGCAACACCTCTTCGTCATCCACTCCCGCCACCATCACCGACTGAGTGTAAGGTGAGATCTGCGCGAGAATGGCGCGCATAAAGGGCTCAAAAGAGAACTCGACTACGCGCTGCTGGATAAACCCTTTATCCAGGATAACCCGGGTAAACAGGCCGTCAAAAACGGCTTTATTGGATGCCGCACCTGCCCCATAGTCGGCCAGAACCATCGGGAAATGGATCGCCATTCTCGCCAGCAGGGGATCGTCTTTTCCATTGTTAATACCGGGAAATGTCTCATTAACAGTGAACTCAAGAAAGGGATAACGTTCCAGTATTGAAAAAGCATGACTGTCTGTTAAAAGGAAATCAACAATGGCAGGCGTAATATTTATCCATGCAATGAGATGATGCTGAACAAAAAAAAGTTTGCAGGTATCCAGCAATTCCAGTTTTTCTTTAAACAGGATTAACTCTTCTTCTGCGCTAAGGTGTGGCGTGACAAGTTCCGTGGGGATACGAACGTGGGTTCCCACTTCAACAAAGTTAGCGAGAATGTCTAAACCGATTAACTCCCCGGCGTCGTTTCTGGCAGGCAGTAATAACAGTTCAGATTGATACGGATTATTAAGGGTGACAATCATCACGCCGGCCCCGCTTTTAAGATGATAAGTTGCATCCTGGAGCATTGGCTAAAACAATTCAACTTTATTGATTTTAATAAGATTAATTCCATTGGTCCCTTTTTTATTTTAAAGATTTATCCGTCAATCTAAAATAATCTTATCCTGGATAACCCACAATATCCAGTTTTTAGCTAAAACAGGTACTTAGCGAAATAATTAATGAGATGTTGATTAAACACTATCGGCTAACTTGAACGTCGCGCGGTTTTCTGAGGACCGCGCGATAAGGGGAACAGACAAGGAAATCTAAATACGTCTGGCCTGCCAGAAGTTTTTGCGCCAGTAAACATTATCCAGAGAAGAGCGCATCACCCCGCGACTGGTCGAGGCGTGAATAAACTGGTTGTCCGTGTCGTAAATGCCCACGTGAAGACCGCTTTCACCCGAGCCCGTTTTAAAGAATACCAGGTCTCCCGGCAGTAAATCGTCTTTATCTATTTCAGTGCCAATTTTCGCCTGCGTGCGGGTATCACGCGGGAGTTGCAGATCAAACTTATCGCGAAATGTCATCAGTACAAAACCAGAGCAATCGACACCTGTGCGGCTCATCCCACCATAGCGATAAGGTGTTCCGCGCCAGTTTCGTAACTGCTCGTTAAGATTGGCAATAACGGTTATTGAATCCGATAACCGCGGATTGGGTGGTGGCGCACGATGACTGCTGCATCCTGCAAGTAATAACATGCCCACAATCAGAAACCAGAATCGCATTTCCAGACGAATCCTCTGTTTTTTAGTTCTTTCCGTAATTTAGCCTGTGATTACGCCACCTTGCAAGAAACGCTTATTCCTGCGCGGTAGAAATCAGCATCCTGTGGCCTTCGATATCCAGCCGCCGGAATGGCATACCGTAAACGCTGGCCAGATTAGGCGGCGTCAGCACGCTGTCACGCGTACCGCTGGCCACCAGTTTCCCTTTTGAAAGGAGCCATACGCGATGCGCGTGTCGCAGCGTGTGATTTAAATCATGGCTGCTCATCACCACCGCAATACCTTTCGCACTGAGCTGGCTTAAGAGTTTGTCCACCGCAGCCTGCTGGGCGACATCAAGACTGCTCATCGGTTCGTCCAGCAATAACAGACTCCCGTGAGGGTTTGTCGCAGGATGTATTTGCAGGATTGCTGCGGCAAGTCGCACCCTTTGCCACTCACCGCCGGAGAGCCGGCTGGCCTGGCGGGAGAGCTTATCCACCAGACCCAGCGCCCCGGCCACCTCTTCCAGCAGCGTAGACTGCGTTTTATCATGCTGATGCAGCATCAGATAGTGCCAGACGGGCATGGCAAACGGCGGCACTTGCTGCTGCACAAGATAGCTGCGCCGGTGCGCGAGCGAAACGGGTGACCACGAGCGAAGAGAGTGCCCCTGCAGCGCGATCTCCCCTTCCCCCAACGTCAACCCCGCCATACGGGACAGCAGCGTGCTTTTGCCGGCCCCGTTTGGCCCGACGAGATGCACGATCTCGCCGCCGTTAATCGCTGCGGTTATCGGTTCCAGCCTGCCCTTTTCGGCAACCCCCGAAAGCTGCATCAGTTGATTCATTACTTCGCCAGCGCCAGCTTAATAGATTCCATGACGATAGGGTCTTCTGGTGTCATGTCCGGCGAAAAACGCTGCACAACCTGTCCGTCACGCCCAATCAGGAATTTTTCAAAGTTCCACAAAATATCGTCAGGATAAAGCGGTGCGCGCCCTTTGCTTGCCATACGCTCAAAGAATCCGCTGCCTTCCGGTGCGACGGCCGTCGGCGCAGCGGTGACCAGTTTTTCATACAGCGGATGACGATTTTCGCCATTAACATCTATTTTGCTGAACAGCGGGAACGTTACGCCATAGGTTGTACTGCAAAAGGTTTTGATCTCATCTTCACTGCCGGGTTCCTGCCCGAGGAACTGATTGCACGGGAATCCGAGTACCACCAGCCCGTCTTTTTCCCAGGCCTTCTGGATATTCTCCAGCTGTTCATACTGCGGCGTCAGGCCACATTTCGATGCCACGTTAACAATCAACAAGACCTTGCCTTTATAGCCTTCCAGCGTGGTGTTTTCGCCATCAATGGTGGTGACGTTGGTATTCAGAATATCGTTCGGCATAGCTTCCCCTTAGATTGTCTTACGGATGAGCGGATCTTAACGTCCGGCCTTTAATAGTAGCCAGATAAACACAGGTGCGCCCAGCGTTGCCGTTACGACCCCGATGGGTAATTCAGCAGCACTCAGCGCCAGGCGGGCAATAATATCGGCGATCAGTAGCGTCATGGCGCCAGCGATGGCCGAGGCGGGCAGTAACGTTCGGTGGTCAGTGATACCGGCCAGGCGCAGCATATGAGGAATAACCAGACCGATAAAACCTATCGCTCCCGCTAATGCGACGCTGACGCCCACCATCCATCCGACGGCCAGTACCAGCAGATTGCGCCAAAAGCCAATCGGCAATCCCAGCTGTCGGGCAGAGGTTTCCCCTAGTGCCAGCATATTCAGGGGATTCGATTGACATGAGGCCCACAGAATGACCGGAATCAGCAGTACCATCAGCCAGCCCTGGCGCCAGTCTACACCGCCAAAACCCCCCATCATCCAGTACATCAGCTGACGGAGATCGAACGACGTGGAGAAATAGACCGCCCAGGTCATCAGAGCGCTGCAGATAATGCCAAGCGCCACCCCGGCCAGCAGCAAACGGCTGGTGGATAAGTGACGCCTTGCAAAGCGCAGCAGGATCAGGGTGATCACCAACGCTCCTGCGATAGCGCTGAGACTAATCCCCAGCCCAGAGAGCGAGCCTCCGCCGAACATGACTGCAGCGATAAGCCCCACGCCTGCACCATTCGATACGCCAAGCAAACCCGGCTCCGCCAGGGGGTTTTCAAACAGTGCCTGCATGATCGTGCCACACAGCGCCAGCGATGCGCCCACCAGTACGACCGCCACGGTACGCGGCAGGCGAATTTGCCAGACGAAGAGCTGACCTTGCTCGCTCAACCAGTTATCCGGACTAATCCACCGATCTCCCGCGCATAAACTCACCGCCACAGCAGCAGAGAGCAACATCAAGAGCACCAGTAACCAGCGCAGATCGGAGCGGTGTTGACGACGGGCAAAATCAAGCATGGGTTCTGTTTTCGAATGAGTGAGGTGATTGATTTTACGGTGGGTATGCATGAGAGCAAAGAAAAAAGGCCGCGAATGCGGCCTTTTTAGTTAGTTCATATTACTCTGCTTTGGGCGTTGCGTTTTCGACACGGCTTTTTAACTTCTGGCCGGGTCTGAAGGTCACCACGCGGCGGGCTGTAATGGGAATATCTTCCCCCGTCTTCGGGTTACGGCCCGGACGTTGGTTTTTGTCTCGCAAATCAAAATTGCCAAAACCGGAGAGTTTTACCTGCTCACCGTTTTCCAGAGCACGACGAATCTCTTCGAAAAACAGCTCTACCAGTTCTTTGGCATCCCGTTTGCTAAGCCCAAGCTTCTCAAACAGATATTCTGACATTTCAGCTTTTGTAAGCGCCATAGGTTCAATCCCTCAATGAGGCCTGGAATCGCTCTTTTAATGCCTCTACACATCTGGCAACGGTAGCGGCAATCTCCTCTTCTTCGAGTGTACGGCTGGTATCCTGAAGGATAAGGCTAATAGCAAGACTCTTAGAACCTTCTGCTACGCCCTTGCCGCGGTACACGTCAAATAAGTTTACGCCAACTACCTGATTTACGCCAACTTTCTTACATTCGGCCAAAATATCTGCTGCGGGGACATTTTCAGCGACCACAACGGCGATATCGCGGCGGTTCGCCGGGAAGCGCGAAACGTCCTGAGCCTGAGGAACCACGCGGTCTGCGACCTTGTTCCACTCCAGCTCAAACACCATGGTACGGCCATTCAAGTCCAGTTTGCGTTCCAGCTCAGGATGAACAACACCAACGAAACCAACGCGTTCACCGTGTAAATAAATGGCCGCACACTGGCCCGGATGCAGGGCTGGAATGGCTTCTGCGCGGAATTCAATTTCAGATAATTTACCGCTCAGATCGAGAACAGACTCCAGATCGCCCTTCACATCGTAGAAATCAACGCTGTTTTTCGTCAGATCCCAGTGCTCTTCGTAGCGGTTGCCACAAATCGCGCCAGCCAACATCACATCCTGACGAATGCCCAGATTTGCCTGGGTATCCGGCACAAAGCGCAGACCGGTTTCAAAGATGCGCACGCGGCTCTGCTGACGGTTCTGATTATAGACGACAGTCCCGAGCAGGCCCGTCAACAGGGACAAGCGCATCGCGGACATTTCGCTGGAGATCGGGCTTGGCAGGATTAACGCTTCCTGACCCGGATGGATCAACTGCTGCAGTTTCGGATCAACGAAGCTGTAGGTGATCACTTCCTGGTAGCCTTTATCATTGAGCATGGTTTTCACACGCTTCAAGGACAAATCGGCTTCGCGATGGGAGCCCATCACCAGGCCAGCCTGTACCGGCTCGTCAGGAATATTGTTGTAGCCGTAGACACGAGCAACTTCTTCCACCAGGTCTTCTTCGATTTCCATATCGAAACGCCAGCCTGGCGCAACGGCCTGCCACTGGTCCTGACCTTCCGTCACTTCGCAGCCCAGACGACGCAGAATGTCGCTCACCTGCGCATCGGCAATGTGATGGCCAATCAGGCGATCCAGTTTACTGCGACGCAGGGTGATAGTGGCGCGTTTTGGCAGCGTCGCTTCGTTGGTGATATCAATAACCGGACCCGCTTCGCCACCGCAGATGTCGATCAGCAAACGCGTAGCGCGCTCCATCGCTTTGTACTGCAGGGCGGGATCAACACCACGTTCATAGCGGTGCGATGCATCCGTGTGCAGACCATGACGACGCGCACGACCGGTGATAGACAGCGGGCTGAAGAAGGCACATTCCAGCAGTACGTTTTGCGTTTCGTCGTTGACGCCAGAGTGCTCACCACCAAAGATGCCGGCCATGGCCAGCGCTTTCGTATGATCGGCAATCACCAGCGTATCGGTGCTCAGTTTTGCTTCGCTACCGTCCAGCAGCACCAGGGTTTCGCCCTCTTTCGCCATACGAACAACGATGCCGCCTTCGATACGATCTTTATCAAATGCATGCATCGGTTGACCCAGTTCCAGCAGAACGTAGTTGGTCACATCCACAACAGCATCAATAGAGCGAATACCGCAACGACGCAGTTTCTCTTTCATCCACAGCGGCGTAGGCGCTTTTACGTTGATGCCTTTGACCACACGACCAAGGTAGCGCGGGCAGGCATCAGCAGCGTCAACCTGAATCGGCAGCGTGTCGGCGATCGTTGCCGCAACGGCTGCGATTTCCGGCTCGTTCAGTTCGGTCTGGTTCAGCACCGCAACGTCGCGCGCCACGCCGATAATACCTAAGCAATCGGCGCGGTTTGGCGTCACGCTGATTTCGATGGTGTTGTCATCCAGATTCAGATACTGGCGGATATCGGTGCCGACAGGAGCATCAGCAGGCAGTTCGATAATGCCGTCATGATCGTCGGAAATACCCAGCTCGGAGAAAGAGCAGAGCATGCCTTCTGATGGTTCGCCGCGCAGTTTTGCTGCTTTGATTTTGAAATCACCCGGTAATACCGCACCCACCGTCGCCACTGCGACACGAAGGCCCTGACGGCAGTTTGGCGCACCGCAGACGATATCCAGCAGACGCTCGCCGCCAACGTTCACTTTTGTCACGCGCAGTTTGTCTGCATTAGGGTGCTGGCCGCACTCGACCACTTCACCAACAACAACACCGTTAAAGCGGCCTGCAACAGGCTCTACGCCGTCAACTTCCAGACCCGCCATTGTGATTTGGTTAGAGAGCGCTTCGCTGTCGAGAGACGTATTCACCCACTCGCGTAACCACAGTTCACTGAATTTCATTGTTCTGTCCTGCCCTTATTTAAACTGTTTGAGGAAACGCAGATCGTTTTCGAAGAACGCGCGCAAATCGGTAACGCCATAACGCAGCATCGTCAGACGCTCCATGCCCATTCCGAAGGCGAAGCCGGAGTAGACTTCCGGATCGATGCCAACGTTACGCAGAACATTCGGATGCACCATGCCGCAGCCAAGCACTTCCAGCCACTTGCCGTTTTTACCCATAACATCGACTTCCGCTGAAGGCTCAGTGAACGGGAAATAGGACGGACGGAAACGAATCTGCAGATCTTCTTCAAAGAAGTTACGCAGGAAGTCGTGCAGAGTCCCCTTCAGGTTTGTGAAGCTGACGTTCTTATCGACAATCAGGCCTTCCATCTGATGGAACATCGGGGTGTGAGTCTGATCGTAGTCGTTACGATATACACGGCCCGGCGCAATGATGCGGATTGGCGGCTCTTGCTCTTTCATGGTACGGATCTGCACACCAGAAGTCTGAGTACGCAGCAGACGGGTAGCATCGAACCAGAAAGTGTCGTGGTCAGCGCGCGCCGGATGATGGCCAGGAATGTTCAGGGCGTCGAAGTTATGGTAATCATCTTCGATTTCCGGGCCAGTCGCCACGGTAAAGCCGAGCTCACCGAAGAAACTTTCAATGCGGTCAATCGTGCGCGTCACTGGGTGTAATCCACCGTTCTCAATGCGGCGACCCGGCAGGGAAACATCAATCGTCTCTTCCGCCAGGCGGGCGTTCAGCGCAGCGCTTTCCAGATCGGATTTACGCGCGTTCAGAGCTTGCTGAACCTGCTCTTTGGCCTCATTGATGACTGCACCCGCTGCCGGACGCTCTTCTGGCGGCAGTTCACGCAAGGTGGTCATTTGGAGGGTCAAATGCCCTTTCTTGCCCAGATATTCGACGCGGACATTGTCTAACGCGGCAACATCTGACGCCTGGTTAATGGCAGCCGTTGCACTGGCAACCAGCTCTGCGAGATGTGACATGATTTTCCTCATTATGTGGCGATATTCATAAGCGGTAGAAACAAAAAAAGCCTCCATCAGGAGGCTTCTAGGCGCTGTTTTTCGTTTCGTCTTTCACGCGCTAGCCTCCCGGAATCAGGTGCTAAAGTAAAAGAAGAAGCGGAAAATAGCAGCATTCATGCTTGCGTTACCTTGTGTGGTCGATACCGTCAGACCTTATTGAAAAGGCTCACAGCGAAAAAGTCAATGTTTTGACTGAGTTATGCCCTAATCATTTGATCTTCAGGAAAGCGCTGAGAGCGTGAAGTAACACAGCCAAACCCGATGCAACCTGAATGATGAAGGGTATAAAGGAAAGAGGGAGCAAAGCTCCCTCTCTCAACTGGCTTATGCCAGTGCTGCTTTCGCTTTTTCGACCAGAGCGGTGAACGCTAATTTGTCGAATACTGCGATGTCAGCCAGGATCTTACGGTCGATTTCAACAGAGGCTTTTTTCAGGCCGTTGATGAATTTGCTGTAAGAAATACCGTTCTGACGTGCTGCTGCGTTGATACGCGCAATCCACAGTTGACGGAACTGACGCTTACGTTGACGACGGTCACGGTAAGCATACTGACCAGCTTTGATAACAGCCTGGAAGGCAACGCGGTATACGCGTGAACGCGCACCGTAGTAGCCTTTAGCTTGTTTCAAAATTTTCTTGTGACGTGCACGGGCAACTACACCACGTTTTACGCGAGCCATATGTGCTCTCCTGTATCTATTCTAATTAAAAAAAGTTAAAAAAACGTTAACGACTTATGCGTACGGCAGGCACGCGATGACCAGACCCAGATCGCCTTTGGAAACCATGGCTTTCGGACGCAGGTGACGTTTACGCTTGGTAGCTTTTTTAGTCAGAATGTGACGCAGGTTAGCGTGCTTGTGCTTAAAACCACCTTTACCGGTTTTTTTGAAGCGCTTAGCAGCACCGCGTACGGTCTTAATTTTTGGCATTTTAATAACTTCCACTTCGCATTGTTAATAAACGAAACGTAGGCGAACAAAACCTGCGAAGCCCTGAGGCTCCACAGGAATTGCTACTTGAAGGCCTTACTGTTTCTTCTTAGGAGCGAGCACCATGATCATCTGGCGGCCTTCGATCTTCGATGGGAAGGATTCGACCACTGCCAGTTCACTCAGATCGTCACGGACGCGATTAAGCACTTCCATACCGATCTGCTGGTGAGCCATCTCACGACCGCGGAAACGCAGTGTGATCTTAGCTTTATCACCCTCTTCCAGAAAGCGTACCAGGCTGCGGAGTTTTACCTGGTAATCGCCATCGTCGGTGCCAGGTCGGAATTTAATTTCCTTAACCTGAATAACTTTTTGCTTTTTCTTCTGTTCCTTAGAAGACTTGCTTTTTTCATAGAGGAACTTGCCGTAATCCATGATACGACAAACTGGCGGCTCGGCGTTAGGGCTGATTTCGACCAAGTCTACTCCGGATTCTTCAGCTTTTTCCAGAGCTTCTCTCAGACTCACAATACCAAGCTGCTCGCCTTCCAGACCTGTTAAGCGAACTTCTTGCGCGCGAATTTCGCCATTAATACGATTCGGGCGCGCCGTTTGAACTCGTTTTCCGCCTTTAATACCTTATTCCTCCAGTTGTTGAAGACTGCGGCTGCGAATCTCTTGTCGCAGCTTCTCAATCACTTCACTTACGTCCAGGCTCCCCAGGTCTTTACCACGGCGGGTGCGAACGGCAACTTTGCCTGCTTCCACCTCTTTATCACCACAGACCAACATATACGGGACACGACGTAAAGTGTGCTCGCGGATTTTAAAGCCAATCTTCTCATTTCTCAAGTCCGCTTTTACGCGAATGCCCGCATTTTGTAGTTTCTGCGTCAATTCTTTAACGTAATCAGCCTGAGAATCGGTAATGTTCATCACCACTACCTGCACCGGCGCAAGCCAGGTTGGGAAGAAGCCTGCAAATTCTTCGGTCAGAATGCCGATAAAGCGTTCGATTGACCCAAGAATTGCACGGTGAATCATCACCGGTACCTGACGCTCGTTGTCTTCGCCCACATAAGAGGCGCTTAAACGTTGCGGCAGAGAGAAGTCCAGCTGTACTGTTCCGCACTGCCATGCGCGATCGAGGCAGTCATACAGAGTAAATTCAATCTTCGGACCGTAGAATGCGCCTTCACCCAGCTGATACTCAAACGGGATGTTGTTTTCTTCCAGCGCAACTGCCAGATCCGCCTCAGCACGATCCCAGGTCTCGTCACTGCCGATACGTTTTTCCGGACGAGTTGAGAGTTTGACGACGATCTTCTCGAAGCCAAAGGTGCTATACATATCGTAGACCATACGAATACAGGCGTTCACTTCATCACGCACCTGATCTTCTGTACAGAAAATGTGTGCGTCATCCTGAGTGAAGCCACGAACGCGCATCAGGCCGTGCAGTGCGCCTGACGGTTCATTACGATGGCAGCTACCAAACTCAGCCATACGCAGCGGCAGGTCACGGTAAGATTTCAGACCCTGGTTAAAGATCTGTACGTGTCCTGGGCAGTTCATCGGCTTGATGCAATATTCACGGTTCTCAGAAGAGGTGGTGAACATCGCGTCTTTGTAGTTGTCCCAGTGGCCTGTTTTTTCCCACAGGACACGGTCCATCATGAACGGGCCCTTCACTTCCTGATACTGGTATTCTTTCAGCTTGGAGCGCACGAAAGTTTCCAGTTCACGGAAGATGGTCCAACCGTCGTTATGCCAGAATACCATACCTGGCGCTTCTTCCTGCATGTGGTACAGGTCGAGTTGCTTACCGATTTTACGGTGGTCGCGTTTCGCGGCCTCTTCCAGACGCTGCAGGTAAGCACCCAGGGCTTTTTTATCGGCCCATGCGGTACCATAAATACGCTGCAACATTTTGTTGTTGCTGTCGCCGCGCCAGTAGGCGCCTGCGATCTTCATCAGTTTAAAGTGATGACAGAAACGCATATTCGGCACGTGCGGTCCACGGCACATGTCGACGTATTCTTCGTGATGATACAAGCCGGGCTTGTCATCATGCGCGATGTTTTCATCAAGGATAGAGACTTTGTAGCTCTCGCCACGCTTCACGAAGGTTTCACGCGCTTCGTGCCAGCTGACTTTTTTCTTGATGACATCGTAGTTAGTCTCGGCGAGCTCGTGCATACGTTTTTCGAGCGCGTCGATATCTTCCTGGGTCAGGGTGTGGTCAAGGTCAACGTCGTAATAGAAGCCGTTGTCGATAACCGGGCCGATCGCCATTTTGGTATTAGGCCACAGCTGTTTGATGGCATGGCCTAACAGGTGCGCACAAGAGTGACGAATGATCTCAAGACCTTCTTCATTCTTCGCGGTGATGATGGACAGCTGTGCGTCGTTTTCAATCAGATCAGAAGCATCAACCAGTTCACCATTTACACGGCCAGCGATGGTGGCTTTTGCAAGGCCAGGACCAATGTCCAGAGCCACATCCATCGGGCTTACGGCGCGGTCATAATGGCGTTGGCTGCCATCAGGAAGAGTAATTACAGGCATTTTATATCCTTATTTGCAGTGATGCCCCACACATAAGAGCATATACAAAGAAAATAATCGTGTTTTGACAATAGATTGCAACACCATCTGACCAACAATCGTCAAATTGGCATGCCATCTGGTACTCAACCGAATCAGACAAATGCTGATTTACGATCGGTCCTGTGATGGTAACACTAACAAAAGGGTGAATGCACCCTCTGCGACCAGATAGATGTATCTACTACTTTTGCATGAACTTGATAGCGTTTCACATGTGTGCTCGCAATCCCGTTTTGGTGAGCTACGCTTGAAAGGGTCCTTATAGCCGAAGGGGCGTACTATGAATGTTTCCAGCAGAACCGTCGTGATCCTGAATCTTGTTTCAGCAGCTGCGTTGGTGATGATTCTTGCCGAAAAGTTTCACTGGTTCTAATACCGTTAGGGTTACACCGGATAACTGCTTTTGGTAGACTCATTCTATCAACATGCGAGGGAACGGTTTATGCCATCAAAACGCTTTACACAAAAACACTGGAAGATGGTGGTGGTGTTATTAGCCATCTGTGGCGCAATGCTTTTATTACGCTGGGCAGCCATGATATGGGGCTAAGCGTTTGTTAAATTTTAACGCGCTAATATCTAATGTGTTTGTAAACTCTGGACTCAAATCTATTTTTTTATTCCGATCTACAGAAATACGCGAATCCTGAAATAACTTTACAGCATTATATAAATGCAAAAAACCGGCACTTCAGAATCCGGTTTTTTTACACACGACGCGTGTCGTCGCTATTGACATCAGACTAGTCTGCAGTGCGATCAGGACCATTCACCTGCAACCAATTTATGCACATCAAAAGCGTCATTCATGGACTGCCCGGTAGACTGTGAGCCTGGGGCAATATTAGAACCCGCTTCAACATCAGAAGCGTGGGTAATACCGATTTGCGTGGTATCACTGGCAGGTTGATTAACTTGATCGGCAGCAAATGCACCAAATGAAAGTGCAGAAAGCACCAATGCTGCTGCAGTAGTTTTGATTTTATTCATAATCTTTCTTCTCTATCTGAATTAATGCAGAACAACTTAAGGCAAATATCTGCCTGTACTGATAGTGTAGATCTGGATCACACTTTTGCATAGTCAATTTATTTATCAAAAAGTGTCAAATAAATTGATTATTAATAACTGAAGGGAATTATGAAGAAATTATGGAGAAATCGGCTACATGATTAAATTAAAACGCTGTTCGATATTTAATAGCACTGTTTGCTAAAAATAAAAACGGGCCGATAATATTTCGGCCCGAGGATATTACATTTTGTAGCCTAAAGAAACCGTGGTTCTGCGGTCGGTATGTTCCGGAGCGGATGCCGGTGGTTCCGAGTTCCAGGTCACGTTATAAGCGACTTTCAGACCAAAGTGTTCATTGATGGCCACGTTCAACGCCGTCTCGGAGTTCAGTGTCGTATCATCAGCACCAAATACGGAGACGCCCTGAGTGAATTTTGCGTTGTCGGTGAATTGCCAGGCGTAAGTGCCGGACGCATAACCTAACGGTTGAGTTTTGGTCTCATCATTAGTGTACTCGTCATAACGCACACCAGGACCGAATTCAAAACGTAAGCTGTGGACTGGCCCGTTCAGGAACTGACGACCATAACCTGCTGTAAACACGTCACGCTGACGATAGCCGTTGTAGCGGTCAGTTAACCAGCTTGCCTGGCCAAAGATGTAATCAAAATCCGTCATGTTGTAACGGCTACGTCCACCCACTGCATACTTCTCAGAAGATCGCTCGTCGTTAGATGACGTGTTGCTGGCATTACCCCACAGCGACCAGGCAGTGGTATTACCGTACCAGGTCATGGTGGTATCAGCAGTCAGAGAGGAACTTTTGGTATTACCTGATTGCGCCAGATAGCCCGCGTTAAGGTTACCTTCAAAGGGTTTCTGCGCAGTGGAAGGGTCATCCATGACAGTAAAAACGGTATCGTCAGCGGCTGCATACATCGAGGCAAACACGCCACCCGCCAGCATCATTGCAGCGGGTACTGTCTTCAAGAGCTTCATTTATAAAGGAGTCCGTACAACAAAAAAAGAGACCATCACGGTCTCGGAAACTTTCTTGAGGATCAATGACAAGGCATCCATAGAAAGGTAACAAATTATAAAAAGCCTCATATAACATAGCAATGATTTCTTATTTCAATTTTTGAATAAGAACGATCTTAATTCATTATTTCATGCATAATAAAAAAATACGCACCACATAAACAATTATATTTAAAATCATACTGTTATTTACTTTCCCTTCTGGTCTTTTGTGCCATGCTTAGCAGAGTCCATACTAAAAGGAGGTCATAATGGTACAGATTTATACGTTAACGCTCTCCCCTTCCCTCGACAGCGCCACGCTTACCCCTCAGATCTATCCCGAAGGTAAACTGCGTTGCAGCGCTCCGGTTTTTGAACCCGGCGGCGGTGGCATTAACGTCGCGCGCGCCATTACCCATCTTGGCGGTAAAGCCACCGCGATATTCCCGGCGGGAGGCGCGACGGGTGAACATTTAATCGCCCTGCTGGCTGATGAACGCGTGGCGGTTGATACGGTGAAGGCGAAAGACTGGACGCGCCAGAATCTGCACGTCCATGTCGAGTCCAGTGGTGAGCAGTACCGCTTCGTGATGCCTGGCGCCATGCTGGATGATGATGAGTTTCGCCAGCTGGAAGAAAAAGTCTTATCGGTTGAAAGCGGCTCACTGCTGGTCATTAGCGGTAGCCTGCCCCCGGGCGTGAAAACCGAAAAGCTCACGCAATTAATCCGTGCCGCTCAGGATAAGGGCCTGCGTTGTATTGTGGACAGCTCTGGTGAGGCGCTGACAGCGGCCCTTTCCTCCGGCGATCTGGAGCTCATCAAGCCGAACCAAAAAGAGTTAAGTGCGCTGGTCAATCGCCCCCTGACACAACCGGATGATGTTCGTACTGCGGCGCAAGAGTTGGTCCACAGCGGGAAAACACGTCGCGTTGTCGTTTCGCTTGGTCCGCAAGGTGCGCTGGCCGTTGATGAATCCGGTTTCGTTCAGGTGGTTCCTCCGCCAATGAAAAGCCAAAGCACCGTGGGCGCGGGTGACAGTATGGTCGGAGCGATGACCTTAAAACTGGCGCAAGGCGCCTCGCTTTTAGAAATGACGCAACATGGTGTTGCCGCCGGTAGCGCTGCCACCATCAATCAGGGCACGCGGTTGTGCTCGCTCGAAGATACGCAGAAAATCGTCAATTATCTCACCCAGCGCTAATTTGCCCCTTCCCCTGTCGGGGGAAGGACTTTCAAAGTCGCCAAACTGGCGCAATCGACTATGCTAAAAAAACTTTTATGATAACAACGAGGTGAAATATGAGCAGTGGTGACATCACTCGCTACGTGACAACCATCAAGATCCACGAAGATTCGCTGACCGAACTCAACGAGATCACTAATCATCTCACTCGCGGCGGATTCTTACTGACGCTTACCGACGATGAAGGCAACGTTCACGATCTGGGTACTAACACTTTTGGCTTGATCAGCGCCCTTAGCGTTGAGGAGGTCAAAGCGCTCGCCAGCGGCCTGGTTGAAAGCGCGACGGGCAAAAAAGCAGAGATAAATGTGAGTACCTGGGAAGAGTGGCAAAAAAGAGAACAATAAGTGCCCTGTATGAATCCAGACGACTCAGTTGTGCGGTAGCGCGTTTTTTTAACGACGGTAATGCGCTAACGTTATGATCTGGCGGACAACATGGGAGAGTCATCATGTGGCAGGCTATCAGTCATCTTTTGAACGAGCAACTGGGCGACGGTGAAATAGAACTGCGTAATGAGCTGCCGGGCGGAGAGATCCACGCCGCATGGCATGTGCGCTTCGCAGGACGTGATTTTTTCGTGAAATGTGATGAGCGAGAGCTGCTCCCTATTTTCACCGCCGAAGCCGATCAGCTGGAATTATTATCGCGCAGCAAAACCGTCTCGGTGCCGCAGGTATGGGCGCTAGGCAGCGATCGTGACTACAGCTTCCTGGTGATGGATTACCTCCCTGCCCGCCCGCTGGACGCGCACAACGCCTTTTTATTAGGCCAGCAAATTGCGCGTCTGCATCAGTGGAGCGATCAACCTCAGTTTGGTCTTGATTTTGATAACGATCTCTCCACTACGCCTCAACCTAACGCCTGGCAGCGACGCTGGTCAACCTTCTTTGCGGAGCAGCGCATCGGCTGGCAGCTGGAGCTTGCCGCGGAGAAAGGGCTGGCGTTTGGTAATATCGACGCCATCGTAGAGCACGTCCAGCAGCGCCTGTCCTCTCACCAGCCGCAGCCATCCTTGCTGCATGGCGATTTGTGGTCAGATAACTGTGCGTTGGGCCCGAACGGTCCTTACATTTTTGATCCCGCCTGCTACTGGGGTGACAGAGAGTGTGACCTGGCCATGCTCCCGCTGCATCCTGAACAACCGCCGCAAATCTATGACGGATATCAGTCCGTTTCGCCCCTGCCATCAGACTTCCTTGAACGGCAACCTGTTTACCAGCTTTATACATTGTTGAACCGGGCAATTTTGTTCGGAGGCGAGCATCTGGTTAATGCGCAACGGGCACTGGAGCGGTTATTAGCCGTATAGTCGTGGCAACAGATAGAACAGACGGGTGGCCTGAGCCACCCGTTTTGCATTACAGGAAGCCGAGTAATGAGAAGAAGAAGTACCCACACACAATCACAATGACCGGCAGGACATACAGCGGGAAAATTTGCAGGAAAATGGTGTGATGAGGCACGACAATGCGTGATTCAATCTGTTCGCGGGTGAGCCCTTCCGCCCCCTTCGCTTTCTCCAGAATAAGCTGGTCTTCAACTCCTTCTCGCAGGAAGCGGGTTTGACGGCTCATGCGCGCACCCGAAGCCTGCAGGGCTAACGCGATAAAGATCAGCGCAAAGATAATCCAGAACGCGATGTTCAGGCTTTGGTGAAAATCGGGCGTTGGCGAGTTGTACCAGAAGAAGTTCAGGAATGGCGTATTAAAGCGCATCATCTCGATCATGACATGAGCAAAATCCAGCATCACGGCGTTGATACCGGCCTGTTTTTCGCTGCGCTCATACATGAACTTCAGTACAGAAATCAGAGTAGAAATGATCGCAGGAATAAAAATTACCCATCCGGCAATACGTTTTAGCACTGCTATGCGTCCAGCTTGTTGATACGTCATCAGTTCCCCTTCCAAAAGACGCGTTCTTTGATTCTGAGTTTACCTTCTGGGCGTGAATTTCGCCCGATCTTTAAAGGTGATATGGTAAATTGCACCTTACACTTAGCCTCACCTTCTGCTGTATCACTGTAAAAGGAGATGTCGTCATGTCGACCCCGCGCCAAATTGTTGCTGCTATTTTCGATATGGATGGATTACTGATCGATTCCGAACCGCTCTGGGATCGTGCTGAACTGGATGTCATGGCAAGCCTGGGGGTGGATATCAGCCGTCGTGACGAACTTCCCGATACGCTTGGGTTGCGCATTGATATGGTTGTCGAACTGTGGTTCGCCCACCAGCCGTGGAACGGCCCGAGCCGTGAAGAAGTGACTGACCGGATTATCAGCCGGGCCATTAGCCTCGTTGAAGAGACACGTCCACTGCTGCCGGGTGCGCGCGAGGCGATTGCGTTGTGCAAAGCTCAGGGTCTCAAAGTAGGTCTGGCATCCGCTTCGCCGCTACACATGCTGGAGAAAGTGCTGGAGATGTTTGAACTGCGCGACAGCTTCGACGCTCTTGCTTCTGCAGAAAAACTGCCGTACAGCAAGCCACATCCGCAGGTTTATATGGATTGTGCTGCCCGTCTTGGCGTTGACCCACTGGCCTGTGTCGCGCTGGAAGATTCGGTCAATGGCATGATCGCATCGAAAGCTGCCCGCATGCGCTCAATCGTCGTCCCAGCCGAAGAAGGTCAACACGATCCGCGCTTTGCGCTGGCCAACGCCAAACTCGCGTCGCTTACAGAGCTGACCCCATCCTATCTGTTTGGCGAATAGTGTCGCACTTCGGGCAACGTTCTGTTGCCCGAAAACATGACCGTTGTAATATTTTTAAAACATCATTTCATTTTTATTTGTATTTCCCTCAGACCCCTTCTATCCTTACCTTCAGAACGACAATAACCCTACACTCTGAGGTATATATGATACTGGACGCCTTCAAACTTTCGGGAAAAGTGGCCATCGTGACCGGCTGTGATACGGGTCTGGGCCAGGGGATGACGCTGGGACTGGCACAGGCGGGATGCGATATCGTAGGCGTTAACCGAAAAATCCCGGAAGAGACGGCTGCCAGGGTCAACGCACTGGGCAGACGTTTTATCGCTATTCAGGCCGATCTCAGCAAACAAGACGCCATTGAGAGCATTGTGACAAAAGCCGTCACGGAAATGGGACGCGTGGATATTCTGGTGAATAACGCCGGGACGATCCGTCGGGAAGATGCTCTGTCATTCAGTGAGAAAAACTGGGATGACGTAATGAATCTGAACCTGAAGTCGGTCTTTTTCCTCTCTCAGGCCGTGGCGCGTCAGTTTGTCGCGCAAGGAAGCGGCGGCAAAATTATCAATATTGCCTCCATGCTCTCTTTCCAGGGCGGGATCCGCGTACCGTCATATACCGCGTCTAAAAGCGGAGTGCTGGGGATCACTCGCCTGCTGGCAAATGAGTGGGCCACTCATGGAATTAACGTCAACGCGATTGCACCCGGGTATATGGCAACAGACAATACGCAGGAGCTTCGCGATGACGAGCAGCGCAGCAAAGAGATCCTCGATCGTATCCCTGCGGCGCGCTGGGGTCGGCCAGAGGATCTGCAGGGTCCGGTCGTTTTCCTGGCCTCATCCGCGTCTGATTACATCAATGGTTATACGCTGGCCGTCGATGGGGGCTGGCTGGCGCGTTAACGCCAGTTTGTGACAAAGAGTTACACCGTAACCTCTTCCGCCTACTGTATAAAAACCCTATACTGTATGAATTGACAGTTTGACGGGTTTTATCATGACGGCGGAAGGCCATCTCCTTTTTTCTATTGCCTGCGCAGTGTTTGCCAAAAACGCTGAGTTAACCCCTGTACTGGCGCAGGGTGACTGGTGGCATATTATTCCTTCGGCTGTCCTTACCTGTCTGTTACCGGATATCGACCATCCCAGGTCGTTTCTTGGTCAACGCCTGAAGTGGATCGCCAAACCCATCGCCCGTGCCTTTGGTCACCGCGGATTTACCCACAGCTTTCTCGCCGTTTTTATTCTGCTCACCTTCTTTTATCTTAAGATCCCGGAGAGCTGGATTGTGCCCGCAGATGCCATTCAGGGGATGGTGCTGGGTTATTTAAGCCACATTCTGGCGGATATGCTGACACCCGCAGGCGTTCCATTGCTGTGGCCCTGTCGCTGGCGATTCCGTTTCCCGATTCTGGCCCCCCAAAAAGGCAACCAGCTGGAGCGCGTGCTATGCATGGCCCTCTTCGCTTATGCCGTCTGGATGCCACAAACGTTGCCCGAAAATGGTGCAGTTCGCTGGTCATCACAGATGATCAATTCGCTGCAATTTCAGTTCAATCGGTTTATTCATCACCAGATTGAACAATAAACAAACGGAATAATGACATTTGTCATAATCCATTCCATTTGGATATAAGCGCGACATCACACTTCTGCTAACCTTGCGCCAACAGGATCGGAATATACCGGTCAGATAATAAATCAGGAGAACGGGGATGAATTTTCCACTAATTGCGAACATCGTGGTGTTCGTTGTTTTGCTATTGCTGCTGGCGCAGACGCGTCATAAGCAGTGGAGTCTGGCGAAGAAGGTTCTCGTCGGCTTAGGTATGGGTGTGGTATTTGGTCTGGCGCTGCAGGCTATTTACGGCTCTGATAACCCGGTGTTAAAAGAATCCATTCAGTGGTTTAACGTGGTCGGTAACGGCTACGTGCAACTGCTGCAAATGATTGTAATGCCGCTGGTCTTCGCTTCCATTCTGAGCGCAGTGGCACGTCTGCACAACGCTTCCCAGTTGGGTAAAATCAGCTTCCTGACCATCGGCACTTTGCTGTTTACCACGCTGATTTCCGCGCTGGTCGGTGTGCTGGTCACTAATCTGTTTGGCCTGACCGCCGAAGGTCTGGTACAAGGGACTGCCGAAACGGCACGCCTGACCGCGATTGAGACCAACTACGCAGGTAAAGTGGCCGATTTAAGCGTGCCTCAGCTACTGCTCTCCTTCGTTCCCAAGAACCCGTTCGCTGACCTGACGGGCGCGAGCCCTACCTCCATCATCAGCGTGGTTATCTTTGCCGCTTTCCTGGGTGTTGCTGCCCTGAAACTGCTGAAAGACGATGCGCCAAAAGGCCAGCGCGTATTGACCGCTATCGACACGCTGCAAAGCTGGGTGATGAAGCTGGTGCGTCTGGTTATGCAGCTGACGCCTTACGGCGTTCTGGCTCTGATGACCAAAGTGGTGGCAGGCTCTAATCTGCAGGACATCATCAAGCTCGGAAGCTTTGTTATCGCTTCCTACCTGGGCCTCGGCATCATGTTTGTCGTTCACGGCATTCTGTTGGGTGTGAACGGCATCAGCCCGCTGAAATACTTCCGTAAAGTCTGGCCGGTACTGACGTTCGCGTTCACCAGCCGTTCCAGCGCCGCGTCTATTCCGCTGAATGTGGAAGCGCAAACTCGCCGTCTGGGCGTACCGGAATCCATCGCCAGTTTCTCAGCCTCTTTCGGCGCGACCATCGGTCAGAACGGTTGTGCGGGTCTGTACCCGGCGATGCTGGCAGTGATGGTTGCACCTACGGTCGGTATTAACCCGCTGGACCCGGTCTGGATTGCCACCCTGGTCGGTATCGTCACCGTGAGCTCCGCAGGCGTTGCGGGTGTGGGCGGCGGCGCAACCTTCGCGGCGCTGATTGTTCTGCCGGCGATGGGACTGCCCGTCACGCTGGTGGCCCTGCTTATCTCGGTTGAACCGTTGATCGACATGGGTCGTACTGCGCTGAATGTAAGTGGTTCCATGACGGCGGGTACATTGACCAGCCAGTGGTTGAAGCAGACTGACAAAGAAATTCTTGATAGCGAAGAGAACGCCGAACTCGCGCATCGTTAATCAAGCGAAAATAAAAAAGCCCTCAGAGTCATTCTGAGGGCTTTTGCTTATCCGGGGTTACAGAAAATTCAGTTTGATCGTCGCCAGAGTATCCACTTTACCGGATGTCACCTGCGGCGCTGTCGGAAAATAACGCGCCGACAGTGGGATCTCTCCCTGATTATTAATCAGCGGGAGTCCATCGAGTGAAATCGGCGAGCCGAATACAACAGGGTTATTTTGATAAAGCAGTTGAACGCCCACGCCGGTCGCCTGATCCACACCGTCTTTATTGCGCAGTACTCCATTCCCCGCTTTATCCATCGCACCATACAGCGTCATTTCGATGTGCGTCGCCGAACCCATGCAAGCAAAGGTGATGGGCATTGGTGTCGCTGGCATCTGAGATGCCGATTTCACTGCACTGCTACTGACCGTCGCCAGGGTAAATGCCGCATTCGTTGTGGTGAAATGGCAATACCCCGCGGGAGGTGTGACAGCGAGCGTATAATCAACATTCACTACCTGCTGAGTGATGGAGTGGGTGAATGAGAATAACGAAGGGTTTTGATAGCTGATGCGACCCGACGTAGAGATCGCCCCTGTTTTGACCAGCTCAGTTTTGATAAATACGTTATCACTCGTCAGTTCTGATATTTCTTTTAAGCCGTATTGCTGGGTAAATGGCAACGACATCAGCGAGGTATGATTGCCTTTTTTACCTATCACGACAGAAAGGCGGATCCCGATTCCCGGAACCGTGGTGGGATAGACATGATCGCCCGTCATACTGCCCGTCATATTGCCTTTAATAACAAGCTGATCCTGCGACTGCACTGGCGTACAGACAATATCTTGTTTCCGGTGCGCCAGTTTTGTCAGCGAGGAGCGTTTGACATAAAGGGTGTCACCGACATTGGCTTGCAGAGGATCTTTCTGCAACGAGCCGTCCAGCGAGATGGATAGCGTTGACTGATTTTGCAAATCACATGCTGAGACCCACGACGGAATCGCTACGCAAGCAGTTGCAAAGAAAAGCGTTACCGTAGAAAAAATACGCATCTTATTCATCCCCACATGATAATGTCATCATGGTAATAGGCAACTTACCTTCAATTTTTGGTAATTTATAACGAGCCTTACATTGATGACTGTCACTGATATCCACCAGTATTTCACCTTCATCAGCGGCCCCGGAAATAAATAGCTCACCGCGATCGCCGATAAAGAACATCCTGTCGCTACCGACTAAGTATGCCTGAGTACCAAACGGAATGACGTCGCCCTTATAATTAAGAGTGAACAGTACTTTTCGTCCAATATTGACAGGGAATTTAGCTAATACAACAGCATCTTTGGTTGGAATAACCTCCGCCGAAATATTCTCGAATGACATATTCGGCCCCACACTGTCAGGGTCAATCTGAACGGTATTGGTGTTGTAAGGCGTTACATCCGGAACGATCGTATATCCACGCCAGTCGGTATAAACACCAAGGTTATTACTGATCCCAACATGACTCGCACCCGGTGCGCTGACTAATGCGATAGCACCGTCGGAATATTGCCCCGCCGTTAAACCATGCCGATGGAGAATTAATTGTCCGGTCATTCCATAAGTGAATTGTTTTTGCTGATCGTCCTGGTTATAGCCCAACTGTGCTTCACCGTACTGTCCTTTATATGTCGCCCCCGCACTCGCATTTTTGGTGTCATCTTCATGCTTTTGAACATTGTAACCCATTTGCGTGTTGTACGTGAACGCGGGCGAATGCATGATATTCCCGCTAAAGCCCACGGTCTGGTTACTATTACCTTTTAAATCATTGGTGATCATCATTGTCGCATTTGTGGTCGAGGTATGATCAAATACCGACAGCGGCAGGGAGAAATTGAAGAGCAACTGCTTATCACGCGTCACCTTACCTTCTTCATCCTGGTTCTGATTCAAACCGAAAGTAACGGAGGCATTCAACATCCATAGCGGACTGTTTATTCCCACCTGATACATTTTCGAACTGGCACTGTTTTGATAGTCCGTTTTATTCAGCGACACGAAAATGCTTTGCGTATCCGTAATGGCCTGATTCAGCGATAATGATAACTGCTGTTTTTTAACCTGCTGATTATCGTCTGCCTTAGCGTAGTTATCCGCGAAGGAAGTATAGTTTTTGCTGTATTTATCAAGACTAATATTAATGTCACTATTGGTCTTATCCAGATGGTTTTGATATTTAAGATGAGTGACGGTCCCTTCACGCTTTTCTGCGTTCATCGCAAGCGTTGACTTTTCTTTTGCCATATCCAGCGACATTGCGCCCAGGAAGCCTAAATCCAGACCCAGCCCCAGATCGTAGCTTTGGTAAGCATTGCTCTTCTGCAATCCGCTGAGTAGCGTCAGGTTGTAGGGCAGACCGTAAGCGATAACCGCCTGTAGCACTTCAGGCTCACTGTCATCCAGGTCTGCTTCAGAGTATTTCCCGACTGAGAGAGCGTATTTTAACGCCCCCTTACGCTGCAGTATCGGCATCGAGGCAAAAGACTGGCTGAAGTGCGTCTCGCTGCCATCCGCCTCTTTCACCGTGATATCTAATATCCCGCCGTTTGAAACGGGGGCTAAATCGTTAATGGCAAATGGACCAGGCGCCACGTTGGTTTGATAAATAATATTGTTATTTTGGCGGATGATTACCGTAGCATTACTCTTTGCAATCCCGCGAACTACAGGGGCGAACCCGTTAATACTGCCAGGGATCATATCGGTATCAGAGCTAATCTGAACCCCTCGCAGACGAATACTGTCGAACAGATCCCCGGTGGTATAGGCATCCCCCATCACCAGTTCACCTTTAATCGCCGGAATAGCGCGTTCAACATAGGTGCTGGTGTTGTCCCACTCAGTGCCGGTATCGCTACTTTGCGTGAATGTGGACAAATTACGTAAACGCCACGCGCCGAGATTTATGCCATTTTTCAAATTCACATAGTTATCAGAACTACCAGAACTCTCATCCTGACTCTGCAGGGTCTGAGATCCTGACGCCTGATAACCAACCAGCAGCGCAGGGATGCCGTCATCCCAAAGTGCTACGGGTATTTCATCTTTTAAAAGGGCATGCAACGTCGTTTGCGGGAAAGAAAGGGATAATTTCTTGGTTAAGAAATCAAAAGAAGACTGCGCAACAGGCACTGCTTCAGTCAACAGTACGCAACTGCGCTCGTCTTTTTCCGGATTAATATGGACATCAGCAGCTGAAGGATCGATACCAATTTTGGCATACATCGCCATTGGCAGGCACGGTACCAGCGCGTCATCCTTCAAACTAAATTGAATATCCTCTGTACTAAATTTTTTGCCGTTCACATCAACATAGACGTGATATGTCCCCTCTTTTTTCTCATTCGCTATAACGGATTTGAGATCGCCAATTTCAGGCGCGCCGTCCACGGGCTGCAAGAGCCCGGGGTCAAAGTACGCTTCCCCGTAAGCCGACGAAATAGAAAGCATCACACACAGTGAAATTGCACTACGTACAAAGCGCGGGGAATTCCTTTTCCGAGAGTGGGCAATTGGCATAAACGAATTACAACGTAACGGTCTTCTCAGCTGACGTCACTGAGAATTCATTAACGCCACTCCAGCTCACTTTGACACCAGATTTTGCGGATTTAACAGGATAGGTTTTGCTGCCATGAGGCGCGACAACGGTGTTATTATCCTCAACGGATACTTTTACTTGCTCATCATTAATTTTTATTTTGTTCAGCACAACGTAGTAAGCCGAATCATTTTTGACAGTAACCGTATTATTAGCATCTTTCTGCCATTTTAATTCCGCAATCGCATCCGTGGCATTGCCAGGGAGATTTTCAGGGCGATAGAAAAGTTTAATACGTGTCAGTACCGCAACCATCACTTTGGTTTTGATTTTCTTCTCACCGTCGGTCATTGCCGGAATAGCTTTAACGTCCAGCCATACCAGGCTTTCGCGATCGGTTGGCAAACCCTGTCCGGCATACATCACTTGCACGACAGCTTCGCTCTTATTGGCCATATGGAAAAGCGGCGGCGAAACGATAAAAGGCAGTTTTGCGGTATGCTCTAATTCAGGATTACCCACCGCATCCACCCACGACTGGACAAGATATTCTCTGTCTTCACTATTTTTAACAGTAATATTAACGTCCTGATTTTTGGCACTGTAATACAGGCGGTTGGCAGAAAGCTGTACTGTCGCCTGGGAGGCAAAGCTCATCGCAACCATTGAAAAAATAGTAGCGGAAATGAATCGATTTAATTTCATTGATCTATCTCGAAGAAAAAATGGCTGGCTTTATAGCCAGCCATTTTGTATTTAAACAATAATTACAGGAAGTTCACTTTAATGCTGGTAGAAGTCGTGATCGCACCCGCCACAATTGGGGTGGCATCGCTAATTTTTACTGGACCGATAGTTAATGGAATGCGTACGGAACCATCACTATCTACGTCATGTGACATTGAAGCATGGCCACTGCCGTTCGGGGCAAGCACGAATTTCTCATCAGTAAGAAGAACGACGTCCCAAATCGCAACACCCACACCCTGCGCGCTGCCTGCGCCTGCATCAATGGCCAGCAGCTGGTCGTTGCCTGCTGCTGGTGTTCCCAGCACGGTCAGAGAGACGGTCTGGTCCGCAGGACATTCGGTTAATTTAACATCATAGATCGTAACAGCATTATTTTTGAGCGTATATTGGTTCTCGAGAGTACCAATTTCACGCATTTCGACGTTATCGAAGCTGACTGATGAAGGTGCATCCACCACACAAGAGAGCTCGTTCACAACCTGAGCGGTAATGGTCACATCTTGAGGTGCTGGTTGCTCGGCATAGCTCATGCCGACAACACCGGAGAATGCCATAGCCATAGACATAGCCAGAATTTTCTTATTCATATTTAATCCCTTAATTTTTAATCTGAGCGAAAGCGGTTGTTAGAGGAAAGTCACTTTGATCTGTGCGGTGGTGCTGACATTGCCTGGTGTCACAGCGGCTGCGGAATCCGCTTTCGCTAATCCGAAGTCTAATTTAGCCATCGAACCTGAGAATTTCACGGCATCGCCGTTCACCGCAACCTGCGCGCCGTCATCGTTGTTCCACACTGCCACACCCACGTTGCCAGCCGGGCTTTCCGATGCGGTGTTAGCGAGAATAGTGGAATCGCCCGCGGCGCCCACGCCCAATACATTAACTTCAGCGTTTGGAACCGTGCATTCACCACTACCATCACTAGCAATGACAATCTGCAAAGTACGAACACCGGTTGACCACGGAGCCTGATCGGACGTTTTGATATCGGAAACCAGAAGTGTGCCCAGATCCAATGTGTTTCTATTTAACATAACCTGGCATGCATCAGCGGTAATATTGCCGCTAATGGTCAGTGGCTTCAGATTGGGGTTATCATCAGCGTTAGCCATAGAAGAAGCCATTGCACTTGCTGCCACTAAAGATGCAAGCGCCATTTTTTTAAAAAACATTTTGCTCATTTTATATCCCTTTTTGTTAGAATAAATCTCAAACCCTATCAACACCATGTTAATAGAATTTGAGATTTATATGTCCTTGGTGATAACTGCATATGCTAAGTATGCTACTTTAAGCAAGGGAATGAATGAGACCTCCCTTTTCTTATTAGTAGAATATCGCGGTTGACAACCTTACACAGCATCGCGATCGTCTCATTTTAGACCGCATGTCGGGAGCACAATAAATTCACGCTCTGTCATGTATTAAAAAGTAGAATATCAATCCAAAACAATTGGTTAAAAAAATGTTTTCCAATAAAAAACATCTTCGAGAAACATTCACCCTCCAAATAAAACACAATAAATTAACGCTTACGAAAACGTAAATGATTGCAATTCATATTATTTATTTTAACAGAGGTATTTTAGCGACTACAGGCACAGGTATCATCAGCAGCAATGACACAGAGGGGTAATAAACATAAATTACTGGCGTTTAAATATACGCGTTTTATTTTACAGATTAATAATAGCAAACGTTATCCCTGTATTTTTGGAAAACGGTGATCATGTAAATGATAAGAAGAGTAAATGATTCACGACCACAATATCCGCTCACGCAAATTTGAAAAGGCATAATCGTTGTGCGCAGAGAAACCCACTGCAATCACCTCTCTACGGTGTAAAACAGCAACTGCATCGGGTAGTGTTAATAGATGCAGCATAAATGGCCATCATCACATCACCTTAGTGAATGCGTTACGCAAACAGGCACAGAAATAATGCTAATGACGCCATTCGCGCCTTACGGCCTGACCTCTCCCCGTGCCTGTCTTGATTGCATTAATCCTGAATATCTTCATCCTGTCGGATTTGCGCCGCCCAGCGCTGAGCGGATTCCGGAACACTAAAAACCGGAGAGCGGCGGAAATGTTCTCCTATCAAAACAAACGCCACGTATTTTCCACGTAACTGCCAGACATCGCGAAAGCCGTCCACTTTCAGGGCGTGGTCGGGCGGCGCGGGTTCCACGCGAGGCACGTAGCTAATGACAGGACGGTTTTGTTGACGAAATGGTTTCATAAGCGACTGGTTCACTAAGGCAAATTCTGGAAACAGGAAATTCCTATGATAGCCGATCCCTGCCCCACGCGTCGCGCTCAGGATGCGATAAACCCCGGCCCTTTCGTCGACAGACCGAAAACTCTCAGTTTTCAGCCACAAAATGACAATGTTCTATAGTTAATGGGGCTTTTAACCCTAACCATCCTGTTCTGGCAATGAAAACTGGAGACGCGTGCAATGTCGCATCAAAAAGATAAACCCGACAACCACCATCAGTCGCCGATTCATGGCGACGAAGAATCAAAACCTGGTATGGATTCACTGGCCCCCGAAGACGGCTCTCATCGTCCTGCGGCTGCCCCGTCGGCCCCCGGCGAGCAACCGACCGCGCCTGGCAGTCTTAAATCGCCCGATACCGGAAATGAAAAGCTGAAGTCGCTGGACGCTTTTCGCAAGGGCAGCGAAGATTTTGCGCTCACCACTAATCAAGGGGTGCGCATCGCCGATGACCAGAATTCGCTTCGCGCAGGTAACCGCGGCCCGACGCTGCTGGAAGATTTCATTCTGCGAGAAAAGATCACCCACTTTGATCACGAGCGTATCCCTGAGCGCATCGTTCACGCCCGAGGCTCAGCAGCCCATGGCTATTTTCAGCCGTACAAAAGTTTAAGCGACATCACGAAGGCTGATTTTCTTTCCGATCCCGATAAGATCACGCCAGTATTTGTGCGCTTCTCTACCGTTCAGGGTGGCGCGGGTTCGGCCGACACGGTGCGCGATATTCGTGGTTTTGCGACCAAATTTTACACCGAGGAAGGCATTTTTGATCTCGTCGGCAATAACACGCCGGTGTTCTTTATTCAGGACGCGCATAAGTTTCCTGACTTTGTCCATGCGGTCAAACCGGAACCGCACTGGGCTATTCCGCAGGGGCAAAGCGCCCACGATACCTTCTGGGACTATGTCTCGCTGCAGCCCGAAACGCTGCATAACGTGATATGGGCCATGTCCGACCGCGGAATACCGCGCAGTCTGCGCACGATGGAGGGGTTCGGCATTCATACCTTCCGCCTGATCAACGCCGACGGAAAAGCGACATTTGTGCGCTTCCACTGGAAGCCGGTCGCAGGGAAAGCGTCAATGGTATGGGATGAAGCGCAAAAACTGACTGGTCGCGACCCCGACTTCCACCGTCGCGAACTGTGGGAATCCATTGAGGCGGGTGATTTCCCGGAATATGAGCTGGGGCTACAGCTGATCCCGGAAGAGGACGAATTCAAATTTGACTTCGACCTGCTGGACCCGACCAAACTCATCCCTGAAGAGCTGGTTCCGGTGCAACTGGTTGGCAAAATGGTGCTCAACCGTAATCCGGATAACTTCTTTGCCGAAAATGAACAGGTGGCGTTCCATCCCGGCCATATCGTACCCGGGCTGGATTTCACCAATGATCCGCTGCTGCAGGGACGGCTGTTCTCTTATACCGATACGCAAATCAGTCGCCTCGGCGGTCCCAACTTCCACGAAATTCCGATTAATCGCCCGACCTGCCCGTACCATAATTTCCAGCGCGACGGGATGCATCGCCAGGATATCGACACCAATCCGGCCAATTATGAGCCGAATTCGATCAACGATAACTGGCCGCGCGAAACCCCGCCAGGGCCAAAGCGTGGCGGATTTGAGTCTTATCAGGAGCGTGTGGAAGGGACCAAAATCCGCGAGCGCAGCCCATCATTTGGTGAATATTATGCGCATCCACGTCTGTTCTGGCTGAGCCAAACGCCAGTCGAGCAGCAGCATATTATTGGCGCTTTCAGCTTTGAGTTGAGCAAAGTCGTGAGAACCTATATTCGTGAACGGGTTGTCGATCAGCTGGCACATATTGATATCCAGCTGGCCCAAAGCGTTGCGGATAATTTGGGTATCACCCTGACTGACGAGCAGCGCAATATCGCACCGCCGAAAGAGGTCAATGGACTGAAAAAAGACGCTTCACTCAGCCTGTATGCCGTGCCCGGCGGGTCGATTAAAGGGCGTGTGGTGGCGGTGCTTCTGAACGATAACACCCGCTCCAGCGATGTGCTGGCGATCCTGAAAGCGCTGAAAGCGAAAGGGGTTCACGCAAAACTGCTTTACTCCCGGATGGGGGAAGTCACGACGGATGACGGCTCCACGCTGCCGGTTGCGGGGACGTTTGCCGGGGCTCCGTCTCTGACCGTAGACGCGGTGATTGTGCCCTGCGGTGACATCAAGAGTCTGCTGGGGAATGGCGATGCCGCCTATTACCTGCTTGAGGCCTACAAGCATCTGAAACCTGTCGCATTAGCAGGAGACGCCCGCCAGTTCAAATCGCTGCTGAAAGTGGCCGATAAAGGCGAAGAAGGGATTGTGGAAGGCGATGCGGCTAACAGTAAGTTTATGAATCAGCTGTTCGATCTGCTTGCTGCCCACCGGGTGTGGTCAAGAAGCAGTAAAATCGCCAGTATTCCGGCGTAAAACGATCGCCGGGAAATCCTTCCCGGCGATCTTTCACATCACAAATCGTTGAACCTTCCCAACCGATAACCGCGCTCGGCAATCGCATATTTGAGCGAGGGAGACGTCAGTACATCCAGCTCTGCCAGCCGCGGCCAACAATACGCGCTTTTACGTACCGTGTTGTCGACGAATGCCGGGTGAGCCATCACTTCCAGCGAACGCTCTCCGCGCTGCGCCGACTCATCGAGCACCTGTAAAAACAGCGCTTCGCTGATCTCGTCTCCATAGAATTCACTACTGAATCCCTGCGTTGTCGGGGCAGAACTCAGGGTCAGTTCGTGTGCGGCTTGCACCTGTCGGTCCACGCGCATCCCTGCCCCTTTACGTGCCGCAAACTCGGCCACCAGCAGGAAAATCGCCGGGATCATATGGACGTGATGATGGCTGTCAAGGTGCGTCGGTTCGCGTCCAAAAATGTCGACAAAACGGTTAAACTGACAGTCCAGCTCGCGCGCAATCTCTTCAAGCGGCAGCGCATCCTGCTCCGCCATCTGCCAGATCCACTTACCCAGTTGCCCGTCTCGCGTCAGCCCTGGCATAGGAGAGAGCGGCATTCCGAGGGTTAACACAAAGTGCATTCCCACGCCGAGCTCTGGCAGGTCGCGGCTTAAAGCGGCGGCATGCTCCACCGCATCCCCATTAACCAGCGCGGTTGTCGATGTCACCACGCCACGACGGCAGGCTTCCACAATGCCGTAATTTTGCCCTTTCGACAGGCCAAAATCATCGGCATTCACGATCAGCAGTTTTTCCATTTCTGTCCCTCTCAGCGATGCTCGCGTTTGAGTTTCTCAGCCGTCGCCGCAAAATGAGGCAACCATTTTTCATGAGCCAGGATCATCTCTTTCGCCAGCACTTCGGCGTCGCGATCGGAATGCACCAGCGGGCTAAGGTTGAGTGCCAACAGCACGTCGTTCAACTCACCGCTCAGCGCCGCCTGGCTTGCCGCCACTTCAAATCCTTTAATGGTATGGATAAGCCCCATCACTTTCTCATCGAAATGAGTGATACGCGGGTGGGGTTGCGCACCGTCACGCCCGAGAATACAGGTCATTTCAACCGCCCAGTCTGCCGGGATGTTATCGATGTGACCATGATGCGGCACATTCACATAATGCTCAGCTTGTTTGTCATTGTAGATAGCGTTGATCACCTCACATGCAGCATCGGAATAGTATGCCCCGCCGCGCTGCTCAAGCTCTTTCGGCTTAACGTTAAGGTTCGGATCTTTATACAAATCAAAGAGCTGTTTTTCAACTTTTTGCACTACTTGCGCACGGGCGCCGCCTTTGTAGTACTCACCCATTTCAATAGCCAGCATCTCTTTCTGCTTGAAGTAGTAAAGCAAATAAGAACATGGCAGAAGATTCAGGGAACGAATCAGCCCTTCGCTGAACGGCAGATCGAAGATGTTTTTCACCGATGCGGCGGTCAGACGACCGGAGGCCACGCCATCCAGCAGTTCCGCAAAACGTGATTCGCCATTGACCAGCACATCTTTGATAAAGACCATGTGGTTCAGGCCAAACAGGTCGATAGAGAGATCGTCGCTGTCGGACAATGCCAGCACATCGCGGATAAACATTTTCATGCCAATTGGAATATTACAAACCCCAATAAAGCGCTTGAATCCGGTATGACGATAAACGGCCTCTGTCACCATGCCGGCCGGGTTGGTGAAGTTAATCACCCAGGCCTGCGGGCAGATCTCCTCAACATCTTTGATGATGTCAAAAATCACCGGAATGGTACGCAACCCCTTGAACAATCCGCCAGCGCCATTGGTCTCCTGACCCAGATAGCCGTGGCTTAGCGGGATGCGCTCATCCAGTTCACGCGCTTTAAGTTGCCCGACGCGCAGCTGAGTAGTGACAAAATCGGCATCTTTCAGCGCCTGACGGCGATCCAGCGTTTTATGTACGGTTAACGGCACACCCGCTTTTTTCACCATCCGCTGACACAGCTCGAAAATAATATCGAGTTTCTCCTGCCCTTCTTCCACATCCACCAGCCATAATTCGCTGACCGGCAGTTCATGATAACGTTTCAGAAAACCTTCGAGCAATTCCGGGGTATAGCTGCTGCCGCCGCCAATCGTTACGACTTTTAATTTCTTTTGCATAATATCTCCCTTAGCGTATCAGGTTAACCGCCTGCAAAGTATAGCGTGGCATTCCCGCTATTATGGGCAAGCGTTTAAGTCAATATTTCTGGCGAGTTAACTCGCCGCGAATCAATTAATTATTCATTACCGTCAAATTCTTACGGTAGCTATTTGGCGTAAATGAAGTGAATTTTTTAAATGTTTTAATAAACAGGCTTGGACTACTGTATCCCGACTCGTAGGCAATATCGGTGACCGAATAGTTAGTGATTTCCAGCTGTTTTTTAGCGAAATTAATGCGGATACCGTTAATGATTTGCACCGGTGTTTTTTGATAATAACGCTGAGTGGCTCGGGTAAGATATTCCTGCGATTTCCCCGACAGCGCGATCATATTTTCCAGCGCATTATCGCCAAACTGATGTTTATCATGCATTAATTCCACGGTCGTACGCAGCCATTGCGGAATATCATCCATCACCTGCTGCTCATCGCGATGATGGCGCAGGCGGTTCATCACATAAAAGGTGACCGTTTCAATAAACTCATCAAACTCGCTGTCGCGAAAATTGAGTGAGGCAATAACCGTTTCGATCCAGGTCAGGAACTCATTCTTGATGCGATACACCTGCGACGCCACAAAGCAAAAGGGCACCAGCGGTAAGTAGTGCTTTTCGAAGAAACGCCTGCTCACGCCGACGTTGAGAATGCGCGTGGCACCAAATTCATAAAAGCTCTGGTGGTACGATCCCATGGGCAGAAAGACAAAGTCGCCGCGTTCCAGCAACACTCTTTTCCCGTTGATCTCCTGATAGTAGCGACCGGTCAGAACAATCGTGAACTCGTAGTAATCATGCTGGTGCAAGCCGCTCACGCTTTCCGTTTTGTTGTAGATAACCACGTGAAAATTCTTGCCGTTAAACAGTTGCTGCTCAAGTGCGGTTTTAATTTCCATCGTGTTTACCTCCTGCGGCCTGACTTAGTGCATTTTCTCGTGAAGCTCGATAAGCTCTGCGACCAACTCGCGCGCCAGCATCGACGTCATCAAATGATCCTGGGCGTGGACCAATACCAGGCTGACTTTCATCTTACCTTCACCCTGGTCGCCTTCGATAAGCTTAGTTTGTACCAGGTGTGCCTCATTCAGCGCCGTGCGCGATTGATCCATCATGCGTTTTGCAGCAGCAAAATCGCCCTGCTTGGCCTGTTTAAGAGCGGCGTACGCCAGACTACGCGCTTGTCCGGAGTTAATGATAAGCCCCATCACCACTTCTTCCAGATCGTTTTCGAGCGCTTCTTCTGCCACGATGGTATCCAAATCAAACATCTTACGTCTCCTTTTACAGGCGCGGGTTTCCCCGCGCCAGCTTATCTTAGAATTTCAGTGCAAGGGCGATCTCTTCTTCGCTCTCTTCTTCATCAATGGTGGTCTGTGCCTTGTTCGCGATAGCCACGAACGGCATATACAGCAGGGTTGCAATACCTAAGTTGAATATCGCCAGCAGGAAGGCTGCCACGCTACCGTTGGTGTTGAAGAAGGCTCCCAGACCGGCCGGCATCGTCCACGGCGCGATATTAGTGATCGGCGGGATAATCCCTAAGTAATACGCCGTCAGGGTAATCGCGGCCAGCAGCGGCTGAATCACAATGAACGGGATAAACAGTACCGGGTTCATGATGATCGGCAGACCAAACAGAATCGGCTCGTTAATCTGGAAAATACCTGACGGCAGCGCCAGCTTGGCAACCTGACGATGGTCAGCACGGCGAGAGGTAATAAAGATGGCAATGATCAGACCCAGCGTCGCCCCGGTACCGCCCAGGAAGATGTACGAGTCGAGCATCGGCTTCGCCCACACGTGGAAGGTTTTACCTGCCGCCAGCGCCGCATCAACCGAACCATACTGCTGATACAGCTGGACGTTTTCCAGCGCCCATGGCGTCATAATACCGCTGTCCAGCGCGGCCAGCGCCAGCGAACCGTGAACACCGAAGAACCACAGCAGCGAGGTGAAAATCACATACGCCCAACCTACCACGCCACCCATCGACGCCAGCGGCGTAGAAATAGTGTCCATAATGATCTGATGGAAGTTAGTGCCCCAGTGTGACAGTGCCCAGGCGATAATCCCCATAATGGAAAGGATAATAAATCCAGGGATTAACGCAGAAAACGAACGCGACACCGACTCCGGCACGCTATCCGGTAAACGGATAACCCAGTTACGACGAACAATAAAGGTGAACAATTCCGCAACGACCAGTCCGATAACAATACCGGAAATAATATTTGCGCCACCCAGCCAGTTCGCTCCTACTGCGTAAGCTTCGCCCACGCTATAAGGTGTCACCGTCATAAAAGCGGCAACCGATAATAGACCGGCGGCCAGGGGATCAACTTTTCGCTCTTCAGCCAGTGCCATTCCGATAAAGAAAGGCGCCATCAGCGACATAATACCCAACGTACCGTTGTATACGTTGCCGCCGATGGCTTTAAAGCCATTGAGGGTTTCAATGGTAGAAGCGTCTAAGCGAATACCCAATGAATAGAAAAATGAACCATCACCGAAACTCAGAAAAACGTTGTTGATTAAAACGAACATTGCCCCAGCCAGTGTCAACGGCATTAATTTAATAAAACCGTTTTTAATGGCATTAACATGCGGCTGTTTTCCTATTTTAACAGCAAAAGGAAGGAGTACCTTTTCAAGTGAATTGATGACTCTACTCATAGGAAATGACCCTTAAATGCCGCAACGAAATATTGCGGCGTAAGTGTGTGAAATAACTCTTTGACGGGAAAAATAAATATTTTAATTAGCGGCAGCTTTTTTAATTGAAGCGACTGCTGCTTTAAGGACACCCAAACCATCAATTTTGCCGTACAGCGCAGAATCGATCACTTCTACAGGTTTATTCGGCAGTAAACGCTGAATCTCTGGCAGCATGTACGCGATTTGTGGACCCAGTAACACGACATCCGCAGCCGGGCCTTTCTCGCCTGCCAGCGTTTCAGGAAACGCTTCAATAACCACAGGGACTTCGTACTTTTCAGCCTGCGCACGCATTTTGGAAACCAGTAACGACGTTGACATGCCCGCAGAGCAGAACAGATAGATATGTTTCTTTTCCATAGCAACTTCCCTCATGTATGACCACCCGCTATCGCCCTTCAGTCTGTTAGTGGGTGTGGCTATTGTTTGTCATTGAATGGAGTATACGGCATGGCTCCGGGAGGGGATAATTCGCGAGGTATCACAATTGTCTCTCCTTGACCTGTCGTTTTGACTGCCTTCACATTTTAGGCAAATAATTCGCGCAAATAAATAAGATAATCACAGGCACAAAAAAACCGGCGCATTGGCCGGTTTGGTCACTTGCTCAGGCGAGCAGCTTATTTTGCTTTCGGTGCCTGTGGGTCGGTATCGTACTCAGCACAGGTCTGGTAACCGGAATTAATCACGTGTCCGGTATCGTCAAGAGCGACAAAGTAGGTTTCTGCTTTACCATCCCGTTGACCCAGAATGTAGGTCTGACAGGTCCCACGCGCATGAATCATGGTCACCTCAGAAGAAGGTTTCCCTGCTACCTGCGCAACTTGCGCACGGCTCATGCCTTTTTTCACATCTTTAACGACCGGCTGTGTAAATTGATCTGTTGTACGATCGTAAGCTGTACATCCCGCCAGCATAGTCAGTACCGCCGCTGCGCTTAGAATTCCCGCTACATTCTTGTTCATATTCCGTCCTCTTGTTTATCAGCGTGTTATCTAAGCATGGAATAAAAAGTCATATTCTTCAACTTTGGATACGAAGCGGGATGTTTTTAGGAAAATTCCAATAAAACAACGATAACCTACTAAATTGCAGCAAATTGCCTCACTCGAAACTGTGATCCTTGTCGTTTTACGCCCAAAGAGTTAGTTTTAACAGATAACTCAATCAGCTTCCTTTTGCTAATGGAGGGCGTAATGGCTCTGCAACAAGAGATTATTCAGGCACTCGGCGTGGCGCCTGCAGTCGATGCCCACAAAGAGATTCGCCGCAGCGTCGATTTTTTAAAATCCTATCTACACACTCACCCGTTTCTGAAGTCTTTGGTGTTAGGCATCAGCGGGGGCCAGGACTCCACGCTGGCCGGTAAATTGTGCCAGCAAGCCATCGCTGAACTGCGCCAGGAAACCGGTGACGAGACGCTGCAATTTATCGCGGTTCGCCTTCCTTATGGCGTACAGGCGGATGAACAGGATTGTCAGGATGCTATCGCCTTTATTCAGCCGGATCGCGTGCTGACGGTGAACATCAAAGGCGCCGTATTGGCCAGCGAGCAGGCGTTGCGCGAGGCAGGCATTGAGTTGAGCGATTTCGTGCGCGGGAATGAAAAAGCGCGCGAGCGGATGAAAGCCCAGTACAGTATCGCCGGAATGACCAAAGGCGTGGTGGTCGGTACCGACCACGCGGCAGAAGCCGTCACCGGGTTCTTCACCAAATATGGCGATGGCGGCACGGATATCAATCCGCTTTTCCGTCTGAATAAGCGCCAGGGTAAACAGCTGCTTGCGGCGCTAGGCTGTCCGGAGCATCTGTATAAGAAAGCGCCAACAGCCGATCTGGAAGACGATCGCCCTTCACTGCCGGATGAAGCCGCTCTGGGCGTCACTTACGAGAATATTGATGATTACCTTGAAGGGAAAACGCTGGATGACAGCATCTCGCGCATCATTGAAGGCTGGTATCTGAAAACAGAACATAAACGTCGCCCGCCGATCACCGTGTTCGACGACTTCTGGAAACGTTAATCTGTACGAGGCGGCAAGGCCGCCTCTTTTTTAACCATAATCAACCTGCTACACTGTATAGCTGAACAGTATACGGAGTCTTTTGTGAGCAGGCGTCAATCTGCCCCGCGTCTTGAATTTGAAGCGGCGGCCATCTACGAATATCCCGAACATCTTCGCCCGTGGCTTGAAGCCTTACCTAAGCAGCCAGGCGTCTATTTCTTTCATGGCGAGAGCGAAGCGATGCCGCTCTACATTGGCAAAAGCGTCAATATTCGCAGCCGGGTGTTATCCCATTTGCGCACGCCGGATGAAGCCGCCATGCTGCGCCAGTCGCGCCGTATCACCTGGACGCAAACCGCCGGGGAGCTGGGCGCGCTGCTGCTGGAAGCCCGGCTGATAAAAGAGCAGCAGCCCCTTTTCAATAAGCGTTTGCGACGTAATCGTCAGCTGTGCTCGCTGCAACTTACCGCAGGCAAGCCACAGGTGGTTTACGCCCGCGAGGTCGATTTCTCGCATACGCCGAATTTATACGGCTTGTTTGCTCATCGCCGCGCGGCGTTACAGACTCTGCAGACCATCGCCGATGAACAGCGGCTTTGTTATGGTGTGTTAGGACTGGAGCCTGTCAGCCGCGGGCGCGCCTGTTTCCGCTCCGCGCTAAAGCGCTGTGCCGGAGCCTGCTGCGGTAAAGAGAGTCTGGAAGATCATGAGGTAAGATTAAAGCAGGCGCTGGCCGCATTGAGTGTTACCTGCTGGCCCTGGGAAGGTGCCGTGGCGTTGAAAGAGACCAGCACTGAACTGACGCATTATCACATCATTAATAACTGGCTGTGGCTCGGCGCCGTTGAAAGCTTAACCGATGCGGCAGCGCTGCTGCGAACGCCCGCCGGTTTCGATCAAGACGGCTACAAAATCCTGTGCAAACTGCTGTTGAGTGGCGATTACGAAATCATCGCGCTTAATGGCCAGGCAACCACATGATCTCGCTGAACAACAGCGCGCCTTCCGCTTCCAGCAAACGCAGGGTGTGCGTCCCATCCTGCCAGCTTGCGCCCTGATCGGCGGTCAGCAATTTGTCGCCAAACTGCCAGGCGCCGCTTAAGACAAACGCCACCCCACCGCGTGATGCAAAGGTCGTAAAGGTACGATCGGCGACACGTACTTTGGCCTGACAATATTCGCGCTTTGTCATGATATTAAAATCCATCGACATCTGCCCTTCGTTGAGCCTGGCTTTTACAGGGTGCTCGCCTGCAAAACTGAATGGCTGATGGCGCATCAGGGTATGGCAAAACATTTGGCCGGCATCCAGCGTCACTTCACTGCCTTCCAGCAGTGTAATCACCCGATCCACGCCCGGGAAAAGCGAGAATTCGCCGTTACCGGCAATAGAAGCAATACTTGCACGCCAGTGAAAATCGCGCGTCGCAGAAGGAAAACAGCAAATCTCGCGCGTCTCGCCAGCGCCATTTCGCCAGAGATTGACCGGCATTTTGCGGATATCAAAGAACTCCATCACCACTCCTGAAAGGCACAACAAGCGCCTGGCGACCCGTTGAGGATTGTCGCTGTCTTGATTGTTATCGTTGGGTAATCACAGACGTATTATCGGCAGCAATGCGAGGGGGCCTTAGTATGGCGATGAAAAAAACAGTAACGCCCTGACTCTTTTGAACATTCGCAGAACCGACTACAGGAGAATACCGTGCCCGGAGCGGGAGACAAGAGGGTATGAAAGAAAAAACCGCCGGACCTGTCCACAGCGATTGCGCTTATGTGAACAGGCTTCCGGCGGTCTTATATCAGGTATGCTAATTATTCAGCAGAGGGGGCCATTTTACCTTCTGGCGCCGGACGTTCTGTCAGACGCTTCTCAAAATTAGCATTAAACTGTTTTTTCTGTTCCGGAGTCAGAATGTTGTAGATCTTATTCTGAGTCTCCATGCGTGCCAGCATACCCGCTTTGTGCTGCTCGGCCATTTTGTCGATCTGTGCTTCGGCTTTCGCCTTATCGAAACTGTCGCTGGCGATAATGTCATGCATCGCGCGGCGTTCTTCTACCGGCGGACGTTTCATCTGGTCGCGCTGGCTTTTCATGATCTCGCGAACCTGCTGTTTCTGCGCATCGGTCAGATTCAGATCTTTAAACATCATGTCATGATGCGGACCCGGCTTACCTTTATGATGCATCATCATTTTGCCATCAGCAGGCGCGGCAGTCGTGGTCGCGGTATCGGCGGCGAACGCCATGCTGGTAGCGCCCAGAGCCAGGGTAGAAGCAACAAACAGTGCAGTTAATTTACGCATAATATTTTGTCCTTACTTTCAGTTATTCTTCGGCGCTATGCCGTGTTGACGAGATTAACTTTACGGGGTTTAACGTCAATTAGTCAGAGCAACAGTAAAACAATGAAAGTGTAAAAAACAATTTATCGCCAAATGTGGAGAAATTAAGGATAAAGCATGGAGAGTTGAAACTAAAATATACAACGACATGATTTAAAGAGGATTTTTAAGAAGTATAACAAAGTGCAGACTAATAATAAAGCAGTTAGCCAGGAATAGTCTGTAAAAAACACGTATCATCATACCTCTCCCAATCCCCGTTCGAAGATACCCTGAGCTTTCATTACCTCCCGGGTCTTTTTTATGTGCTGAATTACCCCTTCTCAAAGCAGATACCATTTTTGGCTCTCTTCTATAGAGGACGTATGGACCTGCACCTGAACCTGGCGATGGAAACTAAAAGGCGTTGGCGTGTCGTGACCAGCAGATCCATAAACGATTTTATCCGCTGCGTCTTAGACCAGAGAAAAGGCGCGGTGGTTATTCATCACAAGCGCAGCCACGTCAGTGAACTTCATATAAACTCCCCCAGCAGTTCCTTAAAACGCTTTATCGAACTCAAAAGCCTGGCATCTGCATTATGATAAATAAAACAGCGGATATAAGATGTCTCAACTTGCTCAATATCTATTCCTTCAAGACGGAATAGCCTTGCCATTTTCTCTGAGGAAATACAGACACCTTTTCCCGCACGAATAAACGATAACAACGTGAACAGATTATGGTTATGCTCAATAAATTCAGGCTCGCCCTCCCTGGGACCCAGGATATTTTTAATTCTTGTTTTATAGCGTTGCGTATGCTGATCTTTCCAGACAAAAAATTTGTTATTCTTGCTGCTATGTTCGGCAGTACTGCTACGAAGGATAACGTGATGGCAACCATGCCAGGAATCACACTGGAATGACAATTCAGGATCCATGGATCTGAATGCCAGCACGATGCTGTTACTCTGGTATTTTAGTGCATAAAACTCTTCGTTTGTAAGGTGCGTTCTTTTTATGCCGAACTTGAGATTTTCAGACTGAAAAACACTTTGCAGGTGCTGAGCAAGTAATGGCGGTACTGAAATATCAACATAAATGTTCATTTGAGTATCATGGGTGTTTTTTCTCAAACTCTCCTCAAATGCCAAAAGATTTTGATAGGCCGGCAAGCAGCTATTGTAACAGTCCCATGCAAGCTGGGTGGGTTCCAGGTCATTATGCCTTCTGCTAAATAACTTTCCGCCTAGCGACATCTCCAGCTCGGTTAACGCCTTACTGAGGGGTGACCTCGTGATACACAACTCCTCCGCAGCCTTGCCAAAATTCTTGTTTCTCATGATAACCATGAAGTAACGCATCTTCTTCGACAAAAATATCCCCATAGCAAACCTCGTGAAAAGCTTGTTAATTTTATACGCAACGATTTTGTTGCCGCCGACAGTAATAACTACAGCACCACTCAATAAAAATGTTTATCAATAAGGGAAATAATTCTTTCAAATCAGGAAAGACACAAGCTTTTCGATAACAAGTTTATACATTTACAATCAAACCCTGATGACGTTATTTTCACTGTCTTCTGATTCATATTAGTTATGGTAACTTAATTTCACAGGCATGCAATCGGCCACCAGAAAGAAACGCCCTCCCTCTGCTTATTATTAAATAATAGTAATGAATATGAAAATAATTTCCTTGAAAATTATTTATTCAACCCCTTGATTAAACTCATTTTTGAATAAAAGAAACACAACTAGTTTAATGCTGGCAAACAGCATGAGAAATCCATTGTTACACACTTGCAACAATAACCACATAATTTATACAGATTAAATATTATTTTAAGGCACTCACTAAACCGCATAGCCGAAAAAGAATGGTTTCATGCTTGTTTTGATGAGTCGCCACCATCAATAGATTGTTTATTGATGATGACTGAACAGGAGAGTTGATATGGAGACTTCACAAATGAAAATAATGATGCGATGTGTGTCATTATTGACAACATCACCGTTAAACCCATGGGTATTCATTGCAGCATTCGCCGGAAGCATCATTTTTAGCGTTACCGATAAGAAGCATTCCCACTGGAGTGCTGTCGCGCTTTTTGTGTCATCAATGATTATTGGCATTACCTCTTCAGACTTTGCGGCAGCCGTTTTATCTCACTTCATCTCACAGTATACCGGCCTTAAAATAACCGTCCCGCAACCCGTTGGGGCGACGGTATCAGCGGTTATCTCAGTACGTCTTTTGACGTATTTAAACCGTCGACACCGTAAAGAAAAATCATTTCTGGCACGCTTAACTAAAAATCTGAAGAAGTAATGATTTCTTCATCGCCAGACTCACCCGATTGTTTTGAGCCAAAAAGAGAAACAAATTTTTCTTGAAATAATAAAACCGGATAAAAAACACCCGTAATCTGAATACACCCCAGCGAGAAATGATTAACTCAGCGGGGAGAAGCCACAGCTAAATAACAACCGTCCGATAATAAATAAGGAACCTACTATGAAAGATACCACCCAAAGTGTGATTGCCTATGCTAAATGGGAATCAGGTACCACCCCGGAACCCTATTATGATAACTGTATTATTACACTTTATAATATGACGACTGAAGATATTGTCGACCCTGAGATTACGTTTATCCTGGCAGAGGGTCAAACGCCCAGCGAGAATATGAATTTTGAATTTCACGTCACCGGTAACACGGTTACGGGTAAATTGACCGACACTAAAACTATCCCGGCTAACCAGGGCTCGGTCAGCTTTGCGATCGGAATTAATGGTGGCAGCGTGATAGGCCCATTGCCGTCCGGATTTAGTGTCAACGGCACATCAGCCGATGCACCAGCAGACTCTGAAGCGCCGTCCGTCCCTCAGGATGTGGTGGTCAGCGCTGCAGGGGCAAAAACCGCATCGCTTAACTGGCAACCATCGACCGACAATCTTATTGTTGTCAGCTATTGCGTTGAATACTCTGATGGCGCTTCTGTTTATCAGCTCTCCGTGGATACTAATAGCGCAAATATTACCGGATTAAATGAAAAGACACCTTATACGGTAACGATCAGCGCAGTGGATATCGCCGGAAATACATCCGCCAAAAGCGCCCCGGTCTCCTTCGAGACGAAAACGCCCGTTCCCGATCCCGGTGAATATAATTTCTCTGTTGCCCCCTATATCGATTACATGGCATATCCTCAGCTGACTGCCGGTATCTGTTATGAGGCCTCTGGCATCAAGAATTATACCCTGGCATTTATTGTCACTGGCACGAACAGTCTGGATGGTTCGCTGATGCCGTCATGGGGTGGCCAGAGCGATGTAGCCTATGATGCTCGTACCGGCAGCCTGGCTAAAGATGATATTGCGGCGTTGCGGGACGCCGGAGGGGATATCGCCATCTCGTTTGGCGGTTCAGCCGGTATGCCACTCGAAGAAGCGGTGAAAGACACGAATACGCTGATCGACTGGTATCAGCAGATTATTAATAACTATGCGCTGAAATATATTGATTTCGACTTTGAAGGCGAAGTACTGGCGAAAAAAGATGTGATGACTCGTCACGCGATAGTTATTGAAGCTGTGATGCGCGCCAACCCAACTCTCCAGGTCTCCTACACGCTGCCGGTTGATGGTCAAAATAATCCAGCCAGTCAGGGGCTGAGTTCCTACGGTGTCGATTTCATTACGATGCTGGCTAATGCCGCTATTCGGCCTTCCATGATTAATGGCATGACGATGGACTTTGGCTATGATTCACCCGCAGATATGTTTACGTGTGTGAAATATGCGCTTGATGCTCTGAATAATCAGATCGTTACCGCCTGGCCAGAATTCACGCCTGAGCAGGCATGGCGCCGTATGGGGGCGACGCCTATGTTCGGTGATAATGATGTTCAGGGTCAGACCTTCACCACGCAAAACCAGTCACAACTTCTGGATTACGCGAAGCAGGTCAATCTGGGGATGTTGTCAGGCTGGAGTGAAAACCGCGACTACACGATGTTCGACTGGGCTTATAGTGTCATTATTGCGGAGTATCAGCACAGTCATTCATAACGCTTTACTGTGATCTGCCCATTTAGGGTGATACATGGCCGCAACAGGCAAATTGCGGCCATTTTTGTCCTTATCAGCACGTCTGAAACAAGACGGTCCTTTTTAGCTGGTTATTTTCTCAAGCATCAGTCCGGCCCGCAGTCCCAATGCGACGGACGGATTCGGAAATAACACATACTCGGTTTTTTTCTGCACCTCATAGCGTTCTTCACCATCTTCCGCCAACAACACGCCCTGGCGAAAAGGGGTAAAGTTAAGCGTATGCCCCGCCATATGCAGTAAGAATGCGTCGCTGCGACGGGTGATTTGTTGCACAACGCGATAGCGCTCAACGGGCTCAGAACGGTGTACGGGGGGCGTTGCGGCCAGCAATGCCCGCAGCGCTTTCTGCGTTGTGGCAAAACGAGTCAGGTCGTTTTGGCCAAACGGCAGGGCTTTGCCCAGCTCCAGAGTGCAGGCCAGCGCACCAAAATGCTCGCAGGTAAAATGCGTAAACGTGCCGCCCGGCGACTGATGAAACACCAGCGCCTCCAGTCCGGCATCGCCGAGCCACGACAGAAAGCGCTCATCCCAGGGCTCGCTACGCTGCGGCATAACGCCAAAGCGAACGTGGTACGACGCCCGAATAGCGGTGTGTAGATCCAGATGCCAGCGCTCCTCTCCCGCCGCGGCAAAAAACGCGCTCACCACCTTTTCCAGCTCCTGCGCACGTTTGGTCTCTGCGCTCGGTGGAAACTGAGACCTGCGCCCGCCAAACATCCGGTTAATATCACTCACCAGATAACGTTTGTTTTCCGCCAGCGCCGCGGGATTGCCCAGCACCACCAGTAGACGACAGCGCAGCGGGATATCTTCGCGAAACAACGCGCCAAGCAGCTGATCCACCATCTCCACCGGCGCAGTTTCGTTGCCGTGCAGGCCTGCGGAGAGCAGCAGTGAACGCTCGACCTTGTCGAAGGGGGTGAGCGCAAGCAGCCCCCGCCCCAGCCACTCCCAGTGAAACGTTTTTCCCGCGCCTTCTCTTTTCGCAGGCATTTCATCCGCCAGCGTGAGCGCCAGTAAATTCTCCATCCCCTCTCCTTAGCGCTGGAACGGATAAACCGAACCCAGCTGCAGGATTGTCGTCAGTGCATCCAGCGCCTCGCGCCCTTCGCGCAGCAGCTGCGGGTCAACCAGATCGGCCTGGGTCAGACGGTCGCGATAGTAGCGCTCAACCCAGTCATTCAGGGTCGTAAAGAGCGTATCATTCATCATCACCGCCGGGTTCACCGCCTGCATCTCTTGCGGGGTGAGTACCACCCGCAGGCGCAAACACGCCGGTCCGCCACCGTTCGCCATGCTTTCGCGCAGATCAAACACGCGCAGTTCACTGATGGGATTATCGCCCGCCACCAGCTCGTTCAGATAACGCCATACGCCCGGGTGATTACGCGACTCCTGCGGCAGAACCAGCAGCATGCTGCCATCGTCACGACTAAGTAACTGGCTGTTAAACAGATAGGTTTCGACCGCATCCTGCACGCTGACGGCGTCGGTCGGCACCTGCACCGGCGTAAACCCCGGTACACGTTCATGAAGCGTGGCGAGCAGCGCGTCCTGTCTGGCAAAAGCCTGCTCATGGCAGAACAGCACCTGGCGATTCGATACCGCAATCACGTCGTTATGAAACACACCCTGATCGATGACGTGCGGATTTTGCTGGGCAAAGATCGCCTGCCCCGGATTAACCTGATTCAGACGGGCCACCGCCTGGCTGGCCGCCAGCGTTTGACGCGCCGGATAGCGCGCCGGGGCGGCATGGCCACCTTCATCGCGGCCATAAATAAAGAGTTGCGTGGCGGGGTCTCCGTAATCGCCCCCCAGACGGTTATGGTTGGCTGCGCCTTCATCGCCAAACATCGCGACCTGCGGCAGCGCCTCATGCACGCTAAACCGTTCTGCATCACTAAAAATGGCGCGCAGGACGCGCTCGGTAGTCACCGCCTCCGTCGCGCGATGAAATTTATTATTCAGATTCGCCACGGTCAGGTGGACTTTGCCGTCCAGCGTATCGGCCGATGGCGCAACGGTGGCCGCATTGGCGACCCACATCGAAGAGGCAGAACTTGCCGCCGAGAGCAAATGCGGGACCTGAGTCCCGGCCTTTTCCACCACCTGCTCATCGCTGCCGCTAAAACCCAGCTGGCGCAATACCGCCACGTTTGGACGCTCCTGCGGCGGGATAACCGCCTGCGGAAAACCGGCATCCGCCAGCGCCTTCATCTTTTTCAGCCCCTGCTGCGCCGCAAGCTTAGGATTTGACACCTGGAAACGGTGCTTAGTCGACGCCTCATTGCCAAACGACAGCCCGGCATAGTGGTGAGTCAGCCCCACCAGCCCGTCAAAGTTCACTTCACGCGCTTTCATGGCGACTCCCCTGCGTAAAATCCAGGCCTGGATTCAGCGTTTCCGGCAGCGTCAGCGCGGGTGTTTCCAGACTTGCCATTGGCCATGCGCAGTAATCCGCCGCGTACCACGCGCTGGCGCGGTGGTTGCCGGAGGCGCCCACACCGCCAAACGGCGCGGTACTTGCCGCTCCGGTCAGGGGTTTATTCCAGTTAACAATACCGGCACGCGCTTCAATCAATAACTGTTCGAACTTTTCGCGATCCGCAGAGATCAGCCCGCTCGACAGCCCGTATCGGGTGTTGTTCGCCATGGTAATCGCGCTGTCAAAATCATCGTAACGCCAGACACACAGCAGCGGCCCGAAGGTCTCTTCATCCGGCGTGTCGCTGGCCCCGCTCATGTCGATAATTCCCGGCGACAGCAGTGACGTCCCCGGCTGCAGCAGTTTCGGCTCCAGCAGCGTGGTTGCACCGCGCGCAAGATGCTCGCGCCAGGCGTTAATCACGTTTTGAGCGGCCTGTTCCGAGATCAAGCCGCCGATAAACGGCTGCGGGTCCGCGTCCCACGCCCCGGGAACCAGACGCGCGCTGACTTCAATCAGCCGGGCCAAAAAGGCATCGCCCTGCGCGCCGCGTTTAACCAGCAGACGACGCGCGCAGGTGCAGCGTTGCCCGGCGGTCACGAACGCCGACTGAATCGCCAGATGCACTGCCGCGTCGATATCATCAGGATCTTCCACAATCAGCGGGTTATTACCGCCCATCTCAAGGGCAAGAATTTTTTCCGGATGACCGGCCAGCTGACGATGCAGCTGATAGCCCGTGCCCGCGCTGCCGGTAAACAGCAGACCGTCGAGATCGCTTAAGGCGCTCAGAGCCTGACCGGTTTCCCGACCGCCCTGCACCATATTCAGCACGCCAGGCGGTAAACCGGCCTGCTCCCACAGCTTAACCACCGCTTCACCGCTCCACGGCGTCAGCTCGCTGGGTTTGAAAATCACGGTATTGCCCGCCAGCAGCGCCGGTACAATGTGGCCGTTCGGCAAATGGCCGGGGAAGTTGTACGGACCAAATACCGCCAGCACGCCGTGTGGACGATGGCGCAGGGTCGCCGAGCCATCCGCCATGTCGGTATGCTGTTCGCCCGTGCGGGTGTGATACGCTTTCACCGAAATCGCGACTTTGTTGATCATCGCCGTAATTTCTGTCGTTGCCTCCCAGCGCGGCTTGCCGGTTTCGCGGGCAATTATCGTGGTCAACTCCGTTTTGTTGGCTTCAAGTAATGCCGCAAATTTTTCGACTATCGCCTGACGCACCGTAAAAGGCTGCTTCGCCCAGGCCGGAAAGGCGTTTCGCGCGGCTTTGCCTGCCTGCTCAACCTGCAGCGAGCTGGCATCATGCCCCTGCCACAGCGCCTCTTTTCCTACCGGATTGGTCTTCACGCGTCGTTCGCCTTCGCCCGTTACCCAGTCGCCATTGATCCATAAAGTCATGCTGTTTTCTCCTCGGGGCAGAGTCGCACCAGACGCACCGTGTCGCCTGCATTACATTTCAGGGCATCCAGTTGTGCTGCCGTCAGCACCAGACGCTCACATTTCGGGTTCGCGCGAATCAGCGTGGCGCGAAAGTGGTCATATTGTTCGTTGGCGACCAGACAGGCCGGCCATTCACCTGGCGCTGGTTGGCCTTCAACCACCGTCACCAGACGGCTTTTACGGATCGCCCGCACGCGATCGACATCGCACTCCAGCGTCGGGCCGCCGTCAAAAATATCGACATAGTTACGGTAGCGGAATCCCTCTTTTTCCAGCACCGCGCGGGCCGGTGCGGTCTGCGGGTGAACTTCACCTATCACCGCCTGCGCTTCAGGGCTGAGAAAATGGGTATAAATGGGGTGTTTTGGCATTAGCTCGGCGATAAAGGCTTTCTGCCCTGTACCGCACAAATAGTCTGCGCGGCTAAACTCCATTGAGAAAAAGCGCTCGCCGAGGCTTTCCCAGAACGGGGAGTAGCCCGTCTCATCAATGACGCCGCGCATTTCCGCCACCACTTTTTCATTAAAGCGATCGCGGAACGCGGCCATAAACAGGAAACGTGATTTGGAAAGCAGATACCCGTTGCCCTCTTTACGCCAGTCAGGATCGAGGAACAGCGTGCAAAGCTCGCTGCTGCCGGTGTGATCGTTACTGAGCGAGAGCGTCGGCAGCGCGTTATAGATGTTCAGCTCTTTCGAGGCGTGAACCAGCGTCCCCACGCGATAGTTGTACCAGGGTTCATTGAGGCCGACGGCGACTTCGATAGCGCAGATCCCGGCGACGGTTCCTGTGTCAGTCTCTTCCAGAACAAAGACATATCCCTGTTCGCTTTCCGGCACCGTCCCTTGCCAGGTTTGCAGGGCACGCTCAATACGCGCCGACAGCGTTTTTTCATCGGCGGGAAGCGAGGTCAGCCCGCCTCCCGTCTTACCGGCAAGCTGCATGAGCCCGGCGAGATCGCCGCGCTCAACGGGACGGATGACCATCATGATGACACCCCTGACTTCACGCGTTCACAGGCTAACGCGAAGCGGTCTAAGCCGGTGGTGATCTCCTCTTCGCTGACGATCAGCGCCGGGGCAAATCGCACCACATTGGCACCGGCAATCAGCACCATCACGCCCGCTTTGGCCGCTTCCTGTGAAATAAGTTTAGCTTTTCCGGCAAATTCAGCCGTGAGTTCGCAGCCAATTAACAGCCCCAGACCGCGAATTTCTTTGAACATGCCCACTTTGCTGTTAATCGCACTCAGGCGCTCAACAAACCAGTCGTGACGCTGCTTCACACCGTTCAGCACGTCCGGTGTATTAATGATGTCCAGCACCTGCCCGGCCACGGCCGATGCCAGCGGGTTGCCGCCGTAGGTGGTGCCGTGCGTCCCCACGACCATCACGCTGGCGCATTCATTTGTGGTGAGGATCGCCCCCACCGGGAACCCGCCGCCCAACGCTTTTGCCGTCGACAACACATCTGGCGTCACGCCGTAGTGCATATAGGCGTAAAGCTCGCCGGTGCGGCCCACTCCGGTCTGCACTTCATCAAAAATCAGCAGCGCATGGTGTTGATCGCACAGCTCACGTAATCCTTGCAGGAAAGCTTTATCTGCCGGCACGACACCGCCCTCGCCCTGCATCGGTTCCACAATCACCGCGCAGGTGGTGTCATTGATCAGTTCGCGCGCCGAATCGAGGTCGTTATAGACCGCATGACGAATCTCCGGCGGTAACGGCGCAAAATCTTGTGAATAGGCCGGTTGGCCGCCAGCACTGACGGTAAACAGCGTGCGGCCATGAAATGCATTTTTAAACGCCACGATCCCGCTCTTTTGCGCGCCGAAACGATCGTGGGCATATTTACGCGCCAGCTTCAGCGCCGCTTCGTTGGCCTCGGCCCCCGAGTTACAGAAGAAGACTTTCTCGGCAAAGGTCGCATCAATCAGCTTTTTAGCCAGTCGCAGCGCGGGCTCGTTGGTATAGCCGTTGCCGGTATGCCAGAACTTCGCCGCCTGATCGTTCAGTGCCTGACGCAGCGCCGGATGGGCATGCCCCAGCGCATTCACCGCGATACCGCCGGCAAAATCAACGTACTCTTTTCCCTGCTGATCCCACAGGCGCGAACCTTCTCCCCGTACCGGAATAAAAGCCGCCGGCGCGTAAACCGGCATCATCCATTCATCAAAATTTTCACGCGTAATTGACAGAGACATAGCGACCTCATCCGGTAAATAAAAAGTTGTTTATATGTTAAATAATTGAGTGTTTGCACTGTGAATGTAGATTGCAGAGTTCGTGCCAGCCAGCGATAAAAATGCATAAACGGGATGAGGTGACAGAATATCAACAAGTTACAATATGGAGATATTCACTGTTAGTGCATAAAAAGTGAATATTTTTACGATAAGCGGCGGTTTGCGGGACGAAACTAAGAAATATTATTCACAAGCAAAATATAATTCTGGAATTGTGATCGCTCGCGAAATTTACCGGCCGTTTACGCGCTGTAAGAGGGCAGAGCGCGTCAAAATGGTGCAAATATTGCACCGTCAGAAATATCTGTCGCAGTTATTGGTCGATCCCGCTAACAGGCGGCGCAAATTCTGCTACCATCCATGCATTATTCACCTGGCACTGGCAGCGACTATGAAATTTGTCTCTTTTAATATCAACGGCCTGCGCGCCCGACCTCATCAGCTGGAAGCGATTGTTGAGCAACACCAGCCAGACGTGATCGGCCTGCAGGAGACAAAAGTCCACGATGATATGTTCCCCCTCGAAGAGGTGGCTAAACTGGGCTATAACGTCTTTTATCACGGGCAAAAAGGCCATTACGGCGTTGCGCTGCTGACCAAAGAGACTCCCGTTTCCGTTCGCCGCGGCTTCCCGGGCGATGACGGCGAAGCACAGCGCCGCATTATCATGGCGGAAATCCCCTCCCCGCTTGGCAATATCACCGTTATTAACGGTTACTTCCCCCAGGGCGAAAGCCGCGACCACCCGACAAAATTCCCGGCGAAAGCGAAATTCTACCAGGATTTGCAGGATTATCTGGCCACAGAGTTGAACAAAGAAAATCCGGTGCTCATCATGGGCGATGTGAATATCAGCCCGACTGACCTGGATATCGGCATCGGGGAAGATAACCGCAAGCGCTGGCTGCGCACCGGCAAATGCTCCTTCCTGCCGGAAGAGCGTGAGTGGATGGATCGTCTGATGAGCTGGGGGTTGGTCGACACCTTCCGCGCTGCGAACCCGGAGACTCAGGATCGCTTCTCGTGGTTTGATTACCGTTCAAAAGGCTTTGATGATAATCGCGGCCTGCGTATTGACCTGCTGCTGGCCAGTGCGCCACTGGCAGAGCGCTGTGTGGAAACCGGGATCGACTACGATATCCGCAGCATGGAGAAGCCGTCCGACCACGCGCCAGTCTGGGCGAAGTTCAAACTGTAATTTCGGTGAAATATCCAAAAATTCTTTTCCTGTGCGCCCTGACGGGCGCATTTTTGCTGATTTTTGCGCTGCTTCCACCTGATTCTCTGTCACTCGAAACGCTCAAATCACAACATCTGCTGCTGAAAACCCAGGTCGGACACGCCCCTGTGCAAAGCGCGGCGCTCTATTTCGCGCTCTACGTGGTCGTTTCTGCGTTCTCCCTTCCCGGCGCGGCGCTGTTAACACTTCTTGGCGGCGCGTTGTTCAGTTTTACAGAAGGGATTTTACTGGTCTCTTTTGCCTCGACCCTGGGTGCGACGCTGGCGATGCTTGCCAGCCGATATCTGTTGCGCGACTGGGTGCAACGCCGCTTCAGCGCGCAAATGAAAACCGTCAATGAAGGGGTACAACGTGATGGCGCATTCTATCTTTTCGCCTTACGTTTGATGCCGTTGTTCCCGTTCTTTTTAGTCAATTTGCTGGCCGGTCTGACCTCCCTTGGCGTACGCCAGTACTGGTGGGTCAGCCAGATAGCGATGCTGCCTGCAACGGTGATTTTCCTCAACGCCGGGCGAGAAATGGGCAAACTGACCTCCCTGCGCGATATTCTGTCGCCGGGAATGCTGTTCGCCTTTACACTGTTAGGGTTATTGCCGCTGATCGCCCGCTGGCTGTTATCTCGTTATCACCCTTCTTCTCATTAACAGGGAGGCATTATGCGCCGTGTGCGTTTTTGCATGTTGCTGACCGGGCTGCTGCTGGCAATCCCCGCGTTCGCCGATTCCGACTGGAAAACCATTCAACACGAAGCGAAAGATCAAACGGTCTGGTTTAACGCCTGGGGAGGCGATCAGGCCGTCAACCGCTATCTCGACTGGGTGAGCGGCGAGATGAAAACTCATTACGCCATTACCCTGAAAATTGTTCACCTGGCGGATGCCGCCGATGCGGTTAAACGTATTCAGACCGAATACCGCGCCGGACGAAGATCCGGCGGGTCGGTCGATCTTCTGTGGGTGAACGGCGAGAATTTCCGCACCCTGAAAGAGGCCGGCCTGTTGCAAACCGGCTGGGCACAAACGCTCCCTGACTGGCGCTATGTGGACAAGGCGAAACCCGTGACAGAGGATTTTGCGATCGCCACCGAGGGCGCCGAATCACCGTGGGGCGCGGCTCAACTCACCTTTATTGGCCGCCAGGCGAATTTTGCTGCGCCGTTGCGCGATCCCGAAGCCTTGCTGGCGTATGCGCAGCAGCACCCGGGTAAAATCAGCTATCCGCGCCCGCCGGATTTTACCGGCACCGCGTTTCTGGAACAGCTGTTACTGACCCTGACGACGACACCCGATGCGCTGAAAACCGCGCCTGATCCGCATACATTTAACGCTGTAACTGCCCCCCTGTGGCGCTATCTCGACCAGCTTCATCCCCTGCTGTGGCGCGAAGGGAAAGATTTTCCGCCGAGCCCCGCCCGGATGGATGCCCTGCTTGCCAGCGGGAATCTGGATCTGTCGCTGACCTTTAATCCGGCTCACGCGCGCCAGAAAGTGAACAGCGGCGAACTGCCCGCAGACAGCCTCAGTTTTGGCTTTAGCGACGGCATGATCGGCAACGTTCACTTCGTCGCCATTCCCGTCAATGCCAGTGCCAGTGCCGGAGCCAGGGTCGTGGCGAATTTCCTGCTGTCGCCGCAGGCGCAGATCCGCAAAGCAGATCCCACCGTATGGGGCGATCCCAGCGTTCTCGATGTGCAAAAACTGCCGCCCACGGAAGCAGCGGCGCTGCGTAAGTTCATCCCGGCAGATTTGCCAAAAATGTTGCCTGAGCCGCACGCTGCCTGGGTTAATGCGCTGGAGCAGGAATGGTTGCGTCGCTACGGCACCCGCTAGGCTGGCTGCTCTGGATGGTGATAGCCGCCCTCTATTTACCGCTGTTTCCGGCGGCGGCCATGCTGATCGCCCCGGCCTTTTCGGCTGACGGCTGGCGTGACCTGTTTGGCGATACGCAGCTTCTGCAGGCGACGATTGCCACGCTGGTCTCGACGGTTATCGCCACCGTGGGTTCGCTGCTCATTGCGCTGACGATTGTTGCGGCACTGTGGCCCGGCAAACGCTGGCAGCGGATGAGCTCACGCCTGCCGTGGATGCTGGCCGTGCCGCACGTCGCTTTCGCCACCAGCGTATTGCTGCTGTTTGCTGAAGGGGGAGCGTTCTATCAGTTTTGCAGCGCCTGTTCTCCCTTGATCGATCGCTACGGTATCGGGCTGGGTTTGACGCTTGCCGTGAAAGAGAGCGCTTTTGTCCTGTGGGCCATTTATGCCGCGCTACCGGACGGGAGGCTGGCGCAAAAAATGAGGGTGCTGCAAACGCTCGGCTATTCGCGCCTTCAGGGGGTGTACTGGTTAGTGCTGCCCGCCATCGCTCCGGCACTCGGCGCGGTGATGCTCGCCGTGATTGCCTGGTCGCTGTCGGTGGTCGACGTGGCGATGATCATCGGGCCGGGTAATCCGCCCACTCTGGCTGTGCTGGCATGGGAGTGGCTGAGCCAGGGCGATGCCCGGCAACAGACCAAAGGCCTGCTGCTGTGTCTGATTCTGCTGATGCTGCTGGCCCTTTTTGCCACCGCAGGGATAGCCCTGTGGCGTGGCTTGCGACGTTCAATGCCTTCCACCGACGGCGTGCGATACCCTGAACGCTCCCCCGTCGTCGGGGTGGCGCTTGGCTGGATCCTCCCGCTTGCGGGCGTGCTGTGCGCTGCGGTGCTGATGCTGTTGGCCCAGAAGCGCAGCGTGGATTGGGCGGCTTTCACCACCAGCCTGTCGCTGGCCCTGTTCTCTGGCCTGCTGGCGCTGGCGATCATTTTACCGTGGCTGGAGTGGGGGCCGCCGCGTGGTGCGCTGTGGATGTGGCTCCCGCTGGCTCTTCCGGCCCTGCCGCTGGTCGCCGGGCAATACCGGCTGGCACTGCAGCTGGGATTTGACGGTGGCTATTTTGCGGTTCTGTGGGGGCATATGCTGTGGGTTCTGCCCTGGATGCTGCTGGTGCTGCAACCCGCGTGGCGCAGGCTGGATCCCCGCCAGATCCTTATCGCACAAACGCTGGGCATGCAGCGCTCTACCCTGTTCTGGCGGATAAAGTGTCCCCTTTTAATCCGTCCGATCCTCATCGCCTTTGCGACCGGTTTTTCAGTTAGCATGGCGCAATATATGCCGACGCTGTGGCTCGGTGCAGGCCGATTCTCCACGCTGACGACCGAGGCCGTGGCGCTCAGTAGCGGCGGTAGCACCGCCATACTGGCTGGCCATGCGCTAGGGTTACTGGCGTTAACTGCCGCAGCGTTTGGCCTCGCGGCAGGTTTATCCCATCTCGCAGGCCGTTACCGACAAGGGTTACGCTGATGCTGACAGTCAAAAATCTCACCATTGAACCGCTGCTGCAAAAGGTCAATTTCAGCGTGCAGCCAGGCGAAATCGTCACCCTGATGGGTCCCTCCGGCAGCGGCAAATCGACCCTGTTCGCATGGATGGTGGGCGCTCTCTCCGACGATTTTCGCGCGCACGGCGAGCTGTGGCTTAACGATCGACAATGCGAAAAACTGCCGGTCGCCAGACGGGGAATCGGGATCCTCTTTCAGGATGCCCTGCTGTTTGAGCACTTCAGCGTGGGGCAAAATCTGCTGTTGGCGCTGCCTGCGCACATCAAAGGTTCAGCGCGTGCCGAAGCCGTTCATCGCGCACTGGACAGCGCCGGGCTGGGCGGATTCTTTCGCAGCGACCCCGCCACGCTCTCGGGCGGTGAACGCGCGCGGGTCAGCCTGCTGCGCGCATTATTGGCTCAACCCCAGGCGCTGCTGCTGGATGAGCCCTTCAGTCGCCTCGATAAAGCGCTGCGCATCTCGTTCAGGGCGTGGGTGTTCGCGCAGGTGCGCGCGCTGAAGATCCCGGTGGTGCTGGTCACGCATGATGAAGACGATATTCCGCCTGCCGGGCGGGTGATTCAGCTGTCCGACTGGCAATAATTCATGTGCTAACGCAAGGAATTCTGCTTAGGGGGAGACGAAAATGATGCACCTTTTACAGCACTACAGGCTTTTCGATGAAACGTGTTTCTCAACTGTCCGCACTCGCCATGATCCTGGGTCTCGCCAGTTTTTCCTCCTTTGCCGCTGATATGGCACAACCACTGACTTTGGCGCAGCTGCAACAGCAGCACGGCACGGTGATTGATACCCGTGCCAGCGCTTTTTATAACGGCTGGCCGCAAACCCTGTCCGGCCCTTCCGGGCATGAACCCGCCGCGCTGAATCTTTCTGCGGGCTGGCTGAATGTGATGAGCGATGACCAGCTCAGCGGTTGGGCAAAACAACATAATCTGACTGCGGACGCTGTAATTGCCCTGTATGGCAGTGACGCGGATAACCAGGCCGTCAAAGCGCGACTCAGTCAGGCTGGCTATCGGCAGATTACGCTGCTGGGCGATGCGCTGCAAAAGGCCGACCGCCTGCAACGTCTCCCCCACTTCGAGCAGCTGGTCTATCCTCAGTGGCTTCACCAGCTGATGCAAGGCAAACCGGTCGCGGCGGCCCCGACAGGCGACTATAAAATTATCGAAGCGGCCTGGGGCGCACCGAAATTCTATCTGTTGAACCATATTCCTGGCGCGGGATACATTGATACCAACGAAGTCGAAAGCGAGCCGCTGTGGAATAAAGTCTCCGACGACAAACTGAAAGCACTGCTGGCCAAACAGGGTATTCGCCACGACACCACCGTGATTCTGTATGGCCGCGATGTGTACGCCGCCGCACGCGTGGCGCAAATTATGCTGTATGCAGGCGTGAAAGATGTCCGACTGCTGGACGGTGGATGGAAGACGTGGTCCGACGCCGGGCTGCCGGTTGAGCGTGGAATGCCGGCGAACGTCGCGCCAGCCAATGATTTTGGCGCGACCATCCCTGGCCAGCCGCAGCTGATGGTCGATATGGAACAGGCGCGCAGCATGCTTCACCGTCGGGATGCGTCATTAGTGAGCATTCGTTCCTGGCCGGAGTTTATCGGTGAAACCAGCGGCTATAGCTATATCAAGCCAAAAGGTGAAATCGCCGGGGCTCGCTGGGGTCATGCGGGCAGTGATGCGACTCATATGGAAGACTTCCATAACCCGGACGGAACCATGCGCAGCGCCGATGATATCGCCGCGATGTGGAAACAGTGGAATATCCTGCCGGATCAGCGCGTCGCATTCTATTGCGGCACCGGCTGGCGCGCGTCAGAAACCTTTATGTACGCCCGCGCGATGGGCTGGAATAACGTCGCCGTTTACGACGGGGGCTGGTACGAATGGAGCAGCCATCCGCAAAACCCGGTGACCACCGGTCCCATCACGCCAGACAGCACCCTCTAACGCGTCAGCGATTTCAGGGTCTGGTATCCGCTCCAGATGCGCGTTGTGGTGGTGAGCCAGCACAGCGCGCCAAAAATCCATGCGAACAGCGTAAAGTGCATCGGGAACAGGCAGCACAGCACAAATAACGCTATCGTTTCGGCCCCTTCCGTCAGCCCACCGATATAGTAAAAAGACTTGTGCGCATAGCCGGGATTATCGATCTCATGTCTGGCGGCAAGCGCCGCAAACGCCAGAAAACTGCTCCCCGTGCCGATAAACGCAAACAGCAGCCAGGCGGCCGCCAGCGCATTTTCTGCCGGTGCAGCCAATGCAAAACCAAACGGCACCAGGGCATAAAACAGGAAATCGAGGGCGATATCGAGAAATCCCCCCGCATCGGTTAATCCTCTGCGGCGCGCCAGTGCGCCATCCAGCCCGTCTGCGACCCGGTTTAGCACAATCACCGCCAACGCGGCGAAATACCAGCCAAGCGCCAGAAAAGGCAGCGCCAACACACCCACAGCAAACCCCGCCAGCGTTAAGCCGTCGGGTGTAATGCCCGGTTTATCGAGCGCAGCAGCCAGACGGTTCAGCGCCGGTTTCACGCGCGGATGAAGATGACGATCAAACATGGGGCTTCCCTTTGAAGGTGTCACAGAGTCCCTGCGAGGGAATATCCAGGGCGGCGTTAAACCGGGCAGAGAGATTCTGGAAGGCAATGAGCGCCGTCATTTCGGTGATGGCCGCATCGTTGAAGTGGCGCTTCAGCTCGATTTTGATCGCCTCATCAACCCGTGGCGGCGTGGCAGTGGTGGCTTCTGCATAGGCTAAAGCGGCCCGTTCGTCATCGCTGAACAGCGGCGATGGCTGCCACTCACTGACGGCCTGGACCTTATCGAGTGCGCCACTGCGCTCGGCGAGACGCAGGCTGTTGGCGTCGATACAAAATGCGCAGTGGCACATCTGTGAAACGCGGGTCATCAGCAGCGCGCGCAGCACCGGGTTTAGCCGCGCATGACGGCGTTCAAGAAAACCCACGAACAGCGCCACCAGCCAGAACAGCCGCGGCATTCGCCCCCACCAGCGAGTGGGATTGAGCACCACGCCAAAATGCTTTTTCTGCATGGCGGCAATGGGTTTTAGGCTGACGGGCAAGGATGTGAGGGGTTTTACCCAGGCGGTTTTTTTAGTCACCTGACGCTCCTGATGGCTGGACTCTTTGAAAGGCGACGATAATATGTCGTTTTTCCCTATCAATTATTGACGACCATGCTGAAAACCATTGATGTTGTTGCTGCCATTGTTGAACAGGATGGCAAAATTTTGCTGGCACAACGCCCTGACCATGCCGATCAGCCCGGGAAGTGGGAATTTGCCGGCGGCAAAGTCGAAGCCGGTGAAACTCAGCCTGAGGCATTGATTCGCGAACTGCGCGAAGAGCTGGGAATTGAAACACAGCCTGGCCGCTACGTGGCCAGCCATCAGCGTGAAGTGTCGCAGCGGCTGATTCATCTGCACGCCTGGCACGTTCCCGCCTTTCGCGGAGAGCTGACCGCGCACTACCATCGGGCGCTAGTGTGGTGTACGCCGCAGCAGGCGCTGGCCTATGATTTAGCGCCTGCGGATATCCCGCTGCTTGAAGCCTTTATCCTTTCACGCGACGCCAGACCAGCGGATTAGTGCTGATGGTGCGTTCATCGCGCTGGCACTGCAACAGTACGCCATCGGCTTTGACCACCGCCCCTTCCGAATAGTTTTGATCCTGATAGATGCAGCACTGATTGCACGGCTGGGCGCGTTGGCCGCCGGAGCTAAAGACCTCCGCTGGCACGTTGACGTCCACGTCCGGGCGAAAACGATCGGCCTGAGCCCCTGCGGATAACAGAGCAAACAGTGCGGTGAACAGGTAGCGGTTCATAAAGATTCCTTTTATAGACTGATGATGACTATACACAAAAAATTCACGTTGCATCAGGACGGCAAGGCTGAGGTATATATAACGGTTGTTCGCCGCAGAACCTTTAATTTCGCTCGTCATCGTTTTTAGTTATGACACAAACCCGCTGATTAATTTCGCTTTCATCGCAAATTTTCGCTTGCCTCGCAAAGCGGTGCGGGTGGTATAGTCGAAAACGACCAGAAATCCCCCACACAACACACAAAATATAAAAAATCAGCATAAGAGGTTCTTATATCTATGGATCAGGCACGCTCTCTGGAATCGTTTCTTACCCACGTTCAACAGCGCGACCCGCATCAGAGCGAGTTTGCTCAGGCGGTTCGCGAAGTCATGACCACGCTGTGGCCATTCCTTGAAGAAAACCCTCGCTATCGTCAGATGTCGCTGCTTGAGCGCCTGGTTGAGCCTGAGCGTGTGATTCAGTTCCGCGTTGTCTGGGTTGATGACAAAAATCAGGTGCAGGTGAATCGCGCGTGGCGCGTGCAGTTCAGCTCCGCCATCGGCCCGTTTAAAGGCGGAATGCGTTTCCACCCGTCGGTCAACTTATCCATTCTGAAATTCCTCGGCTTCGAGCAAACCTTCAAAAACGCGCTGACCACCCTGCCGATGGGCGGGGGTAAAGGCGGCAGCGACTTTGATCCGAAAGGCAAAAGCGAAGGCGAAGTGATGCGTTTCTGCCAGGCGCTGATGACCGAACTGTATCGTCATCTGGGGCCGGACACCGACGTACCTGCGGGTGACATCGGCGTAGGCGGGCGCGAAGTGGGCTTTATGGCCGGGATGATGAAAAAACTCTCCAACAACAGCGCCTGTGTCTTTACCGGTAAAGGACTCTCTTTTGGCGGCAGTTTGATTCGCCCGGAAGCCACCGGTTATGGACTGATCTACTTTACCGAAGCGATGCTGAAGCGCCACGGTCTCGGTTTTGAAGGGACGCGCGTGGCGGTGTCGGGTTCCGGTAACGTGGCGCAATACGCGATTGAAAAAGCGATGCAGTTGGGCGCGCGCGTCGTCACGGCCTCTGATTCCAGCGGGACGGTCGTGGACGAAGCGGGCTTTACGCCTGAAAAACTGGCGCGCCTGTGCGAAATCAAATCCAGCCGCGATGGTCGCGTAGCCGATTACGCACGCGAGTTTGGCCTGACTTATCTGGAAGGCAAACAGCCGTGGTCAGTGCCGGTGGATATCGCTCTGCCCTGTGCGACGCAAAACGAACTGGATGTGGAAGGCGCCCGTCTGCTTATCGCCAATGGCGTGAAAGCGGTCGCGGAAGGAGCCAATATGCCGACGACTATTGAAGCGACCGATCTGTTCCTGGAAGCTGGCGTGCTGTTTGCGCCGGGTAAAGCGGCAAACGCAGGTGGCGTGGCCACCTCCGGGCTGGAGATGGCGCAGAACGCCGCGCGTCTGGGCTGGAAAGCAGAGAAAGTCGATGCGCGTTTGCATCACATCATGCTGGATATTCACCACGCCTGCGTGGAATACGGCGGTGAAGGCAAACAAACCCACTACGTGCGCGGCGCGAATATCGCAGGCTTTGTGAAAGTGGCCGATGCAATGATTGGGCAAGGTGTGATCTAGCGGGTTAATCCGTGCGGTCGAGAGGCCCTCTCCCACGGGGGGCCAACCTGGCGGAAAAAACACATCCAGCGCTATACGCCAGGTGTGGTGCCAAACGTGGCCCATCGTTTCTTCACTCATATTATGGGGGCCTGTGGTAGTTGTTACCTGGAACGTCGTGAAGGGCAATTTATTATCGGTGAACCAGGCAATCAATTCTTCAACATTTACGTACGTGAATGCACCGCATTCCTTATCGATAATCTTTCTTCCGAAGTACCGCAGGGATATGCACTACATGGGATGGTTCGCGCATGAAAAATACCGGGTATGCAAGAGTCAGAAACCACAGCCCCTCCAGAAGTAGCGGAAATCAGCATTATCAGCCGATAACCGCTCAGCCTGGCGAACAGCCTCAAGATAATCCGCCATAAAAAAACAACCACCTGTTATCACGTCAGAACAGGCGAAACCATCAGGCCGCCTGGAGCGGGGTTAGTCCGGCAGACCGGGCAAAGGGGCAAAGATACGCCGCGCCCTGTTGGAAATGAGTGCCCCCACGCTGAAGGCCATTCTGGCAGGCATTGAGAAAGGTGTCCCGGCCTGTCTGAAACTGTGGGCCGAATGCTGCAAAGTTGACTGAAGTAGATGAACTGCGCCGCGAGGTGGACGCCTTGCAATGGCTGGTGGAGGACCTGCACCATGACGCTACGTAAAACACTCAAAGAATTGCGCGGTAAACGGGAAGAAATATGCGACGACGCACAGGACGACCTGACAGAAATTGTGGTGAACATTGTCGATGCGTCAGCAACGGATGATTACCGAACGCCGGTGATTTTGCAGAAGACGGCCTGCACCGGGTGCCAGTGGAGCATCAGTAAAATAAGAACATGATTTAGCTCCAGATTTGCGGGTTGTTACGGGTGGATGATTCTGACACCGGATCATAGCGAGATAGCTAACGTGCACGTAAAATCAGCATAAGACTGAACACGGAGACTGTTAATCCCCGCACCATAAACTGGCCTGAGGATTTGCTCGATTCAAGTGAATAGCCTTCATTCAAATTACCCTGTAAGGCGGTTTTTCGTTCACAAGGTAAAAGCTCTCGTGCAGGTAAAAAGGATCTTCTTGAGATCCTTTTTAGATCGTCGAATAAATCATCATTTCATTGAAAGCAGCTTTTCATAATCAGGGGAAATATGCAGAGCTTTACCACTACTACCATCCGGATAAGTAACGATTAAAGATCCTGGCTTTGTAGCTGGAGGTGTAATCGTAACAACTTTATCAAAATGGATTATTGGTTGTATGGCTATATTTTGGGTTCCTTGAAGCCGATACCGGCGGCTCCATTTCTCATAGCTGCTATCTCCCCCAAAAAGCTTAATGCTGGCAGTCTTATCTATATGGTTACTGACCATAGGGAAAAAATCCACCTTTAAGTCCAGGTCGCCACTACCCTCTTTTGCCCTGCCTGTCCCGTAGCCGTCACTGAGGCCATAGCTCCCAAAATCAAATATATAGCTAGTATCTATAATCTTTTTTCCTTTCGCTAAAGGATTATCAGCAGACAATCTGAAGCTAACCCGAAGTGAACGAAGAGACCACTGGCATGCCCCCCCTCCCTCGATGGCAACCCGACTTTGCCATATATCGCTGCCCCTCTGCTGCTGATACTTCTGCTCAAAATCGTTATAGCCCGGTATCTCATGCGACTCATTGCTGGAGTTATAACGAACGGCCTTGCACTTTTCAGAGCGGTACAGCACCCCCAAAGGCAACAGCGTCACACCGTCAGGAACCCTGAAACTCACATCCACCCACTTAGCATCCGGGGGCGGACTCAGCGTGCGATCGGTGGTGTCACCGCATCCATAAAGCAGTGCCAGCACTGGAAGAGTGACGATAAGTTTTGCTTTATTTAGAGAATTCAACGTCTTCCTCCGTACTTGCAGCAAAGCGGGAAAGTGCATTTTTTCCGGTTTCTTCGGCCTGCGTCCGTTGCAGGGCAACCGGCAGCATGTCCTGAAGGGCCAGAAATTCACGATTTCGCTTAACCTCATCCTGATTCGCATGACCTGAAGCCTTATCCAGCTCTTCTTTGAACTTTTCCCGCATCTCCTTCCGGGTCATGGAAAGTTCCGGGTTTGCCAGTTCAAGCACCTGATTATGGATATAAGGCAGATAGCGATGGGCCATAGAATGGCTGCGGGGATCAGTGGCAAGACCATCCAAGGCGGGATTGGTATTCTTTGGAAAGGCTTTTCAAGGCTGGCTCGATTCAGACACTGAATAAAAGCAGCCTGATGCTCTCCGGTGGATTTCAGGCATTCATCATTCAGGGATGGCACCAGAAAGAGCTTCACTGCTACATAATGCGGGGCATATATCTGACCATCGGTCAGGCTTTTCTGATTTGGCCCTGTAAGCTTCATCGAGCACTGCTGTGCCTGGAAGAAAACAACCGTATTGCCATGGTGCCAGTACGGATCTTTTTTCAGCTGAATCCCCAGCTGTAGTTCCATATCTTTCTGCCAGAGGGAGGCCGGTAAACCGGCAACCGATACCGCCAGCCAGTTAAAACCCAGTTTGGACCCCAGCGGCCCCAGTTTCTGATAGAAAAGATTATCCATATCAGCGTCTATTGGCACCTGTGGCACGGTATCATTGTCATTGACATGACGGTAGTGGGAAATGTTATCCAGCGATGGCATCGCTGCGCGGGTGAACGTGCGCGGCATTCCGTAAGTGTACAGAATGGGCATATAAGCTTTCATTTCGGCAGCATAAAGTAGAGCCAGCGAGCCCCCCAGACTATGGCCGCAGATAAACAATTTTTTTCCTTGTCCTAAAGCAGTCTCAACATCGTCAAGATTATCTCTAAACTTTTGCTTCGCCAGCTCATAGGCTTCAAGAAAACCGCCATGAATATTCCCCGCTCCGGCCAGTTCTGGTAGGCAACGTTTTGGTCCAAAGGAGGCATCAGTCAGGGCATTCAGCAAACTGGCTGTTCCACACCAGGCAACCAGGACGTGAGTCCCGCATTCCACCATAAACATGCGGGTATCCCCTTCCGGGTTATCACCCTGCCCGGTGTTCAGGTAAACGGGAGGCCGGTAACGTTCACTGAACGGCACATCCACCGCCAGCGTATGGAAGTAAGACGGAAACTCCGCAAATTGGGGGATACAGGATAAATCCTGGCATTGCTGCCGGAAGAAATAATCAATGGTGCCGTTCTCAGCTTCTGCGCAATAGACCAAATCGGCCATAATGCCGAGGTTATAACCATTGGCGAGGTCATAGTCTTTCGTTTCATTCAGCGCCAGCACCCACGCCCGGAACGGGCAAATTTCGATAACGTGCCGCTTATCCAGAGTCTCCCGCGAAACTTCCGTTCCTTTCAGGGAACGACCGGGGGGGAAATGAAACTTTGGCGGCTCTTTATCCGTCCAGCCCTCAATTTCCGGCATCCTGTCGCACAGTTCGCCGATGGTGACATAGTGATGCACATGCCCGGCGGCCTCGGTCTTTTCCTGCACATCGGTCTGCCATGTAGGATCGCGTGTTTCCGGTTTAAAGTAGTTATTGCTCACCGGCTGGGAATTCGGGTTCCGCCGCAATCCCAACGGCCGCAGCGCCATCTCGTCAGCCAGCTGCTGTCCGTCAACTTTCACGTCAACCGTAACCCAGTACAGATTCTCAAACCGGACAATCCCCTGACTGTCGGTCACACCGGCGGGCGGATTGGACGGCGGCGTGGGGTTGTAGTCGTAGCCGCGACTGTGCGCAATCGCCACTTCCTCCGCAGAGGCCAGAGGGTGGTACTCCAGCCGCACATTCAACCCGGAGACAGCGTTATTATTTTCATCGACAAATTGCAGTTCCAGCCAGTATTTGTGCGGTTCGCCGCGACAGTAAACGACTTTCCCTTTGGGCCTTAAACAGGTGACGGTCGTATTGTCACCGATGATTTCCATAGGCATGCCATTATCCTTGCACTTTAAGCGGTTAAACAACGCCCATCATACACCGGTCGGAACTTAACCAAAATTTCTGCGCAAGTATATTATGGTACTGAAAACAACATGTTTTGTTACTTGCCATTTTCAATGGAAAATTCTTATATAGCTCGACAGCCCTGACTGACGAGGATTGAACTTCTATTATGCTAATGACCAAAGCCGCCCATTCCCGGCACACAGGTGTAAGTCGTCAGACCGTCTACGACCGGATTAAAAAAGGTGAGCTGGTGCTGGTGGGCCGTAAAATCGATGTGAGGACCAGCAGCCAGAATGTAAACAAGCGTTACACATTCAGAGGGATAAATTACGCATTCGGGGGCTATTGTGGGTCTAAAAATAACGACAAAAAACCCTACAAATCAATGTTGATATAGCTTTTGGATTATTCCCCACGGGGGAAGAGAACACTAAAAAGGCAACCTTGCGGTTGCCTTTTGCATTTAACTTCACAGGTCCGGTAAGCGCAGTGCCACCGGGCATTTTTCAGGCCGCACTTTTCTTCTTAAACTTTCTCTTCTTATCACCCGCGCCTGGCGCAACCATGCCTCTGAATTGCTTCACCGGGGTGTTCCGTGCCTGATTTATTAAATCAAATAACGTGCCCACCAGCGGCTGCATAAAGTCCTGGTAGCGGCACTGTTTCTCGCTGATTTGCGTGAGCACCGATTCCCAGTGCGCGGTCATATCCGGTCGCGCGGCCATCTCCGGCAGGGAGTGAATCAGCGCCTTTCCCGGATCCGTCGAGTGGATATAGCGCCCCTGTTTGATCAGGAATCCGCGCTTGAACAGCAGTTCGATGATCCCCGCGCGCGTGGCCTCTGTGCCCAGACCATCCGTAGCGCGAAGGATCTTCTTCAGATCTTTATCCTGCACAAAACGAGCGATACCGGTCATGGCCGAGAGCAGCGTCGCATCCGTGAAGTGGCGCGGCGGTTGAGTTTGCCGCTCGATCACTTCGCCTTTCTCGCACAGCAGTTCGTCATCTTTCGCCACCACCGGCAGCGGCGTGCCGTCGTTTTCTTCGTCGCGCTCTTTGTTGCCCAGCAGCGTACGCCAGCCCGCTTCGGCCAGAAAACGCGCTTTGGCGACAAATTTGCCTTTGGCGATCTCAAGCTCAATGACACACTTGCGGAAGACGGCATCCGGGCAGAACTGCATCAAATACTGGCGAGCGACAAGCTGATAAACCTTAGACTCATTTTCGCTCAGATTGACGCTGCTGGCGCGCGCCGTGGGGATGATGGCGTGGTGCGCGTCCACCTTTTTGTCGTCCCAGCAGCGGTTGCGGGTTTCCGGGTTGACGGCAGACTGCGGCAGCAGATCCGGCGCGTGAACGCCAATCGCATTCAGCACCGCATGACGGCCCGCGAAATGTTCTTCCGGCAGGTAACGGCTATCCGAACGCGGATAGGTGATAAGCTTGTGGGTTTCGTACAGTTTCTGGCAGATATCCAGCACATTTTGCGCGCTCATACCAAAGCGTTTTGCAGCTTCGATCTGCAGGGCCGACAGGGAGAAGGGCAGCGGCGCGGGTTCTGATTCCCGTTTATCGTTATAGCTGGTGACCATCGCCGGCTGACCGCTGATACGGTTGACCACATGATCCGCCAGCGGGCGATGTAACAGTCGCCCCTCTTCATCCTGATACGACTCACAGGCGTCGCTTGGCTGCCAGGTGGCCGTAAAACGTTCTTCCTTCGGGGTGACGATATGCGCCTTCACTTCGAAGAAATCTTTCGCCACGAAGTTCTCGATCTCTTCGTCACGACGCACCACCAGACCGAGCACCGGCGTTTGCACACGTCCAACGGAGAGCACGCCCTGATAACCGGCGTTGCGTCCGAGAATGGTGTAGGCACGGGTCATATTGATCCCGTACAGCCAGTCGGCACGCGCTCGCGCCAGCGCAGAGACGCACAGCGGGATGAACTCGCTGTTGGCGCGCAGACGGGAAATCGCGCGTTCGACGGCCTGCGGGTTCAGATCGTTTATCAGACAGCGCTGCACCTGCTGCCGTTTTTCCGCTGCCAGCTCAAGGTAGTCGAGCACCTCATCCACCAGCAGTTGCCCTTCCCTGTCCGGGTCACCGGCGTGAACCACTTCTTCGGCGTCATGCAGAAAACGTTTGATAACGTTGAGCTGTTTGGTGACCGAAGGACGTGGCTGCAATTTCCACTTTTCCGGCACGATCGGCAGATCGTTGAGATTCCAGCGGGCGTAGCGGCTGTCGTAAACATCCGGCTGCGCCTGTTCAAGCAGGTGACCGATACACCAGGTGACCACCTGCCCGTTGCCGCATTCGATAAAACCGTCGCCCTTGCGATGCGGCTTGGGCAACACATCGGCAATCGCACGCGCCAGGCTTGGCTTTTCCGCAATAAACAACCGCATCGAATTAACGGATCTCAATCATCGGGCGACCACCGCGGGCGGTCACCAGCTCGCCAATGGCGGTCAGGGTGATACCGTATTCAGCCGCGGTGGCTTTCACTTCGGCTTCGGATTCAGGCGTCACCGCCAGCAGCAGGCCGCCGGAGGTTTGCGGATCGCACAGCAGATCGCGCCACTCCGCTGGCATGTCGCCCATCAGATGACCGTAGCTGGCAAAGTTACGCTGCGTGCCGCCCGGCACCGCGCCCTGCGCGATATACGCTTCCACGCCCGGCAGTTTTGGAATGTCCTGATACCAGACCTGCGCCTGCACGCCCGCCCCCTGACACACTTCGCTCAGGTGGCCGAGCAGACCAAAGCCGGTGACGTCGGTCATGGCTTTTACGCCGTCGATATTCGCGAACGCCGCGCCCGCCAGGTTCATCTGGCACATCACTTCTGTCGCCAGACCAACATGCTCTGGTTTGAGCAGCGATTTTTTCTCGGCGGTGGTCAGCACGCCAATACCCAGTGGTTTGGTGAGGAACAGTTTGCACCCCGGCTGGGCTGTGCTGTTGCGCTTCACGCGATCGGTAGGCACCACGCCGGTCACAGCCAGGCCGAAGATCGGCTCAGGCGCATCAATGGAGTGCCCCCCGGCCAGTGCAATACCCGCCTGCTGGCAGGCAAAACGGCCACCTTCGATCACGTCGCGGGCGATTTCAGGAGGAATGGTGTTAACTGGCCAGCCCAGAATGGCGATCGCCATGATCGGTTTACCGCCCATCGCGAAGATATCGCTGATGGCGTTCGTCGCCGCAATGCGGCCAAAATCAAACGGGTTATCGACAATCGGCATAAAGAAGTCGGTAGTGCTGATAATGCTGGTGCCGTTTCCTAAATCATAAACCGCTGCATCGTCACGCGTTTCGTTACCGACAAGCAGGTTCGGGTCGACAAACTTCGCCTGTTCACTGTGGAGGATGGTTTCCAGCACTTTTGGCGAAATTTTACAACCGCAACCCGCTCCGTGGCTGTATTGCGTTAAACGAATGGTTTGCTCGCTCATGGGGACATCTCCTGTCATTGCTCTCGCGCTATGGTAGCGCTCATTCCGTGATGAGGTAAGTCTGACTGTCTGAATTATGCGATGCTTGCTCATAATCCAGACAGTTTAGTGTGATTATCAGAAACGTGTAACGAAAGGCGCGGTATCCGGCACAGAGACGGTGGTAGACGCTTTGAGCTGCGGCGTGCCGAGATAGAGGAAACCGACGATTTTATCGTGCTCGCCACAGGATAATCCGGTGCGAACCGCCGGGCTGTCGGTGAGCGGGCCGGTGCGCCAGATGCCGTTAAAGCCCTGGGCGACGGCCGCCATTTGCATTGCCATCACCGCGCAACCGGCTGACATCTCTTGCTCCCAGACCGGCACTTTATGCTCTGGCTGGCATTTTGCCACCACGGCAATGATCAGTGGCGCGCGGAAAGGCGCATTGCGCGCTTTATCAATGCCCTTTTCATCTTGTCCGGCCTCTTTCGCCCCCTTTTCCAGCACGGCGCTAAAACGATCGCGTCCTTCCCCTTCAATAATAAAGAAATGCCACGGCTGAAGCGTGCCGTGATCCGGGGCGCGCATTCCGGCATGCAGAATGCTTTCCAGTTGCTCACCGGCAGGGGCGGGTTCGGCCAGGCGTGAAGCGCTACGGCGGTTAACAAGCAGTTCAAGTGCGTCCATTGATTAACTCCTGTCTTCAAATTTGCTCACAAAATTAACACGGGAGCAGATTTTGTTACAGCGCGGTGGGCGATTCCTGCTGACAAGAGGCGGTTGGGTCATTACGATAACCCCCACATTGCCGTCACGTCGCGACGGAACAGTACTTATCTGGTTTGGGAGAACACATGCGAACCCTTTGGCGAATTTTTGCCGGTTTCTTTAAATGGACGTGGCGCTTACTCAATTTCGTCCGCGAACTGGTGATGAATCTGTTTTTCATCTTCCTGCTGCTGGTTTGCGTGGGCATCTGGATGCACATCAGCACCAGTCAGACCCAGCATAGCGAGCGCGGGGCGCTGCTGCTGGATATCACCGGCGTGATTGTCGATAAACCTTCCACCAGCAATCGGCTGGGGGTGATTGGCCGCCAGCTGCTTGGCTCCACCTCCGATCGCATGCAGGAAAACTCGCTGTTTGATATCGTCGAAGCGATTCGCCAGGCGAAAGAGGATCGCAACATTACCGGGATTGTTCTCGATCTGAAGAACTTTGCCGGTGGCGATCAGCCGTCTATGCAGTATATCGGCAAAGCGTTGCGCGAATTCCGTGACAGCGGTAAACCGGTTATTGCCGTTGGCGATAGCTATACCCAGGGTCAGTATTACCTGGCCAGTTTTGCCAATAAGATTTGGCTCTCCCCGCAGGGAACGGTCGATCTGCACGGCTTTGCCACCAACGGCCTGTACTACAAATCGCTGCTGGATAAGCTGAAAGTCACGACCCACGTCTTCCGTGTTGGTACTTATAAATCGGCCGTTGAGCCGTTTATTCGCGATGATATGTCGCCTGCTGCCCGTGAGGCAGACAGCCGCTGGATTGGTGAACTGTGGCAAAACTATCTGGGTACGGTTGCCGCTAACCGTCAGATCACCGCGGATCAGGTTTTCCCTGGCGCGCAGGCGATGCTGGACGAGCTGCAAAAACGGGGTGGCGACACGGCAAAATATGCGCTCGACAACAAACTCGTCGATACGCTGGGTACCAGCGCGGATATCGAAAAAGCGCTGACCAAACAGTTTGGCTGGAGCAAAGAAGACAAGAATTACAGCGCGATCAGTCTTTACGATTATACGCCGAAGAAACCGAGCGAAACGGGTGACAGCGTGGCCGTAGTCTTCGCCAATGGGGCGATCATGGACGGTGAAGAAACACCGGGCAATGTGGGCGGCGATACCACGGCGTCGCAGATACGCGATGCGCGTCTGGATCCGAAAGTGAAAGCCATTGTTCTGCGGGTTAACAGCCCGGGCGGCAGCGTCAGCGCTTCTGAAGTGATCCGCGCGGAACTGGCTGCAGCGCGCGCCGCTGGCAAACCGGTGGTGGTGTCGATGGGCGGAATGGCGGCATCCGGTGGCTACTGGATCTCGACGCCAGCCAACTACATCGTCGCCAACCCGAGCACGCTGACCGGCTCTATCGGCATCTTCGGGGTGATTAACACTGTCGAAAACAGCCTGGATTATCTGGGTGTTCATACCGATGGCGTGGCCACCTCGCCGCTGGCGGATGTGGCGGTCACTAAATCGCTGCCGCCGGAAGTCTCTCAGATGATGCAGTTGAGCATTGAGAACGGCTATAAACGCTTTATTACGCTGGTCGCTGAATCACGTAAATCCACGCCTGAGCAGGTTGATAAAATTGCGCAGGGCCACGTCTGGACTGGCCAGGATGCGAAAAACAACGGTCTGGTCGATAGCCTGGGTGATTTCGACGACGCGGTGGCAAAAGCGGCTGAACTGGCAAAACTAAAGCAGTGGCATGTCGAATATTACCAGGATGAACCGACGTTCATTGATATGGTCATGGACAGCATGTCGGGTTCGGTACGCGCCATGCTGCCAGCCGCCATTCAGGCCTGGCTGCCTGCGCCAGTGGCCTCCGCTGCCAGCGTGGTGAAAGCGGAAAGCGATAAACTCGCCGCCTTTAACGATCCGCAAAACCGTTACGCGTTCTGCCTCACCTGCGGCTCCGTACGCTAAAAACTGTCCCCTCTTCCCGCTAAGAGGGGATTTTTCTTTGAAGCACAAGAACAGATCATCATGCAGAAGAAATCGATTTATGTAGCGTATACCGGCGGGACTATCGGTATGCAGCGCTCTGAAAATGGCTATATCCCGGTGTCTGGTCACCTGCAGCGTCAGCTCGCGCTGATGCCTGAGTTTCATCGCCAGGAGATGCCCGACTTCACTATCCACGAATATGACCCGCTGATGGACTCATCGGATATGACGCCAGAAGACTGGCAACATATCGCCGACGATATCAAAGCCCATTACGATGAGTACGATGGTTTTGTGATCCTCCACGGCACCGATACCATGGCGTTTACCGCCTCTGCGCTCTCCTTCATGCTGGAGAACCTCGGCAAGCCGGTGATCGTGACCGGGTCGCAGATCCCGCTGGCGGAACTGCGCTCCGACGGGCAGATCAATCTGCTGAATTCGCTGTATGTGGCGGCCAATTACCCGATCAACGAAGTGTCGCTGTTCTTCAATAATCGACTTTATCGCGGGAATCGCACCACCAAAGCGCACGCCGACGGCTTTGATGCTTTTGCCTCGCCCAATCTGCAGCCGCTGCTGGAGGCAGGTATTCATATTCGCCGCCTGGGAACGCCGCCTGCGCCGCATACGTCTGGCGAGTTGATTGTTCACCCGATCACCCCGCAGCCGATTGGCGTGGTGACAATTTATCCGGGCATTTCCGCCGATGTGGTGCGTAATTTCCTGCGCCAGCCGGTCAAAGCACTGATCCTGCGCTCTTATGGCGTCGGCAATGCGCCGCAAAACGGCGAGTTCTTAAAAGAGCTCCAGGAAGCCAGCGCGCGCGGCATTGTGGTGATAAACCTGACCCAGTGCATGTCCGGGAAAGTGAACATGGGCGGTTACGCCACCGGCAACGCGCTGGCGCATGCGGGTGTGATCAGCGGTTTTGATATGACGGTGGAAGCCACCCTGACTAAACTTCATTACTTACTGAGCCAGGATCTCGACGTACAGTCTATTCGCAATGCGATGATGCAAAACCTGCGCGGCGAGCTGACGCCAGACGAATAAGGAGTGTGATATGACACAACGAGCCCTGCTACTGGTCGATCTGCAAAATGATTTTTGCGCGGGCGGTGCGCTGGCTGTTGCCGGTGGCGATGCCACCGTTGATACGGCCAATACGCTTATTGCGTGGTGTAAAACCCGCGGTGAAGCCGTTGTTGCAAGCCAGGACTGGCACCCGGCGAATCACGGCAGTTTTGCCAGCCAGCATCAGGTGGAACCCTTCACCCAGGGTGAACTCGACGGTCTGGCGCAAACCTTTTGGCCCGATCACTGTATTCAGCAAAGCGAAGGCGCAGAGTTGCATCCGCTTCTGAATCAAAAGGCGATCGATGCGGTGTTCCATAAAGGGGAAAACCCGCGTATCGACAGCTACAGCGCGTTTTTCGATAACGGTCATCGTCAGAAAACCGCCCTGGACGCGTGGCTCCGCCATCACGAAATCAGCGAACTGATCGTGATGGGACTGGCCACTGATTATTGCGTGAAGTACACCGTTCTCGATGCCCTGAAACTGGGCTATCGCGTTAGCGTGATCACTGATGGCTGTCGGGGTGTTAATATTACGCCCCAGGACAGCGCCCTGGCCTTTATGGAGATGTCCACCGCCGGTGCGACACTGTATACGCTGGCAGACTGGGAAGAGACGCAGGCGTGAATATTCATTCAGCGATATCAGAGGCTGATATCGCTGGTTTTCTTATGCAAGAGGCGTAAATCTGATGGCTTTTATCCCCAAAAATTACGCGCGGCTTGAGGTCGGTTACCGGGAAAAGGCGCTTAAACTTTTTCCCTGGGTGTGCGGACGTTGTAGTCGCGAGTTTGTCTATTCCAATCTTCGCGAGTTGACCGTGCATCACATCGACCACGATCATTCGAATAACCCGGAAGATGGCAGTAACTGGGAGATGTTGTGCCTGTTCTGTCACGATCATGAGCACTCCAAATACACCGAAGCCGACCAGTATGGCTCGACGGTAGTCGCTGGAGAAGATGCGCAGAAGAGCGTCGGGGAAGCGACCTACAATCCGTTTGCGAATCTCAAATCAATGATTAATAAAAAGTAACCTCAGACTGTTGGCCGGGTAAAGCCACAACGCTACCCGGCAACCCCCCCGTTTTCACATAAAGTGAACTCCCTCGCAACACCAACGAAGCGGCACTGCTATTCTCATTTGGCTGTTTTTTGTCACACCCCTGGTGCGACGTACTTTTTTGAGTCAAAGAGGATCCGTTATGAAACTATTGCCTGTTCTGGCAGCCTTACCCCTGCTCTGCGCGCCGTACATTTTTGCCGCTGACATGATGTCCGTGGGCTATTTCAATGGCGGCGGTGACGTCACTGCCGGCCCCGGTGGCGATATCGACAAACTGGACGTTCGTCAGATTACCCACCTCAATTACTCGTTTGGTCTTATCTATAACAACGAGGCGGGGGAAACCAATGCTGCGCTGAAGGACGCCAGCAAATTACATCAAATCTGGCTGTCACCAAAAGTGATCGCCGATCTGCGCAAAATACCTGAGCTGCGTAAGCAGAACCCGCATCTGAAAGTCCTGCTTTCAGTCGGGGGCTGGGGAGCCAGAGGGTTTTCCGGTGCTGCGGATAATAAAGAGAGCCGCGCCGTGTTTATCCGCTCTGTGCAAGAGATCGTCAAAACCTATGGTCTGGATGGCATTGATCTCGACTGGGAATATCCGGTAAACGGCGCATGGGGGCTGGTCGATAAACAGCCGGCCGATAAAGATAATTTCACCGCCCTGCTGAAAGAGATCCGTGAAGCGTTACCAAAAGAGAAATTAGTGACCGTTGCCCTGGGCGCGAATGCGGAAAGTCCGAAAAGCTGGGTGGACGTGAAAGCCATCGCGCCGTATCTGAACTACATCAATCTGATGACTTACGATATGGCCTATGGCACGCAGTATTTTAACTCGAATCTGTATGACTCAACGCAATGGCCGACGGTGGCGGCAGCCGATAAATACAGCGCTGATTTTGTGGTCAATAACTATCTTGCCGCCGGATTAAAACCCGAGCAGATGAATCTGGGGATCGGTTTTTATGGCCGGGTACCGAAACGAAGCGTTGAGCCAGGCATCGACTGGACAAAAGCGGACGCCGAAAAAAATCCGGTGACGCAGCCGTACTTTGGCGCGCAGGAGATCGGGATGTTCAAGGCGCTGGGCTATGATCTCACTAAAGACACCTACGTGAAGTACAACGATATTGTCAGCAAGCTGATTAACGATCCGCAGAAACGTTTTACTGAGCACTGGGACGATCAGGCGAAGGTGCCGTGGCTGTCGATAACATCGGCGCAGGGAAAGGAGTTGTTTGCTCTGTCGTATGAAAACCCGCGTTCCGTTGACCTGAAAGCGCAGTACATCAAAGAGAAAGGTCTGGGCGGTGCAATGTTCTGGGAGTATGGCGCGGACGACCAGAACCAGCTGGCGAAGCAGTTGGCGACATCTCTGGGCATTAAACAAAGGTAAACGCAAAACGGCAACATCGGGTTGCCGTTTCGGTATTTGCGCCCTCTTCTACGGGGAGAGGGTGTGACGGAGAAGTTCAGGCCGCTCTGGCGTTTCCGCCGGGCGGCGATAGCGCCTGCCCGGCCTGGCGTTACTGCATCTTCAGCGTCGCAATCGGTTTGGGCGTAATACCAAAATCTTCCTTCAGTTCTCGCTTACTTTTCATCACCATCTGCCCTTTCGTGTCGATAGTCATGTGCTGCGCGTCGGTGTTGTTACGCGCCTGCCAGAGCATGACCAGCTGCAGACTGTTCTCTTTTTGCTCGGCGGTCAGCGCCACCCCATCAGGCCATTTACCCAGCTCCACTGCCGTGACCAGACGCTGATACACTTCCGGCGTCATACCGTTAATCATGTCATCAATATTCATGGAAAACCCGCTCTGAAGGAATAATTTGCTGAATCGTTTCTTCAACCTTTCGTCTGCTCGCCGTTTTCATCGTCTGAGAAGCTCATTGAGGCGGAATTGACGCAGAAACGCTCGCCCGTTGGCTGAGGGCCATCCGGGAAGACGTGACCAAGGTGGGCATCGCAGTTACCGCAACGAATTTCGGTACGCTGCATACCGTGCGTGGAGTCCTGCAGGTAACGTATTGCGTCATCGCTCACCGGCTCATAGAAGCTCGGCCAGCCGCAGCCGGAATCGTATTTTGTTTGCGAATTAAACAGAGGGGCGTCGCAGACCAGGCAGTGGTAAACACCCTCACGCTTATTGTGCAGCAAACGCCCGGTAAATGGGGGCTCTGTGCCATGGTTCTGCGTCACATAGAACTGCATTTCTGTCAGATTTTTTTTCAGTTCGTCAGGATTACGTTGATTCGACATATGCTCACATCTCGCTGTATAAACAGACACCTTTATCCGCGAATTCTAACAAAACATTAACACTGAAGTGTGAACTTTTGTTCTAAACTTATGCGTTGCGGTATAGCAGACGGGCAATTGTGATCTTGTTCACATTTTTATCCTGTTGGCCCTTTAAAATTCCGGGCGCAGCCCCCATGTGGTTGCTAGCTCAAAGGGAAAGTGAGGCGGTCAGTCGCACAAAGGTTATGCGCAGGATTGATTTGTCGCAATGATTGACACGATTCCGCTTGACGCTGCGTAAGGTTTTTGTAATTTTACAGGCAACCTTTTATTCACTAACAAATAGCTGGTGGAATATATGACTATCAAAGTAGGTATCAACGGTTTTGGCCGTATCGGCCGTATTGTTTTCCGTGCTGCTCAGGAACGTTCTGACATCGAAATCGTTGGTATCAACGATCTGTTGGACGCTGAATACATGGCGTACATGCTGAAGTACGACTCAACTCACGGTCGTTTCAACGGCACCGTTGAAGTGAAAGACGGCCACCTGGTTGTTAACGGCAAAACCATCCGTGTTACTGCTGAAAAAGACCCAGCTAACCTGAAATGGAACGAAATCGGTGTTGACGTTGTTGCTGAAGCTACCGGTATCTTCCTGACCGACGAAACTGCTCGTAAGCACATCACCGCTGGCGCGAAGAAAGTTGTTCTGACTGGTCCTTCCAAAGACAACACTCCGATGTTCGTTAAAGGTGCTAACTTCGAAAAATATGCTGGCCAGGACATCGTTTCTAACGCTTCCTGCACCACCAACTGCCTGGCACCACTGGCTAAAGTTATCAACGACAACTTCGGTATCGTTGAAGGCCTGATGACCACTGTTCACGCAACTACCGCTACTCAGAAAACTGTTGATGGCCCGTCTCACAAAGACTGGCGCGGCGGCCGTGGCGCAGCTCAGAACATCATCCCTTCTTCTACCGGCGCTGCTAAAGCGGTAGGCGTTGTGCTGCCAGAGCTGAACGGTAAACTGACTGGTATGGCGTTCCGCGTTCCTACTCCGAACGTATCCGTTGTTGACCTGACTGTTCGTCTGGAAAAAGCTGCTTCTTATGAAGAAATTAAGAAAGCAATCAAAGCTGCTTCCGAAGGCCCAATGAAAGGCGTTCTGGGTTACACCGAAGACGACGTTGTCTCTACCGATTTCAACGGCGAAGTGTGCACTTCCGTGTTCGATGCTAAAGCGGGTATCGCACTGAACGACAACTTCGTGAAACTGGTTTCCTGGTACGACAACGAAACCGGCTACTCTAACAAAGTACTGGACCTGATCGCTCACATCTCCAAATAAGTTGAGATGAGACACTGATCCAAAAAGGCGACCTCGGTCGCCTTTTTTATATACATATCATCCTGAAAGCTGCCTCTGCGTTGGCTTCACCATCGGAATTCGGTCACATAGTTATCTATGCCCCGACACTCCTCAGGCTTGCCGCCTTGATGCAACGTCCATGATTTAGTGTATTACTCACGAAGGATTGCGTAATGATTGATAAAATTTTTGCACTTCCGGTAGTCGAACAACTTACCCCTGTACTCTCCCGCCGCCAGATTGACGAAGCCGACATTATTGTCGTCGATCATCCGCGTGTTAAAGCCTCGGTTGCACTCAACGGCGCACACCTGCTCTCCTGGAAACCAGAAGGCGAAGAGGAAGGTTTGTGGCTGAGCGCCGCCACATCATTCAAAAAAGGTGCGGCGATTCGTGGTGGTGTTCCGATCTGCTGGCCGTGGTTTGGCCCGGCTGCGCAGCAGGGCTTGCCTGCCCACGGCTTTGCCCGTAACCAACAGTGGACGCTGAAAACCCATCAGGAAGATGATAACGGCGTAAAACTGACTTTTGAGCTGCAAAGCAATGATGAAACCCGCCAGCTCTGGCCGCACGACTTCACGCTGTATGCCCACTTTACACTGGGTAAAACCTGCGATATCGAGCTGGAAGCCCACGGCGAGTTCGAAACCTACTCCGCGCTCCACACCTATTTCAACGTTGGCGATATTGCCGAGGTCAACGTCAGTGGGCTGGGTGAGCGCTTTATCGACAAAGTGGATAACGCCAAAGAAGGCAAACTGAGCGATGGCGTGCAGACCTTCCCGGATCGTACCGATCGCGTTTATCTGAATCCGGAAAACAGCAGTGTTATCCATGACGCAGCGCTTCAGCGTGACATTGAAGTGGGCCATCACCATCACAGCAACGTGGTGGGCTGGAACCCGGGTCCGGCGCTCTCCGTGAGCATGGCGGACGTGCCGGATGACGGCTACAAGACGTTTGTTTGCGTCGAGACCGCTTGCGTGACCGCTGCGCAGAAAACGACCGCGAACACGCCATCCCGTCTGGGACAAACCATCAGGATCGTTAAACGCTGATGCCATCCCCACCCTCTCCTTCGCAGGAGAGGGTGCAAAATCTTACACCACATCCAGCCGTGTTTTACCGCCCGGCGCCGGGAAAGCAGAATCCAGCGCGGCTAAGGCTTCGCCGCTCAGCGTTATCTCCAGTGCGTCCGCATTTTCTTTTACATGTTCGACTGAAGACGCTTTCGGGATCGCGATGACGCCCTGATGGCTTATCACCCACGCGAGCAGGATTTGCGCCGCGCTGGCGCGATGCTGACGCGCAATCTCATTCACTACTGGGTGATTCATCAAGCCAGAACGTAACCGTCCGGCCTGCGCCAGCGGACAGTACGCCATAACCGGGATCCGTTGTTTCTGACACCACGGCAGCAGATCGTATTCAATACCGCGTGAGGCCAGATGATAGAGCACCTGATTGGTGGCACAGGCGGAACCCCCATCGACTCCCCATAACGCCTGCATATCCTCATGATCCAGATTCGAGACGCCCCAGCGGCCAATTTTGCCCTGCTGCTGTAACTTTTCCATCAGAGCGACTGTCTCTTCGAGAGGGATGTTCCCACGCCAGTGCAAGAGGTAAAGATCGATATGATCGGTTCCCAGGCGACGCAGACTGGCGTCACAGGCCGCAATACCCTTTTCCCCACCGGCATTCCACGGATAGACTTTGGACACCAGAAAAACTTTTTCGCGCAGCCCTTTTATCGCTTCGCCAACCACCTCTTCTGCGCCGCCTTCCGCGTACATCTCAGCGGTATCAATCAGCGTAAGGCCACGTTCGATGCCCGCTCGCAGTGCAGCCACTTCGGTTTGCCGCTGACCGGCGTTCTCTCCCATGTACCAGGTTCCCTGCCCAATCGCAGGCACGGTGATATGTTCAGCAAAGGTTACGGTTTTTTCGCTCATTCGTCTCTCCTGTTGAGTCGCACCACACTAAAGCAAACGGGGCGCAAGCGCCCCGTTGCGATGCACAGAATGCACTATGAAAGTGCACAATCAGAAACTGTACGTTACACCTGTGGAGAAGAGACCGGCCCAGGACTTATCGACCATAGGACTGTCTTTCACTTCATCGCTCAGGCGCGAGTAGCGGGTGGTGGCATACACGTTCCAGTCGCTGGCAAACTTGTAGCTTGCTGTCAGCTCCAGGTACGGGCTCCAGTCGTCATCAGCATCATAGCTGTTCAGACCGCTTCGCTTTGACTCTTTATGGGACACGCCATAATAGTAGTCGTTGTAGTTTTCACTGCTGTACTCCACCCCGATACCCGGCGTCAGCGTCAGGCCACCGTTGGTATAACGATAAAGCCAGGCCAGATCCCAGATAAAGCCGTTGCTGTTATCGAGGGTATCTCCGGCAAGCGTAGTGCGCAGGAAACCATACTGGGTGTTGTGAACGTAGGAAAGACCCGCCATCAGGGTACTTTTACGTTTGTCGAGTTGACGCAGCGCGCGGCTGTCGCTGTCGCCTGGTTTGAAGTGCATCGGCGAGTAATACGCCATGACAGAGAGTTTATCCGCCTCGTCATTCCACAGATAGTAACCGCCACCCAGACCGCGGAACCAGAAATTATCCCCTTCATAGGTGATAACCGGAACCGGATAGACGTCACGGTCATACTGTTTATACGGGCTGTTAAGCACGCCGACGCCCGCGCCAACGGACCACTGGTCGGCAGCCTGTGCCGTGCTAACAGACGTGGCGACAAGTACGCCCAATGCCAGAAGTTTGAGTTTGGTCACAATCCATTCTTTCCTGTAGTCAAATAATCAGCGTCTGAAGTGTAACCGCCATTCCGTAACATCCCAAAATTTTTTGCCTGCTATTGAGTTTAATTAACCGATTATTTTCATCATTTAAGATGACTGAACGCTTTCATTTATGTGACGACCGCGTGAAAGCCGGGCTTTTATCCGGATTCGACCCACGGTTTTTTTGGATGAGTTATTGATATGTCATTGAAATTACATTTTGGTGGCATGCAAGTTTTGCAAATGCCATCTACGCTTAATTTTAAGAAGATGAATTCCTGCAAACCCTGCGATTTCGAGCCTAAAACCTGGCACACGGGTTGCTGCTCTGGTAGTGAGGTGTGACGGTTTCTCTTCCAGGAGCCTCCATTATTCATACGAACGGCTCTTTTCCTGTGCTAAAAAAACGAAAGGACGGCATGCCATGAATATATTCGATCACTATCGCCAGCGCTATGAAGCTGCCAAGGACGAAGAGTTCACACTGCAGGAGTTTCTTACCATCTGTCGGCAAGATCGCAGTGCCTATGCCAATGCGGCAGAACGGCTATTAATGGCTATTGGTGAGCCTAACATGGTCGATACTGCCCTCGAACCACGGCTCTCCCGTCTCTTTTCGAATCGTGTGGTTGCACGATACCCTGCTTTTGAAGAATTTTACGGCATGGAAGATGCCATCGAGCAGATTGTCTCTTACCTGAAACATGCTGCTCAGGGCCTGGAAGAGAAGAAACAGATCCTCTACTTACTGGGACCGGTGGGCGGCGGTAAATCTTCTTTAGCCGAGCGTTTAAAAGCGCTGATGCAGCGCGTGCCGATCTACGTTCTCAGCGCCAACGGTGAACGCAGTCCGGTTAACGATCATCCGCTGTGCCTGTTTAATCCGCAGGAAGATGCGCAAATTCTGGATAAAGAATTTGGTATCCCGCATCGCTATCTCGGCACCATTATGTCGCCGTGGGCGGCAAAACGTCTGCACGAATTTGGCGGCGACATCACTAAATTCCGCGTGGTGAAAGTCTGGCCTTCCATTCTGGAACAGATTGCGATTGCCAAAACGGAGCCAGGTGATGAAAACAACCAGGACATTTCAGCCCTGGTCGGGAAAGTCGATATCCGTAAACTGGAACATCACGCGCAAAACGATCCCGATGCTTACGGTTACTCCGGCGCACTGTGCCGGGCAAACCAGGGTGTGATGGAGTTCGTTGAGATGTTTAAAGCGCCTATTAAGGTGCTGCATCCGCTGCTGACCGCCACTCAGGAGGGGAACTATAACGGGACGGAAGGTATCTCCGCCCTGCCGTTCAACGGGATTATACTGGCCCACTCAAACGAATCCGAATGGGTGACGTTCCGTAACAACAAGAATAACGAAGCGTTCCTTGACCGTGTTTACATCGTCAAAGTGCCTTACTGCCTGCGGATCTCCGAAGAGATCAAGATTTACGAAAAACTGCTTAACCACAGTGAGCTGGTGCATGCGCCTTGCGCCCCTGGCACTCTGGAAACGCTGTCGCGCTTCTCAATTCTGTCGCGTCTGAAAGAGCCAGAAAACTCCAGCATCTACTCGAAAATGCGCGTCTATGACGGTGAAAGCCTGAAAGATACCGATCCGAAAGCGAAGTCGTACCAGGAGTATCGCGATTACGCCGGTGTCGACGAGGGGATGAACGGCTTGTCCACGCGTTTCGCGTTTAAAATCCTCTCCCGCGTGTTCAACTTCGATCACGCCGAAGTGGCGGCCAACCCGGTGCATCTGTTCTACGTGCTGGAGCAGCAGATCGAACGCGAGCAGTTCCCGCAAGAGCAGGCGGAACGCTATCTTGAGTTCCTCAAAGGCTACCTGATCCCGAAATATGCCGAGTTCATTGGCAAAGAGATCCAGACCGCCTATCTGGAATCCTATTCCGAATACGGGCAGAACATTTTCGACCGTTATGTCACGTATGCGGACTTCTGGATCCAGGATCAGGAGTATCGCGACCCGGATACCGGCCAGTTGTTTGACCGTGAATCCCTGAACGCCGAACTCGAAAAAATTGAGAAGCCTGCCGGGATCAGTAATCCGAAAGACTTCCGTAACGAGATCGTTAACTTCGTACTGCGCGCCAGAGCGCATAACAGTGGACGTAATCCTAACTGGACCAGTTACGAAAAACTGCGCACGGTTATTGAGAAAAAAATGTTCTCCAATACCGAAGAGCTGTTACCGGTCATTTCGTTCAATGCCAAAACCTCAACCGATGAGCAGAAAAAGCACGATGATTTTGTCGATCGCATGATGGAGAAAGGCTATACCCGCAAACAGGTTCGTCTGCTGTGCGAATGGTATTTGCGCGTGCGTAAATCGTCATAAAACAAACGGCCCGGTAGCCTGTCGCTACCGGGCTTACAGAGTCTGCGAATAGTTGGCAGTACGGGGGGCATATGACCTGGTTTATTGACCGGCGTCTTAACGGCAAAAACAAGAGCACGGTGAATCGCCAGCGCTTCTTGCGTCGTTATAAAGCGCAAATTAAACAGTCGATCTCCGAGGCCATCAACAAACGTTCGGTGACCGATGTTGATAGCGGTGAGTCCGTCTCCATTCCGACGGATGATATTAGCGAACCGATGTTCCATCAGGGTCGTGGTGGCTTACGCCATCGCGTACACCCGGGTAATGACCATTTCGTCCAGAACGATCGCATTGAACGCCCACAGGGCGGTGGCGGGGGTTCCGGTAGTGGTCAGGGACAAGCGAGTCAGGACGGCGAAGGCCAGGATGAGTTCGTCTTCCAGATATCCAAAGATGAATATCTCGATCTGTTGTTTGAAGATTTGGCGCTGCCGAATCTGAAAAAGAATCAGCACCGTCAGTTAAATGAGTACAAAACCCACCGCGCCGGATATACCGCCAATGGTGTTCCGGCGAACATCAGCGTGGTGCGGTCGTTGCAAAACTCCCTTGCCCGTCGCACAGCGATGACGGCGGGTAAACGCCGCGAACTGCGCGAGCTGGAAGTCAGCCTGAAAACGGTGGAAAACAGCGAGCCCGCGCAGCTGCTGGAGGAGGAGCGCCTGCGCAAAGAGATTGCGGAACTACGGGCGAAGATCGAACGCGTACCGTTTATTGACACCTTTGACCTGCGTTATAAGAACTACGAGAAACGCCCGGAGCCTTCCAGCCAGGCGGTCATGTTCTGTCTGATGGATGTCTCCGGCTCAATGGATCAGGCCACCAAAGATATGGCGAAGCGTTTTTATATTCTGCTCTATTTGTTCCTGAGCCGAACCTATAAGAACGTGGATGTGGTTTATATCCGCCACCACACGCAGGCAAAAGAAGTCGACGAGCATGAGTTCTTTTACTCGCAGGAAACGGGGGGAACTATCGTCTCCAGCGCCCTCAAGCTGATGGATGAAGTGGTGAAAGAGCGCTATGACCCGGCACAGTGGAACATCTACGCTGCGCAGGCCTCCGATGGTGATAACTGGGCGGACGATTCTCCGCTCTGTCACGAACTGCTGGCGAAGAAAATTTTGCCGGTGGTGCGTTACTACAGCTACATCGAAATCACCCGCCGCGCACATCAAACGCTGTGGCGTGAATACGAACACCTGCAGGCGATGTTCGATAACTTTGCCATGCAGCATATCCGCGATCAGGATGATATCTATCCGGTCTTCAGGGAGCTTTTCCATACCCAATCGACCAGCAACGCCTGACCCAACAGCCAGCTTCTCCGCTGGCTGTTTTTCTTTCTCCAGTCGCCAGAATCCCCTCTTCGCTGTACCTCTAAGCACGCCGCCACCCGGAATGAAGATGTGATAATGTAGAGCCTGCGTTTCAACAGATTACAGGGAAATATGCTATGTCAGAGGCAGTAAAAGGCAGCGCCACCCACCAGCAGCTCATTGCATTATTAACGCAACAGGGGGCGCGCTATCGTGTCATGGAGCATGAGGCTGTGGGCAAATGCGAAGCGGTCAGTGAGATCCGGGGAACCGAACTCGGTCAGGGTGCGAAAGCGCTGGTGTGCAAAGTGAAGGGAAATGGAGTGAAAAAACACGTCCTGGCCATTCTCGCCGCCGATCAGCAGGCCGATTTGGGCCAACTGGCCAGCCATTTTGGTGGCAGTAAAGCCTCCCTGGCAAGCCCTGCCGAGGTGGACACATTAACCGCCTGCGTGTTTGGTGCAATCCCTCCGTTTAGCTTTCATCCCGATCTGACGCTGGTCGCCGATCCGCTCCTGTTTGAGCGTTTTGATGAGATTGCCTTTAACGCCGGATTGCTGGAGAAATCGGTCATTATGAGCACCGCTGATTACCTGCGCATCGCCCGACCGGAGCTGGTGGCGTTTCGCCGCTCGTGAACATCACGGTTGGCAGCGATGTCAGCCGTGTTTTTCCAGCAATAGCACCGATATCACCAGAATCATCGCCACAGTCAAAAACGAAGACGAGATAATCAGTGTTTCAACAAACATATGATCGTTCATGTTGATTCCCCCTTTTACTGCGTTTCCTCTTTTTTACCCCCTGCTGATGACAGATTCATGACATTTTCACGGCATCTCCGTGAATAAACACATCGCTGAAACGATTCTTGTCAAAAAATAAACCGACATGAATAAACACAACCTGCATCACAATAAATTGTTACCGGTATCACGAAAAAGAGTTTCCATAAGTCCGATGCCAGATCTCGTAATTGTTAATACCCACCTGCTGATTAAATATGCTTATCAGAACATCCTCAAAATAAACCTTACACTGGCAAGGTGAATATCATGACCGATAAGATTACCCGTAAAGAAAAAATCAGTTATGGGTTAGGTGATATGGCCAGCCATATTGGGCTGGATAACGTCATTATCTTTCTGACCTTTTATTATACCGATGTCGTGGGTTTACCCGCGGCCTTTGTTGGCACCATGTTTCTGCTGGCAAGAACCGCGGACGCTATTATCGATCCGGCAATGGGCTATCTTGCCGACCGCACGCGGACTCGCTGGGGCAAATTCCGCCCGTGGATGCTGTGGCTTGCCCTGCCATTCGGCGCCAGCTGTCTGCTGACTTACGCCGTACCGGAGTCACTGGATCTGCACGGCAAAATGATCTTCGCCACAATCAGCTATACCGTCATGATGCTGATGTATACCGCGATTAATATTCCCTATTGTTCAATGGGCGCGGTCATTACACCGGATAACGAAGCGCGTATTTCCCTGCAATCGTATCGCTTTTTCCTCGCTACGCTTGGCGGTGCATTATCGACATTCTTTATGATGCCGTTGGCAGAATTTTTAGGCGGTGACGATAAATTGCTGGGCTATCGCTGGGCGATGGCAATAATGGCGACTATCGCCGTTATTATGTTCTGGATCTGTTTCGCCAATACCCGTGAGCGAATTAACGCTCCCGCAACGCATAATAATTACCTGGCGGAATTACGTGATTTATTACGCAACGATCAGTGGCGCGTCGTAGCCGTTCTGGTATTAACCAACATTGGCTTTGGGGTTATTCGCCTCGGCGCCATGATGTATTTCGTCACTTATTATCTGGGGAGCGCCAGCTATTTTATGTGGATGCTCGGCGCTCATATTCTGGGTAAAGCCGCGGGCAGCGCACTGGCAAAACGCCTGACGCGCAACTACAGCAAAGTACAAATGTTTGGCTATTGCGCGGTGCTCGCTGGGGTACTGAGTATCGCCCTGTTCTTTGCGCCAAAACTCGTTGTGGTGCTGGTGCCGCTCACCTTCATTATCTCCACCCTCTATCAGTCCACCACCACGTTAATGTGGGTGATGATGGCGGACGTCGCCGATTACGGCGAATGGAAACAGGGTAAACGCATGGACGGCGTGATTTTCTCCACCTTCCTCGCGGTACTTAAATTAGGGATGGCGATCAGCGGTGCGATTGTCGGCTGGACGCTGGGCTTCAGCGGCTATGTCGCTAACGCCCCGGAGCAAACCTCCACCGCCATGTACTGCATCATCGCCCTCTTCACCGTGGTGCCGGGCATTCTGTCACTGTGCGCCTTTGCCACCCTGCGCTGGTACAAACTCGACGACAGCACCATGAAATCCATCAATCTGGCCAAACACAGTCTTTCGTAAAAGGACGCATTAACCATGAGTGAACTTATTCAACATCCCGCCAGCATCGAGTGGCGTTTTGAACGCCAGATCCTGCGCATCGAACCCTGGGGCAAAAACAGTCTCCGCGTCAGAGCGACGTGTCTGCCGGAATTCAGCGATGATTTGCAGGCACTGCTGCCAGCGGCTTCCTGCACCCCGGAGATCGCCGCGCAGGCAGAGAGCCTGACGCTGCGTAATGGCAACATCACGGCCACCCTCAATCTCAAAGGCCAGCTGGCCTTTTACAACCAGCGCGGCGAGCTGCTGCTGGAGGAGATGTGGCGCCAGCGCTCAACGGTCGGTATTGGAGCCAGCGAAAAGAGTCAGGATAAATACGTGAGCGCCCTGAAGCTTGACGGACGTGAATTCAAACCGCTGGCGGGAGGCAAATATCAGCTCACCGTGCGATTTGAATCGCGCCCGGACGAGCGGATCTACGGGATGGGCCAGTACCAACAGCCGTGGCTGGATCTCAAAGGCTGCACGCTCGAACTGGCGCAGCGTAACTCTCAGGCCAGCGTGCCCTTTATGCAGTCGAGTCTGGGCTATGGCGTACTGTGGAATAACCCCGCCATCGGGGAAGTGAGCTTTGCCAAAAATCAGACCGAATGGCGCGCCCGCGTGACGGGCGAGATGGACTACTGGATCACCGCGGCCGACAGCATTCCAGAGATCACCCGCCAGTATGTGAATGCCACCGGCACGCCACCGCGCGCACCGGCGTTTATCAGCGGATTGTGGCAGTGCAAATTGCGCTATCGCACCCAGCAGGAGGTGCTGGACGTGGCGCGTGAGTATCGCCGTCGTCATCTTCCCCTCTCGGTGATGGTGATTGATTTTTTCCACTGGCCAAATCAGGGCACCTGGTGTTTCGACCCGGTTGACTGGCCCGATCCGCGGGCCATGGTCGAAGAGCTGAAGTCACTGGGAATCGAACTGATGGTCTCCGTCTGGCCGACGGTCGAAGCCCGTAGCCCGCTTTTCCCACAGATGAAGGCCAAAGGCTGGCTGGTGAGCAGCGAGCGCGGCGTCCAGGTGAATCTCGATTTTATGGGCAACACGACCTTCTTTGACGCCACCCATCCGCAGGCGCGTGAGTTTGTCTGGGAGACGGTGAAGAAAAACTACTATGATCTGGGGATCAAACTGTTCTGGCTGGATGAAGCAGAGCCAGAGTATCGCGCCTATGACTTTGATAACTATCGCTATCATGCAGGTCCGGTGCTGGAAGTGGGCAACCGCTATCCGCGCGATTTTGCGCAAGGCTTTTACGATGGCCTGCAGGCCAATGGCGAGAGCGATATCGTCAATCTGGTGCGCTGCTCCTGGGCCGGAAGCCAGCGCTACGGTGTGCTGGCGTGGTCCGGGGATGTGCATTCGTCCTTCCACGCGTTCCGCAATCAGCTGGCTGCCGGTCTGAATATGGGGCTGGCAGGGATCCCGTGGTGGACAACCGACATCGGTGGTTTCCAGGGCGGCAACGTGAACGATCCCGCCTTCCACGAATTACTGATCCGCTGGTTCCAGTGGGCGGTGTTCTGCCCGGTGCTGCGTATGCATGGCTATCGTGAGCCGCAAATTCAGCCGCCGGAACGCTATCGTGATGGGATCCCACAGTGTAACAGCGGCTCGCCTAACGAACTGTGGAGCTACGGCGAGACGAACTTTGCCATCATGCAGCACTGGCTGACGGTGCGCGAAAAATTGCGCCCTTATATTGATGAGCTGTATGAGCATGCCCATCAGCACGGCGATCCGCTGATGCGCCCGCTGTTCTGGCACTACCCTCAGGAGAAACAGAGCTGGGAAATCGAGGATCAGTATCTGTTCGGAGATGACCTGCTGATTGCACCGGTGATGCATGCCGGACAGCGCGAGCGTGAAGTGTGGTTGCCCGCAGGCGATAACTGGGTCGCACTCAACGGTGAGCGCTATCGCGGCGGCGAGCGCATCACGGTTGAGGCCGCGCTGGAAAGTATTCCGGTCTTTATCCGCGACGGCAGTGCGTTGGTTGAGGTGTTAGTGAGCTAGCCTCGGGCAGCTGCCCAAAAATGGGAGATTTGTCGATAAAAGCCTGTTTACACACGCCTTTACGGGTAAAGTAAGCAGGCTTACTTTTTCTGGCAAGGATACCCTCATGTTTGACCCTACCCTGCTCATTCTGCTCGCGCTGGCTGCGCTGGGCTTTGTCAGCCACAACACCACGGTGGCGATCTCGATTCTGGTGCTCATCATCGTGCGCGTGACGCCGCTTAACACCTTCTTTCCGTGGATAGAAAAACAGGGCCTGACGATCGGGATTATTATTCTGACCATCGGTGTGATGGCCCCTATCGCCAGCGGTACGTTGCCCGCATCCACGCTGCTTCACTCTTTTGTCAACTGGAAATCGCTAATTGCCATTGCCGTTGGGGTGTTTGTTTCATGGCTCGGCGGACGCGGTGTGACGCTGATGAGTTCCCAGCCGTCGCTGGTCGCGGGACTGTTGGTCGGCACCGTGCTGGGCGTAGCCCTGTTCCGCGGCGTGCCGGTCGGCCCTTTGATTGCCGCCGGACTGGTATCACTCTTTATCGGGAAGTCGTAGACAGGCTCGCCACATAGCGCGCGGGCGTTTGACCCAGCCCCTTTTTGAACATAGTGATAAACGCCGTCGTGGAGTCATATCCCAGCGCCTGCGCCGCCTGTTGTACCGACTTGCCGCCAATCATCAGCTGCAGGGCAACAATCAGCTGCAGCTGGTGACGCCAGCGACGAAAACTCAAGCCCGTCTCTTTCACCACCAGCCGCGCCAGATTGCGCTCGCTCATCGCAAAATGGCTGGCCCACTGGGCCAGCGTCTGCCATTCGGCGGGTTCGGTCGCCATTGTCTCGCTCATCATCCTTATTTTGGGATGTGAAGAGACGGGTAACTGCAGCTGTTCCTGCGGCTGTTGCGGCACTTCATCAAACAGCACATCCACCAGCCTTGACGTGGCGGCAAGCTGAAGCTGCGCGGGCGTTTTAGTCGCCAGCGTCAGGATCAACTCTCGCACCAGCGGAGAGATTTTTAGCGTACAGCAGCGATCGGGCATCAGCACCGCACCCGGCTCAATAAACAGAAAGCAGAGCTGCGCCCCGGGCGTCGCTTTATTGCTGTGCGGGATTTGTCCGGGGATCCACACCGCATAGTGCGGCGGTACCATCCACATCGCATTTTCCACTTCACAGGTGATCGCTCCACGCAGCGCGAGGATCAATTGCCCTTTGCGATGCTGATGCGACGGAATATGTTGCTCGTCCTCCACCACCCGAACGCGAAACGCCACTGCCGCATCATGCTGGCTATCCGGATCGTAGCCGTCGAGTCCCAGACCAATCATAAAGTTGTCCGATATTAGCGATAAACTGTCATTTTAGCTTGATTCAAACACCGCTGAAAACGGGTATTGTGTGCCCTCGTTAAGATGTAAGAGAAAATAATGACCACTGCCACCTCCTCCTCCGGCAAAGATCGCCTGCTGCTAATCGCCGGTATTCTGATGATTGCCACTACGCTGCGCGTCACCTTCACGGGCGCGGCCCCGCTGTTGGATACCATTCGCCACGACTACGGGCTGACGACCGCGCAAACCGGTCTGTTGACCACGCTGCCCCTGCTGGCATTCGCCCTGATTTCACCGCTGGCCGCCGGGGTCGCCCGTCGCATCGGCATGGAGCGCAGTCTGTTTATTGCCCTGCTGCTGATCTGCGCCGGCATTGGCATTCGTTCGCTGCCCTCGTCCACGCTGTTGTTCGCGGGTACTGCGGTGATCGGCTGCGGAATTGCGCTCGGTAACGTGCTTTTACCGGGGCTTATCAAACGCGATTTTCCCGGCCAGGTGGCAAAGCTGACCGGCGCCTATTCCCTGACGATGGGTGCGGCGGCGGCGCTCGGCTCGGCCATGGTGGTACCTCTGGCGCTCAGCGGCGCGGGCTGGCATGGCTCACTGCTGATGCTGATGGTCTTTCCGCTTCTGGCCCTGCTGCTGTGGCTGCCACAGTGGCGACAGAAACAGACTGGCTCATTAAGCGGCGCGCAGGCACTGCACAACCGCGGGATCTTGCGCTCGCCGCTGGCCTGGCAGGTGACGTTATTCTTAGGGATTAACTCGCTGATTTACTATGTGGTTATCGGCTGGCTTCCGGCCATTTTACTCAGCCACGGTTACAGTGAAACGCAGGCCGGTTCAATGCATGGCCTGCTACAGCTGGCGACAGCGGCCCCGGGCCTTGCCGTACCGCTGCTTTTACACCGGCTTAAAGATCAGCGCGGTATCGCCGGATGCGTGGCTCTGATGTGTGCCGTCAGTGCAGCAGGATTCTGGTTTGTTCCGGATCAGGCGGTGCTGTGGACGCTCATTTTCGGATTCGGCTCCGGCGCGACGATGATCCTGGGGCTAACCTTTATCGGTCTGCGCGCCAGCTCCGCACACCAGGCCGCGGCCCTTTCCGGTATGGCGCAGTCGGTGGGGTATCTTCTGGCTGCCTGTGGGCCGCCGCTGATGGGCAAAATTCACGATACGACCGGAGACTGGCGGATCCCGCTTTTCGCCTGCGCTCTGGCGGCAGTGGTAATGGCGGTTTGCGGAGTGCTGGCCGGGCGCGACCGTGAGATCACGCCCAACTGAACACGACGGCAGGCCGAGAGGTCTGCCGGTTTATCCGCGTGCGACGCGAAGCAGCGCCTGCACTAACGGAACCGGACGTCCGGCCAGCGCGCCGCGTTCATGCTGGAACAGGGTTCCGACAAAGAAAGGATGGGTGACCAGTTCCACCGCGCGGATTTCACCCTGTTCATCCCAGCCCGTTACGCGCAGGTCGCCGCTTTCCAGTTCTTGCGCGAATGCAGGCGAAACACCATAGTTGCAGTGATAGCCTTCCTCGATCTCTTCTCTGCCATAAGCCTTGGCAATCAGCGTGTTGGCGCGAAGCTCAATCGTGTCGGTTGTTTCGACCAGCGAGCAGGTCAATGGCGCGATCACCATTCGGCCCTCGGTATCCGTTTCCGCATGTGCCGCATCGCTCCAGCCCAGTACGTTACGCGCATACTCAATTAACGCATGCTGGAATCCACCGCAGGTTCCCAGAAAAGGAATACTGTTTTCCCGTGCAAAACGCGTTGCGATAAAGGCGCCTTCCACATTTTTATAAGGACTTGCCGGAACCAGCCAAATCGCATCGTAGCCCACCAGATCTTCAGGGCTGGTCAGTTCAGGAGTGGCGATCCAGTCGTAATCTGCCGTCAATTCCAGCACGGCAGCGGCATCGTCAATGGCTAACGGGATAGCCTGGTGAGCAATAACGTCAGGGTTGTAGTCGCCAACAAGCGCAATGCGGAGCGTTTCTTTTACCGGGGAGAGTTCCATGAGAGGTTCCATATGCCAGAGAATTATCAGATAACATAAGGAACCTCAGCCTACCGATCTTTTGCAAGTATCACAATCCCTTAAATTAGAGGGGCAAGGATCCGTTACTATAGTGTGTTAGCGTATTTTCCCTTTCATCCGGACCGGTTAAACATCATGAAAACGAAAATTCTGGTCAGCGCCTGTCTGATGGGCCACAAGGTTCGTTACAACGGCAGCGAAAAAACGCCTGTTTCTGACATCTTAACGCGCTGGCAGCAGGAAGAGCGGCTGGTGATCCACTGTCCGGAGCTGGCGGCAGGGCTGGCCATCCCTCGTTTACCCGCGGAGATTGTGGGTGACGGTGGTCAAGCGGTGATGGCGGAGCGCGCCCGTATTCTGGAAAGCGACGGCACTGACGTGACAGCGCATTATCAGCTCGCGGCATGGCTGGCGTTACGCACCGCACAAGAGACGAATTGCAGTGCCGCCCTACTGACCGACGGCAGCCCGACCTGCGGGAGCGCGTTCATCTACGATGGCAGCTTTAGCGGACACAAAAAAACGGGTATGGGCGTTGCCGCCGCGTTATTACGCGAGCATGGCATTCAGGTATTTTCTGATAACCAGATCGCGGAGCTTATCGCCTGGATTGAGGAGAGAGAATGATTCGCTGTAAACGCCTCTATGACGCGGCAAGTCCCGAGGACGGCTATCGGATACTGGTAGACAGACTCTGGCCACGCGGGGTGAAGAAAACCGATTTGGCATATGACGAATGGTGCAAAACACTGACGCCCTCAAACGCCTTACGCAAAGCCTTCCACAGCGAAACGATCGATTTCGCCGCCTTTAGCGAAGCGTATCGCGAGGAGCTTGAACCGCATCAGGATGAAGGCAAACGTATCGCCGCACTCGGCAAACAACAGACGGTGACGCTGCTCTACGGCGCGAAAAACAACCATCAGAATCACGCGATGGTGCTGGCCGACTGGCTACGCCAGCTAGCTGAAGGTTAACTCATCGACTGCAAGCGGTGTTTCGTCAGGGGTCAAAGGCATCAGATGTTCCGGGCGAACAAACACGAAACCTGGCTGGTTGTCGAATGCGTGGACATCTCCTGTCACCAGCCACAGCGCGCGGTCCGCGCCAGCTGGCAGTTCCGTCATCACGCCATTGACCGGATTCAAAAAACGCAGACCGGGCTGGCAAAGTGCAAAAAGCTCAACAGACTTGCCGATATTGCGACGCCCGGCAGGGGTGCGGGCGTCAATGATCATGGCCAGGCTGCCCGGTTTTAGCTGAAACATACTTCTCTCGCGGTGTAATAAGCCATCACGGCTAAGATAATTCCTAAAGAGAAGTGTATCGCACTCTTTCCCCGGCTGTCACCTGGCGGGTGTAGGGTGATCCCGACGGTAGAGATCCCACTCATCAATGACTTCACCACCCGGCAGCTTACACTCTGTGCGCACGCCCTGGGGGCTTTGTACCGGAACCCTTTCCCCACCCTTTTTCACGCAGTAAACCGCCGCGGGATTTGCCATACCAATCTGTGGCGGTTTTGGCGCATCCGGTGGGGTTGATGTTGAACAGGCAGTTAGTGGCAGAGCCATCGCCAGCAGCAGATATCGCATGATCTTACCCTTTTGAATTTTCGACGGTTAAGAGTACCGGGTCATGTCCGTTTTCTCCATGATTTCTCCATTAAACCTGCACTTTTCAGACCTATAGTGAACCTGTTCTCACTGACCAGAGAATAAAGATCTCTTTCCCCGGGCTCGCTCCGGGGCTTTTTCCCCCTACCAGCGTTGGCAGGTGTCTCAACAATATATAAAATTTTATACATTCATGTTCTACTATGCTCCACAGCCGAAAATTTCAGCACAACATGCAGATACTGGCGTCTTCTGCATGGGAGTCTACCCACGTCATGTCGGATATTATTCTTGCCCGTGTTTCAGAAACCCTCGCGACCGAACAATCCCTTGAAAGCCTGGTGCGTCAGCTACTGGAGATGCTTGAGATTGTCACCGATATGGAATCGACCTATCTGACGAAAGTCGATATCAATGCCCGTTTGCAGCATATCCTGTATGCCCGTAACAGCAAACAGATGCAGATCCCCGAAGGGCTGAGCGTGCCCTGGGGCGATACCCTGTGTAAACGCGCCATCGACAGCAGCTGTTTTTTCAGTAGCGAGGTCGCAGAACTGTGGGCCGATTGTGATGCGGCAAAAGCACTGGGGATTACCACTTACATGAGTATTCCCATTCATCTGGCTGATGGTTCGCTGTACGGAACACTCTGCGCCACCAGCACCAGTAAAAAGACACTGAGCGAGCGCGGCGAGCAAGTGCTGCAACTCTTTGCCGGGCTGATTGCGCAGTACATCCAGAAAGAGTCGCTGCTTAACCAGCTTCGTGAAGCAAATTCCGCACTGATTGCGCACTCCTATACCGATGCCCTGACCGGTTTACCGAATCGTCGCGCCATTTTTGAAAATCTCACGACCCTCTTCTCGCTGGCTCGCCATCTCAAGCGCCATGCCCTTATCGCCTTTATCGATCTGGATGATTTCAAGCTGATTAACGATCGCTTTGGTCATGAGACCGGCGATCAATTTTTAGTGGAAGTGGGCAAACGGCTGACCGATGCGCACACCGAGGACGATATTGTTGGCCGACTGGGTGGCGATGAATTTTTGGTGGCTTGCCTGTGTAAAGAGGATAGCGCGGGGGACAACACGCAGGTGACGGTCCTCAAAAAACAGATTAGCGCCTCTATCGCCGGGGAGTACTGGCTTGGCAACGTTCATCTTGTCTATCCTGGCGCCAGCTTAGGCGTGGTGGCGGTCGATCCCGCCACTACCGATGCCGACAGTGCCTTACGTGCCGCCGACACCGCAATGTATCAGGATAAAAAACGTAAAAGCAAAACACGCTTTCTCACGATGGATTAACCCCGTAAACTCTGCAGGTAAGGTAACGCATAAGGTGATGTTATGAGGATCGGTATTGTATTCCCGGTCGTTATTTTTATAACGGCAGTGGTTTTTTTAACATGGTTTTTCGTTGGCGGTTACGCCGCTCCGGGGGCATAAGTGCGCAAAACGACCATCATTATGTTAATTGTGGCGATTGTCGCCGTGGCAGGCGTCCAGCTTGGCTGGTGGTGATCCCTGCACACTAAAAAGGCTGCCACTGGCAGCCTTTTTGGATGCTTTCGTTCTTAGCTTTTGATTTTTCTGTAGATAAACAGAACGACCAGCGCACCAATGACCGCAACGGCAAAACTGCCGAAGTTAAAGCCATCGACTTTACCAAAGCCGAACAGGGTGCTGATCCAGCCGCCGACCACAGCGCCCACGACACCCAGTATGACTGTAACGAAGAACCCACCGCCATCTTTGCCTGGCATGATCCACTTCGCCAGAATCCCCGCAATAAGCCCAAAGATAATCCAGGATAAAATTCCCATAGCTTTCCTCTCTGTATGGTTTTTTGTCATTAAATCAACGACACAGAAAAGCATAGCACAGGATTTCCAAAATGAAATTTGTGACAGGCATCACAAAGCCCGACTGTGTATTTTCCATACAGAAAAAAATAACGAGCCACACAAAAGATGGGGTTGCATCTTTTGTTGAGAAAGATTATCTTTCTCAACACTGAATAGTTGAGCAAAACACTCGGGTATTCAGTACGACATTGCTCACATTGCTTCCAGTATTTCTTGCCCACCTTCGAGTGGGCTTTTTTTTGCTCGTATTGTCAGAGTGGGACCGTCACGCTGCGCTCTCCCCCGTTCGCCTGCATACGCATCAGGATCATCAAGTTTAAATCTCGCGAAATAAGCCAATAAAAATATATCGCGTTATTTTTTCACTTTTGGTTCTTTTAAACGTTTTAGCGAATCAAGCCCCTCTTCCCCCTGCCGATAACCCTGTCAAGAATGATGTTATACAGACACAGGTTATTGAGGGCGTTATCTTGAAAAATATTAAAATTAGCATCGGACTACTGATCGTTCTGGCATCTTTTACTCTCATGCTTATTATCTCCAGCGGGCTTGGTCTGAATTTTCTTTATCGCAGTAATAGCGATATTCGGACCCTGAGCTATAACGCCGGGGAGCAAAAGGCACTGAACTCCGTCCGGGATGCCATAATAAATGCGCGTATTATTATTGACACAGCTACCCAGGCAAAAATTCACGGTGACGATATTGATGAGCCCGCTGTGCAGGAAAGCGTTCGTAAAGAGATGTCGATTGCGGATGAGCACTATCAGCAGTTTATGAAAATCCCCGGACTGTCCACTATCGAACCCGATGTAGGGGCAAGAATGAAAGAGCGATACGATCAGCAAATCGCCGTAATTAATCGTAATGCCAGCCAGGTGACCACCATCGACGATGTGCAGGAACTGAAGGCGGAGTATGAGAACAGTCACCCTTCAACGTTGCAGGCCCGTCAGGCGTGGGACAATGAGTATCAATCTTATATGGCCTCAACCCAGCGTAATCTTAATAAGGTGATTCAATTCAGCAATCAGTCCTATCATTTCGCGCTGATTGTGATGCTGAGTGTACTGATTCTGTCCGCCATTTTATTTTTGATCGTCAACATCTGGATGCGAAATATATTAGTCCGCCCACTCAAGAATGTGACTCAGCATTTTGAGTCCATCGGAAAAGGCGATCTCACGGGTGAAATTCATGTTGCGAACAATAATGAAATTGGCCAGCTGTTTGCTTCTCTCCAGATAATGCAAGCAGAATTGAATTCGACGGTGGTATCTATCCGTCAGGGTGTCGAATCTATCAATATTGGCACCCAGGAAATAGCCGCCGGGAATAGCGATCTTTCTCGCCGGACTGAAGAACAGGCAGCCGCAGTCGTGGAGACCGCCGCCAGCATGGAGCAAATCTCCTCAACGGTGAAAATGAACACCGATAACGCGCTACAGGCTTCGCAGATGGTGCAGAATGCGGCCGGTATTGCTACCGAAGGCGAGCAACAGATGCGGCATATGATGGAAAAAATGGATGCCATCAGCCAGAGTGCGCAAAAGATGTTCGAGATCATCAGCGTCATCGACAGCATTGCCTTCCAGACCAATATTCTGGCGCTGAATGCGGCAGTAGAAGCTGCGCGGGCGGGTCAGTCTGGCCGTGGATTCGCCGTCGTTGCAGAGGAAGTCAGAAATCTGGCTCGTCGCTGCACCGACTCAGCCAAAGAGATCACCACGCTGATTAACCAATCGACGCTTTATATCCAGGAAGGCGCCGAGCTGGCGACGAAAACCAGCCAGACCATTCTTGATATCAGCACTGCCGTGAGTAAGGTCAATGTGGTGATGGAGAATATTGCGATGGCCTCGGAAGAGCAAAGCCGTGGCGTGGAGCAAATCCGCGTGGCGATCACTCAAATGGACCATGTGACGCAGCAAAATGCGGCGCTGGTTGAAGAAGTTGCCACCACCGCATCCGGCGTGAACGACCAGGCCCATCTTCTGTCGCAGTCCGTATCCCTTTTCAAAGTCAAGCAGACGCTCTAATCGCTCAGGAATCATGGGGCCGATAAAATGAATTCGGGAGCCATTGGACTCCCGAATTTAACACGGTGCTGTCAGTATGGATGAAAACCGCCCGAGGGCGGCAAGCAGAAGGATTGACGTCAATGCTGGTGATTCTCGCCAGCACTGTGTCTAGGACCTATTCGTCCCGCTTCTATCAGGATTTCCTCTATCAACTCTTCCAGGCACTCCCGTCCGTGATGATCGCAGACCAGGTGTACCTGTCGGGAAATCTCATCAGTTTTCATCCCATCGCATAATGCCGATTTAAGCATTACCGATGCCCACCGTTTGGCTTCAGAATGAGTCAACATAACCCCTCCCGATATAGGTTACCTTTCTAAGCGTAGCTGTCTGGATATGAATCACCAGGATTTTACGCCAGCAAAGTGCAACACCTTTTTACAAAGCCAACCGCGAACCCATCGCGCCAAAAAAAACGGGAACCTGACGGCTCCCGTTCTGATATAACTCAATGAAGGAATTACATATTTGCGATAATCGCGTCGCCAAACTCTGAACATTTCAGCAGTTTAGCGCCTTCCATCAGACGTTCGAAATCGTAAGTCACGGTTTTGGCGTTAATCGCGCCTTCCATGCCCTTAACAATCAGGTCTGCGGCTTCGAACCATTCCATATGACGCAACATCATCTCAGCGGAGAGGATGATTGAACCCGGGTTCACTTTGTCCTGGCCTGCGTACTTCGGTGCAGTACCGTGGGTCGCTTCGAACAGCGCGCATTCGTCACCGATGTTTGCGCCAGGAGCGATACCGATACCCCCCACCTGTGCAGCCAGTGCGTCAGAGATATAGTCACCGTTCAGGTTCATACAGGCGATCACGTCGTATTCAGCCGGACGCAGCAGGATTTGCTGTAAGAACGCATCGGCGATCACATCTTTAATGATGATCTCTTTGCCGGTGTTCGGGTTCTTAATTTTCTGCCACGGACCGCCGTCAATCAGCTCGCCGCCGAACTCTTCAGTCGCCAACTGGTAGCCCCAGTCTTTGAATGCGCCTTCGGTGAACTTCATGATGTTGCCTTTGTGAACCAGCGTCACAGAGTCACGATCGTTGGTGATAGCGTATTCGATGGCTGCGCGCACCAGACGTTTAGTACCGTCTTCAGAGCATGGCTTGATACCGATGCCGCAATGTTCAGGGAAGCGAATTTTCTTCACGCCCATCTCTTCGCGCAGGAATTTAATCACTTTTTCTGCGTCTGCAGAGTCCGCTTTCCACTCAATGCCAGCGTAGATGTCTTCAGAGTTTTCACGGAAGATCACCATATCGGTCAGTTCAGGGTGTTTTACCGGGCTTGGTGTACCCTGGTAGTAACGCACCGGACGCAGACACACGTACAGATCGAGTTCCTGACGCAGAGCAACGTTCAGGGAACGAATACCGCCACCCACTGGTGTGGTCAGTGGGCCTTTAATGGCAACACGGTAGTCGCGAATCAGGTCCAGCGTTTCTGCCGGCAGCCAAACGTCCTGGCCGTAAACTTGGGTCGATTTTTCACCGGTGTAAATTTCCATCCAGGAAATTTTACGCTCGCCTTTGTAGGCTTTCTCAACAGCGGCATCAACCACTTTCAGCATTGCAGGAGTAACGTCTACACCGATTCCATCACCTTCGATGAACGGAATAACCGGATTGTGTGGAACGTTAATTTTGCCGTTTTGCAGGGTGATCTTTTTACCTTCCGCCGGAACAACTACTTTGCTTTCCATTAACCTCTCCTTCGAGCGCTTCTGGTTGTTACTGATCTTATGTTAATAATTTGTAATGAGCCTTTCGATAGTACCTGAATGTCTGCCGCCATGAAAGGCATTCGTTATTAGGCTATAATGCGGCAATTGACAGGGTCTGAAAATACCATGAAGAAAACTTCTTTTAGAAATCACCGGGTTGAGCGATTCAGCTCACGACAAGCCACCAGAAGAACGCAAGACAGCCAGCCAAAACGGGTCATTTTGTTCAATAAACCCTACGATGTTTTGCCGCAGTTCACCGACGAAGCGGGACGCAGCACCTTAAAAGATTTTATTCCTGTGCAAGGGGTTTACGCTGCGGGGCGTCTGGATCGTGACAGTGAAGGCCTGCTGGTCCTGACCAACGACGGGGCGCTCCAGGCAAGCCTCACCCAGCCGGGCAAGCGCACCGGAAAAATCTATTACGTCCAGGTCGAAGGTGAGCCAACGGAAGCGGCTCTTGCTGCGCTGCGCGATGGCGTGACGCTAAACGACGGCCCGACGCTGCCTGCGGGAGTCGAGCTCGTCGGCGAACCCGAATGGCTGTGGCCGCGCCAGCCGCCTATTCGTGAGCGAAAATCGATCCCCACGGCCTGGCTCAAAATAACCCTTTATGAGGGCCGTAACCGTCAGGTTCGTCGGATGACGGCCCACGTCGGCCTCCCGACGCTGCGACTGATCCGCTATGCCATGGGCAATTACACGCTGGACTCGCTGGCAAATGGTGCGTGGCGGGACGCTACAGAATAAGGAAAATATCATGTTTAAACCTCATGTTACGGTCGCCACGCTGGTTCACGCACAGGATAAATTTCTGGTCGTCGAAGAGACGATTAACGGCAAAGCGTTGTGGAATCAGCCCGCCGGACATCTCGAAGCCGACGAGACGCTGGTTCAGGCCGCAAAACGCGAGCTGTGGGAAGAGACCGGGATCCATGCCGGGCCCCAGCACTTTATTCGCCTGCATCAGTGGATAGCCCCCGATCGCACCCCTTTTCTGCGCTTTTTATTCGTGGTCGAACTTAACGAAATGTGCGCCACTGAACCGCACGACGACGACATCGATCGCTGCCTGTGGGTCACTGCTGAGGAGATCCTTAACGCGCCAAACCTGCGCTCGCCGCTGGTTGCCGAAAGTATTCGCTGCTATCAGTCTGGCGGTCGCTTGCCGCTTGAGATCGTGAGTGAATTTAACTGGCCGTTTACAGAGGATGCCAATGGTGGGGTCGCGTGATAGAATACGCCGCCTTTAAGTTCAATGTCGTGAGTATTCCATGTCAGATAACAGCCAGAAAAAAGTAATCGTCGGCATGTCCGGCGGTGTCGACTCTTCCGTCTCCGCGTGGCTCTTGCAACAGCAAGGTTACAAGGTCGAGGGCCTGTTCATGAAGAACTGGGAGGAAGATGATGGCGAGGAATACTGTACGGCTGCTGCGGATCTCGCCGATGCGCAGGCCGTCTGCGATAAACTCGGCATTGAGCTGCACACCGTTAACTTTGCGGCAGAGTACTGGGACAATGTATTCGAGCTATTCCTGGCCGAATACAAAGCGGGCCGTACCCCGAACCCGGACATCCTCTGTAATAAAGAGATCAAATTTAAAGCCTTCCTTGAATTTGCAGCCGAAGATCTGGGCGCTGATTATATCGCGACCGGCCACTACGTGCGTCGCGCAGATGTCGATGGCAAAAGCCAGCTGCTGCGCGGTCTCGACGGCAATAAAGATCAGAGTTATTTCCTCTATACGCTGGGCCATGAGCAGATTGCGCAAAGCCTGTTCCCGGTCGGTGAACTGGAAAAACCTGAAGTGCGTAAAATCGCCGAAGAGCTCGATCTCATCACCGCGAAGAAAAAAGATTCCACCGGTATCTGTTTTATCGGCGAGCGTAAATTCCGCGAGTTTTTGGGCCGCTATTTGCCGGCACAGCCGGGCAAAATCATCACCGTTGACGGCGATGACGTCGGTGAGCATCAGGGCCTGATGTATCACACCCTCGGACAGCGTAAAGGTCTGGGTATCGGCGGCACCAAAGAAGGCAGCGAAGAGCCGTGGTACGTCGTCGATAAAGATGTCGAAAACAATATTCTGATTGTTGCGCAGGGGCACGAACATCCGCGTCTGATGTCTGTGGGTCTTATCGCGCAGCAATTACACTGGGTCGATCGCGAGCCGTTCGCAGGTCCTCTGCGCTGCACGGTCAAAACCCGTTATCGCCAGACCGATATTCCCTGCACCGTCACCGCGCTGGATAATGACCGCATTGAGGTTCGCTTCGATGAACCGGTTTCCGCCGTCACCCCGGGTCAGTCTGCCGTGTTTTATCAGGGCGAAATCTGTCTGGGCGGCGGGATTATTGAACAGCGTCTTCCGCTGGCAGCGGTTTAAACTGATTACACACCAAAAGGAGCACGTGTGGCGAAGAATTACTATGACATCACCCTGGCGCTGGCAGGCATTTGCCAGTCTGCCCGTCTGGTGCAACAGCTGGCACATCAGGGTCATTGCGACGCTGATGCGCTGCACGTTTCGCTTAACAGCGTCATCGATCTTAACCCAGGCTCAACGCTTGGCGTGTTCGGTGGTAGCGAAACCAATCTTCGCCTCGGTCTCGAAACCCTGCTCGGCGTGTTGAACGCCAGCAGCCGTCAGGGTTTAAACGCAGAACTCACCCGTTACACCCTCAGCCTGATGGTGCTGGAGCGTAAACTGAACAACGCGAAAGGTGCGATGGATACGCTGGGCAACCGCATTGCCGGGCTTCAGCGCCAGCTTGATCACTTTGACCTCCAGTCTGAAACGCTGTTGAGCGCAATGGCCGCCATTTACGTTGATGTCATCAGCCCGCTTGGGCCGCGCATTCAGGTCACCGGCTCCCCTGCCGTGCTGCAAAGCCCGCAGGTGCAGGCGAAAGTTCGCGCCTCACTGCTGGCCGGCATTCGTGCTGCCGTGCTGTGGCATCAGGTTGGCGGCGGCCGACTGCAGTTAATGTTTTCTCGTCATCGCCTGACGACTCAGGCAAAACAAATTCTTGCTCATTGTTAACCTCCCGGAGTTGCGAATTATGGAATTATCCTCACTGACCGCCGTTTCCCCCGTCGATGGACGTTACGGCGATAAAGTCAGCGCGCTGCGCGAGATCTTCAGCGAATATGGTCTGCTGAAGTTCCGCGTGCAGGTTGAAGTGCGTTGGCTGCAAAAGTTAGCTGCCCAGGCAGCAATCAAGGAAGTTCCTGCTTTTGACGCCCAGGCAAACGATTACCTTGATAAAATCGTGGCTGACTTCAACGAAGAAGACGCCGCGCGCATTAAAACCATCGAACGCACAACCAATCACGACGTGAAAGCCGTTGAGTATTTCCTGAAAGAAAAAGTGGAGAGCGTCCCTGCGTTGCACGCGGTGTCTGAGTTCATCCACTTCGCCTGTACTTCAGAAGATATCAACAACCTGTCTCACGCGCTGATGCTGTCGACTGCCCGCCAGGAAGTGGTTTTACCTTACTGGCGCAAAATTATCGACGCGGTAAAAGACCTGGCGCTGCAATACCGTGACATTCCTTTGCTCTCCCGCACCCACGGCCAGCCGGCGACCCCATCGACAATGGGTAAAGAGATGGCGAACGTGGCGTACCGCATGGAGCGCCAGTATCGTCAGCTGGAACAGGTTGAGATCCTCGGTAAAATCAACGGCGCGGTGGGTAACTACAACGCCCACATCGCCGCGTACCCGGAAGTAGACTGGCATCAGTTCAGTGAAGAGTTCGTCACCTCGCTGGGCATCCAGTGGAACCCGTACACCACCCAGATCGAGCCGCATGACTACATCGCCGAGCTGTTTGACTGCATCGCCCGTTTCAACACCATTCTGATCGATTTCGATCGTGACGTATGGGGTTACGTGGCGCTGAACCACTTCAAGCAGAAAACCATTGCCGGTGAAATAGGCTCTTCCACCATGCCGCACAAAGTGAACCCTATTGACTTCGAAAACTCCGAAGGCAACCTGGGTCTGGCGAACGCTCTGCTGCAGCACATGGCCAGCAAACTGCCGGTTTCCCGCTGGCAGCGCGACCTGACGGACTCCACCGTTCTGCGTAACCTGGGCGTGGGAATTGGTTACTCGCTGATTGCTTATCAGTCGACGCTGAAAGGCGTGAGCAAACTGGAAGTGAACCGCGATCGTCTGCTGGACGAGCTGGATCATAACTGGGAAGTGCTGGCGGAGCCGATTCAGACGGTGATGCGTCGTTACGGGATTGAAAAACCATACGAAAAACTGAAAGAGCTGACCCGCGGCAAACGCGTCGATGCAGAAGGGATGAAGCAGTTTATCGACGGACTGGCGCTGCCGGAAGAAGAGAAAACGCGCCTCAAGGCGATGACGCCGGCAAATTATATTGGTCGTGCCATTACCATGGTAGATGAACTGAAATAATGCCCCTCCCCCTCTTTCCCGCCGGAAAGAGGGTTCCTTCCTCTGCGGTTTACTCAATGTTTATCCCCATAACAACATAATCAGCGTTAAACTATTCATACCATTAATTTTAGGGAGAAGAGATGATGCGCGTATTGGTTGTTGAGGATAATGCATTGCTACGTCATCACCTGAAAGTTCAGCTTCAGGATCTGGGGCACCAGGTGGATGACGCAGAAGACGCTAAAGAAGCGGATTACTATCTCAATGAGCATGTACCGGATATAGCCATCGTCGATTTGGGGTTGCCCGATGAAGACGGTCTGTCGCTGATCCGCCGCTGGCGAAGCCATGACGTCTCCCTTCCGGTACTGGTTTTAACCGCCCGCGAAGGCTGGCAGGATAAGGTCGAAGTGCTCAGCGCTGGCGCAGATGACTACGTGACCAAGCCCTTCCATATTGAAGAAGTTGCTGCGCGCATGCAGGCGCTGATGCGCCGTAACAGCGGGCTGGCTTCTCAGGTTATTTCTCTTCCTCCGTTCCAGGTCGATCTCTCTCGCCGCGAGTTTTCCATCAATGACGAGGTTATTAAGCTGACAGCCTTTGAATACACCATTATGGAAACGCTTATTCGCAACAGCGGTAAAGTGGTGAGCAAAGATTCGTTAATGCTCCAGCTTTATCCTGATGCCGAACTGCGTGAAAGCCATACCATTGATGTGTTGATGGGCCGCTTGCGTAAAAAAATTCAGGCACAGTACCCGCAGGACGTCATCACGACGGTGAGGGGCCAGGGGTATCTGTTTGAACTACGCTAAATGAAAAAGATCCTTCGCCATCTCTTGCCGCTTTCGCTGCGGGTTCGCTTCTTACTGGCAACCGCAGCGGTGGTGCTGATCTTGTCACTCTCCTACGGGATGGTGGCGCTGGTGGGATACAGCGTCAGCTTTGATAAAACCACCTTCCGCCTGCTGCGCGGAGAGAGCAATCTCTTTTACACGCTGGCGAAATGGGAAAATAACCGCATCAGCGTGGAAATGCCGGAAAATCTGGACCGGCAAAGTCCGACGATGGCGCTGATTTATGACGAAAAAGGCCAGCTTCTGTGGGCGCAACGGCATGTTCCGTGGCTGGAAAAAAGCATTCGCCCGGAATGGCTCAGAACCAACGGGTTCCACGAACTGGAAACCGATCTCAATGCCACCAGCGCGCTGCTGGGCAACGATACCTCAATGCAGCGTGAGCTTGCCGAAATCCGGGAAGATGACGATGACACCGAGATGACCCACTCGGTCGCGATTAATCTTTATCCTGCAACCGTTGATATGCCGCAGCTGACTATTGTGGTCATTGATACCATTCCGGTTGAGCTTAAACGTTCATACAGGGTCTGGAGCTGGTTCATCTATGTTCTGGCAGCTAACTTTTTGCTGGTGATCCCGCTGCTGTGGGTGGCAGCATGGTGGAGCCTTCGCCCCATTGAATCGCTGGCAAAAGAGGTGCGTGAGCTGGAAGAGCACCACCGCGAGAAACTTAACCCACAAACGACACGCGAACTGACAAGCCTGGTGCGCAATCTTAATCGCCTGCTCAAAAGCGAACGCGAACGTTACGACAAATACCGTACCACCCTCACCGATCTCACGCACAGCCTGAAAACCCCTCTCGCCGTCATGCAAAGTACCCTGCGGTCAATGCGCAGTTCTAAACTGAGCGTGGATGATGCAGAGCCGGTGATGCTGGAGCAAATCAGCCGTATCTCTCAGCAAATTGGCTACTATCTGCACCGCGCCAGTATGCGCTCCGGTAGCGCACTGTTAAGCCGGGAGCTGCATCCGGTCGCACCGCTGCTGGATAGCCTGACCTCCGCGCTCAATAAAGTCTATCAGCGCAAAGGGGTGAATATCAGCCTCGATATTTCGCCAGAAATCAGCTTTGTCGGCGAAAAAAATGACTTTATGGAAGTGATGGGAAACCTGCTGGATAACGCCTGCAAATATTGTCTGGAATTTGTTGAGGTCTCCGCTCTGCAGACGGAAGAAGAGCTGCATATCATCGTTGAAGATGATGGTCCGGGTATCCCGCAAAACAAACGCGATGTGGTCTTTGATCGCGGGCAACGCGCTGACACGCTGCGTCCTGGTCAGGGCGTCGGTTTATCGGTTGCTCAGGAGATCGTGGATCAATACAACGGGCGTATCGAAACCAGCGACAGTCTGCTGGGCGGCGCGCGAATGGTCGCCGTTTTTGGCCGTCAGCATCCCTCCTCTGACGATAGTTAGGCCGGAATGTGAAAAAAGCGAGATTCTCACGCGCAGGGTGATGAGCTTCCGTTATAATCCGACTCAGTAAGAGCCTGCGGAAATATAAATATGGATTATCAATTAACACTTAACTGGCCCGACTTTATCGAACGCTACTGGCAAAAACGCCCGGTCGTTTTGAAACGCGGTATCAGCAATTTTGTCGATCCCATCTCGCCGGATGAGCTGGCGGGACTGGCGATGGAAAACGAAGTCGACAGCCGACTGGTGAGTCATCAGGACGGTAAATGGCAGGTGAGCCACGGTCCGTTCGAGAGCTATGATCATCTGGGTGAGAACAACTGGTCGCTGCTGGTCCAGGCCGTTAACCACTGGCATGAACCGACCGCAGCCCTGATGCACCCGTTCCGTGCCCTGCCCGACTGGCGCATGGACGATCTTATGATCTCCTTCTCCGTTCCCGGCGGTGGCGTTGGCCCGCACCTCGATCAGTACGATGTGTTTATCATTCAGGGAACTGGCCGTCGTCGCTGGCGTGTCGGTGAAAAAGTACCGATGAAACAGCACTGCCCGCATCCGGATCTGCTTCAGGTGGATCCCTTTGAAGGCATCATCGACGAAGAGCTGGAGCCAGGCGATATTCTCTATATTCCGCCGGGCTTCCCGCACGAAGGCTACTCCCTTGAGAACTCACTGAACTATTCCGTGGGCTTCCGGGCGCCAAGCGGGCGCGAGATGATCAGTGGATTTGCGGATTATGTGCTGCAACGCGAGCTGGGCAGCCACCGGTATAGCGATCCGGACGTTCCGGCGCGCGAACATCCAGCCGATATTCTGCCGCAAGAGTTAGATAAACTGCGCGAGATGATGATGGGCCTGATCAATCAGCCGGAACATTTCAGACAGTGGTTTGGTGAGTTTATCAGCCAGTCTCGTCATGAACTGGACGTCGCGCCTGCCGAACCGCCTTACCAGCCGGATGAGATTTATGATGCGCTGCAACAGGGTGATTCGCTGGTTCGTTTAGGGGGATTACGCGTGCTGCGCATTGGCGATGAGATTTTCGTTAACGGCGAAAAGCTCGACTCCCCGCACCGCCCGGCCCTGGAAGCACTGGCCAGCCATATGGTGCTGAACGCCGAAACGTTCGGTGACGCGCTGGAAGATCCTTCATTCCTGGCGATGCTCGCCGCACTGGTGAACAGCGGATACTGGTTCTTCGAGGACTAAGCTGTTTGTATCGCCGGGTGATGGCGCTGCGCCTGACCCGGCATATATAACAATGCATAAATCAGCCCGGCAGCCACTGCGCCCCGGGCTTTTTTTAGGTTCATCGCGCCTTACCGGGGAACGCTGCTTTTATCTTCATAAAAAAGTAGTCGTTATCCCGGTATCCGTATGCCATTCGTTTTATCACTTTGATCTTGTTGTTCATTCCCTCAAGTACGCTGGTATTCAGACGATGCGTGGCACTCGCGATTATGCCGCTCACGTAACCCTTCAGCTTATCAGCGAACTGCTGCAACGCCCTGATGCCACTTTCCTGTGCCTGCCTGTACCACTCATTCCAGCGACGCTTCGCAACGTCTTTATCCGGGGCATACCACAGCTCTTTCAGGGCTGTTTTCATCACATACACCGTATTTAACGGCTGGTTCGCCGCCAGCAACTCTGCCAGTTTCACCTCATGCCCGGCCGGCAGGTTCTCTGGATTACGCAACAGCAACCAGCGGCTGCGTTTGATAACCTTCCGCGCCTTGCTGTTGTCACGCAACTGATTCGCCTGATCGACCCTCACTCTGTCGATGACTTCCCGGCCGAACTTCGCCACAACATGGAACAGGTCATACACCACTTCCGCCTGCGGGCACTGCGCTCTCACTTCCAGGTCCAGCGCCGTATTCATATCCATCGCGACAGATTCGATGGCGGCACATCCTTCCGGGCCCAGCCAGGTGAAGAACGGACGGAAGGCTACCCGGCTGCGCCCTTCACCGACCCACAGCACCCGTTGTGTATCTGCATCCACCACAACCGTGGCATAGCGATGCCCTTTGAACAGCGCGAACTCATCCATTATCAGGCGGCGCAGCGTGTGCCGTTCAGGCTCCCGGAGTTCCCGCCGCAGGCGTCGGCAGTCGATATTTTTAATGGTGTGCCAGTGCAGACCGGTCAACTGTGCCACATGCTTAACCGGCAATAACCGGGTAAGAGATTCCACCCAGGTCGCTAACGAGGACGTGTAACGTTGCCGTTCAGGCACCCATGAGATGCGCTCGGTGACAATCCCGCAGCGGGAACAGCGCAGACGGCGAACGGGAAGCTGAAGTGTGACGCGCCAGTGAAGTAAATCGCGCTCACGAACCCGTCGCACAGAGACATCATGGACAGCACAGTCTCTACAGCCACATCGACGGCAGGACGGCGCAAAACCGGGGTCAGGCCGGAGCGTAATAAGCAGAGCATCCGGTGCAGGATGAGTGAAGGAATCAACAGTGAAACCTTCCCAGAAGAGGGAAGAAAGATTAGCATTCATGGCAGACGGCGGTTGAGTGGCTGGTTAGTGTTTTGGCGAATACAAAACTAACCACTTTTACCGCCGTTTTCTATTGGTTCACGCTTAACCGCGATGAACCTTTTTTTATGGCTTCGCCGTCAGCTCCGCGATCCGTACAATCACCCGCACCGCTTTCTCCATCCCTTCCAGCGTCACAAACTCATGTTTGCCGTGGTAGTTATACCCGCCAGTGAACAGGTTTGGACATGGCAGCCCCATAAAAGAGAGCTGCGAGCCGTCGGTTCCTCCGCGAATCGGTTTAAGCTGCGGTTCGATATCGCAGTCGCGCATCGCCTGCTGGGCGATATCCAGAATATGCGGATGCTCCATGACTTTCTCGCGCATATTGTAATAACTGTCCTCAATGATCAGCTCAATGTAGCAATCCGGGTGCAGCCCTTTGCCCACTTTTTTGGCGATCTCCATCATCTTGCGCTTACGCGCTTCAAAGGCTTTGCGGTCGAAATCGCGAACGATGTAATGCATCTGCGCGCTGTCTACCGTGCCCTTGATACTGGTGAGGTGGTAAAAACCCTCATAGCCGTCGGTGTGTTCCGGGCTCTCTTCCGCCGGCACTTCAGCGTGAATACGCGAGGCTAAAGAGAGGGCGTTAACCATCACGCCTTTGGCTGAGCCAGGATGGACATTATTACCGACAATTTTGATCGTGATGGACGCCGCGTTAAAGTTTTCGAACTCTAACTCACCCACTCCGCCGCCATCGACGGTGTAGGCCCACTGCGCGTTGAAGGCTTCCACGTCAAAATGCTTCGCCCCTTTGCCCACCTCTTCGTCCGGCGTGAAGGCCACACGGATATCGCCGTGGGGGATATTGTTGCCTTTCAGCACCGCCAGCGCGGTCATGATCTCCGCCACACCCGCTTTGTCATCCGCACCCAACAACGTTTTACCGTCGGTGGTGATAAGCGTCTGACCGAGCAGTTGATGCAGCACCGGGAACATCACCGGGGAGAGAACTTCATCGCCGATACCCAGCGCGATATCGCCGCCACGATAGTTTTCGACAATCTGCGGATTGACGTTTTTACCGCTGAAATCAGGTGACGTATCAACATGGGATATAAATCCAATGGCCGGGATCGTACCTTTGACATTGGCCGGCAGCGTCCCCATCACAGTGCCCTTCTCGCTTAAGGTCACATTGACCAGGCCAAGCTCTTCAAGTTGCTCTTTTAGCAGATTTAACAGCTTCCATTGGCCTTCGGTGCTCGGCACCTGTCGGACACCCGGTTTAGATTGGGTATCCAGCGAAACGTACTGTAAAAAACGCTCAAGTAATTTATCCATGCAGTCACCCTCACTTTTCGTGACAACATTATCAATAAGCATCCAAACCTAAATATTGCGTCAGGTCACTTTTATCCCGTAAACGAGAATATTTTCGTTTATGTTGTTATTCGTTAATAAATGTAGCTTATCAATCAGTGACAAGGATTGGTGATTTCAGTCGTTTGCCGTAGAATGGCCGCCCTCATTAAGAGTCACCAAGGTGGTTACACACAAACCCCGCTGTCGGTAAGTCCACCGACGCGTTTATAAGGGACCGCGCCGAAAATTGAATACACAACCTGGAACACTGTCACCGCTGGTTCTTCTGTCGGGGATCAGCAAAAGTTTCGATGGTAAAACCGTCATTGACGATCTTAACCTGACTATCAATAACGGTGAATTTCTCACGCTGCTTGGCCCCTCTGGCTGCGGCAAAACAACCGTTCTGCGCCTGATTGCCGGACTGGAAAACGTCGACAACGGCCACATTCATCTTGAAAATCAGGACATCACCGATGTTCCCGCCGAACATCGTCACGTTAACACCGTCTTTCAGAGCTACGCGCTTTTCCCGCATATGACCGTGTTTGAAAACGTGGCATTTGGCCTGCGGATGCAAAAAACGCCTGACGATGAAATAGCGCCTCGCGTCAACGACGCGCTGCGGATGGTTCAGCTCGATGAGTTTGCTCAGCGAAAGCCACATCAGCTCTCCGGTGGCCAGCAACAGCGTGTGGCTATTGCCCGCGCCGTGGTCAACAAACCCCGTCTTTTGCTCCTGGATGAGTCGCTCTCCGCGCTGGATTACAAGCTGCGCAAACAGATGCAAAACGAGCTAAAAGCGCTGCAGCGTAAGCTCGGCATTACCTTTGTGTTCGTTACTCACGATCAGGAAGAAGCGCTGACCATGTCCGACCGCATCGTGGTGATGCGTGATGGCAAAATTGAGCAGGACGGCACGCCGCGCGAAATCTACGAAGAGCCGAAAAACCTGTTTGTAGCCAGCTTCATTGGCGAGATCAATATTTTTGACGCCACGGTTATTGAACGCCTGGACGAACAGCGCGTGCGCGCAAGCGTTGAAGGACGTGAGTGCAATATCACCGTCAATTTTGCGGTCGAGAAAGGTCAAAAACTCAACGTCATGCTGCGCCCGGAAGATCTTCGCGTCGATGAGATCCACGACAGTGCCGACGTCGAAGGACTTATCGGCTACATCCGCGAGCGAAACTATAAAGGCATGACCCTGGAGTCCGTCGTCGAGCTGGAAAACGGCAAAATGGTGCTGGTGAGTGAGTTCTTCAACGAGGACGATCCGGACTTTGACCATCCGCTCGATCAGAAAATGGTGGTTAACTGGGTAGAGAGCTGGGAGGTTGTGCTGGCCGATGAAGAACACAAGTAAATTCCAGAATGTGGTGATTGCCACGATCGTGGGTTGGCTGGTGTTGTTTGTTTTTCTGCCCAACCTGATGATCATTGCTACCAGCTTTTTGACCCGCGACGACGCTAATTTCGTCAAGCTGGTCTTTACGCTGGATAATTACGCGCGCCTGCTGGACCCGCTCTACTTTGACGTGTTGCTCCACTCGCTCAATATGGCGGTGATAGCCACGCTCGCCTGCCTGATTCTGGGCTATCCCTTTGCCTGGTTCCTGGCGCGTCTGCCGCAAAAAATCCGACCGTTGCTGCTGTTTTTGCTGATTGTGCCTTTCTGGACCAACTCGCTCATTCGCATCTACGGTCTGAAAATTTTTCTCAGCACTAAAGGGTATCTGAATGAGTTTCTGCTGTGGCTGGGGGTGATTGATACGCCGATTCGGATCATGTTTACCCCGGGCGCGGTGATTATCGGTCTGGTCTACATTCTGCTGCCATTCATGGTGATGCCACTCTATTCCAGCATCGAGAAACTGGATAAACCGTTGCTTGAAGCGGCGCGCGATTTGGGCGCGAGTAAACTGCAAACTTTTCTGCGTATCATTATTCCGTTGACCATGCCGGGCATTATCGCCGGCTGTCTGCTGGTGATGTTACCGGCGATGGGACTGTTTTACGTCTCCGATCTGATGGGCGGCGCCAAAAATCTGCTGATCGGTAACGTCATTAAGAGCCAGTTCCTGAACATTCGCGACTGGCCGTTCGGCTCTGCCACCAGCATTACGCTGACGGTGGTGATGGGCCTGATGCTGCTGGTTTACTGGCGTGCCTCTCGCCTGCTGAATAAAAAGGTGGAACTCGAATGATCGGTCGACTGCTTCGCGGCGGTTTTATGACCGCCATTTACGCATACCTTTACATCCCGATTATCATTCTGATCGTGAACTCGTTTAACAGCTCGCGCTTCGGGATCAACTGGCAAGGCTTTACCACCCACTGGTATAGCCTGCTGATGAATAACGACAGCCTGTTGCAGGCGGCGCAGCACTCACTGACGATGGCAATCGTCTCCGCGACGTTTGCGACGCTTATCGGATCACTGACTGCCGTGGCGCTGTATCGTTACCGTTTCCGCGGCAAGCCGTTCGTCAGCGGGATGCTGTTTGTGGTGATGATGTCGCCCGACATCGTGATGGCGATTTCGCTGCTGGTGCTCTTTATGCTGCTGGGCGTTCAGCTTGGTTTCTGGTCGCTGCTCTTTTCTCACATCACATTCTGTTTGCCCTTCGTGGTGGTGACGGTCTATTCCCGTCTGAAAGGATTTGATGTGCGGATGCTGGAAGCCGCAAAAGATCTCGGTGCGAGCGAGCTCACTATCCTGCGTAAAATTATTCTGCCGCTGGCCATGCCTGCGGTGGCGGCAGGATGGCTGTTAAGCTTTACCCTGTCGATGGACGACGTGGTGGTCTCCTCCTTCGTCACCGGCCCGGGTTACGAAATTCTGCCATTGAAGATCTATTCGATGGTGAAAGTCGGCGTATCACCCGAGGTGAACGCGCTGGCAACCATACTGTTGGTGTTATCGCTGGTTATGGTGATCGCCAGTCAGGTTATTGCTCGTGATAAAACAAAGGGCCGCTAAGGCCCGTAACACAGGGGACGTTAAATGATGAAATGGTCACGCCACCTGCTCGCGGCAGGTGCTCTCGCAATCGGCATGAGCGCCGCGCACGCGGACGACAGCAAAACACTCTACTTCTACAACTGGACCGAGTATGTGCCGCCAGGCCTGCTTGAACAGTTCACCAAAGAGACGGGGATCAAGGTTATCTATTCGACTTACGAGTCGAATGAAACCATGTACGCCAAGCTTAAAACCTATAAAGACGGCGCGTACGATCTGGTGGTTCCTTCGACCTACTTCGTCGACAAAATGCGTAAAGAAGGCATGATCCAGAAGATCGACAAAACGAAGTTGACCCACTTCGCTAATCTCGATCCGGAAATGCTCAATAAACCGTTCGATCCAAATAATGATTACTCGATCCCCTATATCTGGGGTGCGACCGCCATCGGCGTCAACAGCGACGAGATTGACCCAAAAACGGTGACCAGCTGGGCCGATTTGTGGAAACCAGAGTATAAAGGCAGCCTGCTGCTGACCGATGACGCGCGCGAAGTGTTCCAGATGGCGCTGCGCAAGCTGGGCTATTCCGGTAACACCACTAATCCAAAAGAGATTGAAGCGGCCTACAACGAGCTGAAAAAACTGATGCCTAACGTGGCGGCGTTTAACTCCGATAACCCGGCTAACCCGTATATGGAAGGCGAAGTGAATCTGGGAATGGTGTGGAACGGTTCGGCCTACGTGGCGCGTCAGGCGGGAACGCCGCTGGAAGTCGTCTGGCCGAAAGAAGGCGGCATTTTCTGGATGGACAGCCTGTCGATTCCGACAAATGCCAAAAATGTCGACGGTGCCATGAAGCTGATTAACTTCCTGCTACGCCCGGAAGTGGCTAAACAGGTGGCGGAAACTATTGGTTATCCGACGCCCAACCTGGCGGCACGCAAATTGCTCAGCCCGGAAGTGGTGAACGATAAATCACTGTACCCGGATGCGGAAACCGTGAAGAAAGGCGAATGGCAAAATGATGTGGGCGACGCCAGCCGGATCTATGAAGACTACTATCAGAAGTTAAAAGCGGGTCGGTAATTTCGTGCGGTTTGGCCCCCTCACCCCGTCCCTCTCCCCAAAGGGGCGAGGGGGAAAAGAAAGCATCGAGCGGTTCCCTCTTCCCTTTGGGGCAAGGGGGAAAAGACAGCACCGAGCGGTTCCCTCTCCTCTTTGTGGCAAGGGGGAAAAGACAGCACCGAGCGGTTCCCTCTCTCCTTTGGGGCAAGGGGGTAAAGACGGCATCGAGCGATCCCCTCTCCCCTTTGGGCGAGGGGTAAAGACAGCTCCGAGCGGTACCCACTCCCCTTTGGGCCAGGGGGTAAAGACAGCATCGAGCGATTCCCTCTCCCCTTTGGAGCGCGGGGGAAAAGACAGCTCCGAGCGGTACCCACTCCCCTTTGGGCCAGGGGGTAAAGACAGCATCGAGCGATTCCCTCTCCCCTTTGGAGCGCGGGGGAAAAGACAGCACCGAGCGGTTCCCTCTCCCCTTTGGGGCGCGGGCATAAAGACAGCATCAAGCGGTTCCCTCTCCCCTTTGGGGAGAGGGTTAGGGTGAGGGGAAAATACTTACAATCCTTTCAACAACTTCTCGACAAAATCCGGCACCACTGCGCTTGCCAGTCCATAGTGTTTCTCTTCAAATTCGCTCCCTACCTGGCTTGGCTCCAGATTGAGTTCAACCGTATGCGCTCCGTGCAGTCGGGCCTCATGAACGAAACCGGCTGCCGGATAGACGTGCCCGGATGTTCCAATCGCGATAAAAACATCGGCCATCGCCAGCGCGCTGTAGATATCATCCATACCGAGCGGCATTTCGCCAAACCACACTACATGCGGGCGCAGCGGAGACGGGAACTGGCAGCAATGGCATTTATCATCAGCGGTGATATCGCCGGTCCAGTCGAGAACCTGGCCGCTCCAGGCACAGCGCACTTTTAACAGCTCGCCGTGCATGTGGATGATGTTGTGATTCCCGGCGCGTTCATGCAGGTTGTCGATGTTCTGCGTCACCAGCAAAAAGCGGTCTCCCAGCGCTTCTTCCAGCCTGGCCAGCGCCAGATGCGCCGCATTGGGCGCAATCTCCGGCAACTGCAGCTGCCGGCGGCGCTCGTTATAGAACCTTTGCACCAGCTCAGGATCACGGGCGAAACCTTCTGGTGTCGCCACGTCTTCGACGCGGTGCTCTTCCCACAGTCCGTCCGCGGCGCGGAAGGTACGAATACCCGATTCCGCCGAGATCCCCGCCCCGGTCAACACCACAACTCTTGGCTTTTCCATTCCTTCTGGCATCACCCTGTCTCTGAAAAATATCCGCTGGCGCAAGCGCTCACGCAGGCGGCGTTTGGTTTTACGAAAACGGCTCAGTCGATGTAACCGACGCGACAGCATAGTAACCTCGTTTAACTAACGGGTGAGATGAAGGAACGCCGCACCGCGCATTCCTCCCGCATCCCCATGACGCGCGCGTTCAATACGCGGTACGCGTGCGACCGGCAGCAAATGACGGGGCAATCGCCCGGACAGCTGTTCCGTGATCGCCGAAAAGTTTGATAACCCGCCCCCGATCACCAGCAGATCGGGATCGACAATGGTCAAAATATTGCCCAGACACACCGCCAGCAGATCCAGATAGCGTTCAACGTGTTCACGCGCCTGTTCATCCCCCTGTTCCCACAAGGTGATGATTTCCGGAGCCTTGCGTTTCTGATGATAGAAGTGTTCGTAAAGCCACGCAAACCCGCCGCCCGACAGATAATTCTCAATACAGCCATGCTGCCCGCAGCCGCAACGCGTCAGGGGAAAATCACGCCCGACGACCTCCAGCGCATCCACCGGCAGGCGGATGTGGCCAAACTCGCCGGTAATGTAGCTGCGTCCGGTGATCGGTTTCCCGTTGAGGATAAGACCGCCGCCGACGCCCGTTCCCAGAATCAGCCCCATCACCAGCGGATACTGGCGAAAGTCATCGTCCCAGGCTTCGGAAAGCGCAAAGCAGTTGGCATCGTTATCAAGACGAACATCGCGTTCAAGGAGAGCAGAGAGATCGGCGCGCAGCGATTTGCCGCTGGCGGCAGGCACGTTGGCGGCATACAGCGTACCGTCATCGGTTTCCGGCATCCCCGGAATACCGATGCCCACGGAGCCTTTGACGCCAAAACGGGTATCGGCTTCGGCCACCAGCGCAGCAATGGCCGTTAAAAAGTGATCATAACTTTCGCGCGGCGTGGGAACGCGGGTTTCCCACTGTAAGCGCAGATTTTCATCAAAGACGCCAAGCGCAATTTTCGTGCCGCCAATATCAAATCCATAATACATAACGCATTCCTCTTTTTGATTTGGCGGCTTGAGCCGTCAAACCATGACGTAATTACTGGCCACTTAATACCCTCGCCGGATCAATACGGCTTGCGCGACGCGCCGGGTACCAGCTTGCCAGCAGACTCAGCAAAAGTGCTGTCACCAGCACATAAACGACGTCCAGCCAGTGCAATTCTGACGGCAGGAAGTCAATAAAATAGATGTCACCAGACAAAAGCTGATGACCAATAATTTTTTCAATGGCATTGATAATGGGGGTCAGCTGCAGGGAAACCACCACACCAATCACCACGCCGCACAGGCTGCCAAACAGACCTGCCAGCAGACCATACCAGACGAAAATGGCGCGAATAAGACCGTCTTTGGCCCCCAGCGTACGCAATACGGCGATGTCGCTGCTCTTGTCTTTTACCGCCATCACCAGCGTGGAGACAATATTGAAGCAGGCCACGCCAATCACCAGTACCATCGCCAGATACATAATGGCGCGGATCATCTGGATATCGCGATACATATAGCCGTAGGTGCCAATCCAGCTTTTGATGTAGACATAGCTGTTGGTCACGCTGCCGGCATCACGCACCAGCTTATTGGCATTAAAGACATCGTTCACCTTAATGGCGATGCCCGTTACGCTGTCGCCCATATCCAGGTACTGGCGCGCATCGTCCAGCGGCACCATCGCGAAGCTGTGATCCAGCTGACCGCTCAGGGCTAAAATGCCCGTCACGTGCAGACGCACGCGCTTCGGTTGCTGAAGCTTGTGATCGGCGCTGGCATTGGGGATCATGATCGACACCCAGTCGCCCTGCTTCACCTTCAGCGCGTCGGCCACGCCTTTGCCGATAATGATCTGCTGTTCACCCGCTTTAAAGTTCGCCCATGCGCCGTTTTGCACAAACTGCGGCAAGGCGCTTAAACGCGCCTCCTGCTGAGGATTGACGCCTTTCACCTGAATGGCGCGCAGATTCGCCCCGCTTTCGACCAGCCCGGTAAAGTTGATGTACGGCGCGGCGGCGGCGATACCCGGCACTTTCTCGACTTTGCTGAGCGCCTCGCTCCAGTTGTTCCACGGCTGATTGACAGGTTCAATTTCGCCGTGCGGCACGACCGCCAGAATTCGGTTATTCAGCTCACGTTCAAAGCCGTTCATCGCGCTTAAGCCGACGATCAGCACCGCCACGCCGAGGGCGATACCGACGGTCGAGATGACGGAGATCAGCGATACCATGCCGCCGCGGCGGCGACCACGGCTAAAGCGCAAACCGATAAGAAGGGATAACGATGACGCCATTACTCGGCTCCCATCAGGGTCAGTTCCGCGGTCAGACGGCCATCGCGCATCTCAAGCTGACGGCTCATACGACGCGCCAGTTGCAGATCGTGCGTTACCACCAGAAACGCCGTCCCCTGGGAGGCGTTCAGCTCGCCGAGGAGCTGGAAAATGCTGTCCGCGTTGCGCGCATCCAGGTTACCGGTGGGTTCATCGGCCAGCACCAGGCGCGGATTATTCACCAGCGCACGGGCAATCGCCACACGCTGGCGCTCGCCGCCTGAAAGTTCGGAAGGACGGTGGCTACCACGATGGGCCAGACCGACCGCTTTCAACATATCGCTGGCGCGAGCGTTGATTTCTGCCGGTTTCTTTTTGCCAATCAGCAACGGCATCGCCACGTTCTCCAGCGCGCTGAAATCGGGCAGCAGGTGGTGGAACTGATAGATAAACCCGAGCGAATGGTTACGCAAATCCGCTTTCGCGGTAGACGACATTTTGCTCATCGGCTGACCGGAGAAAATCACATCGCCGGAAGTGGGCGTATCCAGCCCGCCCAGCAGATGCAGAAGCGTACTTTTGCCCGAGCCGGAGCTGCCAACAATCGCCATCATCTCGCCTTCGCCTACGCTGAAACTGACCTCATGCAGCACATCGGTCTGCACGTTGCCTTCCTGATAGCGTTTGGACAGGTTGTCGCATTGCAACAGGATCTTATTCATAACGTAAAGCCTCAGCGGGTTGAGTGGCGGCAGCGCGCCATGAAGGATAAAGCGTAGAAAGCAGCGCAACAGCCATGGCGACCAGCGCGATGCCCACCACCTGCAGCGGCTCAATAGCGACCGGTAGCGCGGCACCGTCAAGCAAGATACCGATAACCGGCATTAAATTATTCAGCTGGCTGGCCAGCAGCGCGCCCAGAGCGGCGCCCAGTAGCGCACCGATGATCCCGGCGCTCGCGCCCTGAACCATAAACACCGCCATAATCTGGCGCGGGGTCAGCCCCTGGGTTTGTAAAATAGCGACCTCGCCCTGCTTCTCCATCACCATCAAGCCAAGCGAGGTGATGATGTTAAACGCGGCCACCGCGACAATCAGGCTCAACAGCAGTCCCATCATGTTTTTTTCCATGCGCACGGCCTGGAACAGCTCGCCTTTACGCTCGCGCCAGTCCTGCCACTGCGTACCTTCCGGTAATGTTTGTTGGCTCAGAACATCCACTTTCAGTGGTTCGTTGAGCCACAGACGCCAGCCGGTAATATTGCCCAGCGGATAACGCATCAAACGGGATGCATCCTGGATGTTAACCAGCATCTGATAGCCGTCGACTTCACTGTTGGCCGCAAATGTGCCGATAACATTGAACAATCGTTGGCTTGGCAAGCGTCCCATCGGAGTGAACTGGCTGGCCGATGGCACCATCACGCGCAGCTGATCGCCACGATTGACGCCCAGTTGCCCGGCAAGCTGTTCGCCCAGAATCACGTTGTATTTTCCGGGTGCAAGATCGGTCTGTTTGACGTTGACCAGATACGGCGTAAGCGGATCTTTTTGCGCCGGATCGATGCCCAGCATCACCCCGACCGAGACGCTACGCGCGCTCTGTAAGACCACGTCTCCGGTGGTCAACGGCGCAACGCGATTCACCCCCTGCAATTTCACCGCGCTTTCGGGCAGCTGTTGCGGGTTGACTGAGCCATGAGAAGATGAAAGAACCGCCTGCGGCATCAGCCCCAGAATGTTGTTTTGCAGCTCGCGTTCAAAGCCATTCATCACGGAGAGAACCGTCACCAGCGCCATCACGCCAAGCGTAATGCCAATAGTGGAAAGCCAGGAGACAAAGCGACCGAAGCGGTCCGCGGCGCGGCCACGCATATAACGTAAGCCTATAAAGAGTGCGACAGGTTGGTACATGAAATCCGTCTGGTTGCTGATAGCAGACCCACGAGTATATAAGCGAATCCGTTAAGCGTAAATGACTGAAACCGTAAGCTTTGGTAATCATTTTCACGAAAAAACAAGAAAAATCAGCGCGCTACCCTCTTATCTCCCCATCGTTGCCCCTTAGCGTTCCCTCCACCTTTTCTGAAAATCTTCCGGATACAGACTCTTACCCGTTACAACGCCAGCCTGTTCGCCCAGCATTAACGGCACGTTTATGGCAAAACAGGTATCGGTTACCGATGAAACAAAAAGCATTATGGATTAATCAGATAAAAGGTCTGTGCATCTGCCTGGTGGTGATTTACCACTCGGTGATTACCTTTTATCCTCACCTTGACGGGCTGCAACACCCGTTATCGGGTCTGCTCGCCAAATGCTGGGTCTATTTCAATCTCTATCTTGCACCGTTTCGTATGCCGGTGTTTTTCTTTATCTCGGGCTACTTAATTCGTCGCTACATTGATGAAGTCGGCTGGCGCGCCAGTCTGGATAAACGGATCTGGAGTATTGTCTGGGTACTGGCGCTATGGGGTGTTCTGCAGTGGCAAGCCCTGAGCCATCTGAATGCGTGGCTGGCACCGGATCGCGACCTGGTGACCTCTTCCAACGCCGCTTACGCCGATTCGTTAACCGGTTTTATACGCGGCATGCTTACCGCCAGCACCAGTCTTTGGTATCTGTACGCCCTGATTGTCTATTTCACACTGTGCAAATTGTTAAGCCGCTGGAGGCTGCCTGTACTCGGCTTGCTGGCGCTGGTGAGCGTGGCGATTAACTTCCTGCCCTTGCCGTGGTGGGGAATGAACAGCGTCGTGCGCAATATGATCTATTACAGTCTCGGGGCCTGGTATGGCGCAGAGTTGATGGCGTGGATGAAAGGTATGGCGTTACGACGCTACTGGCTGCCGATCGTCGCCTTTGGCGCAGTATCCGTCGTGCTGTGGTTTGCGAACGTCCCGCTGTTGCTTTCGCTGCTCTCAATTCTGCTGATCATGAAGCTGTTCTACAGCATTGAGCAGCGCTACAGTGTGCAGTCGAATAACCTGCTGAATGTGGTTGGCTCCAACACCATTGCGATTTACACCACCCATCGGATCTTAATTGAGGGATTCAGTCTCTTCCTGATTAGCCAACTCAATGCGGGTGACTGGCCCGTATGGGCAGAACTCACTCTTATCCTGATCTATCCGTTTATCAGCCTGGTAGTGTGTACTCTGTTTGGCCTTGGCGCACGCAAAGTGTCCAGCGCGCTGTTTGGCGATGTGTTCTTCACCCCGCCTGCGCGCCTCGCTCCCGTAGAGGCCACCCGCTAATCCCCTTCTTCGCCCTCTTCGGAGGGCGAATGTCGCCTCTGTGCAGTTCCGGTTTGCTAATGTAAAACGATCAAGGATAATAATGACATTGCGTATCAGTGATATGCCCCAATACTGTTTTTGGGTATATATCCATAAGAGACTCTGACATAGCCATGCCTGAACAATATCGTTACTCCCTGCCCGGCAAAGCGGGCGACCAGCGTCAGTTAGGTGAACTGACGGGTGCAGCCTGTGCCACGCTCGTTGCAGAGATCGCAGAACGTCACGCCGGACCGGTGGTGCTGGTTGCCCCCGATATGCAAAATGCACTCCGCCTGCATGATGAAATCCGCCAGTTCACCGACAGCCTGGTCTTTAGTCTGGCCGACTGGGAAACACTGCCTTATGACAGTTTTTCCCCGCACCAGGAGATTATCTCCTCGCGACTTTCCACCCTCTATCAGCTGCCTTCCATGCAGCGTGGCGTGTTGATTGTCCCGGTGAATACGCTGATGCAGCGTGTCTGCCCGCACAGTTACCTGCACGGTCATGCGCTGGTGATGAAAAAAGGCGAGTGTTTATCGCGGGATGCGCTGCGGGCGCAGCTCGACAGCGCAGGCTATCGCCACGTCGATCAGGTGATGGAGCACGGCGAATACGCGACCCGCGGCGCGCTATTGGATCTCTATCCAATGGGCAGCGATCAACCGTATCGGCTCGATTTCTTCGATGACGAAATTGACAGTCTGCGCGTGTTTGACGCCGACACCCAGCGAACGCTGGAAGAGGTCGAGGCCATTAATTTACTCCCCGCGCACGAATTTCCGACGGACAAAACCGCCATCGAGCTGTTCCGTAGCCAGTGGCGCGATAAATTTGATGTGAAGCGCGACGCTGAACACATTTATCAGCAGGTGAGCAAAGGCACGCTGCCGGCAGGGATTGAGTACTGGCAACCGCTGTTCTTTAGCGAACCCCTTCCTGCGCTGTTCAGCTATTTCCCGGCAAAAACGTTGATCGTCAACACCGGCGATCTCGAAGCCAGTGCCACCCGTTTTGAGGGGGAAACCCGCGCCCGCTTTGAAAATCGGGGCGTGGACCCGATGCGCCCTCTGCTGCCTCCTGAGCAGCTGTGGCTGCGCACCGATGAACTGTTTTCAGAGCTGAAAAAATGGCCGCGCGTCCAGCTCAAAACGGAAAGTCTGCCGGACAAAGCCGCCAACACCAACCTGGCATTCCACACGTTGCCGGATCTTTCCGTTCAGGCGCAGCAAAAATCGCCGCTGGATAATTTACGAAAATTTCTCGAATCCTTCACCGGCCCGGTGATTTTCTCGGTAGAGAGTGAAGGCCGTCGCGAAGCGCTGGGCGAACTGCTGGCCCGCATCAAAGTGTCGCCGAAACGTATTCTCCGTCTTGACGAGGCGAGCGATAGCGGACGCTATCTGATGATTGGCTCTGCCGAACATGGCTTTATTGACACGCTGAATAACCGGGCGCTGATTTGTGAAAGCGATCTGCTGGGTGAACGGGTGGCGCGTCGTCGTCAGGACAGCCGTCGCACGATTAACCCGGACACGCTGATTCGCAACCTGGCCGAGCTGCACGTCGGCCAGCCGATTGTGCATCTGGAACACGGCGTGGGACGCTACGCGGGAATGACCACTCTCGAAGCCGGTGGGATCACCGCCGAATATCTGATGCTGACCTATCTCGGTGATGCGAAACTGTACGTTCCGGTCTCCTCTCTGCATCTGATCAGCCGCTACGCCGGTGGCGCAGAAGACAGCGCACCGCTGCATAAGCTCGGCAGTGATGCCTGGACACGCGCACGCCAGAAAGCCGCTGAAAAAGTGCGCGATGTGGCGGCAGAACTGCTGGATATCTACGCCCAGCGAGCGGCAAAATCGGGCTATGCCTTTAAGCACGATAAAGAACAATATCAACTTTTCTGCGACAGTTTCCCGTTTGAAACCACACCGGACCAGGCCCAGGCCATTAACGCCGTGTTAAGCGATATGTGCCAGCCGCTGGCCATGGATCGTCTGGTCTGTGGCGACGTTGGCTTCGGTAAAACCGAAGTGGCGATGCGTGCGACCTTCCTGGCCGTAGAGAACAATAAACAAGTTGCCGTTCTGGTTCCCACCACCCTGCTCGCACAGCAGCATTTTGACAACTTCCGCGACCGCTTCGCCAACTGGCCCGTGCGGATCGAAATGCTGTCGCGTTTTCGCAGTGCAAAAGAGCAGACGCAAATTCTGGAGCAAGCCAGTGAAGGTAAGATCGATATTCTGATCGGTACCCATAAACTGCTGCAAAGCGACGTAAAGTGGAAAGATTTAGGCCTGCTGATTGTCGATGAAGAACATCGCTTTGGCGTGCGTCACAAAGAGCGTATTAAAGCGATGCGTTCTGATGTCGATATCCTGACCCTGACCGCCACCCCTATTCCGCGTACGCTGAATATGGCGATGAGCGGAATGCGCGACCTGTCGATCATTGCCACCCCACCGGCCCGTCGTCTGGCGGTGAAAACCTTCGTGCGCGAGTACGATAGCCTGGTGGTGCGCGAGGCGATTCTGCGTGAAGTGCTGCGCGGCGGCCAGGTTTACTATCTTTATAACGACGTTGAAAACATTCAGAAAGCGGCAGATAAGTTGGCTGAACTGGTGCCGGAAGCGCGCGTCGCGATTGGTCACGGGCAGATGCGTGAGCGCGAGCTTGAACGGGTGATGAACGATTTCCACCACCAGCGTTTTAATGTTCTGGTCTGTACCACCATTATCGAAACCGGTATCGACATTCCGACGGCGAATACCATCATTATTGAACGCGCTGACCACTTCGGTCTGGCGCAGCTTCACCAGCTGCGCGGACGCGTCGGGCGTTCTCACCATCAGGCCTACGCCTGGCTGCTGACGCCGCATCCAAAATCCATGAGCACCGACGCACAAAAGCGTCTTGAAGCGATTGCCTCCCTGGAAGATCTCGGCGCAGGTTTTGCGCTGGCGACACACGATCTGGAGATCCGCGGCGCTGGCGAACTGCTCGGCGAAGACCAAAGCGGCTCCATGGAAACCATTGGTTTCTCGCTGTATATGGAAATGCTGGAAAATGCCGTCGATGCGCTCAAAGCCGGACGTGAACCGTCGCTGGAAGATCTCACCAGCCAGCAAACGGAAGTGGAATTGCGCATGCCTTCGCTGCTGCCGGATGATTTTATCCCCGATGTGAACACGCGTTTGTCGTTCTATAAACGGATCGCCAGCGCCAAAAAAGAGTCCGAGCTTGAGGAGATTAAAGTCGAGCTGATTGACCGCTTTGGCCTGCTGCCGGATGCCGCGCGTAACCTTCTTGATATTGCCCGTCTGCGCCAGCAGGCCCAGAAGCTGGGGATCCGTAAACTGGAAGGGAACGAAAAAGGCGGCGTGATTGAGTTTGCTGAGAAAAATCATGTCGATCCCGTGTGGCTCATCGGCCTGCTGCAAAAGCAACCACAGCATTATCGCCTGGACGGCCCGACGCGTCTGAAGTTCACCCAGGAGCTGGCTGAACGCAAAACACGCATGGAGTGGGTACGCAACTTTATGCGCCAGCTCGAAGAAAACGCCGTAGCCTGATCCGGTCATTTCACCCCGGCGGCGTACCGTCTGCCGGGGTGATTAATTTACAAACTCTTTGCAATCGACCTGCACATCCCGACACATCCCTTCGCCATAATGTTCAATCACCCTTAGATACCTATAACCTTATTATTACTATGGATTTTGGTGATGATGATGACTGTGCGTTTGACTCGCTGGATTGCTCTTTTTGCCCTTGCGGCAACGGTAGCGATCGCCCTTCCTGCCCGCGCCAATACCTGGCCGCTCCCGCCTGCCGGTAGCCGTCTGGTGGGGGAAAATCGCTTTCATATGGTTGAAAACGACGGCGGCTCCCTGGAGGCGATTGCCAAAAAATACAATGTGGGTTTTCTGGCGCTGTTGCAGGCAAATCCCGGCGTGGATCCGTATGTGCCGCGCCCGGGGAGCGTGCTGACTATCCCACTGCAAACGCTGCTCCCTGACGCGCCGCGTGAAGGTCTGGTGATTAATCTTGCCGAACTGCGTCTCTACTATTACCCACCGGGTAAAAATGAGGTGACCGTTTACCCGATCGGTATTGGCCAGCTAGGCGGCGACACGCTGACACCTACCATGGTCACAACCGTCTCGGATAAACGCGCCAATCCGACGTGGACCCCTACGGCCAATATCCGTGCGCGATACAAAGCTCAGGGCATTGAATTACCGGCGGTGGTTCCGGCAGGCCCGGATAACCCGATGGGGCATCACGCCATTCGTCTGGCGGCCTATGGCGGCGTCTATTTGCTGCATGGCACCAATGCGGATTTTGGCATCGGGATGCGCGTCAGCTCGGGTTGTATACGCCTGCGCGACGGGGATATCGAGACCCTGTTCCGCGTCATTACGCCGGGGACAAAGGTCAATATTATCAACACACCGATAAAAGTGTCTGAAGAGCCGGACGGCAGACGACTGGTGGAAATTCACCAGCCGCTGTCAAAAAACATTGGCGACGATCCGCAAACGCTGCCGATTACGCTGAATGCGGCCATGCAAGCGTTCAAAGCCCGCGCAAACAGCGCGGTAATGGAAAAAGCAATGGACGTGCGCTCGGGCATGCCGGTGGATGTCACGCCGCATACCGAGGTGACTCAGCAAACGATGTAAGATCGTCTGCAACAAAAAGGCCCTGCTTTTCAGCAGGGCCTTTTTTATTGCAGTGGCATTAATGAGGGTTAAGCCAGGCTTATTTGTAGATCACCGCAGTACCGTGCAGCGTATTCGGACCGGTGACTGAAGTGATGCGGAATGATTTTGCGCCCATCTGTTCTGCTTTCTGCGCTAACTGGTCTTCCAGAGAACTCAGGTTAGTCCCTGCGTTGGCAGAAATGGTGCCGACTTTATGTTGGTCAGCCGGAGTGGATTGCACTTCAACAGCTGCGAAGCTGGCGAATGAAAGTGAGCTTAGTACAGCAGCAGCGATGAGGGTTTTTACGTTTTTCATGATTATTAGCCTTAAACAGATGATTTGGAAAGTCGTTAGTTATTTACTTAACGATCGATAGGTAAATGATAGATGTGATCCGGGTCACACGTCAACACTATTTTATAACGACCATTAATTAATTTTTAATTTTCTTATTTTTCATAAAGATATGATTAATTTATTTTTATGAAATCAGTGCTGGTCGCCACTGACTATTATTTTTATAATGGTCATTCAACAATCCAACTGAGGTACAACGGCAATGACAACCGACATCACGAGTTGCGTAAAAAAAAGCCGTGGCCGACCAAAAGTGTTCGACAGGGATGCGGCGCTCGATAAGGCCATGACACTCTTCTGGCAGCATGGTTATGAAGCGACTTCGCTCTCCGACCTGGTAGAAGCGACAGGCGCTAAGGCGCCGACGCTGTATGCAGAATTCACGAATAAAGAAGGCCTGTTCCGGGCGGTACTGGATCGCTATATCACGCGTTTCGCCGCGAAGCATGAAGCGCAGCTGTTTTGTGAAGAGAAGACGGTTGAACAGGCATTGCAGGATTACTTCGCGGCTGTCGCGGCCTGCTTTACCAGTAAAGATACGCCAGCTGGCTGTTTTATGATTAACACCTCGGCCACGCTCGCCGCCTCTTCAAAAGAGATCGCGAATACCGTGAAATCTCGCCACGCCATGCAGGAAGAGACGTTGGGTGAGTTTCTTCGCCAGCGTCAGAGTCGCGGTGAGATCCCGGCGCAGTGCAATACCGTCGAGTTAACACAGTTTCTGTGCTGTGTGCTTCAGGGGATGTCTATCAGCGCACGCGAGGGGGCAAGCCTTGAAAAGCTGCAAAGTGTTACCCGCACCACCCTGCGCTTATGGCCTGAGCTGCTAAAAGGTTAATTTCGGGGGCGGGTCACCGCCCTTTCATTTCGCACTCCTCCCCTTATCAATTCCTTATGCTGTTAATCCGCTTCAACGGGATGAACAGGCGTGGACGCGCCATTGTGGTACTGAGTGATGGCGTGCGCCTTCACTCTTCGCGTACAAGGTCGTGGCCGCCGCGTTGGTCTGAATGACGCGCGGCCCTTTTAATCGCTGAAACTGCGTTTGGCCTGTTTAACAATAGGCTAAACCTTTTTCAAAATGCGTCTCGTTTGCTATGCTTAAGGTGTGATTATTGTGCTGCTAATGATTAGCAGCCGCTAAACAGGAGACCCGTCAACGTCATGAAGACGCCGAAAACCGCAGTGATTAACTTTTCCCCCACCGATGCGGCGGTTGCAATGAGTTATCTGTTAAGAATAAGAACGCTTTCTGACTGTACACATGCGTAAGGAAAATAAAGATGATTTTGCTATTACCATTATTCAAAGTGTTAATAGTAATTACATTGTTATTTGGTCTTTGGGTTTTATGTGGTGGTTCGGTACTGTTCGCGTTTATTTCAATACTGATCACGGGATTTCTGCTCCTGCGCCAGCACGATACCTTTGACCTTTAACCCTGTTTTTACAGCAAAAAAAGGCTCCTCAGCCTGAGCGTTTGAGGAGCCGAATGTAAAAAAACACCTTTTTTACACCTTGTTATTCAGAACCAGTTGGCCATTGCCATCCAGTGGGATCTGGGTGCCGGGATCTTTATCCATGCGGATTTTACCCTGCTGATCGCCAATCTTGTAGGTCACATCATAGCCGAGCATTTTTTCTGATTTGTCATAAACCGTTTTGCAGCGCTGCTGCGTAGTGGTGTAGGTGTCACCCTCCTGCATCGCACCCTGGACCTGGTTGCCTGCATAGCCTCCGCCCAGCGCACCGACAACGGTGGCAACGTCTTTACCGCGCCCCCCGCCAAACTGATGACCAATCACCCCACCCGCTACCGCACCGAGAACAGAACCGGCAATACGGTTTTCATCCTGTACCGGACGACGGTGAGTCACCGCCACATTTCGGCACTCCTGACGAGGCGTTTTCACCGACTCTTTAATCGGTGTAGCGGAAACAACCTGAGCATACTGCGGGCCACGTTCGAACACGTTCAGACTGGCTACTGCCGCCACGCCCAGCGCCGCAGCTACGCCAATCCCTATACCCGCCAACATTGATTTATTCACGGGACTTCCTCCTTTGTTGCTATTAGTAACAATTCTGCAGTCAAAGAGAGGACTCGCCAATCAGAATAAGGCGCAAAAAAAGAGAATTGCCGGGTTTCAGAGAACTCCTAAGCCCTCTGGTCAGGATTGACAGCAGGATATGCTAAAAGTCCCTCCGTGACCGGAGGGACGACAGGATTAGTGCAGTTTGAGACGTGGGCGGATCACACGGTTGATACTGCCTACCAGCATCATTAAGCCCGTTTTGAAGTAACCGTGCAGCGCCACCTGGTGCATACGATAAAGCGAAATATACACAAAGCGCGCAATGCGGCCTTCAACCATCATCGAGCCGCGCATCAGGTTACCCATCAGACTGCCCACGGTGGAGAAGTTAGACAGGGAGACCAGCGAGCCGTGGTCTTTATAGACGTATGACTTCATGGCTTTACCCCTGGTCTGCGCCAGAATGTTATGCAGCGCAAGGCTTGCCATCTGATGCGCAGCCTGAGCGCGAGGCGGAACGAATCCACCTTCCGGGCGAGCACAAGAAGCGCAGTCGCCGATGGCGTAAATGTCCGGATCGCGGGTGGTTTGCAGCGTGGGTTCAACCACCAGCTGGTTAATGCGGTTCGTTTCCAGGCCGCCAATCTCTTTCATAAAGTCAGGGGCTTTGATCCCCGCCGCCCAGACCATCAGATCGGCTTTAAGATATTCACCGTCTTTGGTATGCAGGCCGCCCGCGTCCGCGCTGGTCACCATGGTTTGCGTCAGAACACGCACGCCCATTTTGGTCAGCTCGTTATGCGCCGCGCCTGAAATACGCGGTGGCAGCGCAGGCAGAATGCGTTCGCCGGCTTCGACCAGCGTGACGTTTAGCGCGTCGTTCGTCAGCCCTTTATAGCCGTAGCTGTGCAGCTGTTTCACCGCATTATGCAGTTCGGCAGAGAGCTCTACGCCGGTTGCGCCGCCGCCGACAATAGCGATATTCACTTTGCCGTTCGCGCCGAGATTATTGGAATATTTCAGGAACAGGTTGAGCATTTCCTGATGGAAGCGACGCGCCTGATGCGGGTTATCCAGGAAGATACAGTGATCTTTAACGCCAGGCGTGTTGAAATCGTTAGAGGTGCTGCCCAGGGCCATCACCAGCGTGTCATACGGCAGTTTACGCTCCGGAACCAGCAGCTCGCCTTTCTCATCACGCAATTCTGCCAGCGTAATGGTTTTGCTCTCGCGGTTGATATCCATGACCGAACCCAGCTGGAACTGGAAATCATGATTACGCGCGTGCGCCAGATAGCTCAGGGCATCGACACCTTCATCCAGTGAACCGGTCGCCACTTCATGCAGTAACGGTTTCCACAGATGGCTGTGGTTGCGATCAACCAGTGTAATTTTGGCTTTTTTGCCACGGCCCAGTTTTTTACCGAGTTGCGTAGCCAGCTCCAGCCCACCTGCGCCGCCGCCTACAATCACTATCTTTTTCAATGGCGTAGTCAATGTGACCCCCTCAAATTATTAACCAATTGTTAATTAAAAGTTATTAAAATAACCCTTAATTAACAACAGGTTACCGCACTGAAACCATTCAGGTGCATTGAGAATAACACGCAAGGCGCATTGGTCATACCAAAATTGATATGAATCAAGTTTTGATGATTTAAATTTGTACAATTGTAGCAAAGACAAAGCCCGGCAAGCTTTCGCCGCCGGGCTTGAGAGACAGACTGGAGGGCTTAACCGAGCGTTTTAAACGCTTTGATACGCTGCAAATGTACAGAGATGTTTTTGAATTTGTGGGTCTGCTCTTCATCCCACACAATTTCATAGTAATGATGCAGCAACTCAGCGGAGCGTTGGCTGTCCAGCGCTTCATCCTCACGAGAGAGGATCACCATGCAACGGTCGCGATTCTTCTCGCGGAAATTACTGACGCATTTTGTGGCGATATCGACATACTCTTCCGGGCGATCGATTTTGCCTTCCATGTTCTCGTTAGGGAACAAATTAGGATTGAACACCACCTGGCGCATATCGCAAAGAAAGCCAATGCGCTCCGCCCAGTAGCCGCCCAGGCCCACGCCACAAATCAGCGGGCGATCGTCAACATTCAGTTGCAGCATCTTGTCCACTTCTTTGAGCAGATGCTGCATGTCATGTTTCGGATGGCGCGTACTGTAGCTAATCAGACGCACGTCCGGATCGATAAACTGCAGCTGCAGCACTTTCTCATGATTACCAGGACTATTCGAATCAAAACCGTGCAAATAAATGATCATCGTTTCCTCGCCACACTACGCCTTCCGAGAGGGGTTATTGGCCCGCTTTGCGTGCCTGCCAGCGTTCATTGAGCGCCTCAAGCTGTGCATTTACCGTTTTCCAGCGTTCGGTGCTCATCAGCTCCTGACGGCTAAATGAACCTTTATGATACAATTGTGTAACACGCTCAGCATTGATCGGCGACAGGTTATCTAACACGCTCACCGCACCTTTACGATTATTGCAGACCAGGATCATATCGCAACCTGCATCCAGCGACGCTTGCCCGCGCTCAGCGTAACTCCCCATAATCGCCGCCCCTTCCATCGACAAATCATCAGAGAAAATGACGCCGTTAAAACCAAGCTCCTGGCGCAGCACCTTTTTCAGCCAGTGGGGAGAGCCGCTGGCCGGGCGGGGATCGACATCGCTGTAAATCACGTGCGCAGGCATGATAGCGTCGAGTTTGTTGTCGGTAATGAGTGAGCGGAATACGGACATATCTTTGCCGCGAATGTCCGCTTCCGGGCGTGGATCGCGCGGCGTCTCTTTATGAGAATCTGCCGTGACCGCCCCATGTCCCGGGAAGTGTTTACCGGTGGTTTTCATCCCGGCGTCATGCATACCGTCGATGAAACACGTCGCCATCGCCAGCGCGATGTGCGGATCTTCATGGTAAGAGCGCTCCCCAATGGCAGCGCTGATATGCCCGACGTCCAGAACTGGCGCGAAGCTAATGTCGATGTCCATCGCAATCATTTCGCTCGCCATCAGCCAGCCCGCCTCCTGCGCCAGCCCGCCGCCCTTCTCTGTACCGAGCAAAGCAGCAAAAGATTGCGCGGCCGGGAGACGGGTGAAACCGTCGCGAAAACGCTGCACGCGTCCGCCTTCCTGATCCACGGCCACCACCAGTCGGTTGCGGGATGCTTCGCGGATTTGACGAACCAGCTCGCGCAGTTGCTCAGGATCGTGATAGTTGCGGGTAAACAGAATCAGTCCCCCCACCAGCGGATGCGCCAGAATCTCGCGCTCCTCCGCATCAAGTTCATACCCTTCGACATCCAACATGACTGGACCCACACGAACCTCTCTTATCCTTTAGTTTGTAACCTGCGCCAGACGTCATCTGCCAGCGCGATAAATTGTTTGTCGCCCGATTGTCGCAAGCGTAACTCATACCAGCCTGCCATCATCATCAGCACCCAGGGCTGCCACTCGTTAACCTGATGCCAGAGCGGCCCGGGATCCATCTGGGCCTTTTGCGCATACTCCTGAACCAGCGCCTGCCGGGACGTTTCCGTTGGCATCCAGACGGCGGCAAGCTCAAGCGCCACGTCCCCATCCCCGGCATATTCCCAGTCGATGAGCCGCTCGCCCGTTGGGGTATGAACGATATTTCCGGCATGAACATCCATATGCAGAGGCACTAACCGCAGCGGCTGCGGCTCGCCCCGTTGACGGAGACGCTTTAGCGTTGCCAGCCAGAATGGCGTTCGTCGGGAGGGAAGCGCCCGCTGCCAGTAATCGTTAAGCAGCGGCAACAGCGTAATACGCCAGCCCAGCCGGGATTGACGATGCAGATGATACAACATGCCCGCGAGGGTTTGCGTATCCGGAAGCACGCTTTCGATTTCGCCCGCCAGATACTCCACGGCCATCCAGCCGTGACTGAAGAAGTGCGGTTTGGGCACGAGATCGGCAGGAAGACGCCTCAGCGCACGACACTGACGACGAAAACAGAAGGCAGGCGCAGTCAAATCGTGGTGCTGGCGTAAAATCAGCCGATGTTCACCCTGTTCGATAATGCAACTCGCGCCGCTAAACCCGGCATGGGTTTGCGGCGCGACGATGCGGTACTGCGGAAAATAGCGCGAGATGAGGTCCTCGCGCGAGACGTTATTGCTGTGTAACGGCACCTTTACCTGACCAGATAATTTCACCTGTCTGGACCAGCATGAGCTGCATTTGCAGTGCTGGTGTGTTCACGTTACCGGTCGCGCTGGAATAGAGGACGTACTGCGCGCCCACGTTACGCGCGATACCGATCGCTTTACTGCGCGATCCCAGGCTGTCCTGTGGGGACAGACCCAGCTGCTGCTTCGCGACCGCCAATTGCTGCGCCGAGACCAGCGTAAATTTGCCGTTATTGGCCAGCGCGTTACGCAGCACTTCCGTGGCTTCGCCGGCGTTCAGCGTACCGTTAGTGCGGTTGTTAACACTGTCTACCAGCAATACGCTTCCGGCCGTGACGCCCTGAGCCTGCAACATTTTGCCGACCATCGGCTGCATCGCACCATTCCAGTCATAGTGACGAACGCGCGGCGCAGGCTGAGACGTTTGATCAGGATGCTCAATCGGGCCCGGCTGTGCAGGGATCGTGGGGACGGAAGGCACCGTAGGGACGGGTTGCGTCGGCTGAACCGGCTGTTCAGTGCCCGGTTTAACCTCTTCGACTGGTGCGGGCGGCTGTTCCGAGCGGTTAATACATCCCGACAGGAAAAGCGCAAATGCAGTCACGAGCGCGTAACGGCTCAAATTCTTAATCAAGGTTCACCCCTTACAAATAAAGATACAGTCTGACCTTATGCGCACCCAGATAATTCGCGCTGCCATAAAGTGTAACCGACGAATTAGCCGGGATAGTGACACTGCGTGGCGCTTCAAGCGGGTGCATTTCGAGGCCTCTTACGTCGTACCAGAAAAAGCGATAGTGGACGGTGACAGGCTCATGTCTTTCGTTATAGAGCGTAGAAGACGCAGACGGCTGGATTTCACTTATCGTCAGCGACGGCGCTTGTGCAGAGATCCCCGCCGCCAGTACCGATGACTCCATGACCAACGTCTGTTCATCACTGACCGGGATCGCAGGACGCGAGCTGCAGCCCGCCATCATTATCGCCAACATCAGAACCGCAATACGCCCTCTTTGCATATCAAAGACCTTTATGCGCCAGCATTGGCCCCAGCGGACGTCCGCCCAGCAAATGCATATGAATGTGATAAACTTCCTGCCCACCATGACGATTACAGTTCATGATCAGACGATATCCGTCTTCGGCAATCCCTTCCTGTTCAGCAATTTTCGCTGCTACCGTCAGCATACGGCCTAAAGCCACTTCATGCTCAGTTTTCACGTCATTTACGGTCGGAATCAGAATATTGGGAATAATAAGAATGTGTGTCGGAGCCTGAGGCGAAATGTCGCGAAAAGCCGTGACCAGTTCATCCTGATACACGATATCCGATGGGATCTCACGACGGATAATTTTACTGAAAATGGTTTCTTCAGCCATGACGTTTTCCTTTTATGTTTAATCTGGCGTAGCAGGTCCGGCACTGACATACCTGTTGCGGACTGCCTTGTGACACAACACATGAGTATGAGCGAGTTTCTCCTGTCCTTTCAACCTTATCCCTCGATTTCTTTCCTTATCGTGCAAATGCTGGTCACAGAGTGACCGGCGCTACCCGCTGAATTTACTGAAACATTATTTCAGATGATATGGTTACATCTGTTTACATGATGAATCCTAATGCGTATATTTCGCATTTGCATTTTCATGCGCGTTTTATACCCAGAAAACGACCCCAGACTGTACTTACGGAACTGGGGCATAACATTCACATTTCACTCAGAAAGGGTTTGATAATGTCTTTCATTAATCACACCAGGGATGGGCAACGCCAGCCTGTCACAGCACCTTCGTTGCTGGCAGCCTGCATTGCAATGGCATTGATGCCAACCATGAGTTTCGCTGAAACCCATTCAGAAGATACTGTCGTCGTTGACGGCAGTGCTGATAACGCGCAGGACCAGAATAGCGCGCAGGATCAGGATTACAGCGTAAAAACCACTACCACGGGCACTAAATTATTATTGGTTCCACGCGATATTCCGCAGTCAGTCAGCGTGATCAGCCAGCAACGTATGCAGGACCAGGAACTCAACACCATCGGCTCAGTGCTGGATAATACCGTTGGGGTGAGTGCCTCCCGCATTGATACCAGTCGAACCAACTTCTACTCCCGTGGTTTCTTCATCAGCAATTTTGCCTACGAAGATATGCCAACGTTCCTCGACAACCGCTGGAACTTTGGTGATACCGCGGGTGATACCGCTATTTTCGACAAAATCGAAGTCGTCCGCGGTGCCGCCGGGCTGATGAGCGGAACCGGCAACCCTTCCGCTTACGTCAACATGGTGCGTAAACACGCCGACAGCAAAGAGTTCAAAGGAAACGTATCCGCCACCTACGGCAGCTGGGACAAACAGCGTTACGTGATGGATCTGCAGGCACCGCTGACGGAATCCGGCAATGTGCGCGGCCGCGTGATTGCCGGTTATGAGGACAGAGATTCCTGGGTTGAGCGTAACCACTACCGCAAGAAATTCGTCTCCGGCATCCTTGATGCGGATATCACTGACTCCACCACCCTCTCTCTGGGCTACGACTACCAGGAAAGCGAAGAAGACAGCCCGACCTGGGGCGGCTTCCCTTCTATGTTTAGCGATGGCAGCAAGACTGATTTCCGCCGTGGATTCAACACCGCAGCCGACTGGACTTACTCCAATAACGACTCCACAAAGGTCTTTGCTAACCTGACGCAGCGCTTTGATAACGGCTGGGAAGCCAAAGTTAACGCGATGCACGCCGAAACCAACTTTGACAGCAAACTGATGTACATTGATGGTTATCCGGATAAAGCCACCGGCCTGTATGATGCCGCCAGTTTCCAGGGTGCCTGGGGCGGCTGGAACAAAGGCGAGCGCAAACAGGATTCCGTCGATGCGTTCGTACGCGGTGGCTATGACCTTCTTGGCCGTCAGCACGAAGTGATGTTTGGCGGAAGCTACAGCCGTCAGCGCAATAACTATGACAACTCCTATCCGGTTAACGATAACTATGGCCTGATGGATGTTGGCAGCATTTACGATTACAACGGAAAACTGGCAGATCCAACCTGGTCCGGTTTCTCACTGTATCAGCGCGATGTGATCCGTCAGAAATCAGTCTACGCCGCGACCCGCCTCTCTCTGGCCGATCCGCTGCACCTGATCCTCGGCGCGCGTTACACCGAGTGGAGCGCCAAGTACAACCTGGAGCGTAAACCGGATGAAATCCGCAACGCTAAATTCGATGACGTCACGCCGTACGCCGGTCTGGTTTATGACATCGACGATACCTGGTCCGTTTATGGTAGCTACACCTCTATCTTCCAGCCGTCGGGCCAGCGCGATATCAACAGCAAGTTTATCGATCCGACCACCGGCAAGAGCTATGAGGCCGGCGTGAAAGGTGACTGGTTCAACACGCGTCTCACCGCGACAGTCGCAGTCTTCCGCATTGAGCAGGACAACGTGGCAGTCAGTACCGGATCAACGATTCCAGGTTCTGGCGGTCAGACGGCATACAAATCCGTTGATGGTACGGTCAGTAAAGGGATTGAATTTGAGCTGAACGGTGCGTTAACCGATAACTGGCAGTTAACCTTCGGTGGCAGTCGTTACATTGCAGATGATGAAAATGGCACGGCGGTTAACCCAAGCCAGCCACGTACCTCTCTGAAACTGTTTACCCGTTACCAGCTGCCAATGCTGCCTGAGCTGACCGTTGGCGGCGGCGCGCGCTGGCAGAACAAAACCTGGCAGGATATTGATAACGGCCCGAACGGCGTTAAGCAGATCACTCAGGATGGTTACACCGTGGTGGATCTCTTCACCCGCTACCAGGTGACTAAAAACTTCTCGGTTCAGGGCAACCTGAACAACGTGTTCGACGAAGAGTATTACGATTACCTGGGTACCTACGGCGTCTACGGTGCACCGCGTAACTTCTCTGTTAGCGGAAGCTACAGTTTCTAAATACACCGTCATGACAAAGGGAGCCGAATGGCTCCCTTTTTTATACGCGCTGTTTGCCTGGTGGCGGCTGCGCCTTACACAGCATTTCACAAACCACAGGTAATAAAAAAGGCAGCCATTCGGCTGCCTTAGTCTCCCCAGATCACGACTTAGTTGCTGCGGATGTATTCATCCATTTCGGTTTTCAGGTTATCGGATTTAGTTCCGAAAATAGCCTGAACACCCGAACCTGCAACAACTACGCCCGCCGCGCCCAATTTTTTCAGGCCAGGCTGATCCACTTTGGCAATGTCAGCAACACTCACACGCAGACGGGTAATACACGCGTCCAGGTTGGTAATGTTTTCTTTGCCGCCGAATGCAGCAACGAGAGCCGGAGCCATTTCGCTGGTCGCAGTCGCTTTGCTGTCTTCAGTTGCATCTTCACGGCCTGGTGTTTTCAGGTCCAGTGCTTTGATCAGCACGCGGAAGATGGTGTAGTACGCTACGGCGTAGCACGCACCGACGATTGGGAACAGCCACAGTTTGCTGCTGTTACCAGACAGTACGATGAAGTCAATCAGACCGTGCGAGAAGGAAGTACCGTCACGCATACCCAGAAGGATACAGATCGGGAACGCCAGGCCAGCCAGAACCGCGTGAATCACGTACAGGATCGGCGCAACGAACATGAAGGAGAACTCGATCGGCTCGGTGATACCGGTCAGGAACGAGGTCAACGCTGCGGAGATCATGATGCCGCCCACTTTTGCACGGTTCTCTGGTTTAGCAGAGTGCCAGATTGCAATCGCAGCAGCCGGCAGGCCGTACATTTTGAACAGGAAGCCGCCAGACAGTTTACCTGCAGTCGGGTCACCCGCCATGTAGCGAGGGATATCACCGTGGAATACCTGACCTGCGGCGTTGGTGTATTCACCAATCTGCATCTGGAATGGAACGTTCCAGATGTGGTGCAGACCAAATGGCACCAGGCAGCGCTCAACGAAGCCGTAGATACCGAACGCCACAACCGGGTTCTGGTAAGCAGCCCACTGAGAGAAGGTCTGGATAGCCGTACCAATTGGAGGCCAGATGAAGGACAGTACGACGCCCATGAAGATCGCAGCCAGACCAGAGATGATCGGTACGAAACGCTTGCCCGCGAAGAAGCCCAGGTACTCAGGCAGCTTGATGCGATAGAAGCGGTTAAACATGTAGGCTGCAATCGCACCGGAGATAATACCGCCGAGAACACCGGTATCAGCCAGGTGTTTGGAGGTGATTTCTTCAGCAGGTAAATGCAGGACCAGTGGCGCAACAACCGCCATGGTTTTCACCATGATTCCGTAGGCAACAACAGCGGCCAGAGCAGATACACCATCGTTATTGGTGAAGCCCAGCGCAACACCGATAGCGAAGATCAGCGGCATGTTAGCAAAAACAGAACCGCCTGCTTCGGCCATCACGTGCGAAACTACGGCTGGCAGCCAGCTGAAGTTAGCAGAACCGACGCCCAGCAGGATACCTGCGATAGGCAGTACGGATACTGGCAGCATCAGCGATTTACCGACCTTTTGCAGGTTAGCAAATGCATTCTTAAACATAATTGAGAGTGCTCCTGAGTATTTGTGCTTTTTTTACGCTTTCACGCATGGGCACGGGGGGAGAACCGCGCCGTGGACAGGACATCTAAGCGCCCTTTATTTATTACACAGAGTAAAATAAATCCCTGTGACTTTGTTTGACGGCTATCACGTTTCAGCTTCAGACGTTCGAAAAACTTTCAGTTATTTACAAAAATCATTTCCGGATATGTCTAAAAACACCGTCACCGCCCTTAATAAGGCGGTGAACTTTACTCGCTTTGATTATTAATTACGAGCCTAAAAAAAACAGGTGTTTCAGACAGTTTGCAGGCGGGCGGGGTCGATGTGGAACAGACTGGCGAAGTTGTCCGTGGTGATACGCGCCAGCTCGTCGATGCTGACGCCCTTCAGAACGGCCATGTACTCAGCCACATCTCTCGTCATGGCTGGTTGATTTTCTTTGCCGCGGTGCGGTACCGGAGCCAGATAAGGAGAGTCTGTTTCCACCAGAATCCGGTCGAGAGGCACATAACGCGCGGCATCACGGAGTTGCTCAGCATTACGGAACGTCACGATCCCGGAAAATGAGATATAAAACCCTAAATCAAGCAGCTTACCCGCCGTTTCTCTGTCTTCTGTGAAACAGTGTAGTACGCCACCGCAATCCGTCACTTTTTCTTCTGCGAGGATAGCGAGCGTGTCGGCCCGGGCATCACGGGTATGAACGATGACCGGCTTGTTCAGCTCACGTCCGATGCGAATATGGTTGCGGAAAGACTCCTGCTGGCGGGGTTTAGTTTCCGGCGTGTAAAAATAATCCAGCCCGGTCTCCCCCATCGCCACAACGCCCTCTTCCGCCGCCATACGACGTAAATCCTCAACGTTGTACTCTTCATCCTGGTTAAGCGGATGTACGCCGCAGGAAAAAACGACGTTGTCGCGCTCGCCGACCAGCTCACGCATCGAACGGTAACCCGGTAGCGTGGTGGCAACGGCCAGACAGAATTTCACATCGCGGGCGGCCGCTTTTGCCAGCACATCGTCCACGTCTTTATGCAGCGATTGGTAATCAAGGCCATCAAGATGGCAGTGTGAGTCGACTAAAAACATAATGTCTCTCTCAGAGATGGGAAACAGGCAGCAGTGCGCCTGGTTGCAGGTAATGTTCAGTACGCAGTAACAGGTCTGTCAGTAAGAGCTCGCGGTTAAGACCGGTTACCGTTAAAAGTTGTTCCCGGCAGACGCAGACGTCGTGGAGAATAGTGCGAAGCGTCGCACCTGAAAGATGATTTGCCAGCGTGTTCACCAGCGGCCAGACATCCGCGTTGCTCAGAAGCTGCGTGCTTTGCTGAAGCTTAAGAGCATCCAGTAACAGGGACGCCAGCCAGTGGAGACGCACGGGGGCGTGCTCATGGTTAAGCGAACTGAGCAGCCCCATCCAGTCCCGGCTTTCAAGCGCATCGCTCAGGGCCTGGCATAGCTGCATTCGCTGCGCCCAGGTCTCTTGTTGCAATAACTCCAGCGCGGCGGCAGGTGCGCCACTGCTTAAGCGCAGGGCAGTGAGCGCGGCCTCTTGTGACACCGTCACCTCTCGCTCAAGCCAGGCCAGCGCCCAGGATTCCTGGGGTGCCGCAAGGTGATGAAGCCGGCACCGACTGCGCAACGTCGCCAGTAGTCTGCCCGGCTCGCGACAGGACATAAAGAACCAGGTTTTAACCGGTGGTTCCTCCAGCGTTTTTAACAGCGCGTTCGCTGCGGCCTCTGTCAGCAGTGCGGCATCTTTCAGCCAGACCACCTTCGCGCCACCCAGACGCGCATGTTCGTACAGCTTTTCACTGACTTCACGCACCGCATCGACACCGAGCGAACTCTTGCCCTTTTCCGGCTCCAGCGTGTAGTAGTCAGGATGCGTCCCCGCCTGCATCAGCTGGCAGCCGCGGCATTGACCACAGCTCTTGTGTCCTTGCGGTTGCTGACACATCAGAAAACGGGTAATAGCGTAGATCAACGCATCATCGCCCATTCCGGGTAACGCCTGAACCAGTAGCGCATGATGCCCCCGACCAGCCTGATAGCTGCTAATCAGCTGATCAAAATGCGGACGCAACCATGGATACCATTTCATGCCTGCTGCTCCTGAAGCCACGCAGTGACCGTTTTGCGAATAGATTGTGTGACGTCTTCAAGGGATTGCGTCGCGTCAATGGTGCGAATCGAGCAGTCCTGAGCCGCCAGCTCCAGATATCGCGCGCGCGTGCGGTTGAAGAAATCCAGTGATTCTTGCTCGATACGGTCCAGTTCGCCGCGAGCGCGGGCCCGCTTCAGGCCTACCTCAGGGGTGACATCGAGATAGAGCGTCAGGTTGGGACGGAAATCGCCAAGGACCGCATCACGCAGCGTCGCAAGCATGGTCTGATCGATCCCGCGGCCTCCGCCCTGATAGGCCTGAGTCGATAAATCATGACGATCGCCAATCACCCAACAGCCTTTTGCCAGAGCAGGTTTAATCACCGTTTCAACCAGCTGTACACGCGCAGCGTAAAACATCAGCACTTCGGCTTTATCATTGATCGCTTCGTCGCCGACGGATTTGATATCCAGCACCAGGCTTCTGAGCTTCTCAGCGAGCTGCGTGCCGCCCGGTTCACGGGTGAAGACCATCTCTTCGATGCCCAGCTCTTTGAGCGTATCGACCACGACGTTACGGGCCGTGGTTTTCCCGGCGCCTTCCAGCCCTTCTATGACGATGTAATTACTGCGCATTTTTTTCCTTAAGTGCCTTCAGATAGTCCTGAACCGAGCGATTATGGCTGGCGAGATTGGTATTAAAGGTATGGCCACCTTTTCCATCAGCCACAAAATAGAGATACGGTGTTTTTGCCGGATGTGCGGCCGCATCCAGTGAAGCCTGACCTGGCGTGGCGATGGGTCCCGGCGGCAAACCGCTAATCACGTAGGTATTATACGCAGTTGGCGTCTCCAGGTCCTTACGGCTTATCTTTCCGGCGTAGCTCTCACCCATTCCGTAAATCACCGTCGGGTCGGTTTGCAGCCGCATGCCAATGCGCAGACGGTTGATAAAGACTGACGCCACCTGATCGCGTTCACTCGCGACTGCCGTCTCTTTTTCGATGATAGAGGCCATTGTGACAAACTGGTTCTGATCTTTGTACGGCAATCCGTCCGCACGCCCTTCCCAGGCTTTCTCGACCGCGGCGACCATTTTCTTGTGCGCCCGCTTCAGAATCGCGACATCAGTGGTCCCGGCGGTGTACATCCAGGTGTCCGGCCAGAACCAGCCCTCCACCCATTCCGGGTGTTCAAACTTCAGGACCTCGGCAACCGTGGCATAGCTGTCATCTTTCAGCGTGTGGCTGATATAAGGCGCATCGCGCAGCTGTTTCAGGTAATCGCTCAGGCGCATCCCTTCCACAAAGCGCAGCGGAAATTGCGCCTCTTTACCACTTTCGAGCAACTCAAGCATCTCTCTGACTGTCATACCCGGCGTAAAGCGATACGTCCCGGCTTTAAAATGCGATAGCTCGGGTTCAACGCGCAGCAGCCACTGGAATACTCGTGGGCGGTTAATGACTTTATCGCTGTACAGCTGATCGCCCAGCGCCAGGCGCCCGGTCCCTGCTTTCAGCGTAAATACCGTATCTTCTTTAATCAGGATTTGACTGTCCGCCAGCTGACGAACTTTCCACATTCCCACGCCGCCCGCGATACCCAGCACGACGATAAGGAGGAGGACAAAGCGCAACATTTTTTTCATGACTATTTGGTTTGCTCACACAGTGGGGCTAAAAACGAGTACAACTCACGCGATGACCAGTTGTGTTTACCGTAAGCACGGACCGGCACAACGGGCATTAATGCATTGCAAATGACTATCTCATCGGCATCCTGCAGTGCCTCTTCGCCTGCGTTTATTTCGACAACGCGAAAGCCAGAGTGTGCCAGTTGCTGCATACAAAACTGCCGCATGATGCCATTCACGCCGGCCTGATCGACTTTAGGCGTGAACACGTCGTTACCCTGTCGCCACAATAAATTGGCCGCACAGCATTCCGTAATGAACCCTTCGCTGTCAAGAACCAGCGCCTCATCGGCGTCTGACTGTTCAAGATGAGTGCGAATCAAGACCTGCTCAAGACGGTTGAGATGTTTAATGCCACCAAGCAGCGGATTACGCCCCAGACGCACAGGGCTTAGCGCCAGTGTGATGCCTTCTTTGCGCCACACCGCATAATGCGCGGGATAGGCTGATACCGAGAGTATTCTCGTGGGCTGCTGACAATTTGCACCACTGTATCCACGCCCACCGCTTCCGCGGCTGATAATCACTTTTAGTACGCCGCAGGGTTTATCCGCTGCGATGCTTTGCATTTCGCGTTCGAGTTCTGCCCATTGGGCAAAGGGGATCAGGAGTCTTTCACAGGCCTGCTGTAAACGAAGAATATGTGCCGCAAGAAAGCAAACGTCCCCATCGACAATGCGCGCCGTGGTAAAACACCCGTCGCCAAACTGGGTCGCCCTGTCGCTTGCGGGAAGACATTCCTGCTCATGGCCATTAATTAAGAACATGGTGGCTCCTTTTGCATGGCCGAATAGTTTGGCAGGATGAATAATGCAGAACAAGGGTAGAAAACTGAATAAAAAAAGGTCCGACAAGCGGACCTTTGATTTAGCGCTTTCTGACAGCCGGACTCAGACCTTTTTAAAGATCAGAGAACCGTTAGTCCCACCGAAGCCGAAGGAGTTACACAGCGTGTACTCCAGACCGCTAACCTGGCGCGCTTCGTGCGGAACGAAGTCCAGATCGCAACCATCATCCGGGTTATCCAGGTTAATGGTCGGTGGAACAGCCTGATCGCGCAGAGCCAGAATCGAGTAGATTGACTCGACAGCGCCAGCCGCACCCAGCAGGTGACCGGTCATGGATTTGGTGGAGCTGACCATAATGCGGCTCGCTGCATCACCAAATACCGACTTAACGGCCTGGGCTTCTGCTTTATCACCCGCAGGCGTCGAGGTGCCGTGAGCGTTAACATAGCCAATCTGGCCCGGTTCGATACCCGCATCACGGATAGCATTAACCATTGCCAGTGCCGCACCCGCACCATCTTCTGGCGGTGACGTCATGTGATAAGCGTCGCTACTCATGCCAAAACCAACGATTTCTGCATAAATTTTCGCGCCACGTTTCTTCGCGTGTTCGTACTCTTCCAGTACGATCATACCGGCACCATCACCCAGAACGAATCCATCGCGGTCTTTATCCCACGGACGGCTTGCAGCCTGAGGATTATCGTTACGGGTAGACAGCGCACGCGCCGCGCCGAAACCGCCAACACCCAGCGGAGTACTGGCTTTTTCAGCACCACCGGCGACCATTGCGTCAGCATCGCCATAAGCGATGATACGTGCAGCCTGACCGATGTTATGCACACCAGACGTACAGGCAGTTGCGATAGAAATGCTAGGGCCACGCAGGCCAAACATAATGGTCAGGTGACCTGCCACCATGTTAACAATCGTGGACGGAACGAAGAACGGGCTGATCTTACGTGGGCCACCATTGACCAAAGAGGTATGGTTTTCCTCGATCAAGCCAAGACCGCCAATCCCGGAGCCAATTGCGGCGCCAATACGGGTTGCGTTCTCTTCCGTAATCTCAAGGCCAGAATCCTGCATGGCCTGAACGCCAGCGACAATTCCATATTGAATGAAGGCATCCATCTTGCGCTGTTCTTTGCGCGAGATGATCTCTTCACAGTTAAAATCCTTTACTAAGCCAGCAAATTTCGTTGCATAGGCGCTAGTATCGAAATGGTCGATTAGGCTGATGCCGCTCTGACCGGCAAGGAGAGCTTTCCAGGTGGACTCTACGGTATTGCCGACAGGAGACAACATGCCAAGTCCGGTCACAACTACACGACGCTTAGACACGTTTGTCCTCCAGGGAGGGATATAAAAAAGAGGTTTGTGGGACTAAAAAAGATAAAACTCAGGCGGTCGAATGACCGCCTGGAGATGTTCACTTACGCCTGGTGACCGTTGATGTAATCAATGGCAGCCTGAACGGTGGTGATTTTCTCAGCTTCTTCGTCCGGAATCTCAGTATCAAACTCTTCTTCCAGAGCCATTACCAGCTCAACGGTGTCAAGAGAATCTGCGCCCAGGTCTTCAACGAAGGATGCGGAGTTCACAACTTCTTCCTGCTTAACGCCCAGCTGCTCGCCGATAATTTTCTTAACGCGTTCTTCGATAGTGCTCATACTCTTAAATTTCCTATCAAAACTCGCTTTCGCGATGGTTTTCGTAGTGTATAAAATGTTGAAAAATTTGCAACTAAATCCCGGCAGGTCATACCACGATTTTACGTTATTTTGAGGCCATATGCCCTAATAACGCAAATATTTTCGATCGTGATTAAACCATGTACATTCCGCCGTTGACGTGGAGGGTTTCACCAGTGATGTAACCCGCTTCGTCAGAGGCTAAAAATGCAACCGCACTGGCGATTTCCTGAGCGCCACCAAGGCGGCCCGCAGGAACCTGCGCCAGAATACCCGCACGCTGTTCATCAGAAAGCGCACGCGTCATGTCCGTTTCAATAAAGCCCGGAGCAACAACGTTAACAGTAATGCCGCGAGACGCAATTTCACGTGCCAACGATTTACTGAAACCAATCAGACCTGCTTTCGCCGCAGCGTAGTTAGCCTGACCAGCATTTCCCATGGTACCGACCACAGAACCAATAGTGATAATACGACCGTGACGCTTTTTCATCATAGCTCGCATTACCGCTTTTGACAGACGGAATACAGATGACAGGTTGGTTTCGATAATATCGTCCCACTCGTCGTCTTTCATTCGCATCAGCAGGTTGTCACGAGTGATACCGGCATTATTTACCAGAATATCGACTTCGCCAAACTCTGCGCGAATATTTTCCAGAACAGATTCGATAGATGCAGCATCGGTCACATTCAACACCAGACCTTTACCGTTGGCACCTAAGTAATCGCTGATAGCCTGAGCGCCGTTTTCACTGGTCGCTGTACCAATCACTTTCGCGCCGCGCGCAACCAGTGTTTCAGCAATTGCACGTCCGATACCGCGGCTTGCGCCCGTTACCAGCGCGATTTTTCCTTCAAAACTCATGGTTTTCCTCTTTTATTGCGAGAGTGCCACTGACAAGGCTTCCGGCTCATTAATCGCCGATGCAGTCAGGGTATCAACAATACGTTTTGTCAGACCGGTAAGCACTTTCCCCGGACCTGCTTCATAAAGGTGCTCAACGCCCTGCGCGGCCATAAACTCAACGGTTTTGGTCCATTGCACTGGGCTATAAAGCTGACGAACCAGCGCATCGCGAATCGCTTCCGGCGCTGTTTCGCATTTCACATCAACGTTATTCACAACCGGAACCGCTGGTGCGCTAAAAGTCATCTTCTGCAGCTCTGCCGCTAATTTTTCGGCAGCCGGTTTCATCAAGGCACAGTGAGAAGGAACACTCACTGGCAGAGGCAGCGCACGCTTGGCGCCAGCGGCTTTACAGGCTGCGCCCGCACGCTCAACGGCTTCTTTATTCCCCGCAATGACCACCTGGCCTGGCGAGTTAAAGTTTACCGGAGAAACCACCTGACCTTCTGCCGATTCTTCACATGCTTTTGCGATCGATGCATCATCAAGTCCAATGATAGCGGACATCGCGCCGGTACCTTCTGGTACCGCTTCCTGCATGAATTTGCCACGCATTTCAACCAGACGCACGGCGTCGGCAAATGCGATAACATCAGCACAAACCAGCGCTGAGTATTCGCCCAGGCTGTGGCCAGCCATCAGAGCCGGGGTTTTGCCGCCCTGCTGCTGCCATACGCGCCACAGCGCGACAGACGCGGTCAGCAGTGCAGGCTGAGTTTGCCAGGTTTTATTCAGTTCTTCAGCCGGACCCTGCTGAGTCAACGCCCAAAGATCATAGCCCAGCGCGTCAGAAGCTTCACGGAAAGTGGCTTCGATAATCGGGTACTGTGCCGCTAATTCAGACAACATCCCAACCGACTGAGAACCCTGACCCGGGAACACAAAAGCAAATTGCGTCATTTTTAATCCTTAATTAGAAACGAACCAGCGCGGAGCCCCAGGTGAAACCACCACCAAAGGCTTCAAGCAAGACCAGTTGGCCTCGTTTAATTCGTCCATCGCGTACCGCTTCGTCAAATGCGCATGGTACCGATGCCGCAGAAGTATTGCCATGGCGATCGAGCGTCACGACAACGTTATCCATCGACATGCCCAGCTTTTTCGCCGTGGCGCTGATAATACGCAGGTTCGCCTGATGCGGCACCAGCCAGTCGAGCGCGGAGCGATCCAGGTTGTTTGCTTCCAGCGTCTCATCGACGATATGAGCCAGTTCCGTTACCGCGACCTTGAACACTTCATTGCCTGCCATCGTCAGGAAAATGGAGTTGTCAGGGTTAACGCGATCCGCGTTAGGCAAGGTCAACAGCTCGCCATAGCTGCCATCCGCATGTAAATGTGTAGAAATAATGCCTGATTCTTCAGACTGCCCCAGAAGAACAGCACCGGCCCCATCACCAAAAATGATGATCGTTCCGCGATCTTCCGGGTTGCAGGTGCGCGCCAGCACATCTGCGCCAATCACCAGCGCATATTTTACCGCACCTGACTTCACATACTGATCGGCAATGCTAAGTGCGTAGGTGAAACCCGCGCACGCGGCAGCAACGTCAAACGCCGGACATCCTTTGATGCCCAACATGCCCTGAATCTGGCACGCCGCGCTTGGGAAAGCATGCGTCGATGAAGTGGTGGCGACAATAATGAGGCCGATCTCTTCTTTATCGACACCGGCCATTTCCAGCGCACGAATGCCTGCCTGGTAGCCCATTGTGGCAACAGTTTCATCTGGCGCGGCGATACGACGTTCACGGATACCTGTGCGCGTGACAATCCACTCGTCAGACGTATCTACCATTTTTTCCAGATCGGCGTTGGTTCGCACTTGTTCAGGCAGATAACTGCCGGTACCTAAAATCTTCGTATACATGTACGCTCAGTCACTTTTTGCTAATACAGATTCCAGGCGAGCGGCAATCCGCTGTGGGACTTGTCGCTGCACCGCCTGCACTGCCTGTTCAATCGCGACGGTAAAGGCTCGCTGATTGGCCGCACCATGACTCTTAATCACCGTGCCGCGCAATCCTAACAGACAGGCGCCATTATACTGGTCGGGGTTGAGGTGACTGAATCGCCGCGTCAGGCTTTTTTGTAACCAACGCTTTAAAATAATGAGCCACCAGGACCGTTTCTTTCCTTCTCCCTGCGATTTCAGCAGTGAAAGGAACATCCGAACAACCCCTTCCATCGTTTTTAACGTGACGTTGCCGGTAAACCCGTCACACACCAGAACATCGGTTTTGCCGGTCAACAATTCGTTAGCTTCAAGATAGCCAATATAGTTGATTGACGGCGCGGATTTTAGCAATTCTGCGGCTTCGCGAATGCTGTCGAGACCTTTCGTCTCTTCTTCTCCGATATTCAGCAACGCCACTCGGGGATTGATAATCCCGACCACTTCTTCAGCCAGCACCGATCCCATGACGGCAAACTGCGCCAGCATCGTACTATCACAATCAACATTGGCACCCAGGTCGAGCACCACTGTTTTGCCCTTCTGCTGATGCGGTAAAACCGTCACCAGCGCAGGACGCTCAATCCCCTCAATGGGTTTGAGCAGTAATTTCGACAGCCCCATCAGCGCACCGGTATTTCCGGCGCTGACGCAGGCCTCAGCCCGCCCTTCTTTTACCAGTTCCAGCGCAATTCGCATTGAGCTTCCGCGACTGTTGCGGATCGCATGCGACGGCCGGGCATCACTGGCAATAACTGACTGCGCAGGGATAATCTGCAGACGTGAACGTTGTTCAAAGTCAGCTTTTGCAAGTAATGGCGTGATGGCGTCGGGATCACCGACTAAAAGAAGTGTGAGTTGCGAATTAGAATTCAGTGCCTGCAATGCTGCAGGCACTGTCACGGAAGGCCCGAAATCTCCTCCCATGACATCTAACGCCAGGGTTAGACGTGTCAAGGTATCTTCGCTGCCCGGTTCGGTGTATCCCCCGCTTTCACGGGGAATACCTCACTAAGCTTCATCACGTTTACTCTTCGTCTTTCACGATGCAGGCGTCCCGCACGGTAAAATTCGTTGAGTAGCGCGTGATTACTTAGTGATTACCTTGCGGCCACGGTAGAAACCGTCGGCAGTCATGTGGTGACGCAGGTGTTTCTCACCAGAAGTCTTGTCTACAGACAGGCTGGTAACTGCAGTCAGCGCGTCATGGGAACGACGCATGCCACGTTTGGAACGGGTTGGTTTATTCTGTTGTACGGCCATGGACCTTACTCCTTAATTACTTACGCTTTAAGCTGGCTAATACGGCAAATGGATTCGGTTTTTGCGCTTCATCAGGCAATTCACCAAAGACCATGTCCGCGTCGGACACTTCACAGTGTTCAGAATCATGCACCGGAACTACCGGCAAGGCGAGGATGACTTCATCTTCAACCAAGGCCAGCAGATCGATTTCACCGAATTCGTTAACCTCAATCGGCTCATACGCTTCCGGGAGTGCTTCAGCCTGTTCGTCTGAACGGACCGGACTGAAACAATACGTTGTGTGAACATGACGTGTGAACGGTTTCCCGCAACGCTGGCACTCGAGCGTTACCGTGACTTTTGCATCACCGTTCAAAACGGCAAGGCGCTGGTTATCGATAGCGAACGACATGGAGCATTCCACATCAGTGTCCACACTGACCACAAATTCGGCGATACGCTCGGCCTGATCGGACGTATAAATACCATCGTAATCGAGGCGTTTTTGAGCCGTACGAACCGGATCAAGAGTCAGGGGTAATTTTACCTTTTGCATAGGGCGCGCATATTAACTTTGTAACGTCATAGAGTCAAAGAAAAAGGCAACCAGGGCTGCCTTTTGCCAATTATTCGCACACATTGCGGCCTGTAGTTTAAAATGGCTGGCATCGATACGCTATATCTGGTGATAAAAATATGCCAAATCTCGTACTTGCTTCCACTTCTCCCTACCGCCGCGCATTGCTGGAAAAGCTGGGAATGCCTTTCGAATGCGCTTCCCCCATTGCCGATGAAACGCCGCAGCCCGCAGAATCCCCTCGCCATCTGGTTTTAAGACTGGCGCAGGAAAAGGCGCAAAGTCTGGCCGAACGCTATCCCAATCATCTGATTATAGGGTCCGATCAGGTTTGCGTCCTGGATGGCGAAATTACCGGAAAACCGCACAGCGAAGAAAATGCGCGCCAGCAACTCATGAAAGCCCGCGGTTCTATCGTGACATTTTACACCGGGCTGGCGCTGTATAACTCTGCTACGGGACATCTACAGACGGAGTGTGAGCCCTTTGATGTGCATTTCCGCCATCTCAGCGAACAGGAGATTGAGGATTATGTCCGTAAAGAGCGCCCGCTCAATTGTGCGGGGAGCTTTAAAAGTGAAGGTCTGGGCATTGCACTCTTTGACAAACTGGATGGCCGCGATCCCAACACGCTGGTCGGCCTGCCGCTGATTGCTCTTTGTCAGATGCTTCGCCGCGAGCACTACAATCCGTTGATGGCATAAAAAAACCGGCGATAGTTCGCCGGTTTGATATTCAGGATGCGTTTCTCAGCACCTTGAGACAGCGTTTTAGCCCATCATCCAGCGGCGCTTCAACGCGCATCACCTCACCGGTTCCAGGATGGGTAAATTTCAGCGCCGCAGCATGGAGAAACAGGCGCGATAAGCCCGTCCCGCCCAGCTGTTTATCAAATTCGCGATCGCCGTAGCGATCGTCGAATGCGATGGGATGTCCGGCATGCTGGGTATGCACACGAATCTGGTGGGTACGCCCGGTAACAGGGCTACAGCGTACCAGCGTGGCAAATTCGTAACGCTCTTCAACCTTAAAGCGCGTCTCAGACGGTTTACCTTCGCTGTTAACGCGAACAATACGCTCACCGCTTTGCAGGATATTTTTAAGCAAAGGCGCCTGCACCACTTTGACGTGGGACTGCCATTGGCCGCGCACCAGTGCCAGATAATCTTTTTGCATCCCTTTTTCACGCAACTGCTCATGCAGAGCGCGCAAGGCAGAACGTTTTTTCGCCACCAGCAACACGCCTGAGGTGTCACGATCCAGACGGTGTACCAGCTCCAGGAACCGCGCTTCCGGCCGCAGTGCGCGCAGACCTTCGATCACGCCAAAGCTTAAACCGCTTCCGCCGTGCACCGCCGTGCCAGAAGGTTTGTTCAACACCAGGATATGATCGTCTTCATACAAAATGGCGTCGGTCAGCGCGGCCACTTTTTGCAGATGTGGTGACACGGCCTCTTCTTCGCGCTCGGCAACCCGCACCGGCGGGATACGCACTTCGTCGCCCGCTTCCAGTTTGTATTCTGGCTTCACGCGCTTTTTGTTCACCCGCACCTCGCCCTTACGCAAGATGCGATAAATCATACTTTTTGGCACACCTTTCAGTTGGGTGCGTAGAAAGTTGTCGATTCGTTGCCCCGCATCGTCATCTGCGATAGCAACCATTTTTACGGATGGAGTCTCTGTTTTCATGATTGGCGATTCTAAATATCGTCACGCATTAGCGCCACTCATTTTTCTATGCTTATATTTACTTTCATCCGGCCCGCGTTCTTCACACGCAATCGATTTGGTGGTTATTAAACCAATCATCTCATCGAAGTGAAGAAACTGTGAGTAACCGGGTGATAATTGGTAAAAGTCAACTTGCTATAACCGGGTTAGCAATGGAATAATGAATCTGTTTTCCGCGTTAAATCCGGTTTTGTAAGGATATCGACGGAATGACCCATTTTGTCTGACCGATCATCCACGCAGCAATGGCGTAAGACGTATTGATCTTTCAGACAGTTAGCGGGCTGCGGGTTGCAGTACTTACCGGTAAATGGAATCTTCTCTGGAGAGTTTTCCCAGGCTGTTCCCCTGATAATTGCGCTGTTTTTCCGTATGAAATACAGGCAACCGACACTTTGCGCCTCTTAAACGAGCGACAACCGTGAGGTTGGCGACGTGAATAGTCACGAGGCCATCGGTTCATACCCCGGAAAGGCATTACCTTGCCCGCAGCTTAGTCGTCAATGTAAGAATAATGAGTAAGTTACGATGAAAAGAATGTTAATCAACGCAACTCAGCAAGAAGAGTTGCGTGTCGCCCTTGTGGATGGGCAGCGCCTGTACGATCTGGATATCGAAAGTCCTGGACACGAACAGAAAAAAGCGAACATTTACAAAGGCAAAATCACCCGCATTGAACCGAGTCTTGAGGCCGCTTTCGTCGATTACGGTGCTGAGCGTCACGGTTTCCTTCCTCTTAAAGAAATTGCCCGCGAATATTTCCCCGCCAATTACAACTCCCATGGTCGTCCAAACATCAAAGATGTGCTGCGCGAAGGCCAGGAAGTCATTGTTCAGATTGATAAAGAAGAACGCGGCAACAAAGGTGCAGCGCTGACAACCTTTATCAGCCTGGCGGGTAGCTATCTGGTACTGATGCCAAACAACCCGCGTGCGGGTGGCATCTCTCGCCGTATCGAAGGCGACGACCGTACCGAGCTGAAAGAAGCGCTGGCCAGCCTCGAACTGCCAGATGGCATGGGCCTTATCGTTCGTACCGCAGGCGTAGGCAAATCTGCCGAAGCCCTGCAGTGGGACTTAGGGTTCCGTCTGAAGCACTGGGAAGCTATCCAGAAAGCAGCAGAAAACCGCCCTGCTCCGTTCCTGATTCACCAGGAAAGTAACGTTATTGTCCGTGCTTTCCGCGACTACCTGCGTCAGGACATTGGCGAAATTCTGATTGATAACCCGAAAGTGCTCGAGCTGGCTCGCCAGCATATCGCAGCCCTGGGTCGTCCGGATTTCACCAGTAAAATCAAACTGTACACCGGCGAAATCCCGCTGTTCAGTCATTATCAAATTGAATCCCAGATTGAATCTGCCTTCCAGCGTGAAGTGCGTCTTCCATCCGGTGGCTCCATCGTTATCGACTCTACCGAAGCGCTGACCGCGATCGACATCAACTCCGCACGTGCGACGCGCGGCGGCGATATCGAAGAAACCGCTTTCAACACCAACCTCGAAGCAGCCGATGAAATTGCCCGTCAACTTCGTCTGCGCGACCTGGGTGGTCTGATCGTTATCGACTTTATCGACATGACCCCGGTTCGTCATCAGCGCGCCGTAGAAAACCGTCTGCGTGAAGCTGTTCGTCAGGATCGTGCGCGCATCCAGATCAGCCACATTTCTCGCTTCGGTCTGCTGGAAATGTCTCGTCAGCGTCTCAGTCCTTCTTTGGGCGAGTCGAGCCACCACGTCTGCCCGCGTTGTAGCGGTACCGGCACCGTGCGCGACAACGAGTCCCTGTCCCTCTCTATTCTGCGTCTGATTGAAGAAGAAGCGCTGAAAGAGAACACCAAAGAAGTTCACGCGATTGTACCGGTTCCTATCGCCTCCTACCTGCTGAACGAAAAACGTGAAGCGGTAAGCGCCGTGGAAACGCGTCAGGGCGGTGTGCGTTGCATTATCGTCCCTAACGATCAGATGCAAACTCCGCACTACTCTGTACTGCGTGTACGCAAAGGTGAAGAGACCTCTACCCTGAGCTATCTGTTGCCGAAACTGCATGAAGAAGAGATGGCCATGCCGTCCGATGCAGAACCTGCTGAGCGTAAGTTGCCTGAACAACCGGCACTGGCGACCTTCATCATGCCTGAAGCGCCACCGGCTCCAGCCCAGGAAAAAGCCCCGGCTAAAGCCGCAGCGCAGAAACCTGCCGTTGAAACCAGCCCTAACGCTGCACAACCCGGCCTGCTGGGTCGCTTCTTCAGCGCGCTGAAGAAAATGTTTGCGGGCGAAGAACCTCAGCCGGAGCAGCCAACAGTTGCACCGAAGGAAGAGAAACAAGAGCGTCCTCAGGATCGTCGTAAGCGTCAGAACAATCGCCGCGATCGCAATGACCGTGACCGTCGCGACAATCGTGATAACCGCGATAATCGTGATAATCGTGATAACCGTTCAGACAACAACGAAGGTCGTGAACCGCGCGAAGATAATCGTCGCAACCGTCGCGAAAAACCGCAGCAAAATGTGGAAGATCGTGAAATTCGCCAGCAGGCAGGCGATGAGTCTGAAAAAACCAGACAGCGTGACGATCAGCAGCAGCCACGCCGCGAACGCAACCGCCGTCGCAATGATGATAAACGTCAGGCACAGCAGGAAGCGAAGGTCGTTAATACCGCCAGCGAAGCTCCGACTGAACAGGAAACTGAGCAGGAAGAACGCGTTCAGGTGATGCCACGCCGTAAGCAGCGCCAGCTGTCGCAGAAAGTTCGCTTCGAATCTGAACAAGCTGAAGTCACTACGGTAGCCGCTGAGCCGGTTGTTGAAGCCACTCAGAATACGCAACTTGCTAAACTCGATCTGCCAGCAGTCGTTGAAGCGGTAGCAGAGCATGACGAATCGGGCGATGCACGTGATAACAACGGTATGCCACGTCGCTCACGTCGTTCACCACGCCACCTGCGCGTAAGTGGACAGCGTCGTCGTCGTTACCGTGACGAGCGTTACCCAACCCAGTCTCCAATGCCGCTGACCGTAGCCTGCGCGTCACCAGAGATGGCATCCGGTAAAGTCTGGATCCGCTACCCTGTCGCCCGTGTGCAGGAACAGCAGTTCGAAGAGCAAAATGTCGCTGTTGAAGAAACCGTTGAGCCAATCGTGGCTGCCCCAGTTGAAGTAACCGAAGCCGCTGCCGTCGTAGTGGAAGAAGTGCAAAATGGGGTTGCAGAGCCACAGGTTGTTGAAACCGCCGAAGTCGACACCACGCATCCGGAAGTGATTGCAGCCCCGGTAGATGCTCAACCTCAGGTTATCGCTCAGGAAGATACCGTGGTTGCAGAACAGATTGCTGAAGAAGCTGAACCCGCAGCATCCGTTGAAGCAGCGGTGGCAGAAGAAGCCGTGGTTGACGAAGTGGAAGTGGAGCAGCCTGCGCCAGTGGTAGTTGAACAACCCGCAGCGCAAGTGAAACCTCAGCCTGTCGTCGTCACCGTCGCGGAAAACCACCACGCTACCGCCCCGATGACGCGTGCGCCTGCGCCGGAATACGTGCCAGAAGCGCCACGTCAAAGCGAGTGGGTGCGCCCTGCGTTCGGTTTCGAAGGTAAAGGTTCTGCAGGTGGTCACAGCGCCACGCATCAGGCAACGGCACCAGCAACTCGCCCGCATCCTGTTGAGTAAGCAAAAGCCATAACAAAAAGCCGACCTGATGGTCGGCTTTTTTATTACGATGCAGTTATGAAATGTGTTTTCGCATTCCCGCCATCTGTGGCATCACCTCACGCATCAGTTCGAGAAAGTACCTCAAACGCGCCGGTTGATAGCGCGACCAGGGATAAACCAGATGCACCGGGAGCGCTAACGGTTGCCATTCAGGCAAAAGATGAACCAGTCTGCCCTGACGGATATCCTCTTCGACCGCCCAACTCGACACCACCGCCACACCGAGCCCGCTCACCGCAGTATTACGTGCCACATACAGACTGTCCGTGCTGAGACGCGGTGAAATAGCCACCCGAACCGGCTGAGGCGATCCCCCGTCATACAGTTCAATATGCTGGCGATAGAAAGAGCTGAGCGCAATCCACGGCATCGCCCCAAGATCCTCTGGTTTTACAGGCAGCGGATATCGCGCCAGCAGTGCCGGAGAAGCCACAACACTTCGCGGAACTTCGGCCAACAGCACCGAAACAGTGGCTGGGTCTATCTCTGCGCCCACTCGGATCGCGCAGTCAATGTTATCACTGAGGAAATCGGCCGATCTGTCGTTTAGCATCCACTCAACGCTGACCTGCGGATAGCGCTGCAAAAATTGGGTCAACGGTGTAAGAAGCTGCTCCTGACCAAAAGCATGCGGTGCGCGTACCCGCAGGATACCAACCGGTTCGTCTTCAGCCTGCCCCACCTCATCCTCAAGTGCCAGCCAGCTGTCAATGACGCGCCGGGCGTGCTGATAACAGCGCTCCCCATCGTCAGTTAATTTCGTGGCATGCGTGGTGCGAAGCAGAAGCTTAACGCCAAGCAGCGTTTCCAGAGACTGGAGCCGACGGCTGACGGTCGCCTGAGTGGTCCCCAGCTGTCTGGCCGCCGCAGAGAGCGAGCCTGAATCAACGATACGCACAAATGTCCGCATCAGCTCCACTCTGTCTATACGCTCATTTCGCTTCATTTTCGCCCTTGCTATACGTTATGCGTATAGCTGTTTTACCACCCGGCTGACTACCACCTCAAGAGCGAAAAGGGAAAAATGCGCTTACTCCATAAATGAGGTCTCTCTGATGAACACACCAATCGCAACCCCGACCGTTAGCCGCTGGGTCATTTTCATCCTGGCTATTGGCGCAGGTCTTAGCGTCGCATCAATCTACTATGCACAGCCGCTCTTACCGTTAATGGGCACCAACCTCCATCTGAGCATCGAAGGAATGGGCCTGGTTCCCACGCTGACTCAGGCGGGATATGCGCTGGGGATCCTGTTCCTGCTCCCGCTGGGCGATCGCTACGACCGCCGGTTATTGATACTCGTTAAAAGCGCGGCTCTGTCTCTCTTTTTGCTGATGTGTAGCCTGACCGCTGGACTGCACTCGCTGCTGCTGGCGAGTCTGCTGATCGGCATGGCGGCCACCATGGCGCAAGATATCGTTCCGGCCGCCGCTATCCTGGCGCCGCAAGGCCAGCAGGGGAAAACGGTTGGAACGGTGATGACCGGACTGCTGTTGGGGATCCTGCTCTCTCGTACCGTTAGCGGTGTCGTGGGCGACGCTTTCGGCTGGCGGGTGATGTATCAACTCGCCGCCGCCAGTATCGCGTTTATCGGCGTGGTGATGTGGGCCGTATTACCGCGCTTTGCGATTCCGTCCACCCTGAGCTATCCAGCCCTGATGCGTTCGATGGCACATCTGTGGATCCGCTATCCGGCTCTGCGCCGCGCCGCGCTGGCACAAGGCTTTCTTTCGATTTCGTTTAGCGCGTTCTGGTCCACGCTGGCCGTGATGTTGTTTGAGCGCTATCACCTCGGCAGCGCCGTGGCGGGCGGATTCGGTATCGCGGGAGCCGCAGGCGCACTGGCGGCGCCTCTGGCGGGTGGATTAGCCGATAAGCTCGGCGCAGGTAAAGTGACACAGCTGGGTGCGGCCCTGGTAACGGCTTCGTTCGCGCTGATGTTTCTCATGCCTGCGCTGGGCACACACGGACAGTTAATCCTGATTGCACTCTCGGCGGTAGGTTTTGATCTCGGCCTCCAGTCCAGCCTGGTCGCGCATCAAAACCTGGTGTATAGCCTTGAGCCTCAGGCTCGCGGTCGCCTCAATGCATTACTGTTTACCGTGATCTTTGTGGGTATGGCGCTTGGCTCTGCGATCGGCAGCAAAGTGTATGCACTGACAGGCTGGAGCGGCGTGGTGGCGCTGGCGACAGTATGCGGAGGGATCGCTCTGCTGATTAGAGTGTTCGACCGTGCAGGAATAACGTCCACACAGGCTCAAAACGGCTAAAAAAAAAGCCCAATCCGGAGCCCCGGGTTGGGCAGACAAAACATATCCAGTTTCAAGACATGTTCTAAGAGGTCAAATGTTATCTGTTAAGCTGGAACAGAGACATGCCCTGCATATCGCTGAACGCTTTGTAAGACGCCTGAAGCGCTGCCTGCTGCATGGTGTAAGACGAAATGGCCGCGTTCCAGTCAACATCTACCAGGTTGCTCATCTGGCTGGTTTGGCCCAGCGCACGATCGTCGCCAAGCGCATCGAGCTTATCGAGTTCGTTTAATTTGGTACCGACATCGGCCAGGACGGTCAAAACGTTATTCTGTGTATTCTTAATGCCCACGTTAGACGCCGCAATCGCCTGATTCTGGACTTCAGCCGCAGCAGAATCATTGTCAACAGGCACCTTCAGCGCTGCAATCACGTTATCCAGAATTTTGAACATATTGGTATCACCATAACCTCCGCCCGGTAACTCTTGCGCGTTGCTGGTAATACTTTCAAAAATCTGCTTACCGGTATGACTGACATTCATGTTTCGGGCGGAGTCAACCTGCTGCGAGATGGGATCATCACCGCCGGAATAAACACCGGTAACCGAGTCAAACGGCGCTGATTCGGTTTTATAACCCGCAAAAATAAACCGCCCATTGCCGTCGGTAGAGTTCGCCAGGTTCATCAGCTGATCGCGAATCCCCTGTAAATCAGTCGACAAAGAGAGACGATCGTCATCGCTTAGCGTGCCGTTAGCGGCGTAGACCAGTTTTTCCTGCGCACTGGTAATCGCGGTATTGACCTGGTTTAAAACGTTATCTTCCAGGGCCACTTTCTGCGTGGCAAAAGTACGCGCCAGGGCAAACTGGCTGTTCTGTGACTGGGCCTGGGACAGCACGACCGCCTGTGACGCTGCAATCGGGTCGTCAGACGGGCGATTCACCCGCTTGCCAGTGGACATTTGTTCGCCATAAGCCAGCCATTTGCTTTGGGAATCGGTGATCCCGCGCATGTTCTGCTGGTACATCATTTGGGTGCTAATACGCATCGTTCACCTCAGCCTTAGCGAATATTAATTAACGCATCGAAAAGCGTGCTGGCGGTTTGCAGCACCTGCGCGTTAGCGAGGTAATATTGCTGGAAACGTTGCAGATTACCGTACTCTTCATCGAGGTTAACGCCGGAGATAGACTGCTGCTGATTGCTCAGCTGCGTGACCACGTTATCTTTCGTCGCTACGCTGGTTTTCAGCGAAGCCGTGCTGCTACCCACGGTACTGACCAGCGCGGCATAGGAATCGTTGAAGGTCTTATTGCCCCCCACCACTTTGCTGTTTTGCAAAGCCACCATCGCCTTACCGTTGACGTTATCGCTTTCCCCCCCCGTCGCCGAACCGGCCATTGCCAGTTTGGATTCGTCGCTGATCAGCAGATCCATATTGACGATGGCGTCAACGACCGGCTTCACGGTGAATTTGTCTTTAGGCACCGCAGTACCGCTCACATTGACGGTTAAACCATCAAAGGTCATGTTGCCGCTGGCGTCAGGCGTCGCTGTAAATGAGGTTTTGTCGGAGGTACGGGTGATAGTCCAGTCAGTGCCGTTAAATTCAAAGTTATAGTCGGTCGCCTGTACCTTTGAACTATCGGTTACCGTTGCCGTCATTGTGGCACCGGGAACGCTGTTTTTACCATTCCCCGTCACCGCAGGCGTGCCGATATCAAACAGCTTACCGCCCGCGTCACCGTTAGCATCAAACCCTTTCGCGTGCTGTTGGTTCATCGCATCAGCAAAAGAGAGTGCAAGCTGGTTGAGCGTGTTGCGAGCTTTGTCCAGATCCTCGGCACGGAAAGTCAGCAAGCCGCCTAATGAACCGGTATTCAGCAGTTTCTCAGGAATTTCAACCTTGCCGGCGATCCCATCGACATACGCGACCGTCGTGCGTGAAGGATCCGCGCTTGACGGTACGGCTGCTAATTGATTGGCGTTGCTGCCCTGAACCAGGCTATAGCCATTACCAAACGACACGTTGTACGTGCCACTATCCTGAACAGCGACTTCCACACCGACGATCTGATTCAGTTCGCTCACCAGCTGATCGCGCTGGTCAAGCAGATTGTTAGGGGAAGAGCCCGCACCAACGCCGGTCAGACGAGAGATCTGATCGTTAAGGTTCGCAATTTGCTTCGCATAGTTGTTGATCTGATCAACGCTTGTGGCGATAGCGGTATTCACCTGCTTATCCTGATCGCGAAGGTACTGATCGGTGGTCTTAAACTGGTTAACCAGTCCGTCCGCCTTGCCAAGCACGGTCTGACGCGCAGCCGGATCTTCGGCATTACTCACCAGGGTTTGCAGGCTGGTGAAGAAACCCTGCAAAGTGGTGGAAAGGGAGTTGGTGGTATCAGACAACACATCGTCAATCTTAGACATTTGCTGATAGCGTGTGGTCAGCCCACTGCTCTGGTTCTGCGCGGCACGCAGCTGGTTAGTGATAAACGCATCATACTCACGCTGCACACCTGAGACATACACACCATTGCCGACCCAACCGCCACCTGTCAACGTACTGTTCGATGCACCCAGCACCGTGGTCTGGCGGGTGTAACCGGCCACGTTATAACTGGAAATGTTGTTACTGACGGTATTCAGTGCTGCCTGAGCCGCACCGAGGCCACTCATGGCGCTGTTAATCAAACTGGACATTGAGGTTCCTTTTAAACTTTCAGACACGAGTCCTGATGAAGATTATCGACACCGCCCGCACAAACTTGAGGCTTTAGAACAGATTTTCGAGATCGGTGCTGTAGGCTTTACTCACTTTCTCGCCCATCGCTTTCAGTTGCTGGATCATGCTGGTCAGTTTGCGGGCATATTGCGGGTCGGTAGCGTAGCCGGCGTTCTGCAATGCCTGTGCACCCTGCTCTGCCGTGGCCGCCTGTGTCACCGCCGTATAGCGCGGATTTCGACTCAGCAGCCCAACGTAATCGGAAAGCGCTTCCAGATAAGAGCTGTAAACACGGAATTTGGCTTTAACCTTCACAGCCGCGCCGTTTTCATACTCTGTGGTGGTGATTTCGGTGGTTGGCCCTTTCCAGCCTGATGAGGCCTTAACGCCAAAAATGTTAAAGCTCGGCTCGCCGTTTTCACGACGAATCTGGCGCTGCCCCCACCCTGACTCCAGCGCCGCCTGGGCCAGAATAAGATGATGGGGAACGCCGCTTTGCTCACTGGCCAGACGCGCCGGGAGCGACAGTTGCGCGAGGAAGTCTTTGCTGTCGCCGGATAACGGCTCGGCGCTGCTTTCCGCGGGCTTCGGCATCGCTTTACGCACCATCTGCGTCAGCGCCTGATTCTGATAACTGGTCACCGTTTCAAGGTCAAACTTCATCGGCACCTGTTGCGGTTGCTCGTCAGGCGATATGCCCTGCGCCGCCTGCATCTGTTTGACGATCATATCCGCAAGGCCAAGCCCTTTACCGGAGGTCATCTGCTGGGCAATCTGCTGGTCATACATGCTGGTGTAGAGTCGCGTCGAATCGCTGCTGAACATACCGTCTTTCGGCAGCGCCTCTCGCATGCTTTTCAGCATCATCTGCACAAACATCCCTTCGACCTGGCGGGCGACCGGGCGCAGGTTTGCCGCCGGATCTTGCCCCGCTTTGGTTTTCAGTTCGTTGAGCGACTGGGCATCCCAGGCCGCTCCCGCCATCAGTTTGCTATCACCCAGCATTAGATGATTTCCAGTTTGGCGCGCAGACAGCCCGCACTTTGCATGGATTGCAGAATCGACATCAGATCCATCGGCGTCGCGCCCAACGCATTCAGCGCACGCACCACGTTGTTCAGATTGGCGCTGGAGCGCACGCTTTGCAGCGAGCCCCCGCTCTGGCGAAGATCAATCTGCGTTTGCGGCGTCACAACCGTCTGACCGCCACCAAATGGCGTATCCGGCTGGCTGACGTTCGCCGAGCGATTCACGCTGATGGAAAGGTTGCCCTGCGCCACCGCGCAGCTATCCAGCGTCACTTCGCGGTTCATCACCACTGACCCCGTACGGGAGTTGATAATGACTTTGGCGTCCTGAAGCGGAACGTTGACTTCCATATTCTGGATATCCGCCAGCATGCGCACCTGGTTGCTACTGCCGGTGGATGTTCTGATCTGTACCGTGCGAGCATCCAGCGCCGTTGCGCTACCAAACCCACGGCTGCGGTTGATGGTATCGGCAATCTGCTGCGCCATCGTGAAGTCATCATTATTCAGCTGCAGATTGATGGTGTTCCCGGCACCGAACTGCGTCGGCAGTTCACGTTCGATGATCGCGCCATTGGTGATACGCCCACCGTTCAGCTGGTTCACCTGCACGCTGCTTCCGCCCGCCGATGCGCCAGCACCACCAACCAGAATGTTACCCTGCGCCAGCGCATATACCTGGCTGTCCACCCCTTTTAACGGAGTCATCAGCAGCGTCCCGCCGCGCAGACTTTTGGCGTTACCCATAGAGGAAACCACCACGTCGATGGTCTGCCCCTGACGGGCAAAGGCCGGGTACGACGCGGTAATCATGACCGCCGCCACGTTTTTCAGCTGCATGTTAGTGCCCGTCGGTACGGTAATACCGAGCTGGGACAGCATGTTGTTCAAACTCTGCGTGGTAAACGGCGTCTGGGTGGTCTGGTCGCCCGTCCCGTCCAGACCGACCACGAGGCCATAGCCAATCAATGAGTTTTCACGTACGCCCTGTACACTGGTGAGATCGCGAATGCGGTCAGCCTGGGCATATGTCGCCACCAGGACCAACACCATTGCGAAGAGGGATTTAAACATAGGTCACCTCGCTTACATCGGCGATAAATTAAGGAAGAAGCGTTGCAGCCAGCCCATATTCTGCGCTTCGTTGATGTAGCCGTTACCGACGTACTCAATGCGCGCATCCGCCACCTGGGTGGACGGTACGGTGTTGGTGCCACTGATGGTGCGCGGGTTAACCACACCTGAGAAGCGAATGAATTCAGTGCCCTGGTTAATGGCGATCTGTTTTTCACCCACCACATGTAAATTGCCGTTCACCAGAACCTGGTCAACTGTTACCGTCAGCGTACCGCTGAAGGTGTTGCTGGCATTGGCGCCGCCTTTGCCATTAAAGCTGTTGCCGCCAGAGGCATCCACATCAGCACGGGCATTGCCGAACAGGCCCTGCAGATAGCGCGGAACCGTATCGAAGCCAAAGTTAGTTTTGCCGTCGCGGCTGGCGTTCGCCGAGGAACTTTTGCTCGCACTGACGTTTTCCTGCAGCGCGATGGTCAGGGTATCGCCGACATTACGCGGTCGACGGTCTTCGAACAGCGGCTGATAACCGTAATTAATCGGCTGCGCGCTCTGGAAAATGGAGCCGTTCACCACCGGCGTGGGGCCGGGAACGGGTTGGGCGGAAGTCGCACCCTGAACCAAAGGTTTTGACGGAATCAAGGCACAACCGCTGAGGGTCACGGCCAGAACAGTCAGAATTGGATAACGAAACGCCGCGTTTTTTTGCATTGCCTTCATCTTCGAAAACAGGGAGCCGGTGCGACGCTTGCCGCACCGGACTACACCTTAGAGTTGCGTCAGTTTTTGCAGCATCTGGTCGGTCGTCGACACTGCTTTGCTGTTAATTTCATACGCGCGCTGGACCTGGATCATGTTCACCAGTTCTTCCGCCACGTTGACGTTAGACGTTTCTACATAACCCTGGTACAGCAAACCGGAGCCGTTCAGGCCAGGCGTGCTCTCATTCGGCGCACCGGAGGACTGCGTTTCGGTGTAAAGATTCTCACCGATACTTTCCAGCCCGGTATCGTTCATGAACGTCGTCAGGTTAAGCTGCCCTACCTGAACAGGCGCGGCCTGCCCCTGCTGGGTCACACTCACCACGCCGTCACGTCCGATCGTAATGCTCAGGGCATTCGCCGGAATAGTGATGGCAGGCTGAACCTGGAAACCACCGGCGGTCACCAGCTGACCGTTCTGATCCACCTGGAAAGAACCATCGCGGGTATAGGCCGAGGTCCCGTCAGGCAGCTGCACCTGGAAGAAACCCTGGCCTTTGATTGCCACGTCTTTGCTGTTGTTGGTCTGTGACAGGTTGCCCTGGCTGTGCAGACGTTCAGTCGCAACCGGACGCACGCCCGTACCAATCTGCAGGCCTGACGGCAACGTGGTCTGCTCGGACGACTGCGCGCCCGGCTGACGAATGGTTTGATAAAGCAAATCTTCGAACACGGCACGCTGACGTTTGAAACCATTGGTGCTGACGTTCGCCAGGTTGTTGGCGATGACATCCATATTGGTTTGCTGTGCGTCAAGACCCGTTTTCGCGATCCATAAAGAGCTGATCATAAGAAATCCTGTTAAGTCATAGACAGCAGTTGGTTAGCACGTCCGGCGTTTTCATCAACGCTGGTGATAACCTTCATTTGCATTTCGAAACGTCGCGCGCTGGCAATCATATCGGTCATCGCTTCAACCGGTTTGACGTTACTGCCTTCCAGCACGCCGGACATCACGCGAATGCTCGGGTCGGCCTGTAAGGTCGGGCCACGTGTCGCCAGTGCTGCCTGGTTCAGACGGAATAAACCGTCATCACCGCGCGTCACTTCATTGCCTTCGGCTTTGACCAGCTTCAGTCTTCCGACGGGGGCGATGGTGTTCGCCGGGTCACCCGGGTTCAGGGCCGAAATCGTCCCGTCTGCCGCGATAGTGATTTCCGAACCTTCCGGTACCGTAATCGGACCCGCTTCGCCAATCACCGGATGTCCCTGAATGGTCATCTGGCCCGTTGAATCGACCTGAATGTTACCGTTGCGGGTATAGCCTTCCGAGCCATTCGCCGTTTGTACGGCCAGCCAACCATCCTGCTGAAGCGCAACGTCCAGCGGACGGGAGGTGTAATCCATCTGACCCGGCGTCATGTCGGCACCCGGCGTCGACGCGATGACCAGCGTACGCGTAGGCAACGACTGCCCTTCCACCGGTACGGCACGCAGCGCATTCAGCTGCGCGCGAAAACCCGGCGTCGAGGCATTCGCCAGGTTACTGGCGGTAACGGCCTGCTGATTCATCGTCTGGCTGGCTGCGCCCATCGCCGTATATATTGCGTGATCCATGACATCATCCCGTTAGACGATTAACGCAGGTTGACCAGCGTATTAAGGATCTGATCCTGGGTTTTGATGGTCTGCGCATTCGACTGATAGTTACGTTGCGCGACAATCATGTTCACCAGCTCTTTACTCAGATCGACGTTGGAGGCTTCAAGTGCGCCGTTGGTCAGCGTACCGAAGTTACCTGAGCCCGCCGTTCCCAGCAGCGCCACGCCAGAAGATTGCGTTGCCGTCCAGACGTTATCGCCTTCAGATTTCAGACCTTCGTTGTTAGCAAAGTTTGCCAGCACGATCTGACCCAGAACCTGAGTTTGTTCGTTGGAGTAGTTACCTACAACGGTGCCGTCATCGTTGATCTGGTAGCTCACCAGGTCGCCCGGCTTGTAGCCGTTCTGGTTAGTCGCCACGATGTTGTTAGCACCAGTGTTCTGCTGCATCGAGTTGGCAAAACTCATCGCGAAGGTGGCTGGTGTCGCGCCCGGCATGGTCGCGGTGGTGATATCAACTTCGCCGCCACCGGTCAGAACGCCGCTGGCGTTAAAGGTCAGCGTCGTCGCCAGAGAGGCTGTGCTACCTGCAACGCTCGCGTCCTGGGCATAGACTTTCCAGCTGTTCGCTGGCGTCGCATCTTTGACGTAGTACAGGTTCATGTTGTGCGCATTACCCTGGCTGTCAAAGACGGTGACGGTCCCTTTTTTGTTGTAGGTGTCTGAATTAGTTGCATCAAACGCCGTCGTTGGTGCGGTATCCGTTGAGTTCAGGTTGATCTGCTGAGTCGCCGTGGTGGTGGACTTTGCTCCCATCAACGTGTTCGGAATAGAGATCGCCTGAGGGTTCGCACCGGTCTGAACGGTTGGAGGAGAACCCGCAACCGGGTAGCCGGTCAGTTGCAGACCCTGCATGTTGACCAGGTTACGGTTTTCGTCGAGCTTAAACTGACCGTTACGGCTGTAAAATACAGAGCCGTTTTCATCAACCATACGGAAGAACCCGTTCTGGCTAATGGCCACATCCAGGCCACGACCGGTATTGGTGGTGGTCCCGTCGGTGAAATCCTGGGTGATACCCGCAACTTTCACGCCCAGACCCACTTTAGAACCGGCAAACATATCGGCAAAAGAAGCGGTACCGGATTTAAAACCGTAGGTCGCGGAGTTGGCGATGTTGTTGCCAATGACATCCAGGTTGGTGGCCGCAGCATTCAGGCCGCTGACCGCTTGAGAAAAGGCCATGACTTACTCCTGATAAGTGTTAAGGCTTAGATAATCTGCCGAACTTCGTCGAGCGTGGTGGTACCGGAAGTACCCAAATCCAGCGTGTTACCGCCAGCACCGCGAATAACGCCCTGAACGAGAGCGAATTGCAGCGGCTGCGCCACCAGCTGAGTCGTCCCATTGCTGGCGGAAATCGCGACTTTATAAGAACCGTTAGGCGCCGTAGTGCCATCAGTCAGGCTGCCATCCCAGGTAAAGGTATGCACACCCGCTTTCAGCTCACCAATGTCGATAGTGCGCACGACGACGCCATCTTTGTTGGTGATAGTGGCGGTGACTTTATCCGCCGGTTGCTGCAACTCAACGCCAAAAGGCGTGGTCGTGGTGGTGCTGGAACCTTCGGTGGTGCTGGTTCCCGCCAGGATGGTAGTGCCTGGGATCATGACGCCATGACCGATCAAATTGGCAGCCTGCAAAGACTGACTGTTGTCGATTTGGCCAGAGACTGAACCCAGCGTGGTATTGAGCTTTTCAATGCCGCTAACGGTACTGATCTGCGCAAGCTGCGTGGTCAGTTCGTTGTTTTGCATCGGGTTGGTCGGGTCCTGGTTTTTGAGCTGCGCCACCAACAACGTCAAAAAGCTGCCCTGTAAATCGGCAGCGCTGTTACCTGTCAGTGAGCTGGAACTTTTGACGCTACCGGCGCTACTGACGCCGGAGTTAGTCGGGTCATTCACATTGACGGCAATGGACATTCGTGTCTCCTTTACTGGCCGAGAGTGAGCGTTTTGAGCATCATGCTCTTAACGGTATTGAGCACTTCAACGTTCGCCTGGTAGCTACGGGAAGCGGACATGGTGTTGACCATTTCGCCAACCACGTCGACGTTCGGCATTTTGACGTAGCCATTGGCATCTGCCAGCGGATTGCCGGGTTCATACACCAGTTTGTCCGGCGCCTGGCTCTCGATGACATCGGAGACTTTCACGCCGCCGGTTGCCGCGCCAGGCGCAGCATCGACCTGGAAGACCACCTGCTTTGCACGATAGGGCTGGCCGTCGGGCCCGGTCACGCTATCGGCGTTCGCCAGGTTACTGGCTGCCACGTTCAGACGCTTGGACTGTGCGGTCAGTGCTGAACCGGCGATATCAAAAATGTTCAGTAAGGCCATAAATTAGTTGCCCCCCTGCAGGACGTTCTTCATGCCATTAATCTGTCCACCGAGAACGGTTAAGCCCATCTGATATTTCAGGCTGTTATCGGCAAACTGGGTGCGCTCCCGGTCCATATCGACGGTGTTACCGTCCAGGGATGGCTGATCGGGAATGCGGTAAAGTAAATCGGTAGACGGCGCAGTCATCGCCTGGGCGGGAATATGGCGTGCAGACGTCAGCGCAAGGGCGACACCCGTCCCTTCAGCCCGGCCACGTTCCATCACTTTTTTAAGCTCACTGGAAAAATCTATATCGCGCGCCTGAAACCCTGGGGTATCCGCGTTCGCGATGTTAGCGGCCAGAATCTCCTGCCGCTGGGCGCGCAGATTGAGCGCTTCCTGCTGAAAACGTAACGCGGCATCGAGTTTATCGAGCATGTCTCCTCCGCTGATGGCGAAATTTCAGCATGTAGCTTAAATCTCAACCCGTCTGCCTTATCGACGGAATAAGCACAAAATGCGTCGCTATTTGTTGCGTTGATGAGAAACCCTGAAGGGTAGAATCCTGTTAACTCCAGGAACCGTGGGAATTTGCGATGCTGACGTTCAAAAGTGGCCTTGCCGCAACCATACTGCTGATTAGCTCCCTTGCGCAGGCACAGGATCTTGAGGCGCAACTGACGGCGTTTTTTGCCCAGCGACTGGCCGGCTTTAGCGATGAAGTCTCGGTCACTATCCGCACGCAGCCCAATCTCCTTCCCTCCTGTGAGCAGCCCTCGTTCAGCGTCAGCGGCAGTAGCAAACTGTGGGGCAACGTGAACGTGCTGGCCCGCTGCAATAACGAGAAACGATTTTTACAGGTTGCCGTACAGGCGACCGGTAACTACGTTGTCGCCGCCATGCCGGTGGCGCGCGGCAGCGTTTTACAGCCCGGGAGTGTGGCGCTAAAACGCGGTCGTCTGGACCAACTTCCGCCACGCACGATGCTGGATATCAACCAGGCGCAGGACTCGGTCAGCCTGCGCGATCTGGCACCAGGACAAGCAATCCAACTGTCGATGTTGCGTCAGGCATGGCGCATTAAAGCCGGGCAGCGCGTGATGGTCATCGCGAACGGAGACGGGTTTAGCGTCAATGGCGAAGGCCAGGCGCTGAACAATGCTGCCGTCGCGCAAAACGCCCGGGTGAGAATGTCCTCAGGTCAGGTGGTTAGCGGAACCGTCGGTTCTGATGGGAATATTCTGATTAACCTATAATCTTTTTAAAGATTTCACGGCGGCTGCCGATAATTCATTAACAAATGATGATGTCAGGCGCCAACGCCGCGAACCTCTATGAGGACAACACAATGAGCATTGATCGTACATCGCCCCTTAAGCCGGTTAGCACTGTACAACCTCGCGAAACGAACGACGCGCCAGCGCTTAAAGCGCGTCTGGAAAAATCGTCCACGGCCAACAGCACCAGCGTCACGTTGAGTGATGCGCAGTCTAAGCTGATGCAGCCGGGTACTAACGATATCAATATGGAACGCGTCGAAGCGATGAAAACCGCGATTCGTAACGGCGAGCTGAAAATGGACACCAGCAAAATTGCTGATGCGCTGATTCAGGAAACACAGAACTTCCTTCAGAGTAAATAACCGTATGAGTCGACTGTCAGAAATACTGGATCAGATGACGGTTGTCCTGAACGACCTGAAGACGGTGATGGATGCCGAACAGCAGCAGCTATCCGCGGGCTATGTCAGCGGCAGCGCGTTACAGCGTATTACTGAAGAAAAAAGCTCGCTACTGGCTACCCTGGATTATCTGGAACAGCAGCGTCGTGCGGAGCAAGACCCGCGACCCAGCGCTAATGACGATATTGTTGAGCGCTGGCAGACCATTACTGAAAAAACGCGGCACCTTCGCGATCTCAACCAGCACAACGGCTGGCTGTTAGAAGGACAGATTGAACGCAACCAACAGGCGCTTGAGGTATTGAAACCTCATCAGGAGCCTGGGCTGTATGGCGCAAATGGCCAGACATCCAGTTCGCGCGGCGGCGGGAAGAAGATTTCGATTTAGTCGCGATAGCGATTAAATGCACGACGGGGAGCACCATCAGGTGACTCCCCTTTTGGCGTTTACGCCGTGCGGCGGGCAAACTCTTTGACTTTAAAGCCCAGTACAGCCAGGGTGGCAAAGTAGGCTACAATTCCAACGCCGACGACCGCCATCAGGCGCAGCAGACGATAAGGCATCGTGCCGAGCGACCACTCCGGCATCACGTACATCATCCCGACCAGCGCGGCCGCCATCACCAGAACCGCAATCACCAGTCGAATCAGGAAGCGCATCCAGCCCGGCTGCGGCGTGAAAATATCCTGCTTACGCAGCTGCCAGTAAAGCAGACCGGCATTCAGACACGCCCCTAAACCAATCGACAGAGACAAACCAGCATGCTTCAGCGGGCCGATAAAGGCCAGGTTCATTAACTGCGTCATGACCAGCGTAACGATAGCAATTTTGACCGGCGTTTTGATGTCCTGGCGGGAATAGAACCCCGGCGCCAGCACCTTAACCACGATCAACCCCATCAAACCCACCGAATAGGCCACCAGCGCGCGCTGCGTCATCAACGCATCGAAAGCACTGAATTTACCGTACTGGAATAACGAAACGGTCAATGGCTTTGCCAGAATCCCCAGCGCAACCGCACTCGGCAGCGCCAGCAGGAAGCAGAGGCGAAGACCCCAGTCCATCAGACGGCAATACTCGTCGTGGTTACCGCTGGCAAAACTTCTGGAAAGCGACGGGAGCAAAATCGTCCCCAGCGCCACGCCCAGAACACCGGACGGAAATTCCATCAGACGATCGGCGTAATACATCCACGAGACCGAGCCCGAAACCAGGAACGAGGCGAAGATAGTATTGATAATCAGCGAGATCTGGCTGACGGAGACACCAAGAATAGCCGGTCCCATCTGCTTGATGACCCGCATCGCCCCGGCATCACGGAAATTAATGCGCGGCAGCACCAGCATGCCGATCTTTTTCAGGTGCGGCAGCTGATAAGCCAGCTGTAATACGCCTCCGACGGTAACCGCCCAGGCCAGCGCCAGCACCGGCGGATGGAAATGCGGAGCCGCGAACAGGGCAAAGCCGATCATGCTGACGTTGAGGAAAGTCGGTGCAAATGCCGGGACCGAAAAACGGTTCCAGGTATTGAGGATCGCCCCCACCAGCGAAGCCAGTGAAATCAACAGAATATAGGGGAAGGTAATGCGCAGAAGTTGCGTGGTGAGGGTGAATTTATCCGCCGTATCGGCAAAACCCGGGGCCGTCACCATAATGACCCACGGCGCTGCCAGCATCCCGATCACCGTCACAATGGCCAGCGCCAGGGTCAGCAGCCCGGAAACATACGAGACAAATACCCGGGTCGCATCTTCGCCCTGCTTGCTTTTGTATTCCGCCAGAATCGGCACAAACGCCTGGGAAAACGCCCCTTCCGCAAAAATGCGGCGCAACAGGTTGGGCAGCTTAAACGCCACGAAGAAGGCGTCTGTTGCCATACCCGCGCCAAACACTCTTGCCACGATCGCATCGCGCGCAAATCCCAACACGCGAGAAAACATGGTCATCGAGCTGACTGCCGCCAGCGATTTTAATAAGTTCATTAACGTGAATTTCCACAACCACACGGCAAAACGCCTGCAATGCAGGCGTTAAAAGAAGCGCTTAGTCTACCCATATTTAAGCGAATTACTATCCGCAGATGTGACAGGTTTAAACTGTCTTCATTCGCTCATCGCCTCTCGCCACAGCTTTTCAACGATACGCTGCGCCAGAATCGCATGCTCGCCCGCGGTTTCAGGAACCGTCTGATTTTGCACACACGCAATGAAATGACGCGCGCACCCGGCAAAGCCGCGCTGCTCCAGCGTGCTCTGCCAGCCTGGGATCGGACGAGTGACCACGCCGCTTCCTTTCTCCTCGCGCCATTCGCGCATATCGGTCACATCAAAGAGTGCGCCGTCGGTCACGGCCTGGACCGATTCGCGCTGGCTTCCGGCGCGACGATGCATGCTGGTCGTCACCTGCAGATGATCAATCGCAAAGTGGTGCTCCGCGTAGACCATTTCGCCCCGCTCGTTGGTTTGCAGCACCCCACTCTTCAGCTGCGCGGACCCACTGGTGAGCCACAGCGCAGTGTCAACCACGTGCAGATAGTCATCCAGCAGCGTAAAACGTAAATCGTTTGGTCCGATACTGTCGCTGCGATGTTTATCCATACGCAGCGACGCCGCACCGCCCAGTTGCGCTTTCAAATCCTGATACAGCGGGGCAAAGCGGCGGTTAAAACCGACCATCAGCGTCAGATTTTTACGCGCCGCCAGGTCAATCAGACGCTCAGCATCCTGCACGTTTTCTGCCAGCGGTTTATCGACGCAGACGTGAACACCGGCGTTGAGTAATTCACTCACCACCTGATAGTGCGTCGCGGTGGAGGTGTGGACAAACACTGCATCACATTCACTGGCTAAATCCCTCAGCGATGCGGCATACGGGATACGCCAGGTTTCGCAGATGCACTGGGCTTTTTCGCGGGTCGGCGACCAGGCGCCTTGCAGCGTCCAGTCGGTTGCCGCCCCGAGTACCGGTAGCCAGGCTTTTTGCGCAATCCCGCCCAGTCCGACCACGCCAATACGTAATTTCGTCACCGTTAGTCTCCCAGATGCGCCAGCAGAGAATCCAGACGCTGTTTAAGTTCGGCCACTTCGTTTTCCAGGGCTTCAACCCGAGCGGTCAGCGTGTCGTCCGCCGCCGGAGCGACAGTTTCCATCGCCACAGGCGGTGTTTCAACGTCACCGCTGAACAGATGCATATAGCGGCTTTCGCGTTTGCCCGGCTCGCGCGCCAGGCGCAGGACAAACGGGCCATCTTCACGGGCCGCGAGGCGTTCCAGGGTCTGCTCCACCTCCTGCATATCGCTGAATTCATGCATCCGTGAAGCGCGTGATCGCAACTCGCCCGGCGTCTGCGGCCCTCGCAGCAGTAGCGTGGTGATCAGCGCCACTTCCGCCGGGCTGAGTTTCAAATCGCCAAATTCGGAGTTACAGAAACGCTGCTCATACTTGGTGACGCGATTGCCAAATCCGCTGACGGTGCGCAGATAGTGGCGTTTAACCAGCGCGTCGAGTTGTTCCTGAACCTCATGCTCGCTGAGATTGAGCACCGGCTCGCGGTTGGTCTTTTGGTTACAGGCCATCGTCACCGCATTGACTGAAAGCGGATACTGTTCCGGGGTGGTCACCTGCTTTTCCAGCAGACAACCGATCACGCGCGCTTCAGGGGCGGTTAACTGATATTTCATTTTTTCTCCTTAACGACCTGCGGTCCATTCTTTCGTGGTTAACGCCGTTAGCACGTGGTCGCGCCACTCGCCGTCGATCAGTAAATAATCTTTGGCGTAACCCTCTTTCTCAAAACCAAGACGCGCCAGCAGATCGCCGCTACGCTGATTGTGCGGCATATAGTTGGCCATAATGCGGTGGATGTGCTGAGTACGCTGCATATAACGAATCGCGCTGGTCAGCGCTTCAAACATCAGCCCTTGCCCCTGCCATTTCTGGCCGATGGAGTAGCCGAGATAGCAGGCATGAAACGACCCGCGAACGACGTTGGAGAAGTTGGCAATGCCGATAATTTCTTTCTCATCAGGATCCAGCAGCGCGAAATAAAAGGCGCTGCCTTGCTTATGAAACTCAGCGATCATACTTAAGCGAGCCTGCCAGCCAGAAGGATAACAGTGGCTTTCATCCCGTACGGGTTCCCAGGGCTTTAAAAACTGGCGATTTTCGGCGTAATAATCTGCCAGACGCCAGGCATCACGCTCATGCACCAGACGAACGACCAGTCTGTCTGTTGTCAGGCGCACTTTTGGCACGTTACTGCGATAGCCAAACATCTCTTCTACTCCTTCCCGTTACTTCCGCTCTACCCGTTAGCTTTACTATACCTGTGCCTGTGCTTTCTGTGAAAACAGGGACATACCATTTTTCGTTGATTTCACATAATTCGATTAAAAACCTGAATCAAAGCGTCCTTTTGATAAAAAAATATTGTCGCTGGCAGTGTGGGAAAAAAGACCACGACACCGCAGAATATTAGCGTGCTCATCTTTCATTACACAAAATCATTCAGGTTGCATCCAGGCGGCAGTTCCGGCGATCTCCGGCAACAACGATAAACGTTGTTAAACGGGATTCGGGACACAGCCGACGCGGAGCCAGCCTGCAGGATGGCGCGTATTTCCCTGGAGTAAAAATGTCCCGCGTATCACAGGCAAGGAACCTGGGTAAATATTTCCTTCTCGTCGATAATATGCTGGTGGTACTTGGCTTTTTTGTCGTGTTCCCGCTGATCTCCATTCGCTTTGTGGATCAAATGGGCTGGGCGGCATTAATGGTGGGTATTGCGCTGGGCTTGCGTCAGTTTGTGCAGCAAGGACTGGGCGTTTTTGGCGGCGCCATCGCCGATCGCTTTGGGGCAAAACCGATGATTGTCACCGGCATGCTGCTGCGCGCGGCGGGATTTGCCACGATGGGGATCGCGCATGATCCCTGGCTGCTGTGGTTCTCCTGTTTCCTCTCCGGGATTGGCGGCACGCTGTTTGATCCCCCGCGCACCGCGCTGGTGGTGAAATTGATTCGCCCGCAACATCGCGGTCGCTTTTTCTCCTTACTAATGATGCAGGACAGCGCCGGAGCGGTGATTGGTGCGCTGCTGGGAAGCTGGCTGCTGCAATACGATTTCCGTCTGGTCTGCGCGACCGGCGCGATTCTGTTTATCCTCTGCGCGGCGTTTAACGCCTGGCTGCTGCCCGCATGGAAGCTCTCGACGGTGAAAGCGCCCGTGCGTGAAGGGCTGGGTCGGGTCCTGGCTGATAAACGCTTTGTGACTTACGTGCTCACCCTGACGGGTTATTACATGCTGGCGGTGCAGGTCATGCTCATGCTCCCGATCATGGTCAACGATATTGCCGGTTCTCCGGCGGCGGTCAAATGGATGTATGCCATTGAAGCCAGCCTGTCGCTCACGCTGCTCTACCCTATTGCTCGCTGGAGCGAGAAACGTTTTCGCCTGGAACATCGCCTGATGGCGGGTCTGCTCCTCATGACCCTCAGCATGATGCCAATTGGTCTGGTGAGCACTCTGCAGCAGCTGTTTATCCTGATTTGCACCTTCTACATTGGCTCAATCATCGCTGAACCGGCTCGCGAAACGCTGAGCGCCGGGCTTGCCGATCCTCGGGCTCGTGGCAGCTATATGGGCTTTAGCCGTTTGGGTCTGGCCTTTGGCGGTGCGCTCGGATACGCAGGCGGCGGCTGGCTGTTTGATGCAGGAAAAGCGCTCAATCAGCCGGAGTTACCCTGGATGATGCTGGGTGTGGTGGGCTTTATGACGCTGCTGGCGTTGTGGTGGCAATTTAGCCAGAAACGGATCACCCGCGGTATGCTTGAACCAGGCGCTTGATTTGAATGATGCTTTTTTCTCCTCCATACTGAAGACTGACGATCAACAAATGGAGGAGAAACGTGAAGCTTTATATCTACGATCACTGCCCGTTCTGCCTGAAAGCCCGGATGATCTTTGGGCTGAAGAATCTCCCGGTTGAGTTAGTCACGCTGCTCAACGATGACGAAGCGACCCCCACCCGCATGATCGGCAAGAAAATGGCCCCGATTCTGCAAAAAGACGACAGTCGCTATCTCCCTGAAAGCATGGATATCGTTCACTACGTTGATAAGCTTGATGGCGCGCCGCTGCTCACCGGTCAACAAAACCGGGCCATTGAAGAGTGGCTGCGTAAGGTCAATGGCTACGTTAACCGCCTGCTTATCCCGCGTTTTGCCAAAGGCGCTTTTGATGAATTTGCCACACCGCAGGCGCGGGCGTATTTCGTCGAGAAAAAAGAGGCCGCCATTGGCAATTTTGCCGAGCACCTCTCCCACTCGGCGGGCCTGGTAAAAAATATCAGTGACGATCTGCGCGCGCTGGACAAACTGATCGTTAAGCCCAATGCGGTGAATGGCGAGCTGTCCGACGATGACATTCATCTCTTCCCGCTTCTGCGCAACCTGACTCTGGTGGCCGGAATTCAATGGCCAACGCGGGTGGCTGACTATCGCGACAATATGGCGAAGCAAACGCAAATCAATCTGCTTTCCTCTCAGGCTATTTAGTGCCGTTCATGGCGGGAGCTGCCTCCCGCCTCTTCACTATCAGCTTTTTCTGCTGGTCTCAGGATTCACCGCCTGACATACTTGTGCCTCAGGACAGAGCGCCGGGATCATGTTGAGGAAGCCCATGAATAAAATCATTATTGCTGCTGCATTACTTATCAGCGGCCTGCTGGTGGGTTGTAACCAGCTTACACAGTACACCGTCAGTGAACAGGAAATTAATCAGGCGCTGGAAAAACATAATAACTTTTCAAAAGATATTGGCGTGCCGGGTGTGGCCGATGCCCATATCGTATTGAGCCAGCTGGTCAGCCAGATTGGCCGCGAAGAGCCAAACAAAGTGGTGTTGTCCGGTGATGCAAAGCTGGATATGAACTCTCTGTTTGGCAGCCAGAAAGCCAACATCAAGCTCAAGCTTAAAGCGCTGCCGGTCTTCAATAAGGAGAAAGGGGCGATTTATCTGCAGGAGATGGAGATCACCGACGCCCAAGTCACGCCGGAAAAAATGAAACCGGTGTTGCAAACGCTGATGCCCTATCTGAACCAGTCGCTGCGTAACTATTTCAATCAGCAACCTGCGTATGTCCTGAGCGAAGACAAGAGCAAGGGTGAAGCCTTAGCGAAGAAATATGCCAAAGGTATTGAAGTGAAGCCGGGTGAAATTATTATCCCGTTCACAGACTAACGTTAAGGGCGCCGCTGGCGTCCTTTTTATTGCACGATAGTTTTACGGAAATGTGTGCAAACGAAAACGTTTACGCTTATGATTTGTGTCCGGCAAAAACAGCCATCCTTATGACTGATTCCTGATAAGCCGGAGCATATCAATGACTGCACAACCCCAGGTTCTGAAAATCCGCCGCCCTGACGACTGGCATATCCATCTGCGCGATGGCGATATGCTTAACACCGTTGTCCCTTACACCAGTGAAATCTATGGCCGCGCGATTGTTATGCCTAACCTGGTCCCGCCAGTCACCACCGTTGAAGCCGCTGTAGCCTATCGCCAGCGCATTCTTGATGCCATCCCGGCAGGCCATGATTTCACCCCGTTGATGACCTGCTACCTGACCGATTCACTCGATCCGAACGAGGTCGAACGCGGCTTTAACGAAGGCGTCTTCACCGCCGCAAAACTCTATCCGGCCAACGCCACCACCAACTCCAGTCATGGCGTGACCAGCATTGATGCCATCATGCCGGTTCTTGAGCGCATGGAAAAACTGGGGATGCCGCTTTTGGTGCACGGCGAAGTGACCCATGCTGAGATTGATATTTTTGACCGCGAAGCCCGATTTATCGACACGGTGATGGAGCCACTGCGCCAGCGTTTACCGGGTCTGAAGGTGGTCTTTGAACACATTACGACTAAAGATGCCGCCGAGTATGTGCGCGACGGTAACGAGCGGCTCGCAGCCACTATCACCCCGCAGCATCTGATGTTTAACCGTAACCATATGCTGGTGGGCGGCGTTCGTCCGCACCTCTACTGCCTGCCGATCCTGAAACGTAATACCCATCAGCAGGCGCTGCGTGAGCTGGTCGCCAGCGGGTTTACGCGTGCTTTCCTGGGGACTGACTCAGCGCCGCATGCGCGTCATCGTAAAGAAGCCAGCTGCGGATGCGCCGGTTGTTTCAATGCGCCAACGGCGCTTGCCAGTTACGCAACCGTCTTTGAAGAGATGGGCGCGCTGGAGCACTTCGAGGCTTTCTGCTCACTCAATGGCCCGCGTTTCTACGGTCTGCCCGTGAATGAAACCTTCATCGAACTGGAACGTAAAGAGAGCCAGATAGCAGAATCTATCGCCCTGGCGGATGATACATTGATCCCGTTCCTGGCCGGTGAAACCGTACACTGGACGGTAAAACGCTAATTTTTTGTTCCCCCTGTTGTAAGTTGCATAATATAACTGTATAAATAAACAGTATATTACACAGGGGGCAATTATGCGTATTGAAGTGACTATCGCCAAAACCACTGTCTTGCCTGCTGGCGCACTGGATGCGCTTGCGGGTGAGTTATCCCGTCGTATTAATAACAGTTTTCCCGATCGTGGCGGTGCCGTCACCGTGCGTTACGCGGCCGCTAACAATCTCTCCGTCCTCGGCGCGGCGAAAGACGACAAAGACCGCATAAGCGAAATCCTCCAGGAGACCTGGGAGAGTGCCGACGACTGGTTTATCACCGATTAATTATTGCTCCCTCATTGTCATTTTTTGCCGGGTCGCCCCGGCTTTTTTATCCCTTTCCGTTAAGTTCAAAATAATTGTCTGTCTTCTTAAAAAAACGTGAATAAGATGACGCTTTATTGTTCAAACAATCCTAAAAAGCAGAAAAATGTGTTGCAGCCTGTTTATTTTCCCCTGCATAACCCTTATTTATTGATATACTGAAGTTGCTTCAGAAAAACACGCATTGAACCTCACAGTCGTTGTCTTCTCACACGTATTACGGGGGTTATGATGGAAAAGAATAATGAAGTCATCCAGACCCATCCTCTTGTTGGATGGGATATCAGTACCGTAGACAGCTACGACGCACTGATGCTGCGTTTGCACTACCAGACCCCGAATCAGCCAAGCCGTGAAGAAGCGGAAGTTGGACAGACACTGTGGTTAACCACTGATGTCGCGCGTCAATTTATTTCTATTTTAGAGGCAGGTATTGCCAAAATAGAATCTGGCGACTACCAGGAAAATGAGTATCGTCGGCATTAATTTTATGCCCTACATTCACTCAACAGGCACCCTTGCGGTGCCTCATTTATTTCCCGCTTGTATCAACTCTGCAACTTAATTACTCTGCAAACTAAAGTCCCGATTTAAGAGATCCTCATGAAATACGACTTAATTATTTTAGGAAGCGGCTCCGTGGGTTCTGCAGCAGGTTATTACGCCACGCAGGCAGGCCTCAAAGTCCTGATGATCGATGCGCATCATCCCCCTCATGCAGAAGGCAGTCATCACGGCGACACTCGTCTTATTCGTCACGCTTATGGCGAAGGTGAGCGCTATGTCCCGCTGGTGTTAAGAGCACAAGAATTATGGGATGAACTGGCCGCCCTCAGTGAGGAACGGATTTTTGAGCGCACCGGCGTAGTCAATCTTGGCCCAGCCGACTCCGAATTTCTGGCAAACGTAGAACATAGCGCGCAGCAGTTCGCTCTTAACGTTGAGCGACTGGATGCCAGCGCGGTCATGCAACGCTGGCCTGAGATTGTGGTACCCGATAATTACATTGGTCTCTTTGAAGCAAATTCTGGCGTGTTGCATTGCGAAACCGCGATAAAAACATGGATTTCACTTGCTGAACACGCGGGCTGCGCGCAGCTCTTCAATTGCCCCGTCACCGCCATTCATCACGAGGAAGATGGCGTCACGGTGGATACGGCGGAGGGTCAGTTCACCGCGTCTCGCCTGCTGGTCAGTGCCGGAACGTGGGTAACAAAACTCATGCCTGACCTGCCGGTTCAGCCGGTGCGCAAAGTCTTTTCATGGTTCCAGGCGGATGGACGTTTCAGTACGCAGAATAAATTCCCGGCGTTCACCGGCGAGTTACCCAACGGTGACCAGTTTTACAGTTTCCCGTCAGAAAAAGACGCGCTTAAGATTGGTAAGCACAACGGTGGACAAATTATCTCCTCGCCAGATGACCGTAAACCGTTTGGCGCAAACCCCGGCGATGGGGCAGAAGCCTTTCACTTTTTACGTCAGATTCTGCCGGGTATTGGTGGCCTGCTGCACGGGGCGGCCTGCACTTACGACAATACTCCTGACGAAGATTTCATCATTGATACGCTTCCCGGTCATGCCAACACGTTGCTCATTACCGGCCTGAGCGGACACGGCTTTAAGTTTGCTTCGGTGCTGGGTGAAATCGCCGCACAGTTTGCGCAGGGAAAGACGCCGCCGTTTGATCTTACCCCCTTCTCGCTCTCCCGTTTTAACGGATAATCGCCCTTTCTGGCTCCGGACGCGCGGAGCCTTTATCCTGCCTTACCGGACATAATAATGCGCAGAGTCTTCAACTATCTCATTAACAATATACGTGAGCATCTGATGCTCTATATTTTACTGTGGTCCTTGCTGGCGATTATTGATGTTATTTATATTGTATTTTTCTGACAAGAAAAACTGACGATAATTGACAATACTTTAGATTTATTTGATTTATCAGCAAATATTTTGAATCATAAAAAATGCCAATAAATAGTAACAACGCTAAGTAAAACCGTAAAAACCTCGAATACACTGAAACAAAACACCGAATCACAATCAAAAAAATTGAAATAGAAAAATGAATAATCCTTATTCTTAAATATCAGTTGCAATAATGTTTTTCACAGGCCATTTTTACCTCTCAATTTAATTGGGAATGGTCATCTTTATGCAACTGCGTAATTCTTCTGCACGCTATGGATTAATATCCATGCTGCTGCACTGGTTAATTGCTCTCGCGGTGTATGCTATGTTCGGCCTGGGTCTGTGGATGGTCACACTGAGCTATTACGATGGCTGGTATCATCAGGCACCTGAACTGCATAAAAGCATCGGCATCCTGCTGATGATGGCGCTGGTTGTCCGCATCGTCTGGCGACATATTTCTCCGCCGCCCCCGGCTCCTGAAAGCCATAGCGCGCTGACGCGTGTAAGTGCCGTCAGCGCTCATATCGCACTTTATACGATCCTTTTCGCCATTCTGATCAGCGGCTATTTGATTTCAACCGCAGACGGCAAACCCATCAGCGTGTTTGGCCTCTTTGAGGTTCCCGCCACGTTGGCGGATGCGGGTTCACAGGCTGATCTGGCCGGTCAGATACATCTGTGGCTGGCGTGGGGCGTCGTTATTTTATCTGTCCTTCATGGCCTCGCGGCCCTTAAACATCATTTCATCGATAAGGATGATACGCTCAAGCGCATGCTGGGCCGATCGTCCATTGACTCTGGAGCATAAAATGAAAAAACACCTGCTGGGTATTGCATTAGGTTCGCTGTTATTCACCACCGGATCTGCCGTCGCTGCGGATTATAAAATTGATAAAGAAGGTCAGCATGCCTTCGTTAATTTCCGCATTCAGCATCTGGGATACAGCTGGCTGTACGGCACATTTAAAGATTTCGACGGCACGTTTAGTTTTGATGAAAAAAATCCCGCTGCGGATAAAGTGAATGTCACCATTAATACCAACAGCCTGGATACTAACCACGCAGAGCGTGATAAACATCTGCGCAGCGCCGAGTTCCTGAACGTGGCGAAATTCCCGCAGGCGACGTTCACATCGACAGAAGTCAAAAAAGAGGGCGAGGCGCTGGATATTACCGGCAACCTGACGCTGAACGGTGTGACCAAACCCGTTAAGCTTGAAGCAAAATTAATCGGTCAGGGCGATGACCCCTGGGGCGGCAAACGCGCCGGCTTTGAGGCGGAAGGCAAAATTCGTCTGAAGGACTTTAATATCACCACCGATTTAGGACCGGCATCGCAGGAAGTGGACTTGATTATTTCTGTGGAAGGCGTTCAGCAGAAGTCATAATAAGAAAATCCCGGCCATATGACGTGGCCGGGATTTTTCGGATTATTCCGGGTCCGGGATCCCCAGTTTGGTATTCAGTCGCCCACGAGACTTATTGAAGATTTTATTGCCGTTTTCACGGCCAGCCCGCAGGCGCCGCTGCTCTTCTTCTGGCAGCACACTCTCTTCGCTACACACTTCGCTGCAACAGCCTCTGAACTTCTCGGCACAGGCCGGACACTGAATGAACAGCAGATGGCATCCGTCATTTTTGCAGTTGGTGTGGGTATCACAGGGCGCACCACACTGATGGCAATTCGCGATCACATCTTCCGAAATGCGCTCGCCCATACGCTCATCGAACACAAAGTTCTTGCCGATAAAGCGAACCGGCAGCCCTTGCTCACGCGCACGGCGGGCGTATTCAATAATCCCCCCTTCAATATGCCAGACCTTATTGAAACCACTGTGTTTCATCCAGGCACTGGCTTTTTCGCAGCGGATCCCCCCGGTACAGTACATAACGATTTTTTTATCTTTATGTTCCTGCATCATTTCAACCGCTTTAGGAAGCTGTTCACGGAAGGTATCTGCCGGGATTTCCAGGGCATTTTCAAAGTGCCCGACCTCATATTCATAATGATTGCGCATATCAATGAATACGGCATCCGGATCGTCCAGCATGGCGTTCACTTCTGCCGCTTTCAGATACTCACCCACATCGCCCGGGTTAAATGACGGGTCGTCAATACCGTCAGCGACGATACGTTCGCGCACTTTCATGCGCAGCACCCAGAAGGATTTGCCGTCATCATCCAGCGCGATATTGAGACGCAGATTGTTCAGCGCCGGGTCAAAGCCATAAAGAAAATCGCGCAGCGCATTCACTTTGCTTTCTGGCACGCTAATTTGCGCATTGATCCCTTCATGCGCCAGATACACGCGTCCGAACACATTCAGTGTTTCAAACGCTTTATAGAGGGCATCACGGGTGACCTGAGGTTCGGCAATATGAAAATACTTGTAGAATGAGATCGTTACACGCGGTTCGGTTTCCGCCAGCATGCGTGCTTTTAACGTCTCATTCGAAATGCGGTTGTGTAACACTGGCATGGTGTACGGTTCCTGCAATCGTTAAGAGAATGAAAATCCGCGGCATCATATAGCATACAATGAGAATTTACATCCCCACATTTTGCGCTACATTTCTCTCATCCAAATTATAAAGTAGCAACATCCGCTGCAAAAACGCCCATATATCGGCTAATCATTTTGGTTATGAATTTAAAAAATGCGAGAATGATGACATAAGGACGTTAAAACAGGAAAGACATGACCCATTTACCTAAATTTACTACGGAGCTGCTCCACCCTCGTCATTGGCCAACCTGGTTCGGCATTGGTCTTTTATGGCTGCTGGTACAGCTCCCCTATCCGCTGATTTATCGTATAGGATGCGGCCTCGGCCATCTGGCGCAACGCTTTATGAAGCGTCGCGTTAAAATCGCCACGCGTAATCTGGAACTCTGCTTTCCGGAGATGGGCGAGCCAGAGCGCCAGCGGATGATCAGGAAAAACTTCGAATCTGTGGGCATGGGTCTGATGGAAACGGGAATGGCATGGTTCTGGTCAGATAAGCGTATGTCACGCTGGTTTGAGGTGACGGGTACCGGTATGGAACCGGTGCATACTTTGCAGGCGCAAAAAACAGGCGTTTTGCTGATTGGTATTCATTTTCTTACGCTTGAGATTGGGGCACGAATGTTTGGGATGCAGGCGCCTGGAATCGGCGTCTATCGTCCTAATGATAATCCGGTTATCGATCTGCTGCAGACCTGGGGGCGTATGCGCTCCAACAAAAGCATGATCGATCGTAAAGATCTCAAGGGCATGATTAGAGCGCTGAAAAACGGGGAAGTGATCTGGTACGCCCCGGACCACGACTACGGGAAACAATCCAGCGTCTTTGTTCCCTTTTTTGCCGTACAGCACGCGGCGACGACCAGCGGGACCTGGATGCTGGCGCGAATGTCCAAAGCGGCGCTGGTTCCCTTTGTCCCGCGTCGTAAACCCGATGGTCGTGGCTATGAGCTGATGATGCTGGAGCCAGAGTGCGCCCCTCCGCTCGACGACGCCGAGACGACCGCCCGATGGATGAACGGCGTGGTGGAAAAATGCATCATGCTCGCGCCAGAACAGTACATGTGGCTGCATCGACGCTTTAAAACCCGACCGGAAGGCGTGCCATCGCGCTATTAATTCTCCTGCGGCTCTCCCGAGGGCCGCATCCTCCTTTAGCTTTAAAAGCCTTACCGCATTGCAGCAATCATAACGCAGGCGCATAATTAGCAGGCTTACTACCTCTTTTTATCGTTTTTCGGATGGTTATGTCACCCACAGATGCCCCCATAAACTGGAAACGTAACCTCGCGGTTGCCTGGATCGGCTGCTTTCTGACGGGCGCCGGTTTCAGCCTGGTCATGCCTTTTCTTCCGCTGTATGTCGAACATCTCGGCGTCACCGGACATAGCGCGCTGAATATGTGGTCGGGTCTGGTCTTCAGCATCACCTTTCTTTTCTCAGCCATTGCTTCGCCCTTCTGGGGTGGCCTTGCCGATCGCAAAGGCCGTAAGATCATGCTGCTGCGCTCCGCGCTGGGGATGTCGATTATTATGGTGCTGATGGGACTGGCGCAAAATATCTGGCAATTCATGATTTTGCGCGCCCTGCTGGGGTTATTAGGTGGTTTTGTGCCTAACGCCAACGCGCTTATCGCGACCCAAATTCCGCGACAGAAAAGTGGCTGGGCGCTCGGGACATTGTCAACCGGTGCGGTCAGTGGCGCACTGTTAGGGCCGCTGGCGGGTGGACTGATGGCCGACAGCTACGGATTGCGTCCCGTTTTCTTCATCACCGCCAGCGTGCTCTTTGCCTGTTTTCTGGTCACCTGGTTCTGCATCCGTGAAAAATTCACCCCGGTTCCCAAAAAAGAGATGCTGCACGCTCGCGAGGTCATTAGCTCTCTGAAGTCTCCCAGGCTGGTCCTGAGTCTCTTCGTGACGACCATGATTATTCAGGTTGCCACAGGCTCGATTGCCCCTATTCTCACGCTCTATGTACGCGATCTGGCGGGGAACGTCAGTAACATCGCATTTATCAGCGGAATGATCGCCTCCGTGCCTGGCGTCGCAGCGCTGTTAAGCGCACCGCGTCTGGGAAAACTGGGGGATCGTATTGGTCCGGAGAAAATTCTTATCGCCGCGCTGGTGATCTCTGTGCTTCTGCTCGTTCCGATGTCATTCGTACAGACCCCGTGGCAACTGGGTATATTGCGATTTTTACTCGGTGCGGCGGATGGCGCTCTGCTCCCCGCCGTGCAGACGCTTCTGGTTTACAACTCCACCAACCAAATCGCCGGACGAATATTCAGCTATAACCAGTCGTTTCGTGATATCGGCAACGTCACGGGCCCGCTGGTCGGTGCCGGGATCTCTGCCAGCTTTGGTTTTCGCGCCGTGTTCCTGGTGACGGCAAGCATTGTGATGTTTAACGCTATTTACTCATGGTGGAGCATGACCCGCGCCGCACGCCCCGCTCGTAGTGCCTCGCGCGATCCACGGTTAACATTGCGTAAATAATGCTCCCGGGAAAGAACTTATTAGCGCATTCATACTTGCAAAATCAGAGAATCAGCTATTCTTTCCCTGAACACCACTGCAAATCACAGGGAGACACCGATGACTATGTATGCCACGCTGGAAGAAGCTATTGATGCCGCTCGTGAAGAGTTTCTCGCCGACAACGCTGGCGTTGAGCAAGACGATGCGGATATTCAGCAGCTAAATATCCAAAAGTATGTCCTGCAGGACGGCGATATTATGTGGCAGGCCGAATTCTTCGCCGATGAGGGCGAAGCCGGGGAATGTCTGCCAATACTCAGTGGCGAAGGCGCTCAGGCTGTTTTCGACGGTGACTACGATGAAATCGAACTGCGCCAGGAATGGCTTGAGGAGAACACTCTGCACGAATGGGATGAAGGTGAATTTCAGCTTGAACCCCCGCTGGATACTGAAGAGGGACAAACCGCAGCGGATGAGTGGGATGAGCGTTAACACGCAGAAAACGTTCGGCAATTTGCATCACACTTAATCCTCCCGTCAGGACGATTTATGCCGTAACACCTGGATATAAATCGTCCCTGTTTAATTTCCCATTCAGCAATATTTTTTCTCTTTATTTATATTTTCGTATTTAAAATGCCAATATCTATTCTCTGCATGAATACTCCCTCCTGCTTTTCCTGTCATTAATTTAACAATCACTTGTAGTGTCATTTTGGACAACCATAACCTCCTGTTACGATGTGAATAGACATTTAGCTACGTTAAACTGAATTTGACTTTATGGTTGAAAAAAGAATGGGAGTTGGTACTTGTGGAATAAATATCAAATCCTATTCGTCATCCGGCGGATAAGGTTTGATATTTACACACTCAAAGGAACAGAGTATGAAAAAATTTAATAAGTCTATTTTGTTAGCATCACTGGCGGCAAGTATATTACTGCCTGGAGTCTCGAACGCAGCAACAGACAACATTGTGCCACTGACCATTTCCGGTGCCATCGTCAACAGTACAAACTGTAGCGTCTCGGTCAAGCCTTCTATTGATCTTGAAAATGTCGTCGATTCTCAGATCAAAACCAGCGATCAAACCCCTACGGTTTTTACCGGCGAAACGCACATCGTATTTGAAAACTGTGGTTCCGAAAAAACAACTTTTGCCCTCAGCCTTCAGGGTACGCCTGACGCCACTGATTCCACCCTGCTGGCTAATAATGCTCAAACGGGTTCTGCATCCAATGTGGGTATAGGCGTCTGGACTTATCCTTATTACAATCAGTTAACTGTTGGTGGTGCATCTCAGACTTTTGTTAAAGACACTGACATTCCTGATATGAATGTAGGACTGGTGGTTGCTATGGCTAAAGCAGATGGTTCGAAAGAAATTGAACCTGGCCAGGTTTCTTCTACGGCACAATTCAAGATCGACTACCTGTAATATATTCAACTAATAGTGGACAGAGGATTGACATCTATTCACTTTATAAAAATTCTCAGGGCTTTAACTATGAAAAAAAACTTTTTCTTTTTTGCAATGACTGCTGCCGCTATCGGATTCACAGGGATGGTCAATGCAGGCGACACGCTGGGTACCTACGAAATGCAAGTCACCGGTAATGTTATACCGTTGAGCGCATGTGTGGTTACCGCACCCAGCAGTTTATCTTTTGATAATATTTCTCCAGAGGATATCTCTCTGGTGGAAAATGGCCCCAAACATGATAACCTCTATCTGATTGAAATTTCAGGTTGTCATAAAGATCTCAAGGTTTCCGCTACAGTGCTGGGAGTTGCCGACTCCATAAATAATGAGCTGCTGAGTACTCAAATGGTACCAGGTGCAGCGGAGAACGTTGCTGTTGCGTTTTATGAGCAGGTAGGCAACGCGCATCCCGTTGTAGCCATTAACACCGGCCATACCTCATCCAGTACCATTAACGAATTTGGTACGGCACAAATTATCATGCAGGCTGATGTGGTTCTGGCAGATTACACTAAACGCGCGACACCAGGTACGATTGCCGCGAATGCAAATGTGCAGATAAACTTCCTGTAACGCGTTTAAGACTCCAATAATTAACCCGAAGGAATCTACTTCCTTCGGTTTTTTTCATAAAAGGGAGCCGCGTTTACGGCATGACAGTTTATTATTCGTAAGGCCCGTGGCTGGCGTCGAGTGGCAGCAACAGCGTGTCAAAGACCAGAGAAAAAGGCAAATCCAGAACCGTGATGTAACGCCATGCGCTGTCGCGTACATCCCACTGTACGCCGGGATAATACTGGTTTCCGTGCCCTTGTCCCGGCACCGCCCGGCTAATAATGCTTCCACAGCCGCTAAGCGCGCAGGCTGCCAATACAACAACAATGGCTTTAAACAAATTTATCTCCTGTTCTGGTCCGGCTGAGTATAACTGACAGGGCAAAAAAAATGCCGACCATAAGGCCGGCATTTTGATCTATAGCCTGTTATCTGGCCGGACGAGCCGCCGGATTCAGCTTCAGTTTACTGTAGTTTTCCACCCACGAAGAGTAACGCTCCGGGTTAGACCACACGCGATAGTGCAGACGAGACATCGTCACCGGATCGCTAAGCAAGACCAGACGGCGGTCGCGGTTAAGCTTATCCGGGGTTTCGTTAAGCGCTTGCTCAACGTGACGATCACGGGCAATTTCCAGCACCTGACTGGCACGGTGACGCGCCGTTGCCATCGCTGTTGCCAGGGCATTAAACGACGGGTTGAACACCGCGTGCATAAAGCCATCTTCCAGCGTACGGCTGCGATTGAGCTTCAGGTAATTGTCGGTATCCACCAGCACCTGCGGAGGTGAATACTCTTCCGGGATCAGGAATAATTTCCACCGTTTCGTACGCAGTCCCATCGTGGCACGGCTGGAAATGACGGAAACAAATGGCGACAGGATCAGCGAGAACACAATCGGTGCCAGCCAGAACAGGAAGCGTAAATCCAGCCACGCCATACCCGCAGCCCACACCAGACCCAGCAACATTTGTGAACCATGACGCATAAACGCTTCGCTCCACGGGGTGGAGTCATCGTCACGCTGCGGTGAATTCCAGACCACTTCCCAGCCCAGGAACGCGCTCACCACAAATACGGTGTGGAACAGCATACGTACCGGCGCCAGCAGCACTGAGAACAGCACTTCGAGCAGCAGCGAAAGCGTCACGCGGCAGAAACCGCCGAACTCCTTCGAGCCTTTGCACCAGATCAAAATGATGCTGAGCAGCTTTGGCAGGAACAGCAGAACCATGGTCGAGGCAAACAGCGCTATCGCCAGTTCAGGACGCCACTGCGGCCACACCGGGAACAGCTGGCGAGGTTGCAGGAAGTACTGCGGTTCCGTCAGGGCATGAACCACCTGCAGAGCCGTGGACAACGCCAGGAACATAAACCAGAGCGGCGCAGACAGATAAGACATCACGCCCGTCAGGAACACCGCGCGGTGAACCGGATGCATCCCTTTTACCAGGAACAGACGGAAGTTCATCAGGTTACCGTGGCACCAGCGGCGGTCACGTTTCAACTCATCCAGCAGGTTTGGCGGTAGCTCTTCATAAGAACCCGGCAGATCGTAAGCGATCCACACCCCCCATCCGGCACGACGCATCAGGGCCGCTTCAACAAAGTCATGCGACAAAATAGAACCCGCAAACGAGCCTTCGCCCGGCAGCGGTGCCAGCGCACAGTGTTCGATAAACGGCTGCACACGGATAATGGCGTTATGACCCCAGTAGTGGGATTCCCCTAATTGCCAGAAGTGAAGCCCTGCGGTAAACAGCGGACCATACACGCGGGTAGCAAACTGTTGGCAACGCGCATACAGCGTGTCCATGCCCGAGGCTTTTGGCGATGACTGAATGATCCCGGCGTTCGGGTTCGCTTCCATCAGACGCACGAGGCCGGTCAGACACTCACCCGTCATTACCGAGTCCGCATCCAGCACCACCATGTAGCTGTACTGATTACCCCAGCGGCGGCAGAAGTCGTCGATGTTACCGCTTTTACGCTTCACACGACGGCGACGGCGACGATAGAAAATCTGCCCTTCGCCCTGCACTTCTGCAATCAGTTCCATCCAGGCTTTTTGCTCGGCAACACAGATATCCGGGTTGTAGCTGTCACTCAGGATATAAACGTCGAAATGCGCGGCATTGCCGGTCGCCTTCACAGATTCCCAGGTCGCACGAAGCCCTGCAAAAACGCGATCCACATCTTCGTTGCAGATAGGCATGATCAGCGCGGTACGGTGTTCGGGATTTAACGCCTCATCCCCCACCGTCGAAGCTGAAATGCTGTATTTATCCCGTCCCATCAGCAACTGCAGGAAGCCCATCAGGGCAGTCCAGAAACCGGCCGAGACCCAGCAGAACAACACAGCAAAGAGCAGGAGGATCCCGCTCTGCAGAATGTACGGCAGCAGCTGCATGAACGACACCCACAGATCTTGTCCCACCATATCGGCAGGATTGATCAACGCCCAGCCCTGATAAGGCAGGATAGTCTTCATATACCAGGTGGCGACAATGGTCTGCGCCAGCGTCAGCAGCAGCAAGGTGTAACGACGGATGGTACCGACGGTACGCCATTTCTGCTCAGACGCTTGCTGTTCTTTTGTCAGACGCGACAGATAGCGCGGCGCAACTTCGCGACCGCGCAGGCGATCCCAGAAGCGCCCCACAGGGTTAGTGCGCCACGGATCCGGGAACATCGAAGAACGCGTGGCCTTTGGCATTGCCTCAAGCTGAGTACGCCCTTCGTCATCCTTGATAAGTTGCCCGTCTGCCAGCGAATCCGGCCACGCCTGCTCCAGACGCGCTTTTACCGATCCTAACGGCGAATCGTCTTCACGCGTAAACTGATGATGTTCAGCATCCAGCGCGGCGTGAACCGCGCGGATGTCGCTCTTTGGCAGTGCCGCTTTCTCAACATCTGTCAGCGGCATGGCATCGATATATTCAGTTATATTATTCATTAGCAGGTAGCTGATAGCTCCAGGTTTCACTCAGTGGCTGATCGGCATTGACCAGCGCAGCACGCATTTCAGTGGTCTGTTTTGGATCTTTCACTTTCACGCGCAGGGTCAAGCGCCACCCTTTCGTCACCGGGTTGTAACGCACGGTGCTTTCGACAATTTCACCATTATCGCCAATGCTGGTTTGCGCGGTCACTGGTGTGTCCGGGGTCAGTTTTTTCATCTCCTGACCGGCGAAATCCACCACAAATGCAACGGTGCCATCAGGTTGACGGATAAGATTTGACTGCTTCACATCACCCGTCGAGCGACGAGTCTGCACGACATAGGCATTGTCTGGTGCGTGCAGTTTGTCTTCATCACGGCTGAAATTGATGGTGTATTTGAAGTTCATCTCTTTACCGGCTTCCGGAAGCTGATCCGGAGTCCAGTAAGCCACGATGTTGTCGTTGGTTTCATCGTTGGTCGGAATTTCAACCAGTTCAATTTTGCCTTTACCCCAGTCCCCTTTCGGTGTGACCCAGGCGCTTGGGCGCAGATCGTAACGATCGTCAAGATCTTCGAAACGGGAGAACTGACGGCCACGCTGCAGCAGACCAAAACCTTGTGGGTTTTCCATGGCAAAACTGCTCACGGCCAGATGTTTCGGGTTGTTCAGCGGACGCCAAATCCACTCACCATTACCGGCGAGAATGGAAAGACCATTGGAATCATGGAGCTCAGGACGGAAATTGGTTGCCGGAGAAGGCTGGTTCGGCCCAAACAGGAACATACTGGTTAATGGTGCCACACCGAGTTTGCCCACCTTGTCGCGCAGATAGACTTTCGACTGCACGTCAATAACTGAGTCACGGCCTGGAATAATGACAAAACGGTATGCCCCAGTGGCACGCGGAGAGTCCAGCAGCGCATAAATCGTCAGGCGTTTGTCGGTCGGTTTTGGACGCTCAATCCAGAACTCGCGGAAACGAGGGAACTCTTCGCCAGATGGCAGGGCCGTGTCAATGGCCAGCCCGCGCGCAGAAAGCCCATAGACCTGGCCGGAACCGATCACACGGAAATAACTGGCCCCCAGCATGCTGACAATTTCGTCGTTTTTATCTTTGCTGTTGATGGGGTAAAGGACTTTAAAGCCCGCAAAACCCAGATCTTTGACGGTATCTTTATCGTGCTTAACATCGCCAAAATTAAAATAGTCCGGACTGTATTTAATTTTGCGTACCGCGGTAGCCGTGACTTCATTGATGGCAACCGGGGTATCGAAGTACATACCCTGATGATAGAACTCAAGCTTGAATGGGGTCTTAACGTTGTTCCAGTACGCTTTATCGTGGTTAAACTGGATCTGCTGATAGTCCGCATATTTCATGTCGCGGAAAACGGAGGGCAGGTTACTTTTTGGCGCCTCATAGCTTTTGCCAGCCATCGATTTTGCCTGTTTTGCGACATCATCGATGGAAAAAGACCATGCAGAGGAGGTATACAGGGACAGCAAAACAGCTGCACCCAACCAACGCATTTTCATCATTTGTGGTTTATGTTTCATAATAAGTAAGCACTTCCCCCTTTGTGTGCTTAATTCGATCCGATCCATTTTACTGGAAATTCAGGCAATCCGACAACATTATCACTGCTTTGTTCAGCGCGCTGGCTCATGGATTAAGCAAGTGCAAGAACCCTCTTTTCACTTTGCGTGCTTATCCTGGAGACAGGGTATCGGTCTTGGTGTAGGGTTGGCTTCGAATGTAACCACTATTAGTCTTATGGATAAGACGAAAAGTCTGAGAATGCACAAAGTTATATGACCACTGCACCCGTACAACGTGAATACTTCCTCGACTCGATCCGGGCATGGCTGATGCTGTTGGGGATCCCTTTTCACATCTCATTGATTTACTCCAGCCATACCTGGCATGTAAACAGTATAGAGCCATCGTGGTGGCTGACACTGTTTAACGACTTTATACACTCTTTCCGGATGCAGGTATTCTTTGTCATCTCCGGTTATTTCTCTTATATGCTGTTTTTGCGCTATCCGATCAAACGCTGGTGGAAAGTGCGCGTCGAACGGGTCGGCATCCCGATGTTGACCGCGATTCCACTGCTGACGCTGCCGCAGTTCATTATGTTGCAGTACGTAAAAGGCAAAGCGGATAACTGGCAAAACCTGACAGGGTACGAGAAATACAACACCCTGGTCTGGGAACTGGTCTCGCATCTGTGGTTCCTGCTGGTGCTGGTGGTGATGACTACCATTAGTCTGTGGATTTTCAGCAAGTTACGCCGCCAGCTTAGCCGTCATCACGAATCACATTTTCCCCATATCACCTATGGCAAGCTCACTGTGATTTTCCTGATGCTCGGTATCGCTTATGGCGCGATTCGCCGCATTCTGTTTATGGTTTATCCCCCGGTTCTGAGCGACGGACTGTTTAACTTCGTCGTGATGCAAACCCTGTTCTACATCCCCTTCTTTATGCTGGGTGCGCTGGCTTTCATCTCGCCGAAACTTAAAGCGCTGTTCACTACGCCATCACCGTGGTGCGCCGTCGGTGCGGCCCTGGCGTTTGCGGCCTATCTGCTCAATCAGCGTTTTGGGAGTGGCGATGCGTGGATGTACGAAACAGAAAGCGTGATTACGATGCTGCTGGGGCTGTGGATGGTGAACGTGGTGTTTGCACTGGGGCATCGCCTGTTGAACTTTAAATCCGCGCGGGTGACCTATTTCGTCAACGCGTCGCTGTTTATCTACCTGGTTCACCACCCGCTGACGCTCTTTTTTGGTGCATATATCACCCCGCACATTCGTTCTAACGCATTAGGCTTTTTCACCGGGCTGCTATTTGTGGTGGGGATCGCCATCCTGCTGTACGAAATTCATCTGCGAATTCCGCTGCTGCGTTTCCTGTTTTCGGGTAAACCGCAAAACAAAGCCGAGAGCACCAAAGCCGCTTAACCCACTTTCGCGCCGGGCTTCCGGCGCGTTTACAGCAACCACTCCACCGGCAACCACCAGGCCAGACGGACCAGAACACGCTGCCAGAAGCGCGTTTTCGGCTCTTTCTTCAGGACAATCTCACGGCCATCTTTGTGCTCAATCCAGTTTAAGCGCCCGAGCTTATCCAGCCTGATTTGCCATGCTTCATGACGACGACTTTTCAAAAAACGGCGGTGAATCAAACGTGCCAGTGTTTCGCTTTCGATGACAAACCCCATTTCCGTATTGAGCATCGTTGAACGTGGGTCGAAATTTAACGAACCAATAAACACTTTCTGGCCATCAATGCTGAACGTTTTGGCATGCAAACTGGAGCCAGAGTTCCCTGTCAGCCCCCTGTCCCGTATTCCCGGTACAAATTCCTGCGTGGGTTTAAGCTCATACAGCTCGATACCATGACGCAGCAATTTTTTACGCCAGCGCGCGTAACCCGCATGAACGACGGCAACGTCGTTTGCTGCCAGTGAATTTGTGAGGATGGCAATTTTGACGCCTTTACGCACCAGTTGCAGCAGCAGCGCGACGCCGGCGCGGGTGGGGACAAAATAGGACGAAATAATATCGATTTGTTCAACCGGAGAGCCCATGACATCGAGCAGTCGCTGGGGCAGCAGCGAATGGCGTCTTGCCCGCCCCAACCCTTTTCGGGGATCATCGCTAAGCAGTCGCGTCTTGGCCCAGATCAGCGGCAAATTCCTGGCTTCAAGCTGGGCGATAAACGGGCTGGTTTCCAGTTTATCGAGATAACGCCTGGCAATATCATTCTGATACCACTCTTTTGGCGGCTGCAAACGCGCTTCGATTTCCGCCTCCGATAAGGAGAGAACCTGCTTTAGCGTTGAAACACAGGCGCTGTTCCAGTATCGCTCAAAGTCCTCCGCCACCTCCGCCACCACAGGCCCGACCGCCATCACATCCAGATCGGAAAAGAGCGGCTCTTCACCGGCGCCAAAATAGGCATCCCCGACATTTCTGCCGCCCACGATGGTCACTTCACCATCAACGGTAAAACTCTTGTTGTGCATGCGGCGGTTAAGTCGCGCGAAATCGGTCAAATATCCGAGCGATCGCAGCATCCTGAAGGAGAAGGGATTGAACAGGCGAACATCAATGCCGGGGTGCGAGTCCAGAAGCCGCAGAATAGCATCCAGCCCTTGCGTATTATTGTCATCCAGCAGAAGTCGGACACGGACGCCGCGCGTAGCGGCAGCCAGTAAAACGGAGAACAGCAGTCTCCCGGACATATCGTCCTCCCAGATGTAGTACTGCACATCCAGGGTTTTCTCGGCCATTTCAGCAAGGCGATAGCGGCAGGCAAACGCGTCAAGGCTGTTATCAAGAGGGAGCAGACCACATAATTCAGGATGTTCTGCACTGACAGGCGCAATCGCGCGCCCGAGCCGCGTGTCAGGCGTCGGGGTCTTGACCTCGTTGGGTAAGGAGTCGCTGGTAAAGTCGGGCATTTTCTTCATCATAGCAGACAAAGTATACCCGTTCCGGCAGTGGCTTGCGGGTGAGATAGTCTGAAACCGTCGCAACGGCGATTTCAGCGGCAGCGGCTTTCGGAAAACCGTACACCCCTGTGCTAATGGCAGGAAACGCAATCGTTTGATAGCCATTCGCCGCAGCCAGACGCAGGCTGTTGAGATAAGCATCCTCCAGCGTTCTGGCCTCATGATGCTCCCCGCCCTGCCACACCGGGCCAACGGTATGAATGACCGCTTTGGCGGGCAAATCGCCGGCAATGGTGATCACCGCCTGTCCGGGGGCACATTCGCCCTGCTGATGGCGCACAATTTTACAGGCATCCAGTAATTGTGGACCGGCCGCCCGGTGGATAGCTCCATCAACACCCCCTCCCCCCAACAGCGAAGGATTGGCAGCATTGACAATGACATCCACGTGCTGCGTGGTGATATCTCCCAGAACAACTTCAATTTGCGGCTTCATACCCAACCCTCTACTACCCGTCTTTTTATTAAGTGTATAGCAGGGGGGAGTTGTGAAAAAGAATTGATTAGAAAAGCCCTCACGTCTTTCGACAGGAGGGCTTTCGTTTAGCGGTAGTCGATTTGCACAATGGCCAGGGACTTTTGAGGATTGATATATTCCATACTGACCGTGGCGACACTGGGATAAGGGTTACGTCCATTCAGAGCATCACGGTAGCTGATCTGGGTGGTGTGCATTTTTCCTTGACGCAGACAAGACATCGTAAATTTCTGCTTTTGAGGCGAGATGACACACGGGTCTTCGACAATCATGCCACGAAAATGAATCACACCACCATTTACAACAGTTGAAGAGAACGCGGAATTTATCGTCGTGACAAAGATAAATGCGGCACCCAAAATAGATTTAACGTTAATCACTGACATTGTCTGGCTCCTCAATGAAAAATCATCCTTGAGGCTGGCGGGCATTCCTTAATTACAGAGTAGAAACATTCACTGGGAACCGCAAAATTATCCAATATATTGATTTCATGAATATATCATTCAGAATTCGGCCATTGCTGCGATAAATGAAGCGATTTCCCATCAGAGACGACGACAACAATTTTTATCGTATCTTCAGGGCCAATATTTAAACTGAGTCGGGACAAATCAATCGCCTGATTAGCGGGTATTGAGAGCGTATTTCGTTGTTGTGACGTGCTTTCGCCTCCCTGCCCTTGTCGCGAGGAGAGGATCTGAACCTGACACACACAAGGCTCGGTCAAAATAACCTGAGGAATAATAGTGGTCATATTCCCGTCATGGGTCGTTTTAAAGGTGATTTGACTGGAGAGCGCAGCGAGGAGTAATAAGGTATGCATGATAAACTCCCGAAAAAAAACAGGGCAGTTGCCCTGTTTTTTCGTAGCACAGATTCGATATTTAATACTGATGCGCAGTCGCGTTGTTGCCGAAGCCAACCTGATGCACAGTTACAGTGGATCCGGACGCTGTCTGGTCCACTGCCGCGCCGTTGCCGCCGCCGAACTGTTTGACATTGATTGTGGAGTCTTTGCTATTCCACTGATCGAGGGTTGCGCTGTTACCAAAGCCTTTCTGCAGCAGGTCAATGGTACTGTCATCAGAGCCTTGTCCAACATCAGCACCGTTACCGCCACCGTGCTGAGTAATGGTCAGGTCAGAATTTTTAGCGTCAGTTTGCAAGGCAACAGCGGAGTTGCCGCCACCGTACTGGTAAATGCTCAGAGTTGAGTTCGGGCCGCTGTTACCGCCACCCCAACCACCACCGCCGCCGCCGCCGCCGTATTGTGGAACCGCACCAGCCAGAGCACTGCCAGAAACTACGATTGCTGCAATTGCTGCCACTTTGAAAAGTTTCATGGTAAACCCCCATCGGATTGATTTAAGTCGTCGTAAATAGTTAGCGTTGGATGACGCGAATAGCCATTTGCGACTGTCTCTGTACTACAACTGCTGTTTTTTGCGTACCATACTGCGTAATATTCGCTCTGTTACCCGAACCTTTCTGGATAATCATCGCGGTATTACCAAAAGCCCCTTGTTTAATACTCGCATCATTGCCGTTACCGGCCTGATCAATATAAGCAAGGTTATAAGTCCCTGATTGATCAATCTTCGCTCTATTGCTTCCGCCATCCTGAGAAACAACGGACAGTAATTTGGAACCGCCCTGACGAACATCGGCGCTATTACCTACGCCGTTTTGACCAATAATGGCTGCCTGATTATATGAAGACTTACTTAATTCATTAACCGCGAAGTTGTATTCCGAAATTGCCAAATCCGGACCTGCCGCGATTGCTAACCCAGGCGCACCCAGTAATGTAAACATCATAAATAACGTTTTGTTTTTCATGTTGTCACCTGGACCTGGAGAAATAAAAACTTCGGTGTTAACGCGATTCGTTTTTTGTTAACGCTGCGTTACGATGAAGAGTATGTCTATTGAAACAATTTAAATATCTCACCCGCGAGTGTTATTTTTATTTATCGGGTCACCTCAAAGTATTAATTATCGCTAAAATTCGCTGACCCCAGCGTGAGTTAGTTTTTTATAAAATAAATTCAAAATGTCATTTGCATAGCGTTGCATGGCGCTCACTGCCCCCGTCACGTCTGCATTCAGTGAGTCGCCAGAGTTCCACGAGATGACAACGCTGTCACGAGAGAGCTGTTTTCTTAAGAACAATGACTCATGCGTAAAGGTCTTAGAGATTTCGACAATCTCATACCATAAATGATGTGGGTAAAAATAATAAATACATATATATATCAACAATCTATAATAATTTGTATGATTTTTAAAATGTGTGCAACGTTATTACCGTGTACAACTTTTTTATCAATTTTGAACATTTACCACCTCCTGTTTTCACAATTTAATATTGATTTTTACATTTTGTTACACCATTAACACTTGATTTAAAAATCGTAATAGCTAGATTGAAATCAGCAGTACGCATTATTTTTTATATTTACCTCCCTGCGGAGGTTATGGTCTGATTCTACACACAGCAGTGCAACATCTGTCAGTACTTCTGGTGTCCCCTTGTCTATATCGGGGGACAGCTGCCAGGTGTTATAAAAAAGTGGGGTTTCATCATGTTTAATGAAGTCCATAGTTTACATGGTCATACATTACTGTTGATCACAAAGCCTTCCTTACAAGCGACAGCATTATTACAGCATTTGAAGCAGTCTCTGTCATTGAACGGGAAATTGCATAATATTCAACGTTCTTTTGATGATATTGCACCTGGCAGCATCATTCTTTTCGATATGATGGAAGCGGATAAAAAGCTCATCCATTACTGGCAAGATAACTTAAGCAGGAAAAACAATAATATCCGCGCGCTGTTATTGAACACGCCTGATGAGTATCCCTTCCGGGATATTGAAAGCTGGCCGCATATCAACGGCGTCTTTTACGTCACTGAAGACGAGACACGCGTGGTGGAAGGGCTGCAAGGTATTTTACGTGGAGAATGTTATTTTTCACAGAAACTTGCCAGCTATCTCATCACTCACTCCGGAAATTATCGCTATAACAGTTCAGAATCTGCGCTGCTCACGCATCGTGAAAAAGAGATTTTGAATAAATTACGTATTGGCTCTTCAAACATTGAAATCGCCCGGTCGTTATTTATCAGCGAAAATACGGTTAAGACTCATCTCTATAATCTTTTCAAAAAGATAGCTGTTAAAAACAGGACTCAGGCAGTTTCATGGGCAAACGATAACCTCAGGCGTTAACAACATGAAACGCACATTGAGTTGGGTAGCGGCAGCGGGCTTTCTGCTTGCTGCCGGGAATCTTCATGCTGTTGAAGTGGAAGTTCCCGGATTGTTAACTGACCACACTGTCTCCTCTATCGGCCACGACTTTTATCGGGCGTTTAGCGACAAATGGGAAAGTGATTATCCAGGCAACTTAACGATCAATGAGCGTCCCAGTGCTCGATGGGGAAGCTGGATCACAATAACGGTTAATCAGGACGTTATTTACCAGACATTTTTATTCCCAACCAAACGAGACTTCGACAAAAACGTCAGTTTCGCACTGGAACAAACCGAAGATGCGATCAATCGTCTGCAAATCGACAAGGCTCTATTGGGCACTGGCGATTTAGCAAAAGATGAATTCTAGCTACGTATAAGATCCGGAGGCTGTAATGCGTCTCGCACACACAGTTATTTCATTAATGTTGATTGCTCCATTAAGTTGGGCCGGAAATATGACCTTCCAGTTCCGTAATCCTAACTTCGGCGGTAATCCCAATAATGGGGCCTTCATGCTGAATGAAGCCCAGGCTCAAAACTCGTATAAAGACCCCAGCTATGACGACGACTTTGGTATCGAAACCCCGTCAGCACTGGACAACTTCACACAAGCCATTCAGTCGCAAATATTAGGTGGCTTATTAACGAATATTAATACCGGCAAACCAGGTCGAATGGTGACCAACGAATTTATTGTCGATATTGCAAATAAAGACGGGCAACTGCAGTTGAATGTCACAGACCGGAAAACGGGTAAAACATCCACGATCCAGGTTTCAGGTCTCGCCTCTAATTCAACTGACTTTTAAACAACAACGAAATAAGGACAATCATCATGCAGCGCTTTTTAATACTTGTTGCAGTGTGCTTATTGAGCGGTTGTTTAACTGCTCCACCTAATGAAGCCGCTAAACCCACGCTGATGCCTCGGGCGCAAAGCTATCGCGATCTGACTCATCTGCCTTCACCGACGGGTAAAATATTTGTCTCGGTCTATAACATTCAGGATGAAACCGGTCAGTTTAAACCTTATCCGGCGAGTAACTTCTCTACGGCAGTACCGCAAAGTGCGACCGCCATGCTTGTTACTGCGCTCAAGGATTCACGCTGGTTTATTCCTCTGGAACGTCAGGGGCTGCAAAACCTGCTGAACGAACGCAAAATAATTCGTGCAGCTCAGGAAAACGGCACCGTTGGGGTGAATAACCGCGTACCGCTGCAATCATTAGTGGCAGCCAACGTGATGGTCGAAGGGTCAATTATCGGCTATGAAAGTAACGTGAAATCGGGTGGTGTCGGGGCGCGTTATTTCGGTATCGGTGCTGACACGCAATATCAGCTCGATCAGATCGCCGTCAACCTGCGCGTGGTCAATGTCAGTACGGGTGAAGTTTTATCATCCGTGACCACCAGCAAAACAATCCTCTCGTACGAAGTTCAGGCCGGGGTATTCCGCTTTATTGATTACCAGCGCCTGCTGGAAGGTGAAATTGGCTACACCTCTAACGAACCGGTGATGATGTGTCTGATGTCAGCGATTGAAACAGGGGTTATCTTCCTGATTAACGATGGCATCGATCGCGGCTTGTGGGACCTGCAGAATAAAAATGACGTGAAAAATGAGGTGCTGGTGAAATACCGCGAAATGTCGGTACCTCCGGAATCCTGATTTAACGCGCAAATAAAAAAGCGAGCCCATCTGGCTCGCTTTTTTATTTGCTGAGAATCGATACGTTCTGCGCTCTTTCTCGTCGCGCTGCCAGCCAAAGCCCGCTGTTTTTCATTGCGTAGCCGAACACCAGCCCCAGAAGCAGAGAAGGAACAATGAGCTTCCAGTCCCCCTGCCCTGCAAACGTCGCGCAGGCGCCAATAAAGGTGCCAGGCACAAATGACAGCAGCAGATGTTTCGCCTGGATGCACATCAGAAACGCCACCACACCCGTCATCATGTAACCCACAATCTCAAGATGGGGCGCCAGCGCGCTACCGTGCATAATAATCAATGCCCAAACAACGCCGCTAATCATCGTGCAACCGGAAATAAACAGCCCCTTCACTCCGCCCTGCGGGCAGGCGAAATAAGCCGTACAGCCAAGGAAACCCGCCCAGCTGAGTAATCCCAGAGACACGGCCACCCATCCCCAAAGACCGGAGAGAATGCCTGTCGTGATTGCGATAGAAAGGAGTATGTTCATGGCGCGCATCTTATCAGAAACGCGCCAGGGAAATGAGATCATGAGCACATTATATGCAAAGTGAAATGTATCGTTGCATTACAAATGTGACTCAGATCACTCTTCGTTCTCTTCCTGTAATTCGTCCCACATCGCCGAAATAGCTTCGCGGGTCAAAGGTGCCATTGTCCGCCAGAATGGCGAAGCGGCGTGGGCTTCAATTTTGCCGAGGAAGGTTCCGCACCAGGGCAGCAGATAATCAGCAAACAACGTCTCAAGCGCTTCGCTCTCATCCTCTCCGGCATGGTCTTCAATCCACGATGCCGCCAGCAGCAGCGTACCAATATGATCGGCAGGTGCATCCGTCAGCGGCATCCCGCGTTCTGATAAAAACGCGCGGACTTCAGATTCCGTCGCTCCCTCTACCCATGCTGAACGATACGGCGAGACGCGGCCCTCTTCGCCCACGAACAGGGCGTTGTAATCGGCGGCAATCTGCTGCATGTCGCAGCTGTTTTGCAGGCGCTGCAGCAGCTCGTCTTGTTCGAGCGGCCAGTTATCCGCGAGCTTACCTTCACGAATCAGCGTAAAAAGCGGCACCAGCAGCGGATCTTGCGGTTGGCGATAGTACAAGGTGCCCAATACGCGGCAAAGGATCGAAAACTCGTTCATTTCATTTTTCCGTAACAATATTAAAGGTCAGCAAATTCAGTGACAGGAGCCATGCCGCGCGACGCCAGAAAATCGAGCATGCGGCGCGGGGTAACGTTCAGTATGCGCTCTTCCGGGAAACCGACCTCATCGAGAACTTTCCGGCACTCACCAAATTCCCCCAGCGTAAAGGCGGTGTGGGAATCAGAGCCCAGCGCCACCATCCCCCCCGCGTCACGCACCGCCGCCGCCACTGCGCGACAGTTGGCTTCGCTACCCATACGCGAGTGAGTAAAGGAGGAGTTATTGATTTCCAGCTCCACGCGATGTTTGGCCGCGGCCTGCGCCACCGCCTGAATGTCGATGGGGTACTTAGGATTTCCAGGATGGCTGATGATGTGCACGTTACCGCTGGCAATCGTCGCAATCATGGCCTGCGTATTGGTGTCTTTATCCTGAGGAGCAAAAACGGGCTCATGAAAACCGGCAATAATCAGATCGAGCGAGGTAAGCATCGGGCCAGTACAGTCGATCTCACCGTCCGTATTTTTAATGTTCGCCTCGATTCCGCGCAGTATCCCGACGCCATCCACCAGACGAGGCCAAATGCGCATATTCACAAAGTGCCAGTAATGCGGCGCATCAGCCATATCCGGACCATGATCGGTGATGGCAAAGAGTTTAATGCCCTTCAGCTTTGCTTGCGCGATATAGTCGTGGAGGGTGCTGTAGGCGTGGGTACTGGCGACGGTATGCATATGCAGGTCTACGGGATACATCTCTCTCTCCTCTGATGTTTTCCCAAAGGATAGCAGGTCTGGTCGGTGAATATTAGCAAAAACCCGGCCAGCGCCGGGTTCGCCTTATCAGCCTTAATAACCGCGCTGTCTGTCGACCTGCCCGGTTGCGGCTTTGCCCTGCTCAAGCAGGTTGATGGTGCGGGCAATATAGGCCACGGCTTCGGCTGGACGAGTCACCGCCGCCACGTGCGGGGTCATCGCCACGCGTGGGTGCGCCCAAAGCGGACTCTCTACGGGCAACGGCTCACTGCTATAGACATCGAGCATCGCGCCTTTCAGCTTACCCTTATCAAGAAGCTGAAGCAGATCGGGCTCCACCAGATGAACGCCACGCGCCAGGTTCATCACATAACTCTCATCCGCCAGCTGGCTAAGCAGATCCTTATTGATAATGCCCACCGTTTCGGCGGTGTTAGGCAACAAATTAATGAGCACACGGGTGCCGTTTAAAAATGCGGGCAGCTCTTCCTTGCCAGCAAAGCTTTCCACACCGGGGTAATCCTTGCGATTACGGCTCCAGCAGCGCAGCGGGAAGCCCCACGGCGCCAGCGCCTCGGCGACTTTTGAGCCCAGCACACCGGCGCCCAGAATACCGATGGTAAAATCTTCACGATGATAATCGGGTAGCGGCTCCCAGCAAGCGCGTTGCTTGAGCGCCTGGTAATCATCGAAGCGGCGGAACCAGTGCAACACCTGGCTGACGGCATACTCCTGCATTTGCTGACCCATACCGGTATCTTCCAGCCGGAACAGGGGAATATGCTCTGGCAACATTTCCGGATGGGCTTTTAGCTTGCTCAGTATCGAGTCCACGCCGGCTCCCAGCGCAAAAACAGCCTTCAGGTCACGCCCTTCCAGCATCTCGACCGGCGGGTGCCAGACCAGCGCATAATCTGCATGCTCATTATCGCCCCGCTTCCATTCGCGCACGCGCGCATCAGGCAATGCTGCTGACAGCGTCTTAATCCAGTAAGAAGTATCAAACGTCGGGTGATAAAAGATGATATCCATAGTGACTCCTGCCTTTTATTGCGATGTTTTATATGTCTTTTTAAGAGGATTATCAGAATAACAAATTAATGCGCAAAGTTCGTTGTTGATAAAAAAAGCGCTTTCAGCACATTTACGAATCAGGTTGCTTGAAGTTTGTTTAATCGCGCCAGATAAGTGAAAAAGTTGATTGACGACACTGCGGCTTTTCCTTACATTAGCGCCCGTCCCGACAGTAACGGGATGACAATACGGTGAGGTGTCCGAGTGGCTGAAGGAGCACGCCTGGAAAGTGTGTATACGGCAACGTATCGAGGGTTCGAACCCCTCTCTCACCGCCATATTTTAAGAAGAGCCCGCATGAAAATGCGGGCTTTTTTTTATGCCTGTTTTCTGGCTCTGCGGGTGGCGCGCTTACAACAAGATCATCGGGCGGAAGATGCCCGCGACGACGTTAAACGCGACGATGGCTACAGTGGCCGGACTGTCGCGTTATCCTCGATTTACCGCGTTTATCTCCTCCGATGCGACCCAAAAATCGTCGGGGTGATTATTGCTTAAGCGAACAGGCACTAAAGCTTAAAATAAGCTTGACCGTTTTCGTGCAACTCCCTATAGTAGCGCCCCGTTGCCCCCCAAGTGGTCAGGCAGCAAAACAATACGGTGAGGTGTCCGAGTGGCTGAAGGAGCACGCCTGGAAAGTGTGTATACGGCAACGTATCGAGGGTTCGAACCCCTCTCTCACCGCCATATTTAAGAAGAGCTCGCATGAAAATGCGGGCTTTTTTTTCGTCTGTCGTTTTTGACTGTAATAAAACAAAGCCCGGTTTCCCGGGCCTTGAGAGCAGCAAAACTCAGTAGTAGGCGTTCAGCGTGCGTTGACACAACGCCGAACGCACGCAATCGTCTTTGGTGAACCGCACCACGCCCACCATATCGTCTTCAACAAAACGCGCCATTGCGTCGCTCAGGCCAGATTTCACACCCGATGGCAGGTCGCACTGCGTGATATCGCCGTTGACGATAACGGTGACGTTTTCCCCGAGGCGCGTTAAAAACATTTTCATCTGCGCAGCGGTCACGTTCTGAGCCTCGTCGAGAATGACGACCGCATTTTCAAATGTACGTCCGCGCATATAGGCGAACGGCGCGATTTCCACCTTACCAATCTCTGGTCGCAGGCAGTACTGCATAAAGGATGCACCGAGTCTTTTCACCAGCACGTCATAGACGGGGCGGAAATACGGGGCAAACTTCTCTGAAATATCGCCGGGCAAGAAGCCGAGATCTTCATCGGCCTGCAATACCGGACGGGTGACGATTATTCTGTCCACATCCTTATGGATCAGAGCCTCCGCCGCCTTGGCAGCACTTATCCACGTTTTCCCACATCCGGCTTCACCGGTTGCGAAGATCAGCTGTTTACTCTCGATAGCATTCAGGTAGTGCGCCTGAGCTTCATTACGCGGGGCAATTGGAGAATTATCACGGCTGTCCCGCGCCATGCCAATTGCTTCTACGCCACTCATCTGCACAAGCGAGGTGACCGATTCTTCTTCACGCTGTTTATGGCTCCGTGAATCCCGTCTCAGCACACGTTTTGCTTCGCGACGAGCTTTGATCACTGCTTTTTGTCTTCCCATGGATAGCACCTTGAGTTGTTGGTATTCATCACACGCGCCGCTGGCGGCACGATTATGCGCACGAACATCTGAGGTTTGGCTTCCTTGTAAGCCATTGCTTGCCTTTTTAAATGACGATGCACAACGGCTACGCACACCGCTCTGCACGTCGGATACGTTATGTTGATTCAGTGAGGAGGGAAATTTTGTGGTGAAGAAATCGCTGCCGGAGTCTGAGCCTCCGCGCCGAATACTGCGGTTGTTATGTTTAACTTGTCCAGTACAGGACCCAACCATTCGCGATCTCCATAGTGATTCAATATCACTGCCGGGAACTACCGCTGACTTATAGTAAGTACATCAGGAATTATCATAAATGCAACATTTATTTTACCTGAGCGCAACTTACATACCCGGTCCGGCAGCGGGATTCAGTCTCTTACAGGAATATTACAGAAATATAACAGTGGGATAGTCATACAAAAAAATAATATCCCCGCTAAGCTTCGCGGGGATAATTTCAGGCTTCGATCAGCCCTTGCGCGAGATACGCGGTGTTATCGCGCACGCCCGGCAGAGCAAAGAAATAGCCGCCGCCGATGGGCTTTATGTACTCTTCCAGCGCCTCGCCGTTTAGCCGCTTCTGCACGGCCAGGAAGCCCTTCTCCAGATCGTGCTGGTAACAGACAAACAGCAGTCCCATATCCAGCTGCCCGGAGTTGGTCACCCCCAGCGAATAGCTGTAGCCACGGCGCATCATCAGGCTGGACTCGGTTTCCGGCGTTCGCGGATTGGCCAGACGAATATGGCTGTCCAGCGCGATCAGATTGCCCTCAGGATCGCTGGCGTAGTCCGGTACGTCGTGTTCATTTTTCATACCCAGCGGCGCACCGCTTTGCTTATCACGACCAAAAATCGTCTGCTGCTCTTTCAGCGGCGTCCGATCCCAGAACTCCACGTGGAACTGGATAATCCGTATCGCCTGATAGCTGCCGCCGACGGTCCAGGCGGGTTCTCCTTGATCCGCCGTCGTCCAGACCACGTTTTGCATTAACGCCGCATCACGGCTGTCCGGATTGGCCGTACCGTCTTTAAAACCGAGCAGATTAACCGGCGTCTCTTTCCCCTGACTGCGCGCGGCGTGATCGGAGATAAACCCCTCGCGTTTCCAGCGCACGCTCAGAAGATCCGGCGTGTGCTTAATAATATCGCGCAACGCGTGGATCACCGTGTCCTGGGTATTCGCGCAGATCTGGAGCAGCAGATCGCCATGACACAGCGCCGCATCCAGTGAGTCATTGGGAAAACGCGTCATCTTTTGCAGCGTCTTCGGTTTATGCTTCTCAAGCCCATAGCGGGCATCAAAAAGCGACTCACCGACGGAGACGGTCATGGTCAGATTATCCGGTGCAATGAACGCCCCCAGGATCCCCGAGTCCATCGGCGGCATGCGAGGGTTCGGCGTCTGTGGTGCAGGGCCTCCCGCCGTCAGAAACGCAATACGCTTCGTCAGCAGACGGAACAGACGCTCCAGATCCGCTTTGTCACTTGCCAGCGAATCAAACGCTACCACCATCATTGACGCCTGCTGCGGCGTCAAAATTCCGGCCTGATGCTCGCCGTAGAACGGCTGCGTTTCCATTCTTGCGTTGGGAGAGAGCGTGCCTGGCGCGCTTTGCGGTTTTGCCGCATGCGCCATCGGGCAGCCCCCAGCCAGAGCGAGCGCGCCACCAAGCGCCCCCACCCCTTTTAACAACCGACGCCGTGAAGGTTCAGCAACGTCGATCTCTTCATGCTTCTTCATAGGGCTTAGTCCAGACCGAGAACGCCACGCAGCTGAGCCAGGTCTTCCGCCAGCGTAGTAATCGGGCCTTTCAGCGCATTACGATCCGCATCGGTCAACTTATCATAGGTTTCATACCCGTCTTTGGTACGGTATTTCGCCAGAATGGTGTTCACTTTCTTGAAGTTGGCATCCACTTTGGCCAGCAGTTCGCTGTTATCTTTCTGCAGCTGCGGGCGCAGCAGATCGACAATTTTCTGCGCGCCTTCCACGTTTGCCTGGAAGTCCCACAGATCGGTATGGCTATAACGATCTTCTTCACCGCTGATTTTGCTGGCCGCCACTTCTTCAATCAGGCCTGCCGCGCCACCCACCACTTTTGACGGCGGGAAAGCCAGCTCGCTGATGCGTTTTTGCAGCTCCAGCACATCGCTGTTCAGTTGCTCGGCGTACTTCTCCATCCCTTGAGTGGCGTTGTCGCCAAACAGCGCTTTTTCCAGACGATGGAAACCGGTGAATTTCGGATCGGCGGCTTTCTGTTCATAGTCATCTTCACGGGCATCAATGCTTCCGTCGAGATCGGAGAACAGCTCGGCAATCGGCTCGATACGCTCGTAGTGCTGACGCGTCGGCGCATACAGAGATTTCGCTTTCTCGATATCGCCCGCGTTCACCGCGTCGGTAAACGCTTTGGTACCGGCAACCAGATCGGCGGTCTCTTTGGTCACGTAGGCTTTATAGGCGGTAATCGCCTCGCCAAGACTGAGCAACGCTTCACCTTTCGCCGCATCCGCGGTGGCTTCGCCTTTGACGATCAGCTTGCCTTTCGGATTGGTCAGCAGGCCGCAGGTCATGTCGTATTCGCCCGGCTGCAGGTTAGCGGTCATTTTCTGAGTAAAACCGGGCGCGATGTTCTCGCGCTCTTCAACCACCATCACGCCTTTGAGGATCTCCCACTCCAGCGCCTTCTGGCTGTGGTTCTGAATGATAAACTGCGTTTTGCCGCTGTTAACCGTGATCGTCATCGGTTCACACTGTTTATCGTTCACGGTGACTTTCACCTGAGGAATATCAGCCGCCTGGGCGGAAAAGGCATACGCAAACAGCGCTGCCACACCGGCCTGTAACGCACTACGACGAAATTGAATTGCCATGACCCTTCCCTTTCTAAAAGTATGTTGAAACAACACTCAGCGCATCAGGGCGCAGTACGCGACGGCTGAACGCCCGGGCGTGATGGCATAAAGAACAGCACCAGCGCCGGAATGAGATAGATGAAATACATCGCCACTTCGCTGACGCTCGGCGCTTCCTGATAGCCAAAAATACCTTCCAGCAGGGTTCCGGTCAGAGAGTGGGTAGAGAGGACGTTACTAAGATCGAATGCGACGTCCTGGAGATGGTTCCACAGGCCCGCCTCATGGAAAGCGCGAATCGCGCCTGCCGCCAGCCCTGCAGCCACCAGCAGAATGAACAGGCTGGTCCACTTGAAGAAAGCGCCGAGATTCAGACGGATGCCGCCCCAGTAAAGCATAAAGCCCAGCACCACGGCGGTGGCGAGACCCAGCACCGCCCCGAGCGGCGGCCAGATCCCCACATCCTGCTGAAATGCCGCCAGCAGGAAAAAGACCGACTCCAGCCCTTCGCGGGCCACCGCGAAAAAGACCATCCCAATCAGCGCCCAGCCGTGATGGTTGCCCTTTTGCAGCGCGGTATCCACGGCCTGCTCAAGCTGAACTTTGACGTTGCGTGAAACCTTGCGCATCCAGAACACCATCCAGGTGAGGATCACCACCGCAATAACCGCGACAATTCCTTCGAACAGCTCTTGTTCTTTTTGCGGGAACTCACCGGTGGTTTCATTGATCAGAATGCCAAGACCCAGGCACAGCGCGGCGGCGAGGAAAACGCCGATCCACATCACGCCTATCCAGCGCCCGCGTTGCGTTCGCTTCAGATAACTGGCGATCAGGCTGACAATTAAGGCCGCTTCAAGCCCTTCACGTAACATAATGAGAAATGGAACAAACATGCCGACACCTTAAATGTTAATCGCGGTCAACTGATGCAAAGAAAGGTAAATAACTGTGATAGTGATTATCATTACGACAAGAAGAAAAACAAGCGAAATGTGACGGGTTTTGATGACCAGTTGTAAATTGCTCGCCTGTTAATAGTTACGATGGTTATCGTTATGTCTATAACTTATAACGTAAATGCCCATTTACGGTTAACACGGCCTATGGCTAAATAAGCGCTTCGTTTACCTGCTGAAATTTTAATATGTATAACTTCGTTCATTTCCTGCTGGCGCTGGTCATTATTCTTGCGCTCGCCTGGCTGGTGAGTTTCGACCGCCGGAAAATTCGTATTCGCTACGTTTTACAGCTTATTGTCATTGAAATTGCGCTGGCGTTCTTTTTTCTGCACGCCGAAAGCGGTCTCTTCGTCATTAAATATGTCTCCGGTTTCTTCGAGTCTCTGCTGAAATTCGCCGCTGAAGGCACAAATTTTGTCTTTGGCGGAATGGCTGAAAAAGGGCTGGCGTTCATTTTCCTTGGCGTACTCTGTCCGATTATTTTTATTTCCGCGCTGATCGGCATTCTCCAGCACTGGCGAATTCTGCCGATTTTTATTCGCGTCATCGGGACATTGCTGTCAAAACTGAATGGCATGGGCAAGCTGGAATCGTTTAACGCCGTAAGTTCTTTAATTCTCGGTCAGTCAGAGAACTTTATTGCTTACAAAGGGGTGCTCGGCGATCTCTCTTCACGTCGCCTGTTCACCATGGCCGCCACGGCGATGTCCACGGTATCGTTGTCGATTGTTGGTGCCTATATGACGATGCTTGATGCCAAATATGTGGTCGCCGCGCTGATCCTTAATATGTTCAGCACCTTTATTATTTTGTCGGTCATCAACCCGGCGCGCCCGGAAGCAGAACCCGATATCAAACTGGAAAAGCTGCACGAATCGCAAAGCTTCTTTGAAATGCTCGGCGAGTATATTCTGGCCGGTTTCAAAGTCGCGATGATTATTCTGGCCATGCTGATTGGCTTTATTGCCATTATCAGCGCCGTTAACGCATTATTCTCCAGCGTATTTGGCATGAGCTTCCAGCAGATTCTGGGCTATGTGTTTTATCCGCTGGCGTGGCTGGTTGGCATTCCGCTGAGCGATGCCTTAAATGCGGGCAGCATTATGGCCACCAAGCTGGTCGCCAATGAATTTGTGGCGATGATTGAGCTGCAAAAAATTGCCGGACAAATGACCCCGCGTGGGCTGGGCATTCTCTCCATCTTCCTGGTCTCGTTTGCTAACTTTGCCTCTATCGGCATCGTTGCTGGCGCCATTAAGGGCCTGAACGAACAGCAAGGGAATGTGGTCTCTCGCTTCGGTCTGCGTCTGGTGTACGGCGCGACGCTGGTGAGCTTGCTGTCGGCAAGTTTTGCGGGGCTGGTGCTTTAATCCCGTTTGTCGAACAGGTGATTTGTAGGCCGGGTCAGCGTTAGCGCCACCCGGCTTTTTCTTGCAACAATAACAATGAGGATAGCGAACAATGACCATCAAAACAGGGCTTATGGTTGCCGCACTTTTCATGCTGGCAGGCTGCAACGCCCCCTCGCATACGGCTTCTGACGCCACCTGCAAAGTGGATAACCAGATGCAGCAAACCACGCTCTATTTCGGTCTGAATCGTCCGGCTGGTGCGGCCATTACCGGTCAGGAGTGGCAGCAGTTTGTCGATCAGGACGTCACGCCGCGTTTTCGCGATGGCTTAACGGTATTTGATGCGCGCGGACAGTGGCTGGGCAATGACGGGAAAGTGGCGCGTGAGCCAAGCAAAGCGTTGATGCTGATCCACGGGAAAGATGCCCAGAGCGAGAGCAATATCGAAGCGTTACGCGGGATCTATAAATCACGTTTTGCGCAGGAGTCGGTGATGCGCGTTGATCAGCCGGTGTGCGTGCAGTTCTGACAGAAAAAAAGCCGGGCGGCGACGTCGCCTTACCCGGCTTTGAAAACCGATTAACGCTTAGTCAGGCTGCAGCTTTGATGGCGGTGCCGTATGGTAATGCGCATCTGCTTCGGCAAAACGCTGCGTCATTGAGGCAGACGGCGCTTTGCCCAGCAGGCTAAAGACCACGATCCCGATGCTGGCGAAGATAAAGCCCGGAATGATTTCGTACAGATCCAGCCACGCGAAATGTTTCCAGACGATGACCGTCACCGCACCAATCAACATCCCCGCCAGTGCGCCGTTACGCGTCATGCGCGACCAGAGTACCGAGAACAGCACAACCGGGCCAAACGCCGCACCAAAACCGGCCCAGGCGTAACTGACCAGGCCCAGCACGCGGTTCTCCGGGTTCGCCGCCAGCGCAATGGCGATCAGCGCCACCAGCAGCACCATAAAACGCCCCACCCAGACCAGCTCTTTCTGGCTCGCGCCTTTACGCAGAAACGCTTTGTACAAATCTTCGGTAATCGCGCTTGAGCACACCAGCAACTGACAGCTAAGGGTGGACATCACCGCCGCCAGAATCGCCGACAACAGGATCCCGGCAATCCACGGGTTAAACAGAATTTGCGCCAGTTCGATAAACACCCGCTCGGCGTTCTGGTTCACCGCGCCCGCCTGCCCCGGGTTATTGGTAAAGTAGGCGATACCAAAGAACCCCACCGCCACGGCACCGGCCAGGCAGAGGATCATCCACGTCATACTGATCCGGCGCGCATGAACGATGGTGTGGTGAGAATCTGCCGCCATGAAACGCGCCAGGATATGAGGCTGACCGAAATAGCCCAGGCCCCAGCCCATCAGCGAAATGATGGCAACAAAGTTCAGCCCTTTCAGCATATCGACGTTTTCGATACTTTTTTGCTTAATCACTTCCAGCGAATCGCCAAAGCCGCCAACGGTGAAAATCACAATCACCGGCGTCAGGATAAGGGCAAAAATCATCAGACTTGCCTGCACGGTATCAGTCCAGCTCACCGCCAGGAAACCGCCGACGAAGGTATAGAGAATGGTTGCAGCGGCCCCGGCCCACAGCGCGGTTTCGTAGCTCATGCCAAAAGTGCTCTCAAACAGACGCGCGCCTGCCACGATGCCTGACGCACAATAGATGGTAAAGAACACCAGAATCACCACTGCGGAGATAATGCGCAGAACGCGGCTCTTATCCTCAAAACGACCGGTGAAGTAGTCCGGCAGCGTCAGCGCATTGTTATTCACTTCAGTATGAACACGCAGACGCCCCGCCACCAGCTTCCAGTTGATCCACGCTCCGACAGTCAGGCCGATTGCAATCCAGCTTTCCGAAATACCGGAGATGAAAATCGCGCCCGGCAGCCCCATCAGCAGCCAGCCGCTCATATCGGATGCGCCCGCAGAAAGCGCCGTCACCATCGGGCCTAAACTGCGTCCACCCAGAATATAATCATCAAAACTATTGGTTGATCGCCATGCCAAAAACCCTATCAGGATCATGCCAAAAATATAAACGAGAAATGTCACCAGCATCGGTGTGCTAATTGCCATTCGAAATCTCCAAAATGATAAAGCGACAGCCTTCCCGGCTGCCTTGTTATTCGGTCACCGGAACGGGGTGACAATGTTTAAGCGCCATCTTTCACGCCACTTTTGCCTTGCCAGCATCGTCAGCAACATGAAGGATTTTGCGTATCTGTTTTATCGGGCGGGCGTATCCTGCCGTATACGCTTACCTTGCACAAATGATTTAACACTGCATTTACATCAAATTCATCCCTGGTTTTATAGGTCTTTCGTATAGGTTGCACTCGCTCACGCTTTTATCGGTTGCACCTTTAAAAAGTGTTAAGTGCCGCATATAAACAGGCCGCAAAGGCAGAATCCAGCTATTTTTTCCAGCTAACTTCCGGTTAACAATCCATTCATTTTTCAGCTTGCAAACCAAGTCACATTTAACACGGTTGCACAAAGTTGCAACATGGTGGATATTTCACGCTAACCACGAACATCACGACAGATCAACAGGAGCTTTGGCATGGGCATGACCACCATGGGGGTTAAGCTGGATGACGCGACCCGCGAACGGATTAAGAGCGCCGCAACCCGCATTGACCGCACACCGCACTGGTTAATTAAGCAGGCCATTTTTAATTATCTGGAACGCCTGGAAAATGAAGAGGCCTTACCGGAACTGCCTGCGCTACTGGCCGGTGCAGCGAACGAAAGTGAAGATGTCACCGCCGCCGCCGAAGAGAACCACCAGCCGTTCCTCGACTTTGCCGAGCAGATCCTGCCGCAATCGGTGAGCCGCGCGGCCATCACCGCCGCGTATCGCCGTGCCGAAACCGACGCCGTGCCGATGCTGCTGGAGCAGGCTCGTCTGCCTGAACCGGTTGCCTCGCAGGCGCACAGCCTGGCGTATCAGCTCGCCGATAAACTGCGTCACCAGAAGTCAGCCAGCGGTCGGGCCGGTATGGTTCAGGGGCTATTGCAGGAGTTTTCCCTCTCCTCGCTGGAAGGCGTGGCGCTGATGTGTCTGGCCGAAGCGCTGCTGCGTATTCCGGATAAAGCTACTCGCGATGCGCTAATCCGCGACAAAATCAGCAACGGCAACTGGCACTCTCATATTGGCCGTAGCCCGTCGCTGTTCGTCAACGCCGCGACCTGGGGCCTGCTGTTTACCGGCAAACTGGTCTCCACCCATAACGAAGCCAATCTCTCTCGCTCCCTGAACCGCATTATCGGTAAAAGCGGCGAGCCGCTGATCCGCAAAGGCGTGGACATGGCGATGCGTCTGATGGGCGAGCAGTTCGTCACCGGTGAAACCATCTCTGAAGCGCTGGCCAATGCCCGCAAGCTGGAAGATAAAGGGTTCCGCTACTCCTACGACATGCTGGGCGAAGCCGCGCTGACCGCCGCCGACGCGCAGGCTTATATGGTCTCCTATCAGCAGGCCATTCATGCCATTGGTAAGGCCTCGAACGGGCGCGGTATTTATGAAGGTCCGGGCATCTCAATTAAGCTCTCCGCCCTGCATCCGCGCTACAGCCGCGCGCAATATGACCGCGTGATGGACGAGCTGTACCCGCGTCTGAAATCGCTCACGCTGCTGGCACGCCAGTATGACATTGGGATTAACATCGACGCCGAAGAGGCCGACCGTCTGGAGATCTCCCTCGATCTGCTGGAAAAACTGTGCTTTGAGCCGGAGCTGGCAGGCTGGAACGGGATCGGCTTTGTCATTCAGGCCTATCAGAAACGCTGCCCGTTTGTGATTGATTATCTGATTGACCTGGCTTCACGCAGCCGCCGTCGCCTGATGATCCGTCTGGTGAAAGGCGCGTACTGGGACAGCGAAATCAAACGTGCGCAAATGGACGGTCTGGAGGGGTATCCGGTCTACACCCGCAAGGTTTACACCGACGTCTCTTATCTTGCCTGCGCGAAAAAACTGCTCGGCGTGCCGAACCTGATTTATCCGCAGTTCGCCACCCACAACGCCCACACGCTGGCGGCGATCTACAGCCTGGCCGGGCAAAACTACTACCCGGGCCAGTACGAATTCCAGTGCCTGCACGGCATGGGCGAACCGCTGTATGAGCAAGTCACCGGTAAAGTCGCTGACGGCAAACTGAATCGACCGTGCCGTATTTATGCCCCGGTCGGCACCCATGAAACGCTGCTGGCCTATCTGGTGCGTCGTCTGCTGGAAAACGGCGCGAACACCTCCTTCGTGAACCGGATTGCCGATACCACCCTGCCGATCGATGAACTGGTTGCCGATCCGGTGCAGGAGGTCGAAAAAATGGCCGCGCAGGAAGGCCAGATCGGCCTGCCGCATCCGAAGATCGCCCTGCCGCGCGAACTCTATGGTCACGATCGCATCAACTCTGCGGGGCTGGATCTGGCAAACGAGCATCGTCTGGCGTCGCTCTCTTCGGCTCTGCTTAACAGCGCCCTGCAAAAATGGCAGGCCAAACCGATTCTTGAGCAGCCCGTCGAAGCAGGCGATATGCAGCCGGTGATTAACCCGGCAGAACCGAAAGATATTGTCGGTTTTGCTCGTGAGGCCACCGCACAGGAGGTCGAACTGGCGCTGGAAAATGCCGTGAACAACGCGCCAATCTGGTTTGCCACCCCGCCGCAGGAGCGCGCCGCGATCCTCGAACGTGCGGCCATTCTGATGGAAGATCAGATGCAGCAGCTGCTTGGCATTCTGGTACGCGAAGCGGGGAAAACCTTCAGCAACGCTATCGCCGAAGTGCGTGAAGCGGTCGATTTCCTGCACTACTACGCCGGTCAGGTACGCAACGACTTTGCCAATGAAACCCACCGTCCGCTGGGGCCGGTGGTCTGTATCAGCCCGTGGAACTTCCCGCTGGCCATCTTTACCGGCCAGATTGCTGCCGCGCTGGCCGCCGGTAACAGCGTGCTGGCGAAACCCGCTGAACAGACGCCGCTGATTGCCGCTCAGGGCATCCAGATCTTGCTCGAAGCCGGTGTGCCGGCAGGCGTGGTGCAGCTCCTGCCGGGACGCGGTGAAACCGTCGGCGCGGCGCTGACCTCCGACAACCGCGTGCGCGGCGTGATGTTTACCGGCTCAACCGAAGTCGCCACCCTGCTGCAACGCAACATCGCCACCCGTCTTGATCCGCAGGGGCGTCCGACGCCGCTGATCGCCGAAACGGGCGGGATGAACGCGATGATCGTTGACTCCTCTGCGCTCACCGAACAGGTGGTGGTGGATGTGCTGGCCTCGGCCTTCGACAGTGCCGGACAGCGCTGCTCCGCCCTGCGCGTGCTCTGCCTGCAGGAAGATATCGCCGACCATACCCTGAAAATGCTGCGCGGCGCGATGGCGGAATGTCGCATGGGCAACCCGGGGCGTCTGACGACCGATATCGGGCCAGTGATTGACGCCGAAGCGAAAGCCAACATCGAACAGCACATTCAGGCGATGCGCGCCAAAGGCCGTCCGGTCTTCCAGGCCGTACGCGAGAACAGTGAAGACGCCCGCGAATGGAACAGCGGTACGTTTATTGCGCCGACCCTGATTGAACTCACCAGCTTTGATGAGCTGAAAAAAGAGGTCTTTGGTCCGGTGCTGCACGTGGTGCGCTACAGCCGCAACAATCTTGAGGCGCTGGTCGAACAGATTAACGCCTCCGGTTATGGATTAACGCTTGGCGTGCATACCCGTATCGACGAAACCATTGCTCAGGTGACGGGCAGCGCAAAAGTGGGCAACCTGTACGTGAACCGGAATATGGTTGGCGCGGTGGTCGGCGTGCAGCCGTTCGGCGGCGAGGGATTATCAGGAACCGGTCCGAAGGCCGGTGGTCCTCTCTATCTGTATCGCCTGCTGGCGAACCGCCCGGAAAATGCCCTCAGCATGACCCTGGCGCGTCAGGATGCAGACTATCCGGTGGATGCGCAGTTGAAAACCGTACTGACCCAACCGCTTGAGGCGCTGGCGAAGTGGGCAGAAAAACGCCCAGAATTGCACGCTCTTTGCCAGCAGTATGGTGAACAGGCGCAGGCAGGTACGCAGCGTCTGCTGCCGGGTCCTACCGGCGAGCGCAACACCTGGACGCTGATGCCGCGCGAGCGCGTATTGTGCGTAGCGGATAACGAACAGGATGCGCTGATCCAGCTGGCAGCGGCAACAGCCACCGGTTGCGAAGTGCTGTGGCCGGAAGATGGTCTGCATCGCGATCTGGCCAAACAGCTGCCGAAAGAGGTCGCGGCACGCATCCACTTTGCGAAACCGGATGTGATCACCGCGCAGACCTTTGACGCCGTGATTTACCACGGCGATTCCGATCAGCTGCGTGAGCTGTGCGAGCAGGTTGCCGCTCGCAACGGGGCGATCGTTTCGGTGCAAGGTTTTGCCCGCGGCGAAACTAACCTGCTGCTGGAGAGGCTGTACGTTGAGCACTCTCTCAGCGTCAACACTGCCGCCGCTGGCGGAAACGCCAGTCTGATGACAATCGGCTAACGCTGTGATAATAAGGCTCCGGAGACGGAGCCTTATTGATATGGTGAGACAATGAAAAAAGTATTTATAGCGGGAGCGGCTTTGCTGCTCAGTGCCAGCGCACTGGCGGATGAATGCGCCAGTGCGACAACCCAGACCGATCTGAACACCTGCACCGCGCAGCAATATCAGGCGGCAGATAAAAAACTGAATCAGACTTACCAGGCCGCCATGAAGCGCGCTGCCGCGCCCCAGCGTGATTTGCTGAAAAAGGCCCAGCAGGCGTGGATAGCGTTGCGTGATGCCGACTGCGCCTTTGCCGGATCCGGCACCGAAGGCGGCAGCATACAGCCAATGATCATTAATCAGTGCATGACGGAAAAAACCGCCGAACGCGAAGCCTTCCTCGCCTCGCTGATGCAGTGTGAAGAGGGCGATTTAAGCTGCCCCCTTCCCCCGGCGAATTAACGCAGACGTATCCCTTCGATAATCATCCGTTGCACGTTATCGACCGCACTCTGGAAAAACGCCTCGTCCTGAAGCGTTTTTCCGGTTACCGCCTCAACCTGACTGGCAAAGTCGGCATAGTGTTGGGTTGAAGCCCAGATCATAAAAATCAGGTGATGCGGGTCTACCGGTGCCAGTTTGCCGCTTGCGACCCAGCCGGCAATAATCGCCGACTTCTCATCAATCAGCAGCTTGAGATCCCCCGTCAATTCTGCCTGCAACAGCGGCGCACCCTGCAGCATCTCCAGACAGAACAGCTTTGAGGCCTGCGGATAGTCGCGGGAGACTTCCAGCTTGAGACGAATGTACTCTTTTATCGCCAGAAGCGGCGTCAGCTCTTCGCGAAACGCCTTTAAGGGCGCCAGCCAGATATCCAGAATTTGCTGCAATACTGCAACATAGAGCGCTTCTTTGGACGGGTAGTAATAGAGCAAATTGGTTTTCGATACGCCGGACAGCTCCGCCACCTGCTCCAGGCGCGTGCCGTGAATGCCGAACTGCGAAAACGTCTCCAGTGCGGCTTGCAAAATGGCCTGCTTTTTGGCGCTCACCGCCCGCGACCGTTTACCTGGTGTTTGCACTGCACCTTGTGTCATGCGCGCTCTCCTTGTTGATGTGCCATCAGCATAGCAAAACCCCTCGCTTCTCACGACCTTCTGCACCTCAATCGCGCATAACTGCCTGCTTTCTGTGCATTGCTTTTGACCGTTTAGTCCACTTTTGCATGCCATTTTCAACAACCATTAATTAACACATTAATAACAATAGAGTTTTCAAAACTGGCATCACCTTTGCAAAACCGACTTCACGAGGCTGAACAGGAAATGCAGGATGCAGCGCCACGTCTGACTTTCACCCCACACATTGTGATGAAGAGAGGTTCGTGATGAAAATTGGCGTATTTGTCCCCATCGGTAACAACGGCTGGCTTATCTCTACCCATGCCCCGCAATACATGCCGACCTTTGAACTGAACAAAGCCATTGTGCAAAAGGCCGAGCACTACCATTTCGACTTTGCGCTCTCAATGATCAAGCTGCGCGGGTTTGGCGGTAAAACCGAGTTCTGGGATCACAACCTGGAATCCTTCACCCTGATGGCTGGCCTGGCTGCGGTCACCTCACGTATCCAGATCTACGCTACCGCCGCCACCCTCACCTTGCCCCCGGCGATTGTTGCGCGAATGGCATCGACCATTGACTCCATCTCCGGCGGCCGGTTTGGCGTCAATCTGGTGACCGGCTGGCAGAAACCGGAATACGAGCAGATGGGGCTGTGGCCCGGCGACGACTATTTTTCACGCCGCTATGACTATCTCACCGAGTATGTCCAGGTGCTGCGCGATCTGTGGGGCACCGGTAAGAGCGATTTTAAAGGTGACTATTTCACCATGAACGACTGTCGCGTCAGTCCGCAGCCCTCAACACCGATGAAGGTGATTTGCGCCGGGCAGAGCGATGCGGGGATGGCGTTCTCCGCGCAGCATGCAGATTTCAACTTCTGCTTCGGCAAAGGGGTGAATACCCCTTCAGCCTTCGCGCCGACGGCGGCCCGCATGAAACAGGCGGCGGAACAGACCGGCCGGGATGTCGGCTCCTACGTGCTGTTTATGATTATCGCTGACGAAACCGACGAAGCGGCCCGCGCGAAGTGGGAGCACTATAAAGCCGGAGCCGATGATGAGGCCCTGAGCTGGCTGACCGAACAGAGCCAGAAGGACACCCGTTCCGGGTCGGACACCAACGTGCGCCAGATGGCAGATCCTACATCGGCGGTAAATATCAACATGGGTACGCTGGTCGGCTCTTACGCCAGCGTGGCGCGAATGCTCGACGAAGTCGCCAGCGTGCCAGGAGCCGAAGGCGTATTACTGACCTTTGACGATTTCCTTGCCGGTGTCGAAGCATTTGGCGAACGCATTCAGCCGCTGATGCAATGCCGGGCCCATCTCCCGGCGCTCACCCGGGAGGTGGCGTAATGACCCGTTTACCCGCCCGTCCGGAAGCGATCTCCTTTGTGCCGCAGCAGAGCGCACTGATTGTGGTCGATATGCAAAACGCCTACGCAAGCCAGGGCGGCTATCTTGATTTGGCCGGTTTCGACGTCTCCACCACCCGCCCGGTGATTGAAAATATCCGCACCGCCGTGGCGGCCGCCCGCGCGGCTGGGATGCTGATTATCTGGTTCCAGAACGGCTGGGACGATCAATACGTGGAGGCCGGTGGCCCCGGCTCGCCTAACTTCCATAAATCCAACGCCCTGAAAACCATGCGTAAACAGCCCGAGCTACAGGGAAAACTGCTGGCAAAAGGCGGCTGGGATTATCAGCTGGTCGATGAGCTGGTCCCGCAGCCAGAGGATATCGTGCTGCCCAAACCGCGCTATAGCGGCTTTTTCAATACTCCCCTCGACAGCCTGTTGCGCAGCCGTGGTATTCGCCATCTGGTCTTTACCGGCATCGCCACCAACGTCTGCGTCGAATCGACTCTGCGTGACGGCTTTTTCCTCGAGTATTTCGGCGTAGTGCTGGAAGACGCTACCCATCAGGCTGGCCCGGCGTTCGCGCAGAAAGCCGCGCTTTTTAATATCGAAACCTTTTTTGGCTGGGTCAGCAATGTGAATGATTTTTGCGAAGCCCTTTCACCGTCCTCTGTAGCCCGAATCGCGTAGGAGAAACTGCATGCCGAAATCCGTGATCATTCCCGCTGGCACCAGCACGCCGATTGCCCCTTTTGTGCCCGGCACGCTTGCCGATGGCGTGGTGTATGTCTCCGGCACGCTGCCATTCGATAAACACAATAACGTGGTCTACCCCGATGACCCAAAGGCGCAAACCCGCCATGTTCTCGAAACCATCAGGAGCGTTATCGAAACGGCGGGTGGCACGATGGAGGACGTGACCTTCAACAGCATCTTTATCACCGACTGGAAAAACTACGCCGCGATTAACGAGATCTACGCGGAGTTTTTCCCCGGCGATAAACCCGCGCGTTTTTGTATTCAGTGCGGGCTGGTGAAGCCAGAAGCTCTGGTTGAGATCGCCACCGTCGCACATATCGCGAAGTGAGGTTGCCATGAAAATATCGGTTTCACCGCCACCCTTCCCGCATGCGCCGGTTGTGGTACTGATCGCCGGACTGGGCGGAAGCGGCAGCTACTGGCTGCCACAGATTGCCGTCCTGGAGCAGGAGTACCAGGTCGTCTGCTATGACCAGCGCGGCACCGGGAATAACCCTGCCGACCTGCCGGAGGGCTACTCTCTGGCGCAGATGGCCGACGAACTGTTTCTGGCGCTGGCCGAAGCGGGAATCGACCGTTTCGCCGTGGTCGGCCATGCGCTGGGAGCGCTGGTGGGGCTGCAACTGGCGGTTGATCGCCCGCAAGCGGTGACCGCGCTGGTGTGCGTTAACGGCTGGCTGAAGCTGAATGCGCATACCCGCCGCTGCTTTCAAATCCGCGAACGTTTGCTGCACGCAGGCGGCGCGCAGGCCTGGGTGGAAGCGCAACCGTTGTTCCTCTATCCCGCTGACTGGATGGCGGCCCGGGCCCCGAGAATGGAGGCCGAAGAGGCGCTGGCTATTGCCCATTTCCAGGGAAAACACAATCTGCTGCGCAGGCTGACGGCCCTGAAGCAGGCTGATTTCAGCCGTCAGGTCGCGCGGATTCGCTGTCCGGTACAGGTTGTCTGCTCCGCCGACGATCTGCTGGTTCCCGCCGTCTGTTCGACCGAGCTTCATGCGGTACTGCCCGTGAGCCAAAAAGTGGTGATACGCCAGGGTGGACACGCCTGCAACGTCACCGATCCTGACACCTTCAATCCGCTGCTGCTCAACGGGCTTGCCAGCCTGCTGCATAGCCGCGAAACCGTTTTATAAGGGGCGTTGATGAACGAAGCGATTACTCCCGGTGCGATAAAAACGCTGTTTACCGAAGCGCGGACCCACAACGGCTGGCTAGAGACACCGGTCAGCGACGAGACGCTGCGCGAGATTTATGACCTGATGAAATGGGGACCGACATCTGCCAACTGTTCGCCCGCGAGAATAGTGTTCGTGCGCACTCGCGAAGGCAAAGAGAAACTTCGCCCGGCACTCTCCGGCGGTAATCTGGAAAAGACGCTGGCGGCTCCCGTCACGGCGATTATCGCCTGGGACAGCGAATTTTATGAACGCTTGCCGGAACTGTTTCCTCACGGCGACGCGCGGAGCTGGTTCACCTCCAGCCCAGAGCTTGCGCAGGAGACCGCTTTTCGCAACAGCTCGCTGCAGGCCGGATATCTGATCTTTGCCTGTCGCGCGCTGGGGCTGGATACCGGACCGATGTCGGGCTTTGACCGACAACGCGTGGACGACGCTTTTTTCACCGGCAGTAGCCTGAAGAGCAATCTGCTGATCAATATTGGCTATGGCGATGCCAGCAAACTCTACGGGCGACTGCCGCGTCTGAGCTTTGAAGACGCCTGCGGACTGGCATAAGGAGCGATGATGAGCCACCCGGATAAACAACTTTTTCGTGACGCCATGGCCTGCGTGGGCGCGGCGGTCAATATTATCACCACCGATGGCCCTGCCGGACAGGCGGGTTTTACCGCCAGCGCGGTGTGTAGCGTGACCGACTCTCCCCCCACGCTGCTGGTGTGCCTCAATCGCGGGGCCTCCGTCTGGCCCACGTTTAGCGAGAACCGCACTCTGTGCGTTAACACTCTCAGCGCAGGTCAGGAACCCTTGTCCAATCTCTTCGGCGGCAAAACGCCGATGGCTGAACGTTTTGCCGCGGCCAGCTGGCAGCCAGGTGCGACGGGCTGTCCACGCCTTGAAGACGCGCTGGCCTCGTTCGACTGCCGCATCAGCCAGGTGGTGAGCGTGGGGACACACGATATTCTGTTTTGCGAGATTGTTTCGATTACCCGCCACCCCGCGCCGCAGGGACTGGTGTGGTTTGACCGCGGCTATCACGCACTCCTGCGACCCGCCTGTTAACCCTCCTTAAGGAGACAGCTCATGGCCATGTTCGGTTTTCCCCACTGGCAGTTGAAATCGACCTCTACTGAAGACGGCGTGGTCGCGCCGGATGAGAGACTTCCGTTAGCCCAAACGGTGGTGATGGGCGTTCAGCACGCGGTCGCCATGTTTGGCGCAACGGTGCTGATGCCCATTTTAATGGGGCTGGATCCCAATCTGTCGATCCTGATGTCGGGGATCGGGACGCTGCTGTTCTTTATTATCACTGGCGGACGAGTGCCGAGTTATCTGGGTTCGAGCGCGGCCTTCGTCGGCGTGGTGATTGCTGCCACGGGCTTTAGCGGCCAGGGGATCAACCCCAATATGAGCGTAGCGCTGGGGGGGATTATCGTCTGCGGGTTGGTCTATACCCTGATCGGGTTTGCGGTCATGAAAATTGGCACCCGCTGGATCGAACGGCTGATGCCGCCGGTCGTCACCGGCGCGGTGGTGATGGCGATTGGCCTTAACCTCGCGCCCATCGCGGTCAAAGGCGTCTCTGGTTCCTCTTTTGACAGCTGGATGGCGGTGATGACGGTGCTGTGCATTGGGCTGGTGGCCGTTTTCACCCGGGGGATGATGCAACGGCTGCTGATTCTGGTCGGGCTGATTGCGGCATGTCTGCTGTATGCCCTGATAACCAGCGTCTTTGGGCTGGGCAAGCCGGTGGATTTTACGCTGGTGCAGAGCGCTGCCTGGTTTGGTCTGCCCCACTTCACCTCTCCGACGTTTAGCGGACAAGCCATCATGCTGATTGCACCGGTCGCCGTGATTCTGGTTGCGGAGAACTTAGGCCATCTGAAAGCCGTCGCCGGAATGACCGGGCGCAATATGGATCCCTATATGGGCCGTGCCTTTGTCGGTGACGGGCTGGCGACGATGCTTTCAGGCTCGGTGGGCGGTAGCGGCGTCACCACCTATGCCGAAAATATCGGCGTGATGGCCGTCACCAAAGTGTATTCCACACTGGTGTTTGTCGCCGCAGCGGTGATTGCCCTGCTGCTGGGCTTTTCGCCAAAATTCGGCGCGCTTATCCACACCATCCCGGCTCCGGTGATCGGCGGCGCGTCAATTGTGGTATTTGGACTGATTGCGGTGGCAGGCGCACGCATCTGGGTGCAGAACCGTGTGGATCTCAGCCAGAACGGCAATCTGATTATGGTCGCTGTCACGCTGGTGCTCGGGGCGGGTGATTTTGCGCTGAGGATCGGTGGCTTTACGCTCGGAGGGATCGGCACAGCGACCTTTGGCGCAATTTTGCTGAATGCGCTGCTGAGCCGGCGCACGGCTGAGGTTACTCAGGCTGAAGTGGTGCGTCAGGATTCCTGACAGAAGGTTTGTGCCGGGTAATGGCGCGTCGCCTTACCCGGCACAGGATAGCGCTGGCAGAGTGAATGGCCGCGCTTCAGATGCAATACCGCGTTATTCGAGGGTCAGATCGGCCGCTTCACGACGTCTCTTTTTTAGCTTTAACTCACTGACCAGCACACCCAGCACGATAAACGCCGCACCTAACAGGGCCAGCAGCGGTAAGCGCTCTCCGGCCAGACGGCCAAAAATGCCCGCCCAGACGGGCTCTCCGGTGTAGATGACCGTGGCGCGCGTCGGTGAAACGCTGCGCTGCGCCCAGTTCATCGTCACCTGAATAATGGCGCTAAAAATACCCAGACCCAGCGCCACCACCACCAGCCCCGTGGACATCGGCGGGACAGATTCTCCCGCAGGAACCATCGCCGCAAATGCCACCAGCGATGCTGTCGCCAGCTGGACCACGGTCACGCGCTTGACGTCGACTTTTCCGGCCCAGGCGCTGATTAAAATAATCTCTGCTGCAATCGCCACCGCACCGATAAGCGTGATGATCTCTCCAGGCCCCATGGCCAGAAGATTGTCACCCGGACCGGCAAGCAGGATCAGACCGATAAAGGCCAGCACGATACCGACGCAGGACATCAGCCCCGGCATTCTGCCCAAACACAGCCATTGCAACAGCGGAACCAGCGGCACATACATCGCGGTGATAAACGCCGATTTGCTGCTGGGGATGGTCTGTAATCCCCAGGTTTGCAGGCTATAGCCCATCGCAATCGACACGCCGATCGCCATTCCGGCGAGCAGCTCTTTACGCGTGAGTCCAGGCAACGTTTTCAGGGAAATCAGCGCTACCGCCACAGCCGCAGTGGCAAAGCGCAGCCCAACGAAGAAAAACGGATCGCTTAAAGTGACCGCGTACTGGACAGCGAGAAACGTCCCGCCCCAAAACATGGTGATTAAAATCAGGATCGCTTCCTGAGGTTTTATCGAAAAGGCATAGCGAGAGAGAGACATGGGATACCAACAACCAGAGACAATCCGCTAGTGTGCGATGCCTTTGATGGCAGTTCAACGTTGGCGCAATAAAAAACCGCCGGGAGACCCGGCGGCAGGGGGATATTTCAGGGATATAACACTGAAATGGGGGGAAGTGACACGCTAATTCTTGTTACTCCCGTGACTGTTTTTGCCCCCTTTTTTGCCAGCTTCAGATGCGCGCTGCGGGTCATTCTTGAAGTTACCCCCGCTCTGCTGGCCACCTTTACGACCTGCTTCTGATGCTCTGTCACGGTCTTCAGCGAAATTACCTGACCCACCACGATGGTTTGCCATCTCTAACCTCCAGAGTGTGAAACATTAGACATCATATTGCATTCAGTAAAAGAGGATTCTTTCACCTGACGGTGCAAGGCCAGAGCCTTTAACTGCGCCGCGTGAAAGTAAGCTTAGTGGAATGAGTCCAGTCAGCCAGTAAACGGTAATATTCTGCAACATGAAATCAGCCAAACGTGTGAGATCGTTAAAACGAAACCAATAAGCTGCTCTTATCATTCAAAAAAGCCGTTTCCTTAAATATGTTTCATATTGCTACAAAGAAATCGCCTGAACATTTTGTTATAAATCAAAGAAATGGCTTTCAGATTTGCAGTCTGGCCATCAGGTCATATCTTTAAATGAACGCAGCGATTCGCTGGCGGGAATCCAAAATCGAGGAGTGATACAAGATGGCAAAAGTTCTGGTGCTCTATTATTCCATGTATGGACACATTGAAACCATGGCGCATGCCGTGGCGGAAGGCGCGAATAAAGTTGATGGTGTTGAGGTGGTGGTTAAACGCGTACCGGAAACCATGAACGCCGAGGCGTTTCTCAAAGCTGGCGGTAAAACACAGAATGCCCCGCAGGCAACCCCGCAAGAGCTGGCCGACTATGACGCCATCATCTTTGGTACACCGACCCGCTTCGGCAATATGTCAGGCCAGATGCGGACCTTCCTTGACCAGACCGGCGGACTTTGGGCATCGGGTGCCTTATTCGGCAAGCTCGCCAGCGTCTTCAGTTCAACCGGGACGGGCGGCGGTCAGGAACAGACGATCACCTCCACATGGACGACTCTTGCCCATCATGGAATGGTGATTGTCCCTATCGGATACGGCGCACAGGAGTTGTTTGACGTTTCGCAGGTGCGTGGCGGAACCCCTTACGGCGCGACCACCATTGCAGGCGGCGACGGCTCTCGTCAACCCAGCCAGGAAGAGCTGGCAATCGCCCGTTTCCAGGGTGAACATGTCGCCGGTCTCGCCAAAAAACTGAACAGCTAACCTCAACAGGAGGACAAGCATGCCAACTCAAGAATCGAAAGCTCATCACGTCGGTGAGTGGGCCAGTTTACGTAATACCTCTCCGGAAATTGCCGAAGCCATCTTCGAAGTCGCGAAATATGACGAAAAACTGGCGGAGAAAATTTGGGAAGAAGGAAATGATGAAGTGCTGATCCGGGCCTTCGACAAAACAGACAAAGACTCGCTTTTTTGGGGCGAGCAAACCATCGAACGCAAAAACGTCTGACCGTTCCCCCCGCCTGCGCGGGGGGTTTACCCTTTATTTTGCGGCGTCATTCATCAGCGTATTGAATTTATCAATCGGGCAGAACCCGTTCGCATCAATTGGACAGCCTTTCAGCTCCAGCGTAACGCGCTGGGCCGGCGCTTTCAGTGACAGCACATCGGCATTACGCAGCTGCTCCGCGCTTTGGTAGACGTACTCAATTTTCATCAGTTCACGATTCGCACTCTTATCATGCCAGCGCTGGAAGACAATTTTGCCGCCAATCGGCGTGCGTTCGTGCTGGTCATGCAGCTGATACGGCTTAAAGTCCAGCGCAGTGAGCAGCGAGGCGATATTCGAATCATGTCCCACCAGCACCGTGATTTTTGGGGCTTTGGCCTGATCGGTGACCAGCGCGTTATCAATATACTTCACCAGCGGTTTGGCAACGTTGCGCGCCACGTCGGTGGAGGTGAAGAGAGAGTCCTGATAACCATTTTTCAGCTGCGACAGCACGCGCCACTGCTGATCGGTTTTGATCTGTCCCCAGGCCACCTGATCGAGCGGGAATCCTTCGTAGTACTGCAGAGTAAAGGCGTCCACCAAAGAGTTGCCCACTTTTAACGGACCGGAAACGCCCGGCTCTTTTTCATATTCGGCGGTGAAGGTGTCTTTAGCCTCCGTCAGAGAACAGACTTTTTTCTCCTTACAGGCAGGCGAGTTCGCGTAGTCGGTCATTTGCTCCAGTAGCTTGTAGCTCTCATCAAGCTTCATTTTCTGGCGCTCTGTTTCCATCGCTTTGACGGCCTGCTCGCGGAAAGCGGGCGAGTTATCGGTGATGACCGGATTAAAGGTCGGGTCCATAGTCCCCATTTTTTCCCGATGGTGTACCGGGATATCGCAGCCGGGGAAAGCGCCAGTGATGAAGAATTGTGCCGTGGCGACGGTGCGCTGCAGGCTATTGGCATAGGTATAGACCGCGTCAGCCGGTGGGCATTCGCCGGTGGTGACCATCCCCTGCTCTGCCAGCCATTCACGAATGTAATGGCCCATGTACACCTCAAGGACACCGCCTTTGGTGGTGAGCTGTCCGCCAGGCACTTCCCATTCTGGCCATTGATGAGGAGTGGACTGCTGCAGAACGCTGCCGTTGTTACCCAGCGGCGCGCGCAGGTTATGGCGGCTCATGATCAACACCTGTTGCAGCTGATAGCCTTCCGGAGCAGGTTGTGCCTGCACGCCGGAGGTCATCATTACGGTCCCAGCCACCGCAATTGCGAGTAGTGCTTTTTTCATCCCTTATACCTCTCGTCTTGTTATGGTCGATGTGAGTGTGACAGATTCATGACAGATTTCCGGGAACCATTTCTCAAACTTATAGATATCTCTTTTTACTTACACGAACGAAAATTGGTTTTATAATAAAACTATCAATCTGAGGAGCCATTGTGAAACGAACCCGTCTTGAAGAAAGCACCTGCCCTGTTGCCCGCTCGCTCGATATTATAGGCGACTGGTGGTCATTGCTGATTGTGCGCGACGCCCTGCGCGGTCTTAAGCGTTTCGGCGAATTCCAGAAAAGCCTCGGGATCGCTAAAAATATGCTCGCCACGCGCCTGAAACAGCTGGTTGAGGAAGGCATTCTGGTTTTGCGACCCGCATCTGACGGCAGCGCCTGGCAGGAGTATGTTCTCACTGAAAAGGGTCGCGCTCTGCAAACGGTACTGGTGGCGTTATCGCAGTGGGGCAACAATTATTTGTTCGCGGAGAACGAATTCGGCAGCGTACTGGTTGACGCGCAGCACCGTAAGCCACTCCAGAGGCTGGCTTTGATCGCTGATGATGGCCGCGAGCTGGCACCGGAAGACGTTATTCCTGAACGCCCTTAATTCAGCAATATCAGCTAATTAGCACTCGCCCCGCAGCAGACCGCCTCGCAGAATAAAAAAATCCTCGTCGTAATGGTTGCATTATAAAACCAAATAACACACAGTTAATTAAGTTTCATATTGAAACCATTTAATTCACTTTACTATGAGGTTATTCACCATGACTCACCCACTCTCTACCGCGTTGATTACAGGGGCTTCATCCGGGATTGGCGCCGTGTATGCCGATCGTCTGGCGGCACGCGGATTTAACCTGGTACTGGTTGCGCGTCGCGAAGCGCGTTTGAACGCGTTGGCCGATCAACTGCGTGAACGTCATGGTGTGACGGTCTCGATTCTGGTCGCCGACCTGACGCAAGAAACCGGGATCCGCGCCGTGGAAGAGGTTTTACAGCGTGATACGGCAATCGACACGCTGGTCAATAACGCGGGGACGGCACAAATGGCGCCTTTCCTGGCCGGTGATGTGGCCGGGCATCAGGCGATCAACACGCTGAATACCACCGCGCTGATGCGTCTGACCTACGCTATTTTGCCGCGTCTTGCGCAAAATAATCGCGGTACGCTGATCAATATCGCCTCGGTACTGTCATTCCACGCCCGCGCAGGCAGTGCGCTGTACAGCGCCACCAAAGCATGGGTGCTGAATTTTACCCGCGGTTTGCAGGAAGAGTTTGCCGAAAGCGGCGTGCGTATCCAGGCCGTATTACCGGCGGCAACCGCCACCGAAATTTGGGAAATCTCGGGCGTACCGATGGATGCTCTGCCCGCTGGCTCAGTGATGACCACAGACAATTTGGTTGACGCGGCGCTGGCCGGGCTCGATCAGGGCGAGCTGATTACGATCCCGCCGATGCATGACGTCCAGCTATGGGATCGCTATGAGGAGGCGCGCCTGGCGCTGTTTGGCAGTGCCCGCACCGGTGAACCGGCCCCGCGCTACTTAACACGCTAATTTAGCGCTCCAGCTGGTCGCCGTACTATTCACAAGGCGCTGATGCCGGCCACCGCGCCGACATACAGCGCCGCCCAGACGGCGGCAGAGATCAGACTCACCGCGTAAACCTTGCCGGCATTCACTCTGAGCATCCCCGCCGCCAGCGGTACGATGTAGCGCAGCACCGCCAGAAAACGGGCCGTGAACAATACCGCCACGCTGTTTTTCGCTAACTGATGCTGGATGCCTAAAAAGCGATCCGCATGTTTCGCACTCAGGCGCATCATCAGCCGCGTATTGCCCATCAGCTGCCCGAGATGGTAGTTCAACACTGAGCCGCACGTCGCGCCCGTCACCACGGCAAGCCAGGCCAGCGCAGGCGAAAGCGTTGTCTGACTCACGGAGATCCCGCCCAGCAACATCAGCGAGGCGGGCGGAAGAATGGAGGAGACAAAAACCGTTGATTTGCAGAACGCCATTACCGCCAGCAAGGCGAACAGCTGCGCCGGATAGTGTGCAAAATGATTAAGCAAATTATTGAGCCATTCCATTGCTACGCCTCTCTGGAAAGGTGAATCTGCTATTTAAAATGAAATGAATTAAATAAAACCTCAACGCTGATTAACTATATTTAATCTAAACCGCTCATCAACATGACAGATATTTCCAAGCAGCATTTAAAAACTGGCGTATTATTCCTTCCGCTTTACTACGATCTCGTTATGGCGAGGCTCCTGTACAAATACACGTTATCGCTCTGGTGGTTTCGAGAGAAACAACATAGGGTAAAACAGGCACTGTCGAATCAAGGCTTTGTCAGTATAACTTCCCTTCGGGGATACGGTGTACAGTGCTGAACCCAGGACGTGGGGATCTCCTCTTCGACATGCCCTGTCTTGCTCGCCCCTGAGAGATATTTATATTCAAAGGGAATTCACTATGTCTTACACCATCCATAATTCACTTCCGGCATTTAATGACAGCGCTATCGCGCAATATATGAATACGGATTTTATTGTCCTCGACGCGTCATTATGTGTCGCGCTGGCGCGTGAACAATTCTTCGCACAATTAAAAGATGACAATATTCCCACGCATATTTTTATTGAAGATAATGGCCGGCTGGCCGGAATGATTTCGGTCAGAACGTTATTACAGGAAGCCAATACCGTCCAGGCCGTTAGCGCGCTGATGGTTTCTCAGTTTTTGCAGGTTAAACCCGACGATGAGCGCGCAGACGTGGCCGCCCTGCTGAGCCATGCGGGTGTTGACGTGGTACCGGTTGTCACCCATGGGAAACTGGTGGGTTGTCTCACCGAACGTGAAATTGCGCATTTGCTGGAAGACGACGTGACGGAAGATGCGCAGCGCCAGGGGGCAACGCTGCCTCTGGAACGGCCTTATCTCGAAACCAGCGCTGTGCAGCTGTGGAAAAAACGTGCCGTCTGGCTGCTGCTGCTGTTCGTCGCAGAGGCCTACACCAGCACCGTGCTTCAGCATTTTGAAGAGGCTCTCGAATCCGCTATCGCACTGGCGTTCTTTATTCCGTTGCTGATCGGCACCGGCGGCAACAGCGGCACGCAGATTACCTCAACGCTGGTCCGGGCGATGGCGCTGGGCGAAGTGGGGCTGAAAGATCTGGGGCGCGTGCTGCGTAAAGAGATGACCACCTCGGTGATGATTGCCGTTACGCTCGGGCTGGCAGGCTGTGTACGGGCATGGATGATGGGAATTGGAATGGACATTACGCTTATCGTCAGCATGACGCTGGTGTGCATTACACTCTGGAGCGCCATTGTCTCGTCAGTGATCCCGATGGTGCTTAAACGCTGCGGCATCGATCCTGCCGTCGTTTCCGCGCCGTTTATCGCCACCTTTATCGACGGAACGGGCCTGATTATCTATTTCAAAATTGCACAGTACACGCTGGGTCTGGAGTGACAGGCTCGTAGCCTGAACAAAAAGCGTGGCGAGAGTCGGGAATGCGCCCCCGGCTCTCGCAAAATCCTTCGCCGTTTTTAGCCAGCCATTGTTGGTCCGGTTGCTTATTGACAAACGCCTGGAGCAAGCGCACGGAGATTCACTCGTGGCGAAACTGAAATCGCCTCAGGCAGACACAGCCTATCTTTGCCAGACAATTCCAAAAGACAATCAATGTAATTATCTCCATTGGCTGCAATCTATCTTCGCAATCTTATCTGCTCACTCCCTTTACATAATTTCAAGATATTTCTCCTTCTCTGTTTAACAGGCAAAAAAGCCTGGAGAAATGATAAAAAAATAAGCGATAACGATTATTTTTCTTTCAGCATTGACAACGCCATACAGAAAATAATTCTCGTGGTGTCTTATATGAAAGACATATTCGCTTTGATCATTTTTTTATATGGTATCACTCAGTCCAGGCGACTTGTTCGGGCACAACCGGAGAAATGACGTTCAATATCAGCACAATAGCTGTCAGAGCTAATTCAGCTAACACCACGGGCACACTTTATGGAGATGCTCCGACAAACACATTTACCGCTATATCGAAAGATATGCCATTAAACCGTGCAAATCTTTCACTGTGGCAGGGCATGTTTTTAACCCTGTTTCAGGTACCAGCAACCTGGCAAAGTTGCCAGCTCGCAATTTTGTTCAACCACTGAATGTGACTACCCATAGCAAACAACAGCAGCGATTGAAGTCGTCGCCGTTTCCATTTATGGCGGTCATTCTCCCGTCGTTGCGGACAATATTAATCAACGCATCTCAGCCGTATTCATTCCTGACGAGTTCCGCGACAGGTTTTCTCGCTCCCGCTGCCGAACACGATTTTTGTTGCAGCACGACAAGCGTGTCATTCTGTATCTACCTATAAGGTGTCAGTTTTAGTTATTCCTGACAATACAATATTTCAATATAAGAAAAACATATTACCTTGCCAATTGTTGTTCTAATGCCGGTTAACTATTTTTAGTTGCATACAATGACATTTCGTGTATTGTCATTTCACATCACCATTTCAGTCATGCATGTGTCTGCTGCTATCTAAATAATAACATTAAATTATTTATAATATGTCATTTCAATGACAGAGAAGACGCACAGAATATATTTTATAAGGATGACATTTATATCGGATACTTTCTATAGTAATCATATACTTGTGAGGACTTATGAATACAGATACTCAAAGCGGATCCTTTCTTCGGGCGCTTGGCCCACTGGAAAGCTATGCATGGCTAATCGATCCCATTAGCCCAAAACATTTCACAATAACCGCTGAGGTCACAGGCTCGACTTCTGTAGATGCCTGGGCCGCAGCACTTCATGCTGTACAATCGCGCCCCCCTTTAATTAACGCACGCGTGAATACTGACAGCAGCCAGCCTCTGCATTTTGTCTATGACTCCTCAGCTAAAATTCCACTGCGTGTTGTCAGGCTGGATAAATTAACCGATATTGAACAAGAGATTAAACGAGAATTCTCCGCCCCATTCGGTACCGGTGATATTCCTTTGCTCAGGGCGGCACTGCTTTACAGCGACACCCGCTGCGTCATTATCATGACTTCCCACCATTCAATTGCTGATGGTCTTTCACTCACCCATTTTATTCGTGACGTGCTGGATTCGCTGGCAGGTAAGGTGCTGGTTACCCTGCCCTTGCAGCCTACTGTTGAGGATATTTGCATTAAGGCTGACACGCCTGTAGCCAGTATTAATATTCCAACCGGGACTTCGACACCTGTACCCTATACCGAGCGCAGTCTGGCAAAACTCAACATCTTCAGACGCAGGCTCTCACCGGAGCTTTCTTCCGGCATTCGTCTGCGGGAAAAAAAAGAGAACACAACGGTACATGGCGCCCTGGCTGCCGCCTTCGCCCTTGCCTTCACCCGTACCTCAACCTCAACCTCAACCTCAACCTCAACCTCAACCTCAACCTCAACCTCAACCTCAACCTCAATCAATTCAAACACCCCCGTCCGTATCTGTACACCGATTGATGCACGCAAGTTTTTCGCTCTGGATTACGGGCTGAGCTTTTCTGTACTTTTCCCCACCTACGGCTACGACGCCCGCCTGACCACGAAATTCTGGGATCTGGCTCGCGCGGTGACGGATGATCTTCAGCCTGTTCGCACTCAGCAAGGCATGGCGACAGTGATTAATCAATTCCAGGATTTTATGAATAATCCTGAACTAAATAGACTCATTAACTTTGATAAACAAAGCTGTGCCCCGGATATTTTAATATCAAACCTGGGTGTTTTACCTTTTTCTTCTCAATTCGGCGAATTAACATTAGAATCGGTTTGGGGACCGAATGTATTAATAGGTACAGAAGGGGAGCAAACCATCGGTGTCGTCACATTGCATGATACTATTCATTTAATTCACACCAGCTATAAACCTTTACCTGAATTTTTAAATACCGCCGAAGAAATTTTAACTTCAGTCTTAGACGAAAAATTACCTGCCTAAAAAACAGTACAGTATGTTAATTCAGACGCTAACAACCTGATTTATTTAATTTATCAGAGGTGTATTTATGAGTCATCTAAACGAACGCGTTATTATTGTTACCGGAGCAAGCAGCGGAATTGGTGAGGCGATTGCTCTTTTTCTAGCTGAAAAAGGTGCAACGCTGGTCCTTGTTGCCCGGCGCCTGGAGCGTATTAATTCTCTTGTCGACCACATTACTCAAACCGGTGGAAAAGCGATAGCCATCAAAGCTGACGTCACAAAACTCAGCGAAGTTAACGTTGTCGTGAGCACCGCCGTTTCAAAATTTGAACGTGTGGATGTGCTTATTAACAACGCGGGCTACATGGCCATTGCTCCCTTAACCGCACTGAAAACAGATGAGTGGGAGCAAATGATTGATACCAATATCAAAGGCGTGCTTAACGGTATCGCTGCGGCGCTGCCGGTTTTTGAAAGCCAGAAAGCGGGCCATTTCATCAACGTCGCCTCGGTCGCGGGGATCAAGGTGCTAAGCCCCGGTGGCGCGGTTTATAGTGCGACAAAATTTGCCGTCAGAGCCCTTAGCGAAGGTTTGCGATATGAAGCAGGCAGCCATATCCGCACCACGCTGATATCCCCTGGTGCGGTTGAAAGCGACCTGCAGCACGGCAGTTCAGATCCCGAAAGCAAAGCGTTTCTGAATGAATTCTATAAGCAGGCGATCCCGGCTCAGGCTATTGCTAAAGCGGTCGCTTACGCTATAGAACAGCCTGAAGATGTTGATGTAAATGAGATAGTCATTCGCCCCACTCGTGAAGAATTCTGACGCCGTATCACGTTCCTATGAATAAGGTAACTGGCCATGAAAGCTATCAATACGTTGACGGATTTCGCGCTGCGTTCGGGTGCGGATATTCTGCTCGAAGTCCTTGAAAGTGAAGGTGTGGAGTATATTTTTGGTAATCCGGGAACCACTGAATTACCGCTTATTGATGCCCTGCTTCGCCACGACGATATTCATTATGTCCTGGCTTTACAGGAGAGCAGCGCGGTAGCCATTGCTGATGGGTATGCAAAAGCATCGGGCAAAACAGGTTTTCTGAATTTGCATACCGCCAGCGGGTTAGGTCACGGCATGGGTAACCTGATCAACTCAAGAATTATGAAAACCCCGCTTGTTGTGACGGTCGGACAGCAGGACACCCGGCACTACGTCCGCGAGCCGCTGCTCTATGATGACGTGGTGTCTATTGCCTCCCCGGTCGTGAAGTGGACAAAAGAAGTGACCAGCGCCGCGCAGCTTCCGGTCCTGGTCAGGCGGGCTTTTCACGATGCCAGCTATCCTCCGGCGGGTCCGGTCCTGTTGTCTCTGCCTATGGACGTGATGGAAGAGATGCACGATGCCAGCATTCTTGCCTCTTCGCGGGTGAATTATCACACCGTAGCCAGCTTGCTGGATGAACTGGCGATCGAGTTAAGTAACGTGCAGCCCGGTAAGCTGATGATGATTGCAGGCGACGAAATCCACAGTAGCCGGTCCACAGAAGAAACCGTTCTGGTGGCTGAAATGCTGGGGGCGCATGTCTATGGTTCGTCATGGCCGTTAAACCTGCCCTTCCCGCCTCATCATCCGCTCTGGCGAGGAAATATGCCGACCACGTCGCGGGATATTGCAAAAATCATTATGAACTACGACGCCGTCTTTATTCTGGGCGGCAAAAGTTTAATCACCATCCTCTACAGCGAAACCGAATCCATTCCGCAGGACTGTGTTGTCTATCAGCTCTCGTCGGATATGAACGAACTGGGCAGAACCTATCCCACCAGGCTGTCGCTGATGGGTGATATCAAAATTTCGCTTGAGCAACTATTACCTAAACTTGAACGCATCACCTCTCGCAAGAAAGAGATTTATCTGAAGCACCTTAACAAAGCGAAAAGTGAGCGTGAAAAAAATCAGCAGCAGCTTGAAGCTTACTTCGCCTCTGAATTTGCACACCCGGTTATTTCACCGCTGGTCGCCGCTCATGAAGTCCTTCGCGCTATCCCACCGGGCGTCACCATTGTTGATGAGGCTATTGCGACGACAAACCACATCAGAAAATTCATTTCAGATCAGCAGTACCAGCGCTATTACTTTATGCGCGGCGGTGGTCTGGGATGGGGAATGCCTGCTGCGGTGGGGCATTCTCTGGGGCTGGGGCGCGAGCCGGTGGTCTGTCTGGTGGGGGATGGCGCAGCCATGTATTCGCCGCAGGCGCTGTGGACCGCCGCGCATGAGGATCTCCCGGTGACCTTTATCGTCATGAATAATTTTGAGTACAACGTGTTAAAAAACTTTATGAAAAATCAGCCGTCTTACAGCTCCGTCGCCCTGGGAACCTTCATTGGAATGGATCTGGTGAATCCTTGCATTGATTTTCAGTCGCTGGCGGCGTCGATGGGGGTCCGGGCCTGCCGTGTAACCCAGGCGGCGGATGTCGCAGCGGCGGTCAGAACCGGCATAGCGAGCGGGAAGACGAATCTGATTGAGGTGGTCATCTCAGCGGGCTAGATGACTACGACGCCATTTACGGGAAGACCACGTACACAACCTAAAGCAACAAAGGGCCACCTTTCGGTAACCCTTTGTTTAAGACCACTGGCTACCTCTCAAACCCGAAGGAGGGGTGAGAGGGGAAGTGAATGGCATGAACACCCGCGATGCCGAATGTGACTGGCTTCTTGCCGTCTTCCCGAAAACGTCGGGCCCCGTCCTCCCACGCACTGGGCAAACTGGCAATCCAGGCTGCTCACGGCTGTTGCTGACAAGACGCGCTACCTTTAAGCGGGTTCTGCTTGCTCACTGTTGTTGAGCAAGCCAGGCTCGCCACCCGCCGTACTCTGTTATTTCGCGCGCGCCTTGCAAACCCACGCCTTCACAGATGAAGCCCGTTAACCAGCGCCCATCCTGCAGCTCCACCTTCCCCAGACCAAGCGGGGCCGAAATGCCCGCCAGAAACGATCCCACTTCAGCATGCGGCATCTCCCACACTTCAACTGCAATCGCGGCCCCCTGTTCAGCGTCGCGCACCAGCCCTGGCCGTTTACCGTCTGCCAGGGCATAGAGTCGATAATGCGGCGCGCTGAACGTGGATTGAATACGCGTTGCCCCACGCTGGCGTAGCTGAAAACTTAGCGCCAGGCCGTCCAGATGTGCACCACAGACAATCAACTGCAGACGGTCGTTCGTCGCCGTCCCGGTAGGCGCATCCTCCTGCATCGTGCGCTCTCCGGGCAGAGGTATAGCGCTCTGACGCTGTAACGCATCGGCAAGGCTCAGCAGATATTGGTCAGTAAATGCGCGCCCGAACAGCGTGACGCCGGAAGGCAATCCATTCACCATGAACCCTGCAGGCACCGCCACGGCGGCGTAGTCGAGCAGATTCATAAAGTTGGTATAGACGCCCAGTTCAGCATTACTTTTGACCGGTTCATCCGCCAGCTCAGCCAGACTTACGGGGCGCGGGTAGGTTGGCGTTAACACGCACGCCAGCTTATCCAAAATTGCGTCGCACTCTGTCTTAAAGCGCTGAAGCGAGTACTGAGCTTCGAAGGCCACGACTGCCGTTGCGGATGACGCATGTTGCAGTACATCACGAATTACCGGCAGCACCGCCTCCGGCTGCTGTTCAATCAGCGCGCCCGCCACATGATAACGCTCTGCCACCCACGGGCCGTCGTACAGCAATTTTGCCGCCGCCAGAAACGGCGAAAAGTCGATGGTCAATGGCACCCCCCCGAGCGCAATTAGCCGCGCCTTCGCGGTGTGATAGAGCATTTCACTCTCTGCGCATCCCAAAAATTCCAGTCTGTCCGGCACGCCAAAGCAAAACCCTGCGGCGGGTACACCAAAGGCCTGCGGCCCGTTCCACAGCGGATTGGATCGACTGTATTCGTCGCGCGGGTCTTTCACCGCCGTTAGCGCCAGCAGACGGCTGGCTTCTGCCGCCGTGGTGGTGAAAAATGTTACGCAGTCGAGCGTGCGGCAGGCAGGCACCACGCCCGCCGTCGAGATCAGCCCTTTGGTCGCTTTCAGCCCGATCAGATTATTGAGCGAGGCCGGAACACGCCCGCTTCCGGCGGTATCGGTGCCGAGGGCAAAGCTTGCCAGCCCGAGCGCCACCGCCAGCGATGACCCGGAGCTAGAACCGCCGGACGGATAATCCGCATGCACGCTGTTACGACACGGGCCATAAGGTGAGCGAGTGCCGTTCAGGCCCGTGGCAAACTGGTCAAGATTTGTTTTACCCATCGGAACCGCCCCCAGCGCTATCAGCTGGGCAACAATGGTCGCATCCTGCTCAGCCCGACAGGCAAATGCCGGGCAGGCGGCAGTGGTGTCGATGCCTGCCAGGTCAATATTGTCTTTGATGGCGAACGGCACACCGTAAAGCGGCAGCGATGTAGGTTGCACGTTTTCCAGCGCCGCCAGATACGGCTCCTGCTCCTCCGGCGTAAGGATATGAATAAATGCATTGAACTCAGGGTTCAGCGCCAGCGCGCGCTCGCGCAGTGTTGCGATTACCTCTCGCGGCGTGAGTTGGCCGTCGCGATAAGCCTGCGTCAGCACGTCAATTCTTAAATCATAAGGATGCTTCATGCTGTTTTCTCCAGAACCACGACACACTGACCCGCGCGTACCGACGAGCCCGGCTGAACGCGCACCTGGCTGACCACGCCGTCGTGCGGGGCCACCAGCGGGATCTCCATTTTCATTGACTCCAGCACGACCAGCACATCCCCTTCGCGCACGGCGTTACCGACCCCGACGTTCACCTGCCACAGATTGCCCGACACCGGGCTGTCAACGCCCTCTTGTCCGGGTTGTAGCGGCACATCGTCACCTTCGTCTACCAGCACGTCGCTGCTGTCAAAGTGCGCCTGTCCGTTGGCTATCCAGCGCTCACGCTCCGCGTCAAAGGCCACCTTCTGATGTGCGCGAAAGGCCTCAATCTCCGGTGCTTCGTCGGCGAGGAACCGCTGGTAGTCGGCCAGTTTTAGCGTGGTGTGCTCAATACGCAGCGGATAAAGTCCCAGCGGGAAATCTCGACGGATCGTCAGCAACTCGTCGGCAGAAACCGGATAGAAGCGAATCTGGTCGAAAAAACGCAGCAGCCACGGTTTGTCCCCAAAATCGTCAACCGCGTGATAGCGATTCCACATCTGCAGCGTGCGCCCGACGAACTGATATCCCCCTGGCCCCTCCATGCCGTAAACACACAGATACGCTCCGCCAATGCCCACCGAGTTTTCTGCCGTCCATGTGCGCGCCGGGTTATACTTCGTCGTCACCAGACGATGACGCGGATCGAGCGGCGTGGCGACCGGTGCGCCGAGATACACATCCCCCAGCCCCATCACCAGATAGCGGGCGTCGAAGACCGTTTTATAGACTTCATCAATATTCGCCAGATCGTTGATGCGGCGAATAAACTCCAGATTGCTCGGGCACCACGGCGCATCGCGGCGCACGGTAGTCATGTATTTGTCGATGGCCTTCTGACACGCCGGATCATCCCAGGAGAGCGGCAACCAGACAACGCGCGACGGCACTTCCAGCGCATCCTGTTCGCAAACGCCCCGCCACAGCCCGGCCACCACTTCCAGCAGTGTCGCCAGACTCAGCGCTTCCGGCTGGTAGTGAATTTGCAGCGAGCGGATCCCCGGAGTGAGGTCAATAATCCCGCAAAGCGCTTTCGCTTCCAGTGCCTGCATCAGCGCGTGACCGCGAAAACGCAGCACCAGATCCAGCTCCGGCTCACCTATCTCCAGCAGCAAATAGGTATCGCCAGAGAGCCGTGCCACCAGGCGTTTGTCAGCACTCCCCTGCTCCAGCACCACAGGCGAGGCCAGCCCAGCGGGCTGCCAGGAAACCGCTTGCGGATGCAGGTTGGCAATCTCTGCCTCCCGCGCCTGTGCGAGACGCCGCGCGGTGGCGATATCAACGGGCACAAAGCGAATTTTGTCCCCGGCTTTTACCTGCCCGACCGCAGGCAAATCCGCTTCGATGATAGTGACTGGGCAGACAAATCCGCCCAGACTCGGGCCATCCGGGCCGAGGATCACCGGCATATCGCCGGTAAAATCCACCGCGCCGATGGCATACGGGTTGTCGTGAATGTTTGACGGATGCAGACCCGCTTCTCCACCGCTCTCTCGCACCCACTCTGGCTTCGGCCCAATCAGGCGCACGCCCGTCCGGCTGGAGTTAAAATGCACCTCCCAGTCAGTGGCAAAAAACGTCGTCATATAGCCCGGCGTGAAATACTCCGGCGCGCCGTGAGGACCGTAGATCACCCGCAGCTCGCGCACTGCGCCGAGCGTAGCGTGCAGCGCCTGCGGCAGTTCATGCTCTGCGACCGGGGCCGTTAGCGGTTCGAGATGCAGCACGTCCCCCGTACGTAGCGCCCGCCCGGCATGGCCGCCAAACTGCCCCAGCGTGAAGGTGCTTTTGCTGCCGAGATAATCCGGCACGTTAATTCCGCCGCGCAGGCACAGGTAGCTACGCACGCCCTGTCCGGCGATTTCCCCCATGCGTAGCGTCATGCCTGCACGTACGTTAAAAACGCGATTATTCGCCAGCGGTTCGCCATTGAGCGTCAGGGCAATATCCGCACCGGTGACCACCAGCTGTGCATCGCAGTTAAATTTGAGCGTCGGGCCGCTGAGGGTAATTTCCAGCGCGGCGGCGCTGTCGTCATTGCCCAGCAGGCGATTACCGAGACGCAGTGCGTTGCTATCCATCGGGCCAGATGGCGGAACACCCACCGCCCAGTAACCGGTACGTCCGGGATAATCCTGCACTGTGGTTTGCGTGCCCGCGCTGAGCACTTCAAACGTGAAGGCCTGATAGCTCAGGCCGTCCAGGCACCGCGTCCATGGCTTGCCGCTCGCAAACGGCGTAAAGGTTAAAATCTGCTGCAGATAGCTGCGGTTGGTTTCCACGCCGTAAAGACGCGTCTTGTCCAGCGCGGTATATAAGGTGCGGATTGCAGCATCACGCGTCGGCTGCCAGGCGATGATTTTCGCCAGCATCGGGTCAAAAAACGGCGGTACGTCGCAGCCAGACTCGACCCAACTGTCGATGCGCAGCGTACGGCGATCGTTCACCGGGAAAACGACCTCGGTGAGCAGCCCCGGTGACGGCTGGAACTGACGCCCCGGATCTTCGGCATAAACGCGCGCCTGAATAGCGTGGCCGTTGGGCTTCAGATCTTCACATAATTCCGCCAGTGGTGGCAGCGTGCCTGCCGCAAGCTCGATCATCCAGCGTACCAGATCGACGCCCCACACCTGCTCGGTGACGCCGTGCTCCACCTGCAGGCGGGTATTCACCTCAAGGAAATAGAATTGCGCCGCATCGCTGTCGTAGACAAACTCCACCGTCCCCGCGCTGCGGTAGTTAACCGCTTTGCCAAGCTTTATCGCCGCTTCGCACAGCGCCTGTTCCATACCCGCAGGCAGGTTGGGCGCGGGGGTTTCTTCCAGCACCTTCTGGTTACGGCGCTGTACGGAGCAGTCCCGCACGCCGAGGGCTATCACCTCGCCCAGGCCGTCGCCAAACAGCTGCACCTCAAGATGGCGCGCCCGCTCGATGTACTTCTCGATAAATACGCCTGCGTCGCTGAAGTTATTTTTCCCCAGACGCACCACGGCATCGAACGCGTCGTGGAGTTCTTCTGCGTTATAGCAAACGCGCATACCGATGCCGCCCCCGCCCGCCGTGCTTTTCAGCATCACCGGATAGCCGACGCGTTCAGCGGCGTGCAGCGCGTCATGCACATCGACCAGCAGTTCAGTACCTTTCAGCATCGGCACGCCGTGGGCTTTCGCCAGCGCACGCGCGGTGTGCTTCAGGCCAAACAGGCGAAGCTGCTCCGGCGTGGGGCCTACAAACGCAATGCCTGCGGCGTCACAAGCTTCGGCAAAGGCGGCATTTTCCGAGAGAAATCCATAGCCCGGATGAATGGCCTGCGCACCGGAGGCTTTCGCAGCGGCAATGATTTTTTCAGTGGCCAGGTAAGTGTTTGCCGCCGGGCCGTCGCCGAGGCTGATGGCGTCATCGGCTTCGCGGATATGCAGGCTGCTGATATCCACGTTGGAATAGACCGCCACGCCGCGCAGGCTCATGGCGCGCAGGGTGCGCAGAATGCGGCAGGCAATCGCCCCGCGGTTCGCAATCAGAAGTGTCGTCAACATAGGTCAGACTCAATCGTGGCGGGTCGTCCCGCCGAAAATCGGCTCACCCATGGTCGTCCATGGGGGAAAAGTGTTTACGGCAGGATTCGTCCAGCACGAACGACAAACAGGCGATAAATCATCTGGCGCAGGCGCTGCCAGCGAGTGGGCGTCAGTTCCATACCAACACCTCCGCTGGCGTCGGATTCCAGCCGTTGCAGGGGTTATTCAGCTGAGGGCAGTTGGAGATCAATACAATGACGTTGCACTCTGCGCGCAGCTCGACGTATTTCCCCGGCGCGGAGATGCCGTCCTCAAAGGTCAGGCCGCCCTGCGACGTCACCGGTACGTTCATAAAGAAGTTGATGTTGGCGCCAATATCGCGCTTTTGCAGACGGCCATCATGCAGGCAGGCGCAGAGAAAGTTATCCCGGCAGCTGTGCATATGGCGCTTGTCGAGGGCATAGCGCACGGTATTACTCTCCTGCGCGCAGGCTCCGCCGAGCGTGTCGTGACGCCCGCAGGTATCCGCCACAATGGTCAGCAGCGGGTTGCCGAGGTTTGAATACAGCACACTGCCGCGGGTGAGATAGGCGTTGTTCTGGCGGCGCAGGGTTCGCTGTGCATCGTAGCGCTCGCGCGTGTTATCGGCGTTATAGAACAGTGTATCCACCGCCTGATTGCCTTCCAGATCGAGCAGACGCAGGGTCTGCCCTTTTTTTACTTCAAACAGGTAGGGTTCACCCGCCGGGATCACGTGGCGAAATCTGGCGTTCTCGGGTTTTTTCTCGCTGGCTACGGTCATCTGCGGCTCCTTAAAGGGCAAAAAGGTGAGTGTTGGCGATAGCGCGTTCGTTTTCCGGCCGCGTGCACAGGGCGTTGATTGCGCTCTCTTCATCCTCCGCCTGTCGCCAGCTCAGCTGCACCGGGCGCGGGGCATACTCTCGGGACGGATCCATCGGGTGCTGCAGCGCGGTCATCACGATAAGCGTGTCCATCGGTGCAAACAGCTCGACGTAGCTGCCCGGCAGCGAATGATTGCTGTGGAAGCGGAACTGCCCGCTGTCATCCACCGTGACCTTGCTGAAGAAGTTGACCACCATTAGCAGGTCCTCAAAATTGAGATCCCACTTGCCCATCTCCACTAGCAGGTTGTCGGTTCCGTTGCGATAGTAAACGTTACGCAATTCCTGATAGCGTCCCTGGCCGTATTTTTCCGCAACTTCCTGCGCATTCAACACGCCTCCAAACGGATCGTGCCAACCGCTGGTGTCGGCGGTAATGCCCGCCAGCACGCAGCCCATGTCGGAGTAAAAGCAGTGCCCGGTGGTCAGCCGCGCGGTGTGCTGACCTTTCAGCGTATCGGGCAGGTTAAGTCGCTCGCTTTTGTGGTGCGAGTTAAGCATCAGCAGACTGACGTTCGCCCCGCCGTCCGTGTCCGTCATGCGCAGGATCTGCCCGCGCTTGAGCACGAACGAGAGGTGTCCGCCGCCGGGCAGGATCTCTTCGCGCAACAGTGTTTTCGTATTCATTGGATTAACCTCTTAAGGCATAAACGTTATTGTGAGCTGCGCCGCTCAGCGCGGAAAGCCGCGTCTCGTTGAGCGGGATGTCGTAGGTAATGCGCGCACCAAAAGCATTCGGTGCCTGCGGGTCGATGCGCACTTTGTCGAACACCAACAGGCGAGTGCCGAGGTTGAAGCCCTCAGACAGATCGTGCGTGACCATAAAGACGGTCATCCGGGTTTCGCCCCACAGTTGCAGCAGCAGCGCGTGCATGTCTTTACGGATGCCAGGATCCAGCGCACCAAAAGGCTCATCAAGCAGCAGCACGCGCGGCTGCATAATGAACGCCTGGGCGATGGCTAAGCGCTGCTGCATACCGCCGGAGAGCTGCGCCGGGTATTTATCCATCGCGTGCCCGAGGCCGACTGTTTCCAGCATCTCCGCAGCCCGCTCGCGCGCGGCGCGTTTTTTGGCGCCAAACAGCCGCCCGAATAGCGGTGATTGCGGCAGTTCGAGGCCGATGGTGACGTTATCCAGCGCGCTGAGGTGTGGGAAAACAGAGTACCGCTGAAACACCACGCCGCGGCTGCTGTCCGGTTCGGGGCGCAACGGCTTGCCGTCCAGCGTAATTGACCCGCGGCTCGGCGCTTCCTGGCCGAGCAGCAGACGCAGAAACGTCGATTTCCCGCAGCCAGACGCGCCAACCATCGAGCAGAACTCACCCTCTTTCACTTGCAGACTCAAGCGCTCCAGCACCACATGGTCGCCGTACTCTTGCCAGATATTGTTGATGGTAATAAAGCTCATGCCTTCCCTCCTTCCGACCAGGGAAAACAGGTTTTATGTAGCTTGCGCAGCGACAGATCCATTAGCCAGGCCAGCAACGTGATCCACAGGACATACGGAATAATCACGTCCATGGCCATATAGCGACGCACGAGGAAAATGCGGTAGCCCAGCCCGGCCGTTGAGGATATCGCCTCCGCCGAGATCAGGAACAACCACGCGGATCCCAGCAGCAGACGCAGCGAGGTGAGCAGGCGTGACAACAGCTGTGGCAGCACCACCCGCAGCACCAGCGTCCAGCTGTTCGCACCCAGCGTCTGGGCTTTAATCAGTATTTCCGATGGGATTTCGCAGGCACGATGCTCCAGATCACGCGCCAGCATCGGCGTGATGCCGATAACGATCAGCATCACCTTCGACAGCTCATCCAGCCCGAAAACGATAAACAGTACCGGTAAAATCGCCAGCGGCGGGATCATCGACAACACCGTCATCAGCGGCGACAGCGACGCACGCCACAGAGGTAAGACACCGGAGCTGATGCCGATGCAGAGGCCGATGAGCGACGCAATCGCGAGCCCCACCAGCAGGCGCGCCAGGCTCATCAGGGTATCAACCCAGAAAAGGTACTCACCGCTGCGCTTATCCGGGGTAAACGCCATCCGGGAGAGCGCGTCCAGCATCTGCTGCAGGCCGGGCAGCAGCTTGTCGTGCGGGTTGGCCTCTAGCCGCACCGCAGAGCCAAAGAAGTACGTGGCAAGCAGCAGAACGAATGGCAGCATCACCAGTATCATCCGCATGCCTGAAGTAGGATGGCGATTAATCTGTCGCATGGAGACTCCGCCGCTCATCACAGCTGGCCCGCGGCAGCCATTTTCACGAAGCTGTCGTCAAATCGCAGCTTGACGTTGTCGGCATCGCCCTGCGTGACATTTCCAGGTAAACTCATGCCGATAAAGTCCGCGCTTTGCGCTCCGTCGCCCAGCAGCCCTTTATCAAAAGAGAACGAAGCCACGCGCTGCATGGTTTTCGCCAGCTCTGGCGAGGTGATAAAGGCCAGGTTGTCCTGGGGGGTATAGAACAGGTGGGTAGTTTTCAGCTGCGCCTGATACCCGGCCAGATCGGTACCAGAGGCGGCGGCCATTGCGTTTAATGCGTTAGCGTCGTGGGCTTTCATCAGGCCCATCATTTCGTACCATGCCCCGGTCAACGCTTTGCCGAGCGCCGGGTTGTCTTTCAGGGTTTCGCTGTTAACCACCATCATGTCGATAAGCTCGCCCGGCACCTGCGAGGAGCTGAAAACTTCGGTGGTTTTAGGCGTACTTTTTATGACGGCGAGCTGCGGGTTCCAGGCTACGGTGGCCTGCACGCCAGAGGTGCCGAACGCCGAAACGATATCCGCGTCTGAGGTATTAACCACAGTGACGTCTTTCTCCGCTAGCCCGGCTTTTTCCAGGCCACGCACCAGCAGATAGTGAGAGACGGAGAGTTCGGGCAAGTAGATCTTCATCCCTTTCAGGTCGTTAAGGGTTTTGCCCTCGCCTTTCATGACGACACCATCGTTACCTTCCGAGTAGCTGCCGAGGATCAACGCGGTGGTGTCTACTCCACCCGCCGCCGGAATGGTGAGCGCATCCATATTGGTCATGGTGCAGCCGTCGAACTGGCCCGCGGTGTACTGATTGATGGATTCGATGTAGTCGTTGAGCTGAACGACGTTGATTTTGATACCGTACTTGTCAGCCCATTTATCGATGATTTTGTTGCTGCTAATGGTGCCCCAGGGCATCCACCCTGCGTAGAGGGTCCAGCAGATGTTGAACTCTTTTTTCACCGCCGCAACGGTAGGGAGACTGACAAGCATCGCCAGCGACAGTACGAGAGTGCGGAGTAAGGACGTTTTCTTCATGCTTGACCTCTGAGTGGCACAAAATTAGGGGGCAGCGCGACACCAATTGGTGCTGCTGTCTCCCGGGCTTTTGTCCCGCCGTGTAACCTCGCAGAGGTCGCCAGCTCTTGGACCAGCCATTCACCGCAGTGAACCGGAACCCTAGCCAGCTATTGATCAAATTGTGTGGTGCTGCCCTTTCAGGTTTAATTAAGCAAGGTGTATGCCAGAATTTTATTTGTTGAATATTAATGAGTTGAGAGTTCGTGGGGGTTGGGTTTCACTGTTTTAGGGAGAGAGACTGGGACGAGTGCACTGTATTGGGGCGCTGGAGCGAAGAAAGTGTTTGGGGAGTCAGCATTGCGCTGTTTCGCGGCTATCGGGCTACGATACGATAGGACCGATCAGGGCCGGAGTTTACCTGCAGAGCACATGACCAGTTGGCTTATGAGCATGACGTGGAGCTGCGGCTTATCCAGTCCGGCAAGCCGACACAGAACGTATGTATTGAACGTTTTAACGGACGCTTTCGCGATGAATGCCTGAATGAACACGGGTTCAGCGACGTCAGTCATGCCAGGAAGACCATCAGCGAATGGCGTCAGGATTATAAGTGGCTGGAAAAGCAGGGGCTGATATTATTACGCGGGTAAAGCTGAAAAAAATGACGAACGCGGAAATTAATTTGCTGCTTTCGCAACACGGATCCATCGGGAATATACCAACAGAATATTCCAACACCCCAAAAGCACAAGGGCTTACATTTCTGTAAGCCCTTGTTATGTTTGGCGGAAGCGTAGAGATTCGAACTCTAGAACCCTTTCGGGTCGCCGGTTTTCAAGACCGGTGCCTTCAACCGCTCGGCCACGCTTCCGGTATGGGGCGCACTATAAACACCTCGGTTCTTCGTGTAAAGCATCAATGTGTTCGTTTGCTTTAAAAATAGCCAAAACGCTATCAATCGGTTGAAATAACAACGGAATGGCCATTTTATCAGCACAAAATCTTAGATTAACGGCTCAGTGCTTTTTGATGTACATGTCTTTCGTGAAGTAATAACCCAGTTTATCCGGCGTGAATCCCCCCACCCACGGTTTAACCAGGTGTGTGCGAACGTAGTGATAAACCGGAATAGCGGGTACATCCTGGCCCAGCAGATCTTCTGCCTGCTGATACAACTGCCCGCGCGCCTCGGTTGTTTTGGCTTTTGCGGCATCGGCAAGCGCTTTGTCATACGCCGGGTTGCTGTACTGGCTGGTATTTTCGCTGTCCCCAGTGCGGAAGTTATTCAGGAACGTAGCGGCATCGTCATAATCGGCAATCCAGGCATAACGCACGGCGTCAAAATTATGCGTGTGCATGGTATCCAGCATGGTTTTCCATTCCTGATTTTGCAGTTTTGCTTCCACGCCGAGGTTTTTCTTCCACATCGAACTGGCCGCAATGGCGATGCGCTGATGCGATTCTGAAGTGTTATAGAGCAGATTAAAGCTCAAAGGATGGCTGTCGTTGAATCCTGCCTCATTGAGCAGCTTTTTGGCTTCGGCGATGCGCTTATCAATCGGCCAGCTGGCATATTCAGGTCCGTGCAATTTGACGCCGCCAATATCAGGCTGGCTGATGACCCATGCCGGACGTTGACCCTGCCCGAGAACTTTCCCGGCGATGATGTCCTTATCCAGCGCCATATTCAGCGCCTTGCGCACGCGCACATCATTAAATGGCGGTCGGGTTGTATTGAATTCGTAATAATAGGTAGCCAGCTGCGGTGAAACATCCAGTTCATCGCCCAGGGTTTTCTTTAACTGGGCAAACTGGTTGATCGGCACGGTATACGCAATGTCGATCTCGCCCGCCTTGTAACGGTTCACGTCCGAGGCTTCAGAGGTAATGGGCAGATAAGTCACTTTATTGATGACGGTATGGGCATTATCCCAGTAGCGTGGATTACGTTCCGCCACTATGCGTTCGTTCACGACCCACTGCGTGAGTTTGTACGCGCCGCTGCTGACAAAATGCTCCGGCTTGGTCCATTTCTCACCGAAGCGACCAATCAGCACTTTATCTACCGGAACCAGCGAGGGGTGCGCCAGCATCGCCAGAAACGCCGCGTTAGGCTGGGTCAACGTCACTTCGAGGGTGGTATCGTTTATGGCTTTAACTCCCATGGTGGCGGGTGCTTTTTTGCCCTGTGCGATATCAGCGGCATTCATAATGTGCATGTTACCGGGGTAACTGGCGTAGGGTGACGCCGTTTTGGGATCGACCAGACGCTGCCAGCTCCAGACCACATCCTGAGCCGTAATGGCAGTACCATCACTCCAGGTGATGCCCGGACGTAAATGGAAGGTCCAGATGGTGTTGTCTTTATTCTCCCATTTTTCCGCCAGTCGAGGCTGGATCTCACCTTGAGGAGAGACGCTCACCAGTCCTTCGAACATATCACTGATAATATTGAATTCGACGTCGCTTTCGACTTTGTGCGGATCAAGCGATGCCGGTTCACTACCATTATTTCTGACCAGCTCCTGCTTCTCTGCCAGCTGTGTTCCTGCTGGCACGCTGGCAGCCAGAGCCGTTGTGCTTGCACACAAGATGCCCGCTGTCAGTAAAGAGAGCGTAAAGTGAGTTCGTGAGGGTAATTTCATTTTATACGCCTTATTGTTTGTTTTCTGACGATACGCACTCACTCTTAGCGCTCTAATTTTAATAAGGCAATATTTTTCAGTAACCTATAAGATGTCGATCTGAATAATTTTGCGATACCAACATTCATACTGTTGAAAAGGATTTCTTTGAAAGAAAGCACCAGCGTCTGCGCTAACGCTTTGAGTAAAGATGGGTAAAACCACTTTGTAACCGGCGCGACCTTTTCTATTCTTGCCGTTAATTACATCTGTCATAAGAGAGTGACTCATGGATCGTATTATTAGTTCTTCACGCGACCGCACATCGCTACTCAGCACCCATAAAGTGTTAAGAAACACCTATTTCATGTTGAGCCTGACGCTGGCATTCTCCGCGATCACCGCGACAGCCAGTACCGTACTGATGCTGCCTTCTCCGGGTCTAATTCTGACCCTGGTCGGCATGTATGGTCTGATGTTCCTGACCTACAAAACGGCGGATAAGCCAGTTGGCATTTTGTCTGCATTCGCCTTTACCGGTTTCCTGGGCTATATCCTGGGGCCAATCCTCAATGCCTATCTGTCTGCGGGCATGGGGGATGTTATCGGTATGGCGCTGGGCGGTACTGCGCTGGTGTTCTTCTGCTGCTCGGCTTATGTCCTTACCACGCGTAAAGACATGTCTTTCCTGGGCGGCATGCTGATGGCCGGTATCGTGATTGTTCTGGTTGGGATGGTGGCGAACATCTTCCTGCAGTTGCCAGCGCTGCATCTGGCGATTAGCGCAGTGTTCATCCTGATCTCTTCAGGTGCCATTCTGTATGAAACCAGCAACATCATTCACGGCGGCGAAACGAACTACATCCGTGCTACCGTGAGCCTGTATGTCTCGCTGTACAATATCTTTGTCAGCCTGCTGAGCATTCTTGGCTTCGCAAGCCGCGATTAACACGGCATCGCCTGAATCAAGCCCCGCTTTATGCGGGGCTTTGTTTTTTGCTACACTGCGCGGGTTATTGATTGACGTGTGAATTATTATGTTGAGCTTTGAAGGTAAAGAGATAGCGACCGATAACGACGGCTATCTGAAAGAGAGCAGCCAGTGGAGTGAAGGGCTGGCGGAAGCGATCGCGGAACAAGAATCCATCACCCTGACGCCAGAGCACTGGGAAGTGGTGCGTTTTGTGCGGGACTTTTATCTGGAGTTCAACACCTCGCCCGCAATTCGCATGCTGGTTAAAGCGATGGCCAATAAGTTTGGCGAAGAGAAAGGGAACAGTCGTTATCTGTATCGTCTTTTCCCGAAAGGTCCGGCAAAGCAGGCGACTAAAATCGCAGGTTTGCCCAAACCGGTGAAATGCATTTAATAACGAATCCCGAAGTCGGCGTATTCCTGACCGGGTTGATGCGGTTCTGTTAAGACCTTTTCAACCCGCGCACTGCGCGGTCCACCCGCTTTCAGCCAGGCGATCAATTTCTCCACCTTTTCGGCTTCGCCGCAGGCAACAACCTCTACGCTGCCATCATCCATGTTCTTCGCATATCCCCTAAGCCCGAGCTGTAAGGCTTCTCGCTGCGTACTGTAGCGAAACCCGACGCCCTGAACCGTGCCGTAAACCCATGCGATTGTGCAGACTTTTGACATCATATTCCCCTTATCGCTCTGGCGCGTTGCATTTCCTCACTGAACTCGGGAAAATGGCGGCCAATTTATTGAATCGACAGAATAGCAAATTATGAGTGTACGTTTAGTGTTAGCGAAATACTAAAACCTGATAAAAATTACCTCCAGTTGTTTTTTCTTGCTTCTCTTGATCTGTACAGATTGTTGAACACTTCGATAGCTTCCCCATAAAAGCAGTCTGCGAACTCTTCACAGCCCAATTGATCGTTTTTATAGATCAATTTTGTGATATTGATAGATTTTATAGATCAATGTAAGATCATGATTCTTCGAGTAGTGTTTCTCGCAAGCAAGATTCACGGGATGGTGATCTGCCCCCGATGGAGTGCAATAAAAAGAAGGTATCCAGAATGACTATCCTTATAAAAACGTTAAAAATCATAGCCTCAGGCGTTGTTCTCATTTCAGGTATAACCGCCGCCTCCAGTACCGTCTATTTCTTGCCAGAGGCAAAATCAGCAGGTGTCGCAAGCAGCGACAAAAACGCCCTGATGTTTCTCGGGATGGACAAGGATGTAAATATGAAGGGGATATGCTTTGCGATGACAAAGCAATCATCATCAATCGTTCCGCTGGTAGATATCACTGCTACAACTAATAACGGCAGATTCACTATGCACGGGTTACGCCCTAATGTCAGTGATACTAAAGAAATCGCTTGTTCGTTCGGGTCCGAAGCTGGTGATTTCTTGACTGGCATTTCGAAATCAACCGTCGTCAATGTGAAGATGGATTTCAATGGCGAGATTCGTAGTTACAGGTTCGACACTACAGAGTTCGGAACAATATTGACTGCCAATGGACAAGATGTGTGGGAAAAAGCAGCTAAAGACTACGCTCAGGGAGTACGAGCACCCGTTTTCTATAATAACAGTCGCGAAGCCCCCAAAAACAATTCTGTAACCTCAAAGGTCGATACACACAGTTACAAAGCAAGCGATGAGAAACTTAATTCGGTCTGGAAAGACCTTAGCCCTGAAACTCGAAAACGATTACTCCCTTCCCAAAGAGAATGGATAAAGAAAAAGTCTGACTGCAATAATGAACAGAAATGTCTTATCGACATGACCAATAAGCGTATTACTGAACTGGAGTCTAAACGTGGAAAATAATACGCTAGCTTTGGTTTTAAAAAACGATTGGGTAACTTCGTTTTCTGGTAATGCCTATACCGGAAAATACAGGGTTGGACTATTTCACCTGACAGATGCGTTCATCGTTGAGTATATGAAGATGATACATGGAATAGAAACACCTGATTCATGGGTCAGTAATAGCTTCACTAACATATCAGATACCGACACCCGCAAGGTTATGTATATGGAAGGCTGCGATATGTTATCAAACGATGGAATGAACGAAATCCGTAAAGCAGTTAAATCTCCGCCTGACAACGTAAAAATATATCGTAATGACGTGCACATTGTTAAGGCAGAAATTATGGAGAAGAAAAATGACCTCACGTTTTAAAAAGTCAACTACAGCTGTTGCCATCTTCTTCGTGATTTATATATTGAACGGAATGGCAATAATACCATGCAAAGCCAGAGCAACTGAATCAATACAGTTATCGAACGGAGGTTCAGCATCTTCACAACAAAACGAGCAATCAACAAAATCATCGATAATCGATATACTTCCCAGGCTGTATACAACCAAGGAAGTTTATGCTCGATTTCAGGAACATGAGTTCAGAGCAACAAACGACTTCAAAAAATGCCGATTGATGGTTGCAGGAAAAATAACAAAAATTAGCACAGCCACTTTCAGTAAAAATCCGGTAGTAACATTACATATCCCTGATTCAAGTGAAGGCCTGAAGTTCTTTTTCGAAAATACGGATTATGATAACAATACTGTAGCAGCATTAAACGTGGGCGATATAGTGATTATTGCTGGATGGAATGCACGACCAGGAACATTTGGAGGCATTTTCTTAGATGATTCGCAAATCATGACTAAAATGGTCTCGAAGAAGAAAAGGCAAATGCTGGCTGTCAATGGTGGAGTTTATGATCGAGAAATTTGCCATAAGTAACATTTCACACGATCTTCAAATGCAGGGGTGAATCCACCCCGTATCACTTGCCAAGTAGTTCACTCTATCAGTCATGCCCTGCGATTTAGGGTTCGATAAAAAAACACCCGACCGATAGGAAGGCTGCGTTCAACCATAAGTCAAGCATCTGCGGCATTAGCCATGTATGTATAGTGTATTCTATCCCATCAGATATCCTGTACCTGACTTCATAGTCAGTCCAGCATGATGCTGGCATATCTAGGGGACTAGAAATTTTCGGAATCGGGGAAAGGACTAAAGCTGGAACGCTTTAAATTTCATCAGTATAATCAGTGATAAATGCACTTTATGACCAAAGGGAATGACAGAATGGGTATTACAGAAGATTCATTGTTGCAATCGGGATTCACTCGTAAAGAAATACAGATTTTAAAAAATAACATTGAAAGTTTTGGCGGAGATTTTGATGAGGTAATCCACGACCTAGGAAGAAGATTTAACATACTGATTTTTATATTGTTTTTTTTCTTACTATCAGTGGTTTTTTTAGCTATCTTCTCCAATACTGGCAAGTTAATATCAGGAAGTATCGGCTTGTTAATAACATCAATGATCTTAATCTTTATACAACCGCCAGTGATTTCATATAAATCTTGGCGGTTTTGTAGGAAAAACAAGGGTTAATCTGTGCTGATAAGATCGAAAATCACCTTAGCTTTGATTCCGTAACCCAAGATTTTCATAGTTAGCTTTGGTTTGCTCATCACTGTAACCTTTCTATAGTAATCTTTTGGAATATAACGAAAGAGCCTCCAGGCTTCTGCTTTCCTCGACAAGCCAAAAATAGTGTAAACACTTGCACTCAGGGAAATCGCTTTGTAAGCTGCGAGTCCAGCTTCAGGTTTGAAGCCCATAAAACTCGCAGTTTCCATTACACCATCAGCAAAGATACCTTCCGACTTTGATTGTTGACCATAAAGTAGTTGATCAACTTCTTTTGTTATGCCATTTGCACCATCAACAACAAGTATAGCTCCTGCCAATACTCCTATTGGTGTTCCTGTCGCAATCATTATTGCCCCACTAATAGCCGCCATTCCTGATATAACAATATTTACAGCTGAGATAACATAACCGACTATTTTATTGTTTTCCCTAATGAATTCGACTTTCGCATAAAGCTGCGCGGCTTTAGTTCTTAGCAGACGATCTTGTTCTCGCAGATTATCCGCTTCAGCACGAAGGTTCTTAATGCATATCATGCACTCTTCGTCTGTTCTGGCCTTGCGTGCTGCTGCAAATTCTTTTTCTACAACCTGTTTTATCTCCTCGACAAACTTGATACGCGTCAGACCATCATGCAGATAAAAACCTGACAACCTATTTGCTGTTTCGACGAGTTTTCTGGCCTCCAGATTGACCATTGTATCTGACCATGTTCTGTTCCAGTCCCTGTTAAGCAGCGCGATATCCATAAAACCTCCAGCCCAAGAATGTCTGATTATTTTACGTGCAATATGTTCAGGGGCAACAAGAAACTCTTTCCCAAAATCTGATTTTACCTGACTGGGTTTATGAACTGACTCAGATGGTGAAATAACCCCCCTCCCAAATTTTCATCGATATATATCAACACTTTTGTTATATCGCTGGTACTTCAACTTAGTTTTATAAATGTCTCAGACATCTATCATCTCGTTTGGGTATACCTGATGTAAGCATACCTGTTTTAGCTCCACACACTTTTTGAGAGTTCCGGTTTTTCAGCCATCAGCCGGTATTCTTCCGGCGTCAGATTATTCAGGGATTCATGAGGTCGCTCGCTGTTATATTCGGCCAGCCAGCGCTCCGTGATTTCCCGTGCTTCATTCAGTGTCCTGAACAAATAAAAATCCAGGATTTCTGTCCGGTACGTCCGGTTAAAGCGCTCGATAAACGCGTTCTGTGTCGGCTTACCTGGCTTGATGAATTCCTGCACTACCCCATGTTCTTCGGCCCACTGCGCCAGCGCCACTGAGATAAGTTCCGGGCCATTATCCATCCGCATCCTCAGCGGATAGCCCCGGTTTGCTGCGATCCTGTCCAGCACTCTCACAACGCGTTGGGCCGGGATATTCAGGTCAATTTCTATCGCCAGCGCTTCGCGGTTAAAGTCATCCACCACATTGAAGGTTCTGAAGCGTCTGCCACAGACCAGAGCATCATGCATAAAATCGATGGACCAGCTCTGGTTTAGCGCTTCCGGCGTGGCCAGTGGCGCGGGGTTGCGTACTGGCAGACGCTGCTTTCCCCTGCGACGAAAATTCAGTTTCAGCAGACAGTAAATCCGGTGCACGCGTTTGTGGTTCCAGGTGTTGCCTTGCCTGCGCAGTAGCTGGAACAGCTTCTTAAAACCGTATCGTGGATAGCGCTCCGCCAGCTCAGTCAACGCGTGGATCACCGGTTCATCACGCCGGGTATCGGGCTGGTAAAAGTACACCGTCCTGCTCAGCGATAACGTCCTGCATGCCTGGCGAGTGCTCATCATAAATTGCGAGGTCAGATAACCGACGAGTTCCCGCTTTATCGCTGGTTTTAAAGCTTTTTTTCAATGACGTCTTTCAGCGCCCGGCATTCCAGACTGAGATCGGCAAACATCTGTTTGAGTCGGCGGTTTTCGTCCTCAAGATCTTTCATCTTTTTGATATCAGAGGCTTCCATACCGCCGTACTTTGCTTTCCAGTTGTAATACGAGGCCTCCGATATTCCCGCTTCGCGGCAAACATCTTTGACGGTGCGTCCGGCTTCGACAGACTTCAGAACGGTGATGATCTGGTGCTCGGTGAATCGGGCTTTGCGCATGACGATCTCCTCAGGGGACATAAACAGTATGTCGGAAGATCTCTAAAAGTGAATGGTTCGTTTTACAGGGATACTTACAGATCCACCAGATAATCAAAGTGATCATGTAGTATTATCCCTTCACTTTGCATAATCTCTGCGTTGTTAATGCTATGAACATCAACATGTACACGTCTTTTATCACTAAAAAATCGAATGACATCACCATCATTAAATTTGATTTCGAAAAGATGGCCCTTTGTTTTAATCGTTGTACAGATAATAGATAACGTACTTGCTTGTATTTTTTGTTTAATTTCTAACCGTTCCGTATTGAATACATCTCTATAATTTTTAGGCACAGCCCCCCAGCTCACAGAAGAATTAACCCCAGCTTCGCTAACTAACTCATCATTCATTTTTTTTTGCAATTCTTCTATCTGTTTCTCGAGCTCGATTAACTTGATATTCAAACCCTGTGGAGCAGTATCTTCAAGAAGCATATCCATACCACGGTTATACTTTCTTTTCGCTTCAACAAGCATTGCCTGTATCGGCCCAACATTCGAAGTATGACTTTTCACATCCTTGAAAATCTTGTCGGCACATATCTGAACGATTGCATTCTCAATTGAAGCACCATTAAAGGACTTTGCACCGCAATGCATGCGCTTATCTAATGACTTCATACCATCGCAGCGGTATCTGATTTTGTCGTACTGAAAGAACGCAACCATTGCTGCTCCGCATCCACATTTAAAGCGTCTGATCCCGGTTAACAAAGGAATATAGTTATTAGGTTCGTTAGCGAGTTTACGGTTGATAACGTTTTGTAAACTGTAAAATTCATTTTCGCTGATGACCTGAGGATAATACCCCTTCAGAATATGTTCAACTCCATCAACGCGAATTGATTTTTCACCCATTAGCGTTCTTGATTGCAGAAAGTTACAAATGAGTTTTGGAGACCAAAGGTCTTTGAAATGCTTTCGCTTAGCAGTTCCTTTCGGAGGGGTATAATTTTCATTGAGATGCTTTGCTATTCTCATATATCCCCATCCTTTCAATCGAAGTGAAACAATCAATTTTGCTATCGGAAAGTAATATTCATGCGGTCGAACAGTTCCGTCTGATACATCAGACCAAAAAACGTTCGCACCAGAGTTGCGTATTGCATGCGGATAACCATTATCTGCTCGAACACTAGCATTGAATTTGTTGATTTTAAGTTGCGTTGCCGATTTTTGACGCTGCGACTTCACCATGCTTTCCTGATTGGCTCGCGAAAAGGTCATGATGGAAAGCATCAATTCCATTGGATTATCCGTTACACTTGATTTGGTGTAGATGCGGTTATCCATCCCGGTGTAGATGGTTATCCCCAATTCAAGCAACTCCATGAACAACCCTTGAGCTTTCAGTATTGCATCACGACTTATTCGATCTAAACTTTCGACGGTAAGCCACGAATCGCTAGCAATTTGACCTACCTTCACAGCTTCTATGAATGCACCTAAACTGCCTTTCTCAAGGTGTTTCGATCTAAACGCAGATAATCCAGCATCAATGATTTCAACAAGCTCTAAATCGTTTTCATGTGCTACCCTACGCGCCGTTTCCAATTGACGCTGTAGTGATGAACCTTTTGCCTGTTTATCACTCGACCATCGTATATAACTGTATAGCTTACGTTTTTCCATGGGAGTACCTAATGAACATAGCAGAACAAAACCAAAAAACAGATTTTACAAGGTTTTCCCGTTTAGTGTTAGCCAAAGGGCGCGAGAAGTCATTACTGCGCCGTCATCCCTGGGTATTTTCCGGTGCCGTTGCACGCATGGAAGGTAAAGCCAGCCTCGGTGAAACCATCGATATCGTTGACCATCAGGGGAAATGGTTGGCACGCGGCGCATACTCGCCGGCATCACAGATCCGCGCACGCGTCTGGTCTTTCGAAAAAGATGAAACCATCGACATCGCCTTTTTCACTCGCCGTTTGCTGCAGGCTCAGCAGTGGCGTGACTGGCTGGCAAAACGTGACGGGCTGGACAGCTATCGTCTGATTGCAGGTGAATCCGACGGTCTGCCGGGTGTGACGATCGATCGCTTCGGCAACTTTCTTGTGCTGCAGCTGTTAAGCGCAGGCGCTGAATATCAGCGTGCGGCGTTAATCAGCGCCCTGCAAACGCTCTATCCGGAATGTGCTATCTACGATCGCAGCGATGTGGCAGTGCGTAAGAAAGAGGGAATGGAGCTCACGCAAGGAACAGTGACTGGCGAACTGCCCCCTGCCCTTCTGCCGATTGAAGAACACGGTATGAAGCTGTACGTCGATATTCAGGGTGGCCATAAAACGGGTTACTACCTCGATCAGCGCGACAGCCGCCTGGCCACGCGTCAGTACGTTGCCAATAAACGCGTACTGAACTGTTTCTCCTACACCGGTGGTTTTGCGGTTTCGGCATTGATGGGGGGGTGCAGCCAGGTTGTCAGCGTGGATACCTCTCAGGAGGCACTGGACATCGCTAAACAAAACGTCGAGCTGAACAAACTGGATCTGAGCAAAGCGGAATTTGTGCGCGATGACGTGTTTAAGCTGTTGCGTAAATACCGCGACCAGGGCGAAAAATTCGACGTCATCGTGATGGATCCGCCAAAGTTTGTGGAAAACAAAAGCCAGCTGATGGGCGCCTGCCGCGGTTATAAAGATATTAATATGCTCGCCATCCAGCTGCTCAACCCTGGCGGGATTTTACTGACCTTCTCCTGCTCTGGCCTGATGACCACCGATTTATTTCAGAAACTGATCGCCGATGCTGCTGTAGATGCTGGTCGTGATGTACAATTTATAGAGCAGTTCCGTCAGGCAGCCGATCATCCTGTGATCGCTACCTATCCGGAAGGGTTGTATCTGAAAGGGTTTGCCTGTCGCGTCATGTAACTTGAAAAGTGGAATATTGCCCGCACTTAAGGTGTAAGTAATGTTTCCCGGGAGGTGACTATGATTGCCAGCAAATACGGAATCGGCCAGCAGGTTCGCCACTCCCTGTTAGGTTATCTGGGTGTGGTGGTGGATATTGATCCGGAATACTCCCTTGAAGAACCGTCCGCCGATGAGCTGGCGGTTAACGCAGAACTGCGTGCCACGCCCTGGTATCATGTGGTGATGGAAGATGATGACGGTCAGCCTGTTCATACCTATCTCGCCGAGGCACAGCTGAGCAGCGAGCCGCAGGACGAACACCCGGAACAGCCGTCGATGGATGAGCTTGCCCAAACCATACGTAAACAGCTCCAGGCTCCGCGCCTGCGGAACTGATCAAAAAAGCCCGAAATGTTCGGGCTTTTTCTTACTTCGCCAAACCTAAACGCGGAATATCAATCGCCGGACAGCGATCCATCACTACGTTCAGCCCCGCTTCGCGCGCCAGCACGGCCGCCTGTTCGTTTATCACCCCAAGCTGCATCCAGAGCGTTTTAGCACCAATAGCGATAGCCTCTTGCGCCACGCCCCAGGCCGCTTCCGAATTGCGAAACACATCAACCATATCGACTTTTTCCGGAACATCCGCAAGGGTGGCATAACCCTGTTGCCCCAGCAGCGTTTTCCCCGCCACTTTTGGCGAAACGGGAATAACGTGATAGCCCTGATCCAGAAGATATTTCATTACCCGATAACTTGGACGATCCGGTTTATCACTTGCCCCCACCAGCGCGATGGTATGCGTTGAGGTCAGAATGCCAATAATATCGTTCTCTTTCATCGTGTTTCTCCTGGCTTTTTTTAAAGTGTACGCCAAAGAATATCAGGCAACCATTCATCCCATACATCTGTATGAGTGCAAAACGTCGGAATATGTCTATATGTTAGTAAACGTGTTTATCGAAAAATTTAGATACATTATTGCGGCGAAAGTATTTTCGACAGGAGCCTCCTATGAGAACCGGCATTGTCTCTGCTGTAATTGCGTTAGTGATGCCGGTTTGCGTATTTGCCACCACGCTACGGCTATCCACGGACATTGACCTGCTGGTTCTGGATGGCAAAAAAGTGTCCAGTTCTTTGTTGCGTGGAGCAGACAGCATTGAGCTGGATAACGGGCCGCATCAAATCGTGTTTCGCATCGAAAAAAATATTCGTCTGTCAAACCACGAACAGCGACTCTATATCTCTCCGCCGCTGGTCGTGAGCTTTAATACGCAAAAAATCAATCTTGTTAATTTTAGTCTGCCCAGGCTAGAAACGGAAAAAGAGTCCGAAGCGTTTGACGACTCGCCGCGAATGGAGTTACTGGATGGCGATGCCATGCCGATTCCGGTGAAGCTGGATATTCTGGCGTTGACCAAAACCCCGAAAGGGCTGGACTATGAAGCGGATACCGAGCGTTACAACAAAGCGGGTAAAAGCGCATCGGTTCCCCGTTTCGCCACCATGATGGCCGACGACAGTACGCTTCTCTCCGGCGTTTCTGAACTGGATGTGATCCCCCCGCAGTCCCAGACGCTCACTGAACAGCGCCTCAAATTCTGGTTCCAGCAGGCTGACCCCGACACTCGCACGCGATTTTTACAGTGGGCTAAGCAACAACCTTCGTCGTAAGCCGCATTTTTTTGCCCTTTCTCTTGCAGCATCAGGCGCTTCCCGTCATCTTGTAACGAGTTAACTTGACGGAAAAGATGATGGAACTGACGACACGTACACTACCTGAGCGCAAGCACATTGCCCTTGTCGCACACGATCACTGCAAAAAAATGTTGCTGAACTGGGTTCAGCGCCACCAGTCCTTGCTGGAAAAACACACCCTTTCGGCAACGGGCACGACCGGCAACCTCATTCATCGTGAAACAGGGCTGGAAGTGAATGCCATGCTGAGCGGCCCGATGGGTGGCGACCAGCAGGTGGGCGCGCAAATTTCAGAAGGAAAAATTGATGTGCTGATTTTCTTCTGGGATCCGCTCAATGCGGTTCCGCACGATCCGGATGTGAAAGCCCTGCTGCGCCTGGCAACCGTCTGGAATATTCCGGTTGCCACTAATCTCTCGACTGCAGACTTTATTATCGAATCGCCCCATTTCAACACGCCGGTTGAGATCCTGATCCCAGATTACCCGCGCTATCTGGCTGAGCGTTTGAAGTAACCAGGACGCCGGGCATAGATATTCGCCCGGCAAAATCACGGTTTTTTAGCTGTTGGAACATCCATATTTTTCAGTATTTCCACAAAGCGCGACGGCTGTTCTTTACTGAACAGTAGCCAGACCCGATGACGCGCCCGGGTCATCGCGACATAAAGCAGCCGACGCTCTTCGGCATCCGGGAAGTCTTCCGCCCCCGGAAGCAGCGCCTGCTCCATCACTGACTCACGCGCCGGGGCCGGGAAGCCATCGCTGCCGTCCTGCAATCCGACCACAATGACATAGTCTGCCTGTTGTCCTTTACTGGCGTGAATCGTCATAAAATCGAGTTGTAGCTTAGGCCAGCGCGTGGTCGCTTTATCAAGCATAGCGGGTTTGAGGTGGTGATAACGCGCCAGTACCAGGATGCGTTCCTCTGCTTTTACAAAGCCGCTGAGCTTATCAAGTAACGCCTCCAGCTGATCGTCTGGCAACATTGTGACTGCTTTTTTATCGCCAGCGGTCAGGCTGTTTAACGGTTTTGCCAGTTGATGCGGGTTCTGTTGAATAAACCGGTTCGCTATCTCACCAATGCGGGAATTAAAGCGATATGTGGTATCAAGATCGCTGCGATCTCCCTCACCAAAGTAGTGGTGAAAAGCCGTTGTCAGCGACAGCTGCGCGCCACTAAAACGATAGATCGCCTGCCAGTCATCGCCCACGGCAAAGAGTGAAGTGTGTTTATTTTGCGCGCGTAAGGCTGCCAGTAACGCAGCGCGTTGCGGAGAGATATCCTGGAACTCATCCACCAGAATATGCTTCCACGGACTGACAAAACGCCCTTTCTCCAGAAGGATAATCGCCTGATGAATCAAGCCGGAAAAATCGACCGCATTCTCTTCTTTTAACGCTGTTTTCCAGGCTTTCAGTAGCGGCGCCATCAGTTTGACGCGTTTCGAGAACAGCGCGCGCACGTCTTCTGGCGCACTCTCGATCATCTCGGCCTGCGAACCACCGTGCATTCTTATCAGACTGACCCATCGATCCAGGCGTGGGCCCAGCCGACGCGCCAGTTTCTCGTCCTGCCAGAAACTGCCTTCCGGAACCGTCCACTCCAGCTCCTCTTCCAGCCACTGACGCCAGCCCTTCGCCTGAGCCTTTTTCTCACTACACTGCTGCTGCCATGTCTTAATAAACAGAGACAGTCGGGCTCCGGTATCATTTTCCAGCTTACTGATTACCGGGGCTTTTTTACTACCCTGCTGGATAATATGCAGTGCGAGGGCATGAAACGTTCTGGCAGAAATGTCGTTGGTATGAAGCCGCGACTGGATTCGCTCATCCATTTCCTGCGCAGCCTTTCGGCCAAATGCCAGCAATAAAATTTGCTCAGGTGTGGCTTCACCTCTGGCCAATAGCCAACCAGCACGCGCCACCAGCACCGAGGTCTTGCCGCTGCCCGCCCCGGCAAGCACCAAAAGCGAATGCTCACCATTCACCACCGCACGCGCCTGAGCCGGATTTAAGGGTGAAGATTCGATATGGCTAAAGAAATCCGCATGTTGAGTCAGCATCTCATCGGTCCAGGCCTGATTATGCTCCAGCCTGCTGCGCTCAATATCAGTCAACCATGCTTTGCACTGACGCCATGCGTCGCGACAATTTTCAAACTCGTCAAGTCGTGAAACAGGCAAGGGCAGCGCAGTCAATGCCTGCTGAATACGCTGTTGCATCCCGGCGGTCTGCGCACGAGTGAGCCATTTCTTTTGTTCATGACTTTGGGCGATATCGTCTAAGACCTGGCGGAGAACCTGCTCAGCGACCTTGCTCATCTCGTCGCTCCATTGCTGCCAGAGCATATTCAGATGATGATGGAAGCGCTGCGTTTCAGCCCACTCAGTCCCGTGCAGGCGAACCACTTTCTCTGCCGGAAGAACGAATTCCAGCTCGCCCCATACCAAACCGCGCTTGCAATGAATGGCCAACAACTGATTGAAAGGAATAAGATATTCGTGGCGAACGCCTGAGACTTTCACGCCGGCGTTAAGCAGCACAACCTTATCGTACGGATGTTGCGCCAGGCGCTTGCCTAATGATGTTGCTTTTAGTTCCATGTCCAGCCTGATCCACGAAGTGATATTTTGTTCATTAGTTTAACCGCCAGTTTTCAGGTGCTCCAGCCTAAAAAAACGTTACAATCATCAGGCGTTAATCATATCGAAAGGAAGTGAAAGTATATGCGTACCGTTCTGAATATTTTGAATTTTGTCCTTGGCGGTTTTGCCACCACGCTTTCCTGGCTTTTCGCCACGCTGGTGAGCGTCGTTCTGATCTTTACGCTTCCGCTAACGCGCTCATGCTGGGAAATTACCAAACTTTCTTTTGTCCCATACGGTAACGAAGCCGTTCATGTTGATGAACTCAACCCCGGCAATAAAAACGCCCTGATGAATACCGGTGGTACATTACTGAACATTTTATGGCTGATTTTCTTTGGCTGGTGGTTATGCCTGATGCACATCGCGGTGGGTATTACACAATGTATTTCGATTATTGGTATTCCGGTGGGCATTGCTAACTTCAAGATTGCGGCTATTGCGCTGTGGCCCGTCGGTCGCCGGGTGGTCGCTGTGGAAGTCGCCCAGGCAGCACGCGAAGCCAGTGCTCGCGCTCGTTTTCAGTAAATAAGGATAAGCGGCTCTCATGCTAAGCCCATTGCTTCGCAGATACACATGGAACAGTGCCTGGCTCTATAACGTCAGGATTTTCATTGCGCTTTGCGGCGCAGCAGCCCTTCCCTGGTGGCTCGGCGAGGTGAAGCTAACCATTCCGCTCACGCTTGGAGTGGTGGCGGGCGCGCTTGCCGATCTTGACGACCGGCTGGCCGGGCGTCTGCGCAATCTGGTGATTACACTGGTTTGTTTTTTCATCGCTTCCGCCTCGGTGGAACTGCTCTTCCCCTGGCCGTGGCTGTTTGCCCTGGGGTTGATGATTTCTACCAGCGGTTTCATCCTGCTGGGTGGGCTTGGACAGCGCTACGCCACCATCGCCTTTGGCGCCCTTCTGATTGCGATTTATACCATGCTGGGGGTCTCACTTTACGACCAGTGGTATCAACAACCGCTACTGCTCTTGCTGGGGGCTATCTGGTATAACCTGCTCACTTTAACCGGACATCTTCTTTTTCCAATTCGCCCTCTGCAGGACAACCTCGCCAGAAGTTACGAACAGCTGGCGCATTATCTTGAACTAAAATCCCGACTGTTCGATCCCGACATTGAAGAAGAGAGTCAGGCACCGCTTTACGATTTGGCGCTGGCAAACGGGCAACTGGTCACGACGTTAAATCAGACTAAAGCGTCACTGCTCACGCGCCTGCGCGGCGATCGTGGTCAGCGTGGAACACGACAAACTTTGCATTACTACTTTGTTGCTCAGGATATTCATGAACGCGCCAGCTCTTCGCATATCCAGTACGCTGCGCTGCGCGAGAAATTTCGCTATAGCGACGTGATGTTCCGTTTTCAGCGATTGCTGTCGATGCAGTCCCAGGCGTGCCAGCAACTGGCCCGCTCTATTTTGCTCCGAACACCTTACCAGCACGATCCCCGCTTTGAGCGCGCGTTTACTCATCTTGATGCGGCGCTGGATCGCGTTCAGGCCAGCGGAACATCACCAGAACAAATGAAAGCGCTGGGGTTCTTACTGAATAACTTACGAGCGATAGATGCGCAGCTTGCCACTATCGAGTCTGAACATGCGTTAGTGATTTCAGGTAACGATGCCGAAAACCAGCTTGCCGATGATAGTCCGCATAGCGCGTCGGATATGTGGCTGCGTCTCAGCCGAAACTTCACCCCGGAGTCGGCGCTGTTTCGCCACGCCGTGCGGATGTCTGCGGTGCTATGCGTAGGTTACGCTTTTATCCAGATTACTGGTTTGCACCACGGCTACTGGATTTTGCTCACCAGTCTGTTTGTCTGTCAGCCAAACTATAACGCAACCCGCCACAGGCTGGCGCTACGCGTTATCGGCACACTGGTGGGCGTTGCTATCGGTCTTCCCGTACTCTTCTTTGTTCCCTCTGTTGAAGGGCAACTGATCCTGATCGTCATTACCGGCGTGCTATTCTTCGCATTCCGTAACGTTCAGTATGCTCATGCCACCATGTTTATCACGCTGCTGGTTTTACTGTGCTTCAATCTTTTAGGCGAAGGATTCGAGGTCGCTCTACCGCGCGTTTTCGACACGCTGATTGGCTGCGGGATTGCCTGGGCGGCGGTGAGTTTTATCTGGCCGGACTGGCGTTTTCGCAATTTGCCGCGCGCGCTGGAACTCGCTATCAATGCCAACTGTCGGTATCTGGATGCGATCCTTGAGCAATATCACCAGGGCCGCGACAATCGTCTGGCCTATCGCATTGCCAGACGTGACGCGCATAACCGCGATGCGGAACTGGCGTCGGTGGTTTCAAACATGTCAACGGAGCCGCGAGCGACCGCAGAAATTCGTGAAGTCGCGTTTCGCCTGCTCTGTTTGAACCATACCTTCACCAGTTATATTTCTACATTAGGGGCTCATCGTGAGCAACTAAGCCATCCTGGCATCCTCGCGCTGCTGGATGACGCCGTATGCTACGTCGATGATGCCCTTCATCATCGTCCTGTCGATGAGTCACGCGTCCGAAAGGCAATTGATGAGCTGAGTCAACGTATTGCTCATTTCGATCCCGGAACAGACAACAAAGCGCCGCTTGTGCTGCAGCAAATAGGTTTGCTCATCGCACTGTTGCCTGAAATCTGTCGATTACAGCAGCAGATTACTGGCTACCGGAATGACTATCAGTCGGAACAGGAAGCGCATTAAACCACTCAGTTAACTCCCGACGTCTGCCTGTCGGGAGGGCTGCCTGATGCAACCCTTCAATCGCCCCCTCCAGTGCAAACAACATCTTGATACTGAGATGTTTATTATTGGCTCTGAGTTTCAACCAGCTCTCCTCGGCACCCAGCGTGCGGAGGATGGCTTCGCTGGTAATCCCTGCCTCGCAAAGAAGGACTTCAATCTGAAAGGTCAAATTAGGCAGATCTTTAAGACGAAGCCGCTGATGACGCTGGTAGCGGTCCTCTCGGGCAGCCTCCAGAGCGAAACTTGAGAGTTGCAGTAGTTGCGAACGGTCTTGCCATAAACCGTCATCAACACGGTAATAGTTCAGCAGTATTGGCCGACCACGTTTTACCAACGTTAAATAGGAAGAGGCATGTTTCACACAGTACGGGGCACTTTGTTCACAGGCTCGCAGATAGAGCTCCCCATTGGCCACCATCGCGAAGACGGCCTCATCAATAGCCAATGTATATCCCCCAAAAAGGGCACGATGATGTATTTCCCCTAATGGGGAGAGGTATTCCTGGGATGCATAGATCCGTTCATAAGATATCTTTTTCATGATATTCACCATATAAATCATAGAGTAACAACCATTTTTTCTTACTACCGGATCCGTTAGCAGGAAAATAGGCAACTTATCGTCATACGGCAAGATGATTTTTCGTGATAGGCCGATCTAAAACGAAATTTGCGAGACGCTTTCAGAAAATGAGGTTGATCTTTAGTCGGACAGGGGTTACTGTATATCCATACAGTAACTACAGGGCTGGAATGATTATGCACACTTCAGGCTATGCAAATCGCTCAACATCTTTTTCTTCTTCCACTGGCAATGGCACGCAAAATACTTCCGGGCGTGTTTCTACCGGGTTGATTAGTGAGGTGGTATATCGTGAAGACCAGCCCATGATGACACAATTGCTACTTTTGCCGCTTTTACAGCAGCTTGGACAGCAATCTCGCTGGCAGCTCTGGTTGACTCCGCAGCAAAAATTGAGTCGCGAATGGGTCCAGTCAGCGGGTTTGCCGCTCACAAAGGTAATGCAAATCAGCCAAATTGCGCCCTGCCATACCGTCGACTCCATGGTTCGCGCATTGCGCACAGGGAATTACAGCGTAGTGATCGGCTGGCTGTCAGATGAATTGACGGAAGAGGAACATTTTCGCCTGGCAGAAGCGGCTGAAGAAGGTGACGCGATCGGTTTCATTATGCGTCCGGTTCGTCCTGGTTCTTTCGGCAGAGGACAGCTGTCCGGTCTAAAAATTCACTCTAATTTGTATCATTGAGCAAATTTAAGAGTATTCCTGGAATTTTTTTTCGACATCCAGACACACAATTGGTTCCATAACTGAAAACATCGACAAAGCTTGTGTGGCGCGGTTCCCGTTAATTTTACTGCATAAAATCTGCCCTCGAAATGTTAAATATTATGTATACGGAAATTTTTTTTTCATATGCCTGACGGAGTTCACACTTGTAAGTTTTCAAGTACGTTGTAGACTTTACATCGCCAGGGGTGCTCGGTCTAAGCCGAAGATATCGGTAGAGTTACTAGTTTGAGCTCGCCCCCCGGTGAAGGATTTAACCGTGATTTCTCGACGAGATCTTCATGGCGATTTTTGGATGATAACGAGGCGCAAAAAATGAAAAAGACAGCTATCGCGATTGCAGTGGCACTGGCTGGCTTCGCTACCGTAGCGCAGGCCGCTCCGAAAGATAATACCTGGTATGCAGGTGGCAAACTGGGCTGGTCTCAGTTCCACGACACTGGCTGGTACAACAGCCAGCTGAACAACGATGGTCCAACTCACGAAAGCCAGCTCGGTGCAGGTGCGTTTGGTGGCTATCAGGTTAACCCGTATGTTGGTTTTGAAATGGGTTACGACTGGTTAGGTCGTATGCCATACAAAGGCGACAACGTTAACGGCGCATTCAAAGCTCAAGGCGTACAGCTGACCGCTAAACTGGGTTACCCAGTTGCTGACGATCTGGACGTATACACCCGTCTGGGCGGCATGGTATGGCGCGCTGACTCCAGCAACAGCATTGCTGGCGACGACCACGACACTGGCGTATCTCCAGTATTCGCTGGCGGCGTAGAGTGGGCTATGACCCGTGACATCGCTACCCGTCTGGAATACCAGTGGGTTAACAACATCGGCGACGGTAACACCGTTGGCGTTCGTCCTGACAATGGCATGCTGAGCGTGGGTGTTTCCTACCGCTTTGGCCAGCAGGAAGAAGCAGCTCCGATCGTTGCTCCTGCTCCAGCCCCAGCTCCAGAAGTACAGACCAAGCACTTCACTCTGAAGTCTGACGTTCTGTTCAACTTCAACAAAGCGACTCTGAAACCAGAAGGTCAGCAGGCACTGGATCAGCTGTACACCCAGCTGAGCAACCTTGACCCGAAAGACGGTTCAGTAGTGGTTCTGGGCTTCACCGACCGTATCGGTTCTGACGCTTACAACCAGGGTCTGTCCGAGAAACGTGCTCAGTCTGTAGTAGATTACCTGGTATCTAAAGGTATCCCTGCTAACAAGATCTCTCCACGTGGTATGGGCGAATCCAACCCAGTGACTGGCAATACCTGTGACAACGTGAAACCTCGCGCTGCACTGATCGACTGCCTGGCACCAGATCGTCGCGTAGAGATCGAAGTTAAAGGTATCAAAGACGTTGTAACTCAGCCTGCGGCATAAGTTATCGTCTAAAAAAAACCCCGCAATGCGGGGTTTTTTATTGCCTGAAGAAAAGTGAGAGACTATTTTTTGCCTAACATAGCCTGAAGATCGTTCTTCAACGTGGACATCTGACTGGCATACTTCTCTTTGTGTTCCGCATCTTCAATCAGCTGTACGATAGTTTCCGAAAGCGTTTTTCCTCGTCGCTGAGCCAACCCGGCCAATCGCTGCCAAACCATAAATTCAAGATCGATAGACTTCTTACGCGTATGCTGATGCTCCGCATTAAAGTGCCGTTTACGGCGAGCGCGGATAGTCTGTTTCATGCGGTTCATCAGGGCCGGATTGATATGTTTTTCTATCCAGCTATTAACCTGAATGGGTTCATTCTCGAGCGTCAGCAATAAATCTACCGCTTCTTTTGCAGCACTGGCTTCGATGTAGCAGGTGATCAGCTCCCCTTCCCGGTGCTTTTTGACCAGATACTTCCATTTCCAGCCGCTTTCGAGATTTTCCAGTTGTTGATATTTCATTGCGATCTCAGTGTTACCTCGTAACTCAGTTCAGAATATCAGTTTTTTCGCAATCTGCTGAAAAGAAATCATATCCAGTACGCTGCTGCGTCGCATTCCGCGCCTGAAATACCCAATACTGCATGGGAATGGGTCAAGGCTTGCGGTATAATCCACCGTTTTACATCTAACTAAAAAACATCCACTTTGACCATTACGAAACTAGCATGGCGTGACCTGGTTCCAGATACGGAAAGCTATCAGGAACTATTTGTACGACCAGACCTCGCAAAAGAACACGACTCCATCCTTAGCGATACACAACCGCGTTTGCATTACGCGCTTGAGCAGACGTTAAGTCCATGGACAACCTCCCCCTTCATGCTCCTGAAGGCGCCAGAAGAAGCTGAATATTTAGCTTTAATGGCCGATGCCGTGCGTCAATTGCAGCCAGAAGAGAACACGCTTTTTGGCGGCCAATATCGTATCGTGGGAAGTGATGTCACTTTCGAACCCGCTAAAACGGCTGATGATAATTTCGCCGCTACCGGTGAAGTTATTACTGCGGAGTGGGCTGAAGCTGAGCAGCTCTTTGGTTGTCTTCGCCACTTTAATGGCCAACTAAGCTTACAACCAGGCCTTGTGCATAAAGCCAACGGTGGAGTGTTGATTATCTCTCTGCGCACTCTTCTCGCACAACCGCTGCTGTGGATGCGCCTGAAGACGATTGTCACTCACCAGCGTTTTGACTGGGTGGGTTGGGATGAATCACGCCCGCTGCCTGTCGCAATTCCGCCGATGCCTGTCTCGCTAAAAGTGATATTGACTGGCGATCGCGAGTCGCTGGCTGATTTCCAGGAAATGGAGCCAGAGCTTTCCGGACAGGCGGTTTATACAGAATTTGAAGAAAACATTCAGATTGCTGATGCGGATGACATGGCTCAATGGTGCCAGTGGGTGGTGGATATCGCCGGGCGTGACGAGCTACCGATCCCTGCTGCTGATGCGTGGACCGGGTTGATCCGCGAAGCAACACGCTACACAGGCGATCAGGAAACGCTGCCACTGTGCCCACTATGGATAAGCAAACAGCTGCGCGAAGTCGGCGTGATTAGCGGTCAGGGATCGTTTACTGGTGAGCAACTGACGCAGATGCTGGCGCAGCGTGAATGGCGCGAAGGTTATCTGGCCGATCGGATGCAGGATGAGATCCTGCTTGAACAGATTCTGGTCGAAACTGAAGGCGAACGCGTTGGACAAATTAACGCGCTGTCGGTCATTGAGTTTCCCGGCCACCCACGCGCATTTGGCGAGCCTTCTCGCATCTCTTGTGTTGTGCACATTGGCGATGGGGAATTTACGGACATTGAGCGTAAGGCTGAACTTGGCGGGAATATCCACGCCAAGGGTATGATGATTATGCAGGCCTTCCTGATGTCGCAGCTTCAGCTGGAGCAGCAGATCCCCTTCTCTGCCTCGCTGACGTTTGAGCAGTCTTACAGTGAAGTGGACGGTGACAGTGCTTCTATGGCCGAACTTTGTGCGCTAATTAGTGCACTTGCAGATGTTCCGGTCAATCAGAGCATTGCGATTACCGGTTCTGTCGATCAATTCGGGCGCGCTCAACCCGTAGGCGGACTGAATGAAAAGATCGAAGGATTCTTCTCCATATGCCAGCAGCGTGGTTTTAGTGGCAAGCAAGGTGTCATTATTCCTGCGCCAAATGCACGCCATCTGAGCCTGAGTCAGGACGTGCTCGATGCTGTTGAAGCTGAGCAATTTTCTATCTGGGCAATCGAAGATATTACAGATGCGCTACCCTTACTGACAAATCAGGTCTGGGATGGCGAAGTGCAAACGACGCTGATGCAAACTATCCAGGAACGCATCGCTCAGGCTATGCAACAGGATGCTCGTCATCGTTACCCGTGGCCGTTGCGCTGGCTGAGCTGGTTTAACCCGAACTGATCGGACTTGTTCAGCGTACACGTGTTAGCTATCCTGCGTGCTTCAATAAAATAAGGCTTACTGAGAACATGGTAGATAAACGCGAATCCTATACAAAAGAAGACCTTCTTGCCTCTGGTCGTGGTGAACTGTTTGGCGCTAAAGGCCCGCAGTTACCCGCTCCAAGCATGCTGATGATGGACCGTGTCGTGAAAATGACCGAAACCGGCGGCAACTTTGACAAGGGTTATGTAGAAGCGGAACTCGATATCAACCCGGACCTGTGGTTCTTCGGTTGTCACTTTATCGGCGATCCGGTAATGCCTGGCTGTTTAGGTCTGGATGCGATGTGGCAGCTGGTTGGCTTCTATCTGGGCTGGCTGGGCGGTGAAGGCAAAGGCCGCGCGCTGGGCGTGGGTGAAGTGAAATTCACCGGTCAGGTTCTGCCTTCCGCGAAGAAAGTCACCTATCGTATTCACTTCAAACGTATTGTTAACCGTCGCCTGGTAATGGGTCTGGCGGATGGCGAAGTTCTGGTAGATGGCCGCGTAATCTACACCGCAAACGACCTGAAAGTCGGTCTGTTCCAGGACACGTCTGCTTTCTGATTTTGCTTTCATTGAGGCAAAAAGGCGAAACCTCCGCGATGCGGAGGTTTCTGTTTCTAAAGAGACGTTATCAAGCAAGAAGTACCCTGTCTCCGATGGCTTCTCGCCAGCCTCCCAGCCATTGTGACCTTTGATTTATCGTCTGATAAGGACACATTTCTTTTGAGCGTCCAGCGATGCCAGCCTGATAACCACGTTGATGAGCCCTTTCCAGGCGATCTCGTTTCTGTCTCTTCATGCCTCGTTTCCCTCATTCTTTGGTCTGGTGGAAAGAAAACAGTGAATGCAAAATGTGCAAACACAGATAACGAATAACCCGAATCACTCCTACCGTCAATGCGCAAAATTCACGCCAATGTCATATTTGTGAACTACACAGAAGTTCATTTGTACAAAATATGTGAACTGGCACAAGTAACAACCTGAAGTCAAAACGAAAAAAAGGCCGCAATCAGCAATATACTGATTGCGGCCTGAAGTGATGAATTTTACTTATGGCAGGCGGGAAATCTCTTGCGCAATGCTCGCCGATTCCTGAGCCCAGGCTTGAGCCAATACTTTCACCATCTCGTCGTAGCCGTCCTGCTGCTGTTTCAACTCAAGATGGAACGGACGCTTGATAAGCTGCCCCTGATGGTTCAGCAGCCATTCACCACTGACCACGACCTTTCCATCATAACGGCCATGAAACCCGGTGACGTTTACGTTCAGCGTATCCTGATCGCTACCCAGCGGCTGAGAAGCGACAACCCAACCCGGCAGCTGGCTGCTCAGATTGGCCACCAGCGTGTTGCGCAATTGCTGATCCAGTGGGCTTGCCCACAGATTGTTGTTCGCAATCACATACTGCACTTCGCTGGTCTGATACACCACGCCGTTTCCGGCGAGGGAATCAGGTATCGTTACCTGCTCAACCCAAAGCAGACGGTTCCCCTGGCTGGCAGAACTTTGCCCTGCCGCCTGGGTTACCAACGGCAGCTGGTAGTAACTCTTGTTATCGCTTCCTGAACTACAGGCCGTTAAAACCACTGCTCCGGCGATCAATAGCCATTTTTTCATTATTTTGCCCTCTTCGGCTCAGGATCTTTCTTGTCCTTCGCTTCAAATACCAGCGCGTTACTCTTCTCATTCAGCGTTTTCAACACGGGCTGCAATTCACGCAAGACCTGATCCAGACGCTGCATATCCGCCACCATCTTGTTATATGCGGCTGACCCCGGCTGGAAGCCCTGCATACTCCGGTTCAGTTCACGCAACGTTTTCTGCATATCCTGCGGAAGTTGCTGCATTGACTGATTAGCCGTAATTTTGTTGATATTATCCAGCGTTGTTTGCAGACGACGCATCGTTGCCTGGCTTTCAGTCAGACTGTTTGTCGCTTGCTCAAGCATTGGGTTCAACGGCAGATTATTAATTTTATCCAGCGTTTCCATCAGACGCTGTTGGATCTGCGCCAGGCCACTGCTAACCGTTGGGATAATTTTATAACCACCAAACTCGCGAGCGCCGGTCACCACAGGTGCTTTCGGATAGAAGTCCATATCAACATACAGCGCCCCTGTGACCAGATTCCCGGTTTTAAGCGATCCACGCAATCCACGGTTCATCAGTTCAGAAATATGCGCACCGATATCCTGATTCTGGCCAATCTGGTTGATTAAGCGCTCAGGCTCAATTCGAATCAGGACCGGAATTCGATAATCATCATCGAGTACCTGATGAAGACCCGGAACAAAGTACGGTACCTGACCGACGGTCCCCAGACGAATGCCACGGAACTCAACCGGCGCACCAGGCTGCAGGCCGCGAACCGAATCTTTAAAGAACATCAGGTAATCAATATGGTCGGTATAGAGCGCATCCTGAATGCTTTTCTGATCGTCAAACAGCCTGAAGGCTGTTTTTGCCGCAACGGGCTGACCAAGCTCCATCCCTTCCGGTACGTCAAAACTCACCCCGCCGCCAAACAGCGTGGTTAAGGATCCCATTTCAACGCGCATCCCCGCTGAAGTCAGATCGACCGCAATGCCGCTGTCTTTCCAGAAACGCACATTGCTGGTCACCAGACGATCGTTGGGAGCATTGATAAAGAGCTGATAGCTGATCGTCCGTTTTTGCGCATCAAAGTTGCTGGTCTCAACTGAACCAACACGATATCCGCGGAACAGCACCGGATCGCCGGGGCTGAGTTGTCCTGCTTTCTTACTGTCGAGCGTGACCCGGATCCCTTTTGCATCTGGTGGTGCAAGTGGCGGTGCATCGAGCAGTTGATAACGCCCTGGCTGGCTACCTTTAGAGCCAGGCTGCAATTCGATGTAAGCGCCCGAAAGCAGGGTTCCAAGCCCACTGATCCCTTCGCGGCCAACCTGCGGTTTAACCACCCAGAATACGGAATCGTTATGGAGCAGTTTCTCCATACCTGAATTCAGCCGAGCTTTAATCTCCACGTGCGTCAAATCGTCGGTCAGAGTTGCACTCTCTACGACGCCCACGTCTACGCTACGGCTCTTGATAGTGGTTTTACCCCCTTCAATACCTTCAGCGTTAGTGGTAATTAGCGTCACTTCAGGTCCCTGATGACTGTAGTGATAAAACAGGATCCATGCACCGATCAACGCCGTCACGATGGGGAAGATCCACACCGGCGACCAGTTTTTGACCTTCTGCACTTTCGCCTCTCCAATCTTATTTTCCATGCTCTCACTCTTCCTCATGGCTTGACTCTGGCTCACGATCCCACGATAAACGAGGGTCGAAGGTCATGGCCGCAAACATCGTCATCACAACGACTAACGCAAACATTAATGCACCCATTGCGGGGTAAATACTCATCAGCCCCCCCATGCGAACCAGCGCAGAGAGAACGGCAATCACAAACACGTCAATCATTGACCATCGCCCGACGAATTCGACAACTTCATAAATCAGATGCATACGTTCGCTGTCGCGATGGCCATGCCCTTTTGCATCCCAGCAAAGCCAGGCAATCGCGATCATCTTCAGGGTGGGGACCATAATACTGGCGATAAAAATCACCATCGCGACCGGATAAGAACCTTCTCCCCATAACAGAACCACACCGGCGAGGATCGTCGAGGGCATTTTGTCGCCAAGCAGATCGGTTATCATGATCGGCAAAATGTTGGCAGGTAGATACAGCATGATCGACGTGACCAGTAACGCCATTGTCCACTGAAGACTGTTTTTGCGCCGCACATGCCCTCTGGTTTCACAACGCGGACACGCCTCAAGATCGGCAGGTAAAATCGCGGTACAGCATGAACAGGAGCGTAACCCCTGACGAATACCCGGCACGCCAGCTTTCACCGGCTCTTTTAGCACGGGCGCAGGTGCAATGTCGTCCCAGGTCCAGCGGCGATCTACACACTGGAAGGCACGAAGCTGCAGCATGCAGTAAAGACACCAGGGGATAAAACTGCTACCTACGCCTACGTCTCCATAAGCCATCAACTTCACAAAGCTGACCAGGATACCCGCAAGAAAAATCTCCGCCATTCCCCAGCTTTTCAGCTGGAAGAAGATTCTGGCAAGCAGGATTTTAAGCCTGAGGGGCATCCGCACGCGGTTAACCAGCAGCAAAATCACGATCAGGCAAAACGCCGGAACAATTTGTACGAAGAGCAGGAAAAACGAGCCGAGGCTGGCGTAATCTTCGGAGAACATGACGGCAGGTATTTCCAGCAACTTCACTTCGCTGGTCATCCCGCCGACTTTCATATAGATAAAAGGAAAGAGATTTGAGAGCAACAGCATAAACAGTGCTGCAAGTGCATAAGCAGTGGGACGCTGCCTTGGCGCGTCCCACTCCGTTGTCAGCGTTGCCCCACAGCGGGGGCATGCGGCCTTATGTCCGTGACCCAGCTCTGGTAGCGTCACGAGCATATCGCATTGCGAGCATAATATATACCGGTCGGCATGGTGCTGATCACACATGTTGTATCCCTGTTTATGCGCCGTTTTTGAGCCCCTCAAGGTACTCCCAGCGCTCAAATGCCTCTTCCAGCGCCTTTTCGGCCTGGGAAAGCTCTGCCAATATTTTTTGAGTATAGTCGTGCGACTGGCTAAAGAAGGACGTATCAGCAACCTGAGCCTGTAGCGCTCCCAGATTTGCTTCCAGTTCTTCAAGACGCTGCGGAAGCCCTTCCAGTTCGCGCTGCAGGTTATAGCTCATTTTGACCGTTGATTTTTTTACAGTTTCAGCTTTAGTGACAGCGGTAGCTGATCCAATTTTGGATTTAGTCTGTTTTTGCGCCAGAGATTGCGCTTGCTGCCCGCGAGCATCCTGATAACCGCCGACATACTGACCAATGCGGCCTTCGCCTTCAAAAATCCAGCACTCAGTCACCGTATTATCAACGAACTGACGGTCGTGGCTGACCAGCATTACCGTGCCCTGATAGCCGTCGATCAGCTCTTCCAGCAACTCCAGTGTTTCGACATCCAGATCGTTGGTCGGTTCATCGAGAATCAACAGATTGCTGGGTTTCAGGAACAGACGTGCCAGCAGCAGTCGGTTACGCTCCCCGCCTGACAGCGCTCGTACAGGGGTCATGGCGCGTTTAGGGTGGAACAGGAAGTCCTGCAGATAACCCAGCACGTGGCGCGGTTTCCCGTTCACCATGACTTCTTGCTTGCCTTCGGCCAGGTTGTCCATCACTGTTCTTTCTGGATCAAGCTCAGTACGGTGCTGATCGAAATAGGCCACTTCCAGTTTGGTCCCGCAGTGAACGCGGCCGCTGTCAGCCTGTAACTGGCCCAGCATCAGTTTCAGCAGCGTGGATTTACCGCAGCCGTTCGGACCGATCAGCGCAATTTTATCGCCGCGCTGAACCTGCGCGGAGAAATCGGTCACCAGCACTTTGCCATCAACCTGGTAATTGACGTTTTCCATTTCGAAGACAATTTTGCCGGAGCGGGAGGCCTCTTCGACCTGCATCTTCGCGCTGCCCATCACTTCACGACGCTCGCTGCGTTCGTTACGCATGGCTTTCAGGGCACGCACGCGGCCTTCGTTACGGGTACGGCGCGCTTTGATGCCCTGACGGATCCACACCTCTTCCTGCGCCAGTTTGCGGTCAAACTCGGCATTTTGCAGCTCTTCAACGCGCAAGTTCTCTTCTTTTTCCAGAAGATAGGTATCGTAATCACCCGGATAGGTGACCAGCTTGCCGCGATCGAGATCGACAATGCGCGTAGCCATATTGCGGATGAATGAACGGTCGTGCGAGATAAAGATAATCGTGCCGTTGAAGGTTTTCAGGAACCCTTCCAGCCAGTCGATGGTTTCGATATCCAGGTGGTTCGTCGGTTCATCGAGCAGCAACACTTTTGGTCCGCTGACCAGCGCGCGTCCGAGTGCCGCTTTACGCAGCCAGCCACCCGACAGCGAAGCCAGCGCCATATCAGCCTCAAGACCGAGTTGCTCCAGCACTTCGTTGATACGGTCTTCCAGCTGCCACAGGCCGTGGTGATCCAGCAAATCCTGCAGGCGCGCCATCTCGTTGAGATTTTTTTCGCTCGGATCGGTCATCACCAGATGCGAAATATCGTGATACCCCTTCAGGTATTCGGCCTGCTCGGAGATCCCTTCGGCGACGAAATCATACACACTGCCCGCGACATTGCGCGGCGGATCTTGCTGCAAACGCGAAACAATCAGATCCTGCTCGTAAACGATACGGCCATCGTCCAGCCCCTGCTCACGATTAAGGATCTTCATCAGCGTTGATTTGCCTGCGCCATTGCGGCCAACCAGACAAACGCGTTCGTTATCTTCGATGTGCAGTTCGGTATCATCGAGAAGAGGCGCATCGCTGAATGACAGCCAGGCGCCGTGCATGCTAATTAATGACATATCTATTTCCTGTCAGACTGCGGTGATTAACCAGCAGTTGTGAATTTGGCGGTTACGGGCAAAGTCCTGGGACAATGTTTTTTGGCTGATTTCTTGTGCTTTTAATCCCAGTTTTTCCAGCCCTTCATTGTCCATGCGGAACCCGCGTTTGTTGTTCGAGAACATGATGGTGCCGCCTTTACGCAGCAGACGCTTCAAATCAGTCATCAGACGCAGATGGTCGCGTTGTACATCAAAGCTCTCTTCCATACGCTTGGAGTTAGAGAACGTCGGCGGGTCGATAAAGATCAGGTCAAACTGCTCGTCGGTATCGCGCAGCCAGCCCAGAACATCCGCCTGCAGCAGACGATGCTGTCGCCCGGTCAGACCGTTAAGGCGCAGGTTACGCTCCGCCCACTCCAGATACGTACGCGACATATCCACTGTGGTGGTGCTACGCGCCCCACCGAGGCCCGCATGAACGCTGGCGCTGCCGGTGTAAGCGAACAAGTTCAGGAAGTCTTTCCCTTTACTCATCTGGCCCAGCATCCGACGCGCAATACGGTGATCGAGGAACAGACCGGTATCGAGGTAATCCGTCAGGTTCACCCACAGGCGAGCGTTATATTCGCCCACTTCGATAAAGTCACCCTTATCGCCCATCTTCTGATACTGGTTGGTCCCTTTCTGACGTTCACGGGTTTTCAGCACCAGCTTATTAGGTGCAATTCCCATGACACCAATGGTGGCGGCGATGATATCCAGCAGGCGTTGACGCGCCTTTTGGGCATCAACGGTTTTTGGCGGCGCATATTCCTGTACCACCACCCAGTCGGCGTAGCGGTCAACTGCGACGTTGTATTCCGGCAGATCGGCATCGTAAATGCGATAACATTCAATGCCTTCCTGCTTCGCCCATTTTTCGAATTTCTTCAGATTCTTACGCAGACGGTTGGCATAGTCTTCCGCCACGGTGGACGGTTTACTGTCGCCGTCTTTTTCCGTCAGATGATAGTTTTTCTGTACGCAGTCCAGCGGGCCGTTTTTGGCTTTAAACTGACGCTCGGCGCGCAATTGCAGGCAGCTCAGCAGCTCCGGCGATCCGCTAAACAACGACAGATTCCAGCCGCCGAAATAATCTTTCATGGTGCGGCCCAGCAGGCTGTGCAACGCAATCAGCGCCGGTTCGCTATCCAGGCGTTCGCCGTACGGCGGGTTACTGATAACGGTGCCATACGGGCCTTTCGGCAGCGGATTAGTTAAGTTTGAGACGTCTTTCACCTCGAAGGAGATGAGATCGCCAATACCAGCGCGACGGGCGTTACTGCGCGCCCGTTCAATTACGCGGGCATCGCTGTCGGAGCCATAGAAACGGGAGGTGTAATCAGCCAGGCCTTTACGCGCACGAACCTGTGCTTCAGCTTTAACCTCTTTCCAGATGGCGTCGTCATGCTGTGCCCAACCGCTAAAGCCCCATTGGCCACGATGCAGACCTGGCGCACGATCGGTCGCCAGCATGGCTGCTTCGATAAGCAACGTGCCAGAACCACACATCGGATCCAGCAGCGGCGTACCCGGCAGCCAGCCAGAACGTAACACAATCGCCGCAGCCAGGTTTTCTTTGATGGGCGCAATACCGGCGCGATCGCGATAGCCGCGCTGATGCAAGCCTTCGCCGCAAAGGTCGAGCGAAATGTTCGCGGTCTCTTTATTGAGCCAAACGTTGATCCGCAGATCAGGGTTTTCGCGATCGACGTTCGGGCGCTCAAGATTTTTACGCGTGAAGCTATCCACAATCGCGTCTTTCACTTTCAGCGCGCCGTACTGGCTGTTACGAATCTCATCGTTCAGCCCGCTGAAATGCACGGCAAAGGTCGCGCCTGGTGCAAAAATCTCTGTCCAGTCAATCGCCTGCACGCCAAGGTACAGGTCAAGGTCGCTGTAGACCTTACAGGCACCCAATGGCAGCATGATGCGCGACGCCAGGCGACTCCACATCAGGCTCTGGTAAATAAGCCGCGTGTCGCCCTCAAAGTGGACACCACCCTGAACCACCTGACACTCACTCGCGCCAAGGCTTTCCAGTTCAGTTTTTAACAGCTCTTCCAGCCCACGGGCCGTACTGGCAAACAGAGAATTCATATCGTCACTTATTACTCTAAGAAAATTGCTGCGCATTATACACAATATCAGCCGGATTGCCTCGCGGTGGCGAGCGTGTAAAGCGCCTGCGGCTGACATCTTTTGCTTAATCTTTTGGGAACAGACTGCACGCAATGGAGAATGGGCTGACGCCCCGGCGCAGACGCAGGCTGAATGACGAACTGGATATAGCCAATATGAGTGATATGTCATACAGTTGAGGGCTATTTCTTTCGTTCGAGGGTATGAACAGTGGCGACGTTATCCAGGCTTTTTATTCATCCGGTCAAATCAATGCGAGGGATTGGCCTGACGCATGCGCTGGCAGACGTCAGCGGTTTTGCCTTCGATCGCATTTTTATGATCACCGAGCCAGACGGAACGTTTATCACTGCCCGTCAGTTTCCGCAGATGGTGCGTTTTATTCCCGCCCCGCTGCATGACGGTTTGCATCTCACCGCACCGGATGGCTCCAGCAGCATTGCCCGCTTTAGCGACTTTGCGCCGGTTGATGCCCCCACTGAAGTCTGGGGCAATCACTTTACGGCGCGTATCGCTCCGGAAGAGATTAACATCTGGCTGAGCAGCTTCTTTTCACGCCCGGTACAGCTGCGCTGGGTAGGGCCAGAGCCGACACGCCGCGTTAAGCGTTTTGAAGCGGTTCCGCTCTCGTTTGCCGATGGTTTTCCCTTCCTGCTCACTAACGACGCTTCGCTGCGCGATCTCCAGAACCGCTGTTCCGCCAGTGTGCAGATGGAACAATTTCGCCCCAATCTTGTCGTCACGGGCGCTCAGGCCTGGGAAGAGGACACCTGGAAAGTCATTCGCATTGGCAACGTCATCTTTGATGTGGTGAAACCCTGTAGCCGCTGCATTTTCACCACCATCAGTCCGGAAAAAGGGCAAAAGCATCCCGCCGGTGAGCCACTCAAAACCCTGCAATCTTTCCGTACCGCCCAGGATAATGGCGATGTCGACTTTGGGCAAAACCTGATTCCGCGCTCAAGCGGCGTGATTCGCGTGGGTGACGAAGTCGAAATCCTCTCGACCGGACCAGGCCGGGTCTATGGCCCTGGTGCTGAAGAAGAAGAGGCGGAAGTGGAAACGCAGCCGGCAACCGCAGTCACCATTCAATGGCAGGGAAAAACGCTGGCCGGAAATAATCAGCAGGTATTGCTGGAACAGCTGGAACAGGCGGGGATCCGTGTGCCCTATTCATGCCGTGCGGGGATTTGTGGATGCTGTCGAATTAAGCTGGTCGATGGCGAGGTGACGGCGCTGAAGAAATCAGCGGTGGGCGATGACGGAACGATTCTGTGCTGTAGCTGTATTCCTAAAACATCTGTACAGCTAGAACTTTAAACCGCCTGTTCGAGACTGAAGGAATCCATCCGCAGCTGCGGTTTCAGTCGATCGTTCATCACTTTAATCGCATCGCCAAGCTGCATTGTGCGCCCGGCAATCACTACGCCGGGTTGCGCCAGCAAACAGAGCGCGGCGTTGTCACCCGGTTCAACCACCAGCAGGCTCACTTCTTCTGAGGTATCGCTCAAATTCACACAGGCTGCATCGCCGGTGATCGGTGTCCACGCCTGACCGTGAGCCAGGAAATGCCAGCTTTTCGGCATTTGCGGTTTCAGAAAACGAATCGCCACCAGCGCGTTGAGCACCAGCTCGGCACGCTGTTCTTTTGACAGCATAAAATCGCGACACTTCTCTTCAAAAGAGAAATAGAGGGCCGCATCGTCAACGCAAAAGCCCGACGGCGCAAAGGCATCCGGAGTCAGCATTCGGCGCGCGAAACGTGAACGAAATAACATGCCATTGGCGAGATCGAGCATCATACGATCGTGCTCTTCGCAAAAATACCAGCGCCAGTTATCGTCGGGTTTTATTCGCATTTTCCTCTCCTTTCCCTCAACATCCTGTTCTAAAAATGTCCGAATTATCGCTTCGCTTATAACATCAATAATAAAAGACTATAATGTCTAAATAAGCAACAAAGACGGAATATAAAACAACCAGGGCCGGAAATAAAGCCCTGGTTGTCTGTAAAAGAGAAAAGATTAGATATGATTAACGATTTCTTTAATCAATTGTGGGCCTTTAAAAATAAAGCCGGAATAGATTTGCACCAGCGATGCGCCTGCCGCCATCTTCTCGCGTGCAGCGATAACAGAGTCGATGCCACCCACGCCAATGATGGGTAAGCGACCCTTTAATTCCGCCGACAGTGCACGAATAATTTCGGTGCTTTTTAATTGTACCGGACGACCACTTAACCCACCCATTTCGTCACAGTTTTTCATTCCCTGAACCAGGGATCGATCGAGAGTGGTATTGGTGGCAATAACACCATCAATATTATGGCGAACCAAACTGTCGGCTACCTGGATCAATTCTTCCACAGAAAGATCGGGCGCGATCTTTACCGCTACCGGAACATATTTATGGTGAGTGGTCTGCAGCTCATTCTGTTTATTTTTAATCGCGCTTAACAGATCATCGAGCGCTTCGCCATATTGCAGCGTACGCAAACCAGGGGTATTGGGTGAAGAGATATTCACCGCAATATAGCCCGCATAGGCGTAGACTTTTTCCATACAAATCAGATAGTCATCTTTACCCTGCTCAACCGGCGTAGCTTTATTTTTGCCAATATTAATGCCCAGCACACCGTTAAAGTGTGCTTTTTTGACATTCTCAATCAGATTGTCGACACCGTGGTTATTGAACCCCATACGGTTGATCAAACCTTCGGCTTCAACCAGACGGAATAAACGGGGCTTATCGTTACCATCCTGTGGACGAGGCGTCACCGTGCCGACCTCGATGGATCCAAATCCCATCGCGCCCAATGCATCGATGCATTCGCCGTTCTTGTCCAGACCGGCTGCCAGCCCCAGAGGATTTTTAAAGGTCAGGCCCATGCATTGCACAGGTTTTTCCTGCACTTTTTGGCGCACCAGCGCTTCAAAAGGCGTACCTGTAATGCGGCGTAATTGCTGAAATGTCAATTCATGAGCACGCTCTGGATCGAGCTGAAAAAGGGCTTTACGAACGAAGGGGTAGTACATGAACTCTCCTGGATTCCGGTGTGCAAACCGGAAACGGATTATCGGCGATCGCGTCAGGAAAGGGAATTGACCTGTGGCAAAAAAACCTCGTTAAGCGCAATCGTTTTCCTTTCCGCTTCTTTCTTATGCAATTTCCGACTTTTTAATTTCAGATAAATCATTTAGTGGAATAACCAGGCAATGTCACACTCGTGAAAATTGTTATTAATGTTAGATAAAAGAAAACAAATGGTTATAAGGAGCAAACATGCGCGTCATCACATTGGCTGGCAGTCCGCGTTTTCCTTCACGTTCCAGCGCCCTGCTCGAGTATGCCCGCGAGCAGTTGAATTCGCTGGATATCGAAGTGTGCCACTGGAATCTTCACAATTTTGAGCCAGAAGATCTTCTCTATGCCCGCTTTGACAGCCCGGCTCTGAAGGCGCTGATCGAGCAACTTAACGGGGCCGACGGTCTGATCGTGGCGACCCCCATTTATAAAGCCTCTTTTTCCGGTGCACTGAAAACCCTGCTCGATCTGCTGCCTGAACGCGCGCTGGAGGGCAAAGTGGTTCTCCCGCTGGCCACCGGCGGCACGGTTGCACACATGCTGGCGGTCGATTATGCCCTGAAGCCCGTTCTGAATGCGCTGAAAGCACAGGAGATCCTGCACGGTGTGTTTGCCGACGACTCGCAGGTGATCGATTACCAGCATAAGCCGCAGTTCACCCCTAATTTGCATTTACGTCTCGATGGCGCACTGGAAACATTCTGGCACGCACTGCATCGACGGGACGTTCAGGCTCCCGCCTTTGGCCGTCTGAAAGGAGTCGCCCATGTTTAAATACATTTTTGCCGGATTTATCGCCTTTTCAGCGCTGGCGCATGCCGCCTCCCCTGCCCCGGAGAGTCTGCGTATTGGCTATCAAAAAGGGAGCGTCAGTATGGTGCTGGCAAAGAGCCATCAGCTGCTGGAGAAGCGTTATCCGCAAACCCAATTCTCATGGATTGAGTTCCCTGCCGGGCCGCAAATGCTGGAAGCCCTGAACGTGGGTAGCATTGATATCGGCAGTACTGGCGACATTCCCCCTATTTTTGCACAAGCCGCCGGGGCTGACCTGGTTTATGTAGGCGTTGAGCCGCCGAAACCTAAAGCCGAAGTCATACTGGTTCCACAAAACAGTCCGATCAAAACCGTGGCGGAGCTGAAAGGCCGGAAAGTCGCGTTCCAGAAAGGTTCCAGCTCGCACAATTTATTGCTGCGTGCGCTCCAGCAGGCCGGTCTGACGTTTAACGATATTCAGCCCGTCTATTTAAGTCCCGCTGATGCACGCGCGGCCTTCCAGCAAAATAACGTCGACGCCTGGGCCATCTGGGATCCCTATTACTCAGCAGCTTTATTGCAGGGCGGTGTGCGCGTTCTCAAAGATGGCGAAACGCTAAAACAGACCGGTTCATTCTATCTGGCCGCCCGTCCCTATGCTGAAAAGAACGGTGAGTTTGTCCAGGGCGTGTTGAATACCTTCAGCGAAGCAGACGCCCTGACCCAGAGTCAACGTCAGGAAAGCATCGCCCTGCTGGCCAAAACGATGGGCCTGCCGGAGCCGGTGATTGCCAGCTATCTGGACCATCGTCCGACAACCGTTATCAAACCGGTTGACGCTAAAACCGCGGTTCTGCAGCAACAGACAGCGGATCTGTTTTACGAAAATCGCCTCGTACCAAAGAAAATTGATATTCGCGATCGCATCTGGCAACCCGCTAACAAAGAAGGATCGAAATCATGAGTCTGAATCTTTTCTGGTTTTTACCCACCCATGGTGACGGCCACTATCTTGGCACCGAAGAGGGTGCTCGCCCGGTTGACTATGGCTATCTGCAGCAAATCGCTCAGGCTGCCGACCGAATCGGATTTACTGGCGTATTGATCCCAACCGGGCGCTCCTGCGAGGACGCCTGGCTGGTGGCGGCATCCATGATCCCCGTCACCCAGCGTCTGAAGTTTTTGGTCGCCCTGCGCCCGAGTGTGATCTCGCCTACCGTTGCCGCTCGTCAGGCTGCTACCCTCGACAGGCTCTCAAACGGACGGGCATTATTTAACCTGGTAACAGGTAGCGACCCGCAAGAGCTGGCCGGAGATGGCGTGTTCCTCGACCACACGGAACGCTACGAGGCTTCCGCAGAATTCACCCGCGTCTGGCGTCGTCTGCTGGAAGGTGAAACCGTCACCTATGAAGGCGAACATATTCGCGTGCGTGATGCGAAACTGCTGTTTGCCCCGGTCCAGCAACCCCGGCCACCGCTCTACTTTGGCGGATCATCAGACGTTGCGCAGGATCTGGCCGCCGAACAGGTTGATCTGTATCTCACCTGGGGCGAACCGCCGGAGCTGGTAAAAGAGAAAATTGAGCAGGTACGCGCCAAAGCGGCTGCGCATGGCCGCAGCGTCCGTTTCGGCATTCGTCTGCATGTGATCGTCCGTGAAACCAACGAAGAGGCCTGGCAGGCCGCCGATCGTCTGATCGCCCACCTGGATGATGAGACCATCGCTAAAGCGCAGGCTGCCTTCGCCAAAACCGATTCGGTGGGCCAACACCGAATGGCCTCGCTGCATAAAGGAAACAAGGACAACCTCGAAATCAGTCCGAATCTGTGGGCAGGTGTCGGACTGGTTCGCGGCGGCGCGGGTACGGCGCTGGTGGGTGATGGCCCTACGGTCGCGGCGCGGATCAACGAGTATGCCGATCTGGGTATCGACAGCTTTATCTTGTCTGGCTATCCGCATCTGGAAGAAGCATACAAAGTCGGCGAGCTGCTGTTCCCGCATCTGGATGTAGCAATCCCGGAAATCCCGCAGCCGCGCACGCTCCAGCTTCAGGGCGAAGCCATAGCAAACGAATTTATACCGCGAAAAGTCGCACAGAGCTGAAGAGGCACGTATGGCAAATCCGTCTCAAAAATGGCTGATGCGACTGGCCCCCTGGTTTCTGCCGGTCGGCATTGTGGTTGTCTGGCAAATTGCGTCCTCGGCGGGGTGGCTGTCGAGCCGAATTCTGCCCTCTCCGGAAGGCGTGGTGGAGGCGTTCTGGTCGCTTAGTTCGAGCGGCGAGCTGTGGCAGCATCTGGCGATCAGCTCCTGGCGCGCAGTGATTGGCTTTTCCATCGGCGGGTCAATTGGCCTGACGCTGGGCCTGATTAGCGGCCTTTCCCGCTGGGGCGAGCGGTTACTGGATACGTCGATTCAGATGCTGCGCAACGTGCCGCATTTAGCCCTGATCCCGCTGGTCATTTTGTGGTTCGGCATCGACGAGAGCGCCAAGATTTTCCTGGTCGCTCTCGGCACGCTGTTCCCCATTTATATCAACACCTGGCACGGCATTCGTAACATTGACCGCGGGCTGGTCGAAATGGCCCGCAGCTATGGCCTGTCCGGCTTTGCCCTGTTTCTTCATGTGATTCTACCCGGCGCGTTGCCGTCGATTATGGTGGGGGTTCGTTTTGCGCTTGGCCTGATGTGGTTGACGTTGATCGTGGCGGAAACCATCTCCGCCAACTCTGGCATCGGCTATCTGGCCATGAACGCGCGTGAATTTTTGCAAACCGACGTGGTGGTGGTCGCCATTATTCTCTACGCCCTGCTGGGTAAACTCGCCGATATCAGCGCCCAATGGCTGGAACGTAGCTGGTTACGCTGGAATCCAGCCTATTCCACGAAGGAGGCAAATGCATGAACACGGCTCGCTTAACCCAGGGCACACCGTTACTGCTTAACGGCGTGACCAAACGCTACGGCGATAACACCATTCTCAACGCACTCGATCTGCATATTCCCGCCGGACAGTTTGTTGCCATCGTCGGGCGTAGCGGTGGCGGAAAAAGCACGCTACTACGCCTGCTCGCAGGTTTAGAAGCCCCCAACGGCGGAGAACTGTTGGCCGGCAACACGCCGCTGGCCGACATTCAGGAAGATACGCGGATGATGTTCCAGGATGCCCGCCTGCTGCCGTGGAAATCGGTTATCGACAATGTGGGGCTGGGATTAAAAGGCAACTGGCGGGATAACGCTCGTCAGGCCCTGGCGGCGGTTGGTCTGGAAAATCGATCGGGCGAGTGGCCTGCAGCGCTTTCCGGCGGGCAAAAACAGCGGGTGGCGCTGGCGCGCGCGCTGATCCATCGTCCTGGACTGCTGCTGCTGGACGAACCACTCGGGGCGCTCGACGCGCTGACGCGCATTGAAATGCAGGATCTGATTGAGTCGCTCTGGCAGGAGCATGGCTTTACCGTTCTGCTGGTGACACACGATGTGAGCGAAGCGGTCGCAATGGCTGACCGGGTGCTGTTAATTGAGGATGGCAAAATCGGGCTGGATCTGGCGGTTGATATTCCTCGTCCGCGCCGGGTGGGAACCGTAAGGCTGGCAGAACTGGAAGCCGAAGTGTTGAATCGCGTGATGAAACGCGGGACAAACGAAGAGCCGATCCGTCGTCACGGATAACACCGCCAGGCGGCAAAGACATTCCTTCACGGCGCTATAAGCATAAAAAAACGGCAATTTAGATTGCCGTTTTACGTTGAGTTTATGCGCCCGTGGGCATGAGGATCAGGCCAGCGCTTTGGCGATCTTCTCGAACAGATCGCCCGACAGATTCTCCAGCCCTTTCAACTGCTCAAGCGCCGCGCGCATTTTCTCCTGGCGCTTTGCATCGTAACGTTTCAGGCGAATCAGCGGCTCAATCAGACGCGATGCCACCTGCGGGTTACGGCTGTTTAGCTCGGTCAGCATTTCTACCATAAACTGATAGCCGCTACCGTCTTCTGCATGGAAGGCTGCCGGGTTGCTGCCGGCAAACGCGCCAATCAGCGAACGCACGCGGTTAGGGTTGCTCATGGTAAAGGAACGGTGCTTAAGCAGACTGCGCACGGTAGTCAGTACATCGGCAGACGGGCTGGTGGCTTGCAGAATAAACCACTTATCCATCACCAGACCGTTCTCATGCCACTTGTCATCATACTCCTGCATCAGCGCATCACGGCACGGCAGTTCAGCCGCCACGCTTGCCGCCAGAGCCGCCAGCGCATCGGTCATGTTATCAGCTTCGTGATACTGCTTGCTGACCAACGTATTCGCCAGCTCCGTTTCGCCGAACGCCAGGTAACGCAAACAGGTGTTACGCAGCGAACGTTTACCGATATCGGCATGTTCCACGCGGTACTCATCCAGTTTATTGGCGTTGTAAATTGCCAGGAACTCGTCGGCGAGTTCGGTAGCCAGCGTGCGGGTCAGCGCTTCACGTACCGCGGTAATCGCAATAGGATCGATGATATCGAACAGCTCGGCGATTTCGTTAGCTGACGGCAGCGACAGAATCTCTGCGGCCAGCGCCGGATCGATTTTTTCATCCAGCAGAATGGCGCGGAACGCATCGGCGACGTGCACAGGCAGGGACAGCGGCTGTCCTTGCTGATGGCGGTTAACGTTCAGCTTGATGTAGGTCGCCAGCAGACTCTGCGCCGCATCCCAGCGGGAGAAATCGTTGCGCGCGTGACGCATCAGGAAGGTCAGCTGCTGATCGCTCCATTTGTATTCCAGTTTGACCGGCGCGGAAAATTCGCACAGTAGCGCAGGAACCGGCTGGAAGTAGACGTTATCAAAGATGAATGTCTGTTCCGCCTGGGTCACGTTCAGCACGTGGTGCACCGGATGACCGCCCTTTTGCAGCGGGATCACGTTTCCTTCGTTATCGTACAGCTCGATATCAAACGGAATATGCAGCGGATGCTTCTCTTCCTGCTCGGCAGTCGGCGGCGTGCGCTGGCTGATGGTCAGGGTGTATTGCTCCGTTTCCGGATTGTAATCATCTTTCACGCTGACAATCGGGGTGCCGGCCTGGCTGTACCAGAGACGGAAATGCGACAGGTCAACGTTTGAAGCGTCTTCCATCGCCTGCACGAAGTCATCGCAGGTGGCTGCGCTGCCGTCGTGACGCTCGAAATAGAGCTGCATCCCTTTCTGGAAATTCTCTTCGCCGAGCAGCGTATGGATCATACGGATAATTTCTGAACCCTTCTCATACACCGTCAGGGTGTAGAAGTTGTTCATTTCAATCACTTTGTCCGGACGAATTGGATGCGCCATTGGGCTGGCATCTTCAGCAAACTGCAGGCCACGCATGGTGCGAACATTATTGATGCGGTTAACGGCGCGGGAACCCAGATCGGAGCTGAACTCCTGATCGCGGAAGACGGTCAGGCCCTCTTTCAGACTCAACTGGAACCAGTCGCGGCAGGTGACGCGGTTGCCGGTCCAGTTGTGGAAATATTCATGACCAATCACGCGCTCGATATCGAGGTAATCTTTGTCGGTCGCGGTATCGGTACGGGCCAGCACATATTTGGAGTTAAAGACGTTCAGGCCTTTGTTCTCCATCGCGCCCATATTGAAGAAGTCGACAGCGACGATCATATAGATGTCGAGATCGTATTCCAGGCCAAAGCGCTCTTCATCCCACTTCATGGAATTAATCAGTGAGGTCATCGCCCACGGAGCGCGATCAAGATTGCCGCGATCGACAAATAGCTCCAGCGCAACATCGCGGCCAGAACGCGTTTTAAACGTATCGCGCAGCACGTCGAAGTCGCCCGCCACCAGCGCAAACAGGTAGCACGGTTTTGGGAACGGATCTTGCCACTGGACCCAGTGACGGCCATTTTCCAGATCGCCCTGCCCTACGCGGTTACCGTTGGAGAGCAGATACGGATAACGCTTTTTATCGGCAATGATTTTGGTGGTGAAACGCGCCAGGACATCAGGGCGGTCCAGATACCAGGTAATATGGCGGAAACCTTCCGCTTCGCATTGGGTACAAAGCGCAACGCCAGACAGGTAGAGCCCTTCCAGCGCGGTGTTAGCCGCCGGGCTGATTTCGGTAACGATGCGCAGCGAGAAACGTTCTGGCAGGTTGTTAATGACCAGCTGACTTCCTTCTTCTTTATAGTCAGACCACGCTTCATCATTAATATGTACAGATACCAGCGTCAGGTCTTCGCCATCGAGACGCAGCGGGACAGCCGTCGCACTTTGGCGTGTGACCTGGCTTAAGGCCGTGACAACGGTTTTGGTGGCATCCAGGTCAAAAGTCAGATCGATATCGCTAATCAGGTATTCCGGCGCACGATAGTCGTGGCGGTATTTGGCTTGTGGCTGTTGTGTCATAGAAAACCTTATGCATCGTTTGTCGAATAACGAATCCAGTCTATTCCTGTTGCGCAAAACTCGCTACGCAGAATCTTCATCTTTTCAGGTACAAACCCCATTTTTGCTACATTTGTATAACACGAGGCACAAAATGCTCTCGACCCTAACGGCAGCTTATGTTGTGATCGGGGTTCAATAAATCGCTAAACAAGGTATACTCCAGCGGTTTCAATAGTTGTTTATTGTACTAAACGCTCCCGTGAGAGGATGCTACTGCGCACCTATGACTCGATTCGCTTCTCCTGTTCTGCATACGTTGCTGGATACCGATGCGTATAAGCTACACATGCAGCAAGCCGTTTTTCACCATTACTACGACGTACAGGTAGCGGCGGAGTTCCGTTGCCGTGGTGATGACTTGCTCGGTATTTACGCTGACACCATTCGTGAACAGGTCGATGCTATGCAGCATCTGACGCTGCAGGACGACGAATACCAGTGGCTCTCTGGCCTGCCTTTCTTTAAAGCTGACTATTTAAACTGGCTTCGCGATTTCCGCTTTAATCCCGAACAAGTCACCATCACCAATGACAACGGCAAGCTGAATATTCGTCTCGCCGGGCCGTGGCGTGAAGTGATTATGTGGGAAGTGCCGCTGCTGGCGGTGATTAGCGAGATTGTGCACCGCTACCGTTCTCCCGATACCGGCGTTGAACAGGCGCTGGCCACGCTTGAAAGCAAACTGATTGATTTCGCTCAGATGACCGAATCCGTGGATATGTCACGCTTCCGGCTGATGGATTTCGGGACTCGCCGTCGTTTCTCGCGCGAAGTGCAGCAGGCAATCGTTCAACGTCTGCAACAAGAACCGTGGTTTGTCGGCACCAGTAATTATGATTTAGCGCGCCGCCAAAACCTCACGCCAATGGGAACACAAGCCCACGAGTGGTTCCAGGCGCATCAGCAAATCAGCCCCGTACTGGCAAACAGCCAGCGTGCGGCGCTGGCAGCATGGCTGGATGAGTATCCCGACCAACTGGGCATTGCGCTCACCGATTGCATCACTATGGATGCTTTTTTGCGTGATTTCGGCCCCGAATTTGCCACCCGCTATCAGGGCCTGCGCCATGACTCCGGTGACCCGGTTGAATGGGGTGAAAAAGCCATCGCTCATTATGAGAAGCTCGGAATCGATCCAATGACGAAAGTGTTGGTCTTCTCGGATAATCTCGATTTGTCGAAAGCTGTCGACCTGTATCGCCAGTTTTCGTCGCGGGTGAACCTGGGCTTCGGGATTGGCACCCGTTTAACCTGTGACATACCGCAGGTGAAACCGCTGAATATTGTTATCAAACTGGTGGAATGTAACGGCAAGCCGGTGGCAAAACTGTCCGACAGCCCAGGCAAAACCATCTGTCATGACAAAGCATTCGTGCGCGCACTGCGCAAAGCCTTCGATTTACCGCAAATCAAAAAAGCCAGTTAAGGGTATTCGGGAGCCTTCCTGGCTCCCTTCTCACTCTTTTTTTCCACTTTCTTCTCTTTTCTCTGCGAAATCTGCTTGTCTGATGGCGGATGCCAGGTAACATAGATATCCCCCGATAAGGGCGGACAAGTGTCTATTTTTTCCGACTAATAACAGAGAGAATATTATGAGCGTTGTGCCTGTAGCCGACGTACTCCATGGCCGTGTTGCCGTTGACCAGGAAGTCACCGTGCGCGGATGGGTACGTACCCGCCGAGATTCTAAAGCTGGCATCTCCTTCCTTGCCGTCTATGACGGTTCCTGCTTTGATCCTGTACAGGCCGTTATTAATAATTCTCTGCCCAATTACAATGACGAGGTTCTGCACCTGACCACTGGCTGCTCCGTGATCGTGACGGGTGTGGTCGTCGCGTCTCCGGGTCAGGGCCAGAGCTTCGAACTGCAGGCAACCTCCGTAGAAGTCACTGGCTGGGTTGAAGATCCTGATACCTATCCAATGGCGGCGAAACGCCACAGTATTGAATATCTGCGCGAAGTGGCCCACCTGCGCCCGCGCACCAATATGATCGGTGCAGTCGCGCGCGTGCGTCACACGCTGGCGCAAGCGCTGCATCGCTTCTTTAATGAGCAGGGTTATTTCTGGGTTTCAACCCCATTAATTACCGCATCTGATACCGAAGGTGCCGGTGAAATGTTCCGCGTATCAACGCTGGATCTGGAAAACTTACCGCGTACGCCAGAAGGTAAAGTCGATTTTGACAAAGATTTCTTTGGCAAAGAGGCCTTCCTGACCGTATCAGGCCAGCTTAACGGCGAAACTTACGCGTGTGCGCTTTCTAAAATTTATACTTTCGGCCCGACTTTCCGTGCTGAAAACTCGAACACCAGCCGTCACCTCGCGGAATTCTGGATGCTGGAGCCGGAAGTGGCTTTCGCCGATCTGAACGATGTTGCGGGTCTGGCTGAAGCCATGCTGAAATACGTCTTCAAAGCGGTTCTGGAAGAGCGCGCTGACGACATGAAATTCTTCGCTGAACGCGTAGACAGTGATGCGGTTGCTCGTCTTGAGCGTTTCGTCTCAGCAGACTTCGCTCAGGTGGATTACACCGACGCAGTGGCGATTCTGGAGAAATGCGGTGAGAAATTCGAGAACCCGGTTTACTGGGGTGTGGATCTCTCTTCCGAACATGAGCGCTATCTGGCCGAGAAACACTTCAAAGCGCCAGTGGTGGTTAAAAACTATCCGAAAGATATTAAGGCCTTCTACATGCGCCTTAACGAAGACGGTAAGACCGTTGCGGCGATGGACGTGCTGGCTCCAGGTATCGGCGAAATCATCGGCGGCTCTCAGCGTGAAGAGCGTCTGGACGTGCTGGACGCCCGTATGGAAGAGATGGGTCTGAATCCGGCCGACTACAGCTGGTATCGCGATTTGCGTCGCTACGGCACCGTGCCGCACTCCGGTTTTGGTCTGGGCTTCGAACGTTTGATCGCCTACGTCACCGGCGTTCAGAACGTGCGAGATGTTATTCCGTTCCCACGCACACCGCGTAACGCAAGCTTCTAATCTTCACGTTCGTCATGGCCAGCATCTGCTGGCCATTATTTTATTCTGCTCTGTCAATTTACGTCAGCAGAAAGTCAGCATCCTCAATATGCAACCCCGCCAAATATTCCAGCTGTTACGTTTTATTTCCATGAAACATCTACGAACAAAAAATAAACCGCAGTCTTATTGCGTATATTACAAAGTGACGGCTTTAGCACAAAATTCAATCATAAACACAGCCATCCAGACGGCTAATGTTTACAATAAGAAAAAGCAAGCTGTTTAGCTTCTGTTGATATGAAATGCCTTTATCAAAATTAAACATAAGCAATTCATATATATAGTAATGGATATGTCTTTTTATTCAGCAATCAGTTCTGAAATTTGAGGTGGTTCACAAAGTTCCCAATAATACACATTTAGTTACACATTATTTCTTTTTGTTACTCAATCTTTAAGTTTGTAGCACTTTCAGGCTAGCGAAACGATTATATGAATGGAAAGATGCCTGTCAGATACATAAAGACACCAAACTCTCATCAATAGTTCCGGAAATATTTATTGACAGAATTTATTGTGGGCAGTGGCGAGTGTCATAAAAAAACCAATGAGGGTAATAAATAATGATGAAGCGCAATATCCTGGCAGTGGTTATCCCTGCCCTGCTGGTAGCCGGTGCAGCAAACGCTGCAGAAATCTATAACAAAAACGGCAACAAACTGGACTTCTACGGCAAAGTTGTTGGTGAACATGGTTTCACCACTTCCGGTGAACACAAAAACGCTGACTCCTCTTACGGCCAGATCGGCTTCAAAGGCGAAACTCAGGTTAACGATCAGGTGACCGGTTACGGTCAGTGGGAATACCGTGCTAAGGCTGGCGCTGCTGAAGGCGATCAAACCAACGTTACCCGTCTGGCTTTCGCAGGTATCAAAGTTGCTGACGCTGGCTCCCTGGATTACGGCCGTAACTACGGTATCGTATACGATGTAGAAGCACTGACCGACATGGCTCCGTCCTTCTCCGGCGAAACCTGGGGCGGCGCTTACACCGATAACTACATGACCAGCCGTTCTACCGGCCTGCTGACCTATCGTAACAGCAACTTCTTCGGTCTGGTTGATGGCCTGAGCTTCGGCGTTCAGTACCAGGGTAAAAACGATCGTTCCGATCTGCGTAAAGCCAATGGCGACGGCGTAGGCTTGTCTCTGGGCTACGAGTTCGGCGAAGGCTTCGGTCTGGTCGGCGCGTACAGCACCGCTAACCGTACCCTCGATCAGAAAGAAGACGGTAAAGGCGATCAGGCTGAATCCTGGGCTGTTGGCGCGAAATATGACGCGAACAACATCTACCTCGCAACCGTGTATGCTGAAACCCGTAACATGAGCATCCTGGGTGACAGCACCGCGACCGTATATGACGTTGCGAACAAAACTCAGAACTTCGAAGTTATCGCACAGTACCAGTTCGACTTCGGTCTGCGTCCGTCCATCTCTTACGTTCAGTCCAAAGGTAAAGACCTGAACGGAATCGGCGACCGTGACCTGGCGAAATACATCACCACTGGCGCGACTTACTACTTTAACAAAAACTTCAACGTGTACGGTGACTACCGCTTCAACCTGCTGGATGACGAAGACGCATCCACCAGCTGGGTTGGTTCGGACAACCAGGCAACTGTTGGTGTAACTTACCAGTTCTAATAAGCAAGCAGCCCTCTCTGCTAAATGCCTAGAAAACAGGACTTCGGTCCTGTTTTTTTTATGTCTGAAAGCAAAAAATGGCGACTTTTGAAAAGGCGCACGCTTTTTGTCGCAAACGGTTGGCATTTTGTAGATCAACCGTTAACCTGATAGCGGATTTCACTTCTGTAATCACAATGGAACCTCGTCATGTTTGAGAACATTACCGCCGCTCCTGCCGACCCTATTCTGGGCCTGGCCGATCTGTTTCGTGCCGATGACCGCCCTGGAAAAATCAACCTGGGTATTGGTGTATATAAAGATGAAACCGGCAAAACTCCGGTGCTGACCAGCGTAAAAAAAGCTGAGCAGTATCTGCTGGAAAATGAAAACACCAAAAACTACCTCGGTATTGATGGTATTCCGGAATTTGGCCGTTGCACTCAGGAACTGCTGTTTGGAAAAGGCAGCACGATCATTAGCGACAAACGTGCACGCACAGCCCAAACGCCAGGCGGTACAGGCGCATTGCGCGTGGCGGCGGATTTCCTCGCGAAAAACACCTCCGTGAAACGCGTCTGGGTGAGCAACCCAAGCTGGCCGAACCATAAGAGCGTGTTTAACTCTGCGGGCCTGGAAGTGCGGGAATATGCTTATTATGACGCGGCGAATCACACTCTGGATTTTGACGGCCTGCTGACCAGCCTGAACGAAGCACAGGCGGGCGATGTGGTTCTGTTCCACGGCTGCTGCCATAACCCAACCGGTATCGACCCAACGCTTGAGCAATGGGAACAGCTGGCAAAACTCTCCGTAGAAAAAGGCTGGCTGCCGCTGTTCGACTTCGCCTACCAGGGCTTTGCTCGTGGTCTGGAAGAAGATGCTGAGGGCCTGCGCGCCTTTGCCGCTGAGCATCAGGAACTGATCGTTGCCAGCTCATATTCTAAAAACTTTGGCCTGTACAACGAGCGTGTTGGCGCCTGTACGCTGGTTGCAGCCGACGAACAAACCGTTGACCGCGCATTCAGCCAGATGAAATCGGTTATTCGCGCTAACTACTCAAACCCACCTGCGCACGGTGCATCCGTGGTGGCGACGATTCTCAGTAACGATGCGCTGCGCGCAATCTGGGAACAAGAGCTGAACGATATGCGTCAGCGCATCCAGCGCATGCGTCTGCTGTTCGTGAATACCCTGGCTGAGAAAGGCGCGGATCGCGATTTTAGCTTTATCATCAAGCAGAACGGAATGTTCTCGTTCAGCGGCCTGACGAAAGAGCAAGTTCTGCGTCTGCGTGAAGAGTTTGGCGTTTACGCAGTAGCTTCTGGTCGCGTTAACGTGGCGGGAATGACGCCTGACAACATGGCACCACTGTGTGAAGCGATTGTCGCCGTGCTGTAAATTCAGTTTTTAACAGACTGACAAAAAAGCCTGCTTTAAGCAGGCTTTTTTTATGGCGTTTACCAGACAGGCATTTCATCCTGCAGGAATGGGTTGTGCAAACGCTCATATCCTAGCGTCGACATCGGGCCATGCCCCGCAATAAAGGTCACGTCATCACCCAGCGGTAAGAGCTTTTGCTTAATCGACTGGATCAGCTGACCGTGGTCGCCACGCGGGAAATCACTGCGTCCCACGCCTCCTTTAAAAATCACATCACCCGAGACGAGCAAACGCGATTTGTCATCAAAGAAGACGATATGCCCCGGCGTATGCCCGGGACAATGCAGCACCTGCAGCGTCACGTTTCCGACGTTAACGCTCTCCCCTTCATTCAGCCAGCGATCGGGAGTCAGAGGCTGACACTCATCAAGGCCAAACATACGGCTTTGCGCAGGCAACCCTTGCAGCCAGAACTCATCTTCTTTTTCCGGACCAATGACCGGCACACCGTAGTGTTGTGCCAGCTCTGCCGCAGCCCCCACATGGTCAAGATGGCCATGGGTCAGCAAAATCTGCATCAGCGTCACACCAGACGCATCGACTTCCTGCTTGATCTTCTCAGCGTCTCCGCCGGGATCGACAAGCGCGGCCAGTTTGGTTTGTTCACACCAGATAAGCGAACAGTTCTGGGCGAACGCAGTGACCGGAATAATACGATAGTTCATACTGCTCCTTCATTATTACCAGTGCCTTGTTGGCCCGGTATCAATATGCACAAAGTTGCTACGTGGGTAATATCCTACACCACCTGCGCGCATAGATAACGCAGCTTTGCGAATATTGGCTAATGAAACGCCTTCGATGTGGAAATCCATCGCCTGTCCTTTAGTGTGATAGCTTTTTTTGGCTACCCCACGGCTATGGGCGCGCAGTTCATTATTGGTATCAACAGAGCGATAACCGGAAACGAGCTGAACAGGCCTGCGGGTTCCCAGCAGGCCCTGAAGACGGAAAAGCTGATCAAACAATCCAGGGTCGATGGCTTTAATTTTATTCGCGCGGTAATCACGGAAGAAATGGTTGAGTCTTGCTAATTCATCCTGAATATAGCCTCTGCCATCGAAAAACTCCGCCTTCAACGTCTCACCAGTGTGAAGGTTATTGAGCGTTAAAATACGCGGACGAGGTGTCGAGAGGGTGGCAAATGCTGGCGTCGGCAAGATGGCCGCTGCGCCGAGCGCAACACCACCTAACGCCAGCAGCTTGCGGCGATTAGCGTCAAATTTGTCCATGATAATCAGGTCTACAGGTCAATGTTATCGTAAATATGCTTAGCGCACGAAGGGCACATTAACTGGCTAGCTAGCCTGCGTCAAGACGCCCAACCCCAGCAAATACGGGGCTTGTAGCGATACCGCCCCCTATTCACCATAACTTACGACAATCAATTTTCCCGAACTACTTCATTTACCTGATTAATTGTTCAGCTTTTGACAAAATTTGTGCACCGGATCGCGCCGTGAGATCGTAATTGTAAATATCTGTACGATATTGGGTACGCCCGTCATCGCCAACAAACGCGGTCAGGTAGTAAAGATTAACCGGAATATTTTGCCGGATATTCACGTAGCGGGTATTCCCTTCTTTCAGCGCATCAGAGATCCGCGTATCGTTCCACCCCGCATCACCCAGCAGCATATTCGCCAGCTCCGATGCTTTATTTACGCGAACGCAGCCTGAACTCAGCGCTCTGGCATCTTTCTGGAACAGGTTATGGTTTGGTGTATCGTGCAAATAGATGGCATCCGAACTCGGCATATTAAACTTATAGCGTCCCAACGAGTTATGTACACCCGGCGCCTGCTGGAAGCGGAAAGGCAAATTAGATGGCGTAATCGTCGACCAGTCGACCTGATACGGATCGATGGTCTGGTTACTGTTCCAGCCCCGCATTACGGTATAGCCGTGTCGTTCCAGATAACCGGGGTCGTTCCAGACCTTCGGCAAAATATCTTTGCGCGCCAGCGTCGGCGGGACATTCCACGGTGGATTAACCACCACGTTGTTCAGCGCACTGCTCATCATCGGCGTTTTTCTGTCCGGCCGCCCAACAATCACCCGCGATGCCAGCACTTCACTCCCGTTTTGGTAATAGACCAGCGAATAGGCCGGAATGTTAACCATAATGCCTGTTGATAATGTCCCGGGGAGCAGACGCAAACGCTGAATATTCAGCGCCAGCACACCCGCTCGCTGCGCCGGCGAGACATTCAGCCAGTCGCGGGTTGACGCGCCAATCACACCATCGGCGCCTAACCCCTGCGCAGCCTGGAAGGCTTTCACCGCCGCCACCAGCTCGCGATCGTAAGCCGCGGGCTTATCGGCAGCGATAGCTGTTTTTTTCTTTAACGGCGGAGCAGAAGGGCTGACAACCACGCTTTGCGGATCATCGCCTGGAAGCGCGATTTTCGGTTCTTTATCGGAAACGCCGGAACGCCGGAGGATTTCGCGCAAGGCGGGAACATCACTGCTCCACTGACCCGGACGAAGCGTTGTGGTACTTCTGAGCTGTGGCCACGGTCGGGTATCGGCCACCAGCGTCAGCAGCGACTGATGCATCGTGGCATATTGCGGATGCGCTGGTGCAAGGCTGGCGATAAAACGCGGTAGCGTTCCCTGATCCAATGCGACTTGCCACTGATTAATCACAGAGAGTGCCGGTGTCGCCAGTTTGTACGGTTTTTCACTGTACAACCAGCGATTGCCATAGACCGGAATACCCGCGACAAAATGCAGATAACCCATCATGGCATCCGAGAGGACCACGTCTCTCGCCGTACCTGTCACGGTGGGATCGGTCAACAGCTCAACCCATGCCGTAAACTGCGGCTGGAAACCGGCGATAGCCACTTCAGCCAGCTGCTGCTGGAATGCCCGCACGGCATCACGGTTATCCCACATCGGTTTCATGTCGCGTGCCGCGTACAGGAGAGTCAACTGGTTGAGATAGACAGGTGAATAGCCAGACGGCAGCCCGGATTGCAGCTGCTGGCGCAGCGTTTCGGTATTCACATCAGCGGGCAACGGTTGTATGCCGGCCATGATGGCGGTAGCGGAGGACTGTTCTAAGGGTTGCGACAGCGACGTCGGCTGTGCCCCCATCGTAGCGGAACTGTCAACCGGCACCACTTCAGGCTCATCGGCCTGAGCAGTAAACAGCGGAGCAAATATTAACGCCAGACACACGCTCACTGCGGATAGCTGACGACCACGAATTTTCTTTAGCAACATCCCTTGCCCCCTGTTTGGTTTACGACCTGCCCACAACACCGGGGCTTTTCTTCAGTATAGAAAGGCCTACACGTAACTGCCTGACCTTATGTAAAGAAGTTTAAAGATAACGCAGCCACACCCACAAGTTAAGCAAATAAAAAGGGCAGCACCCTTGTGCCGCCCTTTTCATCAAAACGCGTTAAGAAGCGTCAGCCGTTCCCGGCAATGACTCAGGCGGTTGCGGAGCAAAACCGCGCAGCCCAACCACATGAACGTGTTCGGTATTCTGGAAGACTTTACGCACAAGTTTGTACGTCGTCCCTTTCTCAGGACTGATGTTCTCCGGTGCGGCAATAATCAACTGCATATCCAGGCGATCGCAAAGCTCAAACAACGTTGCGATAGAGCGGGCATCCAGACGTGCGGCTTCATCGAGGAATAGCAGACGGCACGGCGAGATATCCTTGCCACGCAAACGACGCGCTTCATCTTCCCAGCTCTGCACGACCATCACCAGAATTGACATACCGGTACCAATCGCTTCACCGGTCGACAATGCACCGGATTCCGCTCGCAGCCAGCCGTCAGAGCCACGGTTAACCTCAACTTCCATTTCCAGATAGTTACGGTAATCGAGTAGCTCTTCGCCGATGGTTTGCGGCGTACGTTGTCCCATGTCAATCTGCGGATTGAGGCGCTGATACAGCTTCGCCAGCGCTTCGGAGAAGGACAGACGATTGCTGTTGAACAGATCCTGATGCTGCTCGTGCTGTTCAGAAAGGACATCCAGTAATGTGGCGTGCGCTTCGCGAACGTTGACGTTCAGACGCACGCTGTTCACCTGGCCGAACGAAACACTTTGCAGGCCCTGGTTTAGCATGCGGATGCGGTTCTGCTCGCGCTGGATCGTTTTGCGAATAATGTTCGCCACGCTGCGGGAGCTGATCGCCAGCTTCTGCTCACGAGACGTCAACTCTTCTGTCAGGCGTCCCAGTTCAATCTCCATCTGTTCGATCGCTTCAACCGGATCGTCAGTACGGATAATGTCCTGGCGGATACGTTCACGCAGGTGCTGATAAACCGCCACGAAGAACTGAATTTTACGCTCCGGACGTTTTGGATCTTCAGACATACGCAGTACATCGCGCAGATGTTCATTATCCGCCACCGCGAGACGCAACGCACCCAACGCCTTATCCGACATAGAGCGCAGTTCATCACCGGAAAGATAGGCCAGCTCGCGGCGATGCAGACGACGCTCGACGCCGTTGTCTTTCACCATGCGCATTACGGCACACCAGCCCGCTTTCGCGCTGACAACCTGTTCGCGCATCTCATGATAATCACGCTCCAGCTTGCGCAGACGACGGGTCAGGTTATCCATCTCCGCCTCGCACAGCGTCAGGGCTTTTTCCAGCTGATGACGACGCGCGCGGTTATTGCTCAACTGGCTATGGAGTTCGTCGCGACGAATACGTGCACGCTCTTCCGCCCCGCTGTCCGCGCGAACGCCGATATCCTGCAACTCTTTATGCAGATCGGTTAAGAGCTCTTTCTTGGTATCAAATGAGCTTTTCAGCGACGCCAGAACCTGATTGTACTGGCCCAACTGTGCCGCGTGGCTGCGCAGAGCTTCACGGGTACGGCTACGTTCCGCTTCCGCTTGCTCCAGACGCTGGCGCAGTTTTTCGTTCAGATCGCTATTACCGCTCAGCATTTCTGCCGAATCGCTGTAGCCAAAGTGAGCGCGACGCTGGACCACTTCCGTCAGCGCAAACGCCTGCTGACGCGCATCACGCTGCATCTGCTGCGAGTACGCATAATCTTCTTTCAGCTGCTCATACTGTTCTGGATCGCTTTGCAGAACCGACAGCACCGGCTCCAGCTTCGCCAGTTGATTCCCGTGCTGCTGCACAAAGCGGGCCGCTTCCTGCGCTTCATCCAGGCGTTCCTGGATTTCATCCACGCGATCGGCCAGCGTTTCGTCACCCAGCAGATTCAGACGCGGCAGGATACGGTTCAGGGCTGCAACGCCCTCTTTCGCCTGTTCAAACTGCACGCGGCTCTGCTGATTATCATTTTCATGATTGCTCAGGGCGCGCTCAAGTTCACCACGACGGGTGTTGAGCTTGCGAATCTCGGCTTCGGGATCGGCCTCAAACGCCACCGCAACGTGGCTGCCGATAAAGCGACTAAACGCCTGGTGTAAACGCTGCGTTTTTTGCACGTCAAATGACAGCGTCGCAAAACGCTCTGACAAGGTTTCACGTTCGGCGTGCAGGCTTTCGATACGGTTTTCACGCGCTGCGCGCCCAAACAGCGGCAGCGTTGGGAAGCGCGAGTAACGCCACTGGCGATCGGCAACTTTGACGACCACCGCTTTCTCCAGCTCATCCACGGTGAAGACACTATCGTCAAAGGACTGCGGATCCCCTTCGATCAGATAGAGATCTTCCGGGCAATCTTCGAGACCTTCCAGTTGTTCGGCAATCAGCGAGAGATCCGGAACCACGATCGCATGACGCGACGGGCCATACAGCGCTGAGAAGTAAGGGGCATCTTCAAGACTAACGTCGTCGTAGATCTCAGAAAGCAGCACGCCGCCGAACCGTTCCGCCAGCGCATTAAGACGGGCATCTTCAGCGCCGCCTGGCTGGCTTAAACGTTCAATTTCCTCGTCAACGATACGTTTACGCGTGCCCACTTCGTCGCGTTCCACGATGGCTTCGCGCTCGCGCTCGAGTAATTGTTGCAGATATTCAGTGACATCCTGGCTGGATTCAAACTCTTCACCGCACTGCTCGCTGAGCTGATTCAGACTGCTTTGCGCGGCTAACCAGACTGGGGCACGTTGCAGCAAGGTTTGAGTGCGGGACTGAAGCTGCTCCAGTTCCTGCCGCAGCGTCATCCGCTGCTCGCTGGCGCTGGAGACACTGTCAGAGAGCGAAGCGATACGCGCTTCCAGCTCCTGATGCAGCGTTTCCAGATCGTCGATGTCGACATTCTTCCCATGACGTTTGCAGAACTCAGCCAGCAGACGCTCAGCCTCCTGCTGCTCACGCAGACGCTGTTCCAGCTCGTTCAGGCGCATACGCAGCGGCTGAACCTGTTCCGCCAGATGGCGCTGATTCACGCCGTCACGCAGCAACTCGCGCGCCACTTCCCAGGCATCGCTTCGCGCCAGAGGGCCGTTGATCGCCGCGACCAACTGGTACGCCTGTTCAAACTGACTGTGCGCGGCCTGCGCCACACTCATTTTCTGATCGAGGGAGAGCAATTTCTCCGTCGCTTCTTGTTCTTTTGCCTGGAAGGTTTCCAGCCACTCGTCGGCGCTTTCCGGGGTCAAATCCGGAAGGTGACACAGCTCTTTGGCACGCTGTAAGGCCTGCAGGGCCTGGGTATACTGAATCGCCCGCGTCTGCTGGACATCCAGCGCCTGCTGGTAATCGGCAAGCTGGTTTTTCAGCTCATCCACTTCCAGCTCTGCGGCGTCGGCACGAGCTTCGTTCTCTTCCTGTTTATCGACGGCTTCGGCCACGACTTCGTTTTGTTCTTCAAGACGAATTTGCAGCTCATCGAGATCCGCTTCGTAGCGCTCGATTTTTTCCTGCTGACGCAGTGCGGTCTGAACCAGGTTCAGATGATCGCTGGCCGCCTGATAATCAGCTTCCAGATCGCCTTCTGCACCGTTGTGTTCGCCCAGTTCACGCGCCATCTCAACGTGTTTGTACTGCTCGGCCACCAGCTGTTTGCGCGAGGTGAAAAGTTCGCGGCGATACTCCAGCGCCTTATCCAGATGGATACGACGCTCGTTGGCGTGTCGCATATAGTCTGCGGCCACGTAGTTGGTGGCTTCGCTGATCAAATGCTTAAACAGGTCGCGGTCAGACTGGGTGACACGAATCGCTTCCAGCGTCATCCGGTTTTCGCGCAGAGCCGCTTCCATGTCCTGGAAGGCTTTGCGCACGCCGCTGTTTTCCGGCAACAGATAATCACGAAGTGAGCGGGTGATTGCGCTGGAAATACCGCCATACAGCGAGGCTTCAATCAGGCGATAGTATTTGCTACGGTCAGACGCAGTGCGCAGGCGGCGCGCCACAACGCCCAGATCGAACATCAGCGAGTGGTAATCGGTGATCGAGTTGAACTGTTTAAACTGAACGCCTTCAATCTCTTCGAGTTTGTCTTTTAGCTCCTGAAGCGTCAGCACGCGAGCCTGACGCTCGTTGAGCGTTTCCGTCAACAGCGCGGTTGGCTGAACGGAGGTTGGCAGCCCCTGGATAGCGAACGGTTTGATGTCGACTTTACGGTCGCGGCCTGCCACTTGTTGCAGACGCACACCAACCACCACGCGCTGGTGACGCGAGTTAATCACGTCCAGAACCGAATAACAGACGCCCGCTTTCAGCTTACCGTGCAGACCTTTATCACGGGAACCGCTTGTTGCGCCCGCTTCAGTGGTGTTACGGAAATGCAGCAGGGTTAAATCGGGGATCAGCGCCGTCACGAACGCCGCCATGGTCGTCGATTTACCCGCCCCGTTACCGCCGGAGAGCGTGGTGACCAGCTCATCCAGATCGAAGGTTCGGGCAAAGAAGCCGTTCCAGTTAATCAGCGTTAGTGAGCGAAATTTACCGCGTTCAATCATTACTCTTCCTCCCCGCTATCCGGCTGATTGTCTTCATGCTCATCATTGAGCTGCAAATGGTTTTCTACCGGCATAGCTTCACCGTCGCGAATCATGCGCAGCTGCGCTTCACGCGGATCGTCACCCGTACGCACATCCGCACCGAAGCGGAACACGGATTCGGTGATGCGGAATTTGCTGCTGTCATGACCCATAAACCAGACCATGCCCAGACGACGCAGACGGTTCAGGGAAGAGCGCACTTTTTCCTGGAGCTTCTGGCGATCCAGATCCGAACCGGTAGAACGGTTGTTCACCAGCTTCAGCAACTTGCCTTCATCCGCCAGGCTCAACAGCTCATCGTAAAGCTCTTGCTGCGTGAAGATACCTTCGTTGGCCAGACGCTCCGGGCTCAGATAGAGATAGCAAAGAATTTTGCCGACCATCATGTCCAGTTCAGATAAAACGGAACGCGGGATTAACGTGGTAGAACGCGGACGCAGGTAGAAGAACCCTTCTGGTGCGCGAATCAGCTCGACGTTATAGCGGGCGTAAAACTCTTCCAGATATTCCTGGAAGTCCATCAGAAAAGCGTGGTTGTCCAGCTCGTCAAGACCAATGTGACGACCGGCACGCAGCTGGCTGTCCAGCGCCGGAAATAACGGATTTGCCAGCGCCTGGGCCAGTTTGGCTGGCATCACTTGTTCAATATTTGTCAATGACATGCGCCTGTACCTTGGCTCCGTAATCGTTAATCGGCTGCCACTTCGGCGGCAGTCCGGTGAAATCTGCTTGCGCGACGCCCAGACGCACGGCCTGGTCGACGACGATGCGGGCAATATCGAAATGGCGCGCACGTGGATATTGCGCCAGATAGTCTCGCACCACGAGTCCGAGATCCAGCGGCACTTGTCTGGTTTTATAGACCGCCAGCTGTTCTTCGATCATGGCCGCAAGTTGTTCACGAATTTCGTTGAATTCTTCAAACTCCAGATCCGGTGGCAGTTCACCGGTCACCTCTTCATCACGCAACGTCATCTCTTCGTCGCGCATATCCAGCAGACGATCGGCGTTGGCGTAGGTCAGCGCCCACGGCGCATCAAAATAAGTTTGTACCGACTGACGCAGACGCTGGGCGAACACCCGGTTTTTATCCATATCAATGGCGGTACGGATAAATTTATGCACGTGGCGGTCATAACCAATCCACAGATCGATCGATTGCTGGCCCCAACTGATAATACGGTCAAGCTTGCTTTGCAGATCAAACACCAGACGATCGACAAAATGCAGATCGTCGTGCGCCAGCGTCGCATCCTGAATGCGCAGCAGGTTTGCCTGAAGTTTATCGCCCGCCGCTTCCAGCGTGTCCTGCAGTTCTCGCAGCGTACCGGAGGTTTCGGACAACAGCAGTTCACAGCTGGAGATAGCGGCACGCCAGTCTTTATTCAGCAGTTGCGCAATATCGTCTTTTACCTGCTGCTGCTGCTCGTCCATCAGACGCTGGGTGAGATCGATACTGTCGAAAATTTCTGCGACTGAATATTTCAGCGGCGCATAGACGTTGCGATGCCAGTGAAATTCATCGCCATTCTCGTCCGCCGCATCCGCCGCGCGCTTCAGCTCGCCTGCGACAATCGACAGCTGCATGGAAAGGCGCAGCGTGGAGAATTCGCGCTGGCGAATGTAATAGTCGGTGATACCGATGCCCAGTGGCGTCAGACGATAAATGGCGTTTCCTTCTGCCTGCTCGCTGGTAAAGCGGTTCAGCAGACGTTGACGCACCATATCGTTGATCGCGTTGTTGGCACGCACGTTAATGGTTTCGCTGGTTTGCTCAAACGCATCACTGACGTGGCGGAACGCGTCCACCAGTTCACCCTCGCTCATCTCTCCATCCAGACGCTCGCCGTTCAGCGTAGCGACCGCCAGCAGAAATGAAAGTCTGTCGACCGGCAGCGAGATGGAGAAATCGTTTTTCCTGGCCCAGCCAACCAGTTCGGGGACTGTCTGGGAAAATTCACTCATAGGTTATCCTTGCATCTGCGGCTTGCGCGCGGTGACATGAATATAGCGGCCAAGGCTGACAAACGGCTCCTGGCGACAATACCGCGTTTCTATTTCTGTTAAGGCGTCAAAACAGTCGTGCTGCTTTTGTTTATCGCGCAGATAATCATGAAACACCCTTACGCCCGTTTTGCCGGTGATCTCCCAGCCAATGGCCTCCAGCCAGCCATAGACAAGCTGGGGATCGCGGGGAAAATCCGGTGAAAGCGTGCGTCGTTTCTTTTTATACATTCCCTGCTGCACATAGCCAAAATTGCCCACCAGCACGTTGCGCATCAACAGGCCGTTTGCATTGTAGAACATCAGCGACAATGCGCCGCCGGGGCAGAGCACCGACCACAGCGTTTTTAACATGTCCTGAGGCTCGGCAACCCATTCCAGCACAGCATGAAACAATATCAGATCAACCTGAGTTTCCAAATGCTGCGCAATGTCCTGAGCGGCGCAATGTATAAAATGCATGTTCTCGCTCACACCTTTCTCTTCAGCTGCGCGTTTTGCTCGCGCAACCATCTCCGCAGAAAGATCGCAAAGCGTGACGTGATGGCCGCGCTGCGCCATCAAAATGGCCGTCTGACCTTCACCGCCGCCTGCATCCAGAACCCGCAACTTTCGGTCACCCAGGTCGGCAAGTAAGTTATCGAGATCCTGCCAGAGGATCGTCTGACGTAACTGCCCCTTGGTTGTACCGTAAATGTTCCGCGAAAACTTTTCCGCGATGTCATCAAAATTGCGATCCCGCATTGGGAGAGTTCCATCCGCTAGCAGCAAAACCGCTATTTTGTCACACCCGCGCGGAGAATGAACCTCTCTGGTGTAATATCGCGTGTAATCACCTGCTGTATGGTTAAAAAAGGAACCAAAAAGGATGCTTTTTACCCTAAAAAAATATATCGGAGGCATGATGCTTCCCCTTCCTCTCCTGCTGCTGCTCATTGGATTGGGGCTGCTGTTGGTGTGGTTCACCCGCTTTCAGAAAAGTGGAAAACTGGTCGTCACGACGGGATGGCTGATTCTGCTGCTGTTAAGTCTGCAGCCCGTTGCTGACGGACTGTTGCGCCCGATTGAAGATAAGTACCCGACATGGCAGGGAAATCAAAAAGCGGCATACATCGTGGTGCTTGGCGGCGGCTATACCTGGGATGCCTCATGGGCCCCCAGTTCAAACTTGATCAATAACAGTCTTCCGCGCCTCAACGAGGGCATTCGTCTGTGGCTGGCGAATCCAGGATCAACGATGATTTTTACGGGCGCAGCGGCAAAAACTAATCCGGTGAGCACGGCTGAAGCGGGGGCGCGCGTGGCGGAATCGCTCGGCGTTCCGCGATCGGCGATTATCACGCTCGACAGCCCAAAAGATACGGAAGAAGAAGCTGCGGCCGTGAAACAGGCCATCGGCGACGCCCCTTTCCTGCTGGTGACATCCGCTTCACATTTACCGCGAGCAATGATTTTCTTTGAACAGGCCGGGTTGCATCCGTTACCTGCGCCAGCTAACCAGCTGGCGATAGATGCCCCGCTAAATCCGTGGGAACGCGCGATCCCGTCACCAGTATGGCTGATGCACAGCGATCGCGTAGGCTATGAAACACTTGGGCGACTCTGGCAGTGGCTTAAAGGTGAGTCAGGCGAGCCAGGGCAAAAGTGATTTTGAAGCCATATCAAAGTTGGCGCGGTTAAACCGCCCGGTATTTACTAACTGCGCCACCTCATCCCATAAGAGATACAGCCAGCGTCGCCAGAGGAAAGATTCCGAGACTGGCGCACGCTGCAGATAATGCCAGAGTAAACTTTCCGCCAGACCACTCTCGCTTAAACGGAATAATTCATACTCGCGAGGCGCCCACAGCATGATACCCGGCCCAACCATCGCCAGCAGCTGATCGCTGCGAGCATCTTTCAGCATGCTACGCAGCGTAAAATTGCCATGCACCAGCACGCAGTTATCGTTAAAGCCCTCAAACATCACAGGCAGACATTCCCGGGTACGGAACAGAATACGTTTATCCTGCATACTCAGACCGGTGTTATTGAACTGATTTAGCGTACCCCACAGCACTTCAACCCGCTGACGATACCAGAGCGGCCAGAGATTTTCCTGGGTGCTGTCTACGGGACCCACCAGCCCGTGGCTGTCCTGTCGGTGCCAGGCCAGCAGCGCTTCGACGATCTGATCTTTCAGCTGTTCCCATCGATCCGGGGTGCGGGCAGGTGCTTCCACCGGAACGCCACGCAAGCGCTCAATCAACAGCACATCAGGCCCTGGATGCTCTTCGTGGGTCATGATCCCATACACCGTGGGCATGCGGACCGTACCGCTTTTCGCCAGCATGGACATCTTCCACGCCAGCTGCCTGGCCACGCCCGGGGAGGTAAAACTTCTCGCCATTAAAGGCATCGGGTTGCCGTGACTGTCATACAGCGACCATAACGACGTGTCCGCCTTCTCGTTTACGCACTCCACCCGGCTGAGTTTTTCCCCAAGCAGATGGCTAAGCTCGGCACGCAACTGTTCCATATGAGATTACCCCCATCAAGACTACTGATTTTATAATGAGCGCGTCGTGAGGGGATGTCACCCTGATAAGATCAATTTGAGGGAAGAAAAATGGGAAAGGAGACATAAAAAAAACATCCTCCCGAATGAGAGGATGTTGGGCAATTAACGCAATTCCGCTCTCACGCGTTCGAGATCTTCCGGGGTATCCACGCCAGTACCGGGAACTTGTTGAGCAACCGCGACATGGATCTTTTCGCCGTACCAGAGCACACGCAGCTGTTCGAGCATTTCGATCTGCTCCAGCGGGCTTGGTGCCCAGGTAACGTAGCGGCGAATAAAACCGGCACGATAGCCGTAAATTCCCAGATGTCGCAGGAAATTATCGCCAATCGCTTCTTTAGATTCAGCAAAACGGTCGCGATCCCATGGAATCGTCGCCCGGGAAAAATAGAGTGCATAACCTTCAGCATCCATCACCACTTTGACAGCGTTAGGGTTAAACGCCTCTTCCGCATGGTGGATAGGCACAGCGAGAGTTGCCATTCCTACCTGACGCTGTGCCAGATTTTCGGCGACCTGACGAATGATGACCGCCGGGATCATCGGCTCATCGCCCTGCACATTCACAATCACCGTATCATCGCTAAAACCGCATTTTTCGACGACTTCAGCCAGCCTTTCGGTACCCGACTGATGATCGGCGCGCGTCATACACACCTCGCCACCCGCGGCTTCGACCGCACGAGCGACCTCTTCATGGTCCGTGGCAACAATCACACGCTCGGCACCTGATTCGCGCGCTCTGTCCAGGACATGAACAATCATCGGTTTGCCGTTAATATCGACCAGAGGCTTACCCGGTAACCGGGTTGATGCATAGCGCGCAGGAATAATGACAACGAAACTCATGGCCTGCTCTCTTCTGCCGCAAGCGTCCGGGCTTCGGTTTCCAGCAGGACAGGAATACCCTCGCGCAGCGGAAATGCCAGGTTATCCAGTTTGCAAATCAGCTCTTGCTTATCCTGGCTGTAATAGAGTTTGCCGTTGCACACCGGGCAGGCAATGATTTCAAGTAAACGGTGATCCATAGTTCCTCCGTATCAGTAATCGCTAAAGCTTATCACATTCCTTTTTCAGGCTATGTCTATTTCCCAACCACTCCGACATCCGGCAAAAAGTCCGTCCGGCAATCGCGCTAACGTGACCCGACGGGCCCCCTGCCAGACAGCAAATTCATTGAGTGCCTGGGTGAGTCCTTTTTCCAGCGTCGCGCTGGCTTTGACCCCCTCTTCCAGCCAGAGCGAAATCACTTCCAGCACGCCTGTCTTACGGTGCATTTTGGCATCCATACGCCCAACCAGCCGGCCTTTATGCAGCAAAGGGAGGACAAAATATCCGTACTGGCGTTTCGCTGCGGGGGTATAGCACTCCAGACGATAGGTGAAATCAAACAACTGTTCTGCGCGCTTGCGATCCCAGACAAGGGGATCAAACGGCGATAACACGGCGCTGTGCGACGCAGTAAGCTTGCCTGCCAGAGCCTGAGGCAGCAGCGGGAACAGGTCCTCATGCAGCCACATCTCACCTTGCCCCTCGACCTCAACGCGCAACACCTGATGGTTATCCTGCCAATGTTTAAGCACCGGTTTCAGATCTGGCTGGCGCAAACGGTAATAGTCTGCCAGCCACTGCGTGCGGAAAATGCCCAGGCTTCGTGCGCTGTTCTCCAGCATGATGGCTTCTGCGGCCGCCTGACTGAGCAGATCGTTATTATCGTCCCAGTGAGGCATCACGCGATGGGTGAGATCATAGACGCGCTGGAAATTACGACGCTCCACCACCATGACTTTTCCTGAGGTAAAAAGGCCTTCCAGATGACGTTTTTGCGGTTTCCACTCCCACCAGCCGCTCGCGCCTTTGCGGGGATGTTCAAAATCGGCGGACCTGACCGGCCCCTTGTCCTGGATATGTGCAATGAGTTGCTCGATTTCGTCTGCGTTTTCCTGCATCCACGCCTGACGGTATTTCCAGCCCATTTTCTCCGGCGCGAGCATCCGATGGCGCACCAGGCCAAAATCACTGCGCGGTAGAAAACACGCCTCGTGCGCCCAGTACTCCATGAGCTCACCGCGACGGAGCGCATCATCAAGCCACTGGGATGGGTAATTACCCAGGCGGCTAAAAAGCACCAGATAGGGACTACGGGCAACGATATTGATCGTATCGATTTGCAACAGCGACATGCGCTGAATGGTTGAGAGAATATCGGCGGGTTGTGCACGTCGGCGAGGCTTTTTCAAAAGCCCCTGCGCGGCAAGATGAAGATGTCGTGCAGCAGAAAGTGAAAGTTGCGGTATGGGCATGCGTTTTCCTGTTCTTTATCGCGCTACCGGAACCGCACTGTCTTTAGCGCACCAGCGCGAGCAGTTCCTGGAGCAAATGTTCTGGCCGCTCACCGCTCAGTTCTGCATCGACCGGCAGATACCACCAGTTGTCTCTGGCAAATGCGCGGCATTTGACCGCATCTTTTTCGGTCATGATCAGGTTTTGATGCAAAGCTGCAAGGGGCTCAACCCTTTCAGGACTTAATGCCTGATGATCGGCCAGCGGGAATCTGCTTTCCAGACGGGCACCACATTGTTCCAGGGTTGCAAAAAAGCGAGGCGGATGACCAATACCCGCCATTGCAACAAGCGCAGGCAGCTGAGCCACATCCCGACGCTCGCCAGTCAGAAGGTTTACCGCCTGACCCGGGCTTAAACGCATCGGTATTTCACCCGCTCGGGCAACGCCGCCATTCACAATCACGGCATCGACTGAGCGCAGGCGGGACGCGCGTTCACGCATTGGCCCGGCAGGCAGCCACCAGCCATTGCCGAAACGGCGCTCACCGTCGATAACCACAATTTCTTTGTCCCGTGCGAGCGCATAATGCTGTAAGCCATCGTCAGTGATAATGAGCTGTACAGGATGGGCAGCCAACAGGGATTGCACGGCTTCGCTACGGTTCGGAGATACCGCAACAGGCGCGCCGGTTCGCTGAAAAATGAGGACCGGCTCATCTCCGGCTTCTGCGGTAGAGGTTTGAGACGTCAGCAGAAGCGGATAGTGCTCCGCTCTACCGCCGTAGCCCCGTGAAACCACACCGACACGGATACCGCGGGCGGTCAGTTGTTCCACCAGCCAGATAACGACCGGGGTTTTACCATTGCCCCCCGCGGTGAGGTTCCCCACCACCACGACCGGCACGGGCGCACGCCATGAGCGCTTGATCCCCAGACGATAGCTCAGGCGAATGATGCCGCTCACCAGGCCATACAGCCAGGAAAGCGGCAGCAGCAACAGCCACAGAGGCGATTCTCCGGACCAGATGCGTGCAATCATGCGCCAAACTGCATTTTATGGAGCTGGGCGTAGACGCCACGATGGGCAATCAGATCCGCATGGCTGCCACGCTCAACGATTACACCATCTTCCACAACAACGATTTCGTCGGCCTGTTCGATAGTCGACAGTCGGTGAGCAATAACAAGCGAGGTGCGGTTTTTCTGCAGCTCATCCAGCGCCGACTGAATGGCTCGTTCGGACTCGGTATCGAGTGCGGAGGTGGCTTCATCCAGAATTAAAATCGGGCTATCGCGCAGTAACGCACGGGCAATGGCAATACGTTGACGCTGGCCACCAGAAAGCAGCACACCGTTTTCACCAATGATAGTATCAAGACCGTTATCCATCTTATTGATGAAATCCATCGCGTAGGCCATACGCGCAGCGTTCTCAATCGCCTCGCGGCTGTACTCTTCCGTACGCGCGTAAGCGATGTTGTTCGCCACCGTATCGTTAAACAGATGGACGTTCTGGGAGACCAGCGCCACCTGATTACGCAGCGACTGAAGGGTATATTCCCTCAGGTCATGGCCGTCTAACAGGATTTCACCTTCATCAATGTCGTAGAAACGGGTCATCAGACTGGCGATGGTGGATTTACCCGACCCCGAACGCCCGACCAGTGCCACCGTTTTACCCGCCGGAATATTCAGGCTGATATTACGCAGAGCTGGCGCTTCGCGTCCCGGATAGGTGAAGGTCACATTGCGGAATTCAACATTGCCCTCTGCACGTTCAATGACACGTTTGCCTTCGTCTTTTTCCTGTTCAGAATCCAGGATACTGAACAGCGTCTGACACGCTGCCATACCGCGCTGGAACTGAGCGTTAACGTTGGTCAGCGATTTAAGCGGGCGCATTAACGCAATCATCGACGAGAAGACAACGGTGATAGTACCTGCGGTCAATGTTTCCATCACGCTTGGGAAGCTTGCGGCATAAAGCACGAATGCCAGGGCCAAAGATGCAATCAGCTGAATGATTGGATCGGAGATAGATGAGGCCGACACCAGCTTCATCCCCTGCAAACGCATTTTGTTGCTGACTTTATCAAAGCGCTTGGTTTCAATCTCCTGACCGCCAAAAATGAGCACTTCTTTATGCCCTTTCAGCATCTGCTCCGCGCTGGTGGTCACCTGCCCCATCGTATTCTGCATATTCTTACTGATGCTACGAAAACGCTTTGAGACCACGCGAATGGCAATCGAGACAATCGGAGCCAGCACGATAAGAATGATAGACAGCTGCCAGCTGTAGTAGAACATCAAAACAAACAGGCCGATGATAGATGCGCCTTCACGCACCACCGTAATCAACGCGCTGGAAGATGACGAGGCGACTTGCTCGGAATCGTAGGTGATACGAGACAGCAGTGTGCCAGTGGACTGTTTGTCAAAGAACGCGACAGGCATTCCCATCATGTGGCTGAAGAGACGACGACGCATGGTCATCACCACTTTGCCGGATACCCAGGAGATACAGTAGCTGGAGATATAGCTGGTGACGCCACGTAAGATCATCAGTCCGATAACCACCAGAGGCATCCATAGCAACACTGAGCGATCCGTTTTAGCAAAACCGTCGTCCAGTAACGGTTTAAGGAGCGATAGCATAAATGTATCGCTGGCTGCGTTGAGGATTAATGCGACAGCCGCCACCATCAGACCTGCTTTAAAGGGTGCAATCATCGGCCAGAGTCGGCGGAAGGTCTGCCACGTGGAGAGATCTTTGTCGTTATGCATTCAAAAAACCAGCATTTGTTGAAATAGCCGCATATTCTACCCGTTATCTACGGGCGCGCCAAACCACTGATGATACCAACGAGGTAAAATTTGATCTCGTAAGCGACGGATTTGCCAGCCATGCGAGGAAAAACTTACCGATATCTGCCCATATCGCGGTGTATCGAACCAAGAATAGCCCTCCTTTCGATAACGTTTGACCACTTTCGCTGACGGAAACCGCCATGCGTTATATCGTGCTGCTGAAGCCAGTGCGATTTTCCCCTCCACACGCTGTATTAGCGCCAATGATGAAGAGGTATTACTCCCATGATGCGGCACCTGGATAAGTGTAGACGTTAGAAATTGCCAGTGATGACTTAACATTGCCTGCTCGGCCTTCGCTTCAATGTCTCCAGTTAACAAGACGCTGTGTTGGCCGTCATCAACTTTTACAACACACGAGCGGTTATTCCCCTGCGCCTGATATTCCCTTGGTGGCCAGTGAGCCGTGAAGGTCAAGCCTTGCCATTGCCAGCGCTGACCTCGAAAACAGGGTTGATGTCCTGCCCAGCCTAACGGGCTGCGGATCCACATAGAGGGCCATGCCTCCTGTAGCGAATGTAAACCGCCAATATGGTCGCTATGTTCATGGCTAATAATCACCCCTTCCGGGGTCAGATGATGCCAACGTAGCCAGGGAATAATTTGTAACTTTGCGCTGTCGCCGCCCGGCCAGGCTAGCCCTGTATCGTACATAATCGCCCTTCCGTGACGCTCAATAACAATTGCCAGACCCTGGCCAATGTCCAGCATATGGAGCGTCCAGCCTTCTGTTTTCTCGCTCCTCCATAGTGGGAAAGTCAGCAGAAGACTCCCTGCCAGGCAGGATGCAGGAACTACCCGCCAGGCGAGTAAACGCCAGCTAATAATCACCAGCCATGAAACTAAGGTGACAAATATCCAGCGCTCATCAATATCAATCCATCCGTCCGGTAATGCTTTTAATCCCCGAAACAGCACTGCCAATGATTGATCCGCTAAAAACCACACCTTTGCCTCGACCAGAGCCAATGGAAAAAGATGCAGCAACATGGCAGTCAGGATCAGCGGAACAGAGATAAACGTGACAAGCGGTACGGCGAACAGATTGGCAATCACCGATGAGAGACTAAACCCGTGAAAAATAATGATCTGTAGCGGCAGTAGTAGGATCAGCATGCCCAGCTGCAAATGCAGTAGATTAACCAGCGGTTTTAGCCATCGGGATAACATGATCGCGGGCAAAGGTAGCCACTGATACCAGAAGATGAGTGCCGCAACGGCAAACGCCGATAATGCCAGGCTTTGTGAGAGAACAGCCAGGGGATCAACAAACAGTATCGCTGCCACGCAACATACCCAAACCTGCCACGGTGACCACTGCCTGCCGCTGAGGCGCAGCATGGCAAGGACAGCAAGTGATACAACAGTACGCAACGCTGGCGGCTGCATTCCTGTTAGCCATGCATAAAATGCAGCAAAGCACATTCCGGCAAGCAGCGGGAAGCGCCAGCCAATCCAGTGCGCCGGGAGAAAAAACTGGATACCGCGCGCAATAAACCAGATCATTGATGCGACGAGCGCGATATGTAATCCCGAAATTGCCATCAGGTGCAGCGTGCCGGTTTCCCGCATTAGCGTTTTTATCTCCTGCGTAACCGCGACCCGCTCTCCCATGCCCAATCCGAGCATCACTGAGCCCCATGCGTAAGAAGCGAGTGTTGAGGTGAGCGATGAGAGATAACGCGCCCGCATACTGCAGGTTGCATCTATGATTTGCGCATGCGTAAACCGCCCGTTCAGCGGCTGGTGAGTGGCAAGAGCATTTCTCTGCGAGTCAAAACCGCCGTCGTTTAGCTCACCATGTACGGCGCGAAGGCGTAGCGTCATCGCCCAACGCTGCCCTGCGCAAGGCGCTTGTGGCAGATAGTTTCCGTAAAGAGTTATCCCCGTTGTTGAACGCCAGGGTTTGCCATTCAGGCGAATGATCCTGCCCTGATGGGTTGTCGCCCCATCGGTTGTCGTGATGACCACTTCAGCACGCTGCGGACCGGCCGTCAGATGCTGCATGGGCCAGACGGACTCCAGCGCTGCCAACACACCCCAGGCGAAGAAAATCATCCACATGCCGATGTAGCGCAGGTACATTACTCGCTGTAATGCCAACAAAAAACCGGCAGTGATACAAAGTCAGGTCACCGCCAAACCAGGTAACGACGGTAGCCATAGCAGCGGCAATATGGCCGCAATCAGACACACACCCAGTGATGGAATCCCCATGAACATCTCCCTGTTTTGCGCAAGTGTGCAGTGGCACAGTCAGAGAGTCAGCCGGGAATTAATGAGTTTACGAGCAAGGCTCAAGAGATGATGGCTGTTTGCAGCAACAGCAAACTAAAAATACGGCGTAGATTCAGAACTCATAAAATGGCAATAAAAAAAGCACCCGTAGGTGCTTTTCATGAGATAACCCAGTTTCGCCCGCAGGCGGCACTCAGTTTCCGTAAATATTGGCGCGATCGCGCAGCTCTTTACCCGGCTTAAAGTGCGGAACGTATTTACCTTCCAGGTCGACTTTATCGCCAGTCTTCGGGTTACGCCCGGTTCGTGGTGCACGATAGTGCAGAGAGAAACTACCGAAACCGCGGATTTCAATGCGCTCGCCCTGTGCAAGAGTCGAGGCCATATGCTCCAGCATCTCTTTCACTGCATCTTCCACTGCTTTTGCAGGGATGTGCGATTGCTGGCTGGCAAGTCTTTCAATCAATTCTGACTTGGTCATGATTCCTCCGGTTCCTTCAAACCATTTAGCTTAACAGCTTATTAAACAAGGGCGGCCATAGCCGCCCTTTGTTATTGATTACAGAACGAATCCTGCAATCTGTCAAGTCTGCTCGTTATCCTTCAAGCGGCCACTACGTTAACTTCGTCTGTTAACCCCAGTCACCTACTTGAGTAAGTTCCTGGGATTCTCAGGCTCGTTGCCTCGTTACCGCTCAAATGACTTAGCGTACTTGAATTACTCGCCTTTAGCTGCTTTGAAAGCTTCAGCCATTGCGTTGTTAGAGAAACCTGCATCTTCCTGTTTGTTAACAGTTGCGATTGCATCTTTCTCATCAGCTTCGTCTTTAGCACGAACAGACAGGCTGATTGCACGGTTCTTACGGTCAACACCGGTGAATTTAGCTTCAACGTCGTCACCAACGCTCAGAACCAGAGTTGCATCTTCAACGCGGTCACGTGAAGCTTCAGAAGCGCGCAGGTAGCCTTCAACGCCGTCAGCCAGTTCTACGGTTGCGCCTTTAGCGTCAACTGCAGTCACTTTACCGTTTACGATTGCGCCTTTCTTGTTCAGTGCAACCCAGTTGTTGAACGGATCTTCTGCGAGCTGTTTAACGCCCAGGGAGATACGCTCACGCTCTGCGTCAACTTGCAGAACAACTGCTGCGATTTCGTCGCCTTTTTTGTATTCACGAACTGCTTCTTCGCCTGCAACGTTCCAGGAGATGTCAGACAGGTGAACCAGGCCATCGATGCCGCCATCCAGGCCGATGAAGATACCGAAGTCAGTGATAGACTTGATTTTACCTTCAACACGGTCGCCCTTGTTGTGGGTTTCCGCGAACTGCTGCCATGGGTTGTTTTTGCACTGCTTCAGGCCCAGGGAGATACGACGACGTTCTTCGTCGATATCCAGAACCATAACTTCCACTACATCACCAACGTTAACAACTTTGGATGGGTGGATGTTTTTGTTGGTCCAGTCCATTTCGGAAACGTGAACCAGGCCTTCAACGCCTTCTTCGATTTCAACGAAGCAGCCGTAGTCGGTCAGGTTGGTAACGCGACCAGTCAGTTTAGTACCTTCTGGGTAACGTTTAGCGATAGCGACCCATGGATCTTCGCCCAGCTGTTTCAGGCCCAGAGATACACGAGTACGCTCGCGGTCGAACTTCAGCACTTTAACAGTGATTTCGTCGCCAACGTTTACGATTTCGCTTGGATGCTTAACGCGTTTCCACGCCATGTCGGTGATGTGCAGCAGGCCATCAACGCCACCCAGATCAACGAATGCACCGTAGTCAGTGAGGTTCTTAACGATACCTTTAACTTCCATGCCTTCCTGCAGGTTTTCCAGCAGTTGATCGCGTTCTGCGCTGTTCTCGGACTCGATAACGGCACGACGAGAAACAACAACGTTGTTGCGTTTCTGGTCCAGCTTGATGACTTTGAACTCAAGCTCTTTGCCTTCCAGGTGCAGAGTGTCGCGAACCGGACGAACGTCTACCAGAGAACCTGGCAGGAACGCGCGAATACCGTTCAGCTCAACAGTGAAGCCACCTTTAACTTTGCCGTTGATAACACCGACCACAGTTTCAGCTTCTTCGTAAGCTTTTTCCAGCGTGATCCAAGCTTCGTGACGTTTAGCTTTCTCACGGGACAGCAGAGTTTCACCGAAGCCGTCTTCTACTGCATCCAGTGCAACGTCAACTTCGTCACCAACCTGGATTTCCAGCTCGCCCTGGGCGTTTTTGAACTGCTCTGCCGGAATGGCAGACTCAGATTTCAGACCGGCGTCAACCAGTACGATATCTTTGTCGATAGCAACAACAACACCACGAACGATGGAACCCGGACGGGTTTCGATTGTTTTTAAGGATTCTTCAAATAGTTGAGCAAAAGATTCAGTCATGTTTAATCTTCAGGTTAATATAACGTCCACCTGGCTCCGTGCCGGATGGGGTTGTTTCACATACCCACCGTCAATCCGTTGCAGCGGGGTACTTCAAATCTGTCGCGATTATGCGATTGCCAGTTTTTGGCGCGCATATTGTAACGCTTTTTCAATCACTTGCTCAATAGTTAAACGAGTCGAATCGAGTACTAAGGCATCTTCTGCCGGAACAAGTGGCGCTACAGCACGATTACGATCGCGGTCGTCGCGCTCTTTTATCTCGGATAAAAGGCGATCAAAGTTAACACTAAACCCCTTTTCCTGCAACTGAAGCATGCGGCGTTGCGCGCGTTCTTCCGATGAGGCATCAAGGAAAATTTTAACCGGGGCGTCAGGGAAGACCACTGTGCCCATGTCGCGTCCATCGGCAATCAAACCGGGTGCTTCACGGAATGCTCGCTGACGACGTAAAAGCGCTTCGCGAACGCGCGGAAACGCAGCCACCTGAGAGGCAGCATTGGCAACTTCCTGGGTGCGGATTTCACCGCTCACGTCTTCCCCTTCGAGGATAACTTCCAGATTGCCGTTGGTTGAAACAAAGCGTACGTCAAGATGTGCAGCCAGAGGCACCAGCGCTTCTTCTGAGGCGACATCCACATGATGATGCAATGCTGCTAAAGCCAGTACGCGATAGATAGCTCCCGAGTCTAAAAGATGCCACTGCAATGCTTCCGCCATCGCCTTACACAGAGTACCCTTCCCTGCGCCACTTGGCCCATCAATGGTGATTACCGGGGCAGCTGCCGTCATCTTTTTCTCCTTCATTAAGGCATACCGTTAACATGAACGCCGCGCATTATACGCGCCAAAGTGCGCAACTGTTATCTTTGCGTGCAAATTACGGAATTAATGAAGCAGAGTGTAGAAGAAATGGGCGGGAACAACGTCAGGAAGCGTAAGCAAATGCCGCATCCGTTGATGCGGCATGATTTTATCAGGCAAGCGTGCTGATACGCGCCAGCTGTTCGAAATAATCCGGGAAGGTTTTCGCGGTGCATTTCGGGTCAAGAATGGTCACCGGGGTATCCGATAACGCCACCAGCGAGAAACACATCGCCATACGGTGATCGTTATAGGTGCCAATCTCAGCCTCCTGCAGTTTTGCAGGCGGAGTGATGCGAATAAAGTCCTCACCCTCTTCCACTTCAGCACCCACTTTACGCAGTTCAGTCGCCATCGCGAACAGGCGATCGGTCTCTTTCACGCGCCAGTTATAGATGTTGCGAAGCGTGGTTGTACCTCTGGCAAACAGCGCCGCCGTGGCAATAGTCATCGCCGCATCAGGGATATGGTTCATATCCATATCCACCGCATTCAGTTCACCGTGGGTACAGGCGATAAAATCATCGCCCCAGGTGATGACTGCGCCCATTTTTTCCAGCACGTCGGCAAAGCGAATGTCGCCCTGAACGCTGTTACGCCCGATTCCGGTGACTTTCACCGTACCGCCTTTAATCGCACCGGCGGCGAGGAAATAGGACGCAGAGGATGCATCGCCTTCAACCAGATAATTTCCCGGTGATTGATACTGCTGAGCGCCGCGAACCACAAAGCGCTGATACGCCTGATTTTCAACCTCAACACCAAACGTTTTCATCAAATGCAACGTGATATCAATGTAAGGCTTAGAGACCAGATCGCCTTTAATGGTGATGACCGTATCCTGCGGTGCCAGCGGCGCAGTCATCAGTAGCGCGGTCAGGAATTGACTGGAAACGCTGCCGTCGACCTCCACTTCACCGCCGGTAAAGCCGCCGTTCAAACGAATTGGCGGATAGTTTTCCTGCTCGAGATAGTCAATCTTTGCGCCGCCCTGGCGCAGAGCATCAACCAGATGGCCAATCGGACGCTCTTTCATCCGCGGCTCACCGGTCAGCACAATAGAGTTACTGCCTAAGCAGAGTGCAGCGGCCAGCGGGCGCATCGCGGTACCCGCGTTGCCAAGAAACAGCTCCAGTTCACCGGCTGCCTGCAACGCCCCGCCATTCCCCGTCACTTCGCAGCGAGTACGATCGGCGGACAGCTGATAGTGAACTCCCAACGCTTTTAGCGCATTGAGCATATGGCGAACGTCATCGCTATCCAGCAAATTGGTGAGGACAGTGGTGCCGTTTGCCAGAGCTGCCAGCAGCAGAGCGCGGTTCGAGACACTTTTTGAACCAGGCAGATTAATGGTGCCATCTACCCGCGCGATCGGTTTTAACGTCAGGGATTCCATGAAACTTAACTCTCAAATCAACATAATAAAAACCCCGCAGCAGTGCTACGGGGGTGAAAAAACGCACAATCAACCGTGGCGACGTTCGAAATCGACCATAAAATCAGTCAGCGCGGTCACGCCTTCCAGCGGCATCGCGTTATAGATAGAGGCGCGCATCCCACCGACGACCCGGTGGCCTTTCAGCGCATGCAGTCCCGCGGCAAAGGACTCTTCGAGGAAAAGTTTGTCGAGATTGCTGTCGGCAAGCTGGAACGGCACGTTCATGCGAGAACGGTTGGCTTTAGCCACGTCGTTACGGTAGAAATCACTGCCATCAATAACGCTGTACAGAAGGTCAGATTTTTGCTGATTGATTTTGTCCATCTGCGCCACACCGCCATTTTTCTTCAGCCATTTAAAGACCAGGCCGGAGAGATACCAGGCGAACGTAGGCGGCGTGTTGAACATGGAGTCATTCTCGTTCAGCACGGTGTAATCCAGAATAGATGGGCAAGCGACATGCGCTTTCCCCAGCAGATCTTCACGCACGATCACCAGCGTCAGTCCTGCCGGACCGATGTTTTTCTGGGCACCCGCATAAATGACCCCGTAACGGCTGACATCCAGCGGGCCAGAAAGAATGGTGGATGAAAGATCGGCAGTCACAATCACGTTGTCGCCAAAATTCGGGGTATCGTGAATGGCGATCCCGTCGATTGTTTCGTTCGGACAGTAGTGAAGATAAGCTGCGTTATCAGAAAGTTGCCATTCGCTCATCGGTTTCACACCGCGCAGACCATCCACGGTGATTTTGGCGTCGATCACATTGGGATCGCAGTATTTTTTGGCTTCTTTCACCGCACTGGCAGCCCAGTAACCGGCATCCACGTAATCCGCCGTGGTTTTGTCGCCCAGCAGGTTCAGCGGAATACCCGCAAACTGGCCGCGTCCGCCGCCGTGACAGAACAATACTTTATAGTTAGAGGGGATATTCAGCAGATCGCGAAAATCCTTTTCTGCCTCTTCCGCCACCTGGATAAACTCTTTTCCACGATGGCTAATTTCCATCACCGATGTACCAAGACCTTGCCAGTCGCAAAGCTCTTGCTGAGCCTGTTTAAGCACATCCGTCGGCAGCATTGCCGGACCTGAACTGAAATTGAAGACCTGAGCCATTTACCCTCACCACGCTAAAAGCAATAAGTTATAACTGTGGATATCGGTTTTATCATTCAGTGACACGCGCCGCAATGTCTAAAACTTATGGCCGGAGAAATGTGCCCCCTGTCACACAATACATTCTGCCAGCTCGCTGTCACAAAACCGACAAAATAGCTGTCAGGCGATCCTTTTTGCTCTGCTGACCTTCGTCCATTCTGGATTTGTACATCGCGGACATAATTGATGCTCTCCTGCCTGCATGGCAACAACATGGCTGCAACGAATACAGGCGTACTCTTCAGATTCCGGAACCCGGGTAAAGCGCTTTACGCATTCATCAGGCAGGATACATAGCCCCGGTTTTACATCCTCATCGTCATAATAATAAATGCTGATCTGCCCGTTAGTTTCCATAATGGCCAACCGCACTTGTCCAAGTTGCTCGACGCTGTTAAGCCGAAGCTCCATAAAAAACTCGAACTCGGTCATATTGGCACTACGCACCTTTTCCCAGGCCAGTTGCCCCTCTTCCACAATCACCACCGGCTTGCCTTCCAGCAGATCTTCGAGTTTTTCACTTTTCGACATCAGCCACATCACCAGACGATAAAGGCACGCCAGGGTGATAAAGACGATTAATACCGGAATCATCGGCACGTCATCATAAAAAGCCACGTCGCCCGCCGCAGAGCCCAGAGTAAGGATGATCAGAACCTCAAACAGCGACATCTGACGCACACCGCGCCGTCCGGTTATTTTGAGAAACAGAAAGACCAAAATAAAGGTGTAGAGACTGCGCAACGCCACTTCCCCTAAAAATTCGAGAGGAACTTTATCAAGCGCCATCCGATGGAGATCGAATGCTTTCATTTTTATATGCCTTAACAGTAGGTTAGTGCTCATAAGCATAGCTGAGTCTTTTATTTTCGCTGCAGCCCTCGCGAAGATAGCGCCTGTCACGCAAAACCCGTATCATTGCGCGCTTTACGTACGATAAAAGTGACCGCCATGACTCAAACGTTTATCCCCGGCAAAGACGCCGCTCTGGAAGATTCCATCGCTCGCTTCCAGCAAAAACTGACCGACCTGGGCTTTAATATCGAAGAAGCCTCCTGGCTCAACCCGGTACCCCACGTCTGGTCTGTCCATATTCGTGATACCGACTGCGCGCTGTGCTTTACCAACGGTAAAGGCGCGACTAAAAAAGCGGCTCTGGCTTCTGCGCTGGGCGAGTATTTCGAACGTCTGTCGACTAACTATTTCTTCGCCGATTTTTGGCTGGGCGATACGATTGCAAATGGTCCATTCGTTCACTACCCGAACGAAAAATGGTTCCCGCTGACTGAAGATGATGAATTGCCAGAGGGCATTCTCGATGAGCGCCTGCGCGCGTTCTACGATCCTGATAACGAACTGACCGCGGGCATGCTGGTTGATTTGCAGTCGGGCAACGACGAACGCGGTATTTGCGCTCTGCCATTTACCCGCCAGTCTGACGAAAAAACCGTTTACATCCCGATGAACATTGTCGGTAACTTGTACGTTTCCAACGGTATGTCTGCCGGTAACACCCGCAACGAAGCCCGGGTTCAGGGTCTTTCCGAGGTGTTTGAGCGTCATATTAAAAATCGCATCATTGCGGAATCGATCAGCCTGCCAGAAATTCCGGCCGACGTGCTGGCGCGCTACCCGGGCGTGGTCGAGTCCATCGCCAAACTGGAAGCTGAAGGCTTCCCGATCTTCGCTTATGACGGCTCTCTGGGCGGCAAATACCCGGTTATCTGTGTGGTGCTGTTCAATCCAGCTAACGGTACCTGCTTCGCTTCGTTTGGCGCCCACCCGGACTTTGGCGTGGCGCTGGAGCGTACCGTAACCGAACTGCTGCAAGGCCGTAGCCTGAAAGACCTTGACGTCTTTACTCCGCCAACCTTCGATGACGAAGAAGTGGGTGAGCACACTAATCTGGAAACACACTTTATCGACTCCAGCGGTTTGATCTCATGGGATATGTTCAAACAGGACGCTGATTACCCGTTTGTTGACTGGAACTTCTCTGGCACGACGGAAGAAGAGTTCGCGACGTTGATGGCGATCTTCAAAGCTGAAGATAAAGAAGTTTACATCGCCGATTACGAGCATCTGAGCGTCTACGCTTGCCGTATTATCGTCCCAGGCATGTCTGATATTTACCCTGCAGAAGATCTGTGGCTGGCAAACAACAGTATGGGTAGCCATCTGCGCGAGACGCTGCTGGCGTTGCCAGGTAGTGAGTGGGAAAAAGATGATTATCTGAACCTCATCGCCCAACTGGATGATGAAGGCCATGACGATCTTACCCGCGTGCGTGAGCTGCTGGGTCTGGCGACCGGTAAAGATAATGGCTGGTACACCCTGCGTATCGGCGAACTGAAATCCATGCTGGCGCTGGCGGGTGGCGACCTGGATCAGGCTCTGGCCTGGACGGAATGGACAATCGAATATAATCAGTCAGTCTTCAGCGCAGAGCGGGCGAATTACTATCGCTGCCTGCAAACTCTGCTGCTGCTGTCTCAGGAAGAAGATCGTCAGCCGCTGCAATATCTGAACGCTTTCGTACGGATGTATGGCGCAGAGGCAGTTGAAGCGGCAAGTGCCGCTCTGAGTGGAGAAGCGCCGTTCTATGGTCTTCAGGCTGTGGACAGCGATCTGAAAGCCTTCCCGGCGCATCAGTCACTGCTCAAGGCCTACGAAAAACTGCAGCGCGCTAAAACGGCTCACTGGTCAAAATAAGCGCACATAGCATTACAGATAGTAGGCGTACTTACGCGTCTGGGCTATATTACGGGGCAATTTCATTGCCCCGTTTTATTATTTCGCTGGCAATAAATATTGAATGTAATAATAAAGTTAAATACAGGTAAATATAATTATGTTTACCTGGGCTTTACTGTTACTTTTTAGGGTAATTACTCCATTTTAATTAACTGCTACTGGTGAGGTCCCAGGAAATAATTCAACTCTTTTCACAACTTTTAAAATTTATTTTTATACGGATAATCAAAAACTTACGCCGCAATTGCTGTAAAACCATGCGCTTTGCGGGCCTATAAGCCAGGCGAGATATGATCTATATCAATTTCTCTTCTATAATGCTTTGTTAGTATCTCGTCGCCGACTTAATAAAGAGAGAGTTAGTGTGAAAGCTGACAACCCTTTTGATCTAATACTCCCAGCTGCGATGGCCAAAGTTGCCGAAGAGGCGGGTGTCTATAAAGCAACGAAACACCCGATGACGACGTTCTATCTGGCGATTACCGCTGGTGTGTTCATCTCCATCGCTTTTGTGTTCTACATCACTGCGACTACCGGTACTGCTGCGATGCCTTTTGGTATTGCGAAACTCATTGGTGGTATCTGCTTCTCACTGGGTTTGATTCTGTGCGTCATTTGCGGCGCCGACCTCTTTACCTCGACGGTGCTGATCGTGGTAGCGAAAGCGAGCGGAAGAATCACCTGGGGCCAGCTGGCGCGCAACTGGATTAATGTCTACGTTGGCAACCTGATTGGCTGTTTGCTCTTTGTTCTGCTTATGTGGTTGTCGGGCGAGTATATGACCGCCAACGGTGGCTGGGGCCTGAACGTCCTGCAAACCGCTGACCACAAAATGCATCACACCTTTATCGAAGCTGTTGCTCTTGGCATCCTCGCAAACCTGATGGTCTGCCTGGCGGTCTGGATGAGCTACTCCGGACGCAGCCTGATGGACAAAGCCATGATTATGGTTCTGCCAGTAGCAATGTTCGTCGCCAGCGGCTTTGAGCACAGTATCGCAAACATGTTTATGATCCCAATGGGTATTGTAATCCGCAACTTTGCGAGCCCGGAGTTCTGGACTGCTATCGGTTCAACCCCGGAAAGTTTTTCTCATCTGACCATTATGAATTTCATCACAGATAACCTGATCCCTGTCACCATTGGGAACATTATCGGTGGGGGTCTGCTGGTTGGGTTGACATACTGGGTCATTTACCTGCGTGGCGACAATCATCATTGATGGTTTCTCAGGCAGTAAATAAAAAATCCACTTAAGAAGGTAGGTATCACATGTCCGAGCTTAATGAAAAGTTAGCCACAGCCTGGGAAGGTTTCGCGAAAGGTGACTGGCAGAAAGAAGTCAACGTACGTGACTTCATTCAGAAAAACTATACCCCGTATGAAGGTGACGAATCCTTCCTGGCTGGTGCAACTGACGCAACCACCAAGCTGTGGGACAACGTAATGGAAGGCGTTAAACTGGAAAACCGCACTCATGCGCCAGTTGATTTCGACACTTCCGTTGCTTCTACCATCACTTCTCACGACGCTGGCTACATCAACAAAGCCCTTGAGAAAATCGTTGGTCTGCAGACTGAAAAACCACTGAAACGTGCGATTATTCCGTTCGGTGGCATCAAAATGGTTGAAGGTTCATGCAAAGCGTATGATCGCGAACTGGACCCAATGCTGAAAAAAATCTTCAGCGAATACCGCAAAACTCACAACCAGGGCGTGTTTGACGTTTATACCAAAGACATCCTGAACTGCCGTAAATCTGGTGTACTGACTGGTCTGCCAGATGCCTACGGTCGTGGTCGTATCATCGGTGACTACCGTCGCGTTGCGCTGTACGGTATCGACTTCCTGATGAAAGACAAATACGCTCAGTTCGTCTCTCTGCAGTCCGATCTGGAAAACGGCGTAAACCTGGAAGCGACTATCCGTCTGCGTGAAGAGATCTCTGAACAGTACCGTGCACTGGGTCAGATCAAAGAGATGGCGGCTAAATACGGCTGCGATATCTCTGGTCCTGCTACCAATGCTCAGGAAGCTATTCAGTGGACTTACTTCGGCTACCTGGCTGCTGTTAAGTCTCAGAACGGTGCAGCAATGTCCTTCGGTCGCGTATCCACCTTCCTGGATGCTTACATCGAACGCGACATCAAAGCGGGCAAAATCACCGAGCAAGACGCACAGGAAATGATTGACCACCTGGTCATGAAACTGCGTATGGTTCGCTTCCTGCGTACCCCAGAATATGATGAGCTGTTCTCTGGTGACCCAATCTGGGCAACTGAATCTATCGGTGGTATGGGCGTTGATGGCCGTACTCTGGTAACCAAAAACAGCTTCCGTTTCCTGAACACCCTGTACACCATGGGCCCGTCTCCGGAACCAAACATCACCGTTCTGTGGTCAGAAAAACTGCCTCTGAACTTCAAGAAATTCGCTGCTAAAGTGTCCATCGATACCTCTTCTCTGCAATACGAGAACGATGATCTGATGCGTCCTGACTTCAACAACGATGACTACGCTATCGCTTGCTGCGTAAGCCCAATGGTTGTTGGTAAGCAAATGCAGTTCTTCGGTGCGCGTGCTAACCTCGCGAAAACCATGCTTTACGCTATCAATGGCGGCGTGGACGAAAAACTGAAAATCCAGGTTGGTCCTAAATCTGAACCAATCAAAGGCGATGTTCTGAACTTCGACGAAGTGATGGATCGTATGGATCACTTCATGGACTGGCTGGCTAAGCAGTATGTCACCGCTCTGAACATCATCCATTACATGCATGACAAGTACAGCTACGAAGCCTCTCTGATGGCTCTGCATGACCGTGACGTGGTTCGCACCATGGCATGTGGTATCGCAGGTCTGTCCGTTGCGGCTGACTCCCTGTCTGCAATCAAATATGCGAAAGTTAAACCAATTCGTGACGAAGATGGTCTGGCGACCGACTTCGAAATCGAAGGCGAATACCCGCAGTTTGGTAACAACGACTCTCGTGTAGATGACATGGCCGTTGACCTGGTTGAACGTTTCATGAAGAAAATTCAGAAACTGACCACTTACCGCAACGCGATCCCAACTCAGTCTGTTCTGACCATCACCTCTAACGTTGTGTATGGTAAGAAAACAGGTAACACCCCAGATGGTCGTCGTGCTGGCGCGCCATTCGGTCCAGGTGCCAACCCAATGCACGGCCGTGACCAGAAAGGTGCTGTTGCCTCTCTGACCTCCGTTGCTAAACTGCCGTTCGCTTACGCTAAAGATGGTATCTCTTATACCTTCTCCATCGTTCCGAATGCGCTGGGTAAAGACGACGAAGTGCGTAAAACCAACCTGGCTGGCCTGATGGACGGGTACTTCCATCACGAATCATCCATCGAAGGTGGTCAACACCTGAACGTGAACGTGATGAACCGTGAAATGCTGCTCGACGCAATGGAAAACCCGGAAAAATATCCGCAGCTGACCATTCGTGTATCTGGCTACGCAGTACGTTTTAACTCCCTGACTAAAGAACAGCAGCAGGACGTTATCACCCGTACCTTCACTCAATCCATGTAACTGGAATTGACTGAAATCACGCCGTAAAAAGCGTACAATAAAGGCTCCACGTCAGTGGGGCCTTTTTAACACCCTCTCCGATGCAGTCTCTTTTGTCAGATATCTATACTTAATGGATAGCCGCCAAAACAGACTCGACATAGCCGATGAGCTATGCACATAAACAGGTCCTGGACGGGCCGAATCTGGAGATATCACCGCAATGTCAATTATTGGTCGTATTCACTCCTTTGAATCCTGTGGCACTGTCGATGGCCCGGGTATCCGCTTTATCACTTTCTTCCAGGGCTGCCTGATGCGCTGCCTTTACTGCCATAACCGTGATACGTGGGATACACACGGCGGCAAAGAAATTACTGTCGAAGAACTGATGAAAGAAGTGGTCACTTATCGCCACTTTATGAATGCGTCGGGCGGTGGTGTCACGGCGTCGGGTGGCGAAGCGATCCTTCAGGCTGAATTTGTCCGCGACTGGTTTCGCGCCTGCCGCAAAGAAGGCATTCATACTTGCCTGGATACTAACGGCTTTGTCCGTCGCTACGATCCGGTAATTGATGAACTACTGGAAGTGACCGATCTGGTGATGCTCGATCTGAAGCAAATGAACGATGAGATCCACCAGAATCTGGTGGGTGTCTCGAACCACCGCACGCTGGAATTTGCCAAATATATTGCCGACAAAGGGATCAAAACCTGGATTCGCTATGTGGTTGTGCCGGGCTGGTCAGATGACGATGACTCTGCGCATCGTCTTGGTGAGTTTACCCGTGACATGGGCAACGTCGAGAAGATTGAGCTGCTGCCTTATCACGAGCTCGGCAAGCACAAATGGGTAGCGATGGGTGAAGAATACAAGCTCGATGGTGTTAAACCACCTAAAAAAGAGACCATGGAGCGCGTGAAAGGCATTCTCGAACAGTACGGTCACAAGGTCATGTACTAAAGTGACAAAAAGCCCGGGCATTTGCACCGGGCTTTTTTATGTCAGGCATGTGCCACCGGAGTGGGATGCTCCCCTGCTTTACGCAGAAGCATCAACAGATAAATAAACGACACGCTGGCAATCATGATGAACAGGAGATTATCGGAATAATTCTGCATCAGCATCGCCGTAAAGGTTGGTCCGAGCAGGCTGCCGATAGTGTAACTGAGCAGCAGCGCCTGATTCATCGCCACGAGCTGGTGATGCTCAACTTTCTCACAGGCCCATGCCATCGCGACAGGATAGAGGGTAAAGCCCGCTGCACCAAGAATAAAGAGCGCAGGAGCCATCGCGGCGTTACCCAACATTGCCAGACAGCCCATAATAACCACGAATACCTGAACACGCAGCACCAGCAGGCGGCCAAAACGATCGGCCAGCTTTCCAATGGGCCATTGACCCACAATACCCGCGCTCACCATCACCGCCATCCAGAATCCAATTCCTGAATCACTGACACCCCGATGGTTCAGATAAAGTGGCATCAGGCCGTACAGCGACCCCAGAACGATACCGGAAATAATACAGCCGTTAATCCCCAGGCGAGCCTGACGCAGTCTGAGCATTGGCCATACCTGCGTTGCCTCGTGGTGCTCGCTGCTTTGATTTATAATGCGCGTAAACAACAATGGCAGAATAGCGGCCAGTACCATACCGGTTACCCATGGCAAAACGCTCATCAGGTCGGTTGGCAGCTTGCTGACCATCAGCTGGCCCAGTACGGTTCCCACGTAGTAAACCATCATGTAGGCGGCCAGCAGGCGGCCTCGATTGCGGGATGTTCCGCTACACATCAGCGCACTTTCCACCACAACCCAAATCATTGCGCAGCCGACGCCCGCAATAAATCGCCATGTCATCCAGCTCCAGAAACCGACCATCAGCCCCAGTCCCACACAGCCGGCGGCAAAAATCATCGAAGCCAAATAATAACTGCGATTAAAACCGAAACGCTTGATTAATTTACCGGTCAGCAGTGTTCCCAGCAGATTGCCGGTAAAATAGGACGAACTGACCATCCCTACTTGCCAGGTTGGCAGGTTCTCATGGGCGAGCCAAAGCGGGACGAGGGTATTTAATACCGCTATCGCCAGCGTCAACAAAAGCAGGCCACAGAGCAATAACAGCACTGGCCGGGTATAGGTGGTCATGGATTAAAAACCGTGAGGAATTAAAGATTTCGAGCGCATCATGCCACCAGTAAAAACAAAGTCAATCCACTGATTTCTGCCGCTCGCACGATTTGTCCATCGTCGATTTAAAAAGCTAATCTTCAACAATTCGCTTAACAGAGAAACAGATATTATGTCCCTGTTTTTATTTATTTATGCTCTGAATGATCCAGAAATGACGGTTGAAAAATTTCATCATTAAAAAAGAAAAGCCGGGCACACAGTCCCGGCTTGATATAACTAAAAAAATTATTTAACCCGCGACAGCCATTCCAACTGTCATATGTAAACCGTAGAACACTCCACGCCCAATCAACTCCCCTGCCAGGACCATAACGAACGCCAGCGAGAGCAAAGGCAGCGCGGGCGGGTATCCTCTCCGTTGCGGTAATATCCAGAGGATCAGTCCAGCCACCAGCAACCCGATACGCCAGGACATCAACGCGCCATAATCCGGTACCAGCGCAGAAGCCTGCTGGACAGAACTATGAATACCAGCCAGCTCTGCTCCCTGTAACAGAGCAACCATCGCACTCACGACCAGCGCCAGGAGAGAAACCGCAGGCAGCAAGCGCATCCCCCAGCCATCAACGCCCGCCACGCGCAGGAGCAAACAACCCAATAGCGGTCCGCCTATAAACATCGTGAGGAAGAAGCTCGCGGGTGTCCAGACGGTATGCCAGGTTGGAACGGTATCAATGGTGTTGTAAACACGAACCATCATCCACACGAAGACCACGCCAAGCACCATGGTCAGAATCAACCAGATGCTCCGGATGCCCGCCGGTAATTTTTTTACCACCGCCAGTAGCCACCCCAGTCCGCCAATAGCGAAGAAGATTGCCCCACTGGCGATTTCATTACTGAGTGAAGATTCCCCTACACGGTTCAGCGAATTGAATGCGCGTAATGGCGATCCCAGATGAAGCGTCGAGGCGATAAAACCTATCCCCATCAACACCCATAAACCGAACATACTTGCAATCAGTCGCTGCTGCTGGACAGCGCGTAAATTCCCTTGCAGCAGAGCCAGGGCGAGAACGATAAACCCGCCCACCACGCACTGTCCGAAGACGGTGAAGATCATCAGCGGCCATTCATGCCATCCACTACCCATTTCACACCTCCTTCGGATTGGCCAGATAGCCGGTGGTGTCACCCGTCGGTCGGCTGTTGGCATTCGGTTTAATGACGATACTCGGTTTGGTAAAGTGCGCAGACGGCAGTGGAGCCACCGCGGCAAGCTGACCGTGCTTCTGGCGCAGCTCTTCAATCGGACCAAAATCCAGCGCTCTTAACGGACAAGACTCCACGCAAACCGGCTTTTTACCGTCCGCCACGCGGGAGTGGCAGCCGTCGCATTTGGTCATATGGCCTTTTGCGGCGTTGTACTGCGGCGCCCCGTACGGGCAAGCCATATGGCAGTAGCGACAGCCAATGCAGACATCTTCATCCACCACCACAAAACCGTCGTCACGCTTGTGCATCGCTCCGCTGGGGCACACTTTGGTACAGGCCGGATCTTCGCAATGGTTACAGGCAATCGACAGATAGTAAGCAAACACATTTTGATGCCAGACGCCGTTGTCCTCCTGCCAGTCACCGCCAGCGTATTCGTAGATACGGCGGAAACTGACGTCCGGGGTTAAGTCTTTATAATCTTTGCAGGCCAGTTCGCAGGTTTTGCAACCGGTGCAACGACTGGAATCAATGAAAAATCCATACTGGGTTGTCATCGGTTACTCCTTATACCTTTTCAACCTGAACAAGGTTCGTGTGGGACGGGTTGCCTTTCGCCAGAGGCGACGGGCGCTGGGTAGTGAGCACGTTAATGCTGCCTGCCTGGTCGATGCGATTGGCATCCGGGTTATACCAGGCCCCTTCCCCCAGCGCGACCACACCAGGCATCATGCGCGGCGTCACTTTCGCCTCGATATGCACCTCACCGCGATCGTTGAAGATACGAATGCGATCGCCGTTGGCAATACCACGTTTCTGCGCATCCATCGGGTTAATCCACATCTCCTGGCGGCACGAGGCTTTCAGCACATCGACGTTGCCGTAGGTGGAGTGAACGCGGGCTTTATAGTGAAAACCGGTCAGCTGTAGCGGGTATTTTGCCGTCAGCGGATCGTTATAGTTTTCGAAACCTGGCGTGTAGACAGGTAATGGATCGATGACGTCTCCCTCAGGCAGTTCCCAACTTGAGGCGATCTTCGCCAGCTCTTCAGAATAGATCTCGATTTTGCCAGATGGCGTAGTCAGTGGATTCGCCTGCGGATCTTCGCGGAACGCTTTATAGGCCACATGATGCCCTTGCGGATCGCGCTGTTTGAACATCCCTTGCTGACGGAAGGTGTCAAAATCAGGCAGTTCAGGCATCGCCTTGCGGGAGAGTTCATACAGATGACGCATCCACCCTTCCTGAGTACGGCCTTCCGTGAACTGCTGCTCAACACCGAGACGTTTAGCCAGTTCCGTCGTCATCTCGTAAATGGTTTTGCATTCAAAGCGCGGTTTGATTGCCTGATCGGCAAAGATGACGTACGACATGTTGCCGCAGGAAGCATCCAGCGCGAAGTCCATTTGCTCAGAGGCCGTGCAGTCCGGCAGCAGGATATCGGCATATTTTGCTGACGAGGTCATGTGGCAATCGATCACCACAATCATTTCGCACTTCTTATCATCCTGAAGAATCTCATGGGTACGGTTGATATCAGAGTGCTGGTTGATAATGCAGTTACCGGCATAGTTCCAGATCATCTTGATCGGGACATCCAGCTTATCTTTTCCACGAACACCGTCACGCAGGGCCGTCATTTCCGGTCCCCGCTCGATTGCATCAGTCCACATAAACATGGAGATACTGGTTTGCACCGGATTTTCGAGGGTCGGCATGCGTTCGAAAGGGAGTGAATACGAGCCTTCGCGCGCGCCACTATTGCCTCCGTGGATCCCCACATTTCCCGTCAGGATGGAGAGCATCGAAATAGCGCGAGTCGCAATCTCACCATTGGCATGACGCTGTGGCCCCCAGCCCTGGCTGATATAAGCGGGTTTAGCCGAGCCAATTTCTCGTGCCAGTTGCACAATTCGCTCTGCGGGTATTCCCGTAATCGTGGAGGCCCATTGCGGGGTTTTCGCGATGCCATCACTGCCCTGCCCAAGGATATAAGCCTTGTAGTGACCGTTAGCCGGTGCACTGGCAGGCAGCGTCTTCTCGTCATAGCCCACGCAATATTTATCCAGGAAGGGCTGATCAACCAGATTTTCATCGATCATTACCCACGCCAGCGCGTTGATCAACGCCGCATCGGTTCCTGGACGAATAGGGATCCACTCATCTTCACGTCCCGCGCCAGTATCTGTGTAGCGAGGATCCACAATAATCATCCGGGCGTTTGATTTTGCACGGGCCTGTTCAAGGTAGTAAGTTACCCCGCCGCCGCTCATACGCGTTTCGCCTGGGTTATTACCAAACAGCACGACCAGTTTGCTGTTTTCAATATCCGACGGGCTATTACCGTCGGCCCAGCCGCCATAGGTATAATTTAGCCCCGCGGCGATTTGCGCGGAGGAGTAGTCGCCGTAGTGATTGAGGTAACCGCCGCAGCAGTTCATGAGGCGGGCGATCAGCGTTTTCCCTGGCGGCCATGAACGGGTCATGGTGCCCCCAAGCGTACCGGTGCCGTAATTCAGATAAATGGATTCGTTACCGTGCTGCTGGATCAGTCGCTGCATATTCGCCGCGATGGTATCGAAAGCTTCTTCCCAGCTAATGCGCTCGAACTTCCCCTCGCCGCGTTTCCCAACGCGTTTCATTGGATACTTAAGACGATCCGGATTGTAAACGCGACGACGCATCGAACGTCCACGCAAACAGGCACGAACCTGATGTAACCCTTCATAGTTATCATCGCCTGTGTTGTCGGTTTCGACGTATTTGATCTCACCATCAACCACATGCATGCGCAGCGGACAGCGGCTGCCGCAGTTTACGGTACAGGCGCTCCAGACGACTTTTTCCGGGGAGTTGGCTGGCGCGATAGCTTCTGCTGCCGATGCCATACGTGAAAAGGGTAATGAGAACGCGCTGCTGGCAACTGCCAGGCCGCCAATCGCGGTGGATTTAACCAGTCCGCGACGACTCACCTCGGCAGCCAGTAAAGCATCGGGCGCTTTGATTTTCATAGAAACTCACTCTGTTTGCTCACAAAAAAAAGAGGCGGTACAAACCGTTATATAGTTATTTATATAGGGAAATGCATTGTCAGCCATTTTTTATGCTGACTTTCATTCGGAGGAGTATTACTACTTTAGGGGCAGGCGATATTGCTTCGAGTCAAAACACAGGCATAAAAAAAGCGCCAACAGGCGCTTTTTTGTTTAAAGACAAATTAACCGATGTACTCTTGCCCTTTCATATAAGGACGCAGCACTTCAGGAATCTCAATACGACCGTCAGCCTGCTGGTAGTTTTCCAGCACGGCAACCAGCGTACGGCCTACAGCCAGACCAGAACCATTCAGGGTATGAACCAGACGGGTTTTCTTGTCAGACTTGCTGCGGCAACGCGCCTGCATGCGACGTGCCTGGAAATCCCAGACGTTCGAGCAGGAAGAGATCTCGCGGTAGGTATTCTGCGCCGGGACCCAAACTTCGAGATCGAAGGTTTTACATGCGCCAAAGCCCATGTCACCGGTACACAGTGCCATACGACGATATGGCAGACCCAGCAGCTCCAGCACTTTCTCAGCATGGCCGGTCATCTCTTCCAGCGCATGCATCGATTCTTCCGGACGAACAATCTGTACCATCTCGACTTTGTCGAACTGGTGCATACGGATCAAACCTCGAGTATCACGGCCGTAAGAACCCGCTTCAGAGCGGAAACACGGCGAGTGCGCAGTCAGTTTGATAGGCAGGTCGTCTTCGTCAATGATCTCGTCACGGACCAGGTTAGTCAGCGGAACTTCTGCGGTTGGGATCAGCGCATAGTTGCTGCTGTCAGCTTCTTCATCCAGTGGACGCGTATGGAACAGATCGCCCGCAAATTTAGGCAACTGGCCCGTACCGTACAGCGTATCGTGGTTAACAAGATACGGAACGTAGGTCTCACTGTAACCATGTTGTTCTGTGTGCAGATCCAGCATGAACTGCGCCAGAGCACGGTGAAGATGGGCAATTTGCCCTTTCATCACAACAAAGCGAGAGCCGGTCAGTTTAACCGCCGCCGCAAAATCCAGACCGGCGTGCATCTCGCCCAGGGTCACATGATCGCGAACCTCGAAGTTAAATTCGCGCGGGGTACCCCAGCGTTTCACTTCGACGTTGTCGTTTTCGTCTTTACCGACAGGAACGCTATCGTCAGGAATGTTCGGGATCGCCAGAGCGATATCACGAATTTCGGCCTGAAGAACATCAAGTTCCGCTTTCGCTTGATCCAGCTCTTCACCCAGTTTGTTCACTTCCAGACGCAATGGCTCAATGTCTTCCCCGCGTGCTTTCGCCTGGCCGATGGATTTCGATCGAGAGTTACGCTCAGCCTGCAGATTTTCAGTTTGTACCTGCAGAACTTTACGACGCTCTTCAAGAGCGCGGAGCTTATCTACATCCAGCTTAAAGCCTCGGCGTGCCAGTTTTTCAGCGACTGCGTCTGGCTCGTTACGCAGCAGATTGGGATCGAGCATGCTTATCCTGTGCTTATCGAATTAAAATAGGAAAGTGACCACAGCCTGCGGTCACAGGGATACAGTGCCAACATTACCGCAACGATCGCACTAACGGTAGCGTTTTATAGGGCTATTTTGATCCTGCCCGGTAAGCCAGGCGAGCTTTTCGCCGATCTTTCCTTCAAGACCTCTGTTAGTCGGGCGATAATAGCGCGTTTGTGCCATTTCTTGCGGGAAATATTCCTCACCTGCGGCGTAGGCATTAGGCTCATCGTGCGCATAACGATATTGCTGGCCGTAACCCATTTCTTTCATGAGTTTGGTTGGCGCATTACGCAAATGAACCGGCACGTCATAGTCCGGACGTTCTCGCGCATCAGCCATCGCTGCTTTAAACGCCGTATAGACGGCATTACTTTTCGGTGCGCAAGCCAGATAGACAATCGCCTGCGCGATCGCACGTTCCCCTTCTGCCGGTCCCACGCGGGTAAAACAATCCCAGGCAGAAAGAGCGACTTGCATTGCCCGCGGATCGGCGTTGCCTACATCTTCAGACGCTATCGCCAGGCAGCGACGCGCCACGTAGAGAGGATCGCCACCAGCGGTAATGATGCGGGCATACCAGTAAAGCGCAGCGTCCGGCGCGCTGCCACGCACCGATTTATGGAACGCAGAAATCAGGTCGTAAAAGCGGTCGCCTTTATTATCAAAACGCGCACTACGCTCCCCGGCAATCTCCCTAAGCAGATCGGGTCTCAGCACGCGCTTTCCGGCATCATCCAGCTCGGCCATATCGGCCATCATTTCCAGCGTGTTTAATGCCCGGCGCGCATCACCATTGACCAGCTCGGCAATGGCTCGTCGCGTCTCGTCAGGAAGAACGATCTCCTGGCCGCCATAACCGCGCGCGCTATCGTTCATCGCCTGGGTGAGCACCCGCTCAATATCTTCCGTCGTGAGCGATTTCAGCAGGTACACGCGTGCGCGCGACAGCAGCGCCGAGTTGAGTTCAAAGGAGGGGTTTTCGGTCGTTGCACCGATAAAGAAAATGGTGCCATCTTCAATATGTGGCAGAAACGCGTCCTGCTGACTCTTATTGAAACGATGGACTTCATCAACAAACAGTATGGTTCGGCGACCAGCATTGCGGTTCTGGCGAGCACGCTCAATGGCTTCACGGATCTCTTTGACACCAGAAGTCACGGCGGAGAGTCGTTCGACGTCTGCACTGGCATAGCGAGCGATCACTTCTGCCAGAGTGGTCTTGCCGGTACCTGGCGGCCCCCACAGGATCATGGAGTGCAAATGCCCGGCTTCAATCGCCCGGGGCAACGGTTTACCGGCGGCCAGCAGGTGCTGCTGGCCAATATACTGCGCTAAATTTTCTGGCCGCATACGCGCGGCCAGAGGTTGAAACGCATTATCAGAAAAATCGAGCGACAGGTTGCCCACTCATGCCTCTTACTTATTGCGTTGATCGTCCACCGTTACGCCCTGCGGCGGGGTAAAGGTGAATTTCGATGCGTCAATAGCGCCATTTTGTTGGGACTTGAGCTGGTAGCTACTGCGCTGCTCATCCTGCTCAACGGCGCTAAACTGATTGATCGTTCCGTTGCTGCTCACGTTAATGGTGAACTGCTTCAGATTGCCATTGCTGCCCTTCGGGGTCAGCACAAAATCATCGCCATTCTGTTTGATATTGTACTGCTGCCAGTCGCTGGTCTGGTTACGCGCAATGAGCATAAACGGGGTATTGCTTGTGGCATCTTTCAGCAACGTGGCGGTCGCTTGCTCAACAAACGGGTTATAGAACCACAGTGTTTTACCGTCAGAAACCAGAATACTTTCGTCCGGCTGAGTCATATGCCAGTTGAACAGATTTGGACGCTTCACCCATAAATCGCCCTGACCTTCCTGCACCGCATTTCCACTGCCGTCAGTCACTTTTTGGGTGAAACTGGCATGGAAGCTGCTGACTTTATCCAGGCGGCTTTTAAGGTCGCTGGCGGCATCGGCCCAGACGCTGCTGGCAACAAAGCTGGTCAGTAATGCTCCGACGATTGCGATTTTTTTCATTATCAATCCTTAAAATTCGTCATCCCGAAATGGGGGTTCTGGCGTTTATTCTGAACCTGCCCGAAGGCAGGCAACAGAAGAAAATACTTAAATTTTGCTGATTTACCCATCTTTGCAATCGGCGGCAAATTATTCAAACGGAGGTGGCGCGAGCACTTCGCGATTACCATTATGTCCCTGCTCGCTCACAATCCCCTGCGCTTCCATTTGTTCAATGATACGCGCGGCACGGTTGTAGCCGATGCGGAACTGACGCTGAACACCAGAAATAGAAGCTTTGCGTTTTTCGGTCACAAAATTCACTGCCTGATCAAACAGAGGATCCAGCTCTTCTGCACCATCAAACCCACCTGCGCCGCCTTCGCTTTCACTCTCAGAAGTGATGCCGTCAACGTACTGCGGACGACCACGCGCTTTCCAGTCCTGGACGACCGCATGGACTTCCTGATCGCGAACAAACGCACCGTGAACACGCACTGGCGTGGTGGAGTTCGGGCCCGAATAGAGCATATCACCCATGCCGAGCAGCGATTCCGCACCACCCTGATCGAGGATAGTACGTGAGTCAATTTTACTTGAAACGGTGAAAGCAATACGCGTTGGAATGTTCGCTTTGATAAGACCTGTAATCACATCGACAGACGGACGCTGCGTCGCCAGCACCAGGTGGATACCTGCGGCTCGCGCTTTCTGCGCCAGTCGGGCGATTAACTCCTCGACTTTTTTACCTACCGTCATCATCAGATCGGCGAATTCATCCACCAGTACGACGATATAAGGCAGCTTTTCCAGTACCGGATGCTGGGCATCCATGCTATCACCAGGCTTCCAGTACGGATCCGGGATAGGACGGCCCATCCTTGCCGCTTCGGCAATTTTTTCGTTATAGCCTGCGAGGTTACGCACACCCAGCGCCGACATCAGCTTGTAGCGGCGCTCCATCTCATTGACGCTCCAGCGCAATGCGTTGGCGGCGTCTTTCATGTCGGTGACCACTTCTGTCAGCAGATGAGGAATGCCTTCGTAGACCGACAGTTCCAGCATTTTCGGGTCGATCATGATGAAGCGCACATCTTCAGGCTGAGCTTTATAAAGCATGCTCAGGATCATGGCGTTCACACCCACGGACTTACCTGAACCGGTTGTACCAGCCACCAGCAGGTGGGGCATTTTGGCCAAATCAGCCACTACCGGTTCACCCGCGATGTCTTTACCCAGTACCACCGTCAGCGGCGATGGATTGTCGCGGAACTTCGCGTTATCCAGCACTTCACGCAGATAGACGGTGTGGCGTTTTTTGTTCGGCAGTTCCAGTCCCACATACGGTTTACCAGGAATCACTTCAACCACGCGCACGGCGACTGTCGACAGAGAACGCGCTAAATCGCGGGACAGATTCGAAATACGTGCGGCTTTTACGCCCGGCGCAAGGTTAAGCTCAAAGCGAGTGATCACAGGGCCTGGAGAATAGTTCACGACGTCCGCTTTGATACGGAAATCAGCCAGACGGGTTTCAACCAGGCGCGCCATTTGCTCAAGAGCAAAGGTGTCCACCGGTTCAACTTCCGTCGGAGGTGACGTTAAGAGATCCAGTGACGGCAGCGGCGTGGTAGGTCGTTGCACAGGGCGACTATCGCCATTGCGCATCAGCAGCGGATGGATCAGGCTATCTTTCGGCTGCTGTGGCTGAGCGTATTGCGGCTGAGCAACAGGCGGATGCTGCGGCTGAGCGTATTGCGGCGGAGCAACAGGCGGCTGCTGTGGCTGAGCGTATTGCGGCGGAGCAGCAGGCGGTTGCTGTGGCTGAGCGTATTGCTCCGGCTGCGAATAGGGCTGCGGAGCGATACTCTGCGGCGCCTGTTGCGCTTGCGGCGGAGCAAATTGCTGACGCGGTGGTTCCGGTTCAGGCATTACGCCCGGAGTAAAGAGTGGCTCGCTCGGCGTATCATCAACCAAATCTTTCATCGGTGAGAATTCAAAATCTGACAGCGAGAAAGGATTCGCCCCCGAAGGTTGATCGCCAGCGTAACGCTGCTGCTGAGAGGCAGCAAACTGACGAGCGAGTTCGGCCTGTGCCGCTTCGTCTTCATCGTCCTGGACGCCCGGCGCACCATAAGCAGGCGTGTCATCCTGATACTCATCACCATAGCGCTGATGCTGCTGCGCAGCAAACTGACGAGCCAGCTCATCCTGATGCATTTCTTCCGCATCATCGCTGTCGTCAACCCCACGCGCTCTTTCTTCAGCCATACGCTGAGAAGGGAGTTTGATACCGTAGGAAGCCAGCTCACGACGCGTCGGGACGCGCACACGATTTGGACGGGGTAGCTGCGGCCCAATGCCTTCTTTGACCTGCGGGCGAGGCGCACCACCTGCTGCCAGGCTGAATACCGGCGCTGTCGCCGCAGCAGCGGCCGCCGCTGATACTGTGGCTTGTTTCACACTGGCTGCAACAGGAGCAACGGAAGAAATTGGATCAAGATCCGGTGCAGTAAAGGACGCAGGGGTTACAGGCTGAACAGCTGCAGGCTCTTGCACTGGTTCCGGAACGGGCTGATACCAGGCCGCAAGCTGCTCACGCTCACGCGCGCGTCTTTCCTCAACTTCTTCAAAATAGTACATCGGAGGACGAGCCGGTTTCACTTCTTCAACTTCAACTTGCGGCTCAGGCACTGGTTCCGGAGTGTATTCCTGATACGGTTGGGCGACAGGCTCTTCGTGCTGCGGATACGCTGGCTGTTCGTAGAATGGCTCTGGCTGATGTGGCGGCTGCCATTGCTCCTGCTGCACGGGCACATAGCTTGCAGGTTCAGGGGCAATAATCGGTTCAGGCGTATGAACGCCAGGGGCAGTCTGCCAGTCAACCACCGGCTGCTGCATAGCCGGCTCTGGAGCGTAAACGGGGGCTGCAGGCATAACTGCTTCGGCAGGCGCAGCATATGCTTGCGCTGCCGTCGTGGCCACTGCCGCTGCCGCAACGGGAGCCGTTACAGAATGACCATTTAATAACGGATCGTACTCATCGTAATCGCCTGGCGCCGCGCGGTTCCCTGAGAACAAAACATCATCGGGATCGGCGGGCACGCCGCCTGCGCTGTATGCGATTTGCTCATCGTCATCCATGCGTTTGCCAGAGAAAAGCGCGGCGTCCGTTTTGCGGCCAAGAGGATTGGCGAATTTTTCAGCGACGCGTTTACGACGCGCCAGCGCGCCACGCATAATGCGGGTACGGCGGGATTCAGTCCGATTGGCAGATGCCGTTTCATCTTCGTAGTCGTCATCTTCATACTCGTCTTCATCGACCCAGGTGTCATCACGGCGGGTGCGATTACTCGCGAAGGTCAAAAGATTGAGGATAAAGCTGCCCAGTTTCTCGGCAATGCTAACCCAGGACCATCCGGTGAATAATGTCAGACCCGCGGCCCAGATACAGAGAAGCGTGATCGTCCCACCGCTGCTGTGCAGCATGGGTTTAAGCGCGGTGCTTAACAGGCTACCAATCACGCCACCGGAGGCAAAATACCAGATATCATCGGCGTTGATCGCTGCCAGACCGCATGACGTCAGGATCAACGCTAAAGCGCCAATCAGACGCAGCGAAACGGCAAAATAATCGATGTACTCTTCGTTCTGACGATGACGCCAGGCAAACCAACATCCGCCGACAATAATGACCGGGATCGTGTAGGCCATTACGCCAAAGACGAAAAAGAGCGTATCCGCCAGCCATGCACCAGGAACGCCACCCAAATTATGGATAGGTTCATGCCATGCCGTTTGCGACCAGCTGGGGTCAGAAGGATTGAAACTGAGTAAGGCTGCCATCAACCAGACGGCAAAAAGGGCAACAAGGATCAGCAACGCCTCAAGGAGTCGGCGCCCGCTGCTTAACTTCGTTAAAGTGACTTCTTTGTCTTCAGTATATTCCTGGCTCAAAAAAGGCTCTCCAGGTACCAGGCATTTCCTGCCTGTTTGCTAAAACGGACAACAGCGCCGGGATACCCGGCACTGTTGCTGTATGGATTAACAGGAGTGTAATCAAATTACACTGATTTTGCACCTGTTCCGTATTAGCGCGTCTTAATAACCAGACGATTGCTCTGTTTGACCTCTTCCATGACCACGTAGGTACGGGTGTCATTCACGCCAGGCAGTCGCAACAGGGTTTCACCCAGCAATTTACGATAGGCTGACATATCTGGCACGCGGGTTTTCAACAGGTAGTCGAAATCGCCAGAAACCAGATGACACTCTTGAATTTCTTCAAGTTTTTGTACCGCGGTATTGAATTGTTCAAACACATCCGGCGCGCCACGATTCAGAGTAATCTCAACAAAAACCAGAAGTGAGGCATCCAGATAATGCGGATTTAACAGAGCCGTATAGCCCTGAATAAAACCCTGTCTTTCCAGTCGACGCACACGCTCAAGGCACGGCGTCGGTGAAAGTCCCACACGTTTTGAAAGCTCGACGTTGGAAATACGCCCATCCTTTTGCAATTCATTCAGAATGTTACGATCGATACGGTCGAGATCTTTGCCAGGGCGCTTCTTGCTATCTACCATTATTATTGTCTCTCTGTATTCCTTCCCTACTCCTGCCTGGACCCTGTGCACATCACTGTTCAGAGCCTGTACCCGTTATTCATCACATCGCTTTTATAATATGTGCGCGATGAGAATTCGGGTTCTACGGTAAGAAGACCGTTGCCCAAAGGCTGTCACCAACATCACGCATGGCATCTGTCCACACCATGCGTAGATTTCGCTGACCCGGTAAAAATGGCGTTTAGCTGCATGCTTATGCGGCACACAGCTAGCGCGGATTTTTTTCTTCCTTCAATGTTTTCGCAAAAGCGCAGGGGATTGTCAAAGCAAAACATCGTTTTTTAGTACAACGTGCCAGTTATTCATTACGACCGGGGATTAATCCTCATTTTGTCGGTGTATAAACGACCGTTTTTCATCGTAAACCGTTATGTTATTACGCATTAACCTCCGGCTTCATCGCTGACGGCTATGACACAAATCGTTTACAACATTGCTGTGCTCTTTTTTTACGGCAACAAATTCCCTACAATCCGAGCAAATGTCTGCCAACAACAATGGGGATCTCATGGGCACGGCCAAACACAGTAAGCTGCTAATCCTTGGTTCTGGACCTGCGGGATACACCGCAGCGGTCTATGCTGCACGCGCTAACCTGCAACCGGTATTAATCACCGGCATGGAAAAAGGCGGTCAGTTGACCACCACCACTGAAGTAGAAAACTGGCCAGGCGACCCGAATGACCTGACCGGGCCGCTGCTGATGGAGCGCATGCATGAACATGCGACCAAATTCGATACCGAAATTCTGTTTGACCACATCAACAAAGTTGATCTGCAAAATCGCCCGTTCCGTCTGATTGGTGATAACGGCGAATACACCTGCGATGCGCTAATTATTGCGACCGGTGCCTCCGCGCGTTATCTCGGGTTACCGTCTGAAGAAGCGTTTAAAGGCCGCGGCGTCTCCGCATGCGCAACCTGCGATGGCTTCTTCTATCGCAACCAGAAAGTAGCGGTTATCGGTGGCGGCAACACGGCCGTTGAAGAAGCACTCTATCTGGCCAATATCGCCTCAGAAGTGCACCTTATTCACCGTCGCGATACCTTCCGCGCTGAGAAAATTCTGATCAAACGTCTGATGGATAAAGTGGCCAGTGGCAACATTGTGCTGCATACCCACCGCACGCTGGAAGAAGTGACGGGCGATCAGATGGGCGTATCGGGCCTGCGTCTGCGCGATACCCAGAATGCGGATAACATTGAGTCGCTGGAAGTAGCTGGCCTGTTTGTTGCCATCGGTCACAGCCCTAATACCGGCATTTTTGATGGTCAACTGGAGCTGGAAAACGGCTACATCAAAGTGCAGTCTGGGATCCACGGCAATGCGACCCAGACCAGCATCCCTGGTGTGTTTGCTGCGGGCGATGTCATGGACCATATTTATCGTCAGGCAATCACCTCTGCGGGTACAGGCTGTATGGCCGCGCTGGATGCAGAGCGTTACCTTGATGGACTGGCTGAACTCGGTAAATAATCTTTACAAGTCAGTAACAAACGTAAATAAAGGCGACGACAGGTCGCCTTTATTTTGCCTGGCATGTACCATTGCGGTGCCGAATTTCTAATAACTCACCTGCAAAGCAAGCAATGGAAAAAACCCGTCAACAAGAGTTAACTCGCTGGCTGAAACAGCAAAGCGTTCTTTCGCGCCGCTGGCTGAATATTTCCCGTCTGTTGGGATTTATCAGCGGTTTGTTGATTGTTGCCCAGGCATGGCTGCTGGCCCGCATTCTTAACCATATGATTATGGAGAACATCCCGCGCGAGGCGTTGATTATGCCGTTTATCGTGCTGGCGTTGGTCTTCATCCTTCGCGCATGGGTTGTCTGGCTCCGTGAACGCGTAGGTTTTCACGCCGGGCAGCATATACGCTATGAAATCCGCCGTCAGGTACTGGACAGGCTTCAGGAAGCCGGGCCGGCCTGGATTCAGGGAAAACCCGCCGGAAGCTGGGCAACGCTTATCCTTGAACAAATCGACGACATGCATGATTACTATGCCCGTTATCTGCCTCAGATGGCGCTGGCGGTCTTCGTTCCGCTGCTCATTGTGCTCGCGATTTTCCCGTCCAACTGGGTGGCAGCCCTGATTTTATTGGGAACCGCGCCACTGATTCCAATGTTTATGGCGATGGTGGGAATGGGAGCGGCGGATGCCAACCGTCGTAACTTCCTTGCGCTTGGACGTCTGAGTGGACACTTTCTTGACCGTCTTCGTGGAATGGAAACGTTGCGTGTCTTTGGGCGTGGCGAAGCCGAAATCGAAAACATTCGTCAGGCGTCTCAGGATTTTCGTCAGCGGACCATGGAAGTGTTGCGCCTGGCGTTTCTCTCATCTGGCGTGCTGGAATTCTTTACCTCGCTATCCATCGCCCTTGTCGCCGTTTACTTTGGTTTCTCATATCTCGGCGCACTCGATTTTGGTCACTATGGCACGGCGGTCACGCTGTCAGCTGGTTTTCTGGCGCTGATTCTCGCACCGGAATTTTTCCAGCCGCTACGTGATTTGGGCACGTTTTATCACGCAAAAGCTCAGGCCGTTGGCGCAGCCGATAGCCTGAAAACGTTCCTGGAAACGCCGCTGGCCCACCCTGAACGTGGTGAGGTGACACTCAACAGCAAAGAGCCGGTTACGATTGTAGCAAAAGACTTTTCGATTCTATCGCCAGAAGGCAAAGTGCTGGCCGGACCGCTCAACTTCACGCTTTCTGCAGGCCAGCGAGTGGTATTGGTCGGCACCAGCGGTTCGGGAAAAAGTTCCCTGCTGAACGCGCTGTCCGGGTTTATGGCCTACACCGGCTCCTTAGAAATTAACCGAACGGAATTGCGTTTACTGGAGCCCGACGCCTGGCGCAAACAGCTAAGTTGGGTGGGGCAAAACCCGCAGCTTCCAGCCTCGACGCTGCGTGAAAACGTATTGTTGGCGCGTCCGGATGCGCATGAATCCGAACTGCAATCGGTGCTCGATCGCGCCTGGGTTAGCGAATTCCTGCCGCTGCTACCGAATGGTGTGGACACGGTGGTGGGCGATCAGGGCGCGGGGCTTTCCGTTGGGCAAGCACAGCGCATCGCCGTCGCGCGAGCCTTGCTTAATCCGAGTCAACTGATGTTACTGGACGAACCCGCTGCCAGCCTTGACGCGCATAGTGAACAGCGCGTGATGCAGGCCCTGAATGATGCCTCGCGGCAGCAGACCACCCTGATGGTGACTCATCAGCTGGAAGGGATCGCCGACTGGGATCAGATCTGGGTAATGGACAACGGGCGTATTGTTGAGCAAGGCGATTACGCGACGCTCGCCGCCGCGCAGGGGGCGTTTGCCGCTCTGCTGGCAAATCGTCAGGAGGATATTTAATGCGTGCCTTACTGCCGTATCTGGCGCTTTATAAACGCCACAAATGGATGCTGACCCTGGGCATTGTGCTGGCGATTGTCACCCTTCTGGCGAGCATTGGCCTGCTGACACTTTCCGGCTGGTTCCTGTCAGCTTCTGCGGTGGCAGGTTTTGCCGGGCTCTATAGTTTTAACTACATGCTGCCCGCCGCCGGCGTTCGTGGCACCGCGATTACACGTACAGCCGGTCGGTATTTTGAGCGACTGGTCAGTCACGACGCCACTTTCCGTGTATTGCAACATCTGCGAATTTTCACGTTCAGCAAGCTGCTACCGCTCTCCCCTGCCGGGCTGGCACGTTTTCGTCAGGGCGAGTTGCTAAACCGCGTGGTGGCTGACGTCGATACGCTGGATCACCTGTATCTGCGCGTTATTTCTCCCCTGGTGGGGGCGTTCGTCGTGATCGCCACTGTCACGCTGGGGCTTTGCGTCCTCGATGTGCCGATTGCTCTCACGCTCGGCGGTATTATGCTGTGCACCCTTCTCTTCTTGCCACCGCTGTTCTATCGCGCCGGTAAATCAACCGGCGAGAATCTGACCCGATTACGCGGTGAGTATCGTCAGCAATTAACCTCCTGGTTACAGGGCCAGGCGGAGCTGACTATTTATGGCGCCAGCCAACGCTACCGCACCCGGATGGAAAGCACTGAATTCAGCTGGCACGAGGCGCAGCGCAGACAGTCCGAACTGACGGCGTTATCTCAAGCCCTGATGATGCTCATTGGCGGGATCGCGGTCATCGTCATGCTGTGGATGGCTTCCGGCGGTGTCGGAGGCCATACCCAACCTGGTGCGCTGATTGCCCTGTTTGTCTTTTGCGCACTGGCTGCATTCGAAGCGCTTGCCCCGGTGACAGGAGCATTTCAACATTTAGGTCAGGTGATTGCCTCTGCCGTGCGCATTACGCAGATCACCGAGCAACAACCTGAAGTGCAGTTTACGGCGCAGGAACAGGTCTCACCTGCGAATATTGCCCTGCAACTGCACGACGTGACGTTTGCCTATGACGGGCAAGCACAGAATGCCCTGGACGGCCTCAACTTGACGATTCCGGCAGGTGCGCGTGTCGCTATTCTGGGGAAAACCGGCTGCGGTAAGTCTACGCTGTTGCAATTACTTACCCGTGCCTGGGACCCTCGGGCGGGTCAGATCCTGTTCAACGACACCCCTCTCACCGATTTTAGCGAGCAGGCGCTACGCCAGTCGGTGAGCGTCGTACCACAGCGCGTGCATCTGTTTAGCGACACCCTGCGCGATAACCTGCTGCTGGCATCGCCTGGTGCCGCGGACGAACATTTGCGCGCCGTGCTGGAGCAGGTTGGGCTGCACAAACTGCTTGAAGATGACGGATTAAATGGCTGGCTGGGTGAAGGTGGCCGTCAACTGTCGGGCGGAGAGTTACGTCGCCTGGCCGTGGCTCGTGCGTTGCTGCATGATGCGCCGCTGATGTTACTCGATGAACCTACCGAAGGGCTGGATGCAACAACGGAGAGTCAAATCCTTGATTTACTGGCCGATGTCATGAAAAACAAAACCGTGCTGATGGTGACTCATCGCCTGCGCGGACTGGCGAATTTTGACCAAATAATTGTGATGGACAACGGGCAGATTATTGAGCAAGGTAGTCACGCAGAGCTGTTAGCGAAACAGGGTCGTTATTACCAGTTTAAACAACGTCTGTAGACTATATTTGAACCGATCCCTACTCGCGTATTGGAGTTTTGCAGTCATGCGCCTGGTCCAGCTTTCTCGTCATAATATTGCGTTCCCTTCGCCAGAGGGAGCGCTGCGTGAACCCAATGGGCTGCTGGCGCTTGGCGGTGATTTAAGCCCGGCACGACTGCTGATGGCGTATCAACGCGGAATTTTCCCGTGGTTTTCGCCCGGAGACCCAATCCTGTGGTGGTCGCCCGACCCGCGCGCGGTCCTTCTACCCACGCAGTTTCATCTCAGCCGGAGCATGAAGCGCTTTCACGCCAAATCCCCTTATCGCGTCACACTCAATCATGCTTTTGGCCAGGTGATCGACGGCTGCGCCAGCGATCGTCATGAGGGCACCTGGATCACGCACAATATTATCGACGCATACCATCGCTTACATGAACTGGGCCATGCGCACTCCATCGAGGTATGGGAAAAAGACGAACTGGTGGGCGGAATGTATGGCGTGGCGCAAGGGACGTTATTTTGCGGTGAGTCGATGTTCAGCCGCGCGATTAACGCATCCAAAACGGCGTTGCTGGTATTTTGCCAGGAGTTTGCCCTTCGCGGTGGCCAACTGCTGGATTGCCAGGTGCTCAACGAGCACACCGCATCGCTGGGAGCCGTAGAGATCTCACGTCGCCATTATCTCGAAGAGCTGGATACACTCCGTTTACAGAAGCTCCCTCAGAACTTTTGGGTCCCCAGGACACTCTTTATGTCCCAGGCATAAATGTTTTCCGCCCATTTTGGATCAGGAGTGTTATAATTGGTGCCGCAGAGTAGGTTCTGCCTGTTGCCCCGCCGCCGTTTGGGAATCCTTCGCATCAGATAACGTCCTTGCGTTTATCCTGTCGCCACCCCTTTACGAATGCGCTTCTCGTACGGTTATACCGTGACGACTGGGCAATACGCCGAAACTGTTTTGTTGCGTTTTAAACGCACAATTCTTTACTTAATTGATGAATTTCGGCATTATCTTGCCGGTTCAAAACTTGGTAGTGATACCCCAGAGGATTAGATGGCCAAAGAAGACAATATTGAAATGCAGGGTACCGTACTTGATACGTTGCCTAACACCATGTTCCGCGTAGAACTGGAAAACGGTCACGTGGTAACCGCGCACATCTCCGGCAAAATGCGCAAAAACTACATCCGTATCCTGACGGGCGACAAAGTGACTGTTGAGCTGACCCCGTACGACCTGAGCAAAGGCCGCATTGTCTTCCGTAGTCGCTAATTGTATTCGCCTCTAATGGCATAGAGATATATAAAAAGGTCGGGAAAATCCCCGGCCTTTTTTATTTCCCACGATTAATTGGGATGAGCCGGTAAATGTATTACAACCTGCTGTGGCGGAGGTACAACTAAATCGCCCGCCATGTCATGGGTTATATCGTGAAGCAGGCCCGTAAGATACGGGAGCATTTCGCGATCAAAGTGGGAAACCAGCAAAACGTGGCTTAACGCGCGGCAGTAATCGCATTTTGTTTCCGTCTCTTTCAGCAACCCTTCTCTTTTTTTCGGTTTTTCCTGCTCTTCATCCAGTTCAACGACGTAAAAATCGCTCATCGACTCAACCAGCGCTTGTTTTACAACATCAAGATAGGCGTCAAGACAGCGGCAAACAGGCTGAATTTGTGGCAGGGAATTGCAGTCGACAAGGATTTCGGTCAGCAGATTGCAGCGTTTAGCAAGCACAGGAAGATCGAGAGTATCATGGCTCAATTCGCTATAGCGTTGAGCGACGTTGTTTTCAGTATTCATAGGGTAATTCCTTCACACATTGCAGGACGCCAATCCTGACATCTGATTTTGGATACACCTCAATCTTATAACTGTATTTATATACAGTATTTTATTTTTCTCAATTCTGGATAACGCCTCGCAAAATATCAGCAAGAGGGATAAACGAAGGGATAAAAAAACCGGGCTTTCGCCCGGTTTCCATTAACAAATATCAATCTTAGTGTGCCGCTTCGGGCTTATGCTTCTGAGCACTCTGGAAATCATACGTCAGCTCGCCCTTAGCCTGATCCAGCGCGACGGTCACCTGGCCGCCATCCACCAGCGAACCAAACAGAAGCTCGTTGGCCAGCGGTTTTTTCAGATTGTCCTGAATGGCTCGCGCCATCGGACGCGCGCCCATCGCACGGTCGTAGCCTTTCTCAGCCAGCCAGTTGCGGGCCTCCTGGCTCACTTCCAGCGACACGCCTTTCTGATCCAACTGAACCTGCAATTCGACGATAAACTTATCCACCACCTGATGAATCACCTCGGTAGACAAGTGATCGAACCAGATAATGTTGTCCAGACGGTTACGGAATTCAGGGGTAAAGATCTTTTTGATCTCTTCCATCGCATCGGTGCTGTTATCCTGATGGATCAGGCCGATCGATTTACGTTCCGTCTCACGAACCCCGGCGTTAGTGGTCATCACCAGCACCACGTTGCGGAAATCTGCTTTGCGCCCGTTGTTATCTGTCAGCGTCCCGTTGTCCATCACCTGAAGCAGGATATTGAAGACGTCCGGATGCGCTTTCTCAATCTCATCGAGCAGCAATACCGCGTGAGGATGCTTGATCACCGCATCGGTGAGCAAACCACCCTGGTCAAAGCCCACATATCCCGGAGGCGCACCAATCAAACGACTGACGGTGTGACGTTCCATATACTCGGACATATCGAAACGCAGCAGTTCAATACCCAGCGCTTTGGAAAGCTGAACAGTGACCTCGGTTTTCCCCACGCCGGTCGGGCCAGCGAACAGGAAAGAACCCACCGGTTTATGATCATGCCCCAGTCCGGCACGGGCCATCTTGATGGCTTCGGTTAATGCCTCAATGGCTTTATCCTGGCCAAATACCAGCATTTTCAGGCGGTCGCCAAGGTTTTTCAGCGTGTCGCGGTCGCTCTGAGAGACGCTCTTCTCAGGGATACGCGCGATGCGAGCCACCACGGATTCAATATCCGCCACGTTAACGGTTTTCTTGCGCTTGCTGACCGGCATCAAACGCGCACGCGCGCCCGCTTCGTCGATCACATCAATTGCTTTATCCGGCAGGTGACGGTCGTTGATGTATTTCACCGCCAGCTCCACCGCAGCACGCACCGCTTTCGCGGTGTAACGCACATCGTGGTGCGCTTCGTACTTCGGTTTCAGACCGTTGATGATCTGCACTGTTTCCTCGACGGACGGCTCAGTAATATCAATTTTCTGGAAGCGACGCGCTAACGCACGGTCTTTCTCGAAAATGTTACTGAACTCCTGATAGGTGGTAGAGCCCATCACCCGGATTTTACCACTGGAAAGCAATGGCTTAATCAGATTAGCCGCATCCACCTGGCCACCAGACGCGGCCCCTGCACCAATGATGGTATGAATTTCATCAATGAACAGGATGCTGCTGGTGTCTTGCTCCAGCTGTTTCAGTAACGCTTTAAAGCGTTTTTCGAAATCACCGCGGTATTTGGTGCCTGCCAGCAGAGAACCAATGTCCAGCGAATAGATGGTGCAATCGGCCATCACTTCCGGGACGTCGCCCTGCACAATGCGCCAGGCCAGCCCTTCAGCGATCGCGGTTTTACCCACGCCAGACTCACCCACCAGCAGCGGGTTGTTTTTGCGACGACGACACAGCACCTGAATCGCGCGTTCCAGCTCTTTATCGCGACCAATCAGCGGGTCGATACCGCCAACGCGAGCAAGCTGGTTAAGATTGGTGGTGAAGTTTTCCATACGATCCTCCCCGCCTGCTTGCTCTTCATTATTATTCGCCTGATTGCTGGAATCCGAGGCCTGGTTAGGCTCGTCTTTTCGCGTTCCGTGAGAGATAAAGTTGACCACGTCGAGTCGGCTGACTTCATGTTTGCGCAGCAGGTACGCCGCTTGCGATTCCTGCTCGCTAAAGATGGCAACCAGCACGTTTGCACCGGTCACTTCGCTACGGCCAGAGGACTGGACGTGGAACACCGCACGCTGCAGCACGCGCTGGAAGCTGAGCGTCGGCTGAGTGTCGCGCTCCTCTTCACTGACAGGCAGCACCGGTGTGGTTTGTTCGATGAAGGCTTCGAGTTCCTGACGCAGCGCCACCAGATCCACAGAACACGCTTCCAGCGCTTCGCGGGCAGATGGGTTGCTGAGCAGTGCGAGTAGCAGGTGCTCGACGGTCATAAACTCATGTCGGTGCTCACGCGCTCTGGCGAAAGCCATATTTAAACTGAGTTCCAGTTCTTGATTGAGCATAGGCACCTCCCCCAATTTTATGCCTTATCAGGCTTTTTCCAGCGTACACAGCAACGGATGCTCATTCTCCCTGGCATATTCGTTCACCATTGCGACTTTCGTCTCGGCAACCTCTGCAGTAAAAACCCCGCAGATGGCTTTGCCATGATAGTGAACGGCGAGCATCAGTTGCGTTGCACGTTCTACATCATAAGAAAAGAACTTTTGTAGCACGTCAATAACAAATTCCATCGGCGTGTAATCATCGTTCATTAACATAACTTTATACATAGATGGCGGTTTTAGCGCGTCGCGCACTTTGTCTTCCGCCAGCTGGTCAAAATCCAGCCAGTCGTTCGTCTTACCCATTGTCAGTCATCATCGGTTACGGTTTCCGGCAGAACATTCCCGCTGACAGGAGGCTGTCTCTCTTCTGAATCTACCTCAGATATCAGATAACAAACATCTATTACTGCCATTCGCGATGTCTGTCACATTCCCGTCAATAGCGTTAACTGCTTCAAATTTTGGTTGATTCTTGTCCCAACTCCAGCGCCTGACACTTGACGATAGGGTTGGTTTATCTAAATTGTACAAGCGTGAGTTGGCGAGGTTTTGAACAGCCCCCACTCCACCACCGGTTCATTCCATCTTACTTAATAAAAGATACGAAGGATGTCGAAGCATGGAAATGGGTACTGTTAAGTGGTTCAACAACGCCAAAGGGTTCGGGTTCATCTGCCCTGAAGGCGGCGGCGAAGATATCTTCGCTCACTATTCCACCATTCAAATGGATGGATACAGAACACTAAAAGCCGGGCAGTCGGTCCGCTTTGATGTTCACCAGGGGCCAAAAGGCAATCATGCCAGTGTCATTGTGCCCATCGAAGCAGAAGCTGTTGCATAGCCCTCTGATTCATTGTGTACATCCCTCAGACAAAATGCCAGCCCGATCGGCTGGCATTTTTATTTTCCTTACTCGCGCGCCAGCGCATCCACCGGGTCCAGCCGCGCCGCATTGCGTGCCGGAAGCCAGCCGAACAAAACGCCAGTCGCGGTCGAACATAAAAAAGCCGTCAGCAGTGCGAAGGGTGAAAAACCGATCTCCCAGCCGGGTAAAAAAAGCTGCAAAGTGAAGGCGATAAGCATCGACAACGCAATACCCAACGCCCCGCCCACCAGACAGACCAGCACCGCTTCGATCAAAAACTGCTGAAGCACATCGCTGGCTCGCGCCCCAACCGCCATGCGAATGCCAATCTCACGCGTACGCTCCGTGACAGAAACCAGCATGATATTCATGACACCAATCCCCCCGACAACGAGAGAGATAACCGCCACCAGCGTAAGAAACAGCTGAAGAGTACGTGTGGTCTTTTCAGCGGTTTTCAAGAGGCCGTCCATGTTCCAGGTAAAGAAATCTTTCTTGCCGTGACGCAGCGTAAGCAAGCGCTCAATCTGCTTTTCAGCCTGTGCGCTGTCGTAGCCTTCTTTCACCCGCACGGTAATGGAGTTGAGCCATGACTGCCCCATAATGCGCCCGGAGATGGTGGTATAGGGCAACCACACGCGCAGAATTTTACTGCTGCCAAACATCGACTGCTTCTCTTCTGCCACGCCAATGACCGTCGCCGGCATGTTGCCCACCAGAATCACTTCGCCCACCACGGTGGGTTTATTGGGAAACAGCTGGCGACGCGAGTTGGCGTCCAGCACGACCACCTGCGCCCTGCCAGCCAGCTGTTCGGCGTTAAAGGTGGCGCCTTCGCTGAAGGTCATTCCGTATACGTTAAAATAGTCACCGCTTACGCCGTTCGCGCTGGCAGCGACATCAATGTTGCCGTAGCGCAGGCGGAGGTTTTGCGACACCGCAGGCGTCGCTGAGTCGACCCAGGGCTGCTTTTGAATTGCCGCCAAATCGTCATACTTTAGCGCCTGTTGATATTGCGGCTCATCGTCACCAAAATCTTTCCCCGGATAGACATCAATAGTGTTGGTGCCGATAGCGCGGATGTCCGCCAACACCAGCTGTTTGGCCGCGTCACCCACCACCACAATTGACACCACCGAAGCGATACCGATGATAATGCCGAGCATGGTCAGCAGCGTGCGCATTTTATTGGCCGCCATCGCCAGCCAGGCCATCATGAGCGCCTCACGGAACCCGCTGGCAAACTGTCCCCATCCCGTCGGCGGAGGCAGGATCGTTTTCTGAACGCCGGTATGATTTTTCCGCGCCGGGGGATTACTGACTAACTCACCGTCGTGGATCTCCACGATCCTTTCAGCCTGCTTCGCCACCTGCGGATCGTGGGTAACAATGATCACCGTATGACCCTGGTCGCGAAGCTGATGCAAAATGGCCATCACCTCTTCACCGGAATGGCTGTCCAGCGCCCCGGTCGGTTCATCGGCGAGGATCACCTGGCCGCCGTTCATCAATGCGCGGGCAATACTCACACGCTGCTGTTGACCGCCAGAAAGCTGCGACGGCTGGTAATCCACACGCTCTGCCAGCCCTAGCCGTGTCAAAAGGGCCTGCGCGCGCTCAAGACGTTTTTTACGCTCGACACCCGCATACACCGCCGGAACTTCGACGTTTTGCGCCGCCGTCAAATGCGACAGCAAATGGTACCGCTGGAAGATAAAACCAAAATGTTCACGACGCAGTTTAGCCAGCGCATCGCTGTCGAGAGTGGCAATATCCGTTCCCGCCACGCGATAGGTTCCGCTGGTGGGTTTATCCAGACAGCCAAGAATGTTCATCAGCGTGGATTTCCCGGAACCGGAGGCCCCGACAATAGCGACCATCTCCCCGGCTTCAACCTGCAGGGTAATGCCCTTCAGCACCTCCACTGCGCCATCCCCGGAAGGATAGCTACGGCGAATATCATTCAGCTCCAGCAACGCGGTCATTTAGCCGCCCCTGGCTGGCTTTCGCCGATGACGACTTCATCGCCCTCTTCCAGCCCTTTCACGATGACGATATCCGTATCGTTGCGCTCACCAATCTCCACTTCACGCTCGCGGGTTTCACCGTTACGCAGCACTTTCACTTTATAACGGTTAACCCCCGCCGGATCGCCCAGCGCCGCCAGCGGCACGGTCAAAACATCTTTTACCCCGGTAAGCTGAATATGAACCTGCGCGGTCATATCCAGTCGCAGGACGCCTTTCGGGTTCGGCACTTCAAAGCGCGCGTAGTAGAAAATAGCGTCGTTCACTTTCTCCGGCGTTGGCAGAATATCTTTCAGGACGCCTTCATAACGCGTGAGCGGATCGCCCAGCACCGTAAACCAGGCTTTTTGGCCGGGTTTAAGATGGATAACGTCGGCCTCGGAAACCTGCGCTTTGACCAGCATCGTGCCCATGTCCGCCAGCGTCAGAATATTCGGAGCCTGCTGTGCGGCAATCACTGTCTGTCCTTGCAGCGTGGTGATTTGCGTCACTTCGCCTGCCATCGGTGCCACAATTCGGGTGTAATCGAGGTTGGTTTTCGCGGTATCGAGCGACGCCTGATTACGCTTAATTTGCGCGTCAATCGTACCAATCTGCGCCTGTTTAACCGCCAGTTCGGTCGTTGCCGTATCCAGATCCTGACGAGAAACGGCCTGTGTTTTGGCCAGCGCCTGCTGACGTCCAAGCGTGACCTGAGCGAGCTGGCGTTCCGCCTGGGCCTGGCTGCGCTGGGCGCGTAATTCCATGAGTGTCGCTTCGACTTCGCGAATCTGGTTTTCCGCTTGCTCGGAATCGATCACCCCCAGCAGCTGACCTTTTTTCACTTTGTCGCCAATCTCAACCGACAGTGTTTTAAGCTGACCACTCACCTGCGCACCGACGTCAACTTTACGCAGCGCATCCAGCTTGCCTGTTGCCAGAACGCTTTGTTGCAGCTCGCCCGGTCGCACTATCAGCGTCTGGTATTGCGGTACCGGTGCATTCAGCACCTGCCACAGCCAGAATCCGCCCACCAGCACGATGACGGCTAACAGCAAAAACAGCTTCCTGCGTTTTCCCTTGAGATTCATAAATATTCCAAATAAATGTTCTGGCAATGATAAACGTTAATTCTATCTAAACTGTTCCTCAACGAAACCCCCGTTTTTAGGATCACCGCGCGGTTGTTGAGGTGATGTTGATTAAACCCCTGCTGAAATAACGCTCTTATCAAAAAGCCGGGACTGCTCATGTCTTCCATCATTGATACACCCTCTTCTCAAACGCTACAGCCCAGGTCTGGATGGCAGCTTTTTCAGCGCCTTGCCTCAGGTGAATTTACCCCGGGGCTTGCCTGGCAGAATCCTGCCTACCGCCGTAAATTCATGCTGCGTTCGCTTGCCGCGCCGTTCAGCACCGCGCGCCTGCTTGCAAGCCTGGCAAAACAGCCACGGCTGATCCAGATGTTGCAGGTGCAGCCGGGATTACCGTGCCGTTTGCATCGCCCGTGGTTGTCTGTGGATATGAATCGTCAGCAAGCGCTGAACGCACTGGGCTACCACTACCAGACCATGAATGCGGTGCTCCCGGCAACGTTAATGAACGGATATCTTTCCAAAAAAGGGGTGACGTTACTGACACTGAGCGGAAAAGATGAGCAGCAGTTCACGATCCGACTGTGCGCCGATGCGTTTCTCGATAAAGAGGGCGAGGCGACGCTGGCCTTTTGCGATCATCAAAACACCGTGCTGGCAGAGATGACCTTCACGCTGTGTCAGTATGAGTCAAAAACCACGCTGTTTATTGGCGGCCTGCAGGGGGCAAAATCCTTTGTTCCGCATGAATTGATCCAGGGCGCGACCAAAGCCTGTCACGGACTGTTCCCGAAACGTCTGCTGGTGGAAGCAGCCATGACGCTGGGCGCGGCATTCCCGGTAGAACAGATAGTGGCGGTCAGTAACGCGACCCATATTTATCGCAGCTGGCGCTACCGCAAGAAGAAAGAGGGGAAATTGCTGGCCGATTACGACAGTTTCTGGCGCTCAATGGGTGGAGAACAGGAGGCGAAAGGTCACTTCCTGCTGCCGCTGGTTATGCCGCGCAAGCCAATGGAAGATATTGCCAGCAAAAAACGCTCCGAATATCGCCGCCGCTATGAACTGCTCGATAGCCTGATCGAGCAGGTAAATCACGCCGCGCGTCGTTAATCAGCCTTCCCGCGTGCCAGCCATAGCACGCGGGAAAACATTTTTCGCAGTAACACCGGTACCGACTCGACGCCCCTTCTTCCCGCCTCGGCCGCGACTTCGATCGCCAGATCGGGCTTAGAGGAGCGATGAATGGCTTTAGCAATGACCCGCCGCATGTTCATCGGGATACCCGGCGGGATCATCGCGACGCGATGGAAGACATCGTCAAAACCCTGGCGATACATAAAGTGTTCCATATCCATCGCCGGGAGTTCAGTCAGGTGCTCACGCTCCTCTTCACGATTGTTGTTCAGCAGACCGCGCACGGTACTGGCGTACTTTTTCCCCGCTTCGTCGCCATCCACCAGCACGTGCCATTCGATACCCATCCGGCGCGCGAACTTAATCAGCGGTTTTAATCCCGACTGCGCAAACTCGATAACCTTGATCCCTTCGGCATCGAAATGATGGCCGCACTGGCGCGCCAGCTCGTTAATCACCCAGGTTTCTGTCTCTCCCTCCACCAGCAACCAGCAGCGGGCAAACAGCGATGACGCACGGTTAAAGCGGATATGAAAGGCAATACGGCGGGCATCTTCGGCGCTTAGGCCGCCAGGCCCGAGACGAAACGCCGACACGCGGGACGACTCTCTGACCAGGCGGCAGACATATTCGACCGGCGTGAGAGACAACAGCTCGCCAGAATTGGTGGTCGTGATCCGCTGCAAAGGCAGCAGATTTAACAGATTCCACGCCACCGAAAGCATAATCGGATGCAGACGTGTTTCAGGATCTTCCACCAGCAGCAATGGACGCGCATCGGGGTCCAGACGAACAGAACCTTTCGCCTTAAGCAGCGTGGAGAACAGCCCCAGCAAGATGACCCGATGGGCGCGCCCGCCGGGTTTATCGATCATGCGGTTGATAATATCCAGATAGCGCCAGCTGCGCTGTTCATCGTGAGAGCGACGGCGCATCAGCCGGTGGCGAGTCTGGGAGCCACCCTGCTCGGAGAAGTAGTGCTCCAGCAATTGCACCATCGCTGACAAGCCCTGACGAATCTGCCCGTCAGTCAGATTTTGCGGACGCGCCACCAGCTCGCGCGCCAGAACATCCAGCTCTCGGGCGGTGACTTCAATATCGGGCAGATTGGGGACCGCGCCGTTGCGGATCCGCCGTATAAAACGCGCATCCCGCAGGCGAAGCACCGGCATCAGGCGCACCAGATGGCTGGCAAAGGTGTCGATATCATCAAGCGGAATAGGATGCCCGGTAGCATCAATAAATCCGCGCAGAGTCATGACCGTCTCATCCTCCGCCAGCTCGCCCTCCAGACGGTAAAAAATCCGCTGATACCCGTCATCACAGGGCGTCCAGCAGGGCGAAAGCGGTCGATAGCGGCGAACGCGATGGCGTCCGGGTTCAAGCTCGCGGAAGGTCAGAATGATATGCAGGTGGTGCTCGCGCCCCAGAACATCTCCCGGTGGAAACCAGAAATCATCCCGTACAAAGCTGTAAAGGTCTGCTTCAGGCGACAGCAACAGCGTCAGGGCATCCAGCAGACTGGATTTACCCCACGCATTCTCGCCAATCAGGACATTATTCTGCTCCAGCATTAGCGATAAACGGTTAATGCCACGAAATCCGACGATCTCCACACGTTCGAGAAACATAAATCCTCCCGCAAAATACTCACGCTTTCCTGCATATTATCAGCAGTATAGCGTCAGGGATCGTCACAGGACACATTTCCGCTGTTTGAACAGGCGAACACAGGCCATAAAAATCAGAATTTACTCCACGACTTTTGTTTGAAAGACAGCCAACAGAGGAAGATACTACGCCACCTGAATTGGTCTATGCTTTAATTCCATCCAGTTCGAACAAGGATTGACATCGCATTGCCTTAAATCAAATTTACCCAATTTATTTAAGTAGCGAAGCGATGTTGTTGCTTTTTAAAATAATGGCTCTTTGCGTCGTCATCCTTTTCGACGACAAATAGCCCGTGTGCAGGAAAGTCCGCGGAAATTAACGAGGTGGTTATGTTTAGAAAATTAGCAGCAGAGTGCTTTGGCACATTCTGGCTGGTGTTTGGTGGTTGCGGTAGCGCCGTTCTTGCAGCAGCATTCCCGGAATTAGGTATTGGTTTTGTGGGTGTGGCATTAGCGTTTGGTTTAACCGTATTAACCATGGCTTATGCCGTGGGCCATATTTCCGGCGGTCATTTTAACCCTGCTGTGACATTGGGTCTTTGGGCGGGCGGTCGTTTCCCGGCAAAAGATATCATTGGCTATATTATTGCACAGGTGGTTGGCGGGATTATTGCCGCTGCGGTTCTGTACGTTGTCGCCAGCGGTAAAGCTGGGTTTGACGCGGCGGCGAGCGGTTTTGCCTCTAACGGTTTTGGCGAACACTCTCCGGGTGGTTTCTCCATGCTGTCCGCTATTGTGATTGAAATCGTACTGACCGCAGGCTTCCTGCTGGTGATTCACGGTGCAACCGATAAACATGCGCCAGCGGGCTTTGCCCCTGTCGCTATCGGCCTGGCGTTAACCCTGATTCACCTGATCAGCATTCCGGTGACCAACACCTCTGTTAACCCGGCGCGTAGCACCGCGGTGGCGATCTTCCAGGGTGGCTGGGCGCTTCAGCAGCTGTGGCTGTTCTGGGTGATGCCGGTTATCGGCGGTATTCTCGGCGGTCTGTTGTATCGTACCCTGCTTGAAAAACGCGATTAATTAATCGCACGACGGCAACCTCTGGTTGCCGTTTTTCGTTTATGCCCACTCTTTACGGGCGGCACACAATATAAAGCATCAACGCATATTTGATTGCTTCTTTGACTGTACAGCGGGAATTGGGTAGTGTCAGTGGCGCTATTCAGACATTCAAAAAAGGACCCGGCTGTTCATGTTTTCAGGACTCTTAATCATTCTGCTGCCGTTGGTAGTGGGCTATCTTATTCCCCTTCGTCATGAGTCGGCATTAAAGCTCATTAATCGCTTTCTCAGCTGGATTGTCTACGTCATCCTGTTTTTCATGGGAATAAGCCTCGCGTTCCTGGATAACCTGGCCGCCAATTTACTCTCTATTCTTCATTATTCTGTGGTCACCATTGTCGTTATTCTGCTGTGTAATATCGCCGCGCTGTTTTGGCTCGAACGCAGCCTGCCGTGGAAAAATCAGCACCAGCAGGAAAAACTCCCGTCGCGCATCGCCATGGCGCTGGAATCATTAAAGCTCTGCGGTGTGGTTGTTCTCGGATTTTTGCTTGGCCTGACGGGCCTGGATTTTCTGCAACACGCGACAGAAGCCAGCGAATACACCTTAATCTTCCTGCTGTTCCTGATCGGCATTCAGTTACGCAATAACGGCATGACGCTGAAACAAATCGTGCTGAATCGCCGGGGAATGATTGTCGCGGTGGTGGTGGTATTCAGCTCGCTGGTGGGCGGCGTGATTAATGCCTTTATTCTCGATCTGCCACTGAAAACCGGTCTGGCGATGGCATCGGGTTTTGGCTGGTACTCCCTGTCAGGCATTCTGCTGACGGAGTCTTTTGGTCCGGTCATCGGCAGCGCGGCGTTCTTCAATGATTTGGGGCGTGAGCTTATCGCAATTATGCTCATTCCCGGCCTGGTACGTCAGAGTCGCTCCACGGCGCTCGGCCTGTGTGGCGCCACGTCGATGGACTTTACCCTGCCCGTGTTGCAACGTTCAGGCGGCCTTGAACTGGTTCCTGCCGCTATCGTTCATGGCTTCATTTTAAGCCTGCTGGTCCCGATTTTGATGGCATTTTTCTCCGCCTGATACCTCTCTGGCGGTAGACCTCTACCGCCAAAATTGCGTTAAATCAATAACCCTCTATTTTGTGGCAAAAAGCGCTTTTCTCTCCCCATCCACAGGCATAATCTTAAACATGTATATCAAATATAACTTTAACAGGTGTGATTATGTTTTGTGTGCAATGTGAACAAACCATCCGTACCCCTGCCGGGAACGGCTGCTCTTACGCACAGGGTATGTGCGGTAAAACCGCAGAAACGTCTGACCTGCAAGACCTCCTGATTGCGGCCCTGCAAGGTTTATCCGCCTGGGCGGCAAAAGCACGCGAATACGGCATTGTTGACCACTACGTGGATAATTTTGCCCCGCGCGCATTTTTCTCGACCCTGACCAACGTTAACTTCGATTCCCCGCGTATTGTGGGCTACGCCCGCGAAGCTATCGCCCTGCGCGAAGCGCTGAAAGCGCAAAGTCTGAGCCAGGATCCTCACGCCGCTGTGGATAATCCGATGGCCAGTCTACAGCTGGTGAGTGACGATCTGGGCGAATTGCAGCGTCAGGCGGCAGAATTTACCCCGAACAAAGATAAAGCAGCGATTGGCGAAAACATTCTTGGCCTGCGCCTTCTGTGTCTGTACGGCCTGAAAGGGGCGGCGGCCTATATGGAACACGCCCACGTACTCGGTCAATACGACAACGATATTTACGCGCAGTACCACAAAATCATGGCGTGGCTGGGCACCTGGCCTTCCGATATGGACGCGCTGCTGGCGTGTTCGATGGAAATCGGCCAGATGAACTTCAAGGTGATGAGCATTCTGGATGCCGGTGAAACCAGCACCTACGGCCATCCGACGCCAACTCAGGTCAACGTTAAAGCCACCGCAGGCAAATGTATTCTGATCTCCGGTCATGACCTGAAAGATCTCTACAACCTGCTGCAGCAAACTGAAGGCACTGGCGTCAACGTCTATACCCACGGCGAAATGCTGCCCGCTCACGGCTACCCGGAGCTGCGTAAATTTAAGCATCTGATCGGCAACTACGGCAGCGGCTGGCAGAACCAACAGGTCGAATTCGCGCGCTTCCCGGGCCCGATTGTTATGACCTCTAACTGCATCATCGACCCGACCGTGGGTTCGTATGACGATCGTATCTGGACGCGCAGCATCGTCGGCTGGCCGGGCGTGAGCCATCTTGAAGGCGATGATTTTGGTCCGGTTATCACTCAGGCCCAACAGATGGCAGGCTTCCCGTTCAGCGAAATCGAACATCTGATCACCGTGGGCTTTGGCCGCGAAACGCTGCTGGGTGCGGCGGACTCCCTGATCGATCTCGTCAGCCGTGAAAAACTGCGTCACATCTTCCTGATTGGCGGTTGCGATGGCGCGCGCGGGGAACGTAATTACTTCACCGACTTCGCCACCCGTGTTCCGCAGGACTGCCTGATCCTGACTCTGGCGTGCGGTAAATATCGCTTCAACAAGCTGGACTTCGGCGATATCGAAGGCCTGCCGCGTCTGGTCGATGCCGGCCAGTGTAATGATGCCTACTCCGCCATTATTCTCGCCGTCACTCTGGCAGAAAAACTGGGCTGTGGCGTGAACGACCTGCCGCTGTCGCTGGTGCTCTCCTGGTTCGAGCAAAAAGCGATTGTGATCCTGTTGACGCTGCTGTCCCTGGGCGTGACCAACATCGTCACCGGCCCGACGGCGCCAGGTTTCCTGACACCGGATCTGCTGGCCGTCCTGAACGAGAAATTTGGCCTGCGTTCTGTGACTACCGTAGAAGAAGACATGCAGCAACTGCTGAGCGCGTAAGGAGCCACTGATGACGATGCCAACCTCACAATGTCCGTGGCGGATGCAGGTTCACCACATCCATCAGGAGACGCCTGATGTGTGGACGCTGTCGCTGCTATGCCATGATTACTATCCGTACCGCGCCGGCCAGTATGCGCTGGTGAGCATCCGCAACTCGGCGGAGACCCTGCGCGCCTACACGCTGTCATCGACGCCGGGCGTGAGCGAGTACATTACGCTCACCATTCGCCGCATTGATGACGGTGCTGGCTCCCAGTGGCTAACACGCGAGGTGAAACGGGGTGACTATATCTGGCTGTCCGACGCGCAGGGTGATTTCGTCTGCGATGACAAAGCAGATGATAAATTTCTGCTGCTGGCGGCCGGGTGTGGCGTCACGCCGGTGATGTCTATGCGGCGCTGGCTGGCGAAGAATCGTCCGCAGGCGGACGTGCAGGTGATTTTCAGCGTCCGTTCGCCAGAGGATGTGATCTTTGCTGACGAATGGCGTGATTATCCGGTGACCCTGGTGGCGGAAAACAATGCCACCGCTGGTTTTGTCGCCGGTCGCCTGAGCCGCGAGCTGCTGCAAAGCGTGCCGGATATCGCCTCACGTACCGTGATGACCTGCGGCCCTGCGCCGTATATGGAGATCGTGGAAAAAGAGGTACGAGCGCTTGGCGTCACCCGCTTCTTTAAAGAGCAGTTCTTTACGCCTGTAGCCGAAGCCGCCACCAGCGGGGTGAAATTCACCAAACTGCAGCCTGCGCAGACCTTCTTCGGACGCGTCGGTACGACGCTGCTGGAAGCGCTGGAAAGCAATAAGGTTCCGGTCGTCGCGGCTTGTCGCGCGGGCGTGTGCGGTTGCTGTAAAACGAAAGTGGTTTCCGGCGAATACACCGTCAGCAGCACCATGACGCTGACGGAAGCCGAAATTGCCGACGGTTATGTGCTGGCGTGTTCCTGTCATCCGCAGGGTGACCTGGTACTGGCCTGATGAAAAGCCCGGTGATGTTTCACCGGGCTTTATTTTATTTCCACGCCGGATCGTTGGCGAGCGCATACCGCCCTGCGCCGATAAACGCCACGGCCAGCGCACCGATGAAGAAGTAAACCAGGCTTTCGATTGCCCATGCCCCCACCGCATCCAGCGCGAAGGTTTTACCCGTCCCCACCATCAGCCACGCCACCACCATGGTAAATGCCAGCACCAGCGCCGCCGGACGTGTGAGGATCCCCAGCACAATCAGCACTGGCGCAACCACTTCGCCGATCAGCACGCCGTAAGCGATAAATCCCGGCAAACCTTTTGCCACCAGCATCCCGCTGATAAAACCAACGCCTCCAAACAACTTATGCAAGCCATGAAAAAGCATCAGCCCGCCGACAGCCAGTCGTAATAACAGCTTGCCAAAATCTTCGTGCATTAGCGTTTTATTAACAGTGATTAACAATGATTTAACCATTTGAAATAATTCCTGTTTTTACCCGAGGTTTTGTCAGGATATGACGAATAGTTACACAATGAAACTCCCTGGTAATCAGGGGAAATTAACGGGCATAACGGCCAGTTTCTTCTAAGCTTGTAAGCGTTATCACAAAACGGAGATGGACAACCATGAAACAGACTGTGGCCGCTTATGTTGCAAAAACGCTGGAACAAGCCGGGGTAAAACGCATTTGGGGAGTGACCGGCGACTCGCTGAACGGCTTAAGCGACAGCCTCAACCGGATGGGCACCATTGAATGGATGCCCACACGCCATGAAGAAGTGGCAGCATTTGCCGCAGGCGCAGAGGCACAGCTGACGGGCGAGCTGGCCGTGTGCGCCGGTTCATGTGGGCCGGGCAACCTGCACCTGATTAACGGTCTGTTCGACTGTCACCGCAACCATGTTCCGGTACTGGCGATTGCGGCGCATATTCCCTCAAGCGAAATCGGCAGCGGCTATTTTCAGGAGACGCACCCGCAGGAGCTGTTCCGTGAATGTAGCCACTACTGTGAGCTGGTTTCCAGCCCAGAGCAAATCCCACAGGTGCTGGCGATTGCGATGCGTAAAGCGATTCTTAATCGCGGCGTGTCGGTGGTGGTGCTGCCCGGTGACGTGGCGTTGAAAGCGGCCCCGGAGGGCGCAAGCACCCACTGGTATCACGCGCCGCAGGCCGTGGTGACGCCGGCAGAAGAGGAGCTGAAAAAGCTGGCGCAACTGCTGCGCTACTCCAGCAATATCGCCCTGATGTGCGGCAGCGGTTGTGCGGGCGCGCACAAAGAGCTGGTAGAGTTTGCCGCTAAGCTGAAAGCCCCGATTGTTCACGCCCTGCGCGGCAAAGAGCATGTGGAATACGATAACCCTTACGATGTCGGGATGACCGGACTGATTGGCTTCTCGTCCGGATTCCACACCATGATGAATGCCGACACGCTGGTGTTGCTCGGCACTCAGTTCCCTTATCGCGCCTTCTACCCGAGCGACGCGAAAATTATTCAGATCGATATCAACCCCGGCAGTATCGGCGCGCACAGCAAAGTGGATATGGCGCTGATCGGCGATATCAAATCCACCCTTACCGCGCTGCTCCCGCATCTGGAAGAGAAAACCGATCGCAAGTTCCTCGACAAAGCGCTGAGCGATTACCGCGATGCGCGCAAAGGGCTGGACGATCTGGCAAAACCGAGCGAAAAAGCCATTCACCCGCAATATCTGGCGCAGCAGATCAGCCATTTCGCCAGCGACGATGCCATTTTTACCTGCGACGTGGGTACTCCAACCGTCTGGGCGGCCCGCTATCTGAAAATGAACGGGAAACGCCGCCTGCTCGGCTCGTTCAACCACGGCTCGATGGCTAACGCCATGCCGCAGGCGCTGGGCGCACAAGCCACCGCGCCGGAACGCCAGGTGGTGGCCATGTGTGGCGACGGCGGGTTCAGCATGCTGATGGGCGATTTCCTCTCCGTGGTGCAGATGAAGCTGCCGCTAAAAATTGTGGTGTTCAACAACAGCGTGCTGGGCTTTGTAGCGATGGAGATGAAAGCCGGAGGCTATCTGACCGACGGCACGGAGCTGCACGACACCAACTTCGCCCGCATCGCCGAGGCCTGCGGTATTACCGGCATTCGCGTGGAAAAAGCCTCAGAAGTGGACGAAGCGCTTCAGCGTGCGTTCTCGATCGACGGTCCGGTGCTGGTGGATGTGGTGGTCGCTAAAGAAGAGCTGGCGATCCCGCCGCAGATCAAGCTTGAGCAGGCCAAAGGTTTCAGCCTCTATATGCTGCGCGCGATTATCAGCGGTCGGGGTGACGAAGTGATGGAACTGGCAAAAACCAACTGGCTCAGGTAAAACATCTCACATCGCCTTTCAAACTATAGGGATGTGAAATGATAGACCTGCGCAGTGATACTGTAACCCGCCCGAGCCGCGCCATGCTTGAAGAGATGATGGCCGCCCCGGTCGGGGACGATGTATACGGTGATGATCCTACCGTGAATGAACTTCAGCGCTATGCCGCCGAATTAGGCGGCAAACAAGCGGCGCTGTTCCTGCCAACCGGTACCCAGGCGAACCTGGTGGCGTTGCTCAGCCACTGCGAGCGCGGCGAAGAGTATATCGTCGGCCAGGGCGCGCATAACTATCTGTATGAAGCCGGAGGCGCGGCGGTGCTGGGCAGTATTCAGCCCCAGCCTATCGACGCAGCCTCCGACGGAACGCTGCCGCTGGATAAAGTCGCGGCGAAAATCAAAGTGGATGATATTCACTTTGCCCGCACCAGATTGCTCAGTCTGGAAAACACCCACAACGGCAAAGTGCTGCCACGCGAATACCTGAAAGCGGCATGGGAATTTACCCGCGAACGTAAACTGGGGCTGCACGTCGACGGCGCGCGTATTTTTAACGCCGTGGTGGAATATGGCTGCGAGCTGAAAGAGATCGCCCGGTATTGCGACTCGTTCACCATTTGTCTCTCCAAAGGGCTGGGCACGCCGGTCGGCTCTCTGCTGGTTGGCGACACCGATTACATTAAGCGCGCCAACCGCTGGCGTAAAATGACCGGCGGCGGCATGCGCCAGGCGGGCATTCTGGCGGCGGCGGGTCTGTACGCGCTAAAAAATAACGTTGCCCGTCTTAAAGACGATCACGATAACGCGGCATGGATGGCCACGCAGCTGCGCGAGATCGGTGCCGATGTCATGCGTCATGACACCAATATGCTGTTTGTGCGCGTCGGTGAGCAAAATGCTGTCGCACTGGGTGAGCATATGAAGTCCCACGGGGTGTTGATCAACGCCTCCCCGGTGGTCCGCCTGGTGATGCATCTCGATGTGAACCGCGATCAGCTCGCTGAAGTGGTAAAACACTGGCAGGCCTTTTTACAGCGCTAAGGAGCACACCGTGCCGCAACGTATTCTGATGTTGGGCGCCAGCGGTTATATCGGTCAACATCTGACAACGGCATTAAGCCAGCACGGACATCAGGTGCTGGCGGCGGCACGTAATACCGAACGGCTAGAGAAGCTGAATCTGCCTAACGTCACCTGTCATACGATTGATCTCAACTGGCCAAAAGAGCTGTCAGCGCTGCTGGAAGGCGTGGATACGCTCTATTATCTGGTGCATAGCATGGGCGAAGGCGGTGATTTTATCGCTCATGAGCGCCAGGTGGCGATGAACGTCCGCGATGCGCTGCTCGAAACGCCGGTCAAACAGGTGATTTTCTTAAGCTCATTACAGGCTCCAGAACACGAACAGTCCGACCACCTGCGCGCGCGTCAGCTCACGGCTGAAACGCTGCGAAGCGCCAATATTCCGCTCACCGAACTGCGCGCGGGGATCATCGTCGGCGCCGGTTCCGCTGCCTTCGAAGTGATGCGCGATATGGTTTATAACCTGCCGGTGCTGACGCCGCCGCGCTGGGTCCGGTCGCGCACCACGCCGATTGCACTGCAGAATCTGCTGCACTATCTGGTCGAACTGCTGAATCATCCGGCTGACAACCATCGCGTGCTGGAAGCCGCTGGGCCGGAAGTGTTGAGCTACCAGGAACAATTTGAACATTTTATGACGGTCAGCGGTCGCCGACGGTGGCTGATACCCATCCCCTTCCCGACCCGTTGGATCTCGGTGTGGTTTTTAAACGTCATCACCTCGGTTCCCCCGACGACGGCAAAAGCATTGATCCAGGGGCTGAAGCACGATCTGCTGGCAGATGACCGCGAGCTACGCGCGCTGATACCGCAGACGCTGATGCGTTTTGACGACGCCGTGCGCCTCACGCTAAAAGAAGAAGAGAAGCTGATGCACTCCAGCGACTGGGGTTACGACGCACAGGCCTTTGCCCGCTGGCGGCCGGAATACGGGTTTTACCCCAAACAGGCTGGCTACACCGTCAAAACGGACGCCAGCCTGCAGGCGCTGTGGCAGGTGATCAACCAGATTGGCGGCAAAGAACGTTATTTCTTCGGCAATCTTCTCTGGCAAACGCGCGGCATGCTCGATCTGCTGGTGGGGCATAAACTGGCAAAAGGTCGCCCGGCGCATCCGTGGCTGCAAACCGGCGACACCGTTGATAGCTGGAAAGTCATCATCGTCGAGCCGGAAAAACAGCTGGCTCTGCTGTTTGGTATGAAAGCGCCCGGCCTGGGCCGACTGTGCTTTACTCTTAAAGACAAAGGCGATCACCGTGAACTGGACGTCCGCGCCTGGTGGCATCCTCACGGAATGCCAGGGCTGTTTTACTGGCTGCTGATGATCCCGGCACATCTGTTTATCTTTCGCGGTATGGCAAAACGGATTGCGCAGCTTGCGGAACACATCACAGAAAAAATCTCATTTAAACGCTGATTCTTACTCCTTTCCCATTGCATCGTGGCGTAATTCACGGAAGAATGCGCACGAAATTCTTTTCAACACAGTGGATTGATATGAAGGTACTGGTTACCGGCGCCACCAGCGGCTTAGGCCGAAATGCGGTCGAGTTTCTGCGCAACAAAGGCATCAGCGTCAGAGCGACCGGTCGCAACGAAGCGATGGGCAAGCTCCTGCAAAAAATGGGTGCTGAATTTATCCACGCCGACCTGACGGAACTGGTTTCATCACAGGCCAAAGTGATGCTCGCCGGAATTGACACGCTGTGGCACTGCTCCAGTTTTACCTCTCCCTGGGGCACCCAGGAAGCGTTTGACCTCGCCAACGTCCGCGCCACCCGCCGTCTCGGCGAATGGGCCGTCGCATGGGGCGTAAGAAATTTCGTTCATATCTCCTCCCCGTCGCTCTATTTTGACTATCACCATCATCGTGATATCCAGGAAGATTTCCGCCCGGCGCGTTTCGCCTGCGAGTTTGCTCGCAGCAAAGCCGCCAGCGAAGAGGTGATCGATCTGCTGGCCCAGTCGAATCCGCATACCCGCTTTACGATTCTGCGCCCGCAAAGCCTGTTTGGCCCGCACGATAAAGTCTTTATTCCGCGACTGGCGCAGATGATGCACCATTACGGCAGCGTGCTGTTGCCGCGCGGTGGCGATGCGCTGGTGGATATGACTTACTACGAGAACGCCGTGCATGCCATGTGGCTGGCGAGCCAGCCGCACTGCGACCATCTGGCGTCTGGCCGCGCATATAACATCACCAACGGCGAGCCGCAAATGCTGCGCAATATTGTGCAGCGGCTGATTGATGAGCTGAATATTCACTGTCGGATCCGCTCGGTGCCGTACCCGATGCTGGACATGATTGCCCGCAGCATGGAGCGCTTTGGCAATAAATCGGCCAAAGAACCGGCATTGACGCACTACGGGGTATCGAAGCTTAATTTTGATTTTACGCTGGATACCACGCGCGCTGAAAATGAGCTGGGCTACAAACCGATCGTCACGCTGGAAGACGGAATTGTGCGCACCGCCGCGTGGCTACGGGATCACGGCAAACTGCATCGTTAACCCCACCGTTCTGCCCGCCCTCACCCCTGCCCGTATTTCTCCAACAGGGCCTGGGCGATCGCCATCGTTTCCGCATCAGCGATACCGTTCCAGACCCGGGGACGGTAATGCATCTGGAATGCCATGATGACGCGTTTTTGTTGCGCTGCCGTACTGTTTTCCGGCACGTCGTAACCGTAGCGCGCCAGCACATCCAGCAATGCCGCTGTCTCTACGCTTTGATAAGCGAACTGCCCGTTAAGATAAAACGCCACCCGCGCGGGATCCGGCCATGCGCCTATCCCCTGCTCGGCCAGCGCCTGCCACGGAAACAGCGGACCGGGATCGTCTTTGCGCTGCGGCGCAATATCGGCATGGGCCACGACGTTCTGCGGCTTAATGTCATAGCGAGCAATAATGTCTTTGGCGAGGGGGATCAGCGCGGCAATCTGCGCCGGTTCAAAGGGAACAAACTGCTTCACGCCAGCCGTTTTCTGCCAGCCCCGGTTCTCCAGTTCTATGCCTATCGAGGTGTCGTTGATACGCGTCGCTCCGCGCCAGTAGCTGATGCCCGCATGCCAGGCTAAATCTTTTTCCGGCACCAGCTGCCAGATCCGCGGTTTGCCGTCGGATGCAGGAGGTTTGGCCGGGATCAGGTAGTGCGAGCTGACGTTTTTATCGGTCAGCGTCGCCAGCGAGCTGTCAAAATCGTCAGCGGTATAGTGAATCACCAGCACTTTGATACGCGGATAGGCCGCCTGCGCCTGATGCCGGGTATCCAGCTCATAGGCGCCTTTATCGACAATGCCCTTTTCGGTGGCACACCCCGCCAGCAGCATCGCCAGCAGGGCGGTGGACAACAGCCGCTTCATCGACGCGTTTTCACCGCTGTACCGCTGACGCTCACCATCAGCATGCTGGCATCTTTCCCTACCGTTTCGTAATCAATATCAATACCTACGACGGCATCTGCACCCAGCGCCTTGGCTTGTTCGCCCAGCTCTTTAAACGCGATTTCACGCGCCTTACGCAGCTCTTTTTCGTACGCGCCGGAACGTCCGCCGACGATATCGCGGATCCCGGCAAAAAAGTCGCGGAAGATGTTCGCACCCAGGATCGCCTCACCGGTCACGACGCCGCAATACTCAACAATCGGCTGGCCTTCCAGGGTTGGGGTGGTAGAAAATTGCATCTTTTATCTCCTGCTTTAGCGTTCAATGCCTTAGCACAGCATTATCGGTTCGTTACGCTATTATTGAAAGGATAGTTAATCATTAAGGAAATCAACATGCGCTATTCTGCTTTGGCACTTTTCGTGCCGTGCGCGCTGCTGCTCAGCGCCTGCACCACGACGGTCACACCGGCATTTAAAGATATCGGGACTCGCAGCGGCCCTTGCATAGCAGGCGGCCCGGACGCCGTGGCTCAACAATTTTATGATTACCGCATTTCGCACCGCAACGGCGATATCACCGCGCTGCGCCCTTATCTCAGCGATAATCTGGCGAAAAGGCTCAACGATGCGGCCCGCGAACCACAGCACAATGCCCTGCTTAAATCCGATCCGTTCTCCAGTCGTACCACGCCGGCTGACCGCGCAGAAGTCAGCAGCGCATCAACCATCCCGAATACCGACGCGCGCAACATTCCGCTACGGGTGAAACTGACCCAGGGCAGCCAGTCCTGGCAGGATGAAGTGCTGATGATTCGTGAAGGCCAGTGCTGGGCGATCGATGACGTGCGTTACCTCGGCGGCAACGTGCATGCGCCTGCTGGCACGCTGCGCCAGTCGATAGAAAATCGCTAGGCCAAAGTCGTAACCCCCGTAAAATGTCCGGCATTTCTTGAGGAATGCCGACATTTATTCTCGTCCCCATTGCCCTTCGCTATTTTGTGCTATGTTTAAACATGAATACGGTTTATATTTAACTTTTAACGCATAAATATTGCATAACTATTCTGTCAACGGTACTATCTGCGGCCTCAATTGCTATAGATTGCCTGGATGAGTAAAGACTGCCCCGATGAGTATTCAACTAAACGGCATTAACTGCTTCTACGGCGCACACCAGGCGCTGTTCGACATCACGCTGAACTGCCCACAGGGCGAAACGCTGGTTTTGCTTGGCCCAAGCGGCGCAGGTAAAAGCTCACTGTTGCGCGTCCTCAATCTGCTTGAAATGCCGCGCTCCGGTACGCTGGATATCGCCGGAAATCATTTTGATTTCGCGAAAGCCCCGTCCGATAAAGCGATTCGCGATCTGCGCCAAAATGTCGGCATGGTCTTTCAGCAATATAATCTCTGGCCGCACCTCACCGTGCAGCAAAACCTGATTGAAGCCCCCTGCCGTGTGCTGGGATTAAGCAAAGATCAAGCGCTGGCGCGTGCCGAAAAACTCCTGGAACGCCTGCGCTTAAAACCTTACAGCGATCGTTATCCGCTGCACCTTTCCGGTGGTCAACAGCAGCGCGTTGCCATTGCCCGCGCGCTGATGATGGAACCGCAGATTCTGCTGTTCGATGAGCCGACCGCTGCGCTGGATCCGGAAATCACCGCGCAGATCGTCAGCATTATTCGCGAGCTGGCTGAAACCAATATCACTCAGGTGATCGTGACTCACGAAGTGGAAGTGGCACGTAAAACCGCCAGTCGCGTGGTGTATATGGAAAATGGCCATATCGTCGAGCAAGGGGATGCCAGTTGCTTTAACGCCCCGCAAACCGATGCGTTTAAAAACTATTTATCTCACTGATGTGTTAGGGAAAATGACAATGAAAAAAGTACTGATAGCCGCGCTGCTTGCCAGCGTCAGCCTTTCCGCTACCGCAGCACAGACGATTCGTTTTGCTACTGAAGCCTCTTATCCTCCGTTTGAATCCATTGATGCCAATAATAAAATTGTGGGCTTCGATGTGGATCTGGCCAATGCGCTGTGCAAAGAGATCGACGCGACCTGCACCTTTGCAAATCAGTCTTTTGACAGCCTGATCCCAAGCCTGAAATTCCGTCGTATCGACGCGGTAATGGCCGGTATGGACATCACCCCTGAGCGTGAAAAACAGGTGCTGTTCTCCACGCCTTACTATGACAACTCCGCGCTGTTCATCGGGCAGAAAGGTAAATTCGCTTCTGTTGATCTGCTGAAAGGCAAGAAAGTCGGCGTACAGAACGGCACCACACACCAGAAATTCATCATGGATAAACATCCGGAAATCACCACCGTTCCTTACGACAGCTATCAAAATGCGAAGCTGGATCTGCAGAACGGTCGTATCGACGCGGTCTTTGGCGATACCGCTGTGGTCACTGAATGGCTGAAAGCCAACGATAAACTGGCTGCCGTGGGCGATAAAGTGACGGATAAAGATTACTTTGGTACTGGCCTTGGGATTGCTGTTCGTCAGGGCAACACTGACCTGCAACAGAAATTCAATGCCGCTCTGGAAAAAGTGAAAAAAGACGGCACCTACGAAACCATCTACGCCAAATGGTTCCAGAAGTAAGATCTGATGAACGAAATTTTTCCTTTAGCAAGCGCCGCCGGGATGACCGTCGGCCTTGCCGTTTGTGCGCTCATTATCGGCCTGGTGCTGGCAATGATCTTTGCGGTGTGGGAATCAGCTAAGTGGCGCCCTGTCGCGTGGATCGGCTCGGCTCTGGTGACCGTATTGCGAGGGCTACCGGAAATCCTGGTGGTCCTGTTTATCTATTTCGGTTCCTCGCAGCTGCTGTTAACGCTGTCTGATGGCTTCACCATCAATCTGGGTTTTGCGCAGATTCCGGTGCAGATGCAGATCGAAAACTTTGATGTCAGCCCGTTCCTGTGCGGCGTGATTGCCCTTTCTCTGCTCTACTCCGCCTATGCATCGCAGACTTTGCGCGGCGCGCTAAAAGCCGTGCCCGTTGGGCAGTGGGAATCCGGCCAGGCGCTGGGTCTGTCGAAAACAGCGATCTTCTTCCGACTGGTGATGCCGCAGATGTGGCGTCATGCCCTGCCGGGACTGGGTAATCAGTGGCTGGTGCTGCTGAAAGACACCGCGCTGGTAAGCCTGATCAGCGTGAACGACTTAATGCTGCAAACCAAAAGCATCGCCACCCGCACCCAGGAGCCCTTCACCTGGTATATCGTCGCGGCGGCTATCTACCTGGTGATCACGTTGCTGAGTCAGTACATTCTCAAGCGTATTGACCTGCGTGCAACGCGTTTTGAACGGAGACCCGGCTGATGCTTGAATATTTACCCGAGCTGATGAAAGGGCTGCATACCAGCCTCACGCTGACGGTCGCGTCGATCATTGTGGCGCTGATCCTGGCGCTCATTTTCACCATTGTTCTGACGCTGAAAACGCCGGTGGTGGTGTGGTTCGTTCGCGCTTACATTACGCTGTTTACCGGTACGCCGCTGCTGGTGCAGATCTTCCTGATTTACTACGGACCAGGCCAGTTTCCGTCGCTGCAGGAATATCCGCTTATCTGGCATCTGCTCTCTGAACCGTGGCTGTGCGCCCTGATTGCCCTCTCTCTGAACAGTGCCGCGTACACCACGCAGCTGTTCTACGGTGCGATCCGCGCCATTCCGGAAGGCCAGTGGCAATCCTGCGGCGCGCTGGGCATGAGCAAGAAAGACACGCTGGCGATCCTGCTGCCGTATGCCTTTAAGCGCGCGCTCTCGTCGTATTCCAACGAAGTGGTACTGGTGTTCAAGAGTACGTCTCTGGCCTACACCATTACCCTGATGGAAGTCATGGGTCACGGCCAGTTGCTGTACGGACGTACCTACGATGTGATGGTCTTTGGCGCAGCCGGTCTGGTTTACCTGGTGGTGAACGGTCTGCTGACGCTGCTGATGCGCCTTATCGAAAGCAAAGCGCTGGCCTTCGAGCGCAGAAACTAACCGCTGGTTTTGCATAGAATCTGAATCAACAAGACGGGCAAGTCTAACAACTGCCCGTCTTTTTTTATCTCATAAAAGATACTTAATCATAATTATTGAATATAAATTCAATAAATGGCATTGTACTTCCATGCCGGAGACACGGCGCATAATGACAAGATTGACAGACGGGAGCATTACAATGAAAAAGTTAGTTCTGGCTGCATTACTGGCAACTTTCGCCGCTGGCGCATCAGCGGCAGATAAAATCAGCTTCGGTGTTTCTGCCACTTATCCGCCGTTCGAATCGCTGGATGCCAGCAACCAGATCGTGGGTTTTGATATCGACCTGGCAAAAGCCCTGTGCAAACAGATGCAGGCCGATTGCACCTTCACCAACCACGCCTTCGACAGCCTGATCCCGTCGCTGAAATTCAAAAAATATGATGCCGTGATTTCCGGTATGGACATCACGCCAGAGCGTAGCAAGCAGGTCTCTTTCACCGATCCGTACTATGCCAACTCGGCGGTGGTGATTGCGAAAAAAGACGCCTATAAATCCTTTAGCGAGCTGAACGGCAAACGCATCGGGATGGAAAACGGCACCACCCATCAAAAATATCTGCAGGACAAACATCCTGAAGTGAAAACCGTGGCTTACGATAGCTACCAGAATGCGATCATCGACCTGAAAAATGGCCGCATTGACGGCGTCTTTGGCGACACGGCGGTGGTCAACGAGTGGCTGAAAACCAACCCACAGCTGGGTACCGCCACCGAAAAAGTGACCGATCCGCAATACTTCGGTACCGGTCTGGGCATTGCGGTTCGCCCGGATAACAAAGCCCTTCTGGAAAAACTGAACGGCGCGCTGAAAGCGATCAAAGCCGACGGCACATACCAGAAAATCAGCGATCAGTGGTTCCCGCAGTAATCGGTTCTGCCTGCTGATAAGAGAAACGCAAAACGGTAACCTTAGGGTTACCGTTTTTCATATTATTCAGCCAGAAAGCCCGTACTGAGCCAGGCATAGCTTACAGCGGCACATAAAAGCGGAAACGCGCCCCACCTGCCGCCTCCATCAGCCGGATGCCACCGCCGTGCAGCTCGAGCATTCTTTTGACAATCAACAATCCCAGGCCGCCGCGATTTTCCCGCGATGCTTGCTGACTCAACGCCGAAGGCCGCTGGAACAGCTCATCACGCAATGACGCCTCAATGCCCGGTCCGCTGTCGGATACTTCCACCTGTAATTGCTGATTCTCCTGCCACACCGTCAGACGAATATCGCCTCCCGATGGCGTATGTCGAACGGCGTTATCCAGAAGATTGGTGACAACCCGCTCGATCATCGAGACGTCAGCAAACACCTGCGGCAGCGGCCCCGGCACGTCGATATGCAGCCGAAGCTGGCGCGTCTGAGCGGTCAGCTCGAACTTCTGCGCCACGTCAGAGATCAGCTCCCCCATCGCAAAGCGTTCACGCTGCGGCTTGATCCCACCGTGTTCAAGACGCGCCAGCTCGAAAAGCTGCTGGGAGAGATGGCGAACCTTCTGCCCCTGTCGCAGGGCGGTGGCCAGGTACTGCTGATTTTGCTCGGCCGTCAGAGTGGAGGATTTCATCGACAGCGTTTCCAGATATCCCAGCAACGACGTCAGCGGCGTGCGCAAATCATGGGAGATATTGGCGATAAATTCGCGGCGCTGACGGTCGCTGTCGGCGAGCTGATCCCACTGAGAGATGATCTGCCGCGCCAGCTCGATAAAGGTATTACGCAACTGCGTAACCTCATCCCCCGTGACAGGGTCGGGCGTTTGCGCCGCTAACTGTTTGATGGCACTGATACTGTCCGGTCCCAGTCCGGAGACTTCCGCCGTCAGACGTTTCACCGGCCTCGTCACCCAGTACCAGACCAGCAACCCCGCCAGCAGCGCGAAAGTCGCCACCAGCAACAGCGACCACATCGCCGTGCTCCAAAGCGCCTTATGCCACGCCATTTCAGCCAGCGCGTTAAACTCTTCGCCTTGCAGAATAATGTATAAATAACCGCGCAGTTCGCCGCCCTGTCTCAGCGGAGTGACGCTAAACACTTTCTGTTTATCCAGACTGCGCGGATCGTCGCCATACACCGGCCATGTTTCGCCGCTCAGGAACGTTTGTAGCGGCGCAATCGCAATTTTCTGCCGCAGAATATGGCCCGGCGGTGCGGCATCGGCCAGCAGTTCGCCATCGGGTGAAACCACATACAGTTCGACGCTGGGGTTAAAGGTCATGAGCCGATCAAACAGCGGTTTAAGGCGCTGGCGATCGACCCGCCCGTCCGCGTCCAGTACAGGTTCGCGCTGCACAATCTGCTGTGCCAGGCCGTTTGAAAGACGCTGTACCATCGCATTGCCGTATTGCATGCTGGTGTAGAGTTGCACCACGCAGGCGACGGTGGCACAAATCATCAGCAGGAAAATAAACAGCAGCGTCAGGCGCTGGCCCAGGCTAAACCGGCGCATCATGATCCGGCTCCGCAAATTTGTAGCCCTTTCCCCAGACGGTACGAATAATCTCCGGCTCTGCGGCGTCTTTTTCTATCTTGATCCGCAGGCGGTTGATGTGAGTATTTACCGTATGCTCGTAACCCTCATGCTGATAACCCCAGACTCGCTCCAGCAACGCCAGCCGCGAGAAAACCTCGCCGGGATGACGGGCAAAGAACCACAGCAGCTCGAATTCACGCGGAGTGAGATCCACCTCTTTGCCGTGCAGGCGTACGCTGCGCGACATCGGGTCGAGCGTCAGGCCATGCGCGTCAATCTCTCCGCTGATCTGCGCCTGCCCCATCGCCTGCTGACGGCGAAACAGGGCCTTGATGCGCGCTATCAGCTCCTGTACGGAAAAGGGTTTTGCCAGATAATCATCGGCACCCGTCTCCAGGCCGGTGATACGGTCGGTTTCACTGCTGCGGGCACTGATGATAATGATGGGCAGATAGCGCGTGAGCTGACGGATACGGCGACAAATTTCCAGGCCGTCAATGTTGGGCAGCATCAGATCGAGGATCACGGCATCCCAGTGGGATTGTTCAAGCAACTGCAACGCCTGCGCGCCGTCTGCTTCATGGGTAATCGCGTAGCCTTCATCTTCGAGATTCAGACGCAGGAGCGACGCGATATCGCTGTCATCTTCCACCAGCAGGATCTGCTTCATCAGTTAACCTTCTTTAACCTTCAATCGCTAAAGCTTACCCGATTTTCTGCCGCGGAAGAGTTCACATTTTGTTTAAGATTCGCGGGATACCTTCTCCGGCGTTTTCAGCTCTTCACCAGCAGCGTCAGCACTTCATAATGGGAGGTGTGCGGGAACATATCAAAAAGCTGGACCCGACGAATGCGATAGCCGGGCAGATCGTCGAAATCTTTCGCCATCGTCCGGGCGTTGCAGCTGGAATAGATAATATACTCCGGCGCCATCTGGCTAAGGTAATCGCACAGCGCTTTGCCAATTCCGCGACGCGGCGGGTTTACCAGCACCAGCTCCGGCACGTTACCCTGTCCGGTGGCAAACTGCGTGGAGTCGAGCGCCTGGAAATGCAGATCGGTCAAGCCTAATTCGGCGGCAGACTGCTTCGCGCAGGCGATCGCCTCGGCGGAGATCTCAATGCCGGTCAGCTTCATCTGCGGCGTAGCGCAGTGCAGACCAAAACCGCCCACCCCGCAAAACAGATCCCACATATGATTGACCTGCAAGGCGCGCACCCAGTCACGGGCGGTGGCGTACAGGCCACTGGCCACGCTCGGGTTGGTCTGGAAGAAGCTTTTGGGGCGGATCCACAGCGGCACATTATTAAAGGTTTCCGCCAGTGCCTGCCGATCGGTGAAAAAGATCTCTTTCTCCCCTTCCATTATCGCCATATGCACCGGCTGAATATTTGCCGTAATGACCTTCAGCTGCGGCAGCTGCTGCCTGAGCCACGGCAGCGCGGCGCGTAATTGCTCAAGTTTCTCTTCGGAGCGCAGCACAAATCGCAGCATCATGCCGCCATCGCGCTGACTCTCGGTTAACAGCAGGTATTTCAGCTCCCCGCGCTTGCGGGCAACGTTATAAGGGGTCAGACCGGCACGGGCGATAAACGGTTTCAGCGCCGCGAAGACCGGCTCAAAAGAGGCCGGATAAAGCGGGCAATCGGTCAAATCTTCCGGCGTACCATCGCGGTGCAACATGCCCAGCAACGGTTTCTCAACGCTGCCGCTCACCACCATTTTGGCTTTATTGCGAAAGCCCTGCTCTGGCCCACTGACAGGTGCGCACCACTCGGTTACCGCATGCCCGCTAAGCAGTTGCTGCAAATCGGCCATTTTAGCGGCAAGTTGTTGGGAGACCGGCTGTTCAATCCACTGACAGGAGCGGCAGCGACCCGCGTCATAGAGTGCGCACTGCATAGAGAAACCTCAGGAATAGCGAGGGCTGCGATTATACACAAAATCATTCAGGTTGCATCAAGGCGGCATGTCCGGGAGACGCCACCAGCAGCACGACCTGGATACCATTATTGCAGACGGAAAAAGCGTCGGCTGGACGCGGGGATGTACAGCAGGAACAGCACCAGCAGATCCGGGAGCTTCTGCATCACCAGCGAATGGAATATCTCCCGCTTCGACTCACCCGCAATACTGAACAACTCAGGATACCCATAGCCAATCGACGCGGCCCACAGATAGCCCGTGGCAATCAGCTGGGTGAGCAGATACAGCCAGCGCGCCCAGCCGCGCCCTTTGGCCAGCGAGAACGCGCAGTAGATTTCGACGAACACCAGTATCAGGCTCGCCAGAAACACCAGCGTCAGGTTCCATGTCTGCACGCTGCGATGAATAAATTCTCCCATTCCCCGCATACCGAGCATGTTAAATAGCATCACCAAATCGAGACAGCGGATCAGAATAATGGCGAGCGCCGCCACCTGCACAAAGGCAGGAACGTTTAGCCGCGCATGCGAATGGTGTGATTTCTTAAAGAATCCCAATGTTTTACTTCCCTGAAAAACAGTGCCGCGACAGGCGCGGCACTTCACTGAGAATTTTAAATGCTTCAGCCGCGTCTTGCACGCTGGATATCACGCACACGCTGTTTTTCCGCCCGGGCCATCAGATACCAGGCGATAAAACCGACAACGCCAACCACGCCCAGAATGATTGATGCCAGGGCGTTAATCTCAGGATTGACCCCCATCCGCACGCTGGAGAAGACCAGCATCGGCAGCGTGGTGGCTCCCGGCCCGGAAACGAAGCTGGCGATCACCAGATCGTCCAGCGACAGGGTAAAGGCCAGCAGCCAGCCGGAGATCACCGCCGGCATAATCATCGGCAACGTAATGATGAAAAACACCTTCAGCGGCGTCGCACCGAGATCCATCGCCGCCTCTTCGATGGAGTGATCCAGCTCGCGCAAACGCGACGAAATCACCACTGCCACATACGCGGTACAGAAAGTCACATGCGCCAGCCAGATGGTCAGCATTCCGCGATCCGCGGGCCAGCCAATGGCATGCGCCAGCGCGACAAACAGCAGCAGCAGCGACAAACCGGTGATCACATCCGGCATCACCAGCGGCGCGGTGATCATAAAGGCAAAGCCGTTTGCCCCACGGAAACGGCCAAAACGCACCATCACCATCGCCGCAATGGTCCCCAGAACAGAAGCCATCGTGGCGGCGCAGGCTGCAATCGTCAGACTCAGGCCGACCGCACTCATCATCGCGTCATCACGGAACAACTCACCATACCAGCGCGTAGACCAGCCCGCCCATACCGTCACCAGCTTCGAGCTGTTGAACGAATAGATCACCAGCATCAGCATGGGTGCGTAGAGGAAGGTAAACCCAAGCACCAGAATCAGGATTCGCCACGGGGAGCGCACTACCGGTAAATTGTTCATCCGTGATCTCCCATCTGTTTTTGCTGATGTTTATGGAACCACATGATCGGCACGATCAGCAGCAACAACATCACAATCGCCACCGCCGAGGCCACCGGCCAGTCGCGGTTATTGAAGAATTCCTGCCACAGTACGCGGCCAATCATGATGCTGTCCGGCCCCCCGAGCAGTTCCGGGATCACGAACTCCCCCACCGCCGGAATAAACACCAGCATCGAACCGGCAATAATTCCGCCTTTGGTCAGGGGAACAATCACGCTAAAGAACGTTTTCAGCGGGCGTGCTCCGAGATCCAGCGACGCTTCCACCAGCGAGTAATCAATGCGCGTCAGCGCGGTATAAATGGGCAGAACCATAAACGGCAGATAGGCATACACAATCCCGATATACACCGCCAGATTGGTGTGCAGGATGGTCAGCGGCTGGTCGATAACCCCCAGCCACATCAAAAAGTTATTCAGCACCCCGTTGTTTTTCAGGATCCCCATCCACGCATAGACGCGGATCAGGAACGAGGTCCAGGACGGTAAAATCACCAGCAGCAGCAAAATATTGCGCGTGGACGGTTTACTATGCGCCACGGCCCATGCGAGCGGATACCCCATCGCCAGACAACAGAGAGTTGAGATAGCTGCTACCTGCAACGACTGCAAATAGGCTTCGAAATAGAGTGGATCGTCGGTTAACTGCAGATAATTGCCGAGATTCAGCACTATCGACAGTTGGCCATCTGCCCACTCCATCAGATTGGTATAAGGCGGAATGGCGCGCGCCATTTCGGCGAGGCTGATTTTGAAAACGATCAAAAACGGCAGCAGGAACAGCAGGATCAGCCACACATAAGGCAAGGCAATCACCAGCTTGCGACCATGCGCCAGCTGCATTCGCGCCAGCCACTGCGCAAATCCGCCCGTTTTGGGCTCTCGTACCGGTGGTTCAAGTGTACTCATGGCCCCTCCCTATACCGTCAGCACGACGCAGCTGTCCGCATCCCAGCACAGGCGCACTTCGTCGCCCCAGGTCGGCAGTCCTTTACGGTAGCGGTGTTCATTCTGCAACTGGGCGCTAATCATCTGCCCGCTTTTGAGTCGAACGTGATAAATGGAGAGATCGCCCAGGTAGGCAATATGCACCACTTCTCCGACAGCAAAGTTATAACCATCGGCTGGCGGCTCCTCACAGAGCATGATTTTTTCCGGACGCAGCGCCACATAGACGGGCACGTTATCCATCACCGACGCATCGGGATCGACCTTCAACGGATGCACCAGCCCCGGCGATTCAATCACCAGGCCATCCTCTTGACGATCTTTCAGCAGCCCTTCGAACACGTTAACGGAGCCGATAAACTCGGCGCTGTAACGCGTGGTCGGATGCTCGTAGATCTCCTCCGGCTCGCCGATTTGCACGAACTTTCCGCGGTTCATGATCGCAATACGGCCGGCCATCGTCATGGCTTCTTCCTGATCGTGCGTCACCATCACACAGGTGGCGCCCACGCGCTCCAGGATATCCACCACTTCAAGCTGCATGCGGTCGCGCAGTTTTTTATCCAGCGCCCCCATTGGCTCGTCGAGTAACAGCAGTTTCGGGCGTTTAGCGAGGCTTCGCGCCAGTGCCACACGCTGACGCTGACCGCCAGAGAGCTGATGCGGTTTGCGCTTCGCGAACTCCTGCATGTGCACCAGACTCAGCATTTCGGCCACGCGGGCGTTGATTTCCGCTTTCGGCAATTTGTCCTGTTTCAGGCCAAACGCAATGTTCTGCTCCACCGTCATATGCGGGAACAGGGCATAGGACTGAAACATCATATTGATCGGACGTTCATAGGGCGGAACGCGCGACAGGTCGACACCATCGAGCATAATTTGCCCGGAGGTCGGTTGTTCAAAACCCGCAAGCATGCGCAGCAGCGTGGATTTACCGCAGCCCGATGCGCCAAGCAGGGCAAAAATTTCGCCTTTATAAATCGTCAGGCTGACATCGTCCACGGCGTGCTGGCCGTCGAAAGATTTGGTCAGGTTACGGACTTCAAGAAGCGGGGTAAGCGCTTTACGGGTTTTCGCCTGCGGGCGGGGGATCGTTTCGTTCACGGGGTGCTCTCCGGCATAAATCAAAACTGGTGCAGGCGCACCGTAACAGTGCGCCTGTTCCCGGGCCGAGCGATGCCGCCCGGGACGACAAAATGCGATTATTTACCGCTTTTCACCTTCGTCCATGCGCGGGTACGCACGCGGTCGATTTTCGGATCCTGCACTTTCAGCGTGAACATTTTGGCGCGCACGTCTGCCGGTGGATAAATTCCCGGATTGTCGCGTACTTCCGCGCTCACCAGCGGCGTCGCTTCTTTGTTGGCGTTGGCGTAGAAGACGTGATCGGAGATATGAGCAATAACGTCCGGACGCAGCAGATAGTTCAGGAACTGATAGGCTTCATCCTTATTTTTGGCATCCGCAGGCATTGCAAAGACGTCGAAGAACGCCATCGCGCCCTCTTTCGGAATGGAGTAAGAGATATTCACCCCATTCTTCGCCTCTTTGGCGCGGTTCGCCGCTTGCCACACGTCACCCGCCCAGCCAATCGCCACGCAAATATCGCCGTTGGCCAGATCGTTGATGTACTGCGAGGAGTGGAAGTAACGAATGTTCGGACGCAGCTTCAGCAGCAGATCGGTCGCCGGGCCGGTGTAATCATCCGCTTTGGTGCTGTTCGGATCTTTACCCAAGTAGTTCAGCACGGTGGCGAAGATTTCCTCCGGGGCATCGAGGAAGGAGACGCCGCAGCTTTTCAGTTTTTCGAGGTTTTCGGGTTTCAGTACCAAATCCCAGCTGTTCACCGGCGCATCAGTGCCGAGCGCTTTCTTCACTTTATCGACGTTATAGCCAATACCCGTGGTCGCCCACATATACGGCATGGCGAATTTATTTTCCGGATCGTGTTTGGCGATCAGTTTCAGCAGTTCGGGATCGAGGTTTTTCCAGTTAGGGAGTTTGCTTTTATCCAGCGGCTGAAAAACGCCTGCGGTTAACTGGCGCTCAAGGAAACTGGCAGACGGAACCACCAGGTCAAAGCCGGTACTCCCCGCCATCAGCTTGCCTTCCAGCACTTCGTTAGAGTCAAAGACATCGTAAACCACTTTAATCCCGGTCTCTTTTTCAAAATTCGCGACCGTATCCGGCGCAATATAATCAGACCAGTTATAGATATGCAGCGTTTTTTGTTCCGCAGCGAGCGTGCCGGCAGAGACAGCCATCAGAGCACCCGCAACCAGACCCGATAACCATTTTTTATTTAAGGCGATCATATCGTTATTCCTTATGAAAGCTCGTTAACTGTTGTTAACAAACGAACTAAAACCATGCAATTGGTGGTATGCAAGAATCATGCATATTTTGTCGCTCTGCCTGCCGCAAAAGAAAAAATCTTCTGGCAGTTTTTGCTCGCTTTTTTAAGCTCCGCAAGAATAACTGTAGCCCGTGCCCCAGGCTATAGCCCAGATTAAAAAACGCCTTTTATCAATTTTTTATGCAGGATCTGTCTATGTGATAAGCCGAAACGGCGCGAGAGGAGGTGAATAATTCTTTAAAGAAAGGTTAATGACAGCAGAAAAAGTGGTGTAATGCAGCCGCCATGGCAGCGACTGCGTTAAGGGCGGGGGAGTCTTAGTGGAGAAACGTATCGCGTGAATCGTTATTCTCCATCTCCTCGTCGGTGGTAAAGAGCAGATGATGTGAGCTGGCTTCCAGCATCACCATGGAGATCTGCTCTTCGCTCATGCGCATAAACCAGGAAAACTGTTTAAATGACAGCCCGGCTCCGGCGAATAAAGACTGGCAAACCACCAGTTTTGGCAGATTATCATCCTGTATGTCGAGAAATGCTTTCACCGTCAAAGAACTGGCATTGATCGCCGACAAATCGGAGGCCAGCGCCAGCAACGCCGAGGGTTTCACCTCCGCCAGCGCGGAGAAGAGGATAACGTCGTTGATCAGATCGATTTTGGCATCGAACACGCCGTCGAAGTTTTGCATGTGTGGCAGGTGCAACGCCTGGCAAGAATCACACTCAAAATAGGTGATACCTGCATCGTCGAGCCAATGACGTAACGTATCCAGCGTGGGAACGACCTGTAAATCCATAGCAGTGCAGCCTCTTAAGAAAAAACTTCATCTAGGGTACGCAAAAAATATGCCGCTAACCACCCGTTTTAAGGCAGAAGCCTGGCGTGGCATGGCGTTCAATCCACGAAATCATTTTACCTGCGATATCCACACCCGTGGTTTTCTCAATGCCTTCGAGACCGGGTGACGAATTCACTTCCATCACCAGCGGCCCGCGCCTGGCGCGCAGAATATCGACGCCCGCAATATCCAGCCCAAGCGTCTGCGCGGCTTTAATGGCAATTTCCCGTTCACGCTCGGTGATATTCGCCACCCGTGCCACGCCGCCGCGATGCAAATTAGAACGGAAATCCCCCTCTTTGGCCTGGCGTTCAATGGCCGCAACCACTTCGTCACCCACCACCAGACAGCGAATATCCCGCCCTTTTGCCTCTTCGATATATTCCTGCACCAGAATATGCGCATTCAAACCGCGAAAGGCGTCGATGACACTCTCCGCGGCCTGGCGGGTTTCGGCCAGCACCACACCAATCCCTTGCGTACCCTCAACCAGTTTCACCACCAGTGGCGCGCCGCCCACCATGTCGATGAGATCGCTGGTGTCATCAGGAGAGTGTGCAATGCCCGTAATGGGCAGATCGATCCCCTGACGGGCCAGCAATTGCAGAGAGCGCAACTTATCGCGGGCGCGCGTAATCGCAACGGATTCATTCAGGGGGTAACTGCCGAGCATTTCAAACTGACGTAAGGCGGCAGTGCCGTAGAAGGTAATTTGCGAACCAATGCGGGGGATCACTGCGTCAAAATGCGGCAGATGGCGGCCTTTATAATGAATAGAGGACGCCGCCGGGCTGATGTTCATATAGCAGGACAGCGGATCGAGGATCTCAACCAGATGGCCACGCTTGTTGGCGGCTTCAAGCAGACGTTTACACGAATAGAGCGTTCCATCCCGGGACAAAATGGCAATTTTCACCCTGCACCTCTCTAAAGACTCGATAAAAGCCTGCGTATCATACACGCAGGCTGGCGCAGGATGAATGGGCTTATCGCACAGCCCAGCCCTGTTTATGCAAATAGTCGAGAATAAACGGGCGATTTTCTTTGATGATGGTGCGGCGGATATGATCGCTCCAGGTATCGCGACGATTATTGCTGGCGCGCGACAGATAGTAGTTCGCCATCTCTTCGTCGTATTGCGCCAGAATCTCTTTATCCATCGGTTGATAGCGATTTTCGTGCATCACTAACGCGGCTGGCAGACGCGGTTTGCTGTCCGGGTTGTCCGCCGGCCAGCCGAGGCACAGGCCAAACAGCGGGAGAACATGTTTTGGTAACTGCAGAAGCTCGGTCACTGCGTCAATACTGTTGCGAATACCGCCGATATAGACACCGCCTAACCCTAATGACTCTGCTGCTGTCAGCGCGTTTTGTGCCATCAGCGCGGTATCAACCACGCCCAACAGCAGTTGCTCCGCCAGACCAAGCTGCGCATCCGGGCAAATCTGCAGGTGACGGTTGAAATCAGCACAAAACACCCAAAACTCAGCCGCCTGAGCCACATGCTTTTGGCCGCCCGTCAGCGTGACCAGTTGCTCACGCAGTGCCGGATCGGTGATACGAATGATCGAACTGCATTGCAAAAAGCTGGAGCTGGAGGTTGCCTGGGCACTCGCCACAATGGCCTCCCGCTCTGCATCCGTAATCGGCCGATCGGTAAACTGGCGAACAGAACGGTGGGAACGTATTACATCAATCGTCGGCGTCATCTCGTCTCTCTTCATTTCTCTTTTTACGGTCAGGCAGCCAGTATAGGCAAAGATACGCGGCCTGTAATTGGCGAAACATAGCCTGATATTATGAATGCTTCGTCCAGCGAGTGAGAAGTGAGCGATGTACCGTATGATGGGTAAAGTTATTAAAGCGACAGGTAAAACCTGCTTTTCATGAGGACAGGTTATCGTGCACTATAGCCGTATTCGCCGACAGGCTTAGGTTTAAGGAGAGAGAAATGTTTGCAGTAATTTTTGGACGCCCGGGTTGCCCATACTGCGTACGCGCTAAAGAACTGGCAGAAAAACTGACTGCCGAGCGTGACGACTTTAACTTCCGCTATGTGGATATTCACGCCGAAGGCATCAGCAAAGCGGACCTGGAAAAAACCGTGGGTAAACCGGTTGAAACCGTACCGCAGATTTTCCTCGATCAGACGCACATCGGCGGCTTTACCGATTTTGAAGCCTATGCGAAAGAAAACCTGGGTCTGTTTGCTGCCCAGTGATGCTTTAGCGCCCTCTTCGGAGGGCGTTTTTATTTGTGACGTCGCCGGTGAATCAGACTGCGCACGAACATAAAGCATAACGCGCCCAGCGCGCACCAGAAGATCCCGCTCAGTAGCCATGCCAGCTCTTGCCAGAACGAACGCGACGGCACAAAGACCAACCGCATGACCAGCAAACATAACGGTGCTGCCAGCATCGCGCCAATCAACGGTTTGATCACTTCTCCCCCGCGCGAGATAAAACTCGCCACAATGCCGGGTAAGATAAAAAAGAGCAGCCCCAGTTCAGGATGACCAGATGCGCGAAATGCGCCTTTTACCTTGAAAGCCAGCACAAGGCAGACCACCGTAAATAATAAGAAACAGCAGATCATGCCTGCCCAGTTTCGTTTGATGTTCAAAAAATCCTCCTGACTTCATCTCTATCGAATACACAATCGCCAAAGGGCGCCCAGTCAGATAAAGCAATGTGGCATTCCATGCCAAAGCACATACGTTGTGACGCGATCTTTACTGGCTCTCGATATCCAATGCGATTAGACTATCGGCCAGTTATTGTTCCGTGGGATATATTTTGCGTGTGTAGAAGGGGCAATCGCCTTTCGCACACAGGATAAAACAGTAGCCTAAATACCCCATCCTTTCAACAGCTTAACGGTAAACAAGAAGTTAGCCTCCGTGAATATAAACGTCGCAGATTTGTTAAACGGGAATTACATCCTGTTATTATTTGTTGTACTGGCACTGGGTCTGTGTCTGGGTAAATTACGCCTGGGTTCAGTTCAACTTGGTAATTCCATTGGCGTTTTAGTCGTCTCATTATTATTAGGTCAACAACATTTCAGCATTAACACGGATGCGCTCAACTTAGGTTTTATGCTGTTTATTTTTTGTGTTGGCGTGGAAGCAGGTCCAAACTTTTTTTCAATTTTCTTTCGCGACGGCAAAAATTATCTGATGCTGGCGCTGGTGATGGTCGGTAGCGCGCTGGTGATTGCTCTCGGCTTGGGCAAACTCTTTGGCTGGGATATCGGCTTAACGGCGGGGATGCTTGCGGGCTCGATGACCTCAACCCCTGTTCTGGTGGGTGCAGGCGATACCTTGCGACACTCGGGGATGGCCGGGAACCAGCTTTCTCTGGCACTCGATCACCTCAGCCTGGGCTACGCCCTCACCTATTTAATTGGGCTGGTCAGTCTGATCGTTGCCGCCCGATACTTGCCAAAATTGCAGCACCAGGATTTACAGACCAGCGCGCAGCAAATTGCCCGCGAGCGCGGTCTGGATACGGACATTAAACGCAAAGTCTATTTACCCGTGATCCGCGCCTATCGCGTCGGCCCTGAGCTGGTGGCCTGGGCCGACGGTAAAAACCTGCGCGAGTTAGGTATCTATCGTCAGACCGGTTGCTATATCGAACGTATCCGTCGTAACGGGATTCTGGCAAACCCGGACGGCGATGCGGTGCTGCAGATGGGTGACGATATTGCTCTGGTTGGCTACCCGGACGCCCATGCCCGCCTCGACCCCAGCTTCCGTAACGGTAAAGAAGTTTTCGACCGTGATTTGCTCGACATGCGTATCGTCACCGAAGAGATCGTGGTGAAAAACCACAATGCCGTCGGTCGTCGTCTGGCGCAGCTTAAACTCACCGATCATGGCTGTTTCCTGAACCGCGTGATCCGCAGCCAGATTGAAATGCCTATTGATGACAATGTGGTATTAAACAAAGGCGATGTGCTCCAGGTGAGCGGCGATGCGCGACGCGTAAAAACAGTGGCAGACCGCATTGGATTTATCTCCATCCACAGCCAGGTGACGGACCTGCTGGCTTTCTGCGCCTTTTTCATTGTCGGCCTGATGATTGGGATGATCACGTTCCAGTTCAGTAACTTTAGTTTCGGAGTCGGAAACGCCGCCGGACTGCTGTTCGCCGGTATCATGCTCGGCTTCCTGCGGGCGAACCACCCGACGTTTGGCTACATCCCGCAGGGGGCGTTGAATATGGTCAAAGAGTTCGGCCTGATGGTATTTATGGCGGGCGTGGGGTTAAGCGCGGGCAGCGGCATTGGACACAGTCTTGGCGCGGTTGGCTGGCAGATGCTGGTTGCCGGTTTAATTGTCAGCCTGTTACCTGTGGTGATCTGCTTCCTGTTTGGCGCGTACGTGCTGCGGATGAACCGCGCGATGCTTTTCGGTGCGATGATGGGCGCGCGCACCTGCGCACCTGCAATGGAAATCATCAGCGATACCGCACGCAGTAATATTCCGGCATTAGGCTACGCGGGGACTTACGCTATCGCTAACGTTCTGCTCACCCTGGCCGGTACGCTTATCATCATCATTTGGCCGGCGCTCGGATAACTCTGAAGATTGCGCATCCCTGAAATATTTTTCCGATGCGCAGAACTTTTCTTAGATGAGGCAGTCATAACTATTGCCACTGCTTTTCTTTGATGTCCCCCATTTTGTGGAGCCCATCAACCCCGCCATTTTGGTTCAAGGTTGATGGGTTTTTTGTTGCCTGAAATTTTGTCACCTTCATCATCAATCACTTAAACCATCCGTTTCGATGCGTGACGACAGAGTCGCGCCCTATGCCGTTTCAATCGCGTACAACAGTTCCACCAAAGCCACTGCGCCGACATCATCCCATCGCAAATAACTCGTCAAAGAACTTGTTCCTGAATCTCTTCCTAAAACCCGCAGGCAAATAGCCTGATGATCAACAGATGCGGAAACCCAAACACTCCCACCCTGCTGGCAAAAGTAGGTCGAGCCTTTCAGGCCATCCCGCTGAATACGTTTCTTCCAGGTATCTACCTGCTGTGTGGTTATTCTTAAACTCATCACTCCTCCTCCAGACCCGCGATGCGTTTTACCATTGCGCCAATTTCTTCCCGCGACAGGGGTGACCTGTCGGTCACAAAATGCAGCGTCATCCCCTCTATAAAGGCGTCCAGCGCGCGGGCGGTCACTGGATTAAACCACTGTTCAAGCGTTTTTTGACTGGTTTGCATCCAGTCCTGCATGACGATTCTCAGCGACGGTTTACGGTTCATCAGGGCGTACAGCTGATACATCAGCTCCATATTATGCGGCGTCGTGACTTCTGAGCTATGAATAAGCGTAGCGATCGCTTCGCAGGCCATTTCAGGGCCGTTGACCTTCGCAAAATAATCGCGATATTGCCGGGACATCTCCCGCGTAAATCCGGCAAAGGCCTCTTCGAGTAACGAGTCCATACCGTCAAAATAATAGGTCATCGATCCCAGGGGAACCCCCGCACAGTGGGCTATTTTACGGTGCGTGACCGCATGGATCCCGTGCTCGGCAATCGTGTCCAGCGTGGCCTGTAATATCCTTTCCCGACGCTGCGGATCGTTCGGTCGTCTGCTCATCAATACCTCTTCCGGTTTGTGTACAAATGTACACAAACTTGCTAGTGTTGTCGCTATTGTTGTACTTCTGGTGCTGCCTTAATGACGCAAATTTCTCCCCGTAAGGCCCTGCAACGACGCTTGTGGGCGTTGTTTATGTTCTTTTTTATCCCCGGACTGCTTATGGCCTCCTGGGCCACCCGCACGCCCGCTATTCGCGATATTTTGTCGGTTTCTACCGCCGAAATGGGCATTGTCCTGTTTGGTCTGTCGATTGGCTCGATGAGCGGTATTCTGTGTTCGGCGTGGCTGGTTAAGCGCTTTGGCACACGAAAAGTGATCCGCACCACCATGTGCTGCGCTATTTTCGGCATGATGATCCTGAGCGCGGCGCTATGGTTTGCCTCTCCGATTATCTTCGCACTGGGGCTGATGGTATTTGGCGGTAGCTTTGGCTCGGCAGAAGTGGCCATCAACGTGGAAGGCGCAGCCGTTGAGCGCGAAATGAACAAAACCGTGCTGCCGATGATGCATGGCTTTTATAGCCTCGGTACGCTGGCGGGCGCGGGCGTCGGCATGGCGCTGACGGCGTTGGGCACCGCCGCCAATCTGCATATTTTACTGGCGGCGCTAATCTGCATAATCCCGGTTTTGACCGGGATCACCGCCATCCCGGATGGGACCGGCAAGAACAGCGCGGACGAACAAAAATCGACAGAAAAAGGTTTGCCGTTCTATCGTGACATGCAGCTGATGCTGATTGGGGTGGTGGTGCTGGCGATGGCGTTTGCCGAAGGTTCCGCTAACGACTGGCTGCCGCTGCTGATGGTAGACGGTCACGGTTTTAGCCCCACTTCCGGGTCGCTGATCTACGCCGGATTTACTCTTGGCATGACCGTCGGGCGCTTTACGGGCGGCTGGTTTATCGATCGATACAGTCGCGTGGCGGTTGTGCGTGCCAGCGCGCTAATGGGCGCTCTCGGTATCGCATTGATCATTTTTGTCGATGTCGACTGGATAGCCGGTGTGTCGGTTATTCTGTGGGGAGCGGGCGCATCGCTCGGTTTTCCGCTCACCATTTCGGCTGCCAGCGACACCGGCCCGGATGCGCCGACTCGCGTAAGCGTTGTCGCCACCACCGGCTACCTCGCCTTCCTGGTCGGCCCGCCGCTGCTCGGTTTCCTCGGTGAGCATTACGGGTTGCGTAGCGCTATGCTGGTCGTGCTGGGGTTAGTCATCATCGCCGCGCTGGTGGCGAAAGCCGTCGCCAAACCTAATACGCAAGATTCAGCAATGGAGAAGGGATATGAGCGTTAAGTTAATTGCAGTCGACATGGATGGCACTTTCCTGAGCGATACCAAAACCTACAACCGTGAACGTTTTCTGGCCCTGTATTCCCGCATGAAGCAACAAGGGATCCGCTTCGTGGTCGCCAGCGGCAACCAGTATTATCAGCTGATCTCCTTTTTCCCGGATATCGCCGATGAAATTGCCTTTGTTGCCGAAAACGGTGGCTGGGTGGTTAACGCCCGCGAAGATGTGTTTAACGGCGAACTGAGCCGGAGCGATTTCGATAAAGTGGCGCGCTTTCTCTGTTCCCTGCCGGAAGTAGAGGTCATCGCCTGCGGGAAAAACAGCGCGTACACCCTCAAATCCTATGACGACAGTTTAAAAGAGATGGCCGCTAAATATTATCACCGTCTGGAAATGGTGGATAACTTCGATAATCTCAACGACATCTTCTTTAAATTTGGGCTGAATTTGCCGGATAGCGAGATCCCGCGTATTCATGCGATGATCCACGCGGAACTGAGCGACATTATGGTTCCCGTCACCACCGGTCATGGCAATATTGATCTGATTATTCCGGGCGTTCACAAAGCCAACGGTCTGCGGATCCTGCAGCGGCACTGGGGTATTGAAGATAGCGAAGTGGTTGCGTTTGGTGATAGCGGCAATGACATTGAGATGCTGCGCCAGGCGGGCTTTAGTTTTGCGATGGCGAACGCCAAAGCGCACATTAAAGAAGCGGCGCGTTTTGAAGCGCCGCACAATAATGAAGAAGGTGTGCTGGATGTGATCGAGAAAGTGCTCAACGGAGAGGCCCCCTTTAACTAACGCGCCCGTCTGCCCTCTCCCGTCGGGAGAGGGACTTACGTCTCAGGGCTGTAAAGCGCTGCCGACGCGCTTATCCTTCAGGAACACCACCATCAACGCCAGCCAAAACACCCCGTTAATGAGGTTGAACAGGCTGAACAGTCCGTTCCCGCCCAGGCTGTAGGCGTGTTTACTGATTTCAATCCCGACGGTGAAAATCAGCATTTGCAGCATCCCCATCGCCGCAGAAACTGTGCCTTTACTCATCTCGCTGGCAAACAGCGTCAGGCGTACCAGCCCGGCGTTTGCCAGCCCGATTCCGAAGGCGTAAATACTTAGCCCGGCGGTCATCCACAGATACGCATGGGAAGAGGCAACAGTCGCCACCGCAGCAACAATCAATCCGGCGACGATCGGCCATCCGCCCATAATAATCAGCGAACGAACGGTGCGCCGCGACGTGAGGCGAGCCAGCACGAGGTTACCGATAATCAGCGCGCCAAAAATCGGCACCTGCAGCAGGCCATATTCATAGCTACTGAGCTTTTCGCCGCTGATGATAATCACCGGTGACTGGGCAATCCACGCCAGCAACGGCAGGCAGACAAACCCGATTGCCAGCGCCCCGGCCACAAAGCGGCCATTTTTCAGCACTTCTTTGTAATCGCGTCCCAGCTCTTTGAGCGACAGTTTTTCACCCAGTCGGGTGGCCGTTTCTGGCATCGCCCGATGCAGGCCGAAGAACGAGATAGCCGCCAGCGCGGCAAATAGCACGAACATCCCTTCCCACGGCGCGACGTGTACCCAAGCCGCACCCACCAGTGGACCGAGAAGCGGGGCTATCAGCGCGACATTCGCCATGAGCGCGGTGATTTTGATACACACCGCCTCTTCAAACGACTCCTGAATGGCGGCGTAACCGACCGCGCCAATAAAGCACAGACTCACCCCTTGCAGGAAGCGCAGCAGCGTGAACTGTTCGATGGTTTGCGCGAACAGGATCGCAAGGCAGGTCACGATAAACCACACCACCCCGGTCAACATAACCGGACGGCGGCCAATACGATCCGACAGCGGCCCTAACAGCCACTGCAAAAACATGCCGCCGGCCAGATAGGCGGTCATGGAGGTCGGTACCCACTCGATTCCGGCGTTGAATTGCTCAACCACCGTCAGCATACCGGGTTGGATCATATCGTTGCCGATATAGGTTGAGAATTCGTAAAGCACCAGACACAGCGGGAACAGTAACGCCTGACGACCCAGGCGATGACCGGAAGAAGAACGGTTTGACATGCGGTCTCTTTAAAGTGAAATAATCGCGCTGAGTTTAATGAAATGACACCTGCCGAGATAGCGAATTATTGAAGATAAACAGAAATAAAGCACTTATCGTCGTTGTTTAAGGTTTCCTTAAGTTGCCACTTATATGATAGGCCCATTTCCCGTCATTGATCTGAATTATGGCCGAGACAAGCGTCGCATCAGAATTATCTAAGTCACCGACAACTAAGACAAAACTGCTTTACCGTTTACCTGCCCGCTTTTATGGTTATCAGCTTTGTATGCTGATTATTCTGGCGATGCTGTTCACCTGGCTTTCTCGTGACGAGACGCTGGACAGGCTGATCACCGGATACTGGTATGACGCTGCAGCACATCGGTTCCCGCTCCAGCAGAATGCCCTGCTCGATCTGCTGAATCACCGGCTGGCGAAATACGTCACCATTGCGCTGGCGGCCAGTGCGCTGATTTACGGCATATTTCGCCGTAACCCGCGCCTGTTAACGGCCGGTCTACTGATGGGCCTGGGGGCATTAGCGGTGGGGCTGATGAAAAGTATCAGCCATCACAGCTGCCCGTGGGATCTGGTGGAGTATGGCGGTAAAGCGCTCTCCTGGCCGCTGTTTGGGACAATGCCCGCAAACAGTGGTCCCGGGCGCTGTTTTCCCGGGGGTCACTCATCGAGCGGCTTTATGGTGATGGGGCTGTTCTTCGCCTTCTGGCGCGAGCGTCCCCGGCTGGCCTGGTTTTTCGTTGCGCTGGGCGTGATGGCCGGACTGACGATGGGCTACGGTCAGGTGATGCGCGGCGCACATTTTTTCTCGCACAACCTGTGGGCAGGTTGGTGGGTGTGGTTTTCTCAGGTTGTGGCCTACGGCCTCGTTTCCACCTGGTTTGCTAAAGAGTGATGATGGAATGTTAGAGAATCTCAATTACGGACTTTTTTATCTGATTAATGCCACCCCGGCATCACCGGAGTGGATGATCGCCCTGGCGACATTGGTGGCTAAAGATCTGATTAATATCGTCCCGGTGCTGGTGGTTATCCTCTGGCTGTGGGGACCACGTAAACAGGTTGGCGCCCAGCGTCAGCTGGTGATCAAAGTTGCGATGGCGCTGGCTGTGAGTCTCACGGCCTCGTGGACGTTGGGGCATCTGTTCCCGCACGACCGTCCGTTTGTCGATCACATTGGGTCGAACTTCCTGCACCACGCCGCAGATGACTCCTTCCCGAGCGATCACGGCACGGTGATATTTACCTTCGCGCTGGCCTTTTTATTCTGGCACCGCGTCTGGTCTGGCATCGTGCTGATGGCTATTGCGCTCGGCATTGCCTGGTCGCGCGTTTATCTGGGCGTTCACTGGCCGCTGGATATGTTGGGCGGTCTGCTGGTGGGAATGATTGGCTGCCTGAGCGCACAAATTCTGTGGAATCTGTTCGGACAGCAGCTCTATCGCGCGCTACAGCAGGCTTATCGCGTCTGCTTTGCCCTCCCGATCCGCAAAGGCTGGATACGTGACTAACCCCGGTCCGACAGGTTACACTTGAGCCCCCGCCTTGCGGGGGTTCACTTTTTCGCCCCGAGGATCTATGGAAACACGACGCGACGACCGCATTGCCCAGCTACTGCAAGCGCTGAAGCGCAGCGATAAGCTGCATCTCAAAGAAGCCGCCACCCTGCTTGGCGTCTCCGAGATGACCATCCGTCGTGACCTGAACAGTGAAAGTGCCCCGGTGGTACTGCTGGGCGGGTATATCGTTCTGGAGCCACGTAGCGGCAGCCACTATCTGATTAGCGATCAAAAAACCCGCCTGGTTGAAGAGAAACGCAAAGCCGCGCGACTGGCTGCCTCTCTCGTGAAGCCGCATCAAACCCTGTTTTTTGACTGTGGAACCACCACACCGTGGATTATTGAGGCCATTGACAGCAGCCTGCCGTTCACCGGTGTGTGCTACTCGCTGAATACTTTTCTGGCGCTACAGGAAAAGCCCGAATGCCGGGTCATTCTTTGCGGGGGCGAGTTCCACGCCAGCAACGCCATTTTCAAACCGCTGAATCCGCAGGATACGCTCAGTCATCTCTGCCCTGATATCGCTTTTTACTCCGCGGCGGGTGTGAGCGTGCGTCAGGGGGCAACCTGCTTTAATCTGGAAGAATTGACGGTAAAAAACTGGGCGATGAACGCGGCGCAATACCATGTGCTGGTTGTCGATCACAGCAAGTTTGGCAAAGTACGTCCGGCCAGAATGGGTGAGCTGGCACGCTTTGACACGATTATCAGCGACTGCCGTCCGGATGACGAACTCATCGCCCACGCCAAAGCGCAGCAAATTAAGCTCATGTATTAATTGCGTTGTTGCGGGTGGCCCCTGTGCCGCCGGCCCCCTCTCCCACAGGAAGAGGGCGAAACACGAAAACGATAACCGGCAGGTTATCGTTTTGCTTTTACCTAGAACCAGCTCCCAAACCATGAGTGGAATTTCATCAGCACGAAGTCCCACATACGGCTGAAGAAGCCCCCTTCCTCCACCGCTTCCATCACGATCAACGGACGCTGCTCAATGGATTTACCGTTCAGCTGGAAATCAATCGTGCCGACCACCTGGCCCTTTTTCAGCGGCGCAGTCAGCTGCGAGTCGGTCAGGGTATAGCTGGCCTTCAGATTTTTAAGCTGTCCACGCGGAATGGTCACGGAACCGGCTTCACCCGCTCCGAGATTCACCTCGCTCTTGTCACCAAACCAGACGCGCTGGCTGATAAAGGTCGCATCCGGTTTAATCGGCGTGACGGTTTCAAAGAAGCGGAAGCCCCACGTCAGCAGTTTTTCGGATTCGTTAAAGCGGATACGGTCGGTTTTGGTGCCCAGCACCACCGAAATCAGACGCATGTCGCCCTGGGTTGCAGAGGCCACCAGATTATACCCCGCCCCGGCAGTGGTCCCGGTTTTCATGCCGTCCACATTCACATTGCTGCTCCAGAGCAGACGGTTACGGTTCGGCTGGCGAATCTTGTTAAAGGTGAACTCTTTCTCTTTGTGGATCGCGTACTCTTCCGGCACATCATGGATCAGGGCTTTGCCCAGCAGCGCCATATCACGCGCGGTGCTGAACTGTCCCGGCGCATCCAGGCCATGCACGGTTTTAAACGTGGTTTTGGTTAGCCCCAGTTTTTGCGCATAACCATTCATCAAACCGATAAATGAGTCCTGACTTCCGGCGACATAATCTGCCAGCGCAATACAGGCGTCGTTACCCGACTGGATGATCACCCCTTTGTTGAGGTCGGAAACCGACACCTGATCGCCCGGCTTCAGGAACATCACCGAAGAGCCGCGCAGCGCAGGATTGCCGGTCGCCCAGGCATCTTTGCCAATGGTCACCATGTCGTCGAGTTTGATTTTTCCGGCCTTGAGCGCCTGGCCCACGACATAGCTGGTCATAATTTTTGTCAGACTCGCCGGATCGAGTTGTTCGTCGGCATTCCCTTCCGCCAGCACTTTTCCGCTGGCGTAGTCCATCAAAATCCACGCGCGCGCATCGACCGGAGGCGCTTCTGGCGCCACCTGCTCGGCAGCATAGAGTGTGGGGGAGAAAAGAAAAAGCAGCGCGGAACCTACCGCAAGGCCGCGCAGAGAGGAGATTTTTTGCGTCATAAATGCCACCCGAGTGTCCATTCTAAAAATCACGTCACATCACCGTGTCGCAAGAAGCGATGAGTAATAGCGTACAAATGCCTTCAAGGAAACCGAAACGAGGTAAAGTTTTTAAAGTTTACGCAATAACATTCAGATACGCTTTGTCGCAGACGATTTTTTTGTCATCTGTTGCGTAATTGTTAGGTTTATCTCACCATGGAAACCGCAGGCATTTATTCACCAGTCGGATTGTTTAATTATCTCAGGAGTCATTATGATTACGCTGTGGGGCAGGAATAATTCAACCAATGTTAAGAAAGTCCTCTTAACGCTGGAAGAGCTGGATTTACCGTTTAACCAGGTCATGGCGGGTTTGCAGTTTGGGGTGAATAACGACGCCGACTACCTGGCGATGAATCCAAACGGGCTGGTGCCGCTGTTACGCGACGATGAAACCGACCTGACGTTGTGGGAATCCAACGCCATCGTGCGCTACCTGGCCGCTCAGTATGGCCAAAACCGCCTGTGGGTCGATGAACCCGCCAGACGCGCCGAAGGCGAAAAATGGATGGACTGGGCAAACCAGACGCTCTCCCCGGCACACCGCGTGATCCTGATGGGACTGGTCAGAACGCCAGAAGCGGATCGCGATTACGCGGCTATCCACGCGGCACAAGACACCTGCGAAACGCTGCTGGCGCTGCTCGATAACGCGCTGGCCGACAGGCCGTGGCTCTCGGGTAACGCGTTTGGCGTGGGTGATATCGCCGTTGCGCCGTTTATCTGGAACCTGATGAATGTCGGCCTGAGCTGGACACCGCGCCCGCATCTCGAGCGCTGGATCAAACAGTTAAGCGAGCGCCCGGCCTACCAGAAAGTGGTGATGATCCCGGTTAGCTAATCACGCACCGGACGGGCTAACTTTCAGGAGTTGTCCGTCCGATTCATCCGTTAAGACATACAGATAGCCATCAGGCCCCACCCGTACATCGCGGATACGGCTTCCTTTATCCCCCAGAATTCTTCCGTCCTCGCTCACCTTGTTGCCATTCACGCTCAGGACGATTACCTCTTTCTCTTTCAGCGCGCCGATAAACAGTTTGTTTTTCCACTGCGGGAATACATCACTGTTATAAAACGCCATCCCGCTCACCGCCGGCGAGACTTTCCAGACAAACAGCGGTGGCTCAGTGCCTTCGTGATGCTCGCCGGTGGCTTCCGGGATCTTCAACCCGCTGTAGTTGATCCCATGAGTCGCCAGCGGCCAGCCGTAGTTTTTGCCCTTCTGGGGAATATTAATTTCATCTCCGCCGCGTGGGCCATGTTCGTTCAGCCACAGCGCCTGGCTCCAGGGATTGATCGCCATCCCCTGCGGATTACGGATACCGTAAGACCAAATTTCCGGACGGGCGCCCGCTTTGTCGACAAACGGATTATCGGCAGGCACTTTGCCCTCATCGGTCAGACGCACCACTTTCCCCTGCAGCTTATCCAGGTCCTGTGCGGTGGGTCGCTGGTTGTTTTCGCCCAGTCCAATAAACAGATGGCCCTGTCCATCAAATACCAGGCGGCCACCAAAGTGGTTACCGGTTGAGAGTTTTGGCATCTGGCGGAAGACCACCTGGAAGGCTTCGATACGCGACAGATCGTCGCTAAGACGGCCATACCCCACCGCTGTCCCCGCTTTACCATCGCTGCCTGCCTCGGCGTAGCTTAGCCAGACGCGACGCGACGTTTCAAAGTCAGGCGCCAGCACCACATCAAACAGCCCTCCTTGCCCGCTGTCCCAGACTTTCGGGATGCCAACGATCGGATCTGACAGCCCCTTTCCCGCCTGCCAGCGCTTCAGTTGCCCGCCTCTCAGGGTAATCAACATCCCCTGATTATCGGGCAGAAATGCCATTGACCAGGGGTGATCGAGTTTGGTTTGCAGGACATCGACCTTGACCGCCGCAGGGGCAGCGATGACGGAAGCGGAGAGAAATAAAGCAGGCAGAGAAATAAGCGAAGATCGACGCATAACGCACTCCTTTTTTCGACGTTTGGCATAAAGAGTAGCTAGCGAGTCAGGATGCGTTATCACTTTTACAAAAGCTTAATCAGAAGGGGGAGTTTCCTCCCCCGGAGCTTAGTGCTGTTCGAGCGTGGCGTGCTCTTTCAGACACATAATGCACAGCGTTAATGTCGTCAGGCAGTGTTCCAGTTTCTCCGCGCTTACGGCAATAAACGTTGGACAATCCTGGTGGCCGGTCATCAGGCAAACGGCGGCTTTAGACAATGATTCAGCCGCACGGCGCAAGACAAGTTGCTCATCAGCATCGTAGTGATCCCGCAGGATCGGCGCTTGTTGCCGCATGTAATCACTCAGTTCAAAACAATTATCACGCAGATGGTCGCTTTCGCTGACTGACATGTACCCTTTCGCCATCCTTAATTGCAGGTATGCCGCAAGGTCAATTTGGGCATTGATCAGCTTGTTCAGCAGATCGCGTTTCAGTCTGTCAACGGACATACTCTTTCCTCCCTTGTCAGCCATTGTGCAAGATTAGAATAAGTATATTTTTTGTACAATTTAATGCGTCAGGTCAATAAACAATAACGCCTTAACATTATTTACAATGTTACAACGCTCACCCTTCTTTTTCTTGTACCTGCGGCTTGTTTTATTCCGCGATTTAACGCTGTAAAATCTCGCCTGATAATTCCATAAACGATGAATTTTTGACCTATGAGCAATGTGACGCAGCAGCCTAAAATCGGCTTCGTTTCCCTGGGCTGCCCAAAAAATTTAGTGGATTCAGAACGCATCCTGACTGAACTTCGTACCGAGGGTTATGACGTGGTGCCAAGCTATGACAACGCCGACATGGTGATTGTCAACACCTGCGGTTTTATCGACAGCGCGGTACAGGAATCCCTGGAAGCCATCGGTGAAGCCCTGAACGAAAACGGCAAAGTCATTGTGACCGGCTGTCTGGGCGCAAAAGTCGATCAAATCCGCGAAGTTCACCCGAAGGTACTGGAGATCACCGGCCCACACAGCTATGAGCAGGTGCTGGAACATGTGCATCATTATGTGCCAAAACCGAAGCACAACCCGTTCCTCAGCCTGGTGCCGGAACAGGGCGTAAAGCTCACTCCGCGTCACTATGCCTATCTGAAAATTTCTGAAGGCTGCAACCACCGCTGCACGTTCTGCATTATCCCGTCGATGCGCGGCGACCTCGTCAGCCGCCCGATTGGCGAAGTGCTGGCTGAAGCCAAACGCCTGGCTGATGCGGGTGTGAAAGAGCTGCTGGTGATCTCCCAGGATACGTCGGCCTACGGCGTTGATGTGAAGCATCGCTCAGGCTTCCACAATGGCGAGCCGGTCAAAACCAGCATGGTCGGGCTGTGCGAGCAGCTGTCGAAACTGGGCATCTGGACGCGTCTGCACTATGTCTACCCGTATCCGCACGTCGATGACGTCATCCCGCTGATGGCAGAAGGCAAAATCCTGCCGTACCTGGATATTCCGCTGCAACATGCCAGCCCGCGCATTCTTAAGCTGATGAAACGTCCAGGCTCCGTTGACCGCCAGCTGGCGCGCATCAAACAGTGGCGTGAAATCTGCCCGGAATTGACCCTGCGCTCCACCTTTATCGTCGGTTTCCCGGGTGAGACTGAAGAAGATTTCCAGATGCTGCTCGACTTCCTGAAAGAGGCGCGTCTGGATCGGGTTGGCTGCTTCAAGTACAGCCCGGTAGAGGGTGCAACGGCGAACGAGCTGGCCGATCAGGTCCCTGAAGAGGTGAAAGAAGAGCGCTGGAACCGCTTTATGCAATTGCAGCAGCAGATCTCCGCTGAACGTTTGCAGGAAAAAGTCGGGCGCGAAATTCTGGTCATTATCGACGAAGTGGACGAAGAAGGCGCGATTGGCCGCAGCATGGCGGATGCCCCGGAAATCGACGGCGCAGTCTATCTGAACGGTGAAACGAAAGTGAAACCGGGCGATATCATTCGCGTGAAAGTTGAAAACGCCGATGAGTACGATCTGTGGGGTAGCCGGGTTTAACCCCCTCTCTCACGCCCCCTCTCCCCGGCGGGGAGAGGGAAACTCACTTAGCCTTTAATTCTCGGATCCAGCGCGTCGCGCAACCCATCGCCTAACAGGTTAAACGCCAGCACGGTGAAGAAGATCGCCAGGCTCGGGAAGATCGCCACATGTGGCGCGATCACCATATCCGCTCTCGCCTCGTTCAGCATCGCTCCCCATTCCGGCGTCGGTGGCTGGGCGCCTAAACCCAAAAATGAGAGACTCGCAGCCGAGATAATCGACACCCCGATACGCATAGTGAAATAGACCACAATGGATGACACCGTTCCGGGCAGGATATGGTTAAACAGAATGGTGGCGTCACTGGCCCCGATACTGCGCGCTGATTCAATAAAGGTTTGCTGCTTCAGCACCAGCGTGTTGCCGCGCACCAGACGGGCAAACGCCGGAATGGAAAAGACCGCCACCGCGATGATCACATTCGCCATCCCGTTGCCCATAATGGCGACAACCGCAATCGCCAGCAGGATCCCCGGAAACGCGAACAGCACATCGCAGATGCGCATGATAATGCGATCCCACCAGCCTTCGTAATAGCCTGCCAGCAGCCCCAGAACGGTACCCATTGCCGCGCCGATCAGAACGGCGAAAACGCCCGCCGCCAGCGATATTTGCGCCCCCACCAGCACGCGACTAAAGATATCGCGCCCCAGGGAATCCACGCCAAACCAGTGCATCATCGACGGTCCATCGTTCAGCCGATCGTAATCAAAATAATTCTCCGCATCGAAAGGGCTGATCCACGGCGCCAGAATGGCAACCACAATCAGCAGCAGCACAAACAACCCAGCGGTCATCGCCACCGGCTGACGGCGGAATCGCCGCCAGAACTCCAGCCACGGGGTGCGGATATGGTCCGGTTTTAGCCCCGGCATAGCGTTTAAAATGGCCTGACGGCGCCAGTTAAACAGTCGCATTTTACTTGTACCTGATTGCCGGGTTAATGGCGGCATACAGCACATCCACCACTAAGTTGATAAGAATAAACTCCAGTGAAAACAGCAGGACTTCAGCCTGAATCACCGGATAGTCGCGCATGTCCACCGAATCGACAAGCAAGCGACCGAGCCCCGGCCAGTTGAACACTTTTTCGACCACTATCGAACCGCCCAGCAAAAAGCCAAACTGCAGACCCATCATGGTCACCACCGGAATCATGGCGTTACGCAGACCATGTTTCAGGATGACCCACTTTTCGCTGACACCTTTGGCCCGCGCGGTGCGCATGTAGTCTTCGCTCAGCACATCCACGAACGAAGCGCGGGTAAAACGCGCCATCACCGCCGCGACCGCTGCCCCTAAAGTCAGAGACGGTAAAATGTAGTGCTTCCAGGTATCTGCGCCGACCGTTGGCAACCAGCCCAGCTCGACCGAGAAAATCTGCATCAGCAGCATGCCCAGCGCGAACGCCGGAAAGGAGATCCCGGTGACGGCAAGCGCCATTCCCAGCTTATCCGGCCAGCGATTACGCCAGACCGCGGCGATAATCCCGGCCGCCAGGCCAAACAGCATCGCCCAAATCATGCTGGCAAGCGTCAGCCAAAATGTGGGCATAAACCGGCTGGCAATCTCCTCCGAGACCGGACGACGAGACACCATCGATGTGCCGAAATCGCCCTGTACAACGTGAGTGATGTAGTGCCAGAACTGCACATACAGCGGCTGATCGAGCCCGAGTTGCTTGCGCACCATCTCGATGACCGTGGCATCCGCTTCAGGCCCGGCAATCAATCGCGCCGGATCGCCCGGCAGCATATGGACAAACAAAAACACCAGCACCGCCACAATGAGCAGCGTCGGGATCAACCCCAGCAGGCGCTTAAAAACATAGTTCAACATGCCTTTTCCTCTCATCCCGCAAGCCGTCGCCTGCGGGAGTGAGTTCTGTTATTTCAAGTCCGCGTCGTCAAAACTGAAGCCCGTATCCGGCATGATGTAGAAACCCGTCAGCGCCTTGTTATGGGCGGAAACCAGTTTCTCTACCACCAGCGGAATCCATGGCGACTCTTGCCAGATCGTATCCTGCGCCTCTTTATACAGGCGTTTTTTCTCTTCTGGTTTGGTGGTTTTCAGGGCTTCAGCCAGATCGTTATCCACCTGCGGATTGCTGTAAAAAGCCGTATTGAACAGCGTTGGCGGCCAGTTCTGGGAAGCAAACAGTGGCGACAAGGCCCAGTCGGCTTCGCCCGTCGAGGCGGACCAGCCGGTGTAGAACATTCTCACCCCGCTCTCTTTTTGCCCTTTACCTTCCACTTCGGCGGCGCGCTGTCCGGCGTCCATCGCCGTCAGTTGCGCTTTAATGCCTACCTGAGCCAGCTGCTGCTGGGTAAATTGCAGCACTTTCTGCGCGGTGCTGTGATTGTGCGATGACCACAGCGTGGTGCTAAATCCGTTCGGGAAACCCGCCTCTTTCAACAGCTCGCGCGCTTTTGCCGGGTCGTAAGGCCACGGTTTATAGCTCTCGGCGTAGGCAATGGAGGGCGGCACAACGCCCGTTGCAGGAGTGGCATAGCCAGCGAAGGCCACTTTCACCAACGCCTGGCGATTTATCGCATAGTTGATGGCCTCGCGGACTTTGGGATTATCAAACGGCTTTTGCGTGACGTTCATGCTGATGTAGCGCTGCATGATCGACGGGCTGGCGACCAGCTCAAGTTTGCTGTTTTTCTCGAGAATCGCAGCCTGCTCGTAAGGGATCGGGAAGGCAAACTGCGCCTCGCCGGTTTGCAGCATCGCCGCACGGGTGTTGTTGTCCACTACCGGACGCCAGGTAATGGTATCGAGCTTCGGCAGCCCCTTTTGCCAGTAACCGGCAAATTTCTTCACCTTCACAAAATCGGTCTGATTCCAGGTCACCAGCTCATACGGCCCGGTACCAACCGGGTGGAAGCCGATCTCTTTGCCGTATTTTTTCAGCGCCTCTGGCGAAATCATCGCTGTCGCCGGATGGGCAAGAATATTGATAAAGGCCGAGAACGGTTCTTTGAGGGTGATTTTCACCGTCGTCGGATCGACGGCTTCCGTGCTGGCGATATTTTTGTACAGGTTGTAGCGCTTGAGGCTGTTTTCTTTATTGCTGGCGCGATCGAGGTTCACCTTCACGGCTTCAGCATTGAAATCAGTCCCATCCTGGAACTTCACGCCGCTGCGCAGCTTGATGGTGTAGACCAGCCCGTCATCGGAGACGGTATAGCTTTCTGCCAGCACATTTTTCAGCTTCATCTCTTTATCAAGGCCAAACAGCCCCTGATAGAACGACTTCGCCACCGCCTGCGATAAGGTGTCGTTGGCGTCATACGGATCAAGCGTGGTGAAGTTGGATGCCACGGCAACCACCACATCTTTGGCGGCAAACGCGGGCGCTGTCGCCAGCGCTGCCGTCACGCTCGCGGCTAACAGCCATGAACGAGCAACATATTTTGTCATTGTATTCTCCTGTTGTTCCCTGTCTGTCAAACGTTATAACCGCGAAAATGCATTATCCTGACGCGGAAGGGCGACGAAATGGCCGGGACCGACTTCGCGCAGAACGACGCGCTGCGGCGGCTCCCCGCGTTTACGAATATTCCCCGGCATCTCATCCTGCAATAGCACGCGCTGGCCATGCCGGTGCGTCGGATCGGCGACCGGAACAGCCGCCATCAGTTTACGGGTGTAAGGGTGCTGAGGATTTTCAAACACTGCCCGGCGCGGACCAATCTCGACGATTTGCCCCATATACATCACCGCCACGCGATGGCTGATGCGCTCCACCACCGCCATATCGTGCGAGATAAACAAAAAGGCAATGCCCATCTCGCGCTGTAAATCGAGCAATAAATTAATAATCTGCGCGCGAATAGAGACATCCAGCGCCGAGACGGATTCATCCGCAATCACCACTTTGGGATTCAACGCCAGCGCGCGGGCAATGCAGATCCGCTGACGCTGCCCGCCGGAAAACTCGTGCGGATAACGCCACGCATGTTCCGGCTTTAAACCCACGCGCTCCAGAAGCCAGGCCACGCGCTGTTGCGCCGCTTCGCCCTGCAACAAACCATGCACCCGCAGCGGCTCCATTATCGAATAGCCGACCGTCTGTCGCGGATCGAGCGAAGCGTAGGGGTCCTGGAAGATAAACTGAATATCCCGACGCAGCGACTGCAATTTGCCAGTCGGCAGCGTGTCGATGCGCTTGCCGTTGAAGGTGATCTCTCCCTCCTGCGACTCCACCAGCCTGAGCAATGCCCGCCCGGTGGTCGATTTACCACAGCCCGACTCACCCACCAGCGCCAGCGTCTCGCCCGGCCATAAATCAAAACTCACGTTTTCAACCGCATGTACTTCGCGCTTGATGCGGTTGAAGATCCCGCTGCGCACCGGGAATCGTGCGACCAGATCGCGGACCTGTAAAATAGGTTCGCCCGGTACGACCGTATCCTGTTCGGTTTCCGCTGCCTGATGTGACGGTTCGCCCTGCGCAATCAGCGGGAACCGGCGCGGTAAGTCGCTGCCGTTCATCGCCCCCAGACGCGGCACCGCCGCCAAAAGCGCTTTGGTGTACGGATGATTCGGCGCGTGGAATATCTGTTCCACGCTACCGGTTTCCACCGCTTCGCCCTGGTACATCACCAGCACCCGGTCAGCGATATCCGCCACTACGCCCATATCGTGAGTGATAAAAATCACCCCCATTTCCATCTCTTGTTGCAGCACTTTGATGAGCTGCAGGATCTGCGCCTGAATGGTGACGTCGAGAGCCGTTGTCGGCTCATCAGCAATCAGTACCGCCGGACGACAGGAGAGTGCCATCGCAATCATGACGCGCTGGCGCATTCCGCCCGAAAGCTGATGCGGGTAACGCGACAGAATCGCTTCTGCTTCAGGAATGCGAACCTGCTCCAGCATTCGCCTGGCCTCCGCCAGCGCCGCCTCGCGGTGTAAACCCTGATGCAGTCGAATCGACTCGGCAATCTGCTCCCCCACCGGAAAGACCGGATTGAGAGACGTCATCGGTTCCTGGAAGATCATCGCCATGTCTGCGCCGCGCACGCTCTGCATTTGCGACTGGCTCATTTGCGTCAGGTTGATCACCCGCTGGTTACGCCTGCGCAGCAGCAGGCTGTCACAGTTGATCATCCCACCGGCCTGCTCCAGCAAACGCATCAGCGACAGGGCCGTGACGGATTTACCGGAACCGGATTCACCGACAATCGCCAGCGTCTCTCCACGTTTGAGAGAAAATGAAAGATGCTTTACCGCCGGTACGGGCCGCCGCTCTTCCTGAAACGCGATATTCAGGTTATGAACCGCCAGCACTTCCTGGCTGTCCAGATCTCTATTGTGCGGCACCCATCGCCCCCTTATTCACGATAAATTCCTGTCGTGGGTGCATCGCCTGCATAACCCCAGGCGCGATACATCCCTTCACTGTTAAATGGCAATGCCACGTTGCCTTCCCGATCGACAGCGATCAGCCCGCCGCTGCCGCCGAGCGCCGGGAGTTTTTCCATCACCACGCGCTCGCAGGCTTCGGCCAGGCTGAGATTACCGTAATCCATCAAGGCCGCAATATCGTATGCGGCGAGCGTGCGGATAAACACTTCGCCCGTACCGGTGCAGGACACGGCCACATTGGCGTTGTTGGCATAACACCCGGCTCCCGGCAGAGGGCTGTCGCCTACCCGTCCAGGCAGTTTGTTGGTCATCCCGCCGGTTGACGTCGCGGCGGCCAGATTGCCCGCTTTATCCAGCGCGACAGCCCCGACGGTGCCCATTTTGGTGCTCTCATCCAGCGGCGCAGCGTGATCGAGCTGTGTTGTTCCCGCCGCACGAGCCTCCAGTAATTGCTGGTAGCGCTCCGGCGTCGAGAAGGTTTCCGGCGGCACGGACGCCATTCCGTGTTCGATAGCAAACTGCTCCGCTCCTTTTCCCGTCAACAGCACGTGCGGACTTTGCTCCATCACCAGCCGCGCGGCCAGAATCGGATTACGTAAATGGCTGACGCCCGCCACCGCACCAGCTTTAAGGGTGTTGCCGTCCATCACGCAGGCGTCGAGCTCATGCGTTTCGTCGCGGGTAAAAACGGCCCCTAGTCCCGCGTTAAATAGCGGACACTCTTCCAGTAAACGCACCGCTTCGGTGACCACATCCAGCGCGCTTTCGCCCGCTTCGAGCATCCGCTGGCCGGCTTCCACAATCGCGGACAGCGCATCAACATAACGTTTTTCTTGCTCAGGCGTCAGGCGCGAGCGGGTTATGGCCCCTGCTCCGCCGTGAATTGCGATGACCGCATTAACCATTTCCATCACCCGTCACGATTAAAGGAGCTGCTTTTTCTATAAATATCATTATCGTTGCCGAAACCTCAGATGATTTTTGAATATAGAAAGACGCAACGGTGATGTAAAGGGAGAGTCTGACCCGTTGGCTGTGATAAAAGCCAGCGACTCTACGCCGATGGAGTCATACAGCCGGGGCTGTTTTTCTGCCATAATGGGCGCTTTCGTTGTTTTCCCGCAGGAGTGACCCATGGATTTTACCGCCGGACTGATGCCGCTTGAAACGGCACTCGCTCAGATGCTCGACCCGATTTCCCCGCTTAAAGAGCACGAAACGCTGCCTTTACTGCGCAGCTTTGGTCGCGTGACCGCGAGTGACATTGTCTCTCCGATCAACGTGCCGGGGTTCGATAACTCAGCGATGGACGGCTACGCGGTGCGCCTGGCGGATATTCAGGCGGGAAATGCCTTGCCGGTCGCCGGTAAAGCTTTTGCCGGTCAGCCCTTCGCGGGCGAGTGGCCGCAGGGGAGCTGCATTCGCATCATGACCGGCGCGCCCATCCCGGCGGGTTGCGATGCGGTGGTGATGCAGGAAGAGACGGAACAAACGGATGCCGGCGTGCGTTTTACCGCCAGCGTTAAAACCCATCAAAATATTCGCCGCGCCGGGGAAGATATCGCCCGGGGCGCGACCGTGTTTGCAGCCGGAACCCGGCTGACGGTGGCTGAATTACCGGTTCTGGCTTCGCTGGGCATTGCAGAGATCGACGTGGTGCGCAAAGTGCGCGTTGCCGTGTTTTCTACCGGCGATGAGCTACAGCTGCCGGGTCAGCCACTAAAAGAGGGGCAAATCTACGATACCAACCGTCTGGCGGTGCATCTGATGCTGGAGCAGCTCGGTTGCGAGGTGATTAACCTCGGCATTATTCCCGACGATCCGCAGCAACTTCGCGCCGCCTTTATCGAAGCCGACAAAACGGCGGACGTGGTAATAAGCTCCGGCGGCGTTTCCGTGGGTGAAGCGGACTACACCAAAACCATACTTGAGGAGCTGGGCGAAATCAGCTTCTGGAAGCTGGCGATCAAACCCGGCAAACCGTTCGCGTTTGGCAAACTGGCGCACAGCTGGTTCTGCGGCCTGCCGGGCAATCCTGTCTCCGCTGCGCTGACGTTCTATCAGCTGGTACAGCCGCTGCTGACGAAACTGTCTGGCAACACTGCCCACGCCATGCCGCCTCGTCAGCGCGTGCGCGCTGCCACGCGCCTGAAAAAATCGCCGGGTCGTCTTGATTTCCAGCGCGGTCTGCTGGCGCGAAACGCCGACGGAGAGCTGGAAGTGAGCACCACCGGGCATCAGGGCTCGCATATCTTTAGCTCATTCAGCCAGGGGAACTGCTTCATCGTGCTGGAACGCGAACGTGGCAACGTTGAAGCCGGTGAATGGGTTGAGGTCGAAGCCTTTAATCATCTGTTCGGAGGCTAAGATGGCGGTGGAGCTGAACGATCAGGAGATGCTGCGCTATAACCGTCAGATCGTGCTGCGCGGGTTTGATTTCGACGGGCAGGAAGCGCTCAAGGCAGCGAACGTGCTGGTCATAGGCCTTGGCGGGCTGGGCTGTGCCGCCGCGCAGTATCTGGCGGCAGCGGGCGTTGGCCGCATGACGCTGCTGGATTTTGATACGGTGTCGGTGTCGAACTTACAGCGCCAGACGCTGCACAGCGACGCGACCGTTGGCGAGCCGAAGGTGATCTCGGCGCGCGACGCCCTGGCGCGAATCAACCCCAACGTTCAGTTCACCCCTGTTAATGCTCTGCTGGATGAAACCGCGCTGTTTGCGCAAATAGCCCAACACGATCTGGTGCTGGATTGTACCGATAACGTCAGCATCCGTAATCAGCTCAACGCCGGATGTCATGCCCATAAAACGCCGCTGGTTTCCGGGGCCGCTATTCGCATGGAGGGGCAGATCAGCGTCTTTACCTATGCGGATGGCGAGCCGTGTTATCGCTGCTTAAGCCGTCTGTTCGGCGAGAACGCCCTGACCTGCGTGGAAGCCGGTGTGATGGCACCGCTGGTGGGGGTGATCGGTTCCTTGCAGGCGATGGAAGCCATCAAAGTGCTGACCCGTTATGGTACGCCTGCCGCAGGGAAAATCGTCATGTACGATGCGATGACCTGTCAGTTCCGCGAGATGAAGCTGATGCGCAATCCGGGATGTGAGGTGTGCGGCGGTTAACGCAAACGGCAGCCTTCTGGTTGCCGTTTTCGGGTTTGCCCCCTCTCCTTGTGGGAGAGGGTTGGGGTGAGGGCAGCAGGCTGCACAAGGCAAAAGCAAACGGCAGCCTTCTGGATGCCGTTTTTGTGTTTGCTCCCTCTCCTTGTGGGAGAGGGTTGGGGTGAGAGCATCAGGCTGCCCCCGTCAGATAGTCGTCCGTCCGAACGCGCTCTGCCAGTCCTGTTCAAATTTCACTACCGCCGCATCCACCGCCGGAGAGTTAATAAACTGTTGCGCCACATCCAGCGGCAGGGTGATGGATTCACAGCCCGCCAGCAGGCAGTCCAGCGCCTGACGCGGCGTTTTAAAGCTGGCGGCCAGCACTTTTGCCTGCGGAGCATGCAGCGTCAGCAGTTGCTGGAGTTCCACCACGGTTTGAATTCCGTCGCCGCCCTGAGCATCCAGGCGATTCACATACGGTGCAACGTAGTCTGCCCCGGCCAGCGCAGACAGCATCCCTTGCGCCGCGCCGTACACGGCGGTCCCAAGCGTAGGGATCCCTTCCGCTTTCAGCATTTTGATTGCCGCCAGCCCTTCTGCCGTGACCGGGACTTTCACCACCAGATCGTTAATGATGGCGCGCAGTTTACGCGCATCCTCGACCATGCCTTCTGCCGTGGTCGCCATCACCTGCGCGAACAGTCGGCCTTTGCCACCCAGCGCGTCATGCAGCTCAGGCAGCAGAACATCCAGCGGTTTTTTCCCTGCCGCCACAATGCTTGGGTTAGTGGTCACGCCAGCCAGCGGGAAAATCCGTGCCAGCTTCTTCACTGCCGCCACGTCTGATGTGTCGAGATAAAGTTCCATGATGTCGCCCTCAAAATTAGCCTGCAATTACCCTACCACGTAAAAACCCACCTCAGAGTTGACGCACATCAAAATAACTTTCATTCGAAAGTTATTTAATCTTCATACGCAACAAGAGGCGAAACTATGATCTTCAATATTCAGCGTTACTCTACTCATGATGGCCCAGGTATTCGTACCGTGGTTTTTCTGAAGGGCTGCTCGCTGGGCTGCCGCTGGTGTCAGAACCCGGAGAGTCGCTCCCGTTCACGGGATGTGCTGTTTGATGCGCGTCTGTGCCTCGCGGGCTGCGACCTGTGTCAGCAGGCAGCACCCGGGATCATCGACCGGGCGCTGAACGGAGTGATCATTCACCGCGAAAAGATCAATGAGGCGCATCTTGACGCCCTCACCGACTGCTGCCCGACCCAGGCGCTGACGGTCTGTGGCGAAGAGCAACAGATTACAGAGATCATGGCAACCGTTCTGCGCGATAAGCCTTTTTACGATCGCAGCGGCGGCGGTATCACGCTTTCCGGCGGCGAACCCTTTATGAACCCGGACCTGGCGCATTCTCTGTTTAAAGCCAGCCACGACCAGGGCGTTCACACAGCGGTTGAAACCTGTCTGCACGTGCCCTGGCACTACATTGAACCCTCTTTGCCCTATATCGATCTGTTCCTAGCCGACCTTAAACATGTCGATGCCAAAGTCTTTAAACAGTGGACCGACGGCTCGGCAAAACGGGTGCTGGCTAACCTTAAACGCCTGGCCGGCGCCGGTAAACAGCTGACCATCCGCGTCCCACTGATACCCGGTTTTAACGCTGACGAAGAGTCGATCAAAGCCATCACCCTTTTCGCCGCTGATGAACTGAACGTCCGCGATATCCATTTTTTGCCGTACCACACCCTTGGCATGAACAAATACACCCTGCTCGGCCAACCCTATTCTGCTCCTGACAAACCGCTCGATAACCCTGAGTTACTGGAGTTTGCCCAACAGTTTGCGGCCCAGAATGGGTTAACTGCGACCCTACGAGGATAACGTTATGACACAGCTGAATCTGAACACCCTGACAGACCGCATTAAGGCGCACAAAACCGCTCTCGTGCATATCGTGAAACCGCCAGTCTGTACCGAGCGCGCACAGCATTACACCGAAATGTACCAGCAGCATCTGGATAAACCGATGCCGGTTCGCCGCGCGCTGGCGCTGGCCCATCATCTGGCAAAACGCACCATCTGGATCAAGCACGACGAGCTGATTATCGGCAACCAGGCAAGCGAAGTGCGCGCTGCGCCCATCTTCCCGGAATACACCGTTTCCTGGATTGAAAAAGAGATCGACGATCTGGCCGACCGCCCCGGCGCTGGCTTTGCCGTCAGTGAAGAGAACAAGCGCGTGCTGCATGATATCTGCCCGTGGTGGCGCGGCCAGACGGTTCAGGATCGCTGCTACGGGATGTTTACCGACGAGCAAAAGGGCCTGCTGGAAACCGGCATCATCAAAGCAGAAGGCAATATGACGTCGGGTGATGCGCACCTGGCGGTGAACTTCCCGCTGCTGCTGGAGAAAGGCCTCGATGGCCTGCGCGCCAAAGTGGCAGAGCGCCGCACTCGCATCAACCTGACCGTGCTGGACGATCTGCACGGCGATCAGTTCCTGAAAGCAATGGATATTGTGCTGGAGGCGGTGAGTCTGCACATCACCCGCTTTGCCGACCTGGCGCGTAAGATGGCAAGCAATGAGATCCGCGAAAGCCGTCGTAACGAACTGCTGGCGATGGCGGAAAACTGCGATGTCATCGCCCACCAGCCGCCAAAAACCTTCTGGCAGGCGCTACAGCTGTGCTATTTCATCCAGCTGATCCTGCAAATCGAGTCTAACGGTCACTCGGTGTCATTTGCCCGTATGGACCAGTATCTCTATCCGTTCTATCGCCGCGATGTTGAACTGAATCAGTCGCTTGCCCGCGAGCAGGCGATTGAATTACTGCACAGCTGCTGGCTGAAGCTGCTGGAAGTGAACAAGATCCGCTCCGGGTCACACTCCAAAGCCTCTGCGGGCAGCCCGCTGTATCAGAACGTGACCATTGGCGGACAAACGCTGGTCAACGGCGAGCCGATGGACGCCGTGAACCCTCTCTCCTACGCGATTCTCGAATCCTGCGGTCGCCTGCGCTCCACCCAGCCAAACCTCAGCGTGCGTTATCACGCCGGGATGAGCAACGACTTCCTCGACGCCTGTGTGCAGGTGATTCGCTGCGGTTTTGGCATGCCTGCGTTTAATAACGACGAAATCGTCATTCCGGAATTCATTAAGCTGGGCGTAGAAAAAGAAGACGCCTGGGACTACGCGGCCATTGGCTGCATTGAAACCGCCGTCGGCGGCAAGTGGGGCTATCGCTGCACCGGCATGAGTTTTATCAACTTTGCGCGCGTGATGCTGGCGGCGATGGAAGGTGGCCGCGACGCCACCAGCGGTAACGTGTTCCTGCCGCAGGAAAAAGCGCTGTCGGCGGGGAACTTCAGCCACTTCGATGAGATGCTGGCCGCCTGGGATAACCAGATTCGCTATTACACCCGCAAATCGATCGAAATTGAGTACGTAGTCGACACCATGCTCGAAGAGAACGTCCACGATATTCTCTGCTCGGCGCTGGTGGACGACTGCATCGAACGGGCAAAAAGCATCAAGCAAGGCGGCGCGAAATATGACTGGGTATCGGGTTTGCAGGTGGGTATCGCCAACCTCGGCAACAGCCTGGCAGCCGTGAAAAAACTGGTCTTTGATCAGGGTGTGATTGGACAGCAGCAGCTGGCCGCCGCGCTGGCCGACGATTACGAAGGATTAACGCACGAACAGCTGCGCCAGCGTTTGATCAACGGCGCGCCAAAATATGGCAACGACGATGACAGTGTTGATTTACTGCTGGCCCGCGCCTATGAAACCTATATCGGAGAACTGAAGCAGTATCACAACCCGCGCTACGGACGTGGTCCGATTGGCGGCAACTACTACGCCGGTACGTCGTCCATCTCCGCGAACGTGCCGTTTGGCGCGGCGACCATGGCGACGCCGGATGGTCGTAAAGCGCACACCCCGCTGGCGGAAGGGGCCAGCCCGGCATCAGGCACCGATCATCTCGGCCCGACTGCGGTGATTGGCTCGGTGGGGAAACTCCCAACCGAAGCGATCCTTGGCGGGGTGCTGCTCAACCAGAAACTCAACCCGGCGACGCTGGAAAATGATTCCGACCGTCAGAAGCTGATGATCCTGCTGCGCACCTTCTTCGAGGTCCACAAAGGCTGGCATATTCAGTACAACATTGTGTCCCGCGAAACGCTGCTGGAAGCCAAGAAACATCCGGACCAGTATCGCGATCTGGTGGTGCGCGTCGCGGGTTACTCGGCGTTCTTCACCGCTCTGTCGCCGGACGCGCAGGACGATATTATCGCGCGTACTGAACATACGCTTTAACGCGGTATCCCCTCTCTCAAAGGGAGAGGGGGCCAACACGTACAACAGCAACCTTTGGGTTGCTGTTTCACTTTCGTTTTTGCTTTCGAATGAAATAGATTTGTGGTTTCGGTCACATTGTTATTAGAATGTTTCTGGTCGCAGTAATATTCTGGAGAGCAATGTATGACCGTAAAAGTTATCGTCACCGACATGGACGGAACTTTCCTTGATGATGCCAAGCAGTACGATCGTGACCGCTTTCTGGCGCAATTCCGACAGCTTCAGGCCCGTGACATTGAGTTTGTCGTGGCCAGTGGTAACCAGTATTACCAGCTGATCTCTTTTTTTCCTGAGCTAAAAGAACAGATTTCCTTCGTGGCGGAAAATGGCGCACTGGTCTTCGATCACGGCGAGCAGATTTTCCACGGCGAACTGACGCGTCACGAATCACAAATCGTGATTGGCGAATTACTGAAAGACAAACAGCTGAATTTTGTCGCCTGCGGGCTGGAGAGCGCTTACGTCAGCAAAAATGCGCCCGATGAGTTCGTCGCGCTGATGTCAAAACACTACCACCGTTTAAAGCGCATCAACGATTATCACGAGATTGACGACGTGCTGTTCAAGTTCTCTCTGAACCTGCCCGACAGCGATATTCCGGATCTGATCGACAAACTGCACGTCTCGCTGGACGGCATTATGAAACCGGTCACCAGCGGTTTTGGCTTTGTCGATTTGATTATCCCCGGTTTACACAAAGCGAACGGAATCAGCCGCCTGCTGAAACGCTGGTCGATCTCTCCGCAGGAGTGTGTGGCCATTGGCGATAGCGGCAACGATGCGGAAATGCTGAAGCTGGTGAAATACTCTTTCGCCATGGGCAATGCGGCCCAGAGCATCAAGGCCATCAGCCAGTTCAACACCGATGATAATAACCACCAGGGCGCGCTGAATATTATTCAGGCCGTGCTCGATAACACCGCGCCCTTCAACGCCTAACGCCTCTCTGCCGGGGCGACGCGCTCCGGCACACCTCTCTTTTTTCATCCTGTGGCTCACGTCATATTTTTAAACTTGCATTAACTTATTTTTAACTTAAAGTATCACTTGTAGATACTTTTACTTTCGAATGAAAGATAGCGAGGCAGTTATGACCTTCTCCAGTGAAATTTTGCCTGCGGACCACAAAGCCGCCATTCGCCAGTTAAAACGCGAATTACGTGCCCAGATCGGCGACGTGCAGGCTGTTTTCGACACGCTGAGTGACACCATCGCAGCACGGGTGGCAGAAATTAACGCCCTGAAAAAGCAGGGTGACACCGTCTGGCCAGTGATTCCGTTTGAAGACGTGAAGCACGGTAAGATCACCGCGGCACAGCGTGAAGCGGTAAAACGTCGCGGCTGCGCGGTGATCAAGGGTCATTTCCCGCGTGAGCAAGCGCTGGCGTGGGATCGCTCGATGCTCGACTATCTTGATCTCAACCAGTTTGACGATGTTTACAAAGGGCCGGGCGACAACTTCTTTGGTACCTTAACCGCATCGCGCCCGGAGATATTCCCGATCTACTGGTCGCAGGCGCAGATGCAGGCCCGGCAGAGTGAAGAGATGGCGCAGGTACAATCGTTCCTGAACCGTTTATGGACTTTCGAGAGCAACGGCAAACAGTGGTTCAATCCTGATGTCAGCGTGATCTACCCGGATCGCATTCGCCGCCGCCCGCCGGGAACCACCTCCAAAGGTTTGGGCGCGCACACTGATTCTGGCGCGCTGGAGCGCTGGCTGCTCCCGGCTTACCAGCAGGTTTTTGCCCGCGTATTTGACGGCAATATTGATCGGTACGATCCGTGGAATGCGGCGCATCGCACCGAAGTGGAAGAGTACACGGTGGATAACACCACCAAATGTTCCGTGTTCCGTACTTTCCAGGGCTGGACGGCGCTGTCGGATATGATCCCGGATCAGGGCCTGCTCCACGTCGTCCCCATTCCCGAGGCAATGGCGTATATCCTGCTGCGTCCGCTGCTGGACGATGTGCCGGAAGATGAACTCTGCGGCGTGGCGCCGGGGCGCGTTCTGCCGATTTCCGAGAAGTGGCATCCGCTGTTAATCGAAGCGCTGACCAGCATTCCGGCACTGGAAGCGGGTGATTCCGTGTGGTGGCATTGCGACGTGATTCACTCGGTTGCACCGGTGGACAACCAGCAGGGCTGGGGTAACGTGATGTATATTCCGGCCGCCCCGATGTGCGAGAAAAACCTCGCCTACGCCAATAAAGTGAAAGCCGCGCTGGAAACCGGGGCATCGCCGGGCGATTTCCCGCGTGAAGATTACGAAAAAACCTGGCAGGACCGCTTTACCGTGAACGATCTCAACATCCACGGTAAACGCGCCCTCGGCATGGCCTAAGCGTCGTACAGCCCTTCCCGCTCCACGGCGGTGCGTCGTTTTCCCTGACGTATCCGCCGTACCGACTCCCGCACCGCCAGCGTGCCATTAAGCAGCAGCGTGCCAACCGGCGCATCCGGGCGCATCAGCCTTTGCTGGAGCATATGCACCGCTTCGGTTCCCAGCTCGTCGCGCGGAACATGCACAGCGGTTAACGGCACATCCTGAATGGCAGCGAGATTAAAGCCGTCGATACTCATGACCGACACATCCTGCGGAACACGCAGCCCCTGTTTTTGCAGCGCGCGAATGGTGCCCTCCGCCATAAAATCTCCGCCGACCAAAAAAGCGGTGGGCAGCGATTTTTCCGGCATTTGACTCAGCCATTCGCTCACCTGTTGCTCGGTCTCTTTGGCGCTGAAGCTGGGCACCACCAGCAGATCGCGTTTATCGTTGAACGCCAGATTATGCCCCTGCCACGCATCGCGAATCCCTGTCAGACGCAGCTCCATGGTATAGCGGCGCAGGCAAAGCACATTCATCACCTCTCTGTGCCCCATCTCAAACAGATATTCCGCCGCTCTTTCGCCAATGGCGCGGTGATCCGGGGCCACGGCGGGCAGACGCATCCGCCGATCCCGACAGTTAATCAGCATGCAAGGTTTACCGATGTCGACGGCCAGATCGTGAATGTGCGGATCGTCAATCCCCAGCAAGATCGCCGCCTGGGTATCGGCTTCGTTCATTCGCGCCAGAAAAAGCTGCGCGTCACTGTCGTTCTCCTCCAGCGCACAATAACGCAGCCTGACCTCATGCGAAGCCAGTCCTTTGCTCACGCTTTGAATCACGCGGTAGTAAAAGATGTCGGATCGCTCATCAAACGCGCGCTGCGGGGCAAAGACCACCAGGCTGTTCAGCAGCAATCTGCCGGCCGCCATGCCGTCCATCACCCCCAGCTCCCGCGCGCACTCCAGCACTTTTTGACGCGCTTTTTCGCTGGTATTGGCCTTCCCTGCCAGCACCCGCGAAACGGTGCTAATGGAGAGCTGTGTACGGGCGGCGATTTCGGCGATTTTTAGCCTTTTATCCATTTTGTGATCTCGCTCCATTTGCTAAATGAAAAAATTTTCACAGTATCAAATTCCGTGAATAGCTGGCTTAAAGCGCATGATGACAAAATATGAAAGCCTCTTATGAGAAATCTTGCACAAAATCCACTATTGCCCATTCATTTTCTCGCATAAGGTGAACTTGTCACACACCTTCCATACTAGTTGTATAGCAACTTTAAATATAAAACAGATAATTATCAAAGGCATAAAAAATCTGTGTGACATCCGATACGTTCATCCCTTACCGTCCGTCTTGTGGAGACCGAAAATGAGTCAGGACATTAATACCCCCGTTGCGGCAAGCAAAACTCGTCGGGTCATCAAGAATCTGCGCTGGTATGTGCTGGTGCTGTTTTTACTGGGTGTCACCGTTAACTACATTACCCGAAACTCGTTAGGCATCCTGGCACCGGAGCTGAAAGAGAGCCTCGGGATCACCACCGAACAGTACTCATGGATTGTTGGTGCTTTCCAGATTGCCTACACCATTTTCCAGCCTCTGTGCGGCTGGCTGATCGATGTGATTGGTCTGAAGATTGGCTTTATGGTGTGCGCCGGACTGTGGGCGCTGATGTGTATTTTCCATGCCGGGGCCAGCAGCTGGCTGCATCTGGCGGTACTGCGCTTCTTTATGGGGGCATCCGAGGCCGCAGCAACGCCTGCGAACGCCAAAACCATCGGTGAATGGTTCCCGAAATCAGAGCGCCCGGTGGCTGCCGGTTGGGCAGGCGTCGGCTTCTCTATCGGTGCGATGCTGGCCCCGCCGATTATCTACTTTGCCCATGCCTCCTTTGGCTGGCAGGGTGCATTTATGTTTACCGGGGTACTGGCCCTGCTGTGGGTGATTCTGTGGTGGGCGTTCTACCATAACCCTGAGCAGCACCCGAATCTGGGCAAAGACGAGCTGGCGTTCATCAAGCAGGATAACGAGCCACCGGCGGTCAAACTGCCCTTCCTGACCGCCCTGAAAAACGTCTCCAAAAACAAACGCTTCTACGGAATCGCGATCCCGGCCTTTATGGCGGAACCGGCCTGGGCGGTGCTGAGTTTCTGGGTGCCGCTGTATCTGGCCAAAGAGCACGGCATGGACCTGAAGCAGATCGCCATGTTCGCCTGGCTGCCGTTCCTGGCCGCCGATCTCGGCAGCGTGGTGAGCGGCTACCTTACCCGCCTTTATACCCGCTGGTTCGGCTGCACTCGCGTTAACTCCGTCGTGGCAAGCTCGGTCACCGGTGCATTTCTGATGATCTCGCTGGCCGCCGTGGCGATCACTCGCGACCCGTATATCACCATCGTGCTGATCTCCATTGGCGGCTTTGGTCATCAAATCATCTCCTGCATGCTGAGCGCGCTGGTGGTGGAGTCCTTCGATAAAGGCCAGATGGCCACCGTCAACGGCATGCGCGGTTCCGCCGCGTGGATCGCCAGTTTCCTGTTCTCGCTGTTAATTGGGGTGACTGCCGACAAAATTGGCTTTAACCCACTCTTCATTGCCATGGGTTTCTTTGACCTGATTGGCGCCTTTTTCCTGGTGGCATTTATTGCTGAACGTCGCGCCAAGTGCGCCTGATAGTGGATGTATTGCATATGAAAACCCTGAAAAGCTGGACCGTAGATCAACAGTCAGCACATCATCTGGAACTGCTGGTCGATAATCAGCACCGCCTGTGTCTGTATGTGCTGGAAGAGAATCTGTTTCGCGTACTGATCAAACGCAAAGGCGAGCTGGCGCTGGAGAAAACCTGGAGCATCGCCCCTGAAAAAGACGTGCCGTGGGAGGGCCGCCACCGCGAAGATCTCAGCGGTTTTACCTGCCCGTCGTGGACGCTGACGCAGCAGGACGACACGCTGGTGGTGGCCACCGAACAGTTGCGCGTGACCGTGCATCAGCCGCTGTGGCTGGAGTGGCATTACCGCAACGAAGCCGGAGACTGGCAAGCGCTGGTGAACGACCGTCCGACCAGCGCCTATCTGCTGAATGCCCACGGTGACGGCGCGGCTCACTATCTGAGCCGTCGCAAAGATGAGCGTTTTTACGGTCTGGGCGAGAAAGCGGGTGATTTGCAGCGTAACGGTAAACGCTATGAAATGCGCAACCTGGACGCAATGGGCTATAACGCCACCAGCACCGATCCGCTGTATAAGCATATTCCGTTCACTATCGCCCGCCGCGATGACGTGAGTTACGGTCTGTTTTACGACAACCTGAGCAGCTGCTGGCTGGATCTGGGGAACGAAATCGACAACTACCACACGGCGTATCGCCGCTGGCAGGCGGAAGCGGGCGATATCGACTACTACATTTTCACCGGCAAACGGGTGCTGGACGTGACCAAAGCCTTTGTCCGTCTGACCGGAAAAACGCTGTTCGGGCCGAAATGGAGCCTGGGTTACAGCGGTTCGACCATGCACTACACCGATGCGCCTGACGCGCAGAATCAGCTGATGAACTTTATCCGCCTCTGCGAAGAGCACGCCATTCCGTGCGACTCTTTCCAGCTCTCGTCCGGGTACACCTCGATCAACGGTAAGCGCTATGTCTTCAACTGGAACAACGATAAAGTGCCGCAGCCAAAGGTGATGACCCAGGCGTTCCACGATGCGGGCCTCAAGCTCGCGGCCAACATCAAACCGTGTTTGTTGCAGGATCACCCACGCTATAACGAAGTGGCAGAACGCGGATTATTTATTCGCGATTCTGAAACTGATGCACCTGAACGTTCCAGCTTCTGGGATGACGAAGGCTCTCACCTCGATTTTACTCACCCGCAAACCATTCAGTGGTGGCAGGAGGGAGTGACCACACAACTGCTGGAGATGGGCATCGACTCCACCTGGAACGACAACAACGAATTCGAAGTCTGGGACGGCGAAGCCCGTTGCCACGGATTTGGCCAGGAAATTGCCATCAAACATATTCGCCCGGTGATGCCACTGCTGATGATGCGCGCCTCGATGGAAGCCCAGCAGCGCTTTTCGCCGGAAAAACGTCCTTATCTGATCTCCCGCTCGGGCTGTGCCGGGATGCAGCGCTACGTTCAGACCTGGAGCGGCGATAACCGTACCAACTGGGACACCCTGCGCTATAACACCCGCATGGGGCTGGGGATGAGTCTTTCCGGGCTGTTTAACGTGGGTCACGACGTCGGCGGCTTCTCCGGCGACAAGCCAGATGCAGAGCTGTTTGTGCGCTGGGTCCAGAACGGCGTGATGCACCCGCGCTTTACCATTCACTCGTGGAATGATGACCAGACGGTGAACGAGCCGTGGATGTATCCGGGCGTCACGCCTGCGATCCGTGGGGCGATTGAACTACGCTATCGCCTGCTGCCGTATCTCTATACCCTGCTCTGGCAGGCGCATGCGGATGACGAGCCGATGCTGCGTCCGACTTTCCTCGATCACGAGCACGACGCGCAGACATTCGAAGAGTGCGATGATTTCCTGCTCGGGCGCGATCTGTTAGTGGCAAGCGTGGTTGAGGCGGGTCAGCGCGAGCGCCGCATCTGGCTGCCGGATAATGAAACCGGCTGGTACGATTATTACACCCATGAATGGTTCGCCGGTGGACAGTGGGTTGTCCGCGACGCGCCGCTGGAAAAACTGCCGCTGATGGTGCGCGCGGGCGCAGGTTTGCCGCTCAGCGAGCGCATTACCCACGTCAACAGCACAAAAGATGATTCGCGTGAGCTGAAACTGTTCCCGGTGAAAGGCGTTGGCACGACGTCAGGCCTGCTGTTTGAAGATGACGGCGAGAGCTGGGGTTACCAGAAAGGCAATGCGCTATGGCTGGAATGGGAGATGTCGTGCAGCGGCTCAACCATTAATCTGGAGGTTAACGCACGCGGTGATTATCGTCCGGCATGGAAAGCGCTGAAAGTGTCGTTACCGGCGGGCGAAAAACGTAAGCTGCTGGTGAATGGTGTTGAAGGGAGTGAATGGGTTGTGTAACGCCTCCCCTCACCCCGGCCCTCTCCCCATAGGGGCGAGGGGGAAAACCGTATCGGGCAGTCCTCTCTCCCTATAGTGGCAAGAGGAAAAACCGTATCGGGCAGTCCCTTCTCACCATAGTGGCAAGAAGAAAAACCGTACCGGGCGGTCCCTTCTCTCCATAGGGGCGAGGGGGAAAAAACGCACCGGGCGGTCCCTTCTCCCCATAGGGGCCGGGGGAAAACCGCACCGGGCGGTCCCTTCTCTCCATCGGGTGAGGCAACAAAAGCACGACGCCTTTCCCTAAATATTTCGCGTTGCAGGAAGGCGGCAAACCTGTGAATCCCCGGGAGCTTACATAAGTAAGTGACCGGGGTGAACAGGTGAAGCCAACGCATCTGCAGCGTGAAAGACGACGGGAAATTAACCGTCGATGCCTTTACTGCGCAGGTAATCTTCGTAGTTACCGGTGAAGTCCACGATGCGCTCCGGCGTAATCTCAATCACGCGGGTTGCCAGCGAGCTCACAAACTCACGGTCGTGGGAAACGAAGATCAGCGTGCCCTGATACATCTCCAGCGCCATGTTCAGCGATTCGATAGATTCCATATCCAGGTGGTTAGTCGGTTCATCCATCACCAGGATATTGGGTTTTTCCATCATCAGCTTACCGAACAGCATGCGCCCTTTTTCACCACCGGACAGGACTTTGGCGGGCTTCTTGATATCATCCTGGCTGAACAGCAGACGGCCAAGGATACCGCGAACAGCCTGCTCGTCGTCGCCTTCCTGCTTCCACTGGCTCATCCAGTCAAAGACCGTCAAATCGTTTTCGAATTCGTATTCGTGATCCTGCGCATAGTAGCCCAGCTGCGCATTCTCGGACCACTTCACGGTACCGCTATCCGGCGTCAGTTCACCGACCAGCGTTTTCAGCAGGGTAGATTTACCCACGCCGTTCGCACCCAGAACCGCGATTTTCTCGCCCACTTCCAGCAGCAGGTTGAATTTTTTGAACAGCGGACCGTTATCAAAACCTTTCGCCAGCGCTTCAACTTCCAGCGCGTTACGGAACAATTTCTTGTCCTGCTCAAAGCGGATGAACGGGTTCTGACGGCTGGACGCTTTCACTTCGTCCAGCTTGATCTTATCAATCTGACGCGCGCGAGAAGTGGCCTGGCGCGATTTAGAGGCGTTGGCGCTGAAGCGGCTCACAAACGATTGCAAGTCGGCGATCTGCGCTTTTTTCTTGGCGTTATCCGCCAGCAGACGTTCGCGCGCCTGCGTTGCCGCCGTCATGTATTCGTCGTAGTTGCCCGGATAAACGCGCAGCTCGCCGTAGTCCAGATCGGCCATGTGGGTGCAGACCATGTTCAGGAAGTGACGGTCGTGCGAAATGATGATCATGGTGCTGTCACGGTCGTTCAGCGTCTGTTCCAGCCAGCGAATGGTATCGATGTCCAGGTTGTTCGTTGGTTCGTCGAGCAGCAGAATGTCCGGGTTAGAGAACAGCGCCTGCGCCAACAGCACACGCAGCTTCCAGCCTGGCGCCACTTCGCTCATCAGACCGTAGTGTTGCTCAACCGGAATACCGACCCCAAGCAGCAGTTCACCGGCACGGGATTCGGCGGAATAGCCGTCCATTTCGCCGTAGAGTACTTCGAGATCGGCCACTTTATAGCCGTCTTCTTCGCTCATTTCTGCCAGACCATAAATGCGGTCGCGCTCCTGCTTCACTTCCCACAGTTCCCCGTGTCCCATGATCACGGTATCGAGCACTGAAAACTCTTCAAAGGCGAACTGATCCTGACGCAGCTTACCGAGGCGCTCGTTTGGATCGAGCGACACGTTGCCCAGCGTCGGCTCTAAATCGCCGCCGAGAATCTTCATAAAGGTGGATTTTCCGCTACCGTTGGCACCAATCAGGCCGTAACGGTTGCCGCCGCCAAATTTGACGGAAATGTTTTCGAACAGCGGCTTACTGCCAAACTGCATAGTGACGTTGCTGGTAACTAACACGGGGAGATTCCTGCGAAAAAGTGTGATAAACACGGCATTATGCCACAATTCCGAAATGAGATCCCGTGTTGCAACAACCCACTAAACTTTAACAAAATCGAAAAAAATGTGATTTCGTACACATCTGAATTCCATGCGCGAGGGAATGCACATATAATGCGCTCCAATCAATGATTCAGACTCATCAACTAATCGCCAGAGTGGCAAAGATACCTCGCATAACATGAATATGAAATTATCAACGCTTTTTGCGGCGGCGTTAGCCGTAGTAGGTTTTTGCAATACCGCTTCTGCGGTGACTTATCCGCTGCCGACAGACGGTAGCCGTCTGGTGGGTCAAAACCAGGTGGTGATCGTTCCGGAAGGGAACACCCAGCCGCTGGAATATTACGCCGCCGAGTACCAGTTGGGCCTGTCCAACATACTGGAGGCTAACCCGGGCGTAGACCCGTATCTGCCAAAAGCCGGTACCGTGCTGAATATTCCTCAGCAGCTGATCCTGCCGGACACCGTCCAGGAAGGTATTGTGATCAACAGCGCCGAAATGCGCCTGTATTACTACCCTAAAGGCACCAACACGGTGATCGTTCTGCCAATCGGTATTGGTCAGTTGGGCAAAGACACCCCGCTGAACTGGACCACCAAAGTAGAACGTAAGAAAGCCGGCCCAACCTGGACGCCAACCGCCAAGATGCACGCCGAGTACATCGCTGCGGGCGAGCCGTTGCCAGCCGTTGTTCCTGCGGGCCCGGACAACCCTATGGGTCTGTACGCGCTGTACATTGGCCGTCTGTATGCGATTCACGGCACCAACGCCAACTTTGGTATCGGCCTGCGCGTGAGCCACGGCTGTGTGCGTCTGCGTAACGACGATATCAAGTTCCTGTTCGAGAATGTGCCGGTCGGGACTCGCGTCCAGTTTATCAACGAGCCGGTGAAAGCGACCTCCGAGCCTGATGGCAGCCGCTATATCGAAGTCCACAATCCGCTGTCCACCAGCGAAGATCAGATTAACAATAACGAGATCGTACCGATTACGCTGAAGAGCAACGTGCAGGCTGTCACCAGCCAGGCTGACGTTGAAACCACCATTGTGGATCAGGCGGTACAGAATCGTTCCGGTATGCCGGTACGTTTGAACTGATAGCGATTGCAGCATCAAAAAAGCGGGCTAATGAGCCCGCTTTTTTATTAGCCGTTATTCACGATGACGATCCCGCCGTGATCGTAACGATAATGGCAGTGGGCGTATTCCAGCGGCGTGCCATCCTCCAGATAGATCACCTGCTCGACCTCCAGCACCGGGTCGGTCTGCTCACACACCAGATGCTGCATATCCAGCGCGTTGGGTTTTAACGCCCGCACCACACGATACGATCCCATGATCTTCAGCCCCAGCGTGTCCTGAACATACTGGAATACCGAGCTTTCAAGATGGGTCTTATTCAGCCCCGGCACCAGATTGAGCGGCATGACGGTGGAATCGAGCGACATCGGCTCGCCGTTCAGCAAACGCAGGCGGATAAAATCATAGATCGGCGTATCGGCGTTTATCATCAGGGACGACTGCTCTTTCTCGTTCGGAAAGCGCAGTTCGAAATGCACGACCTGGCTGCTCACCGTACCGAGATGTTCCCAGGTTTTGGTCGCGCCAAAGTAGTCGCTGCCGGAGAGATCCCATTGCGAGAGCTGCAGGAAGTTTTTGCGAATAAAAGTCCCCTGCCCCTGTCGGGTATAGACCAGCCCCTCAACAATCAGCTGGCGCATCGCCTGCTGAATGGTCATCCGACTGGTGCTAAACTCCGCCGCCAGCGCAAACTGATCCGGCAGCGGTTCATTGGCGGCATACTGCTGGCTGATGATGCGTTTCTTGATTTCCCGCGCTATGGTGATGTACTTCGCCGCCATCGCCTTTTCCTTTTGATTAATCCGCTATCGCACTGTTTTTTAACGCCACCCTCTCGGCAATCTTGAGGAAAGGCAGGTAGAAGAATACACCAAAAATGATGATTGCCAACTGCACCACCACCGCCCGCCAGTCCCCCGCCGTCGCCAGCCAGGCGCTTAAGATCGGCGGCGTGGTCCACGGGATCATCACCACGCAGCGTGACATCAGTCCGAGCGTGGTACAAAGCCAGGCAAAGTAGATGCCAATCGCGGGTAACAGCACAAACGGGATCATCAGCGGTAAGTTAAAGACAATCGGCAGGCCAAAGATCACCGGCTCGTTGATATTGAACAGACCCGGCGCCAGTGACAAACGCGCCACCTGTTTAGCAGACTGTTGCCGCGAGAAGATGAAAATCGCAATCAGCAGGGAGATCGTGCTCCCGGTCCCGCCCACCATCCCAAACGTCGGCACAAAGATATTATTGATGATATGCGGTATCGGCTGCCCGCTGGCGAAAGCCAGCATGTTCTCATTAGTGTTGATTAACAGGAACGGTTCCAGAATCACGCTGTTCACCACCGATTGATGAATCCCAAGGGTAAACAGGAAATTACCAAAACTGTAGATAAAAATAGTCCCTGGCAGACTGGTGTTGATTAAGCGCAACGGCTGCTGGATGAAGGTCGTTATCAGGTGAATAAGATCCGTATGCAGGACATTGGCCAGCAGTGCGGCAATGACGGCAAACAGGGAGAGCGTGATGATAGTCGGGATCAGCGCCGTAAACGATTTACTGACCGCAGGCGGGACATTCTCACCCAGCGAAATATGCAACGCCTTCAAACGTGAAATGGCGATAAACACTTCAGTGGAGATCAGGCCGATCAGCACGCCAGCGAAAATCCCTGTCGAACCAATATTGGCAAACGTCAGCACCTGCGTGACATTCACCGTGGTCTGACTGCCGACAGGCACCAGTTGCAACTGCATCGGCATCATAATGATGAAACTGCTCACCGCGATAACCACTGCCGAGACCGGATTGTCGAAATCTTTGTTGCGCGCCAGCGACCAGGCAATCATCGGGGCTAGCAACAGCGCCGCAATATTGAGCGTGCCATTGATTATCGCCTCGCCCCACACCTTGAACTGGGCGAGCGTTTCACCTTCAAACACCCACGGAAACACCACGTTATTCACCAGTACCGCCAGGCCCGCGAGAATAAAGATGGGCATCACGGTGGCAAAGGCGTCGCGCAAGGAACGTAAGTGAACCTGGTTTGCCAGGCGCGCTGAGAACTCAACAAATTTATCAACAAAGGACTGCATATTTGGCGTTATTTTTGTTTCAGACATAGCGGATATTCCCATTAATCAGTCACAAAAACCGGTCCGGCAGCGTACGGCTTACAGCTCGCGCCCGTTACTATGAATGGCCTGTTTAAGCCATGCGTAGCTCTTTTTCGGCACCCGTTTCAGATCTTTGAGATCGTGGTTTTCACGATTGACATACACCACGCCGTAGCGCTTACGCATGTCGCCCTGCGAGCTGAGAATGTCGATCAAACCCCAGCCGAGATAGCCGATCACCTGCGCGCCGTCTTCAAAAATGGCCGCTTTCATCGCCTCAAAATGCTGGCGGTGGTAATCAATACGGTAGTCATCCTCAATCGGGTTAACCCCATCCCAGGATTCAATCACCCCGATGCCGTTTTCAATCGGGAACACCGGCAGACGCCAGTCGTTGTAGTAGCGGGTGATGATGGTGCGGAAACCGAGCGGATCGATTTGCCAGTTCCATTCGGTGGCTTTCAGGAACGGATTGTTCTTCTCGCCGTGGGCCAGATAGTCGTTAACCGGCGTCCCTTCCGGAATAGGGTCGCTGTCGAGGGTTTTACTCGCGTAGTAGCTAAACGCCATGAAGTCATTTTTGGTTCGCGCCAGCAGGGCTAAATCTTCCGCGCGATAGAGATCGCTAAAGCCCTGCTGCTCAACCACCGCCATCACCGCCGGGCTGTAGCCCTGACCGGCAAAGACGCGCAGCAGGTTTTGGTTGAGGAACTCGTCGTACTGCTGGGCGCAGAAGATATCGCGCGGTTTGCAGGTAGCCGGATAGATCAGCTGGTGCGCCAGCATGCCGCCCATCAACTGCCCTGGTTTCGCCTGGTGCAGATACTCGGTCAATGCCATGTGCGCCACCATCGTATGATGCTGGATTTCGTAGAGTTCGCGCAGGGTTTGCTCGCCTTTCATGTAGCCTGAGACTCTGAACGCTTCCGGCATATGGAAAATGTTCTGCTCGTTAAATGTCAGCCAATACTTCACGCGATCGCCATAGCAATCGATCATCTTTTTGCCGTAACGGACGAAGGCATCCATCACCCGACGATCGGTAAAACCGTTGTACTCTTGCGCCAGCGCTAACGGCATATCGAAGTGATACAGGCAGACCATCGGCTCAATACCGCGCGCGATCAGATCGTTGATAAAGCGATCGTAAAAGGCGATGCCCTCTTCGTTGAATTCGCCGTCGCCCTGCGGACAGACGCGACTCCAGGAGATCTGAAAGCGATAACAGTTCATCCCCAAATCCTGCATCAAATCAAAATCTTCTTTGTAACGATGGTATGAGTCGGTCGCGACTTTCCAGTCGGAGGCATTTTCACCGGCTTCACGAATGTCATACACCGACATCCCTTTTCCGCCCTCGTTCCACGCCCCTTCGGTCTGCATGCTGGAAACCGAATTTCCCCATAAAAAGTTGGCTGGCAGTGATTGATTCATGGTTCCTCCTGATATGACTAGTCATTTAAATTTCATGACTAGTCATATAGACAAAGATGAAAAATCAAGCAAAGAGAGGGATCATTTTTTGTGAGCGGGATAGAAATAAAAACGTGCTTTCATAGCAGGTGGCGGTGGTTTCATCCCGAAAAGCAGTAGCAAAATCTTAAAAAAGAAGAGCCTCCCCATTCTGTGAGATCGCAACCGAAAGACAGTAAGCCAGAGCCAATATCGGTTACTGACCAATCCCAAAGGACGTGATTTTTCGGTTAGCCATACAATAAGGCCGCAATGCGGCCTTATTGGGGACAACGGTCAGTTGTTAATAACTAATACAGAATATTTGGTTTAGATAGGGTGTTATTGAGAATACCCATCAATTTGTACAGTTTTAACGGCAACACTACGGTCATCAATATCACCACTAGTACCAGAAATACGGAAACTACCGTGATTTCCTGCTACCGCAGAATTAAATGACGTGTTATGCGCAACCTTAAATTCTGGGCCAGTAAAGAATTTAATGGAGAACGTCCAGTCATTATCATTATCCATGCATGACTTTTCACGAACATCGCCAACGTCAACAAGTGGAGCATAGCTTTCGTCAGGTGGTAAGTACCCGGCCAGATCCAGGCAATTTTGGTTCTGTATTTTCACGCCATAATACAGACCCTCCAGTGAAGTGCGATACATTAAATATTGTTTACCATCTTCAGTATAATATTTTCCTAAGTCCTCGCCCGGTGATTGATCTCGTCCTTGAAGAGTCTGCCCATCATTACCATTATTGCAACTCGAGCGGACGTGACCAGAAGAGATGGCCAGAATGTCACCAGTAACGGGGGCAAAGCCAGTCGATGGCACGTTCCATGTAGACATATTAAAAGAAAGCGTTTTATCAAATTTCAAATCAACTGACATAGATTCCTGGAACATACATTCCGTTGCAGCGAATGCTGATGAACTAAGAGATGCCAATGCAAGCGCAGATAAAAGAAAGACTTTTTTACGTAAATTCATTTTCCATTCCTTCGTTAAAAAAATTACGGTTTATTTTCTGCCAGGTAGCTGGCAGACGGACTGTATATTTAATTAGGGAGTAATCTCAAGTTCATTCTCAATATAATTAAAATTCAGTTATTATATTTGTTAGATATTATCAATAGTTTATACAGTACATATTAATTCGATGGCGGACTGTGGGTTGTATCTTCATTTGTGGATGAAAAGAATAATTTTAATATATGTATTGCTTCTTTTCGCTTGGAACGACAGTTGTTTCTGGCCGACTGACTTATCAATTCATTTAGCTCTGCTGAAATTTCAAGATTGAGATAGTTTATATCAGTGGCTATTTTCGACTTCATAATCCATTTCCTTGTTAAAAATGTAGTCCAGCACTGTAATGTTTTACCTTTTGTAACGTATCGTTTTGCCTAATTGTGCTATTTGTATAATATTGATAATGTTTTAATTTATTAATTACCGTGGAATTATTAAATCGGAGTGATTGATTATTTCTCAAAAAATGAAGGGTAGTTCAAATAACAGGCAGCATTACCAACCCAGTAACAAAAAAATAACCACTAATTTTCCTGCTTGTACTCTTAGCGCCTAACTTTGTCACTATTATCAGATAGATAGTAATCGTGACAAACTATATCCAGCGCCAGAAAGATTTAGCTGGAATGAAAAATCATGACACTAGAATATAATCGACTATAAGGATTATAAATTTCTTTAATAAAAAACATTACCCTGGAAATGATAACAACAGGAAAAATACCCTGGGTGATCATTTTCAATGGAACTAACGCAGGGTAATGAACAATCAATTTATATCAGCTGGCATTGACCGATACCGTGATCCCCGGACATCTTTTCATCTTACGAGGAAATACCCGCAGTCGGATTAAATGCGTAACGTAACGTTCACCGCAGCATAGACATAAAAAAGCCGGATACGCGATGCGGATCCGGCCCGGGGTTCGGGAAAGTTTACTGCTGAGCTAACTGATTCAGACGATATTCGCCCTGACGTTCCAGCATCCAGCCCGGATATTCGCGCGGTAACGCGCTGACGGTATCCAGCTGTTTTAGCTCCTCTTCGCTCAGACGAATGGCCGTCGCGGCGAGGTTATCGTCAAGCTGATCCACGCGCTTAGCGCCGATAATGACGCTGCTCACCACTTTTTGATGCAGCAGCCACGCCAGCGCAATTTGCGCCACCGAAACGCCTTTGCTTTCGGCAATGGTCCGCATCACGTCCACACAATCGAACGCCCGATCCTTTTCCACCGGTGGGAAGTCAAATTCCAGACGACGTCCCCCCGTTTCGCTCTGCCCGTCGCGACCGTATTTTCCGCTCAGTAGACCGCCAGCCAGCGGGCTCCAGACCATCAGCCCGACGCCTTCGCTTTGCATCATCGGCACCAGCTCGCGCTCAAGGTCACGCCCGGCGATGGTGTAATACGCCTGCAAAGAGGCAAAACGCGCCAGCCCGAGACGCTCGGAAATTCCCAGAGCTTTAGCGATCTGCCACGCCGCCCAGTTCGACACGCCGATGTAGCGCACGTGACCATGCTGGACCAGATTATCCAGGGCATACAGCGTCTCTTCGATCGGCGTGGCCGGGTCGAAACCGTGCAGTTGATAGAGATCGATATGATCGAGCTGCATACGACGCAAGCTCTCTTTCACGCTGCTGATAATGTGATAACGCGAATTACCGCGCGAATTGACCCCCGCCGTGCCGGTTTCGCCAAACACTTTGGTGGCCACCACCACATTTTCACGCGGGATTTTCAGGTTCTTCAGCGCCTGCCCGGTGATCGCTTCCGAGCGACCTTCCGAATAGACATTCGCGGTGTCGATAAAGTTAATCCCGGCATCCAGCGCACGGCCAATCAGTTTTTCCGCATCGCTCTGCTGAAGCTGGCCGATTTTTCCCCACATGCCACCTTCGCCGCCGAAGGTCATGGTGCCAAGGCACAGCTCCGAAACAAACAGACCGGTATTGCCCAACTTTTGATAACGCATACAACGTTCCTCGCAGTGTTCGTTTGATGGGTGCCAGACAGTTATACTCGCCGCCTGCAAAATGCGAATGTGTGGTTCCTGTCTGTTTCTTGCCCAATCCTCTGAATATCAGCCGCGAGGTGCATCGCCAAACACCGCATAATCCGGCAGTTGGACCTGTTGATACGGCTCCCAACCCCCGCCCAGCGCCTTATAGAGCGCCACCAAATCGAGCGCGCTTTGCACCTGAGACTGGGCTCGCTGCTGCTGCGCCTGAGCCAGCTGACGCTGGGCATCCAGTACATCAATAAAGCTGGCAATTCCCTGACGATAGCTGTCGCTCGCGAGATCGAAAGCGTTTTGCAGCGCATCAATGGTTTTGCCCAGACCTGCCTCACGCTGCTGGTCGGTGCGATAACTCACCAGCGCATTCTCCACGTCGCCCAGCGCAGTCAGTACCGTCTGCCGATAGTCGAGCACCGCAGCGCCCTGCTGCGCGCGCGCCACTTTGACGCTTGAGACCAGCCGTCCGCCCTGGAAAATCGGCACCGAAATCTGCGGGCCAACGCTGTAAAAATGGCTGCTCCAGTCGGTGAGCCAGTTGGTTTCGCTGTTGCGCAGACCAAACTGACCGGAGAGCGACACGCTGGGGAACAGTTCGGCAACGGAGACGCCAATTTGCGCCGTGGCGGCATGGAGATTCGCCTCCGCCTCGCGCACGTCCGGACGGCGGCGGGCCAGCGTTGAGGGGATCCCGGTAGGCACAATCTCGGGCAACGCGGGCAGCGGTTGAACAGCACGCAGTTCGCTGTCCAGTGCGCCCGGTGGTTTACCCAGCAGAATCGCCAGCCCGTTCATCGCCTGACGTTCCTGAGCCTGATACTGCGGCAATTGCGCTTCAAGATTGCCCAGCTGGGCGCGGGCATTTTCCACATCCATCTGCGGCGATAACCCACCGCGCTGACGGCTTTCGGTCAGCTCCAGGGTTTGCTGCGCGCTCTCAATTTGGGTATTGAGTGTCGCGATAACGCTCTGCGCCCCGCGCAGTTGCAGCCAGGCCCGCGCGACTTCCGCCTCCAGCGAGACCAGCGCATCGTTACGCTGCTCAATAGCGGCCCTCTGCTGCGCCTCGGCGCCTTCCACCTGACGGCGTACTTTGCCCCACAGGTCGAGTTCCCACTGCGCGTCAAAGCTGCCCTGGTAAAGATTAATCGGTTGGGTCAGCGGTCCCAGCGCCCCTTTCAGCTCGGGGTCCACGCTATCCAGCTGATCGTATACCCCGTGGGATTTTAGCTCCCCCTCAAGGCCGAGCTGCTGGCGGGTCGCCTGCAGATTGCCGTTCACCGCGGGGAAAAAGGCTGCGCCGGCCTGATTAATCTGTTCGCGGGCACCGGCGATGCGCAGGACGGTCTGCTGTAAAGAGAGGTTACCGGCAATCGCCCGTTCGATCAGGCTGTCGAGCTGCGGGGAGCCAAAAGTCTTCCACCAGCGCGGATTCACCGCCGTGGTCTCCACCTTCGACTTCACGCTCTCATCGCCCGGATCGTTCCATGTCGTAGGCGTCTGCGGTGCGGGCGGTTGGTAATCAGGCCCCACGGCGCACCCCGCTAACAGCAGCATTAAAAACAGGGGGGATAAACGTCTGTAGATCATCAATGTGCTCCTGCACTGCCTTCGCTCTTCACCGGCGAGAGCAACAAACAAAACGGTATAAGCAATAAGGCAACCGCGCTCAGGATCGTGAAGACATCCACATAAGCCAGGAAGCGCGACTGTTCAATCATGGTCTGGTACATCCGCCCGGTGGCGATACCCATTGGATCGCCCACCTGGGTGGTGAAATTCTGGATCGCCTGCGCCGATTCCCGCAGCGCCAGCTGAAACTGTTCGTTAAACGGCGAAGCGTGATACGCCAGATGCGCACTGTGCGTCTGCGCGCGTTCGGTAATCGCAGCGGTAGACAGAGAAATGCCTATCGATCCCGCCACGTTGCGGAACATGGTGAAAAGCGCGGCGGCATCAGCGTTGAGCCGCCTCGGTATCGAAATAAACGCGATGGTCGTGAGCGGAACAAACAGGAATCCCAGCCCGAACGACTGGGCGCTACGAAACAGCACCAGTGTTTCGAAATCAATATCCGGCGTTAGCGTGCGTGACCAGAAAAACGATACCGCAAGACAGGCAAAACCAAAGGCGATGATCCAGCGCGTCTGCACAAGAGGCATCAGTTTCAGTACCAGCGGGATCGTCAGTACGATCAGCACCGCGCCGGGGGATAAGACCATCCCGGACCAGGTGGCTGTATAGCCCAAATCCTGCTGAGCAAGCTGGGGGATCACTACCGAACTGCCATAAAGAATCATCGCCATTCCGGCCATCAGCAGGCTCGCAATGGCAAAGTTTTTGTCCTTCATACAGTGCAGATCCACCACCGGCTTTTTGGCATATAAAAGCCAGTAAATAGCCCCAATGATGCCGATAAGCGTCAGCACGGCGAACGTGCGGATAAAGTTGGAATAAAACCAGTCGTCGTCCTCGCCGCGATCGAGCATCACCTGTAAACAGCCTAAACCCAGCGCGATAAGGCCAATCCCGGTCCAGTCAATGGCGAGTTTTTCTTCGGATTTACGCTCCCACGGCGGATCTTCCAGCAGCTGATAAATCGCCAGCACCGTGACAATACCGACCGGGATATTGATAAAAAACACCCAGCGCCAGGAGTAGTTGTCGGTGATCCAGCCGCCCAGCGTCGGCCCCAGCACCGGGGCGACGATAATGGCAATCGACGACAGGCCAAAGGCTTTGCCGCGATCCTCGGGTTTGAAGTAATCCAGCAGCACCGACTGCTGGGTAGGCTGCAGCCCGCCGCCAAAAAAGCCCTGCATGATGCGAAACAGAATGATTTGCCATAGCTCCGTCGCGATGCCGCAGAGAAAAGAGCAGATGGTGAACATCACGATACAGATCAGGAAGAACTGCTTGCGCCCAAACACCCGGCTCAAAAACGCAGAGATGGGCAGCACAATTCCGTTGGCGACCAGATAGCTGGTGAGCACCCAGGTCGACTCGTCGTAGCTTGCCGAGAGCGAGCCCGCCACGTGCGGCAGCGCCACGTTCACAATGGTGGTATCGAGGATCTCCATAAACACGGCGAGCGTTACAACGATCGCTACCGCCCACGGATTACCGGCTGGCCGCCAGTTTTCATGGCTGTGGTCCGTCATTCCAGCGTGACCTTCGGTTCAACGGAGAGGCCCAGCGGCAGGGGCATTTTCGGATCCAGCCCTTTATCAATAACGATTTTGACCGGCACGCGCTGTACGATTTTCACAAAGTTGCCGGTGGCGTTTTCCGCCGGGAAGGCTGAAAAACGCGCTCCGCTACCCTGCTGAATACTGTCGATATGCCCTTCGAGCTGCATATCGGGCCAGGCATCCACGGTGATCGCCACTTTATTGCCGGGACGCATCCGCTCAAGCTGTGACTCTTTGAAATTGGCCACCACCCAGATATCGGGCGATACCAGTGAAAAGAGCGCCGTACCCGCCTGCACCAGCGTGCCCGGCTGCACGTTGCGCTTGGTGACAAATCCATCAAACGGGGCGCGCACTTCGGTGTACGAAAGGTTGAGGTCAGCGGTCTCAAGCTGGGCTTTAGCCTGATCCACCTGACGTTCACGCGCTTCGACGTTCGTCTCTTGCTGACGTATTTGTAGCTGGACCTGCTCCGCGACTTCAAGCTGAGCCTGCGCGCTTGCCAGACCGGCCTGGGCGCTGCGCAGCTGCGCGTTGGCTGAGTCAATGCTCTGTTGCGTCGTCGCACGCGGATCCACCCCGCGCTGGCGGCGATATTCCGCCTGCGCATTTGCCATGTCAGCCTGCGCTTTCAGCACCTGCGCTTTTGCTTCGTCGCGCTGGGCCGGATATTGCACTTTCGACAGCGCCAGCTGCGCCTGCGCCTGATGCAGTTGCGCGATAGCCAGCCCTAATTGTGCCTGCGCCTGATCGCGCTGGGCGCTCGAATCACGCGGATCGATGACCACCAGCAGATCGCCTTTTTTCACCCGCTGATTATCGCGAACCCGCAGTTCGGTGACATAACCCGCCGCTTTTGGGGCAATCGTGACCACATCCGCATCGGTAAATGCATCGTCGGTGGTCTCTTCATTTCGGGTCAGAAGCCACCACACCAGCGCGACGATCACCATAATAACCACCACTATCCCAAGGATAATTAACGGTTTTTTACCGGGGCGTTTGCGCTCGCTTTTTTCATTTTGATCTGCGCTTTCGTTTTGTTCAGCGTTTTCGTTTGTCTCTGCCATATGCCAACAACGTTCCTGTCAGTGAACGGCATCACAATTATGCCGTTCACTAAAGTTAGGACGTTGCTATACATTTGCCAGGAAAAGCTGACAATTAGCGCACTATATGAGAAGGAATAATCCGAAACCGACGGTGGCCGCCCACGCCAGCATCGGCAGCGACCAGAGGTGGAAACGCCACCATATGCGGCGATCGTTTGCCATTCGTAAGGCGATGAGATTGGCAAGCGACCCCGGAAGCAGGCCGAATCCGCCGATGTTAACGGCCCACGCCAGCAGCGCCGTAGGCGGCACATAGTTCAGAAGCAGAATGGTGGACGGGACATTGCTGATAAATTGCGACAGCCCGATAGCCGTCAGCCACAGACCGGCGGAGGATAAGCCGTTGACGCTATGAAGTGCGCCCTGCAGCACCGGCAGCTGAATAAGCAGATGGACATCAATAAACATCGCCATAAAGACCAGCAGTAACGTCCAGTCGACGCTCACCAGTACACGCCGGGCAACCAGTAAAAAACCGCCTGCCACCAGCAGCGCTCCCCACAGCGCGTATTTCAGTTCCAGCGCGGTCAGAAAGACGATATACAACGCCAGGCAGGCCCATACCAGACGGGGTTTCCAGTGGGGAGCCTGCGTGCCACTGTGATAGGTCAGCGATTTATCAGGAAACGCGAACCAGCACACCACCAGCAGCGAAAGCATCATCACCAGCGCCAGCGGCGCCATCTGCCAGGTAAACGCGGCAAACGACAGCCCAGAACGGCCCCACAGCAGAATATTTTGCGGGTTGCCAATCGGGGTGAGCAGCGATCCGGCGTTGACAGCCAGCGCTTCAAAAATAATCAGCCGGGTGACCGGAATTTCACACAGTTTACGCAGCGTCAGGGTCAGCGGCACGACGATAAACAGCGCCACGTCGTTGGTGAGAAAAGTAGAAAGCAGCGCGGCAGCCAGCACCATAAAGATCGCCAGCCTGCGTTCGGTGGCAAAACGGCGCACCATCTTGCGCCCCAGCACGTCAAAATAGCCGCTTAATTCGACGCCTTTGGTCAACATCATCAGCCCGCTAAGGGTAATAATGGTGTGCCAGTCAATGGCGTTCGGCCAGGTTTTGGGGGCGAACGGGACGAAGAAGCTGAGGACAACGCCAGTGAATAAGAGAAGATGGAAGAAACGATCGCGGGCGAGCGCCCGCAGTCCCGGGATGTTCATTCAGCCTGCGATCCAAATTTAAGCGTAAATTCGCGGAATCTCTCCAGCGTCTCTTCGCTGACATGGTGTTCAATCCCTTCGGAATCCCGGCGGGCGGTATCCTGGCTCACGCCCAGAACCAGTAAAAAGTTTTCGACGATCTGATGGCGTTCGCGGCTTTCCTGGGCCAGCTTTTCACCCTCTGGCGTCAGAAATACGCCGCGCCACGGGATCATTTCGATCAATCCGACCGAGGCCAGACGCTTCAACATTTTAGCGACCGTCGGCTGGGAGACGCCAAGCCGGGCCGCCATATCAACCTGCCGCGCTTCGCCCACTTCGCGAAACAGATCGGAAATCAGCTCCACATAGTCATCAATCAACTCACGCCGATGCGCCTCGCGTACCTGACGAAACCCTTCAACATGCTCTTCAACATTCACCAGTTGCGTCTTTTTTTTTGTAGTTGGCTTACCTGCGCGACGGTTCATTGCACTTCCTCAGTGTGGCGACGCACGTGGCGTCAAATAGCGAGAGCGAACATTGTAAACCATAGCTCTACAAGCACAAAAAATTAACGAATTAGCCATAGCTATACAATATAGCCTGTGCTATATCTGTATGTAATGCAGTCACCCTTCACGGATCGAAGGGATCAAAAATCAGGAGGTCATATGAATGAATTCAAGAGGTGTTTAAACGTGTTTAGCCATTCCCCCTTTAAAGTGCGCTTAATGCTGTTGAACATGCTGTGCGATATGATTAACGGCAAACCGCAGCAGAACGACAAATCTTCCCACTAAGCGGCGTAGCGGTACGCCGCTTCATTTTTCTGTCATTTTCACCGCATAAACTGGCCCGTTGACTCCCAATTCCCGCCTTTTTTTACGGATTTGTAATCCCTCTCGCAAAACATCTGAATAGCAACTGTTGACCTGATAGCCGACTGGCTCTATCTTCTTGCAGCCCTGCACCATTTGCGGCTCGCTGAAGCGGACCCTTATTCCCTCTCCACGCACTGTCAGGCAGGCTTTGACCCTCGACGCCAGGGTGAGCACATGGCGTTTTCATGATAGTGACCTATGAACGTAACCCTGAAAGAAACATTTATTACCCGCAGTCGGGCCTTAAGCCCGTGGACGGGATTCTACTTTCTGCAATCGCTGCTCATTAACTTTGCGCTTGGCTATCCTTTTAGCCTGCTTTACGCCATTGCATTCACCTGCCTGCTCCATCTGATGTGGCGCAGCGCTCCGCGCGCGCAAAAAGTTATCGTCGGGATCTGTTCAGTGGTCGCAGCCATGTATTACCCGTTTGGTCAGGCCTATGGCGCACCAAACTTTAATACCCTGTTGGCGCTGCACTCCACCAATATGGAAGAGTCCACGGAGATCCTGACCATCTTCCCGTGGTACAGCTACGTCATTGGCCTGTTTATCTTCGCGCTGGGCGTGATTGCGGTGCGTCGTAAACCGCAGCAGAAAAAGCCGTGGAGCATGATTGAAAACCTGTGCCTGGTTATCGGCGTGGCGACCTTTTTTGTCGCCCCGGTGCAAAACCTGGCGTGGGGCGGCGTATTCAAACTGAAAGATACGGGTTATCCGGTTTTCCGCTTCGTTAAAGATATTGTGGTGAACAATAAAGAAGTGCTCGACGAGCAGACGCGTATGGCAGAGCTGTCGAATATGAAAGACACCTGGAACGTGCTGGCGGTAAAACCGAAGTACCACACATATGTGGTGGTGATTGGCGAAAGCGCCCGCCGCGATGCGCTGGGCGCGTTTGGCGGCCACTGGGATAACACCCCGTTCGCCAGTTCCGTCAATGGCACGCTGTTTACCGATTATGTGGCGGCGAGCGGCTCGACGCAGAAATCGCTCGGGCTGACGTTAAGTCGCGTGGTGGACGGTAAACCTCAGTATCAGGATAACTTTGTTACGCTGGCAAACCGCGCAGGTTTTCAGACCTGGTGGTTTTCCAATCAGGGACAAATCGGGGAATACGACACCGCCATCGCCAGCATCGCAAAGCGAGCCGATGAGGCGCAGTTCCTGAAAAACGGTGACTTTGAAGCAGATAAAAATACCAAAGACGAAGCCTTGCTGAAGATGACCGCGCAGGTATTTGCCAGCCAGCGCACCCAGCCGCAGCTGATTGTCCTGCATCTGATGGGTTCACACCCGCAGGCCTGCGATCGTACTCAGGGAAAATATACGGTTTTCGTCCAGTCCAAAGAGACCTCTTGCTATCTCTACACCATGACGCAAACCGATGAACTGCTGAGTCAGCTATATACTCAACTGCGCAATACCGGCGAGAGTTTCTCAATGGTGTACTTCTCGGATCACGGTCTGGCATTTAAAGAGCGCGGAAAAAAGGTGCAATACCTGGCGCATGACGACAAATTCCAGCAGAACTTTCAGGTGCCTTTCATGGTGCTTTCAAGCGACGATAAATCCCATCGCATCATTAAGGCGCGCCGCTCCGCCAATGACTTCCTGAGCTTCTTCGCCCAGTGGACCGGTATTTCCGCTAAAGAGATTACCCATCACTACCCGTTTATCTCCAACAAAAAAGCGCCGCCGGTTTACATTACCAACTTCAAGTTACAGAAAGTGGAATACACCCATCTGGGGACCGATCTCTTTGAGACGAAGAGTCGGTAAGTCAGCGTTGCCTCTGCTCCTGGGGTTTGTGACCAGAATGAACATCCGCCGATGCCGTTAAAGCAAAAAAAAATCCGCCACATTGGGCGGATTTTTTATTGGCTCACCGGAGTGATTAGAAGCGGTAACCCACGCCTGCGATCCAGGTGCCAACGTCAACGTTGCGGATACGGCTCTGCTCATAGGAGAAGTCCAGAGCAACGTTTTCGATTGGGTTGAACTGCATACCTGCGCCATAGGAGAAACCGTAGTCGCTGGTAGATGCAGTGCGATTCAGACTTTCGTTTTCAGTCTGCTGGAATTTACCGTAGCCAACACCTACAACACCGTAGATGCTTGCCCAGTCGTTCAGGCGGAAAGCAGGACCAGCGGTCACACCGTAGTACTGAGCTTTATTGTAAGCGCCATCTTCAGAACGATCTTTCTCGGTGTAGGTGAAAGAACCGATCACGCCCAGCGGGTTGTTGTCCTGCTCGTAACGGTATTTCAGGTTGAAACCGTTAGCTTTGTTTACTACGCCCTGCATATCGCTCTGAGCGTAACCACCGGTAACGGTAGAAGTAGCAGCTACAGCGGTACCTGCGGAAACAGCCAGAACAGCAGCCAGTGCTGAAAGACATGCAATTTTTTTCATAACCACCTCAAATGTGCTTCAAGTAAGTCCGTAAGTTTTAAATATATCAAAAAATCTTGTGAAACTCTTTGAGATTCGTGATGTCTAACCGAGCCTTGATGTAACAGAACGTTTCCAGACCCAGCTATCTCATTCAAAAAAAACCAGATTTTCACGGTATTACGCTAATTTTGCGCGTCAACGTTAATACAATCATCCAGATTATTCCTAATCTGTTAGCTGTTTTATCCATCAACTTATCTTCATTGTAAGAGGATTTCGGCTTTTTTTTTCAACAAAGTCTCAACCGCGTACGTTTATTTTCCATTACACTGCCGCTTTTACTTCCTTTGACAAAAATTGACAGGAGAAAGGATGCCTGGGTTGTCTCGCAAAGCGCCAGTCTGGTTGCCCATCGTTGTAATACTCATCGCTATGTTGTCCATTCAAAGTGGCGCATCACTGGCGAAGTCACTCTTTCCGCTGGTGGGCGCGCCAGGAGTCACTGCGCTGCGTATCGCACTGGGAACGCTGATCCTGGTCGTCATCTTTAAGCCCTGGCGGTTACGATTTAAAAAGGAACAGCGTCTGCCGCTGCTGTTCTATGGGCTGTCGTTGGGGGGCATGAACTATCTGTTCTACCTGTCGATCCAGACCGTACCGCTGGGGATTGCCGTCGCGCTGGAGTTTACGGGCCCGCTTGCCGTCGCCCTCTTCTCCTCTCGCCGCCCGGTGGATTTTGTCTGGGTGGTGCTGGCCGTGCTGGGACTGTGGTTCTTGTTACCGCTTGGACATAACATCTCGCACGTGGATTTGACCGGCGCCGCGCTGGCGCTGGGCGCAGGAGCCTGCTGGGCCGTCTATATCCTCACCGGACAACGGGCAGGGGAAGAGCATGGTCCGGCGACCGTCGCACTGGGTTCGCTGATCGCTGCAATTATTTTCGTCCCGCTGGGAATGGCCCAGGCCACCGAATCCATCTGGCAATGGTCGATTTTGCCTGTCGGACTGGCTGTGGCGGTGCTTTCCACCGCGCTTCCTTACTCACTGGAGATGATCGCCCTCACCCGCCTGCCTACACGGATCTTCGGCACGCTGATGAGCATGGAGCCAGCGCTTGCCGCCATTTCCGGGATGGTTTTCCTGGGAGAGAGCCTGACCTTCACTCAAACTCTGGCGCTGTGCTCCATCATTGCCGCCTCGATGGGATCCACGCTCACCATGCGCCCGGAAACCAAAATTGAAAAAGTCGATATCAATTAGGGCTGAATATTCTGCATGGCGTCAGTTGCCATGCAGAATAGGGGCCAGTGATATCTGCTGATTAATTTTGCGCATTTTTTGTCAGCGCCATGAAATATTCTTACACACTCTATCTCGTCGTCGGCAATTAAGACTCATCCGCATTAAAATATAATAAAACAATAATTAACAGACACTTAGCTGTTCAATTGCCTTTTCACTATTAAACCGATAGGCACAGACAAACCTGCAGACTAAAAAAGCGGTGCTATACTTATTTCCGGTAATTACCTGGAACGCAAAACATCAAGAGGATATGAGATTATGAGTACCGCTAAACTGGTTAAAACGAAAGCGTCTAATCTGCTTTATACCCGCAACGATGTATCGGATAGCGATAAGAAAGCAACGATCGAGTTGCTGAATCGCCAGGTGATCCAGTTCATTGACCTGTCACTGATCACTAAACAGGCCCACTGGAATATGCGCGGCGCAAACTTCATTGCCGTACATGAAATGCTGGATGGATTCCGAACTGCATTAGTAGACCACCTCGACACCATGGCAGAACGTGCCGTGCAACTGGGTGGCGTTGCCCTGGGCACCACCCAGGTTATTAACAGCAAAACGGCGCTGAAAAGCTACCCGCTGGACATTCATACCGTTCAGGAGCACCTGAAAGAGCTGGCCGACCGTTATGCGATTGTCGCCAACGACGTGCGTCAGGCTATCAGCGAAGCCAAAGATGAAGATACGGCAGATATTCTCACCGCCGCATCACGTGACCTGGATAAATTCCTGTGGTTTATCGAATCTAACATCGAATAATCCATACGAATTTTCAATCAAACCCTCGCCTCCCGGTGAGGGTTTTGCACGTTTATGGTGCACATTTTTGCCCTGCCTTGCTGCAAAAGTAAATTAGTTGTAATAATCACCTCACAAAATCGTTAACGAAAGATTGTTTTATCGCCGTTATATGCGCTTAATAGCCACCCGTCGGCTGAGCAAACCCGGCTGCACCAAAATAGCGCTCCATTATGGTGCAACAAAAGCGGTTTGCACCGTTTATCGTGCAAAACATGACATCATCCTCTTTGCAAAACAATGAGTTGCAATGTTGGCACGATTTTTTCATATGGCCGTATGTTCTCGCAGGGGATCGCCCCGTGGATATAAAAGGAAATGCTATGAAGTCTGTATTAAAAGTTTCACTGGCTGCACTTACCCTGGCTTTTGCCGTCTCCTCTCACGCTGCAGATAAAAAACTGATCGTCGCCACCGATACCGCATTCGTACCGTTTGAATTCAAACAGGGCGACCAGTATGTTGGTTTTGACGTGGATCTGTGGGCCGCTATCGCGAAAGAACTCAAACTGGATTACACGCTGAAGCCAATGGATTTCAGCGGTATCGTTCCGGCGCTGCAGACCAAAAACGTAGACCTGGCGCTGGCCGGTATCACGATTACTGATGCACGTAAAAAAGCGATCGACTTCTCTGACGGTTACTACAAAAGCGGCCTGCTGGTCATGGTTAAGGCTGATAACAACGACGTGAAAAGCGTCAAAGATCTGGATGGCAAAGTGGTTGCTGTGAAGAGCGGCACGGGCTCCGTTGATTACGCTAAAGCCAACATCAAAACCAAAGACCTGCGTCAGTTCCCGAACATCGACAACGCTTACATGGAACTGGGCACCAACCGCGCTGACGCGGTACTGCACGACACGCCAAACATCCTGTACTTCATCAAAACTGCGGGCAACGGCAAGTTCAAAGCGGTCGGTGAGTCTTTAGAAGCGCAGCAGTACGGCATCGCCTTCCCGAAAGGCAGTGACGATCTGCGTACCAAAGTGAACGGCGCGCTGAAAACCCTGCGTGACAACGGCACTTACAACGAAATTTATAAAAAATGGTTCGGCACTGAGCCAAAATAATTATTCTTAAAATACGAAGTACGCTCAGGGGCGACCTTTCGCCCCTGCTCTTTTAGAACCACGGTAACAGGAAATTATCATGCAGTTTGACTGGAGCGCCATCTGGCCTGCCATTCCTCTCTTGCTTGAAGGCGCCAAAATGACCCTGTGGATTTCGGTCCTCGGTCTGGTTGGCGGGTTGATTATCGGCCTGGTGGCTGGTTTCGCTCGCACCTACGGCGGCTGGATTGCTAACCACATCGCACTGGTTTTCATCGAAGTCATCCGCGGCACGCCCATCGTTGTCCAGGTGATGTTTATCTACTTCGCCCTGCCAATGGCTTTCACCGATTTGCGCATCGACCCGTTCAGCGCAGCGGTGGTCACCATTATGATCAACTCCGGTGCTTACATAGCGGAAATCACGCGCGGTGCGGTACTGTCGATTCATAAAGGCTTTAGCGAAGCGGGTCTGGCGCTGGGGCTGTCTCGTCGCGAAACCATCCGCCACGTGATCCTGCCGCTGGCGCTGCGCCGTATGCTGCCGCCGCTCGGTAACCAGTGGATTATCAGCATCAAAGATACGTCACTGTTCATCGTAATTGGGGTGGCCGAATTAACCCGTCAGGGCCAGGAGATCATTGCCGGAAACTTCCGCGCACTGGAAATCTGGAGTGCCGTGGCTGTGGTTTATCTGATTATTACGCTGCTGCTGAGCTTTGTTCTGCGTCGTCTGGAAAGAAGGATGAAAATCCTGTGATTGAATTTAAAAACGTCTCCAAGCACTTTGGCCCAACCCAGGTGCTGCACAATATTGATTTAGATATCAAACAGGGCGAAGTCGTGGTCATTATCGGGCCGTCAGGTTCCGGTAAATCGACGCTGCTGCGCTGCATCAACAAGCTCGAAGAGATTACCAGCGGCGATCTGATCGTCGACGGTCTGAAGGTCAACGACCCGAAAGTAGACGAGCGTCTGATTCGTCAGGAAGCGGGCATGGTGTTCCAGCAGTTCTACCTCTTCCCGCACCTGACGGCGCTGGAAAACGTGATGTTCGGCCCACAGCGCGTGCGCGGTGCCAACAAAGCGGCGGCCGAGAAACTGGCCCGAGAGCTGCTGGCGAAGGTTGGTCTGGCGGAGCGTGCTCATCACTATCCGTCAGAGCTTTCCGGCGGACAGCAGCAGCGTGTGGCGATTGCCCGCGCGCTGGCAGTGAAACCCAAAATGATGCTGTTTGATGAGCCGACTTCTGCGCTGGATCCAGAACTGCGTCATGAAGTGCTGAAAGTGATGCAGGATTTGGCCGAAGAAGGAATGACGATGGTGATCGTGACGCACGAAATCGGTTTTGCCGAGAAAGTGGCGTCCCGACTGATTTTCATTGATAAAGGACGTATTGCCGAAGATGGTAATCCGCAGGATCTGATCGCGAACCCGCCGAGCCAGCGCCTGCAGGAGTTCCTGCAGCACGTATCGTAATACCTGTCAGCCCAGCGTTTATGCAATATAACGCTGGGCTGTCTTACTCTTCATTCACCTGCTTCAAATCCCATCGCTTCGATTTCTGCCATATGACGTTTGTTCAGGTTTATTTGACACTGATCGAGAGACTGGGAATACGTTAAGCTATCCTCCGGAATCTGGCCAGCGACAGCCAGACACAGCTGAGTTTTGTACTGCTTCCAGATGATTTGTGCGTCTAAAAACCGTTGGCTATAAACTTCGCCAATAGTGGGAGAATCGGGATCCTTGACGTCAAAAGAACCAAGAATTGTTTTTTTAATTTGATGACTGGTATTACGTATCAGCGCATCGAGTTTTCGATTACTGTTGCGCGCAGCATTGGAAAAACAATTATCAAGTAGATCAACATCAACTGGCGGTTTATAGCATTCATCAGCCTCTTCGCCCTCATATAATCCTTTGGCATATAAAGGTAAATTGATTGATAGCATTACCACCAAAATTACGACCTGCATCCTTTTCATCTTAAGTGTCCAATTCTTTTCCGCTGAGATTCATAGGCCATTAGGCCTGTATCCCCTGATATAAAAGCTATTAATTCTGCTCTACCCGCTGTCGCTGCGTGGAAAAGTGCCTGGTGAGGGTGGAATCCTTGATAAAGGTTTTTTCACTTTCATAAGTCATCCTTTACACATTGGCTTTAAAAAACACACTCCTGGACTTGATGGTCATCCTGACACTCTCCGGAAAAATAATTTCCACACTTAATGCGATGTCTTCTCTGGGGAACTGTCCCAAAAATTAACCACACTGACACAGCCGCTATACTTATCTTTTTGCTGGTGATTTAGAAGGGATCTTCTATGCCATGGTTTTTGCTGCTGTTGTTCTGCCTGTTCTGCGCCCCCGCGCAGGCGGTCGCCATTCCCGGCGTCACTTCCTCTACTGCCGCATCAACGCAAACCCCGCCGCCAGCCGAACCTGACGTTGAGCAGAAAAAAGCCGCCTATGGCGCTCTGGCCGACGTGCTGGAGAATGACGCCTCGCGCAAAGAGCTGATTGAACAGTTACGCACGGTGGCCAGCACGCCGCCGCAGGATCCAGTGCCTAAAATCACGCCACCGGAGGTCGCCAGCCAGAAGACAGTGCTGGAAAACGTGACTGACGTGAGCCGACATTACGGCGAAGCCTTATCCGCGCGCTTCGCTCAGCTTTACAGAAACCTGATTGGCTCTCCGCACAAACCCTTTAATCCCCAGACCTTCGGCAATGCCGCCAGCCACTTTTTAATGCTGGCCGCGCTGGTGTTCGCCGTCTACTGGCTGGCGCGCCTCTGCGCCTGGCCGCTTTATCGCAAAATGGGCGAATGGGGGCGGCGAAAAAACCGCGAAAAGAGCAGCTGGCTCCACCTGCCGTTGATGATTGCTGGCGCCTTTGTGATTGATTTACTGCTGCTGGCGCTGACGCTGTTTGTCGGCCAGTTACTCAGCGACAATCTTCATGCCGGGAGCAAAACCATCGCCTTTCAGCAAAGTCTGTTCCTGAATGCCTTCGCCCTGATCGAGTTTTTCAAAGCCCTGTTACGACTGATATTTAGCCCCAGAGTGCCGGACTTACGCCCTTTTTCCATCAACGATCTGGCGGCAAAATACTGGGCGCTGCGTCTGAGTATTCTCAGTGGTCTGATTGGATATGGCCTGCTGGTGGCGGTTCCGATTATCTCCAACCAGGTCAATGTGCAGATTGGCGCGCTGGCAAATGTGCTGATTATGCTGTGCATCACTTTCTGGGCGCTGTATCTGATCTTCCATAATAAAAAGGCGATTACCGCCGGGCTGCTGCATCTGGCTGACCGATCGCTCTCTTTCTTCAGCCTGTTTATTCGCGCGTTTGCCCTGGTGTGGCACTGGCTCGCCAGCGCCTATTTTATCGTCCTGTGCTTCTTCTCACTGTTCGATCCGGGTAACAGCCTGAAGTTTATGATGGGGGCCACCTTCCGCAGTCTGGCTATTATTGGGATCGCCGCCTTTATCTCCGGCCTGCTTTCGCGCTGGATTTCCAAAACCATCACCCTTTCCCCGCAGGTGCAGCGAAATTATCCCGAACTGCAAAAGCGAGTAAACGGCTGGATCTCCGCATCGCTCAAAGTGGCTCGCATCCTGACCGTCTGTGTCGCCATCATGCTGATGCTCAGTGCCTGGGGATTATTCGATTTCTGGAACTGGATGCACAACGGCGCAGGCGAAAAAACCGTGGATATTCTGATCCGTATCGCCCTGATTTTATTCTTCTCCGCGATAGGCTGGACGCTGCTGGCGAGCCTGATTGAGAACCGGCTGGTCTCGGATATTCATGGCCGTCCGCTGCCCAGCGCCCGCGCCCGTACGCTGTTAACGCTGTTTCGCAATGCGCTGGCGGTCATTATCAGCACTATCACAATCATGATTGTGCTCTCTGAAATTGGCGTCAACATTGCGCCACTGCTGGCAGGCGCTGGCGCACTGGGTCTGGCCATCTCGTTCGGCTCGCAGACGCTGGTAAAAGATATTATTACCGGCATTTTTATTCAGTTCGAAAATGGAATGAACACAGGCGATCTGGTGACGATTGGGCCGTTAACGGGAACGGTCGAGCGGATGTCGATTCGATCGGTGGGCGTGCGTCAGGACACCGGCGCGTATCACATCATTCCGTGGTCATCCATTACCACCTTCGCTAACTTTGTCCGTGGCATCGGGTCGGTCGTAGCCAATTACGATGTCGACCGCCATGAAGATGCGGATAAAGCGAAGCAGGCGCTGAAATCAGCGGTTGAGGAGTTGATGGAGATGGAGGAGATTCGTGGGCTGGTGATCGGTGAACCATCCTATGCAGGCATTGTGGGGCTGACCAACACCGCCTTTACGCTGCGGGTCTCATTCACCACGCAGCCGCTCAAACAGTGGACGGTACGCTTTGCCCTCGACAGCATGGTGAAGAAACATTTCGATATCGCCGACGTGCGACCGCCGGTGCAAACCTACCAGGTACTCCCGGCGCCGGTGTCACCACCGCCGCCGCAAGAGCCCACATTGTAGGCCCGGTCAGCACCGCGCTACCGGGCAAAAGGCATCAGAACGGGCGACGGCGTTTGGCATCGTCCATAAATGACCACGCAATAAAGCGGCTCTGCTTTTGGCCCTGAGCCATCTCTTTTTTCACCACCTTGACCGCGCCTGCCTGTGTCAGCGCGCGATACAGAGGCGGCAGGTTATCGCCGCGGGAAACCAGCGTGGTGAACCATTTCACCTGGCGGCCAAACTGCTGGCTCTCGGCAATCATTTTCTCGATGAATGCCACTTCGCCACCTTCGCACCACAGTTCGTGCTGCTGACCGCCAAAGTTCAGCGCGGCGTTTTCTGCCTGACCAAGATTGCGACGCTTACGCTCGCTACCGGCACGGGCGGCCTCGGCGGAATCATGGAACGGCGGATTACACATGGTTGCGTCGTAATTCTCATTCTTGTGAATCACGCCGGCGAAAATAGCAGACGCCTCTTTCTGTCGACGTAAACGAATCGAGCGGGTCAAACCCTCATTGCCGTTGATAATCGCCTGAGCGCTGGCAAACGCCTGCTGGCCAATTTCACTCCCGGTAAAACGCCAGCCGTATTCCGCCACGCCAATCAGAGGATAAATGAGATTTGCGCCAGTCCCGATATCCAGCACCGTTGCCTGTTCAGGGACTTCGCCGTTACGGTCATCCGCGAGTAAATCAGCAAGATGATGGACATAATCCGCGCGGCCCGGGACGGGCGGGCAGAGAAAACCTTCCGGAATATCCCAGTGCGTAACACCATAAAAATGGGCCAACAGCGCCTTATTAAGCGCTTTTACCGCCAGCGGATCGGCAAAATTCACCGAAGGTTCACCCGCAGGCGTCTGCACGATAAAGTCCTGCAGTGGGGGATAGCTTTGACACAGGGCATTCATGTCGTAGCGGCTGCGGTGGCGGTTACGCGGGTGTAATCCCGGCTTTTGGGCAGTCATGGCATTCTCCTTTTAACAGCGGCGTAAGATACCCTCTGAGGACGCAACGGTAAATAACTCTCTTATCAACGCAATAACTCACTAAAAATCATCAACCTGTATGTCTATGATATGTCAATAATTTGTCAATAAATGTTGTTCAAAAAACACACAGATCACCATCAAATTTTTGCGCTAAATCACACTGCGTATGCTTCTAAACTTAATCTGAATCACCCATTGTCATTCAGAGGATGTGATTATGAAAAAATACCTGACACTTATCGTGGTCGCTGGCGCTCTTGCCACCGCATCACTTCCCGCCTGGGCCGTTCAGTCTCTGGTGACCCAAAGCGATACCAGCCAGCTTCGCCCTGCGGGGACGGTCTCTGCGACAGGGGCATCAAACCTTGACGATCTGCAACATAAGCTGGCAGAAAAAGCCCGTGAACAAGGTGCAAAAGGGTTTGTCGTCGAATCAGCAAGCGGCGACAACCATATGTTTGGCACGGCCACTATCTACAAATAACCCCGCAAAACGCGCTGCATCTGCCCAACAGATGCAGTTGTTCCGCACCCTTCCTTGACTGTACGTTTTTTGACCCCATATTCATAAGATGAGATTCACTTTCAGTCAGGAGTCACCTATGGCATCCGGTTGGGCGAATGATGACGCTGTCAATGAACAGATCAACAGTACGATTGAAGATGCGGTTGCACGGGTTCGCGGAGAGTTAACGCACGGTGAGAGTCTGCACGAGTGCGAAGAGTGTGGCGAACCGATCCCCGAGGCCCGGCGTAAAGCGGTGCCTGGCGTGCGGCTGTGCATCGCCTGTCAGCAGAATAAAGATTCAAAAAATAGCGTTAACTCGGGATATAATCGCAGAGGATCGAAAGATAGCCAGTTACGCTGACTCTTCTTTACCCAAAACGAAGCCGCAAGCAGTTACCTTTACGCTCACGGTTTTTTGATAACCGCGTCGCAAAAAGTGCGCTGCGTGACGGCTGTGTAAAGCGCAACGGCAAGAAGTGTCAATCGTCGCTTTGAATTTATTAATATTCAATAAGTTATTTGTCATTCAATTTTTTTGAGCAACGCTGTCAATTCTCTTCGATTTTATCTTTCGCAAAAAAACGTGATACTTATCACATCGACGGAACATCGTCCCCTTAACAGAATAACCTGCGAGAGATTAACTATGAAAACCATCAAATATGCTGTTGCCGCTGTAGCCCTTTCTGCTCTGTCTTTTGGCGCGTTCGCTGCTCAGTCAATCACAACTTCCCAGGCTCAGGGTATGAATAAAATGGGTGTGGTCAGTGCTGAAGGCGCGACCACGCTGGATGGTCTGGAAGCGAAACTGGCTGAGAAAGCCTCTGCTGCTGGCGCAAGTGGTTATACCATCACTTCTGCTAACACCAACAACAAACTTAGCGGTACTGCGGTTATCTATAAATAACCCAACGGATTTATGCACCACGCTCGCTATCCCTCTGGCGAGTTGCTCCACCCCTCATTGACCCTGTTGTTGTTACCCTTTGTTTGCCCGTCCAGTCTGGACGGGCTTTTTTTTGCTAAAAACTCTGCTCAACGCGAGCCAGCCCGGCGTCCACTGATTCCACTTCTCCCGTTGCCAGCAGGCAGCAGGCCATCTGGAGTTTAAGCGAATGTGGCACCGGCTCAGTTCCGGCGAGACAGCGCTCTGTCCAGCGCGCGGTGGTTTCCGGATCTTTTGCCGCTGGCAGCAGCACCGCCCCCTGACTCTCTTCACCGCGCTCCAGCACGACGCGCGTCCCGACAGGGTCGATCAGTGTCATCTGCGGACAACGTTGCGGATTGGCATACGCTTCGCCTTCCGTGCCGTGCATCAGCAATCCTCGTCCGCCAATATCAGCGAAAAATTCCGCCACTCGCGTGACATATTCGGGATGTGACACGCTGGACAAACGCAGCGCGGCATCCTCCGCGAACGGCGTGGCGAGCTTCGCCAGCGTGTGCGCGCTGTTACGCACTCCCATCCGCCAGCGGTGATCCAACTGCGCTTCAAGCGGCGGGCAAAGCGCGCGAACCGGAATGTATACCGGCTGGTGTCCGTCAAGTTTGGCCTGCGCCTGCCCGGCGTGAAGAGTGGGTTCAATCCCCATTAGTTCAAAAATGGTTTCTGTCAGTACGCGGGTGGGATCGGCGCTGACGCCATGCACCACAACCGGAAAACCGAGTTTGTGCAGCAGAATAGCCAGCAGCGGTGTCAGGTTCGCCTGCTTGCGCGCGCCGTTGTAGCTTGGGATCACAATCGGCATCGGTTTACCGACCGGAGGGGTCAGGCGCAGGGTCTGCGCTTGCATCGCCTCATAAAACCCGCGCATCTCGGCTTCACCCTCCCCTTTGATACGCAGCGCAATCAATATGCCCCCGAGCTCCAGCTCCGGCACTTCGCCATTCAGCATACGGGTGTAGAGGGCACGGGCTGTTTGCTGGTCCAGATCGCGGGCATGGTTTTTCCCGCGTCCTACCTCTTTGATAATTTTGCGATAATCCACGACATTTCTCCTGGCAACTTCATTGACACACTATAGCCCTGAAAAAGCCATCAACGATAGTGTTGCTTATTTTCTACCGGAATTCCGTCGTCTCGCACCCGGTGCTTTTTTCCGCGCCGCCACCACAGTCGTTGGCCGTTTTTTCACTTCCGGCACATCAGGCTGCTCAATAGGAAAGACCGGCAAAGCGTTCAGCAGGCGCTGACCGTAGTTTTTAGTGAGCAGTCGTCGGTCATAAATCACGATTTCGCCCCAGCAGCCGTGGCTACGAATCAGTCGGCCCACCTGCTGAATCAGGTTAAACGACGCCGCAGGCAGGCTTTGCACCTCGAACGGATAGCGATTGAGACTCTTCAGCCATTCGCCCTCGGTGATCACCACCGGGCTATCAATCGGCGGGAACGCGATTTTATGGATATGCACCTGCGTCAGATAGTCGCCCTTCAGATCGAGACCTTCAGCAAAAGACTGCAAGCCGATCAGCACACTGCGCTCACCGTTATCAATGCGTTTTCGGTGGGTTTCCACCAGCCGGTAGCGCGGTTGATCGCCCTGCACCAACAGCAATAAACGCAGATCGGTCACATAGGTTAAAAACAGCTGCATCGCCCGATTACTGGCAAACAACACCAGCATCCCCGGATATTTTTTGCTCTCGACCTGCTCGCGGAAATAGGCCGCCATCTCGGCAATGTGCTGCTCTTCGTGCTCCATCAGCGGTTCATGCTGCATTTTGGGGATCACCAGTTTCCCCTGCTCACAGTGGTTAAACGGCGAATCGAGCGAGACAAAACGATCGCCCGCTTTTTCTTTTAACCCGCTCATCTCCTGCAATCGGGAAAAGCTGTTCAGAGAGCGCAGCGTCGCGGAGGTGACCACCACATGCGGGACGCTTCGCCAGATCAGTTTTTCCAGCTGATCGCTGACGCGGATCCCCACACAATGGAAGTACAGGTGGATCTGCCCGTCTTTCGCTTCCCGCGTTGCCCATTTGGTCACGGGTGCGCCGGAAGCCTGGGCCATCGACGCCAGCCGCCACAGCTTGCTTTGACTTTCAAACATGCTCAATGCGCGATTCATCTGCAACAAAACGCGATGCACGCGCACTACGTCATGCGTCCCGGTTTTTTCACTGAGATCGTTGAGGAACATCTCCGCCAGCCCGCGCAGCTTTTCCAGATGCTTCGCCAGCTGTTTGCAGATCTCCATGATCTCATCCGGCAGCTCACCCATCGCAAAACGGTGTTCGGCTTCCTGGGTTGCGGGCATGTAAAGATCAAGAATGTTATTCAGTGAAGCAATAAGTGAATAGACCTCTTCACAGTGTTCACTCAGCCGCTCTGGCACCGCCAGCGGGGGCGTGGTTTTGGGGCGGAACTGCTCCATGCAGGTCGCGATCAGCTTGCAGAACAGATCGAGCTGCAGGCGAAACCACGGCGCGGTGATCTCGGCACTCATCTCCAGCGCATCGCGGGCGACGTCGGGAAGATGGTGTCCTTCATCGAGAACCAGCAGCAGGTTTTTCGGATCGGGAAGAACCGATTCGCTCTCCAGCGCCGCCATCACCAGCGCGTGATTGGCGACCACCACTTCCGCCTCCTGGATTTCACGACGCGCAACAAAGAACGGACATTCGCGGTAGTAATGGCAGTTGCGATTCAGACAGCTGGCCTTATCGGTGCTCAGCCGTCGCCACAGGTCGTCGCTAATCGCCTTATCGGTGTGATCGCGCAGGCCATCCCATTTATAGCCGTCGAGATCGATCTTCAGCTTCGCGCATAGCTCCTGCTCGGCCTTGTTGTTGGGGGTTAAATCATCGTCCAGAAATGCCAGCAGATCCTGCTGGGTGGCTTCGGTACTGGCCAGCCCCGCCAGATTGCGCGGACACACGTAGCGCCCGCGGCCAAAGGCGGCGGTAAACCGCAGTTCAGGAATGATTTTGCGCAGCAGCGGCAGGTCTTTGCTGTAGATCTGATCCTGAAGCGCCACGTTGGCGGTGCTGATAACCAGTGTTTTTTGCTCTTCCCGGGCAATGGCGATCCCGGGAATCAAATAGGAGAGGGTCTTACCGACCCCGGTCGGGGCTTCAATCGCCAGATGTCGTCCGTCGTCCCCGGCGAGCGTCTTCGCCACATCGGCAATCATCTGCCGCTGTGGGGCTCGGGGAATAAAATCGGGGATCTGCTGTTGCAACGCCTTATACCAGGCGGCAATTTGCGCTTTGAGCGCAGCGGTTAAAGCCATCGGGAAACCTGAAACACTGTATAAACAGCCACTATTGTGGCACGTTCGCGGGGTTGTCGCAAAAAGAAAAGCCCGGCGTTAGAGCCGGGCTTCCAGATTACTGCGCGGAGGCAGGTTTACGCGGGCGGCGTCGGCGTTGGCCTTCACCTGCGGGTTTTGCTTCCCCGCTACGCCACGGGTTTTCCCCGGCGGGTTTCGCGTCACCCGTACGGCGCGGCGGTTTGCCTGCCGCTTTTGGTGCGCCACCTTCTGCACGACGCGGCTGCTGGCTGCGTCCGCCAGCGCCCTGACCGCGGCCACCGCCGCCGCCACGCTGCTGACGGCCGTTCTGAATCGGCTCTGCTTTAATTGAGGAATCCACTTCATAGCCTTCAAGGGCGATGCGAGGGATCTCTTTTTTCAGCAGACGTTCAATGTCATGCAGCAGTTTATGTTCGTCGACGCACACCAGTGAGAGTGCTTCACCGGTTGCCGCTGCACGGCCAGTACGGCCAATACGGTGAACGTAATCTTCCGGCACGTTCGGCAGCTCATAGTTCACGACGTGCGGCAGCTCTTCAATATCCAGGCCGCGGGCCGCAATATCGGTTGCCACCAGCACGCGAATATCGCCGGATTTGAAATCAGCCAGCGCACGCGTACGCGCACCCTGACTCTTGTTACCATGGATCGCCGCACTGCGAATCCCATCTTTATTCAGCTGTTCAGCCAGGTGGTTAGCCCCGTGCTTGGTGCGGGTGAAGACCAGCACCTGCTGCCAGTTGCCTTCACCGATCATCTGCGACAGCAGTTCCCGCTTACGCTTCTTGTCAACGAAGTGAACGTGCTGGGTCACCTGTTCAGAGGCGGTGTTGCGACGCGCCACTTCGATTTCCAGCGGGTTACGCAGCAGTTTTTCCGCCAGCCCTTTGATCTCGTCGGAGAAGGTCGCGGAGAACAGCAGGTTCTGACGACGCGCAGGCAGTTTAGCCAGTACGCGGCGAATATCGTGGATAAAGCCCATGTCCAGCATGCGGTCAGCTTCGTCCAGCACCAGGATTTCAACCTGATCCAGTTTAACGGCATTCTGGTGTTCCAGATCGAGTAAACGGCCCGGCGTGGCGACTAATACGTCAACACCGCTGCGCAGTTTCATCATCTGTGGGTTAATGCTCACGCCGCCAAATACCACCAGCGAACGGATATCGAGATAGCGGCTGTACTCACGCACGTTCTCGCCGATCTGCGCCGCCAGTTCACGGGTTGGGGTCAGGATCAGCGCACGGACCGGACGGCGACCCTTCGCATGAGGCTCTTTCTGAACCAGACGCTGCAATAAAGGCAGGGTGAAGCCCGCCGTTTTACCGGTACCGGTCTGGGCACTGGCCATCAGATCGCGGCCTTCCAGCACCGCAGGGATCGCCTGCTGCTGAATAGGGGTTGGCTCAAGGTAGCCCTGTTCTGCAACAGCGCGCAGAATTTCCGGGTTCAGGCCAAGGGTATCAAAAGACATAAAAACTCCGAACCGCCCCGACCGTCACAGGTGTAGTTTTCAGGGAGATAAGACGAATAGAGAGGGACAAAAACCACAATGTCACGAAGCAGCGGAGTGTAGCAGATTTTGTGACACGGCGCATAAAATATCCCTGTGGGATTCAACGACAAAATATTTCGCCACCCGACTGGACACGGCGAAAAATTATACATAGTCTTAATCAATCGATTGATTAATTATTAATGACGCTATGAATCCAACTCCGACAACCACCAAAGGTGAACAGGCCAAAAGCCAGCTGATTGCCGCCGCGCTGGCCCAGTTTGGCGAGTACGGGCTGCACGCCACCACGCGTGATATCGCCGCCCAGGCCGGGCAAAACATCGCTGCCATCACCTACTACTTTGGTTCGAAGGAAGATTTATACCTCGCCTGCGCCCAGTGGATCGCCGATTTTATTGGCAGCCGTTTTCACCAGCAGGTTGCCGCCGCCACCGCGCTGCTTAACGAGCCAACGCCGGATCGCGCCGCCATCCGCGCGCTGATCCTGAGCGCCTGCAACAATATGATTGCCCTGCTCACTCACGACGATACGCTGAATCTCAGTAAGTTTATTTCGCGCGAGCAGCTATCCCCCACCGCCGCCTATCAGCGGGTTCACGATCAGGTGATCGCGCCGATGCACACCCATCTGACGCAGCTGATTGCGGCCTATACCGGACGCGACGCCAACGACACACAAACCATTTTGCATACCCATGCGCTGCTCGGCGAAGTGCTCGCTTTTCGCCTGGGCCGGGAGACCATTCTGTTACGCACGGGCTGGACACAATTCGATGAGGATAAAGCCGCGCAGATCGGTCAGGTGATCACCTGTCACCTCGACCTGATCCTGCAAGGTTTAACGCAAAGGAGCCTGGAGTCATGAAAAAACCTGTCGTCGCCATCCTGGCGGTGGTCGTTGTGCTGGCAGCCGGGATCGGCGGCTGGCTGTGGTATCAGAGCCAGCAGGATCGCGGTCTTACGCTCTACGGCAACGTGGATATTCGTACGCTCAATATGAGTTTCCGCGTCGGGGGTCGCCTGGCATCGCTCACGGTTGACGAAGGCGATGCGATCAAAGCCGGGCAGGTGCTCGGTCAGCTGGATAAAGCCCCGTACGAAAACGCGCTGATGCAGGCCAAAGCCAGCGTGTCGGTGGCCCAGGCGCAGTATGATTTAATGAAAGCGGGCTATCGGGATGAAGAAGTTGCCCAGGCCGCCGCGGCCGTGAAACAGGCGCAGGCCGCTTACGACTACGCGCAAAACTTCTATAACCGCCAGCAAGGGTTATGGAAAAGCCGCACCATCTCGGCCAACGACCTCGAAAATGCGCGCTCCTCGCGCGATCAGGCCCAGGCCACATTAAAATCGGCGCAGGATAAACTCAGCCAGTACCGCACCGGTAATCGTCCGCAGGATATCGAACAGGCAAAAGCCAGCCTCGAACAGGCTCAGGCGCAGCTGGCGCAGGCCGAGCTCGATTTACATGACACCACGCTGGTGGCGCCGTCTGACGGCACGCTGATGACCCGCGCCGTTGAGCCAGGCAGCATGTTAAGCGCAGGCAGCACGGTTCTCACTCTCTCCCTCACCCGTCCGGTGTGGGTCCGCGCCTACATTGACGAGCCGAATCTCAACCAGGCGCAGCCGGGACGCGAACTGCTGCTCTATACCGATGGACGTCCCGATAAGCCGTATCACGGTAAAGTGGGGTTTGTTTCTCCCACCGCTGAATTTACCCCGAAAACTGTCGAAACCCCCGATCTGCGCACAGACCTTGTCTATCGCCTGCGCATTATCGTTACCGATGCCGACGACGCACTGCGTCAGGGCATGCCGATTACGGTGAAATTCAACGACGGGGAAGGACATGAATGACGCGGTTATCCAACTTAACGACCTGGTAAAACGCTTTGCGGGAATGGATAAACCCGCCGTTGCCCCGCTGAATTGCACGCTGCAAAAAGGCTATGTGACCGGCCTGGTGGGCCCCGATGGCGCGGGAAAAACCACGCTGATGCGGATGCTTGCCGGTCTGCTCAAGCCCGACGAGGGGAGCGCCAGCGTGCTGGGGCTGGATCCGATCCAAAACGACAGCGAACTGCATGCGATGCTGGGTTACATGCCGCAGAAATTTGGCCTGTACGAAGATCTGACGGTGATGGAAAACCTTAACCTGTATGCCGATTTGCGCAGCGTCACCGGAGAAACGCGGCAAAAAACCTTTGCCCGTTTGCTTGAGTTCACCTCACTCGGCCCCTTCACCGACCGCCTGGCCGGTAAGCTTTCCGGCGGGATGAAGCAGAAGCTGGGGCTGGCCTGCACCCTGGTGGGCGAGCCAAGGGTTCTGCTGCTTGATGAACCCGGCGTCGGCGTGGATCCCATTTCGCGGCGCGAGCTGTGGCAAATGGTCCACGAACTGGCTGGCGATGGCATGTTGATCCTCTGGAGCACATCCTATCTCGACGAAGCAGAACAGTGTCGCGACGTGCTGTTGATGAACGAGGGCGAGCTGCTGTATCAGGGCGAACCCACCGCCCTGACGCAAAAAATGGCAGGACGCTGTTTTTTACTGCACAGCCCGGATGAAACCAACCGCCAGTTATTGCAGCGCGTGCTGAAATTGCCGCAGGTCAGCGATGGCATGATCCAGGGGCGCTCGGTGCGCGTGATCCTGAAAAAAGAGTCCACCGCAGACGATATTCGCTCTGCACAAGGCATGCCGCCGGTAGAAATTGAAGAGACGGCGCCACGCTTTGAGGATGCGTTTATTGATTTGCTGGGCGGCGCGGGTACGTCTGAATCTCCTCTTGGCGCCATTCTGCATACGGTGGAAGGCACGCCTGGCGAAACGGTCATTGAAGCCAAAGCGCTGACCAAAAAATTTGGTGATTTCGCCGCGACGGATAATGTGAATTTCTCGGTGCAACGCGGTGAGATATTCGGCCTGCTGGGACCGAACGGCGCGGGCAAATCCACCACCTTTAAAATGATGTGCGGTCTGCTGGTCCCTACATCCGGTAAAGCGCTGGTGCTGGATATGGATCTCAAAGTCAGCTCGGGCAAAGCGCGCCAGCATCTGGGCTATATGGCGCAAAAGTTCTCGCTCTACAGCAACCTGACCGTCGAACAGAATTTGCGTTTTTTCTCGGGCGTCTACGGCCTGCGCGGGCGGGCGCAAAGTGAAAAAATCGCCCGCATGAGCGACGCGTTTGGCCTGACCCATATTGCCTCGCACGCCACCGACGCCCTGCCACTTGGCTTTAAACAGCGTCTGGCGCTGGCATGTTCTCTGATGCACGAGCCAGATATTCTGTTTCTCGATGAGCCGACTTCCGGCGTTGACCCCATCACTCGCCGCGAATTTTGGCTGCATATCAATAGCATGGTGGAGAAAGGCGTCACCGTGATGGTCACCACCCACTTTATGGATGAAGCCGAGTATTGCGACCGTATCGGCCTGGTCTATCGCGGCAAACTGATTGCGCACGGCACGCCGGACGATTTAAAAGCGCAGGCCGCCGACGATGAGCAGCAGGATCCGACGATGGAGCAGGCCTTTATCACCCTGATTAACGACTGGGACAAGGAGCATGCGAATGAGCACTAAGGCGATTTCCTGGCGTCGGGTGCGGGCGTTGTGCATCAAAGAGACGCGGCAGATCGTCCGCGATCCGAGTAGCTGGCTGATTGCGGTGGTTATCCCCCTCCTGCTGCTGTTTATTTTTGGCTACGGGATAAACCTCGACTCCAGCAAACTGCGGGTCGGGATTTTGCTGGAACAACGCAGTGAAGAGGCGCTGGATTTCACCCATGCCATGACTGGATCACCCTACATTGACGCTACCATCAGCGATAATCGCCAGCAGCTGGTGCAAATGATGCAGGCCGGGCGTATTCGCGGAATGGTGGTGATCCCGGTCGATTTTGCCGCCAATATGGCGCGGCCCGGTGCGAATGCTCCTCTTCAGGTGATCACCGACGGCAGCGAGCCCAACACCGCAAACTTTGTGCAGGGCTATGTTGAGGGGATCTGGCAGCTGTGGCAGATGCAGCGGGCGGAAGATCGCGGAGAGAAGTTTGAACCGCTGATTGACGTGCAAACCCGCTACTGGTTCAACCCCGCCGCCATCAGTCAGCACTTTATCATTCCGGGGGCCGTCACCATCATCATGACGGTGATTGGCGCGATCCTCACCTCGCTGGTGATCGCCCGTGAATGGGAGCGTGGCACGATGGAGGCGCTGCTGTCCACCGAGGTGACGCGCGTTGAACTGCTGCTCTGCAAGCTGATCCCCTACTACTTCCTCGGGATGCTGGCGATGCTGCTCTGTATGCTGGTGTCGGTGTTTATTCTCGGTGTGCCTTATCGCGGCTCGCTGATCCTGCTGTTCTTAATCACCAGCCTGTTTTTACTCAGTACCTTAGGCATGGGGCTGCTGATCTCGACCATTACCCGTAATCAGTTTAACGCCGCGCAGGTGGCGCTGAATGCCGCGTTTCTGCCGTCGATTATGCTCTCGGGCTTTATTTTCCAGATAGACAGTATGCCGGCGGTGATCCGCGCGGTGACCTATATTATCCCGGCTCGTTATTTCGTCAATACGCTGCAAAGCCTGTTTCTGGCGGGCAATATTCCGGTGGTGCTGGTCGTCAACATTCTTTTTTTGATGGCGTCGGCGGTGATGTTTATCGGCCTGACATGGATGAAAACCAAACGGCGGCTGGATTAAGGAGCGCATATGTTTCATCGTCTGTGGACATTAATTCGTAAAGAGCTGCAATCGCTGCTGCGTGAACCGCAAACCCGCGCGATCCTGATCCTGCCGGTGCTTATCCAGGTGCTGCTGTTCCCCTTTGCCGCAACGCTTGAAGTGACCAATGCCACCATCGCGGTGTACAGCGAAGATAACGGCAAACATTCGGTAGAGCTGACGCAACGTTTTGCCCGCGCCAAAGCTTTTACTCATGTTTTGCTGCTGAAGAGCCCGCAGGAGATTCAGCCCACCATTGATACGCAAAAGGCGCTGCTGCTGGTGCGTTTCCCGGCCGATTTTTCCCGCAATCTGGATACCTTCCAGACCGCGCCGTTGCAGTTGATTCTTGACGGGCGTAACTCCAACAGCGCACAGATTGCCGCCAATTATCTGCAACAGGTGGTGAAGAACTATCAGCAGGAGTTAATGGAGGGGAAAGCCAGACCCAATAACAGCGAACTGGTGGTGCGTAACTGGTATAACCCGAACCTCGATTACAAATGGTTCGTGGTGCCGTCGCTCATCGCGATGATCACCACCATCGGGGTGATGATTGTGACGTCGCTGTCGGTGGCTCGCGAACGTGAACAGGGTACGCTGGATCAGCTGTTAGTCTCGCCGCTGTCTACGTGGCAGATTTTTGTCGGCAAGGCGGTTCCGGCTCTTATCGTTGCCACCTTCCAGGCCAGCATTGTGCTGGGAATAGGCATCTGGGCCTATCAAATTCCGTTTGCCGGATCGCTGGCGCTGTTTTACTTCACGATGCTGATTTACGGGCTGTCGCTGGTGGGATTCGGGCTGTTGATTTCGGCGCTGTGCTCAACGCAACAGCAGGCATTTATCGGCGTGTTTGTCTTTATGATGCCGGCGATTTTGCTGTCGGGTTATGTCTCGCCGGTCGAAAACATGCCGGTCTGGCTACAGAATTTGACGTGGGTGAATCCGATTCGGCACTTTACCGATATCACCAAGCAGATCTATCTGAAGGATGCGAGTCTGGATATTGTCTGGGGAAGTTTGTGGCCGCTACTGGTCATAGCGGCCACGACGGGTTCAGTGGCGTACGCGATGTTTAGGCGTAATATCGCCTAACTTCTTCTCTTTGGTCAGCAGTGAGACGACCGCAGGCCCTGCGAGGATAGCCAGACCTGCAAGGGCCAGCAGCAGGTTGTTTTGCAATACGCGCGACAACAGCCATAAGACGATTAACGCCGCGCCAAAATACCAGGTGGTGGTGAGCTCTTCGAGCACATCACCCACTTCCCGCCAGCGTGCTTCATGGTGACGCTGTAAAAACAGCATCGACAGCACGGTGACGCCATACATCACGCACAATCCCAGGCCGACGTGCACCAGGTTACGGCTCATCCAGCCCATTACCAGTACCGCCACGACCAGTAAATGCAACATAATCTGCCAGCAACTAAGACCTGTTGCGACACGAACGCGTTGTTGCCACTTCATGGCTTCTCTCCTGAAGGATATTTCTCTGCTAGTTCAGAGTACCGCACTTTACGGAAAATTCCGTAACGCCGCATCTTTTTGTGACGCCTACTACACTTTATTTTCATCAGGATAGTGACGCTGGCAGGAGCATATGACCCAACAAACCCGGCATTTTTCATTAAAAATATTGACGATTAACACACACAAAGGCTTCACGGCATTTAATCGCCGCTTCATTTTACCCGAGCTGCGTGACGCGGTACGGACCGTCGGCGCCGATATTGTCTGTCTTCAGGAAGTGATGGGCGCGCATGACGTTCACCCGATGCATATTGAAAACTGGCCCGATACCACGCACTACGAATTTCTGGCCGATACCATGTGGAGCGATTACGCCTACGGGCGCAATGCGGTCTATCCCGAAGGGCATCACGGCAATGCGGTACTGTCGCGTTTTCCCATCGAGCACTATGAAAATCACGACGTTTCGGTGGGCGAAAGCGAAAAACGCGGCTTACTTTACTGTCGCATCACTCCGCCGGATCTGGCCTTTCCGGTCCATGTGGGCTGCGTGCATCTCGGCCTGCGGGAAGCGCATCGTCAGGCGCAGCTGAAGATGATGACACAGTGGGTGAATGCCTTACCGCAAGGCGACCCGGTGGTTATCGCCGGGGATTTTAACGACTGGCGGCTGCGAGCCAACCATCCGTTGAAAGCGCATGCGGGCCTTGATGAGATTTTTACCCGTGCCCATGGCCGCCCGGCGCGCACCTTCCCGGTGGGGTTTCCCCTGCTGCGCCTGGATCGTATTTACGTCAAAAACGCGCATGCCAGCAGTCCCAACGCGCTGACGCTGCGTAGCTGGCGGCATTTGTCCGACCATGCCCCTTTAAGTGCGGAGATCCACTTATGAAAAGTTCATGGCGAGAAGGAAACCGAATCCAGCTGCTGGAGAATGGCGATAACTATTATCCGGCAGTCTTTGCCGCGCTCGACGGCGCACAGCACAAAATTATCCTTGAGACCTTTATCTGGTTTGAGGACGGCGTAGGCCGTCAGCTCCACGAGGCCGTTCTGCGTGCCGCCCAGCGCGGAGTGAAAGTCGAAGTGTTGCTGGACGGCTACGGTTCGCCGGATCTCAGCGATAATTTTGTTAACGAGCTCACCGCCGCGGGCGTGGTGTTCCGCTATTACGACCCGCGCCCTCCGCTGCTGGGGATGCGCACGAACGTCTTTCGCCGCATGCACCGCAAAATTGTGGTGGTGGATGACACCGTCGCCTTCGTGGGAGGCATTAACTACTCCGATGAGCACATGTCTGATTATGGCCCGGAAGCCAAACAAGATTATGCGGTAAGAGTTGAAGGCCCGGTGGTGCAGGATATTTTGCTGTTCGAGCTGGAAAACCTGCCGGGTCAGTCAGTGGCGCGTCGATGGTGGAAACGTCGTCATCGCCCGGAAGAGAATCGCCAGCCGGGCGAAGCGCAAGCGCTGTTTATCTGGCGCGATAATGGCGAACATCGCGACGATATTGAACGCCATTATCTGAAGATGCTCGCCAATGCGAAGCGCGAAGTGATTATCGCCAACGCCTATTTCTTCCCGGGCTATCGTCTGCTGCACGCCATGCGCAACGCCGCGCGGCGCGGTGTCCGGGTCAAGCTGATTGTGCAGGGTGAGCCGGATATGCCGATTGTCACCGTAGGCGCGCGGTTGCTGTACGACTATCTGGTCAAAGGCGGCGTGCAGATATACGAGTACCGCCGCAGACCGCTACACGGAAAAGTGGCGCTGATGGACGATCACTGGGCAACGGTCGGCTCCAGTAATCTCGATCCCCTGAGCCTGTCGCTGAATCTGGAAGCCAATCTGATCATTCACGATCGCGAGTTTAATCAGACCCTTCGCGACAATCTGAACGGCATTATTGCCCGCGACTGCGTACGGGTGGATGATTCGATGGTGCCGAAACGCACCTGGTGGAATCTCACCAAAAGCGTGGTGGTGTTCCACTTCCTGCGCCACTTCCCGGCGCTGGTCGGCTGGCTGCCAGCCCATACGCCAAAGCTCGCGCAGGTCCCTGCGCCAGTACAACCTGAAATGGAAACGCAGGATCGGATTGAAGCCGAAAACACAGGGGTAAAACCATAATGAGCAAATCTCATCCCCGCTGGCGACTGGCAAAGAAAATCCTCACCTGGCTATTTTTTATCGCTGTCGCCGTTTTACTGGTGGTGTACGCGCAAAAAATCGACTGGGCAGAGGTGTGGAAGGTTATTCGCAACTATAACCGTATGGTGCTGCTGACCGCCGTTGGCCTGGTCATACTGAGCTATCTGATTTATGGCTGCTATGACCTGCTGGGGCGGGCCTATTGCGGGCATAAGCTGGCGAAACGCCAGGTGATGCTGGTGTCGTTTATCTGCTACGCCTTCAATCTGACGCTCAGTACCTGGGTGGGCGGCATTGGCATGCGCTATCGCCTGTACTCGCGCCTTGGGCTGCCGGGCAGTACCATTACGCGTATTTTCTCGCTAAGCATTACCACCAACTGGCTCGGGTATATCCTGCTCGGCGGGGTGATTTTCACCGTTGGGGTGGTTCAGCTGCCCGCGCACTGGTATATCGACGAAGCGACCCTGCGCATTTTAGGTATTGTCCTGCTGCTGATCATCGCCGCCTATCTGTGGGCCTGCGCGTTTGCTAAACGACGTCATATGACCGTCAAAGGGCAAAAACTGGTTTTACCCTCGTGGAAATTTGCCGTGTTGCAGATGGTGATTTCCAGCGCCAACTGGATGGTGATGGGGGCGATCATCTGGCTGCTGATTGGCGAGGAGGTAAATTATTTCTTCGTTCTGGGTGTGCTGTTAGTCAGCAGTATCGCCGGAGTGATCGTTCATATCCCGGCCGGGATCGGCGTGCTGGAGGCGGTATTTATCGCGCTGCTGGCGGGTGAGCATGTCTCGCACGGTACGATTATCGCCGCGCTGCTGGCCTATCGAATGCTCTATTATTTCCTGCCGCTGGCGCTGGCCACGGTTTGCTATTTGATGCTGGAGAGTCGGGCGAAAAAGTTGCGGGCAAAAAACGAGAAGGCCATGGCGAAATGATGATTCCCTCACACGCTCGCTTTTGGGGCGTGTGAGGGAGGAGGATTAGCGGCGATTACCAAAGATACGCAGCAGCATCAGGAACAGGTTGATAAAGTCCAGATACAGAGTTAACGCGCCGAGAATGGCGTATTTACGCAGTGTGGAACTGTCGCGAACATCAATTTGCTCGCCGATGTTTTTCAGCTTCTGAGTATCGTAAGCGGTCAGGCCGACAAAGACGATCACCCCGATATAAGTCACCGCCCACATCAGCGCTTCGCTTTTCAGCCAGAAGTTAACCAGCGAGGCGAGGACAATGCCGATCAGCGCCATAAAAAGCATATTACCGAGGCCGCTCAGATCGCGTTTGGTGGTGTAGCCGTACAGGCTCATCGCGCCGAACATCCCGCCTGCCACCACAAAGGTACTGGCGATAGACGAATAGGTGTAGACAATAAAAATGCTGGAGAGCGTCAGGCCGGTGAGGGCCGAATAGAGCATAAACAGCGTCGTCGCCATCCCCGCACTGAGCTTTTGCACCAGTCCGGAAAGCACAAACACCAGCGCCAGTTGAGCAATGATTAGCCCAAAGAAGGTGATTTTGCTGGAAAAGATAAACATCATCAGCGCCGGCGTATTGGCTGCATACCACGCGATAAACGCCGTGAGCAACAGGCCAACGGTCATCCAGCCATAGACTTGCGCCATATAGGTTTGCAGGCCGCTACGCGTCTGCTGAACGATTGAATCCGAACGTGGAAATCGGTCCATGATAACTCCTGATTAAGTGGGCACACTCCGTAAGATTAACACATCCACGCCATCCGGTTACCAGCGTCGGGCAGCCTGTTTGTCGCTGTCACGCGATTCCACCCAGCGTTCGCCTTCTGGCGTGGCTTCACGCTTCCAGAACGGGGCGCGGGTTTTGAGATAATCCATCATAAACTCTGCCGCTTCAAATGCACTGCCGCGATGCGAACTGGTCACGCCAACAAAGACGATCTCCTCGCCGGGCCACATTTCACCGATGCGGTGGATGACCGTCACGCGGCCCACAGGCCAGCGACGACGCGCCTCTTCAACGATGTCGGCGAGCGATTTTTCCGTCATGCCGGGATAGTGCTCCAGCGTCAGCGCGCTAACGTCGTCGCCGAGGTTATGGTTACGCACTTTTCCGGTAAACGTCACCACCGCGCCATCTTCATCACGTTCGGCAAGCCAGTTGTATTCTGTTCCGACGTTGAAGCGCTCCGGTCCGACGACAATACGCGTGTCAGCCATGATTAACCCCCTGTGACCGGCGGGAAAAAGGCCACTTCATCGCCCGCATTCACGGGATGGGTAAAGTCCACCAGCGTCTGGTTGACGGCCGCCAGCAGTTTGCCCTCCTCCAGCGCCAGCGCCCAGCGATCGTTTTGCGCAGCCAGATGCGCGCGCAGCGCTTCTACGGTGTCAAAAGAGGCGTCCAGCGTCAGGCTGTCGGTGTTGACCAGCTCACGCACCTGAGCAAAAAAGAGAACTTTAATCATGATTGTCCGCCCTGAAATCCCCGGATTTGCCGCCGCTTTTCGCCAGCAGGCGAACCGGGCCAATCACCATGTCCTTCTGGACGGCTTTGCACATATCGTAGATGGTCAGCGCCGCGACGGAAGCCGCGGTGAGTGCCTCCATTTCTACGCCCGTTTTACCGGTGAGGCGGCATAAGGATTCGATACGTACCCGATGGTGTTCCGGCTCGGCCAGCAGATTCACTTCGACTTTACTTAGCATCAGCGGATGGCACAGCGGGATCAGATCCCAGGTGCGTTTTGCGGCCTGGATCCCCGCGATGCGGGCGGTGGCAAAGACATCACCTTTGTGGTGACTGCCGTCGATAATCATCGCCAGCGTTTCCGGCAACATGGTGACGAAGGCTTCGGCACGCGCTTCGCGCACCGTTTCAGCTTTGGCGGACACGTCCACCATATGCGCTTCGCCAGCGGCGTTAATGTGGGTCAGTTGCGACATAACTTACTTCTTCAAATGAGGGTGAAAATTACACGGACGGGTACGGGCATCAAGCTGCGGGGCAATGATGTTTTCCCACGCCGTGCGACAGGCTTTGGTTGAGCCTGGCATGGCGAAAATCAGGGTCTTGTTGGCAATCCCGGCTACCGCGCGAGATTGCAGTGTCGAGGTGCCGATCTCTTCAAACGAGAGCATACGGAACACTTCGCCAAAGCCTTCGACTTCACGGTCAAACAGCGGCAGCAGCGCTTCGGGAGCCTGATCGCCAGCGGTAAAACCGGTGCCGCCGGTAATCAAAACAACCTGCACCTCATCGCTTGCGATCCATTGTGACACCTGGGCGCGAATGGCGTAGCGATTCTCTTTCACAATCGCTTTGTCCACGAGGTGATGACCCGCCTCATGCGCGGCATCGCGCAGCCAGTGGCCGGAGGTATCGTCCTCTTCGCCACGGCGTTCAGAAACGGTAAGAATAGCGATACGCGTCGGGATAAACTCTGCGCTGACCTGACTCATTTTCGGGTTCCTTTTAAGCCGATTACCCGCCGATATACGACAGGTTTTGGGTAATTCCGGTGTTGCCCTGATGGAGGAAATGGGTCTGTTTTTTCTGCGTGAGCGCCGCTGAAATACGCGCCTCAAGCGCGTCCTGCTGCGCATCGTCTTCCAGCAAATCGCGCAGATCCACGCCGCCATCGCCAAATAGACACAAATGAAGTTTGCCAACAGAGGAGACCCGCAGGCGGTTGCAGCTGGCACAGAAATCTTTTTCATAGGGCATGATGAGCCCTATTTCCCCTTGATAATCCGGGTGACAAAAGACTTGCGCAGGGCCGTCACTCCGCTGGCGGATCTGGTGGATCCAGCCGCGTTTCAGCAACTCGTCGCGCAGTACCATCCCGGAAATATGGTGGCGGCGAAACAGATCGCTGCCCTCACCGGTTTCCATCAGTTCAATAAAGCGCAGCTGAATGCGACGGGGTTTAATCCACGCCAGGAAGGTGTCCAGCTGGTGGTGATTCACATCACGCATCAGGACCGTGTTGACTTTAACTTTCTCAAAACCGGCCTCGAAAGCGGCATCGATCCCGTCCATCACCTGCTGGAATTTATCCTGCCCGGTGATGGCATGAAACTGACGGGCGTCGAGACTGTCAACGCTGACATTAATGGCCGTCAGCCCCGCATCGCGCCACTGCGCAACATCCCGCGCCATACGATAGCCATTGGTGGTCACGGCAATCTGGCGAATGCTGTCGTTTTCACGGATGGCGGCGATGATGTCGGGGAAATCACGGCGGAGTGAAGGCTCACCGCCGGTGAGACGGACTTTTTCGGTGCCCAGCTCAGAAAACGCCCGCGTAATGCGGCGCACCTCTTCCACGGAGAGAAAACCGTTATTGGTGACGCTGCCCGGTTTGTAGCCATCAGGCAGGCAGTAGGTGCAACGGAAATTGCACACATCGGTAATCGACAGGCGTAAATAGAAAAACTTACGCGCGAAAGCATCAGTGAGTTGTGAAGCCATGTACACCTTTCCAGATACGGGAGGCACAGTCATTTCTTTCTGTACCCTGGTGGCGATACCGCCACGGCCAGGACGCCATATCATGAGACACAGGCGCCAGGGCTAGAGTGTATGTTTTCGATGACGAAAACGTGGGTTATGCCGATAGTAGCGCGGAAATGACGCTTTCGCCATTCGCACATAACGCTGTATAGTTGTATATATAGCGACAAGATCGTGCACTTTCACTACAGGATACGTAAAAATCACAGTTTCGCATTGATATACGTCATTTTGGCTGGGGTGAGGCATCGTCTTTTAGGGGTAGTTAGGTTACTGTTACGCAGATCAAATGTGATAAGGAATGTGTATGCGCAATCGCACTTTTGCGGATCTTGACCGTGTGGTCGCTCTCGGCGGAGGACATGGGCTGGGGCGGGTTATGTCGTCATTATCGTCGCTGGGCTCCAGACTGACCGGGATCGTGACGACAACCGATAATGGCGGCTCTACAGGTCGTATTCGTCGTTCAGAAGGCGGCATCGCCTGGGGCGATATGCGTAACTGCCTCAATCAACTTATCACCGAACAAAGCGTCGCTTCGGCGATGTTTGAGTACCGTTTTGGCGGTAATGGTGAACTTTCCGGGCATAACCTCGGAAATCTGATGTTAAAGGCGCTGGATCACCTGAGCGTCCGCCCTCTTGAGGCGATTAATTTAATCAGAAACTTGCTAAAAGTGGATGCATTCCTGATCCCTATGTCAGAACAACCGGTCGATTTAATGGCTATCGACACGGAAGGGCATGAAGTTTACGGCGAGGTCAATATCGATCAGCTTATCCTGCCGCCAAAAGAGCTGATGACCTATCCGAGCGTTCCGGCCACCCGCGAAGCGGTTGAAGCCATCAGCGAAGCCGATTTAATTCTGATCGGCCCCGGCAGTTTCTATACCAGTCTGATGCCGCTGCTGCTGGTGAAAGAGCTGGCACAGGCGCTGCGTCGAACGCCGGCTCCGATGGTGTATATCGGCAATCTGGGCCGCGAACTCAGCCCTGCTGCTGCCAGTCTGACCCTTGCGGATAAGCTGGATCTGATGGAGCAGTACGTGGGTAAAAAGATTATCGACGGCGTGGTGGTTGGCCCCCATGTTGACGTCTCGGGGATTGAAGGCCGTATTGTTGTGCAGGAGCCGCTGGAAGCGAGCGATATCAAATATCGTCATGACCGACATTTGCTGCGTTTAGCGCTGGAGAAGGCAATTCAGGCGCTGGGATAGGTGTGTCTGGTGCACTCTGATCCCCTCCCCCTGCCCCACAGAAACATTAAAAATGGCAGCCTTTGACTGCCATTTTGCTTTTCCTAGGATGCCGCAATAAATAGCTCGCGCAGCTTATGCAGCTGATCGCGGAGTTGCGCCGCCTCTTCAAACTCCAGATTCTGGGCATGCTGCATCATCTGCCCTTCCAGCTCGTGGATTTTCTGCTGCAGGGCTTTCGGTGTCAGCAGCACTTCCACCGCGTCGGCCTCAACCGGGTGACGCGCTTTTCCACGGCCTTTGGTTTTCGCCAGACCCTGGCCCAGCGCCAGAATATCCACCACCTTCTTGTTCAGGCCCTGCGGCGTAATGCCGTGTTCTTCGTTGTACTGCTGCTGTTTCTCACGACGACGTTCTGTTTCGCCGATCGCTTTGGCCATCGACGCCGTAATTTTATCGCCGTACAGAATGGCTTTCCCGTTGATGTTACGCGCCGCACGGCCAATGGTCTGAATCAGCGAGCGTTCTGAACGCAGGAAGCCCTCTTTGTCGGCATCCAGAATCGCCACCAGCGAGACTTCCGGCATGTCCAGACCTTCTCGCAACAGGTTAATCCCCACCAGCACGTCAAATTCACCAAGACGCAAATCGCGGATGATCTCCATGCGCTCAACGGTGTCGATATCCGAGTGCAGATAGCGCACGCGCTCACCGTGCTCTTCCAGATATTCGGTCAAGTCTTCTGCCATACGCTTGGTCAGCGTGGTGACCAGCACACGCTCGTTAACCGACGCGCGAGCGCGGATTTCCGACAGCAAATCGTCCACCTGTGTGCCCACCGGACGCACTTCGATAATCGGATCCAGCAGGCCAGTGGGACGCACCACCTGATCGATCACCTCATCGCCGGATTTCTCAAGCTCGTAGTTGCCGGGTGTCGCCGACACATAGATGGTTTGCGGGGCCAGTGCCTCGAACTCCTCGAACTTCATCGGGCGGTTATCGAGCGCCGACGGCAGGCGGAAGCCGTACTCCACCAGCGTCTCTTTGCGCGCACGGTCGCCGCGATACATCCCGCCGATTTGCGGAATGGTGACGTGCGATTCGTCCACCACCAGCAGCCCGTCAGCCGGGAGATAGTCAAACAGCGTCGGTGGCGCCTCGCCGGGCCCACGGCCCGAAAGATAGCGCGAGTAGTTTTCGATACCCGAGCAGTAGCCCAGCTCGTTCATCATCTCAAGATCGAACTGCGTACGCTGGCTCAGGCGCTGTTCTTCAAGCAGTTTGTTGTTAGCCAACAGGACTTTACGCCGGTCGGCCAGCTCCACTTTGATCTCTTCCATCGCCTGAACAATGCGCTCGCGCGGGGTCACGTAGTGCGTTTTCGGGTAGATGGTGAACCGCTGAACCACCGACTCAACGTGTCCGGTTAACGGATCGAACAGCGACAGGCGCTCGACTTCCTCGTCAAACAGCTCAACGCGCAGCGCCAAATCGTCCGACTCAGCCGGGAAGATGTCGATCACTTCACCGCGCACGCGGAAGGTACCGCGCTGGAAAGCCTGGTCGTTACGCGCATATTGCAGTTCCGCCAGTCGACGTAAAATGGCGCGCTGATCGATGATCATCCCGTTGGTCAGGTGCAGCATCATCTTCAGATAGAGATCCGGATCGCCCAGGCCGTAAATGGCGGAAACCGAGGCCACCACGATCACATCCCGACGCTCAAGCAGCGCTTTCGTTGCCGACAGGCGCATCTGCTCGATATGTTCGTTCACCGAGGCGTCTTTCTCGATAAAGGTGTCAGAGCTCGGGACATACGCTTCTGGCTGGTAATAATCGTAGTAGGAGACGAAATACTCGACGGCGTTATCCGGGAAAAACTCTTTCATCTCGCCATACAGCTGCGCCGCCAGCGTTTTGTTAGGAGCAAGCACCATAGTAGGGCGCTGCAAATCTGCAATCACATTGGCAACGGTAAACGTTTTGCCCGAGCCGGTCACACCCAGCAGGGTCTGATGCGCAAGCCCGTCCTCCAGCCCCTCTTTCAGACGTTTAATCGCCTCCGGCTGATCGCCAGATGGACGGAAGGCAGAATTCAGTTTGAACAGTTTACTCATGGGCAACAACCTGGTGACGGAAAAAGCGGCAGGTGTGTAATTTTACTCGCGACGGCCAAATTTGCCAGTAATAAATACTGGATGTAAAACCAGTGGCGTGTACGGATATCTGGATGAACATCCGAATAATAAGTGCGAAACGGGTCAAAATTTTACCTCTGGCACGATAAAACACCGGCGCCTCCCTTTTATCCCCAGAACATTTCCACATTTAACATTTGTCAAGCCATGTAATGATAGTTTTGTGGCGGCAGGTGACACTTTCATGACGGCGATTGCTTTTGTCTAACTATTTAATTAATAGCGGATATTTCTTAAAGCCGCGTTTCGCACCAATTCATGCGCAGGCCGCGTATTCTCTCGCTTACCTTCAGTTTTCTAACTCTAATACACAAGGTTATCCACAGGAATGGTGGATAACTGCTTCCAGCCCATGCAGATAGCCGCTCGGCAAATTCCCGGTTTTTGTCACAGCGCCCGGTTAAAAAAAATTTATCGCTCTTTTTTCACCCTTCTCAGTCCATCAGGTCATAAGAGACTGGTGAGATCTTACTCACATTCTCGCGATTCGCGGCGCTGCACCACTATCCACCCCGATGGGCACTGCGGATGTGCATATGTGCTCCAGCCATGGATGGAAAAGGTGACATTGTCTGAAAAAAACCGCTTATTTAATCAACTTGTCGTATCTGGCAGGGGTTTTGCAGATTCTTTCTGGCGTGTCGCCCATTACGCCTTTTAAGGAGAGAGATATGTTAAGTCTGCGCGCAGTGAATCAGTTTTATGGCAGCCAGCACACCCTGTGGAATGTCGATCTGGATTTACCGCCAGGGATGTGTACGGGTGTTATCGGGCTGCCCGGTATGGGGAAAACGACCCTCATAAACTGCATCACCGGGCAGTTGCCGATCGAGAGCGGCACCATTATCTGGCACGAGGCGGGCGCGCCACCGCGTGATTTGCTCAGCGTCGCGCCGGAGCAGCACCCGATGCCAGGGATAGGCTATGTGTCGCAGGACAGGCGGATTTTCTCGCAGCTTACCGTTGAGGAGAATCTGCACGTGGCGATGAGAGCGAAAGGCACGCCTGATGCAGGCGCAAGCAGTGAGATCTATGATCTGTTTCCGCAGCTTTGGCCGCTGCGCCACTCGCGTGCTAACGGAATGTCTCCCGATGAGCAATACCAGCTGGCGCTGGCCAATGCGCTCATCTGTCGCCCCCGGCTGCTGATTCTGGATGAACCGTTACAGGGCACGGGCCAGACCTTTGCGCACAAACTGGGGCAACTGCTGCAGCGTTTAAACCGGGATCTGGGGATGACCGTGCTGCTGGCGGAGCAACAGCTGTCGTTTATTCGCCGCGTTGCCGATCGGTTTTGCGTTCTCTATCGGGGGCGTAACGTGGCCCAGGGCCACGTTAACGAGCTGGATGACGAGCTTATTGCGCACTGGCTGTCGCTGGAAGCAAGGCATTGAGATCCAGGTATTGCCCGGTTTGGGCGTGTTCAACCCCCTCTTCAAGCCAGGGGATTTCTCCCAGAAACGGCGCAGGAAGGACTCTTTTCAGCGTCGTAAGGTATTCCTGATGGCGCTGACCGGGTGCCACTACGTCGTTGGCGATCCAGCCGGCAAAACGTAAGCCGGAGTGTTTAATCGCCTGCGCGGTGAGCATCGCATGGTTAATGCACCCCAGTCTGACCCCCACCACCAGAATCACCGGCAGTTGCTCGTCGGTCACCCAGTCGGCGAATGTCCGATGGTCAGAGAGCGGCGTAAACCAGCCGCCCGCTCCTTCGACCAGCACCCACTCTGCCTGTTGTTCCAGAGCCCTCAGCCCCGCGGAAAGGACCGAGAACGCGATGGGGCGTTGTTCCTCCGCGCTCACGATATGCGGCGATGTCGGCTCGGCAAAAGTGTACGGGTTAACCGCCTGGTACGACAGCGGGAGGCTGCTGTGACGCTGAAGCGCCAGCGCATCGGTGTTGCGTAATCCTTCTGCCGTCATTTCGCTGCCCGAGGCAACCGGTTTGTATCCGGCAGTGGTAAATCCCTGCAGGCGCGCGGCCTGCAGCAGAGCCGAGCTGGCGACCGTTTTACCGACTTCAGTATCCGTGCCGGTGACAAAATAGCGTTCAGTCACGTTCGATAATCCCATGAAATAATTGATAAGAGAGCGGGAATCTGCCCCGCTGCTGCGGCCACGCGCGTTCGAGTCGCTGCAGCGCACCGCGCGTCAGCGGCTTGCGCGCCCGTCCGGCATGCAAATGGGTAGCGCCAATCCCCTTTAGCGAGCGCATTGCGCTGAGCGCATCGTCAAAGTCCAGCGTAACCACCTGGGTCATCGACCGGTGACGCCAGCCCGCCAGCGCCGTCAGCACCGCCTCATGTGACAGAAAACGATTGGCGTGAGGCTGCTCATCCACCGCTCTCCACGCCTGATTCAGTTCCGGCAGCGAATTATCCAGCAGCGTGGTAAATGCCACGGTTCCGCCCGGACGCGTCACCCGATACAGTTCGCGCAATGCCTGAGGCAAGCTGGCGCACCACTGGACCGCCAGATGACTCCAGGTGAGGTCAAACTGTGCATTCGCCAGAGGAATCGCTTCGATATCCGCCAGCAAATAGTCGTCAGCCGCCTGCCGATTGCGCGCCTGCTCAAGCATCCGGGCAGAGAGATCCAGCGCCGTGACGTGGCTCCCCGCCTCGCGCCACAGACGGCTGTTCGCACCCGGCCCACAGCCCGCGTCCAGCACCGTACCGAATCGTCCTTCACCGATAAACGTGTGCAGCCCCTGCGCACTTTGACGCTGCAATTCGTCGTGCTGTGAATAGCTCTGCGCCGCTCGCCCAAACGCGCAGGCAATGGCCTGCTTATTGACTGGCTGCATGGAGTTCCTCAAGTAAGCGATCGATATCCTGCGGGTGATGCGCGGCGGTCAGCGTCAGGCGCAAACGCGCCGTTCCCACCGGAACGGTTGGCGGACGGATTGCAGTAACCCATATCCCGCGTTCACGCAGCTGTTGCGCCAGCTTCAACGCGCGGCGGTTGTCTCCAACGATGAGCGGCTGAATGGCGCTCTGCGAATCGGTCATGTGATACGGCATCTCGCTCACTCCCGCCCGGAAGCGGGCAATCAGCGCGGCAAGCGTTTGTCGACGCTGCTCCCCCTCATCACTGCGGATCACCGCCATCGCCGCCTGCAGGGCCACCGCCTGCGCGGGCGGCATGCTGGTGCTGTAGATAAGATGGCGGGCGAATTGCAGCAGATAATCGGCCACCGGTTCACTGCACAGCACCGCCGCGCCGCTGATGCCAAACCCTTTGCCGAAGGTTACGACCAGCAGATCCGGCTTAACTCCTTGACGGGCGGCGCTTCCGCGCCCTTCTTCACCCGACACGCCGATGCCGTGTGCGTCATCCACCAGCATCCAGGCGTTGTGCTGCTGCGCCGCGGCATGTAATTCGCGGAGCGGCGCGCTGTCGCCGTCCATGCTAAATATCCCTTCGGTCACCACCATCTGCTGTCCTGCGCACGGTTTTTCCAGCAGCGCGTTAAGATGCGAAGCCTCGTTATGAGCGAAGCGGCGCAGCTGCGCCGGGCTATGGCTGGCGGCTTCCAGCAGCGAGGCGTGGCTCAGGCGGTCGGCCACGATCCGGTCCTCTCTCTCCATCAGCGCCGCAATCAGCGCCTGATTGGCGGCAAAACCGGAGATAAACAGCAGCGCGCGCGGATAGCCGAGCCAGTCGGCAAGGGACGCTTCCAGCTTCTGATGAGCCGTGGTATACCCACTGACATGCCCCGAGCCGCCGCTGCCCACGCCCCAGGTTTCGGCTCCCTGCTGCCAGGCTCGCACGATTGCCGGATGCTGGCTAAGCCCCAGATAATCATTGCCGGAAAAATGACAATACTGGCGATTGTCGCGAATCAGAAAGCGGCCCGCCCCCCCTTCAACAACCGAACGCACGCGAAAAGCCTCTGCCGCCCGACGCGCCTCCAGCGCGCTATCAATGCGCTGCTGCCAGGTGATACGGTTATCGCGTTGCCCGGTCATACGGTTATCGCGTTGCGCAGTCATACGGTGGCCGCGTTGTAATACTGTTCGGTATCGGCGTTGAAAAGCTGCTGCTCCAGCTGTTGCTGTTGCTCGTTATCGCCGGTCAGGACGTCAGTCTGATGCGGATTCAGCCCCAGCTTGCGGAACAGCTGCACGTCTTTGTCCTCTTCCGGATTCGGGGTGGTCAGCAGTTTGCAGCCGTAGAAAATGGAGTTCGCGCCGGCCATAAAGCACATCGCCTGCGTCTGCTCGCTCATCTGTTCGCGGCCTGCGGAAAGGCGCACAAACGAGGTCGGCATCATGATGCGCGCCACCGCGATGGTGCGGATGAAATCAAAGGCATCGACATCGTCGTTGTCCGCCATAGGCGTGCCTTTGACCTTCACCAGCATGTTGATCGGCACACTTTCCGGCGGTGTCGGCAGGTTCGCCAGTTGCAGCAGCAGCCCCGCGCGATCTTTTACCGTTTCGCCTAAGCCGACGATCCCGCCGGAACAGACCTTAATCCCGGCGTCGCGCACCTTACCCAGCGTATCCAGACGCTCCTGATAGGTGCGGGTGGTGATGATATTGCCGTAGAACTCCGGCGAGGTATCAAGATTGTGGTTGTAGTAATCCAGCCCCGCCGCCGACAGGCGTTGCGCCTGATCGTCATTCAGCGTCCCGAGGGTCATACAGGCTTCCAGCCCCATCGCTTTCACGCCCTGCACCATCTGCTCCAGATACGGCATATCGCGGTCGTGCGGGTTTTTCCACGCCGCCCCCATGCAGAAACGGGTAGAGCCGGCATTTTTGGCTTTGCGCGCCGAGTCGAGGACCTGCTCAACTTCCATCAGGCGCTCGGCTTCCAGTCCGGTTTTATAGCGCGCGCTTTGTGGGCAATATTTACAATCTTCCGGACAGGCGCCGGTTTTGATCGACAGCAGCGTGCTCACCTGCACATGGCGCGGATCGAAGTGTTGACGGTGGATCTGCTGCGCTTCAAACATCAGTTCCAGGAAAGGTTTATTAAATAATTCGGTGACTTGCGACATCGTCCAGCGTGTCTGGTGAGCCATTGGGCTTCTCCAAAAAGGGGTTCAGTTCATTGTGGGTTCGGTTTATACTTGTAAACCTAAAACTTTTCAAAATGGTTTACAAGTCGATTATGACCCTGGACGATCTCGCTTTCGACAAGCAACACATCTGGCATCCCTACACCTCCATGACCCGCCCTCTGCCCGTTTACGCGGTGGCTTCCGCGCAGGGCTGCGAGCTGAATCTGGCCTCCGGCGAAACGCTGGTGGATGGCATGTCCTCCTGGTGGGCAACGATCCACGGCTATAACCACCCGCGCCTCAACGCGGCGATGAAAACGCAAATTGACCAGATGTCACACGTGATGTTTGGCGGGATCACCCATCAGCCCGCCGTTGACCTGTGCCGTCGGCTGGTGTCTATGACCCCGGATTCACTGGAGTGCGTTTTCCTCGCCGACTCGGGCTCGGTGGCGGTCGAAGTCGCCATGAAAATGGCCTTGCAGTACTGGCACGCCAAAGGGGAACCGCGACAGCGATTTCTCACCTTCCGCAACGGCTATCACGGCGACACGTTTGGCGCGATGTCGGTGTGCGACCCGGATAACTCCATGCACAGCCTGTGGAAAGGCTATCTGCCGGAAAATCTGTTTGCCCCCGCGCCGCAGAGCCGTTTTGACGGTGAGTGGGATGAAGCGGATATGGTCGGGTTTGCCCGCCTGATGGCAGCCCATCGCCACGAGATTGCGGCGGTGATCCTCGAGCCCGTGGTCCAGGGCGCGGGCGGGATGCGCATGTATCACCCCGAGTGGCTGAAGCGTATTCGCCGGATGTGCGATCGTGAGGGCATTCTGCTGATTGCCGATGAGATCGCCACCGGATTTGGCCGCACCGGCAAGCTCTTTGCCTGCGAACACGCCGGTATCGCCGCGGATATTTTGTGTCTGGGTAAAGCGCTGACCGGCGGAACCATGACCCTCTCCGCCACGCTCACCACTCGCCACGTCGCGGAGACCATCAGCGATGGCGACGCCAGCTGTTTTATGCACGGCCCGACGTTCATGGGCAATCCGCTGGCCTGTGCGGTGGCCAGCGAGAGCCTGGCGATTCTGGAAAGCGGTGAGTGGCAGGGGCAAGTTGCGGCAATTGAATCGCAGCTCAGGCTTGAACTGGCGAGCGCGGCGGAATCAGAATGGGTGGCCGATGTGCGGGTGCTGGGCGCGATTGGCGTGGTCGAAACACGCTATCCGGTGAACATGGCGGCATTGCAGCGTTTCTTCGTGGAGCGCGGCGTCTGGGTGCGCCCGTTCGGCAAACTGATCTATCTGATGCCGCCCTATCTCATCACCGAAGCGCAGCTGCGTAAACTGACCCGCGCGGTGGTTGAGGCTGTTAACATTCCCGCACATTTTGTGATTTAACCCAGCCGGTTGGCTTCGGTATTCTGTTTATGCATTACACTTTTTGCACTGCTACAGACGGAGAAATCGCATGAAGATTTTCAGCCAGGATCTGCGCGACGGGGAGAAACTTCCCGAGCGCCACGTATTAAACGCGATGGGCTACCAGGGCGATAATATTTCGCCGCACCTGGCGTGGGATGACGTTCCGCCCGGCACCAAAAGTTTTGTGGTGACCTGTTACGATCCCGATGCGCCCAGTGGCTCAGGATGGTGGCACTGGGTGGTGGCCAATCTGCCAGCCGAGACGCGCGTTCTGCCGCAAGGCGCCGGTTCTGATTTAGCGCCGCTGCCGGAAGGGGCCCTCCAGACCAACACCGATTTCGGCAAGCCGGGTTACGGTGGCGCAGCGCCGCCAAAAGGCGAGTCGCACCGCTATATCTTTACCATCCATGCGCTTGATGTGGAAAATCTTGAGGTCGACGAACGCGCAAGCGGCGCGATGGTGGGCTATCTGGCGCATTTCCACACTCTGGGTAGCGCGTCGATGACCGCCATGTACTCGTAAAAAATGTATTCGTAATAAAAGCCAAAACGGCAACCCCGGGTTGCCGTTTTTAGTATTTTCTTCCCCTCCCTGTGGGAAAGGATCCGATGGCCTCACTCATGGCACAGCGCCACCGGGCTTGAGTGATTACAGCACCGCTGGCAACAATCCCACCAGACTTCCTGCGTTCAGCAGCGCCATCGCTTTATCAATGTCCGGCGCGAAGAAGCGGTCGTCGTCATAGTGCGTGACCTGCTCACGCAGAATCTGGCGCGCCTGCTCCAGCAGCGGACTGGATTTCAGCCCTTCCCGCAGATCGATCCCCTGGCTTGCCGCCAGCCACTCTACCGCCAGCACGCCGCGCGTGTTGTAGGCCATCTCCCACAGACGACGCCCTGCCGCCGGTGCCATCGACACATGGTCCTCCTGATTGGCGGAAGTGGGCAGACTGTCCACGCTGTGCGGATGCGACAGCGCTTTGTTTTCACTCGCCAGCGCCGCCGCCGTCACCTGGGCAATCATAAACCCGGAGTTCACGCCGCCGTTGCGGACCAGGAATGGCGGCAGCTGCGACATATGTTTATCCATCATCAGCGCGATACGCCGCTCGGACAAAGCACCGATCTCGGCAATCGCCAGCGCCAGATTATCTGCCGCCATCGCCACCGGTTCCGCATGGAAATTCCCGCCGGAGATCACCTCATTTTCACGGGCAAAGACCAGCGGGTTATCGGAAACCGCGTTGGCCTCCACCAGCAGCACTTCGGCGGCATGGCGTAGCTGTGTCAGACAGGCGCCCATGACCTGCGGCTGGCAGCGCAGAGAATACGGGTCCTGCACCTTGTCGCAGTTGTGATGAGAGTCGGCGATCTCACTGGCGTCTGTCAGAAGGTGACGATACATCGCCGCCGCGTCGATTTGTCCGCGCTGGCCGCGCACCTCATGGATACGAGCATCAAACGGACGACGCGAGCCGAGCACGGCTTCCGTCGTCAGCGCGCCGCACACGACCGCCGAAGCAAACAGATCTTCCGCCTCAAACAGTCCGCGCAGCGCAAACGCCGTCGATGCCTGTGTGCCGTTAAGCAGCGCCAGCCCCTCTTTCGCCGCCAGCGTAATCGGCTCTAGCCCGGCTTTTTTCAGCGCCTCTTTCGCAGGCAGCCATTCGCCCTTCCAGCGCGCTTTCCCCTCGCCCAGCAGCAGCAATGACATGTGCGCCAGCGGAGCCAGATCGCCCGATGCGCCCACAGAACCTTTCGCCGGGATCCACGGATAGACCTCTGCATTGACCAGCGCAATCAGCGCCTGAATGACGCTCAGGCGGATCCCGGAAAAGCCGCGCGCGAGGCTGTTAATTTTCAGCACGGTCATCAGGCGGACCATCTCGTCATCCAGCGGTTCCCCGACGCCGGCGGCATGAGAAAGCACCAGCGAACGCTGGAGATTTTCCAGATCGTGGGTCGCAATGCGGGTTTGCGCCAGCAGCCCAAAACCGGTATTGATGCCGTAAGCCGTACGATCTTCCGCAACAATCGCCTCGACGCAGGCCACGCTATCGTTGATCGCCGCATGTGCGCGGGCATCAAGCTGGAGTGTGACGGGATGGCGCCAGACGTTACGCAGCTGTTTGAGCGTCAGTGAACCGGGCGTTATCGTTAAAGCGTTCATGAAGGCTTTCCTTGTGTGGCAGCGACCATCGGCAGGTTTAATCCCTGCTCTTTCGCGCAATCAATAGCAATGTCATAACCCGCGTCAGCATGGCGCATCACGCCCGTCGCCGGGTCGTTATGCAATACGCGGGCAATACGGGCGGCCGCTTCGTCGGAGCCGTCGCAGACAATCACCATGCCCGCGTGCTGCGAGAAGCCCATCCCTACGCCACCGCCGTGGTGTAATGACACCCAGGTCGCGCCGCTGGCGGTATTCAGCAGTGCGTTAAGCAGCGGCCAGTCGGAGACGGCATCGGAGCCGTCGCGCATGGCTTCAGTTTCGCGGTTCGGGCTGGCGACCGAACCGGAGTCCAGATGATCGCGCCCGATGACCACCGGCGCAGAGAGTTCGCCGCTGCGCACCATTTCGTTGAACGCCAGGCCGAGCTTTTGCCGCCACTCCAGGCCCACCCAGCAGATCCGCGCCGGCAGCCCCTGGAAATTAATCCGCTCGCGGGCCATATCCAGCCAGCGATGCAGATGTTCGTCATCGGCAACGATCTCTTTCACTTTGGCATCGGTTTTATAGATATCTTGCGGATCGCCAGAGAGCGCAACCCAGCGGAACGGTCCGATACCGCGACAGAACAGCGGACGGATATAGGCCGGAACAAAGCCGGGGAAGTCGAAGGCATTTTCGACGCCCATCTCTTTTGCCATCTGGCGAATATTGTTGCCGTAGTCGAAGGTCGGTACGCCCATTTTGCTGAACGCCAGCATCGCCGACACATGCTCAGCCATAGAGCGTTTGGCGGCCAGCACCGTCCCTTCGGGGTCGCTTTGGGATTTTTGCTGGTACTCTTCCCAGGTCCAGCCTTTGGGCAGGTAGCCGTGAAGCGGATCGTGAGCGCTGGTCTGGTCGGTCACCAGATCCGGATGAACGCCGCGGGCGACCAGTTCGGGGAGGATCTCTGCCGCATTCCCGCACAGAGCGACAGAGACGGCCTGACCTTGCGCGGTGTATTTTTTGATACGAGCCAGCGCGTCATCAAGGTTTTCGGCCTGCTCATCGACGTAGCGGGTACGCAGGCGGAAATCAATACGGCTCTGCTGGCACTCAATGTTCAGAGAACACGCGCCAGCAAGCGTGGCCGCCAGCGGCTGCGCGCCACCCATGCCGCCCAGCCCTGCGGTCAGCACCCAGCGCCCTTTAAGCGAGCCGCTGTAGTGCTGGCGACCCGCTTCGACGAAGGTTTCATAGGTGCCCTGGACGATCCCCTGGCTGCCAATATAGATCCAGCTGCCCGCGGTCATTTGCCCGTACATCGCCAGCCCTTTCGCATCCAGTTCGTTGAAGTGTTCCCACGTCGCCCAGTGCGGCACCAGATTGGAGTTGGCGATCAGCACACGCGGCGCGTTTTTATGGGTTTTGAACACCCCAACCGGCTTACCGGATTGCACCAGCAGCGTTTCGTCGATTTCCAGATGGGTTAACGCGTCCACAATGGCGTCGTAGCACTCCCAGTTTCGCGCTGCCCGGCCAATGCCGCCGTACACCACCAGCTCGTGGGGATTTTCGGCGACGTCGGGATCAAGGTTGTTCATCAACATGCGCAGCGGCGCTTCGGTGAGCCAGCTTTTGGCGGTCAGCGTGGTACCGCGAGGGGCGCGGATCTCCTGCTGACGATATTTACCTGACGTCATTGTGTGGTCCTCATACGGGATGAAAGATACAAACAGATATACTTGTATAGACAACCACACACAAGGCTGGATTTAACAAAAAAGATACAATTTTGTTATATTGCGTTATCTATCACGCTTTGAAAATCTACGACATAAAGTGGCCTTGCAGGCGGTATCTTGCACCCGGGAATAATAATCTGGCATGGGAAACAATCTGCCCGGAAGACCAGGTGCGACGGCGGATGAGCAGACAGGGATCGTGCTCTTTAATGCGCAGTAATTCGCACTCCTGTGGCGTGGCGCGCACCGCTTCGACAATATGCTCGCCTTCAGTTAAGGGAGCGACCTGCGAAAGCCAGGCGTGAGGCGTGGTTTGCGTGTAATCCTGCTGAAGATAATCGGCGACCCGTTCGGCGTTAACGCAGCGGTCTTCAATCTGCACCGGGACGTCGTTTTCGAAGTGCACCATGACGGAGTGAAAAATGCGCGCCCCCTCTTTCACATTGAGCTCTGCCGCCTGCTCCGCGCTGGCCCGGGTCTCCTCAAGCACCAGCACTTCACAGTGATGCTGATGGTTTCGCGAGGCGATCTCATCGGCAATGCTGCGAATTTCAAACAGCGCCGATTGCCCTTTCGGTTCAGCGACAAAGGTTCCTACGCCCTGTAAACGCACCAGCAATCCTTCGTCGGTGAGCTCGCGCAGGGCGCGGTTGATGGTCATACGGCTAAAGCCAAACTGCGCCACCAGCTCGGCCTCGGACGGAATACGGTCATGCGCGCGCCAGACGCCGGAAGCGATTTTCTCGCTGATCGCCTGTTTGACCTTTTCGTAGAAAGGAGCGGGCGCGGCGGAGAGTGGATTCGGTGAGCGTGAAAACATGGTGATTCCTTTAAATGGGTTATGCCCACCAGTGAGCGATTTGCCAGGCGAGACGCGCTGCCAGTCTGGCGCCCTGTCCGTCTCTGTCGTAAAGCGGGTTAAACTCGACCAAATCCGCTGCCTGGAGCTTTCCGCTTTGACAGATTTGCCTGATAACCGGCAGCAGATCCTGCGCCGGAACGCCGAGCGCCGCCGGGGCCGACACCGCAGGCATTTCACCGGCGGGCAGCACATCCAGATCGATGGTCAGATAGACGCGATCCGCCCCGGCCAAAACCTGCTCAAGCACAGAAAATGCCTCGCGACGAAAATCCAGATCTTCGACCAGCGTGACCTTCAGACGGGCCGCTTCGTCCCACAGCGCCTGCGTATTGGCCGCGCGGCTGACGCCAAAACAGGCGTAGTGAAATTCCCGCTGTTGCGTTTCACAGTACTGCGCCAGCTGGCGGAACGGTGTGCCCGACGTCGCGTGCTCCGCCTTGCGTAAATCGAGATGCGCGTCGAGATTAATGATGGCGATACGATCATTCGCAAACGCATCCAGCACGCCGCGCCCGTGCGCCCATGCGGTTTCATGTCCGCCGCCGAACACCAGCGTGCGCATACCCGATTGCTGGCAGGCCTGCACCGCATCGCTCAAAGCACGCTGCGCGGACTCAAGCTGGTCGCCCTCAACGCTTATCGTGCCCATATCGGTGAGACGCGCGTGGCCGCTATGGCTGGCCATGTTCGCCAGCGCTTTGCGCAGCTCATCAGGCGCCTGCGCGGCCCCTGGTCGCCCATGATTGCGCCGGACGCCTGCGTCGCACGCGAACCCCAGCAGCGCAATACCTGAATTTTTTGGCGCAAAACGATCGGTCTGCGCGATAGTCTGGAAGATGCGCAGCGCGTTGCTGGCCTCTGCGCTGTCGTCGCGCCCCTGCCAGAGCTCAGGTGAGGTCGGCCGCCACATCGTCATGTTACCCTCCCGCGGAATACGCGCTGATAGAGCGGATTGCGCCCCGGCTCATAGACCATCTCCACCGGGCGCTCGGCGTCCCAGACAATAAAATCGGCCACGAACCCGGCGCTGAGCTGACCGTGCGTTGCGCCACGGCCCAGCGCCTGCGCGGCATGTCGCGTCACGCCCGCCCACGCCTCTTCCGGCGTTAAGCCAAACTGGACGCAGGCCATATTCATCGCCAGATGCAGGCTGGCAAACGGGCTGGTTCCGGGATTGTAATCGGTGGCCACGGCCAGCGGAACGCCGTGCTTGCGCAGCAGCCCGACCGGCGGACGCTGGCGCTCCTGCAAAAAATAGAACGCGCCCGGCAGCAGTACCGCCACCGTGCCGCTTTGGGCCATCGCACGCACGCCCGCCTCATCAAGATACTCAATATGATCGGCCGACAGCCCCTGATAGCGGCTCACCAACGCTGCGCCGCCCAGGCTGGAGAGCTGTTCGACGTGACCCTTAACCGGGATCCCCAACGCGGCGGCGGCCCGGAAAACCCGCTCGGTTTGCGCCAGCGTAAAGCCAACGTTTTCGCAAAAAACATCCACCGCCTCAAACAGGCCCTGCCGCCAGAGCGCGGGCATGATCTCTTCGCAGACCTGCGTCAGGTACGCATCCGGATCGTGGCGATACTCCGCTGGCACGGCGTGGGCAGCCAGCAGCGTCGGGCTGATTTCAACCGGATGCTGTTGCGCGAGGGATTGCGCCACGCGCAGCATGCGCTCTTCCGCCTGCGCATTAAGGCCATATCCGGATTTGATTTCGAGGGTCGTCACGCCCTCTTGCATCAGGCGATGCAAACGCTGCTCCGCCTGTTTCAGTAACGTGTCCGAATCGCTACTGCGGGTTGCCGTGACGGTGGCATTTATTCCGCCGCCCTGGGCGCTGATGGTTTGATACGAGACACCGTTCAGGCGCTGTTCCCACTCTGCGGCACGGTCGCCGCCAAACACCAGATGGGTGTGACAATCAATCAAACCCGGCGTCACCAGCCGCCCCTCTAAATCGATCTGATGAGCATGGCCTGGCGGCACTTCCGATTCCGGCACCAGCGCCAGAATGGTCTGCCCGCGCACAATGAGCGCGACCTTTTCACGCAGGCCGTAAGGCTCAGAATGCTTCGGATCCAGCGTGGCCAGGCGTGCGTTGCGCCAGATAACATCGTCAGGGTGAAGCTGCTGCATAGGGCTTCCACTTGTCATGGGTTGTATAGACATTTATTTTGATTCATTTGTCGCTGTCAACCCGCTTTACGGAAATTGTTACTAATTTGTGACATTTTACCCGTCGCGACGCGGTGAAATGTACAACTTTTTAGCTTTTCGTCTTCCCGTTTCGCTCAACTTAGTATAAAAAAGCAGGCTATTTCGATCATCCCGTTAAGACTCGTGAAGCAAGGAGCTTTCCCTTGAATATTTCCAGGATTTCTCGTCTGGCGTTAGCACTCGCCTTTGGCGTGACATTGTCAGCGTGCAGCTCAACGCCACCTGACCAGCTGCCCTCTGAGCAGGCAGCACCCGGCACGGCATCGCGCCCTGTTCTCTCTGCTGGCGAAGCGAAAAACTTCACCGCTGCACATTATTACTCTGCAATGGATCCGAACGCTGCGCCGTGGACACCGTCTGCGATTAACGTGCCAGCGCAGCCTGACTTCGTGGTCGGCCCGGCGGGCACTCAGGGTGTGACGCACACCAGCATTCAGGCTGCCGTTGACGCGGCCATTACCAAACACAGCGCATCACGCCAGTACATCGCGATTCTGCCAGGCGAGTATGAAGGGACTGTCTATGTTCCCGCCGCACCGGGCAGCATTACCCTGTACGGTACCGGTGAGAAAGCGATCGACGTGAAGATTGGTCTGGCGATCGACTCTGAACTCGATCGTAATAGCTGGCGTCATCTGGTCAACCCGGCCGGGAAATATATGCCGGGCAAACCGGCGTGGTATATGTTCGACAACTGCCAGAGCAAACAAAGTGCGACCGTTGGCATGATGTGCTCGGCGGTATTCTGGTCGCAGAATAATGGCCTGCAGCTGCAAAATCTGACCATTCAGAACACGCTGGGTGACGGCGTCGATGCCGGTAACCATCAGGCAGTCGCGCTGCGTACCGACGGCGACAAGGTACAGATTAATAACGTCAATATTCTGGGTCGCCAGAACACCTTCTTCGTGACCAACAGCGGTTTACAGAACACACTGCAGAACAACCGTCTGACCCGTACTCAGGTCACCAACAGCTATCTCGAAGGCGATGTGGATATCGTTTCCGGTCGCGGTGCGGTGGTGTTTGATAACACCGAATTCCGCGTGGTGAACTCGCGTACGCAGCAGGAAGGTTATGTGTTTGCTCCGGCAACGCTGTCGAACATGTTCTACGGCTTCCTGGCGATCAACAGTCGCTTTACCGCAGCCGGTGACGGCGTGGCGCAACTGGGCCGCTCTCTGGACGTCGATTCGGCTACAAACGGCCAGGTTGTCATTCGTGACAGCGTGATCAATGAAGGTTTCAATATGGCGAAACCGTGGGCCGATGCGGCTATCTCCAAACGTCCTTACTCCGGTAACACAGGCGCGATGGATGATAAAGGCAACGTGCAGCGCAACCTGAACGACGCAAACTTCAACCGCATGTGGGAATACAACAACCGCGGTGTTGGTAGCAAAGTGGTTGCCGAACCGAAGCAGTAATCGCCCTCTTCGGACATAAAAAAACCTCGCGCTGGCGAGGTTTTTTTATTTTTAGTCGCTTAGTGCGCGTTAACCACTACCCACATTGGGCCCTGGCCAACGGCATAACGCCCTTTCTCTTCAAGAAGCCCCTGCTCGCCATGAATTTTATACAGCGCGATGTGGTGAGATTTCTGTCCTGCCGCAATCAGGAATTGCCCGCAATTGTCGATGTTAAAACCACGCGGCTGCGTTTCGGTCGGCTGGAAACCTTCAATCGACAGCACGCTGCCATCTTCTGAGATGCTGAAGATAGTGATAAGGCTTGAGGTACGGTCGCAGGCGTAAAGATGACGGCCATCCGGCGTGATATGAATATCGGCCGCCCAGCGGGTGTCGCTAAAGTCCGAAGGCATCATGTCCAGCGTCTGGACGCACTCAACTTGTCCCTTCGGATCGTTCAGTTCCCACACATCAACGGAGCTGTTCAGTTCGTTGACCACGTAAGCGTATTGCTGATTCGGATGGAACACCATATGACGCGGACCGGCGCCCTCAACGGCGGTCACTTCGGAAGGCGTTTGCGCAGCCAGATGGCCATCGTCGCTCAGGGTGAACAGGCAGATGCGATCCTGTTTCAGAGCGGGAACCCACAGAGTACGGTTATCCGGAGAGATATTTGCGGAGTGGCAACCCTCAAGCCCTTCGACAACGTCCACGGTTTCAACCGGCACACCCTCTTCAAGACGCGTGACGCTAACGCAGCCAGAATTATACGATCCGCTGAAGAGGAAACGGCCCTGGCGATCGGTGGAGATGTGCGTCGGGCTACCCGGCAGCGGCGCTTCGGCGGTAAAGGTTAATGCGCCATCATCCGGCGCGATGCGGTAGGCCAGAACGCGGAATTCAGGACGCACGCCAACATACAAAAAACGTTTATCCGGGCTGACAACCATCGGTTGAACCTGTCCCGGAACATCAACCACCTGAACCAGCGTAAGCGAGCCTTCGGCATTCAAACGCCAGACGTGGATCTGCTGGCTTTCAGGACTGGCGGTATAAACGGTTTGTTTCATGAATACTCCTTTCCTCACTGCGCGTGAACGTAATTAACTTTTAACGGTGAATGCTGAATTGTCGCCCGGCATTTTGCCGGTTCCGTCTCTCGGTGTACCATCCCCTAAGACCTTAAATTCAATATTAACCCGGAAGAACAAATGACCTCGCGTGTGATTGCACTGGATTTAGACGGTACGCTGTTAACCCCTCAAAAAACCCTGCTTCCCTCTTCCCTTGAAGCACTCAAACGAGCCCAGGAAGCGGGATATCAACTCCTGATCGTTACGGGTCGACATCACGTTGCCATTCATCCTTTTTATCAGGCACTGGCGCTAGATACACCTGCAATTTGTTGTAACGGGACTTATTTGTATGATTATCAAGCGAAAAAGGTTCTTGAGTCCGATCCGCTGCCTGTCGCCCAGGCGCTGCAACTGATCGATCTGCTCGATGAGCACGCCGTTCATGGCCTGATGTATGTCGATGATGCGATGATGTATGAGCATCCGACCGGCCACGTCCTTCGCACCCGCAACTGGGCGCTCTCGCTACCGGAGGCGCAGCGCCCGGTCTTTACCCAGGTCTCTTCGCTTCGTCAGGCTGCTCAGGAGGTCAATGCCATCTGGAAATTTGCTCTGACGGGCGAAGACACCGGCAAGCTGGACGCTTTCGCGAAATACATTGAGCAGACGCTGGGACTGGAGTGCGAGTGGTCCTGGCACGATCAGGTGGATATTGCCCGTAAAGGTAACAGTAAAGGCAAACGCCTGACGCAGTTTGTCGAGTCGCAGGGGATGTCGATGAACGAGGTCATTGCTTTCGGCGATAACTACAACGACATCAGCATGCTCGAAGCCGCGGGCACGGGCGTGGCGATGGGCAATGCCGATGACGCGGTCAAAGCGCGCGCAAATGTGGTGATTGGCGATAACACCACCGACAGCATCGCGCAGTACATCTACACCCATCTGCTGTAATCAGGTGGTGATCGAGACGCTCTTGATTTGTGCGTAAAGCCACAGGCCGGGTTTGATCCCCAGCTCATCCCTGGCCCACGGGCTGATACGCGCCCAGAGCGTCTTGCTGCCGACCTCCAGCTGCACTTCTACCTGTCCGTTATCATCAAGGCACTGCGCCACTTTTGCGCGCAAAATATTACGGATACTGGTTTGTAGCGGCGGTTGCAGCACCAGCGAAACATCCGACGCCTGAATACGAATACGCAGCGCGGATTGCAGCGGCTTGTCGATCTTATTGACCCACAGATGCTGATCGCCCAGCGCCAGCGCCGTCATGGCATAGTGCGGATGATGTTCCAGCACGCTTACTTTCAGAATGCTGCTCTGCTGCTCTTTCGGCAGCCACGGATGCATAACGCTACTGCCCCAGACTTCCTCCAGATTGCCAAATGCTTTCACACTGCCGTTTTCCAGCACCAGCACTTTGTCCGCCAGATGCAGAATTTCATCCAGTGAATGGCTGACGTAGAGCATCGGAATATTAATTTCGCGCGCCAGACGTTGCAGATAAGGCAGCAGCTCGCGTTTGCGGGGGATATCAAGCGAGGCGAGCGGTTCGTCGAGCAACAGTAGCTCTGGTGCGGTTAACAGCGCCCGCCCGATGGCGACACGCTGTTTTTCGCCACCGGAGAGCGACGACGGCAGACGGTCCAGCAACGCTTCAATCCCCAACAACGCCACCAGCTTATCAAACTGACCGGCCATGCTTTTTGCCATGCCATAGCGCAGATTCCCGCGCACTTTGTAGTGCGGAAACAGTCGGGCATCCTGGAAAACATAGCCGATACGCCGCTTTTCAGGCGTCAGGTAGATGCCTTTTTCAACGTCATTCAGGACGCGATCGTTAAGCGCAATCCGGCCCGTTTGCGGGCGCGTCAGGCCGCTTATCGCATTAATGAGTGAGGTTTTTCCTGCCCCCGATACGCCAAAAATCGCGGTAATCCCGCTGGCGGGCAACGTTTCGTTGAGCGTCAGGCTGTGATTGCCCAGCGTCTGGGTAAAATGAAGTTCCAGCATGATTATTTCCCCATCCGCTCGCGGCTAAGACGCGCCAGCCATTCCGAAATCAACAGCGACACCAGCGCCAGAACAATGGAAAGAATACAGAGTCTTGCCGCTGCGCTTTCACCGCCAGGGGTCTGAATGAGGGTATACATCGCCGACGGAATGGTGCGGGTTTCACCGGGAATGTTCGACACAAAGGTGATCGTCGCGCCAAATTCGCCAAGCGATCGGGCAAACGCCAGCACCGTGCCGACGATAATACCTGGCAAGGTCAACGGCAGCGTAATCGTCAAGAAGACGCGCCAGCGCCCGGCCCCCAGCGTGCGTGCGGCTTGCTCCAGCCGCAGATCGACCCCTTCCAGCGCCAGGCGTATCGCTCTTACCATCAGCGGGAATGACATCACAGCCGCTGCCAGCACCGCGCCGCGCCAGCTAAAGGCAAAGGTCAGACCAAACCAGTCATAAAGCCACTGGCCGATAAAACCGCGTCGCCCCATGGCAATCAGCAACAGATAACCCACCACGACCGGCGGTAACACAAGGGGGAGATGGAGAAGACTGTCGAGCAGGGCTTTACCGGGAAACTGACAGCGAACCAGTAACCAGGCAAAGAAGATCCCAAAGGGCAAACTAAAGGCAACTGCCAGGGAGGAGACTTTAAGGCTCAGCAACACAGCCTGCCATTCAGGATCGGTCAATATCATCAGTGAGTCGTAAATCCGTAACGTTTAAAGATTGCCGACGCCTCTGGCCCCTTCAGGTATTCCACGAAGGTGCTGACCGTCGCATTTTTGTGTCCATCAACAATCGCAATCGGGTACTCGACTTTCTTGTGCGAGTCTTCCGGGAAGGTCCCGACCACTTTCACCCCTTTTCCGGCAACCGCATCAGAGCCGTAGACGATACCCAGCGGGGCTTCATTACGCTCCACCAGCGCCAGTGCGCCGCGCACATCTTCAGCCGGTGCGAGCTTCGGCGACAATGTATCCCACGCGCCCAGTTTTTGCAGCGCTTCTTTCGCGTAAATCCCGGCCGGAACGTGGTCCGGATCGCCGACGGCCAGACGGCCATCTTTCAGCAGACTGGTCCAGTTTGTCTCTTTATTGATGCTGATCTCGCCCTGGGCGCTGGCTTTTGGTGCGACAACCACCAGGCTGTTACCCAACAGGGTTTCACGGGTGGCGGCATCAATGGATTTTTTCTCAACCGCGTAATCCATCCACTTTTGATCGGCAGAAATAAACAGATCGGCTGGCGCACCGGCTTCAATCTGACGGGCCAGCGTAGAAGAAGAGGCGAAGGAAGAGGCAACGTCGACGTTTTTCTCTTTTTTATACTGCGCCGCAATCTCCTGCAGGGCATTGGTTAACGATGCCGCCGCAAAAACCGTGATTTTACCTTCTTCAGCCAGCGCGTGTCCGGTGAGAGAAAGTGTCAATGTCGCCCCTGCAAAAAGGCGTAGCCATGTACGTGCCATTTTTAACTCCTGTGAGTGTCGTTATATACTTATAAATATAACGATAACTGCAGGGATAACCTAGCGCTAAATCGTACCGATTAATGAGTAAACGGGCCTGGTACTGGAAATAATATCGGCGGGAATGGCGGAAACTTGAGAGCAAAACGCCCGGACAAGCCGGGCGTTTTGGAGGGAATCAATGCTGCTTTTTAGGCTGGTCTTTATGACCAATGTTCGAAAATAGGTTGAACACTTCACCCAGACCGTAGATGGCGCCGAGGATGATGGCCATCACTACGGGTACCATGATCACGGCGAATACCAGACTTTTCAACAACTCTAACATGGTTTTCTCCAGATACTGTGAATGGGCTATTCTACCCTGAAAAGTCAGAAAAACATCCCCTTTTGTGCGGTACGCTTTGCGCTCCCGAGCAATTGGGTCACAATACGCTTTTTGCCAGGATACGTGTCATGCAGGCCGAAATTCTCCTCACCCTTCGACTTCAGCAGAAGCTTTTCGCCGATCCGCGACGCATCGCCCTGCTTAAACAAATAGAGCAAACCGGTTCAATTAGCCAGGGCGCCAAAAACGCCGGTATCAGCTACAAAAGCGCGTGGGATGCCATCAATGAGATGAACACGCTCAGCGAACAAACTCTGGTCGATCGCGCTACAGGCGGCAAGGGCGGCGGCGGCGCGGTATTGACCCGCTACGGTCAACGCCTGATCCAGCTCTACGATCTGCTCGCGCAAATTCAACAAAAAGCGTTTGATGTATTGAGCGATGACGACGCCCTTCCCCTGGACAGTCTGCTGGCGGCCATCTCCCGCTTCTCGCTGCAAACCAGCGCACGAAATCAGTGGTTTGGAACGGTGACGGCGCGCGATCGCGCTCAGGTTCAGCAACACGTTGAGATTCTGCTGGCCGATGGCACGACACGACTTAACGTTGCGATCACCGCGCAGAGCGGCGAGCGGCTAGGACTGGAAGAGGGTAAAGAGGTGCTGGTGTTGCTGAAAGCGCCGTGGGTGAATATCACGCGCGACGCAAAACAGGCGCAGCACGCCGACAACCAGCTCCGGGGCGCAATAAGCCACATTGAACGCGGCGAAGATCAGTGCGAAGTGCTGATGGCGCTGCCCGATGGACAGAGGCTGTGTGCCACGGTTCCGGCTGCAGATGCGGAAGATCTTCATGAAGGTGTTGAAGTCACGGCCTGGTTTAACGCTGACCGGGTGATTATCGCCACGTTGTGTTAAGTGCATTGACAAACGTGGCAACAGTGGGTATCCCTGAAGCTTATTGCTGCATAAAATGGGATAACTCATGTCGTCATTGCAAATTTCGCAAGGCACGTTTCGTCTTAGCGATACCCGAATTCTCACCCTTCCGGATTTAACCCTGCGTGCAGGCGAGAGCTGGGCGTTTGTCGGCACCAACGGCAGCGGCAAATCCGCCCTGGCCCGCGCGCTGGCGGGGGAGCTGGTTCAGCTTAAAGGCGCACGTCAGTGCAGCTTCACCCGTCTCACCCGTCTCTCCTTCGAGCAACTCCAGAAACTGGTCAGCGACGAATGGCAGCGCAATAACACCGATCTGCTGAGTCCTGGCGAAGACGATACCGGTCGTACCACGGCTGAAATTATCCAGGACGACAGAAAAGACGACGCCCGTTGTCGGCAACTTGCGGAACGCTTTGGCATGACTCACCTGCTGGAACGGCGCTTTAAATATCTCTCGACCGGTGAAACCCGCAAAACGCTGCTGTGTCAGGCGCTGATGAGCGAGCCGGAGCTGCTGATTCTGGACGAGCCTTTCGACGGACTGGATGTACAATCCCGCGCACAGCTGGCGTCGCTGCTCGCCGCGCTCAATCAGCAAGGTTATACCCTCGTTCTGGTCCTGAATCGCTTCGATGAAATCCCTGATTTTGTCCGGTATGCGGGCGTGCTGGCCGACTGTTCTCTGACCGAGACCGGCGAAAAAGACGCGCTGTTGCAACAAGCGTTGATCTCGCAGCTGGCGCATAGTGAAAAACTCGACGGCATTGCACTCCCTGAGCCAGACGCTCCTTCGGCGCGGAATACCTTAGACCGCCACCAGCCACGCATCCAACTGCTCAACGGCGTGGTTTCCTATAACGATCGGCCGATTCTCAATCAGCTAAGCTGGACGGTCAATCCAGGCGAACACTGGCAAATTACCGGCCCGAACGGCGCGGGTAAATCCACCCTGTTGAGTTTGATTACCGGCGATCATCCGCAGGGTTATAGCAACGATTTAACGCTGTTTGGCCGCCGTCGCGGCAGCGGTGAAACCATCTGGGATATTAAAAAGCATATTGGCTACGTCAGCAGCAGTTTGCATCTGGATTACCGTGTCAGCACGACGGTACGGAATGTCATTTTGTCGGGTTATTTCGATTCCATTGGCATTTACCAGGCGGTTTCGGACAGGCAGCATAAGCTGGCGCAACAATGGCTCGATATTCTGGGAATGGATAAACGCGTGGCAGACGCGCCTTTTCACAGTTTGTCATGGGGCCAGCAGCGGCTGGCGTTGATTGTGCGAGCGCTGGTCAAGCACCCCACTCTGCTAATCCTGGACGAGCCGCTGCAAGGGCTGGATCCGTTAAACCGGCAGCTTATTCGTCGGTTTGTGGATGTCCTGATTGGTGAGGGCGAAACGCAATTGCTGTTTGTTTCCCACCATGCCGAAGATGCGCCGTCCTGCATCACCCATCGGCTGGAATTTGTTCCTGATGGCGAAAGCTATCGCTATGAACTGAGCCGCATCTCATAGAGCGCTATCCCGGGGGCCTGGCCCCCATTTTCAGATAACCTGCATCATTACATCGTTATCCCTTTGATTTAGAATGGCATCAACAGTCAGCAAAACGAGCGTGAAACGCAGTGTAAGCGATTCCACTATTTTATCCCATGTCACACTTTTAGCGTCTCTGTTATGCTATGGTTATTACATACCATAAGCCTAATGGAGCGAAAAATGCGAGTTCTGGTAACAGGTGGTAGCGGTTACATTGGAAGTCATACCTGTGTGCAACTGCTGCAAAATGGCCATGATGTCATCATCCTCGACAACCTGTGCAACAGTAAGCGCAGCGTCCTGCCCGTCATCGAACGCCTTGGCGGAAAGCAGCCCGCGTTTGTGGAAGGCGACATCCGCAATGAAGCGTTGATGACCGAAATTCTCCACGATCACGCCGTTGATACCGTGATTCACTTCGCCGGTCTTAAAGCCGTGGGCGAGTCGGTGGCAAAACCCCTCGAATACTACGATAACAACGTGAACGGTACTCTGCGCTTAATCTCCGCGATGCGCGCCGCCAACGTTAAAAACTTCATTTTCAGCTCTTCTGCCACCGTCTACGGCGACCAGCCCAAAATCCCGTACGAGGAGAGCTTCCCGACCGGGACGCCGCAAAGCCCGTACGGTAAGAGCAAACTGATGGTGGAACAGATTCTGGCCGATCTGCAAAAAGCGCAGCCAGACTGGAGCATCGCGCTGCTGCGCTATTTCAACCCGGTTGGCGCACATCCGTCAGGCGATATGGGTGAAGACCCGCAGGGGATCCCGAACAACCTGATGCCGTACATCGCGCAGGTCGCCGTCGGTCGTCGTGATTCGCTCGCTATCTTTGGCAACGATTATCCGACGGAAGATGGTACGGGCGTGCGCGATTACATCCACGTGATGGATCTGGCTGATGGTCATGTCGCAGCGATGCAACAGCTGGCGAATAAACCCGGCGTGCATATTTATAACCTCGGCGCAGGGGTGGGCAGCAGCGTGCTGGACGTGGTTAACGCCTTCAGCAAAGCCTGCGGCAAACCCGTGGCCTATCACTTTGCTCCGCGCCGTGACGGCGATCTTCCTGCCTACTGGGCTGATGCCTCCAAAGCGGACAAAGAGCTTAACTGGCGTGTGACGCGCACGCTTGATGAAATGGCGCAGGATACCTGGCACTGGCAATCGCGCCACCCGCAAGGCTATCCGGACTAAGGATTTGTCATGACCCAATTCAACCCCGTCGATCATCCGCATCGTCGTTATAACCCGTTAACCGGGCAGTGGATTTTGGTTTCTCCGCACCGCGCAAAGCGTCCCTGGCAAGGGGCGCAAGAAACGCCGGCTAAACAGACGCTGCCGCAGCACGATCCCGATTGCTTCCTGTGTCCCGGCAATACGCGTGTCACCGGCGATAAAAATCCGGATTACAAAAGCACTTATGTGTTCACAAATGATTTTGCCGCCCTGATGACCGATACTCCGGATGCGCCGGAAAATGTGGATCCGCTGATGCGCTGCGAAAGCGCGCGCGGAACCAGCCGGGTGATCTGCTTCTCTCCGGATCACAGCAAAACGCTGCCCGAGCTGAGCGTGAGCGCGCTGACTGACGTGATTACCACCTGGCAGGAACAGACTGCCGAACTGGGGGAAAACTATCCCTGGGTACAGGTGTTTGAAAACAAAGGCGCGGCGATGGGCTGTTCAAACCCGCATCCTCACGGCCAGGTCTGGGCCAACAGCTTCCTGCCAAATGAAGTCGAGCGTGAAGATCGGCTGCAAAAAGCCTATTTTGCAGAAAACCAGTCACCGCTGCTTGTGGACTATGTCCAGCGCGAACTGGCCGATGGCAGCCGTACGGTTGTTGAAACGGAACACTGGCTGGCCGTGGTGCCGTACTGGGCGGCGTGGCCGTTCGAGACGCTGCTGCTGCCGAAAGCGCACATCCTGCGTATCACCGATTTGAGCGATGCCCAGCGCGACGATCTTGCGCTGGCGCTGAAGAAGCTGACCAGCCGCTATGACAATCTGTTCCAGTGCTCGTTCCCCTACTCCATGGGCTGGCACGGTGCGCCATTTAATGGCGAAGAGAATCAACACTGGCAGTTACACGCCCATTTTTATCCGCCGCTACTGCGTTCAGCGACGGTGCGTAAATTTATGGTGGGCTATGAAATGCTGGCTGAAACCCAGCGCGATCTGACGGCGGAACAGGCAGCAGAACGCCTGCGTGCCGTCAGCGATGTCCATTACCGCGAATCAGGAGTCGAATAAATGAGTCTGAAAGATAAAACACAATCCCTGTTTGCTGAACAATTCGGCTACCCTGCCACCCATGCCATTCAGGCTCCGGGCCGCGTCAATTTGATTGGTGAGCACACCGATTATAACGATGGTTTTGTGCTGCCCTGCGCGATTGATTATCAGACCGTGATCAGCTGCGCCAAACGCGATGACCGCCAGGTGCGCGTGATTGCCGCCGATTATGATAATCAAATCGACGAGTTTTCCCTTGATGCGCCGATTGTGGCTCACGATACCCAGCAGTGGTCAAACTACGTGCGCGGGGTGGTTAAACATCTGCAAAAGCGCAACAAGAATTTTGGCGGCGCAGACCTGGTCATCACCGGTAACGTTCCGCAGGGCGCAGGACTGAGTTCGTCTGCCTCGCTGGAAGTGGCGGTGGGTACCGTATTCCAGCAGCTTTACCATCTGCCGCTCGATGGCGCGCAAATTGCCCTCAACGGTCAGGAAGCGGAAAACCAGTTCGTCGGCTGTAACTGCGGGATAATGGATCAGCTGATTTCTGCGCTCGGCAAGAAAGAGCATGCGCTGCTGATTGATTGCCGCACGCTGGGCACCAAAGCCGTCTCTTTGCCAAAAGGGGCTGCTGTCGTGATCATCAACAGCAACTTCAAACGTACGCTGGTGGGTAGCGAATACAATACCCGTCGCGAACAGTGCGAAACCGGCGCGCGATTCTTCCAGCAGCCGAAACTGCGTGATGTTTCACTCAATGAGTTCAATAAAGTGGCGCACGAGCTTGACCCGGTTGTGGCCAGGCGTGTTCGGCACGTCCTGACCGAAAACGCCCGTACCGTAGAAGCCGCTACCGCGCTGGAAAAAGGTGACCTCAAACGCATGGGCGAACTGATGGCGGAGTCCCACGCCTCGATGCGCGATGATTTCGAGATCACCGTGCCGCAAATTGATAGCCTGGTCGAGATCGTAAAAGCGACAATTGGCGATAAAGGCGGCGTGCGCATGACCGGCGGCGGCTTCGGCGGCTGCATTGTGGCGCTGATCCCTGAGGAGCTGGTTCCGGCGGTTCAGGATGCTGTCGCGCAGCAATACGAAGCGAAAACCGGTATCAAGGAGACCTTCTACGTCTGCAAAGCATCGCAAGGAGCTGGACAGTGCTAAACGAAACCCCGACCCTCGCTCCCGATGGTCTGCCGTACCGCCTGCTGACCCTGCGCAATAGCGCCGGGATGGTGGTCACGCTGATGGACTGGGGCGCAACTCTGCTCTCTGCCCGCGTACCTATGCCTGATGGCAGCGTGCGTGAAACGCTGCTTGGCTGCGCGTCGCCGGAGCAGTACGTCAGCCAGGCGGCTTACCTCGGTGCCTCGGTGGGCCGCTACGCCAACCGTATCGCTCAAAGCCGTTTTACGCTTGATGGTCATCAATTCGATCTGCTGCCGAACCAGGGTGAAAACCAGCTGCACGGTGGACCAGAAGGGTTTGATAAACGTCGCTGGCGTATCGCTTCGCAGAACGACGGTGAAGTGCAGTTTGCGCTGGAATCCATCGACGGCGACCAGGGATTCCCCGGTAATCTCTCGGCAACGGCCCTCTTCCGCTTGAGCGAAGATAATCGCCTCACCATTGAATATCGTGCGACGGTCGACAAAGCCTGTCCGGTGAACATGACCAACCACGCCTATTTCAATCTCGACGGCGACCAGACAGATGTGCGCAACCATAAGCTGCAAATCCTGGCTGATGATTATTTACCAGTCGATGAGATGGGTATTCCCTTTGAAGGGCTGAAACCCGTTGCGAAGACCAGCTTTGATTTCCGCACTGCGAAAATCATCGCTCACGAGTTCCTGAGTGACGATCATCAGCGCAAAGTGAAAGGCTACGATCACGCATTTCTGCTCCAGGCGCAGGGGGATGTGACTCAGCCTGCCGCCCAGGTGTGGTCTGCCGACGAAAAACTGCAGATGACGGTGTATACCACCGCGCCAGCCCTGCAGTTCTATTCCGGCAACTATCTCGGCGGTACACCTGCCCGTGAAAAGGATGATTACAGCGACTGGCAGGGACTGGCGCTGGAAAGCGAATTCCTGCCGGACAGCCCGAACCATAGCGACTGGCCGCAGCCGGATTGCGTCTTACGGCCCGGCGAGGAATACCGGAGCGTGACCGAATATCACTTTATCCCGCATTAATTTTCAGCCCTCCTGTCGGAGGGTTTTTTTTGCCCGTCTTGCTGAAAATAGCGCCGATCGCAGACAAAATCATAACCCTGGATTCACAAGCATCTTACACTGGGACACTATTTTCGCTATGGTTAGGGTTAAGCGTTGCCGCTGAAGCACTCACGGCAATATAATGAGAATTGTTATCATTAAAAATGCGTAGTCATTCATGCGGTTTGAGGTGGCATGCCTGAAGGTTTCCGTCTGCGTAGTTAACGCTATTAGCGGGGATCCCGGGTAAGCCCTGCTAAAGCAACGTGAAAGATGAAGCGCGAATAATGCTTATGAGGAGAGAGATATGGCTGTAACTAAGCTGGTTCTGGTGCGCCATGGCGAAAGCCAGTGGAACAACGAAAACCGCTTCACCGGTTGGTATGATGTTGACCTGTCTGAGAAAGGCGTTAGCGAAGCAAAAGCTGCAGGTAAACTGCTGAAAGACGAAGGCTTCAGCTTTGACTTTGCTTATACCTCTGTGCTGAAACGTGCTATCCACACGCTGTGGAACGTTCTGGACGAACTGGACCAGGCCTGGCTGCCGGTCGAGAAATCCTGGAAACTGAACGAGCGTCACTATGGTGCGCTGCAGGGTCTGAACAAAGCCGAAACCGCAGAGAAATACGGTGACGAGCAGGTTAAGCAGTGGCGTCGCGGCTTCGCGGTGACTCCACCAGAGCTGACCAAAGATGACGAGCGCTACCCGGGCCACGATCCACGTTATGCGAAACTGACCGATGCAGAGCTGCCACAGACCGAAAGCCTGGCACTGACGATCGATCGCGTTGTGCCTTACTGGAACGAAACCATTCTGCCACGCGTAAAAAGCGGTGAGCGCGTGATCGTAGCCGCTCACGGTAACTCCCTGCGCGCACTGGTAAAATACCTGGACAACATGGGCGAAGATGAGATCCTCGAACTGAACATCCCAACGGGCGTACCGCTGGTGTATGAGTTCGACGAAAACTTCAAACCGATTAAACGTTACTATCTGGGTAACGCTGACGAAATCGCGGCAAAAGCAGCAGCAGTCGCGAACCAGGGTAAAGCGAAGTAATTTTCGCCAGAAATAAAAAAAGCGTGGAGCAATCCACGCTTTTTTATTTGTGCAGAAGAATTAGCCGCGACGTGCTTTCACCGCATTCGCCAGCTGACGCAGAATCGCGTCGGTATCTTCCCAGCCGATGCAGGCGTCGGTCACGCTTTTGCCATACACCAGCGGTTCGCCGCTCTCCAGACTCTGATTGCCTTCTACCAGATGGCTTTCAATCATCACGCCAATCACTGCGGTTTCGCCGTTGGCCAGCTGCTGGCAAACGTCTGCGCCCACTTCCATCTGCTTTTTGAACTGCTTGCTGGAATTGGCATGGCTGAAATCGATCATGACGTTTGGCGACAGGCCCGCTTTTTCCAGTCCGGATTTCACCTCAGCAACGTGTTGAGCGCTGTAGTTTGGCTCTTTACCGCCGCGCAAAATAATATGGCAATCGCCGTTACCGCTGGTATTCACGATGGCAGAGTGACCCCATTTGGTCACCGAGAGGAAGCAGTGCGGCGCACCCGCAGCATTGATCGCATCAATGGCGACTTTCATGGTGCCATCGGTGCCATTTTTGAAGCCCACCGGGCACGAAAGGCCAGAGGCCAGTTCACGGTGCACCTGAGATTCTGTCGTCCGCGCACCAATAGCGCCCCAGCTCATCAGGTCGGCAAGGTATTGCGGGGTGATCATATCAAGGAATTCACCCGCAGCCGGTAACCCGGAATCGTTGATTTCGAGCAGCAGTTTACGCGCGATGCGCAGCCCGTCGTTAATCTGGAAACTGTTATCCATGTGCGGATCGTTAATCAGCCCTTTCCAGCCTACCGTCGTGCGCGGCTTTTCAAAATAGACACGCATCACCACTTCCAGCTCCCCTTTCAGCTCCTCGCGAAGCGTCAGCAGTCGGGTGGCGTACTCTTTCGCCGCCGCAGGATCGTGAATGGAACACGGGCCAATCACAACCAGCAGGCGATCGTCATTACCGTTGAGGATCCTGTGGATCGCCTTACGGGCATGAGAAACCGTATTCGCGGCATTTTCAGTGGCGGGGAATTTTTCAAGGAGTGCTACAGGGGGTAATAACTCATTGATCTCTTTAATACGCAAATCGTCATTCTGATAATTCATGATCGTTCCGGCCTGGCCATATTTTTTGTAAGGAATGCAATCTTTTCAATCTAACTTGTCAGCCAGGAAGTGTAAACAGGGTTTTACACTTCGCACGGATAATTCCTGGAATTAGGCTTATAAACGCCACAAAGTAGCGAGAAACGAGATCTACTCTACAATTTATAACTCTAAGCACTTACTTTTTTAATATTAACGACATTCCATACTGCCAAAAGCGCGCAGCCTGGAGTTTTATTCACTGAGCACGACGTTATTCGCACACGCACTGTTGGAAGAAGTTATCCAGCAAATAACGACCAGAACAGGAGCAACATGATGAAAATGAATAAACTGGCAACCCTTTTTCTGACGGCTACGTTAACGATGGCGAGCGGTGCCGCACTGGCAGCCGATAACACCGGTTCTGACAGCAATGGTCAGGCGAACGCAGCGGCCTCCGCCGGCCAGGTTGCACCTGATGCTAAACAGAATGTGGCACCTAATAATGTTGATAACAACGACATTAACACCAGCGGTGGTTCGAACAGCGGAACCATGCTGCACCCGAATGGTACCGACTCGGGAACAATGAATCATGACGGTATGAGCAAAGACGAGATTCATAAAAATTCAATGTGTAAAGACGGGAAATGCCCGGACATCAACAAGAAAGTTGAAACCGGTACCGGCAGCAATAGTGAAGTTGATACCAAAACAGATGGTACAACTCAGTAACCGGATCCCGGTCTGATGAAATTAAGGAGAGCGTAAGCTCTCCTTTCTTTTTTGTGCAAAATATTAAAAACTCTACACTTACAGTGATATCTCATCAGGACATGATTTATGGCGCACTCTCATTCGCACTCGCCTGCTTCAGGGGACGAAAACGCTAAACGTTTGATGCTGGCTTTCGCCGTCACCGCCACGTTTATGATTATTGAAGTGATTGGTGGGCTGGTTTCCGGTTCCCTGGCTCTGCTGGCGGATGCCGGGCATATGCTCACGGATGCTGCCGCGCTCCTCTTTGCATTAATGGCCGTGCAGTTTTCTCGTCGCCCACCTAATGCCCGTCACACGTTTGGCTGGCTACGGCTGACCACTCTCGCCGCGTTTGTGAATGCCATCGCGCTGGTCGTGATTACCATTTTAATCGTCTGGGAAGCGTTTCAGCGTTTCCGCGATCCGCAGCCCGTCGCCGGGATGACCATGATGGTGATTGCGGTCGCCGGACTGCTGGCCAATATTTTGGCGTTCTGGATTTTGCATCGCGGCAGCACAGAGAAAAATCTCAACGTGCGCGCCGCAGCGCTGCATGTGCTGGGTGATCTACTGGGTTCGGTCGGCGCGATTGTGGCGGCGTTAGTCATTATCTACACCGGCTGGACCCCTATCGATCCGATATTGTCGGTGCTGGTCTCCTGCCTGGTGCTGCGTAGCGCGTGGGGGTTACTGCGGGAAAGTGTGAATGAGTTGCTGGAAGGCGCGCCCGTTGCGCTCGATATTCCGGCCCTAAAACGAAAACTGTGTCGCTCTATCCCGGAAGTTCGCGACGTTCACCACGTCCATGTCTGGCAGGTTGGTGAGAAACCGGTGATGACTCTGCATGTGCAGGTTGTTCCTCCGCACGATCATGATGCTTTGCTGGGGCGTATCCAGCACTTCCTGGAACATCATTACGAGATTTCGCACGTCACCATCCAGATGGAGTACCAGGCCTGTAACGGACCGGACTGCCACCTCAACGAGGTGCAGACCGGCCATTCACATCATCATCATTAACGGGATAGCGCGCGAGAGCCACGCTCGCGCGCACTGTTAATCCACATCCGGCTGCCGTTCAGGGCAATAAAGGTCAGAAGCAGATACTCCAGCGACATGGCGTACACGCCCTGCAGCGCGAAGATCACCACGCTTATCACATTGATGATCACCCATAACAGCCAGTTCTCAACGTATTTACGGGTCATCAGAATCATCGCCGCGATCGACAACACCATCATGCAGGAGTCCCAGAACGGGAAGGCATCAGGCTGCAATTCTGGCATCGTGACATTTAACCCCATGCCTGACATGACCGATACCGACACCCGCGTCAGGAAGCCAAACACCGGGTTGATGTAAAGGGTCATCAGACCGATAGCGATAACACACGCCACCAGCCAGGCGACAGCTTTGGGTAAGGGTAACCAGCGGATCTGAAGCTCGGCCTCTCGATCGCTGGTCTGCCGCGACCAGGCGTACCAGCCGTAAATATTGGCAGCGAAGAAAAATAGCTGCAACAGCAGGCTGGCGTAGAGCTGGATTTGAAAAAAGATAATCGCAAAAAGCGTGACGTTTATCAGGCCAAAAGCATAGTTGCTGATCTTTTCCAGGCTCGCAAGCCAGATACACAGCAACCCGGCGATTGTGCCTACCGCTTCAATCCATGACAGATCGTAGCCACCGGCGCCGATCGGTATATGCACCAGGATGTTCTGCGTGCTAAAAAAATCCATCTTTTCCCCAAAGCGTAATGATACGCGATTTCTTAAGTCAGGACCGTAGTGTAGCTGCAAAATCCAGCATACGGTTAAGAGGAATTAACGCCCCCTCACGCAGTGCAGCATCAACATGGATTTCATGAGCCGCCCCGCCAGATTCCAGCCCTTCAGCAATCGCCTTAAGCCCATTCATCGCCATCCACGGGCAGTGCGCGCAGCTACGGCACGTTGCCCCTTCCCCTGCTGTGGGAGCCTCGAACAACTCTTTGTCAGGAACCGCCTGCTGCATCTTATAAAAAATACCGCGATCGGTGGCCACAATAAGCTTTCTATGGGGCAGCGTTCTGGCAGCATTAATCAGCTGGCTGGTTGAACCGACCGCATCCGCCATATCCACCACCGACTGAGGCGATTCCGGATGGACCAGAATGGCGGCATCGGGATGGAGGGCTTTCATTCGGGCAAGCGCCTGCGTTTTAAACTCGTCATGCACGATACACGCCCCCTGCCAGCACAGAACGTCAGCCCCCGTTTGTTTCTGCACATAGCTGCCGAGATGTTTGTCCGGAGCCCAGATAATTTTCTGCCCGAGGCTGTCGAGATGTTCAATCAATTCAACGGCGATGCTGGAGGTAACCACCCAGTCTGCGCGTGCTTTAACGGCAGCAGAGGTGTTGGCGTAAACCACGACCGTTCTGTCGGGATGGGCATCACAAAACGCGCTGAATTCGTCTATCGGACAGCCTAAATCCAGTGAACATTCCGCATTGAGAGTGGGCATCAGAATGGTTTTTTCCGGGCTTAAAATCTTGGCCGTCTCTCCCATAAAGCGAACGCCCGCCACAAGCAGCGTGGAAGCGGCGTGTTTTGCCCCAAAGCGCGCCATCTCAAGGGAGTCGGAGATGCAACCGCCGGTTTCTTCCGCTAGCTGCTGGATTTCGGGATCGGTGTAATAATGCGCCACCATGACCGCATCTCGTTCTTTTAACAGGCGCTTGATTTTCTCCCGGTAGAACTGCTTTTCGTCCGTGCTTAACGGAACTGGCTTTGGCGGGAAAGGATAAATTGCGGCTTCAGGATCAAACATTACGCTCATCATTGCATCTCGTTTTACTGGCTTAACAATAAAGCCTCTCTTTTGCGTGTTGAGCGAAAGATAAGACTATTGCGTTTTTTATACTAAACAAGATAGCGGATTGAAGGGGAAAAGTCACAATATTTGGATAGCAAAAAGGCGCCTTTAGGGCGCCTTTCTACATTGGTGGGTCGTGCCGGATGACTCGCTTCGCTCGCCCTTCGGGCCGTCGCCGTACGCGGCTCCGGTGTCTCACTTCGTTCGACTCGAACCTCCAACAGGTTCTCATCCTGCCGAATCGGACATAGCAAAAAGGCGCCTTTAGGGCGCCTTTCTACATTGGTGGGTCGTGCAGGATTCGAACCTGCGACCAATTGATTAAAAGTCAACTGCTCTACCAACTGAGCTAACGACCCCTTTCGGGACTTGCAAATTTTTATTCAGGCTGGTGGGTCGTGCAGGATTCGAACCTGCGACCAATTGATTAAAAGTCAACTGCTCTACCAACTGAGCTAACGACCCATTCGGGTGTTGCCTGAATTTTGTAGTATTGGTGGGTCGTGCAGGATGACTCGGCTTCGCCTCGCCCTACGGGCCGTTGCTGACGCAACGTTATCCTTCACGTTTTACTATTGCTTCCACCAGACTATTGGTGGGTCGTGCAGGATTCGAACCTGCGACCAATTGATTAAAAGTCAACTGCTCTACCAACTGAGCTAACGACCCGATGGTGGGTGATGACGGGCTCGAACCGCCGACCCCCTCCGTGTAAAGGAGGTGCTCTACCAACTGAGCTAATCACCCAACGTCGTACTACAGGGCACTACAGAATAATCTTAAGTGGTGGGTCGTGCAGGATGACTCGGCTTCGCCTCGCCCTACGGGCCGTTGCTGACGCAACGTTATCCTTCACGTTTTACTACTGCTTCCACCAGATTATTGGTGGGTCGTGCAGGATTCGAACCTGCGACCAATTGATTAAAAGTCAACTGCTCTACCAACTGAGCTAACGACCCACTTTTGCGCGGCTTCCGGGCTGTTTGATATCCCTTGGCAACGGCGGCATATATTACTGATTTAAGAATTGAGCGCAACAAAAATTTCGACGAAGATCACTTAACTGCTTACGAATCATGCGGCAAGACCAGAAATAACGCGATTTCTGGTCACGCGACACTCATCCCATCGAACCAAGACGTTTTTGCGCTTGTTTTGCACCTTCGGTGCCAGGGTACTTCGTGACCACCTGCTGATAAACGGCCTTCGCTTTCGCACGATCGCCTTTATCCTGCATAATGACCCCGACCTTAAACATCGCGTCCGGTGCTTTAGGTGATTTCGGGTAATTTTTTACCACAGAGGCAAAATAAAACGCCGCATCATCTTTTTTACCCTTGTTGTAATTCAATTGTCCAAGCCAGTAATTCGCATTTGGCTGGTAAGTTGAATCAGGGTACTTCTTCACGAAGTTCTGAAAGGCCGCTATGGCATCGTCCTGACGCGATTTATCCTGCACCAGGGCAATCGCTGCATTGTAGTCAGTATTCGCGTCACCGCTCTGTACAGGCGCACCTGAAGAGGCTGATGCATCTGCTGATGGTGCAGGCGTCGCTGTCGCAGCGGCGCTCTGATCGCCAGCGGCGGGTTGCGCTGCTGCGCCACCGTTACTCAGCCCGTCGATCTGCAGTAAAATCTGCTTCTGACGTTCGACAACCTGGTTAAGCTGATACTGGCTTTCCTGGATTTGACCACGGAGAGAATCAATATCGTTTTGGTTATCGGAGAGCTGCTGCTGAAGTTGAGTTAAAAGCTGACTATGAGCGTTTGAAATACGCTCGAGTTGAGTGACGCGGTCTTCGACCGAGCCGGAGCCGACACTACTGATTGGTGCCTGAGCAAAAGCGGCCCAGGGGGCCGCTATTCCAACCAGTAACGACAGACTCAATAGTTGATGTCTGAAGTTACTGCTCATGCAATTCTCTTAGTAAACCAGTACGGCACGACGGTTTTTGGAGTAAGCCGCTTCGTCATGACCCAGTACTGCAGGTTTTTCTTTACCGTAAGAAACGATAGAGATCTGGTCTGCAGAAACGCCTTTACCCTGCAGGTACATCTTAACGGCGTTAGCACGACGTTCACCCAGGGAGATGTTGTACTCAGGAGTACCACGTTCGTCAGCATGACCTTCTACGGTGACTTTGTAAGATGGGTTGCTACGCAGGAAATTAGCGTGAGCATCCAGCATCGCAGCGAAGTCAGAACGGATGTCATACTTGTCCAGATCGAAGTAAACAATGTTGTTCTGCTGCAGCTGCTGCATCTGAAGACGAGCTTGCTCTTCAGAAGACATGTTGCCGTTACCGTTAGCATCCATACCAGTGCCGGCACCCATCATGCCTTCGCCGCTCTGGTCGTTGCTTGCATTCTTGTTGGAAGAACACGCCGCGATTGCCATTACAGGCAGAGCGATCATCAGCCCCTTCAGCACTTTGTTCAGTTGCATTTCTAAGATTCCTTTAGTAATCAATTAATTATTATTTACAGATACGGCGACCAGGCAGGTGATTTTACCTGTCCATCAGTTGCCGGAATACGCGCTTTGAAACGCCCATCTGTAGAAACCAGATTCAGCACAGATCCCATCCCCTGAGAAGAGCTGTAGATTACCATAGTGCCGTTAGGTGCCAGACTTGGCGTTTCATCCAGGAACGTTGACGACAGAACTTGCACGCCACCCGTTACCAGATCTTGTTTGGCAATGTGCTGCTGCCCACCATTGGAGCTGACCATTACCATTAATTTACCGTCGCTGCTCACATCCGCATCCTGATTCTGAGAGCCTTCCCAGGTGATACGCTGCGGAGCACCGCCATTAACATTGACTTTATAAACCTGAGGACGGCCCGCCTGATCTGACGTAAATGCCAGGTTCTGGCTGTCCGGGAACCAGGTTGGTTCAGTATTATTGCTACGACCATCCGTAACCTGACGGATCTGGCCTGAGCCGATATCCATCACGTAGAGGTTCAGGCTACCTGTTTTAGACAGGGCAAACGCCAGTTTTGAACCATCCGGAGAGAACGCAGGCGCACCGTTGTGACGCGGGAACGAAGCGACCTGACGGACAGCACCGTTGGACAGCGTCTGGATAACCAGCGCAGAACGACCGCTCTCGAAGGTCACATAAGCCAGTTTAGAACCATCCGGAGACCATGCAGGTGACATCAGAGGCTGCGGTGAACGGTGAACGGTGAACTGGTTGTAGCCGTCGTAGTCAGAGACGCGCAGTTCATAAGGGAACTGGCCGCCATTAGTCTGAACCACGTAGGCAATGCGAGTACGGAACGCGCCCTTAATACCGGTCAGCTTCTCGAACACCTCGTCACTCGCAGTGTGACCCGCATAGCGGAGCCATTGCTTGTTCACTTTATAGGAGTTTTGAGCCAGCACGGTGCCCGGTGCGCCACCCGTATCGACCAGCTGGTATGCTACGGTGTAGCCACCATCCGGATTTGGCGTCACCTGACCCACAACCACGGCATCAATACCGAGGGCAGACCAGGCCGCAGGTTGCACTTCCTGAGCGGTACCCGGCTGCTGAGGCAAACGAGCACGATCTAAAGGATTAAATTTACCGCTGTTACGCAAGTCAGCCGACACAATGCCGCCAACATCTTCAGGTGCAGCGCCAGGCCCTGCCCACTGGAACGGAACAACGCCAATTGGTCGCGCCGAGTCCACCCCTTGGGTGATCTCGATACGGACCTCTGCGTGCAGCACAGCTGCCCACAGCATAAAGAAACTTACAGCTACACGTAATGCCTGCTTCATCATATCTCCCTTACCTGGGTAACCTTACCCACGATAATTTAGCAGAATGTTAACAAACTCAAATGGACAAAACTACCAGAACCCTGTGACTAAACCTGGTCTATTTTTCCCCGTTTGCACGGGGAAAATGTAAATTAAGGTTTGAAGTCCAACGGCGCATTTTTAAACACTTCATAGACGGCTTGCGAAGGTGGCTTTGGCATCTTCGCCTGACGTGCCGCTGCCAGCGCAGCAGTGCATAAGGCTGGATCGCCCCCTTCAGACTGAATATCCAGCAGCATACCGTCCGGCGCCAGTTTTATACGCAGCGTACACGTTTTACCGGCATAGGATGAGGCATCGTAAAATCGGCTTTCAATCGCGGATTTTATCTGCCCGGCATAGCCACTGATCTCAGCGCCTGAAGCACCGTTATTTTTAGTACTACCACTTCCGGCTGGCGACGCATTGCTTCCTTTCGCTCCACCGCCCGTTTTCGGCGCATTCTTACCTGAACTCAGGTCACCGAAAAGGTCGTCAACATCTGATGCCGAAGCTTTATCCGCTGCGGCTTTTTTCGCAGCGGCGGCTTTGGCTGCTGCTGCTTTATCGGCAGCTGCTTTCTTATCTGCAGCGGCTTTTTCTGCTGCAGCCGCTTTCTTGTCGGCGGCAGCTTTATCAGCCGCAGCTTTTTCAGCGGCGGCTTTCTCGGCCGCAGCCGCTTTCTTAGCGGCATCGGCAGCGGCTTTCTTCTCCGCTTCCTGTGCTGCTTTTTTAGCGGCTTCTGCTTCAGCTTTCTTCTGTGCATCGGCGGCGGCTTTTTTTGCCGCTTCTGCTTCAGCTTTTTTCTGCGCGTCGGCGGCTGCTTTCTTCACGGCTTCCGCTTCAGCGACTTTTTGAGCATCAGCAGCAGCTTTTTTCGCCGCATCGGCAGCTTGTTTCGCCTGAGCGTCCGCTGCGGCTTTGGCTGCCGCCTCTTCCGCCTGTTTTTGCTGCTCCTGCGCTTTCTTCGCCGCAGTCTCAGCCTGTTTCTGCTGCTCTGCCTGCTCTTTCGCCGCTTCTTGCGCCTGCAAACGTTCTTTCTCGAGCTGCTTCAAACGCTCCTGTTCCGCGGCCTGCTTTTCTCGCAGCTCCTCGGCTTGCTGTTGCGCTTGTTTATCTCGCTGCTCTTCAGCCCGCTTTGCACTCGCCTGCTGTTGCTGCTGGCGATTGTAGTTTTGCACTACCGCGCCAGGGTCTACCATGACGGCATCAATGGAGGATCCCCCCCCACCGCCGGCTGACGCGTCAATATGCTCATCGAACGAACTCCAGATCAGCGCTGCAAAAAGAATAACGTGCAGCACTGCTGAGATAATTATCGCTCGCTTAAGCTTGTCGTTTTGTTCGGTTGCCTTTGACACTATCGGTTCCCAAAAACTATGCAGATGATTAAATCGGTTGCGTCATCAAGCCTACCGACTTAACACCCGCGCTATGTAGCAAATTCAGCGCTTTAATTATTTCATCGTAAGGCACATCTTTGGCGCCACCGATAAGGAAGACCGTTTTCGGATTTGACTCCAGGCGACGTTTTGCTTCAGCAATAACCTGCTCTGGCGGCAGCTGATCCAGACGATCTTTTTCTACCACTACGCTGTACTGCCCGACACCGGAGACTTCAATAATGACAGGTGGATCATCATTGCTGCTCACCGCCTGTGATTCTGTCGCATCCGGCAGATCAACTTCTACGCTTTGGGTGATAATCGGTGCCGTTGCCATAAAGATCAGCAGCAGCACCAGCAGAACATCCAGCAGCGGTACAATGTTGATTTCGGACTTAAGTTCGCGACGATTTCGTCCGCGCGCTCTGGCCATGGTTTACCCCTTGTTACTCTCGGTGCTGGTAAACGCCTGACGGTGCAGAATCGCAGTGAACTCTTCCATAAAGTTGTCGTAGTTCAGTTCCAGTTTGTTCACGCGTTGGTTCAGTCGGTTATAGGCCATAACCGCCGGAATGGCGGCGAACAGACCGATTGCGGTCGCGATCAGCGCTTCTGCGATACCCGGTGCAACCATTTGCAGCGTTGCCTGTTTCACCGCGCCCAGCGCGATAAAGGCATGCATAATCCCCCAGACGGTACCAAACAGACCGATATACGGACTGATAGAACCGACGGTGCCGAGGAACGGAATATGGGTTTCAAGTGATTCCAGTTCACGGTTCATAGAAATGCGCATCGCACGAGATGCCCCTTCAACGACCGCTTCTGGCGCATGATTGTTAGCGCGGTGCAAACGAGCGAACTCTTTGAACCCGCTATAGAAAATTTGTTCGGAGCCTGAAAGGGTATCCCGACGCCCCTGGCTTTCCTGATACAGACGAGAAAGCTCAATACCAGACCAGAACTTGTCTTCAAAGGCTTCGGCTTCACGGCCCGCAGCGTTAAGAATGCGCGTTCTCTGGATAATAATGGCCCAGGAGGCGATTGAAAAACCAATCAAAATCAACATGATAAGTTTAACCAGAAGGCTAGCCTTCAGGAACAAATCAAGGATATTCATGTCAGTCACTGCTTAAACTCCGCGACAATAGACTTAGGAAGCGCACGAGGCTTCATGATGAGTGGATCAACACAAACAATCAGGACTTCTGCTTCGTTCAGTACCGTGTTCTCTGCATTGACGATCCGCTGCGTGAAAACCATTGAGGTTCCGCGCATTGATGTTATTTCCGTTTGGACTTCGAGCATATCGTCGAGTCTGGCGGGTGCAAAATACTCCAGCGTCATCTTGCGTACCACGAAGGCAACTCGCTCAGCCAACAAAACCTGCTGGCTAAAGTGATGATGGCGCAGCATCTCAGTGCGTGCACGTTCATAAAATGCAACGTAGCTGGCATGGTAGACCACACCACCAGCATCGGTATCTTCGTAATAGACCCGAACCGGCCATCGAAACAGCGTTGTATTCACTTTACATCCTGGTAATGCAACAAAAGTTAGAGCTTTTAAACTTCGCTACTATACGCGCGGGAATGATGGTTTGGAATGGGGGAAAGTAAACGGAGAGTAAATTTTTATGGGCTCGGGTAAGCCCATAAGATTAACGGACAGTTCTTATTCAGTTGAAGAAAAAGATCAGTCCAGCGAGAAGCACTAAATCAGCGACCAGCGGGCAGAAAATACCTTGCCAGTGAATCGCTTTTGGACGAAACCCTACGCCGTGAATGACGCCTGCACAAACTGCCCACATGATGAAGAAACCATGCCAGATTTCCAGCTCACTGGTTTTCGCCGCAAAGCGCGACGGGTCCCAGAAAATGCAGCCTGCCAGCAGTAATGCCATCACTAAGGAAAGCGCCCTTAACGGGCGCTTGTCCATTACCGCATAAAGCTTTGCGATAACATTCATCATCAGTGCTTTTCTTCACCGGTTTGGGTCGCTTCGATATGTTCAAGCGCCAGCGCGGTAATGACACCAAATGCACAGGCAAGAAGCGTCCCTAAAATCCATGCGAAATACCACATATTCAGCTCCTTACTTAGTACAGGGAATGAGTGTTGCTTTCGATGTCTTCTTTCGTGATACGACCGAACATTTTCCAGTAACACCAGGTGGTGTAGAGCAGAATAATCGGTACGAACACGCAGGCAACATACGTCATCAGGTTAAGCGTCAACTGGCTTGAGGTCGCATCCCACATTGTCAGGCTCGCATTCAGCATCGTGCTGGAAGGCATCACGAATGGGAACATAGCCACACCCGCAGTCAGAATGATGCACGCCAGAGTCAGTGAAGAGAACACGAATGCCCACGCGCCTTTTTCCAGACGAGAGGTCAACGTCGTCAACAGTGGCAGCAACACGCCCAGAGCCGGGATCGCCCACAGCGCAGGTGTATTGTTGAAGTTCACCATCCAGGCGCCCGCCTGACGAGCCACTTCTTTGGTCAACGGATTTGACGGTGCAGCGTGATTAATAGCCGACGTCACCACGTAGCCATCAATACCGTATACCACCCAAACGCCAGCCAGCGCGAAGCAGACCATTGTCACCAGCGCAGCGACCTGTGCCGTCGCGCGTGAACGCAGATGTAATTCACCCACGGTACGCATCTGCAGATAAGTCGCACCCTGAGTGATGATCATCGCCACACTCACCACGCCCGCCAGCAGACCAAACGGATTCAGCAGCTGGAAGAAGTTACCGGTGTAGTACAGACGCATGTACTCATCGAGGTGGAATGGCACGCCCTGCAACAGGTTACCGAATGCCACACCGATAACCAGCGGTGGAACGAAGCTACCGATGAAGATGCCCCAGTCCCACATGTTGCGCCAGCGCGTATCTTCAATCTTGGAGCGGTAGTCAAAACCGACCGGACGGAAGAACAAGGATGCCAGCACCAGAATCATCGCCACATAGAAACCGGAGAACGCAGCGGCGTAGACCATCGGCCAGGCAGCAAACAGCGCGCCGCCTGCGGTGATCAGCCACACCTGGTTACCGTCCCAGTGCGGGGCGATGGAGTTGATCATGATTCGACGCTCGGTGTCATTACGACCGAGGAAACGGGTGAGCATGCCCACCCCCATGTCGAAACCGTCAGTGACCGCAAAACCAATCAGTAAGATACCGACCAGCAGCCACCAGATAAAACGCAATACTTCATAATCGATCATTTGACGACTCCTGTCTTAGCGTGCCGGCTGAGTAGCCACAGTGGACTGCTCGTAGTGGTAGCGACCGGTTTTCAGGCTGCTTGGGCCAAGGCGTGCAAACTTGAACATCAGGAACAGCTCAGCCACCAGGAACAGGGTATACAGGCCACAAATCAGCAGCATGGAGAAAATCAGATCTCCGGCAGTCAACGAGGAGTTAGCCACTGCCGTAGGCAGAACCTCACCAATTGCCCATGGCTGACGACCATATTCCGCCACGAACCAGCCGGACTCGATAGCAATCCATGGCAGTGGAATACCGTACATCGCGGTACGCAGCAGCCACTTTTTCTGACCGATACGGTTACGAATCACGGACCAGAAGGACGCCGCGATAATCAGCAGCATCAGGATGCCGCAACCGACCATGATTCGAAACGCGAAGTACAGTGGAGCCACGCGCGGAATAGAGTCTTTGGTTGCCATCTGAATCTGCGCTTCGGTCGCGTCTGAGACATTCGGCGTATAGCGTTTAAGCAACAGGCCGTAACCCAGGTCTTTCTTCACGTCGTTGAACTGATCGCGAACAGCCTGATCGGCAGAACCGGAACGCAGCTGCTCCAGAAGCGCGTAAGCTTTCATACCGTTACGGATACGCTCTTCATGCTGCACCATCAGGTCTTTCAGGCCAGTGACCTGCTTATCGACTGAACGGGTAGCAATAATGCCCAACGCGTAAGGAATCTGGATCGCAAAGCGGTTTTCCTGCGCATCTTGATCGGGAATACCAAACAGGGTAAACGCCGCCGGAGCCGGCTGAGTTTCCCATTCGGCTTCGATAGCCGCCAGTTTGGTTTTCTGCACATCGCCCATTTCGTAACCGGATTCATCACCCAGAACAATAACAGAGAGAATTGCCGCCATACCGAAGCTTGCCGCGATGGCAAAAGAGCGTTTAGCGAATGCGAAATCACGACCGCGCAGCATGTAGTAAGAGCTGATGCCCAGAACGAACATCGCGCCGCAGACATAACCAGACGCCACCGTGTGAACGAATTTCACCTGAGCAACCGGATTCAGGACTAGCTCCGCAAAGCTGACCATCTCCATACGCATGGTTTCGAAGTTGAAATCAGACGCGATAGGGTTCTGCATCCAGCCGTTCGCGACCAGAATCCACAGTGCGGACAGGTTTGAACCTAATGCCACCAGCCAGGTGACGGCCATATGCTGGACTTTACCCAGACGGTCCCAGCCGAAGAAGAACAGACCTACAAAGGTGGATTCGAGGAAGAAGGCCATCAGCCCTTCAATGGCCAGAGGCGCACCGAAGATATCCCCGACATAGTGGGAATAGTATGACCAGTTAGTCCCGAACTGGAACTCCATGGTCAGACCCGTTGCCACACCCAGAGCAAAGTTGATACCAAACAACTTGCCCCAGAACTTGGTCATATCTTTATAAATCTGTTTGCCGGAGAGGACGTAGACCGTTTCCATGATGGCCAGCAGGAACGCCATACCGAGCGTCAGTGGCACAAAAAGGAAGTGGTACATCGCGGTCAAGGCAAACTGTAAGCGCGACAGTTCGACTATATCTAACATCATGACTCCTTGCTCATCGCATGAAGACTCCGAGAGTGAATCCCGTCAGAAAGGGTTCACACACATGCCCCAATACAAAGTTATCTGTTTCCCCTCTCCACAACGTCATTCTTCAGATGAGGAAAAAGTAGTGATGAAAGGTTACAAATACGTTAATAAAAAACTCAAATTGATCCCGCAAATATAATACGCTGCAAAACCCTTACAATAAACAGGTTTTTATTGAATCACTTTTACGTTTTACGACGGTGATCAATATATAGCGAATTTACTACTTTTCAGCCAATTTGATCGCGGACAATTTAACGCCTTTTGAGGTGTTTTTCCAAGCATTAAACATTGATTTAAATCAAAAACGCGACTTTATGTTAATGGTGTTTAAATGCAGTAGCCATAGTAAAATCAATGTTAATGATATGTAGATTTGATCACTGCAATGGTTAGCGAATGCGGAATGAGATATAAATAATAGTGATTTTTTTTAACGCTGCTTGTCGTCTCGCTTTATAAAGCTGACAAACATTAAGGATAGCGGCTTAGACTTCTTTTTCCATTTCGGCAATAGCTCAGCCAAAAATAACATTTATTTTACCCATCACCAGCCTCTAATTAACACCACGCCGTGACTATACCGTTAACGAAATGATCACCGGAACGTGTCCGCCAATCTGTTCGAGTGAATTTTAGACAGATTTGATACTGCGGAAGGTGGCTGCTGCATACTCAAGCAGGCAGAAGAACCGATGTTCATCGCGCATTCCTGCCCGGCAGCTCCGCCAGGCAGGTTTTGCCGCTGCTTAGAGCGTAAACGTCATACCGATGCGGTAACGCGACTCGGCGATACCGTCTTCTCCTTCGTAAAAACCTTGTTTATCCAGGTAATCGTATTCCACATACGGGCTGAACCAGCTGTTCCATTTATAACGTAGCGTAACGGCATTTTCCGTTGCCGATGATTTATCATTCTTATATTTATAATCATCATTAACATGTTTATATATCGTTCCCTGATAGAGTACGCTCCACTGTGGATTAATTTTATAACCCAAATACAGATCCAGACGGTTAACGCTATCCCGATGAGACTCACCGCTACCATTCACCGTTTCATAAGTATTATAGTCATAGCGATAACGTAAACTTGTATTTAAATCGGCAGTGATTTTATAATTCAGGCGTAAATAGGGCCGAATTTGTGTACCATTGCTGCTCCAGTGATAAATGCCTCCAGGTTGAAAACTCCATTGTTCCGTTAACGGAATCGTGTAATTAGACTCTATTTCATTATAATCTGACTTACTGTCACCAAATGAATGAGCACCGTCCGATTTATCCCCACCATTTGCACCTCTGCCGTTACTTTTATTATTTTTGTTATCGGTTTCGATACTTCCCCACCAGCCACTCTTCCAGCTCTGGCTGACCTTATAGCGCGATTCATATGAGTGACTACCCGCTCTGTAGCCGCCTCTGACGTCAAACGTCAGTGCCTGACAAACAAGCGGACACGCTGTAACACAAGACAGTAATAACCATTGCCATTTTTTCTGCATAATCCATACCTTGATACTTTATAAGCTGAGATACGCAATATTTACTGCGTTATCACACCGAGACCAAACCACAGGGAGGCATAATATTCATTAATTAAAATCGGTCACTCTTATTATTTTAAAAACAAGATCACCCACACACTTTTTATTGAAACAGTGTTTTGTTTTTATATTTACGAAAAATAGATCATTTTTATAAATGGTTTTAATGAATTAATTCATGGTGTTTATATATTTTTTATATTAATTAATTTTTACCGTATTTAAAAATCTGTGAGCATCATCAAGCACGGGCAGATATATTTCCAATAGCATTAATTGAAATTGCATTTCATTTTTAAAACAACAAAATTTCAACGCACTCAAGGAAGGCATCGTGAAGATAAAAAAACTACGCTGGTACATTATTTCACTCGTTATGCTCGGCACCATTATTAATTACCTCGCACGCAGCACGCTAGGCGTTGCTGCCCCGGAAATGATGAAAACATTGCATCTTTCCAGCGAGCAATACTCGTGGATCGTGTCAGTGTTTCCGTTTACCTACGCCATCGGCGGGATCGCCTGCGGTTTCATCATCGATAAGTTTGGCTTGCGCTTCAGCTTTAGCATACTGGCCATGCTGTGGTCACTGTGCAACATGTTAACCGCGCTTTTCAGCAGTTGGTTACCGATAGCCTGCCTGCGCGGCGGCCTCGGTTTAACCGAAGCGGCATTTAACCCGGCTGGTATGAAAGTGACCGCCGAATGGTTCCCGGCAAAAGAGCGAGGGCTGGCCTGCGGGATCTACAGCCTGGGGACATCACTCGGCGCGATGCTCGCCCCGCCGCTCGTGGTTTGGGCCATCCTTAATTACAATTGGGAAATGTCGTTTGTGGTTACCGGCGGGATGGGGATTCTGTGGAGCATTTTGTGGCTGGTGTGCTATCGATCGCCGGAAAGCCATCCGGCGCTGCTCAAAGCGGAATATGACGAAGTTCAGGCTGACAACGGTCTGGTCGTGACGACGGAAAAAGCGACCCTCAGCTCGATGATCAAAGACAAAAATTTGTGGGCCATCTCTTTACCCCGCTTTATGGCTGACCCGGCCTGGGGAACCCTGCACTACTGGATGCCGCTGTATCTCGTCACCGTGCGTCATATGAATCTGAGTGAAATCGCTATGTTTGCCTGGCTTCCGTTCCTGACGGCGGATTTAGGCTGTCTGGCAGCCGGATACATCTCGAAGTTTCTTAATAATCGAGGCATTCACATTATCAATGCTAAACGCATCACCTTTACCTTCGCGGCGTTGCTGATGCTGGCGATGGCGGCTGTCGGCTACGTCGAAAATGTCTATGCTGCCATTGCGCTGTTTTGCATTGCGGGCTTCGCCCATCAGTGCTTGTCCATCACCGTCATCAGCATGTCGTCCGACCTTTTCCCCAAACAAAAAGTCGCAACTGCCACCGGCTTTGCAGCCTTTACGGGCAGCATGGGAAACTTCGCATTTAGCCTTTTCCTCGGCGCGATGGTTGCCGTGGTTGGCTACAATGCTTTCTTTATTGGACTGGGTGTTTTCGATCTTATTGGCGCTGCGTTCCTGTGGTTGCTCATCAAAAATCCTGCAGCGGCATTCAAACCTGCTGTCGCCTGAACAAGGAAACGACAATGAAATATCAAACACTGTTCTTCGCTTGCCTGCTGTGTTCTGCACCGCTGTATGCCCAGTCCGCTGCTGATTCCTGCCTGACTTACGACTGCCAGCAGATGCAGGAGATAAAAACGAAGATCGCCCAGAATGACGCCACCTACACGCCAGCCATTCAGGCACTGATGAAAAAAGCCGATGCTGCCCTGTTGCATCCTCCGTACAGCGTAACGCAGAAAAAGCTGATCCCGGCCTCCGGCAATAAACACGATTACTACAGTTTTGGCCCTTACTGGTGGCCAAATCCGGATACCAAAGACCACCTCCCCTACATCCGCGACGACGGTAATATCAATCCGTCTTCCAAAACCGATGATACGGACAGCGCGAGGATGGCCCATTTTTCCGATGACATCCGCGCGTTGGCTCTGGCGGTGTTCTACAGCGGCGACCCTAAATATGCGCAAAAGGCGAATGCTCAGCTGCAAACCTGGTTCTTGCACAACGAGACGCGAATGAACCCGAATCTTAATTATGCCCAGGCGATTCCGGGCATCGTGAACGGACGGGGGATCGGCATTATCGACACCCGCGTGCTGATTGATGTCGCCGACAGCATTGTGCTGTTACACAACGCGAAAACACTTTCGGATCAGGATTTCAAACGCTATCAGCGCTGGTACGCTGACTACACTAGCTGGCTGAAAACCAGTCAGAACGGGCATGAAGAATCGAACTGGTACAACAATCATGGAGCCTGGTACGACACCCAGGTTACCGCGTTTTCGCTTTTCACCGGAGATAAAAAACAGGCGACAGAGCAGATTGAGATCTTTAAGCATCGCCATCTGATCTCGCAGATCAACAGCAAAGGTGAAATCACGGCAGAGCTTGAGCGCACCCGCTCCTTCCATTATTCGAATTTTGCCCTCGCCGCCTATGGCCGAATGGGGCGTTACGGGGAGCAGACCGGAAATGACGTGTGGAATTTCCAGCTCGACAGCCGCACTACCAAAAGCGCGTTTGCCTTCATCAGCGAGCAAATGGGCAAACCGGCCAGCAGCTGGCCGTACCCGGAGCTGAAATACACTCCGGAGGAAGCCACCGGCCCGATGCTGGCTGCGGCGAGAGCCTATAAAGATGCCACCTTTACACAGAGCGTCGCCCTTCTGAGCAAAGGGAATGCCGATAATATCAACTTCTTAATGCCCGGCTCTCCGCTGGTGAAATAATCGGGTACAGGTGCACAGTGAAACAATTTACCGCAGAACAACTTACCGCCGCCCGTCAAAATGTCAGCCCGGCGATCCTCGCCGGGCTGATTGAGAGCAACCGCGACGTCATCAACAACGACACGCTGGTGCCCGAAACTGGATGCGCCACCTGGAACCACTACTTCTTCTGCCCTGAGCACAGCGTGCGCTTGCTGTGGAACCGGCACTCGCCCAACAAACATCGCTGCCCCGTGGACGGGGCCGTTTTTACCGGCGAACCCTACTACGGCGCCTGGTGGCGCTGGCTAAACGGATTGAATGCGAAAGCAAGCTACGAGCTTAGCGTTCTCTGGCTACTGACCGGTGAAATACGCTACCGGGATAAAGTGATCGATATTCTGATGCAATATGCAAAGTACTATCCCGACTATCAGGAACACGGCGGTATTCCCTACAACGGTCCTGGAAAAGCCAATGCTCAGACGCTCTGTGAAGCGAATTGTCACGCCGATTTTGCTCGTGGGTTTGACCTGATTCGTTCTGAGCTCACGACCGAACAGAATGAGTATATTGCTACGCGCCTGCTGCGTTGTGGAGCTGATTTTCTGATGCAGCATCGCAGCAATCAGATTCATAACCATGAGGTTAAAATCAGTGCCACCGTCGGCATCATTGGCGCCGTGCTGGAAGAGAATGCTTATCTGGAGTTTGCCGTTAACAGCCCCTACGGCCTGCGTTATCAGCTGGAGAACGCCCTGCTGCCGGGCGGATTATGGTTTGAAGGCTCGCTGCACTATCACTACTACGCCCTGGAAGCCTTTTTCGCCTTTGAGAAACTGGCGAAAAACAGCGAATTTAGCCTGCTGGATCAACCGTTCTATCCGCAGATGCTCAGCCTGCCGATGCAATTCCTGCTACCAGATATGACGCTGCCGAAAGTGAATGATTGCGTAAACGGCCAGGAGCAGCTCGGCCATGCGGATATCTATGAATTTGCGTATTTTTATTATGGCAAAGAGGTGTACGGGCAGTTGCTCTCCTGTCTCTATCGCACCACGCCGCGCAATCATATCGACGCGTTGTTTTACGGCCAACCGCTGCCCGCTAACGCCCTGCAAGCCCCGACCGCCAGCGAACACCACCCCGGCGCAGGTTTTACCCTGATCCGAAACGCACCGGGCCGGGCCGTATGCATCAAACATGGCCCGTACGGTGGGGAGCACGATCATTACGATCGTCTGAACCTGATGGTTTTCAATCAGGGAAAAGCGTTGTTTCCCGATCTCGGCACGACGGGCTACGGCGCACCGCTGCACTACGGCTACTACAAAAACTCATTTTCACACAATACATTATGCGTGAACGGGTTGAACCAGCCACCCGCCGTCCCGCACGTGCTTCGGTATAATGAAACACCTGCTGCTACGCACCTGGTTACCGAAGTGGACTGGAAAACCCAGGCCGCCCTGCCCGACAGCAAAACGCGCGTGGAGTGGGATGAGGAATCCTACCACGATGTCGTTTTCCGCCGCAGCGTACAGGTTACGGAAAACCTGCTGATCGACAGGTGGGATATCGAGAATCCTCATGCCCAGTGCGTGGATGCGATCTACCTGATTCGCGGTGAATCCCGGCCTGATATGCCGCAAACCGGGATCAGCTTGTGTTATCCCTACGTCCACCAGGCCACACAAATGCCGCTGAACAGTCAGACTGACTTACGCTATCAGGCTGATAAACCCGTGACAATCAGCTGTTTTTCGCTCAGCAACGCGCACGTCATTCAGGCCAAAGGGCCGGACAATCCCTCGACGTCCGAACTGGAGTATCTGATTTTGCGCAGCCATGACCCACGGATTTGCTGGGTGTTTGTGACGGACTTAAGCGGCGAAAGTGAAGTCAATATCGAGGCACAGGAGGGGGAAATCGCCGTGACGGATAAAAGGTTAAACCAGGATTACCGGGCATAAAAAAGGCCGCTTTTCAGCGGCCAACCATGTCGAAACGGACATTTATTATGTTAAAGCCCCCCTTGCGGAGAGCAGAGAGGATTTACTTAATGATAGATTTCAGTGCGTCGCCGATATCGGCCAGGCTGCGAACGGTTTTAACACCCGCCGCTTCCAGCGCAGCAAATTTCTCATCCGCCGTGCCTTTACCACCCGCAATGATGGCACCTGCGTGGCCCATACGTTTGCCTTTTGGCGCAGTCACGCCCGCGATGTAGCCCACAACCGGCTTGGTGACGTGATCTTTAATGTAGGCAGCCGCTTCTTCTTCTGCGCTACCGCCGATCTCACCGATCATCACGATCGCTTCGGTCTGCGGATCTTCCTGGAACAGCTTCAGGATATCAATAAAGTTAGAACCCGGAATCGGGTCACCGCCGATGCCCACACAGGTGGACTGGCCGAAACCGTAATCGGTGGTCTGCTTAACCGCTTCATACGTCAGCGTACCGGAGCGAGACACGATGCCCACTTTGCCTGGCTTGTGAATATGGCCAGGCATGATGCCGATTTTGCACTCGCCTGGGGTGATCACGCCCGGGCAGTTTGGCCCGATCATGCGCACGCCGGCTTCATCCAGCTTCACTTTCACGGTCAGCATATCCAGCGTCGGGATGCCTTCGGTGATGGTGATAATCAGTTTAATACCTGCGTCGATGGCTTCCAGGATTGAGTCTTTACAGAACGGAGCCGGAACGTAGATCACGGTCGCCGTTGCGCCAGTGGCTTCTACCGCTTCGCGCACGGTGTTGAACACCGGCAGACCCAGATGCGTGGTACCGCCTTTGCCTGGCGTCACGCCGCCAACCATCTGCGTACCGTAAGCAATTGCTTGTTCGGAGTGGAAAGTCCCCTGGCTACCGGTAAAGCCCTGGCAGATAACTTTAGTGTTCTTATCAATCAAAACGGACATTATTTCCCCTCCACTGCGGCAACAACCTGCTGAGCTGCATCCGTCAGACTTTTCGCTGCAATAATATTCAGGCCACTGTCAGCCAGTTTTTTCGCGCCGAGTTCAGCGTTGTTACCTTCCAGACGAACCACAACCGGGACGTTCACGCCCACTTCTTCTACCGCGCCGATAATACCGTCAGCGATCAGATCGCAACGCACGATACCACCGAAGATGTTCACCAGAACGGCTTTCACCTTGTCGTCAGAAAGAATGATTTTGAACGCTTCGGTAACGCGCTCTTTGGTCGCGCCGCCGCCCACGTCGAGGAAGTTTGCCGGCTCGCCGCCGTGCAGTTTAACGATGTCCATAGTACCCATCGCCAGGCCCGCACCGTTAACCATGCAGCCGATGTTGCCATCCAGCGCCACGTAGTTCAGTTCCCACTGTGCAGCCTGCGCTTCACGCGGGTCTTCCTGCGACTGATCGCGCATTTCACGCAGATCGGACTGGCGGAACAGCGCGTTGCCGTCAGCGCCCAGTTTGCCATCGAGGCAGATCAGATCGCCCTGAGTGGTGATCACCAGTGGGTTGATTTCGATCAGCGCCAGATCGCGCTCCAGGAAAATAGTCGCCAGACCCATGAATATCTTGGTGAACTGTTGAACCAGTTTACCTTCCAGACCCAGTTTGAACGCCAGCTCGCGTCCCTGGTAAGGCATAGGACCCGCCAGCGGATCGATAGCCACTTTGTGGATCAGGTGCGGCGTCTCTTCCGCCACTTTCTCGATTTCCACGCCGCCTTCGGTAGATGCCATGAACACCACGCGACGGGAGCTACGGTCTACAACCGCGCCGAGATACAACTCTTTCGCGATATCGGTCGCCGCTTCGACCAGGATCTGGTTAACCGGCTGGCCGTTTGCGTCTGTTTGATAAGTGACCAGGCGTTTACCCAGCCAGTGTTCAGCAAACGCGCGAATCTCTTCTTTGCTCTTCACAACCTTCACACCGCCCGCTTTACCGCGGCCACCAGCGTGAACCTGACACTTAACTACCCAAGGGCCGGAACCGATTTTAGATGCGGCTTCTTCTGCTTCACGTGGGGTAGTACAGGCATAACCCACCGGAGCCGGTAAGCCATACCGGGCAAACAGCTGTTTGGCCTGATATTCATGTAAGTTCATGTGTTCTATCCATCCTTCAGGTAATCGTTATCTTTAAACCTGTAGACCGGTGCGGTATTCATGCCGGACGGCGCTCCGCTTATCCGGCCTACAGGGCAGGTGATGCTAAAAAATGACTACACGTCCAGCAGCAGACGCGTTGGGTCTTCCAGCAGCTCTTTAATCGCTACCAGATAACCCACAGATTCACGACCATCAATCAGACGGTGATCGTAAGAGAGCGCCAGATACATCATCGGCAGAATCTCAACTTTACCGTCTACCGCCATCGGGCGATCTTTAATGGCATGCATGCCCAGAATCGCGCTCTGCGGTGGGTTGATGATTGGCGTAGACATCAGGGAACCAAACACGCCGCCGTTGGTAATGGTGAAGTTACCGCCGGTGAGATCGTCAACGGTCAGCTTGCCGTCACGGCCTTTCAGCGCCAGCTCTTTGATTTTCTTCTCGATATCCGCCATACCCAGGGTGTCAACATCACGCAGAACCGGGGTCACCAGGCCGCGCGGCGTAGAGACCGCCATGCTGACGTCGAAGTAGTTGTGATACACAACATCTTCGCCATCAATCGAGGCATTCACTTCCGGATAGCGTTTCAGCGCTTCAACCACCGCTTTCACGTAGAAGGACATAAAGCCCAGACGGATACCGTGACGTTTTTCAAACGCGTCACCGTACTGCTTACGCAGATCCATGATGGGCTTCATGTTGACTTCGTTGAACGTCGTCAGCATCGCGGTGGAGTTTTTCGCTTCCAGCAGACGCTCGGCCACACGCTTACGCAGACGCGTCATCGGCACGCGTTTTTCACTGCGTGCGCCCAGCGCAGGCTGAGCAGCAGGTGCGGCTTCAGGTGCTTTGGCTTCTTCTTTTGCCGGTGCTTTCGCCAGATGTTTTTCGATATCTTCACGCGTCAGACGGCCACCGACGCCGGTGCCTTTAATGGCGCTGGCTTCAAGATTGTGTTCACCCAGCAGGCGACGGATCGCCGGGCTGAGTGCATCGTTCGTTTGTTCTTCCAGAGAGGCCTGCTGACGCTGAGCCGGAGTGGACTCTTTGCTTTCAGATTTGGCACTGGACTCTTTGCCCGCGCTATTGCCTTCGCGCAGGCGGCCCAGGATCTGACGGGAAGTGACGGTCGTGCCTTCATCTTCCAGCACTGCATCCAGAACGCCATCCGCCGAGGCCGGTACTTCCAGTACCACTTTGTCAGTTTCGATTTCTACCAGCACTTCATCGCGCTTAACGCTATCGCCCGGTTTTTTATGCCAGGTCGCTACCGTTGCATCAGCCACGGATTCAGGCAGGTCGGGAACAAGAATATCTACGCTACTCATTATGTATCCTTAAATTATTCGACGTTCAGCGCGTCATTCACCAGATCTTGCTGTTGCTTCTGGTGAACGGACATATACCCTACCGCCGGAGAGGCGGAGGCCGGGCGACCTGCGTAACGCAGGGCAGACCCAAATGGAATCACATCACGGAAATGATGCTGGCTGCAGTACCATGCGCCCTGGTTGAGCGGCTCTTCCTGGCACCAGACAAAATCATGTACGTGTGCGTACGGTTTCAACGCTTCCTGCACCGACTGATGCGGGAACGGATAAAGCTGCTCGATACGCACAATGGCGACATCTTTCTGATCTTTCTTGCGGCGCTGTTCCAGCAGGTCGAAATAAACCTTACCAGAACACATCACGACGCGCTTCACGGCCTGCGGATCCAGCTCGTCAATCTCACCAATCGCCGGCTGGAAGGTCCCGTTCGCCAGCTCGTCCAGAGAGGACACGGCCAGCGGATGACGCAGCAGAGATTTCGGTGACATCACCACCAGCGGACGACGCATCCCGCGCAGCGCCTGACGACGCAGCATGTGATAAACCTGCGCAGGAGTGGATGGCACGCAGACCTGCATGTTCTGCTCGGCACAAAGTTGCAGATAACGTTCAAGACGCGCGGAGGAGTGCTCCGGTCCCTGCCCTTCGTAGCCGTGCGGCAGCAGCATCACCAGGCCACACATACGGCCCCATTTCTGCTCGCCGGAGCTGATGAACTGGTCGATAACCACCTGCGCACCGTTGGCGAAGTCACCGAACTGCGCTTCCCAGATAGTCAGGGTGCGCGGTTCCGCCGTGGCATAGCCGTATTCAAACGCCAGTACCGCTTCTTCAGACAGCACGGAGTCCCAGACCTTGAACTGGCCCTGACCGTTATGCACGTGCTGCAGCGGGGTGTAGGTTGAACCGTTGGTCTGGTTGTGAATCACCGCGTGACGGTGGAAAAAGGTTCCGCGTCCCGCATCTTCACCGGACAGACGCACCGGAATGCCCTCGTCGACCAGCGTGGCGTACGCCAGGTTTTCTGCGCCGCCCCAGTCGAACAGCTTCTCGCCCTCTGCCATTGACTGACGGTCAGAGTAGATTTTCTGCACGCGGGACTGCATTTCGATCGCTTCTGGTACGGTGCTGATGCGTTTAGCCAGCTCCTGCAGACGCTTCATCTCCACCTTGTTCGGGTAGCTCTCATCCCACTCGTGGTTGAGGTACGGCGACCAGGTAAAGGAGTGCATGTTCATCGGACGCAGCTCTTTCACCACACACTCGCCGGCATCCAGCGCATCGCGGTACAGATTAACCAGTTCGGTTGCATCTTCCAGGGTCGCGATTTTGTCAGCTTCCAGTTTGTCAGCGTAGATTTTGCGCGGCGTCGGATGTTTTTTGATTTTCTGATACATCAGCGGCTGGGTTGCACTCGGCTCGTCCGCTTCGTTATGGCCGTGACGGCGATAGCAGAACAGGTCGATGAACACATCGCGTTTGAAGGTATTACGGAAGTCCAGCGCCAGACGGGTAACGAAAGCGACGGCTTCCGGATCATCCGCGTTCACGTGGAAGATCGGCGCCTGCACCATCTTACCAATGTCGGTACAGTACGGCGTAGAGCGCGCATCCAGCGGGTTCGAGGTGGTGAAGCCCACCTGGTTGTTAATCACGATGCGAACAGTACCGCCCACTTCGTAACCCCGCGCTTTGGACATGTTCAGGGTTTCCTGAACCACGCCCTGCCCGGTCACTGCCGCATCACCGTGAATGGTGATTGGCAGCACTTTGTTGCTGCTTGGCTCGTCCAGACGATCCAGACGCGCGCGCACGGAACCGATCACCACCGGGCTTACGATTTCCAGGTGCGACGGGTTAAACGCCAGCGCCAGGTGAACCAGACCACCTTCAGTTTCGATATCTGAAGAGAAGCCCATGTGGTACTTCACGTCACCGGTGCCGAGATGTTCTTTATGTTTACCCGCAAATTCGTCGAACAGGTCCTGTGGTTTTTTACCCAGAACGTTGACCAGCACGTTCAAACGACCGCGGTGCGCCATACCCAGCACCACTTCACGCGTACCGCTGTTGCCCGCATGGCGGATCAGCTCTTTCAGCATCGGCACTAATGCATCGCCGCCTTCCAGCGAGAAGCGCTTCGCACCCGGGAATTTTGCACCGAGATAGCGTTCAAGGCCTTCCGCTGCGGTCAGTTCGCTCAGGAAGCGTTTCTTCTCATCAACGCTAAAGCTGGCGTGGCCGGTCACTGACTCAATGCGCTGTTGGATCCAGCGTTTTTCGTCAGTGGAGGTAATGTGCATGTACTCTGCGCCGATCGATCCGCAGTACGTTTCTTTGAGTGCCTCAAGCAACTCGCCCAGCTTCATCGTGTCTTTGCCGCTGGCAAAAGAGCCGACGTTAAAGGTTTCCTGGAAATCAGCCTCGGTCAGATCGTGATATGCCGGATCGAGATCCGCCACACGTTCTTGTTTCCACAGTCCCAGCGGATCGAGGTTCGCATGCTGGTGACCACGGAAGCGATAAGCATTGATGAGCTGCAGGACTTTGACCTGCTTCACATTGGTATCAGGGTCAGAGATGGAGGAGGAGTAACGTGAGGCATCCTTCGCCAGACGACGGAAATAATCACGTGTTTTGGAATGGAATTGATCCGGTTTGACCCCAGTGCCAGGTAACTGCTGGAACATGGAACGCCAGTTAGCGTCCACTGAGTCAGGATCGGTTAAGAAGTCTTCATAGAGCTGTTCGATCCAGCTTTGGTTTGCACCAGAGAGGAAAGAAGAGTCCAGCCAGGCTTTCATTGCGCCGTTCTGCATCGTGATCCCTTAAGCATTTTTATGCTTATTTCGCCGTAGAAACTACCACGCACACCTCGTGTACGTGCCGGGGTTCACCTGCGAGCTCTTCTTGGCTCGCGAAGGAACCTTTAAAAACTGCCATTAATCTTCTTCGTTCAGGCTGCGACATCGTTGGCTGCCTTCGCTTACCCCTGTCACATAGTGAACTATGCTCCCGGGGATGCGCTCAGTTGCCGCCTTGTCTCGCTCTGAACGCCTCGATTACTGGATATGCCATTGTGGCGGTTTTTAAAGATTTCCTGCACTCCGTTCCCTCTCCCCTGTGGGGAGAGGGTTAGGGTGAGGGGAACAGCGCTCCCCTCTTCTTACTTAGGCACTGCGTTGCAACAGCATCGACTTAATATGGCCGATGGCGCGCGTCGGGTTCAGCCCCTTAGGACATACACTGACGCAGTTCATAATGCTATGGCAGCGGAATACGCTGAAAGCATCACTTAACCCTTCAAGACGGCTATCGGTTTCCGTATCGCGGCTGTCAATCAGGAAGCGATACGCGGCCAGCAGGCCAGCCGGGCCGATAAACTTGTCCGGATTCCACCAGAACGACGGGCAAGAGGTCGAACAGCATGCACAGAGAATACACTCATACAGGCCATCGAGTTTTTCACGCTGCTCTGGCGACTGTAAATGCTCGCGAGCGGGTGGATTTTGCCCATTATTCAACAAGTAAGGCTTAATCTTCTCATATTGTGCATAGAATTGCCCCATGTCCACCACCAAATCGCGAACGACCGGCAGGCCAGGCAGAGGACGAATCACAATTTTCTGACCTGCGCGCTGTAACGCAGAGATCGGCGTGATACAGGCGAGGCCATTTTTGCCGTTCATGTTCAGGCCGTCGGAGCCACACACCCCTTCACGGCAGGAACGACGGAACGACAGTGTCGGATCCTTTTCTTTCAGCTGCATTAACGCATCAAGCAGCATCATGTCACGGCCTTCTTCCGCTTCCAGGGTGTAATCCTGCATATGCGGAGCGTCATCAACATCCGGGTTATAACGATAAACTGAGAATTCGAGTTTCATTATCCTGTCTCCGCATTAATAGGTACGAATCTTCGGCGGGAATGCCGGACGCAGTTTCGGCTCCATATTGACGCTACGACGCGTCATGGATTCCGACTCTGGCAGATACAGGGAATGGCACAGCCAGTTTTCGTCGTCACGATCCGGGAAGTCGAAGCGGCTATGCGCGCCACGGCTTTCGGTGCGGAAGTTTGCAGATACCGCCGTTGCATAGGCGGTCTCCATCAGGTTATCCAGCTCCAGACACTCAACGCGCTGGGTGTTGAACTCGCTGGAGGTGTCGTCCAGACGGGCGTTTTTCAGACGCTCACGAATCGCTTTCAGCTGCTCAAGACCTTTGGCCATCGCATCGCCTTCGCGGAATACCGAGAAGTTATGCTGCATACATTCCTGCAGCGCTTTGCGGATTTCCACCGGATCTTCGCCATCGCGGTTGCCGTTCCAGCGGTTGAGACGTTCCAGAGACGCTTCGATATCCGACTCGCGCGCATCGCGCAGGTCGCCCTGCTCGGCGATAGATTCCTGCAGATGCAGACCCACCGCACGACCAAACACCACCAGGTCGAGCAAGGAGTTGCCGCCCAGACGGTTGGCGCCGTGGACCGATACGCAGGCGATTTCGCCCACCGCGAACAGACCCGGAATCACCACGTCTTCGCCCTGCTCGTTCACGGTCAATGCCTGGCCGGTCACTTTGGTCGGAATACCGCCCATCATGTAGTGGCAGGTTGGGATAACCGGAATCGGCTCTTTCACCGGGTCAACGTGGGCGAAGGTACGAGACAGCTCCAGGATACCCGGCAGACGAGATTCCAGAACCTCTTTACCGAGGTGATCGAGTTTCAGCTTCGCGTGCGGGCCCCACGGACCATCGCAGCCGCGACCTTCACGGATTTCGATCATGATGGAACGCGCCACCACGTCACGACCCGCCAGGTCTTTCGCATTCGGGGCATAACGCTCCATGAAGCGTTCGCCGTGTTTGTTCAGCAGATAACCGCCTTCACCACGACAGCCTTCCGTCACCAGAACGCCGGCACCGGCGATGCCGGTCGGGTGGAACTGCCACATTTCCATATCCTGCACCGGCACGCCAGCGCGGATCGCCATGCCAACGCCGTCGCCGGTGTTGATATGGGCATTGGTGGTGGACTGATAAATACGGCCTGCGCCGCCGGTCGCCAGCACCGTTGCGCGGGCTTTGAAGTAAACCACTTCACCGGTTTCGATACACAGGGCGGTACAACCCACCACTGCGCCATCTTCGTTTTTCACCAGATCCAGCGCGTACCACTCGGAGAAAATCGTGGTGTGGTTTTTCAGGTTCTGCTGATACAGAGTGTGCAACAGCGCGTGACCGGTACGGTCAGCCGCTGCCGCAGTACGTGCCGCCTGCTCGCCGCCGAAGTTTTTCGACTGGCCGCCAAACGGACGCTGATAAATCGTGCCATCTTCCAGACGGGAGAACGGCAGACCCATATGGTCAAGTTCCAGAATCGCTTCCGGGCCGGTTTTACACATATATTCGATGGCGTCCTGGTCACCGATATAATCGGAGCCTTTCACCGTGTCATACATATGCCATTCCCAGTTATCTTCATGGGTATTACCGAGCGCTACGGTGATACCACCCTGCGCGGAAACCGTGTGCGATCGGGTCGGGAACACTTTAGAGAGCAGCGCACAGGTCTGGCCGCTCTGGGAAATTTGCAGCGCCGCGCGCATACCTGCGCCACCGGCACCAATCACAACAGCATCAAATTCTCTGACTGGCAGTTTCATCACACACCCCACACCACAACAAATCCATAAATAACGTAAACCACCAGAGCCACAACAATCAGGAGTTGCAGCGGCAAGCGAACGCCTAACGGTTTAACGTAATCGGTCAACACCTGCCACATGCCAATCCAGGCATGAATAAGGATCGAGAACAGAGCCAGCAGGGTGAACACTTTGGTGAAGGCAGATCCGAAGAACCCGCTCCAGATCTCCCAAGTCAGCTCGCCGCTGGTCGCGAAGAAGCCGATCATGTAGATGATGTAAAGGGTGAGGACGATGGCAGTAGCGCGGACCAGAATGAAGTCATGTACGCCGTTGCGTCCTAATGCGGAGGCGTTGCTTACCATACGAGGACTCCTGCGAGAATTGAAAGCACGACAGTGATCACAAATGAAATATTCGCTGAGCGTTTCCCTGCTTCGAAGGTTTCTTCCAGATAGCCAAAATCCATCATCATATGGCGAACGCCGACGACAACGTGATAGGCCAGCGCAGTCAGAATGCCCCACATGATAAATTTCACGAAGAAGCTGTTCATAATGGCGGAGGCCTGGAGGAATCCTTCAGGAGAAGAGAGGCTGGTACCCAGTAACCACAACAGAATGCCTACCGCCACAAACGTAATCACACCCGACACGCGGTGGAGAATGGACGCTATGGCCGTTACAGGGAATCGGATCGTTTTGAGATCCAGATTGACAGGTCTTTGTTTTTTCACATTTCTTATCATGAATAACGCCCACATGCTGTTCTTATAATTCCCTTTGGACTTCGGGTTACAGGAAGGCGGCAAGTTCGGGAATCAATCCTCGGAATCATAGAGAACTATGTCACCGGGGTGAGCGGACGTAGCCAACGCGCCTGTAACCTGAAAGACGACGGGATTTCCTTCCTCCGGTCTGCGTGCGGGTCAGACAGCGTTCCTTTTCTATAACTGCGCGTCATGCAAAACATTGCTTCCAAATGCTAAAACGACACGTTACAACGCTGGGTGGCTCGGGATTGCAGGGTGTTCCGGAGACCTGGCGGCAGTATAGGTCGTTCACAAAACCATTACAATTAACCTACATACAGTTTGTCGGGTTTTATGCGGAACAGTGATCAGAGTCACGATAACAACATTATTTTAAATTTTAATCATCGGATTTGACAAAGATTAAACATTATTGTTACAAACAACAGCAGAAAAGGCATATAATGCGCAAAAGTTATGAGGTCTCTATTTCACCTGAGATTTAGTTATGTAACAGTGTGATGGTATTGACCGAAGTTATCAGGACAGTTATTAGTGGTATACAGGTTTGAATAATTCGGACTGCAAAGACACTGATTTGCTGCTGTTTCTCTGTTTTTTCATTCGTTTACCTGCCAGGCGCCTTTAGCTCTGTACCCTGGTTTCTCCTCGTGAGCTGAGCGGTAAGCCAAATAACAAATTGGTTACGATGATGAACAGCTGAATGCAAATCGAAAACACGCAAGCATTCGCGCCAGATCAAGGCGGCCAGCCGAGAATCCCGGGAGCATAGTTAACCATGTGACCTGGCTTCGAGAGCGCAGCCAACGCAGTGATAGCCTGAATGACAACGTGTTTTGCAGTCTTAAGCATAAGGCGCTAAGGAGACCGTAAATGGCTGATACAAAGGCAAAGCTCACCCTAAATGGTGACACTGCTATTGAACTGGATGTGCTCAAAGGCACTCTTGGTCAGGATGTGATTGATATCCGTACACTGGGTTCCAAAGGAGTATTCACCTTTGACCCGGGTTTCACCTCTACCGCATCTTGCGAATCCAAAATCACCTTCATTGACGGTGACGAAGGTATCCTGCTTCACCGCGGTTTCCCCATCGATCAGTTAGCCACCGAATCCAACTATCTGGAAGTGTGCTACATCCTGCTGAACGGCGAAAAACCGACGCAGGAACAATACGATGAATTCAGAACCACCGTGACCCGTCACACCATGATCCATGAGCAGATTACCCGTCTGTTCCATGCGTTCCGTCGTGACTCTCATCCGATGGCCGTGATGTGCGGGATTACCGGTGCGCTGGCAGCGTTCTACCACGACTCCCTTGACGTGAATAATCCACGCCATCGTGATATCGCGGCGTTCCGTCTGCTGTCGAAAATGCCTACCATGGCGGCGATGTGTTACAAATATTCCATCGGCCAGCCATTTGTTTACCCGCGTAATGACCTCTCTTATTCCGGCAACTTCCTGAACATGATGTTCTCCACACCGTGCGAAACCTATGAGGTTAACCCGGTGCTTGAACGCGCAATGGACCGTATTCTGATCCTGCACGCCGATCACGAACAGAACGCATCGACCTCCACCGTCCGTACCGCAGGCTCTTCCGGCGCGAATCCGTTCGCCTGTATCGCTGCGGGTATCGCCTCCCTGTGGGGACCGGCGCACGGCGGCGCAAACGAAGCTGCACTGAAGATGCTGGAAGAGATCAGCTCCGTTGAGCACATTCCGGAATTCGTGCGTCGCGCGAAAGACAAAAATGACTCCTTCCGCCTGATGGGCTTTGGTCACCGTGTTTACAAAAACTATGACCCGCGCGCCACCGTGATGCGTGAAACCTGCCACGAAGTGCTGAAAGAGCTGGGTACGAAAGACGATCTGCTGGAAGTGGCGATGGAGCTGGAACATATCGCGTTGAACGACCCGTACTTCATCGAGAAAAAACTGTACCCGAACGTCGATTTCTACTCTGGCATTATTCTGAAAGCGATGGGTATTCCGTCTTCCATGTTCACCGTCATCTTCGCCATGGCACGTACCGTGGGCTGGATTGCGCACTGGAACGAAATGCACAGCGAAGGGATGAAAATTGCGCGTCCGCGTCAGCTGTATACCGGCTACGACCAGCGCGATTTCAAATCTGATATTAAGCGCTAATGTTGACAGGGTGCGGCCTGATGCCCTCACCCTGACCCTCTCCCACGGGGAGAGGGAACAAACATTAAAAACGGCAACCTCGGGTTGCCGTTTTACTTTTACCTTGTGCGTTCTGATGCCCTCACCCTAACCCTCTCCCACGGGGAGAGGGAACAAACACTAAAAACGGCAGCCTTCGGGTTGCCGTTTTGCTTTTACCTTTGGCAGCCAGGACACCAGTAGAATGGCCGCGACGACAGCATCGTTCGCTCGATTATCCCGCCACACCGCTCGCACGGCTTACCCTGGCGATGGAACACTTTAAAGCGGAACAGCGCCCCGTGATGTTTTTTATCATCCACCACGCCGCGGGTGTTATAGGACAGCCGCGGGATATCCAGCAAAGCATGAGACAGCACTTCGAGCTGCATCTCATTGAGCTGCGACGCTTTTCGCTGCCCCGCCAGCCCCACTTCCCAGAGAATTTCGACGCGCAGATAATTGCCTAAACCGGCGAGAAACGCCTGATCGAGCAGCAGGCCGGAAAACTGTCGGTTGCGAAAAGAGGGCGACAGAAGACGCGCTTTCACCTCTTCTGCCGTCAGATGCAGATCCAGCACATCCGGTCCGACCCGTTGCAAAAACGGGTGAGTGAGCAGTTGCTCCGGCGTTAACATCTCAATATCAGAGGCGCTGTAGAGCAAAATCGCTTTATCCGCCGTCTGCAGCCTGACGCGCAGAACCCGATTGGTTTGTGGCTCCTCACCCACATTGATCACCCGCCAGACGCCATAAAGCTGATTGTGGCTATATAACGTCAGGTTATGGGAAAAATGCGTGAGCAGGGCTTTGCCGCGCGTTTCAATATGCGTCACGCTTTGCCCGATTAACTGCCATTCATAGGGTTTTAACTGAGGGAACGCAAACCACGCGTCGGTCAGAGGTTTGCCTTTTATCGCCGCCTCCAGGCTATCCGCTGCACGGCGGATCTCCGGACCTTCTGGCATTTTTGATTCCTTTGTTGACACATCGCATCGCCGCTCAAGATGAGCGCAAATGGCGCACGTTATGCACTGATTGTTATATTATTTAGCCTGAATTCGTTTCGCAATCGGCGGGCAAAGGCCAGCGCATGTTCACCATCTCCGTGCAGACAAACCGTCTGCGCCTGCACAGTCGCCCATTCGCCGCTCAGGCTTTTTACCCGGCCGCGCAGCACCATCTCCAGCGTTTGCGCCAGCGCGTGCTCCTCATCAGCGATCAGCGCGCCAGGCTCCGTGCGGGGAACGAGACGCCCGTCCGCCTGATATCCGCGGTCGGCAAATACCTCTTCGCGGGTGATCAGGCCAGCGCGTTGTCCGGCGTGGATCAACGCGCTTCCCGCCAGCCCGACCAGAATCAAACCGGGATCCACATCGTGTACGGCCCGCGCAATCGCCTCGGCCAGCGCGGGATCTTTTGCCGCCTGATTATAGAGCGCCCCGTGGGGTTTGACATGCCGAAGCTGGCCCCCTTCGGCGCGGGTGATGGCATGTAGCGCGCCAATTTGATACAGCATCTGGGCATAAATCGTCTCTGCCGACACATTCATGGCCGTGCGCCCAAAGTTCTCCCTGTCGGCAAAGCCGGGATGAGCGCCAATCGCCACACCATTTTTTAACGCTTCACGCACACATTCCCGCATGGTTTGCGCATCGCCGGCATGAAATCCGCAGGCAATATTGGCGGATGAAATGAGCGTCAATAATTCAGCATCGCTGCCACAGCCTTCGCCCAAATCGGCATTCAAATCAACGACGATCATTCAGCCTCCACGCCATCTGCTCGATGAAAAGCCGCTGAAGGCGTCGCGCTTCGAGAGCCTCTTCCAGCGAGCACTGCACGAAGTGGATCGGCTGGCCCAGCGGAATTTGTGCCAGATGATACATATCCGCCTCAATGATGCAGGCGATGCGCGGATAGCCTCCGGTGGTTTGGGCATCATTCATCAGCACAATCGGCTGGCCGTTATGCGGCACCTGGATAACGCCGGGTAACAGTCCGTGAGACACCAGTTCGCGATCGGTGGTACGCGCCAGCTGCTGGCCCTGCAGCCGATAGCCCATCCGGTTACTCTGCGGGCTAAGCCGCCACGGCAGACGCCAGAATGCATCCTGCGAAGCCTGGTCGAATTCATGGTATTCCGGTCCCGGAAGCGCGCGGATACGGTTGGTCCAGAGCAGCTGTTTAACGCCCTGCGCCTCGGTAAACGTTCGCCCGGCGGGGTGAAGCGGCACGCGATCACCGTCTTTCAATACCCGGCCTTCGAAACCGCCAATGCCGGTTTTGAGATCGGTACTGTACGAATTCATCACTTCCGGCACATCAATGCCGCCGTCGATCGCCAGATAGCTACGCACGCCATGCACCGGTCGGTTAAGCGTCAGACGCTGTCCGGCTTTGAACGCCAGCCGCCAGCCCGTCCAGACCGCCGCACCGTCAAGGGTGGCGTCACAGCCTGCGCCGGTCAGCGCAAACCAGCCGTCACGTTCGAATTCAACGCTGCACTGACCGAGTGTGATTTCCAGCGCCGCCGCCTGCGAATCGTTGCCCACCAGCAGATTGGCAATCTGCAGCGCGGGTTTATCCAGCGCGCCGCAATAGCTGATCCCCGACTGTCGCAGACCGATCCGTCCGCCATCCTGTACCGAGGTGTACAGCCCTGCGCGAATCACCTTCAGCATACGCCCTCCTTCTGCGGCACAAACCGCACGGTATCTCCCGGGCGCAGCAGCACCGGCTCATCGCGTTTTGCATCAAACAGCGGCACGCTGGTGTGGCCGATCAGCTGCCAGCCACCCGGCGTCGCCAGCGGATAAATCCCCGTTTGCGACCCGCCAATGCCGACCGACCCCGCCGGAACCTGCAACCGCGGCTCGGCGCGACGCGGCGTGGCCAGCTCCCCGGGTAATCCCCCCAGATAAGGGAATCCGGGCTGGAAACCTAAAAACCACACCACATACTCAACGCCAGCGTGTCGTTCAACGACCTGTTTTTCAGAGAGTCCGGCATGGTGAGCCACCACGCCGAGATCCGGTCCGGCCGCTTTGCCATAAACTACCGGGATTTCGATAAAGCGCGATTCCGGCTCCAGCGCCTCGCTCTCTTCCCACCAGCGCTGCAAACGTTCAATGGCATCGAGCGCCACCGACTGCGGATTGCGCAATACTACGGTGATGTTGTTCATCCCCGGAATAGCTTCGACCACTTCCGGGATTTCGGCCAGTCGCTGAGTTAAGCGCCAAATCCTTTTTTGTGTCGAAAGCGTCACCGGAGGCTCAAGCTCCAGCACTACCGCCGTTTCGCCTAATAAATAACAACGCGCTCGCTGCACTTAAACACCTCTCATCACGCAGGATTCAGGATATCAATGAAGGTCACATCAAGATCGGTATTTTCCGTCAGCCACTCGCTCAGCGCACGGATCCCGCCGCGTTCAGTGGCATGATGCCCCGCCGCGTAGAAATGCAGACCCTGTTCGCGGGCCGAATGAATGGTCTGTTCGGACACTTCACCGGTAATAAAGGCGTCGACGCCAAAGCGCGCGGCGTTGTCGATAAAGCCCTGACCGCCGCCGGTACACCACGCGACTCGTTTGACTAAATCCGGGCCGGTATCGCCGCTCCACAGCGGACGGCGACCCAGACGCGCTTCAATCCAGGAAGCCAGTTCCAGCCCTGGCACGGGCATGGAGAGTTCTCCCCACGGCAGCAGCTCTTCGATTTCCCCCATAACGGTGATGCCCAACAGCGCCGCGAGCTGCACGTTATTGCCCAGCTCCGGGTGCGCATCCAGCGGCAAGTGCCAGCCGTAAAGGTTGATGTCGTTAGCCAGCAACGTTTTCAGGCGGTTGCGCTTCATGCCGCGAATAATCGACGGTTCGTTTTTCCAGAAATAGCCGTGATGGACGATCACCGCATCGGCCTGTAGACGCACGGCTTCATCCAGCAACGCCTGGCTTGCCGTCACACCGGTGACAATTTTTTGCACCGTTTCGCGGCCTTCAACCTGCAAACCATTGGGACCATAGTCGCTAAAGCTTGCGCTGTTCAGCTTTTCGTTGATTAAACGTTCCAGTTCGCTGTTTTTCATCATCACTCTCTTACGCTTTGCGGGCGGCTTCATAGGCCGCCAGTGTGGCGACTCGCGCCTGTTTATGGTCAACAATCGGCTGCGGATACGCGAGCTTTACGCCCGCTTTAGCAGCCCACACCCAGGGTTCATGAATGGATTTTCCCGGCACATTTGCCAGTTCCGGCAACCACTGGCGAATAAATTCGCCGTCAGCGTCAAATTTTTGCCCCTGAGTCGTCGGGTTAAAAATACGAAAATAGGGCGCCGCATCCGTTCCGGTGGAGGCCGCCCATTGCCAGCCTCCGTTGTTGGCGGCCAGATCGCCATCGATCAACTGAGAGATAAAATATCGCTCTCCGGCGCGCCAGTCGATAAGCAGATCCTTCACCAGGAAGCTGGCGACAATCATCCGCAGGCGATTATGCATCCATCCGGTTTCATTCAGCTGACGCATGGCCGCATCGACAATCGGATAGCCCGTTTCGCCCTTCTGCCACGCCTGTAACAGCGCATCATCGTGCTGCCACTGTACATTGTCAGTCCAGCGAATGAAGGGCCGATGTTTACATAAATCAGGATGATACGTCATCAGATGGCGGTAGAATTCTCGCCAGATAAGCTCATTTAGCCACACCGCTCCCGCGCCACCGTCCAGCGCCTGCGGCTGTTCGGCCAGCAGGCGGTGCAGGCACTGACGCGGCGAGAGCAAGCCCAACGCCAGACACGCTGATAAACGGCTGGTGCCTTCGATGGCGGGAAAATCACGTCGCGCTTCATATTCTGCGGCGCTCTGTTGACAAAAGTGGCGCAACTGCGCAATCGCCGCTTTCTCGGTCGTCGGGAACCTTTCGCTATCAAAATCCTGTTGAGGGTAATTGAACGTAATGTCCCCCGACACCGTCAGCGCCGTCGCTCTTTGCGCCGGCGCCGCCACGCATTCCGGCAGCCCCTCTTTCAGGCGCTTGAGATAGGCATTTTTGAACGGGGTGAACACCTTATACATCTCGTGATTCCCGGTCATGACGCTGCCCGGAGGCAGCATCACGCTGTCATCGAATCCCTGACAGGTCACCTGTGGCAGATTTTTTTCCAGCGCTCTGTCGCGCTGTTGCTCGTTGAACTCGTACTGATAGTTGTAAAAAAGATGGGTAACGTGGTGCTGCTCGCAAAGCTGCTGCACTTTTTCACGCTGGGCGGCAAAGTCGCTCACTTCTTCATACAGAAGCGGTATCCCTTTTTCGGCCAGCCCCCGCCGGAGCGCGTTGAGCAGAGCCTGCAAACAGGCGGCCTGACGCGGCGCCATGTGGTGTTGATGCCACTGTTCGGGGGTCGCAATGAACAAGGCCAGCACGCGCGCGTTTGGATTGCGGCAGGCAGCAGCGAGGGCGATATTGTCATGAAGGCGCAGATCCGCGCGAAACCAGACCAGATGCGTGGTCATAACACTCCTGAATAATTGTCCATAACGTAAGCGTAGCGTCTCTGACCGCAGACCAACCAGCGCGGCCCAGAAACGCGGCGAGTATAGCGCTCTATAATGTTTAAGTTATGTTACAGGAGCAAGCAGTACCTTACTGTCAGCGTCAGTTCCCTGCAGAGATAAAAAAAGCCGCCACATCTCTGTGGCGGCTTTGATAAAGCTGTGTGGGTCTTTTTTTAGTAGAAGTCGCAGGTCGCTTTTTCGGCCTGGTCCATCCATACCGGTTTCTCGCTGGTCTTCGCCCAGACGCGGTGCAGATAGCTGTAAAAACGGGCACGGTCTTTCCAGAAGAGCATGACTGGAAGCGCAGCAACACCAGCCACTACGGCGAAAGTGCGACGCAAAAAGACAACATGTGCTGGATACTCTTTATACAGTTCCATTATTTTCTCCCCTATAGTTGGCCGGACAAGCGATCCGGAAAAATCAAAAGTGGTTATCTGACTAAAATAGTACCGTTTTGTTTGTAATTTTACTACTCATCCGACCACTTATTTTCATCCGTTTAGTGAATATTTACACTCCGCGCGTAATTAAGTTACAAAAAAGTTAAATAAATACTTACCAACAGTTAAATCAGGGTCTTGGCATTTTTATACTTTTTTTATATCCACCCTCTCTATTTTTGCGAAATCTTTGCACCAGAAATCCTACCTTTTGCACAACAACAAATGTCACCCGGAGGTGAATTGTGAGTGCAGGTCTGATTGCTGGCATCGTGCTGGTGTTCCTGTTGTTGGGTTATCTGGTCTATGCCCTGATTAATGCGGAGGCATTCTGATGGTGGCTCAGGCATTTTTACTTATCGCCAGTTTTTTACTGGTGCTGTTCTTGCTTGCCAGGCCGCTGGGAACCTGGCTGGCGCGGATGATAAATGGCGTCTCTGTCCCCGTTATCGGCAAAGTTGAAAACGGGCTATGGCGCGTGCTGGGGATCACCCCTCAGGAGATGAACTGGCGTCAGTATCTGGTTGCCATTCTGCTGTTGAATATTATCGGTCTCGCCGCACTCTTCGCGTTGCTGATGCTGCAGGGCATGTTGCCGATGAATCCGCAGCAGTTGCCGGGGTTGTCCTGGCATCTGGCGCTCAATACGGCGGTCAGTTTCGTCAGCAATACCAACTGGCAGTCTTACGCGGGCGAAACCACTCTCAGCTACTTCAGCCAGATGATGGGGTTAACCGTCCAAAACTTCCTCTCCGCCGCCAGCGGTATCGCCGTGATTTTCGCACTGACGCGCGCCTTTGCCCGACAAAAGGTCAGCACGCTCGGTAACGCATGGGTCGATATCACCCGTATCACCCTGTGGGTCCTGTTACCCCTTTCCCTGCTTATTGCGCTGTTTTTCATTCAGCAAGGGACGCTGCAAAACCTGCTGCCGTATACCTCGTATACCTCGCTGGAAGGGGTGAAACAGATCCTGCCGATGGGGCCGGTCGCCTCGCAGGAAGCGATCAAGATGCTGGGCACCAACGGCGGCGGCTTCTTTAATGCCAACTCGTCGCATCCTTTCGAAAACCCGACCGCACTGACCAATCTGGTGCAGATGCTGGCGATATTCCTGATCCCGGCGGCACTCTGTTTTGCCTTTGGTGACGTGGTCAATGACCGCCGTCAGGGCCGTACCCTGCTCTGGGCGATGTCGCTGATTTTTGTGGTGTGCGTCGCGCTGGTGATGTGGGCGGAGTGGCACGGGAATGCGCATTTCATGGCATTGGGCGCTGACAGCAACATCAACATGGAAGGCAAAGAGAGCCGCTTTGGCATTCTTGCCAGCAGTCTGTATGCGGTTGTCACCACGGCGGCCTCCTGTGGGGCAGTCAATGCGATGCACGACTCCTTCACCGCGCTGGGCGGCATGATCCCGCTGTGGCTGATGCAGATTGGCGAAGTGGTCTTCGGCGGCGTTGGATCCGGTCTGTACGGCATGCTGCTGTTTGTGCTGCTGGCGGTGTTTATCGCCGGATTAATGATTGGCCGCACGCCGGAATATCTGGGTAAAAAAATTGATGTGCGGGAAATGAAACTGACTGCGCTGGCAATTCTTGTCACCCCTGCCCTGGTGCTGCTGGGAACGGCGCTGGCGCTGATGACCGAGGCCGGACGCAGCGGCATTTTCAACCCGGGCATCCACGGTTTTAGCGAAGTGCTGTACGCCGTCTCCTCTGCCGCCAACAACAACGGCAGCGCCTTTGCCGGGCTAAGCGCCAACTCGCCGTTCTGGAATTGCCTGCTGGCGCTGTGCATGTTTGTCGGTCGCTTCGGGGTGATTATCCCGGTCATGGCGATTGCCGGATCGCTGGTGAATAAAAACATTCAGCCCACCACCACCGGCACACTGCCTACCCACGGCGCGCTCTTTGTTGGCCTGCTGATTGGCACCGTGTTGCTGGTGGGTGCATTGACCTTTATCCCCGCCCTCGCATTAGGCCCGGTCGCGGAACATCTTTCTTTACGCTAACAGAGCGGAGACATGAGTCATGAGTCGTAAGCAACTGGCCCTTTTAGAACCGTCGTTGGTTCGCCAGGCGTTGATGGATGCGGTGAAAAAGCTGAGCCCGCGCGTGCAGTGGCATAACCCGGTGATGTTTATCGTCTGGATTGGCAGCGTCATCACCACCCTGCTGGCCCTCGCGATGGGGACCGGACACCTGGCGGGCGATACGCTGTTTACCGCAGCCATCAGCCTGTGGCTGTGGTTTACCGTGCTGTTCGCCAACTTTGCCGAAGCCCTGGCTGAAGGGCGCAGCAAAGCGCAGGCCAACAGCCTGAAAGGGGTAAAAAAGACCGCTTTCGCCCGCAAATTACGCGAGCCGAAATATGGCGCGCAGATGGATCACGTCCCGGCCGATGAACTGCGCAGAGGTGACGTTGTGCTGGCTGAAGCCGGTGACATCATTCCCTGCGACGGCGAAGTGATTGAGGGCGGAGCATCCGTCGATGAGAGCGCCATCACCGGGGAATCGGCCCCGGTGATCCGTGAGTCCGGCGGCGATTTCGCCTCGGTGACGGGCGGGACGCGCATTCTTTCCGACTGGCTGGTGATCCGCTGTAGCGTGAACCCGGGCGAAACCTTCCTCGACCGCATGATTGCGATGGTAGAAGGCGCGCAGCGTCGCAAAACGCCCAATGAAATCGCGCTGACCATTTTGCTGGTGGCGCTCACCATCGTCTTCCTGCTGGCCACCGCCACGCTCTGGCCTTTCTCAGCCTATGGCGGCACGGCGGTCAGCGTCACCGTCCTGGTGGCCCTGCTGGTGTGTCTGATCCCAACGACCATTGGCGGTTTGCTGTCAGCCATTGGCGTGGCGGGCATGAGCCGTATGCTGGGTGCAAACGTGATCGCCACCAGCGGACGGGCGGTGGAAGCCGCAGGCGATGTGGATGTGCTGCTGCTGGATAAAACCGGGACCATTACCCTGGGGAACCGTCAGGCATCTGATTTCCTTCCGGCCCCCGGCGTGGATGAAAAAACGCTGGCCGACGCCGCACAGCTCTCCTCTCTGGCCGATGAAACGCCGGAGGGCCGCAGTATCGTCATTCTGGCTAAACAGCGTTTCAATCTGCGCCAGCGTGATGTGCAAAGCCTGAACGCCACCTTTGTGCCGTTTACCGCCCAAACGCGGATGAGCGGAATCAACATCCAGGACCGGATGATCCGTAAAGGCTCTGTGGATGCCATTCGCCGCCACATTGAAGCCAATAACGGTCACTTCCCGCCTCAGGTCGATCAGCTGGTGGAAAGCGTTGCGCGTCAGGGGGCGACACCGCTGGTCGTCGCCGAAGGAGCAAACGTCCTTGGGGTCATTGCGCTGAAAGATATCGTTAAAGGCGGCATTAAGGAGCGTTTCGCCCAGCTGCGGAAGATGGGGATTAAAACGGTGATGATCACCGGAGATAACAGCCTGACGGCTGCGGCTATCGCCGCCGAAGCGGGGGTGGATGATTTCCTCTCTGAAGCCACGCCGGAGGCAAAACTGGCGCTGATTCGTCAGTATCAGGCCGAAGGCCGTCTGGTGGCGATGACCGGCGACGGGACCAATGACGCCCCGGCGCTGGCGCAGGCCGACGTGGCAGTGGCGATGAACTCCGGGACTCAGGCCGCGAAAGAAGCGGGCAACATGGTCGATCTGGACTCTAACCCCACCAAGCTTATCGAAGTGGTGCACATTGGTAAGCAAATGCTGATGACGCGCGGATCGCTTACCACGTTCAGTATTGCCAACGATGTGGCGAAGTATTTTGCCATTATTCCGGCCGCGTTTGCCGCCACCTATCCGCAGCTTAATGCCCTGAACGTGATGCACTTGCACTCACCAGCCTCGGCGATCCTCAGCGCGGTGATCTTTAACGCCCTGATTATTGTCTTTCTGATCCCGCTGGCGCTGAAAGGGGTGAGTTATAAGCCCCTTACCGCCGCCGCGATGCTGCGCCGCAACCTGTGGATCTATGGTCTGGGTGGACTGGTGGTGCCGTTTATCGGGATCAAGATTATCGACATGCTGCTGACCCTATTCGGGCTGGTTTAAAAGGTGAATCAAATGACGATGTTACGCCCCGCTATACTTCTGTTTATTCTGCTGGCCCTGATCACTGGCGGCCTTTATCCGCTGCTGACAACGGGACTTGGCCAGTGGTGGTTTCACGATCGCGCCACTGGCTCGCTCATCATCCAGGACGGTGAGACTCGCGGTTCGCGCCTGATTGGGCAGAATTTTACCGACGCGGGCTACTTCCAGGGACGACCTTCCGCTACTGCGGAAACGCCGTATAATCCCATGGCTTCTGGCGGGAGTAATCTGGCGGGCAGCAATCCGGAACTGGATAAAGCCGTGAACGAACGCATAACAGCCCTGCGCGCTGCCAATCCGCAGGCCAGCCGCGAGGTCCCCGTTGAGCTGATTACGGCGTCGGCCAGCGGGCTGGATTACAGCCTGACGCCGCAGGCCGTCGCCTGGCAAATCCCGCGCGTCGCAGCTGCCCGCAAGCTGAGCACTGAGCAGGTCAGCCAGCTGGTTGCCGCGCACACGCAAAAACCGCTGGTCAGTTTTATCGGTATGCCGGTTGTGAACATTGTTGAGCTGAATCTGGCGCTGGACGCGCTAAGGAAAAACTAAATGACCGACGAGCCTCTGCGCCCGGATCCGGACCGATTACTTGAGCAAACGGCACAAGTGCATCGCGGTAAGTTGAAAGTGTTTTTCGGCGCCTGCGCGGGCGTCGGGAAAACCTACGCCATGTTGACCGAGGCGCAGCGCTTACGGGCTCAGGGGCTCGATATTCTTATCGGCGTGGTAGAAACCCACGGGCGAAAAGAGACCGCCGCGCTGCTGGAGGGCCTGGCAACCCAGCCGGCGCGGCGCATCAGCCATCGTGGACGGCTGGTGACAGAATTTGATCTGGATGCTGCGCTCGCCCGCCGCCCCGCCCTGATCCTGATGGACGAACTGGCGCACAGCAATGCGCCTGGCTCTCGTCACCCTAAACGCTGGCAGGACGTCGAAGAGCTGCTCGAAGCGGGGATCGACGTTTTTACAACGGTTAACGTGCAGCATCTGGAAAGCCTGAATGACGTCGTGAGCGGCGTCACCGGGATTCAGGTCCGGGAGACGGTTCCCGATCCGTTTTTTGATTCCGCCGACGAAGTGGTGCTGGTCGATCTTCCCCCTGACGACCTGCGTCAGCGGCTGCATGAAGGCAAAGTGTATATCGCCGGTCAGGCGGAGCGCGCCATTGAACACTTTTTCCGCAAGGGTAATCTGATTGCGCTGCGCGAGCTGGCGCTGCGCCGTACCGCCGACCGGGTGGACGACCAAATGCGCGCCTGGCGTGACCGTCAGGGTCAGGATCGCGTCTGGCATACGCGCGACGCCATTTTGTTGTGCATTGGTCACGCCGGTAGCAATGAAAAGCTGGTGCGCACCGCCGCCCGACTGGCGGCAAAATTCGGCAGCGTCTGGCACGCGGTGTACGTTGAAACGCCTCATCTTCACGCCCTTCCTGAGCACCAGCGCCGCACGATCCTCAGCGCCTTACGACTGGCGCAGGAGCTGGGGGCAGAGACGGCCACCCTTTCCGACCCCGCCGAAGACAAAGCGATCCTGCGCTACGCCCGCGAGCACAATCTGGGCAAAATTGTGATTGGTCGTCGCCATCATCGCCGCTGGTTTAGCCGCGAAACCTTTGCCGACAAACTGGCCAGACGCGCCCCGGATCTGGATTTGGTGATTGTCGCCCTCGATGACAAACCCGTGCCTCTGCCCGGTCGCGTTCCTGATGCACGTACGTTCAGTGAAAAATGGCGCATCCAGCTGCGCGGCTGTCTGGTCGCGGCGGTGCTGTGTGCCCTGATCACCATCATTGCCAGCCAATGGCTGATTGCCTTCGACGCCGCTAACCTGGTGATGATCTATCTGCTCGGTGTGGTGGTGGTGGCTTTGCTTTACGGGCGCTGGCCGTCGGTACTGGCAACGGTGATTAACGTCGCCAGCTTCGATCTCTTTTTCATTGCTCCACGCGGCACGCTGGCCGTGTCGGATGTCCAGTACATCCTCACTTTTGCCGTGATGCTGACCGTGGGATTAATCGTCGGGAATCTCACCGCCGGGGTGCGTTATCAGGCGCGAATTGCCCGCTACCGCGAACAGCGCACGCGCCATCTTTATGAGATGTCCAAATCGCTGGCGGTGGGCCGTACGCCGCTCGATATTGTCCAGACCAGCGAGCAGTTCATCCGCTCGACTTTCGTCGCCAGCAGTCTCATTTTACTGCCTGATGAGCAGGGAAAACTCCGCCCGCTAACCTCTGCGAAAGGGATGACGCCCTGGGATGAGGCCATCGCCCGCTGGAGTTTTGACAAAGGTTTGCCCGCAGGAGCCGGAACGGACACCCTGCCCGGCGTGCCCTATCTGATGTTGCCCCTGCGCAGTGCGGATAAAAATCTGGGCCTGGTGATTGTGGAGCCGACAAATCTGCGCCAACTCATGATCCCCGAACAACAGCGCCTGCTGGAAACCTTTACTCTGCTGGTTGCCAGCGCGCTGGAGCGTCTGGCGCTGACCACCAGCGAAGAGCAGGCGCGGCTGGCGAGCGAACGGGAAAGTATCCGCAACTCCCTGCTGGCGGCCCTCTCTCACGATCTGCGTACGCCGTTGACCGTGCTGTTTGGTCAGTCAGAAATTCTGACGCTCGATCTGGCAGCTGAAAATTCACCTCATGCGCTCCAGGCCAGCGAAATCCGCCAGCATGTACTCAACACCACGCGGCTGGTCAATAATTTGCTGGATATGGCGCGTATACAGTCCGGCGGGTTTAACCTGAAAAAGGAGTGGCTGACGCTGGAAGAGGTGGTCGGCAGCGCGTTAAAAATGCTCGAACCCGGACTCGGGGGACGCCACATCGCGCTCGATTTGCCCGAACCGCTGACGCTCATTCACGTTGACGGGCCGCTGTTTGAACGCGTGCTGATCAATTTGCTGGAAAACGCCGCAAAATACGCCGGGGTGAGCGCAGAGATCGGCCTGAGTGCAGGCGTATCGAATCAGACACTGCATCTTAATATCTGGGATGACGGGCCAGGTATTCCGCCGGGCCAGGAGAGCGCCATTTTTGAAAAGTTTGCGCGCGGGAATAAAGAGTCAGCCATCCCCGGCGTCGGGCTGGGGCTGGCCATCTGTCAGGCCATTGTCGATGTTCATGGCGGGACCATTACGGCCCACAATCGTCCGGAAGGAGGGGCCAGTTTTTGTGTTACACTTCCTCTCGACATTCCGCCAGAACTCGATGAATTACCAGAGGATTTGTGATTAACGTCCTGATTGTTGAAGATGAACTCGCGATTAGCCGTTTCCTGCGCACTGCGCTGGAGGGAGACGGTTTGCGCGTGTACGACGCCGGGACATTACAGCGTGGCCTGATTGAAGCCGCCACGCGTAAACCCGATCTGGTGATCCTCGATTTAGGCCTGCCAGACGGCGACGGTATTGATTTTATCCGCGAAGTGCGCCAGTGGAGTCAGATGCCTATCATTGTGCTCTCCGCCCGGGCGGAAGAGACGGATAAAATCGCGGCTCTCGATGCCGGTGCCGATGACTATCTTAGCAAGCCGTTTGGGATCGGCGAGCTGCAGGCGCGGCTGCGCGTCGCCTTGCGCCGCCACAGCGCAAGCGCGCCGTCCGAACCGGTGCATACTTTCTCGGATATTGAGGTCGATCTGGCCGCTCGCCGCATTACTCGCGGTACGCAAGAGATCCACCTCACCCCTATCGAATTCCGGCTGCTGGCTGTACTTCTGAATAACCACGGCAAGGTCCTGACTCAACGACAGCTGTTAAATCAGGTCTGGGGCCCCAACGCCGTCGAGCATAGTCATTATTTACGCATATATATGGGCCATCTTCGTCAAAAACTGGAAGTGGACCCCGCTCGCCCTCGCCATTTATTAACTGAAACCGGTATCGGTTATCGCTTTATATTTTGAATAACTATTCAAATTAATTTCAATTAAAAATAAAAAACGCCAGATAATTTATTTCACTGCCTCTGGCGTGAATATTTAATTTCTCTTAAAAATAAATAAAAACAGTTTAAAAACACAACTGTAACATTACAACTACAATACAGAATTTTGATCTGCACTATTCACTCGAAACGAATATTTATTTCTGTAATGATCGGTTATTGGTGATCTTCTTCACGGTTTAGCAGCTTTTCCTGGATAAAATGACCCTGCTTTCATTTGGTGAAAGGAAAATGAACATGGAAAATAACAATCGTTTAATGCCTCATATCAGGCGGACAACTCATATTATGATGTTCGCCCACCGCAACAGCTTTGACTTTCATTTCTTCAACGCCCGGTAGTCCTTCGACCTCGGGCGCGTCTGCTTACAGGTTATCCTGAAACCTCCTGATTTACGGGGCATTGCCTGTAGAAGCGCGCTCACTTTCCTTAAATTCAGTCTTTTCCGTCACCGGACGGAATGGATTTAACGCATTAAAAAGCAATTAACTGATTTTTTATCAGCGGCCTCGCTTTGCTTTTTTTATCCGGTTATTTTCGATTTCTTATTCACAAGAAGTCGAGGGACACGTATTACCTGAAATAAAGAGTCAACGATGAAAATGCTAAAAATTGCTGTCAGCCGCGCCTGCCCGGACTGTTTTACGACCACCCGTGAAATGATCGATGTCAGCGAATCTGATTATATTGATGTCGCCGCCGTCGTCCTTTCCGTAAGTGATATTTTTAACGGCACGATTGAAGAAATAGAAGCCACCGGTTTCGGTATTCCGGTATTTATCGCCACCCATAAAGAAGAAATCGTTCCGGCCGAATATTTACCGCGCATTCACGGGGTTTTTGAGTGTAACGATACCAGTAACGCATTCTACGGACGCCAGCTGGAAGCCGCGGCGCTGAAGTATGAAACGCAGCTGCGTCCGCCATTCTTCCGGGCGCTGGTGGATTACGTTAAACAGGGCAACAGCGCATTTGACTGCCCGGGGCATCAGGGCGGCCAGTTCTTCCGCCGTCACCCTGCCGGCAATCAGTTCGTCGATTTCTTTGGCGAGACGCTGTTCCGTTCCGACCTGTGTAATGCCGATGTGGCGATGGGCGATCTGCTCATTCATGAAGGCGCTCCGTGCGCGGCACAAAAACACGCGGCAAAAGTGTTTAACGCTGACAAAACCTATTTTGTGCTGAACGGAACATCATCGTCGAACAAAGTGGTGCTGAATGCCCTGCTGACCCCGGGCGATTTGGTGCTCTTTGATCGCAATAACCACAAGTCCAACCACCACGGCGCATTACTGCAGGCGGGCGCAACGCCGGTGTATCTGGAAACCGCGCGCAACCCGTACGGATTTATTGGCGGCATTGACGCCCATTGCTTTGAAGAAAGTTATTTGCGCGAGCTGATCGCAGAGGTGGCCCCTGGCCGGAGCCGCGATCAACGCCCGTTCCGCCTGGCGGTCATTCAGCTGGGCACCTACGATGGCACCATTTATAACGCCCGCCAGGTCGTCGATAAGATAGGTCATCTGTGCGACTACATCCTGTTCGATTCCGCATGGGTCGGTTATGAACAATTCATTCCAATGATGGCTGATTGTTCGCCGCTGCTGCTGGAGCTGAACGAGAACGATCCGGGAATTCTGGTGACGCAATCGGTGCATAAACAGCAGGCGGGTTTCTCTCAGACGTCGCAGATCCACAAAAAAGATAGCCATATTAAGGGCCAGCAACGCTATGTACCGCATAAACGCCTGAACAACGCGTTCATGATGCACGCCTCCACCAGCCCGTTCTATCCGCTGTTTGCCGCACTGGATATCAACGCCCGGATGCATGAAGGCGAAAGTGGACGCAACATGTGGATGGACTGCGTGGTAAACGGTATCGAAGCGCGCAAGCTGATCCTGCAGAACTGCCGGTTTATCCGTCCGTTTGTGCCAGAAACGGTGGATGGCAAAGCGTGGGAAAGCTGGAGCACGGCGGAAATTTCCAGCGATTTGCGCTTCTTCCACTTTGTCCCTGGCGAGCAGTGGCACGCTTTTGAAGGGTACGCCGAGCATCAATACTTTATCGATCCGTGCAAACTGCTGCTGACCACACCGGGCATTAACGCCCGTACCGGTGAGTACGACGATTTCGGCGTGCCTGCCACCATCCTGGCTAACTTCCTGCGTGAAAATGGCATCGTCCCCGAGAAATGCGACCTCAACTCGATTCTGTTCCTGCTCACGCCTGCCGAAGACATGGGCAAGTTGCAGCAACTGATCGCTCAACTGGTGCGTTTCGAAAAACTGCTGGAAACCGATGCACCGCTGAAAGAGGTGCTGCCTTCTCTCTACAAACAGCATCCTGAGCGCTACGCCGGTTATTCACTGCGTCAGATTTGCCAGGAGATGCACGATCTGTACGCCCGTCACAACGTGAAACAGCTGCAAAAAGAGATGTTCCGCAAAGCGCATTTCCCGCGGGTGATGATGAATCCGCAGGCAGCGAACTACGCCTACCTGCGCGGCGAAGTGGAGCTGGTCTCCCTGCGCGATGCAGAAGGCCGAATTGCCGCGGAAGGCGCGCTCCCGTATCCACCGGGCGTGCTGTGCGTGGTTCCTGGCGAAGTGTGGGGCGATGCGGTGCTGCGTTATTTCACGGCGCTGGAAGAAGGTATCAACCTGTTGCCGGGCTTCGCGCCGGAATTACAGGGTGTGTATATCGAAGAATGTGATGGGCGTAAACAGGTTCGCTGCTACGTCATTAAACAGTCTGCCGCCCAGCCCGCGCTGCTGAAAGGGGAAAAACTATGAGTAACAAATCCAATAAGATGGGCGTGGTTCAGCTCACCATCCTGACGATGGTCAATATGATGGGCTCCGGCATCATCATGCTCCCGACCAAACTCGCCGAAGTCGGTACGATCTCGATTATCTCCTGGCTGGTGACCGCCGTGGGCTCGATGGCGCTGGCGTGGGCTTTTGCGAAGTGCGGGATGTTCAGCCGTAAATCCGGCGGGATGGGCGGTTACGCGGAGTATGCCTTTGGGAAGTCAGGCAATTTTATGGCCAACTATACCTATGGCGTGTCGCTGCTGATTGCGAACGTCGCGATTGCCATTTCTGCCGTCGGCTACGGGACTGAACTGTTTGGCGCGACGCTCAGCCCGGTGCAAATCGGCCTCGCCACCATTGGCGTGCTGTGGCTGTGCACCGTGGCAAACTTTGGCGGCGCGCGCATTACCGGTCAACTCAGCAGTATTACCGTCTGGGGGGTGATCATTCCGGTGGTTGGCCTGTGCATTATTGGCTGGTTCTGGTTTAGCCCGACGCTGTACGCTAACTCCTGGAATCCGCACCATGTGCCGTTCTTTACGGCTGTCGGTTCGTCTATCGCGATGACGTTGTGGGCCTTCCTTGGGCTGGAGTCCGCGTGTGCTAACGCCGAAGTGGTGGAAAACCCGGAACGTAACGTGCCGATTGCGGTGCTGGGCGGAACGCTGGGGGCAGCCGTTATCTATATCGTCTCCACCAACGTGATCGCCGGAATTGTCCCCAATATGGATCTGGCGAACTCGACCGCGCCGTTTGGTCTGGCGTTTGCGCAGATGTTCACACCGGAAGTTGGGAAAGTGATCATGGGCCTGATGGTGATGTCCTGCTGCGGTTCACTGCTGGGCTGGCAGTTCACTATTGCCCAGGTGTTTAAATCTTCTGCGGATTCAGGCTATTTCCCGAAAATCTTCTCTCGCGTTAGCAAGTCCGACGCCCCCGTTCAGGGGATGCTGGCGATTGTGATTTTCCAGAGTGGCCTGTCACTGATGACTATTAGCCCCTCGCTGAACAGCCAGTTCAACGTGCTGGTTAACCTGGCGGTGGTGACCAACATTATTCCGTACATTCTGTCGATGGCGGCGCTGGTGATCATCCAAAAAGCGGCGAATGTGGCGCCCGGTAAAGCCAAAGTCGCCAACATTGTGGCGCTGGTCGGGGCGATTTATAGCTTCTATGCGCTCTACTCCTCGGGACAGGAAGCGATGCTGTACGGCGCGATGGTCACCTTTATGGGCTGGACGCTGTACGGTTTGGTCTCTCCGCGCTTTGAACTGAAAAATAAACACAGCTAAACAAAGCAAAACGGCAACCCTTTGGGTTGCCGTTTTTAGTGTTTTAGCCCTTCCCCACAAGGAGAGGACCGGGTGAGAGCTTTAGCCCTTACCAGATCAGTACTTAGGCGTTTTTCAGCACTTCGCTCACAATCTCTACCGCTTCTTTCTCAATCAGCTTACGGTGCTCATCGCCGAGGAAACTTTCGCAGTAAATTTTGTACGCATCTTCCGTACCGGAAGGACGCGCGGCGAACCAGCCGTTATCGGTCATCACTTTCAGACCACCGATAGAGGCACCGTTGCCCGGCGCTGCGGTCAGGCGTGCGGTGATCGGGTCACCCGCCAGCGTGTCAGCGCTCACCATCTCTGGAGAGAGCTTAGACAGCGCCGCTTTTTGCGCGGAAGTCGCACCGGCCTGAATGCGGTTGTAGCTCGGCGCACCAAAACGTGCCGCCAGCTCGTTGTAATGCTCTTGCGGGTTTTTACCGGTCACGGCAGTGATTTCCGCCGCCAGCAGGCACATGATGATGCCGTCTTTGTCGGTTGACCACGGCGTGCCGTCGAAACGCAGGAAGGAAGCGCCCGCGCTCTCTTCGCCACCAAAGCCGAAGCTGCCGTCATGCAGACCGTCAACAAACCATTTGAAGCCCACCGGCACTTCTACCAGCTTGCGGCCCAGGTCGTTTACCACGCGGTCAATCATTGCCGAGGAGACCAGCGTTTTACCGACAGCCACCTCTTTGCTCCACTGTGGACGATGCTGGAACAGATAGTTAATCGCCACCGCCAGGTAGTGGTTCGGGTTCATCAGGCCCGCAGGCGTGACGATACCGTGGCGGTCATAGTCCGGGTCGTTGGCAAAAGCCAGATCGAACTTGTCACGCAGCGCCAGCAGACCCGCCATCGCGCACTCTGACGAGCAATCCATACGGATAGCGCCGTCTTTATCCAGATGCATAAAGCGGAACGTCTGATCGACCTGATCGTTGACGATGGTCAGATCCAGCTTGTAGAACTCGCCAATACGCTTCCAGTATTCAATACCAGAACCCCCAAGCGGATCGACACCCAGCTTCAGACCGGCTTTCTGGATTGCGGCCATATCAACGATATCGGCCAGCCCTTCAATAAACGGCTGAACCAGGTCCTGCTCTTTCACATGACCCGATGCCATTGCCGCATCCAGAGAGATGCGTTTAACGCCTTTCAGGCCATCAGCCAGCAGCGCGTTGGCGCGGTCTTCGACCACTTTGGTGACGTTGGTATCAGCCGGACCACCGTTGGGTGGATTGTATTTGATACCGCCATCGTCCGGCGGGTTGTGCGAAGGGGTGATGACGATACCGTCAGCCTGCGCTCCCCCTTTTTTGTTGTGCACCAGAATCGCGTTAGAGACCGCAGGCGTTGGGGTAAAGCCGTTATTTTCCTGAATGATAACGTCCACACCGTTAGCCGCCAGCACTTCCAGTACGGAAATAAATGCCGGTTCGGACAAGGCGTGAGTATCTTTACCGACGTAGCACGGACCGGTAACGCCATTTTTGGCGCGCTCTTCCGCAATCGCCTGCGCAATGGCCAGAATATGCGGCTCGTTAAAGCTATGGCGCGCCGCGCTGCCGCGGTGGCCAGACGTACCAAACTTCACTGCGTGTTCTGCGTTGCCCACTTCCGGCTTTAGTACGTAGTACTGCGCGGTAAGCTGAGCGACGTTAATCAAATCGCTTTGTTGTGCAGGTTGACCCGCTCGATCGTGATTTGCCATTACCTGGTCCTTCCTGTGCAAGGGTTAAATGGTACCGCAAACCTTTTCAATCAATTCCGCCGGGAATTGCATCGACTGCATGATGTGTTCAACCATGCTGCATTTGCGTCCGGTGTTGGTATTGGTGATCACCCAGTACGGCGTACCAGGGACATGTTTAGGCTTGGTTTGATTGCCGTTGGCAAGCAGCGTTTGCTCGTCGCCCGCAAAGTAGACGCGGGTACGACCGTGCAGCGACTCGGTCGCTTCAGCAAACGCTTTGTTATCCAGTGAATAGAGTGTAGACAGCACCAGCATAAAGCGGTTAACCGCTTTTTTCTGCTCGGCGTATTCGTCGGAAAGCAGCAGTTCGCGCACCGCGCGGACTTTGTCTTTCACCGGTGCTACTGTTTTGGCTTCAGCAACAACGTTTGACTGACGAACCTCTTTGGAAACCGGAGTTGCAGGCTGTGAGGCGGCGGAAAATTTCAGCATACGCCGTAAAATATCGGACGCACTCTCGCCAATATGTCGCGTGTGGCTGGCAATATACTGATAGAGCTCATCATCAACTTCGATTGTTTTCATCTTAATCCAGTGCAATATCTTATCTGAATACAAGTCGTTGGGATTATAAGGGCTAATCCCAACCGCGGATAGGGTCATGCCCGTGAAGCAGCAAAAGTCGGAATAAACTGGAACCTTGCAGCCGGGCGGCAGAATGGTCAACATAATACCCTAACCTGACATACGTAAAAAAAGAACTTTGCCATGAAATTGAATAGCCGAGCGCAATCTGCACAATCGCCGAACAATAATTCTCCCATCGTACTGGTTCACGGTCTTTTTGGTAGCCTCGATAACCTGGGCGTGCTGGCGCGCGACCTGGTTGCCGATCACTCTATTTTGCAGGTGGATATGCGTAACCATGGCCTTTCAGAGCGAAGCCCTGAAATGACCTATCGCGCGATGGCGCAAGATCTGCTGGAGACGCTGGATGCGAACGGTATCGAAAAAGCCACGCTGATTGGCCATTCAATGGGTGGCAAAGCGGTGATGGCGCTGACGGCACTGGCCCCGGAGCGTATCGACAAACTGGTGGTGATCGATGTCGCGCCTGTCGATTATGACGTGCGCCGCCACGATGAAATCTTTGCCGCCATCAACGCCGTGACCGAAGCCGGAGCGGCCACCCGTCAGCAGGCGGCGCCTGTCATGCGCGAATACCTTGATGAAGAAGGGGTGATTCAGTTTCTGCTGAAATCTTTCGTCGACGGCGAATGGCGTTTTAACGTCCCTGTGCTGTGGGATCAGTACGCTGAAATCGTTGGCTGGGACCCAGTTACGGCCTGGCCGCACCCTACTCTGTTCATTCGCGGCGGCAATTCACCGTACGTCACCGACGCCTATCGCGATACGCTGCTGGCGCAATTCCCGCAGGCGCGTGCGCATGTGATTGCCGGAGCCGGACACTGGGTACATGCCGAAAAACCAGAAGCGGTGCTGCGCGCGATTCGTCGCTATCTCGCTGATAACGCGATTTGATTAAAAAGTCAGCGACTGGTTGCCAGCTGGCCTCCAGTCGTTGGCGTGCTGGTATCCGTGATGTATGATGTCGCGCTCATCGCCCGGGCAATAGCAGGGCTGCTTGTTTTCCCCCGAAGTCTCTGAATCATGGCCAAAGAACAAACGGACCGCACGACATTAGATCTGTTCGCGACTGAACGTCGACCGGGACGACCTAAAACCAATCCGCTATCGCGTGATGAACAGTTGCGTATCAATAAACGCAATCAGCTTAAACGCGACAAAAGTCGTGGGCTTAAACGCGTCGAGCTAAAACTCAACGCGGAAGCTGCAGATGCCTTAAGTGAGCTGGCCGATGCCCGTGAGATCAGCCGCAGCGAGCTTATCGAAGAGATGCTGATGGCGCAGCTCCAGGCATGGCGCAACAGCCAATGATCGCCTGAAATATCATCCTTTCATCACTTTCATGTAGCACAGAGTGCAGTCCGGGCCGATAGCAGTTTCCGCTGACTTCTCTGTTCTGCTATGATTGCCCTTATCCGTGGACAATTCGTGCCACCATACCATTAAGTTTCAAGAGGTTATTTTACTCATGGCAATCATCGGCATTTTCTTCGGCAGCGATACCGGTAATACCGAAAACATCGCAAAAAACATTCAAAAACAGCTTGGTAAAGACGTTGCCGACGTGCATGACATTGCTAAGAGCAGCAAAGAGGATCTCGAAGGTTACGATATTCTGCTGCTTGGCATTCCGACCTGGTACTACGGCGAAGCGCAGTGCGACTGGGATGATTTCTTCCCAACGCTGGAAGAAGTCGACTTCAATGGCAAGCTTGTTGCCCTGTTCGGCTGCGGCGACCAGGAAGATTACGCAGAATACTTCTGCGATGCACTTGGCACCATCCGCGACATTATTGAGCCTCACGGCGCTGTTATCGTCGGTCACTGGCCAACGGCGGGCTACCATTTCGAAGCGTCCAAAGGTCTGGCGGACGACGACCACTTTGTCGGTCTGGCAATTGATGAAGACCGTCAGCCGGAGCTGACCGCCGAGCGAGTGGACAAATGGGTTAAGCAGATCCGTGAAGAACTGCACCTCGATGACATTCTGAACGCCTGACTGAATGTTGAGGCGCGACATAATTTGTTGCGCCTCATTGATAGATAAAACCGATTAAAATAATTGCTACAAATTTTTAACTTTTATCTCCATACCTGTACAATGTCCCCGGGTTAAAGTGGATGCCATCAGACAAGTTTGTTGGCGATACCACGTTTTTATAAGCATACTTTGCTTGAGACTTGCAGTTTTCATTTAGGCGTGGCAGTTCTATAATGAGACGCATTATCCCAAGTGCATTTTCTGTCACTTCTTATTTGAAGTGAATCGTTTAGCAACAGGACAGATTCCGCATGACTGACAACAATACCGCATTGAAGAAGGCTGGCCTGAAAGTTACGCTTCCTCGTTTAAAAATTCTGGAAGTACTGCAAGGTCCGGACAATCATCATGTCAGTGCGGAAGATTTATACAAACGTCTGATCGACATGGGCGAAGAGATTGGACTGGCGACCGTTTATCGCGTCCTGAACCAGTTCGACGACGCCGGGATTGTCACCCGTCATAATTTTGAAGGCGGAAAATCCGTTTTTGAACTGACGCAACAGCATCACCACGATCACCTTATCTGCCTCGATTGCGGCAAGGTGATTGAATTTAGCGACGACTCTATCGAAGCACGCCAGCGTGAAATTGCCACGCGCCATGGCATCCGCCTGACCAACCACAGCCTGTATCTCTACGGCCACTGTGCTGAAGGCGATTGCCGCGAAGAAGAGCACGCGCACGAACCGAAATAATCGCATTTTCATACTCTGAGCCAACCTGACGGTTGGCTTTTTTTTGCCTGTTATAAGACAAAAAGCCCGGTAAGCTGAAGCTTCCGGGCACTTTAGAGCGCGAATGATCTGGCGCGACGTGTTACCGACTGTTGTTGCTGCGGATCTCCTGCCAGATGCGGTCGCAACGCTTTGCCACTTCCTGATCGTTACCCGTTTTACGCGCCTGAATACACGCCTGGTAATCCAGCACGCGAACGTTTTCCTGCGTCGCAAACTGCTCATGCGCTTTCTCTTTTTTCAGCACATTCAGTACGCTCTGGCAGGCTTCGATCTTCTCTGGCGAGCCTTCTGCGGTATTGATACAGGCGCTGTAGGCCTCTTTAAGACGCGAATCTTCTTTAGGTGCCTGGGGCTGTGCGCAGCCAGCCAGTGCCGACGCCAGCGCCGCCACACAGATAATTTTTTTCAGCATAGCCGTCTCCATTCCGGCGAGGTGGGGGGAACACCTCGCCGGCGTGATTATCAGAAGATAGTGAACGGTGCGATGACCATAAATTTCACGTCACGCTCATCCTGGAAGATGTTGCCGTAACCGCCCGCGTAGCTTGGAATATCGGAGTGGTTGTCGTACTGGGTGAAGTGCAGTTTGAACATCGTGCCCTTCGCGCGGCCATCCTGCAGGGTATAAACTGCGTCGAGGCTGTAAGAGGACTCTTTCAGACGATAGTTCGGGTCGTAGTAAGCATCCGGCGTGGCCATATCCGCTGGTTTTGCGTCCCAGGCGTAGGCATAAGATGCCCCAACCGCCCAGCCCGGCAGATTCCAGTTCTTCAGGTCATACATCGCGCCAAAGAAGAGCGCTTTTTCACCGTCGGCGTTGAAGTCAGAGCGGTTATCCCACCAGATATCCAGACGACCGTTTGAAGAGGCGTAGGTTGGGGTCATACGCTGCAGGAAGTAGCCCTGCTGCCCTTCCGCCTTGACGTAGGTTCCTTCGAGACGTAAATCAACCTGGCCAACTTTATAGCCAAAGGTCAGGGCCTGCAGCCAGGCGGTGCCGTCATACAGATCGTTCACGCCGCCATCGCTGACTTTGTCGCGCGTGCCGTAGAACTGATAGCTGGTGGTCAGCGGGCCGCCGACAATATCAAATTTGTAGCTCGCCTTGGCAAAATACTGATCGACATAGCCTTCTGCCTGACCGAACGCGGCTTCCAGCACCAGATCATTTTTGAAGTCATACTTCGCGCCGAGCGAGTGCAGATATTCGACTTTGGTCTTTTTATCGTTCTGATAGAACTTGTCCATCTCGATGTGCCACGGCGCTTTATATTCGTTGGTCCACATATAGGAGAAGCTCAGCGCGCCTGCATCGCCGTAGTCGAAATTAGCTCCGGCTTCTGCCCCCTGGTATGTACCCGGCATGAAACTCCAGTGCGGCGCTAATAACGTCTGACCGGTTGGCTGAATATAACCGCCGCGCGCCCATACCGGACCGTATTTAAATTTAGCCGCCGCTTTATACAGGCTAATGCCGCTCTTATCGCCGGACCAGTCTTCTTTATACGCTTTATTGCTGGACGAGAACGCAATTTCGTTCGGGTGCGCGCTATCGCCATTTTCGGCCATTTCAATGGCGGTAAAGGCCGCAATATCAATACCGAACATATCGGCGGCATAGCCGGACTGGAAATCCAGATTGGCGTTCCAGGTGGAGTGAGAAAGGTTGGTTTTGTATTTGTCTTCAGTGACGTCTTTACGGTCACGTTCACGCTGCCAGTAATAGATACCGCCCGTGAGTGTAGAATCATCAATAAATCCTGCCGCCTGAGCCTGCGGAGCAGCCATAAAGCCTGACATGGCTGTCACACCGGCAACAGCCAGCGCCAGCGCACTACGTTTGCCACTGAACGTACGCATAGATTGTTCCTCTTTGACGAATTAAAACGCCTTAAACGGCGAAAAGCTAAAAAGACCTAAATGGTCAGGGGTAGTCAGAAATACCCTCGAATTAACTACCGTCTTTAGACTATTTTTCGCGACGCGAATTATCAATGATTTTTAGCAGGCAAAATGCAGGATTATGACGAAGTGCACATAATTGGTAGTGATTTGTAACATATTGCAGATAGCGGAACTAAGGAGAGAAAAACCGTTTAAATTCATTAATTAATATAAATTGATAACGCTTACACGCTTTCATTTCGCTTATTTATTTTCGATCTTAACTTTATTTTAAAAAATAAGTAGCAGCTGATTGACCCGCTATTTTTACGAAGAAACAGCCCAACAAAGTAACAACATGATCGATAAGCAAAAAAAACGCCGCTGGCAGCGGCGTTTGTCTCTCATTGACCTGGCTTACTCGCCCGTTTTAGCCCATGTGTCACGCAGCCCAACGGTACGGTTAAATACCAGTTTGGTAGCGGTTGCATAACGGCTGTCGAGGCAGAAATAGCCTTCACGCTCAAACTGGTACGCTTTACCGGTTTCAGCGTTTTTCAGGGACGGTTCGGCGTAGCCCTGTTTGATCACCAGCGATTCCTGATTGATGGTCGCCAGGAAATCATCAGCAGCGCCAGGATTCGGTACGCTGAACAGACGATCGTAGAGACGGATTTCAACCGGCAGCGCGTGTGCTGCGCTCACCCAGTGAATGACGCCCTTCACTTTGCGGCCATCGGCTGGGTCTTTACTCAGCGTGTCGGCATCGTAGCTGCAGAAAATGGTGGTGATATTGCCTTCGGCGTCTTTTTCGACACGTTCGGCTTTAATCACATACGCGTTGCGCAGACGCACTTCTTTGCCCAGAACCAGACGCTTGTACTGCTTGTTCGCCTCTTCGCGGAAGTCAGCACGGTCGATCCAGATCTCCGCGCTAAACGGTACTTCACGGCTGCCCATTTCCGGTTTGTTCGGATGGTTAGGCATAGTGACCTGCTCGCTTTCACCCTGCGGGTAGTTTTCGATAACCAGTTTTACCGGATCGATAACCGCCATTGCGCGCGGGGCATTTTCGTTCAGATCTTCGCGAATGCACGATTCCAGCGAGGCCATCTCGATGGTGTTGTCCTGTTTGGTCACGCCGATACGTTTGATGAACTCGCGGATAGACGCGGCGGTGTAACCACGACGACGCAGACCGGAGATGGTCGGCATGCGTGGGTCATCCCAGCCCTCAACGTGCTTGTCAGTGACCAGCAGGTTCAGCTTACGCTTGGACATCACGGTGTACTCCAGATTCAGACGAGAGAACTCGTACTGACGCGGATGCACAGGAATGGTGATGTTATCCAGCACCCAGTCGTACAGACGACGGTTGTCCTGGAATTCCAGCGTACACAGGGAGTGCGTTATGCCTTCCAGCGCATCGCTGATGCAGTGGGTGAAGTCGTACATCGGGTAGATGCACCACTTGTTGCCCGTCTGGTGGTGTTCCGCAAATTTGATGCGGTACAGCACCGGATCGCGCATCACGATGAATGGCGACGCCATGTCGATTTTGGCACGCAGACAGGCTTTGCCTTCTTCGAAACCACCCGCACGCATTTTTTCGAACAGCTCAAGGTTTTCAGCAACCGAGCGATCGCGGAACGGGCTGTTTTTACCCGGCGCAGTCAGTGAGCCACGATATTCGCGGATCTCGTCGGCAGACAGCTCATCAACGTAGGCCAGGCCTTTGTTAATCAGCTCAATTGCGTACTCATGCAGCTTGTCGAAATAATCCGATGAGTAGCAAATATCGCCAGACCAGCTGAAGCCTAACCATTGCACGTCGTTCTTAATCGACTCAACGTATTCGATGTCTTCTTTCACCGGGTTGGTGTCATCGAAACGCAGGTTGCACTGGCCCTGGTAATCTTGCGCGATGCCGAAGTTCAGGCAGATAGATTTCGCGTGACCGATATGCAGGTAGCCATTTGGCTCCGGCGGGAAACGGGTATGAACTGTGGTGTGCTTACCACTGGCCAAATCTTCATCAATGATCTGGCGAATAAAGTTACTCGGGCGGGCTTCAGCCTCACTCATCGTGGGTTCCTCAAAGCGTAAACAACGTATAACGGCATATGATCTTATAAGCCAGGCGTAGTGACAACCTTTAGTTACGCAAAAAATAACTTTGCCAGAAATAGGGGGCCAGCTGACGCAAAAAAAACGGCGGAGGTTATCCCCCGCCGCTTAAGGCATTGACTCTACTCAGGAGCGATTACTTGCCTTTAATCTCATACAGCGGGGTCTGACCTGCAACAACCTGACCCTGTGCCTGAATGACCAGGCCGCTGAAATCGTCGATATTGCTGCAGACAACCGGGCTTATCATGGAGCGTGCGTTAGCGTTGAGGAAATCCAGATCCATTTCCAGAATCGGCTGACCTGCGACCACTTCGGCACCTTCTTCAACCAGACGCGTGAAGCCTTTGCCACCCAGAGCAACAGTATCAATGCCCATGTGGACCACGATCTCCGCGCCTTTTTCAGTTTCCAGGCAGAACGCGTGGTTGGTGTTGAAGATCTTCACGATAGTCCCGGCCGCAGGGGAAACGACGGTTTTTTCCGTTGGTTTCACTGCTACGCCGTCACCGACCGCTTTGCTGGCGAACGCTTCGTCAGGGACCTGCTCCAGCGCAACCACTTCACCGGTGACTGGAGAGACCAGCGCGGCGATGGTGGTCGCGTTTGGAACGGCCTGCGGTTTTGCGGTTACCGGCGCAGCGGCTACCGGAGCGGCTTCTGCTGCGGCCACCGGGCCGGTGGTTTTCATGGCGTTAGCGATTTTTTCCGCCACGAAGCCCACGATAATCTGCACGCTGGTTTTGTTCAGACGAATCACACCAGATGCGCCCAGGCGTTTTGCCAGTGCTTCGTTTACCAGGGAAGAATCTTTCACGTTCAGACGCAGACGAGTGATACACGCGTCGATACCGGTGAGGTTAGCAGAGCCACCCACAGCGGCAATGTACTGACGCGCCAGACCGGCTACGTCCTGCTCTTTGTCGCCGCTCACGTTCATGTCCTGACCATCTGCTTCGCTGCCGGCAACAGCCAGTTCGCGACCCGGAGTCATCAGGTTGAATTTGGTGATAGTGAAACGGAACACCACATAGTAGATAACGAAGAACACCAGACCCTGAGGGATCAGCATCCACCAGTGAGTGGCCAGCGGGTTACGGGAAGAAAGCACCATATCCACCAGACCCGCACTGAAGCCGAAGCCTGCAATCCAGTGCATCGATGCGGCGATGAATACGGAGATACCGGTCAGCACTGCGTGGATCACGTACAGAACCGGAGCCACGAACATGAAGGAGAATTCCAGCGGCTCGGTGATACCGGTGAAGAAGGCCGCGAATGCGCCCGCCATCATGATACCCAGCACTTTTGCTTTATTCTCTGGACGTGCGCAGTGGTAGATGGCCAGCGCTGCACCCGGCAGACCGAACATCATAATCGGGAAGAAGCCCGCCTGGTAACGACCGGTGATACCGACAACCGCTTTACCTGCTTCGATGGACTGTGCGCCGCCGAGGAAGTTAGGGATATCGTTAATACCCGCAACGTCAAACCAGAACACAGAGTTCAGCGCGTGATGCAGGCCGACAGGGATCAGCAGACGGTTGAAGAACGCGTAGATCCCCGCCCCCGCAGAGCCGAGTTTCTGGATGTGTTCACCGAAGTTCACCAGACCGTCGAAGATCACCGGCCAGACGTACATCAGAATGAACGCCACGGCGATCATCACGAAGGAGGTCAGAATCGGCACCAGACGACGACCGCTGAAGAACGACAGCGCCTTCGGTAGCTCAACGCCACTGAAGCGGTTGTACAGTTCCGCAGAGATGATACCGACAAGGATACCGACGAACTGGTTGCTGATCTTACCGAACGCGGCAGGCACCTGGTCTACCGGGATCTTCTGGATCATGGCAACCGCGGCCGGAGAACAGAGCGTGGTCAACACGAGGAAGCCCACAAAACCGGTCAATGCTGCTGCGCCATCTTTATCTTTGGACATACCGTATGCGACACCAATCGCAAACAGTACAGACATGTTGTCGATAATGGCAGCACCGGATTTGATAAACAGCGCCGCGAGGGCGTTGTCTCCCCCCCAGCTCACCGGGTCAATCCAGTAACCGACACCCATTAGTATTGCTGCCGCTGGCAGCGTGGCAACCGGCACCATCAGTGCGCGGCCAACCTTTTGTAAATAACCTAGAATACTCACTTTCTTCCCCCTATGAGACCCCGTTTAAGGCACGTTCTCAGCTGTTTTTTATTGTGTCACTAACTTATGTATACAGTTGATGAATCACTGGCATTCTGAGTGTGTGAAAAATTAATTCGTATCGCAAATTAAAAGCATACTTTTTGTGAGTTTTGTCACCAAATATCGTTAATAACCCTCCCTTCCACTGGCTAACAGTGAAAACTTATTTTATCATTCAAAAAATCAAGTCGGAATGACCCTGCCTCACGTGATCCAGGTTACGCTTACTTCAGGTCAGGTACACCATCCGCCCACTTTTTACTTTAACTTAGAGGTGAACAATGAGACTGATTCCCCTGGCAACAGCTGAACAAGTCGGTAAATGGGCCGCTCGCCACATCGTTAACCGCATTAATGCGTTCAAACCTACCGCCGATCGTCCTTTCGTTCTCGGCCTTCCTACCGGCGGAACACCGCTGACCGCGTACAAAGCTCTGGTCGAAATGCATAAAGCGGGCCAGGTTAGCTTTAAACATGTTGTGACCTTCAACATGGACGAATACGTCGGCCTGCCAAAAGAGCATCCAGAAAGCTACCATAGCTTCATGCACCGTAATTTCTTTGATCACGTTGATATTCCAGCTGAAAATATTAATCTGCTGGATGGCAACGCGCCTGATATTGACGCAGAATGCCGTCATTACGAAGAAAAAATCCGTGCGTATGGCAAAATTCACCTGTTTATGGGTGGCGTGGGTAACGACGGTCACATCGCGTTCAACGAACCCGCTTCTTCTCTGGCCTCTCGTACCCGCATTAAAACGCTGACGCATGACACCCGCGTGGCAAACTCCCGCTTCTTCGACGGCGATGTAAGCCTGGTGCCTAAGTATGCGCTGACCGTTGGCGTGGGCACGCTGCTGGATGCCGAAGAAGTGATGATTCTGGTGCTGGGTAATGTTAAAGCCCAGGCGCTTCAGGCTGCCGTTGAAGGCAACGTTAACCACATGTGGACCATCAGCTGTCTGCAGCTGCATCCGAAAGCGGTTGTGGTATGCGATGAGCCGTCCACAATGGAACTGAAAGTGAAGACGCTGAAATACTTCAACGAGTTAGAAGCTGAAAACATTAAAGGTCTGTAATTGAATAACCGTCTCTTTTGAGAGGCGGTCGATTTTTTTAACCGGGGGTCGTTATGTACGCTTTAACCCACGGTCGGATTTATACCGGCCATGAAATTCTGGATGACCATGCGATTGTTATCGCCAATGGCCTGATTGAACGTGTCTGTCCAATGGCTGAATTGCCGCCAGAGATTGAACAGCACTCACTCAATGGAGCAACTCTCTCCCCCGGTTTTATCGACGTTCAGCTGAACGGCTGCGGCGGCGTGCAGTTTAATGACACTGCCGAGGCGGTCACGGTAGAAACGCTGGAGATCATGCAAAAAGCCAATGAGAAATCGGGCTGCACCAGCTATCTGCCCACGCTGATTACCACCAGCGACAGTCTGATGAAACAAGGTATCCGCGTGATGCGTGAATACCTGGCAAAATACCCACACCAGGCGCTGGGCTTACACCTTGAAGGCCCGTGGCTGAACATCGTTAAAAAAGGGACGCATAATCCCGATTTCGTGCGTAAACCTGATGCCGAGCTGGTTGATTTCATGTGTGCAAATGCGGACGTGATCACCAAAGTGACGCTGGCCCCTGAAATGACCGGGCCGGAAGTTATCAGCAAACTGGCAGCAGCAGGTATTGTCGTTTCTGCGGGTCACTCCAATGCGACCCAACAAGAAGCCAAAACCGGTTTCCGCGCAGGCATTACCTTTGCGACCCATCTTTATAACGCGATGCCGTACATCACTGGCCGCGAACCGGGTCTGGTCGGGGCGATTCTGGATGCACCGGATGTCTACTGCGGCATTATCGCTGATGGCCTGCATGTGGATTACACCAACATCCGCAATGCAAAACGTCTGAAGGGCGATAAACTGTGCCTGGTCACGGATGCCACCGCACCGGCAGGGGCGAATATTGAACAGTTCATTTTTGCTGGTAAAACAATATACTACCGCAATGGGCTGTGTGTGGATGAGAATGGTACGCTGAGTGGTTCAGCCCTGACCATGATCGAAGGGGTACGCAACCTGGTTGAACATTGCGGCATTGCGCTGGATGAAGTGCTGCGCATGGCAACGCTCTACCCGGCTCGCGCGATAGGTGTGGACAAACAACTGGGCGGCATTGCGCCGGGCATGGTTGCCAACCTGACCGCCTTCACGCACGATTATAAAATTATTAAGACCATCGTTAATGGTAACGAGGTCGTCACTGAGTAAGTAAAAGTATGACATCTGTCGGACAAGCTCAAATTGGTAATGTTGACCTCGTTAAACAACTTAACAGTGCGGCCGTTTATCGCCTGATTGACCAGCACGGTCCCATCTCGCGCATTCAGATTGCCGAACAGAGCCAGCTTGCCCCCGCCAGTGTGACTAAAATCACACGTCAGCTTATTGAGCGCGGCCTGATCAAAGAAGTCGATCAGCAGGCCTCTACCGGAGGCCGTCGCGCCATCTCCATTATTACCGAGACCCGCAATTTTCACGCTATCGGCGTGCGTCTTGGTCGCCATGACACCACGCTCACCCTGTACGATCTCAGCAGCAAAGTCATTGCTGAAGAGCACTACCCTCTGCCCGAGCGGACACAAGAGACGCTTGAGCATGCGCTACTCAATACCATTGCGCAGTTTATTGAGCACTGCCAGCGTAAAATCCGCGAGCTGATTGCCATTTCCGTGATCCTGCCAGGGTTGGTTGACCCCGAAAGCGGCGTGATTCGCTATATGCCGCACATTCAGGTTGAGAACTGGGGGCTCGTCGGCGCACTGGAAAAACGGTTCAACGTCACCTGTTACGTCGGCCACGATATCCGTAGTCTGGCGCTGGCGGAGCACTATTTTGGTGCGAGTCAGGACTGCGAAGACTCTATTCTGGTGCGCGTGCATCGGGGAACGGGGGCGGGCATTATCTCTAACGGGCGGATCTTTATCGGTCGTAACGGCAACGTTGGCGAGATTGGCCATATTCAGGTTGATCCCCTCGGCGAGCGTTGTCACTGCGGTAACTTTGGCTGTCTGGAAACCGTCGCTGCCAACGCCGCGATTGAACAGCGGGTCCGCCATTTGCTTGAGCAGGGCTATCAAAGCCGCATTACCCTCGAAGATTGTAAGATCCAAACCATTTGCAAAGCCGCGAACAAAGGCGATGCGCTGGCCTGCGAAGTGATCGAACAGGTAGGGCGCCATCTGGGTAAAACTATTGCTATCGCTATCAACCTCTTTAACCCCCAAAAAGTGGTGATCGCTGGCGAGATTATCGAAGCAGAAAAAGTGCTTCTGCCGGCCATCGAAGGCTGCATTAATACCCAGGCGTTAAAAGCCTTCCGCCAGAATCTGCCGGTGGTACGCTCGACGCTGGACCACCGCTCCGCAATTGGCGCTTTTGCGCTCGTGAAACGCGCCATGCTTAACGGTCTGTTGCTCCAGCGTTTGCTGGAAAGCTAAGAGCCATTTATAGTGACGCCTTCTTTTTACCGAGATGCCAGGTAGTTCATGACCATTCAGAATGTGATTTGTGATATTGACGGCGTGCTGATGCACGATAACGTGGCTGTGCCCGGTGCCGCTGAGTTTCTGAACCGAATCCTGGAAAAGGGAATGCCGCTGGTTCTGCTGACTAACTATCCGTCACAGACCGGGCAAGATCTGGCAAACCGTTTTGCGACCGCCGGGGTCGATGTCCCGGACAGCGTGTTTTACACCTCCGCGATGGCCACCGCCGACTTTCTGAAACGTCAGGAAGGGAAAAAAGCGTATGTCGTGGGTGAAGGCGCATTAATTCACGAACTGTATAAAGCCGGTTTTACAATCACCGATGTAAATCCGGATTTTGTGATCGTCGGCGAGACGCGCTCTTTTAACTGGGAAATGATGCACAAAGCCGCCTACTTTGTGGCAAATGGCGCGCGTTTTATTGCCACCAACCCGGATACCCATGGCCGTGGTTATTATCCGGCATGCGGCGCGCTCTGTGCGGGTATCGAGAAAATTTCAGGCCGCAAACCTTTTGTGGTGGGTAAACCCAGCCCGTGGATCATCCGCGCTGCGCTTAACAAAATGCAGGCGCACTCTGAGCAAACGATCATTGTCGGCGATAATCTGCGCACCGATATTCTGGCCGGTTTCCAGGCCGGACTTGAGACAATCCTCGTCCTTTCGGGGGTATCTACCATTGATGATATTGATGCCATGCCGTTCCGACCGAGCTGGATCTATCCCTCCGTCGCAGAAATTGATGTTATCTGATATTCAACCACGCCTCAGGGCGTGGTTTTTCATTTCAGGCCCTGATAAAAGCAACGCCATCTAATAAAACCCTCAATATTTTGAACAATCATCAATAAAACAGCTCACGACGTACTCATTTTTCAACATTCAACAATCGTCATTGCACTTTTTGCTTTTTACCCCGTAAAAACCTTGCGCGCCCCTCCCCTTTGCGGCATTTTCATAAGCAAGCAACATCACAATGCAACAGGGTTAACGGAGAAGGTTATGTGTTCAATTTTTGGCGTACTGGATATTAAAACTGACGCGGGCGAACTGCGTAAAAAGGCACTGGAACTCTCTCGCCTGATGCGCCATCGCGGCCCGGACTGGTCAGGCGTTTACGCCAGCGATAAAGCGATTCTGGCTCATGAACGTCTGTCGATTGTCGATGTCAACGCGGGTGCTCAGCCACTGTATAACGATAAAAAAACCCACGCGCTGGCCGTCAACGGTGAAATTTACAACCATCAGGCACTGCGCGCTGAGTATGGCGATCGTTACGCCTTCCAGACCGGTTCTGACTGCGAAGTGATCCTCGCACTGTATCAGGAAAAAGGCGCGGAATTCCTCGACGAACTGCAGGGCATGTTTGCTTTTGTTCTCTACGATAGCGAAAAAGACGCCTGGCTGATTGGTCGCGACCACATCGGTATTATTCCGCTGTATATGGGTCACGACGAGCACGGTAACTTCTACGTTGCCTCTGAGATGAAAGCGCTGGTGCCCGTTTGCCGCACCATCAAAGAGTTCCCGGCTGGCAGCTACCTGTGGAGCAAAGACGGAGAAATCCGCCAGTATTACCAGCGTGACTGGTTCGATTTCGACGCGGTGAAAGATAACGTCACCGACAAAGCGGAGCTGCGCCAGGCACTGGAAGATTCCGTAAAAAGTCACCTGATGTCCGACGTGCCTTATGGCGTGTTGCTTTCTGGTGGCCTGGATTCATCGGTGATTTCCGCTATCACGAAAAAATTCGCGGCACGTCGTGTTGAAGATGACGAACGTTCTGAAGCCTGGTGGCCGCAGCTGCACTCCTTCGCCGTGGGCCTGGAAGGTGCACCGGATCTGAAAGCCGCGCAGGAAGTGGCAAACCATCTGGGTACGGTTCACCACGAGATTCACTTTACCGTGCAGGAAGGGCTGGATGCGATCCGCGACGTTATCTATCACATTGAAACCTATGATGTGACAACGATCCGTGCCTCAACGCCTATGTATCTGATGTCGCGTAAAATCAAGGCGATGGGCATCAAAATGGTACTGTCAGGTGAAGGTTCTGACGAAGTCTTCGGCGGTTATCTCTATTTCCACAAAGCGCCGAACGCCAAAGAGCTGCACGAAGAGACGGTGCGTAAACTGCAGGCACTGCATATGTTTGACTGCGCGCGCGCCAACAAAGCGATGTCAGCATGGGGCGTCGAAGCCCGCGTTCCGTTCCTGGATAAGAAATTCCTCGACGTGGCGATGCGTATCAACCCGCAGGACAAAATGTGCGGCAACGGCAAAATGGAAAAACATATCCTGCGTGAATGTTTTGAATCTTACCTGCCCGCAAGCGTGGCATGGCGTCAGAAAGAGCAGTTCTCTGACGGTGTGGGCTACAGCTGGATCGACACCCTGAAAGAGGTGGCAGCAAAACAGGTTTCCGATCAACAAATGGAAACGGCCAGCTTCCGCTTCCCGTACAACACGCCGGGCTCTAAAGAAGCCTATCTGTACCGTGAAATCTTCGAAGAGCTCTTCCCGGTCCCAAGCGCAGCGGAATGTGTTCCAGGCGGTCCATCGGTGGCCTGCTCTTCGGCTAAAGCCATTGAGTGGGACGAATCGTTCAAATCCATGAACGATCCTTCAGGACGCGCAGTGGGTGTCCACCAGTCCGCCTACAAATGATCGAGACGATCGTAAACAGGCCCTTCGGGGCCTTTTTTTGGCCTCGTGTTTTTCTGGACAAAAGCGATTAATAACCAATAATTGCCGAATATTCGGTCACGCTGTTCGCAACCTAACCAAACAGTCACATTCCGGCCATTTTCGTTGAAAAAGATATTGACGCTGCAAAGCTCTATACGCATAATGCGCCCCGCAACGCCGATAAGGTAACGCGAAAAAAGATGGCTACGTAGCTCAGTTGGTTAGAGCACATCACTCATAATGATGGGGTCACAGGTTCGAATCCCGTCGTAGCCACCATCTTTTTGCGGGAGTGGCGAAATTGGTAGACGCACCAGATTTAGGTTCTGGCGCCGCAAGGTGTGCGAGTTCAAGTCTCGCCTCCCGCACCATTTCCAGGTCCGCGTTGCACGGATGGGGTATCGCCAAGCGGTAAGGCACCGGTTTTTGATACCGGCATTCCCTGGTTCGAATCCAGGTACCCCAGCCATTTTCTTCGATTTGCGGTTCTCCGCGGTATTGGGGTATCGCCAAGCGGTAAGGCACCGGTTTTTGATACCGGCATTCCCTGGTTCGAATCCAGGTACCCCAGCCATCGAAGAATGTAGTTTGGCTACGTAGCTCAGTTGGTTAGAGCACATCACTCATAATGATGGGGTCACAGGTTCGAATCCCGTCGTAGCCACCAAATTAGGGACAGATCGAGTTATCGGTCAACCCAGAAAGAATTGTTGGGGTATCGCCAAGCGGTAAGGCTCTGGTTTCTGATACCAGCATTCCGAGGTTCGAATCCTCGTACCCCAGCCAATTTTTAAAAAGTCGTTATACTGTTTTGTTTAACGCAACAATTGGGGTGTCGCCAAGCGGTAAGGCTCTGGTTTCTGATACCAGCATTCCGGGGTTCGAATCCCTGCACCCCAGCCACTTAGTAACAAAAAAGCCCGCTCTGCGGGCTTTTTTGTTTTTGTGCTTTATCGGTCTGGTCCGGTTCCTGCCCTCACCAAAAAAGAGCGAGGGACAGAAATCAGGCCGTTTCAGGTCTAGAGACCTAACGCGTATTTCAGTGCCTGCCGCTTCAAAACACCCGCCCGCTCCGCCGCCATCAGGCCGATATTGCGCAGAATGCGTATCGGGCCGATATCATTACTGAATCCCGCGTAAAAGAGATCCATACCGGACTGCATAACAAAATTATCCGCCATACGACGCATCTGATAGCGCTTGAGCACTGCGGCGCTCGCCCAGGGTTCTGCCTGCTCGCGCGCACGACTCATCACATCCAGCAGAGCGTCAACGTCACGATAGCCCAGATTTACCCCCTGCCCGGCAAGCGGATGAATGGTATGTGCCGCATCACCCACCAGCGCCAGTCCTTGACGGGCATATTGCAGGGCGTGCCGACGCGTTAACGGGAATCCCCCGGCCGCCACCGGAGTCACTTTGCCCAGGCGAGCCGGGAAATGTTTGTCTATTTCATGCTGCAACTGCGCCATCGACAACCCCTGTAGCTGGCGAATCCGCGCCGGGGTGTCGTACCACACCAGCGAAGCCCAGCGATCAAACAGCGGTAAAAAAGCATGAGGTCCGTGAGGAGTAAAGTGCTGCCAGGTGCTGTCGCCGGGGTCATTTTCACATTTCACGGTAATCAGCATGCAAGCCTGGTCATATTGCCAGGCGTGGATGCCAATTCCCGCCATCTGACGAACCTGCGAACTGGCGCCGTCCGCTCCCACCACCAGCTTCACCGCCAGCTCGTCACCATCATCCAGCTCAAGCAAATGACCGCTCTCATGGCGATGCAGCGCCTTCAGCGAAGCGGGGACGCGCAGCGTCACGTTGTCATGCGCCTCCAGCGCCTGCCATAGCGCTAATTGCAGAACATTGTTTTCTACCATGTAGCCCAGAAGCGGTAGCTTAAGCTCGGCGGCGTCAAATTTCACATGGGCATTTTCCCACTCCCATGTCTCCAGTCGACGATACGGATGGGCGCGCATCGCCAGGATCGCCTCCCACACCCCCAGGCCTCGCAGCAGATCGACCGATGCGGCGCTGATCGCTGAGATCCGCACATCCGGCTGCTGGTTGTCATCAAACGCGGGGGGAGCCGCTTTTTCAATGACCGTTACCTGAAATCCCTGCTGGGCCAGTCCAAGCGCCAGTGCGCCGCCGACCATTCCACCGCCGACAACGGCGATTTCGGTTTGTTGGGTTGCCATGGTCAATAGTCCTTATAAGAGAATCCCTTAAGTTTACCGGATTTTTTCCTCCTTGCGGTTGCCAACCTTCATACTGGTCACAACCCCACCAAAGCATTACAATATGCGGCTTGCAATCCTGAGCCTGAGCAAGTCGATGACTAAAAAACTCCATATAAAAACCTGGGGCTGTCAGATGAACGAATACGATTCATCGAAGATGGCCGATCTGCTGAATGCAACCCACGGGTACCAACTGACTGAAGTGGCAGAAGAAGCCGATGTTCTGCTGCTTAACACCTGCTCAATCCGTGAAAAAGCGCAGGAGAAAGTCTTCCACCTGTTAGGTCGCTGGAAACTCCTTAAAAAGAAAAACCCGGACCTGATTATTGGCGTGGGTGGCTGTGTTGCCTCGCAAGAAGGCAAGCTGATTCGAAGCCGCGCCCATTACGTCGATATTGTTTTTGGACCGCAAACACTGCATCGCCTGCCGGAAATGATCAACTCGGTGCGCGGCGATCGTAGCCCAGTAGTTGACGTCAGCTTCCCGGAAATCGAGAAATTTGACCGCCTGCCGGAACCGCGTGCCGACGGCCCAAGCGCGTACGTATCCATCATGGAAGGCTGCAACAAATACTGCACCTACTGCGTTGTGCCTTATACGCGCGGTGAAGAAGTCAGCCGCCCTTGCGATGACATTCTGTTCGAAGTGGCCCAGCTCGCCGCGCAGGGTGTACGTGAAGTGAATCTGCTCGGCCAGAACGTGAATGCATGGCGTGGTGAAAACTACGATGGCTCCACCGGCTCATTCGCCGAACTTCTGCGTCTGGTTGCCGCTATCGACGGCATCGACCGCGTGCGCTTTACCACCAGCCATCCGATTGAATTTACCGATGACATTATTGATGTTTATCGCGACACGCCAGAGCTGGTGAGCTTCCTGCATCTGCCGGTTCAGTGTGGTTCCGACCGCGTGCTGAATCTGATGGGGCGTACCCATACCGTGCTGGAATACAAAGCTATCATCCGTAAACTCCGTGAAGCGCGTCCGGATATTCAAATCAGCTCCGATTTTATTGTCGGCTTCCCGGGCGAAACGACCGATGATTTTGCGCGCACCATGAAGCTGATTGGCGAAGTGAATTTCGATACCAGCTATAGCTTCATCTTCTCTGCGCGTCCGGGTACGCCAGCCGCCGATATGGTGGATGACGTTCCGGAAGAAGAGAAAAAACAGCGCCTCGCCATTCTGCAGGATCGCATCAACCAGCAGGTGACGGCCTGGAGTCGTAGGATGCTGGGCACCACGCAACGCATTCTCGTAGAAGGCACCTCTCGCAAAAGTCTCATGCAGCTGTCTGGCCGTACGGAGAACAACCGCGTGGTCAACTTCGAAGGGACGCCTGACATGATCGGCAAGTTTGTCGATATCGAAATCCTTGAAGTTCTCACCAACTCCCTGCGCGGTAAAGTGGTGCGGACCGAAGAGGAGATGGGTCTGCGCATTGCCGAGACGCCAGAGTCCGTTATCGCTCGTACACGTAAAGAAAACGACCTGGGTGTCGGTGTTTATCAGCCTTAATGCGTTCAGGCCTGCTCTTCTGGCAGGCCTTGTAATTCCCTTCGGGGTCCCCAATATGCAAGCATAAGCTTGCGCCTTTATTCTCTGGCGTGAATAATTTCGTTAAGACGACTCGTCTGTAAGCCAGATGCGCATATCGCCATTCGGCAATACACACATTAAGAGGAAAAGTTTGAACACAGAAACGCGTGAAATTACCCTTGAGCCAGCAGACAACGCTCGCCTGCTGAGCCTGTGCGGGCCGTTTGATGACAACATCAAACAACTGGAGCGACGTCTGGGTATCGAAATCAATCGTCGCGATAATCACTTCAAACTTACCGGACGCGCCATCTGCGTCAACGCGGCTGCGGATATTCTGCGCAGTCTGTATGTCGATACTGCCCCGATGCGCGGAGAGACTCAGGATATTGAACCTGAACAGATCCACCTCGCTATCAAAGAGGCGCGCGTGCTGGAGCAGAGCGCAGAAAGCGTGCCTGAATACGGCAAAGCCATCCACATTAAAACCAAACGTGGCGTCATTAAGCCGCGCACGCCGAACCAGGCACAATACATCGCCAATATTCTCGATCATGACATTACCTTCGGCGTCGGTCCGGCAGGGACGGGGAAAACCTATCTGGCGGTGGCCGCGGCGGTTGATGCGCTGGAACGCCAGGATATTCGTCGTATTTTGCTGACGCGCCCGGCGGTAGAAGCCGGCGAGAAGCTGGGCTTTCTGCCCGGCGATTTAAGCCAGAAAGTGGACCCCTACCTGCGCCCGCTGTATGACGCACTGTTTGAAATGCTGGGCTTTGAGAAAGTGGAAAAGCTCATTGAACGCAACGTCATCGAAGTTGCGCCGCTGGCTTACATGCGCGGTCGTACGCTGAATGACGCTTTTATCATCCTCGATGAGAGCCAGAACACCACCATCGAACAGATGAAAATGTTCCTGACGCGTATCGGCTTTAACTCGAAAGCGGTTATTACGGGCGATATCACTCAGATCGACCTGCCGCGCAGCACCAAATCCGGTCTGCGTCATGCCATCGAAGTGCTGGCAGAAGTAGACGAAATCAGCTTTAACTTCTTCAACAGCGAAGACGTGGTGCGCCATCCGGTGGTTGCCCGTATCGTTAACGCCTATGAAGCATGGGAAGAAGCAGAACAGAAACGTAAAGACCAACAGGCAGCGGAACGCAAACGTGAAGCCCAGGAGCAAGAGCATAAATGAGTCAGGTGATCCTCGATTTACAACTGGCCTGTGAAGACAACGCCGGGTTGCCGCAAGAAAGCCAGTTTCAGACCTGGCTGGACGCGGTGATCCCGCAGTTTCAGGAAGAGTCTGAAGTCACGATTCGCCTGGTAGACGAAGCAGAAAGCCACGAGCTGAACCTGACCTATCGCGGCAAAGATAAGCCGACCAACGTGCTTTCTTTCCCGTTTGAAGCCCCGCCGGGCATCGAAATGCCGCTGCTGGGAGATTTGATCATCTGCCGTCAGGTGGTTGAACAGGAAGCAAAAGAGCAGGAAAAACCGCTCGATGCGCACTGGGCACACATGGTGATACACGGCAGTCTGCACCTGCTTGGCTATGATCATATTGAAGACGAAGAAGCGGAAGAGATGGAATCCCTTGAGACAGAGATAATGCTTGCTCTGGGCTATGAGGATCCGTACATTGCCGAGAAAGAATAGTCAGTTAAGCCTCTGTTTGGCGTACTGACTTACCATGCCGCCGCAGATGAATCATTCCTGCGGCGGTGAGCATTAAACTCACAAGAGAACCCTTAACAAACGCCATGAGCGACGACAATTCACACAGTAGCGACACGACAACCAGTAAAAAGGGATTCTTTTCCCTCATTCTGAGCCAGCTGTTCCACGGAGAACCCAAAAACCGTGATGAACTCCTGGAGCTGATTCGTGATTCCGGGCAGAACGATCTTATCGACGAAGATACGCGCGAAATGCTCGAAGGGGTAATGGACATCGCCGACCAGCGCGTCCGCGATATTATGATTCCCCGCTCGCAGATGATTACCCTGAAACGCAACCAGACGCTGGACGAGTGCCTCGATGTCATCATCGAATCCGCCCACTCGCGTTTCCCGGTTATCAGCGAAGATAAAGATCACATTGAAGGGATTTTAATGGCGAAAGATCTGCTGCCGTTTATGCGCAGCGATTCTGAAGCTTTCAGCATGGAAAAAGTGTTACGCCAGGCGGTGGTTGTACCGGAAAGCAAGCGTGTTGATCGCATGCTGAAAGAGTTCCGTTCTCAACGCTACCACATGGCAATTGTTATCGATGAATTTGGCGGCGTGTCCGGCCTTGTGACGATCGAAGATATTCTCGAACTGATCGTGGGTGAAATCGAAGACGAATACGATGAAGAAGAAGATATCGAATTCCGTCAGCTGAGTCGCCATACCTGGACCGTGCGCGCGTTGGCCTCTATTGAAGATTTCAACGACACCTTCGGCACCCACTTCAGCGATGAAGAGGTGGACACCATCGGGGGTCTGGTCATGCAGGCGTTTGGACATCTCCCTGCGCGCGGCGAATCCGTTGATATTGACGGTTACCAGTTCAAGGTCGCGATGGCCGATAGTCGACGTATTATTCAGGTTCACGTCAGAATGCCGGACGATTCCCCGGTGCCCAAACTGGAAGACTAATGTAAATGGCATTTGCCCCACTGCTTGAACGCCAGCGCGTCCGTTTGCTGCTGGCGCTGTTACTCGGAGCCAGCGGTACGCTGGCTTTCTCCCCTTACGATATCTGGCCTGCGGCGCTTCTCTCCCTGATGGGTCTGCAAGGGCTGACGCTTAATCGTCGCCCGGTTCAGGCTGCAGCCATCGGCTATTTCTGGGGTCTTGGCCTGTTTGGCTCCGGCATTAACTGGGTCTACGTCAGTATTGCGCAGTTTGGCGGAATGCCTGGCCCGGTTAACGTTTTCCTGGTGGTGCTGCTGGCCGCCTATCTCTCCCTGTATACCGGTCTGTTCGCAGGTATTCTTTCGCGCCTGTGGCCAAAAACAACCTGGCTGCGCGTCGCGATTGCCGCCCCGGTTGTCTGGCAAATCACCGAATTCTTACGCGGCTGGGTGCTGACCGGCTTCCCGTGGCTGCAGTTTGGATACAGCCAGATTGATGGCCCGCTGAAAGGCCTGGCGCCCGTCATGGGCGTGGAGGCGATCAATTTCCTGCTGATGGTGGTGAGCGGCCTGTTGGTGCTGGCGCTGGTCAAGCGTTGCTGGAAACCGCTGGTCGTCGCGCTGGTGCTGTTCGCCCTCCCCTTCCCGCTGCGTTATATCCAGTGGTTCACCCTTGAACCTGAACGCGCCACGCAAGTTTCAATGGTGCAGGGTAATATTCCGCAATCGCTGAAGTGGGATGAGAACCAACTGATCAATACGCTGAAAATCTATCTTGATGCGACGCAAAAAGAGATGGGCAAATCCAGCCTGATCGTCTGGCCGGAGTCTGCGATTCCGGATCTGGAGATCAACCAGCAGCGTTTCCTGAGCATGATGGATGACCTGCTGCGCGCGCAAAACAGCACACTCATCACCGGGATTGTCGATGCGCGGCTGAACAAGCAGAACCGTTACGACACCTACAACACCATTATCACGCTCGGCAAAGACAACCCGTACAGCTACGAATCAGCGAATCGTTACAACAAAAATCACCTGGTCCCGTTTGGTGAGTTTGTGCCGCTGGAGTCCATTCTGCGTCCGCTGGCACCGTTCTTCGATTTGCCGATGTCGTCCTTCAGCCGGGGGCCTTACGTACAGCCGCAGCTCCATGCGCATGGCTTTGCGCTGACGCCGGCGATTTGCTACGAAATCATTCTGGGCGAGCAGGTAAGGGATAACTTCCGTGCGGACACGGATTATCTGCTGACTATCTCGAATGACGCCTGGTTTGGAAAATCAATCGGTCCGTGGCAACACTTCCAGATGGCCCGTATGCGTTCGCTTGAACTGGCTCGCCCGTTATTGCGCAGCACGAATAACGGCATCACCGCCGTGATTGGCCCTCAGGGCGAAATTCAGGCCATGCTCCCGCAGTTCACCCGCTCGGTGCTGACCACCAAAGTCACCCCTACGTCAGGCCTCACGCCGTACGCCCGCACGGGTAACTGGCCACTGTGGATCCTGACGGCACTGTTTGGTTTTGGCGCGTTGCTCATGAGCCTGCGCCAGCGTCGTCAGTAATTCTCACCCCTCACCCTAACCCTCTCCCCACAGGGGAGAGGGGATAGTCCTCGCACATTTGCCGCATCCTGCTTTGCCTTTCTCTCTTTCTCTCTTTCTCTCTTTCTCTCTTTCTCTCTTTCTCTCTTTCTCGCTTACTCCCTTTCTCCCTTTCTCCCTTTTTCCCTTTTTCCCTTTTTCCCTTTTTCCCTTTTTCCCTTTTTCCCTTTTTCCCTTTCAGGGTGTGGTTCATTTCTGGCACGTCTATTGCTTTGTTAAATCACAGATTCAGTCGTTTGGCTTAACGTGCAACCTTGTCGCACCACCACGGCACATCAGTAGCACCGTAACGGTGCAGACAGGTATTTTTGCCTCTGAATGGTGCGGCGCGCCTCGCAAAAATAAACAATAACGCAGCAAAATCTTTACATTAAGCCAGACTAAATGTTAACAAGCTTGCATAACACTGCACTCGCATCGCGCGAGATATAACAACATCACAATGGGTATCAATGCGTCATTGGCGCAGATAATAAAGGAGTTGGGTATGCAATTACGTAAACTGGCCACAGCAATGCTGGTAATGGGGATGTCCGCAAGCGTCGTTCACGCTGAAGACGCTCCGGCTGCCGGGAGCACTCTCGACAAGATTGCCAAAAATGGCGTGATCGTGGTCGGCCACCGTGAATCTTCCGTCCCGTTCTCATACTACGACAACACGCAAAAAGTCGTGGGTTACTCTCAGGATTACTCCAACGCAATCGTAGAAGCGGTGAAGAAAAAGCTGAACAAACCTGACCTGCAGGTGAAGCTGATTCCGATTACCTCACAAAACCGTATTCCACTGCTGCAAAACGGCACTTTCGATTTTGAGTGCGGTTCTACCACGAATAACCTTGAGCGTCAGAAACAAGCGGCCTTCTCCGACACCATCTTTGTGGTCGGTACGCGTCTGCTGACTAAAAAAGGCGGCGATATTAAAGATTTCGCTGACCTGAAAGGTAAAGCGGTCGTCGTGACGTCAGGAACCACTTCCGAAGTTCTGCTGCATAAGCTGAACGAAGAGAAGAAAATGGACATGCGTATCATCAGTGCGAAAGACCACGGCGACTCCTTCCGTACGCTGGAGAGTGGTCGCGCGGTCGCGTTCATGATGGATGACGCACTGCTGGCAGGTGAACGCGCTAAAGCGAAGAAACCAGACAACTGGGAAATCGTCGGTACGGCGCAGTCGAAAGAAGCTTACGGCTGTATGTTGCGTAAAGACGACGCGGGCTTCAAAAAACTGATCGATGACACCATCGCGCAGACCCAAACCTCCGGCGAAGCGGAAAAATGGTTCGACAAATGGTTCAAGAACCCGATTCCACCAAAAAATCTCAACATGAACTTTGAACTGTCTGACGACATGAAAGCCCTGTTCAAAGAACCTAACGACAAAGCACTTAACTAATTAGAACCACTCGGGGCGGGACCTCCTGCCCTCTCGATTGTCGGGAAGCGCGGACAGACTATACGTTGAGTGGTCGTTCCCCACTCAGCGCGAACATTGAGCTTCTCACCAATCTTCGAGGGTAGCGCTGCTACCCTTTTTTTTCTGGAGTTTATTATGTCAATAGACTGGAACTGGGGCATTTTTCTGCAACAAGCCCCGTTCGGCAACACCACCTATCTTGGCTGGCTTTGGAGCGGCTTTCAGGTCACCGTTGCGTTATCAATAACGGCCTGGATTATCGCGTTCCTGGTCGGTTCCCTGTTCGGTATTTTACGTACCGTGCCGAATCGTTTTCTCTCTTCCCTTGGTACTCTGTACGTTGAACTGTTCCGTAACGTTCCTTTGATCGTGCAGTTCTTTACGTGGTATCTGGTCGTGCCTGAACTGTTGCCGGAAAATCTCGGCATGTGGTTTAAATCGGAACTGGACCCGAATATCCAGTTCTTTGTCTCCTCAATGCTCTGCCTTGGCCTGTTCACCGCCGCGCGCGTTTGCGAGCAGGTTCGTGCCGCCATTCAGTCGCTTCCGCGCGGGCAAAAGAACGCCGCCCTGGCGATGGGTCTGACGCTGCCGCAAAGCTACCGCTATGTCCTGCTGCCTAACGCCTATCGTGTGATTGTTCCACCGATGACCTCTGAGATGATGAACCTGGTGAAGAACTCCGCCATCGCCTCCACCATCGGTCTGGTCGATATGGCGGCACAGGCGGGCAAGCTGCTGGATTACTCCGCACATGCCTGGGAATCGTTCACCGCGATTACGCTTGCTTATGTTCTGATAAACGCTTTCATCATGCTGGTGATGAACCTGGTTGAACGCAAAACTCGCCTGCCGGGCAATCTGGGGGGCAAATAATGTACGAGTTTGACTGGAGTTCCATTGTTCCCTCCATGCCATACCTGATGGCAGGATTAGTGATTACGTTAAAAATCACCGCCATTGCGATCGTCATTGGTATTGTCTGGGGCACCATCCTCGCCGTCATGCGCCTGTCGAGCTTTAAACCCTTCGCCTGGTTCGCAACGGCTTATGTTAACGTTTTCCGCTCTATTCCGCTGGTGATGGTACTGCTGTGGTTTTACCTGATCGTCCCCGGCCTGCTGCAAAACGTGCTGGGGCTGTCGCCGAAAACCGACATCAGGCTGATCTCAGCGATGGTGGCATTCTCGATGTTTGAGGCGGCTTACTATTCGGAGATCATTCGTGCCGGTATTCAGAGCATCTCCCGTGGACAATCGAGCGCCGCACTGGCACTGGGGATGACCCACTGGCAGTCCATGAAGCTCATTATTCTGCCACAGGCGTTTCGCGCCATGGTCCCGCTGCTGCTGACGCAGGGCATTGTTCTCTTCCAGGATACTTCGCTGGTGTATGTGTTGAGTCTTGCGGACTTCTTCCGTACCGCCTCTACCATCGGTGAACGTGACGGTACTCAGGTCGAGATGATCCTGTTCGCAGGTGCGGTTTATTTTGCAATTAGTTTAAGCGCGTCGCTGTTGGTCAGCTGGCTGAAGAAAAGGACGGTTTCATGATTTCCCTGAAAAATGTTTCTAAATGGTATGGGCACTTTCAGGTGCTGACCGACTGCTCTACCGAAGTCAAAAAAGGCGAAGTGGTCGTCGTATGCGGGCCTTCAGGTTCCGGAAAATCGACGCTGATCAAAACCGTCAATGGCCTCGAACCCGTGCAAAAAGGCGAGATTGTCGTCGATGGCACTAAAGTGAACGACAAAAAAACCGATCTGGCGAAACTGCGTTCGCACGTCGGGATGGTGTTCCAGCACTTTGAGCTGTTCCCGCATCTGTCGATTATCGAGAACCTGACGCTGGCGCAGGTTAAAGTGCTGAAACGCGACAAAAAAGCGGCGCGGGAAAAAGGCTTAAAACTGCTGGAACGCGTGGGGCTGTCGGCTCACGCGGATAAGTTCCCGGCGCAGCTTTCCGGCGGTCAGCAGCAGCGCGTCGCCATCGCTCGTGCTCTTTGTATGGACCCGATCGCCATGCTGTTTGATGAGCCCACTTCCGCTCTCGATCCTGAGATGATCAACGAAGTGCTGGATGTCATGGTTGAACTGGCCCACGAAGGGATGACCATGATGGTGGTCACGCACGAGATGGGCTTCGCCCGTAAAGTGGCAAACCGCGTGATCTTTATGGACGAAGGGAAAATTGTCGAAGACTCGCCGAAAGAAGATTTCTTCGCTAACCCACAATCCGATCGCGCCAAAGACTTCCTGGCGAAAATCCTGCATTAATCAAGCCGGTGCGCAATCTTCGGATTGCGCACCGCTTCACGTTTTATCCCTCTGCTCCTCGTCTGCTTCACCCTACAGCGTTAACCTTGTCACAAAATAACGCCCAAAAGGAGCACACTATGGCCCTGCCCATTATTCTCGATTGCGATCCCGGTCATGATGACGCTATCGCCCTCGTTCTTGCCCTTGCTTCACCAGAATTAGATCTGAAAGCCGTGACCTCTTCCGCCGGAAACCAGACGCCCGATAAAACGCTACGCAATGTGCTGCGCATGCTGACGCTGCTTAAGCGCACGGATATTTCGGTCGCGGGCGGGGCAATAAAACCGCTGATGCGTGATCTGATTATTGCGGATAACGTCCACGGTGAAAGTGGTCTCGATGGCCCCGAGTTGCCTGAGCCGGGGTTTGCGCCGCAAAACTGCACCGCCGTAGAGCTGATGGCCAGCGTGCTGCGGGAAAGCCGCGAGCCTGTTACGCTGGTTGCGACAGGCCCGCAAACTAACGTCGCGCTGTTGCTGAACAGCCATCCGGAACTGCACAGCAAAATCGCGCGGATCGTGATGATGGGCGGCGCAATGGGACCGGGAAACTGGACGCCATCGGCTGAATTCAACATCTTTGTCGATCCCGAAGCCGCCGAAATTGTTTTCCAGTCGGGCTTACCGATTGTGATGGCGGGCCTGGATGTCACACATCGCGCCCAGATTATGGCGCAAGACATCGAGCGTTTTCGTGCAGCAGGCAACCCTGTCGCCACCGCCGTTGCCGGGCTGCTCGACTTCTTCATGGAGTATCATAAAACCGAGAAGTGGGGTTTCCAGGGCGCACCGCTTCACGATCCGTGCACCATCGCCTGGCTGCTGAAGCCGGAGATTTTTACCACTATCGATCGTTGGGTCGGTGTCGAGACCCAGGGGAAATATACCCAGGGGATGACCGTGGTGGACTATTACTTCCTGACAGGTAATCAGCCGAATACGACGCTGATGGTCGACATCGACCGTGAAGCGTTCGTGGATTTGCTGGCGGAAAGACTTGAATACTATCGTGCGGCCTGATGCCCTCACCCTGACCCTCTCCCACGGGGAGAGGGGACAAACACAAAAAACGGCAACTGGCGTTACCGTTTTGCTTTGACCTTGTGCGGCCTGATGCCCTCACCCTGACCCTCTCCCACAGGGAGAGGGAACAAACACAAAAAACGGCAACTGACGTTACCGTTTTGCTTTGACCTTGTGCGGTCTGATGCCCTCACCCTAACCCTCTCCCACTGGGAGAGGGGACAAACACAAAAAACGGCAACTGACGTTGCCGTTTTGCTTTGACCTTGTGCGGTCTGATGCCCTCACCCTGACCCTCTCCCACGGGGAGAGGGAACAAACACAAAAAACGGCAACTAACGTTACCGTTTTGCTTTTACCTAGGGCTCGAACGGTCGTCTCTGGAACTGGTCGTGACCGCATTTCGGGCAGCGCGGCAGTACGTCAGGGGTGTAGACCGCCAGATGGAAATGACAGTTTTCACATACCAGATTGCCCAGCCCTACCACTTCACCACTGTGATACACGCCGTGATGGTTGAGATCCTGAAAAACCTCGCGCCATTCGAGCTGCGTTTTATCGGTGATATCAGCCAGCTCCTGCCAAAGACTCTCTTTAATCACCCGCATAAATACGCTGTCGGTGACCTCGTCCTGGCTCTCTTCGTAGCTACGCGCAAACTCCTCCAGGTCGCGTCGCACAGCCCGCGTCACCTCTTCGACTTCGGTGCGCGTTAACTCACCCGTTTGCACCACCCGCGCCCGCGCCTGCGCGACCAGAGCGTCGATATCACGCTCCCCATTACGCAGACGTTCCGTCAGTGTGGCAACCAGTTCGCGGTAAAATTGAGCAACCTTGTTCATCCATTCGCCTCCCGGGTAAGTAACTACTTCTAATAATAGACGTTATTTTGCCGACGCTTTGTCAGGTCAGCCACAGAGCCGGTAAATTCCTGCAAAGGGCATTTGTGCGAAAGGCTGTTTTGACGCGGGCGTTTGGGCTATGCTATGCGGATCTGAAATACCACATCCATTGGCTACGTTTGTAGCTGTATTGAAAACAGGACCACTGGCTGCCATGCAAGAGCAATACCGCCCGGAAGAGATAGAATCAAAAGTCCAGCAACACTGGGACGAGAAGCGTACCTTCGAAGTCACTGAAGACGAGAGCAAAGAGAAGTATTACTGCCTGTCGATGCTTCCCTATCCTTCTGGTCGACTACACATGGGCCACGTGCGTAACTACACCATCGGTGATGTGATTGCACGCTACCAGCGTATGCTGGGTAAAAACGTCCTGCAGCCTATTGGCTGGGATGCGTTTGGTCTGCCCGCTGAAGGCGCAGCAGTAAAAAATAAGACTGCGCCTGCGCCGTGGACTTACGACAACATCGCCTACATGAAAAACCAGCTTAAAATGCTGGGCTTTGGCTATGACTGGAGCCGTGAGCTGGCGACTTGTACGCCGGAATACTATCGCTGGGAGCAGAAATTCTTCACCGAGCTGTATAAAAAAGGCCTGGTGTATAAGAAGACTTCCGCCGTTAACTGGTGTCCGAACGATCAGACGGTTCTCGCGAACGAGCAGGTTATCGACGGCTGCTGCTGGCGCTGTGATACCAAAGTTGAGCGTAAAGAGATCCCGCAGTGGTTCATCAAAATCACCGCTTACGCTGACGAACTTCTGCGTGACCTGGATAATCTGGACCACTGGCCCGATACCGTTAAAACCATGCAGCGCAACTGGATCGGTCGCTCCGAAGGCGTCGAGATCACTTTTGACGTTGAGAACGCCGATCAGAAGCTGACCGTTTATACCACGCGTCCAGATACCTTCATGGGTGCCACTTACCTGGCCGTGGCTGCAGGTCATCCGCTGGCACAGCAGGCGGCTGCGACCAACCCTGAGCTGGCGGCCTTCATCGACGAGTGCCGCAACACCAAAGTGGCCGAAGCCGAGATGGCGACGATGGAGAAAAAAGGCGTCGCGACGGGCTTTAATGCCATTCACCCGCTGACCGGTGAAGCCGTTCCCGTCTGGGCTGCTAACTTCGTGCTGATGGAATACGGCACTGGCGCAGTGATGGCGGTTCCGGGTCACGATCAGCGTGATTATGAATTCGCGACCAAATATGGCCTGAACATCAAGCCTGTTATTCTGGCCGCCGACGGCTCCGAGCCGGATCTGTCCGAGCAGGCGCTGACCGAAAAAGGCACGCTGTTTAACTCTGGCGAATTTAGCGGCCTGAGCTTCGAAGACGGCTTCAACGCTATCGCTGACAAACTGGCCGCGCTGGGCGTCGGCGAGCGTAAAGTGAACTATCGTCTGCGCGACTGGGGTGTTTCCCGTCAGCGTTACTGGGGTGCGCCGATTCCAATGGTGACGCTGGAAGACGGTACGGTTATCCCAACGCCTGAAGATCAGCTGCCGGTTATTCTGCCGGAAGATGTGGTGATGGATGGGATCAGCAGCCCGATTAAAGCCGATCCTGAGTGGGCAAAAACCACCGTTAACGGCCAGCCAGCCCTGCGTGAAACCGATACTTTCGATACCTTTATGGAATCCTCCTGGTATTACGCGCGCTACACCTGCCCACAGTATCAGGAAGGCATGCTGGACTCTAAAGCCGCTAACTACTGGCTGCCGGTTGATATTTACATCGGCGGTATCGAACACGCCATCATGCACCTGCTCTACTTCCGCTTCTTCCACAAGCTGATGCGTGATGCGGGCCTGGTGAACTCTGATGAGCCAGCCAAACAGCTGCTGTGTCAGGGCATGGTTCTGGCAGATGCATTCTACTATGTCGGCGAAAATGGCGAACGTAACTGGGTATCTCCGGTTGATGCGATTGTCGAGCGCGACGAGAAAGGGCGTATCGTTAAAGCAAAAGACGCGGCAGGTCATGAGCTGGTGTATACCGGCATGAGCAAAATGTCGAAGTCCAAGAACAACGGGATCGACCCACAGGTTATGGTGGAACGCTACGGTGCAGATACCGTGCGTCTGTTCATGATGTTTGCTTCTCCGGCGGATATGACGCTGGAGTGGCAGGAATCTGGCGTAGAGGGCGCAAACCGCTTCCTGAAACGCGTCTGGAAACTGGTCTATGAGCATACGTCTCAGGGCGAGGCTCCGGCTCTGAATGTGGATGCGCTGAGCGAAGATCAACAAGCACTGCGCCGCGATGTTCACAAAACTATCGCTAAAGTCACGGATGATATTGGTCGTCGTCAGACCTTCAATACCGCAATTGCGGCTATTATGGAACTGATGAACAAACTGGCGAGAGCACCGCAGGATGGCGAGCAGGATCGTGCCTTAATGCGTGAAGCGCTGTTGGCCGTCGTTCGTATGCTGAACCCGTTCACCCCTCACGCCTGCTTCACGCTGTGGCAGGAACTGAAAGGTGAAGGCGATATCGACAACGCGCCGTGGCCAGTGGCTGATGAATCTGCGATGGTTGAAAACACCACGCTGGTTGTGGTGCAGGTTAACGGTAAAGTCCGCGGTAAAATTACCGTTGCAGTCGATGCAACTGAAGAACAGGTTCGTGAACGCGCAGGCCAGGAGCATCTGGTTGCGAAATACCTTGAGGGCGTTACCGTACGTAAAGTGATCTACGTACCGGGTAAACTGCTGAATCTGGTCGTTGGCTAAGCGCGGGAGGAAACGTGCGACAACTGGCAACATTACTCTTATCTCTGGCGGTGTTTGTCACCGCCGGTTGTGGCTGGCATCTGCGGAATACCACCGCAGTGCCGACTCAGATGAAAACGATGATCTTCGACTCAGGTGACCCGAACGGTCCGCTGAGCCGGGCCATTCGTAACCAGCTGCGTCTTAATGGCGTGGAACTGATTGAGAAAGGAACGCTGCGTCAGGATATTCCATCCTTCCGCGTACTGAGCTCATCTCTGAGCAAAGACACGGCGTCCATCTTCCAGGATGGTCGTACGGCGGAATACCAGATGGTGATGTCGGTCAGTGCTGCCGTGTTGATGCCGGGTAAAGATATTTATCCGATCAGCACCAAAGTCTATCGTTCGTTCTTTGATAACCCACAGACTGCGCTGGCGAAAGATGCCGAGCAGCAAATTATCATTAACGAAATGTATGACAAGGCGGCGGAACAGCTGATCCGCAAACTGCCAAGCATTCAGCTTGCGTCGAAAGACACAAGCACGGAACACTCTGTTCCGCTGAGTACCACGCCAGACGCCCCCGGGACGCTTGGTAACTAATGCTTCGTTTGTATCCTGAACAACTCCGCGCGCAGCTCAATGAAGGGCTGCGCGCGGCGTATCTGTTACTCGGAAACGATCCGCTTTTACTTCAGGAAAGCCAGGATGCTGTGCGCCAGGTCGCCGCATCGCAGGGCTTTGATGAACATCACGCCTTTCAGCTTGATAACAGCACCGACTGGCAGGCGATTTTTTCGCTTTGTCAGGCAATGAGTCTTTTTGCATCCCGTCAAACTCTCCTCATTCAATTGCCAGAAAATGGCCCGAACGCAGCCATTAACGAACAACTCGCAACGCTGGTTAGCCTGCTGCACGATGATTTACTGCTGATGGTTCGCGGGAATAAGCTGACTAAAGCCCAGGAAAACGCGGCATGGTTTACCCGGCTTGCCACTCATTCGGTTATGGTGACGTGTCAGACGCCAGAACAGGCGCAACTGCAGAAATGGGTGGCTGCGCGGGCCAGACAACACAATCTGCAGCTCGATGACGCGGCAAACCAGCTGCTTTGCTATTGCTATGAAGGTAATTTACTGGCGTTGTCGCAAGCGTTAGATCGCCTTTCGCTCCTGTGGCCAGACGGAAAATTAACGTTACCGCGCGTTGAACAGGCGGTAAACGACGCCGCGCACTTCACCCCTTTCCACTGGGTGGATGCCCTGCTGGCGGCGAAAAGCAAACGCGCGCTGCATATTTTGCAGCAGCTGCGACTGGAAGGGAGCGAGCCGGTGATCCTACTGCGCACGCTGCAGCGAGAGCTTTTGCTGCTTAACACGTTAAAACGCCAGTCCACCACGATGCCTTTGCGCGCCCTGTTTGATAAACACCGCGTCTGGCAAAATCGTCGGGCAATGACCACCGAGGCGGTTAATCGACTGAGCCATGAGCAGTTGCGCCAGGCCGTTCAACTGCTGACCCGCGCGGAGCTCACGCTAAAGCAGGATTATGGTCAGTCGGTATGGGCTGAGCTGGAAAGTCTGTCGCTGCTACTGTGCCATAAAGCGCTGGCAGAGGTTTTTATTGATGGCTGATATGCGCGCCTTACAGGCACTGTTTGGCGGGACATTTGATCCTGTTCATTACGGTCATTTAAAACCTGTAGAGATTCTGGCTAATCTGATCGGCCTGCAGCGCGTGATCATCATGCCTAACAACGTTCCGCCCCACCGCCCGCAGCCGGAAGCAACCAGCGCACAACGCAAGCATATGCTGGAACTGGCGATTGCCGACAAGCCGCTGTTTCAGCTAGATGAGCGCGAACTGCGTCGGGATACCCCGTCATATACTTCGCAAACGCTGCAGGAGTGGCGCGCCGAGCGCGGCCCGACGCAACCGCTGGGTTTTATCATCGGCCAGGATTCGCTGCTGAATTTCCCCAGCTGGCACCAGTACGAAACCATTTTGCAAAACAGTCACTTGATTGTCTGCCGTCGTCCGGGTTATCCGCTGACCATGAAAGAAGAAAAGTATCAGGCATGGCTGGAGGCACATCTGACCCACAATGTGGAAGATCTGCATAATCTGCCCGCGGGGAAAATTTACCTGGCCGAGACGCCGTGGTTTGATATCTCCGCCACCCTGATCCGCGAGCGTTTACAGCAGGCACTGTCGTGTGACGATCTTCTTCCTGCCCCGGTGCTGAACTATATTCACCAGCAAGGTTTGTATCAGAAAGATGCAGATGCCTGAAGGTAAGCGCAAAAAATGAGTTAATTCGCTGGCATGCCATTGACAGCCCTCTTCAGGCTGATATCCTCCGCAACCTGGCTTCCTGCCAGTGATTGCTTTACAGAAATTGTTTTACAAAAATGGCGATGCATTGTCAGGCTGAGGATGGGATGATACCCGCCTTAACAGCCCGTCAGGTGACATTTGTCCCGAAACAACCGTCAGTTCAGGTATACTGCCTGGCGACTCATTTAATCGTTGCTCAACTTCACTCACCAGGGGGAAAACTTGCAGGGTAAAGAACTCCAGGATTTTGTTATCGACAAAATTGATGACCTGAAAGGTCAGGACATCATCGCTATCGACGTTCAAGGTAAATCCAGTATCACCGATTGCATGATCATCTGCACCGGAACTTCCACTCGCCATGTTGCCTCTATTGCTGACCATGTTGTCCAGGAATCGCGTGCAGCCGGGCTGATGCCGCTGGGCGTGGAAGGCGAAGCGATTGCTGACTGGGTTGTTGTTGACCTCGGCGATGTGATTGTCCATGTCATGCAGGAAGAGAGCCGTCGCCTGTATGAGCTGGAAAAACTCTGGGGTTGATGCGTGAAGCTGCAACTGGTAGCCGTCGGCACAAAAATGCCGGACTGGGTACAAACGGGTTTTACTGAATATCTGCGTCGTTTTCCGAAAGATATGCCGTTCGAACTGGTTGAAATTCCGGCCGGAAAGCGCGGTAAGAACGCTGATATCAAACGTATTCTCGAAAAAGAGGGTGAGTTAATGCTGGCTGCCGCTGGCAAGAACCGCATTGTTACCCTCGATATCCCAGGCAAACCCTGGGATACGCCGCAGCTGGCGCAGGAACTGGAGCGCTGGAAGCTGGATGGGCGCGATGTCAGTCTGTTGATTGGCGGCCCGGAAGGATTATCCCCGGCCTGCAAAGCGGCCGCAGAACAAAGTTGGTCCCTCTCCGCGTTAACGCTGCCCCACCCGCTTGTCCGGGTACTGGTAGCCGAAAGCCTCTATCGCGCGTGGAGCATTACTACCAACCACCCTTATCACCGTGAGTAATGATTGACCAGGGCAAATTAAGCAGCGGATGAAACTACAGAATTCTTTTCGCGACTACACGGCTGAGTCCGCGCTGTTTGTGCGTCGGGCGCTGGTCGCTTTTACGGGGATTTTGCTGCTGACTGGCGTGCTGATCGCCAACCTCTATAATCTGCAAATCGTCCGCTTTACCGACTATCAAACGCGTTCCAACGAAAACCGCATCAAGCTGGTTCCTATCGCGCCAAGCCGCGGCATTATTTACGATCGTAACGGCACGCCGCTGGCGTTAAACCGCACTATCTATCAGATCGAAATGATGCCCGAGAAGGTCGATAATGTTCAGGACACGCTGGATGCGCTGAAAGGCGTTGTCGATCTTACCGACGATGATATCGCCGCATTCAAGAAAGAGCGCGCGCGTTCACACCGCTTTACCTCCATCCCGGTGAAAACCAATCTGACGGAAGTCCAGGTCGCTCGCTTTGCGGTGAACCAGTATCGCTTCCCGGGCGTGGAAGTGAAAGGCTACAAGCGCCGGTATTATCCTTACGGCTCCGCGCTGACGCACGTCATTGGCTACGTTTCCAAAATTAACGATAAAGACGTCGATCGCCTCGATAAAGATGGAAAACTGGCCAACTATGCCGCGACCCACGATATCGGCAAACTCGGAATTGAACGCTTTTACGAAGATGTCCTGCACGGACAGACGGGTTATGAAGAGGTTGAGGTTAACAACCGCGGTCGCGTCATCCGCCAGCTCAAAGAAGTGCCGCCGCAAGCGGGTCACGACGTCTATCTGACGCTCGATCTGAAGCTGCAACAGTATATCGAAACGCTCCTGGCAGGCAGTCGTGCAGCGGTGGTGGTTACCGATCCGCGCAGTGGCGGCATTCTGTCGCTGGTCTCGATGCCGAGCTACGACCCGAATCTGTTCGTGGATGGCATCTCCAGTAAAGACTACTCCGGCCTGTTGAACGATCCGAACACTCCGCTGGTTAACCGTGCGACTCAGGGCGTCTATCCCCCTGCCTCCACCGTTAAACCGTATGTGGCTGTCTCCGCGCTGAGCGCGGGGGTGATCAATCGCAATACCAGCCTGTTTGACCCGGGCTGGTGGCAGTTACCTGGCTCGGAAAAGCGCTACCGCGACTGGAAGAAATGGGGCCACGGCCACCTGAATGTGACCAAATCGCTTGAAGAATCCGCGGATACCTTCTTCTATCAGGTTGCCTATGACATGGGTATCGACCGCCTGTCGCAATGGATGAGCAAATTTGGTTACGGTCATTACACGGGCGTAGATCTCTCGGAAGAACGTTCCGGTAACATGCCAACACGTGAATGGAAGCTCAAACGCTTTAAAAAACCGTGGTATCAGGGCGACACCATTCCGGTCGGGATCGGTCAGGGCTACTGGACTGCAACGCCAATCCAGATGAATAAAGCGATGATGATCCTCATTAACGATGGCGTGGTGAAAGTGCCGCATCTGCTGATGAGCACGGTTGAAGACGGTAAACAGGTGCCCTGGTCGCAGCCACATGAAGCGCCGGTGGGCGATATTCATTCCGGCTTCTGGGAAATCGCCAAAGACGGGATGTACGGCGTGGCAAACCGCCCGAACGGAACGGCGCATAAATACTTTGCAGGCGCACCGTACAAGGTGGCAGCCAAATCCGGTACCGCGCAGGTCTTTGGCCTGAAGGCGAACGAAACCTATAACGCGCACAAAATCGCGGAGCGTCTGCGTGACCATAAACTCATGACGGCATTTGCGCCTTATGATAATCCTCAGGTTGCGGTCGCGATTATTCTTGAAAACGGCGGCGCTGGCCCGGCGGTTGGTACTATCATGCGTCAAATCCTCGACCACATTATGCTGGGCGACAACAACACCGAACTGCCGGCTGAAACCCCAGCCGCCTCTGCGGCGGAGGACCAATAAACATGACGGATAATCCGAATAAGAAATCGCTGTGGGATAAAATCCACATCGACCCGGCCATGCTGCTGATCCTGCTGGCATTGCTGACCTACAGCGCCCTGGTTATCTGGAGCGCCAGCGGTCAGGATATTGGCATGATGGAACGCAAGATCGGCCAGATTGCGATGGGCCTGGTGATCATGGTGGTGATGGCGCAAATCCCGCCACGCGTCTATGAAGGCTGGGCGCCCTACTTATACTTCGTCTGTATTATTTTACTGGTGGCGGTGGATGCGTTTGGTGCCATCTCTAAAGGCGCGCAGCGCTGGCTCGATTTAGGGATAGTGCGTTTCCAGCCCTCTGAGATCGCAAAAATTGCGGTGCCGCTGATGGTTGCACGCTTTATCAACCGCGACGTTTGCCCGCCCTCTCTGAAAAATACCGCCATTGCGCTGGTGCTGATCTTCCTGCCCACGCTGCTGGTGGCGGCACAGCCTGACCTGGGAACGTCCATCCTGGTCGCCTTGTCCGGCCTGTTCGTTCTGTTCCTGTCAGGATTAAGCTGGCGACTGATCGGCATTGCGGTGGTGCTGGTGGCCGCCTTTATCCCGATACTGTGGTTCTTCCTGATGCATGATTATCAGCGTCAGCGCGTGATGATGTTGCTCGATCCGGAAACCGATCCGCTGGGCGCAGGCTATCATATTATTCAGTCAAAGATTGCGATTGGCTCAGGCGGATTACGCGGCAAAGGCTGGTTACACGGAACTCAGTCACAGCTCGAATTTTTACCTGAACGTCACACGGACTTTATCTTTGCGGTTCTGGCTGAAGAGTTGGGCCTGGTCGGCATTCTGATTCTGCTGGCGCTGTACCTGCTGCTGATTATGCGCGGACTTTGGATTGCCGCTCGGGCGCAAACCACCTTTGGCCGAGTGATGGCCGGCGGGTTAATGCTGATTTTGTTCGTTTACGTCTTCGTAAATATTGGTATGGTGAGTGGGATTCTGCCGGTGGTTGGCGTACCGCTCCCGCTGGTCAGCTACGGAGGCTCGGCACTGATCGTGTTGATGGCCGGGTTTGGGATAGTGATGTCTATCCATACCCACAGAAAAATGTTGTCCAAAAGCGTATAAAAATAAGGGGATCGCCATGCGTAAGCAGTGGCTGGGTATCTGCATCGCAGCAAGTTTACTTGCAGCTTGTTCAAGTGATGATGGTCAGCAACAGGCGACCATCGCGCCGCCGCAGCCTGCGGTCTGTAACGGTCCGGTGGTTGAAATCAGCGGCGCGGATCCGATTTATGAGCCGCTGAACGCGGGTGCCAATCAGGATTACGAACGCGACGGCAAGAGCTATAAAATCGTTCAGGATCCGTCCCGTTTCAGTCAGGCCGGTTTTGCCGCCATTTATGACGCAGAGCCCGGCAGCAACCAGACCGCATCCGGAGAGGCTTTCGACCCGGCGCAGATTACCGCCGCGCACCCGACGCTGCCGATCCCAAGCTATGTGCGCGTCACTAACCTGGCGAATGGCCGCATGATTGTGGTGCGCATTAACGATCGTGGCCCTTACGGTAACGATCGCGTGATTTCACTCTCGCGCGCGGCGGCCGACCGTCTGAATACCTCCAACAATACCAAAGTGCGTATCGATCCAATTATCGTGGCGCAGGACGGCACGTTGTCAGGCCCGGGTACGGTCTGTACGACGGTTGCCAAACAAACCTATGCCCTGCCTTCACGCCCGGATTTAAGCGGCGGAATGGGGAGCGCCTCTACCCTGCCGCAAGACACCACGCCACAGGATAATGTGCGCGCCATCAGCAACGATACGCTGAAAAGCGAGGATTCTACCGGCGCACCGGTGAACAGCAGCGGTTTCCTGGGCGCAGCAACACCGCTGGCCTCCGGCGTGCTGGAAGGCAGTGAGCCAACGCCAGCCCCCGTTGCTGCCACACCTGCGCCTGTGACCGCACCTGCTGCGGTGACGCCACCCGCGGCGACCTCTGCCAGCGGTAATTTTGTGGTTCAGGTAGGCGCCGTGAGCGATCAAGCGCGTGCGCAGCAGTATCAGCAGCAGTTGAGCCAAAAATTTGGCGCTCCAGGCCGCGTTGAGCAAAACGGTGCCGTCTGGCGTATCCAGTTGGGACCGTTTGCCAGCAAATCGCAGGCCGCTTCCCTGCAGCAACGGCTGCAAAGTGAAGCGCAATTACAGTCGTTTATCGCTGTCGCGAAGTAATTCATCGGCGGTATCCGAATGTCAGCGTGTGTAACTAACGTTCACAAACTCGTGCTGAAAGTCGGATGCCTGCCTGTATAGCATTTGCTATAGTAAGGCACTTTTTTCATTTCCATCACGGATGTCGTAGTTCTGACCATGAAGACCACTTTCTCCGCTCGATTCTTGCAGCGCATGGCGCTGACCACGGCCCTTTGCGCAACTGCTCTCTCAGCAGCTCACGCCGACGACCTGAATATCAAGACCATGATCCCTGGCGTTCCGCAGATTGACGCGGAATCGTACATCCTGATCGATTACAACTCCGGCAAAGTTCTGGCAGAGCAGAACGCTGACGCGCGCCGTGATCCAGCAAGCCTGACCAAAATGATGACCAGCTACGTCATCGGCCAGGCGATGAAAGCGGGTAAATTCAAAGAAACCGATCTGGTTACCGTGGGTAACGATGCCTGGGCAACCGGTAACCCGGTGTTCAAAGGCTCTTCTTTGATGTTCCTAAAACCGGGGATGCAAGTGCCGGTATCGCAGCTGATTCGTGGTATTAACCTGCAATCCGGTAACGACGCCTGTGTGGCGATGGCCGATTTCGCCGCGGGTAGCCAGGATGCTTTCGTTGGCCTGATGAATAGCTATGTCTCTGCGCTGGGCCTGAAAAACAGCCACTTCCAGACCGTGCATGGCCTGGATGCCGAGGGTCAGTACAGCTCGGCGCGCGATATGGCGCTGATTGGCCAGGCGCTGATCCGCGACGTACCAAACGAATACACCATCTATAAAGAAAAAGAGTTCACCTTTAACGGCATTCGCCAGACCAACCGTAATGGTTTGCTCTGGGACAACAGCCTGAACGTTGACGGCATCAAAACCGGCCATACGGATAAAGCAGGTTATAACCTGGTGGCCTCCGCCACTGAAGGCCAGATGCGTCTGATCTCCGCCGTGATGGGCGGTCGCACCTTTAAAGGACGTGAAACCGAAAGCAAAAAACTGCTGACCTGGGGCTTCCGTTTCTTCGAAACCGTGAACCCGCTGAAAGCCGGTAAAGAGTTTGCTTCCGAGCCGGTGTGGTTTGGCGACAACGATCGCGCCTCTCTTGGCGTGGACAAAGACTTGTACCTGACCATTCCGCGCGGCCGCATGAAAGACCTGAAAGCCAGCTACGTGCTAAACACCACTGAACTGCACGCGCCACTGCAGAAAAACCAGGTTGTGGGAACCATTAACTTCCAGCTGGATGGTAAAACCATCGATCAGCGTCCGCTGGTCGTGCTGGAAGAGATTCCTGAAGGTAATTTCTTCGGCAAAATCATTGATTACATTAAATTGATGTTCCATCACTGGTTTGGCTAAAAATTGAACACTTGAAAGTGTGATTTCGATCCCCATATACTAGGTATCCTGATAACTCCCACACCCTGTGGGAGTTATTATTTTTTGATGTAATGCCGGAGCTGACATGAAAACCAAACTTAACGAACTGCTTGAATTCCCTACTCCATTTACTTACAAAGTAATGGGTCAGGCGTTGCCGGAGCTGGTTGACCAGGTGGTTGAAGTGGTACAGCGCCATGCGCCGGGTGACTACTCTCCGACGGTAAAACCAAGCAGCAAGGGCAACTACCACTCGGTTTCTATCACCATTACTGCCACGCACATTGAGCAGGTCGAGACGCTGTACGAAGAACTCGGCAATATCGAAATCGTACGTATGGTGCTGTAGTCCCCCTGAGGTTACCCGCTTTGCCGGGTAACCCGCCCCGCCTCTGTGATATACTCCCGATACTCTTTTTGCTGCCACGTCCCGGAGCTGCTGTTTTGTATCAGGATAAAATTCTTGTCCGCCAACTCGGCCTGCAACCCTATGAGCCTGTCTCTCAGGCCATGCATGATTTTACCGACTCACGCGATGACAACACACCAGATGAAATCTGGCTGGTAGAACACCTGCCGGTTTTCACCCAAGGGCAAGCGGGTAAGGCTGAGCATGTGCTGGTACCCGGCGATATTCCCGTGATCCAGAGCGACCGGGGTGGGCAGGTGACCTACCACGGCCCAGGCCAACAGGTGATGTATGTTCTGCTGAATCTCAAGCGCCGAAAACTGGGTGTGCGTGAGCTGGTCACCGTACTGGAACAGACCGTGGTGGCAACGCTCGCTGAATTTGGAATTGATGCCCACCCGCGTGCCGATGCACCAGGAGTGTATGTTGGGGAGATGAAAATCTGCTCGCTGGGTTTACGTATCCGCAAAGGATGCTCATTCCACGGCCTGGCGCTCAATATCAATATGGACCTCGCCCCCTTCTTGCGCATCAATCCCTGTGGTTACGCCGGGATGGAAATGACCCAGATGCGTCAATGGGTTGAGAATGCCACGCCTGATAATATTTGCCCGTCTCTGGTCAAAAACCTTTTAGCACTGCTAAACAATCCACCGCACGAATATATCGCCGCTTAATATATAATACATTGTGGCTCATTTATTTGATGAGCCATACCCTGTAGACCACATTTACGCTTTACAATAATCCTTATCTTCTATATTTTCGAAGCGCTTGAGTAACTCACTTATTTTTAGCTGGTTTAATTGCTACCCGTGAATACATTCTGGTGAATTGGCTTCATCTGTTCGGAAATTATCCTCTTTTTCCTGAACTAATGACATCCACAAAATACTTTACCGATCACTGCAAGCACAATATATAAATTCAACTATCATTCATATTGTGAATGAATACGGAGTGACAGCGTGGATTATAATAATTTACCGGTAAAACGATTGAATGAACCTGGCGGGCAAGATAAACCGCAGGTTTTCCGGACGTTGCGCAATATTGACCTCAATTTATTGACAATTTTTGAGGCTGTATATGTCCATAAGGGTATCGTTAATGCTGCGAAAATTCTTAATCTCACACCTTCAGCAATTAGTCAGTCAATTCAAAAATTGCGCGCTATATTTCCCGATCCCCTTTTTATTCGCAAAGGTCAGGGAGTGACGCCAACGGCCTATGCAACCCACCTGCACGAGTATATCAGCCAGGGTCTTGAGTCAATTCTCGGCGCTTTAGATCTCACCGGGAGTTACGATAAACAGCGTACTATTACCATTGGTACTTCGCCTTCAGTTGGCGCGATGGTATTACCGATGATTTATCAGGCGGTAAAGCGTGAAGCGCCACAATTGCTGCTACGCAATATTCCCGTCAATGATACGGAAACCCAGCTGGCACAATTCCAGACGGACCTGATCGTCGATACGAACACCTTTGGTGCGCGCGCACTGGCCCACAGCGTGCTCTTTGCCGACGGATTGCTGCTGGTCTGCCGTAAAAATCATCCGGCGCTCAGCCAGCCTGCCACCCCCGAAACGCTTCGGGAGTATGAATACGCCCTGCTGATGAGCGAGGGGCAAAGTCTGAACCCTCTTCGCCAGCGCATCAGCGAGCTCTTCCCGGAGCGGCAAATCAGCTTCAGCAGTTACAATATGTTTACGATTGCGGCCCTGATTGGCAGTAGCGATCTGATCTCCATTATGCCAACTCGTCTCTATACCCTGCTGCGTCAGTGTTGGCCGCTGGAACAAATCCCGTTTGCGCCATTGAATGCAGAAACCGTTGAGATCGCTCTGCATTACAACAAACTGAGCCTGCGCGATCCGGTTCTGGAAAACGTCATTAACATTATTCTCAAAGCGTTTTGATAATCCCGCCTCTACACGCCCCCGTCCCGCAGGGGGCAAAGGGCACAAAACAACAACTATTTTACAATTTGGCGACCTGACAGGCTGCTTTATCGGCCGTATCAATGATATACTGCCTGTCGTTCGTTCAAAAATAGTTGATAAATACAACATTCCCTTGAACTCAAACGCTTTCCTTCGAATTTCGCAACTGGAACACGCACGCTATGAGTAAACCCATTGTGATGGAACGCGGTGTTAAGTACCGCGACGCCGATAAAATGGCCCTTATCCCGGTTAAAAACGTGGTTACGGAGCGCGAAGCGCTGTTACGAAAACCGGAATGGATGAAAATCAAACTTCCGGCAGACTCGTCACGCATTCAGGGTATCAAAGCGGCGATGCGTAAGAACGGTCTTCACTCGGTCTGTGAAGAGGCCTCTTGCCCTAACCTTGCGGAATGTTTCAACCACGGTACCGCCACCTTTATGATCCTGGGCGCAATTTGTACCCGTCGCTGCCCGTTCTGCGATGTGGCACATGGACGCCCGGTCGCTCCCGATGCCAACGAGCCGCAAAAACTGGCTCAGACCATTGCTGACATGGCGCTGCGTTATGTGGTTATCACCTCCGTTGACCGTGACGACCTGCGAGACGGTGGTGCACAGCACTTTGCCGATTGCATCACTGCAATCCGTGAGAAAAGCCCGGCGATTAAAATCGAAACCCTGGTTCCGGATTTCCGTGGTCGTATGGATCGCGCGCTGGATATTCTCACCGCCACGCCGCCAGATGTGTTTAACCACAACCTGGAAAACGTGCCACGCGTCTACCGTCAGGTGCGCCCGGGTGCAGACTATAACTGGTCACTGAAGCTTCTGGAGCGTTTTAAAGAAGCGCACCCTCACATTCCAACCAAATCAGGTCTGATGGTTGGACTGGGTGAAACCAATGCTGAAATCATCGAAGTGATGCGCGACCTGCGCCGCCACGGTGTGACGATGCTGACACTTGGCCAGTATCTGCAGCCTAGCCGTCATCACCTGCCTGTGCAGCGCTACGTCAGCCCTGATGAGTTCGATGAGATGAAGGCGGAAGCGATGGCGATGGGCTTTACCCATGCAGCCTGCGGTCCGTTTGTTCGCTCTTCCTACCATGCCGATATGCAGGCGAAAGGCGAAGAAGTGAAGTAATAATTTATTACACTTCGCCCATAAAAAAACCGGCTATCCGCCGGTTTTTTTCTTCCAGATAGCTGGAAGAGCTTCGTCATTACTCTTTATGCGACAGCTTTTCAGCCGGGACTTCACCCTCTGCGGTTTTTTTCGCAGCAGTATCGTCATCATTCATCGCTTTTTTGAAGCCTTTAATGGCCGTACCCAGGTCTCCGCCCAGCGTACGCAACTTCTTGGTACCAAACAGCAGGACGACCAGCGCCGCAACAACCAGCAGTTTAGTAATACTAATCTCACCCATAGATACCTTCTTCACTTAAAACAGGCTGCACAGAGCGCCAGAAAACCTGATGTTATTAACGGATATTCGACGCGCGCACACAATAGCAATCTGTAACAAGGTGAATCAAGCACTGTCGAAAAAAACGTCATAATAATTGCGGTGGCGCAAACCGTCGGTTGTGAAGAACCGGTAATTGTCGGCGAGCAAGAGCGAGGCGCTCAGGGTTAATCTCAGCCATAATCAGCACCGGCGCTTCAGCGGCGGCGGCAATGGTCACTCCCAGTGGATCAATCACCCGGCTTTGGCCAATATTTTTGGTACCACACTCCCCCGCAGCAACGACGTAGCACGTGGTGTCCAGTGCCCGCGCAGTCAACAAGGTTGCCCAGTGATGCTCTTTTAACGGGCCTTTAACCCACGCGGCAGGCAGGATGAGTACATCGGCTCCCGTCAGCGCCAGATTCAGGGCCATCTCCGGGAAACGTAAATCGTAGCATGTCATTAATCCCAGCTTGAGGCCCTCAACCTCAATGAGCGGCGGAACCTGTCTGCCCGGATCAACCAGTCTGGACTCCTGAACGGTAAAGGCATCGTACAGGTGGAGCTTGGCGTATTGCCCGATTATTCGACCTTCGCGCAGAACGACCAGCGTATTCGCTGCCCTGTCCGGCGTGGTAGGAACATGGACGGTCAGCACCGTGGTGAGCCGGTTACGCGCACTCTCATCCAGCAATATCTGTAAAAAACCGCCATCCAGCGGCTGGGCTGACTTCACAGAGAGATCCGGATCGTGATCGTCGCGCGCCAGAAGCGCTTCAGGAAGCACCAGCAGTGCCGCCCCCTGACGTGCAGCTTGTGCCATAAATGAAATACACGTGCGCGCATTCTCTTGCCAGACCGGCGTTACCGCGAACTGGCCAACTGCAACATACATATTTTCCCCCTCCATCAAAAGCGATACACTCCAAACCCTGTTCTCATCAAATAGCAGGATTTGACAGTGTTACAACTACTTTTAGCGGTTTTTATTGGTGGGGGCACAGGAAGCGTTGCGCGCTGGTTTCTCAGTATGCGTTTGAACCCCATGCACCAGGCCATTCCCGTCGGTACCCTTAGTGCCAACCTGATAGGGGCCTTTATCATTGGGTTGGGGCTGGCGTGGTTCAACCGGATGACCCACATCGATCCGATGTGGAAAGTGCTGATCACCACCGGATTTTGCGGCGGTTTAACCACTTTTTCCACCTTCTCGGCTGAAGTGGTGTTCCTCATTCAGGAGGGGCGTATGGGGTGGGCGTTGACCAATATTGCCGTTAACATGCTGGGGTCGTTTGCGATGACCGCGATCGCATTTTGGTTATTTTCTGCTGCCAGCACCCATTAATCACCGATACGTTAATGTTGGCTTAATTTTTCTCTGTCACTCTTGTCGCAGTGCTGAATGAGGGTGAACGGATGAAAGAACATTTGATGAGCGCGGGTATGGTTTTGCTGAGCATTCTTATTATTGCCAGTTTTCTAAAAATGTATATTTTTTAGCAGATAAAAACCAAAAAAAACCCGCTCAATGAGCGGGTTTTGGAGTTCTAGCTGACGCGCCCGAATTACAGAGCAGTTACGTTAGCAGCAGAAGGACCTTTGGCACCGTTAGTGATTTCGAACTCAACGCGCTGGCCTTCAGCCAGGGTTTTGAAACCATTAGTCTGGATTGCAGAGAAGTGTACGAACACGTCTTTGCTGCCATCTTCCGGAGTAATGAAACCGAATCCTTTGGACTCATTAAACCACTTAACGTTACCTTTAATCTTAGACATCAAAATTACCTTTACATGAAAAATGGACACAAATGCTGTGTCGGGTATCAGTACAACAATTGTCGGGCGTTTTGTCCAGTGCTTCTTTGTTAAAAAGTGACAAAAGTCGCGTTAATTTTTTCGGCTGGCGATTTGTTCCTGGTGCCGCAAATCCAACGTGTTTTTCAACCAGATTGTCGCGTTAATACAGTTAAAACTGAAAACGCATCCACGCAAAGTAAACGTTTCCGTTATTGTAGGTGCCGGGAATGTAGGTCATCTGGAAAGTCACCGGGCCATAGCCAACCGAGGCAAGCGGTAACAGTACTGGTACGGGAATATATTTCCAGTTATCACGCGCAGTAAAACCCGCCGTGTAGCCGAGGCCGAGACGGAAGTTGTCATCCGCCAGCGGACGCCAGGTTTTCTCCCAACCGTAACCGCCAATAGGCTCCCATTTGTTGTAGGAATCTTTGAAGGCCATCAGATACAGGCCGTGCCAGTTCCCCTTCTCATCCCAGCGCGACTGACCAAAACCGGCCCCCCAGGGGCGCTCGTTGTAACGGTCCGTCTTCTCTTTATCGTAGGCAAAGCGCGCGTGCCAGGTGATTGCCGGGACATAAAGATCGTAATGTTCCGGTTCATTCCACGTTTGGGCGACATTATCACTAAAGGTCGAGAACCAGCCTTTGTCCGTCGCATGCTCATCCGCCAGAGCAAATGAAGATAACGTCAGCTGACCGAAAATAAACAACACCATTACGAAAAATTTATTTTTTACTGTCACAATGCAATTACCATTTTTTGTATTCGGAGCCGAGCTTAACAAATTTTATTTGAATGAATCCTTAACAACATTGGCTGTAGTCCGAATTATTTAGTTAAAAAATGGGAGTATTCCTGGAAAACGTAAAGATGCGCCTCATAATATTTGAGGCGCTTATAAAATCTAACGTTTATGTAACAATTTATACATTGCAGGAATAACCAGCATCGACAATAACGGCGCAGTCACCATGCCGCCGATCATCGGTGCGGCGATACGCTGCATGACCTCCGCACCGCTGCCGCCGCCCCACATCACCGGCAGCAATCCCGCCATAATCGTCGCGACAGTCATCACTTTAGGGCGCACGCGCAGGACGGCTCCCTCATGAATCGCTTGCATCAGAATGCGGTTTCCACCCTGCGGATAACGCTGGCGATATTTATCCAGCGCCTGGTTGAGATACAGCACCATAATAACGCCAAACTCAGCCGCGACACCGGCAAGGGCTATAAATCCAACTGCCCCGGCCACTGACAAATTATACCCCAGCAGCCACAACAGCCAGACCCCGCCAATAAGGGCAAAAGGTAATGTCCCCATAATTAATAAGACATCAGAAATACGTTTAAACGTCAGCCACAATAAAACAAAGATAATCATGAGTGTTACCGGCAGAATTATTTTGAGCTTTTCGGTTGCCCGCTCAAGATATTCAAACTGTCCTGACCATGAGATCGATACCCCCTGCGGCAACGTCACCTGCTGTGCAACACGCTGCTGCATCTCCTCCACCGCTGATTTCAAATCCCGGCCGCGCAAATCAACATAAATCCAGTTAGAAAGCCGCGCATTTTCACTTTTCAGCATCGGCGGCCCTTCAGTAACGCGAATATCTGCCAGCTCGCCCAGTGCAATCTGACTGCCGTTTGCGGTGACCACCGGCAGGACGCGCAGTTTATCGACATTATCCCGAATATCGCGGGGATAGCGCACGTTAATGGGGTAACGTTCACGCCCCTGAATCACCTCGCCAATATTGTCGCCACCGATCAGCGTCGACACCATGCTCTGCAATTCATCCACCGACACCCCGTAGCGCGCGGCTTTCAGCCTGTCGATACGAATATCCACATAGCGTCCCCCCGCCAGACGTTCCGCCAGCGCTGATGTCACCCCAGGAACCTGCTTCACGATCTGTTCAATCTGCCCGGCAATACGTTCAATATCGGCAATATTGTTGCCGTTCACCTTAATACCGACCGGGCTTTTAATCCCGGTGGCGAGCATGTCCAGACGATTACGAACCGGCGGCACCCAGACGTTAGCAATGCCAGGAACGGATACCTTTTTATCCAGCTCTTCGACCAGTTTTTCCGGCGTCATGCCAGGCCGCCACTGGTCGCGCGGCTTAAAGTGGATGGTCGTTTCAAGCATGGTCAGCGGTGCTGGATCGGTCGCCGTCTCTGCCCTCCCGGCTTTACCAAATACGCTTGCCACCTCTGGCACGCTTTTAATTAATCGATCCGTTTGCTGCAACAAACGGCCTGCTTCGCGGGCCGAGATCCCCGGCAGCGTCGATGGCATGTACAGCAAATCGCCTTCGTTCAGGGGCGGCATAAATTCGCTTCCAAGCCGGCTCAGCGGCCACACTGTCACCAGCAAAAGCATCGCTGCCAGCGCCAGCGTGGTCTTCGGAAAAGTCAGTGCTTTATCCAGCAGGGGTTCGTAAAGACGGATCAGCGTGCGGTTGATCGGGTTGGCTTTTTCATCCGGGATCTTACCGCGAATAAAATAGCCCATCAGCACAGGAACCAGCGTAATCCCCAGACCGGCAGCGACGGCCATCGACCAGGTTTTGGTGAACGCCAGCGGCGAAAACATACGGCCTTCCTGCGCTTCGAGGGAAAATACCGGAATAAAGGAGAGCGTGATAATCAGCAGGCTGCAAAATAGCGCAGGCCCCACCTCAACCGCCGCACGCTCGGCCAGATGCCAGTAATCGCCGGAGGTGGGCTCCTGATCCGGATGATCGTGTCGCCACTGCTCCAGCACTTTGTGCATATTTTCTATCATCACGATGGCGGCATCGACCATCGCGCCAATCGCAATCGCAATCCCGCCCAGCGACATGATATTGGCGTTAATGCCCTGATAGTGCATGACCACAAACGCGCCCAGGATCCCCAGAGGAAGAGAAACAATCGCCACCAGCGCCGAACGAAAATGAAAGAGAAATAGCGCACAGACCAGAACCACAACGGCAAACTCTTCCAGCAGCTTATGAGTCAGTGTTTTCACCGACTCCTCAATCAGCGTAGAGCGATCGTAGACCGGAACAATTTCAACGCCTTCCGGCAGCGTCTTTTGCAACACCTGCAGTTTATCTTTCACCGCGCGAATAGTTTCCAGCGCATTTTGCCCGTAGCGCATCACCACCACGCCACCGGCAACCTCACCCTCGCCGTTCAGCTCCGCCACGCCACGGCGAATTTCTGGCCCAAACCCTGCCGTGGCGACATCCTTCAGTAGCACCGGTACCCCGTCACGAGTCGCGATCACCACGTTGCGGAAATCCTCAAGCGTGCGCAGATATCCGGTGGTTCGCACCATGAATTCCGCCTCGCCCATCTCCAGCAGCGCTCCGCCACCCTCTTTGTTCGCGGTCTGAATTGCACTCACCAGCTCTGCATGGGTGATGTTCAGGGCGCGCATTTTCTCCGGTATCGCCACAATCTGATACTGACGAACCATCCCACCGATGGTCGCCACTTCTGAGACATTCGGTACCGATTTCAGCTCGAATTTTAACGTCCAGTCCTGCAGCGCTCGCAAATCCGCCAGACTGTGCTTACCGCTGCGATCGACGAGAGCATATTCATAAATCCAGCCCACACCGGTGGCATCCGGACCTAAAGAGACTTTCACGCCGCCCGGTAACTGCGACTGCACCTGGCTTAAATACTCCAGCACCCTGGAACGCGCCCAGTACAAATCCGTACCGTCTTCAAACAGCACGTAAACGTAAGCATCACCAAACATGGAAAATCCGCGGACCGTTTTTGCCCCCGGCACCGACAGCATCGAGGTAGTGAGTGGCCAGGTCACCTGATCTTCAATCACCTGCGGCGCTTTGCCCGGGTAACTGGCTTTGACGATGACCTGCACATCTGACAAATCTGGCAGCGCATCCAGCGGCGCGCGTTGTACCGCCCACCAGCCCCAGCCCGCCATCACCAGCGCCGCCAGGATCACCACCAGACGGTTACGCAATGAAGCCCGAATCACAGCGGCGATCATTTTGTCACCTCCGGCAGGGCGCTACGCAGACTGGCTTCGGAGTCGATCAGGAATTGCCCGGAGGTCACCACGGTATCGCCCTCCTGTATTCCGGAGGTGATTTCTGTCCAGCCTGCGGAAGTGACACCCGTCGTCACCTTCACCGGCCGGAAAAAGCCCTCTCCGCTGGCCAGAAGCAGGCGCTGAGCGTCGCCGCTGTTTATCACCGACTCTTCCGGTACCGCCAGCACCGACGCTCCACGCGTTTGCCCGGCTCGGTTGACCGTCAGGAACATCCCCGGTTTCAGCCTGAACTGCGGATTATCCAGCACGATGCGTGCCTTAAACGTGCGCGTCGTGGTCTCCATCTGCGGCAAAAGTTCACTGACCGTGCCGTGGAAAGTGACGCCCGGCCAGCTTTCGGATGTGGCAACCATTTCGTCACCGACGGCCAGCGACTGCGCCTGAGTTTGCGGATAATCAACCACCAGCCAGATGCTCTCCAGCGTGGCGATGTCAAAGAGCGGTGTATTGGCCGCCACCTGAGCCCCTTGCTGCACATCAAGTTTTGCAATATACCCCGCCTTTTCGGCCCGCAGCGTTAAGCGGGTTTGCGGCTTCCCGCTCCGCTCCAGCGCCCGGATCGTCTCTTCCGGCATAAACTGTAACGCCAGCCTCTCGCGCGCCGCGCGCGTTAGCTCCGGGTCACCAAGCTGGCGCATCGCCAGATATTCCTGCTGCGCGGCGGTCCACTGCGGGAGCCATATCTCAGCCAGCGGCTCACCGGCGTTGACCTGCTGTTGCTGCGCCCGGACGTACAGTTTCGAAATAACACCCGCACCGGGTGCCGGAACGGTCATCAAATTGCGCTCATTGGTTGATACCGTTGCATAGGCCGTGAAGGGCTGTGCCAGCTGGCGTTTCTGCGCTTTCGCGGTTTTCATCCCAAGATTTTGCTGTTGCCGGGCGCTTATCCCCACTCCGGCATCGGGCTTCTCTTCGTCGGCGTAACGCGCCACCAACTCCATGTCCATAAACGGCGATTTGCCCGGTTTATCAAAACGCTGTCCGGGCATCATGGGATCGTACCAGTAGAGCACTTTACGCCCGGCGGGCTGGACGGTTTCAGGCGCGGATGGCGCGTGTCGCTGTCCCAGGAAATACCCTGCGCCCGCTGCCAGCAAAACCGCCAGCGCAACAGTGGTGAATGTGAGTGTTTTCATTGTGCGATCTCCTGAGGGATGAGCCATTGAATGGCGGCCCAGGTCCGCGCCATCTCGCGCTCTGCCTGATTCGCGGCCAGTTCGGTATCCAGCACGCTGCGACGCGCCTCCAGCAGGGCCGACAGCTCCGACTGACCGGAGCGATATTGTGCGGCCAACAGCGCGAGCCGCTGATGCTGGAGCGGCAGAAGATCGTCGCGCTGACGCTGCCACATCACCTGCGCGGCCTGATATTGCGCCACCAGCGACTGCACCTGCGCCACATGTTCTCGCTGAATCAGCGTGAGTTGATCCACCGCCTGCAGGGTCCGTGAAACCTCGGCGGCATAATCTTTATCCTGTCTGCGAGACTGGAAAAGCGGCAGGTCCACGGTAAACATCACCCCGGCCATATCGTCATACCCTTCGGCTCGATGGGAGTAGAACACTTCCACATCCACATCCGGGATCGCCGCCACCGCCGACTGCGCCGATCGCGCTTTCGCCGTTTCGGATTCCCGCTGCGCGGCCTCCACTTCCGGGTGGCGGACTATCGCCTCCTGCAACGTCTTTTCATCTGCCGGTAAGCGCTGATAGCGCGGCAACGGTCCGCGCACATCGGTGATGGCTTGTCCGGTCAACTGGAACAGACGGCTCTGCGCAAGCTGCACATCGCGCGTGGCAAGCGTCACTTTGTCGCGCATTGCGCTCAGCGTCATCTGCAAAGCGAGCACGCTGTCAGGAGCTGCACTGCCTGCGCCCACGCTCGCTTTTTGCACGCTCTGCTGTCGCGCGGTCTCACTGACCAGTTTTTGGGCGGTGGCGAGCGCCTGCTGCGAAAGGGCCAGATCGAGCCACGCCTGCGCCGTGTCACGCTGAAGCGCGGCGCGGATAGCGTCAGATTTCGCGATCACGCCGCGTGCCTGAGCCTGCAACGTCTGCGATTTACGCTCACGCTTCTCGGCGCTCACATAGCTCTGCATGATGCCGATACGCTGCATGGTCATCCCTTCGCGGGTAAAACGCTGGTCATTACTGCCCTGGACGGGCACGTTTTCGATGCCGAATTTGAGCTTAGGATCCGGCAGCTGCGTGGCGGAATCGGCCATCGCATCCAGCGCCTGTGCTTCGTTGTGGCTGGCAGAAAGCTCCGCCGAATAGCGTTGGGCCACGGTCAGGGTTTGCGCGAGCGTCCATGACTCCGCCTGAGCGGCGGAGCTTAAAAGGACGAGCATCACCCCACCGAGCCACACGCCCAGTGTCTGTTGCTTCATGATGTCCTCGCTTAGTTCAGCGGCGTCAGAGAGACGATATGAAAACCATCACCCGCGCGTTCCAGGGTAAAGGTGACAGAGTCGCCGGGCTTGATCGCCGTGGTGTCCACCGCGGAGGAAAGCGCAAAAGGCATGGTCATGGCTGGCCATTGCAGTTCAGGAATGGCCTGATGCTGGAGAATGATTTTGGGTGGCGCGATCTCCTGAACCACGCCCTGGCCTTGCCATTGTTGGGCAGTAGTAGACGGATCGGTGGCCTGAACGGAAAGAGAGATAAGGGAAAACAGCACGCCCGTAAGCGCAGAGACAAAAATTGCACGCATGATAAAACTCCTGTTAATCGTAAAAGAAAAATAAATTCAACGAATTAACAGAGAGTTATTCCCGGAACCGGCAAAAACGGATCGTTGCCGGAGGCCCCGCAGCAGGAGGGGTGAGCGACCACGCTGAATGCGGTGTTGCACTGCATGGCGGCGTGTTGAGGGTGAGAGTCATCGCCGCAGGCAGCGCGACGAGCTGGGGCTGAGCCGGATCTTTTTGCGCCTGGTCCGGCACACAATGTTTTTCACACAGTGGCGAGAGTACGCTGACCTCGTGCGAAAGCGGTTTGGCCACCATATCCGTGTGCTGGATCATGGCCATTTCGCCGCGCAGATTGAGCGAACAATCGTGGGACGCCACCGCAACCTGACTTTGAACCAGCAGCCAGCCCATAGCTAATAAAAACATCAGCAGATGTTTTTTGAGAAAGCGCAGGCGATAGGTCCAGCTGGCGTGCATATTCGCGTCGTCGGGTATCAAAAGGAGGTTGAGTATAGGAACAGCCGCTCAGAAAATTAAAGCGTTTTTAATTAGCTTTACGTTTTTTATTGCCTGCCAGACTCATCACACCAAAACCCACAACAATTAATTATCAATTCCATGACATATAATATTTATAGCGGTGGTCAATACTGTGATGACATAAATGGCACAGCAATGGCAAAATATCGTTGATTACTTCTTTAGTAGTGGTTTTATTGATTTTAGTCAGCAATGGCTGGCCATTAATTCGGCACATTTTGACACTTCTTTTTTTTGATTTTCAGTGCTCTCTGGGGAGCGCAAGTACAGGGGAAACCATGCTTACCTTTATCGAACTCCTCATTGGAGTGGTCGTCATTGTTGGCGTCGCGCGCTACATCATTAAGGGCTATTCCGCCACCGGCGTATTATTCGTTGGCGGTCTGACGCTTCTTATTATTAGCGCGCTAATGGGCCACAAGGTGTTACCGGCCAGTGAAACCAGCACCGGTTATACCGCCACCGATATTGTGGAATATATTAAAATCCTGCTGATGAGCCGCGGTGGCGATCTCGGCATGATGATAATGATGCTGTGCGGCTTTGCCGCCTATATGACCCATATTGGTGCCAACGATATGGTGGTTAAACTGGCCTCTAAACCGCTGCAATATATCAATTCCCCGTACATTCTGATGATTGCCGCCTACTTTGTGGCATGTCTGATGTCACTGGCGGTCTCCTCCGCGACGGGCCTGGGGGTGCTGCTGATGGCAACGCTGTTCCCGGTGATGGTTAACGTGGGTATCAGCCGTGGCGCAGCCGCAGCGATTTGTGCCTCTCCGGCGGCCATTATTCTGTCTCCGACTTCTGGCGACGTGGTACTGGCCGCTAAGGCAGCTGAAATGCCGCTGATCGATTTTGCCTTTAAAACCACGCTTCCGATCTCCATTGCCGCCATTATCGGCATGGCGATCGCCCACTATTTCTGGCAGAAGTATCTCGATAAAAAAGAAAACATCAGCCATGAGATGCTGGATGTTAACGAAATCACCACCACCGCCCCGTCGTTCTATGCCATTCTGCCGTTCACCCCGATCATCGGCGTGCTGATTTTTGACGGTAAATGGGGTCCGCAGTTGCACATCATCACTATTCTGGTGATCTGCATGTTGCTGGCGGCGGTGCTGGAATTTGTGCGTGGCTTCAATACGCAAAAAGTGTTTTCCGGTCTGGAAGTGGCGTATCGCGGTATGGCAGACGCCTTCGCGAGTGTCGTCATGCTGCTGGTGGCGGCCGGCGTGTTTGCCCAGGGGCTGAGCACCATCGGCTTTATTCAGAGCCTGATCTCCATCGCCACTTCGTTTGGCTCAGCGAGTATCATCCTGATGCTGGTGCTGGTGATCCTCACCATGCTGGCGGCCATGACCACCGGCTCAGGGAATGCGCCGTTCTACGCTTTCGTCGAGATGATTCCAAAACTGGCGCACTCATCCGGCATCAACCCGGCGTATCTTTCGATTCCGATGCTGCAGGCGTCCAACCTCGGCCGGACCATATCGCCGGTGTCGGGCGTGGTGGTCGCGGTCGCCGGGATGGCAAAAATCTCGCCGTTCGAAGTCGTCAAACGCACATCCGTTCCTGTGCTTGTGGGGCTGGTAATTGTGATTATTGCCACTGAAATTCTGGTGCCTGCCACCGTCGCGGGCTAACCCTCGCCCCTGTCAAAAAGCGCCTGCGGGCGCTTTTTGTGCTTTAATAAGTCCTGGAATTAATTTGCCTTTAATCATCAGGAATTCAAATGTTCAGGAAGGATATCGTTAGCCGGATAAGCGCCATGGCCCTGGCACTGTTTGCCCTCTCCAGCCAGGCCACTCCCCTTCAGGCGACGCAATACGCGGATTTTGATCGCTATGTCCTTGCGCTTTCGTGGCAGACCGGTTTTTGCCAGAGTATGCACGATCGCAATCGCAACGAGCCTGATGAATGTCGCCTGCAAAAAGAGAGTCATACCAAAACTGATTTTCTCACCGTTCATGGCCTGTGGCCGAGCCTGCCAAAATCCATCGCCTCGCGCGGGGTAGACAATCGCCGCTGGATGCGTTTTGGCTGCGCCACTCGCCCTGTTCCTAATATGGCCGAAGCCAACGCTCGCCGAAAATGCGCCGCGGCAGAAACCGGGCTTTCGCTGGAATCCGCAGCGAAACTCAGCAGCATGATGCCGGGGGCCGGCGGTAACTCCTGTCTTGAGCGCTACGAATACGCCAAACATGGCGTCTGTTTTGGCTTCGATCCCGACGCCTACTTTGGCACCATGGTGCGGATGAATCAGGAAGTAAAAAGCAGCGCGCTGGGCCAGTTTCTTAACGATAACTATGGCAAAGCGGTGACCCGCAACGCCTTTGATGCTGCCGTCGCCAAAAGCTATGGCAAGGCGGCGGTCAAGGCGCTCAAACTGACCTGCAACAACAATCCCGCCTATTTGACTGAAATACAAATTTCACTCAACGCGGCCACCATCAATGCGCCGCTGACCGCGTCATCGTTTGCGCCGCAGCCCCATCCCGGTAACTGCGGCAAAACGTTCGTTATCGACAAAGTCGGCTACTGATCCGCCGCCCGGTACAGCGCATGTGCCGGGCGCGCCTTAACGGTTACGAGCGTCCGGTCGCACGAGGTCAAAACGCTGGGCCTCGCTAATGGAATAGTAGGCCGTCGGCCCGCCCGCACGCAGAATCGGGTTCGCTTTGGCGGTTTGATAGATCCCCTCCTCCAGCAGCGTCTCACGAATATGAATCCCGACCACTTCCCCCAGAACCAGCCAGGTCTCTATAGGCGTACCGTCTGCGCCTGTTAACTGGATGCACTGTGACAATCGACATTCGAAATTAACCGGGCTTTCCGCCACTCTCGGCGCTTTCACCAGCTGGCTGGCGACCGGCGTCAGGCCGGAAAATAAAAACTCATCTTTATCATGCGCGAGCGAGGCGGAGGATTCATTCATCGCGTTCGCCAGCTCAACCGTCGCCAGATTCCAGACGAACTCCCCGGTTTCCACGATGTTGCGGACGCTGTCTTTCCAGCCGTTGCTGGAAAAACCAATGATCGGCGGGTGGTAGTTAAAGCAATTAAAGAAGCTGTAAGGCGCCAGATTGCGTCGCCCGTCGTTATCTTCGCTTGAAATCCAGCCGATAGGTCGGGGTCCAACAATGGCATTTAGGGGATCGTGTGGCAGACCGTGTCCCAGTGAAGGCTGATAAAAATACATAGCGCTCTCTCAGTGAGGATGTCAGAACCCCATTATGCCGTGCGATGCGCCAGGAAACACGGTCAACTGCGATTCTGATCCGGCCGCGCTTTTCGCCAGAACAGCATCTGCACGATGAATGTGACATTCATCACTTCAAAGTTGCCTGCGCAGCCAGTATCATCAGCAGAGATAAAACCCTCGCTGCCAGACGGCGAGGGTTTTCTTTTGGATTGGTTTCTGCGAGACACGCAGCATCAACGACATGGAGTAATAAATGTCCAGACCTACCATTATTATTAATGAACTCGACGCAGAACGTATCGACCGCCTGCTGGAAAAACCGGCATACGCGTCGCTGCCGATCGCCGATGCGCTGAATGCGGAACTGGACCGGGCACAAATGTGTACGCCCGAAACGATGCCGCATGATGTGGTCACGATGAACAGCCAGGTGAAATTCCGCGATCTCACCAGCGGTGAAGAGCGCACGCGCACGCTAGTTTATCCGGCGCAAATGACCGACAGCAGCACGCAGCTTTCTGTGCTGGCGCCCGTTGGTGCCGCGTTGCTTGGCCTGCGCACCGGCGACACCATTCACTGGGAATTACCCGGAGGTACCTCCGCGCATCTGGAAGTTCTGGAACTCCTCTACCAGCCAGAGGCCGCGGGCGATTACCTTCGTTGATCCCTTCTGAATAAGCGCCTGAACGCTTTGCCCAGAGGATGCACCTGCATCCTCTTTCCGCCAACTCACCCATCTTTCCTATAGCGAAGAAAATCCCCTTCATCCAGGCTTAATCCGTTTCGGTACCGTGGGGACGGTCATGAATGAGATACTGGGCATATCGCTGGTATTTATCATTTTTTTGGCGATTATCGTCACGGCAGTGCTATATCTCGAACGCCACTGGTAGTGAACCGCCCTCGCAAAATCATGTAAAAAACCTTAAATAAACGCAATACCTTGAAAAGTGCCAGACAGATATCAGAAACGCATAATATTTTATGTTTGAATGATTTCAGCGTTTATAAACAAGGAGAAACGGGTATGTATCAGACAATCATTATGCCGGTTGATGTTTTTGAAATGGAATTGAGCGATAAGGCCGTTCGCCACGCCGAGTTTCTTGCGCAGCAGGATGGCGTGATTCATCTTTTACACGTCCTTCCAGGGTCGGCCAGCCTGAGTCTGCATCGTTTCGCTGCCGATGTCCGCCGCTTCGAAGAACATCTGCAGCACGAAGCCGAAACGCGGTTACAAACGATGGTGGAGCATTTCAGCATCGATCCGTCACGCATTAAAACCCACGTACGCTTTGGCAGCGTGCGCGATGCCGTCAACGAAATGGCCAGTGAGCTGAAAGCCGATGTGGTGGTTATCGGTTCGCGTAATCCCTCCATCTCCACTCACCTGCTCGGCTCAAATGCCTCCAGCGTGATTCGCCACACCCATATCCCGGTGATGGTCGTGCGCTAACGCGCAAAAGAAAAACCCCGCTTTGCGGGGTTTTTGCTGTGCAGGTGTAGCCTTACTTTCTTTTATTATGCTGTTTTGGTGCGAATCAGATAATCAAACGAGCTTAATGACGCTTTCGCCCCTTCGCCGGTGGCAATGATAATCTGTTTGTACGGCACCGTCGTGCAATCGCCCGCCGCAAATACCCCTTTCACGCTGGTTTCGCATTTGGCATCGATCATGATTTCGCCCATCCGGTTGCGCTCAATCGCGCCTTCCAGCCAGGTGGTATTGGGCAGCAAACCAATCTGCACAAAAATCCCCGACAGCGCCACGTTGTGGACGTCGCCGCTGACGCGGTCGCGATATTCGAGGCCCGTCACTTTGCTGCCGTCGCCTTTCACTTCCGTGGTCTGCGCATTCAGCACGATATCGACGTTCTTCAGGCTGCGCACTTTATCCTGCAGCACCTGATCGGCTTTCATTTCCGGGGCAAATTCCAGCAGCGTCACATGTTCAACAATACCCGCCAGATCAATCGCCGCTTCCACACCCGAGTTACCCCCGCCGATGACCGCAACGCGTTTACCTTTAAACAGCGGGCCGTCGCAGTGTGGGCAGTATGTCACGCCTTTGGTGCGATACTGATCTTCGCCTGGGACGTTCATGTTGCGCCATTTCGCCCCGGTGGCAATAATCACGCTGCGCGCTTTCAGCACCGCGCCGGAGGCCGTTTCGATCTGGTGTAAGCCACCTTCCTGCGCAGCCGGAACCAGTTTGCTGGCACTCTGACTGTCAATGACATCGACTTCATAATCGCTGACGTGCGCTTTCAGCGCTCCCGCCAGCTTCTGACCTTCGGTCTTTGGCACAGAGATGTAGTTTTCAATATCGACAGTATCCAGCACCTGGCCGCCAAAGCGTTCGCCCATCAGGCCGGTACGAATGCCTTTACGGGCAGAATAAACCGCAGCTGCCGCACCCGCCGGGCCAGAACCGACAATCAGCACGTCATAGACGTCACGTTTATTCAGCTCTTCCGCCGCGCGTTTTTCAGCGCCGGTGTCCACTTTGGCAACGATTTCGGTCAGCGTCATACGCCCCTGACCGAACGCTTTACCGTTCATGAACACTGCCGGTACACCCATCACGTTACGATCGGTGATCTCATTCTGGAAAACGCCGCCGTCGATGGCGGTATGCTTAATGCGCGGATTCAGCACCGACATCAGGTTCAGCGCCTGCACCACGTCCGGGCAGTTATGGCATGAGAGCGAGTAATAGGTTTCAAACTCGAAATCACCGTCGATGTCGCGGATCTGCTCAAGCAGCGTCTGGGCTTCTTTCGACGGATGACCGCCGGTCCACAGCAGCGCCAGCACCAGTGAAGTAAATTCATGGCCCAGCGGAGAACCGGCAAAACGCGGCCCCTGTAGCGAACCGGGATTGGTGATCAGGAATGACGGTTTACGCACTGCCAGGCTGTTATCTTCTTTGAACGTCACTTTCGCGGACAGTTCGGCGATTTCCGCCAGCAGTTCCTTGATTTCTGCCGATTTAGCGCTGTCATCCAGCGTGGCAATCAACTCAACAGGTTTGGTCAGTTTCTCAAGGTAAGCCTTGAGCTGGGTTTTCATGTTAGTGTCGAGCATTTTTCTTCCCTCTCTTAAAACGTCATCATGCAAGCTGCCTCATGCGGGCGGCCTGAATGCAACTTGCATCATGGTGCTGGAATGAAATGGGCGCAGGCGCGCCCATTGGTGTAGGCCCGGGCAGGTAGAGTTCCGCCAGGCTTTACAGACTTAGATTTTGCCAACCAGGTCCAGAGAGGGAGCCAGAGTCGCTTCACCTTCTTTCCATTTAGCCGGGCACACTTCACCTGGGTGAGAAGCCACGTACTGCGCTGCTTTGATTTTACGCAGCAGATCGGATGCATCACGGCCGATACCTTCAGCGGTAACTTCGATCGCCTGGATGATACCCTGCGGGTCAACCACGAAGGTTGCACGGTCTGCCAGACCTTCGTCTTCACGCATGTTGTCGAAGTTACGGGTCAGGGCGCCAGTCGGGTCGCCAATCATCGCATATTTGATTTTCGCGATGGTGTCAGAGCTGCCATGCCACGCTTTGTGGGTGAAATGGGTATCGGTTGAGACAGAGTAAACGTCTACACCCAGTTTCTGCAGTTCATCGTAATGATCTGCCACGTCGCCCAGTTCGGTCGGGCAAACGAAAGTGAAATCGGCCGGATAGAAGAAGAACACGCTCCAGCGGCCTTCGGTATCTTTCTCGGTCACTTCGATGAATTCACCGTTTTTGAACGCCTGGTTTTTGAAAGGTTTAATTTTAGTGTTAATCAAAGACATCTGTACTTCCTCCGTGTTTTCGTTGAGAGGTAAGGTAACGAACTTTCTCTGATGCGGCTAATGCGTTTGCTGTATCAAATCAATCAGCCATACCTTACAACCCGAACAAAAGAATTTTACGTGCGGTTTGGAGTGTCCAAACGTAAAAAGGCCGCCTCAACGGGCGGCCCTGATACCTGAACTCCCCGCAGGTACATTCAGTGCCAGCCGAAGCTGGCGTTGCGTTGCGCTCTACATCACCTGAGTAAGGTTGTAACAGCGAGGGAATTACACCACTGGTGACATGATTGAGCAATCCGTGACAGGGACATTCTTGCCTATGGCTGTGATAGGCTTTTTCTTACTAAGAAAGTGAGAAATAAAAAATACCGTTTGATAAATAAAACATCCCATTCATTTTATTTATTATTAATTTATCCCATCACCTTAAAAAAGGCCAATAACGCCCGAAATTCCTAAAATGCATTACATCTATGAATGGAAATAAATCAATGTTAAAACATTATAATCGTGAAACATATTTTATTATTATTTTTCCCCGGTTTCTTTTTACATATTGGTCATTTGCTTTACTATCAGAGATGAATTTACGCGCCAAACGTATATAGCCGCCTAAAGCCAAAATGAGGTTGACCATGTCTATATATAAATACCCACTTGACCTTAACGTTCTGCAAGCTGCAACAGAAAGAATCGAATGGTCGCTCGATAACTTACCCCAGATTTGTGTCTCTTTTTCCGGAGGAAAAGACTCCACCATCATGCTGCATTTGACGGCGCAATTAGCCCGGAAGCGCAACAAGAAAATTTGCGTGCTATTTATCGACTGGGAGGCACAATTCTCCTGCACTATCGCCCATATCGAAAACATGCGAACACAGTATCGCGATGTCATTGACCGCTTTTTCTGGGTCGCCCTGCCCCTCACCACCCAAAATTCACTATCCCAGTTCCAGCCCGAATGGCAATGCTGGCAACCCGATACCCAGTGGGTTCGCCAGCCTCCTGACGATGCCATTACCGACCCTGCCTATTTTGATTTTTACAAACAGGGGATGACTTTCGAAGAATTTGTCAGAGAATTTTCCACCTGGTTTGCCCAAAAACGCCCCGCAGCCGTGATGATTGGCATTCGTGCTGACGAGTCGTATAACCGTTTTCTGACCATCGCCAATGCGCACAAAAAGCGCTTCGCAGATGATAAACCCTGGACCACCGTCGCTCCCGGAGGGCACGCCTGGTATATCTACCCGCTCTATGACTGGAAAACGGCCGATATCTGGACATGGTTCGCCAAAACCCGCAGCAGCTGTAACGCGCTGTATGAAATGATGTATCAGGCCGGTGTCCCGCTACGGTATATGCGGATCTGCGAACCCTTTGGCCCGGAACAGCGCCAGGGTTTATGGCTTTATCATGTGCTGGAGCCAGAGCGCTGGGCAGTCATGTGCGAGCGCGTCAGCGGTGTCCGGTGCGGCGGTATTTATGCAGGATATAACAACCATTTTTACGGCCATCGTAAAATACTCAAGCCCGACCATCTCACCTGGTCCGAATACGCGATGCTGTTACTCGATAGCATGCCACGAACCACCTCAGAGCATTATCGCAATAAAATTGCCGTCTATTTACACTGGTATCAAAAAAGAGGCGTCAACGATCTTCCCGAATCTCAGGAAGGTGATACGGGGACAAAAGATATTCCGTCCTGGCGACGCGTTTGTAAGGTGCTTCTGAGCAATGATTATTGGTGTCGGGCATTATCTTTCAGTCCAACAAAACCTAAACATTATCAACGTTACAGTGACCGGATTAAATCCAAACGCAAGGAATGGGGGATCTTATGCAGCAACGATTAATTAATGAAATGCAAAAATATCTTCAGTCACTTTCGGAAACGAATAAAATTGAGGCTATCAATTCTTTTCGCGAAGCTATTCACGAAATCAGTCCTTTTCGCGAACAGCCGGTGGATTGTGTGCTGTGGATTAAACAAGCCGATATTACCGCCAACGATTACAACCCCAATACGGTTGCGCCGCCCGAAAAGCAACTGCTGTTTAAATCGCTGGAGATGGATGGTTTTACGCAGCCAATCGTCGTGACCGAAGACCGACCGCGCCATTATGAGATCGTCGATGGCTATCACCGGCACGACATTGGCACTCACCGCGCGATCATAAAACGCCAGTTAAAAGGGTATTTACCGGTCACCTGTCTGCGCAAAGAGAGGCAGGAGAAGTTTGACCGTATGGCTTCGACCATCCGCCATAACCGCGCACGCGGACGACATCAGATTAACGCCATGTCTGACATTGTGCGGGAACTGGCCTTGCTCGGCTGGGACGACATAAAGATTGGCGCGGAGCTGGGAATGGATTGCGATGAAGTGCTGCGCCTGAAGCAGATTAACGGCCTACAAGAACTGTTTGCAGACCGTCGCTATTCAGAAGCCTGGACCGTGAAGTAATTACAGTTTATTCAGGCGCTCTGCCGCCGCTAACAGCGTCGATTCCTGCTTCGCAAAACAGAGACGAATCAGTTTATGCGGAAACGGATCGGCGCAAAATACCGATAACGGAATGGCGGCAACGCCGGCTTCTTTCGTCAGCCACTGGCAGAAACTGACATCGTCCAGATCGGAAATAGCGCTGTAATCCGCCAGCAGGAAGTAGGTTCCTTCACACGGCAGGATCTCCAGACGACTATCGCCTAACGCATTCACAAACAGATCCCGCCGCGCGCGATAAAACGCCGGCAGCTCGCGATAATGGGCCGGTTCAGCCCTTAGCATATCGGCCAGCGCCAGCTGCGCGGGCGTGTTGACCGAAAAGGTCAGATACTGGTGCACCTTACGCAGTTCAGCACCGATCGCCGCAGGCGCCACGCAGTAACCCACCTTCCAGCCGGTCATATGATAGGTTTTGCCAAAGGATGACACCGCAACCGCGCGTTCACGCAGCTGCGGATGCGCCAACACGCTGGCGTGCCCTTCGCTGGCAAAGCAGATGTGTTCGTACACTTCATCACTCAGGACGTAGATTTCCCGTTCAGCGATGGCCTGCCACAGCGCGGAAAAATCCTCTTTTTGCCACACCGTCGCCGACGGGTTGTGCGGCGTATTGAGGATCACCAGCCGGGTTTTCTCGCTGAGCAAGGCGGCAAATGCCTGCCAGTCCGGGCGGAAGGACGGCGGCTGGAGCGCGACGCGCTTGACCACGCCACCGGACAATGCAATCGCAGGCGCGTAACTGTCGTAGCTCGGATCAAAGCAGATAACCTCATCGCCGGTGCGTACCAGCGCGGTAATCGCCGCATACAGCGCTTCCGTTGCCCCCGCCGTCACCGTCACTTCGCTGTTGGCGTCAGGCTTGTAGCCATACAACTGCGCCGTCTTCTCGGCAATCGCGTCACGCAACGGCTGCGCTCCGGTCATGGGCGCGTACTGGTTCGCCCCCTGCGCAACGTGATACGCCAGACGCTCCTGTAAATAGCCAGGACCGTCAAAATCCGGAAATCCCTGTGACAGATTGATCGCGTTGTGCTGCTGCGCCAGCGCACTCATTTGCGTAAAGATTGTGGTGCCAAGGTTGGGGAGTTTGCTTTGCGGAATCAACGGGTTATTGCTCATTGTCTCATGCCTGCTTGTAATACTTATGTTGCTGACACTATAACACGATGTTAGTCTTTGGCAATCAAGACGCTTAGACGTCTATACACTATCAATATTCCTGGCCGACAGAGGGTAAAAGGAAGATGAACGACAACCTGCAACTCACACAACTCGTTGACGCGTGCCGCTGGATTGGCGCGAAAGGCTGGGCGCCGGCGACCGGCGGCAATATGTCCGTGCGTCAGGACGCCGCCCTGTGCTGGCTCAGTGAATCCGGTAAAGATAAGGGCAGCCTGACGCCGGATGATTTCCTGCAGGTGGAGATCGCCACCAATCGCGCGCCGTCTGGCCGTAAGCCGTCGGCAGAAACAGGGCTGCATACGCTTATCTATCGCCTGTTCCCGGAGGCCAACGCCGTTTTGCACGTCCATACGGTTAACGCCACCGTATTGTCGCGTCTGGTGAAAGAGCCGGAGCTGCGGATTAACGGTTTTGAAATGCAGAAATCACTGGCCGGACAGACCACGCATCTGGACACCGTTGCTGTCCCGGTCTTCGATAACGATCAGGATATTGACGCCCTCGCCTCCCGAATCGCCCATTACGCGCAAGAACGCCCGCTTAATTATGGTTTTCTTCTGCGCGGTCATGGCTTAACCTGCTGGGGACGCGATGTGGCCGAGGCCCGTCGCCACCTTGAAGGTCTCGATTTTTTATTTGAATGCGAAATGCGTTTACGACAACTGGAGAAAATATGATTCGCGCGATTGTGACGGATATTGAAGGAACCACCAGCGATATTCGTTTTGTCCACAATGTGTTGTTCCCCTATGCGCGCGAGCGACTGGCGGCGTTTGTCACCGCCCAGCAGTACGCCGAGCCGGTGAAATCCATTCTGGATAATCTGCGTGATGAAATCGCCAACCCGCACGCCAGCATCAGCGAACTGATCGACACGCTGTTCCGGTTTATGGATGAAGATCGTAAATCCACCGCGCTAAAAGCCTTGCAGGGCATTATCTGGCAGGATGGCTACGTCAACGGTGATTTCACCGGCCACCTCTACCCGGATGTGCTGCCCGCGCTGGAAAAGTGGAAAGCACAAGGCATTGATCTGTATGTTTATTCCTCGGGCTCTGTGGCCGCGCAGAAACTGTTATTTGGCTACAGCGACGAAGGTGATATTACTCATCTGTTCAGCGGTTATTTTGATACCCATGTGGGCGCAAAACGGGAAGTGCATTCTTATACCACTATCGCCGCGCAGACAGGCGTGGCCCCGTCGCAAATCCTGTTCCTCTCTGATATCCATCAGGAACTGGACGCCGCTGAACAGGCAGGCTTTCGTACCCTGCAACTGATTCGCGGTGATGAGGATGGCGCAAGCCACCACCATCAGGTACACCACTTCGACGAGATAAATCCGGAGCAGATCCCTTCATGAGCGCATTGACCCTTTATTCCACCACCGACGCCGGCCAGCCGCAGTGGCACAGCACCGATGCGGCCGAGATCGCCCAACAACTCAATGCAAAAGGCGTCCGTTTCGAACGCTGGGAAGCCGACCGCGACTTAGGCCGCGATCCCTCGCCGGAGACGGTAATTGAGGCTTACCAGCATGCAATTGATAAGCTGGTCGCAGAAAAAGGCTATCAGAGCTGGGATGTCATCAGCCTGCGGGCGGACAACCCGCAAAAAGAGGCCCTGCGCGCAAAGTTTCTCAACGAACACACTCACGGCGAAGATGAAGTCCGTTTCTTTGTCGAAGGTGCAGGGCTGTTTTGCCTGCATATTGATGACCAGGTTTACCAGGTGCTGTGCGAGAAAAACGATCTGATTTCCGTTCCGGCCGGAACACCGCACTGGTTTGACATGGGTTCTGAGCCAAATTTCACGGCTATCCGAATCTTCGATAACCCGGAGGGATGGATTGCGCAGTTTACGGGCAGCGAAATTGCGGATGGCTATCCGCGGCTGGCTTAAGAACATTGCCGGGTGGCGCGAACGTTGACCCGGCCTGCAGACGGGCATCAATACACAGGCCGGGTAAGGCATCGCCCCACCCGGTCTTTTTTACAGCGGCACGGTTTCCCCGTCAGTGCGTAACCAGCGCGGTGCTTTCAGCGTCTCGCTGTAAAACCCCACCAAATCCTGCAATAAATCGCCGGTCACTCTTTCCGCATCGGCTGACAGCGCCCCTTGCATCAGAAGGTGTGTGAGTACCTGGCAATAGCGCCCGAGCTGATCGGATTCCGGTTCAAACACGGGAACATTCAGCGGCAAATCCTCGACCGTTAAACTTTCGCGCAGATATTCCGGCACGGGTTCGAGCAGCGTCGGCTGCAACAGATCCAGACAGACCGACAGCCGTCCGCACAGCGCCATCTTTTGCGCCGGATCGTCGCACTCCACCAGCGCCTCAACAAACCGCTCGCAGTTATCTGCCAGCTCGGTGAAATCCGTGGTACTGGTGAAAGGGACAGTGAATAAAGAATGAATCAGGTTTGGGGTAGTAGCCATATTGGCAGCCTCCAGTATGTCGCATTTTACCGCCACCGGAGAGGCTAATCTCACGGGTGGCGGAACCGAGCGGAGTTAGCCTTACCGGCCATACTGGACACCGGCGCGTCTTGCGACGCCCCCGCCCGGCCCACCATTGAGGTGTAACCGTTCGCACGACATAGTAAACCAATGTCGCCAGTATGAAATACAGAAGGCTAATTCCGACGCCTGATTTTGCAGGCGCAGCAAAAAGATACTGCTATCACCATGAATTCACAAGGGTCTTTTCCTGAAGACGCCTCGCAAACCCGGATGTAAAGCGATGCAAATTGAAAACGCAGCACACATCTGAAAGGGATGCGCCGAAAGGGCGTGACCTGCAGGGATGCAGGATCGCGCCCGGCCCGAGAGCCTGAAGGAAAAAGCTGAGGGCACCACGAAGCGGCGATTTGGATCGCCGGGCGCCGGGATTGTTAAGGGGGTCTGTCGGTTACAGAGAAATGAGGAACAGAAGGTGAACGGAACCGCCGCTACAGCCGCATATTCCCCTCACCCTAACCCTCTCCCCAAAGGCGCGAGGGAAATACACCACTCCCGGATCCAGCACCCACCCGCTAATCAGCGCCCAACATTTTAGCCTATTTGCGAGTAAACAAAGCCCCCTCACCCTAACCCTCTCCCGAAAGGGGCGAGGGAAATACACCACTCCCGTATCCAGCCCCCACCCGCTAATCAGCGCCCAACATTTTAGCCTGTTTGAGAGTGAACAAAGCCGCTCACCCTCTTCCCGAAGGGGCGAGGGGAGTACACCACCGCCGTATCCAGCACCTATCCGCTAATCAGCGCCCAACATTTTAGCCTATTTGCGAGTGAACAAAGCCGCCAGGCCACACCACGCCCGTATCCAGCACCCAGCCGCTAATCAGCGCCGCTGGCGTCACGTCAAACGCCGGGTTGTATACGTTCGCGTCTTCCGGCGCCCACTGCACGGCACCAAAACTGCCGGCCACACCGGTCACTTCGCTGGCAGCGCGTTGCTCAATCGGGATCGCATCACCGTTCGGGCAGTTCGGATCCAGCGTGGTCTGCGGAGCCGCGACGTAGAACGGAATACCGTGGAATTTCGCCAACACCGCCAGTGAGTAAGTGCCGATTTTATTCGCCACGTCACCGTTGGCAGCGATACGGTCTGCCCCGACCCACACCGCATCCACCTGCCCTTTCGCCATCAGGCTGGCGGCCATCGAATCGGTGATCAGCTGATAAGGCACACCCAGCTCGCCCAGCTCCCAGGCTGTCAGCCTGCCGCCCTGCAACAGCGGACGCGTTTCATCGACCCACACATTCGCGACGTTACCCTGCTGATGAGCGACCGCAATCACCCCCAGCGCCGTCCCGACCCCTGCCGTGGCCAACCCGCCGGTATTGCAGTGGGTTAACAGGCGGCTTCCGGGTTTCACCAGTGCGCTTCCGGCGCGGGCGATAGCGTCACAGAGCTGCTTATCCTCATTAATCAGGCGCAGCGCTTCTGTCGTCAAGGCAGGAACAAAATCCTCCTGCCACAGCGCCTGCTTCATACGATCAAGATTGTTCATCAGATTAACGGCCGTCGGGCGTGACGCGCGCAGAGTGTCGAGCGCCACAGCCAGCTCGTCGCGGCTGTGGCCGTTTTCCGCCAGCAGCGCCAGCAGCAGACTCGCAGAGAGCCCAATCAGCGGCGCGCCGCGCACGCGCAGAGCGTGAATGTGCCCGACCAGCGCCTCTACCGTTGAGGCATCCAGCCAGCGTTTCTCCTGCGGAAGCGCCTGTTGGTCGAGAATAAATAGCTGATTATCCGTCACCCGCAGGCTGGTCGTCTGTAATGTCTGCATGTCGTTAATTCTCTGTTGCGTTGTTGTATCACATTGTGTCAGGATAAAATTCAGATGTATAGACGTCTAAATGTCTTTATTACCAGAACTGATGAGGAACAGGCAATGTCGCAATACCGTACCTTTACCGCCCGGGATGCCGTGGAGTATGCAAAGCAGTTTGGCGGCCTCGATAACCCATCATCGCTGGTGGACGCGCAGGAAGTGGGCGACGGCAACCTCAATCTGGTGTTTAAAATTTTCGACGCGCAGGGCGTCAGCCGCATTATCGTCAAACAAGCCCTGCCTTACGTACGCTGCGTGGGCGAATCCTGGCCGCTGACGCTGGACCGCGCGCGTCTGGAAGCGCAAACCCTGACAGAACACTACCAGCACAGCCCGCAGCACACGGTCAAAATTCACCACTACGACCCGGCACTGGCGGTGATGGTAATGGAAGATCTCTCCAGCCATAAAATCTGGCGCGGCGAGCTGATTAGCGGCGTCTACTATCCGCAGGCTGCACAACAGCTGGGAGAATATCTGGCCCACACCCTGTTCCACACCAGCGATTTTTATCTTCATCCCCACAGCAAAAAAGCGCAGGTGGCGAAATACATCAACCCGGAAATGTGTGAGATCACCGAGGATCTGTTCTTCAACGATCCCTATCTTATTCACGAGCGCAATAACTATCCGCAAGAGCTGGAAGCGGATGTCGCCGCGCTGCGCAATGACGATCAGTTGAAAATCGCCGTCGCCTCGCTGAAGCACCGCTTTTTCTCCCAGGCAGAAGCCTTGCTGCACGGGGATATTCACAGCGGCTCGATTTTTGTCGCTGACGGCAGCCTGAAAGCCATAGATGCCGAGTTTGGCTATTACGGTCCCATCGGTTTTGATATCGGCACGGCGATCGGCAACCTGCTGTTGAACTTCTGCGGTCTGCCGGGACACTTAGGTATTCGCGATGCTGCGGCTGCCCGCGAACAACGTCTGACGGATATTCAGGAACTCTGGAATACCTTTGCGGAACGTTTTCAGGCGCTGGCAGCAGAGAAAACCCGCGATGCCGCCCTGAGCGTGCCGGGCTATGCCTCGCAATTTCTGAAAAAGGTCTGGACCGATGCCATCGGTTTTTGCGGCACGGAGCTGATCCGCCGTAGCGTGGGGCTGTCGCACGTGGCAGATATCGACACCATTCAGGACGACGCCATGCGTCACGAATGCCTGCGCCACGCCATTACGCTGGGTAAAGCCCTGATTGTGATTGCCGACAGAATTGACAGCGCGGAAGAGCTGGTCGCGCGGGTGCGTCAGTATAGTTAGACGGGGCGCGCGTCGCGTAGAGATAGGGGTTCGGTACTGGACGAGATGCTAACACTTGCACACGGCACGCCGTCCACCACGTCGCGAAAGCGATTCAGCATGCTGTTCCCGGCGCCAAACCGTGATGAAACGCCATCACAGCAAAGGCCGGGATCAGTGTATTTAAAATCTTTAACGTCACTTAATGACCATTCGGGTCACACCAGGCACTCATTAACTGCAGCAAAATGTAGTTAAGCCCGAACACAATGAGCAGAGAGGATAAGATTGTCACCAGAACAATAGTCATCAGAAACTCCATGTAATCAGTTTTCGTCCTTCAAAATCTTAGATCGTATTTTTCATTTGTCACTGAACTACAGTTAATTTCCTCATCCAGATGACCCGCAACATTCTGTCGGGTGCAGACGAGCGCGCCCATGCCCTGGGAATGTACCGGAGAGCACAAGATCTCAGAGAGTCAGTATGGGTGGAATTTGCGACTGAGAGGCGGAGAACCTGAGCGCCGCAGAGAGATTTTGTTCAGGGTTAGCGGGGTGACAGGGGCGGACTTCTGGTCCAATTAATTCACTCAGGGCAATACCTTCGAGAAACAGACCGCTTCTGCCCTGCCTATGTATGGGCCGTAATTCTCAATACGGATATAACCATTTTTCTCGTAGAAATTTACGGCTCGATAGTTGATGCATCTGGTTTCCAGCCTAATTTCGTTATATCCCATCTCTTTAGCCGCAGTTTCAAGAAAAGTGAGTAAGGCAATACCCACGCCATGCACGCTTCGATCTGAAAACATTCTTTTAAGCTCGGCTACGTTTTGCGTTAATGACCGTATAGCGCCGCATCCTATCGCTTCACCATGACTATTCTTTGCCAATACCCATAAGGTTTTATCATCATTCATTGTTTCAACGGTGAAATTGCTTTTGCCGTTATCACCCGTAATAGCGGAAAGTTCTCCTGACAGCATTTCAATTAAGCGATGAGATTCAGAAGAAAATGGGTCTGATTTCTCTACTGTTATCATGATCATATCCTGGAAAAAGAGTGTATGCAGCATACGGTATCCTTCCCGGGAAAGCATCATCCCGAACGTACAACGCCATGCCTCGGAGGCGTGTTACCATAAGTGAACCACAACCCCATGCTTCCTCTGTAGCGGTGTGGATGTAACAACGGGGAGCAGGTCATGGGGGAAAAAACCAGATTAGTTGAAATATCGCTAAGGATTAACTGACATGATGGAAAATAACAAAAAACGCTATATCTCGGTTGTAAAAAGTTCTTACGGGTTATCACTGGGTTCTTTATGGCAGCACATCAGCATTGATTGCGCCGATATTTCAGGAGACTATCAGTTCAGAAAGAGAATATTCTTTGAATTGCTGACTCATTTACTGGATGAGAAGAAAATTAAATTAGCTGCAAACGGTGTGTATTTGACAGGTCCCATTTCAGAACAATTAGACATTCTAAAAAATGCCTGGCCGCCATACCCCTCTGACGATCAAGATGACGATCTGGACGAATTTGGAATGTGGTTTTTGGTTAAGGCGCCAGCGGGCCTGGTATGGCTAACACCTGATGGCCAGGAGGTCTGGACGTAGTCGGGTTCCCAGGTCTTTAGTGGACTTATCTCAATCCAATCTCATTTTAACCATAATCACCCGTCGCTAATACCAGCGCCATATACGCTCTTCGCTCAGAGTTGACATTCAGCGCTAAAAGCCTGTTCGCCTTGTGCCAGAAGTGAATGATATTGACGCTGCACCGTCGCAGCGCTACTAATAGTGTCAAAATTTTCTTTATATTTTATTGCCAGGGGAGTAAGGGATGATCGCGTTTCGTTCAATGACTGAAGAAGAGTATCCCGCTTTTCTCGAATATTTTATTTCTGATTATGCAAATGAGATCCAGTCTAACTACCGCCTTTCTCCGGCTGAATCTCTTGTACGAGCCACTAATGAGATATCAGAAACGCTGGCCGCGGGAGTTAACACTCCGGGACAAGTATTGTTATGTCTTGTTGAACGGTCAGACCCCACTGACAGGCATATTGGCTATCTCTGGTACAAGCCAGATACCACCATGAGTAGCGTTTTTATCTACGATTTTCATATCTTCAATTTCTGCCAGGGCATGGGGCTTGGTAAACAAACTCTTCGTGCGTTTGAAGAACATCTACGGGAGAAAGGTTTTAAAGAAATAAGATTACGCGTTGCTGGCGATAATGCCCGAGCCCGTCATATCTACGAGAGCAGTGGATTCGGTGTGACCGGTGTCAACATGAGTAAGGTTATTACGGACTGATGGTAAGAAAATCATCATGCCAGCTCCGCTGCTCGCTGACCGCGTCCTGCCGCACAGTCTCTTTGTCGATACTCAACGTTCCACCTTTGAACTGTGCGCTGGCTGGTCGCTGGATTTTAGGGTTACGCACCGGCAAATTTTCGTTGGACCTTTAGCCGCCAGAACAGACGCTCCCGGCGGTCAGCGTGAAAGCGAATGGACGGGGAAACAGGAACCCGGAAGTCATTCCGGGTTCCTGCTGCATACCGAACAACTCACCCCAAATATTCAATCACCGACAGGCCGCCGTTGTAATCCGTGCTGTAGATAATCCCTTCGGCATCGACGAACACATCGCATGACTGGATCACCTGCGGGCGATTTGGCCGGGTGTCCATCATTTTCGCCGGCGCAGCAGGCACCAGCGCACCGGTTTCCACCGGGCGGTACGGATTGGAAATGTCGTAGGCGCGCACGCCCGCATTCTGATACGTCGCGAAGATCAGCGTCGAACTGACAAAACTCCCCGGCCGGTTTTCATGCAGGTTATGCGGGCCAAAATGCGCCCCTTTAGCCACATAGTCACTCTCATCCGGCTGGGGGAACGTGGCGATGCTGACCGGGTTTGACGGCTCGCGAATATCAAACAGCCAGATCAGCTTTTCACCATCTTCCTGATTGTCGAGCACGGCTTCGTCGAGCACCACCAGCAGATCCCGGTCCGGCAACGGCAGCGCCGTGTGCGTTCCGCCGCCAAACGGCGGGCTCCAGTTACGATGGCTGATAAGCTTAGGCCGGGTCCGGTCCTTCACGTCCAACAGCGTTAAACCGCCGTCGCGCCAGCTGCCGTAGGCGGTATCGCCCGCCACAATCGCGTGGTGTAACGCGTAGCGTTTCCCCTCCTCCCATCCAGGCTGTTCGCCCGCCGCCTGATGCATACCCGGCAGCCACCAGCGCCCGGCCACTTCCGGTTTGCGCGGATCGGCCAGATCGATAGTCAGGAAAATGTAGTCGGTGAAGCCATCGATCAGCGCCGAGACATAGGCCCAGCGGCCGCCCACGTACCAGATGCGGTGAATGCCAATCCCGTCGAGCGACAGGAAGCTGATTTCACGCGGTTTGTCCGGGGTAGAGATATCGAATATCCGCAGCCCCGCGCTCCAGCCTTTGTCCTGCACATCGCTGACGGTGTGCCCCACCTGGCGCGTGTAATAGATCTTTTCATCGGCAAAACGGGCGTCGGCAAACAGATCGCGGGCGTTGATAACCAGCAACAGGTCGTCATGGGCCTGGAGATGCACATTCCACGTTCCCGGCGTCGCGGGCACATAGCCTGCCGCTTTGGGATTTTTCGGGTCACGGACGTCAACAATGGAAAACCCCTGCGACACCATATGCCCGATATACGCAAAGCCGCGATGCACCATCAACTGCACGCCGTCCGGGCGTCCGCCCTGGTCGCTGTGCCCAATCAGCCGCATATTGCGGCTGTATTCCGGTGTAGGTAAATGAGAGGACATATCCGTTCCTTTTGCCGGATGGCGGCTACGCCTTCTCCGGCCTACAGAACGTAGGCCCGGTTAGCGCAGCGCCACCGGGCAATATTATTTGCTCTTCGCTTCCAGGGTCGCAAACCACGGCGCGATGAAATCTTCAGTCTGGCCCCAGCCTGGAATGATTTTCCCTAACGAGGCGACGTTAACCGCCCCCGGCTGCGCCGCCAGCAGCGCCTGTGGGATCGCCGCCGCTTTAAAATCATAGGTTGCCGGCGTGGTTTCCCCGGCAATTTTGTTGGCAATCAGGCGCACGTTGGTGGCCCCAATCAGCTTCGGATCGACCGCCACGCTCACTTTCCACGGGCTGCCAGATTCACGCATTAACTGCAGGTCCTGGTTCGAAATATCAATGCTGTAGAGTTTGATCTCGGTACGGCCATTCTCTTTCAGGGCTTTATAAGCGCCCTGGCTGAAGGCATCCCAGGTTCCCCAGATCGCGTCGATTTTGCCTTTCGGGTATTTCGCCAGCACCGCGCCCACTTTGTTGGCCGTATCGCCCTGCACGTCCGATGAAACCGCGCCGATCGACTCCAGCTCTTTGATGCCCGGATACTCTTTTTGCAGCGCCTGATACGCCGCCTGACGGCGTTCCATCGGCGGGAAGCCCGCAACCCACAGCTTAATAATGTTGGCCTTACCGTTGAAATCTTTTGCCAGCTGGCCGAAGGAGAGATGCGTCAGAGAGGCATCGTCCTGCTGGGTAACGGTCACGCCCGGAATCTCACCGTTGACGGCAGTATCAAACACCGACACTTTGATCCCGGCGTCGACGGCTTTTTTCACCAGCGCGGTGGAGTACGGATCGCGGCCCTGAGAGAGGATAATTCCGTCATATTTCTGGCTGATGGCCTGGTTGACGAAATCCTGGAATTTGGCGTCGTCGCCGTTGCTTAAAAAGGTGCTGACCTTAAAGCCGAGCTTTTTGCCTTCCTGAATCGCGCCGGAGACAAACTGGGTGGTGTTATCGTCGGATCCGAGGTTACGGATCACCGCAATGCGAATCGGACCGTCGTGACTGGCGATCGCGGCCGGAACGGGCGCAGCCGTTGCCGCATAGCCCGGCAATGAACTCAATAATCCCAGCGCCACGAAAGAGAGTGCTATTTTTTTCATTCTGTTATCCCGTTGTGTTGTTAACGTTTTTGTATGTAGGTCATCGCCAGTGCCACTGCGAGCACCAGCCCTTTTATAATGTCCATGGCGTAATACGGCACCGAGAGCATCACCAGGCCGTTAGAGAGCACGCCTAAAATCACCGCGCCGACCAGCGTACCCAGCGCGTTCGGTTTGCCGGAACCCGCCAGTGAAAAACCAATCCACGCCGCCGCGACCGCATCCATCAGATAGCCGCCGCCCGCATTGACCTGTGATGAACCGATACGTGAGGCGAGCAAAATTCCGCCCAGCCCCGCCAGCAAAGAGGCCATCACATACGCCGCCACTTTGTAACGCGTGGTGCGAATGCCGGACAACCGCGCCGCTTCCGGGTTGCCACCGATCGCGTACATCCGTCGCCCGTGGGTGGTCAGCGACAGGCCCAGCTGCGCCAGCACCGTCACCACCAGCATGATGATCACAATGGTCGGCACCTGGCCGAGCAGGCCAAACGCCGCCGGAATCGCGCCCTCTGCCATGTCGCCGCTCGGCAGCACCATGTTCTCGGTAATCGATCCGCCGTAGCTGTAGGTCATCGCCACGCCCTGGATAACAAACAGGCTCGCCAGCGTCGCCAGCATGTCAGGAATGCGCAGAATGACGATCATAAAGGCGTTAAACAGCCCCACCAGCGTACAGAGCGCGAGGGTAATCAGAATCGACTCCGTCGTGCCAAAGCCGTGCCAGACAAACAAGGAGATCACCAGCGCATTGGCCAGCGATGCAGTCGATCCCACGGAGAGATCGAATCCCCCGACGGTCAACGAGATCGACACCCCAATCGCAATCACCGTCACAATGGCGATGGAACGCAGAATATTGATGATGTTATAGGGGTCGAGGAAGTTGTCCGATGCGATGCCAAAAATCGCCACCAGCGCGACAACGGTCAGCAACATGCCCCATTTGTAGAGAAAATCGAAAAACTGCTGACGGCCCGACGCCGTTGCATTCACTGAAAGGGCCTTGCTCACGACGCCGTTCCTCCGGTTGAATAATAAAGTAATGTCTCTTCGCGGGCCTCAGCCCCGGCGATTTCCGCCACGATGCGTCCGTCCCACAGCACGCAGATGCGATCGCACAATCCCACCAGCTCGGCGAACTCACCGGAGGCGTAGATCACCCCTTTGCCTTCGCGCGCCAGGCCGTCGATCAGCTGGAATAGATCCGTTTTGGCTTTGACATCCACGCCCTTGGTGGGCTCGTCAAAAATCAGCACTTTTGCCTCGCCGCGCAGCCATTTGCCAATCGCTACCTTTTGCTGATTGCCGCCGGAAAGACGACGCAACACCTGGCCCGGGCCTCGGGTACGCACGCCCACGCGGGCGATCACCTCTTCCGCCCAGCGCCACGCCTGACGATGCCCAAACAGGCTCCAGCGCGAGAAGCTGTTATCCGCGCTCACCGCCAGATTCATGCTCACCGGCTCGTCGATAAAAATGCCCTCTTTGCGCCGCTCTTCCGGCACCAGCGCCAGCCCGCGCAGCACAGAATCGGCCGGGTCGCGCGGCTGCCACGGCTGATGGTTCAGCTCCCCGCGCTCCACCCGGCTTTTCGTGGCGCCAAACAGCGCCTTGCACAGCTCGGTTTTCCCCGCCCCCGCCAGCCCGGCAATCCCGAGGATTTCGCCTTTGCGCAGATGCAGGGAGATATCTTTCAGCAACGCTTCGTCGTGCAGCCCTTCCACGCGCAGCAAGGTTTCATCGCTGTGCGGCGGTCGCGCCGGCGGATAAATATCGCTCAGTTCGTGGCCCAGCATCTTCTCGACAATCGCTTCGCCGGAAAGCGAAGCCATCGGCCCGGACTCAATCAGCTTGCCATCGCGCAGCACCGTTAAGGTGTCGCAAATCGCTTTCAGCTCGTGAATGCGATGAGAGATAAACACCACGCCGATCCCCTGCTGTTGCAGGCGTTTGACCACGGCAAACAGGCGCTCGCTTTCGTGCGCATCCAGCGGCGCGGTCGGCTCATCCAGAATCAGGAACCGGCAGTGATGGGACAGCGCGCGCGCCAGTAAAATTTGCTGCTTTTCCGCCAGCGTGCAGCTGTCGATAGTGCGGCGCACATTCATGGACACATCCAGCTGCGCCAGCGCCTGCTTTGCCTGCTCGCGGATCGCCCTCCAGCGGTAGCGATGCCCCGGCTGCGCCAGATTATCGAGCATGATGTTTTCCGCGATGCTTAAGCCGGGAATCAGCGCCACATCCACCTCCTGCTGCACCAGGTGAATCCCCAGCTGTTTGGCATCACGGGGTTCCCGAACCGAAACGGGCTGATTATTGATACTGATTTCACCTTCGTAGCGGTCGTGCGTACCGCACAGCACCGCCATCAGCGTCGATTTCCCTGCGCCGTTGGCCCCCGTCAGCGCATGGACAGAACCGCCCGTCAGGGTGAAATCCACGCGCGACAGCGCCTGAAAGCCGGAAAAGGCCAGGCTGATACCGCGCATCTCAAGGCGACTGGAACCCATCCGCTGTCATTCCTTCTTATTTAATATTTTGATTTATGGAATTTTTCACAGCTCGGGTTGACTGGCAATGATAGAAAAGGCATAAGATAAAGCTAAATATTATTAGCCATCCGGATGTCCAGACATAACATCAGGTTAGCGATTCGCAAAAAGGACACCCCCATGAGCAACACCGATATTCGCGTCGTACCCGGTCCGGCCAACTATTTCTCCCACAGCGGCAGCCTCGCGCGCCTGAACGATTTTTTCACCCCGGAACAGCTTTCCCGCGCGGTGTGGATTTACGGCGAACGCGCCATCGAAGGCGCGCGCCCGTTCCTGCCGGAGAGCTTCCACGCCGTGGGCGCGAAGCATCTGCTGTTTAAAGGACACTGCAGCGAGCGCGATGTCACTCATCTGGTGAATGAATCGGGCGAGGAGACGCGCGTGGTCATTGGCGTCGGCGGCGGCGCGCTGCTTGATACCGCCAAAGCGGTCGCCCGTCGCCTCGGCGTGCCGTTCGTCGGTATTCCGACTATCGCCGCCACCTGCGCGGCGTGGACGCCGCTCTCCGTGTGGTACAACGATGCCGGTCAGGCGCTACAGTTTGAGATTTTCGATGACGCCAATTTCCTGGTGCTCGTCGAGCCGCAAATCATTCTCAACGCTCCGGCGGAATATCTGCTGGCGGGCATTGGCGATACGCTGGCGAAATGGTACGAAGCGGTGGTGCTGGCGCCGAAACCGGAAACGTTATCGCTGACCGTCAGGCTGGGGATTAACGCCGCGCTGGCGATCCGCGACGTGCTGCTCGACAGTAGCGAACAGGCGCTGGCCGATCGGGCGCGCGGCGAACAGACCCAGGCGTTTCGCGATGTGGTCGACGCCATTATCGCCGGTGGCGGAATGGTTGGCGGGCTGGGCGAGCGCTATACCCGCGTGGCGGCGGCGCATGCGGTGCATAACGGTTTAACGGTTCTGCCGCAGACGGATAAATTCCTCCACGGCACGAAAGTGGCCTACGGGATTCTGGTGCAAAGTGCCCTGCTCGGTCAGGACGACGTGCTGGCGCAGCTGATCGCCGCGTATCAGCGCTTTCATCTGCCAACCACGCTTCGCGAGCTGGATGTGGATATCAATCATCGCGCCGAACTGGACAACGTGATCGCCCACACGCTGCGCCCGGTGGAGTCTATCCACTATTTGCCGGTAACGCTTACGCCCGAGACGCTTTACGCCGCATTAGTGAAGGTGGAAAACCTCAGCCGTTAATCGCCTCGACCGTCTATACCTAATGATGATTCTCACCACTCTCGCAACGAGGTCATCATGCAGATCGATTTAACGGGTAAGAAGGCGCTGGTTACTGGCGCCAGTCGTGGTTTGGGCCGTGCCATCGCGCTATCCCTGGCTGAGGCCGGGGCCGACGTGGTTATTACCTATGAAAAATCCGCCGATAAAGCCCAGGCCGTCGCCGCAGAGATAGCGGCGCTGGGGCGCAACAGCGAGGCCATTCAGGCAGATAGTGCCAGCGCAGAGGCCATTCAGGATGCCATTACGCAGGCGGCACGCACGCTGGGTGGGCTAGATATTCTGGTCAATAATGCCGGGATCGCGCGCGGCGGTCCGCTGGAGTCCATGACGCTGGCGGACATTGATGCCCTAATCAACGTCAACATACGCGGGGTGGTGATCGCCACCCAGGCCGCGTTGGTCCATCTGTCTGACGGCGGGCGCATCATCAATATCGGCAGCTGTCTCGCCAACCGCGTCGCCCAGCCGGGCATTGCGGTCTATTCCATGACGAAATCGGCGCTTAACTCCCTGACCCGGGGTCTGGCCCGCGATCTGGGACCGCGCGGCATCACCGTCAATCTGGTCCATCCCGGCCCAACCAACAGCGACATGAACCCGGAAGATGGCGAGCAGGCCGACTCCCAGCGCCAGCTGATCGCCACCGGCCATTACGGTCAGCCGGAAGATATCGCGGCGGCGGTCACCTTCCTGGCAAGCCCGGCGGCAGGGCAAATCTCCGGCACTGGTCTGGATGTGGATGGCGGCCTCAATGCCTGAGACTGTATTGCCGCCCTGATTCCACCTTTTTTGCACGCCTCTGTCGCCTGAGAGAGGCGCTTGCGAGTGGCCTCGCGGCCTTCTATTTTGCCTCTTCCACCAGCAAATTCTGTGCCTTACCGTGCCCATAAGAAATTCGGAAATTGTCTAATAGTCTTATTATTTCCTTATAAAAACTGTGGGTGTAAAGTGCGTAGATTCAAATCGATTTGTTGGTCAAAAAACGCAGAAAGAGAGCTCGCCAGGATTGAACTTCATGCGAAGAAACGCATTCTTCATAAGTTCTCTGAATTCAATGATCGATCGGCTCCCCCTCCGGACATCAGAAAATTAACGATTCCGGAAAATCACTACCGCCTGAGGGTGGGCAATTACAGGATTGTTTTCACCATAAGAGGTGATGCTTATGACGAGTGCCTAGTCATATCCGTTAAACGCAGAACCTCAACCGCTTATCTGCATGAGGAGATTGTGCCCTATGGCTGTTCAGCTAATTCAGGATGATGAAGGAACAACGCAGTTTGTGGTGATCCCCTGGCATGAATATTCGCGCATGTGTTTACAGCTGTCGGAAAACGATAACGAGAGGGATAGCGATCTGGAAGATATCGAGTGTGAGCACGATACCTATGATGATGTCGAGCTACCGGGTGATGTCTGCGACGTGATGCATAAAGAAAACGTCAGTCTGCAGGCTGCCTGGCGTATTTTGCGCGGCTTATCTCAACAGGACGTTGCCGACAAACTGGGCATCAGTCAGTCTGCCGTTTCACAGCTCGAGGCGCTGGACTCACGCCCGCAAAAGCGCACGCGTGAAAAACTTGCGGCCATTTATGGCTGCACGCAGGAGCAGATCAGTTTGTATCACCCGAAAGAGGGTTAACAGCACTTCGCCCCGCCTTTGCTGCCGTAACGGGCGTCCTGACGATCGCGGAAAAATTCCTCGTAGGTCATCGGCGTCTGGTCCGGATGCGTGACCCGCATGTGCTCGACATAGTTGTCGTAGTCCGGCACGCCAATCATCATTTTGGCGGCCTGGCCTAAGTATTTACCTGCTTTGGAGAGAGTGTCGAACATCGTTAGTTTCTCACTGATTTCCCCTCCCTCTCTCCCCAAAGGAGAGAGGGAACTGACAACACCCTCTCCCCTCTGGGGAGAGGGCTGGGGTGAGGGGTTTGGTTAATGCGCGCCTTTCGCCTGGGTCACAATCTCATCAAGATTTTGCGGCATCGGCTCATAGGGCGTCTCTTTCGCTGTCGGTTTGTCTTCTTTCAGTGCCGCCAGCGCGGTTTTGAGAGAGTACAACGCCAGCACCACAACCACCACCATAAAGAAGATGGTCAGCCCGGCATCCAGACGGTTATTAAACACCAGCTGTGACAGCTGCGACTCGGTGTATTGCGCCGGGATCTTGCCGCTGTCGATCATCGCCTGGAACTTGTTAGCGATAGCCAGGAAGCCGACTTTGTTATCCGGGCTAAACGCTTTCTGCCAGCCTGCGGTCAGCGTACAGATCAGCAGCCACGCGGTCGGCAGCAACGCCACCCAGGCGTAACGCTGGCGCTTCATTTTGAACAGCACCACGGCGCAGAGCATTAACGCCATCCCTGCCAGCATCTGGTTAGCGATACCAAACAGCGGCCACAGCGTGTTGATCCCGCCGAGCGGATCCACCACCCCCTGGTGCAGGAAATAGCCCCACGCCAGCACGCACAGCGCCGTCGCTAACAGGTTTGCGGGCAGCGAATCGGTGCGCTTCAGCCCCGGTGAAATCCCCCCCAGCAGATCCTGCAGCATAAAGCGCGCCGCTCGCGTTCCGGCATCGACCGCCGTCAGGATAAACAGCGCTTCAAACAGAATCGCGAAGTGATACCAGAACGACACATCCATCAGCCCGCCGAGCGCGCCGTGCAGAATATAGGCCATTCCCACGGCCAGCGTCGGCGCACCGCCCGCACGGGAGATAATCGACTGTTCCCCCACTTCGTTAGCAATATGGGTCAGGGTTTCCGGCGTGATGGCAAAGCCCCAGCCGCTCACCACCTGCGCCGCAGAGGCTACCACGTCAACGGTTCCGGCCGGGGCCAGCACCGCCATTGGGCTGTTCATCGCAAAGTAGACGCCCGGGTCGATAATACAGGCGGAGACCAGCGCCATAATCGCGACGAAGGATTCCATCAGCATCCCGCCGTAGCCGATCAGACAAGCCTGATTCTCATTGGCCAGCATCTTCGGCGTGGTGCCCGAAGCAATCAGCGCGTGGAATCCGGACACCGCGCCACAGGCGATAGTGATAAACAGGAACGGGAACAGATTACCGCTCCAGACCGGGCCGGTGCCGTCAATAAATTTGGTCAGGGCAGGCATGGTCAGCGTCGGGCGCATAATCAGAATGCCGATAGCCAGACCGACAATGGTGCCGATTTTGAGGAAGGTGGAGAGATAATCGCGCGGGGCCAGCAGCAGCCACACCGGCAGAACCGCTGCGATAAAACCATAGCCCACCAGCATCCAGGTCAGCTGCACGCCGGTAAAATCAAAGTACGGCGCCCAGGTTGGGCTTTCCGCCACCCAGCCGCCGGAGATAATCGCGAACACCAGGAAAAACAGGCCAATCACCGACACTTCACCGATGCGCCCCGGACGGATATAGCGAATGTAGATCCCCATAAACAGCGCCAGCGGAATGGTAAAGGCGACGGTGTAGGTCCCCCACGGGCTGTGGGTGAGCGCTTTCACCACGATCATCGCCAGCACCGCCAGAATGATCACCATGATCATAAAGGTGGCGATCAGCGCAATCACCCCGGCCGTCGCGCCCATCTCCTCTTTCACCAGCTCACCGAGCGAGCGCCCGTCGCGACGTGTCGAGACAAACAGCACCATAAAGTCCTGCACCGCCCCGGCCAACACCACGCCCGCCAGGATCCAGATCATCCCCGGCAGATAGCCCATCTGCGCCGCCAGCACCGGCCCGACTAGCGGCCCCGCCCCGGCAATCGCCGCAAAATGGTGACCGAACAGCACTTTTTTATCGGTTGGGACATAATCCAGGCCATCGTTATGACGAACCGCAGGCGTCATGCGCGTGCCATCTACCGCCAGCACTTTGTCGGCAATAAAGCGGCCATAAAAACGATATGCGATCAGATAAATGCAGACGGACGCGACCACGATCCATAGCGCATTGATCTGTTCACCACGATTGAGGGCGATATAGCCCAGAGCAAATGCACCCACAACGGAGAGCGCAGCCCAGATGAGGTATTTCCCTGGATTATTCATGGTCAAATTCCATCAGTGAAGGGGAAGATGTTACATTTTGTATCTATAACACCCCTTATGGATTTAACAACCTGATAACCCAGAAAAAGGGAGGTACGCTGGGGGATTTACACGACAGTGTTAAGCGGATCACTGTTGATGGCAGAGGGAAATTTCGCTGCGTGACAGTGGTCGCCCCCTGTCTCTGTCTCTGCTCTGTCTCTGTCTCTGTCTCTGTCTCTGTCTCTGTCTCTGTCTCTGTCTCTGTCTCTGTCTCTGTCTCTGTCTCTGTCTCTGTCTCTGTCTCTGTCTCTGTCTCTGTCTCTGTCTCTGTCTCTGTCTCTGTCTCTGTCTCAGTAAGGCATCAGAGCGCAGGAATCTTATTCCTTCACCCTGTTAGTTCCCAAAGCCTGTTTTGTTCCCTCGCATTTTATTCCCTCTCCCTGTTTTGTTCCTTCGCCTTTTTATTCCCTCTCCCTGTTTTATTCCTTCGCGTTTTTGTTCCCTCTCCCTGTTTTATTCCCTCTCCCTCCGGGAGAGGGTCAGGGTGAGGGGATCAGCCCGCAGAAAAGCCAAACAAACTACCCCAGCACCATCGTGCTCAAGCGGCAGGTACAGCAGCGTCGGCCCTGCTCGTCGAACACCACGATTTCCCAGCTCTGGCTTTGACGCCCAAGATGCAGCGGCTGACACACGCCGCGCACTTTGCCCTGCGACACCGCACGGTGGTGAGTGGCGTTCAACTCCGTACCCACCACATTTTGCCCATCGCGGGTCATCAGAAAACCGGCCATTGAGCCCAGCGTCTCTGCCAGCGCCGCCGACGCACCGCCGTGCAGCAGACCAAACGGCTGATGGGTTCGCGCATCCACCGGCATTTCGGCTTCCAGCGTCTCATCGCCCATGCGGGTGTAATGAATCCCAAGGTGCGCCACCAGAGTGTTAAGACTGGTCGCGTTCAGCTCTTCCAGCGATAAATGGCGTTTCCAGATCATTTATGCCCCCAGCGTTGAGCCGCCATCCACCACAATATCCTGCAGCGTGATGTGGCTTGCGTGATCAGAAGCGAGGAACAGCACGGTGCTGGCGATCTCCTGCGGACGGGCAATTTTCCCGAGCGGGATCCCCAGCTTAAACTGCTCGCCAAAGCCGCGAATCCGCTGTTGTTCAGCGTCGTCACTCACCCACAGCGTGCGTTGCATGTCGGTATCGGTAGAGCCTGGCGAAACAATATTGCAGCGCACGCCGCTGCCGGCCAGTTCAAGTCCGACCGTCAGCGCCAGGCTTTTCAGCGCCGCTTTCGACGCACCGTAGGCGCTCATGCCGATGCGCGGCGTGTGCGCGGCATCCGAGGCCACCGTGACAATCGCCCCGCCCTGCTGACGACGAAACTGGCTCATCGTCTGCTGGAACAGATTAAAAGCGCCGCCGACGTTAACCGCAAATGTCTGCTGCCAGTCGTCCTGCGAAAGTTGATCGGTGGCCCCCATGCGCAGAATTCCCGCCGCGTTGACCAGCACATCGAGGCGATTCATCGTGGACAGCACCCGCGCGCACACCTCGCTGACCTGCGCCGCATCGGCCACGTCCAGCACTTCGGTTGCAAACGGATAAGCTTTATCCGCGAAAGCGAGATCAAACCCCGTCACCTCCGCGCCCGCGTCGGCGAAGGCCTGCGCGGTGGCGTAACCAATGCCCTTACCGGCGCCCGTCACCCAGACGGTTTTGCCGCTAAAATCGAATCCGGCCATCACTTCACCTCGCGGGAAAGCAGCGCCCACCAGGCGTCAATGGTCGGATTTTTAGCCAGCATCACGAAGTCGATATCGCCGTGCACTTTGCGCCAGCGGGCCGCCAGCGCCATCATGCGCACCGAATCCAGACCGTAATCGATCAGGTTCTCGTCATCCATCGGCTCGTCGGATTCATCCAGCAGCGGCAGCACCACGGCACGCAGCGCCTCTTTGCTGGCAGGCACGGACGGCAGCAGCTCGTCAGTCATCACCACGCGCCCGGTCCGGCCCGCCACATAGTTAAGCGACATCAGATGCTCTTCACGGCTGAAATCGGCCAGCGCATCGGCGATAAAGAACGGTTTGATATCACGCATAAAGGCGTCGGTGGCGGTGGTCATGCAGCCAATGTGCGCGTAGACGCCGGTGATCAGCAGCTGATTGCGGCCGGTCTCCTTCAGCATCTGCTCCAGCGGCGAGCGGTGGAAGGCGCTGTAGCGCCACTTCACCAGCACCGTATCGGCTTCGTCCGGGGCCAGCGCGGCGACAATCCGCTGCTGCTCCGGTGAACGGGTCAGGCCCGGCCCCCACATGTCATTCAGCAGCGCGCGGTCTTCATCGCTTTGCTCTTTTGGCTGCGCGGTGTAGTAGACCGGAATGTTGTGTTTTTTGCAGTAATCACGCAGTTGGGCGATGTTCGCCACCACTTGCTCCATCATCGGGCAATTTTCGCCCCAGAAATTGAGGAAGTATTCCTGCATGTCGTGGATTAACAGCGCGGCGCGCTCCGGCTCAAACGCCCAGCTCACCTTGTTGTTCGGCAGTTCAGCCGCCGTCGGCAGCGCGTAACCGGTTAATTTTGGAATGGCCATTTTTAACTCCTCAGCCCTGGGCGCGTTCAGCCAGCCACAGGCGCAATTGTTTCTTGTCCACTTTTCCTACCGGCGTCAGCGGGAGCGCGTCCACGCTCTCAACGCGATCCGGCAGCTTGAATTCCGCCACGCCCTGCTCACGCAGAAAACGGCGCACTTCCACTGCGCGCAGAGGGCTTTTCACCACCAGATACGCGCAGCTTTTCTCGCCCAGCAGGCTGTCTTCCATACTGACTAATGCCGCATGGATCACCGCCTCATGGCGCAACAGCAGATTCTCGATCTCTTCGGCGGCGATCTTTTCACCGCCACGGTTAATCTGATCTTTTTCACGACCCTGCACGGTGATATAGCCCTGATCGTCGATAGCGATCAGATCGCCGGAACAGTAAAAACCGTCGGCGTCGAAGGCGCTGGCGTTATGCTCCGGACTGTTAAAATAGCCGCGGAAGGTATACGGCCCGCGCGTCATCAACCGACCCACTTCGCCGCGAGGCAGCGGATTACCGTGCTCATCCGCGACCCACACCTCATCATCCGGGCACATAGGACGGCCCTGGGTGTTCATGATTTTTTCCGGCGTGTCATCAAGCGCGGTGTAATTCACCAGCCCTTCCGCCATACCAAACACCTGCTGCAACTGACAGCCGATCTCCGCCGGTATACGCGCGGCAAGCGTAGCGGAAAGCCGCGCGCCGCCCACCTGCAACAGCGCCAGAGACGCGAGCTGTGCATTGCCCGCGCCTTCGGCAATCGCCTGCAACCACAGGCTGACGGCGGGTGGCACTAGCGAGGTGACGTTAATTTGATGCTTTTCGATCAACGGGAAGCAGAGCGTGGCGCTCGGATCGTTTGCCAGCACCACGCAGCCACCGGCCAGGAAAACGCCCAGCGATCCCGGAGAACTCATCGCGTAGTTGTGCGCGGCAGGCAGCGCGTTCAAATAGCGCGTGTCGCTGTTGATGCCACAAATCTCGTTGCTGCGACGGATGCTGTAGTAGTAGTCGTTGTGCGTGCGCGGGATAAGCTTTGGCGTCCCGGTACTGCCGCCCGAAAGCTGGAAAAAGGCCACTTCGTCAGCCGGAGTTGGGCTGGCGACAAAGTTATCCGCCGGGCGGTCAATCGCAGCTTCCAGCGCGTGTTCCCCCGTATCACCGCGCAGCAACACCACGCGCACGGAGCGATGCTCATCGACAAACGTATTGAGGAATGCGTCGTTGGCAAACAGCGCATGCTGGCGATCGGCAATCAACAGCGCCGGGGCAATTTGCATGGCGTAGGCGTTGAGTTCGCTGCGCTGATGGCTAAAGAGCGCATTGACCGGCGCGACACCGACCTGCAGCAGCGCAAAGAAGGTGATGTAAAACTCGGCGACGTTGCCAAGCTGCACCAGCGCCGTTTCGCCGCGCTTAATCCCCTGCGCCTGCAATGAAGAGGCCAGTTGATTCGCGGCCTGATGAAGCTGACGGTAGGAATAACGACGCTCGCCGTCGATCACCGCCACGGCGTCACTGTCAGCATGACGGGTTAAAATATCGGTCAGCGGCAGGTCCTGCCAGTAGCCTTTTTCACGGTAGCGCCGGGCAAAGTCTTCGGGCCAACGGGTAAAGGGGATCGTCATGATTGTTCCTCAGTGCAAACCAAACACATTCAGCATGGTGGAGAGTTTGACGCCGGTTTCACGCCATTCGCCGACAGGTGAAGAGGCCGGAACGATCCCCGCCCCCGCAAACAGGCGAACCGTTTTCTCGTGCAGTCGTGCGCAGCGGATCGTCACCACCCACTCGCCGTTGCCTTCGCTGTCGCACCAGCCGACAATGCCGCCGAACAGTTCGCGGTCGAACGGCTCCAGCTCCGCAATCAGCTGTTTTGCCGCCTGGTGCGGGAAACCGCTCAGGGCGGGAGTCGGGTGCAGGAGACACGCCAGCGTCAGCGCGTTTTCATTTTCACGCGCTTCACCTTCAATTGGCGTTGCCAGATGCCAGAGCGTCGGCGTGGTGATGAGCTGCGGTGAGGAGGGCATCGCCAGCTTGTGGCTGCGTTTTTCCAGCACACTTTTCATCGCCTGGGTCACCAGATCGTGCTCGTGGCGGTCTTTTTCTGACGCCAGCAGTTTGTTACCGGCTTCTCTGTCCAGCATGTCATCCGGCTGACGACGCGCCGAACCGGCCAGCGGCAGCGAACTAAAGTGCGCGCCTTCTTTACGCAGCAACAGCTCAGGACTTGCGCCCAGCAGAACGCCGCCGTCTTCAAGCGGTACATGGAAGTTAAAGCTCGCCGGATTTTGCGCGATCAGCTTTTCCAGCAGCGCGCCGCTGTCAATGTTCTGGTCCGCCGCAATATCAATCAGGCGAGACAGCACCACTTTATTAACCCGCGGCGTTGCGGTCAGCGCAGCGGCGCGCGCCACCATCTCTTCAAATACCGGTTGTGCGGGAATTTCGGTGCGATTCGCCACCGTCAGCGACTGCGCGTCGGAAAGATAGCGCGCCGATTTTTGCCGTGCCGGACGGGAAAAACTCTGCCAGCTTTGCGGAATAAACAGTGAAGACGGTTTGCGGGTATCAAAAGGGATCGCGCCGACCATCACGGGATGGGTGATCCCACTGGCTTTCGCATGGTGAAATGCCTGCGTCAGCTTTTGCTGGAACGCGCTCGCCGGATCCTCGCCGCCTGCTGCGGGCTCAGAAAAACGGGCAAAACAGCCTGATGTGGTAAAACTGCGATAAGGCGACATAAAGAAAAAGCTGTCTGATTGCAGCGTGGTCGCGGGGTGTTGAACTTCCTCAGCCAATGACGTATCCATATCATCCTCCTCAAAATGATAAAAGCAGTAAGAATAATTATCATTTATATTTTCGATGGCTAACCTAATAGCAGAGCGCGACGGTGTCAACCGCCGACAGCGCATCTTGTGCGACTATCGCTTGCATACCTGCCGTGCATTTATGAAAATGAGAAGCATTAACTTCAACAAAAACAGGATGCCGTTTAGTGAAACTCCCCGCTGTTTGCCGTAACACGCTGCTTTTAACCGGACTTTTTGTTTTAGGACTAACCTCAGCGACCGCCGCCGACTGGCCTCGTCAGGTGACCGACAGCCACGGCGTGCATACGCTTGAAAGCAAACCGACGCGTATTGTCTCCACCAGCGTGACCCTCACCGGCTCGCTGCTGGCGATTGACGCGCCGGTCGTGGCCAGCGGCGCAACCACGCCCAACAACCGCGTGGCGGATGCGCAGGGTTTTATGCGCCAGTGGGGTGATATCGCGAAAGCACGCAAACTTTCGCGTCTGTATATTGGCGAACCGAGTGCGGAAGCGGTGGCCGCGCAAATGCCGGATCTGATCCTGATCAGCGCGACCGGCGGCGATTCGGCCCTCGCGCTGTACGACCAGCTTTCCGCTATCGCACCGACGCTCGTCATTAACTACGATGATAAAAGCTGGCAGACGCTGCTGACGCAGCTCGGCACGATCACCGGGCAGGAAAAACAGGCCACCGCGCGCATCGCGGAATTCGATCAACAGCTGGCGCAGGTGAAACAGCAAATGAAGCTGCCGCCGCAGCCGGTCAACGCCATCGTCTATACCGCCGCCGCACACAGCGCGAACCTGTGGACCACAGAGTCTGCGCAGGGCAAATTCCTGCAACAGCTCGGCTTCACGCTGGCTGAACTCCCCGCCGGATTGCAGACCTCGCAAAGCCAGGGAAAACGTCATGACATTATCCAGCTCGGCGGTGAAAATCTGGCGACGGGTCTGAACGGGCAAGGATTGTTCCTGTTTGCCGGCGACCAGAAAGATGTGGATGCGATCTATGCCAATCCGCTGCTGGCTCATCTGCCTGCGGTGCAAAACAAGCGCGTGTGGGCGCTCGGCACGGAAACCTTCCGTCTGGATTACTACAGCGCGATGCTGGTGTTGCAGCGTTTAGAGGCGTTATTCAAATAGCGAAGACGGTTGTGCCCAGTGGCGGTGGCGCCTGACCGGGCACTGCATTTTATACTTCTTCAATCACAACGGGTTCCTGACGGAACCGGCGCAACTCTGCCAGAGTGATCAATAAAATCACCCCGACGATGGCCAGCACAGAACCGCTGCTGCTTGCCGACGCCACCGGAGTCATAATCACACCCAGCCCGCCTAAAATCGCGGCGCCAATCGCATCTCCCGTCACGTTCTGCGCGGTCCACAGGCCGTTAATCCGTCCGAGCATCCCTTCCGGGGTTTGGGTCTGAATCAGGGTGTATTGCAGCAGAGAACTGATTGCACTCAGCCAGCCAAACAGCGCCAGACACACCACGCCCAGCGCCCAGAATGGCATCAGGCTGAAGAAGGCAATCGCAATAAACGACGCGAGCGTGGCCGAAAGCATAATCAGCCCGGGACGCGCGCTCTGCGCAAGGTTGCCGCTGGTCAGCGCACCGAATGCCGCACCGAGCGGGATCGCCGCATACAGCAGGCCAATCTGCGAGGCGCTCATCTGCCACTCCATCGCCAGCGCCGGATAGAGCACGCGCACCGCGCTTGCCATCGTCAACAGCCCGCCGAGGAGTGCGATCCCACCAATCAGCGGATTGCTGAACAGAAAACGAATCGCCGCCATCAGCGATTTCAGCGGATGTTCACGCGGCTGCGGCGGAGGAGGCAAAATCGGCAGACGCAGCAAAGTGAGCGTGGTGATAAAGGTCCCCGCCGCCGCCAGCCCATAGTTCCAGGCCACGTTGCCGGTCGCCAGCAGCAGGCCGCCGACCATCGGCGAAATCACTGAACCCAGGCGCACGGTGAGCATGGTTATCGCCCCGGCCTGCATTAAATTTTCTCGCCCGACCAGCGCAGGCGTCGCCGCCAGCAGCGCCGTCACGCCCAGTGACGCAAAAAAGCCATCCCACAGACCCAACGCATAGATCGCCACCAGCGACGGTTCCGGCAGCAAGGCATTGAGACATAACCCGACAAAGCCCACGCCGCAGGTGCCGCGCGCCAGCAGGATCAGTTTTTTACGCTCGTATCGATCCGCCAGCACGCCGCCCACCATCAGGCCAATAAACATCGCGCTGCCCGTCAGGGTGACAGAAAGCCCGACCAGCCAGCTGGATTGCGTCATGGCCTGGATTTGCACCGGTACGGCCACGCCAAGCAGACCAAGGGATAAAATAGAGATAAAACGGGCGATAAATACCGCGCGAAACGCCGGATGGGTCCTGAGCAGGCTGAGGTTGAGCAGCCAGGATTGTTTAGTCATAACAATGCCTTCAAATCTAACTTTCTACCAATTCCATGGCCGCACATGCTAACATAGCCAAATAAGATAGATAACGATAATTACTATCATTATCAAATCATGGATGTTGCTATGTCGTCTTCTCCTTTAACGATGCGCGTCATTGCCGTGCCCGTTTTATTAGTGTTGCTATTCATTGCTGTGGCACTCAGCCTGCTGGTCGGCGCAAAACCGCTGCCCGCGTCGGTGATTGTCGACGCCCTTTCCGGCTCCTGCCAAAGCGCAGACTGTATTATTGTGCTGGACGCCCGACTCCCGCGAACGCTTGCCGGATTACTGGCCGGTGCGGCGCTGGGGCTTGCCGGCGCGCTGATGCAAACCCTCACCCGCAACCCGCTGGCCGATCCCGGCATTCTGGGCGTCAACGCCGGCGCCAGTTTCGCTATCGTGCTGGGTGCGGCGCTGTTTGGATTCTCCTCTCCCACTGAACAATTGATGATGGCCTTTTGTGGCGCGCTGACGGCATCGCTGTTGGTCGCCTTTACCGGCAGCCAGGGCGGCGGGCAATTAAGCCCGGTGCGCCTGACGCTGGCGGGCGTGGCGCTCGGCGCGGTGCTGGAAGGATTATCGTCGGGTATCGCCCTGCTCAATCCGGACGTCTGGGATCAGCTGCGCTTCTGGCAGGCCGGTTCGCTGGATATCCGCACGCTGCAAACCCTGAAAGTCGTCACGCTGCCGGTGCTGATTGCCGCCGCCGTGGCGCTGTTCTCCTGCCGGGCGCTGAACAGCCTGAGTCTGGGGACGGATACCGCGACCGCGCTCGGCAGTCGCGTAGCGCGCACGCAGCTGCTGGGTTTACTGGCGATCACCGTGCTGTGCGGCAGCGCAACGGCGGTCGTCGGACCGATTGCCTTTATCGGCCTGATGATGCCCCATATCGCCCGCTGGCTGGTGGGGGCCGATCACCGCTGGTCGCTCCCCGTCACCCTGCTCGCTACCCCTGCCCTGCTGCTGTTTGCCGATATTGTGGGTCGTCTGCTTGTCCCGGGCGAGCTGCGCGTGTCGGTGGTCAGCGCCTTTATCGGCGCACCGGTGCTGATTTTCCTGGTTCGTCGTCAGCGTGGAGGTGTGCTGTGATGGCTCCGTCCCGACGTTTAGTGTTCTCGTGTTTCCTGCTGATCGCGGTCAGTTTGCTGATTGCCGTCTGGAGTTTACGCAGCGGCGCAGTCACGCTGGATTTCACCCAGGTATTTCATGCCCTGACCGGCAGCGCGCCGCGCAATATCACCATGGTAGTCACGGAGTGGCGCTTGCCCCGCGTGGTGATGGCGATTCTGGTGGGGGCCGCCCTCGGCGTGAGCGGCGCGATTTTCCAGTCCTTATTACGCAACCCGCTGGGCAGCCCTGATGTCATGGGCTTTAACACCGGGGCGTGGAGCGGCGTGCTGGTAGCGATGGTGCTGTTTGGTCAACATCTCGCGGCGATCGCGTTTGCGGCAATGGCAGGGGGGATTATCACCTCGCTGATCGTCTGGCTGCTTGCCTGGCGTAACGGTATCGAAACCTTCCGCCTGATCATTATCGGCATCGGTATTCGCGCCATGCTGATGGCGTTTAACACCTGGCTGCTGCTGCACGCCTCGCTGGAAACCTCCCTTTCAGCCGGATTATGGAACGCAGGCTCGCTCAACGGCCTGACGTGGGCCAAAACCCTGCCTGCGACGCCGATTATCGCCCTGATGTTTATCTGCGCCTGGCTGCTGGCGCGCAGAATGCGGCTGCTGGAGATGGGCGATGACAGCGCCTGTGCGCTGGGCGTCAGCGTGGAGCGCTCGCGCCTGACCCTGATGCTGGTCGCGGTAGTACTCACCGCCGCCTCTACCGCCATCGCGGGCCCGATTTCGTTTATTGCGCTGGTCGCGCCGCACATCGCGCGACGCATCAGCGGCACGGCTCGCTGGGGCATGACCCAGTCGGCGCTGTGCGGCGCACTCTTACTGCTGGCCGCCGATCTCTGCGCCCAGCAACTGTTTATGCCTTATCAACTTCCGGTGGGAGTCGTGACCGTCAGCCTGGGCGGTATCTATCTCATCGTCTTGTTAGTTCAGGAGTCCCGCAAGAAATGAATGCGCTGACCACCCGCTTGCGCGGCGAAAAACTGACCCTCGGTTACGGTAAAAAAACCGTGATCGACGCGTTAACCGTGGCGATTCCCGATGGTCACTTTACGGCGATCATCGGCCCAAACGGCTGCGGCAAATCGACCCTGCTGCGCACCCTGAGCCGTCTGATGACGCCCCAGCACGGCAATGTCTATCTTGACGGTGAGCAGATCCAGCGTTTTGCCAGCAAAGACGTGGCGCGGCGTATTGGCCTGCTGGCGCAAAACGCCACGACGCCGGGCGATATTACCGTGCAGGAGCTGGTGGCGCGCGGGCGCTATCCGCATCAGCCGCTGTTTACCCGCTGGCGGAAAGAGGACGAAGAGGCAGTGACTCGCGCGATGCGGGCGACGGGCATCACCGATCTGGCGGCGCAGAGTGTCGATACCCTTTCCGGCGGTCAGCGCCAGCGCGCGTGGATTGCGATGGTGCTGGCGCAGGAAACAGCGATCATGCTGCTCGACGAGCCTACGACCTGGCTGGACATCAGCCATCAGATTGATTTGCTGGAATTGTTGAGCGATCTCAACCGTACCCAGGGCTATACGCTGGCGGCGGTGCTGCACGATTTGAATCAGGCGTGTCGTTATGCCACCCATCTGATTGCCCTGCGCGACGGCAAGATCGTGGCGGAAGGTGCGCCAAAAGAGATTGTGACGCCGGATCTGATCGAGCGGATCTACGGCATGCGCTGCATGATTATTGACGATCCGGTGGCCGGAACGCCGCTGGTCGTCCCGATGGGCAAACGAACCGTCTGATCCCCTCACCCCGACCCTCTCCCATAGGGAGAGGGAGAAAACATTAAAAATGGCAACCGGGTTGCCGTTTTGCTTTTACCTCGCCCTCACCCACAGGGAGAGTGAGAACCCTATGGCAGATGGAGGACAGTTCCCTCTCCCTTTGGGAGAGGGTTAGGGTGAGGGCAATAGCGCGGATCTACCCCAAAAGTCCCTTCAGTATCGGTCCAATCTGCCCGAACGCCTGCGGGGAGATGATATCCACATGAGCGCAATCCTGGCGATACACCTCAAGCTCACCCACCCACTCGGCCCATGCCTGGTGCGGGTCCATGGTGCGCGTACGCTCGGCGACAAACAGCGTGGCTTTACCGTCAAACTTCGCGCTATGGGCCGTCGTCAGCAAACGCACCGCATCGGCATAGTTGCCTTCAATAGCGCTAAACAGTTCGTTCGACGCCTGCCCCTGCTGGGCCGCCACAAAGGCCTGGCGCTCGCGCTCGATCTCCGCCAGCACTTCCGGATCCAGCCCGTTAGCCTCTTTTTCCGCCCAGTTTTGCGTTTCTGGCGGCCAGGTATCCAGCAGCCCGAGGAAAGCCACCTCTTCACCGTCCTGGCGCAAACGCGCGGCAATCCCCTGCGCTAACGTCCCGCCGAGCGAATAACCGAACAGATAATACGGCCCCTTCGCCTGCTGCGCGCGTAGCGTCTGCAGATGATGTTCGATCACCGCATCGAGCGTGGCGCATTGCGCCATCGGGCCCTCTGGCCGTGGCGACTGAATTCCGGTAATCGACCAGCGCGGGCTGAGATAACGCGCCAGCACGCTGAACTGCCAGGCAAACCCCGACGCCGGATGGAAACAGAACAGCGTCGGACCGTGACTTTCTCGCAGCGGAAGAATCGCTTCATAGCCCAGACGCTGCGCCTGTTCATCGTTCAACGACGAGTCCAGCAGCGCACTGAGCTGATTCACGGTTGAGGCAACCATAATTTGTCCCGGCGTGACTTTGCGCGAAAACGCACGGCTGAGCTGCGCCGCCAGACGCATCGCCAGAAGCGAGTGGCCGCCAAGGGCAAAGAAGTCCGCTTCGATATCATTCACGTCACAGCCGAGCAGCGTCGAGAACGCCTGCGCCACCGCGATTTCGGTGTCTGATTCCGGCGCACGGCCCGAGGCTTTGCTGGTCAACTCCGGCAGCGGCAGCGCTTTGCGATCGAGCTTGCCGTTAGCGCTGAGCGGCAGATCGCTGATTTGCAGCAGCACCACCGGCACCATGTGCGGCGGCAGCTGCGCTTTCAGCGTCTCCAGCAGCGCATCGCGATCCAGCGGCAGGCCAGATTCCGATACCACATATCCCACCAGCTGACGCGCATCGCCGCCGGTTGCAGCCGCCTGGTTGAACACGCAGGCATGGGCCACCGCCTGCGCCACATCAGGCAGTGACTGCATCGCCCGATCAATCTCACCGAGCTCAATACGCTGACCGCGAATTTTCAGCTGATCGTCACTGCGTCCGAGATACTCCACCGCGCCGTTTTGCAGCCAGCGCGCAACGTCGCCCGTGCGGTACATCCGCTCGCCCGGGGCAAACGGATCGGCAATAAAGCGACTGGCAGTCAGATCCGGGCGACCCAGATAGCCCTGCGCCAGCTGAATGCCCGTCAGATAGAGATCGCCCGCCACCCCGAACGGCACCGGGCGCATCATCGCATCCAGGATCCGCAGGCCGGTATTCCACACCGGGAAACCAATCGGCACGCTGTTGCCCTCGACCGCCGCCAGCGCCTCACCGAATGCCGGATACCAGCTCACGTCGACGGCGGCTTCCGTTGGACCATACAAATTATGCAGCGGCGCGTGCGTGAGCTGTTCCCACTCGCGGCACAGCCCGGCGGGCAGCGCCTCGCCGCTACAGAACACCTGTTTCAGGCTGGCGCAGCAACCGGCATTTTCCGGCGTTAATGACGCGACAAATGCCGCCAGCATCGACGGTACAAAGTGAGTGGTCGTCACGCCATAATGAGCGAAGAAGTGCTGCATCGCCTGCGGATCGCGGTGCGCTTCCGGCTCCGCCATCACCAGTTTTGCCCCGGTGATAAACGGCCACCAGAATTCCCATACCGACACATCAAAACTGCACGGCGTTTTCTGCGCCACCACATCACGCGCGTCCAGCGGATAGTGATTTTGCATCCACAGCAGACGGTTAACGATGGCGGTTTGCCCGACCATTACCCCTTTCGGACGCCCGGTGGAGCCGGAGGTAAAGATGATGTAGGCGGTCTGTTCCGGCGTGCTCAGATTCAGCGGTTCGCTTCCCTGCGCCGGCAGGAGTTCGCCGTAGCACAGGCTTTCCAGCCCCGGTACGTCGCTAAAGCGTGGGAGCTGATCGGCGGTGGTAATCAGCAACGACGGGCGCGCATCTTCCAGCATCATGTGCAGGCGATCGTCCGGATAACCGGTATCGAGCGGCAGCCAGGCCGCGCCCGCTTCAACAATACCGTGCAGCGCCAGGGTCAGGAATACCGAGCGCGGCAGCGCGACCGCCACGCTGTCGCCGGGCCTGACACCGCGTTCGTGTAGCACGTTCGCCAGCGCGATAATTTGCTCGCGCATCTGGCGATAGCTCAGTTCAATATGGGCATCCGCCAGCGCCGGGGCCTCCGGCGTTTTTTGCACCTGTTCCGCCACCAGCGCACTCAGGGTGGTGGTCGGGATCGTCACTCCGGTGTCATTAATCCGCGCCAGCTGTTGATACTCTTCCTCAGAGACGGTTTCCGCCTCGCCGCAGCGGAGCGACGGATTCACCGCAAACTGCGTCAGCAGCGCATTCAGACGGGCAACGTGACGGGTGAGCGTCGCTTCGTCGTAACGCTGTTTGTTCGCCAGAATCTCAATGCTCAATCCCCCCTGCTCGTCCGGGAACAGCGCCAGTTCTAGATCGTTCACCGGACCGGTCGCCAGGGTATGCGTCGTCGCCGCGACGCCGTCGATATCCAGCTGATAGTCAAAGACCTTCACGTTCAGCACCGGGCCAAAGAGCGCTTCGTCTCCTGCCGCCCGGCCGCTGTCGCGTACAATTTGCTCGGCATCGTAGCGCTGATGACGACGCATCTTTTTGAGCTGATTTGCCAGACGTAACGCCAGCTCCGGCAGCGTCTCCTGCGGATGGATGTTAATCGCCATCGGCAGCACGTTCAGCACCGGACCGGTGGCGGTCAGCGCTGCCGATCCCATGCGACGCATAAAGATAAAGCCCGCGGCGTAGTCCAGTCGCCCGGTCAGGCGGCCCAGCCACAGCGCCACCAATGCCAGCGCCAGATCGGTTCGCTGAACCGGCCCCGCCGCACGGCTAAGCTGGCTGAACGCGTGGCGATCGGCGACCAGTTTCAGGCGCAAAATATCGGTGGTGGCCGCGCGGCCCGGGAGCGGTGCGGGAGAAAGAGAGACGGGCGGCGGCAGCTGTTTGCGCTGTTCAGCCCAGAATGCGCCGTCGCGCTGATACGCTTCGCTGTGGCGATAGCGCTGATACTCTTCCACCACTTCTTCGAATGGCGTAAACGGCGACGCTGGCGTGTCTTCGCCTTTCGACCGTGCGGCATAAATGGCGGCGATCTGGCGGGTAATAGCCGGAAAACTGAAGCCATCCACCACTAAATGGTGATAACGCTGATACCAGTACCAGCGATGGTTATCCAGCTGAATCAGGCACTGAAATGCCAGCGGCTGACCGCTGTCAATGCGCAGATTTTGCTGAAGATCGGCCTCCATCAGCGCCACGGCGGCGGCATGGGGATCGGCGCTGTCGCGCAGATCGACCCGTTGCGGCTCGGCGAACGTCATGGCGTCATCGATCCACTGCCACACTTCGCCGTTATCTTCGCTAAAGCGCGTGCGCAGCGTGTCGGCCTGCATCATGCCTGTGACGATCGCTTTCGCCAGAAGCGGCGCGTTAATTTCGCCGTTCAGTTCAACGTAGTGCGCCACGCTCCAGGCATTAGGCAGCGTGGAGAGTTGTTCTGCCATCCAGATACCTGGCTGAGCAGCCACCAGCGGGAGACGCGTGCTCATGCGTTATCCTCCGCAAAATATGAAGGCACGAGAGTTTGCCAGTGTTCGGCCAGCCAATGCTGACAGGCTTGCTGGGATTGCGGCGCACACACTTCACGCCAGCCCGCAGGCTGTGCGCACTGCGCGGGCCACAGGCTGTACTGACCGTTTTCGTTTTGCAACACCGAGAACTGCCCTTGCGGATTATCGAAGGGATGACTGAATTCCATACCAAACTCCTGTCGAAAAAAATCGCCTGCCTGGCGTTAGTGAATGAACGGCTGCCAGAGGGTAATCAGCCCCTGAGTCAGCCCGCCACGCCAGCAAAGCGCATCATGTCCGCCGTCAACCTGACGCCAGAAAATCGACTGCTGTGTGTGTTGTAGTTGGGCGTAAATGACCTGATTGGCGCGGAAAATCAGCGGCTCGCGCTGTCCCGCTTCAAGAACGATGCGCAGATTTTGCGCGGATTTTTCACCCGCTTTGAGTTGTTCGATAAGCAGCCCGTCCTGCTGTGCACCGCGATGTGGCCACCAGTAGGAACCCGACTGACTGAGCACACAGCCAAAACGCTGCGGCCAGTTCAGACCGGCATACAGCGACGAGAGTCCGCCAAAACTCTGACCGGCAACAACGGTACGATCGGCGCGATCGCTGAAAGGCGTGGTGGCGCGGATCTGCGAAAGCAGTTCGTCCTGCACCGCCAGCCAGAAATCGGGATTGCAGGGCAATTCACGACTGCGATGGGCGGTGTCGATCGCATCGATCAGCACATAGACCGCGGGCGGCAATTGCCCCTCATTTGTCAGCGCCGTCAGTGCCGGCCAGACGGGCATACTTTCGGCCCAAAACTGCCCGTCGAGCAGTATCGCCAGCGGGCGTTCAGCCGGGTTTTCCTCACCCGTGGTGAACACCCAGACGCGACGAGAATTCCCCAGTCGCGGGCTGTGCCACTCTATACATTGCGGGGGAAGATAAGGCGTATCGGGACAATTCCAGCCGGGCTGGACGGGGGCCTCCGGCATTTCCAGCGCCGACACCGGGTGGCCGCGCCCACCGCGCCAGCTTTGCGCATTCAGCGGATCGGCAACCGCGTCAGGCAGCAGTTTGCGCCATCCTTCGCGCAGCGCCATACGATCGGGCACATCACCGGTAAAGACCGTTTCGTCAAAATCCTGCGCGCGCCGGGAGGGGATAAAACAGTAGCTGCCGCGCCACTCGGAGCTGAATTCTCCCTGCCATTGCCAGACGTCGGTTCCGGCAAGGCGCGTTAACGTTTGGGGTCGGGCATTTTGATGGTGATCGGTGACGCCGGTGATGTAAATCCACACCCGCTGTACCGTGGACGTCGATTGCGTCCCGGCCGGATCGCGCCACCAGAATGTCACACGATAATGATCCCCTTCGCGTACCCATTCCGGACCTGTTTTTGACTGCCACCAGGCATCACTTCCCGTTGTTAACGCCGTCACCCGTTTAACCTCATGTTTTTCGCGTCTTTTTTGCGACAAGACAAAAATTATTGATAATATTATTGATAACTATTTGCATTTGCAATAGCGTAGTGCCCGCGCTGTGGGAAGCGCGCTCATAAAATAACCATGCCATGCATTGTGTGCGCTCGAGGACAGGGCTGCTTACACAACGTGCCGGTGACAAGTCATGCCGCCTCCTCTCCCGTTCGGGAATGGAGCCAAGGGGATGCGGCAACGAAAAGCAGGACGTACAATGAATAACAAGATTCACTCCCTGGCCTTGCTGGTCAATCTGGGAATTTACGGCGTTGCCATGCCCGCGATGGCAGACGACAAAACCACCAGCAGTGCCGCGCACGAAGATACCATGGTGATCACCGCCGCCGAGCAAAACCTGCAGGCGCCGGGCGTTTCAACCATCACTGCCGATGAAATCCGTAAAAATCCTCCCGCTCGCGACGTGGCAGAAATTATCCGCACCATGCCGGGCGTTAACCTCACCGGGAACTCCACCAGCGGTCAGCGCGGTAACAATCGCCAGATCGACATTCGTGGCATGGGCCCGGAAAACACCCTGATTCTGATCGACGGCAAGCCTGTCACCAGCCGCAACTCCATCCGTCTGGGCTGGCGCGGCGAGCGTGATACCCGTGGCGATACCGGCTGGGTTCCGCCAGAGATGATTGAACGTATCGAAGTCATTCGTGGCCCGGCAGCGGCTCGTTACGGCAACGGCGCCGCGGGCGGCGTGGTGAACATTATCACCAAAAAATTCGACAGCGAGTGGCATGGTTCATGGAACACCTACCTGAACGCGCCAGAGCATAAAGACGAAGGTTCCACCAAACGCACTAACTTCAGCCTGAGCGGCCCGCTGGGCGGCGATTTCAGCTTCCGCATGTTTGGTAATCTGGATAAAACCCAGGCCGATGCATGGGATATCAACCAGGGTCACCAGTCCGAACGTACCGGCGCGTATGTCGATACACTGCCTTCTGGTCGTGAAGGGGTTGAAAATAAAGACATCAACGGCGTGGTGCGCTGGGACTTCGCTCCGATGCAGTCGCTGGAATTTGAAGCGGGCTACAGCCGTCAGAACAACCTGTACGCAGGCGACACCCAGAACACCAACAACGATAATGCGCTGGTGAAAAAGAATTACGGCAAAGAGACCAACCGTATCTATCGCCAGAACTGGGCGGTGACCTGGAACGGCGGCTGGGATAACGGCATTACCACCAGCAACTGGGCGCAGTACGAACACACGCGTAACTCCCGTCTGGGCGAAGGGCTGGCGGGCGGCCTGGAAGGGCTGTTCAATAGCGACAAATTCACCGATACGGATCTGTCCGACGTCACCCTGCACAGCGAAATCAACCTGCCGATTGATTTCCTCGTTAACCAGAATCTGACGCTGGGCACCGAGTGGAACCAGCAGCGCATGAAGGATTCCACCTCCTATACGCAACCCCAGCAAGGCGGCGCAATCCCGGGCATGAGCGACGACCGCAGCCCGTACTCCAAAGCGGAGATCTTCTCGCTGTTTGCCGAGAACAACATGGAGCTGACCGACAGCACCATGCTGACCCCGGCGCTGCGTTTTGATCATCACACTATCGTGGGCAACAACTGGAGCCCGTCCCTGAATCTGTCGCAAGGGCTGGGTGATGACTTTACGCTGAAGATGGGCATCGCGCGGGCTTACAAAGCCCCGAGCCTGTACCAGACCAACCCGAACTATCTGCTGTACAGCAAAGGCCAGGGTTGCTACGCCAGCCCGGATGAAACGGGTTGCTATATGCTTGGCAACGACGATCTGAAAGCGGAAACCAGCATCAACAAAGAGATTGGTCTGGAGTGGAAACGCGACGGCTGGCTGGCGGGTGCGACCTGGTTCCGTAACGACTATCGCGACAAAATTGAAGCGGGCTATGCGCCAATCGGCCATACCTCGGCCGGGAAAGTACAGACCGATATCTACCAGTGGGAAAACGTCCCGAAAGCGGTGGTAGAAGGTCTGGAAGGGACGCTGAATGTTCCGGTAAGCGATGCCATTAACTGGACCAACAACATCACCTACATGCTGCAAAGCAAGAACAAGGAGACCGGCGATCGCCTGTCGATCATCCCGGAGTACACGCTGAACTCAACCCTGAGCTGGCAGGTACAACAGGATGTGTCGCTGCAATCGACCTTTACCTGGTACGGTAAGCAGCAGCCGAAGAAATACAACTACAAAGGTCAGCCTGTGACCGGCTCTGAGAAGGACGAAGTAAGCCCTTACAGCATCGTTGGCCTGAGCGCGACCTGGGACGTTACCAAATTCGTCAGCCTGACCGGCGGTGTGGATAACGTCTTCGACAAACGTCAGTGGCGCGCGGGTAATGCCCAGACCACGGGTAACGACAAAACCGGCGCTTATATGTACGGTGCAGGAGCGTACACGTATAATGAGCCGGGCCGTACCTGGTACATGAGCGTAAACACGCACTTCTAAGGTAAAAGCAAAACGGCTACGCCAGTGACCGTTTTTAGTGTTTTCACCCTCTCTCCGCAAGAGATCGCCGGGGTGAGGTCCAGGTAAAAGCAAAACGGCCACGACAGTGGCCGTTTTTAATGTTTGCCCCCTCTCCCTGTGGGAGAGGGCCGGGGTGAGGGCAAGGTAAACGCAAAACGGCCACGCCAGTGACCGTTTTTAGTGTTTGCTCCCTCTCCCTGTGGGAGAGGGCCGGGGTGAGGGCAAGGTAAACGCAAAACGGCCACGCCAGTGACCGTTTTTAGTGTTTGCTCCCTCTCCCTGTGGGAGAGGGCCGGGGTGAGGGCATCAGGCCGCACAAGGTAAAAGCAAAACGGCCACGACAGTGGCCGTTTTTAATGTTTGCCCCCTCTCCCTGTGGGAGAGGGCCGGGGTGAGGGCATCAGGCCGCACAAGGTAAACGCAAAACGGCCACGCCAGTGGCCGTTTTTAATGTTTGCCCCCTCTCCCTGTGGGAGAGGGCCGGGGTGAGGGCATCAGGCCGCACACGGTAAAAACCAAACGGTAACCGCGTTGCCGTTTTTAGTGTTTGCTCCCTCTCCCTGTGGGAGAGGGCCGGGGTGAGGGCATCAGGCCGCACAGTTTAAAAACATGTAAGGGCAAAACAATGCACACCACCCACACCTCTTTTCTGCTCGCCGGTCAAACCGTCCATCGCATTACTTTCGATCCCGCGACTTTTACCGACATCGATCTGCTTTGGCTCCCCCACCACGCAGAACTGACCGATGCCGGACGCAAACGCAAAACCGATCATCTTGCCGGACGACTTGCCGCCGCCCATGCGCTGCGGGATTGTGGGATCACCGCCCTCCCCGCCATCGGCGTCAACGGCGAACCGCTGTGGCCCGCGGGGATCGTCGGGAGTATTACTCATACCGCAAACTGCGCCATGGCGACGGTATCTGACCGCACGCATCGTCTCGTCGGGCTTGATTGCGAACTGATCCTGGATCCGCAGGAAGCCGAAAACATCAAAGACGGTATTCTTTTTGAGACAGAAGAATCTGTTTTACGTCCGGTTGACATCCCTTTTTCACAGGCACTTACCCTGGTTTTCAGCGCCAAAGAGAGTTTGTTTAAAGCACTCTTCCCCTGCGTGAAGGAATACATGGGATTTGACTGCGCGCGAGTGACAGCGCTGGATGAACAGCATCTGACGCTGGCGCTGACCCGGCCGCTGGCAGGATTTTCTGCAGGCGACTGTTTCACGATCTACTGGCAGCGCGAAAACGAGCGAATTATCACGCTGATTTCTCAGCAATAGCCGCCCTGCACGAGGCAATGCCCCCATGAAGCGAACGGGGATTTTTTTTGCGTACCTGCTCGCGAATTTCCTGCTGATTTTCCAATACTGCAATTTCTGTTTGGGCAATAGCCCGCTCTGGCATAGAATTCTTCGCAGCCATAATCAACTCCCTTTAGTTGTTTGTGGTTAGCGGTATAAGGGTGCTGGTACACCTTTATACCGCGATCTCATTTATAACCTTTTACCTGCCTTTACAGCTCGTGTTGCCTGGGTTAACGAGAACTATCATACCGCTATGGATAAATGCACAGCCCGGTTAATTTATTAAAAATATAAAAAATGCGAGACCGCTCGGGGAAAATATGAAAGGGTGGCTTTTAATTTCATGAATAAAGCTGACAAATAAATCACTCAGCAGAATATTAGTTATTATTCAGCTCGCGAATTATAGCCCGCCTTTCACTCAGAATACTTAAATCCATATATAAAAGAAAAGGACCAGAGATGATTCATCTCTGGTCCCGCTTTCTGTATTCAACAATGTTCAGCGAAAAGTTTACACATCCGGGAACATCACGCTATTTCCCGGCGCTTCGCGGTGAAGATGGATAAAGTTCAGGTGTCGTTCGTACTGATCGAGAATATCGGTGATCACCTGTTCCTTGCTGTAATCCATCAAATCGTTACCCTGGCTGCCTTCCAGCAGGAAGGTTTCCAGCCGATAGTAGGTCGATTTTCCGCTACGCGCGCGATAGGTAAAGCCCGGCACCGAGTACTGCTGCGGCCAGATCTGGTAGATGAAGTTCTGCTCATCGCCCATATGCACCAGCAGATCCAGATGCCCTAAATGCTCGCCCTCTTCCGCCGGCAGGTTCTTCAGCTCGACGTGCGCGCCACGCAGCTTCAGCTCCTGCGCGACCTCTTCCATCGCCGGGAAACAGACCGTTTCCATCATCTGTTTGGTGTAGCGCGTGCCCGGATAATTCATCAGGCGCGACAGCCGCTTCTTCCAGCTCAGACGGTCCTGGGTTCCCATCGGACGCGGCGCGGTGTCGCGGTTAGCGCTCTCACGCCGGTAATCTTCGACCTTAAGCGATTTATACAGCCCCGCCATCACAAAGAAGATGACGAAACTGAACGGCAGGCCCATGATCACCGTGGTGTTTTGCAGCGCCGAAATCCCGTTAGTCATCAGCATGCCCAGCGTCAGCAGACCGATCACCATCGACCAGAAGATACGCAGCCAGTTGGGCGCATCGCTGTTGATGTCCTTCAGCTTCGAAGTGAAGTTGCCCAGCACCAGCGCGCCGGAATCCGCCGACGTGACGTAAAACAGCAGACCGGTAATCGTGGCGACCGAAGCGCTAAAGGTAAACGCCGGGTACTGCGCCAGCAGGCTGTAGAACCCGCGCTCCGGGTGCGCCATCGACTCCTGGGCAAACGCCGCATCGCCATGAATGATTTCATACAGCGCGCTGTTCCCGAACACCGACAGCCATAGCAGCGTAAAGGTAAACGGAATAATCAGCGTCCCCATCACGAACTGGCGGATGGTGCGCCCGCGCGAAATACGCGCCAGGAACAGCCCGACAAACGGCGACCAGGCCACCCACCACGCCCAGAAGAACAGCGTCCAGTTGTTCATCCACTCGACCGGCCGGTCAAAGGCGAAGCTGTTGAGGGTCATGCCCATAAAGCGGTTCACGTAATCGCCCACGTTCAGCACCAGGGCGTTGAGCAGGAACGACGTGTCGCCCATAAACAGCACAAACAGAATCAGCCCCAGCGCCAGCGCGACGTTCAGCTCGGACAGAATACGAATGCCCTTATCGACGCCAGAGGTCACGGAGATGGTGGCGATAATCACCGACAGCGCAATCAGCGCCGCTTTGGCCGCCATCGAATCCGGGATATCAAACAGCACGCTCAGGCCGTAGTTAAGCTGGACAACGCCAATCCCGAGGGTCGTCGCGATACCAAAAATGGTGCCGATAACGGCGGCAATATCCACGCTGTGACCAATCGGTCCGTTAATTTTTTTGCCAAAGATGGGATAGAGCGCCGAGCGGATCGTGAGGGGTAAATTATAACGATAGCTAAAGTATCCCAGCGCCATTCCCATCAGGGCGTACATCGACCAGCCGGTTAAGCCGTAGTGGAACAGCGTCCAGACCATCGCCTGACGCGCGGCCTCCATCGTCTGCCCCTGCCCTTCCGGCGGCTGCATATATTGCGTGATCGGCTCTGCCACCGAGAAGAACATCAGGTCAATACCGATGCCTGCGGCGAACAGCATCGCCGCCCAGCTCAGCAGGCTGAACTCCGGTTTTGATTGCTCCGGCCCGAGCTTGACCGAGCCAAATCTTGAGCAGGCAATGCACACCACAAAGACGATATACAGCGTGGCAGCCAGTAAATAATACCAGCCGAAGGTTTTTGAAACCCAGTTTAAGGTTCGACCAATCCACAGCGCGGATAAGTCGCTGAAGAAGATCGTCATCAGGGAAAACAACAAAATCAGTCCTGCCGAAGTGTAAAACACCACCGGATTGATTTTGTCCTTTTCTCTGCTTTGTGAAAGGTCTGTCATCCAGTATCCCCACTCTTTTTGTAACTATTGAAAACAAAATCCGCAACAATTAAGACACATTTTATATTGAACGTCCAATCAAAAACCGCTTTAATGGTTAAACAATGCTGATGAATGGAGCGGCAAAATGCCCAAACTGGGGATGCAGCCAATCCGGCGCAGGCAACTGATCGACGCCACGCTGGAAGCAATAAATGAAGTGGGTATGCACGATGCCACTGTCGCGCAGATTGCCCGTCGGGCAGGCGTATCGACCGGCATCATCAGCCACTACTTCAGGGACAAAAATGGCCTGCTGGAAGCCACGATGCGCGATATCACCAGCCAGCTTCGCCACGCGGTGCTGAGCCGTTTACGCGCTCTGCCCGACGGCAGCGCTGAGCAGCGTTTGCAGGCCATTGTGGCCGGCAATTTTGACGAAACGCAGATCAGCAGCGCGGCCATGAAAGCCTGGCTGGCCTTCTGGGCGAGCAGTATGCATCAGCCGATGCTGTACCGCCTGCAGCAGGTGAGCAGCCGGCGTCTGCTGTCGAATCTGGTCAGCGAGTTTGCCCGCGTGCTGCCGCGTGAAAAAGCGCAGGAAGCCGGCTACGGCCTGGCGGCGCTGATCGACGGACTGTGGCTACGCGCCGCGCTCAGCGGTCATGCTCTGGATAAAGGCCGTGCGCAGGCGCTAACCGGCCATTTCATCAGCCAGCATTTACCGATCGTCACCGAATAACCGAGGAGAAATTATGTCCCGAATGGCGGAACAACAGCTTTATATCAACGGTGGTTATACCCCCGCCACCAGCGGTAGCACCTTCGAGACCATCAACCCGGCCAACGGCGAGGTGTTGGCGACCGTACAGGCCGCCGGACGCGACGATGTGGATCGTGCCGTAAAAAGCGCCCGGCAGGGGCAAAAAGTCTGGGCGGCGATGACCGCTATGGAGCGTTCGCGCATTTTGCGCCGCGCCGTGGATATCCTGCGCGAGCGTAACGACGAACTGGCCCATCTGGAGACGCTCGACACCGGCAAGCCGCTTTCCGAAACCACCAGCGTCGATATTGTGACCGGTGCGGATGTGCTCGAATATTACGCCGGGCTCATTCCGGCGCTGGAAGGCAGCCAGATCCCGCTGCGCGACACCTCTTTCGTCTACACCCGTCGCGAGCCGCTGGGCGTGGTGGCGGGAATTGGTGCGTGGAACTACCCGATTCAGATTGCCCTGTGGAAATCCGCGCCAGCGCTGGCCGCAGGCAATGCCATGATCTTTAAACCAAGCGAAGTGACCCCGCTGACGGCGCTGAAGCTGGCCGAAATTTACACCGAAGCCGGTCTGCCGGATGGGGTATTTAACGTGCTGCCGGGCGTGGGCAGCGAGACGGGACAGTATCTGACTGAGCATCCCGGTATCGCCAAAGTGTCATTTACCGGCGGCGTGGCCAGCGGCAAAAAAGTGATGGCTAACTCCGCCGCTTCGTCGCTGAAAGAGGTGACGATGGAGCTGGGCGGCAAATCTCCGCTGATTGTGTTCGACGATGCAGATCTCGATCTGGCCGCCGATATCGCGATGATGGCCAACTTCTTCAGCTCCGGGCAGGTGTGCACTAACGGGACGCGCGTATTCGTTCCGGCAAAATTCAAAGCGGAATTTGAGCAGAAAATCCTGGCGCGCGTGGCGCGTATTCAGGCCGGTGATGTATTCGATGCATCCACCAACTTTGGTCCGCTGGTCAGCTTCCCGCATCGCGAAAACGTGCTGCGCTTTATCGAACAGGGCAAACGCGAAGGCGCACGCGTGCTGTGCGGCGGCGACGTGCTGAAAGGCGATGGATTTGATAACGGCGCATGGGTTGCCCCAACCGTCTTTACCGACTGTCGCGACGACATGACCATCGTGCGCGAAGAAATTTTCGGGCCGGTTATGGCGATCCTCACCTATGAAAGTGAAGCTGAAGTGATTCGTCGCGCCAATGATACCGACTACGGTCTGGCGGCGGGCATTGTCACCACCGACCTGAACCGGGCGCATCGCGCTATCCACCAGCTCGAAGCGGGTATTTGCTGGATTAATACCTGGGGGGAATCCGCTGCCGAAATGCCGGTGGGCGGGTACAAACACTCCGGTATTGGCCGCGAAAACGGCGTGATGACGCTCCAGAGTTACACCCAGGTGAAGTCCATCCAGGTTGAGATGGGTAAATTCCAGTCCATATTTTAACCGGGAGGTTTATTTGCAATTTGACTACATCATTATTGGTGCCGGTTCTGCCGGCAACGTACTGGCGACACGACTGACGGAAGATCCCAATACCACCGTACTGCTGCTTGAAGCAGGCGGTCCGGATTACCGTTTTGACTTCCGCACGCAGATGCCTGCGGCACTGGCCTTCCCGTTACAGGGTAAGCGCTATAACTGGGCGTATGAAACCGAGCCTGAGCCGTTCATGAACAACCGCCGGATGGAGTGCGGACGCGGGAAAGGACTGGGCGGTTCATCGCTGATTAACGGCATGTGCTACATCCGTGGTAACGCCATGGATCTGGACAACTGGGCGACCGAGCCAGGGCTTGAGCACTGGAGCTATCTCAACTGCCTGCCCTACTACCGCAAATCAGAAACGCGGGATGTGGGCCCGAATGACTGGCACGGTGGCGACGGTCCGGTGAGCGTCACCACCTCAAAACCCGGCGTGAATCCGCTGTTTGAAGCGATGGTTGAAGCGGGCGTGCAGGCCGGTTATCCGCGCACGGACGATCTCAACGGCTATCAGCAGGAAGGATTTGGCCCGATGGACAGGACCGTGACCCCGCAGGGTCGCCGCGCCAGCACCGCCCGCGGTTATCTGGATCAGGCTAAACCGCGGGCTAATTTGACCATCCGCACTCACGCCATGACCGATCACATTATTTTTGACGGCAAGCGTGCGGTGGGCGTCGAATGGCTGGAAGGTGACAGCACCATTCCGAACAACGCGACGGCGCGCAAGGAAGTGCTGTTATGCGCCGGGGCGATTGCTTCGCCGCAGATCCTGCAACGCTCAGGCGTCGGCAGCGCTGAACTGCTGAAGCAGTTTGCGGTTCCGCTGGTTCATGACCTGCCCGGCGTGGGCGAGAATCTGCAGGATCACCTTGAGATGTACCTGCAATATGAGTGTAAAGAACCGGTCTCCCTCTACCCGGCGCTGCAGTGGTGGAACCAGCCAAAAATTGGCGCGGAATGGCTGTTTGGCGGCACGGGCGTCGGCGCAAGCAACCACTTTGAAGCGGGCGGTTTTATCCGCAGTCGCGAAGAGTTTGCGTGGCCGAATATTCAGTACCACTTCCTGCCGGTTGCGATTAACTATAACGGCTCGAATGCGGTGAAAGAGCACGGCTTCCAGTGTCACGTCGGCTCCATGCGCTCGCCGAGCCGTGGGCATGTGCGCATCACCTCTCGCGATCCGCACGACCACCCGGCGATCCTGTTCAACTATATGTCTCACGAGCAGGACTGGCAGGAGTTCCGCGATGCGATCCGCATCACCCGTGAAATCATGCACCAGCCGGCGCTGGATAAATATCGCGGCCGCGAGATAAGCCCGGGCGTGGAGTGTCAGACCGACGAACAGCTCGACGAATTTGTGCGTAACCACGCCGAGACGGCATTCCATCCGTGCGGCACCTGCAAAATGGGTTATGACGAAATGTCAGTGGTCGATGGCGAGGGCCGCGTCCACGGGCTGGAAGGGCTGCGCGTGGTGGATGCCTCAATCATGCCGCAGATCATTACCGGCAACCTGAACGCCACCACCATTATGATTGGCGAGAAAATTGCCGATGCCATTCGCGGTCGCGAGCCGCTGGCGAAGAGCACGGCGGCCTATTATGTGGCGGATGGGGCGCCGGTCAGGCGTTGAGTCGCATTTTCCCCTCACCCTAACCCTCTCCCCAAAGGGGAGAGGGAATAAATACACCCTCGTACCCTTGGAACGATTACCCCCGCACCTTTGAACAGAGGGAGCGATTACCCCCTCGCCCCTTTGGGGAGAGGGCTGGGGTGAGGGGTATTCCTTTTAAATCCGAAATTCCTCAAGCCTTTTAACCTGCCGCCCTTCCCCGTCGAAATTCTCCGCCGCCAGCCAGCCACGCAGTTCCGCATCGCGTTCCGCCCACTCGGTATCCAGAATCGAGAGCATATCGCTGTCGCGATTGCGCCCTTTGCGCACCAGTTTTTGCCGTAGCCGCCCTTCCCAGACAAAACCCAGCCGCTCTGCCGTTTTACGCGATGCGACGTTCATCGAATCACATTTCCACTCCAGCCTGCGGTACTGATGCGCAAACGCGTTTTTCAGTAACAGCCAGACGGTTTCAGTGCCCATTGCGCTATTTCTCATCTTTCGCGACCAGGTGACGTGGCCGATTTCCACCGAGCCCATCAGGCGCTCAATCGCCATATAACTGACCAGCCCAACCGCACGATCTGTGCGCAGGTCGATAACCGCAAAGGGTACCAGCCCGTCATCTGCCACCTTATCCTGCAACCATTCGGCGGTGGCTGCCACGCTGGCAGGCTGCGTACTGGCAAGCCACGTCCAGTCGCTGTCATCACCCAGCGCATAAGCCTCGAAAAGATCGACCGCGTGGCGCGAGGCGTCCAGAGGCTCAAGACGACAAAATCGCCCGTTAAGGGCTGTGCGGGTCAAAACGCCAGCCCCTTTCCAGTCGGGCACAGTATCGTTAACAATCTGACCATGTTGATTAATTTCTGGCACGCCGGTGTCTCCCTGTCTGGTGATGTAGTGGTTATATCAGGACAAAAAGCAGACGAACAATAATTTTCATTCTCTGCGCTTAATAGACAATCCATCTGCCTTATACCCTGCTGGTACAAGGCGAGCACCAAATGGGCCAGATTCTGGAAAGCGCCTCGCAAATCGGAAAGTAACCTGACGAAATACGGGGGTGAAGGCTTTTTTTTGTCAGCGGCTGGTCGTAAAGTGCCTGCGTTGCGGCACATCCGCAATCGGGCGTAGGAACCCGTTATTCACGACACGACAATTTTTGTCGCGACAGTGCTCACCCCGTTAAAATGACGGTAGCGCTGGTGGAGCAGCCGCAAGGCTGGCCGTTTCGTCGTGTACGGTATTCCTACCTCCGTCAGCGCTCCCCCCAGAGCACAGGAACTTATTGCGGTGGTTTGGATAAATACCAGAAAAGGAATATCACATGACGACTTTCCCAACCCTGTCTTATGCACAATCTGAAGAAGACATCGTTCAACAGCTTATTACCCTCCCCCTCCCCGAAACCGCAGATTCGATTGCGGTGGCTGACGCCTGTGCCGCAATGGTCTGCGCGCTGGTCGAAACCGATGATGCCGATAAACGCAGCGCCTTATGCCAGCGGTTGCTGGAGGCACTCGGTCAGTTACGCGAACGCTGCGATACCGGGCTTGCACCGCATCTGATTGAGCAATTAATCGCGGGTGAGAGAACCACCTCCTGCGTGCCGGACTGCTGGCAGGAAACGGCGACACAGGTGGAGTATGCGCAGGCTTTAACCCAGGCCATTCTTGGTGGAACGCTGCCAGCCAACGTGGCGAACGAGTTAACGAGGTTACTGCATGATATGGTCTGGTTGCTGGCGGAGTTTGTGAGGGAGCCGGCTGTCACGGCGCACTAAGCGCAGTAAGTGATGCCGAAATTCTGCGTCTACCGCGTGCAGGATTTCGGCACAGGATCACTTGAGCAGTTTTACCGTGGCATCAATATCGATCTCATCTTCCGAGAAGATGAACGTCGTGCCCTGGAAGGTGGTGATCGCCAGTTTTTTCAGCGAACGCATTTCACCCGGTTTCGTGGTTGATTTCGGTCTGATATTACTCAGCAGTAACCCAACGGACAGCACGGCATTTTCTTTATCAATCCGGGTTTCAACAGGCACTTCTTCGCTGTAAACAAGGAAAGACTTGATCGACGTGAGCTTAAGGCGCTCGCCTGCGATAAAGATGTATTTGCTTTCCGGAATCACTTTCACCGCAAACGCGGATAATCCCTTGTTGTTGGTCGTGGGCTCGAAAGTGACCGCCGCATCTTTCTTAATCAGCTCAGGGTTGGCGACCTTAATCACATGAAAATAGCGGTTATCGCCGTTTTCATCTTTGATAAATCCAAAACCTTTATCTTTAAACCACGTTGTGATTGTTCCGTTCATCGCCATTACCGCCTGGTTAATCGTTTATCAACTCAATTTTTGCAGCGCGCAGTGTAAAGCACAATGCCTGCGCAGACCACGCCTTTGGCTTAAGTCTGGATGATAAATTTACGATCGGCGAGTGTCAGCGTCAGGGGAAAGGGTAAAAATGCGAAATACGCGGGTAGCGTCCCCTGCACGCTTCATCAGATAGCCAGATTCGTCAGTCGCCCGAAAATTGGGTATGATCCGCACCCACTCTCAAGCCGGTCAGCCTGATGTCTACGATTATTGATACCTTTATTGCGCCACCGTGCCACGACCAGATAGACATACTCTGGCAGGACGAGCATCTGGTGCTGATCAATAAACCCGCCGGGCTGCTCAGCCTCTCGGGGAAAAATCCGCAGAATCTGGATTCGGTGCATCATCGGCTGGTCAGGCAATTCCCGGGGTGTACCCTGGTGCATCGCCTGGATTTTGGGACTTCCGGGCTGATGGTCATTGCCCGCAATAAAGCGATTAATGCCGCACTCTGCCAGCAGTTCAGCCAGCGGACGGTCACCAAGGTGTACAGCGCGCTGCTCTGTGGGCATCTGGAAGAAGACGAAGGAGTGATAGACGCGGCGATTGCCAAAGATCCGGCGCTGTTCCCGCTGATGTCGCTTTGCGAAATCCACGGTAAGCCCGCTCGCTCCCGCTATCGGGTCATTGAGCGCTTTTATCTGGAGGCTGAAAACGGGACGTCGCTCCCCTTAACCCGGGTACAGCTCACGCCGGAAACCGGGCGTACTCACCAGCTTCGCATTCACTGCCAGCGGCTAGGTCACCCAATTCTCGGCTGTGACCTGTATGGCGGTCGCCTGCTGCCAGGCAGCGAACAGACGCCGCGGCTCATGCTACACGCCAGTGAGCTGGATTTTGTGCATCCCATTAGCGGAAAAGAAATTAATGCCCGGCATGCCAGCCCGTTCTGAATGTGATGATAACGTTCTGGACGCCACCGCGAAGATGACCGGTACGGTGGCTTAATCACTTTGCTCGTCTGGCCCGACAGCCGTAACCGTTTGTTACCACATCAAATCATCGGGCACTTTAAAATCAGCATACGGATCGTCTTCATCCTGCTCTTCCTGACTGAGTGCGCTATTTAAAACAATACTGTTCGCATCACGCTGCGCAATTTTATCGGCGACACTCGCCGGGATGATGACATATTGGCTCTCGCCGCTGTTATCCACCAGACGCGCAATGGCGAGACGGCCACTAATCAGCTGAGTTTGCGTCAGCTTATCGACCGTCATTTTCTTAATCAGATTATTATCGGTGAAATTGAAATCAATATTGCCTCTTGAAATGTCAATCCGGTTCATTTCAATCAACTGCTTTACCTGAGCTTTATATTCTTTTGATAACGCAGCCTGTTTTTGTTGTTCGCTCAACTGCTTATCACGCTCAAGCTGGGCTTTTTTATTTTCTTCGACAGCCTCTCTCGCCTCACGAGCCTGAACGCGTGATTTTTTTGCCGTTCTCTGGACTTTGGCCATTTTTTTGCTGGTCACTAATCCAGCCTTTAACATTTGCTCTTGTAAGGTCAGTTTTGTCATCTTCGTTTCTAAACCAGTTGAATAAGTTGCGGGATTATACCTGGAATGCCCGCTGCGGGGCCAGACGCTGAGGTAACCGATAACAGGATTATACACAACACGTCGCCAGGCGTGTCTGCTTCTGCACCAACGGCGCGCCCGGAGAGGGGCGACACTATTCTTCCCCATGCGCAATACCGAATTATTCAGGGATGACAACATAAAAAGCATGGCTACGGTCAACCAGAAATAGTGCTGCAGGATTGAGGAAAAATTCTGGAAGTTCATGATCCTTTCGGCAACAGGATCCGTGACTGCCAATGCTGATGCGCCAGGTGTGTGCGGAATATCACGTAGTCGACTTGAGGATAGTAAGACCTCTCATATACAAATCAACAAAACCGTCTTGAAATAATGCTGAAAATTTTTTTGTCTGTGGTGTCTGGTTTGTTGTTTGTGAGTTGGGTGTATCAATTTGATGGGGTATTATTTTCATTAAATCCCCTGGTCATTCTGACCTATTATGTTTAATCCCTAACCTTTTAACCGTAACTGTTCGTGGTGTGCCGGCATAGATTACGCCATTCACGTCTTTATCAAATCCATATCGGCTTTAGCACATCCTCATCTGGCACACGCCTGAGTCCTTTTACACTGACCGCGGGCAAACGTTAAACATTCCCACCTTTCCCTCGTGACAGCCCCTCCGCCACAAAAGCAAGCCAATGGCTATACTCAAAGCATCCCAGCAAACGGAGCGCGCCATGTCCCTACCCGACTTCCACGTTTCTGATCCTTTTACGCTTGGTATCGAAATCGAGCTGCAGGTGGTTAACCCGCCAGGCTTCGATTTGAGCCAGGACTCGTCGGCGCTGATTGCTGCAGTTAAAAACGACATCAAAGCCGGTGAGGTCAAACACGACATCACCGAAAGCATGCTCGAAATCGCGACCGGCGTGTGTCATGACATTCACCAGGCAGCCGCGCAATTTTCCTCCATGCAGCAGGCGATCCTGCGTGCGGCGGCAGAGCAACATATCCAGATCTGTGGCGGCGGCACGCACCCTTTTCAGAAGTGGCAACGCCAGGAGGTCTGTGACGATGAGCGCTATAACCGCACGCTGGAGATGTTTGGCTATCTGATTTTGCAGGCGACGGTGTTCGGCCAGCATGTCCATGTGGGGTGCCGAAACGGTGATGACGCGATCGACCTCCTTCACGGGCTGTCGCGCTTTGTGCCGCACTTTATTGCCCTGTCGGCCTCTTCGCCTTATATGCAGGGCAGCGATACAAAATTTGCCTCGTCGCGGCTCAATATTTTCTCGGGATTTCCGGATAACGGCAAAATGCCGTGGGTCAGCAACTGGCAAGAGTTCGAAGGATTATTTCGCCGCCTGAGCGCGACCAGCATGATCGACAGCATTAAGGATTTACACTGGGATATTCGCCCCAGCCCGCATTTTGGCACCGTTGAGGTGCGGGTGATGGATACGCCGCTCACGCTGTCGCATGCCATTAATATCGCCGGGCTTATTCAGGCCACGTCGCACTGGCTGCTGACCGAGCGCCCGTACAAGCATCAGGAACAGGACTTTCTGCTGTATAAATTTAACCGTTTCCAGGCGTGCCGCTATGGGCTGGACGGTGTGTTGACCGACGTCCACAGCGGAGAACAGAAAACCATTGCCGAGGATATTGCGTGGCTGCTGGAGCGCGTTGCGCCGTCAGCCGAGAAGCTGGGCGGCGCAAGCGCGATTGCGGAAATCGCCCTGATGTTAAAACAGGGCAAAAGCGAGGCCCAGCGGATGCGGGATTTTATCGCCGATGGCGGATCGCTGATCTCGCTGGTACAAAAGCATTGCGAACTGTGGGCTACTCACCCGTAAGTTTATGCCCCCACTCGCGCAGCCGCTGGAACAGCACGAACAGCGCCGGAATGAACACGATGCCCACCATGGTGGCCACCAGCATCCCGCTGAACACCGTGGTGCCGATAATCCGCCGGCTTTGCGCCCCGGCCCCAGTTGCCAGCATCATCGGCAGTACGCCGATAATAAACGACACGGCGGTCATCATCACGGCGCGGAAGCGGCGCGAGGCCCCTTCGCGGGCGGCGTCGATAATCGCCAGCCCTTCCTGGCGGCGCGTTCGGGCAAACTCGACGATCAAAATCGCGTTTTTGGCCGCCAGCGCAATCAGTAAGACCAGCCCAATTTGCACATACACATCGTTGGCATAGCCCGCTATCCATAGCCACACCAGCGCTCCGCCAAGCGCAAACAGCACCGAGAGCATCACGCTGGCGGGTAGCGTCCAGCTTTCGTACTGCGCGACGAGGAATAACCACGCCATCACCACCGCCGCCAGGACAATCCACATCGCCTGATTGCCGGTCTGCTGCTCCTGATAGGACATCCCACTCCACGCGTAGTCATAGCCTGCGGGCAGATGGTCACTCAACAGTTGCCCCATCACCGCCATCGCCGTGCTGCTGCTGACTCCCGGAGCCGCAGAGCCGCTGACTGAAACCGACGGGAACTGGTTGTACTGCTGTAAAAACGGCGCACCGACGCCAGGCGTTATCGTCACCAGATTGCTCAAGCGCACGCGCTCGCCGTTATTGCTGCGCACGTACAGCTCACCGATCTGCTCCGCGCGCTCGCGCCACTGCATCTCGTTTTGCATCACCACGTGGTAGACGCGGTTGTTGACGCTAAAATCGCCCGCGCGCGTGCCGCCGAACGCCGTTTGCAGGCCGCTGAAAATGCGCGAAACCGGCACATCCAACCGCGCCGCCCGCTCGCGGTCGACGTTGAGCGTCAGCTGTGGGACGTTGCTGCTCCAGGTGGTAAACACGCGGTCGAGCTGCGGGTGCTGGTTGGCTTTTGCCAGGATTTCACGGGTGACACGCTCAAGATCTGCCGCGCTTTGCCCCGCCTGGGCCTGAATACGCAGGTCGAACCCCGAGGCGTTCCCCAGCCCCCTTAGCGTCGGCGGCGCAAAGGTCATAATGGTCGCCTCTGGCAGCGCGAATAACTGCCTCTGCAATTCCCCCATCACCTCATCCAGCGGCGGACGCTCGCTCCAGTCTTTCAGCATCACCGAGATAAACCCGCCATTGGAGGCACTGGTTCCGCTGAGAATATTAAATCCGGACACCTGGATCACATCTTCTACCGCCGGGTTCGCCGCAATCAGCGCCCGGGCGGTGTTCAGCACCGCTTCGGTTCGCTCCAGGGAGGCCGCTTCCGGTAACTGCACGCTGGCGAAGAAATAGCCCTGGTCCTCCTGAGGCAGAAAACCTTTCGGCATAGCGGTAAAGCTGAACGCCACCACCGCAGCCGCGCACACCGTCGCCAGCAGCGCCAGCAAAGGACGCTGGTTGAACAGAGTAACCAGGCGGGTATAGCCGTGACGCGTGGCATCCAGCCCACGGTTGAAACCACGGAACAGCGCCGCCGGACGCCCCACGCGCGGGCGCAACAGCATGGCACACAGCGCTGGCGTTAACGTCAGGGCGACCAGGCTTGAGAGCGTGACCGCGGTAGAGAGTGTCACCGCAAACTGGCGATACAGCTCGCCGACAATCCCCGGCAGCAGCGCCACGGGCACAAACACCGCCAGCAGCACCAGCGTGGTGGCGATGACCGGTCCGGCGATCTGGCGCAGCGCATTGGCGGTCGCCTGGGTGCGGCTTTGCCCTTCCGCCATCAGCGTTTCGACGTTCTCAACCACCACAATGGCGTCATCCACCACCATGGTGAGCGCGAGGATAATGGCAAACAGGCTCAGCGTGTTGGCCGAATACCCCAGCGTGTAGAGCACCGCGAATGTGCCAATCAGAGAGACCGGGATCGCCAGCGCCACAATCAGCGTCGCCCGCCAGCTTTGCAAAAACAGCGAGACCACCACCACGACAGCGAGCATCGTCAGGGCCAGCGATACACCAATTTCTTTGATGGTCGCCGCCACAAACTCGGTGGTGTCGAATTTCACTTCCCAGGTCAGATCCGCCGGGAAACGGGCGGAGAGACGTTCCAGCTCGCCGCGCACCGCGTCTGCCACGCGCAGGGCGTTGGCGGACGGCGTCGGATAAATGCCGAGATAGGCGGAGTCATGGCCGTTGAGCTGTGCGCCCGAGCTGTAGCTGCGCGACCCCAGTTCGATGGTGGCAACGTCTTTCAAATGTACCAACTGCCCCTGCTCTCCGGCGCGGATAATGATATCGGCAAACGCGGCAGCCTCATTAAGCCGCCCCAGTCCGTTGATGGTCAGCGTCTGCTGCTGGCCGTTAAATACCGGCGGCGTCCCCACCTGTCCCGCCGCGCCCTGCACGTTTTGCTCACGTAACGCCTGGGCGATATCGTCTGTCGTCACATTCAGGGCGTTCATGCGATCCGGACGCAGCCAGATGCGCATGCTGTAGTCGCGCGCACCAAACATTTGTACCTGGCCCACGCCGGGCAGGCGGGCCAGAGCTTCAAGCACCTGGGTGCTGGCGTAGTTGCTCACAAACAGCATCGAATGGGTTTTATTCGGTGAGTAAAGACTTACCCCCATCATCAGATTGGTGGCGCGTTTGCGCACCTGCACACCATTTTGCTGCGCCTCGGCGGGCAACTGAGCCACCGCCTGCGCCACACGGTTTTGCACGTCGATGGCGGCTAAATCAGCATCCGTGCCTGCGGCAAAGGTGATATTCAGGCTGTACGCCCCCTCATCGGAACTGGTTGATTCCATATACAGCATATGGTCCACGCCGTTGATCTGGGTTTCCAGCGGCGTGGCGATCGCTTCCGCGACATCCGCCGAGCTGGCTCCCGGCCAGCTGGCACTCACGTTCACTACCGGCGGGGTAATCTGTGGATACTGCTCCACGGGGATCAGCTTCAGGGCGATCGCGCCCAGCAGAGCGATCACCAGCGCAATCACCATGGCGAAACGCGGGCGTTTGATAAAAAACGTCAGCATAGCGACTCCTTAGTTGAGAACCTGAACGGCTACGCCTGGCTGCACGCGTTGCGCGCCGTCAGTAATCACTCGCTCACTTTGCTTCACACCCGATGTCACCTGGAATTGCTGGCCCATCTGTCCGGCCAGCGTCAGGGTCCGCTTTTCGGCTTTGCCTTCGGCACTGACGACCCAGGCATAAAAACCGTCACCGTTTTGCTGAACTGCCGCTGCGGGTAAAACCAACACCTCTTGTTCGCTCTGCGGGCGCAGCCAGACATTCACATTGCCGCCGGGCAGCAGGCGGTGCTGCGGATTAGCAAACTCGGCGCGCAGCATCACGCTGGCTGTGCGCGGATCAATACGGTTATCCACCGAGGTCAGCGTGCCGTTTTCACGTTTGTCGCCGCTGATAATCTGCGCCAGCCACGCCTTTTTCATGGCGGTGATATCGGTGTGCTGTCCGGCTTTTGCAGCGAATGCGCCCTCTTCCAGCGCAAAGGCGATACGAATGGGGTCGAGCTGGACCACTTCAACCAACACACCGCTTGCCGGATTAACCAGGCTGCCTTCGTGGAAGCGGCTGTGCCCCATCCGGCCACTTATCGGAGAGGTGATTCGGGTAAAACCGAGCGTGACGTTGCGCGCTTCGAGGCGGGCGTTCGCCTGCTCCAGCGCGGCACGGGCAACATCGCGCTGCATCAGCGCGTTATCCACGTCGTTGCGGCTGATCGCGTTGCCGGTCTTCAGGCTTTGAAAACGCGTCAACTGCTGTTGCGCCTGACGCAGCGTGGCTTCAGCGCTTTTGACTTCCGCCTGTGCCAGACGTAGCGCAGCACGCGGTTCGGCGTCGTCGAGTTCGAACAGAATGTCGCCCTGTTTGACATACTGACCGTCACGGAAATGGATTTTTGCAATCGTCCCTTCCGTGCGTGCGCGTAGCTCAACCGTGTGGATGGCCTCGATACGGCCCGGGATCTGGCGTTCAGCGGCATGCGGTGTTTTTTCTACACTGGCGACACGGACCGGGATCGCGGCGGCCAACGCAGAGGGCAGAGTGCAGGAAAAGAGCGCGACGACCAGTGCGGCGCGCAGGAAGGTGGAATTCATGGGTAAGTCCTCAGATAGTTGTGCCCCTCACCCCGCCCCTCTCCCCAGAGGGGAGAGGGAGAAACCCGTCCTCTCGCCCTCTGGAAGAGTGAGAAACCCCGTTCCTCTTCTCCCTAAGGAGAAGCAGAAAATCCGTCTCCTCGCCCTCTGGAAGAGTGAGAAAACCCGTTCCTCTTCTTCCTAAAGACGGGCAGAAAACCAGTCTTCTCGCCTTCTGGCAAAGAGAGAAAACCCGTTCCTCTTCTTCCTAAAGACGGGCAGAAAACCAGTCCCCTCTCCCTTTGGGAGAGGGTTAGGGTGAGGGCAAAAGTTATGCAGTCTTACGGAACCTGCGGGTCAGTCGCTTCTCGATTTCGACCACGAAGAACATCACGGCGGCAATCACGAGAGTAACCCCCCAGTAGCGCAGTGGCAGCGCTTCCGTTCCGAACAGCATCTGCATAAACGGCAGGTAGATAATCGCCAGCTGCAGCAGCAACAGCACGCCCGTCACCAGCCAGATACCTTTGTTGGCCAGCAGCCCGCGGTTCAGGGAGAACCCTTCGGTGTTGCGGCAGTTGATCATATAGACCCACTGGGCGCTCACCAGCATCTGCAGCAGCACGGTGCGGATAAACTCGGCGCTGTGGCCGCGCGGCGCAAGCCAGGCTTCCAGCGCAAAGGCTGCAATCGCAATCATGGTGCCGACGAAGGCGACGCGCCAGACGGCGAAGGCATCCATCACATGCTGACCGGTCTGACGCGGCGGACGCTTCATGATATTGCGCTCGGCGGCTTCAAAGGCCAGGCCGAAGGAGAGCGTCGCGGAGGTCGCCATGTTCATCCACAAAATCAGGACTGGCGTCAGCGGAATGATGTTCCCCGCCAGCAGCGCAATCACAATTAACAGACCCTGCGCCAGGTTAGTGGGCATGATGAACAGAATCGTTTTCTTCAGGTTATCGTAGACCCGACGCCCCTCTTTCACCGAGCTGGCGATGGTGGCGAAGTTGTCATCCGTCAGCACCATATCCGCGGCCTCTTTGGTCACTTCCGTACCCTTAATGCCCATGGCGATCCCGACGTCAGCCTGACGCAGCGCGGGAGCATCGTTCACTCCGTCACCGGTCATCCCGACGATCTCGCCCTTGTCCTGCAACGCTTTCACCAGGCGCAGCTTATGCTCCGGGCTGGTCCGCGCAAAGATGTCGTACTCGACGGCGGCGTTGGCCAGCTCCGCATCGTCCATATGCTCAAGCTGATATCCGGTCACCGCCTGCGCGCTGTTGGTGATACCCAGCATCTGCCCGATACTCATCGCCGTCTGCGGGTGATCGCCGGTGATCATTTTCACGCGGATCCCGGCCTGCTGACAGGCGTGGATGGCGTCAATGGCCTCCGGGCGTGGCGGATCCATCATCCCGGCAATCCCGAGGAAGATCAGCCCTTGCTGTAAATCGTCGTGGCTCAGGCTCTGCTGTTCAGCTCCTGCTGGTTTGAACGCCGCGGCGACCATACGCAGACCCTGACGCGCATAGCGCTCCATCTCGGCTTCCCAGTACGAGTGGTTGAACGCCTCCACTCCCTGACGGGTTTGCTGCTGCTCGCACAGCGCGAAAATCACATCCGGCGCACCGGTAATGAGGATTTGCTCCCCGGTCCCCACCTGATAGTGGGTACTCATGTACTTGTACTGCGAATCAAACGGGATTTTATTCAGCAGCGTGGTGGGCAACGGTGCGAGGTTGGCTTTCGCCGCCAGCACTTTCAGCGCCCCTTCGGTTGGCCCACCGGTGATCCCCCACAGGCCGCGCTCATCCTGAATCATCTGGCTGTCGTTGCACAGGTCGATGGTGCGCAGATACTGCTCCAGTACCGTCCCCTGCTGAATGTGTACCGGCTCGTCGCTGCCTTCGAGGAAGATATCCCCCACTGGCTCGTAGCTGTTGCCTTCCACGCGGTAGCAGCAGTCGGCGGTGATGATCGCCTTGACGGTCATCTCGTTCATGGTCAGGGTGCCGGTTTTATCCGAGCACACCACGGTCATCGCCCCCAGGGTTTCGACGGTCGGCAGCTTACGAATAATCGCCTGCTTGCGCGCCATCGCCTGAACACCGAGCGACAGGATAATCGAGATAATCGCCGGCAGACCTTCCGGAACAGAGGCCACCGCCAGGCTAATCAGCGAGAGCAGCAGCTCCCCCAGCGGAATATCGCGGAACACCAGACTGAAGATAAACAGCGCGGCCATCATCGCCAGAATAATGGCGAAAATCGCTTTCCCGAGCTTATCCATCTGCACCAGCAGTGGGGTGCGGTGTTTTTCAATGCCCGCCATCATCTGATTGATGTGGCCCAGTTCGGTATCCTTGCCGGTGGCGATGACAACACCCACGCCGCCTCCCGCGCTCACCGTCGTGCCGGAGAACACCATATTGGTGCGATCGCCCAGCGATAATTCGCCCTGCAAGGGTTGGGTATGTTTATCCACAACCGTCGATTCACCTGTCAGAATCGCTTCTTCTACACGTAAATTATGCGCTTCAATCAGACGCATATCGGCTGGAATACGATCCCCGGCGCGCAAAACAATAATATCGCCAGGCACGATTTCAGTGGTTGAAATCGTTTCATGGCTACCATTACGAATAACGCGCGCATCGCTGGAGAGCATATTGCGAATACTTTGCAGTGATTTTTCCGCATTGCTTTCCTGAATATGGCCAATTAATGCGTTAATCACTGCCACGCCCAGAATCACCAGCGTATCGACCCAATGGCCCATAACGGCAGTCAGCACGGCGGCGGCTAAAAGAACATAAATCAGCACATCATTAAAATGGGCAAGAAAACGTAACCAGGCCGGTTTGCCTTTTTTCTGCGGCAGGGCATTCGGGCCAAACTGCTGCAAACGAGCCTGCGCTTCAGCGCGATCTAAGCCATTGGGCTGACTTTTGTTTTTCGCCAGAACCTGCTCTGTCGTCTGCTGATACGCCAGATTTCCAGTGTTTACTTTTTTGGTCATTGAGGCAATTCCTTCAATATCCGGTGGACGGAAGCCTGAGGTCCTTTCTGGCTTTAATAAATAAATTTTTACTGCTTTAATTCTTGCGATGTGAATTATTCTACCGCAATATAATTACTACCAGGTTATTTAAAAATAACGTTAACAGTTTCGATGAGATGATTTTTACAAAATATTTCTAAACGTAATCTAAACGAGGGGGTAGCATGTTTGGGATTTATCGCGGACGCCGTCTGGCTTTGTACATAGTTGTTGCCATTGTTATTGCAACGTTAATTGGATATAGCACATATTCATTTGTAAAATTATTCACCTGACCTGACGTTAATTTACGTAACGAGGGAGTAATTTATATTCCGCACGCAAAATTAAATTATTCCAGGATATAATCATCGCAATATTTATTGTTTTTTATCAGAGGGTGCTATTTTCGGTGGATATTGCTTTACGTAGTCAGATGCCGGACAATAACTTTTTTAACTGACAATTAACATTAATATGAAACACCCGTTAGAGTCGCTGTTAACGGCAGGAGGCATTTTACTGATGGCACTGCTCTCCTGCCTGCTCCTTCCTGCACCTTCGCTTGGACTGGTCGTGGCGCAAAAGCTGGTTACCGTATTTCATCTGATGGATCTGAACCAGCTCTATACCATCGTATTTTGTCTGTGGTTCTTACTGCTCGGCGCCATTGAATTCTTTCTCCTGCGATTCATCTGGCGCCGCTGGTTTTCACTGGCTGCGTAAGCCGGTGAAATCCCGCATGCCGTGGATAAGCGCTTCACACCACGCGGCATAATCATGACCGCTGGACCAGGGATGGAAGCTCACGCGGTAGCCCTTCTCCCGCAATACCTGTTCGAACGTTTCGGTATTGCGATAGATGCCGCCGCCAGGCCCGGTCGTTTCAAATCGTCCGGCCTGTAGCCAGAAGCGGATTGGATACTGCGGCGACTGTTGATACTGCCGCGTCAGCCAGCCGGGCGCTTCATCTTTGGGCGCCCACCAGTACGATCCCGACAGACTTAGCACGTTGCCAAACAGGCGCGGATAGCGCAACGCAACCCACGACGAGGCAATCCCACCGTAGCTTGATCCCGCCAGCACCGTTTTTTGCCGCTGCAGAGCAATGCCCTGTCCGCGCAGCCAGGGCAGCAATTCGTGCGCCATAAAGTCAGCGTAGTCCGGGTTCGGCGGAAGCTCTTTGCCGCGACGGGCATGATCGAGACTGTCGATAAACACCACGTTCACAGGCGGGAGATGGTGGCGCGCGATCAGGCCGTCAAGCACGTTGGCAAAGTGGTATTCATCCTGGTAAATCTGTCCGTCGAACAGCACCAGCGTCCAGCGAGCCGGCTGCGCGCCGCGCGGTTTGTAGATCATGACTTCCCGCGAATTCCCGAGGATCGTGCTGGCAAAATCATGGCGCGTAAGCGTGCCGTGGTTCAGCGGTCGCGCGGCAGCCTGAACAGAACAGTAGCGCGCAGGGCTGAGATCGAGCAGCGAATAACGGTTCCAGCGATCGGCCCCCGGATCGCCAAAAATGTGGGCGTTCAGCGGATCGGCCTGCGCGCTGATCAGAATGGCGCGCCGCTGATCGCGCGAGCTGCCTTCCACGCGTGGAACATCCGGCGCCAGTTTGTATTGCATTATCGTATCCGCGGGCACGACGTAACTGCGGAACCAGACATCCGTTTGCCCCAGACGGAACAGCGGGTCGTGATCGCCAGCGGGCGAGCCGAGAATAAAGACATTATCGCGCGCGCCGCGCCATAAAAAAGTCACCCGTTTGTGGCTGGCATCCACCGGCTCCACCATCGGCGTTCCCTGCCGAATCTGCGTCTGCCAGAACGCATCAGTATCTCCACCGGCAGCAACTTTTTTAGCCAGTTTTTGTAGCGTTGGGCTTTCGGGTTCAATGATTTGCGTGCGGGCTAAGGGCGCGGTTTCTCTCATCTGCCATGCAAAACGCCACGGCTTGCCCTCCTCGCCGTGCAGCACCAGCGAAGTGCTTTGCTGTACCGGCAGCGCGAACAGCAGCGAGTGTTCGCCATCGACGGGACCCTTTTCAATCAGCGTGCGAATGCGGCGGTTTTGGCCGTCGAGCAATCGGGCATCGGTAACCCCGTTTAGCGTGGCGGAAACGTAGTTTTCGCCGAGCGCAGGCAGAACAAAACAGACCTCGCCGCTGGCATCAAATTTCCCGTGTTGCTCGCCCTGAATGGAGGGATGTTCACATGTCGCCGCCAGCGCTGGCAGCGTACTTATCCCTAATAACAAACCACTCCACGCCCTTTTCATGCCCGTTTAGTTCCCCTGCAAAATTTGTTAACAACGCTAATGCAAATGGTAATAATTTGCAATATCATCTACGCCGTTACAGGTGTTTTGTCTGCTTTTTAGCCACTAAAAATCAGGTATTTTATGGCGATAGCAACCAAGGATGTTAAATAAAAATGTTTAAAAAGAATAAGATAATGCAGGTCTGGCTCCTGAGTCTCGCAGCCGTCAGCGCGGCTGCGCAGGCAGAATCAAAAGAAGAAACGCTTCTGGTGACCCAGGGCGTCAGCGAAGAACCCACCGCCCCGGTGAAAGGGATTGTGGCGACAAAAACGCTGTCTGCGACCAAAACCAGCGCGGATATCGTGAAAACGCCGCAGTCCGTTTCCGTGATCACTCGCGATCAAATGCAGCAGCTGGATGTCACTTCGGTATCACAAGCGCTGCGCTATTCCGCCGGGGTGTTTACCGAATACCGTGGCTCGTCCAACCGTAATGACGAAGTGTTCGTGCGGGGGTTTAGCTATGTACCAAAATTCCTCGACGGACTGAGCTACGGCGCGACGGCCTCTTCGCAAACCGGCACTGTCGATCCGTGGCTGCTTGAGCGCGTGGAACTGGTGCGCGGACCGGCGTCCGTCCTGTTCGGCCAGGTAAACCCTGGCGGGCTTATCAGCATGACCAGCAAACGCCCGACCAGTGAACCGATCCGCAACGTGCAGTTCCGCACCGGAAATCACAATCTGGCTGAAGGTGCGTTTGATTTTGGCGGCGCGCTGAGTGATGACGGCCGCGTGCTGTATCGCGTGAATGGGATCGCCCGCACGCAGCACAACCAGGTGGAAGATTATAAAGAGACGCGTATGGCGATCGCCCCGGCGATCACCTGGTATCCTAACGATCAAACGCGCTTTACATTGCTGACCAGCTATCAGAAAGATCCCGACGCGGGCTATCGTAACTTCCTGCCGGCTTACGGCACTGTGACCAGCGCGAACGAAAAATACATTCCGCGCGACTTTAACGTCAGCGATCCAGATTACAACCAGTCATGGCGCGAACAGACGATGATCGGCTATGAGCTGGAACATCAGTTTGCCGATAACCTCACCTTCCGCCAGAACGCCCGCTACGCCTCCATCAAGCAGAAATATCGCTATCTGGTGTACGCCAACAGCGCCGCAGACAGTACGGTGCTGACCCGTCGCGCCCAGCACGAGGAGCGCACCACCAACGAGTTTGGTCTCGATAACCAGCTTGAATCGCTGTTTAACACCGGTGAAGTGGGCCATACGCTGCTCGGCGGTCTGGATTATAAGACCAGTAAAGATAAGCAACTGCTGGAAAGAGGGATGGGATCGCAGTACGACCTGGACTGGACGAAGCCGGTGTACGGCATCAACGTGGATGAAAGCACTTTCAGCACGGCTACCGACGAGCAGCAAAATCTCGACCAGATGGGCGTTTATCTGCAGGATCAGATGAGCTGGAACAACTGGGAGTGGCTGGTTTCAGGACGCTATGACTGGACCGAAGTGCGTACTACCGATTTCACCGGCGGCGCACCGACCCAGCAGAATGACAACAAATTCACCTGGCGTACCGGCCTGCTGTATGCGTTCGACTTTGGTTTATCCCCGTATATCAGCTACAGCACCTCCTTCGAGCCGAGTCTGCAAACCAACCGCGCGCCGGGTGTGGCACCGTTTAAACCGACAACCGGTAAGCAGACGGAAATCGGTCTGAAGTATCAGCCAGTTGACTCTACGCTGATGACGCTGGCGCTGTATGACCTGACGCAAAGCAACGTCGCGACCTATAACAGTGCGCAGGGCTGGTTTGAAAACGCGGGCGAAGTTCGCTCCAAAGGCGTCGAGGCGGAGATCCACTCAACGCTGCTGGATAGCATCAACCTGATCGGGTCGTATACCTATACCGATGCCGAAACCCAGAGCACCACAGTCGCGGGCACCGAAGGCAAGACACCGGCGCGTATTCCGGCGCACATGGCTTCTGCCTTTGCCAGCTACACCGTCCCGGGCGGCGCGCTGAAAAGCCTGACAGCAGGCGTGGGGATGCGCTACATCGGCACCAGCTACGGCGATGCGAAAAACACCTTCAAGGTGGCATCAGTCGATCTGTATGACGCCATGGTGAGCTACGAGCTGGGCGAACTGAACAGCAGCCTGAAAGGAGCCAGCGTACAGTTCAACGTCAACAACGTGGCGGATACCAAATATGTGGCGTCCTGCGCCAGCGATACGGCGTGTTTCTACGGGATTGGTCGTACCCTGACTGCCACGGTGAATTACCGCTGGTAACACGGGGATTGGGGTTTTGGCCCCTCACCCTAACCCTCTCCCCAAAGGGGAGAGGGGACTGTTTAGTGCGGTTTTTTTCTCCCTCACCTGTTTGGCAGAGGGAACGGTTTAGTGCGGTTTTTTTCTCCCTCACCTGTTTGGCAGAGGGAACGGTTTAGTGCGGTTTTTTTCTCCCTCACCTGTTTGGCAGAAAGAACTGTTCTGTGCGGATTTTCCCCTCGCATGTTTGGCAGAGGGTCAGGGTTTTTAATGCGTCCGACTATGATTTTCCTTGCGGTACGCACCCGGCGGCTGATGGAACGTGCGGGTAAAGATGCGGGTAAACGTCTGTTGAGAATCAAACCCGTAGCGCAAGCAGATGTCATACACCCTCTCATCGGACTCGCGCAGATCCCGCGCTGCCAGCAACAGTTTGCGCTCGCGGATATAGCGCCCCAGGCTCTCCCCTTTGTACTGCATAAATAACCGCTGTAAATGCCATTTCGAATACCCCGCGTGACGGGCAATGTCGTCAATGCGCAGCGGCTGGTGAAGATTGTCGTCGATCCATTCGACGATCGTGTCAATGACCTGAGCGGAAATCGTCATACTGCTCTCCCCCTCTGCTGCTTGTCGATTCATCATTATTTCCACCACTCGCGAAAGGGTTGCGTAGCGTCATTCACGCGCACCGGCTCGCCCAGTTCAGGCGTCAGCAAGCGATACGGTTTATCCTGGCTGGCGCGCGTCAGCTGGATCAGCGGATCGTTCCAGCTGTGTTTGGCCAGCACAAAGCGTCCGTTATGCCCGGGAACCACCGCTTTGGCATTGAGATCCACCGAGGCCTGTGCCGTCTCTTCAGGCAGCATATGAATGTATTTCCAGTCCTGGTCGTACTGACCGTTTTCCATAATCGCGAAATCAATTTCGCCAAACTGTTCGCCAATGGCTTTGAAATGCGGCCCATAGCCGGAATCGCCGCTGTAGTAGACCTTCTGCCCTGGCGTAACGAACATAAAACTGCCCCAGAGCGTTTGATTACGTTTTAGCCCGCGGCCAGAGAAATGACGCGCCGGAAGCACATGCACCGTCAGCTCTTCGCTGATGCGCACGGTCTGATTCCAGTCACGCTCCTCGATAATCGACGGATCCATTCCCCAGTAGCGCAGATGCGAACCCACGCCAAGCGGCGTCACCACGCGCTTCACCTTTGGCATCAGCGCTTTGATGGTGGCGTAATCAAGATGGTCGTAATGATCGTGAGAGATGATCAGCAGATCGATCTCCGGCAGAGTTTCCGCGCGCCACGGATATTCCCCGGCAAAGGCTTTATTGAGGAACGAAAACGGTGCCGCGTAGTTGCTGAACACCGGATCGATCAGAATGCGTTTGCCCGCCAGCTGCAGATACCAGGACGAATGCCCGAGCCAGACCAGCGTCTCTTGCTCCAGCGGCATCGCCGCCAGATCGGTTTTCACCATCGGCAAGGGCTGAGCGGGACGGGCGTTTTCCGTTTTGCTGACCAGAAATTCCCACATCGCCACCAGCATATTTTTGTCGCCGTTATAACCCGGCGTCGGAAGCGTATTGTGGAACTGCCCGTCCCGGTAATGGGGCGAGGCTTCGACTTCGCTGAGCTGCTCACCCTGCGGCGGCTGGCCAAATCCGGCATTGAGTACAAAAGGTAAACTCGCCGCTGACGCTATAATCATGACAAACACCACGCTGAGAAAAAGAGGCTTCTTCATATCCTGACCCGAATACGCGCCCCCTTCCGATGGTTTGCGCGGGTTAAACTTGATTATGAGTGAGTAAGCACTCATTATAGATATGATGATAAAGTCGTCAAGACGTTTTAGATCTTTGACATTCCGCGTTGCAGCGTGGCAAAGAGCATGTTTCAATCAGGGTTTTACACATTGACAGGAGGGGAATTTTAGTGGCACGTCCGAAGAGTGAAGATAAAAAACAGGCATTACTGGAAGCCGCAACGGTGGCATTTGCGCAGTCGGGCATTGCCGCATCGACGGCGCTGATCGCCCGTAACGCGGGCGTCGCTGAAGGGACCCTGTTTCGCTATTTCGCTACCAAAGACGATCTGCTGAACGCCCTGTATCTGCATCTGAAACAAGATCTTTGCCAGACCATGCTGGCCAATCTGGATCGCGCGCTGAACACACCCAAAGAACATACCCGCAATATCTGGAACAGCTACGTTGACTGGGGTATCCGCAATCCGGTCGCCCACGGAGCTATTCGCCAGCTGGGCGTGAGCGAGAAAATCAACGCCGAAACCGAGCAAGCGGTGCATGAGATGTTCCCGGAACTTCACGAACTGTGCCGCCGCTCGGTGCGCCAGGTGTTTATGTCGGATGAGTTCCGCACCTTTGGCGATGCCATTTTCTTATCGCTGGCGGAGACAACCATGGAATTCGCCACTCGCGATCCTTCCCGGGCGGGCGATTTTAAATCCCTCGGTTTTGAATCCATGTGGCGCGCGCTCGCCATCGAGGATGCCAATGGACAGTAACGCGCTGCAAACCTGCGCGCATCGCGTGGCGCTGGAATTGCCTTTCACCGAACACTGCTGGCCGTTTGGCCCGGAATTCGATGTCTTCAAAGTCGGCGGCAAGATTTTTATGATTACCGCCGTCGCGCGCGGGCGTCGTCATGTCAGTCTGAAATCCGATCCCGAAAAATCGCTTTTAAATCAGCAGATCTATCGCGGCATTGAGCCCGGTTATCACCTGAATAAAAAACACTGGATCTCCCTGTATGCCGCCGAAGATATGACCCCCGAGCTGGTGGCCGATCTGGTGATCGATTCCTGGAATCTGGTGGTGGATAAACTGCCGAAAAAAGATCAGAAACGGATCCGCCCCGCCTGATTGTTCGTTTCAGATGAAGGTTATAAGCGCATTTATAGCACTTATCTTTTCCGGTTCGTCCTTGTAATCTGCTTTCTTTTCTCGCCCGCAGACGGCGAATTTATTGACCAGGAGTAGTTATGGATATCATTTCTGTGGCCCTGAAGCGTCACTCGACCAAGGCATTCGATCCCACTCAAAAGCTGACCGCCGAACAGGCAGAGAAAATCAAAACCCTGCTGCAGTTCAGCCCGTCCAGCACCAACTCACAGCCGTGGCATTTCATCGTCGCCAGCACCGAAGAGGGCAAAGCGCGGGTGGCAAAATCGGCGGCAGGCACTTACGTGTTCAACGAGCGTAAAATGCTGGATGCGTCCCACGTCATCGTGTTCTGTGCGAAAACCGCGATGGACGATGCGTGGCTGGAACGCGTGGTGGATCAGGAAGAAGCCGACGGCCGTTTTGCGACGCCAGAAGCAAAAGCCGCCAACCACAAAGGCCGCTGCTACTTTGCTGACATGCATCGCGTCGATTTAAAAGATGACGATCAGTGGATGGCAAAGCAGGTTTATCTCAACGTCGGTAACTTCCTGCTGGGCGTAGGCGCACTGGGTCTGGATGCCGTACCGATTGAGGGTTTCAACGCCGAAATCCTCGACGAAGAATTTGGCCTGAAAGAATCAGGCTATACCAGTCTGGTGGTCGTTCCGGTGGGTCATCACAGCGTAGAAGATTTCAACGCAACTCTGCCGAAATCCCGTCTGCCGCAAAGCACGATTATGACTGAGTGCTAATCGGGAGCGAGCCGCAGACTAAAGGCGGCTCGCTAATTACAACGGGGGGCGGTTTTCTTTTGAGGCAATATTTATCTTACTGATAATTAACCGACGATGCGGGTGGATATCCCGATCATAACCCCATGCAAATGCGATCCATTGCTCTTCAAGATCCGAATAAGAATCAACGGGCGTCAGTTCCCAGTCTTCACCAAGAGTGCCATCTGCAACACTAATCTGATATTGCATGGTGTAAGCCCAGTCAATCATGCGTAGCCAAAAACGCTGCCCATCACCGGTTTGCTCGCTGTCAGAAACGATAATGTCGTACTTGCTTAAGATCCACTGGAAAAAGTACTGCGGAAAGCCGGAAACCACTCGCTGGTGGATTGTTCTTGGGGTCCGCCAGACCATAACCTGCGTAGCTGCGCCATGCGGATAGGTGATTTCATGGTGGAATTGCAGCTTAACGGCATAGGCAGTATAGAGCTTACCATCATCTGTCGTCACAATTCGGTATTCATTTCCCTGAAGGGACTTCAGCAAACGATATCCTGTCGGCAATACAAAACCCGGCAGTTGAAAATCAGCCGTGCCGCGAGCAAGAAAGGTTTCAGTATGCTCTGCGTTGCGGGACATAAGACCCAATTTCTGGCTGAAGTCTGCGGAGTCAATCATCAAAGGTGACATCGGTACGTTTCTCATCACTTAACTGTAGTTCACTTTATCACCCTTCGAAAGGTCGAGCAATTTGGCCACAGACTGTGAAAATTATTGTTTTTTAACATTATATTCATTTCCACTTCCAGCTTGCCAAATCTTCTCCGCATAACGCCCAATCACGGCCAGCGACGCTGCCAGAATCAAAAAAATCACCTTATTCATCCCGTCCCGGACGTATTCGACATCACGGGTATGGGACTTTTTTCCTGATTGAGTGAACGTTAATTGAGTATAACCGCCTGTTCCGCCAGCCATGTGAGGGCGTGCTCCCCCGCCTCATCAACGGGCAAATAGACCAGTAGCCGCGAGCCGTTGCGCGGGGCGGCATAACGTCCCGGGTTGCATAATAAAAGCGCAGCCTTCATGATAAAAAGGACGATATTCAGGAGATGTTATGCAGGAATTAATTGCTCAGGTTGAAGAGCTTGGTATTGAAATGAATCACACCACGTCGCTGGTGTTAATCTTTGGCATTATTTTACTTACCGCCGTTATTGTTCACCTTATTTTGCACAAAGTGGTTCTGCGCCTGTTTGAAAAACGGGCGCGGGCCAGTTCGCATTTATGGCTGCAAATCATTACGCAGAACAAATTATTCCACCGGCTGGCCTTTACGCTGCAGGGGATAATTGTCAACGTTCAGGCCGCACTGTGGTTACAAAAAGGCAGCCAGGCCGCTGAAATACTCACGACCTGTGCCACGCTGTGGGTGATGGTGTATGCCCTGCTGTCTTTCTTTTCGCTGCTGGACGTCATTTTCAATTTGACGCAAAAACTGGCGACCGCCGCTCATCTTCCGCTGAAGGGTATTTTCCAGGGCGTGAAGCTGGTGAGCGCGATTATCATCGGCATTCTGATGATTTCGCTGCTGATTGGCCAGTCACCGGCCATTCTGATTAGCGGTCTTGGCGCGATGGCCGCCGTGCTGATGTTAGTCTTTAAAGATCCCATTCTCGGGCTGGTCGCCGGGATCCAGCTTTCGGCAAACGATATGCTGAAGCTGGGCGACTGGCTGGAGATGCCGAAATACGGTGCCGATGGCGCAGTGACGGATATCGGGCTGACGACCGTGAAAGTGCGCAACTGGGACAACACGATCAGCACGATCCCCACCTGGGCGCTGGTGTCGGACTCGTTCAAAAACTGGAGCGGCATGTCGGCCTCCGGCGGCCGACGAATTAAGCGCAGCCTGAGTATTGATACCACCAGTATTCATTTTCTCGACGAGAATGAGCAGCAGCGCTTAATCCAGGCCAGGCTGCTCAAGCCTTATATGGCTGCGCGTCATGAGGAAATTCATCTGTGGAATCAGGAAAACGGTGAAGGCGATTCGGTATTAAACCTGCGTAAGATGACCAATATTGGGACTTTCCGCGCGTATCTGAACGAATATTTGCGTAATCATCCGCGGATTCGTAAAGATATGACGCTGATGGTGCGCCAGTTAGCGCCGGATGCCAACGGTTTACCGATCGAGATTTACGCGTTTACCAATACGGTGATTTGGGCAGAATATGAAACCATCCAGGCTGATATTTTCGACCATATTTATGCGGTGGTCGAAGAGTTTGGCCTGCGCATTCATCAGTCGCCCACCGGCAACGATATTCGCTCGCTGGCAGACGCCTTCGCGAAATAGATCTCAGGTGCTGGCGCGCGCCACATAGCGCCAGCCCATCATCACGCGCTCGGTTGCCGCATCCGGATTTTCAATTTTATTCAGCAGTAATCCCACCGCTTTGCGGCCAATATCTCTGGACGGCTGTTCAATGGTGCTGAGCGGCGGCGACACCATCTCCGAGAGTTCAGTGCCATCAAATCCCACCACGGCGATATCCTGTGGCACGCGCAGACCCGCCTGGGCGATAGCGCGCAACGCGCCTGCCGCCAGCGTATCCGACACCGCAAAAACCGCATCCGGCCGATCATTTTCCAGCAGTTTTTTCATCGCCGCCATCCCGGCGGACGAGCTGAGATCGCTGGCGTATTCGACCACCTGATAATCCAGACCGCGCAGATGCACCACGCTCTTGTAGCCACGCTCGCGCAGCCGGGCATATTTATAGCTTAAATCATGGTTAATTAATGCAATGCGTCGGCGTCCGCTGTCTGCCAGCTGGCTGACAACATGCTGGGATGCGTCAACATCGTTGATGCCGACACAAGAAACCGTACCGGCATCGGCGTACTCCGCGCACTGCACCCACGGTGCGTGACCAATCAGCGCCGAGAGTTCCGGGAGTTTCGAGAATGCGTCCATAGTGATAATGCCATCGACGATTTTGCCGGAGAGCAGGCTTAAGCCCGAGCGCGAACGCTCCAGATCGGAGCCGGAATTGCAGAGTAAAATGCGATAGCCGTTTTTCTCCGCCTCTTCTTCGATCCCTTTGACCACTTCGGCGCAGAACGGGTTCGCAATATTGGAGACCATCACGAGGATCATGTAGCTGCGCGCGGTACGTAGCTGGCGCGCCAGCAGATTGGGCTGGTAGTTGCTCTCTTTAATCGCCTGCAAAACGCGCTCGCGGTTCTTCGCTTTAACCGAATCGCTGTTATTGAGCACGCGCGAAACGGTGGCTACCGAGACGCCGGCCAGCTGAGCGATTTTCTGAATTGACATAACGACGACACATCCTGCGGTTAGCGTTTTCATCAGGCTAACATAAATTTGTTGCCCGGCGAACCGGGCAACGCCTCATCGCTCAACACTTACCCAGCGCTGCTGCTGATGGCTTTTTACTATTGCATCAATGATATACATCACATTTGCGCCGTCATGGAAGGTGGCAAAGAGCGGCTGTTCAGGCAGTGCACCTGCCTGCACGGCGCGATAGAACTGCGCCATCATATTTTTAAACGCGTCGGGCCAGCCTTCAATATGCCCGCCGGGGAAGTGGGCGCTGTCTGTGACGTCGGCGTTCAGAAGGCCCGGATCGTCAGTCAGCGTCTGATTGGCCTGCGCACGGTGGCCGATCCACAGCTGTTGCGGCATCTCCTGATCCCACGCCACGGAACGCTCGCTGCCGTTGATCTCAAAGCTGAGGCGGTTTTTACGCCCGGCGCTCACCTGCGAGACGCTGAAGCTGCCTTTGCTGCCGTCGTCAAAGCGGAACAACACCGAGCCAAAATCTTCGGTGGTGACCGCCTTGTCCTCATAATCTGCCGGGACTTCCTGGGTAAATGTCTGGCTGCCCGCGACGTTCGCTTTACGCGTTGGCCAGACGATGGAGAGATCGGCCATCACTTCCACGATCCGCCGCCCGGTAACAAACTGCACCGTATCACACCAGTGAGAACCGATATCGGCCACCGCCCGCGAAGCCCCGCCCATTGCGGCATCAACCCGCCAGTTGTAGTCGGTTTCCAGCAGCATCCAGTCCTGTAAATAGCTGCCGTGCGAGGCAAACAGGCGCCCGATACTGCCCGCGCGCATCATGCTCGCCGCCTGGCGGACCATCGCAAACTGGCGATAAACAAAGCTCACGCCGTGAATAACGCCCGCCGTATCGGCCAGCGCCACCAGCTCACGCGCTTCGTCCGGGGTCATGCACAGCGGTTTCTCGGAAAAAACGTGTTTACCGGCGCGTAAAATCTGGCGGTTGATCTGCGCATGCAAATGGTTGGGCGTGCAGTTATGCACGACGTGGAGATCCGGGTGCGCGAGCAGTTCGTCGACGCTGCCATACGCGTGCGGCACATTCAGCGCCTGCGCTTTTTGCCGGGCCTGAACGAGCGAGCTATCGCACAACGCCACGACCTGAACGTAGCCCAGACGCCGCAGCGCCTCGATGTGCGCCGGGCCGATAAAGCCGCTGCCAATGATGCCGACGTTAATCATTCGCACCTCCGGCGGCAAAGTCGTCAAACGCACGCCCCGAAACCGGAATAATATGGCGGCGAATAAATTCGCTGCCTTCGCTCGCCCCCACGTCACCATCTTTCATGCAGCACTCCCACTCCAGCACTGCCCAGCCGTCATAATCGTACTGCGTGAGCTTGCTGAAAATGCCGTTGAAATCGATCTGTCCATCGCCCAGCGAGCGAAAGCGCCCGGCACGGTTAATCCAGGGCTGATATCCCCCGTACACGCCGCTGCGCCCGTTGGCACGGTACTCGGCGTCTTTGACGTGGAAAGCCTTAATCCGCGCGTGATAGATATCAATGAAAGCCAGATAGTCCATTTGCTGCAACAGCATATGGCTCGGATCGTACAGAATGTTGCAACGCGGGTGATTATCGACCAGCCCGAGGAAGCGCTCGAACGTTACACCGTCGTGCAGATCTTCGCCCGGATGCAGCTCAAAGCAGAGATCGACGCCGTGCTCATCAAAACAATCGAGGATCGGACGCCAGCGGCGAGCCAGCTCGCTAAACGCATCGCGAAAACGCTGCTCGTTGTGCGGCGGCCACGGATAAAAATAGGGCCATGCCAGTGAGCCGGAAAAAGTGGCGTGGGCGCTTAATCCCAGTTTTGCCGAGGCCGCGGCGGCCTGTTTGACCTGGGCCGTCGCCCACGCCTGACGCGCCGCCTCGTTGCCGCGCACCGCAGATGGCGCGAAATGATCGAAAGCGTCGCGATAAACGGGGTTTACCGCCACCAGCTGGCCTTCAAGATGGGTGGATAATTCACTGATTACCAGCCCGTGTTCAGCCAGTTTCCCCGTGACATCGTCGCAATAGGTCTGGCTGACTGCGGCCTGTTCCAGATCGAAAATCGTCGGATGGTTGCAGGGAATTTGCAGCGCCTTGTAACCCTTGCTGGCCGCCCATCCCGCCAGCCCGTCGAGCGAGTTAAATGGCGGTTGCCCGCCGATAAATTGCGACAGGAAAATGCCCGGTCCCTTAATTGTCCTCATAACACCTCCAAAGAATTACGCCTTGTCATCGTCATATTTGAACGAGAAAAGGAAAATCAGCGCGATCGCCGCGGCAGCTACCGCCGGGATCCACCAGAATGTGACCCACGCCTGCGGCACGGTCTGCCCTGCGACCAGGCTGTTATACAGCGCGCCTGAAATCTGCGAACCCAGCAACATACCGATGCCGTAAGTGAACATCACAATCATGCTCTGCGCCTGACCTTTCACCTTGTCTCCCGCCACGCGGTCGGTATAGATAAAGCCGACGACAAAGAAGAAGTCATAGCACACGCCGTGCAGCAGGATGCCGAGGTACAGCAGGAAACGCCCCTCTTCGCTGACGCCGAGTGCAAAGAAGGCGTAACGGACAAACCACGCCAGCATGCCGATCAGCAGCATGTATTTAACGCCGAGGCGGCGGAACAGCAGCGGAATGACCAGCATGAAGACAATTTCAGACATCTGTCCGAACGACATTGCGGTGCTGACGTCGGCGATCCCCGCATCCGCCAGATACGACGCGGTGTAGGCGTAGTAAGTGCCCAGCGGGACCGAAATCAACATCGCGCACAGCGAGAAGATAAAGAAATGACGAGTCTTGAGCAGCGCAAACGCGTCGGCGCAGAACAGATCGCGCACCGCCACTGGCAGGCCTTTGGCTGGAGCGGGCGTGTGCGGCAAGGTCAGACTATAGAACGCCAGCAGTACGGAACTCGCCGCTGCGACCTGGAAAATGGTCACGCTGGACGCCACGCCGGTGACGCCGATGAAGATCCCAGCAACAATCCAGCCGATAGTGCCGAACACCCGCACCACCGGGAAGGTTTTATCCACATTGGCAAGGCTATGAAAAGCAATGTTATTGGTGAGTGCCAGCGTAGGCATGTAGCAGAGCGTGTAGCCAAACAATAACCCGATCAGCAGCGCGCCGTTTTCAGCGATCAACGCGCCCGGCACAAACCACAGAATGGCCGCTCCGGCGAGATGCATAACCGCCATCACCTTTTGCGAGGCAAAGAAGCGGTCTACCAGCATGCCGAGAACAAACGGAGAGAGAATAGAAGCAATCGGTCCGGCAGAAAATGCATCGCCAATCAGCAGCGACATGTTGTGCTGGGTCATCACCAGACCAAGCGTGACCGACCAGCTACCCCAGATAAAAAACTGCAGAAACATCATCAGCGACAGACGCGGAACCAGCAGCCGGTGCTGGACTATCGCCTTTCCACTACTTTCAGTTGTTGACATCATTGTGAGCCCCGCCTTTAAAAAGTAATCGATTACAAAACGCATCAATTAAAAAGTAAACGATTACAAAATAAAGATCCGGTGGTTCAAAACAGAAGTGCGAGCGAGGTCACGATAAAGATGGGGATCGCTGAGTGGTGTTACAGACAAGCGTATGTTTTGGCCCGATAGTAGGTGCAGACTGATACCCTCTCCCACAGGGAGAGGAATCAAATGCTAAAAATGGCAACGGTGTCGCTGATTTGCATTTATTTTGACGGCATTCAGGACCTCTCCCACGGATATAGGGAATCCTGCGGGTTATTTCTTGCGCGAAAGCCTAAAAGCAACAAACAGGAAGATAACCCAAACCGGCAGCAACATCGCGGAAAGACGCATATCGTCGAGGGTACACATCAGGACCAGAATCATCGCCAGGAAGGCGATACACAGATAGTTGCCTACCGGATACAGCAGTGCTTTGAACTGGGTTTCACGCCCTTTTCGACGCATCGCAGCGCGAAAACGCAGGTGCGCCAGGCAGATCATGATCCAGTTCAGCAGCAGTGTTGCCACGACCAGCGCCATCAGCAGACCAAAGGCCTCTTTCGGCAGAAGATAGTTGATCAGCACCACCAGCGAGGTGATACCACCGGATAACAGTAACGAGTTTACCGGCACGCCGCGACGGCTGACGCGAGTGAGAAACTTAGGCGCATTGCCCTGGACGGAGAGGCCAAACAGCATACGGCTGTTAGAGTAAACGCCGCTGTTGTAGACCGAGAGTGACGCCACCAGAATCACAAAATTCAGCGCAGAAGCCACCAGGTTGCTGTTCATATCGTGGAAAATCATGACGAACGGACTGCTGTCGGATTTGACCTGTACCCACGGATAGAGCGCCAGCAGGACCACCAGCGAGCCGATATAAAACAGCAGGATACGGTAGACCACCTGATTGACCGCTTTCGGAATGCTTTTATGCGGATCGCGGGCTTCTGCCGCAGTGATGCCGATAAGCTCCAGGCCGCCAAACGAGAACATAATCACCGCCAGCGACATGATAAGCCCGTTCCAGCCCGTGGCCAGGAAACCGCCGTGCTTCCACAGGTTATCAATACTGGCGCGCTCGCCGCCCTGACCGGAGAACAGCAGCCACAGGCCGAAGCCAATCATACCAATAATCGCCAGCACTTTAATGAGCGCAAACCAGAACTCGGTTTCGCCATACAGGCGCACATTCACCAGGTTGACGGCGTTAATAATGATGAAGAAAGCCGCGGCCCAAATCCAGGTAGGAACATGCGGAAGCCAGTACTGCATGTAAATGCCGGCGGCGGTGAGCTCTGCCATGCCGACCAGCACGAACATCACCCAGTAGTTCCAGCCGGAGAGGAAGCCAGCAAACGGTCCCCAGTATTTATAAGCAAAGTGGGCAAACGATCCGGAAACGGGCTCTTCTACCACCATTTCGCCCAGCTGGCGCATGATCAGAAAAGCAATCACCCCCGCGATGCCGTAACCCAACAGCACTGCCGGTCCGGCCATCTGAATGGCGGGCCCGATGCCAAGAAACAGCCCGGTGCCTATCGCGCCGCCGAGGGCGATTAATTGAATATGTCGATTTTGCAAACCACGTTGCAGCGTCGGTGTCTGTTCCGACGAGGCTTCAGAAATACCGTTGTCTGAAGCGGATGACGCGTTTTTCACGTCCTACCCCTGTCTGTTTTTAGAGAAGGGGCATCTTTTAACACTTCGGTTTAGCGGGAGCAAGTAAAGGACGGCTGAAGGATTGGGGCATCCCTGCCCCTGATAACGAGGGTAAAACTTAGAACTCGTAGCCGACAGAAACTTTAAAGGTACGGGGTTCGCCCTGGAACAGGTAGGTTCCGGAATCGTCCACGCTTGACCAGTAATTTTCGTCAGTCACGTTGTCGATGCCCGCGCGAACGGTCATCTGATTCTGATTATGGTTGACCGCAAAGCGATAGCGCACGCCGAGATCCAGCGTGGTGTAGCTGTCCAGCTTTTTGCTGTTTGCCAGATCCGCATACTGTGAACCGGAGTGATTCACGCGCGCGGTTGCCGTCAGCCCGTCAACCGGTTTGATGTCATATTCCGCGCCCAGCACCGCATAGAAGTTCGGTACGCCGATGACGTTATTCCCCTGGTTGACGCCGTTATTGGTTTTGGTCATTTCAGCCTGCAGCCAGGTGGCGCTGGCGTTCAGACGCATCCCCAGCATCGGCTCGCCGAACACATTCAGCTCAACGCCACGGTTACGCTGCTCGGCGTCCAGACCATAATGTTTGGTCACGTCGTCGAGAATGGCCGATGGCATTTTGATTTCGAACAGAGCCAGCGAGCCGCCCACGCGTCCGAAGTCGGTTTTCACGCCCACTTCGTTCTGCTTAGAGTGAACAATGCCGGTGCTCTGACCGTAGTTGGTCGCGGTATCCGGCGCCGTTTTACCCGGCTGCAGCGCTTCGGTGTGGTTGGCATAGAACGAGAGTTGTTCCCACGGTTTATAGACCACGCCGTAAGTTGGCATCCAGCGGCTGCCGTCAAAACCATCGGCGTCATTTTCACCACCGGTGACTTTGTCATACCCGCGAATCACCACTTTTTGATGACGCGCGCCAGCGGTAAACAAGAGTTTGTCGTCGAGTACGCCAAGGGTATCGCTGAGCAGCCAGCCCTGCGTGCGGGTACGACCGCTGGTGAGCGGATCGCTATAGTTACCGCCAAGACCATTGAAGTTGCTGCTGTCAGGTTTTTCAACGCCGGTATTGTGATAGATGTTGGTGATCGGGTTATTCGCCGCCGACGACATCTTCCACGCGATTTTTTCGTTTTTGGTCATCGCCGAGTAGCCCACGTTAACTTTGTGCGAGACGAAACCGGTGTTGAAGTTACCGCGAATACCTGCCATCCCGCTCACGGAGTCGCTGATGCGGTTGGTATCCAGACGCGTCGCCGTGGCTTTGCCGCTCTTATCCATCAGCTTCGCGCCGCTGTACAGCCCCTCTTCGTGGGCGTGCTGTGCGCCCAGTCCGGTGTACGCCGTCCAGTTATCGGTGATGTCATACTCGCTGCGCCACATCCCGAATTCATTTTCGATATTGCTGTAGGCCCATTTCTGCGAGTAGTTACGATCGTTTTTCGGCGGAGTCGGAACGAAATCGACCCCGGAAACGTTGACGCCCGTTTCGCTGCCATGGAACGTTTTCTTCTGATATCCCATGTCCAGGGAAGTCCGGAAGTTGTCGCCTTTGTAATCCAGGCCGGTGGAGAGCAGCGTGGTGCGGCGGCGATCGTTGGCGACCGGCGCTTCGCCTTCGCGATGGACAAGGTTCACGCGCGCGCCGAACTGGTCGCTGTCACCGAAGCGACGGCCTGCATCGAGGGTGGTGCCGATCTGGGCATCCGAGGTGTAATCCACGCCAATTTTTGCCTGTGGCGTGTCGCCCGCGTGTTTTGGCTCAAGGTTGATCATCCCGCCGACGCCAGAACTGGCCGCGCCGTTCATCAGCGAGTTGGCCCCTTTGAAGATTTCGATGCGCTCGACCATCTGCGTATCCACCACCTGACGCGGCAGAACACCCGATAATCCGCCAAAGGTCATGTCGTCACCGTCGAATTTCAGGCCGCGAATGCGATAGCTTTCTGCGCTATTGCCGTAACCCTGCACAGACTGTACGCCCGCGTCGTTTGCCACGACATCTGCAATGGTCCGGGCCTGCTGATCTTCGACCAGTTTTGAGGTATAGCTGATGATGTTAAACGGGACGTCCATCGCGTTCTGCTGACCCAGCATGCCCATCCGGCCGCCGTTGGCGACCTGCCCGTCGAGAAAGGCCGGAACCAGTTGGTCGCCGCCCGCTTTAAAATCGCTGGCCGGGGCGGATTGCACCACGATGGTCTCTTCTTTCGAAGTGCCCGCCGCGAGAGAAGAATGCGATATCGCACCGATGGCCAGCGCCAGCAGCGTTTTATTCATTTTGGTGTTGTTCATGATTAACTCGTTCAAAATACGCGCAATATGGCCCGTTGCCGGGCCTGATTAGTTATAAGAGGTTTATTTCAGCGAGATTCGGACAACGCTGTCCGGTCCGTTCGTGGAGTGGTCTTTGTTGAACGCCTGTTTAACGGTGACGTACAACGTCTGACCATCGTCGGACAGCAGCAGGCTGTTCGGATTCGGTGGCAGATCCCAGCTGTGTTTGACCGCATAGGTCGTCGCATCCAGGCTCAGCAGTTTTCCGCTTTCGCGCTGGGTGATGTACAGCTCATTGCGTTTAGCGTTGAATTTCACCGCCAGCGAATCGCCCACATCAAGCTGTTTGATCACTTCGCCGGTGTGAATATCCAGTACCAGCGTGGTTTTAGCTTTGGAGTTGTCGGTCACGAACAGACGCCCCGTGGCTTTATCTTCCGCCAGATTGAGCAGCAGAGCCGGTTTTTCACCCAGTGGCTTCCAGCGTTTTTCAATGCGGTTGCTGCGCGGGTTGATGGTCAGGATTTCACCGCCGCCGTTAGCCACGTAAATGCGTTGAGTTTGCTCAGACCACAACAGCCCGGTCACCCACTGCCCTGCATTTTTGATGGTTTTTTTCAGCTTCAGGGTTTTCGCATCCACGACCCAGATAACCGCCGGATCGGCGACACCGCCGATATACAGCGTGTCGTTATGGAGCAACACCTGACGAGCACCGTACGGATACCCTTCTTTGTTACGCTCGGTAAACAGCAGACGATTTTTCACTTTGCCATCGGTGGTATCAATGGCGCTGATGCCACCGTCCAGCGAGTTGGTGGCATAAATGGTTTTGCCGTCAGGCGAGATCGCCAGTGCGAAGTTTTTCAGATCGGTGTGGCTACGCCCGATGGTTTTCAGCGTGGTCGGATCGAGCTTATAAATCACCCCACCCTGCACATCCTTAAAGCCTTCAGAACTGGCGACAAACAGAGCATCCCCTTTCGGATTGAGCACCATTTCGTATAAACCATCGGCCAGTTCACGTTTCACCACCCCGGTTTCTGCCGGCGCGGTCACCGTGGTTTGTGCTTCAGGCGCGGGAGCGGGTTTAGCAGCCTGCTGCGCAGTACAACCGGAAAGAGAGGCAGCAACGAGCAATGCCAGCGCGGACAATTTTTTGGTCATCAGGAAAATCCTTTACCGTTCAAAAAGATAATTCAGGCGGGAAACTGCGTCGCATGCTGCTGTGCGATTAGGGTTGTATGACGGGCTGTGAGGCCAGTGCAGAATCCACCGTTAACACTCAGTGTTCCGTGTGAGGTCTGCGCTCACTGTTTATGCGGGAATTGTCCGTCTGCGCCCACAAACACTAAAGAGAATGAGAACTATACTCATTATCTTTGTATGATCAAGTGTAAATATCGGCAACAGCTTAAAACGGTTCAGTGACAGAAAAAAATGTGGCCTGCACTTATCCTTTTGAACAATAAAATACAGGCGCGCCTCCATAACTGAAGATATAACTGGAGGGATTGGCGGGCGTTATCTTGACCCTTAGTCCGCGGCTACGTAAGTGATAAAAATCCGGGATCGTGCTTCTGAATGCCTCGTATTTTTTAGGTAATTCGTTTGTTTCATTTGCGACCATAATAACGCCTTTGGCATCTCTCCAGTAATCAAAGGCAATTTTATTACTCATCGAGACTGGCGGTTTTCCCGTCGGAATATATTCCCCTGTCGTCTCATAACTGCCGCTTCCGCCGTTAAATTGATAACTCAACATCACATCCAGCACATAATTATCATCGACAATCCGGGTATGCGCTTCACAGGAGAAGTGGTTACGCTGGTAATGAATATACCAGGCGTAAAGCAAGGGGATCATTATCGCTACGACAATTAGCGTCCAGCGCAGTAAAATTTTATTCTTCGTCATGATATTGCTGCCTGTAAACAATGGAATCACACTGCGCACCAGCGTCCTCGGGTTTTTGATCGCAAATAATGGCGGAACTCACCTGCTGCGCAAGATTGACCGTGATCCAGACCATTTCATCTGCTTTACACTGAATGGCGTAACGCCTTGAGAGATCCGCGAACATTTCGATGCTTTTATCTTTGTCATGCCATGAAGAATAGAGATCGCAGTTATTCACTTTACCAATATGCTGATAATCCGCCAGTGGAGAAGCTTCCTCTTTCTGTACGAAATAAAGCACCGCGCATGAAAGAATAAAGAGAATCCCGGCCAGTCCGTAAGCCAGCGGGGAGTGAAAAAATGAAGGTTTGTTTTCATCTTCAACGACAACAGTGGCAGCGGTTTCTGGCGCAGCAGATTCCTCCGGCAAAACAGAAACCGGGGAAGTCATCTGCGGCGCAAGGAACTCATCCAGCTCACCAACGTGAAGCCGAGCGACAGATTTAAACCCCTCCTTGGGAATGGTTTTGATGATATTTTCATCCAGCCCTGCGGATTTTAACGTTTTGCGAATAGTAGCAATCGTTTGATACAGCGCATTCGTGGAGACAACCACCCCGTTTTTTTCCCATACCGAAGCAAACAAAAACCGCTGAGAGAGTACCTGATTATTGTGCTCAAGTAGCTGAGAAAGGCATTCACTGACGGGTCCATGAAGCTTAACGGCTCTGCGCGGATAATCTACCCGCGGTCCGATCTGGCGCAGCTCTGGTTCAAAAAGCAACGTATCGTTGATGAGGAAGACTTTCTTTAAGGTGGTATCGCGAGTTGTCATAGAAAACCTGATTCAGATTTTAATTATTATATTTTAGTGAGTTAGTCGCATTCACAGTGGAAAAAAATGCCTTTTTCCTCCTGATGTCACCGCATCTTATTGAGTATAAATCATATAACTTCACTCCTCTTTTTGTCAGGAGATTCTTAAGCTTATTGTTACCGAGGTCATAGCAAGGATGATTTTTAGCCACACTCCATGACAATCAGCGGTTGATGCTGGATACAAAATAAAATTCGCCATTTTATGTTGAGCAACTGCTCGGTTATCAGTTACTGGCATACGTCTCCATAAAATGAAAGATTAGTAGATTTTAATACTAACAATACCGCTTATGTGATTTGAAACACTATACCCGCTGGCTGGCGTGATGGTTTTTCATAGTGCATAGGGATGCGTATTGGAAAGCGTTCATGGCAGCCATATAATCCACCTTACAAAAAGTACGGGTTATTAAATAATATTATTGTCGTGATGCATATCGGGGTTACTCCAGAGTAGGTATATAAGAGATGGGCTATCGTCTGTATGGATTTATGATCGGTGATGAAATTCACTTCGATATTTCTAATCGCAGGCTGTATCGGCTAACCGGCAGCCATACCGATAAAAGCGTGGCATTTGCATCAATATATTTTAATGAAACTATGTTAAGGCTTTTTCTGTATCTGCTGGAACATGGCCGTCAAAAAGTGATTACCAAAGAAGAGTTGTTTGAGAAAATTTGGGAAGATAATGATTTAAGTCCTTCCACACAGCGGCTGTGGCAAGTCCTGCATAATCTCACTAATAAACTTAATCTACTCGGTTTGCCCAGTGATTTTATCAGAAATATCAGAGGTCATGGTTACATCGTCAATTATCAAGATGTCATCCCGGTTTATTACAGAATGAGCGAGCTCCCGACTTATTCTGTTAAAAAAAAGGAGAGTTCAGATACCCTGAGTGAGTGATGTCAATTCAGCGGTTTTTGCCCTGCGCATTTAATGCAAAGGGCTTTTTTTTATGCTTCTTAATACTAAATCTTATCATTCAATTAATGTCAGAAAAAACAGCGAAACAGACTATTTATCGGCATTAGGCGACTCTGGGAAAAAATATGAGTGTAATGAACCGTTTTGCAAATTTAAAAGTCAGCAAGAAATTATTCTTCGCCTTTACCACTATTCTTATCATTACCCTGGCAATCCTGACATCAGGGCTGCTGGGGCTGATGAACATTCAGGAGCGCGTCGAAAAGAATGAGCGCACGACTGAACTTTTTAACGCTCTTTCAGCGGTACGTCTGGCTCGTTTGAACTACCAATCGTCCCTCGACCCTAAGTATCTGGATCAGACCAATACCGCCGCGCAAAACATGCAGGCCATCATTGCTCATCTGGAATCCTATTCATGGACGGCGGAAGGTAAAGCCACGGTTGATAACACCGATGCCGCGATCAAAAACTATCTGGTCTCCCTGACACCGTTTACCAAAGCCCTCGCCGAAAAGCAGGAGAGTGAGCGCAGACTCAGTACGCAGAATTTATGCGATAACTCAGAGATTGCCTCCAGACTCAGCCAAAGCAGCGCACTTCCTCCGCAGATGGCGCTGGTTGCGGCGCAATTGGCTTTTACCCTGAGCGATATTGATTCACAGGTTTCACTCTACAAACAGCACCCCTCTGCCGAATTAAAACACAGCATTCTGACACGCCTGGCATCGGGCAAAGTCGATTCAGAGCAGCTGTTACAGGTAGTCCCTGAAGAACACAAAAACTGGCTGAATATAGGCCTCAGGGATATGCAGGCGATTGCTGCGGAGCTGGATAATTACCGTGCCGTCTGGACGGCGCAAACCACACTGTCAGACACCTTGACCCGTCAGGCGGTGACATTGACCCAGACCATCCAGATCATGTTTGCCCGTCAGCAGCAAAAAGTTGTTGAGACCGTTGATGATGTTCGACTGCAGATGAGCATTGTGGCAGCGATGGGGATCGCCCTGGGGATTTTACTGGCGATGGGGATCACCGTGTCGATCACCCGCCCGCTAAATGAAACTTTGCGTGTCGCTGAACGCATTGCCAAAGGCGATCTGACCAGCACATTGCACAGCACCCGTACCGATGAGCCCGGTTTATTGATGCAGGCGGTTTCAACCATGAATGAAAACCTGAAAAACATCATCAATGACGTGCGTGATGGCGTGGAAAGTGTCGCCCGCTCCTCCACGGAAATTGCCGCGGGCAATCTGGATTTATCCTCGCGCACCGAGCAACAGTCTGCCGCGGTGGTCGAAACCGCCGCCAGCATGGAAGAGCTGACATCAACCGTGGCGCTGAATGCAGAAAATGCAAACCAGGCGCGTGATCTGGCGCAAGAGGCTTCGCAAAACGCGACTGAAGGGAGCCTGATCTCAAAGAAAGTGATCGAAACGATGAAAAATGTGCGCAGCAGTTCGCACCGCATCTCTGAGATCACGACCGTGATTAACAGCATTGCTTTCCAGACCAATATTCTGGCGCTCAATGCAGCGGTAGAGGCCGCTCGTGCAGGCGAACAGGGTAAAGGTTTTGCCGTAGTCGCGGCGGAAGTTCGCACGCTCGCCCAGCGTAGTGCGCAGTCGGCTAAAGAGATTGAAAACCTGATCAATGAATCAGCGATATACGTTGATAGCGGATTTAACCTGGTGGAAGGGGCTGGCGAAGCGATGTCTAAAATTGAGGCCTCGGTTACCCAGGTTCGCGACATCATGAGCGAAATCGCCGCTGCGACGGACGAACAAAGCCGTGGGATCGCGCAAATTGCTCAGGCGATGACCGAAATGGACACCACCACACAGCAGAATGCCGCACTGGTGGAAGAGTCTTCTGCCGCAGCCAGTTCGCTGGAAAATCAGGCGATACAGCTGGAAAAAGTCGTCTCAATCTTCCGTGTCCCGACGACGCCGCGACAGCGCCCTGAAAGCCGCCCGGCGATGAAAGCCAGCGTAGTGACGCTGACTTCCGCCAAAAAAGATCCCGCTCACGATCAGGATGACTGGGTTAAATTTTAACCCTGGCCCTCTGATTTAGCCCATCCTCGCCGGGTGATTCGTTTCAGGATGACCTGGCGAGAACGATAAAAGTATTTATGGCAAACATCCTTAACAAAAATCATGCTTCGGTCGCTGGCATGGGTTCGTTTTTAACCCGTTCTCTTTCACGGCTTAAAAAAACATATTCAAATACGCCAGTAAAAACCCTGCAAGCGGCCATAGAAAAGCGGCAGATTCGCCCCTTTTACCAGCCTTTTATTGATGGTGAAACGGGGAAAATTGCCGGTGTCGAGGTCCTCGCCAGATGGCGGCATCCGGCGTATGGCTACGTTTCACCTGACGTGTTCATTCCGCTGGCAGAAAAACACGATCTGATTATTCCGCTGACGCGTTCGCTTATCCGCCAGGTCATTACCGATCTGGAACATCAGATTCACCGTTTCCCGGTTGGGACCTATATTTGTATTAATATCAGTGCGCAAAACTGTCTCGATCCTCATTTTGAAATCGACACCTGCGAGCTGTTACAAAAATTCAATGCCAACCAAAGCCAGGTGGTGGTGGAGATCACCGAACGACACCCGCTGCATTTCACGCCACAGATAAGCGACTGGTTTGCGGCGCTCAGGCGCGCCAGCATTTCCGTGGCGCTGGATGACTTTGGCACGGGTTATTCCAATCTGTCCTACATTTCTGCGCTGAATCCGGAGTTTATTAAGATCGATAAAATGTTCGTTAGCCAGATTGGCGTCAGCGCCGATACGCGACTGGTTGACAGCGTGATTGCTCTGGCAAAAAACATGCGCATGAAAATCATCGCCGAAGGGGTGGAAACCCTGGCGCAGTGTGACTATCTGCGGGCAAAACAGATCGACTTTATGCAGGGCTTTTATTTTTGCAAACCCCTGCCGGTAGACGAGTTGATAAGCGTGGTGATGGCGCAGAGCATTGCCCCGCATGGTCTGCGAGGCAATCTGATTTAGAAGGTGTAGCGCATGCTAACCGAGACATTGCGCGGCTCGCCATACACCGCAGAATCGTCCAGATACGAATAGTATTCGCGATCGAACAGATTGCTAATGTTAGCCTGAACCGCCAGCTGTTTGGTCAGCTGATACTGCGCAAAGAGATCAACCAGCGGATAACTGCCCTGATAAAGTCGCTGGGTTTCGCCTTCTGGCCCTGTCACATCCTTGTAAACCCGGTTCTGCCAGTTTACGCCGCCCCCCACTGTCAGCTCCGGCATCACCGGCAAACGATAGCGGCTAAAGAGTTTCAGCTGGGTTTGCGGCGCGTAGCTATTGAAGCGTCCGTCCGTATCGCGGGCAACATAGCGTGTGGCGCTAAAGGTCAGCTGCAGATTATCGGTGACCGCCCCATTGACCTCGAACTCGGCGCCTTTACTCACCGCGCCTTTGGTCGCGCGATAGGCCTGCTCGCTGGAGCCGTTCACAAATTCTCCGCCGATCGCTTCTGCTGCGTTTTCCTGTTCAATACGGAACACGGCGACATTTGTCGTCAGGCGGCCATCCATCCAGTCGGCTTTCAGACCCGTTTCGTAGTTTTTGCCAGTGACAGGAGAGAGCCAGGCCCCGTCTTTGCTGCGCTTGGTTTGCGGCGCGAAAATCGACGTGTGGCTGGCGTAGCCAGACAGGCTTTCCGTAATGTCATACACCACACCGCCGTAAGGGGTGGTGTTGTATTTACGCATCTCCCCGCTGCTGCCGTTGGTGCTGTACTGGGTGTAGCGCGCCCCCAGGATCAGAGACAGCGGATCGGCAAGCGAGAGGCGCGCGGCGGTGTATGCCGATTTCTGGCGCACAATATCATCCGCATTTTGATACCAGTCGCTCCACACCGGTTCAGCCACGCTGCCATCCCAGTGATTGTTGAATATACCGACGCTGTCCATTGGACCATCTTTACTGAACGTGGCGTTATGCTGACGGCTGTAGCTTGCCCCAGCCATAAGCTGATGCTGCCGTCCGAGCAGTGCAAAAGGTCCGCTGGCGTAGGAGTCGAATGAATCCAGAGTACGTTTACCCCGATCCTGACTTCCCCACCCGCTTGCCCCTTCGCCGGTAGTGGCATCAGGATTGCCCATCACATAAAGCAAAGTGTCGTTAAACGTCTGCTCACCGTGAGTGCCATTGAGGCGAAACGACCAGCCGTTATCCCAGCTATGGGTCAGACTGGCGAAGACTTTTCTCGACTCGATGGTATAGCCCGTCCAGTCTGCCGACGTGTTGACGTGACGATCGTAATGCGTGCGGGACCCGTTACTGTACAGGGCAGGCAAGCCCCCCCAGGTTGGATTTGCGGTATTGGTTTGCTGGTAATCCCAGCCCAGAGAGAGAGTGGTGCTAGCCGTAAGATCGGCATCCATCACGCCATAGAGGAATTTTTTACGTTTACCATAGCGATCGAGCCAGCTGCCCTGATCCTGATACCCTGCAATGACACGCCCGCGCAGGCTGCCATCGCTATTAAGAGGGGCGGCCAGATCGGCAACATACCGTTGTTTATTCCAGCTGCCGTAGCTCGCACTGACGTTGCCGATAAATCCTTTGCTGTCGGCCCGTTTCCGCACCATGTTCACCGATGCTCCCGGATCGCCTGCGCCGGTCATCAAACCCGCCGCACCGCGAACCACTTCGATACGATCGTAGATAGCTGTGTCTGACGTCGCATCGCCAAAGTTCCAGGCATCGCCCATGGAGGTCGGAATATCGTCGTACGAGAAATTGGTTATCTCGAAGCCACGGGAAAAATAGTTCGACCGCTCGCTGTCAATTTGCTGCGATGAGACGCCGGTTGCGTTTGTCAGCACCTCATCAATATTTTGCAGATCCTGATCTTTCATCCGCTGCTGCGTGACAACGCTGACGGATTGCGGGACGTCACGCGGGGCCAGCAACATTTTTGTCCCTGCTCGCGTGGTTTTGACCGCATAGTCTTGTTGTTCATCGGCGGCGAGACTGTCTCCGCCGTAAACCACCATATCCTGTTCACTACTGCTTTCAGCCGCCAGCGCCGGGTGGATCACGGTACTGATACTGATTGCCAGAAGTGAAAAACGGAACGGTGTATTAAGTGCTAACGCGAGCCATTTCCCGCGTTTTCCCCTGCCATTGAAAGACATAGTGTTTCCCATCAGGAAGTGTTGTTATGCGTCTGTAGCGCTTTAAATGAGAATCGAAATCATAATTATTTAAACTAACATGCATAGATCAATTTGTCAGTTAAATGTAAGTAAATGTATATGAGTTTAAAAATTTGCTCGAATCCGTGCTGATTGGTTGCTGTCTCCCGGCCCCGTGGACTCAAGCGGCGTCAGCGAATTTCTGCAGGCAAAAAAACCCGCACGGATGGCGGGTTCATTGGGCACAACTGATGTTAAAACCATTGCGGCTACACTTTCTGCTCCAGCAGAAACTGATGCGCATAGGTAGCCTTTTAGTATCCCCTTCTCTTAGACTGCATCATGATGAAAAACACCGCACAGGACAAAATCACCCAACAGACAGCAATCGCTTCACAACTTGTAATTAATATATTTTTTGTTGCAGCAATATTTTATCTTTCCCTTTTGTATTTTTCGTTACTGTTAGTATCCATGCTTGAGACTCATTTGAATATGAATCCGGGTCCGGTGTTAATGTATAAAAATAATCTTTATTGCGAAAAATATACCCCTGAAATTTTGCAACTCACCTTCATTGAGCGTGCTACCGTTCATGATAGTCAGTACAGATCCGTTTTTCTTATTCAAGGAATGATATGTTATGCCATCGCAGGCAAAATCATTACCGACACAATTACCCTGGCTAAGTTCTATTTTATATGTCTCATTTTCAAACGTACTGGCGATATCATCCGTTGATGAAAAAAAAAGATTGGATAAAAACACAGAATCGATATAAACCATTTCATAACTTAGCATATCCATTATTATTAAAAACCTTCCATTCAGATTGCCGACGATTTACCAGACCTTGCATTATATGGCCTTGTAAAATCCCACTGATGATTTTATTAATCCACTCATTTCTGTCTCCCTCATCATTCCATTGTTTAACGTCGACACAGGTAACATTGCCCAGACTCATTACTTAAAAACAAATTACGCTCACATTATTTTTCTGAGTATGATTTAAAGTAAATTACCATTAACCACCATTCATGTTATGAATACAGTTTGTTGATTGAATTCATCTAAGGATAAAAATCACTCGCAGGAATTTCTGCATCTGTAATAACGGGAAATAATGAGAATACGACTGCGTCAAAATAAACGTTCACACGCAAAAGCACCGGGCCTTTTCAGGCTCCGGTGCTTAGATTACGACGTATGAATGACGATATTCATGGCCGTTTCATTTCAGGCAAACAACCTTAAAATGCGTAACGGACTTTAAGGCTGACGCTCTGGCTGGTGAATCGGGTTCGCTGTCCGGCATCGTATTGTACTGTGCCATCCAGTACGTCGCTGAATTTCGCCGTGACTCCGACTCCAGTCATCGCAATCCATGGGCTTTCGCTCATTCCCTGATAAGTGAATGGCGTGTCCGCGCTGCCGATGAAAGCGACTTTCGATTCTGAGCGATCGTTCATCGTGTCATAGCCTGCCCCCAGGTATCCGTGCACACTGACAATATCGGAGAGCTTCACGCCTGCCTTCACTTTGCTGGACACCACAAAGGCTTCCGTTGTCGAGCCATCCACTTTCAGACCTAAATCCTCTGCGCCACTTTCCTGATATCCCTTATCTTTGACGCGGTAGTAGTCCGTGCGCAGTTCCGGCGTGAGGGTTATGTCGTCCGACGGATGGAATTGACTCTGCAAACCCAGTCCTGCCTGCAGGGTGTGGCTATCATAGTCAGAGCGGGCCACACCGCGGTAGGCGCTGCTTCCGTCGGCGGGATTCTCAATGTTGAGGTATCTGTTACCCTTGGTGGTGTTGCGACCAAAGCCAGTCTGCCATGTCATTCCGGTATCCGGAGTGAAGTCATAACCCCCATAGGCCAGCACGTTCCAGCTTTCGAGCTGCGCATCATGGCGGATATCAGAGGAGGTATCGTTGACATCCGTCCGGCTCATTCCCAGCGCCAGGCCAAGACGAGCCTGGTCATAGACAAGGGCATCAGCACCGATGGCTATCCCGCGCGTATCGGCGTTATACCCGGTGTAATCCCCACGGCTTGACTGATTATCCCAACGACCGACCGGACGGATCCAAAGATATTTTTCAGGATTAAACTCATCGGTGAATCCCTGCCCGCGCATCGACTCCTGACGATTGCCCACGATATCGCCAAACGCACGAAGGTTGTTCATCTCGATATAGGTCATGCTTCCATCCATCAATGGCGCCAGCTGAACAACGTTTTTGTGCACCTGGGCTGCATTAAAGGATGACGTAATTGCGCATACGGTACCTGCCAGCGCGCCCGAACAGTCAGTACTCTGGGTCGGTGTGGTATTTCCGCCGGGTGGATTGGTTGCGGTATTTTTATCAATGATGGAATCGAGTGCCTTACCGACCCCCGCCAGCGAGTTATTTTTGGATATCTCTTTAACGGCATTGGTGACGGTGGTTAATTTCGTCTCGACAATTTTCAACGAATAACGGGAATCCGTCTGCTCCTGAACGAACTGATAGCGCAGTGAATCATCGAGAACAGCTGAAGGTGTACCCGTGATGCTGCCCGCAGTGACGACATCCGTCAGTTTATCCCCGTCAGCAAAACTGGTGCTGCCCCGGGTAATAACCAGCGTTCGTCCATTGAGCGCAGCGTTTCCGGCAACCTGAAGTTGCCCGTAACTGCTGGTACTGTCGGCCTGGAGTGCCAGTACACCTGCATTGCTCTGACTGTAGTTTTTGACTGTGGATGGCTGGCTGGTGCTGAGTAACTCAACTATACCGCTGTTGCTCATGTTGCTGCCCGGAGCATTCACCCGGCCAATAATAATGCCTTCATTGTTGATGCCGTTGGTGATGTCGATATTATTCTCTGCCCGAATCGCATCCCCTTCGACGGAGCCGATAATCCCCCGGTTTAAAAACAGGTTGGTGTTACCGTTGTCGGCAAAAAGAACACCCGCGCCCGTACCGCCACCAATAATAAATCCGGTGTTGATAATGCTGTCCGCCTGCGCATCGCCCGTGAGCGCTATACCAGCAATACCACCGTCAATAATTCCGGCGTTAGTCAGACTGGTGCCCGTCGAATTACTGGTCAGCTGAACACCGTAGCCATTTTCAGCATAAATCACGCCGCCAGACTGGTTTGCAATGCTGTAGCCAGAAGCGTAATTGCCGACTCTGATCCCACTTCCCCCCGTGCCGGAAGCAGTAATCTGGGACTGGTTGATCAAACTGTTGTTACGGCTGTTAGACGCCTCAATGCCGTTGGAGTCCGCGCCGCTGACATTAATCGTGCCTGCATTCGTTATCGTGTGGCCGCGGCTACCAGCAAGGATATTAATGCCATGGCTTCCAGCTCCAGAGGTCACAAGCTGCCCGTTATTGATGACGGTGCTGTCGAATAATTCATTCAGCTCGATGGCATTTGAGCCATTGCCTGACGTGGCTATCACACCATTGTTGGTCAGGATCTGTTTGTCCGCGCCCCTGGCGCGAATACCGTCACCGCCATCGCCTGTGGTTGAGATAGTGCCGCTGTTGGTCAACAAACCGCTTCTGACCAGAAAATCAATGGCCGGGCTGTTATTCGCCGCATTGGTAAACTGGCTGTTCTTCTCTATTTGAAGTTTTAGCCCTTCGGGACCATCAAAAGACTGCGGCGTTGATATCGCGTTATCACAACTCACCGTTGTCGGGCCTGTTGCGGTACAAACGGCTAATGCTGCTGGGCTGAGCAGTAAACTGACGCTCCCCGCCACCCCGCCCAGCAACACTTGTTTCATCTTATTCATTGGAACGCTCCGGTATCTATCATCATCAAAAGCAAAGCTAACTATAGTTAGATTTAAAAATAATCAAGATTGCTAACAAAATGTTACTAACACAAACCATCGGCAGGAATGATTAAATTTACAAAACTTTCCTGTTGGCGGGTGCAGGGCTATTGATGGGTAAATGTGATGGGGGAGAAGGTTTGCCCGCAAAATTTATGGTGTTGCGGTATTGCGATTTTCAGAAATGAGAGGGATGTTTATGACCAAAATGATGGCAAAGCCCAACAGTACGTCCACTGTTATTTCAAAATGCATCGTAAAACATCCACTGATGAGCCGACCTAAACTGGACAGTCTGACGCGGAAGCGCTTAATCCTTCTGGCGTTTATTGCGAGCCATAAATAGTTTGTAATCAGGATGAGCCTTAATATGTCCATGCTCAGGTTGTTTTGCATGACAAGCAATACAAAGCACTGCCAGATTTACGCTTCTATTGTCATTTTTCAGGCCATTACGATGATGGACATGAAGGAATCGGGATTCGTCCTTTGTGAAGGACTCTTCGCAGGATTCACATCGGTGTCCGCGTTGTTGCCTAATATCCTTCGATAATTTTGCCCAGTTTTGTGAGTAGTCATTGAGCGGCGCTGTACCCGATGTATATTTGGGTTTCATCCCGATGAGGTCTCGGGGGTATTCTCTAAAAAATTCAGGTAGTGAAAAATTGTCAACTCGATTTTGTCGTTCCGACCTTGACATCCCAAAGATGCTAAAACCCTTCCAGTGGATCCTGTCGAGACAGTTTTGGCACACATTCAATCTTACATTTCGGGATGTTATATCTCGGTCAACTAAATTAACTTTAAATTCACCGGTGTTTGTTTGTGCAACAACGTACCGGTCAAATCGTGAATTTTTCTTCATCTTCTCAAGCGTCTGACAATACGCCAGATGATATCTGGGCATCCTCATTTCTCCAGCAATTGAAGTGATATCCCGAATATGGAGCAGTCCTCGATAACCACGGTACAGTAATGTTCCATCGTCATGAACGCTAATTTCATCGAGATCAATTTCGACACCACCAGTATTCAATTGTTCAACAATGGATATTTCAGAATATACCGGAACCAGTACAAAGTTATCCGTCAGCGGGGCGCCCATCTTCTGTCGCAAAGTATCCAGTGACGACCAGCGTAAAAAATTAGGTAACTTAAAACTCATTTTTTGGTTAATTTCCCTGCAATAAGATCCATCTTCTCGCTGGCGTTAGTGACGATACGAAACTCTACACGCTGGTTTGCCGCCTGCGATACTTCATGCGAAAGGGGATGGGAAGAAGAAAGCCCATTTGCAGTAACGTGCTGCACAAGCCATTTGTCGTCATCCTGTACCTTTGGTAACGACATCAGGTATTCGAGAGTGCTACGAGTCCGGGCCTGTGAGAGTTCCATATTTCTGAAATAAGCCACCTTTTCATTTTCAGCCCCGCTCCAGAAAGCGCTGGTGTGTCCTTCAATTCGGATTTCTTTTACAGCGGTACGATATTTATCTGAAGTCAGCAGAGCTATATAGCGGGGGAAAAACTCTCCAAGCACCTGCCTGAAACGGGGGCGCAATTCTGATGAGCCCGTTGCAAAAAGTACTGAAGGATCATTAAAACGGATCGTCATGTCGCCCAGAATCTCTGCATTCCATTGTTTTAGATCTTTCGCAAATTCCTTTTGCAATGCCAGTTGCATATCACGTTTTGTTACCTCGTATTCTTTTACAACCAGCGTTGTCGTCTGCTCAACACGCAGCATAAATGCGGCAGTGAGTAACATAAAAACCATCATTAAGCCCGTCATGAGATCGGCAAGCGGTATCCAATAAGATTGATTGCTCTGTTCTAAATTCATATTCTTCTCACATCGCGGAAGCGATTCGCACAACTTCTCTCAGGCGTTCAGTCAAAGGGGTGTAGTCAGCAACAAATTTTTCGGAAAGTGATGCAAGCTGTCGTCCCAGGGTTTCGAGGCTCTTTGTCAGTTCCTCCTGCAGCCCCGTATCCAGAGCGACAACACTCTGATGGATCTTGTCCATCGACTGTGTCAAACCTGCACTGACTTCCGATTGTGACTTGCTGAGTGCCTCGGTCAGAGACTGCTTCATTTCTGAGGAGAAAGATTGTGCCTGTGAACCAAAATCTCTAACAATATCAATCACATTATCCTGAAGTTTTGCGACGCCGTGCGTCATAGATGCAGTCATTTCGTCAATTTTGCGCGAGAACTGAGGTGTGACCTCTTTCATTTGCGACAACACTTCGCTCATGGATCGCTGAGAGTGATCTATTTCCCGATGCTGCTGCGCCAACCCCTTTAGAGTATCTTCCAGCGCTTCGGCTGTCTGGGCAAAACTGGATGCTTGACCGATAAACGACGCGAGTCCCAGGGAAGCGTCTCTGAGATCGTCAGCAGAAGATTTTTGCAGAATCTGCAATGTATCGAGTTCATCCTTGTACTGTTGCTGCCAGATGACTAGTTTTTCAACACTTGCATTCAGTTGCTTAAAATTATCGCCAAACTGCTCATTAATCTGCGTATTAAAATCGTTGATAACTTCTTTCAGGGCTTCAATGAGAGCTTTGGAGCCGTCCTCGGCCATTTTTTGAGAGAACGTATCAAAGGCGCTGCGCAAGGTACGCAATTCATCGACTTGCTCCTGACGCATTAACTTGAGCTGTGTCAGAAGGCTACTATCTTCGCTACCTGCGAGACTCTGCTGAAGCGCCTGCGTGGCAGCAACAACGTCATCCAACGTCGCAGCCTTGGGTGTACCGACACTCTGAGGAATGGGTTTTTTCTGGAAATAGTGCCTTACTCTAATAATCAGGGAACCGAAAACACCACTCAACGAAGCGAGGAACGCTGTCTTCACTCCTTCGAGCAAGTGAGGTACGCTTTCTGCAACGTTGGTAGAATCAAAATGTAGTAGCGAAGTAGCAATCCCTGTGAAGCATCCAAGTATACCAACTGTTGTGAGTATTTCCGGGCCATGAACAGTAGCGAACCTGTCGAAACGAATGAATGTGAAAAATATCGTCAGAGCCAGATTAACTAATACAAAACCGTTAGTGACAGGATCAGATGTTATGGTACTCAGCGTATTAGCCACGGCGGCATATGACACGCAGGGCATGAATAGCAGTGGAAGCAAAAGTTTTGTTTTCATGGTTATCAAAAGCTGCGGGTTATTAGATCGTTAACTTGAGTGTAAGTGCCTGACTTTACGTACAGGCGGTAAAATGCAGCTCATGATACTCCATGTTTTTCGTAGGGTTTATGTTATCGTGTAATTTAACAGGATAATAAGTAGAGTCTGAGAGAGTCTAGACGCACTAAAATCAGCCAACCTGCTGAATTTCAGGCATAAAAAAAGACGTCGATGACGTCTGTTTACTTCAAAATGGTACGCCCTGTAGGATTCGAACCTACGACCTACGGCTTAGAAGGCCGTTGCTCTATCCAACTGAGCTAAGGGCGCACTGAGAAGAGTGCACTTGCGGTGTGAAACGCCTGGAATTATACGGTCAATGGCAAGTGAGTCAATGCCTTTTAGTGTAATCGCCTGGGTTCTGGTCTTAGCCCCCTTCTTCTCCGGCTAATACGCTTGTTTTTTCAACATTTCCGCAGTTTCTTTCCCTGGCAGTCACTACGAAAAGGCTTAGTTCACTTTACGTAACGCCTGATAGTTTCTCCTTCATTTCACTATCACACTAGCCTGTAGCATCCCGGCGCCAGGAGCCCGGAAGACACAGGATTGTGCAGTGAAGAACACTTCAGCTTCGCCTTTTACTTCTGAGTTAACAGAAAGCGACATAGCCCGTTTACAAAACGTATCGCGTGAAATCGTCGGCGTTAAACTCGAACCCATTGTTGCGCTCTCTTCATCCTCCATCATCGGCATGGAGTTACTGAGCCTGCTCGACTGCCCTGCTCAAAGTGAGGCTTTTTTTCACCATCAGCCAGCAAACCAGTCCGTTAGATTACTGGAGGCGCAGTTCGCGGCCTTAAAAAATACGCCCTGGCGTAAAAACCTTTTCATCAATCTGTCGATAAATATGTTAAGTGAAACTGAACCCTTTACCCGATTTCTGCCGTTGATAACCCCGGGGCAGAATATCGAGATAGTCGACCCCGGTTCTTTCTTTTTGTTACCTGCGCGCTTACGCGAACGCGTAACCCAGCACCTGTGGGAATTATCAGATCGCGGATGTTGTCTCTGGCTGGATGACGTAGATAAAACGTTGATCAACCAGTTTTTACCCTGCCGTTTACCTTTGAGCGGCGTCAAAATCGATAAAATGGCGTTCTGGCGGAAAAGAGCGACGCCCGCACTGGCGCAGTTAGTCAGCCAGTGCGAACAGGTGGCTGACAATGTTCTGATAGAGGGTATTGAGTCACACAGAGATCGAGAATACGCGCTGCAGGCAGGAGCGGGATTCGGTCAGGGATTTTACTGGCCGTCCATAGGCTGGGCTAAAGGCAGAAGGATTAGCGCCTGAGAGAGATGCTATGCGCATGACAGTACGCCGTTATCGGCGTCGTCGAAAAGGAAGCGATTCCCTGGGATTCTCATTTTCACATTGCGGTGCCCCTTTTTTTGATCGCCTTGTCTACCTGAGTCAGTCCATTAACCAGCCACGTAAAACCGACACTCCTTTCATTATTCTCGTCACCCGAGACAAATTTCTGCACGCCGGGATTCAGCACAGCCCGGCACCAGTGAGTCATTGCTGTGTATTCGATACCCTTGAGTCAGCATTCAGCGCGCTGGAAAATTGGCCTTCGGCCAGGCTGGTTGTCGATATTGAAAGCAGAGCCACTCCGCTGACGGACCTGCTCAACGCGCTACGACGGTGGGTGCTCTACCCCCCTTTTTTGGCGGTGAGCCTGTTGATTCGCGCCGATGACTACGACACGCGGCTGTTTTGTAAGACGACCGGTCCCTTCGAGGTCGTTGAACGCCAGATTAGCGCAGACACTCTGCATAAGGCGTTAATCCGCCCGGATACGGCTGGCGTGACTCAGCATGATTATTTTTCCCGGGATGAGTGGACCGTTCTGCAATATTTATCGCAGGGAGAGTCATTGCGCAGCATAGCGGCGTTATGCCAGCGCCCTTATAGCCGCATTATCTACCGCCTTGGACGGATCCTGAGTAAACTCGGATTAAGTCATCGCCAGGAATTACTTCATTTGCTCAATCGCCTGTCGGATCCCCACGCTATAACTTATTAATTCCTAAAGAACTTTAGGAAATTACTTAAGGATATTATTAAAATTCTGTTTCAATTTAACATTTCATTAAAGATTAAAACTATTCCCAATCTGCCCATTCTCACCACGTTAATCTCTGGATATGTTCCTGTAACCAGAATTTTCCTCCAGACGTTAAGTTTTTCTGCGTTCTATTAACGAGATGCTAATGATGTAAAAATGAGTGTATTCAGTGGTTCACTTAAAATTGTCGCGCTCGCGGACAGGAGATCCTGCTACTGCTGTGAGAGTCGTTGCTAAAGGGTGAGCAGCGCTTTCAAATGAAGATATAATGCGGAATACGGCAGAAAATCTGTTCCAGAAATCATCAACAGGACGTGGCAAAACCCCCAGAGAAAAATAACATTATATTAACATTGAGCGATTTCTATTATTTTTTGCAATTACATGAATATGTTAAACCATGCTAAACGGAATAGATGGTTCATTAACCTAAATTTAAAATAAACGCTTTCCGTCTCCAGAAGATTATACACAGGAATGTCAGATAAATAATTTACAGGCTTTTCGGAGAATCCTTACAAGGTATAATAAGCATGTTCCAAACGAGAATAAGAAATACTTGAATTCACCTAAGAAATTTAAACTCAACCATCGCAATGAGGTCATTATTCTGTACAACGTAAACAAGGATGCTTTCGCTCTTTCCAGGGAAATTCCCCGCACAAGGATCTAAAGAATTATCCTTCCGGCTAACCAGGCGCTACGGCACAGCATTCATTAGCGCTTTAACAACCTGAGGCATAAAAATGAAACCAGCATCCGTTATCATTATGGACGAACACCCTATCGTCAGAATGTCGATAGAGGTTTTGCTGCAGAAAAATAAAAACGTTGAGGTTAAACTGAAATCCAGGGACAGCCACGAGGTCCTCGACTACATACGTAATTACTCTATCGATCTGGTCATCCTCGACATCGAACTACCGGGGACCGATGGATTTTCAATACTCAAAAGAATCAAGAACTTAAATGAATCAATAAAAGTTCTGTTTTTATCGTCAAAATCAGAGTCCTTCTATGCAGGACGTGCGATGCGTGCCGGAGCAAATGGTTTTGTCAGTAAAAGAAAAGACCTGAGTGATATCTATAACGCCGTGGAGATGTTACTCGCAGGATATTCGTTCTTCCCTTATGAAACGTTGAGCTTTATTAATCACCAGGGTTCACACAGGGGCTCAATGGACGATATGCCATTATCTAATCGAGAGGTAACCGTATTACGGTTCCTTGCCAATGGATTATCCAACAAAGAAATCGCCCAGCAATTACTGCTTAGCAACAAAACAATTAGCGCGCATAAGTCTAATATCTATTCAAAATTAGGCGTGCAGAGTATCGTTGAACTTATTGATTATGCTAAAGCACACGAATTGCTTTAATCTGAAAGCACTCCCTGCCGCTCCGGCGAGTTTCAGGGAGTGCAGTTAGCGTCAATAATAATTAATCATAAAGGTAGCGTCCGCATCTGCACTTCCCGGCTGTGGATTATTCTTCGTCGCAATGTAATTCGCATAAAATGTCAGTTCTGCATTCCCTTGCTCGTCTACTTCCACATTTTGACTCGCCTGCTGTAAAGGCAGACGCGTTTTGTCCCGATCGCGTATTTCTATCGCCACATTGCTTGCCTGACTGGTGCTGTTTAATGCGAGCAGCTCAGGATCAACGGTATCAAGCGTTCCTGAAAAGGTTAACGATGCCGAGCCCGGCGGGCATCCTGTCAGTTTTAAGGTAAAAGGAACCGCCTGCGTTCTGCTGCCCGTCGTGCTGAGTTGTTTGGTCGGCCAGGTGCCTAATGGCACCGTTTTGTTGCTGTCGCTTCCTTCCGCCACGCAGGTGAAATCGACAATATTACCGTACAGCTCAATGTTGATTTCCCCCAGCGCGTTAGACGCCTGCACGCTTTGCACCGGCATCATGCTGATGGCCATTGCAGCAAGTAAAATACGTTTTCGCATCACTCCCCCTTAGTCGTAATCCACGCGCAGATAACCGCGTGAGGTGAAATGCCCTTCACTCGGTTTTTTTCCGGTGATGCTCACCGGCCAGGCGCTAATGCCGACCACCGCCGAGGCGTTATCATCCAGACGGAAGGGGATCTTACTGGCGAGATTGTTCGGCGTTAGCGGCGATCCGTTTGCATTGGCCACGACAAATCCCAAATCAGGGTTATCGGAAACCAGTGCGTTCCCGGACACCTTTTCGGCTTCGACACGCATCGTGAGGTACGCATTGGCCTCCACGTTGGTGCACTTAATGGCTATCGTCTGCGTTTTGGGCGAGATGGTTTGCGGGCGATTTCCGGCTCCGGCCTGGCTGAAAAGCGAAGCGCCGATATCGCCAAAATCGAATTCCACCACTTTACCGGCGTTAATCGCACAGCTTTGCGGCACCTGGACGGTTCCGCTATAGCTGATGGTATACACGGGAGTCGAGAGAGGATCCGATGAAGTGGTGGTGACATAGACGCGAAACATGGTCTGGCGCGGGATCTCAACCATATTAATAAACCGCCGCGTGACCTTCAGGCGAAACACCAGATTCGAGTCATTGACCGGGAAAGGCTGATTTTTGGCAACGTTAGGATGGCTCCCCATCTGGATATAATTCTGCGGTGGATAAAATACACCGGCGTAGCTGTCCGTTATCTTCATTGCCCCATCGAGATAATCGTTCAGCTTCAGATACTTATAGTTATCCTGTGTACTGGTTATCGGGAACTCGGTGACGTAACTGCGTTTCGTCGTCGTGCCTGATGTGCCTCTGGGGCACACCGCATAGACCCCCACCCACTGTGACTTTTCAGCCAGGGTGACAATCTGTCCAATCTGGTTATTGGAACTGTTAAATGTATCCGATAAATCGTAGAACACGTCGGTGGGGACGCCGTTTTCATTCGCACAAACCGTTGCCAGCGCTTGCGACGCAGGCAGCATCAGCAGTGCCGTGGCCAGGTATCGAAACTTAATCACAACGAATCTCCTTAAGCGTGATCGCCTGTTGCAGGCTCTCTTCAGGCAGACGGTAGGATGCCCGGCACTGGGCGCTCGAATTATTTCCCCATTGAATCAACAACTCCCCTTTCAGCGGTAACCCGCTCAGGTAGATTTGACCGTCATCGCCAACCATGCTGGTGACACCGCTCTGCGTTTCACGTACGACGGCACCAAACGGCACAGGTTTACCTGCGCGCATTACCGTCAGCAGCGCGCGAACGCCAATCCGCGTGTCAAAGCTCGCACGCACCAGCGCACCGTGGGTTGGTACCACACTGCTGACGTTGTTTTCGATGTCGGTATTGTTATTCATGGTGTTGGTATCCAGCGCCACGCGGTTGTAACGGTAAACCGTGGCATAAGGCATCACGGCATAGCCGCGCCAGTCAGTTTTGACGCCGGTCTGGTTCTCCACGCTCACGCCGGAAGCGCCCGGCGCTTTAATCAGTACGTTAGTGTCGCCAAGAGGCTGACTGAAGGTCACGCCATCCGCATGGCCCACGACACCGCCTGACATTTGCCAGTTCAGGTCATGCTGATCGCGGGAGTAGTTGTATCCGCCACCAAATGTGCCATAGGTCGCCTGCCAGTTAGCGCTGGCGCTACCGCTCCCGCCGTTACTGCTGTTATGTCCCTGAGTCACGCTGTAGGTCAGATTGCGATCCTCCAGCAGCGTGCCGCTAATCCCGGTCTGCCAGCTATTTTGACCATCGCTGTTGCGACTGGCCGACGCCGTGGCATAGGCGCGATCCAGTGCGCTGTCGCGGCGATAACCGTGGCGGGTAAACAGGCTGAACGGAATGGAGACGTTAAACGAGGCAATTTTATCGGTGCCGCTAATTCCCACCGCCTGGTTCCACGACCAGGAGACGGAATAACTCACGCCCTGCACACCTCCGGCGTAACCCAGCTGATACCAGACGCTGGAATCACTGGTTCCCCAGTACGTTTGTTCGCTGCCAGAAAGATAAAGCGAACCGTAATCCCCCAGAGACTGGGAAATGTTCACCTGAAAACGCCCTTTCTTATTCCACGTCAGGTTGTGATAGCTCTGCACATCCGGCACACCGTTCTCGTCCTGCTCATCGCTGTACTCGTAGCCTTCCATTGATTTCCATGCCACGTCATCGAGGGTATAGAACCCTTTTGTCGAGTAGCGATAGCCCAGCAGCTGGAAATTGGTGCCGAAGCCGTTCAGTGACTTAGCATAAAGAAAACGCAGGGATTGCCCTTCGTGACGGCTGTCATCAGCAAGCTGGCTGCGCGCATGAGTTAAATCAAGAGACACGGCTCCCCAGTCACCCAGATTTTTACCCGTCCCGATAGCAAGCGCGGCATAGCGCGAAGCCAGCTGAGTACCACCGTACAGCGTGTAACCATTGGCCAGCCCCGCAATCAGCGTGCCCTGCGAGAAGAACGGCGTCTCCTGGTCGCGGTTGCCGCTGCGGTAATCCCCTGCGACGAGGTCATACTTCAGGCGCCCTTCACGCTGTAAAAGAGGAACGGTAGAATACGGTACGGTATAGCGCTGCGTACTCCCGTCTTTCTCTTCAACTGTGACCTCAAGGTCACCGCTCGACGAGGTGGGGTTCAGATCGCTGATGGCAAATGCGCCCGCCTGGACGTAGCTCTGATAAATGACGTATCCGTTCTGGCGGATCACCACTTTCGCAGGCGTTCGGGCGATACCGCGCACCGTTGGTGCATAGCCCTGCATGCTATCCGGGTACATGTTGTCTGACGAGTACAGCCGTGCCCCGCGAAACCCGAGGCTGTCGAACACGTCATTACCGGTATTGCTGTCACCCAGGACCAGCTCACTTTTCAGGGGAATCACCGTGCGCTGCGCCCAGGTGCCGATATTCTGCCATTCACGATGACTTTTTTGCCCCTGACTCTGCGTGTAGCGCCATGCGCCGTTGTTACGCAAACGCCAGGCGCCATAGTTCAGACCCGACTGCAGATTGAGATAGTAGCTATTGTCATCGTCATTACCGTGGTTACCGGTGAAGCTGTAGTTCAACAGCATGGCGGAAATGCCTTCATCCCACTGATCCGGTGGGATATAGCCGCGCGCACTGTTTTGCATCGCTACCTGCGGCAGGCTGATGTTCAGACGGAGTGCGGCAAAACTAAACCCGACTTCACTGCCGGGGATCGCCTTCTCAAGAGAAATGCAGGTTTCTTCTGTGACTTTTGTCAGTTCCGGGAATGCGGCAATATTGACGCCAAAACGATCCAGCATCGCGCGGGTGATACAGGGAGAAAGCCCACCCGCAGCCGGAGGCGTCGTCTCTTCTGCCGCCTCAAAGCGAACATCCTGCGTACCGATAAACTCTTCGTTACGCCAGATATCCACGCGATAACTGCCGGGGGCCTGCTGATGCCCTTGCTCAAAGCGCGACAGATCCGCCACGCCCTCGGTGTCCTCAGACAAAAAACCGGGGTTGAAATAGCTTTCACTCCATGCGGTATCCGAGCACAGCATCACTAATACCGCCAGTGCACACGGGCGGTAACGCCACCGTGGATTGTTCATTACACTGACTCTGCTCAAAGGCTGGCGCGACGCGCCGGAGTGATTGCACCGTAGTCATTTACACTCTGCCAGGACAGTGTGCCGTTGGCGCCAGCCGGAAGGGCCTGCTGCGCCGAACTTTTCGGTGCCACCATCAGGTTTTCCAGCTTCTTACCGCCCAGGTAGAGGTTGACTAAAGAGATGTAATACGGGGACGCATTGCTCACTTTCAGATGGTTTCCGGCACGCTCAAAGCGCAGATGCGAGATAGCATCTTCCGGCTGCATCGACAAATTCTTAGGCCGAACAAAGAGTTTGATGCGCGAGAGGATCGCCAACTGAAGGACATTGTTGCCCTCATGATCCTCTTTATTGATTGACGGAATCGCCTTCACATTCATGAAAAAGAGCGATTCGCGATCGCTCGCCAGAGCGGGCCCCGCGTAAATAATACGCAAGGTGTTTTCGCTGTCCGGTTCACTGACAAAAAGTGGCGGCGTGACAGCAAAGGTTTTTTCTTTTTGGCCACGATCGTTTTCGATCCACGCATTTATTAAATATCGTTCTTTTTTATTGGTGTTGGTAATGGCGAGTGAAGTCTGTTTGGCATCTGCCGGATAAATAACACGCGTAGCGCCTAATGCTATCCCGCCGGAGGCTTTCACGGGCAAGGAGAACAGCATTAAAATAAGCGAAATAATCAGTCCTGGTTTAATTAGGGAGTTCATCACAACAATACCTTTAATAATATGTTTGCAGGCGAGTACACCGTTATGGATAAATCAGCGTAAACCAGACATCCGACTGAATATTGCCTGGTACAAGGTGTTCAGAAATAGCGCGATAGCGGGCGCTATAATGGAAGGTCAGCTCACTGACATCTATCTGCTGCACGTTACTGGTCGTTGCGTTGGGAATTATCTGCCGCTGCCGATCGTCAAATAATGCCAGTCCGATACCGCTGCTCACTCGGCTTTCGCCCGGCCGGGATGTCGCCAGAAAAACCTGCGGATCTTCTGCGGGCGTCACCCCCTGAAACATGATGCCCACTGAGTTCGAGACATCGGCGCTGCAATCCACCAGCCGCAAGGTAAAGGGCACATCGACCGTCGAAAAACTGCCCACGCCAGCAAACGAGTTTGTCCGATATTGCCCCATATCGACGCGCAGATTTTGGCTTTCAGGCGCTACTGCACACCCACCGTTAACCAGCTCGCCTCTGATACGGACTTGTCCGCCATCCACGACCACCGTGTGCGCCGCCACGGGCAGCGTGATGGCCAATATCAGCAGAGAAAAGAGCCCTTTGCTGGTCATCCTTAGCCCTCAATTTGCGTAAAACAGGCCTCCTCCGTGAGGCCGGATCTTCCCTGAAAAGACGGTTTATTCGTATTTCATTACGAAGGTTGCATCCGCATTTGCCTGACCAGGCTCGGTGGTCGCCGCAGTGGCTTTGTAGCGCGCGGTGAAGTTCAGGGTGTTGGTGCCTTCGATCAGCGCTTTAGCCGCGGAGAATGTCGCTCCGTCTGGTGTCAGGGTGGCGGACGTGCTGTCGAGGATCTCGATACCAACGCCTTTTGCTGCGTTATCGTTGCTGCCTGAAGTGACCGCCAACAGGGTTTTGTCCGTCGGATCGATCTGACCGGTGAAAGCAACAGAAGCGGTTGCTGCCACTTCCGGATCGCAATCATTCAGTTCGATATTGAATGGAATATTCGCGGTGGTATCGCCAACTTTGGTAAATTTAGCCGTACGATATTGGCCGAGATTAACGATCTGGTCGGCGGACTCAGTATTCACCGCGCACGCAGCGTTAACTAATTCACCTTTAAAATGCACATTACCGCCATTAACGGAAACGGGTGTGGCTGGATCTTCTGCATGTGCCGCGCCTGCAACCAATACCAGCGAAGCAATAACGGTGGAAGCAATATTGCTAAGTTTCATATCTGTTCCTTTAGATGTAAAAAGCCCTTCCCGTGTTGAGCGGGAATAAAAATACATTCAATTGCATAATTGAAAGTTTATTCTGGAGGAAACAAAGTAGCGTACCGACAGCGATCGCAACAGGTCAAAACACTGCGATTCATCCTGGCTTCATCCTAATTCCCTTTAGGAAAACCCCACTCTACACCCGGGGTCTATGGCCGCGAGCGAAGCGTGATCATGGAAATCTCGCAATGGATGACTGACAGCAGCGCCCGCTTCTGACAAAATACAGGCAATCCCCCTTTCAAACGTTACAGACGGAATCCTCTCTCTGATGGCAGCACAAATTATTGACGGTAAAACGATTGCGCAGCAGGTACGCTCTGAGGTCGCGGAAAAAGTGAAGGCGCGTACAGCCGCCGGAAAACGCGCTCCAGGATTGGCTGTTGTGCTGGTTGGCAGCAACCCGGCATCGCAAATTTATGTCGGCAGTAAACGCAAAGCGTGTGAAGAGGTGGGATTCGTCTCGCGTTCTTACGATCTGCCGGAAACCACCAGCGAAGCCGAACTGCTGGAGCTTATCGACACACTTAATGCCGATAAGACCATTGACGGTATTCTGGTCCAGCTCCCGCTGCCTGCGGGCATCGACAATGTGAAAGTACTGGAACGTATTGCCCCTGATAAAGACGTGGACGGCTTCCATCCGTATAACGTCGGACGCCTGTGCCAGCGCGCGCCGCGTTTGCGTCCGTGCACCCCACGCGGCATTGTCACGCTGCTTGAGCGCTATAATATTGATACCTATGGTCTGAATGCCGTGGTGATTGGCGCGTCCAATATTGTGGGGCGTCCAATGAGCATGGAGTTGCTGTTGGCCGGTTGCACAACGACTGTGACCCACCGTTTCACCAAAAATCTGCGCCATCATGTCGAAAATGCCGATCTGCTGATCGTTGCCGTCGGCAAACCTGGCTTTATTCCGGGCGAGTGGATTAAAGAAGGCGCAATTGTGGTGGATGTCGGGATTAACCGTCTGGAAAGCGGCAAAGTGGTGGGCGATGTGGTTTACGAGGATGCCGCCGCCCGCGCGTCCTATATCACCCCAGTACCGGGTGGCGTGGGTCCGATGACCGTCGCCACCCTGATTCAGAATACTTTGCAGGCATGCGAAGAGTATCACGACGTAGAGGAAGCGTAAGATGGCAACATTTTCATTAGGTAAACACCCGCACGTAGAGCTGTGCGATCTGCTGAAGCTGGAAGGCTGGAGCGAAAGCGGCGCTCAGGCCAAAATCGTGATTGCCGATGGTCTGGTGAAAGTTGATGGCGTGGTTGAAACCCGTAAGCGATGCAAGATTGTTGCAGGCCAGACGGTCAGTTTTGAAGGTCAGAGCGTGACGGTTACAGCCTGAGTCGCCTGATGCCCGGCGGTGCTTAACTGCCGGGCACAAACAATAGATCGGCATAAATCCAGCCCCCTCCCCGCAAATCCCCCAAATCCATAACGGTTAATTCTCGATCAACTTCAAAGAATCACTATTTCGTTTGTTGAAATGTGAAAATTAAGTTGCACAGATTTCTGGCTTCTCTCACGATAAGTAGAACGTTCTACTAAAACGTTCTACTTACAATAACAGCGCCAATAAAAGCGCTTCTCGGGGGAAATCAGCATGAGTCTGATATCAGGGTTTGTTAAATCGTTGTCAAAGTTGTCAATGATTGGCCGCGCGTTAATGTTGCCAATTTCACTGCTTCCTGCTGCAGGCCTGCTTTTGGCCTTCGGTGATAAATTCCATATGCCACTGATGATGAATGCGGGCGGGGTTATCTTTGATAACCTGCCGATGCTCTTCGCCATCGGTTCTGCCGTAGGACTGGCATCGGAATCCGGGATCGCAGCGCTGTCTGCGGCGGTGTCGGTTTTTGTCACCAACATCACGATAGGAACCGTGCTGAGCATTACGCCGGAAATGGCCTCACAGGGCGGTAAATACGCAATGGTCGTCGGTATCCCGACGCTGCAAATGGGCGTTTTTGGCGGCCTGATCTGCGGTATTCTTGCCGCGTGGTGCTATAACCGCTTTCACACCCTGCAGTTACCAGAATTCCTTGGTTTCTTCTCGGGCAAGCGTTTCGTGGCGATTGCGACTGCGTTTCTGTCATTTATTCTCGGCCTGCTGTTGCCCTATATCTGGCAACATATTCAGTCCGGTATTGATGCGTTGTCGGTCATCGTCAATGGTGACAATCAGGCAGCCTCGACCTTTATCTTCGGACTGGTCGAGCGTGCGCTAATCCCACTCGGACTGCACCATATCTGGTATCCCTCGTTCTGGTATTCGTTCGGGGATTACACCACTCAGGCGGGCCAGGTCATCCACGGCGACCAGACTATCTGGTTTAAAATGCTGGAAGAAGGGACGAAATCCTTCAGCAGCGATACCTACCAGAATGCCGGCAAATTCATGCAGGGCGAGTTCCCGCTGATGCTGTTTGCACTGCCCGCTGCCTGTCTGGCGATGTACCACGAAGCACATACCAAAAACAAAAAAATCGCCTCCGGTATTCTGTTCTCAGCGGCATTAACCTGCTTCCTGACGGGCATTACTGAGCCAGTAGAGTTCACCTTTATTTTTGTCGCGCCAATCCTGTATGTCTTTAACGCCATTATGGCTGGCCTGGCGTATATGACGATGTATCTGCTTCATGCGCACATCGCCAAGTCCTTCTCTGCCGGTTTTATCGACTACCTTTCGTTCGGTATTCTGCCTTCGTTCAATGGCTATCAGACGAACTTCCTCAATGCCGTTATCATTGGCATTCCGATGGCGCTGATTTACTACTTCACCTTCCGCTATGTGATCCGTCGTTTTGATGTCAAAACCCCGGGCCGTACAGAAGTGACCGCTACGACGGATGATAAAACCGACACCGAAATTGCGACCGAAATTATCGGCCTGCTGGGTGGCGCAAAAAATATCGACTCGGTGGGTTCCTGCATTACTCGTTTGCGTCTGGAAGTGGCCAGTAGTGATGCGGTTGATAAGGATGGGCTGAATGGTCTGGGCGCACGCGGCGTGGTGTTTGTCGGCGATAACGGCATTCAGGTGATTTTTGGTGCCAGAGCACAATTTATTGCCCAAACCATGTCCACGATGATCGGTAAATAATAAGATGCCTGACCAACACGTCTCCTGTAGTCTGGGAGACGTTGTTTTATCAGGCTGATATTCGAAAATTTCAGGGAGCGGTTTTGAAGAAAGTCAGCATCATTGATGTGGCAAAACACGCTGGTGTATCGGTTTCGACCGTCTCGCTGGTTCTGCGCCAGAAAGGGAAAATCTCAGAGGCAACGATTGAGAAGGTCCACGCTGCCATCACGACGCTTGGCTATATTCATAACATCGCCGCTGCCAACCTTCGCGCCAACACCTCCAATCTTATCGGTCTGATCCTGCGCGATTTCAGCGACAGCTTTTCGATCAAAGTGATGGCAAGCATCGTTCAGGAGCTGGAAAAGCAAGGCTATATGGTTTTTCTCGGGCAGCCGCTTAACGATCACGAACATCTTGAGCGCTGCCTGCTTTCGTTTAAACAACAGGGCGTGGCCGGTGTGATTTATCTGGCGTCGGATACGCGGGCATCCACTCTGCCAAAACAGATTCGTGAGTGCCCCCTGCCCCTGGTGGTTGTTTCACAGTCCTTAGTGAATGATCCCTGCAACCTGGTGATGCGCGATAATCGCCAGGCGGCCAATCTCGCTACCCGTTATCTTATTGAGCGGGGCCATCGTAACATTGCCTATATCGGTGGACGGGACGGATGCCTCATCCGGGAACAACGTCTGCTGGGATTTCGCAGCGCGATGACACAATACGGGCTGGTGAATCGTGAGGAATCGGCCCCCGTATGCAGTGACGATACTCAGGCCGCGGGCGTCATCACTCGCCAGTTGCTGGAAAAAAACAACACCATTACCGCACTTCTATGCCATTCACCCGACGCGATGATTGGTTCAATTTCCGGCATTCATCAGGTTGGGCGTACCGTCGGCAAAGATGTGTTTCTGACGCAACAGGTCGCACTGGTGGGATTTGAAGATATGCTGCATGTGAATCTCACCTCCCCGTCGTTCACCTACGTTTCATCAGCCAGTGAAGAGACGGGCCGCCAGGCCGCAGGGTTGATGATCCGCAAACTGAAAGAGCCAGAGTTGCAAACGCAACGCATCACACTTTCCGGGCAGTTGATTGGACGAGAGTCGGCCTGAATCATAAAAAAACGCCCGAACATGTCGGGCGCTTTGTTTATTTACTTTGGATTAATACTCACGACTTTCACATCATAAATCATCGTGGAATTCGGTGGAATTTTAGGTGGACTCCCCTGCTCACCGTAGGCAAGTTCTGGCGGAACAACCATTTGCATTTTGCCCTGGTCATTCATCTTGCTGATTGCCGTTTTAAACAGCGGCGGGAATCTCTCCAGTGGCAAGACCAGCACGCGGCCAGATTTGCTCATATCTTTGATTACCGTGCCGTTTGTCAGCTTTTCGGTCACTTCAATCCCCACGACATCGCTGGCTTTAATCGCTCCACGACCTTTTTCCGTGATGCGATAGTAGTAACCCATTTCAGCTTTTTTGACGCCAGGTTTTTTACTGTATTTAGCGATATAGTCATCACTGGAATTAACTGACGGCGCTGCTGGCTGACTGGTTTTACCCGAAACGCTGGCATCCATTTCCTGCAGTTCTGCCAGCATTTTCTCTTTAGGAATTTTGAATTTCCCGCTCATCATATCCGTGACACCGCTGATGACCTGAGGCTGAGAAATTTTGAAACCATCGCTCTCCACCTTTTTCATCGCATTCAGCACATCATGGCCCCAAAATGCGCCAAGTGCATATGCCCGGATATCTTCTTTACTTGCCGGAGCAGGTGTTTCTGGCGCGCTATGAAGCGAAGCCATTTGCTTCGTTTGTGCATCCAGCTTAGCGGTGGTTTCCTGCCATTTTGTCTCCAGATCGCTATTTTTCTCATTACTGGCATCAAGCGCTTTCTTCGCTACTGCAAGCTCTTTCGCTTTTGCATCTTGTTCAGCTGTCATGGCTGCCATTTTTTTCGTCAGAGCGGCGGTCTCGTTCTGACTGTCAGACAACGACTGCTTCAGCTGTACCGTTTCTTGACCATCATCCAGACGAGCGGCCGACAGTTCGGCGATCTGTTTGTTCGCTTTTTCAAGCTGCTGCGCCGTAACCTGCGATTTCGTTTGCAGTTCAGCCAGTTGTTTCTGACTGTCGGTCAGCTTTTGCTGTTGCGCTTTATTAAACTCGGTATTTTTCTTCGTCAGCGCATCAATCTCACCCTGACTGTCCGACAACGACTGCTTCAACTGCAGAGCTTCCTGGCCGTCATCCAGACGGGCTGCGGACAGTTCGGCGATCTGTTTATTTGCTTTTTCAAGCTGCTGCGCCGTGACCTGCGATTTCGTTTGCAGCTCCACCAGCTGTTTCTGGCTGTCGTTAAGCTTTTGCTGCTGTGCCGTCAGTGCGACATTTTTCTTCGTTAGCGCATCAACCTGGCTCTGGCTTTCAGACAATGACTGCTTCAATCTGGTCGCTTCCTCGCCCTCATCCAGACGGGTGGCGGACAGGTCGGCAATTTGCCTGTTTGCTTTTTCTAACTGCTGCGCCGTGACCTGCGATTTCGTTTGCAGCTCCACCAGTTGCTTCTGGCTGTCATTAAGCTTTTGCTGTTGCGCCGTCAGCGCGATATTTTTCTTCGTCAGCGCATCAACCTGACTCTGGCTTTCAGACAGCGACTGCTTCAGTTTGATCGCGTCTTCACTCTCATCCTGACGAGTAGCGGACAGATCGGCGATCTGCTTATTCGCTTTTTCAAGCTGCTGCGTGGTGCTTTGCCATTTGGTTTGCAATTCAGCGAGTTGTTTCTGACTGTCGGTCAGCTTTTGCTGCTGCGCGGTGAGCAGGGCAATTTTTTTGGTGAGCGTATCAATTTGGCTCTGACCGTCAGACAGCGATTTCTTAAGCTTGATCGTTTGCTCGCCCTCATCCTGACGAGTGGTAGACAGATCGGCGATCTGCTTGTTTGCTTTTTCAAGCTGCTGCACCGTTGCCTGCCATTTTGTCTGCAGCTCTACCAGCTGCTTCTGGCTGTCATTAAGCTTTTGCTGTTGCGCCGTCAGCGCGATATTTTTCTTGGTCAATGCATCAACCTGAGTCTGACTTTCAGACAGAGACTGCTTCAGCTCGACCGTTTCGTCGCTCTCATCCTGACGGGTGGCGGACAGATCGGCAATCTGCTTATTCGCTTTTTCAAGCTGCTGCTGCGTGGCCTGCCATTTGGTTTGAAGTTCAGCGAGTTGTTTCTGACTGTCGGTCAGTTTTTGCTGCTGCGCGGTGAGCAGGGCAATTTTTTTCGTCAGTTCGGCAGCATGATTTTCACTGTCCGACAGTAACGTCCTCAGTTGTGCGGCTTCTTCACCTTCACCAACATGCGTAACCGTTAATTCTGCTATTCGTTTGTTTGCGCTTGTTAGCTGTTTCGTCACGGTCTGCAATTTTGTTTGCAGGTCAGCCAATTGTTTCTCGTTATCAGTGAACTGTTGCTGCTGCGCTGCAAGTGCCTTAGCACTGGCATCCTGAGTAGAGGCGTACTGTTTCGTTAGCTCGGCGATCTTCTTTTCCTGCTCAGCTTTCAGAGCCGACAGCTGGGCATTCATCGTATCCATTTGCGCCTGCGAGGTCTGCAAGCGATACCCTGCACTTTTGTGCATGGGTTTAAGTTTTGGCTTAGGCGAAGCGACGATCTCAGCATCAGGAAGTGAAATCGGCTTATCAAGCAGTAACGATGGTATTTCGCTGGACTGAGACGTGATCGTATCAAGCGATTTTACCGCTTCAGAAGTGTCGCTTGCTTGGGTTTGCTGAGCCACGATGCAGCTCAGCAAAATGGGAAGTGAGAAAACAAGCGGCTTCGTCTTGAATATTTTCATTGAGAGCCATCCACCCGACTTATCAACGCCTGTCGAACCGTTTGCTCTATGTCGCTACATATTTTTTGCGTTTTAAACTTATAAAACGCATCCATTGTATCTTTAGTTTGCGCAGTAATATCATCACGGACAGCGGTATAAACCGATGCACTTGATATTAACTCATTAAAGGCCGCTTTTTTCTGAGCATAAAGACGCTGGTTAATTTTCGATAACGCGACTAATTCACGCTGACAGGTCGAGGCTGACCCTTCAGCGGAGGCTGTTGATTGCGAAGATGTCATCTTTGATTCTGGCATGGATGAGCCTGGCGTAATCGCAGGAGCAGTATAGGTTGCCTCTGGTTCAGACATCGTCTGAGTATCCCCGGGCTTAGTTTGTTGGCAACCGCCGGTCGTCAACAATGTCGATATAAAAATCAGAGAAAAGAAACACTTTCCTGCACAATTGCGGAATTTATCAGTAACGATCACGAACTTATCCTTTAAATATCCACTATGGTCACGTCAAGAAATTAACGCATCATGCCAGATGGAATAATGAACAAAGCATTATATCCTCATTAAATTCTTAAAAACAATCTCTGGAATTATTATCACATAACTAAATTGTCTATATTTAGACAATAAAACAAGAGACATATTCATGCGTGTTATGAATGAAACAAAACAGCATATTAGCAGAAAGAAAAAAACAAAATCACACCTAAACAAAATCAGAATCTTGCTCGTCATTTAGATTGCCATTTCAGTGCTATATTTCCATGATTTACTTGGATGACCGTTATGCCCACTATCATTACCCACGCAGCCGTACCGATATGCCTCGGCTTAGGTCTTGGCACCAAAACGATCCCTCCACGCCTGCTGTTTGCAGGCGTTATCCTGGCTATGCTGCCTGATGCCGACGTTCTGGCCTTTAAGTTCGGTGTCGCCTACGGCAATATTTTCGGCCATCGGGGGTTTACTCACTCCCTGCTGTTTGCGTTTGTCGTGCCCTTGCTCTGCGTACTGATTGGGCGGCGAAGGTTCCGCGCGGGATTGATCCGCTGCTGGCTTTTTTTGACCGTTTCATTGCTGTCGCACAGCCTGTTAGATTCCGTCACTACGGGCGGGAAAGGTGTTGGCTGGCTGTGGCCGTGGTCGGACGAACGGTTCTTCGCCCCCTGGCAGGTGATTAAGGTCGCGCCATTTGCTCTGTCACGTTACACCACGCCCTACGGACATCAGGTGATCATGTCGGAGCTACTGTGGGTTTGGTTGCCGGGCGTGGTATTGATGGGATTACTGTGGTGGCGACGCCGCTGAGAACAGGCGGTATGCCACGCTAACCCTCGCCAGTGGGGAGAGTTAGCGCGGTGGGGAAATTACTTACGACGCCAGGTGGTTCCCTGCGGGCCATCTTCCAGAATGATACCCATTTCTGTCAGGCGATTACGCGCCGCGTCTGCTGCAGCCCAGTCTTTCGCCTGACGCGCTTCCAGACGCGCCTTGATCAGCGCCTCAATCTCCGCAACCTCACCGTCATCCGCCTGCGCGCTGCTTTGCAGGAATACTTCTGGTTCCTGCTCAAGCAGGCCCAGCACGGCTGAGAGTTTACGCAGATGAGAGGCCAGCGCGTTCGCCGCCGTCATGTCTTCAGATTTCAGGCGATTCACTTCGCGTGCCATATCAAACAGCACGGAATAGGCTTCCGGAGTGTTGAAATCGTCGTTCATCACCTCAATAAAGCGCGCTTCGAAAGCTTCGCCACCGGCTGGTGCCACAGATTTATCGGTGCCACGCAGCGCGGTATACAGGCGCTCCAGCGCAGAACGAGCCTGCTTCAGGTTCTCTTCGCTGTAGTTGAGCTGGCTGCGGTAGTGGCCGGACATCAGGAAGTAGCGCACGGTTTCCGCATCGTAATATTTCAGCACGTCGCGCACGGTAAAGAAGTTGCCCAGTGATTTGGACATCTTCTCGCGATCAACCATCACCATGCCGGAGTGCATCCAGTAGTTAACGTACTCGCCGCCGTGCGCGCAGGTGGACTGGGCAATTTCGTTTTCGTGGTGCGGGAACATCAGATCTGAACCGCCGCCGTGAATATCGAAATGCTTGCCAAGCTGTTTGCAGTTCATCGCGGAGCACTCGATATGCCAGCCTGGACGCCCTTCGCCCCACGGGGATGGCCAGCTCGGCTCACCGACTTTGGACATTTTCCACAGTACGAAGTCCATCGGGTTACGCTTCACGTCAACGACGTCAACGCGCGCACCGGCCTGCAGCTGGTCCAAATCCTGGCGGGAAAGTTGGCCATAGGACGGGTCGGTCGGCACGGAGAACATCACGTCGCCATTCTCCGCGACATAAGCGTGACCGCGCGCGATCAGCTTTTCGGTGATCTCAATGATTTCGTGAATATGGTGAGTGGCTCGCGGCTCGCTGTCCGGGCGCAGAATATTCAGGGCATCAAAATCTTTGTGCATTTCAACGATCATGCGATCCACCAGCGCGACGAAGCTTTCGCCATTTTCATTAGCGCGCTTGATGATTTTGTCATCTATATCGGTGATGTTACGCACATACTTGAGGGTATATCCCAGGAAACGCAGATATCGGGACACCACATCAAAAGAGACGAAAGTCCGCCCGTGACCGATATGACAGAGATCGTAAACAGTGATACCACACACGTACATGCCGACTTCCCCGGCATGGATAGGTTTAAATTCCTCTTTTTGGCGCGTCAGAGTATTAAAGATTTTTAACATCGAAGGTTCCGTGTAGACGTGTGTGGATAATAAAGTCTGTATGATACCCATAATTCAGACCGGAATCAGCACACAATGCAAGATGATCCCGTCTTACGGTTATGCTATAACACCCCTCTATCTGTGACCCTCACAGGGGTCGACGCACTACAATACCGGAACAGGATGCAAAAATGGTTACTTTCCACACTAATCATGGCGATATCGTAATCAAAACGTTTGACGATAAAGCGCCTGAAACAGTCAAAAACTTCCTGGACTACTGCCGCGAAGGTTTCTACAACAACACCATTTTCCACCGCGTGATCAATGGTTTTATGATTCAGGGCGGCGGTTTTGAACCTGGCATGAACCAGAAAGAGACCAAAGCGGCGATCAAAAACGAAGCGAACAATGGTCTGAAAAACACCCGTGGCACGCTGGCGATGGCGCGTACTCAGGCGCCACACTCTGCAACGGCTCAGTTCTTCATCAACGTAGCGGACAACGACTTCCTGAACTTCTCTGGCGAAAGCATGCAGGGCTGGGGCTACTGCGTATTCGCAGAAGTGGTTGAAGGCATGGACGTTGTTGAGAAAATCAAAGGTGTTTCTACTGGCCGCAGCGGTATGCACCAGGACGTTCCTAAAGAAGACGTTATCATTACCAGCGTGACCGTCAGCGAGTAATTGGTGGCGACACTCTTTATTGCAGATCTGCATCTGCAAACAGAAGAACCGGCGATCACCGCCGGTTTTCTGCGTTTTTTACAGGGCGAAGCGCGAACTGCCGACGCGCTCTACATTCTGGGCGACCTGTTTGAAGCCTGGATTGGCGACGACGATCCCAACCCTCTGCACCATGAAATAGCCGCCGCCATCAAAGCGCTGGTTGATTCCGGCGTCCCCTGCTTCTTCATCCACGGCAATCGCGATTTTCTGATTGGCAAACGCTTCGCCCGTGAAAGCGGCATGACGCTGCTGCCGGAAGAACAGGCTCTCGATCTCTACGGTCGCAGCGTACTCATCATGCATGGCGATACACTCTGCACCGACGATACCGGCTATCTGGCGTTTCGTGCCAAAGTTCATACGCCGTGGATCCAGACGCTCTTCCTCGCCCTACCGCTGTTTATCCGCAATCGCATCGCTGCCAAAATGCGCGCAGGCAGTAAAGCCGCCAACAGCAGCAAATCAATGACCATCATGGATGTGAACCCGCAGGCGGTTATCAACGTGATGGAAAAACACCGCGTACAATGGCTGATTCACGGTCATACTCATCGCCCGGACGTACACACTCTGACGGCCAACGGCGAGCCCGCGCAGCGCGTGGTATTAGGCGCCTGGCATACGGAAGGTTCGATGGTAAAAGTGACGCCGGATAACGTTGAGTTAATCGCCTTCCCGTTTTAATTTTTCTCACGAGTTTGCCCTTTCCACAGCCACGCAACCGTTTTCCTTGCCGTTTTTACATGCTATTCTCTGTGCCCTCAAAGCAGTGTGTTTCGCACCACAGGAGTTTTAAGACGCATGTCTTCCCGCAATAATCCGGCGCGTGTCGCCATCGTGATGGGGTCCAAAAGCGACTGGGCTACCATGCAGTTTGCCGCCGAAATCTTTGAAATCCTGGATGTTCCTCACCATGTTGAAGTGGTCTCCGCACATCGCACACCCGATAAGCTCTTTAGCTTCGCCGAAGGCGCAGAAGACAATGGCTATCAGGTGATCATTGCCGGTGCGGGCGGTGCAGCACATTTGCCCGGAATGATTGCCGCTAAAACGCTGGTGCCGGTGCTCGGTGTACCGGTACAAAGCGCAGCATTAAGCGGTGTCGACAGCCTGTACTCCATCGTTCAGATGCCGCGCGGTATTCCGGTCGGTACGCTGGCGATTGGCAAAGCGGGCGCCGCGAACGCCGCGCTGCTGGCGGCACAAATTCTGGCAACACACGATAAAGAACTGCATCAGCGTCTTATCGACTGGCGTAACGCCCAGACCGACGAGGTGTTGGAGAATCCGGATCCGCGAGGTGCGGCATGAAGCAAGTTTGCGTTCTCGGTAACGGTCAGCTGGGTCGTATGTTGCGCCAGGCGGGTGAACCGCTGGGCATCACCGTCTGGCCCGTTGGTCTGGATGCCGAGCCGGAAGCGGTGCCCTTTCAGCAAAGTGTTATCACCGCCGAAATCGAACGCTGGCCGGAAACCGCCTTAACCCGCGAGCTGGCCCGTCATAACGCCTTCGTCAATCGCGACATCTTTCCGGTTATTGCCGATCGCCTGACGCAAAAACAGCTGTTCGACAAACTCAATCTCGCCACCGCGCCGTGGCAACTGCTTGCGGATAAAGGCGAATGGCCAGCGGTATTCGACAGGCTCGGTTCTTTAGCGATCGTGAAGCGTCGCACCGGCGGCTACGATGGTCGCGGCCAGTGGCGTTTACGCGCGGATGAAACCGCAGAGCTACCGGACGACTGTTACGGTGAATGCATCGTTGAGCAGGGAATCAACTTTAGCGGTGAAGTCTCGCTGGTTGGCGCACGCGCCCATGACGGCAGCACCGTGTTTTATCCGCTGACCCATAATCTGCATCAGGATGGCATTCTGCGCACCAGCGTGGCCTTCCCGCAGGCTCATGCCGGACAACAGGCGCAGGCCGAAGAGATGCTTTCTGCCATCATGCAGGAGCTGGGCTACGTGGGCGTCATGGCGATGGAGTGCTTTATCACGCCAGCCGGTCTGCTGATTAACGAACTCGCTCCGCGCGTGCATAACAGCGGCCACTGGACGCAAAACGGCGCCTCTATCAGCCAGTTTGAGCTACATCTGCGCGCCATTACCGATCTGCCGCTGCCGCAGCCGGTAGTCAATTGCCCGTCCGTGATGATCAATCTTATCGGAACCGATCTGAACTATGACTGGCTTAAACTGCCGCTGGTCCATCTTCACTGGTACGATAAAGAGGTACGCGAAGGGCGCAAAGTCGGTCATCTGAATCTCAACGATGATGATACCGGACGCCTGGTTGCCACTCTCGAAGCGATCATTCCTCTGTTACCGCCAGAGTACGCCAGCGGTATCTCCTGGGCACAATCGAAGCTCAACTAAGCATTAGATGCCGGGGAGTTGATCTTTTCCTTCCCCGGTATCTTTCAACACGCGTAAAATCCCCGCCTATTGCTGTTTTGTTTCCTTCAGGACTTCTCATGAACGATGGAACGGACTATCGCGCGATCCTTGCCGCCGATACCCCTTTAATCGACGTTCGCGCGCCGATCGAATTCACCCAGGGCGCTATGCCTGCTGCGCTTAATCTGCCGCTGATGACCGACGATGAACGCGCCGCCGTGGGCACGAGCTATAAACGCCAGGGGCCAGAAGCCGCGCTGGCGTTAGGCCATAGTCTGGTCAGCGGCGACACGCGTGCAGAGCGGATTAACGCCTGGCGCGACGCCTGTCTGGCAAACTCTGACGGCTATCTCTGCTGCGCGCGCGGCGGGCAGCGCTCGCACATTGCTCAGGCGTGGTTAAAAGCCGCCGGGATCGATTACCCATTAATTGCGGGTGGCTACAAAGCGTTGCGCCAGGCAGCCATTCAGGCAACGTATGAGCAAGTACAAAAGCCGATGGTGCTGATTGGCGGCTGCACCGGCAGCGGGAAAACGCTGCTGGTTAAACAACACCCGTCGGGCATCGACCTTGAAGGGCTGGCGCGTCATCGCGGCTCATCGTTTGGCCGCACGCTTAACGCCCAGCTGTCGCAGGCCAGTTTTGAAAATCAGCTGGCCGTCGCGCTGCTTAAAAAGGACGCTCCACGCTGGGTGCTGGAAGACGAAGGCCGGATGATTGGCTCTAACCATCTGCCGGAGTGTCTGCGCGAGCGGATGGCGGAATCGCCTATCGTGGTGGTGGACGATCCTTTTGATATTCGTCTTGAACGCCTGCGCGAGGAGTATTTCGCGCACATGTGGCAGGATTTTTCAGCCGCATTCGGCGAAGAAAAAGGCTGGCAGGAGTACACCGACTATCTGCATCACGGCCTGTTCGCCATCCGCCGTCGTCTGGGGTTACAGCGGTTTGCAGAGTTCAGCGCATTACTGGATTCCGCACTCATCGAGCAGCAGCGCACAGGCAGTACCGAGGCGCACTATTCCTGGCTTGCGCCACTGCTCAATGACTATTACGACCCGATGTACCGATATCAGCTGGAGAAAAAAGCCGACAAGATTATCTATCGGGGCGCGTTTAACGAAGTGGCCGCCTGGCTGGCGGCCTGATATTTAGCGGCGGTCGCGCTTATCGGCGCGTTTCGCCAGCCAGTCGCCCAGCACCTGAACAATCTGCACCAGTACGATCAGCGCGATCACGGTGACAACCATCACCTGCGTTTCGTAACGGTAATAACCGTAGCGGATCGCCAGATCCCCGACCCCACCGCCGCCAACGATCCCCGCCATCGCCGAGTAGCCGATCAGGCTCACCAGCGTGATGGTTAACCCGCGCAGCAAACCCGCGCTCGCTTCGGGCAATAATACCGTACAGATGATGCGCATGGGGCTGGCACCAAAAGCTTCTGCCGCTTCGATAATCCCTTTGTCAACTTCTCGCAGCGCGCTGTCCACCAGACGGGCATAAAATGCAATCGCCGCCACGGACAGTGGAACGGAGGCCGCAACAGGCCCGATAGTATTGCCGAGCAGCAGCTGGGTCAGCGGCAACAGCAGTACCAGCAGGATCACAAACGGCACCGAGCGAATGATGTTCACCAGCACGGAGCTCACCAGATAGACAAAGCGGTTTTGCCAGAACAGATGACGGTCAGTAACAAAAATCAAAAAGCCGAGCGGTAAACCGCCGACAATCGCCAGCACCGTTGAAATGCTTAACATCTGGAAGGTTTCGTTAAATGCAAGGCCCAGATCGGCCACTAAATCATCCACGGATCACCTCCACCTGTGCCGTACGCTGGCGAATATGTTCAACCGCTAATTCAACGACCGAGGGGTCATCGGCAGTCAATTGCACGACCAGAATGCCCAGCGCTCGCTCGCCGATATACTCAATTTTTCCGTGCAGAATATTGACCGCCACACCAAATTTGATCGCCACATCCGATAACACAGGCTGCTCGGCGGAATCGCCGATAAACAGGATTTTGAGCAGTTGTCCCGGCAAGTGTTGCTGCAGGCGCTCCGGCAAAGTCAGGTTCAGCATATGGGAGACCAGCTGCTGCGTGAACGGATGCTGCGGGTGAGCAAACACATCAAACACCTCGCCCAGCTCCACCACTTCGCCGCCGGACATCACCGCCACGCGATCGCAAATAGATTTGATCACGTTCATCTCATGGGTGATCAGTACGATCGTGATCCCCATCTGCTCATTGATCTTCTTCAGCAGCGCCAGGATGGTGGCTGATGTTTCCAGATCCAGCGCCGACGTCGGTTCATCGCAGAGTAAAACATCAGGATGGTTGGCAATGGCACGGGCGATGCCCACGCGCTGTTTCTGCCCGCCGCTGAGCTGAACCGGATAGCGACCGGCTTTATCGCTCAACCCCACCAGCGCGAGGATCTCCGCCACGCGCGGCGCGATTTTACTGCGTTCCCAGCCCGCCGCTTTAAGGCTGAACGCCACGTTTTGCGCCACGGTACGGGTATGCATCAGATTGAAATGCTGGAAAATCATGCCAATACGCTGGCGTGCTTGACGAAGATTCACCCCGTCGAGGGCGGAAATCTCCACGCCGTTGACGTTCACGCTCCCGACGCTCGGGCGTTGCAGTGCGTTAAGCGTGCGCAGCAAGGTACTTTTGCCAGCGCCGCTGGTACCGACAATGCCAAAAATCTCACCCGCCGCAATCGTCAGACTCACATCTGAAACCGCGCGAGTTGAAGGTCCGCGTCCTGTCCGGAAATCAACGCACACCTTATCTAACTTAATCATGACTACCTCAGAAATGCGAAAAGGGCAGACCTGTCTGCCCCGTCGATCGTGTACGCCATTACGGTTTTGCAGCTGTCATCCAGTCTGGTTTCTGGAACGCGGTATACACATTTTTTGGATCGTCGATCACCGCGCGATAGACCGGTGACTGCACGACGGCCACAATATCTTTGGCAAACGGTTTATCCGCATCTTCTGTACGTACCGCGATGATATTTTTCAGATTTTCGTCAAGATGTTCCTGGGCCAGGGCGCTGGAGAGATCCAGCCCGGCGGCAATGGCAAAATTACCATTCACCAGCGAGGCCGTCACACTGTCCAGCGTACGCGGCAGCTGGGCTGCTTCCAGCGGTTTAAACACCAGCCCTTTCGGATTGCTGGCGATGTCACGCTCGGAGGCTTTCGTCGGGTCGATGTTATCTTTGATAGTGATCAGATTCAGCGATTGCAGGAAACGCAGGCCGCGCGCCAGATTCGTTGGATCGTTCGACAGTGTCACGATATCGCCCTTTTTCAGCTCATCCAGGCTTTTTACCTGGCGCGAATAAAAGCCCATTCCGGCAGTCGGCACGGTGAGCAATTTCGTCAGTTTAAGCCCTTTATCGGCGGTGAATTTGCTGAAGTAGAGCGAGTGCTGGAACAGGTTGGCGTCAATGCTGCCGTTAGACAGGGCCATATTGGGTTGTACGTAGTCGCTGAATTCACGCACCACCACTTTATACCCTTTCTCCTTCAGTGAAGGGGCGATCGCCTGCTTAACCATATCGCCATACGGACCCGGCGCAACGCCAAACACAATGGTGTGCGGATCGCTGTTAGCGTGAGCAGCCTGCAAACCGCAGACCAACAATAACGCACCGGCTGCGGCGCGAAGCGTGTGACGAAATCCCATAACATCTCCATTTCAAAGCGGTGTGGCTGTGTAGTGCGTCGTACGATGCGACGCAGATAATCTTTAACATGACACAGATCACAAGCCGCTGTCCTTGAAATTATTTCATGATGTTGCTGAATATGTCTTTGAATGTACTGAAGATGGGTTATGCCGATTCTGGCTATGGATAGTCCGGGAAGGAGAATAACCGGGCGACAGAACGCCACCCGGTGAGACGACTCAGAAGTCGTAACGCAGACGCACCAGGTTCATATCACCCAGATTGTCGGTGCTGGAGGTAAACACGTGTTCGTAATCAACACGGAAACCGTAATCCAGCTGGAAGCTCACACCCACGCCATTGTCGGTGCGCTGGTAGTTACGACCATTCACATATTCAATGCGATCGCCCATAACATAAGGCTGAACGGATTTCAGCGCATACTGGCCGACCGGGATTTTATAGCCTGCGAAGTACTCAATGCCCCATGCATCACCGGCAAAGTAATCGTTAACAGACACTTTTTTGGTGGTCATGAAGTTCTGATACCAGCCGCCGCCTGCGGAGAAGGTCCAGTTGTCCGGAGTCCAGCTCAGCGCCGTACCGAGGATATTCTGATCGTAGGATTTGCTGTCGCCATTGTCCGGATCGCGCATATCCGCACGGGTGTAGTTCCATGCCGTGCCCCAGGTCAGGTCGGTGGTCAGGTGATAATCCAGACCGAGTGAACCGCCGCCTTTACGCTTATAACGCAGGCCGTTACCCGGCAGGTATTCACCGTCTTCGAACAGCCAGGATGCGTAGATATCGGCATCGCCCACCGTTTTCTTATATTTCAGCATCTTGCGTGAACGATAAGAGCCATCGTAGTCGCCGTTGATGCCGTTACCAGGGGCCTGGCCGATCATGTCGTAGTCCCAGATATCGGTCTTCGCGCCCACCACATCGTAATAGACACTGTTCTGTTGACCGAAGGTCAGCGTACCCCAGGTGTCGCTTTTCAGGCCGGTGTAAAGCATACGACGAGAGGTATCGTTCGCGCCTTCTGCGTGGTGATTATCCCAGTCGAACAGCGCCGGAATATTCACGCCCAGCTCGTAATAACTCACCCAGCTGATGTCATCAAACAGATAGTAATCCGCGGCGAAACGGAAACGCGTCCCGCCGTCGAAGCCGTTACGCTTATAGCTATTTTTACCATCGTCGCCGGTCATATTCTGGAACTGCGGACGGATACTGCCGCCAACGGTAAAGTTAAGACGGCTCAGGGGGTTGCCCGCCTGCGGATCTTGCTTGAGTACGGTGATTTCCGCTTGTGCTGCGAAAGACGCCAATGCCACTGCCGCGCCGATCGTTGTCGCCAGCGCTGTTTTTTTTATGGTCATTATTATTCCTTGATAGACACGCTGCTAATTATTTAGCAAACGAATAATATCCGGAATTAAACGGCTCGTGTGGTTGGGTTTTTAATGTTTTGTGCTGCTAAATGTGAGGGTATTACCAATTTGTGCTACTAAATGATTACGCGCCAGTATATAAACCGGCGCGTAATCATCACGTAATGGAATTAACTGGCAAACTGACGGAATAGCGCTTTGCCTTTTAACAGCCGCGTGCCAAGCCAGCCGCCGCACAAGGACAGTAGCACAGCGCCGGAGACAGGCAGGATCAGCCACAGCCGCCAGTCCGGCTCCCACGGGAAGTCAAATACCCGCGTTTGCAGCACGGCCAGCGCGGTTTCAGCGCCAATGGCCGCCACCAGTCCCGACACCAGCCCCAGCAGCGCAAACTCACACCATAGCGTAGTGCGCAGCAGGGATTTACTCGCGCCGAGCGTGCGGTACACCACCAGCTCCTGATGGCGCTGTCGCATTCCCACCTGCACCTGGGCCAGTAACAGCAATACGCCACAGGCGGTGACCAGCACCACCATCACCTCCAGCGCGCGGCTGACCTGCTCCAGCACCTGGCCGACCTGTTTCAGGATCGCGCCAATATCCAGCAGGCTCACCGTCGGGAACTCACGGTTCAACTGCGTCAGCATGCCGTTGCCGTTTTCCCAGCGGAAACTGGTGAGCCAGCTTTGCGGCTGCCCGTCCAGCGCGCCGGTCGGGAAGATAAAGAAGAAGTTCGGACGCAGGCTTTCCCAGTCGACTTTGCGCAGACTGGTCACTTTAGCGCTGAAGTCCTGGGTATCGCCGGTGAAGGTCACCGTATCGCCTAAACCGACTTTCAGCCGCGCTGCCAGCCCCTCTTCCATCGACACCTCACCCGCTTTTGGCGGCCAGCTGCCGGCGGTGATCGGGTTATGATCCGGCCGTTTCTCCTGCCAGGTTAAATTCAGCTCACGGTTGAGTGATTCGTCCTGGTTTCCCTCCGTCGACTTGCCGTTAATTTGCGTCAGTCGCGCCCGCACGATCGGATAGAACGATTCGGGCACAATCTGATGCTCAGAGAGGAAGCCCTTCAGCGGCGTGACCTGTTCCGGCGCAATGTTGATCAGGAAATAGTTCGGGCTTTCCGCTGGAAGCTGCTGCTGCCAACGGTCGAGCAAATCGCCGCGCAACACCAGCAGCATCGCCAGCAGCATAAAGGAGAGTGAAAAAGCCGACAGCTGACTCAGCGTCGACCACGGCTGGCGCAGCAGGCGATTCACCGCCAGGCGCACGGGCAGCGATTTCAGCGTCAGTCCTTTCAGCACGTTCAGCAGCATCCAGCCCAGCACGCCGCACAGCAGCGCCAGCACGACGGCTCCGGCCAGCACCGCCCACAGCAACATGCTGCCGCCCATCAGCCAGGCGAGCAACATCACGACCACCGCCACCACAACCGGCAGATAGAATTTCAGCGGCCAGACGCTGGCGACCACATCCCTGCGCAGCACCCGCAGCGGCTGCGTGGCCAGCAGCAGGCGATAGGGACGCAGCCCCACCAGCAGCGAAATCACCACCATCGCCCCCATGGCCCACAGCCATGGCCACAGGCTCGCGGGCGGAAGCGCCGCCGGGAGTACTGGTTTGAGCAACACCATCAGCACTTTTTCGAACAGCAGCCCAATCGCCCCGCCGGTAATGGCAGACAGCGCCAGCACCATCAACCACTGCCCGACGATCAGCTTGCGCAGCTGCGCGCGGCCCGCGCCGAGGGTTTTCAGGATCGCCACCAGATCGTAGCGACTGCGGCAATAGTGCCCCATCGCCACCGCTACGGCGGCAACCGCCAGCAGCATGGTCAGCAGCGCTGAAAGCAGTAAAAACTGCTGCGAACGCTCCAGCGATTTACCCAACGCGCCGTCGTCCTGTTCCATGCCGATCCAGCGATGTTCCGGTTTCAGCTGCGGTTTCAGCCACTGTTCGTAGGCCTCCAGCTGGGCTGGCGTTCCGCCAAATTTATACCGCCAGGTGACGCGGCTGCCCGGCTGAACGGCTGCGGTTTTTTCGACGTCCGCCGTGTTCATCAGCAGACGCGGCGCCATCTGGAACGGGTTAAAGCCGGAATCCGGCTCCTGGACCACTTCGCCGGCGATTTTCAGCGTGGCGTCGCCCACGTCGATGCTGTCGCCGGTTTTCAGATTCAGCAGCGCCATCAGCCGCGGCGCCAGTAGCACTGAGCCGGCCGTGGGTTTTAAACCGGGAGGGCTGGTTTGCAATTCGCCGTACATCGGATAGATATCGTCTACCGCCTTCACGCTTGCCAGCTGGGGCGTGTCAGCGGCAAAGGTCATGGTCTGGAAACTCAGCTGTTTCCCGACCTTGAGCCCCTGTTGACGCGCCTCGTCGATCCACGCCTGCGGCACATCGCGTGAGCTGGTCAGGGTACGGTCGCCCGCCATAAACTCGCGGCTTTGCTGACTTAAGCCCTTTTCCATTCGATCGCTGACGCTGCCGAGCGCCAGCACACAGGCCACCGCCAGACTCAGCGCCAGCCAGACAATCAACAGCGAGGGCGAGCGCCATTCGCGCCAGAACCAGCGTGCGATCATGCTTCCTCCTGCAATAACCCGTTCACCAGACGCAGACGGCGGTCGCAGCGTGCCGCCAGCTGCGGATCGTGGGTCACCAGAATCAGCGTTGTGCCATGTTCGCGGTTCAGCGTAAACAGCAGATCCGCGATTTTATCCCCCGTTTGACGATCCAGATTTCCGGTGGGTTCATCGGCAAAAAGTACGTCCGGGCGGCCATTGAACGCCCGCGCCAACGCCACGCGCTGCTGTTCGCCGCCGGAGAGCTGCGCCGGAAGATGATCGAGACGTTTCCCCAGCCCGAGCTGTTCCAGCAGCGCCTTCGCGCCGTGGCGACTTTGACTGGCGTTCTCGCCGCGCAGCAGGCCGGGCAACTCGACGTTTTCCAGCGCATTCAGGGTAGGAATGAGCATAAAAGACTGGAAGACAAAACCGATGTGTTTCGCGCGAAGCGCCGCGCGAGCCTCTTCATCCAGCTGATGCAGCGGCTGCCCGACGAGATTAACTTCGCCGCTGGTGCCGTCATCCAGCCCGGCCAGAATCGCCAGCAGCGTGGACTTACCGGAACCGGATTCACCAATCAGCGCAATGGTTTCAGCGCGTTTGACAACGAGTTCAACTCCGGTGAGGATGGACAGCTCGTGCTCCCCCTGACCGACGGACTTCTTAAGATGATGAACTGCAACAATGTTTTCCGCTGGCATTTGCCCTTCCTGTTTCTGATTCTGATGACCTTCCGCGCCGCTGCTGCGGACACGTTATTAGTTCTGGGTGACAGCCTGAGCGCGGGCTATCGGATGGCGGCCACTGCCGCCTGGCCTGCGCTGCTCAACGATAAATGGCAGACAAAAACGCCGGTACTGAATGCCAGCATCAGCGGCGATACCTCCCAGCAGGGACTTGCCCGTCTGCCTGCCCTGCTTAAACAACATCAACCGCGCTGGGTGCTGGTCGAACTGGGCGGTAACGACGGTCTGCGGGGATTCCAGCCGCAACAGACAGAACAAACTTTGCGCAAAATTATTACGGATATTCAGGCCGCCAACGCGCAACCGCTTTTAATGCAAATTCGTCTGCCTGCGAACTACGGACGCCGTTATAATGAGGCCTTTAGCGCCATCTATCCGAAGCTTGCCAAAGAATTCGATATTCCGCTGCTGCCATTTTTCATGGAAGAGGTCTATCTGAAACCACAATGGATGCAGGATGACGGTATTCACCCCAATCGCGACGCCCAGCCCTTTATTGCTGACTGGATGGCGACTCGACTGGCTCCTCTAGTTAAACATGACTCTTAATTCAGCGGAGATCCTGACAGGTAAAGTTATGCAAAAATCGGTCTTAATAACAGGATGTTCCAGTGGGATTGGCCTTGAAAGCGCATTTGAACTGAAGCGCCAGGGATTTTGGGTTCTGGCCGCTTGTCGAAAACCTGATGATGTCGAACGGATGAACAGCAAGGGCTTTAAGGGCATTTTGCTGGATCTTGACTCGCCAGAAAGCATCGAACGCGCCGCCGCCGAGGTGATTGCGCTGACCAACAACCGTTTGTACGGGCTGTTTAATAACGCCGGTTTCGGCGTGTACGGCCCCCTGCAAACCGTCTCCCGTGAGCAGCTCGAACAGCAGTTTTCTGCCAACTTTTTTGGCGTACATCAGCTCACGATGGCCCTGCTGCCCGCCATGCTGCCGCACGGTGAAGGCCGCATCGTGATGACATCGTCCGTCATGGGGCTTATCTCGACTCCGGGTCGCGGGGCTTATGCCGCCAGTAAATATGCGCTGGAAGCGTGGTCCGATGCCTTACGCATGGAGCTGCGCCACAGCGGTATCAAAGTCAGCCTGATCGAACCGGGCCCCATCCGCACCCGATTTACCGATAACGTCAATCAAACCCAGTCCGACAAACCGGTTGAAAATCCGGGCATCGCAGCGCGATTCACGCTTGGACCAGAGGCAGTTGTCGCTAAAGTGCGCCATGCTTTTGAAAGCGATCGTCCCAAAATGCGCTATCCGGTCACGCTGGTGACTCACGCCGTTGGCTGGCTTAAGCGCCTGCTGCCGGGCCGCGTGATGGATAAAATTTTACACGGTTGAGTTGAAGCGTTGCTCCTCACCCCCATGTCTATATCAAACTGATTAACTGAGAATGCCGTATGTCCGCACAGAATATTGTCAACATTACCGAAGCTAACCTGCACCAGACGCTGGAATTGTCGATGACAAAACCGGTGCTGTTCTATTTCTGGTCCGAGCGCAGCCAGCACTGTCTTGAGCTAACCCCGGTTCTGGAAAGCCTTGCCGCCCAGTACAACGGTCAGTTCCTGCTGGCAAAACTGGATTGCGATGCCGAGCAGATGGTGGCCTCTCAGTTTGGCCTGCGCGCTATTCCTACCGTCTACCTGTTCCAGAATGGTCAGCCGGTGGACGGTTTCCAGGGCCCGCAGCCTGAAGAGGCCGTTCGCGCGCTGCTCGATAAAGTGCTGCCGCGTGAAGAAGAGTTAAAAGCCCAGCAGGCGCTGGCGCTGATTCAGGAAGGGAAACACGACGAAGCGCTGCCGCTGCTGAAAGAGGCGTGGCAATTGTCGAATCAGGACAGTCAGATTGGGCTTCTGTTGGCACAAACCCAGATTGAACTGAACCGTTCAGAAGACGCCGAAGCGGTGCTGAAAACCATTCCATTGCAGGATCAAGATACCCGCTATCAGGGCCTGGTGGCGCAAATCGATCTGCTGAAACAGGCCGCCGACACACCGGAGATTCAGCAGCTTCAGCAGCAGGTAACCGAGAACCCGGACGATGCCGCGCTGGCCAGCCAGCTGGCTTTGCAGCTGCATCAGGTTGGCCGTAATGAAGAGGCGCTTGAGTTACTCTTCAGCCATCTGAAAAAGGATCTGGCAGCGGCTGACGGCCAGGCACGTAAGATGTTCCAGGAGATTCTGGCGGCGCTGGGGACCGGTGATGCGCTGGCGTCGAAGTATCGTCGCCAGCTTTACGCATTGTTGTACTGATTCCATTCTTTCCACTCCCCTCTTCGACGAAGAGGGGATTCAGCCCGCTTTCTTCAGCTACGTAATCACCCGCTTCATCGACGAACGTATACTGTCGCGGATTAACCGCGCCGATGCGGTTTTCCTCCACGCAACAACCCGCACGCCTGAGTTCCAGCCGTGTTTTATACTCCTTCATCTTATTTCCCGCACCGCATTCACTCCGCCCTTTTCGGCAAATAATTTCAAACTGCCGCCAGGATGCCTTAAAAAATAAAAACCACTATTTTATCATGGTTAATATTAGCATCCTTAAACAGCATTAAATCTGTGGATTTCATACTTAAGACACAACACTACTGACGTTCCAGACAAAACACTTCACAAAAACATAATGTAAACATGCATACTTAATAAGGATATGACTTCACCGGTCATGAATATCCAAACATCATTATAAATATCACACTTATATATTTAACACTTCGTTATCAGTGGTGCATATTCCATAACACCAAAAACACTCTATACACCTGATAATACTAATGAAAATTAAATATTATAAAAAATAAGTTCAAACCAATCATCAAGATAACAAATCGCTCTTATGAATGTGTTCAACGAGACTTGAATATGTTTATCGTGAGAGTAGACTCGCCACACATCAGTAATGGCAACAGACAACACTGTCAAGCCACGCGAATTTTAAAACTTACCTTAATCTTTCTGGGAAAATTAATGTGAAAACTTTCACCAAAACTTTGCTCGCTTCAGTGGTTGTCATGTCTTCCTCGGCTGCTTTTGCTGCAACTGTCAATTCTGACGATGTCTCCATGTCGTATGGCGACTTTCAGGGCCAGCCGATTACCGGGGTAATCAACGGCGCACGTAATCAGGCAAACTATGCCACTGATGAGGCACATGCCGCCCAGCTTCAGGCCGGTGAAAATAAAAGCGATATCCAGATTTTAGAAAAAGTGGTAATTGCGCAGGATTCAGCCATTTCGACCAATACGCAAAACATCGATCGTAATAAAAGCGCAATCGAGAGTGTCCAGGATGAGGTACAGACGAACCGCCAGAACATCACGCAGACCCAAGCAAATGTGGATGCGCTGAAAGCTGACACGGCTAATCAATTCAAAAGCGTCAACGACGCCAGCGCCCAGCGTGCGAAGATCGTTGACGACAAGATTGCTGATGAAGCGGCCGCCCGCCGGGCCGGTGACGATAACCTGCAGACCCAGGTTACCCAGAATAAAGCAGACACTGACAAGAGTATCAATGCTATCAACGACGCCAGCGCCCAGCGTGCGAAGATCGTTGACCGTAAGATTGCTGATGAAACGGCCGCCCGCCAGGCCGGGGACGATAATCTGCAGACCCAGGTTACCCAGAATAAAGCAGACACTGACAAAAGTATCGATGCTATCAACGACGCCAGCGCCCAGCGTGCGAAGATCGTCGATGCCGAATTAGACCAGAAAGTGGAAACATCAACTTACGCTGCAGACCAGGCAGTGCAGGAACAAACTGACTCAGCCCAGGATAGCTCCATTGATGCTAATGCCGCTAAGATTCGGGGCGATGAGATGGCACAGGCTAACCGTCAACGCACTGCGGGCGAGCACGTTACCCCTATGAATGGTGCTGCGGGTAAAGATGGTAAAGATGCAGATATGACCAAGGTGGAGGCTAACTCTAAAGCCGTCCGCGCCAATCAAACTGAAATTAGCCATGTTGAGACACTGCAGGCCGTGCAAGGTGATTACATTCAGCACAATGCCGCCAGCGTCGCTCATAACTCAGCGCGTATCGACCACAACAGCGCAGCGATTCAGCAGAACTCCAGAGATATTCAGCGCAACCGTAATGATATCGAAGAGACTCGTGAAGAGATGCACCAGATCGGTAATAACGCTGCTGCAATGTCTTCCCTGCACTTTAACGCCAACGCCGATTCATGGGCGCTGTCTACGGGTACTGCGGGTCACGGTGGCGCGCTGGCAGCAGGTATCCAGAAAAACGTCACTGAAAGAGCAGCAATGACCTTCCAGGCTTCATCTTCTATGGACAGCGGTTATATGGTTGGCGCGGGTATCCACGGCGATTTCTAATCACTCCGCTGACGATTTTCAGCAGCTCTGTAGGCTGGCCTCCGGGCCGGCCTTTTTTTAAGGCTTTCAAACCTTAACCCGACGCATTCTAAGCAGTTTAAGAGACGCTCACTAACACTCACACTATGCAGGTTTCGTAGCGCGTCATATTCAGTCTGCCAACAGGAGTTTTATCGTTATGAATAACATCAGTCAGATTCTGGCAATTATCGTCGTTGCATTATTTGCAGCACAGGCATCAGCGGAGACCTGTCGCACCGATAGCTTTGGAACAACACGCTGTGATAATGGCAACACCTACCGTACCGATAGCTTTGGTACGACCCGCGATAATCATGGCAATTCATGGCGCACTGATTCCTTTGGGACTACCCGTGGCTCCGATGGATCAACTTACCGGACGGACTCTTTCGGGACGACGCGAGATAATCACGGAAACTCATGGCGCACCGATAGCTTCGGCACTACGCGCGGTTCGGACGGTTCAACGTGCCGCAAAGATTCCTTTGGCACCGTGCGTTGTAACTGAGAAAGCATCAGGTGAGAAATCCTGGTGTTGATTAGCCGGTCACATTATACGAAATGGATATCTTTGCAGAGGCTTGCGATAAAACAGTAAGAGTTGGTCAAGTCTCATACAATGTTTACACATCGGCAACAACTCGTAGTTTAGAGAGCGAAGATACTTATGCTTAAGTTTCTTCGAATTATGCCGCTAATGTTGACATTCAGCACACTTTGCATCACTGGTTAAGATCTCATTGATATAACATACATAACAATATGATAGATTCAATTGCATAATTTTGGAGAGTTAACACAATGGCAAAGCGTTTCGTATACTATGGCAATTCTTTCCGACGAAAAATCCCTGACATCAAGTCTTTAATCGATTGCGTTAACAATGAAGATGATTTCACCTATCTAATGGCGGGTGAAGTAGAAGACTGGATCAAACAAGGCGCTCAGGTTGACATAAACCCGCTGGTGCCCGGCTGTCAGTTCCAGTTTTCTGACGGTTCCTCAATTGAATACGACACTGATGGAAAGATCACCCGCCATCCGAAAGACAAGCCTCCGGTCTGGTTTATTCCTGAAGCTGAATACTGGTCTTACTGGCTCAAAAACTACGCCTATAAGTCTAAAGACATAACAAAATTAGTGACTGAAATCAGAGGAATGGAACTTATACAGCGTGTTGAACTGTGTAACCTGCTCTTTGGACTTGAACTCAAGAAAGCCCAGCCTGCAGCAAAAACGGTTGTTGATAACGTCAGGCGCGGTGTAGGCAATACCCAGGGAGTCAGCACTAAACCGAAGGTCTCTGATATGTTGAGCGTTGAATTCTTCAAACAGTTCCTGACCAGACTAAATGACGCTGTGCAGAACAATCAGATCCCAACCCTGCAGGTACTGACAGGTGAGGAGAATATGAAAGCAGTCAGTGCGAATGTTAAAGGCTCAGTGCGTACCTATTTCCAGGCTATCACAAGCGATTCAATCCCTAACGCAAACCGCGCCGCCAGCCTGAAGCCAGAAATTTACTGCGATCGTCTCAAACCACTGGTTGACGCTGTTTATTCTGCAGGCGTTGATGAGTATTACAATGAGTTACAGCGTGCTATCCAGGAAGCGGGCGATACATACGTTAAAGATTTCAAGTTCACTTTCGCTGACTGAAAAGGATCAACTTTACAGAATCTGATTAACAGGCAAGTTATGTCTCATTTAGCAGCAGTGATTGCAAAAGTTGAAGAAGCCCTTTCGGTGAATAACATCCGCGGTATGAATGAATTACTGTGTGAATTAAGTCACGATCCTCAGCTTTCTACAGCAGAATGCGATGAACAGCAGATGCGTTTGCGTCATGCAATCTTCAAACATACTGAAGAGAAAGCTGAACTGAAAGAGCAACGCAGAGTGTTCCTTGAGACGGGGGGCCGTATCTTATGATCCAGAATGAAATGAAAAGAAGGGTTTAATCAATGAGCCATTGTGATCCTGAATGCCCTTGCAGGAATCCTGACGCGCCTAAGTATCCCGCTGGTAAAATATTTAAAAATCAACACGGTGCGTTACTGATGGTGGTGGATAAAAATGGCAAATTTCCTGATGCTCGCTACACCTTGCTTGAGGTCGGTACTGGCAAACGTCGCCAGTACTCCTATCCCGCGCTTGTTCGTAAAGAAATGGGCAAGTAGCCAACACTTTTGGTGAAGACACAGGGTCGTCGTCATCGCGGTAGAGGGCATAACCCTTCGCGTGAAAGCCTGTTAAACATTCGCCTTACGATGGCAGCAGCCGGAAAGGTTATCAATAATCGGGCAGTCGGCGCTGTCATCGCCAGGGCAGGATTCTGCCAGCACCAGCAGCTGTTCGCGCATCGTCTGTAGCTCCACAATATGGCGCTCGATTTCCGCCACCTTTTCCAGCGTTCTTTTTTTCACGTCTGCGCTGTGTCGCTTTGGATCGTTAAAGAGCTGAACCAGTTCACCGCACTCTTCGAGATTAAAGCCCACCTGCCGGGCCTGACGCAGCAGCGTGAGTTCATCAAGATGCAGCTGCGTGTAGCTCCGATAGCCATTTTCACTGCGCAGCGGTGGCGTCACCAGCCCTTTCTCTTCATAAAAGCGAATCGCTTTGCTGGTTAAGCCGGTTTTTTTCGCAACGTCACTGATATTCACATTTCCCCCTTGACCTTCCCCTTGATGGAAGGTTTAACCTTCATAACAGTCAGGTAAAAACAGTCTGTCGGTCAATAGCTGGCCAGATAATTATACGGGAGTTTTATTATGTCTCACACCATAGATCTGACGCTGGATGGCCTCTCCTGCGGTCACTGCGTCAAACGCGTAAAAGAAAGTCTGGAACAACGTCCTGACGTTGAACGTGCTGAAGTGACGGTCGATCACGCCGAAGTCGTTGGCAGCGCCAGCGCCGAGGCCCTGATCGATACGATCAAACAGGCCGGTTATGGGGCGGAGTTAAGCCACCCAAAGGCTGATCCGCTGACAGAGTCATTAACCCCGTCGGAAGCACTGACAGCGGAACCCCCTCAGCTTCCGGCAGCCAGTGACATTGATGATAGCCAGCAGTTACTGATCAATGGCATGAGCTGCGCCAGCTGCGTCTCGCACGTACAAAATGCATTGCAGAGCGTATCGGGCGTCACCCAGGCACGGGTCAATCTGGCGGAGCGCACGGCGCTGGTTATGGGCAGTGCCTCCGCCGCAGAATTAGTGCAGGCGGTCGAAAAAGCGGGCTATGGTGCAGAAGCCATCGAAGATGATGCCGAACGCCGCGAACGCCAGCAAGAAACCGCTATCGCCACCATGAAACGCTTCCGCTGGCAGGCGATTGTCGCGCTGCTGGTCGGTATACCGGTCATGGTCTGGGGGATGCTCGGTGACAATATGATGGTCACCGCTGACAACCGCACTCTGTGGCTGGTGATAGGTGTCGTCACGCTTGGGGTCATGGTCTTCGCAGGCGGACATTTCTACACCAGCGCCTGGAAGAGCCTCAGAAATCGCACAGCCACCATGGATACGCTGGTTGCGTTGGGCACTGGTGCGGCGTGGCTCTACTCGATGAGCGTAAACGTCTGGCCGCAGTGGTTCCCGATGGAAGCCCGGCATCTTTATTACGAAGCAAGCGCGATGATTATTGGTCTTATCAACTTAGGCCATATGCTCGAAGCCCGCGCACGCCAGCGTTCGTCAAAAGCGCTGGAGCGGCTGCTCGATTTAACGCCGCCGTCAGCCAGGGTAGTGACGGACGAAGGCGAAAAAACGTTGCCGCTTGCCGAGGTGCAGCCCGGAATGACGCTGCGATTAACGACCGGCGATCGGGTTCCCGTCGACGGCGAAATCACGCAGGGTGAAGCCTGGCTTGATGAAGCGATGCTAACCGGCGAGCCCGTTCCACAGCAAAAATCCGCAGGCGATATGGTGCATGCCGGGACGATAGTGCAGGACGGCAGCGTGCTGTTCCGGGCCAGCGCCGTCGGCAACCATACCACGCTGTCGCGCATCATTCGCATGGTGCGGCAGGCGCAAAGCAGTAAGCCGGAGATTGGTCAGCTCGCCGACAAAATCTCCGCTATTTTTGTGCCGGTGGTGGTGGGGATTGCGCTGTTCAGCGCCGCCATCTGGTACTTCTTCGGCCCCGCGCCGCAGATCGTTTATACGCTGGTTATCGCCACCACGGTGCTGATCATCGCCTGTCCGTGTGCGCTGGGCCTGGCGACGCCAATGTCGATCATCTCAGGCGTAGGGCGCGCCGCAGAGTTTGGCGTACTGGTTCGCGACGCCGATGCGCTACAGCGCGCCAGCACGCTTGATACGCTGGTATTTGATAAAACCGGGACCCTGACCGAAGGCAAACCGCAGGTTGTGGCGGTGAAAACCACAGGGCTTACCGAAGACGAGGCGCTGCGTCTTGCTGCTGCGCTGGAACAAGGCTCCAGCCATCCGCTGGCCAGGGCGATTATCGAGAAAGCAGACAGCGCGACATTACCGGAGGTGCATCACTTCCGCACCCTGCGCGGTCTGGGCGTAAGCGGCGAGGCGGAAAACCATACGCTGCTTCTCGGTAATCAGGCCTTGTTGAATGAAAACGGCATTGATACTGCCGGGCTGGACGACGAGCTGAACGCTCAGGCCTCTCTGGGAGCGACGCCGGTATTGCTGGCGGTTGACGGCAAAGCGGCAGCGCTGTTCGCCATCCGCGACCCGCTGCGCGCAGACAGCGTGCAGGCGCTCAAACGCTTGCACCGCGCAGGCTATCGCCTGGTCATGCTAACCGGCGATAATGCCACGACGGCGCAGGCCATCGCCAAAGAAGCCGGCATTGATGAGGTGATCGCGGGCGTGCTGCCCGACGGTAAAGCCGAGGCTATCAAAAAATTGCAAAGCCAGGGCCGACAGGTGGCAATGGTGGGTGACGGCATTAACGATGCCCCCGCACTGGCGCAGGCGGAAGTCGGGATTGCGATGGGCGGCGGAAGCGATGTCGCTATCGAGACGGCGGCTATTACGCTCATGCGTCACAGTCTGATGGGCGTGGCCGATGCGCTGGCAATCTCAAAGGCGACGCTGCGCAATATGAAGCAAAATCTGCTCGGGGCCTTTGTCTACAACGCCCTGGGGATACCTGTTGCCGCGGGGATTCTGTGGCCGCTCACCGGCACGTTGCTGAACCCGGTAGTGGCAGGGGCAGCGATGGCGCTCTCCTCGATCACCGTCGTCAGTAACGCTAACCGTCTGCTGCGGTTTAAGCCGAAGGACTAAGCCCGTTCCCCTCGCGCCAACGGGCCGAGGGGAATATTTGCACCTTGCCCCCATGCGCGCTAGCATAAACCTTTCCATTCAGGGAGCGCGTATGAGTCTGTTTAATCGTATAAAAACCACCCTCCGCGCTCTGTTTCCCCGCCGCTATCCCTGGCCGGGGCTGGATATCGCACTGCCAGGCGGGCAGCATCTGCATCTCGTCGGCAGCATCCATATGGGCACGCGCGATATGTCACCGCTGCCGCCCGCGCTGATCAATTTACTGCGCACCGCCGATGCTTTGATCGTCGAAGCGGATATTTCTGGCAGCGAGTCTCCCTTCGCGAATCTCGATATTCCCCCGCCGCTGAGCGAACGTCTTAACAGCACTAAACTGGCGGAACTGGCGCGCATCGCTGATGAAGTGGGTCTTTCCGTTTCGATGCTGGAGACCCAACCGCTGTGGCAAATCGCGATGGTACTGCAGGCGACGCAGGCTCAGCGTCTGGGCTTGCGCGGTGAATATGGTATCGACTATCAGCTGTTGAACGCCGCGCGCGCCAGAAATCTGCCGGTTATCGAACTCGAAGGCGCAGCAAGCCAGATTGCCCTTTTGCGCCAGCTTCCTGACGACGGGCTTCCGCTGCTGGATGATACGCTCACGCACTGGCATACCAACGCGCGACTTTTACAGATGATGATTAGCTGGTGGCTGGAGACGCCGCCTGCCAACAGCAGGCTGGAATTGCCCTCAACCTTTAGCGAATCGTTGTACGATGTGTTGATGCATGAGCGCAATCAGGCGTGGCGAAACGCACTACACGCCCTGCCTGCCGGCCGTTATGTTGTTGCCGTTGGCGCGCTGCATTTGTATGGTGAAGGGAATCTGCCGTCACTGTTGCAATAAAAAAATGGCCAATATTTCTATTGGCCCGTCAAAGAGGAATTTCATCGTTATTATTATGCCGAAGGAGACCTTCGGGTGAGCCGATTGTCGCTTAAAGTGACCATCACTGCCAACACTATTGCGCAAGATGGTGCTATTTTTTAGACAAATGTCAGACGTATGCTTTACGCATAAATTGTCTGTGGTAAGAAGGATCGCTATGACTCCCGCCGTTAAATTACTCGAAAAAAACAATATTCCTTTCAGGATCCATACTTACGATCACGATCCCAGTGAGACCAACTTCGGTGACGAAGTGGTACGCAAGCTGGGCCTCAATGCCGATCAGGTTTATAAAACGCTGCTGGTGGCCGTGAACGGCGATATGAAACATCTGGCGGTGGCGGTGACACCCGTCGCGGGCCAGCTGGATTTGAAAAAAGTGGCTAAAGCGTTAGGGGCAAAAAAGGTCGATATGGCGGACCCAATGGTCGCGCAACGGACCACCGGCTATCTGGTTGGCGGGATCAGCCCTCTTGGGCAGAAAAAACGCCTGCCGACGCTGATTGATGCGCCGTCGCAGACCTTTGACACAATCTATATTTCTGGCGGCAAGCGCGGGCTGGATATTGAACTGTCGGCGAACGATCTGGCAAAAATGCTGGACGCCAAATTTGCAGATATCGCGCGCCGGGATTAAGAGCCCGATGGCGCGACACCCGTTAGAGCGTTGATACGGGTGTGATTGTTAAAGAGAGTGTGGACACAGACAGCGCGCAGGAACCGCAGCGTACATCGCGTACGAGAGGATCCCGGGCGCTGCCCGGGTTCAAAACGGCAAAGCAAACAGCCCGTTACTGCCAGTTCACCTCACCTTTAGGCTCATACGCATTCGCATCCAGCGGTGAATTCTGCTGGATAAACTGCTTCAGCACTTCGGCGTCGATAAAGCCGGTGTTCACATAGCCCGGTTTGTTGTCGATATGCGGATAGCCATCGCCGCCGGTCGCGTTAAAGCTTAGCGTTGCCATGCGGTACGTTTTGGCAGGATCAATCGGCTCGCCTTTGATCGTCAGATCGTTAAGCTTGCCGTCTTTGGCATTAAAGCTGACGTTAGCAAATTGCGGGTACGCCCCAGAATCCGGCTTCATTTGCGCCACGGCAGTCAAATAGTCAATGACCTCTTTTCCGCTCATGTCCGCATAGACCACAATGTTGCCAAACGGCTGCACCTTCAGCACATCTTTATAGGTGATATCGCCACCTTCGATAGAATCACGAATACCGCCGCCGCTCATGACCGCGAAATCAGCGCCGGTACGCGCCATTTGCGCCGCGAGCAACAAGTGCCCCATGTTGGTTTGGACAAAGCGGACTTTACTGCGATCGCCTTCCAGTCGGCCGTTAACATGACCGATTTTCACGTCCAGCTGCGCTTTGCCTTTATTCTGGAAAGGCGTCAGCAGGGAAAGCATTTGCGCGTTTTCGGCGATTTCAGGTGTGTAGAGCACGCGCTCACTTTTGCCATCGTCGTAGGTGACTTTCTTCTTCAGGTTCACCGGAATCAGCTGGTAGCGCACCATCTTCATCTCGCCGTTACGGAATTCGAAGTCGGCGCGGCCCACATATTTGCCCCACTCATGCGCCTGAACAATCCAGATCCCGTCCTGACGGTCTGGGGCGCAAGGTGTGCCCGGCACGTAATCCACTTGCTTTTTATTCTCGGAGGCCATGCAAACCGGATCTTGTGAGTGACCACCCACAATCATCGCCAGAGAGCCTTCCGGCAGGCTGCGCGCCATTTCGACATCGCCAGGCGCATTCGAACCGTGTGCGCCATTATCGTAATGGCCCATGTGGGTGGTGGCGATAATCACATCCGGTTTTTCGTTTTGATTCAGCTCCTGAATCACCAGCTTCGCTTCGTCAGCCGGTTTACGGAATTCAATATCGGTAAAATATTCCGGGTTACCGATTTTGGCCGTGTCGTCGGTGGTCAGGCCGATCACCGCAATTTTCAGATCTTCACGTTTAAACAGTGCCCAGGGTTTAAACAGGCGCTCGCCGGTGCTTTTCTGATAAATATTGGCGGAGAGGAACGGGAATTTGGACCACTTCTCCTGCTGACGCAGTACGGTTAGCGGGTTATCAAACTCATGGTTGCCGACGGCCATCGCGTCATAGCCAATTAAATTCATACCGCGGAAATCCGGCTCGGCGTCCTGCAAATCGGATTCCGGCACGCCGGTGTTGATATCCCCCCCTGAGAGCAGCAGAACGCTGCCACCCTGAGCTGCCACCTCTTTACGAATACCGTCTACCAGCGTTTTTTGCGCCGAAAGGCCGTACTCGCCGTATTCGCTACGCCAGAAATGACCGTGGTGATCGTTGGTATGCAAAATGGTTATTTTGTAGGTTTTATCTTTTTCGTATGCTTGCGCAGGCTGGCTTGCCAGCGCCCAAATCGCTGTCAGCGCCAACGCGACGCCACGCTTCATTAACTTCATATTCTCGCTCCCTGACCAAAAGACAAACGCTGAAATTACAGCGAGTAACAAGAATAGACAAATATGTTTTCAGAATTGCGACTTTCCTCAAAAGTCACGGAAAGGTATGTTAGCAACATAATAATGACACCCTGCACTTCTTATAACTCAACACGTGGTATTTATGGCAATCAGTGAATCGACTCCGCCTGTTACGGGCACTCCGGCGTCCGCGCCAAAATCGCGCACTGCATTTGGTATTTTAGGCGCAATCAGTCTGTCGCACCTGCTTAACGATATGATTCAGTCGCTGATTCTGGCGATCTATCCGCTGCTACAGTCCGAATTTTCATTAACCTTCGTGCAGATCGGGATGATCACCCTGACCTTCCAGATGGCGTCGTCTTTGCTCCAGCCGGTGGTCGGTTACTGGACGGATAAATATCCGATGCCGTGGTCGCTGCCGATAGGTATGTGCTTTACGTTGAGCGGCCTGGTGCTGCTGGCGCTGGCGGGAAGCTTTGAGATGGTGCTACTGGCCGCCGCGCTGGTCGGGACCGGCTCGTCAGTCTTCCATCCTGAGTCTTCACGAGTGGCGAGAATGGCGTCCGGCGGCCGTCATGGTCTGGCACAGTCCCTGTTCCAGGTTGGCGGTAACTTTGGCAGCTCGCTGGGTCCCCTGCTGGCAGCGGTGGTCATTGCGCCATACGGAAAAGGTAACGTCGCGTGGTTCGTCCTCGCGGCACTGCTGGCCATTGTGGTGCTGATTCAGATTAGCCGCTGGTATGCCGCTCAGCATCGGGTAAACAAAGGGAAACCAAAAGCCCAGGTTATCAATCCATTGCCGCGTGATAAGGTCATACTGGCAGTTTCGATACTGTTAGTGCTGATTTTCTCAAAATACTTCTATATGGCGAGCATCAGCAGCTATTACACCTTTTATCTGATGGAGAAATTCGGATTATCGGTGCAAAACGCTCAGTTCCACCTCTTTGCCTTCTTGTTTGCTGTTGCAGCTGGAACGGTTATTGGCGGCCCTGTCGGCGATAAAATTGGGCGTAAATATGTCATTTGGGGCTCTATCCTCGGCGTAGCGCCATTTACCCTTATTTTACCGTACGCAAGCCTTGAATGGACGGGGATTTTAACCGTGATCATTGGTTTTATCCTCGCATCGGCCTTTTCAGCTATTCTGGTCTACGCCCAGGAGCTGATGCCGGGGCGTATCGGCATGGTTTCCGGCCTCTTTTTCGGCTTCGCTTTTGGGATGGGTGGGCTTGGAGCTGCTGTCCTGGGGCTGGTTGCTGACCATACCAGTATCTTCCTGGTCTACAAAATCTGCGCTTTCCTCCCTCTTTTGGGGATATTGACTATATTCCTGCCTGATTACAGGCATAAGCCATAGTTTCTTCGCGGTCAAAGTAAACTTTGGCCGCACTTCCCACCTAGTGCCATAAGGCTTTACACTTCATCCTCGCGGTAATTTGTCCTAATCTGCTTTTTTTAACGCTTATTGCTGTTTTATTCAAATTTCAACAATTATTCATAAACATAATGGCCGAAATTGTCATAAACTATTAATCGGCTTTTTGGTTTTACGCCAAAAATGGAACACCCCACGACGAAAGGAGACGGAATGCATCACGCCACACCGCTTATCACCACCATTGTAGGTGGACTTGTGCTCGCTTTTATCCTTGGCATGATTGCCAATAAGTTACGTATTTCTCCTCTCGTGGGTTATTTACTGGCGGGTGTGCTGGCAGGACCGTTTACCCCGGGTTTTGTGGCAGATACCAAACTTGCACCTGAGCTGGCGGAATTGGGCGTGATTCTGCTGATGTTCGGCGTAGGACTGCATTTCTCTCTGAAGGACCTGATGGCGGTAAAGCATATCGCCATACCCGGCGCGATCGCCCAGATAGGCGTGGCGACGTTACTGGGGATGGCGCTTTCAGCGATGCTTGGCTGGTCACTGATGACCGGTATTGTATTTGGACTGTGTCTCTCCACCGCCAGCACCGTGGTGCTGCTGCGCGCGCTTGAAGAGAGGCAGTTAATCGACAGCCAGCGAGGGCAAATCGCCATCGGCTGGTTGATAGTTGAAGATCTGGTGATGGTATTAACGCTGGTCTTACTGCCTGCCGTCGCCGGTATGATTGAAAAAGACAACGTCGGCTTTGCCACGCTGGCGCTGGATATGAGCATCACGATCGGCAAAGTCGTCGCCTTTATCGCCATTATGATGCTGGTTGGCCGTCGTCTGGTGCCGTGGATTATGTCGCGCAGCGCGGCAACCGGTTCACGCGAGCTGTTCACACTCTCTGTTCTGGCGCTGGCGCTGGGTATCGCGTTTGGTGCCGTGGAGCTGTTTGATGTCTCATTCGCGCTGGGTGCGTTCTTCGCCGGTATGGTGCTCAACGAATCGGAGCTGAGCCATCGTGCCGCGCACGATACACTCCCGCTGCGTGATGCTTTTGCGGTGCTGTTCTTTGTCTCCGTCGGCATGCTGTTCGACCCGCTGATTTTGATTGACCAGCCGCTGGCCGTGCTGGGCACGCTGGCGATTATTATCTTCGGTAAATCCGTCGTGGCGTTTGGCCTGGTACGGATGTTCGGCCACTCGCCGCGTACGGCGTTAACTATCGCCGCCAGCCTGGCGCAAATTGGTGAATTTGCCTTTATCCTTGCCGGACTGGGCATGGCACTGAATCTGCTGCCGCAGGCGGGGCAAAACCTGGTGCTCGCGGGGGCCATTCTCTCGATCATGCTGAACCCGGTTCTGTTTGCTCTGCTGGAAAAATACCTCGATAAAACCGAGACGCTGGAAGAACAAACTCTGGAAGAAGCGATCGAAGAAGAAAAACAGATCCCGGTGGATATCTGCAACCACGCTCTGCTGGTCGGCTTTGGCCGCGTCGGCAGCCTGTTGGGCGAAAAATTACTGGCCCAGGGGATCCCGCTGGTGGTGATTGAAACGTCACGCTCCCGCGTGGATGAGCTACGCGAGCGGGGTATTCGGGCGGTGCTGGGTAACGCCGCCAACGAAGAGATCATGAATCTGGCCCATCTCGACTGCGCACGCTGGCTGCTGTTGACCATCCCGAATGGCTACGAGGCGGGCGAAATTGTCACCACAGCGCGTGAGAAATGCCCGAATATCGAAATCATTGCCCGTGCCCACTATGACGATGAAGTGGAATATATTACCGAACGAGGCGCAAACCAGGTGGTGATGGGTGAGCGTGAAATCGCGAATACGATGCTGACGCTGATTGAGAAACCGCCGGTAGAAGAGGCGGTGACGGGTTAATATTCTGCGGCCTGATGCCCTCACCCCGGCCCTCTCCCACAGGGAGAGGGTGTCTACTCTCCTCAAAGGAGCGAAGGTGAAAAGACGGCTCCAGACCATCCGCGCTCTCATCGGGTGAGGGTAAAAAGACGACTCCGGACGATCCCCTCTCCCATTGGGTGGGTGTAAAAAGACGGCGCCGGACGATCCCCTCTCCCATTGGGTGAGGGTAAAAAGACGGATCCGGGCAATCCCCTCTCCCATTGGGTGAGGGTAAAAAGACGACTCAGGACGATCCCCTCTCCCATTGGGTGAGTGTAAAAAGACGGCGCCGGACGATCCCCTCTCCCATTGGGAGAGGGTTAGGGTGAGGGGTAAAACCTCAACGATCCCAGTAAGACTCTTCCAGGCTGTCTTCCCGCTCCGGCAAACCACGCGTCAGGCGCGGTGAATGCTGATTCAGCACCTGATAACTCACGCGGTTTGCGTATTTACACACCTGCGCCAGTGACGAATAGGTCAGCCAGTTAAACTTGTGCTTGCTGGAATTAGGCACGTTGGTTTTGTGGTAGGCATTAGCGGTAATGTCGTGCAGCAGAGCCGCCAGCGCGCCGTCGCCTGCGCCGTTGGTGTTCATGATCTTCTCCGGGCCGCCCATATAGGGCGCGATGTGGGAGAAAATACGCAGCGGCGTCTGGCAATCTTTATGGCGCATCGCGCGGCTGAACTCGTACTGGTTAAACTCGGCAATCGCGCCCGGCAATAACGGATGCTGAGTTTTACGTTTGCTCTCTTCTTCCGTAAAGCCAGCCATATACAGCCCTACCGGACCCGCGGTGCAAAGCACCAGGTCAACCCAGTCCAGCGCTTTATCGGATGCCAGCAGCGGATCGCTTTCGCCGGTCAGCGCTTCGGCTTCCTCTTCGTTCATCGCCAGAATCGACACGTGTTCTTTCAGAAACGCCTGCCACCATTCCGGATTGTCGGCGATCACAAACTTGGTTCCCAGCGTCAGTACCACCGGCACATTGTACTTTTTCGCATATTCTACCGCCTTCATGGTGGCTTCCGGCATCGGTTCACCGGGCTTACAGCGCACCAGGTAGGAGGTCAGCACCAGCGCCGATGCACCGGCGATCACCGCTTCCGGAATGCTCTCGGCGCGCAGTTTATTCATATGACCAGGGCTGATGGCAAACGTACGCTCACCGGAGTCGCTAATCAGCGTGAAGCAGCGACCAATCGCCCCCTCGACCCCTTGCAGGTAATTTAAATCGGTTCTGCTGGAGGTATTGCACAGATAACGATAGGCGTAGCCGCCAATTTCAATGTTGCTGCACATCACGCCCAGCAGGACAGAGCGGTCGTCAGCCAGAACAGAATAGTTGTGCATGGTATTGCCGATGGTGCCACCGGCAAACTGATGGGTGATGAGATTTTCACGCACCAGCTCCTGATACAGCGCCTCGGCGACATCGTCTTCGATAACCAGCGAATGCCCGGAACTTAGCCCATAACGTGCGACAAACGCATCATCCACTTTGGCTTCAATATCCACCAGCGTCTGATCGATACCCACTACCCACGCAGCGTTGGTTTCATTGACGGGCTGAATTTGTTGCAGCAGTGGATCGCGGGCGTTGACGGGAAAGTAGTGCTTGGATTTACGTTTACCGGGAAATTTCATGGTCTGGGCTATGAGTGGCTATTGGGCCGGAAATGGTAGCACAAACCCGGCCCTGTGCGCGATTAGCGGCTTGTTGTCACTAACGATGCCATCATCTCAATATGATCCGCAGAATCATTAAGCGCAGGAATGTATTCATACTTTGTGCCACCCGCTTCAAGGAAAAACTCCCGGTTCTGCACCGCGATCTCCTCCAGCGTCTCCAGACAGTCCGCTGAAAAGCCCGGCGACATAACCTGAACATGCCTGACGCCCTTTTCACCCAGCATTTTCAGCGTTTCATCGGTGTACGGTGTCAGCCAGGGTTCGCGTCCAAAGCGCGACTGGAAAGTCATCATCACTTTTTCCGGCGGCAGTCCGAGGGCTGAAACCAGCTCACGCGTGGTGTCGCGGCAGCGCTGAGGATAATCATCGCCCTGATCGGCATAGCGCTGTGGAATACCATGATAAGAGAGCAACAGCAGATCCGGCTCACCATGTTTTTCGAACGATGCGCGCGCACTGTTCACCAGCGCGGCGATATACCGTTCGTTGTCGGCGTAGTCGCGAATAAAAGTCACGCCCGGAATACGCCGACGCGTCGCGAGGATACGCGCCAGTTCGTCCCAGACCGCCGCGACGGTCGAGCAGGAGTATTGCGGATACAGCGCCAGGACCACGATATGATCAACGCCCTGCGACAAAAGATTGTCTACGGCACTTTCCAGCGAAGGTTTACCGTAGCTCATCCCCAGCGCAACGGGCATATCGGGTAAACGGGCCGCCAGTGCCTTCTCCTGACGGCGGCTATACACCATCAGCGGAGAGCCTTCTTCCATCCATACCGACTGATAAAGTTTCGCCACGCGAGGAGAACGAATCGGCAGAATGACACCGCGCAGCAGCGGCCACCACAGCAATTTTGGGGTATCCACCACGCGGGAGTCGCTTAAAAACTGTCGCAGGTAACGTTTTACTGCCGCGGGGGTGGGTGCTTCTGGAGTGCCCAGATTGGCAAGCAAGATGCCGGTTTTTGCCTGACTCATTCACGCCTCTTAACCATTTGAATAGTTGCTAATTGTAGCGGAAAAGCGGGTAGACGGAACCAATTACAGTGAAAGGTGGGATGAGAATTTTTCTCACCCGGAGGGCTCCGGGTGAGAGAGATGCGATTAGCCGAGGATTTTTTCCAGCTCAGCACGCACATCAGCGACGGCTTTGGTGCCGTCGACTTTAGCGTATTGGGTGTTACCCGCCTGCGCTTCTTTCGAGTAGTAGCCAATCAGCGGTGCCGTCATCTGATGGTATTCCACCAGGCGCTTACGCACGGTCTCTTCCTGATCGTCTTTACGGGTGGTCAGCTCTTCGCCGGTCACGTCGTCTTTGCCTTCCACTTTTGGTGGATTGAATTTGATGTGGTAAACGCGGCCAGAGGCAGCGTGTACGCGACGACCAATGATACGGTCAACGATCAGCTCGTCCGGTACGTCAAACTCCAGCACGAAATCAACCTTGATACCCGCTTCTTTCATGGCGTCAGCCTGAGGGATGGTGCGCGGGAAGCCGTCCAGCAAGAAACCATTACGGCAATCTTCCTGAGAGATGCGTTCTTTGACCAGCGCGATAACCAGCTCGTCAGTCACCAGCTTGCCTGCATCCATAATGTCTTTCGCTTGTTTGCCCAGCTCGGAGCCAGATTTAACAGCGGCACGCAGCATGTCACCGGTAGAGATTTGCGGAATACCGTATTTCTCCATGATGAACTGAGCCTGAGTTCCTTTACCCGCGCCCGGAGCGCCAAGCAGAATAATACGCATTGCGAAAATCCCCTCAAAAGTTGGTTCAATATTTCAAAAAGCGCTAAACAATACCATCAGAATGGGTATGGCTCAAGGAAGGCGGGACGGCTGAAACGGTTAACGGGGGAGATTATTTGGGTTAGTGCGGTGTGAAGTCCCCTCACCCTGCCCTCTCCCCAAAGGGGAGAGGGTGAAAACCGTACCGGGCGATCCCCTCACCTGACGAGGAAGAGGGGGAAAACCGCACCGGGCGGTCCCCTAACCTGACGAGGGAGAAGGTGAAAACCGCACCGGGCGGTCCCCTAACCTGACAAGGAAGAGGGTGAAAACCGCACCGGGCGATCCCCTAACCTGACAAGGAAGAGGGTGAAAACCGCACCGGGCGATCCCCTAACCTGACAAGGAAGAGGGTGAAACCGCACCGGGCGGTCCCCTAACCTGACGAGGAAGAGGGTGAAACCGCACCGGGCGGTCCCCTAACCTGACAAGGAAGAGGGTGAAAACCGCACCGGGCGATCCCCTAACCTGACAAGGAAGAGGGTGAAACCGCACCGGGCGGTCCCCTAACCTGACGAGGAAGAGGGTGAAACCGCACCGGGCGGTCCCCTAACCTGACGAGGAAGAGGGGGAAAACCGCACCGGGCGGTCCCCTAACCTGACGAGGGAGAAGGTGAAAACCGCACCGGGCGATCCCCTAACCTGACGAGGGAGAAGGTGAAAACCGCACCGGGCGATCCCCTCTCCCCTTTGGGGAGAGGGTTAGGGTGAGGGGTGAGGGGTGAGGCTAATTACGCCATTAACAGCGCATTCACACGTTTGATGAACAGGTTTGGATCTTCCAGCGTGCCGCGCTCGGCCAGCAGGGATTGATCCAGCAGCAGCTCAACCCACTCGTTAAACTGCGTTTCGTCCTGGGTGTCCGCCGCGCGTTTGACCAGAGGATGATCCGGGTTCAGTTCAAAAATGTATTTCACTTCAGGAATGGCCTGGCCCGCCGCGGCGAACAGTTTCGCCATCTGAGTCCCCATTTCATCCGCATCGGTGGTGACAATCGCCGGAGTATCGGTCAGACGATGCGTGAAGCGCACCTCTTTCACGCGATCGCCCAGCAGAGTTTTCACACGCTCAACGAAGGGTTCCAGCGCCTTTTCCGCTTCTTTCGCCGTTTCGTCTACTTCATCAGCCAACTTGTCGATAGATTCGTCAGCTTTCGCCACGGACTGGAATGATTTACCGTCGAACTCGGTCAGGTAGTTCATCATCCACTCATCAATGCGGTCGGAGAGCAGCAGGACTTCGATGCCCTTCTTGCGCAGCAGTTCCAGATGTGGGCTGCTCTTCGCTGCAGCGTAGCTATCAGCGGTGATGTAGTAGATCTTCTCCTGGCCCTCTTTCATGCGGGACACATACTCTTCGAGAGACACCGTCTGTTCGGAAGAGTCGGTGTGCGTAGAGGCGAAGCGCAGCAGTTTGGCAATCGCTTCCACGTTGGAAGAATCTTCCGCCGGGCCTTCTTTCAGCACCAGGCCGAACTGTTTCCAGAAGGTCTGGTATTTCTCCGCGTCGTCTTTCGCCAGTTTTTCCAGCATCTGCAGAGAGCGTTTGGTCAGCGCGTTACGCAGGTTACGCGTCACGGTGCTGTCCTGCAGGATTTCACGGGAGACGTTCAGCGGCAGATCGTTGGAATCTATCAGGCCACGCACAAAGCGCAGGTAGTTCGGCATGAACTGCTCGGCGTCATCCATGATGAACACGCGCTGCACATACAGCTTCAGGCCGTGCTTGTGATCGCGGTTCCACATGTCCCACGGAGCCTGCGCCGGGATATACAGCAGGCTGGTGTACTCCTGCTTACCTTCCACACGGTTGTGGCTCCAGGTCAGCGGATCGGTAAAGTCGTGGGCGATATGCTTGTAGAATTCGTTGTATTCGTCGTCTTTGATTTCAGACTTGTTACGCGTCCACAGGGCCTGGGCTTTGTTGATCTTTTCCCAGGAAACAACGGTTTCGCCGTCCACTTCTTCGGTTTTTTCGATCTCAACCGGCAGGGCGATGTGGTCGGAGTATTTGCCGATGATGGAACGCACGCGCCAGTCGTTGAGGAAATCGTCTTCCCCTTCGCGCAGATGCAGGGTGATCTCGGTCCCGCGATCGGCTTTGGTAATATCATCAACGGTGTATTCGCCTTCGCCGTGAGATTCCCAGAACACGCCATTTTCGGCGCTGTCGCCTGCCGCACGCGTACGCACAGTCACTTTGTCAGCCACGATAAAGGCGGAATAGAAGCCTACGCCAAACTGACCAATCAGTTGACTGTCTTTCGCCTGATCGGAACCCATAGATTCGAGGAAGGATTTGGTGCCTGATTTCGCAATCGTACCGAGGTGGTCGATAACGTCATCACGGTTCATACCAATACCGTTATCGGCAATGGTCAGGGTGCGGTTTTCTTTGTCAAAAGAGACGCGCACGCGCAGCTCGCCGTCGCCTTCATACAGATCCGGGTTGGACAGCGCGCGAAAACGCAGTTTGTCCGCCGCATCCGAGGCGTTCGAGATTAACTCGCGCAGGAAGATTTCTTTATTGGAATACAGGGAATGGATCATCAGGTGCAGAAGCTGTTTTACTTCTGACTGGAAACCACGGGTTTCTTGTCCTTTCATCTAGATCGACCTCAACAATGCCATTTAATGGGGTTTATACACGTTGAGAGTGAAATGGGGATAGAGGGAGAGAATTTCAAGCGGAGGCCACGATTGCAGCCTCCGACTGGTCAGAAAATAAGCTTGTGACGTCCCGCCAGAGAATGCGACAGCGTAGTGCCGTCCACCATCTCCAGCTCACCGCCAACCGGTACGCCGTGGGCGATTCGACTGGCCTGCACGCCATACTGCGCGCACAGTTCACCGATATAGTTTGCGGTCGCTTCGCCTTCCACCGTTGGGTTGGTGGCAAGGATCACTTCATTGAGCGTCTCAGACTCCAGACGCTGTTCGAGGCGATCAAGGCCGATATCATCCGGACCAATACCGTCCAGCGGAGAGAGATGCCCCATCAGCACGAAATAGCGGCCTGAAAATTGCCCGGTTTGCTCAATGGCGTAGATGTCCGCCGGACTCTCCACCACGCAAATCTGGCCGTTTTCCTGGCGACGCGGATTCGAGCAGATGTTGCACACGTCTTGCTCGGTAAATGTGCGGCAATCCGCACAGTGACCAATTTCTGACATGGCGCGGGTGAGTGCCTGCGCCAGGCGCATCCCGCCGCTGCGGTCGCGCTGTAACAGCGTAAACGCCATGCGCTGTGCTGATTTCGGGCCAACGCCCGGTAAACAGCGCAGCGCTTCCATTAACTGCGTGAGCAGCGGACTGGTTTGCATCAGAATGGCATCTTAAAGCCTGGCGGCAGTTGCATGCCGCTGGAGACTGACGCCATTTTTTCTTTCTGGGTTTCGTCGATACGGCGCGCTGCGTCGTTAAACGCCGCCGCAACCAGATCTTCCAGCATGTCTTTGTCGTCTTCGAGCAGGCTTGGGTCGATTTCCACGCGACGGCAGTTATGCGCGCCGTTAATGGTCACTTTAACCAGACCCGCACCGGATTCGCCAGTGACTTCCAGCTGTGCGATCTCTTCCTGCATTTTCTGCATTTTGTCTTGCATCTGCTGGGCCTGTTTCATCAGGTTACCCAGACCGCCTTTACCACCAAACATAGGCTTCTCTCTTAAGTAGTCACGTTAAGGACAACGACCATGAGTCAGACTCACGGTCAAATGGGACGGATACTCTCTTCATCCAGATCGGCGTCGAAGAATCGGCGCAAGGTCTGAATGTTGTTATCCGCAATAATCGACTCGCGCGCCTGCGCAAGTTTCTCTTCATAAATAGCCTGACGCCACTCCAGCGGCGTGCGCATCGCCGGATTATCATCTTCAATGATAGTCAATTCAACCGGTACGCCGCGCAAGGTCGTCAGCGCTTCCGTCAGCGCTTTTTGCGCCGCCGGGGAGTTCAGATGACGCTGCCCCGGACGCAGATGCAGGCGGACAAGATGACCTTCCTGCTCTTTCCACGCGTTAAGGGCAACCTGTTCGACCAGCTTTGGCAACCGCAGCTGGCTGACCTCAGCGGCCCAGGCGTCACGTTCAAGAGACTCTTCAGCCAGCTTCGCCGACAGCTCCGGCGTTTTCTCGTGCTCAAGCGCTTTCTTCAGCGCCTTAGGCGTTGCCACCTCCACCTTAACCTCTTCGGTGACGGCAGTGGTTTTCCAGCGATAAGCCTCTTTTTTCGCCGGGGCTTTTTGTTCGAGCGCCGACGGCGATGGACGCGCCTGAACGCGCTCCGTTACCGATGCCAGTCGTTCGAGTGCGGCGTTGTTAACCGGCCGCGCTCTTGCTGGCGCTGCCGGTTCACTCTTTTTTGGTTTGGTTGCTCCCTGCGCACGCTGTAGCTGACTACGGGCGGCGAGCACCGAACTGGTGGCATCCGGCAGCGGTACATCCGGTCCAGGCGGCGGTGCGGCGTGTTGCGGCACCGGAGGCGGCGTCATGACCGCCGTCGGTGCAACAGGAGCAAAAGATTGCCGTGGCACTTCGGGCTCTGGCAACGGCATCCGGGGATGGAACGCCAGCGCGCGCAGTAGCGTCATCTCGACGCCCATACGACGGTCTGGCGCGAACGGTAACTCTTTGCGGCCAATCAGCAGCGTCTGGTAATAGAGCTGTACATCCGCGGGCGGAACGGTGCGGGCAAGCTCACGCATCCGCTGCTCGATGGCGGCCATATCGGCGCCGATAGCTGAAGGCGAGAGCTGCAACATCGCGACACGATGCAGCAGAGCCAGCATCTCCACCAGCAGCGCTTCCCACTCAACGCCGCGAGATGCCGCGACATTCAGCAACGACATCGCGCGCTCACCGTTGGCGTCGATGATCGCTTCGATCAACGACAAAGCCTGGTCGTCATCCAGCGTTCCCAGCATCGTGCTGACCGCTTCGGTCGACAGTTTACCGTCACCGCTGGCAATCGCCTGATCGGTCAGGCTTAACGCGTCACGCAGGCTGCCGTCCGCAGCGCGGGCCAACAATTGCAGCGCGCGTGCTTCGTGGGTGATCTGCTCTTCATCGAGAATATGTTCAAGCTGTGCCCGGATCTGCTCAACGTCCAGCGCCTTCAAATGGAACTGGAGACAGCGTGACAGAATCGTCACCGGCAGCTTTTGCGGATCGGTGGTCGCCAACAGGAATTTAACGTGCGATGGCGGTTCTTCCAGCGTTTTCAACAGCGCATTGAAGCTGTGGCGCGAGAGCATGTGAACTTCATCGATCAGATAGACCTTGAAGCGGCCACGCGCCGGGGCATATTGCACGTTATCCAGCAGATCGCGAGTGTCTTCGACCTTGGTGCGCGATGCGGCGTCGATTTCAATCAGATCGACAAAACGCCCCTGCTCGATTTCACGACAGTTATCACAAACGCCGCACGGGGTGGCGGTGATGCCGGTTTCGCAGTTGAGGCCTTTTGCCAGCAAACGGGCAATAGAGGTTTTACCGACGCCGCGCGTGCCGGAGAAAAGATACGCGTGATGGATGCGTCCTAGCGATAAACCGTTCGCCAGGGCGGTCAGCACATGTTCCTGGCCGACTACGTCAGCAAAGGTTTGGGGTCGCCACTTTCGGGCTAACACCTGATAACTCATGGGCAGGCTCTGCAACGCTGGAAGGTGGATATTCAGGGGGGTAATGCTAACACAACCTCACCCTTTGGGCGAGGTTGCGGGAAGAGGGATTAATGACCCGGGAAAGGCACCAGGCTATAGCTGGTGATGCCCTGTTTTTCCAGGCGCTGTTCGCCACCGAGATCGAACAGATTGATGATGAAGGCCGCGTCGGTCACTTCGCCACCGAGGCGACGAATCAGCTTAACCGTCGCTTCAATCGTGCCGCCGGTCGCCAGCAGATCGTCTACCACCAGCACTTTGTCGCCGGGTTGAATCGCATCAACGTGAATTTCCAGCTGATCGGTGCCGTACTCCAGCTCATAGCTCTCAGCAATGGTTTCACGCGGGAGTTTGCGCGGCTTACGCACGGGCACAAAACCGACGCCCATCGCCAGCGCAACCGGTGCGCCAAACAAGAAGCCACGCGCTTCGGTGCCTACTACTTTGGTGATCCCGGCGTTTTTATAGCGCTCGACCAGCAATTCAATGCTGAGAGCGTACGCTTTCGGGTCTTCCAGCAAGCTGGTGACATCACGGAAAAGAATGCCAGGTTTTGGATAATCCTGGATGCTTTTGATGCTGTTTTTCAGATATTCAAGCTGCTGCGCAGTCGCGGTCATAAATGTATGCCTGGTTAAAAACGGTGTTACTCACGGCGCGCAAAAAAGGATAGTCAAGGTAACAACTGATTAACCTTTGACCAGGCGCACCTGTGCTCGAAAACGGTCGAATTTACTGGCTGCCGGGGATAATTGCAACCACCATCATTGCACATCAGTGCTTTTGTTGCTTTTCATCAACGACGGGAATTCGCCACATAAAGAAAAGCAGACAACAGAGGATAACCAGCAGCAGGATGCGCACCCACATCATTTTCACCAGCCATAATGAAATAGCGAAGGTCGCAAGTGTCAGGACAATGGCGCGAGGCTTTGCCCCAGGCGGCATCGCCCGGTATTGTTGCCAGTGGCGCAGATAGCCGCCAAACCATGAGCGATGGAGCAGCCAGTGGTGAAAGCGCGGCGATGAGCGGGCAAAGCACCAGGCAGCCAGCAAAATAAAAGGCGTGGTAGGCAGTAAAGGCAAAATAACCCCGAGGGTGCCAAGCACTACCGCGAGCCAGCCAATGATGATTAAAATAGTACGCTGCATAATGCGAATCGTTATCAAACTGAACGGCTACTTTACCACTGGAGAGCGTATTGAAAACAGCCTTGCTTTTAGAGACCCTGCAAAATCAGCTGATAGCACTGCGTTCGCAGGCGTCGCCGTTGATGCAGCATGCGACGCTGAAACCGCGCTTTGACCGGCAGTTATTTCGTACCCGCAGTACGCTGATTAAAGATTACCTCGATGAAGCTCAACGCAATCTTGATGAACTGAACCACGCCGTGAAGCAAAGCAGGCAGGAGCAGGTCGCCTGGCTGGCTGAACATTTGATCGAGCAGATGACCGCACTGCACCGTGAAATCACCGCATGGCCGCTGCGCGCCTGGGACAGCCCATCGGCGGGCATGGAAAAATGGCAGCGTAAACGTCTGGAGCATCAGGAATTTGAACGTCGTCTCTTTGAGATGAAACAGGCGCGCGAACAGCAACTCAGCACCAGCGAAACGCTGGAAGAGCAGCAACGTTTACTGCGCGAAGTTTCTGCCCTGGAAGGACGACTCACCCGCTGCCGTCAGGCGCTGGATAAGATAGAGCGAGTGATTGCGCGCATCACTCGCTAAAAGGAGAACAACATGTCGCTGGAAAATGCCCCCGACGAGGTCAAGCTGGCCGTCGATCTGATTATGCTGCTGGAAAACCATGATCTGCCGGCGGAGACGGTTTTGAAAGCACTGGAGATTGTCAGACGAGATTTTGAAGGGAAACGACCCTCACCCCTGCCCTCTCCCTGAAAGGGAGAGGGGGGAGCTTGCTCCCGTGCGGTCCTCTTCCCATAGGGGAGACGGTTTGAAAGCGCTGGAGATTGTCAGACGAAATTTTGAAGGGTAACGACCCTCACCCCTGCCCTCTCCCTGAAAGGGAGAGGGGGAGCTTGCTCCAGCGCGGTCCCCCTCCCCATAGGGAAGATGGTGCTGATAGCGCTGGTGCTAAAAGCGCTGGAGATTGTCAGGCGGGATTTTGAAGGGAAACGACCCTCACCCCTGCCCTCTCCCTGAAAGGGAGAGGGGGAGCTTGCTCCAGCGCGGCCCCCTCCCTAAAAGGCAGAGGGGGAGCTTGCTCCTGTGCGGTCACTTCCCCATAGGGAAGACGGGGAAAATCGTCACTTCGCTCCAGTACAGTCCCCTCTCCCCGTTGGGGAGAGGGTTAGGGTGAGGGGAAAATCACGCAGGTGTTGGATCGTCACCTTTAATCTCGCGCTTCACTTCAGTATGCTCATCACCCTTTTCATTGCGCAGGTGAACTTCAAGCTGATTGAAGGCGATATTGATATTGTTTTCCCGGCACAGACGGTCGATGGTGCGGTTCAGTTCGTCTACCGCATAGCTGCGATCGCGCAGTTCACGCACATATAAACGCAGTTCATGATCCAGCGTGCTGGCACCAAAGGTGGTGAAGAACACCGATGGCGCCGGATCGTGCATCACTTTTGGATGTTCCGTTGCCGCCCGCAGCAGCACCTCTTTCACTTTGTCCAGATCAGAGCCATACGCCACGCCGAGACGGATCACCACGCGGGTGATGGTATCGGAGAGCGACCAGTTGATCAGGCGCTCGGTGACAAACGCTTTGTTCGGAATGATCACCTCTTTACGGTCAAAGTCGGTGATCGTCGTCGCACGAATACGGATCTTGCTGACCGTCCCGGAGAACGTACCGATGGTGACGGTATCGCCGATACGTACCGGGCGTTCGAACAGAATGATCAGACCAGAGACGAAGTTACCGAAAATTTCCTGCAACCCAAAGCCCAGACCAACCGAGAGTGCCGCTGCCAGCCATTGGAGTTTATCCCACGAGACTCCCAGCGAACCGAAGACAGTCATCGCCCCCGCCACCAGAATCACATAGTTAAGAATAGTAGTGATGGCGTAAGACGAGCCCTGGCGCATATTGAGGCGCGAAAGGACCAGCACTTCCAGCAGGCCCGGTAAGTTGCGAATCAGCGCCCAGGCCACAATTGACGAGACCAGCGCAAACAGCAGGCTGCCCATGGTCACGCTTTTCATTACCGCCGCACCGGCCTCAGTGCCGTTGTATTGCCACAACGTAATGCTGTCGAGATAGGCAAACACGGTGATCAAATCTGACCAAATCGCCCAGAACATCACCCCAAACAGGGCGATCATTACCAGCATGGTGATACGCAGCGTTTGCTGGTTGACCTGCTCCAGCGCGATAGTCGGTTCTTCCTGCGGCTCCGCCCCTTCAGCCCCCTCTTTCACCATATTCTGACGACGCGCCAGTGCGCGGCGATAGGCAATACGGCGCGCCGCAACGCTCAGACCGCGCAGCACCGTCTGATACAGCAGGTTCCAGAGGATCACCAGGTAGACGGTTTCAATCCAGCGGCCCGACAGGCGCAGCGTGGTATAGAAGTAGCCCGTTGCGGTAAGCACCATCAGCGCCAGCGGGATAATCGCCAGTACCGTGACGGTGATCAGACGGATATTGTGCGACTCTTTGTCGCGCCAGCTGTCCCGGCACATCGGCCACATCAGAATGGCGATCAGCAACAGGTTGAGGAAAATCGCCAGTTGCCCCAGTACATCGTCCATCAGATGCAGCGGAGAAAGCTCTGCCACCACCGACCAGAAATGTAAAGGCAGCAACGCCAGGCTGACGCGAACAATTTGCCGACGCCAGTGGCTGGTCAGCTGCTCGGGCATGTTGAAGTGACGAACCGCAACGCCGTCTTTTTCGAGCACTTTCCAGCATAGGCCGAACACCAGCCAGAACAACGCCAGTTTTTTGCTGAACGCCCACAACAGATCGCTGATATTAAGCTGCATCGTGAGCAAAATCAGACCCGCCGCGAGAATCAACAAACACACCGGCAACGCGCGGATCAGATCGATAAGAATCGCTTTTGGCGTATGGAGCTGGCTGTCGTTACGCAGTTGGCCCACTTCCTGGGCGAGCTTCGCCTGATACTTTTTAAGCCAGCCCAGACGCCAGCGAATCAGCCCCGCTATCAGCAGCAGCGGCAGACCCGCAAGAAACGCAATCATCACCGCAGGCCAGGCTTTTTCCCAGTTCACGGTAATTTTCATTCCCTGAATCTGAGACTTCAGCGTTTCAGGGAAAGATTTAATCCAGTCCCAGTCCATTGGTTTGTTGCTGTTTACCCAGAAGATTTGCTGAGTCAGGATCTCCTGCAGGCTTTTCGACACGCTGACCAGCTGTTGCTGGTTGATTTGCAGATTGATCGCCATCATCAGCTGATTGCCGAGCTGTTTATTCAGCTGATCCAGCAGTTCGCGGCGCATATCGACAACCTGCAGCAGCGCATCGTGTACTTCATCATTCACTTCACTGGAATGCCCCTCTTCCACTTTGGCGACAAAAGCATCGCTCTGGAAAAGCGCATCGCGCTGCTGGTTGATTTCAAACTGTTCCAGACGCAAATCCGCGATGCGGTTAGTCATGTCTTCCAGTTCGTCGGCAGAGGGCAGCGTCTGCTGTTGCTGATACAGAATGCGTGACAACAACAGGCTTCCCTTCAGCACCGCAATCTGTTCTTTAATATTACGCTCCGCCTGCAGGGCGCGATCCAGCCAGTTTTTCACTTTAATATTTTGCTGAACCAGCGAGTTACCGCTTTCTGTCGCCTGAATCAGACGCTGACTGAGCCGATGATTGACGTCCAGCTCCTGCTTGACCAGCGGATTGGCCTGGATGCGGGTCGTTTCATCCGGCGATACCGCTTCCTGCGCCGTTTTCTCGGTCAAGGTCAGGCGCTTGCTGTTGACCGCTTCCTGTAACAGCTGGAGCTGATGCTCCAGGCGATTAATATTGGCGGTGACATAATCTCGTTGCTTTTGCAGGGTATCCTGCAAAACGGTGTTACCTTCGAGACTCTTACGCTGCTGGTCGATCTGCGCGTTAAGCAGCATTTGCTGAGCCAGCAGCAGCGTTTGCTGAGACGGACGTAACGCCCCCTCTCCCAGCGTCGTGCCATTCAGGCGGTTACGGATCTGCTGAAGCTGTTGAGAGGCCGTATACATCGCATTCTGGACGCGCTCCGGCTGCGTTTGCAGGGAGACCAACTGGCTGTTGTAAGTGGAGAGATCGCTCTGCCCGGTTTGCAGATCGTCGAGCACCTGCGTCATCCGGGACTCAAGCTGGCGCAGTGAGAGCGTGGCCAGAGTTTTACGCGTTTCGTCATCGTTATCGAGATCGCTCAGGGCACTGAGCGCGGCGGTCGCCTGACGCATTTTCTCCGGAGCTTCGGCGACTTTCTGCCGAAGCTGGGTGGTTTCGGTCTTTACACGCTCAATTTTATCCAGCGTTTCGAGCGTTTCCGTCAGATCGCCCAGAACCAGCTTATCTTGCGGCGTGGGATTTTTTTGTTTGTTCAGGCTGTCGAGCTGAGACTGAACATCCGCCCGTGTCGGCACATCGCTGCCATTATCAGCACGGGCATAGACGGTCGGGGCCGTAGCAAACAAAAAAATCACGGCGAAAAACAAGACAAAAACAGAGTATTGCGAGCGAATGTAGTGCAGCATAGTGATGAATGTGATGTGAGAGATGAGCGGAAATAACCTGGCGCGAAGAATATCACGCCAGACAATGGCAGAATAGCGCGAAGGCGAGCCTCGAGGATAATTCTCGGTGCGATCAGGCCGGAAGGGAGTGAGGGTCACCGCGCAGCGTCGGGCAGAGCTGGCACATCTCCAGCAAAATGGCGACATAACTGCGCGCCTCCTGCTTCAGGTCGAAAGACTGCGGAGCAAAAAGCCAGTTTTCCATCAGGCCAGAAATGTAGCTGCGCATCAAAATGGCTGTCCGGCGAGTCAGCAGATTAGCCGGCAACATCTGCGCCTGGATACATTGATTAAGGGTTTGTTCGATGCGGTCATAGCTTTCGACGCAAAGACTTCTTTGCGCCTGTTGCACAATCGCCATTTCACCGACAAACTCACATTTATGGAAGATGATTTCCATCATCAGGCGGCGCCGTTCTTCAAGGACTATCGCCTCAAGCACATGCACCAAAATTTCTCTCAAAACTGAGAGTGGATCGTCAGGGAATTTTGCCCGATACTCAGTCTCAAGATCGGTAATACTGGATTCTGACAACTCCCAGATTTCGCTGAACAAGTCTGACTTATTTTTGAAATGCCAGTAAATCGCTCCCCGCGTGACGCCTGCGGCCTGAGCAATCTGCGCCAGAGAGGTTGAGGAAACCCCCTGCTGCGAGAAAAGTCGCATCGCAACATCCAGAATGTGTTGACGTGTTTCAAGCGCTTGTTGTTTGGTTTTTCGTGCCATACGTCAATGAATTTACAGGAGTCAGATTTACATACATTTATGAATGTATGTACCATAGCACGACGATAATATAAACGCAGCAATGGGTTTGCGGACTTTTGATCCATTGATCAATTTGAAATCGGACACTCGAGGTTTACATATGAACAAAAACAGAGGGTTAACGCCTCTGGCGATCGTTCTGATGCTCTCAGGCGGCATAGCGCTTACAGGATGTGATGAGAAACAGGCTCAGCAAGGAGCACAGCAGATGCCAGAAGTTGGTGTCGTCACGCTGAAAACTGAACCTCTCCAAATCACCACAGAATTACCAGGCCGTACAAGTGCTTACCGCATTGCGGAAGTTCGTCCTCAGGTGAGCGGTATTATCCTGAAACGTAACTTCAAAGAGGGTGGTGATGTTGAAGCGGGTGTTTCTCTGTATCAGATTGATCCGGCAACCTATCAGGCCGCTTACGAAAGTGCGAAAGGGGATCTGGCTAAAGCCGAAGCGGCAGCCAAAATCTCTCAGCTGACACTGAACCGCTATAAAAAACTGCTCGGTACGCAATACATCAGCCAACAGGATTACGACACGGCGCTGGCCGATTCTCAACAGAGCAACGCTGCGGTTGTCGCTGCGAAAGCCGCCGTTGAGACAGCACGTATCAATCTGGCGTATACCAAAGTGACCTCTCCTATTAGCGGTCGCATTGGTAAATCAAGCGTTACCGAAGGGGCGCTGGTCCAGAACGGGCAAGCCAATGCGCTGGCAACCGTGCAGCAGCTTGATCCGATCTACGTGGATGTCACGCAGTCCAGCAACGATTTCTTGCGTCTGAAGCAAGAGCTGGCGAGCGGTGCGCTGAAGCAAGAAAACGGTAAAGCAAAAGTGGAACTGGTGACCAGCGATGGTATTAAGTTCCCGCAAGCTGGCGCGCTGGAATTCTCTGACGTGACCGTCGATCAAACCACCGGTTCTATCACCTTACGTGCCATCTTCCCTAACCCGGATCATACGCTGTTGCCAGGTATGTTCGTGCGTGCTCGTCTGGAAGAAGGGACGAACCCAACCGCGCTTCTGGTTCCGCAGCAGGGCGTAACGCGTACGCCGCGCGGTGATGCCAGCGCGCTGGTTGTGGGTGCGGATGACAAAGTCGAGACGCGTCAAATCACTGCATCGCAGGCGATTGGCGACAAATGGCTGGTGACCGAAGGGTTGAAAGATGGCGATCGCGTGATTGTCACTGGTTTGCAAAAAGTACGTCCTGGCGCGCAGGTGAAAGCCCAGGAAGTCAAATCTGACGATAAACAACAAGCCGCAGCCGGTGGCCAGTCAGAACAAACCAAGTCTTAACTTAAACAGGAGCCGTTAAGACATGCCTAATTTCTTTATCGATCGCCCCATATTTGCATGGGTGATCGCCATCATCATCATGCTTGCAGGGGGACTGGCGATCCTGAAGCTGCCTGTTGCGCAATATCCAACGATTGCGCCACCAGCCGTTTCGATCACCGCAACCTACCCCGGCGCTGATGCCAAAACGGTGCAGGACACCGTGACGCAGGTTATCGAACAGAACATGAACGGTATCGATAACCTGATGTACATGTCCTCCAACAGTGACTCAACCGGTACGGTTCAGATCACGCTGACCTTCGAGTCTGGTACGGATGCGGATATCGCGCAGGTACAGGTGCAGAACAAACTGCAGCTGGCGATGCCGTTACTGCCGCAAGAAGTACAGCAGCAGGGTGTGAGCGTGGAGAAATCCTCCAGTAGCTTCCTGATGGTTGTCGGCGTCATCAACACCAATGGCACCATGACGCAGGAGGATATTTCCGACTACGTGGGCGCTAACATGAAGGACGCCATCAGTCGTACTTCAGGTGTGGGTGATGTGCAGCTGTTTGGTTCTCAGTATGCGATGCGTATCTGGATGGACCCGAACAAACTGAACAACTTCCAGCTGACGCCTGTTGACGTGATTAGCGCCATTAAAGCGCAGAACGCCCAGGTCGCAGCCGGTCAGCTAGGCGGTACACCGCCGGTGAAAGGGCAGCAGTTGAACGCCTCTATCATCGCGCAAACCCGTCTGACCTCCGCCGATGAGTTCAGTAAAATTCTGCTGAAAGTGAATCAGGATGGTTCACAGGTTCGCCTGCGCGACGTGGCGAAGGTTGAACTGGGCGGTGAAAACTACGACATCGTGGCGAAGTTTAACGGTCAGCCAGCTTCCGGTCTGGGGATTAAACTGGCAACCGGTGCGAACGCGCTGGATACCGCTACGGCCATTCGTGCTGAACTGAAGAAAATGGAGCCGTTCTTCCCGTCAGGCCTGAAAATTGTTTACCCGTATGACACCACGCCGTTCGTGAAAATCTCGATTCACGAAGTGGTAAAAACGCTGGTTGAAGCCATCATCCTGGTGTTCCTGGTCATGTACCTGTTCCTGCAAAACTTCCGCGCGACGTTGATTCCGACTATCGCCGTACCGGTTGTTCTGTTAGGGACCTTTGCCATCCTTGCGATATTCGGCTTCTCGATAAACACCCTGACGATGTTCGGTATGGTGCTTGCGATAGGCCTTCTCGTGGATGATGCCATCGTGGTGGTCGAAAACGTCGAACGTGTGATGGCCGAAGAAGGGCTACCGCCGAAAGAAGCGACGCGTAAATCCATGGGCCAGATCCAGGGCGCGTTGGTGGGTATCGCGATGGTTCTGTCTGCGGTATTTATTCCGATGGCCTTCTTCGGTGGCTCTACCGGTGCGATTTACCGTCAGTTCTCAATAACGATCGTTTCCGCTATGGCCCTGTCGGTCCTTGTGGCATTGATCCTGACGCCAGCGCTGTGCGCCACCATGCTGAAACCGGTGGCAAAAGGCGATCACGGTGAGAACAAGAAAGGGTTCTTCGGCTGGTTCAACCGCATGTTTGATAAGAGCACGCACCACTACACCGACAGCGTAGGCAACATCCTGCGCAGCACCGGCCGTTACCTGCTGCTGTATATCATCATCGTTGTTGGGATGGCGTTCCTGTTCATTCGCCTGCCAAGTTCGTTCCTGCCAGATGAAGATCAGGGCGTGTTCCTGACGATGGCTCAGCTTCCTGCTGGTGCATCGCAAGAACGTACCCAGAAAGTGCTGGATGAAGTGACGGATTACTACCTCACCAAAGAGAAAGCGAACGTTGAATCGGTGTTTGCGGTTAACGGCTTTGGCTTTGCGGGTCGTGGTCAGAACACCGGTATCGCCTTCGTCTCGTTGAAAGACTGGGCCGATCGTCCAGGCGATGAGAACAAGGTTGAAGCCATCACTGGCCGTGCGATGGGAACCTTCTCGCAGATTAAAGATGCGATGGTCTTCGCCTTTAACCTGCCAGCGATCGTCGAACTGGGTACCGCAACCGGCTTTGACTTCCAGCTGATCGACCAGGGCGGTTTGGGTCACGAAAAACTGACTCAGGCGCGTAACCAGCTGTTTGGTGAAGTGGCTAAACACCCCGATCTTCTGGTGGGTGTGCGTCCTAACGGTCTGGAAGATACGCCACAGTACAAGATCGATATTGATCAGGAAAAAGCACAGGCGCTGGGCGTTTCTATTAGTGACATCAATACCACACTGGGCGCAGCCTGGGGCGGTAGTTACGTCAACGACTTCATCGACCGCGGTCGCGTGAAGAAAGTGTACGTGATGTCTGAAGCGCAATACCGTATGTTGCCGAACGATATCAATAACTGGTATGTGCGCGGTAGCGATGGTCAGATGGTGCCGTTCTCCGCCTTCTCAACGTCACGCTGGGAATACGGTTCGCCGCGTCTGGAACGTTACAACGGCCTGCCATCAATGGAAATTCTCGGTCAGGCGGCTCCAGGCAGAAGTACCGGTGAAGCCATGAATCTGATGGAAGAGCTGGCGGCTAAACTGCCATCGGGAATCGGCTATGACTGGACGGGGATGTCCTATCAGGAACGTCTGTCCGGTAACCAGGCTCCTGCCCTGTACGCCATTTCGTTAATCGTGGTGTTCCTGTGTCTGGCGGCATTGTATGAGAGCTGGTCAATTCCGTTCTCGGTTATGCTGGTTGTTCCGTTGGGTGTTATCGGCGCGCTGCTTGCGGCGACGTTCCGAGGTCTGACGAACGACGTTTACTTCCAGGTGGGCCTGCTGACAACCATTGGCTTGTCGGCGAAGAACGCGATACTTATCGTGGAATTCGCCAAAGATCTGATGGATAAAGAAGGCAAAGGGCTGATTGAGGCGACGCTGGAAGCGGTCCGTATGCGTCTGCGTCCAATCCTGATGACCTCCCTGGCGTTTATCCTCGGGGTTATGCCACTGGTTATCAGTACCGGTGCAGGCTCTGGCGCGCAAAACGCCGTCGGTACAGGTGTAATGGGCGGGATGGTGACCGCAACCGTACTGGCGATCTTCTTCGTTCCGGTGTTCTTCGTGGTGGTTCGCCGCCGCTTCAGCCGTAAGAATGAAGATGTGGAGCATAACCACTCAGTTGAACATCACTGATACCGGTTATCCCTTTAAAAAGGCCGCGACAGCGGCCTTTTTCTTTATCTGAAAAAAGTCATAAATTACGCTTATTGTCGGTTCATTTATTTCTGTCAGGGTATTAAGGCGTATCCTATTTATCATGTCCGTTAAACAATGAGTCGACTCTTTTTTATTTCGTCTCTGTGATGACTTTATTAAGATTATTCCTGGCGATTGGCACCACAATGAACGAAGGGCTATCTGGATTTCATTCGCAAGATTATCGGGTAAGCTGATGAATCTTAAGGTAGCGGCAAAATGCCAGTCTTGAAAAAGACAAAAATATCTTCGCTATTGTTCGACAATGCCATCAGGTGTGTAACCGGGCTTTTTAATTGTAATTTTTCGTAATAGCGCGGTGAAATCTTGATCAGAGTGGATTATAGTTAAAGACATCAGGAAAACAGCACGCGTTACGGCTAAGTAAGTTGTATCCATCCCGACATTGATGCTCGGTGAGTAAAAAATCACTCAAAAGGGGATGCGCTATGGACGAGTACTCGCCAAAAAGGCATGATATTGCGCAGTTGAAATTTCTCTGCGAATCCTTGTACCATGACTGCCTTGCCAATCTTGATGAAAGCAACCATGGCTGGGTAAATGATCCGACCTCTGCAATCAATTTACAGCTAAATGAACTCATTGAGCATATAGCGACCTTCGCACTTAATTATAAAATTAAGTACAATGAAGATAATAAACTGATTGAGCAACTTGATGAATATCTGGATGACACCTTTATGTTGTTCAGCAGCTACGGCATTAACACACAGGACTTGCAAAAATGGCGTAAATCGGGAAACCGGCTATTCCGTTGTTTCGTCAACGTGAGTCGAGCTAACCCGGTCAGTCATTCGTGTTAAAATTATTACAATTACTAGGGTGAATTTATGTCTGATAAACCATTAACCAAAACAGATTATTTGATGCGCTTGAGACGCTGCCAGTCACTGGACACACTGGAGCGTGTTATTGAGAAAAATAAATACGAGCTACCGGATCATGAATTGGCTGTATTTTATTCAGCGGCCGACCATCGTCTTGCCGAGCTAACAATGAATAAGCTTTACGACAAAATCCCAACGTCTGTGTGGAAATTTGTCCGTTAATTCTTAGCAATTTGTATTAAAAGTTGTCACGCCACGTTCTTACGCTGAATTCATCTTTCAATACACGATTCCTGTATGAAAACAGGCCCGCCGTTTATACGTGCATTCGACGACATTGTTGTGATTATGATCACATCAGCAAATCGGGAACGTTCCCTTTCCGGGTGAGGTTCTTTACGCTATTGCGCAGAATCTATACCAGAGAGGCATCCTATGAGTGAAGAAAAGCAGAAAATGATTGCGGGTGAACTTTACCGCCCATCAGACGAGACCTTGCGGGCAGACCGCCTGCGCGCACGTCATCTTGTTCACCGCTATAACCACACAGAACCCGATGCAAAAGCCGAACGGCGCACTATTCTGACCGAACTACTGGGCCATGCCGGCGACGCGTACATCGAACCCAGCTTCCGCTGTGATTACGGCTATAACATCTTTCTCGGGAAAGGGTTTTACGCCAATTTCGACTGCGTCGTGCTGGACGTGTGCCCTGTCCATATCGGCGATAACTGTATGCTGGCACCGGGCGTTCATATTTATACCGCGACGCATCCTTTAGATGCGACAGAACGCAACAGCGGCGCCGAACTGGGTAAACCGGTGACTATCGGTCATAATGTCTGGATTGGTGGCCGTGCGGTGATAAACCCTGGGGTGACGATTGGAGACAACGTCGTCGTGGCCTCCGGAGCCGTTGTCACCAAAGATGTGCCAGCGAACGTTGTTGTTGGCGGAAACCCGGCAAAGATCATTAAAACGCTCTGAACTGAAAATGAGTAACTGTTATGGTTTTTCAGCGCATAACTGTTACTTCTTTCAACCAAAGCGCTCCCCTAAAATAGGCAGATCCCCTGTATTTTGCATAATTCATGAAGGTTATAAATGACAGAGATACAGCGCCTGCTTACTGAAACCATCGACGATCTTAATTCCCGCGAAAAGCGCGACAATCGCCCGCGCTTCAGCATCAGCTTTATTCGTAAACATCCCGGCTTATTTTTAGCGATGTATGCCGCACTGCTGGCGACGCTTACCGTCATGCTGCTGTCAGAAACGCTGATTGACTCGGTCTGGTTACTGGTCGTTTTATTTGTCGTGTTTAACGGCTTCTTCTTCTTCGACGTGAATCCGCGTTATCGCTACGAAGATATTGATGTGCTCGATTTCCGCGTTTGCTATAACGGCGAGTGGTATAACACGCGCTATGTTCCACCGGAGCTTATCGACAACATTTTGCGCTCACCCGCCGTGGAAGAAGAGCAGAAAGCCAAACTGCAGAAAATGGTCTCCACCAAGGGCGAACTGTCGTTCTACGACGTCTTTACCCTTTCCCGCCCTGCCACTGCGTAATAAGACTCTGCAAGCGCCTGATGCCGGGCGCAAATTGCGACGCTGGGGTATTTCCATACCCCAGCACCAGACCGGTTTGCCCCTGCTGCTCATCCAGGTAATATCCGCTTAGCGCCGCGGGGGCAAGATGATATTGCCTTGCCTGCTGCGCCACCCACTTATCATCAATGCCATCAATCGCTACGGTCAGGTGCATCCCCCCTTCTCCGGCCAGCACCCGATGCGCGACATGCAGTTCGGCATGAAGTGCGTCACGCAACTCTCTGTAGCGCTTGCGATACAGTCGTCGCATGGCGGCCAGGTGCCGCGCATAGTGTCCCTCTTCAATAAACAACGCCAGCGTGCGCTGCTCCGCGCGATGTCCACCTCGCAGAAGCGCCCCCATCACCGGCTGTGCAGCGCGGGCGAGCGCCTGCGGCAGCACCATAAATCCGGTTCGCAGCGAGGGGAACAGCGTTTTACTGAACGTACCTAAATAGACCACGGGCGCATTTTTCTGCATCCCCATCATGGCGGGCACAAGTTCGCCGCTATAGCGAAACTCACTGTCATAATCATCTTCAATAATCCACGCATTATGCTGACGAGCAAACTCCAGCAACGCCAGCCGCCGGTTGATACTTAACACGCTCCCGTAGGGAAACTGATGCGAAGGCGAGGTGAAAATAAGCGCTGGTGAGTGCTCACCGTTTATCTCCAGACGCAGGCCTTCTTCATCGACAGGCATGCCGACCATCCTCAGTCCGGATTTCATAAACGCGCTTTTCGCCCCCGCGTAACCCGGATTCTCAATCCAGACGGTATCCCCGGTTTCACTCAGTAGCTGGGTACATAAGCTCACACCTTCCAGCGCCCCTTCGGTGATCACAATCTGGCTGGCGTCGCAGTGAATACCACGGGAGAGCGCCAGGTGACGGGCAATCGCTTTGCGCAGCGACAACTCCCCCGCCGGGGAGCCATAACCCAGCAACGCGCTGCCCTCTTCGCGCAACACCCTGTCGTATAGACGCCTCCACAGCGGCAACGGGAAATAATTAATCGCAGGCGTTCCGGGGGTGAACGCGGGCACCGGCGTTTCTCGCGCGGTGGGGGGAGGAAGTTGCGACACACGCTGCGCTAACCTCACCTCCAGCGCGTGAGACGACGGCCCGGGTTCGCCTTTTTCCTGGAGGGCAACACGCGTGCCCTGTCGGTTACGGTGCAAATAACCTTCCAGCGTCAGCTGTTCCAGCGCGGCATTGACCGTATTGCGGGAGATCGCCAGTTGTCCGGCAATGATACGGGAACCGGGTAAACGACTCTCCGCCTGCAATCGGCCATCGAGAATGGCGGCTCGCAAAGCGAGATAAAGCGAGCGCTGCAGCGTCTGCGCCCCGCGTCGTTGCAGCCCATCACTGATTAATGCGTAAAAATCATCGCCAGGAATATTCATCTTCACCTCCGTGGTACCACCATAACACGCCCTGGTGGACCTTTTTAAGGGTCCACTTATTTCCTAAGCTGAATCTCTACTCAAACCAGGGAGATCAACATGAATCAATGCAATCAGTTTGGCCAGCCGGTCGGCGAGGCACTTATCGACTGGCAGCCGCGACAGCACCCCGCGCGCGTGGAGCTTAAAGGGGAGTATTGCTCGCTGACGCCTTTACGCACAGAGCACGCCGCCGCGCTTTTTGCCGCCTACGCGCTGGCACCGGATACCCGCAGCTGGACGTGGTTGCTGCGCGAGCCGGACGCCAGCGTGGAGGATTTCACAAACTGGGTCGCCAGCGTCTGCGAATTATCAGATCCCATTCACTTCACCGTTATCGACAACCAAACGAACGCGCCGGTCGGCACGCTGGCGCTGATGCGCATTGACGCTAAAAATGGGGTGGTGGAAGTGGGGCATGTCCATTTTTCCCCGCTGCTGAGCCGCACGCCGATGTCCACAGAGGCACAGTATCTGCTGATGCGCTACGTGTTTGAAACGCTTGGCTATCGTCGCTACGAGTGGAAATGTAATAGTCTGAATGCGCCTTCGCGCCGGGCGGCGCTGCGTTTAGGATTTCAGTATGAAGGGCAATTTCGCCAGGCGCTGGTGATTAAAGGCCACAACCGCGACACCGACTGGTTTTCCATTATTGATAACGAGTGGGAAGCCGTTTCCCGTGCATTCCAGAACTGGCTCGCCGCCGACAATTTTACCGCCGACGGCGAGCAGAAAAGATCCCTGGAAAACTGGCGAGAATCACTGCGTTAACGTCTTTTCTTACGTCCCTGTACCGCTTTAAAGCGCGGGTTTGATTTGCAAATCACGTACAGGCGTCCTTTGCGTTTTACAATCTGACAGTCCGGATGGCGCTGTTTTGCACTGCGGAGCGAGTTGACAACCTGCATGGTTAACCTCGCTTCGCATTAATAAAACCGCCAAAACGCTGGCGGAAGCGCGCAGCGCTGCCTTCTGTCGAGAAGGTTTTCTGCTTGCCGGTGTAGTACGGATGCGATTTCGACGATACCTCAATGGTGATGTAGGGGTACGTCTCGCCGTCGAGTTCGATTTCGCGGTCGGTTTTAATTGTCGATCCGACTTTGAAATATTCGTTGGCACTGGTGTCGTGAAAAACGACCGTGCGGTAGTACGGATGGATATCAGGTTTCATCTTACGCTCACCATGTTTTGTTATAACATAACAAAAGTCTATCCGAGTCGCAGCGCAAAAACAACCCCCACCCAGGCGGGTGAGGGAATCCGCTTAATTTTCTGAAGACGGTTCTTTGCCCACCAGCATGGTGGTTAACACAAAGGAGATCACCAGCGCCATCACGACCCCTGACACCGCAAAGATAAAGTACGGGCCGATATAGGCTGGCAAACTGAAAATGCTCGACAGGATGTAGCCGTAAAGGCGAACGCCAAAAAAGGCGATAAACGCCGAGGCCAACGAACTGGCAATTGTTGCGGCAATAAACGCTTTTTTGTAGCGCGTCAGCACACCAAACAGAGCCGGTTCAGTAATCCCCAGCAGCGCAGAAATGGCGGCCGAGAGCGTTACCGTTCTCTCCTGGCGATCTTTGCTCAGACGCCAGATCGCAAACGTCGCGCCCGCAATCGCCATGTTGGCCATAAACATCATCGGCATCAGCATGTCATAACCGCGATCGCTGAAGTTCTGCAGTGCAATAGGCGTCATCGCGTGGTGCATACCGGTCAGAATCGCGACCGGACGAATGGCACCGACCACCAGACCGGCAAAACTGGCCGACACGCTAAACAGCCCTTCGATAAATAGCGCCAGTCCTTTGCCTAACCAGATACCAATCGGGCCAATCACCACCAGCGCTGCCAGGGCGCCTAAAAACAGCGTTAGCGTTGGCGTAAAGACGGTTTTTAACACCTCAGGCATAATGCTATCCACCCAGCGATGGATATAGCTCAGAGCCAGAACAGAGAAGATCACCGGGATCACGCTGGAGGCGTAGTTAAACACCGACACCGGAATCACATCCAGTAACCAGATGGCGCTCACCGCGCCCTCCTGATGCGTGGCCAGCGCTTTGGCTGCCTCGATCAGTGACGGATACATCAGGCACGCCGCGACGGCCGCCGCCAGATATTCATTGGTTTTAAAGATCTTCGCCGCAGAGACCGCCAGGAAAAACGGCAGGAAATAAAACACGCCGCTGGCGATCAGATCGATCACCATCACCGTATCGCTTTTGGCGGAAACCACTTTTAGCGCAATCAGGCCGGCCAACAACCCTTTGATCATTCCCGCGCCCGCGATTGCCGGAACAATCGGACCAAACACGCCCGAAACGGTATCCATAAACAGTGATACCAGACTCTTGCGCCCTTTCGGCGCCACCGCTGCCGTCGCGTCGTCTTTGTCGCCCAACACGCTGAGCATTTGCTCATACCAGCTGTTTACTTTAGGTCCGATAATCACCTGAAACTGATCGCTCTGGAGCTGCGCGCCCAGCACGCCAGGCAGTTTTTTTATCTCCGTTTGATCAACTTTATTATCGTCAATTAAATCAAAGCGAAGTCGCGTCATGCAGTGCCAGACTTTATTAATATTCCCCTGGCCGCCAACCAGACGAATAATATTATTAATGGCTTCTTGCGTGCCCATAAATCTCCTGCCGAGTGATGTTGTCGTTTTAATGTTGCCATGAAGCATAATTAAACCCAGACCACAAAACAAACCAATAAAATTTGATATCGCTCACAGTTAGCCAACTATAAGGCGCTAAAAGGCGAGCGATAGTAAAATTGGTATGGTTTTTAATTACATTATCATGAAATAACTGACCAAAATAAATAGTAAAAAAAACGGTTTACCCGCCCCCTTTTTTAGGGCGATGATATTCGCCATAACCTATTCCCACAGTGCAGCAAAGGAGTTATTTCGTGACGCCTGTGATTATCAAAAATATCGAGTGTTTTATTACTCGCCCGGACCGACACAATCTGGTGACCGTCCGTGTCACGACTGAACAGGGCATCACCGGCCACGGCTGCGCCACTTTCCAGCAACGTCCGCTGGCGGTTAAAACGTTAGTCGATGAGTATCTCAAACCGTTGCTCATCGGGCGCGATGCCAACAACATTGAAGACCTGTGGCAGATGATGAACGTGAACGCCTACTGGCGTAACGGCCCGGTGATGAACAATGCGATATCGGGCGTCGATATGGCACTCTGGGACATTAAAGGCCAGCTCGCCGGAATGCCGCTGTATCAGCTGTTGGGCGGAAAATCCCGTGATGCGATTGCTGCCTACAGCCACGCCAGCGGCGAAACACTGGAGGAGCTGTTCGCCTCAGTGGATGCCCTCATTGCCCGGGGATATCGCCATATTCGCTGCCAGCTCGGCTTTTACGGCGGCACGCCGTCGGAGCTTCACTCGCCGGATAATCCAACGCCCGGCGCGTGGTTCGATCAGCATGAATACATGAATAATACCGTTGAGATGTTCCGCGCCCTGCGCGAAAAATATGGCTGGAAACTGCATATTCTTCACGACGTCCATGAGCGATTATTTCCCCAGCAAGCGCTTCAACTGGCTAAACAACTCGAACCCTTCCAGCCCTATTTCATCGAAGATATTTTGCCGCCCCAGCAAAGCGGCTGGCTGGAACAAATCCGTCAGCAAAGCTGTGTTCCGCTGGCGATGGGCGAATTATTCAATAATCCTGCCGAATGGCACGATCTGATCGTTAACCGCCGCATTGATTTTATTCGCTGCCACGTTTCACAGATCGGGGGGATTACACCGGCACTGAAGCTGGCGCATCTGTGTCAGGCCTTTGGGATCCGTCTGGCGTGGCATGGACCGGGCGATATGACCCCAATTGGCGTGGCGGTAAATACGCATCTGAATATTCATCTGCACAATGCCGCCATCCAGGAGTTTATTCCCCGCTCGGCCACCACGGATAGCGTCTTCCCGGGTGCGCCTGAAGTGAAAGAGGGATTTGTCTATCCACCCGCCGGGGCGGGAATTGGCGTCGGATTCAACGAAGCGTTGGCACTCGCGCATCCTGTTCTCTATCGCCCGCACGAATGGACGCAGAGCCGCCTGCCCGATGGCGCGATTCATACGCCCTGATTTTGCCGCCACGCCAGATTATCGCGGTTGTAGGGAATAACGTAGGTGCAGGTATAGTTGATGTCGATGATGTCACTCACTTCAAACACGCGTCCGCCGTCCAGAATACCGCGATTATTAATGTGCATTGCCGGGCTGCCCTTTTTGCAGCCCAGTATCACCGCCTGTTCACGGCTCACGCTTACGGCGCGATAGGTGGTCAACATATGCGAAATAGTTAACCCTTTACTCAGCACATATTGCTGGATCGAACGCTCAATCGCCTGTTGGTTGAGATCGGGAAAATCCGTTACCGGCATACTGGATACCTCAAGCTGCACCGGTACATCATCCACGTAGCGAAGACGGCAAAAGTGCCAGATAAAGCTCTCCTCCGGGATGCCAAAAATCTGCTGCGCAGCGCGGTCGGGACGTTTTTTATGCAGGCTGATCATCCGGTAGCGGATCTGATCGAAGCGTTTTTCCGTGATCGAGTTATAAACCAGAGGGTTATTACGCGCCTGCTCATTGATCCAGATCCCCGACCCCTGCACAATCCTCACCACACCAATGCTCACCAGCTTTTCCAGCGCCTGGCGAATGGTAAACCGCGACACACCGTACTCTTCGGCGAGCTGCCTTTCCGGCGACAGTTTACGCGGCCCCGGCGTGGTCTCCTGGTAAATTTTGCTCAGCAGATCTTGCGTAACAAATTCTTTTTTTTTCATTGGCCTTACCTGAATCAAATCAACCCTCGCCGCATGCTATAAGATTATCATTCTCCGATAATTTAATTCAGCACATCAGAAAGGAAACCGTAGCATGACAACTCGCCATCTGGTTAGCCTGGTGACTGGTGTTCTGATCTTTGCCGTGCTGATCCCGATATGTCTGAGCGTCTGGCTGGCGCATCGTCAGGCAGAAGACCGGTTTGTTCAGGATCTGGACCGCTATTCATCGCGGGTGCTGATTCGCACCAATATAGTGATTGCTCAGGCTAAAGAGGCGTTAGCCCAGATCGACGCCTGGAAAGGGGTTCCCTGTAGCCACGATCATCTGCTGGCGATGCGCCGTGTCTCGTTTTCTCATCGTTACGTGCAGGAAGTCACCTACATTGAAAACCAGAAGCCTGTTTGTTCCTCGCTCGAACAGGTCAGTAACGCCGCCCCCCTTCCACCGCCGATGCGCGTCACGCGTGAAGGCTATAACGCCTGGCTGACACAGCAGAACGATCTCGGTATTCATCGTTATATGATGGTGCTGGGGTCGGAGCATTACCTCGTCATGGTCGATCCGTCATCCCTCATTGACGTGATCCCGTTCGGTTCCTGGCCGATTGACGCTGCGCTGGTGGGCAATGACAGCAATTTTATTTTCGCCAGCAGCACTCCGCTCGCGCAATCCATCTGGACGCGATTACAGCAGCAAAATCTGGCCCCTTTGCAATACGAAGGTTCAATGTACGTGGCTAAAGAGGTGCCCGAACTGCGCTTCTCGGTTGTCGCCTGGGCCGCGCTCAAACCGCTGAAAGAGAGCTGGCATCAACAGCTGCTTTTCTGGCTACCGTTTGGCGCTCTGGTCAGCTTCCTTGCCGCGCTCTTCGTCCTGCGTATTCTGCATCGTCTGCAATCTCCGCGTAATCGCCTGCTGGACGCGATTAATGCGCGTGAATTCGTCGTCCATTATCAGCCCATTGTGGCACTGGACAGCGATAAAATAACCGGTGCCGAAGCCCTCGTCCGCTGGCCGCAGCCGGACGGTAGCCTGCTTTCACCGGAAATTTTTATCCCTCTCGCAGAGCAGACCGGGCTGATAACCCTCTTAACCAGACTGGTCATCGAAAAGGTATTTGAGGACATGGGAGAGTGGTTACACCATCATCCTGAACAGCATATTTCAGTGAACCTCTCGCCAGCAGATCTGTTTTGCGATGAGCTACCGCCGCTGCTGGGTCGCCTTCTGAATCAGTGGCAGATTCAGCCGCAGCAGATTGCACTGGAGTTAACCGAGCGAGGGTTTGCCGATCCGCAGTTCAGCGCACCGGCTATTGCCAGTTTCCGCCGCGCAGGGCATCCCGTTTATATCGACGATTTCGGCACCGGTTACTCAAGCCTCAGTTATCTGCAGGACCTTGATGTCGATACACTCAAGATTGATAAGTCGTTCGTGGATGCTCTGGAATACAAAAACGTGACGCCGCACATTATCGAAATGGCGAAATCGTTGAATATGGCGATGGTCGCGGAAGGGATTGAAACCGAAGGACAACTGGAGTGGCTGCGCCGCCACGGGGTCCAGTACGGGCAGGGCTGGCTTTACAGCAAGGCACTGCCCAAAGCGGAGTTTATCTTCTGGGCGGAGAATAATCTCGACCCGGATTAAGGCCCGGCCAGTCTCGCCGGGCGCGGATCGTCACTCGTCGAGCAGCGGAGAAAATCCGCCATAGATCATCCGTTTGCCATCAAAAGGCATCGACTCGCCAAACTCTTTCATGCGTGGATCGGACATCAGCTTTTGGTTGGCCGCATCGCGAACCTCTTTCGACGGGTACTCTATCCAGCTGAAGACGACCTGTTCCCCCTCTTCTGCTTTCACCGCCATGCGAAAGTCGGTGACTTTTCCATCCGGAACATCATCAGCCCAGCACTCGACAATGCGTAGCGCACCAAATTCTTTAAACAGCGGGGCCGCTTTTGCCGCCATTTCGCGATAAGCCTCCTTATTTTCCGCGGGAACGGCAACGACAAAACCATCGACATACTTCATGAGTCAAACCTCCGAAGTGAGCGTGCGGCCACCTGTTGTGACCGCATCTGACGAGGTTAAGTTTAGTCCTGACGCCAGCTAAACGCGTAACGCAGTTCTCTTTGCGGCAGGATAAACTCCGGCGATACGCTCGGACTCCACGAATCATCACCGCCGACCCCCATATGGAATGCGTCGATGTTCAGCCAGCAGCCCGGCTCTTCCTCCAGCAGATGATGATGCGTGGTATCACGCAGCTGCTGCTGGCTATAGCGGCTCAGGGAGAAGTGGAAATGCCCCTGCAACTGATGCGCATCAAACGTCAGCTCGCGGGTATCGCAACGCAGGCCGTTTTCGCCAGGGAAGATATACGGCGTGTGCAGCGCCTCCAGCGGTAGCGTCCAGCGCCCCTGTCGCGCCGCCAGTTTTCGGTCCGGGTAGTTCTCCTCCGGCCCCAGGCCCAGCCAGCTTGCCGATGCCGGGGCTTGCATTAACTGGCAGCTTAAGCCAATCCGCGCAGGCTCTGGGATATCGCCCGCAACCTGAACATGGATATCCCCCTGCAACACTCCGCAGGCGTCAACTGTCCACACCTTACGACTCAGGAACAACACTTTGCCGTTGAACTCCCACGCATGCAGGGTCGTGATCACGGCCGCTTGCGCAAGCTGTTCCCCTTCGCAGCTCAGCAAACGCGGCGAGAGATCATACAAACCAGCAGCTTTCCAGCGCTCAACCCAGGCATTTGGATCGATTCGCGTGGCTTCGCTGACGCCAATATCGTTATCGAGCGGTGCGCGGGTAAAGTTGTCGACAAGCGGCGAGCGCAGCGTTTGCGTCCCCTGATGCCACCACTGGGTCAGATTCCCGCTTATGCGATCAAAATGCCAGCGCTGCCCCTGATGACTCACTTCCAGCGCATCTTCTGTGACCGTCAGTTCCGGCTTTCCGCTACCGACAGCGGCTGGTGCAAGACAGAGCGGTGCAGGCAGGGGCCACTGATCCCAGGCGCAGCGATGATCGGCCTGCGACCATGCGGTTGCCGCTACCTGGAAGACGTCCACGTTCAGCCAGAGTTCACCCGCTGCCGCCACCAGCTCCGGCAGGCTGATTTCGATCCGTTGGGTTCCCTGTGGCGCAACCGACAGCGCCACTTCCCCACTCGCCAGCTGTTCGCCATCGCGAGCAACGGACCAGCGCAGCCGCTCATTATCACTCTGGCGGAACAGATAATCGCTGTGCACCTCGACCACCAGCGGTGAGGTGCTCACCAGCGTGAAGGTGAAAAATTGCTGCGCGCGCTGGGCTTCAAACAACGCCGGATGCGGTGTGCGATCCGGGAAGACCAGTCCGTTAAGACAAAACTGGCGGTCATTGGGTTTATCGCCAAAATCGCCGCCGTAGGCCCAGAACGGCTGGCCGTTTTCGTCCCGCTTTGTCAGCGCCTGATCCACCCAGTCCCAGACGAATCCGCCCTGCAAACGTGGATACTGGCGAAACGCCTGCCAGTATTTGGCAAATCCACCAAAGCTGTTGCCCATGGCGTGGGCGTATTCGCACAGGATCAGCGGACGCGTTTCGTCAGGCATACCAATCCACTTTTTAATCGACCATTTTGGCACGGCCGGGAAGGGCTGGTCCTGATCGACACGGGCATACATCGGGCAGACGATATCCGTCGCCACTGAGTTTGCCCCGCCGCCTTCATACTGCACCGGCCGCGTCGGATCGGTAGATTTTACCCAGCGATACAGCGCATCGTGGTTAGCCCCATGCCCGGATTCATTACCTAGCGACCAGATAATAATCGAGGGGTGATTGCGGTCGCGCAGCACCATGCGCGTCACGCGCTCACTCATCGCCGGCAGCCAGCGCGGATCGTCCGCCAGCCGACTCATCGGCACCATTCCGTGCGTTTCAATGTTCGCTTCATCCACCACATACAGACCGTAACGATCGCACAGGGTGTACCAGAGCGGGTGATTCGGGTAGTGAGAGCAACGCACGGCGTTAAAGTTATGCTGCTTCATCAGTTCGATATCGCGACGCATCGTCGCTTCGTCCATCACCTGCCCGCGCTCCGGATGATGTTCATGGCGGTTAACGCCGCGAATCAGCAGCGGCTTGCCGTTAACTTTCAGTAAACCGTTGCTGATTTCTACCCGACGGAACCCCACGTCGCAGGCTTCGACCTCCAGCACACTGCCCTGCGCATCACGCAGAGTAAGCGTTAAGCGATACAGCGCCGGAATCTCCGCGCTCCACAGCGCCGGGCGGTCAACCGCAAGCGTGACATTTAACCGTTCGGCCCAGCTGCCGCGTTCATCGACGGTCACAGAGCCTGGCCGGGCGGCGGCGCTCGCGACAGATTGGCTGCCTTGCCAGAGCGTGAGCTCAACTTCGCAGTCAGAGAAATGCTCTCCGCTCAGGGCGACCTCAACCTGCAATTTTGCCCGATCGTAATCGGCATTTAATTCGGTCACGATATGGTAATCGGCGATGTGCGTTTCGGGTTTATGCAGCAGCGACACGTCGCGGAAAATGCCGCTCATGCGCCACATGTCCTGGTCTTCGAGATAGCTCCCGTCGCACCAGCGCAGCACCAGCACCGCCAGGCGGTTACTGCCCGGTTGCAGCGCCCCGGTTAAATCGAACTCCGCAGGCAAGCGGCTGTCCTGGGAATAGCCGATCCACGTCCCGTTGCACCAGAGATAAAACGCCGAGTTTACCCCGTCAAACACGATGCGCGTTTGTCCGCTCTCCAGCCACTGCGCATCCACATCAAATGTGAGCGAGTAACAACCCGTGGGATTTTCGGCCGGAACGAACGGCGGGTTGACGGCTATCGGGTACGTCACGTTGGTATAAATCGGAGTGTCAAAACCCTGCATCTGCCAGTTTGACGGCACGGGCATGGCTGTCGCATCGCTGCAGTCTTGCGTTATCCAGTTATCAGGAACCTGCTCAGGTGCGGCGAAAAAGCTGAACATCCACTCCCCGTTAAGCAGTCGCTTCTGGGATGAAAGCGCCTCGCTGCGCGCCTGCTCTTCGTTGCGCCAGCTGTGAAAGGGGGCGTGGGCCGCCAGACGATGCCATTGGGTTACGCCGGGATTTTCCCAGTCACGGCGGGCGAGTAATTGACGGAGAGAGACAGCGGATACAACAGACATAATGACCTCTTTGCGAAGCGCTCACAATTTTAGTCACAATGCCCTGGAGAAGAAGCCGGGTAAAGGATCGTTCCCCCGCAAAGCGAGGGCGATCACAAAACCAGGATCATCGCGCCAGCTGTTCGGCCATCAGGGCGAGTGATTTAAGCTGCTGCGCCAGCGCTTCGCGATCGGCCTGAAACGGAGCGTGTCGGGCAGTGGAATGGCGATCCACCAGCGTCACGGGGAGCTGCATTTGCCAGCGTTCGTCGCTCGAAGGAGAGAGCAGCCACTCGACGCTGCGCTCACCGGCAGTCCGGAACGCCTGGCGAATGGTGGTCAGCGGCGGTGAAAACCAGGCGCTGTCAGCGGTATCATCAAATCCCACCACGGAGAGCTGTCCGGGTACGGCAATCCCCCGCTCGGCGCAGGCGCGCATTACGCCCAGCGCCATCTGATCGTTGGCGACCAGAATGGCATCGGGAAGTGTCGCGCCCGCCAGCAGCTGGTGCCCTTTTTCATAACCGGAAGCGGCGCTCCAGTCGCCCTGCGCGATGGCGCACGGAACGATATTGGCCTGCGCCAGATGCGCCTGCCAGCCCGCCAGACGCGCGCGTGACGAGACGGAACTTTCCGGGCCACTGAGCAACGCGATACGCCGGTGTCCGAGCGATGTCAGATGTTCCGCTCCCAGCCTCGCCCCCTGCTCCGCGTCAAACGCCAGACGGTGAACCTGAGCGGATGGCGACACATCAAAGAATAATACCGGGATCGGCGCGGCCAGCTGGCGAAGCTTTTCGGCTTCAGAATCGTCCAGAGGGACATTGACCAGCAAGCCTTCCACACGCTGCGCCAACAGCTCCTGCAGCGCGGCCTGACAAAGCTGCGGATGCTCAACCATTGAAATCAGCACACTTGCGCCGCACTCTCCCGCGCGGGATTTCACCGCCGAAGCGATCTGCGAGGGAGCATGCAGCGCCAGATCGGTGGTAATAAGCCCCAGCGTACGGGTGCGCTTACCGGCCAGCTGCTGGGCACCGCGATTGGGCACATAATGCAGCTCGGCCATCGCCTGCTGCACCTTTTCCCGGGTGCGTGAAGAGACGTGCTCCGCGTCGTTAATCACGCGGGAAACCGTCTGGTAAGATACGCCCGCCAGGCGGGCAACGTCATACAGGGTAATGGCTTTCATGCTTTTCACATCGCAACGGGAAAGAGAGATATTCTGGCACAGTGCGTCAGTGAAAGCATGTGAGCGCTTCGCCGTATTAGACAATTCGTTCCGGTTGCGGGGCAATATTGACCCGTGGTTTTTGACGGAACCACGGCAGACAAATCTGGATCAGCGGGCCGATGGTCAACGCATACAACACCGTGCCCACGCCAAAGGTTCCGCCAAGTACGCAACCAATCAGCAACACAGACACTTCAATTGCCGTACGCACGCTACGGACCGACCAGCCGGTGCGGGCGTGGATCCCGGTCATCAGGCCGTCACGCGGGCCGGAACCAAAGCCCGCCCCGATGTACATTCCCGTTGCCAGCGCATTCACCACCACCGCCGACAGCAGCAGCGCGCTGCGGGCCGCCAGTGAACTCAGCTCAGGCAACAGCGATAACGCCGCATCGGCGGCCAGGCCAATCACGATCACATTGCTTATCGTCCCAAGTCCGGGGCGCTGACGCAGCGGTATCCAGAACAGCAGAACCAGTGCGCCGGTCAGAATCATCACCGTACCAATATCCATCGCCAGCAGTCTGGCCACGCCAAGATGAAACACGTTCCACGGATCGGCGCCCAAATCAGCGCGCACGAACATCGCGGTAGAAAGCCCGTAGAATCCCAGCCCGACATAAAGTTGCAGTAAGCGACGCAGCATGATTTTTCTCCTGAAGTTTATGCTTTTATCTTCGCCGGAAATGGCCCTATGATTAATGTCCAGTTTTCAAATAGTGGACTGCATATGTCATCACGTCGATTTGGTAGCCAGTCTCTGGTACGCCTGCTGGGTCACTGGCAACAGCTCTCTTCTCGCACCCCGCTCTGGCGACAGCTGGCGGATGCGCTGCGTCTGCTGATCCTGGATGGCAGACTGGCGCTGGATACGCGCCTGCCCGGCGAGCGAGAACTGGCTACTGTGCTGAATGTCAGTCGGACCACGATCAGCAGCGCGCTGGCGCATCTGCGCGAAGAGGGGTATCTGGAGAGCCGCCACGGCAGCGGCTCGCGGGTGATTCTGCCGGACAGCCACGCGGTTCCGACCCGTGCGGCTACAAGCACAGCCCTGGATCTCTCTACCGCCGCACTTAGCGCCGGGCCGGAAATCCATCAGGCGTATACCCACGCGCTCACCGCCATGACGCAACACCTGTCGCAAACGGGTTATGATCAGCTGGGCCTGGCGGAATTGCGTGAAGCCATTGCCGCGCGTTACTGCTCGCGGGGGCTGCCAACGCGGGCAGACGAAGTGATGGTGGTGAATGGTGCGGTCAGCGGGTTCGCGCTGGTGCTGCGTCTGCTCACCGGCCCCGGGGATCGGGTGGTGGTCGATCATCCAACCTATCCGCTTGCGATAGCGGCGATCCAGGGGGCATCGTGTCGTCCTGTCGGCGTTTCATTGCCCGAATCAGGCTGGGACACCGATGGTTTTGCCGCCACGCTGGCGCAAACCGCCCCCCGACTGGCCTATCTGATGCCAGATTTTCATAATCCCACGGGACGCTGTATGGATGCTGCTACTCGCGCAGCGATGACCGATATCGCCGCTCGGACCCGAACCACGCTGGTGGTCGATGAAACCATGGTGGATCTGTGGTTTGACGCTCCGCCCCCACCACCGCTGGCCGCCTTTAACCCACAGGCCAGCGTGATTACGCTCGGGTCGGCAGGTAAAAGCTTCTGGGGAGGATTACGCCTGGGATGGATCCGCGCTTCATCACGCACCATTGCCTCGCTTGCTCAAACACGCGATACCCTCGATCTCGGCTCACCTTTACTGGAACAGCTGGCAACGCTGTGGCTTATTGAGAATTCCGCCGCTTTCCTGCCCGCACGGCGACAGAGGCTAAAAGAGCGCCGGGAGCGATGCAGCGCCTTGATGCAGACACATTTTCCTGAATGGCGCTTTTGCAAGCCGGAGGGGGGGCTTTCCTATTGGGTGGAGCTGCCGGGCATGGTGGCGACACAGTTTGCCGCGCGCGCTGAAACACTGGGGATTCATCTGGGAACGGGCACGCGATTTGGTCTTTCCGGCGCGTTTGATCGCTATTTGCGAATGCCGTTTTCAATTGAGTCAGCGGCGCTTGAAGATGCGCTGCTGCGAATTAAACCGCTGTGGGACACGCTGAACAAAACCGCGCCCCCGGTAAAACGTGGCGTCATCTGATACCGAAGAAATAAAACGGCTGAGTGCAACGGCATGCACTCAGCCACTTTACAAAAAGTGGCATCAGTGTTGAGGCGGAATCGGAAAACCTTTAAGAGAAATAACAAAATCTTCTCCCTCTTTCTTTATTTTTGCGCCGGTATCACACCAGTCAGACGCAATACGAAAGAACTCATCACTTCCGATATTCCAGCCAAGCCGGACGTGTTTCACGTAGCCTGAACGCAACAGGTCGCAGGCTTCTTTGTAGTCACTGGCGGTAGAGCGTTGTGGTTTCATTTTCTCTTCTTCAGAATTTTACGTAGTGCCTTGATTTCTTTAGGAGTTAACGGAGCTGCGCTCTCTTCTTCCGTATGCTGATTATCAATTTCCGCCTCCGATACTCCCGCCTCTTCTGCTGCTTCAAACGCCAGCAGCAGCAGTTTCTCTGTGGTCACGCTTAAATTCTCGTTATTAACTTCTGCGTAATGGCGAAGTTTTTCTTTTAGCGCTTCATCTATTTTAACGTTTAATACCGCAGTGCTCATGTGTGTGACATCCTTTCGGAATACGTTATTTAATTAATACACCAGGTTGGCAACCCAATCCACCGATATATTTTTTGCTTATGCCTTAAAAAAACAGCCAACAATAAAATGCCAGTCTATTCTTACAGGTTTATGACAAAAATATTTCAGCAAGATGAACAATATATTACATACCCTTACATAATATAATGCCAATACTTATCTGAGGGCGAGTAACGTCACACAGTGATGTTGATTCAGGCGCATGAGACGATAGCTCCGGCCTCTTCGCAGGCCGGGACACTCATCAAACCAGATGTCGATGCTCCCGTGTTCCAGGCGATTATCTCTCAAACCAGTCCGATTAAAGACATTTTCATCGGTTTCGTGGGCGGTTTTTGTGGCGTATTCTCACACCGTACCGTCGTCCGAGGGCATTTATTCCCGCCAAACCGCGTCGTACTATATAATATTAATTTTTTTGCAAAAAATATCCAAAATAACATCCCAGCGGCCATCACAAAGCATGGTCTAATTTTAGACCAAAAAACAAATGACAAAACAAATATAAAACACAATCATCAAAACAATTTTAATAATATCACCAAAAATTACCCACCAATAATTCATCAAAACTAAAGACATAATCAACCTGAATGAAAAAATCATTTCGTAACATTTTAAACCAATTAATAAATTTATTTCCCTAGGTGCAAACCTATATTATGACTATTCTCAACTGCGCAGTGACTGATAGGTTTTGCTCTATCAACTTTTCTTTATTTATTACATTTAATGGACTTAAAATATGTTAATCAAAAAAAGAATGTCTGGCGCCTTATGGCCCATGTTATGTCTCTCCCTTGCAGCAACCGTAAATATTGCGCATGCTGAATCCACCGAAGTAAAAGGCCTGTCCCAGACCCTGGTCATTGATGGAGAAGTGACCAGCGGAAGCTGTGACGTGGATTTCCCGGCTACCATCAACTTTGCCGATCAGGATATCACCGAGCTTAAAGATGCCGCACATGCCGTGAGTTACAATAGCCTAACGCCTCCAACGACGCAGCCTAATATTGTGTTAAGCGCCTGTTCTCCACAGCAAATGTTCACCGTCAAGCTGATCGGTACAGCTGATTCGAAAGACGCCACCGCACTTGCCAATGACGCGACGGATGATCCAGCACACGATGTGGCGATGCGTGTATTCGTTGGCGATTCCACTGACTCGGCTCAGCTGAAGCCGAACGTTGTCTCAAAAGTTTATAATGCCGATGCAGATGGAAAAATGACTCTGCCGTTCTGGCCTGGATTATTAAAAACGGACGACTCCGTTACTCCGGGCAACGTTCATGTGACCGGCCAGGTTGAAATTGACTACCTTTAATTTATTAGGGATGAATCTAAAAATGAAAAAATTGCCATGCGCTGCTGCACTTCTTTTTTTAAGTGTGTCCACCGCCCATGCTCTCGACCCCGACACCAAGGACTTTGAAGCGACCGGGAAGATTACCGAGAAAGGATGTATGTTAGAACCTTCTCAACCCGTCGCTATTACGTCGGTCTCTTTTAAAGAACTGGCATCATCGGGAACCGTGGAAACAGACGGCCCAGGGGCCAATGCCACAATGTTTACCCTGACCGCAACAAATTGTTCAGGAGGTCAGGTGCAAGCCAGCGTTGTAGGGACGCCGGATGCTACTGATTCCAAGCTCCTTGCTATCGACTCTACTGCAGGCGCTGCAGAAAACGTGGCTCTCGCGTTTGGCACTGAATCGCCGAGTACCGATGGTAACATATTTTTACCATTAAATGACGGATTGGCGGACCCAACGGACCCGGATCCGTACAAGACTGACCATGAATTCTTCTTCTTTGCTGAAGTGGTGAAAACGGCTCAAACAGCAGTTCCAGGAACTGTTCACGCCACGGCACAACTGCATATTACTTATCTTTAAATAATGACAGGCCGCCCAGGCGGCCTTTTCCGTTGAGCATTATGAAAAATTTACTTTATCCACTAATCGTCTTGTTACTCAGTACATTTAACGCCCAAGCCAGCATTAAGCTTAGCAGTAACCGATTAATATATGACGGTGCTAAACCCGAAGTTACTCTGTCGTTAATAAATGACGATACCCGCGCTTTTCTGGTACAGGCCTGGGCCGATGTGAAAGGAAATCCACTGCTGGAAGGTAAACCGATTCCCTTTATGATCACACCGCCTCTTTTCCAGATGGAGCCTGGTGCAGAAAATGTGGTACAGCTGGTTTATTTGGGCGGCGCGTTACCGACAGACAGAGAAAGTCTGCTGTGGCTAAATATTAAGTCGATTCCCTCCATTAAAGAAAGCGAAGAAAAAAGTACCAGTAAAATGCTTTTGGCAGTCAGTAATCGCATTAAAGTGTTTTACCGTCCAGCAGGTTTGAAAGCATTAACCGGCTCGGTTATTGAAAATTTAAAATGGAAGAAAGGTGACAACAATACGGTCGTCGTCACTAACGAATCTCCCTTTTATGTCGTGATGAATAAAGTCCTGATTAACGGCAATGCTGTCACGGTCTCTATTGATCAGAACAATACGGTTGTCCCACCTTTTGGGGATAAAACGTTTTCGGTTACAGGCTCACACGGCGCTACCCTTCCTGTGACCTGGAGCGCATTGAATGATTATAGTCTTCCCTCAAAAGACTACTCAGCAAAAGTAGCCTGGTAAATTCACAATGCGTAAGACGCGTATCGCCATGCTTTGCATGGCGTTATTTTCAGTTAAAAACGGCATGTCCATCGCCCATGCAGAGAACCACTACGATCCGGCTTTATTGAAAGTGATGGATGGTGCGCCTGAAATTAAAAATATTGATAAGGAGATCACCCAGCAGTTTAAAGAGGGAGATTACAAGCTGCATGTTTTTCTCAATGGCGATAAAGCTTTTAAGGTCATGTCCGTCACGTTAAAAGACCAGGATCAGGGAGCGCCCGTCCCCTGCTTTACGCGTGAAGACTATATTTCGTTTGGCATTGATATCTCATCATCTGGTGTGCATCTTCCTGAAGACGGTGACAAAACCTGCAAATTGCTCACCAAAGCGATACCAGAGGCAACTTATCAGCTCGATCCCTCTCAAATGGGATTAAGGCTGCAGTTCCCGCAAACCATGATGTTGCAGAATTTGGACGGCTATGTTCCGCCCTCGCAGTGGGATGAGGGAATACCCGCGATCATCGCGCAATATCAGTATACCGGCTCTAAAACGAAAGCGAATTCAGACTCCACCGGGACGAGTGAAACCAATCATTTTCTTAATCTTACCAGTGGCATTAACCTGGGGGCCTGGCGACTGCGCAATAACTCTACCTGGCAGAACCCGACCGACGGCGAAAAAGCCTGGAACAACATTAGCACCTACATTGAGCGAACCCTCCCGGGCCTGAAAAGTGAATTCATTGCCGGGGATACTTACACCTCTGCGGATACGTTTGACAGCATTCAGCTGCGCGGTGTCCAGATGACCACCGATACCGATATGTATCCGGGGCGCATCAACGGCTTTGCCCCCGTGATTCGCGGTATCGCCCGAAGCAATGCCACTGTGACGGTCAAAGAACACAATAACGTTATCTATCAGACCAACGTCACGCCAGGACCGTTTACCATCAAGGATCTCGCCCCGGTTTCCACGGGAGGCACGCTTGACGTGACCATCAAGGAGAGTGACGGTTCAGAAACCCATTTCCAACAAAACTACGCCACCATTACCAATCTTCAGCGACAGGGCTTTTTTAAATACTCCCTGGCGTTGGGCCGCTATAAACCCGATGAAGAAACGGATGACTCGTCCGATGATAGCGAGATCCTCCCTAATCCAGATGATGACACCGATGACAAAGTTCAGAGCAAAACGAAGAGTAAAGAGGCTTATGTTATCCAGTTCAATTCAGCGTGGGGATTGCCTTATAACCTTACGCTGACAGACGGTGTCCAGATTGCCGAATCCGACTATTATGCGGGCAATCTGGGTATTGGCGCCGATTTAGGATTTCTGGGGGCGCTGATGTTTGATACGACCTACTCTCAGGTCCGCATGGATGATGACGAGGTGCCTACAGGCGTCAAGGGCCACAGAAGCGGGGTCAGCGAACGCCTTGCCTATTCACGGCACATCGACACCACCGATACGGATATCCAGGCCAACGCCAGGCACTACACCCGGGATTACGCTTCCCTTGCCGATGCCATGGTGTTTGAGAGCAACAGCCAAAATAAGCAAAAGGAATATGAGTACACCGTCTCGATTAACCAGATGGTCATGGATTCCCAGAGCCTGTTTTTCTCGGCAAATAACACCCTTTACTATGATAACCAGTCCTCTCAGAGCTGGCAGGCGGGGTGGAATACCAGCATCGGCAGCGCGCAGATTTCACTCTCTCTCAGCCTGAATAAAAATGGAGATGACACAGAAAGTGCCGGCTGGGACAAACAGATTGCCGTGACGGCTTCGCTTCCGCTTAATCTTTTTGAGAAAAATAATTCAGGCACCTTATCCTCAACGCTCACCACGGATACCAAAGGAAACGACACCGTACAGAGTGGATATTCCGGTACGGCGTTGCAGGATCATCAGCTCAACTATTCAGTCCAGGTGGGGCGCAATTACAACCAGGATGGCGATGACACGAACAACGGCAATCTGGATCTGACATGGGAAGGCAGAGCGGGTGAAGCCCAGATAGGTTATGCCCATGAAAGTGCCCAGGATAAGACATCCTGGGGAATGAACGGCGGAATCGTTATTCATGCCAATGGCGTGACGCCAGGGAAATATTCCACCGGCGCCATTGCTCTGGTTAGCGCGCCAGGTGTTGCCGGATTACCGCTTGCCGGAAACACGGGGGTGAAAACCAATCATTGGGGATATGCCCTGGTGCCTGATATTCAGCCGTACACCCAGGATATCATTCAGTTTGATAGCCAGACCGGCGATGTTGCCGATATGGATTCGATCTCCCAGACGGTGACGCCAACCCGGGACGCCGTCGTGATGGCCAAATTTATCACCCACCCGGGGGAGAAAATGGTGGCGACATTATACCGTGGTGACGCCTTTATTCCTTATGGTTCAAGCGTCAAGGTCAATGACATCGATCGTGCTTTCTTTGTCGGCAACGACGGGCAAGTCTATTTGAGTGGTATTCCTGAACAGGGTGTTCTGACGATTTCCTTTGGTGAACACCAGACATGTCATGCTCGCTATGACGTCCTTCACAGCAAACGCTATCAGCAATTTAATATTGCGACATTGCACTGTTTGGATTGAGATGATGATGAGATATTTCTTTGTCCTGCTTTTAATTTTAGGTTTTTCATCGCACTCGTGGGCTTGCGAAGGTAATGGCGCGCGAGTCTCAACTATTCGACTTCAGTTTGCGATGAAGGATATTCTCGCGCAGAAAAAAATTGGCGATATTTTATATTCCCAACGCGCCACCCTCTCTGATTTAACAAAAAGCAGCGATGAACTGGCCTGTAGCGATAAATTGGGGGTTCTCAACGTAACGGGAATTCTGGCGGGAAGAGAAGTCGGGAAACGCGTCTATCAAACCTCTGTTCCAGGGATTGGCATCCGGATTTTTTATTACAATAATCAACCCGGAATTGGCAATACCTTAAAAGCCATACCGTTTAATGATATTAGCGTCGTCAATAAAAATAAGCCGCTACGCCCGGAAAACATTACGCTGAAAATTGAGCTGGTTAAAACCGGGCCGATTGCGTCGGTGCCGGTTCTGTTATTCCATCAGGCCGCGCTGCTTCGTTTCGCGGTTAAAAACGATACCACCATTGTTAATCTTCAGCTGATGGCAACATTGCCTGAAACGGTGTGTAATTTTGATTCGCAGCAGACTGTATTTCATCTTCCGGCGCAGCCCGCTGCAAGTATCAGCGAGCGAAAAACGCATTTCCGTTATCCCATTCCGGTTAAAATATCCTGTAACGGTGAACCTCATTTAATGACGGTGACGCTCAATGGCGATGCTTACGATGCATCTCAGGGGATATTCAATATTGAAAATGTGCAGGGTTCAGCGCAAGGCGTTGGCGTTCAGTTCTGGTATCGCGCGCTCCCCATCCGGACAGGAAAACCGCTACAGATTTTCTCACCTGGCAGGTTAACGGTGAACAATCAAATCATCCTTCCCTTTTTTGTCAGCTACGTCAGGACAAAAAACGACATCACGCCCGGTAGAATCAGCGTGGGGGCGGTGTTACACATTGATTATTTATAATGTAAACGTCACCTGGCCGCTGTGGTTCCATTTGTAAGACACAAAACCGCCCGGGTGGGCGGTTTCGCAAAATGATAACGGTTAGCTTTGGCTTACAGGGGGAATATTGCCGCTATTGGCTTCTTGCCTTTAGTCGTACAACCATTTTCCGGCTTTCGCTGACTCAGAGTTTGCCCATGTGTTCGTTCCGCTAAAATCAGACTCTGGGAAAGCATTTCTTGTTGCCCATGACCGTATTGCACATAAAATGACCATACACATTTGGGAAAGGAAGCTTTATGGATATCGCGCTGCTTAATAGGGGATGGAACAGAACATGGTCAGATACCATGGTGAATCTGGAAGCCCGGAAACTCGTCGAAACAGCAAATCGGCTGTCAGCATTTTATTTGCAAGATGGTCTTACACGTATCAAGTTTGTCGAAGAGGTAAGGCAGGTCGTAGAGAAAGAATTTGAAACTGCACGACGGGCCAAAACCGATGAAGAATGCATTGCATGCATCAAAAATCTGCGTGCCGAAACAGATAATCTACAAGAACAAGAACGCCTGTTAAGAACCAGAGCCGCCCAACTTTATGCAAAGGTCGAGTTTGTCAGGGAAAACAATAAAATCGTCGGATACGTGATTTCGGCAATCCATATAGTGGTATCTGGCACAGCATTATTTGGTGGTATGGTTATGATGTCCACTATGACCCCTGTCGGAGTTCTTGCAGGTGCAGTTTTATTCGTTGATGGTATTAACGGTATAACAAAAGAAGCAAGCCATCTTCGCTATGGTGAACAATCCAAATCGGAAGGGATTTTTGCTGATGGCGCAATAGAAGCCGCACAATTTATGTGGTTTAGCCAAAAAAATGGGTTAGCTCTTTATAATACGGTGACTCTGGGGGCTAGTGTCTATAGTATCTTCGGCTTAGCAAGGAAACCTGGAGCCTGGCGATTATTCCGTTGGCTGCCGCGTGATTACTACCGAAAAGTTGACATAATGAGCAAGCCTAAGCTTACGATGAAAATCGCTGGATATGGTGTCAAAGCGAAAGTCATTTTTGATCTTCTGGCTACTGATAACAGAACTGATTAAGATTTGTTCGTCCTACAGAATCGCCAAGATTTATAAGCAAGTACAGGCGGTTGTATAAAAATTGCAACCGCTGCTCCACAAGAAAGGCCAATAGCACCAGAGAAAACACTCTGCTCAGATGCGAATATCACAAGAAAAATCAATACAGCAAGGCAACCGGACACAACCCACACAGCAAGAATAAAACGCCTGGCCAGATCCCTGATAGCATTCCCCAACGTTCCACCATAGCTTTCAACGTTGTTCTTTATCTTCTTCAAATCCGATGGTGTAAAGCCAGTCCTCAACAAAGCCTCATCAGTAACATCCATATTGTCCTCTCCGTATTTCTTAACTGGCGATGGTACACATAATCATACTGATGAACTTTACAGCATTCCAGCCGAAACTGTTTCTCTAATTCTGGAAAACTACCGTTCCCAAAAAAGTCCTTACCGTTAAGTTCAGAAGGTTAGATCAGGGAACAGATGTCCTTTTCTTTATTTGATGAAATCAAGTAGACCAAGTGTCAGCAGTTGCGAATGGATCGGAACGAATCGGCGCGAACTGTCCGTTTTAAGCGTCTGATTCGGATTCAAGTTATCAACACGGAAGCACCAAATTCCATCAACTTTCATCACGTCATTGTGGTAAAGCTGGCAGATTTCATTCTGCCTCATCCCCGAATAGCGACCAATCAGAATGATCCACCGCTTCCAATCCTTCACGCCATGTAAAGCAATGTGCAATCGTTTCAGATCGTTGAGCGTGTATGCTGGACGGCGATCCATTGGTGCGGTTGTTTCCTTAACACCCATCCCCTCAAATGGGTTTCGAATCTCATCATCCGTGCGAGTTGCAAGCCATTTGAAAAACGCCGAGTTCTTTTTGATGTAACGGTTTCTGGTGGATGCTGAACCTTCAAGGCCATCAACAAACGCCGCCGCGCTTCGTTTGCTGAAAGGCTCTTTTGTGGAAGTCAGATAAGCATTCACGCATCTGTTGATCGTCTGTATTTCCCGTTCACCAATAGATCCGACTTTAGCTTTGGTGTACTTATCAAACTCGCTCTTCAGGCTCTTGAATGGCTTTTTCTGTTGTGGTTGTTGGAAGGAAGCAAACAGGGTTGCAGTGTGTGCCGGGATGGACTGCGGAACGCGGTTGAAAGGTTGTGAGGTGAGATATTTCTCCACACGGAGCAAGGCTTCACGCCTGGAACGTGTGCGAAGAGAAATACGAATTTCACGGCGTTTCCGAGGTGTCAGGTAGACCCTACAGTAGAACCAGATCCCGCGACAGGAAAGCATAAGATGCGCCATTGATTACCGTTTTGAATGATACACAAAGGTTGTATCACCGCCGTTTCAATGCACGAAAACAGGAGTTACATGATGGATATCATGCACTTAGCAGAAATGGGTGGGGGCCCTGCCAGCTACATCCCGGCACACACGTCATCTGCCTTGGCTGCTTCCTTCCGGATCTGACCTGGTAAACAGAGTAGTGTTGCGGGAGAACCAACAGAGCCCCCATTGAGAGCGTTGTTAACCAACGCGCTGGCGCATTATCCATGCACAGGATCGCAATTGCAAGGTCGCATCAACCAGATGATGGTTTATTGCGCAAACCTCGCGATTTATCCGCTATTATGCTCATCCACGAATGAAATGCGCCCAAGGATGAGTCACTATATCTCTACTAATTAGACCCGCCGTTCCTCATGATGTTCCCGGTTTATGCAATGTGCGCACGTCAGTGGCTGAAAAGTCTATGACCCGGAAAGAGATGCGCGCCGTCGGTTTCTATCGTCACGTCGGTAGAGGGAGCGAAACGGCCGTGAATCACGATGAGATTCGCTTAGAGAAACAGCGACAGGAGTAACCCATGGATGAGCACGACACATTCCCGCAGCGGGTGTGGCAAATAGTCGCCTCGATACCGCAAGGATATGTCACAACCTACGGCGATGTGGCCCGGCTGGCGGGCTCACCGCGAGCGGCGCGTCAGGTTGGCGGTGTCCTGAAACGTCTGCCTGAGGGCAGCACTTTGCCATGGTATCGGGTGGTCAATCGCCATGGGGAAATCTCGCTCACCGGCACGGACTTACAGCGTCAGCGGCAGGCATTGCTGTCTGAGGGCGTTCAGGTGTCGGGTAAAGGGAAGATTGATATGCAGAAGTATCGCTGGGTGTATTAACCGCCCTCCCCGCGAGGAGAGGGCAAAGGTCGTGCTTAGTACTGTGTCGGAGCGGGAACCGCTGAAGATGGGCTCACTTGCGTCGGCGACGTTGACGGAACCGTCGTGACGGCTCCACCGCCCTGCTGTAACGGCACGGCAGTTTGCTGAACAGGGACCAACGTCAGATCGGCTTTAGTCCCACCCTGGTTGATCACCGGCTGTACCGTGTCGGTGATAAACACCAGTTTGTCATTCACGGTAATCGCCGCACTCAGCAAGATACGCGCGTTTGGCTGAATGTCTGCCGGATTAAAGGGCAGTACAAAGCTGAACGGAGCCTGTTTACCTTCAGTACGGACCGCTTTCTGCGACAGCACTTTTGACGGCGCATCAGCCAGAGAAGCATCGGACAGGGTAACGGTCAGAACGGCGTCTGGCGGCAGAGCCACTTTCTGGCGGATCCAAACTGAACCAGAAACGTTAGGCTGCTGCATGGTTGGCTGTGTGGTCGCACCAGCGGCATTAGGGTTTGGCGCTGGCGTCTGGATGTCCGCACTTTTATCCGCACAGGCAGACAACGCAACCGCTACCGCTAAACCACTTAACATGTGCACGAGTTTCATTGAGTTCTCCTTATCTTCAATGCACCAGCGGGATCGATCCCGCCAGAGAGTGGTTAACAAAAACATAACGTGACTAAGTGTGGCACAAATCACTTATATCTGCCTGGTTTCCACCGATTATTCAGATTATTGCACCCATCGGACCACTTTCATTTCTGCGTTATAATCAACGTATCTTTCGCTGCGGCGTTTATTGAGGACGACTATGAGTCAGGCACTGAACAATCTGCTGACATTACTGAATCTGGAAAAAATTGAAGAAGGACTCTTCCGCGGACAGAGCGAAGATCTGGGCTTGCGCCAGGTCTTTGGCGGTCAGGTCGTGGGACAGGCGCTGTATGCTGCCAAAGAGACCGTGCCCGAAGATCGGCTGGTACACTCGTTTCACAGCTATTTTTTGCGCCCTGGCGATAGCAGCAAACCGATTATTTATGACGTTGAAGTGCTGCGCGATGGCAACAGTTTTAGCGCTCGCCGCGTAGCGGCCATCCAGAATGGCAAACCTATTTTTTATATGACGGCGTCGTTCCAGGCCCCGGAACCGGGTTATGAGCATCAAAAAGCGATGCCTTCCGCCCCTTCACCGGATGACCTGAAATCAGAAACAGACATTGCCCGCGCGCTGGCTCACCTGCTGCCACCGCAGGTTAAAGAGAAATTCCTGTGTGATAAACCGCTGGAGATCCGCCCGGTTGAATTCCATAACCCGATGAAGGGACACACCGCCGAACCGAAACGCCAGGTGTGGATGCGCGCTAACGGCACCCTGCCGGCCGATCTGCGCGTTCATCAGTATCTGCTGGGTTATGCTTCAGATTTCAACTTCTTGCCGGTGGCTTTACAGCCGCACGGCGTCGGCTTCCTCGAAAAAGGCATGCAGGTTGCGACGATTGACCACTCCATGTGGTTCCATCGCCCGTTTGATATGAACGACTGGCTGCTGTATAGCGTGGAAAGCACCTCGGCGTCGAGCGCTCGCGGGTTTGTTCGCGGGGAGTTTTATACTCAGGAGGGTGTTCTGGTCGCGTCTACCGTGCAGGAAGGGGTGATGCGCAATCGGGGATAGAAATTGGCTCCGAACGGTCCCCTCTCCCACAGGGAGAGGGAGAAAACATTAAAAAAGGCAACTTACGTTGCCTTTTTGCTTTTACATGGAGTCACTCAATCTTATCAGGCGTTGTAAGCGTTCTCGCCGTGGCTGTTCACGTCCAGGCCTTCACGCTCTTGCTCTTCTGGTACACGCAGGCCAACGGTCATGTCCGCCAGCTTGTAACCGATAAAGGCCACTACACCGGACCAGACGATGGTGATGCCGATACTTTCCAGCTGAACCAGAACCTGATGGCCCATGGTCACGCCTTCTGCGTAGCCCACACCGCCCAGAGACGTTGCCGCAAAGATACCGGTCATGATGCAACCCACGATGCCGCATACGCCGTGCACGCCGAACACATCACAAGGATCATCCACACGCAGCAGACGTTTCAGCGCCGTCACGCCCCACAGTCCAGCCAGACCGGCCACCAGGCCCACCAGCAGCGCACCGCCGACACCCACGAAACCGCAGGCCGGAGTGATACCTACCAGACCGGCAATCGCACCGGAACACGCGCCCAACAGAGACGGTTTGCCGCGAACGACCCACTCGCCAAATACCCAGGAGAGGATGGCACCCGCGGTGGCGACCACGGTGTTAACGAATGCCAGCGCCGCGATTTCGTTTGCAGCACTTGCTGAACCGGCGTTGAAGCCGAACCAGCCAAAGTAGAGGATCGCCGTACCGGTGAAGACCATCGGCAGGTTGTGCGGTTTGAATGCTTCTTTACCAAAGCCCACACGTTTGCCAATCAGGTATGCACCCACCAGGCCTGCTACCGCGGCGTTAATATGCACCACCGTGCCGCCAGCGAAGTCCAGCGCGCCATGTGAAGCCAGCAGACCGCCGCCCCAGACCATATGCGCGATAGGCACATAAGAAAGCGTCAGCCACACGACGACAAAGATCAGAACCGCTGAGAAGCGAATACGCTCAGCCAGCGCGCCGACAATCAGCCCCACCGTGATACAGGCGAACGATCCCTGGAACGCGACGTGGATGTACTGATAGAAGCTGCCCATCAAGGCAGTCAGTTCGATGTTTTTCAGCATCGCCCAGTTAAAGTTACCGAAGAAGGCATTCCCTTCGCCGAAGGCCAGAGAGTAGCCATATACCACCCACAGAACGCAGACCAGCGCGAACGTGACCGCAACCTGAGTCAGCATAGAGAGCACGTTTTTACCGCGGATCAGGCCGCCGTAAAACAGCGCAATACCCGGAATGGTCATGAACAGCACCAGCGCGGTGCAGATCATCATAAAGGCGTTATCAGCCTTATCCGCTACCGCAGGGGCAGCCATCGCCAGGCCCGGCAGCAGTGCCAGAGACCCCAGAGCCATTTTGATTGTTGCTTTCTTCATTTTCTCGATCCCTATCACTGTGTGCCAGGAGTTACTTACAGTGCTGCTTCGTCAGCTTCGCCCGTACGGATGCGAATGACGCGCTGCAATTCGGCAACGAAAATTTTGCCGTCGCCAATTTTTCCGGTGTAGGCCGCTTTGCTAACGACATCAATCACCTCATCGAGCTGATCGTCAGCGATCGCCACATCAATCTTCACTTTTGGCAGGAAGTTGACGCTGTATTCCGCTCCACGATAGAGCTCCGCGTGGCCCTTCTGACGACCAAAGCCTTTCACTTCGGTGACAGTCAGTCCCTGAATACCCATTGAAGACAACGCTTCACGCACGTCTTCAAGTTTGAATGGTTTGATGACAACCGTAACCAGCTTCATAGTTCCTCTCCAGTCAGAATTCGATAATGGCCGCAGCTAATACACAGGAGTTATTGCAAGCAGTGTGCCAGAGTTGGAAAAAAAGCAGAAATCAGGCTGGAGTAGCGGATACAGGCGAGACGCAACGCGTGGATAAAAAAAACGCACCATGACAGTGCAGGGTGCGTTTCTTTTTTGCACCAACAGAAATCCCTGTTAGCGCTATGCTTGTTTTTGGTGCATCAGGCGCTAAGCGTCTGATCCTCGCGCGTACTGGCCGCCAGCTCTTCGCCCGCCAGCTGCAGTTGATACATTTGCCAGTAGCGCCCTTTCGCTTCGAGAAGCTGACGATGCGTACCCCGTTCAACGGCCTGACCGCGATGCAGCACCAGAATAGTGTCGGCCTCGACAATCGTCGAAAGCCGGTGCGCAATCACGACCAGCGTCGTCTGTTCCCGCACAGCCGCCAGCGCCTGCTGGATAGCCTGCTCCGTACCGGAATCAATACTTGCGGTCGCTTCGTCGAGGATCAGCACCTGCGGCGTCTCAATCAGCACGCGCGCCAGGGCCAGCAGCTGTTTCTGCCCGACCGACAGATTATTTCCCTGCTCGCCGAGCCGGGTGTAAATCCCTTCACTCATCTCACGCGCCAGATCCGCCAGCTGGACTTTCTCCAGCACTGCCCAGACCTGTTCTTCACTGAACGGGCGACCCAGCGTGACATTGGCGTAGAAGGAATCGGCCATCACCACCGGATCCTGCTGGACCATCGCCACGCCCTTGCGCAGCGTGCTGTGGCTAAGGGTTGAGAGAGGACGACCATCGAGGCGAATTTCACCTTTTGTGAGCGGGTAGTAGCCCATCAGCAGGCTGGCGAGCGTGCTCTTTCCGCTGCCGGTATGCCCCACTAACGCCACAAAGCTGCGCGAGGGAATATCGAGGTCAATGTCCTGCAGCACCAGCCGATCATCGCGATAGGCAAAGGAGACGTTATCAATCGAAATGGCGCCGCTTTGCAGTTCCCGTTCGTCATCGCCATAGGTTTGTCGCGGCCTGTCCATCAACTCAAAGACGCGTTCCCCGGCGACCACCGCCTGTTGCAGCATGGATTGCTGCGTCGTCAGCTCAATCAGCGGTTCGTTAAGGCGTCCCAGATAGCTAATAAACGCATACAGCACACCGACCTCTATTGAGCTGCCCGAACCTAAGCCGAATAACATCAGCAGCCCGCACAAGACCAGGGCCGAAAAAAGGCTCAACAACGGGCGTAACAGAAAACCATCCAGCCGCAGCGTTTGCATACGCGCCATGTAGTGCGAGCGACTCGCTTCACCCATTCGTTCGCCAAAACGCGCCTGCTGACGGAACTGCTGAATGACGCTCATCCCGTTAATGACCTCGTTAAACCCGTCGTTGATATCAGCCAGATACCCACGCACGCGCCGAACGATAGGCGTGCTGTAGCGTTGATAAATCACCATCACGATTAGCACGGCCGGGAAGATAGTGATGGCCACCAGCGCCATCCGCCAGTCGAGGCTAAACATCGCCACCAGCATTGCCCCGATAAGCGCCGCGCTGCGCAATACCGTCGCCACCACGGTGACGTACAAATCGCGGATCACTTCGGTATCGTTGGTCACGCGGGAAATCACCTGACCGACGGGTTGAGTATCAAATTCACTTAACGGCTGGCGCAGCGCCGCATCCATAACGTCCGTTCGCAGCTGTTGCACCACTCCGACGGCCGCCTGGTTAAACAGGAGTGATTGCGCATAATGCAGCGACGCGGCAAGCAGTTGCAGGCCGACATACGCCACCGCCAGCCCGGTAACCAGCCCGAGCGGGAGATAGCTTTTGGCCACCATATTGTCGATAAAATAGCTGATTAACAGCGGCCCGCTGACTTCCGCAATCGCCGCAATCCACAGCATGATGACCGCAATCGAGAGCGGTTTACGCCACGGAGAGCCGTAGGCCAACAGGCGCTTCAGCGTGGGCCAGAGCTGGATAAACTTACGCATCGGCGGCCTCCTCACTCTGTTCAGGCGCATCATCCAGCGCAGCCTCAAGCTGTTGATAGCGATACATATCGCGATACCATCCCGGCTGTTCCGCAAGGTGATCGTGGTGACCACGCTGGGCGATATGCCCGTGCTGCATCACCAGAATTTCGTTCGCTTCAGTCAGGGCTGACAGACGATGGGCGCTAATAATCACCGTGCGCCCTTCTCCCCACTGACGCAGGTTATGCAGGATCTGGTGCTCCGTACGTCCATCGACGGCAGAAAGCGCGTCGTCGAGAATCAGGATTTCGGCATTCAGCAACAGGGCGCGAGCGATAGAAATACGCTGCTTCTGACCGCCAGAGAGCATCACGCCGCGCTCACCCACTTCGGTTTCATATCCCTGCGGCAGGCGCAGAATATCGTCATGGACGCTGGCAAGCCGCGCCACATGCTCGATCTCTTCCTGTGTCGCATTCGGGCGACCCAGCGCAATGTTATTCGCCACCGTATCAGAGAATAAAAATGGTGTCTGACTGACCACCGCCAGGCGACTGCGCCAGGCATCCAGCCGCAAACGCGTCAGCGGAATAGCGTGAAAACAAATCTCGCCCTGGGTGACATCAAAGTGACGCTGGATCAGTGACAGTACGGTACTTTTCCCGGCCCCGGTCGGGCCGCAGATTCCCAGCATTTGGCCGGGACGTAGCGCAAAGTTCACATTGCTCAGCGTCGGGCGTTCGGTTTGCGGATATGAAAACTCCGCAATTGCCACGTCCAGCACACCACGCCCTTCTGGCACGGATTCGCTGCCGTCGTTCACAACAGGCGCTTCTGCAAGCATTGAGCGAATGCGGCTGTAGGCGGCGCTTCCGCGCTCAACGATGTTAAACATCCACGCCAGCGCCAGCATCGGCCAAATCATTAGCCCGAGATACATGGCAAAGCTGGTCAACTGCCCGAGCGTCATGGAACCGTTGACGACCATCCAGCTCCCGCCGCCAATCGCTAGCAGGTTTGCGGTGCCAATGGCGATGTAAATGGTGGGGTCGAAGCGGGCATCAATACGCGCCACGCGCAAATTTTTAGCGCCCGTATCGGCGGCATCGGCGGCAAACAACGCCGACTGTCGGTCCTCAAGACCAAAGGCCTTAATCATACGGATACTGGTCATACTCTCCTGCGTTCTGTCATTCAGTGAGGAGAACGCCGCCTGCGCCAGTTTGAAACGCTCATGCAACTGTTCGCCGTAGCGGTTGATCGCCAGCGCCATCAGTGGCATCGGTAACAGCGCCAGCAGCGTCAGTTGCCAGCTGATTTGCGTCGACATCACGATCAGCACGGCGCAGCCCATCACCAGTGAATCCACCAGCGTTAACACCCCTTCCCCCGCGGCAAAAACCACGCGATCGACGTCGTTGGTGGCGCGAGCGATTAAATCGCCGGTACGATGACGGAGATAAAATTCAGGATGCTGGCGGCTGAGCTGCCGATAAAAATCTTCGCGCAATTCGACGGCAAGCTGATAGGAGGCGCCAAAAAGCAGGACGCGCCAGACGTAACGCAGCAGGTAGACAATCACCGCGGTGAGCACCAGCGTGCCGATCCACATCAACACCCGTGCGGTGGTGTAATGCTGTTCCGTGACACCATCCACCACGTATCCCACCACTTTGGGTGGGATCAGTTGCAGAATGGCAATAATAATAAGCAGGGCCACTGCGCCGAGATAGCGTCGCCATTCCCGGCGAAAGTACCAGCTTAATTGAGCAAATAATCGCACGCGGTAAATTCCTGAAGGTATTGTTCCGGCAAGGCCTGGAAGTTATTCAATGGGTAATGCGGTGGTGTATTTTATCTGTTCCATGGCGAAACTCGAGGTGACATCCGACAGGCCTGGAACGCTGTTCACCAGGCGTTTATAGAAGTCATCATACCGTTTCATATCCGCCACCTGAACGCGCATCAGATAGTCATATTCACCCGCCATGCGCCAGAAACCAAGCACCTCGGGCATTTCAGAGACCTCGGTAACGAACCGGCAATACCAGTCGCTGCTGTGGTGCTGCGTTTTTATCAGAACAAACGCGGTCAATCCAAGCCCCAGTTTTTCGGGATCGAGCAGTGCCACGCGTCCGAGTAAAATGCCCTCGTCTTCCAGACGCTTGAGGCGTTTCCAGCACGGCGTGGTGGTCAGATTAACGGCATCGGCGAGCGCCTGCAAAGAGAGGGTGCAATCCTTTTGCAGCAGTGAGAGCAGCTTACGGTCAATTTTATCTAACATACCCACCCCACAGAGAATATTTTTCTCCTGACATTCTATTTTAAAGGCCAGATAGCAACAATTTTTTCTGTGCTTTTCGCTATGCTGGGCACAAAATGACAAACGGATACACACGATGAATAGCACCTGGGTCAAACATGCAATCAGCGAAATCAATGCCGATTATCAACGCTCTGCCGACACGCATCTGATTCGCCTCGCCCTGCCGGGTTTTCCCGGAATTCAGCTCTACCTGAAAGATGAAAGCACTCACCCGACCGGCAGCCTGAAGCATCGCCTGGCGCGCTCGCTGTTTCTGTATGGTCTGTGCAACGGCTGGATTAAAGAAGGCACCACTATTATTGAGTCGTCATCCGGCTCAACCGCCGTGTCTGAAGCCTATTTTGCCCGTCTGCTGGGTTTGCCGTTTATCGCCGTTATGCCGTCATGCACCGCTAAACGTAAAATCGAACAGATCGCCTTTTACGGTGGTCGCTGCCACTTCGTGGAGAGCGCCTGCGAGATCTACGCCGCCTCAGAAATGCTCGCCCGCGAGTTAAACGGTCATTATATGGATCAGTTTACCTACGCCGAACGCGCAACCGACTGGCGCGGGAATAACAATATTGCCGACAGCATTTTCCGTCAGATGAGCCACGAACCACACCCGATACCTTCGCACATCGTGATGAGTGCCGGAACCGGCGGCACCTCAGCCACGATTGGTCGTTATATTCGTTGCCAGGGTTATGACACTCAACTGATGGTGGTCGATCCGCAGAACTCCGTATTCCTCGATTACTGGCAAAATCGCGATGCCAGCCTGCGCAGCAGCGTGGGCAGTAAAATCGAAGGGATTGGACGCCCTCGCGTTGAGCCGTCGTTCATTCCTGACGTGGTTGACGAGATGCTGCGCGTACCGGATGCAGCGAGCGTTGCCACCGCGCACTGGCTGGAGTCCCAGCTGGGCCGCAAAGTGGGCGCCTCGACGGGCACGAATATGTGGGGTGCTCTGCAGCTGGCGCACAGAATGCGCGACGAAGGCCGTACCGGTTCGATTGTGACTCTGCTCTGCGACAGCGGCGAACGCTATCTCGATACCTATTACAACGCAGATTGGGTGAAAGCCCACATCGGTGACATCGAGCCGTGGAAAGCGCAAATTGCGCAGATGACCGCCCTGACAAAGTAATCCCACTTGTCGTGCGACGTATCACAGGTAAAAAAAAGCCAGACCGAAGTCTGGCTTGCTGGAAGGGTCTCACTATTCGGGGGAATACGGGAGGTTTGGTTGATCCAGCCAATGAGTCAAAAAATGGGACACCGCTTCGTTGCGACAGTGTCCGATAACCGGGAGATGAGAAAGCTCGGCAATAAGTTGTGGCATCGCATTTCCCATAATCACACCGTGACCGACGCTGCCCAGCATCTCACGGTCGTTCATGGCGTCGCCAAACGCCATACAGTCTTTCATCGTTAAACCCAGGTGATTGCTTAGCACCGCCAGGGAAGACCCTTTGTTACATCCCACCGGCAAGACCTCCAGACAATCCACCGCCGAGAAGGTTAAATGCGCACGGTCGCCTAACGCTTCGTTAAGCTGAATACGCAGGCGGCAGAGATCGTGGTGATCGCCACAGAAACAGATCTTGGTGACCGAGTGAGCCGGCAGGCGACGCAAATCGGTTAACTGATAGTGAAAACCGCTATAAACGTGGGCCTCAAGCAAAGCCGGGATCGGCTTGTCCGTTAACCAACCGGTATCATTGAAAACGTGAAGACTGGCTTGCGTATCCCAGGTCGAGTGCAAAACCCGATCTGCGACTTCCGGATCCAGATCCTGACGGTGCAATACCTCACCTTCAACAGAATGAATACGTGTGCCATTGCCGGTAATCAGAAATGCATCCATTGAGAGCTTCCCGAGCAAATGACGCATTTCCAGCACATGGCGGCCCGTCGCAAAAGTCAGGGTGATATCACGCTCACGCAGACGCTTCAGCGTGCTCAGGGTTTTATCCCCCAGGCGGTGATCCGGCATTAAAAGCGTGCCGTCCATATCAAATGCTGCAAGCCGTGCCATGATGACTCCCGAAATGTGATGGGGTTAACTTGCGGATCAGTATTGCCTGAGATATACGGAAGTAATAGTGAATAGATGAAAATTATTGTTCCGGGTTTATCATGCGCCAGCTAAATCGCCTTAATCAGTATCAACGCCTGTGGCAACCCTCTGCGGGTGAGCCGCAGCAGGTGACCGTCAGCGAACTCGCCAGCCGCTGCTTTTGCAGTGAACGCCATGTGCGCACGTTGCTGCGCCAGGCTCAGGATGCCGGTTGGTTAAGCTGGCGTGCACAATCCGGGCGCGGTAAGCGCGGAGATCTGACCTTTCACGTTTCGCCGGAGTCACTGCGCAACGCAATGATGGAAGAGGCGCTGAAAAGCGGGCAGCAACATAACGCGCTGGAACTGGCGCAGCTTGCGCCGCAAGATCTGCGCGCGTTGCTGCATCCATTCCTGGGCGGACAGTGGCAAAACGATACGCCGACGTTGCGTATCCCTTACTATCGCTCTCTTGAGCCGCTGCATTCAGGCTTTTTACCAGGACGCGCGGAACAGCATCTCGTCGGGCAAGTCTTCTCTGGACTCACCCGATTCAATGGCAACAGCAGTGCGCCTGCCGGGGATCTTGCCCATCACTGGGATGTGTCAGCCGATGGGTTACGCTGGCATTTTTATATTCGCTCCACGCTGCACTGGCATAACGGGGATAAGATCGAAACCGGACAGCTGCAGGCCAGTCTGGTCAAACTTCTCGCCCTCCCCGCACTGCGCCGGCTCTTCAACAGCGTTTTGCGCATTGAGGTGACGCATCCCCAGTGTTTGACCTTTGTTTTGCATCAGCCGGACTACTGGCTGGCTCACCGTCTGGCCAGTTATTGCAGCCGTCTGGCGCATCCCGAGCTTTCACTGGTCGGGAGCGGCCCGTTTCGACTGACGGTATTTGAACGCGAACTGGTGCGTATCGAAAGTCACGAGCACTATCACCTTAGCCATCCCTTGCTTAAAGCCATCGAGTTCTGGATCACGCCACAACTTTTTGAGCAGGGGCTGGGAACAAGCTGTCGCCACCCCGTGCAAATTGCCATTGGTGAACCTGATGAGCTGGCAAACCTGCGTCTGGTAAGCAGCAGCACGAGTCTCGGATTCTGTTATCTGACGCTAAAACAGAGTTCCCGTCTGAGCAAAATCCAGGCACAGCGCTTAATCAATATCATCCATCAGACGACCCTTTTGCACACGCTACCGCTGGATGAAAATCTGATCACGCCTGCGCAGGAATTGCTGCCTGACTGGACCATTCCAGAGTGGCCCGCGACAGCAGACGTCGCACTCCCCGAGACGCTGACTCTGGTTTATCACTTACCAGTCGAACTCCATACGATGGCTGAACAGCTCAAAGTCTATCTGGCGGAACAGGGTTGCCATCTGACGGTGATTTTTCACGATGCCAAAACCTGGGATGGGTGTAGCCATCTTGCTCATGCCGACCTGATGATGGGAGATAGGCTGATAGGCGAAGCCCCTGGCTATACCCTTGAACAGTGGTTACGCTGCGATACTTTGTGGCCGCACCTGTTAAAGGCGCCACGGTATGCTCATCTGCAGGCAACGCTTGATGCCGTGCAGGCGCAGGCCAATGAAGAAGCGCGACATGCCGGGCTTAAATCGATCTTCGCTGAGCTGATGGAAAATGCGGTGCTGACGCCACTGTTTAATTATCAGTATCAAATCAGCGCCCCGCCGGGAGTCAATGGTATCCGCCTGAATACCCGCGGTTGGTTTGATTTTTCTGAGGCCTGGCTTCCGGCGCCAAATGCGTGAAGAAGCTGGTCGCTGGACTTGCCAGGCGTTACCATACCTTTTTTATCATGACTATTGAGACTATTTATGAAACGTGCCGTCGTCGTATTCAGCGGAGGACAAGATTCCACAACCTGCCTGGTTCAGGCCCTGCATCAATATGATGAAGTGCATTGCGTCACCTTTGATTACGGTCAGCGCCATCGCGCCGAGATCGACGTGGCCCGCGAACTAGCGTTAAAACTGGGTGCCCGTGCGCACAAGGACCTGGACGTCACGTTATTGAATGAACTGGCTGTGAGCAGCCTGACTCGCGACAGCATCCCTGTTCCCGACTATGAGCCTGATGCCAACGGGATCCCGAATACATTTGTCCCTGGCCGAAACATTCTGTTTCTGACCCTGACCGCCATTTATGCCTATCAGGTGAAAGCCGAAGCGATCATCACTGGCGTTTGTGAAACCGACTTCTCCGGCTACCCGGACTGCCGTGACGAGTTCGTGAAAGCGCTGAACCACGCCGTCGATCTGGGTATGGCAAAAGAGACGCGCTTCGAAACGCCGCTGATGTGGCTTGATAAAGCGGAAACCTGGGCCCTGGCCGATTACTGGGGCAAGCTTGAGTTGGTGCGTACAGAAACGCTGACCTGTTATAACGGCATTAAAGGTGACGGATGTGGCCAGTGCGCCGCCTGTCATCTGCGTGCCAATGGTTTGAATCACTATCTGGGCAATAAACAAGCGGTGATGGCTGCGATGAAGCAGAAAACCGAGCTGAACTAACCTCTGTCTGTCCGTGCTGACGGTGTCAGCACGGCTTTTAAAATGTTCCGCAAATTTATCCTTCCATGACCGTTGATCCTGGTTTTCCATATCCTGTAACCGTTACGTCAGACGATCATCTCTTCCAGCTTATCGCGTAATTCCCCTTCCAGCGGTAACGCCTTCTGCGTTTTGAGATCAATACAGACAAAAGTAATGAGCGCATCCGCAACGGTCTGCCCTTCAGGATCCAGTGTAACAACCTGACTCAATACACCGCTTTTGCCGTTTAGCTGTTGCACCTGACTGGTCACTGTCAGTCGGTCACCCAGCACCGCGGGACGGCGATAATTGATGTTGATATTGGCAACCACAAAGGCAATGTTATGTGCGGTGAGCCACTGGAAGCTTTCACTGTTTTCCAGCCCGTCCCAGCGCGCTTCTTCAAGAAACTCGAGATAGCGGGCATTATTAACATGCTGGTAAACATCAAGATGATAACCACGAACTTTAATCTGAGTCTGCATAGCGCAATAGCCTTCACTGTTGTTATAGGGTATGAGGTCATAACTGGTATGACCTCTTTATCCTGGCAAAATTTTGCCACTGTGCAAGTTATTGTGAGTTTACAACGTCAGGTGTGCGAGGTTGCGCTCAACCAGTGAACTGCCAATCCCCGGCACTTGTTTAAGATCGTCGAGCGTTTTAAAAGGACCGTATTCATCACGGTAACCGACTATTGCCTGCGCCTTTTTCAGCCCTACACCATTCATCGCCTGAGCCAGATCTTCTGCCGATGCCGTATTAATACTGACCCGACTACCGTCCTCATCCGTGCTTTTTGTACTCTCAGTTGCTTTTGCAGGTGTCGCCGCTGAAGCAGAGTTCGCTGTTTCTGCCGTCGTCTGTACCGCGTGGGTTTTCGAAGCCGGTGCCGCCGCCTGTGCGCTGCAACTCATCGCGGTGGTGGCGAGAGCAAGCGTGATGAAAAGTGCTTTGATTCCATGTTTCATGCTGTTTTCTCCTTGTTTGTTGACAGCGAGGTAACGATATTCCCACCGTGAAACAAGAACAAATAGCAGATTTCAGAAATGGAAAAGGCCGCGAAAGCGGCCTTTAAATATTGCATTGCGTTGCGAAAATCTGCGATCAGCGCCGTAATTATTGCTGCTGAGTAATGATGTCACCCAGCTTAATTTTGGCTTCTTTACGCAGATTGCTCATCAGTGCTTCGAAGGCGATCTGGGCATTGTTCTGAGTGATCCCCTGAACCATCGCCTTTTTCTGCTCTTCCGGCATCGAGCCTGCTTTAACGTCATCCAGCGCCAGAATAACAATGTTACCCTGCATATCAGAAGCCGTGCCGTAGCTCGGTTTATCCTTCGCTGGCAGACTCAGAGCAAACGCCGCCTGGCTAACAGGATCCTGCCCCGTACGGCTCAGCGTTTTAGCTTCGCCAAAGCTCAGACCCGCGGCTTTCAGCGCGGCATCACCTTTGCCTGCTTTCAACTCAGCCAGCAGTTTTTCAGCATCCAGCTTCGCTTGCTGTTCTGCTTTGGTGTGTTTCACCCGCGCAGCGATCTGATCTTTAACAGCTTCAAGCGGTTTGATGGCCTCGGCTTTATGCTCGGCAACACGCAGAACAAATGCACGATCGCCATCAACGGTAATGATGTCAGAGTTACTGCCCGGCGCGCCGTTCTCACCTACCAGCCCACCATTGAAAATGGCATCAGCAACAGGTTTGAAATTCAGCTCTTCCGGCAGACTGTCATGGCCGAACCAACCCGTTTCAACGGCTTTAACGCCTGATGCTTGTTCAGCACCCGCCAGAGATTCGTTGTCGTTGCTCGCGGCATCACTCACTTTCTGCTGCAGGGCATAGTAGGCGTCCAGCGCTTTTTCCTGCTTCACTTTCGCCGCGATGTCATCACGAACATCTGCCAGCGGTTTGGTTTTGGCAGGTTGCACGTCATCCAGTCGTACCACCAGGAAACCGACAGAAGACTTGATCACGCCAGACAGCTGGCCCTTGTCTTTCAGACCGGCGTTTTTCAGCTCCTCTGGGGTCGTGGCATCTTCCAGCCAGCCCATATCACCGCCGTTCTTCGCAGAGATGATGTCAGTGGATTTCTCTTTTGCCACAGCCGCAAAATCTGCGCCTTTGGTCAACTCATCCAGTGCCGTCTTTGCATCGGCTTCCGTTTTCGTCTGAATCACGCTGTAACGGTTACGCTGCGCCTGAGTGAACTGGTCCTGATGCTGGTCGTAGTAGGATTGAATTTCGCTGTCAGAAGCGGTTTCCTGCATACCCGCCGCGTCCAGTTTGATGTAGCTCACGCGGAACTGCTCTGGTGCGGTGAAGTTGTTTTTATTCTGCTCATAGTAAGCATTAACTTCTTCGTCGCTCACCTGCTGTTTAGCTGCCAGCGCATTCACGTCAATCGTGGTTTCGCGGACCACACGCTGCTGGGCAACCAGAGCGGCCAGTTCGTCGGTTTCGCCTTTCAGCATGAAATCAGTGCCGACAACGGCGTTGATAAGCTGCTGGGTTGTCAGTTGATTACGCAGCGCCTGCGCGTATTGGTCAGCCGTCATCCCCATCTGGCTAATGATGGCGTTGTAACGGGTATTATCGAATTTACCGTTAGACTGGAAAGCCTGGGTGGAAAAGATAGCTTTCTTGACCTGTTCATCGCTGATGCCCAGACCCAGCTGTTTGGCATACTGATCCAGCAGCGCTTCGTCGATAAGACGATTTACGGTCTGCTGGCGCAATGTTTTCATGTAGCCTTCGTTCGCTGCCAGCTCGGAAAACTGATCGCCCAGCTGTTGCTGCATGCGATTACGTTCTCCGGCAAAAGCATTTTCAAACTGCCCGCGGCTAATCTCCTGGCCATTCACTTTTGCGGCGTAGTTGCTGCTTCCGCCAATCAGGTATCCACTCACGCCGGTCAAAATAAACGACACGATAATGATACCGAAAATAATCTTGAGCACGAGACTGTTAGCAGCCGTGCGTAAGTTGTCCATCATGGTGTAACCACACTCCGCTGTAGGTGACTGGTGACCTCACGCTGGCGGAAATCCTGGCCGCAGCGCGTAAAGTCGTATTGTGACAAGAAACAGGGGCAATTGTCAGCCCACAACATGCATAAACTCACATAAAGTCGCACCTGACAAACAAAAAAGGCACATCAAATGATGCGCCCTTGTACTTTTCGGCTTCCCTTGAACGTGAAAGCGATCAGTTTACTGCGTCTTTCAGTGCTTTACCTGCACGGAAACCTGGCACTTTAGCGGCAGCGATGGTGATCTCTTTGCCAGTCTGAGGGTTGCGGCCAGTACGGGCAGCACGCTCTTTAACAGCAAAAGTACCAAAACCTACCAGCGCAACGTCATCCCCGGACTGCAGAGATTCGGTTACAGAGGCAATTAATGCATCTAACGCACGTCCAGCCGCAGCTTTAGAGATATCAGCACCCGCAGCAATTTTGTCAATCAGTTGAGATTTATTCACTGTTCTCTTCCTCTCTTTATAATTTATATCGCGCCTGAATCCTTCACAACGCGACCGCGCAGCAGTTATATCAGGCCTGCCATGACCTTACAACACCCGTTGTTGATGGCTAGTCCAATCAGCAATCTAAATTAGCTATACAAAAAAAGGCTGGCAAGTGCGAAATCACCTGCCAGCCTTGTTTTTATTGACGCTCTTTGCGCGAGGTCACTATTTTGCGGTTACAACCTGCATTCCAGACGGTTCATTCTGCAGTGCAAGGGTCAAAACTTCCTCAATACGCTTCACAGGATGAATATCCAGATCGGCGATAACATTATCAGGAATCTCTTCCAGATCACGTTTGTTCTCATGCGGAATCAATACGGTTTTGATGCCACCGCGGTGTGCAGCCAGCAGTTTTTCTTTCAAGCCGCCGATTGGCAAAACCAAACCACGCAAGGTGATTTCGCCCGTCATCGCCACATCTGCACGCACAGGGTTACCTGTCAGGCAGGAAACCAGCGCCGTGCACATGGCAATACCCGCACTTGGACCGTCTTTAGGGGTCGCCCCTTCCGGAACGTGGACGTGGATGTCGCGTTTTTCGTAAAAGTCTGGATTAATACCCAGTTTTTCCGCCCGCGCGCGCACCACTGTCAACGCCGCCTGGATCGACTCCTGCATCACTTCGCCCAGAGAACCGGTGTAGGTCAGTTTGCCTTTACCCGGTACACAGGCGGTTTCAATGGTCAGCAGATCGCCGCCCACTTCCGTCCATGCCAGACCCGTCACCTGGCCAACGCGGTTTTCATTATCGGCACGGCCATAATCAAAGCGCTGTACGCCCAGATATTCGTGCAAATTGTCGCCGTTAATCTCAATGTGCTTCAGGGTTTTATCCAGCAGAAGCTGTTTAACCGCCTTACGGCACAACTTGGAGATTTCACGCTCCAGACTACGGACACCCGCTTCACGCGTGTAGTAACGAATAATGCTGATAATCGCGCTATCGTCGACCGTAATTTCGCTCTCTTTCAGCGCATTACGCTCAATTTGTTTCGACAACAGATGGCGTTTAGCAATGTTCAGTTTTTCGTCTTCGGTATAGCCAGACAGACGAATCACTTCCATACGATCCAGCAGCGGAGCCGGGATGTTCATGGAGTTGGATGTCGCCACAAACATCACATCGCTAAGATCGTAGTCCACTTCCAGATAGTGATCGCTGAACGCGACGTTCTGTTCTGGATCAAGAACTTCCAGTAAAGCTGACGCCGGATCGCCACGCATGTCAGAAGACATTTTGTCGATCTCATCGAGCAGGAACAGCGGGTTTTTAACCCCCACTTTCGCCATTTTCTGGATCAGTTTACCCGGCATAGAGCCGATGTACGTCCGACGGTGGCCGCGAATTTCCGCTTCATCACGCACGCCGCCGAGCGCCATACGGATGTATTTACGTCCGGTGGCTTTGGCAATGGACTGACCAAGCGAGGTTTTACCCACACCAGGAGGCCCTACCAGGCACAGAATCGGGCCTTTCAGCTTGTTCACACGGCTCTGAACCGCGAGATACTCAAGAATACGGTCTTTAACGCGTTCCAGACCGTAATGGTCGGTATCGAGGATTTCTTGCGCCTGACGCAGGTCTTTCTTCACCTTGCTGCGGGCGTTCCACGGAACCTGAACCATCCATTCGATATAGCCGCGAACAACGGTCGCTTCAGCCGACATCGGAGACATCATTTTCAGCTTCTGCAGTTCTGCTTCGGCTTTCTCTTTTGCCTCTTTCGGCATTTTCGCCGCGTCGATCTTACGCTTCAGCGCTTCGTTTTCGTCTGGCGCGTCGTCCATCTCGCCGAGCTCTTTCTGAATGGCTTTCATTTGCTCGTTCAGATAGTACTCGCGCTGGGATTTCTCCATCTGCTTTTTAACGCGGTTGCGAATACGTTTCTCAACCTGCAGCAGATCGATTTCGGACTCCATCATCGCCATCAGATATTCCAGACGTTCATTGACGTCGGACATCTCCAGCACAGACTGCTTGTCAGCCAGCTTGAGCGGCATGTGTGCAGCGATGGTATCCGCCAGGCGCGCAGGGTCGTCGATGCTATTGAGCGACGTCAGCACTTCTGGTGGAATTTTCTTGTTCAGCTTGATATAGCCTTCAAACTGGCTAATCGCAGTGCGTACCAGCACTTCCTGCTCGCGCTCATCGAGTTGCGGGGACTCCAGATACTCCGCCTTAGCAGAGAAATGTTCGCCATCATCAGAAAGCGTAGTGATACGCGCACGCTGCAAGCCTTCTACCAGCACCTTAACGGTACCATCAGGCAGCTTCAGCATTTGTAAAATAGAGGCCACGGTCCCGACGGTGAAAAGATCATTTACACCCGGCTCATCCGTTGATGCTTCTTTCTGCGCAACCAGCATGATTTTTTTATCATGATCCATGGCGGCTTCAAGGCAACGGATAGATTTTTCCCGCCCTACAAATAAGGGTATGACCATGTGCGGATAAACCACCACATCGCGCAGCGGCAATACGGGGATTTCAATGCGTTCAGAACGCTCAGGATTCATAGAGCTCTCTCTTAGTTTAGTGTCCGCCAGGTAAGCAGGTCATGCAACTGTGCTTCACACAACCATTAACATGTAACCAGTATATGGGGATGTTTCCCACACATTCAACGCTATGAATACGGAAAAATAAAAGGGGAGATAAAATCCCCCCTTTTTGATTAACTGCTTGTATGATTTGGCGAATTATTCGCCAGATGCTTGTTGAGCTTCTGGTTTACCGTAAATCAGCAGTGGCTTGGTTTGGCCACTGATAACAGACTCGTCAATCACCACTTTCTCGACATCTTCCATGGACGGTAAATCGTACATGGTATCAAGCAGCGCAGCTTCAACGATTGAGCGCAAACCACGCGCCCCGGTTTTACGGATCATTGCTTTTTTGGCGATGGCGATTAACGCTTCGTCGCGGAATTCCAGATCAACGCCTTCCAGATTAAACAGCGCCTGATACTGCTTGGTCAGCGCATTTTTCGGCTCTTTCAGGATCTGAATCAGCGCGTCTTCACTCAGTTCGTTCAGGGTTGCCACGACTGGCAGACGGCCGATGAACTCAGGAATCAGACCAAACTTGATCAAATCTTCTGGCTCAACCTGAGACAGCAGTTCGCCTTCGTTCGCTTTTTCGGATTTCGCTTTCACCGTGGCGCCAAAACCAATGCCGGAGCCGGTTTCAACACGGTTAGCGATCACTTTGTCCAGCCCCGCAAACGCACCACCGCAGATGAACAGAATCTTAGAGGTATCAACCTGCAAGAATTCCTGCTGCGGATGTTTACGCCCGCCCTGAGGTGGAACAGCAGCAACCGTACCTTCGATAAGTTTCAACAGGGCCTGCTGCACACCTTCACCCGAGACGTCACGGGTGATAGACGGGTTATCGGATTTACGGGAGATCTTATCGATCTCATCAATATAAACGATACCGCGCTGGGCCTTCTGCACATCGTAATCGCATTTCTGCAGCAGTTTCTGGATGATGTTTTCAACGTCCTCACCCACATAACCTGCTTCGGTCAGCGTGGTGGCATCAGCCATGGTGAACGGGACATCCAGCAAGCGCGCCAGCGTTTCAGCCAGCAAGGTTTTACCAGAACCGGTTGGACCGATCAGCAAAATGTTACTTTTGCCCAGCTCCACACCGTTGCTGGTATCGCCATTACGCAGTCGTTTGTAGTGGTTGTACACCGCAACGGCCAGCACTTTTTTCGCCGGCTCCTGACCGATAACGTAATCATCAAGATGATGACGAATCTCGTGCGGAGTCGGCAACGCGCTGCGCTCACGATGAGGCGCTACTTCTTTAATCTCTTCGCGGATGATGTCGTTACATAAATCGACACATTCGTCGCAGATATACACGGACGGCCCGGCAATCAGTTTTCGCACTTCATGCTGGCTTTTGCCGCAAAAAGAGCAGTACAGCAATTTGCCCGAACCATCTTTGCGTTTATCTGTCATGAGTCCAAACCTCTTTTTAAGTTCTTTGTGCCGCACATGACGACGCAAATGCCATTCTCAGACGCAAGTCGCCATAAAGCAAAGTGCCGCCCTACATTATTATAGCGGCACACTCGCGCCGTGGGCATCAATTACGATGGGTCAAAATCGAGTCGACTAAGCCGTACTCTACTGCCTCTGATGCGGAGAGGAAGCGATCGCGCTCGGTATCACGCTCGATCTGCTCAAGTGATTGACCCGTGTGTTGCGCCATAAGTTCATTCATGCGCCCTTTCACCTTCAGGATTTCACGCGCATGGATCTCGATATCTGTCGCCTGGCCCTGGTATCCGCCCAGCGGCTGGTGAATCATCACGCGGGAATTCGGCAGGCAGAAACGCTTGCCCTTCGCGCCTGCAGTAAGCAGGAACGCCCCCATGGATGCCGCCTGCCCCATACAAATGGTGCTGACGTCAGGTTTAATGAACTGCATGGTGTCATAAATCGACATCCCGGCAGTGATCACACCGCCAGGGGAGTTAATATACAGGTAAATGTCTTTTTCCGGGTTTTCCGCTTCCAGAAACAGCATCTGCGCCACGATCAGGTTTGCCATGTGGTCTTCCACCTGGCCTGTCAGAAAGATAACGCGCTCCTTGAGCAGACGGGAATAGATATCAAAAGAACGTTCACCGCGAGAGGTCTGTTCAATAACCATTGGCACCAGAGCCATATGGGGTGCAAAGTTATCTCGTTCGCCACTGTATGACATTTCCGTCTCCTGGATAAAAATTGGAAAATACCTGCTGTACTGATTGTAACCTTATGGACGGATTATCAGCCAGTCTCATTCATGTGATTACACACTTATGGGGACGGCATCGCCATATTTCAAGCATAACAATCTTTTGCTGTTACGCTAACACTGAAAGGGCGTTTTAGCACTCTTCCTGGACTATTACTGTAATAAAAAAAACCCGTCACCAGAAGGCAACGGGTTTTCGTTCAAACTTTAAACCGTTGGGGCAGAATTACGCCTGCTGGTTCATCAGTTCGTTGAAAGAAGTGGCTTTTTCAGACACTTTTGCTTTAGCCAGAACCGCTTCAACAGCCTGCTCTTCCAGGGCTACGTTGCGCATGTTGTCCATCAGCTCTTTGTTGCTTCCGTAGAACTCAACAACTTCGCTTGGATCTTCGTATGCAGAAGCCATCTCTTCGATCAGGCCTTTAACGCGCTCTTCGTCAGCTTTCAGCTCGTGGGTACGAATCACTTCGCCCAACAGCAGACCAACAACAACGCGGCGTTTAGCCTGCTCTTCGAACAGCTCACGAGGCAGTTCCAGCGCTTGCTGCTGGTTGCCACCAAAGCGCTGCGCAGCCTGGCGACGCAGAACGTCGATTTCGCTGTCAATCAGTGCTGCTGGAACGTCGATTTCGTTCGCTTTTACCAGACCTTCGATAGCCTGAGACTTCACACGGTTACGCACAGCGCCGTTCAGCTCGCGTTCCATGTTTTTACGAACTTCAGCACGCAGACCCGCTACAGAACCATCTTCCACGCCGAAACGTTTGATGAATTCTTCAGTCAGTTCTGGCAGTTCGCGCTCTTCAACTTTTTTCAGGTTGATAACGAACTTCGCTGCTTTCCCTTTCAGGTTTTCAGCGTGGTATTCTTCCGGGAAGGTCACGTCGATAGTGAACTCTTCGCCCGCTTTGTGGCCTTTGATACCGTCTTCGAAGCCTGGGATCATACGACCCTGGCCCATCGCCAGTACGAAGTCAGAGGCTTTGCCGCCTTCGAACTCTTCGCCATCAACGGAGCCGGAGAAGTCGATGGTGACACGATCTTCTGCATCAACAGCGCCGTCTTTGTCTTTCCAGTTCGCCTGCTGCTTACGCAGGGTATCCAGCATGCCGTCAACGTCAGTGTCGGTCACTTCAACGATTGGTTTTTCAACTTCGATGGTTTCCAGACCTTTCAGCTCAACTTCCGGGTAAACTTCAAACTCTACAGAGTAGGTGAAGTCTTCGCCCAGTTTGTATTCGCCCGGAACGTAGGTCGGTGCGCCAGCTGGATTGATTTTTTCTTTGATGATGGCATCAATAAAGTTGCGGCTCATCAGGTCACCCAGCACGTCCTGGCGTACAGAAGCGCCATAACGCTGAGCAACGACATTCATCGGTACTTTTCCCTTACGGAAGCCGTCAATACGTACTTTTTTTGCTACGTTGACCAGCTCGCTTTTCACAGCAGTTTCGATGCTGTCAGCAGCGATAGTAATCGTTACACGGCGGCCAAGGCCTTGAGTGGTTTCAACTGAAACTTGCATCTTGTTACCTCAAAAAAATCACAGTGCTCGGTCAACTCTGAATTTGTCTCGCAATACCGGGATGCTCACTTATAGCAGATACACATTCCCTGTCGCCAGAATCATCCCGAAGACATTCATTAAGACGCGGCATTATAGCGGCATCACTTGGGTGAGTCGAGAACGGTTGGGGTATCAGGCTGCGGCTTTTTTCACAAATTTGGACCCTATTTGGTCTAAAATTCGCCCCACACGCTCAAAACGCAGACAAAACAAAACGGCCCGCAGGCCGTCTTGACGTCATTCTGTATGCAACATACTGGAAAAACTCCAGCGTTTGCAACCAGCAATGGTTATGCGATGCTTCCCGCACCTCGACAAGGTGGAGAGGCGAAAACGGTATCCTGTAGCCCTTCCCACTCCTTAATGGTGTAGGTGTGCAGAGCCAATGCGTGCACGGTGGTGGAGAGTTCTTCCGTCAGCGTTCCGTAGATCATACGGTGACGATTGAGAAAGCGTTCTCCCGCGAAGCGATCGCTCACTAACACCACTTTGAAGTGGCTTTCAGAGCCCGCCGGCACATTGTGACGGTAGCTCTCGTCGACAACTTCGAGGAACACGGGGTTAAACGCTGTCCTTAGTTTTTCTTCGATCTGTTCACGTATCATCATGAAATTACTCCTCCGACAACGCTGAGATGTCACCCATCCCTTTAAATATTAGCCGCTTTTACCGCTCCCATTACAACATGACAACAATTATTTAGCTTTCGTCTGATTTACTCATTCAAACGGATGAAGTCCACTCTCACACTCATGCGTTTTACCTCTTGTGTCCGGAGAAAACGTAAAGTGTGGTCAGATTTCAGACAAGACGATGAATTTACATGCGTTGACCACTTCCCCTTGCCGTTGGCGATGTTATGATGGCGGCAAATTTTGTCTATAAATGCTTACGACTCGTTGAGAATCTGAAATGTTAAAAAAACTCTTCTTTCCGTTGGTAGCGCTTTTCATGCTGGCTGGCTGTGCCACTCCACCCACCACCATTGATGTCTCCCCGAAAATTAGTCTGCCGCAGCAGGATCCAAGTCTGATGGGTGTCACCGTGAGTATTAACGGGGCCGATCAGCGTCAGGATCAAGCACTGGCAAAAGTCACTCGTGACAATCAACAGGTTACATTGACGGCATCCCGCGACCTGCGCTTCCTGCTGCAGGAAGTGCTGGAGAAACAGATGACTGCGCGTGGCTATATGGTTGGCCCAAGCGGTGCCGTTGATCTGCAAATCATCGTCAACAATCTGTACGCCGATGTTTCTCAGGGTAACGTGCGTTATAACATCGCCACGAAAGCGGATATTGCTATCATCGCGACAGCCAAAAACGGCAACAAGATGAACAAGAACTACCGCGCGAGCTACACGATTGAAGGCGCGTTCCAGGCGTCAAACAAAAACATTGCTGACGCCGTCAATAGCGTGCTGACCGATACCATCGCCGATATGGCGCAGGACACCAGCATTCACGAATTCATCAAGCAGAACGCACGTTAATTCTGCACGCTGACCCGGCACTTCGCCGGGTCAGTTTCAGACACTCATGTCCAGTCACTATTTACGCATTTTCCAGCAACCTAAATCAGCGATTCTGCTGATCCTGGGTTTCGCCTCCGGTTTACCTCTGGCCCTCACTTCCGGCACGCTTCAGGCGTGGATGACGGTTGAGAATATCGATCTCAAAACGATCGGTTTCTTCTCGCTGGTCGGTCAGGCTTACGTCTTTAAGTTTCTGTGGTCGCCGGTGATGGACCGCTATACCCCGCCGTTTTTAGGGCGTCGTCGGGGCTGGTTAGTCATGACCCAGGTGCTGCTGTTGCTGGCGATTGCCGCAATGGGCTTCCTGGAACCGGCATCACAATTGCGCTGGATGGCCGCGCTGGCCGTTGTCATTGCCTTTTGCTCTGCTTCGCAGGATATCGTTTTTGATGCCTGGAAAACGGACGTATTACCCGCTGAAGAACGGGGCGCGGGTGCTGCAATCAGCGTTCTGGGCTATCGGCTGGGGATGCTGGTTTCCGGCGGATTAGCCCTGTGGCTCGCCGACAGGTATCTCGGCTGGCAGGGGATGTACTGGCTAATGGCCGCCCTGCTGTTGCCATGTATTATCGCCACTTTTTTCGCCCCGGAACCCAGCGATGTCATCCCCGTACCACGCTCTCTGGAGCAGGCCGTTGCCGAACCGCTGCGGGACTTCTTCGGGCGCAATAATGCCTGGTTGATTTTATTGCTGATCGTCCTTTACAAGCTTGGCGATGCGTTTGCCATGAGCCTGACCACCACCTTCCTCATCAGGGGCGTCGGATTCGATGCCGGTGAAGTGGGCATGGTGAACAAAACGCTGGGCTTGTTTGCGACGATTATTGGCGCTCTCTATGGCGGTGTATTGATGCAGCGCCTGACGCTATTCCGCGCACTGCTGATCTTCGGTATTTTACAGGGCATTTCTAATGCCGGTTACTGGCTGCTGTCCATCACAGACAAACAGATGATCAGCATGGCCACTGCGGTATTTTTTGAAAACTTATGCGGGGGGATGGGGACGGCGGCGTTTGTGGCGTTGCTCATGACGCTCTGTAATAAGTCTTTCTCTGCCACTCAGTTTGCTCTGCTTTCCGCGCTTTCTGCCGTGGGGCGTGTCTATGTTGGTCCTATCGCGGGCTGGTTTGTCGAAGCGCACGGCTGGCCGACGTTTTATCTCTTCTCGGTCTTTGCTGCCGTTCCCGGAATATTACTCCTGCTGGTGTGTCGCCGGACGCTGGAATATACCCAGCAAACAGATCATTTTATGCCGCGTACGGAATTCCAGAGCGCCTACCGTTTTGCACTGCGTTTACTGATGGCGGGTTGTCTGATGCTGGCGCTGTGGCTGGTGATGCTCATTATCAGTGCATCGACATCTCTTGAGCTTCCCTTCGACGCCCTGTTACTGGATGTCGGCGGGCTGCTGGCTGTGAGCGGAATTGTCACCGGTGGCATCCTCGATTATCTGGCGCTGCGCAAAACCCGGATGACCTGAAGCAAAAACCGAACGGTTATTTTCCGTTGTAATCACGCTTGTAAATTATAACGTCAAAATAACGGGCTGCGATGAAAAAAAATATTTGTTGTTTTGTGCTGGATAGCTTCCGGAAATTATTGGAACCTACACTGCTTCGCTATTTTTCATTAAACGATTCAGCCTTACCAAGATTAAATTTCCGTTCTTTAATTGTCTTTTTATTGATGCTTAATTGTTAATTATTTGTGTATTTTTAGCAATGGTTATACCAATTGCCCCTTTTAGGGTATCCTTGTACGCCCTTTCGTTATAACTCGCGCCACATGGGGCTTCTGTCTTAAGAATAGACATAATTTGCAACACATGTGACACGTGCGGCAGAACCCGGTAACACCTTCCTGACACAGGGCTAATGATGTTTACAGTAATGTAACCTTCCCGTAAAATGCCCCCACACTTTAAACGCCACCAGGTCCCCGTGGAATTGAGGTCGTTAAATGACACTTAGGAAATACAATAAAGGTTTGGGATGGTTGTCGTTATTTGCAGGCACTTTTTTACTCAGTGGCTGTGATTCTGCGCTTCTGGACCCCAAAGGACAGATTGGACTGGAACAACGCTCGCTGATTCTGACGGCCTTTGGCCTGATGATGATCGTCGTCATTCCTGCCATTTTGATGGCTGTTGGTTTCGCCTGGAAGTACCGTGCGAGCAATAAAGATGCGAAGTATAGCCCTAACTGGTCACACTCCAATAAAGTGGAAGCTGTGGTCTGGACGGTTCCTATTCTGATCATCCTGTTCCTTGCCGTGCTGACATGGAAAACCACTCACGCACTTGAGCCTAGCAAACCGCTGGTTCACGATGAAAAACCGATTACCATCGAAGTGGTCTCCATGGACTGGAAATGGTTCTTCATCTATCCGGAACAGGGCATTGCTACCGTGAATGAAATCGCCTTCCCGGCGAACACTCCGGTGCAGTTCAAAGTGACCTCTAACTCCGTGATGAACTCCTTCTTTATTCCGCGTCTGGGCAGCCAGATCTACGCGATGGCCGGTATGCAGACTAACCTGCACCTGATCGCGAATGAAGCAGGCACCTACGATGGTATCTCCGCCAGCTATAGTGGCCCGGGCTTCTCTGGTATGAAGTTCAAAGCTATCGCAACGCCGGACCGCGCCGCATTCGACCAGTGGGTCGCTAAAGCGAAGCAGTCACAAAACACCATGTCTGACATGGCGGCATTCGATAAAGTGGCGACACCTAGCGAATACAACAAGGTGGAATACTTCTCTAACGTGAAACCCGATTTGTTCAAAGATGTTATTGGCAAATTTATGGACCACGGCAAGAGCATGAACATGACTCAACCAGAAGGTGAGCACAGCTCGCACGAAGGTATGGAAGGCATGGACATGAGCCACGCGGAAACCTCTCACTAAGGGGCCGAGGAAGAAAATGTTCGGAAAATTGACACTGGATGCAGTTCCGTACCATGAACCTATTATCGTGGTTACGATTGCTGCAATTATCATTGGTGGCGCGGCCTTACTCGGCCTGATTACTTACTTCGGTAAGTGGAGCTACCTGTGGAATGAGTGGCTGACTTCGGTTGACCACAAAAAACTCGGCATCATGTACTGCATCGTCGGTATCGTCATGTTAATTCGTGGCTTTGCCGATGCGATTATGATGCGTAGCCAGCAGGCACTTGCTTCGGCAGGTGAAGCGGGCTTCTTGCCGCCGCACCACTACGACCAGATCTTTACCGCGCACGGCGTGATCATGATCTTCTTCGTGGCGATGCCGCTGGTTATCGGTCTGATGAACGTGGTTGTGCCGCTGCAAATCGGCGCGCGCGACGTCGCGTTCCCGTTCCTGAACAACCTGAGCTTCTGGTTCACAGTTGTCGGCGTTATCCTGGTTAACCTGTCACTGGGTGTGGGCGAATTCGCACAGACCGGCTGGCTGGCTTATCCGCCGCTATCGGGAATTGAATACAGTCCAGGCGTAGGCGTCGATTACTGGATTTGGGCGATTCAGCTCTCCGGTATCGGTACGACCCTGACCGGTATTAACTTCTTCGTGACCATTATCAAGATGCGTGCCCCAGGCATGACCATGTTCAAGATGCCAGTATTTACCTGGGCATCTCTGTGCGCCAACATCCTGATTATCGCGTCATTCCCAATTCTGACGGTTACCGTCGCGTTGCTGACCCTGGATCGTTATCTGGGCACCCATTTCTTCACCAATGATATGGGCGGCAACATGATGATGTACATCAACCTGATTTGGGCATGGGGTCACCCGGAAGTGTACATCCTGGTTCTGCCGGTCTTCGGTGTGTTCTCCGAAATCGCCGCAACCTTCTCGCGTAAACGCCTGTTTGGTTACACCTCTCTGGTGTGGGCAACCGTGTGTATTACCGTCCTGTCGTTCATCGTTTGGCTGCACCACTTCTTCACCATGGGTGCGGGCGCGAACGTAAACGCCTTCTTCGGTATTACCACCATGATTATCGCCATCCCGACAGGGGTGAAGATCTTCAACTGGCTGTTCACCATGTACCAGGGCCGTATTGTGTTTCACTCAGCCATGCTGTGGACCATCGGCTTCATCGTCACCTTCTCTGTGGGTGGTATGACCGGCGTTCTGCTGGCGGTACCAGGTGCTGACTTTGTTCTGCACAACAGTCTGTTCCTGATTGCGCACTTCCATAACGTTATCATCGGCGGCGTCGTCTTCGGCTGCTTCGCTGGCGTAACCTACTGGTGGCCAAAAGCGTTTGGCTTCACGCTGAACGAAACCTGGGGTAAACGCGCATTCTGGCTGTGGATCGTTGGCTTCTTCGTCGCATTCATGCCGCTGTACGTGCTGGGCTTCATGGGGATGACCCGTCGCCTGAGCCAGCAGATTGATCCTCAGTTCCACCCGATGCTGGTTGTTGCAGCCTGTGGTGCGGTACTGATTGCAATGGGTATCGCATGTCAGCTGATTCAGTTCTACGTGTCTATTCGCGACCGCGAGCAGAACCGTGACCTGACCGGTGACCCATGGGGTGGCCGTACGCTGGAGTGGGCAACCTCTTCCCCGCCTCCGTTCTATAACTTTGCCATTGTGCCGCAGATCCATGAGCGCGACGCATTCTGGGAAATGAAAGAAAAAGGCGAAGCGTACAAGCAACCTGAGCATTACGAAGAGATCCACATGCCGAAAAACAGCGGCGCGGGCATTGTTATTGCCGCTTTCGCTACGGTATTTGGCTTCGCCATGATCTGGCACATCTGGTGGCTAGCGATCGCGAGCTTCGCTGGCGTGATCATTAGCTGGATTGTGAAGAGCTTTGACGAGGACGTGGACTACTACGTACCAGTCCGTGAAGTCGAAAAACTGGAAAACCAGCATTTCGATGAGATTTCTAAAGCGGGGCTGAAAAATGGCAACTGATACTTTGGCGCACTCAACTGCCCATGCGCATGACCACGCGCACCACGATACAGGACCGATGAAAGTCTTCGGTTTCTGGATCTACCTGATGAGCGACTGCATTCTGTTTTGCTGTCTGTTCGCGACCTATGCCGTTCTGGTGAACGGCACTGCAGGCGGCCCGACCGGCAAAGACATTTTCGAACTGCCGTTCGTTCTGGTAGAAACCGCACTGCTGCTGTTCAGCTCCATCACCTACGGCATGGCGGCTATCGCCATGTACAAGAACAACAAGAGCCAGGTTGTCTCCTGGCTGGCGTTGACCTGGCTGTTTGGTGCTGGCTTTATCGGGATGGAAATCTATGAATTCCATCACCTGATTGCTGAAGGCATGGGCCCGGATCGCAGTGGCTTCCTGTCGGCGTTCTTCGCGCTGGTCGGGACTCACGGTCTGCACGTGACATCGGGTCTTATCTGGATGGCAGTGCTGATGTTCCAGGTTTATCGTCGTGGCCTGACCAATACTAACCGCACCCGTATCATGTGTCTGAGCCTGTTCTGGCACTTCCTGGACGTGGTGTGGATCTGCGTGTTCTCGGTTGTCTATCTGATGGGGGCGATGTAATGAGTCACACTAACGATCATGGCGCTTCCCACGGTAGCGTAAAAACCTACATGACAGGTTTTATCCTGTCGATCATCCTGACGGTGATCCCGTTCTGGATGGTGATGAGCGGTTCTGCTTCTCACGCGGCTATTCTGGGTACTATCCTGGTGACCGCTGTGGTTCAGATTCTGGTGCATCTGGTTTGCTTCCTGCACATGAACACCAAATCCGATGAGGGCTGGAACATGACGGCCTTTATCTTTACCGTGATTATCATCGCTATCCTTGTAGTCGGTTCCATCTGGATCATGTGGAACCTGAACTACAACATGATGGTTCACTAAGAGCGGCGAGTATGTTTAAGCAATACCTGCAAGTAACGAAACCAGGCATCATCTTTGGCAACCTGATCTCCGTGATCGGAGGGTTCCTGCTGGCCTCTAAGGGCAGCATTGACTACACCCTCTTTGCATCCACGCTGATTGGGGTGTCACTGGTGGTTGCGTCCGGTTGTGTATTTAACAACTACATCGACATGGATATCGACAGGAAGATGGAAAGGACCAAGAATCGGGTGCTTGTCAAAGGCCTGATGTCTCCTGCCGTCTCGCTGGTGTACGCCACCTTGCTGGGCTTTGCTGGCTTTATGCTGCTGTGGTTTGGCGCCAATCCTCTGGCCTGCTGGCTGGGGGTGATGGGGTTTGTGGTCTATGTGGGCATTTACAGCCTGTATATGAAGCGCCACTCCGTCTACGGTACGCTGATTGGTTCTCTCTCCGGTGCTGCGCCGCCGGTGATTGGCTACTGCGCCGTCACGAATCAGTTCGACAGCGGTGCGCTTATCCTGCTGGCTATCTTTAGCCTGTGGCAGATGCCGCACTCCTACGCCATTGCGATTTTCCGCTTTAAGGATTATCAGGCAGCGAACATCCCGGTTCTGCCGGTTGTAAAAGGCATTTCAGTTGCCAAGAATCACATCACGCTGTACATCATCGCCTTTGCCGTGGCGACGCTGATGCTCTCTCTGGGTGGTTACGCCGGATATAAATATCTGGTCGTGGCTGCTGCGGTGAGCGTCTGGTGGCTCGGCATGGCGCTGCGCGGTTACAAAGTGGAAGATGACAAAGTCTGGGCACGTAAGCTGTTTGTGTTCTCCATTGTCGCCATCACTTCACTGTCCGTCATGATGTCCGTGGACTTTATGGTGCCGGATTCACATAGTCTGCTGACTTACGTCTGGTAAGAAATCACAGACCAAAAAAAGGGTGCTTCGGCACCCTTTTTTATTCGCTGAACTCATTAATCACGCATGTAATATTTGTTAAATAACCCTTTGTTTACCCCGTCCCCTCCCCACACTACACTAGTGTCTGCTTTTGAACTGAGGTGGTAATGAACGATTATAAAATGACACCAGGCGAACTGCGCGCGACCTGGGGTTTAGGGACTGTTTTCTCACTGCGCATGCTCGGCATGTTTATGGTCCTGCCTGTTCTGACCACGTATGGTATGGCTCTGCAGGGTGCCAGCGAAGCGCTTATCGGTCTGGCGATCGGGATTTACGGTCTGGCGCAGGCTATCTTTCAGATTCCCTTTGGCTTGCTCTCCGATCGCGTGGGCCGAAAGCCGCTGATTGTCGGCGGGTTGCTCATTTTTGTTCTCGGTAGCGTCATTGCTGCTCTGTCGGACTCTATCTGGGGCATTATTCTGGGCCGTGCCCTGCAAGGTTCTGGCGCCATTGCCGCTGCGGTGATGGCGCTGCTGTCCGATTTAACCCGCGAACAGAATCGCACCAAAGCGATGGCGTTTATTGGCGTCAGTTTCGGCGTCACCTTTGCTATCGCGATGGTGCTTGGGCCGATCATTACTCATAAACTGGGTCTCAATGCCCTGTTCTGGATGATTGCCGTGCTGGCGACGATCGGCATTGCGCTGACGATTTGGGTCGTGCCGGACAGCAAAAACCATGTGCTGAACCGCGAGTCAGGCATGGTCAAAGGCTGCTTTAGCAAGGTCATTGTCGAGCCGCGATTGCTGAAGCTGAACTTCGGCATTATGTGTTTGCACATCCTGTTGATGTCCACGTTCGTTGCCCTGCCCGGCCAACTGGCTGCTGCCGGATTCCCGGCTGCTGAGCACTGGAAAATTTATCTGGTGACGATGCTGATCTCTTTCGTCTCCGTCGTACCGTTTATCATCTACGCCGAAGTAAAACGCCGCATGAAGCGCGTATTCCTCGGCTGCGTGGCGCTGTTATTAATCGCAGAAATTGTGCTGTGGGGCTCCGGCCCGCACTTCTGGGAGCTGGTCCTGGGCGTACAGCTGTTCTTCCTTGCTTTCAACTTGATGGAAGCCCTGCTGCCGTCGCTGATCAGCAAAGAATCACCCGCGGGCTATAAAGGAACGGCGATGGGGATATACTCCACCAGCCAGTTTCTTGGCGTGGCCATTGGCGGTTCGCTCGGCGGCTGGGTCGACGGATTGTTTGATTCTCAAACCGTATTTTTGGCCGGCGCGCTGCTGGCGATGGTCTGGCTGCTGGTGGCCAGCACCATGAAAGAGCCGCGTTATGTCAGCAGTCTGCGGGTTGAAATCCCGGAGGATGTTGAAATCAGCGATGCACTGAAACAGCGCCTGGAAGCGACGGAGGGGATAAGCGAAGTGTTTATCGTACCGGAGGAGCGCAGCGCGTACGTCAAAATAGACAGCAAACTGACCAATCGCTTTGAAGTTGAGCAGGCGATAAAAGCCTGAAAAAATGCCCGGTTAAACCGGGCATTTTCGTATTAATCGCGGAAGTTTTTAAACTGGAACGGTTGTCCCAAATCGCCGCCACGTACCAGCGCCATAACAGACTGCAGGTCATCGCGCGCTTTGCCGGTGACACGAATCTCTTCACCCTGGATTTGCGCCTGCACTTTCAGCTTACTGTCTTTGATAAGCTTTACGATTTTCTTCTGCATCGCGCTCTCAATGCCCTGCTTGAGTTTCGCTTCCACAAACCAGGTTTTGCCGCTGTGTACAAACTCTTCCGGCACATCGAGGGAAGTCCCTTCAATGCCGCGTTTTAACAGCTTCGCGCGCAGAATATCAAGCAGCTGGTTGACCTGGAAATCAGACTCACTCAACACCTTAATGGTCTTATTTGCGTCGTTCAGCTCAAAACTAGCCTCAACGCCACGAAAATCGAAACGTGACTCAACTTCACGGCTTGCGTTATCAACGCCGTTACGGACTTCCTGGATATCAACTTCTGAAACAATATCGAAAGATGGCATCTTTTCTTCTCCCTTCACTTTTGTTGCGTTGCATAATACCCGCAACGAAGCATAACTCAACAGAAGCTTAGCTGACGGCGCTATACTTAAGCGATACGCCTGGCGCAGTTGCAGGTGAGGAGGAACAATGAAAATTACTGTGCTCGGATGCGGAGCCCTTGGCCAACTTTGGCTCACCGCATTGTGCAAACATGGACACGAGGTACAAGGCTGGCTGCGCGTTGCCCAGCCGTATTGCAGTGTAAACCTGATTAATGAAGATGGCAGTCTCTTTAACGAATCGCTCACCGCCAACGACCCGGATTTTCTGGCGAAGAGCGATCTGCTGCTGGTCACACTAAAGGCCTGGCAGGTCTCTGATGCGGTCAAATCGCTGGCGGCTATCCTTCCTCGCACCACGCCAATTTTGCTGTTGCATAACGGCATGGGAACTATCGACGAACTAAAATCCATCCATCAGCCCCTGCTGATGGCCACCACCACTCAGGCGGCCCGTCGCGACGGTAACATCATTGTTCACGTCGCCAGCGGTGTCACCCATATTGGTCCGGCGCGCGAGCAGGACGGCGACTATAGCTACCTGGCAGACGTTCTGCAAAAAGTGCTTCCTGACGTCGCCTGGCACAATAATATCCGTCCACAGCTGTGGCGTAAGCTGGCGGTGAGCTGTGTTATCAACCCGCTAACGGCGCTGTGGAATTGCCCGAATGGCGAGCTTAAAAACCATCCCGTGGAAGTGGCGGCCCTGTGTGCCGAACTGGCCGCAGTGATTGAGCGCGAAGGCATACATACCTCCACGGAAGATGTACGCTATTATGTCGAGCAGGTCATTGAAAGCACGGCAGAAAATATGTCGTCGATGCTGCAGGATATCCGCGCACTGCGGCATACCGAAATCGACTACATCACGGGCTATCTGCTCAGACGAGCCAGAACGCACGGCATCAGCGTACCGGAAAATGCCCGCCTGTATGACATGGTAAAACGTAAGGAGAATGAGTATGAGCGCGTCGGCACTGGTATGCCTCGCCCCTGGTAGCGAAGAGACTGAAGCCGTCACCACCATTGATTTACTGGTGCGCGGCGGAATTAACGTCACCACGGCCAGCGTGGCAAGCGACGGCAATCTGGCGATCACCTGCTCGCGCGGCGTGAAAATTCTGGCTGATGCACCGCTGGTAGAAGTGGCTGATGGCGATTACGACGTCATCGTACTGCCGGGCGGCCTGAAAGGCGCAGAGTGTTTTCGCGACAGTCCGCTGCTGGTCGAAACCGTCAGGCAGTTTCATCTTTCCGGGCGTCTGGTCGCCACTATTTGCGCCGCGGCGGGAACCGTGCTGATTCCTCATCAGATTTTCCCGATCGGCAATATGACCGGTTTCCCCGCCCTGAAAGACCGCATTCCTCCGGATCAATGGGTCGATAAACGCGTGGTCTGGGACCCGCGAGTCAACCTGCTCACCAGCCAGGGGCCAGGGACATCCATTGATTTCGCCCTCAAAATTATCGATTTGCTCGTGGGGCGCGAAAAAGCCTATGAAGTCGCATCATCGCTGGTGATCGCGGCGGGGATCTATAACTACTACGAAGCGTAAACTCGCACTGATTTTCCCCTCAGGCTGGCCCCGCGCCGGCCTTTATTTTCTCTGCCGATAATTGCGGCGGCAATCACACTTCTTATCTTTCTTTCTGACACTGATTATCATCGCGCCCTTTTTCACGAATTAAACCTGTGTATTTTCATCTAGATACGAATTCCCCTCATCCATTCCCCCCGGTTTGACAGCCGTAGGCTTCCGTGAAAGACTCACCTCAACTGGCATATACCAGTTAAACACTTCGCCCACTAAAGCGGTCTGGAAACGAATAATGGCGAAGAACAGAAATCTCTTCTGGAGTAAGCAATGTGATTACATTTCTTGAGAACAGAGTCATTCCTGTCCTGATTCGCGTCGGTGAAAATAAAATCCTGGTGGCAGTGCGTAACGGCATCGCCCTGACGCTCCCCTTTACCATTACCGGCAGTCTGTTTCTGATCCTCGCGAATTTACCGATTCCGGGCTGGATCGACTGGCTTGGCCCCTATGCCGAGAAGCTCAGCGCGCCGGTTGCCGTGACCTTCGGCGCTATCGGGCTGATTTCGGCCATCGGCATCAGCTACAACCTGGCGAAAGAGTACAGTCTCAACGCCTTAACCTGCGCCATCGTTACGATGGTGGTCTTTTTACTGGCCCAGCTTAACGATAAGTACCAGCTCAATGTCGATAATCTGGGCGCCGCCGGGCTTTTCTCCGCCATTATCCTGTCGATTCTGACGGTGCAAATTGTCCGTTTCTTTATTCATCATAATGTGGTGATTAAACTGCCCGATGGCGTTCCCCCTGCCGTCGCGCAGTCTTTTGCAAGCCTGATCCCGGCGGCGGTGGCGATCGCGCTTATCTGGTTCGTCCGGGTCATTCTTAACTTCGATATTAATCACTTCTTTACGCTGATTCTCAGCCCGCTGGTCACCGGCTTAGGATCGCTCCCCGGTATGCTGGTGTTAATCTTCTTGATCTCGCTGCTGTGGTGTTGCGGTATTCACGGCGACAACGTGCTCTCTGGTATCACCGCGCCCATCTTCCTGAAATATATCGCCGAAAATACCCAGGCCTATTTGCACCACCAGCCTATTCCGCACATTACCGCCGACGGATTTTATATCGTCTTTATGTGTCTCGGCGGCACAGGCGCGACGCTGGGGTTAGTGATGGCGATGATGCGCTCGCGCAGCAAGCTGTATAAATCGGTCGGCAAACTCTCTTTGCCCTCTGCGGTATTTTGCATCAATGAGCCGGTGATATTTGGCTGCCCGATTGTCTTTAACCCGTTACTGATGATCCCCTTCACCCTCACCCCGATGATTCTCTGTATTTCGACCTATGCGCTGATGTATTTCGACATTATTGGCCGCCCGGTACTGCAAATTCCCTGGACCATGCCGCCGATTTTGGCCGCCTGGTTTGTCACCGGAGGCAATATTCCTGCCGTGATTTGGTCGGCCTGCACGATTGTCATTTCAGTCCTCGTCTGGCTGCCGTTTTTTAAACTCGCAGAACGCAAACAGCTAGAAACAGAAGCGGCGGAAGAACACTCCCGCCGTGAAGCCGAAAAACTCCCCGATCCCATCTTGTAAAAAGGATTCACGATGAAAAAGCTCAAAATTGTCACGATTGGTGGTGGCTCAAGCTATACGCCGGAATTGATCGATGGATTTATCAAACGCTACGACGAACTCCCGGTCACCGATTTTTACCTGCTGGATATTGAAGAAGGGAGAGAGAAGCTGGAAATTGTCGGCAAGCTCGCCCAGCGCATGGTGGCACAAGCGTGTATTCCGATGAATATTCACCTGACGCTGGATCGCGAAGCGGCGCTGAAAGATGCCGATTTTGTGACCACCCAGCTGCGCGTCGGCTTCCTGGATGCGCGCATTAACGATGAGAAAATCCCGCTGAAATACGGTGTGCTGGGTCAGGAAACCACGGGGCCAGGCGGTTTTATGAAAGCGCAGCGCACCATTCCCTTGCTGCTGGATATCTGCAAGGCGATGGAAAAATGGTGTCCGAACGCGTGGCTGATCAACTTCACTAACCCGGCGGGTATCGTGACCGAAGCCATCACTCGCCACTCCGCAATTAAAACCATCGGGATTTGCAGCGGCGCGAACAGCATGATGATGGACATCGCCAAAGCCTACGACGTCAGCAAAGCGGATATTTACGCGCGTATCATCGGCCTCAACCATCTGATCTTTGCCGATAAAATTTACGTAAAGGGTGACGATTGCACCGATGATTTTATTGAAAAACTGGCTGTCGGCAGCGCCAACAACTCGCTGAAAAATATCCCGGATATCGGCTTTACCGCGCGCTTCGCCCGCGCGCTGCACATGTATCCGATCTCCTATCTGAAGTATTACTTCCTGACCCGCGAAATGACGGAAACGGCTATCCGCGATTCGGCGAATAAAGGCACGCGCGGCGAGCAAACGCGTGAAATCGAGCGCAAACTGTTTGAGCTTTATCAGGATCCGAATCTGAACCACAAGCCGAAAGAGCTGGAGCAGCGCGGCGGCGCGTGGTACTCCGACACGGCTTGCTCCATCATCAGCTCGATTTTCAACGATAAAAAAGAAGTGCACGTGGTCAACACGGTCAACAATGGCGCGACGCCAGATCTGCCGGATCACGTCACCCTGGAAACCAATGCCGTCATTGATAAAAACGGCGCTCATCCGCTGGCCTACGGCCGACTGCCGGTGAAAATTCGCGGATTGATCCAGAGCGTCAAAGCCTACGAAGAACTGACCGTCGAGGCCGCCGTCACCGGAGACTATGCCACCGCCCTGCTGGCGTTGAGCATCAACCCCATTGTGCCCTCCGCCGCCATTGCCGAGCAGATCCTCGATGAGTATCTGGAAGTCAACCACGCCTATTTACCGCAATACACAAAACGCTAAGGAACTGCGATGAACGTTGAAATTGTTGAAGATTATCGGACGCTCAGCGCCACTGTGGCCCAGCGTGTGATCGACGCCGTTACGCGCAAACCGGATGCCCTGATCTGCATTGCCGGGGGCGATACGCCGCTGGGGGTGTTTGATGCTCTCGTTCGTGCCAGCGAAGAAGGGAAAGTGGATTTTTCCCGCGCGGCGTTTGTCGGTCTGGACGAATGGCTGGGGCTGGGAAAAGCCGATAAGGGCAGCTGTCGTGAGATGGTCTGGGGGCATTTCTTCAGCCGCCTGACGTTGCGGGATGAACAAATCTGCTTCTTTGACGGCTTAACAGCCGATCCGGCGCAGGAGTGCCGCCGGGTCGATCGTTTTATCGCGGGCCACGGGGGCATTGATATCATCGTGCTGGGCATCGGTATGAATGGTCATATCGGCTTTAATGAGCCAGGCGCGGCGCGGGATACGGAGTGTCACGTAGTCGATCTGGATGACGTCACCCGCTCTGTTTCTGTGAAATACTTTGGTCAGGCGCGCGACGTGAAACAAGGGATTTCCCTGGGGATGAAAACGATTCTGGCAGCGAAATCAGTGGTAGTGATGGCAAGCGGGGAGAAAAAGGCTCCTGTGTTAGCGCAAATCCTGCGCTCAGATATTGACGCGAATATCCCGGCGACCCTGTTGAAAGCCCATCCGCAGGTGCAAATGCTGGTAGATAAAGCCGCTGCGGCTCAGATTTAACCGCTCCGACAGGCGCGCTTGCGCCTGTCATCTCTCAATACGTAGATTCTTGACCCGGAACAGATCCGCACGGTTGTAGCTAATCGAATAGTTAAAGGCTTTTTTATCACTCAGGCGGGTGACTTCCGTAATTTTCAGCATCGCCTGCCCCGGTGTAATCTCCAGCAGCGCGGCCAGTTCGCGGTCGAAGAGTGCCGCTTCGATTAACGAATCCGCATCGCTAATTTTTTTTCCGGTGTACTCTTCGATATAGCCATACAGCGATCCCTTTTCCAGAACGGACTGGGGAATCGCCGCGATCGTTTGCACCGGAATATTAGTGTCTTCGACCAGAACGGGTTGACCATCCAGAAGACGCACACGGCGGATAAACCAGACGTCGTCGCCGGGCTTAATCTCAAGGTGTTGCGCCAGCGAGGGATCGGCCTGAATAGTCGTGAAGGTGATTAAGCGGCTGGTGACATTCACCCGTCCCTGGAATTCGCGAGAAAACCCCAGAATGCTGTCGCTCTTTTCATTATTGAGAATATAAATATTGCTGGCGGTATTTTTCAGCACAAACATGCCCTTGCCATGAATGCGCTCGATGTACCCTTCCTGAACCAGATTCGCCATCGCCTTTTGCACCGTCACCCGCGTCACGTGATACACGCTGGCAAGATCGCGCTCGGACGGAATGCTTTCCCCGATTTTATATTTCTGCTCGAGAATATCCTTTTTTATCTTCTCTTTGATTTCCAGGTATTTATGCATGCTACCCTCGCGGCTTCCTGACGGATCGTTACTTTACCATTACTCACTGATTTGCAGATAAAAAAAAGCCGGGTGGCGACTTCGCCCTACCCGGCCTGATTTGCGCAGCGCGCGCCGTTGGACATGTCTTACGGGCGATAAACCTTCACGTTGGTAAAGCCCTGTTCGCGCAGATAGAGCGCCTGCAGGCGACTCATCACCCCGCGCTCACACCACAGCAGCCAGGTTTTGCTCTGATCCAGGTCGCCAAATTGGGTGCTCAACTTGTAGAACGGCAGAGAAACCACCTCCACGCCCTCAACCTTCAGCGGTTTGTCATCCTGTTCATCGCCAGAACGAATATCCAGAATGACGTCGTTAGCGCCAAAACCGGTGACCGTTTCAACTTCAACCACTTCCTGATCGGTTTGCTGAGCGATTTCACGAATATCCACGTTCGACGCTTCCGCGACCACTTTTTCCAGAATATCGAAATCGAAGTTTTGTTCTTCCGCTTCGATCTTCGCCTTCACCGCTTTCACGGTTGGGCTTTTCGAGATCACGCCGCAATATTCCGGCATGGTCCGGGCAAAATCTTCCGTTCCGATTTTACGCGCCAGATCGATGATGTGCTCTTTATCGTGAGAAATCAGCGGACGCAGGATCAGCGTGTCGGTCACGTTGTCAATAAGACGCAGGTTGGTCAGCGTCTGGCTGGAAACCTGGCCCAGCGCTTCACCGGTCACCAGCGCCTGCACGCCGTAGCGTTCAGCCACTTTGGAAGCGGCGCGCATCATCATGCGTTTAAGCACCACGCCCATCTGGCCGTCGTCCACTTTTTCGAGGATTTCGCCGACCACTGGCTCAAAGTTGATCGCCACAAAACGCACGCGGTGTGAGCTGCCGAAGCGATTCCACAGATAATGCGCCACCTGGCGAACACCGATTTCGTGCGCCGCACCGCCCAGATTAAAGAAGCAGTAATGTACGCGGCAGCCGCGGCGCATCAACATATAGCTGGACACACCAGAATCGAAACCGCCGGAGATCAGCGACAGCACATCTTCCTGCGTCCCGATCGGATAACCGCCGATGCCTTCATAGCGGCCTTTGACCAGCAGCAGACGATCGTTTTCAATTTCCAGATTGACGGTCACGTCCGGGTTGGTCAGCTTCACGCGCGCCGTCTCAACGTGCTGATTCAGCCCGCCACCCACGTAGCGTTCGGCTTCAATCGAGCTGAATTCATGCTTACCGCGACGCTTTACGCGCACACAGAATGATTTGCCTTCGATCTGATCGCGATACTGTACCAGCGCTTTCTCGAAGATATCGTGCAGGGAAGTGAACGGAACATCTTCAACTTCCAGAATGTGGTGGATCCCGGGAATACGGGTCAGGGCATCACGGATATCCAGACGCTTGTTTTCGTCTTTCGCGCGCACTTCAACGTGATCCCAGTGACGAACAACGGCAAGCGTTTCGTCGTAATGCTTAAGAACGTTACGAATGTTTCCGGTCAGAATTTTAATAAAGCGCAAACGCACAGATTGGCTTTTGATGGTGATTTCCGGGAACAATTTAATGATAAACTTCATGGCGGCAATGTTTCGTTGGCAAGCTGGTAAAGGCTTGTGATGGAAAAGAGTACAGCAGCCCACACCCGCGGCTGCATCCAGGCGCGGAAGTATACCACTATAGCGGTGCTCCTGTGCACATTGCGCGTTATTTGCTTATCCGCCCGAGTCCGCTACCATGACGGGGCTGAAAATATGAGAGTCAATATTCACTATGCCGAAGAAAAATGACGCACCAGCCAGCTTCGAAACTGCGCTGAGTGAGCTGGAGCACATTGTCACTCGTCTGGAAAGTGGCGATTTGCCGCTGGAAGACGCGCTCAATGAATTCGAACGCGGTGTGCAGCTTGCGCGCCAGGGGCAAGTTAAATTGCAGCAGGCGGAACAGCGTGTGCAGATCCTACTCTCCGACAGCGAAGACGCTGCCACCACCCCTTTCACACCGGACACTGAGTAAATGGATTTCGCCAAAGAGCTTCAGGAATGTGTGGATCGTGCCAACGACGCGCTGCGGCGTTTTATCGAACCGCAGCCTTTTCAGAACACTCCACTGGTTGAAGCCATGCACTATGGCGCACTCTTGGGTGGAAAACGCCTGCGCCCGTTCCTGGTGTATGCCACCGGGAAGATGTTTGGCGTCAGCGATAGCACGCTGGACGCCCCCGCGGCGGCCGTGGAATGTATCCACGCCTACTCGCTGATCCACGACGATTTACCGGCGATGGACGACGACGATTTACGCCGCGGTCAGCCAACCTGCCATATCAAATTTGGCGAAGCAAACGCCATTCTGGCGGGCGATGCGCTGCAGACGCTGGCGTTCTCTATCCTGAGTGATGCGCCCATGGCGGAAGTCGCCGATCGCGATCGTCTGGCGATGGTTTCTGAGCTGGCGCGGGCCAGCGGTGTCGCGGGAATGTGCGGCGGACAAGCGCTGGATCTTGAGGCGGAAGGCCGTCAGGTTAATCTGGAACAGCTGGAGCGCATTCACCGTCATAAAACCGGTGCGCTGATTCGTGCAGCCGTTCGTATTGGCGCGCTAAGCGCGGGTGAACAAGGCCGTAAAGCCCTGCCAGTTCTGGATCGTTACGCCGAAAGTATCGGCCTGGCGTTCCAGGTTCAGGATGACATTCTGGATATCGTGGGCGATACTGCAACATTGGGAAAACGTCAGGGTGCGGATCAGCAACTTGGCAAAAGTACCTACCCCGCCCTGCTGGGCCTTGAGCAAGCCCAACGTAAAGCCCGGGATCTGATTGATGATGCCCGTCAGTCTCTGAATGAGCTGGCCGCGCAGTCACTGGATACCTCGGCACTGGAAGCGCTAGCGGACTATATAATCCAGCGTGATAAATAAACACACTATCTCGATGAGCCTTTGATGAGTTTTGATATTGCCAAATACCCGACACTGGCGTTGGTTGACTCCACCCAGGAGTTACGTCTGTTGCCGAAAGAGAGCCTGCCGAAGCTGAGCGACGAGTTACGTCGTTATCTGCTCGACAGCGTCAGCCGTTCCAGCGGACATTTCGCCTCCGGGCTTGGCACGGTGGAACTGACCGTGGCGCTGCATTACGTCTATAACACCCCGTTCGATCAGCTGATCTGGGATGTCGGGCACCAGGCTTATCCGCACAAAATTCTGACCGGGCGTCGCGATAAAATTGGCACTATTCGCCAGAAAGGCGGACTGCACCCCTTCCCGTGGCGCGGTGAGAGCGAATTTGATGTCCTGAGCGTCGGCCACTCGTCCACATCTATCTCTGCGGGTATCGGGATTGCCGTTGCGGCAGAGAAAGAGAATAAACAGCGCCGCACCGTTTGTGTGATTGGCGACGGGGCAATCACCGCGGGCATGGCGTTTGAGGCGATGAACCACGCCGGCGATATCAAGCCTGATATGCTGGTTATCCTCAATGATAACGAAATGTCGATCTCCGAGAACGTGGGCGCGCTGAACAATCACCTGGCGCAACTGCTCTCCGGCAAGCTCTACTCCACCCTGCGCGAAGGCGGGAAAAAAGTGTTCTCCGGCGTACCGCCGATCAAAGAACTGCTGAAGCGCACGGAAGAACATATTAAAGGCATGGTGGTGCCTGGCACATTATTTGAAGAGCTGGGCTTTAACTACATTGGCCCGGTGGATGGCCACGATGTACTAGGGCTGGTCAGCACGCTGAAAAACATGCGTGACCTGAAAGGCCCGCAGTTCCTGCACATCATGACCAAGAAAGGGCGTGGCTACGAGCCTGCCGAAAAAGATCCCATTACCTTCCACGCCGTACCGAAATTCGATCCTACCAGCGGTTGTCTGCCAAAAAGCAGCGGCGGAATGCCGAGCTACTCAAAAATCTTTGGCGACTGGCTGTGCGAAACCGCAGCCAAAGACAACAAGCTGATGGCGGTGACACCCGCGATGCGCGAAGGCTCCGGTATGGTCGAGTTTTCGAGAAAATATCCGGACCAGTATTTTGACGTTGCCATCGCGGAACAGCACGCCGTTACCTTTGCAGCAGGGCTGGCGATTGGTGGATACAAGCCCGTTGTGGCGATCTACTCCACCTTCCTCCAGCGTGCTTACGATCAGGTGATCCACGACGTCGCTATCCAGAAGCTGCCGGTCCTGTTTGCGATTGACCGCGCGGGTATCGTCGGGGCCGATGGTCAGACGCACCAGGGGGCTTTCGATCTCTCGTTCCTGCGCTGTATCCCGGATATGGTGGTGATGACGCCCAGCGACGAAAACGAATGTCGCCAGATGCTCTACACCGGCTATCACTATCAGGATGGTCCAACCGCTGTGCGCTATCCGCGCGGTAACGCTGTCGGCGTTGAACTGCAACCGCTGGCAAAACTGCCTGTCGGTAAGGGTATCGTTAAGCGTCAGGGCGAAAAGCTGGCCATTCTCAACTTCGGCACGCTGATGCCTGAAGCTGCAAAAGTTGCAGAATCACTGAATGCGACGCTGGTGGATATGCGTTTTGTGAAACCGCTCGACGAAGCGTTGATTCTGGAAATGGCAAGCCGCCACGATGCGCTGGTGACGCTGGAAGAAAACGCCATTATGGGCGGCGCAGGCAGCGGTGTGAACGAAGTGCTGATGGCGAAGCGCAAAGTCGTGCCGGTGCTTAATCTCGGTCTGCCTGACCACTTTATTGCGCAGGGGACGCAGGACGAAGCCCGCGCTGAAATCGGTCTCGATGCCGCTGGCATTGAAGCTAAAATTCGCCACTGGCTCGCCTGATCCTTTCCCCTCTTTCCGCTCCTGCTATGCTTAAAGTGACTGTTTTAAGCAATCAGCAGGAGCGGAACCATGCAATACAATACATTAGGAAAGACAGACCTTAAGATTTCCCGACTTTGTCTTGGCTGTATGACATTTGGCGAGCCTGACCGGGGGAATCACGCCTGGACGCTGCCGGAAGAGAGCAGCCGTCTGGTCATCAAACACGCCCTCGACGGCGGCATTAACTTCTTTGATACCGCCAACAGCTACTCCGACGGCAGCAGCGAGGAGATCGTTGGCCGCGCATTGCGTGATTTTGCCCGCCGCGATGAAGTGGTCGTCGCTACGAAGGTTTACTATCCGTCTGGCGATCTCACCGAAGGCCTCTCCCGCGCACAAATCCTGCGCTCCATTGATGACAGCCTCAAACGCCTCAATATGGACTATGTCGATCTACTGCAAATCCACCGCTGGGATTACAACACCCCGATTGAAGAAACCCTCGAAGCCCTGAACGACGTGGTCAAAGCAGGTAAAGCGCGTTATATCGGCGCGTCGTCGATGCATGCCTCGCAGTTTGCCGAAGCGCTAAATCTGCAGGCGCAGCACGGATGGGCGCGCTTTGTCACCATGCAGGATCACTACAACCTTATCTATCGCGAAGAAGAGCGCGATATGCTGCCGCTGTGCTATCAGGAAGGCGTGGCGGTGATCCCCTGGAGCCCGCTGGCGCGCGGGCGCTTAACCCGCCCGTGGGGAGAAACCACGGCGCGTTCGGTTTCCGACGAAGTCGGTAAAAAGCTCTACAACGATACCGAAGCCAGCGATGCGCTTATCGCCGAGCGGCTGGCGGGAATCGCCGATGAGACGGGCGCTACGCGTGCGCAGGTGGCTCTGGCGTGGCTACTCAGTAAGCGCGGCGTTGCGGCACCGATTATCGGTACTTCGCGTGAAGAGCAGCTTGATGAGCTGTTAAATGCTGTTGATTTAACGCTGACGCCGGAACAGATCGCTGAACTGGAAACGCCTTATCAGCAGCATCCGGTGGTGGGATTCAAATAGTCAGGGTTGCGCGGTCTGATGCCCTCACCCCGACCCTCTCCCACGGGGAGAGGGAGCAGACACTAAAAACGGCAACAACGCGGTTGCCGTTTTGTTTTTACCTTGTGCGGCCTGATGCCCTCACCCCGGCCCTCTCCCACGGGGAGAGGGAGAAAACACTAAAAACGGCAACACTGTTGCCGTTTTGCTTTTACCTTGTGCGGCCTGATGCCCTCACCCCGGCCCTCTCCCACAGGGAGAGAGAGCAGACACTAAAAACGGCAACGCGGTTGCCGTTTTGTTTTTACCTTGTGTGGCCTGACGCCCTCACCCCGATCCTCTCCCACAGGGAGAGGGAGAAAACACTAAAAACGGCAACGCGGTTGCCGTTTTGCTTTTACTCTGTGCGGTCTGATGCCCTCACCCCGGCCCTCTCCCACGGGGAGAGGGAGAAAACACTAAAAACGGCAACGCTGTTGCCGTTTTGCTTTTACCTTGTGCGGTCTGATGCCCTCACCCCGGCACACTCCCACAGGGAGAGGGAGCAGACACTAAAAACGGCAACGCAACGTCACGCGAAGTGGTCGTAACCCTTCCAGTCTAACCTCACCGGAGCACCGTTTTGCACAAACTGCATGCCTTCGCTCTCAGGCAAAATCTGGCCGATACAGGTAAACGGCGCACCGAGATTGCCCAGCGCCACGTCCAACGTACCGCGATTCAGTTCCGGGACGGTAAAGCACAGCTCGTAATCTTCGCCGCCGGACAGCGCCCAGCGCAGGGCCTGTTCAGGTTCGACATGCCTGCGGATCGGCTCCGAGAGTGGGAACGTGTCCAGGTCAACACGCGCCCCAACGCCGCTGGCCTTAAGGATATGGCCCAGATCGGAAATCAAACCATCCGAGAGATCAATCGCCGAACTGGCGCGATCGCGCAGCGCCTGACCATGCAGAATCCGTGGCGTCGGGCGCAGGTGACGCTTCACCAGATATGCTGCGTCATCGGCGTCGCTCACGGTCAAACGTTCCTGCAAAATTGCCAGCCCCGCCGCGCTATCGCCCGGAGTGCCAGTCACATAAATCCAGTCACCCGGCTTCGCGCCAGAGCGTTTTAGCGCGCGGCCTGCGGGCACGTAGCCGTGAATAGCCAGCGTCATGGAGAGTGGCCCGGCCGTGGTGTCGCCGCCAATGAGCTGCATATCGTAGTAATTGAGTTGTTCAAACAGCGCATCGCTGAAGGCTTCAAGCCACTTTTCATCGACGTTCGGCAGCGTCAGCGCCAGAGTCAGCCATGCGGGATCGGCCCCCATCGCCGCCAGATCGCTGACGTTGACGGCCAGTGCTTTATAGGCCAGATCGGCAGGATCAATATCTGCCAGAAAATGACGACCGCACACTAACGTGTCGGTGCTGATTGCGAGAGTCTGTTTTTCAGGAATATTGAGAAGTGCGCAGTCATCGCCAATGCCGGTTTCAACATCAAGACGAGAGGTTCGGACACGGTCAAAATAACGGGCAATCAGGGAGAATTCGCCGCATGCCATACGTTATGCCTCAGCAAATAAAATAAAAAACCGGAGCCGCACTGCCGGGCGGCAATGCAAACTCCGGCTTACGGATTACTTTTTGTGGGGACGGATCGCAGGTGCGGCTTTATCCAGCACGCCATTCACAAATTTGTGACTGTCTTCAGCACCGAAGGTTTTCGCCAGTTCGATAGCTTCGTTGATGGCTACTTTGTAAGGCACATCCTGACGTTTAGACAGCTCAAACAGCGCAATGCGCAGCACTGCTTTCTCGACCTGGCCCAGCTCTTCAAGCAGACGAGACAGGTACGGCTTCATCAGGCCGTCGAGATACGCGCTATTAGTCGCCACTCCCGACAGCAGTTCACGGAAGTACAGAACGTCAACGTCTTTGACGTCTTGTTCCGCCAGGAACTGGTATTCAACATCAGCGATGTCGTTCTGGGACAACTGCCAGGAGTAGAGCGCCTGGACGGCACACTCACGGGCGCGGCGACGAGCAGCAGGTTTCACGGAATTCCCCTTACAAAAAAATCAGGCCTTAATGGCTTTCAATACGTTGATCATTTCAAGCGCGGTCAGTGCAGCTTCTGCACCTTTGTTACCGGCTTTGGTGCCAGCGCGTTCGATGGCTTGTTCAATACTTTCAGTAGTCAGTACGCCGAAAGCGACAGGAATTTCAGCATCCTGTGCCACGTGCGCCAGACCCGTGCTTGCACCACCCGCAACGTATTCGAAGTGAGCAGTGCCGCCACGAATAACCGTACCCAGCGCAATAACCGCGTCGTATTTACCGGTTTTCGCCAACGCGCCTGCTGCCAACGGCAGTTCGTAGGCACCTGGAACCCAAACAACGGTAATATTTTCATCTTTCACCTGGCCAATACGTTTCAAGGCGTCAATCGCACCGTCCAGCAGGCTGTCGTTGATGAAGTTGTTGAAACGCGCAATGGTGATGGCGACGCGAGCGTCCGGGGTAGCAACAGCAGCTTCAATAATGTTCATACTCTTCCTTTACGGGTTCATTTAGCCCCGCAGGGGGGCGGATTTTATCATAATACTTTGCGCACCGCTTCCAAATTTCAGAAGCAATTACGCGGGAGTCAAATGCAGGCACACATCCGGGCCAACCTGACGAATTTCACTAAATTTGAGTTGCGGCGCATCAGCCAGTTTTTCAAGGCCAGGCAGCACGAATAAGCCGCGCGCAGCGTCGCCTAACAGCTTAGGCGCCACGTAAACAATCAGTTCATCGACCAGACCTGCGCGCAATAACGCACCGGCTAACGTGGGGCCAGCTTCAACCCAGATACTGTTGACCTGCTGTTTACCGAGCAACATCATGAGCACGACTAAATCGAGATGCCCGTTGTGTTCCGGCACCATAATACTGCGCACACCGTCAGGCCAAATCTGGCTGTCTTCTTGCGTACGCGCAAACCAGGTCTCACCGGGTTGCTGAACAATACGATGGGAAGGGGTTACGCGATTCTGGCGGTCGAGGACAATTCGCACCGGCTGGCGCAGATTCTCTTCTGGATAAAGCGCCTGCGTATCGGCATCAAGTTCTTCCCAGCGCACGGTCATCGCCGGATCGTCGGCCAGCACCGTTTCACTACTGGTCAGAATAGCATGGCTTTGCGCGCGCAGACGTTGCACATCGCGCCTTGACTGCGGCGAAGTGATCCACTGGCTTTCTCCGTTTGCCATCGCCGTTCGGCCATCAAGTGAGGCCCCCAGCTTTAACTGGATATACGGAAACCCCGTACGCATACGCTTGAGAAAGCCTTTATTCAGCCGCTCGGCATCATTCATCATCAGACCGTGGCTGACATCAATGCCTTCCTGTTGCAGACGATACAGCCCGCGCCCCGCCACTTGTGGATTAGGATCCTGCATGGATGTAACTACGCGCGCGACCCCAGCGGCAATCAGCGCTTCGCAGCACGGCGGCGTTCGCCCATGATGGCTACAGGGTTCAAGCGTCACATACGCTGTTGCGCCGCGAGCCTTCTCCCCCGCCATGCGCAGCGCATGAACTTCGGCGTGCGGCTCGCCGGCGCGATAGTGAAAACCTTCGCCGACGATTTCGCCCTCTTTGACAATCACGCAGCCGACATTTGGGTTGGGATGGGTAGTAAATCGTCCCCGCTGCGCCAGCTTAAGCGCTCGCGCCATGTACATCTCATCCTGCATCAGCTTAGTCCTGTAGACGGGCGATCTCTTCGCCAAATTCTTTGATATCTTCGAAGCTGCGATACACAGAGGCGAAGCGAATATAAGCCACTTTATCGAGCTTCTTTAGCTGCTCCATTACCAGGTTACCGATCATTTTGCTGGGCACCTCGCGCTCACCGGTCCCCCGTAAGTGCGATTTGATATGGTTAAGCGCCATTTCGACGTCATCTGCGCTCACTGGCCGTTTTTCCAGTGCTTTTAGCATCCCTCTACGCAGTTTTTCTTCGTTGAACGGCTCGCGCACATCGTTACTTTTCACTACACGCGGCATCACCAGCTCTGCCACTTCGAAGGTGGTGAAACGTTCGTTGCACACCAGACACTGCCGACGACGGCGGACGGAAGAGCCTTCACCTACGAGACGAGAGTCGATTACTTTGGTATCCACGGCGGAACAGAATGGGCAATGCATACGGTGTCCTGACTATCTGGTTAACTGAACTCTATTTTACCCCGAACTGGGTCCACAACAAAGGAAGAGCGCTTTTGAGACAAAGGATCTATACCAGACGGCATCATACTGGCTACCATTAGGACAATCCGTTATTTCATGGAAATAAACGCAATGACAAGACGTTACCTAAGAATACTTGTGGTGGGAAGTCTCTTCACCCTTAGCGCCTGCGCACAGCAAAGCGAAGTCCGCCAGATGAAACAGAGCGTCAATACGCTGAATACGGCGATGGAGAAGCTAAACCAGGAGACCGTGAAAATCACCCAGCAGAATGCGCTGAATGCAAAATCGAGCAGCGGTGTTTATCTGCTACCAGGGGCTAACACGCCGGCACTGCTGAAAAGCCAGATCGGCACCCTGAAAATGTCACTGGTTAATATCGCCCAAAATGCAGACGGGACGGCGGCTACCCTGCGTATCAAAGGAGAATCGACCGATCCGCTGCCCGCTTTTAGCGGCACGGTTGAGTGGGGTCAGATTCAGGGTACAACCGACAGCTATCAGGAAGTGAACGTGAAGAATCAGCTGATCAACGCCCCGGCAAGCGTGCTTGCCCCCAGCGATGTCGATATCCCGCTTCAGTTGAGCGGCGTCACTCCAGACCAGTTAGGTTTCGTTCGCATCCACGACATCCAGCCTGCCGCGCAGTAATCTTTTCAGCGGAACGGAAATCCCGTTCCGCCCTTTCTTACATCTCGCAAATATTGGCAACATAAATCATTGCCGTTACAATCCCTGCCGTTTAAAGTACGCAAACGTGAACGCAATCGATTACGTGAATGAGAGATATGTGAAACAACACATATTTTTGTGAACAAGGATTCCTATAATAGGCTCCGCAGAAACACGAAATATTTAGAAACGCAATTCGCGCATTTTTCACATCCCGGAAGGGATTTTCAATCAGTGGCATGATTATGAAAAAAACATTACTTGCAGCCGGTGCAGTGTTAGCACTTTCTTCCTCTTTCGCTGTTAACGCAGCTGAAAATACTAAACCAGAATATGTCTCCGACTGGTGGCATCAGAGCGTTAACGTGGTGGGCAGCTACCACACACGTTTCGGACCACAGATCCGTAACGATACATACCTGGAGTACGAAGCTTTCGCCAAGAAAGACTGGTTTGACTTCTATGGCTACATGGATGCTCCGGTATTCTTCGGTGGTAACACCGATGCGAAAGGTATCTGGAACCACGGTTCTCCGCTGTTCATGGAAATCGAGCCACGCTTCTCTATCGACAAACTGACAGGCGCAGACCTGAGCTTTGGTCCATTCAAAGAGTGGTATTTCGCCAACAACTACATCTACGACATGGGCCGTAACGCGTCCGGTCGTCAGAGCACCTGGTACATGGGTCTGGGTACGGACATCGACACCGGTTTGCCGATGAGTCTGTCCATGAACGTGTATGCAAAATACCAGTGGCAGAACTACCAGGCTGAAAACGAAAACGAGTGGGATGGCTACCGCTTCAAAGTGAAGTATTTCGTCCCAATCACTCAGCTGTGGGGCGGTAACCTGAGCTATATCGGCTTTACCAACTTCGACTGGGGTTCAGACCTGGGCGATAAGAGCCAGTATGCAGAAAACGGCATCAAGCAACGCACCAATGACTCCATCGCTTCGAGCCACATTCTGGCGCTGAACTACGATCACTGGCATTACTCTGTCGTAGCCCGTTACTGGCATAACGGCGGTCAGTGGAATGACGATGCTGACCTGGTCTGGATGAAAGAGAACGTCCGTTCTACCGGCTGGGGTGGCTATCTGGTTGTCGGTTATAATTTCTAACCGAATCTACCCTGTTGAAAAGCCAGCGAAATGCTGGCTTTTTTATTTGTCATTTACAAATCAACGCCCGCGTGGGGTCCAGCAGCCAGGGACGTAAATAACCGACGGTGTTAGAAAACGGCAACACTTCTGCGGGCAACCGGATACCGATGTATTTATCAATATAAGCCCGACGCTCAACAATACGCTGCCAAAGTGCCGGATACTGTGCTTTCAGTTCATCTCGTAACGCCTCATCGGCCAGCGCCACGGTATCTTCAATACTGGCGCCCGCATAACCCGGGCGGGAAGGAATAATATCGATCTGCAAAATCATGCCGCTTTGCAATCTGGCGCTCGAATCGGGGCCGACTGGCGAGCAGAGCCACTCTTCATCTGCCACCAGGTGGCCTGGATTGAGGTGCCAGTGATAATCGGCTTTCGGCAGAACCTGTTCAATCAGCCCATACATCTCACCGCCGCGCATACCGATGCGTAAATTCTCAAGCCAGGTCACGACAGCGCGAAAATAGGGTTTCGCCACGACATCAAGATAATCCGCCACTTCTGGCGCCAGCTCCGACTCGTCAGCAACGACATAGGCCGCACGGCTGCTTAACCCCCCTTTATAGCTGGTCGTCAGAGAGAATTTGTCGCCACGCTGAATAACCTTATCGCCGGGATAGAGATTAGCGTGCGCAAAGCGATCGCCCGTCGCGGCGATCATGACCACATTATTCGGCTGCCCTTCTGCTGCCAGCAAAGCGGCAATCTGTTTTTCAGTTTTGCCGGGCTCTATGGCGTTTAATGCCCCGAGGATCGCCGTTGATGCCAGGTTTGCGCCGTATTCATAATGCGCCAGTTCGTTGGCGTTATTCACGGTGCGAGCGCCGCCGTCTGGATCGATAAAAAGGCCTGTCGCATTGAGTAACTGCGACTTATCCTCCGTTGTCTGACGGATCGCATCGACGATAAAAGCGGGTAAATCGAACATTTGCTTCACATCATCGCAGGCCCCTGTAAACAGCTTCCAACCCGCCAGACCGATAGTTTTGCCCGCCGTCAGCCCTGCTTCCCGGAGCAATTCTGGCAACGACTTCACGTTATCCATCGGTTGATTTGGCAACGAGAACCACGGCGCATGGATCACCCGATTTTCGAGCCGCGCATGCGCTGCCAGCTTCAGGTTTTCATTGCCTAACACCAGAACAGCCTCACCCGATGACTGGAGCACCAACAGCGCCTCTTCAAAGCGGGGAATAAATCCGCTGAGATACTCAAAGTTTCCGCCATGCTCTTTGTCCGCGTAGATGACGAGCGTATCCAGCTGCTGCTTTCGCATGCCGCTCAGAATCTTCGTTTTGCGCTGGCGCAGCGTTTCATCACTAAGCGTAACGGAAGGGACATCGTGCCAGACGACAGGTTGGGGAACGGCAGAGAGGGTTACAGCGGGCATCAGCATTACTCCATGTCATAGCGATTCACCACACGAGAGTAACCAACTTTCAGACGGCTGTAATAAAAAAATCCCGGCCTTGCGACCGGGATTCCGTTATCAGAACGCTGTTGCCGTTAAGGCAGGATGGACGGCTGATCCGCCCCTTCCTTTTCGACCTTCTGCTGGAGCAGGTGCTCGCGCTTCATGCCCAGTTTCAACGCCAGCGCGGACGCGACGTAAATAGAAGACGCCGTACCGATGGTCACACCGATCAGCATGGTCAGCGAGAAGCCTTCCAGAACCGGGCCGCCGAAGAGGAACAGCATCAGGATAACCATCAAGGTCGTCCCGGATGTGATCAACGTACGGTGCAACGTTTGGGTCAACGACACGTTAAAGATTTCGTACGGCGTACCGCGACGGATCTTACGGAAGTTTTCACGAATACGGTCAGAGACCACGATGCTGTCGTTCAGTGAGTAACCGATAACCGACATCAGGGATGCCACGATGGTCAGGTCAACCTCAATCTGGAACAGTGACAGCACGCCCATCGTGATAACCACGTCGTGCGCAAGGGAGATAACAACCCCTGCCGCCAGTCGCCACTCAAAGCGGAAACCGACGTAAACCAGAATGGAGATCAGCGCAACCAGCAGCGCCATTGCCCCCGTCTGAGCAAGATCGGCACCTACGCTAGGGCCAACAAACTCAATACGTTTAACGGTCGCATCCTGGCTGGTGGTTTCGTTGATAACCTTAACAACCTTGCTGCCCAGCTCCTGGCTGCCGTTGGCATCGTGCACCGGCGGCATACGCACCATGATGTCACGGCTGCTGCCAAAGTTCTGCAACAGCGGCTCTTCGAAGCCCGCCTTCTGGAGGGATTCGCGCATCTGGTCCATATCGACCGGTTTTTCCAGCGAGATCTCAATGACCGTACCACCGGTAAAATCGAGACCCCAGTTAAACCCGCGGACACCGATAATGGCGATAGACACAATCAGCAGAAAACCTGAAATGCCAAAGGCCCAGTAGTCCCAGCGCATAAAGTCCCAGACTTTACGGCCGTGGTTCAATTGTTCAACAGTATATTCCTGTGCCACAACGCACTCCTCAGATTGACAGCTTTTTGACGCGCTTGCCGCCATACAGCAGGTTCACGATGGCACGGGTGCCGACAATAGCGGTAAACATTGACGTTGCCACACCAATACCGGTGGTGATAGCAAAGCCTTTGATTGCGCCAGTACCCACTGCATACAGGATCAGAACCTTAATCAGTGTTGTCACGTTCGCATCGAAGATAGAGCTGAACGCGCCTTTATAGCCTTCATCGATCGCCTGCTGTACCGAGCGACCGTTACTCAACTCTTCTTTGATACGTTCGTTTATCAATACGTTGGCATCAACGGCCACCGCAAGGGTGAGAACGATACCCGCAATGCCCGGCATCGTCAGCGTCGCCCCTGGCAGCAGAGACATAATCCCGATGATCAGAATCAGGTTTGCCAGCAGCGCGGAGGTCGCAATCAGGCCAAACTTCTTATAGAAGAACAGCATGAAGATGATGGAAACCGCCAGACCGGCCAGACAGGCTTCCAGGCCCTGAGTGATGTTTTGCATACCCAGAGTTGGACCAATGGTACGCTCTTCAACAATCTGAATCGGTGCAATCAGCGCACCGGCACGCAGCAGCAGAGAGAGCTGACGCGCTTCGTTCGGGTTGTTGATACCGGTGATACGGAAACTGTTCCCCAGGCGAGACTGGATATTGGCGATGTTAATCACCTCTTCCTCTTTCACCAGAACAGCACGACCAGTGGCATCTTTCTTACCGCTGTCTTTATACTCCACGAAGAGTGTTGCCATCGGTTTGCCGATGTTATCTTTTGTGAAGTTAGACATGATGTTACCACCCGCGCTATCAAGCGAGATGTTAACCTGCGGCTGATTGTATTCGTCCTGATTTGAAGTGGAATCGGTAATGTGGTCACCGGTCAGAATCACGCGTTTGTACAGCACAACCGGCTGCCCTTCACGAGTCTGTTTCACTTCGGAGTCACCAGGAACACGCCCGGAAGCCGCTGCAGACTGGTCAACGTTGGTGTTCACCAGACGGAATTCCAGCGTCGCTGTCGCGCCCAAAATCTCTTTGGCTCGCGCAGTATCCTGAATACCCGGCAGTTCAACCACGATACGGTCAGCGCCCTGACGCTGTACCAGCGGTTCTGCGACACCCAGTTGGTTGACACGGTTACGCAGAATGTTGATGTTCTGTTGGACCGCATATTCACGCGCTTCGCTCAGACGCACATCGGTCATCACGGCACGAAGCTGGTTGCTACCCTGACGAGAAATCACCAGATCGCGGTGACGGGTGGTCAGATAATCAATTGCCTGGTCGCGTGCCGTAGCGTCACGGAAGGTGATGCTCAGGCCATAGTTATCTTCCTTACGCACGGTGGTGTAAGGGATATTTTTCTCACGCAGATCGCTGCGCAGACCATCAATATTCTGTTCCTGCAACTTGCCCAGCGCAGTATCCATATCCACTTCCATCAGGAAGTGAACGCCGCCACGCAGATCAAGACCGAGTTTCATCGGTTCTGCATTGATGGAGGCTAACCAACGCGGGGTAGCAGGAGCAAGGTTCAGCGCCACGACATATTTATCACCCAGCACGCCCATCAGCGCTTCACGGGCGCGGAGCTGCGTGTCGGTGGTGTCGAAGCGAGCAAGAATTGCGCCCTCTTCCAGTGCCACAGACTTAGCGGTAATTTTTTCTTCTTGTAACGTTTTCTGGACCTGGATCAGCGTTTGCTCACTGGCGGCGACACCGCGCGCGCCAGTGATTTGAACAGCCGGATCCTCACCATACAGGTTGGGAAGCGCGTACAGCAGGCCGACGATTAGCACGACGACCAGCATGATGTACTTCCACAAAGGATAACGGTTTAACACGGCAGTTCCCTTTGGGAAAAGTTAGATTACAGCGCTTTCATAGTGCCTTTCGGCAGTACGGCAGCTACGAAGTCACGTTTGATAACCACTTCAGTGGTGTCGTTCAGCGCAATAGAGATATAACCTGTTTCCGCAACTTTCGTTACGCGACCAACCAGACCGCCGTTAGTCAGCACTTCATCGCCTTTCGCGATGGAGTTCATCAGGTTTTTATGTTCTTTAGTACGTTTCTGCTGTGGGCGCAGGATCATGAAGTAGAAAATCAGACCAAACACCACCAGCATCAGAATCAGAGACATTGGGCTGCCCTGCGATGGAGCGCCTGTTGCTGCTACCGCATCAGAAATAAAAAAGCTCATTCAAATTCCCTCATTTATTAAATTAGTCAACGTTCAAAGGTGGAACAGCGCGACCCTGACGTTGGTAAAAATCAGTCACGAAGCTCTCTAATTTACCCTCTTCGATAGCCTTACGTAAACCAGCCATTAAACGCTGATAATAACGAAGGTTATGAATGGTATTGAGACGCGCGCCTAAAATCTCATTGCAACGATCGAGATGATAGAGATACGCACGAGAATAATGACGACAGGTATAGCAATCACACTCGGCATCGAGCGTGCTGGTGTCGTTTTTATGCTTCGCATTACGGATTTTCACCACACCATCGGTCACGAAAAGATGCCCGTTACGCGCGTTACGGGTAGGCATCACGCAGTCGAACATATCAATGCCGCGACGCACGCCTTCAACCAGATCTTCTGGTTTGCCCACGCCCATCAGGTATCGTGGTTTATCCGCAGGGATTTGCGGGCAAACATGCTCCAGAATACGGTGCATATCTTCCTTCGGCTCACCTACAGCCAAACCGCCGACAGCGTAGCCATCAAAACCTATCTCTACCAGACCTTTAACAGAGATATCGCGTAAATCTTCGTAAACGCTACCCTGAATAATGCCGAACAGCGCATTTTTGTTTTCCAGCGAGTTAAAACGGTCGCGGCTACGCTGCGCCCAGCGCAGAGACATCTCCATGGAACGTTTCGCGTAATCCCAGTCCGCCGGATAGGGCGTGCATTCGTCGAAGATCATCACGATGTCAGAGCCGAGATCGTACTGAATCTCCATCGATTTTTCAGGATCGAGGAAGATCGGATCGCCGTTGATAGGATTACGGAAGTGAACGCCCTTTTCGGTGATTTTGCGAATATCTCCGAGGCTGAACACCTGGAAACCGCCGGAGTCGGTCAGGATTGGGCCTTTCCACTGCATGAAATCATGCAGATCGCCGTGCAGTTTCATCACTTCCTGACCCGGGCGCAGCCACAGGTGGAAAGTGTTACCGAGGATAATCTGCGCGCCAGTGGCTTCGACTTCTTCCGGCGTCATTCCTTTTACGGTGCCGTAAGTGCCCACGGGCATAAAAGCAGGCGTTTCAACTACGCCGCGATCAAACACCAGGCGGCCACGGCGAGCGCGTCCGTCGGTGGTATCGAGTTCAAATTTCATTTTATCTCCAACGTCAGAAAAACAGTCCAACGTATAAATCTTGCGCTGCAGAGCTTATTCCCCAACGCGTTCCTGAATGGCCTGCGGATTGTACGTGATAAACATCGCGTCACCGTAGCTAAAAAAGCGATAATTTTGTTCCACCGCAGCCTTGTAAGCCGTCATGGTATTCTGATAACCCGCAAATGCCGAAACCAGCATAATCAATGTCGACTCAGGCAGATGGAAGTTGGTCACCAGCGCATCAATGATTTTGTATTGATAGCCGGGATAGATGAAGATTTGCGTATCGCCAAAGAACGGCTCAATCAGGTCGGTTTTGGCCGCCTGCGCCGCGCTTTCCAGCGAGCGAACGGAGGTTGTGCCAACCGCAATCACGCGGCTGTTACGGGCTTTCGCTGCCAGTACCGCATCCACCACATCCTGCGGCACTTCGGCGTATTCGGAGTGCATGATGTGATCTTCAATGCTGTCCACGCGCACCGGCTGGAATGTCCCCGCGCCGACGTGCAGCGTAACAAACGCCATTTCGATGCCTTTGGCGCGCAGTTTTTCCAGCAGCGGTTCGTCAAAATGCAGACCCGCCGTCGGGGCGGCGACTGCACCAGGCTTCTGGCTGTACACCGTCTGATAAAGTTCGCGATCGGCGTCTTCGTCCGGGCGGTCAATATAGGGCGGCAGCGGCATATGACCGATAGCATTCAAAATATCCAGCACCGGGCGTTCGTCATTAAACTCCACTTCGAACAGCGCGCCGTGGCGGGCGGTCATGGTGGCATTGATGCTTTCATCATCGCCCAGCAGCAGCTCGGCGCCCGGTTTCGGGGCCTTGGACGCGCGAATATGTGCCAGAATGCGCTTATCATCAAGCATACGTTCGACCAGCACTTCAATCTTGCCGCCGCTGGCTTTACGGCCAAAAAGACGCGCCGGGATCACGCGGGTATTATTAAAGACCAGCAGATCGCCGGGGTTGAGCTTGTCGAGCAAATCGGTGAAAGTACCATGCGTCAGCGCGCCCGTAGGCCCGTCCAGCGACAGTAAGCGGCAACCACTGCGCTCCGGTTGCGGATAGTGGGCAATCAGGGATTCAGGTAATTCAAAGGAGAAATCGGCGACGCGCATGACTTATACTCGTGACTTAAAAACAGGCGGCTTAGTCTAGTGCTCACACCTCTTTGCTGCAACAACTAGCCGTCCCCGGATACCAAAACGCATGAATTTTCTCGCCCACCTGCACCTCGCCCATCTCGCTGAAAGCTCCCTCTCCGGCAATTTGCTGGCAGATTTCGTACGCGGCAACCCGACAGAGGCGTATTCTCCCGACGTGGTTGACGGTATTTTCATGCATCGCCGCATTGATGTGCTGACCGATAATTTGCCTGAAGTAAAAGAAGCCAAAGAGTGGTTTCGCCCCGAGACGCGCCGCGTCGCGCCCATTACGCTGGATGTGATGTGGGATCATTTTCTGTCTCGCCACTGGGCGCAGCTTTCCCCCGAAATGCCGCTGGCCGAATTTGTCCGTTACGCGCACTCGCAGGTTGCGTTGATTTTACCGGACTCGCCGCCGCGCTTTGTCAATCTGAATGACTATCTGTGGTCTGAACGCTGGCTGGAACGGTATCGCGACATGGAATTTATTCAGCGCGTGCTGAACGGCATGGCCAGCCGCCGCCCGCGTCTTGATGCATTGCGCGACTCCTGGCAGGATCTGGACACCCACTACGAGGCGCTGGAGACGCGCTTCTGGCAGTTTTATCCACGTATGATGGCCCAGGCGAAAAACAAACAGCTTTGAATACGCTTCATCCTTCAAGCTGCCTCTGCGTTGGCTACGTCTGCTTACCCCCGTCACTTACTTAAGTAAGCTCCCGGGGATTCCCAGACTTGCCGCCGTGATGCAACTTGAATGATTTTGTGTATAAAAATGACATTGATAGGTAAAAGCTGGCGGAACGATTGTCACCACCTCTTTGTCTTATCCATGAACACTCTCTATACTGGCCCGCGTTGCGTTCCAAAATAACCTTAGTAACTACAGGAGAATCACATGGTTCTGGTCACTCGTCCGGCTCCGGATTTTACAGCTGCAGCAGTACTGGGCAACGGTGAAATCGTTGAAAACTTCAATTTCAAACAGCACACCAACGGTAAAGCTACCGTCCTGTTCTTCTGGCCAATGGACTTCACCTTCGTTTGCCCTTCAGAACTGATCGCATTCGACAAACGTTACGAAGAGTTCCAGAAACGTGGCGTTGAAGTGGTCGGTGTTTCCTTCGACTCTGAGTTTGTACACAACGCATGGCGTAACACCCCTGTCGACAAAGGCGGCATCGGTGCAGTGAAATACGCAATGGTTGCGGACATCAAACGCGAAATCCAGCAGGCTTACGGTATCGAACATCCGGACGCTGGCGTTGCGCTGCGCGGTTCCTTCCTGATCGACGCTAACGGCATCGTGCGTCACCAGGTGGTTAACGATCTGCCGCTGGGTCGTAACATCGACGAAATGCTGCGTATGGTTGACGCACTGCAGTTCCACGAAGAGCACGGCGAAGTGTGCCCGGCTCAGTGGGAAAAAGGTAAAGAAGGTATGAACGCGTCTCCGGACGGCGTGGCTAAATACCTGACCGAGAACGTCTCCAGCCTGTAATCGGCATGGATAGTCAAAAGGCTCGCTTACGCGGGCCTTTTTTGTTTTTACGCAAACTGATCGCCAGTGTTAAACGACCAGGACGGGTGATAACCGTGACGAACGCAGCTTAACCGAACCAGACCGAAGCTGAAATCGCAGGCAGCGAAAGCACGCCTTCTTGCAGTTCGCCTTTCCCCTCCTTCAACTGCCAGCGTTGGCGATTGAGCAGCGGTGAATCATCCAGCACCACTTCACACGCTTCGCCGCGGTTAATCGCCACCAGCACGCGCTGTTGGTTATAGACACGGGCAAACACCACCACATTATTGTGCGCATACACCACCTGGCAGCCGCCGTAGCGCAGCGCCTGATTTTGCTTACGCAGCCTCGCCAGACGTTGATACAACGCCTGCAAATTTTTGTCCTGACGGTCAGCTTCCCACGGGAACGTCTTGCGACAAAACGGATCGTTATTCCCGTCCAGCCCCACTTCATCGCCATAGTAAATACAGGGCACACCCGGCCAGGTAAAGAGCCAGGTTACCGCCAGCGGCAGACGCGCCACGTCTTTGCCTAACAGCGATTTAAAACGCGCGGTATCGTGGCTGTCGAGCTGGTTAAACATTCGCAACTGCTGCTGATGCGAAAGGCTGGCGCGATAGTTGTCCATCCACGCCATACAGGTTTCTGCGTCGATCTGTTGCGGATCGTAAGAGATATCGGTATTGGCGAGGAATCCCCAAATCGGGAACGTAAATCCGCGATAGTTCATCGCCGCATCTTCGGCGTCGGCCTGCAGCCACTGGCGCGCATCGCCAAAATGCTCGCCAAACACAAAGGCATCTGGCTGAGCCGCTTTGGCTGCCTGCGTGATCCCGGCAACATGCTGAAGATTGTTGCGCGCGCCGCCCGCTTCACCCAGCATATGCACCACATCCAGACGCCAGCCATCCATATTCCACGGCGCTTTTAGCCAGTGGCGAACGATACTGTCCTCTGCGCCGTAGATCTCTTCCACAAGCGTCGGCGACTGGAAATCCAGCTTCGGCAGACTGGCGTAGCCGAGCCAGTCCAGCGCGCGCCCTTCCTCGTTAAAACTGTACCAGTCGCGCTGCGCGGACTCCGGGTTATGACACGCTCCGCCGGTCGCGCGATTATGGCGATCAAACCAGGCATGTGAATCACCGCTATGGTTAAACACGCCGTCCAGAATCAGACGCATCCCTTCCCGACGCGTATTCTCCCGCAGCCGCAGCAAGGCGTCGTCTCCGCCAAATTGCTCATCGACGTGGCGATAATCTTCCGTGTCATATTTATGCACGCTCGGCGCTTTAAACACGGGATTGAGATACAGCGCCGTGACGCCCAGCTTTTTCAGATACGGCAGTTTTTCGCTGATACCATCGAGATCGCCCCCGTAAAACGTTGAACCACCGGCCTGGGCGGTCAGCGGCTCATCCCACGCTTTACGGATAATGTCATGCCCCGCCGCGTGGTGATAATAGACTGAATCCTGCTGTGCGGTTCGTCGCTGGCTGCGGGCAAAGCGATCGGGGAAAATTTGATAAAAGATCTGCTCATTCACCCACTGCGGGCCATTGTCCGGGTAATCGACGGCAAACTGCTCAAGGCGCGCAGGTGGAAAACGGCTGAATCCCTGCGGGGTAAACCACAGCTGGCGGTTATTCCACAGCAGCTTAAAGCTGTAGCGGCGACGCGGTTGCCCCTGCGACAGGTCGATTGTCGCCCGCCAGGCGGTGACGCCAGGCTGCGGCTGACTGCGCTGTTTATGCATGGGCAGCGTCGTTTCTTCGTTATCGATCTCTGCGCGTAGTGTGACGCGCTGGGGCTGATTTTCTCCACTCAGCCACAGCGTAATCAAGAGATTGTCTTTGTTTTGCTTAACAAATGGGGCAACCGGAAGGTGCCAGGCGTTCAACATCACGTATCCCCTTTGATGAAATTGAGGCCACCTTGCCACAGCGTAGTGGAGGATCACTCATCATGAAAAGGTTTATTGGGGGAGGAGGACGAGGGAGGAGTCGTTTTGCCCGGCAGCATGATGCGTGCCGGGCAAGCATTCACATTACTGCGCTTCGGCTAACTGGCGCTCGCGGCGGCGTTTAAACACCCAGCCAATCAGCAGCACGGCCACCCAGCCGAGTCCCACGTACAGTGAGATTCGGGTATCCGGATGATAGCCAATCAGACCGATGATAAAGACCAGGAAAATCAACCCGACTACGGTGGTTGCTATACCTCCTGGCACCTTAAACTTCAGCGCTTTGACCTCTTCTGGCGGCAGACGGCGGCGGAACGCAATCTGCGACAGCAGAATCATGATCCACACCCACACGGTGGCAAAGGTCGCCAGCGAGGCGATCACCAGGAAGACATTTTCCGGCATGATGTAGTTCAGATACACCGAGAACAGCAGCGCAATGGTCATCACCAGAACGGTCACCCACGGCGTGCCGCGACGAGACGTTTTGGCGAACACTTTCGGCGCGCTGCCCTGCTCTGCCATACCGTGCAGCATACGCCCCACGCCAAATACGTCGCTGTTAATGGCGGATAAAGAGGCTGTCAGAACCACAAAGTTCAGAATGCTGGCAGCAAAGGCAATGCCCAAATGCTGAAAGGTGAGCACGAATGGGCTACCGTTCGTCCCGACCTGATTCCATGGATAGATCGACATAATCACAAACAGCGTGCCGACATAGAAGACCAGAATGCGCAGCGGTACAGAGTTAATCGCGCGCGGAATGGACTTCTCAGGGTCTTTCGCTTCACCTGCGGTGATACCGATAATCTCAATACCGCCGTAGGCAAACATCACCATTTGCAGCGACATCACCATGCCGAGCCAGCCGTTGCTGAAGAACCCGCCGTTGCTCCACAGATTATGGATGCCGGTCGGCTGACCGCCGTTGCCAATTCCCCAGATAATGATGCCAAAGCCCGCCACAATCATGATGATGATCGTCGCCACTTTGAAGAAGGAGAACCAGAACTCCAGCTCACCAAAGACTCTCACGCTCATCAGGTTGACGGCACAAATGATCAGCACCACGCTCAGCACCCAAATCCAGTGCGGTACGAGAGGGAACCAGACGCCCATATAGATGCCAAACGCGGTTACGTCGGCGATGGCTACGATCAGGATTTCGAAGCAGTACGTCCAGCCGGTAATGTACCCCGCCAGCGGACCTAAGTTTTCCTGCGCATAGCGCGAGAAAGAGCTGGCTGACGGATTGTGTACCGACATTTCGCCCAGCGCGCGCATGATGATGTAGGCCGCAACGCCGCCAATAATGTAGGCCAGCAGGACGCTTGGCCCCGCCATTTTAATGGCATCTGCCGAGCCATAAAAAAGACCGGTCCCGATTGCCGAACCCAGGGCCATAAAACGAATATGGCGGGTGCTGAGTCCACGTTTTAGTTTGTTAGTGCTTTCCATTTAAGTCTTGCCATTTAACTCAAAAAAACAAAAAACCACGGGGCCTTAAGCCCCGTGGTTAAACAATTTGTATTTGATTAATGCGCGTTTGATGCGACCTGACGCCCTGCTGCCCGGTCCCAGATAATCGCCAGAACCATTGCAACAACGGTTGGCATCAACCAGGCCAGACCCTGTTCTGACAGCGGCAGACGCTGCGTCCAGGCTGGCAGCATTTCACCAAATGCCGATGCTTTAATCCCGTCAAGGATACCAAAAAGCAGGCTGATAAACATGGTCGGAGCGATAATTCGTGAGGAATTATTCCACCACGGACGGGTGAAGCTCAGCACCACCAGCACAATACACGGCGGATAAATGGCTGTCAGAACCGGAATAGAGAACTGAATCAGGTGGCTCAGCCCCAGGTTCGATACCGCCATAGAGAAGCCGCCGAGGATAAACACCAGCGTGCGATAGGAGAGCGGAACGTACTGAGCGAAGAACTCTGCGCAGGCACAGGTCAGGCCAACCGCCGTCACCAGGCACGCCAGGAAAATCAGCACCGCCAGCAGGAAGCTGCCCGCGCCGCCAAAGGTGTGCTGGACGTAAGCATGCAGAATGGCAGCACCGTTGGCATTCTGGTCAACCAGCGTTGCGCTATCGGAACCCAGACGGAACAGCGCCAGGTAAAGCAACGTCAGACCCACGCCCGCCATCAGGCCAGCCCAGATGGTATAACGGGTCAGCAGACGAGCTTCCGTCACGCCACGCGAGCGCGCAGCATTCACAATCACGATACCAAACACCATCGCGCCTAAGGTATCCATGGTCAGATAGCCGTTCACGAAGCCGTTGGAGAACGCCGCATTTTTATAGGCATCCATCGCATTGCTAATCGGACCGGCAGGCCAGATGATGGCCGCAATGGCAAGGGCGATCAGCGCAACAATTTTCATCGGCGCCAGGAAATTACCCACCGTATCCAGCAGTTTGCCCGGATAGAGAGAAACCAGAATCACCAGCGCGAAGTAAACGATGCTGTAGATCAGCAGCGGCAGCGCGCCGTCGCCGGTCAGTGGCGCAATCCCGACTTCAAAGGAAACGGTAGCCGTACGCGGGGTCGCAAACAGAGGCCCGACCGCCAGATAACAGACGGTAGCCAGCAGCACACCTGCCACTTTGCCAATGGGGGTGCTCAGGCTGTCGACACCGCCGCCGACTTTTGCCAGTGCCACCACGGTCAGCACCGGTAGCCCCACAGCCGTAATCAGGAAGCCAATCGCAGCAGTCCAGACATGTTCACCTGCCTGCAAGCCAACCATTGGAGGAAAAATGATGTTACCTGCGCCGACGAACAGCGCAAAAGTCATAAAGCCCAGCGCGATGATGTCACGCGATTTTAAGTGATGGGTCATAGAACCTTACTGCCTGTGGATGTGGTGTTGAAAACGTTGAGATTTTCGCCATCCCAAATGGGACGATACAGCGGAAAATTGACTCAATTTCAGCGGGATATGCTCCCGTCCTGGCGTGGCGAAGAATAGTTTTTCGATTTACCACGCAAATACAGTCGGTATGACAGTATATGGGGCGCAATTTAAACGCTTATAACGTTTAAAGGCAAGGAGGGATCTTAAAACCAGAACAATATGCCAGCATGAAAATTCAGACCAGAACAATCCTCTAAGTATAAGAAAAACTCATGGCTAATCATGCGAACAAAAAAGCAACAACCGTATAAAATTCACCCGCGTTTCGCTTGACTGCAAAGCAAACAGGCCAGCAAAGGCTGGCCTGTGGAAAGTTAAACTGACACCGTCGCTATCAGAGACTTTTTTTGGCAATTAATCGTTGCGGGATAACAAAACTGAAACGCGTGCCCTGACCCGGCGTACTTTGAATATCGAGACGACTTTCGTGATGATGAACGGCATGCTTCACAATCGCCAGCCCCAGACCGCTACCGCCCGTCTGGCGTGAACGGGCTTTATCTACGCGATAAAATCGTTCTGTCAGACGAGGAATGTGTTCAGGGCCAATGCCCGGCCCGTTATCCTCGACGCTAAATTCCGCTCCCGTCGGAACGGCCTGCCAGCGCACCACGATGTGCGTCCCTTCCGGCGTATGGTTAACGGCGTTGTAGACCAGGTTTGAGATCGCGCTGCGCAGTTCATCTTCGCTGCCAAGCACTTTCAGGCCATTGTCCACCTCGAACGTGAATTCATGCTTTTTATGGCTCAACGTCTGAGCTTCACGCTCAACGACCCGTAGCATCATCGGCACGTCAATGGTTTCATTCAGGGCCAGCGTCGGCGCGGCCTCAATTTTCGACAGGGTAAGCAACTGCTTCACCAGCCCTTCCATGCGATGGGTCTGCTCGCGCATGGTATGCAACGCTTTATCACGCGGCGCGCCTTCCAGCGTCTGCTCCTGCATCATCTCCAGATACCCCTGAAGCACGGTCAGCGGGGTACGCAACTCATGGCTGACATTGGCAAAGAAGTTCCGTCTTGCCCCTTCAAGCTGGTGCATTTGGGTAACGTCCCGCGCCACCATCAGCCACTGCTTATCGCTGTAAGGCATGACGCGGATCTCAAGATGACGGCTATTGTTCAGTATCAGATTATGGGGGCGAGTAAAGTCACGCTTTTTCAAATAATGCGTGAATTCAGGGTAACGCAGAAGGTTAAGGATATTTTGCCCGTTGTCGTCCGGCCAGCGAAGCCCAAGCAGCTGTTGTGCCAGTCCATTACACCAGAAAATGGTCCCTTCTTCGGTGGTCAGAATCACCGCATCCGGCAGTGATTCCGCCCCGCTACGAAAGCGTTTAATCAGGCTTCCAAGCTCACGACGGCGCTTTTTATTACGCATCTGCATCTGATGCAAGCCGTACAGCAACGGCTCCCAGCTGCCGCTTCCGGGCGGCGGTGTCATACTGCGATCAACCCACAGCCACCAGGAAAGACGCAGTAAATTCCAGAAATGCCAGATCAGTAGCCCGGTCACTGCCGCCAGTAAAAACCACGGCAGATAACCAAAAACAGCCCCCAAAATGAAGGCCGGGATACAGCTTAAAATCAGTTCAAAAACGAGCCTTTTCCATGACAGACGTTCCAGCACGCGTCACACTCCTGTCATTGTTCAGAAACGGGTCGAAAAACGATAACCCGTGCCGCGAACCGTTTGCACCATGCGATCGTGGCCGCTGTGTTCCAGCGCTTTGCGCAAGCGGCGAATATGCACATCTACCGTCCGGTCTTCGACATAGACGTTGGTTCCCCAGACGTTATTCAGCAGCTGCTCGCGGCTGTACACGCGTTCCGGGTGAGTCATAAAGAAGTGCAACAGTTTAAATTCGGTCGGTCCCATATCGAGAGGATTTTCGCCCGTCATCACGCGATGTGACGTCGGGTCAAGGCTCAGGCCCTGCATTTCGATCACCTCTTCCACCGCCATCGGTGAAATACGGCGCATGACGGCTTTAATACGCGCCACCAGTTCTTTCGGTGAGAAAGGCTTGGTGATGTAATCATCTGCCCCCGTTTCCAGACCGCGAACGCGATCCTCTTCTTCACCACGGGCGGTCAACATGACAACCGGGATATCGCGGGTCATCGCCTCACGCTTAATGTGCTTGATAAATTGCAGTCCGGATCCGCCTGGCAACATCCAGTCCAGCAAAATCAAATCGGGCCAGGGTTCGTTCAGTTGATTCACCGCGCTGTCATAATCTTCGGCTTCAACCGGCTGGAAACCATTTTGTTCCAGCACGAAGCACACCATTTCGCGAATCGGAGCTTCATCTTCTACGACCAGAATACGTCTCGCCATACTTTGCCCTGTCTGATTAAGGTATGAGTGGGTAATGCGGCGTCATTATGCGTCAGATTTATGACAGATTTATGAAAAACATTACCACCATCAATGGCAAACTGTTGTTTTATTACAGCAGTTAATTTCTGCCTCTCCACGTCCATACGTCCAAAATCATTCAACTTGTCTCAAAGCGGCAAGTCCCGGGGTAGTGATTGCCGGTCTGAGCCTGAGACTCGAATGAACAGAAGCAGCCAACGCAGAGGCAGCGTGATGGATGAAGTGTATAATCCACTCCATCTTTTTTTGCCATGGAACTGTTATGCGCATACTCCACACCTCGGACTGGCATCTGGGTCAAAACTTTTACAGTAAAAGTCGCGCTGCCGAACACGAAGCGTTTCTGAACTGGCTGCTGGAAACGGCGCAGTCTCAGCAGGTGGATACGATTATCGTTGCCGGAGATATTTTCGATACCGGATCGCCGCCGAGTTATGCGCGAGAACTCTATAACCGCTTCGTGGTCAATTTACAGCAAACCGGCTGCCATCTGGTGATCGTCGCGGGCAACCATGACTCGGTTGCCACGCTCAATGAGTCCCGCGACATTCTTGCCTTTCTGAATACCACTGTAGTGGCAAATGCCGGACATGCACCGCAAATCCTCAAAAAACGCGATGGCACGCCGGGGGCGGTGCTATGCCCCATCCCGTTCCTGCGCCCGCGCGATATCGTCCAGAGCCAGGCTGGCCTGTCAGGCGGCGAAAAGCAGCAGGTCCTGCTGCAGGCCATCACCGACTATTATCACCAACAGTACACGGATGCCTGCGCCCTGCGCGGTGACGCCGCTCTGCCAGTCATCGCTACCGGCCATCTGACCACCGTAGGCGCCAGCAAAAGTGACGCCGTGCGCGATATCTATATTGGTACGCTGGATGCTTTTCCGGCGCAAAATTTCCCGCCTGCCGACTACATCGCCCTCGGCCATATTCACCGCGCGCAAATCATTGGCGGCTGCGAACACATTCGCTACTGCGGCTCACCGATCTCCTTAAGCTTTGATGAGACCGGAAAGGCAAAAAGCGTCCATCTGGTGAGTTTTACCGACGGCAAACTCAGCGCAGTAGAGACGCTGAACGTGCCCGTCACCCAGCCTCTGGCGGTATTAAAAGGGGATCTGGCGAGCCTCTCACAGCAGCTTGAACAGTGGCGTGATGTGCAACAAACGCCTCCTGTCTGGCTGGATATCGAAATCACGACCGATGGCTATCTCCACGATATGCAGCGCAAGATTCAGGCGCTGACGGAAGATCTGCCGGTGGAAGTATTGCTGGTACGCCGCAGCCGGGAACAGCGCGAGAAAATTCTTCTCAGCGCACAACGAGAAACCCTGAGCGAGCTGAAAGTCGAAGAGGTGTTTGAACGCCGGCTGGCGCAAGAGGAGATCGACGACGCTCAACGTACCCGACTCAACGAACTGTTTACCGATACGTTGCACGCGCTCACTCACGAGGAAGAAAACGCATGAAAATTCTCAGCTTGCGTCTCAAAAACCTCAACTCCCTGAAGGGTGAATGGAAAATCGACTTTACCGCTGAACCGTTCGCCAGCAATGGACTCTTTGCCATTACAGGGGCTACTGGCGCGGGGAAAACCACTCTGCTCGATGCGATTTGCCTGGCGCTTTATCACGAGACGCCGCGGCTGGAGAAAGTCTCGCAGGCCCAAAATGACTTAATGACGCGCGACACCGCCGAGTGTCTGGCGGAAGTGGAATTCGAAGTAAAAGGCATCGCTTATCGCGCATTCTGGAGCCAGAATCGCGCGCGGAATCAGCCAGACGGAAATCTACAGGCGCCCCGTGTGGAACTAGCTCGCTGCGAAGATGGCAAGATTCTCGCCGACAAGGTGACCGACAAACTTGAGCAGACCGCCGCGCTGACCGGGCTGGATTACGGCCGCTTTACCCGTTCCATGCTACTTTCTCAGGGACAATTTGCGGCGTTTTTAAACGCCAAACCCAAAGAACGCGCCGAGCTGCTGGAAGAGCTGACCGGTACAGAGATCTACGGCCAAATTTCCGCCATGGTGTTTGAGAAACATAAAGCCGCGCGCAGTGAGCTTGAGATGCGCGAGGCGCAGGCCGCAGGCGTCGTCTTGCTGGGTGAAGAGCAGCAACAGCAGTTGCAGCAAAGTTTGCAGGCACTTACTGACGAAGAAAAAAGAGATCTGGCGGAGCAGCAACATCGGCAGGCCCAGCACCAGTGGCTGGTACGCCACGAGGAGCTGACCCGCGAGCAACAGCGCGCGCAGGCCGCTCATCAGCAAGCCTTGCAGGCGCAGGTGGATGCACAATCAGAGCTGGAAAAATGGCAGCGGGCGCAACCTGCACTCGCGCTGAGGCCGCTGTGGGACCGACAACAGGAACACGCGGCAACGCTCACCCGCACTCAACACCAGATAGCTGAAGTAAACACTCGCTTACAGGACCGCAAGGCGCAGCGAACGCGGATCCGCAACGGCGCGGTACGCCACCTCGGGCAGTTACAAACGCAGCATAAACAGCTGGCGGTCTGGCTGGAAGAACACAGCCGGTTTGGGCTCTGGAGTCAGCATATCGCTGGCTGGCGCGCACTGTTTTCCCAGCAGCAGCGCGATAAAATACAGTCCGCGACGCTGGTTAAACGTCTGACTGAACTCCAGCAAAAACAGGCCGCGCTGCCGGTGAGCACGCTGACCTTATCCGCTGAAGAAGCGTCGGCGGAGATGGAACGTCAGGTACAGTTGCGCCCGATGCTCCAGCGCCTGGCAACGCTGCATGCCCGCTATCAGCCGCTGCAAAAACGCCTTGCACACACTCACGATGCGCAGCAAAAAAGCCAGGTTACGCAGGCCAGCCTCGAACAAACGCTCGCTGCCCGTCGCCAACAGTACAAAGAGAAAAATCAGCACTATCTCGATCTCAACACTCTGTGCGTACAGGAAGAACAGATAAAGAAACTGGAGGCTTATCGCGCAGACCTGGAGGCAGGAAAGCCTTGTCCGCTGTGCGGTTCGACCGAGCATCCTGCCGTTGAACAGTATCAGGCGCTGGAGTTATCCGCCAACCAGCGCCGCCGCGACGCGTTACACAAAGAGGTGAAACAGCTCGAAGAAGAGGGTTTGCTGCTGCGCGGACAACTTCAGGCGCTGGTTGAGCAACGCCAGCGTGAAGCCGCAGAGGCGCAGACGCTCGTTCAGGAAGAGCAAGCGCTCACGGCAGAGTGGCAGGAGGTATGCGCCTCGTTAACCATCAGCCTGAACATTCAGGAAGATATTACGTCCTGGCTGAACGAGCAGGAGCAATATGAGCGCCAGCTTTATCAGCTGAGCCAGCGCCTGACGTTACAGAGTCAGCTCGCCGATGTGGAGCAGCAGGCGCAACAGATTCAGCAGCAAATGGCGTCACAACATCAGCTATTAGTGCATACGTTGGCTGAAATGACACTGACGCCCCCCGCGGAGGGAGAAGAGTCCACCTGGCTTACACAGCGTGAGTCCGAGTCAAATGACTGGCAGTCCAGACAGAAACAGCTTGCGGCTGTTCAGGAGCAAGTCAACGCCCTGACGCCGCTGCTGGATACCCTTCCGCCGTCGACTGACGATACCGCTGACGAGCCTGTTCCCGCCGACTGGCGCGATATTCACAACGCGTGTATTTCGCTGCAAAGCCAGCTCGCCACCCTGCAACAACAGGAAAAAAGCGACAGTGAAAGACTCACGCAGCTACAAACCCAGTTCGCCACCGCTCTGAAGGCGAGCAGCTTTGCCAGTGAAGCGGACTTTCTCGCAGCGCTGCTGGATGATGAAACCGCGCGCAAGCTGGAACAGCTTAAACGCACGCTGGAACAACAGCTCCAGCAATCGTCTGCCCTCGCCGTTCAGGCGGAGCAGCATCTGCGCGAACAGGGAGAACGTCGACCGGAGGGATTACCCGACGATCAGCCGCTGCAAACGTTGCAGGAGCAGTTACAGCGCCTGGCAGAGCGACTGCGTGAAAACACTACCCGTCAGGGTGAGATCCGCCAGCAGCTCAAGCAGGACAACGACAACCGTTTGCATCAGCAGGGTTTAATGCAGCAAATTGAGGCGGCAACGCGACTGGCAGATGACTGGGGTTATCTGAATTCACTGATCGGCTCCAGCACGGGCGACCGATTCCGTAAATTTGCCCAGGGCCTGACGCTGGACAATCTGGTGTGGCTCGCAAACCAGCAGCTCAATCGCCTGCATGGCCGCTATCTGCTGCAGCGCAAGGCCAGCGACGCGCTGGAGCTGGAGGTGGTTGATACGTGGCAAGCGGACGCAGTGCGTGATACGCGCACTCTGTCCGGCGGCGAAAGCTTCCTGGTGAGTCTCGCGCTGGCGCTGGCGCTTTCCGATCTTGTGAGCCATAAAACGCGGATTGATTCTCTGTTCCTCGACGAAGGGTTTGGCACGCTGGACAGCGAAACGCTGGATACGGCGCTGGACGCCCTGGATGCGCTGAATGCCACCGGGAAAACCATCGGGGTGATCAGCCACGTGGAAGCCATGAAAGAGCGCATTCCGGTCCAGATCAAAGTGAAAAAAATAAACGGGCTGGGGTATAGCAAGCTGGACAGGGAGTTTGCCGTGGAGTGAGTGTATTAAGATTTGCGCGGTCTGGTGCCCTCACTCTGGCCCTCTCCCACAGGGAGAGGGAATAAATCCTAAATACGGCAACATGCGTTGCCACTTTGCTTTTATTCCGGCCACAGCCACGCCGCTCCGCGCACGCCGCTGGAATCACCGTGAACGGCCTTGCGGATCGGCGTTTCACATTCGCCGCCAAAGACCCACTGTTTCATCAGCTGTGGCACGGTGGTGTAGATCCGGTCCACATTGCTCATTCCTCCCCCCAGCACGATCACGTCCGGGTCGAGAATATTCACCACATGCGCCAGTGATTTCGCCAGCCGCATTTCGTAACGGCTCAGCGCCAGCTCGGCTACTGCATCCTGCGCTTCCACCAGACGCATAATCTCATTGCCCTTGAGCGGCTGCCCACTCAAACGACGATAGTCGGTGGCAAATCCGGTCCCGGAGATAAACGTCTCGATACACCCCTGTTTGCCGCAATAACACGGCACTTCAGCGCGATAGTGCAGTTCATCTTCATCCATCCACGGCAGCGGGTTGTGCCCCCACTCGCCCGCCGTCCCGTTGCCGCCAATATGTGCCCGACCGTTAAAAGCCACGCCCGCCCCGCATCCGGTGCCGATAATGACAGCGAACACGGTCTGCGCACCGGCCGCCGCGCCGTCAATCGCTTCGGAGACCGCAAGACAGTTGGCGTCATTTGCCAGACGGACTTCGCGGTTGAGTCGCGCGCTCAGATCTTTATCAAACGGCTGACCGTTGAGCCATGTGGAGTTGGCATTTTTTACCACCCCGGTATACGGCGAAATCGAGCCGGGGATCCCCATCCCAACCGAACCGGTCTGCCCTGTGGCTTTTTCCGCCATTTCGACCAGCCGCGCGATGGTTTCAATGGTTTGTGAGTAGTCGTCACGTGGTGTCGGCAGGCGATGGCGAAACAACTGCTCGCCCTGTTCACTTAGCGCAATGACTTCCGTTTTAGTGCCGCCCAAATCAATACCAATACGCACAGGATTCTCCTCATTATTTTGATTATCAACAGAGTAGAAGTCGGCTACCCGATTAGCAATGCAAGCATGGCGACAATTCGTTATTATGCCCGCTGATTTAACGACAAGGCCGTGGAAATTATCATGCTGTGGTTCAAAAATTTGATGGTTTACCGTCTCAGCCGCGACGTTTCGCTGCGTGCGGAAGAGATGGAAAAACAGTTAGCCGCTTACACCTTTACCCCTTGCGGTAGCCAGGATATGGCCAAAACCGGTTGGGTTTCTCCGATGGGTTCTCAAAGCGATGCGCTGACCCACTCGACAACCAATGGTCAAATTATTCTTTGCGCGCGTCAGGAACAGAAAATCCTGCCATCACCGGTGGTGAAGCAAGCGCTGGAAGCGAAGATCTTCAAGCTGGAGGCAGAACAGGGCCGCAAGCTGAAAAAAACCGAAAAAGACTCGCTGAAGGATGAAGTGCTGCACTCCCTGCTGCCGCGCGCCTTTAGCCGTTTCAGCCAGACGATGATGTGGATCGACACGGTAAACGGTTTGATCATGGTTGACTGCGCCAGCGCCAAGAAAGCAGAAGATACGCTGGCCCTGCTGCGTAAAAGCCTGGGTTCACTGCCGGTGGTTCCGCTGGCGATGGAGAACCCGATTGAACTGACGATGACCGAATGGGTTCGCAGCGGCAGCGCCGCGCAGGGTTTCCAGCTGCTGGATGAAGCAGAATTAAAAGCGATCCTCGAAGATGGCGGTGTGATCCGCGCGAAGAAACAGGATCTGGTGTGCGACGAGATCGCTGTACATATCGAAGCCGGAAAACTGGTGACCAAACTGGCGCTCGACTGGCAGCAGCGCATTCAGTTTGTGATGTGTGACGATGGCTCGATTAAACGCCTGAAGTTCTGCGATGAGTTACGCGATCAAAACGAAGATATCGACCGCGAAGATTTCGCCCAGCGTTTTGATGCCGATTTCATTCTGATGACGGGTGAACTGGCGGCGTTGATTCAGAATCTGGTCGAAGGGCTAGGCGGCGAAGCTCAGCGTTAACGGAATGCCCCCTCTCCGAAAGAGAGGGGGCGTACTGCTTACAGATAACGGCACAGATAAGAGGTCGGCTCAGCAACCTGCAGATGGAACTCGCTGTGGCCAGGTACGTTGAAAACTTGCCCGGCGGTATAGGCTTTCCACTCCGTCTCACCTGGCAGTAACACGTTCAGCGCCCCGCTGATGACCGTCATCTCTTCAGGCTCTGCGGTACCAAAGGTATATTCCCCTTCAGCCATCACGCCGACACTGGCGCGGCCAGTGCTGCTACTGGTAAAACCAATGGATTTCACTTTACCGGAAAAGTATTCGTTACTCGAAAGCATGAACTGGCCCTTATGTCTTTGGATAAAAATCCACTATAGGGGCCATCCTCCGTGCCTGTCACGCAAAATCATTACGCCAGTAATTCAGACGCCAGACGCGTCACAAGGACGTTCGATAACAGTACCGGAACATCGAGTGCTTTCTGCAAGAGATCGCGGTGGCGCTGATGAAAACCGAGACAATCCAGCATTAAGACGTCGGCCCCCTGATCGAGCAACTCCCGCCCGGCCGCGATGAGCTTCTCCTCGCTATCCCAGATCGGATTTGCCAGCGCGAACAGAGGCCGTTTTTCCAGCACTTTCCATTTCGCGGCCTGCCCGTCCAGCAGCTCTTCGATCGGCACGATCACTCCCACCTGGTGACCATCCACAATCGACGCAACCAGTGGTGGAATGATGCGCATCGGTTCAAGCAAGATGGATTTGCGGGCGACTAATCCGGAAATCGGCGCCGTGCTCATCAACAGGATGACGTCATATTCTTGATTATCGAGCACTTCGATGACCCCTTGCAGGGCGCGCTCAATTTTCTGATGCGACACGTGCGCCAGTTTACCGTCGCTTAATAATGTCGGCAGCGACTCCTCTCCGGGCTCAATCGCGTAGTCTTCCATGACCTCTTCCCGACTCATCTTGCCCAGCAGGCTAAGATGGGTGATCTGTTGTTCAGAGACATGCTCCGTTAAGAGCGGTAATACTTCGCTCACAGGGACTACCCCGATGGTGAGGATCGCCAATGTCGCCTTCATCTTCGTCGCCTTTCTTCTACAACCACTTCGATCATACAGGCACAAGCACACTACGCTGCGCGGCTCTTGTTTAGGTTAAACAGCTCAAAAGCGTAGCAGCAGATCTTCACACCGAAATGTAAAGATCGAACGCCGTTTACGAATCTAACTGTAATAACTAAATATTAACCCTGAGTTAACATTCCTGTTGAGCCAAAAGTGTGATTCAGGCACGGTTAAAACGGATTTAGGATAAGTATCAGGACTTATCAGGATCCTCGTAACGGCGCTTTGCATCCAGCGCTTCCTGTTCAGTCTCATGCTCGCTGATAAGCGAATCGGGCTTGGGGTGATCTGCACGCAATTGATACCAGGTTACAGTCTGCGTGCCGTTACCTTTCTCAACGGTGACAATGCGTGCTTCGCGTGGATACGGCGGTTGGGTTGGCATAGTTCATCCTTTTTTTGTTGGCTAAACTATGAGTATAGACACCTGTTAGCTGGCGCAAGCCAGTCGCAGGGAAGTCACGATATGCTGGACCACCTGTTCAGGTGACAGCGATGCATCAACAACGTGGTGCGCGGCTTCGCGGTACAACGCATCGCGTTCGGCAAGAATCTCACTCACCTCTTCGTCGAGCGGCTTAGCGGTGAGCGCAGGCCGTTGCCCCTCTTCCGGGTAGGCCTCAAGGCGCGCGACCAGGGTGGAGACCGGCGCGCAAAGATAAATCACGATGCCTTTCTCGCGCATAAAGCGACGATTATATTCTGCCAGGATAATGCCGCCACCGGTCGCAATGACGGTCGACGGAGCGGTAACCGCTTCCAGGGTTTCGGTTTCACGCGCACGGAAACTTTCCCATCCCTCTTTTTCGACCATATCCGCGATGGTTTGGCGGGCATGCGTTTGCAACCAGTGATCGGTATCTACAAACTGACTTTGACACACGCGCGCCAGTTCGAGGCCGACGGTCGTTTTGCCGCAGCCACGGGGGCCAACTAAAAAGATGGGTTGGGTCATAGCCTGATGTTCCCCTTGATGCCGCGAGGTTGCGGTGTGTGATGTCGAAAAACGAGCAATAATACCACTAAACTAGTACATAAGTTAATTGTAAAAATTGGATTACAACAAGAATATGTTTGCATGACAGAGCGCGTTGAGCCTGAATATACTCATCGCCTTCTGTAAAGAAATCATTGCAAAAGTAGGTAAGTTAACTTTACTGCAAAGCCGCTAATGATGACAACCCTGCGGTTGCCACACTATATCACAATACAGCAATGCTTATCATTACGCTGTACGGCGCTTCACTTCCAGCAGCCACTTATCCAGCTCGGCGGCAAATTGCTGTCGATCGCGCTGGGATAACGAATCCGGCCCTCCCGTTTGCACGCCGCTTGCCCGCAGGGTATCCATAAAATCACGCATAGTGAGTTTTTGCCGGATGGTTGAGGGCGAGTAACGTTCACCGCGCGGATTCAGCGCCGCCGCGCCTTTCTCCAGCACTTCTGCCGCCAGCGGAATATCAGCGGTAATCACCAAATCCTCCGGGCTGCACAGGCGAACAATTTCATTATCCGCCACGTCAAAACCCGCCGGCACGCGCAGCGATCGAATGAACTTTGACGGCGGGATCCGCAGATTTTGGTTCGCCACCAGCGTTAACGGCATCTGCACGCGTTCGGCTGCGCGAAATAATATCTCTTTGATAACATTCGGACACGCATCCGCATCCACCCAAATCGCCATAGTTTCTCCCCGGTAAGACATTGGTGGCTATTGTCGCCTGCTTTTCGTTGTTAATCTATATAGCCGTCATACTTCAGGCTGCTGGTGAGTTTCCCCCAGCCTAGACTATTCAGGCTTACAATCAGCACTCACGACGCATAATAACGGAGAGACATGATGGACAAAAAAATCGGTTTTATCGGCTGCGGCAATATGGGAAAAGCCATTCTTGGCGGGCTGATCGCCAGCGGCCAGGTGTTGCCAGGGCAGATTTGGGTCTATACCCCGTCGCCGGATAAAGTCGCCGCTCTGCGCGATGAGTACGGAATTAACGCTGCCGAAAGCGCCCAGGAAGTGGCTCAGGTAGCGGACATTGTCTTTGGTGCCGTGAAGCCTAACATCATGATTAAAGTGCTCAGCGACATCACCTCCAGCCTGAACAAAGAGACGCTGGTGGTCTCTATCGCCGCCGGTATCACTCTCGATCAACTGGCACGCGCCCTGGGGCACGACCGTAAAATTGTCCGCGCCATGCCGAATACGCCGTCGCTGGTGAATGCGGGGATGACGTCCGTCACGCCAAATGCGCTGGTGACTTCCGGGGACGTAGCCGACGTACTGAATATTTTCCGCTGCTTTGGCGAAGCCGAAACGATCGCCGAGCCAATGATCCACCCGGTGGTCGGGGTCAGCGGTTCTGCTCCGGCGTATGTCTTTATGTTTATTGAGGCGATGGCCGATGCGGCTGTGCTCGGCGGAATGCCGCGCGCGCAAGCCTACAAATTTGCCGCGCAGGCGGTGATGGGCTCCGCGAAAATGGTACTGGAAACCGGTAAACATCCGGGTGAGCTGAAAGATATGGTCTGTTCACCTGGGGGAACCACCATTGAAGCCGTGCGCGTTCTTGAAGAGCGTGGGTTCCGTTCTGCGGTCATTGAAGCCATGAGCAAGTGCATGGAAAAATCAGAAAAGCTCAGTAAATCCTGATAAAAACAGCCGGGCGTCAGGCGGCCACTTCGGTGCGATTGCGTCCGGCATTTTTAGCCTTGTAAAGAGCCACATCCGCGGCTTTAAGCCATTCACGATAGTGGCCAAACTCTGGCGTTAAGGGCGCAACGCCAACGCTTATTCTCAGTCGCACCTGCGGGGCGCACGGTAGCGTTAAGGCGGCCAGTCGCTCATGCACCCGGGACATTGCCGATATCGCATTCTCGGCTGGCGTACCGCTCATAATGACCGCAAACTCATCGCCGCCAAAACGGCCTATCAAATCCCCGGCGCGCAGCGTCAGCTGCAGCTGACGGGTGACGGCAATAATGGCCTCATCGCCGACGTCATGTCCCCAGGTGTCGTTAATGGTCTTAAAATGATCGATATCAATAATCAGAATAGCGGCCTCGCAATGGCCGCGCCGACACTTTTCGTATTCATTGCGTAACAAGATTTCCCAGTGTCGGCGGTTGAACACCCCCGTCATCCCGTCCCGGGTGCTCATTAACTCCAGGCGGCGCTTGTGTTCCGCCAGTCGAATCGCCGTTTGATAGCTCACCCACGCAAACACCACCGGATAAAGCACGATCACCGGCAGCGTCAGCCATAATTCCAGAGGCGTGAACGTAAAGGCGGGCGCGATGCCGGTCAGCTGTAGCGTCACCAGCGCAGCAATGGCGGTGATGACCGCGCCAGCACTCAATAACTTTATGCCCCCTGCCCCTGTCAGGTTCATCGCTATCATCATCACCAGCGCCGCGGTAGGCAGCACATCCACGCCCATCAGGCCAATCCAGATACCGGCCACGATGGCATCGGCTTTCAGACTGAGAATCTCACAGCTGCGCGGATCGGCGGAACGATTCGCCAGCTGCCAGGCCAGATGTGGCCAGACAAATGCCCAGCCCACCAATAATAACCACCAGCCGCCGGACGGCGTTTGCGCGACCAGTGCGCCAGCAATAGGGAAAAACATGGCGGCCAGGCCGAACAGGCGCGGCAGTCGCACTCGCCGGGCAAAGCGGATGCCGGAGCGGTGATAGTCATCCTGAGAAAGGCTGTGCTCCCACTCTTCTCGTGTGACGTCTTTATTGTAAAAATTTTCGTCATTCATAATTTTTGGGAACATTCTGAAACATTTCCCAAATTATAGAGAGGGTGGTTGCGATGAAAGTATGAAATTTCGGGTGAGTCAGTGCCACCGCTCACCCGTTAGGACTACGAGGATTTCTTCAGGCACGCGCTCATAAACTTATTACGATCGTCGCCTTTCAGCGATTGTTCCGTGGCCGTGACGTTGCATTCGCGCATCTTTTGCTGCTGCGGCGTCAGGCTCTTTTCACCGGGCTTAGAGGCACCATTTTTCAGGCAGTCGCTCATGTACGTTTTCCGGGCATCGCCTTTCAGCGTCTGGGCCGTAGCCTGTTGATTACAGGTGGTCATTCGTTGTTGCTGAGGAGTGAGGGTTTTCTCGGCCGCCGATGCCGCAGACATCAGGATCAGGGAAGAGAGCAGGGTTACAACCAGAGTCAGTTTCATAGCACCATCCTGTTGTGAAGGTTCACACTAAGTCTGGTTCGTGACGGGGAAAAAACCACCCGACGGAAGGGATTTCCGCCGGGTGACGTTTTTATTTCAGGCCAAGCGCGGCCTTCATGGTGTAGAACAGATCGGTTTGATCGGTCAGTCCCACCACATTCGCTGCATGCGGACCATACGCGGCGATACGCAGCTGCGTGCCGGTATGTTCCATCGACTCTTCTTCCGAGTTGCCATAGCTCATCACCATCACCGCACCGTCTTTGGTGTTCAGTGCCTGAGTCAGGCCCGGGGCTTTGGTATCCGGGGCAACAATCTGGCTGGCGTGAGCGTGGTCAGCGGTGACAATCACCAGGGTGTTGCCATCCTGTCTGGCGAAGTCCAGTGCCTTCTGCACCGCTTCATCCAGATCGACCGTTTCGCCAATTTGACCACACGGATTAGCAGCGTGGTCCTGCTTATCAATAGACGCCCCTTCCACCTGCAGGAAGAAGCCTTTCTCACCCTTGCTTAACAAGGAGATGGCTTTGTCGGTCATCTGCGCCAGCGTCGGGATGCTGTCGTCACGTTTCGGGTTTGGCGTACAGGTGACCGCAGGCTTATCAATATTGCCGTGATAAGAGGCTTTTGGCCCCTCCCAGCGCACCGGCATGTTGCCTTCAGAGAACAGGCCCAGCAGCGGTTTATCCTGATTCGCTTCGGTAATGGCCGCCAGCGAGGTCGCATCATTCACCATTTGATAGCCGCGCGCCTGCGCCTGTTCGCGCAGGGTTTTGCCCTGCCACTCGCCCGCCGTAGCGGACTCTGCGAAGGTTTTCGCCCCGCCGCCCAGCGTCACATCAGCGCGCGCGTTAAGCAGTTGCTCAGTGATAGAGCCTTTACCGCCTTTTTCCAGCGCATTGGACGCGCATTTTTCGCTGGTCACGGACGGGCCATAGCATTTACGTGAGGTGACATGGGAAACCAGCGCCGCAGGCGTTGCATCCTGCAGTTCAGCGGTTGAGACATTGCCCGTTGCCAGCCCAGCCGCTTTCGCCATCTCCAGAATGGTCTGGTGATCTTTTTCGTGAATATCGACCCCTAACGCACCGTTATAGGTTTTGACACCGGTGGTCCACGCCGTGGCGGAGGCCGCGGAGTCGGTCACGTAATCCGGTTTGCCGGTTTTTTTATCCAGCGCGTAATGAGTGTATTGTCCGGTCAACGGAAGCGCATCGATCCCTTTAAAAAAGCCGCCTGCACCTTCGGCATAATTTCGCGCTGCGGTAATTTCGGAATCCCCCATTCCATCACCGATCAGCAAAATAATATTTTTCGCCGGTTTGTCATTCAATGACGCTCGCAGCGCAGCGGTTTGATCTTCCGACAGGCGACGTGCGCCACCCGGTTGCGTGATATCGCCCTGTGCAGCACGATTATCCAGTACGCGGGTGGTTGTGGTTTCAGCATGAATAACAGGGGTCATTAAAAGGGGCATTAATGCGATGAAAATTGCGCTCTGTTTCACTTATTTTCTCCATGTACAAATACATAAAAAATAAAACAGAGCGACTATAAGTATCTCACATGACAACCCGATGACAGATGTTTTGAATGTGTAACGGATTAACTACGGGGGTGGCGCAGCAGCTTTTTTACATATTGCTGTAGCATTTCGCTATCCTGAACCGGCACTTGAGAGTCGGGCCTGGCATCCTCCAGTGCGACTTCGATACTGCGAATGAGCGTCTGTTGGTCGCTCTGTTCCATATGCCTCAACAGGGCGGTAACGACGATCTCCAGCGCTTCAACCTGGGCAACCAGTTCTTTTGACTCTTCTTCCTTTTGGGCAAGCTTAACCAGCAACTCTGCAATGAGATTTTTCATCGTGCTATTTCCTTATCAGGTGTGTGCTGAACTTATCACTCCGTTTGAATATTGCAAAGAGGCGAAAAGTATTATCTTTATGAAAAAACACGCTATGTCGCAAATAACGATGATTCCGCCTCAGCGAAACGTTTTGCTATTCTAAAAACCAATTACGCGCAGGATAATAATTAGTGATTGCACCTGACTTTTCCATCCCGTAATTGACGTTTCAATCAATACATAATATATCCTGAGTGCGTAAACCTCAGATCCGGTTAATCTCCGCCAGCTGACGACGACGGCGTAATGCCAGGGCAAGCTGAATAATATTCAGTAAAACCACCACGGCCGTTGCCGCAAATACCCAGCGGAATCCCGCCATCGCCGAGACGGACGCCCCAATCAGCGGGCCCGCAACATTTCCCAGATACATAAACGACTGGTTATAGCCAAAGATCCGCCCGGTCACCTGATCGCTTGAATACTTCACCAGCAGGGTTTGCACCGCAGGGAGCATGGCGCCATCGGCGAAACCGAGTAAAAAGCGCAGCACCCCCAGCTGGAAGGGCGAAGTGACGAATGACATGGCGAAAAACAGCACCAACGCAATAATGAGCGTCGCCATCAGGATCCGCGCCGTGCCGATCCGATCGCCGAGTTTACCCAGACGCGGCGCCGAGATAAGCGCCGACACGCCGGGCACGGCGGCAATCATCCCGCTAAGAAAAGCGATATTGTTGCTGTCCGGAGCCATGGATTTAATAAACAGAGCGAGGATCGGACCAATCGAGCCGTTACACAGCTGAATGACCATGGTGGTAACGAAAAGGCTGATCATCAGTCCGGGATAAGGCAGCGTGGCGAACACCGCTTTACCGCTCAAGCGGTCGGCCTTACTGACAGAAGGCCGCACACCCTCTTTAATCAGGAAAAACGTGACCAGAAAGCTCACCATCAGCAGCATCGCGGTGATGAAAAAGACCGCGCGCAGCCCGACGTGGTCAGCTAAAAAACCGCCCATCAGCGGGCCGCCAATCACACCGCTAATCTGCGCCGTTGACAGCGTGCTAATAGCCCAGCCGCTCCGCTCGCGCGGAACCTGCGAGGCCACCAGCGCCATTGCGTTTGGAATATAGCCGGATGTCAGCCCCATCAGCCCGCGCAGTAAAAAGAGCTGCCAGACGTTAGTGGCGTAAGCCTGAAGTAAAATCGCAATCGCCATCCCCAGCGAGGCGCGCAGCAGCATCAGTTTGCGCCCTTTGCGATCCGCAAGGCTGCCCCACATTGGCGAAACAATGGCCGACACCAGAAAGGTGATACTGAACGTCAACCCTGACCACATCGACAACGCCTCGTGCGACGACACACCAAGCTGGGACACATACAGCGGCAGGAACGGCAAAATCTGGCTGATAGCAAGGCCAGTGAAAAAACAGCCAAACCATACCGAGATAAGATTTACTTTCCAGGATTCCATAACAGGCAATATCTTCATTTTTAGGCGAATACACCGACAGATTAGCAAGTTACGAGCGATTACGAGGGACCAGAGATGCGACGCCGATGAGTTTGGTGTTTTATCTCCCCAGTCATCATATTTGTGAAATAAGTCACAATTTATTCAGTTTGGGCTGGTGGATTATGCTTTACCGACACAGCCCAAATCCGCTCACCCAGTTCCTATTTATCATTTATGTGAGACGCAAGCTCAATCATCACCCGCGTCTCGCGTTCGTCTTTAAAATAGGGATCTTTATACAGTGCTGCAAGGCGGCGCAGCCCAGGGCCATCATCTGGTATTTGAGCGGGGGGTTCCACAATTCCAGATCATCAATCACAACATTCGCAGTTTTAATGAACGCGGTTTTGTCGTAACAGACTTTCAGGATCTTGATGTGCTGACCGATCGGCTGATTGTCATTTTCAATGTAACGATTAAATAGGTTGTACTGTTCGGGGGTTGACGGCCAATGATATAAAAACTCACGATGATAATTTAAATTATTGATATTTAATCATAAAACAATTTATTTCCTTTACCGGTGGTGAGGGTTCAGTTTTGTCAGTTTGTTCCGTATACTTGTTGAGGAGTCTATAATTCTATGGATGAAAGGTGGAAACACTGTGAAAATTAGTGAATCTACGCTATTTAAGTCAGGATTAAACCGTAGCAGCGCTACAAAAATTGAAGTGCAAGTGTCAGGTTGATTAGATAAGGAAGTTGATGAAATGACTACAGATTTCAATAAAGATCGTCTTCTGGTATCGGGTTTTACGGTGAAGGAATTACAGAAACTTCAGAATAATATCAATAACTTTGGCGGTACGTTTGAGGAAGTTATCAGAGATTTAGCCAAAAGGTTTAAAATTTTTCTGTGGGTTTTTTGTTGTTGTGTTGCGTGTTTTTTGTTTCTTATTTATTCAAAAATTGATGACATGGGATATGTTTTTGGTGGTGGTATTTCGTTACTTGTTGCTGTATTTATAATTGGATTTTCTCAACCGCCAATCATTTCATTTAAATGCTGGCGGTTTTGTCGTGTAAATAAAAATTAGTTATTATCCGTGCTGATAAGGTCAAATATCACTTTGGCCTTAATCCCATATCCGGCTATCTTCATGGTTAGCTTTGGTTTACTTATCGTATTTACTTTCCTGTAAAAGTCACCAGGCAGGTAACGGAAAAGCCGCCACGCCTCCGGTCTTCTGGATAACCCAACGATACTGTAAACACTGGCCGCCAGTGATATAGAGTTGTAGACCATCAGTCCAGACTCAGGTTTGAAACCCATAAACTTTGCTATTTCCATCGTCTGATCTGCAATTATACCCTCTGATTTTGAATCAGAAATTTTCGATAAGTTTATTGCCTCTTTCGATATTTGATTTATTCCATCGGTAATAAGAATTGCGCCAGAAATTATTCCAAGAGGGGTTCCTGTCGCTATCATCACCCCACCGCCGAAAATAGCCATTCCGGAAACAACAATCTTAACGGCACTGATTACGTACCCGACGATTTTGTTATTTTCCCGGACGAACTCCACTTTGGCATAAAGTTTCGCTGCTTTCGTGCGCAGCATTCGCCCCTGCTCTTCAAGATTTTCGGTCTCTGCCCTGAGGTTTTTTACGCAGGCCATGCATTCTTCATCAGACTTTGCTCGTCGTGCGGCTGCAAACTGCTGCTCAACAACCTCTTTTATTTCCCGGACGAACTCCATCCGGGTCAGACCAGCCCGAAGATGGAAGGAGGACAGCATATTCGCTGTATTAATCAGCTTTCTGGCCTCAAGATTAACCATTGTTTCTGCCCAGTTTTTATTCCTGCCTGAGCGCATCATATCAAGTAATGCAGCATCCATTTATGTTCTCCCTGTATATTACATCCTGTATATTACATCGCCGATAATACCCCTTTATTTTCAGCTGTAAATAACCGTCGTTTCAGCCGAAAATATGTTGGTCTCGATATGCCTGTTTTCTCCGATACGGCATTAAATGAGACTCCCGGCCTAATCAGCGCAGTAGCTGAAGCAGGATGTAGTAGTCAAATTTACTGTGCCACTACACGGCTTTTGAAAGCATGCAGGATCCTGATAGAGCAGACGGTATCTGTGTCAGTGTGCCGGTAACGGTGTAGTCGCGACCCTTCTCCTGATGAGGTAAGGGTAATACAGTCATTGAGTATGCTCTATGTTCCACTTTAGGCTGGTGGATTATGCTTTACCGACACAGCCCAAATCCGCGCATCCCCAGATGAAAATGGTTGGCATGAGCCGCATTGTATTCCGGTCCCAGCCCGTTGCCGTAGTAGTCGCAGCTCGCACTCAGCAGCGCCTTTAGCCAGGGCTGAGTGGTGTCATTGCGCCAGCCGCGCAAAACGGTGACTCGCTCTCCGTCGGCCAGCTGAAATGCGCTGATATCCAGCGCTTCGGCGCTGGCGTGTTCGCTGCGGCGTGCATCAGGACGATGATAAATATTCCGACAGGCAAAACTCCCCAGATGCTCAATGCGCACCAGTTCGCTGCCCATCATCGTTTTGCTTAGCGGTCGCGCCTGCTGATGAACAAACAGCGCCGAGCTTAACGCCAGCGGACAGCTGGCGATAAAACTGCTGCTCAGCGAGACGGGACCAAAGCGACGTACCCGCACTACATCCTTCAGCGGGCACTCCCCGGCGCTATCCGCTAACGCCTGCGTCTCGATAAGCTGTTTCTGATTGGCCTGCGAAAGCAGATTGGCACACGCCTCCGGGCTTAGCCGACGCAGTTTGTACTGGGTGATTTTCCCGGGCCGATCGTCGAGTTTAAGAGGCACAAAAGGGTTGTAATAAGACGGCAGCCAGCGATACCCCACCGCAGCCACACCCGCAATCACAAGACAGATAAGCAGACTTTTCCCTCTCACAATCCCTCCTTTTTAAGGTGTCAAAACATTATGGCAGAAGGCGGCGAATCCCACTGTTCATCGTGGTATGTTATAGGCTTTTAGTCAGACTGGAAGAAAGTGAGATGGCGAAGCAGCGGGTAGGAATTGTCTTTGGGGGAAAATCAGCAGAACACGAAGTGTCGCTGCAATCGGCCAAAAATATCGTTGATGCGATTGATAAGAGCCGTTTCGAGGTTGTCCTGCTGGGCATTGATAAACAGGGCCAATGGCATGTGAATGATGCGAATCAGTATCTGTTAAATGCGCACGATCCGGCCCATATCGCGCTCAATCCGTCCGAAATCAGCGTGGCGACCGTTCCGGGTGTAGAGCAAGGGCAGCTGATCGATGCGGTCAACGCGCAAGCCTTACCACAGCTTGATGTCGTCTTCCCGATTGTCCACGGCACGCTGGGCGAAGACGGCTCTCTGCAAGGGATGCTGCGCATGGCCAATCTGCCCTTTGTCGGCTCGGATGTGCTCGGCTCTGCCGCCTGCATGGACAAGGACATCACCAAACGCTTGCTGCGCGATGCCGGGTTAAACATCGCTCCGTTTGTGACCCTCACCCGCGCCAATCGCACTCAATACAGCTTCGCGCAAATCACCTCACAGCTTGGGTTGCCACTGTTCGTCAAACCGGCGAATCAGGGCTCTTCCGTGGGTGTCAGCAAAGTCACCAGCGAAACCCAGTTCGCAGAAGCGGTACGTCTGGCCTTTGAGTTTGATCATAAAGTGGTGGTAGAACAAGGCATTAAAGGACGAGAAATTGAGTGCGCCGTACTGGGCAACGATTTTCCACAGGCCAGTACCTGTGGTGAAGTGGTTCTGAACAGCGACTTTTATTCCTACGACACCAAATATATTGATGATAAGGGTGCGCAAGTGGTGGTTCCGGCTGCGCTGGATCCTGCGATCAATGACAAGATCAGGGCGATCGCCGTGCAAGCCTATCAGGCGCTTGGCTGCGGCGGTATGGCGCGCGTCGATGTGTTCCTGACGGCAGACAATGACGTTATCATCAACGAAATCAACACGCTGCCAGGTTTCACGAACATCAGTATGTATCCGAAACTCTGGCAGGCGAGTGGTCTGAGCTATTCCGATTTGATTACCCGTCTGATCGAACTGGCGCTGGAGCGACATGCCGCAGACAGCGCCCTGAAATGCTCCGTGAACGGTTAATCCGCTTTTTCTGAGTGCTCCACCTTTTCCGCCGCCGGCTCTTCAGGTCGCCGGCGGATAATGAATCCCGCCAGCCAGAAACTGATCACCCACGTCACCAGGCCTACCGCATAGGTTTGCCAGCCTTTCGCCTCAAATCCCAGTAGCCCAACAATACCGTTAAGAATAAAGATCAGCCCAATCGCAAAGGCGTAATAATGCCAGTCACGGCGTAGTTTGGCAGACAGGTTCATGGCAACTCCGGCAGAGAAAAAGACATCCTCTCACAGTTTTATCACGCGGTCTGTGGCAGATGCGGAAATTCTTAAATGTGAATCAATTTACGTTAAGTCACGAAAATGTGATGCGATACAGAAATCGGCAATTCAGGAGAAATCCTTAGGGAAAATTACCACGATTCTGATATTGACAAATGCTATGACCTGTCAAACTCACATTGTATGACTGGCACAAGGCCAGAGTGAGATATCGGGAGGTCTATATGGCAGACTTTACATTGGCAAAGCCGATTTTTGGCGGCAAACAACCCAAAACCTCCACGCCGGGTAACATTGCTTATGCCCTGTTTGTGCTGTTCTGTTTTTGGGCGGGGTCGCAACTCCTGAACGTACTGGTCCACGCGCCAGGCGTTTATGAACACCTGATGCAGGTTCAGGATAGCGGTCGACCGCGTGTCGATATCGGCCTGGGCGTCAGCACCGTCTTCGGAGTGATTCCGTTCCTGGTGGGTTGCGTTATTCTCGGTGCAATTGCACTTGTCCTGCGCTGGCGCCGCTACCACTAAGCGTTAGTTTAGCGCCATGCAGCGTGCCCGACGATCGTCAACGCGTTTAGCGAACCACGCCGTCGTCAGATTACGTGTGATCTTCGGGCTTTCGAGCTGAATACCCGGCAAAATCTCTCTCGGTAACGGTTTTCCGCTTTTCTGTTCCGCAATCTTATAGACCTGCTGATAAAGCGTCGTTTTCTCGAACGCCAGGCTGTCCCCTTTTTCCAGCTGCTGACGAATTTCACTGTTACTCATATCGAGCTTAATCGCCAGCTGACGTACCGCGAGCTCGGTCGTTCCGGCCTCGCTGCTTCCGTATGCAATCAGATCGCCATCCAATGCCAGCCGGGTACCGGTGGCACGACTCACCGCATTCTGGAACGCAGCGTTTCGGCTGGCATACCAGCCCGCATTGAAATCGGCAAAGCGATACAGCGGTTCGCTGTAGTTCACCGGATAGTTCAGCAGATGCCAGGTGCCAAACCACAATCCGCCGCGCAGGGAGAACACTTCCTGACGCACGGTTCCGTCGATTTTCCACGGATAGCCTTTCGCGTGTTTCTCGGCAAAATCAATGCTGACCTGCATCGGCCCGCCGGTATGCACCGGGTTAAGCGAGCCAAACAGGGTCTGCCCCATCGGAACCATATTGATGAAATCATCGAAAATGGCACTCAGCTGTTTCTCGGTTTTTACCGTATCCAGCCGTTCGCTGTAGCTTTTGCCGTTTGGCGAGGTGATTTTAAGCGCGGTATGCACCAGGAATACCGGGATGTGCATTTTCTCGGCCCGTCGGTCGATCTCTTTCCAGGCAATTTTATTGAGCCCGGGAACGGCCGGATCGGACTGATACATCGACTCTTGCTGCGCAACCGCCAGCACCGAGCAGATATTCTCCTCGGTGGGCGCTATTTTCTGACTGTCGAAGGTTTTGGCCAGCACAATTGCCCAGTCATCCCGGTCTTTCACGCTGGCCGGGATTTTTTGGCGCACCACGCTTGCCACATCGACAGGCTTCTCGCCTTTTTTCAGTGGAGCCGGGCTTTGATCGGCGCATCCGGCAAGCACTAAGGCACTGAGCAGCGATAAAGGTAACGCGCGCGATACGGCAAATGGCATAGCAACTCCCTGTATTAGCTTAAGGTATTTGTCACTTCCTGAAGATTCTGATCGTCAAGCTCACGTTCAAAGCTGCGTAAACGTTTATAGATGGACATCAGCTCAACAAGCGTAGTCCACGACGCGATCAGATACTGGAACGAACCGCGAACCTGACCGAAAACGTTGGTGATTTGCGTCATCAGTCCCAGCGTAATCGTACCGGCGACAATCGACGGAAACAGCAGGAACAAACCGAAAACGTTATCCACCTGCAAATATAAAATACGGGCGATGTTGAAATACATGTAGTGGAAATAGAGACGGAAATAGTTACGGCGTACCGCACCAAACAGCTCACGAACGGTTGGCGGCGAGGCGCGGTTAGCGTCGTCTTCACCGTAGACCAACTCCTTACGATAGGCGGCTTCTACGCGCTGGTTTTTGAATTCCAGGCCCGGCAGTTTGATCCCGACGACGGCCAACAGACCGGTACCCACCAGCGACCAGACAAGCGCGGCAATCACCAGACCATAAGGCAGATGACCGACAATCGGCAGTTCAGGAACGTGCGCCGAGAGCGTGACCAGAACCGGAAGAAACGCGATAAGTGTCATGATGGCGTTGATAAAACTGACGCCCATATCTTCCAGCGTGGAGGCAAAACGCATCGTATCTTCCTGCACACGCTGTGCCGCACCTTCGATATGACGCAGCTGCTGCCAGTGCGCCATATAGTGTTCGTTCATTGCCGTGCGCCAGCGGAATACGTAGTGGCTGACAAAAAAGTTATTCATGACGCCGATAATGACCGCAATCAGCGCGATACCGAGGAACACGCCCACTTCATGATAGAACTGACCGATCGTGACTTTGTGCGGTGAGCTGAGCGCAGTCTGAATCAGATCATAAAACGGCGCATACCATGCGTTGACGGCCACCCCCACTTCCACCAGGAACCAGGTGACAAAAACGATCAGCGAGGTGCCCAGAATCGACCAGTACTGCCAGCGATGTGGAGAATAAGTGAACCAAAAAAGGGCAAACGCGCCCACGCACAAACCGTAGTAGGCATAAAATAGCAAATAGCTCATCGACCAAAAACGCGCGGCGCTAATCGGTACATCTCCCGTTGCGCCGGTCAGACGCTCAAGCCATGCGCCGCCACCGGCCTGCCAAAAAATGACGGCGACCAGTGCCCAAATAAACGCCGAGATAAAAAAGGGTCCCGGCTTTGGAAAAAATGACTTAAACATGCTGCTTCCTTCTTGTTGTTATGGCGTTGCTGTGCTCAACAAATTACCACACGAAAATACCTTCCCGAGCCGCCTGGTGGCTCGGCAGGAAAAATAGACCTAAGGTTTGTGGGTTAGTTCGCTTTCCAGTCTGTAAGAATTGTTTCGGTGGGTTTCACAACGGGCGGATTATCAGGTGCGGTAAAGGTTCGCCAGACATCATTATAGTGATTGATCAGTACCTGCGCCTGTGCCGCCGGACGATTTGCCGTCGTGTGCGCATCCTCAGCAACGGTGATGTGATAACCCCGGCTGACGCCATTTTTCAGGGTGGAATCGACGCAATAATCGGTTGCACATCCGCAGATAACAAACTGCTCAATCCCCTGCTCGCTCAGTAAGTCGCTCAGCGTCGTCTTGTAGAAGGCGTCGCAGGCGGTCTTGGTCACGTAAAACGCCCCCGCAGGCTGGTCGAGTTCAGGCAACAGACGATAGCCGTCGCTCCCCTCTTCCAGTCCACCGGCTTCTGTATGCTGAATAAAAATGACCGTATCGGCGGCGTGCGTGAGTTGATTGATACGTGAAACGCATTGTTCACGTTGAAAACGGGGCGTGGCAAATACCCCCAGCTGCATATCGACAACCATGACTACGCGCTTAACAGACATCTTCTTCTCCGGAATTGAGCGACACAGTCCTCTATCATAAGCCTGATGTCACAAAATGGGAGACAGAGTGCAACGAAATTGTTCTTATTTACCCGCGGTTACGTTTTTCCCGCTATCGTTATGCCATTCACCCCATTGCACCGCGGCGTTAAGTAGTATAAATACGCATTAATTCCTTTATTCACATCATGGATGCTTTTCGTTGAAACGTTGTCTGCTTTATTTCGCCGCGCTGTGTGCGGTGAGCATATCCACTGCTCAGGCTGCCCAGCCACTGACTGCTCCCGTTTTTGCCTCCGATATTGCGGATCGCTACGCCAATCTTATTTATTACGGCAGCGGCGCAACCGGTATGGCTCTGGTGGTGATTGACGGCAACCAGCGCGTATTCCGCAGTTTTGGCGAAACGCGCCCGGGTAGTAACGTCCACCCACAGCTGGACTCGGTTATTCGCATTGCGTCCTTAACAAAACTGATGACCAGTGAAATGCTGGTGAAGCTGCTCGATCAGGGCGTGGTCAAACTGAACGATCCGTTAAGCAAATATGCGCCGCCAGGGTCGCACGTCCCGACGTATCAGGGTGCGCCGATTACGCTGGTGAATTTGGCGACCCATACCAGCGCCCTGCCGCGCGAACAGCCGGGTGGCGCTGCCCACCGGCCTGTTTTCGTCTGGCCGACGCGTGAACAGCGCTGGACCTACCTGAACAATGCCACGCTTAAAGCCGCGCCTGGCGCACAGGCGGCCTATTCCAACCTGGCATTTGATCTGTTAGCCGACGCGCTGGCCAACGCAGCAGGGAAACCCTATACCCAGCTGTTTGAAGAAAAAATCACGCGTCCGCTGGGGATGAAGGACACCACCTTTACGCCGTCACCGGATCAGTGCAAGCGCCTGATGGTGGCAGAGAAAGGGGCCAGCCCGTGCAACAACACGCTTGCGGCGATTGGTAGCGGAGGCGTGTACTCGACCCCTGGCGATATGATGCGCTGGATGCAACAGTTCCTGTCTTCTGATTTCTACGCACGTAGCAATCAGGCCGATCGGATGCAGACGCTCATTTATAAACGCAATCAGCTCCATCGGGTTATCGGTATGGACGTGCCCGGTAAAGCGGATGCGCTTGGCCTGGGTTGGGTCTATATGGCGCCAAAAGACGGGCGTCCGGGGATTATTCAGAAAACGGGCGGCGGCGGCGGATTTATTACCTATATGGCGATGATCCCACAGTCTAATGTTGGTGCATTCGTGGTCGTGACTCGCTCCCCGAATACCCGATTCATTAATATGAGTGATGGGATCAATAATTTGGTTACCGAACTGAGCGGGAATAAAGCTCAGGTCGTCCCCGCCTCCTGAACACCTTAATACTCCGAGGGCAAACGGTTGATACTGACCAGTTTGCCCCGGTTCATATTAATATAATTCCCCTGGCGCAGCGCAGCGAGAACCTCCGCGACCACTGACCGGGAAATACGCGTGCTTTTCTGGATATGATTCATAACGCCAATTTTTGAGCGCAGCGTTTCATCCCATTCAGCCATCTCCAGCAACATGGCGCGGATTTGACTATAGGAATTATTACCGACCAACTGCATATCCCGCTTGACCATGATCTTATTTATCCATGACAGCCAGCAGAAAGCATCCCGCCAAAGATACGATTGCTGAATAAGATGGTAACTTGTCGCGGTGGGCAGATAAAAACCGGTGCAGGGCGTTTGTGATATCAAGGTATATTTCTGACGACTTTCAATCATGCCAGCCGCCAGGCCAAAGATGAAAGGCGTGGTGACGATGCCGATGAGTAATTCATCAGATTGACGATGAACCTCGGCTATACCCGTTTGCAAAACAATGGTGTAGTGCTCCTGATTAATACTATTACTAAAAAACGCGTGCTGCTGAGCGACTTTAAAGGGTGTACTTTCGGCTTTCAGACATTGTTCTAGCCGCTTAAATTCAGAAATTGGTTTCGCATCAGGATTCATGCAGACCTCAAGTCATCCATACTTATCGGTTCTGTTTATCTATTGTCACTATCAATAAAAAAACGGGGAGAACATTCCCCCCGTTTCCGGCATTACCAGGAGTATTTCACGCCCAGATTTGCTCCCCAGTTTTGGTCAACATCACCGCCACCAAGATAGTTTGCACCCGTATAAGTGCTGAAGTTTTTCGTGAAGCTAAACTGCGTACCCAAACCGACACGAACGGCAGACCCTTTCACACCATTGTCGATGTTGTCGCCGTTAATATCCGCATCGTTACCCGCATCGTCGTAGACGTACGCCAGTTTGAAGTACGGAGTCAGCGCTTGCTCACCGCCATAGTTGAAGGTGTAACCCGCATCCAGACCCGCTTCATAACGCATGCTGTCGTAAGACTGGCTGCCGACCTGCATGTCATTACTCAACTGATAATCGTCACCCGACTGGAACAGACCAGATACCGCCGCATACGGAGTCACATAACCCGAGGTGTTTGGCTTCCAGTCGTAACCCAGTTTCAGACCAAAGCCCCAGGCGTCGGTCGTCGTGTTACCGTCGACGTACTGGCCGTTGCTCATGGTGGCGGAGAGATCGTTATTGAAGCGAGAATAGTTCAGAGAGCTGTCGATAAAGATATCATTCGCGAAATGAGCGGATGAGTAGATCATCGCCGTCTGGCTATCCTGATCAACCTGACCGGAATGATCGCTCATATCGCCTTTTGCAAAGCCCGCCGCACCACCGACGATCCATTTGGCGTTATTGCCATCAATCTGAGTATCCAGACCGACCATAATGCCATTCACGTCTTGATCGTAACTGATGCTGCCGTTATCGCCGTCGAAGTTGCCACCGAAGTAGCTCACCCAGGCGCCGCCGTTATCAGTCAGGCCGTGACGGCTGTTAGACAGTCGAGCGCCCACTGCGTCTTGTTGCAGGTTCCAGATGTTGGTGTTCGCAGAAGGAATGCTCAACGCCATATTGGCATAGTCAGTCAGCTCTTCCTGATGCAGAACAACGGTGTCTCCCTGCTGTTGCGCCTGATAGGTATAGGCGCCCAAATCAGCTTTGTTTGCCGCGGTGAAGCTGGCCTGAGTGTCCGCATTGTTGTCATAAACACGAATGATTTCGTTGTTTTTGTAATCAGCAACCGAGCCTGCGCCCGTCGCATCGTCAATACGAACTTTGTAGTTGCCCGCAACGTCACCGTTTACAGACAGATGGCCATCAGAGTTGAGCGCGACGACGCCGTAGTCGTAATCCGTGCTGCTCTTGTCATTGGTGATATAACGCGCATTGTTCAAATCTGAATTCAGCACGTAATCACGACTCGCGACATTCAGCACGCCGCCATCCGTCAGCACCATATTGTGCGTATCCACCTGACCCAGCCCCAGAGCCAGTTCAGCACCGTTATCCACGGTAATGGTGTTCGCGTACAGCGCTGCGGTTTCTTCGGTCAGCGTCGCCTGGCTATAGCTGTCCAGATAGAGGCTGTCCGTGGCGACCTGGCCGCTGTCACCGATGTTCAGCGATGAGCCATTCGTCAGGGTGATGCTGTCAGCCAGAAGGCCGGAGTTTTCCACATTGACCTGCGACTGGTTGTTCACCGCCAGCTTATCAATGTTAGAGACTTTACGCGTGTCCCACTCTGAGCCGCTATCCAGCGTCACGTTGAACAGCCCGCTCTGATAAACCTCTTCGCCAGAAACATGGCCGTTATCATCATAGGTAGAGTCCGGCCAGATGCTGTTAGGAGACAACGTGCTCCAGTCAACGTCTGTGTAGCCCATACCGTACATTTGCGCGGTGCCGATAGTCTCCACGCTGGACTGCGCGGCCCCTACCCACTTACTGCCGTTGGTTAAGGTGACATCGAGCTTATCGGTGCCGTCCCAGCCGTTGGTCGTCGGGTTATAGACGCCATCGTCCGTGGTATCGGTCGCCGGATCGCCGTTTTCGTAGAAGTTATTATCAAAGGTACTGGAGAAGAGAATATCCCCGGTGATCGTTGAGTGGTCAAACGTCGCGGTGGTCTGCATAGCGTTATCCGAGTCGCCGGAAGCAACAATTAACGCTGCGTCATCTGCCGCAGTGGCGTTGGTTTCGCCGTAATCACTCGGTTTCGCACTTTGACCATAGAAGCCGCTAGTGCCCAGGTCGCTATAAGCGCCGGACGTCAGGACAGAATCTTTCACCACCAGCGTATCTGTAAAGACGTTACTGCTATTGGCCACGCCCTCGACGCCATCATAAGGCGTATTATCCAGATCCTGATAACCCTGCGTCAGAGTAATACCGGCAATATGCGAGTTATTCTGGATAAGAATATCGGATTCAACGTCGAGCGTTATTGCGTTACCCAACGCATAGGTATCGACATAATGGGTATCCGTATTATCGCCATCCGTTACATCATAAGCATAATGCTCATAAGTATCGTTGATCGTTGAATTATCGACAGTGAGACTAAAACGATCGTTTTGCGTGTGCGCAGTACCGTCCGTATTCGTACCATCCGCACAGGCCGATGTCATACATTTAGAGGTGACCATTCCGTTGATAGTACTATTAGAAATGCTCAGCGAATTCGCATGACCACTGATATCATCATCCAGATAGTAAGTCGAAATAACGCCATTAGTCGTGGAGTTATTGATTACCGGATAAATATCACCGTCATGAGTGGCATCCGAGGCATTCCAGCCCACGTAGCCATAATACCAGGGTTCGGAGGCCGTATTATCGTAACCGAAAGTATTGTAAGTCGTGCCGGAAATATCTTTAGCATTAGCCTGAGAAGCAATAGCCAATGTACAGGCTAATGCAATTTGAGATACCGCGAGTTTCTTTTTCCATGTTTGCATTGAGTCATCCCTCCTCAGGGACGTAAGCAAGTTTGTCCGTCAGAACGCAAGTGCAACAAAAAATATTGCGAAGCGAATTATGCATTCTCATTTCGAAAAGGTTCAATGAATGATTCGATTAAGTCCGTATACAGACAAATAGGAAAAAGAGTGGTGAAAAAAGAATAGATTTACAAAGTAAAGATATTATAAATACAGTGAATTACGGGAGGGAAACACTTTCATTTTTCATTATTTTTTTGAAAAACACATACATTCAAAATATATTACCATAGGCAAATAGCATTAACACAAATAAATTATCCCTTTCCATCGCCTTAGCGATAAAGCATCACCCGATCTAATTTTGCCATTGGACAGGATTATTCAATCGCAAAACAACCATTTTCGTAAAACAGCTCCCTGACGTTTCAGGTACACTAGTCCCCATTGTTCTACAGACATCAGGCATATCATGACCGATTTAATTGCTCGTCCCCGTCGCCTGCGCAAGTCCCCCGCGCTGCGCGCTATGTTTGAAGAGACAACACTGACCTTAAACGATCTGGTGTTGCCGATTTTTGTTGAAGAAGAGATTGATGACTACAAAGCCATTGATGCCATGCCGGGCGTTATGCGCATTCCGGAAAAACATCTGGCGCGTGAAATCGAGCGCATTGCGAATGCGGGTATCCGTTCGGTCATGACCTTCGGGATCTCCCATCATACCGATGCCACCGGCAGCGATGCGTTGAAAGAGAACGGTCTGGTTGCGCGCATGTCCCGCATCTGCAAAGAGACCGTGCCGGAAATGATCGTCATGTCCGACACCTGTTTCTGCGAATACACCTCACACGGACACTGCGGCGTACTGTGTGACCACGGCGTGGATAACGACGCCACTCTGCTGAACCTGGGGAAACAGGCGGTGATCGCTGCCGCGGCTGGCGCTGATTTTATCGCCCCTTCTGCGGCAATGGATGGTCAGGTGCAGGCGATTCGCCAGGCGCTGGACGCGGCCGGTTTTACCGATACCGCCATCATGTCCTACTCCACCAAATTCGCTTCGTCCTTCTACGGTCCTTTCCGTGAAGCCGCGGGTACCGCGCTGAAAGGCGATCGCAAAACTTATCAGATGAACCCGCTCAATCGTCGTGAAGCGATCCGCGAATCCCTTCTGGATGAAGCCCAGGGTGCAGATTGCCTGATGGTGAAACCGGCAGGCGCCTATCTGGATATCCTGCGCGACATCCGCGAGCGTACCGAGCTGCCGCTGGGGGCCTATCAGGTCAGCGGAGAATACGCGATGATCAAATTCGCTGCGCAAGCGGGCGCAATTGATGAAGAAAAAGTGATCCTCGAAAGCCTGGGGGCGATCAAACGCGCCGGCGCGGATCTGATCTTCAGCTACTTCGCACTGGATCTGGCCGAGAAAAAAATCCTGCGTTAATGCTCTCAGCCCGGTGGAATCCCCTCCGCCGGGCTGCGATAACCTTCCCGGACTGTCCTGTACACAACATCTCCTGTTTTATCAGGCCGCACGGAAGTAAGGCTTGTCCCCAAGTATCGTCGCACGCTGCATAATCCGTCGCTGAGGCAGATAATCCGCGTTGGCGTAGTGCTGCGTGACACGGTTATCCCAGATCGCCAGATCGTTTTGCTGCCACCGCCAGCGCACCTGGAATTCGGGTTTGGTGATGTGCGCAAACAGAAATCCTAACAGCGCATCGCTCTCTTTCTCGTTCAAATCAACGATTCGGGTGGTAAAACCTTCGTTCACAAACAGCGCCTGTTTGCCCGTGACCGGATGTGTGCGCACCACCGGATGCAGCAGCGGCGGGTGTTTAGCCACGGCTTCCTGCCAGCGCTGATGCTCCTCCTCGGTTTTACGATATTTGTATTCCTGGAACGATTTTTTGAAGTCGTGCTCGGCGCGCAACCCGCTTAACAGCTGCTGCAACGGTGCCGACAGCGCTTCAAAAGCCGCAATCCCACTGGCCCAAAGCGTATCACCGCCGGTTTCCGGCAGCAGTTTTGCAGCCAGAATCGCCCCGGCGGGCGGCGTCTCGATAAATGTCACATCGGTATGCCAGTTATCATTGTCCGGCGGATTATCGTTATGGGTATCCAGCACAATAATTTCTTCCACCCCTTCCGCATGGGGATAGACCGGATGGATGTGCAGATCGCCAAATCGCAGCGCCAGCGCCCGCTGCTGCTGCGGCGTCACCGCCTGCTCACGCAGAAACACCACCTGATGGCGCAAGACCGCGTGGTACAACTGTTCAAACTGGTTATCACTCAGCGGACGCGTCACGTCGAGGCCCGAAATTTGCGCGCCAATGTACGGCCCCAGTGGGGTAATGATCAGACGTTCACTCATTGTATCTCTCCATGCCAGGGCGTCAGGCGGCGCTGTAACGCGCGCAGCCCCAGTTCTAAACTAAAGGCAATCACGGCGATCACCGCGATCCCTGCCAGCACCACATCTGTCGCCAGAAATTCGCCTGCCGACTGCACCATAAATCCAAGGCCACGCGTCGCGGCAATCAGTTCAGCCGCCACCAGCGTTGACCAGCCCACGCCCAGTCCAATGCGCAACCCGGTTAAAATCTCGGGCAATGCGCCCGGTAAAATCACAAACCACAGCACCTGAGCGCGACGGGCTCCCAGCGACTGCGCCGCGCGGATCCGCACCTGCTGCGCGCTCTTTACCCCCGCCAGAGCCGACATCGCTACCGGGGCAAAAATCGCCAGATAGATCAGCAAAATCTTCGACGTCTCGCCAATGCCGAACCAGATCACCATCAGCGGCAGATAGGCCAGCGGCGGAACCGGACGGTAAAGCTCAATCAGCGGGTCGAGGATGCCGCGTACCGTCGGGCTTAATCCCATCGCAATCCCGACCGGAATACCGATAAGCACGGCAGCCAGCAACGCCACCAGAATGCGCCCCAGGCTCGCCGCCAGATGTTGCCATAAGGTCGCATCCATAAACCCCTGCGGACCGGCGATAGTGATTAATTTCGCCAGCACCTGTCCCGGCGGCGGCAGGAACAGTGGGCTGACCCACTGCTGCGCCGCCACGGCCCACCAGATAGCCAGCAGTACCAGCAGCGTGCCCACACTCAGGGTGATTTGTCGCGAAAACGGCCAGCGGAAGCTCAGGCGTTTTCCGCTGCGTTTCTCGCTAAAGACGATGCTCATGAGAATGCCTCCCGCTGCTCGAACACGCGACTCAACACATATTCGCGCTGGGCGATAAATTGCGGATCGGACTTGATGCTGCGCACCGGCTCGCCTGCCACATAGCGACGGGCAAAGTCCAGCGGCAGACGCTCCAGCACGCGGCCCGGTCCCGGTGACAACAGCACCAGTTCGGTCGCCATAAACACCGCTTCTTCGATGTCATGGGTAATCAGCAACACCTGCTTGCCCGTCTCGTGCCACAGGCGCAGCAGCAGGGTTTGCATCTGTTCGCGCGTGAAGGCATCCAGCGCCCCAAACGGCTCATCCAGTAGCAACAGCTGCGGGTTAGCCGCCAGCGCACGGGCAATTCCCACGCGCTGACGCTGACCGCCCGAAAGCTGCCAGATAAAACGCTTTTCTGCGCCTTCCAGCCCGACCTTTTTCAGCATCTGGCGCGCGGTTTCGAGGCGTTGCGCGCGTTCAATCCCCGCCAGCTGCAGGCCAAAGGCCACGTTTTCCTGCACATTGCGCCAGGGCAGTAACCCTTCGCTCTGGAAGACCACGCCACGCTCGGCGCCCGGCCCTTCCACGCGCTGACCTTCCAGTTGAATAGAGCCGTGCTGATACGGAACAAACCCGGCGATCAAATTGAGCAACGTAGTTTTACCGCAGCCGGATGGCCCCAGCACCACCAGCAGCTCACCGCTATCCAGCGTCAGATTGATATCATCCAGCGCGGCTTTTCCGCCGTAACTGGCGGACAGGTTTGTAATTTGTAGCATCACGGCCTCCGGTTATTTCACAAAGCGATCGGTGACGAACTGGCTGTAGTCCGCCGCTACCGCAGGCACTTTGCCCTGCTCTTTCAGGAACCCGGCTGTATCCACAATCGCTTTATTCACCGGCCCGGAAAGCTGCTGTATCTGTTGCGCAGGCGTCAGATAGGTGTTGCCTTTCACCAGTCCTGGGACGTCAGATTCCGGGACGCCGCTCAGGCGCGACAGTTTTTGCAGATTGGCAGGCTGTTTTAACCATTCATCCGGGTTTTCGATATAAGGCTGCTGAGCGTCGATAGCGCTTTTCGCGAACGCTTTCACCACGTCAGGATGCTTGTCGGCGAAATCTTTGCGCACCACCCAGACATCCAGCGTCGGCGCGCCCCACTGCCCCACTTTTTCGGAGTCGGTCAGCACGGTCCCGTCTTTTTCCAGCTCGTTGACCGCCGGCGCCCAGACATAAGCGCCGTCAATATCCCCGCGCTGCCACGCCGCGATAATCGCCGGGGGCTGCAGGTTCAGAATTTGTACCTGACCCGGCTTGATACCCCAGTGTTTCAGCGCTGCCAGCAGGCTGTAGTGGGTGGTCGAGATAAACGGTACTGCAATGCGCTTACCGATCAGATCTTCGGGTTTGGTGATGTTTTTCTTCACCACCAGCGCCTCGGAGTTTCCGAGCTGCGAGGCGAGAAGGAACACTTCAATCGGCACCTGCTGGCTGGCCGCCACGGCTAACGGGCTTGAGCCAAGGTTGCCGATCTGCACATCGCCAGAGGCTAAGGCCCGCACGATGCTCGCGCCGCTGTCGAACTTGCGCCAGTCAACGTTTGCCCCACTTTCTTTTGCAAAGGTGTTATCCGCCTGCGCGACTTTCGCCGGTTCAGCAGAAGTTTGATACGCGACGGTCACGTCTACCGCCTGCGCCTGAAATGCCCACAGCGCCAGAGCGCCGAGTAGTGTGATTCGCGATGAAATTGCCATAGTGCCTGCTCCCCTCTCTTGTTATGGGTGCAGTATTTCCGGCGCGGGAATTTTGATAAAGGAATAAAAAAGAATCTGTAATGCCGAAAGGTTTTTAGAAAAAAAGTGGCAAAGCATAGTGAATTTCGTGCGGAGAGGGTCACGTCTGGCTTGCCCGTTCGACGTCTTTATTGCAATTTTGTTACATTCATTCCATATCCGTACGCACACGATTGCCAGCCCGATGGCGACAGGCATCATAGAGCCAGTATTCAGCAAAGGTGGATGAAATGATCAAAGTGGTGCTGGTAGATGACCATGTGGTGGTACGGTCCGGTTTCGCGCAGCTGTTAAATCTGGAAGACGACCTGGTGGTCGAAGGCCAGTACAGCAGCGCCGCCGAGGCCTGGCCCGCCTTAACGCACCGCGATATTGACGTTGCCGTGCTGGATGTCGCCATGCCTGATGAAAACGGCCTCAGCCTGCTCAAGCGGCTTCGCCAGCAGCGCCCGACGTTTCGCGCCATCATTTTGAGCATCTATGACACGCCCGCTTTCGTGCAAAGCGCGCTCGACGCCGGGGCCAGCGGGTATCTCACCAAGCGCTGCGGCCCGGAAGAGCTGGTGCAGGCGGTGCGCTCCGTCGGTATGGGCGGTCATTATCTGTGCGCCGATGCGGTAAAAGCCCTGCGCGGCGGCCAGCCGGTGTCGAAAGTGCTTGATGTCCTTACCCCGCGCGAACGCGAGGTATTCGACCTGCTGGTTAAAGGCGAAAGCGTCAAAGCCATCGCTTTCACCCTCGAACTGAGCCATAAGACGGTCCACGTTCATCGCGCGAATGTGTTGGGCAAACTGCAGTGCAGCAGCACCATTGAGCTGGTGCATTTCGCTCTCGATAATCAGCTGCTGACGGGCCACTGATGCGGCGCTCCCTGCGGCACATTATTCTGTCGTTGTTTATTATGCTGGCCTGGGGAACCGGCTGGCTGATGCTGTGGACGCTCAGTTTTTATCTCACTCACAACGGCCAGCAGGCGGTGCTGTTTCTGCCGCAGGGTGTTTATCTGGCATTGCTGATCCTGCTGGCGCGTCGCTTCTGGCCCGCCGTGGTAATGCCGACGCTCGCCGCCATTCTCTGGCTGCACAGTGAGCAATTACTGACAAGCTATCTGATGCTGGCCGCGCCGCCCGTTGGGCTGGTGTCCGCTTACACCGTGCAGCGCTACTGGCACCGTTTTCCCTTGTACTGGCAGCGGCTGTCGCTGCTGATTGCGGCGGTGAGCGTCAATGCCGTTCTGCAAACCCTGATCCTCGCGCCATTTTTGCAAAGCCCCGCCACACTGCTCGGTCTGGCCTCCTTTACCGGCGGCGTGCTGCTGACCCCCTTTGTCTATCTGATATTCGAATTCCTGCGCCAGCAGCACCGCTACCATCTTCTCGGGCTGGACACCACCAACCCACCGCTGCGCACCTCTTTAATTATCTGGTGCAGCCTGTTTTTCATTATCGGGATCGGCACGCAAATGGTGCTCTCCCCGGCCCTCGAACGCCTGCTGCTGATTGTGGTGTTTCTGCCAAACGTGGTGATGGCGTGGAAATTCGGCTGGCAGGGCGGCGTGCTCTCCGGGCTGCTGGGCAGCATGATGATCACCATTGCCCGTCAGGTGGGCGTCGGGTTTAGCGATTTACTGGAACTGGAAATTTTCCTCGCCACCCAGTCGCTGCTCGGCATTGGGCTGGGGATTGCCATCAGCCGTCAGCAGCAGTTGGCGCTGAATCTTGACCACTATCGCCGCAGGCTTGAGGCGGAGCTACAGGCGCGGCGAGAGCTCACCGAAAAGCTGATCCACACCGAAGAAGATACCCGCAAGCATCTGGCCCGCGAGCTGCACGACGAAATCGGTCAGAACATCACGGCGATTCAGATCCAGTCTCAGCTGGTGAAACGCGCGGGAGATACGCCGCTGGCGATCGAAGCCGCCGGACAGATTAACGAGCTGGCCAGGCGCATTCATCACTCGACCCGTCAGCTGTTGCGCCAGCTGCGCCCGCCGGTGCTGGATGAGCTGTCGCTCAAGGAAGCGCTGCATCATCTGGTGAACGAATTCGCCTTTGCCGAGCGAGGGATTACCTGTCGTTTTGACTGGCGCTTAGACGCGCCGCCGCAAAACGAAACCCTGATTTTTACCCTCTATCGCCTGGTGCAGGAGCTGCTCAATAACGTCAGCAAACACGCGGATGCCAGTGAAGTGACGATTGTGCTGCGCCAGCACGATAACCGTCTCTTACTGGAGGTGACGGACAACGGCGGCGGTATCCAGCCCGACACGTCCGCCGGTTTTGGCATTCAGGGCATGCGCGAACGGGTTCACGCGCTGGGCGGTGAATTCACCCTGGCATCGCAGGGCGGCACACGCGTAATTGTTAACCTGCCCACAATTTTGCAACAAACACCGCGTTAACCAGGAAAAAGTCTTAGCCACTCCAGACTTTCTCTCATCCCTTTTGCCTTGCACTTTCCTACAGTCAGCTCAACCGGAGAACGCCATGCACGCACTGTCTGCTGAACAGATTACTCAACGTTATCGGGCGCTACGCCCACGCTTACTGTTGTGCATGGCCGTCGGGTACGCCGCTTTTTATCTGACACGTAAAAGCGTCAACTACGTGTTACCCGCGCTGCAAATGGACCTGGGGCTGAGCAAAAGCGATATCGGGCTTATCGGTTCGCTGTTTTATCTGAGCTACGGGTTATCAAAATTTGCCGCCGGATTGTGGCACGACAGTCACGGACAGCGGGCGTTTATGGGTATCGGTCTGCTGGCGACCGGTGTGCTAAACGTCCTGTTCACCTTCAGCGACTCCTTCGGGCTGCTGCTGTTCATCTGGACGCTGAACGGATTCTTTCAGGGATGGGGCTGGCCGCCCTGTGCCCGATTGCTCACCCACTGGTATTCGCGCAACGAGCGTGGCTTCTGGTGGGGATGCTGGAATACCTCCATCAATATCGGTGGGGCGATTATTCCTCTGATTTGTGCCTTTGCCGCCCATCTTTGGGGGTGGCAGGCCGCGATGCTGACACCGGGGATTATCAGCATTGTGCTCGGCTTGTGGCTGACCACACAGCTGCGGGGGACACCGCAGGAAGAGGGTCTGCCCACGGTCGGGGAGTGGCGCAACGATCCGCTGGAGTTGCGCCAGGAGCAGCAAAGCCCGCCGATGGGGCTGTGGCAGATGTTACGCACTACGATGCTGCAAAACCCGATGATTTGGCTGCTGGGGGCGTCGTATGTGCTGGTCTATCTGATCCGCATCGCGCTGAACGACTGGGGCAACATCTGGCTGTCGGAAAGCCACGGCGTCAATCTGCTCAGTGCCAACGCAACGGTGATGCTGTTTGAAGTGGGCGGTCTTCTCGGCGCGTTATTCGCCGGATGGGGATCGGATTTGCTGTTCAGCGGGCAACGCGCGCCAATGATTTTGCTGTTCACTCTGGGGCTGATGGTTGCTGTCGCCGCCCTGTGGCTGGCGCCGGTTCATCATTACGCCCTGCTGGCGATGTGTTTTTTTACGGTCGGTTTTTTTGTCTTTGGGCCGCAAATGCTGATTGGTCTTGCCGCCGTCGAATGCGGACATAAGCAGGCGGCAGGCTCAATTACCGGTTTTCTCGGCGTCTTTGCCTATCTGGGCGCTTCACTTGCCGGATGGCCACTGTCGCTGGTTATCGAACGATACGGTTGGTCGGGGATGTTCAGTTTGCTCTCCATCGCCGCCGTACTGATGGGTTTATTACTGATGCCGCTGCTGATGTCGGGCATCACCGCTTCTCGCAGTCACATAACGTCTTAAAAGGGCTGAATAATGAAAACAACGCTTCTCTCTACCCTCATTGCTTCCGGGATCGCACTCGCTACCTTAACCGGTGCCGCACAGGCCAAAGGCCGTCTGGTGGTCTATTGCAGCGCCACTAACGAAATGTGCGAAGCCGAAACCAAAGCGTTCGGCGATAAGTACGATGTCAAAATCTCGTTTATTCGCAACGGCTCCGGCAGCACGCTGGCAAAAGTCGATGCCGAGAAGAAAAACCCGCAGGCGGATGTCTGGTACGGCGGCACGCTGGATCCGCAATCGCAGGCCGGAGAGATGGGTCTGCTGCAGCCGTATAAATCGAAAAATCTGGAGCAGATCATGGAGAAATTCCGCGATCCGGCCAAAGTGAAAGGCAACCTCTCTTCCGCGGTTTACGTCGGTATTCTCGGTTTTGGCGTCAACACCCAGCGCCTGAAGGAGAAAAACCTGCCCGTGCCGAAATGCTGGAAAGATCTGACCAAACCGGAATACAAAGGCGAGATCCAGATTGCCGATCCACAGAGTTCTGGCACGGCCTATACCGCGCTCGCCACCTTCGTACAGCTGTGGGGCGAAGATCAGGCATTCGACTACCTGAAACAGCTCAACGGCAACGTCTCCCAGTACACCAAATCCGGTATCGCCCCGGCGCGTAACGCCGCGCGCGGTGAAACGGCCATTGGGATCGGTTTCCTGCACGACTATTCGCTGGAAAAAGAACAGGGCGCACCGCTGGAGTTGATTTCACCGTGCGAAGGCACCGGGTATGAGATCGGCGGCGTCAGCATCCTGAAAGGCGCGCGAAACGAAGAGAACGCGAAGCTGTTCGTGGACTGGGTACTCTCCAAAGAGGCGCAGGAGCTGGCGTGGAAGAAAGGCAAATCTTACCAGATCCTGACCAATACAACCGCCGAGACTTCGCCGAACTCGCTGAAGCTCGACGATCTGAAACTCATTAGCTATGACATGGATAAATACGGCTCAACGGATGTGCGTAAGGCGCTGATCAACAAATGGGTCAGCGACGTGAAGATGGGTAAATAAGCCCACGATAAGTGGTTCTCGCCCGGCGGTTTTTCACTGCCGGGCCTCCAACACCCGGAAAATTTATGTCACACACATTAGCTCTTCATCCCACCCAAAAACGGGATGCGGTATTCCTGTGGGTTTTGCTTAGCTGGCTGGCTTTTGCGCTGCTGCCGAGCTGGAGCCTGGATTACGGCCTGCTGGAGTCAACGCGCGACGAAATTATCGACGCCTACAGCTGGTCCCATTTCAATATCAGCTGGCTGTGGTATCTGCTGCCAGGCCTGCTGCTGGTGCGGCCGTTTAACGAAGCGAAGCGCGAGCAGCGCAGCCGCCACTATCTTGATGCTGGCTGGGCGCTGCTGTGCATGGCCTTTGTGGTGATCAGTGCCACCATTGAAGGACGCGGCCTGGGTTATGCCACCATCGTGCTGTTTATCGCCCTTGGCGCCATCATGACTCTGGCGCTAACGCGTCTGGAATGGCTGGGCGGTGACCGCTTTGTGATTGGCTCGCTGATCGCTATCGTCGCGCTGATCGGCATCTTCATTGTCTGGCCGAGCATCGCCATTTTCATTCCGATGTTCACCAACGATGCAGGAGAATTCGCCCCGCTGGCCTTTATGAATGTGCTGTCGCAGGCGCATATCGTCCAGGTCATTATCAACTCGATCCTGCTGTCGATTGCCGTCGGGATTGGCTGTACTTTCTTCGGCCTGGTGCTGGCGATTTACACCACCCGAATCGCCAGACGCAGCGCCATTATTGGCCGCATCTTCTCGATCCTGCCGATCGTCACTCCACCGTTTGTGGTCGGTTTAGGCGTAACGCTGATGATGGGCCGCTCGGGCTATGTCACCGAGCTGATGGTCGACTGGTTCGGCCTGACCAACACCAACTGGCTGTACGGATTTACCGGCATCTGGCTGGCGCAAGTGCTGGCGTTCACCCCGATGGCCTTTATGATCCTCGACGGGGCAATCAAAACGATTCATCCGTCGCTGGAAGAGGCCTCCTATACCCTGCGCGCCAGCCGCTGGCAGACCTTTAACGGCGTTTTCGTGCCACTGCTTAAACCGGCGCTGGCTAACGCCTTCCTGATCGTGATCGTGCAGTCGCTGGCCGACTTCAGTAACCCGCTGGTGTTGGGCGGCAACTTCGACGTGCTGGCGACGCAAATCTACTTCTATATCACCGGTTCGCAGCTCGATTATCAGGCCGCCAGTACGCTCGGTGCCTTCCTGCTGGTCTTCTCGCTGCTGGTGTTCTGCATCCAGTACATGTGGATCGGCAAACGGTCGTACGTCACCGTTTCAGGCAAATCATACCGCGGTGATGTGCAGCCGCTGCCCGTGACGCTGGTGTGGAGCGTGATCGCCCTGCTGGCGGTGTGGATAGCCTTTAATGCCCTGCTCTACGGCAGCATTTTCTACGGCAGCTTTACGGTCAACTGGGGCGTGGATTACACCCTGACGCTGGATAACTTTATCAAGCTGTTCGGCCAGGGGATGAACGACGGCGCATGGCCTTCTCTGCTCGATACTCTGCTGTATGCCGGGATCGCCGCACCGATCACCGCCGGGTTTGGTCTGTTAATCGCCTGGGTGGTGGTCCGCCAGCAATTTAAAGGCAAAAAGACCATCGAATTCACTACCATGCTGTGCTTTGCCGTACCGGGCACGGTGGCGGGCGTGTCGTATATCCTGGCCTTTAACAGCGCCCCGGTTTACCTGACGGGAACCGCGGCGATTGTGATTATTTCGATGGTGATGCGTAACGTGCCGGTCGGCATTCGCGCCGGGATTGCGGGCCTGGGGCAGATCGACAAATCACTGGACGAGGCGTCGCTCAGCCTGCGCGCCGGATCGCTGCGCACCATCACGCACATTCTGCTGCCGCTGCTGCGCCCGGCTATCCTGTCGGCGCTGATTTACAGCTTCGTGCGCGCCATTACCACTGTGAGTGCCATTGTGTTCCTCGTCACGCCGGATACCCGCGTGGCAACGGCCTATATTCTGAACCGCGTGGAAGACGGCGAATACGGCGTGGCGATCGCCTACGGCTCGATCCTGATTGTGGTCATGCTGGCGATCATTTTCCTCTTTGACTGGCTGATCGGTGAGGCGCGTACCTCCCGTTCAAAAGCCAAAAACCAGGCGTAACCCTATGACTCAGAAACATTTCGTTGAACTGCGCAATGTCACCAAGCGCTTCGGGAATAATACCGTTATTGAGAACATCAACCTGGCGATCCCGCAGGGGCAAATGGTCACACTTCTCGGCCCGTCCGGGTGCGGCAAGACCACCGTGCTGCGTCTGGTCGCCGGACTGGAAAAGCCCACCGAAGGGCAAATTCTGATCGACGGCGAGGATGTGACGCATCGTTCCATCCAGCAGCGCGATATTTGTATGGTGTTCCAGTCTTACGCCCTGTTCCCGCACATGTCGCTGGGCGAGAACGTCGGCTACGGCCTGAAAATGCTCGGCGTGTCGCGCGCGGAAACCAAAGCGCGGGTAAAAGAGGCGCTGGCGATGGTCGATCTGGAAGGGTTTGAAGATCGCTATGTCGATCAGATCTCCGGCGGCCAGCAGCAGCGCGTGGCGCTGGCGCGCGCGCTGATCCTCAAGCCAAAAGTGCTGCTGTTTGATGAACCGCTGAGTAACCTCGATGCCAACCTGCGCCGCAGTATGCGCGACAAAATTCGCGAGCTGCAAAAGCAGTTCAACATTACCTCGCTGTACGTCACGCACGATCAGAGCGAGGCGTTTGCGGTGTCCGACACCGTGCTGGTGATGAACAAAGGCAACATTATGCAGATTGGTTCGCCGCAGGATCTCTATCGCCAGCCCGCGTCGCGTTTTATGGCGAGCTTTATGGGCGACGCCAACCTGTTCCCCGCCCGTTTCAGCGACGATTTCGTCGAGATCCACGGCTATCGCCTGCCGCGCCCGATGCACTTTGCGCGTGAAGGTTCAGGCTCCGTGGGCGTCCGTCCGGAAGCCATTACCCTGAGTGAGCGCGGCGACGAAAGCCAGCGCTGTACCATCCGCCATGTCGCCTACATGGGGCCGCAGTATGAGGTCATCGTTGACTGGCACGGGCAGGAGATTTTGTTGCAGGTGAATGCGACGCGCCTGCAGCCGAATGAGGGCGATAACTACTATCTGGAGATCCATCCGTATGGGATGTTTGTGTTAGCGGATGCGGCGTAGGCTGTACTCCCCCTTCCAGTGGGTTGAGGGAACTTCACAAAAAAATAGCGGCACGGTCGGCCCCCTCTCCATTCAGGGGGAGGGCTGCGGTGAGGGGAAGCATGCGACTGAAGTAGTCGTTCCGTTCACCTTCCTTTCCTTGTTTCTCTGTGAACCCCGTCACCCGTGAACGTGTAAGGGGGCTATCGCCGCCCCCTTTACACTCCCGGCTCTCGGCAAAGGCAGGTCTTTTATTGTTCTGTAACAACCCCATTGCTTTAAAAAAACGATAATGACTGTGAATGACTTTTCCCGTGTGAAAGGGCTGCGCTGGATCAGAACAGATGAAGGGATGATTGAATGACTAGCGTAAGCAGAGGTGCGGTGATGGATGCCCGGCGGCGCTACGCTTGCCGGGCCTACGAACGGCACGAACCTTAGGCCGGGTAAGCGCTACGCCACCCGGCAAAACCTCAGCGCTGCGCGTTCAGCTCTGCAATATCCGCAGGCGTCGTTCGACAGCAGCCGCCGATCAGCTTCGCGCCCGCCGCTATCCACTGCGGTAAATATCCCGCCAGCGTTTCGCAGGCTTCGCCGTGGTGATGCCAGGTCTTGGTCACCGCATCGTAGTGTTCACCGGAGTTCGGATAGACCACCAGCGGCAGATCGGTCAGGCTTTGCAGGTGTTTCAGCGCCGCCGTGGTGTTTTCCAGCGCGATACAATTTATGCCCAGCGCCACAATCTGCGGGTTGTTCGCCAGCGCAGCCATTACGTCGCGCAGCGGCGTGCCGTCGCTCAGATGCTCACTGTCGCGCAGGGTAAACGAGAACCAGGCGCGAGCGCGGGGATAGCTTGCCAGCAGCGCTGCCAGAGCTTTGATCTCCGTAAACGACGGCAGCGTTTCGCAGGCCAGCAGATCGGCCCCCGCATCCAGCAGGGCTTCCACCCGTGGACGATGGAAGGCGAAAAACTGCTCCGCCGTGCGCACATAATCGCCACGGTACTCGGAGCCATCCGCCAGAAAAGCGCCGTACGGCCCCACGGATCCGGCCACCAGCAGCGTGCCCGCCTGCGAGTTTTCCGCCAGATACGCTTCGCGCGCTTTGCGGGCCAGTTCCACACTTTTACCAATCAACGCACGGGACTGTGCTTCATCAAATCCCCGCGCGGCAAATCCCTCCGGCGTTGCCTGATAGCTGGCGGTGATCGCCACCTGCGCGCCGGCACGGAAGTAGTCGAGATGAACTTCGCGGATAAGATCCGGGTTTTCTACCAGCACTTTGGCAGACCATAAGCTATCGGCAAGATGACAACCGCGCGCTTCCAGCTCCGTTGCCATCGCCCCGTCCAGCACGATAAATGGCTGATTTTCAAGGAGGGTGGTAAGCGGATTATTCTGCGACATGTTCAGGCTCCTGGGTTTTCAGAGTTTGTGTCAGGTAGTACGCACCATAACACAACGCGACAAACGGCAGACCGCAGTAAAGGGCGATACGCTGGGTCGGATCAAAAGCCAGACCAACACAAGCCACCACGCAGAGCACGAACCCAAGAATCGGGACCAGCGGATACCACGGCGCGCGGTACTGCAATTCCGCCAGCGGTTTGCCAGCCTGCAGATGACGACGACGGAACATAAAGTGCGACGCGCAGATACTGATCCACACCGCCACCACCGCAAAACCAGAAATCGCGGACAGCGCAACAAACACCGTGTCTGGCGCGACAACGCTGGAGAACAGCGCCAGGACCCCGCCCAGCATACTCACGGAGATCGCCGTCAATGGGACGCCGTTTTTATTGACGCGCGCAAAGCAGCGCGGCAGCGTTTTTTCGTTGGACAGCGACCACAGCATACGGCCCGACGCATACAGACCGGAGTTAGCGGCCGAAAGGATCGCCGTTAAAATCACGAAATTAAAAATATCTGCCGCGTACGGAATACCCACTTTCTCGAACACCAGCACGAACGGGCTTTTTTCCACTCCGGCCTGCTGCATCGGGATCAGCGCCGCCAGCACAAACACGGTGCCGATAAAGAAAATAATCAGGCGCGCAATAGTGGTGCGGATCGCGACCGGAATGACCTTGTGTGGATTTTCCGTTTCACCTGCCGCAATGCCGATGAGCTCCGTTCCGGAGAAGGCAAAATTCACCGCCACCATGGTCATCAGGATCGGCAAACCACCGTGCGGGAACCAGCCCTCTGCGGTGATATTCGCCAGCCCCGGCGCGGGTGAACCGTCCTGCATGGGAATAAAGCCAAAGATCGCCGCACCGCCCAGGATGATAAAAGCGATGATGGTGATCACTTTCACCAGCGAGAACCAGAATTCCCCTTCGGCAAAGAAGCGGGTAGAGATGACGTTGAGGGCAAAAATGACCACGCAGAACACCACGCACCAGGCCCAGACGGGCACCTGCGGGAACCAGTACTGCATACAAAATCCGGCGGCGGTAAAGCTCGAACCGAGCGCCACCGTCCAGGTGAGCCAGTAGAGCCACGCCACGGTATACCCTGTCGCCGGGCCGAGGTAGCGCGCGGCATAGACGTGAAATGCCCCGGTTTCCGGCATCGCGACGGACAGCTCGCCCAGACATTGCATCACCAGCCAGACCACCAGCGCGCCGATAAGATACGCCAGCAGCGTGCCCGCCGCGCCGGTGGTGGAAATAATATAGCCCGTATTAAAAAACAGCCCTGTGCCAATCACGCCACCTAGCGAAAGCATAATCAGGTGGCGGGTTTTCATGGTGCGTTTTAGCTGCCCATTTTCGTGTTCTGTTTGCATATTACCTTCTAAACGTATGGACATCTAAACATCCAAAGAAGGTGTGTTATACCGCGATTGTTAACAAAAAGCTAGCCATGAACCAGACGCAGCCGGGCGCGGCGGGCGCTGAGTCGGGGGTGTTGTGTCAGAATAACGTAGAGAAACGGTCGCCAGGCCATAAGCACCTCCATCAAGCAGATACTTACAGCATGGCGCGAGTCGCGGCGCTCTTCGTTCAGGCGAAAGTGCTAACCGCAACAGGCGGGATCACACGGACAGGTGTCCGCCACCACGCGGGCCACATATCGTCGAAGAAGGGGGTTGTCAACACGTTTTGCAGGGCCTACGGATCGGGAAATGGAAATTTATCGGCCGGGAGCCAGCCGGTTTGCTTAACGCGGTACAGCCCTTTTCCCTGCGGGGTGAGGGGATCGATCCTGCTCTGTGATCGGCGCAACAAAATTGGTAAATCCTGCAAAGGGTTCTATAGTCGACTCTGTTTCTTTGCTACCAGGACTCTCTAATGCGCTTTAAAGGACTGACGAAAGGTTTCTTTATCCTGATCCTCGCCATTGTTTCAGTGGCCTTCTTTGACATACTGGCGCCCTACTTTTCCGCCGTGCTGTGGGCCTCGATTCTGGCGGTGATTTTCCACCCGGTGAAAAATAAGCTGCGTAGCCTGATGGGCGAACGTAACGGGCTGGCGTCGCTACTCACGCTGGTGATTATCTGCCTGATTGTATTTACGCCGCTGATTGTGATTATCTCGTCGCTCGCCATCGAGCTGAACGTGGTTTACACCAAACTTCAGCATAGCAACCCGCAGTTCCCGGAAGTGGTGGCGAGCATTTTCGCCCATCTGCCTGACTGGGCAAGAAGTTTCCTCGTTGAGCACAATCTGGATAACGCCGCGCAAATCCAGCAAAAATTATCGGAAGTAGCACTCAAAGGCGGCCAGTATTTTGCGGGGAGCGCATTCTTAATCGGCAAAGGGACGTTCAGCTTTGCGATTAGCTTTGGCGTGATGATCTATTTGCTGTTTTTCCTGCTCAAAGACGGGCCGTATCTGGTGCGTCAAATCCTGGATTCATTGCCGCTGTCAGATTTTGTTAAACAGCACCTGTTCGCAAAATTTGCCGCTGTCTCCCGCGCCACGGTGAAAGGGACCGCCGTCGTTGCGGTGGTTCAGGGGATTCTGGGCGGGATTGCCTTTTACATTGCGGGCATCGACGGCAGTATTTTGTGGGGCGCGCTAATGGCCTTCCTGTCGCTGATCCCGGCCGTAGGTTCAGCCATTATCTGGGTTCCTGCCGCCATCTTCCTGTTTGCCACCCAACAGCTGTGGCAAGGATTCTTCATTGTGGGCTTCTTCGTCATCATCGTCGGCCTGGTGGATAATATCCTGCGTCCACTGTTGGTCGGCAAAGACACCAAAATGCCGGATTATTTAATTCTGATCTCCACCCTGGGTGGGATGGAAATTTACGGCATTAACGGTTTTGTGATTGGTCCGCTGGTGGCCGCGCTGTTTATCGCCTGCTGGAATTTGCTCTCTGGCCGCGATCACGCGGGGAACGCGGACGAAATCGACGAGGCGTTTATCGAAGAAGGGAAAAATCCTCAGGATTTATAATTCCCGGACGATAAATCACTCACAGGCGGCCATTGGCCGCCATTTTTTTGTCACGCAAAATCATACGTTTCCTATAATTTCAAAAAAGCTATCCCACTTATGGCTGAGAAGGATCGAACAGGTGCGAATTGCCACCATAACGAACTGGGCCTACGGTGCCACAGTGTGTCTGACTCTCGCGTCCGGCGTGGTGATGCTGTTGGCCTCAAATGCCGATAATGCTGAGCGTCAGGCGGTCGAACAACGACAGATTTTTGACAGGCTAACCGGGGAAGTCGAAACCGATGCCTGGTCACTTTCCGATTTGATTCGCCTGTATGTCGTTAATAAAGACCCCAACGCGCTGAAGGAATATCAGCAAAAGAGGCAATCCCTGAAGGCGATTGAACACCGACTCTCCAGGCTCAAAGATAACGGCGCGACCGGCGAAGAGCTGGCGCTGTTGCACGAGGGATTGCAGGGGGTTGATGAACTGCAGGACGAGCAACAGGCCGCGCTAACCAGCATGGCTCGCGGCGACACTTCGCAGGCCATCGCCCTGCTGTACGGCAAATCTTACGAGCTGGAGCTGGAGCGAGTACAGGACCAGATCGACAATTTCCGCCAGATGCTGGATAGCCGCGCGCACACCGCCATCGAACACGCCACGCAAACCTCCCGCACGCTGCGCACGCTGTCGGAAGTGATGGTCGGCCTGACCGCCCTGCTGTTTTTGTTCGTCCTCGGCTTTATTTTAAAACGCCGCGTGCTGCGCCCGGTGGTGCGTCTGAGCGATGTGGTGCATCGGCTGGCGTCACAGGATTACGCCGTTGAAACGCCCAACTTCAACCAGATCGATGAGATCGGCGATATGGCGCAGGCGATCCGTGTTTTCCGCGAGAATGGCCTGGTGCGTCAGCGTCTGGAAAAGGAGCGCGACGCCGACTGGGCGATCCGCGAGCTACTGGCGCGCATGACCCAGCGGCTGCAGGGCTGTGAAAATTTCGCCGACGTGATTAACGTCGCACAGCTTTTTGCCCCCAACATCGCACCGGGAATCAGCGGGCAACTCTATATTCTCGATCGCGATCCCGTGCAGATGCGCTGTGTCGCCCGTTGGCTCACCCCCGGGGAGAATCCGGCCTCGTTCCACCCGGATGAATGCTGGGCGGTGCGCCGCGGCCAGAGCCATCCGCCGGTTAACGGTGAGCCGGATATCGCCTGCTATCACCTGCCGGAATCCGCGGCGAATCAGTCGCTATGCGTGCCGCTGATCGCCCAGGGCGAGGCCATTGGCCTGCTCTCTTTCCAGAACATCGCGCCGGAGAGTGCCCCCTCCCGCGCTTATCTGGAGCTGATGGCCGAGGCGCTCGGCCTGGCGCTGGCCAACCAGCGTCTGCGCGACGCGCTGCTGGAAAAGGCCCTGTACGACCCCTTAACCGGCCTGCGTAATCGTCATCACCTTGAAGACAAAATGCAGACTCTGATGAGCCAGGCGCTGCGCAACAACGAGCCGATGAGCTGCCTGATGATCGATATCGATCACTTCAAAAGCATTAACGATCGGTTTGGTCACGAAGCGGGCGATCAGGTGATCAAAAGCGTGGCGGCGATTATTCAGCGCGCGGTTCACGACAACGGCATCGCTTTCCGCTACGGCGGAGAAGAGTTTCTGGCGTTACTGAACGGCATCGGCGAAGAAGGCGCACACGCCTGCGCCACCGAAATTTATGAAGGGGTTCGTGCTTTATCGCTGCGCTATGGGCTGGCTGAAATTGGCCCCGTCGATGTGTCGATTGGGATTGCCAGCTACCCGAAACATGCACAAAGTGACAACCTGCTGCGCGCGGCGGACGTGGCGCTGTATCGCGCCAAAGAGCTGGGCAGATCGAGAATTGTCAGTTTCGGCATGCTGGAGGCGGGGTAATGCTTCAGGCAAACTGGCACAGCCAGACCGTATGTCCGCCACAGTGCGGGTCTTCGAATACCGACTGAAGAACCGTAAAACCATTTTCCGCCAGCAACTGTCGATACTCTTCAGGCGACAGGCTGGCGTGGTACAGCGGCTCCCCTTCAAACTCTCCCATCGCAATGCCGTTACAGGTGCCGCTGGTGAACATCAACGCGCTGCCCGGCTGGCTGTGGCGGGCAAAAATCGGGAACATCAGACGCTGATCTTCGCGCGTCAAATGGAAAAAGCTATCCCAGGCGATCAGGCCATCGAAGGTTTTTTCGAGCGCCATCTGGCGCATATCAAGATTCACCCAGCGCTGTTCTGGAAACGCCTGTTGCGCTCTCGCCAGCATCGCAGATGCACCATCGACGCCGGTGACCTGAAATCCTTGCTGAATACAATATTCAGCAATCGGACGACCATTCCCGCAGCCAATATCCACGACCGAACCGTGCGCCCCAACAAGATGCAGAAACGTGTCCAGCCAGGCTTTTTCCATCAACTGACGTGAGCGTAAGCGCGCGAATGCGTCGGCATGGGTGTCGTAAAGTTTAAGAATGTTTTTCGCCTCTGCATCTGACATGGCTGGCCTCATTTGTCCGGGATAGCTGGCGCTTCGCCAGGGTTTCGCTTTTCGTCAGTGTAACAGCAAAAAAAACCGGCGCATGGCGCGCCGGTTTGGTGAAGTCAGTGTGCATTTTTTGTCAGGCGTGGGTCACCGGCTTTTGCTCGGTTTTAACCTGCGCATTTGCCAGCATACGACGCACCGGCACGATAAGCAGAATCAGGACGCCAGCACAGATCAGCAGCGCCACGGAACAGCGTGCGAAGAGATCCGGCAGCATATCGAGCTGATCGGCTTTCACATGACCGCCAATCAGACCGGCCGCCAGGTTGCCCAGAGCACTGGCGCAGAACCACAGCCCCATCATCTGACCGCGCATTCTTTCCGGTGCCAGCAGGGTCATGGTCGCCAGACCAATTGGGCTAAGGCACAGTTCGCCGAGTGTCAGCATCAGAATACTGCCCACCAGCCAGAATGGCGACACGCCCGCCCCGCCGTTGCTCAGAACGTTCTGCGCCGCCAGCATCATCAGGCCAAAGCCCGCGGCCGCAAACAGAATACCGATAACAAATTTGGTGATACTGCTCGGACGGATGCCTTTTTGCGCCATCATTGGCCACGCCCAGCTGAACACTGGCGCCAACAGAATGATGAACAGCGCATTGATCGACTGGAACCACACGGCCGGGATCTCAAAATCGCCGATCATACGGTGGGTATAGTCGTTCGCAAACAGGTTGAATGAGGTCGGTTTTTGCTCGAACGCGGACCAGAAGAACGCCGCCGAGACCAGCAGGATAAAGCACACCAGCAGTCGCGCGCGCTCCTTACGATTAAGACCGGCAAACACAAACAGATAAATAAAATACAGGGCCACTGAAGCGGCAATCACGTAGACCAACACGCTGGCAACCGCGACCGGGTTGATGACGATGATGCCCTGCGCGATAAGCGTTACGACAATCGCCACGCCCACCGCCAGTGCCACCAGCCAGGCGCCCACGCCGTTTTTCTTCGCCACCGGGCTGTTCCAGGTGGAATCGAGACCGACTTCGCTGTCATAGCGTTTCATCGCAGGCACGGCAAAGACGCGGAAGATCACCAGCGCCACCAGCATCCCGATGCCACCGATGCCAAAGCCCCAGTGCCAGCCGTGCGTTTTAATCAGCCAGCCCGAGATCAGCGGTGCGATGAACGAGCCCATATTGATGCCCATATAAAACAGCGAGAAACCGCCGTCACGACGCGCATCGCCTTTTTTATAGAGGGTCCCTACCATCACGGAGATACAGGTTTTGAACAAACCGGAACCCAGCACGATGAACATCAGGCCGATAAAGAACAGGCTGTCGCCCATAAAGGCGGAGAGCGCGATCGACAGGTGGCCGAGCGCAATCAGAATGGAGCCGTACCAGACCGCCCGCTGTTGACCGAGCCAGTTATCTGCCAGCCAGCCGCCCGGCAGCGCCGCCAGGTACATACTGCCCGCGAAGATCCCCACGATGGCTGACGCATTTTCACGCGCTAACCCCATACCGCCGTCATAAACGGTAGCGGCCATAAACAGAATCAGTAACGGACGGATGCCATAAAACGAGAACCGCTCCCACATTTCAGTAAAGAACAGTGAGCCCAGCGGATAAGGATGACCGAAGAAGGTTCGGCTTTCATTTTTATTAACAGAGGATTGCATAATTCTCCTGAAGAAGTGTGATGTCGTGCTTGTAAACACTGAGATGCACGCCGACCCTTCATGTTTTGGCCGATCTTTTACATTCAGCGAAATATTATTTAACCATTTGATAACTGGATGGTGGTTTTGTCTAGTACCAACCCCCAATCTTTTAGACGAAAAGTCGACCAAGGTCTACTTTTACAGATTTTATGTTGGCTGGTAACAAGTGGCAATTGACATCACAATGGAGTTAACAATCTGATTTAGAGCCATAAATCGTCGCAGTGACCTTCATTTTTTTACTCATTTGACTGACGCGCGACTGATGAATGTCACTCATAGTGTCTATCCCCCTGGCTGCCATTATCTGCGGGCGCAAACCGGCTAACATGCGTCTCTCTCTTCAAATCCAGATGGATAACTATGATTGACTCTCAGGCACGTTCGCTTACCGCCAGCGGAAAATCGACCGGCCTCACATTGGTATTAATTCTTAGCGCGTTAATGGCTATCACCTCCTTATCAACCGACATCTATTTACCGGCAATGCCGGTGATGGCGAACGATTTACAGGGTGACGCGGAACTGACGATCACCGGCTTTTTAATTGGCTTTTGCATTGCGCAGTTAATCTGGGGACCGATTAGCGACCACTTTGGCCGCCGCATCCCTTTATTTATCGGTATGGTCTTATTTGTGATTGGCTCTGTCGGGTGCGCATTATCCGCGGATATTGTGCAGATCGTTTTCTGGCGGATATTCCAGGCCCTGGGAGCCTGTACCGGCCCGATGCTGGCGCGGGCGATGATCCGCGATTTGTTTAGCCGAACCCGTGCCGCGCAAATGCTTTCGACGCTGATGATCATCATGGCGATTGCCCCCATTGCCGGGCCGCTGGTTGGCGGGCAGATGATAAAAATCACCTCATGGCACGCTATCTTCTGGCTGCTGGCGATAATCGGGGCGTTCATGCTCATGGCCCTGTTCTGGCTACCCGAGACGTTAGCGGAAGATAAACGGGTGAAAGCTTCGTTATCCGGCGCATTTAGTCACTATTTCATTCTGCTGAAAAACAGAAGTTTTATGCGCTTTACGCTATGCCTGACCTTCTATTACGTTGCGGCCTATGCCTTTATCACCGGCTCGCCTTTTGTGTACATCACCTATTTTGGCGTAGACCCGCAACATTACGGTTGGCTGTTTGCGGTGAATATCGTCGGACTGATGGCCGTCAGCATGGTCAACAGGCGGCTGGTCCATCGCTATCCGCTTGAGTCTTTGCTTAAATTTGCCGTACTGGTCGCCACTCTCGCCGCCGCGGTTCTGGCTGTTGCCACGGGCCTGGGGTTCGGCGGGATCGGCCTGATTGTCGGAGCGGTGTTTATCTTCTTTTCCATGAACGGAATTATTGCTGCCACCGCAACGGCCTGCGCGCTGGACGCCGTGCCAAACGCCGCGGGTTCGGCCTCGGCGCTGATGGGATCGCTGCAATACGGCAGCGGTATTATCTCTTCACTGTTGCTGGCGCTGCTCAGTGACGGCACGCCGTGGACAATGGGCTGGATCATTGCGGTCTTTACCGTAGCCAGCGCAGTGATGGCGCTGACCACAACATCCGCAAAAACCGCTATCAATGATGAGAATTCCATCACTAACGGCAATCGTGGGGCTAAATAATACGCGTTGTTAATTCAGAGATGATGATATCGACGATAAAACAGAGGACATCGCCAGGAAGAGCCGTTTAAAAACGCTGGCCATCTGCGTGATGGCCGGTGGCGAATGCCGGGCCATTTGATGTCAATGTTATCTCTGATGCCATGTCCGCCGTAAGGGATAAATCCGGCCCGGCGATCCTCTTTACTCACTCTCAGTGATGGCGGACCGGGCTGGTACACGGCGATGAAAACGACAAGGTAAAGCCATTGTCGCTTTCATCGCCGAGCCTCTCCAGATTAAAATTACGCTGGTTAATTCACCAACGCCCCCCCTTCAATATCCAGCACTGAGCCAGTCACAAAGAGATTATCAATGACAAACAAATAGCCTTTTGCCAGGTCTTCTGCACGACCATACCTTTTGGCCGGTAGATTTTCTGCCGCCCGCGCCAGCATCTGTTCACGCGCTTGCGGCGCCATACCGGCATAGGCTTCAGTATCTGTCAGCCCCGGACTGATGGCGTTAACGCGCAGAGGTGACAACTCTTTCGCCAGCATTTTCACTGCAGCTTCCAGTGCGGCATTCATCGTGGTTTTCACAAGAGTGCCGGGAACGGTACGACGGGCAAGAAAACCACTGGTCAGGGTCAGTGTGCCGCCGGGGTTTATTTTCCCGCTCAGATGACGGGCAACCGCCATACTGCCCCAGAATTTGGTATCAAATGCCTGTTTGGCGGTCTTCAAATCCAGGCAGGTTAATGCCCCTCCCGGCGCCTGGGAGCCCGCCGTCACCACGATGTTATCTACCGGTTCAAGCGTCCGGGCCAGGCGCTCAAGTTGTTCTTCATCGGCAATATCCAGCACCACGCTTTCGGCTGTCGCGCCGGTTGTCTGAAGTTGCTGGCAGGCATGTTGAAGTTTATCGTGATGGCGACCGGCAAGAATAATATGCTCCCCACGCGTTGCCAGAAGCTGTGCCACGGCAAAACCAATCCCCGTAGCGCCGCCAATAATGAGTGTGCGTTGTGTCATGATTCAGGCCTCAGTCGTCAGGAACGGATAATCGGTATAACCCACTTCAGTACCGCCAAACAGCGTCGCCGGATTGCCTATATTTGCCAGCGGCAGGTTTTGTTTCAGACGGCGCGGGAAGTCGGGGTTGGCGATAAACGGGCGACCGAAGGCCACCAGGTCCACCACGCCCGCCGCCAGCAGTTTGTCGGCTTTTTCACGAGTGTAATTCCCCGCCACAATAATGGCGCCGCTGAAGGTTGCCCGCAGGGTTTCACGGAACTCATAGGGCACCTGCGGTGCATCATCCCAGTCGGCTTCTGCCAGATGAATAAAGGAAATACCCTTTTTTTCACACCACGCCGCCAGCGCCAGAATCGCTTCAATGGCCTGTGGGTCGTCCATGCCACGCTGGGTGATGAAGGGGGCAAGACGGATACCGGTGCGGTCTGCACCAATAGCATCGCTAATGGCTTCCAGCACTTCCTGAGCGAAACGCACGCGGTTGGCCAGGCTGCCGCCGTATTCATCAGTCCGTTTATTCGAGGAGCGACGCAGGAACTGGTCAATCAGGTACCCGTTGCCACCGTGGACTTCCACACCGTCAAATCCGGCGTCCATGGCATTGATGGCTGCCTGACGGTAATCCGCAATCACCTGCAGAATATCGTCATGGGTCAGCTCACGCGGAATGGGGCAGTCAACCATTTCCCCGACACCTTCGCTGTTCACCACCCACACCCGTGCATCCGGTGACAACGCTGAAGGGGCAACGGGCTTGCCATCCGGGTGAAAACTTTCGTGAGACATACGCCCTACATGCCACAACTGAGAGAAGATTTTACCGTGCACTTTATGGACCGCATCGGTCACCAGACGCCAGCCTGCGATTTGTTCAGCGGAATGAATCCCTGGCGTCCAGGAGTAACCCTGCCCCTGCGGAGAAATCTGCGTCGCTTCGGTGATGATGAGACCTGCACTGGCGCGTTGCTGATAATACTCCGCCATCAACGCAGTGGGGATGTTGCCCGGCTGCGCGGTACGTGCCCGGGTCATCGGAGCCATAACAATACGGTTTTTTAGCTCAAGATGGCCAATATGCGTGGTTTCAAAAAGAGGCTGTTGTTTCATGTTCTGTTCTCCAGGTCGGTCAATTATGGTTTGACTTTACGTCCTGCGAGTCGCTTTGATAATGTCGGCAATAACTGATTCTATTTTCAGGAAAACGGAATAATGGGTAAGTTTGAAGATATGACGTTACTGGTGGAAGTGGTGGAGGCCGGTGGGCTGGCCGCAGCGGGGCGGCGGATGAATCTCTCCCCTGCGACAATGACGGCCCGCTTAAAGGCACTGGAAGAACGGTATCAGACCCGGCTGTTTAATCGTTCCACCCGGGCCATTGCACTGACACGCGCAGGCGAGGATTTTTACCACGCCGCACTTCGCGTGATAGAGGAAGTGGCGCAGGCCGAGTCAAAGCTGACACAGAAAGACGGGACGCTCAGCGGAAACCTGCGTATTTCAGCGCCATCAGATTTTGGCCGGCAGTACCTTTCGGCGGCACTGCTCGATTTTTCCCGCCTGCATCCTGAAGTCAGAAGCTCTGTCTATCTGAGTGAAAGTGTGGTGGATTTGATTGCTAACCGCCTGGATATGAGCGTGCGCTTCGGCAACCTCCCGGACAGCAATCTGGTCACGAAATTTATCCGCCCCAATCACCGTGTACTGGTCGCGTCAAAAAGCTATCTTGAAACACATGGGACACCTGAACATCCGGATGAGCTGGACGGGCATCGCTGTCTGGTAATGGAACAGCGCGGTACGCTGATGAACGAGTGGCGTTTTGAAGAGCATGATGAGCCCTCCGTAGTGCGTGTGACACCCGCCATGGTGTGTGATGACGGTGCCCTGCTGCGCCAGTGGCTGCTGGCCGGTGCGGGTATCGCCAGCAAATCATGGTGGGATGTGAAGCGCGACGTCGAACAGGGGCGACTCACGGTTTTATTTGCCGACACCTTTATCGGTTTCAGTCGTCATGACAAAAAACAGGTTGGCCTCCAGTTTGTCTATCCGCAACGGCGTTTTCAGCCTTTGCAGGTGACGGCGTTCAGCGAGTTTTTCATCAACTGGCTGGATAATGAATGATGCCGCAACAGATTTACTCATAAAAACAAAACAATCCATTCGATATGACTGCAATGATCAAAAGTGATTTTGTCACGCAGAATGACTCTCATCATTCACTCGTCACAGTCACTTATGAAATCGCAACGTATTCCATGTTGCTTGCGCCGGGAGTCGAAGAGAGATTCAGGCAAGCTCAGACCTGGTGAGTTGGGATTTACGTGGCAATGTGCTGAATGGATAGGCCGTCACAGCACGCTTTTACTGCATCAAACAATAATCTGACGCCCGCAGACAGCTGTTTGCGGTGCGGACAGATCATATTCAGCGGCACGCTCTCCCCGTCATATTCTCTCATTAACAGCTGCAGCCGACCGGCGCGAACATCTTCTGCGACATCCAGCCAGGATTTGTACGCCACCCCCACTCCAGAGACCGTCATTCGGCGGATGACTTCCGCATCATCACTCATCATGTTGCCGCTGACGCTCACGCTGTACGCTTCGCCGTCGCGGAAAAAGGTCCAGTGATCGTGAAGGCGCCCGCGCAGGACGAAGGTCAGAGCGTTGACCCGGGTTAAGTCGTCGGGGTGCGTCAGGTCACCGTGACGGGCGACCCAGCCGGGCGAAGCCACCAGCACGCGTCTGTTGTCGGGGGCGATGGGGAGCGAGATGTATGACGCGTCTTCCGGCGTGCCATAACGGAAGGCGATATCGACCGGATCCTTAAATACATCGGCCACCTGGTCGGAGAAAAATATGCGCAGGCGTAACGCCGGATAACGCTCGCCGAGCGCCTGAAACACCGGCAACAGTAAATTGCGGCCCAGATCCGACGGGACGGCAATCTGCAAGGTGCCGGAGATTGTCTCTTCCGGCTTCTGGATTTTTTGCATCCCGGCCTGGAGGGCATCCAGCATCTGACGGGCGTAAGGCAGCCAGGCCTCGCCTTCCGGGGTTAAGCGAAGACTGCGGGTAGAACGGGCAAAAAGCCGGATGGCGAGCGATGATTCCAGCCTTTTGATCGCGGCGCTGACCTGCGCCGGCTGGATGCCCGCTTCACGCGCCGCATTGCTGAAGCTGCTCAGCGCCGCGGCACGCACGAACAGGACCAAATCTTCAAGCCGCAACATTTTCATCCCCCGAGTATAAGTCTTATCTCCGAAAGCCTATTTTTCCTGTCGCAGCTTCGCTTTACCATCAATTTATCACGACATAAATGATAAAAAGCCGGAGAGATTATGAAAGCCATTGCCATTAGCCGTTCTGCACCATGCAACATCGACGCCCTACAAGAGATTGAACTGCCACAGCCGACGGCGGCAGGGCACGATCTGCTGATTGAAGTGAAAGCCATCTCTGTTAACCCTGTTGATACCAAAGTTCGCGCCGGATTTGCAGGCGATACGCCTCGCATTCTGGGCTGGGATGCTGTGGGAGTAGTATCCTCCGTTGGCGAGGCCGTCACCCTCTTTGCTCCCGGGGATGAGGTGTGGTATGCCGGGGCGCTGGGCCGGGCGGGCAGCAACAGTGAGTATCAACTGGTGGACGAGCGTATTGTGGCCCTGAAGCCTAAAACGCTGGATAACGCCGCGGCGGCTGCGATGCCGTTAACGGCGATCACTGCCTGGGAGATGCTGTTCGATCGCCTCGGCATTCAGGAGCAAGGCAACGAAGGCGATACGCTTCTGATTGTCGGCGCCGCCGGCGGGGTTGGGTCGATCCTGGTCCAGCTGGCGCGGAAGCTGACGAAAATGACCGTTGTCGGTACGGCGTCGCGCCCTGAAAGCCAGAAGTGGGTGCGGGAGGCGGGGGCGCATTATGTTATCGATCACAGCAAGCCGCTGTCGGAAGAACTGGCTGCGGTGGGAATCAAGGAAGTGACCCACGTCGCCAGCCTGAACAGCACTGCAGAGCATTACGCGGAGATCATCAAAGCGCTGGCGCCGCAGGGAAAGCTTGCTTTGATTGACGATCCCGAGACGCTGGATGCTCGCCCGCTGAAAGCAAAAAGTATTTCCCTGCACTGGGAATTTATGTTTACCCGCTCCATGTTTGAAACGAGCGATATGATCGCCCAGCATCAGCTTCTGACCCGCGTTGCCACGCTGATTGACGAGCAGATTATTACCACCACTCTGGGCGAACATTACGGCACCATTACTGCGGCCAACCTGCAGAAAGCACATGCCCAGCTTGAGACCGGGCGCGCGGTCGGCAAGATTGTGCTGGAGGGGTTCTGAGATGGCATCTTCTGACATCATCTCCATTATTGCGGTACTGAAAGCAAAACCTGGTAAGCGAGATGCGCTGAAAGCGGCCCTGCAGGCGCTGTTACTGCCCACCCGCCAGGAGCCAGGTAACGTTGAGTACCAGCTGTTTCAACTGCGTGACACCCCGGACATTTTTTATGTTCGAGAAGCCTGGCGAGGCCAGCAGGGACTGGATGCGCACATCGCGCTGCCCCATTTCCAGACCTTTATCTTGCAGATGAATGAATTACTGGCGGAGCCGCTTCGGCTGGACTATCTGACGGCGGTTGAACCCTGAACGGATGACATCAAAGCGTGGCAGGGCCTGCCACGCTTTACTCATCTTCGCGCTCTTTGATTGCAAACAGTCACTTTGAATAAGGGTATCGAAATGCCCCTGCTGGACTTTGGCGTATTTCAGATGACGGATGCGCACCAGATGAACGCTTTGTGACGACCAAACGGTGGCTAAAGGACACCTGTTACGACGGGGCTAAAGCTCTGTTCGGGCGCTCCGTGAATCGCCTGCAGCCGGACTATGTTGATCTCTGTTGGATTGACCAATTTTATAGTGATGTGCATGGCGTGCGATGGGTATTCCAGCGCTCCCATGGATGGCTAAGTGCTAACACCCTAACGTTTTCCTCTCCGAGAGAATAACCTCTTTCTCTCGGGAGTGAATCTCACACATAACATGTGTAACAAATAATTTCAAAAAACCGTTTTTTGTTTCGCTTTCTGACAAAACATTTTTTCCAATAAAAACCTTTAAAATCATAAGATAAAAACATAAAACCCTGTTTCACAATGCAAATTAATGCGTAAGAATTTTCTTATTAATTGAGCAAAAACACTTTTTTTCTCGAGTCATCAGGCGTATTTTTCCCACACATCATCATTCCCATCTAGCGGCCAGACAAAAGATGTGTATGTGTATTATCCGACAGTAAGAGACAGCGAGATTACAACCTTTGAGGAAACACTGGATTTACTGCTGAATCGCAGGCGTGCGCTGGCCAGGGATATGCTTTGTGCCTCCCCGGATTTAAGCGGAGCAGACTTCGAAGCGGTGATCAAAGGGGCATAAGTCAGGGAACATGGTCATGTATGCCGGGAGCGCTCTAAATGAATGGTTCGCTTTGCGGGGATACTTGTAATAGTAAAACTGACTAAAACTTATGCATTCTCAAGAACCGCCAGGATTTCCAGGAAAGGACTGGCGGTTGCACGAAAACAGCAATCAGCATTGCGATAGATAATCCAGTTCCCGTTGATATAACATAATCTCTTTCATTGGAAAAAAGCATCCAAATAAACATTGCGATGCAACCCAAAAACACCCAAAGAAGAATTCTGAAACAATTAGCTAGATCCTGAATCGCTTCTTCCAACGTCCCACCATAACTTTCGACGTTATTTTTTATCTTCTGTAAATCAGATTGAGTAAAACCGGAAAGTAATGAAGCATCGTCTGTCACATTCATACCTCGCTGTCCTTTTCTTACACCCAAGAGGCATTACGCTCCTGATCCATTATTGTGCGGCTTGTGTTTCTTTTGCGTCATCCATGCATCATCATATTTAATATTCCCTTTGACATAATTCCATTCAATCCCACGGAATCTAAGCCCCACCACCTCGTGCATATTCGGAGTTGTACTACCAGGATAATACATATGTGAGAAATCGACAGAAGAAATAACAACACTTTCCAGAGTGATATTATAAACCTCTGTTTCTATACCGGCCTCCATTATTTCATAATATTTGATTACTGCTTTCTGTAAGCGTCGTCCTTCATATACCGCGATAGCCAAATAGGGGCTAACCTTATCTCACTGTTTGTGGATAGTAACAGGCTCATGCATACGCGCCCCCTGTCATGCTTCCTGTACAACTATCTACATGTTGCCTGACACCATAGCTACTGTTCATTATCTCGATTGCACCCACACGGTCTAACGCCATACATTCACCGACAATTTGCATTCCATTTTCATCGTACAGGAATAAATAAGCAGGCAATGACTTTCTGATCCCCTATTTGGTTAACTTTCCATTGCTGTCAATAAAAAACTCGTGAACGTATTTCTTATCATTCAATCCATAATTGATCACATAAGTTTGATTACTCTTCCACTTAACATCCATGCAGTTATCAGGATATGATGAACTTAATTTATTATAACCGGAGCTAACCACAGTTTGTATTTTACCGTTTTCACTTGCATCAACAGTGTAATAATTCAATACATCTTCTTTATCTACACTGAAACAAAGATGATCGCCATTTATAAAAGTAGCTCGTGGATGTGGTGCAGGATTACCGCCAGGGCAACCGGAAAGAAGGAAAATTACAGGTAGAATAGTTAATCTCTTCATGCTGGAAATCCTTTCATCACACTCCTGTATCTTTGAAGTAATGAATAAACAGACTCTTTAGGATCATAATTTCGAAGTGCAGGAAGATACATGTAATTTCTAAAGCCGTAAGTTTTCAATAACCAATAGTCGCTAACCAAAGAGGCTTGTTGTTCTAAACTATAATGACGAATGTAAGCTTTATCTAAACTGTAATCAGCGAAGCGGGAAAATAACCCTCTTGTTCTTACAAACATGCCGTATTGTGCTTGCCAAACGTGCATCATTTCGTGCATGAATCTATGTTTCTTCTGTACGTCAGCCTCCATAGAGAAATCATGCGAATAGGTATCTTCCCTAAACCACATTTCACCGTTTGGACTCATAGCAACATCAATAGGCTGTAGGTTAAACGGTAAGTAGCTTTCCCGATGTAACCAAATTTTATTATATCTGAGGCCATACCCATAAAGGGATGTTGCTAATGCTATCTCACCAAGCGTTAGCAGTCTCACGCCGCCAGGATGAATCATTGTTCCAGATGTTGCTCTGATCCTCTCGTTAACAGGCATTCAAAATCCCTCTGATCTATAATGATTTGATGGTTGATCGTACTCCTACGCATCCAGACAGAGAGAAAGATTTATTCCGAGAAAGTTCTGGTTTTAGGCAATAGAAACCATAAAGCTCCGTCAGTCGTAAAGAAAAAAACGGGGCGTAGCGATTTCATCAGGGTTATGTCAGACAGTGAAGTTTATCAGGATTTCATTTTGAATATCAAAACCCAGCTCAATGGTTGCAGCCTAAATCCAATGGCCGTCATCCGCCTAATTACCTGAAATATTAATATCGCTTCGTACGACACAACCGTTATGTGCAAATTCCTGGCAAAATCAGAATTTGGGAAAGCATTTCTTATTTCACCTGGCTGTAAAGCACGTAAAATTGTCAGACACATTAGGGACTGGAGGCTTTATGGATATCGCACTGCTTAACAGAGGATGGAACAGAACCTGGTCAGATACTATGGTGAATCTGGAAGCCAGGAAACTCATCGAAACGGCAAACAGGCTGTCGGCATTTCATCTGCATGATAGCCTCACACGAATTAAGTTTGTAAATGAAGTAAAACAGGCTGTTGAGGAAGAATTCGCTGCAGCACGACGAGCAAAATCTGATGAAGAATGCATGGCATGCATTAAAAATCTAAGAACGGAAACTGAAAACCTCCAGGAACAAGATCGTCTGCTAAGAACGAAAGCAGCCACGTTATATGCTCAGGTTGAATTCGTACGAGAAAATAATAAGATTGTCGGTTATATGATTTCTGCTGTACATATTGTGGTATCTGGAATAGCTATTGTTGGTGGTGCCTTGATGGTTTCGACAATGACTCCTGTAGGTATGCTGGCTGGCGCAATTTTGGTAACGGACGGAATCAATGAGCTATCTAAAGAAATTATTCATAGCATCTATGGACGACAATCGAAAACGGAAGGATTTGTCGCTGATGGTGCTATGGAAGCGGCTAGCTTTATGGGATTCAAACGTGAAACAGGCCTGGCTCTTAATAATACTCTTACTTTGAGTGCAAGTATTTATAGTATATTCGGAATAGTAAGGAAACCGGGTACCTGGAGGCTTTTTAAATGGATCCCTCGTGATTACTATCGCAAGGTTGATACAATGAACCGCCCCAAGTTAACAATGAAAATTGTTGGTTATGGACTCAAGGCTAAAGTGATATTTGACCTACTTTCCACTGAAAAAGACAACACTTAGTCACTATGTTTTCTCCAGAACCGCCACGATTTGTAGGAAAGGACTGGCGGTTGAATAAATACAACGATGACTATTGCGATTAAAATAGATATTCCACCGCCAACTATAGTTTCTTTAGCAGCAAATAGCAGCAAAATGATCAAAGCCATCAAGCAAGCAGACGTTATCCATAAAACAACTCTGAATCGATTAGCAAGATCCTGAATCGCTTCTTCCAACGTCCCACCATAACTTTCGACGTTGTTTTTTATCTTCTGTAAATCAGATTGAGTAAAACCGGAACGTAATAAAGCATCATCTGTCACATTCATATTTCGCTGTCCTTTTCTTATACCCAAGAGGCTTCCTGGCCCTGACTGTGTATACGATCATACTCATGATTTTACATTCCTTCCAGATAATACAGCTTCTCCGATTCTGAAAGATTACGCTTAATAGACATACTACAACTTAAGCTATAAAATCCAGGCAGTTATAAAAAATATTCGCAACGAAACCATCAAAGTGACGTCAGAAGTGGAGTTTATCAGGACGGGAAATCCGCAGGAGGAAAAGTATAAACCTGCTTATTTCATGTACTGACAGCAATCAACGTGCTAATCCCTTATATGACTCTGTTAATCCTGGCAACGACTGTTGGCTAATGAAAGATCGTAAAAGAGAACAAAATTTCTATTTGAAGGTGTGTTAAATCAGACGTTAGAAATGGTGCCGATAATAGGAGTCGAACCTACGACCTTCGCATTACGAATGCGCTGCTCTACCAACTGAGCTATATCGGCCCTGAGAGGCCGGTTACGAGCGTAACCACGGGGCAAAAGGTTAAAACTAACAGGGCGATGCGTCAATGGCCTTGTGAATCAAACGGCTATTTTTGCATCACCCTGCTTTCATTTACGCACGAATCGTATCATCGCCAAAGCCGATCCACTTGTAGGTGGTCAGCGCTTCCAGTCCCATCGGGCCGCGGGCGTGCAGCTTTTGCGTGCTCACCGCCACTTCCGCGCCCAGGCCAAACTGTCCGCCGTCAGTGAAGCGAGTTGATGCGTTGACATAAACCGCAGACGAATCCACTTCATTGATAAAGCGATCGGCATTGCGCAGTGTGCGGGTCAGGATCGCGTCAGAATGCTGCGTTCCGTGCGCGCGAATATGCGCGATGGCATCGTCCAGATCGGCAACCACTTTCACGTTAAGATCCAGCGACAGATATTCGTCGTCGTACTGTTCCGCTTTGACGGCCTCAACCTTAGCCGGGCCATCTTTCAGGCGGGCGAGTGCGCTTTCGTCCGCATGCAGCGTTACACCACTTTCTGCCATCTGTTTGCTCAACGCAGGTAAGAAGGTGTCCGCAATACCCTGATGGACCAGCAACGTTTCAACAGTATTACAGGTACTTGGCCGCTGGGTTTTGGCGTTGACGATAATCTGCAGCGCAGGGGCGATCTCGGCGCTTTCATCCACGACGATATGGCAAACCCCGATCCCGCCGGTGATCACCGGAATGGTCGATTGCTCGCGGCACAGCTTATGCAAGCCAGCGCCACCGCGCGGGATCAGCATGTCGATATACTTATCCATCCGCAGCATTTCATTGACCAGCGCACGATCCGGGCTTTCGATGGCCTGAACCGCGCCCGCAGGCAGACCGCACTCTTCCAGCGCCTGTTGAATCACTCTGACGGTTGCCGCATTGGTGCGCCATGTCTCTTTGCCGCCACGTAAAATAGCCGCGTTACCGGTCTTCAGACACAGCGAAGCCACATCCACGGTGACGTTCGGACGGGCTTCATAAATGACACCGATAACGCCAAGCGGAACGCGGCGGCGTTCGATACGCAGGCCGCTGTCCAGCAGACCGCCGTCGATCACCTGTCCAACCGGATCGGCCAGTTTGCAGACCTGACGCACGTCGTCGGCAATACCCTTGAGACGCGCAGGATTCAGCGCCAGGCGGTCGAGCATCGCTTCGCTCAGGCCGTTCTGACGCGCATCCGCTAAATCCTGCTCGTTGGCGAGCAAAATTTGATGGGATTGTTCTTCCAGATAGTCAGCGATTTTTTCCAGAACGCGATTTTTCTCGCGGCTGGAAAGGAGCGCCAGTTTGTAAGAGGCGGCTTTCGCAGCGGCGCCCATTTGTTCCAGCATGTTTGGCTCCTTAGCGAATGATCATATCGTCACGATGCACAGCAACCGGGCCATATTCGTAGCCCAGAATGGCGTCGATTTGCTGTGAGTGATGGCCCGCAATGCGGCGTAGCGCGTCGCTGTTATAGCGGCTTACGCCGTGGGCAATATCGCGGCCTTCGAGATTACAGATACGAATCACTTCACCACGAGAGAAGTTACCTGTCACGTTTTTAATTCCTTTTGGAAGTAATGAACTACCTCTTTCCAGAATTGCCGCTGTCGCGCCTTCATCGACGGTGATTTCACCTGCCGGAGGCGCGCCAAAGATCCAGCGCTTGCGGTTTTCCAGTGGGGATGACCCGGCATGGAAGCGCGTGCCTACCGAAATGCCTTCCATGACATCGCCAATCACGCCAGGGCGGCTGCCTGCGGCGATGATGGTGTCGATTCCCGCACGACAGGCGACGTCTGCGGCCTGCAATTTTGTTCCCATACCACCGGTGCCCAGCCCGGAAACGCTGTCTCCGGCAATAGCGCGAAGTGCGTCATCAATGCCGTGCACATCTTTAATCAGCTGCGCCTCTGGGTTATTACGCGGGTCGGCAGTAAACAGCCCCTGCTGATCGGTGAGCAGCAGCAGTTTATCGGCACCGGCAAGAATAGCCGCCAGTGCGGAGAGGTTATCGTTGTCGCCGACTTTGATCTCCGCCGTCGCGACGGCATCGTTCTCGTTGATCACCGGAACGATGTTGTTATCCAGCAGCGCGCGCAGAGTGTCGCGCGCGTTCAGGAAGCGTTCACGATCTTCCATATCCGCGCGCGTCAGCAGCATCTGCCCGACATGAATGCCATAGATAGAGAACAGCTGTTCCCACAGTTGAATCAGTCGGCTTTGCCCGACGGCGGCCAGCAGCTGTTTGGAGGCGATCGTCGCGGGCAGCTCGGGGTAGCCCAGATGTTCACGCCCGGCGGCAATCGCCCCGGAGGTAACAATCACAATACGGTGACCTGCGGCATGAAGCTGTGCGCACTGGCGTACAAGTTCAACAATATGGGCGCGATTTAGGCGGCGCGATCCGCCGGTTAAAACACTGGTACCAAGTTTTACCACCAGCGTCTGGCTGTCACTCATGATTCTCTGCCATTCAACAATAAGGGAAAATGATGTTAATCAGACGTTTTAACAGGACTCAGCGCCGTTGCCAACAGCCAGAGCACAAAGGCGAACACTTTGTTGCGCGGGATCAGGAAGCGTAGCGGCATATTTTGACACTTTCATGACTGAAAAAATAAATCAGACTTTTTTAAACATATTCTTAGATTGTCATAAAACGTTCACCCGAGAACGATAAAACCCTTCCTGTTTTTCACGGGGTAATAAACCGAATCTTATTACTCAGCGAATATTAGCGCGTTTTAAAAACATCAGGATTGAAAATGAAAAAGAGCACTCTGGCATTAGTGGTAATGGGCGTTGTTGCTTCCGCATCTGTACATGCAGCCGAAGTTTATAATAAAAACGGTAATAAGCTCGACGTGTACGGAAAAGTAAAAGCCATGCATTATCTCAGCGATGACGATGCTAAAGACGGCGACCAGACTTATGTGCGTTTCGGCTTTAAAGGCGAAACCCAGATTAACGATCAGCTGACCGGCTACGGTCGTTGGGAAGCAGAATTCTCCGGCAACAAAGCGGAGAGCGACTCCTCCCAGAAAACCCGTCTGGCCTTTGCCGGCCTGAAGCTGAAAGATATCGGCTCCTTCGACTACGGTCGTAACCTGGGTGCGCTGTACGACGTCGAAGCCTGGACCGATATGTTCCCGGAATTCGGCGGCGACTCTTCGGCGCAAACCGATAACTTCATGACCAAACGTGCCACCGGCCTCGCCACCTACCGCAACACCGACTTCTTTGGCGCGATTGATGGCCTGGACATGACTCTGCAATATCAGGGTAAAAATGAAAATCGCGAAGCGAAGAAACAGAATGGCGACGGCTTCGGGACCTCTTTGACCTATGATTTTGGTGGTAGTGATTTTGCCGTCAGCGGTGCCTATACCAACTCTGACCGGACTAACGAACAGAACCTGCTGGCACGCGGTGAAGGTAAAAAAGCCGAAGCCTGGGCAACCGGTCTGAAATATGATGCGAACGATATTTACCTGGCGGCGATGTATTCCGAAACCCGTAATATGACCCCAATCTCGGGTGGCTTTGCGAATAAATCGCAGAACTTTGAAGTGGTGGCGCAATATCAGTTTGATTTCGGCCTGCGTCCGTCCGTGGGTTATGTCCAGTCGAAAGGTAAGGATATTGAAGGCATCGGCGATGAAGATCTGGTGAAATACATCGATGTGGGCGCGACCTATTATTTCAACAAAAATATGTCGGCGTTTGTTGATTATAAAATCAACCAGATTGATGATGATAACAAACTGGGCGTAAGCAGCGATGATATCGTCGCCCTTGGAATGACCTATCAGTTCTGATAATGGCAAATAAAAAAACCCGTTGCGCAAGCAGCGGGTTTTTTATTGTCTGTGGCAGTTACCTGATGAAGATGGCTTCCTGCCCGTTTGACGCGTTAAGCGGTGAGCTTAACGGTCTGATCGGTGAAGTTATCGGCAGGTTCGAGTTTCAGTTCTAACGTTGCCAGTAGATCGCGCGCTCTGTCGTGGAAGCCACGCAGAGTCTGCTCAAGGCGATCAATCACTTCTTGATCTTTAATCGTCGTCGCTTCCCAGTGTCCATCTTTGTTAAACAAACCAAAGTGATAGCTGTAAGTAAAGCGTTTCTCTTCCGCTTCCATTTCCATCCACCAGCCCCAGAATTCACGTTTTTCGGGTGCAGGCTTCACGTTGACGCAAACAGCCAGGCAGTCGAAAAAAAAGCGATTCTCTTCACACTGCTCTTCTCGGATATACGGGCCAAGAGCCATGAACTTCTTAATCAGTCTACTTTTCGGGTGTCCACTCGGTAACGTCATTGCGATCTCCTTTTGTGAAGCCACTGTTTTACCAAACCATCAAAATTTAGCAATCTATTAACACAATCTCTGGTCGATCCAGCGTGTAATCTCTTTCAATGCCTTGTCAAAATTCTGATACACCGGACTAAACGGTATCTCGAGCAGCTTGCCATCCGAAGATGACGATGTGATTAAGCGGGACTCCTCTTCCGGGCTGAAAGGATCGTTTTTCCAGTATCCTGACAGCATCGGCGTGGGACAGCGACGTCCCAGCAGACCCTGCGTTTTTAGGGAATAGCGATTGAGCTCAACGCGTAGCGCTTCATCTGATGCATCATGCATGCCAAGGCGGCTCGCCAGCACGTCTAAATACATCTCTGGAACGCTCCCCTGACGAGTTGGATCGCTGAGCAGCGCATGAACCACCGGCCCCAGACAGGCCACCGCTTTCAGGCGCGACGACTCCAGATACGCCAGTCGTACCGCCACGTTGGCGCCAAAACGGAAACCAAAGGCGGCCACGCGGGTGTGATCAACCCAGGGAATATTCTCCAGCGCCTTCAGTGCGTGCTGGTGCAGTAAGCTGGAATCTTGTGTCAGTTTCCACTTCGAAGAAAAGCCGATGGACGGCATGTCCAGCGTCAGCATCGCGATCCCTTTTGGTGCAAAATAGCGTTCAAACAGGCTGTAGTAGTCAATTTGCAGGGAGTCTAAGCCACCGCACATCAGCACCGTCGGGAACGGGCCATCGCCAGGAGGCATGTGCAAAAAACCGCTGACGGGCGCGCCGCCCGGGATGGTGAATTCAATCTCACGCATGTTGCAGGGCAGACGCTGTGCCGCTTCTTCGTAAGCGCGATTCGCCAGCGCCTGCGCTTGTTCAGCCAGTTCATCCCCCTTCAGATGGGGGTAGGCGGCGATACTATAAAGGTTTGCAGCGTGCAGCCAGTGCTGGCCACTCAGCGTTTGGTCCTGTTCCTGACTGGCCTTTTGCTGCCAGAGCATCGCCTGCGTGGCCCATTCGTAGATCCAGTTGCCACCGCGATAACCTACCACCGTATCGTAAAGATCGCTGTCGGTACGATCGGCCTCGCTCATCACGATACGCGCCTGCACCTCGAGGATTTCACGGGCATCGATGCCACGCCAAATCCACATCAGACGATTAATCATGCGGTACCAGTGAGGAATATTTTTGCCGTCCAGGGCGGACTGGACAGCAGGCTGAGTGCCCGGATTAAAACGACGCACTAGCGTCGACGTTTCCGGATGCTTGAAACGGGGTTTGAACAGCGTTTCGCTAAGATTCGCCTGGGTCATTGCGCGCGGCCTCCATGAATACGTCACATAAAGGCCATTGTAACGCGAGGCAGGCTAAAAAAAACAACGCCCGGCATCACCGGGCGTTAAAAAATAATTTCGTTACGGTATTAACGGCCAGAAATTGGCGGTACAAAGACCACGCCCATATCCCACGGCTGTTCAATCCAGGTATCCTGCGGGATATCAATCACGTAATCATCAACCAGCGGGCGACCAGCTGGTTTAGCGAAGATAGTGACGAAATGCGCTTTTGGATACATGTCGCGGATCGCAACGGCAGTGCCGCCGGTGTCCACCAGATCGTCAATGACGATAAAACCTTCACCGTCGCCTTCGGCGCGCTTCAGCACGGTCAGCTCACGTTGATTGTCGTGGTCATAGCTGGAGATGCAAACGGTATCGACATGACGAATACCCAGCTCACGAGCCAGCAGCGCTCCCGGTACCAGACCGCCACGGCTCACGGCGATGATGCCTTTCCACTGTTCAGAAGGCATCAGACGTGCTGCCAGTTTGCGTGCGTGAATCTGCAACATGTCCCAGGTGACGACGTATTTTTCGCTCATGTGAAGTGTCCCAGCCTGTTTATATACGGCTTAAAAAGTGTTCGAGGGGGAAATAGGTTGCGCGAGATTATAGAGATCTGACGCACTAAAAACCAGTGTTTAGCGCCGCCAGCCGGAGTTTTTACTTGCTTTATGCTAGCAGCAAACGGAGAAAGTGGTATTCTCAACCTTATCTCGCAAGCCTGACTTGTGCTGACTATCAACCTGCTAACCCTGTGACCTGCAAGCTTGTTTGCAGCGCCACGACAAGGAGACTTATCGTGTCTGAACTGTCTCAATTATCTCCACAGCCGCTGTGGGATATTTTTGCCAAAATCTGTTCCATTCCCCACCCGTCCTATCATGAAGAACAACTTGCCGAACATATTATGGACTGGGCGAAGGAAAAAGGCCTGCACGCTGAGCGTGACCAAATTGGCAATATTCTGCTTCGTAAAGCGGCCACCGCAGGAATGGAAAACCGCAAACCGGTTGTGCTGCAGGCACACCTGGACATGGTTCCGCAGAAGAACAACGATACTGAACACGATTTCACTAAAGACCCTATTCAGCCATATATCGACGGTGAATGGGTAAAAGCACGCGGCACCACGCTGGGCGCCGATAACGGCATCGGAATGGCATCTGCGCTGGCGGTGCTGGCTGATGATCGCGTTGAACATGGTCCGCTGGAAGTCCTGCTGACCATGACAGAAGAAGCAGGTATGGACGGCGCATTCGGTCTGCAGGCGAACTGGCTGCAGGCGGATATCCTGATCAACACCGACTCCGAAGAAGAAGGTGAGATCTATATGGGTTGTGCCGGGGGGATTGATTTCATCACTACCCTGCCACTGACCCGTGAAGCGGTTCCTGCTGGATTCCAGACCTTCAAACTGACGCTGAAAGGCCTGAAAGGCGGCCACTCCGGCGGCGATATTCATTTAGGTCTGGGTAACGCCAACAAACTGCTGGCCCGTTTCCTGGCAGGCCATGCGGCTGAACTGGATCTGCGTCTGGTTGATTTCAACGGTGGTACGCTGCGTAACGCGATTCCGCGTGAAGCCTTCGCTACCGTTGCCGTTGCCGCAGATAAAGCCGACGAGCTGAAAAACCTGGCGAACGTTTATCTGGATATCCTGAAAAACGAGCTGTCAGTGAAAGAGAAAAACCTGACCGTGGTTCTGGAAGCCGTCTCCAGCGATAAAGCCGCGCTGACAGCACACTCTCGCGACAGCTTTGTGCAGTTGCTGAATGCCACGCCAAACGGTGTGATTCGCAACTCCGACGTGGCGAAAGGCGTGGTGGAAACGTCCCTGAACGTGGGCGTTGTCACTATGAGCGACGACAGCGCGGAAATCATCTGCCTGATCCGATCTCTGATCGACAGCGGTAAAGAGTACGTCGTGAGCATGCTGGAGTCACTGGGCAAACTGTCTGGCGCGAAAACCTCCGCGAAAGGCAGCTATCCTGGCTGGCAGCCAGATGCCTCTTCTCCGGTGATGGCGCTGGTGCGTGAAACTTATCAGCGTCTGTTCAATAGCACCCCGAACATTCAGGTGATCCACGCAGGTCTGGAGTGCGGTCTTTTCAAAAAACCGTATCCTGACATGGACATGGTTTCCATCGGGCCAACCATTACCGGTCCACACTCTCCGGATGAGCAAGTCCATATCGAAAGCGTGGGCCACTACTGGACGCTGCTGACCGAACTGCTGAAATCCATTCCGGCGAAGTAAGTCGCTACTGGGGTGGGTGCGGTTTGATGCCCTCACCCCAGCCCTCTCCCACGGGGAGAGGGAGAAAACACTAGAAACGGTAACTCAGGTTACCGTTTTGCTTTTATTCTGTGCGGTTTGATGCCCTCACCCCTGCCCTCTCCCACAGGGAGAGGGAGAAAACACTAGAAACGGTAACTCAGGTTACCGTTTTGCTTTTATTCTGTGCGGTTTGATGCCCTCACCCCTGCCCTCTCCCACAGGGAGAGGGAGAAAACACTAGAAACGGTAACTCAGGTTACCGTTTTGCTTTTATTCTGTGCGGTTTGATGCCCTCACCCCTGCCCTCTCCCACAGGGGGAGGGAGCCAAAATGCAGGCCCGGTAAGCGTAGCGCTACCGGGCTTTTTTATAACCCCAGCACCAGCTGTCGCTCAAGCTGCGGATCAAGCAAGGTGACATGTAATCCCACCAGCCGCACTCCCCGGCCCGCGCGCCGTTCCTGCCAGGCTTTCCTTGCGGTCACAATCAGGTCGTCTTTATTCAGCCGCGGCCAGACATGCTCCTGGGTTGTCTGCTGGAAGTCGTTAAACTTCAGCTTAACTCCCTGGCGCGCAATGAGGAGATCTGGCTTCACTTTTGCCAGCCGCCGCTCCAGCTCGGGGTAGAGCTGCTCGACGATAATAGTTTCGCAGTCGTGCCAGTCGTGGATGTCCTCAGCCAGCGTGCGTTCCACTCCCACTGATTTGCGCAAGCGTTCGCTGTTGATACTGCGCTCGTCAATCCCCTGACTACGCTCCCACAGCACGCGCCCAAATTTGCCAAAACGCTTAAGCAGCATTGCCAGATCGCTGTTCTGCACATCTTCGCAGGTGCGTAACCCCAGGCTTTCCAGCTTCGCGGCTGAAACTTTACCCACGCCGGGGATTTTGCCAAGCGGCAGGGTCTTCAAAAATATCGGAACATCGTCTGGCGTAATCACGAACTGACCATTGGGCTTATTTAAGTCAGAGGCGATTTTTGCCAGAAATTTTACCGGTGCGATACCGGCGGAGGCCGTCAGGTTCAGTTCATCGGAAATGGTCTGGCGGATTTCCTGCGCCATCAGCGTGGCGGAGCCATGGCAATGCACACTGTCCGTCACGTCAAGATACGCTTCGTCCAGAGACAGCGGCTCGATGAGCGAGGTATAGCGAGAGAAGATTTCCCGAATATGAACCGAGGCCTCTTTATAAGCATCAAAACGGCCGGGTAACAGGATGAGATGAGGGCAGAGCTTGAGCGCCATCGCCGTGGGCATGGCGCTGCGCACGCCAAATTTGCGCGCCGGGTAGTTAGCGGTGCTGATCACGCCACGTTTTACGCGGCTACCGCCAATCGCAATGGGGACGTCCCGCAAAGTCGGGTTGTCTCGCATCTCTACGGCGGCAAAAAAGCAGTCCATATCGACATGGATTATTTTGCGCATACTGAGCCTCACTCTTTACTGGATAAGTATACAGTGAAAAAAGCAGAATTGAGAAGCCCTTGTTATTATTGTGAGTCTGAATTGCGCACTGTTTCGCAAAGTTCTTACATTCATTCACACAGAGATGCTTTATAACGGAAAACTATTTTGTAAACTCATTCGTTCACTCTTGCGAAAAAATGCAGCGATGCTAATGTGAGCGCTCCTAATACAGAAAATTCTGATTTCGGGTCTCTTTTGCCGTCCTGGCAAGTTGGCTTTAGCTTTATCAAGGAACAAGTAGTATGCGTAAAATCGCATTATTCATTGCGATGCTTCTAATACCGTGTGTGTCATTTGCTGGGCTGCTTGGCAGCAACAGTTCCACTACGCCGGTCAGCAAAGAATATAAACAGCAGTTGATGGGATCACCGGTCTATATTCAGATCTTCAAGGAAGAACGCACGCTCGATCTGTTTGTGAAAATGGGCGAGACATATCAGCTACTTGATAGCTACAAAATTTGTAACTATTCCGGTGGGTTAGGCCCGAAGCAACGTCAGGGTGATTTTAAAAGTCCTGAAGGGTTCTACACCATTCAGCGCAGTCAGCTCAAACCCGACAGCCGTTTTTATAAAGCGATCAACATTGGCTTCCCGAATGCCTTTGATCGTGCTCACGGCTATGACGGTAAATACCTGATGATTCACGGTGCCTGCGTATCTGTCGGTTGCTATGCGATGACCGACAGCGGCATTGATGAGATTTTCCAGTTCGTGACCGGCGCGTTAGTCTTCGGCCAGGCGGGGGTTCAGGTGAGCATCTATCCGTTCCGCATGACCGATGCCAATATGCAGCGTCATAAGTATTCGACCTACGCGGATTTCTGGAAACAGCTCAAACCCGGCTATGACTACTTCCAGCAGACTCACAAACCACCGACCGTTTCGGTAGCGGATGGACGTTACATCGTCAGCAAACCGCTGAGTCATGAAGTCGTCCACCCGCAGCTGGCGTCAAATTACGCGGTTCCCGAGACAAAATAAGACCCACTCACCTGGCATAATCCTTTGCCAGGTTTCATTGCCGGTCAGCGGCTGAGTGGCGATAACCGTGACCACATCATTGGGTGTGGTCTCTTTCTGGAAATCAATCTCCACGTCCTGATCAAGCAACTTTGCCACGCCAAACGGCGCGCGACGGGTGATCCAGAAAAGATTGGTCGAGCAGAACGCCATCACATAGCGCCCATCCGACAGCAGCATATTAAATACGCCCTTATCACGCAGCTCACACGCCAGCGAGCCGATGTACTTAAACACCGCTGCCATATTTCCCGGCGTGCGTGGATAACGTTCGGTCAGCTTATGCAACAGCCAGCAAAAGGCTTTTTCGCTGTCGGTTTCTCCCACCGGACGGAAATTGCCCGTCTCCAGTGTTTTATAGCCGGTCAGTTGCCCGTTATGCGCATAGGTCCAGTTACGGCCCCACAGCTCCCGGGTGAAAGGATGGGTATTCTCCAGCGCCACCTCGCCGCGATTGGCCTGACGAATATGAGCAATCACCGAACACGATTTTATCGGGTAATCCTGCACCAGTCTGGCGATGGGCGAGTTGAAGCTGGGTTGCGGATCTTTGAACGTGCGACAACCTTTGCCTTCGTAGAAGGTAATACCCCAGCCGTCTTTATGCGGACCGGTGCCTCCGCCGCGCTGCACCAGCCCGGTGAAACTAAAGCAGATATCGGTTGGCACATTGGCGCTCATCCCGAGCAATTCGCACATACATCACCTCCACAAAAACGCCTTAAAGCGGGAAGGCGTAATTGTTGCAGCCAGTTTGGCTTCGGACAGCGCACAGAAACCGGCGCGTACGCGTAGTACGTGAGGATTTCGAGCACTGCCCGGATTCAAAATGGCAAATAAAATAGCCTTCTTACTTAACCATCTCTTTTTCAATCAGCTGAATCAGGATATGAATCACTTTAATGTGAATTTCCTGAACGCGGTCAGCGTAACCGAAATGCGGCACACGGATTTCGATATCCGCTGAGCCCGCCATTTTACCGCCATCTTTACCGGTCAGGGTGATGACTTTCATGCCTTTTTCGCGCGCCGCTTCAATCGCTTTGATCACGTTAGCGGAATTGCCAGACGTCGAGATACCGAGCAGGACATCCCCTTCACGACCCACAGCTTCAACATAGCGTGAGAAGATATGATCGTAACCGAAGTCGTTACCCACGCAGGAGATGTGGCTAACGTCAGAAATCGCAATCGCCGGGTAGCCCGGACGGTTTTCACGATAGCGTCCGGTCAGCTCTTCGGCAAAGTGCATGGCGTCACAGTGTGAGCCGCCGTTACCGCAAGAGATCACTTTACCACCGGCTTTGAAGCTGTCCGCCAGCAGAACCGCCGCGCGCTGAATCGCGTGAATATTGGCTTCATCTTTCAGAAAGTTAGCCAGCGTTTCCGCCGCTTCGTTCAGTTCGTTACGAATAAGATCCTGGTACATGAGGATAATCCTTCAGTATTGATGAAATAACACAGGGAGTGTACCGGATCGCGAGAAAAGCGAGAAGCTATACCCGTCATTCTTCACGTCGCATATGCTCTGGCTGCGCCTGCTCGCCCCAGTCACTTATTGAGATAAACGCCCGGAGATTCTCGGGCTTGCAGCCTTGCTGCAAATCGAATGATTTCGGCTATCCGGCCATGGATCTTTCGGCGTTTTGATGATTCGTGCCTGTGAATACCTGAACAATGTGAACCAGGTTGTAATTATTTTGTGAATACATTGCTAAAAGAAATAACATCCACTACAACCATATCATCACAAGTGGTCAGACCTCCTACAAGCAAGGGAGCTTTTCTTTATGATGATTTTGAGCATTATCGCAACCGTTGTTCTGCTCGGTGTGTTGTTTTATCACCGCGTTAATTTATTACTGAGTAGCCTGATACTCCTCGCCTGGACGGCGGCCCTTGGCCTCGCAGGTTTGTGGAATATCTGGGTTGTGCTGCCGCTGGCGATTATCCTGCTGCCGCTCAACGTGCCTGCGATGCGTAAGTCGATGATTTCCGCCCCCGTCTTCCGTGGCTTCCGTAAAGTGATGCCGCCGATGTCACGCACGGAAAAAGAAGCGATTGACGCCGGTACGACCTGGTGGGAAGGCGATCTGTTCCAGGGCAACCCGGACTGGAAAAAACTGCACAACTATCCGCAACCGCGTCTGACCGCCGAAGAGCAAGCCTTTATTGATGGCCCGGTTGAAGAAGCGTGCCGGATGGCGAACGATTTCCAGATCACCCATGAAATGGCCGATCTGCCTCCGGAACTGTGGGCCTTCCTGAAAGAGCATCGTTTCTTTGCGATGATCATCAAAAAAGAGTACGGCGGTCTGGAGTTCTCTGCTTACGCTCAGGCTCGCGTCCTGCAAAAGCTGGCAGGTGTCTCTGGCATTCTGGCGATCACCGTTGGCGTGCCAAACTCTTTAGGCCCGGGCGAACTGCTGCAACACTACGGCACTGAAGAGCAAAAAGATCACTATCTGCCGCGTCTGGCTCGCGGTCAGGAGATTCCGTGCTTCGCATTGACCAGCCCGGAAGCGGGTTCTGATGCCGGTGCTATCCCGGATACCGGCGTGGTATGCATGGGTGAATGGCAGGGCCAGCAGGTGCTCGGCATGCGTCTGACCTGGAACAAGCGCTATATCACTCTGGCCCCTATCGCTACCGTGCTGGGCCTCGCATTTAAACTCTCGGACCCGGAAAAACTGCTGGGCGATGAGGAAGATCTGGGCATCACCTGTGCGCTGATCCCAACGTCTACGCCTGGCGTCGAAATTGGTCGTCGTCACTTCCCGCTGAACGTCCCGTTCCAGAACGGTCCAACCCGCGGTCAGGATATTTTCGTGCCGATTGATTACATCATCGGTGGACCAAAAATGGCCGGTCAGGGCTGGCGTATGCTGGTTGAATGCCTGTCGGTCGGTCGCGGTATTACCTTGCCGTCAAACTCTACCGGCGGCCTGAAGTCCGTCGCCATGGGTATCGGCGCGTATGCCCATATCCGCCGTCAGTTCAAAATCTCCATCGGTAAAATGGAAGGCATCGAAGAACCGCTGGCGCGTATCGCAGGCAACGCCTATGTCATGGACGCCGCAGCCTCGCTGATTACTTACGGCATTATGCTGGGCGAAAAACCGGCGGTCCTGTCAGCGATTGTGAAGTATCACTGTACCCATCGTGCGCAGCAGTCAATCATTGACGCAATGGATATTGCAGGCGGGAAAGGCATCATGCTGGGTGAAGGCAACTTCCTGGCGCGCGGCTATCAGGGCGCACCGATTGCCATCACCGTTGAAGGCGCGAACATCCTGACCCGTAGCATGATGATCTTTGGCCAGGGCGCGATTCGCTGTCATCCTTATGTGCTTGAGGAGATGGCGGCGGCACAAAACAACGACGTGGATGCGTTCGACAAGCTGCTGTTTAAACACATCGGCCACGTCGGCAGCAACAAAATGCGCAGCTTCTGGCTGGGTCTGACCCGCGGTTTGACCAGCTCAACGCCGACCGGTGATGCAACCAAACGCTACTATCAGCATTTGAACCGCCTGAGCGCTAACCTGGCGCTGCTTTCAGACATCTCCATGGCGGTGTTGGGCGGTAGCCTGAAGCGTCGCGAGCGTATTTCAGCGCGTCTTGGCGACGTGTTGAGTCAGATCTTCCTGGCCTCCGCGGTCCTCAAGCGTTACGACGATGAAGGCCGTCATGAAGCGGATCTGCCGCTGGTCCACTGGGGCGTGCAGGATGCCCTGTATCAGGCAGAGCAGGCGATTGACGATTTGCTGGCGAACTTCCCGAACCGCTTTGTCGCAGGCGCCCTGCGCGTGGTGATCTTCCCGACCGGTCGTCATCACCTGGCGCCGTCCGATATCCTGGATCATAAAGTGGCGAAGATCCTGCAGATCCCGAGTGCGACGCGTTCTCGTATCGGGCGTGGTCAGTATCTGAAGCCGACCGAGCATAACCCGGTTGGTTTGCTGGAAGAGGCGCTGTTAGATGTGATGGCCGCCGATCCGGTTCACCAGAAAATCTGCAAGCAGCTCGGTAAAAACCTGCCGTTTACTCGCCTCGATGAACTGGCAAAACAGGCGCTGGCGGGTGGCATCATCGATCAGAACGAAGCCGCTGTGCTGGTGAAGGCCGAAGAGAGCCGTCTGCGCAGTATCAACGTGGATGATTTCGAGCACGACGAGCTGGCGACCAGGCCGGTAAAGCTGCCGGAGAAAGTCCGCAAACCTGAAGCCGCCTGATCCAAAGCGCTTCCATCAACCCCGCCATGTGCGGGGTTTTTTATTGCCACATTTTCTCTTTTTCCCGTGCTACAGTGATGAAAAGCCGTCTTTCGAGGAGCCGTTATTGTGCCTGGTTTGAAGATTACCCTTTTACAACAACCCCTGGTGTGGATGGACGGTCCCGCCAATCTGCGCCACTTTGATCGTCAGCTCGAAGAGATTGTCGGTCGCGATGTGATTGTTTTGCCAGAAATGTTCACCACCGGATTCGCCATGGAGGCGGCAAAGCAATCCCTGCCGCAGAATGAGGTGGTTGCCTGGATGCACAAGAAAGCTCAACAGACGAACGCATTGATTGCCGGGAGCGCCGCGCTACAGACCGATCGCGGGCCGGTGAACCGTTTCCTGCTGGTTGAGCCGGACGGCACGCTGCATTTTTATGATAAACGTCATCTGTTCCGCATGGCGGATGAGCATCATCACTACGAGGCGGGCAACGAACGCGTGGTCTTTGAGTGGCGCGGCTGGCGGATTTTGCCACTGGTCTGTTACGACCTGCGCTTCCCGGTCTGGTCCCGTAACCGCAACGATTACGATCTGGCGCTGTACGTCGCTAACTGGCCTGCTCCGCGCTCCCTGCACTGGCAGGCACTGCTGGTGGCCCGCGCCATTGAAAACCAGGCGTATGTTGTCGGGTGTAATCGCGTCGGAACCGATAGCAATGGTCACCATTATCGCGGTGACAGCCGGGTGGTGAATCCGCAGGGTGAAATTATTGCCACCGCGGAGCCGCATCAGGCCACGCGTATTGACGCCGAGCTTTCGCTGACGGCACTGAAAGAGTATCGGGAGAAGTTTCCTGCCTGGCAGGATGCGGATCCGTTTAGCATCGGATAAATGAATAGCCCGGTGGCGTGACGCCAGCCGGGCTTAATTTTTAACTGACCAGCGCCTGCCCGTCTTTACGGCTTTCGGTTGCGGCAACGTAGTGCCCTTCCGGCATACGGTAAATCACCTGCGCACCGCCGAAGTTGTAGTCCTGCAACGGATCTTCCACCGTAATCTGGTGCCCGCGCTCGCGCAGCGCCGCAATGGTATTGCGATCGAAGGTCGATTCGACGATCACCTCCCTGCCTTGTACCACGCGCCAGCGCGGGGCATCAATCGCTGCCTGTGGGTTTTGCCCGTGGAGCATAATCCGCAGCGCCATTTGCATGTGCCCTTGCGCCTGCATAGGGCCGCCCATGACGCCAAATGACATCAACGGCTTGCCGTCTCCATCCATCGCAAAGCCAGGGATAATGGTGTGGAACGGACGTTTGCTCCCTGCCAGCGCGTTCGGGTGTTTCGGATCGAGCACAAAACCGCAGCCGCGGTTTTGCAGACTGATACCGGTATCCGGAACCACCACGCCTGAGCCAAAGCCCATAAAGTTGGACTGGATAAAGGAGATCATCATCCCGCTGGAGTCCGCCGCAGAGAGGTAAACCGTGCCGCTTTGCGTCGGTGCGCCGTAGGTGAAATCAGACGCGTTATCCTGATCGATCAGCGCCGCGCGCGATTTCAGATAGTGGTCACTCAACAACTCTTTCGCGGCAAACTCCATGTGCTCTTCGTCGGCCACGTAGCGATCGAGATCCGCCAGCGCCAGCTTCATCGCCTCAATGGACAGATGCAGGGATTGCACAGAGTCCGGATGATGTTTTTCAATTCCGCACTGCTCCAGAATCCCCAGCGCGATAAGCGTGGCGATCCCCTGCCCGTTGGGCGGCAGTTCCTGCACCGAACCACCCGCGAAATCACGCGACAGCAGCTCCACCCAGTCCACGCGATGATTCGCCAGATCGTCCGCAGTTAAATGCGCGCCGTGCTCTTTGGCGAAGGCAGCGATTTTCTGCGCCAGCTCACCGCGATAGAAGGCTTCGCCGTTGGTTTTGGCAATCAGCTCAAGGGAGTTGGCCTGGGCCGGGTTACGGAAGATTTCGCCAATGCGCGGTGCGCGGCCTTCTGGCGCAAAGCAGGCGCTAAAGCCCGGCTGGTCTTTCAGTTTGTTATAACCGCGCTGCCAAAGGTGACCAATCAGCGGCGATACCGGAAAACCGTTACGCGCATATTCAATCGCCGGCTGTGCCAGCGTGGTCAGCGGCAGCGTACCGAAACGCTCTGCCAGCGCCACCCAGCCAGAGACCGCTCCCGGAACGGTAACCGCATCCCAGCCCAGCTCCGGCACGGCGGTTTTTCCGGTAAACAGATCCGCATGCCAGCTGGCAGGTGAACGGCCAGAAGCGTTTAAACCATGCAGCTTTTCACCGTCCCAGACGATGGCAAAAGCGTCACTGCCGATACCGCAGCCCGTCGGCTCAACCACGGTGAGCGCCATCGCAGTGGCAATGGCGGCATCAACGGCGTTACCGCCGAGCTGTAACATCCGCATCCCGGCCTGCGCCGCCAGCGGCTGTGAAGTGGCGACCGCGTTATGCCCCATCATCGGCGGGCGTCGTGAATCGTAACCGGTAGTAAAATCAAGCGCTTTGGTCATCATGACTCCTTAGTCGTGGCGCGGATCGAGCGCATCGCGCAGCCCGTCACCGAGTAAATTAAAGCCCTGTACCGCAAGGAAAATGGCGATACCAGGGAAAACAGACATCCACGGCGCCTGTTCCAGAAAACCTTTTGCCGTATTGAGCATCGAGCCCCAGGACGGATTCGGTGGCTGCTGCCCCAGACCGAGAAACGACAGGCTCGCTTCGGCAATAATCGCAGAGGCAATCGCCAGCGTGGCTTGCACCAGAATCGGCGACATCACGTTTGGCAGCACATATTTCACGATGATCCAGCGGTCCGGCAGGCCAATCGCCTTTGCGCCGTCGATGTACTCTTCGTTGCGTATGGCGATCACCTGACCGCGCGTCAGACGGGCAAAGATCGGCATCGCCGACAGACCAATGGCGATCATCGCGTTGGTCAGACTCGGGCCTAAAAATGCCCCCAGCGCGATGGCCATGATCAGGAACGGGCAGGCCAGCAGTGCTTCAATAAAGCGCGAGATCACGCCGTCCCAGATCCCCTGGAAGTAACCCGCCACCAGCCCCAGCGGCACACCAATCACCACCGCGATCACCACAGACATACAGCCCGCCATCAGAGAGGTACGCGCCCCCCAGACGATGCGCGAAAGAATGTCGCGGCCCAGCTCGTCGGTGCCAAACCAGTAGAGCTCCGACGGCGGTTTACGCACCGCCAGAAAGTTGGCTTTGACCGGATCAAACGGCGCAAGCCAGGGCGCAATCAGAGCGATAAGCACAAAGATGCCGACAATTACCGCGCCAATCACGGCGCTTTTGTTGGCGAGAAATTTCTTCAGCACCCGGTTTTGCGCGCGCGGCAGCGCAGGTACTACGGTTTGAGTCGTCAGTTCAGCCACGATTAACCTCGCATTTTCGGGTTGATGAGGACGTAGAGCACGTCAGCCAGCAGGTTCAGCATCAGGAAGCCAATCGCCACGATCAGCACCACGCCCTGCACGACCGCGTAATCACGGTTAAACACCGAATCGACGATCATTTTGCCAAAGCCCGGAATGGTGAAGACCTGCTCGGTCAGCACCGCGCCGCCCAGCAGTTCGCCAAACAGCAGCGTGGTGAGCGTGATCACCGGCACCAGCGCGTTGCGAAACGCGTGCTTGAGGATCACCGCTTTCGGCAGCAGCCCCTTGGCCCGCGCGGTGCGGATGTAATCGGCTTTCAGCACCGCAATCATCGACGCCCGCGTGTGGCGCATCAGCGTCGCCGCCAGCCCGGTGCCGAGCACCGACGCAGGCAGCAGCAGCGTACGCAGGTTTTGCAGCGGATCTTCGCTGAACGGCACATAGCCTGACGCGGGCAGCCACTGCAAATTCACCGAGAACACCAGGATCAGCAAGATCCCTAACCAAAAGTGCGGTATCGAGATCCCGGAGATCGCCACAAAGTTAGCCCCGTGATCCACCCAGCTGTTTTTATTCACCGCCGCGAGGATCCCCATGCTGATACCGAATACCAGCGCGATAATCATCGCCAGTAGTGAAAGCTCCATCGTCACCGGAAGTTTGCTGGCAATCAGCGATGTGACCGGCTCATGAGTGCGTAAAGAGACCCCAAGATCGCCCTGCAATGCGCGCGTCAGCCAGTCAAAATATTGCACCGGCAGCGGCGCATCGAGATTCAGTTCCGCGCGCAGTTGGGCAATCACCGCCGGATCGCGCTCTTCGCCCGCCATCGCAATCAGCGGATCGCCGGGCAGCAATTTCTGTAGCCCAAAGACCATCATACTGACCAGCAGCAGAGTCGGGATCGCCAGCAACAGGCGTTTGCAAATCAGTTCCAGCATGGTTTCTCCTCACGCCCTCAGTTACTTAGCCAGCGATAAACCCGCCAGACGCACGATGCCATCCGGATACGGTTTGAAACCCTTCACGCTCTTGTTCAGGCCAAAAATGCGCGGCTCGAAATAGAGATAGGCAATCGGCATATCGGTCTGAAGCTGTTTCACCACGTTGTTGTACAGCGGCTGGCGCGCGGCGGGATCGGTGCTCAAACGCGCCTGAGTCAACCATTCGTCAACCTGCGCATTGCTGTAGCGACCATCGTTGAGCGTGCCTTTGCTGTTGATGAAACCGTAGATGCTACCGTCTGGATCCGGACGTCCTGACCAGCCGGAGAAGCTCAGCTGATAATCGCCGCTCTGCTGGCGATCGAGCAGCGTGGCGAATTCGGTCATCTGCAGGTTCAGGTTAAATCCGGCCTCGGCGACCATCGCCTGCAGCACCTGACCCACCTGCTGTGACGTTGGGTTATTCGGTACCAGCAGATTGACGGTTAGCGGCGCGTTAATGCCCGCCGCTTTTAGCAGGGCTTTCGATTTTTCCACATCGCGGGGCGGAACCGGCACCTTGACGTGGTAAGGGCTGACCGGCGAAAACGCCTGGTTCGCCGGGGTATACAAACCTTCGAACACCACCTGATTCAGCGCGTCGCGGTCGATAGCCAGCGAGAAGGCTTCCCGCACGCGCGCATCTTTGAACGGATCGTTGGCCGGAACTTTACCGTTATTGATGTTGAAGGTGATCCCCTGATAACCGAGGCCGGTCACTTTCGCCAGCGCCAGTTTGCTGTCGGCTTCTACGGTTTTGACGTCGCTGGCGGCGATGCCTTCAGTCAGATCCAAATCACCCGCACGCAGGTTTGCCAGACGCACCGAGGCATCCGGGATCGGCAGATAGATGATTTTGTCGAAGTGATAGGCGTCTTTGTTCCAGTAGTTGTCGAAACGGCTCAGAACGATGCGGTCCTGAGAGACCCGGCTGTCAAATTTATAAGGACCTGAACAGACGGGGTGTGCCGCGAAATCTGGTTTTTTGGCCGCTTCCGGCGCCATCATCGCCCCGGCACGGTCGGTCAACTGCATCAGCAGTGCGGCATCCGGGGTTTTCAGGTGAATGGCAATTTGAGTAGGGCTTTTCACTTCTATTGATTCGACGGATGAGATCTCGCTTTTACGCAGCGAACCTTTTAGCGTCAGGGCGCGGTCAAGGTTGTACTTTGCGGCCTCGGCATCAAACTTTTCACCGTCGTGGAAGGTCACTCCCTCACGCAGATTCATGGTCAGGGTTTTATTGTCTTCGCTCCAGGACCAGTCTTTGGCCAGGCCTGGCACGACCTTCAGATTTTCATCCACGTCCACCAGCCGATCGCACAGTGAGGCAAAGACGAAGCGGCCATAGTAGGTGCGCGCCAGATGGGGATCGAGCATATCGGGATCGGCGCCCAGACCAATTCGCAGAACGCTTTCCGAGTGCGCGGGTAACGTCGCGCCAAGCAAAATAACACTTCCCAGTACGGTCAAAAGAGAATTACGCATTGTCATTATCATGAGTTCCTTGCTGGAAGAGACGAGAGTGATGCCGCATGTTCAAACAGCGCGCGGCGGCGCAAAAAGGCGGCGGATGGCGGTGCTATCTGAATAACACTGCGATCGCGGTTAATTTCCTGCCAGCGATGGCAGGCGACCTGGCGTCCGCCCTCCAGAACCTGATCGATCGGTTCTACCTGGCGACATTCATCCGTGACGTACGGACAACGGGTGTGGAAACGGCACCCGGACGGTGGGTTGGCCGGATTCGGTAAATCTCCCTGAAGCAAAGGCGCGTCGCGCGCCATGCCGGGCTGCATTTGCGGAGCGGAGGCAATCAGCGCCTGAGTGTAAGGGTGCAGCGGCGCGTCAAAGATTTCATCGACCGTAGCCAGCTCAACAATCTGGCCGAGATACATCACCGCCACACGGTCGCTCATGTGGCGAATGACCGCCAGACCGTGCGCGACAATCACCATTGTCAGCCCCAGCTGGTGCTTCAGGCTTTCGAGCAGGTTGACCACCTGCGCCTGCACGGAGACATCCAGCGCCGAAACGGGTTCATCGCCCAGCAGCAGTTTTGGCCCGGAGGCTAACGCGCGCGCAATGCCGATGCGCTGACGCTGACCACCGGAAAACTCATGCGGATAGCGTCCGGCCCAGGCCGCAGGCAGGCCGACGGTTTTCAGCAGTTCTGCGACGCGATACTGGCGGTCGGCCTTTTTCATGTTCTGGTGTAACCACAGCGGTTCACCGACGATCTGCTCCACCGTCATGCGTGGGTTGAGCGACGCAAACGGGTCCTGAAAGATGATTTGCAGTTCGCGGCGGAGCTGGTTCAGACGCGCACCTGACGCATGAGTGATCTCTTCACCCTGATAAAACACACGTCCTTCACTGGCGGCCAGCAGACGCAGCAGCAAGCGCCCAAGGGTGGATTTACCCGATCCCGACTCCCCCACAATGGCCAGCGTTTCGCCAGGCATGACCGCGAGTGACACTCTGTCGACTGCCGTAACAAAACGCGCCGGAGTAAAGAGCTTTTTAGGGCCAGGGAAGAGTTTGCTCAGGTCACGAGCTTCAAGAATGGGGGTAGTCATGCGATTTCTCCCAGCGCAATGTGTTGCTCAAGCGGTACGCGGAAACAGGCAACCTGATGCCCCACGCCCAACGTGTGAAGCTGAGGTTTTTCATCGTGGCAACGGGTTTGTGCGAACGGGCAGCGCGTGGCAAAACGACAGCCCTTTGGCATCGACTCGGGTAGCGGCACGCTGCCTGGAATGGTCGATAGCTGACCTTTGCGTGCACCGAGGGACGGAATCGATCCCATCAGACCGATGGTGTAGGGGTGCTGCGGATCGGCAAAAATACTCTCGACGCTGCCCTGCTCTACGACCTGTCCGGCATACATCACCGCCACCTGCTGCGCGACTTCCGCCACCACGCCCAGATCGTGGGTGATCATCAGCACCGCTGTGCCGGTTTCGGCTTTTAAGGTATTCAGCAACGTCAGAATTTGCGCCTGGATGGTCACATCCAGTGCGGTAGTCGGTTCATCGGCGATCAGTAACCGCGGATGGTTAATCAATGCCATCGCAATCATGACGCGCTGACGCATCCCGCCGGAGAGCTGGTGCGGATAGGCTTTCAGGCGCATTTCGGGAGCGGGGATTTGTACTTTTTCCAGTATTTGCAGCGCCACATTCATGGCTTGTGCTTTCGACATTTTCTGGTGACGAATAACCGCTTCGCTGAGCTGATCGCCAAGCGTGAAAGCCGGGTTGAGTGAGGTCATCGGCTCCTGAAAAATCATCGCCAGTTCACTGCCGCGCAGATCGGCGTATTCGCGCGGGGACAGTTTGCGCAGATCGTGGCGGCGGAACTGCATTTCACCACTCACGATTTGCGCGCTGCTGGGCAGTAGTCCCATCAACGCGAGGGAGGTGATACTTTTTCCGCAGCCGGATTCGCCCACCAGCGCCAGCGTTTCACCGGATTTCACGGTGAGCGAGATCCCGTCCAGTACGCTCACCGGCGATCCGGCAAATTTCACATTGAGATTGTGCAGGCGGAGTACCGGCCCTGCCTCCTTAAAAGGGATTGTCGTCATAACAGGGAATCATCCTCAAGGTTGATGGCCTGAATCAGGGCAGTTTGCAGAGTGAGCAGGTGTTCGCGCATGGCGGCGGCTGCTTCGTTGGGCTGGCGGTGGACGATCGCCGTCATGATTTTATGATGATGATCGTTGTAGCTGTCGACACGCTCAGGCGTGCGCGCCTGCTCACGCAGATGCTGCCAGCCGGGTTCGCGACGCACCGCATCAATAGCATCAAACAGGCCTAACATCAGGCGATTACCGGCCGCTTCTGCGATAGCGCGGTGGAAGGCGCTATCCCAGAGTTCATTGAGGTCGCGGTCATCCGGGCTGACCTTGTCGATGCGTTCCAGCATGCGCTGCATCAGCGCGAGGTTTTCCCTGGTGGCACGCAGTGCCGCAAGACGGGCTAAGCCCGGTTCAAGCTGCAGACGAGCTTCCATGACTTCCAGCAAATTGGTTTGCTGTACCAGCCCCTGAAGCGCCAGCGGTTCAACCGGCGCAGCAGGGCCAATAAAGGTGCCTTTACCTTGCTTGCGCCAGATACGCCCCTCTTCCTCCAGCACGTCCAGCGCACGACGAACTTCGCGTCGCCCTACGCCGAGTGTTTCCGACAGCTCACGTTCAGTGGGCAGCGGAATGCCTGGTGTTGACTCATGCTGGTTGATTAGACCGCGCAACTGCTCAAGCGCGGTGCTGGAATTAGCCAGAAACCGTGACGGTTTTTCCATATTGGTTCGCCTGCTGTCATCATTGCTTTATTTTTATTAACAATAAGTTATCAATATAGAAGATGACTTATTGCTCTTATGAATAAGCAATTTACGAACCAATAAATCATTGGTTCAGGAACTTTCTGGAAAATCGTAAGTAAGCTAATGATTAAACGGGGATTATTTTTTACAGGATTGTTACAAACAAAAATGTTTTCTGAGGGAGAAAAGAGGTGATTCGCACAATAAAGGTGCAGAAGACGCACCAAAAACGCGCAATTGTTAATTTAATGCACTACGAATATTAACTTTTTGTTAACCAACGACGGGAATGAGATAAGAAAAAGGAGGCGCTGAAATGACGAAAGCCTGAATCATTGCTGATTCAGGCTTTCTAATGTGGCGGAACGGACGGGACTCGAACCCGCGACCCCCTGCGTGACAGGCAGGTATTCTAACCGACTGAACTACCGCTCCGCATTGTTCCCTTGAGAACGAGGCGAATATTACGGTTTGCCTCCGATCCCGTCAACGCTTTTTCTCAACTTTTGAATCATTTGCTGCAAAATTCACCCACCCGGTGAATTTAAACGCATTATGTCGAGATTTATGCCCGCCAGAGGCAGCTTCCACCTTTCTTCTGCACGATATCCAGGCGTGATTCATGGGCTGCGGCCTCTTCATCACTGGCTAAAATCACCCGTAATCGACTCGCCTGACGCACCACACGCTGAATTCCGGTACTGTCCTGCTGGCGTGAATCACTCTCCGTACTGAAGGCCATCGACGTCTGACCGCCGGTCATGGTCAGATAGACATCAGCCAGAATCTGGGCATCGAGCAATGCGCCGTGTAGCGTTCGCTTGGTATTGTCTATTTCGTAACGGGAGCAGAGCGCATCGAGGCTGTTGCGCTTGCCGGGAAACATTTTCCTCGCCAGCGCCAGACTATCGGTGACTTTACAGAACGTATTTGTTTTCGGAATGCCGCGGTTCAGCTTACTGAATTCATAATCCATAAAGCCGATATCAAACGATGCGTTATGGATGACCAGTTCTGCCCCGCTGATGTATTCGATGAAATCATCGGCCACATCGGCAAACGTGGGTTTATCCAACAGAAACTCGTCGGCAATACCATGAACACCAAATGCTTCCGGGTCCACCAGGCGATCGGGCTTGAGATAGACATGGAAGTTGTTGCCGGTAAGACGGCGGTTCACAACCTCAACGGCACCGATCTCAATAATCTTGTGCCCTTCATAGTGCGCGCCGATTTGGTTCATACCGGTGGTTTCGGTATCGAGGACGATCTGTCGTGTAATTGCAGTGCTCATATCGGTCATTTATGTCAGACTCGTCGTTTTACTGATCGTTTCAAATACAGGAAGTCTACCAGAGATGACTAAGCAGGTAGAAATTTTCACCGACGGGTCTTGCCTTGGAAATCCAGGCCCGGGTGGCTATGGCGCGATTTTACGTTATCGCGAGCATGAAAAAACCTTTAACGAAGGTTATCGTTTGACCACCAACAACCGCATGGAGCTAATGGCTGCGATCGTCGCGCTGGAAGCCCTGAAAGAAGATTGCGATGTGGTCATTAGCACCGACAGCCAGTATGTCCGCCAGGGAATTACCCAGTGGATCCATAACTGGAAAAAGCGTGGCTGGAAGACGGCAGATAAGAAACCCGTTAAGAATGTCGATCTCTGGAAGCGCCTTGACGCTGCCCTGAGTCATCACACGATTAAATGGGAGTGGGTTAAAGGTCATGCCGGACATCCGGAAAACGAGCGCTGCGACGAACTGGCGCGCGCGGCAGCATTGAACCCTGTCCACGACGATGTGGGTTATCAGCCTGAATCCTGATTAGGGTTTGCGGTATTGGCGCGTCGCCCCAACGGTTTGACGGATCCGCGCTTTCGATTTGCTTTGTTTCATGGGGTTAAGCGTAAGGGGTACAGTCCGCTTACGCGCCACGATGATTTGCATACATCCCAGTGCTGGCAGATGCGTCGTCAGCATTTTTCCACCCTTCCCCGACCAGGGTAAAACCTGAAATCCGCTGTAGTACATCACCTCAAAATTCAGTAATGAAAGCCAGTCGAGCTGTCGTGTAAAGGTAAACATGCGGCTGTTATAGGGCGGCATACGGCGTAAAACCGGCACCAGCTTACGTAATCCCATCAGGCTCATAGGGTTGAAACCACTGAGTACCAGCCAGCCGTCATCAATAAGCACACGATCGGCTTCACGCAGCAACCGGTGAGGATCGCTGCACCAGGGCAACGTATGCGCCATCAGACAGGCATCGACAGATTTTTCGGCGAATGGCAAATGAAGCGGATCGGCCTTAACCTGAAGGGGATGCCCGTTAAGAGAGACATTCACCTGATGGGAAATCGCGCAGCTTTCAGAGTTGATTTCGGCACTCAGGTTGCCAATCTTAAGCAGATGAAAACCGTACATTTTCGCGAACCAGGGCTTAAGCTGACGCTCAAGCGCCTCGCGATAGTATTCGCCCCAGCGAAACTGGTTCCACTGCTCTGGTGCTGAGATAATCTGAGGTATCCTTGCCGGTTTCATCAAAACACCCGCTACGTTATGAGAGGTAATTTATGAATCTTATCAGTATTCCCGCGTTTCAGGACAACTACATCTGGGTTTTGGCGGACGATACGGGTCGCTGCATTATTGTTGACCCCGGTGAAGCAGAGCCAGTCCTGAAGGCGATTGAAGAGCATGGCTGGCAGCCAGAGGCCATTTTGCTCACTCACCATCATAACGATCATGTTGGCGGAGTGCCTGCCCTGCACGCGAAATTTCCCCATCTTGTGGTATACGGGCCTCAAGAGACACAAAATAAGGGAACAACGCAGGTAGTCGAAGATGGCGAAAAAATCCTCATACAAGGTTACGAATTTTCTGTATTTGCTACTCCGGGTCACACTTCAGGACACATTTGTTTCTACAGTTTCCCTTATCTTTTTTGCGGTGACACGATGTTCTCTGGCGGCTGCGGAAGATTGTTCGAAGGAACGCCAACGCAGATGTATCAATCCTTCCAGAAAATTAATGCACTTCCGGAAGATACTATCGTTTGTTGCGCGCACGAGTATACATTAGAAAATATGAAGTTTGCGCTGAGCATTCTTCCTGAGGATCCCGCCATTCAGGATTATTACCACAAAGTTAATGAGTTACGGGTAAAAAAACAAAATACATTGCCCGTAATTCTGAAAAATGAGCGGAAAATAAATTTATTTTTGCGCACAGATGACATTGATTTAATTAATAAAATTAACCAAGAAACAAATTTGCAACAATCTGAGGAACGTTTCGCATGGTTACGGGCAAAGAAAGATAACTTCTGACAATTGCGGGTTGCCTTTTCAAAAATTCGCCGTTATTATCGCTCGTCTTTTAAGCAACTATTGACACACACATGAAGGCAAAAGCGATATTACTCGCCTCTGTCCTGCTTGCGGGGTGCCAGTCGTCTCAGAACACTGGTGACATTCAGCAGCACGCACAGAGCCTTTCTGCAGCTGGTCAAGGGGAAGCAGGGAAGTTTATAAGTCAGGCGCGATGGATGGACGATGGGACATCATTCGCGCAGGATCAAGACTTGTGGGCCTCTATTAGCGACGAGCTGAAGATGGGAATTCCGGAGAACACCCGGATTCGCGAACAGAAACAGAAGTATTTAAGTAATAAGAGCTATCTCCACGATGTAACTTTACGGGCAGAGCCGTATATGTACTGGATAGCAGGGCAAGTTAAGAAACGTAACATGCCTATGGAACTGGTACTACTACCCATAGTGGAGAGCGCTTTTGACCCGCACGCAACGTCTGGCGCCAATGCCGCAGGCATTTGGCAGATCATTCCGAGCACAGGGCGCAATTATGGATTGAAACAGACTCGCAGCTACGATGCGCGTCGTGATGTCGTCGCTTCAACGACGGCCGCTCTCGACATGATGCAACGTCTGAATAAGATGTTTGACGGCGACTGGCTGTTAACGGTCGCGGCGTATAATAGCGGCGAAGGCCGTGTACTGAAGGCAATGAAAGCGAATAAAGCACGTGGTAAATCCACTGATTTTTGGTCGCTCTCACTGCCACAGGAAACCAAGCTTTACGTGCCGAAAATGCTGGCTTTGAGCGATATTCTCAAAAATAGCAAACGTTATGGCGTGAAATTGCCTACGACCGATGAAAGTCGTGCGCTGGCGAGAGTTAGCCTCAGCAGCCCTGTTGAAATGAAACAGGTTGCTGATATGACGGGTATTCCGGTTAAAAAGCTGAAAACCTTTAATGCAGGCATTAAGGGTTCTACGCTGGGCGCAAATGGACCGCAGTATGTCCTCGTTCCGCAGAAAAATGCGGCGCGCTTACGGGCGTCCCTGGCTTCAGGTGAGATTGATGCGGTTCAGTCAACGCTGGTTGCTGATGCTTCATCTGTCAGCAGCCGGAGTTACAAGGTTCGTTCAGGCGATACGCTTTCCGGTATTGCATCGCGCCTCGGCGTCAATGCTAAAGATCTGCAGCAGTGGAATAATCTGCGCGGTTCGAATCTGAAAGTGGGCCAGAACCTGACCATTGGCGCAGGTAGCAGTGCGCAGCGTCTCGCTCGCAACAGCGATAGTATTACCTATCGCGTACGCAAAGGTGATTCGCTTTCCAGTATCGCGAAAACTCACGGTGTGAACATCAAAGATGTGATGCGCTGGAATGATGATACGGCCAATCTGCAACCAGGCGATCAGCTAACGCTGTTTGTAAAAAATAGCGATATGCCTGACTCCTGACAGCGCAATCCAACTAAAAAAGGCACCGATTCCCCCGGTGCCTTTTTTATTTTTGAATTAACCCGCTTTCTGCGCTTCCGCCAGGATCGTATCGCTGGTGAACGATCCATCCTCCTGCAATTCAAAGTATGCTTTCACCTCCGCAGAGGCACTCTCCTGATATAAGCGAATCGCCTGAGCTAATGCATCAGGAGTACGCATACGCGCGATCCATGAGGTGAATTCAAGAGACAAGCGATCGGTAACTAATGAACGGGAAATCAAACCGGCCTCGGTTATCAGTGAAAACCACTCGCCGCTGGAGTAATTGCGTACATGAGAGGTGTCACGCAGGGCTTCAACAGTTTGCAGCCAGATATCGCGGACCGGGTTCCCGGGCGACATAATATCCATGATGATAAAAATACCGCCAGGTTTCAGCACGCGTTTGACCTCGCGCAGCGCCTGGGCCACATCGTGCCAGTGATGAGCGGAGTAGCGGCTAATGACGATATCAAAAGATTCATCAGCAAACGGCAGCGATTCAGCATAACCCTGACGAGTGGTCATATTTTTTAACCCTCGGTCTTGTGCCGCCTGAGTGACTACGTCGAGCATCTGACTGGATAAATCATAGGCCGTCACTTGCGCGACGTGCTGCGCAGCAACAAAGCTGGCATGCCCTGCTCCACATCCCATATCGAGAACGTGTGCCTGTGGAAATGCTGCCAGACGTTCACTGAGACGCTCCAGATCGCGACCAGACGCATGTACGGCACTGGTCAGATAAGCTTTTGCCTGTGAGCCAAACTGTTTTTCGACGTTGTCATGATGGGATTGTGTTGTCATCGTACTGTCCTTTGGTTAATTGAAAAATAAAGGGCAGCGCCTGCACAGGTCTGCCCCACGGCAGACCTGACACACCATTATTTATCAGGTTTGCCGGGACTGAATTCGACTAGTAGAGGGTTATGATCGGAGGCACGCGTGACGAGCACTGAAGCTTCATGCACGTTCAAACCCCGATAGAAGACAAAATCGAGCGGACGACCAAACGCTTTGCGCCGCTGGTCATCAGTAAAACGAACTTCGCGCAGGGACATTTCGCGCGCAAAGCGGTAGAGCGCGTTCATACGCGGGCGGCTCCAGGCATTGAAATCACCGGCCATAATAATCGGGCCGCTGTGATGGGCCATCTGATCGCCGATAGGAAGTAATTGCTTACTGTATACGTCAACGCCCAGGCTAAAGTTCACGGCATGAATGTTAACGACCATCAGCAAGCGGGTATCCGGTAAGGGATAGACAGTGACAAGCGCCGATTTTGCCAGACGCAGAATCGGCTCCCGCTCGCGAAGCGGACAACAATAGACCGGGTGCGCCGCTGACAAGGTCATTACGCCGGAGGGATGCTGGGGTAAGACAAAGGCTGGAACCTGATCAGCAGCCAGATAGTGGGTGGTCGCAAACCTGACCAGCTCTGGCGTAGTCTGTGCTTCCTGCAATAAAACCAGATGCGCATCCTTACCAAAATTCTTCAGGACGGATAACCATTCTGCGCGCTGCTGCTTAAAGATGTTCCACACCAGTACACGGATTTTTTCATCGCTGCTTAACGGTACGCCTGCAGGCAATGCCTGACCAATGCTTGCAAACGAACCCGGAGGCAAAATTCTCTCCGCTGGTTGTCCGGCAATATAACGCATAGCATAGGTATTTTTTCGCACTTTTGGATACGGCCTCTATAACTTGAACCAGCCCGGAAAACGGACTGGTTCTAATGTTATAGGGATTTTAAGTCACACTTTCAACGCAATTACTCATAAACTGCGTTCTGTTTTTGTAAGCAAGCGCTTACTGGGAGTTATCCAGCATGACGCGAGCGGTGTTATCCAGACGTCCACTCAGCCCAATCAGCAGGAATGCAGCCAGAACAATGACAGCCCCGATCCAGGGCGTTTGCGCCAGACCATAATGCTCAACTGTCTGACCACCGATTATCGAACCGAGTGCGATACCAATATTAAACGCTGCGATGTTAAGACCCGAAGCAACATCAACGGCGTTTGGCGTATACAACTCCGCTTTCTGCACCACGTAGACTTGTAAGCCCGGGACATTACCAAATGCGAAGATCCCCATCACCAGAATAGTGGCTAAAGAAGCGTACTGAACGGATGCGGTGAACTGGAAGACCATCAGCAATACCACTAAAGCAGCGAAAATGAATTTCAGCGCCGGTACTGCACCATGCTTATCTGCAAGTTTACCGCCCCAAATGTTGCCTATTGCCACCGATACGCCGTATCCCAGCAGGATCCAGCTCACTGCACCTGGCGAAAAACCGGCCAAATCTTGCATCATTGGTGCCAGAAAGGTAAAGGCTGTAAAGACGCCACCGTAGCCCAAAGCCGTTACGGCGTAGATGATCAACAAGCGAGGATGGGTTAACACTTTCATTTGATCGCTCAAGGAAGCGCTCGCCCTGCCCGGAATATTTGAAGGGACAAGCAACATACTGGCAAACAGCGCGATGACCCCAAGTACAGATACTGCCAGAAAAGTTTCACGCCAGCCAAAATGCTGACCGATAAAGGTCCCCATTGGAACGCCGGTCACCAGTGCCACCGTTAAGCCACCGAACATAATAGCGATGGCGGAAGCCGCTTTTTCTTTAGGTACCAGACTCGTCGCGATAGTTGAGCCGATAGAGAAGAAGACGCCATGGGCAAGCCCGGTCAGCAGTCGGGCCACGACCAGCGTGGTGTAGTCGGGGGCTTGCCACGCCAGAATATTTCCGGCAGTGAAAAGCACCATTAAGGCAAGCAGAAGCTGCTTGCGTGGAAAACGTCCTGTCAGCGCGGTCAGGACAGGCGCTCCAATGGCAACCCCCAGTGCGTATATAGAGACCAGCATCCCCGCAGAAGGCAGCGAGATGGCAAGTTGATCGGCGATTGTAGGAACAAGCCCTACAATGACAAACTCGGTTGTGCCAATAGCAAAGGCACTGATCGTCAGGGCTAGTAGCGCCAGCGGCATAATGTACTCCGTATCATCAGGATTAAGATGACACGAAGTATGCGCCAGTGTTTAAATAACAAAAATGGTCAAAGTATCAATAGAATTTTGCGGATGGTGCAATAATGAAAGCAACGTCAGAAGAGCTGGCAATCTTCGTGGCCGTGGTGGAAAGCGGCAGTTTTAGCAGGGCGGCAGAACAGTTGGGCCAGGCGAACTCGGCAATCAGTCGTTCTGTCAAAAAGCTGGAAATGAAACTGGGGGTAAGTTTATTAAACCGTACGACCCGCCAGCTGAGCCTGACGGAGGAAGGTGAACGCTACTTTCGCCGCGTACAGTCCATTCTTCAGGAGATGGCTGCAGCAGAGACGGAAATCATGGAGACGCGGAGCACGCCGCGAGGACTGTTGCGAATTGATGCCGCCACTCCCGTTGTACTGCATTTTCTGATGCCGCTCGTGAAGCCCTTCCGTGAGCGCTATCCGGAGATGACGCTGTCGCTGGTTTCATCTGAGACTTTTATTAATCTGATTGAGCGGAAAGTTGATGTGGCGATCCGTGCCGGGACGCTCACGGATTCCAGCCTGCGCGCCCGTCCGCTGTTTACCAGCTACCGTAAGATCATCGCCTCACCGGAGTATATTGCCCGCTACGGGAAACCCGAGACGGTTGAAGAGCTAAAACAGCATCTTTGCCTGGGATTCACTGAGCCGCTAACACTGAATACCTGGCCTGTCGCTTGTCATGACGGTCAGTTGCATGAAATAACCAGTGGGCTGTCCTCCAATAGCGGAGAGACGCTAAAGCAGCTTTGTCTTAGCGGTAATGGTATCGCCTGTTTATCTGACTATATGATTAATAAGGAATTAGCGCGCGGAGAGCTTGTTGAATTGATGGCAGACAAACGCCTGCCCGTAGAAATGCCATTTAGCGCAGTGTATTACAGCGACCGTGCAGTCAGTACGCGCATTCGCGCTTTTATCGACTTTCTGAGTGAACATGTAAAACAGCTCCCGAAAGAGCTGTCAGGGAAATAGAGAGGGATTAAGTTAATCCCATTCAGGTGCCAGACCTTCCGGACTGACCAGTCGATCGTTGCACTCAAGTGTAGCGATCGCTTTTTTATCCTCATCATCCAGCACAAGATCACAAGCCAGCAGATTGCTCGCCAGATTTTCGCGTTTGGTGGACGACGGAATAACGGCATAACCTTCTCCCATCGCCCATGCCAGAATAACCTGCGCTGGCGTGGCGCTGTGTTTTTCAGCAATGCCCACAATGATGTCATCTTTCAGCGCTTTACCATATGCCAGCGTCATATATGACGTGATGTGAATGCCCTTCTCTTTTGCCCAATCGACAACTTTTCGATTTTGCAGATAAGGAGAAAGCTCGATCTGATTGGTCGCAATATTTTCTGCTCCAATGGCAGCAATGGCCTTTTCCATCAATGGAATAGTGAAGTTTGAGATGCCAATATTACGGGTCAAACCTTGCTTCTTCGCTTCAAGCAGTGCCTGCATAAATTCTTCGACAGGAATGTTATCAGCGGGGGAAGGCCAATGGATCAACGTAAGATCAACGTAGTCGGTTCGCAATTTTTTCAGGCTTTCTTGCAGGCTTGGGATCAGTTTCTCTTTGCTGAGATTTTCGATCCAGATTTTCGTCGTCAGAAATAATTCACTGCGGGGGATACCGCTTTCTTCAATGGCCTGACCAACTTCAACTTCATTCCCATAGATTTGTGCTGTATCAACAGCCCGATAGCCCAGCTCAAGTGCGTTTTTTACAGATGCGATGACGATGTCGTCTTTCAGGCGGAACGTGCCCAAACCGAATGCAGGGATAGTCATTTATTTCCTCTTTAATCATAGTGTTCATGAACTGAGAGGATTATCGCTTGTTACTGGTATGCTGAAAAAGAGGCAGAAATGCAGAGGATTTTTGCGTTTATAGCAATAATTAAATTGTGGACAAGAAAAAGCCCTGAGCGTTAGCTCAGGGCTCTTAATAAGTGGCGGAACGGACGGGACTCGAACCCGCGACCCCCTGCGTGACAGGCAGGTATTCTAACCGACTGAACTACCGCTCCACCGAAGACTTCTGTAACCACCGGATTAATGCACCGGTTTACTACTTAATTTGATGCCTGGCAGTTCCCTACTCTCACATGGGGAGACCCCACACTACCATCGGCGCTACGGCGTTTCACTTCTGAGTTCGGCATGGGGTCAGGTGGGACCACCGCGCTAAAGCCGCCAGGCAAATTCTGTTACCAACACGCTTCTTCGCGCATCAGTTAATCTGTATCAAGCTGAATATCGTCTCTTCCGCCAAAACATCTTCGGCGTTGTAAGGTTAAGCCTCACGGTTCATTAGTATCGGTTAGCTCAATGCATCGCTGCACTTACACACCCGACCTATCAACGTCGTAGTCTTCAACGTTCCTTCAGGACTCTTAAAGAGTCAGGGAGAACTCATCTCGGGGCAAGTTTCGTGCTTAGATGCTTTCAGCACTTATCTTTTCCGCATTTAGCTACCGGGCAATGCCATTGGCATGACAACCCGAACACCAGTGATGCGTCCACTCCGGTCCTCTCGTACTAGGAGCAGCCCCCCTCAATTCTCCAGCGCCCACGGCAGATAGGGACCGAACTGTCTCACGACGTTCTAAACCCAGCTCGCGTACCACTTTAAACGGCGAACAGCCGTACCCTTGGGACCTACTTCAGCCCCAGGATGTGATGAGCCGACATCGAGGTGCCAAACACCGCCGTCGATATGAACTCTTGGGCGGTATCAGCCTGTTATCCCCGGAGTACCTTTTATCCGTTGAGCGATGGCCCTTCCATTCAGAACCACCGGATCACTATGACCTGCTTTCGCACCTGCTCGAGCCGTCACTCTCGCAGTCAAGCTAGCTTATGCCATTGCACTAACCTCCTGATGTCCGACCAGGATTAGCTAACCTTCGTGCTCCTCCGTTACTCTTTAGGAGGAGACCGCCCCAGTCAAACTACCCACCAGACACTGTCCGCAACCCGGATTACGGGTCTACGTTAGAACACCAGCCATTAAAGGGTGGTATTTCAAGGTTGGCTCCACGCAGACTGGCGTCCACGCTTCAAAGCCTCCCACCTATCCTACACATCAAGGACCAGTGTTCAGTGTCAAGCTATAGTAAAGGTTCACGGGGTCTTTCCGTCTTGCCGCGGGTACACTGCATCTTCACAGCGAGTTCAATTTCACTGAGTCTCGGGTGGAGACAGCCTGGCCATCATTACGCCATTCGTGCAGGTCGGAACTTACCCGACAAGGAATTTCGCTACCTTAGGACCGTTATAGTTACGGCCGCCGTTTACCGGGGCTTCGATCAAGAGCTTCGCCTTGCGGCTAACCCCATCAATTAACCTTCCGGCACCGGGCAGGCGTCACACCGTATACGTCCACTTTCGTGTTTGCACAGTGCTGTGTTTTTAATAAACAGTTGCAGCCAGCTGGTATCTTCGACTGGTTTCAGCTCCGTCCGCAGGGACTTCACCTACACACCAGCGTGCCTTCTCCCGAAGTTACGGCACCATTTTGCCTAGTTCCTTCACCCGAGTTCTCTCAAGCGCCTTGGTATTCTCTACCTGACCACCTGTGTCGGTTTGGGGTACGATTTGATGTTACCTGATGCTTAGAGGCTTTTCCTGGAAGCAGGGCATTTGTTACTTCAGCACCGTAGTGCCTCGTCGTCACACCTCAGCGTTAGATAAGAGTCCGGATTTACCTAAACTCTCCGCCTACATGCTTAAACCGGGACAACCGTCGCCCGGCTAACATAGCCTTCTCCGTCCCCCCTTCGCAGTAACACCGAGTACAGGAATATTAACCTGTTTCCCATCGACTACGCCTTTCGGCCTCGCCTTAGGGGTCGACTCACCCTGCCCCGATTAACGTTGGACAGGAACCCTTGGTCTTCCGGCGAGCGGGCTTTTCACCCGCTTTATCGTTACTTATGTCAGCATTCGCACTTCTGATACCTCCAGCAAACCTCACAGTTCACCTTCAACGGCTTACAGAACGCTCCCCTACCCAACAACACCTAAGTGTCGCTGCCGCAGCTTCGGTGCATGGTTTAGCCCCGTTACATCTTCCGCGCAGGCCGACTCGACCAGTGAGCTATTACGCTTTCTTTAAATGATGGCTGCTTCTAAGCCAACATCCTGGCTGTCTGTGCCTTCCCACATCGTTTCCCACTTAACCATGACTTTGGGACCTTAGCTGGCGGTCTGGGTTGTTTCCCTCTTCACGACGGACGTTAGCACCCGCCGTGTGTCTCCCGTGATAACATTCTTCGGTATTCGTAGTTTGCATCGGGTTGGTAAGCCGGGATGGCCCCCTAGCCGAAACAGTGCTCTACCCCCGAAGATGAGTTCACGAGGCGCTACCTAAATAGCTTTCGGGGAGAACCAGCTATCTCCCGGTTTGATTGGCCTTTCACCCCCAGCCACAAGTCATCCGCTAATTTTTCAACATTAGTCGGTTCGGTCCTCCAGTTAGTGTTACCCAACCTTCAACCTGCCCATGGCTAGATCACCGGGTTTCGGGTCTATACCCTGCAACTTAACGCCCAGTTAAGACTCGGTTTCCCTTCGGCTCCCCTATACGGTTAACCTTGCTACAGAATATAAGTCGCTGACCCATTATACAAAAGGTACGCAGTCACCTAACAAGTAGGCTCCCACTGCTTGTACGTACACGGTTTCAGGTTCTTTTTCACTCCCCTCGCCGGGGTTCTTTTCGCCTTTCCCTCACGGTACTGGTTCACTATCGGTCAGTCAGGAGTATTTAGCCTTGGAGGATGGTCCCCCCATATTCAGACAGGATACCACGTGTCCCGCCCTACTCTTCGAGTTCACAACGCGTGCATTTTTATGTACGGGACTATCACCCTGTACCGTCGGACTTTCCAGACCGTTCCACTAACACGCGCGCTGATTCAGACTCTGGGCTCTTCCCCGTTCGCTCGCCGCTACTGGGGGAATCTCGGTTGATTTCTTTTCCTCGGGGTACTTAGATGTTTCAGTTCCCCCGGTTCGCCTCATGCCACTATGTATTCATGACATGATAGTGTGTCGAAACACACTGGGTTTCCCCATTCGGGTATCGCCGGGTCAAAGGTTCATATCACCTCGCCGACGCTTATCGCAGATTAGCACGCCCTTCATCGCCTCTGACTGCCAGGGCATCCACCGTGTACGCTTAGTCGCTTAACCTCACAACCCGAAGATGTTTCGTAAAACATCATCGCATTGCGAAAATTTGAGAGACTCGAACACACCGCCTGTCTGTTCTTATTACGGAGAACAGACACAGTGTGTCGTTTCAATTTTCAGCTTGATCCAGATTTTTAAAGAGCAAAACTTCGCAGTGAACCTTTTCAGGTACACTCTGAAGTTTTCTTGTTTTCAGCAGTAAAGGATGGTGGAGCTATGCGGGATCGAACCGCAGACCTCCTGCGTGCAAGGCAGGCGCTCTCCCAGCTGAGCTATAACCCCATCGCAAAGACTAAATCTCATTACCGGTAATTTAGACTGAGACAAGGCGTGGAATGACGAAGCATACTGAAGTATGCGAGTCTTTTCACAACGCAGTATCAGGATAAATTTGGTAGGCCTGAGTGGACTTGAACCACCGACCTCACCCTTATCAGGGGTGCGCTCTAACCACCTGAGCTACAAGCCTGCAGAGATTTTTTACTGCTTATTTTTCATCAGACAATCTGTGTGAGCACTACAAAGGCAGGTTCTTTCAGGTAAGGAGGTGATCCAACCGCAGGTTCCCCTACGGTTACCTTGTTACGACTTCACCCCAGTCATGAATCACAAAGTGGTAAGCGCCCTCCCGAAGGTTAAGCTACCTACTTCTTTTGCAACCCACTCCCATGGTGTGACGGGCGGTGTGTACAAGGCCCGGGAACGTATTCACCGTAGCATTCTGATCTACGATTACTAGCGATTCCGACTTCATGGAGTCGAGTTGCAGACTCCAATCCGGACTACGACGCACTTTATGAGGTCCGCTTGCTCTCGCGAGGTCGCTTCTCTTTGTATGCGCCATTGTAGCACGTGTGTAGCCCTACTCGTAAGGGCCATGATGACTTGACGTCATCCCCACCTTCCTCCAGTTTATCACTGGCAGTCTCCTTTGAGTTCCCGGCCGAACCGCTGGCAACAAAGGATAAGGGTTGCGCTCGTTGCGGGACTTAACCCAACATTTCACAACACGAGCTGACGACAGCCATGCAGCACCTGTCTCACGGTTCCCGAAGGCACTAAAGCATCTCTGCTAAATTCCGTGGATGTCAAGAGTAGGTAAGGTTCTTCGCGTTGCATCGAATTAAACCACATGCTCCACCGCTTGTGCGGGCCCCCGTCAATTCATTTGAGTTTTAACCTTGCGGCCGTACTCCCCAGGCGGTCGACTTAACGCGTTAGCTCCGGAAGCCACTCCTCAAGGGAACAACCTCCAAGTCGACATCGTTTACGGCGTGGACTACCAGGGTATCTAATCCTGTTTGCTCCCCACGCTTTCGCACCTGAGCGTCAGTCTTTGTCCAGGGGGCCGCCTTCGCCACCGGTATTCCTCCAGATCTCTACGCATTTCACCGCTACACCTGGAATTCTACCCCCCTCTACAAGACTCTAGCCTGCCAGTTTCGAATGCAGTTCCCAGGTTGAGCCCGGGGATTTCACATCCGACTTGACAGACCGCCTGCGTGCGCTTTACGCCCAGTAATTCCGATTAACGCTTGCACCCTCCGTATTACCGCGGCTGCTGGCACGGAGTTAGCCGGTGCTTCTTCTGCGAGTAACGTCAATCACTGCGGTTATTAACCACAATGCCTTCCTCCTCGCTGAAAGTACTTTACAACCCGAAGGCCTTCTTCATACACGCGGCATGGCTGCATCAGGCTTGCGCCCATTGTGCAATATTCCCCACTGCTGCCTCCCGTAGGAGTCTGGACCGTGTCTCAGTTCCAGTGTGGCTGGTCATCCTCTCAGACCAGCTAGGGATCGTCGCCTAGGTGAGCCGTTACCCCACCTACTAGCTAATCCCATCTGGGCACATCTGATGGCAAGAGGCCCGAAGGTCCCCCTCTTTGGTCTTGCGACGTTATGCGGTATTAGCTACCGTTTCCAGTAGTTATCCCCCTCCATCAGGCAGTTTCCCAGACATTACTCACCCGTCCGCCGCTCGTCACCCGAGAGCAAGCTCTCTGTGCTACCGCTCGACTTGCATGTGTTAGGCCTGCCGCCAGCGTTCAATCTGAGCCATGATCAAACTCTTCAATTTAAGTTTGATGCTCGTGAATTAAACTTCGTAATGAATTACGTATGTTCACTCAGAGACTTGGTTATTCATTTAGCGTCTTGCGACGTTTAGAATCCATGTCACTTTGAGTGCCCACACAGATTGTCTGATAAATTGTTAAAGAGCAGTGCAACGCGGCTTTCGCTCACCGTTGCGAGGTGGCGTATATTACGCTTTCCTCTTTCAGAGTCAACCCTGAATTTCAGGATTTTTTCTCTTCAACCGAACCGGCTGTTTGTGTGAAGTGATTCACATCCGCCGTGTCGATGGAGGCGCATTATAGGGAGCTTCTGAGGAATGACAAGCGGAAAAATGCATTTTTATTTCAACCGCTCATATTTTCATCATAACGCCGGTTTTTGCTACTTTTTTAGCGCTTTTGGCAGGTCAGCCAGGCTATTAATTACAAAATCGGCTGCTGCTTCCGCTTCGGGGGTGACCGGCTTACCCGTGCGAACTAACACTTTTGTCCCCACTCCCGCTGCCGCAGCTGCCTGCATATCTTCCAGTTTATCGCCCACCATATAAGAAGAAGCCATATCAATGTGCAAGAACTCCTGGGCAGAGATAAACATCCCCGGGTGCGGCTTACGGCAATCACATGTCTGACGATATTCTTCTACAGTTCCTTGCGGGTGGTGCGGGCAATAATAGATACCATCCAGTTCGACATCGCGATCGGCCAGTGACCAGTCCATCCATTCGGTCAGCGTTTCGAATTGCGCTTCGGTAAATTTACCCCTGGCGATCCCAGACTGGTTGGTCACCACCACCAGCGCATAACCCATTGCTTTAAGTTCACGCATGGCATCAATAACGCCATCAATAAATTCGAACTCATCAATCTCATGTACATAACCGTGATCGACATTAATCGTGCCATCACGATCGAGAAAAATTGCAGGTACTGATTTTGCCACGGGTTTGCTCCTGAAAAAGGCATGTCCTGTTAGTATCTCATGTTTCACCGTGCAAGAAAGTGCTCATCACACACTGCCGCATTGATTTAGACGTCTGGATGCCTTAACATCCATTTTGTTTACGGTAAACACCCGTATCTGGCAGAAGAAAATGCCACGGCCAACTTACATACGATAAAAATAATCTAATGATTAAACTTTCCAATATCACCAAAGTGTTCCAGCAAGGAACCCGAACTATTCAGGCGCTGAATAACGTTAGCCTGCATGTTCCGGCTGGACAGATTTATGGCGTCATTGGCGCATCTGGTGCAGGTAAAAGTACGCTCATCCGCTGCGTTAACCTGCTCGAACGTCCAACCGAAGGTAGCGTCCAGGTTGGCGGCCAGGAACTGACCAAACTTTCCGAAAAAGAATTAACTCAGGCCCGTCGTCAGATAGGGATGATCTTCCAGCACTTTAACCTGCTGGCATCACGCACCGTTTTTGGTAACGTCGCGCTGCCGCTGGAGCTGGACAACACCCCGAAAGAAGAGATTAAACGCCGCGTCACCGAGCTTTTAGATCTGGTGGGTCTGTCTGATAAGCATGACAGCTATCCGGCAAACCTGTCCGGGGGCCAAAAACAGCGCGTAGCGATTGCCCGTGCGTTAGCCAGCAATCCAAAAGTACTGCTGTGTGACGAAGCCACCAGCGCGCTCGATCCTGCCACAACCCGTTCGATTCTTGAATTACTCAAGGACATCAACCGTCGTCTGGGGCTGACGATTCTTCTCATCACCCATGAGATGGATGTCGTTAAGCGCATTTGTGACTGTGTCGCGGTGATTAGCAATGGCGAATTGATTGAACAGGACACGGTAAGCGAAGTGTTCTCACACCCAAAAACACCGCTGGCCCAGCAGTTTATTCAATCGACGTTGCATCTGGATATTCCTGAAGATTATCTGGCGCGACTGAAAACTGAATCCAGCGCAGACAGCGTTCCCATGCTGCGAATGGAATTTACCGGCCAGTCCGTTGATGCCCCCCTGCTTTCCGAAACCGCACGCCGCTTTAATGTGAACAACAACATTATTAGCGCGCAGATGGATTATGCCGGAGGCGTCAAGTTCGGCATCATGCTGACCGAAATGCACGGAACAGAAGAAGAAACGAAAGCGGCCATTGCCTGGCTGCAAGAACACCACGTAAAAATAGAGGTACTGGGTTATGTCTGAGCCGATGATGTGGCTGCTGGTTCGCGGCGTATGGGAGACGCTGGCGATGACCTTCGTATCTGGTTTTTTTGGTTTTGTCATTGGCCTGCCGGTTGGCGTACTGCTGTATGTCACGCGTCCAGGGCAAATCATTGAAAACGCGAAGCTGTACCGCACGCTCTCTGCGCTGGTTAACATCTTCCGTTCTATTCCTTTTATTATCCTGCTGGTCTGGATGATTCCCTTTACCCGCGTCATCGTCGGTACCTCTATCGGCCTGCAGGCGGCAATTGTTCCTCTCACCGTCGGTGCAGCACCGTTTATTGCCCGTATGGTAGAAAACGCCCTGCTTGAGATCCCGACAGGTTTAATAGAAGCCTCGCGCGCGATGGGGGCAACCCCCATGCAAATTGTGCGTAAGGTCTTATTACCAGAAGCACTGCCCGGTCTGGTGAACGCGGCCACCATTACGCTTATCACGCTGGTGGGTTATTCCGCGATGGGCGGAGCCGTAGGCGCTGGCGGTTTGGGCCAGATCGGCTATCAATATGGCTATATTGGTTATAACGCTACCGTAATGAATACGGTTCTGGTATTGCTGGTTGTACTGGTTTACCTCATTCAATTCTCAGGCGATCGCATCGTCCGGGCTGTTACTCATAAATAACGTTACACAACGCAAACTCGACGAATTAAGGATAAAACATGACCTTTAAATTTAAGACCTTTGCAGCGGTAGGCGCGCTGATTGGCTCTCTGGCACTGGTGGGTTGCGGTCAGGATGAAAAAGATCCAAACCACATCAAAGTTGGCGTAATCGTTGGTGCAGAGCAGCAGGTTGCTGAAGTTGCGCAGAAAGTGGCAAAAGAGAAATACGGTCTGGACGTTGAGCTGGTGACCTTCAATGACTACGTACTGCCAAACGAAGCGCTGAGTAAAGGCGACATTGACGCTAACGCCTTCCAGCACAAACCGTATCTGGATCAGCAGATTAAAGACCGTGGCTACAAGCTCGTTCCAGTGGGTAATACTTTCGTGTACCCGATTGCGGGCTACTCCAAAAAAATCAAATCACTGGAAGAACTGCAGCCGGGTTCTCAGGTCGCCATTCCTAACGACCCGACCAACCTGGGCCGCTCCCTGCTGTTGCTGCAGAAAGTCGGTCTGATCAAACTGAAAGATGGCGTGGGCTTGTTGCCAACGGTGCTTGATGTGGTTGAAAACCCAAAAAACCTGAAACTGGTTGAACTGGAAGCGCCACAGCTGCCACGGTCACTGGACGATGCGCAGATTGCTCTGGCGGTCATCAACACCACTTATGCCAGCCAGATTGGTCTGACACCAGCGAAAGACGGTATCTTTGTTGAAGATAAAGACTCTCCATACGTCAACCTGATCGTGAGCCGCGAAGATAACAAAGATGCGGAAAACGTGAAAAAATTCGTAGAGGCCTATCAGTCTGACGAAGTTTACCAGGAAGCCAACAAAGTCTTTAACGGAGGCGCTGTTAAAGGCTGGTAATCTTCCCTTTGTGTAATATCATTCAGGACGGGCGAAAGCCCGTCTTGTCATTTTTGCAGGCAACTGATTCAATAGCTGACGATTTGATTATTCATTGAGGAAATATTATGCGTGCTTTACCGATCTGTCTTTTAGCACTCATGCTGAGCGGCTGTTCAATGCTAAGCAGATCTCCTGTTGAACCTGTTAAAAGCACTGCAACCCCACCCAAAGTGGAGCCAGTAAAACCGAAAGCGCCGCGTCCGGCACCGGTAAAAATCTATACCAATGCAGAAGATCTGGTGGGTAAACCCTTCCGCGACCTGGGTGAAGTGACCGGTGAATCATGCCAGGCCTCTAATCAGGACTCTCCGCCAAACATTCCTACGGCGCGTAAACGTCTGCAGATCAACGCTGCAAAAATGAAGGCTAACGCCGTATTGCTGCATAGCTGCGAAGTGACCAGCGGCACGCCGGGCTGCTACCGTCAGGCTGTTTGCATGGGTAATGCCCTTAACGTATCGGCTAAATGAGTGCATTCCAGTTCGAGCAGATTGGTATCATTCGCTCGCCTTATAAAGAGAAGTTTGCCGTACCGCGCCAGCCTGGTCTGGTTAAGAGCTGTGGCGGCGAACTTCACTTAATTGCACCTTATAACCAGGCCGAAGCGGTACGTGGACTGGAGGCGTTTAGCCATCTGTGGGTACTTTTTATCTTTCATCAAACGATGGAAGGCGGATGGCGCCCTACGGTTCGCCCTCCGCGACTGGGTGGGAATGCCAGAATGGGGGTGTTCGCCACGCGTTCGACCTTTCGCCCCAACCCTGTCGGTATGTCCCTGGTAGAACTTAAGAATATCCGCTGCCAAAAGGATCAGGTGATTCTTGAACTGGGGAGTTTGGATCTTGTCGACGGCACGCCGGTAGTGGACATAAAACCGTACCTGCCCTTTGCGGAAGCACTTCCCGATGCGCGGGCGAGCTATGCCCAGCAGGCACCAACGGCAACGATGCCGGTCGGCTTCACCGCTGAGGTTTCTGTTCAGCTTCTACACCTGGAACAACGGTATCCCCGACTGAAAGACTTTATTGTCGAAGTGCTGGCGCAAGATCCGCGCCCGGCCTATCGCAAAGAGGAAGAAGCAGGGAAAACTTACGCCGTCTGGCTACTTGATTTTAACGTTCGCTGGCGTGTCACCGATGCGGGTTTTGAAGTGTTTGCGCTGGAAGTGCGCTAATTTTATTTTCCTCTCTTTTGGCATCTTTGCCACACTGGTAAACTAAACCACTTTTTTGTGTCAGGCTGACGTTTCAGTCTGGTCCAATCGTCGAAATGGAACCGTAACAACATGCGTACTAGCCAATATCTGCTCTCCACACTGAAGGAGACACCTGCCGACGCTGAGGTCATCAGCCACCAGCTGATGCTGCGCGCCGGGATGATCCGCAAGCTGGCCTCCGGGTTGTACACCTGGCTGCCGACCGGCCTGCGCGTCCTGAAAAAAGTCGAAAACATCGTGCGTGAAGAGATGAACAACGCCGGTGCAATCGAGGTGTCCATGCCTGTGGTTCAGCCGGCTGACCTGTGGATGGAAAGTGGCCGCTGGGAGCAGTACGGTCCGGAGCTGCTGCGCTTTGTGGATCGTGGCGAGCGCCCGTTCGTTCTCGGCCCAACGCACGAAGAGGTGATCACCGACCTGATTCGTAACGAGCTGAACTCGTACAAACAGCTGCCGCTGAACTTCTTCCAGATCCAAACCAAGTTCCGCGACGAAGTTCGTCCACGTTTCGGCGTTATGCGCTCCCGTGAATTCCTGATGAAAGATGCTTACTCTTTCCATACTTCACAGGAATCTCTGCAGGAAACCTACGACGTGATGTACGGCGCATACAGCAAAATCTTCTCCCGCATGGGTCTTGATTTCCGCGCTGTTCAGGCTGATACCGGTTCTATCGGTGGTAGCGCCTCCCACGAATTCCAGGTTCTGGCACAAAGCGGTGAAGATGATGTGATCTTCTCCGATAGCTCAGACTATGCTGCAAACATCGAGTTTGCCGAAGCTCTGGCGCCAACAGCCCCTCGCGCTGCCGCGACCGAAGAGATGAAGCTGGTTGATACGCCAAACGCAAAAACCATCACCGAACTGGTTGAGCAGTTTGGCCTGCCGGTTGAGAAAACCGTTAAAACGCTGCTGGTGAAATCCGTTGAGGGGAGCGCGTATCCGCTGGTTGCCCTGCTGGTCCGTGGCGATCATGAACTGAACGAAGTGAAAGCCGAGAAGCTGCCTCAGGTTGCGAGCCCGCTGACATTTGCTACCGAAGCGGAAATCCGCGCAGTGGTCAATGCAGGGCCGGGTTCTCTGGGTCCGGTTAATCTGCCAATTCCAGTGGTCATCGACCGCACCGTAGCTGCAATGAGCGATTTCTCTGCCGGCGCGAACATTGATGGCAAACACTACTTTGGCATTAACTGGGATCGCGACGTCGCGACGCCAGAAGTCGCGGATATCCGTAACGTTGTCGCTGGCGATCCAAGCCCGGACGGTCAGGGTACGCTGATGATCAAACGCGGTATCGAAGTCGGCCATATTTTCCAGCTGGGTACGAAATACTCGCAGGCGCTGAATGCTGCTGTACAGGGTGAAGATGGTCGTAACCAGACCCTGACAATGGGCTGCTACGGTATTGGCGTCACCCGCGTGGTGGCAGCGGCTATTGAGCAGAACCACGATGAGCGCGGCATCGTATGGCCGGACAATATCGCACCATTCCAGGTGGCGATCCTGCCAATGAATATGCACAAATCGTATCGCGTCCAGGAACTGGCAGAGAAGCTGTACAGCGAACTGCGCGCTCAGGGTATCGAAGTGCTCATGGACGACCGTAAAGAGCGTCCAGGTGTGATGTTCGCGGATATGGAACTGATCGGTATCCCGCACACCGTCGTTATCGGTGACCGCAACCTCGACAGCGACGAAATTGAGTACAAATACCGTCGTAGCGGCGAGAAACAGATGATCAAGACTGGCGATATCCTTGATTACCTGGTGAAAGCCATCAAAGGTTAAGCGACAAAAAACCCCGCGAATGCGGGGTTTTTACTATCGGCTTCACAGAAAGCTTATTGACTGCTGCAGTCTTTCCCCGGCACAAATTTCGCCGTTTTATCCGCCACCAGCGTTTTGACCCTCTCTCCACTATCCGGATTAGGTTCCAGGGTAAAGTGGCCATTGACCGTCAGCAGTACCGGTTTGCTGTCATTCCCACGCGCTACGGCGTAATCACGCTCCAGCTGTGCATTATTCGCTACGCTAATTTTCTTTCCGGTTGCGCAATCGGTAAAGATTGCCGCATCTGCCATATAGAAATACATGCCGCGCATTGCCATCGGCGTGGACGGCAAAGCCGCTTTTACCGGTGCCAGCGTATAGTTAAACTGGGATTCGATGGGATTCCCTTCTCGATCCAGCATCTCCATTCCGTCGCCTTTCGCGCGGAAATACGTTTTTTCGCCTTCAGCATCCGTCAGCACCAGCTTCTCGGCCGTTCGTGCCCATTTGCCGTAAGACGCAAAGGACGATGGCTCTTTCGCGCCCTGATAGCGCTGGTTCATAACCCAGGTACCATCCTTTTCGAGATACAGTGTGGTTTCGATACCTTCACAATCGGCGCAGGGCAAAACGCCACGCCAGCTTTGTTGCATCGGTTTTAACTCTTCCGAATGAGTCGGCTGCAGAGTCTGCATCTCCGCTCGATTATTACAACCGATTAAAGCGAACAATGTGGAGGCCGCTAACACTGACAATATCGTTGTTTTCACGATGAATTCCTTATAACAATTAAATCCTGGCTCGTTATTCCTGTGGCCGCCGGACTTTTCCACGCAGTGACTTTACGGTGGATTTTTGCGCTTTCGATGACAGCCGACGTTCTTTCGATGCGCGTGTCGGTCGCGTGGCCCGACGGCTTTTTTGCACTGCGGTTAATTCTTGTATCACCGCGACCAGCCGCGCAACTGCAGCCTCACGATTCAAATCCTGGCTGCGGTACTCTTGCGCCTTGATAATGATCACGCCATCACTGGTAATGAGATGGTGACTGGCCGCAAGCAGCGCTTCTTTATACGACTCTGGCAGACCAGAGGCCCGAATATCAAAGCGCAAATGGATAGCCGTTGAAGACTTATTCACATGCTGCCCGCCCGCTCCCTGAGCGCGGATCGCTGTGATCTCAAGCTCATTATCTGGAATGGTAACGGTTCGGGATATCACAATCATGAAGGTGACTGCCACGCGGTAAGATGAATTTCCAGATTATTCTGGGCGTCAGATAACCAGATTGCGCCATCCTGGATCGTCGCCTGCAGTGCCATGGTTCGGGTGGCAAAGGCGCTCAGTTGCGCCAGTTGTTCATCATCCAGATACCAAACAGAAAGATGCGGGAACTGCGCGCATTTCTTCTGGTTCTGCTGCCACCAGATTTCTGCAGCACGTTGATTATAGGCAAATATCGCGACTTCTGCGGATTGCGTGCACGCCTTTTTAATGCGGCGCTCGTCAGGCAGACCAAGCTCAATCCACAAATCAATGCCCAGATGATCATTCAACAACCAGGCTTCCGGCTCGTCTTCAGCACTCAAACCCCGGGTAAACTGCAGCCGTTCATTGGCATATTTTACCCACGCCAGCAGGCGCAGCATCATGCGCTCCTGCGTCTCGGAAGGGTGACGTGCCAGCGTTAATGACGCATCGAGGAACCGGTTGCGGTCAAGATCGGCCACATTGACCACCGCTTTATAAATTGTCGCTTTCAGCGCCATGAGAGAACTCCATTCGAATCAGAGGCTCATTGTAACGAAATTCCGCTAAAAAGGCTGTTTTGGCAGGTCGCGCCTTCGCAATATCAAGGCGCTGATATTGCATGAATGAGTATGGTATAGTCACCTTGCTAAACCGTGTTTATCTTCGTAGGCTTAAGGGTATCTCACAGTAACGTCAGTACGTTGGCAGGAGGGGATGTGGAAAATTATTGTGAGTTAATTCGCAAAAGGTATGCGGAAATTGCCAGCGGAGATCTGGGTTATATCCCGGATGCGTTGGGCTGTGTACTGAAAGTGCTGAATGAAGTAGCGTTAGATGACAGCCTTTCAGAATCGGTCAGGGAAAAAGCGGCGTATGCTGCTGCGAATTTACTGGTGAGCGATTATGTCAATGAATGATACCTATCAACCCATCAACTGTGATGACTATGACAACCTCGAGCTCGCCTGCCAGCATCATCTGATTCTGGCGCTGGCGTTAAAAGATGGCGAGGTGCTGAAGGCAAAAGCCAGCGATCTGGTGTCACGCAAAAATGTTGAATATCTCGTCGTCGAAGACGCAGGTACAACACGTGAACTTCGTCTCGATAAAATTGCCAGCTTTAGCCACCCGGAAATCGGTACTGTGGTGGTAAGCGAGTCATGATTATCTGTAACGGGCGGCCTGACTGCCCGTTACGCCTTCCATTCAAGCAGTAAGCCATCATCGCTCCATCCTTCTCGCGTCACAAAGACCCCAGCAGCAGCAATGAGCGTCTCTCCGTAAAATAGCAGGGGCGTAGTATCGCGTAACCAGGGCGGGACATTACACTCTTGCCAGATTTTCTTGAGCTTTCGTCCACCATTGCGCCCTACGATATGAAGCTGACCGCTGGCTTTAAAACGGATTGTGACGGATTCATGAACGTCAGGACGACGTACATTGCCGACTGAACCCAGGGAAACTCGCCCCGCGCCCTGCGGCAAAACCAGAGGCTCACGGGTATCGCCCCAGACAAAAATCTCATCCGCAAGCCGTGGCTGACGCTTGATCCACCACAGTTGCCCCCTGAAGCGTCTTACCTCAAAACCATTGAGATGTAAGCACGGATTCGCATCCTCACGCGCCTGAGCCACCTCATTCCAGATGCGGGTCAGCATGTCACGCGATGGCATTTGAGCATGATGTTCAGCCAGCCAGCGCCGCAGCAATGCAGCACGACGTACCGCGCTCATGGCTTCAAGTGGCGCAATACTGAGCGCGCCGTCCGCCGATATCATACCGGCCAGTTGCTCACTCAGCAGTTCATCCAGCAGCGTTTCCTGCTCAGCACACACTCTTGCGCTTCTTGCCGTAGCCTCAGAAAAGTGCGGCCAACGCTGCGAAAGCATCGGTAAGATGCGCAATCTTAAAAAGTTGCGATCGTAGCTGTCGTCCTGATTGCTTTCGTCTTCTATCCAGCGCAGTTGATATTCCTGCGCCCATCGTTCAAGCGATGCACGCGTTTCGCCTAACAGCGGACGCAGTAATTGCGTACCGGCAAACGGGGCGCGTTCGGGCATAGCGGATAACCCCGCCGGACCACTCCCACGCTTCAGTGCCAGTAAAAAGGTTTCGCACTGGTCGTCAAGATGCTGCGCTGTGACAAGCGCTTCGTCAGGCTGAAGTGATTGCGCAAACGCGGCATATCGCGCTTTACGCGCCTGCGCTTCTACACCCAGCCCTTCATCTACAAGCCGCACACGTTCCACGAGAAGTGGAATACGCCACGCTTTACAGATTGCCTCACAATGGGCCACCCACTCATCCGCATAAGCGCTTAATCCATGGTGGATATGAATCGCCCGAATCAGGACGTCAGGCTCCCGCTCGCGCCAGAGCATCAGTCGGTGCAGCAGCACCGTTGAATCCAGACCACCGCTAAACCCCACCAGCAGCTGGCGGTATGGGGAAACGGACTGGGCGATAAAAGGTTGTGTCATAAGGCGTTTCACAGAAGTGACAATGCCCGAAAATTACCGGGCATTGTTATGGTTAGCAAGCATTACTGCTGGTAGAGCTCAAGCGGTAAGCCATCCGGATCGTTGAAAAAGGTAAAGCGTTTATCGGTAAAGGGATCAATACGAATAGCCTCGCACGTTACACCGTGCTCTTCGAGATGCTTCACTGCCTCATCAATATCATCCACGCTGAAGGCGAGATGGCGCAGCCCGCACGCTTCTGGCCGCGAGGGACGAGTCGGCGGAAAGGGAAACGAGAACAGCTCAATCACATATTGGCCGTTCAGCGCCAGGTCACCTTTCCAGGAGTCACGCTCAGCACGATAGGCTTCGCCCATCAGCGTGAAGCCAAGAACATCGCAATAAAAAGCCTTACTCCTGGCATAATCGGTAGCAATAATAGCAATATGGTGAACCTGTTTTAACCCCAGCATAGCGTCTCCTTTTTTTAAGGACTGAACGTTACAACCGAAAACCATGAGCAGGCAAGCGGTCAGCTATTTTTTAAGACTCGTACCCGGTAGACGCCGCTCTCATCGCGCTTAGCTCCATGAATATCGGTCTCAAAGCCAGGATAATGACGACCTATAGAGCAGAGCATCAACAGGAAATCCAGCACCGCCCTGCTCCGTTCAGTAATCATCTCGCCCGGCATTAATAGCGGGACGCCAGGCGGATAGGGCAAGATCATGTTCGCCGACACGCGCCCCACCAGATTTTCCAGCTCGATAGTTTCCACTTCCCCCTTCACCTGACGTTGCCAGGCTTTGTGCGGCGTCAGCTTCATTTCGGGTAGCACATCAAATGCCTGCAGCATCAGCCGGGGAAGATCGTGCTGGCGGATCAGCCGGTGGATCCCCTGAGCCAGATCCTGGATCCGCATGTTGCGATAAAAATCAGGATCCTCGGCATACAGATCCGGGAGCATATTTTTCACCCGCAGATTGAGATCGTAGGCGCGTTTGAACTCCATTAATCCCCGCAGCAATCCCATCGCGCGGGTTTTATCGATGCCGATACTGAACAAAAACAGCAGGTTGTACGGCCCGGTTTTCTCCACTACCACGCCACGCTCATCGAGGAATTTCGCTACCAGCGCTGCGGGAATACCCTCATCGCTCATCTTTCCCTGCTCGTCCATCCCCGGCGTCAAAATGGTGACCTTCACCGGATCGAGGAACATATGATCCGCATCAGCATCGCGGAATCCATGCCAGCTCTCACCTGGCGCGACGGACCAGCACTCCGCTTCATCAATCTCCTCCGGCTGCCAGATATCAAAGAACCAGCCGTCGGCTTCGTCTTTGAGTCGCTGCACCTCTTTACGAAAATGCAGCGCCCGCTCAACCGAACGGTTGATTAGCCGTTTACCTGGGTTTCCGCGAAGCATCGCTGCCGCCGTTTCGATCGAGGCGACCAGCGGATAGCTGGGCGAGGTAGTGGTGTGCATCATAAACGCTTCGTTAAACGTGTCTTCGTCGTATTCACCTTTAATATGAATCAGCGAAGCCTGCGAGAACGCCGCTAACATTTTGTGCGTCGACTGGGTTTCAAAGAAAACTTTACCCGGAACCCGCTCGCCGCTCATTCCACTTTTGCCCGCATAGATCGGGTGGAAATTAGTGTAAGGAACCCAGGCGGAATCAAAGTGGATCGAGGGAACATCCAGCGTCTGTTTAATCCAGTTGGTGTTGTAAAGCAGCCCATCGTAGGTCGAGTTGGTGATCACCGCGTGAATGGGCCAGCCCGCCCCCTCAACAGATGCGACTTTTTGTTCAATGGCGACGTGGGAAAACTCACGGCGTGGGATTCCCCCCAGAATGCCTAACGCATTTCGCGTCGGCGACAGCCAGAGCGGGACCACATCACTCATCATCAGCAGATGCGCCAATGACTTGTGGCAATTACGATCGATGAGCAATGTACTTCCGGCAGGCGCGGCGTACATACCGACAATCTTATTTGAGGTCGACGTGCCGTTCGTCACCATGTAACTCTGCTCTGCCCCAAAAGTACGGGCAATATACTCCTCGGCCTCCAGATGCGGGCCGGTGTGATCGAGCAATGAACCCAGCTCCGTCACCGAGATCGAGACGTCTGCTTTCAGCGTATTTCCGCCAAAAAAATCGTAAAACAGACAGCCCACCGGGCTTTTCTGATAGGCGGTTCCCGCCATATGGCCCGGCGTACAGAACGTGTACTTCCCTTCCTTCACATAGGTGAACAGGGCGCGGGTGAACGGTGGGGTAATATTGTCGAGATATTCGCGGGTATATTGCTCAACGCGGGTGGCAATATCGTCGGCAGCCCCCAGAGCATATTCAAAAAACCACAGCGCCATGCGCATATCGTGTGCGCTGACATCCATCGTCGAGTGGGTATTGATAAAGGCGTATAGCGGCAGATATTCATTGAGCTGATTAATGTCGCTGCAGAGTTCCAGGTCGTACTCATCCCAGTCAAAGATGACGCCACAGATGCGCGGGTTATGTTCGATAAACTTCAGCAGGTCGGCGCTGTTATGCGGCCAGATAAGTTGATATCCACGGGACTGTAATGCTTGTTCCAGCTCCTTGATGGGCTCGTCTTTATAAAAGACGCCGTGCGGCCCCATAATAGCAATGATGTTCACGGTCTACCTCCTTGAAAAACATTAGATAAGCATAGTTGAGGTAAACGGCAGGTATAAAAAAAGCCGCAACATTGTGCGGCTTTTAAGACTTATGTGACGCTTACGCGTAACCGTAGTTCATCAGGCGCTGGTAGCGACGGTTGAGCAGGTCTTCGGTGCTCAGCACGTCAAGGTCGGCCAAATCGGCCAACAGCTGCGCCTTAAGGGAAGCTGCAATCACTTCCGGCTTACGGTGCGCGCCACCCAGCGGCTCTGGGATCACGGTATCGATCAGTTTCAGCTCTTTCAGGCGTGGCGCGATGATACCCATCGCTTCCGCTGCCAGCGGTGCTTTGTCTGCGCTCTTCCACAAAATGGAAGCACAGCCTTCAGGAGAGATAACGGAATAGGTGCTGTACTGCAACATATTCACTTTATCGCCCACACCGATAGCCAGCGCGCCACCGGAGCCACCTTCACCGATAACGGTACAGATAACTGGCACCTTCAGACGAGACATTTCACGCAGGTTGCGGGCAATGGCTTCAGACTGGCCACGCTCTTCTGCGCCAACGCCCGGGTATGCCCCAGGGGTGTCGATGAAGGTGATGATTGGCATATTGAAACGCTCAGCCATCTCCATCAGACGCAGTGCTTTACGGTAGCCTTCTGGTGCAGGCATACCAAAGTTACGACGAATTTTCTCTTTGGTTTCACGGCCTTTCTGATGACCGATGATCATCACCGGGCGCCCTTCCAGACGTGCGATACCGCCGACAATGGCTTTGTCGTCAGCATAAGCGCGATCGCCTGCCAGTTCGTCAAATTCATCAAACGCCAGGCGGACATAATCCAGGGTGTACGGGCGCTGTGGATGACGAGCCAGCTGGGCTATCTGCCATGCGCCGAGATCGGCAAAGATTTTGCGCGTCAGTTCTACGCTTTTTTCACGCAGACGATGCACTTCTTCGTCGATGTTAATATCCAGTTTTTCATCCTGACGGCTAACGGCTGTCAGAGAATCGATTTTCGCTTCCAGCTCTGCAATCGGCTGTTCGAAATCAAGGAAATTCAGACTCATAGTATTCCTGTATTAGTCAAACTCCAGTTCCACCTGCTCCGAACCAATGAGGCCACGGAGATCGTTAAGTAAACGATCGCTCGGAGAGACACGCCACGTTGCACCAAAGCGCAATCGCGCACGTGCATCCGCCCTCTGATAGTAGAGATGTACTGGAATGGTCCCCGATCGATGGGGTTCCAGAGACTGACGGAGTCGGTTTAAAAGCTGGTCATCAATTTGCCTGTCCGTCAGCGAGATAGCAAGCCCGCGAGCATATTTTTCCCGGGCTTCGTCAATATCCATCACTTCACGGGCCATCATTTTAAGCCCGCCGCTGAAGTCATCAAAGCTGACCTGTCCGCTGACGATAAGTATGCGGTCGTTTTCCAGCAAATGCTGGTATTTTTCCAGCGCTTCGGTGAATAACATCACCTCCAGCCGCCCGGAGCGGTCATCCAGAGTACAGATGCCGATGCGATTACCGCGCTTGGTGACCATAACCCGCGCAGCAATAACGAGCCCCGCCGCCGTGGTCATTTTACCACGTTCTGTCGGATGCATGTCTTTTAGCCTGTAGCCTCCGACATAACGCTCAATTTCTTTCAGGTACTGGTTGATCGGATGTCCCGTCAGGTACAGACCTAACGTTTCACGCTCCCCTTCCAGAACCGTGTGTTCTGGCCACGGCTGACAGCTGGCATAGGATTGCTCGATCTGTTCTGGCTCTTCCGCCAGAACGCCAAACATATCCGCCTGGCCGATGGCTTCGGCTTTAGCATGCTGATCGGCCGCTTTCAGCGCATCGCCGAGAGAATTCATCAGCGCAGCGCGATGCGGGCCGAGGCGGTCAAATGCCCCGGACATGATCAGTTTTTCCAGCACGCGTCGGTTGAGCTTTTTGGTATCGGTACGTGCGCAAAGATCGAAGAGCTCGCGGAAATAACCGCCATTGTTACGCGCTTCGATGATCGCCTCGATCGGACCTTCACCCACGCCCTTGATGGCGCCGATACCGTAAACAATTTCGCCGTCGTCGTTAACGTGGAAATGATACATCCCGGCGTTAATATCCGGCGGCAGGATTTTCAGCCCCATGCGCCAGCATTCGTCGACCAGGCCAACGACTTTCTCGGTATTATCCATATCAGCGGTCATTACGGCCGCCATGAATTCTGCCGGATAGTGCGCTTTCAGCCACAGGGTTTGATAGGACACCAGCGCATAAGCAGCAGAGTGCGATTTGTTAAATCCGTAACCGGCGAATTTCTCCACCAGGTCGAAGATTTTCATCGCCAGTTCGCCATCAACGCCGTTTTTCCTCGCGCCCTCTTCAAATACCGAACGCTGTTTGGCCATCTCTTCTGGCTTTTTCTTACCCATTGCACGACGCAGCATATCCGCGCCGCCAAGTGTATAGCCAGAAAGCTCCTGAGCAATCTGCATGACCTGTTCCTGATACAGGATAATGCCGTAGGTTGGCTCCAGTACGGGTTTCAGGCACTCATGCTGCCATTGCACATCGGGATAAGAAATCTCTTCACGCCCGTGTTTACGGTCGATAAAGTTATCTACCATCCCTGATTGCAACGGCCCCGGACGGAACAGGGCCACCAGTGCGATCATATCTTCAAAGCAGTCAGGCTGAAGACGTTTAATCAAATCTTTCATGCCGCGCGATTCAAGCTGGAATACCGCTGTGGTTTCCGAGCGCTGCAGCATGTCGAAGCTTTTCTTGTCATCAAGCGGAATGGCGGCGATATCAATCGGCTCCAGGCCCTGTTTGGCCCGGCGCGGGTTGATCATCTTGAGCGCCCAGTCGATGATAGTGAGCGTTCGCAAACCAAGGAAGTCGAACTTCACCAGGCCCGCGTACTCCACGTCATTCTTATCAAACTGAGTGACCGGATGTTGGCCAGATTCATCGCAATACAGCGGCGCAAAATCGGTGATTTTCGTCGGTGCGATAACCACCCCGCCGGCGTGTTTACCGGCGTTACGCGTCACGCCTTCCAGCTTACGCGCCATGTCGATCAGCGCTTTAACTTCTTCGTCAGCTTCGTAGATTTCCGGCAGCTGCGGTTCAGCTTCAAAGGCTTTTGCCAGCGTCATACCCGGGTCAGGCGGCACCAGCTTTGAGATGCGATCTACAAAGCCATACGGATGCCCCAGCACACGGCCAACGTCACGAATAACGGCTTTCGCCGCCATGGTGCCGAAAGTAATAATCTGCGATACCGCGTCACGGCCGTACATATCCGCAACGTGTTCAATCACCTGATCGCGCTTCTCCATACAGAAGTCAACGTCGAAGTCGGGCATTGAAACACGTTCCGGGTTAAGGAAACGTTCGAACAGCAGGTCGAATTCCAGCGGGTCGAGGTCGGTAATTTTCAGGGCATAAGCCACCAGCGAGCCAGCACCGGAACCACGGCCCGGGCCTACCGGCACGCCGTTGTCCTTCGACCACTGGATGAACTCCATCACGATGAGGAAGTAGCCCGGGAAGCCCATCTGGTTAATAACCTGAAGTTCGATATCCAGACGCTCGTCGTATTCCGGGCGCTTTTCGGCGCGTTCGGCCGGATCCGGGAACAGAAACTCCAGGCGATCTTCCAGACCCTCTTTCGATTTCGCCACCAGAAAATCTTCAGTGGTCATATCACCAGTCGGGAACTGCGGCAGGAAGTATTCACCTAAACGAACGGTGACATTACAACGTCTGGCAATCTCAACGCTATTTTCCAGCGCCTCCGGAAGATCGGCAAACAGCTCGGCCATCTCATCTTCGGTACGCAGATACTGCTGCGAAGAGTAATGACGCGGTCGCTTGGGATCGTCGAGGGTAAAACCATCGTGGATAGCAACGCGGATCTCATGCGCGTCAAAATCCCCTGTTTCAAGGAAACGCACGTCGTTGGTCGCCACCACCGGCAAGCCGCGCTCCTCTGCAAGGGCAACGGCTGCATGCAGATAGTTTTCTTCATCAGGGCGACCGGTACGAATCAGCTCAAGATAGAAACGATCCGGGAAATGGGTCTCGTAAAACGCCACGCACTGTTCGACCAATGCCTTGTTGCCGCGCAGCAAGCTTTTACCAACATCCCCCATGCGGCCGCCAGAAATGAGCAGCAAACCTTCGTTGAGCTCGGCTAACCACTCGCGGTCGATCCATGGACCCGCCGCGCCGTAACCGCGCTGATACGCACGGGAAATCAGCAGCGTCAGATTTTGATAGCCCGTATTGTTCATGGCCAGCACGGAGATTTGCGTCAGTTCATCGCCCAGCAGATCGCTTTGAACGTGAAAATCTGCGCCAACAATCGGTTTCAGGCCGGAGCCATGCGCCGTTCCGTAGAACTTCACCAGACCGCAAAGGTTAGTGAAATCGGTGATCGCCAGCGCAGGCATGCCAAGGGAGGCCGCCTTTTTTACCAGCGGCCCGGTCTTCGCCAGCCCATCAATCATGGAGTAGTCGCTATGCACCCGCAGGTGTACGAAACGTGGTTCAGCCATCTTCAGATTCCGCGTTACTTAATTGCTTGCGTATTGATTCAGGACACCAGTCCCAGTGCGCGTTTCACCGGACCAAAACTGCGCCGATGATGTTCAGTTGCGCCGTGTTCAGCCAGTCTTTCCAGATGGAAAGCGGTCGGATACCCCTTGTGCTGGGCAAAGCCATACTGGGGAAAAGTGACGTCCAGCGCGGCCATTTCGGCATCACGCGTGACTTTGGCAATAATTGACGCTGCGCTGATTTCGGCTACGCGGCTATCGCCCTTCACCACTGCCAGCGACGGCATGGGTAGCGCAGGACAACGGTTTCCGTCAATCAGCACATATTCAGGGACGATGTGCAATCCAGCAACGGCGCGCTGCATCGCCAGCATGGTGGCATGCAAAATGTTCAGCTCGTCGATTTCATCCGGCTCTGCGCGCCCTAAACTCCACGCCAGCGCTTTTTCTATGATCTCATCGTACAACGCCAGACGGCGTTTTTCGGAAAGCTTCTTTGAGTCATTGAGTCCGACAATGGGACGCGCCGGATCGAGGATAACGGCGGCCGTCACTACGGCGCCGACCAACGGGCCGCGTCCGACTTCGTCCACACCCGCAACCAGATGCGTGTGTGGATAGATGAATTCTATCATTGTGCTAACTCCAGCACCGCGTCCGCCGCTTGCTCATCGGCATTACAGCGGATCTGCTGATGTAATTCCCGGAAAGTGTCATGCATCTGATGGCTGGTTTTACCGTTCGCCAGCAAAGGCAGCAGCGCATCAGCCAGAGCCTGCGGCTGACACTCATCCTGCAATAACTCTTTAACCAGTTCGCGCCCGGCCAGCAGATTGGGTAAAGAAACATAATCCGTCTTCACCAGACGCTTAGCCAGCCAGAAAGTGAACGGTTTCATGCGATAACCCACGACCATCGGGCATTTTGCCAGCATACATTCCAGCGCGGCTGTACCCGAGGCCAGTAACGCAGCATCGCTGGCAACCATTGCCTCACGGCCTTTGCCATCCAGCAAATGAATACGCAAATCGGGCGCAACCTCTGCTTTGATGCGTTCAAACTGCTCACGGCGTTTCGCATTGACCAGCGGGACAACGACTTCCAGATCGGGATAGATTTGACGGAGAATTTGCGCCGTTTTCAGGAAATCGGCGCTGAGCATTTCCACTTCCGCTCCACGACTTCCTGGCAATAACGCCAGGCAGTGAGCCTCATGAGGAATGCCAAGAATATCTCGCGCCGCATTTTTGTCCGGATCAAGTGGCATGGCATCTGCCATGGTGTGACCGATAAAACGGCACGGAACATTGAATCTATCGTAAAACGCTTTTTCGAAAGGCAGAAAAGCAAGCACCAGATGGGTCGATCTGCCTATTTTGAAAACACGTTTCTGTCGCCACGCCCAGACGGACGGACTGACATAGTGAATCGTTTTGATACCCTGTTTTTTCAAATTCCCTTCGAGGGTGATATTGAAATCAGGTGCATCAATACCGACAAATACGTCGGGTTTAAGATCGGTAAAACGACGGGTCAGATCGGCACGAATATGCAGAAGACGACGCAGACGACCCAGCACTTCAACAATGCCCATCACGGCGAGTTCTTCCATCTCGTACCACGCTTCACAGCCTTCTGCCTGCATAAGCGGACCCGCAACACCCACAAAACGGGCATTCGGGATACGAGCCTTGAGCGCACGAATAAGACCAGCGCCAAGAATATCGCCGGAGGTTTCTCCGGCGACCAGGGCTATCGTTAATGGACGGTTATCGACCATTAACGAATCAGACCGCGAGTTGAGCGTTCAAAGAACTCAGTGAACGCTTTCACTTCAGGGTGCTGTTCTGCCAGCTCTGCGACCTCAGGCTTGGCCTCTTCCAGCGTTTTGCCGCTGCGGTACAAAATTTTGTACGCGTTACGGATCGCTGTAATGGCTTCGCGGCTAAAGCCACGGCGCTTGAGACCTTCAATGTTGACACCAAATGGCGTCGCATGATTGCCCTGCGCAATAACATACGGAGGAACATCCTGCGCTACACCGGAGCAGCCGCCGACCATCACGTGCGCCCCAATGATGCAGAACTGATGGACCGCCGTCATTCCGCCAATAATGGCGAAATCATCAACCGATACGTGTCCCGCCAGCGTTGCGTTGTTGGCGAGAATACAGCGGCTTCCTACGGTACAGTCATGCGCAATATGCGCATTGACCATAAACAGGTTGTCGCTGCCCACCTTCGTCAATCCACCGCCCTGTACTGTGCCACGATGAATGGTGACGCTTTCGCGAATGCGATTACGATCGCCGATTTCCACACGGGTCGGCTCGCCAGCATATTTCAAATCCTGGTTCGCTTCGCCAATGGAGGCAAACTGATAGATCTCGTTTTCGCGGCCAATGGTCGTATGACCATTCACGACGACATGAGACTTCAGTACGGTCCCCTCACCAATGACGACATGGGGTCCAACAATACAAAAAGGACCAATATGGGCGTTAGCACCAATAACGGCACCCTCTTCCACAATGGCGGTTGGATGAATAAAGGCGGATTTATCAATCACGTATCAGGCCTCCCGGCTACGCGCACACATCATCGTAGCTTCGCAAACAACTTTGCCGTCAACCAGAGCAACGCCTTTGAAGCGCGTCAGGCCACGGCGCGTTTTCTCAAAAGTGACTTCCATGATCATCTGATCACCAGGTACGACTGGACGCTTGAAGCGCGCTTCATCAATACCCGCGAAGTAATAAAGTTCACCAGGCTCCAGTTTTCCAACGCTTTTAAACGCCAGAATACCGGTGGCCTGCGCCATTGCTTCCAGGATCAAAACACCCGGGAAGATAGGTTTACCAGGGAAGTGTCCCTGGAAGAATGGCTCATTCACTGAGACATTTTTCACTGCGCGCAGAAAACGACCTTCTTCAAAATCCAACACACGATCCACCAGCAAGAACGGGTAGCGGTGCGGCAGAAGCTCTAAAATCTCTTCAATATGCAGAGTATGAGTGTCGGTAGTCAAAATACTCTTCCTGTCAAAATGTACTGAATAGCAATAATAACACGGCCTGCCGGTTTAGAAGAAAGCCGACAGGCCGGGAAATTTAGCGTTATGCGGATGAACGCTTAGTCTTGTTGATCGATTTTGCGCTCAATAGCTTTGAGACGCTTGCTCATATCATCAATATTCATCACCAGGGCTGCGGTTTTACGCCACACTTTGTTTGGTTGCAGCGGAATGCCGGAGGAGTAGACACCTGGCTCAGTGATAGGACGCATCACCATGCCCATGCCTGTCACCGTGACTTTATCGCATATTTCCATATGCCCATTGATCACGCTGGCACCACCGATCATGCAGTAACGGCCTATTTTCAGGCTGCCTGCCATGATTACGCCGCCCGCAACTGCCGTATTGTCGCCAATAACCACGTTGTGCGCAATCTGACACTGATTATCAATGATCACACCATGGCCAATGACGGTATCGTCGAGCGCACCGCGGTCAATGGTCGTACACGCACCGATCTCAACGCGATCGCCGATAATGACGCGGCCAAGCTGGGGGATCTTGATCCAGTTGCCACGATCGTTGGCGTAGCCGAAACCGTCCGAACCGATAACGGTGCTGGACTGAATCAAACAGTTCTCGCCAATCTCGATCTCATGATAAATGGTCACGTTGGCCCATAAACGCGAGCCTGCACCAATTTTCGTGTTTTTACCCACGAAGCAACCCGCGCCAATCACAACGTTATCACCCAATACGACGCTGGATTCGATAACGGCATTCGGACCAATGGCTACGTTGCTACCCAGCTGCGCCGAAGGATCGATGACTGCACTGGCAGCAATGTTCTGCGCCGGCTGCGGCGTGGTATCTAAAATCTGAGCCATGCGCGCGTAAGTAAGGTAGGGATTTTTCACTACCAACGCAGCGCTTGTGGCAAACGGAAGGTCGTCCTGCGTCAGAACGACAGCAGACGCCTGGCATTGAGCCAGGTGTTCACGGTACTTAGGGCTTACCATGAACGTAATAGTGCCTGCTTTAGCAGATTGCATGGACGCAACAGCGGTGATGACGATATCGCCATCACCGTGTAATTCTGCATCCAACTGCTGAGCGAGTTCAGCCAGTCGAATTGAAGGCATTACTTATTTAACCTGTTTCAGCACATCTGCAGTGATGTCTTTAACATCGCTGCTATTGAAAGCAACAGCATTCGCGTCAACAACCAGATCGATGTTCTGATCGGCAGCAACAGATTTCACAGCAGTCTGGATACGGGTAACCAGTTTACCGCGTTCTTCGTTAGAACGACGCTGACGATCCTGCTCGAAAGCCTGCGCTTTCTGGGAGAAAGTCTGGCGCTGTGCCATGACGTCTTTTTCCAGCTTGCTGCGGTCGCTAGCCTTCATGGTAGAACCATCACGCTGCAGACGCTGCATTTTGGACTGAAGGTCGTTTTCCATACCTTGCAGTTCGCCAGCACGGCCTTTGAATTCATTTTCCAGAGTGGCAGAAACGCCCGTTTTCTGTGCAACTTGCTGGAAAAGATTACCCATGTTGACGATTGCAATTTTGTCCGCTGCCTGAGCAGAAGTCACCATTGCCAAACCCAGACCTGCAGCTAATAACCACTTTTTCACAATAAACTCCTTACCATCCCATTGGCACCCGAAGGTACCGTTCTTTGCGTGGCAAGGCGATCGTCTGTGCGATCGCCGGTTGTCAGCGCTACACTGCCAACGCATTCCATTGCAACGGAAAGTTACCAGGTTTTACCAATGTTAAACTGGAACTGCTCCGCTTTGTCTCCATCGTATTTTTTAAACGGCTGGGCGTAGGAGAAGACCAACGGCCCCAACGGCGACATCCATTGTAATGCGATACCTGCAGACATGCGAATATTGCTCGGATCGCTGTAATCCGGCACACCTTCTGCTTTCATCTGAGCAGTGTTCTCCCAGTTGGTATCCCACACGGTACCCGCATCCCAGAAGAAAGAGGTACGCACAGAGTTCGCATACTTATCGCTGATGAATGGCGTAGGCGTGATGAACTCCAGGCTGGCGACGCCCATGGCGTTACCGCCTACGGCATCATCAGAACTACAGACGTCTTTAGAAGACGCTTTATCACAGTTATCATCATCGTTACCGCCGTAGTACACCGCTTTCGGACCAATGTTATTGGACTGGAAGCCACGTACCGTGCTGGAACCACCGGCATAGAAGTTCTCATAGAATGGCAACTCTTTGCCACCTAAGCCGTCACCGTAACCCCAACGCGTACGACCCAGTACCACCCACTTGTGATCCCCATCAATCGGGAAGTAAGAAGCGGTATCCAGCGTCAACTTGTAGAACTCGTTATCAGAGCCCGGAACAGTCACTTTACCATTCAGGTTGACGCGAGAACCTTCTGTCGGGAAGAAACCACGGTCAAGACGGTTGTATGTCCAACCATAGTTGAAGGTGAAGTCATCTGCAGCAAAACCGTTGTTGTCGCTTGACGTGCTGGCTGACTGACCGATGGAATCCAGATAACGCCACATTGCCACCTGAGGTTGCATATTGGACAGGTCGTTATGCACATAACCTAAACCAGCACGCAGGGTGTTGTATTCGTTAATCGGGAAGCCGAGCGTACCATCCAGACCATAACTTTTGTTGGTGTAGGAGGAGAGATCAGCATCGTCTGCTTTAAAGTCGTTATAGAAGATACGACCGCCCAGACTCACACCATCAACGGTGAAGTACGGGTTAGTAACAGAGAATTCAGAGTAGGTTTGGTAGTCATTCTTGGTACCGTTGATACCCACAGAATAACCCGTACCCAGCCAGTTATCCTGCTGAACACCGACCTGGAAGCTCACGCCACTTTCTGTGCCGTAACCCACACCGAAGTTAAAGCTACCGGTATTACGCTCTTTAACCTTGTAGACAACGTCTACCTGATCCGGGCGGCCTGCCACACGTTGAGTATCGGTATCAACGGTTTCGAAATAGCCCAGACGATTCAAACGTTCTTTGCCCTGATCGACCAGATCGCTACCTAACCATGCGCCTTCCATCTGGCGCATTTCGCGACGCAGTACGGAGTCTTTGGAGGTATCGTTACCTTCAAAGCGAATCTTACGCACGTAGAAACGATTGCCAGCATCCACATTGACGTGAAGCTTGACCGTTTTGTCGGTATCGTTAATTTCTGGCTGTGTCTGTACACGCGGGTAGGCATAACCATAGCGGCCGAGCAGCTTTTTAATGCCGTCTTCCATTTTGGTCACTTTAGCACCGCTATACAGTTCACCCGGCTGGAGTTTCGTCAGGCTCTCGATCTCAGCAGAATGCCCCGCCAGGTTTCCACTCACTTCAACACCAGAAAGCTTGTACTGATCGCCTTCAGTAATGTTAACCGTAATGTAGATCCCTTTCTTGTCCGGAGTCAGACTGACTTGCGTCGAGTCAATGTTGAAACGGGCATAACCGCGGTCCAGATAGTAGCTACGCAAGGTTTCGAGATCGCCCGCCAGCTTCTGCTTCTGGTATTTACGATCCCCAACCACGTTCCACCACGGTACTTCGTCGCGGAGCTGGAATGTCGAGATCAACTCGTCCGTACTGAACGCATGGTTACCCACGATGTTGATCTGCTGGATTTTCGCAGAAACCCCTTCCTGGAAGACAAGCTTCAGGTCAACGCGGTTACGTGGCAGCGGAGTAACAACCGCTTTTACGCTCGCGCTATATTTACCGACGCTATAGTAGAAATCTTCGAGTCCTTTTTCGATATCGGACAGGGTGGTGCGGTCCAGAGATTCACCGACACGAACGCCAGATGCTTCAAGGTTTTGCTTGAGCATGTCATCTTTCACCGACTTGTTGCCGGAGAAAGTAATACTGGCAATCGTCGGGCGTTCTTTCACCTGAACCAGCAGCGTATCACCATCACGAAGGACGCGAACATCCTCAAAGTTGCCAGTGGCAAACAATGCGCGAATGGTATTACTGATATCTTCATCATTAACCGTGTCGCCCTGGCGAACTGGCATACTGAGGAGGGCCGCACCGACGGCGACACGCTGAAGACCTTCGAAATGAATATCCTTCACCACGAAACCTTCAGCACCGTATACGGTTGCGCTGCTAAACAGCAGCGACGCTATGAGCAACTTTTTCATCGCCATCGTTATTATGCATTCTTCCTAACTATCTCTCTTACAACCGAGAGAAATCATTGAAAAGCGCAAGCCCCATTAACAGCACCAGCAGTATCGAGCCAATGCGATAACTAAAGTCTTGAACTCGCTCGGATACCGGTCCGCCTTTTAGCTTTTCGATCGCTAAAAACAGCAGATGCCCCCCGTCTAAAACGGGAAGCGGGAACAGGTTGATTATCCCCAGGTTCACGCTAATGAGCGCGAGAAACATGAGATAGTAAATCACCCCGAATTCCGCTGACATCCCAGCCCCCTGAGCGATAGAAATCGGCCCACTGAGGTTGTTCAGTTTCACATCACCGGTTATCAATTTCCCCAACATGTTGACCGTAAGCTTCATCAATTGCCATGTTTTATCCGTGGCTTCAACGATAGCGCTAAACGGCCCATACTGGCGTATTGTTTTGTACTCATCTGGCAGCGGGATGACTTTTGGCACCACGCCAGCAAATCCTTCTGCCTTACCACCACCCGGTTTGGTATCCGGGATTAGCGTCAGAGAGAGCGGACTCCCCTGTCTTTCAACTTCAAGCGCCAACGGCGTGCCTGGATTATCGCGCACCAGAATAACAAAGGTCATCCACTGCGTTAAAGGCTGACCATCGACTTTAACGATCCTGTCGCCCGCTTGCAAACCTGCTTTACGTGCGGCCGAATCGGCCTGTACTTCTGCTAACACCGGTTCGATCTGCGCACCACGTGGGCGAATGCCCAGTGCTGCAACAGGATCTTCTTTGTCAGGCTCGAAAGTCCAGTGACGTAAATCGAGGACTTTTTCTTCTCGCTGACTGGCACCAAACGGTGAAACGCTGACCGTTGCCTGCTCATCACCGATTTTAGAAACCAATTGCAGCCTGACGGCATCCCAATCAGGGGTTTCGATGCCATCTATCGCTTTAAGTTCCATGCCTGGTGTAATTTGCGCCGTTGCAGCGATTGAATTGGCTGTAATTTCACCAACAACCGGACGAACACCAGGGACACCGATGATAAACACCAGCCAATAAGCGAAAACAGCAAAGATGAAATTGGCTACCGGGCCGGCAGCAATGATGGCGGCGCGCTGGCCGACCGTTTTATTATTGAATGCGTAGTGTCGCATTTCGGGTGCAACAGGTTCGACGCGTTCATCAAGCATTTTGACGTAGCCGCCGAGCGGGATCAGCGCAATGACAAACTCAGTGCCGTGACGATCGGTTCGACGCCACAGCGACTTACCAAAGCCAACAGAAAAACGCTCGACTCGAACCCCGCAACGCCGGGCAACCCAGAAATGGCCAAACTCATGCACGGTGATCAGTACACCCAGTGCAATGATGAACGCCGCCAGATTCCAGAGAATGCTCAGCATAAAACCTTCCGTTAAATCGTCCCGAATACCAGCAACAACAGGCATGCAAACACAGGTACCGCAGCCGTCAGACTATCTATGCGATCCAATATTCCACCATGTCCCGGAATAAGATGACCGCTGTCTTTAATCCCTGCTTCACGCTTAAACATACTCTCGGTCAAGTCACCTAATACGGATGCCAGCGCAGCAAAGATAGAACAAATCAGCAGGGTAGTCGGTGCGACGTCAAGATTCGCCCACACGCCATATCCCCACGAGATGATTGCTGCCGTAAACAGACCACCGAAGAAACCCTGCCATGTTTTGCCAGGAGAAACCTTTGGAGCCAGTTTATGTTTGCCAAAGAGTTTACCAAACATATAGGCGCCAGAGTCAGCCCCCCACACCAGAATCATCACATAAAGCAGCCACAATGCGCCGCTGTAGTGGTTCTGATCGTAGTGCCAGGCACGTAACACCAGCATACCCCAGAAAAAAGGAATGATTGTGAGCAGGCCAAAAATCAGACGCAGCGTTTTAGAGTTGCGCCAAATCGTCGCAGAACCGGGATAAAAAAGAACCAGTAAAAGCGCGGCAATCCACCAGCCCAACGATGCCCATAGCGAACCAGCCACCAATGGCTGATGAATATCATGATGATACTCAGGCAGCATAAACAGCATCAGCGCCAGCAACAGGCCACAGAGTACCGCCAGCCATACCCGCTGAGTGCGCGACGTAAAGCCGCTAAGCTGCCCCCATTCCCACGCTGCGAGCATACACACCACCAGCGTGACAATAGCAAATCCCACCGGCGGCAGTAAAAACAACGCTGCGATAACGATGGGTATTAATACAAAAGCGGAAATCAGGCGATACTTCAGCAAAAGCTACCCCCATCAGACTTTTTCGGCGCCTGGCTCAGTGCCGCCGAAGCGACGCTCACGATTGGCAAAGGCATACAGCGCACCTTCAAAGTCTTGTTCATCAAAATCGGGCCAAAGAACATCCGTAAAGTAAAGTTCGGCATAGGCAATTTGCCAAAGCAAAAAATTACTGATGCGATGTTCTCCCCCTGTCCTAATTACCAAATCCACGGGTGCCAGTTCATTCATGCAGATTTGCTTTCCGAGCGCGTCTTCATCAATTTGGTCGGGTCTCAACAGCCCTTCCTGAACTTGTTCAGCCAAATGCCGAACCCCCTGGATAATGTCCCAACGTCCGCCATAGTTCGCCGCGATATTGAGCGTCAGACCGGTATTATTTTCGGTTAACGCTTCCGCTTTACGAATACGTTCCTGCAAACGTGAGTTAAAACGACTGGTATCGCCAATGATGCGCAAACGCACGTTGTGACGGTGCAGGCTTTTTACTTCGCTGTCTAACGCCCACACAAACAACTCCATCAACGCAGTGACTTCCTGCGCAGGTCGATTCCAGTTCTCACTGCTAAAAGCATAGAGCGTTAACGCATCAATGCCGTTATTAGCAGCAAAAGAGACGGCGCGGCGAACAGATTTCGCCCCAGCTTTATGCCCAAAGGCTCGTATCTTCCCTTGTCTTTTCGCCCAGCGCCCATTGCCATCCATAATGATTGCTACATGACGACAGCCATGAGCTGGCAAGTTTTCGCTTATTGGTTGATTCGCAGACAACATAACGCGTTATTAGTCCCTGAAAGGATTAAGCGGTACTCAGGAATACTGAAGCCTTTACACAAAAAAGCCGTGTCAAACCACGGCTTACCTGACCACTCAAAGTCAAATACCTGCGAGCAGATGGCGCAGACTATATCACTGAAGCCCAACGCTAACAAATAGCACAACCACGAGTGGATGGATTATCACCAGCTTGCGAGTCGTGTCACTTGTTTACGCGCTTCAGCGCGAGCCTGTGCATCTACTGCCAACACTTCTTCTACACTCTGTGGTTCACGTAAATCCATTATTTCGAGAACCGACAGATTGAGCGCCGCAATATCGGTGAAGCGGATTTGCTCTTTCAGAAATGCCTCAACGGTAATTTCATTGGCTGCATTGAGTGCCGTCGTTGCCGCCTGCCCATGGTCAAAAGCGTTCATCGCCAGCTTCAGACACGGGTATCGGTCATAGTCAGGTTCACTAAATGTCAGTGAGCTGAGCTTGCAAAAATCGAGCGGTTTTGCCCCAGAGATCACCCGGTTTGGCCACGCCATCGAGTGTGCGATTGGTGTGCGCATATCCGGTTCACCCAATTGCGCCAGAACGCTTCCGTCCTGATAACGCACCATGGAATGAATCACCGACTGCGGGTGGATCAGCACTTCCATCTGTTTCGCTGAGGCATTAAACAGCCAGCGAGCTTCAATGTATTCCAGACCTTTATTCATCATGGTGGCAGAATCGACGGAGATTTTTCGTCCCATCGACCAGTTCGGATGGCGACAAGCCTGATCGGGCGTCATACAAGCCAGCTCAGACAATGGCGTTTCACGGAATGGGCCACCAGACCCGGTAAGCAGAATAGACACAACCCCATTCTGCTCAAGGGAAGCGTACCCCAGGTTTTGCTGAAAAGGTTGCGGCAAACTCTGAAAAATCGCGTTATGTTCGCTATCAACCGGTAAAAGACGCGCGCCACGCTGCTTCACCGCCTCCATAAAGAGACGACCGCAGGTCACCAGCGACTCTTTGTTCGCCAGCAATACCGTTTTACCTGCATCAATCGCGGCAAGCGTTGGCAACAGCCCGGCAGCACCGACAATCGCCGCCATGACCAGGTCGACTTCATCGAGCGCCACCATCTCACAGGCTGCCTGATGCCCGCACAGAACGTCCGTCCGACTCTGTTTCTCGGCCAATAACGCTTTGACCTGGCGAGCACTTTCCTCGTCATCCATCACCGCATAGCGGGGAGAGAACTCCAGGCACTGCTCAACCATACGCTGCACGTTCTTGCCGGCTACAAGGGCCGTCACCGTATAATGTTCAGGATTATGGCGAACAACGTCGAGAGTGCTGCAACCTATCGAACCGGTCGAGCCGAGGAGAGTTAAATGCTTCATGAGATGCCCGGAGAAAGTTAAACCATATAAAAGCAAAACGCCGCCAGCAAAGTCACCAGGACTTTCTGAACGGCGTTTATCAGATTATGTCAGAAATCAGAACTGCATCAGTTCCGCTTCTTTATCTGCCAGCGCCGCATCAACTTTCTTGATAGCAGCATCAGTCATTTTCTGAACGTCGTCCTGAGAACGGCGATCGTCATCTTCACTGATCTCTTTTTCTTTCAGCAGAGCTTTCACTTTATCGTTCGCATCACGGCGGACGTTACGTACGGCAACGCGCGCGCCTTCGGCTTCACCACGAACCACTTTGATCAGCTCTTTACGACGCTCTTCGGTCAGTGGAGGCAATGGAACGCGGATATCGGTTCCCGCAGAGCTTGGGTTCAGACCCAAATCGGACGCCATGATAGCTTTCTCTACAGCCGGGCCCAATGAACGATCGAAAACGTTGATTTTCAGGGTACGGGTGTCTTCTACCGTCACGCTTGCCAGCTGACGCAGCGGAGTTGGGGTACCGTAGTATTCCACTACAATGCCATCCAGCAGGCTTGGGGAAGCACGACCAGTACGCACTTTGCTGATTTGGTTTTTGAACGCTTCTACGCATTTTTCCATGCGTGTTTCAGCATCTTTTCTGATGTCGTTAATCACGTTACGAGTCCTTGAAAACTTGTCTCAGGCAGACTATCCGCCAGCACAGCCGTATGGGTGTGTGCTAAGTATAGTCGCGTTTAATTCATGACAGCGCCAAAGGCGCGCCCAGGTAAGAATGCCACTACAAAGTAATGCGGAATCTTACCTGTATTTGTCGTCAACGGAAATTATTCCGTGATCAAAGTGCCTTCTTTTTCGCCCATCACTACGCGACGCAGTGCACCAGGCTTATTCATGTTGAAGACACGAATCGGTAATTTGTGGTCGCGAGCCAGCGTGAAGGCGGCAAGATCCATCACTTTCAGCTCTTTATCCAGCACTTCAGTGTAGCTCAGCTGTTCGTACATGGTGGCGGTAGGATCTTGTGCCGGGTCGGCGGTAAACACGCCATCCACTTTAGTCGCTTTCAGAACCACATCGGCTTCGATTTCAATACCGCGCAGACATGCAGCGGAATCGGTAGTAAAGAATGGATTACCCGTACCGGCGGAGAGAATCACTACACGGTTATTACGCAGCAGGCTAATCGCCTCAGCCCAGCTGTAATTATCGCACACGCCATTCAGCGGAATAGCGGACATCAGTCGAGCATTAACATACGCACGATGGAGTGCATCGCGCATCGCCAGGCCATTCATTACGGTTGCGAGCATACCCATGTGGTCACCCACAACGCGGTTCATACCCGCTTTCGCCAGACCAGCGCCACGGAAAAGGTTGCCACCGCCAATGACCACGCCAACCTGGATACCCAGTTCAACCAGTTCTTTGATTTCCTGTGCCATGCGGTCAAGAATGCTTGCGTCAATACCGAAGCCTTCTGTTCCCTGCAGTGCTTCGCCACTCAGCTTAAGCAGAATGCGTTTGTACACGGGTTTTGCATTGGTAGCCATGTTTCTTTCCTGAGACTGTCAACGATTGAGATGGGGGTTAATTCTGGCGACATAGTATGTCGCATATCAGTACAGAAACCACGGGGGTCTGTCTGATTTTCACATGACGGGCAAAAAGAAGCCGCCCTCAGGCGGCTCCTTCGCAATCATTAAGACTGCTTGGACATTGCAGCAACTTCTGCTGCGAAGTCAGTTTCAACTTTCTCGATGCCTTCGCCCACTTCGAAGCGGATGAAGCCAGTCACGTCAGCGTTGTGCTCTTTCAGCAGCTGAGCAACAGATTTGCTTGGATCCATAACGAATGGCTGGCCAGTCAGAGAAACTTCGCCGGTGAATTTCTTCATGCGGCCTTCAACCATTTTCTCTGCGATTTCTTTTGGCTTGCCAGACTGCATGGCGATGTCCAGCTGAACCTGGTACTCTTTTTCAACAACTTCAGCAGACACATCTTCAGGCTTAACGAATTCTGGTTTGCTTGCAGCGATGTGCATAGCCAGCTGTTTAACCAGCTCTTCGTCTGCGCCTTTAGCTGCAACCAGAACACCGATACGCGCGCCGTGCTGGTAAGAACCCAGTACTTCGCCTTCCAGGGAAGCTACGCGACGGATGTTGATGTTCTCACCGATTTTAGCAACCAGCGCAACACGTTCTTCTTCGAACTGTGCTTTCAGAACTTCAACGTCAGTGATTTTGCCAGCAACTGCTGCGTCCAGAACTTTGTTAGCAAATGCCTGGAAACCACCATCTTTAGCAACGAAGTCAGTCTGGCAGTTAACTTCCAGAATGATGCCGTAGTTGCCGTCGATCTTAGTGATGATCACGCCGTCTGCTGCAACGTTACCTGCTTTTTTCGCCGCTTTGATCGCGCCGGATTTACGCATGTTTTCAATTGCCAGCTCAATGTCGCCGTTCGCTTCAGTCAGCGCTTTTTTGCAATCCATCATGCCTGCGCCAGTACGTTCGCGCAGCTCTTTTACCAGGGATGCGGTAATTTCAGCCATTCTTTAATCCTCGGGAGAGATGACCCGCCCGGTTCCAGGAACCAGACAGGCTTAAAAGTGAAAAAGGGGCCAGATAGAGGCCCCTATTTATACACGGTACTAAATAAGGGTTAGAACCTTATTATTCAGCTTCTACGAAGCTTTCTTCCGCCTGGGAAGCCAGATCCTGGGAACGGCCTTCACGAACGGTAGCAGCTACAGCGCTCAGGTACAGGCTAACAGCACGGATTGCATCGTCGTTACCCGGGATAACGAAGTCAACACCGTCCGGATCGGAGTTGGTATCAACGATAGAGAATACAGGGATACCCAGGTTGTTAGCTTCTTTGATTGCGATGTGCTCGTGGTCTGCATCGATAACGAACAGAGCGTCTGGCAGACCACCCATGTCTTTGATACCGCCCAGGCTGTTTTCCAGCTTGTCCAGCTCACGAGTGCGCATCAGCGCTTCTTTTTTGGTCAGCTTATCGAAAGTACCGTCCTGAGACTGGATTTCCAGATCTTTCAGGCGCTTGATGGACTGACGAACAGTTTTCCAGTTGGTCAGCATGCCGCCCAACCAGCGATGGTTCACGAAGAACTGATCGCAGCTGTTAGCAGCTTCTTTCACAGCTTCGCTTGCAGCGCGTTTAGTACCAACAAACAGAATCTTACCTTTACGGGAAGAGATCTTGTTCAGCTCAGCCAGGGCTTCGTTGAACATTGGTACAGTCTTCTCAAGGTTGATGATGTGAACTTTGTTACGCGCGCCGAAGATGAAAGGCTTCATTTTCGGGTTCCAGTAACGGGTCTGGTGACCAAAGTGAACACCAGCCTTGAGCATGTCGCGCATGGAAACAGTTGCCATGTTTAAAACCTCTATTTAAAAGTTGGGGTTATGCCTCCACGTATCCCATATTACCGACCCCAAAGGGCACCCCGGAATATGTGCCGATACGTGTGTGTTATTACACAAAGTGAGATTTGTCGCTTCTGGTCCATCTTGTGTATACGAAATGGATCGGAAGTCCGGCGCGCTTTATACCACAAAACGCCGACAGACACCAACAGTTGTTGGCCTGATGTGCTGTTAATGATTCTCAATTTGGCAGCAAGTGCGAGGGACTGATACCATTGACATCACTTAGACTAATATTGTCGAAATAATCGACACTGATGGACAGATTACATGGCTATCTCTATTAAAACACCTGAAGAAATTGAAAAGATGCGCGTCGCTGGCCGTTTGGCCGCTGAAGTGCTGGAAATGATCGAGCCGTTCATCAAACCGGGCGTCAGCACCGGCGAACTGGATCGTATCTGCAACGACTATATCGTCAACGAACAGCACGCGGTCTCCGCCTGCCTCGGCTATCACGGTTTCCCGAAATCCGTCTGCATCTCTATTAATGAAGTGGTGTGCCACGGCATTCCTGACGACGAGAAACTGCTGAAAGATGGCGATATCGTCAACATCGACGTCACCGTCATCAAAGACGAGTATCACGGCGATACGTCAAAAATGTTTATCGTGGGCAAGCCAACCATCCTTGGCGAGCGCCTGTGTCGCGTCACCCAGGAAAGCCTCTACCTGGCGTTGAAAATGGTTAAACCAGGTATTCGCCTGCGTACCATCGGTGCGGCCATTCAGAAATTCGTCGAAGCTGAAGGCTTCTCTGTGGTGCGTGAATATTGCGGTCACGGTATTGGCCGCGTCTTCCACGAAGAGCCACAGGTCCTGCATTACGATGCTGACGACGGCGGAGTGGTGCTGCAAAAAGGCATGACCTTCACGATCGAACCGATGGTCAACTCCGGTGACTACCGTATCCGCACCATGAAGGATGGCTGGACGGTAAAAACCAAAGACAGAAGCTTGTCTGCGCAGTACGAGCATACTATTGTGGTGACAGACAACGGCTGCGAAATTATGACGTTGCGAAAGGATGACACCATCCCGGCGATACTCTCGCACAACGAATGATAAGAAGCCGGCAAATGCCGGCTTTTTTAATGGCTATAGCTTTTACTTATGGGTGGCGAACGATGAGTAACCTTTTACCCGAACAGTATGCCAACACGGCACTTCCCACCCTGCCCGATCAGCCGGACAACCCAGGCGTGTGGCCTCAGCGCGAACTGACGGTGGCGGATATCAAAGCGCATATCGACGTTTTTCAGCGCTGGCTGGGTAAAGCTTTTGACGAAGGTATCTCTGCGGAAGAGCTCATCGAAGCGCGCACCGAGTTTATTGATCAACTTCTGCAACGTCTGTGGATTGATTACGGATTTGGCCAAATCAGCGATATCGCGCTGGTCGCTGTCGGAGGCTACGGCCGCGGCGAACTGCATCCGCTTTCCGATATCGATCTCCTCGTGTTAAGCCGTAAAAAACTGCCCGACGAACAGGCACAGAAAGTGGGCGAACTTCTAACCCTTCTCTGGGATGTGAAGCTCGAAGTCGGCCACAGCGTTCGCACGCTCGAAGAGTGTCTGCTGGAAGGCTTATCCGATCTCACTGTCGCCACTAACCTGATTGAAACACGGCTGTTGATTGGCGACGTGGCGCTGTTTCTTGAATTACAGAAGCACATTTTCAGCGACGGTTTCTGGCCTTCGGAACGCTTCTTTGCCGCGAAAGTCGAAGAGCAAAACGTCCGCCACCAGCGCTACCACGGCACCAGCTATAATCTCGAGCCGGATATCAAAAGCAGCCCCGGTGGCCTGCGGGACATTCACACCCTGCAATGGGTCGCCCGTCGCCATTTTGGCGCGACGTCACTGGATGAAATGGTCGGCTTTGGTTTTTTAACCGAAGCCGAACGCAACGAGCTCAATGAGTGCCTGCATCTGCTGTGGCGCATCCGCTTTGCGCTGCACCTTGAAGTGAGTCGCTATGACAACCGTCTGCTGTTCGATCGTCAGCTGAGTGTCGCCCAGCGCCTGAACTACAGCGGCGAAGGCAACGAGCCGGTTGAACAGATGATGAAGGATTTCTTCCGCGTCACCCGCCGCGTCGGCGAGCTCAACCAGATGCTATTGCAGCTGTTCGACGAAGCCATTCTGGCGCTCACCACCGATGAGAAGCCACGCCCGATCGATGACGAGTTCCAGCTGCGCGGGACGTTGATCGATCTGCGGGACGAAACGCTGTTTATCCGCGAGCCGGAAGCGATCCTGCGCATGTTCTACACCATGGTTCGCAACAGCACGATTACCGGAATTTACTCCACCACATTGCGCCATCTGCGCCATGCGCGTCGGCATCTGACGCAGCCGCTTTGCTACATTCCGGAGGCGCGATCTCTGTTCCTCAGCATGTTACGCCATCCCGGAGCCGTCAGCCGCGGTTTGCTGCCGATGCATCGTCACAGCGTGCTGTGGGCGTATATGCCGCAGTGGTCGCATATTGTCGGCCAAATGCAGTTTGACCTGTTTCATGCTTACACGGTGGATGAACACACGATCCGCGTGATGCTAAAACTGGAAAGTTTCGCCAAAGAAGAGACGCGCGCAAAACATCCGCTCTGCGTTGAACTCTGGCCGCGCCTCAGCCACCCGGAACTGATTCTGATTGCCGCCCTGTTCCACGATATCGCCAAAGGGCGCGGCGGAGACCACTCCGTGCTCGGAGCCCAGGATGTGCTGAAGTTTGCCGAGCTTCACGGCCTGAATTCGCGCGAAACGCAGCTGGTCGCGTGGCTGGTCCGTCATCACCTGCTGATGTCCGTTACCGCACAGCGGCGCGATATTCAGGATCCGGAAGTCATTAAGCAGTTTGCAGAGATCGTACAGACCGAAAACCGTCTGCGTTTTCTGGTCTGTCTGACGGTGGCAGATATTTGCGCCACTAACGAAACCCTGTGGAACAGCTGGAAACAAAGTCTGTTGCGCGAGCTGTACTTCGCGACCGAAAAGCAGCTGCGCCGCGGGATGCAAAATACGCCGGATATGCGCGAACGCGTGCGCCACCACCAGCTTCAGGCACTGGCCCTGCTGCGAATGGACAATATTGATGAGGAAGCGTTGCATCAGATCTGGGCACGCTGTCGCGCTAACTATTTTGTCCGCCATAGCCCAAATCAACTGGCCTGGCATGCACGACACCTGCTGCAGCATGATCTATCAAAACCGATGATCCTGCTCAGCCCACAGGCCACGCGCGGTGGAACCGAGATTTTTATCTGGAGCCCGGACAGAGCCTATCTGTTTGCCGCGGTCTGCGCCGAGCTGGACAGACGCAATCTGAGCGTTCACGACGCGCAGATTTTCACGACCCGCGACGGTATGGCAATGGATACCTTTATCGTACTCGAGCCGGACGGCAGCCCTCTTTCATCGGATCGCCATGAAGGAATTCGCTTTGGCCTGGAGCAGGCGATTACCCAGCACAGCTGGCAGCCGCCGCAGCCGCGTCGTCAGCCTGCAAAATTGCGTCACTTTACGGTCGATACTGAGGTGAATTTCCTGCCGACTCATACGGACCGTAAATCGTTCCTCGAACTGATCGCTCTCGACCAGCCAGGACTGCTGGCTCGCGTGGGGCAGGTTTTTGCGGATCTGGGAATTTCGCTTCACGGAGCCAGAATTACAACCATTGGTGAGCGAGTAGAAGATTTATTCATAATCGCCACTGCAGACAGGCGTGCGCTTAATAATGAGCTGCAACTTGAGGTGCAACAACGGTTGACAGCAGCCCTCAATCCAAACGATAAAGGGTGACGTGTTTTTTAGTAAAATGGAAAGAGTAAAACAATGCAGCAGTTACAGAACGTTATTGAGTCCGCCTTTGAGCGTCGCGCCGAGATCACTCCGGCAAATGTGGATACCGTAACCCGCGAAGCGGTTAATCAGGTGATTTCTCTTCTTGATTCCGGCGCGCTGCGTGTGGCGGAAAAAATTGACGGCCAGTGGGTAACTCATCAGTGGCTGAAGAAAGCCGTGCTGCTCTCTTTCCGTATTAACGATAACAAGGTTATCGATGGTGCGGAAAGCCGCTACTTCGATAAAGTGCCGATGAAATTCGCTGATTACGACGAAGCGCGTTTTCAGAAAGAAGGTTTCCGTGTGGTTCCACCCGCGGCCGTTCGTCAGGGCGCATTTATTGCACGCAACACCGTACTGATGCCGTCTTACGTGAACATCGGGGCCTACGTTGACGAAGGCACCATGGTCGATACCTGGGCAACCGTCGGTTCTTGCGCGCAGATTGGTAAAAACGTTCACCTTTCCGGTGGCGTCGGCATCGGTGGCGTACTCGAGCCACTGCAGGCCAACCCAACCATCATCGAAGACAACTGCTTCATCGGTGCGCGCTCCGAAGTCGTTGAAGGCGTGATCGTCGAAGAAGGCTCTGTGATTTCCATGGGCGTTTACATCGGCCAGAGCACCCGCATTTACGATCGCGAAACCGGTGAAGTGCATTACGGTCGCGTTCCAGCGGGCTCCGTTGTCGTTTCCGGCAACCTGCCTTCAAAAGATGGCAAATACAGCCTCTACTGTGCGGTGATCGTGAAGAAAGTCGATGCGAAAACCCGCGGTAAAGTCGGCATCAACGAACTGCTGCGCACCATCGATTAATCCGTACGCTGCAGAATTGAAAGCACCGAACGATCATATCGTCGGTGCTTTTTTTTACCTTTGCGAAAGCCCGGGCATATATTGGCCTTAACGGGCCGCGATAAGCCGGTTCAGCGCCCCTCAACCATCTGATACACAGGGATCCGCCTTTGCATGCCGGTATAACCCTCCAGGTCGTGCGTCTACGCTTTGGCGATGACGACTGGCACGCTTTTATAGGCTGGGGTCAGACTTTCACCGTCGACCGCATCCAGCGACAGCAGAACATTCGCCTCCGGCAAATACGCACCAATCGACCCGGCAGCCATGCTGTAAATCACCACCGTCAGCCCCAACATCGTCCGCCCTTCCGCTGGCTGACCGTCATCATCCAACGCCTGCACGTTGACCAGATCACCCTGAACCAGTCCACGCTGCGTGGCCTCTTTTTCGCTCAGGAAAACAACGTCCCGACGGCCGGTGATCCCGCGATAGCGATCGTTCATGCCGTAAATGGTGGTGTTGTACTGGTCGTGACTGCGCAGCGTCGCCAGAACCAGCGCATCGTCCGGCTGCTGCTGACGATCCACGGCACGTCGCTGCCCCACCACGAAATTCGCTTTGCCATTCGACGTATGCCATTCGCGGCGCGAGGCCGGGGTATCCATCCGAAAACCGCCGGGTTGCGCAATGCGGGCGTTATAATCGGCAAATGCCGGGATCACGGCTTCAATAGCCTCGCGGATCAACGCATAGTTACCGCTCATTTCCTCCCAGCTTACCGGGGAGTGAGGCAGTGTGGCTCGCGCCATTTCAGCCACAATGGCCGGTTCTGATTTCAGCCAACGTGATGCGGGTTTCAGTGCGCCGCAGGAAGCATGCACCATCGACATCGAATCCTCGACGGTGACGGACTGGATGCCCGTGGCCTGAAGGTCACGCTCGGTTCTGCCCAGCGCAGGCAGCAAATAGTTATGCTTCGCCAGCAGCAGATGTGAACGATTCAGTTTGGTCGCCACGTGCACCTGCAGATCCAGTTTTTTCATCGCCGCAAACGTACGCTGCGGCTCCGGCATCGCCACCGCCAGGTTACCGCCCATACAGATAAGCGCTCTGGCCTCGCCGCGCTCTATGGCACGAATACTCTCCACACTGGAGCGCCCGTGCTTGCGCGAAACCTTGATGGAGAAATGTTCCTCAAGACGCTTTAGAAAGGCTTCCGGCGCCGCTTCGTTGATCCCAACGGAGCGATCGCCCTGCACGTTGGAGTGACCGCGCAGCGGACAGATCCCGGCCCCGGGTTTACCCATGTTGCCTTTCAGCAACAGGAGATTAACCAGATGCTGGACGTTTTCCGTGCCATTTTTATGCTGGGTGATCCCAAGGCCATAGCAGATAATGGTGGCGCGGGATTTATTGTAGCTGTCGGCCAGATCTTCCATCTGGCTGTGCGTCAGCCCGCTTTCCTGCTCCAGCTCAGCCCATTTGCACTGTCGCAAATCCTCATACAGCGCCTGATAACCGTCGGTATGTTCAGCAATAAACGTATGATCAAGACAAGGCGGCTGATTTAGCAAAGCCCGGGCCTCATCCATCTCGATCAGGGCTTTCATCATCCCTTTGAGCAGCGCCGAATCCCCGCCCATTTTCACCTGGTAGTAGCGGCTGCTAAGTTTGGTTGACTGTCCGGTCAGCATCTCTCCCGGGCTTTGTGGAAAGCTAAAACGCTCAAGACCCCGCTCCGCCAGCGGATTAACAGAGATAATTTTCGCGCCACGCTTTGCCACTTCACGCAGGGTAGTCAGCATACGCGGATGGTTGGTGCCGGGGTTATGGCCGATACAAATCACCAGATCGCAATGATCAAAGTCCTCCAGCTCCACTGTCCCTTTGCCGAGACCAATCGAACGCGTCAGGCCAGCACTGGTCGGGCCGTGGCACATGTTGGAACAATCAGGAAAGTTGCTGCTGCCATATTCGCGCGCGAAAAGCTGGTACAGGAAGGCCGCCTCATTAGAGGTACGCCCGGATGTATAAAACTCTACCTGTTCGGGGGAATCATAGCTGCGCAGGCGTTCGCCAATTTCCTGAAACGCGACATCCCACTCTACCGCCTGCCAGCGGTCCGTCGTGGCGTCATATTTCATGGGGTGGGTCAGACGGCCAACATTTTCCAGCTCATAGTCGCTGTAATGCCACAGAGCCGAAACGGGATGGCGGCTAAAAAACTCAGGAGAGGCTTTCTTACGGGTGGTTTCCCAGGAAACCGCCTTCACGCCGTTTTCACACAGCTCCATCGGCGCACGATGACCGGGATCGGGCCAGGCACAGCCCGGACAGTCAAAGCCGGAGACCTGGTTCATTTTAAACATGGCGATAATATCGCGGGCAACAGCCCTTTGCGAAAATACCGATGCCGAGACGGCTTTTACTGCGCCCCAGCCTCCTGCCGGGCCCTGATAGCCACTTACACCTGGAACACCCTTTTTCATTGCGACGGCTTATTCACTGACAATTATTGATGGCGGCTACGGTAGCAATTTCATCCTTATATTGATTTCCCCTTGACGGGGTAGCCAAAAACTACAATAAACGAGTTAGATTAATGTTCCCTGCCAGCGCGCAGGCAGGCGAAAATGGAGTACAGGTTTCCAGGGAGGTTTCCGTTTTTTGTCTGTTCGTTAATGGCAGTCGAAGAGCAATCAGGATCAACCCCGCTTTTTTTGTATCTTAGGGTGGCAAAAAGAGATTTTTTCGTTAATTATTCAAAGGTTATGTTGAGATAAGGGTACCGCTATGTACGATAATCTGAAAAGTCTGGGCATTACCAATCCTGATGAAATCGATCGCTACAGCCTTCGCCAGGAAGCTAACAACGATATTCTGAAAATCTATTTTCATAAGGACAAAGGAGAGTTTTTCGCGAAGAGCGTGAAGTTCAAATACCCGCGTCAACGTAAAACCGTCGTCGCTGATGGCGTCGGCCAGGGGTATAAAGAGGTTCAGGAAATCAGCCCTAACCTGCGCTATGTGATCGACGAACTCGATCAGATCTGCCAGCGCGATCGCACCGAAGTCGATCTCAAACGTAAGATCCTCGATGACCTGCGTCATCTGGAAAGCGTCGTGACTAATAAGATCAGCGAAATTGAAGCCGATCTTGAGAAACTGACCCGCAATAAATAAGCGCTCTGAAACTCCCCCAATCCTCTCCCACGGAGACACTAAAAACGGCAACCTGGTTGCCGTTTTGCTTTTACTCTGTGCGGTATGATGCCCTCACCCCGGCCCTCTCCCGCAGGGAGAGGGAGAAAACACTAAAAACGGCAACGAGGTTGCCGTTTTGCTTTTATTACCGCTGCTCGTCAAGCTGAAGCGCTACATACAACAGCAATCTGTCGTCAAAGTTTCCCAAATCCAGCCCCGTCAGTTCTGATATCCGGTTCAGACGGTATTCCAGCGTATTGCGGTGAATAAACAGCGCTTTCGATGTCGCCAGCGGCTGCACGTTATGGCGGAACCAGGCCTGCAGTGTGCGGCGCAGCAAGCCGTTGTTATCCATCGCCTTAAGCCGAACCAGTGGCCGTGCCAGCTCATTGGCTTGCCAGCCGCCTCGCAGGCTGTCGAGCAACACGGGCAGCATAAGATCCTGGTAAAAATATCCCCGACTTTCCGGCATCCGCTGCTTGCCCACCATCATCGTGGTACGAGCCGTACGCCATGAGCGGGCAATGCTGCCCGGTCCGGTGAAATAGTTTCCCAGCGCAACGCGAAACCGCAGCTGACCATTCTCTTTCATTCGCGAGATTAACTGCTCAACCCGACGACGATGATCTTCAGCATCCCAGCGACCAAACGGGTTCAGCGCGGGTTTCAGCACCACCATTTCGGTCAGCGAGACAATCGCCACCAGGTTGTTCCGCTCAGGCGTCGCCAGCGCATTTTGCAGTTGCTGTAACTCCGCCATCGCGCTATCCACACCCAGTTGACCGCTGTCCACTTCAATAACCGCAACCACACGCGGCTGATTGAGATCGATCCCCAGACGCTGCGCCCATTCAGTTAATGCTGGCGTATGCTCCTCGGCCTGGATCAGGTTCATCACCAGCTCTTCGCGCAGACGACTGTCCTGGGCTAAAAGATGCATCAAACGCGACTGTTCCAGCATCATCTCAGCGGTCATACAGACCAGCTCGCCGTATTTGCGCAAAGACTCCGGTTCGCCGGTCAGGCCGATCACCCCGACGATTTCGCCCTCCAGACGCAGCGGCAGGTTAATTCCCTGGCGCACACCATGCAGATGTCGAGCAACGGCGTCGTCGATGTCTACCACGCGGCCCTGAGAGAGCACCAGAAGTGCGCCTTCGTGCAATTCCCCAATGCGCTCACGATCGCCACTGCCAATGATTCGCCCACGGGCATCCATTACGTTGATATTGGTATCAATGATGCGCATGGTTCGCGCCACGATTTCCTGCGCCATTTTGGTATCAAGATGCCAGCCAGCCATGTAACCCTCCTCTGAGCAGAGCTCAAGCATAGGGGAGTTCAACAGGCGTCGCATTGTGCGAATGCACAAAGTCAGGGGAAGAAGTATGGACTTGTGGAAAAGCTCACAGAAAAGGGAGTGACCCCTGCCTCAGGTGAGACAGGGGCTGGAGAGATTACTGCATCAACAGATAAAGCGTTGTGTCGCCACGCTGGATATTCAACGCCAGCACACTCGGTTTGCTGTCGAGAATTTTGCGCAACTCAGCAATGTTTTTCACCGGCTGTTGGTTTGCACCGATGATGACATCGCCTTTTTTCAGGCCAATGCGAGCAGCCGGGGTATTGGCTTTCACATTGCTGACGACCACGCCTTTGTCAGCACCCTTGTTGCTCATCTCCGCACCTTCGATACCGCTGAAGATGGAGCTGGAATCAACCTGATTCTGGCTGCTCTGCTGCAGTTCAAGGTTAACGCTCACCGGTTTACCATCGCGCAGCAGACCAAGCGCCACTTTGCTTCCCACCGGCATAGAGCCTACTTCGGCACGCAACGCTGCGAAACTGCTGATTGGCTTACCGTTCAGGGTCGTGATCACGTCACCCGCTTTGATGCCTGCTTTCTCTGCGGATGAATTTGGCATCACCTGGCTGACAAAGGCACCGCGCTGCGCGTCGACTTTCATCGCTTTTGCCAGCTCAGAGTTCAGCTCAGTTCCCAGAATGCCCAGCTCACCGCGTTTCACCTGGCCAAATTCAACCATTTGACCCGTCAGGTTTTTAACCATGTTGCTTGGGATAGCAAAACCGATACCGATGTTGCCACCGTCAGGCGCCAGGATCGCGGTGTTGATACCGATCAGCTCGCCATTCAGGTTCACCAGCGCACCGCCGGAGTTACCGCGGTTAATTGCCGCATCGGTCTGGATAAAGTTTTCATAATTTTCAGCGTTCAGGCCGCTACGACCCAGTGCCGAAACAATACCCGAGGTAACGGTTTCACCCAGACCAAACGGGTTACCGATGGCCACAGTGTAATCACCTACGCGCAGGGCATCTGAATCAGCAAGCTTAATTGCCGTCAGGTTTTTCGGATCCTGAATCTGAATCAGGGCGATATCAGAGCGCGGATCTTTACCCACCACTTTGGCATCGAACTTACGACCATCGCTCAGCTGTACTTTAATGGTGCTGGCATTGTCGACAACGTGGTTGTTGGTCACGACATAGCCTTTCGCTGCGTCAATAATCACGCCCGAACCCAGTGCCATGAACTTTTGCTGTTGACCACCGTCATTGCCGGGACCGCTGTCATCACCTGCCCCACCACCCTGACAGAATGGTGAGTTCTGGAATGGAGAACCTTCCTGACAGAACGGGGAGTTATCGCCAAAGAACTGCTGGAAGTTGCGCGGCATGCGCGGTGTATTAACCGTTGTACTTCCTTCAACGTTAATACTCACCACCGATGGCATCACTTTTTCGAGCATCGGTGCCAGGCTTGGCATTTGCTGCGCGGTCGTGGCCGAAGAGGCGGTCTCTGCTGCGCTGGCAGACAAAGGGGACAACGCTAAACCTAAACTCAGAGCCAGTGCACTCATTGCTAATGTGGTTTTTTTCATGTTCTCAATCTCGATTTACAGATAACGCAAAATTGCTGTGTACATCAGATTCATTTTATAGCGCGAAGTTCCGGAATTAAGGTTCTGCAAAAAGTAAAAATTTATTGGCGGTCTTTACAAAACTTATCCGTTATTCCACAGCCATCAGCCGACGGTATTCATCCCATGCATACAAATCGGTCATTCCACTGATATAGTCCTGAATCAATCGACAACGATAATAATATTCCAGAATCGGCCATTGTGCTGAATGGCGATCCATTTTACTGACTGCCTCGACATAGGCAAGACGATGACGCGTCGAGAGTTTATGCAACAACCGCGACTCAATGGGTAAACGTTTCACGCGATCTTTTTCCACCAGCTCGGTGAAATCCTCTACCGATAATTGCAGTAATGGTCGATAGATTTCCAGCAAGCCGCTGATCACCCGATACCCCTGTAATTCCAGCTGTTCAACGTCCGGATGGCTGAAGACATGGCGCATGGCAACATGCTTATACAACTCAAGAAGTTGGCTAAAATCACTGTCATCTTCCAGTAGTGCGTGATTAAACTCACCGTTAAAAATGGCGGGTAGATTGTCTATAAAACGAGCAGCCGCGTAGGGCACCAGTTTATTCAGCGTGTTGACCCGCAAATACATAAAGAACTGATCTTCAGTGCTACGACTGAGCGAATTTGAGCGCGACTTTTCCCAGGCATTTTCGACAACTTGTGAGAACAATGAACCTTTTTCATGTTCTCCCCAGGCGTCATAAAGATGCTGATAAAGTTCCTCGACGCTAAATATTCTTTTTTCAACGGCGTCTTCCAGATCCGCCACGCAATAAGAAATATCATCAGCGGCTTCCATAATCCACGTCAATGGAAAGCGGCCATGGGGCGTGAGAGAAAGTTCTTTACGCAGGCGCTCAATATAGACTTCTTCAGACAAATAATAGCCGGGCTTTTTCATTAAATAGCTGTGCGAGGCGGGCGGATCGCCGATCCACCAGGCCGGACGAGTATATTTAAGAATGCAGCCCACCTGTGCCCATGTCAGATTCATTCGCATCAGGGAGTGCACCAGCCTGATTCCCTGTGCATTGCCTTCGAACTGGCAAAGATCCTGGCGCACTTTACGCCGCAAATCGTTTAGGGGCTCCTCGCCTTCTCGCAGACATAACGATCTGACGATACAGCGGTCATCACTGTGCGGTTGGCTTACCGCATCGCCAGGGAAAAGGCGCTGTTTAAACCAGTCGTTAATCGCGGCTTCCCCAAAATGGCCAAACGGCGGATTGCCGATGTCATGCATCAGACAGGCCATCTCAACGATGCTTTCAAACGGGCCGGTCAGCTCATCCAGGCCATACGTCTCCAGCAAGCGCTGCTCTTTGAGACGGCTCAGAATTTCTTTGGCAATGTAGCGCCCTACCTGCTGCACTTCCATTGAGTGGGTCAGGCGCGTGCGGACGGCGGCATTACGTTCGAGCGGGAACACCTGGGTTTTTTGCTGCAAACGACGGATCGCAGGAGAGTTAATGATACGCCCGCGATCGCTTTCAAAGATGCGCAGGATCTCGTGTTCACTCTTCTCCCCTTGAGGAGAACGGAAACGACGATGCCAGTTTATTTTATGCCGAAAATCAATTGGTGCCATGTGCTCCCCCGCGTGAGAATGCGTTTCCCCTTAACCGCATGATAGACTATGCATCTTAACAAGGCACATCGCGAGTAAATCTATGAAAATCGGCATTATTGGTGCAATGGAAGAAGAAGTTACGCTGCTGCGTGACAAAATTGAGAACTGTCAGACTCTCTCTCTCGGCGGCTGTGAAATCTACACTGGCCTGCTGAATGGAACTGAGGTTGCTCTGCTGAAATCAGGCATCGGTAAAGTGGCTGCTGCGCTGGGCGCGACGCTGTTGCTGGAGCGCTGCAAGCCAGACGTTATCATCAATACCGGTTCTGCTGGCGGTCTGGCCCCGACGCTGAAAGTGGGCGATATCGTGGTCTCTGATGAAGCACGCTATCACGATGCCGATGTCACCGCTTTCGGTTATGAGTACGGCCAGCTTCCGGGCTGTCCGGCAGGCTTTAAAGCCGACGATAAACTGGTAGCGGCGGCGGAAAGCTGCATTGCCGAACTGAACCTGAACGCCGTGCGCGGCCTGATTGTCAGCGGCGACGCCTTCATCAACGGTTCAGTCGGTCTGGCAAAAATCCGTCACAACTTCCCGCAGGCAGTTGCCGTTGAGATGGAAGCGACAGCCATTGCGCACGTTTGCCATAACTTCAGCGTGCCGTTTGTGGTGGTTCGCGCCATCTCCGACGTGGCCGACCAGCAATCTCACCTGAGCTTTGACGAATTCCTCGCCGTTGCCGCGAAACAGTCCACCATCATGGTGGAGACGCTGGTTCAGAAACTGGCGCGTGGCTAAGTTGTTAAGGGCGCTGGTCGCCCTGTCTCTGCTTGCTCCGGCGTGGCTTCTTGCTGCGCCGCGTGTCATTACTCTCTCTCCCGCCAACACTGAGCTGGCCTTTGCCGCCGGGATCACGCCCGTTGGCGTCAGCAGCTTTTCCGACTATCCGCCCGAGGCGCAAAAGATCGAGCAGGTTTCAACCTGGCAAGGGATGAATCTTGAGCGCATCGTGGCGCTAAAACCGGACCTGGTGCTGGCCTGGCGCGGAGGCAATGCTGAACGGCAGGTCAATCAACTCTCTTCGCTGGGTATAAAAGTGCTGTGGGTCGATGCCATCAGCATTGAGCAAGTGGCACAGGCGTTACGCGATCTGGCCGCCTGGAGTCCTGCGCCGATAAAGGCCCAGCAGGCCGCACAGCAACTGCTTAACGACTATGCTGCGCTGAAAGCAGAATATGACACGCCGACGAAAAAGCGGGTATTCCTGCAGTTTGGCACTCAGCCACTTTTTACCACCGGCAAAGGCTCTATTCAGAATCAGGTTCTGGAAGTGTGCGGCGGTGAAAATATCTTTGCCGCAAGCCGTGTGCCCTGGCCGCAGGTCAGCCGCGAACAGGTGCTCGCACGTCAGCCCCAGGCGATCGTCGTCGTCGGGAATGCGAGCGACATTCCTAAAATCGAAAAATTTTGGCAAAGCCAGCTAAAAATCCCGGTTATTCCGCTACACAACGACTGGTTTGAACGCGCAAGCCCGCGTATTATCCTCGCCGCAAAACAACTCTGCGCCGCGCTCGCTCAGAGTCATTAATTTGGCCCCTCACTATTCGAGGATGTGAAGATGCTCGTTTACTGGCTGGATATCCTTGGCACAGCCGTTTTTGCCATTTCCGGCGTATTGCTCGCAGGGAAACTGCGCATGGATCCGTTCGGTGTGTTAGTACTCGGCGTGGTGACGGCGGTAGGCGGAGGAACGATCCGCGATATGGCGCTCGATCACGGTCCGGTTTTTTGGGTCAAAGATCCCACAGATCTGGTGGTCGCGATGGTGACGTGCCTGCTGACGATCGTGCTGGTTCGTCAACCTCGTCGTTTACCCAAATGGATCCTTCCGGTGCTGGATGCCGTCGGACTGGCGGTGTTTGTCGGAATTGGCGTCAATAAAGCCTTCATGGCGGGTACGGGTCCGCTGGTGGCCATCTGCATGGGCGTATTGACCGGCGTCGGCGGCGGGATCATACGCGATATTCTGGCGCGCGAAGTGCCGATGATCCTGCGAACCGAGATCTACGCCACCGCCTGTATTATCGGCGGCATTGTCCATGCGACGGCGTTTTACACTTTTGGCGTAGAACTGGAAACGGCGGCGATGATCGGGATGGTCGTCACGCTGGTGATTCGTCTGGCGGCGATACGCTGGCATTTAAAATTGCCGACGTTTGCACTGGACGAACAGGGGCGATAAAAAACAAAACGGCAACCTCATCAGGCTGCCGTTTTTGATATTCGCGTCCTCTCACACAGGAAGAGGACCGGGGTGAGGGCATCTGGCCGCACGCCCCTGGAAAATCAGATGCTGAACGAAGAGCCGCATCCGCAGGTGCTTTTCGCATTCGGGTTGGTCACCACAAAGCGAGAACCTTCCAGGCCTTCGGTATAATCTACCGCGCCACCGACCAGATATTGCAGGCTCATCGGGTCAACGACCAGCGCGACGCCCTGCTTCTCGATGGTCATATCACCATCGTTGATTTGATCGTCAAAGGTAAAGCCATACTGGAAGCCGCTGCAACCGCCGCCAGTAATATAAACACGCAGTTTCAGCTCCGGATTGTTCTCATCGGCAATCAGGCTTTTCACTTTTATGGCTGCTGCTTCGGTAAACTGCAACGGCAGCGCTACGTCATCACTCATTTTTTGCTCCCATGAATACTGCTACTGAATCGGATTAAAAAACATCCAATTCTTTTTTTCATTATCTAATACCCTGGTAATTCATTCAAGTATTCTGCTGCCCGGCTCGCTCAGACTCTTGCTTTGCCAGGGTGCGGGCAAGAATGGTGGAGTATAGCGGCTTTCCACCCAGGAATTGGGCTAATAGTGTCGCGCCGAGGCAAGTAATGATCATTGGCAAAATGAGCTGATAATTGTCAGACATTTCCAGAACCAACAGAATGGCGGTTAATGGCGCACGTAAAGAAGCGGCCAATAACGCCCCCATTCCGGCGATGGCAAAGGTTCCCGCCTCAAGATTATAGGCCGGGAAACTCACAGCCGCCGCCATGCCAAACGCCGTGCCAAGCAGCGTACCGAGCGCCAGCATGGGAGCAAATATTCCCCCCGGCGCGCCCGAAGAAAAACACAGCAGCGTCGTGATCACGCGGGTGATAAACAGAAACAACAGCATGCCGATGCTAAAATTTCCCGCAGCGGCAATGGGAATCAGACTAAACCCGCCGCCTGCCGCTTCAGGCTCGATCAGCCCCAGGATCCCACACAGCCCGCCGAGCAGACCGCCCACCAACACCCATTTAGTGATATTTCCACCGTGAATGCGCTGGAACATATCCTGCGTGCGCAGCACCAGGGTATTAAACAGCGGCCCAACGATTCCGAAAATCATCCCCAGAATCAGATACAGCCAGAGCGTATTCACCGGCGCGTTAGTGAGCTTTCCAACCTCAATCACCGCCCCTTCACCGTTAAAAATGCGGAATACGATGCTCGACATAATCACGCCGGTGAAAACCGCTTTGATCGAAATAAGGTTATAGCGGAACTGCGACCGCATCTCTTCGATGATAAACAGGATGCCAGCCAGCGGAGCGTTAAATGCGGCGGAAAGACCGGCAGCGGCCCCGGTCGCCAGCAGCGTATGACGCGCTTCAGCGTCCCGCATCCGAAACAGATCCGCCACCATTCGTCCGATATTGCCACCCAGCTGTACCGTTGGGCCTTCGCGCCCCAGCACCATGCCAGCCCCCAGCGTGCCCAGTCCTCCAATGAATTTAACAGGGATCACGCGCCACCAGCGAACCGGGCGCAACTCCTCCAGCGCCCCTTCAATTTCAGGGATACCGGAGCCGCCCGCTTCTGGCGCAAATTTGCGTACCAGATAATAGCCAATCATCGCCAGAACAGCCGATACCCCAAAGGCTAGCGGCCACAGTAGCCACGGGTTCGCAGCCTGCTCCGCCAGCGTCCCGATACGCAGGTTTTGTATCGCATTCACGGCTTTCTCAAACGCAACGCCCACCAGGCCTGCCAGAGTACCCACCACCGCCGACATCACCAGGATCAACAGCGGTGTTTTATCGCGATTGAGCAAACGCCGGAGGCTGGCCCGGCGTCGTGTACGAGCAAACTGCTGCTCTTCGAAAGAGGAATTTTCTGCTGTCATCACGGGTTCTTTTATTAGTCATACAAATAACGCAGGGATTTTAATGCCCCTGACGCCGTTCGTCGCCTGAAAAATCCTAAACAATTGTTCAGGATCATGAGGGCAAAAATTTTATAACCTTCGGCGAATCCCTTAGAATAGTTGGCTTAACTCTTTTCTACGAACCAGGAACGACGCTATGAGTAAGTCAGAAAACCTCTACAGTGCTGCACGTGAGCTTATCCCGGGCGGGGTGAACTCTCCCGTTCGTGCCTTTACCGGCGTGGGCGGAACTCCGCTGTTTATTGAACGTGCGGACGGCGCGTATCTGTACGATGTCGACGGCAAAGCCTATGTTGATTACGTCGGCTCCTGGGGTCCAATGGTGCTGGGTCATAACCACCCGACCATTCGCAATGCGGTTATTGAAGCGGCACAGCGCGGTTTGAGCTTCGGTGCGCCGACCGAGATGGAAGTTAAAATGGCCGAGCTGGTCACCGAACTGGTGCCGACCATGGATATGGTGCGCATGGTGAACTCCGGGACGGAAGCGACGATGAGCGCCATCCGTCTGGCGCGCGGCTTTACCGGTCGCGATAAAATTATCAAATTCGAAGGCTGTTACCACGGCCACGCCGACTGCCTGCTGGTGAAAGCCGGTTCTGGTGCTCTGACTCTCGGCCAGCCAAACTCACCGGGCGTGCCTGCTGACTTCGCTAAACATACCCTGACCTGTACTTATAACGATCTGTCGACCGTGCGCGCGGCGTTCGAGCAATATCCGCAAGAAATCGCCTGCATCATTGTGGAACCGGTCGCGGGTAACATGAACTGTATTCCGCCGCAGCCGGATTTCCTGCCGGGTCTGCGCGCGCTGTGCGACGAGTTTGGCGCGCTGCTGATTATCGACGAAGTGATGACCGGTTTCCGCGTCGCACTGGCGGGCGCACAGTCTTACTACGACGTGGTGCCTGATCTGACCTGTCTGGGCAAAATCATCGGCGGCGGTATGCCGGTGGGCGCATTTGGCGGACGCAGAGACGTCATGGAAGCTCTGGCTCCAACCGGCCCGGTCTATCAGGCGGGTACGCTTTCCGGTAACCCGATTGCGATGGCCGCGGGCTTTGCCTGTCTGACCGAAGTGGCCCAGCCCGGTATTCACGAAACGCTGACCGAACTGACCACCCAGCTGGCGAATGGCCTGCTGCAAGCCGCTGAAGAAGCGGGTATTCCGCTGGTTGTGAATCATGTTGGCGGGATGTTCGGGATCTTCTTCACCGACGCGAAAACCGTGACCCGCTATCAGGACGTGGTGAAATGCGACGTTGAGCGCTTTAAGCGTTTCTTCCATCTGATGCTGGAAGAGGGTGTCTATCTGGCGCCGTCGGCGTTTGAAGCGGGCTTTATGTCGGTTGCGCACAGCGCAGAAGATATCAACAACACCATCGACGCCGCGCGTAAGGTATTTGCGAAGCTCTGATGGGTGCGGCCTGATGCCCTCCCCCACGGGAAGAGGGCGAAAACACTCCAAGCGGCAGCCTCCCGGCTGCCGCTTTTTTATCTGCTCTGCTTCCTCAGCAAATAGATAAAGTACGGCGCACCGATAAAGGTTGATAACAGCCCTGCCGGAATCTGATACGGGAATAGCACCATTCTGCCCAGCCAGTCAGCGATGACCAACATAATCCCCCCGGTGAGCGCCGACATAACGATGTGCGGCATCGTGCGGCGGAAACCCATCATGCGCGCAATGTGCGGAGCCATCAGACCGATAAAGCTCAACGGGCCGATGGTCAGGGTTGCGACCGCGGTCAGGCAGGCGGCCAGCAGCAACAGCCCCACGCGCGATGGCGCCAGTGCGATCCCAACCGCCCGAGCCGTTTCACCGCCCAGCGGCAAAATGGTCATCCAGCGCCGACACAACGGGGTCATCGCCAGCAACAGCACCATTGCGATCCCACTGTGAACCACCTGAGCGGCCGTTGCGTTGTAGGTCGATCCGGATATCCACGTCAGGATCTGCGCCATGCGCGGATCGCCGCTGGCCTGCAGCATCATCAGCAGCATGGTAAATGCCGTGCTCAGCGCCATCCCGGCCAGCAACATTCGATGCGGTGAAAAGCCCCCGCGCCCGGCGGCGATCATGATGATCATCAGCGTCACAGCCGCCCCGATACTGCCCGCCGGCATCAGCCAGCCAAACGCATCACCCGGCACAAAGAACAGCATCAACACCACGCCAAACGCCGCCCCCGAGCTAATGCCCAGCACTTCGGGGCTGGCCATCGGATTACCGGTCAGCCGCTGGATGATACAACCGGCCACCGCCAGCATCACCCCGGCAATCAGCGCCGAGAAAATGCGCGGCCATCGCCACTGCAACAGCTCATCCAGCATTGGGCCGGTAGCCCAGTGCCAGCCGCTGGCATCGCGCCCCAGTGAAAGCGCAACACAGGCGACAACCAGCAGCGCGATAAGACCTGCAAAAACAAACCACTGAATATGCTGACGTTCGGCATAGACTTTGTCCCCGGCATCCATCGCCGGCGCGCTCATACTCCGCAGACGTGGCAGTAGCCACAGCAGAAGCGGCGCACCAATCAGCGCGGTGACGGAACCGGTGGAGACCTCCATCCAGACGCGTGCCAGCCAGAGAATAATTTGATCGGAAAGCCACAGGATCAGCGCTCCAATCAGCGGCGCTAAAATCAGACGCGACAGCAGGCGGCGCGCGCCCAGCATCTTCGCCAGCAGCGGCGCAAACAGCCCGATAAAGCCGATAATCCCGACCGCATTCACCAGCAGCGCGCTGAGGACAATCGCCAGCGTCAGCGCCGCAAGGCGAGCCAGAGAAAGCGCCAGACCCAGATTGCGGGCCACGCCATCGTCAAGGCCCATCAGCGTCAGCGGACGCAACAGCAGCAGGGTGAGTACCACACCGCCAATCAGCTGCGGCCACAGGCGTTGTACGATGCTCCAGTCCGTCTGCGTGAGCGTCCCGGTACTCCACAGAAACATGCTTTGCAGCTCATCGTGATGGAACAGCACCAGCAGCTGATTAATGGCGCCACAGTAAAGGCTCACCACCAGCCCGGCCAGAATCAGCGTCACCGGAGAAAGACGTTTCCCCCAGGCCACGCCAAACACCAGCGCGCCCACCACACAGGCCCCCGCCAGGGCAGCAAACTGGCTGGTCAACGCACCGGGCAGCGCCCACAGCGTGGTAATCGTGATCCCAAGCTGCGCGCCGGTGGCGACGCCGAGCGTCGTCGGTTCCGCCAGCGGATTGCGTAACACCTGCTGGAACAACACCCCGACCAGCCCCAGCCCCGCGCCCACCAGCAATGAAATCGCCAGCCGGGGCAACAGGCTGTAGTGGAACAGCATTTGCTGAATATTATCCATATCCGGTACAGCAAAGGCCTGGCCCCACTGCGCGCGCGGCAGCGCAACCGACAGATTGCTCCAGGTTAAGAGCAGCGCCGCAATGAAGACAACGGTCAAAAGCAGCGTCGGGAAAAGCGCGAACCGTGATTTCATGCCTTGCCTCCCAGCGCGCCATCAAGCAGCCGGGCGAAGTGCATCGCCGAGAGGGTCGCACCGTAGAACCAGGCCGCAGGCGCGCGATAGAAACGCTGCGCACGGACGAACGGCATCGCCTGCCACAGCGGGGTCGCCATCAGCGTTTGCATCTCACGTTCATTTCCATGATCAAAACAGAGCACATCCACATCGCGGAATTGCACGAGGCGATCGATCCCGATCGCCGTACTGCCCCAGAAGGTCATCTCCCCTTCCCAGGCGTTGCGGATACCGAAGCGATCGAGCACTTCCTGGAACAGGCAGTTTTTGCCAAACACCAACACATGGCGGGCATCCAGCAGGGTCACCATCAGCAGAGGACGGTCGCCACGGCCAGCGAAACGCGGTTTAAGGGAGTCGATAAAACTGTCGAAGTGATCGAGATGCTGAGTCGCCGCACTCTCTTTATCCAGCAGTTGTGCCATTTCGGTCAGCGAGTGACGCGCCATGGCTAACGGTTTTTTACCGTCGCTAAAGGCAAATCCCTGCCCCGGCGCAATGCGTGCCAGCGTCTCAGGAGAGGGGCCGTAGCCCGCAGACCAGACCAAAAAGGAGGGCTTCATCTGCGTCAGAAGTTCGAGATTGGGCTCGGTGCGCAGACCGATGTCGATGACCGACGCAGGCAGCTTCGGCTCGTTCACCCACAGGGTGTAATTAGGAATATCGGCCACGCCATAGGGCGTGACGCCCAGCGCCAGCATCAGCTCCACCGGCAACCACTCCAGCGCCACAATACGATGCGGGTCTATCGCTGCCGCCCGGGCGTTACCCATTTTAAACAGCAGTGGCGAAAGCGCTATAGCCGTCAGTAAGCGACGGCGACTGATCAAAGTAGAATCCAGCATCAGTACACAAAGCTCACCGGTGCAGCCCCTGCTGGATGAGGCAGAATACCCATTGGAATGCCGTATATCTGCTCCAGCGTTTCACCACGCATCAGCTCAGAAGGCGTACCTTGCGCAATCATCTCGCCGCCGCGAAGGGCCACCAGATAATCGCAGTAGCGCGCGGCCATGTTGATATCATGCAGAACGGCAATCACCGTCAGGCCACGCTGCTGGCTTAAACGATGAATTAGCGCCAGCACATCCACCTGATGCGCGATATCCAGCGCCGACGTGGGTTCGTCCAGCAGCAGGCAGTTACTGTCCTGCGCCACCAGCATCGCAATCCACGCCCGCTGACGTTCGCCGCCAGACAGACTATCCACCAGACGATGCGCCAGCGGTTTTAACCCCACCAGCGTTATTGCCTCTTCCACTTTTTCTCTGTCGGCCACGCCAAAACGCCCGAGCGCACCGTGCCATGGATAACGCCCAATCGCCACCAGTTCACGCACGGTCATCCCTTCTGCTTGCGGCAGTTGCTGCGGCAGATAAGCCACCTTGCGTGCAAAGGCCTTGCTGTTCCAGCTCTCCAGCGGTTGTCCATCAAGCAAAATCTCGCCTTCGGACGGTGGCTGATGACGCCCCAGCATTTTAAGCAATGTGGATTTACCCGAACCGTTATGACCGATAAGGCCCGTGACTTTGCCGACAGGGAATGTCAAAGAGAGCGGATGCAGCAGCGTGCGTCCAGGAACGCGAAAGGAGGTGTTATCAAGCGCAAACGTAGTATCGGAGTGCGTTTTATTTTCCTGCATAGTGGCCAACTTGTTAAAGGGCACGGCGAACCGTGCCCAAAGAGAGATTAGAAGCGGAAGGTCGCCGTGGCAACAACCTGGCGTTCAGCACCCCAGAAGCAGCCGTAGGTGTTGAAGCAGCTTGCGACGTATTCACGATCCAGCAGGTTGTTGACGTGAACCGCTACGTTGGAGCCGGCCATACCGAAGCGTGCCAGATCGTAGCGTACCAGGGCATCGACAACGGTGTAGCTGCCCACTTTGAAGGAGTTCGCCGGGTCGCCATAGCTGGAGCCGGTGAGGCGTCCGCCGGTACCCAGGGTCAGGCCAGACAGCGCACCATCAAAGAAGGTGTAATCGCCCCACAGAGAAGCCATATGTTTTGGCACCTGCGCTGGCGTGTTGCCTTTGTAGTTGGTGTCCGTGGTGTACTCAGCATCCGTATAGGTATAAGAACCGACCACATTAACACTGGCAGACAATGCCGCTTTCGCTTCGAGTTCAACGCCGCGTGAACGAATTTCACCGCCTTCAACCGAGAAGAATGAGCCTGCCGGGTCGGCCATCAGGTTGTTGGTTTTGGTCAGCTGGTAGACCGCGCCGGTCAGCACGATAGGACGATCGCTCGGCACATATTTCACGCCGGCTTCGTATTGCTTGCCTTTCGACGGGGAGAACAGTTTCCCCTGAGCATCAGTTAGTGAAGCTGGTTCGAAAGATTCGCTATAGCTGAAGTAAGGCGTTACGCCATTATCAAACAGGTAGTTAACACCGCCACGCCAGGTGAACTGAGTATCGTTACGCGTGGACGTTGTGTTATATACACGGTTGTAGGAGTCCTGATTGGCCCAGTCGTAACGGCCGCCCAGAGTCACCAATACTTTATCCCACTGCGCCTGATCCTGAACATACAGGCCCGTTTGTTTCTGGCGGTTTAGAATCTGATATGGACGGGAAGTCACCGGGTCTTTCGAGTTGAAATCGAAATCGGTCCTCACCGGATTGTAGAGATCCAGCAGCGGCACGGAATCGTCGTAACCGAACCAGGAGTTGATGTCATTACGCATACGCATAAAGTCAACGCCCGTCAGCAGAGTGTGGTCCACAGATCCGGTTGCAAATTTGCTCTGCAATTGTGTGTCGACGGTGAAGTTTTGCAATTTTTCATCATCAACAACGTATCTGCGCGCCAGATAATGGCCTTTGTCCGCTGGTGCTAAGGCCGCACACTGTTTGCTGCCCACATTCGCCGGATCGGTACAGACGCCATAACCGTACACGCTATTCTGCGACACGTTAACTTGCGAGTAACGCAGGTTCTGACGCACCGTGAAGGTATCGTTGAATTCGTGATCGAAGCTGTACCCAACCATTTTCTGGTTACGGGAGTAGGTATTGTTCTTCGCACCTTCGTTGAAATCAGTCGGCAGACGATTGCCGTTTGGCAGCGGCTCGACCGTCCCCTCTTTTGGCAACCAGCCGTAATAGCCCGTTTCCGGCTCATTCTGGAAGTAAGAGAGGAAAGTGAAGTTGGTTTTATCATCCGGGCGCCAGGAGAACGATGGCGCGATGGCGTAACGCTGCTCTTCCGCACCCTTCTGTTGGGCATTATTGGATCGCGCCAGACCGATCAGGCGGTAGGAGTACACGCCGTCATCATCAATGGCATCGCTGAAGTCAAAGCCGGTCTGGAACAGGCTATCGGTGCCCATTTTGAACTGGATCTCTTTCAGCGGTTCCGTGGTCGGACGCTTACTTACCATGTTCAGCAAACCGCCAGGGCTGCTTTTTCCGTACAGCACGGAGACCGGACCACGCATGATTTCAGCGCGCTCCAGCATATAAGGGTCAATCACCGCGTCGTTATAGAAGTTGCCCTGCATCTTCATACCGTCGAGGTAGTTGTTCTGGCTCTGACCATCGGCCGCAAATCCGCGAATCACCAGATAGTCATAGGTGTTTGATGCGCCACGCGTGCCAACCGCCACGCCTGGGGTATAGCTCAACGCCTCTTTCACCGAACGTGGCTGATGCAAAGCCATCTCTTCGGCGGTCACCACAGAAATAGACTGCGGAACTTTTTGAATAGGGGTATCGGTTTTGGTGCCGGTTGCGGACTGACGTGCCGCGATAGTTGCCGCCGGTCCCCATGCACTTTCTTGTGCTGCCGGAGCCGCGGTCACCGTAATGGTGTCTTCTTTTTGGGTGGTTTCTGCCGCATGTGCAAAAGTCGACATGCCGCTTACCGCTGTGGCTACAACGACTGCGATTTTACGCAGCGAAGAATTCATTGGCTGAGCAGTTTTGAGCGCCATTGGTATATCTCTGATTAAAGAGTGAATGATAACGTAAACGAGAATTATTATTATGACCGCAGAATAATATGCGAAACGCTGGCGGCATAGCAAGCAATAAGCGGCCCTACAAGAATTGAGGGTTTAAGAAATAACCAGAGGGAAAATGGGGAGTTAAAGCAGGATTAAATAAGGGTTAGGAATATGTTCTGTATGCGTGAATAAATTCCCTCTCCCGCAGGAGAGGGAATTGGCTGACTTAGTTTCCGCCAAACATATCTTTGATCCAGCCGGCTACGCCGTCGCTGTCTTTCTTCTCATTCTGCGGCTGCTGTTGAGGCTGCTGCTGTTGAGGCTGAGAAGATTGCTCAAACGGATTGCCTGTCGGCTGTTCCGGTTGGCTTTGCTGGCAAAGAGAGTCCGGGTTGTCCGTCCAGACCGGCAGTGAACGCATCCCGCCGCCACACACGAAGTTACCGGATTCATCGACGCCCATATCCACCACATCTTCCGGAGCCGTCAGATTGAGCGGGACCGGTGACTGGTTAGTCAGGTAGCGTTGATAAATCGACATCGCGCCGCTGGCACCATACAGTTTGGTCGGCTGGTTGTTGTCGCGCCCTACCCAGGTAATCACCACTTCACGACCGTCGATACCCGCAAACCAGGTATCCACGTTGTTGTTGGTGGTCCCGGTTTTACCCGCCAGATGCAGGCCAGGATATTTCGCGCCCAACTGGCGGCCCGTACCGCGCTGCACAACTTGCTGCATGGTCCAGAGCGTCATGTAAGCCGCCTGAGCCGGAACCGCACGCTCCGCCTGCGGGAAGCTTTGGTACAGCACCGAACCGTCTTCAGAAATCACCGAACGCACGGCAGAAAGCTGAGCGCGATTACCGCCGCTGGCGATGGTCTGGAACGCCTGCGCCACTTCAATCGGCGTCAGGTTCAACGCACCCAGAATCATCGCCGGAACCGGATGCAGCTGATCTTTCGGTACCCCCAGCTTCTGCCAGGTGTCGGTGATCGCCGGCAGACCCAGCGCCATCCCGAGGTTCACCGTCGGGACGTTCATCGAGCGAGTCAGCGCATCCACCAGCATCACCTGACCGCTGAACTGTTTATCGTCGTTCTGCGGGGACCACACCTGGCCGTTTGGCTGACGCAGCGCAATCGGCGCATCGGCAATCCAGGTATTCAGTCGATACTGATTCGGCTGGCTAAGTGCCGTCAGATAGGTCGCCGGTTTTGCCAGAGAGCCAATCGAACGACGCGCCTGCATCGCACGGTTGTAGCCCGCAAACTGCGGCTCCGCACCGCCGACCATTGCGCGCACTTCGCCGCTGTAGCGGTCAACCACGACCATCGCGGTTTCCAGATCGCTCAACTTACGCTGTTTTTTCAGCACCGGAATGCCATCGACAGCGGCTTTTTCCGCCGCATCCTGCGCAACCGAGTCAAAGGTGGTAAAGATCTTCACGCCGGAGAGATCTTTCACTTTATCGCCCAGCTTCGCTTGCAGCTCCTGACGCACCATCTGCATAAACGCAGGCTGCGGGGAGATCACGCCACCGCGCGGCTGTACGCCCAGCGGACGTGCGCTCAGCATGTCATACAATTCCTGATCGATGACCTGCTGCTGCTGCAGCAAACGCAGAACCAGATTACGACGTTCAAGCGCCAGCTTCGGATTACGCCACGGGTTGTAAATCGACGCGCCTTTTACCATGCCCACCAGCAATGCCTGCTGATCGAGGCTCAGCTCTTCTACCGGACGACCAAAGTAATACAGGCTCGCCAGCGGGAAACCACGGATCTCGTTATCGCCGCTCTGACCGAGATACACCTCGTTCATATACAGCTCAAGAATACGATCTTTGCTGTAGCGGGCGTCCATCAGCACAGCCATGTACGCTTCGTTAGCTTTACGCCAGTAAGAGCGTTCGCTGGAGAGGAACAGGTTTTTCACCAGCTGCTGAGTCAGGGTACTTGCCCCCTGCACGGTGCGACCGGCAGTCAGGTTTGCCAGAACCGCACGGCCAATGGAATACAGGCTAACGCCGTCATGCTCATAGAAGTGACGGTCTTCGGTGGCGAGCAGAGTATCCACCAGCAGATCCGGGAAACCGTTACGCGCGACAAACAGACGCTGCTCGCCGTTTGGCGAGGAGAGCATGGTGATCAGGCGCGGATCGAGTCGGAAGAAACCAAACTGACGGTTGCTGTCCAGGTTCTCGATGGTTTCCAGATGATCGCCATCAAAAGTCAGGCGCGCACGCACCTGCCCCTCTTTGCTGTCCGGGAAATCAAACGGACGGCGAATCATTTCGATGCTTTTCGCCTGCACGGTAAACTCGCCAGGACGCGTCATCTTCGTCACCTGGCGGTACTGCGTGGCTTCCAGCAGCTTGACCATTTCATTCTTGCTGATGGACATATCTGGCTCAAGGTTCACCATGCGGCCATACACTGCCGCTGGCAACTGCCAGACTTTTCCGTCGATACGGCTGCGGATCTTTTGATCCAGATACACACCGTAGATCGCCATCAGGGCAATAAATACAATGAACAGCTTCAGCAGCAGCCAGAACCATCCGCGTCTGCCACGAGGCTTGCGCCCTTTGCCTTTCCCTTTACGCGGCATAGGTTCTTGATCCTCATCGTCGTCTTCATAGTCATCGTCATAATCCTCATCTCTAAGGCGACGACGGCTGATTTTCTCTTTCGCCGGACGCGCAGGTTTACCCTTACGTCCTATTGGCTCGCGGTCATTCCCCGCCATGCTTTTTCTCCGCAACATTCAGGCGCAAAGGCCAGATTCTCTTTTCTTCCACCCGGCGGTGAAAGAAGAAATCTCTCAAAACAAAAGCAAAACGGTAACACTAGTTGCCGTTTTTAGTTTTTTCGCCCTATTCCCGTGGGAGAGGGCCGGGGTAAGGGCATCAGGCCGCACTTCCCCTACGAATATTTCTTCGTGCGCCGCGTCGGCGCCGTATTTGCCGGATCGTCCGGCCAGACGTGCTTCGGGTAACGCCCCTTCATTTCTTTCTGCACCTCGCGATAGCTCCCGGCCCAGAACGCTCCCAGATCGCGCGTAATCTGTAACGGCCGATGCGCAGGCGATAAAAGCTCAAGCACCAGAGGCACACGCCCGTCAGCAATGGATGGCGTCGCCGCCTCACCAAACATCTCCTGCATCCGCACCGCCAGCACCGGAGGATTATCCTCATGATAACGAATGGCGATCCGGCTTCCGGTCGGCACAGTGTAATGCGAGGGGAGCGAACTCACCAGCCGTTGACGTAATGACCAGTCGAGTAAATTTTCGAGCGCGCCTCTCACATCCAGCGTTTTCAACGCCCTTAAAGAGTGCACTCCGCTCATTTGCGGCAAAAGCCACTCTTCAAGCGTGGCTAATAGCGATTCATCATCCACCGCAGGCCACGGATATTCCGGCAACCAGCGCGCGGCGCAGTGTAACCGCAGGCGATACTGTTCTGCCTCCGGCGTCCAGTTAAGGACATTCAATCCCTTCTCGCGAATGCCGTTCAGCATCGCCTGATGCAACTCCTCTTCCGAGGGTTTTGCCAGCGGTTTCACGTTCAGCGTGAGCTTGCCGATCTGGCTGCGACGAAAGGCTTTCAACGTGCCCAGCGCGTCGTCCCACTCTACGGTATCGGACTGCTGCAACAGCTGCGGGCAGGCGCGTGTGAGCGCGTCGATATCTATCGCTATCGCCTGTAAAATTCGCGCATCCGGGGACGAACTCCCCTGCAACAGCAGCGGCGCGATAAGCCACTCGTGGCGGGTGAGCGCGTCATCACTCTCCAGCATGGCGCCCATGCCGTTCGCCAGCTGATACCGGCCATCAAGGCCACGCCGACGGGCGATACGATCGGGAAATGCCTGCGCCAGCAGACGCGCGATGCGATCGCTGTCCGGCGACCCGCCGTGGCTGTTGAGACGCTGGCAGAGCCGCTTTGATCGCTGTTGCCAGTTTGGTTGATTGCGGGAGAAAGCCACCGACAAATCACTGCTGCCTCCCCGGGGCGGCTCCTCCAGAATGGCGGTCAGCTTCGCGGCGGTGGCCATTTCATCATCCCCTTTCGCAGCCACCAGCATCGCTGCCAGGCGCGGTTCATTTCCCAGGGCCGCCATTTTCTGGCCATCAGCGGTCAGTCGCTCCCCCGCCAGTGCGCCGAGTTCGGTTAATACTTTGCGAGCGGCGGTAAGATTCACCGCAGGCGGCAGATCGAGCCACACCAGTTGACCGGGATCCGGGCAGCCCCATTGCAGCAGCTCCAGCAGCAGCCCGGAGAGGTCGCTTTGTAAAATCTCAGGCGTGCTCTGCGCGGCAGCACGTTCAGCCTGTTCAGCGCTGGTGAGGTGCAGACAAACGCCCGCCTCCAGTCGCCCGGCGCGGCCCGCGCGCTGGATCATCGACGCCTGGCTAATCCGCTGCGTCAGCAATCGGGTCAGGCCGGTGCGCGGATCGAAGCTCGCCACCCTTTCCTGCGCCGTATCCACCACCAGACGAATGCCTTCGATCGTTAAACTGGTTTCAGCAATATTGGTCGCCAGCACCACTTTGCGCTGTCCGGCAGGCGCAGGCAGAATCGCTTTACGCTGTTCATTTAGCGACAGTGCGCCATACAGCGGACACAGCATCACATCGCTGCCCACGCGCGAAGCCAGCTTTTCCTGTACCCGCTGAATTTCACCTACGCCCGGTAAAAAGAGCAGCATCGAGCCAGACTCCTGGCGTAGCAACTCTGCGGCAGCGATAGCGACCGCTTCATCAAAGCGCTGATGCGTGGCCAGAGCGCTGTAACGCCGCTCAACCGGAAATGCCCGGCCCTGCGAAGTGATAACCGGTGCTGCGGGCAGTATCTGTTGCAGGCGTTCATTATCGAGCGTCGCCGACATAATCAGCAGTTTGAGATCGTCACGCAGGCCTTGCTGGACATCCAGCAGCAGGGCCAGGGCCAAATCCGCTTGCAGGCTGCGTTCGTGGAATTCATCCAGAATCACCAGCCCCACGCCGGTAAGCTCCGGATCGGTTTGCAGCATGCGGGTGAGGATCCCTTCGGTGACCACTTCCAGACGCGTTGCCGCGCCGACACACGTCTCGGCGCGCATGCGATATCCCACCGTTTCGCCCGGCGTCTCGTTCAGCAGTTCAGCCAGCCGTTGCGCCACATTGCGCGCAGCCAGCCGACGCGGCTCCAGCAGAATAATTTTCCCGGGGACAATGCCTGCGCTGAGGATTTGCAGCGGTAGCCACGTCGATTTACCCGCCCCGGTAGGGGCATTCAGCAGAACGGAAGGGGCATGGCGTAATGCAGCGAGCAGCTCAGGCAGTACGGCGGCAACCGGCAATGAGGACACTAACAGCTCCAGAGGGTTAACATTAGACGACGGACATTGTAGCATCGGCGCATATCATTACCGAGTCCCCCAGAATGTCTGAGTCGAAACGACTGTTTTTCGCGATTGAGCCGCCCGCCAACATACAGCGGCAAATCGTTCGCTGGCGCGCGGCGAATTTCCCGGCGGAAGCGGGCCGTCCTGTCACCGCCGCTAATTTACATCTGACGCTGGCCTTTCTGGGCGAGGTGAGCGCCGAAAAGCAGCGGGCGCTTGCCGCCATGGCCGGCAGGATTCGCCAGCCGGGTTTCACCCTGAATCTGGATGATGCCGGGCAGTGGCTGCGCTCTCGCGTGGTCTGGCTCGGGACACGTCAGCCGCCGCGCGGGCTACTGCAACTGGCAAATATGCTTCGCGCCCAGGCCGCACGCAGCGGGTGTTATCAAAGCCCGCAGCCCTTTCATCCGCATATCACCCTGCTGCGAAACACCGGACACGCCGTGGCGATCCCGGCGCCGGGTTTCAACTGGGCCTTCCCGGTCACTGAATTCGTCCTGTATGAATCGTCGTTCAGCCAGGGACGCACCCGATATACACCGCTCACACGCTGGACGTTGAGCGAATAATAAGGATTTCCGATGCAGTTTAGCCCTGCCCTACAGCCCGCCACGCTGATTCAACGCTATAAACGTTTTCTTGCCGATGTCATCACGCCCGAGGGCGAACAGCTGACGCTGCATTGCCCGAATACCGGCGCGATGACCGGTTGCGCCACGCCGGGCGATACCGTCTGGTATTCCACCTCCGCCAACCCCAAACGCAAATACGCCCACACATGGGAAGTCACCGAAACCCAAAACGGGGCCTTTATTTGCGTCAATACGATGCGCGCCAATCCACTGGTGAAAGAAGCCATCGCCGCCGGACGCATTGCGGAACTGGCCGGATACAGTAGCCTAAAAGGCGAAGTGAAATATGGCGAAGAAGGCAGCAGAATTGACTTTATGTTGCAGGCGGATGAGCGCCCTGAGTGCTATATTGAAGTCAAATCAGTGACGTTAGCAGACAGGGATAATGGCTACTTTCCAGATGCGGTAACGCTACGCGGCCAAAAGCATTTGCGAGAGTTAATGAGTGTTGCGGCGGCGGGCAAGCGCGCCGTCATTTTGTTTGCCGTTTTGCATTCAGCCATTGAACGATTCTCTCCCGCCCGCCACATTGACCCAAAATACGCACAACTGTTGAATGAGGCACAAAAGCAGGGGGTGGAAGTTTTAGCTTATAAAGCGGAACTTTCTGCCGATAATATGACTCTGAGTTCGTCTCTCCCCGTTATGTTATAAGGGGTTAGACATTGACGATTTGGTATTCGGGCCGCGTGCGCAAATACGCTTTTCCTCACAGGCTTGTCAAGTGTTACGTATAGATAATTGCCTTACGGAAAAGCATCTGCTATTTATAGCGACCTGATTTTTCCCCCACACACGGGGATCGATAGTGCGTGTTAAGGAGAAGCAACATGCAAGAAGGGCAAAACCGTAAAACATCGTCCCTGAGTATTCTCGCCATCGCTGGGGTGGAGCCATACCAGGAGAAGCCGGGCGAAGAGTATATGAACGAAGCCCAGCTGTCTCACTTCAAGCGTATTCTTGAAGCATGGCGTAATCAACTTAGGGATGAAGTCGATCGCACCGTTACACATATGCAGGACGAAGCAGCCAACTTCCCGGACCCGGTAGACCGTGCCGCTCAGGAAGAAGAATTCAGCCTCGAATTGCGTAACCGTGACCGCGAGCGCAAACTCATCAAAAAGATTGAGAAAACGCTGAAGAAGGTTGAGGACGAAGATTTCGGCTACTGCGAATCCTGCGGAGTGGAAATTGGTATCCGTCGCCTGGAAGCGCGTCCGACTGCCGATCTGTGCATCGACTGTAAAACGCTGGCTGAAATCCGCGAAAAACAGATGGCGGGTTAATTCCAGCCCTGTCATAACGATCACAAAGGCGGGAGTTTCTCCCGCCTTGTTACTTTTGTCTGCCGTGAATATGCCTCAATCAGACTATATCGGGCGCTTTGCGCCATCTCCCTCCGGTGAATTGCACTTTGGTTCGCTGATTGCCGCTCTCGGCAGCTATTTGCAAGCGCGCTCTCAACAGGGCATCTGGCGTGTGCGTATCGAAGATATTGATCCTCCGCGTGAAGTTCCCGGTGCTGCAGATACCATTCTGCGCCAGCTGGAACATTACGGCCTCCACTGGGACGGTGACGTTCTCTGGCAATCGCAGCGGCATGACGCTTACCGCGAACGACTGGCGTGGTTGCACGACCAAGGGCTTTCTTATTATTGCACCTGCACCCGGGCGCGGATTCAGAGCGCAGGCGGCGTGTATGACGGTCATTGCCGCAGCCTGAATAACGGGCCGGAGAATGCAGCGCTGCGTCTGCAGCAGCATCATCCTGTCACCCATTTTGACGATCTGCTGCTTGGCACCATTCAGGCTGATGAACGACTGGCGGGTGAAGATTTTATTATCCATCGCCGGGACGGTTTATTTGCCTATAACCTGGCCGTCGTCGTCGATGACCATTTCCAGGGCGTGACGGAAATTGTACGCGGTGCGGATCTGATTGAGCCCACGGTGAGGCAAATCTCGCTATACCAACAATTTGGCTGGAATGTACCCGATTATATTCATCTGCCGCTGGCGTTGAATGAACAAGGGAATAAACTTTCAAAACAGAACCACGCGCCGAGGTTACCGAATAGCGATCCGCGCCCGGTGTTGATCGAGGCACTGCGATTTTTAAATCAGAATGTCACGCACGAATGGCAGGATTTACGCACCGATGAATTGCTGAAAAAAGCCGTCGATCATTGGGTGCTCGCAGCGGTGCCGAAAATCCAGCATTCTCAAATGCGTCTCGCTGAGCTATGATTAGCCGCTTTTTACACGAAGCATCCGTGCTGGATCAAGGTGGCAACTGAGTGAATCACCGGGAATTTACTGTTGTAAACGACCCGTGTGAACGCTGGCAGTCAACGCACAGGCAGCATGATGGATGACGTGTCATTTTTTGTCCTATAAATGAAACACACTACTGAGGTGTACTATTTTTACTCGAGTCGCTAATTTTTGCCGTAAGGTGCTAAGCCGCGATGAGAGCATGGCGAACGACGCTATTGCTCAATCCCATATGTCGGTTATTCCGCGTGAGCAGCACACTATTTCCCGCAAAGATATCAGTGAAAATGCCCTCAAGGTCCTCTATCGTCTGAATAAAGCAGGCTATGAGGCCTATCTCGTGGGCGGCGGCGTTCGCGATTTACTGCTCGGCAAAAAACCAAAAGATTTTGACGTGACGACCAGTGCCACGCCTGAACAGGTGCGTAAATTATTCCGCAACTGTCGTCTGGTAGGCCGCCGTTTTCGTCTTGCCCACGTCATGTTTGGGCCAGAAATTATTGAAGTGGCGACCTTCCGTGGTCATCACGAAGGCAGCACAACGGATCGCACGACTTCTCAGCGCGGTCAAAATGGCATGCTGCTGCGTGACAATATCTTTGGCTCCATTGAAGAAGATGCCCAGCGCCGTGACTTCACCATCAACAGCCTCTACTACAGCGTGGCTGATTTTACGGTGCGTGATTTCGTGGGTGGCGTACAGGATCTGAAAGAGGGCGTGATTCGCCTGATCGGTAATCCTGAGACCCGCTACCGCGAAGATCCGGTTCGCATGCTGCGCGCAGTGCGTTTTGCAGCCAAGCTGAACATGCAGATCAGCCCTGAAACCGCCGAGCCGATCCCTCGTCTGGCCACGCTTATCAACGATGTGCCTCCGGCGCGTCTGTTCGAAGAGTCGCTGAAACTGCTGCAAGCCGGTTACGGATACGAAACCTACAAGCTGCTGCGTGAAAACAGCCTGTTCCAGCCGCTGTTCCCGACCATCGTCCGTTACTTCACCGAAAACGGTGATAGCCCGATGGAACGCATCATCGCTCAGGTGCTAAAAAACACCGATACCCGCATTCATAACGACATGCGCGTGAATCCGGCGTTCCTGTTTGCAGCGATGTTCTGGTATCCCCTGCTCGAAACCGCGCAGAAGATTGCTCAGGAGAGCGGTCTGGCTTACTACGACGCCTTCGCGCTCGCCGCGAACGACGTGCTGGACGAAGCCTGCCGTACGCTGGCGATCCCTAAGCGCATCACGACGCTGGTGCGTGATATCTGGCAGCTGCAATTACGTATGTCTCGCCGTCAGGGCAAGCGTGCGTGGAAACTGATGGAACATCCTAAATTCCGTGCGGCATACGATCTGCTGGCGCTACGCGCTGAGATCGAAAATAACAAGGAACTGCAAAGCCTGACGCAATGGTGGGGAGAGTTCCAGGTTTCAGCACCGCCAGAACAGAAAGGCATGCTCACTAATCTGGACGATGAGCCAGAACCGCGTCGCCGTCATCGTCGTCCACGCAAGCGCGCCCCGCGCCGCGAAGGCAGCGCATGACCCTCGCTTACATCGCCATCGGCAGCAATCTGGCCTCTCCGCTGGAGCAGGTTAACGCTGCCGTACAAGCGTTAAGCGATATCCCACAGAGCCGCCTGGTGGCGGTTTCTGCGTTTTACCGTACGCCTCCGCTTGGCCCACAGGATCAGCCAGATTATCTGAATGCTGCCGTGGTGCTGGAAACAGCGCTTGAGCCCGAAGCGCTGCTGGATAACACCCAGCGTATTGAGCTTCAGCAAGGTCGCGTGCGCAAAGCGGAGCGCTGGGGCCCTCGTACGCTGGATCTGGATATTATGCTGTTTGGCGACCGCATCATTCAGACTGAACGCCTGACGGTACCGCATTACGACATGAAAAACCGCGGTTTTATGCTGTGGCCGCTGTTGGAAGTCGCCCCGACGCTGACCTTCCCGAATGGCGAATCTTTGCAGGCTGTTCTGCAACAGCTCAACGCCGCAAAACCCGCCCTCTGGTAACCCTGCTTTTTTGCCGATCCACACGAAATATTTGGTGTGAATCGGTTGCCTAAAATCATTGTTCCCCCGAATGTTACTGTTAGAATGCGCAAATATTCGTTTTGGGCTATCAGGAAACATTATGAAACCAACCACCATCTCCTTGCTGCAGAAATGCAAACAGGAAAAGAGACGCTTCGCCACGATCACGGCCTATGATTACAGCTTCGCAAAACTGTTTGCGGAAGAAGGGATTAACGTCATGCTGGTTGGCGACTCGTTAGGGATGACGGTTCAAGGACATGATTCCACTCTGCCAGTAACCGTGGACGATATTGCTTACCATACCCGTGCCGTTCGTCGCGGGGCGCCGCACTGCCTGCTGCTTTCAGACCTTCCCTTCATGGCTTACGCCACGCCAGAACAGGCGTTCGAGAACGCTGCAACCGTGATGCGTGCCGGGGCGAATATGGTCAAAATTGAGGGCGGAGCCTGGCTGGCTGACACCGTAAAAATGCTCACCGAGCGCGCGGTCCCCGTCTGTGGTCATCTGGGATTAACACCGCAGTCCGTCAATATCTTTGGCGGCTATAAGGTGCAGGGTCGCGGCGATGCGGGGCAGACTCTGCTTGACGATGCGCTGGCGCTTGAAGCGTCAGGCGCACAGCTGCTGGTTCTGGAATGCGTTCCCGTTGAACTGGCAAAACGCGTCACTGATGCCCTCTCGATTCCTGTTATCGGCATTGGTGCGGGTAACGTCACCGATGGGCAAATTCTGGTGATGCATGATGCGTTTGGGATTACCGGTGGCCACATTCCTAAATTCGCGAAAAATTTCCTGAGCGATGCCGGCGACATGCGCGCAGCGGTCAGGCAGTATATTGCCGACGTTGAATCCGGTGTCTACCCGGGTGAAGAACACAGTTTCCATTAAGGAGTCTTGTTGTGCTAATCATTGAAACCCTGCCCTTGCTACGTCAGCACATTCGTCGCCTGCGTCAGGAAGGTAAACGTATCGCACTGGTTCCGACCATGGGCAATCTGCATGATGGTCATATGAAACTGGTTGACGAAGCGAGAGCCCGCGCCGATGTGGTGGTGGTCTCCATATTCGTTAATCCAATGCAGTTCGACCGCGCAGACGATCTGGCGCGCTACCCGCGCACGCTGCAGGAAGATTGCGAGAAGCTCAATAAGCGTCACGTTGATTTCGTCTTCTCCCCTGCCCCTGCTGATATTTATCCGCAAGGCACGGAAGGCGCGACCTTTGTCGATGTTCCGGGTATTTCAACGATGCTCGAAGGGGCAAGCCGGCCGGGGCATTTCCGCGGCGTTTCAACGATTGTCAGCAAACTGTTTAACCTGGTACAGCCGGATGTCGCCTGCTTTGGTGAGAAAGATTTCCAGCAGCTGGCGCTGATCCGCAAGATGGTTGCTGATATGGGTTATGACATCGAGATTGTTGGCGTGCCGATTGTGCGTGCCAAAGATGGGCTGGCACTCAGTTCACGCAACGGTTATCTGACTGCCGAGCAGCGTAAAATTGCGCCAGAATTAAGTAAGGTCATGAACACGATGGCGGAAGAGTTACTGGCGCAAGAGCTGAGTGCAGAGGAGATCATTGCCCTTGCAGAGCAAGAGCTGAACGATAAAGGCCTGCGCGCTGACGACATCCAAATTCGCGATGCGGACACCTTGCTGGAACTTTCTGCCACCAGCAAACGCGCCGTCATTCTGGTTGCCGCCTGGCTCGGTCAGGCGCGGCTGATTGACAACAAAGTGGTTGAGCTGGCGTAGTAGACAGCGATTAAAAATCGGGCAATACTGCGCTGATATTTACCAGGGGAATGTTTCCCCTCCCCCTGCCCTCTCCCGACGGTGGGGGACGTATGAAGAGTAAAGGTAACGTTATGATTCGCACAATGCTGCAAGGTAAGCTTCACCGCGTCAAAGTGACGCAGGCAGACCTGCATTACGAAGGCTCCTGCGCGATTGACCAGGATTTCCTTGAGGCGGCGGGTATTCTTGAATACGAAGCCATTGATATTTACAACGTCACCAACGGCAAACGCTTCTCGACCTATGCGATTGCGGGCGAGCGCGGCTCTAAAATCATTTCGGTAAATGGCGCAGCAGCACACTGCGCTGACGTGGGTGATATCCTGATTATCGCCACCTACGTGACGATGCCGGATGAACAGGCGCGCAGCTGGCAGCCAAAAGTGGCCTATTTTGATGGCGACAACGAGATGAAACGCACTGCAAAAGCAGTGCCGGTTCAGGTTGCCTGATTGCTATCCCTGCGGCTGATTACTGATCAGCCGCGACATCGTCTCCAGCGAATCCGTTCTTAAGATGTAAAGACGCTTCAGTAAGAACGGATTATCTCCCGGCTTCACCTTCCCTTTCACGGTTGTCACCGCCAGATGAAAACCGGCATCATTCGCCGCTTTTACCGCTTTATCGTCATAGCCGCCAAACGGGTATGAGAGATAAAGCACATGCGGATTAAATTGCGCCAGCGCCCGACGCGACCGCTGAAAATCAAATAAGATCACATGATGACTGCGGCTTAACAAAATCGGATGCTTGTTCGCATCGACGCGGTGCAGGAAATGAGTGTGAGACTGAATATCAAACACATCCTGAATTTCTTTTATTTCCGACACGCTCATAAACTGGAGTGATTTTGGGTCCCACTTCTGCGGATGCCCCTTAATACGCGAGGAAATAATAAACGCCGTCGCCTTAAACCCATACTCTTTCAGAATCGGCCAGGCATAACGACTGACCGATTTCAGACCATCATCAAAAGTAATCACCACCGCGCGCGCGGGCAGATTCATTTTATTACGCACGTAACCTTCGAGCTGATACATGGTCAGGGTGGTATAGCCCTGATCGCGCAGCCAGGTCATCTGGTTACTGAACGCGCGCACGCTGGTCGTGGTGGAGGTATGGCGGAAACGGGTATTTTCCTCATCACGCAGAATATGGTGGTAAGTGATGACCGGAATGCCGCTATCTTCCTGCGCATCCAGGCTGCTGATCCATGCCAGACGGTTACCCAGGCGGATTTGAAACCAGGTCTGATTCAGACGGTCTTTCAGCTTGCCAAGGATGGGATAGCGCAGGTTACTACTCAGCGTACCAAAAGGGGCGCTGCCGCTGTTGGGTGCGTTATAGACCGGCGTGTCTTTCCAGGTGATGAGATTTTGATTACTCAGCGGCTTGTTGAGATCGCCCAGACTATCTTCAACACGCTGTTTGCCCTTAACTTTTTCCAGATGGTCCTTATCAATAAAGCCGGTACCAAAGCCGAAGCGGAATTCGTAGTAATCAGCAGCGGTCGGCACTACGGCAAGGATCTGACCCGCCCGGACATTGCCAACGTTAACGACACTGTTGCCCACCTGCGCCCAAATCGCCGCATCTTCGGTGGTCTGCATGTATTGTGCGGGTAAGCCTTGCTGGCTTAATAAACTGGCTGAAACGCCGCCGGACATCAGCAGCAAAAGCAGGAAAATAGTACGCGTGAGCATGAGGTCTGTGTCGCTACGAAAAAACAGGTGTCATTGTAACAAATGCCAGATCAATACCAACGTTTAATTCTTATACAGGTCGTGTAGCAGGACAAAAGGCGGGTTTTTCTGTTGCTGATGCCACAGACTACTGACCCCCGGGATCTCCTGCCCGACCAGCGTATCGCGGAATTCAGCGCTGGTCAGCGTCTCGCGTAGCGGGTACATCATTTCGATAAGCGGGTAGTTAATGCCGGAGATCACTTCGCAGTTATCGTGCTTATGACTCAGCAATGCCGCCACGCGATAGGGCGCGGCGCCTGAAATATCGGTAAGAAAAATTACCCCTTCGCCAGTATCAGTTTGATGTAGCGCATCGCACATCATTCGGCTCAGCATATTGGTACTCAGCTCATGCCAGTAATTCACTGCCATGCACTGGGGTAGCGGACCGAATTTCTTTTCCAGGCGCTCAATCATCGCCTGGGCATTGTCTTCATGGCAGGTAATCACCCAACCCAGCATAGTCTTTCTCCTTGAAGGGGAAAGTAGTTTAGCGGAGTGAAGGTTGCCGCAAGGTGATTGGAGTCAATAATCGTACAAGACACCAGGAAAAAACCCCACGTCTGGTTCCTGAATATTATCGGTATCAGGCAAAGATAAAAAGTGGCTGATATTATGGGGATGATTTATTACATGGAGGAAAATATTATCACGAGAAATCAACACTGAATTCTCTTCATAAAAAGAACGGCTATTATCGAGTGTCATAATATATGCGGCGATGAGGTAAAAATCATCGTCACACATCCCCGAAAGAAAGTCTGATGTACTCCATAAAATATTCTGACTCGTTAAAAATGAATAAGCCCGAGTCGTTAAGCGTATTTTTTAAGAAAGCGAAATGCCTTAAACGCCAGCCCCATTGGAGTCATAAACCAGGCAATACAGGCATAAATAGCGAAGGTTAACAGGCAGGGAAGCCACGAATCATCGCCATCGTGAGCTTGCTGGAAAAGACAAAAAAGTAAAACAATGAATGACATCATGAGCATGACAAAAAACCGCTTCCTTAATTCATGCAATAAAACTAAGTGCGTTAATAAGGCGTCCTTTTGCAGGTAATGCCGAAAAATCCGCAGATCCTTGCCTGTAAACCCATGTTCCAGCATCTTTTTTTCTATGTCGTTCACGGGATCCCTTCCCATCGTTCATTTCTGAAAAAATTATTTTACCCGCAACGACAAGTTTGCCCCAGTTTATCAGGATGAAATCAGAAAACAGCCCGATGGTTTGCGACCACCGGGCTATCGATTAGCTGCGCAGTCCACGGCCGCGCTGGATCAAATACCAGCACAGGATGTAGAACGCGATAATAAATACCGCGAGTACGGCAACGGTCGTGAATAGCGGCACATCAGTAATACCGAGGAAACCGAAACGGAAGCCGCTGATCATATACACAATCGGATTGAGGTGAGATAACGCCTGCCAGAACGGCGGCAGTAGTGTGAGCGAATAAAATACCCCACCGAGATAAGTTAACGGCGTCAACACAAAGGTCGGAATCAGACTGATGTCATCAAACGTGGTCGCAAACACCGCATTCAGCAGCCCCGCCAGTGAGAACAGAATAGCCGTCATCAGCAACGTGACGGCCACAAACACCCACGAATGAACCTGGAAAGGCACAAAGAACAGAGAAATAGCCGTCACCAGAATCCCTACTGCCAGCCCCCGCGCTACGCCGCCGCCCACATAACCGGCGATGATGACGTGCGTCGGCACCGGGGCCACCAGCAGCTCTTCAATATTACGCTGGAACTTCGCGCTGAAAAACGACGATGCCACGTTGGCATAGGCGTTGGTGATCACCGCCATCATGATCAGGCCCGGCACGATAAACTGCATATAGGTAAAGCCATGCATTTCGCCAATACGGGAGCCAATCAGATTCCCGAAGATGATGAAATACAGCGTCATGGTGATCACTGGCGGCACCAGGGTTTGGATCCAGATGCGCATAAAGCGGTTGATCTCTTTGGCCCAGATACTTTTTAGCGCCACCCAATAAAGATGCATCATGCCTGCTCTCCTTGTTTTTCATGGACCAGCGAGACAAACAGTTCTTCCAGTCGGTTGGCTTTATTGCGCATACTTAACACCTGTACACCCTGCGCGCTCAGCTGCGAGAACACGCTGTTAATCCCCTGCTCACGCAGCACTTCCACTTCCAGCGTCGAGGTATCGACCAGACGATACTGGTAGCCTTCCAGCTTCGGCAGCGGGCTTTTGGCCGCCAGATCGAGAATGAACGTTTCGGATTTGAGTTTGGAGAGCAGATTTTTCATCGAGGTGTTTTCCACCAGCTCACCGCGCTGAATGATGCCGATATTGCGGCACAACATTTCCGCCTCTTCGAGATAGTGAGTGGTCAGAATGATGGTGGTGCCTTTATCGTTGAGATCCTTTAAAAAACCCCACATCGAACGGCGCAACTCAATATCCACGCCCGCCGTTGGCTCATCGAGGATCAGCAGTTTTGGTTCATGCATCAGGGCTCGGGCGATCATCAGGCGGCGCTTCATCCCACCGGATAGCATGCGCGCACGTTCATCGCGTTTTTCCCACAGATCGAGCTGTTTCAGATACTTTTCGCTGCGCGTGATGGCATCTTTACGCTCAACCCCATAATAACCCGCCTGATTCACCACAATCTGCTGCACGGTCTCGAACGGGTTGAAGTTGAACTCCTGCGGCACAAGTCCCAGCTGGCGTTTGGCGTTGACCACGTCTTTTTCCAGGTCATAGCCAAAGACGGCCACCTTACCTGAGGATTTGTTAACCAGTGAGCTGATAATGCCGATCGTCGTGGATTTTCCGGCACCGTTTGGTCCCAGAAGCGCGTAGAAATCTCCCGCCTCCACTTTCAGATCGATCCCGCGCAGCGCCTGAACGCCACCCGGATAGACTTTTTTAAGCTGCTCGAGCTCCAGTGCGATAGTCATGAATTAAACTTACCTATAGTTCTGACACACGTTGTGTGGTTTCAATAAAAGTCGAGTTACCCTATATTAGCGCAACGCTATTACTCGGTTACAGGTCGTTAACCTCTATGAATGACATAGATACACTCATCAGCAACAATGCACTATGGTCAAAAATGCTGGTTGAAGAGGACCCGGGATTTTTTGAGAAGCTGGCGAAGGCGCAGAATCCACGTTTTTTATGGATTGGATGCTCTGACAGCCGCGTCCCGGCGGAACGCCTGACCGGCCTTGATTCGGGTGAGCTGTTCGTTCACCGTAACGTGGCAAACCTGGTGATTCACACCGATCTCAATTGCCTCTCCGTCGTTCAGTACGCCGTGGACGTTCTGGAAGTGGAACACATTATTATTTGCGGCCACTACGGCTGTGGCGGTGTACAGGCTGCGGTCGAAAACCCGGAGCTGGGGCTGATTGATAACTGGCTGCTGCACATTCGCGATATCTGGTTCAAACATAGCTCACTGCTGGGAGAAATGCCGCAGGAGCGCCGCCTCGATACCTTATGTGAACTCAACGTCATGGAACAGGTGTATAACCTGGGTCACTCCACCATCATGCGTTCCGCGTGGAAGCGGGGACAGAAAGTGTCCGTTCACGGCTGGGCATATGGGATTCACGATGGCTTGCTGCGTGACCTGGAAGTGACAGCCACGAACCGCGAAACGCTTGAACAGCGCTATCGTCAGGGTGTATCGAATCTGACAAAGAAACACGCCAACCACAAATAAGTCTGGCAAGCCGCCGGTCGGCACCTTCGCTTTTTACCCTCTCCAGACAGGAGAGGGTCGGAGTACAGGCATCAACGCGCCATTCCGCACAACATTTTATTCGTCCAGCAGCACCACTTTGCCGACATACGGCAGATGGCGATAGCGCTGCGCATAGTCGATACCATAACCGACCACGAACTCATCCGGGATAGAGAAACCGACAAACTCCACCGGCACGTCCACTTCACGGCGCGTAGGTTTATCCAGCAGGGTACAAATCGCCAGCGATTTTGGCCCACGCAGACTCAGAATTTCGCGCACTTTAGATAAGGTGTTACCGGAGTCGATAATGTCCTCAACGATTAACACATCTTTGCCACGAATATCTTCGTCCAGGTCTTTAAGGATTTTCACATCGCGGGTGGTCGACATGCCGCTGCCGTAGCTGGAGGCGGTCATAAAATCGACTTCATGGGAAACGTGCACTTCACGGCACAGGTCTGCCATGAACATAAATGAACCGCGCAGCAGACCCACCAGCACCATTTCGCTGCCGCTGTCCTGATAACGCTCGGTAATTTGACGACCCAGTTCGGCGATACGCGCTTTGATCTCCGCTTCCGGGATCATCACTTCAACAGTATGTTTCATATTACTAACCGTATGATTTAAAACAAATCTATCAATGCGGATTTACCTGCGTCCAACATTGATTCACAAGTACGGCAGTATACCAGCAAATGGATTCGCCTGGCGCATGAGTTATAAAAAGCTCAATTTGTGATTCCGATCACACTTGTTAATACCTATAATTAATTGCTATCAAATAATTAACAAACTACAGAGTACTTTTCTATGGCTGAAACAAAAAATCAACAGCCGCGTCTACTGGTGACATTAACAGCGCTCTTCGCCGCTTTCTGCGCGCTGTATCTGTTAATCGGTGGCGTGTGGCTGGTCACTATTGGCGGCTCCTGGTACTACCCGATCGCGGGTCTGATCATGCTGGGTGTCACCGTCCTGCTGTGGCGTCGTAAACGTTCCGCGCTGTGGCTTTATGCTGCATTACTCCTTGCCACCATGGTATGGGGTGTCTGGGAAGTCGGCTTCGACTTTTGGGCGCTCACGCCGCGTAGCGACATTCTGGTCTTCTTCGGTATCTGGCTGATTTTGCCGTTCGTCTGGCGTCGTCTGTGGATCCCCGCCAACGGCGCCGTTGCCGCTTTGGTCGTGGCTCTGCTCATTACCGGCGGCATTCTGACCTGGGCTGGTTTTAACGATCCGCAGGAAGTCAAAGGCACGCTGAATGCCGAGTCAACGCCTGCCGCTGCTATCTCGCAGATTGCTGACGGTGACTGGCCTGCTTATGGTCGTAATCAGGAAGGACAACGCTATTCGCCGCTGAAGCAAATCAACGCCGACAACGTTAAAAACCTGAAAGAAGCCTGGGTATTCCGTACCGGCGATCTGAAACAGCCGAACGATCCAGGTGAGCTGACTAACGAAGTCACGCCGATCAAAGTCGGCAACATGCTTTACCTCTGTACCGCTCACCAGCGCCTGTTTGCACTGGATGCGGCAACCGGTAAAGAGAAATGGCACTTTGACCCACAGCTGAATTCTAATCCTTCCTTCCAGCACATTACCTGCCGCGGCGTCTCTTACCATGAAGCCCGTGCGGATAATGCCAGCCCGGACGTCGTGGCAGATTGCCCACGTCGTATTATGCTGCCAGTGAATGATGGCCGTCTGTTTGCGATCAACGCGGAGACCGGCAAGCTGTGCGAAACCTTTGCCAACAAAGGTATCCTCAATCTGCAAACCAACATGCCCGATACCACTCCGGGCCTGTATGAGCCAACGTCACCGCCGATTATTACCGATAAAACTATCGTGATTGCCGGTTCGGTAACGGATAACTTCTCGACTCGTGAAACGTCGGGCGTGATCCGTGGTTTCGACGTGAACACCGGCAAACTGCTGTGGGCTTTCGATCCGGGCGCGAAAGATCCAAACGCTATCCCGTCGGATGAACACACCTTTACCTTTAACTCACCGAACTCCTGGGCACCGGCTGCGTATGACGCGAAACTGGATCTGGTGTATCTGCCGATGGGTGTCACCACGCCAGATATCTGGGGCGGTAACCGCACACCGGAGCAGGAGCGTTACGCGAGTTCTATTGTGGCGCTGAATGCCACTACCGGTAAGCTGGCCTGGAGCTATCAGACCGTACACCACGACCTGTGGGATATGGATATGCCGTCCCAGCCAACGCTGGCCGACATTACCGTCAACGGTAAAACCGTTCCGGTCATCTACGCTCCGGCGAAAACCGGTAACATCTTCGTGCTGGATCGCACTAACGGCAAGCTGGTGGTTCCTGCTCCGGAAAAACCGGTTCCGCAGGGCGCAGCCAAGGGCGACTACGTCACCAAAACGCAGCCGTTCTCGGACCTGAGCTTCCGTCCGAAGAAAGACCTGACCGGCGCTGACATGTGGGGCGCCACCATGTTCGACCAGCTGGTGTGCCGCGTGATGTTCCATCAATTGCGCTATGAAGGCATCTTCACCCCGCCGTCTGAGCAGGGCACGCTGGTCTTCCCGGGCAACCTCGGTATGTTCGAATGGGGTGGAATTTCCGTTGACCCTAACCGTCAGGTGGCGATTGCCAACCCGATGGCGCTCCCGTTCGTCTCGAAGCTGATCCCACGCGGTCCGGGTAACCCGATGGAGCAGCCGAAAGATGCGAAAGGCAGCGGCACGGAAGCGGGTATTCAGCCGCAGTACGGCGTACCGTTTGGCGTGACGCTCAACCCGTTCCTCTCTCCGTTTGGCCTGCCGTGTAAACAACCTGCATGGGGTTATATCGCAGCAACGGATCTGAAAACCAACCAGGTCGTCTGGAAAAAACGTATTGGTACGCCACAAGACAGCATGCCGTTCCCGATGCCTGTGCCAGTGCCGTTCAATATGGGGATGCCAATGCTTGGCGGCCCAATTTCTACCGCGGGTAATGTCTTGTTCATCGCAGCAACCGCAGATAACTACCTGCGCGCGTATAACATGAGCAACGGTGAGAAACTGTGGCAAGGCCGTCTGCCGGCGGGTGGACAGGCGACACCAATGACCTATGAAGTGGATGGCAAGCAGTACGTTGTCATCTCTGCGGGGGGGCATGGTTCGTTTGGTACGAAGATGGGCGACTACATTGTCGCGTATGCGTTGCCAGATGATGTGAAGTAATTCTCCCCCAGCCCTTCTCCCTCAAGGGAGAGGGGACTGCCCGGTTTTCCTCCTCTCCCTGTGGGAGAGGGCCGGGGTGAGGGCATCAGGCCGCACAGAGTAAAAGCAAAATGGCAACCCGGTTGCCATTTTTAATGTTTGCTCCCTCTCCCCGTGGGAGAGGGTCGGGGTGAGGGCATCAAACCGTACGCATTTACACCGTAAACCCTAACATCATCCCTGTATCTTCATGTTCCAGCAGATGACAGTGCGCCATGTAAGCAAACTCTTTCGGCGCGTCGTGATCAAACTTCACCAGCACCTCGCTCACCCCGCCCTCCACTCTTACCGTATCCTTCCAGCCTGCACGATGTACCGCTGGCGGCTTGCCATTCTCTGACAAGATACGGAACTGCGTGCCATGGATATGGAATGGATGCAGCATCATGTCGCCCTCACCGGATATCACCCAGCGTTCGTACTGGCCCTTACTGGCCGCAAACATCGGGGTGTTCATATCAAAGGCCTGGCCGTTGATACGGTTGGCGCTATGGAAATCAAACCCTTTCCCGCCGCCGTGATTCATATGGCCCATATTGCCGTGATCCATATTCATATGGCCCATCGACTGGCCGTGATGCATTCCGCTCATGGCCTGATCGCCATATTTGTTCATCAGCGCCTGCATGCCCATCATATCGAGCATCGGGTCCATCGAAAGTTGCAGCTTACGCTGCGTTAACCCGTCAAGCGACGGCAGCGCGGGGATAGCGGCGAGAGTATCCGGCAGCGTGCCGGAGGCCGTTACCCGCAGCGGCTGAATACGCAAAACGGGATACGGTTTGTCGAACGGCGCAACGGCCATCCCCATCTGGCTGACCGGGAGCGTAACGAGATCAAACGACTTGCCGTCGCTGATATCCACCAGCACTTCAAAACGCTCGCCCATCAGCATCGGAAGTTCATTCACTTTTACCGGTTCCGCCAGCAGCCCGCCGTCACTGGCAACAACATACATCGGGCGCTGATCGCTGGTCGCAAAATTGAGTGAACGCGCGTTACAGCCGTTGAGCAGACGCAAACGCAGCCAGCCTTTTGGCGCGGCATGCTGAGGATAAATCGCGCCGTTGGTGAGCAGCGTATCGCCGAACCAGCCTACCGCGGCGCTCATTACATCGAGCTGATAGTCGATCTGTCCGTCGGCGGTGAATTTCTTGTCCTGCACGATAACCGGTATATCGTCGATACCCCACTGTTTCGGCAGACGCAGCAGGCGGCTTTCATCGTCCTCGATCAAAACCAGGCCCGCCAGACCCATCGCGACCTGATGGCCGGTTTTACCGTGCTGATGCGGATGGAACCAGCAGGTGGCGGCACGCTGATCGGGGGTAAACGTTACGCTGCGCTCACCGCCGGGTTTAATGACACCCTGCGGGCCACCGTCCACTTCACCGGGCACTTCCAGTCCATGCCAGTGCAGCGTCGTTTCTTCAGCCAGAGTGTTGTGAATACTCACCGTCACCGGCTTGCCCCTGGATAAGCGGAGCGCGGGTCCGAGTAAATTGCCGTTATAACCCCATGTCGTGGCGTGATGGGGACCCAATACCGATTTGCCTGACTGCACAATCAGCTGAATACGGCTACGGGCGTCCGCCGTCAGCAAATCAGGTATGGGCAGCGCGGGCCGGTCGGCAGCCCACACGGCGCGACTCCACAGCGGTAATGCGCTGGCAGCACCCAGCGCAACAGAATATTTCAAAAAATCACGACGTTGCATATCTATTCCCTTATGTCCTGCAGACGATAATTTGAGCTTAAACCCTCCCCTAACCGGAAGGTCAAGTAAAGCGGCAATAATAAAGGTCGTCGCCCTGCTATCAAGTATGCTAACGTTAAATTTCCGTGATGCAGTGGTAGAAGCAATGAAGACGTTTTTCAGGACAATTTTGTTCGGCAGCCTGATGGCTGCGAGCGTAAACAGTTATGCGCTGAGTGAAAATGAAGCGGAAGATATGGCCGATTTAACGGCGGTTTTTGTATTCCTGAAGAACGATTGTGGCTACCAGAATTTGCCTAACGGGCAGATTCGTCGCGCACTGGTCTTTTTTGCCCAGCAGAACCAATGGGATCTCAGCAACTACGATAGCTTTGACATGAAGGCGCTCGGTGAAGACAGCTACCGCGATTTAAGCGGCATCGGCATCCCTGTCGCGAAAAAATGCAAAGCGCTGGCCCGCGATTCGCTGAGCCTGCTCGCCTACGTAAAGTAACCTTCCCGACGCCCCTTTGTTGAAATGATGGCCGTGCATGCACGGTCGTTGTTGGCTATGATGTTGCGCCCATTTTGCGTGGGTGTAATGGATGTTAACAAAGGAGGTATCAGCCAATGACCGATAATAAAATGTGGCATGAAACGCTGCATGACCAGTTTGGTCAGTACTTTGCCGTTGATAACGTGCTTTATCACGAGAAAACCGATCATCAGGATTTGATCATTTTCGAGAATGCCGCGTTTGGCCGCGTGATGGCGCTGGATGGCGTGGTACAAACCACCGAACGTGACGAATTCATCTATCACGAAATGATGACCCACGTACCGCTGCTGGCGCACGGACACGCGAAACATGTGCTGATCATCGGCGGCGGCGATGGCGCTATGCTGCGCGAAGTTTCGCGGCATAAATCGATTGAAACCATCACCATGGTAGAGATCGACGCTGGCGTGGTCTCTTTCTGCCGCCAGTACCTGCCAAACCACAATGCGGGCAGCTACGACGATCCGCGCTTTACGCTGGTGATCGACGACGGCGTCAATTTTGTGAACCAGACGCAGCAGACATTTGATGTGATCATTTCCGATTGCACCGATCCGATTGGCCCGGGCGCGACGCTTTTCACCTCCTCCTTCTACGAAGGCTGCAAACGCTGCCTGAAACCCGGCGGAATTTTTGTTGCCCAGAACGGCGTCTGCTTCCTGCAACAGGATGAAGCCATCGACAGCCACCGCAAACTGAGCCACTACTTTGGCGATGTGAGTTTCTATCAGGCAGCAATTCCGACCTATTACGGCGGGATCATGACCTTTGCCTGGGCAACAGACAATGACGTGCTGCGCCATCTCTCGACTGAAATAATCCAGGCCCGCTTCCATCAGGCCAACCTGAAATGCCGTTACTATAATCCCGCAGTACATACGGCAGCGTTTGCCTTGCCACAATATCTGCAAGACGCACTGTCCGCACAATGACTCTAAGGGGGTGAACTAAATTGAAAAAGCTGAAACTGCATGGCTTTAACAACCTGACCAAAAGCCTGAGTTTTTGTATTTACGATATCTGCTACGTCAAAACAGCGGAAGAGCGCGATGGTTATATCGCCTATATCGACGAACTCTACAACGCCAATCGCCTGACTGAAATTCTGTCAGAAACGTGCTCGATTATTGGAGCCAATATCCTGAATATCGCACGTCAGGATTATGAACCACAGGGTGCAAGCGTGACGATCCTCGTCAGTGAGGAGCCTGTTGACCCGCATCTTATCGATCCTACCGAACACCCCGGCCCGCTGCCAGAAGCGGTGGTTGCCCATCTCGATAAAAGCCATATCTGCGTTCACACCTATCCGGAGAGCCATCCGGAGGGCGGATTATGTACCTTCCGCGCCGATATTGAAGTCTCCACCTGTGGCGTGATTTCGCCACTGAATGCGCTGAATTATCTTATTCATCAGCTTGAATCCGATATTGTGACCGTCGATTATCGCGTGCGCGGATTCACCCGGGATATCAACGGGATGAAGCATTTTATCGATCATGAAATCAATTCGATTCAGAACTTTATGTCAGAGGATATGAAGGCGCTGTACGATATGATGGACGTCAATGTCTATCAGGAAAACATCTTCCACACCAAGATGTTACTGAAAGAATTCGACCTGAAGCACTACATGTTCCACACCAGGCCTGAAGATTTAAGCGAAGAAGAGCGAAAAGTCATTACCGATCTGCTCTGGAAAGAGATGCGCGAAATCTACTACGGCCGCAATATTCCGGCCGTGTAACAGGCGCATGGAGCAAGGACGCTCCGAAGAATTACTTCTGTTTCATAAAATCGCGGTACGCCGCGACGACCTGTAAAAAGTCCTCTACGCCGCACAGCGACAGACTCTCTTCATCGTAATAGCTCATGCCCTCTTCCATTTCATCGCCCGATATTTCAAGCTGATTGGCGCGTACCATCACCTCTTCTTCATCCATCCATAGCGTGTATTCATGTCCATTACGCTGCCAGGTGCGCTCGCTACCCTTTACCGTGCGGGCAGCCTGTTCAACTTCATCAAGCAAAGCAAGGTTCTCTTTTACTTCTTCGTTAAACCAGTGCCCAACAACTTCGTGGCCCATCGACATACGCACTTTCACCACACCAGTGATGTCGCGCAGAAATTCGTAATCCATCGTTTTTTCCTCTGCAAAGCCAATGGCGTAATTATCGCAGATAGCGAGGAGATAAAAAGCGGGACGGGTGTCAGGAGTGGAAAATAAAAAGGTGAGAGCAAGACCCTGCGGCCTGATGCCCTCACCTCGTCCCTCTCCCACAGGAGAGGGTGCAAACACTAAAAACCGTCTCGGTGGAGACGGTTTTGCCGTTTATACCGCTGTCTGGAAGATCACGCCGTCCGCTTTCTCGGTATATTGAGAAAGTTTGTCGAAGTTCAGGTAACGGTAGGTATCCACCGCCGTCTTATCCACCTGAGCCACAAAGGTCTGGTACTCTTCCGGCGTCGGCAGTTTGCCAATCAGCGCCGCAACAGCCGCCAGTTCGGCAGAGGCCAGATAGACGTTCGCCCCCGTACCTAAACGGTTCGGGAAGTTACGGGTCGAGGTGGAAACCACCGTCGAACCATCGGCCACGCGCGCCTGGTTACCCATACACAGGGAACAGCCAGGGATTTCGATACGCGCCCCGCTCTTGCCAAACACGCTGTAGTAACCCTCTTCCGTCAGCTGTGCCGCATCCATACGGGTTGGCGGAGCCACCCACAGACGCGTTGGCAGCTGGCCTTTATGGGCATCCAGCAGCTTACCGGCCGCACGGAAGTGGCCGATGTTGGTCATACAAGAACCGATAAATACTTCGTCAATCTTATCGCCCTGCACATCAGAGAGCAGACGCGCATCGTCCGGATCGTTCGGCGCACACAGAATTGGCTCTTTGATATCCGCCAGATCGATGTCGATCACCGCCGCATACTCTGCGTCAGCATCGGCTTCGAGCAGCTGCGGATCCGCCAGCCATTTTTCCATCCCCTGAACGCGACGCTCCAGCGTACGACGATCGCCGTAGCCTTCCGCAATCATCCACTTCAGCAACACGATGTTAGAGGTCAGATACTCAACAATCGGCTCCTGGTTCAGCTTGATTGTACAGCCTGCAGCCGAACGCTCGGCAGAGGCGTCGGTCAGCTCGAATGCCTGCTCCACTTTCAGATCCGGCAGACCTTCGATCTCCAGAATGCGGCCTGAGAAGATGTTTTTCTTCCCTTTCTTCTCAACGGTCAGCAGCCCTTGCTTGATCGCGTACAGCGGGATCGCATGCACCAGATCGCGCAGGGTGATACCCGGCTGCATTTTGCCTTTGAAGCGCACCAGAACCGATTCCGGCATGTCCAGCGGCATCACGCCCGTCGCCGCCGCGAACGCCACCAGACCAGAGCCCGCCGGGAATGAGATCCCAATCGGGAAACGGGTATGGGAGTCACCGCCAGTGCCTACGGTATCCGGCAGCAGCATACGGTTCAGCCACGAGTGAATAACGCCATCGCCCGGACGCAGTGAAACACCGCCGCGGTTCATAATAAAGTCTGGCAGGGTGTGGTGAGTGGTGACGTCAACCGGCTTTGGATAGGCAGCGGTATGACAGAAGGACTGCATCACCAGATCAGAAGAGAAGCCCAGACACGCCAGATCTTTCAGCTCATCACGGGTCATTGGCCCGGTGGTGTCCTGAGAACCGACGGAGGTCATTTTCGGTTCGCAATAGGCGCCAGGACGGATACCCGTCACGCCGCATGCGCGACCGACCATTTTCTGCGCCAGAGAGTAACCGCGGCTGCTTTCGGCCACGTCTTTCGCCTGGCGGAACACGTCGCTGTGCGGCAGACCCAGCGATTCACGCGCTTTGGTGGTCAGGCCGCGACCGATAATCAACGGGATACGGCCACCGGCACGCACTTCGTCAATCAGCACGTCGGTTTTCAGTTCAAAGTTTGCCAACAGCTCGCCGGTCTCGTGGCGACGAACTTCACCTTTAAACGGATAAACGTCGATGACGTCACCCATGTTGAGGTCGTTCACGTCCACTTCAATTGGCAATGCGCCTGCATCTTCCATGGTGTTGAAGAAGATAGGGGCGATTTTGCCGCCCAGCACCAAACCACCGCCACGTTTGTTTGGCACATGAGGGATGTCATCCCCCATAAACCACAGTACGGAGTTGGTTGCAGATTTACGGGAAGAACCGGTGCCGACAACATCGCCGACGTAGGCCAGCGGGAAGCCTTTGTTTGCAAGCGCCTCGATCTGTTTGATCGGGCCGACAACACCTGGCTGATCCGGCTCAATACCTTCACGGGCGTTTTTCAGCATCGCCAGCGCATGCAGTGGGATATCCGGGCGAGACCAGGCATCCGGAGCCGGAGACAAGTCATCAGTATTAGTTTCGCCAGTCACTTTAAACACAGTGACGGTCATTTTTTCAGCCAGTGCCGGACGGTTCAGGAACCATTCCGCGTCAGCCCAGGATTGAATCACCTGTTTAGCATGGCGATTGCCTGCTTTGGCTTTTTCTTCCACATCGTAGAAGTTATCAAACATCAGCAGCGTTTGGGACAGCGCTTTGACGGCAATCGGTGCCAGCGTTTCACTATCCAGAGCGTCGATCAGCGGATGAATGTTGTAACCGCCCTGCATGGTGCCGAGCAGTTCAATCGCTTTTTCAGGAGTGACCAGTGGGGAGGTGGCTTCGCCTTTGGCAATCGCAGCAAGGAATCCGGCTTTAACATACGCGGCTTCATCTACGCCAGGCGGAACACGGTTGATCAACAGATCTAACAGGAATTCTTCTTCGCCCGCAGGCGGATTCTTCAGCAGCTCGACGAGCGCGGCCATTTGGGTTGCATCTAAAGGTTTCGGTACAATTCCCTCGGCGGCACGTTCTGCTACGTGCTTACGGTATTCTTCTAGCACGACGGTTCTCCTCGCTCTCATTATCATAATGCGGCATACACTTTATTCTTCAGGCTGCGTCTGTGTTGGTTGCGCAGCCTGAAGGCTTTGGTGTATCGGCGTTCTCTTCACGCTCCTGTGAGACAGCAGTTTGTAGGGTAAATGCCCGATACCGCGTCGGGCAGCATAGCAGGATTTCTGCACAGTGTTAATCCGTTTACAAAAAAGCAACATTAAATAATTTGCTGAATCGTTACGTATGGTGTAGCGCAGCGTGACATCGCTGTGCCAGCAGCAAAAACAGCGAGCGACAGTGCATTTATTGCCTGACGTCCAACGGTTTTTCCGCCAACAGATATAATTTGTGTAATAAATACACATACTCTTTATCCGTACTTGCGGGGCCGTTTCCCAACAATAGCTAAAACGCTAAAACTCGGGTGAATATACTCGCGGCAATAACAACGCCATTTGGTACCGCTTACGCTGGAGTCGCACTATGAAGTTGCCCTTTAAGCCACATCTGCTTGTCCTTCTGTGTAGTGCCGGGCTGTTAGCTGCATCCGGTGTGATGTTTGTGAAAAGCCGCACCCCCGAGGCTGTCTCCCCGGTGGAACAGGCTCCCGTCGCACCACCATCCGTCGTGACACAACCCGTCGCGCCTTCAGTAGCCCCGGTCCTGACGCCAGCCTATACCGCCGCGCAAATCGATCAATGGGTCGCGCCGGTTGCGCTCTATCCCGACTCGCTTTTATCTCAGATTCTGATGGCATCGACTTACCCGGCCAACGTCATTCAGGCTGCGCAATGGTCGAAAGATAATCCCAAAATGCAGGGAGATGCCGCTATTCAGGCGGTGAATAGTCAGCCGTGGGACCCTAGCGTCAAATCGCTGGTCGCCTTTCCTCAGTTAATGTCGCTGATGGGCGAAAACCCACCGTGGATCCAGAACCTGGGCGATGCGTTTCTCGCGCAACCCAAGGATGTCATGGACTCCGTACAGCGTTTACGCCTGTTGGCCCAGCAGACCGGCGCACTGCAGTCCACGCCGCAACAGACGGTGACCACCGAGAAAAAAACCGCCCCCGCTCAGACGACCAGCGCATCAACGCAGTCCTCTTCAGGCAGCACCGCAACGCCCCCAACGGTGATTAAGATCGAGTCCGCCGATCCTCAGGTGGTTTACGTCCCCACCTACAATCCTGCTAACGTCTACGGCACCTGGCCTAATGCCAGCTATCCGCCCGTCTATTTGCCCCCTTCTCCGGGAGAGCAATTTACCGATAGCCTGGTCAAAGGTCTGGGATTCAGCCTTGGCGTTGCCACGACCTATGCCATTTTCAGCAATATCGACTGGGACGACGATGACGATCATCACCATCATGATGACGATGACTACCACCACCACAACGACGGCTATAACCGTAACGGCGATAACAACATCAATATCAACGTGGATAACTTCAATAAAATCAGCGGGCAGCGTCTGACCGATAACAACCGTACCTGGCAACATAATCCGGCCTACCGTGAGGGTGTTCCGTATCCCACCAATCAGTTGAACAGCCGCTTCCACCAGACGGAGAGTGCAACAGGCTTAAGCGCGACCCAGCAAAAACCGGTGAACCGCGACAGCCAGCGTCAGGCGGCTCTGGCTCAGGTGCAGCAATCCAGCGGAAAATCACTGTCACGCACCGCTTCTCCGGCGACCAAAGACGCGCAGCGTCAGGCTGCAAGCAACCAGCTTAAACAGATCTCCCAACGCAATAACTACCGTGGCTACGACAACACCCGGCCGCAAACGGCAAACCGGGCGAACAATCCTTCGCCGCGTGTTAACCGCCAGCCGGTGACCTCGCGACAAGAAAATCGCGCTTCGCCAGGCGAGCGCCAGCCCATTTCTCATCAGCGGGCCAATGCTTTAAGCGGTAACGATAGCCGTTCTGCAAACTGGCAGGCGCAACAGCAGCGCGGCGCGCAAAGCCGTCAGTTCACCTCGCGCACCCAGAATCAGCCAGCCCGGCAAATGCCCGCAGGCCGCACTGAACATCGTGAATTCCGTCACCGCTAAGGGAATCGAAATGAAAAAGCAATTACTCAGTGGCGTGATGCTGTTTATGGTCTCGACTTTCACTATCGCTCAGCAGCATTTCAGCACGCCTGAAGAGGCGACCAGCGCGCTGGCGAAAGCCATCAGCCAGCAAAACGAAGGCGAGATGAACACTCTTCTCGGTGATGACTGGCGAGAATTTCTGCCGCCTGAAGGTGTGGATCCCGATGCGGTAGATCGTTTTGTGCGTGACTGGAAGGTCAGCCATCGCACGGTGACCGATGGCGATGTGGCTCATCTGGTTGTTGGCGACAGCAACTGGCAGTTGCCCATACCGGTGGTGAAACGCCAGCAGGGGTGGCAGTTCGATATGCAGGAAGCCGCCGAGGAGATCCTGACGCGCGAAATTGGCCGCAACGAACTTGCCGCTATTGAAGCGCTGCACGCCTACGTCGATGCCCAGCAGAGCTATTTTGCCCTGAATCATCGCTATGCGCAGAAAGTCGTGAGCTCAGAAGGGAAAAAGGACGGATTGTACTGGCCCGCAGCACCCGGCGAAGCGCCGAGTCCGCTCGGTCCGGCATTCAGCCCGAACACGCCGGTAACAGGCTATCACGGCTATCGTTTTCGCATTCTGCCTGATAAAGAGAAAGGTTTTGCCATGGTAGCGTGGCCCGTCAGCTACGGCGAAACCGGTGTGATGAGTTTCATCATCAATCAGGATGACCAGGTTTATCAGACCAACCTGGGGAGTGAATCCCGGCAGAAAGCGCAGGCGCTGAAGGAATATGCGCCGGATGCGCAGTGGCATCCGGTCACGCCATAATAAAAAAGCCGCTCAGTTGAGCGGCTTTTTATATGCGTTATCAGCAATTACAGAATGTTTGCGACTGACTTCGCCAGCTGAGCTTCCAGCACCGGCTTCGCCTCTTCAAACTTCAGGTTAACCTTGTTGGCATTGGATACTACGCGGGTCTGATACTTCGCGCGATCGCCCTTCTCGGTACTGGTTTGCAGCTTCACGCCAGAGGTTCCCTGACGCAGCGCGGCGATGTTATCGGTGGTGACTTTGGCTTTGCTGCGCTCGGAGATTTGCAGGTCAGTGACCATGGTGAAGTTCACATCTTCTACCATCGCATCTGCCGCCATGCCGATCAGGCCAGCCGCCAGACCCACGCCCAGCGCGGCACCAGAAGAGGAGCTGTTATAAGCAGTGATCCCTGCGCCCAGTGCGGCACCGACGGCAGCCCCTTCGTAACCGGTTTTCAGATAGCCCTGGGATTCACGCAGATCCATTTTGTCGGCTTTCAGCACGTTAGCCTGCACCCAGTAGTAGGCGCTGTCCGGGGAGCTGGTCACTTTGTAGCCCTTGGCAATCAGGTCATTTGCCAGCAGAGTTTGCAGGTTGCTCATATCTTTATCAGAGGTATTTTTTACCTGGATATAAACCGTTTTCTCACTGGAAGGCTCCAGCCAGACGGTTTCGCTCATCTGCGTTTTCACTTCCAGATTACGTTTCTTCACCGCCGTAGTCATCGCGCCACACCCTGTCAGCGTCATTACCGCTGCAACCAAGCCAACAACCGCCACTTTCTTTAAAGACATGTGTTTTCCTTTTTTCCTGTAATAAAAAGTACCAATCCCAGAGTCCGTGCAGCTAAAAACCACACAAAGGTGAAAAGGTTATCGGCAGTTGGAGAGATTTTTTTAGCGGAGATATCAATGGGATGACTACCAAATTGGGTAGTATTCAGGCAAAAAAAAACGCCTCGGGAGAGGCGTTTCATCACTTAAGAAGAAATTACTTCTTCTTCGCTTTCGCGTTTGGCAGGTCGGTGATGCTACCTTCGAACACTTCTGCCGCCAGGCCCACGGACTCATGCAGAGTCGGGTGCGCATGGATGGTCAGAGCGATGTCTTCAGCGTCACAGCCCATTTCGATGGCCAGACCGATCTCACCCAGCAGCTCGCCGCCGTTGGTACCGACAATCGCACCACCGATAACACGGTGAGTCTCTTTGTCGAAGATCAGTTTGGTTACGCCATCGGCGCAATCGGAAGCGATAGCACGGCCAGAAGCAGCCCACGGGAAGGTGGCGGTTTCGTAGCTGATGCCTTTCTCTTTCGCTTCTTTCTCGGTCAGACCCACCCAGGCAACTTCTGGCTCGGTGTAAGCGATAGATGGGATCACTTTCGGATCGAAGTAGTGCTTCATGCCCGCGATAACTTCAGCGGCAACGTGACCTTCGTGAACACCTTTGTGCGCCAGCATTGGCTGACCGACGATATCGCCGATAGCAAAGATGTGCGGCACGTTAGTGCGCAGCTGTTTATCGACACGGATAAAGCCACGGTCGTCCACTTCCACGCCAGCAGCGCCCGCGTCGAGGTTTTTACCGTTAGGCACACGACCGATAGCCACCAGCACCGCGTCATAACGCTGCGCTTCAGCTGGCGCTTTTTTGCCTTCCATGGAAACGTAAATACCGTCTTCTTTCGCTTCAACGGCAGTCACTTTGGTTTCCAGCATCAGGTTGAATTTCTTGCTGATGCGTTTGGTGAAGACTTTAACGATATCTTTATCGGCAGCCGGGATAACCTGGTCGAACATTTCAACCACGTCAATCTCTGAACCCAGCGCATGATACACGGTACCCATTTCCAGACCGATGATACCGCCACCCATAACCAGCAGGCGTTTTGGAACGGTTTTCAGTTCCAGTGCGTCGGTGGAATCCCACACGCGCGGATCTTCATGCGGAATGAACGGCAGTTCGATCGGACGGGAGCCCGCCGCGATGATCGCATTGTCGAAGTTGATCACGGTTTTGCCGTTCTCACCTTCCACTTCCAGGGTGTTTGCCCCGGTAAATTTACCCAGACCGTTGACCACTTTCACTTTACGGCCTTTAGCCATGCCAGCCAGACCGCCGGTCAGCTGAGTGATCACTTTCTCTTTCCAGGTACGAATCTTGTCGATATCGGTTTTCGGCTCGCCGAAGACGATACCGTGGTCAGCCAGTGCTTTGGCTTCTTCGATAACTTTTGCTACGTGCAGCAGTGCTTTAGAAGGGATACAGCCGACGTTCAGACAAACACCACCGAGGGTGTTGTAACGTTCAACGATTACGGTTTCCAGACCTAAATCAGCGCAACGGAAGGCAGCAGAGTAACCTGCCGGGCCTGCCCCAAGTACCACGACCTGAGTTTTGATTTCAGTACTCATCATGACCTCTTATTGATTTCCGGCGGTCCAGGTACTTGTCGCCCTTCATCCACCGGGACGTTCTATCCGCCCGTATTTTACAAAATTGTTAACAATTTTGAAACAACAAACGGCTCATGAATTGTTGTCTTTACCAATAACCTCACAATTTTCATGAGATTACAAGCAAAAAAGCCGGCCGACTGGCCGGCTTTTCGGTTACATCACCAGGCGACGAATATCGCTCAGGGTGTTGTTGATGATGGTGATAAAGCGAGCACCATCAGCACCGTCGATCACGCGGTGGTCGAAGGAGAGAGAAATCGGCATCATCAGACGCGGAGTAAACTCTTTACCATTCCACACCGGCTCAATCGCGGACTTGGAAACACCGAGGATAGCCACTTCTGGCGCGTTAACAATCGGCGCGAAGTGGGTGGTACCCAGGCCGCCGATGCTGGAGATAGTGAAGCAACCGCCCTGCATTTCGCCAGCAGTCAACTTACCATCACGCGCTTTTTTGGAGATCACGGTCAGTTCACGAGACAGCTCAGTGATGCTCTTCTTGTTCACGTCTTTGAAGACCGGAACAACCAGACCATTTGGCGTATCAACCGCCACACCGATGTTGATGTATTTCTTCAGCGTCAGGCGCTGTGCATCTTCAGACAGGGAGCTGTTGAAACGTGGCATCTGCTCCAGCGCAGCCGCAACCGCTTTCATGATGAAGACCACTGGGGTGAATTTCACGTCCAGTTTGCGCTTCTCAGCTTCAGCGTTCTGCTGTTTACGGAACGCTTCCAGATCGGTGATATCGGTTTTGTCGAAGTGCGTAACGTGCGGGATCATTACCCAGTTACGGCTCAGGTTCGCACCAGAGATTTTCTGGATACGGCCCAGTTCCACTTCTTCGATTTCACCAAACTTGCTGAAGTCCACTTTCGGCCATGGCAGCATGCCCGGAATACCGCCGCCGGTGGCAGCAGCAGGTGCCGCTTCAGCGCGTTTCACCGCGTCTTTCACGTAAGTCTGAACGTCTTCGCGCAAGATACGACCTTTACGGCCCGTCCCTTTCACTTTCGCCAGATTCACACCGAACTCGCGCGCCAGGCGACGGATCAGCGGAGTGGCGTGAACGTACGCGTCGTTCTCAGCAAACTCAGATTTGCCTTCGGCTTTCACCGCCGGTGCAGCGGCTTTAGCAGCTGGCGCCGGAGCGGCGGCAGCAGGTGCCGGAGCAGCAGCCGGGGCCGCAGCAGGCGCAGCGCCTTCCACTTCGAAGACCATAATCAGAGAGCCAGTAGACACTTTGTCGCCGGTGCTGATTTTGATTTCTTTAACGGTACCCGCGAACGGAGCCGGGACTTCCATAGAGGCTTTGTCGCCTTCTACGGTGATCAGTGACTGCTCAGCGGCAACTTTGTCGCCCACTTTCACCATCACTTCAGTCACTTCAACTTCGTCACCGCCGATATCCGGAACGTTAACGTCTTTCGCGCCAGAGGCTGCTGGTGCAGCCGCCGCCGGAGCAGCCGCCTGTGCTGGAGCGGCAGCAGGCGCTGCGCCCGCCACTTCGAAGACCATAATCAGGGAGCCGGTAGACACTTTGTCGCCGGTGTTGATTTTGATCTCTTTCACCACGCCCGCGAACGGTGCCGGGACTTCCATAGAGGCTTTGTCGCCTTCTACGGTGATCAGGGACTGTTCAGCAGCAACGGTGTCGCCCACTTTTACCATGATCTCAGTGACTTCAACTTCGTCACCGCCGATGTCAGGCACGTTAACGTCTTTTGCAGCCGCAGCAGCTGGTGCAGCCGCCGGAGCCGCTGCTTCTTTCTTCTCTTCCTGCGCTGGTGCAGCAGCTGCTGCACCGTCGGCGGAATCGAAAATCATGATCAGTTTGCCAGTCTCGGTTTTATCGCCAACAGAGACTTTGATCTCTTTAACAATGCCAGCCTGAGGAGACGGGACTTCCATAGAGGCTTTATCGCCTTCTACGGTGATCAGCGACTGTTCAGCTTCAACTTTGTCGCCTGGTTTGACCAGGATCTCGGTGATTTCAACTTCATCAGCCCCGATGTCCGGTACATTGATTTCGATAGCCATTATTCTTTTACCTCTTACGCCAGACGCGGGTTAACTTTATCTGCATCGATGTTGAATTTGGTAATTGCTTCCGCAACCACTTTCTTGTCGATTTCGCCACGTTTAGCCAGTTCGCCCAGCGCTGCAACGACCACGTAAGAAGCATCAACTTCGAAGTGGTGACGCAGGTTCTCACGGCTGTCAGAGCGACCGAAGCCGTCGGTACCCAGTACGCGGTAATCATCAGCCGGTACGTAAGTACGAACCTGCTCGGCGAACAGTTTCATATAGTCAGTAGATGCCACTGCCGGAGCGTCGTTCATCACCTGAGCGATGTACGGTACGCGTGGAGTTTCCAGCGGGTGCAGCATGTTCCAGCGCTCACAATCCTGGCCATCACGCGCCAGTTCAGTGAAGGAAGTGACGGAGTACACGTCAGAACCTACGCCGTAGTCTTTCGCCAGGATCTGTGCTGCTTCACGTACGTGACGCAGGATAGAACCGGAGCCCAACAGCTGAACTTTACCTTTGCTACCTTCGAGGGTTTCGAGTTTGTAGATACCTTTACGGATACCTTCCTCGGCACCTGCTGGCATTGCCGGCATGTGGTAGTTTTCGTTCAGCGTGGTGATGTAGTAGTAAACGTTCTCTTGTGCTTCACCGTACATACGCACCAGACCGTCGTGCATGATGACAGCCACTTCGTATGCATAAGATGGATCGTAAGAGATACAGTTCGGGATAGTCAGAGACTGAATGTGGCTGTGACCATCTTCGTGCTGCAGACCTTCACCGTTCAGAGTCGTACGACCGGAAGTACCACCGACCAGGAAGCCGCGAGCCTGTTGGTCGCCAGCCTGCCAGCACAGGTCACCGATACGCTGGAAACCGAACATGGAGTAGTAGATGTAGAACGGAATCATCGGCAGGTTGTTGGTGCTGTAAGAGGTCGCAGCAGCCAGCCAGGATGCGCCTGCGCCCAGCTCGTTGATCCCTTCCTGCAGAATCTGGCCTTTCTCGTCTTCTTTGTAGTATGCAACCTGCTCACGGTCCTGCGGGGTGTACTGCTGGCCGTTCGGGCTGTAGATACCAATCTGACGGAACAGACCTTCCATACCGAAGGTACGCGCTTCATCGGCGATGATTGGAACCAGACGATCTTTGATCGACTTGTTCTTCAGCATCACGTTCAGGGCACGAACGAAAGCGATAGTGGTAGAGATCTCTTTGTTCTGCTCTTCCAGCAGCTGAGAGAAGTCTTCCAGAACCGGCAGTTCCAGTTTCTCAGTGAAGTTCACCTGACGGGACGGCAGGTAGCCGTTCAGTTTCTGACGCTGTGCGTGCAGATAGGTGTGTTCTTCAGAACCTTCCGGGAAGGTGATGTAAGAGAGGTTTTCAACCTGCTCGTCGGTGACAGGAACGTTGAAGCGGTCGCGGATATAACGCACGCCGTCCATGTTCATTTTCTTCACCTGGTGCGCAATGTTTTTACCTTCGGCGGTGTCACCCATGCCATAACCTTTGATGGTATGAGCCAGGATAACTGTTGCTTTGCCTTTGGTTTCTTGTGCGTTTTTCAGTGCTGCGTAGACTTTCTTCGGATCGTGACCGCCACGGTTCAGAGCCCAGATCTGATCGTCAGACCAGTCTGCAACCAGCGCTGCGGTTTCAGGGTATTTACCGAAGAAGTGCTCACGAACGTAGGCACCGTTTTTGGATTTGAAGGTCTGATAGTCGCCGTCAACGGTTTCGTTCATCAGCTGGATCAGTTTACCGCTGGTATCTTTACGCAGCAGCTCATCCCAACGACCGCCCCACATCACTTTAACCACGTTCCAGCCAGCACCGCTAAAGATGCCTTCCAGTTCGTTGATGATCTTGCCGTTGCCGGTTACCGGACCATCCAGGCGCTGCAGGTTACAGTTGATGATGAAGCACAGGTTGTCCAGTTTCTCACGGGTGGCGATGGTGATCGCACCTTTAGATTCTGGCTCATCCATTTCGCCGTCGCCCAGGAAGGCGTAAACGGTCTGCTGAGAGGTATCTTTCAGGCCACGGTGTTCCAGATATTTCAGGAATTTAGCCTGGTAAATCGCACCGATTGGACCCAGACCCATAGAAACGGTCGGGAACTGCCAGAATTCAGGCATCAGTTTCGGGTGCGGATAAGAAGACAGACCTTTACCGTGAACTTCCTGACGGAAGTTGTTCATCTGCTCTTCAGTCAGACGACCTTCCAGGAACGCACGTGCGTAAACGCCCGGAGAGATGTGGCCCTGGAAGTAAACCAGGTCGCCGCCGTCTTTCTCGGTGCGTGCGCGGAAGAAGTGGTTAAAGCACACTTCGTAAACGGTCGCAGAAGACTGGAAGGAAGCCATGTGGCCACCCAGCTCCAGGTCTTTTTTGGAGGCACGCAGAACGGTCATGATCGCGTTCCAGCGGATTGCAGAACGGATACGACGTTCCAGATCCAGATTGCCCGGGTATTCCGGTTCGTCTTCAACGGCAATCGTGTTTACGTAGTTGCTAGCCCCTGCACCTGAAGCCACTTTCACGCCGCCTTTGCGCGCTTCTGAAAGCAGCTGATCAATCAGATACTGAGCACGCTCAACACCTTCTTCACGGATGACCGATTCGATCGCTTGTAGCCAGTCGCGAGTTTCGATCGGATCCACGTCATTTTGGAGACGTTCTGACATGGGGGTATTCCTTATCTATCTAATACGTTGATTTGTCTGGAACCTGTCCCATTGCACTTTCCTTTCTTCATATTTCGGGCTGTCTCTTTGTTGGCTGCGCTTCCTCACGCCAGTCACATAGTGAACTATGCTGCTGGGGGATTCGCACGCTTGCCGCCGCGATACAATCCAAACTATTTCGAAAACTAAAAGCGCAATAAGACAGGTTCTGCGTTTAGTTGCCGCGCTCTAAAAAAACTGGCGCTTAATCCTTTCTTTGCTGTATGCGGCGCAGCGAACGTTCTCGACGACTCTGTTCACGGCTGCGGTCCAGCAAGATTTCCTCAATGAAAGCCAGGTGACGGTGAGACGCTTCACGCGCCTGCTCCGGTTCCCCGGCCATTATCGCCTCGAATACTCGGGTGCGATGGTTGCTGACCAAAGGGAGCATCTCCCGACGGGCATACAACAATTCAAAATTTTGTCGAACATTCTGGGCCAGCATCGGCTCCATGCAGCGTAGCAGATGGAGGAGCACCACATTGTGCGCCGCTTCGGTGACGGCAATTTGATACTGGACGACGGCATCGGACTCGGCGTCAAGGTCGCCTGACTGCTGGGCCCGTTCGATGGCCTGGTGAAGTTCGCGGATACGTTCACGATCCTCATCATTGCTGCGCAGTGCCGCGTAATAAGCCGCGATGCCTTCAAGCGCGTGACGGGTCTCAAGCAGGTCAAACTGGGATTCAGGGTGGTCAGAAAGAAGCTCTACCAGCGGATCGCTGAAGCTCTGCCACAGGCTGTTTTGCACAAAAGTACCGCCGCCCTGGCGACGAAGCAGCAAGCCCTTTGCTTCGAGACGTTGAATCGCCTCACGCAGAGAGGGACGGGAAACGTCGAACTGTTTTGCCAGTTCGCGTTCAGGCGGGAGTTTTTCACCGGGGCGCAGAGTCCCTTCGAGGATCAAAAACTCCAGCTGCTGCTCAATCACATCGGATAATTTTGGTTGGCGAATTTTGCTGTAGGCCATATTCCCTGTCTTACGCCTTTTTGCCCGGAGTCAATTGGTCTTACCAATTTTATGTTCGTATCGCTAAAGTAACAAAGTATTCACCTTCTGTCCATATTGGTTTTGATTGAAATCAGTAAACCCTGCACATTTTAACAACCTTACAGAAATAACGTTTCAGAAATGTAACTTTGCACAAATGTATTGATTACTCACAAAGGGGCAGTTTTAACTTATATGAAACGCAAACGACTCGGTCTGAACCGATTCACCACTGAAAATTGTGAAATTTTAACCCCCTTATGAAGCATTTTTATTCTATACCCTGATAAAAGGGCTTAAGCGCATCAATTAACAACTGCTCTCTTTTTATTCAACTCGTCATCATCCCTTTATAAACCAGGTGCATTCGCTGGCACTTACCACTATTCTTGCGCTTACGGAAGTCGTCTTCTGTTTTTTAGGTCAATTGAACCGTAAAGAAATAAATACATGAAATGGAATTTCATAAGTACACACGCCCGAGCGTGAACATAACAACCACACACGAGGTTTCATATAATGGAAGGTCAACAGCACGGCGATCAGCTAAAGCGCGGCCTTAAAAACCGCCATATCCAGCTTATCGCTTTGGGTGGCGCTATTGGTACTGGCCTGTTTCTGGGCAGCGCATCCGTTATTCAGTCAGCAGGCCCCGGCATTATCCTGGGCTACGCTATTGCAGGCTTTATCGCCTTCCTGATCATGCGCCAACTGGGCGAGATGGTGGTTGAAGAGCCAGTTGCCGGATCGTTCAGCCACTTTGCCTACAAATATTGGGGGAGTTTTGCGGGCTTCGCCTCTGGCTGGAACTACTGGGTTCTGTACGTGCTGGTCGCGATGGCGGAACTGACCGCTGTCGGTAAGTACATTCAGTTCTGGTATCCGGAAATCCCAACCTGGGCATCGGCTGCGGCCTTCTTTGTTATTATTAACGCCATCAACCTGACCAACGTCAAAGTGTTCGGTGAGATGGAATTCTGGTTCGCGATTATTAAAGTTATCGCCGTAGTGGCGATGATCATCTTCGGCGGCTGGCTACTGTTCAGCGGCAACGGCGGCCCACAGGCCACCGTACGCAATCTCTGGGAGCAAGGCGGATTCCTGCCGCACGGTATGACCGGGCTGGTGATGATGATGGCGATCATTATGTTCTCGTTCGGCGGGCTGGAGCTGGTGGGAATTACCGCAGCAGAAGCCGATAACCCTGAGCAGAGCATTCCGAAAGCCACCAACCAGGTTATCTATCGTATTCTGATCTTCTACGTGGGTTCCCTGGCGGTTCTGCTCTCCCTGCTGCCGTGGACGCGCGTCACCGCTGACACCAGTCCGTTTGTACTGATCTTCCATGAACTGGGCGATACCTTTGTGGCAAACGCGCTCAACATCGTGGTGCTGACCGCGGCGCTTTCCGTCTATAACAGCTGCGTCTACTGCAACAGCCGTATGCTGTTCGGTCTGGCACAGCAGGGTAACGCGCCTAAAGCGCTGCTGAACGTCGATAAACGCGGCGTGCCGGTGAACTCCATTATGGTGTCCGCTGTGGTGACCGCCCTGTGCGTGCTGATTAACTATCTGGCGCCGGAATCCGCCTTTGGTCTGCTGATGGCGCTGGTGGTCTCAGCTCTGGTGATCAACTGGGCGATGATTAGCCTGGCGCACATCAAGTTCCGTCGTGCCAAGCAGCAGCAAGGGGTGACGACTCGCTTCCCGGCCCTGCTCTATCCGTTGGGTAACTGGGTCTGCCTGGTGTTTATGGCGGCCGTACTGGTCATCATGCTGATGACGCCGGGTATGGCCATCTCCGTGTATCTGATCCCGGTATGGATTGTGATCCTCGGCGTGGGCTATCTGTTTAAACAGAAAAATGCCAAAGCCGTAAAAGCGCATTAATCCCTTCTCGCTCTGTGTCCGCCACGGGCACAGAGCGTGTTACCTGCCTCACAAATTCTCACCAACAGCAATTTCATCCATATCACCGCCTTGATACTGCAACGCATATATTCATTTGCCAGCGAATAATTCTCTCCATACCGTAACTCGGAGAGCTGTCGATGGATAACAATAAACTTTCAGTAAAAGAAAAGATCGGCTATGGGATGGGCGACGCCGGATGCAATATCATCTTCGGCGCCATCATGTTGTTTGTTAACTATTTTTATACGGACATCTTTGGGCTTGCCCCGGCTCTGGTGGGGGTACTTCTGCTGTCTGTGCGCGTGATTGACGCCATTACCGACCCGATAATGGGAGCCATCGCTGACCGCACCCGCAGTAAATATGGGCGTTTTCGTCCATGGCTGCTGTGGATCGCCTTCCCGTATGCCCTGTTCAGTATTCTGATGTTTACCACGCCGGAATGGACCTATAACAGCAAAGTTATCTATGCCTTTGTGACCTATTTCCTGCTGTCGCTCACCTACACGGCGATCAACATTCCCTATTGCTCACTGGGTGGTGTCATCACTAACGACCCGAAAGAGCGCGTGGCCTGTCAGTCTTACCGTTTTGTGATGGTGGGAATTGCGACCCTGCTGCTGTCGTTAACGCTGCTGCCGATGGTGGAGTATTTTGGCGGTGACAACAAAGCCAAAGGTTATCAGATGGCGATGACCGTGCTGGCGCTGATTGGCACCTGTATGTTCCTGTTTAGTTTCTCCACCGTACGGGAACGTATTCGCCCGGCGGTCCAGACCAATGACGAGCTGAAAAACGATCTTAAGGACGTGTGGAAAAACGATCAGTGGGTGCGCATTCTGCTGCTGACGCTGTGCAATGTCTGCCCTGGCTTTATCCGCATGGCAGCTACCATGTACTACGTCACCTGGGTCATGGGCCAAAGCACCCATTTCGCTACCCTGTTTATCAGCCTGGGCGTGGTGGGCATGATGCTCGGTAGCGTGCTGGCTAAACTGCTGACCGACCGCTGGTGCAAACTGAAGGTGTTCTTCTGGACCAACATCGCGCTGGCGATCTTCTCTTCGGCCTTCTATTTCTTCGATCCCAAAGCGACCGTCACCATTGTCGTGCTCTACTTCCTGCTCAATATTCTGCATCAGATCCCATCCCCGCTGCACTGGTCACTGATGGCGGACGTGGACGATTACGGTGAGTGGAAAACCGGTAAGCGCATCACCGGGATCAGCTTCTCCGGCAACATTTTCTTCCTCAAACTGGGGCTGGCGATTGCCGGTGCGATGGTCGGCTTCCTGCTCTCCTGGTACGGTTATGATGCCGGGGCGAAGGCGCAAAGCGCCGATGCCATCAACGGGATTGTCCTGCTGTTCACCGTCATTCCGGGCGTCGGCTATCTGATTACCGCAGGCGTTGTGCGTTTGTTGAAAGTGGATCGCGAAACGATGAAACAGATTCAGGAAGATCTGGAGAAACGTCGCATCAACTACCGCGAGCTGAATGATTATCAGGAACTCAAAGCCGCTGAAACCAAATAAGGAAAGAACAATGCAACACTGGCCTAACCCTTTTATCGAACAACGCGCCGACCCGTTTATCCTCTGTCACGAAGGGCTGTACTATTTTATTGCCTCCGTACCGGAATACGATCGCCTGGAAATTCGCCGCGCGGACTCGCTGGATGGTTTGCGCAGCGCGCAAGAAGTGGTGGTCTGGCGTAAGCCGGAGAACGGCCCAATGAGCGAGCTGATCTGGGCGCCGGAGCTGCATCATATCGACGGCAAGTGGTACATCTACTTTGCCGCCGCGCACACGAAAGCGCTCGATCAGCTCAATATGTTCCAGCACCGGATGTTCGCCCTGGAATGCGCCGATAGCGATCCGCTGGCCGGGAAATGGATCGAAAAAGGGCAGATCGCCACACCGTTTGATACCTTTGCCCTCGATGCCACGACGTTTGTCCATCAGGGCAAACGCTGGTATCTGTGGGCACAAAAAGCGCCGGATATTTCAGGGAACTCCAATCTCTATCTCTGCGAGATGGAAAATCCGTGGACGCTCAAAGGTGAGCCCGTGATGCTCAGTAAGCCAGAGTACGACTGGGAATGCCGCGGGTTCTGGGTCAACGAAGGCCCGGCGGTTCTGGAGCATGGAGACAGGCTGTTCATCAGCTATTCCGCCAGCGCGACGGATGAGAATTACTGCATGGGGCTGCTGTGGATCGATAAAAATGCCGATCTGCGCAACCCAGCCAACTGGCACAAAGCGCCGCGCCCGGTGTTTACCACCAGCTATGAAAATCGTCAGTACGGACCTGGGCATAATAGCTTTACGCAAACCCCGGACGGTAAGGACGTGCTGGTGTATCACGCGCGCAACTACACCGAAATTGAGGGCGATCCGCTGTACGATCCGAACCGTCATACCCGCCTGAAGCTTGTCCACTGGAACGAAAACGGGATGCCAGATTTTGGCATCCCGCCTGCGGATACGGTGTGAGAAGCGCGGTGCGCTGGCTTACACCAGCGTACCGTAGATCGTCAGCAGAGCGACCAAAACGACAATCACAAACGAAGTTTTCTTCGCCATCGACACCGCCGCTTTTGGGGTTTCGACTTTGTCCGTGTGCGGCTCGCGCGCCAGAGAGAACTGCGCCAGCCGGGTCAATACCTGATACTGAGAAGTATGCCGATCGGCCAGCGATGCAAACCACGCTGGCAGAGCCTTTTCGCCGTGGCCGATTAACGCGTAGACCACCCCGACCAGGCGGACTGGCAGCCAGTCCAGCACATGCAAAATGGCATCAATGCCCGACAGCAAACGTTCGTGCGGCGTAAGATAGCGCGCAAGCCAGGTTTGCCAGGCGCGCAAGAAGGCATACCCCATCAGGAACACTGGCCCCCACACGCCGCCGACCACGAACCAGAACAGCGGCGCCAGATAATAGCGGAAGTTAATCCACAGCAGCGCATTTTGCAGCTCGCGTAAATAATCGCGTTCATTGCAATCCGGCGGCACGCCGTGGATAAGCGTCAGTTCGCTTGCCATTGCGCCGCGCGCGTGGCCGTCGTCACGTGAAGCGGCTTTCAGATAGGCATGATAGTGCAAACGGACCTTTCCGGCACCGATACAGAGCACGCCAAGCAGGATCCACACCACCAACAGCGGGACGTTGAAAAAGAGACCGTAGAGCGCGCGCAGCAGCAGAAAAACCACGCCCATGACGACCGCAGTCATCAGTAAAGTGCGCAACAGGGAGAAATGCTTTATGCGTCGGAACAGCACTTCCATCCGGTGATCCAAATGCCAGTGTTCGCCCAGTTTAAATAACCGTTCAGCGATCATCACCAGCAGCATGGTGAACAACGTCATGTCATCTCCTTATCTGACGAAGCGGTAAGCATGGCGCGAAACCTGGGCCAGTCAAAAGCCGGTCCAGGATCGGTTTTTCTCACCGGCGCGATATCGCTATGGCCAGTCATATTGTCAGCAATGTTGGGGTACAACATGATCAGCTCTCGCGTTACCGCAACCAGCGCCTGATATTGCTCATCAGTGTAAGGCGCGGTATCTGTGCCTTCCAGCTCAATCCCTATCGAAAAATCGTTGCAGCGCTCACGCCCTTGCCAGGACGAAACACCCGCATGCCACGCGCGTTTATCGAAAGGAACATACTGGACGATTTCACCATCACGGCGAATCAGACAATGGGCAGAAACGCGCAGATGCGCAATCTCAGCAAAAAAGGGATGAGCATTAGGATCAATCGTTCCGGTGAATAATGCATCGATCCACGGACCGCCGAATTCGCCAGGCGGCAGACTGATATTATGAACCACCAGCAGTGAAGGGGTCTCATCCTCCGGGCGGCAATCATGGTGCGGCGAGGGGACATGCCGCGCATCCACCAGCCATCCGTCGTGTAACTGCATGCTGGCTCTCCTTATGTATGGTGCTGATACTCGGTTCAGAGTAGCATGTTTCAATCTTATGATTCGTTACCAATTTGGAGTTTTATCATGCCGCCTCGCCGTTATAACCCCGACCACCGACGTGACGCGCTTCTGGAACGTATTAGCCTCGATATCCCGGCAAGCGTCGCCCATGCGCTGCGCGAAGATCTGGGCGGTGAGGTTAACGCCGATAACGATATTACCGCCCAATTGTTGCCAAAAGAGACGCGCTCACACGCGGTGATCATCACCCGTGAAGACGGTGTCTTTTGCGGTAAGCGTTGGGTGGAAGAGGTCTTTACTCAACTGGCAGGCGATGACGTTGAGATCACCTGGCATGTCGAAGATGGCGACACCATCACGGCCAATCAGCCACTGTTCGAGCTGAACGGCCCTTCCCGCGTCTTGCTAACCGGCGAACGTACCGCCCTGAATTTTGTGCAGACGCTGTCCGGCGTGGCCAGTGAAGTCAGCACTTATGTGGCTCTGCTGGCAGGGACTCGCACTCAGCTGCTGGATACGCGCAAAACCCTTCCGGGCCTGCGCACGGCGCTGAAATACGCGGTTCTCTGCGGCGGTGGGGCAAACCATCGTCTGGGATTATCCGATGCGTTTCTGATCAAAGAGAATCACATTATTGCGTCTGGCTCAGTGCGCCAGGCCGTCGAAAAAGCGTTCTGGTTCCACCCTGACGTACCGGTCGAAGTGGAAGTGGAAAACCTTGATGAGCTGGATGACGCCATCAAGGCCGGGGCAGATATTATTATGCTGGATAACTTCGATACCGATCGGATGCGTGAAGCGGTAAAACGCACAAACGGCAAGGCCCAGCTTGAAGTGTCCGGCAACGTGACGCGTGAAACTATCCGTGAGTTTGCCGAAACGGGTGTGGATTTTATCTCCGTGGGTGCGCTCACCAAACATGTACGCGCCCTCGATCTCTCTATGCGTTTTAAATAGTACAACCGTGTCCTCCCTCTCCTGCGGGAGAGGGCTGAATGATCAAGAGAATTCGATCCGCCTCGCACATCTTTTGCGTCTCTGTGTAACCCTTCTGAAATCCCCTGAATCCCCCTTCACAATCGTGGTTTCACCGCTCGTTTTTGTTCTTCTGCCCTGCCACAGTTGCGCCACTCAACCTAAGGAGCAGACATGAACAGACAAAAAGGATTTACCCTCATTGAGTTAATGGTCGTCATCGGCATTATCGCGATCCTCAGCGCCATCGGCGTACCCGCTTATCAAAACTATCTGCGTAAAGCCGCGCTGACCGATATGCTGCAAACTTTCGTGCCTTATCGCACAGCCATCGAACTCTGCGCGCTCGATCACGGCGGGGTCAGTACCTGCGATGGCGGTACCAACGGCATCCCCTCCCCCACAACCACGCGTTACGTTTCAGCCATGAGTGTCGTCAAAGGCGCAGTCGCGCTGACGGGTCAAGAGAGCCTGAATGGTCTTGACGTCGTTATGACTCCTCTCTGGAGTGACGGTGACGGGATCACGGGCTGGACGCGCGACTGTAATATCGACAATGACAGCGCGCTGAAACAAGCCTGTGAAGACGTGTTCCGTTTCGACACGAAGTAAGAGGAGCGGATGATGAATTCAGAGCAACTGGTTATGTTGTGCCAACGCCATCATGCGCTGCTGCTGAGCAGCGACTCTGGCCGGGTCAGTATTGCGGTGGTGGGCACACCACCGTCGGAGCTCATGGAGGCGCTTCGTTTTGCGACGCAAAAGCGAATTGATATTGAATGCTGGACGGCTGAACGTATGGAGAAGCATCAGCAGACTTTATCGCAATCGCATTTGCCGGTAGCGGCTTCTGCGACGAATTCTGCGGTCGATATCCTGAACAGAACGCTATTGCAGGCGCTCAGCCAGCGCGCCTCCGATATCCATATCGAACCCGCAGAAAACAGCTGGCAAATCCGCTTACGGATTGATGGCGTGCTTTACCTGCAGCCGCCTTTAAGCACAGCCATGGCCACTACGCTGATTGCTCGCTTAAAGGTGCTGGGTAATCTGGATATCGCGGAGCGTCGCCTACCCCAGGACGGGCAGTTCGCCGTTGAACTGTCCGGTGCATCCGTCTCTTTTCGCATCGCCACTCTTCCATGTCGAGGAGGTGAAAAAATCGTTCTGCGTTTACTGCACCAGGTGCAGCAGGCCCTGGAACTTGAAACGTTAGGTATGACCGCCGATCAGCTTGGTCTTTTTTCGCAGGCGCTGCAGCAGCCACAAGGGCTGTTGCTGGTGACTGGTCCCACCGGTAGCGGCAAAACCGTTACGCTCTATAGCGCGCTGCAAGCCTGCAATGCAAAAGATGTAAATATCTGTAGCGTTGAAGATCCGGTAGAGATCCCCCTTGCGGGACTAAACCAGACGCAAATTAATCCCCGGGCTGGCCTAACGTTTCAAAGCGTTCTGCGTGCGCTTTTACGTCAGGATCCTGACATCATTATGGTGGGCGAGATCCGCGATGGCGAAACGGCTGAGATCGCCATCAATGCCGCACAGACAGGGCACTTAGTCCTTTCAACGCTACATACTAACTCGACAACCGAAACGCTGATCCGGTTACAGCAGATGGGCGTTGCCCGCTGGATGGTCTCCTCTGCTCTGACCCTGGTGATTGCGCAAAGGCTGGTCCGCCGCCTGTGCCCTCATTGCAGAAAAGAGACGCAGGAAGAGTCATTGCTGCCGAAATCAGTCTGGCCGCGAAAGCTACCACACTGGCAACCGGTAGGCTGCGATCGCTGTTACCACGGATTTTATGGCCGCGTCGCCCTGTTTGAAGTCCTGCGCGTGAACAATGATATTCGCCAGGCCATCGCCAGCGATGCATCCATCGAAGAGATTGAAATGAGTGCCAAACAAAGTGGCATGACGACGCTCTTTGAACACGGTTGCATGGCAGTGGAACAAGGGCTAACCACTCTGGAAGAAATCGTTCGCGTACTGGGAGTGCCCCATGGCGGCTAATCATCTCTGGCGCTGGCGCGCCCTGACCCTTAACGGCGAATTTCAACAGGGTACGATTTGGGCACCCGATCGCACTGCGGCCATGGCTCGCCTGTCAGATAAGCAGCTGTGCCCGCTCGGCCTGTCGCGCAGTCTTATGCAGCAAAAATGGCAGGCTCAACACAGTTATGAAATATTTCGTCAGCTCGCTACGTTGCTTCAGGCCGGTCTTACGCTCGCCATAAGCCTGCAAATGCTTGCTGAACAGCATCCTGTTAAGCAGTGGCAGGCACTATTGTCCAGCCTGGCAGAGGATCTCAGCGAGGGTTGCGCCTTTTCAGAGGCGTTAAAAAAATGGCCGGACGCTTTCCCGCCGCTTTATGTCTCCATGATGAAAACCGGAGAGCTAACAGGAAAACTGGAAGAGTGTTGTCGCCAGCTCGCTCAGCAGCAAAAATTACAGCATCAGCTGAGCGCGAAAGTTAAAAAAGCGCTGCGTTACCCGATGATCATTTTGATTCTGGCGGTGGTCGTGGTACTGGCAATGGTAACGCTGGTGCTGCCTGAGTTTGCTGCGATCTATAAAACGTTCAATACCCCACTGCCAGTGCTCACACAGCTGGTGATGGGGTTTGCAACCTTTGTCCACGAGCAGGCCGTGGCGCTCATCCTCACCGTATTTTTACCGGCAATTATGATGCGCTATTTAAAGCGTCACCCCGGCTGGCAGCGTTTATACCAGCGCTTCGTGTTACGGATCCCCATTATGGGATCGCTGGTAAGGGGGCAAAAACTGGGTCAGATTTTTACGATTTTATCGCTCACACAGCGGGCAGGGATCGCCTTTTTGCAGGGGCTGGAAAGTTCGCAAGAGTCGGTCGAAGGTGTGTACTGGCAAGAGGTGTTAAAAGGCGTCAGAGAACGAGTTGCGCAGGGCGCACCAGTATGGTCATCCCTGAGCGAAGCCGAAGTTTTTACCCCGCTTTGCATCCAACTGGTGCGAACCGGCGAAGTATCAGGGGCGCTGGATACGATGCTGGCTAATCTGGCACATCATCACAATGAGCAGACATTTCAGCATGCAGATAATCTGGCTTCACTTTTAGAGCCGTTACTGCTGATTGTGACAGGGGTGATTATCGGAACGCTGGTGGTGGCAATGTATCTGCCCATTTTTCATTTGGGAGATGCCATGAGTGCAGGATAGTGCTGGCGCACGACTGTACGCCAGCAGAGCACTTACAGGCTGTTGAAAACGCGGTTTTCTTGTTCCTGAACGCGAATAAACGTTGTGCGTTTGGTCAGCTCTTTCAGACGCGAGGCTCCGACGTATGTGCATGCGGAACGCAGCCCACCCATCACATCACGGGCAGTATTCTCGACAGGACCACGCAGCGGCAGCTTCACGGTTTTACCTTCTGCAGCACGATACTGAGCAACGCCGCCGACGTGACGGTTCATCGCAGATTCAGAGCTCATACCGTAGAACAGCATGAATTTCTCGCCGTTTTCTTCAACCACAGTACCGCCGCTCTCTTCGTGTCCCGCCAGCATGCCGCCAAGCATCACGAAATCGGCGCCGCCGCCAAAGGCTTTAGCAACATCGCCCGGCATGGTACAACCGCCGTCACTAATGATCTGACCGCCAAGACCGTGTGCCGCGTCGGCACACTCAATCACAGCGGACAGCTGCGGATAGCCAACACCGGTTTTGACACGAGTGGTACAGACGGAGCCTGGGCCAATCCCCACTTTCACAATATCGGCACCAGCAAGAATTAATTCTTCACACATTTCACCGGTTACGACATTACCGGCAATAATGGTCTTGTCTGGCCAGGCGTCGCGGGCTTTGCTGACAAACTGGACAAAATGCTCGGAATAGCCGTTCGCCACATCAATACAGACGAAATTCAGCGCCGGATTAGCTTTCAGGATTTGTTTCGTTTTCTCGAAATCTGCGTCGGACGTACCGGTGGAAACCATTACATGCTTAAGCACATTTTCTGATTGTGAAGAGGCAAAAGCATTCCACTCTTCAATGCTGTAGTGCTTATGAACTGCGGTCAGGATGTCGAAGGAGGCCAGCGCCGATGCCATGGCAAAAGTGCCCACAGTGTCCATGTTAGCGGCAATAATTGGCACGCCGGACCAGGTCTGACCTGAGTGTTTGAAGGTGAATTGACGTTCGAGTTCAACGTCTGAGCGACTTTTCAGTGTAGAGCGTTTAGGACGGATAAGAACGTCTTTGAAACCTAACTTCAGATCTTCTTCGATACGCATGTGCGGATTCCTGGGGTTAGAGGCAAATATGTTAAAAGCACAACTCCAGTGACGTTATCATACGCACTAATACGTGCTCCGCAAGACTGCGAATTTCTCTTTTTTTACGCTACAATCCTATAAATTTACCTGGTAAAAAGCAGGTAACCAGAATTAACCCATCACTACCGTAAAGTTGAATTTTAAGACCTTGATTTTAATAATGAATAACACCCAGGATTTCATTTAATGGGGTACATTGTTGCGTTAACAGGTGGCATTGGCAGCGGCAAAAGCACTGTTGCTGACGCATTCGCACGTTTAGGTATCACGATAATTGATGCTGATATCATTGCCCGTCAGGTGGTAGAGCCTCACACACCCGGTTTAAATGCTATTCAGGCTCATTTCGGGGACAACATTATTCATGCTGATGGCACATTAAACCGACGCCTGCTTCGCGAGCGTATTTTTTCGCATCCGGCAGAAAAAACCTGGCTCAACACTCTTCTCCACCCCATGATTCATCAGGAAACCCAGCGCCAGATATCTGAGGCCACTTCGCCTTACGTTTTATGGGTTGTGCCGCTACTGGTAGAAAATCAGCTGCAATACAAAGCTAATCGAATCCTGGTGGTTGATGTTTCACGCGAAACACAGCTTCAGCGCACGATGTTGCGCGATAAGGTTTCTCGTCAGCAAGCCGAACAAATTCTTGCTGCGCAGGCTACGCGTGAAGCGCGCCTTGCCGTCGCAGACGATGTTATTGATAATGATGGCGCACCCGATAATCTCGCATCGGATGTGGCCCGCCTGCATGCGCAATATCTGACATATGCCGCGCAGGCCGCAGCACAGGAAAAATCAGAATGAATACTCACATCCTTTTTGAGCACCCACTCAATGAAAAAATGCGTACGTGGCTGCGCATCGAATTTCTGACTCAACAGTTGTCTCGTCATCTGCCTATTGCCGACCACGCAACGGCTTTGCATTTTTTTCGCAATGTAGGCGATCTGCTGGATGTGATTGAACGCGGCGATGTGCGTACTGAGTTGCTTAAAGAGCTTGAGCGTCAGCAGCGTAAGTTGCAGGCCTGGACGGAAGTCCCGGGGGTTGATCAGAACCGCATAGATTCACTGCGTCAGCAGTTGAAGCAGAGCAGCAGCACTCTGATGGCGGCTCCTCGCGTCGGGCAATTTCTGCGTGAGGATCGTCTGATTGGCCTGGTTCGCCAGCGTCTGAGCATCCCCGGCGGTTGCTGTAGCTTTGATTTACCGACACTGCATATGTGGCTACATATGCCGCAGGAACAGCGGGATAGTCAGGTTAAAGGTTGGATGGATAGCCTGGCGCCAATGCATCAGGCATTAACCCTGATCCTCGATCTGGTCCGCCAGTCAGCACCGTTTCGCAAACAGACCAGCCTTAACGGGTTCTACCAGGACAATGGCGACGATGCCGACCTGCTACGACTGCATTTGTCACTCAGCGACCAGCTCTATCCGCAAATCTCCGGTCACAAGAGCCGCTTTGCGATCCGATTTATGCCGCTGGACAGCGAAAACGGCATTGTCCCGGAACGCCTCGATTTCGAACTGGCTTGCTGCTAAGGAGTATTGATGTCTGAAATTATTACCGTCAGTTGCCCGACCTGTGGCAAAGCCGTGATCTGGGGCGAAATTAGCCCGTTTCGCCCGTTCTGCTGCAAACGTTGCCAGTTAATCGATCTGGGCGAGTGGGCTGCGGAAGAGAAACGTATCCCAAGCGCGGGCGATCTGTCCGACAGCGACGACTGGAGCGAAGAACAACAGTAACCCGTTCTCCGCTGCGCCTGCTGGCAATCTGCTTAGCAGGCCTTCCATTCCTGGGTCAGTTTAGTAATGACGGGTTCGTTAGCTGGCGGAAATTTGTCAGCGTCAAGCTCCGCAAGCTCAATCCAGTTTCCGGGCTGTCCCTCTTTCCCCCACGGTTCTCCCTCCCAGCGCTCCACCATCCAGAACCAGAGCGTGATGTGGCGATCCGGAAACTGATACTCAAGCTTGTCGAACAGTGTCGCACCCAGTGGCGTAATACCCACCTCTTCCTGAAGCTCGCGAACCAGCGCCTGTTCCGGCGTTTCACCTGATTCTATTTTACCCCCCGGAAACTCCCACTTATTTGCCATGTGAGCATCAGCGGCGCGTTGGGTAATGAAGATCTGATTTTGCGGGTTGCGAATAATCCCGACGGCGATTTGCAGTATTTTCATATTGTCACATCCATAAAAAAGGCGCAGAGATCTGCGCCTTTTTGATTAAATACGTGTTTAGCTCAGACGGCCATGACACGCTTTATATTTTTTACCGGAACCGCATGGGCATGGATCGTTACGCCCTACTTTGCGATCGCCAGTCTGTGCAGCAAGCTCTGCAGCCGCTTCGTCTTCGTCAGTCTGGTGGCTGAGCTGTTGCATCTGAGCCAGACGCTCAGCCTCTTCACGACGCTGCTGCTCCATGGCTTCAACTTCTTCCGGCATGCGAACCTGAACTTTGCCCAGGGTGCTGATCACTTCATATTTCAGCGATTCCAGCATGGAGGCAAACATTGCAAAAGATTCACGCTTGTATTCCTGCTTCGGATCTTTCTGCGCATAACCACGCAGGTGGATGCCCTGACGCAGGTAATCCATCGCAGCCAGGTGCTCTTTCCACAGAGAATCCAGCGTCTGCAACATGACGCCTTTCTCGAAGTGACGCATCATTTCTGCGCCAACCACCTCTTCCTTCTGCTTATAAACAGCAACAGCGGTTTCAAGGATACGCTCACGAAGCGTTTCTTCATGCAGCTCTGGCTCTTTATCCAGCCATTCTTTGATTGGCAGCTCGAGGTCGAAGTCGTTTTTCAGACGTTCCTGCAGGCCTTCGATATCCCACATTTCTTCCAGGGACTGCGGCGGAATGTGCGCATCAATAGTCGCTTTGAAGACGTCTTCGCGAATGCTGTTGATGGTTTCGCTAACATCGGACACATCCAGCAGTTCGTTACGCTGGGTATAAATAGCGCGACGCTGATCGTTAGCGACATCATCATACTCAAGCAGCTGCTTACGGATATCAAAGTTGCGGCTTTCCACTTTACGCTGCGCGTTAGCAATCGCTTTGGTTACCCACGGGTGTTCAATCGCTTCGCCTGGTTTCATACCCAGTTTACGCATCATGCCGGACACGCGGTCAGAGGCAAAGATACGCATCAGGGCATCTTCCATCGACAGGTAGAAGCGGGAAGAACCGGCGTCCCCCTGACGACCCGCACGACCGCGCAGCTGGTTATCAATACGGCGTGATTCATGACGCTCAGTACCGATAATATGCAAACCACCAGAAGCCAGGACAGCATCGTGGCGCACCTGCCAGTCGGCTTTGATCTGCGCGATTTGCTCTGGCGTTGGGTTTTCCAGCTCGGCCACTTCGGCCTGCCAGCTACCCCCGAGCATAATATCGGTACCACGACCCGCCATGTTTGTAGCGATGGTTACCGCAGCAGGGTAGCCTGCCTGGGCAACAATATCCGCTTCTTTGGCGTGGAATTTGGCATTAAGCACGTTGTGCTTGATACCTGCTTTATCCAGTTCATGAGAAACCACTTCGGATTTCTCGATGGAGATAGTCCCCACCAGCACCGGCTGGCCTGCAGCGGTACGCTCGCGGATATCTTCGATGATCGCCTGAATTTTTTCCGCTTCGGTCATGTAGACCAGATCCGGCATATCTTTACGGATCATTGGACGGTTAGTCGGGACAACGACGGTATCCAGCTTGTAAATAGAGCTGAATTCAAACGCTTCGGTATCCGCAGTCCCGGTCATACCCGCCAGTTTTTCGTAGAGACGGAAATAGTTCTGGAAGGTGATGGAAGCCAGCGTCTGGTTTTCGTTCTGAATATCAACGCCTTCTTTCGCTTCCACAGCCTGGTGCAGACCATCAGACCAGCGACGGCCCTGCATGGTACGGCCGGTATGCTCATCAACGATGATTACTTCACCGTCTTTAACGATGTAATCGACGTCACGGGTAAACAGCACGTGAGCGCGCAATGCCGCAGTAACGTGGTGCATCAGCATAATGTTGGTTGGAGAGTAGAGTGATTCACCCTCTTCCATAATGCCTTGTTCAACCAGCAGCTCTTCAATCTGCACCAGGCCGCGTTCGGTCAGGTTCACCTGACGCGCTTTTTCGTCCACGGAGAAGTGGCCTTCCCCCTGGAACGTATCGGAATCTTCCTTCTCCTGACGAATCAGGTGCGGGATGATTTTATCGACTTTACGGTACATCTCGGAGCTGTCTTCAGCCGGACCGGAGATAATCAGCGGGGTACGCGCTTCATCGATCAGGATGGAGTCAACTTCATCCACCAGCGCATAGTGCAGTTTACGCTGTACGCGCTCTTCCGGGCTAAACGCCATGTTATCGCGCAGGTAGTCAAAACCGTATTCGTTGTTCGTCCCGTAAGTGATATCCGCGCCATAGGCTTCGCGCTTGGCTGGAGCTGGCAGGCCGGACATGTTGATGCCGACAGTCATACCCAGGAATTCGAAGAGTGGACGGTTGTTTTCGGCGTCACGCTGCGCCAGATAGTCGTTGACGGTAACAACGTGAACGCCTTTACCCGACAGTGCATTCAGGTAAGCCGGCAGAGTTGCGGTAAGGGTTTTACCTTCACCGGTACGCATTTCTGCGATGCAACGTTCATTCAGAACCATACCGCCCAGCAGCTGTACATCGAAATGACGCATGCCGAACACACGCTTACTGGCTTCACGTACAACAGCAAAGGCTTCCGGGATCAGGCTTTCGAGCGTTGCGCCTTTCTCCAGACGTTCGCGAAACTCGCCCGTTTTGGCTTTGAGTTCGTCGTCGGAGAGCTTTTCCATCTCCGGTTCCATTGCGTTAATCACGGTGACAGCTTTGCGCATACGGCGCAGGGTACGATCGTTACGGCTACCGAAAACTTTGGTTAATAACTTGATTAGCATAATAAATTCTCACACGCCTTAGACAGGCAGATAAATTAAGGTATTGAATTACAGTTAATTTAGCTGAGGCGTTGAGGCCCGGCGCGGATACCCTGGACCTGGCTAATCCAGGCAGACACCGAAAAGGCAGCGTGTGTGATGGAAGCGCTGTTCGTCGTCTGACGAACAATAACCGGCGGCTTACTCTCCTGCGTCAACAATGCATTGAGCGTATCGAGCAGAGCAAGATGCTGCGCCTGAACCGGCAGTGATTCTTCCGCAACAGGCATGGCCTGAGGGGCCATCGCAAAAGAGAGATGGCGGATAACCGTGCGGATAGCATGCTGATGCCAATAATCAACCGTAAAACTTGGACGGCGATTCGCTTCAAGCAGCGCAAGATGGGTAAAGTTTACCCGCGTAGAGAGATCGTGTTTGGTGGTCGTGGTATTCGCAGGTGCTGACGGCTCCGCGCTGTGGCTGAGTACAGGCAAGCCGAAGCTCGCCGCAACCATCCCTAATAAGAGATGCGGCCAGAAGTAACGTCTGCCAAATTGTCGCCAGCGCGTTAAAATTCCGCTCACCTAATCCACCATCGTATGCAAGCCCGGACAGGCATGCGTTCACTTATTCTTTTTAGCGCACAGATATTATCACTAAAGCGACAATACAGCAGCAGGAATGACGTAATGCAGCGGGTAAATGCGGTTAAGAAAGTAGCAATCGCGTGCACTTTCTGTGCTCTGCAGACCCAGTGTCATGAGGGGGAGAAAACCAGAAGTGTAAAAACAAAAACGACTGGTCTCCCTGGCCGGAGAGAGTACCAGGTTAACCAGTCGATTTTTACAAACGGTGTTAACCGTTACGCCATGACCGTACTTGGAGCTTTGAATGCCAGAGGCAGTTCAGCTTCATCTTCAAAGGTCACAAATTCCCAGGCTTCCTGTTTTGCCAGGACTGCCTGCAACAATTTGTTGTTCAGTGCATGACCGGATTTAAACGCGGTAAATGCACCAATGATATTGTGACCACACATGAACAGGTCGCCAATCGCATCCAGCATTTTGTGACGAACGAATTCATCTTCAAAACGCAGGCCGTCTTCGTTCAGTACGCGATAATCGTCAACAACGATGGCACAATCGAAGCTGCCGCCCAGGCACAGGCCACGGGACTGCAGATATTCGATATCACGCATGAAACCGAAAGTACGAGCGCGACTGATCTGGCGCATAAACGCATCAGCAGAGAAGTTCATCGCGTAGCGCTGGTTGCTGCCATCAATCGCCGGATGGTTAAAGTCGATGGTAAAGTCCAACGAGAAACCATTAAACGGTTTGAATTCAGCCCACTTGTCGCCATCCTGAACGCGAACAGTCTCTTTAATGCGTACAAATTTCTTCGCGCAGTTCAGTTCATCAATGCCGGCATCCAGCAACAGATAAACGAACGGAGCAGCACTACCATCCATAATCGGGATTTCTGGTGCATCAACTTCGATAACGATGTTGTCGATACCCAGACCCGCGAGGGCGGCGTTAAGGTGCTCTACGGTAGAAATCCGCACGTCATGCTCGTTCACCAGACAAGTACAGAGCATAGTATCACGCACAGATTTGGCATCGGCCGGAAAATCTACCGGTGGATTCAAGTCGGTGCGACGATAGATGACCCCGGTATTGGCCGGCGCAGGTCGTAACGTCAGTGTGACTTTTTTGCCGGTATGTAAACCGACGCCAGTCGCCTGAACGATACGTTTAAGTGTCCTTTGTTTGATCATCGTATAATCTCGCCAAATTACTTATCCAACCGAAAGTGTATATCACTAACGGGCGGCCAGTTTAGCACAAAGAGCGAAAATCCCCAAATTCCAGCCAATTCTTAGTCAGCTTGCTTACGCAGGAACGCCGGAATGTCCAGATAATCTGGCTCTTTCGCGGTTTGTGGGGTGTTATCATTCACCACTTTAGCAGCGGGTTTTTGCTCTTGTGTCAGCGGAGCCATACCGTGCTGCTGGTAGCGATCCATCACTGGTTGCTGCGTTTGCTTGTTAGTGACCAGGGTGATCTCTGGACGTTTGTCCATGCCGATACCGGTGGCAACAACGGTCACACGCAGTTCGTCGTTCATTTCCGGATCAAGGGAAGTACCGATAACCACGGTGGCGTTATCAGACGCGAACGCACGAATGGTGTTACCCACGGTTTCGAACTCGTCCAGACGCAGATCGAAGCCAGCGGTAATGTTGACCAGAACGCCGCGCGCGCCGGACAGATCGATATCTTCCAGCAACGGAGAAGAGATGGCCATTTCAGCCGCTTCTTCTGCACGGTCTTCACCGCTCGCCACGCCAGAGCCCATCATCGCATAGCCCATTTCAGACATCACAGTGCGAACGTCCGCAAAGTCGACGTTCATCAGGCCTGGGCGGGTAATCAGCTCGGCAATACCCTGCACCGCGCCTTTCAGCACGTCGTTTGCAGCGCCGAAAGCATCCAGCAAAGAGATACCGCGACCCAAAACTTTCAGCAGTTTGTCGTTCGGGATAGTAATCAGAGAGTCCACATGTTTGGACAGCTCAGTGATACCCTGCTCCGCAAATGCCATGCGCTTCTTGCCTTCAAAGTTGAAAGGCTTAGTCACAACAGCAACGGTCAGAATACCTAAATCTTTGGCCACTTCAGCAACCACGGGGGCTGCACCGGTGCCTGTACCACCGCCCATACCTGCTGCGATGAACACCATATCAGCGCCATCGAGTGCAGCACGCAGTGCTTCACGGTCTTCTTCGGCAGCATTACGGCCCACTTCCGGGTTAGCCCCGGCACCCAGACCTTTGGTGATACCACCACCGATCTGAATAGTCTGGCCTACAGCCGTCTTACGCAGTGCCTGGGCATCGGTGTTGACTGCAAAGAATTCAACACCTTCAATGCGTTCGCGCACCATATGCTCGACAGCGTTACCGCCGCCTCCACCGACGCCGATGACTTTAATCACCGCGTCGTTGGTTAATTCCATTGGTTCAAACATGGTTTCTCTCCGTTTTTACACTTCATCATACAAGCTGCCGCGCAGAATCCTGAATGATTTCGTGTATGTGCCTGTCGCCTGAGACCGCTAATTTTCTCCGGTCTCTTTAAAAAATTAAAACTCTTTTCGCAGCCAGGAATTGAGTCGTTTGACCCAGGAACCGACCGACGTACGTTTTTCCACTTCTGCTTCACCACTTAAATGGGACTCTTTCCCGTAATGAAGCAGGCCCACGGCCGTTGAGTAATACGGCTCCTGAGCGTAATCCGTTAAACCGGTAATATTCAGCGGCGCACCAATACGCACTTGCGTATGGAACACTCGCTGCGCGCAGGCTGCCAGACCTTCAATTTGTGCTGCGCCGCCGGTTAATACAATCCCCGCCGCAAGGTGATGCTTCACCCCTTGCTGACGAAGCTGTTCCTGTAACTGTAAAATCTCTTCGTTGACCAAATTCAGCAGCTCGGTGTAACGCGGCTCAATGACTTCAGCCAGCGTCTGACGCTGCAAGCTGCGCGGCGGTCGACCACCCACGCTCGGCACTTCAACGCTCTCGTCTTTACCGACAATAGAGCCCAGTGCACAACCGTGGCGCACTTTAATCGCCTCTGCATCGCTAGGTGGCGTACCAAAGGCGTAAGCGATATCGCTTGTCACCACATTCCCGGCGTAAGGAATCACTTTGGTGTGGCGCAATGCACCGCCGGTATAAACGGCCATATCCATTGTACCACCGCCGATGTCAACCACACAGACGCCCAATTCACGTTCATCTTCCGTGAGTACGGAGTAGCTTGCCGCCAGTCCTGCAAAAATAAGTTGGTCAACTTTCAGGCCACAACGTTCAACTGCTTTGACGATGTTCTTCGCCATATCGTTATGACATGTGATCAAATGCACTTTTGCCTGCATACGCACACCGGAAAGACCGACTGGGTTTTTGATACCCTCCTGATAGTCGATCGCATATTCCTGCGGAATCACATGCAACACGCGGTGTTCATCACGCACGCGCACGGATTTTGCCGTATGCACCACATTCTCAACGTCTTCCTGCGTGACTTCCTCTTCGGAAATCGGCACCATCCCGATCTCGTTCTGGCAGCTAATATGCTTTCCAGAGAGAGCCAGGTAAACGGAAGAAATCTGGCAATCTGCCATTAATTCTGCCTGATCGATGGCGCGCTGAACGCATTTCACCACCGACTCAAGATCGTTAACCCCACCTTTATCCATACCACGTGACGGGCAACTGCCGACGCCAATGATATTGACCATACCGTCGGGCAGAACTTCCCCTACTAAAGCGGCAACCTTCGCAGTGCCAATCTCCAGTCCAACTACCAGTTTTCTGTCCGTCGCCTTGATCATTGTTGTTCTGCCTGTACCTGTGCCTGATTCTGTTGCTGATTAGGTTCCTCAACCGGAGCCGGCACCCAACCGACTGCTGCGCCTGAGTCATAGCGCAAATCAACGTAGCTTATCCGTTTGCCGTCTGTCTGCGCCTGCTGCTGTAAAACGGGGTAAAGTTCTACAAAACGCGCCAGTCGCTTCATCGTGTCGCCGCGACCAAGATTGAGCTTAATCCCATTCGTTAAGGTCAGTTGCCATGAACGACGAGCCGTCATTGCCGCATCTTTTAACGTAAACCGGTTCTTAGCCAGCACTTGTCCCATATCGCGAAAACCCTGCAATACTTCGTTTTCACTACCTTCCGGGCCGTACAACAGCGGTAAACTTTGCTTGCTGACACGATCTGCCGGGACGCTGAACGAATTTCCGTCTACGTCAACCATGTGCTGATCATTCCAACGCGCAATGGGCACATATTCAACCAGATGAATCTTCAATTCATCAGGCCATTGCTTTCTTACGCTCGCCTGTTTTATCCAGGGCAGACGTTCAATCTGACTCTGAATAATGTTGACGTCCTGAGTCATGAACGTCCCAGGCGATCCCAATGCCAGAATCGACTGGCGAATGTCATCGTTACGCGTGTAATGGCGCTCACCGGTCACCACCAGTTTTGACAGGGGTAATCGTTGCGCATCTTCCATCCAGCCCAACACCATCCAGCCGCTGATAAACACGGTACACAGCACACCAAGCAGGAACAGGATCCCTGCAAGACGCGTTCCATTGCTCCGTCCTGAAGAAGAATATTCTTCTTCCTCATCACGGTTGCGCGTGTTCAGTGCAGCCTGAGACATATCAGCCTGCCTGGTCCAGAATACGGACAACCAGCTGCGAGAAGCTCAAACCCGCCTGACGTGCTGCCATCGGCACCAGACTATGGCTGGTCATACCCGGAGAGGTATTGGCTTCGAGCAGATAAAATTGCCCGTCATTGTCCTGCATCACGTCGATACGTCCCCAACCGCGGCAACCTAAAACAGTCCAGGCTTTAAGCACCAGGTCCTGTAAATCTGCTTCACGTTCTGCTTCCAGACCACTTGGGCAGAAATATTGCGTCTCATCAGAGAGATACTTCGCCTCATAATCATAGAAGGTTCCAGCCGGTTGGATGCGAATTGACGGCAAAATTTCTTCACCCAGCATCGCGACGGTAAATTCCGGGCCGCTGAGCCATTTTTCAATCAGAACTTCTTCATCGTGTTGAAATGCCAGTGCTAACGCTGAAGATAAATCGCCAGCTTTGTCGACTTTAGACATCCCGACGCTTGAGCCTTCGCGGCTGGGTTTCACAATAACCGGCAAACCTAGCTGCACAATACGTGCATTAACGCTCTCTTCAAGGCCAATTTCGAACTCGCGGCGGGTTAATGCAACCCACGGTGCCACAGGCAAACCCGCACCTTGCCACAGTAATTTGCTGCGCAGCTTATCCATAGAAATAGCGGACGCCATCACACCACTTCCGGTGTAAGGCAAACCGATTAAATCCAGCAGGCCCTGTAGCGTACCGTCTTCACCGCCGCGACCGTGCAAAGCGATAAAGACTTTATCGAAGCCCATTTCCTTCAGGCGCGTAATATCCGTCTCTTTCGGATCAACCGGATGAGCGTTTACGCCCCCTTCGCGCAGACCCGCTAACACGGCTGCACCGGAGTTCAGCGAAACGTCACGTTCTGCGGAAGTCCCGCCAAACAGGACTGCGATCTTATCAGCCATGGCGTTCTTCCTCAGAGGTTTGCGGCTTCAGTTTGATTTCAGCTAAATTGCGTGCGATTTTGCCGATATTTCCAGCGCCCTGGATAAGAATCAAATCATTACCCGTGAGGACAGGAGCCAGGATCTCAGCGACCTGCGCCGGATCGGACACCAAAATAGGGTCTACCTTACCGCGTCCGCGAATCGTGCGACAGAGAGAACGACTATCTGCACCAGGAATTGGAGTCTCCCCTGCAGAATACACATCCAGCATCAGCAAGGTGTCCACCTGAGACAGCACGTTAGCGAAATCGTCATACAGATCGCGCGTACGGGTGAAACGGTGAGGCTGGAACACCATCACCAGATTTTTCTCCGGCCAGCCCGCGCGTGCGGCTTTAATCGTTGCATCCACTTCTGTCGGGTGGTGACCGTAGTCATCAACCAGCATCGCTGTTCCCGATTTGCCATTGACTGACTCCAGCGGGTATTCGCCCAGGAAGTCGAAACGACGGCCTGTACCCTGGAAGCTCTCAAGCGCGCGTAAAATAGCATCGTCCTCGATGCCCTCTTCTGTGGCAACAGCCACCGCAGCCGCAGCATTCAGCGCATTGTGACGACCTGGAGCGTTCAACGTCACGCGTAACAGCGTTTTATCCTGACGGGCCAGAGTGAAATGACCTTGCGCGCCAGTTTGCGTGTAATCTTCCACGCGGACGTCAGCGTCCTCGCTGAAACCGTAAGTCGTTATCTGACGGCCTACGCGCGGCAGCAATTCACGAATCACCGGATCATCAACGCACATCACCGCGCGCCCATAAAACGGCAAGTTGTGCAGGAAATTAATGAAGGTCTGTTTTAAATTTTCGAAGTCACCCTGGTAGGTGTCCATATGGTCGGCTTCGATATTGGTGACAATGGCCACCATCGGCTGCAGATGCAGGAACGACGCATCACTCTCATCGGCTTCCGCAATCAGGTAACGGCTATGGCCCAGACGCGCATGCACACCAGCAGCCTTCACAAGGCCACCGTTAACGAACGTCGGATCCAGCCCGGCTTCCGCATAAATGCTGGAGACCATCGCCGTTGTGGTGGTCTTGCCGTGCGTCCCCGCAACAGCAATGCCATGACGAAAACGCATCAACTCAGCCAGCATCTCTGCCCGGCGGATCACCGGAATACGCGCCTCATGCGCAGCAACAATCTCCGGGTTTTCGGCAGAAATGGCGCTGGAGACCACAACAACGCTCGCATCACGCACGTTCTCAGGACGGTGGTTAAAATAGATAGTCGCCCCAAGCGACGCCAACTGTTGCGTAACAGGGTTCGGCGCCAGATCGGAACCGCTGATCTGGTAGCCTTCGTTGGCTAAGACTTCGGCAATACCGCCCATACCTGCGCCGCCGATGCCAACGAAGTGGATGTGCCGGACGCGACGCATCTCGGGCACGATTGAACGCAGTTTCGCCAGTTGTTGTGTATTCATTCTCTAACCGCCATCGATACTTCTAAAAATACGTGCAACGCAAAACGCGCTACAAGGGTTAAGCCTTAGCTGCCAGGCTCACTTCATTTGCCACCCGCTCGGTCGCATCCGGGATGGCGGTCGCGCGTGCGCGTTCTGCCATCTCGAGTAATGTCGCTCTGTTCCAGCCCGCGAGGGTGGCGGCGACCGCATCGGCGGTAAACTGTGGCTGTTCAAAAATTTTTGCGGCACCCGCTTTCTCAAGCGGCAGCGCATTCCAGTACTGCTGTCTGTCTTTGTGCTGGAAAGGCACGAACACGGCAGGCAAACCTGCCGCGGCGATTTCGCTCACCGTCAACGCACCGGAGCGACACACCACGACATCGGCCCAGGCATAGGCCGCCGCCATATCATCAATAAATTCAGTAACTTTATGCTGCGACTGACCGACTTCGGCATAGGCCTGCTCAACCATTTGCTGCGCGCCTTTTCCGCTCTGATGCCAGATCGTCACGCTGTCGCCCAGTTTTGCCGCCACCTGCGGCAGAGTCTGGTTCAGAATCCGCGCACCCTGCGAGCCGCCCACAACCAGCACACGTACCGGGCCTTCACGCCCGGTCAGCCGTTCTTGCGGCAGCGGCAACGCTAACACATCCACGCGCACCGGATTCCCGACAACGTCCGCTTTCGGAAACGCACCCGGGAAGGCCTGCATCACTTTGGTGGCAATTTTTGCCAGCCATTTGTTCGTCAGCCCGGCAATGCCGTTTTGCTCATGCAGCACGACAGGAATACCCAACGACCATGCCGCCAGTCCGCCAGGACCAGAAACGTAGCCGCCCATCCCCAGCACCGCATCAGGTTTAAAGCGTTTCATGATTGCACGCGCCTGACGCCAGGCGTTGAAAATACGCACCGGCGCGAGTAATTGCGCCTTGATACCCTTTCCGCGCAAACCGGAAATCCGAATAAAGTCGATCTCGATACCGTGTTTCGGCACCAGATCGGCCTCCATGCGGTCGGCGGTTCCCAGCCAGCGAACTTGCCAGCCTTGATCCATTAAATGGTGCGCTACCGCGAGCCCCGGGAAAACATGTCCGCCGGTTCCCCCTGCCATCACCATTAACCGCTTCGGTTGATTCATCGTGAACCTCGTGTAAACGCCTGGGCTTTTTCCAGACGCGTCTCATAATCTATACGTAACAAGAACATAATGGCTGTCGACATAATCAACAGACTCGAACCACCATAACTGATCAACGGCAACGTCAGGCCCTTCGTCGGCAGCATACCGGCTGCGGCGCCAACGTTGACTAATGCCTGGAAACTAAACCAGATACCAATTGAGCAGGCCAGAAAACCAGAGAAGCGGTGATCGATTTCCAGCGCTTTTCGGCCAATCGACATAGCACGGAAAGCGACGAAGAATACCATTAAAAGTGCCAGTACCACACCGATATAACCCAGTTCTTCCCCAATAATGGAGAAGATGAAGTCGGTATGCGCCTCGGGCAGATACTCCAGTTTTTGAACCGAGTTTCCTAATCCCTGGCCCCAAACCTCACCGCGGCCAAATGCCATCAATGATTGAGTGAGCTGGTAACCGCTACCAAAGGGATCTTCCCAGGGGTTCCAGAACGAGGTCACACGGCGAATACGATACGGCTCAGCGAGGATCAGCAGAACCACAGCCGAAATCCCCATGCCAATGATGGCGATGAACTGCCACAGCTTTGCCCCCGCCAGGAACAGCATTGCCAGAGTAGTCACAAACAGCACGACCACCGTACCGAGGTCAGGCTGCGCCAGCAGCAGAACCGCCAGCACCAGAATCACGCCCATCGGTTTTAAGAAGCCGCGCAGGTTGTTACGCACTTCGTCCACTTTGCGCACAAGGTAGTTGGCGAGATAACAGAAAAGCGACAGCTTGGTAAACTCAGCGGGCTGAATACGCAGCGGGCCAAAGGCAATCCAGCGTGATGCACCGTTAACGGAGCTGCCGACGACCAGAACGATCAACAGCATAATAATCGAGGCGATTAACATCGCCGTGCTATGGCGCTGCCAGAACTCCATCGGCAGGCGCAAGGTGACCATCGCCAGACAGAACGCCAGAATGATGTACAAACCGTCACGTTTGGCAAACAGGAAAGGATCGTTCGCCAGGCGCTGTCCTACAGGCATAGAGGCCGACGTCACCATAATAAAACCGATCGCAGCCAGGCCCAGCGTGAGCCAAAGCAGCATGCGGTCATACATCACCAGGCTATCGGAATCTTTAGCCCGCGAGCCCATCACCCAGCCTTTCAGCGCCGTAAAGACCCATGCCAGGATACTGGAACCCGGCACGCGCGGCATTTTCAGGCGAGGGAGAGATAAACGCATCAGCCTAACTCCTTCGCCAGTCGGGTAAAGAGATCGCCACGCTGTTCGAAATTCTTAAACTGATCGAGGCTGGCACAGGCCGGTGACAGTAGCACCATATCGCCGGGTTTAACCCGAGGAGCGATAAGGCGGATAGCCTGTTCCATGGTCTCGGTTTGTTCCGCGATCTCCGGGCGCAATTCGGCAAGCTCGGCTCCGTCACGTCCGAAGCAGTACAGGCGAATCTTATCGCCCGTCAGATATGGCCTGAGGGAGGAGAAATCGGCCGATTTTCCGTCACCGCCCAGCAGCAGATGCAGGGTCCCATCGACCTGCAATCCGTTCAGCGCAGCTTCTGTGCTGCCCACGTTGGTCGCTTTGGAGTCGTTAATCCAGCGCACGCCATTATGTTCCAGCGCCAGCTGAAAACGATGGGCCAGCCCTGTAAAAGTCGTGAGCGCTTTCAGGCTCGAGGCGCGCGGTAAACCTGCCGCATCGGCCAGCGCCAGCGCCGCCAGCGCATTGGTGTAGTTATGCTGACCGGAAAGTTTCATCTCTTTCACGTTCAACACCTTTTCACCCTTCACGCGCAGCCAGGTTTCGCCCTGCTGGCGGTTCAGATGATAATCGCCCATGTTCACGCCAAAACTGATGCAGCGTTCATCTGCACCCCGCACAGGCATCGTCAATGCATCATCGGCATTAACCACGCACACTTTTGCGTTTTCGTAGACGCGCAGTTTGGCCGCACGATACTGCTGCAAGCCAAACGGATAGCGATCCATATGATCTTCGGTAACATTGAGGATCGTGGCAGCCACAGCCTGCAGGCTTGAGGTGGTTTCCAGCTGGAAGCTGGAAAGTTCTAGCACGTATAATTCACGAGCCGGATCCAACAGCATCAGCGCGGGCAAGCCGATATTGCCACCCACGCCCACGTTAACTCCGGCCGCCTTAGCCATGTCGCCCACCAGCGTCGTAACGGTGCTTTTGCCGTTTGACCCCGTGATAGCCACAATCGGCGCCTGCGCTTCGCGGCAAAACAGCTCAATATCGCCGACAATCTCAACGCCTTCATCCGCCGCAGCACTCAACGAAGGATGTGCCAGCGCCATTCCCGGGCTGGCGACAATCAGATCGGCGGCAAGAAGCCAGTCTTCATTCAGACCACCAAGGTGGCGTTCAACCTGTTCCGGGAGCTTGTCCAGGCCAGGCGGAGAAACACGCGTATCCATCACGCGCGGCGTCACGCCACGCCCGAGGAAAAAGTCCACGCAGGAGAGCCCCGTAAGGCCTAACCCGATGATAACGACTTTTTTACCCTGGTAATCTGCCATGATTAACGTACCTTCAGCGTTGCCAGGCCAATCAGGACCAGCATCAGCGAAATAATCCAGAATCGCACGATCACGCGCGGCTCTGGCCAGCCTTTCAGTTCATAGTGGTGATGAATCGGCGCCATTCGGAAGATGCGCTGACCGCGCAGCTTGAATGAACCGACCTGTAAAATCACAGAAAGCGTTTCAACGACGAAGACACCGCCCATAATCACCAGCAGGAACTCCTGACGCAGCAGCACGGCGATAATGCCAAGCGCGCCGCCCAGCGCCAGCGAACCAACGTCGCCCATAAAGACCTGCGCCGGATAGGTGTTGAACCACAGGAAGCCCAGTCCGGCACCGACGATCGCTGTACAGACAATGACCAGCTCACCGGCATGACGCAGATAAGGAATGTGCAAATAATTGGCAAAATTCATGTTGCCTGTCGCCCACGCGACCAGCGCAAAGCCCCCTGCGACAAACACGGTTGGCATGATGGCCAGACCATCCAGTCCGTCAGTCAGGTTAACGGCATTACCCGTCCCAACAATCACGAAGTAAGCCAGCAGGATGTAGAACAGGCCCAGCTGCGGCATGACGTCTTTGAAGAACGGCACGACCAGTTCGGTGGCTGGCGTGTCTTTGCCCGCCAGATAGAGCGCAAAGGCCACGCCGAGCGCAATCACCGACATCCAGAAGTATTTCCAGCGGGCAATCAGCCCCTTGGTATCTTTGCGTACCACTTTGCGGTAGTCATCGACAAAACCAATAATGCCGTAACCAATCAGTACCGTCAGGACGCACCAGACGTACGGGTTAGACGGATAGGCCCACAGCAGCACCGACACGACAATGGCCGTCAGGATCATAATCCCGCCCATCGTAGGTGTACCGCGTTTACTAAAGTGCGATTCCGGACCGTCGTTACGTACAACCTGACCAAAAGAGAGTTTTTGCAGACGGGCAATCATACGCGGGCCCATCCACAAAGAGATGAACAGCGCAGTCAGCAGGCTGACGATGGCGCGAAACGTCAGATAGGAAAAGACGTTAAAGCCTGAATAATATTTGACCAAATGTTCGGCCAGCCAAACTAACATGTTCCGTTCTCCTGTAATGCGTGCACAACCTCTTCCATGGCGGCACTACGTGAACCTTTCACTAAAACAGTCACAATTTGATGTTCTGCAATCAACGTCTTAAGACGGGTAATCAGCGCGGCTTTATCGGTGAAATGTTCACCCACACCGCTAGCCTGGCTAATGGCCTGACTCAGAGTCCCTGCGCTCAACACACAATCAATACCGGAGGCTTTCGCCGCCTCGCCCACCTGGATATGGCACTGCTCGCTCTCATCGCCCAGCTCGGCCATATCGCCAACCACCATCACGCGGTAGCCAGGCATCTCTGACAACACCTGTACTGCCGCAGTCATTGAGCCGACGTTAGCGTTGTAGGAGTCATCCAGCAGCAATTTGTTCTCTGCCAGTTGGACAGGGAACAAACGCCCAGGCACAGCTTTAAGATTTGCCAGGCCCGCTTTAATCGCCTCATGCGAGGCCCCCACGGCCATCGAAAGCGCAGCAGCAGCCAGCGCGTTGGCGATATTGTGACGGCCAGGCAGAGGCAATAACACATCGACATTGCCCGTGGGGGTCTGCAGCGTAAATTCGGTTCCGTGCGAGGTCACATGGATATGGGTTGCCGTAAAGTCGCTGTTCGCTGCATTCGGTGAAAAGCGCCAGGTTTTGCGTGAGCCAATAATGCTTTGCCAGTTAAGCCAGTCATTATTATCAGCATTCATAATGGCGACACCGTCGAGCGGCAAGCCGGTATAAATTTCGCCTTTAGCTTTTGCGACCCCTTCCAGCGAACCAAAACCTTCAAGATGCGCCGCAGCCAGATTATTGACTAACGCCGCTTCCGGACGCGTCAGACCGACGGTCCAGGCAATTTCGCCCTGATGATTGGCGCCTAATTCAATGACAGCATATTCATGTTCTTTGGTCAGACGCAGCAGCGTCATCGGCACGCCGATATCATTATTCAGATTGCCTGCGGTGTAGAGCGTGTTGCCGCACTGACTCAGGATCGCGGCAACCATCTCTTTTACAGAAGTTTTACCGGACGAGCCCGTCAGTGCCACCACGCGGGCAGGCATCTGCTGACGTACCCAGGCCGCCAGCTCACCAAACGCCAGTCGGGTGTCTTTCACCACGATCTGCGGCAGGTCGATATCCAGTTTCCGGCTGACCAGCAACGCGCCCGCACCGCCCTCTTTTGCCTGTTCGGCAAAATCATGCGCATCAAATCGCTCGCCCTTCAGGGCCACAAACAGGCAGCCCGGCGTGATTTTACGGGTATCGGTCGTGACGGCATCAATGTTCAGATCCGGACCATTCAGCTCGCCATTTACTACCGTGGCGACCTGGCCGAGCATCATGCTAATCATGCCAATACTCCCAGCAGACGCGCAGCCGTCACGCGGTCTGAATAATCAAGACGGCGAGCACCAACAATCTGATAATCTTCGTGGCCTTTACCGGCCAGCAGCACCACATCGTTCTCGTTGGCCTGCATAATAGTATTGGTTACGGCTTCAGCACGGCCTTCCATCACGCGTGCACGCCCGGCATCCATCATCCCCGCGAGAATATCGTTGATAATCGCGCGCGGCTCTTCGGTACGCGGGTTATCATCGGTGACAACCGGAATATCGGCGAACTGCTCGGCAATCGCGCCCATCAGCGGGCGTTTGCCCTTATCGCGATCGCCGCCACAGCCGAAGACACACCACAGTTTGCCGGTGCAGTGCAGACGTGCTGCTTGCAGCGCTTTCTCCAGCGCGTCCGGCGTGTGGGCATAATCGACCACGACAGTCGGTTTTCCTGGCGCGCTAAATACTTCCATACGGCCGCAAACGGGCTGTAAACGAGCGGCTGTTTTCAGCAGTTCAGCCAGCGGGTAGCCCAGTGCTAACAGCGTCGCAAGTGCCAGCAGCAGATTACTGACGTTAAAAGCCCCCATCAGGCGGCTGTCGATTTCACCTTCACCCCATGAGGAAGCAAAGCGAATCGTTGCGCCGCTATCGTGATAATTGACCGCCGTTGCCTTCAGCCAGCGCCCGTGGCAGTTCGGATTGATATGATCTTCCATCGACACCGCGACCGCATCGGGCAGCTTAGCCAGCCAGCGGCGGCCCACTTCGTCATCGGCATTGATAATCGCCTGACCGCAGTGGTGCGTGGCGTAAAGCAGCCATTTTGCCGCTTCGTAATTTTCCATATCACCGTGATAATCAAGGTGATCGCGACTCAGGTTAGTAAACACTGATGCCGCAAATTTCAGCGCGGCGACACGATGCTGTACCAGTCCGTGGGAAGAGACTTCCATTGCGGCAAAGGTTGCGCCCTGCTCTGCCAGGCCGGACAGCACATGCTGAACATCGACCGCAGAACCGGTGGTATTCTCGGTTGGATTAACTTTTCCCAGCAGACCATTACCCACGGTTCCCATTACCGCACTGGTTTCACCCAGCAGCTGGGCCCATTGCGCCATCAGCTGTGTGGTGGTGGTTTTGCCGTTGGTGCCCGTCACGCCAACCAAACGCAGTTGGTCAGAGGGTTCATGGTAAAAACGCCCCGCCAGTGCGGAGAGGCGCTCATTTAACTGGCTGAGATAGATGACCGGCACGCCGTGCATTTCACGGATTTCACCATCGGTTGCCTCATCTTTGGCCTCAGCAACAATAGCAGCTACACCTTGCGCAATCGCCTGCGGGATATAACGACGCCCGTCCGCCTGATGACCGACCACTGCTACAAAGAGATCGCCCGATGCAGCCACACGGCTGTCGAGTACCATCTCCCGCAGCTCTCGCGCAGGTGTGTTTTGCACCCACGGAGCAAGAAGGTCGCGCAAATTACGATCTGCCACCTGTTTCCTCGCCTTAATTAGTTACAAATTCATTTTTATCGCCCGTAGCCAGCGCATCCGGTTCGATGTTCATGGTGCGTAAAACGCCGCCCATGATGGCACCAAACACCGGCGCGGAGACGGCGCCACCGTAGTATTTACCTGCCTGGGGATCGTTGATAACGACCACCAGCGCAAAACGCGGATTGCTGGCAGGCGCAACGCCTGCGGTATACGCAATATATTTGTTGATGTAACGGCCATCCGGCCCCACTTTTTTGGCTGTACCGGTTTTGATTGCGATACGATAGCCTTTAATCGCCGCTTTCACGCCGCCGCCGCCAGGCAGCGCCACGCTTTCCATCATATGGACGACGGTACGAACGGTTGATTCCGGGAAGATTCGCTCACCCGGAACCGGTGGATCCACTTTGGTAATGGATAGCGGACGGTACACGCCATAACTGCCGATCGTTGCATAGACTCGCGCCAACTGTAACGGTGTTACCATTAGCCCGTAGCCGAAAGAGAAGGTGGCCCTCTCTATGTCAGACCACCGTTGTTTTTGAGGATATAAGCCACTGCGTTCTCCGACCAACCCCAAATTGGTCGCCTTTCCAAGCCCAAAACGAGAGTAAGTTTCTACTAACGCTGAGGACGGCATCGCTAACGCCAGCTTAGAAACACCGACGTTACTCGACTTCTGCAACACCCCGGTCAGGGTTAATTCGCTGTAACGCGCCACGTCTTTAATTTCGTGGCCGTTGATTCGGTAAGGTATGGTATTCAGAACGGTATTTTCGTTGACGATGCCGCGCTGAAGCGCAGTCATCACCACCATCGGTTTGACGGTCGAACCCGGCTCAAACACGTCGGTAATGGTACGGTTACGCATGACATCTTTCTGCGTACCGGTCAGGTTGTTCGGGTTATAGGAGGGGCTGTTGGCCATCGCCAACACTTCGCCGGTGCTGACATCCACCAGCACTGCGCTGCCCGACTCGGCTTTGTTAAAGGCGACCGCATTGTTCAGCTCGCGGTAAACCAGTGCCTGTAGGCGCTCGTCGATACTCAAAGCGAGGTTGTGCGCCGCCTGGCTGTCGGTCGAAGAGATATCCTCAATCACGCGACCATAGCGGTCTTTGCGCACTATACGCTCGCCCGGTTGCCCGGTGAGCCATTTATCAAAGCTTTTCTCGACCCCTTCAATCCCCTGGCTGTCGACGTTGGTAAAGCCAATGAGGTGAGCGGTTACTTCACCCGATGGATAGTAACGGCGCGACTCTTCGCGCAGATGAATCCCGGGCAGTTTCAGTTTCTTAATGTAATCCGCCATGTCAGGGTTAACCTGACGCGCCAGATAGATAAAGCGACCTTTTGGGTTGGCATTGACGCGGGCAGCCATCTGATCGAGCGGCATTTTCAACGCATCAGCAAGCGCCTTCCAGCGATTATCCAGCGTGACCCCCCCCGCATCATGCAGCTCTTTCGGGTCGGCCCAAATCGCTTTCACTGGCACACTCACCGCCAGCGGACGGCCGGAACGGTCGGTAATCATTCCACGCGAAGTAGAGACTTCCTGAACGCGCAGGGAGCGCATGTCACCCTGACGCACCAGCATATCGGGCGCGATAATCTGTAACCACGCCGCGCGTCCCAGCAGGAAAACCAGCGCCAGTAAAATGCAGCCACAAAGCAACGCAAAACGCCAACTCACAAAGTTGGCCTGTTCTTCCTGACGTTTCGGTTTTTGCGTTTTCGCCGCTGATCTCATGCGTCGCGTTTTCCCTTATTTTTGTACTACGATGTTTTCCTGTGAAGGATCAACATGCTGCAACTGCAGCTTTTCCGTTGCGATCCTTTCAACCCGGCTGTGATCGCCGAGCGCGTTTTCTTCGAGAATCAGATTTCGCCATTCGATATCCAGCGCATCGCGTTCCAGCACCATCTGCTCGCGTTGCGCGGTTAATAAACGGGTATGGTGCGCCGTTGTCACCACAGTTATCGCAGTCACAATAATGCAAATGAACAGGCAGAGTGGCAGCTTCCCAAACCGCAAGAGATCGTCGCCGATCACACCAGGCAAAGCATGGCGCTCGTTGCTTCCTAACGATCCTTTAACTTTGCTTAGGGTCTCTGTCACTCTGCCGATCATGCGTTCGTCCTTTCTGCAATACGCAGTACTGAACTACGGGCGCGTGGATTCTCTGCCACCTCTTCTTCGCCCGGCATCAACTTGCCTACTACTCGCAACTGACGGCCACCCAGTTTCCTGAGCTGTTCTTCTGTCATCGGCAGCCCCGCAGGCACTTGAGGACCGCGACTTTGTTCACGCATAAAGCGTTTCACAATACGGTCTTCCAGCGAGTGGAAGCTGATGATGGATAACCGCCCACCTGGGGCCAGCACGCCGAGCGAGCTTTTTAGCGCCTGCTCTATCTCCTCCAGTTCACTGTTTACCCAGATGCGCACCGCCTGGAAGGTACGGGTCGCGGGATGTTTGAATTTATCTTTGACCGGGGTGGCTGCTGTCACGACTTCTGCCAGCTCTTTGGTACGCGTCATCGGCTCGATACGGTTACGCTCAACGATGCCGCGCGCAATACGTTTCCCAAAACGCTCTTCACCGAAGGTTTTAATAACCCAGGCAATATCGGCTTCATCAGCCGTTTGCAGCCATTCAGCAGCAGACTGGCCCCGCGTCGGGTCCATACGCATGTCCAGCGGGCCGTCGCGCATAAAGGAAAAACCGCGTTCCGCGTCATCAAGCTGTGGTGAGGAGACGCCAAGATCGAGAAGAATACCGTCAATCTTGCCCGTCAGGCCGCGCTCGGCGACATAATCAGCCAGCGCGGAGAAAGGTCCATGTACGATGGAAAAGCGTGGATCATCAATGGTCTTCGCTACGGCAATAGCCTGCGGATCGCGATCGATTGCCAGTAAACGCCCCTCTGCTCCCAGTTGGGAGAGAATCAGACGCGAGTGGCCGCCACGACCAAATGTTCCATCGATATAGATGCCGTCAGGACGAATATTCAGGCCGTTCACGGCCTCGTCCAACAGCACCGTTGTATGTTTAAAATTTTCCATCATATTTATAGAGACAAGTCCTGCAATCGATCCGACAACACGGCGGATTCTGACTGCTCAGCGTCGATATCTTCCTTGACCTGTTGATACCAGGTCGTTTCATCCCACAGTTCAAATTTATTGAACTGCCCGACCAGCATCACTTCTTTCGTCAGACCGGCATGCTGCCGCAACACAGGCGCAATCAGTATTCGCCCTGCATTGTCCATCTGACATTCACTGGCATGCCCCAATAACAACCGCTGAACGCGGCGTTCCTGCGGGTTCATGCTCGACAGTCGCGACAGCTTTTGCTCAATAATTTCCCATTCGGGTAAGGTGTAAAGCAGCAGGCAGGCGTGGTTAATGTCAATGGTGCAAACCATTTGACCAGAAGCGCTTTCGATCAGTTGGTCGCGATATCGGGTTGGTACCGATAAACGCCCTTTACTGTCGAGATTGACTAACGCCGCCCCACGGAACATGCCAGCCTCACCCCTTATCGCCACTTTAACCCACAAATTCCCACATAAAGGAGTTTACGGAGCGAAGGAAAAGCTTGTCAAGCCAGGACTATCCTGGCAGAGGCTTGAAAGTCCTCTATTTACAGACAGAACCTGACTTGATTAATAACTGCACAACTGGCGAGGCAAAATTAACGTCCTGAATATTTGTAAGAAAAAAAACAAATATGCACACGAACGTTAAAAATCACTCCATACCACCACGGGCAAATATAAAGTGTCAGTTTGCGACGCGGGCGGCATTTTAAGACATTACGCACGGGGATAACAGCGCCAGATGCACGTTAGAAGCGTGAAGGCACAAGACCTGGCGTCAGGGCTGGAGATAAAGAGGGAAAAACGGCTGATAATTCAGCGAGCGAATGACGATTGTAACAAAACAATACAAAAAATAGCGACTAATGACGTTTAAATAACCTTAAAAAAAGCTCGTTAAGTGCTCAAAGAAATAATATGAATAGCAGGCTATGGTTCTTAAGGAATTATCCTAAACTGATCCGGTTATTATTTCCTGTAATAATCGGAAAATCAGGGCAGTCTCCCACCCTGAATATTCAACTCAACGGCGACTTAACACACCGCGACGGTACAGGTTGCGTTTAATACGCGTCAGCCCCGGTTTAGGCTTACGCGGTTCATCCAGGCTTGCCAGCACGATTTCCAGAACGCGCTCGGCGACGTCACGATGGCGCTGCGCTACCGCCAGTACCGGGCACTGCAGGAAATCGAGTAACTCGTTATCGCCGAAGGTGGCAATGGCAAGTTCTGAAGGGAGCTTGCCGTCGCGACGCAGCGTCACATCCATTACGCCCTGCAACAGCGCAAAAGAGGTGGTGAACAACGCCTGCGGCATCGGGTGGGTCTCAAGCCATTTCTCGAACAGCTGAGCGGCGGCCTCGCGCTCGTAGCTGTTGGCATAGAGATAATGCACCTCACGCGGATCGTCTTTCCAGGCGGTACGAAAACCCTGCTCGCGCAGGAAGCTGACGGATAACTCCGGCAACGCCCCCAGATAAAGCACGGTTTCCGCCGGGAAAGTGCGCAGTTCAGCAGCCAGCATTTCAGCATCGTCCTGATCGGCACCCACTACGCTTGTAAAATGCTCACGGTCCAGCGCACGGTCAAGTGCGACTATTGGGAACGAATCGTTCGCCCAACGCTGGTAGAAAGGATGCTCCGGGGGTAAGGAAGTCGATACGATAATCGCATCAACCTGCCGTTGCAGCAGATGTTCGATGCAACGCATCTCGTTATCAGGCTGATCTTCCGAACAGGCAATCAGTAGTTGATAGCCGCGCTGACGCGCCTGGCGTTCAAGATAATTGGCAATGCGGGTATAGCTGGTATTCTCCAGATCCGGAATAACCAGACCAATAGATCGGGTGCGCCCGGCACGTAATCCGGCCGCGACAGCGTTCGGATGGTAGTTATGCTCACGCACCACCACCATCACTTTTTCAACGGTTTTATCGCTGACACGGTACTGCTTTGCTTTACCGTTAATCACATAGCTTGCCGTAGTTCGTGACACGCCGGCTAGCCGGGCGATTTCATCCAGTTTCACAATTGCCCCTTAAACGAAATAAAGTAGTCCATGGCCTTGTCAGGTTTATGGTTATATCTTTAACATCTAAACGCAGAATAGTCGTTGCGGCAACCGCTTTTCTCTCACTTAAGGTGCGTTTAGGCAAAAAAAAGCCTGGCTTTGCAGACCAGGCTTAAAGAGGCGAACTTTTTTGACTGCTAGCGCATTATTTTATCACCGCGAGACAAGCCCACGACACCGGAGCGCGCCACTTCCACAATTTTTGCGACATCCCGCACTGACGCCAAAAACGCATCAAGCTTGTCACTGGTTCCGGCAAGCTGCACCGTATAAATAGAGGGCGTAACATCAATGATCTGCCCACGGAAGATATCCGTGTTGCGTTTCACCTCTTCGCGTCCGTATCCGCTGGCCTGAATTTTTACCAGCATCACTTCTCGCTCAACGTAGGCCCCCTGCCCTAATTCACTGACACGCAGCACATCCACCAGCTTATGCAGCTGCTTTTCAATCTGTTCCAGCACCTTCGCATCACCGACCGTTTGAATAGTCATCCGCGAGAGGGTCGGATCGTCAGTCGGAGCCACAGTCAGGCTTTCAATGTTATAGCCACGCTGAGCAAAGAGTCCAATAACGCGAGACAAGGCTCCGGACTCGTTTTCCAGTAGTACAGATAATATCCGGCGCATCAGGTTCTCTCCGTTTTGCTTAACCACATTTCATCCATACCGCCACCGCGAATATGCATTGGATAGACGTGCTCCGTGCCATCCACAATGACATCCACGAAGACCAGGCGGTTGTTTCTGACGTGTTCAAGAGCTTCACCGAGCTTCGTTTCCAGTTCCGCCGGATCGCTAACGCGAATACCCACATGGCCGTAAGCTTCCGCCAGGCGAACAAAATCTGGCAACGATTTCATATAGGATTGTGAATGGCGCCCGGAATAGATCATATCCTGCCACTGCTTCACCATCCCCAGATAGCCGTTATTCAGGTTAAGCACCAGTACAGGCAGATCGTATTGCAGGGCTGTGGAGAGTTCCTGAATGTTCATCTGGATACTGCCATCACCGGTGACACACACCACTATTTCATCCGGCAGTGCCAGCTTCACGCCGAGAGCTGCGGGCAGACCAAATCCCATGGTTCCAAGGCCACCAGAGTTAATCCAGCGGCGAGGTTTATCAAACGGATAATACAGAGCGGCAAACATCTGATGCTGACCCACATCAGAGGTGACATAGGCATCCCCCTGCGTTAAACGCCAGATCGTTTCGATAACCGCCTGGGGCTTAATGTGCTCGCTTTGCGTGTCATATTTCAGGCACTGACGGGCACGCCACTGCTCAATCTGCTGCCACCAGTCACGAATATCATCCAGCGGTTGCGCCGGGGTCTCTTGCGCCAGCAGATCCAGCATCTGCTCCAGCACCTGCAGCGCATCGCCAACAATAGGTACATCGGCCGGGACCGTTTTGGAAATGGAGGTCGGATCGATATCAATGTGCAGCACCGTTGCATTCGGACAGTACTTCGCCAGATTGTTGGTGGTGCGATCGTCAAAGCGGACACCCACGGCGAATATCACATCGGAATTGTGCATCGTCATATTGGCCTCAAAGGTGCCATGCATACCCAGCATACCCAGAGCCTGACGATGCGATGCCGGGAAAGCACCCAGCCCCATTAATGACGACGCGACGGGCAGATTTAATGTCTCAATGAGGGTCCGCAGCTGTTCGTGACAATGCGCATTCACAGCACCGCCACCGACGTAGACCACCGGTTTTTTCGCCGCGATCAGCGTTTGCAGCGCGCGTTTGATTTGGCCCTTGTGGCCCTGAGTCGTCGGGTTATAAGAGCGCATGCTCACCGACTCCGGCCAGACGTAAGGCAATTTATTGGCCGGATTGAGAATATCTTTTGGTAAATCGACCACAACCGGCCCCGGGCGTCCACTGGCAGCCAGCCAGAAGGCTTTTTTCAACACGCCGGGAATATCTTCGGTTTGCTTGACCAGGAAACTGTGCTTCACCACCGGGCGGGAGATCCCCACCATGTCGCACTCCTGAAACGCATCATAGCCAATCAGTGAGGTAGCGACCTGCCCTGACAGAATCACCAGCGGAATGGAGTCCATATAGGCGGTAGCGATACCCGTAATGGCGTTGGTTGCCCCTGGCCCCGAGGTCACGAGCACAACGCCCACTTCCCCCGTTGCGCGCGCCAGACCATCTGCCATATGCACAGCCGCCTGCTCATGACGTACCAGCACATGATCAATGCCGCCCACGGTATGTAGCGCGTCATAAATATCGAGGACTGCGCCTCCGGGATAACCGAATACTTGCTTTACGCCCTGATCGATGAGCGATCGGACGACCATCTCGGCGCCAGACAACATCTCCATGGTTTGCCTCCAGGCTTCTTATCGTTATAGACGAACACAGGAATTCATTTCCTCGCTGTCTTGCTGATCAGGGCTTCCCCTGTCTTTCATTTTTGCAGAGTGGTCATCACCATAACCGCTCGCTATGAGGCAGGCAATCAGCAAACCCTGGCATCGAAGCGAGGTCGATAGCAGAATAAAGAGGTATTATTTAAGGATATAGTGAATTCAACTAAATCAGGCGATCGAGTTAATGCTTCATCGCTCAAAAAGGCGCTGAATAAGTCATTCATCTATTTTTGTTAGGGAAACAACGAAAAGAAAAAATCAAGACAGGACAAAACTCTGCAATCAAAAATAATAACAGGATAAACCAGAGCATCAGCCCCGATTCATCCTGATATAGATTAGCGGCGACAAACGCTCACTAATAACTCTTCCATCCACTGATGACCTTTATCCCGACCAGCCGCTTCATGCCAGGAGAGATAACATGTACGGCTATTGAGTTTCAACGGCAGAGGCTGTATTTGCAGCTCAAGCTGAGTAGAGAACTCTTCTGCCAGCCAACGAGGGGCAATGGCAACCAGATGCGTTTGCGACACAATATTCAATACGCTAACCATCGCCATTCCTTGATAAGCGACGCTTGACTGTTTATCTGGCGTGTCATACCACGGCTGGCTAAACGAGGCATATCTGTCGAGTGCGACAACGGCATGTTGCTCGTTATAAACATCACTTTCACGCAGCGGCCCTGTCATCCGTGGATGATTTTTGCTGGCAACCAGCACCATTTCATCATTAAACAGGGGAATACACGAAAATTCCGGCCTGCGAAATTCCTCATAACCCAGAACAAATTCCGTCTCCTGATAACGTAACTGGTGTTCTGTATTTTGATTAAGTGATGATTTAAATACCAGATGAATATTGGGTGCGATTGCTTCGACTTTATTATAAATAATAGACGTCAGATAATTATCCAGTGGGCTGCACACGCAAAGATGAAAAATGCGCTCACTGCTTAAAGGTTCGAAACCGCAGCCCGGCAGCTCATTCTGAACCAGTTGCAGCGCCTGACGCACCGAACCGAATAGCTGATAGGCTCTGGCGGTAGGTTGAATCCCACGGCCATAGCGAACAAACAATTCGTCGTTAAACATCACCTTAAGTCGTGATACAGCGTTACTGACGGCGGGTTGAGACATGCCTAAAGCCTGTGCTGCCCGGGTAATATTCTGTTCCTGCATAACAGCATCAAATACGGTTAATAAGTTGAGATCAACCGTACGCAATTGCGGCCGATTCCCTTCACCAACGTGAGACCGTTCATTTCTTTTTTCTGACATATCTAACTCCACTGTCACGCTAAACTCCCTTTACCTTAGTGCAGTAATTACTTCTTAAAATATTATTTATCATGCATATAAAACCAGAAAAAGAGAAGATTTAAAAATTCAGAATATATAAAACTCACGCTAAATCGCATGCGGACGCATACAGATACTCAATCAGCAAGAGCCGAAGATGGCAAATAAAAAATCAGGATTTGAATGAAACCATAAATCCAATGAATAAACAATAAGCAGCCTGTAAACTAAGATTTAAGTTTTATTAAACTATTCACTAGCAACAACGAACATTAGTTAACATTTCAATATCACTCTTCGACATTCATTTACTGCATCCGAATCATATACTTTCATAACCCAATGAATTAAATGAAATTAAAAAGACAGAATCAAACATATCAAACAATGTTTAATTGAAACGAATTATAAAAATTTCATCATTGAACTTTATTTAGAGTCTAAAAGTAGACTATTTGAACGGTCCGAATGCTAAAAACCAGCACAATTCGCTAAAGTAACGCTGACAAGATGTTTGATGAATGAAGCCGATTTTTAATTCAGGGGTTGACTTGGACTGACATATCCAGTACCACTAAATGCATAACATATTTATCTGGAGCATGATTCATGATTCGTAACGTTCGCTTCCTCAGCCTACTACTACTAAACGCATCCACTGTGCGCGGTAGGCTGGCGGGCGAAATTCAACGTTGAATCGTCTTCAGTAAACAAAAAACCCGCGCCACTGCGCGGGTTTTTTTATGCTCGTAGCAAGGCGCCCCTGGACAGACAAGGACCAAACCCATGAGCCAGCAAGTCGTTATTTTTGATACAACTTTACGTGACGGTGAACAAGCGTTACAGGCAAGCCTGAGTGTGAAAGAGAAACTGCAGATTGCATTAGCCCTGGAACGTATGGGTGTTGACGTGATGGAGGTGGGCTTCCCGGTCTCTTCACCAGGCGACTTCGAATCCGTACAGACCATCGCACGCACGATTAAAAACAGCCGCGTATGTGCTTTGGCACGCTGCGTAGAAAAAGATATCGATGTTGCCGCAGAATCGCTGAAAGTGGCCGAGGCCTTCCGAATCCATACTTTTATCGCCACATCCCCGATGCATATCGCGACCAAACTGCGCAGCACCTTAGATGAAGTCATTGAGCGCGCAGTGTATATGGTGAAACGTGCCCGTAACTATACCGATGACGTTGAATTCTCTTGCGAAGATGCGGGCCGAACCCCCATCGCCGACCTGGCACGCGTCGTTGAAGCCGCTATCAATGCGGGCGCAACCACCATTAACATCCCGGACACCGTTGGCTATACCATGCCGTTTGAGTTCTCGAACATCATCAGCGGCTTGTATGAACACGTCCCAAATATTGATAAAGCGATTATTTCCGTTCATACCCATGACGATTTAGGTCTGGCGGTGGGCAACGCCATTGCCGCTGTCCATGCGGGAGCGCGTCAGGTAGAAGGCGCCATGAATGGTATCGGCGAGCGCGCAGGCAACTGTTCACTGGAAGAAGTGATCATGGCCATCAAAGTGCGCAAAGACATTATGAATGTGCAAACCCGCATCAATCACAATGAAATCTGGCGCACCAGCCAGACCGTGAGCCAGATTTGCAACATGCCAATCCCGGCAAACAAAGCGATTGTCGGTACTGGCGCTTTCGCTCACTCGTCCGGTATCCATCAGGATGGCGTGCTGAAGAACCGCGAAAACTACGAAATCATGACCCCGGAATCCATCGGTCTGAATCAGGTCCAGTTGAACCTGACTTCCCGCTCCGGTCGCGCAGCGGTGAAACACCGCATGGAAGAGATGGGCTACAAAGAAAGCGACTACAACATGGATCATCTGTACGACGCCTTCCTGAAGCTGGCGGATAAAAAAGGTCAGGTATTCGATTACGACCTGGAAGCATTGGCCTTCATCAACAAACAGCAGGAAGAACCTGAACATTTCCGTCTGGACTACTTCAGCGTGCAGTCAGGTTCCAGCGATATCGCCACGGCGTCGGTCAAACTGGCCTGCGGCGACGACGTCAAAGCGGAAGCCGCCAACGGTAACGGCCCGGTAGATGCGATTTATCAGGCGATCAACCGCATCACCGACTACAACATCGAGCTGGTCAAATACGATTTGAGCGCCAAAGGCCACGGCAAAGATGCGCTGGGACAGGTCGATATCGTTGTCACCTATAACGGCCGCCGTTTCCACGGTGTTGGCCTCGCGACAGACATTGTCGAATCCTCCGCCAAAGCCATGGTGCACGTCCTGAACAACATCTGGCGCGCCGCAGAAGTCGAGAAAGAATTGCAACGCAAAGCTCAGAATAAAGAGAACAATAAGGAAACCGTGTAATGTCGAAGAATTACCATATTGCTGTGTTGCCGGGCGACGGTATTGGCCCGGAAGTGATGACACAGGCGCTGAAAGTTCTGGAAGCCGTTCGCGCACGTTTCGCGATGAAAATTACCACCAGCCACTACGATGTGGGCGGCATTGCGATCGATAACCACGGAACGCCGCTGCCAAAAGCCACGGTCGAAGGCTGCGAAAATGCGGATGCCGTATTGTTCGGCTCCGTCGGCGGTCCGAAATGGGAGCATTTGCCGCCAGCAGAACAACCCGAGCGCGGGGCATTACTGCCGCTGCGTAAGCACTTCAAATTGTTCAGCAACCTGCGTCCGGCGAAGCTGTATCAGGGTCTGGAAGAGTTTTGCCCGCTGCGCGCCGACATTGCCGCCAACGGCTTCGATATTTTATGCGTGCGTGAATTAACCGGCGGGATCTACTTCGGTCAGCCAAAGGGCCGCGAAGGCAGCGGTCAGCACGAGAAAGCATTCGATACCGAGGTTTACCACCGTTTTGAAATTGAACGTATTGCCCGCATCGCTTTCGAATCTGCGCGCAAACGTCGTCACAAAGTGACCTCCATTGATAAAGCCAACGTCCTGCAATCCTCGATTCTGTGGCGCGAAATCGTCAACGAAATCGCCAACGAGTACCCGGACGTTGAGCTGGCGCACATGTATATCGACAACGCCACCATGCAGCTGATCAAAGATCCGTCGCAGTTCGACGTGCTGCTGTGTTCCAACCTGTTCGGCGACATTCTGTCTGATGAATGCGCAATGATCACCGGCTCCATGGGGATGCTGCCTTCCGCCAGCCTGAACGAAGAGGGCTTTGGCTTGTACGAGCCTGCGGGCGGTTCTGCTCCCGATATCGCGGGCAAAAACATTGCCAACCCGATTGCACAGATCCTCTCTCTCGCGCTGCTGCTGCGTTACAGCCTTGATGCAAACGATGCGGCAGACGCGATCGAAAGCGCCATTAACCGTGCATTAGAAGAGGGCATCCGTACCGGCGATTTAGCGCGCGGTGCGGCGGCCGTCAGTACCGATGAAATGGGCGACATCATTGCCCGCTATGTCGCTGAAGGGGTGTAATCATGGCGAAGACGTTATACGAAAAACTGTTTGATGCGCATGTCGTTTACGAAGCCCCAAACGAAACGCCACTGCTGTATATCGACCGCCATCTGGTCCACGAAGTCACCTCCCCACAGGCGTTTGACGGTCTGCGCGCGCACAACCGTCCGGTTCGCCAGCCGGGGAAAACCTTCGCCACCATGGATCACAACGTCTCCACCCAGACGAAAGACATCAACGCTTCTGGTGAAATGGCCCGCATCCAGATGCAGGAGCTGATCAAGAACTGCAACGCTTTTGGCGTTGAGTTGTACGATCTGAACCACCCGTATCAGGGCATTGTCCACGTAATGGGTCCTGAGCAGGGCATCACCCTGCCGGGAATGACCATCGTGTGCGGCGACTCGCACACTGCGACTCACGGCGCGTTTGGTGCGCTGGCATTCGGCATCGGCACTTCAGAAGTTGAGCACGTACTGGCAACGCAAACCCTGAAACAGGGCCGTGCGAAAACCATGAAAATTGAAGTGAAGGGCAAAGCCGCACCGGGCATTACCGCAAAAGATATCGTTCTGGCGATTATCGGGAAAACCGGCAGCGCCGGAGGCACCGGCTATGTGGTGGAATTCTGCGGCGATGCCATTCAGGCATTGAGCATGGAAGGCCGCATGACGCTGTGCAACATGGCCATTGAAATGGGTGCTAAAGCCGGTCTGGTCGCGCCGGACGAAACCACCTTCAACTATGTGAATGGCCGTCTGCACGCGCCAAAAGGCAAAGATTTTGACGATGCGGTCGCCTACTGGAAAACGCTGCAAACCGACGAAGGCGCAACTTTCGATACCGTGGTGACGTTGCAGGCAGAAGATATCGCCCCGCAGGTCACCTGGGGCACCAACCCTGGTCAGGTGATCTCCGTTAATGACAATATCCCCGATCCGGCCTCGTTTGCCGATCCGGTGGAACGCGCCAGCGCGGAAAAAGCGTTAGCCTATATGGGCCTGAAACCGGGCATTCCGTTGACCGACGTGGCGATCGACAAGGTGTTTATCGGCTCCTGCACCAACTCGCGCATTGAAGATTTACGTGCAGCGGCAGAAATTGCCAAAGGGCGTAAAGTTGCGCCCGGCGTGCAGGCGCTAGTGGTTCCCGGCTCTGGCCCGGTGAAGGCCCAGGCCGAAGCCGAAGGTCTGGATAAGATCTTTATCGAAGCCGGTTTTGAGTGGCGTTTACCGGGATGCTCCATGTGTCTGGCCATGAACAATGACCGTCTGAACCCAGGCGAGCGCTGTGCCTCCACCAGCAACCGTAACTTTGAAGGCCGCCAGGGCCGCGGTGGTCGCACCCATCTGGTCAGCCCGGCAATGGCCGCTGCGGCCGCAGTGACCGGCCATTTTGCTGATATTCGTGGTTTGAAATAAGGAAACAATCATGGCAGAGAAATTTACCCAACATACGGGCCTGGTTGTCCCGCTGGATGCGGCGAACGTCGATACGGACGCCATCATTCCTAAGCAGTTCTTACAGAAAGTGACCCGCACCGGTTTTGGCGCTCACCTGTTTAACGACTGGCGCTTTCTCGACGATAGCGGCCAGCAGCCGAATCCCGAGTTCGTTCTGAACTTTCCGGAATTTAAAGGCGCATCCATTCTGCTGGCACGTGAAAACTTTGGCTGTGGCTCCTCCCGTGAGCACGCGCCGTGGGCGCTGACGGACTACGGCTTCAAAGTGGTGATCGCCCCAAGCTTCGCCGACATCTTTTACGGCAACAGCTTCAACAACCAGCTGCTGCCGGTGACGCTGAGCGACGAACAGGTCGATGAGCTGTTCGCGCTGGTGAAGACAAATCCGGGCATTTCATTTGAAGTGGATCTGGAAGCGCAGGTGGTGAAAGCGGGTGACAAAACTTACAGCTTTAAAATCGACGACTTCCGCCGCCACTGCATGATTAATGGCCTCGACAGCATTGGTTTAACCCTGCAGCATGAAGAGGCGATTGCGGCCTACGAAAATAAACAACCTTCGTTTATGAATTAACTTAATGGCCCGCGACAGCGGGCCTTTTTTCAAACGTCTTTTACCCGGCACGTCAGAATCAACGTCACCAGCGCAATCCCTGCGATCGCCCAATACACTGCAAAGTGACCATAGCTTTGCGCCAGCGCTCCCTGAATCACCCCTGCCAGAATCACCCCGGTAGAAATGCTATTGGTGAAAAGCGTGGTCGCAGATCCCGCCCGTCCGGGCATGAGATCCTGAAACCAGAGCATTCCAATCCCGGCGACGATCCCGATAAACACCGCATTAAACAGCTGTAGCGCCAGCAGCGCCTCGCGGCTGTGAAACAGAATTAAGCCAAGATAAAAAAGCACGCCTGCGGTCATCGCAATCACCATCATCCGACGCTTGCCAAACCGCTTGACGTAGTAGCCCGCCAGAATCATCGCCGGAATTTCCAGCCCGGCGGCGGTCCCCATCAGGATCCCCGCCAGTTTATCGGGCAGGCCAAGATCGCTACTGATCCACAGGGGCATATCAATGATGTACATCGTGTTGCAGGTCCACATCAGCGTCGAGGCGATAAATAACATGCGAACGTTTTTATTTTGCCAGCCGCTCACATGAGTGACGGGCGTATCCGCCGCCTGCTCCACCCTGGCGACCGATGGCAGCACAAAGGCGACCAACGCCAGGCTGATGGCAAAAATCCCCGCCGCGATGGAGAACATCATGGTAAAGCCGTAATTCAGCGCCAGCATAAACGCCAGCGGAGGACCAATCACCCATGCCAGGGAGAGCTGTGCGCGCATCACCGAGCTGAACATCACCACTTCCCGCGCCGAGCTATCCGCATATTCGCGCGCCAGAGCGAAAAGTTGCGGCATCGCGGTATTCGCCAGCGAAGCCAGTAATACGCCGCAGGTCAAGAGCGTCAAATAATGGCGATTAAAGGCGAACAGCAAGGCATTACCGATGGCCATGGCGCAACAGAAAAGGATTAATTTGCGGCGATCGCCCTGGCTGTCGGACCGTTTTGCCAGCCACAGGCTGACCAGAATCCCGGCGATGGCATTCACGGTGTAAAACAGCCCCACCCAGAACGGCTGTGCACCGACCTCCCGACTCAGGAACAGGCTTAGCGTCGGGGCCTGTAGCGCTCCCGCCACGCCCATCATAAAGGCCACCAGCATAAAAGCGGCATACACGCCGTTCAGGCGGCGGCCCATCGTCATCAACCAGAGCATGCGCAGTTCCTTGTCAAAGAGGATCGAATTTGAGTGGCATAGTAAACGAAAAAAGCCAGCAAAAACATTTTGCTGGCGGGTGATAAGCACCAATACTCAGTCACACATGATCGAGGCGAGTCAGCGGTCAGAGGTCGAATTCGTCACTTCCCACTGCATCAGATCTTCAAGCAATTTCAGCCGCTGCTCTGCGCACTGGCGGGCCAGCCAGGACACTCCTTTTGTCGCTGAAAAGTAGTGCTGATAAAACTGACGTGCGGTAGACCTCTTCATATTCACCTCCTCACTTCAACGAAATGAATTATTGGCTTAATATGAGGATTAATAAATTGCTGATTTTTTGTCAGGAGTTCCCCTTTTATGCCTTCTGGTCGTCTGCAACAACAATTTATCCGCCTCTGGCAGTGCTGCGATGGCCAGACAAAGGAGACGACGCTGAACGAACTGGCGGACCTCCTGAGCTGTTCGCGCCGCCATATGCGCACGTTGCTCAATACCATGCAGCAACAGGGCTGGCTGAGCTGGGAGGCAGAAGCCGGGCGCGGCAAACGTTCGCGGTTGACGTTTCTCTACACCGGCCTGGCCTTGCAGCAACAGCGCGCCGAAGATCTGCTGGAGCAGGACCGAATCGATCAGCTGGTGCAACTGGTCGGCGATAAGGCCGCGGTGCGCCAGATGCTGGTTTCGCACCTGGGCCGTAGTTTCCGCCAGGGACGCCATATCTTGCGCGTACTCTACTACCGTCCGATGAAAAATCTGTTGCCCGGTAGCGCGTTACGCCGCTCTGAAACCCATATGGCGCGGCAAATTTTCAGCGGTCTGACGCGCATAAATGAGGAAAACGGGGAACTGGAAGCCGACATCGCGCACCACTGGCAGCAACTTTCTCCGCTGCACTGGCGCTTTTTTTTGCGTCCCGGCATCCATTTTCATCACGGGCGTGAGCTGGAGATGGAAGATGTCATCGCCTCTCTGGAGCGGGCACGAGAGCTGCCGCTCTATTCGCATATTTCACGGATCCACTCGCCAACCGCCTGGACTCTGGATATTGAGCTTTCCGAACCAGACCAGTGGTTACCCTGGTTAATGGGCTACGTCCCTTCCATGATTTTGCCACTCGAGTGGCATTCCATGCCGAATTTCGCCAGCCAGCCCGTTGGCACCGGCCCTTACGCCGTGACGCGCAACAACAGCAACCAGCTCAAAATCCGCGCATTCGACGACTACTTCGGCTATCGCGCCCTGATTGATGAAGTTAACGTCTGGGTCCTGCCCGATGTCGGCGAGGAGTTTAGCGCAGGCCTGACGCTCGAAGGCCCCACCGCCGGCGAAAAAGCCGTCGAGAGTCGCCTCGAAGAGGGCTGTTATTATCTGCTGTTTGATTCCCGTACCCATCGGGGGGCAAGCCATGATGTACGCCAGTGGATAAGCCACATCCTCGCCCCCGCCAGCCTCATTTATCATGCGGAAGATCAGCACCAGGCCTACTGGTTCCCGGCGTACGGGCTGCTTCCGCGCTGGCATCATGCTCGTCCGGGGTACGCAGAAAAACCTGCCGGACTGGAGTCCATCACCCTGACGTACTACCGCGAGCATGTAGAACATCGCGTGATTGCCAGAATTATGAGCAAACTGCTGGCGGCGGAAGGCGTGACGCTGGAGATTCAGGAGGTGGATTACGATGAGTGGTATCGCGGAGAGGCTGTTAGCGATATCTGGCTGAACAGCGCTAACTTCACTCTGCCGCTAGACTTCTCTTTGTTCTCGCACCTGTATGAAATTCCGCTGATCCAGCACTGCATCTCCCGGGACTGGCAGCAGGACGCCGCGCAGTGGCGCGCCGGAGAGATGAATCTGGCGGTATGGTGCCAGCAACTGCTCTCCCGGCAGGCGATGGTGCCGCTTATTCACCACTGGCTGATGATCCAGGGCCAGCGCAGTATGCGCGGATTACGCATGAACACGCTCGGCTGGTTTGACTTTAAATCCGCCTGGTTTGCGCCGCCGGAACCATAACGCTTTCGTAATATTCACCAAATCATTACAATACCGCCGTTCTCAACGGGGTGCTGCATCAACGATGTGCGCTGAGATAATACCCGTCGAACCTGATCCGGATAACGCCGGCGAAGGGATTTGAGGCTGTCGCTCAAAATCCTTTGCCACTCAACTTTGAGGTGCAAAGTGTTAAAAAAAGTTCTCCCCCTACTGGCGCTCTTCGCGCTGCCTGCTTTTGCCAGGCCTGTTTTAACGGTCTACACCTACGACTCCTTCGCCGCTGACTGGGGCCCTGGCCCGGTGGTCAAAAAAGCCTTTGAAGCCGACTGCAACTGTGAGCTGAAGTTTGTGGCGCTGGAAGATGGCGTTTCGCTGCTCAATCGCCTGCGTATGGAAGGCAAAAACAGCAAGGCGGACGTGGTGCTCGGTCTGGATAACAACCTGCTGGAAGCCGCTTCACAAACAAAACTGTTCGCCAAAAGCGGCATAGCCAGCGATGCAGTGACAGTGCCTGGCGGCTGGAAAAATGACACCTTTGTGCCGTTTGATTACGGCTACTTCGCTTTCGTCTACGACAAAAATAAGCTGAAGAATCCACCGAAAAGTCTGAAAGAGCTGGTCGAGAGCGATCAGAAATGGCGCGTGATTTATCAGGATCCGCGTACCAGTACACCGGGCCTGGGTCTGCTGCTGTGGATGCAAAAAGTCTATGGCGACAAAGCACCGGAAGCCTGGCAGAAACTGGCTGCCAAAACCGTTACCGTCACCAAAGGCTGGAGCGAGGCCTACGGCCTGTTCCTGAAAGGCGAAAGCGATCTGGTGCTCAGCTACACCACCTCCCCGGCCTATCACGTTATCGAAGAGAAAAAGGATAACTACGCCGCTGCCAGCTTTACCGAAGGCCACTATCTGCAGGTGGAAGTTGCCGCGCGTACCGCCGCCAGCAAGCAGCCGGAGCTGGCCGAGAAATTCCTGAAATTTATGGTCTCTCCCGCTTTCCAGAATGCCATTCCGACCGGCAACTGGATGTATCCGGTAACCGATGTGACGCTGCCTGCGGGCTTTGAGCAGCTCGCCAAACCGCAAACTACGCTGGAGTTCACGCCACAGCAGGTCTCCTCTCAGCGCAGCGCATGGATTAGCGAATGGCAACGCGCCGTCAGCCGCTAATCCCCGGCTGGCTGATACCCGGACTGACTGCCGCCATCCTGATGGTGGCGGTGAGTCTGGGGGCTTTTCTGGCGCTATGGTTCAACGCGCCAGAAAGCGACACTGCCGCGCTCTGGCATGACAGCTATCTCTGGCACGTGGTGCGGTTCTCCTTCTGGCAGGCTTTTCTCTCTGCCCTGCTCTCTGTTATTCCGGCGATCTTTTTGGCACGGGCGCTCTATCGCCGCCGCTTCCCCGGAAGACAAGCGCTGCTGCGCCTGTGCGCGATGACACTGATCCTGCCGGTGCTGGTTGCCGTCTTTGGGATCCTGAGCGTTTACGGTCGGCAGGGATGGATCGCTGCGCTGTTAAATAGCGTTGGCATCGAATGGACTTTTTCCCCCTATGGCCTGCAGGGCATTCTGCTGGCTCACGTCTTTTTCAATATGCCGATGGCGACGCGGCTGTTCTTACAGGCGCTGGAAAATATCCCCGGCGAGCAGCGCCAGCTGGCCGCTCAACTCGACATGCGCGGCTGGCCGTTTTTCCGCTTTGTCGAATGGCCCTGGCTGCGCCGACAGATCCCTCCCGTGGCCGCCCTGATTTTCATGCTCTGCTTCGCCAGCTTTGCCACCGTGCTTTCGCTGGGCGGCGGGCCGCAGGCCACCACCATTGAACTGGCGATTTATCAGGCGCTAAGCTATGACTATGATCCGGGCCGCGCGGCGCTGCTGGCGATGATCCAGATGTTCTGCTGTCTGGGGCTGGTGCTGCTCAGTCAGCGCCTGAGCAAAGCCATTGCGGTGGGAAGCCATCAGATCAACGGCTGGCGCGATCCGCAGGATCGCCTGCGCAGTCGGCTGGGGGATTTCACGCTTATCCTGCTCGCTCTTTCGCTGTTGCTGCCGCCGCTGCTGGCAGTCGTCGTAGATGGCCTTAACCTGAATCTGCTCTCCGTCTTGCAACAGCCGGTGCTGTGGCAGGCGCTGTGGACATCGCTGCGTATCGCGCTGGGCGCCGGGTTGCTGTGTGTCTTGTTGACCATGATGTTGCTGTGGAGCAGCCGCGAGCTGTACGCACGGCAGTTAAAACTGAGCGGGCAGGCGCTGGAACTAAGCGGAATGCTGATCCTGGCGATGCCGGGTATTGTACTGGCGACCGGTTTCTTTTTGCTGTTCAACAGCACTATCGGCTTGCCCGAGAACGCCGACGGTATCGTGATTTTCACCAACGCGCTGATGGCAATTCCTTACGCGCTCAAAGTGCTCGAAAATCCGATGCGCGATCTGAGCGCGCGCTACAGCCTGCTCTGCCAGTCGCTGGGAATGAATGGCTGGCAGCGGCTAACCGTGGTGGAACTGCGTGCGCTACGACGTCCGCTGGCACAGGCGCTGGCTTTTGCCAGCGTTTTGTCGATTGGCGATTTCGGCGTGGTGGCGCTGTTTGGGAACGACGATTTCCGCACGTTGCCCTTCTGGCTCTATCAGCAAATTGGATCCTATCGCAGTCAGGATGGCGCCGTGACGGCTCTTTTACTCCTGCTGCTGTGCTTTACCCTATTTACCGTTATCGAGAAAATTCCGGGGCGTGATGCTAAAACTGACTGATATAACCTGGCTTTACCAGCATTTGCCGATGCGCTTTACTCTGTCCGCCCAACAGGGGGAGATGATAGCCATCCTCGGCCCCAGCGGAGCGGGGAAAAGCACCTTGCTCAATCTCATTGCAGGTTTTCTGCCTCCGGCGAAAGGTGAGATGACGATCAACGGTGAGGATCATACCCACACGCCGCCCTCGCAGCGCCCGGTGTCGATGCTGTTTCAGGAAAACAATCTGTTTACCCATCTGACGGTCCGGCAGAATATTGGCCTGGGGCTCGATCCGGGACTCAAACTGACAGCCGCGCAGCGCCAGAAACTCGACGCCATTGCGCAGCAAATGGGATTGACGGATTTTAGCGATCGCCTGCCCGGCGAGCTTTCTGGCGGACAGCGCCAGCGCGTCGCTCTGGCGCGTTGTCTGGTGCGCGAACAGCCGATTTTACTCCTCGACGAGCCATTCTCCGCGCTCGACCCCGCGCTGCGTCAGGAGATGCTGCTGTTGGTGAAGGACGTTTGCGAGCAGAAGCAACTCACCATGCTGATGGTGTCACATAGCGTGGAAGATGCCGCCAGAATCGCGGCGCGATCGGTCGTTATCGCCGACGGGCGCATCGCCTGGGACGGCGACACGCAGGAGCTGGTCAGCGGGAGGGCCAGTGCATCCGGGTTACTGGGGATTACGCGCAATACGAGCGCGGACGGCCCCCTCTCTCTTTAGGGAGAGGGAATCCCCCTACCGGCTCACCACTTTCAGCAAAATCTCGCCATACACCGGCATCAGCGGATGTCGTATCAGCACAACCAAAGCCACCACCGCCATCCCAAGCAGGACGGGGGCCAGCCACATCAGGCGAGCGCGCGGTAAATAATGGGTGATCCGATCCGTTCCCGCTTTCGCACTTCGCCACAAGCGCCAGCACAGCCAGACGGCCACCCACAGCAGCAGCGCCGTCGCCAGCAACAGCCATTTGAAATGGCCGCTTTGCGCATCAGCAGGAATATCAATCGCCGCACCGGCCAGAATGCCGGGCAGGAAGTAGAACGGCGGCCAGAAGACGCAGCCGATGATATTGGGCAGAATAAACTTTGAAACGGGCAGATCCAGCATCCCGGCAACCATCGGCACCAGCGGACGCGTCGGACCGACAAAGCGCCCGACCAGAATGGTGAACATACTGTGCTGATGCAGCGCATGCTCTGTTTTATCGAGCAACGCTTTGTTCTTTTTCATGAACGACCAGCGATGCAGCGGCTTTTTAAAACGCCAACCGAGCCAGAAAGAGATCCAGTCTCCCAGCAAACAGCCGACGATCCCCGCCAGCCACGCCTGCCAGAAGTTAACTTCTCCGCTACCAATCAGCGCGCCGAGGCCCGCCATCATGACCGTACCGGGTAAAATCAGCCCCACCAGCGCCAGCGATTCAAGAAAAGCCACCAGTGCCACAGCAATCAGCGAATACATAACGGACTGAGTAATAAAATGTTCCAGCAATGCCTGCATAACGATTCCGGTCAGATAACGAAGCAGCGATTCTGCGAAGAGCTTCCTGTCACGTCAAGACAACAATTGTCTGAATAGTTTACTGGCTGCGGCTGGACTTCACCTGTTTGTTTCGGATTTTTTACTGTTTATTCACATCCGGCGCGAAATTCGCTGGGACTGGCCCCGGTACATTTTTTAAAGACTCGCGAGAAGTAGAGCTGATCTTCAAACCCCACGTTACGGCCCACGGTGGCGATCGGCATTCGCGTGGTGCTCAACAGCAGTTTAGCCTGACTGATGCGCTGATCCTCGCGCCAGCTCAGCACGCTCACGCCAAGCTGCTGGCGGAAAAGGTGCGAAAGGCGCGATGGCGACAGGCAGACGTGCTGAGCGACTCCCGCAATATCAAACTGACTGTCCGCCAGATGATCGCTGATGTACTGACAGGCATCGCGCACGCGGTTATCCAACGGTGGATTTAGCGACGCGTTGATCGCCTCCATTCGTCGCAACAGCAACTGTTCGAGTAGATTAATGGCCAGCAGTTCGGCGTAACGCCCTCCGGCCTGAGCATCAATGATCTGGGCAAAAAGCTCACGAAACTGCGCCTGATGCGCCTCGTCAGGACGATAAAAACCGGTGTGTGCAAAAATCGCCGGCCAGGCCAGCCACTCCTGCCAGTAAGCGCGCGGACGGAAATAGACCCACTGGTGATACCACTCTTTTGCATCCGGATGCCGCCCGTAGTGATGAATCTCACCGGGCGGGAACAGCAGAATATCGCCCGGACGACAGACAAATTGCCGATCGTTATTTTTGATTATCCCTTCGCCACGCACGGTGATATTCAGAATGTAGCCCTTCATCCCCAGCGGTCTATCAACAAAAAAGTCGAGATACCCATCGGCTTCGATGGGAGTCAATCCCGCCACCAGGTGAGCGTTAAAAGAGTAGCCCGGTAACAAGGGATCGTTTTGTGTTTCGGCCATAAAATGATGACTCCCGACGGTCAGGTAGGAAACAAATTGTCCATATCAGTAAAAGCCGTCTAAAAACGGGTTATCCCAATAACCAAATCGTCTTCCCTGTCTGTTCATTCCGCTTTAATTCGGCCTTCACCCTTTATTTATCCGCCACTTCAGGTGATTCGGCAGTAACAAAAGTGTCTATAACTACGGCAGAAATGTCCACATTGAATATTTGCACAGCGTCACACTTTCCACCTCAACAGCAATTTAATCCATAAGATTAGCGGATCCTGCCTGACGATTTTCGCCCCCAATCTCTAATGTTCATTCATACCTGTTTTTTGACGGAGCAAGATAAATGGCAATTGCGATTGGCCTCGATTTTGGCAGTGACTCGGTACGCGCCCTGGCGGTGGAATGTCGTACGGGTCAGGAGATAGCAACCAGCGTTGAGTGGTATCCGCGCTGGCAAGAGGGGCGTTACTGTGATGCGCCAAACAACCAGTTTCGCCACCACCCGCGCGATTACATCGAATCAATGGAAGCGGCGCTCAAAACCGTTCTGGCGGAACTGAGCAACGAGCAGCGCGCTCAGATCGTCGGGATTGGCGTGGATAGCACCGGATCAACCCCTGCGCCAGTGGATGCTGACGGTCACATTCTGGCGCTGCGTCCTGAATTTGCCGACAACCCGAACGCCATGTTCGTGCTGTGGAAAGACCATACCGCCGTTGAAGAAGCTGAAGCTATCACCCGTTTGTGCCATCAGCCCGGCAAGGCGGACTACTCCCGCTATATTGGCGGCATTTATTCCAGCGAATGGTTCTGGGCGAAGATATTACATGTCACTCGCGCCGATCGCGCCGTGGCACAGGCGGCGGTCTCGTGGATCGAGCTGTGCGATTGGGTCCCCGCTCTGCTTTCAGACACCACTCGCCCACAGGATATTCGCCGTGGGCGCTGCAGTGCCGGACATAAATCACTGTGGCACGAAAGCTGGGGCGGACTCCCGCCGGCAACCTTCTTCGATGAACTCGATCCGATCATCAATCAAAATCTGCACTACCCGCTGTTTACCGATACCTGGACCGCCGATATCCCGGTGGGAACGCTGAGCGAAGAGTGGGCGCAGCGCCTGGGCCTGACGCAGAACGTCACGATTTCTGGCGGCGCGTTTGACTGCCATATGGGGGCCGTCGGCGCGGGGGCACAGCCCAATACGCTGGTGAAAGTAATTGGCACTTCCACTTGCGACATTCTGACCGCGGATAAAGCCACCGTCGGCGATCGCGCCGTGAAGGGGATTTGCGGCCAGGTGGATGGCAGCGTGGTGCCTGATTTTATCGGTCTGGAGGCCGGACAATCGGCCTTTGGCGATATCTACGCCTGGTTTGGACGTGTGCTCGGCTGGCCGCTTGATCGGCTGGCAGAAACGCATCCGGAGCTGAAAGCGCAGATCGATGCCAGCAAAAAACAGCTGCTGCCTCAGCTCACGGAAGCGTGGGCGAAAAACCCGTCACTCGACCATCTTCCGGTGGTACTCGACTGGTTCAACGGACGCCGTACGCCGTTTGCTAACCAGCGCCTGAAAGGCGTGATTACCGATCTCAACCTGGCAACCGATGCGCCTGCGCTGTTTGGCGGCCTGATTGCGGCCACCGCCTTTGGTGCGCGCGCCATCATGGAGTGCTTCACCGAACAGGGTATTGCGGTTAACGAGGTGATGGCGCTGGGCGGTATCGCACGTAAGAACCCGGTCATTATGCAGGCCTGCTGCGATGTACTGAACCGTCCGCTGCAAATTGTCGCCTCCGACCAGTGCTGCGCCCTGGGTGCTGCCATTTTCGCGGCCGTTGCCGCAGGCATCCACGCAGATATTCCAGCCGCACAGCAACATATGGCAAGCGCCGTAGAAAGCACGCTCCAGCCGCGCCCTCAGCAGGCACAACGCTTTGAACAGCTTTATCAGCGCTACCTGCAATGGTCGAAAAGCGCCGAGCAACATTATCTCCCTGTCGCCACCCCGGCTAAAAACACCGCGGAAAAACCGGCAACCCTGACTCATTAAGGACACGATAAATGACCATTTTTAATAATTATGAAGTGTGGTTTGTGATTGGCAGCCAGCATCTGTATGGACCGGAAGCGTTGCAGCAGGTGACTAAACACGCTGAACATGTCGTCAACGCGCTCAATGCGGAAGCCAAACTGCCGTGTAAGCTGGTGCTGAAACCCCTCGGCACGACGCCAGACGAGATCACCCACATCTGCCGTGATGCCAACTACGATGACAAATGCGCGGGAATGGTGGTGTGGCTGCATACCTTCTCCCCGGCAAAAATGTGGATCAACGGCCTGACCATCCTGAATAAACCGCTGCTGCAATTCCACACTCAGTTCAACGCTTCCCTGCCGTGGGACAGCATTGATATGGACTTTATGAACCTGAACCAGACCGCGCACGGCGGCCGCGAATTTGGCTTTATCGGCGCCCGCATGCGCCAGCAGCACGGTGTGGTGACTGGCCACTGGCAGGATCAACATGCGCAGCAGCGCATCGGATCATGGATGCGCCAGGCGGTGTCGAAACAGGATACTCGCCATCTTAAAGTGGTTCGTTTTGGCGATAACATGCGCGAAGTGGCCGTCACTGACGGCGATAAAGTGGCCGCGCAGATTAAATTTGGCTTCTCAGTCAATACCTGGGCCGTGGGTGATTTGGTGCAGGTGGTCAATGAGATTAGCGACGGTGATGTCAGCGCGCTGGTCGACGAGTACGAAAGCAGCTATCGCTTGACCGCAGCGGCGCAGATCAACGGCGATAAGCGGCAAAACGTGCTGGATGCGGCGCGGATCGAACTGGGTATGAAGCGCTTCCTGGAACAGGGCGGATTCCATGCCTTCACCACGACTTTTGAAGACCTGCACGGCCTGAAACAACTGCCAGGCCTGGCGGTGCAACGTCTGATGCAGCAAGGCTACGGCTTTGCGGGCGAAGGCGACTGGAAAACCGCCGCCCTGCTTCGCATCATGAAGGTGATGTCGACCGGTCTACAGGGCGGCACCTCATTTATGGAGGATTACACCTATCACTTCGAGAACGGCAACGATCTGGTGCTCGGCTCGCATATGCTGGAAGTGTGTCCTTCGATCGCCGTCGAAGAGAAACCGATCCTCGATGTGCAATACCTCGGCATTGGTGGCAAAGCCGATCCGGCTCGCCTGATCTTCAACACCCGAACCGGCCCGGCCATTAATGCCAGCCTGATCGATCTGGGCGATCGTTTCCGCCTGCTGGTGAACTGCGTGGATGCCGTTGAAACCCCGCACTCTCTGCCGAAACTGCCGGTCGCAAACGCGCTGTGGAAAGCCCAGCCGGATCTGCCCACCGCCTCTGAAGCGTGGATCGTCGCCGGTGGCGCGCACCATACCGTCTTCAGCCACGCATTAGATCTTAACGACATGCGCCAGTTCGCCGAACTGCACGACATTGAACTGACCGTCATTGATAACGACACCCGCCTGCCCGCGTTCAAAGATGCGCTGCGCTGGAACGAAGTCTATTACGGTTCAAAACGTTAACAGGGGAACTTTGGGCCTGCTGCAGGGCGGGCCGCTTTTTCCTGGAGGAATGCATGTTAGAAGATCTTAAACGACAGGTGCTGGAGGCAAATCTGGCGCTGCCAAAGCACAATCTTGTGACTCTCACCTGGGGCAACGTCAGCGCCGTAGATCGTGAAAAAGGGGTGTTTGTGATCAAGCCTTCTGGCGTTGATTACACGGTAATGACCGCCGACGATATGGTGGTCGTCAATATTGCCACCGGCGAAGTGGTTGAGGGAAACAAAAAGCCCTCTTCCGATACGCCCACTCACCGTTTGCTGTATCAATCGTTCCCGACGATTGGCGGCATTGTGCATACCCACTCGCGCCACGCCACTATCTGGGCGCAAGCGGGACAGTCCATTCCGGCGACGGGTACGACCCACGCAGACTATTTTTACGGCTCCATTCCTTGTACCCGTAAAATGACCGATAGCGAAATTAACGGCGAGTATGAGTGGGAAACCGGCAACGTGATCGTTGAAACCTTTGCCCGACAAAACATTGATGCCGCGCAAATGCCCGGCGTGCTCGTTCATTCTCACGGCCCGTTTGCATGGGGTAAAAACGCCGAAGACGCGGTGCATAACGCCATTGTGCTGGAAGAGATCGCCTATATGGGGATTTTCTGTCGCCAGCTTGCGCCACAGCTTCCGGAGATGCAGCAAACATTGCTGGATAAACATTACCTGCGAAAACACGGTGCGAAGGCCTATTACGGGCAGTAAGGCTGTATATAAACCCAGCATCGAAAGCGAAACCAGGCTATAATCACGCCTGGTTTTGTTTGATGAGATTAACGTGTGGCGCAGGCGCAAGAAGGCTTTTTACTGACCCGACACTGGCGGGATACTCCGCAAGGTACGGAGGTTGAACTCTGGCTGGCGACGGACAATGGCCCGCTGAACGTCACGCTGTCGCCGCAGGAGTCAGTGGCCTTTATTCCTGAGCAACACGTCGAAAAAACCCGACAGCTTCTCAGCGGGGAAAATGGCTGGCGCCTCACCCCGCTGCAACTGAAAGATTTTCACCGCCAGCCAGTGTACGGTCTTTACTGTCGCGCCCATCGCCAGCTGATGCGCTATGAAAAGCTGCTACGCGAAGCGGGCATCACACTTTATGAAGCCGATATTCGCCCCCCGGAACGCTATCTGATGGAGCGGTTTATTACCGCCCCCGTATGGGTCGATGGCACTCAACGCGGAGACAGGCTGATCAACGCCCGCCTCAAGCCCAGTCCTCACTATCGCCCACCGCTGAAGTGGGTTTCGCTGGATATCGAAACCACCCGCCACGGCGAGTTGTACTGCATTGGCCTGGAGGGGTGCGGGCAACGAATCGTTTATATGCTTGGCCCGCCCAACGGCGACGCCACTGCGCTTGATTTCGATCTTGAGTACGTGAACAGCCGCCCTCAGCTGATCGAAAAGCTCAATCAGTGGTTTGCCCTTCACGATCCGGACGTTCTGATTGGCTGGAATGTCGTGCAGTTTGACCTGCGCGTGCTGCAAAAGCATGCCGAACGTTATCGTATTCCGCTGCTGCTTGGGCGCGGTAATAGCGAGCTGGAGTGGCGCGAGCACGGTTTTAAAAATGGGGTGTTCTTTGCTCAGGCGAATGGCCGGCTGATCGTAGACGGCATAGAGGCGCTGAAATCCGCGTTCTGGAACTTCTCTTCTTTTTCACTGGAAACGGTATCGCAAGAGCTGCTCGGAGAGGGAAAATCCATCGACAACCCCTGGGATCGCATGGACGAGATCGACCGGCGATTCAATGAGGATAAGCCCGCACTGGCCACCTATAACCTCAAAGATTGCGAGCTGGTGACGCGGATTTTCCATAAAACGGAGATCATGCCTTTCTTGCTGGAACGCGCTACCGTCAACGGTCTGGCGGTCGATCGCCACGGTGGATCGGTCGCCGCATTCGGTCATCTGTATATTCCGCGAATGCACCGTGCGGGATATGTCGCGCCTAATCTCGGAGAAGTGCCTCCGCAAGCCAGCCCTGGCGGGTATGTGATGGACTCCAGACCCGGGCTGTATGACTCGGTGCTGGTGCTGGATTATAAAAGCCTCTATCCGTCGATCATTCGCACTTTTCTGATCGATCCGGTCGGTCTGGTCGAGGGCATGGCCCATCCGGACGACATTCACAGTACAGAAGGGTTTCTGGGGGCGCGCTTTTCCCGCGAAAAACACTGTCTGCCGGAGATTGTCAGCCAAATCTGGCACGGACGCGATGAGGCTAAACGCCACGGCAATAAGCCGTTATCCCAGGCGCTGAAGATCATCATGAATGCCTTTTATGGCGTGCTCGGCACCAGCGCCTGCCGGTTCTTCGATCCGCGTCTCGCCTCGTCGATCACCATGCGCGGGCATGAAATCATGCGCCAGACCAAAGCGCTGGTGGAGTCGCAGGGTTATGAGGTCATCTACGGTGATACCGATTCAACGTTCGTCTGGCTAAAAGGCGCGCACAGCGAAGAGGACGCCGCGCAAATCGGCAAAAATCTGGTGGCGTTCGTCAACGACTGGTGGCGCAATCATTTGCAAAAAGAGCGCTTAACCAGTGCCTTAGAGCTGGAATTTGAGACCCATTTCAGCCGCTTTTTGATGCCCACCATTCGCGGTGCTGAACAGGGCAGCAAGAAACGCTATGCCGGATTAATTCAGGAAGGTGAGTCGCAGCGAATGGTCTTCAAAGGGCTTGAAACGGTGCGAACAGACTGGACGCCGCTGGCGCAACAGTTCCAGCAAGCTCTGTATCTGCGGGTGTTTCGTCACGAACCCTATCAGGAGTATGTGCGCGAAACGATCGCCAGCCTGCTGGCGGGCGAGCTGGACAGCCAGCTGGTCTATCGCAAGCGTCTGCGCCGACCGCTGGCAGAATATCAGCGCAATGTGCCTCCGCACGTCCGCGCCGCGCGGCTGGCGGATGACGAAAACGTCCGCCGTGGCCGGGCGCCACAGTACCAGAATAAAGGAACAATTAAGTATGTCTGGACCACCAGCGGCCCGGAACCGGTCGATTATCAGCACTCGCCGCTCGATTACGATCACTATCTGACCCGGCAGCTTATGCCGGTCGCCGATGGAATTTTACCGTTCCTCGACGATGATTTTGCTACACTCATGACAGGGCAACTGGGGCTATTTTGACGCGTGACGAAAACGCCGCCATCCAGTACCATAGCGCCCTTTCCATTCCCGGACCCATTTTTCGATGGCCGTCATTTTGCGACGGTGGTCGAACTATTGCCTGCAATTAAAGATTAGAGCCAAACAACTATGCCTTTTACACTTGGTCAACGCTGGATCAGCGATACGGAAAGCGAACTTGGATTAGGGACTGTGGTAGCGCTGGATGCGCGTATGGTTACCATCCTTTTCCCGGCCACCGGTGAAAACCGTCTGTACGCGCGCAATGACTCCCCTGTCACCCGCGTCATGTTTAACCCGGGCGACACCGTTACCAGCCATGAAGGCTGGCAGCTGAAGATTGAAGACGTAAAAGAAGAGAATGGAATACTCGCTTACATTGGCACCCGCGTGGATACCGACGAGACCAATGTCATGCTGCGCGAAGTGCTTCTCGACAGCCGACTGGTGTTCAGCAAGCCGCAGGACCGGCTGTTCGCCGGTCAGATTGACCGTATGGACCGCTTTGCGCTGCGCTATCGCGCTCGTAAATTCCAGAGCGAGCAGTATCGCATGCCGTGGAGCGGCCTGCGCGGTCAGCGCACCAGCCTGATCCCACATCAGCTGAACATCGCCCACGATGTCGGTCGCCGTCATGCGCCGCGCGTTCTGCTGGCCGATGAGGTGGGTTTAGGTAAAACCATCGAAGCGGGCATGATCCTGCACCAGCAGCTGCTCTCCGGTGCCGCCGAACGCGTGCTGATCGTGGTTCCGGAAACTCTGCAACACCAGTGGCTGGTTGAAATGTTGCGCCGCTTTAACCTGCGCTTCTCTCTGTTTGATGATGAGCGTTACGCCGAGGCCCAGCACGATGCGGATAACCCGTTCGAAACCGAACAGCTGGTGATCTGTTCCCTGGATTTTGTGCGCCGCAGCAAACAACGCCTTGAGCATCTGTGCGATGCCGAGTGGGATCTGATGGTCGTCGATGAAGCCCATCACCTGGTCTGGAGCGAAGATGCGCCGAGCCGTGAGTATATGGCAATCGAACAGCTGGCTGAACGCGTGCCAGGTATCCTGCTGCTGACCGCTACGCCGGAGCAGCTGGGTCTGGAAAGTCACTTTGCCCGCCTGCGTCTGCTCGATCCGAGCCGTTTCCACGATTTTGGCGTCTTCGTTGAAGAGCAACAAAATTATCGCCCGGTTGCTGATGCGGTCGCGCTTCTGCTGGCGGGCAAGCATCTGTCCAACGATGAACTCAACACTCTGAGCGAGCTGATTGGCGAGCAGGATATTGAGCCGCTGCTGCATGCCGCCAACAGCGACCGCGACGACGCAGAAACCGCGCGTCAGGAACTGGTCTCCATGCTGATGGACCGCCACGGCACCAGCCGCGTGTTGTTCCGAAACACCCGTAACGGCGTGAAAGGCTTCCCGAAACGCGAGCTGCACACCATCAAACTGCCGCTGCCGACGCAGTACCAAACTGCGATCAAAGTGTCCGGCATCATGGGCGCGCGCAAAAGTGCCGAAGAGCGCGCACGCGACATGCTCTATCCGGAACAAATTTACCAGGAATTTGAAGGTGATACCGGAACCTGGTGGAACTTCGATCCGCGCGTTGAGTGGCTGATGGGCTATCTGACCGCTCACCGCTCACAGAAAGTGCTCGTGATTTGCGCCAAAGCGGCCACCGCACTTCAGCTTGAACAGGTGCTTCGTGAGCGCGAAGGCATCCGTGCCGCCGTGTTCCACGAAGGCATGTCCATCATCGAGCGTGACCGCGCAGCGGCCTGGTTCGGGGAAGAAGACAGCGGTGCGCAGGTGCTCCTCTGCTCCGAAATTGGTTCTGAAGGGCGTAACTTCCAGTTCGCCAGCCAGCTGGTCATGTTCGATCTGCCGTTTAACCCGGATCTGCTGGAGCAGCGTATTGGTCGTCTGGACCGTATCGGCCAGGCGCACGATATTCAAATTCACGTTCCGTATCTGGAGAAAACCGCCCAGTCCGTGCTGGTGCGTTGGTTCCACGAAGGTCTGGATGCGTTTGAGCATACCTGCCCGACCGGACGCACCATTTACGATCAGGTGTATAGCGATTTGACCGCGTTCCTCGCCTCTCCGGAAGAGACCGAAGGTTTTGACGAGCTGATTAAATCCTGCCGTGAGCAGCACGAGGCGCTGAAACTGCAGCTTGAGCAAGGCCGCGACCGTCTGCTGGAGATCCACTCCAACGGCGGCGAGAAGGCACAGCAACTAGCCGAAAGCATTGAAGAACAGGATGATGACACCAGCCTTATCAGCTTCGCCATGAACCTGTTTGATATCGTCGGTATCAATCAGGACGATCGCGGTGAAAACATGATTGTCCTGACGCCGTCCGATCATATGCTGGTCCCGGACTTCCCTGGCCTGCCGGAAGATGGCTGCACGATCACCTTCGAGCGTGACGTTGCGCTGTCGCGTGAAGATGCGCAGTTCATTACCTGGGAACACCCGCTGATCCGTAACGGTCTGGATCTGATTTTGTCCGGCGATACCGGCAGCAGCACCATTTCGCTGTTGAAAAATAAAGCCCTGCCGGTCGGGACGTTGCTGCTGGAGTTGATCTACGTGGTTGAAGCGCAGGCGCCGAAACAGCTGCAGCTCAACCGCTTCCTGCCGGCAACACCGGTGCGTCTGATGCTGGATAAAAACGGCACCAATCTGGCGGCTCAGGTTGAGTTTGAAAGCTTTAACCGTCAGCTCAGCGCCGTTAACCGTCACACCGGTAGCAAGCTGGTGAATGCGGTGCAACAGGACGTTCATGCCATTTTGCAGCAGGGTGAAGCGCAGATTGAGAAAGCCGCGCGAGCACTTATCGACGCTGCGCGCAGCGAAGCTGACGAAAAACTCTCGGCAGAGCTGTCGCGTCTGGAAGCCCTCAGAGCGGTGAACCCAAACATTCGTGACGATGAGCTGGCTGCGATTGAGAGCAACCGTCAGCAGGTGCTGGAAAGCCTGGATCAGGCGAGCTGGCGACTGGACGCGTTGCGTCTGATTGTTGTCACGCATCAGTAAACGGAGCGCGACATGATCATGGAAACCTACAATCCGCCAATGGAACCCTGGCTGGTCATTCTGTATCAGGATGAACACATCATGGTGGTCAACAAGCCCAGCGGCTTGTTGTCCGTGCCGGGACGTCTGGAGGAGCACAAAGACAGCGTGATGACGCGCGTCCAGCGCGACTATCCGCAGGCTGAGTCCGTGCACCGTCTGGATATGGCAACCAGCGGTGTGATTGTGGTGGCCCTGACCAAGGCGGCTGAACGTGAGCTGAAGCGCCAGTTCCGCGAACGTGAACCGAAGAAACAGTACATCGCACGGATCTGGGGACACCCGGAAAAAGCAGAAGGTCTGGTGGATTTACCGCTGATTTGCGACTGGCCTAACCGCCCGAAGCAAAAGGTGTGTTATGAAACCGGCAAGGCGGCGCAGACCGAGTATGAAGTGCTGGAATACGCGACGGATAATACCGCGCGTATTCTGCTCAAGCCGATTACCGGTCGCTCGCACCAGCTGCGCGTGCATATGCAGGCGATGGGCCATCCGATTCTGGGAGATCGTTTCTACGCGACGCCAGAGGCCCTGGCAATGGCTCCACGCCTGCAGTTACACGCTCAGATGCTGACGATCACTCATCCGGAGTTTGGCAATCTGATGACGTTTAAAGCGCCAGCAGATTTTTAACGTAGTGCCCGGCGCTTGCCGGGCTTACGATTACTTAAAGCCCTTCTGCTCTTTAATCAGCTCGTAGGCTTTCTGGATTTCCTGCGCTTTCTGCTTCGCCATTTCCATCATTTCCGGCGGTAACCCTTTCGCGACCAGCTTATCCGGGTGATGTTCACTCATCAGCTTGCGATAGGCGCGTTTAATGGTGGTCGCATCGTCAGTGGGTTTCACACCTAAAACATTACAGGCATCTTCCAGCGTTGGCCCTCGCTGCGCCTGCTGCCATCCCCCGCCTGATGATTGCTGCTGTTGATAGCCACCGCCAAATTGCGCGCCACCCTGCATCATGCGCAGGAACTGATCGAACTGCATGCGGGAAATACCCAGCTCTTCTGCAATCACATACAGAACATCACGCTCATTAGGATGCAGTGAACCATCTGCGAACGCCGCCTGAATCTGGATTTCAAGAAACATCCTGATTAAATCAAAGCGTCCGAAGCAGATGCTACGAAACTGACGCATTTTTTCACGCAGGGGATAGTTATCCGCTTTGCCGATCCGAAATGCGTTTTGCGCAGCGACTCGCGACTCGCCGTGCAGGCTCATCCGATCCATAAAGACGCTGGCGATTTGGATATCCGCTTCAGTGACTCTCCCCTTGGATTTGGTTAAATGCCCCATGACTTCAAAGGTGGTGGAGAAAAAGAGCGCCTGACGCTCGCGCTGGTTGGCAAACCAGGCCATCTTGCGGCTGCGAGCTTTATCAAACATATGCCCGATAATGAGGCCCAGCACGATGCCCCAGAATCCAGCGCCCATCATTAATGCGAACGCGACGCCAATAATTTTACCCCAATACTGCATATACTCCCCGTATGGTCATGTTCCAGGTATCGACGTAACTCCATCATCACAGTGGTCGAGCCACGGTCATTTGAGGGACATCGCCTATAATTTGCATTATCATACTCGTCATTCGATAGCGAGCCTAACACTCTGACTCGCAAACGGGCAGGATTAACGCTGGCACTGCGCTGATGAGTAAGATAGTCTCTGACCGTTTGTAAGCCGTAGCCACTGATGACGGAACACTAAATACAACGTATGAAAAAACGTATCCCCACCCTCCTGGCCACCATGATCGGCGCGGCTCTGTATAGCCAACAGGGAATGGCCGCCGATCTTGCCTCGCAGTGTAAGCTTGGCATCCCAAGTTATAATCGCCCGCTGGTACAGGGCGATCCCAACAGCTTGCCTGTGACGATTACTGCTGACCAATCAAAAGGTAACTACCCTGATAACGCCACTTTTACGGGCAACGTCGATATCAACCAGGGTAATAGCCGTCTGCAGGCAGATGAAGTTCAGCTGCATCAGAAACAACCAGAGGGCGCGGCGGAGCCGGTTCGTACGGTCGATGCACTGGGCAATGTGCACTATGACGACAATCAGGTCATCCTGAAAGGTCCGAAAGGCTGGGCAAACCTGAATACTAAAGATACCAACGTCTGGGAAGGTGATTACCAGATGGTGGGTCGTCAGGGCCGCGGAAATGCGGATCTGATGAAACAGCGTGGCGAAAACCGCTATACCATCCTTGAGAATGGTTCATTCACCTCGTGCCTGCCGGGTTCCGATACCTGGAGCGTCGTTGGCAGCGAAGTGATCCATGACCGCGAAGAGCAGGTCGCTGAGATCTGGAATGCGCGTTTTAAACTCGGGCCAGTGCCTGTTTTCTACAGCCCTTACCTGCAGTTGCCGGTCGGTGATAAGCGCCGGTCAGGCTTCCTGATCCCGAATGCCAGATACAGCACCAGCAACTATTTTGAGTTCTACCTGCCGTATTACTGGAACATCGCGCCCAATATGGACGCCACAATTACCCCGCACTATATCCATAAGCGCGGGAACATCATGTGGGAAAACGAGTTCCGCTATCTGACCAAAGCAGGCACTGGCCTGATGGAGCTGGATTATCTGCCGTCGGATAAAGTGTTCCAGGATGAACATCAGTCAGAAGGCGATCGCCATCGCTGGCTATATTACTGGCAGCATGCTGGGGTGATGGACCAGGTATGGCGTTTTAACGTCAACTACACCAAGGTTAGCGATCCTTATTATTTCAGCGACTTCGATACCAAATATGGTTCAAGTACTGATGGCTATGCGACGCAGAAATTCAGCGTCGGTTATGCCATTCAGAACTTCAACGCCACAGTATCTACGAAGCAGTTCCAGGTTTTCAGCAATCAGACCCGCAGCACTTACGGTGCTGAACCGCAGCTGGACGTGAACTGGTATCAGAATGACGTCGGTCCGTTCGACACCCGAGTGTATGCCCAGGCCGTGCATTTCGTGAATACCAATTCGGATATGCCGGAAGCGACGCGTCTTCACATTGAGCCGACGATCGACCTGCCATGGTCGAATGACTGGGCAAGTCTGGATACCGAAGCCAAGCTGATGGCAACTCACTATCAGCAGAAAAATATTGAAAATTACAACACTGATAATGACGCCGATCTGAAAGATTCCGTTAACCGTACTCTCCCGCAGTTTAAGATGGACGGTAAACTCATTTTCGAACGCGATATGAATCTGGCGGAGGGGTATACCCAAACGCTGGAACCACGTATGCAGTACCTGTACGTCCCCTATCGCGACCAAAGCCATATCAATAACTACGACTCATCGTTGCTGCAATCTGACTATAGCGGCCTGTTCCGTGACCGTACCTATGGTGGTCTTGACCGCATTGCTTCAGCTAACCAGGTTACAACAGGGGTCACATCCCGTCTTTATGATGAAGCTTCCGTTGAACGTTTTAACGTTTCCGTTGGTCAAATCTACTACTTCACCGAATCTCGTACCGGTGATGACAACATCAACTGGGAAAAAGATAACAAAACGGGATCGCTGGTGTGGGCGGGTGATACCTACTGGCGCATGACCGATCGCTGGGGTCTGCGTGGTGGTCTCCAGTACGATACGCGCCTGAATAATGTCGCGACAAGCAGTAGTGCTCTCGAATACCGTCGTGATGAAAATCGGATGGTACAGTTGACCTATCGCTATGCCAGCCCGGAATATATTCAGGCGACATTACCGAGCTTCACCGCCGAGCAGTATAAAGAAGGCATCTCACAGGTGGGTGGAGCTGCAAGCTGGCCAATCGCCGATCGCTGGTCAATTGTGGGCGCCTATTACTTTGACACCAATACCAGCAAGCCAGCGGATCAGATGGTTGGCTTGCAATATAACTCCTGCTGTTACGCGCTTCGCGTTGGCTACGAGCGCAAACTTAACGGCTGGGATACCGATAACAATCAGAGCAAATACGATAAGGTCATTGGCTTTAATATCGAATTACGCGGCCTCAGCTCTAACTATGGACTGGGCACTCAGCAGATGCTGCGTTCGAATATTCTGCCGTACCGTAGTTCCTTGTAATGAGCTTGATTTACAACGTAATCCGCTTTGCGGTTAATTGAAATGGAAAAAGTATGAAGAACTGGAAAACGCTGCTGCTCGGTATCGCCATGGTTGCGAACACCAGCTTTGCTGCGCCACAGGTTGTTGATAAGGTCGCCGCCGTTGTGAACAACGGTGTTGTGCTCGAAAGCGACGTTGATGGTTTGATGCAATCTGTAAAGCTCAATTCGGGCCAGGCAGGTCAGCAGCTTCCAGATGACGCTACGCTGCGTCATCAGATCCTCGAACGTCTGATCATGGATCAGATTGTTCTGCAGATGGGTCAGAAAATGGGTGTAAAAATCACTGACGAGCAGCTCGATCAGGCGATCGCCAATATTTCTAAGCAGAACAATATGACGCTGGATCAGATGCGCAGCCGTCTGGCGTACGATGGAATCAGCTACGCGACCTACCGCAATCAGATCCGCAAAGAGATGCTGATTTCTGAAGTGCGCAACAACGAAGTTCGTCGTCGCGTAACGATCCTGCCGCAGGAAGTTGATCAACTGGCGCAGCAGGTTGGCAATCAGAACGATGCCAGCACCGAGCTGAATCTGAGCCACATTCTGATCCCGCTTTCGGAAAATCCAACGTCCGATCAGGCTGCTGAAGCAGAAAGCCAGGCGCGCGCTGTCGTTGAGCAGGCACGTAAGGGCGAAGATTTTGGCAAACTGGCGATCACGTATTCTGCCGACCAACAGGCGCTTAAAGGTGGCCAGATGGGCTGGGGGCGTATCCAGGAGCTGCCATCGATCTTCGCTCAAGCGCTGAGTACGGCGAAAAAAGGCGATATCGTGGGTCCAATTCGTTCCGGCGTTGGCTTCCATATTCTGAAAGTGAACGATCTGCGCGGCCAGAGCCAGAGCATTTCCGTAACGGAAGTCCATGCCCGCCATATCCTGCTTAAGCCATCACCGATCATGACGGACGATCAGGCCCGCGTGAAACTGGAACAGATCGCAGCGGATATCAAGAGCGGCAAAACATCGTTCGCAAACGCAGCGAAAGAGTTCTCTCAGGATCCGGGTTCTGCCAACCAGGGCGGCGATCTTGGCTGGGCTGCTGCGGATATCTACGATCCGGCATTCCGCGACGCACTGATGAAACTGAACAAAGGCCAGATGAGTACTCCGGTACACTCTTCATTCGGCTGGCATCTGATCGAACTGATGGATACCCGCAACGTGGATAAAACTGACGCGGCACAGAAAGACAGAGCCTACCGTATGCTGTTCAACCGTAAATTCTCTGAAGAAGCGGCAACCTGGATGCAGGAACAACGCGCCAGCGCTTACGTGAAAGTACTGAGCAACTAATGAAACAACACCGTGTTGTTATCACTCCCGGCGAACCCGCCGGGATTGGTCCCGACCTCGTCGTCCAGCTCGCTCAGCGAAGCTGGCCGGTGGAACTGGTCGTCTGTGCTGACGCAACACTACTACAAGACCGGGCAAAATTGCTCGGTCTGCCTTTAACGCTCCTGCCGTATGATTCGAGCCAACATCCCGTTCCGCAGCCGCAAGGCACATTAACGCTCCTTCCGGTTCCCCTGCGAACAGCGGTCACGCCTGGTCAGCTCAGCGCTGAAAACGGCCTCTATGTCGTGGATACGCTGGCTCGCGCCTGTGATGGTTGCCTGAATGGCGAGTTTGCAGCGCTGATTACCGGCCCGGTGCATAAAGGCGTTATCAATGAAGCGGGTGTTCCCTTTACCGGACATACCGAATTCTTTGAAGAGCGTTCTCATAGCGACAAAGTTGTGATGATGCTGGCGACAGAAGAGCTGCGCGTTGCGCTTGTCACCACCCATCTGCCTGTCAAAGCGATTTCAGAGGCCATCACGCCCGCGTTGCTGCGTGAAATCATCACCATTTTGCATCACGATTTGCAAACCAAATTCGGTATCAAAGCGCCGCATGTGCTTGTCTGCGGGTTAAATCCGCATGCAGGCGAAGGCGGGCATATGGGTACTGAAGAGATTGATACCATCATTCCGGTGCTGGACGAAATGCGTGCCAAAGGGATGAATCTCAGCGGGCCCCTGCCCGCCGATACCCTTTTTCAGGCCAAATATCTTGATAGTGCCGATGCAGTGCTTGCGATGTACCACGATCAGGGCCTGCCCGTGCTAAAATACCAGGGATTTGGCCGCGCTGTGAATATCACGCTCGGTTTACCCTTTATTCGAACGTCCGTTGACCACGGTACTGCACTGGATCTGGCAGGAAAAGGCAAAGCGGATGTCGGCAGTTTTATTACGGCGCTTAATCTCGCCATCAAAATGATTATTAATACTCAATGAATACTAGAGTCCATCAGGGCCACTTAGCCCGCAAACGCTTCGGGCAAAACTTCCTTAACGATCAGTTTGTTATCGAAAGCATCGTTTCAGCTATTAATCCACAAAAAGGCCAGGCCATGGTCGAAATTGGTCCGGGTCTTGCCGCTCTGACTGAGCCTGTGGGTGAACGTCTTGACGAAATGACCGTTATTGAGCTGGACCGCGATCTGGCTGCTCGCCTGCAAACACACCCGTTCCTGGGGCCAAAGCTGACCATTTATCAGCAAGACGCCATGACCATGAACTTTGCCGAGCTGTCGGAGAAACTGGGTCAGCCGCTGCGCGTCTTTGGTAACCTGCCGTATAACATCTCTACGCCGCTGATGTTCCATCTGTTTAGCTATACTGATGCCATCGCCGACATGCACTTTATGCTGCAAAAAGAGGTCGTCAACCGACTGGTTGCAGGGCCGAACAGTAAAGCGTATGGTCGATTAAGCGTCATGGCGCAGTACTACTGTCAGATTATCCCGGTGCTTGAAGTGCCGCCAACGGCCTTTACTCCAGCGCCGAAAGTGGATTCTGCGGTCGTTCGTCTGGTACCACACGCTGTGATGCCGTACCCGGTCAAAGAGCTGCGCGTACTGAGCCGCATCACCACCGAGGCCTTTAACCAGCGCCGTAAAACGATTCGTAACAGCCTTGGTAACTCGTTTAGCGTCGAGGTGTTGACCGAATTAGGTATCGATCCGGCAATGCGTGCGGAAAACATTTCCGTTGAGCAGTATTGTAAGTTAGCTAATTACATCAGCGATAACGCGCCGCCCAAGGAGTAAGCCATGATTGATTCGCCCCGCGTATGTGTTCAGGTGCAAAGCGTCTATATCGAGTCTCAGTCCACCCCGGACGACGAACGTTTTGTTTTTGCCTACACCGTCACTGTTCGCAATCTGGGGCGGATGCCTGTACAACTCATCGGGCGCTATTGGCTGATTACTAACGGCAATGGCCGTGAGATCGAAGTCCAGGGTGAAGGTGTGGTCGGAGAACAACCCCACATCGCCCCTGGCGAAGAGTTTCAATACACCAGCGGTGCCGTCATAGAAACACCGATGGGCACGATGCAGGGCCATTATGAAATGGTTGATGCAGACGGTAATACGTTCCGCGTTGCCATTCCTGTTTTCCGTCTCGCCGTTCCTACTTTCATTCATTAATGACATGTCTACATATCTGATTGGCGACGTTCACGGTTGCTACGATGAACTGATCGCACTGTTAAAGCAGGTGGAGTTTACGCCTGGGCAAGACACGCTATGGCTGACGGGCGATCTCGTTGCACGCGGTCCCGGCTCGCTGGACGTTTTACGCTACGTTAAATCGTTGGGCGATAACGTGCGCGTTGTTCTCGGCAACCACGATCTGCATCTGCTGGCGGTGTTTGCAGGTATCAGCCGCAACAAACCCAAAGATCGTGTGACACCTCTGCTTGAAGCGCCCGATGCCGACGAGTTACTCAACTGGCTGCGTCGTCAGCCATTGTTGCAGGTCGACGAAGAGAAAAAGCTGGTGATGGCGCATGCCGGCATTACCCCACAGTGGGATCTCGCGACGGCAAAAGAGTGCGCCCGCGACGTGGAAGCCGTGCTTGCCAGCGACTCCTATCCGTTCTTCCTGGATGCGATGTATGGTGATATGCCCAACAACTGGAGCCCGGAGTTAAGCGGGCTGGCGCGTCTGCGCTTCGTGACTAACGCGTTCACGCGCATGCGTTACTGTTTCCCTAATGGGCAACTGGATATGTACTGTAAAGACACGCCGGAAAATGCTCCCACGCCGCTTAAGCCGTGGTTTGCCATCCCGGGTCCGGTGACAGAAGAGTACAGCGTCGTGTTCGGTCATTGGGCCTCCCTTGAAGGCAAGGGAACGCCGGAGAATATTTACGGGCTGGATACAGGATGTTGCTGGGGCGGCGATCTGACTTGCCTGCGCTGGGAAGATAAAAAGATCTTTGTTCAGCCGTCGAACCGGCAACTGGACTTAGGAGAAGGTGAGGCTGTCGCCTCCTGAGAGCGTTCACCCTCCCCCGTCGGGAGAGGGTGACAAACTTACCGACGTTCCAGAACTTCGAAGCAGTAGCTATGCGAGTTTTGCGCATCAGCGTCGTGGAATTCGCTAAATACGGATTCCCACTCGTCCGGATCGTAGTCCGGGAAATGCGTATCCCCTTCCACTTCCGCATCAATGTGAGTCAAATACAGCTTCTGCGCCTTTGGCAGAAACTGCTCATACACTCGACCACCGCCAATCACCATAATCTCTTCGGCGTCGCCGCATGCGGCAATCGCGTCATCGACAGATTTTACCCACTCAACGCGATCGTCGGTACCGGGTTGGCTACTGATGACGATATTCTTACGGCCCGGCAAGGGGCGTCCAATTGACTCCCAGGTCAGGCGGCCCATGACGACGGGCTTATTTAACGTTGTACGTTTAAACCATGCGAGATCGGCAGGCAGGTTCCACGGCATGGCGTTCTCCATACCGATAACGCGGTCTACCGCCAGCGCTGCAATCAGACTGATCATTGAAAATTTCCCGGATGCAAAAAATTGCCGCCACTATACGGAAAGCTTAATCTTTCGTCGACTGGCGGTAGAGTAAAGAACGTGAAATTTTTCAAAATTGCTGGCAACTCCACTTCACGTAGCAGGTTTACTCTCGGGTTCATCCTGCGGATCGCCGGTATGTTTCCCCTCTTCCGTGCCTTGCCAGCCATGGCGCTGAGTCAGCGAAAGATGATTGCGATCCTCGTTGATGATCTCGGTTAACATCGCACTGGTGCGCTTGACCACTGCAGCGCGAGAGGAGGCATCGCCCTCTGCCATTTCCACCATCTCTTCGACCATATCAGTGTTAAAACGACGGAACAGGTCAGCGCGCTCGCGCGCTTCATAAGCGCCCAGCCCCAGTCCTTCCAGCGCCAGACGACCGGATTTAAGCGCGCCTTCAAATGTTTCACGTTCCGGCGCCTCAACCCCAGCCTGACGCAGTTTGATGTAGTGATCGACATCGCGAGCGCGAGAAATGATTTTCAGATTCGGGAAGTGCTCCAGCGCCAGTTCCGCCAGTTGCAGGCTGGCCTGAGGATCGTCAATCGCATTAATCAGCACTTCCGCTTTGGCGGCCCCGGCGGACTCCAGCAAATCGACGCGCGTTGCATCGCCGTAAAAGACTTTCATACCGAATTTACGCAGGGTTTCGATATGGTCAGGATCGTGATCAAGAATGACCATTTTCACGCCGCTGGAGAGCAGTAAACGGCCGGTAATTTGTCCAAAGCGTCCAAATCCGGCAATAATCACCCGCGGCTGCTCTTCATCGATCTCATCGGCTTCGCGATCCTCCCCGCTGCCGGATTGTTCCAGCCGGGTCAGTAATACCAGCAGAATCGGCGTGGCGGCCATCGACAACGCTACCGCCAGCGTCAACGCCTTCGCCCATTCCGGCTCCAGCACATTCGCCATCTGCGCTGCGCCAAACACCACGAAGGCGAACTCACTGCCCTGCCCCAGCAGCACGGCAAACCAGCGGCGCTGTTTATTCGGCACATTCAGCGGACGGGCGATCAGCCACAGCATGCCCATTTTGATCACCAAAAAACCGACCAGCAGAATGAGAATGCGCAGCGGGTGCGTCACCAGGGTCCCGAAGTCGACAGACATCCCGACGCCGATGAAAAACAGCCCCAGCAGCAACCCCTTGAACGGTTCAATATCGCTTTCAAGCGCATGGCGATATTCGGAGCTGGCCAGCAGAACGCCCGCCAGGAACGCCCCCATGGCCATCGACAAGCCCGCTTCTTCGAGCAGCAGACCAAAGCCAAACACCAGGAACAGCGCGACGGCGCTGAACACTTCGCGCAAACCCGAACGCGCAACAAAACGCAGAAGCGGACGCGTCACGTAGCGGCCTAACAGGATCACCAGCGCCAGCGCTCCCACGACTTTCAGTGCCGACAGGGCAAACGCCACCAGCGTGGTTGACGAACCGCTGGCCGCCAGCAGCGGGATCATTGCCACCAGCGGGATTGCGGCAATGTCCTGAAAAAGTAAGACGGAAAAAGTGCTGCGCCCCATCTGAGAAACCGTCAGGTTGCGCTCATTCATCGCCTGCATCGCAATCGCCGTCGAGGAGAGCGCCAGCGTCATGCCGATTAATTCCGCCACCTTCCAGTCCATGCCGAGCAAAATGCAAAAACCGCCCAGCAGCGCGCCGCAGGCGACCATCTGCAATGCCCCGCCGCCGAATACCGAGGCGCGCAGTTTCCATAGCCGCTGCGGATCCAGTTCAAGACCAATGACAAACAGCATCAGCACCACGCCGATTTCGGCGAAATGCAAAATCGACTCGGCGTCAGTCACCAGCCGCAGTCCCCACGGCCCAATGACACAGCCAGCAATCAGGTAACCCAGTACCGAGCCCAGGCCCAGACGCACGGCAACCGGCACTATCAGCGCCGCCGCCCCCAGGTAGATCAGCGCCTGTATCAGCGTATGACTATCCATGGTGGGTCTCCTGCCAGTCGAGTAAACGTTGTTTGTAGTGACGAGCCTGCGCCTGCAACGTTTCATCGTCACACACAAAGGTGCAGTGCATCGCAAAAGGAGGAAGCCACGTTAATCCGCAGTAGATCGCCGTCGCCTGCAGCGGCTGCGCCAGGCTCTCAAACCCCGGATGCGAGCCGATATCGAAATGGCTTTCGCCCCCGCCGGTGGTGACAGCCCACAACAGGCTTTTGCCTTTGAGCGCGTGGCCGTTATGCCCGTACGCCCAGCCGTGGGAGAAGACTTTGTCGATCCACAGTTTGAGCAGCGGCGGCGTGCTATACCACTGCATGGGATGCTGCCAGACGATCAGATCCGCGCGCGATATCGCCTCCTGTTCGGCGGCGATATCAATATTGAAGTCGGGATAGAGTTGATAAAGGGAGCGAATTTCCACCCCTTCGAGCGTCCTTACCTGGTCAAGCATTCGCTTATTCGCATGCGAGTGCTGCGGATAAGGATGCGCATAAATTATCAGAATCATGGTAATGCCTGTGTAAACACTTGTTGTAATGAGCAAGAGTGTAGACAGTTAATTGAACCGCTTACAATGATAACTGTTATTTATGTATTCATGACTGATGCGCGCCCTGCTGGAACGCATTTATGGGGAGGATTGTAGCCTTGAGGAAAAGCGGGAGGAAAAGAGTGAATACGGCGCGCCGGTCTGTTCCGCACTGAAAACATGATGCACTGGCCCCACACTCGCACGCGGGGCCACGGAAAACGATTAGTTATCCAGCTCACCCATCGACTTCACCTGATCGCGATTAATCTGCTCAGTCTGGCCATTTTCGGCATTTTTATAGGAAACCAGTCCGGTATCGTCATCCACCTGCGGCTTGCCGTCGGTGACGATCGTTTTACCGTCAGTGGTTTTCACGGCCTGGTTGGATGAACAACCGGCAACGGTAAAGAGGGCTGCGGCAGCAAAAAGTGAGGTAGCCAGAAGTTTATTTCGCATGGTGTTCTCCCTGCTTTTCAGTTGAATTTAATTATCGACTTAACCATTTTAGGCTAACTGACTGAAGAGAGATGGAAAACCAGAAGACTCTGAAGACGAACGAAGAGATGTGTTGCCGGGTGGCGGCTATACCTTATCCGGCCTACAAAACTGAAGACAGTAAAAGCAAAACGGCAACCAGGTTGCCGTTTTTAACGTGTTCTCCCTCTCCCTGTGGGAGAGGGGCGGGGTGAGGGCATCAGGCCGCACACCCCATTGTGCCGGGTGACAGCTTTACCTTACCCGGCCTACAACTCGCTTATTTGTTAATTTGCGCGTGCATTTCCTGCACCGAAATCACCTTCTCGGTGGCATCCGCATTCAGCGCCATGGCTGTCGCGAAACCGCCGTTCAGGGTGGTGTCGTAATGCACTTTGTACTGCAGCGCGCTGCGGCGAATCAGCTTGGAGTCTTCAATCGCCTGACGACCGGCCGTGGTATTGATGATGTAAGTGTACTCGCCATTCTTGATACGGTCCTGAATGTGCGGACGACCTTCATGCACCTTATTGACCAGGCGCGGGTTGATGCCTGCTTCACCCAGCACGATGGCGGTCCCGTGGGTCGCATCCAGTTCAAAGCCCTGTTTCAGCAGCTTCGCGGCCAGATCCACCACGCGCTCTTTGTCGCCTTCGCGGACGGAGAGCAATGCGCGCCCCTGTTTTTTCATGGTGGAGTTACTGCCCAGTTGCGCCTTGGCAAACGCTTCTGCAAAGGTGCGTCCCACGCCCATCACTTCACCGGTTGAGCGCATTTCAGGCCCTAACAGCGGGTCAACGCCCGGGAATTTGTTGAACGGCAGAACCACTTCTTTTACCGAGTAGTACGGCGGAATTATCTCTTTCGTCACGCCCTGCTGGGTCAGCGTCTGGCCCGCCATCACACGCGCCGCCACTTTCGCCAGCGGAACGCCGGTCGCTTTGGAAACGAACGGTACGGTACGCGCCGCACGCGGGTTAACTTCAATCAGGTAGACTTCGTTATCTTTCACCGCGAACTGGACGTTCATCAGGCCGCGTACCTGAAGTTCAAAGGCCAGTTTCTGCACCTGCTGGCGCATCACATCCTGAATTTCCTGACTGAGTGTGTACGCTGGCAGAGAACATGCGGAGTCACCGGAGTGAACGCCAGCCTGTTCAATATGCTCCATGATGCCGCCAATCAGCACCATTTCGCCGTCGCAGATCGCATCCACATCCACTTCAACCGCATCATCAAGGAAGCGGTCCAGCAGCACTGGCGCATCGTTAGAGACGCTCACCGCCGTCTGGAAGTAACGACGCAGGTCGGCTTCGTCGTAGACGATTTCCATCGCGCGGCCACCCAGCACATAGGACGGGCGCACCACCAGCGGATAGCCGATGTCTTTGGCTTTCTCAACGGCCATTTCAATCGCGGTGACAGTGGCATTTGCGGGTTGTTTCAGCTTCAGACGGTCAACCGCCTGCTGGAAACGTTCGCGGTCTTCCGCACGGTCAATCGCATCCGGGCTGGTGCCGATAACCGGTACGCCTGCGGCTTCCAGCGCGCGCGCCAGCTTCAGCGGAGTCTGGCCACCGTACTGCACGATAACGCCTTTTGGCTTCTCGATACGCACGATTTCCAGCACGTCTTCCAGGGTGACTGGCTCAAAGTAGAGGCGGTCAGAGGTGTCGTAGTCGGTCGATACGGTTTCCGGGTTACAGTTGACCATAATGGTTTCGTAACCGTCTTCACGCAGCGCCAGAGAGGCGTGTACGCAGCAGTAGTCAAATTCGATGCCCTGGCCGATACGGTTTGGACCGCCGCCGAGGACCATAATCTTATCGCGATCGACCGATGGGTTGGCTTCGCACTCGTCTTCATAGGTGGAGTACATGTAGGCGGTGTCGGTGGCAAACTCTGCCGCACAGGTGTCCACGCGTTTGTAGACCGGGTGCAGATTGTACTGGTCACGCAGTTTGCGGATTTCCGCTTCACGAACGCCCGCCAGTTTAGCCAGACGCGCATCGGCAAAACCTTTCCGCTTCAGCATGCGCAGGAAGTCAGCGTCCAGACCGTTAATGCCCATCTCGGCCACTTTTTCTTCCAGGCGAATCAGCTCTTCGATTTGCACCAGGAACCAGCGGTCGATGTTGGTCAGGTTAAAGACGCCGTCCACGGAGAGACCTGCGCGGAACGCATCGGCGATGTACCAGATACGCTCGGCGCCTGCGTCTTTCAGTTCGCGACGGATTTTGGTCAGTGCTTCCGGATCGTCGAGGCTCACTTTCGGGTCGAAGCCCATTGCGCCCACTTCCAGGCCGCGCAGCGCTTTTTGCAGGGATTCCTGCTGAGTGCGGCCAATCGCCATCACTTCGCCGACGGATTTCATCTGGGTGGTCAGACGGTCGTTTGCGCCCGCGAATTTCTCGAAGTTAAAGCGAGGGATTTTGGTGACGACGTAATCGATGGACGGCTCAAACGAAGCCGGAGTGCGGCCACCGGTGATGTCGTTCATCAGCTCGTCGAGGGTGTAACCTACCGCCAGTTTCGCCGCCACTTTCGCAATCGGGAAACCCGTCGCTTTAGAAGCCAGCGCCGAGGAACGTGATACGCGCGGGTTCATTTCGATAACAATCAGACGACCGTTTTTCGGGTTCACGGAGAACTGCACGTTAGAACCGCCGGTTTCAACGCCGATTTCACGCAGTACCGCCATCGAGGCGTTACGCATGATTTGATACTCTTTATCGGTCAGGGTCTGGGCTGGCGCGACGGTGATGGAGTCACCGGTGTGGATGCCCATGGCATCAAAGTTTTCGATAGAGCAGACGATGATGCAGTTGTCGTTTTTATCACGCACCACTTCCATCTCGTACTCTTTCCAGCCAATCAGCGACTCGTCAATCAGCAGCTCTTTGGTTGGGGAGAGATCCAGACCGCGTTCGCAAATCTCTTCAAACTCTTCGCGGTTGTAGGCGATCCCGCCGCCTGTACCGCCCATGGTGAAGGACGGACGGATGATGCACGGATAGCCCACGTCAGCGGCAACCGCCAGCGCCTCTTCCATGGTGTGCGCAATTCCAGAGCGCGCGGTGTCGAGGCCAATTTTCTTCATCGCCACGTCGAAACGGCGACGGTCTTCCGCTTTATCAATCGCGTCAGCGGTGGCGCCAATCATGGTAACGCCAAACTCCGCCAGTACGCCCTGACGCTCCAGCTCCAGTGCGCAGTTCAGCGCGGTCTGGCCGCCCATGGTTGGCAGCACGGCATCCGGACGCTCTTTTTCGATGATTTTACGTACCACTTCCCAGTGAATTGGTTCGATATACGTCGCATCAGCCATTTCCGGGTCGGTCATGATGGTGGCCGGGTTGGAGTTAACCAGAATGACGCGGTAACCCTCTTCACGCAGGGCTTTACACGCCTGTGCGCCAGAGTAGTCGAATTCGCAGGCCTGGCCGATCACAATCGGGCCAGCGCCAAGGATCAGGATGCTTTTTATGTCTGTACGTTTTGGCATTTTCTTCTCGGCTCCTGATTATTTAGCGGTCTTACGGTACTGCTCGATAAGTTCGATAAAGTGATCGAACAGCGGCGCGGCATCGTGCGGGCCGGGGCTGGCTTCAGGGTGTCCCTGGAAGCTAAACGCCGGTTTGTCGGTGCGATGGATACCCTGAAGGGTATGGTCGAACAGCGACTTGTGCGTGACGCGCAGGTTCGCAGGCATGGACGCTTCGTCCACCGCAAAACCGTGGTTCTGTGCGGTAATCATTACCGTGTTGTTGTCGATATCTTTTACCGGATGGTTACCACCGTGGTGGCCAAATTTCATCTTCACGGTTTTCGCACCGCTCGCCAGCGCTAACAGCTGATGGCCGAGGCAGATACCAAATACCGGAATATCGGTTTCAAGGAAGGTTTTAATCGCGTCGATAGCGTAATCACACGGTGCCGGGTCGCCCGGGCCGTTTGACAGGAAGATCCCGTCCGGATTCATCTTCAGCACTTCGTCCGCTGGCGTTTGTGCCGGTACGACGGTCAGGCGGCAGCCGCGGTCCACCAGCATGCGCAGGATGTTGCGTTTGGCGCCGTAGTCGTAAGCCACCACGTGGAACGGCAGTTCGTCTTCTTTCTTCGCTTCTGGCAGCTCGCCTGCCAGCGTCCAGCTCCCCTGCGTCCAGCTGTAGGCTTCTGCCGTTGTGACTTCTTTCGCCAGATCCATGCCGTTAAGCCCCGGGAAGGCTTTTGCTTTTTCCTGCGCCAGCGCGGCATCAAGGTTATCACCTGCGATGATGCAGCCGTTCTGTGCGCCCTTCTCGCGAAGGATGCGGGTCAGCTTACGGGTATCAATATCGGCAATCGCCACGATGTTATGGCGCTTCAGGTAAGAAGAGAGGTCTTCCGTATTGCGGTAGTTGCTGGCAATCAGCGGCAGGTCGCGAATAATCAAACCTTGCGCATGAACCTGAGAGGACTCTTCATCGGCGGCGTTGGTGCCGACATTACCAATATGGGGATAAGTAAGGGTGACGATTTGGCGGGAATAGGAAGGATCAGTGAGGATTTCTTGATAACCGGTCATTGAAGTATTGAAAACGACTTCCCCAACCGCCGAACCTGTTGCCCCTATGGCCCGACCGATAAACTGGGTTCCGTCTTCCAGAACCAATAGCGCTGACTTAATCAAAACACCCTCCAGAGAATATTCACTCACTTTATCTGCATATTAATTCACAACCACGTTATGAATCAATGCAAATTTGTTGCCAGCGGATTTTCGGCAAACGGCGGCATTCTGGAGATTTAGAGCCTTAAAGTCAACTTAAAACGGATATTTTGTTTATTGTTTCGCAGTGCCCGGGTCTTTAAAGCCGTTTAAGCCGTAAAAAGATCAACAAAATCACATTAGAAAACGTTTGAATGGCAAGTTTAGTAGAATTTGTGGGGTGGGCACTGGAAAAATCAGACCAAATGGTCAAAATTTACATATGAGCAACACAAAATAAGAGGATAATGTTTATTTATTAGGGTTAAAGCCAGAAATCCAAACCAACAAGATAAAATATAAGGGCAATAAAATATTGCCCTGTGCAATCAATCAATTATGACTGCAATAACCACATCACGAAGGGTAACAACTTCTACAAATTATTGAGATCGAGCACATCTCGCATATCAAAAAGACCGTTATCAAAGCTTTTTAACCACAATGCGGAACGGACAGCGCCATTGGCAAACGTCATTCGACTGGATGCCTTATGCGTAATTTCAACGCGCTCGCCAATATCGGCGAAGATCGCCGTATGTTCCCCGACGATGTCGCCAGCACGAACTGTTGCAAAGCCAATTGTTCCTGGGACGCGTTCGCCAGTATGTCCTTCACGCGCATAGACCGCGCAATCCTTTAAATCTTTATCAAGTGCATAAGCAATCGCTTCGCCCATCGCGAGAGCAGTCCCCGACGGGGCATCCACTTTGTGGCGATGATGCGCTTCGATAATCTCGATATCAGTGTAGTCGCCCATCACTTTGGCGGCTTTTTCCAGCAGCTTGAGCATCACGTTAACGCCCACGCTAAAGTTGGCGGCGAAGACGATGGCAATATCCTGCGAAGCCTCTTTGATGGCTTGCTTGCCGGCGTCATCAAATCCGGTTGTGCCAATCACCATGCCTTTACCATGCTGACGACAAAATGCGAGATGGTTCAGCGTGCCTTCCGGGCGCGTAAAATCAATGAAAACGTCAAAATCATCTTTCACCGCATCCAGACTGCTTTGTACGGTGACGCCCGTCTTTCCTGCACCTGCCAGTTCACCGGCATCCGTACCGAGGAGTGAGGAGCCTTCGCGCTCCAGCGCAGCACCAAGCGCAACGCCATCCAACTGCAGCGCTGCCTGAATTAACTGGCGACCCATACGGCCACCCGCGCCCGCTATCGCGACACGGACCTGTGCATCATGCATAGTTATTCTCTTACGTTAAAAGTATGTAAATCGTTTTCAGAGTAACCAGCCTTTGCCGAGGCTGCCATCTGAAAACGCCGATAATTAGAATTTTATGATAAACAGGCAGCAGTATCAGTAAAAGACATGATTTCTCTGCCTGCAGGGAACGACCTTGTGCCTGTCGGCACGCTTTCGTATGCAGGGCGTTTTGGATATGGCAAAGAGGGGAAATGCGCGGTGGCGGAGCCGTCACCGACCTGTCGCCACCAGAATATGGGCGAGGATCAATACCCGAAATGAAAAATGCCAGTCATTAAATGACTGGCATCAGCAATGCTTTACTCGACTTCTTTCGCGTCGATACGCAGCTCTTTCGGCACTTCAAAAACAATGTTCTCTTCGCGGCCTTCCAGAGGAATGGCTTCGCCACCGCCGAGTTCCTGCAGGCGAGCGATCACGTTCTGTACCAAAATGTCGGGCGCGGAAGCCCCCGCCGTGACGCCGACGCACTTCGCCTCTTTCACCCACTCTTCCTGGATGTCGGTGGCATCGTCAATCAGAAACGCGGCTTTGCCCATCCGCTGTGCCAGTTCAGCCAGACGGTTGGAGTTGGAGGAGTTTTTAGAACCGACCACCAGCACAACATCGGCCTGCTCAGCCAGCGCACGGACGGCCTCCTGACGATTCGTAGTGGCGTAGCAGATATCATCTTTGCGCGGCCCAACGATTTTCGGGAAGCGGCTGCGCAGCGCGTCAATGACATCTGACGTATCATCCACAGAGAGCGTCGTCTGCGTCATAAATGACAGCCGGGCTTCGTTTTTCACATTAAGTGTAAGCACATCGTCCGGTGATTCGACCAGGTACATGCCCCCTTCCGGATTGCTGTACTGGCCCATCGTGCCTTCGACTTCCGGGTGGCCCGCATGGCCAATCAGAATAGACTCTTCGCCACGACGACTGGCGCGGGCGACTTCCATATGGACTTTGGTCACCAGCGGACAAGTGGCGTCAAACACGGTCAGATCGCGGTTTTTGGCTTCGTTACGAACGGCCTGAGAAACACCGTGCGCTGAGAAAATCAGGATTGCCCCATCGGGCACTTCGCTGATCTGCTCAATAAAGATCGCGCCACGCTCGCGCAGGCTGTCCACCACGTAGCGGTTGTGTACCACTTCGTGACGCACATAAATTGGCGCGCCGTAAATCTCCAGCGCGTTTTCAACAATGCTGATAGCGCGGTCTACACCGGCGCAGAAACCGCGCGGGTTAGCCAACAGGATCTGCATTCACTTCCTCCAGTGCCGGGTCGATCTCCAGCACTTCAACATCAAAATGAACGGTACGCCCGGCCAGCGGATGGTTGAAATCCACGGTGATGGAATCACCATTGATTTCGCGGATCACGCCAGGCATTTCGCTGCCATCCATTGCGGTAAAGAGCATAATCGCCCCAATTTCCGGCTCGCCTGCATCCATAAATTCACGACGAGAGAAATACTGAATCAGATCCGGAGTCGGCACGCCAAACGCAGCATCTGGTTCAAGGGAAAACGCTTTTTTCTCGCCTTCTTTTAGCCCCAGGAGTTGCTGTTCAAGGCCTTCCGAAAGAGAGGTATCGCCCAGGCGAAACAGCGCAGGTTTGCCATTATTGCGGGTGGATTCTGCGGTGGAACCATCGTCAAGTTTCAACGTAAAGTGAACCAGCACCGCGCTATTGCTCTGTATGGATTTAGACATGCAAATCGTCCAGTTGTTTTGCCCGGCGGCGAAACGCCTGCCGGGCATCAGGGATCACGCCTGTTTTTTCGTCGCGGCGCCCGGTAAAAAGCCTTCGAGCACAATCAGCGCGGCACCGATGCAAATTGCGCTATCAGCCAGGTTGAAAGTGGCGAAATGCCAGTTACCCACGTAGAAGTCGATCATATCGACGACAAAGCCGTGCCACAGACGGTCAAACAGGTTGCCGAGCGCGCCGCCAATGATCAGCGCGTAGGCGATGTTATTCAGCTTCTGCGTCGCTTTCGAGCGGTACATCAGCACCGCAAGGATCACACAGATACCGATAGCAATACCCGCGAAGAACCAACGCTGCCAGCCGCCGCTGTCGGCGAGGAAGCTAAACGCCGCGCCATAGTTGCGCGCATAGTGCAGATTCAGTGACGGGAACAGCGGCACCGTATCCCCCAGAGCAAAGTTCTGGAGGATCAGGAATTTGCTGCCCAAATCAATAATCAGCACGACTACAACCAGCCACAGCCAGCGTAGTCCTGTTGAACAGAGAGATTGGCTCATCAGGCAAACTTACGTTTTTCGCCGCTACCGGCGATGTTGCTAACACAGCGTCCACAGATTTCTGCGTGTTCCGCCACCTGACCGACATCGGTGGTGTAATGCCAGCAGCGCGGGCATTTCTCACCTTCGGCTTTGCTCAGTGCCACTTTCAGACCTTTGAGCAGTTCGCTCTGCTGGGCATCCGCAGTCGCCTGTGCATAATCGGCAACGCTGGCACCCGAGGTCAACAGGACAAATCGCAATTCGTCGCCGAGAGCCGTCAGCTTCGCGGCCAGTTCAGGTTCTGCGTACAGAGTGACCGCCGCTTCCAGTGAACCGCCCACTTTCTTATCAGCACGCGCCTGCTCGATCACTTTGTTGACTTCGCCGCGCACTTTCAGCAGCTCGTCCCAGTAGGTATCGTTCATCGCTTCAGTCTCAGCCAGACCAAACAGGCCCTGGTACCACTCGCCGGTGAACACATACTTCTCGCGATCGCCTGGCAGATAGCCCCAGATTTCGTCTGCGGTGAAAGACATGATCGGCGCCATCCAGCGCACCAACGCTTCAGCGATGTGATACAGCGCGGTCTGGCAGCTGCGTCGCGCCACGCTGTCTGCTTTCGCGGTGTACTGACGGTCTTTAATGATGTCGAGGTAGAACGAGCCCATCTCGATGGAGCAGAAACGCATTAAACGCTGCACCACTTCGTGGAAATCATATGACTCGTAGGCCTTCAGGATATCTTCCTGCGCCGCTTGCGCGCAGCCTACAGCCCAACGATCCAGTACCACCATCTCTTCCGGTTTCACCATGTCTTTGACCGGATCAAAACCGTTCAGGTTAGCGAGCAGGAAGCGCGCGGTGTTACGGATACGACGATAGCTGTCGGCAGCACGTTTGAGGATCTCATCCGATACGGCCATTTCGCCGGTGTAGTCGGTCGAGGCGACCCACAGACGCAGAATATCCGCGCCCAGTTTGTTCATCACGTCCTGCGGAGAAACGGTGTTACCGATAGATTTGGACATCTTGCGTCCCTGACCATCGACGGTAAAGCCGTGAGTCAGAACCTGACGGTAAGGCGCTTTGCCCTTCATCGCCGTGGAGATCATCAGAGATGACATAAACCAGCCGCGGTGTTGGTCAGAACCTTCCAGATACATATCGGCAGCGTGTCCCGCAAACTCAGGACGCACATCCACCACCGAGGAGTGGGTGGAACCCGAGTCGAACCACACATCGAGGGTGTCTGGCACTTTCTCGTAGTTGGCCGCGTCGTCGCCCAGGATCTCTTTGGAATCAAGATCCCACCACGCCTGGATGCCATCCGCTTCAACGCGTTTAGCCACGTCTTCCATCAGTTCCAGCGTGCGCGGATGCAGTTCCTGCGTCTCTTTATGGACGAACAGCGACATCGGCACACCCCAGGTACGCTGACGGGAGATACACCAGTCAGGACGGTTAGCGACCATGGATTCGATACGCGCCTGACCCCAGTCCGGGATCCATTGCACGCCTTTGATCTCTTTCAGCGACTGCGCGCGCAGGCCTTTCTGATCCATGCTGATGAACCACTGCGGGGTCGCACGGAAGATGATGGGCGACTTGTGACGCCAGCAGCACGGATAGCTGTGCTGCATCTTCTCAACGTGCAGCAGCGCGCCGCTGGTGCGCAGCATGTCGACAATGATGTCATTCGCTTTAAAGACGTTGATCCCGTCCAGCGCCGGATAAGTCCCCGGCAGGTAAGAACCGTCCGGACCAACCGGGTTAGCGATTTCCAGACCATATTTCAGGCTGATGTTGTAGTCGTCCGGGCCGTGGCCACCGGCGGTATGTACCGCACCGGTACCGGCGTCCAGCGTAACGTGATCGCCAAGAATTGCCGGCACGTCGAAATCGAGGAACGGATGCTTAAAGCGCATCAGCTCAAGCTCAGCGCCTTTTACCTTTTTCAGGCTGGGAGCAACACCTTCAAAAGCATCCTTTCCTAATGTCAGGATCTGAATGAGCTGGTGTGATAATCCATCAGCAACGATGTAATTTTTTCCCTGGAAATTCAACATTACGTAATCAAAATCAGGGCTTAGTGTGATGGCCCTGTTTGCAGGTAAAGTCCAAGGAGTTGTTGTCCATATAACTAGGGATACGGGACCTTCAACTGAATCAGCATCAAATTTTGACTTCACAGCAATCGGGTCGACTGCATTAAAAGCGACATAAATAGACGGAGAGGTTTTGTCGTAATACTCCACTTCCGCTTCTGCCAGCGCAGAACGGCAGTCAACGCACCAGTGCACTGGCTTGGCGCCTTTATGCAGATGGCCGTTACCGATGATTTTACCCAGCGCGCGGATGATGTTGGCTTCTGTTTTGAAGTCCATGGTCAGATACGGACGCGACCAGTCGCCCAGCACGCCCAGGCGGATAAAGTCTTTACGCTGACCATCAACCTGCGCGGCCGCGTATTCGCGACATTTTGCGCGGAACTCAGCGGCGGTGAATTTCTCACCCGGCTTACCGTATTCCTGCTCCACTTTCAGCTCAATCGGCAGACCGTGGCAGTCCCAGCCCGGAACGTAAGGCGAGTCAAAACCGGTGAGTCCTTTGGACTTCACGATAATGTCTTTCAGAATCTTGTTTACAGAGTGACCAATATGAATGCTGCCATTCGCATATGGAGGGCCATCATGCAGAATGAAGGTTTTTTTGCCTTTTTTGGCTGCACGAATGATGCCGTACAGGTCATCATCGGTCCAACGCGCCAGCATTCCCGGTTCACGCTTGGCGAGATCGCCGCGCATCGGGAACCCTGTTTCCGGCAAATTCAGGGTTGATTTATAGTCACTCATCAGATTCTCGGTTCCGTATTTAAAACTCGTTCAGGCATTAAGCCGGGTTCGATAGCCCAAAAAATTCGCGGGCCGTTAACTCATCGCGCGCAATTTGTGCTTTCAGCTCATCAAGCGAAGCAAATCGCTGCTCATTGCGTATTTTTTTACGCAGGATTACATCTATATGGCGACCATAAAGGTCCATTACAACGTCCAGCAAATGCACTTCCAGCTGCTGACGCACGCCAGCAACTGTCGGACGGGTGCCAATATTGGCAACGCCGGGCAAAGGCTTATCACCCAACCCGACCACTTCTACCGCATAAACCCCTTTTACCGGGGAAACCTGACGACGCAGCGGTACATTCGCCGTCGGGAAACCTATTGTGCGGCCAAGCGCATCGCCATGCACTACGCGTCCGGAGATGGCAAACGGATGCCCCAGTAGATTCTCAGCCACGTCCAGTTGATCGTCGGCCAGCGCCTGACGAACCGCAGTGCTGCTCACGCGTACGCCACCTTCGCAGAAGGTCATGGTGCTGGTGACATCAAATCCGAATTCCAGGCCAGCCTTCTGTAATAACAAGAAATCGCCCTGACGACCAGCGCCAAAACGGAAATCATCACCCACGGCCAGAAACTGCACGCCAAGCCGTTTTACCAGCAGGTCGCCGACAAAATTTTGCGCCGTCAGTGCAGCGAAACGCCGGTCAAAGCGCAAACACAGCACATAGTCCACGCCGCAGTCAGCCAGATAGCGCAACTTCTCGCGCAGGCGAGTTAAACGCGCGGGCGCTTTATCACCGGCAAACAGTTCCAGCGGCTGCGGTTCAAAAATCATGACCACAACGGGCAGTCCGCGGGCCTGGCCCTCTTTACGCAATCCTTGCAACAGCGCCTGATGCCCACGATGCACGCCGTCGAAATTACCAATGGTCAGTACGCACCCGTGAGGGGCTTGACTGAGATTATGTATGCCGCGTATCAGCTTCATGACAGGCTCAAAACAGTGAAAATCGCCCGAGTATACCTTGTACAGCGGTTAAGGTTAACCGGCGATTGTGCCCTCAAATCAGAAAGCCGTAATGATTTCAGGATGGTGACCATTCAGAGGGAAAAAAACTGTCAGTAAACTGCGTTTTTTACACCGAAAGACTGTATTCAGGTGAGACAAGCTGGTAGAATCCTGCGCCATCACTACGTAACGTAGCGTCGCCATTCAACGGCGCTTATTTGCACAAATCCATTGACAAAAGAAGGTATAGAGGGCATATTCCTCGGCCTTTGAATTGTCCACATAGATCATATTTGGGAGTTGGACTTGGCTAATATCAAATCAGCTAAGAAACGTGCCATCCAGTCTGAAAAGGCTCGTAAGCACAATGCAAGCCGTCGCTCTATGATGCGTACTTTCATCAAGAAAGTATACGCAGCAATCGAAGCTGGCGACAAAGCTGCAGCACAGAACGCATTTAACGAAATGCAACCAATCGTGGATCGTCAGGCTGCTAAAGGTCTGATCCATAAGAACAAAGCAGCGCGTCATAAAGCAAACCTGACTGCGCAGATCAGCAAACTGGCTTAATCGCCACTTGTTGTTGCTTGTTTTAAAGAACCCGCTTAATGCGGGTTTTTTTATTGGCTTAACGTGATACAGGCGAAGCAAACAGCGCCGAGTAGTCGCCGTTACAGATGCGCTGCACCGCCGGATGCTGAATCATTCTTTCGGCAAATATCGCGTGATACTCTTCCATGACGTTATCGACCCGTCCAATCTCCGTCACCTTGTCATCAAAATAAAGATCGTGCGCGTACAGCGTCGGTGCAACGAAAATCGCATTATGCGCTTCGCCAAAGGCTTTCATTAGTGCGGCGTCATCAAACTCGCCCAGAATTTCCACCTTCAGCCCTTGCGAGTTAAACCAGTTCAGCAGCTTGCGACCCAGCATCGAACGCCGCCCAGGGACTAACAGGCGTCGCTCCTCAAGGCAGGCTGGAAACGGTTTTTCCGGCGGCGGATTGATGCACCAGAAACTAACGCCACACTCGCCAATCTTCACCGAGAACAGCCCTTCCTGCTGAGTGGAATCAATCGGGCAGTCAGAGATAATGATATCCAGCTTGTGCTGGCTCAGTTGCTCAAGCAGCATTTCATGCGTGGATTCAAAACAGCGCAGATGAATTTGCTCATCCTTAACGACCGCAGCATCCAGCACGCCGCTGACCAGACGCTTGGACAGTGCATCGGCTACGCCCACATCAAAGAGCAAATTCGACTCTTTGCGGTAATTCACAATATCGAGCATTTCCTGGCTTAAGGTGAACATTTTGTCCGCGTAGCGAAAAACCAGCTCTCCCAGTTCGCTCGGCTCAATTCCCCGACCTTTCCGTTTGAACAGCTTTCCCTGCAGACGCTCTTCGAGCGCCTTAATCTGGCCCGTAATGGTCTGAGGCGTCAGATAGAGCGCTTCCGCCGCTCCCACCACGGAACCCTCTTTATAGACATGCCAGAAATAGTACAGATGGTTGTAATTGATGTGAGACATAGTGTCTTCGCTCCCTGAGTCTGTTTTCGAAAGAGGGCCTCTGCCCTCTTTCGTTTTCCTGTTATGCCGTCTGCGCCTGTGCCGACAACTTCATCTTCAACAGGCCATAGCCGGTAAACGCGGCAAGTAACGAGCCGGTCAGGATGCCCAGCTTAGCCCATACGATGAGCTGCGGATCCAGCGATGCAAAGGCCAGCGTCGAGATGAAAATCGACATCGTGAACCCAATTCCACACAGCACGCCCACCGCCATGATCTGCCGGAACGTCGTTCCCTGCGGCAAGGAAGCAAGTCTGAACTTCAGCGCCAGCCAGCAGAACAGCGTGATGCCCAGCGGTTTACCAATAAACAGGCCAGCGATAATCCCCAGCGGTAACATGGAGGTCAGACCGGCAAAAGTCACGCCTTCCAGCGAAACGCCCGCGTTAGCAAAGGCAAACAGCGGCAGGATCATAAAGGCAACCCACGGGTGCAGCACATGCTCTAACTGTTTGGCCGGCGATTTGCCGTGCTCCGCCTTCAGCGGCACAAAGAAGCCGACGATAACGCCTGCCAGCGTCGCATGTACGCCAGACTTCAGCACCGCCGTCCACAGGATGACCCCTACCAGCACGTAAATGCCCGTTCTGCGCACATTACAGATATTCAGCAGCGCCAGCACCGCGATAGCGCCAGCCGCTACGCTTAGCGACAGGATCGACAGTTCGCTGGTATAGAACAGGGCGATAATGACGATTGCGCCGAGGTCATCAATAATCGCCAGCGCCATCAGGAAGATCTTCAACGCAACAGGGACGCGACTGCCCAACAGCGCCAGCACGCCGAGCGCAAAGGCGATATCGGTCGCCGCCGGGATCGCCCAGCCGTGGCGAGCAACAGGATCCTGATAGTTAAATGCCAGATAGAGCAGTGCCGGAACCACCATACCGCCAATCGCGGCGATAACCGGGAATGCCGCTCGCTGGCGACTGGCCAGTGAACCCAGCACAAGTTCGCGCTTCACTTCCAGACCAACAAGCAGGAAGAAGACCGCCATCAGCGCATCATTAATCCATAACAGCATGTTCTTGTTGATTTCCAGCGCACCCACTCGCAATTCTACGGGCGTTTCCAGGAAGGCGTGATAAAGCCCCTGTGTTGCTCCCAGGTTCGCCAGAACCATTGCAGCCACTGCGGCGATAATCAAAATCACGCCGCCGGATGCTTCATTGCTGAAGAATCGTTGTAAAAGTTTCACTTTAGTTCTCTCTCTAAGACCATACCTCGATAAAACCATAATACCAAGGCAAACAGCTCGAAAAAATCAGATTAATGTTGCGGATAAGCTCGGTTTTATCGAGTCATTCGCCACAAAAGAAAAAGCCCGGAATCGCTTCCGGGCTTTAGAAATTGACACCTGCAGTCAACTTAGCGGGTCAAATCATCAAAGAACTTTTTCACGCCATCGAAGAAGCTTTTAGAACGCGGGCTGTTATTCTCGCCCGTTGGACCGCCGAAGCTTTCACGCAACTCTTTCAACAGCTGTTTCTGTTTGTCATTCAAGCCGACCGGCGTTTCTACCACCACGCGGCACAGCAGGTCGCCCTGAGCACCACCGCGTACCGATTTCACGCCTTTTCCGCGCATGCGGAACAGCTTGCCGGTTTGGGTTTCACCCGGAACTTTCAGATTCACGCGGCCATCCAGGGTAGGGACTTCGATCTCACCACCCAGCGCTGCCATGGCGAAGTTAATCGGCACTTCGCAGTACAGGTTGTTGCCTTCACGCTCAAAAATGGCGTGCTGTTTGACCTGCACCTGAACGTACAGATCGCCTGCCTGTGCGCCGTGCTCACCGGCTTCACCTTCACCTGCCAGACGAATACGATCGCCCGTATCCACGCCTGCCGGGATTTTCACGGACAGGGTTTTGGTTTTCTCAATCCGACCGTGACCGTGACATTTGTTGCACGGATCTTTAATCAGCGTACCGCGACCATGACAGTGCGGACACGCCTGCTGCACGGCGAAGAAGCCCTGGCGAATCTGCACCTGACCGGAACCGTGACAGGTTGGACAGGTCTGTGGTTTGGTGCCCACTTTCGCGCCGCTGCCGTGGCAGATATCACACTCTTCCAGAGTTGGAATGCGGATCTCTTTCGTGACGCCACGCACCGCTTCTTCCAGTGACAGCTCCATGTTGTAGCGCAGATCTGCGCCGCGAGCTGCACGCTGACGACCACGGCCACCGCCGAAGATATCGCCGAAAACGTCGCCAAAGATATCGCCAAAATCAGCGCCGCCGCCACCAAAGCCACCGCCATATCCGCCGCCGCCCATGCCGCCTTGTTCAAACGCAGCATGACCGTACTGATCGTAGGCCGCACGTTTCTGAGCATCGGTCAGAATTTCATAGGCTTCTTTGATCTCTTTAAATTTGGCTTCGGCCTCTTTATCACCCTGGTTACGGTCCGGGTGAAATTTCATGGCCAGGCGCTTGTACGCCTTTTTGATTTCACGCTCTTCCGCGGTTTTCGGAACGCCTAAAATCTCGTAGTAATCTTGCTTTGCCATTGTTTTTTTTCAGCCCCTTAACATGCGAGCACGGGCGGAGAGGAAACCTCTACGCCCGTGCCGATTAATTACCCTGCATCAGGGCGATTATTTTTTGTCTTTTACTTCTTCGAACTCAGCGTCGACAACGTCGTCGTCTTTCGCGTTGTTCGCGGAAGCACCAGCTTCAGCGCCAGCCTGCTGCTGTGCGTGCTGTTGCTGAGCAATTTCCATCAGCTTCTGGGACGCCTGTGCCAGTTCCTGCATCTTCGCTTCGATATCCGCTTTATCTTCGCCTTTCAGAGAAGTTTCCAGCGCGCTCAGTGCAGTCTCGATAGCAGTTTTGTCTTCAGCTGGCAGCTGTTCGCCGACTTCTTCAACCTGCTTACGAGTGCTGTGCAGCAGATGGTCACCCTGGTTACGGGTCTGAACCAGCTCTTCGAATTTACGGTCAGATTCAGCATTCGCTTCTGCTTCACGAACCATTTTTTCGATCTCTTCTTCGTTCAGACCAGAAGAAGCTTTGATGGTGATTTTCTGCTCTTTACCGCTGTTTTTGTCTTTCGCGGAAACGTGCAGGATACCGTCAGCGTCGATGTCAAAGGTAACTTCGATCTGAGGCATACCGCGCGGAGCCGGGCTGATACCGTCGAGGTTAAACTGGCCCAGATCTTTGTTATCCGCAGCACGTTTACGCTCACCCTGCAGCACATGGATGGTTACCGCAGACTGGTTGTCTTCAGCGGTAGAGAACACCTGGCTGTGCTTAGTCGGGATGGTGGTGTTTTTGCTGATCAGCGCAGTCATCACGCCACCCATGGTTTCGATACCCAGAGACAACGGGGTAACGTCCAGCAGCAGAACGTCTTTCACTTCACCTGTCAGTACACCACCCTGAACGGCAGCACCGATTGCCACAGCTTCGTCCGGGTTAACGTCTTTACGCGGCTCTTTACCAAAGAATTCAGCCACTTTCTTCTGAACCATTGGCATACGCGTCTGACCACCCACCAGGATAACGTCCTGAATGTCAGAGACAGACAGACCAGCATCCTGCAGAGCAACTTTCAGCGGCTCGATGGAACGGTTGACCAGGTCTTCGACCAGGCTTTCCAGTTTCGCGCGAGTCACTTTGATGTTCATGTGTTTTGGACCGGTCGCGTCTGCAGTGATATACGGCAGGTTCACGTCGGTCTGCTGCGCAGAAGAAAGCTCGATTTTCGCTTTTTCTGCCGCTTCTTTCAGGCGCTGCATCGCCAGCGGATCGTTACGCAGGTCGATGCCCTGATCTTTCTTAAATTCATCAACGAGGTAGTTGATCATACGGCTATCGAAGTCTTCACCACCCAGGTGGGTATCACCGTTGGTAGCCAAAACTTCGAAGGTTTTTTCACCGTCAACTTCGTCGATTTCGATAATAGAGATATCGAAAGTACCACCACCGAGGTCGTAAACCGCGATAGTACGGTTGCCGACTTCTTTATCCAGACCGTAAGCCAGTGCAGCTGCGGTTGGTTCGTTGATGATACGTTTGACTTCCAGACCCGCGATACGACCGGCATCTTTGGTTGCCTGACGCTGAGCATCGTTGAAGTATGCAGGTACAGTGATAACCGCTTCAGTTACCGGTTCGCCCAGATAATCTTCAGCCGTTTTCTTCATTTTCTTCAGTACTTCTGCAGAGATCTGCGGAGGTGCCATTTTCTGGCCCTTCACGTCGATCCATGCATCGCCGTTGTCAGCACCGATAATTTTGTACGGCATGATGGCTTCATCACGCTGTACTTCTTCGTCCTGGAAGCGACGGCCAATCAGGCGTTTAATCGCAAACAGCGTGTTTTGCGGGTTAGTCACGGCCTGACGTTTAGCCGGCTGGCCAACCAGAGTTTCACCATCCTGGGTATAAGCAATGATAGAAGGCGTGGTGCGATCGCCTTCGGCGTTCTCCAGCACACGTGCAGTAGTGCCGTCCATAATCGCTACACAAGAGTTGGTAGTACCCAGGTCGATACCAATAATTTTACCCATCTAAACGTCTCCACTAAAAATTTGTTCATCATGTGGTTGTGAATCTGTAATAAGGGCGAAACGTGCGGTTTCAACTGCCCAGATTTGATTTTTTTCAGCTTCACTCACTGCGGTTGACTACAAGATGGGGTCGTAACGGCATCCATCAAGGGGGAAGGATAAAAAATTTTTTAATTTCACCCTGCTCAGATCATAGACGGCAGGGATCGCGCCGATTATTATGCCGCGCCACGCCTGGGAGAGTAGGCGCGGATTTAACCATTTCACCATACTAATGATGATTTTTTGAGGACTTATGGGCAACACTAAGTTGGCTAATCCGGCTCCGCTGGGCCTGATGGGTTTTGGCATGACCACAATTCTGCTGAACCTGCATAACATCGGTTTTTTCCCGATGGACAGTATTATCCTGGCGATGGGCATTTTTTACGGCGGTATCGCGCAAATCTTCGCGGGGCTGCTGGAGTATAAAAAAGGCAATACCTTCGGTTTAACGGCGTTTACCTCTTATGGTTCATTCTGGCTGACGCTGGTCGCTATTCTGATTATGCCAAAAATGGGTCTGGCAGATGCGGCCAACGCGCACTTCCTCGGCGTTTATTTGGGTCTGTGGGGCGTATTCACCCTGTTCATGTTCTTCGGTACGCTGGTTGCTAACCGCGTGCTGCAGTTCGTCTTCCTGAGCCTGACCGTGCTGTTTGCTCTGCTGGCGATTGGCCATCTGGCCGATAACGAAAGCATCGTTCACGTTGCCGGCTGGATTGGCCTGGTGTGCGGCGCAAGCGCAATCTACCTGGCAATGGGCGAAGTGCTGAACGAACAGTTCGGCCGCACCGTACTGCCGATTGGTGAAAAACACTAATCTCTCTTCGTGCCCGCACTGCGGGCACGATATCTCCCGCGAAATCCCTTCCGATACATTCCTTTTCACAACGTCATATTGAACAGGGGTTGTCAGCAACAGCATCCCCACAGAAATATTTTGGGATAAAACATGGTTCTGGTTACCTGATGTCCCTCTCAGCGCACTCAACCTTAACTATCAATTCCACATTATGGATATCGCCGCCCGTGAAACGCGGATGCGCAACATCGTTACGGTGGTGGTGATCCACGACATCAATATCGCACTGCGCCACGCCGAATATGCCGTGATGTTGAAAGATGGCGCACTGATTGCCAGCGGCGTACCGGGCGACGTGGCCACTTCCGCGAATCTGGCGACAGTTTGTGGCGTAAAAGGTCAGGTAGAATACTGTTCGTAAGGACGACTACAGATGGTGGTCGATGGTTTAACAACATCATCACCATTGAAGCGTTGAGCAAAATGTTCTACCCAACGCCCTTCAATGACGTTTTACCCCTCACTAGCCTGCGCCTGCGCCATCAACTGATGGCGCTCACCCCGCAGCCAAATCCCCAGGCCCAGCCCCATCAGCGACAGCGCCAGTACATACCAGGCCGGAGCCATCGGCGAAACGCCCATCAGCAGCGTAACGGCAATCGGCGTTAATCCGCCAAAAATCGCGTATGACACGTTGTAAGAGAACGAGATCCCGGTAAAACGCACTTCCGCCGGGAAGGCGCGGACCATCACATAAGGCACGGCGCCAACGACGCCGACGCATAAACCGACAACGCCATACAGCAGGAACAGTTGTTCAGGATGCGCCCCTGCCAGGTGATAGAACGCCCAGCTCGATCCTGCGAGCAGCAAACTGCCCACGATGAACGTCAGACTGGCACCGAAACGATCGGCAGTCAGACCGGCCAGCAGGCAGCCAAAGCACAGCATGATGGTCGCAATGCTGTTGGCCTGCAGCGTTATTGCCGGAGCGAATCCGTACTGTTTTTGCAGCCAGACGGGCGACATCAGAATCACCACCACAATCCCGGCAGACAACAGCCAGGTGAGCAGCATGGAGACAGCAACCGCTTTCTGATGGCGTACCACCACGGCTTTAACCGGTAATTCCTGAGCCAGCGCTTTACGTTGCTGCATCTCAAGGAAAACAGGCGTCTCCTGCAACCAGCGGCGCAGGTACATGGCGACCAGGCCAAACGCCCCGCCCAGCAGGAAAGGAATACGCCATCCCCACTCGTGAACCGCTTGCGGTGTCATGCTGGTATTGATGAGAGTCGCCACCACTGAACCGAGCAAAATGCCGACGGTGAGTCCGGCTGTTAAGGTGCCGCAGGCAATCCCGATGCGCCGCGCGGGCACATGTTCAGCGACAAACACCCAGGCTCCCGGCACTTCTCCGCCAATCGCTGCGCCTTGCAGAATACGCATCAGCAGCAATAAGACGGGAGCAACGATGCCCATGGAGGCATACGTCGGCAGCAGACCGATAGCCAGCGTAGGAACAGCCATCAACAGGATACTGAGGGTGAACATCTTTTTGCGCCCGACCAAATCGCCAAAATGGGCCATGATGATGCCCCCCAGCGGTCGCGCCAGATATCCCGCGGCAAAAATGCCGAAGGTCTGCACCTGGCGCAGCCATTCCGGAATGTCGGCCGGGAAGAAGAGCTCTCCCACAACGGCGGCAAAAAAGACAAAGATGATGAAGTCGTAAAACTCCAGCGCGCCGCCAAGGGCAGCGAGGGTAAGCGTTTTGTAGTCCTGACGATTCAGAGGCCGGGTGTAATGTGACATAGGGAGCCTTTCCAGCGATGTTGATTTATTTTTACAGTAATCGTAAAGAAAAAATTACTATACCGTAAAAATATCAACACGCCATTGAGCCTGTAGCTTATGTCACAAACACATTAATTTCAGGATATTGTTTCTCGTCTTGCGCTTTTCGGGCGAAAAGCTGCTACCACTTGCGGATCGGTCTCGACATACGGGCCATCCAGCAACTGTATACAATACGGTACACTGGCAAAGATTCCCGCCACCACGACTTTACCGTCATCCGCTTTTACGCCTTCCAGGGTCTCTTGAATCGACTTCGGCTGGCCTGGCAGATTGAGAATCAACGCCTGCTTACGGATCACCCCAACCTGACGAGAAAGGATAGCCGTAGGAACAAAGTGCAGACTAATCTGGCGCATCTGTTCGCCAAAGCCAGGCATTTCACGGTCGGCGATCGCAAGCGTCGCATCAGGCGTCACGTCGCGGCGCGCGGGCCCCGTTCCGCCAGTGGTCAGCACAAGATGACAGCTCATTTCATCCACCAGCTCGCACAGCGTCTGTTCAATGATCGCCTGTTCATCAGGAATTAAGCGCGTTTGTAGTTCAAAAGGCGTGGTCAGTGCGGCCGCCAGCCACTCTTCTAAGGCAGGAATGCCTTTATCCGCATAAACACCGCTGGATGCGCGGTCAGAAATCGACACTAAGCCGATGCGTAAGGTATTCATATCCATTCCCTTCATAACAATACTGATTAAGGGGAATGATACACGCAGAGGGGAAATTCAGACAGAGGACGAAAGAAGTAACATGGCCGGGAAGAGGTTCCCGGCCATGAAGAATGATTACAGCAGGTCGCCGATCATTTTTTCCAGTTTTTCCTGGTCAACAGCAAACTTACGGATACCATCCGCCAGTTTGTCTACTGCCATTGGATCCTGGTTGTGCTGCCACAGGAACTCGGACTCAGTGATACGCTCCGGACGCGCTTTCACTTCGCCGGTGTAGCTCAGCTTACGCTCCAGCGTACCTTCGCTATCCGCCAGCTCTTTCAGCAGCGCAGGGGCGATGGTCAGACGGTCGCAGCCAGCCAGCTCGATGATTTCGCCTACGTTACGGAAGCTTGCGCCCATCACGACAGTTTCATAGCCGTGCTGTTTGTAGTATTCGTAGATTTCCGTCACGGAAACGACGCCTGGATCTTCAGATGCCGCGTACTCTTTCTTATCGGTGTTGGCTTTGTACCAGTCCAGAATACGGCCTACGAACGGAGAAATCAGGTAAACACCCGCTTCTGCACACGCACGAGCCTGCGCAAAGGAGAACAGCAGCGTCAGGTTACAGTTGATCCCTTCTTTTTCCAGCTGTTCAGCGGCACGAATACCCTGCCAGGTAGAAGCCAGTTTAATCAGGATACGATCGTTGCTGATGCCCGCATCGTTATACAGTTTGATCAGATGTCTGGCTTTCGCGATAGACGCTTCGGTGTCGTAAGACAGGCGCGCGTCAACTTCGGTAGAGATACGACCCGGAACCAGTTTCAGGATTTCCAGACCGATGTTCACAGCCAGTTTATCGGTAGCATCCACAACCTGTTGCGCACGGTCGTTGCTCTGGGCTTTGGCCCAGGTGACAGCTTCGTCGATCAGTTTGCGGTACTCAGGGATCTGCGCGGCGTTAAGAATCAGAGAAGGGTTAGTTGTGGCATCCTGCGGCTGGTACAACTTCATTGCCGCGATATCTCCGGTGTCAGCTACGACAGTGGTGAACTGACGAAGGGAGGTCAATTTATCCGTCATGATAGTGTTTCTCTTTTAACGTGCCCTGGATAATTCGCGCTACCGACAGCGAGCCAGCAGCGGAAAAATGACAGGTTTACTTGTTAGGGGGATGTAACCGGTCTGCCCTGATGATAACACGACGGAATGACAGCGCAACCGCAGACAGTGCGCTTAGCAATAGTATGATAAACTGTAAATATTAACAGCATGCTAATTAACTAAATGGCGTAGTTCACACTCTTGCCTTACATAATTCGGACGGCAGGACATGATACTTGTGTCCTGTACAGCGCTTGCCTGGGTCGCAGAAGGGCGAGTAACGCGGCAGTTGAAGGAACACAGTCAACGCCCCTGCGACACGAAGTATGACGGGTACGTATTTGGCATCAACAAGAGGGACGTTAATGCCTGATTTCTTTTCGTTTATCAATGAAGTCCTGTGGGGCTCGGTGATGATCTATCTGCTACTGGGAGCCGGAGTGTGGTTCACCGTACGCAGTGGTTTTATTCAGTTTCGCTATATTCGCCAGTTTGGCAAAAGTCTGAAAAATAGCGTAACGCCTCATCCCGACGGATTAACCTCCTTTCAGGCGCTATGCACCAGCCTTGCGGCCCGCGTGGGCAGCGGTAATTTGGCCGGCGTGGCTCTGGCTATCGGTGCCGGTGGGCCTGGCGCGGTGTTCTGGATGTGGGTCACCGCCATCATCGGTATGGCGACCTCCTTCGCCGAATGCTCGCTGGCCCAGCTCTACAAAGAGCGGGATCGCCACGGTCATTTTCGCGGTGGCCCGGCCTGGTATATGTCCCGCGGCCTCGGCATGCAATGGATGGGCGTGCTGTTTTCTGTCTTCCTGCTTCTCGCTTACGGGTTCATTTTTAATACGGTACAAGCCAATTCCGTGGCTCATGCGCTGCGATACGCCTGTGACTTCCCGGAATGGATAACGGGCGCGATACTGGCTGTGCTCACGCTACTGGTCATTGTGACGGGCATCAAAGGCGTGGCGCGGTTGATGCAATGGATGGTGCCGACAATGGCGTTGCTGTGGATCACCACCAGTCTGGTCGTGACCCTCATGCATATCGGCCAGCTCCCGGATGTGATCGCCACTATTTTTAAAGCGGCCTTTGGCTGGCGAGAAGCGGCTTCGGGCGCGCTGGGGTATACCATCAGCCAGGCGCTGACGGCCGGGTTTCAGCGCGGCATGTTATCAAATGAAGCCGGAATGGGCTCCACCCCCAATGCCGCAGCAGCGGCGGCATCATGGCCCCCTCACCCGGCGGCGCAAGGCATTGTGCAAATGATAGGTATCTTTATCGACACCATTATTATCTGTTCCGCCAGCGCGATGATCGTCTTGCTGGCTGGTCCCATTTCTCATGCGCCAGATACCGCCGGGATCCAGCTTATCCAACAGGCGCTGGTCACTCTTACCGGCAGCTGGGGAGCGGGATTCGTCTCGTTTATCGTGAGTCTTTTCGCCTTCAGCTCGATCGTGGCGAATTATATCTACGCCGAAAACAACCTGATTTTCTTACGCCTGGACTCGCGCCGCACACTCTGGATGCTGCGAGCCTGCATCGCCGTCATGGTGGCTATCGGATCGGTTATGAGCCTACAGCTGGTGTGGCAGCTGGCGGATGTGATTATGGCGCTGATGGCCATCACTAATCTGACCGCGATTTTACTGCTCTCACCGGTGGTGACGCTCATTGCCCGGGATTATCTTCGCCAGCGCAAACTCGGTATCAAACCCGTATTTGATGCCACGCGTTATCCGGAAATCGAGGCGCAGATTGCACCCGGAAGCTGGGATGATTTACCGCGGCAATAGCAGCCATCGATCAATTCAGGCGGTTTTTTTGGTAAAGTCATCCTAAATTTCCTGCAAGGACTGGATATGCTGATTCTGATTTCACCTGCAAAAACGCTCGATTACCAGAGCCCGCTCGCCACCGAGCGCTATACCCAGCCCGAACTGCTGGATCATTCGCAGCAGCTGATCCGCGTGGCACGTAAACTCACCGCCCCGCAAATCGGTAAGCTGATGAGCATTAGCGATAAACTCGCCGATCTCAACGCCACCCGTTTCCACGACTGGCAGCCAGACTTCACGCCGAAGAATGCCCGTCAGGCGATCCTCGCGTTTAAAGGCGATGTTTACACGGGTTTGCAGGCAGAAGAATTCAGTGAAGCGGATTTCGATTTTGCCCAGCAGCATCTGCGCATGCTTTCCGGCCTTTACGGCGTGCTGCGTCCACTGGACCTGATGCAACCCTATCGCCTGGAGATGGGCATCCGCCTTGAGAATCCTAAAGGCAAAGATTTGTACCATTTCTGGGGCGATACCATCACCGAGAAGCTGAACGACGCGCTGAAAGCGCAGGGCGATAATATCGTTATCAATCTGGCTTCTGATGAATACTACAAATCCGTGAAGCCGAAAAAGCTGAACGCGGAGATCATCAAGCCGGTATTTTTAGATGAGAAAAACGGCAAATTTAAGGTGATTAGTTTCTACGCAAAAAAAGCGCGTGGGCTGATGAGTCGTTACATCATTGAAAATCGTCTGACCAAACCGGAGCAGTTAAGCGCATTTAACAGCGAAGGGTATTTCTTTGACGGCGAGGCTTCAGCGAAAGGCGAGATGGTATTTAAGCGCCACGAGCAGTAACGTCCCCTCATCCCTGCCCCTCTCCCCTGTATGGAGAGGGTCAGGAGAACATCAATGATGCTTCCAGTCTGGCCCCTTGCCATGGTTATCATGTTTATCGCCATGACGGTTATCGTGAGGATCGCGATGCTCATCATGCTGATGCCAGCGGTTATCACGCCATTCGTAATGTGATCTCCACCAGTCATGGTCACGCCAGCGCCCCCCATCCCAGTAGTGACCACTTTTGTCCTGATCGCCAATCTGCAATTTTACCGCCGGGATCAGCGTAATTTCTGATGCCTGTACCGCCATGGGAGCCACCAGCATCAGCGAAAGCGCGAGCAAAGCAGGTTTCAGTGTAGACATAGGTTACTCCTTTTCATTCTTGCCCAACGTGGGCCGATGAAAGGAGATTACGTGAGGGGAACGGGGGATGTTATTCTCTGCAATCCTAATCTCTAAGTGACCGCATTTATTGGGAATTCCTGCTTTTTCCCTGCCAAATCTCTCCTTAATTTCTCCATAAAAAAAGCCGGGCGGTCACCAGACCTTACCCGACTTACAACAGCAGCGGACCCGGCAAGCAAAGTGCCACCGGGTGGACCCCATTTACGCTTTCGTCATCATCAGCTGACGCAGCGCAGCAAAATCTGCTGGCAGATTGTGGGACAGCAGCGGCAGATCGGCGCGATCGGCCAGCTCTTTCGGCAACGGCAGCGATTCACCCAGGATCTCATCCACGCTCTCTTTGAATTTTGCCGGGTGAGCCGTGCCGAGGAACAGGCCATATTCGCCCGGATTCAGCTGGTCGCGCAGCGCACGATAGGCAATTGCCGCATGCGGCTCAGAGGTATAACCGATCGCTTTCAGCTCGCGCATCGTGGTTTTGGTGGTTTCATCGCTCACCGCCGCATACCCCAGATCGCCCAGACGCCAGATTTTACGACGGAACAGCTCTTCCACACGCGGCCAGTTGTTCGGCTGGCTCACGTCCATCGCATTAGACAGCGTGGCCTGAGTGGTATTTGGCGTCCATTTTCCCTCTTTCAGGAAACGCGGCACTGTGTCGTTGGCATTCGTGGCGGCGATAAAGCGCTTCACCGGCAGACCGAGCGATTTAGCCAGCAAGCCCGCGGTCAGGTCACCGAAGTTACCGCTTGGTACGGAGATCACCAGCTGATTACGGGCTTCCTGCGGCAGTTGCGCTACCGCCTCAAAGTAGTAGCAAATCTGTGCCAGCAGGCGGCTGATGTTGATGGAGTTAGCCGAGTTCAGGCCCAGGGCAGATTTCAGCTCTTCATCGTCGAAAGCCTGTTTCACCAGCGCCTGGCAGGCATCAAAATCACCGTCGATGGCTACCGTTTCAATGTTTCCACCCAGCGTACAGAACAGTTTTTCCTGCAGCGGACTGATTTTGCCCTGCGGATAGAGGATCACCACGCGCACGTTTTTCAGGCCGTAAAACGCATGCGCCACCGCGGCCCCGGTATCACCGGATGTGGCGGTCAGAATGGTGACCGGTTTGTCACCGCTGATGTGCGTCAACATCTGCGCCATGAAGCGGCCGCCAAAATCTTTGAATGCCAGCGTCGGGCCGTGGAACAGCTCCAGACAACCGACATCAGGTTCAACCTGGCTTACCGGTGCCGGGAAGGCAAACGCCGCGCGAACACGCTCTTCCAGCAGCTGCTGCGGAATTTCATCGCCGATAAAAGCAGAGAGAATTTTGGCGCTACGGCTGACAAAATCCTGCTTCAGCATCTCGTCCACTTCCGTCAGGCTAAATTCCGGCAGGTCGTGTGGAAAGAACAGCCCCTGATTTTTGCCCAGCCCTTGAGTCACTGCCTGCGCGAAGCTGACCTGCTCGTTATGATCTTTAAGATTGTAGAGTTTCATCGTTTATCCCAGTACTCGTGCGCCTGCCGTGTCCAGACGGCAAATATGAACAAAGCCTTCCTGATTTTGCAGGTAGTTTTTCGTCAGCCACTCAGCCACGCGCTGCGCGGTGTCAGGCTTATCGCATAGTGCAAACAGCGTCGGGCCGGAGCCCGAAATACCGCAGGCCTGCGCGCCAATATCCAGCGATGCCTGGCGCGCTTCATTAAACCCAGGCAGCAGTTTGGTGCGGTACGGCTCGGCAATCACATCTTTCATCAGCTTCGCGGCCAGCGCTGGCTGACGTGTATAGCAAGCGTGAATAAAGCCCGCCAGATGGCGACCGTGCGCGATACAGTCCTGACGACGATACTGCGCAGGCAGGATCGCACGCGCCTCGGCGGTGGAGACTTTAATGCCGGGATAAGCCAGCACCCACAACCACTCGTCAAAGCCCGGCACTTGCTGGCTGATGATGCCGTTCTCTTCAATCATCAACTGCATGCCGCCAAGGAAGCACGGCGCAACGTTATCGTAATGAATACTGCCGGAGATACGCCCTTCCAGCTCGCCCATCAGCGACAGCAGACGGTTGTTATTCAGCGGCTTGCCACAGTGCTCATTCATCGCCACCAGCGCAGCAACAACCGAACAGGCGCTGGAACCCAAACCCGAACCAATCGGCATGCTTTTTTCAAGCGTCATGGCAACGGGCACGTTTTTGCCAATCTCCTGACAGAAACGCTCCCAGCACTGATAAACAATATTCTCGCGCGGTTCCGGCGGCAGTTTGCTGGCGAAACGGCCAATATTATTGAGACTGAAACTGTCCGCCGCTTCCACCGTAACGGTATCACCCAAAAGCGCTCCGTTCACTGGCGTTACCGCCGCACCCAGCACATCAAATCCGACGCTCATATTGGCGCTGGAAGCCGGGGCATAAACTTTCACCATGTTAAACTCCTAACTTCCATGACAGGGTACGCAGCAGATCGGCAAATACGCCCGCTGCCGTCACATCGTTCCCTGCGCCGTAACCGCGAAGAACCAACGGTAAAGGCTGATAATAGTGGCTATAAAACGCCAGAGCGTTTTCGCCGTTTTTCACTTTGAACAGCGGATCGTTACCGTCCACTTCGGCAATCTTCACGCGGCATACGCCGTCGTCTTCGATGTTGCCAACATAACGCAATACTTTACCTTCATCACGGGCTTTCGCCACGCGCGCTGCAAAGTCATCGTCAAGCTGAGGCAATCGGGCCATAAATGCCTCCACCTCGCCGCTATCGTCAAAACTTGCCGGCAGTACCGGCTCGATGACGATATCGGACAACTCCAGCTCACGACCGGTTTCACGGGCGAGGATCAGCAGCTTACGCGCCACGTCCATGCCGGAAAGATCGTCACGCGGGTCCGGTTCGGTATAGCCCAGCTCACGCGCGGCGCGAGTCGCGTCGGACAGACTCATGCCCTCATCCAGCTTGCCGAAAATAAACGACAGCGAACCGGAAAGAATACCGGAGAAGCGCTGAAGCTCATCCCCCGCATTTAGCAGGTTTTGCAGGTTCTCAATGACCGGCAGCCCCGCGCCCACGTTGGTGTCATACAAAAACTTGCGACGAGACTTGCTGGCGGCCGTACGCAGCTGATGGTAGTAGTCCATCGACGAGGTGTTGGCCTTTTTGTTCGGCGTGACCACGTGAAAACCTTCGCGCAGGAAATCAGCATACTGATCGGCAACGGCCTGGTTAGAGGTACAGTCCACAATAACCGGATTCAGCAGGTGATACTCCTTGACCAGACGGATCAGGCGGCCACGATTAAACGGCTCTTTGGCTTCCGCCAGCTCCGACTGCCAGCTTTCCAGATTCAGACCGTGAACGTTGGTCAGTAACGCTTTTGAGTTCGCCACGCCGCAGACGCGCAAATCAATATGCTTATTCTTCAACCAGCCCTGCTGACGCTTCACCTGTTCCAGTAACGCACCGCCGACACCGCCCACACCGATCACGAACACTTCGATAACCTGGTCGGTGTTAAACAGCATCTGATGGGTGACGCGAACGCCGGTGGTCGCGTCGTCGTTACTCACCACCACCGAGATGGAGCGCTCTGAAGAGCCCTGCGCAATGGCGACAATATTGATATTGGCGCGAGCCAGCGCGGCGAAGAATTTGGCGGAAATCCCGCGCAGGGTGCGCATACCATCACCCACCACCGAGATTACGGCCAGACGCTCCTGGATCGACAGCGGTTCCAGCAGTTCTTCTTTCAGCTCAAGATAAAATTCCTCTTCCAGCGCACGACGCGCACGCGGGCAGTCCGCCTGCGGCACGCAGAAGCTGATGCTGTATTCGGAGGAAGACTGGGTGATCAGCACCACAGAGATGCCGTTGCGCGACATCGCGGCAAAAACGCGTGCCGCCATGCCGACCATGCCTTTCATGCCTGGACCGGAAACACTGAACATCGCCATGTTATTCAGATTCGAAATGCCTTTCACCGGCAAATCGTCTTCGTCGTGGCTTGCGCCAATCAGCGTGCCAGGAGCCTGCGGGTTGCCGGTATTTTTGATGAGGCAAGGGATCTGAAACTGCGCAATCGGTGAAATGGTACGCGGATGAAGCACTTTTGCGCCAAAGTAGGAAAGCTCCATCGCTTCCTGATAAGACATCGACTTCAGCAACCGGGCATCCGGGACCTGGCGCGGATCGCAGGTGTAGACCCCGTCAACATCGGTCCAGATTTCGCAACAATCGGCACGCAGGCAAGCAGCCAGAACGGCAGCGGAGTAATCCGAGCCGTTACGGCCCAGCACGACCAGTTCGCCCTTTTCATTACCGGCGGTGAAACCCGCCATCAGGATCATGTGGTCAGCCGGAATTTTACTGGCAGCGATACGGCGGGTGGACTCCGTAATATCGACGGTAGATTCGAGGTAATGCCCCACAGCCAGCAGTTTTTCAACCGGATCGATCACCGTCACACTGTGGCCGCGCGCTTCCAGCAGACCCGCCATGATGGCGATAGAGAGCTTTTCACCACGGCAAATCAGCGCCGCGTTGATGCTGTCCGGGCACTGACCCAGCAGGCTGATTCCATGCAGGACATGTTTGATTTGGGCGAACTCTTGCTCAACAAAGGCTTTCAGCTGTGCAAGTGGGAAACCAGGCTGGATCCCGGCCAGCCCCTGAAGGAGGTCGGCAAAAATCCGCTCGGCATCGCTAATGTTCGGAAGTGCATCCTGGCCACCAATGGTTTTTTCGATCATCGCCACCAGATGGTTAGTGATTTTAGCCGGGGCAGAGAGCACGGTTGCCACCTGCCCCTGCCTGGCATTGCTTTCCAGGATATCGGCAACGCGCAAAAAGCGTTCTGCGTTTGCCACTGATGTACCGCCGAACTTCAAGACTCGCATGGTTTACCTCGTGATCTTTGGTCGAAAAAAAAGCCCGCACTGTTCAGGTGCGGGCTTTTTTCTGTTTTTCCTGTTACGCGTCAGCCCGCATCGTTACCTGTGGTAATGATGATGGTTGTTGTAATGGTGGTGGTGCTAACGCGATTCATGGATGTTGTGTGCTCTGTGTTGTTTTCTGTCTGTCCTGTATTCTTTTAGGGTTAAAGTATCCGGCCCCTTAAGTCAATGAATTTCTGTTTTGGTCGCTTTTCGCGTTGCCTTCATGACCCGCTGCCTGATGATTTATTTTTCTCCGGATAAGACCAGTCACAACCCTGAGTCACAGACAGTTAAACCATATAAAAATCATATGACAGTTTTTTACTCTGCCAGTTTTTTTTCAATATCGTGCAGCAATCGGTGCAACATGGCGGTATCACGTTGCTCAAGCAGTCCAAGTCGCTGATGCAACCAGTCCACCATTTTTTGATCGTCGGCGACACCCAACCGATCCATAAGCGTCTGCGTACGGGCGCGTAAAGCACGCAGCTGATTTTCATCAACACTCTCAGTTTGCGGGGCGGGAGTTTGCATTAATGACGCTAATTGATAGCAATAGACCATCACCGCCTGTCCCAGATTCAGCGAGGGGTAATCGGCCACCATCGGTACTCCCGTCAGCACGTCGGCAAGCTCCAGCTCTTCGTTTGTCAGCCCCGAATCTTCCCGGCCAAAAACCAGCGCGGCCTTATTCAGCCACGCACTTTTTTCCTGCAGCATCGGCACCAGTTCGGGCGGAGTGGCGTAGTAATGGTACTTCGCCCTGCTGCGCGCAGTGGTCGCCACGGTGAAAGAAATATCGTGCAGCGCGTCGGCCAGCGTATCGTAAGTTGTTATATTATCTATTATTTCACCCGAACCATGCGCCACCCAGCGTGTCGCAGGCTCAAGATGCGCTTCGCTGGCAACAATACGTAAATCGGTAAATCCCATCGTCTTCATCGCGCGCGCGGCGGCGCCAATATTTTCGGGTCTGGCTGGCGAAACCAGCACGATTGATAAGTGCATTTATGCTCTCTTTTTAAACAGTTAGCGCGTAAAAGTGTGATACAGCTCAACATATTACGCGGCGCGAATTTACAAAATTGCAACACGAATCACCGAAATAGCGTTTCATAACAAATTAAAAGCGCTAAACTATTCCGGGAGTGAACTACAGGTTTTAATGTTAAAAAACATTACTTATCCATATGTTTATTAATGATAATACGCGTATTGATGGCATTTTCGAATTGGATTCGCGTTGTTTATTAATCCCTATCTGCAACTAGTTGGTTTATTGAAAATTTGTGACAAAGGCTAGCAATCCGATACAGTGATTTCATCAAACTGTTAACGTGCTACAATTGAACTTGATATATGTCAACGAAGCGTAGTTTTATTGGGTGTCCGGTGTCACTTATCCTGTTATGTTGCTGTTAAAATGGTTAGGATGACAGCCGTTTTTGACACTGTCGGGTCCAAAGGGAAAGTACCCACGACCAAGCTAATGATGTTGTTGACGTTGATGGAAAGTGCATCAAGAACGCAATTACGTACTTTAGTCACGTTAGGCCGATCATGTTAATTTGCGACATGTATCAGGCAGGTCAGGGACTTTTGTACTTCCTGTTTCGATTTAGTTGGCAATTTAGGTAGCAAACATGCAGACCCCGCACATTCTTATCGTTGAAGACGAGTTGGTAACACGCAACACGTTAAAGAGCATTTTCGAAGCAGAAGGCTACGATGTCTTTGAAGCGACCGATGGCGCAGAGATGCATCAGATCCTTTCTGAAAATGATATCAACCTGGTCATTATGGATATCAACCTGCCCGGGAAAAACGGCCTTCTTCTGGCACGCGAACTGCGTGAACAGGCGAACGTGGCCTTAATGTTCCTGACAGGCCGTGACAACGAAGTTGATAAAATTCTTGGCCTGGAAATCGGCGCTGATGATTACATCACCAAGCCGTTTAATCCTCGCGAGTTAACTATTCGCGCACGCAACCTGCTGTCCCGCACCATGAATCTGGGTACGGTCAGTGAAGAACGTCGTAGCGTCGATAGCTATAAGTTCAACGGCTGGGAACTTGATATCAATAGCCGTTCGCTGGTAAGCCCGAACGGTGAGCAGTACAAGCTGCCGCGCAGTGAATTCCGCGCCATGCTGCACTTCTGCGAAAACCCGGGTAAAATTCAGTCACGCGCAGAGCTGCTGAAGAAAATGACTGGCCGTGAGCTGAAGCCGCACGATCGTACTGTTGATGTGACTATCCGCCGTATTCGTAAACACTTCGAATCCACGCCGGATACGCCGGAAATTATCGCCACCATTCACGGTGAAGGTTACCGTTTCTGCGGCGATCTGCAGGAATAATCTCCCGCATCCATGCATAAAAAACGGCGCTTAACGCGCCGTTTTTTTTATTTCCAGATCCGCACGGATTCATCGCTCCCGTCACCCTTTGGGGGACGACGCCCGGACTGTGAAAGTGAGTACCAGTCAAAGTGACGGGTCAGGAACATGACCGCAAACAACGCTGTCGCCAGCACGCCCGATCCCAGCAATAACGCACTGTCTTCCGAACGCAGCAAGAACCACATCACGGTATCAAGCCCTAAAAGGGCCACAACAAAAATTGCGCTTCGTTTCCAGCCCTTCAGTACAGCCTGCAGATAAACACCGTTCATTGACGCGCCAGTCAGGCTTGCGATGACCCAGGCAGGAGTAAAACCAACATGTTCAGAGAACGCCAGCAGCACCAGATAGAACAGGACCAGCGACAGCCCCACCAGCAGATACTGCATCGGATGCAGACGAAGATCGGTTAATGTCTCGTAGACAAAGAACGCCATAAAGGTCAGGGCAATCAACAGCACAGCATATTTTATCGCCCGATCCGTCAGCTGATACTGATCGGCAGGTGTCGCCACCGTCACGCTAAATGCCGGTACATTGCGCCATTCTGGCAGTTGATGGGTACTAAACAGGCTCTCCAGATTGTTAGCAAACCAGCTGCTTTGCCAGTGCGCCTGGAAACCAGACGCGCCGATCTCGCGCTTAACGGGTAAATAATCGCCCATAAAACCGGGATGCGGCCAGTTGCTGCGCAGCGTCAACTCACTGTTGCGCCCCACCGGCACCACGGAAAAACTGCCCGTACCATTAAGATTAAGCGTCATTTCCAGAGAAAGTGTTTTTGTCTCAAGCGCCTTTTTCGTGAGCGGAATGTGGATCCCCGGTAACTCACCCGATACGCCGGACCCCGGCTCCACCGCCAGCGTTTCACCATTGACCTGAGTCACGCTCACCGCGCCAATGCCGCGCGCATCTCCCACGCCGATGGCAATAAACGGCTGCCCCAGGGTGATGGTTTCCCCTTTGAGCTGCGCCAGCTTATCGGTATTAAACTGCGCTTTGAGTTTGAGATCGGTGCTCCAGATTTGCCCGTCATAAATGCCGATGTTGCGGGACTCTACCCGCTGACTGCCATCAATCACCAGTGATTCCGGTAGCAAAAAGTGCAGGAAGCTGCGCTTGTGCTCGACCTTTTTTTTGTCTTCAAATTTATAGTAAATCTCCGTGACCGGGACCGCGATTAACGGGCCGGTGAGCTGCTGCGGGCCGCTGGTGCTCTGGCGTAGGGTATCTTCGACATCATCGCGATAGCTGGCTCGCTCCGAAATCAGGTTACTGACCATAAACAGCGGAAGTAGCAACAGTAAAATGCACCCAAGCAAGGTGCTGATTTTCCAGAACAGGGGGGATTTTTTCATAGCCTTCTCCTTTGTGATGGAGAGAGCGTAACGAGGCTATGTGCGGTCAGTTTGAAGCTATGTGAAGGGACGGTGAAGTATCAGCGTCGCCGTGACCCCACCCTCTTCCCGATTGCGCAGCGCGATATCCCCCTGATGCAGTCGAGCCACCTCTTGCACAAACGCCAGCCCGAGCCCGCTGCTTTTCAGCCCGTTTTCGCGCGGAAGAGAATAAAAACGCTCGAAGATGCGGGGCATCGCGTAATCCGGGATCCCGCTGCCGCTATCGGTCACGGTCAGTTGTACCTCTTTGTGCACCGCAGCGGCTACCAGCGCAATATTCCCCCCTTCAGGAGTGAACGCGATGGCATTATCCACCAGATTCCCCAGCGCCTGCTCCAGCAGTTCTTCGTCGCCCTCCACCACCAGCGACTGGCCCTCGCGGGTCAGCGCGATCTTTTTCGCCGCCAGGATTGCAGAGCGCGCATCGACGACACGGGTGAACAGCGCGTCGATGCTTACCCGAACCGGGACTATCTCCACGCGATTTTCCAGCCGCGCCTGCTCAAGCAGTTTTTCAACCAGTGACTGCATCCGCGCATTTTGCAGCAGAATATTGTCAACAAAGCGCGCGGCGACCTGCGGTGACGGCTGTTCAGCCAGGATTTCCGCCGCGCCGCGAATCGCCGCCAGCGGGCTTTTCAGCTCATGAGTCAGCGCATGAACATAGTGCTCAATGTAGTTTTTCCCTTCGAGGCGAATGCGCATATTTTCCAGCGCCTGAGCCAGCTTGCGTAGCTCGCTACTGCCTGGATCGGGTAACGGCAGCGGCGTCTCGTGCGTCACAGAGTCGGCATAACGAGATAACGCACTGATTGAACGGTTAATCCACCAGGCCACCGCCAGCCCTATCAACAGAGCAATCCCCAGCAGGGCGGCGCCTGCCCACAGAATACGACGCTCGCTGCGGTGGATAACCGGGGCCAAAGCGCTGTTCGGTTTCCCCACCGATAACACGCCGATAATCTTGCCCTGGTCGGTTATCGGGGCGGCAACGTACATCACGGTGCTTTGCGGGTCATCGGGGTTGCTCTGTGTACTGCGCGCGCCATACTCACCGCGTAGCGTGAGCCAGACATCATTCCAGCGCGAATAATCTTCTCCCAGCGCTTTTCCGCTGGAATCGAATACCACCTTGCCCTGCAGGTCCGTCATATAGACGTGATATTCGTTACGCACCTTGTGAATGCCACCAATGTTGGCGCGAAACGGCCGCTGGTGGAGCTGTGCGAACGCGTGCGCCAGCCTGCCGTTTTGTGCATCGCCTGCCAGCAGATCGTCACGACCCACTTCGGCCAGCAGCGTAGCGGTATCAATCAACGTCCCTTCCGTTGCTCTGCGCACGCCCGGCTTCACTTCCTGCACAAATATCGACAACACAAACCAGGCGGCAATCGCCACAATCAGGAAATAGCCCAACAGCAGTCGCATACCGATGCGCATTAATGCATTCCCAGACTGTAGCCCATACCGCGATGGGTGCTGATTGGCGAAAGGTCAGCATTTATCGCCCGTAGCTTAGCCCGCAGGGTTTTGATGTGGGTGTCGACCGTGCGGTCGAAGCTCTCCCCGTCATCGCCCCAGACTTTATCCATAAGCTGTTGGCGCGAAAAGACGCGGCCTGGCGCGTGAAGCAGCGTTTTCAGCAACAAGAATTCATAACGGGTCAGCAATAACGGCTGGCCACACCAGCTGATATGCGCCGCAGACTCGTTCAGTTCAAACTGCCCAATACGGACGATCTCAGAGGGAAGCGCAGACTTCTGCATCCGCCGTAAAATCGTCCGCACGCGCGCGCACACTTCGCGGGGTGAAAAGGGTTTAGCCACGTAATCATCCGCCCCCATTTCCAGACCCAGCAGCTTATCCACCTCATCACTGCGGGCGGTGAGAAACAGCACCGGCAGCGACGGATGCTGGGCCAGCAGTTGGCGGCACAGCTCAAAACCGCTGATATCCGGCAGCCCGACGTCCAGAATGGCTAATGCAGGGATCTGGCGTCGCGCCTCGTCCAGCACCGGCAAGCCGCGCTCAAACGCCTTCACCGCAAATCCTTCCTGCGAAAGCATGTAGATCAGCGTCTCAGCGATGCTGATTTCGTCTTCGACCAGCCAAATCATTGGTTGCTGCATAGCCCTTCCCTGAATTAACGCCACGGCATGATAGGCACCGCGCTCAGCGCGTTTTTCGGCGATCCCTCAACCACTTTATCGGAGTACGCCAGATACGCTAGCGTATTGCGTTTCGCATCGTAAAAACGCACAACCTGCAGTTTCTTGAATACCAGCGAAGTCCGTTTCTGGAATACGACGTCGCCCTGCGCTTTACCGTTTTTGATCTTGTCACTCAGCTCAACCGGCCCGACCTGCTGGCAGGAAATGGCGGCGTCAGCGGTATCTTCGGCCAGTCCAAGCCCACCTTTAATGCCGCCCGTTTTGGCGCGACTGATGTAGCAGGTGACGTTTTTCACATCAGGATCGTCAAATGCTTCGACCACAATTTTATGGTCCGGGCCAAACATTTTGAACACGGTATCGACGGAACCGACTTGTTCAGCCAGTGCCGCACGACCAGCCAACAGCATCAGAGCAGAGAAGATCAATGTCTTGTATTTCATATTGTTACCATTTTTTAAAATGACGCTACGCGATTATTCGACATTCAGAACAAAAATGTAGCAAGATCACAGGATTAGAAAATATGTGCCCTTAATGTGCGTTAAAAAGCATTTATGCGCAAAAAAAACACTGAATGCTAAAACATCAAAAAATGCTATGATCCGCTACCCTGTTATCAGGCACCTGCTGTTTTAAGGATGAGGATAGTATATGGATCAGGCTGGAATTATTCGCGATCTGCTTACCTGGCTGGAAGGTCATCTGGACCAGCCTTTGTCACTGGATAATGTGGCGGCAAAAGCAGGCTATTCCAAGTGGCATTTGCAAAGGATGTTTAAAGATGTCACCGGTCACGCCATCGGTGCCTATATTCGTGCACGCCGCCTTTCAAAATCGGCTGTAGCACTTCGCCTTACGGCGCGACCTATTCTGGATATTGCTCTGCAATATCGGTTTGATTCGCAGCAAACTTTTACCCGCGCCTTTAAAAAACAGTTCTCCCTGACGCCAGCGCTCTATCGCCGCTCGCCAGACTGGAGTTCGTTTGGGATGCGCCCGCCGCTACGTCTGGGCGAGTTTGCGATGCCGAAACATGAAATGATCACTTTGCCAGAAACACACCTGATCGGAACGACGCAAAGCTACTCCTGTTCGCTGGAGCAGATTTCCGAGTTCAGGCATCAAATGCGTGTGCAGTTCTGGCGCGACTTCCTTAGCCATTCGCCGGTCATTCCACCGCTGCTGTACGGTCTCAACGAAACGCACCCGAGCCTGGAAAAGGACGACGAGCAGGAGGTGTTCTACACCACCGCGCTCACTCCAGAAATGGCCAATGGCTATATTCAGGGGGCTAAACCGGTGGTTCTGGAAGGCGGTGAATATGTCATGTTCACCTACGAAGGACTGGGCACTGGCGTTCAGGAGTTCATCCTCAACGTTTACGGCACCTGCATGCCGATGCTGAATCTGAACCGCCGTAAAGGTCAGGATATTGAGCGTTACTTCCCGGCGAGCGATGTAAAACCGGAAGAACGCCCAATCGATCTGCGGATGGAATATTTGGTTCCGGTTCGCCGTTAACGCTGCAGCTCATCCAGCGCAGGGGCATCCAGATGCGAGATGTCCCCTGCCATTTCCACCACCCAGCCTGATGCCAGCCATGGACTTTCCTGATAATCGATACGTGAAATCGAGCAGTTACGCAAACGCAGACGGCGTTCCGCGTAAGCGGGCAGTCCAAGAATAGTGCTCACCAGGCAACCCAGCGCAATACCGTGACTGACCAGCAACGGGCGGCTGCCTTCCGGTAGCTTCAGGCACTCTGCCAGCGCCGCCTGCACGCGCACGCTCAGCTCCTGCATGGATTCGCCTTGCGGAATACGACCGTCTTCCGTTCCGTTTACCAGCGTACGCCGCCAGCCTTCTTCCTGTTCGGTCAGCGAATCCACAGGACGCTTTTCCAGCACTCCCATATCGAGTTCGCGCAGGCGAGGATCGAGGGTCACGTCGCAACCGCAGGCCTCAGCGATAATCTGCGCCGTTTGCTGTGTACGACCTAAATCACTGGCAATAACGTGTGTGATGCCTAACGTTCTGGCGCGTTCCGCCACTTGCCACGCTTGTTGCTCACCTTTGGCGGTGAGAGGACTGTCTGACTGCCCTTGAATACGTCGCTCGGCGTTCCACTGCGTTTCACCGTGGCGAACAAGGTATACCTGTAACATGCTTTTTTTCCGTTATACTGCGATGAGTTTTTTTGAATCGAGCTTAATTATGCACCATGTTGTCTCTGCTACCACCAATCCTGCCAAAATTCAGGCAATTCTAAGGGCATTTGAAGAGATCTTCGGCGAAGGATCCTGCCATATTGACGCTGTCGCCGTCGAGAGTGGTGTCCCTGAACAGCCTTTTGGCAGCGAGGAAACGCGGGCTGGCGCACGAAATCGCGTGCTAAATGCCAGGGCCGCGCGCCCGGAGGCAGATTTCTGGGTGGCGATTGAAGCCGGGATTGATGAAGGGGCGACGTTCAGCTGGGTGGTGATCGAAAGTCGCGAACAGCGAGGCGAAGCGCGCTCCGCAACGCTGCCGCTACCGGAAGTCATTCTGCAAAAAGTGCAGGCAGGCGAGGCGCTCGGACCGGTGATGTCGCACTACACCGGCATTGATGAGATCGGCCGCAAAGACGGGGCTATAGGAGTCTTTACCGCCGGCGCGCTGACGCGCTCAAGCGTTTATCATCACGCTGTGATTCTGGCATTAAGTCCGTTTCACAACGCGATTTATCGCTGAACGCCGAGCAGCACAGATTCCAGCCACTGACGCAGTTCCACAGGGGCCGATTTTAAACTGTTGGAGCCTCGGGTAATCGTCGCGATGCCCGCGCCCAACTCGTTTTTCAGCTCCCGCTGGCTCATTTCGCCCCGCAGTAACTCTTCAATAATTCGCACGCGCGTACCCAACGCTTCACGCTCGTCGGGCGTGAGCATCAATTGCATCAACGGTAAATGCAGATCCTGCTCATAGGACTGGCGAAGCAGCTCCACAAAACGAAGCCACTCCTGATTGCGCTGTTCGGCCATCGCCGATGAATAAGGGGAATGCTGGGTCATGTTATGCCGCCATTCGTCGTTGCTTGTACTCATAAACGAGTACAAGCATAACACAACCCGGCCGGATTAATACTTTCTCTGCCACTCCGCGTCGCTCATCAGCGTATCTTTTTGCCCCATGAAGTAACGATAGTACGCATCGTACGCCAGCACGTTTTTCACATAGCCGCGGGTTTCTGAGAACGGAATGCTCTCCACAAACGCCACGGCGTCAAGGCGTCCGGCGCTGTTACCCAGCCAGGTGCGTACCCGCCCAGGACCGGCGTTGTAAGCCGCCGACGAGAAGATACGGTTGTTGCCAAACTGCTGATAAACATACTGTAAGTAGCTGGTACCAATATTGATATTGGTATCCGGATCCAGCAGTTGCGACGGACTGCTGTAGCCTGGAATATTAAACATCTTCACCGTATGCGTGGCGGTTCCCGGCATGATTTGCATCAGACCACTGGCACCCACTGGCGATCGTACTTTCGGGTTCCACGCGCTCTCCTGACGGGCAATCGCCATCGCATAGCTTTGTGGAATATCCTTGCCGCTGGTGTAGCGATCGAACAGATCCTTGTAGGCCAACGGGAAACGCTCTTCCAGATGATCCCACAGTTTTCCGGCGATCGTGGCCTGTACGCTCAGATCCCACCAGCGGTTATCAAAGGCATAGCGCGCGAGCTGCGCCTTCTCATCGGTGGTACGGCTGGTCACCAGATTCGCCCATTCGCTGCGCGCGGTGTTATCCATTCCCCAGTACATCAGTTCGCGGACGCGCGCCATTTCAGCCCCTTGAGTCAGGGCGGTATTCGCGTTCGCAGGTGCTTTATCAATCTTCAGCGTATACTCCTCGCCCAGACGCTGCGCCGCCGCCATCGGATAGAAACCGCGCTGTTGCATCAGGGAATGAAGGATCTCTTTTGCTTCGTCTTCCCGGCCCCGCTCCAGCAGTAAATCAGCCTGCCAGTAGCGCCATTCATCTTTCTCTTTGGCATCCATCGGCAGACGGGAAAGCCAGGTATTCAGGCCGCGGCGATCGCCCGTTCCCAGCGCCATGCGTACCCGGCGCTCCACCAGCGAAGTCGAATTTGAGCGCATAATGGCATCGTCACGCCAGCGCGCCTGCTCATCCGTGACATCTGTTCCCATCAGACGCCAGGCGACGATATCGCGAAGATCCTGGGTCTGATCGTCATTAAGCTGCTGCGCCTGCACCAGCTGCGGAATCATCAGCCGCGCGTTTTCGACATCATCCCGCGCCACGCTGGTAAAGGCCACCGCCGCCATTTGGCGGGTGAAATCCGTTGCCCCCGTTGAACGGGCGAAGGTCAGAACCGAATTAGGATCGTTTGCCAGCTGAATAACGGCCGTGGAGATAGTTTGGTAATCGGCAGGCATTTGCCCCGCCAGCGTGGTCACCAGACGCGTGTTGCCCGCTTTCATCGCCAGGCGAATACGTTCGAGATAGGCCAGCGGATCTTGCTGACCCGATGCGCGCCACGCGCCAAACAGCGAGTCACAGGCGTTAGGCTGATTTTTGCCAGAAAGCCACAGCTCTTTCGCGCCGCTCCAGGCCTCTTGCTGCTGTCCGGTCGCCCATTTGGCGTAATAGAAATTACACTGAGCCTCAGTCGTGCCGGGCTTCTCAGGGCTGAATGCCAGCAGACCGCGCCAGTCTTCGCGTCGCGCCAGTTCGTTGACAAAGCGCGACTGCAACGTGCGAGCGGGCGGAAGCGTCGGGTTTGCCTGAATAAACCCGGCGACAGTAACCGTCGGCTGGTTCATTAAATCGTCGGTTATCTGGCGATATTGCAGATACGGATAGAGCGGATACTCTTTCAGCGTCGGCATCAGTGCCTGCACGGTATCCATCTGCTTACTGTCCCACGCCTGCTTAATTTGCGCATAGCGGTTACGTTGTTCGTCCAGTGAATCGGCGTACGCTGCGTGGCTTATCGTCATCACGCATACGCTGGCAGCCAGCAGACGCCAGACCACCTGTTTGGCTTTTTCCACAAGCTCTTCCTCATTTTGTTGAATACCGTTGCGGCGTCGTGCCACATAAAAATGTAATGGATCTATGCTAACCAGGCATCCCGCAACACGCCACGTCATGGACACTTTTTTACCTTTCTTGCGCGTTTTAACACTCCTGGACTTCCTGGCTGGGATTAGCCAGTGAAAACGGCTACACTTCGCAGCTGAATTCTATTTTCATTACGATAAAAGAGGCGAAGTCCACGTGGCTCAATTCGTTTATACCATGCATCGTGTCGGCAAAGTGGTTCCGCCGAAACGTCATATTCTGAAAAATATCTCGCTGAGCTTCTTCCCGGGCGCAAAAATCGGTGTTCTGGGTCTCAACGGTGCCGGTAAGTCCACCCTGCTGCGCATCATGGCGGGCATCGATACAGATATCGAAGGTGAGGCTCGCCCGCAGCCTGGTCTCAAAATCGGTTACCTGCCGCAGGAACCGAAGCTGAATCCGGAACATACCGTTCGCGAATCCATCGAAGAAGCCGTTTCTGAAGTGGTTAACGCCCTGAAAGGTCTGGATGAAGTTTACGCTAAGTATGCTGAACCGGACGCTGACTTCGACAAACTGGCGGCGCAACAGGGTAAATTTGAAGAAATTATCCAGGCGCATGACGGCCATAACCTGAACGTGCAACTTGAGCGTGCGGCAGATGCCCTGCGCCTGCCGGACTGGGACGCGAAAGTTGAGAAGCTGTCGGGCGGTGAACGCCGCCGCGTCGCGCTGTGCCGTCTGCTGCTGGAAAAGCCAGACATGCTGCTGCTCGACGAACCCACCAACCACCTGGATGCAGAGTCCGTGGCCTGGCTGGAACGCTTCCTGCACGACTTCGAAGGCACCGTTGTGGCGATTACCCACGACCGTTACTTCCTTGATAACGTGGCGGGCTGGATCCTGGAGCTTGACCGCGGCGAAGGTATTCCGTGGGAAGGTAACTACTCCTCCTGGCTGGAACAGAAAGATCAGCGTCTGGCGCAGGAAGCGTCTCAGGAAGCCGCTCGTCGTAAATCTATCGAGAAAGAGCTGGAGTGGGTTCGTCAGGGCGCTAAAGGCCGTCAGTCTAAGGGCAAAGCCCGTCTGGCACGCTTTGAAGAGCTGAACAGTTCCGAATACCAGAAACGTAACGAAACCAACGAACTGTTTATTCCACCAGGCGCGCGTCTGGGCGATAAAGTCGTTGAAGTCAGCAATCTGCGTAAATCTTACGGCGATCGCGTCCTGATTGACGATCTGAGCTTCTCCGTACCCAAAGGGGCGATTGTCGGTATCATCGGTCCGAACGGCGCGGGTAAATCAACGCTGTTCCGCATGATGTCCGGTCAGGAACAGCCTGATAGCGGCACCATTACGCTGGGTGATACCGTGAAACTGGCCTCCGTGGACCAGTTCCGTGACGCAATGGACAACAGCAAAACCGTCTGGGAAGAAGTCTCTGGCGGGCAGGATATCATGCGTATCGGCAACACCGAGATGCCAAGCCGTGCCTACGTTGGCCGCTTCAACTTCAAAGGTGTGGATCAGGGTAAACGCGTGGGCGAGCTGTCCGGTGGTGAGCGTGGCCGTCTGCATCTGGCGAAGCTGCTGCAGGTTGGCGGTAACGTTCTGCTGCTCGATGAACCAACCAACGACCTGGATATCGAAACCCTGCGTGCGCTGGAAAACGCCATGCTGGAGTTCCCGGGCTGCGCGATGGTTATCTCGCACGACCGTTGGTTCCTTGACCGTATTGCCACCCACATTCTGGATTATCAGGATGAGGGCAAAGTGGAGTTCTTCGAAGGTAACTTCACCGAATACGAAGAGTATAAGAAACGCACGCTCGGCGCCGATGCGCTGGAGCCAAAGCGTATCAAGTACAAACGTATCTCCAAATAAAAGCAAAACGGCAACTTCGGTTGCCGTTTTTAGTATTTGCTCTCTCTCCCTGTGGGTGAGGGCATCAGGCCGCACATGACCGGTTTTGTCGGCCCGCCACCCGGCAATCACACCCCAACGTAAAACCGTTTCACCTCATCAAACTGCATCGCAAATTCGATATAGCTCGTTAGCGCAGGTGAATTGAGTTTACGACTCGGATAGGCCAGCCACAGTTCGTTCCCCTCCACTCCGACAACACCTGGATCAGCGTGCCTTGCTATGGCGCCCCTCACCCTAACCCTCTCCCCATAGGGGAGAGGGAACCGCACGGAGCCGTCTTTACTCTCTCACCCCTTTGAGGAGAGGGAACCGCACGGAGCCGTCTTTACTCTCTCGCCCTTTTAAGGAGAGGGAACCGCACGGAGCCGTCTTTACTCTCTCGCCCTTTTAAGGAGAGGGAACCGCGCGGAGCCGTCTTTACTCTCTCGCCCTTTTAAGGAGAGGGAACCGCGCCGAGCCGTCCTTACTCCCTCGCCCCTTTGGGGAGAGGGCCGGGGTGAGGGGAAGAATTGGCATGCTCTCCCATCAGCTCTTTCACCAGCTCCACGCAGCGCAGGAAGCGGCCGTCATAGTCCGACTCCTCCACATGAACAAACTCCACGTTATTTTCGCGCAGCATATCCACCAGCATGGTCTGGAACTCTTTGCGATCCACCGAGCTACCGAGGCTGCGCATGCCATCAGCCACCCACGGCGTGTTGTTCTCCAGCAGAATCACCAGATCGAACCGGTATTCGTCAATCAGCGCCTGCACAAACGGATGTTCGCGCCCTTCGTACTTTTTACAGAACGCCTGGGTGGTGACAAAATCGGTATCAACAAACGCGACTTTATTGGCGTATTTGACTGCAAAATCAATGTACTGGGCATGACCTAGCGCGATTTTATCGTAGTCAGAATACTGAAGTGCCATCTCATCACCGCCCAGGTGTGAGAAAACATAATCACGTCCGTATTCCCACGCGCTGCTGGTGTTGAAAATGTTGGCCAGTTTATTGACCAGCGTCGATTTCCCGCTCGATTCGCCTCCCAGAATGGCCACCGTGCGCACGAAGAAGGGTTTGACTTCGGTAGGGATGTAATCCCAGTAGCGGAACGGGTTTTCACGGATTTGCGCGCCACTGATATTCATAAATGTGCGTTTAGGGTCGATCAGTACCGTTTCGGTCCCCAGATGCTCGCGAAACTGCGGCGCATCGGACTCTTCAGAGGTGTAGATCCAGTTCGGGGCAATCCCCTTTTCTTCCATAAACGCTTTAATGCCGTTGCTCCAGACATCCCATCCGTGCGGATACGGCTCCATCCCCTCTTCATTAAAGGCATGAATACGAATGTTTTTCTGATATTTGAAGGTCTGAAGCAGCCAACGGAGGCGATCGGAGACGGTGGGCTGTTGGGACATCGCGCTGTCCTCGAACAGCGCCCGATCGCGTTTTTCGTCGTAACCCATGATGATATGCAGCTCATCGACCTGGCTACAGGCCCGCTGAATCAAATAGATATGCCCGGTATGCAGCGGATAAAACTTGCCAAACACGACGCCAATATTCTTTTGCATGCGCGGGAATTCAAGGCCGAGGAAGCGGTGCAGCGCCTCCAGCTTTTGCGCGCCAGGGCTTTTGATTTTGGCATTCAGAAGCTGGCTTAAATAGCCTTTGGTCATCCCACTGGCATCCGCCACCTGCTGCAAGGTGCAGCCTTTCTGGCGGATCGCGGTTTTAAGATAGTCAAATGTTGACATAAATTACGGTGCCTCCTGCAAAATCGAATAGCCAAACCCTGAATCATTCGAGTTGCGGGGAGCGGGCTGTGCTCACCTCATGCGCTTACAGGGAAGCTGCTGGGGTGAACGCACGCCGGCAACGCACATGCAACTTGAAGTACGATGGGTATAATTATATGTCGTCAAACACATTTAACGCATCAGACAGTTTCTTGACGGGAAAAATCTTCATCCCTTCCGGCACTTTTTTCGGCACGTTGGCAGCCGGGACTATCGCCCGACGGAAACCATGTTTTGCCGCCTCAGAGATGCGCTCCTGCCCGCTGGGTACCGGGCGAATTTCTCCAGCCAGCCCGACTTCACCAAAGACCACCAGATCCTGCGGCAACGGCCTGTTGCGAAGGCTGGAAACCATCGCCAGCAGCAGCGCCAGGTCAGCACTGGTTTCCGTCACTTTGACCCCGCCCACCACGTTGACGAAGACATCCTGATCCGCCATCTGTAGCCCGCCGTGACGGTGCAATACCGCCAGCAAAATCGCCAGACGGTTTTGCTCAAGCCCTACGGCGACGCGACGGGGGTTGCCCATCATGGATTGGTCCACCAGCGCCTGGATCTCTACAAGCAGCGGACGCGTCCCTTCCCAGAGCACCATGACAGAGCTGCCAGCCGTCTCTTCATCGCCCCGGCTCAGGAAGATGGCCGACGGATTACTGACTTCTCGCAGCCCCTGTTCGGTCATCGCAAAAACGCCCAGCTCGTTTACCGCACCAAAGCGGTTTTTATGGCTGCGGAGCGTACGAAAACGGGAGTCAGCATCGCCGTCGAGCATCACGGAGCAGTCAATGCAGTGCTCCAGCACTTTAGGGCCAGCCAGCGAGCCATCTTTGGTGACATGGCCCACCATCACAATCGCTACGCCGCGCGTTTTGGCAAACCGCGTCAGATAGGCGGCGGTTTCGCGCACCTGCGCGACGCTACCGGGCGATGACTGGATATCCGCCATGTGCATCACCTGAATGGAGTCGATGACCATCAGCTTCGGCTGCTCTTCTTCCGCAATCATGCAAATCTGCTCAATGCTGGTTTCAGAGAGCATATTGAGATTCCCGGTCGGCAGGCCAAGGCGGTGCGCGCGCATCGCGACCTGCTGCAGGGATTCTTCGCCGGTGACGTACAGTGTTTTCATCTGTTCTGCGAGTTTGCACAGCGTCTGTAGCAGTAACGTCGATTTACCCGCCCCAGGATTACCGCCGATCAGAATCGCGCTGCCGGGCACTACACCGCCGCCTAACACGCGATCAAACTCTTTAAAGCCGGTGGAAAAACGCGGCAGCTCTTCCAGACTGATGTCCGAAAGCTTCTGCACTCTGGAGACACCGGCATGGCCCGCATAGCCACTCAGACGCTCGTTACGGGCCACGGTCGGCGAAGCGGCCACACGCACTTCGGTGATGGTGTTCCACGCATGACAGGCGCTGCATTGCCCCTGCCAGCGCGGATAATCCGCACCACATTCATTACAGACAAATGCGCGTTTTGGAGCTTTCGCCACGGTGTACCTCTTTATTTCTGATTCACGCTGCCGGACAGGATGCAAAACACCCCCATCAGGTCAGCATGACGGATGGTGACTTCAGTCTTTTCATTCACTTTAGGCTTGGCATGGTAAGCGATGCCCAGTCCCGCGACTTTGATCATCGGCAGATCGTTCGCACCATCGCCAATGGCCACCGTCTGCATGACGGGAATTTCGTACTTCTCAGCCAAACGGGTTAGCGTATTGGCTTTGTACTGGGCGTCAACGATATCGCCAATCACCTGGCCGGTCAGTTTGCCGTCCATGATTTCCAGCTCGTTGGCGACCACGGTCGTCAGGCGCAGTTTGTCGCGCAAATAATCGGCAAAGAAAGTAAACCCACCAGACGCAATCGCCACCTTCCAGCCCAGCGTTTCCAGCTTGAGCACCAGTTGAGTGAGACCCGGCATCAGCGGTAATTCATCGCGCACCTGACGTAAAATATTCGCATCCGCCCCTTTCAGGGTCGCAACACGTTGCTTCAGGCTCTGTGCAAAATCTAACTCGCCGCGCATCGCGCGCTCGGTCACTTCCGCTACCATTTCGCCACTTCCGGCCAGTTTGGCGAGTTCATCAATGCACTCGATCTGAATGGCGGTTGAGTCCATATCCATGACCAGCAGGCCCGGCGTTTTCAGATGTGGGATTTTACCCAGCGGAGCAACGTCCAGCCCGGCATCGTGCGCCAGACGGGTCGCGCGCTGCGTCAGCGAACCGGCCAGACGCAGCACCTGATAGTCTTCCACACACCAGGCCGCCACGATCACCATCGCCGCGCCGAGCTTCGTTTGATATTGGGTAAGGCGTTGTTTATCCAGACCGCGTCCATACAGTAGCCAACCGCTACGCCCTGCATGGTAGTCCAGAGGCATGACCTCATCACCACTTAAAGAGAGCGGCAATCCTGGCCATAAAGAGACATCATCGGTCAGGTCACACCAGGTAATGTTCGGCATTGAAGCTCCTGTAAATTGGTTCGCGCCGGAAGGTTCCAGGGGGAAAATAACGCATGAGGCTACCCTGTAACCATCACTTCTGGCAACATTAAGCCGTAAATTTTCAGCAGGTGGAATATGGCTCGCGCAAAACTGAAATTCCGGCTTCATCGTGCAGTGATTGTCCTTTCCTGCCTCGCACTTCTGGTCGCGTTGATGCAAGGGGCATCCTGGTTTAGCCAGAATCATCAACGACAACGTAATCCACAGCTCGAAGAGCTGGCCCGTACTCTGGCCCGTCAGGTGACGCTGACCATCGCCCCGGCGATGCGTACCGAGACGCCTGACGACAAACGAATAGCCCAGGTATTGCGGCAAATTACGGAAAATAGCCGCATTCTGGATGCTGGCGTGTATGACGAACAAGGCGATCTGATCGCGCGGTCCGGTGAGCATGTCGACGTGCGCGATCGGCTGGCATTAGATGGCAAAAAGGCGGGCGGTTACTTTAATCAACAGATCGTTGAGCCGATTCAGGGCAAAAACGGTCCACTGGGCTATTTGCGCCTGACGCTCGATACCCACACGCTACCGACTGAAGCAAAACAAGTGGATAATACCACCAATATTCTGCGCCTGATGCTATTGCTTTCTCTGGCCATCGGCGTGGTGCTGACGCGAACGCTGCTGCAGGGCAAACGCACACGCTGGCAGCAGTCGCCTTTCCTGCTGACGGCCAGTAAATCGGTGCCCGAAGAGGAAGAGAGCGAGAAGAAAGATTAGTGGTAAAGTAGGCGAACGATTCGGAAAAGGAAATCTGCCATGACGACGTTACGCCTGCTCATCTCTGACTCTTACGATCCCTGGTTTAATCTCGCAGTGGAAGAGTGCATCTTCCGCCAGATGCCCGCCACCCAACGCGTATTGTTCCTCTGGCGCAACGCCGACACGGTGGTGATTGGCCGCGCGCAAAACCCGTGGAAAGAGTGCAATACGCGGCGCATGGAAGAAGACCATGTGCGCCTCGCACGGCGCAGCAGCGGTGGCGGCGCGGTGTTCCACGATCTCGGCAACACCTGCTTTACCTTTATGGCCGGTAAACCGGAATACGATAAAACTATCTCCACTGCGATTGTGCTCAATGCGCTGAATTCACTCGGCGTCACGGCGGAAGCCTCCGGGCGCAACGATCTGGTGGTCAAAACGGCTGAAGGCGAGCGCAAAGTCTCCGGCTCGGCGTATCGCGAAACCAAAGATCGCGGTTTTCATCACGGTACGCTGCTGCTCAATGCGGATTTAAGCCGTCTGGCGAACTATCTTAATCCGGACAAGAAAAAGCTGCAGGCCAAGGGGATTACCTCGGTGCGCGGTCGCGTGGCCAACCTGGTGGAGCTGCTGCCTGGGATCACCCATGAGCAAATCTGTGCGGCGATCCGTGAGGCGTTCTTTGAACACTATGGCGAACGCGTTGAAGCGGAGGTCATCTCCCCCGACAAAACGCCGGACCTGCCTAATTTTGCCGAGACATTTGCCCGTCAGAGTAGCTGGGAATGGAACTTTGGTCAGGCGCCGGCGTTTTCACATCTGCTGGATGAGCGGTTTACCTGGGGTGGCGTGGAGCTGCATTTCGACGTTGAACGAGGCATTATCACCCGCACGCAGGTGTTTACCGATAGCATGAATCCGGCACCGCTGGAAGCGCTGGCGGCTCGTTTACAGGGCTGTTTGTATCGCGCGGAGAGTCTGCAACAGGAGTGCGACGCGCTGTTAGGGGATTTCCCGGAGCAGGAAGCGGAGCTGAGAGAACTGTCACAATGGATTGCCCAGGCCGTTCGCTAGATGCGCGCTGATGCCCTCACCCCGCCCCTCTCCCACAGGGAGAGGGAGGGAAAGAGAGAAAATTACTCTTTATCGCCCAGCAGAACAGATTCCAGCGCGATTTTAATCATATCGTTGAACGTGGTCTGACGTTCAGCGGCAGTGGTCTGCTCGTGAGTACGGATGTGGTCAGACACGGTGCAGATGGTCAGCGCTTTCGCGCCAAACTCAGCCGCTACGCCGTAAATGCCCGCCGCTTCCATTTCCACGCCCAGGATGCCGTATTTTTCCATCACGTCGAACATTTCGCCGCCGTCCGGAGAGTAGAACAGGTCTGCAGAGAAGATGTTACCCACGCGAGCATCAACGCCCAGCGCTTTCGCCGCATCAACCGCGTTACGCACCATGCCGAAGTCAGCAATCGCCGCAAAGTCGTGATCTTTGAAACGCATACGGTTCACTTTGGAATCGGTGCAAGCACCCATGCCGATCACCACATCACGCAGTTTCACGTCCATACGCACCGCACCGCAAGAGCCCACGCGGATGATTTTCTTCACGCCGAAATCGGTGATCAGCTCTTTGGTGTAGATCGAGCAGGACGGGATACCCATACCATGACCCATGACAGAAATTTTGCGGCCTTTATAAGTACCGGTGAAGCCCAGCATGCCGCGCACGTTGTTCACTTCACGCACGTCTTCAAGGAAGGTTTCAGCAATGTGCTTCGCGCGCAGCGGGTCGCCCGGCATTAAAACTACGTCCGCGAAATCGCCCATTTCTGCATTAATGTGAGGAGTTGCCATCTTCAGATCCTTTTCATTTAATATCCCCCTCTCCCTGTGGGAGAGGGTTGGGGTGAGGGCATCAGACCGCACCCATGTTTCCCGTGGGAGAGGGTTGGGGTGAGGATATCAGGCCGCACCCATGTTTCCCGTGGGAGAGGGTTGGGGTGAGGACATCAGGCCGCACCCTGTGTGTTCAGAACATGGCCTTGCCATATTCCATGTCGGACGTACCAAAGTATTTTGCAATCGTCTGACCGATATCCGCGAAGGTTTCGCGGTGGCCCAGCGATCCTGGTTTCACTTTCGGTCCGTACACCAGCACAGGAATGTGCTCGCGGGTGTGGTCGGTACCGGTCCAGGTTGGGTCGCAGCCGTGGTCAGCGGTCAGGATGATGATGTCATCTTCCCCGACCAGCTCCAGCAGCTCCGGCAGACGGCGGTCGAACAGCTCCAGACCGGCAGCATAACCGGCGACGTCGCGACGGTGGCCCCAGGAGGAGTCGAAATCAACGAAGTTGGTAAAGACAATCGTCTTATCGCCCGCTTCTTTCATCTCTTTGATAGTGGCGTCGAACAGCGCGTCCAGACCGGTCGCTTTCACTTTTTTCGTGATACCGCAGTTCGCGTAGATATCCGCGATTTTACCAACAGAGACCACCTGGCCGTCTTTCTCTTCAACCAGCTTTTGCAGCACGGTCGGTGCTGGCGGTTCTACGGCCAGATCGTGACGGTTGCCGGTACGCTGGAAGTTACCCGGTTTGTCACCAATAAATGGACGAGCGATGACACGGCCAATGTTGTAGCCACCTTCAGTCAGCTCTTCACGCGCGATTTCGCACAGCTCGTACAGACGATCCAAACCGAACGTCTCTTCGTGGCAGGCAATCTGGAACACAGAGTCCGCGGAGGTGTAGAAAATCGGCTTGCCGGTTTTCATGTGCTCTTCGCCAAGCTGATCCAGAATCACCGTCCCGGAAGAGTGGCAGTTACCGAGGTAACCCGGCAGATTGCCGCGCTCAACCAGCTTGTCCAGCAGCTTCTGCGGGAAGCTGTTTTCGTGATCGGAGAAATAGCCCCAGTCGAACAGAACCGGTACACCGGCGATTTCCCAGTGACCTGACGGAGTGTCTTTGCCGGAAGAGAGCTCGTGCGCCCAGGCGTATGCGCCCACCACTTCCGCGTTGCCGTCCATACCGGCCGCCACTTTACCTGTCGAACCTTCATGCGCTTTGACCAGACCCAGGCGGGTCAGGTTTGGCAGATTCAGAGGGCCCTGACGGCCATTGTTCGCTTCGCCTTTGGCACAGGCTTCTGCAATATGACCCATGGTGTCGGAACCGACATCACCAAAACGTTCTGCGTCTTCTGTCGCGCCGATGCCGAATGAGTCCAGCACCATAATAAATGCACGTTTCATAATTGTTCTCCGTACTTATGTGCTTCAAAAATTCATAAAAAACCGATCAGATCAGTATATCGCTATTCGGTGATACGACGATAGACGGTTGGCGTGGTTTCGGGAGCTGTGTCGTCAAGTTTAATGGCCGCTTTCACCGCTTTGGCCGCTTCCTGCCAGCTGGCTTCGTCTTGCGCGTGGATCACCGCCAGCGGACGCTGCCCGTCAATGCTATCACCCAGACGGGCCATATCGGTAAAGCCGACGCTGTAATCAATGGTGTCCGAAGCCTGACGACGTCCGCCGCCCATCGAGACAACAGCCATGCCCAGCGCACGGGTATCCATCGCGGAGACAAAGCCTTCAGTATCGGCGTAAACCGCTTTGCTGAGCGTCGCGGTCGGTAGGTATTTTGCGTAATTTTCGACGAAATCGGTCGGACCTTTTTGGGCCGCAACCATGCGACCAAAGATATCAGCCGCTTTGCCATTATCGAGACCCGCCTGCAGTTTAGCGCGCGCCTCGGCGTCGTCTTTGGCAAGCTTGCCGGAGATCAGCATCTCAACGCACAGCGCCATCGTGACGTCGAACAGACGTGGATTTCGGTATTCACCGGTCAGGAATTGCACCGCTTCGCGCACTTCAACCGCGTTACCCGCACTTGAGGCCAGCACCTGATTCATATCGGTGAGCAGCGCAGTTGTACGTACGCCCGCGCCGTTGGCCACGCCAACAATCGCTTCAGCCAGTGCCGCAGAGAGTTCGTAGGTTGGCATGAATGCGCCACTGCCCACTTTCACGTCCATCACCAGCGCATCCAGGCCTTCCGCCAGTTTTTTGGCGAGGATCGAGGCGGTAATCAGCGGGATAGAATCGACTGTCGCGGTGATATCACGGGTGGCATAAAAACGTTTATCTGCCGGAGCAAGAGAGCTGGTCTGGCCGATAATCGCCACACCAACGTCTTTAATAATTTCGCGGAAGCGTTGGTCATCCGGGAAGATATCGAAGCCCGGAATGGCTTCCAGTTTATCGAGCGTGCCGCCGGTATGGCCCAGGCCACGCCCGGAGATCATCGGGATATAGCCGCCGCATGCCGCCACCATTGGGCCAAGCATCAGCGATGTCACATCACCCACGCCGCCGGTGGAGTGTTTGTCCACAATCGGGCCGTTGAGGTTAAGGCTTTTCCAGTCCAGGACGGTCCCTGAATCCCGCATCGCCATGGTCAGCGAGACACGTTCCGGCATCGCCATATCGTGGAAGAAAATGGTCATCGCCAGGGCGGCAATCTGCCCTTCAGAGATGGTGTTGTCACGAATACCGTTGATAAAGAAGCGGATCTCTTCGTCGCTTAATGCATGACCATCACGTTTTTTACGAATAATTTCTTGTGCGAGAAACACGGTAACCCCCGAGGAATCAGGTTAAATGCGGCGGATAAACCCGCCGCGAGAAAATATTACTCTTAATAATTCGAGTTGCAGGAGGGCGGCAAAGGAGCGAATCCCCCAGGAGCTTACACAGGTAAGTCGCTGGGGTGAGAGAGTGCAGCCAACGCACCTGCGGCCTGAAGTATGACGAGTAATTAGTAGCTGCTTGCGCTCTTACCGTCGCCGTGCCCCAGCGCTTTCAGCAGGCTTGCCAGCAGGCTGGATGCGCCAAAGCGGTAGTGACGGGAATCAGCCCAGTCGGCGCCAAACAGATCGTCAGCGATAGCCAGGAACTGCTGCGCGTCTTCTGCAGTACGCACGCCACCCGCAGGTTTGAAACCAACGGTTTTAGAAACGCCCATGTCGCGAATCACTTCCATCATGATGCGTGCGCTTTCTGGCGTGGCATTGACCGGCACTTTACCGGTAGACGTTTTGATAAAGTCCGCACCGGCTTTGATAGAGATTTCAGACGCTTGACGAATAAGCCGCTCTTCTTTCAGCTCACCGGTTTCGATGATCACTTTCAGCAATACGTTTGCTTTAGCACAGGCGTCTTTACACGCTTTCACCAGATCAAAACCGACCTGCTCGTTGCCGGCGATCAGCGCGCGGTACGGGAACACCACGTCAACTTCATCGGCACCGTAGGCGATCGCCGCGCGGGTTTCTGCCAGCGCGATCTCGATGTCGTCGTTACCGTGTGGGAAGTTTGTCACAGTGGCGATGCGCACATCCGGCGTGCCCTGCTCTTTCAGAGTCTTACGTGCAATCGGGATAAAACGCGGGTAGATACAGATAGCGGCAGTGTTGCCTACTGGCGTTTTCGCCTGATGACACAATGCGATCACTTTTTCATTGGTGTCGTCATCGTTCAGGGTGGTCAGGTCCATCAGTTTCAACGCGCGCAGGCTGCTTGCGGTTAAATCGGTCATAACATTCTCCAACGGCATCGCCGTATAAATTTTCACCGTGCGGGTCTGTGAGTATTCTAACATTCACCCGCATTCACACTTCGACATTCATCACAGTTAATGAAAACTGCGTACAAATTTGCATTACTGTAATGAGATCAACTTCAAATTTTACTCTTGAATCTGCTGACTAAAACAGCAATCACCCACGTCTGATCAATAGACCCGATGTGATGACTTCCTACAATCTGCCCATCATCCGCAGAATATAAGGAAGCGAACATGTCCACCTCCGGTCTCGATGCTATGCAACAACGTTGCCAGCAAATTGTGACAAGCCCGGTACTGACGCCTGAGCAAAAACGCCATTTTCTGGCGCTGGAAGCGGAAAACAATCTGCCCTATCCCTCCCTGTCATCCGTAGCTCGTGCCGCGCTGGACGAGGGTTTCATTTGCGACATGTTTGAAGGCCATGCGCCTTTCAAGCCACGCTACGTTCTGCCGGACTACGCCAGGTTCCTGGCAAACGGCTCGGAGTGGTTAGAGCTGGAAGGGGCAAAAGACCTTGATGACGCCCTTTCATTACTCACTATCCTCTATCACCATGTTCCATCCGTCACATCCATGCCCGTGTTTCTCGGCCATCTCGACGCGTTGCTGCAACCGTATGTTAGAATTCTAACACAAGAAGACATTGATAGCCGAATAAAACGTTTCTGGCGTTATCTCGACAGAACCCTGCCCGATGCCTTTATGCATGCCAACATCGGCCCGGCGGATACGCCTGTCACTCGTGCGATTTTACGTGCTGATGCAGAGCTAAAGCAGGTCGCGCCTAACCTCACGTTCATTTACGATCCGGAAATCACCCCTGACGATCTGCTACTGACGGTGGCAAAAAACATTTGCGAATGCAGTAAACCGCATATTTCCAACGGCCCGATGAATGATAAAATTTTCACAAAAGGTCGTTATGGCGTGGTGAGTTGTTACAACTCCCTGCCGCTCGCGGGCGGTGGCAGCACGCTGGTTCGCCTGAATCTCAAGGCCATCGCGCAGGCCAGTGAATCAGTGGATGATTTCTTTACCCGCACGCTACCGCACTACTGTCAGCAGCAAATGGAGATCATTGATGCGCGCTGTGATTTCCTTTATCAGCAATCTGGCTTCTTTGAGAATAGCTTCCTGGTGAAAGAGGGGCTGATTGATGCAGATCGTTTCGTGCCGATGTTTGGCATGTACGGCCTGGCTGAAGCCGTGAATACGCTATGTGAAAAAGCCGGTCTCGACGGGCGATATGGCAAAGATGAGCAGGCCAATACGCTGGGTTATCGCATCAGTGAACAGCTCGCGGAATTTGTTGAAAATACGCCGGTGAAACACGGCTGGAAGCAGCGCGCCATGCTGCATGCCCAGTCGGGTATCAGCTCCGATTCCGGCACCACGCCAGGAGCACGCCTGCCCTATGGCGATGAACCTGACCCCATCAGCCATCTGCTGGCCGTTGCCCCTCATCACAAACACTACACGTCCGGCATCAGCGATATTCTGACGCTGGATGAAACCATCAAACGTAATCCGCAGGCGGTAGTACAGCTTTGCCTGGGTGCGTTCAGGGCGGGTATGCGCGAGTTTACCGCTAATGTCGCCGGGAACGATCTGGTGCGCGTTACCGGGTATATGGTGCGCTTGTCAGATCTGGAAAAATATCGTGCTGAGGGTTCACGCACCAACACCACCTGGCTTGGGGAAGAGGCTGCGCGAAATACCCGAATCCTTGAACGTCAGTCGCGGGTGATCAGCCATGAACAGCAGATGCGCTTTAGTTAGTCAGATTATCCCGTTTTCCTGCGTGGACGGGCCAGGCAGCCGCCTGTCTCTGTTCCTGCAAGGGTGTAATCTGCGCTGCAAAACCTGCCACAATCCGTGGACAATCGGTCGCTGCAATGACTGTGGCAACTGCGTCATACATTGTCCGCACGATGCGCTGAGCATTCAGGCCGGTCGCGTCTGGTGGCAGGAAAAGGCGTGTCAGAGTTGCGACACCTGTTTACGCCTGTGTCCACACCAGGCGACCCCGATGGCACAGCGCTTCAGCGTGGAGGAGATACTCGGGCAGATCCGCACCGTCGCGCCCTTTATCGAAGGCATTACCGTCAGCGGCGGCGAGGCCACCACCCAGCTGCCGTTTTTGCTGGCGCTGTTTCACGCGGTGAAAGCCGACGCGGCCCTAAAGCATTTAACCTGTCTGGTGGACAGTAACGGTCTACTCAGTGAAACCGGCTGGCAAAAACTGTTGCCGGTTTTTGAGGGAGCCATGCTGGATCTGAAAGCGTGGAACAATGAGCATCATCGTTTCCTGACCGGACGTGAAAACCCGCAGATTAAACACAGTATCCGCTGGCTGGCCGATCGTCATCGGCTGGCAGAGTTACGCCTGCTGGTTATTCCTGAACACAGTGATTATCTGCAGCATCTGGGGCCCCTGAGCGCATTTATCCGCGCACTGGGCGATGTCCCGGTGCGGATCAATGCGTTTCATGCGCACGGCGTTTATGGTGAAGCAGCCTCGTGGCGTAGCGCCACGGCTGACGATATCGAACCGCTGGCGCAAGCGCTGGAAAAACGGCAGATCAGGGTGATCCGCCCGGCGCTTTATTTATAGCGTTATGCCAAAGAGATCTTCGGTGTTTTGCAGCAGTGCATCGGCGATCGCCTTTGCAGGTTCAGCACGTAATTCGCACAGCGTCGCAAAGACCCGCGCCGCCTGCTCCGGACGATTAGGCTGTCCCTGAAAACCGTTCAGGGGCATATCCGGCGCATCGGTCTCCAGAAGCAGTGACGAAAGCGGCAGTTGCGCCATGACATCCCGCGTTTTACTGGCGCGTGGATAAGTGATCGTCCCGCCGACACCGATTTTGTAGCCAAGCTCAATAAAACGTTGTGCCTGTTGAAGGCTTCCGGAAAAACCATGAACCACGCCGGTTCGCGGCAGATCGGCGCGTTTGAGGTGCATCGCCAGTTTGTCGTGAGTGCGTCTCGAGTGGAGGATCACCGGCAGATCGTGGCGTTTAGCCAGTTTTAGCTGCGCATCCAAAAGCGCCTGCTGGCGATCGAATTGCGGATCGTCACGATAGAGATCGAGTCCGATCTCACCGATCGCCACCAGCTTTTTTCCGGCGGCGAGAATGCACGCTTCCAGCTGTTCCAGATGCGCATCCTGATGCGTTTCCACCACAATGGGATGCAAACCCAGCGCGGCGTACAGTGCGCGGTGGGATCGGGACAACTCAAGCACCCTTTCGAAATTGGCTGCTTCAATGGCTGGCACGATGATCGCCTGCACCCCTGCGCAGGCTGCTTTCTCAATACTCTGCGCTTCATCGCCGACAAACGGCGGAAAATCGAAGTGGCAGTGGGTGTCGATAAAGCGAAAGCTCACGCCAGATCCTCATTATCAAAGGTCGTGTCGTTAGCCTGCGGAACATCAATTAACGGCATATCCAGCGCGTCATTTGCCACAATCGCAGGCGGCGTAATAATCCGTTTATGTCGGTGAATAGGCGGGCGCTCAGCCAAAAGTTTGCCCGCCGTCGCCAGGAAATAACGTCCGCAAAGACGGCCCATTTTGTAGTCGTCCCGTAGCGCTGGCACGCGGCTGCCAAGCGCCATACTGTTCAGCGGTTTAGGCGGGTAGATTTCAAAGATGCGCAGTTTGCCGGGCGGCTTTTCGATAAAACGCTGCATGGCGCTGTAGCTGGTCTCATGATGATGGGCAATATTCACCAGCGGCTGAAGGCTGCTGTCGTTCAGCCAGCGTTCCATTCGTTTAAACCATTGCGGCGTATAGTACATTTGCGAAGGGACGGTGCGAATCACCACGATAGTTTGCGCCCCCCGGCGGGCGGCTTCCTGTACGGGAACTGCGTCGCTGATCCCACCGTCCAGATAGTTGATGCCGTCGAGGGCCGCTGCGGTTCGGTAGAAGCCAGGGATCGCGCTGGAAGCACGCAGAATATCCAGCCAGTTCTCTTTATGCGGCGAGAAATAGCCCGGTGAATAGTCATCGCCGCGACTGGCGCACATCCAGAACTCTTTCCCGGTATCAAAAAGGCGCGCCGCAGTGTCCATTGCCAGCGGCATCTGGCTGGCGGTGGAGTCTAACAGCCAGTCAAGATCAATCAGATTACCGCCGCGCACAAAGCGCATCGGATTAAAGAAATCCCGTGAGGTGGTGTAACGCATAATCACTTTGCGGGCGTAGCCGGGTTGGTTACAGACATAGGCAGACAGATTTTGCGCGCCAGCAGACGTGCCGAAGAACTGATCAAAGGGGTTAAACTGCGCGCGCATGAACTCATCCAGCACGCCGGCTGTAAAGATGCCTCTCTGTCCACCGCCTTCACAGACTAATGCAAGCTGGCCTGGGCGAAATGGTTTTAACGCCAGCGGCGCTATATTGCCGAGTGTTACGGGAATTCTCTGCCCCACCGCTGCTTTCCTGTTCTCTTTATTATGTGACTACACAGTAGCGCATACTGACCCCATGACTCAAACAAGAAAAAGCCAGTCGCAAGGACTGGCTTTGATGTATTGGTCGGTTGTCGTGATGCATTCCGACGGTCCCATTACGCTTAGCTAGGGACGACGGCGTCCGGTAAACAGGCTGACCAGGAACAGGATAATACCGACGACGAAGACAATTTTCGCCGCACCGGCTGCTGTACCTGCCAAACCACCAAAGCCCAGAGCGGCGGCAATTAACGCGATAACCAGAAATATGATGCCCCAACGAAACATAAAACTCTCCTTTACCATAGTTAATATCAGCCGCTATACGTGAGCGCTCAGGACGCTCACAAGCGTTGTGTCCAAAAGTCGTTCTTATTTCGCTTTCAGATCGTTTTTGACGCTTTTCACGCCATCTACGGCTTTAGCGATAGTTTCAGCGCGTTCAATCTGCGCCTGAGAATCAACCGTACCGGAGAGCTGTACCACTCCATCGGTGGTTTCCACCTTCACTTTACGAGACGGCACGATGTCATCAGCTAATAGTTTAGCTTTGATTTCGCTGGTAGTTGCCGTGTCTCCTGCATAACCTTTTACAGACTGGTCTTTACCGTCACGAACATGCAGTTTGTCGCTGACTGAGGTCACACCCTCAACGCCTTTAGCAACGGTAACCGCTTGTTCAGCCTGGGCCTGGCTTTCTACAAAGCCGCTCAGGGTGACCACTTTATTGTCAGTTTTAACGGAAATGTCGGTGCTCTTGATGTTTTCATGATCCACCAGAGCGGCTTTCACTTTTGCTGTGATAGAGCTGTCATCCATGAAATTACCGACTTTATTCATAGAGCTATCGATTTTCTGCCCTGCACTGTCAGCCGTGGACTGAGCCTTATCCGTGGTGGTGCTTTCTGCGAGTGCAGATCCACTTACCAGGAGACCGCCCAAAGTGACCGCCAGCAGAGTTTTAGAAATCTTCAGTCTTGTCATATTCATCGATGTATTCCTGTAGGTTTGCTCATAATTTGAGCGTCAAACATCCCTTCATACTAGTTATTAATCTTGCGAATAAACACGCGGTCGGGATGAGAGGCTTATCAACACGCATTGAACAGAGCTTTCATCCGCGCCCGGTGTTAAACACTGAGTTAAATATAGATCACATTTTCAAGTGCGCTTTCCGAAACGGGCAAAAAACGAGCAACAACGATGAAAAGACGTTGAATTAAGAACATTCCGCAAGGGATTAATAAGGCAGGACTTTAAGAAGAGCACGGCAGACGCCGTGCTCTGAGAAGTGATTAGTGTTCGCGAGTTTTGCGGAACTGAACATCAGGATAACGTTCCTGAGTCAGGTTCAGGTTGACCATGGTTGGGGCAATATAAGTGAGGTTATCGCCACCATCCAGAGCCAGCTGGATTTCGTTCTTACGCTTAAATTCTTCGAATTTCTTCACGTCAGAACATTCAACCCAGCGCGCCGTTGCCACGTTCACCGATTCGTAAATCGCTTCAACGTTATATTCGCTCTTAAGACGCGCAACGACCACGTCAAACTGCAGCACACCCACCGCACCCACGATCAGATCGTTGTTGGCGATTGGGCGGAAGACCTGCACGGCCCCCTCTTCGGAGAGCTGAACCAGACCTTTGAGCAGCTGTTTTTGCTTCAACGGATCTTTCAGGCGGATACGACGGAACAGCTCAGGGGCGAAGTTCGGGATGCCGGTGAACTTCATCATTTCGCCCTGGGTGAAGGTGTCGCCGATCTGAATGGTGCCGTGGTTATGCAGACCGATGATGTCACCTGGATAGGCTTCTTCAACGTGCGAACGGTCGCCCGCCATAAAGGTCAACGCATCAGAAATCACCACGTCTTTACCGATACGCACCTGGCGCAGCTTCATGCCTTTCTCGTATTTACCGGATACCACGCGTAAAAACGCAACGCGGTCGCGGTGTTTCGGGTCCATGTTGGCCTGAATTTTAAAGACAAAACCGGTGAATTTCTCTTCTGCGGCTTCGACCAGGCGGGTGTCGGTTTTACGCGGCATAGGCTGCGGCGCCCACTCCACCAGACCATCCAGCATGTGGTCCACACCAAAGTTGCCCAGAGCAGTACCGAAGAACACCGGCGTGATTTCTCCGGCCAGGAACAGCTCTTTGTCGAACTCATGAGAGGCGCCTTTCACCAGCTCCAGCTCATCACGCAGCTGTGTTGCCAGCTCTTCGCCAACGGCGGTGTCCAGGTCCGGGTTATCCAGCCCTTTCACGATACGCACTTCCTGGATGGTGTGACCTTTACCGGTCTGGTACAGATACACTTCATCTTTATAGAGGTGGTAAACGCCTTTGAACAGTTTGCCGCAGCCGATCGGCCAGGTGATGGGCGCACAGGCAATTTTCAGCTCGCGCTCCACTTCATCCATCACTTCCATCGGATCGCGGATGTCACGGTCGAGTTTGTTCATGAAGGTCAGGATCGGCGTATCGCGCAGACGGGTGACTTCCATCAGCTTACGGGTTCGATCTTCTACACCTTTTGCGGCATCAATGACCATCAGACAGCAGTCAACCGCCGTCAGCGTACGGTAGGTATCTTCGGAGAAGTCTTCGTGCCCTGGGGTATCGAGCAGGTTGACCAGGCAGTCGTGATAAGGAAACTGCATAACAGAAGTGGTAATCGAGATACCACGCTGCTTTTCCATCTCCATCCAGTCAGATTTTGCATGCTGGCTGGAGCCACGGCCTTTGACCGTACCGGCGGTCTGGATAGCCTGTCCGAACAGTAGCACCTTTTCGGTGATGGTCGTTTTACCGGCATCCGGGTGAGAAATAATGGCAAAAGTACGGCGCTTGGCCACCTCTTGCAGATAAGGAGACAACGTCATAATCAAATCTTCTTATATAAGCGCGACACAGGGCCACGCATCATGGAATACGAAATTGCGGCTATTTTACCCATCAACAGGGGGCAGGCAATCATTGTTTACACAGGAGTTGCTCCAGTTCGTTCAATGACGTTACGGTCCAGGTCGGGGTGATACCTTCAGGCAACGCGCGGTTGTGCGCGTTCAGCCAGCAGGTGGCAAGCCCGGCGTTCATGCCGCCGAGAATATCCGACTCAGCGGTATCCCCCACCATTAATACGCGTTCACGAGCGGGACGACCGGCTTTTTCCAGCGCATAATCAAAAATACGCGGATCCGGCTTTGGTACACCAACCTGCTCGGAAATCACTAATGCATCAAAATGATCGCGCAGACCCGTACGCTCAAGACGGATCTGCTGCAATGCGGTAAAACCGTTGGTGATGATCCCCAACTTCACTTTACCTTTTAATGAATCGAGCAGGGAAATCGCCCCAGGCAGCGGCGCGCAAATCTCGGCCATCGCATTGAGAAATGCTTCATTCAAGGCGCCAGGCGAAACATCCAGACGCTCCGACCAGCCCTGAAAACGCTGATGTTGTAGCTGTAACGCGCTGATGGCACCGTTCTGGTAATCCACCCAAAGCGGCTTATTCACCGCCTGATAGTCCTGGAAATCTTCCGCGGTAAACGTGACGCTGTAGTCTAAAAACATCCGCTGTAGGCCGCCAAACGAATCGAACGTAAACAGCGTTTCGTCGGCGTCAAAGAAAATCCAGTCCCATTTCATCGTTACAACCTTTTTCGTTATCCAATCGGCAAAGCCATGATTATGGCGTCTTCGCGTCCCTCTGCGGCAGGGTAGTAGTTCCGGCGAATTGTCGCCTCGTTGAAACCTAAGCTCTCGTAAAGCGCGATAGCAGCCGCGTTGGACGCACGCACCTCAAGCCACAAAGTGAAGACATCCCGTGCTTCCAGCTCACGAATCAAAAACTCAAGCAGCTCTCTGCCCAAACCCCGGCGCTGAAAAGCGGGGTCAACGGCAATATTGAAGAGCGTCGCCTCATCCAGAACAACCTGCGTGATGGCAAATGCCGCCATCTCGCCATCCACATCCAGACGGTAGTTGAGATAGCGTTCGCCCTGGTTACTGGCAAAGGTCTTTTCGCTCCATGGAAAAGCATGGGCGCGTGTTTCAATCGCGAACGCAGATGCAAGATCAGACGTCGTGAGGGAAGAAATCATGTTCATTTTCGCAGATTTGTCGCCATAGCGCGCTTCGCGCCGCGGGGTTTGCTTTCAGTTCTTCCAGCGCCGGCGAGGAGAGTTGTCCGCCGTTAAGCGCCACCTCTTCTGCTGTGCCGAGCCGCCAGCTATTGCAATGACTCTCAGGGGGCAACATCGCCACACGATCGGGCGTCAGCTGCAGCACCTGGTCTGGGGTCACTTTCAGCGCTCGTAACACGTCGCCTATCAGCGTTTCATTTAACGCGGGCGGCTCTTCCGCCACCATTACCAGACGAACGTGCGCAGGAATTGAGATGGCGATTTCGCCCTGCAACGCCGTCGGGCGACGCAAAGCCCACTGGGTAATACCCAGTTGCTGCAACTGCCACTCTCGTCGGGATGTCATAGCGAAAACTCCTGTCTGTCAGGCGCGCAAATATAGCAAATTCGTCGTATATCCGCCAACAAACTACTATAATCCCCGCCTGAGTTTATTGAGGAACAATTCATGTCTGCATTTACCCCGGCAAGTGAAGTCTTGCTGCGCCACAGTGATGATTTCGAACAAAGCCGTATTCTTTTTGCCGGAGATATGCAGGATGACCTTCCTGCCCGTTTCGAATGCGCGGATAGTCGTGCGCATACCCAGCAGTTCCACCACTGGCAGGCTCTTGACCGTCAGATGGGCGAACGCGTGCGCTTTAGCCTGGTGGCAGAGCAAGCCGATGTCGCCGATTGCGATACGCTGATCTACTACTGGCCGAAGAACAAACCCGAAGCGCAGTTCCAGCTGATGAATCTGCTTTCGATGCTGCCGCTTGGCTGCGACATTTTCGTTGTCGGTGAAAACCGCAGTGGCGTGCGCAGTGCAGAGCAGATGCTGGAAGATTACGTCACGCTGAACAAAATCGACAGCGCGCGTCGCTGCGGTTTTTATCATGGCCGTCTGGAAAAACAGCCTGAATTCAATGCCGAAAAATACTGGGGCGAGTATCAGCACGAAGCGTTGACCATTAAAACGCTCCCGGGCGTCTTTAGCCGCGATGGTCTGGATGTCGGTAGCCAGCTGCTGCTCTCCACCCTTACCCCGCATACGAAAGGCAAAGTGCTGGATATCGGTTGCGGAGCGGGCGTGTTGTCTGCCGTGCTCGCCAGCCACTCACCGAAAGTGCGCCTCACCCTTTGCGATGTGAGCGCTCCGGCGGTGGAAGCCAGCCGCGCTACGCTTGCAGCGAACGAAATCGAAGGCGAGGTCTTTGCCAGTAACGTCTTCTCTGAAGTGACCGGGCGTTTCGATATGATTATCTCCAACCCGCCGTTCCATGACGGAGTAGAAACCAGTCTCGAAGCAACGCAAACGCTGATTCGTGGCGCGGTACGCCACCTCAACAGCGGCGGAGAGCTGCGTATCGTTGCCAATGCCTTCTTGCCTTATCCTAAACTTCTGGATGAAATTTTCGGCTTCCATGAAGTGCTGGCTCAGACCGGACGTTTTAAAGTGTACCGCACGGTAATGACCCGTCAGGCGAAGAAGTAATTCGTTTCGGCCCGGCGGCATATTGTCGTCCGGGCTATGTAAATGCCCATTTTTGCAGCAATTAAAACACCCTGGGCAATTATCTATTGACGAAAAGCTGAAAACATCTAGAATGCGCCTCCGTGGTTGCGATACTTTTTAAGTATTGATGGTATGCGACGGTGGCGGAATTGGTAGACGCGCTAGCTTCAGGTGTTAGTGTCTTTACGGACGTGGGGGTTCAAGTCCCCCCCCTCGCACCACAAACCATGTTGATATTGTTCTCACCGGGCGACGGTGGCGGAATTGGTAGACGCGCTAGCTTCAGGTGTTAGTGTCTTTACGGACGTGGGGGTTCAAGTCCCCCCCCTCGCACCAACGAGGCGATATCAAAAGAATAAGATAACAGTGCGAAGGTGGCGGAATTGGTAGACGCGCTAGCTTCAGGTGTTAGTGTTCTTACGGACGTGGGGGTTCAAGTCCCCCTCTTCGCACCACTTATCTTATCTCCTTCCTGATTTTTCTCTGTTTTCCCTTTTATTTCAAACTCATCATTATTACCAGCATCCCACTGATCAGCGCTACGCATGATGGCAGCAGAACGAAGTGCCGCAACTGTTTGTGCCAAATCATCGCTGATGTCGCCAACAAGCCAGACACAATCATCGTTTTCCAGACATCTAATGAGAGATCGGCAAATGTCAGCCCGGCAACGATCATCCCCGGCAGTAACACTCCCCATCCACTTCCCAGTGCCCTACTCAACATGATTTTCTCTCTCAATTCGATAATGATAACCAATATCATATGGTAGATTTTCTCATTTGTCAGTATGGGCGTACACATTCTCGCAACCTTTACCTTTCCCGTAATGACAGGAAATGTGTAAGGTGATAAATTGCACACCTGTTAACTACCTATAACAATTTCCTGATATTTTAGTACCAGATAATTTCTCAGTTTTTCATTCACATTGGCAGCCATTATTTTGATTTAATTCAGTTTTAATAAAAAACACCGACATGACAGCACAATCCTGGCGTTCATTACGTCACAAGAAATATCAGTTATCTTTACGTTTATTTTTATTCCTGAACGCCATATCTGCGCTTTTTACTGCGTTGAACCCGCTTTACAGCGTGCGTGCGCTGACTTTACCTGTAGCGATAATTCTTACGCTCAGTTTGTCGTTGCTCACATGGCACTGGAGAAATAAAACCAGGAAGATCAATATTCCGCTGATTTCGTTCATCTTTGGTGGAATATGGGCATGGCATATCGCGTATAAATTCACGTTCGTGACTGACGATCGGATCACTTTCCTGCTGCTCGCATTTTTAAGCGTACTTTTTATTGGTTCGCTGGCTTTCGCCAGTAATATCAAGGCGTTCACGATGCACTCGCTACCGACATTTGTCGTCTGTCTGTGGTTTAGCGATCACGATCAGTGGCTACGTATTGTGTACTCCCTCGCCCTGCCTATGGCCGGGATTGCGATTCATCATGTGATTCAAAAGCGAAACGATCGCTTTGCTCAACAACTGCTGTACCGGCTGCTTGAGGAGCGAGAGACGCTGAACGATTTGAGCATGATGGACCCACTGACAGGCCTGTATAACCGCCGTGGACTACAAAATCGGCTCGAGAACCTTCCGGCCCTGGAGCAGGGTGAACATTTCGTTCTGTTGCTGGATATCGATCATTTCAAAGCTTATAACGATCATTACGGTCATATGATGGGCGACCAGGCGCTGATTCGGGTTTCCGCCGCTATTCGCGATGCGGTGCGTTCACGGGATATTGTTGCGCGCTTTGGCGGCGAGGAGTTTATGGTGCTGCTCACCAGCGTGACGCTCGATCAGGCACGCCAGACAGCAGAACGTATTCGTCAGAAGGTTTGCGACCTGAAGATCCCGCATATGTTTAACGTGAGCGTAGCCACCAATGTGACCGTCAGCATGGGTATTGCCATCTTTGAGCCGGAGGATATCGACAGCGCACTTGAGAAAGCCGATAAAGCGTTATACGAAGCCAAACATATGGGGCGCAACAATATCCTGCTAAGCCCTGAACTCCAGGCCGGTTAAGCCACAGCTCCCGCTTTAACGACAAAAGGCTTGCGATCGAATTTATCTATAGCTAGGATTGGCAATCATTATCATTTAGATTTGTATCCTATTCCACTATGGCTACTCGTTCCGTACACGTTGTTGACCCCATTCTCTGGCGAGCCCGTCTCTCCGGGAGCACAACGCTTGCGGATTCCGTACGAGAGACGATCGCCGAAACACGCGCTTATCTGCTGGATTTCATCAAGCTGGATGAACCGCATCCGCATCAGGCGATGACGCTGGCAGAGTGGAGTCGACCGGCCGAGATGCAATCTTTGCTGGCGGTTTATTCCGATCATATTTACCGTAATCAGCCTTCTCTCGCTCGGGAAAACAAGCCGTTACTCTCCCTTTGGGCGCAGTGGTATATCGGGCTGATGGTCCCGCCGCTGATGATTGCACTGTTAACACAGGACGCAGCGCTGGATCTTTCACCAGAACATTTTCACGTTGAATTCCATGAGACCGGCCGCGCGGCGTGTTTCTGGATTGACGTGCATGAAGATCGAAATGCGACGGTGCTGTCAGCTCAGGATCGCATGGAAACGCTGGTGAAGCAGGCGCTCATTCCGGTGGTGAATGCGCTGGAAGAGACCGGCGAGATTAATGGAAAGCTCATCTGGAGTAATACCGGATATCTCATTCACTGGTATCTGACCGAAATGAAACCGGTGCTGGGCGATGAGACCGTGGACGCACTGCGCCAGTCCTGCTTCTTTGCTAAACAACTGTCTGATGGTCAGGATAACCCGCTGTTCCGCACCGTGGTTCCGCGAGATGGACTGCTCGTGCGCCGTACCTGCTGCCAACGCTATCGCCTGCCGGATGTTCAGCAGTGTGGTGACTGTACGCTGAAATAATAACCTGTAGCCTGCTGGCTACGCACTCCCGCAGTGATATTAAAAACGGCAACTCAACGTTGCCGTTTTGCTGTTACCTAGGCAACCTGCTGACTTTCGTCTTCTGCACGCTGCGCTTCTTCAGCTTCCTGCTCAAGCAGTTGCTTCTCATACACTTTGAAGAACGGGAAGTAGATGATTGCGGAGACCAGCGCCAGCAGAATCACCAGAACGGCAGCCCGGAAGTCCCATCCCAGCGCCCACGCAGCCCCCACCGGTGCTGGTGCGGTCCAGGGCACGACTGAAATCACACGACCAATCAGATCCAGCTTCATGGCTCCCCATGCAAGTACCGCGTTAACCATTGGTGCCAGCAGGAAAGGAATGAAGAACACTGGATTCATCACAATCGGCGTACCGAAAATAACGGGTTCGTTGATGTTGAAAAAGCTGGGAACGACGCTTAAACGGCCAATGGAACGTAAGTGCGCAGAGCGGCTGCGCAGATAACAGATCACCAGCCCCATCGTTGCGCCAGAGCCACCGATAACGATAAAGAAAGTCCAGAAGGCTTCCATAAAGATATGTGGCAACGGTGCGCCCTGCGCCAGCGCAGTCTGGTTCATCCCCAGATTGGTCAACCAGAACATTTGCAGCATACCAGACACAATCGCTGCGCCGTGGATACCGGCAAACCACAGCAGATGCCCAATGAGCACCGCCAGCAGGATCGCAGGCAGAGAGTCAGCAGCAGAGACTAACGGTTTAAAGATCGACATGATGGCCTGAGGGATCAGCATGTCAAACTGAGACTGAATCAACAGGCTCAGCGGATACAGCGTGAGCACCACGACTAACACCGGAATGAGCAGATCAAACGAGTTTTTGATCATCGGTGGAACCTGGTCCGGCAAACGAATGCCAATATTGTGCGCTTTCAGGAAACGCATTAGTTCGACACAGTACACCGCCACCAGAATCGCGGTAAAGATCCCCGTTCCGCCCAGGCTATCAACCGGCATTGCGCCTTTTGTTTTCGGAGCAGCCACCAGTAAAAACGCCATCAGTGACAGCATCGCGCACATGAACGGGTCAAGCTGATGCGACTTAACGTAATGCTTGCCGAGGTTATAGGCGATTGCTGCACAAATGTAGATCGACATGATACCCATGGTCATATCGAACGGGGTCAGGATCTGACCTTCAAACTGTTTTGCCATATCCAGCCACGCGCGCGCAAATCCCCATGTGGTGTCTGGTGAAAAAGGTGGGTAAGCAAACACTAACAAGAAAGAACCGACAATCATAAACGGCATCGCGGAGATAAACCCATCGCGAATCGCCATCACATGACGCTGGGAGGAGATCCGCCCGGCAATCGGACTGACATAGTTTTCGACAAAACGGAATATCAGATTAAACGCAGCATGGTTGGCAGACATTATGGCTCTCCTGTCAGATGTTAAATTCGAGCGCATACGCGCCACACGGTGTTCCAAACATCAGATTCACAACCTTGCTGGTTCGTGTACCAGCAGCACAGCTCGGACGGATTGATTTCATAATCGACTCTTATTATTGGATACAGAGGAAGTAACCTTGTCAGTATTAATCTCTCGTTCACGCACTGCAACCGGTTACTGTAACCGGTTTCCGTGAATGTGAAGGTGATCCAGAAATCGGCTGAACAGGATATTTGTTACTTAAGAGATATTTACAGAGCATAATTTCTTATGACAGATTACGCAGGATATTTGTCAGGAGATAACAATGAGTTTGCACTCTGTACGGCAATTTTTTGCTGACAATGCCCCGGATATTGATGTTATTGAGCTTAGCCAAAGCACTGCTACCGTTGCACTGGCTGCTGCCGCCCATCACGTCGAGCCGGGTCAGATAGCGAAAACTTTGTCACTGAAAATCAAAAATCAGGTGATATTAGTGGTTGCCAAAGGCGATGCGCGCCTGGATAACAAAAAGCTAAAAGATGCCTTTGGCGCGAAGGCACGAATGCTTTGCAGTGATGAGGTGGTGACACTGACGGGCCATCCTGTCGGCGGAGTCTGTCCCTTTGGCCTGGAAAATCCGCTACCTGTTTATTGCGATATATCGCTTAAGCAATATGAGGAAGTGCTCCCTGCGGCCGGTTCAATCCATAGCGCTGTACGTATCGCACCGGAGAGGATGGCAGAACTCACATCAGCTAAATGGATTGATGTCTGCAGCTAATTGTCGCGTCAGATCGCTCTGGCGCTTCAACCATTCAGGAGAAAAGCGGCGGGACAGGTGCGGTAAACAGGGGCTCCCGGGAGGGGAAATGCCCTAAAATATCTGCTGCATCAAGCAGACCCACGTCAGAACTCACCCCCAGTTTAACCATCGCGTTATATTTATGTGCCCGGATAGTTTTGATATTACGGTCCAGCCGGGCCGCAATTTCGGGTATCGACAGGCCAGACGACATATACCGCAGAATGGCGCGTTCCGTTGGACTTAACATCCTGCTCTGGCTGCGGTTACAGTGATTGAATGTGCTGTCATTGACCCGGGTCGTTTCCCCTAATAACAGAGCCAGTTGCTGGCGCAGTTCGGGCAAGGAAACCGACTTACTGATGACACCATGGAGACGAGACGGAGAAAACTGACCAATCAATCTTGCTTCGTTTTCATTTGCAGCCAGAATAATTCGCTGAATCCGGGCATGGGTCAACGCTAATTCACGCAGGTACACCAGACAGTTCCGCCGTTCTTCTCGCCCATCAGAAAGTGAATAGATCACCGAGAAAAAAGGGATATTCGAAAGAGCTGTCTCAAAGGTGTCGAAATCATTAAAAAGATGTAACTGATACTGGCCGAGAGGGTCAGCAGCAAAAAGATGTCCTAGCCCTACCGCACTCAGAATGCATTGGTCTATGACAGCAATATGTCTTCCTGAGATATTTTTATCCATTCTTCTGAATCTCCATAGGCTGAAATTAAGTTCAGTTCTCTTATTCCCTGAGTACTATTAATCCACGCGTACATTTCAGCATTACCATGCAGAGATAAGCGCCGCATCGCGCTATTCTTTTGCGCACTGACTGTTTTATTGCTTTTCTTAAGTAACATAGCGATTTGATTGATGCCCCACCCCTTGCCTAACAAACGCAGAACTTTGCGCTCAGAAAGGGTCAGCACCACACGCGGCTCATACGCTTCATCCACCTTTAGTGGCTCAGGAGTTAGCAAGCACTGACTTATGCGTTCAGCATACTGACTGCTCCCCGCACTGACGGCTTTAAGAACCCCCTCAATAGGTTCGATATCGGACAGCAGCGTGCTTTCCGGGGACATGAGCAACTCCACCGCCAGTGGATAGAGAGGGCGCGGAACTAAAAATATCCAGTGGATATGGCGATGCTGTCTCAATAATAAATAATATTGTTCGAGCGTGACACGGGGATTAACATAATCGCCAGAGATATCGATAATGGCAACGACGGCCCGGCCTAACGGCAACGATGTCATTTCATCCTTCGAATCGCAATAAGCCACTTCATATTCAGGAAAATTATGAGCCATCACACCGGCCAGCCCGGCCTTCATCACCGGACTTTTACTGAAAACAATTCCGAACTTTCCCTTCGCTAGTGACATAGGTACTCCGAATCCTTTCTTCATTTAATTCATGACATTTAAAGCGTCACCCTGATATGAGGTTCACCTCGAAAATAAATTATGGGTATAAGTTCCATTTATAACTTACCAAATAATGCCGGGGCGCTAAAACCGAGGGTAATATAATACAAAACCCGCGTAATGTAATAGCCTTGCGATAAAATATAAACAAGAGATTATTAGTTAGTAAATGTATATTTGAAAATTAAATATTCATAAAATAAATAAAAATAGACTCTATCCCCTCAACGACTTTTCCCCGCTGATTGCACAAATGTTGATCTGGCCCAGCGCACCAGGGGCTGTGCTTCGTGATAAAAGTAAACATTCAGACCATCTGGCAGTTCTCATTTTTCAGGGCAACAAATGCAGGCAGATCAGTCGTCACAACGCGCCGTTACACGTCTGTGTATCCAGTGCGGCCTTTTCTTATTGCAACACGGTGCCGAAAGCGCGCTGGTTGAGGAGCTCTCTACACGCCTTGGCCTGGCGCTGGGTATGGACAGCGTCGAAAGCTCTATCTCATCAAACGCAATCGTGCTGACCACCATTAAAGATGGGCAATGTCTTACATCAACCCGTAAAAACCAGGATCGCGGGATAAACATGCATGTGGTGACGGAAGTGCAGCATATCGTCATCATGGCCGAACATAAGCTTCTGGACCTGAGCACTGTTGAAAAACGCTTTAACCAGATAAAACCCCTGCGCTATCCGCGCGTTTTAGTGGTGGTGATGGTCGGGCTTTCCTGCGCCTGTTTCTGCAAGCTGAATAAAGGTGGATGGGATGGTGCGGTGGTGACCTTCTTCGCCAGCGCTGTCGCCATGTATGTACGCCAGCTTCTGACTCAACGACATATGCATCCCCAAATTAACTTCTGTATCGCCGCGTTTGTGGCCACGACGGTATCCGGTCTGCTGCTGCGCCTGCCGGTTTTTGCTAACACACCGACCATTGCGATGGCGGCCAGCGTGCTACTTCTTGTGCCAGGTTTTCCGCTGATCAACTCAGTGGCAGACATGTTCAAAGGGCATATCAACACTGGCCTGGCGCGTTGGGCTATCGCCAGTTTACTCACCCTCGCGACCTGCATCGGGGTGGTGATGGCCATGACACTTTGGGGGCTACGCGGATGGGCGTAATCGAGTTTCTGTTCGCGCTGGCGCAAGATATGGCTCTTGCCGCCATTCCCGCTGTCGGTTTTGCCATGGTGTTCAATGTACCGCAGCGCGCCTTACCCTGGTGCGCGCTACTGGGGGCCATCGGACATGGATCGCGCATGGTGATGATGACGGCTGGATTCAATATTGAATGGTCAACCTTCATGGCATCTTTGCTGGTTGGCTGCATTGGCATTCAGTGGTCTCGCTGGTATCTGGCACATCCTAAAGTCTTCACCGTCGCGGCAGTGATCCCCATGTTCCCGGGCATTTCAGCCTATACCGCCATGATCTCTGCGGTGAAGATCAGCCACTTCGGCTACAGCGAGCCGCAAATGATTCTCCTGCTAAGCAATTTCCTGAAAGCCTCGTCAATCGTCGGCGCACTTTCGATTGGTCTGTCGATACCGGGTTTATGGCTGTATCGTAAACGCCCACGCGTCTGAAATTTGTGTTCTCTCGCTGCCATGGTGATAATCCCTGCATTCTGTTTGGCGATGTAAGGAGTGGAAGTGGCTAACCCCGGCAGCGAATTCCCCGACCACCATGATGATTCCAGCCTGAAGGACAAAATTTTTCAGAGCGCGATTGCCCTGTTCGCTGAATATGGTCTGAACGGCGCGCGCATGGAGCAAATTGCGGAAAAAGCAGGCACCACCAAGCGGATGGTGGTTTATCACTATAAAAATAAAGAGAGTCTGTATCTGCAGGCGCTTGAATACGTCTACACCCAGATCCGTGCCAGCGAAAAGCAGCTTAGTCTGGCCGATATCCCGCCCGTTGAGGCGCTGGTACATCTGGTTGAAACAACCTTTGACTATCACGCCGATCACCCTGATTACATCCGCATTATCTGTATGGAAAACATGCAGCGCGGTCGTTTTATGCAGCAATCCAGCTATTTACGCCAGGTTAACCGCAGCGCCCTGGAGTTGCTAGAAGCAATCTTACAGCGCGGTAAAGCAAAACAGCTGTTTAATCAGACCGTTGACGCACGCGACTTACACCGTCTTATCAGTAGTTTTAGTTTTCACTATGTCGCCAATAGCTATACCTTCACGCTGCTGTTTGAAGAGGGTGCCGATGAGCAGGCCCAGCGCCAGCACTACCGCAAGATGGCGGTTCAGGTCGCCCTGCGCTATACCTGTCCATAAAATCGCTTGCAATTAAATCGTGCACTATCTATATTCAACGCATGAACGCGAAAACGAACGACACCCACTCTGCGCTGATGCTGGATAACCAGCTCTGCTTTGCGCTTTACTCCGCAAATCTGGCGCTGAATAAGCTGTACCGGCAACTGCTGGCACCGCTTGACCTGACTTACCCACAATATCTTGTCATGCTGATATTGTGGGAGCAGGATGACATCACAGTGTCGGAGATTGGCGAACGTCTGTTTCTGGACTCAGCCACCTTAACCCCGCTGCTGAAACGACTGGAAAATGCCGGTTTGATTGTCCGCCAGCGTTCGCGCCAGGATGAACGTCAGGTAGCGGTGACATTAAGCCCTGAAGGCCGTGCTTTGCAGCAGCAGGCTCTGAATATCCCTCAGGCAGTGGGCTGTGCAGCGCAATGCGATGCCGATACCCTGCTCGCCCTCAAGCAACAGCTTGAGCAGCTGCGCCAGCAACTCCATCGCGCCTGAGGCTATAGTCAACATGTTTAGATTTACCCACATATATCGCACGCTATTTAATAGCACACATAAATGTAAGATGAGGAACCTGCCATGTCTTTAGAAAAAGTTATTTATACCGCCAAAGCCAAAGCCACCGGAGGCCGTGACGGCCGTGCGACCTCTTCTGATGGCGTACTGGATGTTAAACTGGGCGTGCCAAAAGAGATGGGCGGTATGGGCGGTGAAGCCACTAACCCTGAACAGCTGTTCGCTGCTGGCTACTCTGCCTGCTTCCTGGGCGCGATGAAATTCGTCTCTGCCCGTGACAAAATTGCCCTGCCAAAAGAAGCATTCATCGAAGGTGAAGTGGGTATCGGACCACTGCCAACCGGTTTTGGTATCGAAGCAAAACTGAATATTCACGTCCCAGGCATGGACGAAGCAGAAGCCAAAAAACTGGTTGATGCCGCGCATATCGTCTGCCCGTACTCTAATGCCACCCGCGGCAATATTGATGTGACGCTGAACATCATCGCCTGATGATTTCCCGATACCCTCTCGTGAAGCGGGAGGGTATTCGCCCACGCACGATCCCCTGCCTGCCCCCTCCTCTCTGTGCTAACATAAGCCCCTATCACGCCCGCCGTTATTCAGTAGAGAAAGTGTTATGTCCTCCAGAATCCTGACCACCAGCGTCGCCGGAATTGATGCCTTTATGCGCGATCCCCGTGGCGTATTGTCCAATGCCGAAGGCGGCACGATCGCCGTATTTGCGGATAACGCCCCGGCGTTTTACGCCATTACGCCGGAACGTCTGGCGCAGCTTCTGGATATTGAAGCGCGCTTATCGCGCCCGGCCAGCGATGTCACTCTGGATACGCAATTCTATGAAGAACCGGCCAGCGCCCCCGCAGCCATACCTATGGGGAAATTTGCCATGTATGCTGGATGGCAACCGGATGCCGATTTCCAGCGCCAGGCGGCGCTGTGGGGCATTGCCCTGATGCAACCTGTCACGCAGGAAGAGCTGGCGGCGTTTGTTGCTTACTGGCAGGCAGAAGGCAAAGTGTTCCACCACGTACAGTGGCAACAAAAACTGGCGCGCAGCGTGCAAATAAATCGTGCCAGCAACGGCGGCCAACCTAAGCGGGATATTAATACCCTTTCCGAGCCCGATAATCAGATCCCACCAGGATTCAGAGGATGATATGAAAAACGTCGGCGACCTGATGAAACGTTTGCAAAAAATGATGCCAGCCAATGTTAAGCCTGCCTTTACATCGGGCGAAGAGCTGCTGGCCTGGCAAAAAGAGCAGGGAAAAATGCGCTCTGAAGCGCTGACCCGAGAAAATCGCGCCATGAAAATGCAGCGCACTTTTAACCGTTCAGGCATTCGCCCGCTGCATCAGAATTGTTCTTTCGATAACTACCGCGTTGAGAATGACGGCCAAATGATGGCGCTGGAAAAAGCGCGCCAGTATGTTGAAGAATTCGACGGCAGTATCGCCAGTTTTATTTTCAGCGGTAAACCCGGCACCGGCAAAAATCATCTGGCGGCAGCAATTTGTAATGAGCTGCTGCTGCGCGGAAAATCGGTACTGATCATCACGGTCGCCGATATTATGTCCGCCATGAAAGACACCTTCAGCAATCGCGAGACCACCGAAGAACAGCTGCTTAACGATCTGAGCAACGTCGATCTGTTGGTCATCGATGAGATCGGGGTGCAAACTGAATCGCGCTACGAAAAGGTCATTATCAACCAGATAGTAGACCGCCGCTCCTCTTCAAAACGCCCAACCGGGATGCTCACCAACCACAAAGCCGAAGAGATGACAAAGCTGCTGGGTGAACGCGTGATGGACAGAATGCGGCTGGGCAACAGCTTATGGGTGAATTTCACCTGGGACAGCTATCGCGACCGCGTAACAGGAAAAGAGTATTAGGATATTTCCAGGAAAGGCGCGCGTTTCGGGGGTATATACTGATGCCACATTCAGCCCATACAGGCCTCTTCGAGTCAATTTTATGAAAAAACATATTCTACTGAGCACAGCATTAAGCGTCGTTCTGCTGACCGGCGCAGCACAGGCCGCCTCATGGCAAGACTCTTTATCCAGCGCCGCCAGTGAACTCACCAAAGGGAGCAGCAGTTCCCAGAGCGGTGGACTGTCTGCTTCGTCGCTCACCAGCCTGCTGGGCAACAGTAATAAAAGTCTGAGCGCAGGAACCATGAATAACGCCGCGGGGATTCTGGATTATTGCGCGAAGCAAAAGCTGGCATCGGTCACGGATACGCAAAACATCAAAAATCAGGTTCTGGGAAAACTGGGGCTGGATACGCAAGAGCAGAAGCAAGATACCAACTATATGGACGGTATCCAGGGTCTGCTGAACGCGCAAAATGGACAGCAACTGAATCTGAGCACCATTGGCGATTCCGCTCTCGCGAAACAGGTGAAAACCAAAGCCTGCGATCTGGTGTTAAAACAAGGCGTTAATTTCCTCTCCTGACCACTCACATTTTCTGCCACAACATGCCGCGTTTGTTGGGATATTCTGGCAACGCGGCGTCAGAGTCGGATTTGCCCTACCTGCCAGTGTCTCCATCCCCTCATATCGGGATGCGACGGCGTTCAAAAAATCCACTTTCTAAACCAAATCCTAACAACAGCACAATTTAGTAACACTAGAATTGCAGCTATGTGACTTCGCCATTAAATTGTATTACCCAAAAAATAATCAGTTAGCCAGCTAAGTGACTGGCACTATTGAGGATAAGCTGTTGTCAGAGTTTATATCCCTTGCGCTGTTCCTTGCTTCCGCGGGCATTTATGCCTGGAAAGCGGGACGTAACACCTGGTGGTTTATCGCTACCTTACTGGTGTTGGGCCTTTTTATTGTTTTAAACATTACCCTGTACGCCAGTGATTATTTTACCGGTGACGGTATCAACGATGCCGTGCTTTATACCCTCACTAACAGCCTGACCGGTGCAGGTGTTAGTAAGTACATACTTCCTGGGATCGGGCTGGTTCTGGCGCTGGTAGCGGTGTTTGGCACTCTCGGCTGGGTATTACGCCGCCGCCGTCATCTTCCGCATCATATGGGGTACAGCGTGCTGGCACTGGTGCTGGCGCTCGCCTCTGTCGATGCCAGCCCTGCTTTCCATCAGATTACCGAGCTGGTGAAGTCCCAGTCGCGCGATGGCGATCCGGATTTCGTGGCGTATTACAAAGAACCGGCCAAAAAAATCGCTAATCCGAAACTCAACCTGGTGTATATCTACGGCGAAAGCCTTGAGCGCACCTATTTTGATAACGATGCCTTCCCGGATCTGACGCCTGAACTCGGCGCGCTGAAGGGCGAAGGGCTGGATTTTAGCCATACTGCGCAACTGCCAGGCACTGATTACACCATTGCCGGCATGGTCGCCTCTCAGTGCGGTATTCCGCTGTTCGCGCCGTTCGAGGGTAACGCCTCCGCCTCGATGTCGAGCTTCTTCCCGCAGAATATTTGTCTGGGCGACATCCTGAAAAACTCCGGCTATGAAAACTACTTTATGCAGGGCGCCAATCTGCGTTTTGCCGGTAAAGACGTGTTCCTGAAATCTCACGGCTTTGATCATCTGTACGGCGCCGAAGAGTTAAAAACCAGCGTGGCGGATCCCTCCTATCGCAACGACTGGGGTTTTTATGATGACACCGTGCTGGATGAAACCTGGAAGAAATTTGAAGAGCTGTCCAAATCCGGCAAACGTTTTTCGCTGTTTGCCCTGACCGTCGATACCCATCATCCCGACGGTTTTATCTCGCGTACCTGCCAGCGCAAAAGCTATGAGATCAACGGCAAAAAGAATCAGTCTTTCAGCGCGGTGACCTGCAGCCAGGAACATATCGCCGCGTTTATCAATAAAATCAAAGCCTCACCCTATTTTAAAAATACCGTCATCGTCGTCTCTTCCGACCACCTGGCCATGAAAAACACCGCATGGGATGATTTAAATAAACAGGACCGCAGCAACTTATTTTTTGTCATGCGCGGCGACCAGCCCCAGCAGGAAGTGATTGGCACCAAGCGCAACACCATGGATAACGGCGCGACGGTGCTGGATATTATGGGCGGCGATAACTTTATCGGACTGGGGCGCAGCACCCTGTCGGGTCAGTCGTTGTCAGAAGTGTTCCTCAATATGAAGGAAAAGATTCTGGCCTGGAAACCCGATGTGATCCGCCTGTGGAATTTCCCCAAAGAGATGAAAGATTTCACTATCGACCAGCAGAAAGGCATGGTCGCCTTCTCGGGCAGCCATTTCCGTCTGCCGTTGCTGCTGCGTATTTCGGATAACCGCGTCGAACCGCTTCCGGAAAGCGAATACTCTGCTCCGCTGCGTTTCCAGCTGGCAGACTTTGCCCCGCGCGATAACTTCGTCTGGATCGACCGCTGCTACAAAATGGGCCAGCTGTGGTCCCAGCCGCTGTCACTGTCTACGGACTGGTGTGTATCGCAGGGCCAGCTGGGTGGCGAGCAATCCGTTAAGCATGTCGATAAAGATCAGTGGAAAAGCAAAACGGCTTTCAAAGATACCGTGATCGATACCGATCGCTACAAACGTAACGTCGACCTGCTGAAAGTCGTCGATAACGATATTCGTTATAAAGCTGACAGCTTTGTCTTTAACGTGGCGGGCGCGCCCGAAGAGGTGAAGCAGTTTAGCGGGATTTCGCGTCCGGAATCATGGGGACGCTGGTCGAACGCACAGCTTGGCGATGAGGTTAAAATCGAGTTTAACGCGCCACTGCCGGAAAAATTCGATCTGGTGATTACGGCAAAAGCCTTTGGCCCCAATGCTAACAAGCCGATTCCGGTCCGCATTGGCGACCAGGAACAGACCTTAACGCTGGGTAACGATGTGTCTACCACAACGCTGCATTTCGACAATCCATCACGGAGTCGCACTGTTGTGATTGTTCCGCCGGATCCGCAATCGACAAACGAGGGCAATATCCTCGGGCACTCGCCGCGTAAACTGGGAATTGGGATGGTTGAAATGAAAGTTATCCACACCGCCGGTTAACATTCATTTGAGAAGAGAAAGCGCCCTGCCTGAGCAAGGCGCTTTTTTTACATCAGAAGGTTTCCCAGTTGTCACCTGCACCGGAGCTGGCTGCTGCGGCTTTACGTCCCTTCACCGGCAATACCGGTGATTTAAGACCCGCCTGCTCACGCGATTTCACCTGTTCCTGCTGAATGCGGAATACCGCAACGGCCTGCGTCAGACGGCTCGCCTGCTCTTCCAGCGCCGCCGCTGCCGCCGCGGACTCTTCCACCAGCGAGGCGTTCTGCTGAGTCACACGATCCATCTCAGCCACCGCCAGACCCACCTGGTCGATACCGCGGCTCTGCTCGTCAGAGGCAGAAGCGATTTCGCCCATGATATCGGTCACGCGGGTTACCGCATTCACGATTTCACCCATGGTTTCGCCCGCGCTTTCCACCAGAGTAGAACCCAGCTCCACGCGGCCAACAGAGTCTTCAATCAGACTTTTGATTTCGCGTGCCGCCTGGGCGCTGCGCTGCGCCAGATTGCGCACTTCACCGGCCACCACCGCAAATCCACGGCCCTGCTCACCCGCACGCGCCGCTTCTACCGCAGCGTTCAGCGCCAGAATGTTGGTCTGGAAAGCAATGCCGTCGATCACGCTGATAATATCCGCGATTTTCTGCGAACTGCCCGCGATGTCGCGCATGGTTTGCACCACGTTATCCACCACTTTGCCGCCTTTCTGCGCCGTTTCGGACGCGCTCAGCGCCAGATTGCTGGCCTGACGGGCGTTTTCGGCGTTCTGCTTAACGGTCGCGGTCAGCTGTTCCATGCTGGCTGCCGTCTCTTCAAGAGAAGCGGCCTGCTGCTCGGTACGGGAGGAGAGATCGTTGTTGCCAACCGAAATTTCACTCGCGCCGCTGTAAATCGCATTCGCGCCGTTACGCACGTCGCCCACGGTGCTCACCAGCTCACTCTGCATGTGACGCAAAGTATCTGCCAGCTGGCCCATCTCGTTAGTCCCTTCGACATCAATACGCTTCACCAGATCGCCGCTGGCGATATGGCGAATGCTGTCGATCAGACGATTCAGCGGAGAAATCAGAGACTGTTTAATGCCCAGCCACACGCCAACGATCACCACCAGCACCGCGATCAGCACGCTAATCAGGACCCAGATGGCCTGCGTGTACGAGCTGTTGCTGTCATCCACTGCAGTTTGATACAGATGATCGTTCTGCTGCAGATAGTTTACATATTGCTTCTCGAACCCATCCTGATAGCTCTGAGTCGGCTGATCGAAGAAATCATTGATCTTGCCTGCGCCCAGCAGCTGGATCAGCTCGGCTAAAGCCCCGTGGTAGATATCGTAGTTACGCTTAATTTCCAGTGCGGCGGCGTCGCTCTGACGCGGATCGCGCGGCAGTGCTTCGTAGTCAGCCCAGTTTTTTTCCGCCTGCTTCAGAGAAGCAGAAGCAATCTGCATCAGATCGGCTACGGTCGCGCCGCTACCGATATTGCTCTGATCCATCATGTAACGAATACCCGCGCGGTTGAGGGTATTACGGGTTTGCAGCAACGCGACCCAGCTGCCGTTAAGCGTGGATTGCTGCTGGCGAATAGTTTGAAGGACAGTGAAGTTTTCTTTGTCATGCTTTAGGGCATTAAAGAAAAGACCACCGGATGTCAGTTGTAAAAGGCCAAAAATAGCCAAAACCAGCAACAGACTGGTGACAATCTTGATACGATTTAACATGTTTTCTCTTTCCATCAGACAGATAACAGAATTTTCGGCCTGGTTAGGGAAAACTTTACGAAAATCGTGTTGATGATTGTGATGTTTACCGATTATCTGGCAAAAAAAAGATTAATGTTTATCCTAAATCGCGCCGTTATATAGCCATAAGATAAATTTTGCCTCTGTCATACTGACAACTTCTGTCAGTGATATCTGCATAATTCAGAGCTTTTCACAGCAATCATCAGGAATATATTATGGCCACTCCAGCCCGGAGCCGATCGGCTGAACGACTTGTCGATATTCTTATGGAGCTGCATTTAAACGGTGCGGTAAATCGCCACGACCTAATGCAAAAATTCAACATTACTGAACGCACGGTATACCGCGATCTCAATGCGCTTTCGCCTATTGTTCAGCATACCGGCAGCGGTCATTATCGCCTGATCCACTCGGTACAAAGCGCCCACGGACAGGGGCTGCACCACGCGATGGCTAACCTTCTGAATGCGGATAATTATTTCCCGGAACGAGGCAATGCCTTCTGGCAAAATCTGGAGGCCCGCGTTGAAGAAAATCATATTCGGATCCTCAGCAACGATGCTGAACACACTGTACAAAACGATATTCGTCGTCATCTGCTGGCGATTGAGAAATCTATTAAGAAGCGTAATGTTTGCCAGATAATTTATAAAGGTAAAACGCGTCTGATTAATCCATACAAACTCATTAACAAGAAAAACATATGGTATTTACAAGCCACGGAAAATGACAGGCTAAAATCCTTCTCGTTGAGCCAGATAAGCTGGTTTGATATTCAGAAGCAGACCTTCAATCCGGATGCAGATACCACAGAATTACTGGAAAAAAATCTCGACCCGTGGGTCAGCGAAGATACTTTCGAAGTGAAAATATTTATTAACAATAATATTTCCCACTACTTTAAGCGGCGTGATTTATTGCCCGATCAGGAAGTCATCGCAGAAGTTCATGACGGCGTGACGATCCGCTGCCAGGCGGCGCATGAGAATCAGATCCTGCCGCTGATCTTCTACTGGCTGCCCAACATTCAGGTTTTAGAGCCTCAGTGGCTACGGGAAAAACTTTTCGGAACGCTCGAAGGCTATCTGACAACAGCCACCGCAGACGCAGTGGAATAAACATTGTGATCTCAATCACATAAACCAGACCGCTGGCGGCGAGCCTGAACCACTCGCCGCTGCCTTTGACCGCTTAACGCCCGCAAACAACCACTCGCCCATTTACTCTCCTTTACACACGCCCGGATCTGGCAAGATCGCCTCAGCATTAATCAATACCTCCTCATAACGAACTCTGACCCCTTTTTACTGTTAAAAAACCAGGTCTAACTATGGATACGAAAAAACTACTTAAGCACGTACCCTGGGCGCTCCTTGGGATCCTCGGTGCTTTCTGTCTGGCGGTTGTCGCATTACGCAGGGGCGAGCACGTTAGCGCCCTGTGGATCGTGGTCGCGTCAGTCTCCGTCTATTTGGTCGCCTACCGCTACTACAGCCTGTATATCGCGCAGAAGGTCATGAAACTCGACCCGACCCGCGCCACGCCTGCGGTTATTAACAACGACGGCCTGAACTATGTTCCGACAAACCGCTATGTGCTTTTTGGCCACCACTTTGCCGCTATTGCCGGTGCGGGTCCGCTGGTTGGGCCGGTACTTGCCGCGCAGATGGGCTATCTGCCAGGCACGCTGTGGCTGCTCGCAGGCGTGGTGCTGGCGGGTGCGGTACAGGACTTCATGGTGCTGTTTATCTCGACCCGCCGTAACGGCGCGTCCCTGGGTGAAATGATCAAAGAAGAGATGGGCCGCGTGCCGGGGACCATTGCCCTGTTCGGCTGCTTCCTGATTATGATCATCATCCTCGCGGTGCTGGCGCTGATCGTGGTGAAAGCCCTGGCAGAAAGCCCGTGGGGCGTCTTTACCGTCTGCTCCACCGTGCCGATTGCGCTGTTCATGGGTATTTACATGCGCTTTATCCGCCCGGGCCGCGTCGGCGAAGTGTCGGTGATTGGCATCGTGCTGTTGGTCGCATCCATTTACTTTGGTGGCATTATCGCGCACGACCCGTACTGGGGCCCGGCGCTGACCTTTAAAGACACCACTATTACCTTCGCACTGATCGGCTACGCCTTTATCTCTGCGCTGCTGCCGGTCTGGCTGATTCTGGCCCCGCGTGATTATCTGGCGACGTTCCTCAAAATCGGCGTCATCGTCGGTCTGGCGATCGGTATCGTGATCATCAACCCGGAACTGAAAATGCCAGCCGTGACCCAGTACATTGACGGTACTGGTCCACTGTGGAAAGGCGCGCTGTTCCCGTTCCTGTTTATCACCATCGCCTGTGGCGCTGTTTCTGGCTTCCATGCGCTCATCGCCTCCGGCACTACGCCGAAGCTGATGGCCAACGAAACCGACGCACGCTTTATCGGTTACGGCGCGATGCTGATGGAGTCTTTCGTGGCGATCATGGCGCTGGTTGCCGCGTCTATCATCGAACCGGGTCTGTACTTTGCGATGAACACCCCGCCTGCGGGCCTGGGTATCACCATGCCTAACCTGCATGAGATGGGTGGCGATAATGCCGCGCTGATCATGGCGCAGCTGAAAGATGCCAGCGCGCACGCAGCGGCGACCGTCAGCTCCTGGGGCTTTGTCATTTCGCCTGAACAGATTATGCAGACGGCGAAAGATATCGGTGAACCGTCGATTCTGAACCGTGCCGGTGGCGCACCAACCCTGGCTGTCGGTATCGCACACGTGTTCCACAAAGTGCTACCGTGGGCTGATATGGGCTTCTGGTATCACTTCGGTATTCTGTTTGAAGCACTGTTCATCCTCACCGCCCTGGATGCGGGCACGAGGGCGGGCCGCTTCATGCTGCAGGATTTGCTCGGCAACTTTGTTCCGTTCCTGAAAAAAACCGACTCACTGGTGGCGGGCGTGCTGGGTACTGCGGGCTGCGTCGGTCTGTGGGGCTATCTGCTGTATCAGGGCGTGGTTGATCCGCTGGGCGGCGTCAAGAGCCTGTGGCCGCTGTTCGGTATCTCTAACCAGATGCTGGCAGCCGTAGCTCTGGTTCTCGGTACCGTGGTTCTGGTGAAAATGAAACGCACCAAATACATCTGGGTCACCGTGGTTCCGGCTCTGTGGTTGCTGCTTTGCACCACCTGGGCGCTGGGTCTGAAACTGTTCAGTAGCAACCCGCAGCTGGAAGGCTTCCTTTACATGGCGAACCAGTACAAAGAGAAGATTGCCGCAGGCGGCGGTGACCTGACCGCACAGCAGATTGCTAACATGAACCATATCGTGGTGAATAACTACACCAACGCGGGTCTGAGTGTTCTGTTCCTGGTGGTGGTGTACAGCATTATCTTCTATGGCATCAAAACCTGGATGAAAGTGCGCAACACCGATGTGCGAACCGATAAAGAGACACCGTATGTTCCGGTGCCGGAAGGCGGCGTGAAAACCTCTTCACACCACTAACGCAACATCGCCCCTCACCCCGGCCCTCTCCCCATAGCGGCGAGGGTGAAAACCGCCCCGAGCAGTCCCCTCTCCCCTTGGGAAGAGGGGGTGGGTGAGGGGAAACAACGCCCGGTGGACTCACATCGCCGGGCTTTACGCATATCTGGATGGCACAATGTTTGGTAACTTAGGCGAAGCAAAAAAATATCTTGGTCAGGCGGCGAAAATGCTGATTGGTATTCCGGACTATGACAACTACGTTGAGCATATGCAGACCAACCATCCGGATAAACCGTACATGACCTATACCGAATTCTTCCGTGAACGCCAGCAAGCGCGCTATGGCGGTGATGGCAAAGGCGGCGTGCGCTGCTGCTAAAGGAGAGAACATGACACCGATTGCAGTAACCCTTCTTACCGGCTTTCTCGGCGCGGGCAAAACCACTCTGTTACGCCATATCCTGAATGAACAGCACGGTTTTAAAATCGCCGTAATCGAAAACGAATTTGGCGAAGTCTCCGTGGACGATCAGCTGATTGGCGATCGCGCCACGCAGATCAAAACGCTGACCAACGGCTGTATCTGCTGCACCCGCTCAAACGAACTGGAAAACGCCCTGCTCGACCTCGTCGACAGCCGCGACCGCGGTGAGATCGCTTTCGACCGTCTGGTTATCGAATGTACCGGCATGGCCGATCCCGGCCCGATTATTCAGACCTTTTTCTCGCATGAGATCCTCTGTCAGCGCTATCTGCTGGACGGCGTGATTGCGCTGGTGGACGCGGTCCATGCCGACGAACAGATGAACCAGTTCACCATCGCGCAGTCGCAGGTGGGTTATGCCGACCGCATCCTGCTCACCAAAACCGACGTCGCGGGAGACGCGACGGCACTGCGTGAACGTCTGGCGCGCATCAACGCCCGCGCGCCAGTCTTTACCGTCACCCACGGCGATATCGACCTCGCACAGCTGTTTAACACCAACGGCTTTATGCTGGAAGAGAAGGTCACCTCTGCGCCACGTTTTCACTTTATCGCCGATAAGCAAAACGACGTCTCGTCGATTGTGGTCGAACTGGACTACCCGGTGAATATCAGCGACGTCTCCCGCGTGATGGAAAATCTGCTGCTGTCGTTTGCCGACAAACTGCTGCGCTATAAAGGCATGCTGTGGATCGACGGCGAACCCAACCGTCTGCTGTTCCAGGGCGTACAGCGCCTCTACAGCGCCGACTGGGACCGTCCCTGGGGCGACGAAGCGCCGCACAGCATCATGGTGTTTATCGGTATTCAACTGCCGGAAGAAGAGATTCGGGCGGGATTTGCATCGCTTAAATCCTGATCTCAGGACTCAAACCGCCCTTTCTTCGGGGCGGTTTATATCAAATAAGCGTAATATCGTTTCCAGAAATGTAATGTTACGTTATTTTCAGAACTTATTTTAAATAATAAAAATCCTAATTAATTCTCTTCAAACGATTAATCCGGCCACGTTCAACTGCTGTTTAGCCAATAAATAAAACGTAATCTAAACACGAAAAGATTATGGGTTGACGCCGTCACAATTCAACGCTCGCTTAACATCAAAAACACATTTTTATAGCGAAATCAGGATAAAACCGCGAGTTTCGTCACATTTGCAGTCATAAACATCCCTTGTTAAGGTATCCCCAGATTAATTTGATGACGAGGATTTAACCATGAAAAAGATTAACTTCATTCTGCTTTCTGTTCTGACTGCTGTTTCCGGTTCCGCGATGGCGATGGGCGCTTCCATTGAACAGGGAAAAAACTTCACCAATTTAAATATTGAAATGGGTAAATCCTCATCCGGTATTTACGCCGAAACCAACTGGCTGAAAAATACCGATGACGGTACTCAGACGGGCGGTGTGGGTGCAGGTTATAACCTGGAAGTTGGCCCGGTAATGCTGAATGCCGGTGCGAAAGCCATCTACCTCGGACCGAAAAAAGGCGATAACGGTGTAGCCTTCCCATTCGGTGGCGGCGTGAATGTTGCCCTGACCGACAGCATTAATGTGTTCGGTGAAGGTTATGTCGCCCCAGACGGCCTGAACAACAGCGTGAAAAACTACGTAGAAGCCAACGGCGGCGTAAGCTGGGCCCCTGTTAAACCGGTTACGCTGAAAGTGGGTTACCGCCACGTAAGCGTTGATGGCAAAGACGGCCGTCCAAACCACACTCTGATTGACGGTGTCTATGTGGGCGGCGGCGTAAGCTTCTAACACCTCCGAACGGACCAAAAAAAACCTGCCAGATGGCAGGTTTTTTTATACGCGGATTTTACTGACGCACAACCACCAGTTTCTGGTTCACGAACTCTTTAATCCCCAGATCCGACAGCTCGCGCCCGTACCCGGAACGCTTCACGCCGCCAAACGGCAGCTCCGCCGCGGTATCGGTCAGCCAGTTGATATACACCATACCGGTTTCAATTCGCGACGCCATTTTCTTCGCTCGTTCGATATCCTTGCTGAATACCGCACCGCCAAGGCCATAGTGGGAATCGTTCGCCAGGCTCACCGCTTCGTCATCGTTTTTGACCACATAAATCTGCGCTACCGGGCCAAAGAACTCTTCAAAGTACGCAGGATTATCACGGGAAATATGGGTCAGTATCGTCGGCTCAAAGAAGTTACCTTCACGCTGCACCGGCTTACCGCCGAAGTGAAGCTTCGCGCCGTTCTTCACCGCCTCGTTGACCTGTTTGGTCAGGGTTTCCAGAGCGTCTTTCGACGACAACGGTCCCAGCGTGGTGTTCTCATCCAGCGGATCGCCGATCTTCACCTTTCCAAAAGCTTCGGTGAATTTAGTCAGGAACTGCTCCGCCACTTTTTCATGAAGAATAAAGCGTTTAGCCGCCGTACAGACCTGCCCGGCGTTATTGAGACGCGCATTAACGCCGATTTTCACCGCGTTATCCAGATCGGCGTCGTCGAGAACCACAAACACATCGTTACCGCCCAGTTCGAGGGTCGATTTTTTGATGTGCTTCGCCGCCTGCGCGGCCACTACGCTACCGGCTTTTTCCGAGCCGGTCAGAGCCGCCCCCTGCACACGCGGATCGGCGATGATATTCGCCACCTGATCCTGAGAAATAAACAGGTTAGTCCACGCGCCGTCCGGCGCTCCCGCCTCGCGAACCAGATGCGCAAAGGCTTCGGCACAGTGGGGGACGATGCTGGCATGTTTTGCGATCACCGGGTTACCTGCTGCCAGGTTAGGCGCCAGTACGCGCATCAGCTGATAGAACGGGAAGTTCCACGGTTCAACGGCCATCACCACACCGATGGGATGATGCTCCACCCACGCGTCGCCCAGCTCCGTTTTATAGGTCACCGGAGCCAGAAATTGCGTCGCGTTATCCGCATAATAACGTGCGATTTGCGCGCAGAGTTTCACCTCTCCACGACTTTGTTCGATGAGTTTCCCCATCTCCTGACTGGCAATTTTCGCCAGCTCTTCTGTCCGGCTGTCGATGAGATCCGCGAGCTTATGCAGGACAGGTAAGCGCTGCCCGATATCCCCTTTCGCCCATTCGGAATGGTAAAGCGCATCGGCGGTTTTCAGCGCCGCTTCGACGTCAGCATCGGTATGCGATTTGTACTCTTTGACGAGCTGGTTAGTAGCAGGATTCACTGTCTGGTAAGCCATGTAGGTCTCCTTAATTTCCGTTCAGGCTATTAAGGGTAGTCAAGATGACTGAGGCCGGGCGTAAAGTTGGGTATATCCGGAGTGTTCTTAGGAAATATTTTGCAAGATACCGACATGAACGTTTCAGACTCAGTTAAATATCTTTTAATTCCGCTCAATATATTCATTAATCAGATCATTTACACAAAACAATAAACTTAAGCTATTGATAATGATCATAAAAATAATGATCAATCAAATTGTATCTGTTAAAAAGAGGTCTGTTTACAGACACAAAAGCAAGACATTTGCTTGACGCAAGGAACGCTTTGATGACCTCCCACTCTTTTTCACGAACAGCCGCCTTTATTTGGTCTGTCGCCGATCTCCTGCGCGGTGATTTTAAACAGTCGCAATATGGCCGAATTATCCTTCCCTTCACTCTGCTTCGCCGTCTTGAATGTGTACTTGAGAAATCCAAAAATGCCGTCATTGTGGAGGCGGAAAAAACCCGCAAGATGAGCCTGCCGGAGGAGGCGAAAGAGAAGCTGATCCTGCGTGCGACAGACGGCCTGATATTCTTCAACGCCTCGCCCATGGATCTGGGTCGGATGGGGCATTATGATATTCAGGCCAACCTCGAACACTATATTCAGAGCTTCTCCAGAGACGCTCGTGAGATCTTCGAACACTTTAAATTCAGCGAATTTATCAGCCTGCTGAATGAGGCCAACTTGCTCTACAAGGTTGTGCAGAAATTTGCCACGACCGATCTCAGCCCCCAGGCAATATCAAACCACGAAATGGGGCTGGTTTTTGAGGAGCTTATCCGCCGCTTTGCCGAAAGCTCTAATGAAACCGCCGGTGAGCATTTCACCCCGCGTGATATCGTGAGACTGACCACGTCGCTGGTCTTTATGGAAGATGACGACGCCCTGTCGAAAAAAGGCATTATCCGCACGATCTACGACCCCACGGCGGGTACGGGCGGGTTTCTCTCCTCTGGCATGGAATACGTCCACGAGCTTAACCCTCACGCGGTGATGCGCGCTTTTGGTCAGGAGCTGAACCCGGAATCCTGGGCCATTTGCAAAGCCGACATGCTGATCAAAGGCCAGGACGTCAGCCTGATCAAACTCGGCAATACCCTCTCTAACGATCAACTTCCCAAAGATCAGTTCGACTACATGCTCTCCAACCCGCCGTTTGGCGTGGACTGGAAAAAGATCGAAGGCGAGATCAACGACGAGCATCTGCAAAAGGGTTTCGGCGGCCGGTTTGGCCCGGGTCTGCCCCGCGTGTCGGATGGGTCGCTGCTGTTTCTGCTGCACCTGATCAGCAAGATGCGGGATAGCGATCCTGTTGAGGGTTCACAGGGCAACGGCGGACGCATCGGGATTATCCTCAATGGTTCTCCGCTGTTTACCGGTGGCGCGGGCAGCGGCGAGAGTGAAATTCGCCGCTACATTCTGGAAGCCGATCTGCTGGAAGGGATTGTAGCCCTGCCGACGGACATGTTCTACAACACCGGCATCGCGACCTACGTCTGGATCCTGTCGAACAAAAAATCGCCGGAACGTAAAGGCAAAGTGCAGCTGATCGATGGCAGCAGCCTGTGCGGCAAGATGCGTAAATCTCTCGGCTCCAAACGCAATCTGATGGGCGAGGATGACATCAGGCTGATCACCCGCACGTTTGGCGATTTTGCCGTACTGGAGGCCACCTCGCTTGTCGACTTAGGGCTTGAGAAAGCGCCTGAACAAAAATCCAGCCGTGGCCGCCAGCCTGCCAGCGCCAAAACCGAAACGCTGAAAACCTTCGCCAGCAAAATCTTTCGCAGCACCGATTTTGGCTATCGTCGCCTGACTATCGAACGCCCGCTGCGCCTGTCAGCCCAGGTCACAGACGAGGCGATCGCCAGCCTGCGCTTTGCGCCAAAGCCCTTTAATGCGCCGATGGAGTGCCTGTATGAAGCCTTCGCGCCCCAGTGGCAGGAGGCTAATTATGGCGACTTTACGGATATTGACGTTGAAGCCCGCGCGATTATCAAAGCAGAATTTGCGGAGCTGAAAGAGAAGCAGATTAAAGATCTGCTCGACAACAAACTGTGGCTGGCGCAGCGCGAACTCATGTGCAAAGCGCAGCACATCCAGACCGCGCTAAGTTTTGCCGAAGGCGGTAAATCGCAGGCCAGCAACGATTTCAATCAGTTTCAGCTCACGTTGAAAGGCGCGATCAAAACCGCAGGCGTTAAGCTCGATACCAAAGAAAACAAACAGTTAATCGAAGCGATCACCCGTAAAAATCCGGCAGCTGAGCCGGTGGTGAAAAAGGAGCTGAAAGAAGCCGCCCAGCCGCTGTACGGGGCATTTGAATACCAGGGCAAAGTGGTGGAGTTCGAGCAGGACGGCGATCTGCGTGATAACGAAAACGTCCCGCTCAACCCGGCGCTGGCCACCAGCGAACTGATTGAAAACTACGTTAAGGCCGAAGTTCTACCGCACGTCGCCGACGCCTGGATCAACGCCGATAAGCGCGATGCCAAAGACAATGAAGTAGGCATTGTCGGCTACGAAATTCCGTTTAACCGCCATTTTTACGTTTATAAACCGCCTCGCCCGCTAGCAGAGATCGACGCCGATCTCGACGCCATTAGCGCCGAGATTATGCAGCTGCTTCAGGAGGTACACTCCTGATGGCTAAATATAAAACGTATCCGGAATATAAGGATTCTGGGGTTGAGTGGCTGGGGGAAATCCCAAGGCATTGGGAAATATTATCCGGAAAACGCATGTTTCAAAGCATGCGTACATTAGCATATAAATGTGACGAGCAACTCGCAGCAAGCCAAAAATATGGAGTAATTCCCCAGTCCTTAATGATGCAACTAAATGACTCAAAAGTGATGCTTGCATTAAAAGGAACGGACTTTTTTCGACATGTGGAAGCTAATAATTTTGTTATAAGTTTACGTAGCTTTGAAGGCGGTATTGAATATAGTCGGTACACTGGGTGTGTGTCGCCCGCATATACTGTACTGAAAAACTCCAAACCTATTAGTCATGGCTATTATCGTTATATTTTTAAAAGTACACCTTTCATCGCTGCATTACAGTCGTCTACAGACAGCTTAAGGGATGGTAAATCAATTAATTATGAGCAATTCAGTGTGCTCAACCTACCATTAACTTCAATTCAGGAACAAAATGTAATCGCTGTCTTCCTCGATCACGAAACCGCAAAAATCGATAACCTGATCGAGAAACAACAACAACTTATTGAACTACTAAAAGAAAAGCGTCAGGCAGTGATTAGCCATGCCGTGACTAAAGGGCTAAACTCTGATGCACCGATGAAAGATTCTGGGGTTGAGTGGTTGGGGGAGATCCCAGATTATTGGGAGTTGAGCAAGGTACGTTACAAGTTTTCTTTTGGAAAGGGTTTAACCATTACAAAAGAACATCTTTTGGATGAAGGAGTTCCATGCCTCAATTATGGCGAAATACATTCTAGATACGGTTTTGAAGTGGACCCTCGCATTCATCTTTTAAAACGCGTAAGCAATAACTATCTCAAAGACCATACTGATTCTCTTTTATTGAAGGGTGATATTATATTTGCCGATACTTCAGAGGATCTTGAAGGCTCAGGAAATTTCACCCAATTAATCAGTGATGACAGAGTATTTGCTGGATATCATACAATCATAATCCGTCCATACATTAGAAATAACTTTCGTTTCTATGCCTACCTCTTGGATTGCCAAGAATTACGAACACAAATCAGAAACTCGGTCAAGGGTGTTAAAGTTTTTAGTGTTACTCAAGCTATTCTACGAAATATATCGATATGGCTTCCCTCTGAAAATGAACAAAAGAATATTGCTAATTTTCTCGACTACCAAACTGCAAAAATCGATACCCTAATCGACAAACAACTTCAACAAATTGAACTCCTGAAAGAACGCCGCACCGCCCTTATCTCCGCTGCCGTTACCGGCAAAATCGACGTGCGCGACTGGGTTGCCCCAGAAAGTCCGCCACAAACAGTCGAAGATGAAATGGCAGAGGAGGCGCTGGCATGAGTATCGACACCACCAAAGAGCGGATTTTTCAGGATGATATTTTTACTCAGCTACAGGAAAACGGCTGGCTTTGCGGCAAATCGGAAGGCTATGACCGCGAGCGTGCGCTGTACTCGCAGGATGCCATCGCCTTTGTGCAAAAAACTCAGCCGCTGGAATGGGAGAAATTTAGCAAAATTTTCCCCAGCGATACTGAACGCTATTTCCTCGATACGCTGGTGGCGCAGCTGAAAAAAGCCGATATCAACGCCACCGACAGGCTGTCGCGCACTTACGGAACGCTCGGCGTCTTGCGTCATGGGATCAGAAGTCACAACGCCCGTTTTTCTCTGTGTCAGTTCAGGCCCGAGCATAATCTCAACCCGGAAACGCTCGCACGCTATCAACAAAACATCTGCCGCGTAGTGCCGGAGCTGGTTTACAGCCCGCACGCCTCGAAAGCGGCGCTCGACGAGACTGGCGTCAAGGCGAAGCAATGGCGTATCGATCTGGTGCTGTTTGTGAACGGACTTCCGGTGGCAACGCTGGAGTTAAAGTCTGAATTTAAACAGGCAGTGCAAAACGCCGTCACCCAGTATAAGAAAACGCGTTTGCCGAAAGATCCGGCAACCAACAAACCGGAACCGCTTCTGGCCTTTAAACGTGGTGCACTGGTGCACTTTGCCGTCAGCCAGTATGAGGTATTTATGGCCACCAGGCTGGCCGGAGATGACACCTTCTTCCTGCCCTTTAACAAAGGCACCAAAGACGGCGGCGCGGGAAACGATATTCCACAAAATAAAAATGATTACGCAACCAGCTACCTGTGGAAAGAGGTGCTGCTCCCGAATAATTTGCTGAAAATACTCGCCAGTTTCGTCCATTTGCAAATCGAAGAGAAGGAGGACTGGAACGGCCTGAAAGTGAAAAAAGAGAGCCTGATCTTCCCCCGCTATCATCAGTGGGACGTGGTGAATAAGCTGATAATTGCGGCAGCAATGGAAGACACCGGCCAGAAATACCTTATCCAGCACAGCGCCGGTTCCGGAAAATCTAACTCTATCGCCTGGACCGCCCATCAGCTTTCCACCCTCTATGATCGAAATGGCGAAAAGCAGTTCCACTCGGTGATCGTGGTGACAGACCGCACGGTGCTGGACGATCAGCTTCAGGACACCATTTATCAGTTTGAACATGCGGACGGCGTGGTCGGGCGCATTAACAACAAAGAAGGCGATGGCACGAAGTCGGAAAAACTCGCCAGCGCGCTGGAAAACTCTCAGCCGATCATCATCGTCACCATCCAGACTTTTCCGTTCGTCCTGAAAGCCATCGAAAACAGCGTCAGCCTCAAGCAGCGTAAATACGCGGTGATTGCCGATGAGGCGCACTCATCACAAAGTGGTTCTACCGCTCGCCAGCTTAAAGAAGTGCTGATGACAGAAGAAGTGAATGACGATGCGGTGCTGTCGTCGGATGACATTCTGGATGCCACCATCGCCGCGCGTCGGGGCAGCAGTAATCTCAATTACTATGCCTTTACCGCCACGCCAAAAGCCAAAACGCTGGAGCTGTTTGGCCGCCGCCCTCATCCGCTTGAACCGGCCTCGAAAACCAATAAACCCGAGGCGTTCCACGTTTATTCCATGCGCCAGGCCATCGAAGAGGGTTTTATTCTGGATGTTCTGAAGAATTACACCAACTACAAAGTGGCCTATAAGCTGCTGCAAAAACTGAACGATCCTGACCGTGAAGTGGACAGCAAAAAGGCCAAAATCAAGCTCAATCAGTGGGTTGCTCTGCACGAACATAACGTCTCACAAAAAGTAAAAGTGATTGTCGAGCACTTTAAAAAGCATGTGATGAATCTGCTGGGGGGACAGGCCAAGGCGATGGTTGTTACCAGCTCGCGCAAAGCGGCGGTGCGCTACAAGCTGGCGTTTGATAAATACATAGCGGATAACCATTATTCGAAAATTAGCGCGATGGTCGCGTTTTCTGGCGAAGTGGAATTTGCAGAAAACGATCACAATAGCTTTGGGCTGTTAAATCAGAAATTTACCGAAAACAACATGAACCATGGCCTAAAAGGCCGGGAAATGCGTATAGCATTCGACAGCGATGACTATCAGGTGATGCTGGTCGCGAATAAGTTCCAGACCGGTTTTGATCAGCCTAAGCTGTGCGCGATGTACGTGGATAAAGCGCTGGGCGGGGTGGAGTGCGTTCAGACATTATCACGGCTGAATCGTATCTATCCGGGCAAAGCGCAGTCCGGCACTTTTGTACTGGATTTCTATAACGAACCGGATGACATTCTGGCAGCCTTCCAGCCCTACTATCAAACGGCGGAACTGACGGATGTCAGCGATCCGCAATTAGTCTTTGAGCTGTTCGAAAAGCTACGCAGCAGCGGTATTTTCCTGTGGACCGAAGTAGAACAATTCTGCGACGCCTTCTTCACCAAAAATAAATCCAACGCGACAATCAGCAATATCTGCAAGCCTGCGGTTGAGCGCTGGAAACATCGCTATACCTCCGCCATTGATGCATATGTGCTGGCAAAAGAGATGTTTGAACGCACCAAAAAAACTGCCGATGTGGTGCTAATCACAAACGCAGAGAACAGCTTTAAGGCCTGTAAACAGGAAAAGGATAAGCTGGATATTTTCAAAAAAGATCTGGGCAGCTTTGTTCGATTCTACGAATTTATGTCGCAACTGGTCGCTTATGATGACAAAAGTTTAGAGAAGCTGAGCCTGTTTTCCCGCCACCTGCGCCCGCTGCTTCATGAGCAGAGAATAACAGAAGACGAGATTGATTTAAGCAACGTCGAGATGAGCCATTACCGCTTATCAAAGCTGCACGAACAGCATCTTAAATTGCAGGAAGATGCAGAAGAGTACACCATCGCACCGGGCAATGATGTGGGCTCAGCAAAGCCTAAGGATAAGAAAGAAGAGTTTTTGTCGACTATTCTGGCGCGTCTGAACGAACTGTTTATGACCAATAACCTTAGTGAAAAAGACATGATCAACTACGCCTTTACCGTGCGCGACAAACTCTCAGAAAACCAGGCGGTAATGATTCAGATAGCCAATAACACGCGTGAACAAGCGATGCTCGGCGATTTCCCAAAAGCGATTGATAATGCCGTAATGGACAGTAACGACGCTCAGCAAGAAATGATGATGCAGTATTTGTCGAATCCGGAGCTGGCGAGAGGATTTGCGCGCGTGGTGTTTGATATGTTGAAAAGCACGTAATTTTTTTGCCGGACAACATCTGAAATATCATGACACAGGGCGTTTATACGCCTGAGTGACTCTCAGGCGCTAAAAATCACAAGCATCATCAAATAATTATGATTTATCCATCACCGACACAATGATTATTTCTGATTTAGCGTTGATGCTCACGGAGACTGACATACCGGGCTCATCTCCTTGCCAGCATTCTCCGTCGATATCGCAGCTACCGAGACGCCTGAAGCCGTTTTTCTGAAGGTAATGATTAATTCTGCTGGTATGAGTCGTTCCAGAAAACGTCACCTCATAGATAAGGAGATCCGGACCGGAGACGTTGGAGTACCCAAACTGGTAATGGTCTGACACACGAGGCATGTTCTTCAAAATATCAGGCGTAAAAAATTCGTACTCCCGTTTATCCTGTTCCGTGTAACTCGCGCTTTCGGTGAAATCCATTTTGACATACGGCCATAGGTAAACCGCCCCCACAGTGATAACAGCGAGAATAGCCAATGTAACGCTGGCAGAGGTTTTCATATCTGCGGAGTATCCTTTCCTGATTACAAGAAGAGTAATGAATAACTGCTACAAGGAAAATAGTCATTTAGTAGGTTCCTTTTAGTTCCTCAACCGTAGCCATTTAATCATCCCTGTTTTTACCTTACGTTCATCGTACGCGTTATTTGAAAAAGGATTACACATCTTATTTCAGAAATGCACGTAAAGTTAAAGAATGTTAGCTGCACACAATCAGGAATAAATTTTTTAATCACCAAAAACAACCTTTCAGTGGTTAGGGATGATCCCAATTTATCTGCGATTTTGTGTATACTCGCTACTTAGAGGTGTCTACATTTTAAGGATAAAAGGTGGAATGCGATGAAAGTGAGTGAGACTGCACTACTTAAGTCAGGGTTTAGCCATGCAGAGCTACAAAAACTGAAGAACAATTTGGCTAATTATGGCGGATCACTGGATTCCATAACTCATGATCTTGCAAACCGCTTTATCGCATCGAAATGGGTTACTATCGTGGCCTTAAGCATACTGGCTATCACGTTGATGCTGGCATCTATCAATACCAGCATCACGCTTGCAGCCACACTTGCAATTGTATTGCCTTTTATATGGTATATAGCCCCGGCAAAACTCGCATACAAATCATGGCGTTATCGAAGACTGCCAACTAATTCTGAACCGAGTCGGTAACAGACATAAGGTCAAAAATGACCTTAGATTTAACCCCATAACCTACAATTTTCATTGTGAGCTTTGGACGGCTCATGGTGCTCACTTTACGATAATAATCGGCCGGCAGATACCGAAATAGACGCCAGGTTCCGGGGCGTCTGAACAGACCGAATATGCTATATGTATTTGCAGCGAGCGAGATTGATTTATAGATCCCCAACCCGCTATTACGGCTGAACCCCATGAATTCCGCGGTGGAAATAGCTGCATCAGCAATCAACCCTTCCGAGGTTTTGTTATCCATTGCGTAATGTGCAATTTCTTTGCTTATGCCGTTTGCACCATCAGTAACCAGAACCGCACCAGCAAGAACGCCCAAGGGCGTCATAGAACCGATGAGAGTTAGACCAACAGCTATTTCAACGCCGGACAAGACTACATTTACAGTTGAAATAACATAACCCACAATTTTGTTATTTTCCCGGACGAACTCCACTTTGGCATAAAGTTTCGCCGATTTCGTTCGCAGCATTCTGTCCTGTACCTCAAGGTTTTCCGTCTCAGAAAACATCATTTCCGACTGCATGAAAAGCGATAAATATTCGTTACGAGGAGAAAAGCCATTTAATCATCCCTGTTTTTACCTTCCGTTCATCGTACGCCTTATTTGAAAAATGATTACAGATCTTATTTTCAAAAATGCACGTAAAGTTAAAGAATGTTAACTGCGATTTAATAGTTTTTAAGCGAGGGTAAATAACACTGAAATGATTACTGACTTTTATCCAATAATGAATGATTCCTTTTATATTTTTATTGCACAGTGCGCAGTAACAGTGTGCTATTTAATTCGTCAGGCTTTTGAACCTGGCCAGCTCTTCGCTTGCCGGAGTTGTATTCCATCGCTTATCCCTCCTAGTGAACCCCATCACAATTCAACTTCTTATTTTTCCCTGACCAACCAACGCGCTAAACGTCCTTTTTTTGTAAGCCACTGAAACAAAAAACATCCGTTGTTCGCAGCTCTCAATTCATTCATAAAATCGAATCAATAACTGCGTATATGCAATTGGATTAGCAATCGCGCGCTTCGCAGAATGGGCACATACCCATCTTATTCAGGAGCTACTGATGTCTCATTCGGTCATTAACAACACCCCATACGAAGCCGTTGAAATCCTTCGTAATGCCAAACCCGACTTTAAACCACGCATTGCGTTTATTCTCGGATCTGGCCTCGGCGTGCTGGCAGATAAGCTTGAGAACAAAACCGTTATCTCTTACGAGAAATTACCGGGCTTTCCGGTCAGTACCGTGATTGGCCATGCGGGGGAAGTGGTGATGGGCTCGCTGCACGGCGTGGATCTCATCTGCATGAAGGGCCGCGGTCATTTCTACGAAGGCGTCGGAATGGGCATCATGACCCATGCGGTGCGCACTTTTAAGCTGCTTGGCTGCGAATTTATGTTTTGCACCAACGCGGCGGGATCGCTCAATCCGGCTATCCCGGCGGGCAGCCTGGTGGCGCTGAACGACCACATCAATACCATGCCGTCCACGCCGCTGGTCGGACCGAACGACGATCGTTTTGGCCCGCGCTTCTTTAGCCTCGCTAACGCCTACGACAAAGACCTGCGCGAAAAACTGCATCATACCGCGAACGATTTAGGTCTCACGCTGCACGAAGGCGTGTTCGTCTCCTATCCGGGGCCTAACTTCGAAACCGCGGCAGAAATCCGCATGATGCAAAATATGGGCGGCGACGTGGTCGGCATGTCGGTGGTGCCGGAAGTGATTGTCGCACGCCACTGCGGCCTGAAAGTGCTGGCCGTATCGGCCATCACCAATATGGCGGAAGGCCTGAGCGACGTGGAGCTCTCCCACGAACAAACCCTGAAATGTGCGGCGATGGTCACCGACGATTTCATTCGCCTGATTAGCCAGTTCGTGAAGAACTGCCGCTAACTTCCCGTCCAGCGGCGGGCCACGCGCCCGCCAGGAGAAATGCAGATGTCAGAAAATTACTCCCGCAGCAGCCTGAACGCGATTTCCTGGCTGAGCTACTACTTCGTCGGCGCCCTGGTTTCGACGCTGGGGATTGTCCTCGGCCCGCTGTGTGCCGCGTTCAATAAGAACCCGAGCTTTATCGGTCAGGTGTTTACCCTGATGAACATCGGCATGTTCGTGCCGATCATGCTCGGCGGCATTCTGATGAAAAAATGGGGCCTGCAAAAGCCGCTGGTGATCGCCGCGGCGCTGACCATTCTCATCAGCGCCCTGCTGTTCGTTACCCCGACGCTCACCATGTTCAGCATCGCGGTCGCGGTCATCGGCGCCTGCGGCGGGATTTTCATGACCATCGGCAGCTACCTGGTGGTACGCATTAATCCCGACGAAAAAAGCCGTTCGTCGAGCCTGATTTTCACCGACTTTTTCTTCAGTCTGGCGGGTGCGACGCTCTCTTTTCTGCTGGCGTGGTTGTTCAAAATGGGCGCGAGCTGGATGGCGATGTACGGCATCATGGGCGGGCTGGGTGTGCTGATGCTGCTCCTGACACTCCGCAGCCGTTATCCGGCAACCGTAGCGCCGGAACCCGCGCAGCACAAAGCCTCCGGCCAAGAGCAGTGGGGCCGTTCCGTGTGGCTGCTGTGCGGGGCGCTGTTCCTGTTCCTGCTGGCGGAGCCGATTTTCACGATGTGGACGCCGGGCTATCTGCAGTGGCGTTTCCAGATGCTGCCAGAACAGGCGGCGCTGTACACCACGGTCTACTGGGTGGCGAAAGCGACCGGGCTGTTCCTCAATCAGTTCACCGTGAAGTGGATGAAACTGCGCACCTTCCTGCTGATCTGTACCACCGTCGGCCTGGTCGCGATTGCGCTTATCAGCAACAGCGCCAATACCACGTTAATTATGATTGCCTGCGGCGCGTTCGGCTTCTTTAATTCTGGTCTGTTCTCCGGCCTGATGAGCTACGGCTCGCTGCAGGTTAGCCGCAGTTCGCCGACGCTGATCTCCGCCCTGCTCACCTGCGGCACCGTGGGTACCCTGCTGTTTGCGACCGTTTCATCGCTGGTAAACAGCCGCTACGGCCTGCACGGCGCAGTAAATGCTTCCACCTGCGCTTATGCGCTGCTGATGATCACCCTGCTTGCGGCTATCGCCTGCAGCAACGCAGAACGCCTGCACCGGGGCGAAGTGGCCGCGGTTTGACACTCTCCAGAGGGGGTTGCATGATATCGCCACCCTCTTTTTTCTCGGTACCCGTCATGCTTGATACTCAGGCCAATAGCCGTATCCGTTTCCGGATGTTGCGCTATTTCCAGACCCTCGCCGAAGAGCTGCATTTTGGCCGTGCCGCCGCAAAACTGAATATCTCCCAGCCGCCGCTCAGTATGCAAATCAAAGAGCTGGAGGAGATCCTCGGCGTGGCTCTTTTTGAGCGAACCAGCCGCAAAGTGGTGCTCACTCACGGCGGAAAAGTGCTGAAAGCGGAGGTCGACAGGCTACTGAGCGCCACCGAGCAGTCGTTAAATTACGTGCGCCAGATTGGTCGCAGCGAAAAGCAGCATATCAATATCGGGGTCATTGGCAGCGCGATGTGGGGGCCACTGCTCACCAGGATGAAAGCCTTTCGCGAGTCCAATCCGGACGTCAACTGGACGCTGCATGAACTCGGCCAGCAGGAACAAACCGGGGCGTTGCTCGCCCGCACAATTGATATCGCCATCAATCGCAACGTCATTCCTCACGTTGAAGCGAGGATCCGCTGCCAGCTCTTTGCGCGTGAAACCGTATGCGTGGCGGTGCATGAAAGCGATCCGCTGTGCCGCCGCGCCACCCTCTCCCTGAAGGATCTGGCCGATCGGGCGTTTATCTCCCTCTCCTTCGCGCGCAGCGATTTTGCCCGTCAGGTGTATGACCACTGTCTCGCACTCGGCGTCTCGCCGCTGGTGACGCATCAGGTTTTTGAACCGCAGACCGCGCTGGCGCTGGTGAGCACCGGAAACGGTGTCTCGCTGTTACCCGAATCTTGCGCGCTGATCCACTGGCCAGGCGTGGTGTTCCTGAAACTCGAAGAGACCATCCCCGCCGATCTCTATGCGCTATGGTATGACGAACCGCAGCCAGACTTTTTCACCCGTTTTGTGCAGGCGCTGCGCGACTAACCACAGATTTTTGCACTCCGCCCGCGTTCCGCTCTATCCTTAACCCTATGGAAAAATTAGCTGAACTCAAACGCGCCAAGCTATTGGCGCTGTCGCTGCTGCTGATTGCGGCTGCCACTTTTATTGCCACACTGTTCCTGCCGCAGACGTTTTGGGTGCGCGGGATTAAGGCGATTGCCGAAGCGGCGATGGTAGGTGCGCTGGCGGACTGGTTCGCCGTGGTAGCGCTGTTTCGACGCGTCCCTATTCCGTTCATCTCTCGTCACACGGCGATTATCCCGCGCAATAAAGACCGGATTGGCGACAATCTCGGCCTGTTCGTGCAGGAAAAATTTCTCGATACCCAGTCGCTAGTGGCCCTCATCCGCCGCTATGAGCCGGCGCAGCTGATTGGCAAATGGTTCAGCCAGCCGGATAACGCGCAGCGCGTCGGGCAGCATCTGATTCAGGTGATGAGTGGGTTCCTGGAACTGACCGACGACGGACGCATTCAGCGTCTGCTGAAACGCGCGGTGCATAAGGCGATTGATAAAGTCGATTTCACCGAAACCAGCGCGCTGATGCTGGAGAGTATGACCAAAAATAATCGCCATCAGGTGCTGCTGGACGCGATCATCAACCGCCTGATTACGCTGATTCAGCGCGACAGCACGCGGGATTTTATCGCCGCACAGATCGTTCACTGGCTCAAAACAGAACATCCGCGCAAGGCCATGATGCTGCCCACTGAATGGCTGGGCGATCAAAGCGCCGAGCTGGTTTCCGATGCGGTGAACGCCATCCTGGATGATATCAGCCACGACCGCACGCACCAGATCCGCCAGGCGTTTGATCGCGCCACGCTGAAGCTCATCGACAATCTGAAAAACGATCCGGAGATGGCGACCAAAGCCGAGAACATCAAACACTATCTTAAGAACGATGAGGCGTTTAACCGCTATCTGGGCGAGATGTGGGCCGACCTGCGCGCGTGGCTGAAAGCTGATATGCAGAGCGACGACTCCCGCGTGCAGCAGCGCATCGCCAGGGCCGGGCAGTGGTTTGGTGAAACGCTGGTCGCCGATGCCAGCCTGCGCGCCTCGCTGAACGAGCATCTGGAGCAGGCGGCGCATCGCGTGGCGCCTGATTTTGCCGCGTTCCTGACGCGCCATATCAGCGACACGGTCAAAGGCTGGGATGCGAAGGACATGTCGCGCCAGATTGAGCTGAATATCGGTAAAGATTTACAGTTTATCCGCGTTAACGGGACGCTGGTCGGCGGAACGATTGGACTCATCCTGTTTTTACTGTCGCAAATCCCGCCGTTTTTATCACACTAAAACGGGGCGCAATGCCCCGTTTTTCACTTAACTCGCCGGCTGTGGCGTGGGCGCGTCGCTTCCCGCCTCGCGCTCGCGGATCACTTCCGCTTCAAAGAACTCGCGCACCACCGTCACTGACAGACCGATCACAATCTGCAGATTGTTGCCGTTGCGAAGGGTCCCCAGCGCCCCGGCGGCTTTCAGTGCTTTATCATCCATGACCCGCGCCGGATCGTTGATCACCAGCCGAAGACGCGTCTGGCAGTTACTGATGGTATCGACATTTCCCGCCCCGCCAACGCAGTGCAGGATCGCAATCGCCTTCTCACGGTCGGGCTGTTTTCCCGCCGCTTTTTTATCGCGGTAATCCTGTTTGGAATAAAGGCGCACGTCGTCTTCATCCTCGCTGCGGCCCGGCGTCAGGATGTTGTATCTGAGGATAACGTAGCGGAAGACCACAAAGTTGATCGCCGCAAAGCCAAAGCCGATCGCCAGATGGATCCAGATCAGATGCGCATGGTTTTGCGCGTAGAAGATCCAGTTAAACAGGATCATATCGTTCATCCCGCCGCCCATAAAACCGACCACACCGGCCATATACAACACCATGCACAGCACCGCGCCAATCAGCGCATTTAACAGATACAGAACCGGGGAAATAAACAGATAGGTGAACTCAATCGGCTCGGTGATCCCGACGCTCATGGCGGTGATAATCGCCGGAACCACCAGTGCCGCCACTTTTTTCTTCTGATTTTTATTGGCGGTGGCATAAATCGCCAGCCCCGCGCCCAGCGAGCAAAAGACGCTGATATTGCCGTAAAGCGAATAACCACCCGCCGGGAACTGTTCGCGCAGCGGCACGCTGGAGGCCGCATAAGTCGAGACGTTCTCAATCCAGTGAGTGTACAGGCCACCGTCGACGACCGCCGGGCCGAAGAAGAACGGGAAATAGACAAAACGGTGCAATCCCGTCGGCACCAGAATGCGTTCAACAAAGGCAAAAAGCCCCATCCCCAGTACATCAGCTTCGATGTAGAACGTCTGCATCGCATTAATGCCCAACTGCACTTTTGGCCACACCAGACAGGTCAGCCACGCCAGTGGGATCATGATGAAGAAGGAGATGATAAATACCAGCGCCATGCCCTGGAAAATCGAGAAGTAGTCGTGCAGTTTTTTCTCGAAAAAGCGGTTATGGATCCAGGTGACGATCCCGCCAACGATCAGCGAAAAAACGATGCTGGTATCGAGCGTTTTGATTCCTCCCACCAGCGCCAGCCCGCTCTGCCCGCCAACCTCCTGATTAAAGTTCACGCCAAAATCCGCGCCCCAGAAAGTGAGCATCCCGTTGGTAAAATAGTTAAACGCCATGTAGGAGAAAAAGGCCACCAGCGCCGCGCGCGCCTGGGCCGATTTTGCCAGGCCAATCGGCAGCGCCATACAAAACAGCAGCGGGAAGTTGCGGAATATTGTCCAGCCGCCGGACTTCAGAATGGTCATCACTTTGAAGAAGTTAGAGTCCGGATGGGCCAAATCGCCCATGATGTCGGGCATGGTCAGGATGTTGGTGACGGCCAGCAGCAATCCGGTAAACGGCAGGAAGGCTATCGGGACCGCCATCGCGCCGCCAAACGTCTGGAAGGCGCCCATGATATTGCGTTTTTTCATTTATTATTATCTCCAGCTATCCGCTCTCGCGGGTCAGGTCACAGAGGTTTTTTCAGGCCAGTCACCCTGCTCCATCTCCAGCAGGAGCAGCATGGTTAACGCCTGAGCGTAAGGAACCGGGGCCATCGCGATATCGCAGTAATACTGAATATCCCAGCCCAGCATGGTGCCGCGTGACGCTTCGAGGACAATTCCGTTGTCGTCAATACGCGCCATCACCGCGTCAAATGCCCGCAGCGCGTTCGCGCTCACGGCTTCATCCAGAATGCCCATCCGCACACCGCGCAGCATGCCGTAGGCGATCCCCGCCGTGGCGGACGACTCCTGCGGTGAGAGCGGATCGTCGAGCACCGTATGCCACATGCCGTTGTCAGCCTGCAGTTCACACAGCGTGCGCACCTGCCGCGACACCACCTGCGACAGATAACGGCGCACGCCAGTATCCAGATGCTCTCCCATCAGTTCGATAAACTCCGGGATCGCCACGGTGATCCACGCGTTACCGCGCGCCCAAAACGCCCCGGCAAAATGGTGCTTATCGACAAACGTCCAGCCGTGATACCACAGCCCGCTGGCCGGATCGCTGAGGTAGCGGGTGTGCAGCAAAAACTGATATCCGGCTTCGTCGATCAGATCGCGGCGATTGAGCACGATGCCCGCCACGCCAAGAAACAGACAGGTCATAAACAGCGTGTCATCCCAAAGCTGGCCGGTATTCGGCTGCTCTTTCACCACATGCTGAAAACCGCCCTCTTCGGTTTTGGGTAAATCGCGCAGCAGGGCGTCGGCCCAGTCATTCACCGTTTGCAGCAGATCCTGACGCTGCTGCTGCCCCGCCACCAGCGCCAATGCGATCATCGGCGCGGTGGTGTTGATCTGCATTTCCGGCAGCCCTTTGCGGATCTGCGCGTCATACCAGCCGAGGATCGACTGTTGCAGCGCCGTATCCTGCTGGTACGCGGCATAACGCCAAAAGCCGTACAGTCCGACACCGATTTCCCACTCCCACTCTTCAAAGTGGATGGCAAACCCGTCGCTGGTCCCCACTTCGTCGAGATTTTTCAGCCGACAAAAACCACGCACCACGCGGTCCAGCGTGCTTGTTAACCCTTCCTTGTTCATGCTGTTACTCCCTTGCGTACCACGCGCGGTTCACCGCCGTTCAGGGGTGGAAAAGGTGGGAAATCGGTCAACCTCACCTCTCCCCGCTGCGGATGACGCAAAGTGGCCGTCTGCGTAGCCGCATCGACATGCAGCTCAAGTGCCGCGATGGCGGTACAGAAGTCAGCAAAGGCCGCGTCATCGCCGTAACCCGCTTCGAGATACCACGCCACATCGCGCCCGAAGGCCCGACACTCGGTTCCGGCCGTTAATCCCTGCTCAATCGTGTGCAGAGGAGCGGAACACAGCACCGCGGCAAATGCCTGACCCGCACGCACGATGCGGGCGTGCGTCGTCGCGATCAGCTGCTCAAACGCGTCGATGGGTAAATGGATGTGCGTCCACGGCAGGGCGTTTTCCGGTTCGATGTGCCAGAGCATTAACGCGCAGTTTTCCACCTGCGTGACGCGCGGCATCACGCCGTTTCCGGCCCAGAACGACGGACGTTTTTCGCCGCCTGGCTCGGCTTCGCCCGGATGATTTATCCAGATTTTGGCGTCAAAACGGGAGGCAAATTGCAGATCGACAAGATGTTGCTGATGGCCAGGCTCGCCGGTATGGTGATCGACACACGACGACAAACTGACGCCTGGCGCTTTCCACACGCAGATGTTGCCGCCGCCGCAGGTGTACCAGGCGGACAGCTCGCCCTCTGTCATCGTCGCGTATTCTGTCGATACGGATGGCGGCACGTAGTCGCTGGCGCAGAACAGCGGCAGCGAGGCGCATTTGCGGTTATATCCGCCGTTGCCCCAGGCCACCGCGCCGTAAGCGGAAAGCTCGGTCAACATGCCGGCCAACAGCTCTTTTTCGTAAACGCGTCCCATCGTGCCAGCGGCCACTCCGCTCTGGTAATGCAGTGCGCTTTGTAACATCAGGCGGTCAATCAGCTGGCCTGCACGGGTGCGAATCTGCTGGCTGTCGGCCATCTGATACAGCGCAAACAAGCCAATATAATCCACGGGATAATAGGGCGCGGAGTTCCACTCAACGAAGCCGTGAACCTCAATCGCATCAAACCACTGCATCAGCCGCGCTTCGGCAATACTCTGCTGCTCGCGTCCGCTGCGACCCGAGGCAATAAAACGCTCGTTCGGGAAAAACTGCCCGGCCAGATATTGGGCGGTATGGAAGCACAGCGCGTGGTTTTCGCTCCAGAACCACATCACATCGCAGCCCGGCTCGTCGATCCAGTAGCGATAGCCCAACAGGGTTGATTTGACGCGCCGCCACAGTGGCGCAGGAAAGTATTCCCCCTGGTGATAGCGCCAAATCCACAGCAGCGGCACCAGCGAGAAATCAGAGCAATCTTCCCGCGCGCTGATGCGCTTCAGGGTGCTGTTCAGCAGGCTTTCACACTGCGGGCCGTACTCACGCAAATGCATCATCGCCAGCAGGCGGCTGGTGCGGTCCATTCCGTTTTCTGCGATATAGCGCAGCGCCTCCTGTTTGCGTCCGTTAAGCGTGTTTGCGCGGGTGAGCGCGGGCGCATCGGGCATCACGTTGATCCCCATCTGACGCGTCAGCGCCAGGTCGTCGCATTGCAGGGTCAGGCGCAGCTGATAATGTGCCTCGCCGATATCGTGCGGCAATGGCAGAGTCAGCTCGCTCTGTTTCGCGTTTAGCGCACCAAAATCGAGGGTTTGCGGGGTGAAATTATCGTTGCCCATCCCGCGGATCTGCGCGCGAAGACGGATGCCCTCCGGCGCGGGAACGTTGCTGTGCAGGCGCACGGTATGGTTGTACGCGGCCAGCTCAGGGCGCAGTCCGCGCGCAAACTGACTCAGGGTATCGACGATAGCCCCGCTTTTACCAGGCAACGCCACGCCGAGGACGGTGTCACTCAGGTAAATCATTTGCAGGGCAAATATCGTGTCGCGTTCGAACAGCTCATCAAGATGGATCAGCAGGCTGTTTTTGCCCGCCTTTAACCCCAGCGTCACCTCGACATACTGCATCGCATTGCGCGTGAACGGCGTAAAGCAGGCCGCTAATTCGCTCTCAATCCACAGCCGAACGCCCCCGCAGGTGCCGATCCGGAACCTGAATTCTCCGCTGTAGGGAGCAAAAAGATCGACCGTCAGCCAGCGTTGAAGATGAAAAGGTAAATGGCGGAAATCAGAAAAGGAGACCGTGTCATTTTCGCCGGTGAAGGTCACTTCATGACAGGGCAGCGCCTGCGCGGGATCGACCACGCGCAGAGCATGCGTCTGGCGAAATACGCGGCGACAGAAAGCGTCCTCTTGCGGGCCGGAGCCATTGCGAAAGTGATAGTCGATCGTCGGATCGCCCGCCTCTCCGGTATAAAATTCAGCAAAGCGCGCTTCCTTCGCCTCTGAAAACAGAAAACGCGTGAGCGCGTCGCCCTGTGATAACTGCCAGTCACCCTGTGACATCTCTTCCTCACCTTCCCACGACGAATACATTACGCGTATATCATCAGCGGATTGCGGTGATTAAACGAGCACCCATTATTGGGGATTGGCGGGATCTGCCTGACCACTCACAAAGCGATCCACCGGCAGAGAAACGATGTGATAACGATCACACCTTATCGCAAACGAAAAAAAGGCGTGTGACGGCGATCGCGCGCGCAGTACGCAACGCGATCGCATGAGGTGATATTGATCACAGTTTGAGCGGCGTTAGCCCTTCAACGCTTTCAGTTCGACGCTCAGGCTATCCGCCAGCGCCCGTACCCGCGAGGCATCAAACAGGACGTGCAATCCGGGCGAGGCATCGGCGTGTTTCGTGCAGTAGTCTTCCATCTCAGACGCACTCCGATACAGCTCCTGAATATTAATCTGGCAGATTTCACGCATGCTCCAGCTGTTTTCGACCTCGCGGGCAAAGCGCAGGGTGAAGAAGGCTTTTTGCGCATGCAAAAACAGATGGCAGTAGATGGCAAAACCCTGCCACTCCTCAAGCCAGCGGCGTTTTAGCGCATACGGAAATTCGGCCCGGTCACTAAAGCGCAGCGCCTGTTCCCGCAGGGCCAGAGAGGCATCGCGGGCGTCGTCTTTCTCCTGCGCGATCCGCGTCAGGCAGGCGGCCGAGGTTTCAACATCGCTGGCATCAAAGGTGATATCACGCTCCGAACCGGGTAACCAGTGGTTGCGGTTGAGCTGCCCGTAAAGGCTCCACACCGCCTGGCCGTAGCTTTCCGGCACCTGACTGTGACGATGGAAAACGTGATCGCGCACGTAAATCGCCTTATACAGCACCTGTCCGGCCTGCTCCAGCAGCGAGGTAAATTCGTCGAAAATATCAGGATCCGGACGCCAGCCGTAACTTTCGTCGAGCCAGTATGTCATCAGCCGATCGGTGGAGAGATGCACGCCATCGCTGGCCAGCATACGGCTACAAGCCACCAGATTGCACTCGCTCAGCGTCCCCATGATCCAGTGGTTATCGACGCCCTCCCAGCTGGTTTTACACACCGCGCCCCGGATCGCCGGATTGCTGCGACACCACAGCAGGCGGCCCTGGAGTTCATCAATGCGCGGGAACGGGAAAATCCCCCAGCCCACCTCTTCGCCCACCAGATCGATATCCGCCCAGACCTCGCGTTCGTGAACAGCCAGCAGCGCCGGATTGTTGGGGAATGACGGCCAGAAACGCTCAGGGGTGAGTTTAATCGACACGCTTACGCTCTCCGGCAGCGGGCGGATCGCCTCCAGCACGTTACCGAGATCGTGATTGCCCGCCGGGAAGACCCGCAGCACCAGATGCTTATTCTCTTTCTGCATCGTGCGCGACAGGGCATGAAAACAGCGGCTGTACAGCGCAAAACTGCGTTCATCCCGCTGCGGTAAATTTGCGTTGTCCTGCGCCTCCAGCTCCCAGTTAGGACGCGAGATAGGCAGCAGACCGTCGGTATTGGAAATCGCCACCAGCAGGCCGCTCAGCGCCGGGATCCGCTGGCAAATCAGGGCCACTTTTTCGCTGAGATAATCGCACCAGAAATCAATGTCGAAGCGCACGCCGTGGCCGGGTTCAAACAGATGGGGATGCGCCAGCAGCAGGTCCGTGGGGAAGTTCAGCTCTTTGGCCTGCAGATAAAACCGCAGCCCTTTTTGCTGGCACAGTAATCCGAGACGATTGAGATAGACGCAGCGGGCGCGCTGTTGGCTGGAGAGGCGGTCATTATATTGATGAGGTGTATAGCCTTTCGGTGAAACCAGTTTGTCGAACAGATCGACCTGTCCGACAATCACGGTATTGAAATCATGCGCTACGGCATAATCCACCAGCTCACAGGCCTTATCCCAGTTCCAGTAAGCCTGATTATTCAGCTCCAGCGCCCTTGTCTGCCACATCCGTCCATTCCTTTTGTCGCCCCATTAACCGGCCAACAGTGATATCACAGAACGGAAAAAATGTGTGTGTCATCCTTCGCGAATGACGTAGCGCGTTGGCTCAAAGCAGTTGAGGATCAGATGAACCAGGAACACCAGCGTCAGGGTGGCGAGCAGCGCGACGGTGACCGAGACAATGCGATACAGATCGCTGAAGACCAGGTCGCCATCGGGATGCATATTCTGTCCGAACATAATCCCGATGGTGGTAATACTGGCGAATCCCACACCGGCACCGACCTTTTCCATCACATGCAGACGAGCGCCAAACGCCAGTCCGAGGCCAATCAGCGGCATCATTAACACCATATGGCTGCTGTGGTCGTAAAGCACCAGCTGCATCACCAGAATGTACAGACACCCGAGCACCACACCGACCACGCGCCAGATCGAGCTCATCACCGCCCCACGATAGTTCATCGGGAACAGGATCAGCACGCCCGCCATCAGCGCCGACAAAGAATCGCTGAGATCGCTTATCTGAAAGACGACAAAAATCAGCGTCGCCACCGTACCGGAAAGCAAAGATTCGTGCCGCACGCGCGCGGCATTTTTCTCAATCAGCGGCGGGCGTTGACGCGGCTCCACGTCCGGCAGCAGGTAGTGCATCAGCGCACTCAGGCACACCGCCATCACGCTCGCTTCGATATTGGAAAACAGCAGCGTGTGCCAGTTGGTGGTGGGATAGCTCATAAAATTGAGCATCACGCTCTGACACACCACGCCCATTGAGCCAAACAAAAACAGCGGTCCCTGGCTCATAAAGCGAAAACGCATCACGTACAGTGCAAATACCACCAGCGTCATGATCACCGGCCATTGCGACAAATAGCCGATGATAAACACCATTTCGACGCAGTTCAGCGACGCGCTAAAAACAAACTGCTTTGCCACCTGGCGGTTAAACACCGGCACGAGGGAGAGCAACATGATGGGGTACACCACGTAAAAGACGCCGTAGGTGGTGTTGTAAAAGCTCGAGATACTCAGCGCAATCATCCCGGCAAAGACGATGCGCAGCGTCTGGCGAAAATCATTTGCCGTATAGACGATGTTGTCGTGCGGGGTGAAGACCCGCGCAAGAGTATTAATAGACATAATGCAAAAGGCTGACGAGATGGATTTGCAGTCCGGAGAAGAACCGTGCGAACGGGCCTTCACTGTTATAGAGCTGCACCGTGGCGCGTGCGCCGGTAGGCAGATGCTTCGGCAACGCTTCATCCAGCGCGATATGAATGCGCATACGCTGGGCGTCGCGCACCCAGCGGTTGGAGGTTTCCGGTTGCGAAAGCTGACCGTTTACCGCTTCCTGTCCGGCCAGAATACCGGCATCGCTGCTGGTGACGTGGGCGTGGAAAACGTGTCCCGGGAAAGCATCAAACACCACGGCGGCATCCGTCCCCTGATGGGTATGACGCAGACTCTTCTCTCTAAAATCCGCGACGATGTCCATCTGATTATTGACCAGCGCCAGCGCGGCAGAACCGGAAGAGGCGTAAAAACCGGGGCTAAGCTGCACGTTGCTCACCGTTCCGTCGGCTTCGGCATAGACCTTTGTCCAGTTCAGGTTCAGCTGCGCCTCTTCCAGCGCGTTGCGGTATTTTTGCAGCGTCACATTGCGCTTTTCGTCACGTTCGCCGCGCTGAATGCGCAGATTGCGGATGTTCGCGTCCAGATTCGCCACCGACTGCTCGCTGCTCTGCCAGGTGGTGCGCACTTTATCCAGATCCGATTGCGAGACGTTTTGCATCGTGCTCAGACGCTGATAACGATCGAACGTCACTTTGTCATTCCGGGCGGTGAGCTGTGCCGTTTTCAGGCTGGCCTGCGCCGCGATAATTTGCGCATCCAGCTGCTGATTAGACAGACGCGCCTGTTCGAGCGCGATCCGGGCCGCCTCGACTTTATTACTGAACGGCGTCGGATCGAGCTCAAACAGCAGATCGCCCTTCTTAACCTGGCTGTTGTTGTGGACATGCACTGCCGACACATAGCCTGAAACCCGCGCTGATACCGGCGTCACCACGCGCATGGCGGTCGCGTCCGGCGTCAGCGGGATCCAGATATCCGCGACGATAAAATAGACAAACATCAGCAGGAAAGAGGCAATACTCACCCTTACCCAGCGGGCAAATTTTTGTTCAGGAGTCATTATTTTTGGGTCTTGTTATCTTCTTCGCGGATTGTCCGCAAATTGCAGGCGATTTGATTTAATGTTGCGCTGAAAATCGCAAGATGTTCAGGAGCAATATTCTGCGACACGCGTTCCTGAAAATTCTCAATCACTCGGGTGAGCGTTTTCAGTACCGCTTTGCCATCAGGCGTGAGTGTGAGCAGCCGGATGCGTTTGTCATAAGGCGATGTCGCACGCAGCAGATACCCTTGTTTTTCAAGCTGGGCCAGGGTGCGCATCAGCGGCGGCAGTTCGATACCCTGCACTTCCGCCAGCTCGCTCACCGAGACATTATCTCCCAGCTGTTTGAGCTGCATCATCACCGTCCAGCTCGACTGGGTTAACCCCGTATCAAGAATGGCGTCATCAATGACTGCGCGCCACTGACGCACAATCATGGCCATCCGCATGCCCATCGGCCTGCGGCAGAACAGATCTTCTTCGCTCACGGGAAATCCTCTCATCACTCACGGTCAAGATAATAGTTATCAGGGTAAGTATCAAGAAACGATATGAGAAACAGCAGGAATTGCGAAAGTATCTGGAGGTCAGCGCCCCTGCCCACGGTGTGAGAAGGATTCGGAAGAGGGAGATAAAGACGGGATGCAGACGATCCCCTCTCCCTTTCAGGAAGAAGGGCCACCGCGCGGGATTATTCCAGGTTAGCTTTGTTCAGACCATATGCCGCATCCATTGCGCCTGGCTCCATGCGAGAGGTGATCCCCAGGCGGTTCCAGGCGTTGATGGCGACAATGGCGAAGTTCAGCTCTGAAATCTCGATATCGGAGAAGTGCTCAGACACGCTGCGGTACAGCTCATCGCTGATCCCTTCCGGGCTGATTTGGGTCAGCGCTTCGGTGAAGGCCAGCGCCGCTTTCTCGCGAGCGCTAAACAGCGGCGACTCGCGCCAGACGGACAGGTGATAAAGACGCAGTTCACGCTCACCGGCGATTTTCGCTTCTTTCACATGCATATCCAGACAGAAAGTGCAGCCGTTCAACTGGGAAACGCGAATGTCGATCAGGTGCTTCAGCGTCGGATCAATGGCGGTTTTACCGATCGCCATGCTCAGGTCGGAGAGCGCTTTGGCAAGTGCCGGAGTAACTTTGTGATGGTTGACGCGAGTGCTCATTGTCTTTCCTCTTTTTGTGCGGCATATCAAATGCGATGGGGTAAATTTACGCCGATCATGACATAGTAAAAAGGTACAAAAAGCATGAAATGAGGTAGGACATGAAATCGGGCTATCACGCGATTTACACCCGCTATCGCGACAATATTACGCGCGGCATTCTGAAGCCTGGCGATAAAGTTCCCGCCATTCGCGTGCTGGCTGAAGAGCTAAAGGTGGCGCGGAAAACCGTCGAAACCGCCTACGCGATCCTGACCGGAGAAGGCTATCTGGTGAGCCAGGGCGCACGTGGTACGCGGGTGAACCCCGATCTGAACGTGCCCGCCGGACAAAAAGATCCCGCCGATCGCAGCACCGGCGCCCTGCCGGAATCCCTGATCAGCCAACGCGAACGCCCTGGTTTTTTGCGCCCCGGTATTCCGGCGCTGGACAGTTTCCCCTATAAAAAATGGCTGCTGCTGGCGGGCCAGGCGACGCGATCGATGCGTCAGGAAGAGATGCTCAGTCCGCCGGTGATGGGCTGGTATCCCCTGCGCCAGGCGATTGCGAGCTATCTGAATATTTCGCGTGGTTTGTCATGTTCGGCGGAACAAGTCCTGATCACCAGCGGCTACAGCGGCAGTTTACGTTTGATCCTCGACACCCTCGCCAGCCGCCGCGATAAAGTGCTTTTTGAAGATCCGGGCTATTTCATGGGCCAACAGTTGCTGAAACGCCTCGTGCCGCGTCTGCATACCGTGCCTGTGGATCGCTCCGGTATGGATACCGACTATCTGCTGCGCCATCATCGCGATGCCCGCTTCGCCATCGTCACCCCTTCACATCAAAGCCCCCTGGCGGTCACGCTCTCGCTTCCGCGTAAACAGCAGTTGCTCGACTGGGCGGCGCAAAACGAAGCGTGGATTATTGAGGACGATTACGACGGCGAATTTCATTACACCCGCAAAGTGCTGCCGTCTCTGAAAAGCCTGGATCGCCACGATCGGGTTATTTTCATGGGAACCTTCAGCAAAACCGTCATGCCTTCGCTGCGAATGGGCTATGTCGTGATGCCTGCCAGCACAGTGGATGCGTTTACCGACTGCGCGGATATTGTGGCCAGCGGCCAGCCGGTGTTGACCCAAAAAATCCTGACGTCTTTTCTGAATGATGGCCACTTCTTCCGCCATCTCAAAAAGATGCGTTCGCTGTATCAACAGCGCCGTGACTGGATGATTGCCGCGTTACAGGAGGTGTATGGCGAGCGGTTTTTCACCGAGCAAAACGACGGCGGTATGCATATCGTCGCTTTCCTGACCAAAGGCAGTTGCGATCGCGAAGTGGCTCGCTGCTGGCAGGCACACCAGCTACAGGTTAATGCGTTATCTGAATGGTATTTCGGCTCGGGCAAACGCTTTGGACTGGTGATGGGCTACAACAACGTGCGCTCTTATGAAGAGGCCCTGCTTCTGTTACGACGCCCACAGGCAGAGACGCTTCGGTTAATTGATTGACCGAATCCGGACCTGGGAATATTCGTAGGTGTGCGTGATCCAACATCTCTTTATACTCTGCGGGCTTAATTTGTCGATATCCGACATGATTCTAAGGACGAGAAAATGAAGTCAATTCTGGGATTTGATTATCTTTTAACACCCCGCGTGCTGGTATTTTTCTACTGGATCGCCATGCTGTTGATTCTGCTTGGCGGCGTATATTCCATGTTTACCGAGCACCTGATTGCCGGCTTTTTCGGCATGATTTTCAGCCTGATTGGCTGCCGCGTGATGTTTGAATTAATCATGGTGGCGTTTAAAAATAACGAATATCTGCGCCGCATTGCGGAAAACACCAGCAAAACGACAGTAGAATAATATTCAGGCATTTATCTGCCGCCGTGCAGATAAATGCCCCCTTCCGGCTTTAAATATTGCACGCGTCATTTCGTGTTAAACCCACATCCCGTAACTGCTCGTCGCTCATCCCCTGCAATATCCGACGCGTCTGTTCGCGACGACGCCATTTAGCCCATGCCCGCCAGACCAGAACAAAACCCATAAACGGCCTGAAGGGACGATTTTCGTGAAATTCCATGATGCTCTCCTCACTCGGTTTGAGGCTCTATCATCGTGAAATCCCTTTTTGCAATACAGATTCAAAAACAACTTTTCTTTAACATACAGATCCGCTAAATATGAATCTGCATGGCGATTTTCGCCGCTATCTGTACTGGTTTGATAATCTGTATGGTGAAAACTGAGGATACAGCATGACGCGCTACCAACATCTGGCCAATCTTCTGGCACAACGCATCGAACAAGGGCTGTATCGTAGTGGCGAGCGACTGCCCTCGGTGCGGGCATTAAGCCAGGAGCACGGCGTCAGTATCAGCACCATTCAGCAGGCTTATCAGATCCTCGAAAATCTTCAGCTGATTACGCCTCAGCCGCGTTCCGGCTACTTCGTGTCTCAACGCAAAGCCCAGCCGCCCGTCCCCGCGATGACGCGCCCGGTTCAGCGTCCGGTTGAAGTCACCCAATGGGACGAAGTGATGATGCTGCTGGATGCACGCGGCGATCGCGAGATGATCTCTTTTGGCGGCGGTTCACCGGATCTGACCCAGCCGAGCCTGAAGCCGCTGTGGCGCGAGATGAGCCGAATTGCGCAGCATAATCCGTGCGAAATGTTGAGCTACGACATCCTGGAAGGGCGCAAAGAGCTGCGGGAGCAGATCGCTCGTCTGATGCTCGACGGCGGCTCGACCGTCTCGCCGGAGGAGATTGTGATCACCAACGGCTGCCACGGTGCGCTCTCAATTGCCCTGCTTTCCGTCTGCAAACCGGGGGACATCGTGGCCGTGGAATCCCCTTCGTTTCATGGCACGATGCAGATGCTGCGCGGGTTCGACATCAAAGCGATCGAGATCCCAACCGATCCCGAAACCGGGATCAGCATCGAGGCCCTGGAGCTGGCGCTGGAGCAGTGGCCGATCAAAGCCGTGATTCTGGTGCCCAACTGTAACAATCCCCTCGGGTTCATCATGCCGGAGGCGCGCAAACGTCAGGTTCTGTCTCTGGCGCAGCGCCACGATATTGTCATCGTAGAAGACGATATTTATGGCGAGCTGGCGGCGGAGTATCCTCGCCCGCGCACCATTCACTCGCTCGATATCGACGGCCGCGTGCTGCTGTGCAGCTCATTTACAAAAACCGTGGCGCCAGGACTGCGCGTTGGCTGGATTGTGCCGGGTCGTTATTACGATCGGGTGATGCACATGAAATATGCGGCAGGCGGTTTTAATGTTCCCGCCACGCAGATGGCGGTCGCCGCGTTCATCCGCGACGGCCATTATCATCGTCATGTGCGCCGTATGCGTCAGATTTATCAACAAAACATGGAACGCTATACCTGCTGGGTGCGTCAGTATTTTCCCGCCGAGATTTGCGTGACGCGCCCGCAGGGGAGTTTTTTGCTGTGGGTAGAGTTGCCGGAAAACGTAGATATGGTCTGTGTCAGTAAGCAGCTGTGTCGCCTGAAGATTCAGGCCGCCGCCGGCTCGCTTTTTTCTGCCTCCGGGAAATATCGCAACTGCCTGCGCATTAACGTCGCGCTACCGCCCAACGAAAAGCATCGCGAAGCATTAAAGCAGATGGGTGAAGCGATTGTCATTGCGATGGAGGAGTGATTTTTTTGCCGGGGGGCGGCAGAGCCTTACCCGGCGTACACAACGATCAATAAATCGTAGGCCCGGCAGGCATAGCGCTACCGGGCTTCAGACAGAACGGACTCACATCAGAACGTCCAGGACACACTTCCCACGATGCTGCGCTCGGCGCCAAAGTAGCAGTATGAGAGCGAGTTACAGGCCGCCACGTAGTTTTCATCGGTCAGGTTATTAACGTTAAGCTGCGCGCTCAGCCCTTTCACACCCAGCTTCGACAGGTCATATCCCACAGCCATATCCACCAGCGTATAAGACGGCAGCGTGTGCGTGTTCTGGCGATCGCTGGTCACACCGTTAACGTAACGCACGCCGGAGCCGATAGTCAGACCATCCAGCGGACCAGTTTTGACATCATAACTCAGCCAGGCGCTGGCCATGTTACGCGGGGCATACACCGCCCGTTTCCCCTCTTCTTCCTGGCTGCTCTTTTTATAGCGGATATCCGTGTAGGTATAGGCCGCCTGCATACGCAGACTGTCGGTTAACTGGCCGATCGCTTCCAGCTCAACGCCCTCAGATTCGATTTCACCGATGGAACGATACGGATCGGTCGGCTCTTCTTTAGTGGCGATATTTTTCTGATTAATGCGGAACACCGACGCGCTGAACTGGCTGTTCATCCCCTCCGGCTCCACCTTCACACCGGCTTCCCACTGCTTGCCTTTCATCGGATCGAGGATCTGACCGTTCTCATCGGCAAAGCTGGTTGGAGTAAACGCCGTGGAGTAACTGATATACGGTGCTACGCCGTTATCGAACAGATACAGCAACGCCGCACGGCTGCTGAAGTTGTTCTTATCCAGATCGCTACGGGTATCATTGAGTTTGTCGATATTAGAGACGCTCACCTGGTCGTAACGTCCGCCAAGCGTCAGACGCCAGCGGTCAATCGACATCTGATCCTGCAGGTAGTAGCCCGTCTGGCGCAGCTTGTGCTTCTCTTTGCTGTACATGCTGATATCGTCAGGCTTCGCGCCATACACCGGATGGAAGGCATTAATCGGCGGGAAGCTTCCATAGTATCCGGTGGTGTTGTTACTGCGATCCTGATAATCCAGACCGATCAGCACACGGTGATTGACTGCCCAGGTATCGAAGCTGCCGTCGATCTGGTTATCAAGCGTGATGGCATTCATTTTCTCGTCAGAGCCGGAATAGCCGCGATTCAGGTCGGTTTCGTTGAGCCAGCCCGACGCGTAAACCTGATTCAGCTCGACTTTGGTGTGCAGATAACGCAGCTTCTGTCGCACCGACCAGCCGCTATCGAACAGATGTTCGATGTTATAACCCACCATATTCTCGCGGCGATCGTATTTATCGTAATCGTCCTCGCCTTCAAAGAAGTTATTGGAAATTTTCTTGCCATCATGTGGAACAACGGTTCCCTCATAAGGTAAACCGGAGTGGCTGCCGCCTTCAGGATCGCGATGCAGATAGGCCATCAGGTCGAGGCGCGTATTGTCGGTGATGCGCCAGGTCAGACTGGGCATCAGCGCGTAGCGTTCCTCTTTCAGCGGCCCGAACTGGGAATCGGCGTAACGGGTCATCCCACTCAGCCGCGCCGCCACGCGGTCGTTATCGTCCAGTGCGCCCGTAACGTCAAACATCGCGCCGCGCTGATCGTTATTGCCGGCGAACAGTTTGATCTCGCCGCCCGGATCGAATGACGGTTTACGCGAAGTGAGCGCAACAATCCCGCCCGGCGATGAGCGACCATACAGGACCGATGCCGGACCACGCACCACTTCAATATTTTCCAGGAACCACGGATCGACCACCAGTGAGCTGTGGGAATTCGTGTCGCCCATCATCTTCAGACCATCGAGATAGACGTTATCCAGGCTGCCGTCCGAGAAACCGCGCAGCACGATGTAATCAAATCGATTCGAAGCGCCAATCTGGTTGCTGTAAACCCCGGGCGTGTAGCTCACCGCCTGTCGTACGCTGGTTGCGCCCTGCTCTTCGAACTGCTCGCGCGTCACGATCGACACCGACTGCGGGGTTTCGATATCCGGCGTTTCGAGTTTGGTCGCGCCACTCTGCATTTGCGACGTCACCACAACGGTTTCGGTTTTCGGCGTTTCCTGCGCCAGCAAAGGGAATGCAACAGTACCGGTCACCCATCCCACGAGCAGTGCTAACCGCGATTTAGCAAACATGAAAATCTCCAAAGGCGTTTCTAATTGTTAATAAGAATTATTGCCTTTTTGAGATCGCAAATAGCTATGCGCACCGCCAGGTTACGTATGCGCAATGACAAACCGCACGTAACGCATTCGCGTGATGGGGAAAATTGGGTTAGCCGTGCCTGCGCACGTTGCCAGGAGAGAGACCGTACCGACGGCGAAAGGCGGTGGAGAAGTTGGTGGCATGCTGATAGCCGGACAGCCACGCGGCCTGCTGGACGCTGTGCCCTTCCAGCAGATAGCGGCGCGCCAGCGCAAGACGACAGTCGCGCAGATAATCAAACACCGTACAGCCATATGCCTGACGGAACTTGCTGCGCAGGCTGCTTTGACTCATCGCCGCCTGACCGGCCAGTTGCGCGAGGGTATATTCCTGTTCCGGAGAGTGTTCCAGCAAACGGCGGATCTGTTCCAGGCGCGCATATTCACCGCACACCGGCACTGAACAGGCATCTGTCTGCTGCTGGCAATGGTTCAGACCGTGACCCAGCAGCTGATACATCAGCCCTTCGAGCAGTAATTGACGCGACAGTGTGCTTAAGCCCCGCTGCTGTGCGTGCTGGATCCCGCTTAAAACGCATTCCGGAACCTGCCAGATAAAGGCTGGCACCTGCAAAGCCTGCCATTCCTGGAGTAGCGTTTCCAGTAAGCTCTCGCGATCGGTATCGTTGGGATAAACACCGAACGAGAGGGTTTTCAATGTGCTGTCAGCATCGTGACGCGCACTCATGACCTGCTGTTCGCTCAACCGGGAGCTGAACGCCATGCCGGAGCGCACCTGATACTCTTTACCGTTCAGCGCCAGCGTGACGCATCCTTCAAGCACCACCAGCATATAAAGCGGGCTGCTGTGGCGGGAAGTGGTTTCATAGGGCTGAAGAACGCGCACGTTCGATTGCGTTAACGAAATGCCGGAGGAGAGAGTCATCTCTTCGACATCACCGTGCAATACGGGGGTGCTGCTGACAACGCTGTCGGTCAAACGCGGGAAGTGGTAGTCAATGCCGTAGCGCTCGCCAAAACCGATAAAGTCTTCAACGCAGAACAGACGTTTGGAACACATGGGTAGGCTGGCGGAGCTGTTCATAAAAATTCCAAAAGATGAAAATACGTCTCAACCATAGCACTGCCAGAACATGACAACAATTGCCAGCGTCAGGCCGGAAAACGGCCCATGATCAAACTTAAATCTGTAGAGAGCAAAAAATACTATTTTTTATGTTCTGTGACCTGCTAAAGACTATAAAAATCAGGTAATTCCCATTGGTTGCCGTATCCATTAGACTGCCAGGTCCACACTATCCTTAACCTTATCTTGTAGCGTTTGAAATGGCTATTCTCAGCAAAAAAATAGTAACGGTAAAAGAGGCGCTTGAAAAATCGCTTTCTATTCCGGATTACCAGCGCCCGTATAAGTGGCAAGAATTACATGTCAATCAACTTGTTGATGATATTATCCAGCATCGGAATAAATCGCGATATCGTCTTGGAACACTCGTTCTGTATAAAGACAAGTATGACAGCGAGTTAGAAGCTGTTGTTGACGGTCAGCAACGTCTACTGACACTCAGCCTTCTTTGCGCGCTATTCGATCCACATCAGCAATACTGCTCTCCCTCCCTTCTTCAACATGCATTTAATAACAGTATCACGCAGCAGAATGTGGAAAAAAATGCCGGATTGATTCGTCGGCGACTTAACACATTATCCGCCAGCGATCGGTCGCAAATTTATCAATACCTTCTGCATAGCTGTGAACTCATTTGCGTGACACTGGACAACCTAAGCGAAGCATTTCAGTTCTTTGATTCGCAAAATGCCCGAGGCAAGACGCTTGAAGCCTACGATCTGCTGAAAGCCTTTCATCTGCGTGAAATGGAGGGGAACAGCTCTGAAGAGCGGCAACATTGCGTTGAAAACTGGGAAAAAAACGTTACCCAGGATGATAAACTCTCAACCCGCCCCGACCTCGACAAGTTAATGAGCAAAACGCTCTTCCCTTTACGCTGCTGGACAAACGGTGAAGCTGGCCATTCGCTCACTAAAAACCAACTCCATATTTTTAAGGGCATTTCAGCCAATAAAAAAAACTGGCGGTACACCACCAGTCTGCTGGCGTTAGATAAGATGGTCACGGAATTTAATCTCGATCCAAAGCGCAGTATTGATAATTCAAATATGGTTTTCCCTTTCCAGATTGATCAGCATCTGATTAATGGAAAACGTTTCTTTGAATATATTGAGTATTACGGCGCGCTCTATGAATCGCTGTTTGATCCTAAAAATTCCCCCGTTAATTCTCTGCTGCAACTCCTCACACACTATGACGGTGCAACCCGTACAGGTGATCGCTACGTGCGGAATCTCTTCAATTGCGCGCTACTTTACTATTACGATCGGTTTGCCGACGAGCACCTGGATAAAGCGGCTGAAATCTGCTTTGCGTGGAGCTACAGGCTACGCCTCCAGTATCATCGCATCACCATCGAAACGATCGAAAATGCTGCGCTCAGCCACAACGGACTGCTGTGGAAAATAAAGCTGGCTCAACAGCCAGGCGATATCCTGAATTACCTGGTTCCAGTGATCCATCAAAATGATATCAAAGGAACTAAGATCGACCCGCTAACCGAGGCGTTAAAGGAAAAAGGCTATGTTCAACCAGGCATATGAGCAAAAGGACGTGGCCGCATTAACGGTCGGTCAACTGTTTCACAATGATCATTACACTATTCCTATTTATCAGCGTAATTACGCCTGGGGGCAGGAGCAGATCGAGCAGTTAATCCTGGATATTTGGGACGTTGCCCGCAATAACAGGGGAGACAATCACTATTTCATCGGCAGCCTGGTGGTGGCACAAAGAGGCCATAACCACTTCGAAACCATTGATGGTCAACAGCGACATACCACACTGAGTATTTTACTCTCGGTGATGAAAAACGCGTTCTCCCTGCCATTACCGGGAATAAAGGGCATTAATCTCCATTTTGACTGTCGCGTTAAATCGGACGCCACGCTCAGCAGCTTATTCGAAACAGGTCGCGCGCCCGATGACGAGGATGCTGTTGAATCGTCGGTATTGCGGGCCTGGAAAATCATGGTCAGTTTCATACAAAAAATGGACATTGATCGCTCTGCATTCCTGCGCTATTTGCTGGAAAATGTCGTGCTTTTGCGCGTTGTTGTGCCTGCGGATACCGATTTAAACCACTATTTTGAGATAATGAATAATCGTGGCGAGCAGCTGGAAAAACACGAAATCCTCAAAGCCCGTTTAATGGATAAATTAGGCAATGGAACCGGGGATTCCGAACGAGCCGCATTTTCGATCATCTGGGATGCCTGCGCCAATATGCACCGTTATGTGCAGCTTAGCGTTCATCACTCCTTACGCAATATATGGTTTGGCAATGACTGGAATGAGATCCCCCAGCATTTTGAGAAGCTTTTGCACCCTGATCTGAATAAAGATCAACGTGAAACAAGCCGTACTCTGCATGATATTATCTTCCATCCCAAAGGGGATGGCACCGAAACGGCCCACTCTCATCATCCTGATGAAGAACAACCCGGCACGTTTGGTTCGGTGATTACCTTCCCGAATTTTCTGCTGCAGGTACTTCGTCTGGCGGATCGCGATACACCGCTTGATGACAAGCGTCTCCTTGAAACTTTCACAGCAAACGACCCGGATCCTCGGCAGTTCATTATGCAGTTGTTGAAATGCCGGATGCTGTTCGATCGCTACATCATCAAACGTGAAAATGATGATGAGTGGAGTCTTAAAGCCCTGACGCGTTATGAAAAGAGTTTTAGCTATACGAGTTCGTTTCCTCAGTCAGAAAAACCGTCAATCAGAGAGCGTAATATTCCGCATAACGTGAACGCGATTATGTTGCTGTCGATGTTCCACGTATCATTTCAGGCACAAATCTATAAATACTGGTTGAACGGAGCGCTGTACTGGCTGAATAAATATACTCAAGCCGATCGACTGAACGTAAATGCCCGGGAGTATCTCAATTATCTTGAGAACATGGCTAACCACTTTTTACTCGACCGCTTATCGGATCACGCGAGTGAACAAAATTATGACTTTGAGGTGCTGGAAAATACCCCGACCGCTTTCCCGTCTGAACTCGACGAGTCGCCATTACATCAGGGGACGGGTGTACAAAACTATATCTTTAACCGCCTCGACTATCTGCTGTGGGTGAATCTGAAAAATAAAAATCATTTTGACGGTGTCAATATGCAATACATCCTCAAACGAGCGGAAAAATTTACGTTTACCTTTCGCACGTCAGTCGAACACTATTGGCCCCAAAACCCCCTGGGCAATGCCTCACGACTTGAAGCTTCTCAGGATTTGGAAAAAGGTGCCGATAATTTTGGCAACCTTTGCCTTATTAGCCATAGCAATAATTCAAAGCTCAGTAACCATTCCCCTCTTGCGAAGAAGGATCATTATGAGAAAAGCTCTTACGCCGAAAGCCTGAAACAGGTATTCATGATGAGCTATGACCAGTGGGGACCGGCAGCGAAAGACAACATCGTCCATCACAAAAAAATGATGGTAAATGTTCTGCTCTACCGGCGCTAACTTAATGATAACGAAAGGAACGCGATACAGTGACTCATTCAATGACACCCTTTAAATTACAGGTCAGCAAAGGTGCACTCCCCACCGTTGAAATAGATATGGACATGCTGGATAAAGCAGGCCTGACGCTTGATGATTTTGTGGGACCAGTGCTCTCCGCTCTTGCTCGCTGTTCGCCTCACCCGAGCTGCACAATTTATCTGTACATGACCAATAGCGTTAATTTTATGCGTCATTGCTGGTCTGCCTTTTTGATTATTGATGGCAAAGAGGAAGTCCTTAACGCATTTGGCGATGCTATTCGCTATAAAAAAGAGAGTGAATCGCGCTTCAGCGACGAAATTCCAGCGTCACAGGGGACTCCCCTTTATCATCTTCAGGACGGCACAGCGTGGGTGATGGAAGATGGGGAATGGAAGCCGATAGAGAGTGACGAACAGCTGATTGAATACGATTACGAAGAAGAGGAAGAAGAGTCGGAGGAGGAAACAGACGCAGCACCGGCCACCCGAACAAACTCGAAAAGCCGCCAACGCGCCGCTCGCAACGATGCCCGCGTCGGAGGGATTAAAAAAACCATAGAGACGCTATTCGGCTTGCCAGAAGGTTCCGTTGCGCTCATTGGTCCTGATGGCCGGGCGCTACGCGCCGATGCCTTCATTCGCACATTACGTGCCCGCTGGGATTATAACGATTAATCCGCACAATACCCTGCGGCGGAAATACCCCCACCGCAGGGCTTTTATGCATTACTCTTCGAAGTACCAGTAACCCTGATTAATCAGGTCAGTAAGCTCCGCGACAAACGCCGGATTTTGCAGCGCATCGCCCAGTTCGTTCTGACCGAATTCGGTGTAACGGCACAGCACGTCAGCGGCTTTAGCATCCGATGTCTCCAGCTGTTCGCTGTTGATAAAGAAGCTGTCGCCGATATTCAACACCCGCAGACCGCTCAGGCGAGAGAGCGTTTCGCCGCCGAGCAGCGCATCCAGCACCTCTTCTGGCTCATACGGTGGTTCCGCCGCGGCGATATCCAGCTCATGGCGCGGGGTGCTGACAAAACTGCCAAACCATTTTTTGAACTCTTCCGGCTGGCTGATCATCTCGATCATCATGCTACGCAGGCGATCAAGTTCGTACTGCTCCACGCGGCCAGGATGTTCGCGACAGATCAGATCCGGATCGCTGTAGTGCTCACCGCCCAGATCGTTTTCCAGCGCGTAATCGGCAAAACTGCTGATCAGATCGCGGCCATTTGGCCCACGGAAGCCGACGGAGTAGTTCAGCGCCGTTTCATGGGTAAAGCCGTCATGCGGGAATCCAGGCGGAATATAGAGAATATCGCCCGGTGCCAGATCTTCGTCGATGATCGGCTCAAACGGATCGACATGCAGCAGCGCCGGATGCGGGCAGAACTGACGCATCGGTAGCTTGTCACCCACGCGCCAACGGCGGCTGCCCATGCCCTGAATGATAAACACATCGTATTGATCGATATGCGGGCCAACGCCGCCGCCAGGCACGGAATAAGAGATCATCAGATCGTCGAGACGCCAGTCCGGCAGTACGCGGAACGGACGCACCAGCTCGGCGGACGGCATATGCCAGTGGTTTACCGCCTGCGCCAGCAGCGACCAGCCGGTTTCACCGAGGCCATCGAAGTGTTCAAACGGGCCATTGCTCGCCTGCCACTCGCCGTTGAAATGGCTCACCAGACGACTGTCGACTTCCGGTTCCATTGCCAGGCCCGCCAGCTCATCTGGCGTGATCGGATCGATAAAATTCGCAAAGGCATTTTTCAGGACGACAGGTTTTTTTTGCCAGTATTTTTCGAGGAATTCCGGCCAGTTGAGATTCAGTTGATACGCCATGGGAAGCACCCGTGAAAAGAGAGTCAGGCGCGATTATGGAAGAGGTGCAGTCAGGCTGCCTTGTCGTGGGTCAAGTGGCGGTGAAATCCATTGTCCGTCACCCCATCGAATGACACTCCGTGACAGTTTCATTCTTTATCGTGATCGCGTGTTTCATCACGACTTATATCGTTAATTTATCAGAGCGGTCACGAGGCTGGCATGAGCAATTTCACTGAACTCCCGGTTTCCGGCAACGTTAATACCACCGTAATGGTGTATGTCCGTCAGAACTGTCCGTCCATGTTCGCGCCCGTCGCCCATGCACTTCCGGCAGGCAGTCCGCTGACTGTTTGCGGCGCAGTGGTCGGGGATGCGGTTGAAGGCAACGCGCACTGGTATCGGGTGGGAGAAAACACATTTATTTGGGCGGGGGCCTGTACGCGTCTGGAGCCGTACCCGGAATTCCCGGAAAGGATAAAAACAAACTGGCTGGCGATCATTTTGCATGAACGCTAGCGCCCGTCATCCGGGCGCCAGCGTGAACGATTAATCCAGCTTCAGATCGTCGTAATGGGTAATGATTTTGCCCACGATTCCGTAATCCAGCGCCTCGGAAGGCGACATCCAGAAATTACGGTCAGTGTCTTTTTTCACTTTTTCCAGCGGCTGTCCGGTGGCATCCGCGATCAGCTTATTCACTCGCTCCAGCATACGGATGATTTCACGGGCTTCGATCTCAATATCCGTCGCCTGGCCACGCACGCCACCCAGCGGCTGATGGATCATAAAGCGGGTATTTGGCAGAGAATAGCGATGCTCTTTTTTCGCCGCCAGGAAGATGGTGATCCCTGCGCTGGCCACCCAGCCGGTGCCAATCACGTGGACTTCCGGGCGAATGAATTTGATGAAGTCGTGAATGGTGTCACCCGCTTCAACGTGTCCGCCCTGGCTGTTGATGTACAGCTTGATAGGGTCGTTGCTCACGCTTTGCAGTAAGATCAGCTGGGTGATCACTTTCTCTGCCAGCGCCTGGTCGATTTCACCGGAGATAACAATCGATCGTGAGTCGAGCATCTTCTGCTGCAGTGCGCTCGTACCTGTTTTCCCTTCTGTTTTTTCCGTATCGCGATCTTTCTGTGTGATGTGCATTATTCTTATCCTCGGTTTTTAGCGCTCAAAATCAGAGTGTAGCCTGTTTTACCTGGCAAAGTCCTCAGGCGCACACAATGCGAACATCCTGCATGGCGAACGCGCTGAGCATATCTTGCTCCATACTGGCTTCTACCACCAGCACATCTATCTCACGGCTTTTCGCCACCACAAAACGCGCCACACCGGGGATCTTATCGGTGGTCAACGCGACGAGGGTTTGGTTGCTTTGCGCAATCACCGTTTTCTTGAACTCGCAATCGGCAAAATCAAATCCGGTCAGCCCCATCTCAGGATCCATCGCGCAGCCGCCGATAAAGGCCTGATCAAAAATAATCCCCTGGATCTGGCTGGCCGCAGTCGCCCCGACGGCGCCCCCGCAGCCGCGCTGGAGCTGGCCACCGGTCATGATCACGTCGCACAGCGGATGACGAAGCAGTTCTGCCGCGATGACCGGAGAGTTAGTCACGATCGTCACGTTGAGATCCGCGGGCAACGCTTTCGCCAGCGCCAGATTCGTCGTCCCCGTATCAATAAAAATGCAGCCGCCCGGTTTGATGAGTGTTGCCGCTTTTTGCGCGATTATGTCTTTTTTTGCAGGATTTTTTTGTTCGCGGCTAAAGAAATTGCCAGCATCCGGTAGCTGAAGCACCGCGCCACCGTAGACCTTTTTACAGATGCCTTCTTTGCTAAGCTCATGTAAATCACGACGAATAGTATGCTCTGACACCTTCATCCGGGCAGCGAGTTCCGCGCAGACCACTCTGCCGTTCTCCTGAAGGATCGTGCGGATCAGGTCTTGTCGTTGTTCCGGAAAAGCAGCATAATCGAGCATAAAGAGTCCTGTTAAAATCTAAATCGAGCATCAATGCGCATAATGTTGCATGACGCTTACCCTGTCAATCCACAGAGCCAACCCGCGAGCATGATGATGAAAAGCCCTGTTCAGCCCCGGCAGTTGCTGGCCAGTAAACCTGATGACGGATTCTGGTTTCAGCCCGTCACTCATACCGAACGATCCCGGGAAAAGGTGCGGCGGGAAGAGCTTCCTGCTCGTTTTCAGGAACCGTGTTCAACCAGGCATATCAGACAACGAGGGTTAATATGAAAATCGCACACGTCGCACTCTGGACCCGCCACCTGGACGCTCAGGTGCAGTTCTGGGAAACGATTTTTGCTGGTCGCTGCAACGCGCGGTATGTCAGCCAGAATCGTCCCGGCTTCGAATCCCACTTTATTACGCTGGATGACGGGCCGACGATTGAGTTAATGACGTTACCGGAACTTCCTGAAGCCCCCGTGTTTCCGGAATTTGTCGGGTGGGCGCACATCGCGATCAACGTGGGGGCAAAAGCAGTTGTGGACACCATGGCCGAGAATGCCCGTCAGACCAACACGCTGTTAAGCGCACCGCGCATGACGGGCGATGGCTATTATGAAGCCGTGATCGCCGATCCGGATGGCAACCGGATCGAGCTGGTGGGCGAGTAATCCGCTACACGGGTGGCCTGGAATCCCCCGTTCAGGCGACCATCACAGGAATGACGCGCATTCCGGCACATTTTTCAGACGTATTTTTTCTCGTTTTCAATGGCTCCAAAGCCTTTTGCGTCTTAACGATAAAACTGCATACCGGCATACGGTTTTTCCCGACACGCCGCCAGTCGCGCGGCGAGATCGCCCACATGCAGCTCCAGCTTGTGTCCGTCCGGATCGAGAAAATAGAACGACGCCCCTTCGCTTTTATTGCTTTTCCAGACTGTCACACCGGCTTGCTCCAGCTGGCGTGAGAATGAGTCGAAATCTTCCGGGGCAATGCTAAAAGCGTAGTGAGTGTAATCGCTCTTCTGTGGCGGCACGTTTTTGCGGGTTTCATCAAAGGAGAGGCACAGCCAGAGATCCCCGCAGGTCAGGTAGGCTCCGGTGTCCCACTGCGCATGCAGCGATAACCCCAGCAGATCGCGCCAGAACGCCACGCTGGTGGGCAGGTGGCTGACCGCCAGCGTGAGGTGGTTAAGTGACTGCAGCATGGCATTCCCCTTTTGTATTTTGCGCAGAACATGATACGGTAATTTCATGAACAGAAAACACACCACCCGCGCTTTACATCACAACCTGTGGTGGCTGCCTTCCTGAGGGCGGCCCGAATTTCAGTTCTTCATATTCAGATAGCCGCCGAAAGGCGGCTATTGCATTTCAGAGACGTCTTTCGGCTTTTAAACCTTAAGGAGTCTTGCATGAACAGTAAAACCACCATTCTGACCGGCGATCGCCCCACCGGCCCTTTGCATCTTGGCCACTATGTCGGCTCGCTGCGCCAGCGCGTTGCCCTGCAGCAGGATTATCAACAGTTTGTGCTGGTGGCGGACCTGCAAGGTCTGACCGATAACGGCAGCAACCCGCAAAAAATCCGCGATAACATCCCCGAAGTGTTGGCCGATTATCTGGCCGCGGGTATCGACCCCGGGCTCACCACGATTTGTCTGCAATCGGCCCTGCCCGCGCTGGCAGAGCTCACCGCGCTGTATATGAATATCGTCACCGTCGCACGCGTGGAACGTAATCCGACGGTGAAAAACGAAATCGCGCAGAAAGGATTTGCCCGCACGCTGCCTGTCGGTTTCCTGGTTTACCCTGTCAGCCAGGCGGCGGATATTACCGCTTTCAAAGCGGAGGTGGTGCCGGTTGGCGATGATCAGCTGCCGATGATCGAACAAACCAACGAGATCGTGCATAAGATGAATAGCCTGCTGCCAGCGCCGGTGTTACGCCACTGCAAGGCCATGCTGAGTGACACCAGCCGTCTGCCGGGCGTGGACGGCAGCGCCAAAATGTCGAAATCACTCGGCAATACGCTGCACCTTTCGGCAAGTGAAGAGATGATTCATCGCGCGGTCAGCGCCATGTATACGGACTCTCACCATTTGAAAGTGAGCGATCCAGGGCAGATCGAAGGTAACGTGGTCTTCACCTGGCTCGATGCCTTTCATCCGGATAAAGCCAAAGTGGCGGCAATGAAAGCCCATTATCAGCAAGGAGGCCTGGGCGATCGCGCCTGCAAAAACGAGCTGGAAATCTGCCTGCAGGAGCTGATTGCGCCAATGCGCGAGCGCCGGGCGACCTTTATTCAGGACAAAGGGATGCTGATGGCGTTGCTAAAAAAAGGCAGCGAACGCGCGCACGACGTCACACAGCACACCCTGAGAGAAGTAAAACGCGGGCTGGGCATTCCGGTGTTCTGAAGGAGAGGATGACGCCTGGCGGGCAGGCGTTGTCACTGGGTGCGCATGGCGGAGTAGAGCGAGCACAGCTCCTGCAGGCTCTTGGTCCCCATGCGTTTCATCAGCCCGTTGCGTTGTACGCTGACCGTCGTGGGGCTGACTCCACGGATACGGGCGATATCATCCAGCGAGTGTCCGCGCAAAATAAGCCGCATGATCTGTTGCTCGGCGTTGGTAAATTTAAACGTATCGGGCAGGTAGCCTGCACTTTGGTTTTGTGCCGATAACAGGCTCATCACCCTGAGCGCCTGACGCAATTCATCCACCGTCAGCTTTTCTGACAGGCAGAGCTTTAATAGCCCCGGAAACAGGCGGTTGAGCGAATCAAAATAGCGCTCGGAGGTGATAAATATGGCGTGGTGCTCCGGCGGGCTGCTGAAGAACAGAGAGTACATTTCCTGGATATCCATTCCGGAGGTGACGTACACGCAGGGCGGATCGCCGCTCGCACCCGCTCCCCGCTCACCACGCAGCTGCTTCAGTATTTTCTCAATGCCATAAATGAATAAACGATCCTTTCCGTAGATGGTCATATTGAGGCTCCAGAGGTCACGATCTTTTTATTATCCTCCCCGCAGGCAGGCTTTTCTTCCGAGTGTTATATCGACAGCCGGGCAGATCAATGCTCCCTGCCCGCTCGTTTAGCTTTCGTTTAAGTTCAAAACCGCAAAAGACGCCTTGTCTCTTTCACAGCGATATTTTCAGATAAGTTTACGGCATTTTTAATGTCGTGTGTCACGCATCATCCAGGAATAAGTTTACCCTCACTTTATACCCTGTCTCAAATTGGCTATATCACATTATGAAAAACGACCCAAAAAACACCACAACACACTGAATAATAAGATAATAAAATCATTAGGATTATCTTTATAATTATTAAATAAAATAATTTTTATCTCTTATTCATATTCCGATCTCGATCTCAAAACATCATTTCAATTTGTGTAAAAGTTTATTCCATAAAATACAAATGCCTTTTAAGGCCGTCAACACCAGGGCCTGACAGAATAATGTGTGGTGAATCCCCCTCAGCGGTGGGGTCATGCTGGCATGAGGAAATCCTCAATGAAATTTCGTTTTTATGGACGGATTAGGAAATCAGCGCCTAATTCACCGGGAGGCACCCGGCGCCACACGCCTTTTTAATTGTTTCATTTTTACCACTATGTCTGCTTTCTGGCAGAGAACATCTTATACCTTTGGAAAATAAAAATAGAGGACCCCTATGTTTCGCTCATTATTATTATTCACCGTCCCTTTTATGAGTATCGCCGCACACGCTGTCACCTTCGATTATCGTCATGAAATGAATGACAGCGGGGGTAATAACCATAAAGATCGACTGGTTATGTCTCATCGCTTCGCAAATGGTTTTGGATTATCACTGGAAGGGAAGTGGAAAGGCTCACAGGATAAAGACAAAGCCTTTGATGAAACCGTCAGTAATGGCACTGAAGTGGTGGCGAGCTACGTCTATAAAATCAATAATACGTTCCAGATTGAACCGGGTTTCTCGCTGGATACCAGCTCGTCTTCAAATAACTATCGCCCCTATCTGCGCGGTAAAGCCAACCTGACCGATGACGTGAGCGCCTCCCTGCGCTACCGCCCTTACTACAAGCGTAATTCCGGCAATATCGGGACCACCAAAGACACCTCGGAAAACGGCTATAACCTGACCAGCGTGCTGTCGTGGAAATTCCTGAAAGATTATCAGCTCGATTATGAACTGGACTATAAAAAAGCCAATTCCGCCGGCGTTGTGCTGGCTGATAATGAAAGTTACGACTGGACGCATGATTTTAAGCTGACCTATAAACTGGATAAAAACTGGTCCCCTTATATGGCCATCGGTAATGTCTCCGGCAGCAAAGTCACGGATGAACGGCAAACACGTTACCGCGTCGGCGTGAAATATTCCTTCTGATGAAAGCTAAATAGCCTGATAAAAATAAATAAGGGTTTATTAAAACCCTTATTTTTATAACGAGGAAAATAATGAAGACGTCAAGAATAGCTCTGGCAGTCAGTTTTCTGAGCCTCTTTTCATTCAGCGCTGCCGCCGCGCAGGAGAGCCAGCGTCTGAGCAGCGTGAAACAGTTCGCGGATGCGGTTTTCGACAAGGCTGGCGATCGCTATGGTCACAACGTGCCCCTGCTGGCAAACGGCGTGGATCCGCGTACCGGCAAGCAGCTGGAATGGATTTTCCCGGATGGTAAAGCCGCGGTGCTGTCGAACTTCTCGGCCCAGCAAAATCTGATGCGGGTGCTGGCGGGGTTAACCAGCCTCACCGGCGAGGAAAAGTATAAGCAGCGGGTCGAAGAGAATATTCGCTACTACTTTGACCACTATCAGGACGCCAGCGGGCTACTGCTGTGGGGCGGACATCGCTTTATCGACCTGAAAACCCTGCAGCCGCAAGGTCCGAGCGAAAAGGAGATGGTCCACGAGCTAAAGAATGCTTATCCCTGTTACGACATGATGTTTGCCGTCAATGACAAGGTCACCGCGCGCTTTATCAAAGCGTTCTGGAATGCCCATGTCTACGACTGGAAAACGCTGGAAACCAGCCGCCACGGGGAATATGGCAAACCGATGGGCGCGCTCTGGCAAAGTGATTTTGAGCAACAGCCGCCGTTTTTCGCCACCAAAGGCCTGAGCTTTCTGAATGCCGGCAATGACCTGATCTACTCCGCTTCGCTGCTCTATCAATACGATCGCGACGCAGGTGCGCTGAAGTGGGCAAAACGGCTTGCCGAACAGTACGTGCTGCCACGCGACAAAAAAACCGGGCTGGGCGTGTACCAGTTTACTCAGCCGCTTAAACGCGCCGAAACCACCGATGACAGCGACACGCACTCGAAATATGGCGACCGCGCGCAGCGTCAGTTTGGCCCCGAACTGGGAGCCGACGCGCTGGAAGGCAATATGATGTTGAAAGGCCGAACCAGCACGCTCTACTCGGAAAACGCGCTGATGCAGCTGGCGCTGGCGAAATCGCTGGGTAAAGAGGGCGACGACATCAAAAAATGGACGCTTGATGGCCTCAAGGCCTTCGCCACCTACGCTTACGATGAGCAAAGCAACACCTTCCGCCCGATGCTGGCCAACGGCACGGATCTCTCCGGCTACGCGCTAAAACGGGATGGTTATTACGGCAAAAAGGGGACGGTGCTGAAAGCGTATCCGGTAGGAAACGAGTTTTTACTCTCGTATGCCAGGGCCTGGACGCTTGAGCCGGATCACGCCATCTGGACGGTGGCTCGGGGCATCGCCAAAGGCCAGGATCTTGGCGATATCGGCGAGCCCGGCGGCGCGAACCGTCAGCTCAATATGAATACCGACAACCACCAGCCGTACGCCATCTTTGCGCTCATCGATCTGTGGCAGGCGACGGGACAGCAGGATTATCTGACGCTGGCGAATCGTATCGGCACAAATATCCTCACGACCCAACGCATCAACGGCTTTTTTGTTGATGATCCCGAAGCGGAGTTTGCCAGTATTGATCATATCGCCCCGTATGCGCTGATCGCGCTGGAAGCGGCATTCCAGAACAAGCCCGATGCGGTAGCCCCGTTCCTGAACGGGGCCGGGTTCACCGAAGGGGCTTATCTGCTGGCGGACGGAACGGTCCGCTACTCCACCCGCGATGACGAGCTGTTCCGCCTCAGGCCGGGCGAGCAGCTTAAACCGAACGGCAAAAAGTAAAGCCCTCCCCCGTCGCAGGACGGGGGGTTCATTGATACACGGCGCGCCGCTGACCGCGTTATTCGCCCTGCACCGGCGGGGCGATCTGGCGAAGCCGGCGGACCAGCGCCATCTCCTGGCGGGAAAAAGGAATACCGTTCTCGTCAAAGACGTCGTGGAACCAGAGACGGCAGTAATCCGTCGATCCTTGCATAATCGACGGCCACGGCAGCCAGGTCTGGGTTTTGCCACGCACCAGGCCCCACTGATACGACGCAACTTTCGCGATATACATCAGCGGGAGCTGTTCTTCGGGGGTGCTGCCGACGTGGCGCGCCAGCCATTCGGTACAGAACAGCGGGCGTCCGCTCGTCTGTAACTGCTGGATAATCGCCGTCATGCGCGCGGTGTTGGTATAGGCGTGATAACTCACCACGTCCGACAGGGCCAGCGCCGTGTGATCCAGCGGATGCCGGAAGAATGTCTCCCCCTCCTCTTCTGCCGGGAGCCGCCACGCGCAGACGGTGAGCGGCTGGGACGGATCTTCATCCCGCGCCCACTCAAACGCGAGCCGTATCAGCTCGTGTGCATACGCTTCGAGCTTTTCGTCGTACTGTGTTTCGACAGTACCGGTGGCAAAAATGCCGCGGTTTCCCGGCTCGTTATACAGATCCCACAGCAGAACGCGCTTATCGTCGCGGAAATGGTGGATAACGTCGCGGATATAGCGCTCAATCTGCGGCCAAACCTCGCGATCGCACACCTTATCGCGCCCCGGACTGGCCGCCGCCTGGCTGTTGTGTTTACCCGGCACGGGCGGCTTTTGCGGCCCGAGATACGGCTCGTCGCCCGAGAAACCGCAGTCGTCCATCAGCGCCAGCATGGTGCTGAAGCCGTGACCGTCGGCGAGCCGCAGAAAATGCTCAATGCGTGCCAGCAGCCCGTCGCGATCGTGCTCCCAGACAATAAACGGCAAATTGATGCGCAGCGAGTTATAGCCCGCCTGCGCCGCCCAGCCCAGCTCGCGGTCTATCGTGGCGGGATCGAACGTCTCCTGCTGCCAGATATCCGTCCAGTTCACCGCCGTCGAGGGCAGATAGTTAAACCCGCACAGCCAGCCCTGCCGCTGATACCATTCATTCGCCTGCTCCTTGCTCCACTGCTGTTTCATCGTCGTCTCATCCGTTGATAATATTTAGTTCATCATTTTTAGTTGTACGCCAGTTGAGCAAATAAAGGCGTCCGGAAAAGCGATGGCGATCACAGCGTCCAGGGTCTGTGTGACGATGCGAGTGCGTTTCAGGGTGCGGGAATTGAGTGAGGGGGAGAATGGCTGAAAGTCGTTAAATAAAGACTATGCCGATAAATAAAGTAGCCATAATTCATTCGTCGTAAATATATATATTCAAAACCCTCCTGAACGCTCTTATTACGTTCTATTTTTAGCTGGACTTTTGCTTATCCACTGAGTAAATATACAGTGTATTTAACGCGATGCGGACATGCGCCAACACGTCCGCCCCGCTCATCACAATCACTATTTACCGAGAATAGAAATCATGACTAACGTCGATTGTATTGCAGATTCATGTGAACCAGAAGTGTTGTCCGCCGATAGCCGTCATTTTACCGTGGCGATTCAACAATCCGTAAACGCCGTGTAGAAACGGAAACGGAGGCAAAGGCACAAAATGTGGAATGGCGGCAGATGTTCCATGAAAACCAGGGACAGGTAACGCCAAAGATGAAAAAGCTCCGGGCTGAGATTGCCCTGGGTCGGGAGACGCTCGAAGAGTTTGATGATCTGCTTGCAGCCCATGCCGGAGATAATGAATTACTGCCCTGGAATACGGCGAAACTGGCCCGTGGGTACATTCAGGCGCACGAGGACCTAATCGAGATCCATGTTACCCGGCTATGGGATGATTTCATGGGACAGCATGGTAAGAATCTTATTCAACTGCTGAGCCTGCTCAAAGTGACAATGGGACGGCGCGCCAGCGCTTATGTGGGCGTTGTCCATGAGGTGAATGACCCTGAATTACGGAATTTCGTTTTCTCAAAAATTACCGACCCAGCACTCAAACAGGATGGATCATTCCAGAATGATCCTTTCCTCAAAACGATTGGTGTACGTGCTGACAGTATTGCCTATCAGGACATTAAGAACTGAATAGACCCGGGTTTCGTAGACACTTTTTTGCCTCATAATGGAGGCCTAATGAAGGAGTGTTTATGTCAGTCAAAACGTTCACTGAAGAATTCAAAATTGAAGCCGTAAAACAGATCACTGAGCAGGGGTACCCTGTATCTGAGGTCTCCTCTCGACTTGGTGTATCCACTAATAGTCTTTACGCCTGGGTTAAGCGCTACCAGAAGCCCGAGCCGCAGCGTAAGCAGGACGATGCACTTCAGCATGAAGTAAAGCGCCTCAGGCAAGAACTTAAGCGAGTAACTGAAGAGCGGGATATCTTAAAAAAGGCCGCTGTAGATTCAATTGGTCAACGCAACAGTCATGTGAAAACATGGGGTTGCGGAGGGTTTTTGAATGAGACGGACATTTACAGCAAAGGAAAAAGCATCTGTTTTTGAACTGTGGAAGAACGGAACAGGCTTCAGTGAGATAGCTAATATCCTGGGTTCGAAACCAGGAACAATCTTCACCATGTTAAGAGATACTGGCGGCATAAAACCCAATGAGCGCAAGCGGGCTGTAGCTCACCTGACGCTGTCTGAGCGCGAGGAAATACGAGCTGGTTTGTCAGCCAAAATGAGCATTCGTGCGATAGCGACTGCGCTGAATCGTAGTCCTTCGACGATCTCACGTGAAGTCCAGCGTAATCGAGGCAGGCGCTATTACAAAGCTGTTGATGCTAATAACCGGGCCAACAGAATGGCGAAAAGACCAAAACCGTGCTTACTGGATCAGAATTTACCGTTGCGGGAGCTTGTCCTGGAAAAGCTGGAGATGAAGTGGTCTCCAGAGCAAATATCAGGATGGTTAAGGCGAACGAAGCCGCGTCAAAAAACACTGCGAATATCACCTGAGACAATTTATAAAACCCTGTACTTTCGTAGCCGTGAAGCGCTACACCACCTGAATGTACAGCATCTGCGCCGGTCGCATAGCCTTCGTCATGGCAGACGCCATACCCGCAAAGGTGAAAGAGGCACGATCAACATAGTGAACGGAACGCCAATTCACGAACGCTCCCGGCATATCGATAACAGACGCTCTCTGGGGCACTGGGAAGGCGATTTAGTATCAGGCACAAAAAACTCGCATATAGCCACACTTGTAGACCGAAAATCACGTTATACGATCATCCTTAGGCTCAGGGGCAAAGATTCTTTCTCAGTGAATCAGGCTCTTACCGACAAATTCCTGAGCTTGCCGCCTGAACTCCGGCAATCACTGACATGGGACAGAGGAATGGAGCTGGCCAGGCATCTGGAATTTACTGGCAGCACCGGAGTTAAAGTTTACTTCTGCGATCCTCAGAGTCCCTGGCAGCGGGGAACAAACGAGAACACTAATGGGCTAATTCGACAGTACTTTCCTAAAAAGACATGTCTTGCCCAATATACTCAACATGAGCTGGATCAGGTTGCAGCTCAGCTAAACAACAGACCGAGAAAGACACTGAAGTTCAAAACACCGAAAGAGATCATTGAAAGGGGTGTTGCGTTGACAGATTGAATCTACAGCCGTACTTTGCAAGAACGTCAGGCTGAAGTACGCCTTCATTAAAAAAATGTCGTCCTTTTATGCTGTACGCAGGTTATGCCTGGTTCTTGGCCTCCATCACAGCGGTTATTACCAGTGGCTAAAGCGGCCTAAATCTTTGCGTACCCGGCAAGATGAACGGCAAACAGGCTTGATTAAACAACTGTGGCTTGAAAGCGGTACGGTTTACGGCTATCGAAAAATCTGGCTCGATATGAAAGATCTGGGTGAATGCGTCGGACGTAACAGGATCGCGCGCCTGATGAGGCTCGCTGAACTAGCATCTCAGACTGGATACCGAAAACGACGCTATTACGGTGGCGGAAAGCCTTCTTTTGCCAGTCCAAATTACCTTGAACGCCAGTTCGTTGTCCCAACCCCAAATACGCATTGGGTGAGTGACATGACTTATATAAGGACGCATGAGGGTTGGCTGTATCTGGCTGTTGTTCTTGATCTCTTCTCACGCAGGGTTATCGGCTGGAGCATGGGCGGACGAATGACCGCTGAGTTAGTAATGGATGCATTATTGATGGCGGTATGGCGACGTAAACCAACGGCAGAAGTATTAATCCATTCAGATCAGGGCTCTCAATATACGAGCGAAAGATGTCAGCATTTTATGACAGCTCACAATTTAAAAAGCAGCATGAGTCGTCGGGGCAATTGCCATGACAACGCAGTGGCAGAAAGCTTTTTCCAGTTGCTAAAACGGGAACGCATAAAGAAACGGATCTATAAAAATAGGGAAGAAGCGAAGGCGGATATCTTCGATTATGTCGAAATGTTTTATAATGCTAAACGCCGCCACAGTGCCTGTGAGGATCAAGCCCCTGCAGTTTATGAAAGTGCCTGGTTCATGAGGCACGGAACAGTCTAGGAAACTAGGGTCTATTCAATCATTGGTTATTACAGCCAGCTCAGACCCCACCAATATAACGGTGGCTTAACACCCAATGAGTCAGAGCGATTGTTCTGGAAAAACTCTAAAACTGTGGCCAGTTTTTGTTGACCACTTCATATTCCCTTCCAGCCAAACGCCTACACTGCTGCCGCATACCTTCAAAAATACACTCAGCAAGCTCAGGTGGAAACGACTCTGGAAGCAACGTAGATACACGCTCAATGACTTCTGGCGTGCTGGATATAATGTCATCCATCATGGACTCAACTTGTCGCCTTCCCAATCCGGTTAATTCACCATGATTGATCCAATGCCGCCGTTGAATTCTATAAATGTGGTAATAATTACTGCTACCGCGAACAGCCATTGCCAGTTTGCATCTCTGCCAGGAAATCTGATTATTACCATGACCAATTACCGGCCATGCTGATAAAACATCGTAAAGAGGCGTAAGGTGGTAATGACTTTGTGGCTCAATAGCGATACTGAAATTTTTGGCATGGCCGTCAGTAGCAGCCAACAACCAGAAAATAATTTGCGCCCTGAAGAACTGCTCTTTGTCCTGCTCAGCCTGATCTGAATGACTCAATATGTCCATAATATCGGAAATACCCGGCCCACCATCAGACTGGTATTTTCGTAACGGAGAAACACCTAAAGCCTGACACATATCCTCTTGGGGCAAACGAATGATCCATTGCCGATCGCCTGACCATCTTCTGTCGAAACGCTCAACCACTAATGCCTTTTGATCTTCAAACTGCGCAATCTGCGTTTTTGCTACAGGGATCCCGTAGTGCTCAAGAAGCAAAGAACACAGCCATTCATTTTCAACCGATGTACTCATATCCGCTTGCATGTTCCCAACCAACCCAAGCGGTAGCTTGAAGATATGCGTTGTTGGGGTATTACCTTCTGGTAAACACCATTGTTCTTCATGCCACAATAAAGCCGTTTTTTCCTGCGCACCGGCAATTGATAAACGCAAATCGTCAGTTTCGTCCTGCCGACCAGGCAACGATGCCGCCGTAGTATTACGCAATGTAGTGGCGATATCAGCTTCAGAAAGTGGGCGATAATTTACGGAAAATAAATCCGTGGGCTCTTCATCAACATCCAGTAACTGTATTGCGCCAACGCAGTCTCTTCCCAGCTCAGCCAATAGATCAAAAGGCTCAAGGCTTTCAGACTGGTAACGTACGGCTAAACGCCTGCGTATACCTTCGCTGTCAGGCAATAAATTATCAAAATAGTCACGAACAACGTTACCGCGCCAAAGCTGATTACCGGGAGTGAAAGGCAAAGAAAGCGATAAAGGTCTTCCCTGTTCATCAACTACCCATTCTGGAAGATATTGTAATGAATCCTCGCCTCTGGCCTTCTCCCAGAATCCGACCCGGATTCCATTCATCCATATTGCTAAACGCTGCTGTGTTCGACGCATATCGTCACCATTTTTCCCTTCTGGCAGGTGAATCTTTTTGTTGTTCTGATTCATCCATTGTTGAAGATGACATCGAGGAAAGTATCTGTGGTCCAGAAGAGAGTACCATTTCAACACCCAGCACGGTAAATACCCTGAATAGTCGCTCCATACTGGCACTGGCTGGATTCGCTTCCAGTCGGGCATAGGTTTGCTGAGTTACTCCTAACCTTTCAGAAACTTCCTTTTGTGTCAGTCCATTAGCCTTGCGAAAGCCAATCAGCAATGGGCGTATTTGATTCAAAGTTTTCAACGGATAAACAGTATTCATAAGGCATTTACCATTGTTAGAAGCGCTGATACAGTCTATAAGCTGTTTTTAAACAATACACCCTATAAGCTGTAAATGCAAAATACAGCCTATAAGCTGTTAAGTTAATAAAACACCCTATAAGCTGTAAAAAGAGGTCTCTTTATCTGATGAGTTCTCATCAGCAGCATTCTGAAACGGGAAATGATAAAGCCACCATAGTTACCCAATCCTCAATTCAAGTTTTTCGCGCGAAAAACTTGAAGAAAAGATGTGAAATAATTCTAACGCCAGGTGCCTAGGCCAAGAGTGACAAAAATACGCTTTGATGTCAGTGGCATCACATAAACGCCTATCAATCCATCACCAATCAATAGGTAAAAGGGTGATGCCACTGGCATCACATAAACACCTATCAATCCGGCGCCAATCAATAGATAAAAGGGTGATGCCACTGGCATCAATACCCCACCGTATTCAGCTAAAACTTCCGCGCCCCATATACAAAACAATCTGTTCCGCCCTCCAGGATTTCCCCAAACTCCAGCACTATCGCTACAGGGAGATCCTAATGAAACTCGCCCCTTACTTGATAACACTGACGCTGCCGTTTATCTCGTTATCTGCCAGATCGGATTACCATACCCAGATTAACGCCGGAGATTCTGTTTCTGGTGATGTTGTTGATGGCTCAAAGGGTAATCAGCATGTCTATGGCACACTGACTAACTCCACCATCACTGGCCCCTATGCCTATAGCTACGTTGGCGATGGCGGGCAAACCAATCACATCACTGTTACCGATCACGGTGAGCTGTTTCTGGAACCGGGCGGTAGCGCTTATGACACACAGATAACCGCCGACGGTGATCTACAGGTGAACGGTTATGCTGAAAATACCTATGTGGATAGTGGCGGACAGGTTTATGTTAACGCGGGAAACAATGGCATCGAAGACCCAGACCAAGGTGGCCAGATTGTTAATACCACCGTCGGCGCTGGCGGCCTGGTCGTTAATCGCTACGGCATCGACACGAATACGGTTATTGAAGCAGGTGGCGAACTGGATACCGGCTGGAACTATCCTTACGAAACCCGTAACACCGCCATTTCCCGTGATGCCGTTATACAAAACGGTGGCATTCAGCAGGTCAGCAACGGTGGAACAAGCGAAAATAGCCGGGTAGACGATGGCGGCACATTAATCGTCACCGGCACATGGCACTACGATGTCGTCACCGACAGCCAGCCTTCGGCCTGGTATCGCGGCACCGCAGATAACACTGCTGTTTATGGCGTGATGCGAAATAAAGGCGGACTCGATGAAAACACCACAGTGCAATCCGGTGGACAATACACGCTGAGCAGTTATGGCCTCTCCCGCCAGCTCACCGTAGCACAGGGCGGCAGTGCCCAAATAAATGATGGTGCTCTGGAGAGCTTCTGGCTCTATGGGATGATGGACGTCAACAGCCAGGCAACGCTGACAGGTACAGGCGTAGTGGGTAACAGTGGCGAACTGGTACTTCACGAGGGCGCAAAAACCTCCGGCCTGACCTTAGCGCTGGATGGAGTGCTTTCCCTGCAAAACGGAAGTGATGCTTACCCACATAATTATCAGATTGCAGGTCTGGAGATGAATAGCGGTACGGTGCTGTTTGACTCAACCTCCTTCGCCACACTGAGTATGGAAACGCTCTCTGGCAGCGGCAATTTCTGGATGAATACCAATATCGCCGCACAACAGGGCGATATGATTAACGTCTCCGGGGACGCCAACGGCGATTTTGGGATCTGGATAAACGACACTGGCGAATCCCCCGCTGATCCACAGTCGCTACAGGTTGTACAAACCGGAGGTGGAGACGCGCAGTTTACGTTGTTGAATCCAAACCAGCAGGTAGACATCGGCACCTGGGAATATGGCCTCACTCCCGACGGTCAGGGCAACTGGTCGCTGACGCCGCAGGCAACTCCCACGCCATCAACTGAAGCCATTCTGGCGATGGCAAATGTCACTCCTACCATTTTTCAGGCCGAAGCCAGTGCGCTGCAAACCCGCCTGGACGTTACTCGTTCCCGTCCGCATCAGGGAGAGCTATGGGTGCAGGCGCTGAGTAATCGCTTTGACGTTAACCGCACTGGCAATGCAGCTTATCGCCAGCGGCTCGGTGGGCTGATAATGGGCTATGACAAAAGCCTTTCTCACCAGACTGGCCTGCTTACACTCGGTATTGCAGGCGGCTATAGCCGTTCCGATCTTGATCTCGCCAAGAACAGCGATGGTTCAGTGGATAGCTACAGCGCCGCGTTATACACCAGCTATTATGATCAAAGTCGTTTCTGGCTGAACGGGATGCTGAAAGGCAATCTGTTTAACCAGCACCTTAATGCCCGCATGAGTTCCGGCGGCCATGCTGACGGCAATTACACTATCCCCGGTATGGGTGGCAGCCTGATTGCCGGGTATGACACTAGATTTGCCAGGACCACCCTTTCTCCCTTTATTGGTTTCACTGGCTTCATCTCCCAAAGCGATAATTACAGGATGTCGAACGGAATGCAGGCGCATCCTGGTACGGCTAAATCCGCGCTGGGGCAAGTCGGGTTCCGGCTGCGCCAGAATATTACTACTCGCAGTGGTATGCAGTTCATTCCGTGGCTGAAAGTCGCGATGGAGCATGAGTTTGTGCATAACAACCCGGTCAGAGTTAATGACGATAATTTCAATAACGATATCGCCGGAACAAGAGGAAGCTACCAGGCTGGCATCAGCGCCGCTCTCACGCCGCACATGCATATTTACGCCAGTATCAATTACGAGAAAGGTGATGGGATGGAATCGCCGTGGACCGGGAATGCGGGTTTCAGCTACTGCTTTTAATAACGCCGTAAAGCTTCAGCGATAAACACCACGCTGTTCCATAAAAAGGTCCTAGTATCAATATACGCCCCATTAATGGAACAAACAGGCCCTTTGTTATGGCAATGGTTCAACTACCTCTTTTAACCAAGTCCAGTAATATACTGGTGAAATTTTCAACTTCGCGTTAGTCTGAACTACCAATAATAGGCTGTCCAACAGTCTGCCAAACTCCTCATCGTCAACGCTGGTAACTCATGGATAAGAAAAGACTTTTTATCGTACATGGTTTTATGGCAAAACCTTCAGATCACTGGTTCCCGTGGCTAAAATGTGAAGCTGAAAAACAGAACATTGACGTTATTATTCCTGAACTTCCCTCCCCTGAATCCCCTGCACTATCGAAGTGGCTTGCTGTTTTGCGGGATTCCGTAGGCAAGATAGATAACAATACATGGTTCGTCGCCCACAGCCTGGGATGTGTGACAATACTTCGGTTGTTAGCACAACTAACGGTAAATGAGATGCCAGCGGGTATTATTCTTGTTTCCGGGTTCAATGAGACACTCCCAATATGGCGACAACACGGTCTTTCAGAAATGGAGGCATTTATCGATCCCCCACTAGAAATGGGGCAGATAGTTAACGGAGTAAAACACCGCTATGTCATTGGCTCATTAAATGACACCATCGTGCCGACGGAACTAACGCTTAAACTAAGTCAGCAACTCAATGCCCCCTTCTATGCGCTTCCCGATTCAGGTCATTTTTTAGGTGACGATGGTATCAACGAATTACCACTGGTTTTGCAACTATTAACATAGCCATTGCGCAGTAATCCCGCCGTCGTTTCATAAGGTTGTAGTAGGCAATATCTTCTGTTGACTTCAGAGGAAGTGAGGTCACTTTGCAATTTCTGATGCTTCTGGATCACAGCTGTAGCTATCAATCTCAATCAACTGATAGGGAAAAGGGTGATGCCAGTGGCATCAAAATCTTCGTCAAATAGCCTTCCCACCTGCGTTTTCGTTTCCCCATTGCCCACAGCCCCTCACACCATCACTTTGCGCTGAGCTGGGAGGCTTTACCAGTATTCATATTTTAGCTGAGATCAATCTATCTCAAAAATAATAAATATTGAGATAGTTTTGAATGACAGTCTATACTATCTCAAATCCATGAGATTTTGAGATAGTAAAATGCCAATCAAAAGACCACCGGCACTTATTCCGTTTTCCCAACTCGCCGGAGCGGATCTGGAAACCCACCAGCATTACAGTCGTGTGACAGACGATAAAGGCCGCTATCTTCCGTTTGACGAATTTTGCCACCGCGCGTCTAGTGGAGAAAATGTCTCGATTGCTTGGACACTTACGCGCCGGGCGCGTAACTCAGCCATGCAGCGGATTAATTATCGCAACGAAGCAGGCGAACAGGCGGGTTTTGTCCTGACGCCTAATATTATGTCAGTATGTGAGCTGGTAGATAAATACGCCACAAGGCTGGCGCTTAAAGAACTTACCACCAGGCTCAGGGGCGCAGGTAAAGAGTTAACGGTACTAAGCCTGGAAGAACCAATTACCTCATCGCAACTGGAAGGCGCTAACACAACCATGCTTGTGGCGCGGAACATGCTGGAAAGCGGAAGGGCTCCCCGCACCGAAGATGAACACATGATCGCGGGTAATGCGCGGTTGATGGCCGAAATACCGGACCTCATCCAGGAGCCATTAACACCGGACTTAATCCGTCGCTTCCATGCCGTTGGCATGGGTGGAATTAACGACGAAAAATACCGTCCCGGCAAATTACGCGATACCGATGATGTGGTGATCGCCGACTATGACGGTAACATTGTTCATCAGCCTCCAGCCGCCGCCGACCTGCCAGAACGTCTGCAAATGGTATGTGATTTCGTGAACGACACCGAACACTACGTTCACCCGCTGGTAAAGGCCTGTGTTCTTCACTTCATGATCGCCCACGAACACCCTTTCAGAGACGGTAACGGGCGCACAAGTCGTGGGCTGTTTTACTGGTACATGTTGAGATCAGAGTATGACGTGTTTAAGTACGTATCTATCAGCCAGCTACTGCATGCCACCCCGATTAAATACGCCCACAGTTACCAGTACACTGAAACCGATGGCATGGATCTGACATACTACCTTGAATATCAGGCCAGTATTATCCATCGGGCAATGGTAAAACTCTTACAGCATGTAGACGATCTGGTTGCCCGCGCGGCCCGAGTTGATCATTTTTTGTATCAGTCAGGAAGCTTATCGAGGTTGAGCGGGCGACAAGTCACACTACTCAACATCATTCTGGCAGAGCCTGGTAAGAAATATTCCGCAGCAGGCGTCGCTGAGGCGCTGGGCGTATCGGATAATACTGCGCGTAATGACCTGCGGACTCTGGTGCGTGAAAATCTCTTAACCGAGATATCAGAAAACGACCAGAAAACGGTTTATAGGGTATCCCAGGAGCTGAGCTAAACCCCGCAACAAAAACTGCCTCTGATAAATCAGCACAATGTTATGGGGATTAATGCCACTGAAATCACGCTATCGCCTATCAATACCTAGCGACCGATAGGCTAAAGGGTGATGCCAGTGGCATCAAAATTTCTGCCAAACAATCTTCCCACCTGCGTTTTTGTTTTCCCATTGCTCACAACCCCTCACGCCATCACTCTGCGCTGACACCCATCCGCAACAGGAAACACATATGTCGGACTACACCTTCAACATGGGTCCCCTGCGTAGTGCGATCCATATTCAGCTTCACACCCATAACGCTACCCGGCTGTGGACCGGGCGACGGGCGACCGAGAACGGCCCTGCGCCAATCATCGGAATGCCGCGCTTTATCGAAATCCTCAACCAGATGCGCATTGCCGCAGAACATAACGATCCTTACGCCGATCTGTGGATGCTGCGTATGGAAGAGAAACTGGTGCAATCGCGTAAGCTGATGCAAGTGATGCTGGATCAGGCGAAAGCCATGTTCAGCGAATTGCCAGAAGGCATCGATATTGAAACCTGCTTCAATGTTCAGCCTGCTCGCTTTCCGCTGTTTATCAACGCCCCACTGGCCTATCAGGGTGTTTATCTGCTGACCGATTTCGACCAGCTCGCCCGTCAGCTTTTGCTGGCCTCGCATATCGCCATCATCTCCCGCAGGGAAATGCACAACCGGTTGAATAACGGCGCAAAGGTTATTCGCAGCGCCTTTGGTCTGGCGCAGAAATATCGGGGTTCCGGTCTGACCCATCAGGACTTTATCGACAATACGCCACAGGCCAGAACCGCTATTGAGCGTTTAGGCCCACTGCCGGAAGCGATACTGAGCGGCAAACTGCGATCATCGTTTTCATCACTGCTGCCTGGCAAGGCCGAAAATCCCGGAGTTGGCGATGATGAATAACCCCATAACCGGCTATCAGTCGCTGGCTGATGAAGACTATAAAATGCTGGCTTACGTCTCCTCGCTAAAAGGCCTTTTAAAGCCTTTTAAGAGTAAGGGGGAGCTGGAGCTACTGGAGAGCAACGCCCGAAGCGTGCGCGAGATGATGGAACCATTGATGCAACGTCTAATCCGGAGCGCCAGACGCTACCCCGTGCGCCAGCTTCCACTGATATTCACCATCGGCCCGGCCCCGTCCGGTGCAAACTTCCTGCGCTGGCGGAACCAGCAAAATAACAAATCCGGCACCCCGGCATTCAGCAATCTGATTGGCGATCCCAAAATCCCGCAACGCGCCAGAGATGCCTTGCTGGAGATCGAGCGGGATCGCATCGTGTTCAATATGCAGATGTCGGTACTGACCTTCATCATCCGCCAGGCGCGGGAGTGTAAGGAAAAGATGAACCAGGCAGAAATGCTGTATCAGGGACGGCAAAATAGCTGACGCAGGACATGAGTACTGCACGACACCAAGCAGCTGCGCGATTACTCCCACGCCATACCTGACAGTGCGGCTTGTGTTGCCTGTTCACGCTCGTGACGTTTCCGTCGCGCAAAACGCCCTTTACGCCCCTGTTCAGCATCACTCCGGGCGGATCGCCAGGCGACAGCCGTCTCTCTATCCGCCCGGACCGCCTGCATTTTTCCGGCACCCACCGGATACCAACGGGAGCCGTTTGTGCGCAAGCGCCAGTTATGAAGATTTACACTATCGCGCGTAGCCCCACGCGGCCAGTGATGTCTTCAGCCCGCTGCACCTTAACAGGCTCCGAGCGAAACACGATTTTTAAGGTGCAGCAAACAGAATATCGCCTCGCAATTTCACTTTCTCCTCGCTTAAATCCCCTTGCTTATCCGGTAGCCGGAACCTGCGAGCTACCCGCCGTATGGCGCGGTTCCATCACCCTTTTATTCGTGCAGCATCATTCAGCACATTTATTTCACCCCGATGCACTCTGCATATCACTAAGCGTCGCGTTCAGCCACGCGGGAGGATCCTATGAACGAGAAAACTTACTTCAATCTGTACACCAGCGGTCTGGGTTACGTTAACCGTGTCCGCACCGTCACCCCAAAACGCGGCGAACCCTTTTTATGCTGTGACATTGCCGCATTAAGCGGGGCTGCCGATGACGTGGACTATGTCCGCTTTGACTGCAAAGTCACCGGCAGCGAAGCGCGTAAGCTGATTACCCGCTGCGAGCAGGCGGTCAATGAAAAGCGCAAGGTGCTGATCCACTTCCGGCTGGGCGATTTATACGTCGATATGTTCACCTACAGCAAAGGCGAGCGTAAAGGCGAAACGGGCGTCAGCCTGAAAGCCCGACTGCTCTATATTGGCCTTATCAAAATCGACGGTGAAGTCGTCTGGCAGGCCGGAAATCAGGAAGTAGAGGCAGAAGCTGATGCTGCCTGAATCTTTATCGTGACGCCCACTCCGGGCGTCTTTTTTTCATCACCGAAAAACAATTTCGCGTTGTCTGCCTTCTCACCATTGCGCACCCTCGGGCTATTCCTCAACAGATTCAGAGAAACAATGGTTCGAATAACAGGATGGGTTATCACATTGCTGATGCTGGGCGGCTGCACCGCGCCCCTTCAACCCGTTGCGACTGCGCCAAAATCAGCCACACCACCCGCGCCTGAAGTGGTGCGCTATGACCGCTACCTGCTGATCAACACCCGCCCCGACGAAGCCCAGCGCAACCCGCTTCACCAAATCGTCAACATCAACCTGCCGCTGAACCTGAAGCTCACCGTTGGCGACGCCTTTACTTGGCTGCTGAAACAGAGCGGCTACAGCCTGTGCGCCGATGACCATCCAACGCAGTTTCTGGCTGGCAAACCGCTGCCGCTTTCGCAATACCGACTCGGCCCGATACGACTGGAAGAGGCGCTGAAAATGCTGGCCGGACCGGGCTGGTTGATGCAGACAGATGTACTGAATCGCGAAGTTTGTTTTCACCTGAACACGCCGGAAACGGGAGACCATCATGCTTAAACGTCTGGCCTACCTGATAGCAGGCAGCGCTCTCCTGCTGCTGGCGGCGGCGATGTTCTGGGGCTTCAACCGCCTGCATACCCTGGCGCTGACGCAACAGCAGACACAACGCCAGATGGCGCAATGGCACGACCAGCCACAGCCAGACAGCAACTATCGCGAGCTGGAGGTTGCCGTAAAAAACATTACCGGACGCACAGAAACCCTTGCTAAACAGCTTAACGATGCCGCCAGCGATCAGGCCGAACGACTTCACCCCATTAACGAACAGATCAATGCGCTGGAGAGACAGGTCCAGACCCTGAACACTAGTTATCAACACCTGCAACAACAGACCGCCACGCGCAGCCGCGCAAAGGCAAAACGCCCCGCCCCATCTCCGCTTTGGGCCGCAAAGGCCCCTTTTTCTCTTATCAGCAGCGAGTTTCGCGCCGGACGACAGTTCGCCGTCATTGCCCCATCCGGCTATCGTTCGCTTTCACAGCTTCAGCTTGTTGCTCCCGGCAATAGCGTACAGGGCTGGCAACTGTTGCAAATGGACGATAACCGTGCAACCTTCCGCAAGGGCGGTCACCACCTGACGCTGAATGCCGGAGGGTAAACATTGATGCGCTGCTATGTTCTGGCTCTCTTTGCAATTCTCCCCACGTTGCTGTTTGCCAGCCCGCAACAAACCCGTATTGAAGAACAGGCCATCACTCACACGCAGGCGCAGCAGTGGGGGCTGACCGACAGCGAATGGCAGCGCTACCAGCAACTGCGACAGGGCGAGCGCGGCATCTGGTCGCCGGGACTCGATCCCCTCACCACCCTCGGCGTGGAAGCCAACAACGACGCCGAACGCCAGCGCTTCGCCGAGCTGCTGGCCCGTAAAGAACATCAGCGAGTAGAGAAAGAGCTGGCGTTCCAGCGCGCTTACAACCAGGCGTGGAAGCGGCTTTACCCGACGCTGACGCCCATCCGCAGCGTCATCGAGCCACGTCTGGCGCTGTTCGTCAGCGAAAAATGCCCGGCCTGCGAGACGCTGGCGCAAGAACTCATCAACGATGACCGCTCGCTGGATATCTGGCTGGTCAACAGCCGTAACGATGATGCCAGCCTGCAACGCTGGGCGCAGCGCCAGCATATTGATATGCGCAAGGTCGAACGCGGGCAGGTAACCCTTAACCACGATAACGGGCGCTGGCAACGCCTCGGTGGTGGAAAGTTACCGTTATTGCTGGAACAACAGGGGGAGCAATGGCGTCCCGTTTCTGCACCCTGATAGCCCTGCTCATCAGCGCTCACGCCTGTGCCGTGCCGCCGCTGTACGAACAAATCGCCCGCCAGCAGCGGGTTCCGGCTGAACTGCTCTACGCGGTGGCCCGCGCTGAAAGCGGCACCCGACTGGCACAGGGACTGCATCCGTGGCCGTGGACGCTGAATATTGCCGGAACCGGCTACCGTTACCCCAGCCGTACTTCAGCCTGCCGGGCATTGCTGACCTTCGCCCGTACCCGTAACCTGAAACGCATCGACGCCGGGCTGGGACAGATTAACCTCGGCTGGAACGGCCACTGGTTCCCCTCGCTGTGCGCCAGCTTTGATCCAGAAGACAATCTCACTGTTACCGCCCTGCTGCTGCGTCAGCACTACATCGCATCTCCCGGAAGCTGGCTGGACGCCGCCGCCCGCTATCATCACCCTGCCGGAGGCAAACCCGCCGCCGTTTACCGCCAGAAAATCAGCCAGCAAATTCGGCTGCTCTCAGCATCAGGGACGTCGCCATGAAACACCTTATTCCAGCCATGCTGCTGGTCGCTGTCGCCGCTGTTGCCGGGCCTGCCGTTCCCATACAGGCGCTGGATGAATCTCGCCTGCTACCGGTCGTCACTCACAACCTGTATCCCGGCCAGCAACCTCGTCTGGCGCTTAGCCTGCCGGGGATGATGCCGCTGTTCTTAATCGGCGACGATCCGCTGTCCACAGAATGGCTGCGCCAGCACCGGGAAGCGTTAAAAACTCTGCACGCTACCGGACTGATAGTGAATGTTTCCACGCTGGCGCGGCTGAATGCTCTGCGGACCATCGCGCCGGAACTGACGCTGCTGCCGGTCAGCGCCGACGATATGGCAAAACACCTGCCCATCACCGCTTATCCGGTACTGATTACCGACAAGGGACTGGAACAGTGAGGCTCGATTTTATCCTGCGCCCGGCGGTGGAGCTTTACAGCGCCAGCGCGGCCCTGCTGGCGGCGATATGGTGTGTTATCGCCCCGCAAACGTTGCTGCTAACGCCTTATTCCGGCTGGCTGTTGGCGCTGGCATTGCTTGCACTATCTGCCCTGCGGCTAAAACAGGGAGTACGCATCCTGCGCTTTCGCCGCCGCGTGCGTCATCTGCCGCTCTGGACGCTCTCCGCGAGCCGTATCCCGCAGTTACCCGACGCATTATTTCTCGGGCGTGGTTTTCGCTGGCTACCCACGCATACCCAGCGGCTGTATCTGTGTCGTCTGCCACAATGTGAACACTGGCTACGCACGGACAGCCCTTCCGCCAGCGGCGGCGATCCACTGTTACACGGCGTGGAGCTGCGTGAAGGTCGCGTTACGTTACCGCTGCGCGACCGACCGGGGCATACGCTGGTACTCGGCACCACCCGCGTTGGCAAAACCCGGCTGGCGGAGCTGCTGATTGCCCAGGATATCCGCCGTGGCGACACGGTGATTGTTTTCGATCCGAAAGGCGACGCTGACCTGCTACGTCGGGTCTGGGCGGAGGCGCACCGCGCCGGGCGGGAAAGCGTTTTCTGGCTGTTTCATCTCGGCTGGCCGGAGATCTCCGCCCGCTACAACGCCGTCGGACGCTTTGGCCGTATCTCAGAAGTGGCCAGCCGCATCGCCGGGCAGCTCTCCACGGAAGGCAACTCCGCCGCCTTCCGCGAGTTTGCCTGGCGCTTCGTCAACATCATCACCCGCGCCCTGGTGGCGCTGGGCCAGCGCCCGGACTATGCCCGTATCGCCCGTCACGTTATCAATATCGACGAACTGTTTATCGACTACGCCCGCGTCTTTCTGCCCGGTCACGACCGGCAGGCATGGGACAACGTGGTGCGGATTGCCGGTGGAATTACCGAAAAGAATACGCCACGTAACCTTCAGGGACGGGACAGCTACGTCGTCGCACTGGAGCAGTACCTTTCCACCACCCGACTGCATGACCCGATCCTCGACGGCCTACGTTCTGCCGTGCGCTACGACAAAACCTATTTCGATAAGATCGTCGCCTCGCTGCTGCCGCTGCTGGAAAAACTGACCACCGGGAAAATAGCCCAACTGCTGGCTCCGGACTACGGCAACCTCAACGACCCACGCCCGGTATTTGACTGGCAGCAGGCGATTCGCCAGCGGGCGATTGTCTATGTCGGGCTGGATGCGCTATCCGATGCAGAAATTGCCGCCGCCGTGGGCAACTCGATGTTTGCCGATCTGGTCAGCGTCGCCGGGCATATCTACAAGCACGGTGTGATGGACGGCCTGCCGCAGGCGGAAGAAAAAGTGGCAATCAACCTGCACTGCGATGAGTTCAGCGAACTGATGGGCGATGAATTTATTCCGCTGATCAACAAAGGCGGCGGCGCGGGCGTGCAAGTCACGGCCTACACCCAGACGCTCTCCGATATCGAAGCCCGCATCGGGGAACGCGCCAAAGCGGGACAGGTAGTTGGCAACTTCAACAGCCTGATCATGATGCGGGTACGGGAGTCCGCCACCGCCGAACTGCTGACCAGACAACTGCCGCAGGTGGATGTGCTCAGCAACAGCGTCAGTTCCGGCGTCACCGACAGTGCCGACGTTCAGGGCAACATCGGTTTTTCCAGCAATACCCAGGATCGGGTGAGCAGCGTACAGGTGCCGCTACTGGAACCCGCGTCACTGGTTCAGCTCCCTAAAGGTCAGGCGTTCGCCCTGCTGGAAGGCGGTCAGCTCTGGAAACTACGCATCCCGTTACCAGACACAGCGCACGATCCGCTGATGCCGGAAAACATCGCGCAAATCGCCCGCTATATGGAAAAACAGTACGACAGCACACCCGTATGGTGGAACCGCCCGGAGACAGTTGTAACGGCGAAAAATGACCCTATTTTATGGCTGAACGACAGCGAAACCACGGAGAAACTGACCGATGATACCCCGGACACGCCGCCAGCTCGTGAGCGTTGAAGTGATGTGGCCTGCACAGACGCTGCCTCTTCCCCTGCAACAGGCGGTGGATGCACTGGCACAGGGCGAAACGCCTGACCAGATTATCACCCGTATGAATTTACAGGGCTTTCAGGCATGGCGCGAAGCAACGTCACCACAGGATGAACACGACATTTTTCAGATACGGCTGGATGAGGCCCACAAGGCACGATTCCTCTGCAGCTATATTACGCTACCGCTGCACTGATGCCCGAACATGCACCGCCAGGATCAGTACGCCGTCCCGGACTACTCGGCTGGATCGCATTGCTGCCCGGCGTGCTGCTTGGCTTTTGTCTCGGCGCATGGATGCTGGCTATAGCGCTGGAGTGGCTGGGCGATGCGTTTTTCTGGCGGAATACCTGCACCAGCCATAGTGAACAGCTATTGCAGGCAACATGGCAGTGGTGGCGGGATTCCGCTGGCACACCGGTGTGGTTAGTCGAAGGTCTGACTATTGTCAGCGATAAGTTACAGCGGGGGATCGCGGCTCTGGTTTCCTCACTCCACGGGCAAAGCGGGTTGTTCTGGACGGAGGCTGTCACGACGGTAATTCGCTGCACGTTACTGTCTGCGGGCAATATCACCCTCACCTTTCTGCTGCGGCTGGCGATCCTGTTGCAGGCGCTGCCGCTATTTGCGCTGATTATCGTTGTCGGGCTTATTGACGGACTGGTAAGGCGCGACCTGCGGCGTTTCTCCGCAGGCCATGAGTCCGGGTTTGTTTATCACCATGCCAGGCGTATGATTTCATCCAGCTTGATAGCGACGGGACTGGTGTGGCTGGCGGTGCCGATTTTTCTTGAGCCGGAGTATGTGTTGATGCCGGGTGTTGTAGGGATGGGGCTAGCAATTTCAATGACGGTAGGGGCATTTAAAAAACATGTATAAATCACGTTGAATAAGTAGCCAACCAGAAATGTCAGAGAGTATTATGTAATACAATACTCATTATACTATAGGTGATTAAATGTCTGAAGTAGCAAAAGCTTTAGATGCATTTATGCAATCAGATAATAGCGTACTAGTTATTAAGGGAGATTGGGGAGTAGGAAAAACTTTCTTCTGGAACAAATACTACAATGAGAATAAAAGTAATTTAAAGCAAATTGTTTACTCATACGTATCACTATTTGGTAAGAATTCACTATCCGATATTAAAAGAGAAATTTTTCATTTAGCAAAGCCAATTAAAAAAGATAAAATCGAATCTTCTTTTCAGCAGCAAACTGAAGAAATTAGCGGTATTTATGAATGCATTCCGTGGTTAAACCCTAAAGAAAAAATAGTTCACAAAATACCATTCCTCAAACCTATTGTGAAGTATGCTGATAACACGCCTTTATTATTTAGGGCTACAAATTTAATTTCCAGCCTTGAATACTCACTAATCAATAATTATCTAGTATGTTTTGATGATTTAGAAAGACGTGGCGATGGATTATCTATAAAAGAAGTAATGGGATTTATTGATGAACTTGCACAAAGAAAAAAATGCAAGGTAGTTCTTATATTCAATGAAGAAACATTACACAATGAAGATGATAAAGAGATCTTTAATATTTACCGAGAAAAGATAGTTGACATCGAGCTAAAATTTTCGCCTACAATAAAAGAAAATTTTGACCATGTGTTTTTTACCAATACGCAGAATTATGATTATATCTTAGGCATTATAGAAAAACTGAAAATAAATAACATTAGGTTTTTCAAAAAACTGAAGCAGGTTCTCTTATCGTATGAAACCCTCTTTAAACATGCAGATAGTGATGTAAGGGAGGAGTTTATTCTTCGTGCTTGTATATTATGCTGGGGATATTATACCCCATTACCTAATTTACCATATGACGAACTAAGATTAAGACTTGAAAAAGGTGCACTATTTGCAATTTATCCTGATGAAGACTACCAAGAGAGTGAAATAGATAAAGCCTTTCAGGGATTACAAGAAAAATTCGCCTTATATTCATCACCTTTCGACACCGAAATAGACTTCTATCTTAATAATGGCTATATTAATGATAGTCATGAATTACAGAAAATTATAAATGCAAAAAAATCTGACTCCGCAGTCAGAAGATTAAATCAAAAAATAAGCAATGTATGGCGTATTTATCACCAATCGTTCGATAATAACGATGAATTATTCATTAATGGCTTAGAAGACCTCCTGAACGATGAGTTATTCAGCATACCGATAAACCGCTTTGATGACATAATCAGAATTTTAAGAGACTTTGGCATTTCTTGCGATAACTATGTTGAGGAATATTTTTCGAACATTGAACAACAGGTTGATTTTTCAGAACGTGATATTGAATATTCTCTAAGTGATCTTTATTGCAATGATATTAAAGAAAGATTGAAAAGAAATATTGAAATTTTCAAAAATGGTAAGCGTAGCATTACAAATATTGCAATAAGACTATCTGAGAGCAATGGGTGGAACCCTGAGGACATTCATTATTTAAATACATTTTCAACTCAAGATTTTGCTGAATGGATGAGAAATCGAGGAAATGGGGCTGTAGATGATGTTCGCTATGGGCTATTAAAATTCAGAAATTTAAGAAGCAATGAGCCAGTCTATGATGAATTAACAACAAAAGTCATAGATGTTTTGAAAATAATCTCAACCGAAAGCAAAATAAATTATCTAAGAGTCAGAAATATTCTGCGAATCGAAATTGACAGTCAGTAGAAATCATTCAACCACAATGAATAATTAAACCTATACATCCCCAAAATCATGCCACATCCTGAGATAAAAAATTTCAGGATGTCGTCATGAAAAATTATCCTCTTCCATTTTATATCATGCTTTTAGCATTTTCATTTCCTGCACTCGCCGCCCCCCTCACCGAGCGCGAAGAGCTAACCCTGTCCCTCAACCAGCTTAGCCAAATCGAAGCCTCGCTTCATCGTGCCCAGCAAAGTGCCAGAACCGGTATCAACGAGCGCTACTACTTCGACTACCCACGCATCCACAGCGATATCACCACCCTGCGTAGCGGAATTGAACATTACCTGACGCCAGCCCGCGCCCAACCGCGAGATACAGCTACGCTTGGCGGGCAATACCAAAAGGAGAAAACCACGCCATGAGCCCAGAACAAATCAGCGCTTTCCAGGCTGCCGGCCAGGTAAAACCCGCCGCCGTCAACCTGGTCATACTTGGCCTGTTTAGCGCCTTTTTACTGCTGTGGGTCGTCTGGGTGCTGAATGACGCTTACCGGGGCGTGACAACCGCGCGGGTAAGCTGGCGGGCGCTGGGTAGCATCGCCGGACGAACCATCTTACTGCTGCTGGTCAGCTTCTGGCTGGTGCTGAGCTAACCGCTTCAGGAGGCACAATGAAAAAATGGCTATTCAGATGGCTGCTGGGGTTCCCTGTTTTGTCTGCCCGCGCCGATCTTCCGAAAATGGAGGATCCCTCCCGTGGGCAGGGCGAGGGCATCATGCAAACATTGCAGAATTACGGTTACGACATTGTGATCCTGATGACACTGGGCATCTGCGCCATTGGCTTTCTGGTCGTCGCCAACAACTGCATCGCCACCTATTCCGAAATCCAGGCAGGACGAAAACAGTGGAAAGACCTGGGCGCAATGGCGGGCGTTGGCGCGGTATTGCTGGTGATCACCATCTGGTTGCTTAATCAGGCCTCGGACATTCTGTAAACCATGAATACCATCCCCTTTCTCCCGGAACGACTGAACCGCGAGCCAGCTGTGTTTCGCGGCCTGACGGTCAGCGAGCTGCTGATAGCGCTACTTATCGGGCTGGCTACTGGCGCAATCGCTGGAACCATTCCGGCAATACTGTGGCGAAACTGGAGCCTTATCCCCGGCAGCGCCCTGCCCGGCGGTGCGCTGGCGATCCTCTGCGGTGGACGCTGGCTGGCGCGGCTAAAGCGCGGACGCCCGGAGAGCTGGCTATACCGGGCGCTGGAGCTGAAACTGGCCCGCTTCGGCATCGGCGCACAGCGCTTTGTCCTGCAGGATGGCGTCTGGACTATTCGCCGGAGCCAACGATGAGCGCCTTCAAGCACACTCTGGCCGCACGGGATGAGCATATCCGCACCCTGCATATTGCGCTAGTCGCGTTATTCCTGCTCGCATCAGGCATGGGATTCGGCTGGTACAGCGCACCACGCCAGCTCACGGTGTATCTGCCGCCGGATCTCCGCGCTGCCAGCCAGCGTCCGTGGTGGGAGGTACCACCCGCCACGGTGTACGCTTTTGCGTTTACCGTGTTCCAGCAGATAAACCGCTGGCCGACCAGCGGCGAGACAGATTATCCGCATAATCTCAACGCGCTGAGGAGTTACCTGACACCCGGCTGTTACAGCCAGATGGAACAGACTTTCCGTCAGCGCCAGCAAAATGGCGAGCTGCGCGACCGGGTACGCGGCGTTTACGAAATCCCCGGTCGGGGATTCAGCGATAAGCAGGTGCAGATCCTCGACCGCGACAACTGGGTTGTGACGCTGGATCTGACCGTCGATGAATATTTCCACTCTGAACCCGTCAAGCGGGCCATGATCCGTTATCCAGTCAAAGTGTTGCGCTATGACATTGACCAGCAGAAAAATCCGTGGGGCCTGGCGCTGGACTGCTTTGCGTCACCGCCGCAAAGACTGGAGGCGGCAACATCATGAATCTTCGCCCGCTACTCATCCTGCTGTTCGCCCTTCCCTTGCATGCCGTCGAACTCGTGAAATGGGAACGTATTCCGCTACCGGTAGCGCTGAATATCGGGCAGGAGCGCATTGTGTTTGTCGATCGCAACGTCCGGGTGGGCTATCCTGCCGCACTGGAAGGCAAACTGCGCATTCAGAGCAGCAACGGCACGCTGTACCTGCTTGCAAGTCAGCCGTTCGCCGCTACCCGGCTACAGCTTCAGGACACGGAAAACGGTGAGCTGATTTTGCTGGATGTCTCTGCCAGCAAGAGCGAGCTCATCCGGGAATCGATGCGCATTGTCCGCGAAGAGAAGAAAACGCCTGCTGCGAAGCCCGATACAACTCCTGACCCCTTACCCTCCACGCCGCTTCCGGTCGCGCTCACCCGCTACGCCGCGCAGATATTGTATGCCCCGCTACGCACCGTGGAGCCTTTACCGGGCGTTCAGCCCGAAGGCGTGCGGCTGGCAAAAACGCTCACCACTCTGCTGCCTGCGTTACCCGTCAACGCCATGCCAATTGGCGGCTGGCGACTGGATCCTTATCACCTGGCGGCGATCCGGCTTCAGAATAAAAGTGCCACCCGGCTCGAACTCGATCCGCGCCAGCTTCAGGGGCAGTTTTACGCCGCATCCTTTCAGCATCGCTGGCTGGGGCCTGCGGGCAGTGCCGAAGACACCAGCATGCTCTATCTCATCACCCGTAATTATCTTCCTGAACAGGCGATCCTGCCTGAATCTGCGCCGGAGAAGAAGAAATGAAACTCCAGGCGAATATTCTGCTACGGATTCTTACGCCGCTCATTCTGCTGGCGGGCAGCGTCATGCTATTTCATGCCTGCCAGGACCGCAAAACTACACATGCAAAACCATCTGACCCAGGTACGACTCTTAGCAAGGACGAACTGAAAGCGCTGGGGATCGAAGGTGACACGCCTGCCGATACCGTCGCCACGCTGGTCGGCCAGATGAAACTCTGGCGTAAGGAGCTGGCAACGGTAAAAGCCAGCAATACCGCCTTGCTGAAGGAAAATCAGCGCCTGCGTGAACGTGAGCATGATACCGACAGCCGCATCAACGAGGCCATTAACCGTCAACAGACCAATGCCTCACACCAACAAAACGAAATGCTCAGCACATTGCAGGCACAAATCCGGCAGCTTAAAGAGCGCAGAACAACGGATGAATCGCTGGCCGGGCTGGGTATTGAAGAGCCGGAAGCCATATCCGGAGAGCAGCTACGCTGGATAGTGCCCGCCGATGCTCTGCCAACGGATAAAAACGGTCGCCCGCTGCAACCTGCGCTGGCCTTTCCTTCCACGATGCAGATCACCACGCCACCGCCCGAAACACCGCCGCCTGCCGTCGTCAAACCGGTCTACACCCTGCCGCAGAACAGCACGTTAATCGGCTCTGTAGCGATGACCGCTTTGCTGGGACGCATTCCGCTTAACGGCAGCGTCACCGACCCTTACCCGTTCAAAGTGCTGATTGGCCGCGATAACCTCATTGCCAACGGCATCGAGTTACCCGACATTGAAGGCGCAGTGATCTCCGGCAGCGCCACCGGCGACTGGACGCTCTCCTGCGTGCGCGGCAGCTTAACGTCAATCACCTTCGTCTTCCGCGACGGTACGGTGCGCACGCTCCCCGCTGAAGGCGCTAAAACCGGAAACAGCGCGGAAGGCAATATCGGCTGGCTGTCCGACCCTCACGGCCTGCCCTGCATCCCCGGCGAACGCAAATCCAACGCCGCCGAATATATCGGCTCGCAGTTCCTGCTGGCCGGATCGTCCGCCGCCGCGCAGGCGCTGGCGAACAATCAGACCACCTCCACCGTGGAGGATGGCTCTGTCACGACCGCGCTGACGGGCGACAGCGGGCAGTATGTGCTCGGCCAGGCGCTGGGCGGCGGCCAGAAGGAGAGCGCCGACTGGTTTAAACAACGCTACGGCCAGATGTTCGATGCCATCTACGTGCCGCCTGGCCAGGCCGTTGCCATCCACATCACTCGCCAGCTAGCCATTGATTACGATCCTGACGGACGCCGCGTGAACTACCACACGGCGGGCGATCGCACTGGAGGCCTGGACTGATGCGTATCCTGATTTTGCTGTTATCACTGTTGCTGGCAGCGTGTAGTACCGACCAGAAAACGCTGCTACCAGTGGATGAAAACACCACTATGCTGAGTATCTGGGGCAAACAGAATAACGATGCGCAGGCGCTGTACGACGCGCGATCGGTCCTGCGCCGCCCGCTGGATGACGCCACACTGATCGCGCAACAGCAGCAGGCCACACTAAGCGACGATAATGCCGCTCGAGCGCTGTTCCGACGGCTGCCAAACCCGGATCTGGAGCTGTATATTTTCCCCCATCTGGCAGGCAGCGAAGGCGTCCCGGTACCGGGATACACCACCGTCTTCCCCTTCTATAACCGGGTGCAATACGCCCTGCCCGGCGAGCGGACCGATCCGCTGTGATAATACGTAGCGGCACGCTGACCGAACAGACGGTTGACAGCCTGTACCAGAAAGGCGCGTCGTTCGTCGATTTTCTGCCGTGGGTGGAGTACCAGCCGGAAAGCAAAACGCTGCTGCTGGATGACGGACGCTCGGTCGGCGCGGTGTATGACATCACGCCGTTTGGCACCGAAGGCCGCTCCCCGGCACGGCTGGAAGAACTGCGCGATATCCTGAAAGACGCGCTCCAGGACAGCTTCACGGAATATGACCGCCATCCGTGGGTGGTGCAGTTTTACTGCCAGGATGAGGACAATACCGCAGGCTGGCTGGCCGCGCTGCATGACTACGCCGTTCCTGAAGCGAAGGATTCCGATTTTACCCGCGCCTGGCTGAACGAGATGGAGCGCCACCTGCACGCGGTTTCCCGCCCGGAAGGCTACTTTCTGGACGATGCCGTCAGCCATACCCGCTGGCGTGCTCAGCAACGCCACACCCGGATGGTGGTCTACCGCTGGCTACCCAATAAATCCCGCGATCCGCTGGAAGACTCCCCGGAAGAGGCGCTGAACACCGTCTGTGAACGAATGATCTCCGCGTTGGCGGGCGCGGGTATTCACGCCCGCAGGCTGGAATGTGAAGCCATTCGCCACTGGCTGCTGCGCTGGTTTAATCCCGCCCCGCAGATGGCAGACTCACCCCAGAAGTTCTGGCAACAGATGGCGCAGCAGGATGACACGCCGGAGCTATACGACTTTGCCGAGAGCCTGCTGTGCGGTGAACCCCGGTCGCAGGCCGCACAGGGAACATGGCTGTTCGACCAGCGTCCGCATAAGATAGTCGTGCTGGACAGGCTGCGCAAATCGCCCACCGTCGGCCATATGACCGGAGAGTCTGCACGCGGTGACGGTGTTAACGCGCTGTTCGACCTGCTGCCGGAAGGGGTCATTATGGCGCTGACCATCGTCGTCTGGCCGCAGGATCGGCTGGAGGAACATTTAAGCCGCCTCAGCGACCGCGCCATCGGCGAGAGCGTCGAATCGGAGTACACCAAAAAAGACTGCCAGGAGGTGCGTCACTGGCTGAAGGACGGGCACAAACTCTACCGTAGCACACTGGCGTTTTACCTCTCCGCTCCGAATAACGGCGAACTGACCAGGCGTGTGCGTAGCCTGAATAGCCTGCTACTGAATGCAGGTATGGTTCCGGTGCAGGAGAATGACGAGCTCGCCCCGCTCAGTTCGTGGCTGCGCTGGTTGCCGATGTGCTTCGACCCGGCGCGGGACAAGCGCCAGCTTTATACCCGCTTCAGCTTTGTTCAACACCTCGCCAACCTGCTGCCGCTGTTTGGCCGCGAGAGCGGCACCGGGCATCCGGGTGTCAGCTATTTCAACCGGGGCGGCGGGATGCTGTGCTGGGACCCGCTCAACCGCGAGGACCGCGCCCAGAACGGCCACCTGTTGCTGCTCGGCCCGACCGGCGCAGGCAAATCCGCCACGCTGAACGCCAAAATCGCGCAGCTAATGGCGCTGCACCGCCCGCGCCTGTTTATCGTCGAGGCGGGTAACTCCTTTGGGCTGATGGCCGATTACGCCCGCGAACATGGCCTGACGGTAAATAAAATCAGCCTGAAGCCCAGTTCTGGCATCACGCTGCCGCTGTTTGCCGATGCCTGGAAACTGGCGGAAAGCGATGTACCGTCAGCAGAACCAGATGATGACGATCCCGAAGAGAGCGATAACGAGCAGCGCGACCTGTTGGGCGAGATGGAAATCACGGCCCGCCTGATGATCACCGGCGGCGAGCTGAAAGAGGACGCCCGCCTGACACGCTCTGATCGGGCATTAATTCGCGAAGCGATTCTGTACGCGGCCCGACTCACCGCTCGCGAGAAAAGACAAACGCTGACCCAGGATATCCGCGATGCCCTGTTCACGCTGGCACAGGATGCGGCGCTACCGGAATCCCGCCGTAACCGGCTGTGGGAGATGGGTGAAGCGATGAATATGTTCTGTTCCGGGTTTGAAGGAGAACTGTTTAACCGCGAGGGAGAGGCATGGCCGGAAGCGGATATCACTCTGGTGGACCTGGCGATGTTTGCCCGCGAAGGATACGAAGCACAACTGGCGATCGCCTATATCTCGCTGATTAACCACATCAACAACCTTGGCGAACGTGACCAGCATCTGGCCCGGCCCATCGTAAATATTACCGACGAAGCGCATATCATCACCGTCAACCCGCTGCTGGCGCGGTTTCTGACTAAGGGCTCGAAGATGTGGCGCAAGCTGGGGATTTGGTTGTGGCTGGCAACGCAGAACCTGAGCGACTTTCCGGATGACGCGAGAAAGCTGCTCAATATGATTGAGTGGTGGGAATTGCTGGTGATGCCGCCCGAGGAGGTCGAACAAGTCAGCCGCTTTAAATCTTTGACGCAGGAACAGCGCCAGCTCCTGCTCAGCGCGACTAAATCACCGGGGAAATACACCGAAGGCGTAGTGCTTTCGCCGCGTGTGGAAGCGCTATTCCGCGTGGTATCCCCTGCCCTGTGGCTGGCGTTGGGAATGACGGAGAAACACGAGAAGGCGGAGCGAATGCGGATTATGAAGGACTCTGGGTGTAGTGAGCTGGAGGCGGCGATGAGGGTGGCGGAAAGGTGTTTTTCCAGCGGTTGACGTAATCCTCTCTGAGTATAACCAGGACTGATGGGCCGTTCAGTGCCAGACATTCATAGCAAATAAACCTACACACTGATTGCTATACGCTCTAGTTGTTTAGGACACTTGTTCAGTTTAGTTTGGACTGACCCCACCCCGGTAGACGATCCTGCCCTATCACTGGGTGCTCAGGGTCAACATTAATAGCAGAAAACAACTAGAAATAAAAATTAAAAAGTTTTATTCTGTATTAATGACTATTTTTGTTTACACTTAACATGTTTGTAAGGATACCCTTTTTTGAGCAACGAACAAAAAAAGAAAGTTGGGTTAATGCTTGGGAACGGATTCACTATTGACCTGCTTAGCAAAATGGGCAAGCTTGATATAATTGATCCTTCAGATCTTTTTAAATATGGCGATATGGTTAAGTGGCCCGCTACTGGTGAGCCCGGTTTTCTTTCTGCTCGATATTGCCCCAATTTATGGCGATTAGGGGCAAGACCAGGGCTAAACCGAACTGCATCATATCAAATAATTGAAGAGTTAATAACCGTAATAAATTTATATGCCACTCTACCTCCAGAAACAGTAAAGAAGAAAAATCAGGCAAGTCATACCCCATTGTCAAATATTTATATTTATGCTTATCAAGAATTAGTTTCATACTTAAGGGAGCTTTTCATCGATTACAATGAAAAGGTTTCTTCTGAAGATCTACGTAAGCTGGAAAGTGGCTGGCGGGACTATTTGATGAAACTGGATAAAAATGACAATATAGAACGGGTTGATATTATAACTTATAACTATGACATTTATCTTGAGCGCCTTCTTGACTTACTTAACATCAGATTTGACATCCCAAACATATCAGACGGAAATGCGAAATTTAAAATATACAAGCCGCATGGTTCTATTAGTTTTCTCTATGATGGATATATGTCTAAGGATAACTACAATATCCAAAAGGAGTTGTCTTTAAATAATGGGGATATATCAAAGTTCGAATGTCGACATGAAGACTTGAGCCTATATATGCCATTGATTCCAATAATACCACCAGCAGGAGAAGCACATCGTTATGCCCAAAACTGGGCTAACTCTATTAAAGAGTCTGTTGAAGCAACTATGGAATCATATAACCCAAACGATGATTTCTTCATTTGTGGCATTTCATATTGGCATGTTGATCGAGCAGAAATTGATGCAATAATACGTAAAACCAATAGTGACGTTAATGTCAGGATGATCAATCCAGGAAACGTCGATGGTTTAAGTGCTATACTTGGAATGGTATTTAATAGTTATGTTCATCATTCGTCATCTGAAGTTTTAAAGGAGCTTGCCTAATGGAAATTTTAAAGCGGGATTCAAACAGCATAAATATTGCCTCCTTTTGGGAGGGTTTTTCATTAGGCAAATTTAATTTTGACCCACCTTATCAGAGAGATAGCGTTTGGGATGAAGAAAAACAATCTTTCTTTATAGATAGTATACTACGTAACTATCCAATCCCTCCTATATTTCTCCACCAAAAAATTGATGATGACACTGGAAAAATCACCTTTGAAGTTGTTGACGGAAAACAAAGGCTCACGGCAATTGTTAATTTTATTAATGGTCGAATAACATCTGCAAGTGAGGAAGAAGATGATGAGTTGACAGGTGTGTTTTTTTCCGATCTATCAACCTCTAAATATGCAGAAGTTAAAAAATTATTTTGGCGATATCAGATGCCAATAGAGTACATCGATACTGAAGACGAAAGAATAATTGATAGCATTTTCGATAGGTTGAACAGAAATGGTGAGCGACTTAACGGGCAAGAGTTAAGGAATGCCAAATATCACGATACTGATTTTTATAAAAAAATCGTTGAATACTCACAGCGTGAATATTGGCAAAGATTGCTCGAGCACGTTGATAAAAAGAGAATGGAAGATAAAGAGTTTGTTTCTGAGTTGATATTCACGATCCTTGAGAATGAAGTATTTGGTGCAACTCAAGAAATAATTGATGGTCTTTACGAGAAATATTGCAGAAAGAATGGCGATGAAACAAATGAAGCATTCTTAATTTTTGAAAGAACAACTGATTATATGGTAGCCATGAATATTAATTTCAAAAACCATAAAGCAAGTGGCGTTAGTCATTTATATGGCATCTTCAGTTATGCCCTTTATTGTAATACCAATAATATTCCTGTAGAAGAGGCATCAGATAAACTTTCCTCCTTCTTGGACAGTTTGTGGGAAAAAGATATACAACATAATGCAGATTTAAGAAGAGAATATAGAAAAACAATGAGTTCGAGTACCAAAAGTAAAACTCAGCGCTCTCGTAGAATTGAGGTTCTTCTGAATTTACTTCGAGATTAAATTATACAAAAGCAGGAGTTAATTTCATTCCTGCTTTCTCAACTATCTTTCATAATTATTTCTTTAAAGATGGAATAATACCTTAACCAGATAAGCCTAACCCACCATAATTAGGCATAGAGATATACCAATATGGCCCATGTTCGTAATCCTCTGCCTCCGGCAAACACAAATAGCAGTAACCGTAAGCCGCAAGCTAGCCGAATCCATTATACCTAGGTTTAAGTGTCTGGACTAAAGTGAGCGCAAGTATCGTCTCGAAGGATGCATTGACACTGTGTTAATGGCAAAGTTCGTGCAAAATCAGTGGACAAAAAGAGTAAGCGGTTACAGATAAGTTATCTTCACCTACAATGGCTAATGTGTGTTGAATTACTTTTTTAATCTGATAGCGTAATTTTTATAAATGAGAATTGTGACTTGCTCTCCAACTATTAAAAGTAGAGGATTAATTATTAACGTAATCAGTTGTAAAAAACAGTGAACTTCCGCTGCGCTCTTAGCCGACTATCAATCAGAGTATTAATAACAAGATTCACAAATTTATCGAAGGTAGAAAAAACCGTTATTTATTACCTAACCGCTCCTGTGGCGTTTCCCACTTCAACAACCGTTCAACCGCCGTATCCCCCGATAAGAATTGCCGGGCCAGTTGCAGGCGTTCCATTACCTGATCCTTCTGCTGCTCATCCAGACTCGCCGCATCCTGCTCTGCTTCACGGAAAAATTGTTCCAGCCGTTTGTCTTCAGCCCACTGGGCCATAATAGATTTTAGTTCGGCACGGCTGGCGTTATAGGCTTCCTCTTCCCGACGTATTTTCTCTTTTTCCAGATAGATGGCGTGCTCCCGCTCACGCTGAATCCGCCATTTCTCGGCTTTGATTCGAGCTTCTTCTAACTGCTTTGAAATCAGCGGAACAGCATCCTGCATAGCCGCAATCATCTTCGGGATCTGGCTTATCAAACCACACTGTTTGGTTTGCCGGAACTGTATATTCCACTGCGCATCCGGGTACGGTGAGTAGAGCTGCAGAAGAAATCGCCCTGTCGGAAGGGAATGTTTCGAGACACGGAGATGGAGATAAAATTCTGCGTTTTTCCCCCTACTCCATCTCGCCATTTTTTCATCACGAACGTAGCGGTCTTTGACCAGTTTAGCCGGAACGTACTCCGTCATTTCCGCGAGATTAAAAGCAAAATGCATATCACCCATACAGATAATACTCGCGCTGAAAGGTCGCCATAAATTTTCCCAGCGAAAGCCCCCCTCCTTAGGATCCTCCCTGATGTAGATTTCAGCACGATGAAAATCTTCGCCTCTGGCAGCCAGCCTTACCCGATAGCCCTGCTTTGCCAGGGCATCAAAGAACCGGCTCAGAAATTTTATGGCGCTTTCAAAGCCAGTATCGGAAACATTGAGATCCAGCAGCTTCTTTTTAGTAGGCTTGTAGTAACCATCTCTGGTAATCGTCGACACCGGAAAGTACGTTTTGAGATCGTTGATCAGTCCGTATGCGTTCCCGGAACCGGGGAACAACTTCTTCGTTACCACAGACGCTGGTTTTGCTAACACCGTGGCCGGAGATTTTACTGATGGACTATCTTTTTTACCCCCCTTCCCCCCTGTACTCGATTTCAGAGCGGGTAAAAGCGGGATAGCAGGCGCGGTCCCTTTCTCCAGCGCTTTCCAGTAACCCGTAAGTGGTCTGGGGATCTGTAATTCAGCGCACCTTTTGGCCAGCCCTTCAATACTGATATTACAGATAGAAGCGATACGTTCTGCTGGCTCGCGCCAGACCAGGAGGTACAACGCTTCCCGATCATCAGGTAAAGTTTTAATAATACTGGCTTGCTGACTCTCTGACATGGCATTCCCCCTTTGCAAAGAACATTATCAGAGAATCTGGTTGGCAGGTGATTGAACGGAATCACTTTTTTTAAAATGAAGATTTAAGAATGAATATAATAATGAGTCAAAGCATGATGCTTTCTTAGCTAGCTGCGCGGAGCCTCGCATAGTCCATTAGCTCCTCACGTTGCTTACTTGATAATGACAAAAATATCAGCATTAACTCAGCTAAATCATCATCTTCTGCGTAAAAATAGGCCAACGGAACACGTAAAACCTCTGATAGCCTCCGTACAATATCAGTATTAGGTTCATGCACTCCCTTTTCATAGCGATTGATACGTGTACTCGCGACAAATTCATCTATACCTGCCGCAATCCCCAAACGTTTCTGAGAAAGTCCACTGGCTAACCGAGCCTGTTTAAGGCGTCGGCAAAAAATATCGTTGTAATGATTAGTCGTTTCCATGACTACGAGAATCGTAGTTTTCGCTTGCCGCAGATACTACGATTAACGTAGTATCTAGGAATGAGAATAGTGATGGTTTCAGGCATCTTCATCAGATGAGATACTTAGCATCTGCCGAGACATGTTCAGTAATCGCAACTGCGAGTCTGATGAAAGCATGGCAAAGTTGAGGATCAGCTCTGCAAGAGTCTCATCTGAAGTGAAAAGCCATGGCAAAGGGACATTCAGCACTTCCGCAATTCGTGCCATCGTCTCCATATCTGGTTCATACACCCCTTTCTCATAACGATTAAGACGAGTACTCGCACCAGAATGGTTAACCGCCGCAGCGATCCCTACGGCAGCTTGGGAAATACCTAATCGCTGTCGGGCTTCTTTCAATCGTTGGGTGAAGACATCCCGTTGTCTTAGTCGTCTTTTCATAACTACGAGATTCGTAGTTTTTTAACGATCTGAATACTACGAAAAACGTAGTGTTAGGATTTGAAGAGGTAACAGGAATGACGAAACAAGACTGGCACCCAGCCGACATTATTGCCGCCCTGCACAAACGCGGCACCAGCCTGGCGGCGCTCTCGCGTGAAGCGGGGCTGGCGTCTTCCACGCTGGCAAACGCTCTTACACGCCCATGGCCCAAAGGCGAGTGGCTGATTGCTACCGCATTAAATGTCCATCCGGCCACTATCTGGCCCACCCGTTACAGCGGCCAGGAGGAGTACCGCCTGCCAAAACAACCGTTGCCGGGCATGAAAATCGCCGTATCAGCATCCGGTTTTCCGGTTCCGGAGGAACGTTAACGCCCTGTTCCCGGAATCGTTTTTTCGTCTTCAGACAGGGCATTGTCATCGTGCCACTAAGAGGAGTTTTTTATGCATACCAAAATCCAGGATGTATCTCTGCAACCCGCTGTAATACGCCTTCAGACAGGAGGAGCCCATGTTCATTATCTCCCTTGCTGAAGGTTTTATTCATCTGTTCCAGGCCGCCGGTAAGATCTTTCTCGATATGATGAGCGGCATTATCCCCATGCTCATCACCCTGCTGCTGGCAATTAACTTTCTGATGAAACTGACCGGTGAGGCCCGTATGCAGCGCGTGGCGGCACTGTTTGGCCGCTCACGCATTCTTACGTATGGCGTCCTGCCGGTACTCGGCTGGTTCTTTATGAGCAGCCCCGGTGCACTCACGCTTGGCAAGCTGTTACCGGAAAAAAGCAAGCCCGGCTATGAGGATGCCCTCGGTACTACCGCCCATCCACTAACCAGTTTGTTTCCCCACGTGGTGCCGTCAGAGCTGTTTGTCTGGCTCGGGGTGGCTGCAGGGTTAAAAGCCCTTAATCTTCCGGTCACCGAACTGGCACTGCGCTATATCGCCGCCGCCATCGTTATCGGCCTGCTCCGGGGCATCATCACCGAGTATCTGTTTCTGCGTCTTAGCCGCAACGATAACAGCGGGAGGACGACGCCATGATTATCTACAATGCGCGTATCGTGCGAACAGGCCCGTTCGTGGCGGACGGGCTGGCAGATAATATGCTGATTACCTTTGATGCCGCAGGGCCTGCGGACTGCCTGGACTACGCCCTGGTGTTATCCCCCGTGTTTAAGCATCCCACTCTGCAGATACTTCCCGGCGATCGGCTGCAGGTGGCCGGGGAGGAATATCTGATTACCGCTATTGGCCGCGAGGCACAGCACAATCTGTATGAACTAGGCCATCTGACCCTGTTGATTGACGCCAGTCTTTTCGCCCGTCATGCCGGTTGCCTGCATCTCTCCGGCACCTGCCCGGTCCTGTCTGACTTACAGGGTAATCTGGTTATTGCGGAGGCCGTAACATGAATATCCTTCATATTCCTCCCGGCCCCGGCGGCTACGGTAAGGGCCTGTGGCTGCCCATTAGCAGCGGCAAAAAGGTGCTGTCACTCACCGGGCGGGAAATCCACCCGCTCGCCATCGAAATCGGCGCGCTCACCCAGTCGGAAGTGGTGAACGGTTTCTCCTGTGTGCCATCAGATGAAGAACTGCTCTGCGTGGTGATTAACTGCGGCGGCTCCCTGCGCTGCGGGCTATACCCGAAGAAACATATCCCGACCATCAACGTGCTGCCCACCGGCAAGGCCGGGCCGCTGGCGGCGTATATCACGGAGGATAACTACGTTTCAGGCGTTACGCTGGCGCAGATGCAACAGCCTGAAATGCAGCAGAATGATGACCGTTATGGCTCGCCGTCAGTCGGGGGGACTACGACAGAGCGAGGGAGTACCGCAACAGGGCCTGAACATCAGGCACCAGAACAGGGTATGGCCCGACTGGTGCGCCTGGTGGAGAAAACCGGTACTGCGACGGGCCAGGTCATTGCCCTGCTGTTTGCCGCCAGCCGCGAGGCGGTGGATGTCTCTCTGCGCAACGTCATTCCATTTATGGCCTTTGTCTCGGTGCTGATTGCGGTGGTACAGGAAACTGCCCTGGGCAGCCTTATTGCGCACGCCCTGACGCCGCTCGCCAATTCGCTGTGGGGACTGGTGCTGCTGTCTTTTATCTGCGGCATTCCGTTTCTGTCGCCGGTGCTCGGCCCGGGGGCCGCTATCTCGCAGGTTATCGGCGTGATGATAGGCACCCAGATTGGCGCAGGCAATATTTCCCCGGCCTTTGCGCTGCCCGCCCTGTTCGCCATCAACGTCCAGGTGGGCTGTGATTTCGTGCCGGTAGGGCTGTCGATGCAGGAGGCGAAACCGGAAACTATCGCCAAAGGCGTGCCTGCGTTCCTGCTGTCCCGCCAGCTAACCGGGCCGCTGGCGGTCATTATCGGCTGGGCATTTTCCCTCGGACTTTTTTAAAGGTGACCATCATGAACAAAATCAAAACCGCCGTGGTGGGCGTTGGCATCTACGGCAGACACCATCTTAATGCTTACTTAAATAACCCCGATGTCGAACTGATTGCCGTCTGCGATTCTGATCCAGAACGCTGCGATAGCGTGGCAAATGAACTGAATTTGCCGGGTTACGCCAGCCTCCGGGCGCTGCTGGATAAGGAGGATGTTAACGTTATTTCCATCGCCACCTCCGATCCGTACCATAAAGAACCCGCTTTGCAGGCTATCGCGAAGGGCAAACATGTGCTGATTGAGAAGCCGCTGGCGACCTCGGTTACTGACTGCAGGGATATTATTGATGCTGCCGAACGGCACGGTGTGATCGTTGGCGTTGATTTTCACAAACGCTGGGATCCGGCAACAATCCGCGTACGCATGGCTACGCAGGAAGCCAGCGCCGGGAATATCATCCGGGGCTATATCAGCATGGATGATGTGATTGCCGTTCCTGCTACATGGCTTGGCTGGTCGGCACAGAGTTCGCCGGTGTGGTTTCTTGGCTCTCACTGCTTCGATCTGGTGCGCTATATCAGCGGACAAGAGGTGAAATCGGTCTACGCCGTCGGGCAGAAGCGCCTGCTGGCCGAGCGGGGCATTGATACCTGGGACAGTGTGCAGAGCACCCTGCTAATGGAGGATGGCAGCTCATGGGTGGTGGAAAACGGCTGGGTACTGCCGGACGGCTTCCCGAAAGATAACGACGGGCGCATCGCGATAGTCTGCGACAACGCTTATATACGGTCCAACTCGCAGGATCGCGGGCTGGAGATCGCCACACCGGAACGGACGAAAACGCCGAACAGCTATTTTATTACCTATCGGGATAACGTCGCCAGCGGCTTTGGTATTGACCCGATTAACGACTTTATCAAAGCAGTAAAAAACGGAACGCCTTATACGGCAACAGCAAACGACGGATTACAGGCCAGTCGGATTTGCGAGGCGGTACACAATAGCCTGGAGAGCGGCAAGCCCGTCGCGCTGTGCTGATATTCGGGCTAATACGTTACCCGTGGGCCGTTTATCCTTACGGCTCGCGTCGCCAGTACAACGTTTAAGCTGGCCACGGGTGAGATAACGGTCTGAAATTATTCACAGCCAGTATTCAATTTCATAAGGCCTGAGCGGTAAAAAAACCTTACACCTGCGGTATTACCCGTTACCGCAGGTGCTTATGTTTATCCCTCTTCAACGGCTTTTGATTGTGCTGGTGCTGAGCTCGCTGCCGGCTCGGGCCATTACCACACCTGAAATCGCCGCCTCTGCCCTGTCACCTGCATGCGTGAAATATCAGGTTGTCGGCGTCTGCTACTGGCTGTACTGCACACCGTTTGGCTGCACGGTCCGCACTTCGGTAAAGGTACGTCATTTCCGCCCGGACCTGGTGATATCGGCCTACAGCGCTACCGGGCAAAATCCATGGGTGGAAATGTCGCCGTTAAGCCCACCACTAACCGGCCTCGCCGAAGCGGGCGGTGACACCTATCCCCGCGCCGTTGGCCAGCACCGCAAAATAAGATTTAAAAATGCCGATGCGATTGGCTTCCCTGCTGGTGATGCGCTGGCAAATTTCTTCTCGCAGTTCGGTTACATCTGCGCCCCGTCGTCACAACCTTTTATCCCGTACTTTCTCAGCACTCTGGATTCGCTTGCCTGGCGTAGCGGCGTGCCGGAGATGTTTTATCCACAGGCATTAACACCGGGACTGCGTGAAGTGCGTAAAGACGGCGATATGTGGGGCAATATCTATCCGCGAAGTGGGGCGCTCAGCCAGACGCACGATTATAAGGCGGGCGCGGTAATCGCCCAACGCGCCGCCGATCTGGTAACCCGCAGCGGGCAATCTCATATCTATCTGCCGTTGATCGCGTCCCCCCATGATGGCTACTGGCCGCCGGGTCCGGTGATGGAAGGCGACAGCGGTAATCACCAGTGGCAAATGCTGGTTCCCAAAAAATCCGCCTCCTGCCACAACTTCCCGGATGGCTCCGTCACGGACACTTACGCCGACAAGCTGGCGGAAGATGGCGCGTATGTCTGGACGCTGTGGCGCCCCTATAAATGCTGCCCGCGGCGCGGGCAGACCTTTCTTGGCAGCAGCGGAGGTTAATTATGCGCCCGATAGTGTGTCTTTTATTTGTCGCCTTTCTCGCCCCGGCAGCTGACAAATATCAATACAAGCAGCAGGGGGCGATCAGCGACTGGATGTATTACCGCATCGGCGGCGGCGCGGCCATCTCTCCCCCGCCAACCCGGCGCAGCACCTTCCCCCTGACGACTGGCGTTAGCTGGAACAGCGATCTGATGTGCGGCAATTTCGATATTGGCACCACGGTGCGCAATCAGCTCAATGGGGTTACAAACGGCTTTCAGCAACTGATGGGCGACGTTATCGAAAGTGCTACCGGCGCGGTCGCCAGCCTGCCCGCAATGGTGATCCAGCGGGCTAATCCTCAACTTTACGATCTGCTGACCAACGGTGTGCTTCAGGGGCGGCTCGACTTCGATAAGTCACTATTGAGCTGCCAGAAGATGGCAGAGAAAATGACCGATTACGCGCTCGGCCCGGCGTGGACACAAAGCGCACAGGCAGAGAACTATCAGGGAATTGCCGCCAGCGAAAAAGACGCCGTTCGCGCTGAACAGCGCGCCGCTAAAGAAGCGGCGGAGAAGGGTAAGCGCTGGGTGGGCGGCCAACGCCGCGGCGGCAAGGGCCAGCCGCCTATCAAACTGGTACGTGATACTACGATTGCAGGCTACAACCTCCTCAACAACCGCAGCGCAACCAGTACAAATACCGTTTCCGCCAGCGACTGCCAGGGGGAATTATGCCAGGTCTGGAGTAAACCCGACGACGCGGCGAAATGGCTGACGCGGGTGGTGGGCGAGCAGACCATTAACGTCGCTCCGGATAACGATCGGTCCGGCAACCCGGACCAGCAAAGCGGTGCCCAATCCGGCGTTGGGCTGACACCGCTGATTCAGGAAGAGCAGGAAAAAATCGAGCCGCTGATTATCGATATGGTTAACCGCAGCCAGCCGGTTAATGACAATACGTTAGCGCAGGCCAGCGGTGGGGCATTGCACCTGACGCGCGGGGTGATTGAAGCCTTGCGCGACGATCCTGACTCAGCGGTACTGATCCAGCGGCTTTCCGGTGAACTGGCGCTCTCTCGCGTGATGGAGCAAGCGTTAATGGCCCGGCGCACGCTGCTGGCAGGGATGCGTGAACCCAATATTTCAGGCGAAAAAGAAGCGCAAATTGCGCTGACCCAGACCACCGCCCAGCTCGACCAGGAACTGTCGCAGCTTAAGCTGGAACTGGATATGCGCCAGGCACTGGCAGATAACGCGGCGCTCACGATCCTTGAGCGCCAGACGATACGGGCGAAGACCAAAGGTCAGGCTGTCGGCGTGGAGGACGACACCGACAAACGGGTGAACGATCTGAACAAAGCCAGCGGGGAAGCGTCGCCATGAAGCGGCTGATGCTCTCCGGCATGATGCTGCTGGTCTGTATGGCGGTGATGTTTTATCTGGCTGCTGACAATACACCACAGATTAACCGCAGCGATCTGCTGCTCTGGCGTGTAATGCTGTACGCCGTGATCTGCGGAGTGGGCTGGCATTTGTATGACCGCTTTCCACCGTATCGCCCGGCGCTCCGTCGCATCACGCTGTGGTTTATTGTGCTGATTGCACTCAATGAGAGTGTACCGGAGGTATTCCGGTGACGACCAATAGCTACCTGGAATACTTTCTGACGCTGCTCGGTTGGGTGGTCAATAACGGGCTGTGGAATGCGATCGGCGCCACCGGGTTATTCGCCCTGCCACTGCTGATTAAGCTGCTGGCACTGTGGCTACAGGCCAGAAGTCAGGGGGCCGATGAAGGTAACAAAGCCGCGCTGTCGCTGATATGGACCGAGCACCTGATGTACACCTCGCTGCTGGTCATTATGTTCACCTGTATGCCGATGCTGAACATCGATCTCGATACCATCAAATATGACACCACGCGCTCGAAGCAGTGCGGAATGTCAGTACCGCAACCCACCGATACCGGCTATCAGCCGATTATTAACTCCCTGGACGGCAAAACCGCCGCCGTCCCGGTCTGGTGGTACTTTATTCATACGATCGGCAAAGGCATTACCGCCGCGACGGTCGCTACCCTTCCCTGCCAGCCTGACCTGAGGCAGGTCCGCTTTGAAGTGCAGCACACCCGGATTAAGGATCCGACGCTGGCTCAGGAATTGCGGGATTTCGTTGAGGAGTGTTATGCCCCCTCCCGCGCCCGGCTAAAATCCCGCGCTGGAGAGCTGGACGATGACAGCAGTGACGATACCGCCTGGCTGGGATCGTCATACTTTCTCAACACGGCAGGATATTACGATACCGACCATGCGCTTTCTCCACGCAGTGCCTGGCCGTATAGCGCATCACGCGATGCCGGGCTGGCCGATACGGGCGCGGGCGGCTACCCCACCTGCAAACAGTGGTGGGCCGACGACACCGTTGGGCTGAAGGCCCGACTCCTGCAACTCCCGGCCCCGGATATCTGGACGGCGTTTAAAAAAATCGGCCAGCCGCAGACAGTTTATGAAGAGGCAGTACTGCGCTCGCTGGTCAGTGAACGCAATATGCAGGTATCGCAGAACGGGCGTGTTTATCCCGGTTATGGCGGCAATGTCGATGGCACACTCATCAATGCCGCCACACGACTGACCTCCAGCGCCGGAAATATTCTCGGTAGCATAGCCGCGTTCCCGGCATTCGACAGCGTGCGTCAGGCACTGCCGATGGTTCAGGCGCTGCTGCAAATGGCGCTGGTGATTTGTATTCCGCTGATAACGCTCTGTTCGGCGTGGGATGTAAAGGTGGTGATGACGCTGACGTTTGTGCAGTTTGCTCTGTTCTTCCTCACCTTCTGGTGGGAACTGGCCCGGTGGCTCGATAGCTGGCTACTGGATGTTCTCTACAACAGCGATACTCACAGTAGCTGGAATCTGGCCGGGATCCAGAATACGCAGGATGATGTGATTATCAATCTGGTTATGGGCGCGATGTTTCTGGTGTTGCCGACATTCTGGCTGGGAGCAATGACGTGGGCTGGAGCGAGGGTTGGCGTGGCGGTGAATGGATCGCTAGCGGGTGGGGTTAAGGTGGCGCAGGATGGTGGGGGGAAGGCTGGGGGGCGGTTGGTGTGATTTCTCCCATAATTCAGCTCAAACTATAGATCCAGGCTAGCGCCATGTTTACGCAGCCACTCCTTACGCTCTCGCCAGTCAGGCATGACTTTATCAACTTCATTCCAGAAAGCGTCCGTATGATTACGATGGTGAAAATGGCATAGTTCATGAACCACGATGTAATCTATGATCTTCGCTGGGGCCATCATACATTTCCAGTGGAAATTCAGCGTACCGCTATGACCGCAACTGGCCCAGCGATATCCCATTTCCTTCACCCGGATCGTTTCTGCTTTCACTCCGACTTTAGGCGCAAAAAACAAAGTGCGTTCTCTGATGCGCTGCTGGCCTTTAGTTATATAAAAGTCTTCAAACGCGCCTTTCGCTGCAGCTATGCCGCCTTTTTCAATAAGCTGCCGATTAAGGCAAAATCGCCCATCTCTAAGAAGTAGCGGCAAATGCTGATCGGAAACCAGAGATAAGCGATACATGCTTCCCAGATAGAGAAAGGTCTCGCCGTTTACCCATTCACGCGCCACCGTAGTGGCATTAAGATCTTTCCACTCCGCCAGGTTGCGATAGATCCACATGCGTTTCTGAAAAACAACGGTATCCGCCTGTTCAGGGGTGAAGTGTACTGGCGGGCGAACAATGACCTGACCGTCTCTTTCGATGACGATATCCGTTGTACGCCGGGTGGTACCTGGCGCGAGATGATAGTCGATGTCCTTCACCCGTCGATGCATCATGGTTTTTTGCTCTCCACTGAGTTCTGGAGTAACGCATTATGTCGATTTTTTGCCAGTTTCATAATTTCTACCGCAATTCGTTCTCTTGCCTGTTTTAATTCAGGAACTCCGGTTAGCGTCAGAGCCGTTTTGATCTCACTGCGCGTTTTCTTTTGCTTGCTGCTGTTATGCCAGTAATCAATGCTGCCGATGCTTTGTTGCAGAAGTTCAACAATTGCTTCCATCAGCGCTTTAATTTTGGGTTTTACTGAAACGGGTATTTCTCCGCCCGGGAACGCTTCATGAGCAATATGTTCATAAAACGTAATGGCCTCCCGGCTCATCCCCTCTTCCCCATCCTGGCGCCCGATAATCGCAACATTACGCAGTTTCTCTAACTCTTCCGCCAGCTTCTTCCATTGATCCTGATACAGGTCGATCAATTGTTCCACTTTTTCCGAAAGACTCTTATAAAAAGCTGGATCTTCATCATGGTGAACAGTGCAATGCTTACGAATTGCATGCTCCATTTCGCTGGCTTTCGCCTCATCATTGCCGTTGGTATGCTGATTTAGCTGTTCAATGAAGTTATCTGAGAGCAATTCAACGGGAGGAACCGTAGGGTTAATCCCCAGACTGATGAGGTGCTGATTAATCAGTTCGCGTACCTTCTGGCCGGCATCCCCCAGATCCAGCGAATCGTCTTTATAACGCTCTTTCGTCACTCGTTGGATATATCCCAGACGCTTTGCCGGGATACGGTAAATCTGGCCCGCACTATGCGGCAGGATGATATCCAGACTGCTGAGGAATTTTTTCAGGTACACATCAAAATCCGCCCGTTGCTTCTCGTCTTTCAGCAAACGGACAGCATCGTTCACTACGGCAGCTTCTGCTGCTATGTCGGGTAATCGCCCCTCAAGGAAATCTTGGATGCCATTAACCTGGTGATACGAGAATAAACTCAACAAGCGCTGATAGCGCTCCTGCAGCACCGGAACCTCTGAATTGATATTTTTTAATCCTTCGGCTAGCTCTTGGTGCTCATCGCTGGCTGCATAAAGAGTTAATGCCTCGGTAAGATGGTGAGTAAGGCCGATATAATCCACAACAAAACCACGTTGTTTCCCTTTTTTCACCCGGTTTGTACGGGCAATTGCCTGTAATAACGTATGCTCGCGGATTTTTTTATCCAGGTACATGACCTGCTCAATCGGTGCATCAAAACCGGTTAATAACATGTCACAGACAACCAGGAAGGCGATTCCTGTATAAGGTTTATCAGGGTCATCAAATGCAAATGGCTTACAGAAATTTTCTACCGCATTCCAGGCACGGGCTTGCTTGCGTGTTTCGGTAATAAATGCCGCTTCGTTGGTGCCATCACTGGATATCACGACCGCAGCTTTGAGGAACTTGATCCGATTAATTAATGCGTGGTCAGGTACGTCCATAGATTCAAGCTCATCCACTTTCTCTTTTAATGCCTGATGGATAGCCTTCTGGTAACGGACTGCCGCCAGTTTGGAGTGACACACCACCTGAGCTTTAAAGCCATTAGGAAAAATATGCTCCAGATAGTGTTTCACCATATCGCTCGCAATAGCTGCAATACGTTGCTCTGCTTCCAGAATATCGCCTGTGGCGCCATACTTTTTCTTAATAGCGTCTAATTCTTCTTCCGTTCGGTCTTTAAAGAGATTCTCAAACTGCGTTTCAAAGCCATGTTTATCGTTCAGCGCGGCATCAGCAGTCCTGCCTTCGTAAAGGATCTGCAATGTGGTGCCATCTTCAACGGCATCCATCAACTTGTATTTATCGATATATTCGCCAAAGCGTTTGACGGTACGTTTCTCACCGTGGCGTTCTGTAATCAGCGGCGTTCCGGTGAAGGCAATGCGGGCCGCATTGGGGAAGGCCTCAAAAATATTACTGCCCAGATCTGAACTCTGAGTACGGTGTGCTTCATCGATCATTAACACAATTCGCGAAGAGGTATTCACTACGCCAAATGTTTTGCCCGTTGGAATAGCCTGGTAGGTTCCTAGCGCTTTAGCAACGGATACGGGGAGGCTTTCCTGCGCGACCAGGAACTTATGCGCCATCACCATATTGATATCGGAAGTGTTGGTGGCTAACTCTTTTCGTAGCGTATTGTTGCTTTCAATCACATTGACTCGTCCACCGATCAGTTGTGCCGTCGCGGTTAGCTGCTCCTCCAGATCGAGACGATCGTTGATCAATATGATTTTATAATCGTGAAGATCGTTTGAAACGCGCAGCATTCTGGCAACAAAAACCATCGTCAGGCTTTTGCCCGACCCCTGGGTATGCCAGACTACACCACTTTTTTCTTCTGTGGTTTTACCTTCACGTAAACGCTGTAAGATCTTATTAGCAGCGCGAAACTGCTGATAACGGCAGACAACCTTGATGCGCGGGCCAGCATCGGTATCCATAAATACAGAGCATGTACGCAGGATGGATAACAGATTCGCTTTATTTAACATGCCATTGATTAGCTGTTGCTGTGCGTTCATATCGCTGGCAACATTGTCTTCCTGCGGCCATTGTGTCTTCCAGGGATAAAAATGCTCTTCCCCGGAAGTAATCGTGCCGTAATCCGCTTCAACGCCTGTTGTTCTGACCGCAAATAAATTACTGTGAAATAAACGTAGCTCCCCCTCTTTTAATCCCTGCAGCGCTGTTGCTTTACGATTGTTCATATAACGCTGGAGCTGAATATATGCTTCAGCCATTGGATTAGAACAGGTTGGACCACCTTTTTTACACTCCACCACAATCAGCGGAATACCATTAATAAATAAAACAATATCGGGAATGATAAATTGTTTTACGCAACCCGGGGTATCAATCCGGAACTGGTTTATCGCCAGAAAGTGGTTATTTTCCGGGCGTTCGAAATCGATTAATTTAACTATAGGATCAGACTCACCGGTGGCATTATTAATATCCACCTGTGTTTTAAACAGTAGCTTTTGGATCGCCTCATTAGCTTCCAGTAAAGTACGGTTGGATTGTCGCAGGATCTGCTCTTGCAGATCCTGTAACTGTTTGTCAGTTAACCATGTTTTTCCGTCTGATTCGGCATTTAAGTGCGCTACTGCGTTAGTAAAAATCTGCGGCAGCAGCCACTGGCGGAAGCTGCTGCGCATACTTTTAGTCGGATCGGAGGGAATGTCCTGTCCCTGGTCAATAATCGTCCAGCCCAGTGATTGAAGCTGCTGTAAGAAGGGTTGTTCAACTTCCGTGTATTCAGACATGGGGGACCTCCGTACCCTCTTGACGTGTTACAGTAACTTTACCCGTAAGCAAATCGTGCAAAAGTCCAGCTTTTATACGCTCTAATTTAGCTAATTCATGTTCAAATGCATGTATCTTTTCAGCGATTTTATCTAACAGTCTATTTATCTGAGCTTGCTCATCCATGCTACATAAAGGAATGTTTATTCCTTTGATAAACTCAACACCCAGTGTGGGTACTCCTAAGTTAGTGTTCATTTCATGTGATATACCATCCAAAAACCAATTAGAGCGAGCCAACCAGAGCAGCCAACTTGCATCTACTTTATTGTTCAGTGGTTTCATAATAACAACAGTATGGCTGAATACTTTTTTATCTGAACCATATCTTCTGGCTAAACCCAATCTTCCTTTTCTGGCAAAAATGACATCGAGTGAAGAAAATTGACACCTGTTATTTTGCAATTGATACACAAACTCCGAGACTTTCTTTGACTTACTATAATCAAAATCATCACTGCCAAAAAAGTTCTCTGTCGAACAAATTGGATATCCATCCTCACTTTCATTTGGATATCTATGACTGGGATTAGGATCAATGACATTAACAACATTCCCAAACGGAATAACACTCCATTCATTTGGAATCCATCCAATCGAGGTCTTTTTATATAAGTCAGGAGATTGGGTTCTGCAAGGGCGCAATTTACCATCGCTATTCACACCACGGGTAAAAAGATCATGCATCATACCTGTTCGTATTTTGTGATATTTCTTTATTAACTTTTCTGTTTCTTCTATTGAAGAATCCAGCGCACTTAAAATATGAGCTATTTTATTCTGAATGAATAACTCAGGAATCTTGATCTTGAATTTACTTAGCTCTCCTCGTCTGATATGTTTCATAGTCGAGCCATGTGATCCTCCAGATATAGAATCCATGTTGTAATCTAATACATAGTAAATAAATTTTTTATCAAATCCAGTTTTTTCATCAACCCGGAACAAGTGTTGATTCAATACTGCTGGTCCATGTTTCCAGATCACAACTTTTAATGTTGCACTCCAAGAAAAAATTAGATCTCCATCTTTAATGGCATTAATTGACGGATAATTCCCATTAAAATAGTCATAAGAGCCATCCGGGTTATTCAGTTGCTCAATACGAATAATTTTGGTTCCTTCTTCAGCCCAATCTGTAGGCTTAAAAGCATAACCATTATGGTAATTCGCAATATCAGCTAAACTATATGTTGACCAATTTTCAAAATTAAATTGTTCAATCATATCCTAACTCCGTCAATAAAATCTGTAACTGTTGAAAGGCCTTGTCTCTTTCAGCTTCAATTTCTCTCGCAGTTACTGCATATTTAATCCACAGATTTTCAATAGCAGCGACACAAGCTTTCTGTTCTGCTCTTAGATAGCGATTATAAGCGTTTAACAATAATTGTTTTAATCTCGCAACAATAACCACACGAGCTTCATCCTGTGAGATCTTCTCACGCGCGCTTAAAACCAGCTCATCGCGCTTATTTCCTATAGTTTTAATAACTTTCTTCAGCTCTTTAGCTTCATCTTCCAGCACCTTATGACGCTTCAACTGTGCTTCGATTTGGGAAACCTTTTCCAGATACTCTTCGGTACTCCCCATTCCCGGATCGCGTTTGCACAGTTTCACCATACCTTTAGCGTCTTTCAGCTTCGCTTTCAGGTCTTTCACCTGTTCAGAGGTCATCACACCAGTATCATCGGTATCTTCAAAGTCCTCGTCATCCGCCGCGGCAAATAACGCCTGCAGCTCGGCTAAACGGGCCTGTGCATTAGCCTGCTCTTCCAGTACCTCAGGGAACTGGCTTTGCAGAATATCCTCGTCCGGGATCAGTTCTGCCCCCCAACCACTGGCAGCAATAGACTTGAAGTCCGCCTTCAGGTAATTCACATAGCTGGCGAATGCGCCACGAACCTGGAATGACGTTAACAAATTTTGCTGGGCAAATGCGTCATGAATGCTGTCCATCAACTGGCTGCGCATTACATAAACGTTACGTGGCCGGGCCTGTTGATTGGCTGCATCAGGGGCTAGCGCTTCAACAATCGGCAGATTCTGCTCCCACCACGCATCCAGTTGCGCCATAAACGCCTGATTCGCTTGTAGTACACCTGCATGTCGGTTAACAAACTCAGCAATATCACGCTTCTCCGCCAAAGACGGGGAGAAATTCATATACTCAGCATCACGGGGCGCAAAAATATCTGCGCGTAACCCGGCATAGTTTTGCCAGAAATGACCAAGGCTTTCGATTTCCAACAGCGGAATACCGCCGTGTAAATGCGCACGAACATCATGGGGTTCTGGCGGCGGCGCATTGTCCACGTAGCGACGAATATTACAGTTGTAATCTTCTTTGATAATCTCATCAGTTGGGACAACGCGCGCATAGCCCGGGATCGTTTTTCCCTTGCGATATGCGTTAATAATTTTATCAATATCCTCCGGACGTAGATGATTCTGTGCTTTATCTTCGCTGTATTCCCGATCGGCGTTGATAAACAGAACTGACTTACGTTTCGCAGCACCTTCTTTATTCATCACTAAAATACAGGCTGGTATCCCCGTACCGTAGAACAGGTTGCTGGGTAAACCGATGATAGCTTCCAGATAACCATGATCGATAAAGTATTTACGCGCTTCGCGTTCATCACCACTGCGGAACAACACACCATGAGGCATAACGGTCGCCATACGCCCATCATGTTTCAGCACAGACAACATATGCTGAACAAACATCAGGTCCGCTTTCTTGCCTTTCTCTGGCAGCCAGACGGCAAAACGACCGGGGTGTTTAATATCCTTCTTGATATAGTTCTGGCTGAACGGCGGGTTAGCCACCACGCGATCAAAACGTCTTAACTCGCCCTTTTCATCCAGATGCTGTGGTTCACGCAGGGTGTCTTCCTGACGAATATCAGCATGCGAAATTCCATGCAGCAACATGTTCATTTTGCAGATAGACCAAGTGGTACCTATCTTTTCCTGACCGTAGAGCGCGATTTCATCCGCATCACCGCCTTTTTCACGCAGGTAGTCACGCATCTGAATCAACATGCCGCCCGAGCCAACGGTCGGGTCATAAACGCTCATGCCCTCTTCAGGATCGCAGATCTCAACACAGATCCGCACGACTTCCGCCGGGGTATAAAACTCTCCAGCCTTTTTACCTGCGGAGTCAGCAAAGAATTTAATCAACCATTCATATGCCGCTCCCAACAGATCGGGGAATTCGAAGTCTTCATCTTTAAGCGGAATTTTCTCGAAGTTCAGCACAAAATCAGCCAGGGTATCGTCATCCAGAGTTCGCTGACCTATCTTGCGGTTGAAGTTGATGCCTTTCAGTACATCCTGTAAAACGTCGATATTGGCTTCTTCAATGGCTTCAAGTGCTTTATTTAATGCGCTGCCAACCCCAACTTTCACATGCTTCAGGGCTGGTCGGATGACCGCTTTTTTAGTGCCATCCTTCTCTTCTACAATCTCTTCCCATGATTCATTCCAACGAGCACGCGGGGGTACATAGAAATACTTTCCTGAGTAGTTGTCAGGATCTTCAAGCGCCAGTTCAATGTCTAGTTTGGACATCCCTTGATCTTCAAACTGCTTACGTAGCTCAGCCTGACGCTGATCGAACAGGTCACTGGCACGCTTAAGGAACAACATGCCAAAAATATATTCTTTGTATTCACTGGCATCCATGCTGCCACGTAGGTCATCACAAGCGCGGAGCAGCAATGTTTCTAGCTGGGTAAGGGTTAATTTCATGTGTTTCTCAGAATACTGCCTCGTTAACTACGGTCTTACGTGCTTGTAAACCATAGCCTCATAAATTTATTGTTTAACTGCTATGAATTATTTGTTCCACAACGTCTTATGAATCTTTCCTGTCTGGTGGTATTCCCCCACCAGTTCAATAAAATCTTTAAAATCCCGATTCTCTTCCACCAGACGGTTTACTGACTGCCAGTCGACGCTGGTGCGCTCGCGAGCCGGGATCAACGTCTGGCTGTTACTGAAGTCATGTGGATCGAGGAGGATCACACCAATACCATGCAGCGCACAGAGCATCTGCAACTCACGCTCCACACTACGCTGCTTATCTTCGTTAATTTCAGTCGCCACCAAATAGCCGAAATGCGCCCAACTGGAGTTGCTGACCGCCTGGAAGAAACATTCACGCACGTTGCTACGGTTTAGCTGCTTTTTCACCTCAAAAGACCACAGCCGTGTTAAACGTCCTTCACTATGACGAACGCAGTTTTGCACCACATCGTCCCATTCTTTATCCAGAGGCTCCAGTGCGACGATATCGGGATAAAGCCAATGGTTGCCACCCAACCCTTTGTTATTGCTGGAGCGCTTTTCGTCAATACGACGGCACAGTAACCCTTCTTCCTGCGAGAGGTAATCAATCAGGATCGGATACAAGGAGTGCTCAGTAAGGCTGACAGTTTCAACCGTTGGCTCGGGTGCCACATTGGAATCTGTCTTTTCAACCACAGATTCCCCCCAGTAAAACAGGCGCGGCCTTGGCTTATCACGCGTCATCACCTGTGGACACATCGCCTTCGCTTTAACGGTCCGGCTGCCACCCACCTCTGCGGTAATCTGGCTCAAAAAGTCTTCATCGCTGGTAAAACGCGGATTTTTACGCTTTTCAGCCAGCTCGGCACTGTAATGATCGATAATTTTCTGCGCCAGTTGGCGGGCAGTGAACTGCTGGCCAGGATTAGCCTGTAACACGTTGATTATCATCTGGGGACGACTGGTCATATGCCTTCCTGCGTTTGTACGCAAGGCTTTGCGTATCAGCTTTTAAGCGATGCGTGATTTACAACTCCTGTGGATGAGCTCAGTTTACCTTTCAGTGTTACAGACATAAAGCATCGATTAAATCCTCAACCTGGCACTGAAGGCCAGACCGGACTCCAGAGCAACAATCCCCGAACTTTCGCTCTGATAAGAGTGATGCTTGATTATTTTTTATACCGCATTAATCTGTACAAAGTTCCAGCGCAACCAGAGCCTTCAGGTTGCCACCCTCCTAGGTGAGGCTCGCCTTTTCGTCCGCTCCGTATCATCCTCGCGGACAGCGCTTAGCGCCTGATACATCCTCTACCCCACCATGCAGGGAATCCCTCCCTGTCGGGCGGTGTTTCACTGCTTTCATCACTGGAGAAACACTATGCTCACTTCACCTGAAGCAAAATCCTTATCGTTGTCTGTCTCATCTGAGGCCTGGGAAAAGGTAGTCAGTTTTCCACCCGATCCCACACAGGAAGACGACCGCCTCGAGAACCTGATTGTCGCCACCATGCTGACATTCAAAAGCGCTGGCCCAGATCGTAAGAGTATCAATTTCGGTCTGTACTGCCTGCCCGCTGACGGCAGCAGCAATGTACCGCTGATGACGCCACTGCGCTTAACGCTTGAAGATAACCATCTTTCGGTTACTGCCCTTCATACCTGCTGATTGCCTCAGCATCCTTTACTCCCCGTGCCGGGCGACTCCCGACCGGGAGCGCTGTACCCGGCTTCTTTATCATGAGGTTACACTTATGAACAGAAGCAACGATCTTTACCAGAAAATCACCGATGAAATTATCGCCGCGCTGGAGAAAGGCGTGATCCCCTGGGTTCGCCCGTGGCGGGAAGGGGAACCGGTGGTGCCGATGAATGCCTTATCCGGGCGGTTTTATCATGGCATCAACATTCCTCTGCTCTGGAACAGCGCAGAACGACAGGGATATGAGAGCGATCGCTGGCTGACCTTCACACAAATTCGCAATGCGGGTGGTAATGTTCGCAAAGGCGAAAAATCTACACTGGCCGTTTTTTATCTGCCCCAGCAGCGCGAGGTTGTGGACAACAACGGGAACGCGGTTTTTGATGCTGACGGCAATCCTAAAGTGACATCTTACGCCGTGGTACGCGAGTTCCGGCTGTTCAACATTCAGCAATGCGAAGGACTGCCGGAAGCCTTCTCGCAACCTGTCGTGATGGTCAATGATCCCATCGTCGCCGCTGAGCAGGTTGTCCGGCAAAGCGCGGTGACGATCACTCACCGACGCCAGAACCGGGCGTATTACTCGCCAGGGCGCGACTGCATCATCATGCCGCATCCTGAGCAGTTCACGTCGCGTGAAGATTATTACGGCACGCTACTACATGAACTGACGCATGCCACCGGGCACGCTTCACGGCTGAACCGGGACGGCATCACCGGTAGAGAACACACCTTTGGCGATCCGACGTATAGTTTCGAAGAGCTCATTGCCGAAATGGGATCTGCCTTCCTGTGCGCCCATGTCGGCATTCAGGCGAAACTACAACATGACAGCTACATCGCCTCGTGGCTGAAGGTGTTGCAGCAGGACAAACGGGCGATTTTCCGCGCCAGCGGATTAGCTCGTAATGCCTGCGAGTACCTGCTTGAACGAGCGCAGCAGCCGTTAGCGCTGAGCGCATGACCTTCATATCAACGGTGGAGCATCCCTGCTCTGCCGTTTTCTCCACTCCGATAAATTTGCGCGCCCCAATAAACAATTTCCCCCCGAACCTGACGGCACCAAAAGGCAAAATCCAAAAGGTTAAGGGGAAGAGAGTGAAGGGGTAACGGGCTTACCCGGAAAAGGGTCTTCCCTTCGTCTTTCGAGTTGCAGGTGCGTTGGCTTTCCTCGCTCACCCCAGTCACTTACTTATGTAAGCTCTTGGGGATTCACTGCGTCTCCGCCTTCCTGCACCTCAAAATCCATTGGGAATAAAGGGCCATTATGCGGATATGGCTGACGCGCAAAAAATCAGAGACCATACCATCCGACGGCAAACCGAACGCCACGGAGGGATGGCTGCATCCTGAATCCGCGCAAACACTACTGGCTGGTTCATCACGCCAGCAACTGATCCAGTTTATTCGCCAAAGCACCGCACTCCCTGCCTCACTGTTTGAACACTTCTGGTTAACGCCGCTCCACCGTTTCGCGGAAATGGCGCAGTCGTTTCCGGCCTCGGAAAACCACCACCACGCCCACGCAGGCGGTTTGCTCGATCACAGCCTCGAAGCTGCCTGTTATGCCGCACGGCTGCGGCAGAGTTATCTTTTTCCGCCTGATGCAGCGCCGGAAGATCAGGCTGCTCAGTCCGAACGCTGGACAACGGTCATCATCTACGCCGCGCTGTTGCACGATCTGGGCAAACTCATCACCGACATCGAAGTGGAAGATATTAGCGGACAACGCTGGTTTCCGTGGCATGGTCCGCTGACCCAGCCTTATCGGTTCCGTTATCTGCCGCAACGTGATTATCTGCGCCATCCGGCTGCGGCAGCTCTTCTGCTCACCCAACTACTCCCACCGGAAAGCCTCGACTGGCTCGCCACCGATGCCGCTGCATTATCCACCCTACTCCACTGCCTGAACGGACAGTATCAGTATGCCGGGCTGGCGGGTGACCTGGTGCAGAAAGCCGACCGGGCATCGGTGGCATTTAATATCGGCGGCGATCCGATCAAGGCCATCCATCGTCCGCAAACCTCGCTGCCGCAGCAAATTATCACTGCCTTACGCGACCTGCTGGCAAATGAGTTCCGACTCAACAACCCGAATGGTGGCTCTGACGGCTGGCTGACAGAAGAAGCGCTGTGGCTGGTCAGTAAGAACACTGCCGATGCTGTCCGTGGCTGGTTGCTGCGCCAGGGTATTGACGCCGTACCACAGCATAACGTGCGGCTGTTCGACGAGATGCAGGCTCACCAGTTACTCATTCCCTGTGAGGATAAAGCCATCTGGTATTGCCGGATTGAGGCCAGCGGCGGCTGGAGCAGTGAACTGACGTTGCTGCGCTTTTCCCCTTCGCTGATTTGGGAAGATCCACAACAGCGGCCCGCCACCTTCGGCGGAACCGTCACACCGATAACGGGGATCCGAAATGAGACAGAAGCTGTAATTGAAACAAACACCGAAGTAGAACAACTATCCCCCCACCCCGAACAGGACGATGTACCACTGTCAGGCGAAGCCTTCTGGCAGTGGCTGGTTCGTAATGTTCAGGCTCAACATCTGGAAGTCAATGAACCTAACGCCCGGATCCTCACCGTCGCCGGGACGGCGTTTCTGGTAACGCCCGGCATTTTCAAACTCTGGTTGGACGCCTGCGGCCAGAATGTACCTGCGGAGCGCTGGCGGGAAGTACAGAAGGCATTTCAGAACCTGAATCTTCACCGAAAACGAAAAAACGGCCTCAACATCTGGCATTGCGCCGTTGTCGGCCCACGCCGTTGTTCACGTCTGAAGGGATATCTGCTTGACGATCCCACGCCGCTTTTTGGAGATGACGTTCCCTTTAATAACCCTCATCTCTTGCTCAGTGAAGGAGAAGACACCCATGACTTTTGAACAGCTCCTGGAAGAGTATTTTTTTGCCCGTCTGCTGCGCCCTGATACCCAGAGCTGCTATCGCACGGCGGTAAATCAGTTTACCCACTGGCGCAACGTACTACCCGCCGAAGTCACACCGCATATGGTACTGGAGTGGCGTCATTACCTGCTAAATGTGCGCTGTATCAAGCCTGTGGGCTGGAATCACTACATGCGCCATATGCGAGCTTTATATAACTTCGCGATTGAACAGGGGCTACTGGAGCAGTTTATCAATCCGTTCCAGAAAACATCGCTGCGGGAATCTCGTAAGAAAAAGAAAACCCTGACCCGCGAGCAAATCCTCGCTTCCCGAAAAGTGCTGAACCAATTTATTGAACGGGAGAAAATGCAGCGCGGCTATCGTTCGCCTTTACATCCGGCATGGTTTTGGCTGACCGTGGTCGAAACCTTCAACTACACCGCTATCCGGCTGAATCAGCTTATTCACCTGCGGGTCAGGGATATCGATCTGGTCCATGACACGTTGTTTATTCAGAGCGAAGGCAGCAAAAGTCATGATGAACATATCGTTCCCATTGCCTCCCGGCTGCGGCCCTATCTGGAGCATCTGCTTGAAGAAGTGAAAACAAAGGGAATACGGGCTGACGATCAGTTGTTCAACATCAATCGTTTCAGTCGGAGGACGCTGCGACAGGGTAAACCGATGACAGAAAACCAGGTGAGTTATTTCTTTGCCAAACTCAGCGATGCCTGCCACAGCCGTTTTTCATCACACCGCTACCGTCATACCGTTGCCACAGAATTGATGCAGAAACCGGAGCAAAACTTGTATGTCACGCAGAAACTACTCGGCCACCGCGATATTAAGGTGACGCTCAGCTATATTGAACACAATGTCGAGATGCTCAGAAGTTGCGTGGAGAGAGATTGACAAAACAGGGAGTGAGTGAAAAGATCCGGCCCGAGGCTTTATAAACAAAAAAAGCCGGAGATGCGGCCATTTTGTAGTTGCCGTCAACGTCCAGCTTCATTGTACAACGTACTGATTGTTGTAGATTTTCCAATTATCACAATCGCTTTTGGTGCCGAAGGCCGGACTCGAACCGGCACGTATTTCTACGGTTGATTTTGAATCAACTGCGTCTACCGATTTCGCCACTTCGGCACTGAAGGGGTATGCGGAAACGTTGTGGATTATACCTGTCACGCGCCGCCTTGCAAGCGGCAGCGCGTGGTTCGTGCGCTAAGTGTCGAAAAAAACAGCGTAATGCCTATTCCAGCTCAGAAACAGCCAGTCGGATCACCCCTGCGGCGTGGCTTTCTGGCAGCTTCAACACCTTCGCCCACATCTCCTGCACCATGTCGCACGACACTTTCTCTTTACCCGCCGCTTTATCAGGCGCCTGCAACAGCTGGATGTCCTCGCCATACTTCGCGGCAAGCTCTTTCATAATCGGGCGCACATCGGCGATAGCGGTCTCGCGTTCCTGCGCCGTGACGGTGTGTTTGTTCTCGCCCCAGGCCGCTCGCATCATGTCGGCGTCAGCCTTGACGCGGCGCTGCATCATGTTTTTATCCAGAACACGCAGCGGATTGATACCGCCCTTCACCTCCGGGTAGAGAAAACGGAAACACGCGTCGTCACTCACCTTCTGGATGGCGGCGGTCTGTTCCATATTCGCCCGCATATAGTCCACCACATTCGCATCCGGCGCGGTTTGCAGACGCGACATCTGCAGATGCAGGATCTGCGGTTGTACGACGTCGATAATCTCCTGTTCGGAATCCCCCTCTTTTTGCATCGCGAGGATCTGGCTACGGATACGTTGCTGGAACGCGGGTTCTTGCTCTTTCAGCACCTGCCAGGCGGGAATGCTGTTGAGCGTGGTATCGAGTCGATTTTCAGGCGTTTGCTGCAGGCGCTGTTTGTCGTAATAGACCCAGAACGCCACCGCGGCGGCCAGGACGGCAACAATGACAATAGGTTTCCAGTGTCTTCTCATCTCGCATCCTTTTGAGCCCGATCCATCGGGCTGTTTGATTTGTCATTTTAAACCCGGGCCATGCCCGGATTTAAACTGGCTCCCACCCTTACGCCTGATGGGAATGGCCCGATAGGTCGAATGACACCGGCACGCCGCTGTGAAAGCGAAACTCATCATCCGGTGTTGAGATAAGTGTGGCTTCAATTTCGCCAAAAAGCTGTACGCGAGATGAGATATCGTTGTCGCTAACCCGTTGGGCCAGTGTCAGATAGTCCTGGTAATGACGCGCTTCCGAGCGCAGCAGCGAAAGATAAAACTTCTGCAGATCGTCATCGAGGAACGGAGCCAGCGCGGCGAAACGCTCGCAGGAGCGCGCTTCGATGTACGCCCCGCAGATGAGCTTGTCGATAAGCGTCAGCGGTTCGTGAGTGCGCACTTCCTTCAGCATGCCCTTGGCGTAGCGGCTGGCGGTGATTTTGACGTAAGGAATGTTGCGCGCCAGCATCGCCTCACGCACCTGCCAGAAGTGGTGCAGCTCTTCTTTGATCAGCAGGACCATACTGTCGATAAGCGCCTGGCCCCACGGGTCGTCGGTTTTGGGCATCACGCTTTTACCAATCTGCTTATGCAGGGCCACAAAATCGGGTTCCGGCCCGTCGCGAAAGGTGAACGCTTCGTAGGGTTTGAGCCACTCAAGCAGCGCGTCGGCACCGCTTTTATCGGCAACATATTTTCGCACTAACAGGAGCGCGGTCTGCGCGGCTTTGAGTTCGCACACCATATGGTCAGTGAGCAGGAGCGGCAGATTTGCCGGATCGCGGGCTTTCTCAATCCATGCTTGCGGGGTCGGACAGTGAAGGAAGTTAAGAACGGGAGCGAGTATCTGCGGGTAATCCATGATGAAACCTTACAAAGCGGCAGCCGAAGCTGCCGCAATACACTTTATCCTTCATGCTGCCTCTTCGTTGGCGGCCCTCGCTCCCCCAGGTCACTTACCTGTGTAAGCTTGCTGGGATTCACTCAGTTGCCGCCTCGACGCAGCGTGAATGATTTTGTGTATTTTATTAATCAGTGACGCACGCCGTCGTCGTCTTCATCGACGAAGTCTTCATCATCTTCGTCGTCGCCTTCTTCGCCGTTAGGATCTTCGTAGTACGTGCCCCAGCCGTCGTATTCCACTTCAAACTTCTCAGCCAGGTCCATCAGCTGCTCAACCTGCGCGTCTATCAGTTCAGCTTTCAGCGCGCCTTCGCTCAGGATATCGCAGCAGATGACGGTTTCGCCCTCTTCCACTTCCAGCTCTTCCGGCTCGGTCACTTCGTAACCCATTTTGAACGCTTCTACCGCCAGCTTCTCCAGCGATTCAAAGTCATCTGCAGAGAAATGGTGCTCGATGGTGTACAGCGCATCCGGATCGCTACCGTCTTCCAGCAGTTCTTCAATGATCAGGCGCGTCTCTTCGCGTTGCTCTTCCAGCAGTTCTGGGTTTGCCATGGCTCGTTCCTCTTTAAAGTTCGGCAGATACTTCTATTTTCACACACGGACGTGTTTGCCTCCACCTAATGTAAGAAAGATTTATGAAACAGGGTTGCAAGTGAATATTAATACATATAAAGTGAATTTTAATTCAATAAGTGGCCTTTGCCATGTGAGGATAAAATGTCTGAACTGTATAAAAAACACTTTCTGAAATTGCTCGACTTTACCCCTGCACAACTCAACGCTTTGCTGTCACTTGCCGCGCAACTCAAAGCCGATAAAAAAAATGGCAAGGAAGTACAAACGCTTACTGGCAAAAACATCGCGCTCATCTTCGAAAAAGACTCAACCCGCACACGATGCTCTTTCGAAGTTGCCGCTTATGACCAGGGCGCTCGCGTCACCTATCTCGGCCCAAGCGGTAGCCAGATTGGGCATAAAGAGTCAATTAAGGATACTGCACGCGTGCTTGGACGCATGTACGACGGGATTCAGTACCGGGGCCACGGTCAGGAAGTGGTCGAAACGCTGGCGGAATATGCAGGCGTACCGGTATGGAATGGCCTGACCAACGAGTTCCATCCCACGCAGCTGCTGGCCGATCTGTTAACCATGCAGGAACACCTGCCGGGTCAATCCTTTAAAGAGATGACGCTGGTGTATGCGGGTGACGCGCGCAATAACATGGGCAATTCGATGCTTGAAGCGGCGGCGCTGGTCGGGCTGGATCTGCGTCTGGTGGCCCCAAAAGCCTGCTGGCCGGAAGAGAGTCTGGTTGCGGAGTGCAGCGCGCTGGCGTTGCAGAACGGCGGCAAAATCACCCTGACGGAAGATGTGATCACCGGAGTGAAAGGCGCGGACTTCATCTATACCGACGTGTGGGTATCGATGGGCGAGCCAAAAGAGAAGTGGGCGGAGCGTATCGCCCTGCTGCGTAACTATCAGGTGAACTGTGAAATGATGGCCCTGACGGGCAATCCGAACGTCAAGTTCCTGCACTGTCTGCCGGCGTTCCATGATGATCAAACCACGCTCGGCAAGCAAATGGCGAAAGAGTTCGATCTGCACGGCGGCATGGAAGTGACTGATAAGGTGTTCGAGTCGGCGGCGAGTATCGTGTTTGACCAGGCGGAAAACCGGATGCACACCATTAAAGCGGTGATGGTGGCCACGCTTGGGGAGTGATAATCCCCTCACCCTAACCCTCTCCCCAGAGGGGAGAGGGGACTGCTCCGAACCGTCTATAACTTCTCGCCCCTTTGGGGAGAAAAGACTGCTCCGGACCGTCTATACTCTCCTCGCCCCTTTGAGGAGAGGAGACTGCTCCGGACCGTCTATACCCCCTAGCCCCTTTGGGAAGGGACTGCTCCAAACCGGCTACACCCCCTCGCCCCTTTGGGGAGAGGAGACTGCTCCGAACCGTCTATACTCTCCTCGCCCCTTTGAGGAGAGGAGACTGCTCCGGACCGTCTATACCCCCTCGCCCCTTTGGGAAGGAGACTGCTCCGGACCGTCTATATCCCTCGCCACTTTGGGGAGAGAAGACTGCTCCGGACCGTCTATACCCCCTAGCCCCTTTGGGGAGAGGGCCGGGGTGAGGGGAAATTACTCCACCAGCATCTTCACAACCACTTTACGTACCTGCGCAGGCGCGCCCACCGCGCACAGCGGTTTATGCACTTCGCCCGGATAAAACACGACAAAATCCCCTTCGCTCAGCACCACGGTTTTCTCCTGCTCGCCTTCTGGCAGGAACGCGATGTCTTTGTCCGCCAGCCAGTCGGTCTCCGGCGTGCCGTGCGGCAACGTACTGAAAGTCATCCCTTCCTGGCCTTTTAAGACAATCTGAATGTCCAGATAACGGGCGTGGTACTCCGCGCGGCGCTCGGCAAACGGCTGGGTCATATCTTCAGAGACCAGATAAAACAGGTTATTGCCGTCGATATCGTGTTTGCCCACCGTGGTGGCATCCGTAACGTGCGCTTTGACGTGCTCAATCGCCAGACGCAGCTCTTCCGGCAGCCAGGATTGTAAGTGATGAATATTGCCAACGATCATGATTAAACCCTCAATATAAAACGATGTTTCATTTTCAGCTTTTATACGAGAATTATCGCTGCCCTACCACCCTTTTTTGCGCCATCTTTGCGGCAGCGCATGTTTATCGGAAAAGCTGTTAAATAGTTGTTAAAGCGTCTCAGGCAACTATGCACTGATTATGCATAAAGAGAGAGGCAGGTTTTCACGTCTTAAGTACAAGATCATGATTTTCATGTATTAAATTTAAAACCCGTGGCCCAGTCACACTTTACCAACCTTTTTAATCTCAGTTAATCTGGATAGTTATTTTTTAATTTTAGTTAAACCCCAAATAACTAAGGTCTGTTTCTGCATAATCATGCCATCTAAAAATATTTAACCTTAAAAATCATAATGTTATATATTTTTAGTCATTTATTAAAATATACAAATCAATAACAATCACAAATATCTCCGGCCAGATATGCTTAGTCATTCATTGCCTGATAATAACTAAATAATCATTATCTGATACGAGTCATGCAATATAAAACAAAGCCGACAATATCCGATTTCACGTGAGCCACATCACAAAATACAATTCTTAACCGCCTACTATGAGCCGTGAAAACAATTGAGCTTAAAGGGCTATGAATTAAATACACTTCATAGCACAGCCCTTTTTATTCTGAAAAAAAGTTAAAGGAATAATTATGGAAAAGCATTACGTCGGTTCTGAAATTGGTCAATTGCGTAGCGTTATGCTACATCGCCCGAATTTAAGTCTGAAACGCCTGACGCCATCGAACTGTCAGGAGCTGTTATTCGATGATGTTTTGTCAGTGGAACGCGCGGGTGAAGAGCATGACATTTTCGCGAACACGCTGCGTGAGCAGGGTGTGGAAGTCCTGCTGTTAACCGATCTCATTACTCAAACGCTTGATATTGCAGACGCTAAAGCCTGGCTGCTGGAAACCCAAATCTCTGATTATCGCCTTGGTCCCGCCTTTGCCAACGACGTTCGCGGCTGGCTGGCCGATATGCCCCATCGTGAGCTGGCGCGTCGCTTAAGCGGTGGTTTGACCTACGGAGAAATACCCGCGTTTATTACAAATATGGTTGTCGATACCCATACGGCGAATGATTTTATTATGAAACCGTTGCCCAACCATTTATTTACCCGCGATACCTCATGCTGGATATATAACGGTGTTTCCATTAACCCGATGGCTAAACCGGCGCGTCAACGTGAAACCAATAACCTGCGCGCAATATATCGCTGGCATCCGGCATTTGCAGACGGTGATTTTATTAAATATTTCGGTGATGAAAATATTAATTACGATCACGCGACATTAGAGGGCGGAGACGTATTAGTGATTGGTCGCGGCGCGGTATTAATCGGCATGTCTGAACGCACCACGCCACAGGGCGTCGAGTTCCTGGCGCAAAGCCTGTTTAAACATCGCCAGGCCGAACGCGTGATTGCCGTCGAGCTGCCGAAACACCGCTCCTGTATGCACCTCGACACCGTCATGACCCACATAGACGTCGATACCTTCTCCGTCTATCCGGAAGTGGTGCGCAAAGACGCCCAGTGCTGGACGCTCACCCCGGACGGCCGCGGCGGCCTGCTGCGCACTCAGGAAACCGATCTGCTACACGCTATCGAAAAAGCATTAGGCATCAGTCAGGTGCGCCTTATCACCACCGGCGGCGACGCCTTCGAAGCCGAACGCGAGCAGTGGAACGACGCTAACAACGTGCTGACCATTCGCCCCGGCGTGGTGATCGGCTACGAACGCAACATCTGGACCAACGAGAAATACGACAAAGCCGGGATCACCGTGCTGCCCATTCCGGGCGACGAACTGGGACGCGGCCGCGGCGGTGCGCGCTGCATGAGCTGCCCGCTGGAACGCGACGGAATTTAAAGGAGCCATCATGGAAAGAAAACCCACTCTGGTCGTGGCGCTGGGCGGCAACGCGCTGCTCAAACGCGGCGAGCCGCTGGAAGCGGACATTCAGCGCCAGAACATCGAGCTGGCGGCCCGCACTATCGCCGGACTTACCGAACAGTGGCGCGTGGTGCTGGTCCACGGCAACGGGCCGCAGGTCGGGCTACTGGCACTGCAAAACAGCGCTTACGACAAAGTCACACCTTATCCGCTCGATATTCTCGGCGCCGAGAGTCAGGGAATGATCGGCTACATGCTCCAGCAGGCGCTGAAGAATTTCCTGCCACAGCGCGAGGTGAGCGTGCTGCTCACTCAGGTGGAAGTTGACCCCGCCGATCCGGCGTTTCGCAACCCGACCAAATACATCGGCCCGGTGTACAGCGAACAGCAGGCCAGGGCGCTACAGGCGGAAAAAGGCTGGGTGTGCAAGGCCGACGGAAAGTTCTTCCGTCGCGTTGTGCCCTCGCCGCAGCCGAAACGTATCGTCGAGCGCGACGCCATTACCGCCCTGATTGAGCGCGATCATCTGGTGATTTGCAACGGCGGTGGCGGCGTACCGGTGGTGGAAAACGCCAACGGCTATCACGGCATTGAAGCGGTAATCGACAAAGATCTCTCCGCCGCCCTGCTGGCCCGCCAGATTGAGGCCGATGCGCTGCTCATTCTGACCGATGCCGACGCGGTATATCTCAACTGGGGCAAACCGACCCAACGCCCGCTGGCACAAGTCACGCCCGAACAGCTCAAAGGCATGCCGTTTGATGCCGGCTCAATGGGCCCGAAAGTCGCCGCCTGCCGTGAGTTTGTCGAGACCTGCAAAGGCATCGCCGGGATCGGCGCACTGGCCGATGGCGCCGCGATCCTCGCCGGGGAGAAAGGAACGTTGATTCGCAATTGATTTCGCCTTTTCCCCTCACCCCTGCCCTCTCCCCACAGGGGAGAGGGAGAACAGCAGATCCGTACTGTCCCCTCTCCCTTATGGAAGAGGGAGAACACCGGATCCAGGCAGCCTCTCTCCCTTATGGAAAGAGGGAGAACACCGGATCCAGGCAGTCTCCTCTCCCTTATGGAGTGAGAGAGAACACCGGCTCCGGGCAGTCCCCACTTCCTTATGGGGAGAGAGAACACCGGCTCCGGGCAGTCCCCTCTCCCTTATGGGGAGAGAGAACACCGACTCCGGGCAGTCCCCTCTCCCTTATGGGGAGAGAGAACACCGACTCCGGGCAGTCCCCTCTCCCTTATGGGGAGAGAGAACACCGACTCCGGGCAGTCCCCTCTCCCTTATGGGGAGAGAGAACACCGGATCCGGGCAGTCCCCACTTCCTTATGGGGAGAGAGAACAACAACTCCGGACAGTCCCCTCTCCCCTATGGGGAGAGGGTTAGGGTGAGGGGTGACAGGTGAGGGGTAAGAGGCAAGCACCGCTAACAGCTTAAATTTAACAAGGATCACCACATGACTATCAATCTGAAAAATCGCAACTTCCTCAAACTGCTGGACTACACCCCGGCAGAAATCCAGTACCTGATCGATCTGGCCATCGACCTGAAAGCCGCCAAAAAAGCCGGGCGCGAAAAACAAACGCTAGTCGGCAAAAACATCGCGCTGATTTTCGAAAAAACCTCCACCCGCACGCGTTGCGCGTTTGAAGTGGGCGCCTTCGATCAGGGCGCGCAGGTCACCTATCTCGGCCCAAGCGGATCGCAGATCGGCCACAAAGAGTCGATGAAAGACACCGCCCGCGTGCTGGGCCGCATGTATGACGGCATCGAGTATCGCGGCTATGGCCAGGCAATCGTCGAAGAGCTGGGCGAATACGCAGGCGTGCCGGTGTGGAACGGGCTGACCGACGAATTCCACCCGACGCAAATCCTCGCCGATCTGATGACCATGCTCGAACACGCGCCAGGCAAAACCCTGCCGGAATTGAGTTTTGCCTATCTGGGCGACGCGCGGAACAACATGGGCAACTCGCTGATGGTCGGCGCGGCGAAGATGGGCATGGATATCCGCCTGGTGGCGCCGAAATCCTTCTGGCCGGAAGCCGGGCTGGTTGAGCAGTGCAGGGCCATCGCCAAAGAGACCGGCGCGCGCATCACTCTCACTGACGACGTGAATGAAGGGGTTCACGGTACCGATTTCCTCTACACCGACGTCTGGGTGTCGATGGGCGAACCGAAAGAGGCCTGGGCAGAGCGTGTGAGCCTGATGAAACCGTATCAGATCAACGGCGAGGTCATGAAAGCCACCGGCAATCCGAACGTGAAATTCATGCACTGCCTGCCCGCGTTCCACAACGAACACACCAAAGTGGGCCGCGAGATCGAAATGGCCTACGGCCTGAAAGGGCTGGAGGTGACGGAAGAGGTCTTCGAATCCCCGAACTCTATCGTCTTCGACGAAGCAGAAAACCGCATGCACACCATTAAAGCGGTCATGGTGGCGACACTCGGCGACTAATCACCGCCCGGCGCGCCGCTGGGTGCGCCGGGGCAAGGAGAACATCATGGGCAAGTTCAAATTTCCTTCCGCTTACACCATTCTCTTTTTCCTGATCGCCGTGGTGGCGGCCCTGAGCTGGATTGTTCCGGCTGGCCAATATCAGATGGCGATGAACGCCACGCTCGGCAAAGAAGTGCCCATTGCCGGAACTTACGCGCACGTCGCCGCACATCCGCAGGGAATTATCTCGGTACTGATGGCACCGATCGCCGGGCTGTACGATCCGGTCTCCGGCCAGGCGGGTGCGATCGACGTGGCGCTGTTTATCCTGATCATCGGCGGCTTTCTGGGGATCGTCACCAAAACCGGAGCGATTGACGCCGGGATCGAACGCGTCACCACCCGGCTGCGCGGGCGCGAAGAGTGGATGATCCCGATCCTGATGGCGCTGTTCGCCGCCGGCGGGACCATTTACGGCATGGCGGAAGAGTCGCTGCCGTTCTACACGCTGTTAGTACCGGTGATGCTGGCCGCCCGTTTCGATCCGGTGGTCGCCGCCTCCACGGTGCTGCTCGGCGCGGGGATCGGAACCTTAGGATCGACCATTAATCCGTTTGCCACGGTCATCGCCGCTAACGCCGCTGGCATTCCGTTCACCCACGGGATCGCCCTGCGCGTCGCCCTGCTGGCGATCGGCTGGATCATCTGCGTGTGGTGGGTGATGCGCTACGCCCGCAAGGTTCGCCTGGATCCGTCCCTGTCGATCGTCGCCGACAAAGAGGCAGAAAACCGTGCGCATTTCCTCGGTGATAAAGGCGAGCAGTCGCTGGAATTTACCCCGGTGCGTAAAGTGATTCTGGTGATTTTCGCTCTCGCCTTCGCGGTGATGATCTACGGCGTGGCAGTGCTCGGCTGGTGGATGGCAGAGATCTCCGCGGTCTTCCTCGCCAGCGCCATTATTGTCGGCCTGATCGCCCGCATGAGCGAAGAGGAGCTGACCTCAACATTTATCAACGGCGCGCGGGATTTGCTGGGCGTCGCGCTGATTATCGGCATCGCGCGCGGTATCGTAGTGATCATGGATAAAGGCATGATTACGCACACGATTTTGCACAGTGCGGAAGATCTTGTGACCGGGTTGTCGTCCGTTGCGTTTATTAACGTGATGTACTGGCTGGAAGTGGTGCTCTCTTTTCTTGTGCCTTCTTCATCCGGCCTGGCCGTTCTGACGATGCCGATCATGGCACCGCTCGCCGATTTCGCTAACGTCAACCGCGACCTGGTGGTGACGGCGTATCAGTCTGCATCCGGTATCGTCAATCTGGTCACCCCAACGTCTGCCGTCGTGATGGGCGGACTGGCGATCGCTCATGTGCCTTACGTGCGCTATCTGAAGTGGGTCGCTCCCCTGCTGGGGATCCTGACGATTGTCATCATGGCGGCGCTGAGCCTGGGTGCATTGTTGTAATTTGCCGGATGGCGCTGTGCTTATCCGGACTCCGGTTCGGTGCGGCGCCACCGGACATTTTTGGCCACTCGTATGGGATGTAGATATGACGGAATATGGAGATTACTCCCCAAAAGAACAGCTTCAGCTCGCGGTCTGCCAGAGCCTGATTAGCGAAAACAGTTACCTTTCCCAGGAAGAAATACGCCGCGATTTGCAGGATCGGGGTTTTGACAGCATCAGCCAGTCGAGCGTCTCCCGGCTGCTGAAGTTGCTTGGCGTCATAAAAATTCGCAATGCCAAGGGCCAAAAGATTTATTCGATGAATCCGCAGTTGCGCCCCGCCCCCGATGCCGCCCGTTCGATCTCCGAAATGGTGGTCAGCGTGGAGCACAACAGCGAGTTTATCCTTATTCATACCGTCGCCGGATACGGGCGCGCCGTGGCGCGAATTCTGGATTATCACCAGTTACCGGAAATTTTAGGTGTAGTGGCCGGAAGCAGTATTGTCTGGGTCGCACCCCGCGTGGTGAAGCGCACGGCGCTGGTTCATAAGCAAATTAATTATTTACTCAGAACGCATTAATATTCAAATAGAACCGTTTGCACTGAGTAAAGTGTGCATTAATCGCTTGATCAGAAAATCGAGCTGAGTATAATGCCCGACAATTTGCCGGGAGGAAGTCATGGTCAAGCGTGTACGACATACAGTCCTACCGCGTCTGAAAACAGACGCTGGCCTGCCGTTTTTCTTCCCGTTGATAACCCTATTCCCAGAGCCCCTCATTTGAGGGGCTTTTTTTTGCCCGGCGTCAGGAGATAAACATGAATCCGCTTTATCAAAAACACATCATTTCCATCAATGACCTCAGCCGCGAAGAGCTGGAACTGGTTCTGGATACCGCGGCAAAACTGAAGGCCAACCCACAGCCCGAGCTGCTGAAGCACAAAGTGATCGCGAGCTGCTTCTTTGAAGCCTCCACCCGCACCCGTCTGTCGTTCGAGACCTCCATGCACCGCCTCGGCGCGAGCGTGGTCGGCTTCTCCGACAGCAGCAACACGTCGCTGGGCAAAAAAGGCGAGACGCTGGCGGATACCATCTCCGTTATCAGCACCTACGTGGACGCGATTGTGATGCGCCATCCGCAGGAAGGCGCGGCGCGTCTGGCGACCGAGTTCTCCGGCGGTATTCCGGTGCTGAACGCCGGTGACGGTGCGAACCAGCATCCGACGCAGACCCTGCTGGATCTGTTCACCATCCAGGAAACGCAGGGGCGTCTGGAAAATCTGCACATCGCCATGGTCGGGGATCTGAAATATGGCCGCACCGTCCACTCGCTGGCCCAGGCGCTGGCGAAATTTAACGGCAACCGCTTCTACTTTATCGCCCCGGCGGCGCTGGCGATGCCGCAGTACATTCTCGATATGCTCGACGAAAAAGGCATCCAGTGGAGCCAGCACGCCAGCATTGAGGAAGTGATGGGTGAAGTGGACGTGCTGTACATGACGCGCGTGCAGAAAGAGCGTCTGGATCCGTCCGAGTACGCCAACGTCAAAGCCCAGTTCATCCTGCGCGCCAGCGACCTCGAAGGCGCACGCCCGAACATGAAAGTGCTGCACCCGCTGCCGCGTATCGACGAAATCGCCACCGACGTGGATAAGACGCCGCACGCCTGGTATTTCCAGCAGGCCGGCAACGGTATTTTCGCTCGCCAGGCGTTACTGGCACTGGTTCTGAATCGCGAATTCGCTCTGTAAGGGGAAATGACAATGACACATGATAATAAACTCCAGGTTGAAGCCATCAAGCGTGGCACCGTGATTGACCATATCCCTGCGCAGGTGGGCTTTAAGCTGCTGACGCTGTTCAAGCTGACCGAAACCGACCAGCGCATCACTATTGGCCTGAACCTGCCGTCCGGCGAGATGGGCCGCAAAGACCTGATCAAAATCGAGAACACGTTTCTGACCGACGAGCAGGTCAACCAGCTCTCCCTGTACGCGCCGGATGCGACGGTGAACCGCATCGACGATTACGAAGTGGTGGGCAAATCGCGCCCGAACTTACCGGAACGCATCGAGCACGTACTGGTCTGTCCGAACAGCAACTGCATCAGTCACGCTGAGCCGGTGTCGTCCAGTTTTGCCGTGAAAAAACGGGCGAGCGACATCGCGCTCAAGTGCAAATACTGCGAAAAAGAGTTTTCTCATTATGTGGTGCTGGCCAACTAACTGAGGCTGATAATGAGATCCCGGCCTCCTGTTACACGAAATTATTCGCGCCGCATCAAGACGGCAAGTCCAAATCCCCCCGGAAGCACAGGAAACTATGTGACCGGGGTATGAGGACGCGGCCAACGAAGAGGCGGCGTGTAGGATGATGTGTATAATGGCCGGGAACTTTTTATCAGCTGTTATCCTGGAGAAAACATGAGCAAAGTACTTGCGACGGAAAATGCACCAGCGGCTATCGGGCCTTACGTTCAGGGCGTCGATCTCGGCAGCATGATCATCACTTCCGGTCAGATCCCGGTGAACCCGAAAACCGGCGAAGTGCCGGAAGATGTGGCGGCGCAGGCGCGTCAGTCGCTGGAAAACGTGAAAGCGATCGTGGAATCCGCGGGCCTGAAAGTGGGTGATATCGTCAAAACGACTGTTTTCGTGAAAGATTTGAACGATTTCGCGACCGTTAACGCCACTTATGAAGCGTTCTTCAACGAGCACGACGCAACCTTCCCGGCGCGTTCTTGTGTGGAAGTCGCGCGTCTGCCGAAAGACGTGAAGATTGAGATTGAGGCGATTGCGGTTCGTCGCTAAGCCTCTCGCCCTCTTGAGCCGTATGTTCCTCATCTGTTACTAGCTTTCACGATCTTCTCCCTCTCCATTCAGGGAGAGGGCGGGGGTGAGGGGGAGAATGCGGCTCTGCGGGTTGTTCCGTTCACCTTATGTTCGTAATGCTTCATAACCTGTGAACGAGACAAGGGGGCCGCGCAGCCCCTTGTCTCGTTCACAGGTCATTTAGCAACTATATTCTGCTGAACATAAGGTGAACGGAACCCCCTCCAGTGCCCAACGAATCCCAACAGTCCTTACTGATTCCGCGTCGCCCTGAGCAACTTTTCCAGCGGATAAACCGCTGCAATCACCACTTCATCCTGAATCTTCGCGGCATTATCCAGCTCGGTCTGAATCGAGGCGATCTCCTTATCGTCCAGCGTTCCCTGACGCGCCACCAGATCGGTCAGGCGCAGGCCAATCGACGCCAGTTTGTCCACCTCCTGAATCACCGGTTTAATAGCTTTCAGCTGATAGTTGCTTTCACTCAGCGCCAGCGCGTCGCTGGTGTTGTTTTGCCAGCGGGTAAAGACGTGGCGCAGCGCCTCGGCGCTTTCGCTATCTTCCGCATCGCTGATTAAGCGCTCGGCCCATTTATCCATCTGACGAACGGTCTGGCTCTCCGCACCCAGCGCATCGGCGTAGCGATTCAGCGGCTCAAACTGATGATAATTTCCGGCCTGGAATTTCAGATGTTGACGGGTGTAATACTGCGCAGGTTCCACGGCCTGGGCGAGAATTTGCAGAGGCAGTGTATCGGCGTTATTCGCCAGACGCGTAAACGCCCGCTGCTGCTGGCTATGCTGTTGCAGCCCGACCGATACCGTCGTCCAGCTGTCCATCGCCTGCAAACGGGTGTACATGTTGTCGACATCATTGACGTCCTGCGCCGACCACAGGCGCTCCGCCACAGCAAACGCGCGCGGCCAAAGTTTGATATCCAGCACCGGCGCAACCACGTTTTCCGCCCACAGCGCCGCTTCGCCGCCGAGCAGGTTGGCCTGCCGATCGGTATCCGGCACCGTCGGCTGGATCCCTTTCGGCACATCGTTGAGGCGCGCGCCGGAAATCGGATAGCGCGCGTTCCCCACCAGGAAATAGCCCCGGAGTTTATCGTTTTCGACATTGACTACCGGACGCGTTTCCCCCATCCAGGTATCGACGGTGAAAGTCACCTGATTGTCGTCGCGCCACTCGATGTTATTCACCGCGCGGCGGGATTTGCCGCTGAAATCAATAAACCCACGCCAGCCGGTGACGCTTTTCACCAGGGTAAAACTGCCCTCGACCGGTTTGCCTTTCAGACGCGGCATAGTGAAGGTCCAGCTCTGCGCGCTGTCGTTATCGGCAAGGATATCCACCCCGTTTAAACCCTGCGGCACGATTTCGTTGCGATAGTGATAGGCCGTACTCTGCGGCTGATCGAGGTAAAAACCGGTGGAAAGAATGCCCTTGTAGCCGTGCTTCGCCACTTCGCCGAGCGCGTCCTGCCCCTGCCAGGACTGGATCAGAATGCTTTTCGGCAGGTCGGGATGATAGATCTCGTCCCAGCCAACCATCTGGCGATGGTGTTTTTCAAGAATGGTTTCCAGTTTGCGGTTGAAATACGCCTGCAGCGCGTGGCTGTCAGCCAGCTTGTTGTCGCGCATAAACTGCTGAATGGCGGCGCTGTTTTTCCACTGCGTATCGTCAACTTCATCGCCACCGATGTGCAGATACGGATCGGGGAAGATCGCCGCCAGTTCGCTAACCATCGCGTCGGCAAACGCATAAGTCGCGTCTTTTGTCGGATCCAGTACCGGCTTCAGTACGCCCCAGTGGCGCTCCATTTCATACGGGCCAGGTGCGCTCATCAGTTCCGGATACGCCACGGCAATGGCTGACGCATGGCCCGGCATGTCAATTTCGGGAACCACGCGAATACCCCGCGCGGTGGCGTAGCGCACCACCTCACGCATCTGCTCCGGCGTGTAGAACAGCCCGTCGCTGGCGAGCTGGGTCAGTTTAGGATAGCGCTTCGAGCTAAACCGCCAGCCCTGATCGTCCGTCAGATGCCAGTGCAGCACGTTCAGCTTCGCCGCCGCCATGCCGTCGATCTGGCGCTTGATATCCTCCAGCGGGACAAAATGGCGCGCCGAATCGAGCAGCAGCCCGCGCCACGGGAAGCGCGGGGCGTCGTCAATCGACACCCACGGAATCGAGGTGTTTTCCGCGCCATTCTGCATCAGCTGGAGCAACGTTTCCATCGCCCGCAGCGCGCCAAAGCGCGTGTTGGCGGAAATGTTCACCCCGTTCGCATCGACGGTGAGTTTGTAGCTTTCATCGCTGTCCGGCAGCGGCTGCGGCTTCACTTTTTTAGCGATGGTCATGGTGATGGTGGGCTTTTCGGGTTTGTCGGCCTGCGGCTGGAGCGTCCAGCCCGTCTGCAGCGCGATGCGCTGGCGCAGACGGTTCGCCGCATCGCCCAGATCGTCGCCGCTGATGCTGATGGAGAGGTTATCGCTAAGGATCAGTGCGCCCTGTGTCGCGGGACGTTCAACGTGAGCGGGCCAGGGCATCAGCGGCAGATCGCCAGCCGGAGCGGCAAAGGCCGAAGTGCCGAGCATCAGCCCGGCGGTTAAGAGACTGTACCGTAACATGAATGTTCCTTATCTGACGGGCCAAATTAAGGCAAAACATTCTGTTAACATGCGCTCAATTTGTCGTCAAGCGAATGGCACGACGGAGATCACAGGTTGTTGAATTTGGGAGGAAAGCCATTTGGCGCAGGGCATGAATCAAAACGTGTTGCGCGCCATACGGATATGTACAATACTACGTACATACGTAAATCTGTACATACCGGAGGCAACATGCGAACAGTCACTAGCACTGAATTGCGCCAAACCTTAGCTCCCGTGCTCGACGAGGTGAGCGCCAGCCGCGCCCCCATGATGATTACGCGCCAGGGCGCTGAAAACGTGGTGATGATTGCAGAATCTGAGTGGGAAGCCATTCAGGAAACGCTACACCTGTTTGGAAACCCGGCAAACGCAGCGCATTTGATGGAAAGTATTGCGCAGGCAGAACGTGGCGAGGTATCGGGATTCGACCTGAACAGCGGGACGTTTAAATGAAAGTCGTTTTCACCGACAAGGCGAAAACTGACTTTCAATACTGGGCTGATACCAGCATAAAGACGCGTGACAAAATTATTGAGCTGTTACGCAATACGGTAGAAACACCGTTTAAAGGCCTGGGAAAGCCGGAAGCGCTGAAACACAATAAACCACTTTGGTCACGTAGAATCACGCAGGAACACCGCTTAGTGTACTGGGTGGAGGATGACACCATCACAGTGGTTGCCTGTCGATTCCATTACATAAACGTATAAAAAAACCGGCGCTGACCGGTTTTTTTATTGCCTTAGTATCCCAGGTCCGGCTGTGCCGGATATAAAACTTACTGCCAGCCGTAACGACGGCTATAGAATCCTTTCACCATCTGCGTCAGCACCATGTAGCCCGTCAGAATCGCCACCAGCCACGGGAAGTAGCTCAGCGGGAGCGCCTGCAGATGCAGATAGCCCGCCAGCGGTGAGAACGGCAGCGCGATACCCAGCACCATGACCACTCCGGTCATGATGATCAGCGGCCAGGCGGCGCGGCTCTGGATAAACGGAATACGGCGCGTGCGGATCATATGCACAATCAGGGTTTGCGACAGCAGCCCGACCACGAACCAGCCGGACTGGAACAGGGTCTGATGTTCCGGCGTATTGGCATGGAACACAAACCACATCAGGCAGAACGTTAAAATATCGAAGATCGAGCTGATCGGCCCAAAGAACAGCATAAAGCGCCCGAGATCGGACGGATTCCAGCGCTGCGGCTTCTGGATCTGCTCGTCGTCCACGTTATCAAACGGGATCGCCACCTGGGAGACGTCGTACATCAGGTTCTGAATCAGCAGATGCAGCGGCAGCATCGGCAGGAACGGCAGAAATGCGCTCGCCACCAGCACGCTGAAGACGTTACCAAAGTTCGAGCTGGCGGTCATTTTGATGTATTTTAGCATGTTGGCGAAGGTACGACGCCCTTCGATCACGCCCTGCTCCAGCACCATCAGGCTCTTTTCCAGCAGGATGATATCCGCCGCTTCACGCGCGATGTCTACCGCGCCATCGACGGAAATGCCGATATCCGCCGCCCGTAGCGCAGGCGCGTCGTTGATACCATCGCCCATAAAGCCGACAACATGCCCTTCGCGGCGCAACAGGGAAACAATGCGCTCTTTGTGCATCGGCGTCAGGCGCGCAAACAGCGTGGTGGTTTTGCCAAGCTGCGCCAGTTCATCGTCAGAGAGCGTTTCAATATCGCTGCCCGTGACAATCACACCCGCATCCAGCCCCACTTCATGACACACTTTCGCCGCCACCAGCTCGCTGTCGCCGGTGAGGATTTTCACGGTGATGCCGCTGGCTTTTAGCGCCTTCAGCGCGGGCGCGGTGGTCTCTTTCGGAGGATCGAGGAACGCAATATAACCTTCGAGAATCAGATCGGACTCATCAACGCGATGGTAATCCCCTTCGCGCCCCGGCAGGAATTTGCTGGCGACCGCGACCACGCGCAGCCCCTGACGGTTCAGGTTATCGGTCACGCGTTTGATGCGGCGCAGCATGGTGTCATCCAGCGGAACGATATCGCCGTTATGGCGCACCTGGGTGGACACATTCAGGATCTCCTGCAACGCCCCTTTGCAGATCAGCTGGTGAACATTCGCCTGTTCGCTGACCACGACCGACATGCGGCGGCGCTCGAAATCGAACGGGATCTCATCCACTTTTTGCCAGCGCGTCGAGAGCGTGCGGGCCGAATCTTCATCCACACCTTCCAGCACCGCCACATCCAGCAGGTTTTTCAGCCCGGTCTGGTAATGGCTGTTCAGCCACGCGGTATGCAGCACGCGCTCGCTCACCTTGCCCGAGACATCGGTATGATTCTCCAGCACAATTTTATCCTGCGTCAGCGTGCCGGTTTTGTCGGTGCACAGAATATCCATCGCGCCAAAGTTCTGAATGGCGTCGAGGTGTTTCACAATCACCTTCTGTCTGGAGAGTTTCACCGCCCCGCGCGCCAGCGTGGAGGTGACAATCATCGGCAGCATTTCCGGCGTTAAGCCGACCGCCACGGAGAGGGCGAACAGCGCCGCTTCCCACCAGTCGCCTTTGGTATAGCCGTTGATCAGCAGGACAATCGGCGTCATCACCATCATAAAGCGGATCAGCAGCATGCTGACGCGGCCAATCCCTTTCTGGAACGCGTTGGGTTCACTCTCTTGCTCACTGACGCGTCCGGCAAGCTGGCCGAACCAGGTGTTGCCGCCGGTGGCAATCACTATCGCCTGCGCCGTCCCGCTCACCACGGTGGTCCCCATAAAGCACAGGGTGTCGCATTCCAGCGGGTTTGTTTGATCGGGATCGCGGCTGCGCGCCACCTTCTCGACCGGCAGGGATTCCCCGGTCAGCGAGGCCTGCGCCACAAACAGATCGCGCGCCTGAATAACGCGTAAATCGGCAGGGATCATGTCTCCGGCGGCCAGTTTAATGATGTCGCCCACCACCAGCTGATCGATAGGCAACTCCAGCCAGGCGTTTTCCCCTTTCTCATTGATGACGCGCTGCACCGTCGCCGTGTTGCTGACCATCGCTTTCAGGGCGTCGGCGGCCCGGGTAGAGCGCGCCTCCTGAATGAAATTCAGCAGCGTGGAAATTGCCACCATCAGCGCAATCACCCCGGCGGCGAACAGATCTTCGGTGGCGTAGGAAATGATCCCGAGCACCGTCAGCAGCAGGTTAAAAGGGTTGCGATAACAGAGCCACAAATGCACCCACCACGGCGCAGGCTTTTGCGCCGGGATCTGGTTGTCGCCGTGCCCGGCGCGGGTTTTCTCCACTTCGGCGGCGTTCAGTCCTTCCGGATGACCGCCAAAGGCGCGCCAGACTTCGTTCTCGTCCATCGCGGCAGCCTTCAGGCACTGCGCCGTTAGCGTCGCCGGAATGGCGGCGCCCGCCAGATTTTTAGCATGGGGTAAAGGGTCGCGCTGAACAAGGCGGCGCGGCAGGTGGCGGTTCAGCTGCGCCAGCAGCTGACGGGTGATATTTTTCAGCATAAAAACTCTCCCGCATCCGTTAAGACGGACGCAGTTTTTCCTTCAGGCAGGGCAAGGCCGTACCTGAATGGCACTTAATTTTTCATAGCAGAAACGTGGTGGCCCTGAATACTTCTGGTAGCAAGAAGTATGACGGGTTGCGTTGCTGCCTCACATCACCGGTGAGACAGCACAGGCTGGCTTACCGGAACGAACGGGTTCTCCCTCGCGAGAGAGGGGCGGGATCGGGATCCATACAGCCTCCGGTAAGTAAAAAAGAGTCCGTCAACGCGCAGTATCCTGTTTTAACCATACCGTTTGTGACGCTTCAGACGGTATGATACGCCCCGGCAACTAAACCAGACGTAAACCAGATTTTGCCCATTGCTAAACCGCCCGGTCGCAGTAGGCTCAATTGATAACTTTGTCGCAGTTACAGGGAATAACGGATGCAGAATCGCCTGACCATTAAAGACATAGCGCGTTTAAGCGGCGTAGGGAAATCGACCGTGTCGCGGGTCCTGAATAACGAAAGCGGTGTCAGCGAGCGCACGCGTGAGCGTGTCGAGGCGGTGATGAATCAGCACGGTTTTTCCCCTTCCCGTTCCGCGCGCGCCATGCGCGGGCAGAGCGACAAAGTGGTCGCCATTATTGTGTCTCGTCTCGACTCTTTGTCGGAAAACCTGGCAGTGCAAACCATGCTGCCCGTGTTTTACGAGCAGGGTTACGATCCGATAATGATGGAAAGCCAGTTTTCCACGCAGATGGTTGAAGAGCATCTTGGCATGCTGAAGCGGCGGAATATCGACGGCGTGATCCTGTTTGGCTTTACCGGCATTAAAGACGAGATGCTTAAACCGTGGCAAGCGTCGCTGGTGCTGCTGGCACGCGATGCGAGCGGTTTTGCCTCCGTTTGCTATGACGACGAAGGGGCGATCCTGACGCTGATGCAGCGCCTGTACGATCAGGGGCATCGCCATATCAGCTTCCTCGGCGTTCCGCACAGTGATGTCACCACCGGTAAACGTCGCCACGAGGCTTATCTCGCCTTCTGCAAACAGCACACCCTTTCAGCCGTCGCCGCCCTGCCGGGTCTGGCGATGAAACAGGGCTACGATCAGGTGGCGAATGTGCTGACGCCGCAAACTACCGCACTCATCTGCGCCACAGATACCCTCGCGCTCGGCGCCAGCAAGTATTTGCAGGAACAGCGCATCGACACTATCCAGCTTGCCAGCGTGGGCAGCACGCCGCTGATGAAGTTCCTGCATCCGGAAATTATCACCGTCGATCCTGGCTATGGCGAAGCGGGCCGTCAGGCCGCGACACAGCTGATTGAACAGATTAACGGGCGCATCGAGCCCCGTCAGATCGTCATTCCAGCCCACCTCTCTTAACCCTCATAAAACGGATTATTGTGATCCTCGCCCGAAAACGGGAACGTTCCCGTTTTCGCCGTTTCGCTGAAAGAGTAGGCTTGCGTCCAGGTCATTACCCTTCACATCTGTCATGAGGCTTCATGATGAGCAAAGTTAAACAAAACGAGATCGACCAGCTGATCGTCCTGGTGGGCGGACGCGAGAATATCGCCACCGTCAGCCATTGCATTACCCGCCTGCGCTTTGTGCTGAACGATCCGGCCAAAGCGAACCCAAAAGGCATCGAAGAACTGTCGATGGTCAAAGGCTGTTTCACCAATGCCGGGCAGTTCCAGGTGGTGATTGGCACCGATGTGGGCGATTACTATCAGGCGTTGCTGGCCACCACCGGCCACTCTTCAGCAGACAAGGAGCAGGCCAAAAAAGCGGCGCGCCAGAACATGAAATGGCACGAGCAGCTGATTTCCCACTTCGCGGAAATCTTCTTCCCGCTGCTGCCCGCGCTGATCAGCGGCGGTTTGATTCTCGGCTTCCGTAACGTGATCGGCGATGTGCCGATGAGCGACGGCAAAACGCTGGCGCAGATGTATCCGGCGCTGCAAAGCATCTATGACTTCCTGTGGCTGATTGGCGAGGCGATCTTCTTCTATCTGCCGGTGGGGATCTGCTGGTCGGCGGTGCGCAAAATGGGTGGGACGCCGATCCTCGGTATCGTGCTCGGCGTGACGCTGGTCTCTCCGCAGTTAATGAACGCTTACTTACTGGGACAACAGGTGCCGGAAGTGTGGAACTTCGGCCTGTTTACTATCGCTAAAGTAGGTTACCAGGCACAGGTGATCCCGGCTCTGCTGGCCGGTCTGGCGCTGGGCTTTATTGAAACGCGTCTGAAACGTATCGTGCCGGATTACCTCTATCTGGTGGTTGTGCCCGTATGTTCACTGATTCTGGCCGTGTTCCTCGCCCACGCCTTTATCGGTCCGTTTGGCCGCATGATTGGCGATGGCGTCGCCTTCGCGGTGCGTCACCTGATGACCGGCAGCTTTGCCCCGATTGGCGCCGCGCTGTTTGGCTTCCTGTATGCGCCGCTGGTGATTACCGGCGTGCATCAGACCACGCTGGCCATCGACATGCAGATGATTCAAAGCCTCGGCGGTACGCCGGTCTGGCCGATTATCGCCCTGTCGAACATTGCTCAGGCGTCGGCGGTAACGGGCATCATCATTGTCAGCCGTAAGCACAATGAACGGGAAATCTCGGTTCCGGCGGCCATCTCCGCTTACCTCGGCGTGACCGAACCGGCGATGTACGGCATCAACCTGAAATACCGCTTCCCGATGCTGTGCGCGATGATCGGTTCAGGACTGGCCGGGTTGTTGTGTGGTCTGAACGGCGTGATGGCGAACGGCATTGGGGTCGGCGGCCTGCCGGGCATTTTGTCCATTCAGCCGACCTTCTGGCAGGTGTTCTCCCTGGCGATGGCGGTGGCGATTATCGTCCCGATGGCGCTGACCACAGTTATCTACCAGCGCAAATTCCGTCAGGGCACGCTGCAGATTGTTTAACTTCTTCTTTCGGGGCGCAGTTGCGCCCCTTCGCATTTGCAGGAACGAACTATGAATACCCTTCCTCACTGGTGGCAGAACGGCGTCATCTATCAGATTTACCCAAAGAGTTTCCAGGACACCACCGGCCGCGGCACGGGAGATTTACGCGGCGTCACGCAGCGCCTGGACTATCTGAAAACCCTCGGCGTGGACGCCATCTGGCTGACGCCGTTCTATATCTCTCCGCAGGTGGACAACGGTTACGACGTGGCGAACTACACCGCCATCGATCCGGCCTACGGCACGCTGGATGATTTTGACGAACTGGTGAAACAGGCCCATGCGCGCGGCATCCGTCTGGTGCTCGATATGGTGCTCAACCACACCTCCACGCAGCACGCGTGGTTCCGCGAGTCATTAAATAAAGAGAGTCCGTATCGTCAGTTTTATATCTGGCGCGACGGCACGCCGGACGCGCCGCCGAACAACTGGCGCTCTAAATTTGGCGGCAACGCCTGGCGCTGGCACGCCGAAAGCGAACAGTATTATTTGCATCTCTTCGCCCCGGAACAGGCCGATCTCAACTGGGAAAACCCGCAGGTCCGCAGCGATCTGAAAAAAGTGTGTGAGTTCTGGGCCGATCGCGGCGTGGACGGTCTGCGTCTCGACGTGATTAACCTGATCTCCAAAGAGCAGGATTTCCCGAACGATGAAACCGGCGATGGCCGCCGTTTCTATACCGACGGCCCGCGCGCCCATGAATATTTGCAGGAGATGAGCCGGGACATTTTCACCCCGCGCAACCTGATGACCGTGGGCGAGATGTCCTCCACCTCGCTGGAGAACTGCCAGCAATACGCCGCGCTCGACGGGCGCGAACTGTCGATGACGTTTAACTTCCACCATCTGAAGGTGGATTATCCGGGCGGTGAAAAATGGACGCTGGCGAAACCGGATTATATCGCCCTGAAAGCCCTGTTCCGCCACTGGCAGCAAGGAATGCACAATGTGGCGTGGAACGCGCTGTTCTGGTGTAACCACGATCAGCCGCGCATCGTTTCGCGCTTTGGCGACGAGGGCGAATACCGTACCACCTCCGCCAAAATGCTGGCGATGGTGCTACACGGGATGCAGGGCACGCCGTATATCTATCAGGGTGAAGAGATCGGCATGACCAACCCGCACTTCAACCGCATTACCGATTACCGGGACGTTGAGAGCCACAACATGTTTGCCGAACAGCGGGCAATCGGCCGTGACGCCGACGAACTGCTGGCGATTCTGGCCAGTAAATCACGCGATAACAGCCGCACGCCGATGCAGTGGGATGCCACCCCGAACGGCGGATTCACGGCAGGCGAGCCGTGGATCGATCTCTGCGATAACGTTGAGACCCTCAACGTTGACGCGGCGCTTAACGATCCGGATTCCGTTTTTTATACCTACCAGGCGCTTATTCGACTGCGCAAAACGCTGCCGGTGCTCACCTGGGGCGATTATCAGGATCTTTTGCCCGAGCATCCGTCCCTGTGGTGCTACCGCCGTCAGTGGCAGGGGCAGACGCTGATGGTCGTCGCTAACCTCAGCGGTCAGTGCCAGCCCTGGCAGCCGCACGCGGTAGAGGGCAACTGGCGCGTCGCGATGGGCAACTACGCCGAAGTCGCCAGCCAACCCGCCGCGATGACGCTACGCCCGTTTGAAGCGGTGTGGTGGCTACAGGAGTAATAAAAATGCCGGGCGGCGCAGCGCTTGCCCGGCATTAGTTATCTGTTTTAGTTGAATAATTAATCAATTTTTATCTGCCACAATTTACATTCATTGAAGCGCCCGCCGTTTGTACTCTCGTCTTTTTACTTTGTTCTGAATCAAAAAAAACGCAAACATCTTTGATGCAAATCACTACATATAGAACTTAAAATGCACGCCGACCCAACATATTGTATTTATCGTCTACTATTCCAACAAGACAACGGCGACAACGCCGGCCGGAATTGTGGATAACAAGCGTCGGGAACGAGGGAAGTGACTGAGGCATCGGGACTTGCGTCCTGGACAACCTTCCCCACCTCTGTGGATAACCTGTTTTTAATGGAGTGATCATGACACCGCATGTGATGAAACGAGATGGCTGCAAAGTGCCATTTAAGTCAGAGCGCATCAAAGAAGCCATTTTGCGTGCAGCTAAAGCAGCGGGAGTCGATGACGCAGATTACTGCGCCACCGTCGCAGAAATTGTCAGCCAGCAGATGAATGAGCGCAGCCAGGTGGATATCAATGAGATCCAGACGGCGGTTGAAAATCAGCTGATGTCTGGCCCTTATAAACAGCTGGCGCGCGCCTATATCGAGTATCGTCACGACCGTGACATCCAGCGTGAAAAGCGCGGTCGCCTGAATCAGGAGATCCGGGGTCTGGTCGAGCAGACCAACTCTGCGCTGCTCAATGAAAACGCCAATAAAGACAGCAAAGTGATCCCGACGCAGCGCGATCTGCTGGCCGGGATCGTCGCCAAGCATTATGCCCGCCAGCATCTGCTGCCGCGCGACGTGGTGCAGGCGCACGAACGCGGTGAGATCCACTACCACGATCTCGACTACTCCCCGTTCTTCCCGATGTTCAACTGTATGCTGATCGATCTGAAAGGCATGCTGACCCACGGCTTTAAAATGGGTAACGCCGAGATCGAGCCGCCAAAATCCATCTCCACCGCCACGGCGGTAACGGCACAAATTATTGCTCAGGTGGCGAGCCATATTTACGGCGGCACCACCATCAACCGTATTGACGAAGTGCTGGCCCCGTTCGTGACCGAAAGCTTTAACAAGCACCGTAGCGTGGCGCAAGAGTGGCAGATCCCGGACGCCGACGGCTACGCCCACTCGCGCACCGAGAAAGAGTGCTACGACGCGTTCCAGTCGCTCGAATATGAAGTGAACACGCTGCACACCGCTAACGGCCAGACGCCGTTCGTGACCTTCGGCTTTGGCCTGGGCACCAGCTGGGAATCGCGTTTGATTCAGCAGTCGATTCTGCGCAACCGTATTTCCGGTCTGGGTAAAAATCGCAAAACTGCCGTGTTCCCGAAACTGGTTTTCGCCATTCGCGACGGGCTGAACCACAAGTTTGGCGATGCGAACTACGACATCAAACAGCTGGCGCTGGAGTGCGCAAGTAAGCGCATGTATCCGGACATTCTGAACTATGACCAGGTGGTCAAAGTGACCGGCTCGTTCAAAACGCCGATGGGCTGTCGCAGCTTCCTCGGGGTTTATGAAGATGAAAACGGCGAGCAAATCCACGACGGGCGTAACAACCTGGGCGTGATCAGCCTCAACCTGCCGCGCATCGCGCTGGAAGCAAAAGGCAACGAAGAGGCATTCTGGGCGCTTCTGGATGAGCGCCTGGTGCTGGCGCGTAAAGCGCTGATGACCCGCATCGCGCGTCTGGAAGGGGTGAAAGCCCGCGTCGCACCGATCCTGTATATGGAAGGGGCCTGCGGCGTCCGCCTGAAAGCGGACGACGACGTGTCGGAGATCTTCAAAAACGGTCGCGCGTCGATTTCCCTGGGCTACATTGGCATTCACGAAACCATTAACGCTCTGTTTGGCGATCAGCACGTCTATGACAGCGAAGCGCTGCGTGCCAAAGGTATCGCCATCGTCCAGCATCTGCGCGATGCGGTTGACCAGTGGAAAGATGAAACCGGCTACGGTTTTAGCCTGTACAGCACGCCGAGCGAAAACCTGTGCGATCGTTTCTGTCGTCTGGATACCGCCGAGTTTGGCGTGGTGAACGGCGTGACCGACAAAGGCTACTACACCAACAGCTTCCACCTCGACGTCGAGAAAAAGGTCAATCCGTACGACAAGATCGACTTCGAAGCGGCTTACCCTCCGGTAGCGAGCGGTGGCTTTATCTGTTACGGCGAATACCCGAACATTCAGCACAACCTGAAAGCGCTGGAAGACGTGTGGGATTACAGCTATCAACATGTGCCGTATTACGGTACTAACACGCCGATCGACGAGTGCTACGAGTGCGGTTTCACCGGCGAGTTCGAATGCACCAGCAAGGGCTTTACCTGCCCGAAATGCGGTAACCACGACGCCGCGCGCGTTTCCGTCACCCGCCGCGTGTGTGGTTATCTCGGCAGCCCGGACGCCCGTCCGTTCAACGCCGGTAAACAGGAAGAAGTGAAGCGCCGCGTGAAGCATCTGGGGAATGGGCAGATCGGGTAAACCGTCACGCGATTTTTCCCCTCACCCCGGCCCTCTCCCCAAAGGGGCGAGGGGGAAAAGACGGCTCCCGACAGTTCCCTCTCCCCAAAGGGGAGAGGGAACCGCCTAGTGTAGTTTTCGTGCTCCCTCGTCCGGCGCGGTTTTCGTGCTCCCTCGCCCGGTGCGGTTTTCGTGCTCTCTCGCCCGGTGCGGTTTTCGTGCTCTCTCGCCCGGTGCAGTTTGCGTACTCTCTCGCCCGGTGCGGTTTTCGTGCTCTCTCGCCCGGTGCGGTTTTCGTGCTCTCTCGCCCGGTGCAGTTTGCGTACTCTCTCGCCCGGCGCGGTTTTCGTGCTCTCTCGCCCGGTGCAGTTTGCGTACTCTCTCGCCCGGCGCGGTTTGCGTACTCTCTCGCCCGGCGCGGTTTTCTCCCTCTCCCTGTGGGAGAGGGCCGGGGTGAGGGCATCAGCGTGCTCAGTGGAAAACAAAAATGAACTACCACCAATATTACCCCGTCGACATCGTCAACGGTCCCGGCACACGCTGCACCCTGTTTGTATCCGGGTGCGTTCATGAATGCCCTGGCTGCTATAACAAAAGCACCTGGCGGCTGAACTCCGGCGAACCGTTTACTGAAGAGATGGAAAACCGGATCATCAGCGATCTGAACGACACGCGTATTCAGCGTCAGGGGATCTCCCTCTCCGGCGGCGATCCGCTGCATCCGCAGAACGTCGCGGATATTCTTCGTCTGGTGAAACGCATTCGCAAGGAGTGTACCGGCAAGGATATCTGGGTATGGACCGGCTACAAGCTTGAGGAGCTGAACGACGCACAGATGGAAATCGTCGATCTGATTAACGTGCTGGTGGACGGTAAATTCGTGCAGGATTTGAAAGACCCGGAGCTGATCTGGCGCGGCAGCAGCAACCAGGTTGTCCATCATTTGCGATAAACCGTAGGCGGAGACGTTCTCCGCCCATCGCCTCAAAAACGACTCAAACTCTCCATCGCCACCGTTTTAAATTCTGCAAAATCACGACAGCCGCACAGGCGCGTCATCGCCCGCTCGCGCAGGAAAGTGACAAAAATATCGTAAATCGCCATCGCCTCTTCGTACTCGCTTTTGCTGATCGCCAGCAGGAAAATGACGTGCGCCGTTTCATCGCCCCATTTTATCCCCTGCGGGGCGAGGACGGTATAGACCACCGTTTTTTGCGCCAACAAACCGAGCGAGTGCGGCAGCGCGATGCCATCGCCGAGCATGGTGCTGACAATCGCCTCACGCTCGACCACCGAGTCGAGAAACTCCGCGTCGACAAATCCTTCCTCACGCAGTTGCCCGCACAGTTCCTGGAACAACGTTTGCCGATCCATATTTGAATCAATTACGCGGAAATGGTCAGCGTCGAAATATTTTTCCAGCATCCACGGGCGCGTTCTGTCCACCAGCACCAGCTTGCCGATCTGCTCCAGCTGATAGTCGGTCGGGAACGGGGCGATGAGGACCACCGGCTTGGCCTTTTCGCTGATACGCGCGGTGGAGATCACGAAATCCTCACCGATGCTATCCGCCAGCTCGTATTCGCGCAGCGTAACGGTACGCGTCACCTCCACCTGCGGGTATTTACGTTGCAGCACCGCTTCAATCATGCGCGCCATCGCGTTTCCGGCATCACACACCAACAGCACCCGCGGCTGACGCTGATAGCCGACGTTGTAATGGCGCTCCAGCCCGACGCCAATATGCAGCACCAGAAAACCAATCTCGTTTTCGCTGATCACATACGGCGTATATTTCCCCCACCCGGAAACCGCCGCCAGCGTCATATCCCACGCCATCGGATAGTGTTGTTTGATGTTATCCAGCAGCGGATTGGGGATCATGATTTGGTAACGCACGCGGGTGATCATGGTTTTAATATGCGTCAGCAAATCCGCGTGCAGCTGCGCATCGTTCAGCAGGTTGTAGTTATAGTGCGTGTTGATGTAGCGCAGGATGTAATTGACCAGCGCTTCATCGTCGTCGGCGTTAATCGCGCTCGGGGCAATCTCCTGAATCTGGCGGGCGGCAATGTGGACACACAGCCAGTTTTCCTCCGACGGTGAGAGCACTTTGTCGGCGAGACGTGAAATGGCGGCGGCGATATCCCGCGCCGCGCCGCGCACATTATCTTCCACATCTTCGGCGTTAAATTCCGGCAGCGGATAGCCTTCGCTGACGCGGCGTACCGCCACCGCGCAGTAGAGCCGTACAAACAGTTCCCCTTCATCAGTAAGACGAATGTGATGACGGGTGAGCGTGTCATGCAAAACAGCCACCAGCTGTTCCGGCACGCCCGCGTTCAGGGCAATTTCTGTGACCAGCGGATTAAGACTGTCCTGCTGGGCCAGCTCCCACAGCAAATCGGTCAGACAGGCGCGGACCGACATCTCGCTGCCAAACAGTTTCATGCCGTGACGCGGGCGCGTCTCCAGCGTCAGGTTGTAACGCTGGAACCCCTCTCGCACTTCCACCATATCGTTTTGCAGCGTGGCCCGACTGACAAACCATTCATCAGCCAAATCTTCGAGCTTCAGGGAAAAGGCAGAAGTGAGAAAACGCACCACCAGATAATGCACGCGCTCCTGGCCGGTGCGGGGAATGCGCAGCGCGCGCGGACGGGAGTCCTGCAACGACTGGTAGCGTATGGCATCGTCAATTTTAAGCTGATAGCCGTTACCGCGGCTGAGAATAAACTGCGCGCCGTGGCCTGCCAGCAGCGCATTCAGGGCGCTGATGTCCGCCCGCACGGTACGCGTGGAGACCGACAGCCGCTGCGCCAGCTCATCCTGCGGCAGCGTCTCGTTTTGCAACAGATCGAACAGTTGCGCTAAACGTTGGTTCGGAAATCGCACGTTTGTATCCTCTTACGGCTTATGGGCCAGGTGAAATGACCATCTGGGATGGGCTGCCAACCGGCGTATACTCTGGCTCAAAGCTTAACTTGCCATCCGCCGCCACGCGAAAACGGGTGATGTTATCGCTGCGCTGATTCATAACGTACAGCCATCGCCCCTGCTCATCCAGCGTGAGCGTGCGCAGATAGTCGCCCCGGGTCCAGACATCGTCCTGATGGGTCAGCGTCCCTTCCGCCGTTACGGTAAAGTGCGCAATGCTGTTATGCAATCGGTTAGCGACGTACAGCTGCTTACCGTCGCGGCTCAGCACAAGGCCCGCGGCGAAGCTGGTACCTTTGTACTCTTTCGGCAGCGCGGAGATCGTTTTGCCCTCTTTCAGCCTTCCGGATACGGTATCCAGCGCGTAATGCGTCAGCGTCGAGGCCTCTTCGTTAATCAGCCACAGTCCGTCACCGCCAGGCGTAAAGACAAAATGTCGTGGCCCTGCGCCTTGAGAGGAGGCAGGAATGAACGGCGGATCGTTTGGCGTTAACGTGCCGCGTTGATCGTCGAAACGGTACTGATAAATACGATCGAGGCCAAGATCGGTAGAAAACACATATTTCCCGCTCGGATCGGCGGCGATCATATGCGCATGCGGGCCATTGTGATCGCTTATCGCGAAACTGCCTTCCGCCGCCGCCGCTGGCTTGCCCGCGCCGGGCTGGCCCTGATCCTGATGGGTATCCGTCGCCTCGCCCAGGCTTCCGTCCGCTTGCACCGACAGCACCGCAATCGAGCCGCTGACGTAGTTCGCCACCAGCAGGTGATGCCCGTCAGGCGTCAGCGAGACAAACACCGGACCCGCCCCGCCGGATGGCACCTGATTCAGCTCGCTCAGTTCACCATCGGCCCCTATGCGCAGCGCCTGAATCACCCCGTTCTCCACTTCGCTTGCCAGATACAACGTTTTGCCGTCGCGTGAAACGGTGAGCTGTGCGGCATTCGGCAGCTTGTTCACCAGCGTTTTATTCGCCAGCGCGCCGGTGTGCGGGTCGACGGTAAAGCGGTACAGCCCTTCACCGTTCGGGTTATAGGTTCCCACCCAGGCGAACTGCGGCTGGGCGATAGCGGCGGTGGCAAGCAGAGAGAGTGACGCGACGAGCAGGTGACGAGTTGGCATGGTGGCTCCTGGTGTTGTGCGGTTTGTGTCCCCTCACCCTGACCCTCTCCCCACAGGGGAGAGGGGAATGTCCGGTGCGGTTTTTCACTCTCACCCTAAAGAGAGCAAAGAGTGTCCGGTGCGGCCTTTCACTCTCTCGCCAAAGAGAGGAGCGAAGAGTGCCCGGTGCAGCCTTTCACACTCTCCCCAAAGAGAGGAGCGAAGAGTGTCCGGTACGGCCTTTCACTCTCTCGCCAAAGAGAGGAGCGAAGAGTGCCCGGTGCAGCCTTTCACTCTCTCCCCAAAGAGAGGAGCGAAGAGTGTCCGGTGCGGCCTTTCACTCTCTCGCCAAAGAGAGGAGCGAAGAGTGCCCGGTGCAGCCTTTCACTCTCTCCCCAAAGAGAGGAGCGAAGAGTGCCCGGTGCGGCCTTTTACCCTCTTTCCCAAAGAGGAGCGAGGGGGTAATCGTTCCCTCTCCCCTTTGGGGAGAGGGTTAGGGTGAGGGGTGAGAAGTAAAATTTAGTTTTACTTCACCCGTTTCTTCGTCATTTCCAGCAGCGTGCGCACATCTTGCGGGCGCGTATCACCGCTGGCTTTGTCGATAATCGAACTATAAATATGCGGAATGATTTTGCTCACACCTGCGTCGAGGGCGATCTGCAGGATCGCCTCGAAATTCTCCAGATCGATTCCGCCGGTTGGCTCCAGCCAGAAATCATGACGGGCGCAGGCCTCTGCCACCGCCTGATATTCGTCGCGGCATTTCAGGCCGCCCATCGGGAAATACTTGATGGAACTCCCGCCGAAATCTTTCAGCAGGGCAATCGCCGTCTCAACCGGAACGATGCCGTCCGGCGCCGCGCTGCTCAGCGGGCCGGTAGAGATTTTGACCATTCCGACGGTTCCCGTCGGCGAGACCAGACCGTTAACTACCGACGCATTCTGCCCCAGCAGTGCGCGGCTGGTGGCGACGCCGGTAAACACCTGGTTAACGTGCTGCGGCTGTACCTGGCGGGAAATCTCGCTGACCATCGCCGACTGGTTCGGATCGCCCGCCCCCAGTCCGACGGAGAGGGCGTTGTCGATCAGCGCTGCATACTCGCGCATATCCGCTACTGCGCTTGCCACATCAGGATAGTTTTTAGAGAGTACGCCCACCAGCACATGGCCTTCTGCCGCCTCATAAATCGCGCTGGCGTTGGCTTTAGAACCGGCCAGTACGTTCAGGCACACGCGGTCGCGGTAAAAATTGGGGGTCAGTTTCATGCTTGTTTCTCCTGGCCTAAGACTTCACGGATGCGGCGATAAACAATGTTCAGCTGATCGGCGCTGACGCTGCGCACATCCGCTTCGATAATCCCTTCGTTAGCCTTGTAGCCGCGGAAGTAAATCGCGTATTCGCCCTGCTTCAGTTCATTGACCAGATCGCCGGTCCCCACGCCGGTGGCGGCTTCGTCGAATTTGATTTCGGTGCGGGCGATATCGCGGCCAGCGCTGTCCCAGACCACACGGGCCGTGACGCCGTTGAGCGTATTCAGCGCATCAATAAACGGCGTCATCTTCGCCACCATTTCCGCCCCGCTCTCTTTCGTGGCCGTCAGGTAGTGTTCGATGGCGCAGGTCAGCCCCAGAATGCCCTCTTTGCCCACTTTCATCGCGCGGCCAATACCCGCCGTCTGGCGTTTAACCCACTCGACGTACTGCGTTTTGCCGATCACCAGACCGCTGGTTGGCCCTTCGATCGCCTTCGCGCCGCTGTAGATCACCAGATCCGCACCGGAACGATAGTAGGTATGGAGATCCTCTTCGGCCGCCGCATCGACGATCAGCGGCAGATCGTGTTTTCGCGCCACCACCGCGGCTTGCTCAACGCTGAGCATGCTTTTCTGCACGCAGTGGTGTGATTTGATGTACAGGATCGCCGCCGTGCGCGGGGTGATCGCCGCCGCCAGCTGATCGGCGGAGCATTCGTTGGCGTAACCGGCTTCCACCAGCTTGCCGCCGCCGAGCGCCACCATCGTGCCGACCGGGGCGCCAAAGTTGACGTTGTGGCCCTTCGGCAGCACGATTTCGTTATTCTCGATCGGGGTAACGTGCAGATTTTCCAGCAGCCAGTCGCTGTCTTTCACCAGCACCGCCGCCACGGATTGGGCGATCCCTGCTGACGCGCACGAGACCACCGTCGCCCCTTCCACGTCCAGCAGCTTCGCGATGTATTCCCCGGTTTTATTCACCAGATCTTTCATTTCGAAGTACTGGTTCATGCCGTCCATCGCTGCCTGCACCACTTCCGGGCGCGGCGTTGATACGCCCAGCGCGGTCATGCGGCCAGACGTGTTAATCACCTGTTTTAAATGGTATTTCTCATAAATCGAAGGCATTTTCCGTACTCCCTTGTTCGGTCATGTAGCCCTTGCCCGCGCGGATCGCGGCAAGCGGCACCAGAAGATGTTCAGCCTGCAGGCTGTCGTTTTCCGCATCCACCAGCAGCGTGGGCTGATGTTTGACGGTGAACAGCGTCAGGTCCGCATCCAGCCCCGGCTGAATACGGCCTTTATGGGCCAGACGCAGGCCATCGGCGGCGTTGGCGGTGACGCACTCGATCACCTGCGGCAGCGACATGCCGATGGCGAGGAATTTCGACATTACGCTGGCAAGGCTTCCTACCGGGCCGTTAATCCGGTTGCGACAGTAAATATCCGAGCTGATGGTGTGCGGCAAAATGCCCATCGCGATGGCGCGTTTCGCCACTTCAAAACTGAAACTCGCCGTACCGTGTCCCACGTCTAAACGCACGCCGCGCTTGAGCGCGCGGGTGACGGAGGCGCGCAATTCGCCCTCTGGCGTCAGAATGCGGTTCGGTTTGCCGTTGTAGCAGTGGGTGATGATGTCGCCGGAACTGAGCAGATCGGCAATCTCGTCGAGATTCGGCGGATTGTTACCGATGTGGACCATCAGCGGCAGATCGCCGTTCTCTTTCTGAATCGCTTTCGCACGCGCCAGCGGCGTAATACCGTTTTCCCCCACCACGCTGCTGCTCATGCGCGCTTTCAGGCCAACGATGAAATCCGGGTGGCGTGCGACGGCCTGTTGTACCGCGTCGGCGTCGATATTGGCCATGTTCGCCAGTTCGTTCTGGGCGATCAGCCCCACGCGGGAAATGTTCAGCAGGGCAAAAACCTCGGTTGAGGCTTTGCGGGTAATTTCGTAGAAATCGTCCACGTCATCCGCACCGGTGCTGCCCGCGTCGACCACCGTGGTGACGCCTGTGGCAATCCCCACGCTATCCGGCTCGTCGTGGTAGATCGGGGAGTGGGGGTAACAGTGAACGTGGGAATCAATCCAGCCTGCGCTGACAAACACCTCGCCGTTCAGCTCGACCGTCTTGTGTGCGGGAGCGTCAATCTCGCCAAGCGCCGCGATCTTTCCGTCCTGGATGGCGATATCGCTCAGGGTATCGTCGGTAAGGCGCGCACGGCGCAGGAGTAAATCAAACATACCTGTCTCCTGATAAATCGGGCGCATTCGCGCCCGTGGAGGTTAAAGAGACACCGGGAACAGTGAACCTAAAATCATGGCACCGAGGATCGCGCCACCGGTAATCGGCTTCTGCCACAGGTAAAACAGCAGTGCGCCCACCAGCGAGCCGATACCAATCGGAATAGAAGCGGTCATCGCGCTGAGGATAATCAACGGGCCGAGGAAGCGCCCGGACGCGTTACCCGCGCCCATCATCACGTCCGCGCCATAGGTGGAGTCGCTCTGATTGATGGTGAATTTACGCGCCAGAATGATCAGATAGCCAATCGCCAGACCAATCACTAGCCCGGTGATCAGGGAAGCAATAAAGTTCGCCACCGGGAAGACAAAGCCAGCGCCCAGCAGTAGCGCCGGAACGCCCAGCCCTACGCCGGTCTGGATCGCGCCGCCAATGTCCAGAATCCCCACCAGCGATCCTTCAATGATGCGGGCAAACAGGAAGCTCGCACCGAAGGCCGCCACCGCGCCATAAACGCCGGTATCCATTCCCGCTTTCAGCATGGCGACGAACGCCACTTCGTTAAATGCGCCGATGCCGTACAGGTAGTACATGTGCGTCCCGGCAAAAACGCCGGACGAGAGCAGGCCAACGAAGATCGGGAACGACCAGTCGGCATACCAAAAACCTTTATTCTGTTCCATTTAGAGGCTCCTGTTATTTGCCGCTGAGCGAGCTGTGGATGAGTTCGAGCCAGTTCGGCACGGTGAGGTGGAAGGATTCGATCATCTTCATGTCAAAGCCGCGGAAGAAGCCGCTCAACACGAACAGCAGCACGATAGCCACCATCATCACTTTGGTGACGTGGTTCCAGCCGCTCTCTTCTACGCCTTTACCGATCAGAATGCCGAGCACCAGACCCGGTACGGCGTTGCCCATGATCAGCTGCGCTGCGCCGCCAAACACGGTCGCCCAGAAGCCGGACTTTTTGCCCGCATCAATGGCTGCCAGCCAGAAAATCACTGGCATCACGGTATTGACCAGCAGGTTTGCCGCCGGAACCAGCACCTTAACGGCAGTCACCTGAAGAGCCGCCGGAACGGACGACGCGGTGAGATTCAGGAAGGTGACCACGAACATGCCGATGATGCCGCAGGCAATCGCCATGCGCTTAGGATTGTGCAGCGTTTCGCCGACGTTGCGGTTTTTTAACATCAGCGCTGCCGCGCCCCAGTTAGGAATGATGCGATGGTCAACGTCCTGGGTGAATGCCCCCGCCGCCACCGACGATGCCCAGGCGTTGAAGAAGAAGCCTAATCCAAAAGAGAAGTGGGAAGCAGGGTCCCCTTCGCAGGAGTTCAGTTCCCCTAACGTACGAAACGCGCCCATACCCTGTGTGGTAGGCGCATGAAACATGCGTGCAGCCCCGGCGCCTACGCCGACGCCAACCAGGCCGCCGATGATGAGCGATTTTATTAAAATTATCAGGAACATTAGTCTGCCCTATTAGTAAGAATCAGCGTTGCGTGACAAAGTCCACCTTGTCGAGATTGATGGCGGTCACGTTGACGGTCACATCCAGCTCCACGCTGTAGGTGCGTCTTTCCCGGCGCAAAAAGAAGTACAGAAAGGCTTCTTTACGCACCGCTTCTTGCGCCTGAACAACCTGCACATCCTGTGGCTCAATACGCAGTAAGATATGCGGCGATGCGTTCATCACCGCGGCCTGAACGTGGTTGAGTGCGTCAGCAAAGGCGCGGGGTTTCATCTCGCCTTTGCCTTTGACTCTCACCGTGGTGGTGAAGTGTTCTTTCATATTCAGGCGCCGTGCTTCTTCTGCCACGCCTGCACCAGACGCTCACCCAGCTCTTCTTTGTCCATAAAGCCAAAGCCCAGCACGTTGCAGCCTTCGTTAATGGCGGTGACGCCCTCTTCCACTGAACGCATGCCGTATTTGGCTTTGTAGCCATATTTGGTTTGCGCGGTGATAGCACCTGCGCCACCGCTGCCGCAGAAGGAGATCCCGAAGGTGGCGTTTTCCGCTTTCATTACGTCGCCCAGTTTCATGTCTGCTGCCACGCCCGGTACGACCACCGCACGTCCGCCTGCTTTTTCAACGCCGATAGCCACTTTCTGGCCTTTGCCCAGACGATCGCCAATCACGACTGTAATTTGTTCCATGGTGTTGCTCCTTAAAGGTTGTCTTTCGCGACTTCAAAGTGAACGGAGAGCAGCCAGGCCTCTTCATCAGGAAGATTGCCAAACTGAGCGACCACTTCGCGGGCAAGCCGCATCGAATCTGCAGAAATTTCGTCGAACAGGTCGGCTTCTACCTCCGGCAGCGGCTCGCCGGTCACCGACCGGTGCGCCATCGCGCGAACGTGCGAAGTCAGCATTTGTACCTGTACGTCATTGGGGAGAATGTTGTGATGGCTGAGCAGGGCAAACACCTGCTTTAACATGGTATCGGCAAGCTGTTCAGTTTTGGCTGCCTGTTCCCCAACGTCGTTCATTACCGCTCCGTTAATCACTCGTCTTACCCCGTTAATGGCTCTGGGATAAAACTAACGCTGGAGGTTAAATGTTTGTAGCGAGTTGTTTTCCACTTCGAAGTGGAAAGGAGAGCGGCGCCAGTGATCTGTGCCACATAAATGCGTTGAATATGAATTATCGACTGTCTTTGCGTGATGAATATCACGCTATTCGGCGGTCAACTATCAGAAACCCAAGCGGAAATGTTTATCAGCGGATGGGCAAAATTGTGATGTGGATAAGGTTTACTTATACCGATGACCAACTTCAGAGGATCGCGAGGAAGTGCATGACTCCCCCGCGGGGTACTGATAAGAAGCAGCGCGTCGGTTAGCGATACTTTTTGTGGTAGGCGTTGCGCGTCGTCACGAACTCATCGGCCGCTGCCTGCGCCTCTTTCACTTTACCTTCGTTGGCAAGCTTCAGCGCGCCGTCAATCTGGCCGACCAGCACGTCAAAACCGTGGCGATAGTCTTTCATCTCTGCGCTGTCCGCCGCGCTGTTTTCCAGCTTAGGCGGCGTGGCTTTTTGCGCATCCAGCGCGGCGGTGCGCATTTTGGTCAATGCGTCTTTCATCTCTGCCGCATTATCCGTTTTTTGCACCACCTTCAGATTGGTACTGAGGGTATCCATATCGTCTTCAAGATCGGCGGCAAACGCAGAAGAACCAAGAATCAGCGTTGAAGCTGCGACGATCGCTAACAGATGTTTACGCATTGCTCACTTCCTTTTTTATTATTAACAATAAGCGCAATACCCTCAGTCATTCGGGCGACGGGACAAGGCGCTGCGCCTGGCCCTGTCGCCTGAAGTATGACGGGTATTACTGACCGGCGATTTTCATCTCCGGCAACAGCACTGAACCACACTGTATATTGCTGCGCGTTTCAATATCGTTACCAACCGTCACGATATTGCGCCACATATCTTTTAGATTTCCGGCGATGGTGATCTCGCTCACCGGATACTGAATTTCGCCATTTTCGACCCAGAAGCCCGCCGCACCGCGAGAGTAATCGCCGGTGATACCGCTCACGCCCTGACCCATCAGCTCGGTCACGACCAGCCCGGTGCCCATTTGCTTCAGCATCTGCTCAAAGCTCAGGCCCTGACCTTCAATGCGCCAGTTGTGGATCCCGCCCGCGTGACCGGTGCTTTTCAGCCCCAGTTTGCGCGCGGAGTAGTTGGTCAGCAGCCACTGAGTCAGCACGCCGTCTTTAATAATATCGCGACGCTCCGTGCGTACCCCTTCGCTGTCGAACGGCGTGGAGGCCAGGCCTTTCAACAGGTGAGGATGCTCTTCGATGGTCAGCCACTCCGGCAGGATCTGCGTGCCGAGGGCATCGAGCAGGAACGTTGATTTACGGTACACCGCCCCACCGGCAATCGCTCCCACCAGATGGCCAAAAAGACCGGTTGCCACTTCATTGGCAAAAATCACCGGGGCTTTCATGGTGGAGAGTTTGCGCGGCGATAAACGGGAAAGCGTGCGCTTCGCACACTCTTCACCGACCCACTCAGGCGACTGCAAATCTTCCATCGCACGACCAATGGTATAGGCGTAATCGCGCTCCATGTCGCCGTTCTCTTCGGCAATCACACAGCTGGAAAGAGAGTGGCGCGTGGAGCAGTAGCCCTGCAGCATGCCGTGGCTGTTGCCGAAGACTTTGATGCCGTAGTGGCTGTTAAAGCTGCCACCTTCGGTGTTGGTGATGCGCTTATCCGCTTTCAAAGAGGCTTGTTCAGCGCGTGCCGCCAGCTCGATCGCCTGGTCTGGTGAAATATCGGCAGGATGGAACAGATCCAGATCGGGGGCGTCGAACGCCAGCAGTTCTTTCTCCGCCACACCTGCGTAAGGATCAGGCGAAGTGTAGCGCGCAATATCCAGCGCCGCCTGCACGGTACGGGCAATCGCGTCCGGGCTGAGATCGGTCGAGGAGGCGCTCCCCTTGCGATTCTGGTGATAAACCGTAATCCCCAGCGCGCCGTCACTGTTAAATTCAACGTTTTCCACTTCACCAAAACGGGTACTGACGCCAATGCCCGTGGTTTTACTCACGGCTACTTCCGCACCATCGGATTGACCTGAAGCCAGCATCAGTGCTGTGGATACCGCTTCTTCGAGAATCTTACGCTGCGCTTCAACTTGTGAGGTTACTTTCATCGCAAATGCCATACTGTAAGAGATAGTTATCTGAAGTCTAACAGAGAACCGTTTTTCAGTGCGCGTCTTAACTGGTAACATTAGCCTCTTTTTTAAGGAGCCTGACATGACTAAGCAGCCCGACGACTGGCTCGACGACGTTCCCGGTGATGACATCGAAGACGAAGATGATGAAATCATCTGGGTCAGTAAAAGTGAAATTAAACGTGACGCCGAAGAGTTAAAACAACTTGGTGCGGAAATGGTAGAGCTGGGTAAGAACGCGCTGGATAAACTCCCGCTCGACCCGGATCTGCGCGGTGCCATTGAACTGGCCCAACGAATCAAAAAAGAAGGCCGCCGCCGCCAGCTTCAGCTGATCGGTAAAATGCTGCGCCAGCGTGACGTAGAACCCATTCGCCAGGCGCTGGATAAGCTGAAAAACCGCCACAACCAGCAGGTTGCGCTGTTCCATAAGCTTGAGCAGATCCGCGATCGTCTGGTTGATCAAGGCGATGAAGCGGTCGCAGAAGTGTTGAATCTGTGGCCAGATGCCGACCGCCAGCAGTTGCGTTCGCTTATCCGTAACGCGAAGAAAGAGAAAGAAGGGAATAAGCCGCCGAAATCTGCGCGTCTGATTTTCCAGTATCTGCGCGAACTGGCTGAAAACGAAGGTTAAGATTCAGAGCGCTTGTCCCCTCACCCTAACCCTCTCCCCAGAGGGGAGAGGGGATTGGCCGGTGCAGTTTTCTCCTCATACCTCTGGGGAGAGGAGACTGGCCGATGCGGTTTTCCTCCTCATCCCTCTGGGGATAAGGGACTGGCCGGTGCGGTTTTCCCCTCATACCTCTGGGGATAAGGGGCTGGCCGGTGCGGTTTTCCTCCCTCGTCCCTTGGGGATAAAGGGACGGCCGGTGCGATTTTCCCCTCGCCCCTCTGGAGATAAGGGACTGGCCGGTGAAGTTTTCCCCCTCATCCCTTGGGGTGAGGAGGCTAGCCGGTGCGGTTTTCCCCCTCGCCCCTTTGGGGAGAGGGTCGGGGTGAGGGGCAATCGTTACTCAGCGGCTTCCGCTTTCTTCGCCAGACCATCCAGCAGTTTCTGATGAATCCCACCAAAACCACCGTTACTCATCACCAGAATGTGATCGCCCGGCTGTGCCGTTTTGACGATCATCTCCGCCAGCGTATCGACGTCAGCATGCCAGTGCGCGGGCTGAATACACGCCTCGGCAACTTCGGCCACCTGCCACGGAATATGCTGTGGTTGCAGCAAGAAGACTTCATCGGCGCGACCCAAAGAAGGGGCCAGATCGTCTTTACAGATCCCCATTTTCATGGTGTTCGAGCGAGGTTCCAGCACGGCCAGAATGCGCGCTGTTCCACCCACTTTACCGCGTAATGCCGCAAGCGTTGCCAGAATGGCCGTCGGATGATGGGCAAAATCGTCGTACACGGTGACGCCGTTGGCTTCGCCGCGCAGCTCAAGACGACGACGGGCGTTGATGAAGGAACACAGCGCGTTTGCCGCATCAGCTGGCAGTACACCGACATGACGCGCCGCAGCAATCGCCATCAGGCCATTGTGCATGTTATGTTCGCCGACCAGTTCCCACTTCACTTCGCCGACTTTCTCGCCGTCCAGCCACACTTCCCACTCGGACGCATCGGTGGTCAGCTTCTTCGCCTGCCAGTGACCCTGCTCACCCACCAGCTCCTGTTCGCTCCAGCAGCCCATCGCCATCGTCTGCTTCAGGTTGATGTCATTCTCAGGATAAATGATACGGCCCTGGCCCGGCACGATACGCACCAGATGGTGGAACTGTTTCTGAATGGCCTTCAGATCGTCAAAGATGTCCGCGTGATCGAACTCAAGGTTGTTGAGGATCAGCGTGCGCGGGCAGTAATGCACAAATTTAGAGCGCTTATCGAAGAACGCGCAGTCGTACTCATCGGCTTCAATCACAAAGAATGGGCTATCGCCCAGACGCGCGGAGACCTCGAAATTCCCCGGCACACCACCGATGACAAAGCCGGGCTTGTAGCCGCAGGCTTCAAGAATCCAGGTCGCCATTCCGGCGGTAGTGGTTTTACCGTGCGTACCGGCCACCGCAACGACCCAACGATCGCGGAGAATGAAATCATGCAGCCACTGCGGACCGGACATGAAAGGAATGTTGCGCTCCAGCACGGCTTCGACACACGGATTCCCCCGGGTCATGGCGTTGCCAATGATCACCAGATCCGGCTGTGAGTCGAGCTGGCTGACGTCATATCCCTGAATGAGATCAATACCTTGCTTCTCAAGCAAGGTGCTCATCGGCGGATAAACATTGGCGTCCGAACCTGTCACTTCATGGCCCAAAGAGCGCGCCAGCATCGCCAGTCCGCCCATGAAAGTGCCACAAATCCCCAATATATGAATGCGCATACGTCACTATCCCTCTTCTGTGTGGCGCACATTTTACTCACATGTCAGCCGCAGAGAAACGCATTTCAGGTAAATCCGTATTTTGCTGGCGCGATTCACCTCTGCGCTAATATTTGAATGTTTGTTAAGATTGTTGGGCTTTAGTCGTTTTAGTGAACATACGATCGCTTTACTCAACATACGATTCAGGGAAAGTGTTATGAAAACGTTAGGTGAATTTATTGTCGAAAAGCAGCATGAGTTCTCTCATGCTACCGGTGAGCTCACTGCTTTGCTGTCGGCAATAAAGCTCGGTGCGAAGATCATCCACCGCGATATCAATAAGGCCGGTCTGGTCGATATCCTGGGTGCCAGCGGTGCCGAAAACGTTCAGGGCGAGGTTCAGCAAAAACTCGATCTGTTCGCCAATGAAAAACTGAAAGCTGCACTGCGCGCACGCGACATCGTTGCGGGTATCGCCTCTGAAGAAGAAGATGAAATCGTCGTTTTCGAAGGGTGCGAACATGCCAAATATGTCGTGCTGATGGATCCCCTGGATGGCTCCTCTAACATCGACGTCAACGTTTCTGTCGGGACCATTTTCTCTATCTATCGCCGCGTCACGCCTGTTGGCACGCCGGTCACCGAAGAAGATTTCCTCCAGCCGGGCAACAAGCAGGTTGCTGCCGGGTATGTGGTTTATGGCTCCTCCACCATGCTGGTTTACACCACAGGCTGCGGCGTACACGCTTTTACCTACGATCCGTCACTGGGTGTGTTCTGCCTCAGCCAGGAACGTATGCGCTTCCCGGCAAGCGGCAGCACGTACTCTATTAACGAAGGCAACTACATCAAATTCCCGAATGGTGTGAAGAAATACATCAAATTCTGCCAGGAAGAAGATAAGCTGACGCAGCGCCCATATACCTCGCGGTATATCGGTTCTCTGGTGGCTGATTTCCACCGTAACCTGCTGAAAGGCGGCATTTATCTCTACCCAAGCACCGCCAGCCACCCGGAAGGAAAACTGCGTCTGCTGTACGAATGCAACCCAATGGCGTTCCTGGCCGAACAGGCCGGCGGCAAGGCGAGCGATGGTAAAGAGCGTATTCTGGATATCATTCCGCACAGCCTGCACCAGCGCCGCTCTTTCTTTGTGGGTAACGACCATATGGTTGAAGATGTTGAGCGTTTAATCCGCGAGTACCCGGACGCGTAACATTATTATAACGGGGAGCCAGACTCCCCGTTCTTATTTATATATTTTACCGTATAAATTAATATAAAAATCTCGCTTTAATATTCGCCACTACTCGCGCATTATTCTGAATAATTGATTATTTATTCAGAGGAGACGCTGTGCAATGCAAAATTTTTCACGTGCAAACACCGGTATCGATTTAAATCTCATCCCCGTATTTATTGAAATCGTTCGCTGCGGCAGCATGGCGAAAGCCTCTGTGCGCCTGGAGATGTCGCGCCCGGCGGTCAGTCTTGCGTTAAAACGATTTAACCAGCTCTTTGATGAACCGTTATTTATTCGTAAAGGTTTATATCTGGAGCCAACAAACAAAGCGCTACAATTAACCCACTCGCTGGAGAATTTAATGGCGGATATTCATCAGAATATTGGTGCGGTCAATACTGCGGAAGCGTAAACCCTGACGCATAACACGCCAGAGTTTATTTTATCAGGCCGTTTGTGCCGTCAGTTTAAAAGAGGACATGGCTTCAATTAACTCTCGTGACTGCTGTTCCAGAGATCGCGTTGCGGCGGAAGATTGCTGTACCAGCGCAGCGTTTTGCTGCGCGGTTTCGTCCATCTGATTGACCGCAATATTGACCTGCTCGATCCCGCGGCTTTGCTCCAGAGAAGCATTGGCGATCTCACGCATCAGTTTGGTCATCCGTAACACTTCGGTGGCGATCTCATCCATCGTCTCACCGGCTTGCTGCGCCAGTTCGCTACCTTCGTTAACGTGCGTTTGTGAATCGCTAATCAGCGTGCGGATCTCTTTCGCCGCGTCGGCGCTTCGGCTGGCGAGATTGCGGACTTCACCGGCGACCACTGCAAAACCGCGCCCCTGCTCACCCGCGCGCGCCGCTTCCACCGAGGCGTTCAGCGCCAGAATGTTGGTCTGGAATGCGATCCCGTCGATCACGCTAAGAATATCGGCAATACGCGCGGAGCTTCCCGAAATATCGCGCATTTTTTCAATGACATAGCACACCATTTCGCTGCCGTGGTCCGCGGTATCAGAGACTCGTTTCGCCATCTGGTGCGCCTGCTCGGCGTTGTCCGCGTTTTGTTTCACGGTGGCGGTGATCTCTTCCATGCTCGCCGCTGTCTGTTCGAGCGATGTTGCCGTCGATTCCGTACGCTGGGCCAGATCCATGTTTCCGGCGGTCAGCTCGCGGCTGCCCGTATCGATCTGCGAACTGGCATCACGCACGCGCAGCACCGAGCCCATGAGTGACTGACGCATCCCTTCAATCGCCGCATTCAGGCGATTAAATTCCTGGCTGGCCGGTTCGCTCAGACTGTGGGTTAAATCCCCCGCCGCCACATGTTCCAGTTGAGAAATCGAGGTTGAGAGCGGTTTGAGCAGCATATGACGCAGCAGCAGCCAGGCCAGGACGATCACGCCAGCGGTGATCAACGCAGCGATCACGATGAACATCATCACGCGATTTTTGCTTGACTGCACGGCTTTCACTTCAGCGTTTCCGCGAGATTCGCTCCACGCCTGAAACGCCTGCATATCGTTGTCGAACTGACGGGCGACCGGGATCAGCTTATTCTCCAGCAGATCATAATAGCCATCGGCGCTTTGTTGATTCAGCGCGGCCAGCATCGGGGTGATGCCGTCAGTGTTATATACGGCAAGGCTTGCCGCGACGTTGTCCAGAAGCTTTTGCCCCTCACTATCCTCAACGCCGCTATCAATTACCGTCTTCAGCGTTTTTTGGGCCTGGGTCACTTCACGATTAATGTTCTGCACGGATTTGGCGGCATCATCCAGCATGCCGATTTCCATCAAACGGACGGCCTGACTGGCTTCATTACGGGCGCGCAAAATCAGGGTATAACCCGCGTTCAGCTTGATCATCTGTTCACCCTGAAGGTGATTGATGCGCTGCAAAGAGGAGGAGCTCTGTGTGAGGGCATAAATGCCAATGCCGCTGACAATCAGCAGCAGAAGGGTCATAACGGCCAGTAACGAAAGCAAGCCGGTACGAATCGATAGCGTTTTCAGCATGATGTTATTTCCGGTAGCAAGATAATTCTGGACATAAAATAAGGTTATCGACCGCTACCGGAAAAAGTTTACACTTTAAGCAAATTCAGAGTGTTATCGGTTGATGGTGGTGGTGCTCACGCGCGTCACCGGCGAGCTTAAGCGGTTCTCCCACAGCACTGTCAGGCCACGCTGCAGCGCGATAAAGATGAACAGCAAAATCCCAATCGCAATTTTGGTCCACCAGGAACTCAGGGTGCCATCAAAGTTTATATAGGTCTGGATCAACCCCTGGATCGCCACGCCGAACAGCGTGCCCAACACGGTTCCGACGCCCCCACTGAGCAGCGTGCCGCCAATGACGACCGAGGCGATCGCGTCCAGCTCAACCCCAACCCCAGCCAGCGCGTAGCCCGCCTGGGTATAAACGGAAAAAACAATACCGGCCAGCGTCGCCAGACCGGTAGACAACATATAGATGCGAATAGTGGTGCTGCGGGTGGAGATTCCCATCAGGTTTGCCGACGTGGCGCTTCCCCCAATGGCATACACCTGATTACCGAAACGGGTGCGGTGGGCGAGGAAAATCCCGATGACCACCACGCCCAGCATCAGCAGCCCCATCGCGCTCAGGCGACCGCCGCCGGGGATTTTCCAGGCCAGATCGGAAAGAGTCTCGTAGATCGGGTGATTAATCGGGATCGACTCTTCGGACACCAGATAGCTAACGCCGCGCAGGAAAAACATCCCGGCTAGCGTGATGATAAATGCCGGGATTTTCAGCGCGTCAATTAACAGCCCCATAAACGCCCCGAACGCGCAACCCATCACCAGCACCAGCGGGAAGGCCAGCAGCGGTGAGATCCCCCAAAAGCCTATCGCTTTGGCGAGGAACACGCCGGTAAAGGCGATCACCGAGCCGACGGAGAGATCGATTCCGCCGGAGAGGATCACGAAGGTCATGCCAACGGCAATAATGCCCAAAAAAGCATTATCCGTGAGGATGTTACAAATCACCCGCGTGGAGGCAAACCCGGGGAATTGCGTCAGGCAGTAGAGATAACCCAGTACGAAAACGCCCAGCGTGATCATCAGCGGTAAATTACGTTTTATCATGGCCGCGAATCCCCTTAACGATGCTAATAAAGCGCGACGACTGAACAATCAGCACGCAGAGCACAACGACCGCCTTGACGACCTGGTTGAGCTCCGGCTGGAAGCCAGAAAGCAAAATACCGGTATTCATACCCTGAATAATCAGCGCGCCAATCACCGACAGCAGCAGATTAAAGCGCCCGCCCATCAGCGATCCGCCGCCAATCACCACCGCCAGAATCGCATCCAGCTCGAGCCACAGCCCGGCATTGTTGGCATCGGCGCCACGGATATCCGCAGCGACGATAATCCCCGCGATGGCGGCGCAGACACCGCTGAGAACATAGGTCAGCATCACCACCAGACGGGTGCTGACCCCGGCATTTTTTGCCGCCCGAATGTTAATTCCGACCGCCTCGATAAACATGCCGAGCGCGGTTTTGCGGGTAAACAGCCAGAACACGATCAGCGTCACCAGCGCAATCATCACCGGTGTGGGGAACAGCAACAGTTTGCCGCTGCCGATCCACGCTAAATCCGGGGAGTTGAAGGTGACAATCTGCCCTGAGGTAATAAGCTGCGCGACGCCGCGTCCGGCCACCATCAAAATCAGCGTGGCGACAAATGGCTGAATTTTGAGAATGGAAACCAGTATCCCGTTCCACAGCCCGGCCAGCACGCCCGTTCCCAGCGCCGCCAGCAACACCACCGGCAGGCTGTGTCCGGAGACGGTCATCGACGCCGCGGTGGCGCCCGAGATAGCCATGATCGCGCCCACGGAAAGATCGATCCCCCCGGTGGCAATGACCAGCGTCATCCCGATAGCCAGCAGCGCCACCGGCGCGGCGCGGTTTAAGATATCAATGGGGCTACCGAACAGGCGGCCATCCTGCAAAATGATCTGAAAAAAATGCGGTGCCACAAGGCTATCCACCACCAGCACTAACAACAACGCCACGATCTGCGGCGTGCCGGTTGGCCAGTTGAAGCGGCGCTTTGACGCTGTGGTATGAGGAAGTGAACGGGGCATCACGAGTAACTCCTTATGCCGCGATGGCATTCATGATCGCCGGAACGGAAAGTTCATCCAGCGGGATCTCTGCCACCTGCTTACGATCGCGCATAATGATGACGCGATCGGCATACCCCACCAGCTCTTCAAGCTCGGAGGAGATGACCAGCAGCGCCAGCCCGTCGGCACAGAGCGTTTCGATCAGGCGGATAATTTCCGCATGCGCGCCAACGTCGATGCCGCGTGTCGGTTCATCAAGGATCAGGAACTGGGGTTTGGTCAACAGCCAGCGGGAAAGCAGGACTTTTTGCTGGTTACCGCCGGAGAGAAACTCGATGGGCTGTTCCGCGCTGGGCGTACGAATACCGAGCTGACGGATGAATCGTTCCGCAATCGCGTTCTGTTCTTTGCGCGGAATCGGGCGCAGCCAGCCGCGCTGCGCCTGGAGTGCCAGAATAATATTTTCACGCACCGACGCGGCGGCGATAATACCGTCCGTTTTCCTGTCTTCCGGGCAAAAACCGATGCCGAGACAGGAGGCCTGGTGCGGCGAGCGTAGTGTGTGAGGTTTGCCCTTGATCATCGCGCTACCGCTGTCGGCAGGTTTAATGCCAAAAATCACTTCGGCGGTTTCGGTACGGCCTGATCCCAACAGCCCCGCCAGACCGACGATCTCGCCGGGGCGCACTTCGAGGTTGAACGGCGTAATCGTGCCTTTCTTCCCAAAATCTTTAAATGCCGCGACCGGTTTATCGCTTAGCAACGTACGCCCGGCGCGTTGCAGCGCGTGCGTGTCCAGCTCACGGCCCAACATCATTTTCACCAGCTCGATCTGCGGCAGCTCGCAGGTTTCACGGCAGCCGACAAAACTGCCGTTACGCAGAACCGTAATGCGATCGCTGACCTGGTAAACCTGATCGAGAAAATGGGTGACGAAAATCAGGCTGACTCCCTGATCGCGCAACTGACGCATCAGGGTAAAGAGCATCTCCACTTCCTGGGTATCGAGGCTGGCGGTGGGTTCATCGAGGATCAACACTTTGGCGGAGAGATCGATCGCCCGGCAAATCGCGACGATCTGCTGCATCGCCACTGAAAAACGGTTTAGCGGCTCGCGGACGTCGAGGGAAAAGCCATAGGACTCCATCAGGGTCGTGGCCCGTTTTTCCATCTCTTTCCTGCGCAGCAAGCCAAACCGACGCGGCTCGCGACCAATAAACAGGTTATCCGCCACCGACATATTCGGCAGCAGATTGACTTCCTGGTATACCGTCCCGATGCCAAGCTGCTGGGCGTGAGCGGTGTTTTTGGGCGAAATCGCCTGGCCTTCAAGCCAGATGGTTCCGCGATCGGCGTGATATACCCCGGTCAGCGCTTTGATGAGCGTCGATTTTCCGGCTCCGTTTTCTCCCAGCAGCGCCATGATTTCGCCACGCCGCAGGCTGAAGTCAACGTTATCCAGCGCCTTCACCCCGGGGAAATTTTTGCTAAGACCTTCCGTGCGGAGGATTTCCTGGTGTTGTTCGGTGGTCATCGTTCTTCCCCTCACCCTAACCCTCTCCCCATAGGGGAGAGGGGATTGATCGTGCCAGTGATAATTCTCTGCTCCGCCCTGCCTTTCCCCCTCTCCCCTTGGGGGAGAGGATTGATCGTGCCTGTTATAAATTCTCTGCTCCGCCCTGCCTTTCCCCCTCTCCCTTGTGGGAGAGGATTGATCGTGCCAGTGATTATTCTCTGCTCCGACTTATCTTTCCCCCTCTCCCTTGTGGGAGAGGATTGATCGTACCTGTTATAAATTCTCTGCTCCGCTTTGCCTTTCCCCCTCTCCCTTGTGGGAGAGGATTGATCGTGCCAGTGATTATTCTCTGCTCCGCCCTGCCTTTCCCCCTCTCCCTTGTGGGAGAGGATTGATCGTGCCAGTGATTATTCTCTGCTCCGACTTATCTTTCCCCCTCTCCCTTGGGGGAGAGGATTGATCGTGCCTGTTAAATTCTCTGCTCCGACTTATCTTTCCCCCTCTCCCCTTGGGGGAGAGGATTGATCGTGCCTGTTATAAATTCTCTGCTCCGCCCTGCCTTTCCCCCTCTCCCTTGTGGGAGAGGATTGATCGTGCCAGTGATAATTCTTAGCTCCGACTTATCTTTCCCCCTCTCCCTTGGGGGAGAGGATTGATCGTGCCTGTTAAATTCTCTGCTCCGACTTATCTTTCCCCCTCTCCCCTTGGGGGAGAGGGCGGGGTGAGGGGTGAGCGGCAAGGGCATCAATAGCCCATTGATTTTTTCTTCTCTAACTCTTCTTTCGCTGTATCAGGCAGGTAGAGGGTCGATTTGGTGATGGTCAGCTGTTCTGGTTTGGTACCGTCTTTCTTGAATTTTTCGAGTGCGTCAAACGCCGGTCCGGCCATGTTTGGCGTCAGCTCGACGCTGGCATTCGCTTCGCCGTCGATCATCGCTTTGTAGATGTCCGGTACGCCGTCGATTGAACCGGTGAGAATGTCTTTGCCCGGTTTCAGGCCCGCTTCTTTAATGGCCTGGATGGCTCCGATCACCATGTCATCGTTGTGCGCGTATACCATGCAGATGTTCTTGCCGTTGTTTTCAGCCTTGATAAAGCTTTCCATGACCTCTTTGCCCTTACTGCGGGTGAAGTCGCCGGACTGAGAACGAATAATTTTGATGTTTGGCGCTTTTGCGATGGCCTCAGCAAAGCCTTTCTTACGGTCAATGGCGACGCTCGCACCCACCGTTCCTTGCAGCTCAACGACGTTACACGGCTTGCCATCCACCTGCTTAATCAGCCAGTCACCAATCAGTTGCCCTTCCAGCACGTTATTCGCGGTGACGGTGGTCATATAGAGAGATTTGTCTTTGACATCAATGGAACGGTCCAGCAAGAAGACCGGAATTTCAGCGTCTTTGGCCTCTTTCAGCACCGGTTCCCAGCCGGTTGCCACCACTGGCGCGATGAAGATAGCGTCAACGCCCTGGGCGATGAATGAACGCACCGCTTTAATCTGGTTTTCCTGTTTTTGCTGGCCATCAGCGATTTTCAGCGTAATACCGCGTTTTTCAGCCTCGCTTTTCGCAACGCTGGTTTCTGCTGCTCGCCAGCCGGATTCAGACCCGACCTGAGAAAAACCGACCGTTAAGGGTGCGGCCATTGCCATAGACGACATGGCTGCCGAAACTGCTGTGACAAGAAGTAAGCGCTTCCACATAATGATGTCCTCGTAGCCCAGGTTATTGTTGGTCAAAAGATGTTCTGCGAAAAAACTATAGCCAATAGAAGATGTAACGAATTGCGTTACATCACACTTCAGAAAAGTGAACAAAACGTTAATCACAAGTTTGTAATCGCTTTCATTCGCGCATTAATTATGCGGCTGTGTTTATGGATTTTCCTGTCATGGAAACGCTCTGAAAATGGCGTTCAGATGAGGTTGGGAGTGAAAACAGGCGAAGACTTTCAGCGCGAGTTGGCTATAATACTCGCCACTTGTTTACCATTATTTTGAAGGACACCAACATGAGCTTACTCAACGTCCCTGCGGGTAAAGAACTGCCGGAAGACATCTACGTTGTTATCGAAATCCCGGCCAACGCAGATCCTATCAAATACGAAATCGACAAAGACACCGGTGCGCTGTTCGTTGACCGTTTCATGTCCACTGCGATGTTCTACCCGTGCAACTACGGCTACATCAACCACACCCTGTCCCTGGATGGCGACCCGGTAGACGTTCTGGTCCCAACGCCATACCCACTGGCCCCAGGTTCTGTGGTTCGCTGCCGTCCGGTTGGCGTTCTGAAAATGACCGACGAAGCCGGTGAAGATGCGAAACTGGTTGCGGTTCCGCACACCAAACTGAGCAAAGAGTACGATCACATTAAAGATGTGAACGACCTGCCAGAACTGCTGAAAGCACAGATCACCCACTTCTTCGAGCACTACAAAGATCTCGAAAAAGGCAAATGGGTTAAAGTTGACGGCTGGGACAACGCAGAAGCGGCAAAAGCTGAAATCGTTGCCTCTTTCGAACGCGCTGCTAAGAAGTAATTCTTACCCTCCGTTCTAAGCCCCGCGAGTCGGGGCTTTTTTATGCCTGCCTGCCCCTATCTCCTTAAGATTTAACCGGTTATTGACCTACCAGAAAAGGTAGCACTCACCTCAAAGTTGCAATTGCTAATGATAGTAGATCTCATTATCATTTTCAGTTCGTAAACAAATGTGAATAAACGTCAATGACCCTACACAATGTGAAGACCTTTAAAGCGTCTGTCGCCTCAGCCATCGCTGCGGCATTAATGTTGACCAGCGTCACGAGTTTCGCCGCCCCGCTGCCAGAAAAAGATTTTGTCACTCAGCCCGTGGGCCACGGCGTGTACGAACTCGCTTACGATGGCCAGGCAAAGGTGTTATTTGCCGCCAGCGCGCCCTCATTCGATAAAGACAAAACCCAGGGCAAAATATACAAACTGGACCTCGAAGATCTGACCGGAACAGGCGTCATCGAGACCAGCCGCAGGGCATTTGCCACCGCGCTGGACGAAGAAAATCATCTCCTCTACGTGGGCAATACGCTGGAAGGTTCAGTCACTCTGATTGATACCCGGACCGGCAAAGAGCTGGCCGTGATACAGCTCGCCGACACCAGCAACCCGAAAGAGATCGCCCACACCCGCGAAATGGTGCTCGATAAACAACGCCACCGCTTATACGTCTCGGGCGTAGTGGAAAAGGGGATCGTCTGGGTTGTCGATACCGAAAAGCGTCAGCTGATCACGACCCTGACCAATATGGGTGAATATCCGACCGGGCTGGCGCTGGATGCGCAGAAAAATCGCCTGTATGTGGTTAACGGCAGAAATGAACTGATCGCCGTAGACACAACGACCGACAAAATTGTCAGCCGATTCACCGTCGAACCGGAGAAAAAACATTTCTTCCTGAATATCGCCCTCGACAGCAAAAATAATCGTGCCTTCCTGACCGATCCCGATTTACCCCAGGTGCTGGTCGTCGATATTAATACTGGCCGGGTGCTGGACCATATCGACGTCACCAACTCGCTGGCGGTGCTTTATAACGAAAAGCGCAGCGAAGTGTACGTCACCCACCGCAACGCCAAACTCATCAGCATTATCGACAGCAAAACGTACCAGCTGAAAAACAGCATTGCGACCAACGCCATGCCTAATAGTCTCGCCCTCTCTTCTGACAGTAATGTGCTGTACGCCAGCATTAAACAAGATGAGAAAGTGGCAAAAGACCGCCCCGATTACGTGCTGAAAATTACGCTCGATAAGCTCTGACACAATAACAAACCACGCCTTGCGGCATCAGATCGTAAGGCGTTTTCTTTATTTTCCTTTTGGGTTTATGGCTATGAAAACGCGTCAACTTATTACGTTCACAGGAATAGTGGCATTCACTGGCAGTATGGCTTTATCCGCCCAGGCGGATGATGAAATGGTGGTCACCGCGACCGGCTTTTCACAACAGAAAAAAGAAGCGCCCGCGACGATTTCAAGTATCGATCGTAAAACGCTGGATATTCAGCCCGACCAGACCATCGGCGACGCGCTTAAAAATATCCCCGGCGTGTCGGTATCGAACGGCGGCAGCGATATGGCCAACGGCAGCATTATGATGCGCGGCATGGACTCCAGCTATACGGCGTTTATGGTCAACAGCGTCAAGCAGAACACCAGCGAATCGCGGCCTTATGGCCAGGATATCGGTGCAGAAGCGGGCTTTTTACCGCCGATGGAAGCCATCGAACGTATCGAAGTGATTCGCGGGCCGATGTCCTCTTTGTATGGCTCTGACGCCATCGGCGGCGTGGTTAACGTTATCACCAAAAAACCGTACGGCGTGGAAGACTGGACGGGGGCGATCGCAGCGAACACCTGGCTGCAGGAGCACAAGGATTTGGGTAATACCAGCCAGCTGAACCTGTTCGCGATGGGACCGTTGATTCAGGATAAACTGGGCTTAAGCATTGCCGCAGACGGACTGGATCGCCGCGATGATGAGCGCCAGAACTACTTCGGCAAACATAACCGTAAGTCCGTCGATGCCACTTTGGGCCTCAAGGCCAGCGACAATAACCTGTTCGATCTGAATGTGGTCGTCGGCGAGCAAGAGAAAAACCGCACTAAAAAACGCGGTACGCCGTGGATGTGGAAATTCGATCGCGATGCAGTCACCCTGACCCACACCGGCTGGTATGCCGATGACACTATCGCCACAACCAACTATATCAACTACGAAAAAGGGCGTTCGAAGTATCTGCTGGACAACACGTCGCCAGAGTATGTGCAGACCGAAAACTACGTCGCCAACTCGCAAACGACCTTTACCTTCGATGATCATAAGCTCACCGTCGGCGCCAACTTTACCCGTGAAGAGCTCAATGACCACTTCTATGAGTCTGGCAAAACGTTGCCGGGCGTAGAACCAGTCACCGAAGTGACCCGAAACGGCTGGGCGCTGTTTGCAGAAGACAGCTGGACGATCAACGACTTCATCCTGACCACCTCTGCGCGCGGCGATTACGACAGCTATTTCGGCGCTCACGTCACGCCAAAACTGTACGGCAACTGGGCGATTAACGACGCCTGGACGCTGAAAGGCGGCCTCTCCGCGGGCTATAAAAAGCCCGAACTGCGCGCCACGTCAGATCAGTTTATTACTCCGCACGGCTCAACGCCGCCTTACCCGTTCCTGACGGTAGGTAATGACGATCTGAAGCCGGAAAAAAGCATTAACGCCGAAACGGGCCTGTACTGGACCGGGAAATCGCTTTCGCTGGATGGAACCGTGTTCTACACCCAGTTTAAGGACAAAATCTCCGAGCAGACGATCTGTGAAACAACGGCCACTCACCAGTGTGTGGTTAATGGTTATAAAGCAGACTCGGTGGATAAATACTTCAACGTCAGTGAAGCCGACGTTTACGGTATCGAGCTGAATGCCGACTGGCAGGTCACCGAAGCGCTGAAAGCGAACGTCAACTACACCTGGAACCATAGCGAACAGAAATCCGGTGCGAATAAAGGCTACGCGCTGAATGATTATCCACGCCACATGGCGAATCTGTCACTGAACTGGGCCGCCACGCAAGCGCTGGATCTGTGGAGCACGGCGAATTATCGCAGCAGCAACCGTGACAGCAACAGCGGTACGCATTATGAGTCTTACACGCTGGTGGATATCGGCGCACGTTATAAGCTGAACAAAAATACGCAGCTGCTGGCAGGTGTTTACAACCTGTTCGATACCGATCCGCAACGCACTACCTCCTGGGGAGACTACGGTCAGCTGGAAGGCCGTCGCTATAATCTCGGCGCACGTATCGAGTTTTAATCCCACAAAAAACAACGCCACCCGAAGGTGGCGTTGTTCATATCAGTACTGGTCTCTGTCCAGCCAGTTACCGTTTTCAATCAGTTTCAATCCATCGACCGGACGCTGGTACACATACATCCATGCACTCCCATACGGGGTCTGGATCAACTGACGTGCATATTCACCGCCCCTGGTGCGCAAGGCATCAAGTTCGGCTAGCGTGGCATTATCAATACGATAAACCTCTCCCTGTACTGTTCCGTTCCCCGGAACCGCGCCTGGATAGTGGCCCAGACTGTACAACTGGTAGTTTTCAATATTGTAATTACCCAGCAACTGGGCGTTCGTCATCCAGTGACTGTTGCCTTGCTTGGTTCGTAAACTGCCGTATACAAATATTCGCATTGCTAAAACTCAAACTGATAGAGCAAATCGAGCGCCTGGTCTACGCCAGACACCGCTTCCAGATATAGCTTAGGCATCAGGCGATAGCGTAACGTGAGAGTTGCCAGTGAGTCAAAGATCCCTACACCGTATTTCACCTGCAGACCTGGCAGGACATAGCCACTGACCACCACTTGCGAAGAGTCACCGACCCCCTGGGTGTCCAGCGCCAGATTACTTACGCCAAACGTCTCGCCGATTTTACCCACAACCTGCCCACTTTGTGCAACCCCCAGGCCCACTAACATGGATGTCATCGCCGCACTGTCGCTCTGCTGGCTATCCAGCCCCTGTCCGCGCAGCAGATAGGAGAGGGCTTCCTGCTGCGACATCGCCGGGTCGGAGAAGATTTCCGCCTTCGGCTCGTCGGCGGTCCCGGTCACACGCACCCCGGCAATCACGTCGTTTTCCGTTGCTTCCGGATTACGAATCGCTTCGATATTCAGCAGCGGCTGGTCCGGCGGGCCGGAGAACAGCAGTTCACCTTTACGGACAATCAGGTCCTGACCGTAGGCGTGGAAGCGTCCTTCAGGAATAGTGATCTGCCCGTTAAGGCCAAGTCCCTGTTGATCTTGCGCCACTTTCAGGTCGCCCGTGAGTCGGGCCTTCAGACCAAACGCATCGAGACGCACGTTGTTTCCGACGTGAACGATCAGATTACTGTTGATCGGAATACCGGCACTTTTCGGTTCAGCCGGCTTCAGATTATTATTAAGCATCACTTCGTCGCTGGAGACGCCGACCGCGCTCTCCGGTACGTCATGCACCACGATACGCGCCCACGGCACATCGACACGCCCGTCAAGGGTAAACAGGCTTGGCGTGGCTTCAAACACCACATCCGGCGAGACATCCAGGCGCACCATCGGCGGCACGGTGATCCGCACTCTGCTGCCCTTCGCCGCTACGCGCGCGCGCCAGTTATCAATCTGACTCCAGTCGGCATCACCGCTGAGGTTAATCTGCCCCTGCTGGGTACGCACCACGCCAGCAAGCGTCGAGCTCATCCCGTTGAAGTTCATCGCAATCTGGCTTGGCTGCATATCAAACGGCATAAAGTTACCGTCGATATCCACGCCGTTGAGCTGCATCTGCCCAAACAGCTGCGGGCTTTGCACATTCCCCGCCAGTCTCAGATTGGCATTCAGCATGCCGGCGGCCTTTTCACCGCGCGAGAAAATAGCGTTCGCCATCGCGAGATTGAAATTGCGGATATTGACGTTGCCGCCCAGGTTACGCCGTCCTTGCGGATCGGTGATTTGCACCTGACCGTCGAACTGGCCGTTATTGGTCAGGCGTATCAGCCAGCCCAGTTCTGCGCGATTATTATGCAAGTCTGCCGTCAGATTCAGCGTGTCGAAGGCAACCGGCAGTGGCGCGTCATTCACCGTCTGCGTGACCTTCACGTTACGTCCGGAGAGCGTGACGTTCCCCTGCGGCAGCCCTTCTTTAGTGGTGTCCCACGAGACATCCGCTTTACCACTAAATACCCCGCTCGCCTGGGTGGTATCCGGCATAAACGGTTTTAGCATCGCCAGGTCAAAGCGGTTGAGATTGACCACCGCGCGCCCTTCTGCGCCCGCGTCAATGGTCTGCGGCACACACAGTTCGGCATTCGGGTTCGTCCAGCAGTGTGGCCCAATGCTGATTTTCTGCTCTGCGTTGCGATAATCGAGCGCGATGGAACGAGACAACGCCAGCGGTCCAACCGGGGTCGTAAAGCGGGTGTTATCCAGCAGGCCTTTCCAGCGTTCTTCTTTGCGATCGAAACTGCCGGTCAAATGCAGCTGGCCAGAAACCGGCTCGCCCTGCACGCGCAGCTGGAGATCGTGCTGTTTCTCGCTGCCTTTCGCGTCCAGCGTCACCAGGCTGATATTCACATCCGGCTGGGAAATCCGCTCCACGCGCAGATTCAGGTTGCCCGCGATCTGGTCGGTGGATTTGACATCCCCTTTCAGCAGAACGCGAGCGATGGACAGCTCCTGCCAGCGCAAACTGTTGGCAGTGATGTCGGCCAGAATCTGCGGCGCATCAACCGTACCGCGTACTTTGAGCAGACCTTTCGCCGTTCCGCCAAGCCCAGGCAGCGCATTGTCGAGATTAGGCGCATCAATAGTGGCATCCAGATCGAGATCTTTAACGCCCAGCTCACCTTTGATATCCGCGGTGTTCCGCCCCAGCGCGACGTGCAGTTTCGGGATAATCCATTGCAGATAGCTGTTGCCTCTCAGCGCACCTTCAACGTTCACATTGTTCTGCTTCACGTTGCCGCTGATTTTGATCTCCGGCACATCCACCTGCCAGCTGCCGCCGTACAAGCTTCCGCTCGTTTTGATCAGACCATTCAGCTTCGACGGCCAGTCCGGCACCTCTTTGGCGGTATTGATACCGTTAAGCTTAAGCTCGCCGCGCCAGCTGATCGCCTTCTGCCAGTCGAGCAGCGCCGTCAGTTCCGTTGTACCCTCCAGCGCCGCCACGGAGAGTTTATCGAGGTTAATCTGCTGCTCGTTGCCCTTCGCATCGAGAGTAATATTCGCCGGCGGCACGCTCTGCCCTTTCACCGCCGTACGGAACGACAGCGTGTAATCGGTCATTTTACCGCTCAGTTTGAGCTTCAGATCGTCGGCCTGGAACTGCTTCTCCCCCGTGAAGGGCCAGTAAAGCTGTTCACTGACCAGTTCCAGATTGAGCGGCAATCCGGCCTCGGCTAACTGCGTTTGCCCGCGCAGGACCATATCGACCGGGCCGGACAAATTAACGCCAAACTCCAGTTTCTCCCGCAGCGCGCCGCCCACTTTCAGCTTCACCTTTTCGCCCTTGAGCGGGTCAATATTCAGCGTGCTGTTCAGGGTGAAATCCACAGGCCAGTTATCACGCAGCTGCGCGTTACCGGTGGCGTTAACGCTGCCCTGGTTGGTATCAATATCCAGCGCGTCGAGCTTCATCTCGCCGTCGATGCTGCTGACTTTCAGCAGCATATTGAACACCGTCAGATCGGTGTCGCCGGTCAGTCTCAGCTGTTCACCTTTAAACTCTTCGATATTCAGATTGAGCGGCAGATGGACATCGGTCATCTGCGGCAGAACCGGTTGCGAGAAGAGATCTTTAAGCGTCTCACCCAGCGGTTTTTCTTCTGGCTGCGGGTTCTGGATTTTCGGTTCGACAATCTCTTCCTGCGCCACTTTTGCTACTTTCGGCAGGGCAATCAGCAGCCCCTGTAGCGCGGTGGGCGTCAGCGTGAGATTCTTCTCCTGCCAGCGCAGGCCGGAGGTGAAGTCTATTACCGAGACGGTTGTGTCGTCGATCTTAATATTGACGTTATTAAGGGCAACCCGATACAGCGCAATCGGGTAGGGAGTCGAGAGATTCAGCGGACCACTCTCCTCCTCTTCGACCGGCGCAGACTTTGGCATTTTTTTCGAATCTATCGCCACATTAACGTCTTTTAGCGACAAATCGTTCACACACAGGCTGCTGTCGCGTAGACAACCCAGCTTAACCGCCAGATGGAATTCACCCGCGTTGACCGCCACGCCGGGCTGCTGGTAACGAATATTCTTGAGGCTAAGATCGCGCCAGCCGCCCGTGACCTGGCCGATCTCCAGCCCAGGAACCCAGCGGTTTGCCGCGTTAAACAGCAGATGCAGGCCGGTGGTGGTCCCCACCAGGAATGCCACCGTACCGAGCAGCAGCAGGATAAAAATCAGAACGCCGAGGCTTATCTTCTTCCATAAACTCATAATTCAGGCCCCAGACCGATGTAAAACTGTAAACCGTGCTCGTCTTTATCCCCCACCGGAACGGCGAAATCGAGCTTGATTGGCCCAACGGGGGATTGCCAGCGCACGCCAACACCCGCGCCGGTTTTGAAATCGCTTCTGCGGATATCGTTCACCGCCTCGCCGCCATCAACAAACATCGCCCCCCACCATTTGCCGGAGACGTTGTGCTGATACTCCAGCGATCCGGTCGCCAGTTTTGACGCTCCCGTCAGCTGGCCTTTATCGTTTTCGGGCGAGATGGATTTGTATTTGTAGCCGCGAATACTGCGGTCGCCGCCCGCAAAGAAGCGCAGGTCCGGCGGCACGCGTTCGAAATCGCCGGTTTCAATCCAGCCCAGGTTGCCGCGGGTGACAAAACGGTGCTTATCATAGAAAGTACGGATCCAGACGTTTTGCGCCTGCACCACGGAGAAATCGACGTCCGATCCCCACGCCGTATTGGAATAATCAATCGAATACCGCTGCGAATCGCCCCAGACAGGCATCAGGCCGCCGCGCGAGCGCGTACGGCTAATCATCACGCCCGGATAAAGCAGCATGGTGGTATTGGTTACATTCGCCTGGGTAAAGTGGTCGAGACTCCAGCGCAGGTTAATTGCGCGCTGCCAGCCGCTGGAGAGGTCCCAAAAGCGCGACACGGCAAGCGTGGTGGAGTCCTGCTCGGTGTCGTTCAGATCGGTGCGTTTAAAGCCGCCCTGTAACAGGTAATACTGTTCAAGCGGGTTTTTCAGCAGCGGCATTTTATAGCTGAAGTCGAGCTGCTGTTCCGGCGCAGAGATACTCGCGCTGGTCGTCAGGCTGTGGCCATACGAGTTCATCCACGGTTTTTTCCACGTGGCCTTCACGCGCGGCCCCACGTCGGTGGAATAGCCGACACCGGTCTCAATCGTATTTTCGGTGCGCGGTGAAACCACGCCATGCAGCGGTAGTACTTTCGTCTTACGGGCTTTATCAAATTCGGGCGCCACCACCACCGAGTTAAACCAGCCGGTGGCAGAGAGGCGGCGGTTCAGCTCCGCCAGATCTTTCGACTGGTAGTACTCGCCCTCTTTGAACGGGACCAGATTTTGCAGATACTCGTCGCGGATTTGCGAACCTTCGAAGGTGACATCGCCAAAACGGTAGCGCTCGCCGCTGTCGTAATCGATATCCCAGAACGCCTGACGTCTGTCGAGGGCTACGCCTAACTGGCTTTTATTAAACTGACTGTCGAAGTAGCCTTTACGCAGCGCTACGCTGGTTAACTCTTTTTTGAAGTGGTCATAATCGCCGTGATTCAGCACGGTGCCGACTTTCGGACGGGTACTCAGCAGATCCAGATAATCGCGGTCTGTACGCGCACCGCCGCGCAGTACGACGTTCGTACCGCCAATCAGCACCGGTTCACCCGCCGACACGCGGGCAATCAGCACCTGTCTCCCCTTTGCCGGAGGCGGGCGTAAGTCGAAATCAATGGTGGGTTCATAGTAACCCAGCGCTTTTAGCCCTTCGCGGATCGCATCATCCACGCGCGCGCGAAAGCGCCGGTCCGGCGTCACTTCGTCACTCTGAATGGTTGACAGCTGCGCACGCACGTTTTTTTCCAGCGTCCCGGATAACCCCTCAACCTGCAAACGGACATTAGCCGCGCTGGCGACTCCGCTTGTCAGCAATAAACTGACCAAACATAACTGGCGGATCTTTGGCACGTTTTCTCCTGAATATCCTTGTTTCCACCCTGGAAGCAATTGAAGTGCCGCTCCGCGGCGTATCACGGCATAAAGCCCAAAACCCAATCAGTGGGTTGAAAAATGGCCGAGAGACCTAATATTTCTTATGTTTAAATCTAGACTCATTCAGCGTATTTATTGTGTTCAATTACACGCTTCATGACAACCTTAACTGAAACATCGCTGCCCGGGAGGCCCCACCGTGAGTTTATTCGACAAAAAGCATCTTGTATCTCAAGCAGATGCGTTACCGGGACGCAATACCCCTATGCCGGTAGCCACACTGCATGCCGTGAACGATCGCTCGATGACCAACGTGCCGGAAGGGATGGAAATCGCCCTCTTTGCCATGGGCTGCTTCTGGGGCGTCGAGCGCCTTTTCTGGCAACTGCCGGGCGTGTATAGCACCGCCGCGGGTTACACCGGTGGATATACGCCCAATCCCACCTACCGCGAAGTGTGCTCCGGCGAGACCGGCCATGCTGAGGCCGTGCGCGTGGTCTACGATCCTGCGATTATTCGCTACGACCAATTATTACAGGTTTTCTGGGAAAACCACGATCCGGCACAAGGGATGCAGCAGGGCAACGACCATGGTACGCAGTACCGTTCCGCCATTTATCCGCTCACGCCTGAGCAGGATGCCGCTGCGCGCGCCAGCCTGACGCGCTTCCAGGAAGCGATGCACGCCGCGGGCGATCGTCGCCAGGTCACCACTGAAATTGCCACCGCCACACCGTTTTACTATGCAGAGGACGACCACCAGCAGTATCTGCATAAAAACCCGTACGGCTACTGCGGTATCGGTGGGATCGGCGTCTGCCTGCCGCCACAGCTGGCCTGATCACTCATCCAGCGCCACGCGGGCGGCGTGGCGCGTGGCTGAACTCACGGAGCCATAATCCATCACCTTGCCCTGCAACATCAGGTTAAATACCGACGCCTGCGGCCTGTTCATACGCATTTGCAGCAGGTGAACCGCCTCAATTCCCAGCTCACGGCACGGCACGGTAATCCCGGTAACGGGCGTATCCAGCCGGTTTTGCAGATTCCAGCTTAGGTCGGTGGTCATGATCGACATCTCTTCCGGCACGCGGACGCCATGACGATGCAGCGCTTTCAGCACCCCTTCCGTCATGCTGATGCTGTTGGGGAAGATCACCTCCGGCCACAGCGCTTTATCATGCGTTGAAAGCCAATCGTCCAGCGCACGCTCCGCCTCCTCCGCCGCAAAATTTTCCATCACCAGCAAATCGTGCTGCGAATCAAAAGAGACATGAAAATGGCGATACGCCTCTTTGATACCGTCCAGGCGCGCGTAGAGCGTTTCCCGCCGCAGGCAGGTCATGATCAGCACGCGGCGGTGTCCCTGGTCAAAAAGATGGCGCATCGCCATAAAACCAATGGCGCGGTGGTCAGGTGAAACGGAGTCCAGGGTCATTTCCCGATCGATGGAATTAATCAGGACGCAGGGTTTATTCAGCGTGGTTGCCAGTTTCAATATCGTGGCATCGTCGGTGCCAATAATAATTATCGCGTTAATATTTTTATGGCCGGCTTTTTCGAGGAATAATTTCACATCCGCTCGTTTTTCCTCTAATCCGCAATACGTCACCCAGACGTCATGTGGGGCACTGGCTTCGGCAATACCTTTTGTGACCTCAAGATAAAAAATATCGCCACGCCCGTGGAAGGTTCTTTCCGGCGCAAACACGGCAATCCCGTTGATTAACAGCCGGCCACTGGCCAGCGACGCCATCACGCCCAGCTCACGCGCGCACTTTACGATGGCCTCACGCGCCTTGTCGCTGGTATACGATTTGCCGCTTAACACCCTCGAAACGGTGCTGATGGAATAGCCCGTCAGCGCCGCAATTTCGTCCATTTTTAGCTTGCCCGGCATAGTGTGACCTCGCTCGCATTCAGTTTCTGCAAATATTTGCAGAAACAGCGCATTGATTTTAAAACCAAATTTCAAATCCATGCGTTTTTACTTATACGCCCTGCGAGTATTCTCACAAAAACACATTGTCGCTGCGGTTCCCCTTTCCTATTTTCCATTCATCACTCTTTCACTGAAATTCTGGTGTGACATGGAAAAGCTACGTTTTGGCATTATTGGAACAGGTAATATCGGCACGCTACATGCGCGCTATTTATTAGCGGGCACGGTTAAAGACGCCTGCCTGACGGCGGTCTGCGATAACGATCCTGTGAAGCATGCGGGCATCCGCAAGTTAGTGGGCGATTCGATTCCGCTGTTTAACGATGCCGAAGAGATGATCGTCAGCGGGCTGGTGGATGCGGTGATTGTCTCCACGCCCCACTATGACCATCCCCGACTCGCCATGATGGCGATGCGCCACGGCATCCATACCCTGTGCGAAAAGCCTGCGGGGGTTTACACCGCGCAGGTGCAGGAGATGAACGCCTGCGCGCGCGCGTGCGATGTGGTGTTTGGCATCATGTATAACCAGCGCCCTAACCCGCTCTATCAGAAAGTGAAAGATCTGATCGACAGCGGCGAGCTGGGCAAAATCCGCCGCTCGAACTGGATTATCACCAACTGGTATCGCTCGCAAAGCTATTACAACTCCGGCGGCTGGCGCGCCACCTGGAAGGGCGAAGGCGGCGGCGTGTTGCTGAATCAGGATCCGCATCAACTGGATCTCTGGCAGTGGCTGGTCGGCATGCCGGTACGCCTGCGCGCGTTTTGTCAGTTCGGTAAACATCGTCAGATTGAAGTGGAAGACGACGTCACCGCCTACGCCGAATACGCTAACGGCGCAACCGGGGTGTTTATCACCACCGTCGCCGAAACGCCGGGAACCAATCGCCTGGAGATTACCGGCGATCGCGGCAAAGTGGTGGTTGAGGAGGGCAAGCTGCGTTACTGGCGACTACGCGAATCAGAAACCGCTTTCAACGCCCGCTGGCAAAACGGCTTTGGCGAGCCGGAATGCTGGGAAGTCTCCCTCCCCGTCGCGCCTGAGTGCAGCGAACATCACGTGATTACCGCCAACTTTTGCGCTGCGGTTCTGCGCGGCGAGCCGCTGATTGCGCCAGGGCAGGAAGGCATCAACGGCCTGACGCTCTCCAACGCCATGCACCTTTCGACCTGGACCGATGACTGGGTGACGCTGCCGCTGGACGAAAAACAGTACCTGCGCCTTTTGCAGCAGCGCATCTCCACTTCTGTGGAGAAAGAGACCACCAGCCGCACCCTGGATGCCTCGGGCACCTGGTAACACCGGAGAATCAACGATGTTAAATATCGCCATCGTGGGGACAGGGAACATCTCTCACAACCATATTCAGAGCTATTTAGAGCATGGGCAGCGCTGCAGGATCGTGGCACTGGTCGATATCTACCCGGAAAAAGCGCACGAGAAAAAAGCGCGTTACCACCTCGACCACGCGCGGGTCTACGACAGCCACCAGCAGATGCTGGCCGCCGAACCTGACATTGATATCGTCGACGTCTGCACGCCGCCCTACGTCCACGCCGAAATCAGCATCGACGCCCTGAACGCCGGCTGTCACGTACTGTGCGAGAAACCGATGGCCGCGTCGCTGGAGGAGTGCGACGCGATGATCGCCGCGCAAAAAGCCAGCGGAAAGACGCTATCGATCGTTGCGCAAAACCGCTTTACTGACGCTTTCTGGCGCTTAAAAGCGGCGCTGGATTCCGGGCTGGCGGGCAAGATTTGCCATGCGCAGGTGGACTCTTTCTGGTGGCGCGGCCACTGCTATTACGATCTGTGGTGGCGCGGCACCTGGGAAAAAGAGGGCGGCGGCTGCACGCTTAACCATGCGGTGCATCACATCGACGCCATCCAGTGGATGCTGGGATTTCCTTGCGAAGTGGTGGCGATGATGAGCAACGTGGCGCATGACAACGCCGAAGTCGAAGACCTGAGCGCCGCTATTTTCAAATATCCCGGCGGCGCGCTAACCCAGCTCACGGCCTCGGTGGTGCATCACGGAGAAGATCAAAAGATCATTATTCAGGGCGATAAAGCGCGGATCTCCGCCCCCTGGGAGGCATTCGCCAGCGTCAGCGCCGACAACGGTTTTCCGCAGGAAACAAACGATACGACGCGCGAAACGCAGCTAAATGCGGTGTTTCACGAGACGCCAAAACTCGACTGGACGCTGCACACCGGGCAAATCCACGACATGCTTCGCGCCATTGAGCAGCGTACCGCTCCGCTGGTGGATGGCGTACAGGGCAAGCGCTCGCTGGAGTTGATCACCGCTATCTATAAATCGGCGATAACCAAAAGCGTGGTCTCCCTGCCCATTTCGCATGACGACCCGTTTTATCGCACCGGTGGCACCAACGCCCTCGCCCCGCGCTTTTATCAAAAATCGGCCAGCGTGGCGAATTTCAGCGAAGCGGGCGCCATTCCATTAGGCAAAAATCTGGACCAGGGGATCTGACATGAAGAAAAACGACGGTATGAATTACGCCCCCGTTGGCAAACCGCAGCCGGTGGTACAGCCGGGCGAATTTATCTTTGCCGCCGCCGCGCTCGACCATGGCCATATCTACGGCATGTGCAACGGGCTGACAGAAGCCGGGGCGACGCTGAAATGGGTGTACGATCCCGATCCGGCGAAGGTGGATAAATTCGTGCAGCAGTTTCCACAGGTGAAGATCGCCGAGTCGCTGGCGGTGATCCTCGCCGATCCCGATGTACAGCTGGTTGCCGGAGCCGCGGTTCCGTCCGAGCGCTGCGCGCTGGGGCTGAAAGCCATGGCCGCCGGCAAAGACTATTTCACCGACAAAGCGCCGCTGACCACGCTGGAACAGCTTGCCAATGCCAAAGCGATGGTGGCGCAAACCGGGCGTAAATACGCGGTCTATTACAGCGAGCGGTTGCACGTCGAAAGTGCCGTTTTCGCCGGACAGCTGGTAAAACAAGGCGCGATTGGCCGCGTCGTGCAAACCCTGGGAACCGGTCCGCATCGCGAAGGGCAAGGCCGCCCGGACTGGTTCTACGATCGCCGCTATTTTGGCGGCATTCTGTGCGACATCGGCAGCCATCAGATTGAGCAGTTTCTCTTTTATACCGGCAACAGCCACGCCACTGTCATTGCCAGCCAGGCGCGCAATGTTAATCATCCGCAGCACCCGCACTTTGAAGATTTCGGCGATGCCATGCTCAGCGGCGAAAACGGCGCGAGCGGCTATTTCCGCTGCGACTGGTTTACACCCGACGGGCTTTCCACATGGGGAGACGGGCGGCTGACCCTACTGGGGACCGACGGGTACATCGAAATCCGCAAATACGTTGATTTGACCCGTGGCGAACAAGACGTGGTCTATCTCGTCAATAAAGAGGGGGAGTTCCGCTATCCGGTTGCCGGACAGGTGGGATTCCCGTTCTTCGGCGAGCTAATCCTCGACTGCCTGAATCGCACCGAAAAGGCGATGACCCAGGCGCACGCCTTTAAAGCGGCGGAGCTGTGCGTAAAAGCGCAAATGCTGGCGAATGCGGCGAAGTAACGGGAGGCGCAGATGAAAATGCTGAATGCGGCCATTATCGGCGGCGGTGCGATCCACCGCTGTCACGTGAATGCCCTTCGCCAGATGCCCGGCGTGACGCTGCGTGCGCTGGTGGATATCGACAGCGAAGCCGGTTTGAAGCTGGCGATGACCTACCACTGTCGCTTTTATCAGGATTACCGGGAAATGCTGCTGGATGAAGAGATCGACGTGGTCCACATCTGTACGCCGCACTTCGAGCATAAAAAGATGATCCTGGCGGCACTCGCAGCGGGTAAGCATGTTTTCTGCGAAAAACCGGTCGGTATGAGCGGAAGCGACGTCGCAGAGATTAACGAAGCCGTGGAAAACGCGTCGGGAAAACTCGGCGTGTGCTATCAGAACCGACTCAACCCCACCAGCCAGCGCATCCGACATGAGCTGGCTGACGGTTCATCCGGCACGATGCTGAGCATCAAAGCGGTACTGACCTGGTCGCGCGCCGGGAGCTATTACACCCAAAGCCCGTGGCGCGGACGTTTTGCAACCGAGGGCGGGAGTTTGTTGATCAATCAGGCCATTCACACCCTCGATCTGATGCAGTGGTTTGCCGGCGGCGTAACGCGGCTGAAAGGCGTTGTCGATTGCGGCGAGCTGGCAGAGTTGACCGAAGCCGAAGACAGCGCGATGGCCACGCTGCATTTCACCAACGGCGCGCGTGGGCTGTTTTACGCCAGCAACTGCCACACAACCGATTCCCCTTTATTGCTGGAGATCCATTGTGAAAATTCCACGCTCCAGCTGTGCGATAACGCGCTGTGGCGAATTCGCAACGGTGAGCGGACCAAACTGGTGAGCGACGCCTCCCCCGACGGTATAGCGAAAAGCTACTGGGGACAGGGTCATCAGCATGCCATCAGCAGCTTTTACACCGCCCTACACCATCCCGGAAAAGCGAATTACATCGATATTCACGAAGCCGGAAAATCACTCAAGATTGTGGAGGCTATTTATCGTTCATCTCAGATAAGACAGTGGATCGATATTAATCGTTAGTACGTTCTTTGTATTCCAGCAGTAAATAAAAAACGACCAGCACCGTCTGGTTAATAGTGACTCTACACCTGGAAAAAACATTATGGTCAAACCAACTGAACGTAGGGTTGGCTATGGCGTGGCGCTCGGCTACGGTATAACCGATCTGTTTGGCGGAGGTGCTTTCGCCATTATTGGCACCTGGCTTTTATTTTTTTACACCACTTATTGCGGACTCAGCGTTCTGGAAGCGGGCTCGATTTTTGCCATTGCGCGGGTTATTGACGCCGTATTGAGCCCGATCATGGGTTATATCACTGATAATTTTGGTAACACCTGGCTGGGGCGTAAATTTGGCCGCCGCCGCTTCTTTTTATTATTAAGTTCACCGCTGATGTTTTTATATGCCCTGCTGTGGGTGACTGACATGGGCTACTGGTATTATTTAGGGACCTATCTTTCCATTGAATTATTGTCGGCAATGGTACTGGTGCCATGGGAGACGCTGGCGGCAGAAATGACCAACCGCTATGAAGAGCGCAGCCGCTTATCCGGAGTAAGAATGATCTGCTCCCAGCTGGGGGGATTTCTTGCGGTCTTCGTGCCGGGCGTCATTATGCAATTTACCGGTAAAGACAATTCGTTTACCTACACCCTCACGGGAATGATTTTCTCGTTGGTCTTTTGTCTCGCCGTCTTTGTCACCTGGCGCACCACCTGGGAGGCAAAAGATGTGCATCAGGAGTCCGATTTCAAAATTGATAACCACCGCAGTAGCGGTTTACTCAATCACCTGAAATATCTGGTTGTGGATCTTTTTTCAGCCTTTCATATTCGCGCCTTCCGCCTGCACATTATCATCTATATTTTCTCGTTCACCGCCATGGACGTGTTCGGTTCAGTCTTTACTTATTACGTGGTGTATTGTCTGAATCAGGATGCTGCGGCGGTATCCGGCTGGTTAAGTATTGCTGCTTTTGCCTCGGTGCCGGGGACCTACGGATTTATGCTGCTGTTAAACCGGCTTAATATCTCCCCGTCGGCTGCGCTGCGATTGTCCTACGGATGTATATTTTTCGTACTGATGTTTCTGTTCGCGATGTATTACACCCACACTCAGGTTCCCGCTCTGCTGTTTTCGGCGGTCTTTATTCTGCTGGGCGCGGCACGTTCCGGTCTGTATTACATCCCGTGGAATATCTACAGCTTTATTCCCGATATCGACGAAATGGTCACTCAGCAACGGCGGGAGGGGATTTTTGCCGGCGTCATGGTGCTGACGCGCAAGAGCACCGTGGCGATTGCGATCATGCTGATAGGCGTAGTGTTGCAGGAGTCCGGATTCGTGAAAGGCAGCGGCGCGCAGCCTGAAATGGCGCTGTACGCCATTATCGGGCTGATGCTCTTCGCCACCTCGGCCCTGCTGGCGGTGAGCTTTATCGCCACGTATAAATTCAAGCTGACGCGCGACACGCATAAACTGTTGCTGAAAGAGATCGCCCGCCGCAAGCTGGGCGGCGATTATCGCGACTGCGATGACAAAACGCGGGTCGTGATCAAACAGCTCACCGGCTATGAGTATGACCAGGTCTGGGGAGGAAATGCCAACCGGGGGCCGGTTGCCAGCGTGACGCTTTCTTAAGCTGCGGGCGGGCGGCTGATCGCAGCTGCCCGTATGCTCATTTTCACCCCTTTCCGACAAAAATGTGACCTCTGGCGGATTTACACACGTTTACGCTATACTACCCGCTGAAATAATCAGCTCAACGCTACGAGCCGATGTTCTATGTGTCTTCACACAAACGAAATCAACTTCCCTTCCGAGGATCTGGCGAGAAGCCGGATAAACTATGTTAAACAGTATTTTAGTAATACTTTGCCTTATTGCCGTCAGTGCATTTTTCTCGATATCAGAGATTTCGCTGGCCGCCTCCCGAAAGATCAAACTTAAACTGCTTGCCGATGATGGCAACCTCAATGCACAACGCATCCTGAAGATGCAGGAAAACCCCGGTATGTTCTTTACCGTGGTGCAAATTGGTCTGAACGCGGTCGCCATTCTGGGCGGTATCGTGGGTGATGCGGCCTTCTCTCCTGCATTTTATAGCCTGTTCTCACGCTACTTCTCGCCTGAACTGTCCGAGCAGCTGAGTTTTATCCTCTCCTTCTCGCTGGTCACAGGTATGTTCATTCTGTTTGCGGATTTAACTCCGAAACGCATCGGTATGATTGCGCCAGAAGCTGTCGCTTTGCGTATCATCAACCCGATGCGCTTCTGCCTGTACGTGTTCCGTCCGCTGGTCTGGTTCTTCAACGGTCTGGCAAACACCATTTTCCGTCTCTTCAAACTGCCGATGGTACGCAAGGACGACATTACTTCCGACGATATCTACGCGGTGTTTGAAGCGGGTGCGCTGGCGGGCGTGCTGCGTAAACAGGAACATGAGCTGATCGAGAACGTGTTTGAACTCGAATCCCGTACCGTGCCGTCATCCATGACCGGACGCGAAAACGTGATTTGGTTCGATCTGCACGAAGATGAACAGAGCCTGAAAAACAAAGTGGCCGAGCATCCCCACTCCAAGTTCCTGGTGTGTAACGAAGATATCGACCACATCATTGGTTACGTTGACTCCAAAGACCTGCTGAACCGCGTTCTGGCCAATCAAAGCCTGGCGCTGAACAGCGGCGTCATGATCCGCAATACCCTGATTGTGCCGGACACCCTGACGCTCTCCGAAGCGCTGGAAAGTTTCAAAACGGCGGGCGAAGATTTCGCGGTGATCATGAACGAATACGCGCTGGTTGTGGGCATCATCACCCTTAACGACGTAATGACTACTCTGATGGGCGATCTGGTTGGTCAGGGCCTGGAAGAACAGATTGTGGCGCGCGATGAGAACTCATGGCTGGTTGACGGCGGTACGCCAATCGAAGATGTGATGCGCGTGCTGGATATTGATGAATTCCCGCAGTCCGGCAACTACGAGACCATTGGCGGCTTTATGATGTTTATGCTGCGTAAAATCCCGAAACGTACCGACTCGGTGAAGTTCTCTGGCTATAAGTTTGAGGTCGTGGATATCGACAACTATCGTATCGACCAGCTGCTGGTCACGCGAATTGATAACAAACCGACGGTGCTGGTGCCTAAGCTGCCTGACGCGGAAGAGAGTCCATCGACGTAAGCGCCACAAACATCAACGGCTCCCAGTGGGAGCCGTTTTTTTATACTTCGTTAACTACTGCATAGCACGTTGGTTAAGCCATCTCAGTTTGCAGACGCATAACCTGGCGGTTGACTTCGGACATCACAGAATAGTGCTGTTTGTCCTTCACTTTCGGGATAAGAATTTTACCCTTATCAAATTCGAAAGCGCCAACATCCTTGATGTACAACCGTCCTCGGAACAGGATCTTCACGTACTTCGCCACCTGAAGCGGGTTGTAGCGTTGGAAAATTTTCATTCTTGTATCTCCTGCGAATCACACGCCCTTGCGGCGCCACAATCGGGCCGACTGTCCAGAGCGCAAATTTTATTGCTCAATGACTATAGACCAGAAAAACATTGATACCCAGTGTGCATAAGTTTATTTACCGTTTGATTACAATTATTCAGAACATTCTTTGCAGAGCGTTACCGAATGCAGGATAAGCCCTCGTTTTTTGCAGGATATGTGCGGTCACCCGCAAACTGGCATTCGGATTGCGGGAAAAGCGAATTGATCGCACTTATGATTAAAGCGTAAGACCAAGTGGTCGGATCACCTGCAAACAATAAGGAAACACCATGACCCTTCGTACCATCCTCGCCGCAGCCTGCCTGATTCTGCCGCTGACGGCCTTTGCACATAACATTGAAACAGGACAACGTCTGCCGCCAGTCGGTGTCGCCGATCGGGGAGAATTGATTCTCGACAATGATAAGTTTAGCTACAAACCCTGGAATAGCGCGCAGCTCGCAGGGAAAGTGCGAGTGGTGCAACATATTGCCGGTCGAACGTCTGCAAAAGAGAAAAATGCCTCGCTGGTAGAAGCGATTAAGTCCGCAAAATTGCCTCATGACCGCTACCAGACCACCACGATTGTTAACACCGATGATGCGATCCCGGGCTCAGGCATGTTTGTGCGCAGCAGCCTGGAGAGCAATAAAAAGCTCTACCCTTGGTCACAAATTATTGTCGACAGCGATGGCGTGACGCGTAAAGCCTGGCAGCTGGAGGAAGAGAGTTCCGCGGTGGTGGTCCTGGATAAAGATGGCCGCGTTCTGTGGGCAAAAGACGGGGCGCTGACCCAGGAAGAGGTGCAGCAGGTTATCGCCCTGCTGCATAAATCGCTCGGTCAATAAAGCGAGACTCTGAAGCCCGGATTCAGGAACGACTCGCGCGGGGTGTAGTCCAGCGGCTTGCCCTGCCAGTCGTGAACGTGTGCGCCGGCTGCAGCCGCCACGGCGTGGCCGGCAGCCGTGTCCCAGACGTTGGTCGGCCCAAAGCGCGGATAAAGCTGCGCTTGCCCTTCCGCCACCAGGCAGAATTTCAGCGATGAGCCTACCGACGTGGTTTGGTGTTCACCGATCTGATGCAGATATTCCTGCAATTCCGTATCGCTGTGCGAGCGGCTGATCACCACCAGCGGCGGGCGGGCATCACGCACCTGGATCGACTTACGCACGCCATTTTCTTCTTTCCACGCCTTGCCCTCTGCGGCGCTGTACATGACATTCAGCACCGGGGCGTAAACCACGCCCAGCACCGGCTTGCCTTTCTCAATCAAGGCAATATTGACGGTAAACTCGCCGTTACGCTTAATAAACTCCTTGGTGCCATCCAGCGGATCGACCAGCCAGTAGCGCTGCCAGTGCTGACGCACATCCCAGCTCTGCGGAGCTTCTTCTGAGAGCATGGGGATATCCGGCGTCAACGCCAGTAATCCTTTGAGGATCACATCATGCGCCGCAATATCCGCGGCGGTGACCGGGGAGTCATCCGCTTTGCTGACGACGTCCATCGGCTTTGCGCCCTCGTACACTTGCATAATGGCATCACCCGCATCCCGTGCAAGCTGACAAATTTTATCTAACATTCTCCACCTCTTTGTTATCGCAGTGGTCATAACTTATTGTTTTAGTTATATCGTATTGTAAACAATTCCGCTATCTGTGAAGCAATTCTGGTTTCACGGCGCTTTTTTCTGGCAGGATTCACATTTCTGTAAGCAACAAAATATACATACATATTCTTTTGTGGCTTGGATCGTAAAAAGGACTCCTCTGATGATTAAGTTTAGCGCAACGCTCCTGGCAACGCTGATTGCCGCGAGCGTGCAGGCAGCGACGGTCGATCTTCGCATTCTGGAAACAACCGACCTGCACAGCAACATGATGGATTTCGATTACTACAAAGATACCCCGACAGAAAAGTTCGGACTGGTCCGCACGGCCAGTCTGATCAATGCCGCGCGCGGTGAGGTGAAAAACAGCGTACTGGTCGATAACGGCGACCTGATTCAGGGTAGCCCGCTGGGCGATTACATGGCGGCAAAAGGGCTGAAAAAAGGTGACATTCACCCGGTGTATAAAGCGCTGAATACCCTGGACTACGCCGTCGGTAACCTCGGCAACCACGAGTTTAACTACGGTCTGGACTACCTTCACATGGCCCTCGCCGGGGCGAAGTTCCCGTACGTTAACGCCAATATCATCGACGTTAAGACCAAAAAACCGCTATTTACACCGTATCTGATCAAAGAGACAGAGGTCGTGGATCAGGACGGTAAAAAGCAGACGCTCAAAATTGGCTATATCGGTTTTGTGCCGCCGCAGATCATGACCTGGGATAAAGCGAATCTCTCGGGCAAAGTGACCGTCAACGACATCACCGAAACCGCACGCAAGCATGTGCCGGAGATGCGTGAGAAAGGGGCGGATCTGGTCGTGGTGGTCGCGCACTCCGGGCTGTCGGCCGATCCGTACCAGGCGATGGCCGAAAACTCTGTCTACTATCTCAGCGAAGTGCCGGGCGTTGACGCCATTCTGTTTGGCCACGCGCACGCGGTCTTCCCGGGCAAAGATTTCGCCAGCATTAAAGGCGCAGACATCGAAAAAGGGACGCTGAACGGCGTGCCGTCGGTGATGCCTGGCATGTGGGGCGACCATCTTGGCGTCGTGGACCTGGTGCTAAGCAATGATGGCGGAAAGTGGCAGGTCACGCAGTCGAAAGCCGAAGCCCGTCCGATTTACGATGCGGCAGCAAAAAAATCGCTGGCAGCGGAGGATAAAAACATTCTGAACGTGCTCAAGCACGATCACGATGCAACCCGCGAATTTGTCAGTAAGCCGGTCGGGAAATCCTCCGACAATATGTACAGCTACCTGGCGCTGGTGCAGGACGATCCCACTGTTCAGGTGGTGAATATGGCGCAAAAAGCCTACGTTGAGCGCTTTATTCAGGGCGATCCGGACCTGGCAAAACTGCCGGTGCTCTCTGCGGCGGCGCCGTTCAAAGTCGGCGGGCGTAAAAACGATCCGGCCAGCTACGTTGAAGTGGAAAAAGGTCAGCTCACCTTCCGCAACGCGGCGGATCTTTACCTTTATCCAAATACTCTGGTCGTGGTGAAAGCGACGGGCAAAGAGGTGAAAGAGTGGCTGGAGTGCTCCGCCGGTCAGTTTAACCAGATCGACGTTCATAGCAGCAAACCGCAGTCGCTGATCAACTGGGACGGTTTCCGCACCTACAACTTTGACGTCATTGACGGCGTGAATTATCAGATTGACGTCTCGCAGCCGGCGAAATATGACGGTGAATGCCAGACCATTAACCCGACGGCAGAACGCATCAAGGATCTGACCTTTAACGGTAAGCCGATCGACCCGAATGCGGTGTTCCTGGTTGCCACCAATAACTACCGCGCGTATGGCGGCAAATTCGCTGGAACCGGCGATAGCCATATCGCGTTCGCATCACCGGACGAGAACCGCTCGGTGCTGGCGGCGTGGATTGGCGAACAGTCGAAAAAGGATGGCGCGATCCATCCGGCGGCGGACAATAACTGGCGTCTGGCCCCGATTCACAGCGACAACAAACGGGATATCCGTTTTGAGACGTCACCGTCTGACAAAGCGGCGGCGTTTATTAAAGACAAAGCACAGTATCCGATGAGCAAAGCCGGAACCGATGACATCGGCTTCGCCATTTACCAGCTAGATTTGAGCAAGTAAGTTCAGACCACTACGCCGCACGTTCTTCCCGATGGGTGAGAACCTGCGGCGTATTCACTTCGATCCAGTCCGCCAGCGCGGCGACTTTCTCACTCACCTCCACGCCAAGCGGCGTCAGGCTGTACTCAACGTGCGGTGGCACCACCGGATAAGAGAGACGATTCACAAACCCGTCCATCTCCAGCGCCTGCAGCGACTGGGCCAGCATCTTTTCGCTGACGCCGCCCATTTTACGCCGCAGATCGCTGAAACGGTGCGTTCCCTGACGCAGCGCGACCAGAATCAACACGCCCCAGCGGCTGGTCACATGCTTGAGTACCTCGCGGGAGGGACATTGCTCGGCAAAAAGATTGCCGTCGCGCATTTGCTCGCTGAGCGTTGGGATAGTCGTTTTCATACTTACCTTTTTTTACGTACTTACTTTAAGTTAGTAATGCTGATAGTGTGCCACAAAAATCGACAAACACGGAAGCGATAAGAGGAGAGACCTGCCGTTCGGCAGGCCGTTTTCCTTACAAACCCGCCCACCATAACCGCAGCTTTATGCCCCAGCCGCTGGTGTAACCCGTGGTGATGGATTTGACTTCTCCTCGGGAGACGATCATCACCGTGGGGGTAACCTGCACCTGCCAGCGTCGCGCGAGCTGGCCCTGAGGATCGTTAACCGTCGGCATCGCGTAGTGCTTTTTCGCCAGCCATCGGTTCAGCGCGGCGTCATCACCTGAACGCAAGGCAACGGTGATCACGTTTTGCCCATCCTCAGCCATCTTCGCCACCGACGGCGTGGTGTATCGACACACGCCGCACCAGGTGGCCCAGACATACACCACCAGCGGTCGATCGTCGCTCCGCTGCGCCAGATCAACCGATTCGCCGTCCAGCGTTTGCAACGCTGTGCTGATGAATGTCGGCGGCAGCGCGGGTTTGCGGAACTGATCCATGACCAGAACGGCAGCCAGCGCTATCAGCAGCCATACGAGGCCTTCACGCAGCCAGCGTGCGTATTTACTGCGCATCCGGATTCGCCAGCTCTTGCTTCACCAGCGCCTCCAGCTCGTCGTAAGGAATCGCACCCGCCACCATGGTCTTCCCGACCAGCGTCGCGGGAGTGCCTTGCACGCCCAGCACCTGAGCCAGAATCAAATTCATCTGCAACGTTTCGCCGCTTTTCTCATCTGCCTTAATGGCGCCTGTGCCCGTTTTCTGCTGTGCGGCCAGGACAGACGCGTCGTCATGATAGCCTTTCTTCGACATCAGCCGCTGGTGCAGCGCCCAATACTGCTGAGGCTGCTGTCGCCACGCCGTCAGGGCGATCCGCGCAGAATGGGCCGAGCTTTCGCTGCGAAACGGCAGCAGTTTCACCACCAGTTTGACCTCCGGAAATTTATGCACAATCTTCTCAAGCTCCGGGTCAAACTGTTTGCAGTACGGGCAGTTGTAATCGGTAAACGACACCAGCGTCAGGCGCGGTTTTTCGGCCCCCATCGACGGTGTACTGGCATCGTTCCAGAGCAAATTTTCCAGCTCGGGTTCAGCGGCAAAGCTGAGGGCCGAAACGCATAGCAGCATGATCATAGTTAAGATACGCATCGTTATTTTCCTTTGGCGTTATTCAGGGTCTGAAGGAGATCGTCACGATCCAGCAGCGGCGGCAATATGCGGCCTTGCTCCAGTCCGGGGCCATAAATTTGGTTGAAGGGGACGGCGGCACTCTGACGCGCGTGGAGGAACTGGCTAATCGTCGCGGACGGACGGCTCCAGTCGCCGCGCAGGGCCACAACATCCGGCTCGCTGAGGGCTTTTTGCACATCGTCGCGTAGCAGCACGTTGTATTTATTCGCTTTGCAGGTCACGCACCAGTCAGCGGTGACATCGACGAAGACGCGTTTGTTGTTCGCCAGCGCGTCGGCGATGGCCTGTTCGCTGAGCGACTGCCAGACGATGCGATCCTTCGCCAGCCCTGCACCGCCGGAACGTAACAGCGCAAAGGCGATTGCCAGCACCACTATCACTGCCGCCGTACTGACCCACGCAGTCCGCCATCCCCAGCGCCACAGCATGGCGAGCCACAATCCAGTGACGAGAAACGCGCTCAACATCCGCGTCGGGATTTGCCCGATGTGGACGGACAGCAGGCTGGCAAGCCACAGCGCGGAACCGAGCATCATCAGCCCCAGAATAATCCGCACGATATTCATCCAGCGCCCCGGGCGCGGCAGGCGCAGCGCCAGACCCGGCCAGGCGGCAATCAGCAGCCACGGCAGACTCATGCCGATCCCCATCACCAGCAATATCCCCCACAGCAGCGACAACGGGGCAACCAGCGCTACCGAAACCGCCGTGCCGAGGAACGGCGCGGTGCACGGGGTTGCCAGTAGCGTCGCAAACGCCCCCTGGCAAAAATGACCAACCAGACCCTTGCCACCGCGCGTGGCGAGAAAAGTAGAGACGCCGGAGGAGAGCCTGATTTCAAACAGGCCCAGCAGACTGGCGCTAAAGCCCACCATCACCAGCAGCATCACGCCAATAAACCACGGGTTCTGGAACTGGATACCCCAGCCGAGCGCCTGATTGCTGAGGCGCAGCACGGTCATCATCAGCGCCAGGGCGAGGAATGAGGTCACAATCCCGGCGGCCGAAGCCACAAACTGCTGGCGAACGCTACGCCGGTGAGTCGGTGAGGTCTGCACAATACTGCCCAGTTTCATCGCCAGCACCGGCAGCACGCACGGCATGACGTTGAGGATCAGCCCACCCGCCAGCGCCATCAGCAAAATCCAGCCCAGGGAAAACGTCGCATCGCTGGCGCGGGCTTCGCCCACCGTCACCCGGCTTTCCTGCGCCTGACCGCTGTCGGCGAGCACCAGCGACAGCGTTTTACCCCGCAGATCCGGTGCGGCGTCGCCCCAGCCGTCGCTGACCGGCAGCGTCGCGGTCAGGGTCTGGCCGTCAATCCGGTAAACCGGCTTGCCAAAATCCGTGTCGGCCAGGGTGTCGATAAACAGCTCGGGCTTTTGCCAGCCCGCCTCGCGGGTCGCTGTGACGGTCAATTTTTCTGCCGCGAAACCGGCACTCAACTGCGAAGTTAGCCCTTTCTTGAGCGGCAACGTGCCCATTGCGCGGCTGAAATCGTAGCTGAAATGCGGATCGGCTGGCTCGCGGAGATCCAGCGTAAAGGGATAGTCGGTCAGGATGCAGACGTTGCTGCAGGTGGAGAGCGTCAGAATACCCGCCAGTTTCTCTGGCAATGGGCCGCTTAAGGTTATCGGAAACGACACGCTGCCGTCGTAGCCCTGAGTGGTGATGCCCGCCACCTCAAAGCGCTGCGGCACTGGCCAGCGCCAGTTCATTTCCAGCGGAGTTTTCCAGTTGATCTCCGGCGCGATCCCGCCTTCTCCCGGTGAACGCCAGTAGGTTTTCCAGCCTTTTTCCAGTGTCACGTCCAGCAGCAGGCGCGTGTCGCGTCCTTGCTGTGCGTCTGCCCGCAGGCGAACGCTGGCATGATCGTTATCCGCGGCGCGTAGCCAGCCGCTGTCGGCGGCCTGACTGACGGGCAGCCATAGCCAGAACAGGCAGAGCAGAAGCTGCCTTAAAAGTGCATACATTTATTTTCTCCATAAATAATTGATTAACCTGAATTAGCAGGCAATCACTCATTCACGGAATACGCAGAGTCGCAGATGCACCCGCAATCGGGGCGGAGAAATGACGCGAGGCGGCCAGCGGCGCACCGGGCGAGGCGGTACGGCGGCCAGCACCGCCAGCACCAGCATGATGGCAAACAGCGCGCCTTCGAACATGATAGGCGGTGTCGCCAGCAGCGATTTAGCGCTCAACTCACAGGGCGTGATCGGGGCATCGCTGTCACCCGTTTGCTCTACCGTCTGCTGAGCCACGGAAGAGGCGTTCATGACCAGCGCGTGCAGCCCCGCCATGCGCTGCGTGGTGCACACAAGCACCACCAGACATGCCAGAGCGACAAGAAGAAAAGCTTTACGCTGACGGGAGATCATAAATGCCTCAACAAAATTCAGGGGCTTATCTTAGCGGCAAAAAACGCACCGTGCTGTAAAGAAACGTCGTTGACGCTGATTTCACACTTACCTTTTTGTACGTACTTACTAAAAGTTAGCTATGGTGCTAGTGTGCTTCAACACCAGACAAAGACGAAGGAGATTTCCCATGATTGCACTCACCGGCGCTACCGGCCAACTGGGCCAGCTTGTTATCGAACAGCTTTTGCAAACCGTTCCCGTCAGCCAGATTGTGGCCATCGTGCGTAACCCGGCCAAAGCCGAAGCGCTGAGCAAACAAGGAATTAGCGTTCGCCAGGCGGATTACACCGATCGGGCGGCATTCACCGCTGCACTGAGCGGCGTGGAGAGGCTGCTGTTGATTTCATCCAGCGAAGTTGGCCAGCGTGCCACGCAGCATCAGAACGTGATCGACGCCGCGAAAGCCGCAGGTGTGAAATTTATCGCCTACACCAGTCTGCTCCATGCGGATAAGTCTCCGCTCGGCCTGCACGTGGAACATGTCGCCACCGAGCAAGCGCTGGCAGAATCCGGCATTCCCTATGCCCTGCTGCGTAACGGCTGGTATACCGAAAACTATCTGGCGAGTGCGCCTCCGGCGCTGGAGCACGGCGTGTTTATCGGCGCAGCAGGCGAAGGGAAAATTGCGTCCGCCACTCGCGCCGATTACGCCGCCGCGGCAGCAAAAGTGATTGCCGAAGAGGGCCATGCCGGGAATGTGTATGAACTGGCTGGCGACAGCGCCTGGACCCTGAGCGAGCTGGCCGCCGGGCTGAGCAAACAGAGCGGAAAACCGGTGACATATCAGAACCTCAGCGAAGACGATTTTGCCGCCGCGCTGAAAGGCGTGGGCTTACCGGCAGGACTGGCCGATATGCTGGCGGACTCCGATACCGGGGCCTCGAAGGGCGGTCTGTTCGACGATAGCCGTACCTTAAGCAAACTGATTGGTCGCCCGACCACGCCGCTGGCCGAGAGCATCAAAGCCATTCTGTAACTGTTAACAATCGGTTAATTTTTGTGGCATCCCCCCGGGTCATCTCTGATAATGAAGAATGACCCATGAGGAGGCTCACCGTGCAAGGCGTACCAGAACAGTTCATTGATGAGAGAGACAGCGCGCGCTTTCGCCATCTGGCGCAAGTGCCCGGTGTCGAACTGTATCACGCGCATATCTCCCGCTACGCCTTTGAGCCTCACACCCACGAAGCCTTCGGGATCGGCGCGATAGAAGCCGGAGCCGAACGCTTTCGCTATCGCGGCACGCAGTACGTCGCGCCCGTGCATTCCGTGGTGACCATGAACCCGGACGAGCTGCACACCGGCGAGGCCGCGACGGATGACGGCTGGCGCTACCGGATGGTTTATCTCGACCCCGATCTGTTGGAAGAGGTCACCGGCATACGCCACTGGTGGTTTAGCGACGTCACGCGCCACGATCCGCAGCGCTCGCAGCAGATCTGTCAGCTGATTTATGGCCTGTGGCACACCGACGATCCGCTGGCACAAAAAGGGTTGCTGTTGGATCTGATTGACACTTTCCAGCCGCTGGCCCGCCATGCGCCGGTTGTTCAGGAAGGGGCGCATCGCTTCGAGCGGGCGCGCGATTATCTGCATGATAACTACATGCGCCCGGTCACGCTGGATGAGCTGGCCCGTGTGGTATCGCTGAGTCCGTATCATTTTCAGCGCCAGTTCAAAGCCCATTTTCACGTGACCCCGCATCAGATGCTGATGGCGATCCGCCTGTGGCGCGCCAAAGCCTTTCTCACTCACGGCATGCCCGCCGCTGAAGTCGCGGCCGCAACCGGCCTGACCGATCAATCGCATCTGACCCGCGCGTTCACCCATCGCTACGGTATTACCCCGGTTCGCTACCAGAAACAGGTCGCCAGGCGCTGATGCGCAATCTCATACAATATTCCCGGCGGCGGTCGCTCTACACTGCGCGCAAGTTTCTCTGACGTGGATGGCAAAATGATTAGCGGCGTGTTGTATGCCCTGCTGGCGGGTTTGATGTGGGGGCTGATTTTTGTCGGCCCGTTGATTGTGCCGGAATATCCGGCGGTATTGCAGTCGATGGGACGTTATCTGGCTCTGGGGCTGATCGCCCTGCCGCTGGCGTGGATGGGGCGCGCTCGCCTGCGTCAGCTTAGCCGCCAGGACTGGATAACGGCGCTGGCACTGACCATGATGGGCAATCTGATTTATTACGTCTGTCTGGCAAGCGCCATTCAGCGCACCGGCGCGCCCGTCTCCACCATGATTATCGGGACGTTACCGGTGGTGATCCCGGTGTTCGCCAATCTGCTCTATAGCCATCGTGACGGCAAGCTGGCGTGGGCCAGAATGGTGCCTGCGCTGGTCTGTATCGCGCTGGGACTGGCCTGTGTGAACATTGCCGAGTTACGTCACGGGATGGGCGATTTGAGCGGCTGGCGTTATGGCTCGGGTATTGTGCTGGCATTTATTTCGGTGATTTGCTGGGCGTGGTATGCCCTGCGTAACGCCCGCTGGCTGCGGGAAAATCCGGATAAACATCCGATGATGTGGGCCACCGCGCAGGCGCTGGTGACGCTACCGGTGTCATTGATGGGCTATGTGGCGGCCTGCGGCTGGCTGGGAACACAGCAGCCGGACTTTGCCCTGCCGTTTGGCCCGCGCCCGTGGCTGTTCGTCGGCCTGATGATTGCAATTGCCGTTTTGTGTTCATGGGTGGGGGCGCTGTGCTGGAATATTGCCAGCCAAAAATTGCCGACGGTGATTTTAGGCCCGCTGATCGTGTTCGAAACGCTGGCCGGACTGCTCTACACCTTCCTGATGCGCCAGAGCGTGCCACCATTATTAACCCTTAGCGGTATTGCACTGCTGGTGGTGGGAGTGGTGGTCGCCGTAAAAGCGAAACCGGAAAAACCCACGGTGATTCCGGTTTCTGAATCATAAGCCTACGCCCGGTGGCGCTGCGCAAGCCGGGTGCTGCAAATCGCAGGCTACACGGTCTTCAGCGCCATCCGGTATGATTTAAAACGTTTCCCAGTTGGCTTCTGTCACTGCCGCCGCCGGTTTGGCTTTCGGCGTATAGGTTTTGATGGGCGCGGCTTTTACCGCCTGACCACGGGTGATTTTAAACACCGCGACCGCTTCGTTCAGACGAGCGGCCTGATCTTCCAGCGCTGCCGCTGCGGCGGCTGACTCTTCCACCAGCGAGGCGTTCTGCTGCGTGACGCGGTCCATCTCCGCCACTGCCTGGCCGACCTGATCAATCCCGCGGCTCTGCTCATCAGAGGCAGAAGCGATTTCGCCCATAATGTCGGTCACGCGTGTGACAGCACTTACAATTTCAGCCATGGTGCTACCCGCCTGATTCACCAGCTGTGAACCCGCGTTAACGCGTTCGCCGGAATCATCGATCAGCGCTTTGATCTCTTTCGCCGCCTGAGCACTGCGCTGTGCCAGCGTGCGGACTTCACCCGCGACGACGGCAAAACCACGCCCCTGCTCGCCCGCACGCGCCGCTTCTACCGCCGCGTTAAGCGCAAGGATATTGGTCTGGAAGGCAATACCGTCGATCACATTGGTGATCTGCGCGATTTTGCTGGAGCTGGTAGCAATGTCGTCCATGGTGCGTACAACACCTTCAACCACGCTGCCGCCTTTCTTCGCCGTGGTGGAGGCATCCAGAGCCAGACGGGAAGCCTGGCGGGCATTGTCCGCGTTTTGCTTCACGGTCGCCGTCAACTGCTCCATGCTTGCCGCGGTCTCTTCCAGGGAAGCGGCCTGCTGCTCGGTACGAGAAGAGAGGTCGTTACTGCCTGCGGAGATTTCACCGGCACCGGTATAAATGGTGTCAGCCCCTTCACGAACCACACCCACCGTGTTTGCCAGCGCCGTTTGCATCTCCTGCACGTTACGCGTCAGCACGGCCATTTCGTTTTTGCCGTGGGCCTCGATGGGCTGAGTCAGATCGCCTGCCGCAATCGCGCGGATATGGCTAATGACCTCATGCAACGGCTGCAGCAGTACGCGACGCATCGCAATCCAGCTGGCGATAATCACACCGACCACCACCACCATAATGGTGGAGAGGATCCACAGAATACGTTTGTAGTCGCTTTCGTTATCCTGGATACCCCGGTTGGTCAGCTTCGCCTGCGCTTCACGCCATTCACGATACACTTTCTGCATCCTAGTCTGCTTTTGCTCGGCATTCTGTTTGAACATATCTTCCAGATTGCCCTGCGCCAGCAAGGCGTTCATTTGCGTCAGCGTCGACGCGTAAATGCGATACTGTTCCTCAAGCTGTTTCGACAGGTTTTCGTCCATTCCCGGGGTTTCCGGCAACGCGTAATATTTATCGTAATGGCCCTGCGCGTCAGCCAGCAGATTTTTGGCGGTTGCGACCAGTTCATTTAACTGGCCGCCGTTAATCTGGCTCGCGACGCTGCTTTGCAGACGAAGCATGCCGCGGTTCAGCGTGACACGCGCCTGGTTGAGGCTTATCCAGGCATCCGTAAATTCCGCGACGTTCTGGCTGGAGAGTTGAGAGACGGTGAAGTTATCTTTGTCGTTATTAAGAGCGTTAATGAACACACCCGCCGAGATCAGTTGCATCGCGCCGAGCACCAGCAGCACCGAAATCAAGAGAGTGATGACTTTTATACGTTTAAACATGCGTAACCTTTGTTATATGCAGGATATTGTCTGACGTGTATCTATCGGCAGACGCGCGGGGTTGTTTAACGCGAAACCGCGCGTAAAGCCCTCATTTTCTGAATTTTTTAAAGCCATTCAGCACGTTAAACGCGCAAAATAATTGTGACACACCTCTCATTTTCACCGCTGCCACTAAAGGGTTATAGCGCCACCTTAAAGATGCATTTAAAATACATCTTATATTATTAATGATGAGGTAACTGTTATGGCCTATCGCGACCAACCCCTTGGCGAGCTCGCGCTCTCCATTCCGCGCGCATCCGCGCTGTTTCGTAAATACGATATGGATTACTGCTGCGGTGGTAAGCAGACGCTGGCGCGTGCGGCTCTGCGTAAGGAGCTGGACGTTGACGCGATTGAAGCAGAGCTGGCGCAGCTGGCCGAGCAGCCGATAGAGAAAGACTGGCGCAGCGTGGCGCTGGCTGAAATCATTGACCACATCATTGTGCGTTACCACGACCGCCACCGCGAACAGCTGCCAGAGCTGATTTTGCAGGCCACCAAAGTCGAGCGTGTGCATGCCGATAAAGCTTCCGTCCCGCGCGGTCTGGCCAAGTATCTGACCATGCTGCATCAGGAACTCTCCAGCCACATGATGAAAGAAGAGCAGATCCTGTTCCCGATGATCAAACAGGGTATGGGCAGTCAGGCCATGGGGCCAATAAGCGTGATGGAAAGTGAACACGATGATGCGGGAGAACTGCTGGAAGTGATCAAACACACGACTGACAACGTCACCCCGCCGCCAGACGCTTGCACCACCTGGAAAGCGATGTATAACGGCATTAACGAGCTAATCGACGATCTGATGGAACACATCAGCCTGGAAAACAATGTGTTGTTCCCGCGTGCCCTCGCAGGTGAATAAAAAAAGGCGCCCGAGAGCGCCTTCCTGAAGTCCGAATTTCGGCCACACACGCTGTGGCCTTTTTTTATTAACGCATGCCAGCCATGCGTTTCTTACCAATGAACAACCAGCCCAACCCCAGAGCGATAAACCACAGCGGCGTGACCATCAGCGCCTGACGGGTGTCGTCTTCCAGCGTCAGCAGCACCAGGACGAACACAAAGAACGCCATGCAGACCCAGCACATCAATTTGCCCAGCGGCATCTTGTAGATGGATTTCTCATGCAGCTGTGGACGCTGTTTGCGGTACACCAGGTACGAGCAGAGGATAATGGTCCAGACAAACATAAACAGAATGGCGGACACCGTGGTGATCATCGTGAACGCGCCAATGACGCTCGGGTTGACGTAAAGCATCACCACCCCGCCCAGCAGGCAGATACAGGAGAAGGTCAGCCCTTTCGCCGGTACGGCACGTTTAGAGAGCTTAGCGAAGGCGCTCGGGGCCACCCCTTCCTGCGCCAGACCAAACAGCATACGGCTGGTAGAGAAGACGCCGCTGTTCGCCGAAGAGGCCGCAGAGGTCAGCACCACGAAGTTAATCAGGCTCGCCGCAGCGGGCAGCCCCACCAGTACAAACAGCTCAACAAACGGGCTTTTGGTAGCAACGACCGAGCTCCACGGCGTCACGGACATAATGACGATCAGCGCGAAGACGTAAAACATAATGATGCGGATGGGAATCGAGTTAATGGCGCGCGGCAGGGATTTCTCCGGATCTTTGGTCTCCGCAGCCGTCGTCCCCACCAGCTCAATACCCACGAACGCGAAGACCGCAATCTGGAAGCCAGCAAAGAAGCCGCTCAGCCCTTTCGGGAACCAGCCTCCGTCATTCCACAGGTGGGTGAATGACGCTTCGACGCCCGTCGGCGACTGGAAGTGGGTCAACACCATGACCAGACCGACCACGATAAGCCCTACTATCGCGACGATTTTGATCATCGCGAACCAGAACTCCATCTCACCGAACATTTTCACCGTGGCGAGGTTGAGGCTCAGCAGCAGGACGATCACCGCAAGGGACGCCACCCAGTCTGACAGCCCGGGGAACCAGAATTGAGCGTATGCGGTAATCGCGACGACGTCCGCCATACCGGTCACCACCCAGCAGAACCAGTAGGTCCAGCCGGTAAAATAGCCCGCCCACGGCCCGAGCAGGTCGGAGGCAAAATCGCTAAAGGATTTGTATTCGAGATTCGAGAGCAGCAACTCCCCCATTGCACGCATCACGAAAAAGAGCATAAAACCGATGATCATATAGACAAAAATGATCGACGGCCCGGCAAGACTGATGGTTTTGCCTGACCCCATAAACAGCCCGGTACCAATGGCACCGCCGATGGCGATTAGCTGAATATGACGGTTTGTGAGATTGCGCCGTAGCGACTGTTCAGACGAAGCCTCAGCTTCGGCTTCGACTTTTACCTGATCTACCATGTGATATTTTCCTGTTGTACCTGTCTGTGTTGTTTAGGCTCTTCTGGCCCTTATTAACGTCAAAAAACGACGATGCCTGTAAAAGACTCATCGATAGTAGGTAAGAATCGGCGGGATGAATACTATGAAATAGATATTATGTTAATAATATGTTTAAAGTGAGTGTCATATCACTCATACAACGCGAAACAGCTCACAAAAATACACGCAACTCGTTCGTTTGCAAGATAAAATGTTGATATCGGCGTAACTATAGGTTTTATCACTCTTTTCCCCTCCCGCGAGGGAGAGGAAAAAAGCGCGTCGATTACAGGATTTCCAGCAGCTCGACTTCAAACACCAGGGTGCTGAATGGCGGGATGGACGCGCCAGCGCCACGCTCGCCATAGGCCAGATTTTGCGGGATAGTCAGTTCCCATTTAGAGCCAACCGGCATCAGCGTCAGCGCTTCGATCCAGCCTGGGATCACACCGTTTACCGGGAATTCTGCAGGTTCGCCACGAGCAACGGAGCTGTCGAACACGGTACCGTCGATCAGTTTACCGGTGTAGTGCACGCGAACGTGGTTGGTACGGGCCGGGATTGCGCCTTCGCCCTGGGTGATCACGCGGAACTGCAGGCCAGATTCGGTGCTGTTCACACCCTCTTTCTCGCGGTTTTCTTCGAGATATTTCACGCCTTCGGCAGCCATCTCTTCAAAACGCTCGCGACGAACGGCATCTGCACGCTCGTGGATTTCACGCAGTGCGCGGTGCACGACGTCAACCGGAACGGCCGGCTGCTTGCCTTCCAGCGCATCAGCGATACCCGCCACCAGTGCCTCCGGTAACAGTCCTTCCAGGCCGGATTCGCTCAGCTGCTGTCCTACCTGCAAACCGATACCGTAGCTTGCCTGCGCTTCGATAGTGTCAAAAGTCGGGGTGGTCATGGGTTTTCCTTCCATCACATTTAAAGTAGCGGGCAGCATATCAGCCACGCCCTTATGGGTAAAACTTTGTCGTAAGTAAAGATGACAAACTGCGGCGAAAAAGAAACAATAGGGACAATCAGGATTATTCCCAAACGTCTGTCATGGAAGCCTGCTTTGCTACACCATTCAGGCAGTTAGCGAACTATACTTATCAGGACAGGATATGATTACCCCAGACCATACCGGTTTCAGGCAGGCGACCACACCGAGGCTCCTCAGGTACGTGACTGAATTGAGCGCGGAAAGCCCCTGTACCGGCCGGAATGATAGCGGGAAAAATGACGCGGAGCAGGAGGAGAGCCATGCCCGGGCGATTTGAACTGAAACCTACCCTGGCGAAAATCTGGCACGCGCCAGACCATTTTCGCATCATGGATCCGCTGCCGCCCCTGCATCGCAGAGGCATCATTATTGCAGCCCTGCTGGTCGTGGTCGGCTTTCTGCTTCCTTCTGGCGATGACACAGATACCCAGCCTGTCAGCCGTAATGCGCAGCTGGATATGCAGTCGCAGTCGCGGCCTCAGCCCGATCAGCAGTCCATGCCAACGCAGCTGGTCACGCCGTCAAACGATCCCGGCCAGGTGGCCCCCGTTTCTCCTGAGCCTGTTCAGGAAGAACAGCCGCAGGAGCAAGCCGCCGCGCCTGTCCAGTCGCAAGCCCAACAGCCAACCGGTATTGAGCAGCAGTGGCGCTCTTATCGCGTAGAGCCTGGCAAAACGCTGGCGCAGCTGTTCCGTGACCATAATCTGCCAGCGACCGATGTCTATGCGATGGCACAGGTAGAAGGCGCAGGAAAACCCCTGAGTAATCTGCAAAATGGCCAGGTCGTGCAGATTCGCCAGAACGCCAACGGCGTGGTGACCGGCCTGACGATTGATACCGGAAATAATCAGCAGGTGCTGTTTATGCGCCAGCCTGACGGCAGTTTTCTGCGTGTGAGATAACCCATTGCCCGGTGGCGATAGCGCTTACCGGGCTTTTTTGCCGACTTTGTTCACCCACCAAATCCCCGAACATACCAGCACCAGCGCAATGGCGTATTTGATATCCATAATATTTTCGCCAAGGAAAATTGCAGACAGCACTGTACCGGCGACGGGAACCACAAAGTTGAACGGGGCAATCATACTGACGCGGTTAACTTTCAGCAGCACGCTCCAGAGTGCAAAGGCCACGGACGAAAGCAGCGTCAGATAGCCCAGAATCGCAACGGCAGCCATGCTGTGCACTTCCAGCGTTCCGCCTGTGGTGTAACCTCCTGCCATCAACACCATCCCTCCAATCGCCAGCTGCCAGCCGGTCATCACCGTCGGGTCCACCGTCTGAGAGATCCGCTTTCCATACAGCGTGGCGGCGGAGAGGATAAAGGCGGCCAGCACCACAAAACCATCGCCGTTCCAGACAAACGTAAAATCCATCAAGCCGCTGTTAACGTTCACCAGCATCACGCCGGCAAAACCCAGAATACAGCCCAGCGTTTTGTTATAGCTGAGCCTGTCGTTCTGATAGATAAAGTGCGCCAACAGGACGCTAAAGAAGGTCCCGGTCGCATTCATGATCGAGCCTTTCACGCCTGTCGTGTATGCGAGCCCCACATAGAAGAAAACATACTGAATTGACGTTTGGGTCAGGCCCAGCAGCGTCAGTTGCCCAAACTGGCGGGGAGTCAGTCTGGCAATGGGTTTACGCTGCGCCAGTGCGAACAGCAGCAGTAAAAGGCCGGCGAAAAGAAAACGATAACCCGCGAAAACCACTTTGGAGGGGATATCGTCAGTCGCTATCTGGAAGAGTTCGTAGCCACTTTTTATTGCCGGATAGGAGCTTCCCCACAGCAAACAACACAGCGTGGCGCAAGCATAAGCGACTTTTTTACGGGCAAATACGGGCGTAGGCAGAGCGGAGTCCATGGCAAATCTCAAAGATAAAATTGCGTTTCAATTTATTATCAGAGAATGCGCCAGGAATATCTACCATACAAGAAGAGATAGACCATTTTGGGTAGGGCTAAAAAACAAAACGCCGGCACAAGGCCGGCGCTTCAAACGCTAACAGAGTAAAAAATTACTCAGCTACAACGTTAACAACCAGTTTAGCGAACACTTCGCTGTGAACCTGGAAGTCCACTTCGTGCTCACCAGTGGTACGCAGAACGCCGTTCGGCATGCGAACTTCGCTCTTAGCCACTTCAACGCCAGCTGCAGTTACAGCGTCAGCGATGTCGCGAGTACCGATAGAACCGAACAGTTTACCTTCGTCGCCAGATTTAGACGCGATGGTAACGGTGCCCAGTGCATTGATTGCTTCAGCACGAGCGTTAGCAGCCGCCAGAACGTCAGCCAGTTTGGCTTCCAGTTCAGCACGACGTGTTTCGAAAAACTCAACGTTTTTCTTAGTAGCTGGAACAGCTTTACCCTGTGGAACCAGGAAGTTACGTGCGTAACCCGCTTTAACGTTAACCTGATCACCCAGGCTGCCCAGGTTTGCTACTTTATCAAGCAGAATAACTTGCATTACCTTATCCTCTTAAAGTCGTATTAATGGACCGTGCCCGATTACTGATGACGATCAGTGTACGGCAGCAGGGACAGGTAGCGAGCGCGTTTGATAGCGCGAGCCAGCTGACGCTGGTATTTTGCACGAGTACCGGTGATACGGCTTGGGACAATCTTACCGCTTTCGGTGATGTAGTTTTTCAGCGTTGCGATATCTTTATAGTCGATCTCTTGAACGCCTTCCGCGGTGAAACGGCAGAACTTGCGACGACGGAAATAACGTGCCATATGGCTAGTCTCCAGAATCTATCAAATCAATCTGCTCGGCATGCAGAACCATTTTGCTCAGGCCGTTCTTTGCCTTGTGGCAAGAAATGAACCCCTGAACGGTGACTGCACTGCCGACCGTTATACTGTGAGTAATGGCCTGGTTTTCGTGTCCGCTAATAATAACGGGCATTTGGCACCACGCCTGCCGGTGAAAACCGGCTTCCTCCTGCACAGAACGATGCTCAAGCACGAACTGGCAATGAGGAATTCCTGATGGGCTGACCTTACGAAGGGGGTTCCTGCACACGGTACCGGACAACACCAGACGGTTGGTCATCAGAAATTACTCTTCAGAATCCCCAGCATCAGAATCATCTGCGGTTTCGTTTGCGAAATCATCGCGACGCTCACGGCGCTCGTCTTTCGCTTTAACCATCGGAGATGCTTCGGTAACTGCGTTCTTAGTACGCATTACCATGCTGCGGATAACGGCGTCGTTGAAGCGGAAGTTAGTTTCCAGCTCATCGATCGCTTCCTGCGGAGCTTCAACGTTCAGCAGAACGTAGTGAGCTTTGTGCAGTTTGTTGATCGGATAAGCCAGCTGACGGCGGCCCCAGTCTTCCAGACGGTGGATCGTACCTTCTGCTGCAGTGATTGCACCAGTGTAACGTTCGATCATACCCGGAACCTGTTCGCTCTGGTCAGGATGGACCATAAAAACGATTTCGTAATGACGCATCGAATTGCTCCTTACGGATTATTCAGCCTCCTGTCTGGGTCAGCCGCGGCCCATGGAGGCAAGGAACGTGTTAAAGGGCGGCCGAAAAATTGACGCGTCATTCTAATTGCGAACCCCCAAAAACTCAAGCTGATTGCGCAATTAATTCGCACTAAGCGCAAAGCGGGTCTAAGTGGATGATTTAAAATTAGACACATCGGAAAGCGCTACTTTTTTGAACAACAGCATCAGAAATGGTCGCGATTGCCCACACTATTAGCGATTACACTTTAATCAGGCCCTATCCAGGTGAATAAGGAGAGGAAAACCGTCACACAGCACGCAGTCGTGGAGCGCATATCATGAAAAAAATCGTAATAGCCATTCTGGCTGCGCTTTTGCTCAGTGCAAACGCGATGGCAGCCATCAAGATCGACGGTCGACAGGCCAGAAATATGGATGATGTGCAGAGCTTAGGCGTAATTTACATAAACCATAACTTCGCCACCGAAAGTGAAGCAGATCAGGCGCTGAATGAAGAGACCGATGCATCGGGCGCAAAGTACTACCACGTCATTTTGACCCGTGAGCCCGGTAGCAACGGCAATATGCATGCAAGCGCAGATATCTATCGATAAGACTTTGACGCTAGCACCAGGAAAGCCAAAACGAGAACATAGCCATAGTTTGACTTGCCCCCTGCCCGGGGGCTTTTTTTTATCGTGACGCCGTGCCGCGTTCAGAGATGCTGGCGGAAGAACTCGACCGTGGCGTCCAGCGCCGTTGGCGTAATGCGATGCCTCACCCCCGCTTCCCATAAACAGGTCAGATTTTTATCCCGCGCTTCACCCACTAACGCCTGCTGTAATCGAAAAGTCTCCACGGCCGGCACGACATCATCCGCCTCGCCGTGCCACAGCAGCAGAGGCCGATCGGCCAGTTGCGGCAGCGCGCGGCTCACGTCCCACTCCGCAAGGGCTGCCTGCACAGTTTCTACGTCCTGCTCCAGCGGCGGGAACAGCGTCCGGGCCAGTGAGGTAAAGTATCCCGACCCCATCAGGCTCGCCACGCACCTCACTTCAGGGTGTCGCGCCATAATACCCAGCGCCGTCATTCCCCCCATCGAGGCCCCCGCGACCGCCAGGCGTTCGTCGGCCACCAGCCCGGCCTGAAACAGTGCATCCCGTAACCCGGCGAACTCAACCAGGTTCCCGTGCAGAATTTGCCAGAACTGCCCTAACCGCACGGATTCATCGCCCGCAAAACGCGCCCCGTGATCGGGCGCATCGGGCATCACCACGCGAAAACCCGCCTGAGCCAGCGCCACCGCAAAATAGCTGTAGACCAGTTTCGATGAGGTAAACCCATGATAAAAAACCACGACGGGCAGCGGCTGCTCACCCATTCCGCCAGGGAAAGCGTGTAGAATTTCATGGTCGCCAAACTGCTGTGTCTTAAGTTCAATCATCGTTGAGCCTCATGTCTTAAGGGTGATTCATAATGTTGAGAACTGGATTACGCTTTCACGATATTTTCATTCGAAATTTACGTCACAGATAACAGTTTGGGAACATTCCCCCAAAATGAAATTCGCAGACATCTACACTATGGCTATCAGGAAACGAGATATGGTTATGCGCAGGTTCGCTGCTTTATTGCTGGTGTCGCTGTTAGCGGGTTGTAGCGCGTTGCAAGGAACACCGCAACCGGCTCCTCCGGCCACCGATCACCCTCAGGAAATTCGTCGTAATCAGACCGAAGGATTACAGCGAATGGGTACTGTCTCCGTCTTAGTCGTCGGTTCGCCGGCGGATGCGGAGGATGCAATAAAAGCAAAAGCCGTCGCAGCCAAAGCAGATTATTACGTCATCATTTTAATTGATGAGACGGTTCTGGCAGGACAGTGGTATTCCCAGGCGATTCTGTACCACAAATAACTGTCAGCATTTAAACGACATTTACACTGCTTTGCGTCCATAGACGTTTTCCTGTCCACAATAAACTCCATGCCTGTGACAAAGGAAGTGAGTTTATTTGCGAAGGATTGCCCGGCGGATACCGGAGACATGTGAAATGGAGCTGACAATGAAACGATCTCTTGCTTTGACCTCACTGTTGCTCTCAGCAGGGCTGATGAGCACCACCGCGCAGTCAGCAGAGTTTGCCAGTGCTGATTGCGTCACAGGCTTAAATGAAATTGGCCTTATCTCCGTGAATAATATTTCAGGGAGCCCGCAAGACGTTGAACGTGTGATTGCCTTAAAAGCCGATGAGCAGGGTGCTTCGTGGTATCGCATTGTCCAGATGCAGGAGGACAGGCTTGTCGATCAATGGCGGGTACAAGCGATTCTTTACGCCTGATGCGTTCTTATAAAAGCCACTCATTTTTAGTGGCTTTTCTATTTTTACAAATTTATTATCCTTTACGTTACTGAATCGAGACAGTTTAGTAACATTTTGTTACACAAAATTGATAAACGTTAGTCCCGCTCTGCCGTTGAACAGCCATACCTTTTCGACAGTGAGCAATTTATGATCAACTTTTTCCGCCGCACAGGTCTCGGAACAAAGCTCTCCCTCCTTACCGGCGTGAGTGTCGCCACACTCTTTCTTTTATTCACGTTTCTCCTCAGTCATAAAGCCAGCCAACAGCTGGAAGCCCTGGCGTTAGAAGATCTGCAAAACCAGTCTACCGGCGTGGTGGATATGGTGCAGATGTTCAATACCAGCCTGGGTGAAGAGGTAGAAAGCTACACGAAATTGTTCACCACCTTCCTGCCCCAACCGCTGAATAGCGATCCCAGCCAGACCCGCACAATCAACGGGCAAAATGTTCCCCTGCTGAAGGGCGACGAAACCGAACTTCACGAAAATAACGCCTTTTCCGATGATTTTCTCAACCGTACTGGCGCCATTTCGACGCTGTTTGTGCGCAGTGGGAATGACTTTATCCGCGTGGCGACCTCCCTGCGCAAAGAAAATGGTGAGCGCGCGATCGGCACCGTTCTGGATAACACCAGCCCCGCGTTTAACGCCGTGACCACAGGAGATGTCTATCGCGGGCTGGCTCTGCTGTTTGGCAAGCGTTACATCACCCAATATCAGCCGGTCAAAGATGCGAGCGGTCAGGTCATCGCGATTGTCTTTGTCGGCGTCGATATCAGCCATTCCTGGAGCGTCATGCGCGATAAAATCCTCAACCGTCGCCTCGGGGAGAGTGGTCATTTCTACGTGCTGGATCGCGGCAACGGTAAAACGCGCGGACAATACTTGTTCCACCCAAGCCTGGAGGGACAGCAGCCGAAGTGGGATAGCACCCTCCAGCAGCAGCTGTTGAGCGGCCAGTCTGGCACGCTTGAGCGCATCAGTGACGATGGCCGCACGCTGCAAATGGCTTACACGCCGCTCCCGGGCTGGAACTGGACCATTATTGGTGAAATGGATAAATCCGTCTTACTGGCCGACGTCAATGCGCTGCGCGATCGCTTCCTGCTGGCGGGCGTGGTGCTCTCGGCTCTGTTCGCAGCGCTGTTTGTGGTCATCATTCGCCGCTGGCTGACCCGCCCCCTGCGCGACGTCATCCATCTGACCCGTCAATACGCCGCAGGCGATCTTCGCGCTGAACTGCCCGTCACGCGCCAGGATGAAGTCGGCCAACTGATCGCCGCGATCAACGGTGTGGGCGGCGGGCTTGAGCAAATTGTTCAGCAGGTTCGCGAGGCCGCTGGTGAGATCCACCTCGGCACCAACGCGCTGGCATCCGATGCCGGAGAAATCTCGGAGCAGATCAACAAACAGGCCAGCAGCGTGGAAGAGACGTCGGCGAGCATGGAGCAGCTGGCTGCCACTGTGAAGCAAAACGCCGCGAATATGGAACAGACGCAGCAGCTGGTCGGCGAAACCTCACGCGCAGTGCACCAGGGCGGTGAGACCGTCAGCCACGCGGTGGCGACGATGGATGATATTCGCGACGCATCGAAACGTATCGAGGCTATCACTCACGTTATTGAATCCATCGCTTTTCAGACCAATATTCTGGCCCTCAACGCGGCGGTAGAAGCCGCACGGGCAGGCGAACACGGCAAAGGCTTTGCGGTGGTGGCCCAGGAAGTGCGGGCGCTGGCAGCGCGAAGCGCCAATGCCGTCAAAGAGATCGAACAGCTGATTGGCGACACCCTGAACAAAGTAAGCGAAGGCCATCAGCTGTCAGAGCAGACGCAGCACGCGATGGACTCAATCATTGTTCACATTGATAACATCAGTCAGCTGGTGACCGAGATTAACCACGCATCGCATGAACAATCCGCCGGGATTCGTCAGGTCAATCTGGCGATGACGCATATCGGCGAAGCGTCACACATCAACGCCGACCGCGTTTCCCGCAGCGAGCAAACCGCGCAAACGCTGCGCGAGAAAGGCTCACATCTGACCGAACTGGTGAGCCTGTTCCGCTTAAAGCACTAACTACCCCACTCTGCCCGTAGCGCGCAGCAGCAGGTCATTTTTGACCTGCTCGCTCAGCAGCGTTCCGCCACGAGGATCAAGCATCATGCGGCACCACGCCTGCGCCACGGGTGGCGATGCGTGCCGCAACATCTGCGCGCCAGCGCCCAGCAAAAAGATCTGCCGGGTGATCTCCCTGCCCTGCGCCTCGTGCGGTTTGCGCAGCGTCTGCTGTAGCTGCCGCCAGCTGCGATCAAAATGGCGGTCCTGGCCTTTCACCTGAGCAAAATCGTCGTGCAGCACATCAATAATGCCAGGCTGTTTCGCCAGCACGCGCAGGACGTCCAGACACATGATATTGCCCGATCCTTCCCAGATGCTGTTCACCGGCATTTCGCGGAAAAGACGCGGTAATTCGCTCTCTTCGCAATAGCCCACACCACCGAGCACTTCCATGGCTTCTCCGACAAAAGGGATCCCCGCTTTACAGACGCTGTATTTCGCGGCCGGAGTCAGGAGGCGTGCCCATGCGGCTTCCTGCGGATCGTCACGCCGGTCCCAGGCGCGCGCCAGGCGGAAGAGCAAAGCGGTCTGCCCTTCCAGCTGAAGCGACATACGGCTCAGCACTTCACGCATCAGCGGCTGATCGATCAGGTTTTTACCAAACGTCTGCCGCTGATGGGCATGATAAAGCGCGACGGACAGCGCGCGGCGCATCAGCCCGTGGCTGCCCAGCGCGCAGTCGAAGCGCGTCAGGCCGCCCATCTTCAGAATCAAACGGACGCCTTCACCCTCTTCGCCCAACAGCCAGCCCGAGGCGCTGTGAAATTCAGCTTCGCTGCTGGCATTCGAGCGATTGCCCAACTTGTCTTTCAGACGCTCCAGCCGAACGGCATTGCGCTGCCCGTCGGGCAAAACGCGGGGCACGAAAAAGCATGACAGGCCGCCTTTGGCCTGCGCCAGCACAAGGTGCGCATCGCTTTGCGGTACCGAGAAAAACCATTTATGCCCTGTCAGCTGATAGCTGCCGTCGCTGCTCTTTTCCGCTCGGGTGGTATTGCTCAACACGTCCGAACCGCCCTGCTTTTCGGTCATGCCCATCCCGATAAGCAGCCCGCGTTTTTGCCCACCGGGCGCCAGATGCGGATCGTAGCGATCGCTCATCAGCGGCGTCAGCCACGGGTGAAAAAGTTTGGGCAGCGTCTGCTGTAGCAAAGGCGTAGCGGCAAATGTCATCGTGACAGGGCAGAGCGTGCCCGCCTCGACCTGAGCATGCAAAACAAAGCGCGCGGCGCGGGCGACAAATGCCCCTTTGCGGGCCTCGTCCTCCCAGGCAAGATTGTGCACCCGATTGGCGCAAAGCCCTTGCATCAGCAGATGCCAGGCCGGGTGAAAGCGCACGTCATCCAGCCGCTCACCGCGGGCATCGTAACGTAGCAACTCTGGCGGATTAGCGTTGGCAAGCCTGCCCAGCTCCAGCGATTCCGCCGTTCCCAGCTGCTGGCCTATGCTGGCAAGCAATTCACTATCCCATTCGGCCCCTTCCCGAATCACCGCGTCGTGTAAGGCGCAGTCAGACAGAAAGAGATTACTGTTCGACAGCGGGACAGGTTGATTGAAGACGGTGTGGGTCTGCCAGTGCATTGTGTCTCCCTCCTTCAATGGCAATGAAGGTAAGTATGGACAGCACCAGCAATCGCTGCATGGGAGTCGGGTCACACGGTGGCGATCTGGCTGAAATCATTCGTGAAACAGGTCACACAATATAAGAATAAACTATTTCACTCTGCGCAAACTGTTGAATAATTTATTCTCACCTTTTCGAAGAGAATCATTATGCAATCTTCCCACCCCGCGCCGGATGCGCATAAACGCGCTTTAATTGCAGGCTCTATTGGCAACTTCATCGAATGGTATGAGTTTGCGGTGTACGGTTTTATGGCCACCGTTATTGCGAAGAATTTTTTCCAGCTTGAGGGCGAAGCGGGGATCACCAGCCTGATCCTCACCTACGCTTCGTTTGCTATCGCCTTTTTCTTCCGTCCGCTGGGTGCCGTGGTGTTTGGGCGTATTGGCGATCGTATCGGGCGTAAGCCGACGCTGATCATTGTGCTGGTGCTGATGACGCTCGCCACCGCGGCAATTGGTATGGTTCCGGTGTATGCCAGCATCGGTATTGCCGCACCGCTGATTATCACCGGATTGCGCATCCTGCAGGGTCTGTTTGCGGGCGGCGAGTACGGCGGTGCCGTGTCGCTGATGACCGAGTTTGCCCCGCGCGGTAAACGGGGTCTTTATGGCGCCTGGCAGTCCTTTACCGTCGCTCTGGGGCTATTAGCCGGCGCTGGCATTGTCGCGCTGCTCTCCGCGGTGCTCACGCCAGAAGCGCTGCACGACTGGGGGTGGCGTATTCCGTTCTTCCTCGCGCTGCCGATGGGTGTGGTCGCTCTGTGGCTGCGCGTCAGCATGGAAGAGACGCCAAGCTTCGTCCAACAGCAGGAGAAGCCGGTTGTCGCCCGGGCGCAGACCGCTGCCACCTTCAAGGCGATCGTCATGGGGATTGGCCGCGTAATGGTGTGGTCCGCAGCGGGTTATACCTATCTGGTGATTATGCCGACCTACCTGCAATCGGCGCTGCATACCGGCTTTAACCAGGCGCTGTTGATTGCGGTTATCTCGAATATTGGCTTTGCTCTGACGATCATTCCGTCGGGGATCTTGAGCGATCGGATCGGACGCCGCACGGTGATGGTGATTGCCACCGCGCTACTGCTGATCCTTGCCCTGCCACTGCTGAAGATTTTGCAGGCTGAATCCAGCACCCTGGCGGTGAAAGCGATAGTGGTACTCATTGCGGGCGGTCTGGTGGGAATGCTGGCAGGACCTGGGCCTGCGATGCTGTCGGAGATGTTTCCAACGCGCGTGCGCTATACCGGGCTTGGACTGGCGTATTCTTTGTCGAACGCCATTTTCTCTGGCTGCGCGGGCTTAATTATTACAGGGCTGATCAAGCAGACCGGCAATCTGGATATTCCCGCTTACTACGTGATGGCAACGGCAGTGGTGAGTATGGCGGCGCTCATGACGCTCAATAAAGACGACCATTTGCGGTCTTTAGAAGAGTAGTTTTTGGCCGGGTGGCAGCTTCGCCTGACCCGGCCTGAACGTTTTTGTAGGCCCGGTAAGCGAAGCGCTACCGGGCACAAAAAATCACCCGCGCTGACGTACCGCTTCGAACAGGCAAATCCCCGTTGCCACAGAGACGTTCAGAGAAGAGACGCTCCCGGCCATCGGAATGCTGATCAGCTCGTCGCAATGCTCACGGGTCAGACGACGCATACCTTCGCCTTCTGCGCCCATGACCAGTGCCAGACGGCCAGCCAGTTTGCTCTGGTAGACCGTATGATCGGCTTCGCCAGCCGTCCCCACGATCCAGATATTCTCTTCCTGCAGCTGACGCATGGTACGCGCCAGGTTAGTCACCCGGATCAGCGGCACGTTTTCCGCTGCGCCACAGGCCACTTTTTTCGCAGTCGCATTGAGTTGCGCGGAGCGGTCGCGCGGCACAATGACTGCATGCACACCGGCGGCATCTGCGCTACGCAGACAAGCGCCGAGGTTATGCGGATCCGTAACCCCGTCAAGGATCAGCAGGAACGGGTTATCATACTGGGCGATCAGATCCGGCAGATCGTTTTCCTGATACTGACGACCCGGTTTCGCGCGAGCGATAATCCCCTGGTGTACTGCGCCCTCACTTTTCTCATCGAGGAACTGGCGGCTGGCCAGTTGGATCACCACGCCCTGAGCTTCCAGCGCATGGATCAGCGGCAGCAGACGTTTGTCCTCACGCCCTTTCAGAATAAAAACTTCCTGAAAACGCTCCGGTGCGCGCTCCAGCAGGGCCTGCACCGCGTGGATGCCGTAAATCATTTCACTCATTGATGGTACTCATTTGGGGCGGCGAGCGCCGGGTTAATAGGGCCATGACCCACTTCTTTGCGCCTATTATAACCGACACGGCGTTCAAATCGACTCTTGTCACCGTTAACCGTTCGCAACCGCACGCACCGGTGCTCCGCTCGCGGGATGCGCGGGCAAAATGGCGTTGAGTAAATAGCGCGTATAGTCATGCCCCGGTTGAGTAAAAATACGCTCCGTCTCACCCTGCTCGACAAGTTGTCCGCGATGCATCACTCCGACGCGATCGGCAATGTGCCTGACAACGTTCAAATCGTGGGAGATAAACAGATACGCCAGCCCGTACTCACGCTGGAGCGCCATCAGCAGATTGAGAATTTGCGACTGGATCGAAACGTCCAGTGCCGAAACGGGTTCATCGCAGATAATCAGTTTCGGTTTGAGAATGAGCGCTCTGGCGATGCCGATACGCTGACGCTGGCCGCCGGAAAACTCATGCGGGTAACGGCTGGCATCCTGCGGGCGCAGCCCCACCTGCTCAAGGATATCAGCAACCCGTTTTTTACGGCTGTCGATTCCGTGAATCATCAGCGGCTCTTCCAGGCTATAACCCACGCGACGTTTTGGGTCGAGCGAGGAGAGCGGATCCTGGAAAATCATCTGCATATCCCGTCGCACGCTACGCCAGCCTGCGGCATTAAGCCCGTTCAGCGAACGCCCTTCAAACTGCACGTCTCCGCCCGTCGCGGGCGTCAGCCCCAGCACTAGCCGTCCGGTGGTGCTTTTACCGCTGCCGGACTCCCCCACCAGTGCCCAGGTTTCACCCGCATTGAGACTAAAACTGACGTTATTCACCGCGCAAACGGGATGTCCACGGCGCTGAAATGTTTTCGACAGCTGATTAACTGTCAGCAGCGGTGTCGTCATCGCAAGATACCTCCTGTTTCATCGGCTCGCCAGCAGCGTACCAGGTGTGCTCCGCTACCCAGCGGGCGCAATTCTGCTGCCTGCGCCCGACAGCGCGGCTGCGCCAGCGGGCAACGATCGGCATAAGTACAGCCTTCGGGCAAAGCATGTAATGAAGGCACTTGTCCGCCAATTTCTGCCAGCGGCGTTTTTGGCGGATGGTCCGCCGAGGGGCGAGCGGCCAACAGTGCGCGGGTATACGGATGACGGGGCCGTTCAAACAGCGAATGCACGTCCGTCTCCTCGACCACCTGACCCGCGTACAGCACCACCACGCGCTGACACAGGCGCGCCACCACGCTCAAATCGTGGGTGATAATCACAATGCCCATCCCCGTCTGCTGCTTAATCTCATCAAGCAGATCGAGAATTTGCGCCTGAATCGTGGCGTCGAGCGCCGTTGTGGGTTCATCTGCGATCAGCAGCGAGGGGGACGCAGCAACGGCCATGGCGATCATCACGCGCTGTCGCATGCCGCCGGAAAGCTCATGCGGCCAGGCGCCCGCGCAACGCACCGGATCGGGGATACCGACCTGTGCCAGCAGATGCGTGATCTTGTCCTGTCGCTGAAGACGTGAAAGTGACGTATGCAGCCGGAGACTTTCGTCAATCTGTTGGCTAATCGTCATCACCGGATTCAGGCTGGCCAGCGGGTCCTGAAAGATCATCGCCATCTCTCGCCCGCTCATCTGCCGACGCGCCTTCGCCGGGAGCGAATGCAGCGCTTTCTCCGCCAGAAAAACCTCCCCTTCCACACGGCTGGTGCGCGGAGGCAGCAACCCCATCAGCGCCTGCGCCGTTACGCTTTTTCCGCAGCCCGATTCACCAATAATGCCCAGGGTTTCATGGTGATTAACCTGAAACGAGACGCCTCTTACCGGCGCTATTACGCCCTGGCGCGTGGCAAAACTGACCTCCAGATCGCGGACGCGAAGAAGTGGTTCAGCCATGTCTTCCTCCTTGTTTTAACAGACGAAGCATCCGGCGTGGCAACGGTTTAAGGCCGGGATCGGCGCTGTCGCGAAGATCGTCGCCGATAATGTTCAGCCCCAGGATCAGCAGTACAATGGCGATCCCCGGGAAAAAGGTCATCCACCAGGCGGTAAAGATCACCGCTTTGCCCTCCAGCAGCAGATTGCCAAGGCTGGGCATCGGAGCGGGAACGCCGGATCCGAGAAAACTTAGCGCCGCTTCGGTCAGGATCGCCACCGAGAAGACCCAACTCACCTGCACGATAAACGGCGAAATCACGTTGGGCAGCAGATGCAGCCAGATGATTCGTGAGGCGCTCGCCCCCTGCGCCCGCAGCGCTTCAATAAAGTTTTTCTCTTTAATGACCATCGCCGCACCGCGGATCACGCGGGCAATCGACGGGACATAGACCAGCGACAACGCCAGCACCACATTGGAAATATTCGGCCCAAGTACGCCCACAATGGCGATAGCCAACAGCAGCGAAGGGAAAGCAAACAGACCATCGCAAACGCGCATCAGAATGCGATCCACCGGGCGATACCAGGCACACAGCAGCCCAATGACCATTCCGGAGATCCCCGCAATCACCGCCACCGCCGCCCCCACCGAGAGCGATACCCGCACAGCCAGCGCCACGCGGACAAACAGATCCCGACCAAAGTTATCGGTGCCAAACCAGTGCGCGCCAGAGGGAGGCTTCAACCGGCTGAGCGGATCGATGCTGTAGGGATCGTAAGGGCTGATCGCGCTGGCAAAAAAGGAGAGCAGCACAATGGCTATCAGCACCGCGGGCCAGATCAGCAGGCCCGGATTTCGGGTTGGGATCATTTGTCACCCCCGTCAACGCTAAGACGCGGATCGGCGAGATAACTCAGCAGATCCACCGCCAGATTGATCGCGACGTAGCAGACGGTGATCAGCAGTACGACACCCTGGATCACCGTCACATCCCGGCGTTCAATGGAGTCCACGATGAGCGACCCTACGCCCGGAATACCGAACACGCTTTCAATGACAATCGTGCCGGTGACCAGCGATGCGAACGACTCGCCGCAGATGGTCAGAATGGGGATCAGGCTGTTTTTCAGGGTATGGCGCAGCAATACCTTTCGTTCCGGTACGCCTTTCGCCCGCGCGGTGCTGATAAACGGCTCTTGCATCACATCCAGCATCACCGCCCGCGTCATTCGGGCAATCAGTGCCGCAATGCGTAAGCCCAGCGCACAGGCAGGTAGCGTCAGATACCAGACGTTGAGCCAGAACGATTCGTTAGTGGAGCGATAGCCCACCACGGGGAACCAGCGCAGCTGGACGGCAAAAAAGAAGATCAGAAACAGACCGAGTAAAAAACCCGGTACCGACATGCCGAACGTGGCCAGCATCCGAATGACGCGATCTGCCAGACCGCCATGCTGCCAGGCGCTAATCACCCCACCAGCCAGGCCCAGCACCAGCGCGATGGCCTGCGCATAAAGCGCCAGCGCCAGGGTCGGCGTCAGATGCTGTAAAAACAAGGTCATCACGCTGGTATCCAGAAACAGCGAATACCCCAAATCGCCGGTAATCACCTCGCCAAACCAGCTGACGAACTGAGCCAGTAGCGGACGATCCAGCCCCATCTGCTGACGCAGCGCAGCGATATCCTGCGGGCTGGCATCATTCCCAAGAATAACCAGCGCCGGATCGCCCGGCGCCAGATGAATCAAACAGAACACCACTACCGATACCACCAGCAGCACCGGAAGCAGTGCCAGCAGGCGGTGAAACAGATATCTTTTCATCGCCTTCTCCCGTCAGGGTTGGGTTACGCTCACATTCCACAACACCGGTCCAATCAGATCCTGATAGCCTTTGATGTTTTTCTTGATCGCCACCGCATCCGGCGTAGTTCGTCCCAGCACAATCACCGGCAGATACTGCCAGCTCAGCACATTGAGTTTATCCACCAGCGGTTTCGCTTCTTGCAAAGAGGCAGCTTGTTTGATGCCATCCAGCACGGCGTCGATCTCAGGGCTATTGCTCAGTCCCGGAAACTTCGCGCGGGAATCGAGGAACGGATACTGGTGTAAGACCTGGCGCATAGAGAACTCCAGCGCGCAGAGATCGAAGTTTTTCGGATCCTGGCGACGCTGCAATACCGTCGGCCAGTCATACACATCCAGCCGCGATTTCACCCCAATCTGTTTCAGGACCTGTTGGGCCACAATCGCCAGGTTGTACAGTTCGGCATACTCTTTGGTGGCAATAATCACCACTTCTTCCCCCCGATAACCGGAGGATTTAACCAGCGCGCGCGCTTCGTCCAGCTTGTGTTGATTCCAGTAGGGTTTACCCGCTTCGCTATACCAGTCCACCTGATCCGGGAAACCGAGCGACGGATCTTCTTTGAAGAAGCGCGGATCGCTGTAGCCCGCCAGCAACGTTTGATGAACGTCGAGGGCCAGATTGAACGCCTGGCGCAGCTTCACATCGGCGAAGGGGCCCTGGTTTTTATTGAACAGGTAGGTGATGAGTGAACCGCCGCTCTGCGGCTGAAACAGCGACAGATCCGGCGCGCTGCTGAGGGTGTCAATATTGTCTTTCGGCAGCTGGAACACCAGATCGTATTCACCGGTCATCGCGCCTGCGAGACGCGTGGACTCATCGGTGATATAGCGGAACCAGATATCCTTCACGTCCGCTTTCTTCTGGCCGGATAATCCGCTCGCAGGCTCCGTGCGCGACTGATACTGGTCATAGCGCGTCAGATGCAGGTAGTCGCCAGGCTTAAACTCGGCCAGCTTATACGGCCCGGTCCCTGTCAGTTCCGTCACCGGTTTCTTACTGCTGTTAGCCTCATCAATGATTCGTTTCGGCATGATCGCCGCGATATTTTTGACGTCCGCCAGGACGTTAAGAGTAATCAGCGATGGCGCAGGCAACGTGAAAGTCACGGTTTTGTCATCCACTTTGCTGAACTGCACGCCCGGTAGATTGGCTTTACCCTGCGTTGACACCGACAGCCAGCGGTTCATGGAGGCCACCACATCATCCGCAGTCAGAAGCTGCCCGTCGTGAAAATGAATCCCGTCACGCAGCACAAAGGTGTAGGTTTTCCGGTCGTCGCTGAGGGTATAACTCTGCACCAGTTCAGGTACCGGCTCGAATTTGGCGTTAATGGTGAACAGCGTTTCGAAGATATGCCGGTCCACGTCTGAGGTGGCGTTGTTAGTGGTCAGGTAAGGGTCCAGCGTTCCCGGACGATTACCATAGGCAATATTGAGGACAGCGTTACGATCCACGCTTTCCGCCTGTACGCTTCCCAGGGGTAAAACCGCCGCCAGTAAAAGTGTGGCGGCAGAAAACAGCATTTTCATTGTAATAAGACTCCGGTTAAGGGTTAAGCGGCCCGGATGGCAGCAGTGCGCCCGGCAAACTCATCTTTGGCGTCCTGCAGCAAAGCGGTATCGGTCAGCAAACGCAGGCCCGTTCGCGCCAGCACCAGCGCCCCCGTCACCAGCGCGTCATAGCCCTGAGCTGAGTTAGCGGCTTCGCGAAACGCGACGGTATGACCGATGAGATCGTCGGGACCAATCTTGATGTACGGATGGGCAGTGGGCACGGCGTGACTGATATCCCCGGCATCGGTGGAACCCAGCCCCTCTTTCTCTTTCAGCTCAACGTGTTCGCCCGCGGCGGTGAACTCTTCCAGCAGCACGTCGTTCAGGGCGTGGTTGATATTGAAATCACGCGGTCCCACCTGGTGCTCAATTTTCACCGTTGTCCCCGTCGCCAGCGCGACCCCTTCGGCAATCGCGCGGATACGCGGTTCCAGCGCCACAACGTCTTCACGCGTATGGGCGCGAATGTAGTAATGAGCAGAGGCATACTCCGGGATCACATTCGGTGCCTGGCCGCCATTAGTGATGATGCCGTGAACGCGGATGCCGTCCGGCAACTGCTGGCGTAGCACGCTGATCCCGTTGTAGAGCAGCACCAGCGCATCCAGCGCGTTAACACCTTTATGCGGCGAACTCCCCGCATGCGACGGCTTACCGTAAAAGTGGAAATAAAGATGGTTATTGGCCAGCGACGGACCGGAAAGCCGCGTTTTGCCCGCCGGATGCACCATCAGCGCCGCGTCCACGTCTTTGAGAAAACCGTGCTCAACGAACCGGGCTTTAACGTTGCCGTTTGGCCCCCCTTTTCCGCGCAAACCGCCCTCTTCCGCAGGCGTGCCCAGCACCACTACTTTGCCACCGGTGCTCTCCAGCGTATCGCTGAGGGCGATGGCGGCCGCAATGCTGGTCACGCCGATAATGTTGTGCCCGCAGGCATGTCCGATATCGATCAGCGCATCGTATTCCGCCAGATAGGCAATAGTTGGGCCAGGCTTACCGCTCTCTTTGACGGCGAAAAAAGCCGTTTCATGTCCTGCAACATGGGAAGTGACGATAAAGCCGTGTTTTTCCAGCAGCGCGGTCAGCAGGCCGCTGGCGTAATATTCGTTATTACCGGTTTCGGGATGGGCGTGAATATCTTTGGCTATCGCCACATACTCATCCCGGTGCTGGTGAATACTCTTTTCAAGACGGTCTCGTAATTCGCTCGTGCTCATTGCTTCCACCTCAGTCATGACAGTTGATTCATTCCCGACACCGGGAATTGTGTTTACCCTAAATGCCGTTTTGCCTCCTGGCGCACCCGATGCAACACGCGATGTTTAATCTCGCTATAGCGCGGATGTTCAGCCAGGGTTTCGATATCCCTTTCGCGGCCAAAAGGCAGGACGATCTCTTCAACAATTTTTCCGGGCTTCGCCGACATGATCAGCACCCGATCGGCCAGAAACAGCGCCTCTTCCACATCGTGGGTTACAAACAGCAGCGTGGTGCGGGTCGCCAGCCAGGCTTCGCGCAGCAGCTCTTGCATCATCAGACGAGTTTGCGCATCCAGCGCCCCAAAAGGCTCGTCCAGCAGCAGGACTTCCGGCCCCGGTAGCCATGCGCGAGCCAGCGCAACACGCTGCTTCATTCCGCCAGAAAGCTGCCAGGGGGCGTGGTGTTCAAAGCCGTTCAGCCCAACGCGCGCCAGCCACTCCAGCGCCTGCGCGTTGGTTTCGTCTTTACGGTATTTCCCCAGCCGCGGGCCAAACGTGACGTTTTCAAGAACGGATAGCCACGGGAACAGATTAGGCTGCTGAAAAATCATCCCGCGATCCGGCCCCGGCTGGCGCACCGTTTTCCCGTTTGCAGCCACCCGTCCGCGATCGGGCTTAGTGAACCCGGCCACCAGGTTCAGAATCGTGGACTTCCCGCAGCCGGATGGCCCCAGTAAAACCACAAACTCCCCCGTGTTCAGCGACAGGCTGATATCCTCCAGCACCGTGAACGGCTGCGGTTTCGCTGCAAAGGAGAGCGAAACATTTTCCAGCGTGATAGCACTCATTATTCTTTCCCCGCCCACGGGACAAACAGCCGTTGCAGCCCCAGCAGTAATAGATCCAGTAAATAGCCAATCCCTCCGAGCAGCAGAATGCCAAGCATGACAATGTCTGTTCGCAGATAGGAACTGGCGTTAATGACCATCCAGCCAAGCCCGGAACTGGCCGCGACCATCTCTGCTGCAATCAGCGACGTCCAGCCAATTCCAATTGATAACCTGACGGTGGTGAAAAGATCCGGCAGCGCATCCGGTAACACCACGCGAAGGAAAATCTGCCTGCGGGATGCGCCCAGAGTTTGCGCCACACGAATGCGCGAGCGCCCGATGCGCTCAACGGCTGCAGCAGCGCCGACCACGACGCTTAAAAAGGTGGCGATAAAGATCAGGAAAAATTTAGAGGCCTCGCCAATTCCCAGCCAGACCACGGCCAGCGGGATCAGCGCGATTTTCGGCAACGGGCGCAGAAACTGGACAAACGGATTCAGCACCGCAGAAAGCCCGTCAGACAGCCCCATCAGCAATCCCAGCGGGATGCCGATGGCGATCGCCACCGAAAATGCGCTGAGCGCGCGCGCCAGGCTGACGGCGATATGCTCCCAAAGCGGAACCTGTCGATAGCCGTCGGCCAGCAGCTCTTCGGTGGTCAAGCCAATATCGGTCAGAGAGGGCAGCAGCAGCGGGTCCACCCACTGCCGCATTGCCGCCACCTGCCAGAGGATAAAGAAGACCGCCACCGAAAAAATGCTGATGGCGATGTGGTGACTCAATTTCATTGCGCTGCTACCGCCGCGTCACGAATGTAGCGCGAATCAATGGCGCTATCCCAGTTCGCCGGGATATCACGCTTGCGGATCTCACCGATGCCCGCGAGAAATTGCGACGTTTTGGTCAGGGCTTTGCCGATTCCGCTGTCGCTGGTTTGCGTCCCGTTACCCAGCCAGTCTGCCGTACCCTGCTGTGTCAACGTCGGATACTCCAGCCCGCCAAGGGTATTGGCAGCCGTAGTCACTGGGGCCCCCACCTCTTTTGCCACAATGGCGGCCGCGCGCTCCGGATCTTTCCTGAACTCATCCACCTTCTGCTGATGCACTCGCAGGAAGGCCGTTACCGCTTGCGGATACTTTTCCGCGAAGGCTTTACGCACCACATAGTTGTTGTAAATCAGATAGCCATCTTTCTGCAGATCTTTGGTGGCAAACACCTGATGCCCACCGGAGGATTCCAGCTCCTGCGCAAACGGCGCCCAGACGTAACCGGCGTCAATGTCGCCTCGTTTCCAGGCCGCGACCATTTCAGCCGGGCGCAACGGCAGTAGAGTGATTTTGCTGCGATCCAGTTTATTGACGCTAATGGCGGCTTCGAGGGCATATTGCGCCGTTGAGTTCGGCGGATAGGCGACGCGTTTGCCTTCAATATCCTTGATGCTGGTCACTCCGTCTTTTCCGATTAAACGCTCATAGCTGGCGATCACCCCGGAAACGCCAATAATTTCCACCGGCAGCTTTCTGACAATTCCGGCGGTTGCCGGGCTTGAACCGAAGTTAGCAATATCAATGGCATCACTGGCAAAATAACTTAATGCGTCAGCACCCGAAGCAAATTGCACCCAGTTCACTTTACTGTTTAAGGCTTTATCCAGAGAACCGTCCGCTTTCGCCAGCATTAATACCTGAGAGCCACCGCTGTAAGCCACGCGAACTTCCGCTGGCGAATCCGCAAAGCTGGTATTAACCCATAGACCACCCGCTGCAATTAATAAGCAGAGACTTTTCTTCATATTATTTATCCTTCGAGGAAACTATTTTCACGCCCGCTAATAAACGGACAGCGTATATTTTTTCAATCTTATCGGGCCTGCCATAATTGCGAACATCGTTCAGCCAGCGCTCGCGCCGGATCGAAAGTAAGGTCAAGGAATGGGGCATTGACAGCGTCGAGCGCAACGGGAACTTCCGTACAGGCCAGCACCAGCTTTTGCGCACCGCGCTCAAACAGGGCGTGGGCCTGACGCACCAGCAGCGCACCGCCTTCTTCCAGCGCCCCACGTTTCACCGCATAGCATCCCGGCACAAACCACCCGGTCAGTTCATCCGCTGTCGGTTCAATGACCTCGATGCCTTCTGCAGCCATCTTTTGCTGATACCATCCCGCCTCAAGCGTCCCTTTGGTGGCGATAATGCCCACCCGCTGTGGACGGTCGGCCTCCTGCTTTAGCGCGGCAAGCGTGGCATCGACAATATGCAAAATCGGCGCATCGCTCGCGGCGCTTAGCGCGTCATACCAGTGATGCGCCGTGTTGCAGGGGATCGCGATATGGCTCGCCCCTGCCCGATTCAGCATTTCAGTCGCGTGAAGTAACTGCGGCAGCGGCGACGGACCCGCGCCGGCCAGCGCTTTTTGTCGATCCGCAATTTGCGGCACATTCCAGACGACCGTGGGCAGATGCTGCTGATCGTTCTGCGCAGGCGTTGAAGCCAGGAGCAGCCGCTGAAAATCCAGCGTCGCCAGCGGCCCCATCCCGCCCAGCACCCCCAGCAAAAAAGGCTTAGCCATGGTGTGGATGAGCCTCAAAAAGCTGACGATAACCGAACAATCCCGCGGAGCCGCCGGTATGGATGAAGACGACGTTTTCGTCCTGGCGGAAATGTCCTTTACGAATCAGGTCGATAAGCCCGGCGAACCCTTTCGCGGAATAGACCGGATCGAGCAGGATGCCCTCATGGCGCGCCAGCAGCGTGAGCGCCTCCAGCGTGCCGTCGGTGGGCAGGCCGTAGCCATCGCCCACATAGTCGCTGTTGGCCACAACGGCGTCTCTTCGCAGCTCTCCCGCGACACCCAACAGGTCGAGCGTGCGTGATGCCAGATTCCAGACGTTCTCTTCCTGTTTCGCTTTTGGCGCTCGCACACTGATCCCCAGCACCGGTACATGGCTGTTGGTGGCCGTGAAGCCCGCGACAAGCCCGGCCTGCGTGCCGGTGCTCCCTGTGGCATGAACGACATGGTCAATGCGAAGCCGCCGCTGTGACGACTGATAGAGCAACTCTTCAGCGCAGGCGACATAGCCCAGCGCCCCAATCGGATTTGAGCCCCCGCCGGGGATGATATACGGGTTATGCCCCTTATCTCGCAGCGTGGCGGCGTACTCTTCCATCGCCTGCTGCATATCAGTTCCACCCGGCAGGTGAGCCACAATCTCCCCGCCCAGCAGCTTGTCGAGCAACACATTACCCGAGCGCTGATAATCGTCGCCGAAATCGTTGACGCGCTTTTCCAGCAAGGCTTTCGCCTGTAAGCCAAGACGCGCCGCTCCGGCAATCGTCTGACGTACGTGGTTAGATTGCGTTGCCCCCTGGGTAATGATCACATCGGCATTTTTGACCTGCGCATCCGCGAGCAAAAACTCCAGTTTTCGGGTTTTATTCCCGCCGCTCGCCAGGCCCGTGGCATCGTCTCGTTTGATCCATATTTTGGGTCCGCCTAATAATTTCGTTAAATTTTCCAGTGGCTCAAGCGGAGTGGGAAAATGGCCAAGAGAAACGCGGGGAAAACGGGCGAGATGCATAAACGCTCCTTGCAAATAAAGGGGTTCAATCGGTAAGTGAAATTCACTATACACATCTGCCTGACATGGCTAATCAAAAATAATAAATAACGATTACTGAAAATTCACTAAGCAGGAAATATAGGGGGAAGGGAGAAATATCTATTCTGTTCTGGAATGACTTACGGCTAAAAAGAATAACCCCCGCCGGCTGGCAGGGGTTATAAGGAGGAAATTATTCCGCCACTTTTTTCTTTGCAGCGCGCTTCGCTTTGGTCGCAGCGGCTATTTTCTGGGTCTTCGCCGACGGCTTTTTCGCGCTCTTCTCTTTCTTCGCTTTCGGTGGTTTTGGCGTTGATTTGCCCTTATCACCACGGAAAGCGCTGTCCGGTTCGAAGTTCACTTTTTTACCCGTCTGGCGGCGTTTGCCGCTGGTTTTACCGTTCGCGCCTTTTCTTGCTTTTTCGCGCTCGGTTTTCCCCACATTACGTGGCGCACGCTCGCTTGAGATCAGGCTGAAATCAATCTTACGTTCGTCCATGTTAACGGCTTCAACCTTCACTTCAACGCGATCGCCCAGACGGTAAGTCTGGCCGCCGGATTCGCCCGTCAGACGCTGTCCTACCTGATCGTAGCGGTAGTAATCGTTATCCAGCGATGAAACGTGGACCAGGCCGTCGATAAACAGCTCGTCGAGACGTACAAAGAAGCCAAAGCCGGTGACGCTGGCAATCACGCCTTTAAAGACGTTGCCTACCTGATCCAGCATGAAGTCACACTTCAGCCAGTCCGCGACATCGCGGGTGGCTTCGTCGGCGCGACGTTCCGCCATGGAACAGTGCTGACCCAGCTGGAGCATCTCTTCCATGGAGTAGTGGTAGCCGCCCGTTTCCGTAGTATTGCCTTTATGCCCCTGCTCTTGCGCCAGCAGATACTTAATGGCGCGGTGCAGCGACAGATCCGGGTAACGACGAATCGGCGAGGTAAAGTGCGCATAAGACTGCAGCGCCAGGCCGAAGTGACCGCGGTTTTCCGGATCGTAAATCGCCTGTTTCATAGAGCGAAGCAGCATGGTTTGCAGCATTTCCGCATCAGGACGATCGCCGATGGATTCGAGCAGCTCGGCGTAATCGCGCGGTTCAGGCTTGTTACCGCCCGGCAGCTCAAGCCCCAGCTCCGCCAGCACCGAACGGAAGGCGGTAATCGCTTCTGTGGTTGGCTTATCGTGAATACGGAACAGCGCAGGCTCCTTGGCTTTTTCAACGAAACGTGCCGCTGAAATATTCGCCAGGATCATGCACTCTTCAATCAGTTTGTGCGCATCATTACGCTGTGTCTGTTCGATACGCTCGATACGACGTTCAGCGTTAAAGATGAACTTCGCCTCTTCGCTCTCAAACGAGATCCCGCCGCGCTCTTCGCGCGCCTGATCCAGCACTTTGTAGAGGTTATGCAGCTCTTCGATGTGTTTAACCAGCGGCGCATATTGCTCACGCAGCTCCTGGTCGCCCTGCAACATGTGCCAGACTTTGGTGTACGTCAGGCGGGCATGCGAGCTCATCACCGCTTCATAGAATTTGTAGCCGGTTAAGCGCCCTTTGGTGGAGATGGTCATTTCACAGACCATACACAGACGATCAACCTGCGGATTGAGTGAGCACAGTCCGTTGGACAGCACTTCCGGCAGCATTGGAACGACCTGCGACGGGAAGTAGACAGACGTGCCACGACTGCGCGCTTCGTTGTCCAGCGGGGTGTTGGTGCGGACGTAATAGCTGACGTCGGCAATCGCCACCCATAAACGCCAGCCGCCGCCGCGTTTTTTCTCGCAGAAGACCGCGTCATCGAAGTCGCGGGCATCTTCGCCATCAATGGTGACCAGCGGCAGATCGCGCAGATCCACGCGGCCCACTTTGGCCTCTTCCGGAACCTGTTCTTTCAGATCTTTAATTTGTTCTTCAACGGCTGTCGGCCAGACGTAAGGAATTTCATGGGTGCGTAGCGCCATATCGACAGCCATGCTGGTGCCCATGTTATCGCCCAGCACTTCGACGATTTTACCGACCGCTTTGGTGCGACGCGTCGGGCGCTGGGTAAGTTCAACCACCACCACAAAGCCCATACGCGCGCCCATCACCTCTTCAGGCGGGATCAGGATATCGAAGCTCAGACGGCTGTCGTCCGGCACCACAAAGCCCACGCCCGCGTCGGTGAAGTAACGCCCGACGATCTGGCTGGTTTTCGGTACCAGCACGCGAACCACGCGCGCTTCGCGGCGGCCTTTACGATCGGCCCCCAGCGGCTGCGCCAGAATTTGATCGCCATGGATGCACATCTTCATCTGTTCGGACGAAAGGTAGAGATCGTCCTTACGGCCTTCAACGCGCAGGAAGCCGAAACCGTCGCGGTGACCGATAACGACGCCCTTCAGCAAATCGAGGCGCTCCGGCAGCGCATAGCACTGGCGACGGGTAAAGACCAGTTGCCCGTCACGCTCCATGGCGCGCAGACGGCGGCGAAGGGCTTCAATTTGCTCTTCACCTTCAATATTTAATTCAACGGCAAGTTCTTCACGATTGGCGGGCTTTTCGCGTTTTGTTAAGTGTTCGATGATGAACTCGCGGCTTGGGATAGGATTCGCGTACTTTTCTGCTTCGCGTTCCTGGAAAGGATCATGTGACATGTCGGTTCCTCCGTTGTCAGCTCCGGTGGAAATTTTCTTCATTCCACCAGCAATAATTTATACAGCGGTTGATTCTCTTCAACCAAATCGGCCAGCGTGTAGTTATCCAGTTCCTTGAGAAAACTTTGCACAGCCTTAGAAAGCGCCTGTTTCAGGCGGCAAGCGGGGGTGATGTGGCAGAACTCGCTGCTGCAGTTCACCAGAGTCAATGGCTCGAGTTCACGTACCACATCCCCAACACGAATACTCTGTGCTGGTTTACCGAGACGAATCCCCCCGTTTTTCCCGCGGACGGCAGTCACGTATCCCGCACGGCTAAGTTGATTGATTATTTTGACCATATGATTACGGGACACGCCGTAGACCTCTGTCACCTCAGAGATACTGGTCATCTGTCCTTGTGGCAACGACGCCATGTAGATCAGCGCACGCAAGCCGTAATCGGTGAAACTCGTTAACTGCACATCAACCTCAGGAAAAGGGAAAAAACGCGGTCAGACCGCAGAGATATTCAATAATGATGATAAACCAGCCAGATAGTTAACGGCGAATTTATTTAGACTGAAAGGAGGGAAAAGCGGGAATCAGGGGGCTATTGCCAGATGGAACGACGCTAATCTGGCCCGCAGGTTACCCCGCAGGCCAACGGTCACGAAATTATGCGTCGAACGGGTCGCGCAGAATCATCGTTTCAGTACGGTCCGGGCCGGTAGAGATAATATCAATCGGCACTTCGGTCAGTTCTTCAATGCGCTTGATATAATCCAGCGCCGCTTTCGGCAAGCCACTACGCTCTTTCACGCCAAAGGTGGTTTCTGACCAGCCTGGCATGGTTTCGTAGATTGGCTCGATGCCTTCCCAGTCGTCGGCAGCCAGTGGAGTGGTGGTCACTTCACGGCCATCCGGCATACGGTAGGCAACACAGATTTTCACTTCTTTCAGGCCGTCCAGCACGTCCAGCTTGGTCAGGCAGAAGCCAGACAGGGAGTTGATCTGCACGGCACGACGCACAGCAACGGCGTCCAGCCAGCCGGTACGACGACGACGACCGGTGGTCGCGCCAAACTCGTTACCTTGCTTGCACAGGAACTCGCCAGTTTCATCAAACAGCTCAGTCGGGAATGGACCCGCACCCACGCGCGTGGAGTAAGCTTTGATGATCCCCAGAACATAATCCACATAGCGAGGACCCAGGCCGGAACCGGTCGCTACGCCACCCGCGGTGGTGTTAGAGGAGGTGACGTACGGATAGGTACCGTGGTCGATATCCAGCAGCGTACCCTGCGCGCCTTCAAACATGACGAAATCGCCACGCTTACGCGCCTGGTCCAGCAGATCGGAAACATCCACAACCATACCGGTCAGGATGTCAGCCACCGCCATGACATCGTCCAGCACTTTCTGGTAGTCAACGGCGTCAGCTTTGTAGAAGTTCACCAGCTGGAAGTTGTGATATTCCATCACTTCTTTCAGTTTTTCAGCGAAGGTGTTTTTGTCGAACAGGTCGCCAACGCGCAGACCGCGACGGGCGACTTTATCTTCGTAAGCTGGACCGATGCCACGGCCAGTCGTGCCGATAGCTTTCGCGCCGCGCGCTTTTTCACGCGCCACGTCCAGCGCAACGTGATAGTCGAGGATCAGCGGACAGGCTTCGGAGAGCAGCAGACGCTCACGAACCGGGATACCACGGTCTTCCAGGCCTTTCATCTCTTTCATCAGCGCAGCAGGAGACAGCACAACACCGTTACCGATGATGCTGGTCACATTTTCACGAAGAATGCCTGATGGAATAAGATGGAGGACGGTTTTTTCACCGTTGATTACGAGAGTATGGCCAGCATTGTGACCACCCTGATAGCGTACAACATATTTAGCACGTTCAGTCAGAAGATCGACAATCTTCCCTTTACCTTCGTCACCCCATTGGGTGCCCAGTACGACAACGTTGTTACCCATTTTCAAAATCACCGATTGCTTAAAAATGGATTCTACCACCGCTTTTTCAGAGTTACAGCACTTTTTGCCCACATCACAAGGCAAATCCGACCAATTTTTGATCAGCCAATCGTTTTCCTCAACATGTAGTAGATCACCACTCCCGCAACCACAAGACCCCCGCCAAAACGACGTAAAATATTATCCGGCAGTTGACTCATGGTGGCGATCATTCGACGCCAGGCGCGCGGATACAGCATCGGACCCAGACCTTCCAGCACCAAAACTAACGCGAGCGCCAGCAGAATAGTTGAATTCATTTTGGTTCCTTATAAAAGAAAACCACCGCTCCGTTAAGAGCGGTGGTTTGAAAACTCAAACGGAGCTGAGTTTATCGTGTGGCGTTGCCTGGCGTCTTCATATAACGGAAGAAATCGCTGTCAGGACTCAATACCATCACATCCTGGTTGCTCTGGAAGCTGTTTTCATACGCACGCAGGCTACGGATAAAGGCATAGAAATCCGGATCCTGGCTAAATGCATCGGCAAACAGTTTCGCGGCTTCTGCATCGCCTTCACCGCGCATAATGCGGCCCTGACGTTCAGATTCTGCCAGTGTTTTCGTCACTTCGTAATCGGCAGTGGCGCGCAGTTTTTCCGCTTCTTCCTGGCCCTGTGAACGATGGCGACGGGCTACCGCTTCACGCTCAGCGCGCATACGGTTGTAGATCGCTTCGGACACTTCAGCAGGCAGGTTGATCTGCTTGATACGCACGTCAACCACTTCAATACCGAGTGCAGCCATACTGTTCGGGTTGATCACCGGCACTTTGCCGTTGGTCTCTTCCTGAACACGTTCAGCGGCTTTCGCAATCGCATCATCTGCGGCTGGCGTGGTCACTTCATCTTCTGTACCCGCAGAACCGGAGTTCAGCGCGTCACGCACTTCAAGCGTCAGACGACCACGAGAATCGGTCACGATGTCTTTCACATCCAGACGACCAATTTCAGAACGCAGACGGTCAGAGAACTTACGTTTCAGCAGTACTTCCGCCTGGGAAACGTCGCCGCCGCCCGTAGCCAGATAGTAACGGCTAAAATCGCTGATACGCCATTTGATATAAGAATCGACGATCAGGTCTTTTTTCTCTTTGGTGACGAAACGGTCAGCCTGGTTATCCATGGTCTGAATACGCGCGTCGAGCGTTTTCACTGATTCAATCATCGGCATCTTGAAGTGCAGACCTGGCTCAAAGACCAGCGGTTTGTTTTCATCGTCACGCAGTACTTTGCCAAAGCGCAGAGTAATCCCGCGTTCACCCTCTTTGACCACAAAGATCGAGGTATAAAGTACGACCAGCACGATGATGATAATCGCAATAACTGACTTACGCATCGTTATTCCCCCTGACGCTGGCTGTCGTTACGCTGCGCGTTGGCGCGGCGTTGGTCCATGATGTCACCATCGCTTGAAGAAGACGAGGTATTGGCGCTGGAGTTGCTGCCGGAAGCAGGCGGCAGGCGCAGCAGATTGTTCGCTCCGCTGTTATCCTGCTTTGCCGCAGGCGCATTACCGCCTTTCAGCATCTGGTCCAGCGGAAGCACCATCAGGTTGCCACCTTTGCTGTCATTGACCAGCACTTTACGGGTGTGGCTCAGCACTTTCTCCATGGTCTCGATATACAGACGCTCACGGGTAATTTCCGGGGCAGCTTTATATTCCGGCAGGATCTTCGCAAAGCGAGCCACTTCACCCTGGGCTTCCAGGATGGTCTGCGTTTTGTACGCACGCGCTTCTTCGAGAATACGCTGTGCCTGACCGTTCGCACGCGGCTGCACTTCGTTGGTATAGGCTTCTGCTTCACGAATGTATTGCTGTTCGTTTTCACGCGCGGCAATCGCATCATCAAACGCGGCTTTCACCTCTTCCGGCGGACGAGCAGCCTGGAAGTTGACGTCCAGCAGGGTAATACCCATGTTGTACGGACGAATAGTCTCTTCCAGCTCGCGCTGGGTATCGCTACGAATAACGGTACGACCTTCCGTCAGAATACGGTCCATGGTGTATTTACCGATCACACCGCGCAGAGCGCTGTCGGTTGCCTGACGCAGACTGTCATCCGCACTGGTCACGCTGAACAGATAGTGCTGCGGATCGGTGACGCGATACTGCACGTTCATCTCAACGCGAACCACGTTCTCATCAGAGGTCAGCATCACGCCGGACGCGGCCAGTTCGCGAACCGATTCCACGTTAACCGCGGTCACGTTATCGACAAACGTTGGCTTCCAGTTCAGACCCGGCTCAACCAGATGGCTAAATTTACCGAAGCGAGTGACCACACCGCGCTCAGCTTCTTTGATGGTATAGAACCCGCTCGCAGCCCAAATGATCACCACCGCAGCGGCAACAATCCCCACTACGCGGCCACCCATATGCGGGCGCGGCCCTTGGGTGGAATTTCCACCGGAGCCAGAACCTTTACCACCGCCAAAACCACCAAGCTTTTTGCTCAGTTTGCGGAAGATATCGTCCAGATCAGGAGGCCCCTGCTCGCGACCACCTTTGTTGCCATTTCCCCCAGAGTTGCCGCCTTGATTATTGCTGCTTCCCCACGGGTCGCGGTCTTGTCCGTTATTACCGGGCTGATTCCACGCCATGTATATGCTCCATATTTGTTATGCAAGGGCGAATTTTTTCAGGCCTTGTTTAAACCTTTTTCTGATCAGACAACGTAGTCCACCAGCGTAGGTTCTTGTTTACAGAGGCGACGCCAGTCAACGATCGGCATACGCACCTGCATCCCCACGCTGCCGTCATCCTCCATCCACTCTTTTTCTATCGCCTGAAGCTGATAAAACCGGCTACGCAGCCTGCCTTCCTGTGGCGGTAAGCGCAGCGTGTGCTGAGCGACCTCACCGGAAAGACGTTCTGTCAAAGCCTGGAAAAGCAGTGGCACACCGACTCCGGTCTGGGCAGAAAGCCAGACCCGAATTGGTTTGTTCTCTTCATCTCGATCGATACGCGGTTCAAAATCGTCCAGCATATCAATCTTGTTCATCACCAACAGCGTTGGGATCTCGTGCGCGTCGATCTCTTCGAGCACGGTATTCACAGCGTCGATGTTTTCCTGCACGCGAACATCCGCGGCATCAATGATGTGCAGTAGCAGTGTCGCCTGTCGCGTCTCCTGCAACGTCGCTTTAAATGCAGCGACCAGATCGTGAGGCAAATGACGAATAAACCCTACCGTATCCGCCAGCACCGTTTCACCAACATCCGCTACGTCGATACGACGAAGCGTGGGGTCAAGGGTCGCAAACAGCTGGTCTGCAGCATAGACGCTGGCATCAGTGATCTGGTTAAACAGGGTGGATTTACCGGCGTTGGTATACCCCACCAGCGACACCGTCGGGATGTCAGCTTTCGTTCGCGAACGACGTCCTTGCTCACGCTGTTTTTCGACTCTTGCCAGACGTGAGAGGATCTGGGTAATACGGCCACGCAGCAGTCGACGGTCGGTTTCGAGCTGGGTTTCACCAGGGCCACGCAAACCAATCCCGCCCTTTTGCCTTTCAAGGTGGGTCCAGCCGCGCACGAGGCGCGTTGCCAGATGACGCAATTGCGCCAGCTCAACCTGCAATTTCCCCTCATGGGTACGTGCACGTTGAGCAAAAATGTCTAATATCAGTCCTGTACGATCGATAACGCGGCATTCGCACAGGGCTTCCAGGTTACGCTCTTGAGCCGGAGATAGCGCGTGATCAAACAGCACGACGGACGCGCCGGTTGCTTTTACGGCTTCCGCAATTTCGACTGCTTTACCTTCACCAACAAAATACTTTGGGTGCGGCGCTTTACGGCTACCGGTAATCACCTGCATTGCTTCGACACCGGCGGAAGAGACCAGAGCTTCAAACTCCTGGAGATCTTCCATATCTTTGTCTTGCGAAAAATAGATGTGTACCAGTACCGCCTGCTCACCAGCATCATAACGGTCAAACAAGCGTAAATTCCTTAAAATAGATCAGCGGGGAACGCAGAAAACCTGGCTCCCCGTGTGGAAAAACAGCGAGTAACCTTATTCGGTTTCTTCGCTGTCCTGCGCTGGTGCAGAAGAACCCTGCGCGTTGCTGCCATGATGGTAGTTACTACCAGTGCCGCCGCCAGCGTTGTTGCTGTGATGAGATACCGGGCGAGACGGAACAACAGTAGAAATAGCGTGCTTATAGACCATCTGGCTGACCGTGTTTTTCAACAGAATCACGAACTGATCGAAAGACTCAATCTGACCTTGCAGCTTAATACCATTCACCAAATAAATAGAAACTGGAACACGTTCACGACGCAATGCGTTCAAGAACGGATCTTGTAAAGATTGCCCCTTAGCCATTCTATCTTTTCCTTATATGCTTGTTTTGTACTTAGAACCTTGCGATTCTGAAAAATTGCGCACGATACGACTTAATTGTACACATTCAGTCTGCGATATCACCCACTACCTGTAAAACTTCGTTGTAAGACTGTTCAGGCTTTTCACTGTCTAACCAGTGGATTCCGTCCCAGCCTCGCAACCAGGTCATCTGGCGCTTCGCTAACTGTCTGGTGGCGCAAACACCTCGATAAACCATTTCATCGTATGAAATCTCGCCTTCAATGTATGACCACATCTGGCGATATCCGACACAACGAATGGAAGGCATATCCGTATGCAAATCTCCGCGAGCAAATAGCGCCCGCACTTCTGCTTCAAAACCTGAAGCCAACATCTGATGAAAACGCTGCTCAATTCGTTGATGGAGCAGTTCACGGCTCGCCGGGGCGATGGCGAACTGATGCACCTGATACGGCAGAGCTTCTCCTGACGTTTGCGTCAGTTCCGTTAAAGTTTTACCCGAAATGAAAAAAACTTCCAGTGCCCGGGAAAGCCTTTGCGGATCATTTGGATGAATCCGCGCTGCGGCAACCGGATCAATCTCTTCCAGCTGCTGGTGCAACGCCACCCATCCTTGCTCTGCCGCCTGCTGCTCAATCTTTGCTCTAACTTCCGGGTCTGCCGATGGCAGGGGAGATAATCCCTCCAGCAGCGCCTTGAAATAGAGCATTGTTCCGCCAACCAACAGCGGTATTCGTCCCGCCGCGGTGATCTCGGCCATTTGCGCCAGCGCATCGCGGCGGAAATCCGCTGCCGAATAGGCCTGTGCCGGGTCGAGAATATCCAGCAACCGGTGCGGTGCCGCGCGCAGTTCTTCTGCATTTGGCTTCGCCGTACCCACATCCATCCCTTGATAAATAAGGGCGGAGTCGACGCTAATCAACTCTACTGGCAAAACTTTACGTAGCTCAATCGCTAACGCCGTTTTACCCGAGGCCGTCGGCCCCATTAAGAAAATTGCCTTAGGCAGGCTCGCCTTACTCACATCACTCATCTTTCAGGGCGTTCATCGCCGAATGTAAATCAACACGTTGTAATAAACCACCCGGCGGAGCTTTGACCAGATTTGGACAAAGACGTTCAACTTCTGCCAGCACGGTGATGGCCTGGGCCATACTCCACGGATGATGGTCGCTCGCCAGATGGCGGGCAATCCACTGCGCGGTATTGGCGGCATCAATCGTTGTTTGCTGCGCCAGGTAGCCTATCAGTTCAGGAATCAAGTTTTGTAAATTTTGTTGGCGTAAGGGTAAAGGCACCGCGCGAATAATCACATGTTGCGCCTCAAGCACAAATTCAATACCCATTTCTGCCAACAGGGCCTGAGTGCGCTTCAGAATCGCGGACTCTTGCGTCGATATTTTTATCCGTACCGGAATTAACAGCGGCTGAGCACACGCGGCGTTAGCTCCGGGGGTCAGTTGTGCTTGTTTCAGCCAGCGCTCCGCCACGGGTAAGGCCAGCAGCGCAAGATGGCCGTCGCGCTCAAGCAGCGCCGTCTCCGGCGCGATGATCGTTAATACGCGCCCAAAACTCTGGCTGTGCCCGTCCAGCGCGGGCGCGGATTGCGCGACATTCTCTTTCCGCTCCACCGCTGGAGTATCAAGCAATTTGCTGTACAACGCACCCTGTTGTTTTTGATACGCCGGGGCATGGGGATAATTCGCCCCGGTCGGACGCGGGGTGCTGGTATGCGTGGCCGTAGCGTAGCGCGGCGCATCAGGCTGGCGCGCGACCGCAGGTTCAGCAAACTGATTGCGCCCTGCGGCAATACGGTTTTCCGGGACTGTGCGCACCGCAAGCGTTTCGTCTTCCAGCGGTAGCGTCGGTTCCGCTTGCTGCTGCAACACACTCAACACGCCCTGGTAGATAAAATCGTGCACCAGCCGCGACTGGTGGAAACGCACTTCATGCTTGGCCGGATGGACGTTGACATCCACCTGATGCGGATCGATTTCAAGATAGAGCACAAATGCAGGCTGCTGATCCGCGCCAAGCTTATCTTCGCAGGCCTGGCGGATGGCATGGTTAATCAGCCGGTCGCGCATCATACGGCCATTAACGTAGCAATACTGAATATCCGCCAGCGTCGCATTCATCGCTTTAGGATCGGCCACCCAGCCGCGCATCGCTAAATCGCCATGCTGCCACTCAATCGCCAGCGCCTGTTCCAGGAACGCCGTGCCACATATCGCCCCTAATCGACGCTCTTTTTGCCCGCCTTCCGCCACCGCGCGGTACTGACGCATCACCTTGCCGTTATGGCTCAGGTTGATGGTGACGTCAAAACGCGCCAGCGCGATACGGCGAATGATCTCATCAATATGGGTAAATTCGGTCTTTTCAGTGCGCATAAACTTGCGGCGCGCCGGGGTGTTGTAGAACAGGTCCAGCACTTCAAGCGTCGTGCCCACCGGATGGGCCGCAGGTTTCACCGTCACATCCATGTCCCGCCCTTCTGCATAAGCCTGCCAGGCTTCCTGCTGTTCAGCGGTGCGGGAGGTGAGCGTCAGACGGGAAACGGAGCTGATACTGGCCAGCGCCTCGCCGCGAAAACCGAGGCTGATAATGGCTTCCAGATCGTCGAGCGAGGCAATTTTGCTGGTGGCGTGACGGGCCAGCGCCAGCGCCAGCTCGTCTTTTTTGATGCCACAACCGTTGTCACGAATACGGATAAGCTTTGCGCCACCGCGTTCGATATCAATATCAATGCGGGTGGCGCCCGCATCGAGACTGTTTTCAACCAGCTCTTTCACGACCGATGCAGGACGCTCCACCACCTCACCGGCGGCGATTTGGTTCGCAAGCTGCGGCGGCAGAACCTGAATCGGCATGATGTCTCCTTAGTGGGTTGCGCTCATTTCGCCAGGCAGAGAGGCACTGGCGGTTTGGCCCGCGCCGCCTTGCGGCGCAGACTGCAGCGGATGGGCCGCAAAGTAATTACGCAAGCCGTTATAAATGGCATCGGCGATTTCCTGCTGATAGCTGTCGCTCGCCAGTAAACGTTCTTCGCCGTTATTACTGATAAAACCGGTTTCGACCAGGATCGACGGGATATCCGGTGAGCGCAACACCCCTAAACTGGCATGTTCAGGACGGCGTTTATGTATCGCCCCCACGCGCTGGAGCTGGCCGATGACGTTAGTTGCCACATCATACCCGACGCGCTGAGAATGACCGAATTGTAAATCCAGCACCGCCTGGCTGAGATACGGGTCGGACTGGCTGTTCGCCAGCACATCACCCGCGCCGCCGAGCAGCTCGGACTGTTTCTCGTGCTCTTCGAGCCAGTTCGCCATTTCGCTGTTGGCGCGACGGTTCGACAGCACCCACACCGAGGCACCTGTCGCACTGCGATTTGGTGCAGCGTCCGCATGAATCGACACCAGGAAGTTAGCGTTTTGCTTACGGGCAACGTCAGAGCGCCCCATCACCGAGATAAAATAATCCCCGTCACGCGTCATGACGCCTTTAAACATCGGGTCGTCATTCAGCAACGCACGCAGTTTGCGCGCAATCGAGATGGTGACGTTTTTCTCACGCGTGCCGCCGGGGCCAATTGCGCCAGGATCTTGCCCACCGTGTCCGGCATCAATGGCGATGATCACTTTTTCGTCACTCGTCACCGCACGGGCGCGCGCCGCAGGACGCGTTACCGTATTGCTGCTGGTCACGCCGGTGATGCGATCATTTTGCGCTTTGAACGGATTGCGCGCCGGCTCGGAAGGACGCGGCGCAACCATCGGCTGTTCCACCCGTTTCGCCACTACCGGCGGTGGAGGCGGCGGCGGTGCATCGGCATTGATGGTAAAGACCACGGTGTAATTCGCGCCATTTTGCTGCTTCACCGCGCGCGTTTTACCGTCTTGCGTAAGGTCAACCACCAGTCGCAGAGACTGAGCGTCTTTTGCCGTTCCGGAACGAATACTTTTCACCAGGTTATTCCCGCTAAACTGCAGCGGCAGCCCCTGAATGACGCCGGTCTGTTTGATATCAAGTGCGACGCTTCGCTTGTCTTCCTGGGAGAAGGCGTAATCCGGATCGCCCATAAAACTGAAGGTGATCCGCGCCTGCGAATCACCATTGGACACCTGAATGTCCGATAAGCTCGCCGCCCCGGCCTGTGCGCACAGCAGCACCGTGGCGGCCAACAACCAACCTTTAACGCGATTAATCATCCCGTTATCCCTTAGTTCAGCTGGCTAAACGCGCCAGCAAGGAATTACCTGATGAGGAAACTGCACTGATGCGTGCCTCACGCCCTTGCGCCTGGTAATCTAAGTGAATTTCGACATCCGGGTCAGGCAACACACCCGCGCCTTGTTGCGGCCACTCCACCAGGCAAATGGCATCGTTGGCAAAATAGTCACGGATCCCCATAAATTCGAGCTCCTCCGGGTCCGCAAGACGGTAAAGATCGAAGTGATACACCATCAGGTGCTCAAGCGTGTACGGTTCCACCAGGGTGTAGGTTGGGCTTTTGACATTCCCTTTGTGGCCTAACGCCTGCAAAAATCCCCGGCTGAAGGTCGTTTTACCCGCGCCTAAATCGCCATACAGATAAATGACGGTTGCCCCCTCACAAGCCTGCGCCAGGCGCTTGCCGAGATCCAAAGTTGCCTGTTCGTCGGGTAAAGAAATCACTCGATTAGTCATTTTCTACGTCAATCACATCCGGGTTAACAACACGCCGTAGCGTGTCAAAAAGATCGGTCGCCAGCATGCCGCGCGTACCATACTGCGCGGCCAGTCTGTCGGCTGCCGCACCGTGTGCCACGCAGCCTGCAATGGCTGCATCATAAGGGGGGAGTTTCTGTCCAAGCAACGCGCTGATAATGCCGGAGAGCACATCGCCCATTCCGCCACTGGCCATTCCCGCATTGCCCGCGTCGATAATACCCAACGCGCCAGACTCACAGGCAACGATCGTGCCCGCCCCTTTCAAAACGGCAACACCTCCATAACGTTTTACCAGACGCTGCGCAGAAAGTAAGCGATCGCTTTCAATTTCTGCGACGCTGCAGTTAAGCAGCCGCGCGGCTTCACCGGGGTGTGGCGTCAGAATGCGATTGTGACGTTTATCAGGGTTGATTGCCAGAAGGTTAAGCGCGTCGGCATCCCACAGCATCGGTTTTCGACAATTTTCGACTTTCTGAAGCGCTTTTTTGCCCCACTCTTTTTGGCCGAGCCCGGGGCCTATCGCGACGACATCCGCCCAATCCAGACTCTCTTCAAGAGATTGCGGAGTCAGTTCATGCACCATCAGCTCAGGCCGGGCGGTCACAATCGGGGAGATATTTTCAATGCGAGTGAGCACTCGCACAAGGCCCGCCCCCGCCCGCAGAGCGCCCTCTCCGGTCATGCGAATCGCCCCTGCCGTGCCGTGATCGCCACCGACTATCACGAGTTTCCCGTGATCGCCTTTGTTCGACGTCGGACGGCGTGGCGGCAGCCACTGTGCAAGCCGGGAAGCATCAAAACGAGAGATTGCCGTTTGCTGGCCCGCAAGCCACTTTTCGAGTCCGAGCGCATCGTGGTGAAGCATTCCCACCACATCGCGCGCTTTGCCCGTTAACAATCCGGGTTTAAGCGCAATAAAGGTGACCGTATGCGCGGCTTGTATCACTGCGCCTGGCGTCGCCCCCGTTTGCGCCATCAACCCCGAAGGAATATCCAGAGCGATAACCGGAGCCGGATGGGCATTAGCCCGGGTAATCAGCGCAGCCACATTTTCGCGCGGAGCCTGACTGAGCCCGGTACCGAGCAATCCATCAACGATGAGATCGGTATTTTCTGGCCAGACGCTATCCGCAGCATGAATCACGCCACCGGCATTGAGCCAGGCATTGCGCGCTTCGCTGGCTTCTTCCGGGGACGGTTTCTCACTTTCCAGTGCCAGTAGGGTCACGTTAATCCCAGCGGCGATAGCCAGTCGGGCAATGACATAGCCATCACCGCCGTTATTGCCCGGCCCACAGAGGATTAGCCAGTGCGTTGCCTGAGGATAATGCTCGCGGGCGACGTTAAATGCCGCCTGACCCGCGCGCTGCATCAGTTCATACAGGGTGACTCCGAGGCTATCGGCAGCCTCTTTTTCGGCGTGACGCAGTTCGTCCGCAGGCCAAATGGAATGTGGTATACTTGTGGGGTTTTTCTTCATTGTATGGTCCGTCATGTCGCAGCCCCTCGATCTCAATCAGTTAGCGCAAAACATCAAACAGTGGGGCGCTGAGCTTGGCTTCCAGAAAGTGGGTATCACCGATACCGACCTTACCGCTAGCGAGCCAAAACTTCAGGCCTGGCTGGACAAACAGTACCACGGCGAAATGGAGTGGATGGCACGTCACGGCATGATGCGCGCGCGCCCTCATGAACTGTTGCCAGGTACTTTGCGCGTGATTAGCGTTCGCATGAACTACCTGCCGGCTAATGCGGCATTCGCCCGCACGCTGAAAAACCCGTCTTTAGGTTACGTGAGCCGTTATGCCCTTGGGCGCGATTACCATAAGCTTCTGCGTAACCGCTTAAAAAAACTCGGCGAAACCATCCAGGAGCACTGCGGCTCGCTGAATTTTAGACCGTTTGTCGACTCCGCGCCTATTCTTGAACGCCCAATAGCAGAAAAATCGGGTCTTGGCTGGACAGGTAAGCACTCACTAATCCTTAGCCGTGACGCCGGATCATTCTTCTTTCTCGGTGAATTATTGATTGATTTACCGTTACCGATAGATGGACCGGTTGAAGAAGGGTGCGGGCGCTGCGTCGCGTGTATGACCATTTGCCCCACCGGAGCCATTGTCGAGCCTTATACCGTTGATGCACGCCGCTGCATCTCTTACCTCACCATCGAACTGGAAGGCTCCATTCCGGAAGAGTTTCGCCCGCTAATGGGCAATCGCATTTACGGTTGTGATGACTGCCAGCTCATCTGCCCGTGGAACCGCTATTCGCAGCTGACGGATGAAGACGATTTCAGTCCGCGTAAAGCGTTGCATGCTCCGCAGCTCATTGAACTGTTTTCCTGGAGCGAGGCGTATTTCCTCAAAGTGACGGAAGGGTCTGCGATTCGACGTATTGGACATCTGCGCTGGCTGAGAAACATCGCCGTTGCCCTGGGGAATGCCCCCTGGGAGGAAGCCAATATTCAGGCGCTCGAAAAACGCAGAGGTGAGCACCCACTTCTCGATGAACACATAGAATGGGCGATTGCGCAGCAAATTGAGAAGCGAAATGCCTGCGTGGTTGAGGTGCAGTTACCGAAGAAACAACGTCTGGTGCGGGTGATTGAAAAAGGGCTTACGCGTGATGCCTGAACTATTCACAGCCTGTGAATAAAATTATGAAGTCAAGCTGCATCAGGCTTTGCAAACAGGTCAAGTGATCCCGATAACATTTTGAAATCAAATATTAGATAATAATTTCAATAAGTTATAGAAATTTCATTCACTATGCGAAGTTATTGCACATCGGCTTTAAGCAGACTCTTCTGTGGATAACTCTGTTTACAAGAGTTTGTCAAAGACAAAATAAAATGTCCCCAACGAACAATTTCGCTGTGGATAATCTGGAGAGAAGAAGAATTTGGAGCGGGAAACGAGACTCGAACTCGCGACCCCGACCTTGGCAAGGTCGTGCTCTACCAACTGAGCTATTCCCGCTTAATCTTTGTCTTTCAAGCCGCCTTACTGCAACCTGAAATCCTGCGATTGGGTGGTGCGTATCTTGCGATACTTTCAAATTTTGGAGCGGGAAACGAGACTCGAACTCGCGACCCCGACCTTGGCAAGGTCGTGCTCTACCAACTGAGCTATTCCCGCTTAATCTTTGTTTTTCAAGCCGCTTTGCTGCAACCTGAAATCCTGCGATTGGGTGGTGCGTATCTTGCGATACTTTCAAATTTTGGAGCGGGAAACGAGACTCGAACTCGCGACCCCGACCTTGGCAAGGTCGTGCTCTACCAACTGAGCTATTCCCGCTTAATCTTTGTCCTTCAAGTCACTTGCTGCAACCTGAAATCCTGCGATTAATTTGATGCTTCCGTAACGCGTAATTCTCTGTCGTTACGGGAGGCGCATTATACGAGAAATCCTTTTAGCTGCAACCCCCCTGAAAGCGATTTTTTTGAAATCCTGTTCAAGTGCTTAATTAATCGGCAAGCTGCACAATTTAGCGGCAAAAACCCGGCTACGCAAGCGCGCCGGGCAGCAAACTTACAACTTAATAAAATTCTCGCGGTAATACGCCAGCTCAGCCACCGATTCGCGGATATCATCCATCGCCTGGTGCGTGCCCTGCTTTTTAAAACCATCAAGAATTTCTGGCTTCCAGCGACGCGCCAGCTCCTTCAGAGTGCTCACGTCCAGATAACGGTAGTGGAAATACGCTTCCAGTTCCGGCATGTACTTAAACAGGAAACGGCGATCCTGCCCAATGCTGTTACCGCAAATAGGCGATTTACCCGCCGGGACCCACTGCTTGAGGAACTCAATCGTGGCCAGTTCCGCTTCGCGATCGCCCTGCGCACTCGCTTTTACTCGCTCCACCAGCCCGCTTCCGGTATGGGTGCGCACGTTCCAGTCATCCATCAGCGCCAGCTGTGCATCAGACTGATGAACCGCAATCGTCGGGCCTTCCGCCAGAATGTTCAGGTGAGCATCAGTCACCAGCGTCGCGATTTCGATGATGCGATCGCGCTCGGGATCGAGCCCGGTCATTTCAAGATCGATCCAAATCAGGTTGTTTTCATCCGCGCTCATGTTATTTTCCACCCTTCTCGCATAACCGGCCGTAGCTGGTTAACTAGTATTAATTAGTGTGTATCATAGAGGTTTTGCCCGACATGGGCGACCAGGAGCCAGCACGATTGAGTAAAAATAAACTCTCCAAAGGGCAACAGCGCCGTGTGAATGCCAACCATCAGCGCCGTCTTAAGACCACTTCGGAGAAACCCGATTACGACGACAACCTGTTTGGCGAGCCCACTGAAGGCATGGTGATTAGCCGCTTCGGTATGCATGCCGATGTGGAAGCCGCCGACGGTGGCGTCCACCGCTGCAACATTCGTCGCACCATCCGCTCACTGGTCACCGGTGACCGTGTGGTATGGCGTCCGGGCAAAGCGGCGGCCGAGGGTGTCACGGTAAAAGGGATCGTCGAAGCGGTTCATGAGCGGACCTCCGTCCTGACACGTCCTGATTTCTATGATGGCGTCAAACCGATCGCCGCCAATATTAATCAAATCGTGATTGTATCGGCGATCTTGCCGGAACTTTCACTCAACATTATCGATCGTTATCTCGTCGCCTGCGAAACGCTGGAGGTCGAACCGCTGATCGTTCTGAACAAGATCGATCTGCTGGACGACGAAGGCATGGCCTTTGTCAACGAGCAGATGGATATCTACCGCGCGATCGGCTATCGCGTGCTGATGGTTTCCAGCCATAAAAAAGATGGCCTTCAACCGCTCAAAGAGGCGCTGACCGACCGTATCAGCATCTTTGCGGGTCAGTCCGGGGTTGGAAAATCCAGCCTGCTGAACAACCTGCTGGGCTTGCAGAAAGAGATCCTGACCAACGATGTTTCTGATAACTCCGGTCTTGGGCAGCACACCACCACGGCCTCTCGCCTGTACCACTTCCCCCACGGCGGCGATGTGATTGACTCCCCAGGAGTACGCGAATTTGGTTTGTGGCATCTTGAACCAGAACAAATCTTCAATGGATTTGTCGAATTCCATGACTATTTAGGTGCGTGTAAATATCGCGACTGTAAACACGATAACGACCCTGGCTGCGCCATTCGCGAAGCGGTAGAAAACGGTAAAATCGCAGAAACCCGTTTCTATAACTATCACCGGATCCTCGAAAGCATGGATCAGGTAAAAACGCGTAAAAACTTTTCTGATTCTGATAACTGACAACTAAGCTAAGCGTCGCTAAAATCGTCCCCTTTTTTCAGGTTCCGGCTGTTTTCGGTCGGATCAGGAACGACAAAACAATGGCCTGGAGGCTACCTTGTTAAACTCATTTAAACTTTCGCTTCAATACATTCTGCCGAAACTATGGCTCACCCGCCTGGCGGGCTGGGGCGCGAGCAAACGAGCGGGCTGGCTGACAAAGCTGGTTATCGACCTGTTCGTTAAATACTACAAGGTCGATATGAAAGAGGCGCAGAAGCCGGATACCGCCAGCTATCGCACTTTCAACGATTTCTTTGTCCGCCCTCTGCGTGATGAAGTCCGCCCGCTGGATACCGATCCGAATATCCTGGTCATGCCAGCCGATGGTGTCATCAGCCAACTCGGAAAAATCGAAGAAGACAAAATCCTGCAGGCTAAGGGCCACAACTACAGCATGGAAGCCCTGCTGGCTGGTAACTATCAGATGGCAGATCTGTTCCGTAACGGTTCATTTGTCACCACCTACCTCTCGCCGCGCGACTATCACCGCGTGCATATGCCGTGCAACGGCATTCTGCGTGAAATGATCTACGTGCCGGGCGATCTGTTCTCTGTGAACCACCTGACCGCGCAGAATGTTCCGAACCTGTTCGCCCGTAACGAACGCGTTATCTGCCTGTTTGATACTGAATTTGGTCCAATGGCACAGATTCTGGTGGGTGCTACCATTGTAGGCAGCATTGAAACCGTCTGGGCCGGCACCATCACTCCGCCACGCGAAGGGGTTATCAAACGCTGGACCTGGCCTGCTGGCGAGAGCGAAGGCTCTGTCGCGCTGCTGAAAGGTCAGGAGATGGGTCGCTTCAAGCTGGGCTCAACGGTTATCAACCTGTTTGCGCCGGGTAAAGTGAATCTGGTGGATTCTCTGCAAAGCCTGTCCGTGACCAAAATTGGTCAGCCGCTGGCTATCTCGACGGAAACCTTCGTGACACCAGAAGCCGAGCCAGCGCCGCTGCCGGAAGAAGAGATCGCCGCTGAACATGAAGCCAGCCCGCTGGTTGAAGACAAGAAAGACGAAGGCTAACCAAAGGAATCGCTGACGTGCGCCCGATTATCATTTTTCTGATGGCCTGGTGCCTCAGTATGGGGGCGTACGCAGCGACAGCCCCCGATGCCAAACAGATAAGCCAGGAACTGGAGCAGGCCAAAGCGGCCAAACCCGCTCAGCCAGAGACCGTTGAGTTGCTCCAGTCCGCCCTGAACGCGCTTGATGAACGTAAAGGTTCTCTTGAGCGCGCGCAGCAATATCAACAAGTTATTGATAACTTCCCCAAACTCTCACAAACGCTCCGCACGCAGCTGAATAATCTGCGCGAAGAGCCACGCGATGTCCCTTCGGGGATGACCTCCGACGCCCTGAACCAGGAGATCCTGCAGGTCAGCAGCCAACTGCTGGAAAAAAGCCGTCAGGCCCAGCAGGAGCAAGATCGCGCGCGCGAAATCGCTGATTCATTAAGTCAGCTTCCTCAGCAGCAAACCGATGCCCGCCGCCAGCTCAACGAAGTGGAGCGGCGTATTGGTACGCAATCAGGTAATTCGCCACAAAATATAAGCCTGCAGGCTGAATCATCCCGGCTGAAGGCGCAGGTGGATGAACTTGAGCTGGCCCAGCTGTCGGCCAATAACCGTCAGGAGCTGGCACGCATGCGCTCGGAGCTGGCGCAGAAGCAGAGCCAGCAGCTCGACGCTTATCTGCAAGCCCTGCGTAATCAACTGAACAGCCAGCGTCAGCGGGAAGCAGAACGCGCGCTGGAGAGCACCGAACTGCTGGCGGAAAACAGCGACAACCTCCCGGCCGGAATCGTCGAACAGTTCAAAGTTAACCGCGAGTTGTCCGCAGCACTGAACCAGCAGGCTCAGCGAATGGACCTGGTCGCCTCTCAGCAGCGTCAGGCAACCAATCAGACCCTGCAGGTACGCCAGGCGCTCAACACCTTGCGTGAACAGTCGCAGTGGCTTGGCTCGTCAAATCTGTTGGGCGAAGCGTTACGTGCTCAGGTGGCGCGTTTACCAGAAATGCCTAAACCGCAGCAGCTGGATACCGAAATGGCTCAACTGCGCGTCCAGCGCCTGCGTTATGAAGATCAGCTGAACAAACAGCCGCAAATCCGCCAGCTTCATCAGGCAGACGGCCAGCCGTTGACCAGTGAGCAGAACCGCATTCTGGAGGCCCAGTTACGCACCCAACGTGAGTTACTGAACTCGCTTCTGCAGGGCGGGGATACGCTGATTCTGGAGCTGACTAAGCTGAAGGTCTCCAACAGTCAGCTGGAGGACGCGCTCAAAGAAGTCAACGAGGCGACACACCGATATCTGTTCTGGACCTCTGATGTGCGCCCAATGGGCTTCTCCTGGCCGATTGATATCGTTCAGGATCTACGCCGCCTGATTTCACTGGATACATTTGGTCAGGTAGGTAAAGCCGGTGTCATGATCCTGACCAGTAAAGAGACAATCTTCCCGCTACTGGCCGCGTTGATTCTGGTCGGGTTTAGTATTTATTCGCGCAGGCATTTTACCCGTTTCCTGGAACGTTCCAGCGCCCGGGTGGGTAAAGTCACGCAGGATCACTTTTGGCTCACGCTACGCACCGTATTCTGGTCTATCCTGGTGGCCTCTCCGCTGCCCGTACTCTGGATGACGCTGGGCTATGGTCTGCGGGAGGCGTGGCCGTATCCCCTCGCGGTGGCGATTGGCGATGGCGTGACTGCCACCGTTCCCCTGCTGTGGGTGGTGATGATTTGCGCCACCTTTGCCCGTCCTAACGGGCTGTTTATCGCCCACTTCGCCTGGCCGCGCCAGCGCGTCACACGGGCAATGCGCTATTACCTGATGAGTATCGGGCTTATTGTGCCGCTCATTATGGCGCTGATTATGTTCGATAATCTCAACGATCGTGAGTTTTCCGGCTCGCTCGGCAGGCTCTGCTTTATGCTGATCTGCGGCGCACTGGCGATGGTCACACTGAGCCTGAAACGGGCGGGAATTCCACTGTATGTCGATAAAACCGGTAGCGGCGACAACATGGTTAACCGCATGCTGTGGAACCTGCTGCTCAGCGCCCCTCTGGTGGCTATTCTGGCAGCTGCGGTTGGCTATCTGGCGACTGCGCAGGCTCTGCTGGCGCGCCTCGAAACCTCGGTCGCAATCTGGTTCCTGTTGCTGGTGGTGTATCACATTATCCGCCGCTGGATGTTAATTCAGCGCCGCCGACTGGCGTTTGATCGCGCCAAACATCGTCGCGCCGAAATCCTTGCCCAGCGTGCGCGGGGTGAAGAAGAGCCGCACAATACCAGCAGCACAGAAGGCACAACGGAAGCGGATGAGGTGGAACTGGATCTCGATGCCATCAGTACCCAGTCTCTGCGACTGGTGCGCTCCATTCTGATGCTGATTGCCCTCCTGTCCGTCATCGTGCTGTGGTCTGAAATCCACTCCGCTTTTGGCTTCCTGGAGAACATCTCTCTGTGGGATGCCACATCGACCGTTCAGGGAGTCGAAAGCCTTGAGCCGATTACACTGGGCGCTGTGTTAATCGCTATCCTGGTATTGATTATTACCACGCAGCTGGTGCGTAACTTCCCGGCGCTGCTGGAACTGGCGTTACTGCAGCACCTCGATTTAACGCCCGGGACGGGATATGCCATCACCACCATTACCAAATACCTGATCCTGCTGTTTGGCGGACTGGTGGGCTTCTCGATGATTGGTATTGAGTGGTCCAAGCTGCAATGGCTGGTCGCCGCACTGGGTGTCGGGTTGGGCTTCGGTTTACAGGAGATCTTCGCCAACTTTATCTCTGGCCTGATCATTCTGTTTGAGAAGCCAATCCGTATCGGCGATACCGTGACGATCCGCGATCTGACCGGCAGCATCACTCGTATTAACACTCGCGCCACCACAATCAGCGACTGGGATCGTAAAGAGATTATCGTGCCGAACAAGGCGTTTATCACTGAGCAGTTTATCAACTGGTCGCTGTCCGACTCCGTCACGCGTGTGGTGCTGACCGTCCCGGCTCCGTCGGACGCGAACAGCGAAGAGGTAACGCAAATTCTCTATACCGCCGCCGAACGTTGTTCTCTGGTGATCGATAATCCTGCGCCGGAAGTGTTCCTGGTCGATTTGCAGCAGGGGATTCAGATTTTCGAGCTACGTATTTACGCCGCCGAGATGGGGCATCGTATGCCGCTGCGCCATGAAATCCACCAGCTCATTCTGGCGGGCTTCCGCGAGCACGGTATCGATATGCCATTCCCGCCGTTCCAGATGCGTCTGGAAACACTGGATGGCCGTAAAACGGGCAGAACGATGACGTCAGCGGCGAAAAAGCGCCCAGCGGGAAGTTTGTAATTCATTAGGCTGGTCGCTCGTTATGACCAGCCTTTTTACATGCTTCGTTTTTGGTTACCAGAGACATATCTGATAGCGTAAAAAAAATCGCCATAGCCAAAAAGCTGTAATCAGCAATATCACGAAAGAGATAAACCAGTAATGTTTTCTTATGCAGACAAGGGTATAAATTGCAGGGAAAATTAAAGGGATGGTTAAGACAATCCCAACATCGCGGACATCATCAGTTTCAATATATTTCATCAGGTCACAGATGTTTTTTACGCTTCCCTCTCTTATCAGCCACTCTTTATCCTGTACAGATAAAAAAGTAATCCACAGTATAGAAACACAAAACCAAATAAAACCTAGTGTAAATACTTTCCAGGTCATTTATCATCCTTGCAATATTTTTATGATCGTCTGTTTTTTCTCAATGATATTTCTGCCATACTCACTGTATTCACGAGTTCCTCCACCTTGAGGGGAATGAATAGAGTTTATAATATCATCAGATTTTCTCCGCGTGCCACGATTATAACGAGAGCCAGCAAGAATAATTTGTTCATCTGTTAAATGAGATGTATCGATTCCAGGATTATCATAGAGAATCAGGTCACGTAAATGAAAAGACACTACGCGGATATTAAAACTATTCTCGAGTAAACATTGAGCGAGACGAAGCTGTTGAGCATTGTCCAAGGCATCAGGATTAATTCCTAACGTTTTCGCAGCCACTCCTAATTGTATCGCGATTGACCCCACAGATGTGGCATTTGAACTTTTATTATTTCCTTTACTGATTTTTTCTATTATTTGCCTGATCTGTAACACACTAAACACCTTGAACCTTTCCGGTGTCCCTCCAACTTCTGAAACTGCAACACCTGCAAGTAATAAAGCAGGGATTTCTGCCTCTCTTGCATACTGTTTTATTCTATCTCGATGATATATTAACCAAGATGTTTTATAAAGCCACAAATATGAATTACCCGTCATATAGTTCCAGTTTGTCGGCAATATATACCAGCGAAAAGCATCGAAACTATCCCAATGCGGAAAGCCAAATTTATCGACCTTGCAGAAAATCAAATTATTCATCTTCACTGAATCCTTGTGAGAAATGACACGACCAACTCATTCAGATTATATCTTTGCGGAAATTTTCAAAGTGATATTACTCACATAAAAAATATAAACAGCGCGAATTAAAACTGAATAATTATCTATCGAAATAATATTCTACAGGATTTGAAAAACTATTCGGCCCTTCCGCAGAAGGGCCAGGAATCAGGCGCGATCCACCGTGAAGGCAATCACGTCGCCAAGCTGTTCAGCGCCCAGCGCCAGCATCACCAGACGGTCCACGCCGAGTGCGACGCCGGAGCAGTCCGGCAGCCCGGCTTTTAATGCTTCGAGCAAATTCGTATCAATCGGCTGCTGCGGCAGGCCACGCGCTGTACGCTTGCGGTTATCCTGCTCGAAACGCTGCTGCTGTTCACGGGCATCGGTCAATTCGTGGAAACCATTCGCCAGTTCAATACCTTTGAAATAGACCTCGAAACGCTCAGCGACACGGTGATCTTCAGTACTGATCTGCGCGAGCGAAGCCTGGCTTGCCGGGAAGTGGTAAACAAAAGTAGGACGATCTTTACCGATCTGCGGCTCGACACCAAACGTGAACAGCAGTTGCAGTAAGGTATCGCGATCTTCTTCGCTGTCCGCAACATTGCTCAGATCCAGCTTCGCCGCCACTTCACGCAGCTGCGTTTTGTCCGCTGACAGCGGATCGATTTCCAGATGACGCTGGAAGGCCTGCTGATACGAGAGCGTTTCCGCTTCGGCGCACTCCAGCACCTGTTGCAGCAGATCGTCCACCTCATTCATCAGGCGGTACATATCGTAATGCGGACGATACCACTCCAGCATGGTGAATTCCGGGTTGTGGTGACGCCCCATCTCTTCATTACGGAAACTGCGACACAGCTGATATACCGGGCCACAGCCAGCCGCCAGCAGGCGTTTCATGTGATATTCCGGGCTGGTCATCAGGTACAGATTCATCCCCTGAGAGTGACCAGGACCAACAAAACGGGTTTCAAACGGGACCAGATGAATATCGGTTACCGTCGCCTGGCTCATACACGGCGTTTCCACCTCCAGTACGCCACGGTCGGCAAAGAAACGACGGATTTCCGCCATAATTGCCGCACGTTTTAACAGATTGGGGATGGTTGCGCTCGGCTGCCAGGTGGCCGTTTCGCTCATGGGAATTTCTCCAGTTTCAGACAAGGGCACGAAGTCTACTCGTTAGCCGGGAGAGAGACAAATTTTGTGCAGTAAATTTTCTCGATTCAGTAGCCCATGAGATTTCGTGACGCGGTTCATCAAACACAATGATAAATCCCCGCACAGAACAGCAAAAAAATCGAACACGTCAAATTTCCCCCTCATCCATACGGTTATACTGTTTTACCTATAAAGGAGCAGTGGAAACGCGTTCGCAACCGCCCTTAAGGCAAGTGAAAACCCGTTGGATTATCACGTTGCGAAAAAACAAAAATCTGGAGGAATGTCGTGCAAACTTTTCAAGCCGATCTTGCCGTTATAGGTGCTGGCGGTGCGGGATTACGGGCTGCGATTGCCGCAGCGCAAGCTAATCCAAACGCTAAAATCGCACTGATTTCAAAAGTCTATCCGATGCGCAGCCACACCGTTGCCGCAGAAGGAGGGTCCGCCGCCGTTGCACAGGATCATGACAGCTTCGAATATCACTTCCACGACACGGTCGCGGGTGGCGACTGGCTTTGCGAACAGGATGTCGTTGATTATTTCGTCCATCATTGCCCAACTGAAATGACACAGCTCGAACAGTGGGGTTGTCCATGGAGTCGTCGCCCTGATGGCAGCGTGAATGTGCGTCGCTTTGGTGGGATGAAAATCGAGCGCACGTGGTTTGCCGCTGACAAAACCGGTTTTCACATGCTCCACACGCTGTTCCAGACCTCTCTCCAGTTCCCTCAAATTCAACGCTTCGACGAACACTTTGTCCTCGATATTCTGGTCGATGAAGGTCAGGCTCGCGGACTGGTCGCGATGAATATGATGGAAGGCACACTGGTGCAAATCCGCTCTAATGCGGTCGTGATGGCGACCGGCGGTGCGGGTCGCGTCTATCGCTACAATACCAACGGCGGAATTGTCACCGGTGACGGTATGGGGATGGCGCTCAGTCACGGCGTTCCGCTGCGCGATATGGAGTTCGTCCAGTACCACCCTACCGGCCTGCCCGGTTCCGGCATTCTGATGACGGAAGGGTGCCGCGGCGAAGGCGGGATTCTGGTGAATAAAGATGGTTATCGCTATCTCCAGGATTACGGCATGGGTCCGGAAACCCCACTCGGCGAACCGAAAAACAAATATATGGAGCTGGGTCCGCGTGACAAAGTATCCCAGGCATTTTGGCATGAGTGGCGCAAAGGCAACACCGTCTCCACGCCGCGTGGCGATGTGGTCTGGCTCGACTTACGCCATCTGGGCGAGAAGAAATTGCTGGAACGTCTGCCGTTCATCTGTGAACTGGCAAAAGCCTATGTGGGCGTCGATCCGGTGAAAGAGCCGATTCCGGTCCGCCCAACCGCGCACTACACCATGGGCGGTATCGAAACCGATCAGCGATGCGAAACCCGTATTAAAGGGCTGTTTGCCGTCGGCGAATGCTCTTCCGTGGGTCTGCATGGCGCAAATCGCCTCGGTTCGAACTCTCTGGCAGAGCTGGTGGTGTTTGGCCGCATGGCGGGTGAACAAGCCATGGAACGTGCCGCCACCGTCGGTGAGGCCAATGGGGCCGCACTGGATGCGCAGGTGAGTGATGTCGAGAAACGACTGAAAGCGCTGGTCAACCAGGAAGGCAGCGAAAACTGGGCAAAAATTCGCGACGAAATGGGTCTCTCGATGGAAGAGGGTTGCGGTATTTACCGTACACCGGAACTGATGCAGAAAACCGTCGATAAGCTGGCGGAACTGCAGGAGCGCTTCAAGCGGGTACGCGTCACCGATACGTCCAGCGTGTTCAACACCGATCTTCTTTATACCATCGAGCTGGGCCACGGCCTGAACGTAGCCGAATGTATGGCGCACTCAGCCCTGGCGCGTAAAGAGTCACGTGGCGCGCATCAGCGTCTTGATGAAGGTTGCACCGAGCGTGATGACGTCAACTTCCTCAAGCATACCCTCGCTTATCGCGACCCGGATGGAACGACGCGTCTGGATTACAGCGACGTGAAGATCACTACGCTGCCACCAGCAAAACGCGTGTATGGGGCAGAAGCGGAAGCAGCCGATAAGAAGGAGAAGGCGAATGGCTGAGATGCAGACGTTGAAAATTGAGGTGGTGCGCTACAACCCGGAAGTGGACGCCGCACCGCACAGCGTATTCTACGAGGTGCCTTATGATGAGCAAACCTCGCTGTTGGATGCGCTCGGGTATATCAAAGACAACCTGGCTCCGGACCTGAGCTACCGCTGGTCTTGCCGTATGGCGATCTGTGGTTCCTGCGGCATGATGGTCAACAAAGTGCCGAAACTGGCCTGTAAAACCTTCCTGCGCGAGTACACAAAAGGCATTAAGGTTGAGGCGCTGGGTAACTTCCCGATCGAGCGCGATCTGGTGGTCGATATGACCCACTTTATCGAAAGCCTGGAAGCGATTAAGCCGTATATCATCGGCAACCCGCGTACACCCGATCAAGGACCGAACACGCAAACTCCGGCACAGATGGCGAAATATCATCAGTTCTCCGGCTGCATCAACTGCGGTCTTTGCTACGCCGCCTGCCCGCAGTTTGGTCTGAATCCTGAGTTCATCGGTCCGGCCGCCATTACCCTGGCGCATCGCTATAACGAAGACAGCCGCGACCACGGTAAAAAAGAACGTATGGCGCAGCTGAACAGCCAGAACGGCGTGTGGAGTTGCACCTTCGTGGGCTATTGCTCCGAAGTGTGTCCGAAGCATGTCGATCCGGCCGCCGCTATCCAGCAGGGGAAAGTGGAAAGCTCGAAAGACTTTCTTATCGCTACCCTGAAACCACGCTAAGGAGTGCATGATGACGACTAAACGCAAAGCCTACGTGCGGCCAATGCCGTCCACCTGGTGGAAGAAACTGCCGTTTTATCGCTTCTATATGCTGCGTGAAGGCACGGCGGTTCCCGCAGTCTGGTTCAGCCTGGAGCTGATGTATGGTCTTTTCGCGCTGAAGCACGGCCCGGAAACCTGGACCAGTTTTGTGGGCTTCCTGCAAAATCCGATTGTGGTCATTCTGAATATTATCGTGCTTGCCGCCGCGCTGTTACATACCAAAACCTGGTTTGAGCTGGCGCCTAAGGCCGCGAATATTATCGTTAAAGGCGAAAAAATGGGACCCGAGCCAGTCATCAAGGGGCTTTGGGCGGTGACTGCGGTGGTGACTGTGGTCGTTCTGTTTATCGCATTGTTCTGGTAAGGAGGCCCGAGTGATTAATCCAAATCCAAAGCGTTCTGACGAACCGGTATTCTGGGGACTGTTCGGTGCGGGCGGGATGTGGAGCGCTATCATCGCGCCCGTCATTATCCTGCTCGTCGGCATTCTCCTGCCGCTGGGGCTGTTTCCCGGTGATGCGCTGGGCTACGATCGCGTGCTCGCCTTTGCGAGTAGCTTTATCGGCCGCGTATTTATCTTCCTGATGATTGTTCTGCCACTGTGGCTGGGCCTGCATCGTATTCATCACGCGATGCATGATCTGAAAATTCACGTCCCTAACGGGAAATGGGTGTTTTACGGTCTGGCTACCATTCTGACGGTGGTTACCCTGGTTGCTATCGTCACGATTTGATATGGTTCATCTTCATCCGGCCCGCCTCTCCCGGCGGGCTTTTTTATGGAAGATGCACAGATGAAAAAATTACTTTGTTGCGCACTGCTGCTCAGTGCCTCCTGTTCGACCCTTGCCGCCGCCACTTCAGATAAACAAATTGCCGATCTCGTCAACCGTGCGATAACGCCTCTGATGAAAGAACAGGCGATACCGGGCATGGCCGTCGCCGTGATTTATCAGGGAAAAACCCACTACTTCACCTGGGGCAAAGCGGATCTGAAGGCCGGTCTGCCCGTCACCCGGCAAACGCTGTTTGAGCTGGGATCGGTGAGTAAAACCTTCACTGGCGTTTTAGGTGGCGACGCTATCGCGCGCGGGGAAATTAACCTGAGCGATCCCGCTGCCAAATACTGGCCGCAGCTGACGGGCAAACAGTGGCAAAACATTACCCTGCTGCATCTGGCAACCTATACGGCAGGCGGGTTACCGCTTCAGGTACCTGACGAGGTCACTGACCGGGCCGCTCTGGTGAATTTCTATCAGAACTGGCAGCCACAGTGGGCGCCGGGTACAAAACGCCTTTACGCTAACGCGAGTATTGGCCTGTTTGGTGCCATGGCGGTTCAACCCTCCGGAATGAACTTTGAAGAGGCGATGACCACACGGATATTTGAGCCGCTGAAACTCAATCACACCTGGATCACTGTCCCGGCATCTGAAGAAAAACATTACGCATGGGGCTATCGTAATGGTAAACCGGTTCACGTTTCACCGGGTCAGCTGGATGCAGAAGCGTACGGCGTCAAAACGACGATTGAAGATATGGCGAGCTGGGTGCAGGTCAATATGAACCCGACAAGCGTTAAAGATGAAAACCTGCAGCAGGGGATCGCGCTGGCGCAGTCGCGCTACTGGCGTATTGGTGAGATGTATCAGGGCTTAGGCTGGGAAATGCTGAACTGGCCGGTAAAAGAGAAAACCGTCGTTGACGGGAGTGATAATAAGGTCGCGCTCGCCCCGCTGACCGCAGTAGAAGTGAACCCACCCGCACCTTTGGTGAAAGCCTCCTGGGTGCATAAAACCGGATCCACCGGCGGATTTGGTAGCTACGTCGCCTTCATTCCTGAAAAGAAGATTGGCATCGTGATGCTGGCGAACAAGAGTTATCCCAACCCTGCCCGGGTTAAAGCCGCTTACCAAATAGTGAACGCACTGAAATAACGTTTTTATCCTCATTTTCCTTGCTGTCATCTACACTTAACAAAAAAACAGCAAGGAAATCTCTATGCGCATTTTGCCTGTTATCGCCGCGGTGACAGCCGCGTTTTTAGTTGTTGCCTGCAGTTCCCCTACCCCGCCAAATGGCGTTACCGTCGTAAACAATTTCGATGCACAGCGTTATCTCGGTACCTGGTACGAAATCGCGCGTCTGGATCATCGCTTTGAACGAGGTTTACAGCGTGTTACCGCCACTTACAGCACAATGGATGACGGTGGGATTCAGGTCATTAATCGGGGATACAATCCTGAACGCGGAATGTGGCAGCAGTCGATCGGCAAAGCATACTTTACCGGCGATCCAGACAGAGCCGCGCTAAAAGTGTCGTTCTTCGGCCCATTCTACGGGGGTTACAATGTGATCGCGCTGGACAAAGAGTATCGCCATGCGCTGGTCTGTGGGCCGAATCGCGACTATCTGTGGATCCTCTCACGCACACCGACCATTTCAGACGAAATGAAGCAGCAAATGCTGGATGTCGCGACCCGGCAGGGGTTTGATGTGTCGAAATTAATCTGGATTGAACAGCCCCATTAATGAGTGCTGAGTTTCAAACCGATAATTCCCGCCACAATTAACGCGAGGCTGGCAATACGCGCCGGGCTCGCGGATTCACCCAGCAGCAAAATGCCGGTAATGGCAGCACCCACTGCGCCAATTCCCGTCCAGACCGCATAGGCCGTCCCGACTGGCAGCGTTCGCATCGCCCAGGAGAGCAACGCAATACTGACAATCATGGCGGTTACGGTAATGATACTGGGGGTCAGCCGGGTGAAACCATGGGTATATTTCAGGCCAATGGCCCACACCACTTCCAGCAAACCGGCAATCAGAAGAATTATCCAGGACATATCAGGCTCCTTAACTTAAATAAAAGTCTGGGGCCGTCCCCGGTGGTCGAAGCGCTTACGGGTCGTCCCGCAAGGCAGAGTGAGTCACATATTTTGCTCAGAAAGAGAATTTTTTTCAATCCATTTGCGAAATGCAGGTAAAGGGCTGAAATAGCCTCAGTATGCAACGTAGTTCAGTCATTTATCACTCATCGGACTTCCCTATGATGGAGTGCTTTCTGATGGCAGCAAGCCAACCCTTTGCCTACTGCGAAAACAACATGTTTAAAATTCTCTTGATTGACCGTTGTCACTTCACCCGTACCGGGTTTGAAGCATGGCTCAATCATTCCGGTCTGTTCCCCGGCACATTCATGGTTACCGGACTGAACAACCTTTTCCTTGCCAGGGAACATATCCTGCACTGGAAACCGACGCTGGTGATCGCTGATTTAAACAGCTTTATGCAGGATATGAATGATATCCAGCAGCTCTCCTCACTGCTTATTGCCAGTGAGACGCTACCGTTTATTTTGTTGCAGTCAGGGGAAGTTGTCGATAAAGCAAACTCGATAAAACAGTATCCGCTGTGGGCTTCGTTATCTAAAAGCACCACGCTGGAAGGGCTGGCCACGGTCATTAATGACGCATTGAGTACCTGCGCCAGCTATGAAATACCGCAGGTTGCGACACCCCTTTTGACCCGGCAGGAAGAAAAAGTATTAACGCTCTGGATGGATGGAGCCAGCAATCAGGTTATCGCCGGAAAGCTCAGTATTAACAGTAAGACGGTGTATACCTATAAACGGAATATTCGGATGAAACTGCATATGGATACCCGTTTCTCACCGTTTTTGTCTCTTCAGGAAGCGGAAAGTTGACGGTACGGCGATACATCCCGTTCCGTACCGTCCAGGCAAAGCTACGTTAGTTCTGTGCTTTCGTCGCTGCACCCGAAATAGCGCTACCGCCGGTCGAGATATCTTCACCTACGCCGCGCGTGGTGTTGCATGCGGTTAATACTGAAGAAAGCACCAGAACAGAAAAGATCGCTGCAATTGTTTTCTTAACCATAATATCTTCCTTTTATAGCCAATGTTATTTGTGTATAGCCACTTAAGGATAGACAAGATCCGAGCGATTGACGGAAAAGGAAGGATTTTTAGGAAAAATAGACGCTTTTAACTGGCCGCGTGTGAAATGATATGACCCAGGTCTTGAATATCTTCGCCTACGCCACGAGCGGTGTTACAACCGGAAAGGAACGCGCCAGAAAGGGCCAGCAACAGCAGAATTTTAACGGTACGGTTCATCATCCCTGCCTGAATCAATCAGGCGCAGCAAACGCTGCGCCTGAGTCATTTACATGAATTACTTCACGCGGGACACGTATTCGCCAGAACGCGTATCCACTTTGATGACTTCGCCAATCTGGACAAACAATGGAACTTTAACCACTGCGCCAGTAGACAGGGTAGCCGGTTTGCCGCCAGTACCTGCAGTATCACCTTTCAGACCTGGATCCGTTTCGATGATTTCCAGTTCTACGAAGTTTGGCGGGGTCACAGAGATAGGCTGACCGTTCCACAGGGTAACGATACATTCAGCCTGATCCAGCAGCCATTTCGCGTTATCACCAACGGCTTTCTCATCGGCAGCCAGCTGCTCGAAAGTCTCGTTGTTCATGAAGTGATAGAATTCACCATCGTTGTACAGGAAGGTCAGGTTCATATCGACAACGTCTGCGCCTTCGGCGGAGTCGGTAGATTTGAACGTCTTCTCAACGCGGGTGCCGGTCAGCAGGCGACGCAGCTTAACGCGCGCGAACGCCTGGCCTTTACCGGGTTTAACGAATTCGCTGGCTTCAACCGCGTACGGTTCGCCGTCCATCATGATTTTAAGACCAGCACGAAAATCGTTGCTATAGTAAGTCGCCATAAGGCCCTCTAAAATTGTTAACTGGTAGCTAAGCCACAAAATGGCGCATATTGTAACCCTAAATACCCCGTCCAGAGAAGATTGGTTATCGCAACTTGCCGATGTAATCACCAGTCCTGATGAACTGCTGCGTCTGTTGAATATAGACTCTGATGAAAATTTGCTTGCTGGCCGCGAGGCTAAGCGTCTCTTTGCGCTACGCGTTCCACGCGCTTTTGTCGCGCGTATGGAGAAGGGAAACCCCGACGATCCATTGCTGAAACAGGTACTTACTTCACAGGATGAGTTCGTGACAGCACCGGGTTTTAGCACCGATCCGCTGGAAGAACAGAACAGCGTAGTGCCGGGACTGCTGCATAAATACCGTAATCGCGCGCTGCTGCTGGTGAAAGGGGGTTGCGCGGTAAATTGCCGTTATTGCTTCCGTCGCCACTTCCCGTATGCCGAAAATCAGGGCAATAAGCGCAACTGGCAGGTCGCACTGGACTATATTGCAGCCCATCCGGAGCTGGATGAGATCATTTTCTCTGGCGGCGATCCGCTGATGGCGAAAGATCATGAGCTGGACTGGCTTCTCTCGCAGCTGGAAGCGATTCCTCACATCAAACGGTTGCGTATCCACAGCCGTTTACCCATTGTGATTCCGGCGCGTATCACCGATACGCTGGTTTCCCGTTTCGAACAGTCTCGACTGCAAATCCTGCTGGTGAATCACATCAATCACGCCAGAGAGATTGATGAGGCGTTCCGCACTGCGATGACGCGTTTGCGTCGGGTGGGGGTGACATTACTCAACCAGAGCGTGCTCTTGCGCGGGGTCAACGATAATGCCCTTACCCTTGCCGATCTGAGCAACGCCCTGTTTGATGCCGGTGTGATGCCCTATTACCTGCACGTGTTGGACCGCGTTCAGGGTGCGGCGCATTTCATGGTGAGTGACGAAGAGGCGCGGCAGATCATGCGTGAGCTGTTGACGCTGGTATCGGGCTATATGGTGCCGAAACTGGCACGAGAAATTGGCGGAGAGCCGAGCAAGACACCGCTGGATTTGCAGTTACGCCAGTCGTAAAAGCCGGTGGCGTAAGGTCAAAACAGAACGGCAACGCCCGTTGCCGTTTGTAGCGTTTGCTCCCTTTCCCTGCCGGAGAGGGCCGGAGTGAGGGCATCCGCCCGCACTTAACTCAGTTCGGGCACTTATAAACCTGACCGTTCATTTTGCTGGCGGTCGGCACAAAGCTCGACAGAATGCCTTGCGTTGGGCTGCTGACACCATAAATGACGTTGCCTCCCATCGCCGCCGCCTGGTTGCGCAGCGCATTCGCTGCACCGCGCATTGAACCGCCTTCGTCACCGTGCTGACCCGACATCCAGTTGCTCTGCTCACCGCTGGCCGTGCCTAACAGCTGACACTCACTACCCGGCTTATCTTCCACAAAGCGAACGCTCTGACCACCAGCGGACAGTTCGTTACTGGAGCTACAACCCGCCAGCAGCAACGCTGCCCCTACGATCCCTGCACAGACTTTTACGCGCATGTTATTCCTCGTTTTCAATAAGCTGGACAATGTTTGTCCGTGTGTAAACCTTATACTAAAAAGATGACCAAAAGAAAAACCCCCAGACATTTCTGCCTGGGGGTTTTTCAATTCTGCGATGGATGCGCCCAAATCATTCTGGTTTCAGAAAGATGCCGGGCGCAGGGCAATTACATCATGCCGCCCATTCCACCCATTCCGCCCATGCCGGCTGCGCCTAAATCAGGAGCATCGCCTTTAGGCAGATCGGTCACCATGCACTCGGTCGTGATCATCAGACCCGCAACGGATGCCGCGTACTGCAGAGCAGAACGGGTCACTTTAGTTGGGTCCAGGATACCGAAGTCGATCATGTTGCCGTATTCTTCAGTTGCTGCGTTGTAACCGTAGTTACCTTCGCCTGCTTTCACGTTGTTCGCCACCACAGACGGCTCTTCACCGGCGTTGGACACGATCTGACGCAGTGGAGCTTCCATTGCGCGCAGCGCAACTTTGATACCCACGTTCTGATCTTCGTTCTGAGCAGTCAGGCCAGACAGTTTAGCGGCAACGCGAACCAGCGCGACACCACCACCAGCCACTACGCCTTCTTCTACCGCAGCACGGGTTGCGTGCAGGGCGTCATCAACGCGAGCTTTCTTCTCTTTCATTTCAACTTCGGTAGCCGCACCGACTTTGATTACCGCAACGCCGCCAGCCAGTTTCGCTACGCGCTCCTGCAGTTTTTCACGGTCGTAATCAGAAGTTGCTTCTTCGATCTGCTTACGGATCTGACCAACGCGGCCCTGAATAGCGGCTTCGTCACCCACGCCATCAATGATGGTGGTGGTGTCTTTGTTGATCACAACGCGTTTCGCCTGACCCAGGTCTTCCAGGGTGGCTTTTTCCAGTTCCATACCGATCTCTTCAGAGATAACGGTACCGCCGGTCAGCGTCGCGATATCCTGCAGCATGGCTTTACGGCGATCGCCGAAACCAGGTGCTTTAACCGCAGCCACTTTCACGATGCCGCGCATGGTGTTAACCACCAGCGTAGCCAGCGCTTCGCCTTCAACGTCTTCAGCGATGATAACCAGTGGTTTACCCGCTTTCGCAACGGCTTCCAGAACTGGCAGCATTTCGCGAATGTTGGAGATTTTCTTATCAGCCAGCAGGATGAACGGGCTTTCCAGCTCAACAGCGCCAGTTTCTGGCTTGTTGATGAAGTATGGGGACAGGTAACCGCGGTCGAACTGCATACCTTCTACCACGTCCAGTTCGTCTTCCAGACCGGTACCGTCTTCAACGGTGATAACGCCTTCTTTACCGACTTTATCCATCGCTTCAGCGATCAGTTTACCGACAGTTTCGTCGGAGTTAGCGGAGATAGTACCAACCTGAGCAATCGCTTTAGAGTCGGAGCATGGTACGGACAGCGTTTTCAGCTCTTCGACAGCCGCGATAACCGCTTTGTCGATACCACGTTTCAGATCCATCGGGTTCATGCCCGCAGCAACAGCTTTCAGGCCTTCAGCGATGATCGCCTGTGCCAGTACGGTCGCAGTGGTGGTACCGTCGCCTGCCGCATCGTTCGCTTTAGAGGCAACTTCTTTTACCATCTGCGCGCCCATGTTTTCGAACTTGTCTTCGAGTTCGATTTCACGAGCTACGGAAACGCCATCTTTGGTGATGGTTGGTGCGCCGAAGGATTTATCCAGCACTACGTTACGGCCTTTCGGGCCCAGGGTCACTTTAACTGCATCTGCCAGTACGTTTACGCCGCGCAGCATTTTCACACGAGCGTCGTTACCGAATTTTACGTCTTTAGCTGCCATGTTCTTATTTCCTCAAATTCGTTCAGTGTCGTCCGCGGATTACGCTTCAACAATTGCCAGGATGTCACTTTCGGACATGATCAACACTTCTTCATTGTCGATCTTCTCGGATTTCACGCCGTAACCATCGTTGAAAATCACGATGTCACCAACTTTAACGTCCAGTGGCTGCACAGTTCCGTTTTCCAGAATGCGGCCCTTACCGACAGCGATGATTTCGCCACGAGTTGATTTAGCTGCTGCTGAACCGGTCAGAACGATGCCGCCAGCAGATTTGGTTTCAACTTCTTTACGCTTGACGATCACACGATCATGTAACGGACGAATACTCATTGATAGCTCTCCTTTGAGAAAGTCATTATCAGTTATGGATGACGCCGGGCCGGGAACGGTTTTCCGACTAGTGCCCTGAGAGATGGGGATGGGGGGGTGCCCCTTCAAGGGGCTATCGAAAAAAAAATTGTGAAAGTGATACCATCGCCTCTCTTTTGATGGTGTCAGGACGAAGCAGATGAGTGGACTCAAGCAGGAACTGGGACTGGCGCAAGGTGTGGGACTCCTCTCAACATCCTTGTTAGGGACGGGTGTCTTTGCCGTGCCTGCGCTGGCGGCATGGGTGGCCGGAAATAACAGCCTGTGGGCGTGGCCGGTGCTGATCGTGCTGGTTTTCCCGATTGCGGTTGTCTTTGCGGTACTCGGACGGCACTTCCCCAGCGCGGGCGGCGTAGCGCATTTTGTCGGCATGGCGTTTGGCCCACGGCTCGAGCGCGTCACCGGCTGGCTGTTTCTGTCGGTCATTCCGGTTGGCTTGCCTGCGGCTCTGTATATTGCCACCGGCTTTGGTCAGGCGCTGTTTGGCTGGCACGACGAACAACTGCTGTTTGCTGAACTGGGGACGCTGGCCATCATCTGGTGGGTCGGTTCACGCGGAGCCAGCTCCAGCGCCAATCTGCAAACGCTGGTCGCCGTGCTCATCGTCGCGTTGATTGCAGCCATCTGGTGGGCGGGAAATATCCAGGTGAGCGCGATTCTTTTCCCGGCGATCGCTGATGTCGATCACTCTCAACTGTTCGCCGCACTCTCCGTGATGTTCTGGTGTTTTGTCGGGCTGGAAGCGTTCGCGCATCTGGCATCAGAATTTAAACAGCCGGAGCGCGACTTCCCACGCGCTCTGATGATTGGCCTGGTGCTGGCGGGGACCGTCTATTGGGCATGTACGGTGCTGGTACTGCATTTTCACGCTTATGGCGCGGAGACTGCCGCTGCCGCCTCTCTGCCCGGCATCGTCGTACAACTGTTTGGCGTAAAAGCCTTGTGGGTCGCCTGCGTGATTGGCTATCTCGCCTGTTTCGCCAGCCTGAATATCTATATTCAGAGCTTCGCCCGTCTGGTGTGGTCCCAGGCGCAGTACAAACCAAACAGCCGGTTATCTCGCCTGTCAACACGCCAGCTCCCGCTTAACGCGTTGAACGCTGTGCTGGGCTGCTGCGTGTTGAGCACTCTGGCGATCTACTGGCTGGACATTAATCTTGATGCCCTTATCGTCTATGCCAATGGCATTTTCATCATGATTTATCTGCTGTGCATGATCGCAGGTTGTCGATTACTGAAAGGGCGCTTTAAGGCGCTGGCGGTGACAGGCGGTGTGCTCTGTTTACTGCTGCTGGCGATGGTGGGATGGAAAAGTTTGTATGCGGTAATTATGCTGGCCGGATTGTGGCTGCTGTTGCCTAAGCGTAGCGTGGTTCTTTGACAAAACGCCCGGCGATGCCGGGCGTTTTCATATTATTTATCGTCTTTATGATCGAGACGGTCGCGCTGGTCGTCCTTACGCTGGTATTCCCCGTCGAAGGTCTCGCCATTGCCCGGACCGGCGCTGAACCCGCCGCCCGGCATACGGTTAAAGCGCAGATGCGGCAGCAGTCTCATCGTCAGAAGTTTTTGCACCGGTGGCAACAGCAGTAACAGGCCAAGGAAGTCGGTGAAGAACCCCGGCAGGATCAGCAGCAGGCCCGCAAGAATCAGGGACACGCTTTTGATCATCTCGGCCGCCGGACTTTCCCCCGCCGCCATCTTTTGCTGCATTAACAGGAAGTTTTTGAAACCCTGATTGCGCACCAATGACATACCAATCACTGACGTGAATATCACCAGAATCAGTGTCAGCAGGACGCCCAGCACGTGGGCGACCTGGATAAAAATAGAAATCTCAATGTAAACATAGAGAAAAATGGCAATAAAAGGTATCCAGCGCACTGGTTTCTCCTGTGTGGCAGACGCCTCTGGCCTCTGTCTGAATGTATTTGCGAGTCGCGTCTTTCTGAAATGGTGACGATTAGCCAAATTTCAATCGGTTTGCACGGATATTTTTTCTGGAAACATTCAAGCGGTGATTCATTTCACAGATTAATAATTATCATGTGATGAGGGTGATAATAAGTGATCCAGATTACGGCAATTCGCTATCATCAGCATATGATCTCGGGTATCTGGCTGATTGAGGGAATAATCGTCGGTCAGCAAATATTGAAAACCACATATCTACTGTGTGTTTAGTACAATCCATCGGCTGCTTTAAAAGAAGGTTCACATGTTAAACAACATTCGTATCGAAGAAGATTTGTTGGGTACCAGGGAAGTTCCAGCGGATGCCTACTACGGTATTCACACTCTGAGAGCGATTGAAAACTTCTACATCAGCAACAACAAAATCAGTGACATTCCTGAGTTTGTGCGTGGCATGGTGATGGTAAAAAAAGCCGCAGCACTGGCAAATAAAGAGCTGCAAACCATTCCGAAAAGCGCTGCGAACGCCATCATCGCTGCATGCGATGAAGTGCTGAACAACGGCAAATGCATGGATCAGTTCCCGGTTGACGTCTATCAGGGCGGCGCGGGGACCTCCGTGAACATGAATACCAACGAAGTGCTGGCAAACATCGGGCTTGAACTGATGGGCCACCAGAAAGGTGAGTACCAGTACCTCAACCCGAACGACCACGTTAACAAGTGCCAGTCTACTAACGACGCCTATCCGACCGGTTTCCGAATCGCCGTTTACGCCTCTGTAGTGAAACTGATCGACGCGATTAACCAGCTGGGCGATGGCTTCCAGCGTAAAGCGGTTGAATTCCAGGACATTCTGAAAATGGGTCGTACCCAGTTGCAGGACGCCGTGCCGATGACGCTCGGCCAGGAATTCCACGCGTTTAACGTTCTGCTGAACGAAGAGACCCGCAACATCCTGCGCACCTCCGAGCTGCTGCTGGAAGTGAACCTCGGTGCGACCGCCATTGGTACTCGCCTGAACACCCCGGACGGCTATCAGCAACTGGCCGTGCAGAAACTGGCCGAAGTCTCCAACCTGGCCGTCGTTCCGGCAGAAGACCTGATTGAAGCCACCTCCGACTGCGGCGCCTATGTGATGGTACACAGCGCGCTGAAACGTCTGGCGGTGAAACTCTCAAAAATCTGTAACGACCTGCGTTTGCTCTCTTCCGGTCCGCGTGCCGGCCTGAACGAAATCAATCTGCCAGAGCTGCAGGCCGGTTCTTCCATCATGCCAGCCAAAGTGAACCCGGTTGTGCCAGAAGTGGTAAATCAGGTGTGTTTCAAAGTCATCGGTAACGACATCACCGTGACGATGGCTTCTGAAGCGGGTCAGCTGCAGTTGAACGTCATGGAGCCGGTCATCGGTCAGGCGATGTTCGAGTCTATCCACATTCTGACCAACGCCTGCTACAACCTGCTGGAAAAATGCATTAATGGCATCACGGCAAACAAAGCCGTGTGTGAAAGCTTCGTCTACAACTCTATCGGTATCGTCACCTATCTGAACCCATTCATCGGCCACCACAACGGCGATATCGTCGGGAAGATTTGCGCCGAAACCGGTAAGAGCGTGCGCGAAGTCGTGCTTGAGCGTGGACTGCTGACAGAAGCGGAGCTGGATGATATCTTCTCGGCGCAAAACCTGATGCACCCGGCCTACAAAGCGAAACGTTATACCGATGAAAGCGAACAATAACAGTTCCGGTTAAACTTCCGAAAGGCACGTCACTTGTGACGTGCCTTTTTGCTTTTATAGGACATCACAAAAATAACATTTATGTATCCAACATCTAACATTCAAGGAAGCGATTATGATTGTCATTGAGCTGATTATCGTTTTAGCGGCGATTTTTCTCGGCGCCAGGCTAGGGGGGATTGGTATCGGCTATGCCGGTGGGTTGGGCGTGCTGGTACTGGCAGCCATCGGTGTCGCACCGGGTAAAATCCCGTTTGACGTTATCTCTATCATCATGGCGGTGATTGCGGCGATCTCGGCCATGCAGATCGCGGGCGGCCTGGATTATCTGGTCCATCAAACTGAAAAGCTGCTGCGCAAAAACCCTAAGTACATCACCATTCTCGCGCCTGTTGTCACCTATTTCCTGACCATTTTTGCCGGTACGGGCAACATCTCCCTGGCAACGCTGCCGGTGATTGCTGAAGTGGCAAAAGAGCAAGGCATCAAACCGTGCCGCCCGCTGTCGACTGCCGTCGTCTCCGCCCAGATTGCCATTACCGCCTCGCCGATTTCTGCCGCAGTGGTTTACATGTCATCCGTCATGGAAGGCCACGGCGTCAGCTACATTCATTTGCTGTCGGTGGTGATTCCTTCAACGCTGCTGGCCGTTCTGCTGATGTCCTTCCTGGTCACCATGCTGTTTAACTCCAAACTTTCCGACGATCCGGTGTATCTGAAACGTCTGGAAGAGGGCTTGATCGAGCTGCGTGGTGAAAACAAAATTGAGATCAAACCGCGTGCGAAACTGTCAGTGCTGCTGTTCCTGTTGGGCGTAATCTGCGTGGTGATTTATGCCATCGTTAACAGCCCAAGCCTGGGCCTGGTGGCGACGCCGCTCATGAACACCACCAACGCCATCCTGATTATTATGCTGAGTGTCGCGACGCTGACCACAACGCTTTGCGGCGTGGAAACGGACAGCATTCTGAGCTCCAGTACCTTTAAAGCGGGAATGAGCGCCTGTATCTGTATTCTCGGCGTGGCGTGGCTCGGCGATACCTTCGTGTCTCACAACATCGACTGGATTAAAGAGACGGCGGGTACGGTCATTCAGGGGCATCCGTGGCTGCTGGCGGTGATCTTCTTCGTTGCTTCTGCGCTGCTGTACTCTCAGGCCGCGACCGCCAAAGCGCTGATGCCAATGGCGCTGGCGCTGAACGTGTCGCCGCTGACAGCGGTCGCCTCGTTTGCCGCCGTTTCCGGCCTGTTCATTCTGCCTACCTACCCGACGCTGGTCGCGGCGGTACAGATGGACGATACCGGGACTACGCGCATCGGGCGTTTCGTCTTTAACCATCCATTCTTTATTCCAGGCACGATGGGCGTGGTCTTTGCCGTGTGCTTCGGTTTCCTGATCGGCAGCGTGATTCTCTGATCCGCCTCCGGTGTAAAATTAGTTAAAGTCGGGCCGCTTAGCGGCCCGATTCATTAATCGCCTCCGGCCCAGCGTGATATAGTGATTTTTTCGCGATGAGGAGGTCGACTTGTGAACACGCCTGACGCTGTTGTTGTACTCTGTACCGCCCCCGATGAAGCCACCGCCCAGGAGCTGGCCGCCAAAGTGCTGGCAGAAAAGCTCGCAGCCTGCGTGACCCTCCTTCCCGGCGCGACGTCCCTCTATTACTGGGAAGGCAAGCTGGAACAGGAGTACGAAGTGCAAATGCTGCTGAAAACCAACGTGGCACATCAACAGGCGCTGCTCGACTGCCTCAAATCTCATCACCCTTACCAGACCCCGGAACTACTGGTTATGCCAGTCCTCCACGGCGATAACGATTATCTCTCATGGCTCAACGCTTCCTTACACTGATTCTTCTGCTGTGCAGCACATCAGCATTTGCCGGGTTATTTGACGCGCCCGGCCGCTCGAATTTCATTCCCGCTGACCAGGCGTTTGTCTTCGACTTCCAGCAAAATCAGCACGATCTCAATCTGAGCTGGCAGGTCAAAGACGGCTATTACCTTTATCGCAAGCAGGTCAGCTTCACGCCCGCAAACGCGCAAATCGGTGAGCCACAGTTGCCCGCCGGTGAGTGGCATGAAGACGAGTTTTACGGCAAAAGCGAAATTTATCGCCAGCAGTTGAACGTGCCGGTTACGGTGAATCAGGCAAGCCCCGGCGCGACGCTCACAGTGACCTATCAGGGCTGTGCTGATGCAGGTTTTTGCTATCCACCTGAAACCAAAATAGTGCCGCTGAGTGAGGTAAAAGCGGCAGCTCAACCGGCCGTCTCTCCTGCTCCAGCTGGAAAAAGTGGCGAAGAGAGCACCAGGCTCCCCTTCTCTGCGCTCTGGGCCTTGCTGATCGGCATCGGCATCGCCTTCACGCCGTGCGTATTGCCGATGTATCCGCTGATCTCGGGTATCGTGCTGGGCGGTCAACAACGTCTATCGACGACTCGCGCGCTGCTGTTGGCGTTTATCTATGTGCAGGGGATGGCGCTGACCTATACGGCGCTGGGCCTGGTGGTTGCTGCCGCCGGGCTTCAGTTTCAGGCTGCGCTCCAGCATCCTTACGTGCTCATCGGCCTGTCGATAGTCTTCACGCTGCTGGCCCTGTCGATGTTTGGGCTCTTTACTCTGCAGCTGCCGTCGTCCCTGCAAACACGTTTAACGCTGATGAGTAACCGGCAGCAAGGCGGTTCTGCGGGTGGCGTTTTTGTGATGGGCGCCATTGCCGGGCTGATTTGCTCACCTTGCACCACCGCGCCGCTGAGCGCGATCCTGCTCTACATCGCGCAGAGCGGCAATATGTGGTTCGGCGGCGGTACGCTCTACCTGTATGCGCTGGGCATGGGTCTGCCGCTGATCCTGGTGACGGTCTTTGGCAATCGCCTGTTGCCGAAAAGCGGCCCGTGGATGGCGCAAGTGAAGACGGCCTTTGGCTTCGTGATTCTGGCGCTGCCGGTCTTCTTGCTGGAGCGCGTAACAGGCGATGTCTGGGGCGTTCGCTTGTGGGCGATGCTTGGGGTGGCGTTCTTTGGCTGGGCGTTTATCACCAGTCTGCAGGCGCAAAAACCCTGGATGCGGTTGCTTCAAATCATCCTGCTGGCTGCCGCGCTGATAAGCGTGCGTCCGCTTCAGGACTGGGCCTTTGGGTCAACAAGCGCGCAAACTCAGGCGCATCTTAACTTCACTCACATCAGCAACGTTGATGAGCTGAATACCGCGCTGGCGCAGGCCAAAGGAAAACCCGTGATGCTCGACCTCTATGCCGACTGGTGTGTGGCATGTAAAGAGTTCGAAAAATACACCTTTAGCGATCCGCAGGTGCAAAACGCGCTGAAAAATACCGTTCTGCTGCAGGCTAATGTGACAGCTAATAACGCCCAGGATAAGGCTTTACTGAAGCAACTCAACGTGTTGGGGCTGCCGACGATCCTGTTCTTTAACGAACAGGGCGAGGAACAACCGGCGGCACGCGTGACTGGATTTATGGATGCGGCTGCGTTCAGCGCACATTTGCGCGATCGCCAACCGTAAACGACACTGTTAACGGGAGAAACCGTTAGCATTGGGAGGAGAAAACCGTGCAACGTGAAGACGTACTGGGACAAGCCCTACAATTACTTGAGATTCAAGGGATCGCCAGCACCACGCTTGAGATGGTGGCCGAACGCGTCAATTATCCTCTGGATGAACTGCGCCGCTTCTGGCCCGATAAAGAAGCTCTGCTCTACGATGCGCTCCGCTATCTCAGCCAGCAGGTGGATATCTGGCGCAGGCAGTTAATACTGAATGAAGAGCTGTCGGCAGAACAAAAATTACTGGCGCGCTATACGGCGCTGGCGGATTGCGTGCGCAACAAACGCTATCCAGGGTGCTTGTTTATCGCCGCCTGTACTTTCTATCCGGATCCTGGTCACCCTATTCACCAACTGGCAGAACAGCAAAAACGCGCGGCTCACGACTTTACTCACGAGCTGCTCACGACGCTCGAAGTGGACGATCCTGCGATGGTCGCCAAACAAATGGAGCTGGTGCTGGAGGGGTGTCTGAGCCGCATGCTGGTTAATCGTAGCCTTACTGACGTCGAGACGGCGCATCGGCTGGCAGAAGATATTCTGCGTTTTGCCCAGTGCCGCATGGGCGGAGCGCTCACTTAAGCCAGCATGCCTGCCCAGGCAGAAGCAAACAGACACAGCGCCATCATCCGTTGAAAGCGCACCATCGCCACGGTGGTGCGAAATACGCGGTTAACTGCGCTTCCCAACCATGCCCAGCACGTCAGACAGGCCACTGAGATAAGCAAAAACCATAGGGCCATTAACGCGATCTCCCGCAAGGCATGCTCGCCTTTAGGGGCAAATAAACTCACCACCGCCAACGCCATCATCCACGTTTTCGGGTTAATCACCTGTAATAGAGCCGCCGCACGAACCGTAAAACGGTGCTGCGTTCCGTTGGTCAGATTCGCCGCCGGGGCGCTAAAAAGCTGCCAGCTCATCCAGCTTAGCCACAGCACTCCAGCCCAGCTCATGATCTGGCGGATAAGCGGATACTGGCGCAACAATTCCCCTGCCCCCGCGCCGGATATCAGCACAATGGCGCTCGCTGCCACGCAGCCGCTAATCAATGGGGGAAGGGTGGCCTTCACACCGTAATGCTGACTGTTGGTCAAAACGAGGATATTGGTCGGCCCCGGCGTTATCGAGGCAACAAAGGCAAACAGCAGAAACGGCATCACATTCACAGGTGGCTCCTTCTTATCAGAGCCCTGAATGTGCCGTTATTTTCTGGAAACGTCTGGAAGGTTTGTGCACAACTTTCGGTAATGAGCGGGGGTTATACGATACGCGCGCTGGAACCAACGCCCAAGATGACTTTGGTCGGCAAATCCCAGTGCCGCAGCCACATCGACAGGCTGCTCACCACGGGCCAACAACTGCCGCGCTTTCGCCAGCCGGAGCTGGATGAGCCAGGCGTGGGGGGCCAAATGGAACTCGCGTTTAAAGCAGCGCGTCAGCGTAAAACGGTCGGTGCCCGTCTCCCGTGCGAGATCGGAAAGACCGATGTTCTCACCCACGTGTGCGTAAAGATAATCGCGCGCGCGGTGGGCGACAGCGGCGCTTTGCAGCTGAGAGGGCAACTTTTTGCGCCAGTGACAATGAGAGGTAATCTGCGCCAGAAGATGATCCATCGTGCTCTGCTGCACGATTTTCATTTCGTCAGAATGGAGTGCTGCAAACGTGTCGCCAATAGCACCAACCAGCTGGGGCTCACGCGTCAGGGTTTGCGCAAAATGGAGTGAGTAGCTCCCGGGCGTGGCCTCATACAAGCCGTGCAGGGTGTTGGTCAGCCACTGTTCGTCCAGGTAAAAGGTCAGATAGGTAAAGCCCCCCTCTACGGGTGCATCACCATCATGGATCTCCCCCGGCTCCAGCAGAAAAGCATCGCCCGGACGACTATGATGCCGTTCGCGACGACAATGAAACTGCTGCGTACCGGAAAGCGTAATGCCCACCAGATAACTGTCATGCCAGTGCGGATCGTAGGCATGCCCTTCAAAATGCGCCTTGATCGTTTCAATACCCGTATCTGCATGCTGACGTAGCTCAAGCCAGTCGTTCGCCATATCGCCCTCCTCCTGCCCGTCAGCATTGCGATTTCTTGCCATTTTTGTCTGGAAGATTTGTGCATTTTCGGCGCTCAAACGGACAGATTGCCGCAAAGTTAAGCAGTTGAACAGCTTTTCCCTAAATAGGGTTGACGATCCTACGGGATTAAGGTTTAATTCGCTCCGTTGCCCGGATAGCTCAGTCGGTAGAGCAGGGGATTGAAAATCCCCGTGTCCTTGGTTCGATTCCGAGTCCGGGCACCACTATTTAAAGAAACCAGCCTTAGGGCTGGTTTTTTGCTTTCTGGGGTTCCGGTAGATTTCTGGTCGCGATGACCGCTGATGTCGCTGCTTTACCTCTTCCATCCAGCCTAAACATTTCTTCTAAGTGGCAACCCCCCTCTGGTCGCGGTAGCCTTGTCTGTCAGACTTCAAATCCCCAATAGACACTATATTTCACATGAGTACCCGGCTGACGGATTCATTTCTGCAAGGCCACATCCGGTCTTTGTCCGGTCGGAAGCCAAACACAAACCACCAGCACTAACTCTACCTCCCAGCTATCAACAACAACCCCTATATCAAACCGAACATTTTTCACTCTGATTGATTTAGCTTTAGTCATCTTTTGGGTATTATGCCTACGATATCAATATGATTCATGAGGGATTATGACCAGAGCACTGGTAAGGCTTGGAGACAAAACCACGAGCGGCGGTGAAGTGATTTCAGCTTCCTCGACGATTATTGAAGAACGGAATATTGCCCTGAATGGCGATATGGCATGGTGCCCAAAAGAAACCTGCAACGGGCCATTTCAGATCAATGGCACTGCGTATTACTTCGCTGAAGACAAACCCTGCGTAGCCACAGGTGATCGGGTACTTTGTAACTGCAAAAACAATCAGGTGCTGGGCAGTACGACAATTTGGGTGGAAGATAGTCCGAGCGATCCTTTTGAGGAGCATCGCAAGCGGGCAGCGGAATGGCCCATTAACAAAATAGCTGCCGCCGCCATAGTCGCTATTCCTGTGTTCGCAAAGTCTGTCCTGCGTGGTACTGGTAATACCGATGCCGGGGAGTCAGAAGAACCACAAAGCAATATCGGTGAAATGAGCTTCTATCAGTCACAACCCACTCAGCCAGACCCTGAGCCAGAACAATACGCACAGGCTGCAAAGAAGAAGAAAAATGCACCGCCACCAGAGCCACCGAAGAAATCACTCTTCGATAAAGTCACCGGCTTTTTCTTTGGTGAAGCTGAAGCGATGCCCCTCCCCCCGCCGCCTGTCATGGCTGGGACCGCCGAAGCCGGGATGGCTGCCTCTGCCGGAGGAGCAACCGCTAAAGCCAGTCAGGACGCCGCTATAGCGTTAATCTACTCCATGAAACGCCTCTCCGGCCCCGAAGTCTGGAACGGGCGGCTGGCGATGAATCTACCGTTCGTGGTCATGGGTGCCATCATTCAGTCGAATCTCAAAGGCGAGCAGAGCGACCTGCTAACGCCTCATAACCTGCTGGAAGTGGCTCACAGTAAGGGAGCTGTCCCTACCCGTGTCCGTTATAACTGGATCACCGACGACGACAGCGGGAAGCTGAAAGCGGTTGGCTATCACACTACTGCCGCCAGTGGCCGTGATCAGGTGCGAGTCAGAATGCTGGAGAAGCAGACCGATGGCAGCTATGAATTCTGGAGCGACGAGCGAAGCGATAAACCATTAATCACATGGACACCAGCAAACACGCCGGGGTCACAGAACGGCTGGAACACAGGGAGTAACAGCCCACAGGCAGGAACCGTCACGATACCGGGGCTTGAGCAACCGGATATTCAGAATGTGACCATCACCACCACGCCACTGCCAGAGGAAAAGGACTTCCGGGATTACATTCTGGTGTTTCCGGGCAACGTACATCCACCGATCTACATCTACCTTAGCAAGCCTCCAGTGGAACTACTGGAGGTCGATTTATATAGCAACTTTACAGGTAGACCACGGAATGGTACTCATGCTGATCACATGCCATCAGCCGCAGCAGTACGAGCCTTCTTACGACGTGAGTACCCAGACGCAAAACCTGCCGAAATTGACCGTATGGCGAAAGACGTTGCTTCTATTATCATTCCTGCTGATATTCACCAAAAACTTAGTGCCACTTATGGCGGCAGAAATAGCCCTATGCAAATACAGCAAGACTCCAGAGATTTGCGAGCGGCTGTAGATCGCGACATTGAGACCATACGCCCTGAGCTTAAACAGCGTGGCGTAACAGATAGCCAAATCGATGAAGCAAAAGTTGAGATGCATCAATTAAATCAGGAACAGGGATTATACTAATGACCGTTAATGTCGAAGCATTGATTCGCTACTTAGGTAAGCCATATCAGGAAATTTTTGATGCCGGATTGATTCCCTACAAGACCAAGCCGACAGGCTACCCGGGAGATCCTGATCTAACGTTAAGCATGATGAATGAAGGAATTTACTTAGCCTTTAAGCGAGAAGGTACAACGCTTTTTTCAATTGAGCTTTTTTTACAGAATGAGAAGAAAACGAACTATAAATTTCCTAATCAGCTGCCATCCCCACTACAACCTGAGATGGTGCGATCTTGGGTGCATTCACAATTCGGACCTCCTGACAGATTCTTGCCTCCCCGGAAACGGTTACGCCAAGAGATTGGCTACACAGATTTGTTCACCGTAACGGATTTTCATATTCCGATCAGTATGCAAGTCGATTACGACTTGCAGGAGAGAGTCAAAGAGGTGGCATTCATAGCAACATCTGAGCTCCGCTGGTAATGGTCATAGCAGCACCTTTCGGGGTGCCGTTTCCAGCCTCACCCAGAACAAGAAACGTTAAGGTCATCACAGAAAGCTGAATCATGCATGACAGAATCATCAATCTGAAGTGGTCAACAAAAACTGGCCACGGCTTTAGAGTTTTTCCAGAACAATCGCTCTGATTCATTGGGTGTTAAGCCACCGTTATATTGGTGGGGTCTGAGCTGGCTGTAATAACCAATGATGTAATTCGTTATTGATCTATTTGCTTCGCTAAAATTAGCGTATCCACAGTTCGGTACCCATTCTGATTTCAGGCTGCGAAAAAATCGTTCCATTGGGCTGTTGTCCCAGCAGTTCCCACGTCGACTCATGCTTTGCTTTATACGATAACGCCACAGTAACCGTCTGAATTCCCTGCTGGTATAGTGACTTCCCTGGTCAGAATGATACATAACGTCAGCCGGTTTCCCCCTGGCTTCCCAGGCCATCGTTAATGCTTTTCCTGTCAGGGCTGAGTCCGGAGAAAACGACATCGCCCAGCCTATTGGCTTGCGGGAAAATAAATCCAGAACAACCGCCAGATAAGCCCACCGTTTGCCCGTCCAGATGTAGGTCACGTCGCCGCACCAGGTCTGATTAGGTTCCGTTACTGCAAACTGGCGATCCAGATGATTAGGGATATCCACATGCTCTTTTGTGGCTTTTTTGTAGCGATGCTCCGGTTGCTGGCAACTAACAATATTCAGCTCTTTCATTATCTTACTGGCCCGCCAGCGACTCAACGGAACACCTTTTGCGCCGACCATATCGGCAATGCTCCGGGCCCCCGCAGAGCCATTACTGGCATGATGAACTTCACGAACCAGGCTAAGTATAACGATATGTTTTGCATCAGGTTTCTGCGGTCGGCTTAGCCAGTACCGATAGCTACTGCGATGGATCCCGAACACATTGCAAATAAAGGCAACAGGAAACCGCGTCCTGAGTTTCTCAACTAACGAGAATTGTTCAGAGAGTCTGACATCAAGAGCGCGGTTGTAGATTCAATCTGTCAACGCAACACCCCTTTCAATGATCTCTTTCGGTGTTTTGAACTTCAGTGTCTTTCTCGGTCTGTTGTTTAGCTGAGCTGCAACCTGATCCAGCTCATGTTGAGTATATTGGGCAAGACATGTCTTTTTAGGAAAGTACTGTCGAATTAGCCCATTAGTGTTCTCGTTTGTTCCCCGCTGCCAGGGACTCTGAGGATCGCAGAAGTAAACTTTAACTCCGGTGCTGCCAGTAAATTCCAGATGCCTGGCCAGCTCCATTCCTCTGTCCCATGTCAGTGATTGCCGGAGTTCAGGCGGCAAGCTCAGGAATTTGTCGGTAAGAGCCTGATTCACTGAGAAAGAATCTTTGCCCCTGAGCCTAAGGATGATCGTATAACGTGATTTTCGGTCTACAAGTGTGGCTATATGCGAGTTTTTTGTGCCTGATACTAAATCGCCTTCCCAGTGCCCCAGAGAGCGTCTGTTATCGATATGCCGGGAGCGTTCGTGAATTGGCGTTCCGTTCACTATGTTGATCGTGCCTCTTTCACCTTTGCGGGTATGGCGTCTGCCATGACGAAGGCTATGCGACCGGCGCAGATGCTGTACATTCAGGTGGTGTAGCGCTTCACGGCTACGAAAGTACAGGGTTTTATAAATTGTCTCAGGTGATATTCGCAGTGTTTTTTGACGCGGCTTCGTTCGCCTTAACCATCCTGATATTTGCTCTGGAGACCACTTCATCTCCAGCTTTTCCAGGACAAGCTCCCGCAACGGTAAATTCTGATCCAGTAAGCACGGTTTTGGTCTTTTCGCCATTCTGTTGGCCCGGTTATTAGCATCAACAGCTTTGTAATAGCGCCTGCCTCGATTACGCTGGACTTCACGTGAGATCGTCGAAGGACTACGATTCAGCGCAGTCGCTATCGCACGAATGCTCATTTTGGCTGACAAACCAGCTCGTATTTCCTCGCGCTCAGACAGCGTCAGGTGAGCTACAGCCCGCTTGCGCTCATTGGGTTTTATGCCGCCAGTATCTCTTAACATGGTGAAGATTGTTCCTGGTTTCGAACCCAGGATATTAGCTATCTCACTGAAGCCTGTTCCGTTCTTCCACAGTTCAAAAACAGATGCTTTTTCCTTTGCTGTAAATGTCCGTCTCATTCAAAAACCCTCCGCAACCCCATGTTTTCACATGACTGTTGCGTTGACCAATTGAATCTACAGTAGCCTTTTTTAATATATTGTTTTCCATTTCAACACGTTGCAGTCGTTTTTCTAATTCACGAATGCGAAGTTGCTCAGGCGTCATCGGAGAGGCCTTTGGGGATTTACCTGCGCGTTCTTCTTTAAGCTGGCGAACCCATTTATCCATCGTGGATTTACCGACATTCATTGCCGTTGCAGCGGCGGCAACGGTGTAGTGCTGATCGAGTACAAGCTGGGCAGCCTCAAGTCGGAACTCGGGGCTAAAATTGCGTCTGTTACGTCCGGTCATAATGTCACCTGTTTTGACTATGAGGTGATGATATCACCTCTATTCAGGTGGCCAGATTTAGTATTCCACTTCACTCCTGGATGAATAGACCCGGGTTTCGTAGACACTTTTTTGCCTCATAATGGAGGCCTAATGAAGGAGTGTTTATGTCAGTCAAAACGTTCACTGAAGAATTCAAAATTGAAGCCGTAAAACAGATCACTGAGCAGGGGTACCCTGTATCTGAGGTCTCCTCTCGACTTGGTGTATCCACTAATAGTCTTTACGCCTGGGTTAAGCGCTACCAGAAGCCCGAGCCGCAGCGTAAGCAGGACGATGCACTTCAGCATGAAGTAAAGCGCCTCAGGCAAGAACTTAAGCGAGTAACTGAAGAGCGGGATATCTTAAAAAAGGCCGCTGTAGATTCAATTGGTCAACGCAACAGTCATGTGAAAACATGGGGTTGCGGAGGGTTTTTGAATGAGACGGACATTTACAGCAAAGGAAAAAGCATCTGTTTTTGAACTGTGGAAGAACGGAACAGGCTTCAGTGAGATAGCTAATATCCTGGGTTCGAAACCAGGAACAATCTTCACCATGTTAAGAGATACTGGCGGCATAAAACCCAATGAGCGCAAGCGGGCTGTAGCTCACCTGACGCTGTCTGAGCGCGAGGAAATACGAGCTGGTTTGTCAGCCAAAATGAGCATTCGTGCGATAGCGACTGCGCTGAATCGTAGTCCTTCGACGATCTCACGTGAAGTCCAGCGTAATCGAGGCAGGCGCTATTACAAAGCTGTTGATGCTAATAACCGGGCCAACAGAATGGCGAAAAGACCAAAACCGTGCTTACTGGATCAGAATTTACCGTTGCGGGAGCTTGTCCTGGAAAAGCTGGAGATGAAGTGGTCTCCAGAGCAAATATCAGGATGGTTAAGGCGAACGAAGCCGCGTCAAAAAACACTGCGAATATCACCTGAGACAATTTATAAAACCCTGTACTTTCGTAGCCGTGAAGCGCTACACCACCTGAATGTACAGCATCTGCGCCGGTCGCATAGCCTTCGTCATGGCAGACGCCATACCCGCAAAGGTGAAAGAGGCACGATCAACATAGTGAACGGAACGCCAATTCACGAACGCTCCCGGCATATCGATAACAGACGCTCTCTGGGGCACTGGGAAGGCGATTTAGTATCAGGCACAAAAAACTCGCATATAGCCACACTTGTAGACCGAAAATCACGTTATACGATCATCCTTAGGCTCAGGGGCAAAGATTCTTTCTCAGTGAATCAGGCTCTTACCGACAAATTCCTGAGCTTGCCGCCTGAACTCCGGCAATCACTGACATGGGACAGAGGAATGGAGCTGGCCAGGCATCTGGAATTTACTGGCAGCACCGGAGTTAAAGTTTACTTCTGCGATCCTCAGAGTCCCTGGCAGCGGGGAACAAACGAGAACACTAATGGGCTAATTCGACAGTACTTTCCTAAAAAGACATGTCTTGCCCAATATACTCAACATGAGCTGGATCAGGTTGCAGCTCAGCTAAACAACAGACCGAGAAAGACACTGAAGTTCAAAACACCGAAAGAGATCATTGAAAGGGGTGTTGCGTTGACAGATTGAATCTACAGCCGTACTTTGCAAGAACGTCAGGCTGAAGTACGCCTTCATTAAAAAAATGTCGTCCTTTTATGCTGTACGCAGGTTATGCCTGGTTCTTGGCCTCCATCACAGCGGTTATTACCAGTGGCTAAAGCGGCCTAAATCTTTGCGTACCCGGCAAGATGAACGGCAAACAGGCTTGATTAAACAACTGTGGCTTGAAAGCGGTACGGTTTACGGCTATCGAAAAATCTGGCTCGATATGAAAGATCTGGGTGAATGCGTCGGACGTAACAGGATCGCGCGCCTGATGAGGCTCGCTGAACTAGCATCTCAGACTGGATACCGAAAACGACGCTATTACGGTGGCGGAAAGCCTTCTTTTGCCAGTCCAAATTACCTTGAACGCCAGTTCGTTGTCCCAACCCCAAATACGCATTGGGTGAGTGACATGACTTATATAAGGACGCATGAGGGTTGGCTGTATCTGGCTGTTGTTCTTGATCTCTTCTCACGCAGGGTTATCGGCTGGAGCATGGGCGGACGAATGACCGCTGAGTTAGTAATGGATGCATTATTGATGGCGGTATGGCGACGTAAACCAACGGCAGAAGTATTAATCCATTCAGATCAGGGCTCTCAATATACGAGCGAAAGATGTCAGCATTTTATGACAGCTCACAATTTAAAAAGCAGCATGAGTCGTCGGGGCAATTGCCATGACAACGCAGTGGCAGAAAGCTTTTTCCAGTTGCTAAAACGGGAACGCATAAAGAAACGGATCTATAAAAATAGGGAAGAAGCGAAGGCGGATATCTTCGATTATGTCGAAATGTTTTATAATGCTAAACGCCGCCACAGTGCCTGTGAGGATCAAGCCCCTGCAGTTTATGAAAGTGCCTGGTTCATGAGGCACGGAACAGTCTAGGAAACTAGGGTCTATTCAATGATACATACCACCAAACATTGGATGGTAGCTTGTTGCTTTCATGAGTCATTTTTCCGTACAGCTGAAAGCGCAATCGACGCAGGGACTAAAAATGACCGGAGTATCTAGCGATCAATACGCTGCTGGTGAACAGGGCTTAGGGTATATCTATCAGCCTCGTTTCGCGCTACTTAAGCTTCTACAGTGGCCAGAAGATACATCTGTTTTGATCGAAAAGGATGATGACCTAGACTTCATTAAGTCTGATGGTGTCAAAACACTGGCATCGCTCAAACACAAAGGGGATGGGGATACTCTAACCGACCTGTCTACCGATTTCTGGAAGTCAGTCCGCATCTGGCTTGACCGCTATAATCGTGATGGTAAAACCGAAGCAAATCTTCGTTTCTTTCTGTTTACGACCGGAACTATCTCAAACTCCTCGTTCCTGCAACACTTCTTAGTCGAACCGCCAACAAAAGACGATAATTCAGTATCAATAACTCAACTCGCTAACACAGCTCTGGCTAGAAGCAAGTCAAAACTGATCACGGCAATAGCCGATGAGTTCAATAAACTGACTGACGAGCAAAAAGATGACTTCTTATCACGGATAATCATATTTGATGGCGGGCCTCGCATTGAAGACCTTCCTTCAATCATCAAAAATCAGCACATGCGTATCATTAGACGCGATAACCGAGACGCTATTTTTGAACGACTTGAAGGATGGTGGAATAACACCATAGTCGATCTGCTAACAGGGAAACGTAAAGAGGCGATTTTTGGTTATGAGATCTCCGACAAACTTGCAGCATTTTCAGAAGAGTACAAATCGGACAATCTGCCGATTACGTTCAGAGGAAAAATGCCCGTTGGAGAAATCGACGCGATGAATGATCCCAGGCTCTTTGTTGTGCAGCTCCGTGAAATAGGGGTTTCCTCTAATCGTATCCGAAACGCTATTCTCGACTATTACCGAGCATTTGAGCAGCGTTCTTCATGGGCGCGTGAAAACCTTTTGGTAACAGGAGAGATGGAGGATTATGAAGACCGCCTTGTTGATGAATGGAGTCGCTATAAAGACGTCGTTTTTGAAGAATTAGATGAAAACTCAGCTGATGAAGTACTTATTACTGCGGGAAAAGCATTGTATCAATGGGCCGATCTTGAAAGTGGTAATATTCACTCATTGCGTATCCGAGAACGAGTGACTGAGCCTTATGTAGTTCGAGGAGGATTTCACATCCTTGCGAACAGTAGACCACTACCTAAAATTTTCTGGCATCCCCACTTCCTAAATAGAGTTGGTCAATTGTTGGGAGCCCAAGAATGAAGCAATGGGATCAACGTCCATTCGAGATAAGGAATCTTTTCAATCCTGCATTTTGTGGTGTTGTACTATTCAGAGCAATGCAGAGCTACGAAGAGGAAAACTCACAGGGCATGCCATTCTCTCTGGCTCTTTTAGTTCTACCATTATGTCTGCAAAAAGATTCTCGCCAAGTGTTTGCTGATAATCCTCGCCGCTACTTTTTGAAAACTATAGAAAACAACCCCAAATTACTCGTTAATTTTGCTAATCGCGTCAATAATATGCTGCCATTTACGCTTGAAGCTTTTGGAGTGCTCATGGAACGAGGATGTTTTGTTGTAACGCAAGATGGCCGATTGAAAACAGTACCTAAAAAAGTTCGCAAATCGGTCATAGGGACTGAAGAATCGATCTCATGCCAGCGTGTCGCGCGCTATATAGGAAAAGAATTTGCCCGTATTGCAGATCGCGTTACGGTATACACGACCTTTGGAATACGCCCATGAAAATTAAGTCGATTCATGTCTACAGCCATGATGGCCAACGTCGGGACCTGCAATTTAAGGTTAATGGTTTAAATGTCATTACTGGCCGTTCCTCAACCGGTAAATCAGCTCTTTCTGAGATCATTGAATACTGTATGGGTCGATCTACCTTTAACGTACCAGAAGGCATTATTCGCGATAAAGTGTCATGGTTCGCAGTCATTTATCAATTTTCACAGGAGCAGGTACTGATCGCGAAACCAACACCAAATGCAGGAGCCACAAGCTGTGGCACCGTTATGCTGCGACGAGGAAATGAACTGACCGCACCAAATTTCAAAGACCTCTCGGTTAACACCGATGATGATTCTGTAGTCGCACTGCTGTCACGATTACTAGGCATCCGCGAGAACCGTACAGACGTGGCAATTGGGCACAGCAGAGAAAGCTTTGATGCAAACATCAAGCATACTTTTTATTACCTTTTCCAAAAGCAGGGCCTTGTAGCAAATAAAGATCAACTTTTTTATCGACAAAATGAGGCATTTCAGCCACAAGCTATTCGCGACACATTACCGATTCTTCTAGGCATTTCATCAAATGATCGCTATGAACTTGAGGCCAAACTCCGAACTGCGCAGCGAGATCTGAAAATCAACGTCAAACGTCTTGAACAAGCTCGCGATACAATCGACACATCACTGCTAAAAGGTTCTGGGCTTTTATCTGAAGCCAGAGCCGTAGGTATCATCACACAAGACAAAGACAAAATTGGAACTGACGAAGTAATTAATGTTTTGCGTTCTACAATGCAATGGAGTCCGTCACCCCTACCTGAAGACGATGGACATAGAATATCCATTCTTGAAAATGAAATTGCTGGTTTACGACAAGACAGACGTCAGATCCAGTCCCGAATTGATTCTGCTCGGATGTATGCCAAGCAATCAGGTAATTTTGAAAACGAAGTTTTAGAACAACAAGACCGATTATCTTCTATCAAGGCTCTACCGAAAAATCCGGAAACTGGCGAATGGCAATGGCCTTTCTGTGAAGCAAATTTAGCACTGGAATCTCCAATTGCTAAAGCACTCCTGAGCGAACTAACAACTCTCGACGCTGAAATGAGCATTGTGGCTGGCCAGCGCCCTAAAATGGATGCTTATCTTACTGAACTAGAAGATGAGGTTCAGACCATTGTAAGTTCGATAAGAGCCAAAGAAGTGGAGCTTGCTGCGGCAATAGCGGCAAACGAAGTTATTGAGCAATTAGGCACACGCAATAATGCTGCGGCAAGAGTAATTGGTCGTATAAGTTTGTTCCTGGAAGACCTTGTACCTAACTCAGAGCTGGCAACATATGAATCAGAAAATCGTCGTCTAAAGCTCAAAGTCGAAGACCTACAAAGGAAAGTTGGAGCTGATAGCAGCCATGAAAGACTCATATCTATTCTGAATAACATTTCGTCACAGATTACACGCTACATCCTGGCTTTTGATGCAGAATTTCAGGGGCTCCCTGCACGGTTTGATCTAAGCCAAATGACTATTATCTTTGATCGTATAGATCGTCCGGTACCTATGAGTCGAACTGGCGGTGGCGAAAATCATCTCGCTTATCACCTCTCTGCATTGTTAGCCCTTCATCTCTTTGCCTCAAAGAACAATTGCCCCATCCCTCAGTTTCTTTTAATTGATCAGCCTACCCAAGTTTATTTCCCTTCTGAAAAAATTTACCAGGAAGCTGATGGTACTGTTCAGAAAACGGAAGCTGATGCTGACTTAGCAGCAGTACGTAGACTGTTTGCGTTACTGCTGAAGTTTACACAAGAAGAAGTTCCTGGCTTCCAGCTTATCGTGACAGAGCACGCAAATCTTCGCGACCAGTGGTTCCAAGATGCTTTAACCGAGCTTCCCTGGACCAAGCCCCCTGCCCTGGTACCAGAAGACTGGCCTTTACCGTCAGAATTACCAAATTAGGCACGAGTTTTGAAAATCCCCGTGTCCTTGGTTCGATTCCGAGTCCGGCACCACTATTTAAAGAACCCGCCCAAAAGGCGGGTTTTTGCTTTTGGAGTTTTGGTAAAACATTAACCAGAGCTGCGATGTTCAACGGCTTTTATCCGGGTACATTGGGTTTCAGGCCAGATTCTCAATGGCACGAAAGAAAATGTCTTCAGTCATAATGGCGTTTTTCACTATCGCCTGATGCTCGCCGCGAATAATCCAGCCCGCTTCCGGCGCCATGCATAAATAAAAAAGTTGTTTTACCGGGATGCGGTCAGGCGCATTGACCGTCATCGTGACACAACCTTTCTCACCTCCCCGATAAAGCTGCTCAGGCAAAATGCTTACGCTTCGGGTATCGTTTTGCAGCCTGACCGTCGTGATTTCATAGCGGAGTGCGCCGCTGTTGAGGCTATGCCCTACTGTGCTCAGGTCCTGCACATATTTTGATGCGACCGTCACTCTAATACCGGCTCCGTCAAACCACTGCTGTATCTGCTGTGCAAATTCCGCCATCCGCTGACAGAATGCCTGAATATCTGTATCAACAGACCCGTCTGTAGGTAAGGCGACGGTTTGTTGCTGGACTTTCTTAAAAAAACGCGCTCTGGCTGACACGCTATCCCCTTTCTTCTGACCCGGTGTGATAATCCGATGCTCTGTAACGGGCGAATCCGTTATTATTTCTTTCATACCGAAATACCCTATTACCTGCGAAAGAAACGGCAGGAAAATATATCAATATGAACAAAAATTCGGTTAAATCGCTGCCCGTGCGTCCAGATAATGTTCGTTTTTCATATGTCTGATAAGCACTCGACCCTCCGGCATAAACTCCGTGCCATAGCGTACCAACCCGATCCCCTTGAGTTCGGCATCAATCGCATAGCGCAATTCACCGGGGATCTCTTGATCCAGAAGTACCACGTCAATTTTTTTCAGCCTTGGCTCGTATTTAAGCAGAACAGCCGACAGTTTGCCGATCAGCTCATGAGCGGTGCCGGGCATGCCCTGAAGGGTTTTAGTCATATCCGGCAGCCCATAATCCGGAAGATGCGCCAGCGTCCCGGCGCGGCAGTTGAGGATGCGCTGCATGTTGTCGAGCACCGATAAAATCACCTGGTTCTGTTCGCTGACCTGATGCAGGTCGAGGCCGCCAGTGAAATTGCCAAAGAGGGACTCATACAGGGACGGACGTGGCGACTCATTCATCTTTCAATGGCTCCAGCGTCAGCCGGTTGTTACCCGCGTCGATGATCCGTGCCCTGTCCGGATCGAGATCGTCCCGGCTCAGTACCACGCGCCAGGTATTGTTTGCCTGATCCGGTGACATAAACATTCCGGCCACCGCCACATACTGCGCATTTTCATCAATCGGCATATCGACCATCACCGCCCCGCCCGGCTCCAGGCGAATGTCTTTCTCTGCCACCAGGTCTGCTTTAATCGCCTGACTGTCGGTGGCAAACAGAGACGGGTAGTCCGTACTGTCGAACGTCTTGCGATCCTTAAGCTGATAAATACGCACCACGGTGGACAACGCCGCGCCACTTGCATTGTTATTAATGGCTTCACGGGCGCGAATATCCAGGTGCAGGGTTTTTACCTGTTTGTAGAATATTGATTTGCTCACGGCGACGGTGCCGTCCGTGACTTTCTGGGTCAGTCCACAGCCCGCCAGCAGCATCGTGATGCCTGCGGTCAGTGCAACAAGGGGAAATTTACCAGTGGTAATCGCCATCTTCATCGGTCTCCCTGCGGTGAATATGTTCCAGAACCCGCTCATAGCGGCCCAGATTAATGGTGATGATTTTCGGGTGTGTCCGGGTGTTTTCCGGATTCAGTGGCCGCATGACGGCGGTACGGCCCAGCTGTACCGCCCCCGCCCGGGGCTGGCTGTGCATCGTGGCATCAGGAAGCAGGCTGCGGTCCACGCACAGCTGCAGCCGCACATCGAGTCGTGACCCGAGATACACATGCAGCAGCGCCATTAAATCCGTGTGGAGGTCGCCACCGGGTAGCCAGCCCTGCACTTCTTCCGGGTCGGTGGTGGTCAGGCGCATCAGCACCTGACTGTTCACATCGGTGGCATAGCTACCCATCACCGGCCGGTGGGTCAGGGTGACGGGCTGACGCACGCTCATCGTCAACGTTTTTTTCAGCGGGACGCGTCGTTTGTCGTGATGCCAGATTTTCGCCCGGGTATTGGGGGCCAGCAGACGTACCAGCGACACCATCCCTTCCGCAGTACGCCCCGGCAACAGCATGACCGGCAGCAGCGCCAGAAAACGCGAGGCGGGTGTCGCAATACTGTCCGTGCAGCCGTCAATCCCGAGTCCGGCGAGCCCCAGCAGATACTGTGAGGTGTTGTCCTTCCCGCCGGCTTCGAAGGTGGCAGGGTAGGAGTATTTCCGCCAGATACGGTAGTACTGAGCGATCAGCCGGTGGTTGAAGATATCAAGAAAATCAGCTGTTGCTTCATGGCCTTCCCGACGCTGGGTAATGTCATCGATGTAATGGGTCGGTAGCGGGGACTCCACGCCGTAAAGTCCCATAAAGGTGATGCGCACCGTGGGCGGCAGGTGGGGATGCTCAGGCGGTTCAATCCCTTTGATTTCGGAGGCCGGGAAACCCATGCCCGGATGGGGCCGAAAACGTACCGGTTCATGACGTACCTGCCAGGTGCTGCCAGTGACCGGTTTACCCGGCTGGCTCTGCTCCAGTATCTGGCAGAAGCGGTAAAAGTTCATGTACGGCAGATACTGCCGCAGCTGCTCCATCATCCTGGCAGGCGCGGACTGTGATTCTCTTTCCACCGGATGCATTTTCCTTCTGGCTGAACAATAAGGGTGAGCTGGTTAAACTGGTTCATATCGGCATACAGCGCAAAAAACCGGTTCAGCATTTCGCCAAACAGGTGAATATCCCCTTCTCCCGTGAAACCGTTGCTGTCGAGAGTCACTTCGATATCCAGCCCGCGCAGCAGGAAACCCTGCTCGAACCGCTGCAGGCGATGATGCGCTACGTGCTGGATAGCCTCCAGACGGCGGTTATTGAGTTCATCTTCCTGCCAGTTATACAGCGCCAGCGTGCCGCGCAGCACTTCGGCGGTACTCATCATATTGAGGAAGCCGGAGCCGAGATGGCTCAACACCCGCCAGTGAAAACGGTCTTCCGCAGGCGGATAGACCGGCAGCGTGGGTTTGCCGAGATTTCTCACCGTTAACGGTGTCTGTACCATCTGTTCACAGCGGTCAAGCAGCGTGCTCTGGAGCGCCCGGCGCGGTAGCTGGCCGTTGGTGCCGGTAATTTGCAGCGACACGGCTTCACGCTCAACGAGCCGGTCATCCTCCCACTGGTGACCGCCCAGAATAAGCCAGGTGTCATACAACCCGGTCACGCTGCGCTTCACCCGGGTGTGGTAATAACGGGGCGGCGCATGACGTCGCATCATGCCACCTTTGTGACGGAAACTGCTGAACGGCACGTACTCCGCATCGCGGGTCCGGTTTGAACCAGTGACAGAATCCACGGCATAAATCTCGGTGTGCCCGTCCTGCAGCCGTTTAGGCCGCAGCAGGTATTCACTTTCCAGACCGGTGATAGTGAGCGGGTCCGCCTCCAGCGTGAACAGGTTAATCACCGGCACGCAGTGAAGGCGAACGGCCTCATCGTTCACGGGCAGGTCTGATGGCCAGAGCGAACTGAACACCACTTCAATATCAAAATACTCCGCCCCGGCAGGCGGCGTGATATCGTCCAGCCCGTTGAGATGGACAAACATAAACTTGTCCCGGAAGGTGAAATATTCCAGCAACAGCTGGTAACCACTGAAAGCGGTATCGCCTTTTGGCCACAGCCCGTCCTCATCACCAAATCCACCCGGAGAAAAATATCCGTCAAGCCGGATACGGTCGGTCTGCCCGGGCAGGCGCATATACAGCGCCGCCTGCCGTTTAGTCAGCATCAGATGCAGCTGACTGCTGACCGGTGCATCCGCCCCGAGATACAGGCTCAGACGACTCAGGTCAGCGTGCGACCAGTCGGCCTGCGTGCTGCAGGCAAAACGCATCCGCAACAGCGAGCGGCCATCAGGCTCAGTGGTCATGGTCACCCCTGAGATATTCAGAGGATTAAGCATCACATCCCGCGTCGTGCGGTAACGACAGACCGTATTCTTTGGCCCTACGGGCCGGGAGTACACTTCCAGCCCTGCGGGCATCACTTCCGCCATTTTCACGGCCTGAAGCGCGGGCGTGAACGCCACCACCGAGAGCGACGGAATGGTGCGCAGATAATGGGGCCAGAGCATGCTGACCAGCCCTTCGGTCAGTTCCGGCAGGTCATCATCAATTTTTTCACGCAACCGCCCCATCGAGAAAGCAAAGCCTTCAAACAGGCGTTCAACATACGGGTCGGGTGTGCCGGCCTTATCCAGGTCCAGCATCGCGGCCCGGTCAGGGTGGGTCTGGGCAAACTCTTTGGCGGCTTCACGGAGGTAGCGCAATTCTGCGTCGTAATAACGCAGGGTTAAATCGTCCATAAAAATAATTACTCAGAATATATAAAAGAATATTCTCATCCCGAAAAGTGGAAACTATCTCACCACTTCTTGACTGGTGAGACGAATTGTCTTGATTTGACCATTTGAAATTTCAAATCCAGTAGTGATTTTTCTGAATGACCCATTAGGTGATATCGATGTAAGAAAATACCTTGCAATAAACTGACCCTTCTCTGGTAACGGCCAGCGCTCAGGGGGAACGCATAGTTTTCCATTTATTATTTTAAAATCGGATCCGAATAGATATTCCCGTTGATTAGGCGGAGTTCCTCTGGGTGAAATACTCATATCTGACAGACGATAGTGCTCAGTATCAGGAACCCAAAAACATATACTTGTCCCAACCATACTGATCTTCGCCTCCTCTTCCGGAAGCATTCTGTCTCCTGACCCAGGGCAGCCTGTAAGCGTTAATAAACAAATGCAGAAAAGCAATGCTTTATATGGCAGTTGATTATTTTTTAACACCATGGAAATCCTTTTAATACGTGCTTATATTGTCGCCTGATTGCCGACTCGCTAATATCTCCGTCAAGTGTAACGTCATGGGATCTAATCAGGTCACGCCATCCTCTGTATCCTTCTCTTTCAAGCGTGAAATAGTCTGCAATGATCTGCGCCTGCTGTTCCATTGGATAATCAGCTAAAATTCGGCCATCAAAACGATATCGATAACTGACGAGCCAACTTACCAGCCCTCGCATGATGACGTTCATCCCTTTTTCCCGCTGCCATATATGAGCCATCTCATGAATAAATAAATGCTGCATATCAGGAAGCGATTGAGAAAAATCCTCCCGGTATAATGAAACGCGGAAATAGATCTCCCCATTGGGCGTCATTGCCGTACGTTCATTTTGCAATTCAAAGGGAAGATAACTGTCACAATGGATCCACACCTTGTTATACGGAATGGTTGACATAAATATGGGGCTTGCCAGTGTAATTTCGCCCAAAGTCAATCTTCGCAGTGAGCCTTCTTTTTCCTGATCGGTTTCCATTCTTCCTCCTGATAGATGCTCAGCGATTTATTATTAAGCATTTTTTAACCACACAACACCGCCGCACGCGCTGGATCGAGAGTGATCAGACCGGCAAGTAACTGGTCCATAACCGGACCCAGGCGGGCTTTATCAGCCTCACTGCGTCCGGCTTTGATTCGAAGCAGTTTCAGGTGACGGGCACGCACTTCAAACAGCAGCTCAGGCTCCCAGTCGGTGAGAGTGACTTCACTGGCCCGATCGCCCAGTTCAGCAAACAGATGCACCGCCAGCTCATTTTTACCGTACTGCTCAGCAATCCTGCCCATCAGCAGACGCAGCAGCCACTTCTGACGGTCAGTCGTGATGCCTGGACGGCTCTGCAACCAGCCCAGCGCCGCATCCGGACCTTCACTGTCGGCCAGCGCCACGGCTTCCGGCTCCAGGGCCAGAATGTCATCGTTTCCGGAGGCCATCTGAGCAGACGGCGTGTCATTCCCCCACCCGCCCGTCGCATCCAGCACGCGCTGCTGGATCCAGTTCAGGGTCACTTCATCGGCAAAGGGGGTGCCATCACTGAAGGCCAGCGCTTCCAGTCCGGACAGACGGGTCAGCAGCCCTTTCAGATCGGCCGCCACAATGTCTGCCAGCGTAGCCTGACCAGAATTCATCAGCGCCTGGTGGATATACCACTGCAGATCCAGCCACAGATGGTTGGCACCCCGGGAAAAGGTACTGTCGGCGGTCTCCAGCATTTCACTCCAGTTCTGCTGCAGGTAAAGGCGCTTGAGTAACGCCCGCTGGTCCGCTCTGGGCGGCTCGATACGCGTGCGCCCCTGCGCATCCGGGCCAGGAATGGCATGCAGCGTATCGTGGCGCAGACTTTTCATCAGGTGATGCGCTGACAGCCAGCCGTCAGGTTGCTCACGCAGGTATTCGGAGAAGGTGCGCGCCTGCGCCAGCAAATCCTGACCGGAGGTAATACGCCCTGGAGCCAGGACATCACCGTGACGCGTTGTGGCAGGCGGTTCGCTATGGCTGGCATTCTGCGGCACGACGGCATCCACGCCACCGGCTTTCTGCAGCCGACTCTCCAGAGCACCGTACAGCGCACTGAGCTGCGGCCGGGTTGCATCCGGATCGTCCTGGGTCAGGTGTGCTATCAGCAGCAGCGCTCCGGCGGTCCGCAGCGTCTCTTCCCGGACCACTTCCGGGTACAGCGACAGACTGTCGGTCAGGCGTGAACCCGCCAGCCACTCCATCGCCGCCTTGCGGCTGCGGTCACGCTGCGGGTGAAGTTGCTGTCCATAGCGTTCCAGCAGTCCGGCCAGTAGTTCCAGCCCATCGGCCAGCCCCTGCTCCCCCTCACGATGCAGCTTCGCCCAGCAGTAGTACGTTGCCACCCGAATGTCTTTGGCGGTGGTCGTGAGCAGTTTTTCCGCCAGACGACAGATAAGCTCCGTGTCGGCGCCGGAGAGTTTGTTGACCTCTTCACGCATCTGCTGGAAGTCATCGTCATAGCCCGGGTCATCCCCAACGGGCGACGAATCTGATAACGGCTGCAGCCAGCTGTCCCACTTTGCCACCCGTTCACGGGTGGTCTGCAGCAAAGCCGCTTTATCAGCCTGACAGGCGCTGAGTAACGGATTCAGGGTGTTCATCAGTACACCTCCGCCGCATCAGCGCTGTCAGTGGTATCCGGAGAAGATGCCTGGGCGCTGACGCTGAAGATAGTATCCGGCAGGCGGAAATTACGCAGTTTCAGCAGCACCAGAGGTCCCTCTCCTGCTTCAGTTCGCAGGGTGTAATTCAACGTTCGTCCGTCCTGCGCTTTCCAGCTCAGGCTGTAGCTGCTGCCCACGCCCGGATAAGCACTGACGGCCGCCTTATCGAGCAGACGTATCCACCCCCAGGCGCCGGGGATATCCGCATACTGCCGGGTCCCCGCCTGCGTGCTAATCCAGCTCAGGTTCGCGCCGGGCGCTTCGGTATCCGCAGGCCAGGTGAAGCGCTTCCACGCCGGGAGCTGATTCACGTAGGTCAGTTTCTGGCTGTCGATAATCATGTCAGTCTGCATCACGCCGGCGGCGGTACCCGGACGCAATTCAAAGTTCATCCCGGCATTGCCCTCGGTGAACGCCACATCCGAGATATGACTCAGGGTGTTGATGGCATTGAGGAAGGCCGGATTAAAGGTCAGTCCCTGGGCGTTAATGCTGTCCGGCAGCCAGTGGTTGCCCTCACGGTGCAAAACCCCTTTCAGGCGAGTCTGCAGGAACTGCGCGATACGCCCGGAATCGGCATTCAGGTATTTCGCGAGCAGCGGAAGGGAAACATCACTGCTGGCATCGCTGAACGGATAGCGTCCCCCAAATGCACTGTTCCACTCGCTGACCACCGCCTGCTGCCACTGTGTATTGAGGCTGTCGGCCGCCGGGGTGAGCACCTGCTGCCAGGCCTGCTCCATGGGGTTCACAAATACCGTCTGACCAAAACCACTCCACTCCTGACCGAGGCCCGCCGCAATCAGGCTGCCGTAATCACGGGTTTCGGTCAGGTCGACCGCCTTGCCCTGGAACACCGTCTGGGCAAGCGTCTGGGTCATGGCCTGCGGGTCCGCGGCGTTGGTCACCTGCTGCAGGCGCAGACGCACCTGCGTCACCCGGGTCAGGAAGGACTGCAGACTCTGTGCATCGGTTCCGGTGCGGCTCTTGTCCATCAGCGCGATGACCGGGCCAAAAGTCGCATCCAGCGGGCCATGTACCCCGGCGCTCTGGTCAATGGCATCCTGGCTGTCACCGCCCAGCAGATTCTTCGCCGATTTCACCAGCGAGTCAGATATTGCCTCCCCGGTCTGCCCGGTGCGGCCCTGCACGTTCAGGGTATTCATCAGGGCCACCAGAGGAGACTGGCGCACGTCGGCCATCAGGGTTAACTGGTCAATCGAGTCCGACAGTGTGGCGGCACGATGAAGCCGCAGACTGTTGAGGAACGCCAGCCAGGCCCCGCCAAAATCTGCAAAATAGCGCTCCGTCAGCTGTTTCTTCAGCGCTTCCGGGGAGCTTTCATCCTGAGAGGGCACCGACCGATTGCTGTCAGTCAGTACCCAGTCGAGCTCGTCCCGGCGAGCCTTGACGACTTTTTCAATGGCGGGCTGCACGGCCTGCTCCCAGGCCTGGCGTGTGAACATCCCCGGCACGATTTCAGTTGTACTGAACAGACGGGCAGCATCGGTCTCGCCCGTCATGTCTTCCAGACGCATATCGGCATACAGATGAGCCACCTGAGAGAGCATCTTTTGATACAGGGTGGATTCACTGTTACGCACGCCCATCAGACGAACCAGCAGGGAGCGCACCTGGCTGACCATGCCCTCATTCGCAGGCAGGGACCACTGCGGATGACGGGCCAGCTGTGCACCATAAAATGACAGCAATGACGGGGCCACGCCCTGCCAGACACCGTCTTTCACGCCATCACGTTTCGGCCAGTCATGCAGCAGCGCGGAACTGAACCAGGCCGCATCCATATGCGCCGGGCGGGCCAGCATCAGGTAAAGTTTGAGCTGCTCCCAGGTGGTTTTTGCCATCTGCTCACGCAGCGGGCTGCCCGGCGGCAGGGCATTGAAGGCGTTAAGCTGTGTCTGCAAATGTCCGGCGGCGGCATCACGCAACAGCGGCAGAGCGCTGTCCTGATAACGTGGCCAGAGCGCGGCCTGCAGGGCGTCATTCTGACTGAGTCCGGCACGCTCATACCACGGCACTCCGTGCTCTGAACGGTACTGCAGTCGGGCCAGCGTTTTCTGCAGTTCGTACAGTGCGTGCAGGCGTTGTTCAACTGGCAGGTTCTGACGGGCGGCAAGCGTTGCCTGGGCATTCGCGCCGTCAATCTGCTGCCTGTTACTGATATACGACACGCCCATCCAGGCTGCCCATGACACCATCAGCAGCCCGACAACGGAAGTCAGTACGTTGCCCCACGGAAGACCGGGTTTATGCGGACGCAGCGCAGCCGGAAGCGAGCGAACAGTATCTGGCAGCACATCCCAGCGGCGGTCCATACCCCAGTGGTGCTGCACGCTGCGCTCAGCGCCCGCGGATGGCTGGCTGAACACCATGCCCGCCAGCGGCAGCGGCCGGTACGGATTGAGCATGACTGACAGCGGTGCGGTCACGCTCTCCGGTTCACGAATCAGCTGGTCAGCCAGCGCCAGCAGGAAGTGATGTTTTATGTCACCGCAGGTCTGCTGCAGCCCCTGAGAAGTCAGGTCAGATGCCAGGACATTAAGCTGCTGCGCCAGTCCTTCGGTACGACACCCGGCAGGCAACAGACAGCCTGTCGCCTGCACAATGCGCCCTTCCGGTTTACCGGCGCGCGGATGCAGGGACCAGACATATAGCGGGAGCTTCCAGCCGAGCACGTCCATAAGGTCGCTGATGGCGTGAGAAAGGGAGTCCATGATGCTTTCGGACGGGACCGGTAGCGGTTGTTCCAGCCCTGGCGCTGAGAGCTGGTCAAAGGCCGAGGTCACCCATACCAGACCATCCGCCGGACGACGACGCAGCTTACGCAGCGCGGTCAGCCAGGCGCTGTCCGTCGGGGTATTGAGGTCACCCCCCCACAACAGCAGCGTGCCGCGGTCTTCCTGCCAGAGTTGGGTGGTAAGACCCGGCGTCAGTTGTTCCACCTCAGCGACGGTCCCGGTTATCAGCAGAACACGAACCTTACGGCTCCAGCGACGGCCGTACAAATTGCGCATCGCCTGACGAATGGCCGTTACGGTGACATTACAGGGGGCGGTCTGCTTAACGCGACTTTCATCGGCTGGCAGCACATTATTTCGCATAGCCTGATAACGACGCCAGCCCTGCTTAATGGCAAGGCTAATTATTTTGCCATGGCGGACAAGTAGCAGGAGGATTATCACCGCCACAAATACCAGCAGCTTAAGGCCATTACTGGTCAGTCCGAACGCATCGCCCTTTTTCCAGATGGCCAATCCGATCGCGGCAGCAATCAGCACAGTAATACTGATGCGTCCCCAGTTACCACGCCACACTGAGTTATCCTTCGCCATTCATCAGATTCCCTGTAGTTACGGTATTTAAAAATCGCTGCTCTTTGTCACCCGAGAGCATTAGGCAATCTTCTTTTGTGAGCACGGCTATATCACTAACGACGGCAGCAATAATCCACGATGAGAAAGGACCGCTAAGTCCGGCATATTTCTCCAGCCAATGGCACTGCTGGGGTTTCCAGCTGCCTTCATATTGTTTTGCACTGGCCAGAATAGTGGAAAAATCCCCCCCCCACTCCATGCTATCGCCCACAATTGCACGCGCAGCAATAGCCTGTGACTGGGTCGAGAAAAAGGTATTGAGCTCTTCACTCAACATTTGGGTTGATTCAAGCGACATAGGCCGAAGCAGGCGAGCGTGATGGTTTAGCTGATACTTCATTGCTACATCATCAGAGGTCAGCATTAAAGCCGAGAGCGAATCACTGTACTCATTCCCTCCCTGAGTCTGGTGAACCAACAGAAGCTCAACATCCAGAATAGGGGATTTAAGACGTTCGCCCACCCAATCGAAGGTTCGGTCTTTAAGAATCGTCAGTAACGGTAAGGGAAACGCCTGTCCAACAAACTGGAGCCAGCATGCTGAAAATTCTCTCTGTAATGTCACATCAGGATCGTGTGAATCAGTCAGTAAGGTTGCGTGGAAAGGGAGGTCAGATAAGCGCTGTAATTCTGATATGTCCAAGCCCCCAATCAATGCTGAAAAAGCATCTTCGCCAACAGGTAACGTTATTCCCCGAGAAAGAGAGCTACTCTGCTCGAGATCTTTGGGGGCCTGCAGAAATGTGGATGGTGTCAATTCATCAGGCAGGATAACCCGGCTATACAGAACCGCCAGATAACGCCCGGCCCAGGAAACCCATTGCTGCTGTGCATAGTCTGCCTCATCGGATTCAAACTGATGGCGGTCCATTGCGTGGTTATATATCCATCCGCGAATGCAAATCGTCACGAACCAGAGAAAAAGAGGGCCTCCGGAAACAATCCAGAGGTTAAATTTTTGCAATTTACCCAGAAACTGATTGGCGTGGAGTACAAAGAGCAACACTCCAGCAATAACAGCAATAAGGCCTGCAATCAGCCAGATGACCAGTGACGGCTCATCAGGTTCTGTAGCAATTGTGGCTTTCTGACGCTCCCAGCTCATAACTTATCCTACTGAACAATCCGGCGCACTGGAGATAACATGGCAGCCACATTCACATTCGCAGCCATCCACCACAACTTCTTTGCCATCAGAAATCCATTCAGGTGATCCTTCTATAATGGCATTAATACCATGCCCTTCAACAGGACAATTAATTTCATCGCCAACTAAGGCTACTTTCTTTCCGTTCACAATCATGGTCGAAGATGCAGAGATAACCTCACCGCCATGCGTTGTTTTATCCCCAAGCAATACAAATCCTTTGGACATAGCACACCTAACAAATTAGTTTACACGTTTTAATTGAGGCGACGGAACTGAATCCATCCGTTTTTAATTTGAGAAACAATATCATCATCGAGAAATGCAGAACAAATACCGAGCTCATCGACGGCGAATACTGTAGCAGGATATCCGACTAATATATCTTTCCTGCCTGATGGGTCTGGCTCCTCAACATCAGGAAGCCCCGTTTCCGCATAATTATTAGTTTTTAAATATTGATTGCAATCAATACTAAACCCTTCATCATTGACTTCTTCTATCGGTGCCTTCTCTTCGATATCAAGGCGAACAACTTTACCATCAAATTTATCGCCAACAGAAATTCGTTCTTTCGAATCTTCTTTTAAAAAGCGAATAGTGTTTGCAGAAACAATCATTTCGCCCCCTGAAAACTTAGCACCTGCCCACCCTACAACATTTAAATCGGCATCACTACTTTCATGATAAAAGAATATAGTAGGCACATTATTATTTATTTTAATGTATATTTCATTAGTGGCGGCAAATTCAGGGTCGGGGCTTAAAATATATTCACTAGAATCTTTTTTTGGATTGTTAGCCAAAACCCCATATTCTTTCAACACCCCCTTCTCTTTATAAACCCAATAACCATAATACAAGCCATCTTTTATTTTGAGACCATTGCTGAATGCAATGGCAGGTAAAAACAAAACAAGGAAGGACATTAACTTAAACATAATCCCATTTCAATATAGAATGAGCTGCGCATACTTTCCAGATAGATAATTTAGATAATTCTCTTGAAAAGCATCCAACCCTTTAACACCTCAACCTTATTATTCTTATTTAAAATGGAGTTACATAAGCCATCATTACTCAAAAAAACACTACTACTATAGTCTTCCATTGGATCATTTTTTTTCTCTTTACCTCCGTATTTTTCGTTTGATTTAAAATATTCAGAACAGTCGATCTTGAAAACATCATTTTTTAAAATTTCTATAGGAGCAATTTCAGATGTTTTTTTAACTTTCTTATTTCCAGAGAATTTAACACCCACCTTATATTTTATGTCACGATCACTATCACCATCGGTATTATCATAAAAATTTCTTGTGGTTGGAGTATCAATCAATATTACCTTATCATTCAATTGGAAGTTGGCCCACCCAATAGTTGGCCCACCTTCAATTTCTTCATGCTTGAAGAAAACAGCACCAGAGCCCTTATTGATTACAATATATACTTCATCGTTGGACTGGTCATCAATTTTATTTTTCAAATAATAAAACCCGTCAACCTCATCAACATCCCCAACAACGCCAGCTATAGTTTTATAATTGTCATTAGGTCCATATGCCCATTCGAGATGATATAATCCAGGTTCTAAAGAAAAAGCACTTGCATTTAAAAAAAAAGGGAAAAGAAACAGGGAAATCACTAAAAATATTTTCATTGTACAATCTCCACATGGAACGCCGGCTCACCGCTATGCAAAAAAGGGCTGATGTATTTAAAGCCATCATTATTGGCAGCATATTCCGTAAGAGCCTTATCAAAGGCTAATAACACACTTCGCTTACTTGATAGGTTTTTACTAATATCAAATACATTTCTCTTAGCATACATTTCTTCTGAAACACAGTGACGTGATACTAATCGCCCCTCACTTTGAAGTTGAATTACTTTTTCTGTCATAGCTGCTTTAACTGCAGCTGTTTTGCTATGATCATTCCCACCGGCATCTATGGCCGCTTTAATGACCTCTCTCCCAGCTTTAGCATAATATGCTAACTGAGAATCTATCCCCTTGCCTTGCATATTACCATACATAGCATTCACTTGTTTTTCAACAGAACGTAACGTACTAGTTATCATGATTTTATGCACACCTGACGATTTCATTATTTCTTTTATAATATCAAGAGAATGATTGGTTACCAGATTTTTCAAGCTAAGAGGAATATCTTTAGAAAAATCCACCACCGGCTCAAAGTCTTTATCAACAGAAACATTTTTAGCTTTCCCCTCGGAAGTAGTCTGATGTTTCTCTGGATCACTTTTACTCCTACGAGCAACAGACTTATCTGTCGTCGTAGTTTTAATATGAATTACATTGTTTTTCTTTTCCGAGTCTGCGGACTTGCTTCCTTTTGGCAAAACAATATGGCTTCTCGAATACTCTATGGCTGCTTTAGTATTAGCATTTTCAACCCCAACGGTTTTGAGAATCTCTTTTTTTGTCTTCTCTGAAACATAGCGGCTAACATACCCATGGTTTTGATTATCGTCGGGTATTTTCAATTTAGCACCCACGCGTAACATGTTTACGTTATGAATCTTATTAATTCTTGCTAGCTTCTCAACTGATATGCAATGACTCTTAGCTATTGCCGATAAAGTGTCACCTTTCTTAACGGTATAAGTTAGAGTCTTATGCTTTCCATCGGTATCTTTTTCACCAGTTGCTTTAGCTAATTCTTTATAATTATCAGCAAGAATAGTAAACACAATTTCTGAACCTGCGATAGCATTGACTGATTCAGTCATCCCATTTGCATCAGTCATGCCTTTGATAAAAACTAGAGATTTCTCATAATCTGACACTAGATTCGGACATGTTGAAACAGGAAACGGAGAAATAGCAGCAATATAGTTTTTATTTTTGAATGCTGTATTATCCCCAATTGACAGCTTAAATTTAGTGCTTACCTCAGTGTTTTTGAGCAACCCTTCCGTAACAGATAAGCGATCGGTTATATATTGCGCCCATTTTATCCCATCTTTGCTTTTCTTACGCGTACCATCGAGATATTTCCCTAAACTATAGGCACCATCATGATGCAACAAATAAAGCCATTCCCAGTATTCACTTTGATCTGATGTGTAACTCTCCATTACCTTAGACTTATTAAGCAGAAAAGAATATATTACCGCATAGCATCCCTTCTCAGCATCAAAAACTTCTTCATTACGAAGATCTAGCTGAAAACCAAGAATGTCTTCAGATTGTGTTAATGTATCATTGATAAAACCAACAGTACCTTGAGCTAAACCAGCGGCACTTGTAGTCCCCGCAGCCGCATCCGGGTTAAATCCAGATTCAACTTTTGCCGTTAGTAATATATATGAGATTTCTTTATAACTCAATCCATAGCGGACGGCTATAGTGATTATCATATCTATGATAGCATCCTGGACTTCTTTGTCAGCATCTCCTGTTGTGCGGCTATTTCCTCTTAGCTTTCGAGATGTATCAATATCCGGATAGAGTGATATTAAAGAGAATGGTTTAATTTGGTCATCAAAATATGCCTTCCCTTTTTTTGCATTCAAGTACTCATATAAATCAGACATGCCATACCTCAGCGATTGCTAATAAAGTCTATATTTGTATTATTATATGGGTCTTTTATTTCTCGAGATCTAAGCTCAGAAAGTTTCTTGCCTGTAATAAACTCCCCTGACAGATTAAAAAATGGTGCATCAATATAGGATAGCAAAGAACCACTTACACTCTCTTCTTCATCCAATCCCAGATGATAACCTATGACAATACTGTCATTTTCATAACATTTCATTGTGGAAGGAGCCCAATCACCAGGCTTAACGACATTATTAAAAGTATAACCTTGATCTTCTAAAATCTTTATCTGTTCCTTTGGAATATATGGCAAATGAAATACTTTATTGCTTGCACTGGTTTTAACTTCCAACTGATAATCTTTGCATATATTTTCTGTGGAGCTCCCTTGGTACATCTGACACTCAGCAGTTACTTTTACTAAGGCAGAACCGCATTGCATTTGTACTGCTTTGGCGTTCCAGTCACTATTAGCAAAAGCCCCAAACGAGACCATACAAATGAACAATAAAAATCTGCAATTAAAAATAACACTATTCATCTCCATTCCCCTCACAATCACTGCATTGACAGCCATCATACTGAAATGACATATCTGAAAATGTTGAACAATGAACTCTATCCACAATGTTTTCGCTATCGTACCAATAGTCACTTTGCATTATTTCTAACTCAATTGGCTCATTCGAGTTTGATGTATAAACCGGAACTGTTTCACCATTCTCGTTAGTTTTACCAAATAGTTTCTGCCCATTACTTGCATTCAACATGTACGCAGCTGCAGCTACAGGTACGCCAGAATCAGAAGATGCTGCAAATTTCCCACTATATCCAGATGGAAACTGAGGCATAGAACTGCACATGCTTGCACTTCCCATTTTCTGCGCATTGGCACATTTCCACAGGATATTACCTTCACAGCCCAGAATAATATTTTTACCCTGCAACTGGATGAACGATCCATCCAGGTTTTTCAGCACGACATCTTTCGCTGCCGTGATTTCAACCCGCCCTTCCGTACTGGTTACGGTCACATCCTTTTTGGCTATCGCATCAAGCGCATCATCCTGAGCCTGAATTTCTACCTTACCCTTAGCGGCAAAGAGTTTCATCCCGGCCTTACGAGCCAACATACTCACGGCTTCTCCCGCTGCCACTGTAAAGTGTTTAAGTGCACTGATGTCAGTGTTTTGTTGTGACATAATCCCTACGCTGGCACTACCCGACGCCATGCGAACCGCCTGTGGGCTGGTGATACTCACGCCTTCAGGTGCATTCAACACAATTCCTGGCTGCACCAGATCTTTGAGGGCATCAGTTAACTTCACCTGGCTCTGAATATCCGCGGGTAGCGCCTGCGCAGTTTCAGCTGCGTCTGACATGCTTCGGGCAATACTCAGTGCATTCTCGAGCTGGGCAATCGCCTCCTGCATAGAAAGCATCTTGTCCCCGGCAAACGGCTGTTTATCTGCAGTGATAAACACCCCGGCACCACCCCGGATGGACACATACCGATCGGTACGCAATTCAGCACCTTCACCGCGAAGAATCCTGCTCGCATCGACGTTGTGACCTAAATTAAGTTGGGTCTTACCACCGTACTCTGTACTGAGCTTAACGTGCTCTTCACCGCGCTTGTCCTCCATCCGCAGCTTGTTCAGCCCTGCTGTGCGGATAACATTGCGCGTGCTGTTGGCCTCAGTGACGTGGTCGACATGGCGGGAGTCGTGCATCGCGTGGGCGATATACGGGCGGTCCGGGTCACCTTCATGGAAAGCGATGGCCACTTCAGTACCCTGAATCAGCGGGAAGTGGAAGCCGTACTTATCACCACCGTAGGGCTTGGCGAAGCGTACCGGCATACTTTCCATGCCCTGGCGTTTGTCGTCGCGGTCGGCGTCAAATTTTACCCGGTACATGCCGGATGCATCCTGCCAGGCGTAGATGTCGTTATCCTTGGCGCTGGTCACGCGCGCCATCAGGGTGCCGCTCACCACCGGGCGCTTTTTAGCCGCAGGACGCCAGCAACGGTTTTCGTAGTACGGCATCCCTTCCCACATGACTACCAGGGCATTCTTACGGCTGGCAATATAACCCGTGCGGGTAATGATAATGCCGTTGTCCGTTTCTGAGGGTAAAGTCGGCGGTATCGCCAGTTCACTGATGGTTAATACCTGCGCCGGAGAAAGCAAAGCATCATTACTGCAGCCGCTGATAGTCGTCTGTCCTGACAGAAAACGCTCGTGTTCAAGCCGAGCCCAGAAGTTGCCGGTTTCCGCTGAAGGTGTGATTTTATCGCCACGTTCAAGATGACGCGGCAGGTAGTGATAAACCTCACCGTAGGCCACACCGTCACCGTCGCCACGGGTCATGTCCGCCGGTACAGAGGTCAGGATATTCTGGGCTTCACGGTGATTGTAATCACTGGCAGTAACATTACGCTCTACCACGTTCTGTCGGACGTTAACCCCCCATATCGAGTCAGCAGCATTATCACTCATCCCTGACGGGCTGCTGAGTGGCAGCGATTTACCAAACGTCCAAGCGCTCTGCTTGTCTGCGAAATGCACCACTTCAGTCTGGGTATCGGGTTGCAGGGTGAAGAAGTAGAAAATCCCCACTTCGGCCAGCAAACGCTCAATAAACTCGAGGTCATTTTCCTTGTACTGGTTAATCTGTTCACGCTTCGGATAGTCTGCTTTGAGGGTGAACTCATATTCCCAGCCTTTCAGGCCATGTTCCTGCAAAACTTCGGCGACAACTTCCGGTACCGACTTATTAACGAAAAAGCGGTGGGTACGGAATTGCTTGCGCAGCAAAGACAGGAACGGCTCAATAATAATCTGGTACGTCGCCTGGTCACGTGAGCCACTGATACGCTTAAAATGCGTCACCACACCATGTACCACTTTCTGCCCGGTCAACCCCATCAGAGGCCCGGTTCCCATGGTTAGCGTGGCAGGTTTGGTCAACAGTTGCGCTGAACTGATATTCTGAGCGCTGCTGGTAAATATGATGGTATAGGTATAAAGCTCGCTCATGAACTCATTACCGTTAAATTCTTCCACATCCAGTGCTGCAGTACAGGACGGTATATCCAGACGGTAACGGTTCAGCCCATCTTCAGTTAGGGCCTTGAACGTATCGGTCAGACTCATGATATCGACTCCATGGGATAACCTGCTGTTCATTACTCTCTTGACGAAGGGCAAGTAGCAGATTTAATCAGGGGTACTCAGCGAGTACGAAAAAGTTATTACAATTCCAGCCCCGACAGCGCAATGAGGGCTCTAACCATTTATTCGGGAATTTCAAAATTGTTCATGCTAAAGAAAATTACTTACTTCCCGAGACTGCCATTCATCAATTCTTTATCATTTCATCATACGACCTTAGGATCTCCATATCGTTGGGTCGTATGTTATGAACCACGCCTTTACTCACCTCAAGTGCTGAAACAATACGTCGAGGACGGTCCTCATGCCTTAATGAGGCAAAGCTTGCCTGAATGAAATACTGACCATCTTTATTAAAATTATAAAAAGACGGTGGAATGCAAAGTAATTCATTACTTATCCGTAATTGTGGGCTGAATATTATTTTTTCATTTTTAGATTTTGTTCCCCGAGGATTAATAGATATGTACTTTAAAACATAGTCATCGCCACCATTGACAGAGAAGCAAACACTCCCATCATTAACAATGATATGTCCCTCTTCATCTGGTTGCAGTCTGTCGCCAGGCCCCGGACATCCTGTTAAAGTTTGCAAAAATATAGCAGCAAGCAGGCCTGCACGCAGAACCCGAAAAACGATCGGAATTACCATGGAAAACCTCTTAACGCGTTTTTATACCCTTGCTTAATGACAGATTCAGAAATATCACCATCCAAAGTTATACTATGGTCAATCCTCAGTTTTAACCAGCCATAATACCCTTCACTTTGCAAAGCAAAATTATCTGCAATGATTTGTGCTTGCTGCTCCATTGAATATTCGCTTAACAGTCGCCCATCGAGCGTATACCGATAGCTCACCAGCCAGCTTATCAAGCCTCTGGCAATGACGTTCATTCCCCGTTCTCTCTGCCAAACATGACTCATTTCGTGAATAAATAAATGCCGTAAAAATGGCAAGCTTTTTGAAAAGTCATCGCGATACCAATACCTGAAATATATTTCACCATTAGGCGTCATGGCTGTATGTTCATCCTGCAACCCAAACGGCAGATAGCTACCATGATGAATTTTCACCTTATCGTAATCGATCCGGTTGCCGAATACCGTTCTGGCTAAGGCGACTTCCCCGGTGGTCAGTTTTCTGACGGAATCATCGTCCTGCTTCTTGTCGTCCTTCTTTTTCTTACTGGCATCATGAATGGTCATTCCCTGCCTCCGGATTAGCGTTCAGCCGCTTCTGAAAATTCAAGCCCAATCCCTTCTTCATCGCTCCAGCCTAACGTCAGCGACGTCGGCTTCTGTTTCGCCGCCATGTGCATAAGCAGTTGCTGACTCAGCACCGGCAAAATCTGCTGGTTGAGCAGGCTGTCGACGTTGCGCGCGCCGGTATCCGGCAACAGGCAGGCGGCGGTCAGGGCATCGAACAGACTCTCATCAATGTGGGTGGACAGGCCGTAGTGGCGGTGCAGGCGCTTACTGACCTGGTCGAGCTTCATCTGCACGATGGTGCGCATCGCGGTTTCGGCCAGTGGCCGGAAGATCACCGTCTGGAAACGGGCCAGCAGCGCGGGCTGGAAATGATCGCGCAGGATCGGGCGCAACAGTTCATGCAGATCGCTTTCTGTAGCCTCTGGCTGCTCGTCAATCAGTTGCATCAGAGGGCCGCTGCCAAGAATTGCTTAGAAATCAGCTGGATAGCGTCATCGACCTTTTTAGTTACCCCTTCAAAAACTTCTCCAATACCCATTCCAATTAAACTATCTTCTTTATCTCTAGCTGTGCCGATACCTTCTACATACACAGCCACCTGATAGTCTGTTTTTTCATCTATTTTTATCTGTGCATCGACTGAATACAATGTATTTAACCAATGGATATTAGAATAATAACCGAGATAACTTCCTGCTCCATTATCACTCATATCTAGTTTACGTGAGCAGGACTCGGCATCCTCTGCATTTACACCGACATCCATATTTGTGCATGTATTTAAAAGACGATTATCGGTATTAAAAACGTTATTCCCGGTACCATCAAAAAACATACCAATGGTGAGGGTAATTCCTGGTACAGTTTTACGTTTACAGACCACTGTTTTCTCTGACACATTCACATCAGTAAAGTGCTCGCACTCACTGGCTTCCCATGCATGGAAATCACTCATGCTTATTTACTCCCTGTAGATGGATTGCCGGTCCCAATGATCTCAATATTTAATTTGCCGGGCATTGAGGTATAAACGGGCAGCGTTTTGCCATGTTCATCGGAGGTTCCGGTAAATATCTGACCGTCCGCCGTGGTTACCTTATATTCTGCATTAGCGGGTTATAAACACAACAATACTTGCATGCATTATCCTTAACATATTACAGGATAAAAAAAGCAATACCCCACACAAGATCGAAACTACCGTCCTAAACACACAAATAAAATAACCACAATGATTTACCATGACCCATATGGGTATTTTTTATCTTTTATAAATTGTTTCATACCATCGCTATATTCATAACCATTTGGAAAATTTGTTTCCCCTCTGCAAATATCAAGTTTATCGCCCGAAACCGTCGTAATTTTGGTTGACGTTTGTTCGATGTTAGGCTTTCCGTTATTTAGCAACCAGACCCGGACTTTCCCCTCCGGAGCCAGCCCTATTACCATATAACGAAAATAATAGGGTTTATCTGGATTATCCCACTCAGGCTCTGTGGATTCCATTTTCTTGCTTGTATCAGCAGCAAAAAAAAGCGTCGTCTCATATACTTTTTTGTCGATAATTGAATCCCAGCAAAACTTTATCATCTGTGGTGGCGCATCGGCTTTATTAAAGGTGGCTTTTCCTTTCCCAATATAATCACCCCATGCTCCCACACTGTTTCCCTGCGGCTGATCGATAGTCCGGAATACATATCCATAGCCATCTGTGTCCAGAAACTTCACCAGCGTAACCGCGGCAGGAAGCGCTTTCGGCGTGGTAAATGTAAAATACATCTTATCCCAGGGAACTTTAGTTTTTCCCTGCGAAGAAGAATTATCACATCCAGTCAATAACAGAACCAGGAATAAAGCTGCCCATATTTTCATGCATTATCATTAATATATTCTAGAATAAAAAACATTCCACACAAGAGCGAAATAACCATCCAAAAAACACAAAAAAATAACCACAACGATTCACCATGACCCATATGGGTATTTTTTGTTTTTTATAAAATCAATCGTGTCGTCGTCATATCCATAGCTAAAGTCACTTTTAGTCACTCCTTTGCACATATCTAATTCTTTGCCGGAAACCGTTGTAATCTCTGTGCCAGTCTGCTCAAGGTTAGGCCTACCATTATTTTTTAACCAAACCCTTACTTTTCCTTCTGGTGCCAGACCAATCACCACATATTCAAAGTAATAAGTATCCTCAGGACTGTAGTTACTGGGTTCCGTAGTAAGCATTTTATTTTTAGTTTCAGATGAAAACACTAATGTGGTTTCATAAACTTTTTTGTCAATAATTGAATCCCAGCAAAATTGCATAACTTGCGGGGGAGAAGATGCTTTATTAAAAGGCGAGGTTCCCTTTCCGGCATGCTGGCTCCATGTCCCCACACTCTGCCCTTGTGGTTGATCGATTGTCCGAAAAACTTTTCCATAACCATTAACATCAATAAGCTTTACAAGTGTTACCTGAGCAGGTAATGCTTTAGGTGTCGAAAAGGTAAAGTACCACTCATCAAAAGGGGCTTTAATCTTCCCTTGCTGGTCAGTGGCCGAACTGCTGTTGCAACTAACCAAAAAAGCAAATGATAAGAGTATAGTAATTAATCTCATGCTTTTTCTCCTTTCATATTCCATACTGCACGGGTCCAGCCGGGGTTTGGTCGATTAATAAATCCAAACACTTCTGTCGCTTTTACTGCTCCATATATTTTTTCAATATGCTTACCATCAAGCCATACCGTTTTGAACTCGACGGGGTTCCAATTTGCTGAGCAATGAATGTATTTTCCAATCAATTCAATTTCAGCTGCAGTAAAATATACTGGGACACCTCCACCTCGAACGGCTTTGCCTTGGTTAATCGCTTTTTGACTCAAGCTCTCTAGATCAGGAGGTAATTTTAAATCTTCATTAGCTTTCCTAATAAGATTAAATACACTACCAGCCTCAAGGGCAGCATCAAGCATCACCCTTAAGCTGACCTTGCTCCAGTCATTAGGGACAACTCGCTTAAGCGTCACAGCAGCGCCGACGCGTTTTTCTATTATCTCCTGACGCCGTTTATCATGGTTTACCAGATAGTCATACCAGGTTTCAGTTTTTATCTCTCCACTCGCCATTATTGGGCTTAGATTAGGAAACACCTTCAAATCAGGTGTTTCAGCTGCAGTCTGTCGATAAACATCAGTAATCTCTGGGGGAACACTATCCCTTACCGTTTCATTTTTCGGCTTAGTTAAAAAATAATATTCCTGCTCATTTGGGTTGTAACCACCGCCAATATCGGAATGTACACCGGGGAGAGATAGTTCTGGCCATGATTCTTTTATACTGTTCAGGCTAAAGTTATATCGACACTCGTGCATCGCAGCTATCTGGAAAACTTTCTGTGCGATATCGGGAGGTAAATCAAGATCCACGCCAGGATTTATGGCATCGTGCGGGTCAAGCCCAACGGCGCAAACGGTGTCAAACAATCCGATAAACCGCACTTCACCGGCAGGCTGCCCATGCTGATTTCGGCCATCTAACCCCTTAGTGATTGCTTGCTGTATTGCGTTATCATTATTTCTGACGCGATTTGCAAAATGACGGGCCGCTGCTGCGCCCCTACTGAAACCGAATATATCAAATTGGATTTTCTCTATTGCGTTTGTTATGCCACTTCCTTCACCGAGCAGAGTTCGGATTTCTTTTGCGATCTGAGAAACACCTTCATCAGTCTTATCAACCACACCTTCTGATAAAGTCCCGGTCCCCATTGCTACCAGGCTGTCTTCTATGCCTTTTTGTGTGCCAATACCTTGAACGTAGACAGCACGCTGAAATTGAGTTTTATCCTCAACAACCTCATCATCAACGGAATAAAGTGTATTTAGCCAATGAATATTTGAATAATATCCCATAAAACTACTACTGCCATTTACACTCATCCCCAGTTTTTTGGTACAAAGCTCAAGATCTTCTTTTTTAAGACCAACATCAAGGTGAGTACAACTTTTCAATAAGCGCTCATCTGTATTGAAGACATTATTACCTGTACCATCAAAAAACATACCAATGGTGATGGTAATTCCTGGTACAGTTTTACGTTTACAGACCACTGTTTTCTCTGACACATTCACATCAGTAAAGTGCTCGCACTCACTGGCTTCCCATGCATGGTAATCACTCATGCATATTTACTCCCTGTAGGTGGATTGCCAGCCCCAATGATCTCAATATTTAATTTGCCGGGCATTGAGGTATAAACGGGCAGCGTTTTGCCATGCTCATCGGAGGTTCCGGTGAATATCTGACCGTCAGCAGTGGTTACCTTATATTCTGCATTAGCGGGTTACAAACCCAACAATACTTTCATGCATTATCCTTAACATATTACAGGATAAAAAAAGCAATACCCCTCGCAAGAGCGGAACTACCGTCTTAAACAGACAAATAACAACCACAATGATTTACCATGCCCCATATGGGTATTTTTTATCTTTTATAAACTCGGGAGTCTCCCCATAATAAACATATCCATTCGGATGTTTAGTCACTCCTTTACACATGTCAAGTTCATCGCCCGAAACCGTCGTAATTTTGGTTGACGTTTGTTCGATGTTAGGCTTTCCGTTATTCAGCAACCAGACCCGGACTTTCCCCTCCGGAGCCAGCCCTATTACCATATAACGAAAATAATAAGGCTTATCTGGATTATCCCACTCAGGCTCTGTGGATTCCATTTTCTTGCTTGTATCGGGAGCGAAAAAAAGCGTCGTCTCATATACTTTTTTGTCGATAATTGAATCCCAGCAAAACTTTATCATCTGTGGTGGCGCATCGGCTTTATTAAAGGTGGCTTTTCCTTTCCCAATATAATCACCCCATGCTCCCACACTGTTTCCCTGCGGCTGATCGATAGTCCGGAATACATATCCATAGCCATCTGTGTCCAGAAACTTCACCAGCGTAACCGCGGCAGGAAGCGCCTTCGGCGTGGTAAATGTAAAATACATCTTATCCCAGGGAACTTTAATTTTTCCCTGCGAAGAAGAATTATCACATCCAGTCAATAACAGAACCAGGAATAAATCCGCCCATATTTTCATGCATTATCCTTAATTTATTCCAGAATAAAAAACATTCCACACAAGAGCGAAATCACCATCCAAAAAACACAAAAAAAAATAACCACAATGATTTACCATGCCCCATATGGGTATTTTTTATCTTTTATAAACTCGGGAGTCTCCCCATAATAAACATATCCATTCGGATGTTTAGTCACTCCTTTACACATGTCAAGTTTATCGCCCGAAACCGTCGTAATTTTGGTTGACGTTTGTTCGATGTTAGGCTTTCCGTTGTTTTTCAACCAGACCCGAACTTTCCCCTCAGGTGCGAGGCCGATTACCATTGATAGAAAATAATAAGGCTCGCCAGGATTATCCCACTCAGGCTCTGTGGATTCCATTTTCTTGCTTGTATCAGGAGCAAAAAACAGCGTCGTCTCATATACCTTTTTGTCGATAATTGAATCCCAGCAAAACTTTATCATCTGTGGTGGCGCATCGGCTTTATTAAAGGTGGCTATGCCCATGCCAATACGGTCCCCCCACGTCCCCACACTGTTTCCCTGCGGCTGATCGATAGTCCGGAATACATATCCATAGCCATCTGTGTCCAGAAACTTCACCAGCGTAACCACGGCAGGAAGCGATTTTGGTGTGGTAAATGTAAAATACATCTTATCCCAGGGAACTTTAATTTTTCCCTGCGAAGAAGAATTATCACATCCAGTCAATAACAAAACGAGGAACAGACCCGTCACTATTCTCATGCTTTTTCCCCTTGCATATTCCAGACCGACCGCACCCAATTTTCATTTGGCATATTAACATAGCCGATAACCTGCACTTTCTTCTCCGCACCATAAATCGTCCTCACTTGTTTGCCATCCAGCCAGACATCCTTAAATTTCAGTCCGTTCCAGTTAGCTGAGCAGTGAATATATTTTCCAATTATCAGTAACTCATCAGATGTGAAAGATGCAGGAACCTGACCCATTCTGATAGCCATCCCCTGAGTAATTGCTTTCTGGCTCAACAATTCAAGTTCATCGGGTAATTTCATATCCGGATCTTCGGGGTCAATATCATTAAAATTCGAACCATTTTCCTGAGCCGCATCCAGCATAACCTGCAAACTGACCTTACTCCAGTCATTAGGCACAATACGTTTGAGGGTTATAGCTGCCCCTACGCGCTTCTCTATTGTCCCCGCCCGCTGCGCATCCATATCCACGATATAATCATACCAACACTCTTCCTTTACCTCTCCAGAAGGTAATATATATTCAAGAGCTGGATTAGCCCTTAGATCCGGCAGTTTCGCTGCAGTATTTTTATAAACAAGCGTATTTTCGTTAACAGCCTTCACGTTGATATTTTCACCTGCTGGCTCCGTCAGAAAGTAATATTCCTGCTCATTCGGATTATACCCACCACCAATATCAGAGTGTACCCCTGGCAATGCAAGTTCTGGCCAGGAATCTTTGATGCTATTCAGACTGAAATTATAACGAACCTCATGCATAGCGGATATCTGAAATACTTTCTGCGCGATATCTGGTGGAAGCTTCAGTTCTACGCCGGGATTAACCGGGCCATGAACATCAAACAGGTTCGTGACAGAACCAACAGCACACACTGTATCAAACAATCCCAAAAATCGAACCTCTCCGGCTGGTTTTCCGTGCTGATTTCTCCCATTCAGACCAGTCTTTATTGCTTGCTGTATAACATTGTCTTGATTCCTGACGCGATTGGCAAAATGACGGGCGGCGGCTGCACCGCGACTAAAACCAAAAACATCGAACTGAATTTTATCAATTGCACATGTAATATTATTATCAGTCACTATCAGTGCTTTTAGTTGATTAGAAATCTGCGAGATAGCGTCATCGACCTTTTTAGTCACCCCTTCGAAAACTTCTCCAATACCCATTCCAATTAAACTATCTTCTTTATCTCTAGCTGTGCCGATACCTTCTACATACACAGCCACCTGATAGTCTGTTTTTTCATCTATTTTTATCTGTGCATCAATTGTATACAACGTATTTAACCAATGGATATTAGAATAATAACCGAGATAACTCCCTGCTCCATTATCACTCATATCTAGTTTACGTGAGCAGGACTCGGCATCCTCTGCATTTACACCGACATCCATATTTGTGCATGTATTTAAAAGACGGTTATCGATATTAAAAACGTTATTCCCGGTACCATCAAAAAACATACCAATGGTGATGGTAATGCCTGGAACAGGCTTACGCTTACAGACGACTGTTTTCTCTGACACATTCACATCAGTAAAGTGCTCGCACTCACTGGCTTCCCATGCATGGAAATCACTCATGCTTATTTACCCCCTGTAGATGGATTGCCGGTCCCAATGATCTCAATATTTAATTTGCCGGGCATTGAGGTATAAACGGGCAGCGTTTTGCCATGTTCATCGGAGGTTCCGGTAAATATCTGACCGTCCGCCGTGGTTACCTTATATTCTGCATTAGCGGGTTATAAACACAACAATACTTGCATGCATTATCCTTAACATATTACAGGATAAAAAAAGCAATACCCCACACAAGATCGAAACTACCGTCCTAAACACACAAATAAAATAACCACAATGATTTACCATGACCCATATGGGTATTTTTTATCTTTTATAAATTGTTTCATACCATCGCTATATTCATAACCATTTGGAAAATTTGTTTCCCCTCTGCAAATATCAAGTTTATCGCCCGAAACCGTCGTAATTTTGGTTGACGTTTGTTCGATGTTAGGCTTTCCGTTGTTTTTCAACCAGACCCGAACTTTCCCCTCAGGTGCGAGGCCGATTACCATTGATAGAAAATAATAAGGCTCGCCAGGATTATCCCACTCAGGCTCTGTGGATTCCATTTTCTTGCTTGTATCAGGAGCAAAAAACAGCGTCGTCTCATATACCTTTTTGTCGATAATTGAATCCCAGCAAAACTTTATCATCTGTGGTGGCGCATCGGCTTTATTAAAGGTGGCTATGCCCATGCCAATACGGTCCCCCCACGTCCCCACACTGTTTCCCTGCGGCTGATCGATAGTCCGGAATACATATCCATAGCCATCTGTGTCCAGAAACTTCACCAGCGTAACCACGGCAGGAAGCGATTTTGGTGTGGTAAATGTAAAATACATCTTATCCCAGGGAACTTTAATTTTTCCCTGCGAAGAAGAATTATCACATCCAGTCAATAACAAAACGAGGAACAGACCCGTCACTATTCTCATGCTTTTTCCCCTTGCATATTCCAGACCGACCGCACCCAATTTTCATTTGGCATATTAACATAGCCGATAACCTGCACTTTCTTCTCCGCACCATAAATCGTCCTCACTTGTTTGCCATCCAGCCAGACATCCTTAAATTTCAGTCCGTTCCAGTTTGCTGAGCAGTGAATATATTTACCAATTAACAGTAATTCGTCGGAGGAAAAAGGAATGAGTGCGTTACCAGTTCGAACAGACTTTCCTTGAGCAATTGCCTTTTGGCATAAACTTTCCAACTCAACATGAATTGACAGGTTTTTATCTTTTGGAAGTATTTCATCGAAAACTCCTCCAGCTTCCTGAGCCGCATCCAGCATAACCCGCAAACTGACCTTACTCCAGTCATTAGACACAATACGTTTGAGGGTTATAGCTGCCCCTACGCGCTTCTCTATTGTCCCCGCCCGCTGCGCATCCATATCCACGATATAATCATACCAACACTCTTCCTTTACCTCTCCAGAAGGTAATATATATTCAAGAGCTGGATTAGCCCTTAGATCCGGCAGTTTCGCTGCAGTATTTTTATAAACAAGCGTATTTTCGTTAACAGCCTTCACGTTGATATTTTCACCTGCTGGCTCCGTCAGAAAGTAATATTCCTGCTCATTCGGATTATACCCACCACCAATATCAGAGTGTACCCCTGGCAATGCAAGTTCTGGCCAGGAATCTTTGATGCTATTCAGACTGAAATTATAACGAACCTCATGCATAGCGGATATCTGAAATACTTTCTGCGCGATATCTGGTGGAAGCTTCAGTTCTACGCCGGGATTAACCGGGCCATGAACATCAAACAGGTTCGTGACAGAACCAACAGCACACACTGTATCAAACAATCCCAAAAATCGAACCTCTCCGGCTGGTTTTCCGTGCTGATTTCTCCCATTCAGACCAGTCTTTATTGCTTGCTGTATAACATTGTCTTGATTCCTGACGCGATTGGCAAAATGACGGGCGGCGGCTGCACCGCGACTAAAACCAAAAACATCGAACTGAATTTTATCAATTGCACATGTAATATTATTATCAGTCACTATCAGTGCTTTTAGTTGATTAGAAATCTGCGAGATAGCGTCATCGACCTTTTTAGTCACCCCTTCGAAAACTTCTCCAATACCCATTCCAATTAAACTATCTTCTTTATCTCTAGCTGTGCCGATACCTTCTACATACACAGCCACCTGATAGTCTGTTTTTTCATCTATTTTTATCTGTGCATCAATTGTATACAACGTATTTAACCAATGGATATTAGAATAATAACCGAGATAACTCCCTGCTCCATTATCACTCATATCTAGTTTACGTGAGCAGGACTCGGCATCCTCTGCATTTACACCGACATCCATATTTGTGCATGTATTTAAAAGACGGTTATCGATATTAAAAACGTTATTCCCGGTACCATCAAAAAACATACCAATGGTGATGGTAATGCCTGGAACAGGCTTACGCTTACAGACGACTGTTTTCTCTGACACATTCACATCAGTAAAGTGCTCGCACTCACTGGCTTCCCATGCATGGAAATCACTCATGCTTATTTACTCCCTGTAGATGGATTGCCGGTTCCAATGATCTCAATATTTAATTTGCCGGGCATTGAGGTATAAACGGGCAGCGTTTTGCCATGTTCATCGGAGGTTCCGGTAAATATCTGACCGTCCGCCGTGGTTACCTTATATTCGGTATTGGGAATAATTTTCCCTTCATCATCTTTCAGAGAATAAACACCACCATATCCTTTCGGGAACGTATGAGGCGGGGTATTTAACGTGGCCGGTCCCATTTTCTGAGCATTGGCACATTTTAGTAAAATATTCCCGGGGCAACCCAGTTCAATATTCCCTCCACTCAACTTGATGTAGGCACCACCGCAGTTAATGACCAGTTCCGTTGCTGCTGTAATTTCAATTTTGCCTTCGGCGCTCGTCACCGTAACGTCTTTCTTCGCTATGGCATCCAGCGCATCATCCTGTGCCTGGATTTCGACTTTACCCTTCGCCGCAAACAGCTTCATACCCGCCTGACGGGCCAGCAAGCTGATGGCTTCACCTGCCGCTACCGTGAAGCGCTTCATCGCGCTGATATCAGCATTGTTTTGCGCCACGATCCCCACGCTGGCACCTCCCGAGGAAACGCGCACGCCTTCCGGACTGCTGATGCTTACCCCTTGCGGTGCGTTCAATACCATCCCCGGCTGTGCCAATTCTGTCAGTGCATCCGTTAGCAGTTTATGGCTCTGGATATCCGCCGGATACGCCTGAGCTCCTTCCGCCGCATCTGACAGGCTTCTGGCAATACTTAACGCATTTTCAAGCTGTGCCACAGCCTCTTTCATGGAGAGCATTTTGTCACTGGCGGATGGCTGATTGTCCGCACTAATGAATACACCGGCTCCGCCGCGAACCGCCACCCACTTGTCGGTACGCAATTCAGCACCTTCACCGCGAAGAATCCTGCTCGCATCGACGTTGTGCCCTAAATTAAGTTGGGTCTTGCCACCGTACTCGGTACTGAGCTTAACGTGCTCTTCACCGCGTTTATCTTCCATCCGCAGCTTGTTAAGGCCCGCGGTGCGGATAACATTGCGCGTGCTGTTGGCTTCGGTGACGTGATCCACATGGCGGGAATCGTGCAGGGCATGGGCGATATACGGCCGGTCCGGGTCGCCCTCATGAAAGGCAATGGCCACTTCCGTGCCCTGTATCAGCGGGAAGTGGAAGCCATATTTGTCGCCACCGTAGGGTTTGGCAAAGCGCACCGGCATACTTTCCATGCCCTGACGCTTGTCGTCACGGTCAGCATCAAATTTTACCCGGTACATGCCCGACGCATCCTGCCAGGCGTAGTTATCGTTATCTTTGGCACTGGTCACGCGCGCCATCAGGGTGCCGCTCACCACCGGGCGCTTTTTAGCCGCAGGACGCCAGCAACGGTTTTCGTAGTACGGCATCGCCGCCCATGACACTTTCAGGGCATTCTTGCGGCTGGCGGTATAACCGGCGCTGACGATGACCAGGCCATTTTCGGTTTCACGCGGCAGCGTCGGTGGGATAGCGGTTTCGGTGATAGTCAGCACCTGGGCCGGGCCGAGGGTGTAATCGGTGCTGCTGCCGGTCACCACGGTTTGAGTGGACAGGAAGCGTTCATGCTCCAGGCGCGCCCAGAAGTTACCGGTTTCGGCTGTCGGGTTAATCTTGTCGCCACGCTCAAGATGGCGCGGACGGTAGTGGTACACCTCACCATACGTGATGCCGTCACCATCGCCCCGGGTCATGTCGGCCGGAGCGGACGTCAGGATATTCTGGGCTTCACGGTGGTTATAGTCGCTGGCCGTGACCGAGCGCTCCACCACGTTGTGCCTGACATGAACGCCCCACACAGAGTTAACTGCATTGTCATTCGCCCCTGACGGGCTGTTCAGCGGCAGTTTTTTACCGAACGTCCAGGCACTCTGTTTATCCGCGAAGTGCACCACTTCCGTCTGGGTATCAGGCTGCAGGGTGAAGAAGTAAAAAATCCCCACTTCGGCCAGCAGGCGTTCGATAAACGCGAGGTCGTTTTCCTGGTACTGGTTTATTTGTTCGCGCTTCGGATACTCCGCCTTGAGAGTGAACTCATATTCCCAGCCTTTCAGGCCATGCTCCTGGAGGACTTCGGTGACAACCTCCGGTACCGATTTGTTGACGAAGAAACGATGGGTGCGAAACTGCTTATCCAGTAGGGATATAAAAGGTTCCAGAATAATTTCATACGTAACCTGATCGCGTGAACCGGTCAGGCGCCGGAAATTTGTCACCACACCATGAACAATTTTACCGACAACAGAATTAAATAGTTCCCCCACCCCCATGCTCAGCGTAGCGGTTTTACTTAACATCATGTCAGCCGTAAGATCCGGATGGGGACTGGTAAAACGAATGGTATAATGATAGAGAGAACTCATTTGTTCTAAACCATCAAAACGTTCCACATCCAATGGATAAGGGCAGGAAGGAATATCTAGCTTATAGCGATTAAGGATACCCTCTGTAATTTTAAATGTATTTTCCATTTCTATAAACCCTGTCCCGTTCAGAATGATATTAAATAAAACTTAACAGACATGATAAGTTCCACCTATAATATCCCCACTCATCGTAAATATATTTCATGGCGGATTTATAAAGTCCATAGCCTATGAACAAAACTACTATACTGGCCCCCACCAAGAATAAAGAGGTAGGATTGACAGAAAAGAAGAAGCAGTAGAAAGAATAAACCTTACTGATATCTCATAACGTCATCCCGATGCTGACTACGATCCGTAAAACAATGACAAGCATAAAGTCCTTTATGTTCATAACGATCCATTTAAACCAAGCGCCGATATAAAACTAATAATGATCCCCCCATTTCTTATGAATTTTTGGGAATGCGTATCGATAAATTACATAACCAAGACATGCAACAACAAAGGCCCCTCCCCCCCAATAGAATCTGCTCTCCAGTTCTGATACAAAAAAAAACCAAAATACAAGAAGTAGCCCACAAAGCACCAGCGTCGCGCCAACAGCGCAAATAATATTAAGCACAATAGAAATTATTTTTCCAAAAACATTCATAGCCCACCAAAGAAATACTTGCAAATCCTGCTAAACTCTTCTGGATTTAGTTCATGTATGCCACATGCTGTTTCGAAAGGTTTGACTGTATCTTCGACAAGGAAATATAAAAGGTCCAAATCCCCCATACTTTTCAATTTGTAGTAAGCATCAGGATTTCTTTGCCGTAAATATCGTGATGTATAAATTGCACGTGATGCCTCTGCGCCAATTGAAAGTACCGATCCGATAACGGTGCCCGCAAACAATGCAGTTGCTGCTCGTTCCGAAATCATATATCCCAATTTAACACCAGTGAATTGTGAAAAAAGTGCCTTACCCACACTACTACCCGTGATGTGAAGTGCAACAGAAGGCATATCAACCCGAGATATAAAATCATCTATAAATGGTTGAATAATCTTACGAATAGTTTCATCGTTAAAGGTTACTTTTTTAACCAGAGCTGCCAACCGAAACTTATCATCCTGATTCTCTCTACGATGTTCAGTGTCTATAAAATCATAGCCAAGATAGGCAAGGCTGACGGGTAAGGTAATAACACCTTTCGCCACGGCACCGATAAACCCGGATCCATCGATATTAATGGCCTCCAGCATATCTCTGGCAATCTCTTTTGCACTGTCCATCACTCCCTCTCTATTACAGAGTCAGAGCGCACATCAAACGCCAGCCCAATCCCCTCTTTATCATCCCAACTGAGAGTCAGGGAGCGCGGCTTCTGTTTCGCCGCCATGTGCATAAGCAGTTGCTGACTCAGCACCGGCAAAATCTGCTGGTTGAGCAGGCTGTCGACGTTGCGCGCGCCGGTATCCGGCAACAGGCAGGCGGCGGTCAGGGCATCGAACAGACTCTCATCAATGTGGGTGGACAGGCCGTAGTGGCGGTGCAGGCGCTTACTGACCTGGTCGAGCTTCATCTGCACGATGGTGCGCATCGCGGTTTCGGCCAGTGGCCGGAAGATCACCGTCTGGAAACGGGCCAGCAGCGCGGGCTGGAAATGATCGCGCAGGATCGGGCGCAACAGTTCATGCAGATCGCTTTCTGTAGCCTCTGGCTGCTCGTCAATCAGTTGCATCAGAGGATCGCTGCCCAGATTAGAGGTCATCAGGATCACGGTATTGCGGAAGTCGATTTCACGCCCTTCCCCGTCGCGCATAAAGCCCCGGTCAAAGACCTGATAAAACAGGTTCATCACATCGCGATGCGCTTTTTCCACTTCATCGAGCAGCACCACGCTGTACGGACGCTTGCGCACCGCTTCGGTGAGAATGCCGCCCTGACCGTAGCCGACGTAGCCCGGAGGGGAGCCTTTTAACTGGCTGACGGTATGCGGCTCCTGGTATTCAGAGAGGTTGATAGTAATGAGCGATTTTTCCCCGCCGTACATGACATCAGCCAGCGCCAGCGCCGTTTCGGTTTTACCGACCCCGCTTGGCCCCACCAGCAAAAAGACACCCTGCGGACCGTTCTCTGGCGTAAGACCCGTCTTCGACGCACGCAGACGCTGGGCGATAGCGTTGAGCGCCGCGTCCTGACCCACCACGCGTTTCCCGATTTCCGCTTCCAGGTTCAGCAGTTCAGTCTGTTCGTCCTTCATTAATGAAGAGAGCGGCACCCCGGTCCAGTCGGCAATCACGTTGGCAACGGTGCGGGCGTCGACGTCCACCTGTATCAGGGCATTGCTCTGCTGGAGTTTATCCAGCTGCTTCTGCAGGACATGGATGTCGCCCTGACGACTGATGTCCTGGCGACAAGCCATCAGCTGTTCGCTGAGGGCTTTTTCTTCCGAGAAATGGCTTTCAAGCAATGCCAGAGCGTCGGTTTTCTCCTGATGCAGTTGTTCGATGACCGACAGGCGGTCGCTGTGTTGCTCACCCCCGAGCGCAATATCTTCCAGCAGCGCCTGTTGCTCCAACTCAAGCGCCGTCAGCTGTGCTTTCAGACGAACCATCGCTTCCGGCACGGTATCGAGGCTCATGCGTACCCGGGCGCTCGCCGTGTCGAGCAGGTCGACGGCTTTGTCCGGTAACTGGCGACCCGTCAGATAGCGCCGCGACAGCGTGACGGCGGCGCGGACGGCGGCGTCGGTAATGTGGACGTTGTGATGTCGCGCATAGCGGGATTTCAGGCCTCTGAGCATCAGGCAGGCGGTGTCGTCATCCGGCTCGTCCACTTTCACCATCTGGAAACGGCGCTCAAGAGCCGCGTCGCGCTCGAAGTATTGTTTGTACTCGCTCCAGGTGGTGGCGGCGATGGTGCGAAGTTCGCCACGCGCCAGCGCCGGTTTTAACAGGTTGGCCGCATCGGCGCCGCCCGCCTGGTTGCCCGCCCCGATAATGGTGTGCGCTTCGTCGATAAACAGCAAAATCGGAACCGGCGACTGCTGCACGGCATCAATCACGTTTTTCAGGCGCTGTTCAAACTCCCCTTTTACGCCCGCCCCCGCCTGCAGCAGGCCGAGGTCGAGGGTGCGCAGGCTGACGGTTTTCAGCGTTTCCGGTACGTTACCCTCGGCAATGCGCAGCGCCAGGCCTTCCACGAGTGCGGTTTTCCCCACGCCAGGCTCACCGACCAGAATCGGGTTGTTTTTACGACGACGCGAGAGAATATCGACCATCTGGCGGATTTCCGTATCACGGCCAAACACCGGATCGATTTTTCCCTCACGCGCTTTGGCGGTGACATCGAGGGTGAATTTATCCAGCGCGTTTTGTAGCGCCGGGGTGAGTTCACCTTCGCCGATTGCAGCTCCGACCGGACGGCCGACAAATTCCACTTCACTGCCGCTTTGCGCCAGTTCAGCTTCCTGCTGGACTTCAGGGCGTTCATCCGACTGGGCATCCAGCAGCGGACGCAGGAGCTCCAGCTGGCTCCGGCCCAGCGTTAGCAGCGGCCACAGCCCATCACAGCGTGCCAGTTTTGGCTTATCGACCAGCGCCATCAACAGGTGATGGCTTCGGATTTGCTCTTCACCATTGAGGGAGGCCCGCATCCAGGCGTCCTGCATCAGCGTCTGAATGCCGTCGGACAGCTCCGGCCGCCCGCGCACCGAACGCGGCAGCCTGTCCAGCCAGCCGAGTAAATCCTGCCAGAGGGCGTCCATATCCCATTCGTAGCGGCGGGCCAGCACCGTCAGGTCACCTTCACCCTGCTCCAGCAGTTTCAGCAGCCAGTGTTCTGGTAAAATTTCCGCATGCGCCCGGGTCTGGCACAGGGACGCGGCCCCTTCCATGGCGCGGGCACAGTAAGGGTTCAGTCGGCGTAACAGGATGGCGGGATTTTCCATGAGTTTCTCTCTTTTTAAGTTCCGGACACGCTACCGCCCCTCGCTTTTCCTTCTTTAAGGAACCCTAAGCGCATCAGGTCAGGCAGACAAATTGTGTATTTTTTTGCTGAAAGTCCGCGCGGCAGACACTCAGCAAAAAATGGGCAAACTCGCTGCCCATTTGAGTGGTTACTCTAAATAGTTCGTTCTGTAGCAAGGCGGCAAGTTCGGGCATCCCCGGGAGCATAGATAACTATGTGACCGGGGTGAGCGAACGTAGCCAACGCCGCTACAGCGCGAAATATGACGAGTAACTTAGGCGGTGGTACGCTCATTCCAGGAATCAGAATGAATGATGTTGCCGTCTTTGTAGGTCCAGGTGATTTTTTCGTAGCGCAGTTCGATCATTTCCAGATGGTTGTGTTTTTCCATTGCCGGGTCTTTGATGTCGTGCATTTTCGGGGCGACTTTCACCAGCTTCACGTTTTCCAGTTTGGTGTTGAAATATTCAACTTCCTGGCCTGCGTCGTTGATTTTGTACCACTTGAATTCGGCGGATTTCAGGGTCTGACCGGTGGTCACCGCCTTGTACAGGTACGGGCTGGACGAGTCGATTTCCTTGGTAAACAGGAACGGCGTGTGGATACGGGTACCGGTTAATTTGCCGGTGTTGTTATCGGTGGGGATGTACAGGCTGTGATCCTGAGCCACCACTTCAATACTGCCTTCGCGGTCTTTCACGTCGACGGAACCTTTAATGTCCGCACCGCCATCGTCCTTGAGCCATAGATAAACTGGAATTGCCATGTTTACTTCTCCATTTCTTGAGTTGAAACGTCACTTTCATCCGGTGACGCAGGTTTTGTATCTGGCAGACGGCAGGCATCTGCCTGCGGTACCAGACTGATCTCGACACGCCGGTTCTGCGCACGGCCATCGGGCGTATCGTTTGATGCAATTGGACGGCTGTCACCGAACCCCTGCACCGCAAAACAACTTTCCGGGACGTCACCGGTGTCACGCATCCAGTTGCGCACCGCTTCTGCGCGTTGCAAAGAGAGGGGCTGGTTAAGCTGCACGCTGCCGGTATTGTCGGTGTGGCCGCTGATGACAATCAGCCAGCCCGGTCTGGCTTTAATGCCCACCAGGGCATTGACCAACACTTTGGTCGACCCCTCTTTAAGTGCCGCTTTACCTGAGTCAAACAGCGACATGCTGTCGAGACGAACGATTTTCGGGTCCTGGCTAATCGTTTTAATAACAGGTGCAGGCGATGGCGGTGGTGCCCAGTCATTCACCGCGGCTTCCACTGGCGGGATCAGACGCAGTCCCTGATACAGTCCTAACCGATAGCGAACAGGCTCACCCCGTCGTTGCCAGTCATCCAGCAGCACCGCGTCGGCACGCAGACGCTGTTGCGCCCGGAGTTTGGGAGCAACGGGCTGGCCGATCAGGTGGTGATAGAGGGCAAGATGATCGCCAACATTGCGGATCAGACGCTGGTTATTCACCCAGGACGCCAGCATCGCCAGTGCCAGGAAAATCCCTGACATCAGTCCGGCATAACGCCAGAACACCATCCGGCGACTGACGCCCCGGCGTCGTGGCAGGGCAGACAGCAGCAACTCCGGCAACGGTAAGGGACCTTCAGTCGCCGCAATGTCGGGGGGCAGAGTCGTAAGGCTGGCGATATGCTGTTGCCAAAGGTTGTTGGCAAGCCCTCTGACGGGCGTCATACAGATCCCCTGAGCACAGAGCTTTAAAGCAGGCAACTCGCCATGACGAACCTGTAACAGTGTGTTGATGGTACTCGCCTGCCAGCTCAGCAGACTGTCCAGCCACAACCCCTGACTCAGGCGTGACAGACGCTTACCGGCATCGTTGTCCCGAGTCCATTCTGGCAGTGACAGATTGCCTTGCCCGGGCTGATACACCTGAATACCTGTACGATGGCTAACAGTTGTGAACCAGACGGGCTCTGCATCATGGCTGGCGGCAGACGGTGACACCCAGGTGGCCGTCCAGACCGGAGGAATGCTGCCCGTTGCGGGACGGCACTGCATCACACCACGCTGCCAGCCCCTGAGCTGCTGGGCAAAATCATCTACAGAGGTGTGTTTTTCGGGCAGGACGGCCAGTAATACAGAGATCTGCGACACCAGGGCCGGACGGACCTGACTCAGGTGCTGCGCTAGTTTTGGTAAATGCTCTGCATCCTTAACCCACAAATACCAGCCCTGCGGGGTTTCGCGGTAAAAGGTTCCAGGCGCAAAAAGGGCCGAGTTATCCCCGCAGGCGAGAATAACTGCCCCCTGAAAATCTTCCGGCGGCAGACTGTTATCCCCCAGATCCCGGACCGCGGCGGCCAGAGACCGGGCGTCCCGCCGCTGGCGCCACAGCACCATGCCGCACACCAGGATAACCAGCAAACTGAGTGCCACACGGCTTGTGACTGACAGCGGCCAGAAGCCCAGGATAAGCCACAGCGCCAGCACCGCACTTAGCGCCGTCAACAGACTCCGGTAAGTATCACGCATCCCTTACCCCGGCCTGACAATCTGACTCACCAGGTCAGTGAGGGAGGACGAGAGGAAAAACCAGAGTGCGGTCAGTGTTGCCGCACCGATAACCCAGGAAAACCAGTACCCACGACGCCCTCCACGCAGCCGGGACGTTCTGACCACAATCGGTGCATCCTGCGCCAGCGAAAATGCCGGTACCCGCTCGCTGAGACTGCGGACCACATCCTCGCGGCGTTCATCATCCCGAGCACGATACCGGCCGACAAACCCCAGCTGCAGAGTACGGTACAGACAGGTCAGCACCGCGGTATCAGGCGCGGTTTCCTTAAGAAGGTTACGAATACGCTCCCAAAGTTCCTCCCCGGCATTCAGCGAGCCAAAGAAATGGGCCTGCAGTGGATCGCGGTGCCAGACCAGATACCCGTCATCGGTCATCCCGCGGTTAAGTACGCTCTCATCGAGCAGGGCGCACAACGCGTACATCATGTGGTCACGACTGATGTCGCTGTATCCCGCTTCGGTCAGCGCTGTCCGTGCATCCTGTACCAGTCGACAGGCCCGGCGGTAAAGCTTTTCCCCTTCCCGTACTTCCTGACCGCCCCGCAGCTGGCTGGCCATCAGCCAGCCGGGATAGAAAATACGTTCAATCACGCTGATATCTGATTTGGTCATGTACGTAGTACCGCAAAGAGTTCAAGTTTCACCTCACCGAGTGAGCCCGGGGTGTAGAAGGTACAGCTCTCCGCCTCCAGCATCGCCCTTGCAGCTTCCGTCGACAGATCCAGCGAGAAATACTGGTTTTCCAGACGCAACGGGATTGCCGCCGGCACATGGGTGAGCGGTTTGATCACCATGCCACTCAGTGCCACGTTCACCACATCGGAGACATCGTCGAAGCTGCCGGCCTTGCACAGCAGAGGAAATCTGACCTGCAGCTCGTGATTCGGCATGGATGAGCGGACGGACAGGTAGAAATCGGCCCCTTCGCGCAGGCGCGCATCATGCAGGGAGCCTTTCCAGATCTGATCGTAATGCTCAAGCTGAATGCTTATCACCCGCGATGGCAGGCTCGCCTCAAGGAGCTTATCCAGTAAAGCCAGTAATGGCGTGAACACCTGTTCAGGGGCATCGTGTTGATACGCCGGAATATCCCCGGCATCATGCTCCAGTGAGAACGTCAGCAGGCTGCCGGCAAGGCGGGTCAGTTCCCGGTACAATAGTTCTGGATGGCGGGACGGCGACTGTAGCAGCTCCGTCAGGACCGGTTCGGCACTGTTCAGGGCATTGAGCAGCCAGAAGAGAGATACGTCGGCCACCGCGAAATCAGCCATCCGTTCATTACTCTCACGGCGCATGGCCATCAGACGACGACGACGCACCTGCAGACGCACCAGCAGATCACCCAGATCGGTGACCAGCAACGGGCTGGCGGAAAGCGAAAGCATTGGCGGGATAAACGACGGGTCACGGCTCCACTGCCCCTGAGCATTACGCACCAGACGGACCACCGGACAGGTCAGGTATGCCGTATTTTCCTGGGTAGATAACCTCAGCGTGATGACATTGCGCAGAATAGCCAGCTCCCCGCTTTCATACCCGGCAAGTTCCTGGACCACAACACGTTCTGCTTTCCAGCGACGGGGGCGTTCGCTGTCCTGTCCGTTATCTAGATTGCCCCCGCTGGCACTCAGCAGGGGTAGCGCAGCAACCACCTCAACGCTTTCACGTCCGACCGCAGTGGACAGATCACAAACCGGCGGGAGATTGTCTGCGAGATCCGTATCCACTATCGTGCCATCCTGAAACTGCAGCACAAGACGGGTAGCGTTCAGCCGCGACAGTGCCAGCGCCGCATCATCAAATTCTGCCGCAACCACGCCCCAGGGATGAGAAATCCCCATCAGGGCGACCATGTCGGCAACGTGCTCACTCCAGCGGGCCTGCTGCTGAAATTGCTGCGGGGCCAGAGCGGCCCCATCCTCCCATAACGGACGATAAATCTTCATCCCTGGGCCACCTTACGCTTTCGCCTTCGGCATCTGGCTGACCAGCGACAGATTCACATCCATCCCTTCGACCTGGAAGTGCGGTATGGCAAAGAGCTGCACGCGGAAAAAGCCCGGGTTGTCCTCAATGTCCTGCACAATCACTTTCGCATCGCGGAGTGGGTGAGACGCCTGCAGCTCGTCGCCCGGATCGGTCATTTCGGTGACCAGACCGCGCACCCAGGTGTTCAGCTCCAGCTCCAGCAGACGGCGATCCTTGGTGGTACCGATGTTTTCGCGCTGAATAATCTTCAGGTAATGCGCAATACGCGACAGCAGGAAGATATACGGCAGACGGGCGTTGATACGGCTGTTAGCGGTGGCATCAGGGGTGTCGTACAGCGCCGGTTTCTGCGTGGAGTTCGCCGAGAAGAAGCAGGCGTAGTCGCGGTTTTTGTAGTACGACAGCGGGATGAAACCGAGGTTGGCGAATTCAAATTCGCGGGTTTCCGGGATCATCACTTCAGACGGTATTTTTACCTGATTGCCGGTCCCCAAATCATAGAGATGAATTGGCAGGTCTTTCACCGCGCCACCCGCCTGCGGTCCACGAATCTGCACACACCATCCGTTGTTGATAAAGCTCTTCACCATGTTGGCAGCAAAGGCGAACGACGCGCTGGTCCACAGGTATTTCTCATGATCCGGACCTTTCACCTGCTCAACATAGTTGAAGCTGCGTACCGGAACGGTATCCGGGCCATACGGCAAGCGACCCAGCACGCGCGGCATCACCAGACCGAGATAGCGGGAGTCGTCCGTGTCGCGGAAGGATTTCCATTTGATGTATTCGGCGCGGTCGAAGTAGTTACCGATATCTTTAATAGCAGCCACTTCTTCCATGGTCTCTTTGAGGAAGAATTTCGGGCCTGCGGAGCCGATAAACGGCATATGGGCAGCAGCGGAGACTTTGGAAATGTTACGCATCAGCGCCACATCCTGTGGGCTGGCGTCAAATTCATACGCTGAGATCACCGCCGCAATGGGCTCGCCGCCCGGGGTGTCGTACTCGCTTGTATAAGAGTGCCAGTATAATCCGCTCTGAATGATCTCCGGCGCATCTTCGAAATCCTGACGCAGAACGTCTTTGGTGACGTCGAGGATTTCGGTTTTCACGTTCTGCCGATAATCGGTGTTGTCCACCAGATGCTTCATGCCACGCCACAGGCTCTCTACTTTCTGGAACTCTTCGCTGTGCATCACGGCGTCAAGCTGGCGGCTAATCTGATAGTCCAGCTCCGCAATATGGTGGTCGATTAAGGTCTTATCGAGTTTTTCCACCTTCTGGCCAGACTGGCGCAAACGCTCCAGAAACACCTGAACCCCAGCGGTAATACGCTCATTGGCACCAGCTTCTGCCATCGCCGTCTCATCCTGCCAGATGCTGAGATCGCTCAGGCTGGATGCGGGTTTGAGGTTAATTTTTTCAAACAGGGAGGCATAGACGCCCGTTGCGTCAGCGCGTCCCAGTACGGTGGTCTCGCCCACAGAAGCGGCATTTTCATTCTGTATAGACATCAGCATTTTCCTTAATAGTTTCCGTCAGGCTTTAGGGGCAAGTGCGGCAATTTCACTGCGAAGCTCATTGCTGAGGGCCGGATCGCGCAATATGACTTCCAGTTCTTTCCGGAACGTGGCGTTGTCCAGCAAATTGGATTTGAGATCGCGCAATAAGCTGCGCATGGCGAGCATCGCTTTGAGCTGGGGAATTTGTCGGGCCACCTGCTCCGGTTCAAAGTCCTTCATATCTTTAAAGCTAAGACGAACGTTTTCTTCGCTGCCATCACCTGCCAGCGTATTTTCCACGGTGAGATTAACCGAGGGAGAAAAGTCGGACAGGACGCTGTTAAAGTTATTTTTGTTGATGTTTACTTTTTCACGCTCAGACAGCGGACGCTGTTCTTCGCCATTACTGAAATCACCGGTTACCAGCAATTTCAGCGGCAGTTCGGTTTTCTTTTGGGCGTTTCCTGTATGCAAGCTTAATTTGAGATTAATTCGGGCTTTCGGAATTTCTTCCTGATATGAACCAGACATGTCATGTTCCTTCACACTAGAAATGAAAATGTTTCAGACGGCAGGTTTCCCCGGAATCCTCCGCGATAACACAGCCAGACCTGCAGTAACAATTTAACGGGGCAAAACAGATAATTACGTGAAAATGCTACGCCAATTACATGGCGTAACAAGAGGGTGATACTCCTTAAATGTAAATAGTCATGAATGAAGATTTAAAAAATGGCGACCAAAGGCGTGATTACTTGATGAGATAAATTCTACTTAAGGCCAGATAATACGCCACTCACCTCTGATGAATTACTGCCAACGCTTAATTATTTTTACGTGGGAAATATTTCAAAACCGTAACAATTAACTGTAACATCGCCCCTCAAAATAAAAGCCAGATCAAAAAACATATGCCAGATAATTGACCATTAACGAGTTTGTATCAATACATCACCCCCAAAGGCATTCATAAAATATATGACAAATAAATATTACTCCGGTTTATAGCAGAACACGTAATTCAATAATTTCACTCTAAATGGTCATTTAAAATTAGCCAGTACATTATTTATTTTCGTCAATATGTTTTTTTGATGAAACCATAATTGATTCAAAATCATTACCCCACGAATAATATTTATTTACGAGATGCATAAATAATACCTCCACTGCGGAATAACAATATCATCCTGAGAAAACTGAATAGCCTCCTCGTGATGCTGCTTATCCCTTGTCAATCGCTGCCTGGAGCCCTGGTCGTCCCGCCATGCCATCATTAAAATGCGTCAGCCGAACGAGCCAGGCGGAAAAATTAAGCGCCAGACGCGGCAAAATGGAAGTCCGAAGCCATACCTTTCTCACCGGCGGTGGTTGATAGCACCCTGTACTGGCCCGATGCGTATCAATGCTGCCGGACAACTGCATCATCGGTAGCCACCGGGGAGTTCGTGGATTGATCACGCACTCTCCGATTGGGTGAGCTATATATGTGAGAGGTTATTTCCGGAAGCGCTCTCATGATGCGATTGATCCTGATTTTGCTCGGCGTGGATTTTCTGCGTTCGCACTGGCGCGGGCTTCGCCGCTTCGGCTGGATAACGCTCATTGCCGGTATAGTCATCTTTGTTGACGCCATGGACGGATCGCTATTCTTTCCCATTGAACCTTTCGCCTGTTTGCTGCTTTTCGAAGGCGGCGCCACTTTAATGGTGGCTCACAGCGGGATGGGGGGACAGCGCATATTGCGCTATGTGAAAGGGGCGACCTTTTCGCTGGCAGCTGTGCTGATTCTTGCAGGTAATCATGATGGTAATCTGGTGCTAGCTATAATATTCGGCACCCTGTTTTTACTGGATGGCTCCCTGCAAATCGCCTCTGCGCTGGTGGTGCGTTATCAACGATGGCGGCCCGCTCTGGTGGGAGGCATTGTTGAAATTGCCCTCGCTATCTTCTTCTACCAGCCCTGGCCCTCACACTACGCTGGTACCGTTCCGTACTGTCTTGGGCTGGGTCTCGCGTTTGCGGGATGGAATATGTTTATCCTCGCCAACCGCGTCAAAGTCGCGGCCGCCAATCCCGGCCTGAAAGGCGAGGAGTATATGAAGGAAGCGGATACTCATCCTCCCGCCGTCGTGGAATGGGACGGTCCGCCAGACGATAACGAAAAAGCGCTTACCGTGCACGTCTGGACACCGGTTGGCTCGGCGCCAGGTGAAACCCTTTCCCGTCCGGTCATCAATCGCTATATTGCAGCGGTGGATCAAAATGGCATTATTTCTACCGGCCATGCTGCGCTGGAATCGCCGGGTGGGATCTATATCAGCCTCTACCCTGCAGTGCTGATTGATCGCTCGCCTGATGCTTTCGCCCGTCTGTTAAGGGCCACGCCGGAAAATAACGTCCCAGGGCTGTTTCAGCCGGATTATGCAACTGAATCCGTGCAATGGTGCCCCTCAACAAGACAAGTGCGCATTCGCAATTACAGCGAAACGCGTCTGATAGCCTTCTGGGAAAGCTATCGTCAGAACGAATCCTATAATTTGACGCATCGAAACTGCTCCAGCAGTGTCGCAAGAGCACTCGAAGCCGCGCTGGAGGGTTCCGTCGGCAGGCTATGGCAACGCCGTGGATTCTGGCTCGCGATAGGAAAATTGATGTCCACACCGGAGCTATGGGTAGCACTGCAATTACGTAAACGCGCCGAGACAATGGCCTGGACGCCGGGGCTGGTGCTGGATTACGCCCGAGCGCTGAGCATGCTCGCCGATCCGCGACCAACAGGCTGGTTCAACACGCTGAATCGGGCACTTAAAAAGATGTTCAACCGCCGGCTTGCATGGGTAAAAGGCAAAAGTGGTGAAGGGATGACGGGGGATTAACCCCCTGTCCGTATCTTGTCGCTCAGTAACAACCGAGAGAAACAGCCGTCACCACACGGTGACAAACGCTATACTTCCCCCAAATTTTCCCGCAGGCCAAATCATGATCACACAACGTCTTACGCGTGACTGGCGTCTTCCCACTGCCGGACTGATGGCACTGGTGATTCTGTTTGCAGGTTTTACCCTGCACGCGCACTGGAACACGTTTATTCAGTGGTGTCTCGCGACGCAAATAACGCTCCACCGCTATCTGGTGATGTATCTCTTGCAACTGAATAACCAGCAATACAGCGGTGGGCTGTGGCTGCTGACCGGCTCCTTCTTTTATGGGGTACTGCACGCCATCGGACCCGGCCACGGCAAATTTATCGTCACAGCCTACCTGAGCACCAATAAAGAGAGCCTTCTGGCGGCACGCGTCGTGCCCTTTGTCGGGAGTCTGATGCAGGGCGTCAGCGCCATTTTGTTTGTTTTTATCCTGGCCGTAGGGTTTAACCTCGCCTCGGGCGATCTGAGTACCAGCCGCTGGTACGTAGAGAAAATCAGCGCACTGCTGATCGGCGCGTTCGGTGCTTTTATCATTTACCATGCGCTGAAAAGCCTGCGTCCGCGCCAGATGACCATCGCGTCTCTCAGGCCTCTTCACCAGCACGATGAGCAGTGCGGCTGCGGACATCATGGCGCAGGCGTCGATCTCAGCCAGGGAGACTGGAAAACCCGTCTCGGCGTCATTCTGGCGATTGGCGCGCGCCCGTGTAGCGGAGCAATAATGATTTTACTGTTCTCAAATGCGCTGGGAATTGTCACATGGGGGATTGCCGCGGTGATGACCATGTCGTTCGGCACAGCGCTGTCGATTATGGGGCTTTCGCTGGCGGTACGCTTTGCGCGGGAGCGGACGGTTGCTTTCTTCGGTGACCGTTCAGGTTTGAGCTGGCTGATGCCCTGCGCGAAGATTATCGGGGGCGTGATTCTGATTCTGTTCGCAACCGTCTTGTTCTTAACGGTGATTCCGGTCAGTGCCAACGGCGACTATATCGCTGCGGGCTGTTAAAAAAAAACCCGCCAGCGGCGGGTTTTTGTCTGTTACTCATTTATCCGTGGATGCTGATCCACCAGGCGAGAACGCTTCGCCTGCAGTGCTTCGATCTCGGCATCAATATCTTCAATGCGGTGTTCAATCTTGTCGTGATGCTCACGCAGGATCTCTTTCGCTTCCTGAAGGTCAGAGGCCGCCGGAGTGGCACCTTTCAACGGCAGATTGGCCGTCTCTTTCATCGTCAGACCGGTAATTAAACCAATCACCGCGATGACCATCAGATAGTAAGCCGGCATCATCAGGTTCTGCGTGGTTTCGACCAGCGAAGCCGCAAGCGTCGGCGTCAGGCCGGCCACCAGCACCGAGATGTTAAATGCCGCCGCCAGCGCGCTGTAGCGAATATGCGTCGGGAACATCGCCGGAAGCGTTGACGCCATCACCCCGATAAAGCAGTTGAGGATCACCGCCAGCATCAGCAGACCGGCGAAAATCAGACCGAGTACATTACTGTTAATCAGGATAAAGGCCGGGATCGCCAGCAGGAACAGCGCAACGCTGCCCAGAATAATGAACGGGCGACGACCGAAGCGGTCACTCAGCAGGCCCATAATCGGCTGCACAAACAGCATACCCACCATGATGGCGATAATAATCAGCACACCGTGGTCTTCGGAGTAGTGCAAGTTATGCGACAGATAGCTCGGCATATAGGTGAGCAGCATGTAATAGGTCACGTTCGTCGAAATGACCAGACCGATACAGGTCAGCAGACTCCGCCAGTGTTTGGTCGCAATCTCTTTGAACGACACCTTTGGACCATCCTGCAGCCCTTCGCGATCGCCCTGCTCCAGCTTGTCAACGTGCTGCTGGAATGCCGGCGTCTCTTCTAATGCATGACGCAGATAAAGCCCAATCACACCCAGCGGCAGCGCCATGAAGAACGGAATACGCCAGCCCCACTCAAGGAAGTTCTCTTCGCCGACGACGGTTGAAATCAACACTACGACGCCCGCACCGAGCACAAAGCCTGCAATCGAACCAAAGTCGAGCCAGCTTCCCATAAAGCCGCGTTTACGGTCCGGGGAATATTCCGCGACAAAGATGGACGCGCCCGTGTATTCGCCCCCTACCGAGAAGCCCTGCGCCATTTTACACAGCAGCAGCAGAATCGGTGCCCATATGCCAATCGAGGCATAGGAAGGGATCAGGCCGATACAGAAGGTACTTATCGACATGATGACAATGGTGATGGCAAGGATCTTCTGGCGACCATATTTATCGCCCAACATGCCGAAGAACAAACCACCCAACGGACGGATCAGAAACGGTACGGAGAAGGTCCCCAGGGCCGCAATCATCTGCAGGCTGGGATCGGCACCGGGGAAGAAGACTTTACCTAATGCATAGGCAACGAAACCATAAACACCAAAATCGAACCACTCCATCGCGTTACCAAGGGAAGCGGCGGTAATGGCTTTGCGCAACTTGCCGTCATCAATAATGGTGACGTCGCGCAGTGTGATGGGTTTGACTTTTTTCCTTTTAAGCATTGCTATCCTCGTAGACTCAGCCCTGTCCATACCACAGATCTTTTTGCGGTCTGTGAACCTTGAGATTCGCCTCATGCGAATCTTCTTCTTCAAGCGTAGCAGGTTTACTTACATTGACGTTTATCGTCGATACAACCGAACCTGTTGACGCCTGACTGGGCAGTTAGTGACCTCTTTACCCTACCAGCCTTTAAATTAGTGATCAACTTCACAAATATTTACGAAGGGCGTCAAAAGTTGTCAAAAAGCGTAAACGCGTCTTTATCACGATGATCACTCAGAGAGCGCCAGAATGATTATTTCGCGGGTGATTATTTTTGTCGCAATAAAAAAATATCACTCACCTTTATTTACATTCAATTCACAGCGATTTTATTTATTAATAATGTAGACACGGGTTTACAAAAATATGTGATCAAGATAACTAAAACATTGTTTTATTTTCATTGAATCATAATTCCAATGATCGCATGATAAGCCCGAACACGCCGTCCGGGGTGCGTCTTACTGACCGTAAAAGAGAGATGCTGACTTACGGCTGGTGCATCAACAAACGGATTACCAGACAGCAACAATTCACAATCATTTGAATTTAATAAATATTTTTAGCTGACTTGTCCGCCAGAAACGCGAGATAAGATGTGAGGGTTTATCATGAAAATCAAAGCCACGATTGAACGCATCCCTGGCGGGATGATGCTGGTTCCACTGGTACTTGGCGCAATATTAAATACGCTTGCTCCAAATACAGGCGCTTATTTCGGTGGTTTCACAAAAGGAATGATTACCGGTACCGTTCCAATTCTGGCGGTATGGTTCTTCTGTATTGGGGCCTCCATTAACTTACGAGCGACCGGCACCGTTCTGCGTAAATCAGGCACGCTGGTGATTACCAAAATTGCCGTTGCCTGGGTTGTGGCAATGATCTGTGCGATGTTCATTCCTGAGAACGGTATCCAGACAGGCTTCTTCGCAGGGCTGTCCATTCTGGCGATTGTTTCAGCAATGGACATGACCAACGGCGGCCTCTACGCCAGCCTGATGAACCAGTACGGCACCAAAGAAGAGTCCGGCGCATTCGTGCTGATGTCTCTGGAATCGGGCCCGCTGATGACGATGCTGATCCTCGGCTCTGCCGGTCTGGCCTCGTTTGAACCGCACCATTTCGTTGGCGCTGTCCTGCCATTCCTGATCGGTTTTGCACTGGGTAACCTGGACACCGATCTGCGCGATTTCTTCAGCAAGGCAACTCCGGTTCTGATTCCGTTCTTCGGCTTCGCGCTGGGTAACACCATCAACCTGGGCGTAATCCTGGATACCGGCCTGCTGGGTATCCTTCTGGGTGTGGCAGTCATCGTCATCACCGGTATTCCACTGATTATCGCGGACCGCGTTATCGGGGGAGGAAATGGTACCGCAGGTGTCGCCGCCTCATCCGCCGCAGGAGCGGCCGTGGCGAACCCGGTCATTATTGCGCAGATTAACCCGGCATTCGAACCCGTCGCCGCCTCCGCTACGGCGCTGGTAGCTGCCGCGGTGATTGTGACCGCGATTCTGGTTCCAATCATTACTGCACTGTATGCGAAGCGCTATGGCAATATCCCGAAAGTCGAGTCAGAGCCAGTAGAATCCTTGCACCACTAAGTTATTATCTCAAGACCCTCTCTTCGGAGAGGGTTTTGGCTTTTTACTCGCCGAACATCTCACCGACCATCGCATCTGCCAGTCTTTTTGCCGAGCATAATCTGGGCATCCCCAGCGCGACTGTTTGCCAGCTTTGGGTCACCGACCAGCTCACCGGATGGCGTTCCGGATGACACCAGTCCCCCAGCCAGCCCAACATATCTTTATGATCCATTAAGCCCGGTGATATCGGCGTCGTCAGCCATTGATGATAAAAGTGGCGCGTGGCAGGGGAAGCGTTAATTCCCTGAGCAAGATAATTTGCCGCAAGGCTGCGTAAATTGTCCTTCAGCATCGCGCCCACATCATCGTTCGCCAGACGGCAGGCATCGCCAAACGCGCCCCAGCGCAACTCTTCCAGTGCCACATAGCACCGCCCAGCGAGTGACCAGCCGTCGTATTGGCCCGCTCGCCAGCGGGTAAAAATTTGCTCACTGTGTTCACCAGCCTGCACCGTTAATCCACGCTGAGACAGCGCTTTCTCTTTATAGGCTGCACGCTGGCAAAAATAGGCGCAAAGATCGTCATACTGCTGCATCAGGCCAGGAGAATGCTGGCCAGGACGATGGGTCTGTTGGCGTAATGAGGTTAATTTGTCGGTCATACGGGTCAACGCCAGGTGTCCGGGATCAAACATACCGGCCAGTTTCTCCGCCAGGCCCAGCCGCAGGGCAGCATTTTCGCTGAACATTCCCGTCATCGCCCAGGGCCGAAGCTTCGACTGAGTCATGATCTCCTGGGCTAAACGCTCACGAAATTGCTGCTGCTGCGGCACAAGAGGAGCAGGACGCGCCGCGTCCACCCCCTGAACCAAATCGACCATAAATTTGGGATGAATACACTCCAGCGTCCGCCCGGGACCGTCCAGTAGTTGTGTTGTCATGGTTGCTCTGCTGCGAATAGGGTTTGAATATCATCGCGTAACAGTCGGGTATCTTCCTGAATCCACGTCGCAGTAGTAATACTTTGCTTCAACAACTGGCTGAGCGCCCTGGTAGAATGCTCATTTTGCTGCCGCACTGCGAGGCTATCACGCAAGCTTTCCTGTAACCCGGTAAGACATAACGAGAATTCTGCAAAAAACGTCGCCATTCCTGCCGTAACAGAGACATCGACCTGCGCCACCAAAGCTTTACAGATTTGTTCACAAAATTGCTCAATATGGTGTTTGAAGCGCTGGTGAAGCTGCGCCACATCAATGACATATCGGGTACGCGTCATCACGTAATCTTCCCAGCCCCAGCCCGGATTATTGAGCCAGCGCGACACCGTCTCACGCACGCTGGCGGAACCGGACACCTCTCCGGCAGGACGGTTCTCCGGGGCAATCGCATCGTTAAACAGCCCGCGAGTGTTGAAGTTAAGCTGGCTGGCCTGGAATGCCGGGAAGCTGATCCTTGCGCGAAAACCAGCATGACTCAGCTCCTCTTTAATGCGCTTCTCAATAGGACGCATCGCTTCGTTAAGGGAACGGGCGAGCGTCGATTCCAGCTGGTCAAAGCGCAGCGCCAGCTCACGGCTTATTTTGCCCTGCGCATCCAGCATGATCATTTCACAGGAGGAGCGGATTTTGCTCAGTACAATCTGCGCCTGCCCTTCGTCGTCCAGCACCAGTTGCCCCATTTCAGCCGATGCGCCACTACGCAAATTCATCTTCTCAACGCCCGCTAAATCAAGAATGTTATCGCGGTTAAAAACGTGGCTGATCGCCTGCTGGATATGGCTTTGCTGATGGGCAATAAACGCGTTAGCCGCATCAAGCGCCTGCTCAACCTCATGCCCCACTTCATCGCTCACCACATCCTGACGCGTTTGTAACAGCGCCATATCCTCTTCCAGTCGGGCAATATTGACCTGCAGCTCCTCAAAGGCCACCGTCAGCCCCTGATAGCGGAAATCCAGATACTCACGCGCATTTTGCGCGTAGTTCAACAGCTTATGAGATGCGGAACGCAGCGCATAAAGCGACGCGTTGGCATAAGCGGCATAGATCAGTTTGCGAATAGGCTGTTCAAATAACGAGTCTTCCCACAGCAGATCGGCCGCGTGACGGATATGTTCAACGTCATCCAGATCGGCTGTTCGCCAGCGACGTCCGAGCGCCGCTTCGGCAAAGTCCTGCACCCAGCGCTGCTCCTGCGGATCCGGCAGACGACCATGAGTGGAAATTTCATAGCGCGCGCGGTTTGCCAGATACGCCCACATCGACGAGACCGGATAAATTTGTCCGGGCGAGATATTCCCTTTCATCAGCGTGCCGGAGATCATCGCCCGCACCTGTTCTTCGTCATCGCTGTTACGGTCTTTCTGATCGAATTTATTGACCAGCGCATAAAGCGGCACCGATTTCCCCACCGCCGAAATCGCCTGACGCACCTCTTCATCTGATATCGACTTAAGCTGCGTATAGTCCATTACCGTCAGCACGGCGGAGGAGCGCGACAGTTGCTCACTGAGCATTTTTTGCAGATGCGGCTGCCCGGCTTCGTTTGGCCCCGGGGTGTCGAGCAACGTTAATTGCCCCAGATGCGCATCCAGCCCCGCCAGATGCACAAATTCCACTTCAATAACCGGAATATGTTCAATGGCGGTATATTCCGAGAACGGGAATTCCACGTCTAACGCCTGTGAGAGCCGCACCAGATCGTTGAGGCTTTTCAGGCACTGGAAGATCGGCTGCGCGCCAAGATAGTGTTTTTCGAAGGCTTCGCCCTGCTCAATACGCCCCAGCAGCGCATTCATATCTTTGTCGATCTCAAGACGTTGCGTCAGCTTTCCGCGATCGTGATTGCACAATTTGTCCTGTAACTGCTTGATCAGCGTATCAATCGGCGACACATGCGCAAAATGCAGCACCGGCTCTGTTTGCCCCGGCGTATGGCGAATCAGCGTCGGCAGCGCGGTCATTGGACGATTACGGTTGGGCAAGACTTCGGTTCCGACAATCGCATTAATGGTCGTCGATTTCCCGGCCTTCATGGTGCCGACAATCGCCAGCACCATCTCAAGACGGGTAATTTTGCGTAATTCGTTATTCAGCATTGAAAGCTGAGTTTCAACGCCGCGGGTACTAAAGTGCAAAGGAAGAACATTATTCGTCTCCCCGGTCATTGCAGCAGTTGTGCTATCCAGAACCGCAATCGGCATAGACTTAAGGGCATCCAGATTCTGCAAAGCAAGTTGCAACAACCGCTCTGCTTCCTGGCTTAATTCGAAAATTGTCTGTGTGTGCATGATAAAAGCCTTTCCTTAACGCAAATTTATTACTTTTATTAAGCCAGATAGTTTTAATAAGAAATTTCGGCTTTTTGATTACGCGTGGAAAATAGGTTTAATGAATATAAGCGCCTGATGACAAAACAAAATATAATCTGCCGACAGCGTAAAGCGCTCCTACACTCCTCTCGGCAAGAGGAGCCGAAAGATATTGAGCGTAGACCATTTTTATGTAGCTATAGGATATATCAAACTAATTTACCCACCCAAAATGAGAGGTAATTCCCGGCTGCCAATGCAAAAAGCGGCAATCTCAGGTTCCGTTGATAAATAACAACTGCTCGCCTCACCTTATCCGAAATGACTGTACCTGGCAATTTACGCAATAAAATATTCAATATATTCCATTGCAATGCTTATCTCTTAAGCACGGTGTTAGCATCGCTTAAGTGACTGACAGGAAATGTCACTCTGAAAAAAGCGTTATCACTATTTAAAAAAAAGAATGTCACCGACAAATGTGTGGATTTAGGCTATACTTGACGCCTTTTTCGGCAAACAGCCGGGTTTTGGCTGGCACTTTCCAGCCCCGTTCGCACTTTTTTGAGGATACGAATATGTCACTTCCACATTGCCCACAATGTCATTCTGAATACACCTACGAAGATAATGGGATGTTCATTTGCCCTGAATGCGCCCATGAATGGAATGATGCAGAACCTGCACAGGATAACGATACGCTGATCGTAAAAGATGCCAACGGTAATCTGCTGGCCGATGGTGATAACGTTACCGTGGTAAAAGACCTGAAAGTCAAAGGCAGCTCTTCGATGCTGAAAATCGGCACCAAAGTGAAGGGTATTCGCCTGGTGGAAGGCGATCATAATATTGACTGTAAAATTGACGGGTTCGGCCCAATGAAATTGAAATCCGAATTTGTGAAAAAGAACTGATTTTACTTTTGTTTTCTTTACAGGCCCGGTAAGCGTCACGCTGCCGGGCCTTTTTTACACCTGCGCTGCGCTTATCCTGCCCCGACAATCCGAACTAAACTTACTGAGCTTCTCTTACCTGAGGTAATGATTATGCCGTTAAGTCCCTACATCGCATTCAGCGGTAACAGTGCAGAGGCCATCGCCTTTTATCAGCAGACCCTCGGCGCAGAACTCCTCTATAAAATCACCTTTGGCGAAATGCCTAAAGATGAGCACAGCGACGAAGGCTGTCCTTCCGGTATGCAGTTCCCGGATACCGCCATCGCTCACGCCAATGTTCGTATCGCAGGCAGCGATATCATGATGAGTGACGGAGCTCCGGGCGGTAAAGCGCAGTATGCAGGCTTTACGCTGGTTCTCGATACTCAGGATGTCTCCGAAGGCAAACGCTGGTTCGACAATCTGGCCGCCGACGGTCATATCGAGATGGCCTGGCAGGAAACCTTCTGGGCGCACGGATTCGGTAAAGTCACCGATAAATATGGCGTGCCGTGGATGATCAACGTCGTTAAACCGCAGTAACCTTCCGGCGGAGGCCGCCCGCCTCCGCCTGTCATCGCACTCGCCTCAATTATTCAAACTCCTGCAACGAATACTTAACCAAAATGTCACAATAATCCGCCAGCATGGGCCCACATTTTCCTTGAGGCCAGGCCACATGCAAACTGTCATCCGCGTCGAGAAACTGAGCAAGACCTTCCATCAAAACAAGGCGCTGCATGCCGTTGATCTGACCGTCCAGCAGGGCGAAATGGTGGCATTGTTAGGGCCTTCTGGTTCAGGTAAATCCACACTCTTAAGGCATCTCAGCGGTTTAATCACCGGTGATAAAACGCCAGAAAGCCACATTGAGCTGCTGGGTAACACCGTGCAGCGCGCAGGCCGCCTCGCGAGCGATATCCGTAAAAGCCGCGCGCAAACCGGCTACATCTTTCAGCAGTTCAATCTGGTGAACCGTCTGACGGTGCTGGAGAACGTTCTGATTGGCGCGCTGGGCAGCACTCCGTTCTGGCGCACCTGTCTGCGCTGGTTCTCTCCGGCACAAAAACAGCAAGCTCTCCAGGCGCTGACCCGCGTCGGCATGGCCCATTTCGCCCACCAGCGCGTCTCGACGCTGTCCGGTGGGCAACAGCAGCGCGTGGCGATTGCCCGGGCGCTGATGCAAAAAGCCAAAGTCATTCTGGCGGATGAGCCCATTGCCTCACTGGATCCCGAATCTGCCCGCATCGTGATGGAAACCCTGCGCGACATCAACCAGAACGACGGCATCACCGTGGTGGTGACGCTGCATCAGGTGGATTACGCCCTGCGCTACTGCGAACGCATCGTCGCCCTGCGTCAGGGCTATGTGTTCTTTGATGGCGCAAGCCAGCACTTTGATAACGAACGATCTGACCATCTCTACCGCAGCATTAACCGCGTCGATGAGAACGCGCAGGCTGCTTAATGTCCTGAAAGACCAGGCATTCATGGCGCTGCCAGCCTGGAACAATGTCTAAGTGAGGAACATAGATGAGCTACAAAGCCGTTGCCGCGCTGGCGTTCACCAGCATGTTCAGCATCAGCACCCTGTTAAGCCCGGCGTATGCCCAGGAGCAGGAAAAAGCCCTGAACTTTGGCATTATTTCGACCGAGTCACAGCAAAACCTGAAACCCCAGTGGGAACCGTTCCTGAAAGATATGGAAACCAAACTGGGCATCAAAGTGAATGCCTTCTTCGCCCCGGACTATGCCGGCATCATTCAGGGGATGCGCTTTAACAAAGTCGATATCGCCTGGTACGGCAACCTCTCCGCCATGGAAGCGGTGGACCGCGCTAACGGTCAGGTCTTTGCGCAAACCGTCGCTGCCGACGGTTCTCCGGGTTACTGGAGCGTATTGATCGTCAATAAAGACAGTCCGATCAACACCCTCAATGACATGCTCGCCAAACGTAAAGATCTGACCTTCGGCAACGGCGATCCTAACTCGACCTCCGGCTTCCTGGTCCCTGGCTACTACGTCTTCGCCAAAAATAACGTCTCCCCCAGCGAATTCAAACGCACCGTCAATGCGGGACATGAAACCAACGCGCTGGCCGTCGCCAACAAACAGGTCGATGTGGCGACCAATAACACCGAAAACCTCGACAAACTGAAAACCTCCGCGCCGGAAAAGCTGAAAGAACTGAAGGTGATCTGGAAATCACCACTCATTCCGGGCGACCCGATTGTCTGGCGGAAAAATCTCTCCGAAAGCACCAAAGACAAGGTGTACGACTTCTTTATGAATTACGGCAAAACGCCAGAAGAGAAAACCGTACTGGAACGTCTGGGGTGGGCACCGTTCCGCGCCTCAAGCGACCTGCAGCTGGTGCCAATTCGTCAACTGGCGCTGTTTAAAGAGATGCAGGGCGTGAAGGACAACAAAGGCCTGAACAGCGAAGAGAAGACCAGCAAAGTGTCGACGCTTCAGGCACAGCTGGAAGACCTGGACCGCCTGACCGCTGCGCTGAGCGCGATGACGTCGGTGAATAAAGCGGTGCAATAGCGCTTTTCCCCCTCACCCCTGCCCTCTCCCCAGAGGGGAGAGGGTGTAATCGTGCCCAATGGGGGGGAGAGTCATCATTCCCTCCGGAGAGAGAGTCATCGTTCCCTCTGCGGAGAAGGTGCAATCGTTCCCAAGGGGAGAGAGAGTAATCATTCCCTCCGCGGAGAGAGAGTCATCATTCCCTCTGCGGAGAGAGTGCAATCGTTCCCAAGGGGGGAGAGTCATCATTCCCTCCGGAGAGAGTGCAATCGTTCCCAAGGGGGGGAGAGTCATCATTCCCTCCGGAGAGAGTGCAATCGTTCCCAAGGGGGGGAGAGTCATCATTCCCTCCGGAGAGAGTGCAATCGTTCCCTCTCCCCTTTGGGGAGAGGGTTAGGGTGAGGGGAAAAAGCGCACGCTAATCCCTCACCGCGGCCTCTCTCACAGGGAGAGAACATTAGGAGAACTCATGCAAACCATCACCGTTCCACCACCAAAACGCAGCTGGTTCTCGCTGATAAGCTGGGCCATTCTGCTGGCGGTGCTCGTTGTCTCCTGGAAAGGCGCGGAAATGGACCCGCTAATGCTGGTCAAAGATTCCGGCAACATGGCTACCTTTGCGGCGGACTTCTTCCCGCCGGATTTTAGCCAGTGGCGAGACTATCTCAGTGAAATGGCCGTCACCATGCAAATCGCCGTCTGGGGCACTGCGCTTGCGGTCGTCCTCTCCATCCCGTTTGGCCTGATGAGCGCCGAAAACATCGTTCCCTGGTGGATTTACCAGCCGGTGCGCCGCCTGATGGACGCCTGCCGCGCCATCAACGAAATGGTCTTCGCCATGCTGTTCGTGGTCGCCGTCGGTCTGGGTCCGTTTGCTGGCGTCATGGCGCTGTTTATTCATACCACCGGCGTACTCTCCAAGCTGTTATCCGAAGCGGTCGAAGCCATTGAGCCCGGCCCGGTGGAAGGAATTCGCGCCACCGGAGCCAACAAAATCGAAGAAATTCTGTATGGCGTTCTGCCGCAGGTGATGCCGCTGCTGATCTCCTACTCCCTCTACCGCTTTGAATCCAACGTCCGCTCCGCCACGGTGGTCGGCATGGTGGGCGCAGGCGGGATTGGCGTCACGCTGTGGGAGGCGATTCGCGGTTTCCAGTTCCAGCAAACCTGCGCGCTGATGGTCCTTATCATCATCACCGTCAGCCTGCTGGACTTCCTCTCCCAACGGTTGCGTAAGCACTTTATCTGAGAAGCGAGGCATTGATTTCTATGCACTTATCCAGACATCCGACCAGTTACCCTACCCGCTGGCAAGAGATCGCCGCCAAACTTGAAGTGGAGCTGCGCACCCACTACCGCTGCGGCGACTATCTGCCTGCCGAACAACAGCTCGCCGACCGTTACGAGGTCAATCGCCACACGCTGCGCCGCGCCATTGATCAGCTGGTGGAACGCGGCTGGGTACAGCGCCGTCAGGGAGTTGGCGTGCTGGTGCTGATGCGCCCGTTCGACTACCCCCTGAATGCTCAGGCGCGCTTTAGCCAGAATCTGCTCGATCAGGGCAGCCATCCCACCAGCGAAAAACTGCTCTCCGTGCTGCGCCCGGCCTCCAGCCACATCGCTGATGCGCTGGGCATTCAGGAGGGCGATAACGTGGTGCATCTGCGCACCCTGCGCCGGGTCAACGGCGTGGCGGTCTGCCAAATCGACCACTACTTCGCCGACCTGACGCTCTGGCCGGTATTGCAAAATTTCTCCAGCGGCTCGCTGCATGACTTCCTGTCTGATGCCACCGGCATCGCGCTCAGACGAACCCAGACGCGGATCAGCGCCCGCCGCGCGCAGGCCAAAGAGAGCAAAGTGCTGGAGATCCCGAACATGGCGCCGCTGCTCTGCGTGCGCACTCTCAACCATCGTGACGGCGACATCAACGCGACGGAGTATTCCGTCAGCCTGACCCGCGCCGACATGATTGAATTCACCATGGAGCACTGAATGCATTTCGATACCTCCACTCGCCAGCGCTGGATGAGCGTGCTCGCTCACAGCCAGCCCGCGGCGCTGCGTGAACGCATGCGCACGCTGAAACTGACGCCGGAATACGAAACGATCCGCGCACCCGAAGTCGGCCTCGTGCAGATTCAGGCGCGGACGGGCGGTACCGGCGAGCGTTTTTTTGCCGGTGACGCCACCCTTACCCGCACAGTGGTCCGCCTCACCAGCGGAACGCTGGGTTACAGCTATCTGCTCGGACGCGACAAACAGCATGCCGAGCTGTGCGCCGTCATCGACGCGCTATTGCAGGAACAGCCCTATTTTCAGTCGTTAATGGAAACCCTCATTGCCCCGCTGGAGGCTGACCGTGCCGCGCGCATCGCCGCTCGTCAGGCCGAAATCAATACCAGCCGGGTCGACTTCTTTACGCTCGTTCGCGGAGACAACGCATGACGCTTCAACCCGCTTTTACCCAGGCAGTACCGGATGCCCAACACAGTTTTCGTCGTCTGCTGAAAGCCATGAGCGAGCCCGGCGTGATTGTCTCTTTGCATCAGCTGACACACGGCTGGCAGCCGCTGAATATCGCCACCACCAGCGTGCTGCTGACGCTGGCGGATAACGACACGCCGGTGTGGCTGTCGGCCAGGATGGCAAATGATATCGCCAGCCAGAATCTGCGTTTTCACACCAGCGCGCCGCTGGTTGAACAGCCGCAGCAGGCGGTGTTTGCGGTCGCCGACGAGCAGATCGACCATCAGCAGCTTAACGCGCTCTCGTCCGGCAGCGCCGTGGCCCCGGAAGCCAGCGCCACGCTGATTCTGCAGGTGTCCAGCCTCAGCGGTGGCCGGATGTTGCGCCTGACCGGCGCCGGTATTGCCGACGAGCGGATGGTCGCGCCGCAACTGCCGGAGTGCATTATTCACGAACTCACCGAACGCCCTCACCCGTTCCCGTTGGGTATCGACCTGATCCTGACCTGCGGCGAACGTCTGCTGGCTATCCCACGGACCACTCATGTAGAGGTGTGCTGATGTACGTTGCCGTGAAAGGGGGCGAAAAGGCGATAGCCAGCGCCCATGCATTGCAAGAGCACAGAAGACGGGGAGATGAACAGCTTCCCGAACTGAGCGTTAACCAGATTGAACAGCAGCTCAACCTTGCGGTGGACCGGGTGATGACCGAGGGCGGCATCGCCGATCGCGAGCTGGCGGCACTGGCGCTGAAACAGGCCAGCGGCGATAACGTCGAAGCCATTTTCCTGCTGCGCGCTTATCGCACAACGCTTGCGAAACTGGCGGTCAGCGAGCCGGTCAATACCGCAGAGATGCGTCTGGAACGCCGGATTTCTGCCATTTACAAAGATATTCCCGGCGGGCAACGGCTCGGCCCAACCTACGATTACACCCATCGTTTGCTGGATTTCACCCTGCTGGCGAACGGAGAAACCCCGACCCTGAATTCAGGCGACGCCCCCCAGGAAAGCGCCCCCCACGTTTTTAGTCTGCTGGTGAATCAGGGGCTGGCGAAGGCGGAAGAGGACAGCGGCAGCGTGCCCGACGACGTCACCCGCACGCCGCCGGTCTACCCGTGTTCACGCTCATCGCGCCTGCAACAGCTGATGCGTGGCGACGAAGGGTATCTGCTGGCGCTGGCCTACTCGACCCAGCGCGGCTACGGGCGCAACCATCCCTTCGCGGGCGAGATCCGCAGCGGCTACGTTCAGGTTGAAATTGTGCCAGAAGAGCTGGGTTTTGCGGTAAACGTCGGCGAACTGCTGCTAACGGAATGTGAAATGGTCAACGGCTTTGTAGCCCCTGAAAACGAATCACCCTGGTTCACTCGCGGCTACGGGCTGGTGTTTGGCATGAGCGAGCGCAAGGCGATGGCGATGGCGCTGGTCGACCGCGCACTGCAAGCTCCGGACTATCACGAGACCCTTTCCGGCCCGGCGCAGGACGAAGAGTTCGTGCTGGCCCATGCGGATAACGTCGAAGCGGCCGGTTTTGTCTCCCATCTTAAGCTGCCGCATTACGTCGATTTCCAGGCGGAACTGGAACTGCTGAAACGTCTGCAACGGGAGCACAACAATGGCTAACCTCAGCGGCTACAACTTTGCCTATCTGGACGAACAAACCAAACGCATGATCCGCCGCGCCATTTTGAAAGCGGTGGCAATTCCAGGCTATCAGGTGCCATTCGGCGGCCGCGAAATGCCCATGCCCTACGGCTGGGGAACCGGCGGCATTCAGCTCACCGCCAGCGTGATCGGCGAAGCGGACGTGCTGAAAGTCATCGACCAGGGGGCGGACGACACCACCAACGCCGTCTCGATCCGCAACTTCTTCAAACGCGTTACCGGCGTGAACACCACCGAACGCACGGAAGACGCCACCCTGATTCAGACCCGCCATCGCATCCCGGAAACGCCGCTTGTTGAAGATCAGATCCTGATTTTCCAGGTGCCGATCCCCGAGCCGCTGCGCTTTATCGAGCCGCGCGAAACGGAAACCCGCACCATGCATGCCCTCGAAGAGTACGGCGTGATGCAGGTGAAGCTGTACGAAGATATCGCCCGTTTCGGCCATATCGCCACCACCTACGCCTATCCGGTGAAAGTGAACGGACGCTACGTGATGGACCCGTCGCCAATCCCAAAATTCGATAACCCGAAGATGGACATGATGCCCGCGCTCCAGCTGTTCGGGGCCGGGCGCGAGAAGCGCATCTACGCCGTTCCGCCGTTTACCCGCGTCGAAAGCCTCGATTTCGACGATCACCCGTTTACGGTGCAGGAGTGGGACGAGCCGTGCGCGATCTGCGGGTCGAAACACAGCTATCTCGATGAAGTGGTGCTCGACGATACGGGCAAACGCATGTTTGTCTGCTCCGACACCGATTTCTGCCGCCAACAGAGCGAGGCCCAGCGCCCATGAAACCGCTGCTTTCAGTCAATCACCTCACCCATTTGTATGCGCCGGGCAAAGGTTTTAGCGACGTGTCATTCGATCTCTGGCCTGGCGAAGTGCTGGGCATCGTCGGCGAGTCCGGCTCCGGAAAAACGACGCTGCTCAAAGCTATCTCCGCGCGTCTTGCGCCGCAGAATGGCGAAATTTTGTATCAGGGCCAGTCGCTGTACGGCATGAGTGAAGCCGAGCGCCGTCGGCTGTTGCGCACCGAGTGGGGCGTGGTCCATCAGCATCCGATGGACGGCCTGCGCCGTCAGGTGTCGGCGGGCGGCAATATCGGCGAACGGCTGATGGCGACCGGGGCACGTCATTACGGCGATATTCGCGCCACCGCGCAGCAGTGGCTCACCGATGTCGAAATCCCCGCCTCGCGAATCGACGACCTGCCCACCACTTTTTCCGGCGGTATGCAGCAGCGTCTGCAAATCGCCCGCAATCTGGTGACGCACCCGAAGCTGGTGTTTATGGATGAGCCGACGGGCGGGCTGGACGTCTCCGTGCAGGCCCGCCTGCTGGACCTGCTGCGGGGCCTGGTGGTGGAATTGGATCTGGCGGTGGTGATTGTCACCCACGATCTGGGCGTGGCCCGTCTGCTGGCGGACCGCCTGATGGTGATGAAAGAGGGCCGGGTGGTGGAAAGTGGCTTAACCGACCGCGTGCTCGACGATCCGCTTCATCCGTACACCCAGCTGCTGGTGTCGTCCGTGTTGCAGAATTAAGGGAACATCATGAACGCCATTCGTGTACAAAATTTAAGTAAAACCTTTGTCCTGCACCATCAAAACGGCGTGCGCCTGCCGGTGCTGCAAAACGCGTCACTTGAGGTCAGCAACGGGGAATGCGTGGTCCTGCACGGCCATTCCGGCAGCGGAAAATCGACGCTGTTACGATCGCTGTACGCCAACTATTTGCCGGACGAAGGCCACATCCATATTCGCCACGGCGACGAGTGGGTGGATCTGGTGCAGGCTCCGGCGCGCAAAGTGCTGGAAGTGCGCCGCGCGACGATCGGCTGGGTGAGCCAGTTTCTGCGGGTGATCCCGAGGATCTCGGCGCTGGATGTGGTTATGCAGCCGCTGCTGGATCTGGGCGTCTCGCGCGAAGAGTGCGCCGCCAAAGCGGCCAGCCTGTTGACCCGTCTGAACGTCCCGGAACGGCTGTGGCATCTGGCGCCATCGACCTTTTCCGGCGGCGAACAGCAGCGCGTGAATATTGCCCGCGGCTTTATTGTCGATTACCCGATTTTACTTCTCGATGAACCGACCGCCTCGCTGGATGCCAAAAACAGCGCCGCAGTGGTCGAACTGATCGAACAGGCCAAAGCGCGCGGCGCGGCGATCGTGGGGATCTTCCACGACGCCACGGTCCGCGATCGCGTGGCGGATCGTCTGCATGCGATGGGAGTCGCGCCATGATTATCAATAACGTCAAACTGGTACTCGAAAACGAAGTCATCAACGGATCGATTGAAATCCAGGACGGTGTGATTCGCACATACGCCGAAACCCAGAGCCGCTCACCGCAGGCGATGGACGGCGACGGCGGCTGGCTGCTGCCGGGCCTTATCGAGCTGCACACCGATAACCTGGATAAATTCTTTACCCCGCGGCCAAAAGTGGACTGGCCTGCGCATTCGGCGATGAGCAGTCACGACGCGCTGATGGTCGCCAGCGGCATCACCACCGTGCTGGACGCGGTGGCCATCGGCGATGTACGCGACGGCGGAGACCGGCTGGAAAATCTGGAGAAGATGATTAACGCGGTCGAGGAGACGCAAAAACGCGGGCTTAACCGCGCCGAGCATCGCCTGCATCTGCGCTGCGAACTGCCCCACCACACCACGCTGCCGCTGTTTGAAAAGCTGGTTGGCCGCGAACCGGTATCGCTGGTCTCTCTGATGGACCACTCTCCGGGCCAGCGTCAGTTCGCCAATATCGAGAAGTATCGCGAATACTATCAGGGCAAGTATTCACTCAGCGACGAGGAGATGGCGCACTATGAAGAAGAGCAGCTCGCGCTGGCGGCGCAGTGGTCGCAGCCGAATCGCCTGTCGATCGCGGCGATGTGCCGGGAGCGCAATATTGCCCTCGCCAGCCACGACGACGCCACTCATGAGCATGTCCTCGAATCCCACCAGCTTGGCAGCGTGATCGCCGAATTTCCCACCACGTTTGCCGCAGCAGAGTCTTCGCGCAAAGTGGGGATGAACGTGCTGATGGGCGCGCCAAATATCGTGCGCGGAGGTTCTCACTCCGGCAACGTGGCGGCAAGCCAGCTCGCCTCGCTCGGCCTGCTGGATATTCTCTCATCCGATTACTATCCGGCGAGCCTGCTGGATGCGGCTTTCCGCGTGGCTGACGATGAAGGTAACGACTTTACGCTGTCGCAGGCCATTCGCCTGGTGACCAAAAACCCGGCCAACGCGCTGAACCTGAGCGATCGCGGGGTGATTGGCGAAGGCAAACGGGCGGATCTGGTGCTGGCGCATCGTAAGGGCGAGCACATCCATATCGACCACGTCTGGCGTCAGGGTAAACGGGTGTTCTGATGGGAAAACTGATCTGGCTGATGGGGCCGTCCGGCTCCGGAAAAGACAGTCTGCTGATGGCGCTGCGTCAGCAGGAGCACCCGGGATTGCTGGTCGCGCATCGTTACATTACGCGCGCAGCGAATGCGGGGAGCGAGAACCACATTGCCCTCAGCGAGCAGGAGTTTTTTACTCGCGCCGGGCAGAACTTACTGGCATTAAGCTGGCACGCCAACGGCCTTTACTATGGCGTGGGCGTGGAGATCGATCTGTGGCTACACGCCGGATTTGACGTGCTGGTGAACGGCTCACGCGCCCATCTGGCGCAGGCCCGCGCCCGCTATGCCCAGGCGCTGCTGCCGGTCTGCCTGCACGTTTCACCGGAGATTTTGCGCCACCGGCTGGAAAGCCGTGGGCGGGAGAGCGCGCGGGAGATCGACCTGCGGCTGGAACGCGCCGCGCGCTATACGCTATCCGACTGCCATCTCCTCAATAACGACGGAAGTTTGCTACAGTCAGTCGAACACTTTTTAGCGCTTATTCGGCAAAAGGAAAAACATCATGCCTGTCTGTGAACTTCGCCCCGCCACTGCTGAAGATGCTGAAGCCGTTTACGCGCTGATTTGCGAGCTAAAGCAGGCGCAATTCGACCGCGAGGCGTTCCATGCCGGTTATCTCGCCAACCTTCAGGACCGCAACATGCATTATCAGCTTGCGGCGCTCGACGGGCATATCGTCGGAATGATTGGCCTGCATTTGCAGTTTCATCTGCATCATGTTCGCTGGATTGGAGAGATTCAGGAGCTGGTGGTATTGCCGCAGTCGCGCGGTCTGAACGTCGGGAGCCGGCTGTTAGCCTGGGCAGAGGACGCCGCGCGTCGCGTGGATGCGGAGATGACCGAGCTGTCCACCAGCGTGAAGCGCGTGGATGCCCACCGCTTCTATCTGCGCGAAGGGTATACGCAGAGCCATTTTCGCTTTACCAAAGCGCTGTAAGGAGGCGTGATGAGCCTGACGATGACGCTCACAGGAACCGGTGGCGCCCAGCTGGTGCCGGTCTTCGGCTGCGACTGCGCGGCCTGTCGCCGGGCACGATTGCAGGAAGGGCATCGCCGCCGCCCTTGTAGCGCGGCGGTCAAATTCAATAACGCGGTCACACTGCTGGATGCGGGCATTCCACATCTGATGGATGACTGGCCAGCGGGCAGTTTTCAGCAATTTTTACTCACTCATTATCATATGGATCATGTGCAGGGTTTGTTCCCGCTGCGCTGGGGCGTGGGGGCAACCATTCCGGTTTACGGGCCACCGGATGAAAGCGGATGCGACGATCTTTTCAGGCACCCCGGCATTCTCGACTTTAGCCATACGGTCGAACCGTTTGTGATGTTTGAATTGCAGGGATTACGCGTCACTCCGCTGCCGCTGAATCATTCCAGGCTGACGTTTGGCTATCTGCTGGAGAGCGCCCACAGCCGCGTGGCGTGGCTGTCGGACACCGCCGGGCTGCCGGATAAAACGGTGAAATTCCTGCTCAACAACCCGCCGCAGGCGATGGTCATTGATTGCAGCCACGAGCCGCGCCCTGAAACCCCGCGTAATCACGGTGATTTGACTACCGTGATAGCCCTGAACGAGGTAATTGGTTGTCCGCAGGTGATTCTGACCCATATCAGCCACCAGTTTGACGTGTGGCTGATGGATAACCCATTGCCCGCGGGATATGAAGCGGCTTATGACGGCATGATATTGGCGATGGAGTAAACATTCAGCGTATCAATGAATATGATTTTTCAAACACATTGATTTGCCATGTATATGACTTATCTTTTGTTTGTTTATTTATTGAGATTGATGAGTCGTTCTATTTAAAATATCACTTATTAAGCCCTGGCGATTTTTTATTTCCCTCTTAAATTACTATCAAAGCAAAAACGCTTTCCGCATTTTATGTTCCTTTCCGTACAAAAACGCCCTGTAGGATATATACCTGCACCGTTTAATAATTTCTCAGCACCTCCGTAAATACGCTATTAACTAACATCACCGTGTAAGAGGGATTTTCATGGTAGACATGGTTCTCGTGGGAAATATTGCAACAGACGAGGTAAAGGATATTGCAAGGAGAATTGCACATATCATTATTGCACCTGAAACGGTTAAAGGAATGATTAACGGCGCGCTTACGGTGCCACTGGATATGGGATATCTGGCATGGGGATATCTGGATACGGACTCCCGTTTCTCCCACCAGACGCAACGCATTCGGATGGTCACCGCGATACGCCACGATATACTGAACTATCAAAATATCGTGAATGCCGCGCAAAAGATTCTCGAACTCTTTAATACGTATCTCTCTGAGTCGCAGCAAGATACCGCTTATCGGTCTGTCATGTCGTCCGTTGCTGGCAGGATGTTGGCAACAAAATTAGTCACGCTGATTGCGGCAGCGGCGCTGGAGCGCGTCTCTTTTATCGTTGCGGCAGACAGTAAAGGCGTCATCGGTACCGTCGCCATGGCGCTGCTGGTGGGAGGAATGAGTGAACGCTCCATCCGCACCGCTCAGGCGCTGGAGGCCGAGGACCCAGAGGTTTATATGCTGCTCGCTCCCCACGATTACGATCTTTTATACTTTCTGATTGAACCTGCGGTTAAACCCTTTGTGGATGCGATTCATGTCAGAGTCACTCAGGGAAGCCCGGCGTTTAATCGTATTATTCACGAAGTCGGGGAGAGGCTAAATGCCAGGCAATAGTCCTTTGCTTTCGGTATTGAAAACCTTTGCCGACATTCTCCTCTTCACCCTGATTAATATATGGGTGGATATTGATTCCGTGTTATTGGTTGGCGGAATCATACTGTGCATTATGATGTTTAACCCGTGGCCGATGAAATTTGTCTATATGGCGCTATGGATAGTTATCATTTACTCTGTTTCCAGAATTGTGACTGCCCTTGACAATTACAGGAAATCAAAAGAGACAGACAAAGGAAAATAGTATGTCTAATCCCGCATATTTATGGTTAACCGATCAAAATGGTTCTCCGGTACAAGGCAATTCTTGCGTCATCGGCAGGCAAGGTTCGATTGAAATACTCTCGTTATCGCATCACCTCACCATTCCCGCTGACCATAACACCGGGAAATTAACGGGAACCCGCATCCATACCCCTGTTCATTTTCAAAAAGAATTCGATCGCGTTACGCCGTTTTTATACCGCGCGATCAGTCAAGGCATGACCTTTAAATCTGCTGAAATCAAAATGTACCATATCCTGGAATCGGGTCGTGAAGCCGAGTATTTCAATATTTTTATGGAGAATGTCAAAATTACCGGCATCACGCCAAACCTGCATCCGGGTTCCGGAACCGGGAGGCACATGGAAACCATCCAGCTACGTTATGAGTCGATTCAGTGGAAATACGTCGACGGTAATATTGTGTTTAAAGACAGCTGGAATGAACGCTGTGTGGCCTAAAAGAGAGGGCGCCCGTTGCGCCCTTTATCCCTTCATCGGGCTTTCAAAAGGTCATGCGGAAAATGCATCACGCCTTTAATAGTCCTCTTCCAGCCTGCGCTCATCGTCCTCCAGCCGACGCCGGTCTTCGTCGAGCTGGCGCTGTCTGTCGTCAAGCTGACGGCGGCGGTCCTCCAGCTGGCGTCGTCTGTCATCGTACTGACGACTGTCGTTTCGACGACTCTCATCATAGCGATCATCATCGTTATTACGCTGGCCTGAGCCGGGATGGTAGGCATCGTTGATCGCCTGCTGAATATTGCCAATGGCATCATCAACAATATCGGCATGAGCCAGTTGGCTGGTTAACGACAGCAAGCCAAATAACAGAGCAGTAGAGTAACGTTTCATAGAACCAGTCTCGCAGAGGGGCTGGCTTTACGTTATTCAACGCGGTGCGGCGGGAGTAGCGGAGGAATCTCAAATATTGCTCGCCTTACCCAGCGCCTGTGCCAGCTGTGTCCGCGTAAACGGTTTACGCAATAATTCGACGTCCGGTAACCGGGGATTGTGCGGCCCGATGCTGACCCCTCACCCCTGCCCTCTCCCCATAGGGGAGAGGGAGAAAACCGCACCGGACTTTAGCAAAGAGGAAGAAAACCGCTCCGGACAATTATTCTCCCCTGAAGTAAAGAGGGCGAAAATCGCACCGTCCAGTCCCCTCTCCCCTGAAGTAAAAAAACAGCACCGGACAGTCCCCTCTCCCCTATGGGGAGAGGGTTAGGGTGAGGGGCGACGGGTGGCGGGTGGCAGGTGGCGGGTGAGGTCTCTTCCGTCAATGACGACGAGCACAACAACCACTTTATGCAGCCCCTGTCGCGTGATAACAACATCGAAGAAGACGAACCGGCGGTGCTGGTGCGAAAACATTCGTCGAACGGGAGGCGTCTTTACGCGACAACCTTTAAGCGGCTCGCTGTGCGAAATATCGGCGGCAAAGACGTAACCGAGGCCGCGAATGGTTTTTATCAGCAGCGGCTGATGAGGGTTAATTTCGATTTTACGCCGCAGGCGCATCAAAAGACGAGCTCATTGAGTACGTCCTGCAGCAGTTCGCAAACTGTCGTGTCGTCATCAACCACCAGAATTGCCGGTTTCATCGTCTGCTTCCGTGAGGGGATTATGTTAAGTCTGATCTATTCTGCAAACGGCTCCAGCCAAATGCATTATTGCGTGACGGAATTTCAAGCCATGTCACATCCGTTGCCCCTTCGACACGTCAATTTTGACGATTGCCTGTTCCTCGTCAGGGTTTTGACCAAAAAGGGGCCGTAAAGTCAGGGTATACCCACATTAAAAACATGGCATAGATGCTGCATAACAGGCTGCGAAAGATGTGATTAACTGGAGCGATACCGATGAAAAAAGTCGTCACGGTTTGCCCCTATTGTGCCTCAGGTTGCAAGATAAACCTGGTGGTCGATAACGGCAAAATCGTTCGGGCGGAGGCTGCACAGGGTAAGACCAACCAGGGTACGCTGTGCCTGAAAGGCTACTATGGCTGGGATTTCATTAACGATACCCAGATCCTCACCCCCCGTCTGAAAACCCCAATGATTCGCCGTCAACGTGGCGGAAAGCTGGAATCCGTCTCCTGGGACGAGGCGCTGGACTATGTCGCCAGCCGCCTGAGCGCCATCAAAGCGAAATATGGCCCGGATGCGATTCAAACTACCGGCTCATCACGCGGTACGGGTAATGAAACCAACTATGTAATGCAAAAATTTGCGCGCGCCGTTATTGGCACCAATAACGTCGACTGCTGCGCTCGCGTCTGACACGGCCCATCGGTTGCAGGTCTGCACCAGTCGGTCGGTAACGGCGCAATGAGTAACGCCATCAACGAGATAGATAATACCGATCTCGTGTTTATTTTCGGCTACAACCCGGCAGATTCACACCCGATCGTGGCGAATCACGTGATTAACGCCAAACGCAACGGGGCGAAAATCATCGTCTGCGATCCGCGCAAAATTGAAACCGCGCGCATTGCCGATATGCATCTGGCGCTGAAAAACGGCTCGAACATCGCGCTGCTGAACGCCATTGGCCACGTGATCATTGAAGAAAACCTCTACGATACGGCGTTTGTCGCCAGCCGTACCGAGGGCTTTGAGGATTACCGCAAAATCGTTGAAGGCTATACGCCGGAATCGGTGGAAGAGATCACCGGGCTTAGCGCCCAGCAGATTCGTGAATGTGCGCGGATGTACGCCGGGGCGAAATCGGCCGCTATCCTGTGGGGCATGGGCGTGACCCAGTTCTATCAGGGCGTGGAAACCGTACGCTCGCTGACCAGCCTGGCGATGCTCACCGGCAATCTGGGCCGCCCGAGCGTGGGCGTCAACCCGGTGCGTGGGCAGAACAACGTGCAGGGCGCGTGCGATATGGGCGCGCTGCCGGATACCTATCCGGGCTATCAGTACGTCAACAACCCGGAACACCGCGAAAAATTCGCCAAAGCCTGGGGCGTGGAGAGCCTGCCTGCGCATACCGGCTACCGCATCAGCGAGCTGCCGCACCGCGCGGCGCATGGCGAAGTGCGCGCGGCGTACATCATGGGCGAAGATCCGCTGCAAACCGATGCCGAGCTGTCGGCGGTGCGCAAAGGGTTTGACGATCTCGAGCTGGTTATCGTGCAGGACATCTTTATGACCAAAACCGCCCACGCGGCCGACGTCATTTTGCCGTCCACCTCCTGGGGCGAGCACGAAGGGGTGTATACCGCCGCCGACCGTGGTTTCCAGCGCTTCTTCAAAGCGGTTGAACCGCAGTGGGACCTGAAAACCGACTGGCAAATCATCAGCGAAATCGCCACCCGGATGGGCTATCCGATGCACTACAACAACACCCAGGAAATCTGGGATGAGTTGCGTCATCTGTGCCCAAGCTTTACCGGGGCGACCTATGAAAAAATGGGTGAACTGGGCTATGTGATGTGGCCGTGCCGCGATGAGTCCGAGGCCGATCAGGGTACGTCATACCTGTTCGCTGAGAAGTTCGATACCCCGAACGGGCTGGCGCAGTTCTTCACCTGCGACTGGGTCGCGCCTATCGATAAGCTCACCGATGAATATCCGATGGTGCTCTCGACGGTGCGTGAAGTCGGCCACTACTCCTGTCGTTCGATGACCGGGAACTGTGCCGCGCTGGCCGCGCTGGCAGACGAGCCAGGATATGCGCAGATCAACACCGCCGATGCCGCAAGGTTGGGCATCGAAAACGAAGCGCTGGTGTGGGTTCACTCGCGCAAGGGCAAAGTGATCACCCGCGCGCAGGTCAGCGATCGCCCAAACAAAGGGGCCGTCTACATGACCTATCAGTGGTGGATTGGCGCCTGTAACGAGTTGGTCACCGAGAACTTAAGCCCGATAACCAAAACCCCGGAGTATAAATACTGCGCCGTTCGGGTGGAAAGCATCAGCGATCAGCACAGCGCCGAGCAGTATGTGATCGACGAATACAACAAGCTGAAGTCCCGGTTACGTGAGAGTGCGCTGGGCTGAAGCAATTTTTGATTGTCAATTGGGCTAAATGCTTTGGGGTGAATATTTTCACCCCTTTTTTGTTCTCTACCTGCGGGGAACGATGTTTAAAATCTCAACGGCAAATCACTTATTTCCACCAGATTCCCTTTCCTGATCGTGATATAGCCCCCCTTTTTTAATTCAGACAGTATCGACAGAATATGGCTACGTGACAGCAACGTTCTCTCCTGGATAAATTCCGTGACGTTAGTGTTCGCCCTGAAATCCATCTCTTTGCTTGCTAAATCAATCAGTTGATATCTGACTTTATCGTAGGATGTTGGGGAAATCATCTTTAAATTATAATGGTGATAATGGCCGATAATATATAACAGCGTAATTGAAAAACTCTTCCACAACTGCTGTTTATCGAGGATATCGAAGATATTTCCTAAGGGTACAACCCCGAGACCGACGTCAACATCGGCGGTGATATACGTGGGATCTAACGATGAGGAAAAATTGCTCATACCCAATATCGCGGGCCCGTACACCGTGCCTATCACCAGGCCATCTCTGATGCGATTGACGTTAACCGAGCCTGTTTTAAGCAGATAACACTTAGTCTCCTGTTGGGTTATCAAGTCTAAACGCTGGCCGTGACGAAAAGTGATGGTTGTCGCGTCAGCCATCAGGGCATCAATCAACCGCTCAATGTCATCAACAGGTTTCGTGAGCCGATACTGAGACAATGCATCTAATTTATTGTTTTTCATAAGATTACCAGAAGCAAATCGCCATCATTTCAGGGTATCATCCTGACAAAACTATAATACAGCCACCCTCATTTATCTATAAATCTCCTGAATATTACCCGGTAACGCGCGACCACCGGAGCATTCTAGATAACATTATGAATTAACAGACTTTATCTACCACCACCCAGGACAAACTCTGATTTCAGAAGGAAATAATCTTGAGTGGCAGCGGATATCTGGCGCATTATCATCACCAGAATTTATGATTAATACCGCTCATTACGGGCTCTATTGAACAAATACTTTATCAATGTATGAGAAAACTTAACGCATTTCTGTTTGTTCTTATTTCCGTTTTAGTTCCGCTATTTTGCTGGGCGGCAGGAGATATGAGCATTATTAACATCACGGGGAAAATTACATCCTCCTCCTGCAAAGTGGATGGCGATAGTCTTAATGTTCCAGTGAAACTTGGGAGTAATATTCAGAGTAACGATTTAAGCAAAGCGGAATCATCTACGCCCTGGGTCGATTTTCATTTAAAAGTGATCAGTTGCCCCGAGTCAGTAACGCAAGCCACGGTAACATTTACCGGGAAAGCGGATACGGCAAACCCTGAGAGCATGTATAGCAATGACGGGACAGCCGAAAATGTGGCGATTGAATTACAAGGTTCAGGCGGTGAGGACCTTGGCAATGGTAAATCGTTGGTCGGGAAAATAGATGTCGACCATACGCATACGTTCGATTTGCAGGCTCGAGTATACAGTGCCAAGGGGAATGCAACCGGGGGGAATATCAGTTCTGCCGTCACCGCCACCTTTACTTATCAATGACAGAATTTTTATCTGTTATGACTTCAATCAATTCTGTAGTAAGTATTTTAACCCACTATCATGAAGGTGATAAACAATGAAACAACAGTTAAAAGCCGCCCTGCTGATTTCTGGCAGCGTATTAGTCTCGTCCTCGGCATTTGCCGAAGACGGAAAGATCAATTTTACTGGCGAAATATTAGATGCCGCCTGTACGGTTGATATTGGCGCTGGCAACACCATGAGCGTCGATTTAGGCAAGATTAACAAAAGCGCGATAGCCACATCTGGCGCAACATCCTCGCCTACCGATTTCTCATTAACGCTCACTGACTGCCCTGCAGCCATCACCTCGGCAGCCATTAAATTCGATGGTACTGCGTTCAATGGTGATAACAGTGTGCTGGCGCTGACGGAAGGGACCACTGAATTACCTTCAGCGACCGGCGTCGGTATCCAGATCCTGGATGATGAGGATACTGTCGTCGCCCTGGATGCCCCTTCAAAGGACTATACCCTCAAGGCTGATGTCGACAACGATCTGAAGTTCAGCGCTCGCTATATTGCCAAAAGCGATACGGTCGTTGCCGGTACAGCAAATTCAGCTGTGAGCTTTACCGTTAACTACAACTAATATCCTCACGCTTCACTCAAAAACCCAGAGATTAATTAAATGAAACTCCATTCATTACCCGTCATTGCTTGCCTATTATTTTCGATCCATGCTGCTCATGCTGGCGTGGTAGTCGGTGGAACCCGTGTTATTTATGATGGTGCGAAAAAAGAAAGTTCACTCCGTATAGAAAACCCGGATAAATCACCCTATTTAATTCAATCATGGGTTGAAGCCACGGATAGCGGTGCTAAAAAAGCACCCTTTGTCATTACCCCCCCATTATTCCGCCTGGATGGTGAGCAGAAGAATATTCTGCGTATCGTACAGGCTGGGGGGCTTCCCCAAAATCAGGAATCTCTTTTCTGGCTGAATATCAAATCTATTCCTTATGTCGCCAAAAAAGACAACACGCTACAGATCGCTATCAAAACGCGCATTAAGCTGATCTACAGACCCGATACATTAAAAAGCAATTCAGAGGCAACTACGAATGAACTGCGCTGGCAGCACGCTGGAAATAAAATTCAGGTCAGCAACCCGACGAATTATTACATGAACTTCAACAGCATCAAGGTGAACGGAAAAGCATTATCCAACGTCACGTTCGTTGCACCGCATGCCACCGCCCAGTTCCCAGTATCCGGTGGTCAGTCGTCTGGACAAGTGAGCTGGAAACTGATCAATGATTTCGGCGTTACGGGCCCAGAGCATACCGCCCCAGCTAATTAATTTTTACGCTTTCACGTCTTATTCATTCTGATAATTCCCGGATTAGCAGTGCTCTTTTATTGTCAACAGGAGGCATGTGATGAAATACAAAGTCATTTTAAAACATGCACTCCTCGCGACATTAATCGCTCAGATACTCACCGGCGTAGCACAAGCAGACCCCAAAGAAGGGGAGATGTATTTTAACCCGGCCTTATTAGAAACCGATAATAGCCAGCAAGGGAAAACCGATCTCAGTGTCTTTGCGGGCGATACTCAAGCCCCGGGTACCTATCGGGTGGATATTTATGTCAATAAAGACAAGGTTGATTCCCGAGATATTGAATTTACTCTGACCAAAGATGCGGACGATAAATCCAGCCTGCAACCTTGTCTGAGCGTCAGTGATTTAAAAAAGTATGGCGTTAGAACGGAAATATTTCCGGGTCTGAACACAGAGTCCGGTTGCGCCAATTTATCCGCGATCCCCCAGGCGACGAGTGAGTTAACGTTCAGCACGATGCAACTGGATCTGAGTATCCCCCAGGCCGCGCTGACACCCCGCGCTCGCGGCTATGTCCCCCCTGAGCAGTGGGATAACGGCATCACTGCCTTCTTACTGAACTACAGCCTTTCCGGCGACAGCAGTACCTCCCGCACCCAAAATGGCAGCGACAGCAACAGCCAATACGCCAACCTGCGTCCAGGCCTCAATATCGGGCCCTGGCGGTTGCGGAATTACAGCACCTGGAGCCGTGACAACAGCGGTCAGCAAGAGTGGAGCTCGGTCTACACCTATTTGCAGCGCAATGTTGTTCCGCTGAAAAGCGAATTGACGCTGGGGGACAGCTCATCACCGTCGGACGTGTTCGACAGCATTTCATTTCATGGGGTACAAATTGCCTCGGATGACGACATGCAGCCGGATAGCCTGCGCGGCTACGCGCCCGTAGTGCGTGGCATCGCGCGAACCAACGCCCAGGTGATCATTCGCCAGAACGGCTACCAGATTTATCAAAGCTATGTCGCTCCCGGCGCATTCGAAATTACCGATATGTACCCGACCGGCGGCAGCGGTGATTTAGATGTCACCATCAAAGAGAGCGATGGCAGCGAACAGCATTTAATCGTCCCCTTCGCCTCATTGCCTGTTCTCCAGCGCGAGGGGCGCTTTAAATACAGTGTCACCGGAGGAAAATACCGTGCTTATGACGACAGTACGATCGAAATGCCTTTCGTCCAGGGCACGGCGATGTACGGCTTACCTTGGGGCATAACGGCCTACGGCGGCCTGCAGAGTGCAAAAACCTATCGCTCCGTGGCTCTGGGCCTCGGGTTCAATATTGGCACCTTCGGAGCCTTCTCGATTGATGGTACTCAGGCCAGGTCGACCCCTTTTGAGGCGGAAGAACAAAGCGGGCAATCCTGGCGTGTGCGCTACAGCAAGAGTATTGCCCAAACCGGCACCAGTGTTTCTGTCGCCGGTTATCGCTATTCCACGGACGGTTATTACTCGATGCAGGATGTGTTCGACACCTACAGCGATGATCACGCACTGCCCTCGCACAACCGCAGCCGTCAGGAGCTGACGCTGAGTCAGAACTTGGGGAAAAACGCGGGCTCGCTGTCAGCCAACGTGGTCGCGGAGGATTACTGGGACAGTAACCAGACGATGAAATCTATCAGCCTGGGCTACAACAACAGCTGGCATGACATCAGTTACAGCATCAATTACAGCTACAACCGCAACACGTCATCCAGTGGCAACGACGATGTTACTTACGACCACGATCAAGTCGTCACCCTGAATATCAGCGTCCCGCTGGATCATTTTCTGCCAAACACTTACGCCAGTTATGGCCTGAATACCAGTCAACAAGGCAGCACCAGTCACAACGTTAGCCTCAACGGAACCGCGTTACCCGACAATAACCTGAGCTGGGGATTGCAGGAAGGCTACACCTCTGAGGGTGAAGGCAACAACGGCAGTCTGAGCGCGAACTACCGGGGCACCTACGGCCAGGCCAATGCGGGTTACAGCTATGACGAAAATAGCCGACGCATGAGTTATGGCCTCTCCGGCGGCGTCGTGGCGCATGAAAACGGCATCACCCTGAGCCAGCCACTTGGCGAGACCATTGCCCTGGTCAAAGCGCCGGGGGCCAGTGGTGTGGGCGTCAATAATCAGACCGGTGTGAAGACGGACTATCGGGGTTATGCCGTCCAAACGTTTCTGAGCCCGTATCGGAAAAATGACATTAGCCTGAACACGGAAACCTTACCCGATAACGTGGATATCGCTTTAGCCAACAAAACCGTGGTGCCCACTCGCGGCGCGGTCGTTCGCGCTGATTTTCAGGCTCGCGTGGGGAGTCGCGTGTTAATGACCCTCCTCAAGATGGGCGGTGAAGAGGTGCCCTTTGGTGCCACCGTCACGGACCCAACGTCGCCTGATGCACAGGGCTTTATTGTCGGCGATGCAGGTCAGGTCTTTCTGACCGGTTTACGTCAGCACGGCACGCTCAACGTGCAGTGGGGACAGGATACTAACGAACATTGCCAGGTTGATTATTCGCTGCCGGACAGCGAACCGCAAAATGGCATCATGCTGGTTAGCCAGCAGTGTAAATAAGAGAACGCACATGTTTAATGCTTATCGTAACGTCATTTTTCTCGCTCTGGCGCTGGTCTTCGTTATTTTGCATCCGCTTCAGGCGTATGCGAATCCTAGCTGTGATTCCTCTGGCGGAAATTATACCGCACAGGGTAGTGTTCAGATGGCCAGAGATGCGCCCATCGGTAGCAACACTACAGCACTTTTAGCCAGCGGACGTGAATATTATATTGCCTGCACAATGGTGTCTTCCGGCGAATACTCGGTCTATTTCAAAGTCACGGTAGATTCAGCCCCTGTCGACGGCTTTACCGATGTGTATCCTACCGATACCCCTGGCATCGGCGTGCGCTTCCATTTCCGCGACGACTCCGATCTTTGCGAAATACAATATGGCGATACCATTGATAATTCCTCGCGGGTCTTTAAATGTACGTTGAGCCCTACCTCAACCCCGATGGCGCTGATTTACTCCGCCGTTGAACTGGTGAAAACCAGCAATGACTTTTATGGCGGACAGATAAGAAAACTGCCAATCGTGAAAACCAGCTACCACATTGACGACCAGGTATTAGAAAGACCGCTGAGCGACATCTGGAATGGCTCAGACTCCATCTCGGTTGATATCACGTCGTGCTCATTATCAACCTATGCTGCCTCTGTGGATTTAGCTGATGTGCCAGACTCCTCCTTTACGGGAGAAGGCAGCACCGCCGGAGACAAAGCGTTCACCGTCAGTATGGATTGCAGTTTCGGTATTAACATTAATGTAACGCTACACGGTGTGCAAAATGCAGACACCAGCGATACCAGTGTCTTGGCATTAACCAACGCGGGTACTGCGGGTACAGCCAGTGGGCTGGGGGTGCAGATCCTTTCAAACGACATTCCGCTTAAGCTGGATGAGACAATAAAAGTCATGACCGCGATTGACGGGCATGAAGATCTCTCCTTTGTCGCCAGGTACATTCAAACCAAACCCTCGTTAGGCGCAGGCACCGCCAATACGGTCGCCACGCTCGAATTAACGTACCAGTAGCGTCTTTGTCCCTTTTTAATTGTCATCAATAAAGAAGAATCATTGAAAAAATGAACATAACCATATTGAGCGATGACCATTTTTTTGCCCAGAGTGTATTAGCGCTATGCCCGAAAAACAGCCTTGACGTACAGCCAGAAAAACATCTGCTGCTGGTTGACGTCATGAATTTCAGTGATTATCACCAACTGAGTGCGTTATGCACACCCGAGGGGAATTGCACTCTGGCCTTTGTCCCCCAACATGTTCAGCATTTTCATTTTATGGATACGACGCTGTGGCCGCGGTTGAGTGATAACATAAACATCGCTGTTATTTCGCGTAAAGCACAGGTATTCGAATATCAGGCATTATTTACGAATAATGCCTGTCATATTAAACATGCGTTTACGGCTGATACTATTTTTACCCGACCAGAGATTAATGTCATTCATTCGATAGACAGCGCCGCCCCGTCCTGCCACCAGGTGAACCATAAATGCCTGAGCGCTCACAAGCGTGCGGTGATGAAAAAGACCCATATTTCCAGCCATGCTGAACTGCAGGACGTGGTGATAAAGCATCAGGCCCTCACTCATGCGCTCACAAAACTGCTGTGACGGATTCACACTCAGCGTCCCATTTAATTCTTGCTGCTCACCCTTTATACTGCCGCTCCTTGCATGCGGATGAAAAAAGATGATGAAACGTAGTGGCTGGCTGCTGTTATTCCCTCTGCTGGCGCACGCCGACGAGATTGGTAGCCAATACAAAGAACAGGCAGAAGCAGGCGACAAACGCGCCCAATATTATCTGGCCGACACCTACTACAGCTCGGGCGATGAGCCACATGCTCGCTATTGGGCCGAGAAAGCAGCGAAAGCGGGCGATCCCGACGCCGTTGCCCTGCTGGCGCAGATGATGATGAAAACCAGTTTACCCGATGCGCGTAAGCTCGCGGAACAGGCGACGCTGGCAGGCAGCACCAACGGGGAGATCACCCTCGCCCACACGCTGGTGAACACGCTGGCGGGTAAAACCGACTATCCGCGCGCCCTCTCGCTGCTGCAAAAAGCCGCTGAGAATACCGATAGCGATGCCGCCGTGGATGCGCAAATGCTGCTCGGGCTGATTTACGCCAACGGCGGTGAAGTGGAAGAAGATGACGTCAAAGCTACCTTCTGGTTCAAACGCAGCTCCACGCTGTCACGCTCCGGCTATGCCGAATACTGGGCGGGAAAGATGTTCCAGGAAGGGGAAAAAGGCTTTATCGAACCGAATACGCAGAAGGCGCTGAACTGGTTTAACGTCAGCTGTCTGGAAGGCAATGATTCAGGTTGTGAAGAGCTTGATGCTTTAAGCGGGGAGTAACGCCCGGCGGCGCGATGCTTGCCAGGCCTACAAAAGTAGGCCCGATAAGCGCAAGCGCCATCGGGCAAAGGGGCTTTAACGGTTCGCGGTCGTCTCAAATTTCCCCAGCATTTCGCGCTCGTAGGCCTGCGCTTTTTTGCGGTCAAATTTGTGTTCCCACTTGGCAATCACCAGCACTGCCAGCGCATTCCCCACCACGTTCAGCGCGGTACGCGCCATGTCGAGAATACGATCCACACCGGCGATAAACGCCAGCCCTTCCAGCGGAATACCGACGCTGCCGAGCGTTGCCAGCAGTACCACGAAGGAGACACCCGGGACGCCCGCAATCCCTTTCGAGGTCACCATCAGGGTCAGGACCAGCACGATTTCCTGCCACAGTGACAGATCGATCCCGTACAGCTGGGCGATAAAGATTGCCGCGATACTCTGGTACAGGGTTGAGCCATCGAGGTTAAAGGAGTAACCGGTCGGGACAACGAAACTGGTAATCGACGCGGGCGCGCCGTAGGCTTCCATCTTCTCGATAATGCGCGGCAGAACGCTCTCAGAGCTGGCCGTGGAGTAAGCCAGAATCAGCTCGTCTTTCAGAATTCGAATCAGGATCCAGATACTCAGCCCGCAGATGCGCGCCACAATCCCCAGCACCACCAGCGCAAAGAACAGAATCGCAAAGTGAACCAGAATAACCAGCTTGGCCAGCGGCCACAGCGAGGCGAAACCAAAGTTCGCCACCGTCACGGCAATCAGCGCGAACACGCCCACCGGCGCATAGCGCATCACCATGTGCGTCACTTTAAACATGGTTTCAGAGATCGAGCGGAACACCGTCACCAGTGGCTCACGGTGCGTTGCCGGAAGGGAAGAAAGCCCCAGACCAAACAGCACCGAGAAGAAGATAATCGGCAGCATTTCGCCTTTCGCCATCGACGCCACAATATTGGTTGGCACCAGCGAAAGGATAGTTCCCATCAGGCCATGAGCATGGCTTTGCACGTCTGCTGTCGTGCTTTGGTATTTCGAAATATCCACCGTTGCCAGCTGCGACATATCAATCCCGGCGCCCGGCTGAAACACATTCGCCAGCGTGATGCCAAGGATGATCGCAACCGTAGTGATCACTTCGAAATAGATAATGGTTTTCGCGCCGATACGCCCTAACTGCTTTGCATCGCCGACACCCGCGATACCCACAATCAGCGTTGAGATCACAATCGGGACAACGATCATTTTGATCAGGTGAATAAAGATATCGCCCGCCGGTGACAGCATATTCGCCACCAGCCACTCGCGGTCGTCACTATGATAATGGAGATAACTACCCAGCAAGATACCCAGCACCATTGCCAGCAGGATTTGCCAGGCCAGGCTGATTTTAAAATTTTTCATAAAAACTGACTTCCTCAATGAAGCGTCCTATTCATCAAAACTGCATGAATATGGAAACATACTGAAAGGGTATGAATTGTGTTGCGTTGGTTTATGGGGTTTTTTAACGCGCCGTATCAGTATCATCTGCATGGCCTGCTGCGCAAGCCTTAAAGAACGAGGCTTTTCACTGCTAAATGGTCATCTGACGCTAATTTGTAATAATTCTTATAAATAACCTTTTGTTATAAAAACGCTTTTTTTCTACTAAATGTGAATAATCCTTACGGTAAATTATTTCCCTTCAAAGTTTCATTTGCTGCTTTTTCAACCTGTTCAGTTAATGCGTGATCTGTCGCCCAAATAACAAACAAAGCTGCTAAAGCCCCTACAATTAACGTTTTTGCGACATATTATTAACATCTTACAAGGAGAAAAAAAGCCATGAGCCAAATTCACAAACACGACATTCCCGCAAATATTGCGGACCACTGCCTGATTAATCCGGAACAATATAAAGAGAAGTATCAGCACTCGATTACCGATCCTGACGCCTTCTGGGGCGAACAGGGTAAAATTCTGGACTGGATCCAGCCCTATCAGAAGGTGAAGAACACCTCTTTTGCCCCCGGCAACGTTTCGATTAAATGGTATGAAGATGGTACCCTGAATCTGGCCGCTAACTGCCTGGACCGACATCTTGCCGGGCGCGGTGACGATACCGCCATTATCTGGGAAGGCGACGACGCCTCTCAGAGTAAGCACATTACCTATAAAGAGCTGCATCGCGACGTGTGTCGGTTTGCCAACGTCCTGCTGGACCAGGGGATCAAAAAAGGCGATGTCGTCGCCATTTACATGCCAATGGTGCCTGAAGCGGCCGTGGCGATGCTGGCCTGCGCGCGCATCGGAGCCGTGCATTCCGTGATTTTCGGCGGTTTCTCGCCGGAAGCCGTGGCCGGGCGCATCATTGATTCCAGTTCAAAACTGGTGATCACCGCCGATGAGGGCGTTCGCGCCGGACGCGGCATTCCGCTGAAGAAAAATGTCGACGAAGCGCTGAAAAACCCGAACGTCAAAACCATCAGCAATGTCATCGTCCTCAAACGTACCGGCGGCAACGTGGAGTGGAAAGAGGGTCGCGATCTGTGGTGGAGCGATCTGATTGAAAACGCCAGCGACCAGCATCAGCCCGAAGAGATGAACGCGGAAGATCCGCTTTTTATTCTTTATACCTCGGGGTCCACCGGCAAGCCAAAGGGCGTGCTGCACACCACCGGTGGCTATCTGGTGTACGCGGCATCGACGTTTAAATATGTCTTCGATTATCACCAGGGCGATGTGTACTGGTGTACCGCCGATGTGGGTTGGGTAACGGGCCACAGCTATCTGCTGTATGGTCCCCTGGCCTGTGGGGCGACCACGCTGATGTTCGAAGGCGTGCCTAACTGGCCGACACCTGCGCGAATGAGCCAGGTCGTGGACAAGCATCAGGTCAATATTCTCTATACCGCCCCCACCGCGATCCGCGCCCTGATGGCCGAAGGCGATAAAGCCATTGAAGGTACTGACCGCTCTTCCCTGCGTATTCTCGGTTCCGTGGGCGAGCCGATAAACCCGGAAGCGTGGGAATGGTACTGGAAGAAAATCGGCAACGAAAAATGTCCGGTGATGGATACCTGGTGGCAGACCGAAACCGGCGGTTTCATGATTACTCCCCTGCCCGGCGCGACCCAACTGAAGGCGGGATCCGCCACGCGCCCGTTCTTTGGCGTCCAGCCAGCGCTGGTGGATAACGAAGGCAATCCGCTGGAAGGCGCAACCGAAGGCAATCTGGTGATCACCGACTCCTGGCCTGGCCAGGCGCGCACCCTGTTTGGCGATCACGATCGCTTCGAGCAGACCTACTTCTCGACCTTTAAAAACATGTACTTCAGCGGCGACGGCGCGCGTCGTGATGAAGATGGCTACTACTGGATCACCGGACGCGTGGACGATGTGTTGAACGTCTCCGGTCACCGTCTGGGAACGGCTGAAATTGAATCGGCGCTGGTTTCCCATCCGAAAATTGCCGAAGCCGCCGTGGTGGGCATTCCGCACAACATTAAAGGCCAGGCGATTTATGCCTACGTCACTCTGAACCACGGCGAAGAGCCGTCACCAGAGCTGTACACCGAAGTGCGTAACTGGGTGCGTAAAGAGATTGGCCCGCTTGCCACGCCGGATGTGCTGCACTGGACCGACTCGCTGCCGAAAACCCGTTCCGGCAAGATCATGCGTCGTATTCTGCGCAAAATCGCGGCGGGCGATACCAGTAATCTCGGTGATACCTCCACGCTTGCCGATCCTGGCGTAGTGGAAAAACTGCTCGAAGAGAAGCAGGCCATCGCGATGCCTTCGTAACCCCCCTCACCCTGGCCCTCTCCCTATAGGGGAGAGGGAATTAAAACACCCCTCCCCAAAGGATTTCACGTTGAAGGAAGGCGGCAAGCGAGAACATCCCAGGAGCATAGTTATCTATGTGACCGGGGTGGTCGAGTGCGGCCAACGCACCTGCAGCGTGAAAGACAAAGGGGAACCTCTGGAGACTCTGTGATGAATGACAACATTTATCAGCAGATAGAAAATAGTGCGCATTTCAGGGAGCTCGTCGAAAAACGGCAACGGTTTGCCTTTATTCTTTCCATCATCATGCTGATTATTTACGTCGGCTTTATTTTACTGATCGCCTTTGCCCCTCACTGGCTCGGCACGCCGCTGCACGCAGGAACCAGCGTCACGCGTGGGATCCCCATCGGGATTGGCGTCATCGTCATTTCATTTGTGCTGACCGGCGTGTACGTCTGGCGCGCTAACGGTGAATTTGATCGTCTTAATAAAGCAGTTCTGCGCGAGGTAAAAGCATCATGAAGCGAGTTCTGACGGCGCTAGCCGCCACACTACCTATTGCTGCCAACGCTGCTGATGCCATTACCGGCGCGGTTGAACGCCAGCCAACCAACTGGCAGGCGATTATTATGTTTTTGATTTTCGTGCTGTTGACGCTCTATATCACCTACTGGGCGTCAAAGCGCGTACGGTCCCGTAACGATTATTACACCGCGGGCGGTAACATTACCGGCTTCCAGAACGGGCTGGCGATTGCGGGCGACTTTATGTCTGCCGCGTCGTTCCTCGGCATCTCCGCGCTGGTGTATACCTCCGGTTACGACGGGCTGATTTACTCCCTCGGTTTCCTCGTCGGCTGGCCGATTATTCTGTTCCTGATTGCCGAACGCCTGCGTAATCTCGGGCGCTACACCTTTGCCGACGTCGCATCCTATCGCCTGAAACAAGGCCCGATCCGCACCCTTTCCGCCTGCGGTTCGCTGGTGGTGGTGGCGCTGTACCTGATTGCCCAGATGGTGGGCGCAGGGAAATTGATCGAACTGCTGTTCGGCCTGAACTACCACGTGGCAGTCGTGCTGGTGGGCGTATTAATGGTGATGTATGTGTTGTTCGGCGGCATGCTCGCCACCACCTGGGTGCAGATCATCAAAGCCGTGCTGCTGCTGTTCGGCGCCAGTTTTATGGCCTTTATGGTGATGAAACACGTTGGCTTTAGCTTCAATAACCTGTTCACCGAAGCGATGGCGGTTCACCCGAAAGGCGAAGCCATTATGAGCCCGGGCGGGCTGGTGAAAGACCCGATATCCGCCCTGTCCCTCGGACTGGGTCTGATGTTTGGTACTGCCGGTTTGCCGCACATCCTGATGCGTTTCTTTACCGTCAGCGATGCCCGCGAAGCGCGTAAAAGCGTCTTCTATGCCACCGGTTTTATGGGTTATTTCTACATTCTGACCTTTATCATCGGCTTTGGCGCGATCATGCTGGTGGGCGCGAATCCGGCGTTTAAAGACGCGGCGGGACAGCTGATTGGCGGCAATAACATGGCGGCGGTACATCTGGCCGATGCCGTGGGCGGTAACCTGTTCCTCGGCTTTATCTCCGCCGTGGCGTTCGCCACCATTCTGGCGGTGGTCGCCGGTCTGACGCTGGCGGGCGCTTCCGCGGTATCGCATGACCTCTACGCTAACGTGTGGCGTAAAGGGGCGACCGAGCGCCAGGAGCTGAAGGTCTCCAAAATCACCGTGCTGATTCTCGGCGTGGTGGCGATCCTGCTGGGGATTCTGTTCGAGAAACAGAATATCGCCTTCATGGTCGGGCTGGCCTTCTCCATTGCGGCAAGCTGTAACTTCCCGATCATTCTGCTCTCCATGTACTGGTCAAAACTGACCACCCGTGGCGCGATGATTGGCGGCTGGCTGGGCCTGCTGACGGCGGTGATTCTGATGATTCTCGGCCCCACCATTTGGGTGCAGATCCTCGGTCACGAAAAAGCCATCTTCCCTTACGAATACCCGGCGCTGTTCTCCATTGCCGTGGCGTTCATCGGGATTTGGTTCTTCTCTGCCACCGATAACTCAGCGGAAGGTAATCTGGAGCGTGATAAATTCCGTGCCCAGTTTATCCGTTCTCAAACCGGCCTGGGTATCGATCAGGGCCGCGCGCATTAATCGTTAATTCTCCCCGGTCATTCTGGCCGGGGATCACATTTCTCTCCTGTTAACATATCCATCTTCGGCCATCGCGCTACAGTACCTGAACGATTATGAAACATTGTTTTATTACGTGAGGATACGATGAAGCGATATGCCCTTGTAGGAACCGGCGGCCGCGCTGGATTATATATTTCGGCTATTGGCGGACAATGGAAAACCGGTGCGCAAATGGTGGCCTTTTGCGACACCAACCAGACGCGCATGAACTATGCAAATCAACTGCTGCAGAACGAAGGCGCTGCGCCGGTCTCCACCTGGAAAGCCGCGCAGTTTGAAGAGATGATCCGCGAAACGCGTCCGGACATCATCATTGTGACCACGATGGATCGCACCCATGACGATTATATTGTCCGGGCGCTGCGCGCAGGCTGCGACGTGATCACCGAAAAACCGATGACCATTGATGAAAAGCGCGCTTTGCGCATTCTCGACGCTATTGAAGAAACGGGCCGCCAGGTACGCGTGGCGTTTAATTACCGCTATGCCCCGCATCACAGCAAAGTGCGTGAGCTGCTGATGAACGACACCATCGGCGAGGTCTACTCGGTACATTTTGAGTGGTTGCTCAACACCGAACATGGCGCGGATTACTTCCGTCGCTGGCATCGAGAAAAACGAAACAGCGGCGGCCTGCTGGTGCATAAATCTACCCACCATTTCGATCTGATGAACTTCTGGCTGGGCAGCTATCCTGAGCGCGTTTACGCGGAAGGCAGCCTGCGTTTTTACGGCAAAGAGAATGCGGAGCGCCGCGGCGTTGCGCAATTCTACCCGCGCGCCCATGGCTACACGCAGGCAAAAGACGATCCCTTTGCGCTGCATATGGCTGAAAATCCACAGCTTAAAGCGCTCTATCTCGACGCCGAGCATGAAGACAATTACTACCGCGATCAGAGCGTTTTCAGCGATGGCATTACCATCGAAGACACAATGTCAGTGCTGGTGAAATACCAGAACCAGACGCAGCTGACCTACTCGCTGAATACGTATCTGCCGTGGGAAGGGCTGAACGTGGTGTTCAACGGCAGCAAGGGGCGGCTGGAGATGAGGATCGTGGAGAAATCCTACGTTAACGCCGGCGGTGAGCGCGAAAACGAAGGCAGTCTGGAAGCGTGTGATATCACCGTCTTCCCGATGTTCGATGCTCCCTGGAAGGCCGATTTCTCGCTCGGTGAAGGCGGACACGGCGGCGGCGATAACGCGATGCTGGCGGACCTGTTTGGCGAACCGGGTCACGATCCGCTCAAACGCGCTGCCGACCACCGCGCAGGCGCCATGTCGATCCTGACCGGTATCGCCGGAAATCTCTCGATGCAGCAGCAGCGACCGGTTCATTTTAAAGAGTTTGAGCTGGTTGCCCGGCTGAAATAACCGTCACGCCGCTGGTCAGAACATTACCCATGCCACCAGCGGCGCAACCAGCACCATCACCACGCCGGACAGCATCATCACCAGGCTTGCCACCACGCCTTCCTGCTGACCCAGCTCGTAAGAGCGAGCCGTCCCTGCGCCGTGCGACGCCGCGCCAAATCCGGCCCCTTTTGCCATCCCCTCGCGAATCGACAGGCGCAAAAACAGCATGTCGCCCACCGCCATGCCAAACACGCCGGTCACCACGACAAACAGCGCGACCAGATCGGACTGCCCGCCGAGAGGTTTGGCGGCGGCCAGCGCAAACGGCGTGGTAACGGATCGCACCGCCAGGCTACGCTGGATCTCATCCGACAGAGTGAATAGTCGCGCCAGCCACACAGAGCTGGTCACCGCAACCACCGTGGCGGTAACCACGCCTGCGGTCAGCGACATCCAGTGACGTTTGATGATCGCCAGATTATCGTAAACCGGTACGGCAAAGGCGATAGTCGCAGGGCCAAGCAGCCATAATAACCAGTGCGACTCGCCGATATAGTTCTGCCAGGAGATGTGGCCAAAGACCAGCATCAGCACCAGTAAAATGGGGGTGAAGACCAGCGGCATCAGCGGCAGGGCGTGAAAGCGGCGATAGAGTCGTTTGTTGGCGAAATAGACCACCAGCGTGACGACAAGGCACAACACGCTGATGTGAAAATTAGTCATGCTTCTGCCTGCTGATTTCAAAGCGATACACTTTATCCACCACCCATGCCGTCGCCCCCAGCACCATGAGCGTGCTCAAGGCGATCACCGCAAAAATGCGCCAGCCGTCCACCATCAGCAGTTGTGCATAATTCACTACCGCCACCACGGCCGGAACAAAGAACAGCAGCATTTCTGCCAGCAGCCAGCGGGCGCCCGCGCGTACCCAGTTGAGGGGGATCACGCGACAGAGAATGAGGGCCAGCATTAATATCATGCCGACCAGATTGGCCGGCAGCGGCAAGCGCAGCCAGCTGACAAGATATTCAGCGAAAACGAACAGACCCGCATACAAAAGTACCTGAACCGGCACCTGGAGTCGTTGCATAACGGCAGGCGTAACACGACTTAACGCCACGGCCATGGGGGATTTCCTCAAAAATGAGACGAGACGCCAGTATAGTGACCGCACGGTATGGACTGAAATGAATTAAAATCATCGAAGGTATAGTTTCGAGGAATAATCATGGACATAAGAACGCTGCGCTATTTTGTCGAGGTGGTCCGCCAGCAGAGTTTTACCCGCGCAGCGGAGAAGTTATTTGTCACCCAACCCACCATCAGCAAGATGCTGAAAAATCTCGAAGATGAACTGAACTGTACGTTGTTAATTCGCGATGGGCGCAAGCTGTTGCTTACCGATACCGGTCGCGTGGTGTTTGAGCGCGGTCTGGCGATCCTGGCCGAGTTTCGTCAGCTCGAAGCCGAACTGGGCGATATTAACCATCTGAATAAAGGTCTGTTGCGCCTGGGGATCCCGCCGATGGTCGGCATGATGATGGCCGGGCCTATCAGTTTATATCGCCAGCGTTATCCGGGCGTCGAGCTGAAAATCTCCGAATTTGGCGGACTGACGGTGCAACAGGCGGTGATGAATGGCGAGCTGGATCTGGCGATGACCGCCCTGCCCGTTGAAGAAGACAGCGGGCTGGCAACGCTGCCACTGTTCAGCCATCCTCTGTGCGTGCTGGTTCCGCGCTCGGGCGACTGGCTGCACATTCACACCGTGAAACCGGAATTATTGGCGGAACATCCGCTGCTTATCTACAACGAGGATTTCGCCCTTAGTCGCCAACTGATGCAGCTGTTTAATGATCATGGCGTCAAACCGCGTATTGCCGTGCGCAGCGGGCAGTGGGATTTTTTGGCGGCGATGGTGCAAGCCGGAGTGGGGATCGCCATTTTACCGCAGCCCGTATGCGAGCGGCTGGACAAAAACACGCTGCGCTGGATACCGCTCGACAGCAATCTGCACTGGCAGCTAGGGATGATTTGGCGCGAAGGCGTCTATCTGTCGCACAGCGCACAGGCATGGCTGAAGTGCTGCGAAGGATTTTGGGTGAAGACCTCTTCTCTGGAGTAAAAAGCCCCCGCAGCGACACCCCGGTCCGGGCAAAAATCGTTGAGGTGCTTTCCGAGCAGCGATTTTCTTTGCCGGAAGGCGGGATTGTTACGGGGGCCACAATAGCCCCCATAACACGTTCACGAGCGCTGCTGGTTTAGAGAAGCGCGGGACCAGAAGTGAACGGAAGACCGTCCTGAGCCTCATGTCCCACTCTCACTTACATGAGAAGCCCTACGGATTCTCAATCAGCAATGCTTCCAGCAGATCCAAATCGTGCAGCAGTTTTTGCAGCGTCTCATTGCTGATCTGCCGGGTGGCGCGCAGGTGGTAAAGCTCGGCACGCTCGGAGCGCAGCGCCGCCAGGCGAAAACGGCGTTCGAGATTCTCTTCCTGCATTGAGCTTTCAACATCGTTACGGCCGTCGGCACGTCGGCGCAGATTACCAATCACGCGCGAGCTCACCTCTTTCAGCAACTGATTATCAATGTTCTCTTCAGTGTCAGCCGACAGGCGCTCTTCCATTTTTTCGATCGCCACAATCGCCACTTCAGCCGTAGCCGCGCGGGCGATTCGCTCCTCTTTATGCTGTTGGGCGTGATCGGCCACTTCAAGATGTTGCAGCAGCACGGGCAGCATGATGACGCCGATAAACAGTGAGAACAGAATCACTCCTGCCGCCAGGAACACCAGCTCGTAGCGCGCCGGGAACACATTGCCATCCGGCAACAGCAGCGGAATAGAGAGCACACCGGCAAGGGTAATCGCCCCACGCACACCGGCAAAGGACGCAATCAGCAGTTCACGCGTGGTCCAGGAGCCAAACTCCATCGGTTTTTTATGCAGAAAGCGCATGCTGAAGTTTTTCATCGTCCACAGCCAGCCGAAGCGAACCAGCATCAGCGCCATGTAAATCAGCACGATATCGGTAAACAGCATCCAGGTTTCGACGTTCGGATCAGCCTCTGCCGCCACCAGCGACGACTCCAGAATACCCGGCAGTTGCAGGCCCAACAGCAGGAACACCATGCCGTTAAACACAAATTCAAGCATCGCCCAGGTGCTGTTCGCACGCAGACGCATCGCCAGTGGCGCCCGGCGCATAACGCCGGAACGGGTGATCGTCATCCCCGCCGCGACCGCCGCCAGGATGCCGGATACGCCGATATGTTCCGCAATCAGATAAGAAGCGAACGGCAGCAGGAACAGCAGAACGATCTGCGTGGCGGGCTCGTCGCCGCCCCAGCGGCTGAGGAAGCCCAGCGAGCGGCCATACAGCCAGCTGACGGCGAAACCGGCCATAATGCCGCCAATCGCCACTTTGAAGAATTCAACGGTCGCGCCGCCGACGGTAAAGATCATCGTGCCCATCGCCACCGCGACGGCAAATTTCAGGGCGACCAGGCCGGAGGCATCATTCATCAGCGCCTCACCCTGCAGAATGCCCATGATTTTTTTCGGAATGCGCCCTTCTCCGACGATGCCGGACAGCGCCACCGCATCGGTGGGTGACAGAACAGCGGCCAGCGCGAAGGCGGGAATCAACGGAATGCCCGGGACAATCCAGTAAATGAGGAAACCAATTCCAACCACCGTGACGACGACCAGCGCCAGCGCCAGGCCGAAAATCTCCCGCCCGTGTTCAAGAAACTCGCGCGTGGGGGTTTTCCAGCCGTCGGCAAACAGCAGCGGCGGAATGAACAGCACGAGAAACAGCTCGGGATCGAACTCTACGTGCAGACCAAACGTCGGCCATGCCAGCAGCGCGCCGATGGCAATTTGCATCAGCGGGAGAGGTAACTGGAAGGGGAGGACTCGGGTCACTACCCCGGAAAGTGAGACCACAAGGGTCATGATGAGTATTGTGAAGAAGATTTCCATGCGTTCCCTGTTTGCGGTGTTTCTTATAAATATCCCACTCGGCTAAATCGGCACAGGCAAAATAGCCCAATGGGCCTCGCGCTCAGTAAGGCGTCGTGCCTTTATTCTACCTTCCCCAGAGTAACGCAAAAGACAACGATGTGTGTTCCGAAAATAAAAACGGGCGGCCAAAGCCACCCGTTTCAATAGGTTGCAGAGGCTTAGATTGCCCAGCCACCGGCATAGAACGCCACCAGCGCGATCGCAATCACGACGGTACCGATGTTCAGCTTGCGCCATTCACCGGAGACCAGACGACCAATGACCAGTGAAGCGAAACCAATCATGATGCCGGTCACGATGTTACAGGTCAGCACGATAAACACGGCGGTAATCAGGCCGGACATGGCATCGACGAAATCAGCAAAGTCGATTTTCGCCACATTGCTCAGCATCAGCAGGCCCACGTACATCAGCGCCGGAGCCGTTGCGTAGGCCGGAACCAGATAAGAGAGCGGAGAGAGGAACAGGATCAGCAGGAACAGCACGCCAACGGTGATAGCCGTCAGACCGGTTTTACCGCCCGCCGCCGTACCCGCTGCGGATTCGATGTACACCGCTGCCGGAGCCGCGCCCACCAGACCCGAGAACACGCTGCTCAGGGAGTCGGTGGTCAGCGCTTTGCCGCCATCAATGATTTGCCCGTCTTTATCGAGCAGGTTCGCCTGCCCGGCTACCGCGCGGATAGTGCCTGTGGCATCAAACACCGCGGTCATCACCAGCGCCAGAACGCTTGGCAGGATCACCGGGTTCAGCGCGCCGACGATATCCAGGCTGCCAATCAGAGAGTTGCCCTGCTCGTCACTCAGAGAAGGCATCGCGAAGATACCGGAGAAGTGAACGGTTGGGTCGAAGATCAGGCCGACAACGGAGATACCGATGATGGTCAGCAGGATCCCGCCAGGCACTTTCAGTTTTTCGAGGCCGATAATCACCGCCAGGCCAATCAGCGACATGATCACCGGGAAGCTGGCAAAGTGACCCAGCGCAACCGGCAGGCCATCCAGCGGGTTCTTAACAACCAGACCGACGCCGTTTGCGGCGATCAGCAGCAGGAACAGGCCGATACCAATTCCCGTACCGTGCGCCACGCCTTGCGGCAGGTTGCGCAAGATCCAGCTACGAATCCCGGTGGCGGAGATGATGGTAAACAGCACACCCATCAGGAAGACCGCACCCAGCGCGACAGGTACGCTGATGTGCTGGCCCAGCACCAGGCTGAACGCCGTAAACGCGGTTAATGAGATCGCGCAACCAATCGCCAGCGGCAGGTTCGCCCACAGACCCATAACGATTGAGCCAACGCCTGCCACCAGACAGGTTGCGACAAACACGGCTGCAGGCGGGAAGCCCGCTTTACCCAGCATGCCCGGCACAACAATGACGGAATAGACCATCGCCAGGAAGGTCGTCAGACCTGCAACCACTTCCTGACGCACGGTGCTGCCGCGAGCAGAAATCTTAAAGATGGCGTCGAGTGAACCGCCGGTACGCGCTGAAGGCGTAGACATAGAAAACATCCCCTGAGAATTTTTATCATTCGTTTGTGAGCGTGGTGAACACTCCACTGCCAGCGAAACGTCAAATCCTTGTGCTGCATTTGCGACGAAAAGGGGCGTCACAAAAAAAGCAAACGTTTAGCTCCGCGCCTACAAAACGGGTGGTCAATTTAAGGCAAACGATTATCTAGCGTAATACACGCCCTTTTCAACTGAACTTTGTCGTTTTTCGCTAAATTGGCCTTATGACGCTGAAGAAATAACCAGAGGATGCGCAAACGTTATCGTGAATGCGCAATTTGATAACAATCTGTCACCCGCCAGGGATCTCAAAAGGCCCACCCTGCTGAATCGCGCGTTGCCAGGCAGGACGCATTTCCACTCTTTTTTTCCACGCCTGGGTGTGCGGAAGATTATCGATCCCACCGCGTGCCAGCAGTGCGAAGATCGGATAAGTCATCTGGATATCGGCCATGCTCAGTTGCTCTCCGGCAAACCAGGTGTTTTCACTGAGATGCGCTTCAATGTAGCGCGCGTGGGTTTCCAGCTGCGGGTTGAGCCACGCTTTTTGCACCCCCTGCCCAAGCACTTTCCCCAGTGAACGCAGGCCAAACGGAATCGGCGGTTTGCCGAGGCTGACAAAAATGAGCTTCATCAGCAGTAAAGGCATCAGCGATCCCTCGGCATAATGCAGCCAGAAGCGATACTGAATTTTATCGGCCGCATCCTGAGGCTTGAGATGCGACTGCGGATCATAGGTCTCCTGCAAATATTCAAGAATAGCCCCCGATTCGGCGAGGATCAGGCCGTTATCTTCAACCACCGGCGATTTGCCCAGCGGATGAATTTTCTTGAGCGACGCGGGGGCCATCATGGTTTTTTCCCGCTGATAACGCACAATCTGATACGGCAAAGCGAGCTCTTCGAGTGCCCAAATCACGCGGTGTGAGCGGGACTGATTCAGATGGTGGAGCGTAAGCATGGTGATCTCCTGTGATTCATACAAACTAACTATAGAAAATTGCACAACATGGCGAAAAAATTTTGGCGAGAATTTCGCCTTGTTGACTGGCAATCAGCAGGGCTTTGCATAGAATTAAAGTGTCAACACAAACCGGAACCTCCCCAACGTGCTCGACATGAGGGGTGTTGATGTCGGGGGAAACCCTCCCGTGAACCAGCGGGATAGAGAGAAAGACAAAGACCGGGAACAAACTAAAGCGCCTTTATGGCGCTTTAGTTTTTTACTCCTCTTCCAGCAGTCGCGCCCCGGTTCCTTGCTCACCCAGTTTATCGCCCGGGTTGCGCAGCGGGCAGTCGCTGCGGGAAAGACATCCGCAACCAATACACCCGTCCAGCTCGTCGCGCAATGCCACCAGCGTATGAATGCGCCGATCCAGCTCTTCGCGCCATTGCGAAGAGAGCTCTTTCCACTCTTTCGGACTGAGCGAGTGCCCTTCCGGCAGAACGCCAAACGCATCGCCGATGGTCGCCAGCGGGATGCCGATGCGTTGCGCAATTTTGATAATCGCCACGTAGCGCAGGACATCGCGGGTATAGCGCCGCTGATTGCCCCCGTTGCGGATGCTTTTAATTAAGCCTTTGCTTTCATAGAAATGCAGCGCCGAGACCGCCACCCCACTTCGCTTCGCCACTTCGCCCGGCGTCAGCAGCGCTTTTATTCTGGGCAATCTCTTTTCCATAAAACCTCTTTACCTCAAGTTAACTTGAGGAATTATACTCCACCGCAGAGAAAACGACGAATCTACAGAGAAAGCTGTATTAAAAGAGGGCAACCTTATGTCACATCAGCAAATTATTCAGACACTTATTGAATGGATTGATGAACATATCGACCAACCGTTAAACATTGACGTTGTCGCCAAAAAGTCCGGTTATTCGAAATGGTATCTGCAGAGAATGTTCCGCACTGTGATGCATCAGACCCTGGGGGATTACATTCGCCAGCGCCGTTTGCTGCTGGCCGCCCAGGCATTGCGCACCACCAGGCGTCCTATTTTTGATATCGCGATGGATTTGGGGTATGTCTCCCAGCAGACTTTCTCCCGGGTGTTTCGTCGCGAATTTGATCGCACTCCCAGCGATTATCGCCACCAGCTCAATTAGCTTGTGCGGGGGATCAACACCGGAACCGGTTGCTGCTGCCAGGTCATAAATTCCTGCGGTGGCATCGCTTTCGCAAAGTGCCAGCCCTGACAATATTGCACGCCGCGCTTCAATAGCCATGTCACCTGTTCCGCCGTCTCCACGCCTTCGGCAATGGTTTTCAGGCGCAGGCTTTGGGCCATCTCAATGATGTGTTCGGCGATCAGATGGCTGGTGCTATTGGTCGTCAGGGTGTCAATAAAGGATTTGTCGATTTTGAGGATATCCACGTTGAGCGAATAGAGGTTATGCAGGTTTGAATAACCGGTGCCAAAATCGTCGATAGCCACTTCGTAGCCCGCCTGGCGGAAGGCCTGAATCACTGGCGTGGTTTTCGGTACATCAATGAAGCCGCGCTCCGTCACTTCGATTTTAATCTGCTGCGCCCGAACGTTGTGCTGGTGGGCTTTATCAGAGATAAGGGCAATCAGACGGGAAGAGTGGAAATCAGACGCCGACAGATTGATGGAAATATACAGGTCCGGATTGTCCCCCAAAAAATGCCCGAGATCGTTAAAGACCTCTTCGACGACATAATCGGTGATTCGCTCGATCATCCCCTCTTTTTCCGCCAGCGGAATAAACTCGGCGGGACTCATCACTTGCCCATTAAATCCTGGCCATCGAAGCAGAGCTTCAGCGCCAACGCAGCGATTGTTTTTAATATCAATAATCGGTTGATAATGAACGCACAGCTGTCGTTTATTCAGTGCACGATGCAATAAACGTCCGGGGGAATTAAATTCGCGATGAGTACGCGACCAAACCAGCAATATAATAATGCTGCAAATCATTCCCAGCGGTAGCGTTAGCGTCGCCTGATGATAAAGAATTTCATAAAACCGGGCGTTCGATGTTGAAACAATAGCCGCTATAGGACGTTTCGTAGATTGGACAATGGTGTAAAAACGGTCATCTTTTTGAAATGGCTGATCGGCTTTTCCCACCAGCGTGTGTAATAAGGGAATATTGGACTGGGGACTGACCGAAAAGAATGCGTTGGTGACCGTGTCATATACTCCCCATTCCAGCGAATGATCTGCCGACATGACTTCACTGTACGAGAGCGGATTAACCACCACCACATAATTCCCGCGCTGCATATATGTCATTTTATAACCAGCGAAAAAGGGCGTATCGCGGAAATAATAGATAGAGACGTCGGGCTTACGTTGATAATTGGGGGCAGCGATAACGTAGGGCTGGTTGGGCGTCGTGACCGTAGAACACAAAAACTGCTGACCTTCGGCGTAAATTAAATCAGCGACATACAGGCGACCGCGCACCACGTTCAACATATATTGTCGATGGGACGGCGTACACAATTCACCCTGATATTTGTTGGCCGCGTCGCGGGCTAAATCAACTTGATGAATGACGAGTTCAGTTTTATCTAAAGCAAGTTGCGCAAAGGTTCGTAGCTGACTGCTTGTTTCCGTTACGGCTCTTAGCTGGGCAAACCATAGCGCAAGCATCACCGGTAGTGAAACTACCATGATGATCCCTACCACCCTTAGCATCTTGCGCCGCGCGCTACGATTCATTTCCGCCTCATATCCCTGCATTTTGTGTGCCTGTAGTAATGAAGGCCGGATGCTTTGATAAACAGGTGATTACGTTGCATGAATCATGCGAAGTTAGCAACTGACTTTTATCATCAAAAACCTGTTATTTGGTTATGCCGATATTATTTTCCCGTAAGCCAAACTAAAAGAATGCGTTCCGTTTTAATTAAGGAAAATAATTATCCAGTCTTAACCAGGCGTTTTAAGATAACACAACAGAGAATCATAGATTAAGCCAAACTCATGACAGCATGAAAAAAGCACAACGCCATCATGAAATTTCTGCCTATTTGCCAGTCGGCGTTCCCGCAGATGATTTATAGATAATCGCGAGACACCACCGTTTTCCCTCTTCCGCTACGTTTGGCATCATATAAGGCTTTATCGGCGCGAGTGAGCAGCGCTGAGCTGTCATTCTGATCGCAACACACCTCAACCACCCCGGCACTGAAGGAGAGCGTCAGCGATTTATCCCCCATCTGCATCGGCCTTTCCATAAGTGCGGCGCGCAACCTGGCGGAAAGGACCACCGCCGCTTCACTATCCGCCTGCGACATCAGCAGCAGGAACTCCTCACCGCCCACCCGGCCCAGAGCCGAATGCGCGGGGCTTATCTCGCGCAGACGATCGCAAAAATGCACCAGCGCAGAATCTCCGACCTGATGTCCCCACTCATCGTTAATTTGCTTAAAGTAATCCAGGTCAAACATCAGCACGCAAAAGCGGTTGCCCGCATCTGGCCGTTGGGTCTCTGCCATAGCGGTCTGGAGCTGCTGCAAAATGGCAGAGCGGTTGAGGCATCCGGTGAGATCGTCAGTCGTGGCCTTCAGCGCCAGCTGTTGTTCGACCTTTTTCCGTTCGGTGATATCCAGCCCAATGTTCAGAATCGAGTTATCCGGGAGCGGAATGTTCGACCACAGGATCGTGAGCTGTGCGCCATCTTTTCGCAGAGGATGCCACTCGTACATATCTTTCAGCGGCGAGACATTAAACGAGCTACGGACCCGCCGTCGCTCTTCCGGGTCGGGATAAAACACCGCCAGCGGATCGGCATGGGCATTAATTTCCGCCATACTCCAGCCGAAAACTTTTTCGCACTCCACATTCCAGAGCACGCAACGATTCCCTTTATCAAAAGAGGTCATCAGTACCGGGGCGCGTTCAAATAAAGTCTTATATTGTGTGACCACTCGCTGCATCTCTTTTGCCGTTCGCTCACGGGAGACCATTTCGGCAAAATACTCTTTGAGTTTTTCGACCAGCACCGCGACGATATTTTTCAGCACGGGCAACGCCTGCAATCGCCGGGTAAACGCCAGAAAGAAATAGCCGTTACAACTCCCGTCGTGGGAAGAGAGTTTGCATAAAACCCCGCTTTGTAATTGTCCATATCCGGGATGTTGGGCAGTGAATAGCGATTTGCCGACATTTTCTTTCCAGTAAATAGCGCGCCATGCGCGATGATGGCGTTGCAGCAGAGTGCTGGCCAGAAAATCCGTCACATCAAAGGCGTGGCACGTCACCTCTCCGGCGCACACGACGCGTGGATATCCCCTGTCGTCATCCACGCTAATCCAGGCCAGCGTAGAACCCAGCGTGCGGTTGATGGTTTCCAGCATCTCCGATAACGAGCACTGGGAGGTTAACCGCGGCATCAGTTTTGCTAAAGCATGCAGAGCCAGCATGCTGTCATCAATAATTTCACGGCATGTTTCTTTCATCATTTTATTCGCAGGTCGTTGAATGATAAAAAAACGGGCGCAACGAATAACTCAGAATTCGGAAAAAGTGATCCAAAAGCGGCAGAGGGGAACCGCATAAATATGTAAAAAAAGAGAATGCGTGTGTGCAAAATAAGTGACAAAAACAAAAAATAAATAATAAAATCAGTAATCTGAGTTATTAACTGAGCGTATATTTAATTGTCCGTTCAAGCATAAGCCATAGTATTCATACTGTAAATATTGTACAACCGCCTGCCATCTGTAATGAATTTCCTATCTCAATGAATTCCTTATAAAGAAAAGAATAAACCTTCCCTTAGCCTGCAAAGATATATTTTGCATTCCAATTTTCTTTCTTTCAAAAGGTTAAAAAGCGCACATTATCCCGGCAACAGCACTGGTGAATAAAAGAGCAAGTGTGATATAGTTCACACATAATTTGTAACGCGAAACGCTGTTTCATTGTAGTTCGTCTGCTTTTGAGGATGGGTTTTATGGCGACCATTACCACCAGCATGGTTCTTCTGCGCTGGCCGTTGTTTAGTGCGGTTCTGATGTTTTTAGCCAGCACGCTGAATATTCAATTTCGTAAATCTGACTACGCTGGCCTGGCAGTGATCAGCACCTGCCTGGGGCTGGGTGCCGCATGCTGGTTCGCCACGGGGCTGCTGGGCATCACGATGGTGGACGTGGCGACCATCTGGAGCAACATGAAAGTGGTGATGATCGAAGCCATGAGCCATACCCCGCCAGACTGGCCGGTGGTCATGACGTGATCGTCGCCTCTGCCGGCGAATGACGAGCCTCCTTGCGGAGGCTTTTTTATTGCAACTCCGGGCAGAAACAGGCGCATCTGACTTTTTGCACTTCTGGATCCGTGAGTATTTTGCGGACAATAAAAAACCCTCTTCTATCCTTTCAGATACAAGAGGGCCATATCTATCTAACCCGTTAATTTATGTAAGCTTTCATTCAAACAGAACGTAACAGCTCACCGATCAGATTAGAACGGGATATCGTCGTCGAAATCCATTGGCGGTTCGTTAGACGGTGCCGGAGCGGATTGTTGCTGCGGACGAGACTGCGCGCCGCCGCTGAACTGGTTGCCGCCCTGAGGCTGCTGAGGCTGACCCCAGCTACCCTGCTGCTGCTGACCGCCACCTGCCGGAGCACCACCGCCCTGACGGCCACCCAGCATTTGCATGGTGCCGCCCACGTTCACCACCACTTCTGTGGTGTATTTTTCTGCACCGGCCTGGTCGGTCCATTTACGGGTACGAAGCTGACCTTCGATGTACACCTGAGAACCTTTACGCAGATACTCACCGGCCACTTCCGCCAGTTTGCCGAACAGCACAACGCGGTGCCATTCAGTCTGCTCTTTCATCTCACCGGTCGCTTTATCACGCCAGGATTCGGAAGTAGCCAGCGTAATGTTGGCAACTGCGCCACCACTCGGCATGTAGCGTACTTCCGGGTCCTGGCCCAGATTACCGACGAGAATCACCTTGTTTACGCCTCTGCTGGCCATGATCGTGTCTCCTGAATACGTTTCTTAATAGTGTAAACGCGCGAGTGTACCATTTCCACGTGGCATTTTGATAGCTGCGACGCGGATTCCACAGAACTCTCCCGAACTAAACATTGTTGCACACTAAATCAGAATTTGCATTCCAATACTGTATATTCAAACAGGTCGAATTGTGTCATAATTAGCCGTTTCTGCCGTTTGTCCTTCAAACAAACCAGGCATCCGAGTCTCTACCGGGAAAGGTGAATGGATAAGATCGAAGTACGGGGCGCCCGCACCCATAATCTCAAGAATATCAACCTGATAATCCCTCGCGACAAACTGATTGTCGTGACCGGGCTTTCGGGGTCTGGCAAATCATCACTGGCTTTCGACACCTTGTATGCCGAAGGACAGCGTCGTTACGTTGAATCACTGTCTGCCTATGCGCGTCAGTTCCTGTCGCTGATGGAAAAGCCAGACGTTGACCATATTGAAGGGTTATCGCCTGCTATTTCCATTGAGCAGAAGTCGACCTCACACAACCCGCGTTCAACGGTCGGGACGATTACCGAAATTCATGACTACCTGCGCCTGTTGTTTGCGCGCGTGGGTGAGCCTCGCTGCCCGGACCACGACGTCCCGCTGGCCGCGCAAACCGTCAGTCAGATGGTGGATAACGTGCTGGCGCAGCCCGAAGGCAAGCGCCTGATGCTGTTGGCTCCCATCATCAAAGAGCGCAAAGGCGAACACACCAAAACGCTGGAGAACCTGGCAAGCCAGGGGTATATCCGCGCCCGTATTGACGGGGAAGTGTGCGATCTGTCCGATCCGCCAAAACTGGAGCTGCAAAAGAAGCACACCATCGAAGTGGTCATTGACCGCTTTAAAGTGCGTGAAGATCTGACGCAGCGTCTGGCCGAATCGTTTGAAACCGCACTGGATCTCTCCGGTGGTTCCGCCATCGTTGCCGATATGGACGATCCAAAAGCCGAAGAACTGCTGTTTTCTGCGAACTTTGCCTGCCCTGTTTGCGGCTACAGCATGCGCGAGCTGGAGCCGCGTCTGTTTTCGTTCAACAACCCGGCAGGCGCATGTCCAACCTGCGACGGCCTGGGCGTACAGCAGTATTTCGATCCGGATCGTATTATTCAAAATCCGGAACTTTCTCTGGCGGGCGGGGCGATTCGCGGCTGGGACCGACGCAATTTCTACTATTTCCAGATGTTGAAATCGCTGGCCGAGCACTACAAATTCGACGTTGAAGCGCCGTGGGCGAGCTTAAGCCCTAATGTTCATAAAGTCGTGCTGTCGGGTTCCGGTAAAGAGAATATCGAATTCAAATACATGAACGATCGCGGCGATACCTCAGTACGCCGCCACCCGTTCGAAGGCGTGCTGCATAATATGGAGCGACGCTACAAAGAGACCGAATCCAGCGCAGTACGCGAGGAGCTGGCGAAGTTTATCAGCAACCGCTCCTGCACCACCTGTGAAGGTACGCGTCTGCGTCGCGAGGCCCGCCATGTGTTCGTTGAGAACACCGCGCTGCCGACCATCTCTGATATGAGCATCGGTCATGCGATGGACTTCTTCACCAATCTGAAGCTGTCCGGGCAACGCGCGCAAATCGCCGAAAAAGTGCTGAAAGAGATCGGCGATCGCCTGAAGTTCCTCGTGAACGTCGGCCTGAACTATCTGTCACTTTCTCGCTCAGCGGAAACACTTTCCGGCGGCGAGGCGCAGCGTATCCGTCTGGCAAGCCAGATTGGCGCGGGCTTAGTCGGCGTAATGTACGTGCTGGATGAGCCGTCCATCGGCCTGCACCAGCGCGATAACGAGCGTCTGCTCGGTACGCTGATCCATCTGCGTAATTTGGGTAACACGGTGATTGTGGTCGAGCACGACGAAGACGCGATCCGCGCCGCTGACCACGTGATCGACATCGGTCCAGGTGCTGGCGTGCATGGCGGCCAGGTGGTGGCAGAAGGGACGCTGGATGACATCATGGCCGTACCTGAATCGCTGACCGGCCAGTTCATGAGCGGTAAACGCAAAATTGAGGTGCCGAAACAGCGCGTGGCCGCGAATCCAGAGAAAGTGCTGAAACTTTCTGGGGCGCGCGGTAACAACCTGAAAGACGTGACGCTGACGCTGCCCGTCGGGCTGTTCACCTGTGTCACCGGGGTGTCGGGTTCCGGTAAATCGACCCTGATTAACGATACCTTGTTCCCGATTGCGCAGACCCAGTTGAACGGCGCAACGCTTGCTGAACCGGCGCCCTACCGTGACATTCAGGGTCTGGAACATTTCGATAAAGTTATTGATATCGACCAGAGCCCGATTGGCCGTACTCCGCGCTCGAACCCGGCGACTTATACTGGCGTCTTTACGCCGGTTCGTGAACTGTTTGCCGGTGTTCCTGAATCACGCTCGCGCGGGTATACGCCAGGACGTTTCAGCTTTAACGTGCGCGGTGGCCGCTGTGAGGCCTGTCAGGGTGACGGGGTGATCAAAGTCGAGATGCACTTCCTGCCGGATATCTACGTGCCGTGCGATCAGTGCAAAGGCAAGCGCTATAACCGCGAAACGCTGGAGATTAAATACAAAGGCAAGACTATCCACGAAGTGCTGGATATGACCATTGAAGAGGCGCGTGAATTCTTCGATGCCGTGCCTGCGCTGGCGCGTAAGCTGCAAACGCTGATGGACGTGGGGTTGACCTACATTCGTCTTGGGCAATCCGCGACAACGCTGTCGGGGGGTGAAGCGCAGCGTGTGAAGCTGGCGCGTGAGCTGTCGAAACGCGGAACGGGTCAGACGCTGTATATTCTGGACGAACCGACCACCGGCCTGCACTTTGCCGATATCCAGCAGCTGCTTGAAGTGCTGCATCAGTTGCGCGATCAGGGCAACACCATTGTGGTGATTGAGCACAATCTGGATGTTATCAAAACCGCAGACTGGATTGTGGATCTCGGTCCGGAAGGCGGCAGCGGCGGGGGTGAAATCCTTGTCTCCGGTACGCCTGAGACGGTGGCAGAGTGCGAAGCCTCGCACACTGCACGCTTCCTCAAACCTCTGCTGTAATCATCAGACGGAGAGCTGCTGTCGGGTATCATCCGGCAGCAGTTCAATTGCCTGTTGATAAGAGGCATCGACTAAATAGTAAATCTGCGAATCCGGCAGTGAACCATCGAGATAAACGGTACTCCAGTGCGCTTTATTCAGATGCTGACTTGGCCGCACATCGCTGTGCTGCTGGCGCAACAGATCGGCTAACTCCGGGCTGGTTTTTAACGATGCCGCGGGACGCCCTTCCGCCTCTTTTACCATCGCAAACAAAACGTCCGCCACTTTAATTTGCGTGGCTTTCCAGTCGCTGTGAACGCTCTGTTCCGCGCCGGTTTTGTTCATGCAGTACTGCAGTATCTCCGAAATTGTCATCTTTGCTCCCCTGTGAGTGGGTTGTGTGCGACCTGAGGACCTGCCCCTTTAAGTGTGCAGCAAGACGACAAAAGGTAAACCCGGGCAGGCCTGATTTGTTCAAAAAATCATCACATGTCAGTATTCAGAATTAACAATCACCTCTTCACCGAACGATCCGGCCATCGGCAGCGGGCGATACGTTGAGTTGGAGGCGCGCAGAACGCGGATGCCGCGAGCACCGACATCACGCGCAGCAGAGATGTCGTTATCCGAGTCACCATAGAAAATTTTGATATTTTTCTGTTCCAGCCATTGGGTTTTGGTGTTTTGCCCCTCTTTGTCGCCCGCAAAAATCACCGGATTCATATTGGCGGCAGGAATCGAGAAATCACCCTGCAGGGTTGTGGTGACGGTTTCCGTTTTGGTCTGGCTACGGCCAGTGACGAAATAGATACTGTCGCCGCGTTTAACGTGCATCGCAATCAGTGAGCGAGCCACCTCTTTCGGGATACTGAACTCATCCCAGCCGTTGTTCATTTTCTCCCAAAACTCGGGGTTTTTCAGATACTCCTCGCTCTCTGGCGAGAACGTTTTTTTACCGCGCCAGAAGCCCGGACTGGAGAAAAGGACGGTATCGTCAATGTCGAAACCCACGGCCATTGGCGCACGGCCCATCAGGCTGTTTTCAATTTGCGCGACGGAGACCCAGTGAATGGGGGCTTGTTCAGCCAGAATGGCGGCGGTGGTTCCGGTGTAAAGCGGCGTTGGCGCTGAGGCCCGTGCGCCAACTGCACTATTAAGTGAAAACAATAAGCAGGCGGCGCTGAGCGCCAGTGTGATTTTGCGCATGTATTCCCCTGAATATTCAGTTTTTTATCATTTTGAGTTGAGCAAATGGTCAAAAATCTATCAGACCTTACCCCCTGAGCCAGGTGAAGGAAAGGGAATTTTTCGTATAAACCTTAATAAAACGAGGGATATCACAGAGAGGGAAAGAGAGGTATGAAAGGCTACGCAACACATCAGTCTTGAAATCATAGGGCGAAATACTTATCCCGTAACCTGCAACTCACTTTAACCCTGTCAATTTATTCATGTCTGCTGTAAATAATCAATGCCCTACTCGTTTATAAATATATTTAGTCTCAATTATAATTTTTTATAATAGGTTAATCCTCCCCCCGACTTCAACAAGTCTAAAATCATAGATTTCGTAACAATTAAAATCTTACCAATAGTTATTTTCGACGCTAGCATGAACGAATATTTACAAACGATAAACCTCCAGGCGATTAACAGGGATTTGCGCATTTAAACGTAAGGATACATTTTATGATTTACTGTGAACTTAACTATAACGAGAAAACGGCGGATAATAGATTAAAGCTTCGCTGTGCTGGCGTCGGGAGTTTTCCCGTATTTTCAGGACTAGGGGCATTCGTAAATACTCCTGAATTCTCAGGCCGTAAAAACGGCCCCATTCCGCTTGGGAAATACTGGATAGTGGACAGACCAATGGGCGGAATCGGCTCTATTGAGAGAATGGCCGAAAAGTGGATAACGACTGGAAACCGCTACTGGCAATGGTTCGCTCTCTACAGGCAAGATGGTAAGATTAATGATCAAACTTTTGTTGATGGTGTACAACGAGGAAGTTTTAGACTTCATCCTTTGCGTCCAGATGGAACAGGAGTCTCTGACGGCTGCGTGACGTTCTATTGCCAGGCTGATTTTGATAACGTTCGTCATGCGTTACAGGATACTTCAATGCAATCCATACCCAATAGTAAACTGAAAGCGTATGGTGAAATCAACGTCATCGGTATGCGACGTGCGTAAGTCACTAAAACGCTATGTCCCGGTGGTGACACGGATATGTCTGGCCCCCCTTGGCTTCATTCTGGTGTTTATTCTTGCGTTGCTGGATCTGGATTTCAGTCACTACGCATGGAGTGGATACGAACGGAGCGATCTCCAGCGGGTTATCGGTATCAGCATCGACACAACGATCGCCCTGGCAGTCGTTATCCTGATTTATCTGCTAATTCTGAAACTGACACGAACATGGTCGCGAAATACAGTCATGACGGGCATTACCTATCTGGCCCTTTTCCAGGTCATATTTGTCATCTTCAGCATGAGTAATTTGGTCATGCTAATCAAAAATAGTGTGGAAAACATTCTTTACTACACAGGGTACTGGAGTCTGAGTAATACACTCAGCCCCGAAGTGATGACCAGTCAAAAAGAACTACGCGACCTTTTGATATCAGTGATTTACTTTTTAGCAAATACACTGATCTCAACTCTGCTCACCAGACTCATTAGCCGCTTATTCAGCGCGAATAAAGAATAATAAAAGCGCATAACATGGGTTCTATGGAATATCTTTCGCACGGGTACAACATGCCGGATTGGCATGCATAACCAGGAACAGACGGTCCCTGAAGAGAAAAACTAACGTATCACTATTATTAATTGTCGATATCCCCCTCCCACAAAGAGAGGGGGATATCGTAAGTGAGCACTTACATTACAGCAGCAAAGGCCTGGGCCACGCGCTGTACATTATGGCTATTCAAACCCGCGACGCACATACGGCCGCTGGCAATCAGATAGACACCAAACTCTTCACGCAGGCGATCCACCTGCTGCGCACTCAGTCCGGTGTAGCTGAACATTCCGCGCTGCTTAAGCAGATAATCAAAATTATGCTCCGGCAGCGCACTTTTCAGGGCGTTAACCAGCGCCTGACGCATGGTCAGAATGCGTTTGCGCATCGCTTCAACTTCGGCAAGCCAGGTCACTTTCAGTTGCTCATCGCCGAGAACCGTGGCCACAACCTGCGCGCCAAAAGCCGGTGGACTGGAATAGATGCGACGAACAGTGGCTTTAAGCTGCCCCAATACACGCCCTGCGGACTCTTCGTCTTCGCAGACCACGGATAATCCGCCGACACGCTCGCCGTAAAGAGAGAAGATTTTCGAGAACGAGTTGCTGACCAGCGCTGGCAGACCCGCGCTGGCAATCGCGCGAATGGCGTAAGCATCATCTTCCATCCCTGCGCCAAAGCCCTGATAGGCAATATCGAGGAAAGGAATCAGATTACGTGCCTTCAGCACTTCAATGACCGCATCCCACTGGGCGTTTGTCAGGTCTGCGCCGGTCGGGTTATGGCAGCACGGATGTAGCAGCACAATGCTGCGTTCCGGCAGCGTGGCGAGTTTTTCCAGCAGCGCTTCAACGCGCACACCATTCGTTTCGTTGTCGAACCATGGGTAGGTTCCGACAACAAATCCTGCGCCTTCAAAGATGGCAACATGGTTTTCCCAGGTTGGGTCGCTCACCCAGACGCCAGAATCGGGGAAATACTTTTTCAAAAAGTCAGCGCCCACTTTCAACGCACCCGAGCCGCCCAGCGTCTGAATGGTCGCCACGCGCTTTTGCGTTAATACCGGGTGACTGGCCCCAAACAGCAGTGGCGCAATGGTGTTGCGATAGGTGTTTAGGCCTTCCATCGGCAGATAGAGCGATGCGCCGTGCGGCACCGCATTCAGGCGTGCTTCAGCCTCGGCAACCGCCTGCAGCTGAGGAATAATGCCGTCCTCATTGTAATAAAGACCAATGCTCAGATTGACCTTATCGCTGCGCGAATCTTCTTTGAAACGCTCCATTAAGGAGAGGATGGGGTCGCCGGCGTAGGCGTCAACTTTCTGGAACACGCGATGATTCTCCGAATATCTAACAGGCAGGGATTTCAACAATAAACCGGAATACAGCGCAAAATCGAGGTTTTTATCACATCGTCTGTACCGCTTCACCATCCCCCGTATCGCATAGGTTCTTTGTGTTGAGCAAACGGGTCATTTGCCCAATATTGCCTCCGCCTTCACTGCCGTAATTTAACTCCTGCGCAACCGCGCAATCACTTATTCAAGGAGTTCACATTATGGATTCACAATTTATTGGTTCAGTCATTAATGCTCTGCCGCTGGAACATATGATTGGCGGGCCATTGCAGGCAATGATCAAGGCTCAGGTACAGGCCAGTAAGTCTTATACCGATTTTCTGCTCTCCGTCTGTATTAAGGACGGTAAAGCGGTCGCTATTGAGTTTGATTACGACGAAACCGTGGTTGATGAGCAAGGCGTCAACAAAGGTAGCGTTACCCGCAAAATGAGCATTCCGCTGCTGGCCGCGATCGCCCACCCGATCATCTGTATCGAGGAAGGGACTATCGATTTTGAGCTTGAAGTGAGCCAAAGCGAAGCCAGCGCGAGCAGTACTGAAGCGGAAGCGTCGGTCGAAGCCTCCGTCGGCTGGGGGGTATTCTCCGCCAAAATGACCGGTAAGGTGTCACATAAATCTGAGCAAACACGCTCTACCGATACCCGTGCCAAATATTCAATTCACACCCAGGTAAAACGTCAGGAGCCGCCTGAAGCCCTTCAGCGCGTCATTGATTACTTAACCAACGCCAAAACCAAGCCCGTCGCAGCGCAATAAGCCATTGCGTCGCTGGAATATTGCTTTCCATAACGTATGGGGCCGCCTCTGGTGGCCTCACTTCAGGAGCTAATTATGTCTTTTAAAAAATGGCTACGGGGCAGCAAAGATGCGGAGCCAGAAAATAATACGGACAAAGAGGCTGAAGGAACGCAGCCTCCCGCGCAGGAGAACCCCTCACCCGCGCCGCCATCGGCTATTCCGGGCGTGCCCGTCACGCTTGAAGATATTACGCGTGGGATGCAATACGCGGCGACCGCCGCTAATGAGTTAATTGCTCAACAATATATGAAGGCTTTGGATCCTTTTTTTGAACCCGGAAACGACGGTTCGCTAATCCCCCGCACGGTACAACTGGAGCTGGATGACAAACATTATTTCGATCTGCCGTTGGTCGCGCTTTCCACGCCGCGCGGGCTGATGCTGGAAAAAATGAAGGTAAATCTGACAATCCGTACAGAAGGTATGCAGGCACCTTCCCAACACGCGGGTGAAAACGATTTTGGCCGTTTTCACGTCAGCCTTTCGCCTGCCAGCGACACCAAAGGGGGCCGCGACAGTCGGCATGTCGATGTTGAAATGCAGTTTACCGCGCTGGAGCCGCCAGAGAGCGTCATGCGTTTAATTGATGAATACACCAATAAAGTGGTTCCCCGTCCAAAAACAGAGGAGACACCGTAATGCAAAAACAACCTGAAAATACCGGCGATAAAGGCGTACAGCTAATTTGTCAGTTTGAAGGACTGAAACTGGAACGTTACCGCGATGCTGTCGGTTTATGGACCATCGGCTATGGGCATTTAATTCTTAAAGAGGAGATGGATAAGCTCACCAAAATAAGCACCGGTGAAGCAAAACAGATCCTGCGTAAGGATTTAAAGCGCACGGAAATTGGCGTAAAAAAATTACTCACCCGACCCGTCACGCAGAATCAGTTCGATGCACTCGTCTCTTTTGCTTTTAATCTCGGCGTCGGCAATTTAAAGAAATCAACGCTGCTGAAGAAAATCAATATGGGCGATATTGAGGGTGCGGCGTTGCAATTCAAAAGCTGGAATAAGGCTGGTGGTAAAGTTCTTGCTGGTCTCACTCGTCGCCGCGATGCTGAAATGAAATTATTTCTGAGCTAATAAACAGGAAAAACCATGAAACGATTTACGTTATATAAAACTATAGCGCTGATTATGATGTTTTCAGCTGCCTTAACAACTGCCCACGCAGAACCAAAAACCTGTGAGGATGAGATTAACAAGACCAACCATTTCTTAACGGATAAAGGTTTTGCCCCCGTTAATGATGTCGCGAATCTGGCCTTAACACTACGATTTCTGAACAGAAACGGAAGACTGCCGGACAAATATATCACGACGGGAGAGGCCAAACGTCTTAACTGGTCGGGTCAGGACTCTGAGACACTGTGGGGATTAAAACCCACCAATGGTAAGTGGATCGGTGGCGATGTTTACACAAACAAAATACTGCCACCAGGCCAATCCTGGCTTAGCGCTGATATTGATATTCTCCGGGGATATCGCAATAACAAGCGTCTGGTCTATAGCAATGCGGGGCCGCAGCGCTTTATTACCACTGATAAATATGAGCATCTGGTTGCGCTGGATCCCTGCCAATAAGCGAACTCACAACATAACAAATAGAATCCCCTACTTTATTAATGACGGTATGGGATTTTATTTATTGCTGAGGAACAATACATGACTGATTTATTTCTCCCGACACTTATCAGTGAAGCATTATTAGCTTTTTCCGGCCTATTTGGCGGAGTCAGTATTTCGTTTTTTTGGCAACCCCAACGATTGCATCAGCATAGTCGATTTATTGCCGGCGTCATATTTGGTGGCATCAGCATGGGCGCGGCAGTAGCGTTAGGCGGCTTAACTGCCCGCTGGTTAAAAATAGATCTCACTCAGGCCGATATCACTTTGGGTTTGGGTTATATATTAGGTGCTCTCAGTAATGGGTTGATCGTTTGGCTGGCCAATTTTTTCCGTCGTCATGAGCAACAGGATATTTTTGATGTTGCCAGTGTGATTAAAAGTAAGGTGCGAAACGAATCCTTGCCATCGCCAGATCTTAATAACAACAAACCAAACGAGGACTAACATGTTTAAAACTGCTGATGGATGGATTCTCCTTTTTACGATCCTGATCGATTTTTCGACCTCATTTATTATCTTATTTGGTGCTTATAGCCGAAGAGTACATGCTCTCCCGGTGGTGAGTAAAATAGGTTTGGCTGCACTGGCATTTGGCCTCTTTGCCGAAAGCGGGTTGAATATAGACTTCATCCTGACGGGCGCAGATATACTCAGCGATAGTCTTCCTTTCTGGCTAATGCAGGATTTTGGAACATTAGTCGTTATTCTTTGCTACTTCTACTTGAAGAATTAAAAAATAAAGCGCAACACAATATTCGCGGTTGCGCTTTAACTTTTTCAGCATAGCATGAGGAACAAGCAGTTGATTGCAGGACAGTCAGAATATTTTTATTTAGTCAGCGATATATTTATAATACAACATCGCCGCCTGGGTTCGATTATTGACCTGAAGGCGATGAAAAATGGATTCAAGATGAACTTTTACCGTGCCAGCACTAATATTAAGCTGTCTGCTAATCTGTTTATTGGTCCCACCATTTGCCAGCAGCCTCAACACCTCCTGCTGGCGTCGGCTCAGTGTATAAATGGTGGGTGATTCCGCCTGTTGAGAGCGATGGAGAATGGCTTGTTCAGGGAAACAAACGACACCAGACAGTACCATATTCAGTATCTGACTGATTTTCTCCGCCGGAAGCTCCTTCGTCACAATGCCTTTGACATTTTGCCGAATATAAAAATTAAAAATGCTGTCTACAACCTTCCGCAACATGACGACTACGGGTAACGCCGCCCTGCTTATCGTTAATTCTTTTATAAAGTCTGTACAGTTCATTTCCCCATCAATAAGTACGATTGTGATCGGGGTCGATTCAAGGATAGTCAATGCATCATCAAAGCTGTTTGTAGCGAAAACGGTACATTCCGGCATGACTCTGTTCAGTTCAGTTTTCATACCGTGAATGTAGATCGGTAACTCATCGATCATCAATATATTCATCACAACTTACCTCGTCTGATTTCTCTTTTTTTGAATTATTCAATCAACTTATTCCGAGTTTTAGTATGGGTGCTAATGACTGACTTTTTAAACATCTTTTGGCATAGGGTAAACGTCATATTTCATGAAAAATATTTAAGCACTGCTAAATAAAAAGAAAAGCGTCAATTCAATTTAACTCGTCATATTACCTGGAGAAAATCGCATAGGATTAACAGCATATTCAATAACACTAATCACTCGATTACTCTTCAGTTGCACATGTGTCTACCCTATATATCTTAATATTTCGACGAGGATTTTATGACTATATTAACGATCTACTTCTGCGGTACGGGTTCTAATAAATTCGATGACTCACATGCTAATTACTGGAACGGGGAATTAGTTTCCACTCTGGCTACACATAACTCAGGAAAGGAGTTTGCAGAATGGGTAATTATTGATGGCCCCGGGAGCGGTAATCTTCAGTCTGATGAGATGTGGGTAAAAAGCGGAGAATATAGCCAGTTGCGAGGCCAAATCACTGGCGAAGGCTGGAAAGAAAATATCCAGCATGCTCTTCACATCATTAAAGGTAACTTTGACTGGCAGCGTGAGAAGCTGACCAAAGAAAATTACGATCAGCTTAAGAAAGCGGGCGTTCCGATTCAGGATGTTGAAGTCGAGGGATCGTTTTGGTGGCGCAAATATGACTATGGCGATCGTAAAGTCACTCAGCAACAATTGCAGCAGCAAATTATTAAGACCTATCGGAAAGGACAAATACTCCCCACTCAGATCAATCTGGTGGGCTGGAGTCGAGGGGGAATCAGCTGCCATATGCTGGCCAACGCGATGCTTGAAGATCCGTTATTGACGACAATACCCGTTAATATTTTTGCGATTGACCCCGTTCCGGGCATGGGTAACTTCCAGAGTGAAAAAGTGACGTTAGGGAATAATGTCAGGGAGTATGTTGCATTTTATGCCAAAGATGAGCGTTCAAAAGGCTTTAGCTGCGTGATCCCTCAGACAGACCGCTCCACCGTCGTGCATATCTATCCGATGGCTGGTCGGCATGCAACGCTTGTGGGGAACGCATCAGTCAACGGTGATAATGGCGAAAAAGTGCTGTATGAGCCAGGCACAATTGTGCGTCATTTAGCGGAGGCATGTCTGAAAAGATGGGGAGTGGCTCACGTTAAAACGCTGAATTTGACGGATGCAAAACTGCTGGAACTTCATCAAGGGATCGCCGCAAATGCCGCGCTCTATAACCAAATGCACGATTATTCGTATCTCTGGTTTACTGAAAAAGATCAGGGCGAACGTTACGTGTCATGCGCAAGCACGGGGGCGCCCTTCTCATCTGTTCGAGGTGAGAGATTCTCACCGCAAGCCGGTTTAGCCTCAGACTTCCTGGCCGATAATTCTGTTTACGACGCGATCAAATAACCGTCCGCGTCCAGCAAAGATACGTTTGCTGGACGCGGCATACTAATCCACGAATTTCATCGCCACCCTTGACGTCAGGCGCGTGATAAGTTCGTAAGCACTTACTTTCGTGATTTCAGCGATGCGCTCAACGGGTAATCCTTCGCCCCACATGACGACCGGATCGCCCGTTTTGTCATCAGCATTCGGACCCAGATCGACGCAAATCATGTCCATCGCCACGCGCCCGACGACCTGTACTTCACGACCATTAACCAGCACCGGCGTGCCGGAAGGGGCCGCCCGTGGGTAGCCATCACCATAGCCCATCGCCACTACGCCCAGCCGGGTATCACGTTCGCTAATCCAGCTGCCGCCGTAGCCCACCGGCTCGCCGGCTTTGTGATCGCGCACGGCAATCAGCCTGGAGACCAGAGACATCACCGGCTGAAAGCCAAAATCAGGTGCCCAGGGTTTGCTCTCCAGCGGCGATACGCCGTAAAGGATGATGCCAGGCCGCGCCCAGTCGAAGTGGGACTGAGGCCATAACAAAATACCGCCCGATGCCGCAATGGAGCGCAAACCGGGTTTGCCTTCGCAAAAAGTATTAAAGATATCGAGCTGGCGTTCCGTTGCGCCACACTCTGGCTCATCGGCGCGAGCAAAGTGGCTGACGATATTCACCGGCTGACGCACGTTTTTGCACTGGGTTAAGCGCTGATAAAACGCCTCAGCCTGCTCCGGACGCACACCTAAACGGTGCATGCCGGTGTCGAGTTTCATCCACACCGTGACCGGCTCGCTCAGCTGGACCGTCTCCAGGGCGATCAGTTGCTCTTCATTATGCACAGCCGTTTGCAGATGCTGATCCGCAATCGTCGTCAGATCGGCATCTTCAAAAAAACCTTCCAGCAACAGAATGGGTTGGGTGATGCCCCCCGCTCGCAGGCGGAGAGCCTCTTCAAGACGGGCGACGCCAAAGGCGTCGGCATCGGGTAGCGTTCGCGCGGTCTCAAGAAGACCGTGTCCGTAAGCGTTCGCTTTCACGACTGCAACGAGTTTGCTGGCGGGAGCCAGTTCACGCAGACGCTGCAGATTGTGTCGCAGAGCGCGGCGGTTAATGACTACAGTTGCCGCTTGCATTTGAATTCCTTCATAAAAAAAGAATTTCCAAAACCATTCGCGTTGCAGGAAGGCGACAAGCCCGCAAATCCCCGGGAGCTTAGTGAACTAAGCGACTGGGGTGAGCGAGCGCAGTCAACGCACCTGCGGCGTGAAGGGTGAAGGAAATTTATTCGTCGTCGTATTGAGGTCCCGCATAATTATCAAAACGCGACCACTGACCGTTAAACGTCAGGCGCACCGTCCCGATCGGGCCGTTACGCTGTTTACCAATGATGATTTCCGCGATGCCTTTCATGTCGCTGTTCTCGTGATAAACCTCGTCACGGTAGATGAACATGATCAAGTCGGCATCCTGCTCAATGGAGCCCGATTCACGCAGATCGGAGTTGACCGGGCGTTTGTCGGCTCGCTGCTCCAGGGAGCGGTTAAGCTGCGAAAGCGCCACAACCGGAACCTGTAACTCTTTAGCTAACGCCTTCAGTGAGCGGGAGATCTCTGCGATTTCCAGGGTTCGGTTATCCGAGAGCGACGGTACGCGCATCAGCTGGAGGTAGTCGATCATGATGAGGCCGATACCGCCGTGCTCACGGGCAATACGACGGGCGCGCGAACGCACTTCTGTCGGCGTCAGGCCGGAAGAGTCATCAATATAGATATTCCGTTTTTCCAGCAGAATACCCATGGTGCCTGAGATCCGCGCCCAGTCTTCATCGTCGAGCTGACCGGTACGAATACGGGTCTGATCCACGCGCGACAGTGACGCCAGAGAACGCATCATGATCTGATCCGATGGCATCTCAAGACTGAAAATAAGTACCGGTTTATCCTGCAACATCGCCGCATTTTCGACGAGGTTCATCGCAAAGGTCGTTTTACCCATCGACGGACGCGCCGCAACGATAATCAGATCTGACGGCTGCAAACCGGCGGTTTTTTTATTGAGATCGTCATAGCCGGTGTTGACGCCGGTGACGCCATCGTGCGGTTGCTGGAAGAGCTGTTCGATACGCGCAACGGTGGAATCGAGGACTTCGGCAATATTGCGCGGGCCTTCGTCTTTGTTCGCGCGGCTTTCAGCAATTTTGAACACGCGGGATTCCGCGAGATCCAGCAGGTCTTCACTGGTGCGCCCCTGCGGATCAAAGCCCGCTTCGGCAATCTCATTTGCGACGGCGATCATCTCGCGGACAACGGCACGTTCACGCACGATGTCCGCATAGGCGCTGATGTTCGCCGCACTTGGCGTGTTTTTCGATAACTCTGCGAGATAAGCAAACCCGCCGACAGAGTCCAGCTGCCCCTGACGTTCCAGCGATTCCGCCAGCGTAATCAGATCAATAGGGCTGCCAGCCTCTTGCAGGCGTGCCATTTCGGTAAAAATATGGCGATGCGGACGGGTATAAAAATCGTCGGATACGACGCGTTCGGCGACATCGTCCCAACGCTCGTTGTCCAGCATTAAACCGCCCAACACCGACTGTTCAGCTTCAATCGAGTGCGGCGGGACTTTTAACCCGGCTACCTGCAAATCGCGCTCGCGAGGCTCAGTCTGTTTGTTGAAGGGTTTATTTCCTGCCATAGTGAATGGAGTTACCGAGATAAAGAGTGGGTCGAAAGATTACCATATTTTTCTGACGGAGGGAGCATGGCAACGCGCATTGAGTTCCAGAAACATGGTGGGCCAGAAGTGCTGAAAGCGGTGGAATTTGTTCCCGCTGCGCCTGGCGAAAATGAAGTCCAGGTCGAAAACAAAGCCATTGGCATTAACTACATCGACACCTATATTCGCGGCGGCCTCTACCCGCCACCGGCCATGCCGAGCGGCCTGGGAACCGAAGCCGCAGGCATCGTGGTGAAAACGGGCAGCGGCGTTAAACATATTAAAGAAGGCGATCGCGTGGTCTATGCCCAGTCCGCACTGGGCGCGTACAGTTCCATCCACAACGTTCCTGCTGATAAAGCCGCTATCCTGCCGAATGCGATTTCGTTTGAGCAAGCTGCAGCATCATTCCTGAAAGGGCTGACCGTCTATTATCTGCTGCGGAAAACTTACGAAATTAAACCCGATGAGCCATTCCTGTTTCATGCTGCGGCAGGCGGTGTCGGCCTTATCGCCTGTCAGTGGGCAAAAGCGTTGGGCGCTAAGTTAATCGGCACGGTCGGCAGTGCGCAAAAAGCACAGCGGGCATTACAGGCCGGCGCGTGGCAGGTGATTAACTATCGCGAAGAGAGCATTGTTGAGCGCGTGAAAGAGATAACCGGCGGTAAAAAGCTGCGCGTGGTGTACGACTCGGTCGGAAAAGATACCTGGGAAGCCTCGCTGGATTGTTTGCAGCGCCGCGGACTGATGGTGAGCTTTGGTAACGCCTCGGGAGCGGTGACCGGCGTGAATCTGGGCATCCTTAACCAGAAAGGTTCGCTGTATGTGACTCGCCCTTCCCTGCAAGGCTACATTACCAACCGTGACGAGTTGACCGAGGCAAGCAACGAGCTGTTTTCACTGATCGCCAGTGGGGTGATTAAGGTGGATGTGGCCGCTGAGCAGAAATATCCGTTGAGCGAGGCGCAGCGTGCGCATGAGGTGCTGGAGAGTCGTGTCACGCAGGGGTCGAGTTTGCTGATCCCTTAAAAAGAATTAGGGCTTCCCGTGGGAAGCCCTTTCTTTTTTTAGTTCGGCTGTATGTAGGGTACAGCTCGATGAATTCGTTAACGGCAGCAATAGTGACAGATTTGATAAGTAAATCCTATTCTGTTCTAAGCATCGCTGCCGGAAAAGTTGCAGGTATGTGACGAATACCTCAATCCCTTAGTAACGAAAGCGGTTATTGCGCTGATACTGTGGAACTTTTGGTGTTTTAATCGCCCTGATCACCCATACCACAGCGACCGCCAACAGCAGCCACGGCAACAGTTTAATCATCAACGCAAACAGCCCGCCGATAAACATCACCGCCGTCGCCACCACCAGCGCTGCCAGAATACCGAGCAGCGAAATTCCGGTCGCCATCAGCATTACAAAAAATCCAACCACAAATAGCAGTTCCAGCATGGCTCTCTCCCACGTAAGGCATCACAGTATGCTCTGAGTATTACAAGAAACGTGCCAATTTTAATGCATTGATTTTAAACAAAAACGCCCCGCGAGGACAGGCGGGGCGTGGTGAATTTGACCATCTTTTAGTGAAAATTATCGCTTATCCGCGACCAGACGCAGCGCATGCTCCAGGACGTCGATATCGGCCCCGGCTTTATGCGCGTTTTCACTCAGATAACGACGCCACTGACGCGCCCCGGGGATCCCCTGGAACAGACCCAGCATATGGCGGGTAATGTGCCCCAGATAGGTTCCGTTACTCAGCTCACGCTCAATATAGGGATACATCGCTCGCACCACCGCCACCGGGTCGCTGTCCGCGCCATCAACGCCAAAGATTTCGCGATCGACCGAGGCAAGAATGCCTGGATTCTGGTACGCCTCACGGCCGACCATTACGCCATCCATATGGTCTAAATGGGCTTTGGTTTCGTCGAGAGACTTGATGCCGCCGTTAATCGACATGGTGAGATGCGGGAAATCGCGCTTCAGCTGATAGACGCGTGGATAGTCCAGCGGTGGAATTTCGCGGTTCTCTTTCGGGCTGAGGCCGGAGAGCCAGGCTTTGCGCGCGTGAATGATAAACATCTCACACTCACCTTTCCCTGAAACGGTATTGATAAAATCGCACAGGAATTGGTAGCTGTCCTGGTCATCAATACCGATACGCGTTTTTACCGTTACCGGAATCGACACCACGTCGCGCATCGCTTTGATACTGTCCGCAACCAGCTGCGCGTTGCCCATCAGACAGGCGCCAAACATGCCGTTCTGCACGCGATCGGACGGGCAACCGACGTTGAGATTAATTTCGTCATAGCCACGTTCTTCAGCCAGCTTCGCACAATGCGCTAACGCCGCCGGATCGCTGCCGCCCAGCTGCAAGGCAACGGGATGCTCTTCTTCGCTGTAGGCCAGATAGTCGCCTTTACCATGAATGATCGCACCCGTCGTGACCATTTCGGTGTACAGCAGCGTATGGCGTGAGAGCTGGCGCAGGAAATAGCGGCAGTGTCTGTCCGTCCAGTCGAGCATAGGGGCGATGGAAAAACGGTGTGCTGGAAATGTTGGCTTTGATTCTGACGACATGGCGAAGTTTTAAGCATCTGGTGGAAAAGGGGCGCTACTATAGCACAAAGAAAAGCCGGAGGCGCATGGCCTCCGGATGACCTTAGAACGTCACGCTTAACTGCGCGCCAGCCCCCCAGGTTTCGTCTTCGCCGTACAGCCCCATCAGATCCACGTGTACCGTGTTGAACGGCGCAAAGCCGACACCGCCGGTAAAGACGTTGCTGTCGTTATCCTTCACATCCGCACGATAACCCGCACGAACCGCCAGCCAGCTGAGCGGTGTCACTTCCGCACCGACGCCTACGTACTGCGAGTTTTCCTCGCTTTTAAAGCCTTTGGTTTCCGTCAGGTCACCGTCGGCGGTGAGGGTCACGAGATCGGTGTGCCAGGCCACGCCTGCCGTCACCAGAGGGCGGATCTGATAGGTATCTTTATAGTTGACCACTTCTCCCGTGCGGCCATTGCGGATGCGCACGTCTTTGGTGTCGATATCGCGAGACATCAGGTTCTGCCCGCTCAAACCGACCGTCCAGTTCTCACCAAAATCAGCCGTGATACCTGCATCAACGTTAAATCCGGTATCGTCATTACGATAGCGGCTGCTGTTCCAGTCGTTGCTGTCGTAGGTGTAGATGGAGGTGGTATAGTTGTAGAGCCAGGTTTTTTGCAATTTTGGCGTCACACCGACGGAGACCGGGACATCGGCAATATCAAACTGTCGGGCGACGGCGATACCGTAGTCAGAAACAATCGCCACGCGACCGGATGCCGTAGAGTTGAGGTTTTTAGTGATCTCATCCGAGCCGTTTAACGCGGCATCCAGCGCGACGCCTCCGGCCACAATTTTGCTGTTTTGAATGCCGCGCAGGTAATCAATATCCTGCTGATCGATAGATGAGCTGACGCGTGCGTGAGCATTGCCTTTCGCCACAAAGGCTACCGCCAGCACGTTATTGGGAATACTCACCGCAATTCCTGCACCTGCATTGGCACGGGCGGTTTTGCCTTTCAGGTTATTAAGTTCATCAGCCAGATCTTTCGCTGCGCTCTGGAACTGATTCACCGAGCCCAACGGATTAGCGATGATTTCAGCCGCCGTCAGGTTGCTGATCACGTCATCATAATGATCGACTTTGTCGCTAATATCGTCGATATCATCCTGAAGATTGTCTTTGTCTGTAATGCGTGCCCCAACAGAAGGCAAAATAACGGTAATGTCATCATCGGGTTTTGCTTTTGCCAGCAGTGCCGGGTTAATGAACGCTCCGCTACCGTAATTGCCTGATGCAACGCCCGTACCGCCCATCGCGTCGCTACGCGCTTCTGTCCAGGTATTGGCTGCTCCCGCCTCGTTTGCCATAAACAGGGAGACAGCGATGCTAACCACCGAAAATTTAAAATTTTTTTTCACAGTATGCTCGTCTTATAATCTGTTATTAAACAACCCCCGTCAGTTATCTCCCAAACGGGGACGAACTATTGCTGTGAATAAGAACCAAAAGACCCGCTATTTCCTTAAGTTAAATCATCCCTTTGGCCTGTTGTTATGTGTGACGGCCCTCAATATTTATAGAAGAGGATATTATTTTCGCCCAGGTTTTCCGTCGTGAGGGCCAAAAAATTGCGGCGGATGATCGACCCAGCGATCTTCTCGCGTGGCGGCATAAACCGGGTTTAGCGGATAGTAGATTCGATTATGCTTTTTGTTTGCCTCGCCCACGACCAGCAGTCGTACTTCGTCATCAGTGTTATTGATAAAGGTATGGCACACACCGGTTCCGGCCGGAAAACCGACGCTGTCGCCCGGCTCCAGCTTCCACAGGTAGCCATTTATCCACGCCTGCGGATATCCCTCAATGACATAGATAAACTCTTCTTCATCGCTTTCTGCATGAGGGTAAGAGGTACGACGGCCTGGCGGCAATCGCTCATGATGGATACCGATACGCCCGAGTCCAAGCTTGCGGGCCAGCGGGGCGCCAATGGCAAAACGTTCGTCGCTATCGGGATAGGTTGAGTCATCAGCGCCCTCGACGTCGCGCCAGTGTTTGATGCAGTCAGGTCTTTTCATAAGGGTTTCTCGTGTTGCGATGGCTCAGGTATAGCACACTGTGGTGGATCTCGGCGTTTTGAGCAGAACATGGTAAAGTGAGCGTTTCCCGTCAATTTGATTCGAGGTGCTATATGGATAAGACCACGATGCAGGAGCTGTTAGCGCAAGCTGAAAAGCTCTGCGCGCAACGCAATGTGCGCCTGACCCCGCAGCGCCTTGAAGTCTTGCGTTTGATGAGCCTGCAACCCGGTGCCATCAGCGCCTATGATTTACTCGATTTATTGCGTGAAAGCGAGCCACAGGCAAAACCCCCCACCGTCTATCGGGCGCTGGATTTTCTGCTGGAACAGGGTTTTGTGCATAAAGTTGAATCAACAAACAGCTATGTGCTTTGCCATCTGTTCGATCAACCGACGCATACGTCCGCCATGTTTATCTGCGATCGCTGTGGAGTGGTCAAAGAAGAGGGTGCAGAGGGTGTGGAAGATATTATGCATTCGCTGGCCGCGAAAATGGGATTTGCCCTTCGCCACAATGTGATTGAGGCGCACGGCTTATGCTCAGCCTGTGTGGAAGTAGAAGCCTGTCGCCACCAGAGCGATTGCCAGCACGATCATTCGATACTGGTAAAGAAAAAGCCGCGTTAACGTAAGCGGGCGGCATAAGCCGCCCTCAGAGATCGTACATCCATGTACGTTCGGGTAGAACTCATTTACCAGCGGTAGTCGTTGCGTTTTTCCCAGTCAACAACCTCTTTTTCCGCCTGGTCTTTCGCGTAGCCATATCGTTCCTGAATCTTACCGACAAGCTGTTCGCGTTTACCTTCAATGACGGTTACGTCATCGTCGGTCAGTTTACCCCACTGTTCTTTCGCTTTACCTTTGAACTGTTTCCAGTTACCGCCGATTTCGTCTTTATTCATAATCAATTCCTCATCGTTCGGTTATCAAGTAAATTCGTATCGTCCGTTACGTTCATTTCCTGCTGGACGTGATAATAATTGTAGATAAGGATTCGGTATGCGTGTTGAGATTCAGAATCTTTAACCATTTCGCCGAACGAAGCCACTATGGGAACCAGGTATTTTTGCGCCAGTGACGACGCCAGATAAGGGCCAGCGACAGGCCCCGCAGCGCCAGAAATACGGCCAGAGCCAGCCACAAACCGTGGTTTCCGAGCCACGGAAGTGTCAACAGGGTTAAGGCGAAGCCCGCTGCCGCCACGGCCATGCTGTTGCGCATTTCCGCGCCGCGCGTCGCGCCAATAAACATACCATCCAGCAAATAGCACCAGACCCCCACCACCGGCAACAAGACCTGCCAGAAGATGTAATGACTCGCCAGCTCGCGTAACTCAGGCAATGTGGTCAGTAGCGCCACAATGTGATTACCAAATAAGGCATAGCTCAGCGCAAAAACGAGCGCCACCAGGCCAGATTGCCTGCACGCGGCACGCCACACGTCCTGCAATTGCCCCGCTTGCCGCGCACCGTAGGCTTGCCCGGAATGGGCTTCTACGGCGTAGGCAAAGCCATCCAGCGCGTAGGCCGTGAAGGTCAGTAACGTCATGAGTACGGCATTGACGGCCACGATCTCTGGACCTAAACGCGCGCCAAAAACCGTCAGCGCGCCAAAGCAGAGCTGTAGCAGCAACGAGCGCAGCATGATGTCGCGGTTCAGCGCCAGCAGTTTACGAATATTGCCACGCCACGCAGTTTTGAGCATCGTCAGCGAGATGCCACGCATCGCGAGCACCCGTTTAACCATCCACAAGCCGATGAAAAATGTGCCGTATTCTGCCACGACGGTCGCCAGAGCCGCCCCCTGCACATTCATGTGCAGGCCCATCACCAGCCACAAATCGAGAACAATATTGAGGAGATTTCCTACCACCAGCAGGATCACCGGCGCCCGGGCATACTGAACGCCAAGCAACCAGCCGAGCAGCACCAGATTCGCCAGGGAGGCCGGAGCGCTGAGCCAGCGGATAGCCAGAAAACGTCGCGCTTGCTCCAGCACGGCTTCGCTCCCGCCCACAATCTGCAACGCCAGATCGATCAGGGGAGTACGCAACAGCACAATCAGCAAACCTGCACCCAGGGCGAGGATCAGCGGCTGAACCAGCGCCCGTGCCAGACGCCGCGGATCTTTGGCGCCAAAAGCCTGAGCGGTAAGCCCCGTCGTGCTCATGCGCAAAAAGAGGAGCAGCATGAAGAGGAAACTGGTCGCCGTAGCGCCGATCGCTACGCCTCCCAGATAAACCGGAGAGTCCAGATGACCAATGACAGCCGTATCGACCAGACCGAGAAGGGGTACGGTGATATTGGAGAAGATCATGGGCAGGGCGAGACGCCACAATGCCTTGTCTGAAGAGGTCAGCAGAGACATGAGCAATTACCGGGAAGGGAAGAACACAGCCAGGCTGCGGTGGGACCACAGCCTGTCAGAGAGAAATTACAGCCACTCACCATTACGGATAACGCCAACTGCCAGCCCTTCAATAGTGAAAGTCTGCTCGCGCAAATCCACAACAATCGGAGAGAACTCGCTGTTTTCTGGCAACAACTGAACAGAGTTACCCTGTTTTTTCAGTCGCTTAACCGTAACTTCGTCGTCAATACGCGCAACAACAACCTGCCCGTTACGCACATCCTGCGTTTTATGTACTGCCAACAGATCGCCATCCAGGATACCGATATCCTTCATGGACATACCGCTGACGCGCAGCAGGAAATCAGCACTCGGTTTAAACATTCCAGGATCGACCTGATAATGCCCTTCGATATGTTGCTGTGCCAGCAAAGGCTCACCCGCTGCAACGCGCCCCACGAGTGGCAGGCCTTCTTCTTCTTCCACCAGCAGACGGATGCCGCGTGAAGCGCCGGAGACAATCTCAAGGACGCCTTTACGTGCCAGCGCTTTGAGGTGCTCTTCAGCGGCATTTGGAGAACGGAAGCCCAGGCGCTGTGCGATTTCCGCACGCGTCGGGGGCATTCCCGTCTGGCTGATATGATCTCTGATCAGATCAAACACCTCTTGCTGTCTGGCCGTTAACGCTTTCATTCCGCCCCCTGGGTGTATATACAGTTATGCTGTGAGTATATACAGTCAAAGGTGAATTTGGAACCAAAAACTGCACAAAAAACCAGAGACTTATTTGAATCTGGAAGGCTTATCGAAAATGTGACCAAAGAAGCGTGCCCCAGGTGATGGCAGCGATGATAATCGCCAGCAACACGGCGGCAGAACCCATGTCTTTCGCACGGCCTGAGAGCTCGTGGAAATCAGAACCGATACGATCCACCACCGCTTCAATAGCACTGTTGAGAATTTCCACTATCATCACCAGAAGAACCGAACCAATGAGCAGAACGCGGGTGATCGCATCCACATCAAGGAAACAGGCGATGATCACCGCGATGATGGCGGCAACCCCTTCCTGGCGGAAAGCAGCCTCATTGATCCATGCGGCGCGGAAACCTTTCCATGAATATCCGGCAGCTTTGATGATTCGGGTTAACCCAGTGGTATTATTGGCCATTAAAAGAACCTTTTCTTAGATTTAGCGTCAATCACTCTCGCTGCGACGCGTATCGCCGCAGCCTGAAGTATGACGGGTAACAACAGAAATTTTGCGCGCTTTCTGTTATCCTTGCGCCGCAATTGCATTATTAACCAGAGGCTTTACATCGTTTATGTCCGGCTGGCCACGAATTTACTACAAATTACTTAATTTACCATTAAGCGTCCTGGTAAAAAGTAAGTCTATCCCGGCGGAACCTGCGCTGGAATTAGGGCTCGATACCTCGCGCCCTATTATGTACGTTTTGCCTTACAACTCGAAGGCAGACTTACTGACGCTGCGCGCCCAATGTCTGGCGCACGACTTACCCGATCCGCTTGAACCCCTTGAGGTCGATGGCACTCTGCTGCCACGCTACGTGTTTATTCACGGCGGGCCTCGCGTGTTTACCTATTACACGCCGAAGGAAGAGTCCATCAAGCTGTTCCACGACTACCTCGATCTGCACCGCAGCAACCCCGATCTGGATGTCCAGATGGTGCCGGTGTCGGTGATGTTTGGTCGTCGTCCGGGACGTCAGAAAGGCGAAGAAAATCCGCCACTGCGTATGCTTAACGGCATTCAAAAATTCTTTGCCGTTTCATGGTTGGGACGCGACAGTTTTGTGCGTTTCTCGCCGTCCGTCTCCTTGCGCCGCATGGCTGACGAACACGGTACCGATAAAATCATCGCGCAAAAACTGGCCCGCGTCGCCCGTATGCACTTCGCCCGTCAGCGCCTGGCGGCCGTTGGGCCACGCCTGCCCGCGCGTCAGGATCTGTTTAATAAACTGCTGGCATCCAAAGCGATTGCCCGCGCGGTTGAAGATGAAGCGCGCAGCAAGAAAATCTCTCACGAGAAAGCCCAGCAGAACGCTATCGCCCTGATGGAAGAGATTGCGGCGAATTTCTCGTATGAAATGATCCGCCTGTCTGACCGTATCCTGAGCTTTACCTGGAACCGTCTCTATCAGGGGATTAACGTCCATAACGCCGAGCGCGTGCGCCAGCTGGCTCACGACGGTCACGAGATCGTCTATGTGCCCTGCCACCGCAGCCACATGGATTATCTGCTGCTTTCGTACGTGCTTTATCACCAGGGGCTGGTGCCGCCGCACATTGCTGCCGGTATCAACCTGAATTTCTGGCCAGCAGGCCCGATTTTCCGCCGCCTGGGCGCGTTCTTTATCCGCCGTACCTTCAAGGGCAATAAGCTCTATTCCACCGTGTTCCGCGAATATCTGGGCGAGCTGTTCAGCCGCGGCTATTCCGTTGAATACTTTGTCGAAGGTGGGCGTTCGCGCACCGGCCGACTGCTTGATCCTAAAACCGGTACGCTGTCGATGACCATTCAGGCGATGCTGCGTGGCGGCACGCGCCCAATCACGTTAGTGCCTATTTACATCGGCTACGAGCACGTGATGGAAGTGGGTACTTACGCCAAAGAGTTGCGCGGCGCGACCAAAGAGAAAGAGAGCCTGCCGCAGATGCTGAAAGGCCTGAGCAAACTGCGTAATCTTGGTCAGGGCTACGTGAACTTTGGCGAACCGATGCCGCTGATGACCTATCTGAATCAGCATGTGCCGGAATGGCGCGAATCTATCGATCCGATCGAGGCGATTCGTCCTGCGTGGCTGACGCCGACGGTTAACAGCATCGCCGCCGATTTGATGGTGCGCATTAACAACGCCGGGGCGGCTAACGCCATGAACCTGTGCGTTACGGCGCTGCTGGCATCGCGTCAGCGTTCCCTAACGCGTGAACAGCTGACCGAACAGCTCGACTGCTATCTGAGCATTATGCGTAATGTTCCGTACTCTACCGACTCTACCGTTCCTTCTACCACCGCGGGTCAACTGATCGATCACGCGCTGCAGATGAACAAGTTTGAAGTCGAGAAAGATACGATTGGCGATATCATCATTCTGCCGCGCGAGCAGGCGGTACTGATGACGTACTATCGCAACAACATCACCCATATGCTGATGTTGCCGTCGCTGATGGCCGCGATCATCACCCAACATCGTCGCATCTCCCGTCAGGAATTGCTGCGCCATGTTGAAACGCTCTACCCGATGCTGAAAGCGGAGCTGTTCCTGCGCTGGAGCAAAGAGGAGCTGGCAATTGAGCTGGATAAACTGACGGAAGAGTTGCTCCGCCAGGGTCTGCTGACGGTGAAAGATGACGAGCTGCTGATCAATCCATCACGCTCCCGCACGCTGCAACTGCTGGCAGCGGGCGCACGCGAGACGCTGCAACGCTACGCGATCACCTTCTGGCTGTTGAGCGCTAACCCGTCTATCAACCGCGGAACACTGGAAAAAGAGAGCCGTACGCTGGCTCAGCGTTTGTCCGTCCTGCACGGCATTAACGCCCCAGAATTCTTCGATAAAGCGGTATTTAGCTCGTTGGTGCTGACGCTGCGTGACGAAGGCTATATCAGCGACACCGGAGATGCAGAGCCTGAAGAGACGATGAAGGTTTATCAGATGCTGGCAGAACTGATTACCTCCGACGTGCGCTTAACCATTGAGAGCGCGACGCAGGACGAGTAATAAAGGGGGCAGTCAGATGCCCTCACCACGCCCTCTCGCCAGGTACTCGCCCGTAGAGAGGGCGCAAACACTAAAACGGCAGCCCAGAGGCTGCCGTTTGCTTTTACTTATGACCAGTAACTCATCGCCAGGCCGATAAACAACACCAGGCCGACATAGTTGTTATTCAAAAACGCTTTGAAACAGGCGTCGCGCTCGCGTTGAGCAATCAATTTTTGCTGATACACGAACAGCAATCCAGCCACCAGCACTGACCAGTAGAACGCCCAGTTCAGCCCGTTCAGATAACCTATCAGCACCATCAGCGCCAGGACAGCAACCTGCAGTATCCCGATGATCAGTTTGTCATGACGGCCAAACAAAATTGCCGTCGACTTGATACCAATCTTCAGATCATCATCTCTGTCGACCATGGCGTACTGCGTGTCATAGGCAACGGCCCACAGAATATTGGCGAGGAACATGAGCCAGCAGCTCAGGGGCACGGATTCACTGACGGCGGCGAACGCCATGGGGATCGACCAGCCAAACGCCGCACCCAGCACCACCTGCGGCAGATGGGTGTAGCGCTTCATAAACGGATAGACCCATGCCAGCGCCAGCGCCGCGACTGAGAGTAAAATCGTCATGGTATTGAGCGTTAACACCAGCAGGAAAGCGAGTAACACCAGCACCACAAACAGCGTACGCGCCTCTTTCTCGGTGACCTGACCGCCCGGTAACGGACGGTTGGCGGTGCGTTTTACATGCCCGTCAAATTTACGATCCGCATAGTCATTGACCACACAGCCCGCTGCGCGCATCAGCCAGACACCCGCCACGAAGACCGCCAGTATCCACAGCGGCGGTAACCCCGGGGTGGCGACCCATAGCGCCCACAGCGTTGGCCATAACAGCAACAATGCGCCGATGGGTTTATCAGTACGCATTAAGCGGTGAAACGCCAGCAGCTTATTTTGCGTCAGACTCCACTCCATTTTCGTTTCCTCTCAGTACAACGGCGATGCCGGCAAAAACAGCTCCGTCAGCATTAACGGCTTGCCGCTTAAGCGAAGGCGGGAACGGCGTCCCCACAAATCGGCATCGCGACCAATCTCAATAAAATCACGGGTTAGCTCGGACGAGGTAAAAAGATAGCGCCCCAGCGGAGTCTTGCCCAGTTGTTGCAATGCCAGCTCCGGTCCCGAAAGCGTGGATTCAGGGACCACCGTGCGTCCGGCAAGCCAGGGCACACCGTCTGCGCAGAGCAAAATTTCACGCAGCCAGTAGCGTTCTTCTTGAGGCAACAGCGGCAGTTCACTGATGACCGCATCGGGGGAGACAAAACCTTCCTGAATCAGCGTCACCGTGACTTTTTTTCCCTGCTGCTCAAAACGTTTCGTCATGGAATCTTCCAGCAGCAGCCAGTCCAGTTGCGCCGGGTCAAGTGCGGGGATGTTTTCAAAATAGCGCAGCGCACGCAGTTGCGTTAGCGCAGGGTGTGACATGCCAGATTCTCCGATACATAACGTTTGGCTATTGTATCGCAGAAACGAAGACAGGGGGCGCTCAAACGCCGATTAGCGATCATTATCGCAACAGCGATGCAACAGCTTTTGCTGCACAAAAAAAAGTGCGCCCACTCAGGCGCACTAAACTACGGACAAAATCAGCACTGTGGGGAGATAGTTACCCCTTGCCTTTTACACTGCTGATAAAGGTGGAACGGGCAGTGGTTGAACCTAAACGCTCGGCTTCATCCAGCAGTTTCAGCGCTTTGTCGACATCGCCGCGATCAACTGCCTGTTTGATGGCTGTATTGAAGTAAGTTTCGGTATCGTTAAGCACAGGCTCGGCTTTTTTCGCAGGAGCCGGGGCGGCGGGAACACTCGCCGGGGCTGGGGCTGGCGCCGCCATTGCAGGCGCTGAATACGCGGTGGCTGGCGCAGCGGTGTTGCCGACGGTCACTGACGCCTGGCCCGATGAACCAAACAGCGGGCCTACTAAAATGCTGGAGCTGGAATTCGTTTGAACTTTGAGTTTCAAGGTGCCATTCGTGACGTGGCGGGCGATTGGATCCGGAATATCAGGGATAGCGTTACCCGCCCCCTGAGCATAAGATTTTGCCGGATCGATCATTTTGGTGGTGCGCTGTAAATCTTCAGGTGTGGTAAACGCCAGCAGATATATTTTTTGCTGACCCAGCGCAGGCGTCAGTTTGACGATCCCTTCAAGGCGATCAGCCGACATCACGCCAGGTTTCTGATAGGTAAAATAACTGCTCGGGAAATAGGCTGCAGGAGCCAAATTCTGATCCAGTACCAGCACGTTTGGGGCAAAAACTGACGGTGTTTTGTCGGCTTCACTGACAATCGTTAACGTTAATTCACCCAGATTGGCAGGCACGCTCCAGGCCGCCACAGGCCCAGCGATGCCCGGAACATTGAGAGTCTGCCCGGTATTTGCAAGCTCAATGGTCTGCGTTTGTGACACATTGACCGGCGTCCAGTTCAGGCTTTGCAGCGCGGCTGATGGAATGGCCGGGGCAGCCGCTGTGTTCTGCGGAACAATATTGACGTCAGCGAGGCTCACTGCCGGTAATGCGGAAAGCATGCCCGCCGCCAGGCAGAGTGCTAAGAGACTTTTTTTCATTATTATGACCTCATTGAATGAAAGCATGGTAGCCAGGCAATAGCGCATACTTTCCAGGAAGTACGGGGAGTATTAGCAAGAGGGGCTGACGCCCCTCTTTCACAAAGGAAGAACCTGAATTACCACCAAATTTCCATCTGAGCGCCGAAGGTCCACTCGTCGCTATCGCCACGACTGGTGGTGCCAAATGGCGTAACAGTGCTGTTGCTTGCCGCAGCAGACGAGAAGTTACCGTCAGAATCGGTCTTCACGTAGCCCCATTTCTCATCCCACTTGGCATAAGTTGCAAACACACGAATCGCCGGACGAGACCAGATGCTGTCGCCTGCCTGCCACTGTTGTGCCAGGGTGATTTTGTACTGATTGTTACGATCGCCGGTTTCCTGAGATTTGACGTTGTCGTAACCCGCCTCAAGCAAAGTACTCATGATCGGCGTCCATTTGTACATTGGGCGCACGCCCACGGTGTACCAGGTGGAGCCCTGGTTGTTGTCACGATCGATATCCTGATACATACCGACGTACATCAGGTCCCAGTTATCCGCCAGGGTAATGGCACCGTGGTCGAGGACGCGGATCAGGCTACCGTCGTTATCAACGGAACCGCCACGAGCCTGACCTTTACCCTGAGAAATCATCGAGTCGGTGGCGTACTGCACCACAAACTTGTTGAAACCTTTCATCATGCTTTGGGTGTGTTCAGCAGTGAACATCCAGCCATCTTTCGATGCACCCGGTTGCAGGTAGTAGTCGTCAGGAATGTTGGTGTGACCGTAGTCAACACCCAGTTCCAGCGTGCCGCCTGGGTTGATTTCCATACCGGCTAAACGCGCGTCAAACACGTCGTTTGGCACTTTGTTGTTATAGGTGCGCAGGCCCGTGTTCGGATCGCGATCGCCGAATGCGGAAGAACCACCGGACTCAGAAGAGCGGGTTGCTGCGAGAGAGAGTTTACCGATACCAACGTCGATGTTTTCCAGACCCGCACCAGGACCGGAAATATCCCAGTAGTAGAAGTCGATCATGTGGACGTCATGACGTTGATAGAAACGCTTACCTGCCCAAATATTTGCCCCTGGCAGTGAATCAATCAGGTTTTTACCTACGACGTTAAACTCACGCACAGCTGGCGTGTTGCTGTCTTCCCAGTCATTCAGCTGAGAGGTTTTATAGGCAATGTTGGAGTCAAAATAAAAGCTCTTGTCCGCTTCTTTCCACACTTCCTGGCCTAATTTAATTTCCGCGTAGGTTTCACATTCGTTACCGAGACGATATTTAGCATCCGCACCGGTTGCCTGGAAGCACTGTTGTTCGCCGCCACTCCCGGTCCAGCCGATGCCGGAACGAGCATAACCTTTAAAGTCGACGGCGCCCGCGTGAGCAGACAAAATGCCCGCAGTCACGGCGATTGCCAGAGGAAGTTTGCGCAGAGTAATCATTATTCTATCTCCTGAGATCATTGCTTTTCTTATTACACGCCACTCTTCGGGCTGCCTCTTCGTTGGCTGCAGCGCGAAGGGTGAAGTGTCGTTTTTGGAATGCTTAAACGCCTGGCTCTTTGTGCAACCGACGACATGCAGTGCCATCTTCTCGGAACAGATGGCAACGCTCTGGCGGCAAACCGATAGCGAATGTGGCACCCTCTTCTACCAACACCACGTCATTCTGGCGGTAAACCAGGTTCTGACGGATGGCGGGGATCTGGATATGAATCTGTGTTTCGTGGCCTAGCTGTTCGACAACCTGAACGTCCCCTTCCAGCGTCACATCGGCGATGTGGCTCGGCAGTAAATGCTCAGGGCGAATACCCAGGGACATGTTTGCCCCAACCTGCACGTTGGCACTGTCCACTGGCAGCCAAATCTGCTGACGGTTCGGCAGTTCCACCTGCACCTGTTCGATGGCTGTTGCGGTGACTTTTACCGGCAGGAAGTTCATCTTTGGCGAGCCAATAAAGCCCGCAACAAAACGGTCAGCCGGATAGTGATAAAGCTCTAACGGTTTACCCACCTGCGCGACGCGGCCAGCGTCCAGCACCACAATTTTGTCGGCGAGCGTCATCGCTTCGACCTGATCGTGAGTGACGTAAATCATCGTGCGGCCAAGACGTTTGTGCAGACGGGAGATTTCGATACGCATCTGAACGCGCAGAGCGGCGTCCAGGTTAGAAAGCGGTTCATCAAGCAGGAATACGCGCGGTTCGGCCACCAGCGTACGGCCAATCGCCACACGCTGACGCTGCCCGCCGGACAGCGCTTTCGGTTTTCGTTCCAGCAGATGCGCCAGCTGCAGCACTTCGGCAACCTGATTGACGCGCTGGTTGATCACCTCTTTTTTCGCGCCGGCCAGCTTCAGGCCAAACGACATATTCTCGGCAACGGAAAGATGGGGATAAAGCGCGTAGGACTGGAACACCATGCCGACGCCGCGTTCCGCTGGCGGGATATCATTCATGCGCGTTTCACCAATAAACAGATCGCCACTGGTGATCGTTTCCAGGCCAGCAATCATACGCAGCAGCGTTGACTTACCGCAGCCAGACGGACCGACAAACACCACGAATTCACCTTCGTGGATGTCGAGATCGATGTCTTTAGACACCACTACGTCGCCCCAGGCTTTCGTTACATTCCGCAGCTGTACGCTCGCCATGCCCTTCTCCCTTCGTTACAACCTGTCACCGACAGAAACATTCAAGATGGGCTGACTATGGGGCATCTATAACGTGTGTGAATCCTCCACCCCCTCGCTTTTTTATGGGGGAGGAGGCGGGAGGATGAGAGAACCGCTTCTGCCCCTGTCTCAGGCGGGCTGCGGCTAAATTCGTGATGCAGACGGCAAAATTCAGGGTGTTTTTGTGTGCGCCAGGACTCATAACTCAAATTTATGCAACACGGATCACACAAAGAGGGGGTGGGGCGTAGCATCAGGGAGGATGGAAAGAGGATGTCAAATAAGGAGACTGAGTCACGTTGAACCACCTCAGTGTATCCACGAGCACATCACCAAAAAGGATGGCAGATATGAAAATCAATACTGGCGCACGCGTTTTCGCATTGTCCGCCCTGGCAGCAATGATGATTTCCGCACCGGCTCTCGCCAAAATTGAAGAAGGTAAACTGGTTATCTGGATTAACGGCGACAAAGGCTATAACGGCCTGGCCGAAGTGGGTAAGAAATTCGAGAAAGACACCGGCATCAAAGTCACCGTTGAACACCCGGACAAGCTGGAAGAGAAATTCCCGCAGGTTGCCGCCACCGGCGATGGCCCGGACATTATCTTCTGGGCGCATGACCGTTTCGGCGGCTACGCGCAATCTGGCCTGCTGGCTGAAGTGTCTCCGGATAAAGCTTTCCAGGACAAACTGTTCCCGTTCACCTGGGACGCAGTGCGTTACAACGGCAAACTGATCGCCTATCCGGTGGCGGTTGAAGCCCTCTCCCTGATCTACAACAAAGACCTCGTTCCGAACCCGCCAAAATCCTGGGAAGAGATCCCGGCTCTGGACAAAGAGCTGAAGGCGAAGGGTAAGAGCGCGCTGATGTTCAACCTGCAAGAACCGTACTTCACCTGGCCGCTGATTGCTGCCGACGGCGGTTACGCCTTTAAGTTTGAAAACGGCAAATATGACGTGAAAGACGTGGGCGTGGACAGCGCTGGCGCGAAAGCCGGTCTGACCTTCCTGGTCGACCTGATTAAAAACAAACATATGAACGCGGATACCGATTACTCCATTGCCGAAGCGGCGTTCAACAAGGGTGAAACCGCGATGACCATTAACGGTCCGTGGGCCTGGACCAATATCGACAAGAGCAAAATTAACTACGGCGTCGCACTGCTGCCAACCTTTAAAGGCAAAGCGTCAAAACCGTTCGTTGGCGTGCTGAGCGCAGGTATCAACGCCGCCAGCCCGAACAAAGAGCTGGCGAAAGAGTTCCTCGAAAACTATCTGCTGACCGACCAGGGTCTGGGTGAAGTGAACAAGGATAAACCGCTGGGCGCTGTTGCCCTGAAATCCTTCCAGGATACGCTCGCGAAAGACCCGCGTATTGCCGCCACAATGGATAACGCCCAGAAAGGCGAAATCATGCCGAATATCCCGCAAATGGCGGCGTTCTGGTATGCCACTCGTACCGCCGTCATTAACGCAGCAAGCGGTCGTCAGACTGTCGATGCCGCGTTGAAAGATGCGCAGGGTCGTATCACGAAGTAATGTTTTTATCCCCTCTCCCTTTTCAGGAGAGGGTTAGGGTGAGGTCGCATGTTTCCCCTCATCCCGACCCTCTCCTCTGAGGGGAGAGGGAGAACAAATCAAGCTGTAGAGGAATATCCCCATGGATGTCATTAAAAAGAAACACGGGTGGCAAAGCGACACGCTGAAATGGTCAGTGATAGGTCTGCTGGGCTTACTGGTGGGTTACCTTGTTGTTTTAATGTATGTGCAGGGGGAGTACCTGTTCGCCATCATGACGCTGATTTTAAGCTCAGTTGGCCTGTATATTTTCGCCAATCGTAAAGCCTATGCCTGGCGTTATGTCTATCCGGGTGTGGCCGGGATGGGGCTGTTCGTGCTCTTCCCGCTGATCTGTACTATCGCTATCGCATTCACTAACTACAGCAGCACCAACCAGCTCGCGCAGGAACGCGCCCAGCAGGTGCTGATGGACCGCTCCTATCAGGCCGGGAAAAGCTTTAACTTTGGTTTATATCCGGCGGGTGACGAGTGGAAGCTGGCCCTGACAGACGACGAGAGCGGCAAAAACTATGTCTCCGACGCCTTCAAATTTGGCGGCGAACAGAAGCTAACGCTGAAAGAAGCCGATGCTCTGCCGGAAGGCGAGCGCGCGAATCTGCGCATCATTACCCAGAACCGTCAGGCGCTGACGCAACTCACCGCGATTCTGCCGGACGAAAGCAAAGTGATCATGAGCTCGCTGCGTCAGTTCTCCGGCACGCAGCCGCTCTATACCAAAGCCGATGACGGTACGCTCACCAACAACCAGAGCGGCGTGAAATACCGTCCGAACAACGAGATCGGTTTCTACCAGTCCATTAACGCTGACGGCAACTGGGGCGACGAAAAACTCAGCCCGGGCTATACCGTCACCATCGGCTGGGACAACTTCACCCGCGTCTTCACCGACGAAGGCATCCAGAAGCCGTTCTTCGCCATTTTCGTCTGGACGGTCGTCTTCTCGGTCCTGACGGTCATTCTGACCGTGGCGGTCGGCATGGTGCTGGCCTGTGTTGTTCAGTGGGAATCGCTGAAAGGCAAAGCCATCTATCGCGTGCTGCTGATTCTGCCGTACGCCGTGCCGTCGTTTATCTCGATTCTGATTTTCAAAGGGCTGTTTAACCAGAGCTTTGGCGAAATCAACATGATGCTGGGCGCGCTGTTTGGCATCAAACCGGCCTGGTTCAGCGACCCGACCACCGCCCGCAGTATGATTATTATCGTCAATACCTGGCTCGGCTATCCGTACATGATGATCCTGTGCATGGGCCTGCTGAAAGCGATTCCGGACGATCTGTACGAAGCTTCCGCGATGGATGGCGCCGGCCCGTTCCAGAACTTCTTTAAGATTACGCTCCCGCTGCTGATCAAGCCGCTGACACCGCTGATGATTGCCAGTTTTGCCTTTAACTTTAACAACTTCGTACTGATTCAGTTATTGACTAACGGCAGCCCGGACCGTCTCGGAACGACTACGCCAGCAGGCTATACCGATCTGTTAGTGAGCTACACCTACCGCATCGCCTTTGAAGGCGGCGGTGGTCAGGACTTTGGTCTGGCGGCGGCGATTGCCACCCTGATCTTCCTGCTGGTGGGCGCTCTGGCGATTGTGAACCTGAAAGCCACACGTATGAAATTTGACTAACTGGAATCACCAGGCGTCATTGGCGCAGCCAGTTTGGGCGCTGCCAGCGCGCAAGAACCGGAGCGTACACGAAGTACGTGAGGATTCTGAGCACTGCCAGCATTCAAAATGGCAAGCAAAACAGCCTGGAGCGGTATTAAGGAGTAAAGAATATTATGGCTATGGTACAACCCAAATCTCAAAAACTTCGCCTGCTGGTGACGCACTTAGGGCTGCTGATTTTTATCGCCGCCATTATGTTCCCGCTGCTGATGGTTATCGCCATCTCCCTGCGTGAAGGGAACTTCGCCACCGGGAGCCTGATCCCGGACCAGATCTCGTGGGAGCACTGGAAGCTGGCGCTGGGCTTCAGCGTCGAACACGCCGATGGCCGCGTGACGCCGCCGCCTTTCCCGGTGCTGTTATGGCTGTGGAACTCCATCAAAGTGGCCGGAATTACCGCTATCGGGATTGTGGCGCTCTCCACCACCTGCGCGTATGCCTTTGCCCGTATGCGTTTCCCGGGTAAAGCGACGCTACTGAAAAGCATGCTCATTTTCCAGATGTTCCCGGCGGTGCTGTCGCTGGTGGCGTTGTACGCGTTGTTCGACCGTCTCGGCCAGTACGTGCCGTTTATCGGTCTGAATACCCACGGCGGTGTGATCTTCGCGTATCTGGGCGGTATCGCCCTCCACGTCTGGACGATTAAAGGCTATTTCGAAACCATTGATGGCTCGCTGGAAGAGGCGGCGTCACTGGATGGCGCCACGCCGTGGCAGGCATTCCGCCTGGTGCTGCTGCCACTGTCGGTGCCGATTCTGGCGGTGGTGTTTATTCTGTCGTTCATCGCGGCCATTACCGAAGTTCCGGTCGCTTCCCTGCTCCTGCGCGATGTGAATAGCTACACGCTGGCAGTGGGGATGCAGCAATACCTCAACCCGCAAAACTATCTGTGGGGTGACTTTGCCGCAGCCGCTGTTCTCTCGGCCATCCCGATTACCGTGGTGTTCCTGCTGGCCCAGCGCTGGCTGGTCAACGGCCTCACGGCGGGCGGTGTTAAAGGTTAAGTTTCATCATGTTATGCCACTGCAACCCTCAACTTTGACGTATTGACCCAACTCCCACTCTTTCGGGGTGCTGGAAGGCGGCAAGTGAGTGAATCCCGGGAGCTTGCTCAAACAGGTGACCAGGGTGAACGAACGCAGCCAACGCATCAACAACCTGAAAGATGACGAGTTAACTTGTGACTGTTGTTTGGCGGCCTTTGGGCCGCCATTTTTTTATTCGCGTTTCAGCCGCTTAGAGTTACACAGCCAGAGAGTGATGACTAACAGCAGGATCGCCGCAGAGTAGATCAGCACATCGATCGGTGATTTGTGATCGACGATGATCAGCCGCACAATCGCCGTGATGCCGATGTAGACAAAGTAACGCAGTGGAAAATGAAAGCCAGACTGAAAGTACTTCACAATCAGGGCGATAAATTCGAAGTAGAGAAAGTAGACCACCAGTCCTTCGACCAGCTCATATTTGCTGGTTTGTTCAGGGGCGAAGAGCACATCGGCAAGATGCACCGTTTCTTTGCCCAGAAAAACGACCAGTATCAGGCCAAGACTCAACAAACCGAGGCTCAGCACGGTCTGGAGAATCGTTGAGATAAACTCAACGCGCGGGCGAGTCAGTGATGACATACAGCACCTCGGTCTCAGGGGTGAGGTACTTGTATAACGTAAAAATGTGACAGGGATCTATATTTTTTGCTTATGTTTTTATGCAATGGCGAGGAGACCCCTGACCCCGGCCCTCTCCCCAAAGGGGCGAGGGAGAAAAGACGGCTCTGAACGATCCCCTCTCCCACACTGTACAGGGCAAGGGGGAAAAGGCGGCTCCGGGCGCTCACCTCTCCCACACTGTACAGCGGCAAGGGGGAAAAGGCGGCTCCGGGCGATACCCTCTCCCACACTGTACAGCGGCAAGGGGAAAAGACGGCTCTGAGCGATCCCCTCTCCCACACTGTACAGGGCGAGGGGGAAAAGACGGCTCCGGGCGATCCCCTCTCTCACACTGTACCGGAGCGAGGGGAAAAGACGACGCTGAACGATCCCCTCTCCCCTTTGGGGAGAGGGTTAGGGTGAGGGGTATCAGCGGAAATTCACGCTCCGGTCGCTGGTCATGTCATACAGCTGGAACTTACGGCCCAGCGGCTGACCCCCATCACGCGTCAGCGGTGTCCAGCCCACCGCAGCACGGCTGCGCGTCGGGCCTGACGAGAAGAGATCCAGCGGGATAGACACATACACCCCTTTGGTGAAATCCCCTTCCCCGTATTCGTCTGGCGACACGTTGGTAATGGTCGCGTAACCGCCCACCACCACGCCGCTGTCGAAGTGTTTGGAGATATCCAGCGTACCACCTTTATCACCCGCCAGATATTGACCGACGCTGGCTTTTACCAGCACGTCCTGGGCAAACGACGGCGTCCAGTAGGCGGTGAGATGGCCGGTTTTCACGCTGTAATCGGTGAACTTCATCATGTCCTGCGCGCTACGCCAGTCACGCTGTTTCACGTAGTTGGCATCAAGGCCGAACGCCCAGTTGCTGTCGACCGGACGATAGAGCACTTCTGCGCCCGCGCCGCCGTACATGGTTTCCAGATAACCGCCGTACACCTGACCGTAAAAACCGTTGCCGAGATACTGGAAGTAGTTGGCCTGCAGGTTATTCACATAGACATCGTTCTGCACATATTCACGCACGCGGGTACGCACGCGCGGCAGCTTAGAGTCGCTCGGCGGATTGGTGTAGTTAAATTTGTCGTAGTTATTGGCAAGGTTACCGAAGACGCTCCCGGTGGTCAGCAGGTGATCCGTCATCCACAGATCTGCCGTTGCCATCACGCCAAGCTGATACATGTAAAAGTTTTCAGGTCCGCCAACCGACTGGTTTAACACCGGATCGATATGGAAATCGAAGCGGGATTTATCAATATACCAGCCCTGCTCGGTGCTTTGCGGAACCACCGGCTCCACGCGTTTTTGGACCAGCTCGGTTTCATGTCCCAGCGGTTCGCCCTCCAGATGACGCTTCAGGCTGGCGACATCCGTTTCGGTCGTGACCTGCGGCATATTGAGGCGATTTTCAGTGACGCGGATCGTGCGGATCCCGTCCGGCAGATCGTTCATCACGATCCGGTTTGCCCGTTCGATGCCTTCGCGGGAATCACGGTATTTGACCTGTTCTCCCGTGACATACAACGTGTCGCCCTGCGTCTGGATCTTCGGATCCGCAAGGCCCGCATTGTATTTCAGCAGGGTAAGCTGATTGGCCACCACCGAGTGCTGTATGATGGCATCCTGCGGCTCCGGCTGATATTTTGGCCGCGCGTTATCGTTGTATGACGGGCGCATGTCGTTAAAGTTGGTTCGCAGCGTGACCCCAAACATCAGGGTGTTGCCGCGCTCATAGCTGAGGTTAACGTCGGCCCAATCGGCGACACGGTAAATGGCGCCGACGTTAAACTTGCTCTTCTGCTCGATCTTGCCAGCAAAATCCTCGGTGTAGTTGTTGCCTTCATACTCAAGTTTCAGGCGCAGCGGTTGCCACGGCGTCTGGTATTCCACGCCGCCGAACAATGACGCCGGACCATGGAACATCTGATCGCCGTTCACCGAGCCTGCTTTCTGGTAACTGTTATCGCGATAGCAGTATTTATCGCTGTAAGAGCAGAACGGACTTTTCACATTCCCGCTGGTACCGAGATAGCCCCAGCCCATCCCCAGAGAGAAGTCGAACGGTCCCCAGGCTTTGTTGGCGACAATGTATTCGGCATCGAACAGGCCCGTACCGCCGATATCGCGCGCGCCGACGGAGACCTGCGGCATCCAGTAGCTCTCTTCCCACAGGCGTAATTTGACGTCGAAGGCTTTATCTTTGTAGGTCTGATCGCCGGAGAAAGCATCCACGCTGCTGTACTGTTTCGTTCGCACATCGGTGTAACGCAGGGTGGTTTCCAGCCACGGAAACAGCTGCACCGAAGCCGAGTAATAGCGGTACTGATCGTTGTCGCGATAGTTGAGGCTGATTTCGCCCTCGCGCGCCATGCGTGCCGTTGGCGTTTGCATCAGGCCGACGCCGCCAAAATCTGACTGCGACGGCCCGACAGGAGCGGGAAAGGTTTCGGCATGGCAGGCGGCGCTGACGCACAGCGCCAGCATGCTGTAGAGATAAGTTCTTTTCATTAATCCGGTATCCGCTGCGTCAGGGAATGAAGGATGTCGGTGTTCAGCCCGTCATACGCCTTCGTCCAGAAATGGTCGGCAAAGCCGACAAAAATCACGCTGCCCGGCATGGGTTCGATATGACGTTTATTCCAGTACGCCACCGGTGCTTTTTGCGTGCGGCCATCGGGATAAACCACCCACGCATAGCTGCGTTCGGCGCCCGACAGCAGGCTTTGATCATCCAGATAACTCGCCAGGTCGCGTCCCGGTGTAAACGGTTTTTTGCCGGGGTGACTCACCAGCCCCATCACCGTGACGGTGGAAGGCTGGGGGGTGATCCACAGGGTATATTCCCCTTCCAGAGACGGATTGCCGGTGTCCGTCACCCGCACGACATCGGGATCGAGGTTAATCTTTTGCCGTCCCGTTACCGTGATGGCTTGTAACTGCTGGCGCATGGCGTTAATGGCCGCGGCCCTGTCACCCTCTTCCTGCCCGGCCAGCCCGGTCAGTCTTGCCAGCAAGGCGTTGTGTTTTTGTTCTGCCAGCGCCGTGGCCTGATGCTCGCTGATCACCGCGCCTGGCCACCAGCTGTTTGCCAGTCGGGGCTGTCCGACTAAATCAATGAGGTGCTCGGCATTCGATAAGGTTTTCGGCTCTTTGTTCTCTGGGGTGTAGACCTTAACGGTCCCCGCCGCCCACGCCAGCGGCGCAGCCAGACTCATAAACAGTGCAAGGCTTGTTATGATTTTCATTGTTTTGCCGCCTTGATCAGGGTGGCTTTCACCGGGAAGTAATGAGCGCCAAGGTACTGCAACGACTGGCGAATCTGCCCTTCATCATCCACCCAGAAGCGGTTATGCCAGGTCGCCTGGTCGGTGGTGACTTCTTCATCCAGGATCCGTACCTGAGTTTCATCGCTACCCAGTTTTACGCTGTCAGTGCCGTCCCAGCGGAAAACGGACCGCGCGGTGGCGTATCGCACCTGCTGGTGCTCCGTCCAGCCCATCGTGCGCGTCCAGCTTGCGCCATCCACAATTTGATTGGGTTTGATCAGCGGGTCTGCCGCGAGGTTGTTCACTTCAAGCAGGTTGTCGCCGCCGAGCAGGGTTTTCACGATTCGGCCATGCTGTGTCACGAGGGTGGCCTGATCCTGCGTCACCCATTTCTGCAGCCCGTTTTCGGCGAAAGCGAGTACCACAAACAGTTGCGGTCCCCCGTTTAACTGCATGTACTGGCTGGCATACGGCATGTTCTGGATATCATCATCGGTAAGATGGACGCCGGGCGTACCGAAGACGCTGTCCCACAGTGAATGTCCCAGCCCTTTAGTGGTGGCTGAGCACGCCTGCAAAAGCAGGCAAATCAGGATGATTGCAGGTCGCTTCACGACTCTTCTCCGAAGGGGCGAAATAACCACACCGAAGTGTGGTTATGGTTAATACACCCGTTATTACTGAGTGCTTGTTGTCGTGGTGGTCGTGGTTCCGGTATTGGAGCCATCACCGCCACCGGTTGCCGCCAGAGCGACACCCACGGCTGAGCCTACGGTGCTCGTTGCGGTCGCGGTAGAACTTCCCGCTGACGCAGACGTTGCTGCCGAGCCTGCTGCTTCTCCGACCTGAACCGGAGCCGCATAGACAGACGTCGCCGCAAGCGCAGATATGGCAAAAATGCCATACAGTACTTTTTTCATAACAATTTCCCTTCAATGAATGAATGGAGATTTGCCCAAAAAGAAATTCGGGCGGATTCGAGTATACACAACTAAAGCAGACGGATTGGCGAACGGGGAAATAGCAAGGCGGTTTTAGGATAAATGGATGAAAGGAAATACAATCCACTAAAGAATATAAAATAAGATAATAAAATTCAGATGGTTATAATAAAATCACAACCAGTAAATCTCCGTATATTCCTAAAATTACCCGTAGTGATTAACAGGGTAATCAGCCTTTTCGGAATAAACTCAGAATAGAAATTTGCGCCAGGTAACGGACAACCGGAATTATCCGATAAAAAAATGCCGGCATTTCGCCGGCATTGATATGGGAATATTAATTATCCGCGCCAGGATTTATAGCGATTAATCAGACCATTTGTTGAACTGTCATGGCTGTTAATATCTTTATCGTCACCCAGCTCCGGCAGAATGCGATTAGCCAGCTGTTTGCCCAGCTCTACGCCCCACTGATCGAAGGTGAAGATATTCAGGATAGCGCCCTGCGTGAAGATTTTGTGCTCATACAGCGCAATCAGCGCACCCAGGCTGAACGGCGTGATTTCGCGCAGCAGGATGGAGTTGGTTGGACGGTTGCCTTCAAACACTTTGAACGGGACAACGTGGTCCAGCGTCGCCGGATCTTTACCCTGATCGCGATACTCTTGCTCGACCACATCGCGGGCTTTACCAAACGCCAGCGCTTCGGTCTGCGCGAAGAAGTTAGACAGCAGCTTCTGATGATGATCAGACAGCGCATTGTGGGTCACTGCCGGTGCGATAAAGTCGCAAGGAACCATTTTGGTGCCCTGGTGGATCAGCTGGTAGAACGCATGCTGGCCGTTTGTGCCCGGCTCACCCCAGATAATTGGGCCGGTCTGGTAATCCACCGCGTTGCCGTTACGGTCAACGTACTTGCCGTTGGATTCCATGTTGCCCTGCTGGAAATACGCCGCAAAGCGGTGCATGTACTGGTCGTACGGCAGGATGGCTTCGGTTTCAGCACCAAAGAAGTTGTTGTACCAGATGCCAATCAGCGCCAACAGGACCGGCAGGTTTTTCTCGGCCGGGGTGGTGGAGAAGTGCTTGTCCATCGCATGCGCGCCGGAGAGCAGCTCAACAAAGTTGTCGTAACCCACGGACAGGATGATCGACAGACCGATCGCTGACCACAGGGAGTAACGACCGCCGACCCAGTCCCAGAATTCGAACATGTTCGCGGTATCAATGCCGAACTCGCCCACGGCTTTGCCGTTGGTGGAGAGCGCCGCGAAGTGTTTTGCGACGTGTTTGTTGTCGCCCGCTGTGGCCAGGAACCAGTCGCGCGCGCTGTGGGCGTTGGTCATGGTTTCCTGGGTGGTGAAGGTTTTAGACGCGACCAGGAACAGCGTAGTTTCCGGGTTCACTTTCTTCAGCACTTCGGCGATGTGAGTCCCATCGACGTTAGAGACGAAGTGCATGTTCAGATGGTTTTTGTACGGGCGCAGCGCTTCGGTCACCATGAATGGGCCGAGGTCAGAACCACCGATACCAATGTTCACGACGTCAGTGATCGCTTTACCGGTGTAGCCTTTCCAGCTACCGGAGATAATGGCTTCAGAGAAGGTTTTCATCTTCTCAAGCACGGCGTTCACTTCCGGCATCACATCTTTGCCGTCAACAATAATCGGGGTATTGCTACGGTTACGCAGCGCGACGTGCAGTACAGCGCGGTCTTCAGTACGGTTGATTTTCTCGCCGGAGAACATGGACTTGATAGCCCCTGCCAGATCGGTTTCTTTCGCCAGATCCTGCAGTTTGGCCAGCGTCTCTTCAGTGATGCGGTTTTTAGAGAAGTCCACCAGCATCAGATCGTCGAAGGTCGCGGAGAATTTGCTGAAACGATCGCCGTCTTTCGCGAACAGATCCGCGATAGTGACGTCTTTCATTTCGTCGAAGTGTTTTTGTAGTGCCTGCCAGGCAGAAGTCTGCGTTGGATTGATGTTTTTCATTAGCAATACTCTTGTGATTTGAGAATTGTGACTGCGGTCGATTGTAGCGCCTGCGCGCGGAAATTGTGATGGTTTTTATGCCATTGCCCTGGCCTGCATCAAACGGGCGTGAAAAGACTCAAAAAGTATAGCCGTTGAAGCCAGCCCCTGAAGGGGTTGAATGTCGTCCAGAATGCCGTGAATCGGAGGATAAAATAGTGCCTTGTTATAAGTCCTGTTACTAAGGGATACCCCCCCATGAAAAATCCGCATAATCCCAGCGTTGACAGGACTCCCCCCGCATTTTATTTATAGGGCGGTATTTGCGCCTGCACCTGTCTTCGTTTCGTTCTTGTGCCATGGTCGCTTTATTCTTTCCCCGACACGAGGATGTTATGACGAGTTTTGTTGTCGCCAAGTTTGGCGGTACCAGCGTGGCCAATTACGAAGCCATGAACCGCAGCGCCGATGTGGTGCTGGCCGATCCACACACCCGCATGGTCGTACTTTCAGCCTCTGCTGGCGTGACGAACCTGCTGGTTGCCCTGTCAGAAGGACTGGAAGCGACCGAACGCTTTGTGAAGCTCGATGCGCTGCGCAAAATTCAGTTTGATATTCTGGAGCAGATGCAGAATCCACAGGTGATTCGCGAGGAAATTGAACGCCTGCTCGAAAATATCACCACCCTGGCAGAAGCCGCCTCACTGGCGACCTCTACCGCGCTTACCGACGAACTGGTGAGCCACGGTGAGCTGATGTCGACTCTGCTGTTCGTTGAAATCCTGCGTGAGCGCGACGTGCTGGCGCAATGGTTTGATGTGCGTAAGGTCATGCGTACCAGCGATCGCTTTGGTCGCGCGGAGCCTGACGTTGCTACGCTTTCTGAGCTGGCACAACAGCAACTGGCCCCACGCCTTGCCGAAGGCATTGTCATCACTCAGGGCTTTATCGGGAGTGAAGCCAAAGGCCGCACCACGACGCTGGGCCGTGGCGGTAGCGACTATACCGCGGCGCTGCTGGGCGAAGCGCTACACGCCACCCGCGTGGATATCTGGACCGACGTTCCTGGGATCTATACGACCGATCCGCGCGTCGTGCCTGCCGCGAAACGTATTGATGTTATCGCCTTTGAAGAAGCTGCGGAAATGGCGACGTTCGGGGCGAAAGTGCTGCATCCCGCCACGCTGCTGCCCGCGGTACGTAGCGATATTCCGGTGTTTGTCGGATCGAGCAAAGACCCGAAAGCAGGCGGTACGCTGGTGTGCAATAAAACCGAAAAACCACCGCTATTCCGTGCCCTGGCGCTGCGTCGCAAGCAGACGCTGGTCACGCTGCACAGCCTGAATATGCTGCACTCTCGTGGGTTCCTGGCGGAAGTGTTTGGCATTCTGGCGCGCCACAATATCTCGGTGGATCTGATCACCACCTCTGAAGTGAGCATTGCGTTGACGCTCGACACCACCGGCTCAACGTCTACGGGCGATACCCTGCTGACGCAATCGCTGCTGATGGAGCTTTCTGCCCTGTGTCGCGTTGAAGTGGAAGAAGATCTGGCGCTGGTCGCGATCATTGGCAACCAGCTGTCACGCGCCTGCGGTGTGGGTAAAGAGGTCTTCGGCGTGCTGGATCCGTTCAATATCCGCATGATTTGCTACGGCGCATCCAGCTATAACCTGTGCTTCCTCGTACCGGGTCACGAAGCCGAGCAAGTCGTGCAGAAACTTCATCATAATTTGTTTGAATAAAATTCCTTAGCACGATAAACATTACCTATAGCCGGGCTCGAACCCGGCTTTTTTATAACTAAATAACACAACGTCATCGCAAGGAATTCACTATGTTATCCGCTATCACGCGGCTGTTCCCGTTATGGGCGCTGCTGCTCTCTGTTCTCGCCTATTACACGCCATCGACCTTTACCCCAATTGGCCCGTGGGTCACCACGCTGCTGATGCTGATTATGCTCGGGATGGGCGTGCATCTAAAAATTGACGACTTTAAACGCGTGCTGTCACGCCCGGCGCCCGTCGCGGCGGGGATTTTCCTGCACTATCTGGTGATGCCGCTGGCTGCCTGGCTGCTGGCATTAGCGTTTAAAATGCCGCCGGACTTATCCGCCGGGATGGTGCTGGTGGGCAGCGTCGCCAGCGGGACGGCATCGAATGTGATGATCTATCTTGCCAAGGGCGATGTGGCGCTCTCTGTCACCATCTCTTCGGTCTCCACGCTGGTGGGCGTGATTGCCACTCCACTGCTGACGCGCCTGTACGTGGATGCGCATATTCAGGTGGATGTGATGGGTATGCTGCTCTCCATCCTGCAAATCGTGGTGATTCCGATTGCGCTCGGTCTGGTCATCCATCACCTGTTCCCGCGAGTCGTGAAAGCCGTGGAGCCTTACCTGCCTGCGTTTTCGATGGTCTGTATCCTGGCGATCATCAGCGCCGTGGTTGCCGGGTCGGCATCGCATATTGCGTCGGTAGGATTTGTGGTGATCATCGCGGTAATTCTGCATAACACCATTGGGCTATTGGGCGGCTACTGGGGCGGGAAGCTGTTCGGCTTTGATGAATCGACCTGCCGCACGCTGGCAATTGAAGTGGGGATGCAGAACTCAGGGCTGGCGGCAGCGCTCGGGAAGATCTACTTCTCTCCGCTCGCCGCACTGCCGGGCGCGCTGTTCTCGGTATGGCATAACCTTTCCGGCTCGCTGCTGGCGGGCTACTGGTCAGGAAAACCGATTGACGAACCGCCGAAAAAAGAAGTGGTGAAAGAAAGCTAATTCGCTTCGCGCAAGCCCTGGCTTGCTTTACACTGAAGCCTCTATTCTCAAGAGGCTTCAGGTATGTCCACACCGAGATTGACCCAGAAAGACATGACGGAAAGCGAGCAGCGCGAACTGAAAACCCTGCTCGATCGCGCACGGATTGCACATGGTCGTACTCTGACAAACGCTGAAACCAATCAGGTTAAAAAAGAGTACATCGACAAACTGATGGCTCAGCGTGAAGTTGAAGCAAAAAAAGCCCGCAAGCTTAAAAAGGCACAGGCTTATAAACCAGATACGGAATCAACCTTCTCCTGGTCTGCCAATACTTCACCCCGTGGAAGGCGCTAATTAGCGCCCTTTCTTTTTCCGCCCTGGCGATGCAAAGCGCTTACGATTTGCCATCTCTGCCGGGGTTTTCGCCATGTTCTTGCCGCTGCCGCTGACCGGTTTTTTGGCCGGCGTCGAGGCGGTTTTTGGTTTCGCCTTCGGCTTCGCCGTTTTCACCTCGGACGTCGAGTTCTCAATCAGCTTGAACAGCTCAATCAATTCATCACCCGTTAAATCACGCCATTCACCCTGCGGAATGCCGGAGAGACTGACGTTCATGATGCGCGTACGCTCAAGCTTCGTCACCTCAAAACCAAAATGCTCGCACATGCGGCGGATCTGGCGGTTTAACCCCTGAACCAGGGTGATGCGGAAAGTGAAAGGCGCCTCTTTTTTCACTTTGCATTTCTTAGTGACCGTGCCGAGGATCGGCACGCCCGCGCTCATACCGCGAATAAACTCGTCCGTGACGGGCTTATTCACGGTAACTAAATACTCTTTCTCATGGTCGTTGCCGGCACGCAGGATTTTGTTCACCAGATCGCCATGGTTGGTGAGAAAAATTAGCCCCTGAGAGTCTTTATCCAGGCGGCCAATCGGGAAAATACGGCTGCTGTGGTTAACGAAATCGACGATATTATCCCGCTCGCCCTCTTCCGTGGTGCTGACAATACCCACTGGTTTATTCAACGCGATAAACACCAGATCCTCTTCGTCTCTGGGCTCAATAAGCTGACCATTCACTTTCACCACATCGCCAGGGACCACCTGATCGCCGATGGTGGCGCGTTTACCGTTGAGAAACACGTTACCTTGCTCAATGTAACGGTCAGCTTCGCGGCGTGAGCAGATTCCGCTCTCGCTAATGTATTTGTTGAGTCGGGTTGATTGGGTGGGCAGCATAATTTCTCCTTAATGGGCGAAATATACCTTAGGTTTGGGCTGGTAAAAAGATTAGCCGACGATAACCGAGAGGGATTATTCAGTTCATTGCGCGCCGCTAAAGCTGACTCTGAGGCATCCTGGCGTGGTTTTCTCTTTACCAACCACGATATTAATATCACGGCCTAGTCTCACCAGGCACTCAAGCATCTTCGCCTCACTGATCCCGCGAAACTGCCCACGCAGCATGTTTGAGAGCTTAGGTTGAGTCATGCCCAGCATAGTCGCCGCCTGCTGCTGCGTGAAACCTTTGCGTTGCAGGATGTCACTTATCGCCAGTGCCAGCTGAGCTTTTAACTGCATCTGGTCCGCATCAAGTACATTGAGATCGGAAAATACATTACCGCTGCCTGATTCCACTTCATGAGACATTTTTTGTCCCCTCCGCATGCTGCTGCGCGGCCTTTAGCCGCTGAGTGATCAAATCGATTTCCGGTTTTGGTGTCGCTTTACCTGAAACCGACTTTTTCTGAAAGGCGTGGAGCACGTACACCGCATCTTTCAGTTTGATGGTATATACGGCGCGCCAGGTGTGCCCCTGGAAGTCTTCAACGACCTCAAGCACGCCTGCTCCGCCAAATCCTTTTAAGACTTTCACCTGAGGGTGATGCCTGCTCTGTTGCGCGAGCCATAATGCATAGCCAAAGACGTCCTGCACTTGCTCTGGCATGGCCTGCAGATCTTTTCTGGCTTGACCAACCCAATACAACGGTTGCTCATCCTTGCCTCCAATTATACCCATATGGGTATAAAAATCTATCCCGAAGAAAAAGGATAAAACAACAAACCCCGCATCAGGCGGGGTTTGTTTCAGATTTGCGAGGCGCTTTCAGAACTAATACTCATCCCTTTCATCATCTTCATCCGGCTGCTCCATGACGCTATAGGCCACCGAGCAGAACAGGGAGTTGAGACGTTTCATGTCACCGAGCAGCCCCAGATGCAGGGAACTGGTTTCGATACTTTGCACGTTTTGCTGATGCAGGCGATCAACATGCGCGTGCGAATAACGACGGTTGAGAATGCGGAAGCGGTGTTTGTTGCGGCGCAAACGACGCGCACTGGGAACATCGCCGGAGAAAAAGACCGACATCGCCAGCTGCAAATTGCTGAGCAATTGCTCCAGCAGCGCATCCAGCTCAGCAACGCCTTCCAGTGAGAACGCCCGGCGGGCGGCCAACGATTTATCTGCAATTTCACTGCCCATGCGCTCGACAATATCCGATGCCTGCTCAAGGTTCAGCGACATCTCAATAATCTCCGCCCAGCGGCGTGACTCCTCTTCTGCCAGCTCATCCTGCGGCATTCGCGCCAGATACAGCTTGATGGCGGTATAGAGCACGTTGATATCGTCGGCCAGCTTGCGCAGCTCTTTTTCCTCGCGCGGCTCGCCGTGCATGACCTTTTTTAGGCCATCCAGCATCGTCTCCATCGCATCGCCCATACGCAGCGTTTCGCGGGCGGCATTCGCCAGCGCAAGTGCCGGAGTATCGAGAGCGGTGGTATCCAGATGCTTCGGTTTCAGGCGCGCATCCAGTTCCGGCTCATCGCGGATCATGCGTTTGCAGAACCGCGCCATCGGCCCGGCGAACGGCACCATCGCGAGACAGCGCACCAGGTTGTAGAAGACGTGGAAGTAAATAACCAGTTCGGCTTTCGGCAGCGGCAGGTTATCCATCAGATTCGCCAGCGGATGCACAAACGGCAGGATGATCAGACTGCCCACCAGCTTGAACAGCAAACTGCCCAACGCGACGCGACGGGCGGCCGCATTGGCTCCGCTGTTATTGAGCATCGCCAGCAGGCCAGATCCCAGGTTGGCACCAATCACCAGGCAGAGCGCCACCGGGAAGGAGATCGCGCCTGCGGTGGTCAGTGTGGCGGTCAGCAGCACCGCCGCCAGGCTGGAGTAACTGATGATGGCAAACACCGCGCCAATCAGCGCATCCAGCATGATATCGCCCGTCAGCGAAGCAAAAATCACCTGCACGCCGTTGGCCTGGGTGATCGGCGTGACCGCCTGCACAATCAGTTCCAGCGCCAGCAGAATCAGCCCCAGACCAATCCCCACGCGCCCCAGTTGCCCTTCGCGGGTCTGTTTGCGGCCAAGGAAGAAGATCACGCCAATGAAAATAAGCAGCGGCGAAAGCCACGAAAGATCGAAGGTGAGCACGCGCGCCATTAGCGCGGTCCCCACATCTGCGCCAAGGACGATAACCAGTGCAGGGGTCAGCGCCACCAGATCTTGCGCCACAAAAGAGGTGACGAGCATGGTGGTGGCATTGCTGCTTTGCACCAGCGCGGTAACGCCTATCCCCGCACAGAAGGCGAGCGGTTTCTTCTCAACGCTGCGGCTGAGGACGGTGCGCAAGCGCGCGCCAAACACACGCATCACGCCGGTACGGACGATATGTGTGCCCCATACCAGTAGAGCAACAGCCGATAGCAGGTGTAACAGAGTCAGCACGGATCTGGGTTCTCCTTATCGTTATACGTTTTCCTTTGACGGTTCTCTTCCAGTATAAGGGTTTAAACGTAAGAAAGAGACAGGGCGCCCTGTGAGCGCCCTGTATGTTGTAAGGAAAGGTGACGTATCGCGGTTTATTTACCGTCAGAACCGTTCTAAAACGCCGGATCAGTCGGCGTCGTAGCCCAGATTTGGCGCCAGCCAGCGCTCCACTTCTGACACGCTCATCCCCTTACGCCGCGCGTAATCCTCAACCTGGTCACGCTGAATTTGCGCCACGGCATAATATTTGCTGTCTGGATGGCTGAAATACCAGCCCGAAACGGACGCGCCAGGCCACATGGCGAAGGACTCGGTCAGTTTCATTCCGGTATGGGTTTCGACATCAAGAAGCTGCCAGATGGTGCCTTTCTCAGTGTGCTCCGGGCACGCCGGATAGCCAGGCGCCGGACGGATACCCTGATAATTTTCGCGAATCAGCTCTTCGTTGCTGAGGTTTTCATTGGCGGCATATCCCCAGTGCACTTTACGCACCCGCTCATGCAGATATTCCGCGAAGGCTTCAGCCAGACGGTCGGCGATCGCTTTCACCATGATTTTGTTGTAATCATCGTGCTGCGCTTCGTAGGCGTCGGCCAGCGCATCCTCTTCCAGTCCGCCGGTGACGGCGAATGCACCGATATAATCCGCTTTACCGCTCAGTTTTGGCGCAACAAAATCGGCCAGACAGTAGTTGGCAAAACCCACTTTCTCGGTTTGCTGACGCAAATGGCGGCTGACGGCTAACACGCTGGTGCGCGTTTCATCGCGATAAATTTCGATATCGTCCCCGACGCGGTTCGCCGGGAATAGCCCCACAACGCCGCGCGGATTGAGGCTCTTTTCTGCGCTGAGCTGGTCGAGAATATCGTTGGCGTCTTTGAACAGGCGCTGCGCCTCTTCGCCGACCACCTCATCTTCAAGGATGCGCGGATATTTGCCCGCCAGCGACCAGGTCATGAAGAACGGCGTCCAGTCGATGTAATTACGCAGGGTTTCGATACTGGCAGTAACGGCCTGAACGCCCAAACGATGCGCTACCGGCGGGGTATAACTTGCCCAGTCAAAGGCCAGATCGTTTTCCCGCGCGGCGGCCAGCGTAACCGGCGGCGTGCGGGGTTTCTTACGGGCGTGCTGGATACGAACGGTGTCGTACTCTTTGCGGGTTTTCGCCACAAAATCATCACGCTGGGTCGCAGAGAGCAATGCTGACACCACGCCCACGGTACGTGAGGCGTTCTGCACGTAGACCGTCGGCCCGCTGTAGTTCTGCTCGATTTTCACCGCCGTGTGCGCTTTCGAAGTGGTCGCTCCGCCGATCAACAACGGGATGGTAAAGCCCTGGCGCTCCATCTCTTTCGCCACGTTGACCATTTCGTCCAGCGACGGCGTAATAAGCCCGGAAAGGCCAATCAAATCCGCATTCACTTCGCGCGCGGTTTTGAGAATTTTGTCTGCCGGAACCATCACGCCGAGGTCGATGATTTCGTAGTTATTGCACTGCAGTACCACGCCGACGATATTTTTGCCGATATCGTGGACGTCGCCTTTGACGGTGGCGATCACCATCTTGCCGTTGGTCTGCCCTTTTTCTTTGCTGGCCTCAATGTAGGGTTCGAGATAGGCCACCGCCTGCTTCATGACGCGCGCGGATTTGACCACCTGCGGCAGGAACATTTTGCCCTCGCCAAACAGGTCACCGACCACGTTCATTCCGTCCATCAGCGGCCCTTCGATCACCTCAATCGGACGCGCGGAGAGCTGGCGAGCCTCTTCCGTATCCAGCTCGATAAATTCGGTAATGCCTTTGACCAGCGAGTATTCCAGACGCTTTTTCACGTCCCACGCGCGCCACTCCGCCTGCTGAACCTGAACACTTTCGTCGCTTTTACTGCCGCGATATTTCTCCGCCAGCTCCAGCATCCGTTCGGTGGAGTCGTCGCGGCGGTTGAGGATCACGTCTTCAACGGCGTCGCGCAGTTCGGCGGGCAGGTCGTCATAAATCGCCAGCTGTCCGGCGTTGACGATCCCCATGTCCATGCCGTTGCGGATGGCGTAGTAGAGGAACACGGCGTGGATGGCTTCACGTACCGGATCGTTACCGCGGAACGAGAACGACACGTTAGAAACGCCGCCGGAGATCAGCGCGTGCGGTAATTCGCGTTTGATATCTTCACAGGCGCCGATAAAGTCCTGCGCATAGTTGTTGTGCTCTTCGATACCGGTCGCGACGGCAAAGATGTTGGGGTCAAAAATGATATCTTCTGGCGGGAAACCGACCTCTTCGGTCAGGATTTTGTACGCGCGGCGGCAAATCTCAATCTTGCGTTCGCGGGTATCGGCCTGGCCCACCTCATCAAACGCCATCACCACCACGGCTGCGCCATAGCGTCGCACCCGTTTTGCGTGGTGGATAAACGGTTCAACGCCCTCTTTCATTGAGATGGAGTTGACGATGCCTTTGCCCTGAATGCACTTCAGCCCTTTCTCGATGACCTCCCACTTTGAGGAGTCAATCATGATCGGCACGCGGGCGATATCCGGCTCACCGGCAATCAGATTCAGGAAACGCACCATCGCCGCTTCGGCGTCGAGCATCCCCTCATCCATATTGATATCAATAATTTGCGCGCCACTTTCCACCTGCTGACGGGCAACGTCCAGCGCTTCGCTGTATTTCTCTTCTTTGATGAGTCGTTTGAACTTAGCGGAACCGGTGACGTTAGTTCGTTCACCGACGTTCACAAACAGGCTGTCTTCAGCAATCGTCAGCGGCTCGAGGCCCGCCAGACGACAGGCCACCGGCAGCGTTGGTAACGGGCGCGGCGGCAATCCTGCGACGGCATTACTCATGGCGGCAATATGTTCCGGCGTGGTTCCGCAGCAGCCGCCAACGATATTCAGGAAGCCAGACTCTGCCCATTCGCGAATTTGCGCGGCCATGGTCATGGCATCAAGATCGTATTCACCAAAGGCATTCGGCAGACCGGCGTTCGGGTGCGCCGTGACGTAGCACTCGGCGATGCGGGAAAGTTCCTGCACGTACTGGCGCAGTTCGTCAGGACCCAGCGCGCAGTTCAGACCAAAGGTGAGCGCATCAGCATGGCGCAGGGAGTTGTAAAAGGCTTCTGTCGTCTGACCGGAGAGGGTGCGTCCCGACGCATCGGTGATGGTGCCGGATATCATGATCGGCAGATCGACACCCAGTGCTTCCATCTCTTCTTTCACCGCAAAGATGGCGGCTTTCGCGTTCAGGGTGTCGAACACCGTTTCAATCATAATCAGATCGGAACCGCCTTCCACCAGCGCTTTGGTAGATTCACGGTACGCCACCACGAGCTGGTCAAAGGTGACATTACGGTAAGCCGGATCGTTAACGTCCGGTGAAATAGAGGCGGTACGGTTGGTTGGCCCGAGCACCCCGGCGACGTAGCGCGGTTTGTTCGGCGTGCGGGCCGTCCATACATCGGCACAGGCCCGCGCCATTCTGGCCGCTTCAAAGTTGATTTCTGCCGACAGGGATTCCATCTGGTAATCCGCCATGGCGATGGTTGTCGAGTTAAAGGTGTTGGTTTCAACGATATCCGCGCCCGCCTCAAAATAGGCGTTATGGATGGCCGCGATGACATCCGGTTTACTCAGCACCAGCAGGTCATTATTCCCTTTCAGGTCGCAGGGCCAGTCGGCGAAACGCTCGCCGCGAAAATCGTCTTCACTCAGACGATAGCTCTGGATCATGGTGCCCATGCCGCCGTCCAGCACCAGAATTCGTTCATTTAACTGCGCACGCAGTTGATCTACTTTGCTGCTCACACTCGCTCCCGACAACGCTCAACAAGGCCAAAAGGCCAGCAGTCCATACTGGCATAATCTCGCAGGGTGGAGAAGTCACCCAGCGTTAACATGAGACATGTTCACTATCACTCCTCCGATCAGTCAGGATAACGGTTGCAAATTCACCAAATAAAACGAAAATGATTTCCACGATACAGAAAAAGGATCTCACCATGGTCGCTACCGTTCCCGCTAAACGCGGCAGAAAACCTGCTGCTACCACGACCGCACCACCTGGTGGACAAGTACAGTCTCTGACGCGCGGCTTAAAACTGCTGGAATGGATTGCGGAATCCCACAGCAGCGTGGCACTTACCGAGCTGGCGCAACAGGCTGGCTTGCCAAACTCCACCACTCACCGTCTGCTAAGCACGATGCAGCAGCTGGGCTTTGTCCGTCAGGTGGGCGAGCTGGGCCACTGGTCGGTGGGTGCGCACGCATTTATTGTCGGCAGCAGTTTTTTGCAGAGCCGTAATCTGCTGGCAATCGTGCACCCGATCCTGCGCAAACTGATGGAGGATTCCGGCGAAACGGTCAATCTGGCGGTGCTCGACCAGAGCGATCATCAGGCGATTATCATTGACCAGGTGCAGTGTACGCAGCTGATGCGTATGTCCGCGCCGATTGGCGGTAAGCTGCCGATGCATGCGTCGGGCGCGGGGAAAGCGTTTCTGTCGCAGTTAAGCGAGGAACAGGTCACCGGCCTGCTGCATCGTAAAGGGCTACATGCGTATACCCATGCCACGCTGGTTTCGCCATTGCATCTGAAAGATGATTTAGCACAGACCCGCAAACGCGGCTATTCATTTGATGACGAAGAACACGCCCTGGGTCTGCGCTGCATCGCGGCCTGTATTTTTGATGAGCATCGCGAGCCGTTCGCAGCGATCTCCATTTCTGGCCCGATCTCGCGCGTCACGGATGATCGCGTCACCGAGCTGGGCGCGCTGGTGATCAAAGCGGCGAAGGAAGTGACGCTGGCGTATGGTGGGATGCGTTAAGGTTGAGTGCGGCCTGATACTTTCACTTCAGCCCTCTCCCACGGGAGAAGGTGAAAACACTAAATTGACCACCGCACACTGAAGCGTTGCCGTCTGCGGTAAGCATACACATCTTCTACGTACCCGTTTTTAATGCGGGTTTGTAAACCACGCCAGTACTCCGCGCGGAACAGATCTTCATGCATCTCGGCAAAAAGTGGCCCGATACGCGGATCGGCGCAGAGCCAGTGGCGAAATTCCTCCGGGAAGACATCCCCCGGCGAGACGCTGTACCATGGCTCGCTGGCCAGTTCATCTTCCGGATAACGGGCCGGTGGAATATCGCGGAAATTCACTTCTGTCATATAGCAAATTTCGTCGTAGTCGTAGAACACCACCCGCCCGTGACGCGTTACACCAAAGTTTTTAAACAGCATATCGCCCGGGAAAATATTGGCCGCTGCCAGCTGACGGATCGCGTTGCCGTACTCTTCAATCGCATCGCGTAGCGCCTGGCCGTCAACCTGCTCCAGCCAGATATTGAGCGGAACCATGCGACGTTCGATATACAAATGACTGATGACAATCTTATCGCCAAGATCGGTGATTTTTCCCGGAGCCTCCTGCAACAGCAACGCCATTAACGCGGGATCGATCTGGCGTTTATCCAGCACAAAATTTTCAAACTCCTGGGTGTCGGCCATCCGTCCGACGCGGTCATGTTCTTTGACCAGCTGATAGCAGGCGCGAACATGTGCTGCCGTCATCTCTTTCTGCGGCGCAAATTTATCTTTGATAACCTTAAACACCCGATCAAACCCTGGCAGGGTGAAGACCAGCATCACCATCCCACGGATACCGGGCGCTTCGATGAACTGCTCATCGGTGCTGGTGATGTAGTGCAGGTATTCGCGATAGCTTTCTGTTTTGGCGTGCTTCTGGCAGCCGATCGCCATATACAATTCGGCGGTGGTTTTGACGGGTAAAATCTCGCGTAGCCATTCGACCAGCGCGGCGGGGAGCGGCGCATAAACCATAAAGTAAGAGCGGGCGAAGCCAAAAACGATGCTGGCTTCGGCACTGGTGGTCAGACAGGTATCCACAAACAGCTCACCGTCATCGGTGCGATGAATGGGCATCAGGAACGGGATGGTGGTCGTGGAGTTGATCAGTTTTCCGACCAGCCAGGCAGCTTTATTGCGGAAAAACAGTTCGTTAGCCACCTCTAAATGGCTGTGCGCTAAGGTCTCAGTACCTATCGTTTCCGCCAGATGAGCAACGATATAACCTACGTCCCGGTCTTTGTTTTGCCAGGGCAGACGCAGCGGTAAATCGGACAGCACTTTTGTCAGTAAGCTTTCCCAGCCATTCTCCGGAAAGAAATCTTTCGCCAGCGGGCGCGGGATGGTGCGAAAACGACGCTCCGGCTGGGAGCTAAAAATAAATAGCCGCTCAGGAGATAACGAGCGGTGGTCAAATAACCGACAATAGACGGAGTTGAAAAAGCTTTCCGCAATCTCGAAGCGCGGGTAATCCGGCAACAAATGGGTGTAATGCTCTTTCACGCGGAGCAGGAAATCGGCGTCGGGGTTTTTGCCATCGGTGATGCAACGCAACTGCTCGACCACCAGACCCACGTGGTGATCGTAAAGATGGATACGCTGCTTCATTGCCTGTTGAACAGCATGCCAGTCGGCATGTTCAAAGCGCTGCTGCGCGCCCGAAGTCACTTCCAGAAAACGACCATACTGCGCGTCAAACCCCTGCAGGATGGTTTGTGCAATCAGTAACTCCAGGCCACGCGGCATAGACTCCCCCTCATCCTGCCCTCTCCCCAGAGGAGAGAGGGGGAAAGATCAGAACTGCGATTCTTCAGTCGAACCGGTCAACGCAGTAACGGATGACGCACCGCCCTGAATGATAGTGGTAACTTTGTCGAAGTAGCCCGTTCCCACTTCCTGTTGGTGAGAGGCAAAGGTGTAGCCTTCTTTGCTGGCGGCAAACTCTGGCTGCTGTACTTTTTCCACGTAGTGCTTCATGCCCTCTCCCTGGGCGTAGGCGTGCGCCAGGTCGAACATGTTGAACCACATGCTGTGGATGCCCGCGAGGGTGATGAACTGGTATTTGTAGCCCATCTCAGACAACTGCTGCTGGAAGCTGGCAATGGTCTGGTCGTCCAGATTCTTTTGCCAGTTGAACGACGGTGAGCAGTTGTAGGCCAACAGTTTGCCTGGATATTTGGCATGAATCGCATCGGCAAAGCGTTTTGCCAGCGCCAGGTCCGGCGTGGAGGTTTCGCACCACACCAGGTCGGCATACGGGGCGTACGCCAGGCCGCGGCTGATCGCCTGCTCGATCCCCGCATGAGTACGGTAGAACCCTTCGCTGGTGCGTTCACCGGTAATGAATTCGCTGTCATAAGGATCGCAGTCAGAGGTAATCAGATCCGCCGCATCCGCATCGGTACGGGCGATAACCAGGGTCGGCACGCCCAGAACATCTGCCGCCAGACGCGCGGCGACCAGCTTCTGAATCGCTTCTTGCGTCGGGACCAGCACTTTACCGCCCATATGGCCGCATTTCTTCACGGACGCCAGCTGATCTTCAAAGTGAACCGCCGCTGCACCGGCCTCAATCATTGATTTCATCAGCTCAAACGCATTCAATACGCCGCCAAAACCTGCTTCGGCATCCGCGACTATAGGCAGAAAATAATCGACAAAGCGCGGATCGTTCGGCTCGATACCCGACGCCCACTGGATCTGATCCGCACGGCGGAAGGTGTTGTTGATCCGATCCACAACCGACGGCACAGAGTTGGCCGGATAGAGCGACTGATCCGGGTACATGCTGGAAGCCAGGTTGGCATCCGCCGCCACCTGCCAGCCGGAGAGATAAACGGCTTCAATCCCCGCTTTTGCCTGCTGTAACGCCTGCCCACCCGTCAGCGCACCCAGGCTATTGATATAGCCTTTTTTCGATTCCCCGTGCAGCAGACGCCACATCTTCGCGGCACCGAGCTGCGCCAGCGTGCATTCAGGATTGACCGAGCCGCGTAACTTCACCACTTCCTCCGCGCTGTACGGGCGGTTGATGCCTTCCCAGCGCGGTTGAGTCCACTCTTTTTGTAATTCTTCGATTTGTTGGGTACGGGTTTTCATGTGCAGATGCTCCATATTATCGGCCTGGCTTCCCAGGCGTTATTGGTGAAGGCTGTTTGGTCAGGGCCAGCGCGCAAGAACCGAAGCGCACTCGTCGTACGTGAGAGTTCTGAGCACAGCCCTGGGCCAAAATGGCGAACAAAATATCGGGGCTCTTCAGGCCAGCAGGCGGTAGCCGGGCAGCGTAAGGAAATCAATCAGCTCGTCGGAGGTGGTGATCTGCTCCATCAGGCGCGCCGCATCGTCAAAACGGCCGCTGCTAAAGCGGTGCTCGCCCAGCTCGTCCTGAATCACCAGCATCTCTTCAGCCAGCATCTGGCGAAACAGCGATTTGGTAACCGGTTTACCGTTATTGAGCGCTTTCTGATGATGGATCCACTGCCAGATGGAGGTACGCGAGATCTCAGCCGTTGCGGCGTCTTCCATCAGGCCGTAAATCGGTACGCAGCCGTTACCGGAAATCCATGCCTCAATGTATTGCACGGCCACGCGGATATTGGCGCGCATGCCTGCTTCAGTCCGTTCGCCTTCACAAGGTGCCAGTAATTGTTCAGCGGTAATCGACGCATCGTCTTCGCGGGTGACGAAAAGCTGATTTTTGTTTTCGCCCAATACGCCGTTAAATACATCCATGGCGGTATCCGCGAGGCCCGGGTGCGCAATCCATGTACCGTCGTGACCGTTACGGGCTTCCAGCTCTTTATCCGCCTTCACTTTGCTCAATACCTGATTATTGCGTTCAGCATCTTTGCTCGGAATAAACGCCGCCATCCCCCCCATCGCAAACGCACCGCGCTTGTGGCAAGTCTTTATCAGCAATCGCGAATAAGCGTTGAGGAAGGGTTTATCCATTGTGACCGCCTGACGATCCGGTAATACGCGGTCTGGATGATTTTTCAACGTTTTGATGTAGCTGAAGATGTAATCCCAGCGCCCACAGTTCAGGCCAACAATATGGTCGCGCAGGGCGTGTAAAATCTCGTCCATCTGGAAGACGGCGGGCAGTGTTTCGATCAGCAGAGTGGCTTTGATCGTACCTCGCGGCAGGTTAAAGCGATCTTCTGCGTAGCTGAAGACTTCGCTCCACCACGCCGCTTCCTGCCAGGACTGCGTTTTAGGCAGATAAAAATAGGGCCCGCTTCCCTTCGCCAGCAGCGCTTTGTAGTTGTGGAAGAAATAGAGCGCAAAATCAAACAGGCTGCCGGGAATGGCCTCATCGCGCCATGTGACGTGTTTTTCCGGCAGGTGCAGGCCACGCACGCGACAGATCAACACAGCCGGATTGGGTTTCAGCTGATAGATTTTTCCGGCTTCATTGGTGTAGCTGATGGTGCCATTCACCGCATCACGCAGGTTAATCTGCCCCTCGATCACTTTACGCCAGTCTGGCGCCAGTGAATCTTCGAAGTCCGCCATAAAGACTTTGACGTTAGCATTCATCGCGTTGATGACCATTTTGCGCTCAACCGGGCCGGTTATCTCTACGCGCCGATCCTGCAAATCCTGCGGAATACCACGAATTTTCCAGTCAGAACTACGAATGGAAGCGGTTTCCGAAATGAAATCTGGAAGCTTACCGTTATCGATGGCCTGCTGCTGCTGAATACGAGCCGCCAGCAGTTTATTGCGCTTCGGTGCAAAGCGCGTTACCAGATCAGTCAGAAACTCGACGGCATCTGGCGTCAGAACCTGCTGTTCCAGCTCACTATAGGTTTGGTTAAATGCCAGTTCATCGGTGGTCGTTGCCTGTTGATTCATTTCGCTGCTCCTCATCAAAGATCCAAAAAAGCGTCCCCCACTGCGAGCGAAAGATCGTTGTGTGGTTTTCGCTCAGCAGATTTAAGACTATCCATTATTTTTCTAAAATCAAAAACAATTTCCATTTTAATTAATAAATGCAGATAAGACATTGATGTTATTGAGATTAAAATTTTATTGGTTGATGAAGATTATTTCGGAAATAAAAAAGGCACCCGAAGGTGCCTGATCTGGAATGCTGAAACGCTTTAGGATCGTTCTGCGCAGAGGATTAATCCAGAGTTGGATTCATGTGTCGCAGATCGTATGGCGTGATCTGATAGACGTAATAGTTAAGCCAGTTGGTGAACAGCAGATTTCCATGGCTGCGCCAGGTTGCTCTCGGCTTGTTTTGCGGATCGTTTTTTGGGAAATAGTTGTACGGCACTTCCGGGGTTAACCCCGCTTCGAGATCGCGGAAATATTCACTCGCCAGCGTGTGTGCATCGTATTCAGGATGTCCTGTGACAAAGGCAATGCGCTTGTCTTTGCTGGCGAACAGATAGGCGTCGCCATCTTCCGTTTCGGCCAGGATCTCAAGATCCGTGTAATCACGAATCAGCGCGGCCGGGAAATCAGCATAACGCGAATGAGGAGCCAGGAAAGAGTCATCGAAACCGCGCGTCAGTAAGGCATGTGGATGGAGAATATGGTGTTCGTAAACGCCGGAAAGCTTTTCTGCGCGGGTTTGCTTGGGAATTCCGTAGAGAATATTCAACGCTGCCTGTACCGCCCAACAGACAAATAGCGTTGAGGTGACGTGATCTTTGGCCCACTCCAGTACCTGTTTGATCTGTGGCCAATAGGCCACGTCGTTAAACTCCACCAGACCAAGCGGTGCTCCGGTGACGATCAGGCCATCATAGTTGTCGTTACGGATATCTTCAAAGTTACAGTAGAAGTTATTCAGGTGTTCAGAAGGGGTGTTCCGTGACTCGCGGGCGTCAATGCGGAGTAGCTGGATATCTACCTGTAGCGGCGAGTTAGAGAGCAGACGCAGAAACTGGTTCTCGGTTTCGATCTTTTTAGGCATCAGGTTGAGGATAAGAACCTTCAGAGGGCGAATTTCCTGACCTGTAGCGCGCGATGCCTTCATAACAAAGACATTCTCTTCACGCAAGAAATTGACGGCTGGTAGCTCGTCCTGCACCCGAATCGGCATAACCTTATATCCTCACAGCATACGTATAAACGTTTAGACATCCAGATAGCTGACAATACCCAGGAATCGCGTGAATGTCGAGTCAGGAAAACAAAGGTGAGAAAGTTTCACGGAGAGGAAATAGAGCAATAAACAGGAAAGTACAAAAACGCAAAAAGGCCATCCTTTCGGATGGCCTCTTCACTTAATTAATGCCTGGCAGTTCCCTACTCTCACATGGGGAGACCCCACACTACCATCGGCGCTACGGCGTTTCACTTCTGAGTTCGGCATGGGGTCAGGTGGGACCACCGCGCTAAAGCCGCCAGGCAAATTCTGTTACCAACACGCTTCTCCGCGCGTCAGTTAATCTGTATCAAGCTGAATATCGTCTCTTTCGCCAAAACATCTTCGGCGTTGTAAGGTTAAGCCTCACGGTTCATTAGTATCGGTTAGCTCAATGCATCGCTGCACTTACACACCCGACCTATCAACGTCGTAGTCTTCAACGTTCCTTCAGGACTCTTAAAGAGTCAGGGAGAACTCATCTCGGGGCAAGTTTCGTGCTTAGATGCTTTCAGCACTTATCTTTTCCGCATTTAGCTACCGGGCAATGCCATTGGCATGACAACCCGAACACCAGTGATGCGTCCACTCCGGTCCTCTCGTACTAGGAGCAGCCCCCCTCAATTCTCCAGCGCCCACGGCAGATAGGGACCGAACTGTCTCACGACGTTCTAAACCCAGCTCGCGTACCACTTTAAACGGCGAACAGCCGTACCCTTGGGACCTACTTCAGCCCCAGGATGTGATGAGCCGACATCGAGGTGCCAAACACCGCCGTCGATATGAACTCTTGGGCGGTATCAGCCTGTTATCCCCGGAGTACCTTTTATCCGTTGAGCGATGGCCCTTCCATTCAGAACCACCGGATCACTATGACCTGCTTTCGCACCTGCTCGAGCCGTCACTCTCGCAGTCAAGCTAGCTTATGCCATTGCACTAACCTCCTGATGTCCGACCAGGATTAGCTAACCTTCGTGCTCCTCCGTTACTCTTTAGGAGGAGACCGCCCCAGTCAAACTACCCACCAGACACTGTCCGCAACCCGGATTACGGGTCTACGTTAGAACACCAGCCATTAAAGGGTGGTATTTCAAGGTTGGCTCCACGCAGACTGGCGTCCACGCTTCAAAGCCTCCCACCTATCCTACACATCAAGGACCAGTGTTCAGTGTCAAGCTATAGTAAAGGTTCACGGGGTCTTTCCGTCTTGCCGCGGGTACACTGCATCTTCACAGCGAGTTCAATTTCACTGAGTCTCGGGTGGAGACAGCCTGGCCATCATTACGCCATTCGTGCAGGTCGGAACTTACCCGACAAGGAATTTCGCTACCTTAGGACCGTTATAGTTACGGCCGCCGTTTACCGGGGCTTCGATCAAGAGCTTCGCCTTGCGGCTAACCCCATCAATTAACCTTCCGGCACCGGGCAGGCGTCACACCGTATACGTCCACTTTCGTGTTTGCACAGTGCTGTGTTTTTAATAAACAGTTGCAGCCAGCTGGTATCTTCGACTGGTTTCAGCTCCGTCCGCAGGGACTTCACCTACACACCAGCGTGCCTTCTCCCGAAGTTACGGCACCATTTTGCCTAGTTCCTTCACCCGAGTTCTCTCAAGCGCCTTGGTATTCTCTACCTGACCACCTGTGTCGGTTTGGGGTACGATTTGATGTTACCTGATGCTTAGAGGCTTTTCCTGGAAGCAGGGCATTTGTTACTTCAGCACCGTAGTGCCTCGTCATCACACCTCAGCGTTAGATAAGAGTCCGGATTTACCTAAACTCTCCGCCTACATGCTTAAACCGGGACAACCGTCGCCCGGCTAACATAGCCTTCTCCGTCCCCCCTTCGCAGTAACACCGAGTACAGGAATATTAACCTGTTTCCCATCGACTACGCCTTTCGGCCTCGCCTTAGGGGTCGACTCACCCTGCCCCGATTAACGTTGGACAGGAACCCTTGGTCTTCCGGCGAGCGGGCTTTTCACCCGCTTTATCGTTACTTATGTCAGCATTCGCACTTCTGATACCTCCAGCAAACCTCACAGTTCACCTTCAACGGCTTACAGAACGCTCCCCTACCCAACAACGCATAAGCGTCGCTGCCGCAGCTTCGGTGCATGGTTTAGCCCCGTTACATCTTCCGCGCAGGCCGACTCGACCAGTGAGCTATTACGCTTTCTTTAAATGATGGCTGCTTCTAAGCCAACATCCTGGCTGTCTGTGCCTTCCCACATCGTTTCCCACTTAACCATGACTTTGGGACCTTAGCTGGCGGTCTGGGTTGTTTCCCTCTTCACGACGGACGTTAGCACCCGCCGTGTGTCTCCCGTGATAACATTCTTCGGTATTCGTAGTTTGCATCGGGTTGGTAAGCCGGGATGGCCCCCTAGCCGAAACAGTGCTCTACCCCCGAAGATGAGTTCACGAGGCGCTACCTAAATAGCTTTCGGGGAGAACCAGCTATCTCCCGGTTTGATTGGCCTTTCACCCCCAGCCACAAGTCATCCGCTAATTTTTCAACATTAGTCGGTTCGGTCCTCCAGTTAGTGTTACCCAACCTTCAACCTGCCCATGGCTAGATCACCGGGTTTCGGGTCTATACCCTGCAACTTAACGCCCAGTTAAGACTCGGTTTCCCTTCGGCTCCCCTATACGGTTAACCTTGCTACAGAATATAAGTCGCTGACCCATTATACAAAAGGTACGCAGTCACCTAACAAGTAGGCTCCCACTGCTTGTACGTACACGGTTTCAGGTTCTTTTTCACTCCCCTCGCCGGGGTTCTTTTCGCCTTTCCCTCACGGTACTGGTTCACTATCGGTCAGTCAGGAGTATTTAGCCTTGGAGGATGGTCCCCCCATATTCAGACAGGATACCACGTGTCCCGCCCTACTCTTCGAGTTCACAACGCGTGCATTTTTGTGTACGGGACTATCACCCTGTACCGTCGGACTTTCCAGACCATTCCACTAACACGCGCGCTGATTCAGACTCTGGGCTCCTCCCCGTTCGCTCGCCGCTACTGGGGGAATCTCGGTTGATTTCTTTTCCTCGGGGTACTTAGATGTTTCAGTTCCCCCGGTTCGCCTCATGCCACTATGTATTCATGACATGATAGTGTGTCGAAACACACTGGGTTTCCCCATTCGGGTATCGCCGGGTCAAAGGTTCATATCACCTCGCCGACGCTTATCGCAGATTAGCACGCCCTTCATCGCCTCTGACTGCCAGGGCATCCACCGTGTACGCTTAGTCGCTTAACCTCACAACCCGAAGATGTTTCGTAAAACATCGTCGTGTTGCGAAAATTTGAGAGACTCGAACACACCGCCTGTCTGTTCTTATTACGGAGAACAGACACAGTGTGTCGTTTCAATTTTCAGCTTGATCCAGATTTTTAAAGAGCAAATATCTCAAACATGACTCGCAAGTCAGTTTTGAGATACAGAGGTCGGCGACTTTCACTCACAAACCAGCAAGTGGCGTCCCCTAGGGGATTCGAACCCCTGTTACCGCCGTGAAAGGGCGGTGTCCTGGGCCTCTAGACGAAGGGGACACTGAAGTCTCAATCGCAAGACGCCTTGCTATTTACTTTTCATCAGACAATCTGTGTGAGCACTACAAAGGCAGGTTCTTTCAGGTAAGGAGGTGATCCAACCGCAGGTTCCCCTACGGTTACCTTGTTACGACTTCACCCCAGTCATGAATCACAAAGTGGTAAGCGCCCTCCCGAAGGTTAAGCTACCTACTTCTTTTGCAACCCACTCCCATGGTGTGACGGGCGGTGTGTACAAGGCCCGGGAACGTATTCACCGTAGCATTCTGATCTACGATTACTAGCGATTCCGACTTCATGGAGTCGAGTTGCAGACTCCAATCCGGACTACGACGCACTTTATGAGGTCCGCTTGCTCTCGCGAGGTCGCTTCTCTTTGTATGCGCCATTGTAGCACGTGTGTAGCCCTACTCGTAAGGGCCATGATGACTTGACGTCATCCCCACCTTCCTCCAGTTTATCACTGGCAGTCTCCTTTGAGTTCCCGGCCGAACCGCTGGCAACAAAGGATAAGGGTTGCGCTCGTTGCGGGACTTAACCCAACATTTCACAACACGAGCTGACGACAGCCATGCAGCACCTGTCTCACGGTTCCCGAAGGCACTAAAGCATCTCTGCTAAATTCCGTGGATGTCAAGAGTAGGTAAGGTTCTTCGCGTTGCATCGAATTAAACCACATGCTCCACCGCTTGTGCGGGCCCCCGTCAATTCATTTGAGTTTTAACCTTGCGGCCGTACTCCCCAGGCGGTCGACTTAACGCGTTAGCTCCGGAAGCCACTCCTCAAGGGAACAACCTCCAAGTCGACATCGTTTACGGCGTGGACTACCAGGGTATCTAATCCTGTTTGCTCCCCACGCTTTCGCACCTGAGCGTCAGTCTTTGTCCAGGGGGCCGCCTTCGCCACCGGTATTCCTCCAGATCTCTACGCATTTCACCGCTACACCTGGAATTCTACCCCCCTCTACAAGACTCTAGCCTGCCAGTTTCGAATGCAGTTCCCAGGTTGAGCCCGGGGATTTCACATCCGACTTGACAGACCGCCTGCGTGCGCTTTACGCCCAGTAATTCCGATTAACGCTTGCACCCTCCGTATTACCGCGGCTGCTGGCACGGAGTTAGCCGGTGCTTCTTCTGCGAGTAACGTCAATCACTGTGGTTATTAACCACAATGCCTTCCTCCTCGCTGAAAGTACTTTACAACCCGAAGGCCTTCTTCATACACGCGGCATGGCTGCATCAGGCTTGCGCCCATTGTGCAATATTCCCCACTGCTGCCTCCCGTAGGAGTCTGGACCGTGTCTCAGTTCCAGTGTGGCTGGTCATCCTCTCAGACCAGCTAGGGATCGTCGCCTAGGTGAGCCGTTACCCCACCTACTAGCTAATCCCATCTGGGCACATCTGATGGCAAGAGGCCCGAAGGTCCCCCTCTTTGGTCTTGCGACGTTATGCGGTATTAGCTACCGTTTCCAGTAGTTATCCCCCTCCATCAGGCAGTTTCCCAGACATTACTCACCCGTCCGCCGCTCGTCACCCGAGAGCAAGCTCTCTGTGCTACCGCTCGACTTGCATGTGTTAGGCCTGCCGCCAGCGTTCAATCTGAGCCATGATCAAACTCTTCAATTTAAGTTTGATGCTCGTGAATTAAACTTCGTAATGAATTACGTATGTTCACTCAGAGACTTGGTTATTCATTTAGCGTCTTGCGACGTTTAGAATCCATGTCACTTTGAGTGCCCACACAGATTGTCTGATAAATTGTTAAAGAGCAGTGCAACGCGGCTTTCGCTCACCGTTGCGAGGTGGCGTATATTACGCTTTCCTCTTTCAGAGTCAACCCTGAATTTCAGGATTTTTTCTCTTCAACCGAACCGGCTGTTTGTGTGAAGTGATTCACATCCGCCGTGTCGATGGAGGCGCATTATAGGGAGTTCTCAGCAGGCCGCAATACCTAAATGACAGAAAAATGACTGACTGCTGCATTCCACAGCAAAACCCCGCCTTATACCTTTTTTTACACAGACTTATCCACAATGCTGCGAAAATTTGAAAATTCGCGAGCGTTGCGCAAACGTTTTCGTTAAAATGCACGCGCTAAACAAGGATGCCCCGTCAGGTGTGTTAGATGAGTTTTTTGCGGAAAATTCATCTAACGCTCTCTGTAATCGTGAAATCCAGGGGATTTACCATGCAACAACGTCGTCCAGTCCGCCGCGCTCTGCTCAGTGTTTCTGATAAAGCCGGTATCGTTGAATTCGCTCAGGCACTTTCTGCACGTGGTGTAGAGCTGCTTTCCACTGGCGGAACCGCTCGCCTGTTAGCAGATAAAGGTCTGCCGGTAACCGAAGTGTCCGATTACACCGGTTTTCCGGAAATGATGGATGGACGTGTAAAGACCCTGCATCCAAAAGTACACGGCGGCATTCTCGGTCGTCGCGGTCAGGATGACGGTATTATGGAAGAACACGGGATCGCGCCAATCGATATGGTTGTTGTTAACCTTTATCCGTTCGCCCAGACCGTCGCCCGCGAAGGCTGTTCTCTGGAAGATGCCGTAGAGAACATTGATATCGGCGGTCCAACCATGGTTCGCTCCGCGGCCAAGAACCATAAAGATGTCGCTATCGTCGTTAAGAGCAACGACTACGAAACCATTATTAAAGAAATGGATGCCAACGACGGTTCTCTTTCGCTTGCCACCCGTTTCGATCTCGCCATTAAAGCCTTCGAACATACCGCCGCGTATGACAGCATGATCGCCAACTACTTCGGCAGCCTCGTTCCCGCCTATCACGGTGAGAGCAAAGAGCCTTCCGGCAAATTCCCGCGTACCCTTAACCTGAACTTCATCAAGAAGCAGGATATGCGTTACGGTGAAAACAGCCACCAGCACGCCGCCTTCTATATAGAAGAAGAGATCAAAGAAGCCTCCGTAGCGACCGCGCAGCAGGTTCAGGGTAAAGCCCTCTCTTATAACAACATCGCCGACACCGATGCGGCGCTGGAGTGTGTCAAAGAGTTCAGCGAACCGGCATGCGTCATTGTGAAGCACGCCAACCCATGCGGCGTTGCAGTCAGCTCTTCGATTCTTGATGCTTACGACCGCGCTTATAAAACCGACCCGACGTCTGCTTTCGGCGGCATTATCGCCTTCAACCGTGAACTGGATGCCGAGACTGCGCAGGCCATTATCTCCCGCCAGTTTGTCGAAGTGATCATTGCCCCTTCCGCATCTGAAGAAGCGCTGAAGATCACCGCCGCCAAACAGAATGTGCGCGTTCTGATTTGTGGCCAATGGGCCGATCGCGTTCCGGGCCTGGATTTCAAACGTGTTAACGGCGGGCTGCTGGTTCAGGATCGCGATCTGGGTATGGTGACCGCAGGTGACCTGCGAGTAGTCAGCAAACGTCAGCCGACCGAACAGGAACTGCGTGACGCGCTGTTCTGCTGGAAGGTGGCGAAGTTCGTCAAATCCAACGCCATTGTCTACTCGAAAGAAAATATGACCATCGGTATTGGCGCAGGCCAGATGAGCCGCGTTTACTCCGCGAAAATCGCCGGTATTAAAGCCAGCGATGAAGGGCTGGAAGTGAAAGGCTCTGCCATGGCGTCTGACGCCTTCTTCCCGTTCCGTGACGGTATTGATGCAGCCGCTGCGGTAGGTGTGACCTGTGTTATCCAGCCGGGTGGTTCTATTCGCGATGACGAAGTGATTGCCGCTGCCGACGAACACGGCATTGCAATGATCTTTACCGACATGCGCCACTTCCGCCATTAATCATCGGAGCAGACAATGAAAGTATTAGTGATTGGTAATGGCGGGCGCGAACATGCCCTGGCGTGGAAAGCAGCACAGTCGCCGCTGGTGAGCACCGTCTTTGTCGCCCCGGGTAATGCGGGCACGGCACTGGAGCCAACCCTGCAAAACGTCGATATCGGTGTGACCGATATTCCGGCACTGCTGAGCTTTGCGCAGAACGAGAAGATTGATCTGACTATCGTTGGCCCGGAAGCGCCGCTGGTGATTGGCGTGGTGGATGCGTTTCGCGCTGCTGGCCTGAAGATCTTTGGCCCGACGGAAGGCGCCGCACAGCTTGAAGGCTCCAAAGCCTTCACTAAAGATTTCCTGGCACGCCACAAAATCCCGACCGGTGAATATCAAAACTTCACCGAAGTCGAACCAGCCCTGGCCTATCTGCGTGAGAAAGGCGCGCCGATTGTCATCAAAGCCGACGGTCTGGCTGCCGGTAAAGGCGTGATTGTTGCAATGACACTCGAAGAGGCCGAAGCCGCAGTTCAGGATATGCTGGCGGGGAATGCTTTTGGTGATGCCGGGCACCGCATCGTTATTGAAGAGTTCCTTGATGGCGAAGAGGCCAGCTTTATCGTGATGGTCGATGGCGAGCATGTTCTGCCAATGGCGACCAGCCAGGATCATAAACGCGTGGGCGATGGCGATACTGGCCCGAACACGGGCGGTATGGGGGCTTACTCCCCGGCACCGGTAGTGACCGATGAAGTGCATCAGCGCACCATGGAACGCATCATCTGGCCAACGGTAAAAGGGATGGCGGCCGAAGGAAACACTTATACCGGTTTCCTGTATGCAGGCCTGATGATCGACAAACAGGGCAACCCAAAGGTTATCGAATTCAACTGTCGCTTTGGCGATCCGGAAACTCAGCCAATCATGCTGCGCATGAAATCCGACCTGGTTGAGCTTTGTCTGGCCGCCTGCGAAGGTAAACTGGACGAGAAAACTTCCGACTGGGATGAGCGCGCTTCGTTAGGTGTGGTCATTGCCGCTGGCGGTTATCCGGGACATTACAACAATGGCGAGCAGATCCACGGTTTACCGCTGGAAGAAGTGGATGGCGGCAAAGTGTTTCATGCCGGCACAAAACTCGCTGCCGATGACCGGGTTCTGACTAACGGTGGCCGTGTACTGTGCGCCACTGCACTGGGCAATACCGTCGCCGAAGCGCAAAAACGCGCGTATGCATTGATGGCCGATATTCACTGGAACGGCAGCTTTAGCCGCCATGATATTGGCTATCGGGCGATAGCTCGCGAGCAAGAACAGTAATAGCCATTCGCCCTCTCCGACCGGAGGGGGCACTGACTTCAGAACGTTTTTTCGGTCGGCTGCCAGGTACAGAAATCTTCATTCGCCACCAGCAGCAGTTGCGAACCTTCCGGAGCTTCAAGCCAGGCCACGCTCACTTCCACTGAAGAGTGTCGCTGACGACGTTCGATATGTTTTGTTGCCCATGATTCAAGATCAGGCTTCACGGTTTGCCCTTCGCACGTGGTAACAGACCCATTCGTATGCCAGCGCCCCTGACGCAGCACGACACGTCCCTGACGCAGCGCATCGCTGGTCTGACGAATTTGCTCGGCACGGTAACGGTATAATGCGATTTGATCGCTGGAGAGCTGCTGTTTTTGACCGCCGACTTCACGCTGCATAAAACTCAGCTCGCCGTGGTCATCAAAACGCACGCGCACATGTTCGGGCGTTTTACTGTAGATATTGAGTTCAATCAGCGATAGCTTATCGTCCTGCCAGCGGTATTCCGCTGTAGACGTATTGCCGTTGTGCCACGGACTGAATGCCGAGAGCAGGCGGACATCACCGCTGTTATCTTTGCGCCAGATGCGCACAGCGCCCTGGTTGTCAGCGTATCCGCTGGCGGTGAATGGCGGCAGAGAAGAGTCACGGCTACAGGCAGAGAGCAACAGTATCCCCCCCAGCGCCAGCAGACTGCGCCAGAAAGACAAAAGGGGCGAAACCGCCCCCTTGTTAAAACTGTTCACTGCCACGCGTCTTACTTAACAGCGTCTTTCAGTGCTTTACCAGAAACAAATGCCGGTACGTTTGCAGCGGCGATTTTGATTTCTTTACCGGTCTGCGGGTTGCGGCCAGTACGCTCAGCGCGGTGGTTCACTTTGAAGGTACCGAAACCAACCAGTTGTACAGCATCGCCTTCTTTCAGAGACTCAGTAATAGCAGCCAGGGTGGATTCCAGAGCAGCTTTAGCCTGCACTTTAGACAGATCGGCCTTGTCCGCAATTACATCAATCAGTTGAGTCTTGTTCATAAGTTATCCTTTCAATGTGTTTATCGCTTGCTAAGCATCGAGTGCGACGAAAATGCCAAAAAAGCACTCTCCTGCATACACGCACCGATAGCCACTTTTTTTCGCCCCCCAAATGTAGACCAGACGGGGGGCAGAAGGGAAGAGTCGAGGTGCGACAAAACAGGCGTTAAATCACGTTTTATTGTCTCATTGATTAAAAATTATACCAATATTGCTCTCACCCGCCTCGCGTAAGTCCGCGCGCAGGCCTTTTATCAGTTCAATATCGCGTTCTTCGCAGTCGGCCAAAAGTCGGAAGATTTCCCACTGAATGTCCCATTCCTGCTCAACAGCGGGGTTGGCTCTGAGCTCTTCATCGGTCATTTCTCGACCTTCCTGCGTCATTTCCAGCATCGCCACGGTGGTGATCGAAGCCTTGCTCACTTCGATGGCATGTTCCAGAGTTTCGCCACTAAGACGAGAATGAATCAGTTCGCTCAACGCCACACAGGCGTCGATAGCCGGGTAGACACCATACATATCGTAGTCATCTGCCGCCGGGATCGCCTCTTCCAGCTTCTCAAGCTGAGAATCAAAGTTCACTTTTGCGTCTTTGACCGTCAGCGTTTCCCAAATCAGGTCGAGAATACGGCGATAAATCTGGCCTTCACCAAATTCAGTCTGCTTGCAGAACGTGGCATAGTTTGGATACATGCGCTCGCACAGGCACGCCATAAAGGTGACATGCTGCCAGCTTTCCAGCTTCTCAAGGCGCAGATGAATCGGGTTTTGTAACATGATGATGTCTCGAATCGGAAATTAGCGGCAGTTTACCTGAATCAACGCTGAATTTCCTGCCAACGAATAAATGCCGGACGCGCCGACGCCACTGCATCAGCCCAACGCGTCGGCTCCGGTAAACGATAGCCTTTCATACAGCGCTGAACCCACGCCAGCGCGCTATCCGTGCTCACTCTGTGCCCCGTTGCGACAAACAGCGGGTTACACCGCGCTTTGCTGCGCCAGACCCACGCCAGCTGCTCGCCTTTATCCATCAGCGGTGCCAGAGCGCCAGGTTCGGCAGAAAGCGGAGCAAACTTGCCGCATAAACGCTTTTTGGCCACGCCAATGGTGGGCACATCCACCAGCAGCCCAAAATGGCTGGCCACGCCGAGGCGACGAGGATGAGAAATCCCATGACCGTCGACGAACAGCAGGTCGGGTTTTTGCGAGAGTTGTTCCCACGCAGCCAGCAGCGCAGGATATTCACGAAAAGAGAGGAAGCCCGGAATGTAAGGCATGGTGGTGGCAATACGCGCCACCTTGTATTCAACCAGCTCCAGCGAAGGATACTTCAGTAATACCATTGCGGCTCGCGTCACCTCTCCGCCCTGCTCAAACCCAACGTCAGCGCCTGCGATCAACTGCGGCGGATCCACACCCAGACGATCCTCGCGGATCACGGATGAGGCGAGTTCAAGCTGCTGAGCGCGTAACGACGCGAGATCCATAACGACTCCTTACTGATGGTACGGGGCTGAAAGTCGGTGTACCGCCTCCACAAACGCACCCGCATGTTCTGGCGGAACATCCTGATGGATCCCGTGGCCCAGGTTAAAGACGTGACCCTCGCCCTGACCAAATCCGGCCAGAATCGTTGCCACTTCTTCTTCAATACGCGCAGGCTGCGCATACAGCATGGAAGGATCCATGTTGCCCTGCAGCGCCACTTTGTCACCCACGCGACGGCGCGCATCGGCAATATCGGTCGTCCAGTCAAGACCCAGCGCATCACAGCCGGTCGCGGCCAGGGCTTCCAGCCACTGCCCGCCGCCCTTGGTGAACAGTGTCACCGGCACGCGACGGCCTTCGTTTTCACGCAGCAGACCATCAATGATTTTGTGCATGTAATACAGCGAGAACTGCTGATAATCACGCCCGGTCAATACACCACCCCAGGTATCGAAAATCATCACCGACTGCGCGCCTGCTTTAATCTGAGCATTGAGATAAAGCGTGACGCTCTTCGCCAGCTTGTCGAGCAATGCGTGCAGCGCCAGCGGCTCGGCGTACATCATCTTTTTGATCACGGTAAAGGCTTTACTGCTACCGCCTTCAACCATATATGTCGCCAGCGTCCACGGGCTGCCGGAGAAACCAATCAACGGGACTTCGCCTTTCAGCTCGCGTCGGATAGTGCGCACCGCATTCATAACATAGCCCAGCTCCTGCTCCGGATCCGGGATCGGCAGCTTATCAATATCGGCTTTGCTCTTAATCGGAGAGGTAAAGCGCGGGCCTTCGCCTGTTTCAAAGTACAGGCCAAGCCCCATCGCGTCCGGGATGGTCAGGATGTCTGAAAAAAGGATCGCCGCATCAAGCGGGAATCGGCGCAACGGCTGAAGCGTCACTTCACAGGCCAGCTCCGCGTTTTTGCACAGCGACATAAAATCGCCCGCCTGTGCGCGCGTGGCTTTATATTCCGGTAAATAACGGCCCGCCTGGCGCATCATCCATACAGGCGTGATATCAACGGGTTGGCGCAGTAGCGCACGCAGATAACGATCGTTCTTCAGTTCGGTCATTTTTGCAGTTCCTTAAGCGTCATGGCCTCATTGTAACATGTCACTCATCATCAGCCCGACACATTGCCACGGTATCTTCTATCAGGCGGCGAGCGACGGTGCCTGGCGGCGGCAACAGCGGTAGATCGTCATAGCGATACCAGTTTGCCTCCAGCAACTCTTTCGGATCGATAACGATCTCCCCGCTATCATAGTCAGCCATAAATGCGGTCATCAGCGACATCGGGAACGGCCACGGCTGAGACGTCACGTAACGCAGGTTTTTAACCTTGATGCTGCTCTCCTCCATCACTTCCCGGGCAACGGCTTGCTCCAGTGTTTCACCCACTTCGACAAAGCCAGCCAGCACGGTATGGACACCGTTGCGGTGGCGGGTGTGTTGCGCCAGCAGGATGGAGTCATCACGACGAATGGCGACAATAATGCACGGCGCAATTTGCGGATAGTAGCGCTCGCGGCAGTGGTCACACAGCATGGCCCACTCGGATTTGCTGCGGTGCATAGTATGGCCACAGTAGCCACAGAATTTATGGGAACGGAAAAATTCAGCCAGCTGAACCCCACGTCCGGCCAACTGGAAAAGACCGACATCCAGATCGAGCACCTGGCGAACCGAGCCCATATCCTGGCGGCGATTTTGTTGGATCAACCACACGGATTCGCCTTGCCACTCGCCGATCCTGAGTGCGGACTGCCCCGCAAGATCGAAATTTTCTGCCTCGCCATAAGGTAATTCACCGTCGGGCAACCATAATTTTTGTTCGTGACTGACGATCCACCAGCCGCGATCTAATTTTTCAATTATACGATCCATATCTATTGCACTACCTTTGCTTCACAGGCATGTTGGTAACATTATTATTACATTTTGGGTGGGCAGCTTTTAATCTTAACCTTGCGGAGTCAAACATGCTAAACCAGCTACAAAGCCTGACGGAGCGCGTTGGAGGAAGTCATCAACTGGTCGATCGCTGGCTGCACGTGCGCAAACATTTGCTTGTTGCCTACTACAATCTGGTCGGCATTAAGCCTGGCAAAGAATCCTATATGCGGCTTAATGAAAAAGCGCTGGATGATTTTTGTCAGAGCCTCGTTGATTATCTTTCAGACGGTCATTTCAATATTTATGAACGCATTATCCGCGAAATGGAAGGGTCCAGCCCGTATTTAACGGCGACAAAACTCTATCCGCTGCTGGAAGCCAATACCCAGCAGATCATGGACTACTACGACTCAACGCTCGAAAACGCTATCGATCAGGATAATTATCTGGATTTCCAGCAGGCCCTTTCCGATCTCGGTGAAGCGATGGAAGCCCGGTTCACGCTTGAAGACAAGCTCATCGCTCTCGTGCTGGACAGCAATCTGAAGGCCAGCAATGAAGATGACATCGCGCGTCCGGCTTGAGTTCTTATGCGTTAACGAGTAATTTACAAATACCGCTCCTGCCCTGCAGGAGTGTTTTCTTGTCGGAGTGCCCAGAGCGAAAGCCGGGCTGAGACCGTTAATTCGGGATCCGCGGAACCTGATCAGGCTAATACCTGCGAAGGGAACAAGAGTCAACATGCTGTTGTATTACCCTCTCTGGGTGATCACATCTCTTGCTTCATCCGTCGTCTGACAAGCCACTTCCTTCATATTTGGAATGAGCTATGTCTGCAATCAAACTGACCCGCCGCGAACAACGCGCGCAAGCACAACACTTCATTGATACGCTGGAAGGCACCGCTTTCCCCAACTCTAAACGCATTTACATTACCGGTTCGCAAGCAGATATCCGCGTGCCGATGCGTGAAATCCAGCTTAGCCCAACCCTCATCGGCGGCAGCAAAGAAAATCCCCAGTTTGAAGATAACGAAGCCGTACCGGTCTACGACACCTCTGGCCCTTACGGCGATCCCGCTGTCGCCATCAACGTTCAGCAGGGGCTGGAAAAACTACGTCAGCCGTGGATTGATGCCCGCAACGACAGCGAGCCGCTGACCGATCGCAGCTCTGTCTTTACCAAAGAGCGTCTGGCCGATGAGGGTCTGGACGCGCTGCGGTTTACCGGTCTGTTGACGCCGAAACGCGCGAAAGCGGGAAAATGCGTGACGCAATTGCATTACGCTCGTCAGGGCGTAGTTACCCCAGAGATGGAATTCATCGCCATCCGCGAAAACATGGGCCGTGAACGCATTCGTAGCGAAGTTCTGCGCCACCAGCATCCGGGCGAAGGTTTTGGCGCTCGTTTGCCGGAAAACATCACCGCGGAATTCGTGCGTGACGAAGTCGCCGCCGGCCGCGCCATCATCCCTGCCAATATTAACCATCCTGAATCCGAACCGATGATTATTGGCCGTAACTTCCTGGTGAAGGTTAACGCTAATATCGGCAACTCTGCGGTCACCTCTTCCATCGAAGAAGAGGTCGAAAAACTGGTGTGGTCCACCCGCTGGGGTGCGGATACCGTCATGGATCTCTCCACCGGGCGCTACATCCACGAAACCCGCGAATGGATCTTGCGTAACAGCCCGGTTCCTATCGGCACAGTACCCATCTATCAGGCGCTGGAGAAGGTCAACGGGATCGCCGAAGATCTGACCTGGGAAGCCTTCCGCGATACGTTTCTGGAACAGGCCGAACAGGGCGTGGACTATTTCACCATCCACGCTGGCGTCCTGCTGCGCTACGTGCCGATGACCGCCAAACGCCTGACCGGCATTGTCTCGCGCGGCGGTTCCATCATGGCGAAATGGTGTTTATCGCATCATCAGGAAAACTTCCTGTATGAGCATTTCCGCGAAATTTGCGAAATCTGTGCGGCCTATGATGTCTCCCTGTCGCTGGGTGATGGTCTGCGTCCGGGATCGATTCGCGATGCAAACGACGAAGCGCAATTTGCCGAACTGCATACCCTGGGTGAGCTGACCAAAATCGCGTGGGAATATGACGTCCAGGTGATGATCGAAGGTCCCGGCCACGTACCGATGCAGATGATTCGTCGCAATATGACCGAAGAGCTGGAGCACTGTCATGAAGCGCCGTTCTACACCCTGGGACCGCTGACTACCGATATTGCGCCGGGCTATGATCACTTCACCTCCGGGATTGGCGCGGCGATGATCGGCTGGTTTGGCTGCGCGATGCTCTGCTATGTCACGCCGAAAGAACACCTCGGCCTGCCCAATAAAGAGGACGTAAAACAGGGGCTGATCACCTACAAGATCGCCGCCCACGCGGCGGATTTAGCCAAGGGCCATCCCGGCGCGCAAATCCGCGATAACGCCATGTCAAAAGCACGCTTTGAATTCCGCTGGGAGGACCAGTTCAACCTGGCGCTCGATCCGTTCACCGCCCGCGCGTATCACGATGAAACCCTGCCGCAGGAATCCGGCAAAGTGGCACACTTCTGCTCCATGTGCGGCCCCAAATTCTGCTCGATGAAAATCAGCCAGGAAGTGCGCGACTACGCGGCGAAACAGGTGATCGACGTGGGCATGGCGGACATGTCGGAAAACTTCCGCGCCAAAGGCGGCGAAATCTACCTCAAAAAAGAGGAAGTGTAATGTATCAACCTGACTTTCCCCCTGTCCCCTTCCGCCTCGGGCTTTATCCGGTGGTAGATAGCGTCACGTGGCTGGAACGCCTGCTTGCAGCAGGCGTAAAAACGCTTCAGCTACGCATCAAGGATAAACCTGATGATGAGGTTGAAGGCGATGTTATGGCCGCGATTACGCTGGGGCATCGTTACGATGCCCGGCTGTTCATCAACGATTACTGGCGGCTCGCGGTTAAGCATCAGGCGTACGGCGTACATCTTGGTCAGGAAGATCTGGAAACGACCGATCTGAATGCCATTCGCCAGGCGGGTTTACGGCTCGGCGTTTCGACCCACGATGATATGGAGATCGACATCGCTCTCGCGGCGCGGCCATCTTATATCGCCCTCGGACACGTTTTCCCGACCCAAACCAAACAGATGCCGTCTGCCCCGCAGGGGCTGGCGCAGCTGGCAAGCCATATCGCGCGCCTGAAAGATTACCCCACGGTCGCCATCGGCGGGATCAGCCTTGAACGCGCTCCTGATGTGCTCGCCACCGGCGTGGGCAGCATCGCGGTAGTCAGCGCGATAACTCAGGCGACAGACTGGCAGCTCGCGACAGCACAATTACTGGAACTGGCAGGAGCGGGCGATGAATGACAGCGACTTTATGCGTTACAGCCGCCAGATATTGCTGGACGACATCGCCATTGAGGGTCAGCAAAAGCTGCTCGCCAGCCGGGTGTTGATCGTCGGTCTTGGCGGATTAGGCGCTCCTGCCGCGCTCTATCTTGCCGGAGCGGGAATCGGAACGCTGGTGCTGGCTGACGATGACGACGTTCATCTGAGCAATCTGCAACGGCAAATCCTGTTCACCACCGACGATCTGAGCCAGCCAAAAGCCCAGGCGACCACCGCGCGTCTGAAAGCGCTCAACCCCACTATCACGCTCATCACGATACAGGAACGACTCAGGGACGAAGCCCTGCGCCAGGAGGTCGCCCGCGCCGACGCGGTCCTGGATTGCACCGACAATATGCTGACGCGTCAGATGCTTAACGCGGCCTGCGTGGATCTCAACACTCCGCTCATCACCGCCAGCGCCGTCGGTTTTGGCGGGCAGATGATGGTGCTGACCCCACCGTGGACGCAGGGCTGTTATCGCTGCCTGTGGCCTGACGATGACGAGCCGCAGCGCAATTGCCGAACGGCGGGCATTCTCGGCCCGGTTGTCGGCGTGATGGGGACACTTCAGGCGCTTGAGGCCATCAAATTACTCAGCGGCATGAACACTCCGCGTAATGCGCTACGACTGTTTGACGCCCGCTCGGGAAGCTGGCGACAGCTCGCTTTACAGCGCGCGCGAGGATGTCAGGTTTGCGGAGGCAATCATGCGGATCCTGTTTAACGATGAGCCCATGCAGTGTGCGTCGGGACTGACCATTGCCGCTCTGCTCGACCAGCTACGCCAGCTCAAGCCCGGAATGGCGCTGGCGCTCAACCAACACATCCTGCCGCGCGAGCAGTGGGAACTTCAGCAGGTGCGCGAAGGCGATCAGATCCTGCTTTTCCAGGTTATCGCGGGAGGCTGACATGTTAAAAATTGCGGATAAAACCTTTGATTCACATCTGTTTACCGGCACAGGAAAATTCGCTACGCCGCAACTGATGGTTAACGCCATTCAGGAGAGCGGCAGCCAGCTGGTGACGCTGGCAATGAAGCGCGTGGATCTGCGTCATCACAGCGATGCGATTCTGGCTCCGCTGCTGGAGGCTGGCATGACACTTTTGCCCAATACTTCTGGCGCAAAAACCGCAGAAGAAGCGGTCTTTGCCGCTCAACTGGCACGGGAAGCGCTCGGCACCCATTGGCTAAAACTGGAAATCCATCCCGATGCCCGCTGGCTATTACCTGATCCCGTCGAAACGCTAAAAGCCGCCGATATTCTTGTTAAACAGGGATTTACCGTTCTTCCGTACTGCGGTGCCGATCCGGTCTTGTGCAAAAGGCTGGAAGAGGTGGGCTGCGCGGCAGTCATGCCGTTAGGCGCGCCCATTGGTTCGAATCAGGGGCTGGAAACCCGCGCGATGCTGGAAATCATCATCGAACAGGCCACCGTTCCGGTCGTCATTGATGCCGGCATTGGCGTACCAAGCCATGCCGCGCAGGCGCTGGAAATGGGAGCCGATGCGGTACTGGTCAACACCGCCATTGCCGTTGCTGACGATCCGGTGATGATGGCGCGGGCTTTTCGCCTGGCCGTTGAAGCCGGTTTACTGGCACGTCACGCCGGACCGGGTTCGCGCCGTTTTCAGGCTCAGGCAACCAGCCCGTTAACGGGCTTTCTGGAGACCTTTTCATGAGCAGCTTCACAGACCGCTGGCGGCAACTTGACTGGGACGACATTCGCCTGCGTATAAACAGCAAAACCGCGGCGGATGTTGAGCATGCCCTGAATGCGCGTCATCTGACTCGCGATGACATGATGGCGCTACTCTCCCCTGCGGCCAGCACGTATCTGGAACCCATGGCACAACGGGCACAGCGGCTGACCCGGCAGCGTTTCGGCAACACGGTGAGTTTTTACGTCCCTCTCTATCTCTCTAACCTCTGCGCCAACGACTGTACCTACTGCGGCTTTTCGATGAGCAATCGTATTAAGCGTAAAACGCTCGATGAGGGCGAGATCGCGCGCGAATGTGCAGCGATCAGGGAGATGGGATTTGAGCACCTTCTTCTGGTCACTGGCGAACATCAGGCTCAGGTCGGAATGGACTACTTTCGCCAGCATTTACCGGCCATTCGCCGCGAGTTTTCCTCATTACAGATGGAAGTCCAGCCGCTTTCAACGGAACAGTATGCAGAGCTTAAATCGCTGGGGCTGGATGGCGTGATGGTTTATCAGGAGACTTATCACGAAGCGATGTATGCGCAGCATCACTTAAAGGGAAAAAAACAGGATTTCTTTTTCCGGCTCGACACGCCGGACCGGCTCGGCCGTGCGGGGATCGATAAAATTGGCCTGGGCGCATTGATTGGTCTGTCCGACAGCTGGCGGGTCGATTGCTATATGGTTGCAGAGCATTTGCTCTGGCTACAACAACATTACTGGCAAAGCCGTTATTCTGTCTCGTTTCCGCGACTACGGCCCTGTGCTGGCGGTATCGAACCGGCGTCAATCATGGACGAACGCCAGCTGGTACAAACGATCTGCGCGTTTCGTCTGCTGGCACCGGAAGTCGAACTGTCGCTGTCGACCCGGGAATCAGCGGAATTTCGCGATCGGGTCATTCCATTGGCCATCAACAACGTCAGTGCATTTTCGAAAACACAGCCCGGCGGCTATGCCGATAATCATCCTGAGCTGGAGCAGTTTACGCCTCATGATGGCCGTCGACCTGAAGAGGTCGCCCGTGCCCTGAGCGCGCAAGGCTTACAGCCGGTATGGAAAGACTGGGATAGTTGGTTGGGACGCGCCTCGCAGTTGCGCTGAAAAAGCGTGTAACTCCACAAAAATCGCCCGAGGCGCCTCGTAATGCGCACATCGGGCGATTGTCGGAGGACGCGCGATTTTTTATTCTCACCTCGTCAGCAACGGACGCTGACCAGGGCGAAAAATCTCTTCCTCGTTTCGCCCTGCCTTCAAAAAATAGAGAAATTCTGTCGAGTTCTTAAGATAAATCATCCTGACCTATACTCTGAAAAGTATAATTCAGCGGCATACCTTTTTGATTTTCAGGCCTTAAACCTTATGGATTATTGATAACTCATGGCTCTTCACAGCAGGAAACTTTCTTTTACGACACCGATTCTGGTGAGTTTCGCGGGGATCCTGGTCAGTTTTATTCTGATCGCCGTGTTTATTACGTTGTCGCAAAGAAAGGAGTTTATTGATGATTATCATACCATTAACCGTAATTTCACCCACAATCTGGCGGTCAACTATACGGGTTCAATCCTGAGGGAGAACGATCATATTCTCGGTAGTGCGGCGACGTTCTTTTCGCGAAATGACCGGCTAAATAACGCCTTAAATGTCGATCGCGAAAAAGGCATGCAGGTGTTGATGCAGTTGCAGAATCTCATGCCGATGGTCTCATCTATTTCTCTGGCGGATTTAGCTGGGCACTATTTGCGGGCGCCGGAAGTGCTGGAAACAGACAGCAGTAAAACCTTTGATGCCCGTACGCGCCCGTGGTTTGTTGGGCAGGCTGAATCCAGTACCTTAAGCCGCTACACCAGCCCTTATATAGATTACTTTCTCCATCATCCGACGGTGACCCTCTTTAAGCCCGTGATTTCGCCAGAGGGCAAGCTGAAGGGAACACTCGCTTTTCATCTTGATCTGACTTCCATGGGCTACACCCTACGCCAGATGGTGGCGCCCGTTCAGGGTGAATTTTTCGTGGTGGAACGTAACGGGAAAGTCGTGCTTCATCCGGATACGGGGGAGCTGTTTAAGCAGCATGTCAGCACGGCGCTGATGGATCAGATGACCAGCGGTGAAGGACATCTTTACGATCAAAAAACCGGGTTCTGGTATTACTACTACGCGTTAACCAACCCGGAGTGGTTCGTCGTTTATCGCGTTGCCGATCGCACGCTGACGGATATTACCCGCCATGAGACAAGCATCATCGCCTGGGGTTTTTCACTTGCGGCTATCATCATTATTTTATTCGGCCTGTATCTGCGCCACGCTTCGCGCACCGTACTGATGAATATCATTAACGCGATTAAAACCGGTGAGGTCAACCGTGCCCCCCGCCTTGAGGCCATGCTTAGCAAGGCCATTCAGTCAAACAAAGAGCGTGAGCGGGACTTTGTACGCCAGGCAACCATTGACGCGCTGACCGGCTGCAAGAATCGACGCGCTTTTGACAGCGATATTGCTGCGCTGATGAATCATCAGCAACCCTTCATACTGGCGCTGATTGATATTGATAATTTCAAGTCCATTAACGATACCTGGGGCCATCTCAGCGGCGATATCGTCTTGCGTAACGTCGCGCGTGAAGGCATTCAGATCATGCAGCCACATGATATTTCTGTCTATCGCTACGGCGGCGAGGAATTTGCGGTGATATTCCCAACCGACAATCTTGAGCTTTCTCACTCATTGCTGGAAGCCTGGCGCGCGGCGGTTGCCAGCAGAGCATGGCGTGAGGAGGGATTAAATGTCACCTTCAGCGGCGGAATGGGAGAATGGCGCTTTGAACCTCTCGAGCAGCTCATCGGCAGCGTGGACGAAGCGCTGTATAAGGCAAAAGAGCAGGGAAAAAACCGTATTTTGCGCACCTCCGTTCGATAACCACTATCCTTTCTTTATGCCCGTTTCTGCGGGCATATCTCATGACGACCTAAAAATTGTAACCGGTTTCAGAAAACCGGATTTCTTTGTGATGCCTGACACACAATCGTGGTAAAGCGGTTGTTGTAGCCGCCCTCACGGGATAATTATCAATAAACACATGTACATCGAGGCTGACTATGAAGAACATCGTTTTATGCTGTGCAGCGGGCATGTCTACCAGCATGCTGGTTCAGCGGATGAAAGACGCCGCGGCGAAAAAAGGCGTCGAAGTAACCATCAAAGCCGTTCCGGTTGCTGAGTTTAAAGACAACATTGCGACAGCCGACATCGTATTACTGGGGCCACAGGTCAAATACGAGCTGGCAAAATTACAGGCGCAGGCCGAACCGTTGGGCAAGCAGGTCGCGGTGATCGACATGATGGATTACGGCATGATGAAAGGCGATGTCGTGCTGGAAAAAGCACTTAAACTGCTGGAGTAACACATGGAAGATTTAGAAACAACCATTATGGAGTTGCTGGTAAACGCGGGCGCGGCCCGCAGCGCAGCGTTAACCGCTCTGCAACTGGCACGAAAAGGCGAATTTGACGAAGCCGAAAAAGCGATGGAAGAGTCGCGCGAATATGTAAAGCACGCGCACACTATCCAGACTCAGCTTATTGGCCTGGATGAAGGCACCGGCAAACTTCCCGTTAACTTGATTACGGTCCATTCGCAGGATCATCTGATGAACGCGATGGTGATTCAGGATTTAGCGGGGGACATGATCGAGCTTTATCGCCGTGTGCCATTACTGAAGTAACGCTTCACGTCGTTGATTATCAGACATAAAAAAACCCGCCGAAGCGGGTTTTTTATTAGCTCACAGCACGATTAATCGTTGTCAGAGCCGCCCAGACCTGCGTTCAGCAGTTCTGCCAGGCTTGCAGAAGCATCTTCCGCAGTGACCTGTGGTGCAACTGGCAGTTCGCCCGCAGCACGACGACGCATACGATCCTGGTGGTAAGCATAACCGGTACCAGCCGGAATCAGACGACCCACGATAACGTTCTCTTTCAGACCGCGCAGTTCATCACGTTTGCCCGCAACAGCCGCTTCGGTCAGGACACGCGTGGTCTCCTGGAACGATGCTGCAGAGATGAAGGACTCGGTTGCCAGAGACGCTTTGGTGATACCCAGCAGGTCGCGGGAATAGAGCGCCGCCACTTTGCCGTTCGCTTCCAGATCGCGGTTGGCAATCTTGACGCGGGAGTATTCCACCTGCTCGCCTTCCAGGAAGTCCGAGCTGCCAGCGCTATCGATGGTTGCTTTACGCAGCATCTGACGAACGATAACTTCGATGTGTTTATCGTTAATCTTAACGCCTTGCAGACGGTAAACGTCCTGTACTTCGTTGGTGATATAACGCGTTACCGCGTGAACACCACGAAGACGCAGAATGTCGTGCGGCGCTTCTGGACCATCGGAAACCACGTCACCACGTTCTACACGTTCGCCTTCGAACACGTTGAGCTGACGCCATTTTGGAATCATCTCTTCGTATGGTTCGCTGCCGTCTAACGGAGTGATAACCAGACGACGTTTCCCTTTGGTCTCTTTACCGAAGGAAATGATACCGCTGATTTCCGCCAGAATGGCAGGCTCTTTCGGACGACGTGCTTCGAACAGGTCAGCAACGCGTGGCAGACCACCGGTGATGTCCTTAGTACCGCCAGATTCCTGCGGAATACGTGCCAGGGTGTCACCACCGCTGATCTGTACGCCATCTTCCAGCTGAACAATCGCTTTACCTGGCAGGAAGTACTGAGCAGGCATATCGGTGCCTGGGATCAGAACGTCGTTGCCGTTCGCATCAACGATTTTCAGTGCCGGACGCAGATCTTTACCACCCGCGGTACGTTCTGCAGAATCCAGAACCACCAGGGAAGACAGACCGGTCAGTTCGTCGGTCTGACGAGTAATCGTCTGGCCATCGATCATATCGGTGAAGCGAATGAAGCCCGCCACTTCGGTGATAACCGGCATGGTGTGTGGATCCCAGTTTGCTACGGTCTCGCCGCCAGCAACCTGCTCGCCATCACCTTTCGCCATCACAGCACCGTAAGGCACTTTATAGCTTTCTTTGGTACGACCGAATTCGTCGATCAGCTTCAGCTCGGTGTTACGAGAAGTCACAACCAGTTTCCCGGAAGAGTTAACAACCGACTTCGCGTTGCTGAGCTTGATGCTACCTTTGTTTTTCACCTGGATGCTGGATTCAGCAGCCGCACGAGATGCCGCACCACCGATGTGGAACGTACGCATCGTCAGCTGTGTACCCGGCTCACCGATGGACTGTGCTGCGATGACGCCGATAGCCTCACCTTTGTTGATGATGTGGCCACGCGCCAGGTCACGACCATAGCAGTGCGCACATACACCAAAGTCGGTGTCACAGGATACGACGGAACGGACTTTCACAGAGTCAACAGAGTTCGCTTCCAGCAGGTCACACCACTGTTCGTGCAGCAGAGTGTTGCGTGGAACCAGAATGTCTGCGGTACCTGGTTTCAGTACGTCTTCAGCAGTCACACGACCCAGAACGCGATCGCGCAGTGGCTCTTTAACATCACCACCCTCGATAACCGGGGTCATGGTGATACCTTCAAGCGTGCCGCAATCGTCTTCAGTAACAACCAGATCCTGTGCAACGTCAACCAGACGACGCGTCAGATAACCGGAGTTCGCTGTTTTCAGTGCGGTATCCGCCAGACCTTTACGCGCACCGTGCGTGGAGATGAAGTACTGGAGTACGTTCAGACCTTCACGGAAGTTCGCGGTGATTGGCGTTTCGATGATGGAACCATCTGGTTTCGCCATCAGACCACGCATACCTGCCAGCTGACGAATCTGTGCTGCAGAACCACGCGCACCGGAGTCGGCCATCATGTAGATGCTGTTAAAGGAAACCTGCTGCTCTTCTTTACCTTCACGGTTAATGACGGTTTCAGTTTGCAGGTTATCCATCATCGCTTTAGAAACGCGATCGTTCGCCGCAGCCCAAATATCGATAACTTTGTTGTAGCGTTCGCCCGCGGTAACCAGACCAGACTGGAACTGCTCCTGGATCTCGGCCACTTCGGCTTCGGCTTCGCTGATGATCTCGTATTTCTTCTGTGGGATCACCATGTCATCAATACCAACGGATGCACCTGAACGCGCTGCATAAGCAAAGCCGGTGTACATCGTCTGGTCAGCGAAGATAACGGTCGGTTTCAGACCCAAAATGCGGTAACAGGTGTTCAGCATTTTGGAGATTGCTTTCTTGCCCAGCGCCTGGTTGACGATGGAGAAAGGCAGACCTTTCGGTACGATCATCCACAGAATCGCACGACCTACGGTAGTGTCGATAATGCTGGTTTTCGCAACGAATTCGCCGTTAGCGTCTTTTTCATATTCGGTGATACGCACTTTAACGCGCGCATGCAGAGAGGCCAGGCCAGCGCGATAAATACGCTCAGCTTCTTTAGGGCCAGTCAGCACCATGCCTTCGCCTTTGGCGTTAACACAGTCACGGGTCATGTAGTACAGACCCAGTACAACGTCCTGAGAAGGAACGATGATTGGCTCGCCATTCGCAGGTGACAGGATGTTGTTGGTAGACATCATCAGCGCACGCGCTTCGAGCTGGGCTTCCAGCGTCAGCGGTACGTGAACAGCCATCTGGTCACCATCGAAGTCGGCGTTATATGCCGCACAAACCAGCGGGTGCAGCTGAATTGCTTTACCTTCGATCAGAACCGGTTCAAACGCCTGGATACCCAAACGGTGCAGAGTTGGTGCACGGTTCAGCAGTACCGGGTGTTCGCGGATAACTTCGTCCAGGATATCCCAAACGACAGCTTCTTCGCGCTCAACCATTTTCTTAGCGGCTTTGATGGTGGTGGCCAGGCCACGCAGTTCCAGCTTGCCGTAGATGAACGGTTTGAACAGCTCAAGTGCCATTTTCTTAGGCAGACCGCACTGATGCAGACGCAGGTATGGACCTACGGTGATAACAGAACGACCAGAGTAGTCAACACGCTTACCGAGCAGGTTCTGACGGAAACGACCCTGTTTACCTTTGATCATATCGGCCAAAGATTTCAGAGGACGTTTGTTAGAACCGGTGATCGCACGACCGCGACGACCGTTATCCAGCAGGGCATCTACCGCTTCCTGCAGCATACGTTTTTCGTTACGTACGATGATGTCAGGCGCAGCCAGATCCAACAGTCGTTTCAGACGGTTGTTACGGTTGATCACGCGACGATACAGATCGTTCAGGTCAGAAGTCGCGAAACGACCACCATCCAGCGGAACCAGCGGACGCAGATCTGGCGGCAGAACCGGCAGAACGGTCAGGATCATCCACTCTGGTTTGTTGCCAGACTGAACGAACGCTTCCAGCAGCTTGATGCGCTTGGTCAGCTTTTTACGCTTGGTTTCGGAGTTGGTTTCGTTCAGCTCTTCACGCAGCTGTTCGCACTCTTGCTCCAGATCCATGCTTTTCAGCAGGGCCTGAATAGCTTCCGCACCCATCTTAGCGTCGAATTCGTCACCGAACTCTTCCAGCGCGTCCAGATACTGTTCTTCGGTCAGAATCTGGTTACGTTCCAGATTCGTCATCCCGCCTTCGATAACCACATAAGATTCGAAGTACAGAACACGTTCGATATCGCGCAGCGGCATATCCAGCAGCAGACCGATACGGGACGGCAGAGATTTCAGGAACCAGATGTGAGCAGTTGGAGACGCCAGCTCGATGTGGCCCATGCGCTCACGGCGCACTTTGGTCTGGGTCACTTCAACGCCGCACTTCTCACAGATCACACCACGGTGTTTCAGGCGCTTGTACTTACCGCACAGGCACTCGTAATCTTTTACTGGCCCGAAAATACGCGCACAGAAAAGGCCGTCACGCTCAGGTTTGAACGTACGGTAGTTGATGGTTTCCGGCTTCTTAACTTCACCGAAAGACCATGAACGGATCATGTCTGGCGATGCCAGAGCAATTTTGATCGCATCAAACTCTTCGGTTTTAGTTTGCGCTTTCAGAAACTTTAATAAGTCTTTCACGGATTTGCTCCCGTCGGAGTTAGCACAATCTGGTGCCGGGTTATTAATCCGGCACCAGTGACCTGTTTGAGCGAGAGTTACTCGTCTTCCAGCTCGATGTTGATACCCAGCGAACGGATCTCTTTCAACAGTACGTTGAAGGATTCCGGCATGCCTGGTTCCATCTGATGATTGCCGTCTACGATGTTTTTATACATCTTAGTACGACCGTTCACGTCATCAGACTTAACGGTAAGCATTTCCTGCAGGGTGTATGCTGCGCCGTATGCTTCAAGCGCCCACACTTCCATCTCACCGAAGCGCTGACCACCGAACTGCGCCTTACCACCCAGCGGCTGCTGAGTAACCAGGCTGTAAGAACCGGTAGAACGCGCATGCATCTTGTCATCAACCAGGTGGTTCAGTTTCAGCATGTACATGTAGCCAACGGTAACCTGGCGCTCGAATTGCTCACCGGTACGACCGTCGAACAGTGTGATCTGACCGGAAGTCGGCAGGCCACCCAGCTGTAACAGTTCCTTGATTTCAGACTCTTTCGCACCATCGAAGACCGGTGTTGCGATCGGCATGCCTTTTTTCAGGTTCTCAGCCAGACGCAGTACTTCGTCATCGCTGAAGGTGTTCAGGTCAACTTTCTGACGAACATCAGTGCCCAGATCGTACGCACGCTGGATGAATTCGCGCAGTTTCGCGACTTCTTCCTGCTGCTTCAGCATGGCGTTGATTTTCTCGCCGATACCTTTCGCAGCCATACCCAGGTGAGTTTCGAGGATCTGACCAATGTTCATACGAGACGGTACACCCAGTGGGTTCAGCACGATATCTACCGGCGTACCGTTAGCATCGTGAGGCATATCTTCGATCGGGTTGATCTTGGAGATAACACCTTTGTTACCGTGACGACCTGCCATTTTATCACCAGGCTGAATCTGACGTTTAACTGCCAGATAAACCTTAACAATCTTCAGCACGCCTGGTGCCAGATCGTCGCCCTGAGTGATTTTGCGGCGTTTCGCTTCGAGTTTTTTCTCGAACTCGTGTTTCAGTTCGTCATACTGCTCAGCCAGCTGTTCCAGCTGACTTTGTTTCTCTTCGTCGGCCAGGCCCAGTTCCAGCCAGCGGTCGCGCGGCAGTTTGTCGAGCTTCTCAGCTTCAATGCCACCGGAGACCAGCGCTGCGTAGATACGGCTAAACAGGCCAGCTTCGAGGATTTGCAATTCTTCAGACAGGTCTTTCTTCGCCTGCTTCAGCTGCATCTCTTCGATTTCCAGCGCACGTTTGTCTTTTTCTACGCCATCGCGAGTAAAGACCTGAACGTCGATAACTGTACCGGAAACACCGTTTGGTACACGCAGAGAAGAGTCTTTAACGTCAGACGCTTTCTCACCGAAGATTGCACGCAGCAGTTTCTCTTCTGGCGTCAGCTGGGTTTCACCTTTTGGCGTTACCTTACCAACCAGAATGTCGCCGCCGGTCACTTCTGCACCGATGTAAACGATACCGGATTCATCCAGTTTGGAGAGCGCAGCTTCACCCACGTTCGGGATGTCGGCAGTGATCTCTTCTGGCCCCAGCTTGGTGTCACGGGACACACATGCCAGTTCCTGAATGTGAATCGTGGTGAAACGATCTTCCTGAACCACGCGTTCGGAGACAAGGATGGAGTCTTCGAAGTTGTAGCCGTTCCACGGCATGAACGCTACGCGCATGTTCTGACCGAGCGCCAGTTCACCGAGGTCGGTGGACGGACCATCTGCCAGCACGTCGCCGCGCTCAACCGGCTCACCCAGGGACACACAAGGCATCTGGTTGATGCAGGTGTTCTGGTTAGAACGGGTGTATTTGGTCAGGTTATAAATGTCGATACCCGCTTCGCCCGGATACATCTCGTCTTCGTTAACTTTAATAACGATACGGGATGCATCAACGTACTGAACAGTACCGCCACGTTTAGCAACTGCAGTTACACCGGAGTCAACGGCAACAGCACGTTCCATACCGGTACCAACCAGCGGCTTATCAGCGCGCAGAGTCGGAACCGCCTGACGTTGCATGTTCGCACCCATCAATGCACGGTTGGCGTCATCGTGTTCCAGGAATGGAATCAGGGACGCACCAACAGAAACGATCTGCTGCGTGGAAACGTCCATGTAATCCACCTGATCATTGCTAAACAGGCTGGATTCGCCTTTGCTACGGCAGGTAACGAGATCGTCAACGAAACGACCTTCTTCGTCCAGGTTGGTGTTCGCCTGAGCGATGACGTAGTTACCTTCTTCAATAGCAGACAGGTAATGAATCTCGTCGGTTACCACACCGTCAGTCACTTTACGATACGGAGTCTCAAGGAAACCGTATTCGTTAGTCTGTGCGTACACGGACAGGGAGTTGATCAGACCGATGTTTGGACCTTCAGGCGTTTCGATTGGACATACGCGACCGTAGTGAGTCGGGTGTACGTCTCGAACTTCAAAGCCTGCACGTTCACGGGTCAGACCGCCTGGGCCGAGTGCAGAGATACGACGTTTGTGCGTAATCTCAGACAGTGGGTTGTTCTGGTCCATGAACTGAGACAGCTGGCTGGAACCAAAGAACTCTTTCACTGCGGCAGAAATTGGCTTGGCGTTGATCATATCCTGAGGCATCAGGGTATCCAGATCGCCCAGAGACAGACGCTCTTTTACCGCACGCTCAACACGCACCAGGCCAACACGGAATTGGTTTTCCGCCATTTCGCCTACGGAACGGATACGACGGTTGCCGAGGTGGTCGATATCATCCACTTCGCCTTTGCCGTTACGGATATCAATGAGCTTTTTCATCACTTCGATGATGTCTTCTTTGCTCAGGATACCGGAACCTTCGATCGCATCACGCAGCAGAGAACGGTTGAACTTCATGCGACCAACCGCGGACAGATCGTAGCGGTCTTCGGAGAAGAACAGGTTCTCAAACAGGCTTTCAGCCGCTTCACGCGTTGGCGGCTCACCAGGGCGCATCATGCGGTAGATTTCTACCAGTGCGCTCAGACGATCGTTGGTTGGGTCGACGCGTACAGTCTCAGAGATGTACGGACCGTGGTCCAGATCGTTAGTGAACAGCGTTTCGATGCGCTTGTGGCCAGACTGGCTAAGTTTAGCCAGCAGATCCAGGCTCAGCTCCATGTTAGCCGGGCAGATCAGCTCGCCAGTTGATGCATCAACGTAATCTTTTGCTGCAACTTTACCTGCGATGTACTCAACCGGGACTTCGATGTGTTTGATATCATCTTTTTCCAGCTGACGGATGTGGCGCGCAGTAATACGGCGGCCTTTTTCCACATACACTTTGCCGTCGGATTCGATATCGAACGACGCAGTTTCGCCACGCAGACGCTCCGGCAACAGCTCCATTTGCAGCTTGTTGTCACGGATTTCAAAGATCACTTTCTCAAAGAACAGATCAAGAATCTGCTCAGTGGTATAGCTCAGCGCACGCAGAATGATGGTTGCAGGCAGTTTACGACGACGGTCGATACGGACAAACAGGTTGTCTTTAGGATCGAACTCGAAGTCCAGCCAGGAACCACGGTAAGGAATGATACGCGCGTTATACAGTACTTTACCGGATGAGTGCGTTTTACCTTTATCGCTGTCGAAGAAGACGCCCGGGCTACGATGCAGCTGGGAAACGATAACACGCTCAGTGCCGTTGATTACGAAAGTACCGTTGTCCGTCATGAGTGGAATTTCACCCATGTAGACTTCTTGTTCTTTAATGTCTTTAACGGTGCCTTCCGGCGCTTCGCGCTCGTAGACCACCAGACGCAGTTTTACGCGCAGGGGTGCGGAATAGGTCACACCACGGATCTGACATTCCTGAACGTCAAATACCGGTTCGCCAAGACGGTAGCTGACATATTGCAGCTCAGAATTACCGCTATAGCTTTTAATTGGGAATACGGAACGGAAGGCTGCTTCCAGACCATACTGCCCTTCAGGATCTTGCTCGATAAACTTCTGGAACGAGTCAAGCTGGATAGAAAGGAGATAAGGTATATCCAGAACTTGTGGACGTTTACCAAAATCCTTACGAATACGTTTTTTCTCGGTATAGGAGTAAACCATTAGGGTTCCTCAGCTCGCTGACAAGTCGACCCATCTGCCCGACGAAGGGACAGTTTGTGCAACACCATTTTGTTGATCGGAAAATTGAATACTTTCCGCAATACCTGTTGCTATCACGCTTAAACCATTTCGTTGCGATTTACACAGAGCGAGCACCCTGTCGCAGTATATTAAGACGTCGATAGAAACAAGCATTGTCAGGACAACCAGCAGTCAAACAGTGTGAAATGCTACTGGCGCCTTACAGCGCAAAAAGGCTGGTGACTAAAAAGTCACCAGCCATCAGCCTAATTTCTCAGGCTGCAACCGGAAAGGTTGGCTTATTTAACTTCAACTTCAGCGCCAGCTTCTTCCAGAGATTTTTTCAGTGCTTCTGCGTCATCTTTGCTCACGCCTTCTTTCAGAGCGGCTGGAGCAGATTCTACCAGGTCTTTAGCTTCTTTCAGACCCAGGCCAGTTGCGCTACGTACTGCTTTGATTACAGCAACTTTGTTAGCGCCAGCAGCTTTCAGAATTACGTCGAATTCAGTTTTTTCTTCAGCAGCTTCAGCCGGGCCCGCAGCTACAGCTACAGCAGCAGCAGCAGAAACACCGAATTTTTCTTCCATTGCAGAAATCAGTTCTACAACGTCCATTACGGACATAGCTGCAACTGCTTCAATGATTTGATCTTTAGTGATAGACATTTAAATTGTTCCTGAAAATCAGAATAAGTTTATACGTAAGCGAATGCTTGATAAAGAAAACGGCTATTAAGCAGCTTCTTTTGCATCGCGAACAGCAGCCAGAGTGCGAACCAGTTTGCCAGCCGAAGCTTCTTTCATGGTTGCCATCAGGCGTGCAATTGCTTCTTCGTAGGTTGGCAGGGTTGCCAGGCGATCGATTTGCGATGCCGGGATCAACTCACCTTCAAAGGCTGCGGCTTTGACCTCAAATTTTGCATTCGCTTTCGCGAACTCTTTGAACAGACGAGCAGCTGCGCCCGGGTGTTCCATAGAGTATGCAATCAGGGTCGGACCAACGAACGCGTCTTTCAGGCACTCAAACTGAGTACCTTCAACAACACGGCGCAGCAGGGTGTTACGAACAACACGCATGTATACGCCGGCTTCGCGACCTGCTTTACGCAGTTCAGTCATTTTGTCTACAGTTACGCCGCGGGAATCCGCAACTACTGCAGACAGCGCGCCTTTGGCTACTTCGCTGACTTCAGCAACAATCGCTTGTTTGTCTTGAAGATTTAAAGCCATTAGCTTTGCTCCTGGATGTTTGCCGGAACTCATGTTCCGGAACTCACTTCACTCTTCCCAACGGGAAGAGCGTCTTAATACGGTGAGCAGAAACAAGCCAGAGTATCAGAAATAATCTTAGCGTTCTGTCACCGTCTACGCAGGGCATTAAGCCTCTTTCGAGACACCTGCGGTCTTCGACGGAGGCCTGGATTAGGCCAGGCTCCAACGAACAAATCTTTTTACCTGCTAACTTTCATTAGCAAACGTGGGGGTAAGATTGTAGACAAATCCACCGCCCACGTAAAGGTATTAGTTTGCAGCAGCGCTCAGGCCAGCCTGGTCAACTGCAACACCTGCACCCATAGTGGTGGAGATGCTAATTTTCTTGATGTACACGCCTTTCGCCTGAGTTGGTTTTGCTTTTTTCAGCGCAACCAGCAGAGATTCCAGGTTTTCTTTCAATTTGTCAGCGTCGAAGTCCACTTTACCGATGGTAGTGTGGATGATGCCGTTTTTGTCGTTACGATAACGAACCTGACCCGCTTTAGCGTTCTTAACCGCTTCAGCAACGTTAGGAGTTACAGTACCAACTTTAGGGTTTGGCATCAGGCCGCGTGGACCCAGAACCTGGCCCAGCTGGCCAACAACGCGCATTGCATCTGGAGATGCAATAACAACGTCAAAGTTCATTTCGCCTTTTTTGATCTGATCAGCCAGATCTTCCATACCTACCAGTTCAGCGCCAGCAGCTTTAGCAGCTTCAGCGTTTGCACCCTGAGCAAATACAGCTACGCGTACGGAACGGCCAGTACCGTGTGGCAGTACAGTTGCGCCACGAACGTTCTGATCAGATTTACGAGCGTCGATACCGAGATTTACAGCAACGTCAACGCTTTCAACGAACTTAGCAGTAGCCAGTTCTTTCAGCAGAGCGATAGCTTCGGTGATGTCGTATTGTTTGGTCGCATCAACTTTGTCACGGATCACGGACATGCGCTTGGTCAGTTTAGCCATTTCTTAGTCCTCCACTACCAGGCCCATGGAACGTGCAGTACCTTCAATGGAGCGAGTCATCGCTTCAATGTCGGAACCAGTCATGTCGGCAGCTTTGGTCTGCGCGATTTCCTGCAGCTGAGCGCGGGAAATTTTACCTACTTTATCTTTGTTCGGCTTACCGGAACCAGACTTGATACCAGCCGCTTTTTTCAGCAGAACTGCTGCCGGCGGGGTCTTGGTAACGAAAGTGAAAGAACGGTCAGCGTATACGGTGATAACAACCGGAATTGGCAAACCTTTTTCAAGGGATTCAGTTTTTGCGTTAAACGCTTTACAGAATTCCATGATGTTAACACCCTGCTGACCCAGAGCTGGACCAACTGGTGGACTTGGGTTAGCCATACCAGCTGCAACCTGCAGCTTGACATAGGCTTGTACTTTCTTAGCCATTCTAAAATCCTCTAAATGGGTTATAGCGCCTCAAGGAGGCTCCCCGTGATAAATATCGTTTTACGGGCTGAACCCATAAAAACAAAAGGCGCGAAATTGTATTCCAATCTCGCGCCCCGTGCAACGATTAAATCGCCGCTTTTTTGATCTGCTGGTTAGGCTTTTTCTACCTGAGCAAAGTCCAGTTCTACCGGGGTCGCACGACCAAAGATAGAAACAGAAACTTTCAGGCGGGACTTCTCGTAGTCCACTTCTTCAACCACACCATTAAAGTCAGCAAACGGACCGTCGCTAACACGAACCATTTCACCCGGTTCAAACAGCGTTTTAGGACGCGGCTTATCACCAACCTGCTGCAGGCGGTTCATAATCGCATCAACTTCTTTGTCGCTGATTGGCGCCGGACGATCGGACGTGCCGCCGATAAAGCCCATTACGCGCGGGACGCTGCGCACCAGGTGCCAGCTTGCATCGTTCATCACCATCTGAACAAGCACGTAACCCGGGAAGAATTTGCGCTCGCTTTTGCGACGCTGGCCACCACGGATCTCGACCACTTCTTCGGTCGGAACCATGACTTCACCAAACAACTCTTCCATATTGTGTAATTTGATATGCTCACGCAGCGAAGTGGCTACGCGGCCTTCAAAACCGGAGAACGCCTGAACGACGTACCAGCGCTTTTTAGGGGCTTCAGACATCTTAGAACCTCAGGCCAGTGATAAAGGAGACCAGGCGAACCAGAATACCATCCAGTCCCCACAGGATCAGTGACATTACCGCAGTCACCGCTGCCACAATCAGCGTGGTGTGCAATGTTTCCTGGCGAGTCGGCCAAATGACCTTGCGAACTTCGGTTCGCGCTTCGCGGGCAAAAGCAACTGTCGCTTTACCTTTTGTCGTCAACAGCGCGACACCACCCGCTGCAGCAATAAGAATTACTACGGCCAGCGCACGCAACGGCAGCATCATGTCACGATAGAGATAGTTGCCAACAATAGCCACAATCAGCAGCACAGCCACAACTACCCACTTCATCGCTTCCAGGCCGCGACCGCTCCCTTGAGCTTCGGTATTCGCACTCATAAACCAACCTGTAAGAAGAATTCTACAAACATTTTCACCCCGCAAGAGCGAGGCGATCCAACCCGAAAAAACCAATCGCTTTTCGGACTAAACGCCCTCTACAGAGCCTGTCTCAGCAATGATTATGACAAAAAAAATCACTGATGAGCCAGGTTCTGGTTCGAAAGCGTGCAAAAAGGGCATCAAATGATGCCCTTTTATTGCGCATTGCGTCAAATGTTATCAGCGATTAGCTGAGAACTTTAGCAACAACGCCCGCACCAACAGTACGGCCGCCTTCACGGATTGCGAAACGCAGACCGTCATCCATCGCGATTGGGTGGATCAGGGTAACAACCATTTTGATGTTGTCGCCTGGCATTACCATCTCTACGCCTTCTGGCAGTTCGATGGTACCGGTCACGTCAGTTGTACGGAAGTAGAACTGTGGACGGTAGCCTTTGAAGAACGGAGTATGACGGCCGCCTTCATCTTTGGACAGGATGTAAACTTCAGATTCGAACTTGGTGTGCGGCTTGATTGAGCCTGGCTTAGCCAGTACCTGACCACGTTCGATTTCTTCACGTTTGATACCACGCAGCAGAACACCAACGTTCTCACCAGCACGGCCTTCGTCCAGCAGTTTGCGGAACATTTCAACGCCAGTACAGGTAGACTTGGCAGTCTCTTTGATACCAACGATTTCAACTTCTTCGCCAACTTTAACGATACCGCGCTCTACACGACCGGTTACAACAGTACCACGGCCGGAGATGGAGAATACGTCTTCGATAGGCAGCAGGAACGGCTTGTCAATCGCACGCTCTGGTTCTGGGATGTAAGAATCCAGGAAGCCAGCCAGCTCAACGATTTTCGCTTCCCACTCTGCTTCGCCTTCCAGCGCTTTCAGAGCAGAACCACGGATGATTGGGGTATCATCACCCGGGAAGTCGTACTGGGACAGAAGTTCACGAACTTCCATTTCAACCAGTTCCAGCAGCTCTTCGTCATCAACCATGTCACATTTGTTCAGGAACACGATGATGAAAGGAACGCCAACCTGACGACCCAGCAGGATGTGCTCACGAGTCTGAGGCATAGGGCCGTCAGTCGCAGCAACAACCAGGATCGCGCCATCCATCTGAGCAGCACCGGTGATCATGTTTTTAACATAGTCGGCGTGGCCCGGGCAGTCTACGTGTGCGTAGTGGCGAGTCGGGGTGTCATATTCAACGTGAGAAGTGTTGATGGTGATACCACGAGCTTTTTCTTCTGGTGCGTTATCGATCTGGTCGAATGCACGAGCAGAACCACCGTAGGTTTTAGCCAGAACGGTAGTGATTGCAGCGGTCAGCGTTGTTTTACCATGGTCAACGTGGCCGATAGTACCGACGTTAACGTGCGGTTTTGTACGTTCAAACTTTTCTTTAGACATCGATTGTCCCTCTAAGACACGGATAAATCGGTGATATCACCACATCAACCAGGCAATATGCCTGAACTGTTGAATGCTTTTAAAGGTAAACAGAGAGAAACGGGAGGGAGAAGTGAAGTGGTGCTGATACCCAGAGTCGAACTGGGGACCTCACCCTTACCAAGGGTGCGCTCTACCAACTGAGCCATATCAGCACGTCTTGGAGCGGGCAGCGGGAATCGAACCCGCATCATCAGCTTGGAAGGCTGAGGTAATAGCCATTATACGATGCCCGCATCCTGAAACTCGGCTACCCAGTTCTTTCTGTAACAAAAAAGAGATTGCTCTCTTTTTATGTTTTGAGCTGATTAATTTTTTAGCCAGCTCAGGCGGCGATAACGCTGCCAGAAAGTGGTGGTGGGGGAAGGATTCGAACCTTCGAAGTCTGTGACGGCAGATTTACAGTCTGCTCCCTTTGGCCGCTCGGGAACCCCACCGGACTTGATGGTGCCGACTACCGGAATCGAACTGGTGACCTACTGATTACAAGTCAGTTGCTCTACCTACTGAGCTAAGTCGGCATCAAGTAGCGCGCATTCTATGGAGACATGAGCAGTCATGCAACTAAAAAATTGCATAAAATGTTCTTTCGCTCACATTTTGTGCGCAAACAGGGAAAAACGCTGATATTTTACCCATCACAGATTAAATATTCAGCATTACCCCCCTTATAAACCTCCCAATAGCGTAGCGTGATGGCCTCCGCGTTCATCATCACTTGTCTATATTTTTTCTTATTATTCCTGTCATCTGGTGTTAACCTCCTGCCCATTGTCCAAAATTAACTACTAAGTGATGGACCATTGCCTGCAAAAGATCGTGACCGCACCGGTAAATGGTTCACTGAAGCATGCTTATGAGCAAAAAAGAGCAATCGTTAATGACACCCTATCTACAATTTAACCGCAGCCAGTGGGCCGCCCTGCGAGATTCCGTCCCCATGACGCTGACGGAAGGCGAAATAGCACGGTTAAAGGGGATAAACGAAGATCTGTCGCTGGAGGAGGTTGCAGAGATTTATCTGCCGCTATCCCGCTTGCTTAACTTCTATATAAGCTCCAACCTGCGGCGCCAGGCCGTACTTGAGCAGTTCCTCGGGACCAACGGGCAGCGCATTCCTTATATCATCAGCATCGCTGGTAGCGTCGCGGTAGGTAAAAGCACCACCGCCCGCGTGTTACAGGCGTTATTAAGCCGCTGGCCGGAACATCGCAGCGTTGAGCTGATTACAACAGATGGCTTCTTACATCCGAACGAGGTGTTAAAAGAACGCGGTCTGATGAAAAAGAAAGGCTTTCCGCTCTCTTATGATATGCACCGTCTGGTGAAGTTCGTGTCCGACCTTAAGTCAGGCGCACCGAATGTGACTGCACCGGTCTATTCTCATCTCATTTATGATCGTATTCCCGATGGCGACAAAACGGTTGCTCAGCCGGATATCCTGATCCTTGAAGGGTTGAATGTCCTGCAAAGTGGCATGGACTATCCGCATGACCCGCATCATGTGTTTGTTTCTGACTTCGTCGACTTCTCTATCTATGTTGATGCACCGGAAGACCTGCTGCAAAGCTGGTACATCAATCGTTTCCTCAAGTTCCGCGAAGGTGCATTCACCGACCCGGACTCTTACTTCCATAACTACGCTCAGCTTTCTGAAGCAGAAGCCGTGAACGTTGCCACATCATTGTGGAGTGAGATCAACTACGTGAACCTGAAAGAGAACATTCTGCCGACGCGCGAACGCGCCAGCCTGATCCTCACGAAAAGCGAAAACCACGCGGTAGACCAAATCCGCTTGCGAAAATAGCGGATAAGCAGACATAAAAAAACCGGCGCTCATCGCCGGTTTTTTTGTTTATGCATTACGCATGCGGTTTTTCACCATTTTCATCCTGATCGACGGCAAAGCAGGCCACCAGCTGTCCGCCGTAATCTTTCAACTGCGGTTGCAACTGCGTGCATGGGCCAAAGCGACGACGGCAACGGGCGTTAAAGGCACAGCCTGGAGGCGGATTCAGCGGGCTTGGCAACTCTCCGGTCAGCTTAATGCGCTCACGGCGGTCATCCGGATTAAGGCGCGGTGTAGCCGACAGCAGAGCCTGCGTATACGGATGGCGAGGATTATTAAAGATCTGGTCTTTCGTCCCCTTCTCCACGCAGCGTCCCAAATACATCACCATCACTTCATCGGCAATGTGCTCTACCACGGAGAGATCGTGGGAGATAAACACATACGACAGCCCCAGGTCCTGCTGCAAATCCATCATCAGGTTCAGCACCTGCGCACGCACAGAAACGTCGAGCGCAGAGACGGGTTCATCGGCAATCACCACATCGGGATCCAGCATCAATCCGCGCGCGATAGCGATACGCTGACGTTGGCCGCCGGAGAACATGTGCGGATAGCGATCGTAGTGCTCGGTTTTCAGGCCTACTTTCGCCATCATCGCCAGTGCTTTCTCGCGGCGCTGCTCTTTGTTGAGATCGCTGTTAATTTGCAGCGGCTCTTCCAGAATCTGTCCCACTTTTTTACGCGGGTTCAGAGAACCGTACGGGTTCTGGAACACAATCTGGATTTTCTGTCGACGCAGCTTCTGCGCCTGCGGATCGTGCTTGAGCAGATCCTGGCCCTGATAGTACAGCTCACCGCCCGTTGGCGTTTCAATCATGGTCAGCAGACGACCCAGCGTGGATTTACCGCACCCTGATTCACCAACAACGGCCAGCGTTTTGCCGCGTTCAAGGGTGAATGAGACCCCGTCCAGCGCTTTGACCAGGCGTTCAGGCGCAAAAAGCCCCTTCTTCACCGGATAATGTTTTTTCAGATCGATGGCCTGCAACAGCGGTTGCGTGGTGGCCTTTTCGGTACTCATAGGGTTGGCCTCCCGGCATCATCGAGTGGGTAGTGACATTTAGACTGACGCCCCCCAGCGAGGGTATTCAGTTCCGGTTCTTCAGCACGGCATTTATCCGTCGCATACGGACAGCGCGGATTCAGCAGGCAACCGGTCGGACGGTCATATTTACCCGGTACGACGCCAGGAAGGGAAGCCAGACGCGCTTTATCCTGAGCAAACTCCGGCAGCGCACGCAGCAGCGCCTGAGTATAGGGGTGACGCGGCGCGCGGAAAATATCGCTCGCGCTTGCAGCTTCCACTACCTGACCGGCATACATCACAATAATTTTGTGCGCGGCCTCGGCCACCAGGGCCAGGTCGTGCGTAATCAATACCAGCGCCATATTCTCTTTCTGCTGCAACTCCAGCAGAAGCTCAATAATCTGCGCCTGAATCGTCACGTCCAGTGCGGTCGTCGGCTCATCGGCGATCAGCAGTTTTGGCCGGCAAGCAATCGCCATCGCGATCATCACGCGCTGACTCATCCCGCCAGAAAGCTGATGCGGATAGACATCAAGACGCGATGCCGGATCGGGGATCCCCACCTGAGTTAACAGGTCTATCGCGCGCTGGCGGCGGGTTTTCTTGTTCCCACCCTGATGCACCTTGATCGCTTCCATAATCTGGAAGCCCACGGTATAGCATGGGTTCAGGCTGGTCATCGGGTCCTGGAAGATCATCGCCACTTCAGCACCTACCAGCTGGCGGCGCTGCTTCTCGGAAATTCGCTTCAGATCCTGACCGTTGAACTCCAGGCTTTCCGCCATAACGCGTCCTGGATAGTCAATCAATCCCATGATGGCGAGCGAGCTGACCGATTTACCGGAACCAGACTCACCCACAATACCCACCACTTCACCCTGATTCACACTGTAGCTGATACGATCTACGGCACGAAACTCGGAGCCCACGTCACCGAAGTGCACCGATAATTTATCTACATTTAATAACGCCATCTCGTGCCTCTTACTGCTTCAGTTTGGGATCAAGTGCATCACGCAGACCATCACCCATCAGGTTAAATGCCAGCACCGTCAGCAGAATCGCCAGACCCGGGAAGGTCACGACCCACCACGCGCTTTGCGCGAACTGCAACACATCGGCGAGCATCGTGCCCCACTCCGGTGTTGGCGGTTGCGCCCCCATGCCAAGGAAGCCAAGAGCAGCCATATCGAGAATGGCGTTAGAGAAACCAAGCGACGCCTGAACGATCAGCGGCGCGAGGCAGTTCGGGAGAATATTGACGAACATCTGGCGCAATGCGCCCGCACCCGCCACGCGAGATGCCGTGACGTAATCGCGGTTCACCTCTACCAGCACCGCCGCACGCGTTAATCGCACATAGTGAGGGAGCGCCACAAATGTCAGCGCCAGCGCGGCGTTGCCAATCGAGGGCCCGAAGACCGCCACCAGAACCAGTGCCAACAGCAGGCTTGGCAGTGCCAGCATGATATCGACCACACGCATAATGATATTGTCGACAAGGCCGCCGAAGTATCCCGCGACCAGCCCGAGGATAACCCCGAGGATCAGCGACAGCACCACCACCAGACAACCCACCAGCAGCGACAGACGCGCACCGTACATCAAACGTGATAACACATCGCGGCCAACGTCATCCGTACCAAGAAGATGAGCAAAAGTACCGCCATCCTGCCAGGCTGGCGGAGCCAGTAACACGTCGCGGAACTGATCCGCCGGGTTATAAGGTGCAAGAACGTTCGCAAACACGGCAATAATGATCATGATGGTGACGTACACCAGGCCGACCACTGCGCCTTTGTTGCGTTTAAAGTAATGCCAGAATTCCTGCATCGGGGTCATAGGAACCGGGGCAGAAACAGCTTTATTTGAAGTGACTTGTGACATGATGGCCCCTTACTTCTTATGACGAATACGCGGGTTCACCACGCCGTAGAGCAGATCGACCAGCAGGTTGACGAGAATAATCATCGTCGCCACCAGCAGCACACCACCCTGCACGACCGGATAATCGCGGCGTTGCAGCGCGTCAATCAGCCAACGTCCCAGACCCGGCCACGAGAAGATGGTTTCGGTCAGGATCGCGCCAGCCAGCAGCGTACCCACCTGCAGACCGATGACGGTCACCACTGGCAGCATCGCATTTCGCAAGGCATGAACGATGATCACACGCATACGGGTCAACCCTTTGGCGCGAGCGGTACGGATGTAATCTTCACCCAATACTTCCAGCATTGATGAGCGGGTCATACGCACAATCACCGCCAGAGGAATCGTCCCGAGCACCATCGCAGGTAGGATCATATGCGCCAGCGCATCAATGAAGTTGCCCTCTTCGCCCCAGATAGCCGTATCAATCAGCATAAAGCCGGTGAGCGGATTGGAGTCATCAAGGAACACCATATCGCTGACACGACCAGAGACTGGCGTCAGGTTGAGTTGCACGGAGACCAGCATGATCAGCATCATGCCCCACCAGAAGATAGGCATGGAGTAACCGGTCAGCGCCAGGCCAACAGCGGTGTGATCGAAAATAGAACCGCGCTTAACGGCAGCCAGCACACCGACGGGGATACCGACAGCAACGGCAAAAATCATGGCGCAGATACCGAGTTCCAGCGTCGCTTTAAAACGCGGCACGAACTCGTCCCACACCGGAAGGCGGCTTTTCAGCGAAATGCCCAAATCACCGTGCATCACACCCCAGATATAGTGGAGGTACTGCTGCCACATCGGCTTATCGAGGCCAAGTTCGGCCAGCAGCTGCGCATGACGTTCAGGGGAGATACCACGCTCACCTGCCATAATCATTACCGGGTCGCCGGGGATCATATGGACAAAGGCAAAAGTGAGAAGGGTGATACCGATAAACGTGGGGATGACAAGTCCCAGACGTCGGAGGATGAACTGCAACATATCCCGGATTCTCTCTGATGACGCACGACCAGGGGCGTGACGTCTGTATTGCTCACAAATGTAAATTCCCTCTCCCTCAGGAGAAGGTTAGGGTGAGGGAATGCCTGCACGCCCTCACCCCTGCCCTCTCCCTAAGGAGAGAGCGAACACCCTACTTATTATTCAACAGATACGTTTTCGAAGTGGTGTTTGCCCAGCGGATCAACCACATAGCCTTTGACTTCTTTACGAACTGGCTCGTACACAGTGGAGTGCGCAACGATCAGAGCCGGGGCCTGGTCATGCATCACAACCTGAGCCTGCTTGTACAGTTCGATACGCTTGTTGTGGTCGTCAGTTGCGCGTGCCGGTTGAATCAGATCTTCAAACGGCTTATAGCACCAGCGAGAGTAGTTGGAGCCTTGTTTTGCTGCATCACAGCTGAACAGGGTCGCGAAGAAGTTGTCCGGATCCCCATTGTCCCCGGTCCAGCCCATCATCACCGCCTGGTGTTCACCGGCTTTAGCACGCTTCAGATACTCGCCCCACTCGTAAGTGACGATCTTGGCCTGAACGCCGATTTTTGCCCAGTCAGCCTGAACCATCTCAGCCATACGGCGAGCGTTCGGGTTGTACGGACGCTGTACCGGCATCGCCCACAGCTCAACGGTAAAGCCTTTATCCTGACCCGCTTCTTTCAGCAGCGCTTTCGCTTTCTCAACGTCGTAGGTGTAATCCTTCACGTCGTCGTTATAGCCCCACATGGTTGGTGGAATCAGGTTCTTCGCGGCAACACCCGCGCCCTGGTAAACGGCTTTGATAATTGCTTCTTTGTTGACTGCGTAAGTCAGCGCCTGACGCACTTTCACATCATCAAACGGTTTTTTCTCGGTATTGAAAGACAGGTAACCGACGTTCAGACCCGCCTGCTCCAGCAGATTGATATTTTTATCCTGCTTCATGCGAGCGATATCAGCCGGGTTCGGGTACGGCATCACCTGGCACTCGTTTTTCTGCAGTTTTGCATAACGCACAGAGGCGTCTGGCGTGATGGAGAAGACCAGGCGATCGATCTGCGGTTTAGTGCCCCAGTAACCTTCAAACGCTTTGTACAGAATACGGGAGTCTTTCTGGTACTGCTGCAGCTGGAACGGACCGGTACCGATTGGGTTCAGATCCACTTTTTCCGGGGTGCCCGCTTTCAGCATATTGTCCGCATACTCTTTTGACAGAATAGAAGCGAAGTCCATAGCCAGGTCAGCCAGGAATGGCGCTTCCGGACGGCTCAGTACGAACTGGACGGTTTTGTCGTCCACTTTTTTCACTTCGGTAATCAGGTCTGGTAAACCCATCCCTTCGAAGTACTCATAGCTGCCGCCAGACACTTTATGGTACGGGTTCTGCGCGTTTTTCTGGCGGTCAAAAGAGAACACCACGTCGTCAGCGGTCAATTCACGCGTTGGTTTGAAATCTTTGTTGTCCTGCCACTTCACACCCTGACGCAGGTGGAAGGTATAGGTTTTGCCGTCTTCGCTGACTTCCCACTTTTCAGCCAGACCCGGAATAACTTCGGTGGTGCCGATTTTAAATTCAACCAGACGGTTATAGATAGGTACAGAGCTTGCGTCGTACGTCGTACCAGAGGTGAAGAGCTGTGGGTTAAAGCCTTCCGGCGAGCCTTCAGAACAGTAAACCAGGGTTTTGGCCTGTACGCTTGCCGCGACGGTCAGAGCTACCAGGCTCAGACCAAGCTTCAGCATCCCTGACTTCTTCAAGGAAATACTCATTATTCTGCTCCAATGTGATGTTTTTGCTTTGTTGTGTTACGCCGCCTGACCTTTATTTATTTTTTACCCGGTCCGGTCGGTGATGCCCGAAGGCGTTATAAGGGATGGAGATTCCTTTCAGAAGAGCGACAGAGTTGCAGCGCAGATCCTCCCTGAAATGCCCCTCGTGCCCTACAATCTGTCAACAGAATGTGAAAACGTCAATACAGGTGACGGGGATTTACGTTGAGGGTGAGAAACCGCAAACAAAGATTAAAAAAACTTTAGGCACCTATTTTCAGCAGGGAAATTTATGCTACTCCTCATCTTGCAGCACAAATCTCTTCATATTTCGCAACAATCAGTGATTAACATTTATTCAGATCGCGTAAATTTTCTTACGGAATGGTGATTATCTGAGCACTTAATACCGCGAACGTTAAAACGCACAGCGGAAAATGCTGAGGTTATCCATAAGCAACGCGAAAAAAGATCAATCCATATATAAAAAAATACAATGGATTATGTCACAAAATCGTTAACAGACAGGGTAAAGCGGGGATAAGGACCGTTTTGAGACGTAGACGTGGATAAGTCCATAATGCCAAAAGGGCCAACCTTGCGGTTAGCCCTTTTTTGAATGTGGTCGGCGAGAGAGGATAACTCGCCACTGCGTGGCTCGCCCTTCGGGCCGTTGCTGTCGCAACGTTCTCTCGCTACGCTCGGGTCGAACCTCTTCCCCGGAGTTTCTCATCCTCGTTGAATTGAGGATAGCAAAAAGGCCAACCTTAACGGTTGGCCTTTTTTAAATTTGGTCGGCGAGAGAGGATTCGAACCTCCGACCCACTGGTCCCAAACCAGTTGCGCTACCAAGCTGCGCTACTCGCCGAATGCGGAGCGCATCTTACTGCTGGGGTACGCGCCCGTCAATCCCTTATGATAAAAAAGCCATTCGACTGGCGAGAAACTCGCCAGGTCGCTTACTGAGTCGCTTTTTTCGTGCCGTCAGGGATATGGCACCAGTTGTTATTCTCGTTAATTCCCCCGTTCGGCGAGGTATAACCGAGGCAACCCATAATCGTGTCGTAAAGCTCTACGTGGCGACGAGGCACTTTCATGTCCGCCTGTTGCTTCAGGTGCTCGAACATTTTAGCTTTGTCCGGTTGCTCCAGATATTTATCCGACATCCACACCATCATTGGCACGCGGAACTGCTCTGGCGGAGCCATCTTGCGCGGCGTACCGTGCAGATGCTCATATTCGTTAATCGACTCACCGTGGTCTGCCGCATAGAAAACGATCGCTTTCTTATCGCGAACCTGATCAATCACGGTATCAATAAAGTGATCGACGTACATCACCGAGTTATCGTAGGAGTTAATCAGCTCCTCTTTGCTACAGTCTTTATCAACACCCACGCACTCCGGCGTCCAGCGGGCAAAACTGCGCGGATATCGCTGGGTATAGTTAAAGTGTGAGCCTTTGGTGTGCAGGATAATCATGTGCTTACCCTTCGGATTACCGTTCAGGGAGAGCTTCATCTCATCAATCAGCAGCATATCGTCGACGCTCTTACCGCGGTTACGCGCCTCTGCGCCAATCTGCTCACGGTAAGAAATATTCTGCGCCATGGTGTTGCTGTAGAACCACATCTCGCTTTGCATCGCATACAGATCGGAAGTAAAGCCAAGCTGACGCAGTACAGAGAAGACATTTTGCTCTTTCAGCGTACGCTGCGGGTTATCCTCCGCCCCACCCTCACGCACAAACATGCAGCGCAAAGAGAGCTTCGTCGCGGTATCGCAAGAGTACCCGCGGAAGGCGGCCAGATTCTTTTCCTGCGCCAGTTTCGGCGTGGTGTCACGGTCATAGCCCAGAAGACCCATGTGATCCCAGCGCGTTGTTTCGCCGATGATAAACACGACATAGGTATCGTCGATATCTTTCGGCTCCACGTAGGTGAATTGCTTCACCGGGTTCATCAGCGATTTATTATCAGAAGACTCATCAACCTGCGCCCAGGCATACAGACCCAGCGCAGAAATCCAGTTTGAAGGCAGATACGAATTCGCTACCACACCGCCATAGCTTGGCAAATCCACGCCAGAAGTGCGTTCATCATACTTCTGCTTCACTTCCAGCAAGCGAATCGGTCCCCAGACCATCAGTCCCGCCAGCACCACCAGCGTCACGCTTCTGATACGTTGTCCAGGCGTTCGCATTTGACGAAGCAGGGTATAACGGCAGCGGTTGCTCCAGATGAACAACAGCGGCAGCACGCTGACACACACCAGCCACAATATGAAGTGCAGCCCAACGACCTCTTTCGAGAGATCGATATCCGTCGTCATGACTGAGGCGATGATGCCATAGCCGATGACCACGTTCATGAAAGTCATGTAATAACTGGCACCTGCCGAACACAGCACTACCAGCGAGGCCAGGACGCGCCAGACCCGACGCCCAAAGAGCGAAAGTAAACGTAATAAGAAAAAGGTGACCAGAACAGTACCGACCAACTCGACTACCGCTGCGATTCCTTTCCAGGCGGTAAATTCTTGCGCATAGCCGTCAAACCGACGGAAAAAAACAGCGCCATTCATAAACAGGCCGATGTACAACGCCAGCAAAAAGCTCAGCTTCTGTTGTGTCATCGATTTAATATATTTCATGCAAGCAACCTGGAAAAAGGGGCAGTTACGCCATTCACCTTTGATTGATAATCAAACAGCGTGGATATTCGCTCAGGCAACCATTAAAGGAAACCTTTTAAGCGTGGTAAGTAGACCACAGGGACCAGTAAAAGTGGCAGCGTAAGGTGTGATTGCAGTAGATATTTACAAAAAAAATCATTTCAGAGGGGGGAAATGCGGCTAGAACGGGGAGAATCCAAAAGAGATAAGGCCGGGAATCCCAGCCTTATCAGCTTGTTATCATGCATGCGCTTCGTTGAATACTTCACGCTGCGGCTGGCGAATCGTCGTGGAGAGTGCCAGAGAAATGATAAGTAGCGCGAATATTACGCAGAAGGTGACATAAAAACCACCGAACAGCGAAGCAATAAGCGATCCGCAGATACTGCCAATACCAAACCCTAAATAAATCACACCGTAATTCTTCGCCAGATTGTTCAGACCAAAGAATTCACTCACCAGTGACGGGAACACCGTAATCGTACCGCCAAAGTTAAACGCGACGCAGGCGATAGCCGCAAAGAAGGTGATCTCATTCAGCGGGGCAAACAAGAGTGCCGCCATCCCGACCAGGGAAACCACTTGTCCCAGCGTAATGACGCGAATACGGGCAATTTTGTCAGAAAGGATCCCCAGCACCAGACGCCCGGAGAGGTTAGCAATGGAAATCACCGTCACCGCGTTGGCCGCCGTTGCAGCGTCCAGTTTCACCATCCCCTGCGCAATATCTTTGGCCACGCCAATCACATACAGGCCGCTCATACAAGCCGTCAGGAACATCACGGCGAGCATCCAGTACTGCGGTTTACGCATCGACTGCGCGAGAGTGAAATCATTTTCAACGACGCCGTTCACCGTTTTGACGGCCTGCTGAGGCGCATCTTTCATCAGTGTCGCACCGAAGACAATCATCACCAGCACGATTGCGCCCCAGATCATAAAGGTCTGTTCCAGGCCAACGGAGGCCAGCAGGTGCGAGTCGATGAATTTAAAACCGAGACTTCCCAGGCCATACGAACCAATTGAGAACGCTGAAATTAAGCCTTTACGCTCCGGGAACCACTTCACGCAGTTTGACAGGGTTAACAGATAACCGGCCCCGTCGGCCAGCCCCACCAACACACCGGCGCTGAGCCAGAGCATCATCAGGTTGTTAGAATGGGCGGTCAGGAAGAAACCGACACCCAGCATAATGCCCGAGGCCATGGTTACACGCTTCACACCGAAACGTTCCTGTAATTTCCCGGCGACCGAGGACGACAACGCCAGACCCAGGCTCAGTAAACCGAAGGAAAAAGCGACCTGGCTTACCGACACACCCAGCTTATCGGAGAGCGCGCTGTTAAACAGGCTCCAGGTATAAACCGATCCCAGCGCAAACTGCGTCACGATGGTGCCGAAAAGTGTCAGCCAACGAGTACGGTTGTAAGTTGAATTATTCATGGCAGTTGTCCTGCAAGAGAAATTAAAAGAATTCGCTGCAGACAACGATATACAAAACCCCCTACGCGCAGGGGTAAAACGGCATGAAATGCAGTAGAGACGGAATGAAATGCCTGGAATCAGGAATGAATGACCTTGCGGGAATGAACAGAGTGAATTTGTTAGTGCCTGCTATCGCTACAGGCCTGATGGTTGTTGTATTTAAGATGTTACCGTAAGGTTGTTAGCAATAACAATATTAAAACCTCGCGCTCACACCGAGGCTGTACAGATAGTCTTCACCCGTCATTGTATTATCCGCCTGGGATAGCGACGCATATGCTGCCATATGGGGATAGAGCAGAACATCGGCTCCGACCGTGACATCCATCCAGTTTTCATACTGCATTGAGGCAGACACTCGATTCATGCCGGATTGAGACTTCCACTGGTTATCACCAAATTGCTGGTTGTAGCTCACCTGCGCCCAGGGCCGTAGATCGCCTAACCGGGTATCAACACGCCAGCCGAGCGTACTCACGCTGGCATGCCATAACGGATCGGTTAACGAGGCAGCGCCATTATCTCCGAACTCGTTATACATCGTGGGCGCTGAACCATCATAATGCCACGCAGCCACAGGCCCGGTCGTCACATTACGCGACACCGGAATATTCAGTCCAACGCTCATGGTGCTGGTGGATTCAGCCGGATAACTTTCCGGTATATTCAACGCCAGTCCCGGCAAATTCTGCGCAGAATGGATCCGCTCCGCGAGAATATCTTCATAACGCGGTTGGTGATCGGCGTCCCATGTGTAGCGTTCCGTCGTATTACTTTGTGCATCCGAAACGATATATTCCTGTTGCCAGGCATAAGCTGTGTGACAAAAAAACAGGCAAGCTGATACACCCACCAGGCCTGTGACGGCATGGCGACCACTGATTTTTTTTATCATCATCAAAGCGACTCCAGAGAGAGCCGAGTTCGGCGATATTTGTCATTGTTCAGAAAGAGGTATGAGGGCATAACCCTTAATTAAATATTGTCTCTTTAAGACACACGTCAAGCCAGGTTGGTTGAATTTTTTGCGGATTCATCATTAATAAGGAAGAAAACCTATGCAACGTTGCGGTTGGGTCAGCCAGGATCAGCTCTATATCGACTATCACGATAAAGAGTGGGGTGTTCCAGAAAATGACGGCAAAAAGCTCTTTGAGATGATCTGTCTTGAGGGCCAGCAAGCGGGGTTATCATGGATTACGGTACTGAAAAAACGGGAGAATTACCGTAACGCCTTCCATCATTTTGATCCTGAACACGTTGCGGCAATGACCGACGAAGATGTGGAAAGACTGGTGCTGGACGCCGGGATTATTCGCCACCGAGGTAAAATTCAGGCCATTATCGGCAACGCGCGGGCTTACCTGGCCATGGAAGCAAACGGCGAATCCTTTTCAGATTTTGTCTGGTCGTTCGTCGACCATACGCCGCAGATCACACAGGCCGCAACGCTGGCAGAAATTGCCACCTCGACGCCCGCATCAGATGCGCTGTCAAAAGCGCTCAAAAAGCGCGGCTTCAAGTTCATTGGCACGACGATTTGCTACTCTTTCATGCAAGCCTGCGGCCTGGTGAACGATCACATTACGGGCTGTTTTTGCCACCCTGGAGGCCAACATGATCCGCAAATGGCAAAGTGAAAACACCGCGCCGCTGCTCAGTTTATGGCTTGAAAGCACGACCGAAGCGCATCCCTTTATTGATGCGCGCTACTGGACAGAGAGCGAGGCGCTCGTCCGCGATGCTTATCTCCCGTCAGCAGAAACCTGGGTATGGGAAGAAGCCGGAGAGGTGCGCGGTTTTATCAGCGTGATGCAATCACAGTTTATCGGCGCACTGTTTGTCGCCACCGCGCATCTGGGTAAAGGGATCGGGCACACGCTGATCCACTATGTGCAACAGCGCTTCCCGTATTTAAGCCTGGAGGTGTATCAGAAAAACAGCCGGGCGGTGAATTTCTACCATGCTCAGGGCTTTCGTATTGAAGACAGCGCGTGGCAGGAAGAGACGCAACACCCGACCTGGATTATGAGCTGGCAGGCGGATCAAACGCCGTTAACGTAAGCTCCGGCCCCTGATATTTTTCTACCCAGGCCAGCGCCGTATTCCCTGCGCATCCGTTCCCCAGCTTCGAGCTGGGGAGATCTTTGGTGAGCACGTTGACCGCACCGTTTTTACAAATCCCGCCCTCGCTACGTTCCAGATCCGGCCACGCCCCCTGGTGAATACAAATCACACCCGGTTTAATACCATCGCTCACCACTGCACCCGCCAGCACCTGTCCGCGCGCGTTCCAGACGCGGACCACGTCGCCATCATGGATACCACGCGCCATTGCATCCGTGGGGTGTAGCGTTATCGGCTCACGCCCGGCGACGGCGTACTGCTCGCGCAGGGAAGAATAGTTGAGCTGACTGTGCAGGCGATGCGCCGGGTGCGCAGAGAGCAGCTGCAGCTGTTTTGGCTGCGCATTACCGTGCCACTCGTCTGGCTCCAGCCACATAGGATGCGGCGGACAGTCGGCGTAGTTAAAGCTGGCAATACGCTGCGAATAAATTTCAATTTTGCCGCTCTCCGTTTTTAACGGGTGCGTTTGCGGGTCACGGCGGAAATCGGCAAAACGAACAAAGCTGGCGTTCTCTGCGTTCTCTGGCATTTCGAAAATTTCATTCGCTTCCCAGAATTGGGCGAACGGCGGTAGTGTCACGCCCTGCGACGCGCCGCGCTGTCCGGCAATCTGATAAAACGTCTCAAGCCATTCAAGATCGGATTTACCTTCAGTAAAACGCTCCCGACCGCCCTGCTCCCAGCGCTCACTCAGCTCCGCGAACACCTCAAAATCATCGCGCGCCTCATCACGTGGCGGCACTACCCGCTTCATCGGCACCATATGCTGATTGCTGTAATCACCGGTCATGGTGAGATCGTTACGCTCAAATGAGGTCGTCGCCGGCAGAACGATATCGGCATGTCTGGCCGCTGCCGTCCAGAAGCATTCAGAAATAACCACCAGCTCGGGCTTTTGCCAGGCACGAATCAGGCGGTTAGTATCCTGATGGTGGGTAAAGTTAGCGCCGCCCGCCCACCAGACAAAACGAATATCCGGGAAATGGCGATCCATCCCGTTGTGCTGATAAAAACCGCCCGGATTCTCCAGCGCTTCGACAATGCGCGCGACCGGAATTTTCTCTACCGCATCAATGCCCCCCTGCACAGAACCTTGCATCGAGGCCAGCACCGCCGCGCGACGCGTCGGATTGCCGCCATTGGCAAAGTGATAGGAGAGCCCAAAACCGCCGCCCGGGGTGCCAATCTGACCCAACATGGCCGCAAGTGTCACCAGCATCCAGTGTTTTTGCTCGCCAAACTGCTGGCGCTGCATTCCCCAGCCGGACATCAACATAGTGGTGTTTTGATGGAACAACGCTGCAAGTTCACGAATTTTAGCGCTCTCAACGCCACAAATTTCCGCAGCCCACTCCGCGGTTTTGGCAACACCGTCGGTTTTCCCTGTCAGGTAGTCGGCGAAGGTGTCAAAGCCGGTCGTGCAGCGCGCCAGAAACGCAGCGTCATGCCAGCCATTTTCCACCAGCGTATGGGCGATCCCTAACATCATGGCGACATCGGTGCCCATATGCGGGGCGATCCACTCGGCGCTTTCTCCCAGGAAATCCATCGTTTCAGAACGCATCGGATCGATGCAGATCAATCGCTTGCCGCTTTTACGCAGGGCGTCGAAATAAGGAATGCCCTGCTCATCCGAGGCATTCCACGCAATTTTCAGGGTGTTGAGTGGATTGGCGCTCCACAACACCACCACATCGGTATGCTCCAGCACCAGCGGCCAGCTGGTCTGCTGCTGGTAAACTTCATTGCCCCCCACGACGTAGGGCATAATCGCCTGCGCCGCACCGGTGGAATAGTCGCCAAGATGCCCGGTGTAACCGCCCGCCAGGCTCATGTAGCGCTGTAGCAAGGTGGCTGCTTTATGCAGCACGCCGTTGGAGCGCCAGCCATACGACCCCGCGAAAATGGAAGAAGAACCGTAGCTGTCGCGGATGCGCTGATGCTGAGAGTGGATCAGCGCCAGCGCGTCGTCCCAGCTCACGCGCACAAATTCATCCTGCCCGCGAATCCCCTGCGGTTTATCCGGCGAGGCCAAAAAGCCTTTACGCACCATCGGCCAGCGCACGCGCGTTTTACTGTGAACCTGATCGCGCACAACGGTTTGTAGCGAGTTGGGGTGCGTTGTTGGCAGCGCCCCGCGCGAGGACAACACATTCTCGCCGTCGGTTTCAACCAGCATCGGGCCCCAGTGGGCTGCGGTCAGAATCGTTTTTGTTTTGGTGGTCAAAGCGTGCGCTCCTGGGTTGGCTGTTGCAGGTATGACGGCCTTCTTTGAGGCTGTTTATGGTTTGACACAAATTTCAGAGTTATCCCCGGAATTTTCTACGTATCCGGACGTCATAATCAACCGCCACGTGCGTCGTGGCAAAGAATAAAAAGGATTAAGGAAAGAAGATGAATAAACGCGTACTCGTTATTGCCGCTCTGGTGAGCGGAGCTCTGGCTGTTTCTGGCTGCACCACAAACCCTTATACCGGTGAACGCGAAGCGGGCAAATCCGGTATTGGCGCAGGGATTGGTTCATTGGTAGGCGCAGGCGTGGGCGTGCTCTCCTCCTCGAAAAAAGATCGCGGCAAAGGCGCTCTGATTGGAGCGGCAGCAGGCGCAGCGCTCGGCGGCGGCGTGGGTTATTACATGGATGTGCAGGAAGCCAAACTGCGTGACAAAATGCAGGGAACAGGCGTGAGTGTGACGCGAAGTGGCGATAACATCATCCTGAACATGCCAAACAATGTCACCTTCGACAGCAGCAGCGCAACGCTTAAACCGGCAGGCGCGAACACCCTGACCGGCGTGGCGATGGTCCTGAAGGAGTACAGTAAAACGGCCGTCAACGTGACGGGCTACACGGACAGCACGGGCAGTCAGGATCTGAATATGCGCCTGTCTCAGCAGCGTGCCGATTCAGTCGCCAGCGCGCTCATTACTCAGGGAGTCGCCGCTAACCGCATCCGCACCAACGGGATGGGGCCGGCAAATCCAATCGCCAGCAACAGTACGGTAGAAGGCAAAGCGCAAAACCGCCGCGTTGAGATCACCTTAAGCCCGATTCAGTAAGTCAATCCAACGGCAACACCCGTTGCCGTTGCGTGTTTTCGCCCTCTCACTGTGGGGATGCGGACATCAGCGTGCGCATTTCCCCCTCTCCCTCAAGGGAAAGCCTCCCGTGGAGAGGGCCGGAGTGAGGGCATCAGGCCACACAGACCATCCGGCACGAAGCGCTTGCCATAGTTATTTTTCCCGCTAAGGTGTTCTCACTAATCCCAAGGGAATCAACGATGAGCAAATCAGCACGGCCAACCATCAGCGATGTGGCGAAAGCCGCCAAAACCGGTAAAACCAGTATTTCACGCTATCTGAATGGCGAGAAACATCTGCTTTCCGATGCATTGCTGGCCCGTATTGAACAGGCCATCGCTGAACTCGATTATCGTCCCAGCCTGATGGCACGCGGCCTGAAGCGCGGGCGTACCCGCCTTATCGGGCTGATTATCGCCGACATTACCAACCCCTACTCGGTGAACGTATTGAGTGGCATTGAAGCCGCCTGCCGCGAAAAAGGGTTTACGCCGCTGGTCTGTAACACCAATAACGAAGTGGACCAGGAGCTGCACTATCTCGATCTGCTGCGCAGTTACCAGGTTGAAGGCATTGTCGTTAATGCCGTTGGGATGCGTGAAGAAGGGCTTAACCGCCTGCAACAATCCTCTCTGCCGATGGTGCTCATCGACCGCAAAATCCCGGAATTCGCCTGCGATGTGGTGGGGCTGGACAACACTCAGGCGGCGACAACCGCCACAGAACATCTTATCGAGCAGGGTTTTGAGGCGATTTTATTTATGAGCGAGCCGCTGGGAATGGTCAACACCCGCCGCGATCGCCTGAGCGCATTTCGCGCCACTTTGGCTCGTTATCCCGGCGTCATCGCCGAAAATGCCGAAATTCCGCTGCATGAAGCCGATCAAATGGATAATACCCTGCGCCAGTTCCATACCCGTCATCGCGGAATGCGTAAAGCGGTGATCTCGGCCAACGGTGCCCTCACGCTGCAGGTTGCACGCTCCCTCAAGCGCATCGGACTGCACTGGGGCAGCGATATCGGTCTGTTAGGGTTTGACGAACTGGAATGGGCAGAGCTGGCAGGTGTCGGCATTACGACGCTCAAACAGCCCACCTGGCAGATAGGCTACGCCGCTGTCGAACAGGTGGTACGCCGCATTGAAGGTCTCAACGATGCCGTTCGTGAGCAGGTTTTCTCTGGTGAGCTGATCGTGCGGGGTTCAACCGCACGTTAATTTCCCCTTCGTGATGACGATCATAAATTCACTATCCTGACCTTTCTTTTGGAACCGGTTCCATCTAGCGTATTTATTATCAGCTATGAACAGGAATCAGCCAATGGCCAGGAAAATCATCGTCGTGACCGCCGCGTATGGCGCGGATAAGGTACGTCAGGCAGGCGGACAGCGAGCCATGCTGCCGATCATCGCTTCGGGTGGCGCAGATGGCGTCGAGATCCGGCGTGAACTCTTCAGCGATGAGGAGTTGCAGACACTCCCAACGCTGGCGCAGTCAATCGAATTGCTGGGGTTGTTTGCCTGCTACTCCGCCCCCGACGCGTTATTGATGCCCGACGGCACGCTCAATCCTGAACTCCCGCGCTATCTCGCGGAAGCCAGTACGCTGAATGCGCTGTGGCTCAAGGTGTCACTCGGCCATTTCCGCGACAAACAACCGCTTGACGAGCTGCGTGCTTTGCTCGTTGAGAGCGGTATGCCGCTGGTTGTCGAAAATGACCAGACCGACTGCGGCCAACTCGCGCCAATGCAGCGCTTCAAGGCCGCGTGTCGGGTGATGGAATTACCTGTCACCCTCACATTTGATACCGGCAACTGGCTGTGGGTTGGCGAATCACCGGAAGAGGCCGCCCGCCATCTGGCACCAGCGGTCAGTTATATCCACGTCAAAGCCGCTGTTCCGCACCATCATCACTACCGCGCCGTGGCGCCGGATAACGCCGATTCTCGCTGGCTGGATCTGCTCAATCACCTTCCGGCGGATGCGCCGCGCGGCATTGAATTCCCGCTCGAAGGCCCGGATTTAGCCGCGGTGACCCGCCATTACGTCAATTTACTGCGTGAGGAATAACGCTATGTCTGACTCTCTGGATGTCATCACCATCGGTGAAGCGATGGCCATGTTTGTCGCCACCAAAACCGGTGAACTGAGCAGCGTCGACTCCTTTATCAAACGCGTTGCCGGGGCCGAACTGAACGTCGCAACCGGCCTGGCGCGTCTGGGTTTGAACGTCGGCTGGGTCAGCCGCGTAGGTAACGACAGCTTTGGCCAGTTTGTTCTCGATTCGCTGAAAAAAGAGGGGATTGATGCAGCAGGCGTGACGCTCGACGGACGCTTTCCGACCGGGTTTCAGCTGAAGTCTAAAGTCGAAAATGGAACCGATCCCATTGTGGAGTATTTCCGTAAAGGCTCCGCAGCGAGCCATCTTTCGACCGAAGATTATCACCCGGCATATTTCTCCTCGGCACGGCATCTGCATTTGAGCGGCGTAGCGGCAGCGCTGTCGGCCAGCTCTTATACCCTGCTTGATCATGCGGCCAGCACAATGAAAGCCCAGGGGAAAACCATTTCCTTCGATCCAAACCTGCGCCCGGTGCTGTGGAAAAGCGAAGCGGAGATGGTTGAAAAACTGAACCACCTCGCCTTCAAGGCCGACTGGGTTTTACCCGGTGTGAAAGAGGGCATGATCCTGACTGGCGAAACAACACCGGAAGGCATTGCCGATTTTTATCTGAATCAGGGCGTGAAAGCGGTCGTGCTGAAAACGGGTGCCGACGGAGCATGGTTTAAAACCGCCGCAGGAGAGAAAGGCGCGGTGGCCGCGGTGAAGGTTGATAACGTTGTCGATACCGTCGGCGCAGGCGATGGATTCGCCGTGGGGGTGATCAGCGCACTACTGGAAGGCAAAACGCTGCATCAGGCCGTCGCGCGCGGCAACACCATCGGCTCGCTGGCGATTCAGGTGCAGGGCGATAGCGAAGGGCTTCCAACGCGAAAACAACTATCTGAGTGATAACAATTTACCTCCGTGTACCCTACAGACCACGGCGGTACAAACCTCAACCACAGAGGCAAGCCTATGAACAACTCGACCAATGCAGTAAAACGCTGGTGGTACATCATGCCGATCGTGTTTATCACGTACAGCCTGGCGTATCTCGATCGCGCAAATTTTAGTTTCGCTTCCGCTGCCGGGATCACTGAAGATCTGGGGATCACCAAGGGCGTCTCCTCTCTGCTAGGCGCCCTGTTCTTCCTGGGATATTTCTTCTTCCAGATCCCGGGGGCGATCTACGCTGAACGTCGCAGCGTACGCAAACTGATCTTCATCTGCCTGATTTTGTGGGGAGCCTGCGCGTCGCTCACCGGGATGGTCAATAATATCCCTGCGCTGGCCGCGATTCGCTTTATTCTCGGCGTGGTCGAAGCCGCCGTTATGCCTGCGATGCTGATCTACATCAGCAACTGGTTTACCAAATCAGAACGTTCACGCGCCAATACCTTCCTGATTCTGGGTAATCCGGTCACGGTGCTGTGGATGTCAGTGGTCTCCGGATACCTGATCCAGTCGTTCGGCTGGCGTCACATGTTCATCATTGAAGGGTTCCCGGCCATCATCTGGGCATTCTGCTGGTGGGTGCTGGTCAAAGACAAACCGACGCAGGCTAAATGGCTCTCTGAAGCGGAAAAAGCCGCGCTGCAGGCAGAGCTGGATAAAGAGCAACAAGGACTGAAAGCCGTTCGTAACTACAGCGAAGCCTTCCGTTCGCGCAACGTGATCCTGCTTTGTATGCAATATTTTGCGTGGAGTATTGGGGTTTACGGTTTTGTGCTGTGGCTGCCGTCCATTATTCGCAGCGGCGGCGAAAACCTAGGCATGGTCGAAGTCGGCTGGCTCTCATCTGTTCCCTATTTGGCCGCGACCATTGCGATGATTGTCGTCTCCTGGGCATCCGATAAGCTGCAAAACCGTAAGCTTTTCGTCTGGCCGTTGCTGCTGATCGCCGCTTTCGCCTTTATCGGGTCCTGGGCGGTAGGTACCGACCACTTCTGGGTCTCTTACACCTTGCTGGTGATTGCTGGTGCCGCAATGTATGCCCCGTACGGCCCGTTCTTTGCCATTATTCCGGAGATGCTGCCGCGTAACGTCGCGGGTGGCGCGATGGCGCTGATTAACAGCATGGGCGCGCTCGGCTCATTCTTCGGCTCCTGGTTTGTTGGCTATCTGAACGGCGCCACCGGTAATCCTTCAGCTTCATACATTTTTATGGGGGTGGCACTTTTTGCTTCAGTGTGGCTTACTTTGATTGTTAAGCCTGCTAATAATCAACAGTTCCCTGCTGGCGCACGCCACGCCTGAACCTTTTAAAATCAACGGAGATTAGCATGAAGCCGTCCGTCATTTTGTATAAAGCACTGCCCGATGATCTGCAAAAACGTCTTGAAGAACACTTCAGCGTGACTCAGGTGAAAAATTTGAGCCCGGAGACCGTGGCGCAGCACGCAGAAGCCTTTGCCAGCGCCGAAGGGCTGCTGGGTTCAAGCGATAAAGTCGATAGCGCATTGCTGGAGAAAATGCCAAAGCTTCGCGCAACATCGACCATCTCGGTGGGCTACGACAACTTTGATGTCGAGGCCCTCAACGCACGCAAAATCCTGCTGATGCACACGCCGACCGCACTGACAGAAACGGTCGCCGATACGCTGATGGCGCTGGTGCTGAGTACCGCTCGCCGCGTGGTGGAAGTTGCAGAGCGCGTGAAGGCGGGAGAATGGACCAAAAGCATCGGCCCGGACTGGTTCGGCGTTGATGTGCATGGCAAAACGCTGGGCGTCGTTGGCATGGGGCGTATCGGGCTGGCGCTGGCTCAGCGCGCCCATTTCGGCTTCAATATGCCAGTTCTCTACAACGCGCGCCGTCACCACAGCGAAGCCGAAGAGCGCTTCAACGCCCGCTACTGTGATTTAGATACGCTGTTACAGGAAGCGGATTATGTCTGCCTGATCCTGCCGCTGACGGATGAAACCCATCATCTGATCGGTAAAGCCGAATTTGAGAAAATGAAGAAATCAGCCATTTTCATCAATGCGGGTCGTGGCCCGGTTGTGGATGAAAAAGCGCTGATTGAGGCCCTGCAAAATGGAGAGATCCACGCCGCCGGTCTGGACGTGTTTGAACAAGAGCCGTTGCCTGTCGATTCGCCGCTGCTGACGCTGCCCAATGTGGTTGCCCTGCCCCATATTGGCTCCGCCACGCATGAAACCCGCTACAACATGGCGGCCACGGCGGTGGATAATCTGATCGACGCACTGAACGGTAAGACAGAAAAGAACTGCGTGAACCCGCAGGTAAAATCATAAAGCCCTAAACGAAAAAAACCCGCCAGAGGCGGGTTTTTAAATTCTTGTGCTGCTGAGTTGGAAGCTTACAGGCTTACAACGTTACCAGCTGCTGGGCCTTTAGCGCCGCTTTCGATGGTGAAGGAAACTTTCTGACCTTCGTCCAAAGATTTGTAGCCTTCGTTCTGGATAGCAGAGAAGTGTACGAATACATCTTTAGAGCCATCGTCAGGAGTGATGAAGCCGAAACCTTTATCAGCGTTGAACCATTTTACCAGACCAGTCATTTTACCAGACATAGAAATTACCTTTTTAAAAATACGTTTTGCCTTCCGGCGCGATGATGGAATGTGTTACAGATTTTTAAGCGATGAAGGAAGGGTCACTACGAAGGTATCTTTGGATAACTCATCTGGACTGCTTAACTAAACTGCTTTAGGTCTGTGTAACAAACCGACAGGAATAGTTATACCGATGTGATAGATGAATGACAAGCTTTATTTTGATTCATTCGTAAAAAACCCCGCACGAGGCGGGGTTTTATTTTATTCCGTCGCGCTGACTGCCGCGCCCCATGCCTGACTAAAGGCCTGGTGCTGAGAGGCCAGAGGCCCAATCAACGTATTGTACTGACTGGCTTGTTGAGAGGTCGGGAACTGGATACCGTTCGAGACAAAGCTCACCTGCGTACCCTGCTGGGAGATAAAATCACCCACCTGAACCAGCTGCTGGCTAAAAATCTGCGCTGCCGGAATCAGCGGCTGCATCGCATCAGAAGGTTTAGTGACCACTTTCTCGTACACCTTGTCAAACACAGGCTTCAGATCTTCGCCCTGTTTCAACGCGGAGCGGGCAGCATCAGCCTGCATTTTTGCATTCTGTAACTGCTGGCTCAACACGCCAAGCGCGCCGTTAGACTGACGAAGTGGCTCACGCTGGGTCATATAATCCTGCGGAACGCGAATCGCATTCACGCTGTCCACAACCGGACGCAACCCAGAATCCATCGCCTGATTCACTTGCTGTGAATAACCATAAAGGATGGCGTAATCAGAAACGAACGGGCCGAACTGTTTTTTCTGATCCGCAGTCAGCGTAGGCAAATGCTCCCCACTGCGCATCACGGTATTCTGCAGAAAATCGATAAACGCTTTGCGTTGATCGCCTTCTTTATCGAAACACCCACTCAGGCTAATCACCATTAATAACGCCGCAACAGGCGCAAACCAGCGAGAGCAGGACTTTCCTGTCGCCATTTTCTTACTCCTTTCACCCAAAAAAGCGCACACTGGCACACGCGTGCCCAACGCTGACAAGAATAGTCCAGGAGCGGCCTGCAAGATACTCTTTTCATGCAAAACGGCTATTGCCGATTTATTTCTTAGGATTTACAAAAAAATACCACTCAACGCCTGCTTATGATTAATCAGGTAATTAGCATAACTACGCAATGTGCTGAAACGCGTAAGGCGTTAGTTACCGCACGATTAATCACATACGTTACGATCCTTCGCTTGTTTTAATGACTATTCTTAAGTGGCTCTCTGATGTTCATGATCCCGTTGTGCGATTTATGAGGAGTTCTTAATGGAATCTAAAGATCCTATGTTTGAGCTGCTAAGCAGCCTGGAACAAATTGTTTTTAAAGAGTTATCACAGACGATTACCCCGAATCAAAAACCTAATCCCTTTACAGAATTTGAGCGATTGCGCAAAGGGACGGGCCTGAAGACCGATGATTTCGCCAGAGCAATGGGTGTCAGCGTGGCGATGGTTCATGAATGGGAATCAAAACGTGTAAAACCCTCCATGACCGAGTTAAAGCTGATGCGCCTGATTCAGGCAACTCCCACCGTTCAGCAAGCCGTAAATTAACTCTGTACTTATATCGCCCCCGCATTTGCGGGGGTTTGTATTTTATCCATACCGTTCGCAGCGCCATCCCTCCTCTGTCCATACCATCTCATGCGTTAGCCCCAGTCCGTTCAGAAAGGCATCATCATGCGAAACCACCAGCACTGCGCCAGGAAAACCGCCCAACGCCGCCTCGATCGCCTGCACCGAAGCCAAATCAAGATGGTTGGTTGGCTCATCCAGTAGTAGCAACTGAGCGGGGTTTTCCCGCCACAGCACACAGGCCAACGCCGCTTTCAAGCGCTCGCCGCCACTCAGCTCACCCAACGGGAGCATTACTTTATCGGCACCCAGCTGTAACTGTGCCAAACGACTTCGCAGCACGCCCTCTTCTAGCGGCGTGTCATTCAGACTGAGATGTGTGATAAGAGACTGCGTGAGATCCAGTTGAGACAGATGCTGATCGAGATACGCAGTGGTGACGGACACACGACAGACCCCGGAAACAGGCTGGCACTTGCCCAGGATAACGTTCAGCAGAGTCGATTTTCCGCAACCGTTCGGCCCACGTAACGCCACGCGCATCGGCCCGGCCATGCGCCAGTTTATCGGCGCCAGCCCGACGAAAGGCAGGACCACCTCCTCCAGCACCACCACTTGCTTGCCTTCCGCAAGACGGCTACCCGGTAGCGTAAACATCACCGGATTATCCTCTTCGACCCTTTCACGGGCCTGACTGACGGCGCTATTGAGCGCATCGTTTTGATCGCGATGCTGTTTGCGCCATGCACCCGGACGCTCTTTGGCCGCCATCTTGTATTTGATGCGCTCAAACGAGGCGATGTTAAGTGTATCTACCGTGCGCAGGGTTTGCGCGGAGCGTCGTTGGCTTGCGTCATGTTCTTTTTGCATCCGCGCACGCGTTCGTCTGCGCTCCGTTGCTGCATGTTCCAGAGCCGCACGGGCAGACTGCTGTTCGGCCTCCCGCAGACGTTGGTAGTCGGCATAATTTCCGCCATAGACGTGCAAGCCGGATGCACTCAGTTCCAGAATACGTGACACCTGTGCCAGTAACTCGCGATCGTGCGACGCCACCAGCACACCGCCCTGCCAGCGGGCGAGCTGGGCGTAAAACCATTCGCGTCCCTGTCTGTCGAGATGGTTCGTAGGCTCATCGAGTAGCAAAAAGTCAGCACCGGCAGCAAATGCGCCGCACAATAGCGCACGCACGCGTTCGCCGCCGCTCAATTCTGAGGCCGGTTGGTCAGGATCAAAAGGAGGAAGATTGGCCGTGAGAAACGCCGCGGTTAATCGTTCCGCTAAGTCCCAGTAACCGTCGAGACGTTCCAGATCATCCGGCTGATAATCACCGCTGTCGATGCGTCGACGGGCTGCGAAAATGGGGTCGTAGCCAAGCAATTCGGCAAGGGTGGTCTGCGCAGAAATATCGTGCTGCTGTGCCACGTAAACATGCGAACCAAAACGCTCGATATGCCCCTCTGCCGGTGAGTCCAGCCCTGCCAGCATTCGTAACAGCCGCGTCTTGCCGCTACCGTTACGCCCAACCAGCGCGCAGAGCGACGGTTCCAGAGATAAATTCACAGGGCCAAAAAGGATATCGCCCATTGCAAACTGACAGGTGACCTGATGCAAAATAAAAGAAGGGGATTGCGCAAAATGAGCCATAAGCATTCCTGAATGAAATCAAAACATCCCCTGCTGACGCAAAAGCGTTTAGCAAGGATCGAAATTCATCAGTCGTGTTTGTTCATTTTCGGGAAGCGCTCCGGGGAAGAAAAGTTAACGCCGATCAGGATAGCGGCAATCTGGCCCGGATTTCAAGGTTATTTTTTAGCCATTAAAAAACCCGCCGAAGCGGGTTTTAACATTGCTAAGCAAAAGGCAGTGTTACTGCAGCAGCGAAATATCCGCCACACGCAGGAACAGTTCACGCAGTTTTTCGAGCATAGAGAGGCGGTTAATACGCAGCTCTTTATCCTCAACGTTGACCATCACTTTCTCGAAGAACGCATCGATCACTTCACGCAGCTCGGCCAGCTCCACCAGCGCTTCCTGGTAGCGTCCTTCCGCGAAGTACGGCTCCAGCTTGTCGCGCAGCACCACAACCTGCATCGCCAGCGCGATCTCTTCTGGTTCTTTCAGCGTCGCGGCGTTGACACGGTCGGTGAGCTGTTCATCGGACTTCGCCAGAATGTTGGATACACGCTTATTAGCCGCAGCCAGCGCAGACGAAGCTTCCAGGGTACGGAAGTGCGAGACCGCCTTCATACGGGCATCGAAATCTGCCGGACGAGTCGGACGACGCGCCAGTACCGCCTGAATGGTATCAACGGTGTAGCCTTCGTCCTGATACCAGGCGCGGAAACGGCCCAGCATAAAGTCGATAACATCATCCACCACGTTGGCGTTGGTCAGCTTGTCACCGTACAGACGCACCGCTTCTTCGGTGAGCGTCTGCAGATCCAGAGACAGGTTTTTCTCAACGATGATACGCAGTACGCCCAGCGCAGCACGACGCAGCGCAAACGGATCTTTGTCACCTTTTGGATGCTGACCAATACCGAAGATCCCCGCGAGGGTATCCATCTTATCGGCAATCGCGACAGCGCACGCAACCGGGTTAGACGGCAGATCGTCACCCGCAAAGCGCGGCTGATACTGTTCATTCAGCGCAACGGCAACGTCTTCTGCTTCGCCATCGTGACGCGCATAGTGCATACCCATCACACCCTGGGTGTCGGTAAATTCAAACACCATGTTGGTCATCAGGTCGCACTTGGAGAGCAGGCCCGCGCGAGTCGCGTGGTTTACATCTGCGCCAATCTCACGAGCGATCCAGCCGGACAGCTCTGCGATACGGTCGGTTTTGTCGCGCAAGGTGCCCAGCTGCTGCTGGAACAGCACGGTTTGCAGACGCGGCAGGTGATCTTCCAGACGCTTTTTACGGTCGGTATTGAAGAAGAACTCCGCATCCGCCAGACGCGGGCGCACCACTTTCTCGTTACCAGAGATAATCTGGATCGGATCTTTAGATTCGATGTTCGCCACGAAGATGAAGTTTGGCAGCAGTTTGCCGTCGTCGGCGTACACCGGGAAGTACTTCTGGTCACCCTTCATGGTGTATACCAGCGCTTCTGCCGGAACGGCGAGGAATTTCTCTTCAAACTTCGCGCTCAGTACCACTGGCCACTCAACCAGAGAGGTCACTTCTTCCAGCAGGCTTTCGCTCAGATCGGCGTTACCGCCAATTTTGCTCGCAGCTTCTTCGGCGTCCGCTTTGATTTTGGCTTTACGCTGTTCGTAATCGGCGATCACTTTGCCGCGTTCCAGCAGAATTTGCGGATACTGATCGGCATTGTCGATGGTGAACTCTGGCTCGCCCATAAAACGGTGGCCGCGGATCACGCGATCGGACTGAATACCCAGGATCGTCGCCGGAATGACGGTATCGCCCAGCAGCAGGGTCACAGTATGAACCGGACGCACAAAGTGTACGTCGCTTGCGCCCCAGCGCATCAGTTTCGGGATCGGCAGTTTTGCCAGTGACGTGGCAATCATGTTTGGCAGCAGCGCTGCTGCACTTTCGCCTTTCACATGGGCGCGATACAGCAGCCACTCGCCTTTGTCCGTCGTCAGGCGCTCGGCCTGGTCAACGGTGATACCGCAACCACGCGCCCAGCCTTCAGCGGCTTTGCTTGGTTTACCTTCGGCATCAAACGCTTGCGAAATCGCAGGACCGCGTTTTTCAACTTCGCGATCCGGCTGGGAAGCCGCGAGATTCGCCACTTTCAGCGCCAGACGACGCGGTGCAGCAAACCATTTGATATCACCGTGCGCGAGGCCAGCATTATCCAGCTCCGCCGTCACGTTCGCAGCAAAAGATTCCGCCAGGCTGCGCAGGGCTTTTGGTGGCAGCTCTTCGGTGCCGATTTCCACCAGGAAAGTATTCTCAGACATGGCCGCCTCTTATTTATTTCGGTTGCACATCGGGAAGCCAAGGGCTTCACGGGACGCGTAGTAAGCTTCTGCAACGGCTTTGGTCAGCGTGCGGATACGCAAAATATAGCGCTGACGTTCAGTCACGGAGATCGCTTTACGGGCATCGAGCAAGTTGAAGCTGTGGGCGGCCTTCAGAATACGCTCGTAGGCGGGCAGCGGCAGCGGAGATTCCAGCGCCAGCAGCTGCTGTGCTTCTTTCTCGTACTGCTCGAAGCAGGTGAACAGGAAGTCCACATCCGCGTATTCGAAGTTATAAGTGGATTGCTCCACTTCGTTCTGATGGAACACGTCGCCGTAGGTGGTTTTACCCAGCGGGCCGTCGCTCCAGACCAGGTCGTAAACGCTGTCTACGCCCTGAATGTACATCGCCAGACGTTCCAGACCGTAGGTGATTTCACCTGTGATCGGTTTACACTCCAGACCACCGACCTGCTGGAAGTAAGTGAACTGAGTCACTTCCATGCCGTTCAACCACACTTCCCAACCCAGTCCCCAGGCACCCAGCGTTGGGTTTTCCCAGTTATCTTCTACGAAGCGAATGTCGTGAATGGTCGGATCCACGCCCAGCTCTTTCAGTGAACCGAGGTACAGTTCCTGAATATTGTCAGGCGAGGGTTTAATCACCACCTGGAACTGATAATAGTGCTGTAAGCGGTTCGGGTTTTCGCCATAGCGTCCATCAGTTGGACGACGGGAAGGTTGCACATACGCGGTCGCCATAGGTTCTGGCCCCAACGCACGCAGGCTGGTCATCGGATGTGAAGTGCCGGCGCCAACTTCCATGTCCAAAGGTTGAACAATGGTGCAGCCCTGACGAGCCCAGTAATCCTGTAATGTCAGGATCAGGCCCTGGAAGGTCTTGGTATCAAACTTTTGCATAGTATTTCGTGCTGGATACGTGTGGTTTTAAATGGAAGGGATCAGTATACCCGCTGACTGCAAGATATACAGTACGAAACGGGTTTGTTTAGGGAAAATTGGGAAATAAGGCTTTTAGCCCGCGGGCAAAGGCTTAGCTCGCGGTAGCGCAGATGAATTAGCGCATGGAGAGATGCAAAAATTGCCCGTCTGCGTCAAAAGAGCAGACAAAGCCCTCTTTACGCGATGTCGAACCCCGCATCTCATAGCTGCCCTGAAACTGTTCAAAACCGGTCACCGCTATTTTTTGCGCGCCGGTGTTGTAGCGATGCGCTGCCTGATCTTTACACAGCTGCTCCATATTTAACGAACGTTCCGGGCTGACTTTGCTTTTTTGCGCTCGCTGTACCGGAGCGTCTTCTTGTGCACTGCATCCTGCGAGTAAAACCAGCAGAATGAGTGACACCGCGCGCGTGATCATCATTTTTTTTACCGTCTTGGTCTCTGGCTGTTATTTTTAGTATTAAAACTTTATAGATTATGGCCCCGCATTCTGCGAATCTCGCGACTTTCACTCAAGTTCGCTATATCAAACTCAGAATTATCCAGTGAGAGGCTAGCACACATTAACAGTCAGACCGTATTTGCAACGGAAACAGAGGAACTGATGCAGTCAAAAATTAACTGGATTGATAATTTGCGAGGGATGGCCTGCCTGATGGTGGTTATGATTCACACTACCACCTGGTACATCACCAATGCGCACAGCATCAGCGCGATTAACTGGGATATTGCGAATATCCTCAACTCTGCATCACGCGTCAGCGTTCCGCTTTTTTTCATGATCTCCGGTTTTCTGTTTTTTGGCGAACGAAGCGCACAACCGCGCCATTTCCTGCGCATCGGCCTGTGTCTGCTGTTTTATAGCACTGTTGCGCTGCTCTACATCGTCCTGTTTACCTCTATCAACGCTGAACTATCGCTGAAGAATTTACTGCAAAAGCCGGTTTTCTATCATCTGTGGTTTTTCTTCGCCATCGCTGTGATTTACCTGGTTTCGCCACTTATCCAGGTAAAAAACGTGAACGGTAAAATGCTGCTGGCGCTGATGATCGTCATTGGTGTGGTTGCCAATCCAAATACGGTTTCGCTGAAAACGGGCGGCTTCGAATGGCTGCCGGTTAATCTCTATATTAACGGCGATACTTTTTACTACATTCTTTACGGTATGCTCGGGCGTGCCATTGGCATGATGGATACGCGCAAACCGTGGTTAACGTGGCTATGCGCCGCTCTGTTTATCGTCGCGGTATTTGTTATCTCCCGCGGGACATTGCATGAGCTGCGCTGGCGCGGGAATTTTGCGGATACCTGGTATCTGTACTGCGGTCCAATGGTCTTTATTTGCGCCGTTTCCCTGCTAACGCTGGTCAAAAATACGCTGAATACGCGACCTTTACCGCTTCTTGGACTTATCTCGCGCCACTCGCTCGGCATTTATGGTTTTCACGCGCTGGTGATCCACGCCCTGCGTACGCGAGGCGTTGAACTGAAAAGCTGGCCGTTGCTGGATATCGTCTGGATTTTCACTGCCACGCTCGCCATCAGCCTGCTGCTGTCGATGCTGTTGCAGCGCGTCGACACACGCCGGTTTGTCAGTTAGCGGCGCGCTGTTTTGCCCGGTGCAGCTGGCGCGGCGAAGAAAAACCCGCCGCCATAGCTGCCTGCTCAACGCCCCTTCCCTGCATTAACCACTGTTGGGCAACAGCCAGACGCAATTGCTCCAGGTAGTCACGCACGCTAATGCCCAGATGTTCCTGAAACAGCCGCGTTAAATGGCGCGGACTCACATGTGCGAGAACAGCAATATCGGCAAGTTGCCAGCTTTTTTGCGGCTCCGCCGTGAGCGCGTCCTGCGCCCGATGAATCGCCGGATGAAGATGGTTACGGTACCGCAACCACGGCGAAAGCTGGGGGTCGTCTCCTGATCGCCGGAACCAGACAACCATTTCCCGCGCGACTGCCAGCGCCTTTTCGGGGCCACATAAGCGGTTAATCATATGCAGCGCGAGATCGATGCCCGAGGTGATCCCCGCGCTGGTCCAGAGGTTGCCATCCTGCACGAAGATCCGATTTTCTTTTATTAACGCGCCTGGCGCAGCGGCACGTAATCGCCCGATTACGTCATGATGTGTGGTGCAAGATTTACCGTTCAGCAAACCCGATTTTGCCGCGAGAAGCGCGCCTGAACAGACGCACATGACGGTGATAGCCTGACGGTGAATATCAGGTTGCAAGCGCATAAGCCAGTGCTGCACGCTCTGAGCATGAACCGTAGAAAACTGATGGTTAGAGTCGCTGACCCCCGGTAAAACCAGCAGACTCCCTTCCGGTAAGGACTCCGGCAACGGTTCAATTCCGCTCATCGTCAGGCCAATTGAGGTTGGCACAGCGGGCTGCGGGCCAATGAAGTGCAGACGAAATGCATCGCCTGCAAGGACAAACGTTTCTGCCGGGCCGGTCATATCCAGCGACAAAACTCCCGGCAACATCACAAACCAGACGTCGATACTCATCAGAGAGACTCCAGTGTCTCCGCAACAGTTTTGATTTCAGCGAAACGTCCGGCCAGTACCATTTCAGTGCGGTGACGCAGTTCGTGGGTATTCAACGTAATGCCCTTGTGCGTCATCGGAAACGTCAGCGTCGCTTCACTGACAAAGGTGACGGCATAGCCCAAATCAGACGCCACGCGGGTGGTGGTTTCGCAGCATTGTTCCGTACGCAGACCGCAAATGATCAGATGGTTAATATCACGCTCGCGTAACCAGTGGTCAAGGCCGGTATCAGTAAAAGCATTATGAACATGTTTCTGGAAAACCACTGCCGGCTGATGACGCAAAAAGGACATTGGCTTCACATAACCACTTTCCAGAGAGAACGGGCCGCTATCATCCACATGGAAGATATCGATTACCGGTATTTCACGGGATTCGCAACCTTCGATAAGCCCCAGAATCGCCTGCTGAAATTCTTGAAAACCTTCTTCCTGCCAGTAATCGCGGTGATGGAACGACTGTTGGGTATCAATATTGATTAATGCGGTGCGCGACATGATGATTCTCCTCGTCAGTGGGTATAACTCTATCCTGACGAGGAGACGGCTCCACGAGAAGACCAAAAAAGGACATCATCACGTCGCATTGGGACAACTTAGCCTTACGACATTAACGGCAAAAGCTGTTGATAGATTTTACGGAACACGACACGTTGCTCGGCATAGTGAGCGTGACGAACCGCATCCGGACGATGCGCTTGTTCGAGCGCAAGCTGCGGCAGCAACTGCGAAAGAGGCTGCCCGGGATTCGCTGCAATTTGCGCCAGACGCACTGCACCCAGCGCCGGCCCCACATCACCACCGGTGCGATAATCAAGCTGCAAGCCGCTGATATCAGCCAGCATCTGCCGCCAGTAGCTGCTTCGCGCACCTCCGCCAATCAACGTGATACTGGACGGTTTCAGCCCGCAATCATGAACCACATCCATCCCGTCCGCCAGTGCGTAGCCAACACCTTCGAGCACCGCGCGGGCAAGTTCGGCCGGGCCGTGTTGATGAGTCAGACCAAAAAACACGCCTTTGGCCTGCGGATTGTTATGCGGTGTGCGCTCACCGGAAAGATACGGCAGGAACCACACAGTTCCTGCGCTGTCGTCGGCCTGTTGGGCCGCAGCGATTAATGCTGGAACATCCTCAAGCCCTGTTAACTTCGCCGCCCAATCCAGACAGGACGCCGCACTTAACATCACCGACATCAGATGCCACTTACCCGGGAGTGCATGACAGAAGCTATGAACGGCGCTCTCTGGGTTACTACGATAACCGTCGCTGACCGCAAAATAGACACCTGAAGTCCCGAGCGAAAGCATAGCCTGTCCGGTTTCGACCATACCTACACCGACGGCACCCGCCGCATTATCGCCACCACCCGCCACTACCGGCACAGCAGGCATATTCCAGCTATCTGCAACCGCGGGATGTAAAACACCGGTGATTTCGCTGCCCTCAAAAAGTGTAGGCATGTGATCGCGCGTCAACTGGCACGCCTCAAGCATCGCCTCGCTCCAGTCGCGTTTTGCGACATCGAGCCACATCGTGCCCGCGGCATCAGACATATCACTGGCAAAATCGCCGGTCATGCGAAAGCGCAGGTAATCTTTTGGCAGTAGCACCTTCGCAACCTGGCGGAAAATTTCGGGTTCATGCCGCTGGACCCACAGCAGCTTTGGCGCAGTAAAACCCGGCATCATCAGGTTGCCGGTTATCTCGCGAGAGGTCGGAACACACTCCTCCAGCATGGCGCACTCTTCGCCGCAGCGGCCATCGTTCCATAAAATAGCCGGACGCAGGATCCGATTATTTTTATCCAGTAATGTCGCGCCGTGCATCTGTCCGGCAATTCCCAGCGCTTTTACCTCACGCAAAGTATGCCGATCGCTCAATGCTTTTATTGCGCGATCGGTCGCCTGCCACCACTGTTCGGGATCCTGTTCTGACCATAAGGGATGTGGACGCGAGACATGCAGCTTCTCAGTATGCGAAGCCAACACGTCGCCCTGCTCGTTTAACAGGATGGCTTTCACACCTGATGTGCCAAGATCGATCCCGATATACATAGTGGTTACTCCTTAAAAGAGAAACCCGGCAACACGCTGTTTGCCGGGCACGGTCAGTTACTTATTGAACAGGTAGTGATTCACCATATTTTCCAGCAGCTCCTGGTGACCGCTCTGATGGCTCGGCGCCAGGTTGTGCTGTTCAGCGTACTTCGCGATCTCGGCAAGGGATAACTGACCTTTCAAAATTTGCTGACCCAGCTCACCGTTCCAGCCGGAATAGCGCTTCGCAACACGTTTATCCAGCTCACCGTCCTCAATCATGCGCGCCGCGACCTTCAGCGACAGTGCCATCGTATCCATTGCACCAATATGACCGTAGAACAGATCGTATTTATCAGTGCTTTGACGACGGACTTTGGCATCAAAGTTCAGGCCGCCGGTGGTGAAGCCGCCCGCCTTAATGATTTCATACATCACCAGCGCGTTCTCTTCGACGCTGACAGGGAACTGGTCAGTATCCCAGCCGAGCTGCGGGTCGCCGCGGTTAGCATCAACAGAACCAAAGATGCCCAGTGCGATTGCAGAGGCTATTTCATGATGGAAAGAGTGACCCGCCAGCGTGGCGTGGTTGGCCTCGATATTCACTTTGATCTCTTTTTCCAGACCAAACTGCTTGAGGAAGCCGTACACCGTTGCGACATCGTAATCGTACTGATGCTTGGTAGGTTCCTGAGGTTTTGGTTCAATCAGCAAGGTGCCGCGGAAACCGATTTTGTGTTTATGATCCACCACCATCTGCATGAAACGGCCAATCTGTTCACGCTCCTGACGCAGGTCAGTATTCAGCAGCGTTTCATAACCTTCACGACCGCCCCACAGTACATAGTTTTCGCCGCCCAACTGGTGCGTGGCATTCATTGCTGTCGCTACCTGAGTGGCTGCCCAGCTGAACACTTCTGGATCAGGGTTAGTCGCCGCACCCGCACCGTAGCGAGGATTCGTGAAGCAGTTCGCTGTGCCCCACAGCAGTTTAACGCCGCTTTGCTGCTGCTTTTCGCCCAGATAATCGACCATCTGTGCAAAGTTGTTCAGATACTCTTTCAGCGATGCGCCTTCCGGAGAGACATCCACATCATGGAAGCAGTAGTAAGGCACATTCAGTTTGTGGAAGAATTCAAAGGCAACATCCGCTTTACGCTTTGCCAGCTCCAGCGCTTCACCAGGCTGCTGCCATGGGCGGTCAAACGATCCGACGCCAAACATGTCTGCGCCATTCCAGCAGAATGTATGCCAGTAACAGGCGGCAAAACGCAGGTGATCTTCCATACGCTTACCCAGCACCAGTTCGTCAGGATTGTAGTGACGAAACGCTAAGGGATTTGTGGATTTTGGGCCTTCATAGCGTACGCGCTCAAGTTGGTCGAAATAAGATTGCATATTGAACTCCATAATCAAGAGGTGCGGCGAATCATTGATAATGGAGTAATAGTGAATACTCATTGCCACTTGCTCAATTACGTTATTTCACACTGCTATTGAGAGAATGCACAAACGTGCGCTGGCTCGCAAAAATAATACGCAAGCAAACGATTTTTCGGCGCTTATTCCAAAAACATGCGCTAATGAATAAGTTCTACAATTTAAAATCAGATCACGGTCATAAATTCGCAAATAAACCAAATATCGTAATGCGAAGATAAAAATCTATAATTGCCAGTTTCCCATTCCCCGTTAAGAATTTGCTGCGTATCTGGCAGTGAATGAGTCTTTTACCTCAGCATCACCACCCTACAAAAAAAGGTAATATAATGATGACGATAAGAAACCTGTGCCTGACCCTCTGCGCTTCGCTCCTGCTTTCAAGCGTTGCGGGGCATGCCAAAGAAGTCAAAATCGGAATGGCGATTGACGATCTGCGTCTTGAGCGCTGGCAAAAAGACCGCGATATTTTTGTGAATAAAGCAGAATCTCTCGGTGCAAAGGTTTTTGTACAATCGGCTAACGGTAATGAAGAAACTCAAATGTCGCAGATTGAGAATATGATCAATCGCGGTGTGGATGTTCTGGTAATTATTCCTTACAACGGTCAGGTGTTAAGTAATGTGGTAAAAGAGGCTAAACAAGAAGGCATTAAAGTTTTAGCTTACGACCGCATGATTAATAATGCCGATATCGATTTTTATATCTCCTTCGACAATGAAAAAGTGGGTGAAATACAGGCACAAAGTCTGGTGAATAAAGTCCCTCAAGGAAATTATTTCCTGATGGGCGGCTCTCCTGTTGATAACAACGCCAAATTATTCCGCGAAGGGCAAATGAAAGTGCTGAAGCCTTATATCGACGACGGCAAAATTAAAGTTGTTGGCGATCAGTGGGCCGACGGATGGCTGCCAGAAAACGCGCTGAAAATTATGGAAAACGCGTTAACGGCCAACAATAACAAAATTGATGCCGTCGTCGCCTCTAACGATGCAACGGCAGGTGGCGCGATTCAGGCACTCAGTGCGCAAGGCCTGGCCGGGAAAGTCGCCATTTCCGGCCAGGATGCCGATCTCGCTGGCGTAAAACGTATTATCGCGGGCACACAGACCATGACGGTCTACAAACCCATCACCGAGCTCGCTAATACCGCAGCAGAAATTGCTGTCGAGCTGGGCAATGGTCAGCAGCCGAAGGCCGATTCCTCACTGAATAATGGCCTGAAAGACGTCCCTGCCCGCCTCTTGACTCCTATTGAAGTCAACAAAGAGAACATTGATGCCACTGTGGTAAAAGACGGTTTCCATAAAAAGAGTGAACTGTAATCCATGAGCGCCCCTGCATGGCAGGGGCACGTCGACTTGTACGGTTCTTCCTTCGGGTCATGTGGAGCAGTTATGCCTTATTTATTGGAAATGAAAAGCATCACCAAAGCGTTTGGCATGGTGAAAGCCGTCGACAACGTGAGCCTGCGGCTCAACCCCGGCGAGATCGTATCTCTCTGCGGCGAGAATGGGTCCGGCAAATCCACGCTCATGAAAGTGCTTTGCGGTATCTATCCGCACGGCAGTTATGACGGTGAGATAATCTTTGCAGGCGAAACGCTGCAAGCCACGCATATTCGCGATACCGAACGCAAAGGTATTGCCATCATTCACCAGGAACTGGCTCTGGTGAAGAATCTGACCGTTCTGGAGAATATTTTCCTGGGCGCCGAAATATCACGCCACGGAATTCTGGACTACGACACCATGACGCTGCGCTGCGAAAAGCTGCTGGCTCAGGTGAGTCTTGCGATTTCGCCTGATACTCGCGTCGGTGACCTCGGGCTTGGTCAGCAACAGTTGGTTGAAATCGCTAAAGCGCTGAATAAGCAGGTTCGCCTGCTGATCCTCGATGAACCTACCGCGTCGCTAACCGAGCAAGAGACCGCGGTCCTGCTCAATATCATCCGCGATCTGCAAAACCACGGCATTGCGTGCATTTACATCTCGCACAAACTGAATGAAGTGAAAGCCATCTCTGACACCATCTGCGTGATACGCGACGGACAGCATATTGGTACGCGAGAAGCAGCGGGTATGAGTGAAGATGACATCATCACAATGATGGTGGGCCGTGAACTGACGGCGCTGTACCCCAACGAACCTCATACTTGCGGGGATGAGATATTGCGCGTCGAAAACCTGACCGCATGGCATCCGGTTAATCGCCATATCAAACGCGTTAACGGAATTTCCTTCTCACTGCGGCGCGGGGAAATCCTCGGTATCGCGGGGTTGGTGGGAGCCGGAAGAACCGAAGCGGTACAGTGTCTGTTTGGCGTCTGGCCAGGGCGCTGGGAGGGCAGCATTTATATTGATGGGCAGCTCGTACAGATCAATAGCTGTCAGCAGGCCATCGCACAGGGTATCGCAATGGTTCCGGAGGACCGCAAAAGAGACGGCATTGTGCCGGTCATGGCAGTGGGGAAAAACATCACACTCGCGGCACTGAGCCAGTTTTCAGGTGCGCTTAGCAGCCTGGATGACGCTGCCGAACAGCAATGTATTCTCCAGTCGTTAGCACGTCTCAAAGTCAAAACCTCGTCACCCGAGCTGGCGATTGGCCGCCTGAGTGGTGGTAATCAGCAGAAAGCGATTCTGGCGCGCTGCCTGTTGCTTAATCCTCGCATCCTGATCCTGGATGAACCCACGCGCGGGATCGATATCGGGGCGAAATATGAAATCTACAAACTCATTAATCAGCTTGTACAACAGGGCATTGCCGTCATTGTTATCTCATCTGAATTACCCGAGGTGCTTGGCCTGAGCGATCGCGTCCTTGTGATGCACGAAGGCAAACTGAAAGCCAATTTGATCAACCAAAACCTGACCCAGGAACAGGTAATGGAAGCCGCCCTGAGGAGCGAACGTCATGTCGAAAAGCAATCCGTATGAAAGTAAAGCCGCTGTTCCAGCGCCAGGTGCGTTCTCGGGACTTAAAGCGCTAAACCTGCAGGTTTTCGTGATGATCGCGGCCATTATTGCGATCATGCTGTTCTTTACCTGGATGACAGACGGCTCGTATCTGAGCGCCCGAAATATCTCTAACCTGCTGCGGCAAACGGCTATCACCGGCATTCTGGCGGTCGGGATGGTGTTCGTGATTATCTCAGCAGAAATCGACCTGTCGGTCGGCTCAATGATGGGACTTTTAGGCGGAGCTGCCGCTATTTTTGACGTCTGGCTCGGATGGCCACTGCCGCTCACCATCGTCGTCACCCTGGCACTCGGTCTTTTGCTCGGCACCTGGAACGGATGGTGGGTGGCATACCGCAAGGTGCCTTCTTTTATTGTCACCCTGGCAGGAATGCTGGCGTTTCGCGGCATTCTGATCGGCATAACGAATGGCACGACTGTTTCGCCCACCAGCGCATCAATGTCGCAAATCGGTCAAAGCTACCTCTCAGACGGCGTTGGGTTTACCCTCGGAGCGATCGGTCTGATGGCGTTTATCGCCTGGCAATGGCGCGCCCGGATGCGTCGTGAGGCGCTTGGCCTCGCTGCTCCGGCCTCAACGTCCGTCGTTGGGCGGCAAGCACTCACAGCCGTTATAGTGCTGGGGGCGATCTGGCTGCTCAATGATTATCGTGGTGTTCCAACGCCGGTATTAATCCTGACGCTGCTGCTGTTGGCTGGCATGTTTATGGCGACACGTACCGCCTTTGGGCGGCGAATTTATGCTATCGGCGGTAATCTCGAAGCCGCTCGTCTTTCGGGCATTAACGTCGAGCGCACTAAGCTTGCGGTTTTCGCCATCAATGGCCTGATGGTGGCAATTGCCGGGCTAATTCTGAGCTCGCGACTGGGAGCCGGATCGCCGTCCGCCGGAAACATTGCCGAACTGGATGCGATCGCCGCCTGTGTGATTGGCGGAACCAGCCTCGCAGGCGGTATCGGAAGCGTGGCGGGCGCGGTGATGGGAGCATTTATTATGGCATCGCTGGATAACGGAATGAGTATGATGGACGTGCCAACCTTCTGGCAGTATATCGTTAAAGGCGCCATTTTGTTGCTGGCGGTCTGGATGGACTCGGCAACCAAGCGACGGGCATGAAGGCCATTGTGTCACTTATTTGGGAAAGATAAGCCATGTTTGAAAAGCGTCACCGCATTACGTTGTTATTCAATGCCAACAAAGCCTATGACCGTCAGGTCGTGGAGGGCGTTGGCGAATATTTGCAGGCGTCGCAATCTGAGTGGGACATTTTTATTGAAGAAGATTTCCGCACCCGTATCGAAAATATCAAAGACTGGCTCGGCGATGGCGTTATTGCCGACTATGACGATCCGGTGATCCAGCAGCTACTGACAGACGTCGACGTCCCGATTGTGGGCGTCGGCGGTTCCTATCACTCGCCTACGAATTATCCTCCGGTTCATTACATCGCCACTGATAATCATGCGCTGGTAGAGAGCGCGTTTTTGCATTTAAAGGAAAAGGGTGTCGACCGCTTTGCCTTCTACGGCCTGCCGACTTCAAGCGGCAAGGGCTGGGCGATGGAGCGTGAATATGCTTTCTGTCAGATTGTCGCTCAGGAAAAGTATCGTGGTGTGGTTTATCAGGGCCTGGAGACCGCACCCGAAAACTGGCAGCACGCGCAAAACCGACTGGCTGACTGGCTGCAAACCCTGCCGCCGCAAACCGGTATTATCGCCGTGACAGACGCGCGCGCGCGTCATGTGCTTCAGGTGTGCGACCATTTGCACATTCCCGTTCCCGAAAAGCTGTGCGTCATTGGCATTGATAACGAGGAACTGACCCGTTATCTGTCGCGCGTGGCCCTTTCTTCTGTAGCTCAGGGCACGCGCCAGATGGGCTATCAGGCCGCTAAACTTCTGCATCGCCTGCTGGATAATGAATCTTTGCCTCTTCAGCGTCTGCTGGTGCCACCTGTCCGCGTGGTCGAGCGTCGTTCAACCGATTACCGGTCATTAAACGATCCTGCTGTGATACAGGCGATGCATTACATTCGCAACCACGCGTGTAAGGGTATCAAAGTGGAACAAGTGCTGGATGCGGTGGGTATTTCTCGTTCTAATCTGGAGAAACGTTTTAAAGAAGAGGTCGGAGAAACGATCCATGCCGTCATTCACGCCGAGAAACTGGAGAAAGCCCGTAGCCTGTTGATCTCGACGTCGCTGTCGATCAATGAAATCTCGCAAATGTGCGGTTATCCGTCTTTACAGTATTTCTATTCGGTCTTTAAAAAAGAGTATGACACCACACCGAAAGAGTATCGGGAGCGTTTCAGCGAAGTACTGATTTAACAAACAAAAACGCCTTCCACTGGAAGGCGTTTATTCAGAATGGCATTACATATGAGCGGCGATTAAGCGCTGGTTATCCTGGTACATCGCGAACAGGTAGTTGTTGTAGCTTTTACCTTGCGTCGAATAACCTTTCAGTTTGTGAATCATGGTGCTGGCGGTCACTTCCTGGTCCGCTTTACGCAACTGAGCGCGTGACTTACGGAACGAAGAGTAGGCCGGATGCGTGTTCAGATTCACCACATAAGCATTCACGGAGTCTTTAACGGACTCAAACTGTGAATAACCTTTCACTTTGCCTGGCGCATTGTTACAGCGGCCTTTGGTGCATTTCATGCCGAAGAGATTGTTGTTGCTGCGGGCCAATTTTGATGTCCCCCAGCCACTCTCAGCTGCTGCCATAGTGGCGACCATACTGCCTGGAATGATATCGACGCGCTCAAGCAAGGTGTTCCATGGAACACGACGGGTGTTACCGTTCCAGCTCACTTTGTAGCGTTTCGAGATCTCTTTCAGGCGCGTGCGTTCAGTCGGCGACCAACGGCTTGCGTACTGTTTCGAAATCAGCCAGTTACGATCCGCGGTAATCGCAGAGTTTTGACTGGTTATATAAGGCATTACCGTCCGGAGAAACGCTTTTTTCCTTGGTGTCCCGGAAGGGTATTTTCGCAAATCAGGAAGTGAACTGCTCTTTACACTATTGCGAGAATACTCTTGTTTACTGCTAACCTTATGCTTACTGCTTGTCGTCGTCTTTATGACGTGGGCTTTCTTACTCGTTGTATCCGTGTGCGTCTTCGCAAGCACCTCACCTGAAAATATCACGGTGAGCAACATGAGTATCGTAGCCCCAAATCGTCGTATGGGAGTCGATATCATTAGGTCTCCTGGTCGGATTTAAACATTCCAACACCTTATTTTTTTCACAAAATTGAGAGCGGAATCTCAAATCATATCAAAAATAGTCTTCCAGAGCATTCAAAGAAATAGTCTAAATCCGAAACTATGTCATCTGAAACTTGCTCATTTAAGCACCATTTCTACAAAATTGTGTGCGATATCGCAGATAACCGCCTAATTATGCGCGGGATCACTCACCCTTTCGGCTCATCCACTGAGAAAGTGCAGGGGGATGAGTTGGAGAAGGTAAGCAGATGGCACACTGGTCAAAATTGCCGCGACAGGAAACTGGAATGAAACGCTCCGCTTTAATCCTTTTGCTTTTACCCGCAATGGCGAACGCTGACTGGTCATCTCCCGGCTTCTCCACATTCAATTCCCTGGGGAGTGGAGTTTTCATAAGCCAGGCAAAGCTTGCAAAGGGTACGCGTCCTCTCACGATTAGTTTTGACAACGCGTGCTGGCAGCCAACAAATAGCATTAAACTCAATGAGATGCTGTCACTAAAACCCTGCGAAGGAACTCCGCCACAGTGGCGGTTATTCCGGGAGGGTGATTACCAGATGCGTATTGATACGCGTTCCGGCACTCCGACCCTGATGCTGACGTTGCAAAGCGCGAGTGAACAACCCGTTGCGAATGTCATTCGCCAGTGCCCTAAGTGGGACGGTAAACCTCTTACTATTGATGTGGCAGATACCTTTCCTGAAGGCTCCGTTGTACGCGATTTTTACAGCAAGCAGACCGCAACGGTGCAGCGAGGAAAAATCACCCTACAACCCGCCGCCAACAGCAATGGCCTGCTTCTGCTCGAGCGCGCAGAAGTGGATAAACCGGCTCCCTTTAGCTGGCAAAATGCCACTGTCTATTTTGTAGTAACGGACCGCTTCGTGAATGGCGATCCGGACAATGACCACAGCTATGGTCGTCATAAAGACGGCATGCAGGAAATTGGCACTTTTCACGGGGGTGACCTGAAAGGACTCACCAGTAAACTCGATTATCTGCAACAACTTGGCGTGAATGCACTTTGGATTAGCTCGCCGCTGGAGCAAATCCATGGCTGGGTGGGCGGAGGAACCAAAGGTGATTTCCCGCACTATGCCTATCATGGCTACTACACGCAGGACTGGACGAAGCTTGATGCCAACATGGGTAGCGAAGACGATTTGCGTCATCTGGTCGATGAAGCCCACAGGCGCGGCATCCGCATTCTGTTCGACATCGTCATGAATCACACCGGCTATGCCACGCTGGCGGATATGCAGGAATATCAGTTTGGCGCGTTATATTTACAGGGCGATCAGCTGAAAAAAACGCTGGGCGAGCGCTGGACCGACTGGAAGCCCGGCGCAGGTCAAAGCTGGCACAGTTTTAATGACTATATTAATTTCAGCGACAAAGTCGGGTGGGAAAAATGGTGGGGCAAAAAATGGATCCGCACCGATATCGGCGATTATGACAACCCCGGCTTTGACGATCTCACCATGTCGCTGGCCTTCTTACCCGATCTCAAAACTGAATCGGCTACACCTTCTGGATTGCCAAATTTCTATCGCCATAAGCCCGACACGCTTGCTAAAGAGGTCACAGGTTATACCCCACGTGATTACCTGACCCACTGGTTAAGTCAGTGGGTGCGCGACTATGGCATTGATGGTTTCCGCGTGGATACCGCCAAACACGTTGAACTCAGCGCCTGGCAAGCGTTAAAAGAGCAATCCACTGAAGCCCTCAAAGCGTGGAAGCAGGCTAACCCGGATAAAACACGCGATGATACGCCGTTCTGGATGACGGGTGAGTCATGGGGACACGGGGTGATGCAAAGCGATTATTACCGTCATGGCTTTGATGCGATGATCAATTTTGATTACCAGGAACAGGCCGCAAAGGCGGTGGATTGTCTGGCCGACATCGACATCACCTGGCAACAGATGGCCGAAAAACTTCAGAATTTCAACGTACTGAGCTATCTCTCGTCCCACGATACGCGGTTGTTCCGTGAGGGCGGTCAACGCGCAGCCGAACTGCTGTTACTTGCCCCCGGCAGCGTACAGATTTATTACGGTGATGAATCTGAGCGTCCGTTTGGACCGACAGGCTCCGACCCGCTACAGGGCACCCGCTCAGACATGAACTGGCAGGATATCGCAGGTAGTCAGGCGCAAACGGTCAGCCACTGGCAGATCCTCGGGCAATTCCGGGCGCGTCATCCGGCGATTGGTCAAGGCACGCAAACCACGCTATCCGGCCAGCAGGGCTATAGCTTCGTGCGCCAGCACCAGGACGATAAAGTCATGGTCGTCTGGGCGGGAAATCCATAAAACAAGTGTCGCCCCTCCCCATCGGATGGGGCGACACCCATCAGAGCATTACTCTGCAATATTTAAAATTTAAAATACAAAACCCCAACCAACCCCTCTGACCTCGATTTGCACCGACACGATGCTAGCGTTATGGTTACCCACTTTCATAATAAGTACGATAGATCACCTGCTATGACGTTTTCACTTTTCGGCGACAAATTCACCCGCCATTCAGGCATTACTCGCCTGATGGAGGATCTCAACGACGGGCTGCGCACACCTGGCGCAATCATGCTCGGCGGCGGAAACCCGGCACAAATTCCGGCCATGAATGACTATTTTCATGATCTGCTGGCCGAGATGCTGCAAAACGGCAAAGCCACTGATGCGCTTTGTAATTACGATGGCCCACAGGGAAAAACGGAGCTGTTGTCGCTTCTCGCCAACATGCTTCGTGACGAACTGGGTTGGGATATCGAACCACAGAATATTGCACTAACAAACGGCAGTCAGAGCGCATTTTTCTACTTGTTTAATCTCTTCGCAGGGCGTCGCGCCGACGGCACCACCAAAAAAGTGCTGTTCCCGCTCACACCGGAGTACATTGGTTACGCCGATTCCGGGCTGGAAGAGGAGCTTTTCGTTTCGGCACGCCCGAATATTGAGCTGTTACCGGAAGGCCAGTTCAAATACCACGTCGATTTTGAGCATCTGCACATCGGCGAAGAGACGGGCATGATTTGTGTCTCGCGGCCCACCAATCCGACGGGTAACGTCATCACCGACGAAGAGCTGATGAAGTTAGACGTGCTGGCTAACCAGCACGGTATTCCGCTGGTGATTGATAATGCTTACGGCGTACCGTTCCCCGGTATTATCTTTAGCGAAGCGCGCCCGCTGTGGAACCCAAATATCGTTTTGTGCATGAGCCTCTCCAAGCTTGGTCTGCCGGGAAGTCGTTGCGGCATCATCATCGCCAACGAGAAAATCATCAATGCCGTGACCAATATGAACGGCATTATCAGCCTCGCCCCTGGCGGCATGGGTCCGGCGATGATGTGCGAAATGATCAAGCGTAACGACTTGTTACGCCTGTCCAGTGATGTGATTAAGCCGTTCTATTATCAGCGCGTTCAGGAAACTATCGCGACGATACGCCGCTATCTGCCTGAAGATCGCTGCCTGATTCATAAGCCTGAAGGCGCCATTTTCCTGTGGTTATGGTTTAAAGATCTGCCGATCTCGACTGAACTCCTGTACCAACGGCTGAAAAAACGCGGCGTGCTGATGGTACCGGGCGATTACTTCTTCCCTGGTCTCGATAAACCGTGGCCACACACTCACCAGTGCATGCGCATGAACTACGTGCCAGACCCCGACAAAATCGAGGCCGGCGTGAAGATTCTTGCCGAAGAGATTGAAATCGCCTGGAGTGAAGGCAGCCAGTAATGGCTTACGCCAGAGAGCGCAGGCGTTCGGAGCGTAATCTGGCGGGATCAATACAGCTCAACGCGTGAGTCGGGCAGGCAGCGACACACGCTGGCCCGCTCTGGCGATGGCCGCAGAGATCGCATTTCAGCGCCTGAGGTTTTTGTTCCAGACACGTCACCTGCATCGCGCCAAACGGGCAGGCGATCATACAACTTTTACAACCGATGCAGCGCTGTTGCGCCACCAGCCACACCCCCTCATTATGGCGAATCGCCTGAGTCGGGCAGACATTCGCGCAAGGTGCATCCTCACACTGATGACACGAAACCGCCGTGGTAAAAGAATCGCCTTTTACCACCCGGATTCGCGCGGCAAACGCCACGGCTGAAACCGCCGCGCTGTCCTCATTTTCCTGATGCGAGACCACGCAGGCCACTTCACAAGTGCGGCAGCCAATGCACTTCGCTGAATCGGCAACGATAAATCGGTTCATCTTTCTGCTCCGCACGTCTGTAAAAAACCAGCTTGCCAGAGAAGCCCAACATTGCGCTTTGATCAGAAGAGGGAAAAGGGGGAGATTGACAAGGCAGAGGACAGTTGAGATTAAACTCACCTGCCCCCATCCCTGAGTGCAGGTTTTCAGGCGATTAGAAACGCCAGCTCATGCCGGTCATCAGGGCAAAACTGTCATCACGATCGATCATCGGACTGTTTTTCACGTCATCCGGCAGGACGGTATAGACCGCACTCGCGTTGATAAAGAGATTTTGCGTCAGCTGATATTTAGCGACTACGCCAACGTAAGGGTTCCAGCTATCTCCTGCGGTGTACTTATCGAGGCCGCTGCGGCGAGATTCATTACCTGATACGCCGTAATAATAGTCATTGAAGCTTTCGTCATAGTAGAAAACACCCATGGATGGGATCAGGGTCAGACGTTCCAGACGGAAAGGATGGAAGTAAGATATTTCACCGACTACTCCGCCGCTTTCATCCATCGCATCGGCAGAGACAGCAAACTTCAGGCCGCCCCAGCTTTCATGGCGATAGTAAGCGCCACCCAACATGGCTGAAGCTTTGCGCTCATCAAGCTGCTTCATCGCATGCTCATCATTGTCGTCAGGGTCAAAATGCAGTGGCATCCATGAAGCTGTCAGACTAAGTTCATTCTTACTGTCTTTCCAGAATGCCCAACCGGCAGTCATCTGACGAACATAAAAATTATCACCCTCATAGCTAATGAGCGGAACCGCTGAAGTATTTTCGTTATACCCTTTGTAAGCTGACTCATTAAAAACAGCGCCCGCACCCAGTGACAATTCACCAGCCATTGCTGATGATGCCGAAAGTAATGCTGCAGCGATAAGCAAATTCTTTTTGATCATCATTCCCTGTATTCCATTAAATGCCAAACAAGCGAGGCGAATAATAATGGTTACAAATTTGCCGATGCAACGATGCAGTTTATATAATAATATATCTAAAATCATATAGATGAGCGTGCACGATGAATCATTTACAGATAAAGCCGCGTGAGTTAAAAATTATCTCCGTCATCGCTGCCACGCACAGCATTGGAGACGCCGCCGCTCTGTTAGGCATGGCGCAGGCCAATGTCAGTAAATATCTTGCCGACTTCGAAACTCGCGTTGGGCTGAAGGTCTTTGAACGCACCACCCGCCAGCTGGCGCTGACGCAGTTTGGTGAGGTGCTGGTACCTTATATCAATGCGTCACTGGAAAAAAATACTCAGCTCATTAATTTTATCGCTGATTATAAACATGAAAAAAGCGGACGCGTAACGATCTACGCGCCGACCGGGATCATTACCTATCTTGCCCGTCATGTCATTCATACAATTGAAGAAATTGGCGACATTCGTATTTGCCTGAAAACATATAATCCTAATCGTAATGAATTATCTGAGGGCGTTACGTTTCCCGATGACGGCGATATTTTAATTACTTACGCCCAACCTAAAGACGAAAATCTTGTCGCCTATCAACTCACAAAATATCCCGTTACCGCTTTCGCCACCCCGGATTATATAAAAAAACATCCTATTTTCAGTCCGGACGATTTAATTAATCATTCCTGTATTCTGCTCGATTCAATCCTGGTCGATGATGCCAACATCTGGCGTTTTCGCGTTCATGGAAGCGAAGAAGTACGCGACTATAAAGTGACCGGTAATTATATTTGCGATAATACCCAGGCAGCGCTGGAGTTAGCCCGTAATCATCTCGGCATCGTTTTTGCGCCAAAAGAGAGCCTGAAACATGAAGTTGAGCAAGGCATTTTAATGCCCTGCTTTTCCCATCAGGAAGAGTGGTGGCTCGATCTCAACGCCATTTTCCGCAAGCGAGAGTATCAGCCGTGGCGTGTGCAGTACGTTCTGGATGGCGTGCTGAACAGCTTGCGCCAGCGTATTGATCAGGCCCTCCAGGGAGGACCTGATCCGGATAATCAGAACAAACCCAGCGGTTTATCGGAATAACTCACCAGCAGGCATTTCGTCTGCTGATAATGATCCAACATCATTTTGTGCGTTTCACGCCCGATACCTGACTGTTTATATCCTCCGAACGCCGCATGAGCGGGATAGGCATGGTAGCAGTTGGTCCAGACGCGTCCGGCCTGAATACCCCGTCCCATTTTGTATGCCAGATTACCGTTGCGGCTCCAGACCCCAGCGCCAAGCCCGTACTGGGTATCGTTGGCCAGTTCCAGCGCTTCATCCATTGTTTTAAAGGTTGTGACGGCCAGCACGGGGCCGAAAATCTCTTCCTGGAAGACCCGCATAGTGTTTTTGCCATAGAGGATCGTCGGCTCAAGGTAATAGCCCTCTTTCAGATCGCCTTCCAGCACTTTTCGACGCCCGCCTGTCAGGACATCCGCCCCCTCTTTCTTGCCAATGTCGATATAGTTGAGAATAGTTTCGAGCTGTCCTTGAGAGACCTGCGCCCCCATCTGGGTCACGTTATCGAGCGGGTTGCCGCTGCGAATTGATTCCACACGACGAATGGCCCGCTCCATAAAGCGTTCATAGATGGATTCCTGCACCAGCGCACGGCTTGGACACGTACAGACTTCGCCCTGGTTAAAGGCAAACAGCGCGAACCCTTCCAGCGCCTTATCAAAAAACGCATCCTCTTCGTCCATCACATCGGCAAAGAAAATGTTGGGTGATTTGCCGCCCAGCTCCAGCGTTACCGGAATAATGTTCTGAGTGGCATATTGCATGATTTGCTGGCCGACCTCGGTGGAGCCGGTGAACGCAACCTTCGCGATTCGTTTAGAGGTCGCCAGATACTCACCGATCTCGCCTCCCGCCCCGTTGACCACGTTGATGACACCCGGAGGCACCAAATCGCCAATAATTTCCATCAGCAGCAGAACCGATAGCGGCGTTAACCGTGCGGGTTTAAGCACCACGCAGTTACCCGCTGCCAGCGCCGGCGCCATTTTCCAGCTCGCCATCAGCAGCGGGAAGTTCCACGGGATGATTTGTCCAACCACCCCCAGCGGCTCCTGGAAGTGATAGGCGACCGTTTCACTGTCGACTTCACTGATTCCCCCCTCCTGAGCGCGAATACAGGAGGCAAAATAGCGGAAATGGTCAATCGCCAGCGGAACGTCAGCAGCGATGGTTTCGCGGATCGGTTTACCGTTATCCCATGTCTCTGCCGCCGCCAACAGCTCCAGATTTTGCTCCATACGGTCAGCGATTTTGAACAGTATGGCGGCCCGATCCTGGACAGAGGTATGCGCCCATTTCTCTTTCGCTTTATGCGCAGCATCCAGCGCCAAATCAATATCTTTTTTGCCGGAGCTGGCGATTTCGCACAGCGGCTGTCCCGTGACAGGCGTCAGATTCGCATAATATTCGCCATCGACGGGCGCAACCCAGCCGCCGCCAATAAAGTTGTCATACCGGGGTTTTAACTTGAGGGGAAAACCGTATTCGCCGGGCAACATACGTGCTGAGGGAGGATTGTTGGTCATGACCGTCTCCTTGCTGTTGATGTCTAACAAGGGTAGTCATAGCTGGCGATTTTCTCGCCAGCCGCTTACAGCTTTACGACGGGTATCACGGATTCAATCGCGCGACTCTTTTTCCGCATCGGGTCGGTTTTCGGGAAACAATAATGAATCACGCAAGACATGATCATTGCCGCGACGACGCGTAAAGCCAATGCGATTAAAATATTCGAGGATCTGAATCGCCAGTTTACGCCCGACGTTAAGCCGATCGCGAAAATCCCCGGCACAGGTTGAGCCTTTCGCCTGATCCAGTTCGCGGATCAAACTGGCGAACGTCACAATACGATCGTTGCGGTAATAGCGATCTTTGACGATCGCTGTGATAAGCCCCTGCTGCGCCGCGTGCCGCAACACCTGGCGCATCACCTGCTCATCGGTCATCGTCTCATGGGCTAAGTCACGCACCCACCAGGGCTCATCGCCAAACAACGGCGCGGCTTTCTGCCAGACCGCTTCTTGTTCCGCCGTAAAGCCCGCTTTGTGATCGGGCAGATGCAGCCAGCCGTGATGGCTATGGATCATGCCGCTTTCGCGCATCTTCTCAATCAACAGCAGCACCAGCGCATCGTCTTCCATCGGCAGCGCCATCCGGCGCAGGCGTTCCCGCCCTGGCCCCGGCTCGTCCTGATGCTGCTCGTGGTACGTTGCAAGCGTGGTCAGCACTTTTCGTTGCCAGCGCGCAGCAACCTGCGCATTCAGCAAGCTTTGCCCTGCCTGGATAAAACCGGGTTGTTCAGTAAGCTGGCGAAGACCGCTATCACTCAGCTGACGCGCCCATGCGAATTCGGCAAGATTTACCGCACCGCGATCGAGATGCACCGCCAGCGCCGCCCGGTCATCTTCTGCATTGGCGAGTGCTGCCAGCCATTGCAGATACTCCGCTTTTCGCTTGCCACGACGCGGGGGATTGAGCGTCACCACGCGCGCGCCTGCCAGCGTTTCCCGCGCGGAGATATCCCGCAGCACCAGCCGGTCGTTATCCGCCAGCCACAGCGGTGTATCAAACACCAGCTCTGCCAGATCGTTTTCCAGTAGGGAGACGCGCCCGGTGACGTGGCTGGCAGCATGATGAATATGCAGCGGCTGCCACTGCACAAGCGGCGTGAACATTTGCAGAGAAACAATGACCCGTTCAGACACTTCACAAGGCGCCTCGCTCAGCAGCCAGTTGCCACGGGTTAACCGATCTTTCTCAGCATCGCCAGCAATGTTAAGCGCAATACGTTGTCCGGCGTGGGCCTGTTCAACAGGCTGATTCTGCGCATGCAATCCGCGCACGCGCATCGGTTTATTGACGCCCGTCAGCCAAAGGCTATCGCCAACAGCCACTTCACCACTGAGCGCCGTTCCTGTCACCACCAGACCGGCACCCTTTACGGTAAACGCACGGTCAATCGCCAGACGGAAGCGATGATCGCTCGCGCGTTCACGCGCAGAAAGCTGCTGCAAATGGTCACGTAATGCCTCGATTCCGCGCCCTTCTGTCGCCACGGTGACAAAAAATGGCGTATCCGCAAAACCGTATTCACCCAGCGTTGCCTGAAGTTCTTTGCGCACCTCATCAATGCGGCTTTCATCGACACGATCCGCCTTCGTCAGCGCAACCGTCAGCTGCGGCTTGCCTGTGAGTTGTAAAATGGCCAGATGCTCGCGCGTCTGCGCCATTACGCCATCATCACACGCCACCACCAGCAGCGCGTGGTCAATGCCCCCGACACCTGCCAGCATATTTGAGAGAAACTTTTCATGCCCTGGTACGTCAATAAAACCCAGCACCCGACCATCCGGCTGCGGCCAGTAGGCATAGCCCAGGTCGATTGTCATGCCGCGCTTTTTCTCTTCCGGCAAACGATCGGCATTTACCCCGGTAATGGCCTGCAAAAGCGTGGTTTTTCCGTGGTCAACGTGACCCGCTGTGGCAATAATCATTTCAGCATCATCTCCAGAAACCGTTTTTCATCTTCAAGGCAGCGCAGATCCAGCCACAGGCGACCGTCGTAAATGCGACCGATAATCGGCGTGGTCAACGCACGCCAGCGCCTGGATAACGTCTCAAGCTGGCTGCCGCGACCGTCACGCGGGGTAAAGGTTAATGCCGCGCTGGGCAGTCGATCGACCGGCAACGAGCCACTGCCGATCTGCGACTGGCATGACTCAAGGCGCACATCGAAATCAGCATAATGAGCGGAGATTTGCGCCAGTAAAAGCTCGCCCTGAGCGCGAATAGAGGCCGCATCCCGCGACAGCAGGCGCAGCGTCGGCAAACGCTCCGCCAGTTTTTCCGGGCAAAGATAGAGCCGCAAGGTGGCCTCTAACGCTGCCAGCGTCATTTTATCGGCGCGCAGCGCCCTTTTCAGCGGGTGTTGCTGCAGCTTTGCGATGAGATCGCGCTTGCCAACCACAATCCCGGCCTGGGGGCCACCCAGCAGCTTATCGCCGGAGAAGCTCACCAGACTGACGCCTGCGGCGATCATCTCCTGCGGCATCGGCTCTTTTGGCAGGCCGTACAGGCTGAGATCCACCAGCGAGCCGCTGCCAAGATCGGCGATCACCGGCACGTTCAGTTCGCGGCCAATCTCCGCCAGCTCCGCCTCTTCCACCGTTTTGGTAAAGCCTTCGATGTGATAGTTGCTGGTGTGGACTTTCATGAGCAGCGCGGTATTTTCGTTAACCGCGGCGCGATAATCCTTCGCATGGGTGCGATTAGTCGTGCCGACCTCATGCAGCGAGCATCCCGCCTGGCGCATAACATCCGGAATGCGAAACGCGCCGCCAATCTCTACCAGTTCGCCGCGCGAAACTACCACCTCTTTGCCATTCGCCGTCGCCGCCAGCATCAGCAACACCGCCGCCGCATTGTTGTTCACGATGCAGGCGTCTTCCGCCCCCGTAATTTGGCACAGGAGATCGGCCAGCGCCCGGTCGCGATGCCCACGCCCCGCGCCGTCGAGGTCGTACTCCAGCGTCACGGGCGACCGCATCGCCTGCGTCACCGCGTCGATTGCCTCTTCAGCCTGCTGAGCGCGTCCTAAATTGGTGTGCAGTACCGTTCCCGTCAGATTGAGCACCGGGCGCAACGCATGCCGCGCTTGCGTGGCCAGACGTTTCTCCACCTCGTTCGCCCAGTCCTCGCACCACTGCGGCAGCGTATTTTGCGTCTGAATGTGCTGGCGGGCTTCGTCCTGCATCACATTCAGGAGCGCCACCATGCGGGTATGCCCGGATTGTTCAAGCAGGGGCGTGATTTGGGGATCGCGAAGCAGACGGTCGGTCGCAGGGATCTGGCTGTAAAGGGAACGATGAGTAGTCATTAAAACGCCTGGCGGTTGGATATCTTCCCCCCTCCCGACGGGAGAGGGAGTCACATGCTGTGGGATTGTACAACTAACAGAAAGGAAGTGTTATAACCCGCATCAAGCCTTTGGCGGTTCAGTGCGGGCAAAGCTTTCGCGCTGGAAGAGGGTCCCGGCGAGCTTCACCAACAGCGGCCGCTCCACGCACCAGCCGGGTGAGACGCGACGAAAATTGAGATAGCCGATCGCGCAGGCGATAGCGATAGTCGCCAGATTTAAGGTATCGGTTTGCAGTTTGCCGTCGCGCAAAAGTTGTTCGCAACTGTCGAGGCTGCGACTAATTTTCTCACGCTGGCGCAACAGCTCGGCTTCAGATTGCTGCGCAGCCGGACGCGCTTGCTCGCGCACAGATGTCAGCGCCGCATCCATAATGCCATCCGCTAACGCCTCAATTTGCTTCACCGCCAGCGCCGCTTTGGGCTCACGCGGCATCATCGCCGGGGCAATCCCCAGCAGTTCGATATACTCGGCAATAATCGGTGAATCAAACCAGCACTCACCCTCATCAGTGACCAGCGCCGGGACTTTGCCCAGGGGGTTGTACTGCGCCACACCATTTTCAGCCTGATACGGTTGTTCGTTCACAAATTCAAATGTGATGCCTTTTTCCAGCAGGAGAATCGAAATTTTACGCACAAATGGGCTGGTGTAGCTGCCGATGAGTTTCATTGCCTGATCCTTTACGCCAACAAAAGTGTAAGTATGGATCAGGCAACAAAAAAAGCAGAAGGTTAATGGTCGAGATAAAGGTAATGCATCCAGCTGGTCATTCGCAGCAGCACTTTACGCATCACCGAGACGTGAGCGAAATGGTCGGAATAGACCGCGACCTGGGCATAAATGCCGTCCGGTAACGCGTCAACGTCTGCGTTTGGGTCCAGATCGATTGTCGCCAGCACGCCGTCTGTCCCCGGAACCACCGACAGCGATTGCAACGAACCTTGCGCCTGATACGAGCCACCGGGCACCACGGGCAAAATAGTGCTCAACTTGCCGTGGAAGACTTGTCCGGGCAGAGCATTAAACACCACTTCGGCGTCGTCGCCTGGCTTTAAACGCAACAGAGAGTTCTGGCGGAACTGCGCCACAATCTGGCGTTTCTGTTCGGGAATAAACACCATGACCGGGCGCAATGGGAGCGCGGCAGCATAGGTCCCCGGGCGAATCAGCACCTGGGTAACGTAACCATCGCTTGGGGCGCGGACCACCGTTTGATCGAGATTGTACGTTGCCTCTGTCAGCTGCGCTCGCAGGCTGGCAATCTGCGACTGCTCGCCATTCACCATGCTGTCCAACTGGCTCTTGATCTGCGCCTGATCGGCGATGGAGGCTTTGACCATCGCATCCTGCGCCAGATAGTTTTGCCGTGCGTTATCAATATCGCTTTCGGAGAACGGATTCACCTTCGCCCGGCTCCCTTTCAAGTAGCGCTGGAAATCCTTATACAGCCGATCGCGTTCGGCAGCGACGCGGGTGGTATTCGCTTCCGCTTCTGAAAGTTGCCCTTTCATCACATCAATATTAAAAGTCGCGGTCACCAAATCAGCGTGCAATCTGTTCACTCTGGCCTGATAACGAGTCGGGTCAATTTTAAATAACACGTCACCTTTTTTAATGAGCTGGTTATTTTTATCGGTGACTTCGCTAACGACTCCGGTAACCTGTGGCGTAATCGGAATAGAAATAACCGCTTTTTGTGCCGTAAAGGTATAAGGGTGGTTATAGTTCATTAACAAAATAAGTCCGGCCACAATGAACACGCCCCCTAATGCGGCGGTGGCAAGTGTCCACTGATTGACCGGAATACGAAATATTTTAAAAACTGCCCACGCCAGGGCCACATAGGTCAAAATAATTAACAGATCCATGATTAGCGCTCCGGCCTGTTTTTATCTGCGGGTGTTGTCGCAGCGGCAAGCCGCTTTTCAAGATCGGCAACACGTTGAGAAAGCGCGTCTATATTGGGTTGTTCCCCTGGCTGCACGACATGGTTTTGCATGCCCCAGCCGCGTTCCGGCTGGTATAACGTCGCCCAAATCCATAAGAATGGCCAGATGATATGCAGCGTAAAAAGGCTCACCCAGCCCGCGGTATGAATCGCATCGGCATGGGGATGATTGCGCTTCTTTGCGATCAGATAAGGGATATCATGGATGGCTATGATTCCATAGAAAATGACCAGAAAAACGAAAATCAATACGCCCAGCGCAAAATAGTTAAGAAACATATTTGCCTCACTAAAACATCTTCAACTATTTAAATAAAATGATAAGCAACCAAATTAATATAATGAGTAACAATAGCATCAAAATATATAATCCGGAGCCGGGAAGTATTGTTTCTATAATACCTGCACGCAAGTTTAATAGCGTGACAAAATATATCATGAATAATAATAGACTTAAGTTTACATTAGCAGATTAACTCGTATTAAGCATTATCGCCATAACACTAAGGGATGACGTTCTGATGAAAGTGATAAGGAACAGGTTACAGCCTGGCTGAAATGAGAAAGCAGAATATGCCGATGATCACACCTGGAGAATTCTGCCTTAAAATTTATTGTGAAGACGATCACAAAGCACCAACAAATCCGACCCATCAAAACGTGATTCCAGTCACATTTAAGCGTCAATAAGGACTGATTTAGCCGCGCTGTATTTTTTTTAGACGCCATTTTTGTGATCAGAATCACTTCATTTTTATCCTCACCCCCTACATTTACGTGATTGAGATCACACAAATTTTCGCTGTCTGGACAGTTGAACGATTCAGTGCCAGATTTCACACCATCAGAACAGGGCTCGGCTACCTCTGCCGCCGCACATTAACGATAAACCTCGGGCCGCAAGCCTCAGTGTAAACATAAGAAGGGGTGTTTTATGTCATCCGATATCAAGATCAAAGTGCAAAGCTTTGGTCGCTTCCTGAGCAACATGGTGATGCCAAATATCGGCGCGTTTATCGCGTGGGGTATTATCACCGCGTTATTTATTCCGACAGGGTGGTTGCCGAACGAAACGCTGGCGAAACTCGTTGGCCCAATGATTACGTATCTCCTGCCATTGCTCATCGGTTATACCGGTGGTCGCCTGGTGGGCGGAGACCGCGGCGGCGTGGTCGGGGCAATCACCACCATGGGTGTGATTGTCGGTGCGGATATGCCGATGTTCCTCGGCGCAATGATTGCCGGTCCTTTGGGCGGCTGGGCAATTAAACGTTTTGACGTCTGGGTTGATGGCAAGATCAAATCCGGCTTCGAAATGCTGGTGAACAACTTCTCCGCTGGCATCATCGGTATGATCCTGGCGATTCTGGCGTTCCTCGGCATTGGTCCTGCGGTCGAAGTGCTGTCCAAAGTGCTGGCGGCTGGCGTTAACTTCATGGTGGCGCACGACATGCTGCCGCTGGCGTCTATCTTTGTTGAACCGGCGAAAATCCTGTTCCTCAACAACGCCATTAACCACGGTATCTTCTCACCGCTGGGTATTCAGCAGTCTCATGATCTCGGCAAGTCTATCTTCTTCCTGATTGAAGCGAACCCGGGTCCGGGTATGGGCGTTCTGCTGGCGTATATGTTCTTCGGTCGCGGCAGTGCTAAGCAGTCTGCTGGCGGTGCGGCTATCATCCACTTCCTGGGTGGTATCCACGAAATTTACTTCCCGTATGTTCTGATGAATCCACGTCTGATCCTGGCCGTTATCCTCGGCGGTATGACTGGCGTGTTCACTCTGAGCGTGCTGGGCGGTGGTCTGGTTTCACCGGCTTCCCCTGGTTCCATCCTTGCTGTTCTGGCGATGACGCCAAAAGGCGCGTACTTCGCCAACATCGCAGCCATCTGTGCGGCAATGGCGGTCTCCTTCGTTGTCTCCGCTATCCTGCTGAAAACCAGCAAAGTGAAAGAAGAAGACGACATCGAAGCCGCGACCCGTCGTATGCATGACATGAAAGCCGAATCCAAAGGCGCGGTAACTCCGCTGTCAGCGGGCGATGTGTCTAACGACCTGAGCCACGTGCGTAAAATCATCGTCGCATGCGATGCCGGTATGGGTTCAAGCGCAATGGGTGCTGGCGTGCTGCGTAAAAAAGTTCAGGACGCGGGCCTGAGCCATATCTCCGTCACCAACAGTGCTATCAATAGCCTGCCGCCGGATGTTGACCTGGTCATCACGCACCGCGATCTGACAGAACGAGCGATGCGTCAGGTTCCACAGGCACAGCATATTTCGCTGACCAACTTCCTCGACAGCGGCCTGTACACCAGTCTGACCGAGCGTCTGATTGCTGCTCAGCGCCACACTGAGAACGAAGTGAAAGTCCGTGACAGCCTGAAAGACAGTTTCGATGCGAACGACAGCCACCTGTTCAGACTGGGTGCGGAAAACATCTTCCTTGGCCGTACCGCGAACCACAAAGAAGAAGCGATTCGTTTTGCCGGCGAGCAACTGGTGAAAGGCGGTTACGTTGAGCCTGAATATGTTGATGCCATGCTGGAACGTGAGAAACTGACCCCAACCTACCTGGGCGAATCCATTGCGGTTCCGCACGGGACCGTGGAAGCCAAAGATCGCGTTCTCAAAACCGGTGTTGTGTTCTGTCAGTATCCAGACGGCGTTCGCTTCGGTGAAGAAGAAGACGATATCGCCCGACTGGTGATTGGTATCGCCGCTCGCAACAATGAGCACATTCAGGTGATTACCAGCCTGACCAACGCGCTGGATGATGAATCGGTCATTGAGCGCCTGGCGCAGACCACCAGCGTAGAAGAAGTGCTGGCCCTGCTGAACAAGTAACGTTCGCCCTCGCCCCTGCCTCTCCCACAGGAGAGGAAATAAAACAGGGGTGCGGTCTATTCCCTCTCCCTTTGGGAGAGGGTTAGGGTGAGGGAAATGCCTCACCCCAGCCCTCTCGGGTAAAAACATTGATGAAGGTTAATACTATGAAAGCATTACATTTTGGCGCAGGTAATATCGGTCGTGGCTTTATCGGCAAACTGCTGGCAGACGCGGGCATTACGCTGACATTCGCCGATGTGAATCAAGTGGTGCTCGACGCCCTGAATGCCCGTCATAGCTATCAGGTTCACGTGGTGGGCGAAAACGAGCTGGTTGAAACCGTCTCGGGTGTGAATGCCGTCAGCAGCATTGGCGACGACGTTATTGACCTGATTGCGAGCGTCGATCTGGTGACCACCGCTGTAGGACCTGTGGTGCTTGAGCGCATCGCGCCTGCCGTGGCAAAAGGCCTGGCAAAACGTAAAGCACAGGGCATCACGACGCCGCTGAATATTATCGCCTGTGAAAACATGGTGCGCGGCACTACGCAGCTGAAAGGCCACGTTCTGGCTGCCGTCGCCGACGAAGATAAAGCCTGGGTCGAAGAGCACGTTGGTTTTGTGGATTCCGCCGTGGACCGTATCGTCCCACCGTCAGAATCAGCCACTAACGATCCGCTGGAAGTCACGGTTGAAACCTTTAGTGAGTGGATTGTCGATAAAACGCAGTTCAAGGGCGCTCTGCCAACCATCCCGGGTATGGAGTTAACCGATAACCTGATGGCATTTGTCGAACGCAAACTCTTCACGCTGAACACCGGGCATGCTATAACCGCGTACCTCGGAAAATTGGCCGGTCATCAGACCATTCGTGATGCGATTCTCGATGAGAAAATCCGCGCGGTGGTAAAAGGTGCAATGGAAGAGAGTGGCGCGGTTCTGATCAAACGCTACGGTTTTGATGCCGAAAAACATGCGGCATACATTCAGAAAATCCTCGGTCGTTTTGAAAACCCGTATCTGAAAGATGACGTTGAGCGCGTTGGCCGTCAGCCACTGCGTAAACTGAGCGCGGGCGACCGACTGATTAAACCGCTGCTGGGTACGCTGGAATACGGCCTGCCACACGCTAACCTGGTCAAAGGGATCGCCGCCGCTATGCATTATCGCAGCGAGCAGGATCCGCAGGCGCTGGAGCTGGCTGAGCTTATCGACGGCAAAGGTCCACAGGCCGCGCTGGCAGAAATATCGGGCCTTGAGGCCAACAGTGATGTGGTTGTGGAGGCGGTTAACGCATATAACGCAACCAAATGATTCAGGATCAGGCGCAGGTCATCCTGCGCCCGAACGACAGATTGTCAGATATGCAGGCAATAATGGAACAAACCCAGGCCTTTGAAAATCGTGTGCTTGAGCGTCTGAATGCTGGCAAAACCGTACGAAGTTTCCTGATTGCCGCCGTGGAGTTACTGACCGAGGCGGTGAACATTCTGGTACTTCAGGTGTTCCGCAAAGACGACTACGCGGTAAAATATGCTGTAGAACCGTTACTGGACGGCGACGGACCGCTGGGCGATTTATCGGTTCGCCTGAAGCTGATTTATGGCCTCGGCGTACTCAGTCGGCCTGAATACGAGGATGCAGAGCTGTTGATGGCGCTGCGCGAAGAGTTGAATCACGACGGTAATGAGTACGCTTTTACCGACGATGAAATTCTCGGACCCTTCGGCGAATTACACTGCGTATCCGCCCTGCCGCCGGCGCCTCATTTTGAGAACAGCGATCCTGAACTCTATGCGATGCAAAAGCTTCGTTATCAACAGGTTGTGCGTTCTACGATGGTCCTTTCCCTGACTGAGCTGATTTCCCGAATCAGCTTAAAAAAAGCGTTTCAGAAGTAAGCCTGCGCACATTGGTGTATCCTTCCCTGTAATTCCCCTGTTTTTAGAGCTATATGTGATGAAAGAAGTCGAAAAGAACGAAATTAAACGCCTGAGCGACCGTCTGGATCTGATCCGCCACCAGCAGGCTGAACTGTCGCTGGTTGAGTCCGCGGAGAAGTACGCTGAACTTGAAAAAGAGATCGCGACGCTGGAAACCGAAATCGAGCGCCTGCGTGAAGTGAAAGGCCAAAAGCTGAGTAAAGAAGCGCAAAAGCTGATGAACATGCCGCATCGCCGTGCCATTACCAAAAAAGAACAGGCCGATATGGGCAAGCTGAAGAAAAGCGTGCGCGGCCTGGTCGTTGTCCACCCGATGACGGAACTGGGTCGTGAAATGGGTCTGAAAGAGATGACCGGTTTTTCGAAGACCGCGTTCTGATTTTCATCCCCATGCCCCTCACCCCGACCCTCTCCCCATAGGGGAGAGGGAGAAAAAACTTCTCCGTGCGCTCCCCCTCCCCATAGGGGCGAGGGAGAAAAGACTTCTCCGTGTGCTCCCCTCTCTCCTATGGGGCGAGGCAGAAAAGACTTCTCCGTGCGCTCTCCTCTCCCCATAGGGCGAGGGAGAAAAGACTCTCCGTGCGCTCCCCCTCCCCATAGGGCGAGGCAGAAAAAACTTCTCCGTGCGCTCTCCTCTCCCCATAGAGGCGAGGCAGAAAAGATTTCTCCGTGCGCTCTCCTCTCCCCATAGGGCGAGGGAGAAAAGACTTCTCCGTGCGCTCCCCTCCCCCCATAGGGCGAGGGAGAAAAGACTTCTCCGTGCGCTCTCCTATGCCCACAGGGGCGAGGGAGAAAAGACGTCTCCGTGCGCTCCCCTCTCCCCATAGGGCGAGGGAGAAAAGACTTCTCCGTGCGCTCCCCTCTCCCCACAGGGGCGAGGGAGAAAAGACTTTTCCGTGCGCTCCCCTCTCCCCATAGGGCGAGGGAGAAAAGACTTCTCCGTGCGCTCTCCTATGCCCACAGGGGCGAGGCAGAAAAGATTTCTCCGTGCGCTCTCCTCTCCCCATAGGGCGAGGGAGAAAAGACTTCTCCGTGCGCTCCCCTCTCCCCTATGGGGAGAGGGTTAGGGTGAGGGGTGCCATCAAACCTCACCACTTAAAATTGGCCCAACCAATCTCCCAACTAATACTCCTCTGGTTCACACTTCCATTATTTTTGCTCACAAAATCATTGCCCATCTATAACATTTAATTAACCATTCATTGTCATTACCCCTACATCACACTATTGGCAGGACCACTTTTACACAGACTGTGACGCCGAGATGAGCGCAGACTCACCGCGAAGCGGAATGTGTGGTCCTCAGGAGACCTGCAATGAGCCTCTGGCAACAAAACTACGATCCGGCCGGAAACATCTGGCTGTCGAGCCTGATCGCATCGCTACCGATTCTGTTCTTCTTCTTCGCGCTGATTAAACTCAAGCTGAAGGGCTATCTCGCCGCAACCTACACCGTCGCGATCGCGCTGCTGGTGGCGCTGTTCTTCTACAAAATGCCGGTCGATCACGCGCTGGCCTCGGTGGTTTACGGCTTCTTCTACGGATTGTGGCCGATTGCGTGGATCATCATCGCCGCGGTGTTTGTCTATAAAATCTCGGTCAAAACCGGGCAATTCGACATTATCCGCTCGTCGATTCTCTCTATTACGCCCGATCAGCGCCTGCAAATGCTGATTGTCGGTTTCTGCTTCGGGGCGTTCCTCGAAGGGGCGGCGGGCTTTGGCGCACCGGTGGCGATCACCGCCGCGCTGCTGGTCGGGCTCGGCTTTAACCCGCTGTATGCTGCCGGTTTGTGCCTGATCGTCAACACCGCACCGGTCGCGTTCGGCGCGATGGGGATTCCTATTCTGGTCGCCGGGCAGGTCACCGGTTTAGACAGTTTCGAAATCGGCCAGATGGTGGGCCGCCAGCTGCCGTTCCTGACAATTATCGTCCTGTTCTGGATCATGGCGATTATGGATGGCTGGCGCGGCGTGAAAGAGACCTGGCCTGCGGTGGTGGTAGCGGGTGGTTCTTTTGCCATCGCGCAGTATCTGAGTTCTAACTTCATCGGCCCTGAACTGCCAGACATCATCTCTTCCCTGGTGTCACTGGTATGCCTGACCCTGTTCCTCAAACGCTGGCAGCCGGTGCGCATCTTCCGCTTTGGCGATATGGGCGCCTCGCAGGTCGATCAGACGCTGGCACGCACAAATTACACCGTCGGCCAGATTGTTCGCGCGTGGTCGCCGTTCCTGTTCCTGACCGCCACGGTAACGCTGTGGAGCGTCCCGCCGTTTAAAGCGCTGTTCGCTCCTGGCGGCGCGCTGTATGACATGGTGATTAATATCTCCGTGCCGTTCCTTGATAAGATGGTTGCCCGTATGCCACCTGTCGTTCACGAAGCGACGCCGTATGCCGCGGTCTATAAATTTGACTGGTTCTCCGCGACCGGCACAGCAATCTTGTTTGCGGCTATCCTGTCTGTAGTGTGGCTGCGGATGAAGCCCGCCGCTGCTATCCAGACATTTGCCAGCACCCTGAAAGAGCTGGCGCTGCCGATTTACTCCATTGGAATGGTGCTGGCGTTTGCGTTTATCTCGAACTACTCCGGCCTGTCATCGACGCTGGCTCTGGCGCTGGCCCATACCGGCCACGCGTTCACCTTCTTCTCGCCGTTCCTCGGCTGGCTGGGCGTGTTCCTGACCGGTTCTGATACGTCATCTAACGCCCTCTTTGCCGCGCTTCAGGCGACCGCCGCCCAGCAGATCGGCGTGTCTGACGTACTGTTGGTGGCGGCGAATACCACCGGCGGCGTGACCGGAAAAATGATCTCCCCGCAGTCGATCGCCATTGCCTGTGCGGCGGTGGGACTGGTGGGTAAAGAGTCGGACCTGTTCCGATTTACCGTCAAACACAGCCTGATTTTCACCTGCATGGTGGGCGTTATCACCACGCTGCAGGCCTACGTCTTAACCTGGATGATTCCATGATAGTGATGCCCAGACGCCTGTCCGACGAGATTGCCTCTCGCGTGCGGGCGCTGATTGAAGAACAACAGCTGGAAGCGGGCATGAAATTGCCCGCGGAGCGTCAGCTGGCGGCACTGCTTGGCGTGTCGCGCAACTCACTGCGCGAAGCGCTGGCGACGCTGGTGAGCGAGGGTGTGCTGTTGAGCCGTCGCGGTGGCGGCACTTTTGTCCGCTGGCAGCACGACGACTGGTCCGAGCAAAACATCGTTCAGCCGCTTAAAACGCTGATGGAGAACGACCCGGACTACAGCTTTGATATTCTGGAAGCCCGCCATGCCATTGAAACCAGCACCGCATGGCATGCCGCGATGCGCGCAACCGAGGCTGATAAAGAGAAGCTTAAAGCCTGCTTTGACGCCACCCAAAGCAGCGATCCGGATATCGCCTCGCAGGCGGACGTGCGTTTTCATCTCGCCATTGCCGAGGCCTCGCACAACGTGGTGCTGCTGCAAACCATGCGGGGATTCTTCGATCTGCTGCAATCGTCGGTGAAACAGAGCCGCCAGCGCATGTACCTCGTCCCGCCGGTCTTTGCCCAGCTCACGGAGCAGCATCAGGCCGTGCTTGACGCCATTCTGGCGGGCGATGCGGAAGCCGCGCGCAAAGCAATGATGGCGCATCTGGGCTTCGTCCATACCACCATTAAACGATTCGATGAAGATCAGGCCCGACAGGCGCGCATCACCCGCTTGCCCGGCGATCACGATATTTCCAGGGAGAACAAAGCATGATTATTTCCGCAGCCAGTGACTATCGCGCCGCAGCGCAGCGCATCCTGCCGCCGTTCCTGTTCCACTATATCGACGGCGGGGCGTACTCTGAATACACCCTGCGTCGCAACGTGGAAGACTTGTCCGAAGTGGCCCTGCGCCAGCGCGTGCTGAAGAATATGTCTGACCTGAGTCTTGAGACGAAACTGTTCAACGAGACGCTCGCGATGCCCGTCGCCCTTGCGCCAGTCGGTTTGTGCGGTATGTACGCCCGTCGCGGCGAAGTTCAGGCCGCCGCCGCCGCCGATGCCAAAGGCATCCCGTTTACGCTCTCTACCGTCTCCGTGTGCCCGATTGAAGAGGTGGCACCGACCATTAAGCGACCGATGTGGTTCCAGCTGTACGTCCTGCGCGACCGCGGCTTTATGCGTAACGCGCTGGAGCGTGCCAAAGCCGCAGGCTGTTCAACGCTGGTCTTTACGGTCGATATGCCTACGCCGGGCGCTCGTTACCGCGATGCACACTCCGGCATGAGCGGAACAAATGCGGCCATGCGTCGTTACTGGCAGGCGGTAACGCATCCTCAGTGGGCGTGGGATGTGGGCGTAAACGGTCGCCCGCACGATCTGGGAAATATCTCCGCCTATCTTGGCAAACCGACAGGGCTTGAGGATTACATCGGCTGGCTGGCGAATAATTTTGACCCATCGATCTCGTGGAAAGATCTGGAGTGGATCCGCGAGTTCTGGGACGGCCCGATGGTCATCAAAGGCATTCTCGACCCCGAGGATGCCCGCGATGCAGTACGCTTTGGCGCAGACGGGATTGTGGTATCGAACCACGGCGGGCGGCAGCTGGACGGCGTGCTCTCCTCCGCGCGCGCGCTGCCGGCCATTGCCGACGCGGTGAAGGGCGATATTGCGATTCTGGCCGACAGCGGCATCCGTAACGGGCTGGACGTGGTGCGCATGATTGCCCTTGGCGCAGACAGCGTGCTGCTTGGCCGCGCATATCTTTACGCACTGGCGACTCACGGCCAGGCCGGCGTGGCGAATCTGCTGAATCTCATCGAAAAAGAGATGAAAGTCGCCATGACGCTGACCGGCGCGAAAACGATCGGTGAAATCAGCAAGGATTCGCTGGTGCAGGAGCTGAGTAAATTACCGGCGGCGCTGGCGCCATTGGCGCGAGGGGATGCGGCGTAGGCTGAGTGCGGTCGGTTGCCCTCTCCCTCTCCCACAGAGAGAGGGAGAAAAGAAAGTCACCTCTCGCTGTGGCTGAGGGTTAGGGTGAGGGGAAATTTCTGCTATTCTGCCCGCGCATTTTTGAGCCTATCCCAGTAGGCGTATATTGTTGCAGCCAGTTCGGCCCTGGACAGCGCGGAACAACCGGAATGTACACGTAGTACGTGAGGGTTGTGAGCACTGCCCAGGGCCGAAATGGCAAATAAAATAGCCTAGTGGGATAGGCTCCAGGGGGCTGCATGCTTAACATCGTATTATTCGAACCAGAAATTCCACCGAATACCGGGAATATCATCCGCCTGTGCGCCAACACCGGTTTTCGTCTGCATATTATCGAGCCAATGGGTTTTGCGTGGGATGACAAACGCCTGCGCCGCGCCGGACTGGACTATCACGAATTTACCGCCGTGGTCCGTCATCACGATTTTGCTGCTTTTGCAGAGGCAGAGAAGCCGCAGCGGATGTTTGCCCTGACGACCAAAGGCACGCCGGAGCATAGCGCGGTAAGCTATCAGGCAGGGGATTATCTGCTGTTTGGCCCGGAAACACGCGGCCTGCCAGCCAGCATTCTGGATGCCCTGCCTGCAGACCAAAAAATTCGTATTCCAATGATGCCAGACAGCCGCAGCATGAACCTGTCAAATGCGGTGTCGGTGGTGGTGTATGAAGCCTGGCGCCAGCTGGGATATGCCGGGGCGGTTTTACGTCGCTGATTTTGTCAGCCCGATACGCACAGCGCTACCGGGCGATAATTTAAATCCCGTCGCCATACTCAAAGGTGTGGTGAATGCCGTTGAAGTGCTGATCCATATCCATTGCGGGTTTATCGCTCTCAGGCTTGCCCACGATACGCGCTGGCACGCCAGCGGCGGTGGTATGCGGTGGAACAGGTTGCAGCACCACGGAACCGGCGCCGATTTTCGCGCCGCGCCCCACTTCGATATTGCCGAGAATTTTCGCGCCCGCGCCAATCATCACCCCTTCACGGATCTTCGGATGGCGATCGCCGCTGGTTTTACCAGTACCGCCGAGGGTGACGGATTGCAGGATAGAGACATCATCTTCAATCACCGCCGTTTCCCCGACAACAATCCCGGTCGCATGGTCGAGCATGATCCCGCGACCAATTTTCGCCGCCGGATGAATATCCACCTGGAAGGTCACGGACACCTGATTTTGCAGGAAGATAGCCAGCGCGCGGCGGCCTTCATTCCATAGCCAGTGGCCGATACGGTAGGCCTGTAACGCGTGGAAGCCTTTCAGGTACAGCAGCGGCGTGGAGTATTTATCCACCGCCGGGTCACGCGTGCGTACCGCCTGAATATCACAGGCCGCAGAGGCGATCATTTCAGGGTCAGCGGCATACGCCTCTTCCACCACTTCGCGAATCGCGATCGCGGGCATGATCGAAGAAGCCAGTTTGTTGGCGAGCATGTAGCTCAGGGCGCTGCCGAGATTTTCGTGCTTAAGTAGCGTCGCGTGGTAGAAACTGGCCAGCATAGGCTCGCAGTCAGCCAAAGCCCGGGCTTCGGATTTAATATTGTTCCAGACGATATCCAGTTCTTCACACGGCATTGCTTACTCCAGGCGGTATCATAATGACCGGCCGGTTCTGCGCCAGCCGGGTCATTCAGGTGACTAAGGTTCCCTGCGATTAGTGATTGCTGCGCTCGTCCTTGCGTGAGCGCCCTAACAAGGTTAATGCTGCCTCGCGAGCATTTTTTCCGCAATACAATACCTGATAAATTTCCTCGGTTATTGGCATTTCGACACCAAAACGGTGCGCCAATTCCCGAACTTCTTTGGTATTGCGGTAACCTTCGACCACCTGGCCAATCTTCTCCTGCGCGCCGATAACATCCATGCCCTCTCCGAGCATCATGCCGAAACGACGGTTGCGCGACTGGTTGTCGGTGCAAGTCAGGACCAGATCGCCTAACCCCGCCATCCCCATAAAGGTGGCGGGATCGGCGCCAAGTGCGGCTCCGAGACGGGACATTTCCGTTAAGCCGCGGGTGATCAGTGCCGTGCGCGCATTCGCGCCAAAACCGATTCCGTCGGACATACCCGCGCCAATCGCGATAACGTTTTTCACCGCCCCGCCCAGCTGTACTCCGATAAAATCAGGATTGCTGTAGACGCGGAAACTTTTACCGCAGTGCAGTAAATGCTGGAGATCGTCGGAGAAGGTCTGATCGGTCGATGCCAGAGAAATCGCCGTTGGCAGGCCGGCGGCCAGCTCTTTAGCAAACGTCGGGCCGGAAATCACCGCCAGCGGGATATCATCACCCAGGATTTCTCGGGCGACATCCTGCAGCAGACGTCCGGTTTCGGCTTCCAGGCCTTTGGTCGCCCATACAATGCGCGCATCAGCGCGCATCAACGTTTTGATTTGTTTCAGTACCTGGCCAAAAACGTGACTCGGTACGACAACCAAAATGTTGCGGCTGGCAGCAAGCGCCGTCGCCAAATCGCTTTCTAGATGCAGCGAATCAGGGAACTGGACATCCGGAAGAAACGCGACGTTGCAACGATCGTGCTGTAACGTCGCGATATGTTTTGGATCGTGGCCCCAAAGAACCACTTCGTGACCATTTCTTGCCAAAGTGATAGCAAGAGCGGTGCCGTACGAGCCGGCACCGATCACTGTCATTGACGCATTAACAGTACTCATCAGGCATCCTGATGTTGTTCAGTACCTTCGCCAGCTTGCTGCTGCAGATAGTTCATGAACAGCGCATCAAAGTTAACTGGCGCAAGGTTCAGTTGCGGGAATGTACCGCGGGATACCAGGCTGGTGATACACTCGCGAGCATACGGGAACAGAATGTTCGGGCAGTATGCACCCAGGCAATGCGCCAGCTGATTACCATCGATACCGCCAACGGAGAAGATACCACCCTGCTGTACTTCACACAGGAATGCGGTTTCTTCGCCCAGAGACGCGGTAACGGTCACGCGCAGCACAACTTCATACACATCTTCTGCCAGTTGGGTAGAAGCGGTATCAAGATCAAGTTTAACCTCTGGCTGCCAATCTTTCTGGAAAACGTGTGGCGCGTTTGGAGCTTCGAACGAGACATCTTTGGTGTAGATGCGCTGGATCTGGAAACTCATTTCGTTGTTGTTTTGTTCTGACATGGAAATACCCTTTTTAATTGTCCTAAAACGCATTAACGCAGCAGGGGATCAAGCCCGCCACTTGCATCTAGCGCATACAAGTCATCACAGCCACCAATGTGCTGCGCATCAATAAAAATCTGCGGAACCGTCGTACGGCCACTACGTTTGATCATCTCTTCACGTTTCGCCGCATCACCATCAATAGGCAGTTCCTGGAAGGTCACGCCTTTGCCGCTCAGCAGCGCTTTTGCGCGATGGCAAAACGGGCAAGTCGCTTTGGTATAGATTTCAATATTGGCCATAACGTCGTTCCTCTTATTTACCGCGAACTAAAGGCAGATTTTCGCCGCTCCAGCCTGAAATGCCATCTTTCAGTACGAAGACTTTTTCAAAGCCTGCTTTGGTCAGCGCGCTGGCTGGGTCCTGGGCCTGCATGCCGGTACCGTCAACGACGATAATCGGTTTGTCTTTATGCTTTTCCAGCTCGCCAAGGTTATTGGCTTTGACTTCGGCAGGCAGCAGGTTGATCGAACCTGCAATGTGACCCTTGCGGAAATCATCACGCTGGCGCAAATCCACGACAACCGCTTCTTCTTTATTGATGAGACGAGTTGCTTCGCCACGAGTGATGACCTTAACTTTAGACGTAAGGCCTTTGAAAGTGGTGAACAGCACTGCTGCCAGTAAACCAATCCACGCGATACTCAGTACTGGGTGGCGGCTAACAAATTGCATAATTTCTTGCATGGGGGGTAACAACTCCCAACGTAGTGATAAAAAAACCAGGACAGGAGTATACCTGTGCGTTGTGGCAAATACAGCCAGCCAGAATAAGCTAATCCATTTTCTGCGGCATGCCACGAAAAAAAACAGTGAAAATGAGCCAACCCGCCGCTTGTGCCACTCCTTTCTTTGATCTTCTGCGGCTATTTTATCGATTCAGCTGTAGTAAAATTACGCAAATTTTTTGTCTCTTGAACATGAGGTTGTCGCAATGTCGGTTTCTAAAAAACCTATGGTACTGGTGATTCTGGATGGTTATGGCTATCGCGAAGAAAGCCAGGATAACGCCATTTTCAGTGCTAAGACCCCGGTCATGGATGCGCTGTGGGCCAAACGTCCACATACCCTGATTGACGCTTCTGGCCTGGAAGTTGGCCTGCCAGACCGTCAGATGGGCAACTCCGAAGTTGGACACGTTAACCTGGGCGCGGGCCGCATCGTTTATCAGGATCTGACCCGTCTGGATGTTGAAATTAAAGAACGTACTTTCTTCTCCAACCCGGTGTTAACTGCCGCCGTCGATAAAGCGGCAGCTGCGGGTAAAGCGGTGCACATCATGGGTCTGCTCTCTGCTGGCGGCGTTCACAGCCACGAAGATCACATTCTGGCGATGGTTGAAATGGCCGCCGAGCGCGGTGCAGAAAAAATCTATCTGCACGCTTTCCTCGACGGTCGCGATACCCCACCGCGCAGCGCGAAATCCTCCCTGCAAACCTTCGAAGAGAAGTTTGCTGAACTGGGCAAAGGCCGCGTGGCGTCTATCATTGGCCGCTACTTTGCTATGGACCGCGACAACCGCTGGGATCGCGTTGAGCAAGCCTACAACCTGATGACTCAGGCATCTGGCGAATTCCAGTTTGATACCGCTGTTGCCGGTCTGGAAGCCGCTTATGCGCGCGACGAAAACGACGAATTCGTGAAAGCGACCGTGATTCGTGCAGAAGGCCAGGCCGATGCCGCAATGGAAGACGGCGACGCGTTGATCTTCATGAACTTCCGCGCTGACCGCGCGCGCGAAATTACCCGCGCTTTCGTGAACGCCGATTTCGACGGTTTCGCGCGTAAAAAAGTCGTGAACCTCGACTTCATCATGCTGACCGAATACGCCGCAGATATTAAAGTGCCTTGCGCGTATCCACCTGCATCGCTGGCAAACACCTTCGGCGAGTGGATGGCGAAGAACGACAAAACGCAGCTGCGTATTTCTGAAACCGAAAAATATGCGCACGTAACGTTCTTCTTCAACGGCGGCGTCGAAGAGCCGTTCAAAGGCGAAGATCGCATTCTGATCAACTCACCAAAAGTGGCGACCTACGACCTGCAGCCTGAAATGAGTTCTGCCGAGCTGACTGAAAAACTGGTCGCGGCAATCAAAAGCGGTAAGTACGACACCATCATCTGTAACTACCCGAACGGCGATATGGTCGGCCATACGGGCGTGATGGAAGCAGCGGTGAAAGCGGTGGAAGCACTGGATCACTGCGTTGACGAAGTGACCAAAGCGGTTGAATCCGTTGGCGGCCAATTGCTGATCACCGCTGACCACGGCAACGCAGAGCAGATGCGCGATCCGTCTACCGGTCAGGCGCACACAGCACACACCAACCTGCCTGTTCCGCTGATTTACGTGGGTGAGAAATCTCTGAAAGCAGTGGAAGGCGGCAAGCTTTCCGACATCGCGCCAACCATGCTGACGCTGATGGGTATGGAAATCCCGCAAGAGATGACTGGCAAGCCGCTGTTCATCGTGGAATAATCCCTCCCCATGAGGGGAAAGGCGATTTTTTCAATCACATGGGTCGTGAAGCCGTTACGGTTATCAGTCAGGCCTCTGCTTTACGCCAGCGCACTCAGCGCTGGCGTATTGCTGTGCGCCGCATCCGCCCATGCGGATGACCGTGACCAGCTCAGATCCATTCAGGCTGATATCGCCGCGAAAGAACGCGCGGTTCGTCAGCAACAGCAGCAACGCTCCTCACTTCTTGCGCAGTTAAAACAGCAGGAAGAAGCCATCTCCGCCGCCGCGCGAAAGTTACGTGAAACCCAAAACACGCTTGCTCAGCTCAATAAGCAGATCGACGAAATGAACGCTTCGATTGCCAAACTTGAACGCCAGAGAGCCAGCCAGGAACGTAATTTAGCAGCACAGCTCGACGCTGCATTCCGTCAGGGCGAACATACCGGCATCCAGCTGATTCTGAGCGGTGAAGAAAGCCAGCGCGGGCAACGTTTGCAGGCCTACTTCGGCTATCTGAACCAGGCGCGCCAGGAGACCATCGCGCAGCTCAAGCAGACGCGCGAAGAGGTCGACACGCAAAAAGCCGAGCTGGAAGAGAAGCAAAGCCAGCAGCAGACCTTGCTGTACGATCAGCAGGCCCAGCAGGCGAAGCTGGAGCAAGCACGAAACGAGCGTAAGAAAACGCTTTCCGGGCTGGAATCGTCCATTCAGGAAGGCCAAAGCCAGCTGGGTGAAATGCGCGCCAACGAATCTAAACTGCGCAACAGCATCGCCCGTGCCGAAGCGGCGGCGAAGGCGCGTGCCGAAAAAGAGGCACGTGAAGCGCAGGCCGTGAAAAATCGTCAACAAGAAGCGTCCCGCAAAGGTTCAACCTATAAGCCAACTGAAAGCGAGCGTTCGTTAATATCACGTACCGGCGGACTTGGCGCACCACGAGGGCAAGCCTACTGGCCAGTGCGTGGTTCAATTTTGCATCGCTATGGCGAACAGCTGCAGGGTGAGCTACGTTGGAAGGGTATCGTGATTGGCGCTTCTGAAGGAAGCGAAGTCAAAGCGATTGCCGATGGCCGCGTGATCCTTGCCGACTGGCTGCAGGGTTACGGACTTGTCGTTGTGGTAGAACATGGTAAAGGCGACATGAGTCTTTACGGTTACAACCAAAGCGCTCTGGTGAGCGTCGGCACTCAGGTCCGCGCAGGACAACCCATCGCCCTTGTGGGCAGTAGTGGCGGTCAGGGCCGCCCGTCACTCTATTTCGAAATTCGTCGCCAGGGTCAGGCGGTCAATCCACAGCCGTGGTTGGGAAGATAGGTTTTGCTTCAATTTCGTCAAATTGTTCTCTCCATCGTCGGCACTCTGGCGCTGACAGCACCGGTTTACGCAGGCAAACTGGCCATTGTGATCGATGACTTTGGCTATCGTCCGCACAACGAAAACCAGGTTCTGGCAATGCCCTCCGCCGTCTCCGTCGCCGTGTTACCCAACGCGCCACACGCGCGTGAAATGGCGACTAAAGCCCACAACAGCGGGCACGAAGTGTTAATCCACCTTCCTATGGCGCCGCTGAGCAAACAGCCGCTGGAAAAAGACACCCTGCGTCCGGACATGAGCAGCGACGAGATCGAGCGCATTATCCGCGAGGCCTATGGCAAAGTGCCGTTTGCGGTCGGGCTGAACAACCATATGGGCAGCGCGATGACATCCAGCCTGTTTGGCATGCAAAAAGTGATGCAGGCGCTGGAACGCTACAACCTCTATTTCCTCGACAGTATGACGATTGGCAATAGCCAGGCGATGCGCGCCGCGCAGGGCACCGGTGTAAAGGTGATTAAGCGTAAAGTGTTCCTTGATGACACGCAGAACGAAGCTGATATTCGCTTCCAGTTTAATCGCGCCGTACAGCTGGCTCGTCGGAACGGATCAGCGATTGCCATTGGTCATCCGCATCCGTCTACGGTTCGGGTCTTACAGCAAATGCTGCCGACCCTGCCATCAGATATCACGCTGGTCCGCCCGAGCAGCCTCCTGAACGAACCACAGGTTGATACCTCGCGCCCGAACACCGCCGCACCAGCGGGGACGACTCCCGCCACCACGCCGCGTAATCCGTTCCGTGGTGTGCAGATGTGCAAACCAAAACAGCCGCCTGAGCCGGTCTATGCCACCCGCTTCTTCACAGTAATTGGTGAGAGTATTAGCCAAAGTTCGCTGGCGAAATATGTCCAGCATCAGTGGCAAGGTTGGGGTAAGAAGGTGTAATCCCTGTCGCCTGTTATCGGGAATTATTCCACCAGCCGGGAGTCCGCATGCCCTTTAGCATCGGGCTCTTTTTTATTCTCGTGCTGATACCAGGCTTTGAAGTATTTCAAAAAGCTGTATGAGGTCGCGTACAGTCCCGTCACAATCCCCACTTTGCCCTGCCGCCACGCTCCGCTGAACACATACCATTTAAAGAACGCCCCGATAGCGCTGACCATACCGCGACTAATAGAGGGTCGCACGGTCTGATACTTCACCAGCCGCGACGTATAGCTATTCAGTTTATTGAACACTTCATGGAGGTTGTAGAAGGTGTCGTGGCGAACGCGCCCCGGGATTTTAGTCGCCAGAAGGGTGCCTTCCACTTTGTCATCGACCGGACGGTGGTTAAACCGCGCCAGAGTGCGATTGAAAAGACGCACCGGAAAATCAGGTGACGAAACCGGATAGATAGTTCTCACTTCTTCGCCCAGCACGTACCAGTAGCGGGCGATACGCCAGGCTTCGTTTGCAGCAGGTTCTTTTCCTGCTTTTAGCGCGAGGATGAAATCGACCGTTTCCGCATCAAGTATCTCATCGCTATCCATGCACAGAACCCAGTCATTGGCTGCCAGATCAATGGCATGGTTCATCTGCGCGGCATGCATCGTATAGGGATGGTGGTGAACCGGGAGATCGTACTCGCGACAGATATCCAGAGTGGCATCCGTACTTCCGGAATCGACGACGATCAGTTCATCCGCCACGGTAAGCAGCGGAGGCAGGACTTCGCGCAGCAAGCGCGAGGAATTACAGGTCAATAAACAAACGGTGAGCTTGAACATAGGCGCTGTAAAAGTAAACAAACCTTCAACAGACTGTATAAGCGAGTGGCAAAAAAAGCGAAGAAAAACTCGAAAAAATCCGATTGCGGATGCGAGAAGTGTGAAAGGGAGCGAAAAAGCGCCCGCAGGCGCTTTCGTTTTTAATCCCAGCTCAGGATCACTTTTCCTGACTGGCCCGAGCGCATTGCGTCGAAGCCTTTCTGGAAATCATCAATCCCGAAATGGTGGGTGATGATTGGCGTCAGGTCCAGACCCGACTGGATCAGGGCCGCCATCTTGTACCAGGTTTCGAACATCTCGCGGCCATAAATGCCTTTGATGAATAATCCTTTGAAGATGACTTTGTTCCAGTCGATAGACATATCTGACGGAGGGATCCCCAGCATTGCGATACGACCGCCGTGGTTCATGGTGTCGAGCATGGTACGGAACGCAGGTGGTGCGCCGGACATTTCAAGACCCACATCAAACCCTTCGGTCATGCCCAGCTCGGCCATAACATCATTCAGGTTCTCTTTGGAAACATCGACCGCACGGGTGACGCCCATTTTACGCGCCAGCGACAGACGATATTCATTCACATCGGTGATAACCACATTACGCGCGCCAACGTGTTTAGCAACGGCTGCGGCCATAATGCCGATAGGACCCGCGCCCGATACCAGCACATCTTCGCCCACTAAATCGAACGACAGCGCGGTGTGAACCGCGTTACCGAACGGGTCGAAGATAGAAGCCAAATCATCAGAGATATTGTCCGGAATTTTAAAGGCGTTAAATGCCGGGATAACCAGATATTCCGCGAAGCAGCCCGGGCGGTTAACGCCCACGCCGACCGTATTACGGCACAGATGAGTGCGCCCGCCGCGACAGTTACGGCAGTGGCCGCAGGTGATGTGGCCTTCACCGGAGACGCGATCGCCGATTTTAAAGCCTTTCACTTCCTGGCCGATACCGACCACTTCGCCGACGTATTCATGGCCAACAACCATCGGAACCGGAATGGTTTTTTGCGACCACTGATCCCAGTTGTAGATGTGAACGTCAGTCCCGCAAATGGCGGTTTTACGAATTTTGATCAGCAGATCGTTGTGACCGACTTCCGGCTCCGGCACGTCGGTCATCCAAATCCCTTCTTCCGCTTTCAGTTTGGATAACGCTTTCATCACAGGTCCTCAGGCAATCACGCCCAGTTGTTTGCCGATGCGGGTAAAGGCTTCAACCGCACGTTCAATTTGTTCAGGCGAATGCGCCGCAGACATCTGGGTGCGAATACGCGCCTGACCTTTTGGCACCACCGGGAAGAAGAACCCGGTGACATAAATCCCCTCTTTTTGCAGTTCGCGGGCAAAGTTTTGCGCCACAACGGCATCGCCTAACATCACGGGAATGATCGCGTGATCGGCACCCGCCAGGGTAAAACCTGCGGCAGTCATTTTTTCACGGAACAGACGCGCGTTAGACCACAGGCGATCGCGCAGCTCAGCGCCCGATTCCACCATTTCCAGCACTTTAACAGAAGCAGAAACAATCGCCGGAGCAAGTGAATTGGAGAACAGATACGGGCGAGAGCGCTGGCGCAGCCACTCCACCACCTCTTTACGCGCGGCGGTATAACCGCCGGATGCGCCACCGAGCGCTTTGCCCAGCGTACCGGTGATGATGTCTACGCGTCCCATCACATCGCAGTATTCGTGGGAACCGCGACCGTTTTCGCCGACAAAACCGACCGCATGAGAGTCATCGACCATCACCAGCGCATCGTATTTATCCGCCAGGTCGCAGACGCCTTTCAGGTTGGCAATCACGCCGTCCATAGAGAACACGCCGTCGGTGGCGATCAGAATGTGACGCGCACCGGCTTCACGCGCTTCTTTCAGACGTGCTTCCAGCTCCTGCATATCGTTGTTTGCATAGCGGAAACGCTTCGCTTTACACAGACGCACGCCGTCAATGATAGAAGCGTGGTTCAGCGCGTCAGAAATAATCGCGTCTTCCGCGCCCAGCAGCGTTTCGAACAGACCACCGTTGGCATCGAAGCAGGAAGAGTAGAGAATCGCATCTTCCATCCCGAGGAACTCCGCCAGCTTCTTCTCCAGCACTTTGTGGCTGTCCTGGGTACCGCAAATGAAACGCACGGAAGCCATGCCAAAGCCGTGGGTGTCCATGCCGTTTTTCGCAGCGGCGATCAGCTCAGGGTGATTCGCCAGCCCTAAATAGTTGTTCGCACAAAAGTTGATCACATGGCTGCCGTCAGCGACGGTGATGTCCGCCTGCTGCGCAGACGTGATAATACGCTCTTCTTTAAACAACCCTTCCGCACGGGCGGTCTCCAGGTCGTTGTTTAACTGTTTGTAAAAATCACCACGCATTGCAATTCTCCAGACTCGGCAAATTTCGGCACATATTACCCAAACCTATACGTCGATACGAGATGACGCATCATTAGTTCTCGTTTTTGCAGCATAAATCACGCGTACCCTTTTTACACATACACAAAATCATTCACACTGCCTCAAGGCGGCAAGAGAAGAAATCTCCGGGAGTATAGATAACTCTGTGACCGGGGTTTATGAACGCAGCCAACGCCGGGGCGGCGTGAAGGATGAAGTGTATGTCGGTGAATGGCTGAAGGGCCGCCATACTAATGATATGATATGAGTATTAGTGTTCGGGATTGTCCCCGGACTCCACACTACAAAGGTTACCGTTATGATCATCGTTACCGGCGGCGCGGGCTTTATCGGCAGCAACATTATCAAGGCCCTCAATGACAAAGGCATCACCGACATTCTGGTGGTAGACAACCTGAAAGACGGCACCAAGTTCGTCAATCTGGTCGATCTGAATATTGCCGACTACATGGATAAAGAAGATTTTCTGATCCAGATTATGGCCGGTGAAGAGTTCGGCGAGATCGAAGCCATCTTCCACGAAGGCGCGTGCTCCTCCACCACAGAGTGGGATGGCAAGTACATGATGGATAACAACTATCAGTACTCTAAAGAGGTTCTTCACTACTGTCTGGAGCGTGAAATTCCGTTCCTGTACGCCTCATCCGCAGCCACTTACGGCGGCCGCACCTCCGACTTCATCGAATCCCGCGAATACGAGCAGCCGCTGAACGTGTACGGTTACTCCAAATTCCTGTTCGACGAATATGTCCGTCAGGTTCTGCCAGAAGCGAATTCCCAGATTGTGGGCTTCCGCTACTTTAACGTTTACGGACCGCGCGAAGGTCACAAAGGCAGCATGGCGAGCGTGGCGTTCCATCTGAACACTCAGCTGAACAATGGCGAAAGCCCGAAACTGTTCGAAGGCAGCGATAGCTTCAAGCGTGACTTCGTCTATGTCGGCGACGTGGCGGCGGTGAATCTGTGGTTCTGGGAAAACGGCGTGTCCGGCATTTTCAACCTCGGAACCGGCCGTGCCGAATCCTTCCAGGCCGTGGCCGATGCCGCGCTGGCCTATCATAAAAAAGGCAGCCTCGAGTACATTCCGTTCCCTGAAAAACTGAAAGGTCGTTATCAGGCATTCACTCAGGCGGACCTGACCAACCTGCGCGCTGCGGGTTATGACAAGCCGTTCAAGACCGTTGCCGAAGGCGTAACGGAATATATGGCCTGGCTGAACCGCGACGCGTAAGCATGAAAATTTTGGTGATTGGCCCGTCCTGGGTGGGTGACATGATGATGTCACAAAGTCTCTATCGCACGCTCAAGGCGCGCTATCCCCAGGCGATAATCGACGTGATGGCACCCGCATGGTGCCGTCCGCTGTTGTCGCGTATGCCGGAAGTGAACGAGGCGATTCCGATGCCGCTCGGCCACGGGGCGCTGGAAATCGGCGAGCGCCGCAAGCTCGGCCATAGCCTGCGCGAAAAACGCTACGATCGCGCATTTGTCCTGCCAAACTCCTTTAAATCGGCTTTAGTACCCTTCTTCGCTGGCGTGCCGCATCGTACCGGCTGGCGCGGCGAGATGCGCTACGGTCTGCTGAATGACGCGCGTGTGCTCGATAAAGAGGCCTGGCCGTTGATGGTTGAGCGCTATGTGGCGCTGGCCTACGATAAAGGCGTGATGCGCACGGCGAAGGATCTCCCGCAACCTTTGCTGTGGCCGCAACTGCAGGTGCACGACGGCGAAAAATCGCACACCTGTAACGCGTTTGGCATTTCGTCCGAACGTCCGATGATCGGCTTCTGCCCGGGTGCCGAATTTGGTCCGGCAAAACGCTGGCCGCACTATCACTATGCGGCGCTGGCAAAACAGCTGATTGATGAAGGCTATCAGATTGTGCTGTTCGGTTCGGCGAAGGACCACGAGGCGGGCAACGAAATTCTCGCCACGCTCAGCAATGAACAGCAAGCCTGGTGTCGCAATCTGGCGGGAGAAACACAGCTGGAACAGGCGGTTATTTTGCTGGCCGCCTGTAAAGCCGTGGTCACCAATGATTCGGGTCTGATGCACGTCGCTGCCGCGCTGAACCGGCCGCTGGTCGCCCTGTATGGCCCAAGCAGCCCTGATTTCACACCACCGCTTTCGCACAAAGCGCGCGTCATTCGTTTGATCACGGGCTATCACAAAGTGCGTAAAGGCGATGCCGCAGAAGGTTATCATCAGAGTCTGATCGACATTACGCCGCAGCGTGTCCTCGACGAGCTGAACGATCTGCTGTTGAACGATGAAGGATAACGGATGCGGGTACTGATCGTTAAAACGTCTTCAATGGGTGATGTGTTACATACGTTACCGTCGCTGACAGATGCCATGCGCGCCATCCCCGGTATTCGCTTTGACTGGGTGGTGGAAGAAGCTTTCGCGCAGATCCCCGGCTGGCATGAAGCGGTCGATCGCGTGATTCCGGTGGCGATTCGCCGCTGGCGTAAAGCGTGGTTTTCTGCCCCGATCAAAGCCGAGCGTAAAGCCTTTCGCGAAGCGGTTCAGGCGCAGCATTACGATGCGATTATCGACGCGCAGGGGCTGGTCAAAAGCGCGGCGCTGGTGACGCGTCTGGCGCACGGCGTTAAGCACGGTATGGACTGGCATAGCGCCCGTGAACCGCTGGCGAGCCTGTTCTACACCCGCCGCCACGCCATCGCTAAACAGCAGCATGCCGTTGAACGTACCCGCGAGCTGTTTGCTCAAAGCCTTGGTTACGCCAAACCTGATAGTCAGGGCGATTACGCTATATCGCAGCATTTTCTCCATGATTCACTGCACGATGCCTCGCCATATCTGATTTTCCTGCACGCCACGACGCGCGACGACAAACACTGGCCAGAAACGCACTGGCGCGAACTGATCGCTTTGCTCGCGCATTCTGGTCTGCGGATTAAACTCCCGTGGGGCGCACCGCATGAGGAAGCGCGCGCGCTGCGTCTGGCTGAAGGTTTTGATTACGTGGACGTTCTGCCCCGTATGAAGCTTGACGGTGTCGCCCGGCAGCTGGCAGGGGCGAAAGCCGTTGTCTCAGTCGATACCGGGTTAAGCCACCTGACGGCAGCGCTGGATCGACCTAATATTACGCTTTACGGCCCAACGGATCCGGGTCTCATTGGCGGCTATGGAAAAAATCAAACTATCTGCCGCCCGGAACATTCATCGCAGCTGAGCGATCTCAGCGCCGCTGCGGTTTTTGCGCAATTAGAGCCTTTGCTGGCAGCAGAGAGAGCCTATGTCTGATTTTTTCTCAGCGGAGCGCCCGCCAAAGCGCGTGCTGATCATCAAGCTGCGCCACCACGGTGACGTTCTGCTGACCTCACCGGTCTTTACCGTGTTGAAAAAAAACTGGCCTGACGTCGAAGTCGATGCCTTAGTGTATGACGACACCCAGGCGATGCTCACCAGTCATCCTTATATCGATCAGGTACATACCATTGGTCGCCAATGGCGCAAACAGGGCTGGTTCGCACAATTCCGACTTTATCGTGCGTTACTGAACACACTCAAAGCACGTCAGTACGATGTGCTGATTAATCTGACCGAACACTGGCACGGCGCGCGTCTGGCTCGCCGGCTCAAGCCGCGCGTTTCCGTGGGCTTTAAGCCCGACAAACGCGGCGGTCTGGCGCGTCGTCGCTGGGTGAAATCCTTTACCACGCTATACCCGGCGATTCAGGATAACAGCCGTCACATGGTAGAGGTGAACCTCGACGCCCTGCGCCGTATCGGGATTCACCCGCAAAACGATGAAGATAAACACACGCTGTTTATCCCGGGTGACGCGGCTGAGGCTTCGATTGCTGAAAAGCTGGCCGGGTTTGGCCTGACCAGCAAATCCTACATTCTGGTACACCCGACCTCGCGCTGGATGTTTAAAGCCTGGGAAATCAAAAAGCTGGCGGCCACCATCGACAACCTCGCCTCGCGTGGTTTGCCGATTATTCTCTCTGCTGCACCGTCGAAAGAAGAGTCGGCGTATATGGATGAGCTGCGAGCCGCGCTCAGACAACCGGTGTTTGATTTAAGCGGACAGCTCAACCTGAAAGAGCTGGGCGCCCTGATGAAACACGCACGGATCTACTTTGGTGTCGATTCCATGCCCATGCATTTGGCCAGTGCGGTTGGCACACCGACCATTGCGATCTTCGGCCCGACGGGTGCGATTAAATGGGCACCGTGGGGCGTGAACTATCGCGTTATCACCGCCGGAATGACCTGTCAGCCCTGCGGCAAAGCGGGCTGTGGAGACAGTGGCGTTTCCGACTGCATCACCGCCATTACGCCACAACAGGTGTTAAGCGCGATTGATACGCTACTCCTGGAATATCCTGCATGAAGCTGGCCATCGTCCGACAGACATACAACCCCAACGGCGGCGCGGAGCGCTTTGTCTCGCGGGCGCTAAACGTTCTGGCGCAGGATACCGCGCTGGATGTGACGCTCATTGCCCGGCAGTGGGAAGATGCCGCAGGCTGGAAAACGCTGACGGTAAACCCGCCCTTTCGAAATCGTCTGAGCCGCGAGTCCGGCTTTGCCGAAGCCGCCGCCGCGCAGTTCGCCCGCTTCGATATCGTGCAGAGTCATGAGCGTATTCCCGGCGCGACCATTTTCCGTGCCGGTGATGGCGTACATGCCACCTGGCTTGCACAATATGGCCGCGTTTTATCGCCGCTGGCGCGCTGGGCGCAGTCTTTGAGTCGCTATCACCGCTACATTCTGCAGGCGGAAACGCAGATGTTTACCCATCCTCAGTTACGCAAAGTGATCTGTAATTCGAAGATGGTGCGGGATGATATCGCTCGTCGCTTCAGCCTGGCGGATGACAAGCTGGCGGTTATCTATAACGGTGTCGACACTCATCACTTTAGCCCCGCGGCGCATAAACTTTCGCAGCGTGAAGCATGGGGTATTCCGCCGCAAGCGCCCGTGCTGGCCTATGTCGGCTCCGGGTTTAGCCGCAAGGGCGTTGCCACCGCGCTACGCGCGATTGTGCCGCATGCGGATGTCTGGTTGCTGGTCGCCGGACGCGATAAGCACGCCAAAAAGTACCAAAAACTGGCCAGCGCGCTCGGCATCTCATCACGCGTTCGCTTTCTGGGTCCCGTGGCTGATGTTCGTCAGGTTTACGGCAGCGCCGATGCGCTGATCCTGCCAACGCTCTACGATCCCTTCCCGAATGTTTGCGTCGAGGCGCTGGCCTGCGGCCTGCCGCTGCTGACGAGCCACGGCTGTGGCGCAGCAGAGTGGATTCAGGAAGGGGTCAATGGCTGGGTGCGCGATGCGCTGGATAGCGCAGGCTATCAGCAGGCAATTCAAAGCTGGCTGGAGGGCCGCCAGCAAGGGGTGAACTATTCAGCCGCGGCGCGCGCTACGGCTGAACCCTACACCCTGGAACGGATGGCTAAAGAGCTACAGTCGCTCTATCACGATCTGTTGCGCTGAGCCGCTGCTGCAGAGAATACGCTCTCCATCGCTTCCAGCATGCATTCACGCGTGAAATGGGCGCACAGGTAATCATAGCCCTGCTGCGCCAGCGTCTCGCGAAGCATCGCGTCATCGTGCAGTTTCATAATCGCCTCATGCAGCGCAGACTCATCGCGTTGGGCAATCAGTAATCCCGTTTGGCCGTCGATAACCGCATCAGCCGTGCCACCCGCATCCGTGGCGATGGTCGCAACACGCGATGCCAGCGACTGCAACACGCCCTGCGGGACGCCTTCCATATCGTGTGAGGGGCTAAGAGCAATATCAAACGCCGGAAACCACCGTTCAGGATCGCTGCGATGCCCTGACATCAGCACGCGTTGCTCTAATCCCAGTTCAACAATTTCCTGTTCCAGCGTGGCTTTGTGCGGCCCTTCGCCAACAATAGCCAGTTTGATCCGCGGATTATCTATTTTAGCCAGCGCACGCAGCAGAACGCTGTGACCTTTATTTGGACGCAGATGCGATACCACGCCAAGCCAGAAGTCATCCTGAGATAATCCACAATGCGCCCTGGACTGCTGTTTATCCGCCGGGTGGAAACGCTGTGTATCAACGCCACTTGGCACCGAAGTGCTTTGCGCCATCGGTACACCAATATCGGCCATCTGATGGCGCAGCGCTTCCCCTGTTGTCACGATATGCGCGCAGGCTTTGCGAAACAGCCAGCGCGTGGTCCAGTTGTTACGCGGCACGCCCGACGCGTGACGGGTACGCACCAGCGGCACAGGATTTGAAAGGGTTAAATTGGCGAGCGCCACCAGCCAGGTATCGGCTGAATTGTGACTATTAATGACATCAATGGCGTGGCGGTTTTGTTTCAGCCACTGGCGCAACAATTGCAGATTTTTAACATTTTTTCGCTTGAGCGGCATAGTCACAACCGTCAGTCCGGCCTCGCGTGCCAGGGCATGTAGCGGCGCGGTTTCCGGGCAAAGTATGGTCACCTGATGGCCGCGCTGAATCATGCCAGACGACTCATTAATAATACGTAAAGGTTGTCCGCCTTTGCCGCCATCTGCTTCAGTGTGAACAATATGCATAAATTTCCTGTCAATGGGCTGTAGCCTCTCGAATCAGGGATTATATACGCGGCGGGCCACGGAATGCATAAAGTAAACATTAAGCTGAAAGTAACGGATTATTCCTGCTTACAAACATTGTCCTTCTGTAGTTATCCCTTCTGTGGTACTTTTCTCTCGCTTTTATTCCCATCGGATAGCCGTGAAATTTTCGCAGCGCTTTGTTAACTAACAGATAAAGACCGAATTTCTTAATCACTACCAAAATTATGACAAATTTTCGCAACATCCTGACGGGCCTTTTAGTGCTGGCTGTACTGGCTTTGTGTTTTGTCTGGCCAATTCCTAATGACCAGCTGCCTTTCCATCGCAATGGCCTGATTTATCCCATCATTGCGGTCACTCTGGGCCTGTTTTTCAGCTCACCCGTAGCGAAGAAAAATTTAAACTTAAGCAAAATTAAGTTTGTTCTCATCGTGGTTTGGGTATTAACGTTATTTATCCTGATTAATGGTCTCTTTGTTGCGCCTGATATTAAAGAGATGGTTTCTACCTGGGATGGACAATGGTTGCGCCCGGTATTACTTTTCTGTGCGGGTCTGGTGTTATTACCGACCATTCAAAGCCAACTGCCTTCTGTCACTGCCGCACGATTCTTTACGCTGATTGTTCTCTTTTTCTGGGGCGTTGTGTGCATCCATTTATTGGATACGCTCTGGCTTTACTGGCGCGACGGGGTCATTCACTGGGGCGAAACGCGAATCGTCTTTAACCGCACGCGCATGAGTTTCCAGGTGAATATGATCACCGGTTTTATTCTTGCGGAACTGTTAGCACGCGGTCTGCTGCATCAGCGTTTTTTACGCCTCAAAACCTGTGTTCTGGCATTGATGGTGCTGAGCAACCTGGTTTGTACCGCGCTGGTGGATACCCGCTGGGGCACGATCGGGCTGGTCGGAAGCTTGTTCTCGACGTTCATTCTTTTAAGCCTGCATAGCATGCGCCGCAGTCGTGTCGTGCTCACCGGTAGCATTTTACTCGGCATCGTTATTGCTTCAGCCTTACTTGGCTACGCGTCGTGGAAAACAGATCCCCGTTGGCAAAGCCTGGAAAGTGATGCGATTGCCGGCTGGAACGCGCCTTTCACCAGCTTCTGCTACAACAAAACGAACGGGACAGTGCCACGTAATGATATGGGCCGCCCAATGAACCATTCTAACGGCTGCCGGGCCAGTTTCTTCCACCAGGGCTGGGGACTCATCGCTGAGCACCCTGCAGGTATGGGGCCACGCAAAGAGGCTTTCCGCTACGTATTGCGTCGCGACACTCAGGATAATCGCATCAATATTCCTCATAGCCACTACGGTCTGATTGAATTTGGTATCCAGAATGGGGTTATCGGCATTGCTGGCTGGTTGATTCTGCTGGCAGGTTGCTGGTATGTCGGTTGGCGAGAATTCCGTCATGGCAACACCATGGTGGGCATGTTCTTGCTGCTGTTTACGATCGGTTTCTTCTCCAGAACCATGGTTGATCACAACCTTAAAGACCACTATCTGGAGCAATATATGCTCTTGACCGGGCTACTCATCGGGATGTGCGCGCTACGTCCTGCAAAAGATAAAGCGCCCCACTCCTGAGAACCAATACCGTGCGCCGATGCGGATAAACATCGGCGCACTCATAGCCATCAGAACTCTTTAACCTCTCGGCTGTCGAAATGCCATCGCACGTTACAGTTGAAAACGTTGAGCGCGGCATCACCGCGGAATAATACGGAGTAAGCATGTCTGGAACGCCTCAATTAAGCCTCGTTGTCGCCGTATATAATGGCGAACCATTCCTGAGCGCTTTTTTTGACAGCATTAAGAAACAGAATCTGGAAAGTCTGGAGCTTATCATTGTGAATGATGGCTCAACCGACGGTTCTGCTGAGATCATTTCCCGCTGGGCCCACGAGTTTCAGGATTTCCAGGTTATCGACCAGGCCAACGGCGGCGTATCGGCAGCCCGTAATACAGGCCTTGCCGTGGCGAAAGGAGAGTACGTTGCTTTCCCGGATATAGACGATGTGATTTACCCGGGAATGTATCCACGCCTGCTGGAAATCGCTTTTGCCGGCGATCTGGACGTTGCCACCTGTAACGGCACCTATATTTACGATGACGGCCGGCCATCGAAAAAGATTTTCCCGTCTGACAAGCTTGCATCCACGGGTGTTCTGGACGGTCCTACGTGGCTGCAAATGGCGCTGGAATCGCGCAAATTCCTGCATGTGACCTGGCTGAATATCTATCGTCATGCCTTTATTAAAGAGCAGAGTTTTACCTTCGAACAGGGTCTGCGCCATCAGGATATTCCGTGGACAACGGAAGTGTTGCTGACCGCGAAGCGGGTGCAATACGTGGATGAAGTCTTTTACGATTATCTGATTCACTCCGCCTCTGTATCGCATACGCCGGGCACCGACGACACCCGCATGCGCTCCTCTCGCCACTATATGAAAATCCTCGAGATGTTGGATGCGATTAATAAACGCTATCCGGAGCAGGTGAAACGCGTCCCCGCCTGTCACTGGCAGATCGCGAAAGAGGGCCTGGGTATTCTCCACAGTATTAATAATATTGAGGACATGGCGAAGAAACGTGAGATCATTCGCGAGCTTTTTGAACGTGGCATCTGGTCCATGATCTGGCAAAACGCGCGTGGATTACGCCAACGCTGGCGTCTTGGACGTCGCTACTTTCGCCTTAAAAAAATTCTCGGCTAACGGACATTATGAGCAAACTCAAACTACACGCGGTCTCCCGCGCCGATTTTATTGCTAAAAATTACGCAGATTTCCAGACGTTGCTGGATAACCGCGTAAACCCGGATGACATTCCTGAGCGTTTTTATTGCGGCGGTCGCGGCGGATGGACTTTCCAGACGACGCTGGCGCTTAAACACTATTATGGCGACGACATTGAGTGTTCATTTGGCTCAGAGTGCCGGGCAGATGCCATCAACCTGATGCACAACGATGACTTTGGCTCACGCGTTAAGCCGTGGCGCGGTGTGACCGTGGTAGCGCGTGCCGACCGTCCGCCGGTCATTGGTGCTGATGTGGTGGTCGATCAGAATCCTGAAGTCGACGGCCACAATAACCGAATTTTCGTGCCTTACTGGCCACAGCCCGGTGTCAAACCGCGCGAGCGTACCGATGAAACGGTAAAAACCGTGGCCTTCTTTGGTCGCGTCGACAGTTTCCCGGAAGCGTATCGCGAAGGCAATTTCAAACAGCGTCTGGCGGAACAGGGTATCGAGCTGCGGATTTCATTCGATAACTGGACGAACTACCAGGACGTGGATGTCTGTATCAGTTTCCGGAAATCGCACGACCATAAACTTGCCCGCAAGCCTGCCAGCAAACTGATCAACAACTGGCTGGGGAAAACGGTCATGGTGTGTGACGATGAACCGTCTTACCGCGCCATTCGCGAAAGCGACCTGGATTATCTGATCGCGAAAAACCCGGACGAAGCGTTCGAGGCGATCATGCGTCTAAAAAATTCTCCTGAGCTGTATCGTCAGATGCGCGAACAGGGTGATAAACGACTGCAGGTCTATTCCCGTGAAGCGGTTGCCGCTCGCTGGTTTGCCCTGTTTGAGGACATCTGGCGGAAAGGATTGCACAATCGTCCCACGCTGGTTCGTGCTGTGCGCTTTGCTTTTGGCAAAGCCATTCGCCCGCTGACTAAAAAGTTCTGAGTTAGATTGAGTCTGAATATGTTCAAAACATCTACACAATCATCACTCACACCGCGCCGCAATGTTCTGCGCACGCTGGTGTTGACGCTTGCTTTCCTGGTGCTGTTTTCGCTGTCCGAAATTATCATTCTGCTGAAGGATCACGTTTATCAGCCGAAAGCCGGGGATATCTCGCTGTATCTGATCATTTCTGTTCTGGCGGCGATCAGTGCGCGTTTCTTCCTGACTCGCCTGCTGTTGGCCGTCACCTTTATTGTGCAAATATCGGAAGCGGTCTACTACCAGTTCTACGGTCAGTTTTATGGCCCGAGCGAGGTCTGGCTGGCGTTCGTGGAAACGAAAGACATCGCCAGCGGCATTACCGATAGTCTGGGCTCCCTGGGGATCTACTTCGCTATCATGGTTGTGGCCATCATTTTTGCGCTGTTCTTTACGCGTCGAATGGCCCCTCAATGGCATAAGTGGCTGGCAATGCCATGCCTGCTCGCCATCGTAGTCATGTTCGCGGGTCAGTTCTATAAAGCCATCGACGGGCAGATGTATAAGTTCAACCCGGATCTGCGCCATTCGTTACTGCGCAATGGCCTCTCTGCGATGAGCTATAGCGCCATTCGTCTGATCCCAGAGGCTATTTCCGGTGAAAATCAGCGCATAACGCACTACGAGCCTTATCAGGTCAAACCCATTGAAGGGACGCAGGCGGGCAAGTATTCCATCATTCTGGCGATTGGCGAGAGCCTGAACCCGCACCACGTTGGCGCGCTGGGCTACGAGCGTGATACGACTCCGGAACTGAAAGCGCTGATGGATCAGTACCAGGGCACAGGTCGCCTGATTGTGTCTAACGCCGTCTCGACTCGCGTCGCCATTCCGATGCTGGTGAATAACCTGCGCGAGCCGGATAACTACGGCGCGTATAAATCAAAATCGACCAATATCTTTGCCAACGCGAAAAAACAGGGCTATCAAACTGCATTCATCTCCGCACAGGGGCTGGAAGGGTTGAGCAACTGGATTGGCATTCACGACATCGATCTGTGGGAAGATACCCAGATTCGCCCGGCGCCGGATGTCGGTGCGGATGTCGTGCTCACGCCATCGGTTGAAAAGGCGAGCCTGGACTGGAACAAACCGTTCCTGATGGTGCTCAACAGCCGGGCGCCGCATATCCCTTACGAGCGTAATATTCCGCCGGGATTTGCTAAATTCTCCACGCCACACCTGAGTGATGACGTGGCGCAGAAGAAAAATGAGTACGACGATGCCGTTCGTCTGTATGACAAAGAGCTGGCCTCCGCGATCCGCACCACGATGGCAAAATCCAAACTGCCGGTGCTGGTGTTTATCACTTCGGATCACGGAGAACGCGTGGGTGACGGCGGCTTGTTCGGCCACTCTGTCGTAGAAATGCCTATCGCCCAGGTTCCGTTTATCTATTTCAGCAACGATCCGACCTGGTCAATGAGCGCAATCAGCCCGCAGATACCGCTGAACCACTATCAGGTGGCGACGCTTATCAACAAAATGCTGGGCTACTCGGTCAGCAATCCGAATCAGAAAGACGACAGCTTCTTCATTACCGGCGGTGATATTCGCGGCCTCTCGGAGCGCGTAACCTACCATTTGAATGCGCTCCCTGAAGCGGAGCGTTAATTCATAAGGCACTCAACGGGCAAGCAATTGCCCGTTTTTTTTGGCGTAAACGAACGTAACACCGTCAAATGGACGAGCAAAAACGCCAAAGAGATAGCTTTAAACGGTCTAAATGCTTAGAATTTGCCCGCCGAAACTGAAAAACGGATAATCGCTTGGAATTGTTGTATACCGCCCTGCTCTACCTCATTCAGCCCCTGGTGTGGCTGCGACTGCTGCTTCGTAGCCGGAAAGCGCCTGCGTACCGAAAACGCTGGGCCGAACGCTATGGCTACTGCCGTAATAAAGTCGCGCCGGACGGTATTTTGCTGCATTCCGTTTCCGTCGGTGAGACGCTGGCGGCGATCCCACTGGTTCGCGCGCTGCGCCACCGCTATCCGTCATTACCGATTACCGTCACCACCATGACGCCGACGGGCTCCGAGCGCGCGATGTCCGCCTTCGGCAAAGACGTGCATCACGTCTACCTGCCCTATGATTTACCCTGCGCCATGAATCGTTTCCTCAACACCGTGCGCCCGAAGCTGGTGATTGTGATGGAAACCGAACTATGGCCGAATATGATTTCCGCCCTGCATGCCCGTAAAATTCCGCTGGTCGTCGCCAACGCGCGCCTGTCTGAACGCTCAGCGAAAGGTTATGGCAAGCTGGGACAGTTTATGCGCCGCCTGCTGTCAAAAATCACGCTGATCGCAGCGCAAAACGAAGAAGACGGTGCGCGCTTTATTTCCCTTGGCCTCAAGCGTAATCAGCTTGCGGTCACCGGCAGCCTCAAATTTGATATCTCCGTTACTCCAGAGCTGGCTGCCCGCGCAGTCACCTTGCGCCGCCAGTGGGCACCGCGTCGCCAGGTGTGGATTGCCACCAGTACGCATGATGGCGAAGAAGAGATCATCCTGCAGGCGCACCGCAAACTGCTGGAAAAATTCCCCGATTTACTGCTGATTCTGGTGCCTCGCCATCCGGAACGCTTTAAAGATGCCCGTGAGATGGTGCAAAAAGCCGGTTTTAGCTTCATTCTGCGCAGCAGTGGCGAGATCCCCTCGGGAAGCACTCAGGTGGTCATTGGCGATACCATGGGCGAACTGATGCTGCTGTACGGAATTGCCGACCTGGCATTCGTGGGTGGCAGTCTGGTTGAACGCGGCGGTCACAATCCGCTGGAGCCAGCCGCACATGCGATCCCCGTTTTGATGGGCCCGCATATATTTAACTTCAAAGATATCTGCGCTAAATTGCAGCAAGCCGATGGCTTGATTACCGTGACCGATGCAGATTCAGTGGTGAAAGAGGTCTCTACCCTGCTCACCGACGAAGATTACCGCCTGTGGTATGGTCGTCATGCTGTCGAGGTGCTGCACCAGAATCAGGGCGCATTGACCCGCCTGCTGCAACTTCTGCAACCTTATTTGCCTCAGCGGAGTCATTAATGTCAAAGCGTCTGTCGGTGGTGATGATCGCCAAAAACGCCGCCGACCTGCTTCCGGAGTGTCTGGATTCTGTCTCCTGGGCCGATGAGATCATTCTTCTCGATTCTGGCAGTGACGACAACACCACGGAAATTGCCCGCGCCGCAGGGGTAAAGGTCTTTGTCGATACGGACTGGCAGGGCTACGGCATTCAGCGTCAGCGTGCGCAATCTTTTGCCACCTGCGAGTACGTGCTGATGATCGACACCGACGAGCGCATCACTCCCGAGCTTCAGCACGCCATTCAGGCCACTCTTGCTGCGCCGGTTTCTGGCGCGGTGTATAGCATCGCCCGCCGCAACTATTTCCTCGGTCGATTTATGCGCCACAGCGGCTGGTATCCGGACCGCGTTTTGCGTCTTTACGAACGCGAGCGTTACCGCTACAACGATAATCTGGTGCATGAATCGCTGGATTGCGACAAGGCGCAGGTGATCGCTCTGTCAGGCGATTTACGTCATCTCACCTGTCGGGATTTTGCCAGCTTCCAGCGCAAACAGCTCAACTATGCCACCGCATGGGCGCAGGAGCGCCATCAGCGCGGCAAGAAGACAACGATTGCAAGCATCTTCGCCCATACGCTGGGGGCGTTTCTGAAAACGCTGCTGCTGCGTGGGGGCGTACTGGACGGCAAACAGGGCTGGTTACTGGCAGTGGTTAATGCACAGTATACTTTCAACAAATACACCGAGCTGTGGGCGTTGAACCGCGGCTACTCAGAGAAAGCGTGAGCCATGAGCACTAAAGCGATTTATCCGGGTACCTTCGATCCGATCACTAACGGCCACATTGATATCATCACACGTGCCGCAAGCATGTTTGATCAGGTTATTCTGGCGATCGCCGCCAGCCCCAGCAAAAAACCGATGTTCGACCTGAATGAACGCGTCGCACTGGCGAGTGCCGCCATTGCGCACCTGCCGAATGTGGAAGTCGTAGGCTTTAGCGATTTAATGGCGAACTTCGCCAGGGCGCAGCAGGCTAAAATCCTGATCCGTGGATTACGCGCCGTTGCCGATTTTGAATACGAGATGCAGCTGGCGCATATGAACCGTCATCTGATGCCAGAGCTGGAAAGCGTCTTCCTGATGCCGTCGAAAGAGTGGTCGTTTATCTCATCATCGCTGGTGAAAGAGGTGGCGCGCCACGCGGGAGATGTCACCCACTTCCTGCCAGCGAACGTTCATCAGGCGCTGATGGATAAGCTCAAGTAATTCACTTCTGGCACTGGCGGCAGTAAAACGTTGCGCGCTGCGCATGTTTGGTCGCCACCACTGGCGTACCGCACACCCTGCACGGCTCACCCTTACGGCCATACACCTGCAGTTCCTGCGCAAAATAACCCGGTTTCCCGTCGCTTTGCAGAAAATCCTTCAGTGTCGTTCCGCCCTGTTCGATCGAGCGCAGCAGAACCGCTTTAATCACTTTTACCAGCAATTCGCTCTCCTGCGTTGAAAGCGATGACGCCAGCCGATCGGGATGGATCCCGGCAGCAAAAAGTGATTCGCTGGCATAGATGTTGCCAACGCCGACCACCAGTTTGTTATCCATCAGCCAGGGTTTAATCGGCGTCTTCTTTTTCGCACATTTCGCTTGCAGATATTCGGCGTTAAACGCCTCGCTCAGCGGTTCCGGGCCGAGATGGGCCAGTACGTTATGCCCTTCAAGCTCTTTGGTCCACAGCCATGCACCAAAGCGGCGAGGATCGGTATAACGCAGCACTTTGCCGTTGCTCATCACCAAATCGACGTGGTCGTGTTTTTCGGCTGGTCGCTCTTCGGTGAGAATACGCAGACTTCCGGACATGCCCAGGTGGATGATTATCCAGCCGTCCGGCAATTCCAGCAGCAGATATTTAGCGCGACGTTGCACACTGAGCACAGGCTTGTCGCTGAGGGTGTGGATCTCATCGGAAACCGGCCAGCGGAGGCGACCGTTGCGAACGATGGCATGAAGAATGGTCTGGCCAACCAGGTGCGGTTCAATTCCACGACGGCTGGTCTCTACCTCGGGTAATTCAGGCATGTTTCCTCCATTGAGATACACAGAATGCAAAAAACCCCGCGATTGCGGGGTTTTTCTTTACAAGGAATCTAAAATTATTTGATTTTAGCTTCTTTGTATAAAACGTGCTGACGGACAACTGGATCGAACTTTTTCAGTTCCAGTTTTTCCGGCTTAGTACGCTTGTTCTTCGTGGTGGTGTAGAAGTGACCAGTACCAGCAGAAGAAACCAGCTTGATTTTCTCACGAATACCTTTAGCCATGATTTATTTCCTCTTAAGTACTTAGTACTTTTCGCCACGGGCACGCAGTTCGGACAGAACTGTATCAATGCCTTTCTTATCGATTACACGCATACCTTTAGCAGATACGCGCAGGGTGACAAAACGCTTCTCGCTCTCAACCCAAAAACGGTGAGAGTGCAGGTTCGGCAGGAAACGGCGTTTAGTCGCGTTCAGTGCGTGGGAACGGTTGTTACCGGTCACCGGACGCTTGCCAGTAACTTGGCAGACTCGGGACATGTCTATTCTCCAAAAATCAAATTAGCTCGAGCTTCGTATGGGGTATCGGCGCCTCGTCAGGCTTTACAGCCCGGTCATCGCGGTTCTAAGCGAACTCTCGATTGCCAGGCCCAAATGCCAAACCCGAGATTCTCAAAGGTGGCGTAGTATACGCTGACTCGACGATGTGCTCAAGTCCCGAACAGACAAAGATCCCGATGGATCGCGCGAAATGGTCTAAATCCAACCATGTTCAGCAAAAGAAACATACTCTCCACGACCGATAATGAAATGGTCAAGTACACGAATGTCCATGAATTGACAGCATTTAACGATGCGCTCGGTGATCTCTTTGTCAGCTTTACTCGGATTAGCGCAACCCGAGGGGTGATTATGCGCGAGGATCACGGCGGCCGCATTCACTTTTATCGCTTCGCGGACAATTTCTCGCGGATGGACCTCAACATGACTCAATGTCCCGGCAAAAAGACGGCTGTGTGTCAGCACCCGATTTTTGTTATCGAGAAAGATCACCAGGAAGATCTCACGCTCGGCATCAGAAAGCTGGCTTTGCAAAAATTCGCGTGTCATTTCAGGGCTTAATAACAGATTCTCCTCGAGCACGCGCACGCTGTAATAGCGTCGCGCCAGCTCAGCAATCCCTTTAAGCTGTGCATATTTGGCCAGGCCAATGCCTTCAACATGCTTAAATTGCACCAAATCGGCGGAGAGCAAACCGTAGAGTGAGCCAAAATGCTGCAGCAGCTCCTGCGATAAAATAAACACACTCTTCCCGGATGTACCGGTGCGTAAAAACAGCGCCAGCAGCTCGGTATCGGTCAGAGCTTCAACACCGAATTGCAGCAATTTTTCCCGCGGCAAGAGCGGCAAATCACAATCCATATCCCGCCTCCTTTTTTTGCCATGTTGACACAGGAATTCCTGGCGCTCGACGGTCACTTTTCGTTCTTGCGTAACGCCTCGCAAAGTGAGACGCGCACAAAATCACGCCGTTTTTTGGATTGTGATAAAATGCCAGTTCTCTGGTGAAACCCAACAGGAAAGAATCATGATGAGCCTGGCTGGTAAAAAAATCGTTCTGGGTGTGAGCGGCGGTATCGCTGCGTATAAAACGCCAGAACTGGTCCGTCGCTTGCGTGAGCGCGGCGCAGACGTGCGGGTTGCGATAACGGAAGGCGGCAAAGCATTTATCACCCCTTTAAGTCTGCAAGCCGTATCAGGATACCCCGTATCAGACAGCCTGCTCGACCCGGCGGCCGAAGCGGCGATGGGGCACATTGAGCTCGGCAAATGGGCGGACCTGGTTATCCTTGCCCCTGCGACCGCAGATTTAATCGCCCGCGTCGCAGCAGGAATGGCGAACGATCTGGTCTCAACCATTTGCCTGGCCACTCCGGCTCCTGTCGCTGTTGTCCCGGCGATGAACCAGCAGATGTACCGCAATGCGGCGACACAGCACAATCTTGAGCTCCTGGCCTCTCGCGGCCTGCTGATTTGGGGACCCGATAGCGGCAGTCAGGCTTGCGGGGATGTGGGACCAGGGCGCATGCTCGATCCACTTACCCTTGTCGATATGGCGGCAGCGCATTTTAGCCCTGTCAACGATCTGCAACATCTCAACATCATGATTACGGCGGGCCCGACGCGCGAACCGCTCGACCCGGTGCGTTACATTACCAATCACAGCTCCGGCAAGATGGGCTTCGCCATTGCCGCTGCGGCGGCAAAACGCGGGGCAAATGTCACGCTGGTGAGCGGTCCGGTCGCTTTAGCGACGCCACCGTTGGTGCAGCGTATCGATGTTAACACCGCCCTCGAGATGGAAGCCGCTGTCCAGGCACACGCACAGACACAGCAGATTTTCATCGGCTGCGCGGCTGTAGCCGATTACCGCGCAGAATCTATTTCGGATGCGAAAATTAAAAAGCAAGGCGATGAATTAACGATAAAAATGGTGAAAAACCCGGACATCGTCGCAGGTGTTGCAGCACTAAAAATCCATCGTCCCTACGTCGTTGGGTTTGCCGCAGAAACAAATAATGTGGAAGAATACGCCCGGCAAAAACGTACCCGCAAAAATCTCGATTTGATTTGCGCGAACGATGTATCGCTGGCGACACAAGGCTTTAACAGCGACAGCAATGCACTGCACCTTTTCTGGCAGGATGGAGAGAAAATCTTACCGCTTGAGCGCAAGGAACTCCTGGGCCAACACTTACTGGACGAGATCGTTACCCGTTATGATGAAAAAAATCGACGTTAAGATTCTGGACCCGCGCGTTGGTCAGCAATTTCCGCTGCCAACCTATGCCACCACCGGTTCTGCCGGTCTTGACCTGCGTGCCTGTCTCGATGACGCCGTAGAGCTGGCTCCGGGCGCTACCACGTTGCTGCCAACTGGCCTGGCTATTCATATCGCCGACCCGTCTCTGGCTGCGGTGATACTTCCTCGCTCTGGCCTTGGGCACAAGCATGGTATCGTATTGGGCAATCTGGTGGGTCTGATCGACTCCGATTATCAGGGGCAACTGATGGTGTCTGTCTGGAACCGTGGTCAGGATAATTTCACCATTGAGCCGGGCGAGCGTATCGCGCAGATGGTGTTTGTCCCGGTCGTACAGGCCGAATTTAATCTGGTAGAAGATTTTGACGCTACCGACCGTGGCGAAGGCGGCTTCGGCCACTCTGGGCGTAAATAAGCCCAACGAAACGCACCTCACAGCGTAATAATGCAATAACACACCGCAAACGACCGTTTGCGGTCGCTGTGTGGGTGAAGCAGGAAAGGCGCTTATTTTCAGGGGTATTTTGTAACATGGCAGAAAAACAAACCGCGAAAAGGAATCGTCGCGAAGAAATACTTCAATCTCTGGCTCTGATGCTTGAATCCAGCGATGGCAGTCAACGCATCACCACCGCAAAGCTGGCTGCCTCTGTGGGCGTGTCTGAAGCGGCGTTATATCGTCATTTCCCCAGTAAAACGCGGATGTTTGACAGTCTCATTGAGTTTATCGAAGACAGCCTGATCACCCGTATTAACCTGATTTTAAAAGACGAAAAAGACACCACTTCACGTCTGCGGCTGATTGTTCTGTTGATTCTGGGATTTGGTGAACGCAATCCGGGCCTGACCCGCATTTTGACAGGCCACGCGCTGATGTTTGAACAAGACAAACTTCAGGGACGAATCAACCAACTCTTCGAACGTATCGAAGCACAATTGCGCCAGGTTCTGCGCGAAAAGAAAATGCGCGAAGGCGAAGGCTACGTCACCGATGAAACCCTGCTGGCAGGTCAGTTACTCGCCTTCTGTGAAGGGATGCTCTCCCGCTTTGTGCGCAGCGAGTTTAAATATCGCCCAACGGATGATTTTGACATCCGCTGGCCGTTAGTTGCTGCTCAATTGCAGTAATACTCTTGCCGGTTGGCGCTAGCATGTTTAACCGGCCTGCCTGTGCCCGGTGAGCGCTACGCCACCGGGCTATTGACTCAAACGCCAAACTCTTCCCGATAGGCACGCACTGACGCCAGGTGATCCGCCATTTCAGGTTTCTCTTCCAGATACGCAATCAGATCTTTCAGGGTGATGATAGAGGTGACTTTGCAGCCGTAATCACGTTCGACTTCCTGAATCGCAGAAATCTCGCCGCGACCACGCTCCTGACGGTCCAGAGAGATCAGCACCCCAGCCAGCGTCGCGCCATTGGCCTGGATGATCTCCATTGATTCACGAATTGCCGTGCCTGCCGTAATCACATCATCGACCAGCATGACGCGCCCCTGCAGTGCGCTTCCCACCAGATTACCGCCTTCGCCGTGGGTTTTGGCCTCTTTGCGGTTAAAGCAGTAAGGCACGTCACGATCGTGGTGTTCAGCCAATGCCACCGCCGTCGTGGTCGCGATCGGAATACCTTTGTAGGCCGGGCCAAACAGCAGATCGAAATCAATTTCAGAATCCACCAGCGCTTCGGCGTAGAAGCGCCCTAACAGTGCCAGATCACGCCCGGTATTAAACAGCCCGGCGTTGAAGAAATAGGGGCTTTTGCGCCCGGATTTCAGCGTAAACTCGCCAAACTTAAGTACCTGCTTGTTAAGCGCAAACTCAATAAACTGGCGCTGATACGGTTTCATGGATTCGCTCCTCAAATTACTGATCATCATTTTTGGTTTACGCAAAATCATTCACGCATTATCGCGAGGGATGAAGCGTAAAAAAAAGGGCGACAACGTCGCCCTTATATCAATTTTCTAACGCCGCTTTCTGCGCCGTTACAATGGATTCGATTCCCCCTCGGGCCAACGCCAGAAGAGTGAGTAATTCTTCATGGGTGAACGGCTCGCCTTCTGCTGTGCCCTGCACCTCAATAATACGACCGTCCTCCGTCATGACGACGTTCATATCGGTTTCTGCTGCAGAATCTTCCACGTACTCCAGATCGCAGAGCGCTTCACCCTTCACAATCCCAACCGAGACGGCTGCAACCATACCTTTCATCGGGTTAGTTTTGAGTTTGCCGGCAGCAATCAGTTTATTCAACGCATCGGCCAACGCCACGCAAGCACCTGTAATAGAAGCCGTACGCGTGCCGCCATCAGCCTGAATCACATCGCAGTCGAGGGTGATGGTGAATTCGCCCAGAATTTTCAGGTCAACGGCTGCGCGCAGTGCGCGAGCAATCAGACGCTGGATTTCCATCGTGCGACCGCCTTGCTTACCCTTTGCCGCTTCACGGGCATTACGGGTATGGGTTGCACGAGGCAGCATGCCGTATTCGGCGGTGATCCAACCTTGGCCCTGACCTTTCAGAAAACGCGGTACACCTTCTTCAATAGAGGCGGTGCACAAAACTTTGGTATCACCGAATTCAACAAGCACGGAGCCTTCAGCGTGTTTTGTATAGTTACGGGTCAGGGTGACGGGACGCACCTGATTGGCGCTACGACCTGATGGACGCATGATGAAATCTCCGGCTTGAAACGAATGTGGCTGCGCATTATACGGATTAAACACGCTTATTCCTATCCTGACAAAGCCCTGAAAGCTATAATCCCCCCATCTCTCCTCTAAAAACGGGAATATCTATGATTCGCAGTATGACCGCCTACGCCCGGCGTGAAATCAAGGGTAGCTGGGGTAGCGCTACCTGGGAAATGCGCTCGGTAAACCAGCGCTATCTGGAAACTTATTTCCGTATGCCGGAGCAGTTTCGTAGCCTGGAACCGGTCGTTCGCGAACGCATTCGTGCTCGTCTGACGCGTGGCAAAGTAGAATGTAATTTGCGCTTTGAACCCGATGCGAGCGCGCAAGGGGAGCTGATCCTCAATGAAAAACTGGCCAAACAGCTGGTTAATGCCGCGAACTGGGTCAAAATGCAGAGCGACGAAGGTGAAATCAACCCCGTTGATATCTTGCGTTGGCCTGGCGTAATGGCTGCCGGTGAGCAGGATCTGGATGCCATTGCCGCTGAAATCCTTGGTGCGCTGGATGGTGCTCTGGATGATTTCGTCATTGCCCGCGAGACCGAAGGTCAGGCGCTGAAAGCGATGATAGAGCAGCGTCTGGAAGGTGTCAGCGCAGAAGTCCTGAAAGTACGCGCGCATATGCCAGAAGTCCTCCAGTGGCAGCGCGAGCGCCTGCTTGCCCGACTCGAAGATGCAGAAGTTCAGCTGGAAAATACCCGTCTGGAGCAGGAACTGGTCCTGATGGCCCAGCGTGTTGACGTGGCCGAAGAGCTGGATCGTCTGGAAGCGCACGTCAAAGAGACCTACAACATTCTGAAGAAAAAAGAAGCCGTGGGTCGTCGTCTCGATTTCATGATGCAGGAATTCAACCGCGAGTCGAACACGTTGGCATCCAAATCAATCAACGCCGAAGTGACCACATCTGCGATTGAGCTGAAAGTGCTGATTGAACAAATGCGCGAGCAAATTCAGAACATTGAATAAAGGTTAATAGTATATTTACTAATTAATGGTCCCTTCTGGGACCATTTTACTGAATACTATTTAGACCGAAATCGGTTACTTATCTTCGCACCAGAACACAAGAATTTCTTAACTATTTTTGGTACACTCCCCGTCGTAATCATTAGAACTCATCGCATATGTCCGGGAAAGAGAATGGCAAACATCAACTTATCAATTGAGGGAACAAGAGCCCTCACAGTTGACCTCGATTTCCGGCAGGACATCAATCTACTACGCGGTATTGCTATACTGGCTGTCGTTTTTTATCACTTCGTGCCAAGTCTGCTTCCCGGTGGGTTTGTTGGTGTAGATATCTTTTTTGTAATTTCTGGTTTTTTAATGACCAAGATTATCGCGACAGGCCTGGAGCGACAATCATTTAATCTGATTCACTTTTATGCTGCACGCTGTAAAAGAATTATTCCCGCGCTATTAGTTTTGTGCGTAATACTATCTTTAGTAACGTTCTTCTGGCTACCAACAAATGAATATCGAAAGCTGGGTAATTATGTCGGTTATGCGGCATTATTTATTTCAAACTTAAAGCTGAAAAAAGAAGCCGGCGATTATTTCGCAACGGACTCGCACGAAAATTGGTTCTTACATACCTGGTCATTGTCAGTCGAGTGGCAGTTTTATCTCGTACTTCCGTTCATTATGATGGCCTTATACCCGCTAAGAAAGAAAGTCGATCCCGGGATATGCCTTTTACTGCTCGCGGTGTGCTCATTTTTCGTCGGTATGAACAGTCATTCTGTTAATTCCGCCACACGTTTTTACCTCATGCCCTATCGCGCCTGGGAGATGCTTTGCGGTGGCCTTGTCTGGTATGCCGCAAAACGCTATACCCTACCTAAATCGCTGCGTTCGGTTACCGCAATAACAGGCTATATAACCATTATTCTGTCCGTTTGGCTTGTTCGTGCTGAAAATGCTTGGCCAAGTACAATCACGTTGTTCCCTATCGTCGGAACAATGCTAGTGGTTTATAGCAATCACTCTTCAGTAGTCCGCCTGATCGATCAAAACTTTCGCTGGCTTGGGTTAAGTTCCTATTCGATTTATTTATGGCACTGGCCGATTGCAGTGTATTTAATTTATGCGGGTCAACAGCACAGTGGTGTATGGACACTGAGTGCTATAGCACTGTCCTTTGTCGCAGGATGGTTGTCCTGGGTATTAATTGAAAAACCAGCAAAAAATGCGCTTAGCAAACAATCTCCAGGGGCATTTTGGTTAACGTTATTCGTCTGTATAGGGACGGCGTGGTTATTCAGTTACCTAGTGAAAAGCGATATCGTGGTAAATCGGCCCGACCCTCAGGTCAATCTTATTGCAGCGGAAGCAAATAATAAGAACTATGCGGCCGATCCTAAAACCCACTTAAGCCAATATGGCTCCGGGAAGTTGGCAGCCATTATCGTGGGTGACAGCCATGCAGAGGCCACTGCAACGGCCCTTGCCGCAGCAGCCCAAAACCGAGGCTCGGTTATTGGGATCACCTACTCCGGCTGCCCTACACTCGCGAATGCCGAGCAGATTGAGTATAAGCAGTGTGGTAAATTTAACCGTGGGCTGGAAAAACGACTGAAGGAATACCCCAAAGATGTCCCGGTGGTCATCGTCAACCGTTTGACTCATTACGCAGAAAGCCGACTTGTGAAATTCGCGGTGAAAACAGATTCCGAAGACGCTTATATGCAGCTTTATGCGAATTCAATCATCGACATGGCGTGCTCCCTGAATCGTGACCGTCCTGTCTACCTTGTCAATCCAATCCCTGAGATGGATGCCAATGTTCCGCGAACCCTTTCGCATAGCCTGATGACTCGCGGTGATGCGCGTGATATTTCGATATCGTTGTCTTCATACCAACAACGCAACCGCGAGATACTTCAGGCTCAGAATCAGGCAGCAAAACAGTGCGGCGTGAAGGTGCTGGCTCCCACAGCCTACCTTTGCTCAGCAGGACGATGCATGGGAAGTAAAAATCTTGTGCCATGGTACTTCGATGACAACCACCTCAGCGAAACGGGCAATAAAAATCTGGTCCCTATGTTTGAGTCGATGTTTAGCCGTAACACCCATGAATAAAATTAATGATAAAAATCGATATTTTCGCCAGATAACTAGCATTATAAGGATTCATTAATTAGAAAAAGTATCGCTGCACCATTCAGACAAGAAAAACTAAATCGTGAGCAGCGTCATAAAACGCTACCCTGAGTCCCTCATTTCTGGGGGGACTCATGCTGCTACATATTCTTTACCTGATCGGCATCACCGCTGAAGCCATGACCGGCGCTCTCGCAGCAGGGCGCCGACGTATGGATACCTTTGGGGTAATCATTATTGCCACCGCAACGGCTCTTGGCGGAGGTTCTGTCCGCGATATCCTGCTAGGACACTATCCGCTCGGCTGGGTTAAACATCCTGAATATGTCGTTATCGTTGCCGTCGCCGCGGTGCTGACCACAATTGTCGCTCCCGTGATGCCACATCTGCGACGTCTGTTTTTGGTCCTGGATGCTTTAGGGTTGATTGTGTTTTCCATTATCGGTGCGCAAATTGCGCTGGATATGGGCGAGGGGCCTATTATCGCTACCATCGCTGCCGTTGTGACGGGTGTGTTTGGCGGTGTTTTACGCGATATGTTCTGTAAACGCATTCCCCTGGTGTTCCAGAAAGAGCTTTACGCGGGTATTTCGTTCGCTTCCGCCGTCTTGTATATCGCCCTGCAGCATTACGTGTCGAGCCATGATGTCGTCGTTATCGCCACCCTCCTATTCGGTTTTACCGCACGTATGCTGGCGCTGCGCTTAAAATTGGGGCTTCCTGTTTTTCATTACAAACACGATGCGCATTGAGTGCTTTGCAATGGGCAATGAATGGTAAAATCGCTGCATATCTCTATAACAGGTTCGCTCTAAAACCCCAGTATGCCTTGCGTTCGCAACCAGGCTGCCATAGCCGCGATAGCTGGATCGTGAAAAAACTCGACCAGCTTTCGTGCTTTCTCCGGGCCGACACCGGGAAGCAGGCGCCAGCTCACCGCCTCTTTGTCGCGTAATTGCTGCCATGAATGTTCTGTCAGCGCCTTTGCTGCAGCCTGAGGCAGCGGCACACTTAGCGCACCTATCCAACGCATAAAAGGCTGATGACGTACCCGCTCAAAACGATGCCATAGCTGTAATCCCCGCGAAGCATTTAAGCCTGGCGTATTCTGGAGCTGCTCCTGAGTCAGCGACAGCCAGGAGAAAATATGTTCGAAATGATGAACCTGATGTAATAGCCGCCAGCCTGACTCACCCAGTCCTTCGATATCGAGCATCTGCTTCGAACTCAGCCAGACTAAACGGGCAAAAAACTGTTCCAGACATTCTGGCGACGCGTAAAAGCAGGTCAGCGGGCTAAAATGCGAGGACGGTGGCGTCGGTTTCACGCGGTCCACACCCCGCCACACAACCTTATCCAGCCGGGGAATGCCCTGCCCCGCCAGACTTACCAGTACCTGATCGCCAGGCGCGATATCCAGTGTCCGCCAGCGCCCTACGGAACCGAGACTCACTCGCTGTACCCGTTTGTCATCCAGTTGCACAGGTTCAAGAGAGGCGACAACAGAGATCTTGCCCGTTCGCCCAACCGCAAACTGAATGGCTTTAACCTCTGCAAGCTGTGAGATGGGCGAATACTTCCATGCAACCACCCAGTCTCCTGCTCCAGGCTGCCAGTGCTCACCCGCAGGTTCGATTGCGGAACGCACCACAATGCCGTCCGTGGCAAAGGGCAAAACGGATGTCAGCCAATCGGTTTTGTTTTGCTCCACCTCTTCTGCAGTGCGGACTGCGCGCGTATAACGCCCGGTCAGAGAAAACCCCGCTTTCGCCAGTTCAGTGACGCGCTGCGGCATTGAAGAGGGGCCATCGGGCCAGGCCCAGATAAAAACGCCAATATTATCCAGCGCCGGCTTACCATTCTGACGCATCATCATGCCAGCGACTTTAGCGCGCGCATTCATTCCCCCTTTCTGCTGCTGGATATGCCCTTCGCTGCGTAAAAACAGTTCGCCCTGCAAAACACTGTCCGCCAACGCTCCCTGCAGAGTTAACGGAATCGACGGTATTTTTTGCACCTGCGCCGTCCAGTCCTCTCCTTTCATTCCGTCGCCACGACTAATGGCCTGCACTAACTTGCCCTTGCGATAGACCAGCGTCAACGCCACGCCGTCCACTTTCGGCTGCACCCACAGATCGTGGTGCGCTTTCATCCACTGGCGTAACTCATTTATGCCCACAACCTTATGCACACCCGTATGCGCAATAGGGTGTTTCACCGTCCCACTGGCAGGTGGGATGTCATCGGAAGTGGGTTCGTTGTTGAAGCAAAACCGCCAATGTGCGAGCCGCGCACTAAGCTGATCGTAAACCTCATCGCTGACTTCGCTTTTCCCCTCCTGCCAGTACGCCTCACTCCAGCGGGCGATCTGCGCACTCAGTTTTGCCATTTCCTGATCTGCTTTTGCATGCGACCAGGCGGGACAAACCGCCATCACGCAGCCATTCCACAGCATCAACACCAATCCAGCCCATTTCCACATCGCGATATCTCCCTGTTTTGCGAAAGGTATAACCCTGCTGTTTTAACCTGGCTAGCGGCAAAACCACGATTTACGAGCTTGCTTCCGCGTTATGTTCTGATTGCAGCAAACGGCGGGTAAAACCGGAAAACGGTACGCAAAAATCAATAATCCAGTGGAAAAAGTGTGACAAAGACTACGTCACACTGCGCCGACGTGTATAATAAGCCCGTATGTAGGACTTCATCGCTAACACATACAAAAGACTCTCATGGCTCAAGGCACGCTTTATATTGTTTCTGCCCCAAGTGGCGCGGGTAAATCCAGCCTGATTCAGGCACTGTTAAAAACCCAACCGTTGTACGATACGCAAGTTTCGGTTTCTCACACCACGCGTTCCCCGCGTCCGGGTGAAGTGCACGGTGAACACTATTTCTTTGTTAATCATGACGAATTCCGAATGATGATTGGCAGAGATGCGTTTCTTGAACATGCGGAAGTATTCGGTAACTACTACGGTACTTCGCGTGAAACCATTGAGCAGATTCTGGCGACAGGCGTGAATGTGTTTCTGGATATCGACTGGCAGGGCGCGCAGCAAATTCGTAAGAAGATGCCACAGGCGCGGAGTATCTTTATTTTACCGCCGTCGAAAGAAGAGTTGGACCGCCGTCTGCGTGGCCGTGGTCAGGACAGCGAAGAAGTTATCGCAAAACGTATGGCGCAGGCAGTTGCAGAAATGAGCCATTACGCCGAATATGATTACCTTATCGTGAATGATGATTTTGATACCGCATTAGGCGATTTGAAAACTATCATTCGTGCAGAACGTCTGCGTATGAGCCGCCAGAAGCAGCGACATGACGCTTTAATCACCAAACTGTTGGCAGACTGAACCCACATTCAGTATCATGCCCAGTCATTTCTTCATCTGTGGAGCATTTTAAGTATGGCACGCGTAACTGTTCAGGACGCTGTAGAGAAAATTGGTAACCGTTTTGACCTGGTACTGGTCGCCGCGCGTCGCGCTCGTCAGATGCAGTCCGGTGGCAAAGATCCGCTGGTACCGGAAGAAAACGATAAAACCACCGTTATCGCGCTGCGCGAAATCGAAGAAGGTCTGATCAACAACCAGATCCTCGACGTACGTGAGCGCCAGGAGCAGCAAGAGCAGGAAGCCGCAGAACTGCAGGCCGTAACCGCCATTGCTGAAGGTCGTCGTTAATTAAACCTGCGGGTCGCCCTTGTATCTGTTTGAAAGCCTGAATCAGCTGATTCAACACTACCTGCCAGAAGACCAGATTAAGCGTCTTCAGCAGGCGTATCTCGTTGCACGTGACGCTCACGAGGGCCAGACACGTTCAAGCGGTGAACCCTATATCACGCACCCGGTAGCGGTGGCCTGTATTCTGGCCGAGATGAAACTCGACTATGAAACACTGATGGCCGCTCTGCTGCATGACGTGATCGAAGATACCCCCGCCACCTACCAGGATATGGAACAGCTTTTTGGCAAAAGCGTTGCAGAACTGGTGGAAGGGGTCTCTAAGCTTGATAAGCTGAAATTCCGCGACAAGAAAGAGGCGCAAGCCGAAAACTTCCGCAAGATGATTATGGCGATGGTGCAGGATATCCGCGTCATACTCATTAAACTCGCTGACCGCACTCATAATATGCGCACACTGGGCTCACTACGCCCGGACAAACGTCGCCGCATTGCTCGCGAAACCCTCGAAATCTATAGCCCACTGGCGCACCGTTTAGGTATCCACCACATCAAAACCGAGCTGGAAGAGCTGGGCTTTGAAGCGCTGTACCCTAATCGCTATCGGGTGATTAAAGAGGTGGTGAAAGCCGCGCGCGGCAATCGTAAAGAGATGATTCAAAAGATCCTTTCTGAAATCGAAGGACGTTTGCAAGAAGCGGGAATTCCGTGCCGTGTGAGCGGTCGCGAAAAACATCTCTACTCCATTTACTGCAAAATGGTGCTCAAAGAGCAGCGTTTTCACTCGATCATGGACATCTACGCGTTTCGCGTCATCGTTCATGATTCTGATACCTGTTACCGCGTGCTCGGCCAGATGCACAGCCTGTACAAACCCCGTCCGGGGCGTGTCAAAGACTACATTGCCATTCCAAAGGCGAACGGATATCAGTCTTTGCACACCTCGATGATTGGTCCGCACGGCGTACCGGTTGAGGTACAAATCCGTACCGAAGACATGGACCAAATGGCGGAAATGGGTGTTGCGGCGCACTGGGCTTACAAAGAGCACGGCGAGACCAGCACTACCGCGCAAATCCGCGCCCAGCGCTGGATGCAGAGCCTGCTGGAACTGCAACAAAGCGCCGGTAGTTCGTTTGAATTTATCGAGAGCGTCAAATCCGATCTCTTCCCGGATGAGATTTACGTTTTCACACCTGAAGGGCGCATTGTTGAACTGCCCGCGGGTGCAACGCCGGTCGATTTCGCGTATGCCGTGCATACCGACATTGGCCATGCCTGTGTTGGCGCACGAGTTGATCGCCAGCCGTATCCGCTGTCCCAGCCGCTCACCAGCGGCCAGACGGTCGAAATCATTACAGCTCCTGGCGCACGTCCGAATGCGGCGTGGCTGAACTTTGTTGTGAGCTCGAAAGCGCGCGCGAAGATCCGCCAGTTGTTGAAAAACCTCAAGCGTGACGATTCCGTCAGCCTGGGACGTCGCCTGCTTAACCACGCGTTGGGTGGCAGCCGTAAGCTGGCCGAAATTCCGCCGGAGAATATTCAACGTGAGCTTGAGCGCATGAAGCTCGCCGCGCTGGACGATCTGCTGGCAGAAATCGGGCTTGGTAATGCCATGAGCGTTGTGGTCGCCAAGAATCTTCAGCAGGGAGAAGCTTCTGCTGCACAGCCTACGACGCAAGGCCACGGTCACCTGCCGATCAAAGGCGCAGACGGGGTGCTTATCACCTTCGCTAAATGCTGCCGACCCATTCCTGGCGATCCGATCATCGCGCATGTGAGTCCGGGCAAAGGTCTGGTTATCCATCACGAATCCTGTCGTAACATCCGTGGCTACCAAAAAGAGCCTGAGAAGTTCATGGCCGTTGAGTGGGATAAAGAGACTGAGCAGGAATTTATCACCGAAATTAAGGTCGATATGTTCAACCATCAGGGCGCACTGGCGAATCTGACGGCGGCGATTAACACTGCCACCTCTAATATTCAGAGTCTGAACACGGAAGAAAAAGATGGTCGCGTATATAGCGCGTTTATTCGTCTGACCGCCCGCGATCGTGTACATCTGGCCAATATTATGCGCAAAATCCGCGTTATGCCGGACGTCATTAAAGTCACCCGTAACCGAAACTAGCCTTAAACACAGAATCATTATGAACAGCGCTTGCGCTGGCCCCGTCGGGGTGAGGCCCATAAATGGGCCGAATAACGAGTCGAGGCAATTTGAAGGATGCAGTGTTTATGAATTCACAGCGTTATGCGCGTATATGTGAGATGCTCGCCAGACGTCAGCCTGACCTGACGGTCTGTATGGAGCAGGTTCATAAACCTCATAATGTCTCTGCCATCGTTCGCACTGCGGACGCCGTGGGCGTACATGAAGTCCACGCGGTTTGGCCCGGCAACCGGATACGCACCATGGCCTCCAGCGCGGCGGGCAGTAACAGTTGGGTGACGGTCAAAACCCATCCCACGATTGCCGAAGCCGTATCGCATCTGAAAGGCTGCGGTATGCAGATTCTGGCGACCCATCTTTCTGATAAAGCCGTCGATTTTCGCGAGATTGATTATACCCGCCCAACCTGCATTCTGATGGGTCAGGAAAAAACCGGGATCACCCAGGAAGCGCTGGATCTGGCGGATCAAGACATTATTATCCCGATGACGGGCATGGTGCAGTCCTTAAATGTATCTGTTGCCTCCGCGCTGATTTTGTATGAAGCGCAGCGCCAGCGGCAGAATGCGGGGATGTATGAGCGCGAAAACAGCATGCTTCCTGAAGATGAACAGCAGCGTCTGTTGTTCGAGGGGGGTTATCCTGTCCTTGCCCGCGTCGCAAAGCAAAAAAACCTGCCCTATCCCCACGTCAACGCACAAGGTGAAATCGAAGCCGATGCCGCGTGGTGGACAACAATGCAATCATCCCAGGAAACCCGCAATCATCCCGGCGTCACTGCTACGATAAATGAGCACAATCCCGCGCGCTATGTAGCCGGAAGAAATGAAGACCGCCTGAAGGATGAAGAGTAATGAACGGCCGCCTGCTCGATGCCGTTCCGCTGAATACGCTAACGGGCGTTGGCGCGGCGCAAAGCAATAAGCTGGCAAAAATCGGTCTGCACACCGTGCAGGATCTGCTCCTGCATCTCCCTTTGCGATACGAAGATCGCACCCAGCTTTATGCCATCGGCGATCTGCTACCTGGTATCTACGCCACCGTGGAAGGCGAAGTCCTGAACTGTAATATCTCTTTTGGCGGCCGCCGAATGATGACGTGTCAGATCAGTGATGGTTCCGGCATTCTCACCATGCGATTCTTTAACTTCAGCGCGGCGATGAAAAATAGCCTCGCCGCAGGGCGTCGGGTGCTGGCGTATGGCGAAGCCAAACGAGGCAAATACGGCGCGGAGATGATCCACCCGGAATACCGCGTGCAGGGCGATCTCAGTACGCCGGAACTGCAAGAGACACTCACTCCAGTTTATCCCACGACCGAAGGCGTTAAACAGGCAACGCTGCGCAAACTTACCGATCAGGCGCTTGAACTGCTCGATACTTGCGCCATTACCGAGCTGCTGCCGCCCGAGCTGGCACAGGGGATGATGAGCCTGCCGGAAGCTATTCGCACACTGCACCGCCCGCCGCCCTCTTTACAGCTCAGCGATCTAGAAAGCGGCCAGCACCCGGCACAGCGTCGGCTTATTCTTGAAGAGTTGCTGGCACATAACCTAAGCATGCTGGCGCTTCGCGCCGGTGCCCAGCGTTTTCATGCGCAATCCCTTGCTGTAAGCGATGCGTTAAAAAATAAGCTTCTGGCCTCGCTGCCTTTCAAACCGACTGGCGCACAGGCGCGGGTCACCGCAGAGATCGAACGCGATATGGCGCTCGACGTGCCGATGATGCGCCTGGTTCAGGGAGACGTAGGTTCCGGTAAAACGCTGGTTGCCGCGCTGGCTGCATTGCGCGCCATTGCTCACGGTAAACAGGTGGCGCTGATGGCACCGACAGAACTGCTTGCCGAGCAACACGCCAATAACTTCCGTCACTGGTTCGCCCCGCTTGGCATTGAAGTGGGCTGGCTGGCCGGAAAGCAAAAAGGCAAAGCACGTCTTGCGCAACAGGAAGCCATCGCCAGCGGTCAGGTACAGATGATTGTCGGTACCCACGCTATTTTCCAGGAACAGGTGCAGTTTAACGGCCTTGCGCTGGTGATCATCGACGAACAGCACCGCTTTGGCGTGCATCAGCGGCTGGCGCTGTGGGAAAAAGGGCTTCAACAAGGCTTTCACCCTCACCAGCTGATCATGACGGCCACTCCCATCCCACGAACACTGGCGATGACCGCCTATGCCGATCTGGATACATCGACTATCGACGAACTCCCTCCGGGACGAACGCCGGTCACCACGGTGGCTATCCCGGACACGCGCCGCTCAGAGATCATCGAACGAGTACGCCATGCCTGCACTCAGGAAGGCAGACAGGCATATTGGGTTTGCACACTCATTGAAGAGTCCGACCTGCTGGAAGCCCAGGCCGCAGAGGCGACGTGGGAAGAGCTGAAGCTGGCGCTACCCGAGCTGAACGTCGGACTGGTGCATGGCCGTATGAAACCCTCGGAAAAACAATCCGTGATGCAGTCGTTCAAACAGGGCGATTTGCATTTGCTGATCGCCACAACGGTCATCGAAGTGGGTGTGGATGTCCCCAACGCCAGCCTGATGATCATCGAAAACCCGGAGCGTCTGGGTCTTGCGCAACTCCACCAGCTGCGGGGCCGCGTTGGCCGTGGTGCAGTCGCTTCCCACTGCGTGCTGCTGTTCAAATCCCCGCTTTCCAAAACGGCACAAATGCGCCTGCAGGTCCTGCGCGACAGCAATGACGGCTTTGTGATTGCGCAAAAAGATCTTGAGATCCGTGGGCCTGGTGAACTGTTAGGCACTCGCCAGACCGGTAATGCCGAATTCAAAGTCGCCGACTTGCTGCGCGATCAGTCTCTCATCCCGGAAGTTCAAAGGCTTGCACGCTACATTCATGAACGCCATCCTGCCCAGGCCGCCGCATTGATTGAGCGCTGGATGCCGGAAACCGAACGTTATTCCAACGCCTGATAAATCCCGCCAGATACGCTTTTAAATTTTTTAAATGCAATCGTTTGCTTTTACCATTCGGTCAGATAAAATGCCCGCTTTTCCACCGTGGGATTGCCGCCGATGTCCGTTAACGCCGTAGAGTCGCCAGATGCGCAACCGATTGCGCAGGTTCAATATAATAGTGAATTAATTTACCGCCTTGAAGACCGCCCGCCTCTGGCACAGACTCTGTTCGCAGCATGTCAGCACCTGCTGGCGATGTTCGTGGCCGTTATCACACCTGCCCTGCTGATTTGCCAGGCGCTGGGATTACCCGCCCAGGACACTCAACACATCATCAGCATGTCGCTGTTTGCATCCGGTGTAGCCTCGATTATTCAAATTAAAGCCTGGGGTCCGGTCGGGTCAGGGCTGCTCTCGATTCAGGGCACCAGCTTTAACTTTGTGGCTCCGCTGATCATGGGTGGAACAGCACTGAAAACCGGCGGTGCCGATGTGCCGACGATGATGGCGGCGCTGTTTGGCACGCTGATGCTGGCAAGCTGTACGGAAATGGTGATCTCCCGCGTCCTGCATCTGGCGCGCCGGGTGATCACGCCGCTGGTTTCCGGCGTAGTGGTCATGATTATCGGCCTGTCATTGATTCAGGTAGGCCTGACCTCTATCGGCGGCGGCTATGCGGCCATGAGCGACCACACCTTTGGCGCACCGAAAAACCTGCTGCTGGCGGGCGTGGTGCTGGCAATTATTATTCTGCTCAACCGTCAGCGTAACCCGTACCTGCGTGTGGCTTCTCTGGTGATCGCGATGGCGGCCGGATATCTGATGGCCTGGGCGCTGGGCATGCTGCCGGAGAACACCGCTCCAGCCAACAGCCCGCTGATCATGGTCCCGACGCCGCTGTATTACGGCTTAGGTATCGACTGGAGCCTGCTGCTGCCGCTGATGCTGGTATTTATGATTACCTCGCTGGAAACCATCGGCGACATCACGGCCACCTCAGACGTCTCAGAACAGCCCGTTTCTGGCCCGCTCTATATGAAACGCTTAAAAGGCGGCGTGCTGGCGAATGGCCTGAACTCGTTTGTCTCGGCCGTATTCAACACCTTCCCGAATTCCTGCTTCGGCCAGAATAACGGCGTGATCCAGTTGACCGGCGTAGCCAGCCGCTACGTGGGCTTTGTGGTTGCGCTGATGCTGATCGTCCTCGGACTGTTCCCGGCGGTGAGTGGTTTTGTGCAGCACATTCCTGAACCGGTGCTGGGCGGTGCAACGCTGGTGATGTTCGGCACTATCGCCGCTTCCGGCGTGCGTATTGTCTCCCGTGAGCCGTTAAACCGCCGTGCGATCATGATTATCGCGCTCTCCCTGGCCGTAGGCCTGGGGGTTTCTCAGCAGCCGCTGATCCTGCAATTTGCGCCAGACTGGGTGAAAAATCTGCTCTCCTCGGGGATTGCCGCTGGCGGCATCACTGCCATCATTCTGAACCTCGTTTTCCCGCCTGAAAAAAACTAACGGTTATCACGGCAGGCTCTCATTGCCTGCCGTGATACCTAATGACACGAATCCCGCCTTGAGCATTGCGCATAAATCGTGCATAACTCCTCTATGTGCGTTTGACGGGATGGAAGACGATGAAATTTATTGGAAAGCTACTCCTCTGGATTTTGATTGCGGTCATGATCGCAGTCCTGGCCTTTTATTTTCTTATTCAGACCCGCTGGGGCGCGGCTCAGGTGAGCAGTTGGGTGACGGTTAATACCGATTACGAACTCAATTTTGATCTGATGGATCACCGGTTTTCATCCCCTTCTCACCTCATTCTGGAAAATGTCACCTTTGGTCGCGACGGCAAACCGGCCACACTGGTGGCAAAAACGGTCGATATTGGCCTGAGCAGTCGCCAGCTCACCGATCCCGTGCATATGGATACCATCACCCTGACCGATGGCACGCTCAATCTCTCGCCGCAGACCGCTCCGCTCCCCTTCCAGGCCGACCGCCTGCAGCTGAATAACATGGCGTTTAACAGCCCCAATACTGCGTGGGATCTGAGTGCGCAGAAAGTAACAGGCGGCGTGAGCCCCTGGCAGCCGGAAGCAGGCAATGTGCTCGGCAAAAAAGCGCAGATTCAGATGAGCGCCGGATCCCTCACCCTCAATGGCGTGCCTGCGAGCAATGTGCTGATCCAGGGCGAGTTGAACGACAAAGAGGTGAATTTGGGCACTATCGGCGCCGATATGGCCCGTGGCTCGCTGACCGGCACCGCGCGGCGTAACGCTGACGGGGGCTGGGTCATCGACACTATGCGCCTGAACGACATTCGTCTGCAAAGCGACAAATCATTCATGGATTTCTTTGCGCCCATTACCACGCTGCCTTCGCTGCAAATTGGTCGCCTGGAGGTCACCGACGCACGTCTGCAAGGACCGGACTGGGCAGTGACCGACCTTGATTTAAGCCTGCGTAATCTCACGTTAAGTAAAGGCGACTGGCAGAGCCAGGAAGGGCGTTTATCCATGAATGCCAGCGAATTGATCTATGGTTCTCTGCATCTTTTCGACCCGATTATGAATGCGGAATTCTCGCCACAGGGCATTGCGCTGCGCCAGTTCACCTCCCGCTGGGAAGGGGGCATGGTGCGCACGTCCGGTAACTGGCTGCGTAACGGTAAAGCGCTGGTGCTGGACGATGTTGCCGTGGCCGGGCTGGAATACACGCTTCCGCAAAACTGGAAAACCCTGTGGATGGATCCGCTTCCGGAGTGGCTCAACAGCGTGACGCTGAAAAAATTCGGTCTGAGCCGAAATCTGGTCATTGATATCGATCCGGCTTTCCCGTGGCAGATTACCGCTCTCGATGGCTATGGCGCCAATCTGCAGCTGGCGAAAGCGCACCAGTGGGGCGTGTGGAGCGGTAACGCCACGCTCAACGGTGCAGCGGCAACATTCAACCGCGTGGATGTCCGTCGTCCGTCGCTGGCGTTGGCCGCCAATGCTTCAACAGTGAATATCACCGAACTCAGCGCGTTTACCGAGAAAGGAATTCTGGAGGCGACAGCCGCCGTATCGCAGCTCCCGCAGCGACAAACCACCGTCAGCCTGAACGGGCGCGGCGTGCCGCTTAATATCCTCCAGCAGTGGGGCTGGCCGGCGCTTCCTGTTAGTGGCGACGGCAATATCCTGTTGACCGCAAGCGGCAGCGTGCAGGACAACGCGCCGCTGAAACCAACGGTTAACGGGAAGTTGAGCGCCGTGAATATGGATAAACAGCAGGTGATACAGACCATGACGGGAGGGGTGGTTTCGACGACTCCGGCCGCGGAGCCGTCGGCTTCCCCCTCACCCTAGCCCTCTCCCTCAAGGGAGAGGGAACTGAACAGTGCGGTCTTTTATATCGAACAAATCCCCCCTCTCTGATTGGAGAGGGAACTGAGCTGCGCGGTCTTTTATATCGGGCGACAAACCACAGAAGAAGTCAGCCCGGCTCCGAACAAATCCCCTCTCTCAAGGGAAAGGGAACTGAACTGCGCGGTCTTTTGTCTCGGGCGACAAGCCCCAGAAGAAGTCAGCCCGGCTCCGGACAAATCCCCTCTCCCCTATGGGGAGAGGGAACTGAACTGCACGGTCTTTTATATCGGGCGAAAGGCCACAGAAGAAGTCAGCCCCTGCTACGAACAAATCCCCTCCCTCAAGGGAGAGGGAACTGAACTACGCGGTCTTTTTTTTCGGGCGACAAGCCACAGAAGAAGCCAGCCCGGCTCCGGACAAATCCCCTCTCCCCTATGGGGAGAGGGTCAGGGTGAGGGGAAACAGCACTACAGTTTGATCACCACTTCATTCCCTGCGGATTTCACTACCACGCCCCACTCGCTGCCCGCATGTGAGCCGCCTTTGACGCCAGCGATCTGCTGCACATTGCGCAGGCAAACCGACCAGTTTTGCGCATCGCCTTCACCTTTCACCGTCACGGTGTCGCCCTGGCGAGAAGCCGTCAGCGTAAACACCACCGAACCATCCGCCGCAGGCACTTCACTCACCGCCGAGCAACCGTCTGCCAGGCTAAAGAGCTGGAAGGCCGTGCCGTGATTCCACGCATAATCAGGTTTCTGATTATTGTCACCCAGCGCCAGAAGCGTATTTTCGCGCACATAGACCGGCAGACTCTGGAAGTCGTGCTGCTGTTTGTGCCAACGACTGCCCTGCACTTCGTCGTTATGCCACAGATGCGTCCAGCGGCCTTCCGGCAGGTAAAACTGCACATCACCGGCTTCACTGAATACGGGCGCGACCATCACCGCATCGCCGAGCATATACTGGCGATCGAGGTAGTCACACGCCGGATCGTCAGGGAATTCGAGCATCATCGCACGCAGCATCGGCGTTCCAAACTCGCGGGCCAGCGCGCCCTGGCGGTACAGATACGGCATCATCCGGCATTTTAGCTGAGTGAAGTGGCGCACCACGTCGCAGGACTCATCGTCGTATGCCCACGGCACACGGTACGATTTGCTGCCGTGCAGGCGGCTATGGCTGGAGAACAGCCCGAACGCACACCAGCGTTTGTAGACGTGCGCTGGCGCGGTATTCTCGAATCCACCGATATCATGGCTCCAGAAGCCAAAGCCCGACAAACCAATCGACAGCCCGCCGCGCAGGCTTTCTGCCATAGACTCGTAGTTGGCATAGCAGTCACCGCCCCAATGCACCGGAAACTTCTGCGCACCGACCGACGCAGAGCGCGCAAACAGCACCGCCTCTTCTTCGCCCACCGTCTCTTTCAACACATCCCACACCAGCTCGTTGTAGATATACGCGTAGTGGTTGTGCATCTTCTGTGGATCGGAGCCGTCATGCCACACCACATCGGTCGGAATGCGCTCGCCGAAGTCGGTCTTGAAACAATCGACGCCAATATCAACCAGCCCTTTCAGCTTGTCCGCGTACCACTGGCAGGCTTCCGGATGGGTGAAGTCATAAATCGCCAGTCCCGGCTGCCATTTGTCCCACTGCCACACCGAGCCATCCGGGCGTTTCAGCAAATAGCCTTTCTCTTTCAGCTCGTTAAATACCGGTGATTTCTGGCCGATATACGGGTTGATCCACACGCAGACTTTCAGCCCTTTGTCCTTCAGGCGACGAATCATCCCTTCCGGATCGGGGAAGGTGACCGGGTCCCACTCAAAATCGCACCACTGGAACGCCTTCATCCAGAAGCAGTCGAAGTGGAAGACGTGCAGCGGCAGATCGCGATCGGCCATGCCGTCAATAAAGCTGTTGACCGTGGCTTCGTCATAGTTAGTAGTAAACGACGTGGTGAGCCACAGGCCGAACGACCAGGCTGGCGGCAGCGCCGGACGGCCGGAGAACTGCGTATAGCGGTTCAGCACCTCTTTCGGCGTCGGGCCGTCGATTACAAAATATTCCAGATACTCGCCTTCGACGCTGAACTGCACTTTGGAGACTTTCTCCGAGCCGACTTCAAACGATACATTTTCCGGATGGTTCACCAGCACGCCGTAACCGCGGTTAGTGAGGTAGAACGGAATATTCTTGTACGACTGTTCGGTGCTGGTGCCGCCGTCACGGTTCCAGGTTTCGACCGTCTGGCCGTTACGCACCAGCGCGGTAAAACGCTCGCCAAGGCCGTACACCGCTTCGCCGACCCCTAAGTCCAGACGCTCGAACATATAGTTGCTGTCAGTGTTGCCGTCCTGCACGTAGCCGTTATTTTTCAGCTGACTGCCGGTGATGCGCTGGCCATCGCGCAGGAAATCCAGCGCCCAGAACTCACCTTTCGTGACTCGCACGCTGATGTTACCGCTTTTCAGCTCGGCAAATTCCGCCGTATTTTCAATCTCAACCTTAACGTCTTTCAGAACATTCAGTGGATAGTGCGGACCGTTGTCCAGCGCACCCTGGAAGTGCTCGATACGCACCCCCACGATACCCTCCTGCGGCGAGAACAGGCGAACCGTAAACATCAATGTGTCGAGTTGCCAGGTGCGTTCACGCACGTCGCGCGGTGCGACATACACCACCAGGTCGTTGCCCTGCTGTTCCACGTCGAACACCTGAACCGGATAGGTCACATTCAGGCCCGGTTGAATAAGCCAGTTTCCGTCACTGATTTTCATACTTTCTTCCTCTTAGTTCTGTAATTCTTTGCTGACCGGCAGGTCGTCGAACGCCTGCTGGTTACGGCGTGCGCCTTGCGCCAGCTCGCCCATGATTTTGGTCAGGAACGGGGTCTTCAGGGTGTAATAGCGTTTCGCAATAATCGCGCTGAGCACGTAGCAGACCGCAGGCGCCAGCGTAAACAGGCCGATAATGATGTTAATCGTGGCGCTGTTCTGGGTTTTGGCGGCGGCGTCATAGCCCCCGCCCGCCAGCATCCAGCCAATCATTGCGCCGCCCAGTGCCAGACCCAGCTTCAGCACAAACAGCGTCCCCGCAAAGCTGATGCCGGTCAGACGTTTGCCGTTGGTCCATTCGCCATAATCAACGGTATCGGACATCATGACCCACTGGATCGGCGTCACCAGCTGGTGCAGAACCCCTATCACAAAGATAAAGCTGAACATCATGACGGTGGCATGCATCGGCACGAAGAACATCGCCACGCTCGCCACCGCCAGCAGGGCGTTGGTCCACCAGAAGACGCTGACTTTGCATTTCCAGTCGGTAAGCGGTTTGGCCAGCGCGGAGCCAATCAGGTTGCCGACGCAGTAAGTGGTGAGGAACGCGACGAACACTTCCGGCGAGCCGATAATCCAGGTGCAGTAATACATCATCGCACCGCCACGCACGCAGACGGCGAGGATATTGAGAATGGTGAGAACACCGACCACGCGCCACTGGTCGTTGTGCCAGATGTCGCGCAGGTCTTCACGCATGGAGGTGGTGCTTGGCGGCACCTGGATGCGCTCTTTGGTGGTGAAGAAGCAGAACGCCAGCATCAGGAATGCCACCACCGACAGCACGGCGATCCCGCCCTGGAAGCCGAAGGCTTTGTCTTCACCGCCAATCAGCTTCACCAGCGGCATCATCAGCACGGTGGAGAGCATGCCGCCCGCCGTCGCCAGCACAAAGCGCCAGGATTGCAGGGAGATACGCTGCGTCGGGTCGTTGGTGATCACACCGCCCAGCGCGCAGTACGGAATATTGACCACGGTATAGAGCAGGGTCAGCAGGGTGTAGGTGATGGCGGCGTAAACCATTTTACCGTTCAGGCTGAGGTCCGGCGTGGTGTACGCCAGCACACATACGATACCGAACGGAATCGCGCCAAACAGGATCCACGGGCGGAATTTACCCCAACGGCTGCGGGTACGGTCGGCCAGCAGGCCCATGCACGGGTCAGAAATCGCATCCAGCGCACGCGCCAGCAGGAACATGGTGCCGACAAACCCGGCGGGAATGCCGAAAATATCAGTATAAAAAAACATCATGTACAACATGACGTTATCAAAAATAATGTGGCTGGCGGCATCACCCATGCCGTAGCCAATCTTTTCCTTAACGGATAATACTTCGCTCTTCATTTTTGTAATCCTTTGACGCTGTAGGGGCGCTGAGACCGGTGACTTAACTTGTAAACCATCCTTTGGCGAGCGGGTATTCTGTTTTCTCGTTAGTAACTTACGTTTCTTCTTTTTTGTGATCGCGGTAAAACTCGGGAGAGAAAGGCTAACCTGAGGATTTTCTTAGGAATTAACCGAAAGGGGGTAATACAGGTCAAAAGAGGGGTGAAAAAAGTGTGCGAAATGATGTGGTAAATGCCTGAAAGTAGCTATAATGCGCACCGCCTCCATGTAGCAATCGAGGCGCGGAAGATCGTCATCTCCGGTGAGGTGGCTGGATTTCAAATCCAGTTGGGGACGCCAGCGTTCCCGGGCAGGTTCGACTCCTGTGATCTTCCGCCAATACAAAATCGATAAGATCCTTTTATCGTTTTTTGTAAATTTTGTTGGAATCTGCATAGTTTTTTTAATTATTTCTCTTTATACAATTCACTAGATTTTCTAGCGCGTATAAATTTTATACAATTCTGTTTCCTTGCTCTAAAAAAGCATGTTAAATTAAGTATAGATTATCACTCACTTAATGAAAAAAAAGGAAATCTTGTGGCATGAACAGTAATAGTCCATTAAGAAATAAAGTATCTGAAGAAATAAATTTCAATTTCATTGTTGAAGTAATTGATGCCCAACCTTGGATACAAAATTTCGAAGATGAATTAATTACTTTATTTGAATTCTGTGACAATCATGATCAAAAAAAACTCTTATGTGAGTTATTAAAAAGATTCTTTTATTTAAATGACATTAAAGAGCGAGAAGCCTGTCTTGCATTAAACTCAAAGATTAATGAGTGGAAATTATCACCCGAAAATACTTGGATCGTTGCTGTTGCAAACAAATCTGAGGTAGATGGCTCTAGTGCTGGACTTCAAAAATTAAAAAATAAAATAAAACCGATTGAAGAATGGCACAATCGATACATAGCTAATATACCATCTGCAATAGATCATATAAAAAATGGTGATAATGTTGTCCTATTCGATGATTTCATAGGAACAGGTGGTAAAATTGAAAGAAAAGAAAAATGGTTGAAGAAACTCTTAAGCGAAAATGGAATTGATGTTAACACGATAAATATTTTTATCACTGGATTTGCAGGGATGCAGTTTGGATTAAAGGCTTTTTCTGAAAAATCGGAATCATTAATTTATGTTAAGCACGTATTACTCAAGGGAATATCGGAAAGTTTTTCTTTAACTCAGATTGAATATTACATTGATATTATGCTTTCATTAGAAAATAAACTAGGCAAACGATACAAAAATAAATCTCTTCCAGATTATTCGTTAGGTTTTAATCGCAGCGAAACCCTTTACTGTGGTGCGAACGATAACTGCCCAAACAATGTTTTCCCAGTGTTATGGTGGCCAATAATCAAAAATGACGCCCGTCATTGTACATTATTAACTAGGGCGGGATAAACATATGAATTCTTATTTAAAAATATGTGTCAAAGAAATAGTTCATACTTTACTTGATGGCCAATGGCATGAACTTTATTATTTTCACCAAAAATATAGAGCTCCTATAAAAATAATATTGGAATCTGTAGGTGAACTTTTAGAAACGGGGCTTATTATAAAATCTGGAAGAATGATTAAACTAAAAGAAAAACATTCTAACCAAGATCTAAAGATGCTCAACTTTTACTTTAAAACAAAAAAACCAAATGCGTTAGTTTATTCAAATAAAAAAATTGAACATTTTTAACATTATGATATTATTGTGTTGCTGGATTCCAACGCTAGCATTTTGAGGTGTATACGCCTCGTTCGTTTAGGTTGGTTTTAGCCACTGAACTGATGTACTGTACTTCGTCAAGACGAAGTACAGTAGTTCACAATTCATTGACATGAATTGTGAACACCGTGTTAAAGTAAGTAAGTAGCGTCGGGGTCCAGCAACCATAATGAATGTCCAGAATTTTATCGATACGCTAAACTTAGAAGATATAAAACCATCTTTAATATCACCTATTATTGCGTCACCGTCTTCTTTTTATAGGCAATTTAAATTACAAAAAAAAAGAGGCGGGTTTAGGGAGATAAACGCTCCCTACCCATTTTTAGATTTTATCCAGAAGAAAATTTATCATTTCTTAGATGAGAGATTTGCACCACATGAGGCGGTTTTTGCCTATACTCATGGGAAAAATGCAATTTTGCATGCTGAAAAACATGTGAAATCCGATGTTTTACTGGTCCTGGATATCAGTGATTTCTTTGGTAACATTACAAACAGTAAAATATTCAACTCCTTAATAAATATGGGTATCAATGCGTCAACTGCATCTGTTATTACATCTTTATGTTGTTTAAATAACCGTATTCCACAAGGTTCAAGTACTAGCCCAATATTAAGTAACATTATTTTCCATTCAATTGATAACAGACTAAATGCCTTAGCACTTAAATTTAATTTAATTTACTCTCGATATGCCGATGATTTGGCTTTTTCTGGAAATCATATACCCAAAAACTTCAAAAAATATGTATGTGGAATCTTAAGTGAAAATGGTTTTTCTATAAACAAAGACAAAACAAAAATAAAAATGAAGAACTCAAAAAAAATACTAACGGGGGTATCTATAACAAATGGAACGATGAAATGCCCAAGAAAATTCAAGCGGGAACTTAGAAAAGATATTTTTATATTGGAGAAAAACATTAATGACCTTTCTGCGATCACTCCTTTGGACCCATTAATTTATGAAAGAATTTTAGGAAAAATAAACTATTTGCTCCAAATTGAGCCCAATAATGGTTTTTTCCAAAATAAAAAATTGGAAATCAGTCGGCATCATCTGAAATTTCTTGGTAGATGATTTTACTATTCTTTAAAATTTAGAACTACTTTCTTTTAAAGAAAAATAATTACTTATTTTGGCTTTTACCAAGCCTTAGTAATTCCTCTCGTCCTAAATTCTTCAACCAATTCCCTAAACTCATTCCTGCATCTTTTGCAGCGGCCTCAAACTCAGCCTTCAGCTCCGGTGTAATGCGAATCTGAAAAGTCGGTGCTTTTCCGGATTTTGACTGATTTGGGTCGCGTTTGGCTGTTGACATGTACGTACCTATGAGAGCAAAATATCACCATTAAGATACGTACCTTAGCACACAATAACCTGAGAATTAAACGCCCTCGTCTGGTACTCGCAATACCTGACGAGAGCTAACCTCACCAACTATCAAGGAGTTGATTATGGCTGATTCGCATTCTACCCCAGACACCACCACCACCGGAACTGAGCGCACGATAATTGTGGGATATCGTCCAAATGTTCACGACAAAACCACGCCGAACATCATGCTTTCCGGCAAGTGGCTGCGCGCCGCTGGGTTTGAAACCGGGCAACAGGTGACGGTCAAAGTCATGGACGGGTGTATTGTTCTGGTGGCGTACAGCGAGCAAGAGCAGCGGTTGCTGGACGAATTAAAACAGGCGCAGGCGAAGTTGAAAGGGATTGAGGGGGCGTTGGTTGGGGTGCATTAGGTTTGGTGCGGGGTTTTCCCCTCACCCTAACCCTCTCCCTCAGGGAGAGGGGACCGATCGAGCACAGCAATATCACCGCCGCAAAAAACTCAAAACCCACAGCGATGCCCTGGTCCGGCTGTAAATCGCTGAGTCGTTGACTGGAGGTAGGGGCGACGCACAGGGATGTGCGTCGAGGGCGCTGCTTTACAGGGACGTTACCTGCGCCCGTCCCCGTCAGCCGGAAGGAATAAGACGAGGGCACCGCGAAGCGGCGATTTACCGCCGGGAGCCCGGGTTGCCAGGGTGGTGGCGATTGAGCCACCCTGGCACGTTCACGGGTATCGTGGTGACAGAGAATCGCGGTTCGCAAAGTGAACGGAATAACCACTTCAGCAGCATATCCCCCTAACCCTCTCCCTCAACCGATCGAGCAAAACCCCCAATCAAACCCTAATCTCCATCACCGCATACACCCCATCCTTCGGTACAATCACCGTCACGTTTTCCGCCGGGATCCCCGCCGCAAGATGGATATCCTGCAATTGCTGCAACGTGCGCGGAAAAATAGGCGACCAGCCGATACAGCGCAGGGTAAAGTCAATCTGCGGGCTGCTGGTGAGCATATTCGACACAATCACCGCCCCGCCGGGTTTCACCAGCCGGAGCGCGCGTTGCAGGAAAATCACCGCATCCGCGTCGTTGAAGTATTCAAAAATGCCCAGCGCGTCGACCAGTTCGGCCTGATGCTCGCCTAGTTCCAGCAGTAAATCGTCACTGCGGATGAAATGGTGGATAAGATGGCGCTTGAGCAACGTCAGCTGTTCCCCGACGATCAGCCCCTCCTGCGCCGCCATCGTTTCGGCCCAATGCAGGGCGACAACATCATCATCCACCAGCGTCAGGTGAACGCTCTGTCCGTCCAGCTTTGCGGCGCGCAACGCCTCCAGCACCGGAATGGCCGCGCCGCTCGCCAGGCTTATCCAGTCACTTTCGATTTCATTGTGAATGTATTGATTAACCAGCGCGCCCAGCACCTGCGCGCGGGAGCGCACACCGATCGCATCATTGGCATGGATAAACCACTGGCGGCTTTCGCTGTCCATCCGCGTGCCTTCCGGCAGCCGATCTTCCAGCGGGTTTTGCACCACAAACAGCGCCAGCGCGGAAGGGACCAGCCGGGCGCGCCAGGCCGCCAGCGCCGGGCGCGTGCGGTACGCCTGCTCGGAATAGCGATGTTGCGGGACAAGCAGCGGTAATCCGTTTTCACCGTCTTCCAGCCGCGGGGGCAGAAGCTGAGGGTCAGCCTTCAGGGCCTGATCGAGCGCATCGATCTCTTTCCTGGCATCGTCTTTCATCGGCCATTGATCGCTGACATCGGGAAACGATGCGCTGTAAATGGTCATATTTGCCGGAGCACTACCGCGAAAAGATTGCCAGTTCATATCGTTCCCCCCGTTCGGCCCTACACGCAAGTCTATGCAAACGCGACGGCATTACCCTACGAAAAATGCACGATATGCCTTAATTTTCAGCTCACCTGTGCCGCTCTGAATCGCTATACACGAGGGAGCGATCGGGATGAAAAAACAGGTTTGGCGGCTGCTGCTGCCGTTGATGCTGTCAGGCTGCGCCAGCATTGTGGGCAGCAATGAAGAGATGGTGTATATCGACAGTACCCCGCCCCATGCGTATTACTCGATTATCGACCGCGATGGCCTGATCATCGCCACCGGCACGACGCCGCGGTCCGTCATTATCAAGAAATCCGACGGCAGTTATTTCGGCAAACGGGACTACACGCTGACTCTCAAACAGCAGGGCTACTACTCGGTCATGATGCCGCTGGAGTACCGGTTCAGCCACTGGTACACCTTCGGCAATATTATCTTCGGCGTGCTGGGCTGGTGGATTGTGGACCCGTTCTCTGGCGGGATGTACACGCTAAAAGAAGAGCGGATCCAGGCGATGCTGCGCCCTTGCCCGCCAGGACCGTTCAATATGATGTGCTCGTAAAGATCAGAATGGTTAACGCTTCATCCAGCCGGGAAGAATACGTAGTATATTGAGAGTTAACTTTTTCTACGGGCGTTATCCATGTCTTACTCCATCGGCGAATTCGCGCGGCTTTGCGGCATCACCGCCACCACCCTGCGGGCGTGGCAGCGTCGCTATGGTCTGCTAAAGCCGCTGCGCACCGATGGCGGGCATCGCCTTTACAGCGATGACGACGTACAGCAGGCGCTGAAAATTCTCGACTGGGTGAAAAAAGGCGTCCCGGTCAGCCAGGTGAAACCGCTGCTGGCACGACCGGGCGCGCGCCGCACCAACAACTGGCTCACCCTGCAAGAGAGCATGTTGCAGCGGCTGAAAGAGGGAAAAATAGAATCCCTGCGCCAGCTTATTTACGATTCAGGCCGCGAATCCCCCAGACCGGAATTAGTCACAGAAGTCCTGCGTCCGCTGCGAAGCCAGGTTTCGGCGAATATTCCGGCAATAATGACCCTGCGCGAAATTCTCGACGGCATAATTATTTCCTACACCTCATTTTGTCTTGAAGGGGATAAACGCGCGCCGGGCGATAATTATTTACTCAGCGGCTGGCATCTGAACGACCCGTGTGAAATCTGGCTCGAAGCGCTTAAACGCACGGGGCAAGGACACCGGATCGACGTCCTTCCGGTACCGCCGGCCACGCTGGCGCCGGATATTTTCCCGGATCGAAAATGGTTACTGGTCACTACCGGCAAATTAACCGCCGCGCGTAAAAAACAGATTGAACAGTGGCAACAACAGGTCATTTCCCTTGAAGTGATTACCCTGTAAATCTATTTCCCGCGCCAGTTATCACGAAAATTTGAATATTTTTCCGCCGCCAGAATGCTAACGTTTTCCTGTTATTAATCATAAAACAGGAAAACAAAATGAATAAGATCTCCGGCCTGCTGCTTTTATCCTCCATGGCTTTCGCCCCCGTCGCCTTTAGCGCCCCGGTGGGTACGCTGAGCGTTCATATTCTCAACCAGCAAACCGGTATTCCGTCGCCTGATGTGACGGTCACTCTGGAAAAACAACAGCAAAACAGCTGGACCACGCTGGCAAGCGGCAAAACCGACCAGGACGGGCGGATTAAATCGCTCTATCCGCAGGATCAGGACATGCAGCCGGGCGTGTATAAAGTGACATTCAAAACCGGTGATTACTTCCACAGCCAGAAGATGAACACGTTTTTCCCGGAAGTTCCGGTACTGTTTACCGTCACGAAGAGCAACGAAAAGCTGCACATTCCCCTGCTGTTAAGCCAATACGGCTACTCCACCTACAAAGGCAGCTGACACCTCTGGCGCTCCCCCCTCACGGGAGCGCTCAATTTCCTGCATCAAGCACACCTAAATAACACACTGAAAAATATATCAAATAAAAAATAATCCAATCTAAACTTGGACAAATTACAATGATTGTGTAAGTTTTAAGTATCACGTTTTTTCAGGATCGTTTACAGCAAAGGTGAGCCAATGAGCGCCGTGCACTCCGTTATTGATCGGTTTGTGAGTTACTACGCCGGGCTGGAAAACCAGCCGCCATCGGCCCTGCCTGCGCTTTATCACCCCGACGCGGTACTGATCGACCCTTTCGGTCAGCATCAGGGGCTGTTTGCGATCCAGCGCTACTTCACCCATCTGCTGGCCAATGTGGATGAGTGCCATTTCTCCATCGACAAGCCCTTCACCGACGGCAACCGTTTTGCACTGACATGGACGATGCACTGGTCACATCCGCGTTTAACGGATGGCGAAACGCTCGCCCTGCCGGGCTGTTCCGTGGTGGAGGTACAGGACGCCACGGTTGTGCGTCAGCGCGATTATTACGATGCCGGAGAGATGATTTATGAACACCTGCCCTTGCTGGGCTGGGCGGTTCGCGGCGTCAAAAGGAGGGTGCGGCCATGATGACTGTCCTCATCACCGGAGCCACCTCAGGGATTGGCGAGGGACTGGCGAAGTCCTGGGCGGATGACGGCTATCGCGTCATTGCCTGTGGCAGGGATGCCGCTCGCCTTGAGGCGCTGCGCCAGTACAACCCGCACATCTCATTACGCCAGTTTGATATGACCGACGCGCAAGCCTGTCGCGAAGCGCTGGCCGATTGCCGCGTTGACCTGGCGATCCTCTGCGCCGGCACCTGTGAATATCTCGATCGCGGCACGATCGACGTCGATCGGGTCGCGCGGGTGATGAGCACCAATTTTAGCGGCCCCGTCAACTGCCTGGCGGCGCTACAGGATCAGCTTGCGCCCGGAAGCCGCGTGGTGCTGGTCAGCTCCATGGCGCACTGGCTGCCCTTCCCGCGCGCAGAAGCCTACGGTGCATCCAAAGCGGCGCTCACCTGGTTTGCCAACAGTCTGCGCCTCGACTGGGAACCGAAAGGCATTGCCGTCACGGTGGTTTCACCGGGCTTTGTCGATACGCCCCTCACCCGCAAAAACGATTTCCCCATGCCTGCAAAAGTGAGCGTGGAACAGGCCGTGACCGCCATCCGTCGTGGCGTGGCGAAAGGCAAAACGCATATCGCCTTCCCCGGCGGATTCAGTCTGGTGATGCGCCTGCTGGCGTCACTGCCGCTATTTGTCCAGCACGCGCTGCTGCGCAGGATGGTGCGCTCATGAACATCGCCATCATCGGCGGCGGGATCGCCGGGCTGACCTGCGCATGGCGGCTGGCCGGACACCATAACGTCACTCTTTTCGAGGCAGAACGCGCGGTTGGCGGCCATACCGCGACGGTCGATATCGCGACCCCGACAGGCACATTTGCCATCGACACCGGGTTTATCGTCTTCAACGACCGCACCTATCCGCGTTTTATCGGCATGTTAAGCGAACTGGGTATCAGCGGACAAAAAACGCAGATGAGTTTTTCCGTCCACAACCCTGCGAGCGGGCTGGAATACAACGGGCACACCCTGACTTCGCTGTTTGCCCAGCGGCGCAATCTGCTGAATCCCACTTTCTGGCGGCTGCTCAAATCCATTGTGCGCTTTAACCGGCTGGCAAAACAGGCGCTGGCAGGGCCGGTGGACAACCACCACACGCTGCAAACGTTCCTGGAACAGCACCACTTTAGCGACTTTTTCGCCCGGCATTACATTCTGCCGATGGGGGCCGCCATCTGGTCCTCGTCGTTACAGGAGATGCGCCGTTTTCCGCTGGCGCTGTTTCTGCGCTTTTTTGACAACCACGGGCTGCTGGATATCACGCATCGGCCGCAGTGGTACGTCGTGCCGGGCGGATCGCGCGAGTATGTCCGCGCCCTGCTGGCGAAGCTGGGCGACCGTCTGACGCTGCACACCCACGCCCCGGTGCAAAAAGTGACTCGCCATGCTGATGGCGTAGAGGTGCAGATTGCCGATCGGACCCACACCTTCGACCAGGTGATTTTTGCCTGTCACTCCGGGCAAGCGCTCGCGTTGCTGGAACATCCCAGCCAGGCAGAAAGCGAAATTCTCGGCGACATTGGCTGGCAACGTAACGAAGTGGTGCTGCATAACGACAAGCGCTGGCTGCCGGTGCGTGAACGTGCCTGGGCAAGCTGGAACTATCGTCTGAGCGAACAGGATCACGCCAGCGCCTGCGTAACCTACAACATGAATATTTTACAAGGGCTGCCGAAGGGGACGCCGTTGTTCTGCGTCACCCTCAATCCAGACACCGCAATCGACGAACGCTACGTCTGGCAGCGTTTTGTTTATGAACATCCCCAATTCAATCCGACAAGCTGGCGGGCACAAACCCGGCGCGCCGAGATCAACGGCCACCAGCGCAGCTGGTTCTGCGGGGCTTACTGGTACAACGGTTTTCACGAGGATGGCGTGCATAGCGCGCTTGATGTGGTGGCAGGGATCGCCGCCGTGGAGGGGGCGTAACATGAACAGTTGCCTGTACCAGGGCGTGCTACGCCATCGCCGTCTGCTGCCCCGGGCGCACCACTTTCGCTATCAGCTGTTTATGGCCTGGCTCGATCTCGATGAACTGGCGATCCTGCCGTCGGTAGGGATCCGCCGCAACCGCTTTGCCGCGGCCTCATTCCACGACAGCGACTATCCGCTGGGCGCGCCACTCAAAGAGAAGGCGCTCGACAGGCTGGAGAGCCTGACCGGGGAACGCACCGATGGCCGGGTCATGCTGCTCACCCAGTTGCGCTACTTCGGATTCCATTTTAATCCGGTCAATTTTTATTACTGCTTCGACCAGCAGGAGACGTTGCGCTGGGTCCTGACCGAGGTCCGCAACACGCCGTGGAACGAGCGGCACTACTACGCGGTGAACGGGCAGGAGGCGCGCCCGATGGCGAAAGCGTTCCATGTGTCGCCGTTTAATCCGATGGATATGGTGTATCACTGGCGCTTCAATCGTCCCGGCAAAACCTTGCACATGCACATTGAAAACCATCAGGAAGCGAAAGTGTTTGATGCCACGCTGATGCTGGCCCGCCAGCCGCTGACCCGCGCAGCGCTCAATTCGCTGCTGCGGTGCATCCCCCTGATGACGCTCAAAACCGTCCTTGCGATTTACTGGCAGGCGTTGCGGCTGTGGCTTAAACGCATGCCCATCTATAACCACCCCGCCAGCAGGAGTGAACGCTCATGACCGATCCCGTTTATGCGCTTGAACCAGAATGCCCGCGCAACGCGCGGATGGCGCGCTGGCTGCTGTTCCGACTTTTAGGGGAGTTGCAGCAGGGTTCGCTGACCGTACGCGAGGGTAACCAGACGTTCCATTTCGGTGACGCCAGCGCAGCGCTGCATGCCGACGTGGAGATCCTCTCCTCCGCGGTATACCGGCGGGTGTTGACCGGCGGCAGTCTTGCCGCCGCCGAAGCCTGGATGGACGGGGAATGGGAGACGCATCAGCTCCCCACTTTGCTACAGATTTTAGCCCTCAACGGTAAAGCGCTGGGGCGGCTGGAGAGCGGTTTTCGGCTGCTGGGCAAGCCCGTTGAACGCCTGCGCCACTGGTCGCGCCGCAACCATCGTCAGCAGGCGCGGGAAAATATCTCCGCCCATTACGATCTGGGCAATACCTTTTATGCCCATTTTCTCGATGATGAGCTGCTTTACTCCAGCGCGCTGTTTACCGCGCCGGATCAGGATCTGACGGCCGCGCAGCAGGCAAAAATGGCGCGACTGTGTGACCAGCTGGCGCTGAAGCCTGCCGATCATCTGCTGGAAATCGGCACCGGCTGGGGCGCGATGGCGGAATTTGCTGCCCGTCACTACGGCTGCCGGGTGACCACCACCACACTGTCGTTAGAGCAGTTTAGCTGGGCACAGGCCAGAATTGCCCGCGCCGGGCTGCAGGATCGGGTTCAGGTTCTGCTGTGCGATTATCGCGATCTCACCGGGGAGTTCGACAAACTGGTGTCGGTAGAGATGATCGAGGCGGTCGGCAAACGCTTCTTACCGGAATTTTTCCGCACCTGTCAGGCGCGCCTGCGCCCCGGTGGCAAAATGGCGATTCAGGCGATCACCATTCAGGACCAGCGCTACCGCGCCTACAGCAAAAGCGTCGATTTTATTCAGCGCTATATCTTCCCCGGCGGCTTTTTGCCAAGCATTACGGCGATGAGCGATCTGATGACCCGCCATACCGATTTTGTGGTACGCAATCTGTTTGATATGGGACCGGACTATGCGCGCACGCTGGCTCACTGGCGCACACGCTTTATCCATGCCTGGCAGGATATTGAAAAACTCGGCTTTGACGAGCGGTTCCGCCGGATGTGGCTCTACTACCTGGGCTACTGTGAAGCCGGGTTCAACGCCCGCACCATCAGCGTGGTGCAGCTGACGGCAGAGCGCGTATGAACCGCCACGTGCAGGTCTTTTTGCTGGCTATTGCGTTCGATCTCTACTGGACGCTGGTGGTGCTATTTCGCGAGCGCGGCGTCATGGTCTGGCTGGCGCTGGCGCTACTGGCCTGCCTGATGCTGAAGCCGGTCCAGCGTATCTACGCCATTCTGCTGGCCGCCGCGGGCAGTTCGCTCGATACGCTCTGGTCGCTGACGGGACTGATTCGTTTCAACGGCGACAGCATTTTGCCGCTGTGGATGATGGCCCTGTGGCTGATGTTCGCCTGCGTCTGGAACCAGCTCACCAGCACTACCGCGCTGCCCCGCTGGCTGCTGGTGCTGATGGGCACCGCAGGCGGGCCGGTGGCCTATTTTCTCGGCGAGCGTCTGGGCGCGATCGCTTTTCTGGCCCCGACATTCATCGTCCTGAGCTGGATGGCGATGGGCTGGCTGGTGTTAATTCTGTTTTTCCATCTGCTGGTGGGGAGGCAACCATGAGATCCGCCTTGCTGCTTCTGCTCTGGCTGGCTGCCGCGCTCCCTGCGGCGCACGCCGCCGACTGGCTCACCTGGCGCAAAGTGGGCGAGGCGACACTGACCTGGGGGCCGTTTGACGTTTATCGCTCCCGGCTGAGTACCCCGGATGGCCGTTACACCGGCCTGCAACAGGATCAGGCGCTGCTGATCACCTATCAGCGCAGCATCAGCCGTGACGAACTGGTCGACGCCACCCGCGATCAGTGGCAGGCGCAGGGCATTCTGGACAGTGAACCCAACAGCGAGGAGTGGCTGCGCAGGCTGCGGGCGCTTTGGCCCGATGTGGATCAGGGAAGCCAGCTGGCGTTTGTCGTGACTAACGGCCAGGGGCAATTCTGGTATCGCGCCCCGACGGCCCGCTCGCCGTTCACACCGCTCGGCCCACCGCAATCGGCCACTTTCAGCGAGCGCTTTCTGGCGATCTGGCTCGGCCCTCGCACGCAATATCCCGAACTACGACTGCAGTTGCTCGGAGGTAAACCATGAAACGTTTTCTGACTCTCGGCCTGATGCTGATGACGCTGCTGGCCGGCTGTAGCACCGATATTAATGATTACCGCGAGCAGCAGCCGCGGCTCGATATCTTCGACTATTTTCAGGGCCAGACCGAAGCCTGGGGGATGGTGCAGGATCGCAGCGGGAAGCAAATTCGCCGCTTCCACGTCGATATCAAGGGCGAGGTCAGCGGCGATACGCTGACGCTCAACGAACAGTTTGTGTACGACGATGGCGAAAAACAGCAGCGCGTATGGCATATCCGGCGCGTCAGCGCCGATCGCTTTGAAGGCCGTGCGGGGGATATCGAGGGCGTGGCGACCGGCCAGGCGGCGGGAAACGCCTTCAACTGGCGCTACAGCATGAACGTCAAAGCCGACGGCAAAACCTGGCTACTGCACTTCGACGACTGGATGTATTTGCAGGACGGCAAACATCTCTTTAATAAAACCGCGATGACGAAATTTGGCTTTAACGTCGGGACGGTGACCATTTTCTTCACCCGCAACGCGCAGTAAGGGGACAACATCATGAACAATAAACCCATTCTCGGTATCAGCGGATGTCTGACCGGCTCGGCCGTGCGGTTCGACGGCGGGCATAAACGCATGAGCTTTTTAATGGATGCGCTGGCGCAATGGGTAACGTTCAAACCCGTATGCCCGGAAATGGCGGTGGGCCTGCCTGTCCCTCGCCCGGCGCTGCGACTGGTCAAAACACCCGACAGTGAGATGCACATGCGTTTTACCCAGGCCCCCCATGAAGACATCACCCATAAAATGGCCGAGTTTGCCGGGCACTATTTGCCGGGTATTGCCGATTACGCCGGATTTATCGTCTGCGCCAAATCGCCAAGCTGCGGCATGGAGCGCGTGCGCATCTACGACGAAGCGGGAAATCCTGGCCAGAAAGAGGGTAACGGTATTTTCACCGCCGCGATGCAGGAAAAATATCCGTGGCTACCGGTGGAGGAAGACGGGCGGTTGCACGATCCGGTACTGCGGGAGAACTTTATCGCGCGGGTATTTGCCCTGCACGAGCTGAACATGCTCCGCGCCAGCGGCCTGACGCGCGGTGCGCTGCTGGCCTTTCACAGCCGCTATAAGCTGCAACTGCTGGCGCATAATCAGGCGGGTTATCGCGAGATCGGGCCTTTTGTGGCGTCACTTCACGAATGGGACGATCTGGATGCCTTTTTTGCGGTCTATCGCGAGAAACTGATGGCGATTTTGAAACAGCCCGCGTCGCGCAAAAACCACACCAACGTGCTGATGCACATTCAGGGCTATTTCCGTAAACAGCTCAATACCCGCCAGCGCCTGGAGTTGCGTGAAGTTATCCTCAACTACCGCGCCGGACAGCTGCCGATCCTCGCCCCGCTTACGCTGTTGAAACATTATCTGGCGGAACACCCGGACCGCTATCTCCTGACGCAAAACTACTTCGACCCGTACCCGCAAGACTTAGGCCTGCGGCTGGCCATTAGCTGATAGTCCAAAACGAGAGACCCCAAGCCCAAAAGGTCCTTACAGGTAGCATCTTTAGACGACAAACCTCACTGTCGTCTTTTTTTGGCTCAGAAAAATGAATACACCGCTCCCGCACACCAGAGTGAATATTAACATCATCCCAACACCTCAGGCTTTTCTGTTTTCGACTCTTGGTTCACGATACCATTCTGACTTTTCAAATAATTCAAGCCAATCCATACGCCCTTCGAGCATAGCGGGAAAATGGTTTTTCAATGCATTTGCGAAGTGATTAAGACTGTAGATATTTCTTTTGTACACTTCATTTTGATCCGCAGTAAACGTGATTTCTGATATTGTCCGGTCAGCATCCGTCATATAAGTAATAATGAAATCCCTGACGTTATAAGTGACAACCTCAGTATCATTTTTTATCACACAGTAGCTTATTTCAACCGCTTCTCGCCATATAACAAAGACCAGTTGATAGCCTCTCCCGGCCATAATGATAGTATCATTATCACACGCAGTCACATTAAATCCATAGCGCTTAATAATATCGCCAAAAATTTCGCAAAATGGTGATAAATATTGGTTCATGCTATTTACCCTTTATCATCTGCATTGTTTTGCTATCGAATGAGTAACCATGGTCTAACAGATAATTAAACTCTCGTCCAAAGCCCGTCAACTCACTTTTGCCCGTGGCACTATCCAGTCGATATAAATTATCATTACTTGGCTTTGTCGCAAGCACTATCGGATCATTCCTTGCTATAGCGTTATCAAGCCATGGCTTATTGTACTCTTTCCAAAACTGAGTTGGGTTTTGATACAATTCATCAGGTGTATTTAATAAATTAAACCCGCCTTTTCTACCGCCAAGATCTGTCGATTTGGGCAGTCCAAGCTCTTTGATAATAGCCCCTGTGTCGTCCCGATAGGTTCCCAGTACAGTGGTTGTTCTATCCGGATCGGAGGTCAACTTAAGCCCTGACGTCGTCGGACGTTCAAGCTGAATGACAGGATGGTTTGCTGGATCGACAGGCTTAACCGTCTGTCCTGGCTTTGGTAGGCTCCCCGCACCCAGTGTGCCATAAACAGCGTTAGTGAGCCCTTCAGCCGTCGTTTTTGCTAGCGCTGCTTCGAGCCAGCCGCATTTTCCAGAACACTGATCAATAATATCTGCATACCAGTTTGCAGAAGCCTCATAAGTGCGTCCAACCAACTCATCCTGCTTGCGCAGATCAGTATAAGCCTGCTGGCTCAGCTCAATCTGATTGCGCATTTGTGCAACACATTGAGTATCACCAGCATCCCAGCAGGCTTTCAGCTTCTGAACGTTATCTGATGATTCTTTGGCAATATCCTTGCGGATAGTCTGCTCACAGTTCGCATTTCCACGGCACGCCTTGAGCTGTTCAACGTACTTCTGAGGACTACCTACACTCAGCCAGTTATTCTCAACCGCATTCTTGCCGGCCTGCGCGCCCGTTGCTGCGGACAATGCGCTGTCGCCAGTCAACCCTCCTGCAATTCCCGCGGAAATTGAGGCCAGCGCGCTGATTGTCTGCTTCTCCTCTTCCGTTAATTTATCTTTCGCTACATCCGGGTAAAGCTGACGGGCAATAACTTCTCCCGCCGCAGCGCCCATGGCCCCCGCCGCCGCATTGTTACCCTGCAATGCCGCCACTGCTCCGCCGAGAATAGCATGTGCAATTGTATTGACAACGGGACTATCTTCGGTCGGTTTCAGCATATGCGCCAGCTGTGGAGCACTCGCCCCCGCAAGGGCACCCGCAATATTTCCACCCGCCAGGCCCTGCAACGCTGCCGTTGCCGCCTGGATGCCGCGCTGGATAGCGCTCCCGGTACCGTACTGCTGCATTTCATCTTTGTATGCCTGCGAATTACGCAGATTCGCAAGATAATCCAGCCGTTGTTTCTCTGTCGCATTAGCTGGCAGTGTCGTTTTCAGTTCGCTCTGGGCTTTCTTCAGCCCGTTGATATCACCCTGCGTCCGCGCGATATCCGCCGCCTGGCTGCCGATATCGCTGATTAAGCTCACCGCCTTCAGCCGGTTTTGCTCTTTCTCCTTATCGAAGATGGGGCTGATGCTGTCGTTGGCATGTTCGGTGTCACGGCTTAGGTCTGCCACGTCCTGCTTCTGGTTCGCCTGGTCACGCACGGTGATCGACCCGTTCGCCACTGCCGCCTGCGTGGTTCCTTCCGCGTGCCCGCTATGGCTTACCGCCGATATCATCCCGCCCGGCATATTGCCTTTGAACTGATCGCCGACAAAGCTACCGCCGCCGCTCAGGCTAATGCCCGCATGGCTGACTTTATAATCCGCTTCGTTTTGCAGATCGCTAAACCCAAGCGTGCCGGTATCGAGGCTGTTTTTATCCGCCGTGGCGGTGGACGCGATAACCGCGCCGTCGAGCTGGGTGTGATTGCCGACGGTAATATCAAAACCGCCGTCACCGGCAAACAGCCCGGTCTGCTCGGCCACCGAATCGAAGCGGCTCTTCATTTTGTCCTGGCTGGCGCTGATATAGCCTGAGCCACTCATCGAGCCAAAGGTGAAGCTCCCCCCTGCCGCTATGCTGGTCTGTTTACTGTCGTACTTGTTAGTGTCCTGCTGACTGCTCATCAGCAGGTCGTGACCGACGTCGGCAACAATTTTATTGCCGTTGACCTGCGCCCCGTCGAGCACCGTGTCATTCCCGCTTTTGATAGTGACGGTTTTGCCACTGTCTATCGTGGTCTCGGTCCAGTCGGTGCCGTTGCCCTTATCTTTCCCATGCGCCGCGTTGACGTTGGCAAACACGCTGATGCCCGCGCCATTGCCGCCCGCACCGATACTCACGCCAATACCGCCGCCGCTGCTGCTGTTCTTGCCGCCAGACTGTTGAGTGTTCGCCGCGCCGCTCAGCAGAATGTCGTTCTGTGCATCCAGCGTGGTGTCGCCGCCCGCTTTCAACTGACTGCCTGCAATCACGATGTCGCCGCTGTTTGGCCCTTTTTCTTTCCCGTTTGCGGTGATGGAGAGGTTATTGCCCGCGTTCAGCGTGCTGCCGGTCACCGCATCGCTCTGCGCGTGCTGCTCTGATTTCGATTTTTGCGTGGTGAGTGAGAGGGCCACACCCATCGCGTTCGGGTCGCCCGTGGTAGCGGCCATATCAACCGCCTGCCCGACCTGCACACCGGAGAGGGCAGTTTTGGTCGCCTGCAACGCTGCCAGGCGGCCATCACTCTCTTTATGTGCATCCTGCGCCGCACTCGCCGCGTTGTTGATCGCACTGCCGACCGTACCGGAAAGCGCAACCGTCAGCCCACTTTTCTTCTGCTCGAACGTCTCATCGCGGGTCCGTTTATCGTGGCCCGGTTCGATAATCACGCTGTCGCCGGTGAGGGACATATCTTTGCCTGCCACCAGATCCGCGCCGCCAACGTGAAGCTGATTTCCGGCGGTGATATCCACATTCCCGCCCGTCGACCCCACGGTGCTGAAGCTCTGGCTTTGGGTAGTACCACTCTCGCGCAGATCGTGCGTGGTTTTGCTGCTGCCGATGGTAAAGCCAATCCCGCCCGTGCTCATCAGGCCGCTTTTTTTCTCTTCTTTAAAGCGCCAGTCCGTGTTGCTGTTGGTGGCGGCAACGACATCAACGTTGTTCCCCGCCTTCAGCCCAACCGCATCATCTCCCACAACGGAGGAACCTTTTACCAGCAGATTATTCCCCGCCGTGACCTGCACGTTATCACCGCTTAACAGCGTTCCGGCTTCACGCGTTGCGCTGCTCTCCTCAATGGTATGGGTGGTTTTTTTGCTGAGGAATCCGCTCTTGGTTTTGGTTTGCTCTTTGAAGTAGTAATCGCTTTCGGTCGCGGTATTAAGGTTGACGTCGCGTCCCGCCGACACGCCAATATCGCCCTGAGCCGTCACCTGCGCCGCTTCGGTTGTGACATCGCGTCCGGCGATAATCAGCGTATCGCCGCCGCTGGCGATTTCGGTTCCCTGCTGGCGTACCGACTCGTTGATGACCGTTTTCTTGCTCGCTTTGTAGCTGTCGCCTTCGCCAGTGGCCTGGGCCTCAAGATTCACGTCGCGTCCGGCCTGCAGGCCGACGTTCTTCTCGGCCGCCAGTGCCGCCGCCTGCGAATTGATGTCCTGTCCGGCTTTTAGCACCAGATTTTCGCCTGCGGAAATCGTCGCGCGATCGAGATCGGTACTGTGCGATTCGCGTTTACCGTTGCGTTGGCTTTCGCTGGTCTGTTCCGCGTTCAGATTGAGATCGTGACCCGCGCTCAGCCCGGCGCTAGCGCCCGCTTTTACATCGCTGGCGCTGAGATCGATATTGTTTCCGGCATTGACGCTAAGATTGCCGCCCGCGCTGACCGTACTGCCCTGGTAAGTCACGGACGAACGGCTGGTTTTTGCCTGGCTGGAGCTGTAGGCATCGTTAACCTGATTCGCGTTAACCGCAATATCGCCCCACGCATTCAGCAGCATATCGCCGCCGGACGCCAGATTCGCGCCGGTGATGGTGATGTTTTTACCCGCCTCCAGCGACAGCGAATCCTGCGCGGTGATGGAGGCGGTACTGCCCAGCACGGTATCCTTAAGGCTCACATTGCTGTATTTGCCTTTCGCATTGATATCAATCTGATCGGCCAGCGTCAGGTTGTTGATGCTACCGTCCAGGCTCTCCAGCTGAACCGTTTTGCCACCGATTGTGGAGCTGATGTTATTGATATCACCGATGGCGCTGAGATTGAGATTGCCGCCCGCTTTCATCAGCGCGTCGTTGAGGTTGCTGATGCTGTTCTGGCTGTCGAGCGTCAGATTATTGTTCGCCAGCAGCGTGCCGCCGCTGTTGGTGATATTGCCGCTTTGCAGGGTGACGTTATTGCCTGCAATCACGCTGCCGTTGTTGACCGTGACATCCTTCGGCGACAGATACACTTTTGGCACCATCACCGTTTCACCGTTGATGGTGGCTTTCTCCCACCACAAAATACTGTGGTCGAGCGAAGCAATCTGGTCGGCGGTCAGGGAGACGCCAAACTGCAGGCCCAGCGACTGTTGCGCCGCGGCGGCGCTGTCCATCAGATAGCGCATCTGGTCAAGATCGGAGCCAACCCCGTTCAGATAGCGATTACCAGTCTGGTTAAGGATCACGTTGCTGACATAGCGGGTATCGAAGGCCGCGTCGCCGAGGAAGCGATAATCGTAATCCGGGTTCAGGTTCAGACGCCCCAGCATATACGACGATCCAAGCACCTGTTTTTCATCGGTAAATGCCGCACGCGTCTCCTGTGGGGCATTCGTCGCTGGCGTGATCCCCATCAGATTATTCAGGTCGGCAAACAGCGCAGGATCGAGCTTCCCGAGATCGTTGAGTTTCGGGTTGACGTTAATCAGGTACGGGCTTTTGGGGTTGTCAGAGATGACAAAATAGCCGTTATTGCCCGACGGTACGGGATACGCGCTGGTATCAACGGTTTTCCCCTGATACTGCCCGGCAGCTCCGGCTTTCGCGTTATTCAGATCTGCCGTGGTGACGCCCGCCGCGGCCAAATCGTTCAGCTTGCCGAGACTGGCGTTGCCTTTTTGCGTGATGGCAATGTTACTGAGCGAGGCATTCGCTGCACCGCTGGAATCCAGCGTTCCACCGCCGTTGATTTGTTGCAAAGCGCCTTGCAGCTTATCGGCCCACTGCGGGGAGTTCACCGCCACAGTGCCCGAATTTGTCAGGCTCTGTTTTTGCGCTCCGCTGCTGATGGTCTGGTTGCTGAGACTGTTCAGCGATGGCGCAGAAATGGTGTTGCTCACACCCCCCACGTTTGAGGTGGTAGTGGTGTTGCTGATGTTATTGCTGAAGTTTGCAGTGACATTGCCACCGGCCTGGATGACGGAGCGTAAGGTTTCCCCCTGCGCCGTTTCGGTCGTTATCCCTTCTAATGTATAGATAAAGGTAGAATCACCTCTTGGACCCTCATAACCCCACTCGGACGACACCCCGCCAGTAGAACGGGTAAATTTATAGTTATAATAGCTGCCCGTCGTACCTGACTGATAAGACGCGTTATTGAGTTGACTACCCGAAAGGGAAGCGTTACGTCCACTGAGGATCGTACTGGCCTGGTTCTCCAGATTACCCGCATTGATCACCATATCGCGTCCGGATGAAATGCGCGCCGCTCCGCCGCTCGCACTGGCATCCATATGCACAACCGAGCCAGCAAAACGTTTTACAAGCGCTTCTTCTGTCGGAGCATAGGACGAATTGTAAATGTCATATTCAATAGCGCAGGTACAGTTACGATAACCCCTGGTGATATAGTGTTTGAGCGTGTAAGACGTTGACGGGAGGCTTCTGACTAACAATTCCATGGTGGCAGCGCCAACGTTTTCAGCAAGTTGTGACGTCTCCGTCCAGCTATTGACTGACAGCCCATCCCGCGTATTTAAAAGATGCGCCGTTTTTATCGTTATATCGCCATTCTGCGTCTCAATATTTCCCGACGTATTCACCACTTCACTGTTTGCATTCCCCGCTGCGTCTTTCTGCATCCACAGGTTATTTCCGGCGAGGATATCACCGCGCTGATTGGTGATACTGTTGGCGTACAGCGCCAGATTATTCGCCGCATACAGCAGTGCGGTATTGATGATCGAACCCGGCGCACTGAGCGTCAGCGAACCGCGCGTACCGGTAAAACCGTCGACGGTGATGTTGCCGCGGCTGGCGACAGTGATATCGCCTCCGCCCTGGATCGTACCCGCACCATTCAGCGCCACGGTGCTGCCAGAGAGCGTGCTCGCCCCGGTCCCCGTGGTGATCTGGCCGTTGTTGGTGAGCTGGCCGCCCGCCGTCAGATTGACCGCCTGGCCCTGCATGATGCTGCGGTTATCGATCGCGCCGTTGCTGCTGATCGCCAGCGTTTTACCCGCGGCAAACGCCGTTTTACTGGTAAACGCGTTGGTGAGTTTTAAGGTCAGATTGCCCAGCGACACCACCTGTCCGACAACATCCAGCCCCTGACTTTCGAGCCACAGATCGCCGCCGCTGAACAGCTTGCCCGCCGCGCTCTGATTCACCTGATCGGCGTCAATCGTCAGCTGCGTATTGCCCAGCAGCGTACCGCTGTTGGTCAGCTGGTGGTAATTCACCGCCAGCGTGCCCGCCTGGGTGGTGCTCTGGTTGGTAAACGTATTCCCGGTCAGCGTCGCCTGATCGGCAACCCAGGTGCCGCTGTTGGTCGCCGTCGCGGCATTGAGGATCAGGTTCGTCGCCTGAAGCCAGCCCGCGCCGGTGTACTGCGGCGTGGTCAGCGTGAGGCGCCCGCCGGAAAGGAGCTTGCCATCGTTGCGCGTCTGGGTGTTCGCCGTCACGCGCGTCTCGCCGCCGCCCTGCATCAGGCCGTCGTTAAACAGCGATGGCGTCGTCACCGTCAGCCCCTGACGGCTGACGATTTCCCCGCCGGCATTGTTGGTCAGCGTTCCGCTCAGAGTGAGCGTCGCACCGTTATCGCCCTGCAAACGCCCGTTATTGGTCAATGCGCCGGTGGTCACACCGAGCGTCACGCCCTGAATTTTACCGCCGTTGCTGACCGACGCGGCGTTAACATTCAGCGCCCCTCCGGAGAGCATCGTCCCGCTCTGCTGCTGAGTCACCGTACCGGTTTGCGCCAGCGTGAGTCCGTTAACGCCGCTGATTGCGCCGCTGTTACTGAGCGTCGCGCCTTTCAGCGTCAGGTTTTTTGCCGCCCACTGCCCCTGATTATTAAGGGACTGCGCCTGAAGCGTGGCGATGCCCAGCGCGGTGATTTTGCTGCCAGCGCTGCTGGTCAGATTATTCGCCAGCGTCATTTGCAGCGCATCGGCACTCTGCACCGCGCCGCTGTTGGTCAACGACTGGGCATTAAGTAGAATATTTTGTCCCTGCCAGCTTCCGGCGTTCGTCACCGTGCCGGAGGTGAGCGTGAGCGTGCCCTGCGTGAGCAGCGCGCCCGTTGCGCCGTTGATCAGCTCCAGTTGCGGCGCGGCCATAGCGAGACGCGCCATCAGCTGCTGTCGGGCTTCGATCGTCAGGCTTTGCAGCCCGGTCAGGGTCCCCTGATTGTTGATGCTGGTCTGGTGCAGCGCGAGATTTTTCCCCTGCACCGTGCCGCTGTTTTTCAGCGTGTCGCCGTTCAGTGTGACATCGCCTTCGCCCAGCAGCTGCCCGCGGTTATCCAGCGTTTGCGCCGTCACGTCTGCCGCGCTTTTGCTCATCAGCGAACCGGTTGAAGTGAGCGTGCCGCCGATATTCGCACTCATCCCGCCCAGGCTCAGGAGCGAGCCGCCGTGCGTCCAGCCGTCAGAAGTGATACCAACATTGTGGCCCTGAAGCGTGCCCTGCGTGGTGAGTTGTCCGGCATCCAGCGTTAACGTGCCGCCCGTGAGCGTGCGCGAGGCTGCCGTCGTGGCAAGCGAATCCCCCGTCAGCGTCAGGCTTTCAGTGCCTTGCCAGAGCCCGCTGTTATTGAGATCGCGGGCGTTCAGCGTCAGGGTTTTACCCGTCATACGGCCAGGGTTAAGTATGCTGTCGGCGCTGAAATTCAGTGCGCCACCGCTCTGTATTTGGCCGCTGTTGTTCAGTTTCCCGCTGAAGGTTCCGCTAAATCCGTTGAGTCCGTTCAGGGTGCCGCCGTTGTCCAGTGACGCGGCCGTAAGGCCAATCGTCGCGCCCTGCACGGCACCCGCGTTCGTCAGCTGACCGCCATTGAGCGTCAGCGCCCCGCCGGAAATCCACTTGCCCGCCGCTTCGTTGGTGATGCGACTGGCCGTGGCATCGGCTTTATCGTTGCCCTGAATCAGCCCGCCGTTGCGAATATCCGTCCCGCCCAGCGTCAACGTTTTACCCGCCAGCGTCCCGCTGTTGGTCAGCGTTGTCGCGTTCAGCGCCGCGCCATTTTTGGCCACGATGCCGCCCTGGTTATTCAGCGTTGTGCTGAGAATCACATCCAGCGCATCCGCCTGGATATCGCCGCGGTTAAGCAGCTCGCTTCCCTTCAGCGTGAAGCGCTGATTCACCTGCATCAGCCCGGCGTTGTCGAGTTTGTCGAGATTCAGATCCAGCGAACCGCCGCTGACCAGTTGCCCGCTCTGACTGTTGGTCAGCGTGCGGGTCGTCAGCGTCAGGCTGTCATTACCCTGCACGCTGCCGGTGTTGGTAAGCTGCGGGGTCGTGAGCGTCAGCGATTTTGCAGCCAGCTGGCCGTCGTTAAACAGCTGCGCCGCCGTCAGTTCAAACAGATTTTGACTGAGCATCGCGCCCTGATTATCCAGTCGCCCGTCAACGTTCACTTTCAGGCGATCCAGCGCCTGCGCTGCGCCGCTATTGGTCAGCGTAGCGGCGGTGAGCGTCGCGTCGCGCGCCTGAAGTTGTCCCTGGTTGTTCAGTCGGGTTCCGGAAAGCGTCAGCGTCTCACCGCCCGTCCCCTGGCCCTGCGCCTGGTTGGTAAAACTGCCGCCCGTCCACGCCAGCGCGCTGCTGCCCTGCAACAGCCCGCTATTGAGCAGATCGCCGCGCAGCGTCAGCACTTTTGCCAGCAATTGCCCCTGATTTGTGGTGTTGGCGGCGTTCAGATCGAGAGTTTGCTGACTCAGCACTTTTCCCTGGTTGTTGAACGCTCCCGCGACCGTCGCCGTCACGCCCGCTTCACCCAGCGCGTTACCGGTGTTGATCCACTCGCCAGTGGCCAGATTGAGGGTTTTCCCCTGCAACAATCCGCCGTTGGTGAGTTTATCGTTTTGCAGATGCAGATCGCCGCCGGAGAGCAGCATCCCGCCCTGCAGGTTGTTGAGCTGCGAGCCCGTCACCGTCAGCGTGCGAGTCCCCTGCAGCGTGCCGCTGTTCGTCACCGCCGCGCCGTTAAGCTGAATATCCGTTCCCGCCACCAGCCCGTTATTGATAAACGCTGGCGTGGTCAACGTTAAGCCATCCCGCGCGATAAGGCGTCCGGTTGCGGCATTATTGAGCTGGTGCGTCAGGCTGAAAAGCAGCGCGGTGGCGCTGAGTTCGCCGTGGTTATCCAGCGATGCGCCTTGCAGATCCAGCGTGCCTTCGCTGTGCAACGTACCGCGGTTAGTCAGGTCGGCGACGTCCAGCTCCAGTGACGCGTCCCCCTGAATCACGCCCTGGTTTTGCAGGCTGTCGGCGGTGATTTGCACGCGGTTTGCCGCCATTTGCCCGTCATTCACCAGCAGGTTGCCGTTGAGCGTAAGCTGTTCATCGGCCAGCAAAAGGCCGGTCGCGGTGTTAGTGATACGGCTGTTATCGCTGTAGACATTGACGCCATTTATTTCACCGCTGTTGGCGAGCGACGTGCCTGTCAGCGATAAAGTGCCATCGGTGGTGATCAGTCCGACGTTGTTCAGTTCTGGCAGGTTGAGCGTCAGATCGCGGACGCTGTAGAGCGAGCCGCCGCTAAGGTTGTCCAGCGTTTCAGCGTTGAGAGTGAAAAGTGAATTACCCTGCAACAATCCGCTGTTGGTGATCCGCTGCCCCTCAAGGGTGAGCGCGTCCGCCACCAGCGAACCGCTGTTGGTAATGAACTGCGGCGCGGTGAAGAGGATGCGATCGGCTTTCGCCGTCCCGCTTTGGCTGATGCGCGGCGCGTTGAGTTGGATAGCCTCCGCCGTCAGTTCACCCCGGTTGGTGATCTCTTCCGTCGCGCTGAATGCCAGCGTTGCGCCGGTGGATTTCCCGCTGTGTGTGAGCGTCTTCGCCGTGACGTCCAGCGCGCCTTTCGCCGCCTGAACGCCGTCCAGTTGCGCGGTGTCCGCCTGCAGCGTCACATCCCGATCGCTTTGTAAATGCGCCCCACTGCGGGTGGTGAGATTTTTTGCGCCAACGGTCAGCGTGCCCGCCGCATCCGTCTGCCCCTGAAGCTCGGCGCGCTGCGCCGCCGTGAGCCGGATATTTCCCTGGCTGGTTGTGCGGGAATTCTGGCCGCTGGTGAAAGTATCGGCGTTAACGATCACGCCTTTCGTACCGGAAAGCGTCGCGTTCTGCTCCAGTACGCCCGCGTTCACATTGAGCGATCCCTCTGCGAGCAGGCTGCCGCTGTTGAGCAATTTTTCGCTGGCGACAATCGTGGCGTCGCCTTTGGCGCTGAGCGTACCCTGCTGGTTCAGCGTTCCGCCATTTAACGTCAGTTGGCCGCTGCTTTGCAGCGTACCGCTGTTGCCGATGGTTTGGCCCTTCAGCGTCACGCCGTTACCCTGAAGCGTTCCGCTGTTATCCAGAGTCCCGGTTTGCGCCTCCACGCGGCCTTTTGCCGCCATCAGACCGTCATTGGTAAACGTATCGCCGGTGACCGTTAAATCTCCCGCAGTATTGACCTGTCCCTGACTGGTCAGTTGCCCGCCAGTCAGGCGAATAGCGCCCGCCGCATCGGCCCGGCTTTGACTATCCAGCGTCAGGTTTTGCCCGTTCAGTTCAAGGGTATTTCCCGCCGACAGGGCCGTTGCGGATGACGTCAGTTGACCGCCGCTGGACAGCGAGGCGCGGGCATCACTGCCCACTTTTGTATTCTTCAGCGTGGTGTTCTGGCCACTGATGACGTTCAGGTCTCCGTGGCTGGTCAGGCTGCCGCCGCTAAGCTGAAGATCGCCATTGCCCGTGAACGTTGTTTTCCCCTGACCGACCAGCGTGGTGTTGGTCAGCGTCATATCCTGCTGGCTGGTGACCGCTAGCGCCCCGCCCTGACCTGAAATGCCCCCGCCAGAGACGTTCAATTTTCCCTGGCTGTTAAGAGTGGCATCCCTCTGGCTAATCAGCGATGTGCCGTTGAGCGTCATATCCTGACCGCTTTTCACCGTCAGTGCGCCTTTGCTGTTCGTGCCGCCGCCCGTCGCCTGCAGTTTGCCTGTGCTCTCCAGCCGCATCTCGCCGCCGCTGGCAAGCGTGCTGTTGTTGAGAGTCATCTCCTGCGAGCTGGCAATATTTAGTGCGCCACCGGCCTGGTGGCTGCCGTTCATCGTCACGCCAGCCCCTTTTGCGGTCAGCGCGCCGCTTGCGAGGCTGTTCGTTACCGTCAGCTTGCCGTTGGCATCAAGCTGAATATCCCCCTGACGCGCGTTGAGATTGCCGAGGTTAACCCCGACGCCCTTATCGCTCGACACCAGACGAATACGGTTGGCATACATTCCGCCCAGCGCGCTGGTATCCACTGCTACCGTCGGCGAGGCGCCCTGTCCGGCAATCGCTTTGACGCTGCCATCTGCCCCCACCCGATTCGCGCCGACGGTCATCGACAGATCGCGGGCGTGAATGGCCGCATTCACCTCGGTCGCGCGGGCGATAATGGAGAGCGAATCATTCTTGCTGGCATCCAGGCCTTGCCCTTCAACCGTGATCGCGCCTCGCGTGACATCCAGCGCCAGCAGATTACCGTTAGCATCAAACTGCGGTTTACCGGTGGTCAGCGTCACTCCGGGGGTGTTGATGAATCCACAGCCGTTACAGGTAATTCCATACGGGTTAGCGACCATCACGTTCGCCGCTTTCCCCGCCACTTCGGTATACCCCTGCAGTTGCGAACGGCTGCCGCCCGTCACTTCGTTGATAATTCCTTTTGCTTCACGCCCCGCCTGTAAATTTGGGTTGTTCTGGATCAGGCCGCCAAGCTGCGTCTGGGTTAACCGATCGGTGGCGTTGTTAAGGATGACCCCCTCTTTGCCGACGTTGTAGTCTTTGAACTGGTTATGCGAAATCCCCGCCCCGTTGGGGGTGGCGATATTGACGACGGGGACCCCGTTCCCGGCCTTGTCCATCGCGGTCGGCCCTGTCGGCGTCATCGCCGCTGCCATCGCCGGAGCCACGGGCTGCCAGACCATTAAGCCACAGATGATCCAGCTCATCAGACGCTGCGAGAAACGAACAGGTGGGGTGCGGGTTTGCATAGTCACAGGTTCTCTTAAAACATGAAGGCAATACGCCAGTTAACGATGGCGTGGTCTGGCGCAAGCCAGTCGGGATATTTGACGGGCATCCCCACTGAAATCTGGCTGCTGTACAGGCGTCCACTGCTGGTGAGGCCGACGGACGCGCCCCACAACGTGCCGGAGGCATACCGATCCTCACGGTCTTTTTCCAGCCAGCCTCCGTCGAAGGCAAAGGTGGCGCTGACCTGTCCGATCACCGGCAGAGCAAAGAGCGAATAGCCGAGTTCGTTACGCAGATAGCCGCCGTTATCGCCGGAAAGGTACTGTTCTTTAAAACCACGCACCGAGCTTTCCCCGCCGAGCGTGAGACGCTCTGCGCCATACAGGCGGTCAGGCGACCACTGCCCGTAGGCGCTGGTCAGCCACCACAGGTCGCGGGTGATCGGGCGCTGAAAACTGGTATTCAGGCTCCATTTTCGAAACTCCGCCCGTGGGGCATCGCCGGTTTTGTCTTCGTCAGTTTCGGCATTGAACCAGGGCATCCCGTGGCTCCAGGTGGGGTTAAAGGTCGCCACGCCGCCAGCGATTTTTTGCGTATGGGTGATTCCCAACACCAGGCTTGAGAGATTGCGCGTACTGCTTTGCAGCGGGGCGTCATTGAGCCAGTTGCGGCTTGAGCGTTGAACCACTCCAGCTGCAATCCCCGTTTTCACATCCCCGTTGCGATAAACGACCCACGAAGCATTGAGCCGGTGCGTTTTGGTATCGCCGGTGGAGATCCACTGATAGCCCATGTTATCTATCGTGGTGCGGTAGTTACTCCACGCATAGCTGTAATCAAGCAATCCGTAGCCAAACGGAACGCTAACCCCAGCCTGGAAATTTTGCGCGTCATATGCCGTCGCGAAATCGCTGCTGCGCCCGCCGCTGACAAACCATTTATCCGCCAGACCCAGCATATTATTCGCCGTGAGGACGCCATTAAGCTGTTCCTCACCGGTACTCTTTTGCCCGCTATTATCCAGACTGATACTGGCACTTAACGGAAATTCAGGCTGGGCGGTAAGATTAACGACTGAATATCCGGGTTGCGATGCGGGAATAATTTCAATTTGCACGGGCTGAGCGCGCAAACGATTAATTTGCTCCATGCCCTGCTCTATATCACGCAAATTAAGAATACGACCTGTCAGCCCCGGAAAGGCCATTTTCAGCATTAACGGCGTTTTTCCTTCGAGGCGGATCGCTTCAAGTCTGCCTTCCAGTACCACAATATTCAGCTGACCGCTGGAAAGATCCTGCTCGGTCAAAAACGCACGGCTGGTGATATAACCGCGGCTGATATACCAGTCCGAAATATGCGCCGTTAATTCGGTTATTTTTGCCATGTTCAGACACTGGTCCTGCCATGGCGCAAGCAGCTTCTGACGCGTCTTCTCGGGCATAATGGTCACGCCGGTGAGCGTAATCGTATGGACAGGGAAACACGGGCCAGAGCCGGTCACAGCGGGTGTCGTGCGGGCAGCTTCCGGCAGCGGAATACTTCTTTCAAGCTCATCACGTTGCTGCTGGTTTTGTAATAACAACTGCTGTTGCTGCTGCTGAATAGCATCACGGTCTGAGGGTGAAAGCGGAGCAGCCTGTACAGCAAAAGATAAAATAGTGGCAACGAAAAGAGCAATAATATAATTTACTGGGGAAATTATTTCAAAATACCTGAATGGGCTACTCATTCTTTCCCTGAAATAGCTGAATTAACGAATTCATCGCACTATAGGATGAGTCTTATTTTGAGTAAATCCAATTTAAGATAGGGCGTAAGTTTTTATTAAAGTTGTGACTGCGGCGAGATTATGAAAAATATCCCCAGAGATATTTAATATATCCTTGGGGGCCATTTAAGAAATCGTGAGGAAAAGGCGGGGGGTTCCCGCCGTGACATTACCAGCCAGGGACCGCGCCGCCGTTAAAGATTTTTTCAGCCGCTTTCGCCACTTCTGGCGACTGATAGGCCTGAATAAATTCCTGCACGTTCTGCGCATCTTTATTATCTTCGCGCGTGACAACAATGTTCACGTAGGGTGAGTTTTTATCTTCGATAAACACACCGTCATGTACCGGCGACAGGCCGGTTTGCTGGAGGTAAGTGGTGCTGATGATCGCCACATCCACTTTTGGGTCGTCAAGCACGCGCGGTAATTGCGCGCCTTCCAGCTCCATAATCTTTAGCTGGCGCGGGTTAGCGGTGATATCCAGGGCCGTTGGCAGCAAACCGACATCGGGTTTAAGCGTAATCAGCTTCTCTTTTTGCAGCAGCAACAGCGCACGGCCAAGGTTGGTCGGATCGTTTGGAATCGCAACGGTCGCGCCATCCTTCAGTTCCGAAACTGATTTGATTTTGCGCGAGTAGCCCGCCATCGGGAAGACAAAGGTATTCGCCACCGCGACCAGCTTATAGTTGTGCGCTTTGTTATCTTCCGCCAGGAACGGGCGGTGCTGGAAGACGTTCGCATCCAGCTCGCCGTGATCGGTGGCATCGTTCGGTAACAGAGAGCCGCTGAAACCGACCAGCTCCACATCCAGCCCGTACTTCTCTTTCGCCACCTTTTTGGCCACTTCCGCCACGTCCTGTTCCGCGCCGTTAATCACGCCGACTTTAATATGTTTGGCATCGCTGCCGCTTTGGTCACAGCCCGCCAGCAGAACGCCCGCCAGAAGTAATGCGCCGAATCGAGGTAAAGGGAGTTTCACGAGACAGATCCTTTTGATAAACGTTTCGATGACTATATCGACAACGCAGCGGCAGGCTAAAAACCGAAAAGGAATCAGCCAGAAGAAAAAGGTATATGTCGCGGCGCTGTTTTTCCGACGATGAGCTGCTGAATAAGGGGCAAGGCCCGGCGAGAGTGACGCATTCTTTTACCGGACCACGGTAACCGGCCATATCTGCGGCTACGCTTAAGCTTTCTCATACCCATAAACGAGCAGAATCATACTTTCGGCTTGAATCGCAAGGGTGAATGTAACGATATATTTCAGAGAACATTGTGCGTTTTTTCGGGGGTTTTAATGAAAGCTGCTCACCTTTTTTGTCTGATTATCTGTCTGCTTTTCGCCGCTTTCGTCCACGCAAAGGAGGCGCAGGATCCGGTTAAAACCGAAAAAATGAGACAAGCCGTGATGAAAGATATCAAGAAAGTCTGTTCGCCTCAGGGCAAGCAGAGCGATAAACAGTGGCAGGCGATGATTATGTCATCAGAGGCGAATAAGCTGCTGGTGAAAAACGCCGTGCTGGCGATGGAACGTGACAACCTGGACAACTACTGGGAAGCGGTTGGCAAGGTGGATTGCATGGAAGATTACTAAGCGTGAAGCGTGCTTCACGCTTATTTTTTAGCGCTTACGCATATCCGGGATAATTAAATCGCCGCGCAGGACGTAAGACCCCAGCATCTGCGTTTTTTCATTCAGCCAGGTCACAATCCGGGCGGCCATCGCATCCATTGAATATTCGATGGCCGGAATGGTCGGGATCCCCGGGAGATGCAGCGATCCCGCCAGGCTGAAGACCATGATGTCTTCCGGTACCGATTTATTAAACGCCTGCAATTGCGGGATCACCCGCTGCGCCTCTTGCTCGTCGGCCACCAGCAGGGCGTTGAAGTTCAGCGTGGTGGCGTTGTTCAGCAGCTCCTGCAGCGCAACGGACGAGGATGTGGCATCCATAAACACCAGATTGCGATTAAACGGCAGGAAGTTTTTCTCCAGCGCGTGTTTATAGCCCAGCAGCACCTGATCGGCAAAACCACTGCCCTGCGGCTGGATGAGTGCGATCTGGCGACGGCCCTGACTGGTCAGATAGTTACAGGCGGTTTCGGCGGCGAAGGCGTGGTCAAACTGAATGCTGTTGGCGTTATCCGACTCCATGCAATCCACCAGAATGACGTTTTCCTGATCGATATGCAGCGGGAAACGCGCGCCGATAATCAGAATGTCGTCGCAAAGCCCGCAGGAGAGTTCATCAAGTGCGGTAAGCACTTCGCTTTTGGTGTTCGCAAAGCGTAACAGCAGATGCTTTTGATGCTGGCTGAGGTGTTTCTCCAGCGCGTAAAGATAACCAGTGGTCTGGTTGATATTGTCCTGCGCGCAGATGACGCCAATACAGCCGGTGGACTGGCTCAACAGCGACTGCGCAATGACATTGGGTCGATAGTTTAGCTCATCAACCGCTTTCAGTACGGCCTCACGGCTGGCTTCCTTTACGCCACGCGACCCGCTCAACACCCGTGATACCGTGGCTTTGGACACCCCGGCCAGACGTGATACATCGTTGATTGTAGACATCTTATTCCCCTGTCAGGACCCACGCAGCCCTGTAATTTCCATTACCGCTTCGGCTCAGATTATAGCCAAACAGAAGTATATCCGTTTCCGTTTTCTATGGAAACCGATTTTCCGTTTCCACTCAATTTGAGGTTAAAAGCGCCAAATTCCGTGACCCACATCGTGATAACAAGCCCCATAAGTAACGGATCTTGATGGGTGTCACACTTCTGTCTTTTATAAATGGAAACCGGTTTCCGTATGATGTCCAATCATCTCCGCAATAACTTTTTACATTTTGAGGATGGTTGTCGATGTTCAAGATTATGCTGTGCTGCTCTGCCGGGATGTCCACCAGTCTGCTGGTGAGGAAAATGGTCGAAGTGGCGGAAGAACGCGGTGTGCCAGTCAAGATTGATGCTTACGGCGTTTCTGAATTTGATACGCAGTTTCCGCAATACCAGGTGGTTCTTCTCGGACCGCAAGTGAAATACATGTTAAAGACACTGGCAGACAAGGCTGCTACGCAGGGCATCCCGGTACAAGCCATCGATATGATGGACTACGGTATGCAGCGTGGTGATAAGGTACTGGACTATGCTCTGTCGCTCATTGAAGCGGCACATTAAGAAGGTGTTCTCATGAGTTCGTTATATCAATCAATGGTTGCCGTTATAGAGCAGTCCATTACCCCGCTGGCGGCAAAGCTCGGCCAGCAAAAGTACGTGATTGCGATCCGTGACGGTTTCACCGCCGCGCTGCCGTTTATGATCATCGGCTCGTTTATGCTGGTGTTCATCTTCCCGCCGTTCTCTGCAGATACCACCAACAGTTTTGCCCGCGGCTGGCTCGATTTCTCCCAGACCTATCGCGAACAGCTGATGCTGCCATTCAACCTCAGCATGGGCGTGATGACCTTCTTTATTTCGGTAGGCATCGGCGCGAGCCTGGGCCGCCAGTTTAATCTCGATCCGGTGATGTCCGGCCTGCTGGCATTTATGGCTTTCCTGCTGGTTGCCGCGCCGTATGCCGATGGCAAAATCTCCACGCAGTATTTGTCCGGCCAGGGGATTTTCACCGCGCTGATTACCGCCATCTACTCCACCCGCGTTTACGCGTGGCTGAAGGACAATAAAGTCACCATCCGTCTGCCGAAAGAGGTTCCGACTGGCGTGGCGCGCTCTTTTGAAATCCTGATCCCGGTGATGGTGGTGATCGGTACGCTGCACCCGCTGAACCTGTTCATCGAAGCGCAGACCGGCATGATCATTCCACAGGCGATTATGCATCTGCTGGAGCCGCTGGTGTCCGCTTCTGACTCCCTGCCCGCCATTCTGCTGTCGGTATTACTGTGCCAAATCTTCTGGTTTGCCGGCATTCACGGCTCGCTGATTGTTACCGGCATTATGAACCCATTCTGGATGGCGAACCTGTCAGCCAACCAGGCCGCTCTGGCCGCTGGCGCAGCGCTTCCGCATGTCTATCTGCAAGGCTTCTGGGATCACTACCTGCTGATTGGTGGCGTAGGTTCCACGCTGCCGCTGGCCTTCCTGCTGCTGCGTAGCCGTGTCACGCATCTGCGTACTATCGGCAAAATGGGCGTGGTGCCAAGCTTCTTTAACATCAACGAACCGATTCTGTTCGGTGCGCCGATCATCATGAACCCGATGCTGTTTATCCCGTTTGTGTTCGTGCCGCTGGTGAACGCCTGTCTGGCCTATGCCGCGACCAAGCTCGGCTGGCTGGCGCAGGTCGTATCCCTGACGCCGTGGACCACTCCAGCGCCGATTGGTGCTTCGTGGGCAGCCAACTGGGCGTTCAGTCCGGTGGTGATGTGCGTCATTTGTATGGTGATGTCAGCGCTGATGTATCTGCCGTTCCTGCGCGCCTATGAGCGTTCTTTGCTGAAAACCGAAGAGCAAAAAGCCCAGGCAACCGTCGGTACCGCTGAAGCTGCACGTTAATAAAGTCAAAGAGGAAGCATTATGAAATATTCATTTCCCGATAACTTTTGGTGGGGCAGCGCAAGCTCCGCGCTGCAAACCGAAGGGGAAAGCCAGGGCGGCGGCAAAGGAGTGACCACCTGGGATCACTGGTTCGCCAATGAGCCAAACCGTTTCCATCAGGGCGTGGGGCCGCAGGATACCTCAACGTTCTGTCAGCACTGGAAAGCGGATATTCAGCTGTTGAAGCAGCTGAACCATAACAGCTTTCGCACCTCGATTAGCTGGGCGCGCCTGATCCCCGACGGTATCGGTGAAGTGAATCCGCAGGCGGTGGAATTTTACAATCAGGTGATTGACGAGTTGCTGGAGCAAGGCATTACGCCGTTTATTACCCTGTTCCACTTTGATATGCCGATGGCGATGCAGGAGATCGGCGGCTGGGAAAACCGTGACGTCGTGGCGGCCTATGCACGCTATGCGCAGATCTGCTTCGAGCTGTTCGGCGACCGCGTGCTGCACTGGTTTACCTTCAATGAGCCAATTGTTCCGGTGGAAGGCGGTTATCTGTATGACTTCCATTACCCGAACGTGGTGGATTTCCGTCGTGCGGCAACCGTGGCGTATCACACCGTACTGGCGCATGCGCTGGCGGTTCGTGCATACCGCGCCGGGCATTATGCGGGTGAGATTGGCATCGTGCTGAACCTGACGCCGTCCTATCCACGCTCGCAAAATCCGCAGGATGTGAAAGCCGCGCACTATGCGGATCTGATGTTTAACCGCAGCTTCCTCGATCCGGTTCTGCGCGGGGAATACCCGGCCGATCTGGTCGCGCTGCTGAAGTCTTACGATCAGCTTCCTGCCTGTCAGCCCGACGACAGCGCGCTGATTGCGGAAGGAAAAATCGATCTGCTGGGCATCAACTACTATCAGCCGCGTCGCGTGAAGTGTCGCGACAGCGCGGTGAATCCTCAGGCGCCGTTTATGCCGGAGTGGTTCTTTGATAATTACGAGATGCCAGGACGCAAAATGAACCCCTATCGTGGCTGGGAAATCTACGAGCCGGGTATTTACGATATTCTCGTGAATCTGCGCGAAAATTACGGCAACCCGCGCTGTTTTATTTCAGAAAACGGCATGGGCGTCGAAAATGAGCAGCGTTTTATTGAAAACGGTCAGATTAACGATCAGTACCGTATTGATTTTATTTCCGAACATCTTAAATGGTTGCATAAAGGTATCAGTGAAGGGTCGAATTGCCTGGGATATCATATGTGGACATTTATTGATAACTGGTCGTGGTGTAATGCGTATAAAAACCGCTATGGATTTATCCAGCTCGATTTAAACACGCAACAACGCACCATCAAGAAAAGCGGAGAATGGTTTGCTGCAACCTCTCTGAATAATAGCTTTGATAAAGAGTAATAAAAGATGATCGCATTAGAAGAAGCTGTCATGGAAATTATTGTCAACGCGGGCCAGTCTCGCAGCCTGTGCTTCGAAGCCCTGCACGCTGCGCGTCAGGGCAACCTTGACGAAGCTAAAAGCCTGCTGCGCGAAGCCGATGGCTACGCGCGCCAGGCGCACCATATGCAAACCAAACTCATCGAACAGGATGCGGGCGAAGCCCGCCAGCCGATGACCTTAATTATGGTGCATGCCCAGGATCATTTAATGAACTCGCTGCTGGCCCGTGAATTATCCGAAGAGATTATTCACCTGTATCAGCGGTAATAATTAAATATCAGTGATGGAGAAAGAGTAACGATAATACTGTAAACCCTCTGTACCTATATTATAAGAAAATCAACTTATTCTGATGATAGCGACATATACGGTCAGATCGGAATGGGGTGGTTATTGTCTGAATAAAATTAAACAAAGCTCTGCGTTATTCGAGCGGCAGACTGTTGTATCTGCGATTTGAGTGACAACGAGTCAATATATTGAGATAACCATGAAAATGATAAAAAAACTTCCATTAACAATGGCGGTTCTCGCCGCGCTTTGCCCAATGTCTGTCCTCGCACAGGAGTTCACTCAAGAGCAAATCGACGCCATTGTGGCCAAAGCGGTGGATAAAGCCCTGACAGAACGTCAGGCTAAAATGGATGCGGCAGTGGCGAAAAAAGCGGACGTGGTGACCGAACCGCAAAGCGCGGCACAGTCCCCGGATCTGGCCATTCCATTCGGCATTAAATTTACCGGTTACGCCCGCTACGGCGCGCATTTCCAGGCCGCCGATCAAAAATACGTGGCGGTCGATGGCTCTTATAACGGCGGCTCCGCAATTGGTCGTCTCGGTAACGAAGGCAACGGCGGTGAATTCCAGCTCTCCAAAGCCTTTAAAGGCGACAATGGCGCGATCTGGGACGTCAACGTGATGATCGACCACTGGGGCGACGAAGTTAACCTGAAAAAAGCCTACGCGGGTGTCACCAACATCATGGAATCCAACCCGAACGCCTATTTCTGGGCCGGTCGTGATTTCCATCAGCGTCCGCAACAGGGTATCAACGACTACTTCTGGATGAACCACGATGGTCAGGGCGCGGGCGTGAAAAACTTCGATATTGGTGGCGTGCAGTTTGACGTGGCCACCGTCGCCGCCGTCGAATCCTGTAATCCGGAAGTGGAAAACGATGGCTCTAACCCATCGCGCATCTCCTGTACCGGCGGTTCCGGCACGGGTGATAAAGGCAACTATGCCGCCACCTCTAAAATCCACGGCATGAAGGTCGGCCCGCTGGATCTGGAAGTGTATGCCAACTACGGCTTTGACTCGAAAGCCATCGAAAGTGACGAGCGCCTGAATGCGTGGCAGGGCGGCGTGGTGTTAAGCCACACCAACGACAGCGGCGTGAATAAAGTGATCGCCCGTTACTCTGATAACTCCGATAACAGCGTGTTCAATAAAACCGAGAATCTGACCACGGTTTACGCCAGCTTCGAAGGGCTGCACAAATTCACCCAGCAGACGCAGGTGGAGTACATCCTGGCCTTCCACGACTACGACAACAGCCGTGACAGCACTGACAACCGCAAAAACTACAACGCGATTGTGCGTCCAATGCACTGGTGGAACGACGTTCACTCCACCTGGCTGGAAGCGGGCTGGCAGCATGTTGATTACGACAATGGCGGCGACAACAAAGGCTGGAAGCTGACGCTCTCGCAAAACATGTCCATCGCCATGGGTCCGGAATTCCGTCCGATGCTGCGCTTCTACGTCACCGGCGGCAAGGTGGATAACGAACGCACCGCCCGCGTGAACGGCACCGACGACCAGACGCTCGACGATTTCAACGTCGGCGCAATGTGGGAAGCCTGGTTCTAAGGTAAACGTAAAACGGCAACGCGAGTTGCCGTTTTTAGTGTTTTCTCCCTCTCCCTGTGGGAGAGGGCCGGGGTGAGGGCATCAGGCCGCACAAGGCAAAAGCAAAAGGCAACCGTAGGGTTGCCTTTTTAGTGTTTGCACCCTCTCCCCCTGTGGGATAGGGAACTGTTCGGAGCAGTTTTTCTCCCTCTCCCCGTGGGAGAGGGCCGGGGTGAGGGCATCAGGCCGCACCACACCCGGCAAGATCCCATGCTATGCTGTTGGCCGAAAAACAGACCAACACATTGCAGGGGAGAACATGGGTTCCACAAAAAGAGGGATGCTGAATGTCCTGATCGCCGCCGTGTTATGGGGCAGTTCAGGGGTTTGCGCGCAGTACATTATGGAGAAGAGTCAGATTTCTTCGCCTTATCTGACCATGATTCGTCTGCTGTTTACCGGCGTGATTTTACTGACACTCTCTTTCGTCCACGGTGACAAGATTTTCTCAGTGATCAAACATCGCAAAGACGCCATCAGCCTGCTGATTTTCTCACTGGTTGGCGCGCTCACGGTCCAGCTCACGTTCCTGCTGACGATTGAAAAATCCAACGCCGCTACCGCGACTGTTCTGCAATTTCTCTCCCCGACCATTATCGTGGCGTGGTTCGCGCTGGCGCGGAAAAAACGGCCTGGGATATTTGTCCTCTCGGCGATTTTGACCTCCCTGATTGGCACTTTTTTACTGGTAACGCACGGCGATCCGACATCACTGTCTATCTCCCCTGCGGCGCTGTTCTTTGGTATCGCCTCGGCCTTCGCCGCCGCGTTTTACACCACCTACCCCTCGACGCTTATCGCCCGCTACGGCACGCTGCCGATTGTCGGCTGGAGTATGTTGCTGGCAGGACTGATGCTGACACCGTTCTACGCCGGGCGCGGCACCACCTTCGTGATTGATGGCAGCCTGCTGCTGGCCTTTTTCTATCTGGTGGTGATCGGCACCGCGCTGACCTTCAGCTTGTATCTGAAAGGCGCGCAGATGATTGGCGGGCCGAAAGCGAGCATTCTGAGCTGCGCCGAACCGCTGAGCAGCGCGTTGCTGTCGGTGCTGCTGTTAGGGGTGGCGTTTACGCTGCCGGACTGGCTGGGGACGTTGTTGATTGTGTCGTCGGTAGTACTGATTTCGATGGATTCGAGAAGGCGGGTTCAGACACCGGTGTAAGCTGATGTCCCCTCACCCCGGCCCTCTCCCCACAGGGGCGAGGGGGAAAAAACCGCACCCAGCAGTCCCCTTTCCCCACAGCGGTGAGGGGGAAAAAACCGCTCCGAGCAGTCCCCTCTCCCCACAGCGGTGAGGGGGGAAAAGACCGCTCCGAGCAGTCCCCTCTCCCCACAGCGGTGAGGGGGGGGGAAAAACCGCACCGACCAGTCCCCTCTCCCCACAGCGGTGAGGGTGAAAAAATCGCTCCGACCAGTCCCCTCTCCCCACAGGGGTGAGGGGGAAAAAACCGCTCCGAGCAGTCCCTCTCCCCACAGCGGTGAGGGGGAAAAGACCGCTCCGAGCAGTCCCTCTCCCCACAGCGGTGAGGGTGAAAAAATCGCTCCGAGCATCCCCTCTCCCCACAGCGGTGAGGGTGAAAAAATCGCTCCGAGCAGTCCCTCTCCCCACAGCGGTGAGGGGGAAAAACCGCACCGACCAGTCCCCTCTCCCCTGTGGGGAGAGGGTTAGGGTGAGGGGGGAGAAATTTATGACTTCACCTTCCCCGCCACCAGCAGTGCCGTCAGCAACATCAGCGTACCGGATATCACCAGCGGTGACGTTAGCCCCAGATTATCCAGCGCATAGCCGCCTATCGCGGCGCCGCAGGTATTTGCCAGCTGAATCACCGCCACCTGAATGGAGCCGGCTTTTTCGGCCTGATCGGCAAGCGTTCGGGTGATCCAGGTGGACCATCCCACCGGCACCAGCGCGAAGGCAAAGCCCCAGATTATCGCAATCGCACTCGCCACCCACTTATCGCTCCCCCACAGAATCAGCACCGCGGCGCTGATCGCCAGCAGCAGCGGCGCGCCAGCCAGTGCAAGCTTGAGCGAACGTTTCAGGAACTGCGCCGACAGCGACGTGCCGACAAAACTCGCGATACCAAAACTCAGCAGCACCAGCGTCAGACCATCGACATCAAAGCCCGACAGGGTCATGAAGACAGGACGAATATAGGTAAAGAACGCGAACTGCCCGGCAAACGCCATAAAGATGGCGGTCATTCCGGCCAGTACGCCGGGACGTTTCAGCAGGCTGAACATATTCTGCTTATGGTGCGCGGCTTCGCCCGGCAGCGACGGCAGCGCCTTCCACACCCAGAAAATACACAGAATGCCCATGATCGCCGCGCCGTTAAAGACGTTACGCCAGCCAATAATACCGCCCAAAAAACTGCCCAGCGGTGCGGCGATCACCAGCGCAATCGAGACGGCGCCGAAGATCACTGAGAGCGCTTTCGGCACTTTGCGCGCGGGCACAAGCCGCATCGTCAGCGAAGCCGACATCGCCCAGAACCCGCCGAGGCCCAGCCCCAGACAGGCGCGCCCCAGCAACAGCAGGGTAAAGTTATCGGCAAACGACACCAGCACACAGGAGAGCGTTAACAGAATGGCGAAAAAAATCACCACTTTGCGGCGGTCTATTGTGCCAATCACCTGAGTGATAAACAGGCTGGCAAACATCGCGACAAACGCCGTGACGGTAACGGATTGCCCCGCCACACCCTCAGAAATACCCAGTTCCTGGGCCATCGGCGTCAGCAGGCTGACGGGCAGAAATTCAACGGTAATCAGGCAGGCGACGCAAAACGCCACGGAGAAAACCGCCGACCAGTTGGGGCGGGAAACCTCTTTGGTCTGCGGCGTGGGCGTGGTCTGGATATATTCGGTCATGGCGTCACCTGAGGATCAAAACGTGCGGAAAAGTCGCGCAGTTTATCATCAAAAGTGTGACGAATTTAACGTTTTGACAACTTTTATTGAAAGTGACCGTTAACCCACAGACATCCCGGAGGGGTCTCAGTGCAGGAAAAAAACACCCTCTTCAGGCAAAAACAGCCGGTTATAGCGCAGCTGAAAAGCGTTGAACTCCTGCGGATCGGGATCCATTTCACGCATAAACCCCAGCGCCAGGCGAATTTGCGCATCGGTAATCGGCGCGGCAAGACGCGCTTTACGCAGTAAACTATGCCAGGTGTGCAGGTTTTCTTCGCTGCCGTCCACAATACAAACCTGCCAGATGAGCAGCACCTGCGCAGCGTTTTGCAGATGGGCCTCGTCCGGGCGCTCCAGATAGCGGATAAACTCATTGCCTGCGGTTTTACCAAACTGGTCGATCATCGATTCCAGCGGCATCGGCGTAACGCCCAGGCGTTCACTCAGCCGTTTGATCGCACGACGGGAATCAGAGGTCAGGATGCGAAATCCGACAACAAACACCACTGCCAGGGTGGCCAGCATTATCCAGACCATGAGTTCTCCTTAATATTGGACGCTCATCATATCGGGAAACGCGGTGTTGTCGACAGAGTAAAACATGCTGTAAGGGATCGGAAAACAGAGGCGGGAATAAAAAAAGCCCGGCGGTCAACCGGGCAAAACGTTACCTGCACAATCAGGCGGTTTTCAGTTGTTGAATGCGTTTTTCGCGACGAATTTTGCGCTCTTCCAGCACGGCCACCATTGCCATCAGGCAGATACAGGCGATCGCGGCGGCGTCCAGTGCGGCAAATGTGCCCGCCCAGCCGGTGAGACCGAACACCGGCGTACCGTCGGCAATCATCCCGAGACCCAGCTTGGCGAAGCTGTCGCCGATCAGATAGGCGAAGGTGCCTTTAATCCCATCGGCAGCGCCGATCGCTTTTTTCGGCACAAATCCGACGGCCGCAACGCCGATCAGCAGCTGTGGACCAAACACCAGGAAACCCAGCGCGAACAGCGAGGCAAGATAGATGTACTGGTTACTGGCGTGCTGGTAGACACCCAGCGTGGCGATAATCAGTGCCAGCGCAATACATGCCACCAGCGCACGACGCCCATTCGCCAGATCCGACAGCCAGCCCCACAGCAGCGTACCGACCAGCGCCCCCACCTCAAACAGGGTAAAGCCCTGAATCGCCACCTCTTTGGAGAGCTTAAGCTCCTGGAAGGCATACACGGTGGACCACTGGTCGATACCGATGCGCACCACGTACAGGAAGATATTGGAAAAGCACAGCAGCCAGATGACTTTGTTTTTCAGCACATACTCAACAAAGATCTGCCATTTGGTCATCGACTCGTCTTCAGCTTCTTTGTCCTCTTCGCTCAGCTCTTCGCCAAACAGCTCTTCCGCTTTGCCCAGACCGTAGGATTCCGGGGAGTCGCTGCCGTAGCGCAGGCCGATAAAGCCAACAATTAACGCGATAATCGACGGGAAGATGAACATGCCGATCACATGGCCGTCGAACAGGAAATTGGCACCGAACAGCGCCACGCCTGCCGCACCCGCCCCGCCAAGGTTGTGCGAAATGTTCCACATGCCAAGATAAGTGCCGCGCTTGCGACGCGGGGTCCATTTGGTAATGGTGGAGTAGCTGCACGACCCGCCGGTACTCTGGAAGAAACCGCTCAGGGCATAGAAGGCGATCATCATAAACAGGCTGACGGAGCCCGCGCCCATGCTGGCGCTGAAGCCGAGCATACAGATGGCCGAGAGGATCAGCATAAACGGCAGGAACTGCTTGGTGTTTTTACCGTCGGCGTAGTAGGAGACCAGCGTTTTACCGACACCGTAGGTGATGGAGAAGCCCAGTCCGATCATCCCCAGTTGCGTCATGCTCAGCCCGTAGGTGGAGATCATGTCATTCTGGGCGATGTTGAAGTTTTTGCGGATCAGGTACATGGTCAGGTAGCCGATGAAGACCACCAGATAGGACTGCATGAACGGCTTGAACCACATTTTGCGCCGCATCTCGAGCGGCAGATCCAGGGTCGGCTTGCGCACCTGGTTTAGAAAGGCCAGCATCAAAAACTCCTGATATGAATACCTGCGAATGGCAGGCATTGTAAAAATCAGCAGCTCAACTGGCCTGAGACAGCGTCCAGGCGAAACCGGGAAAATTTCTTAGTTTTGCCCCACTCAGGGGAAAAAGGTGAAGCGCATCACGCTTCGCGAGTCTCGCGCGGTGCCTGGGCGTTCAGGAATGGCAGCAGCAACAGCGCAGAAATTCCGGCGGCGATGGCGATCACCGCGAAGAAACCGCTCCAGTGCCAGATGTCGATCACTCGCGCCAGCGGCCAGCCGGAAAGGGACGCACCAAGATAGGCAAACAGGCCAACAAACCCGGTCGCCGCACCCGCGGCGTCTTTGTGCGAACACTCCGCCGCCGCCATGCCGATCAGCATCTGCGGGCCAAACACAAAGAATCCGGTGGTGAAGAAACAGGCCGCCTGCATCACGTAGCTGGCAAAGGGCATCAGCCACAGCGACCCCACGGAGAGCAAAATCCCGGCCGCAAAAATCAGGTTCATCGGCCCGCGGTTGCCGTTAAACAGTTTGTCCGAGCCCCAGCCCGCGACCAGCGCGCCGATAAATCCGCCCAGCTCAAACATCGTGACCGCCGAGTTGGCGGTCACCAGATCGACGCCGAGCGTCTCGGACATATACAAATTGCCCCAGTCGTTGATCGCCGCGCGGACCACGTACACCAGCACGTAGCACAGCGACAGCAGCCAGATGTACGGATTCAACAGCACGTATTTGGTGAGAATTTCTTTGCGCGTCAGTCCCGCCCCCTCCTGCTGCTGGGCGATCTCCATCTCATCGTGTCGCCAGTCGCCCACCGGCGGCAGCCCGACGGTTTCCGGCTTGTCGCGCAGGCGCCAGCAGAGAAACAGCCCGGCGACGATCGCCAGACCGCCCGCAATCATCATTCCCGCTCGCCAGCCGTAGTGCAGCGCCGCCGCGCCCACCACAATGGGGATCAGCGCCCCGCCCACGTTATGCGCGGTATTCCAGACAGCCCACCAGCCGCCACGCTCGTTACGCGAGTACCAGGCCGTCAGCAAACGGGCGCAAACCGGCGCGCCCCAGCCCTGGAAAAAGGCGTTCAGCGCCCACAGCATGGCAAAGGCCCACAGCGACGTGGAGAAGCCAAACAGGATATTGACCACTCCGGTGGCGATCAGCCCCAGTCCCATAAAGTAGCGGGCGTTGGAGCGGTCGCTGACAATGCCGGAGACGAATTTCGACAGACCGTAAGTGATATAAAACAGCGTCGCCAGCAGGCCGATATCGGTGCGCGTCATCACCCCGCTGGCGAGGATTTCCGGCGCGGCGGCGTTAAAACTTTTGCGCGTAAAATAGAACAGCGCATAGCCCAGCCAGATGGTGGCCAAAATATGCCGCCGCCAGTAGCGGTAACGTTCGTCAATTTCGCGTTTATCGCCCACGGGCGCGGCATTTGCTGGTGTTTTCAGAAAGGTTAACATCATCGTTCCTCAGGCATAACGCAGCGGCAAACTAACGCTGACTCGCGTGCCGTGGGTGCAGGAAATCGCCAGCGTTCCGCCGAGTGCGGTGACGCGCTCGCGCATTCCGGCCAGACCAAAACCCTGCTGTCCGGATCCCGGCGGCAGCCCACAGCCGTCGTCTTCGAGCACCAGCATCAGGCGCTCATCCTGCTGCCAGCCCTGCAATGTCACCGCGCTGGCGCTGGCGTGCTTCACAATATTGTTCAGCCCCTCCTGACAGACGCGAAACAGCGTGACGCGCTGACCTTCACTCAGCAGCGATTCATCAATATTCCAGTCGAGATGGCTGACAATACCGCGATCTTCCAGCTCCATCTCACGCATCAAAGAACGCACCGCCTGCTCCAGCGTAAGGTCATCCAGCTGGCGCGGGCGTAACCGTCCGAGCAGGCGACGAACCGAATCGTAGACTCCCAGAGAGAGCTGTTCGATATGCGCTCCGCCCTGCATTACGCCGGCATTTTCCGGTGCCAGGCGCTGAACAATCCCCGCCTGAGTGCGAATGGCAGTGATGGTCTGGCCAATATCATCGTGCAATTCACGCGCCACTTCCTGACGCACGCTCTCTTCGGTTTCCAGCAAGCGCTCGGCGAGGCGGCGATTTCGCGCCAGCTCGTTTTGCAGCGACTGATTCAGTTCACGCAGGCGCTGAATACCCGCGCCCAGCAGCAGTCCTGTCAGGCTTTGTGCCAGTAATGAGAGTAATAAATCGACCGGATGATCGTGCCAGGTCTGGCTGGCTATCAGCGCAATGGCATTCATCAGCGTGGCGATCAGCGCCCCTTGCCAGCCGTAATGCCAGGCCAGCGCGATAATCGGCAGCGCCAGACAAAACGGCGTAAAGCGGGACAGCTCGGCAGGCAGACCCAGCTGGAGCCACAGGCTCACCACAAACAGCAGCAGATACCAGATAAGATGCCGGGCACGCCAGTTCACCGGCTGGGAAACCAGCGCCGGGCCGAGCGGCTGCCAGACGGTGCTGGTGAGATAGTGCCAGATCACCAGGCACGTGGGGGCCAGCGTCAGCCCGCCGGTCAGCGTCAGCAGCAGCGCGTTCAGCATCTCCTGCTCGCCCGTCCACGGCAGGGACTGTAACAGCGCAGCGGCGATCAGCGCCCCGCCCTGACGCAGCAACGTGCGCCAGTCGCGCTGATGGCGATAACGGGAGATCAGCACCACCGGCAGTAGCGTCAGCAGGCCCCCGATCATCAATAAGGGCAGATGCGCCAGCGCCACTTCCCGCGCCAGCCAGACCAGCATAATCCACTCGGCCCCCAGCAAGACCGGCCAGTAGCCGCGCGGGCATTGCAGCATCAGCCCCAGACGCAGGCCAAACGGGAACAGTAGCACGGCCAGCTCAGGGCGTTCGACCAGATGCAGGCTGATGCTCCACAGACAAAACCAGGCTGCCGAGAAGATAAAAAAACTGGCGACAATGGCGACCAGTCGGGAGAAAAGCGCGTTCATTGCCAGCCGTCAAACATACGGCGGGCCAGCTCTACGTCGTTACTGACGCCGAGTTTTTCCATCAGATTGGCGCGATGGACGTGAACGGTTTTGGGCGACAGCCCAAGCTCCACGGCAATCTCTTTCACCGCCATCCCCTGCGCCAGTTTTTCCGCCACCTGCCGTTCCCGTTTGGTGAGCGGATCCTGCCGTCCGGCCGCCAGCTTAATGGCAATATCCGGCGTCAGATAACAGCCGCCCGTGGCGACGGTGCGCACGGCGGAGATCAGCTCATCGGGGCTACAGCGTTTGGAGAGAAACCCGCGCGCACCGGCGTTGAGCGCCTGTTCGACCAGCGCCGGGCTGTCGTGAACCGAGAGCATAATGGTCGCCATCCCTTTGGGAAGCAGGCTTAATAATTCCAGTCCGGAGAGGTCCGGCATGGAGATATCGCAAATACAGACCTGCACGCCACGCCCCGGTAATCCGGCCAGCGCCTCGCGGCCAGAACCAAATTCACCCACAACCTGAAAATCAGGCTCAAGGCTCAGGAGCTGGGCAAAACCGGAGCGGACGATAAGGTGATCGTCGATCAGAGCGATGGTGGTCATGATGCTTTCCTGGCGGATAAAAAACGCGCTTACCTTAACGATAAGCGCGTTGCCGTTCAAGCCTTGAGCGATTTACTCAAAAAACACCGCAATTTTGTTAAACATGGAGGGATCGGACTGGTTGCGGATCACCCTGACGACATCTTCCAGTTTTTCGATCTGGCTAATCATCTGCCCCAGACGCTGGTCATCGTTTACCAGTAGCCAGATGCGACTGTGCTGGCTGCCGTGAATCGGCAAACAGAGAATGCCTTCTACGTTAAACGCGCGACGGGCAAACAGGCCGCAAACGTGGGTCATGACGCCGGGATGGTTGCGGACGGTGAGTTCAAGAATAACGTTGTCATGTGTGGTCTGTTGCATGGCTTATTCTCCCACCATTTCAGTATTGGCCGCACCCGGCGGGACCATCGGATACACTTTTTGTTCTGGATCGATGCGGACGTGGATCAGCGCCGGTCCCGGGCGTGAAATGGCTGCCTGCAAAGCCGCATGCGCATCCTCTTCGGCGTTCAAATCACAGGTGTGCAGGCCAAAACCGGCCGCAATCTGCATAAAGTTGATCATCCCCGGATAGGTCGCGGCAAACACGCCCTGCTTGTAGAACAGACTCTGCTGCTGATGGACCAGCCCCAGCGCTTCGTTATTCATCAGGATAATTTTCACATCCAGCTGGTTTTCGGCAGCGGTCGCCATCTCCTGAATATTCATCATCAGACTGCCGTCACCGGAGAAACAAATCACTTTGCGATCCGGGTTCGCCAGGGCCGCACCGACAGCCGCAGGCAGGCCAAAGCCCATCGTTCCCAGACCGCCGGAAGTCAGCCACTGACGCGGACGGTTCAGCGGATACGCCTGGGCGGTCCACATCTGATGCTGGCCGACATCGGTGGTAATAATCGCGCTGTCATCCACGCAGGCGGCCACGGCGTTAATCAGGCCGTAGTGGCTTAACGGGTCGCCTTCGGTCGGGATGGCGCCCGGAAACTCTTGCTGCAACGCCGCGACAAGCTTGCGCCAGTCGGCGTTTTCGCTGGCGTGCGTTTGCGGGATCAGCTGCACCAGAACGTCGGCCACGTCGCCCTGAATCGCCACGTGCGGCTGCTTGATTTTGCCCAGTTCGGCGCGGTCGATATCGACGTGAATGATCTTCGCATTCGGGCAAAACTGCTCGGTTTTGCCGATCGCCCGGTCATCAAAACGTGCGCCGAGAACAATCAGCAAATCAGCCTCTTGCAGGATGAAATTGGTACTGCGCGCGCCGTGCATTCCCAGCATGCCCAGCGACAGCGGATGCGCTTTTGGCAGCATGCCCAGCGCCATTAAGGTCATGGTGGTGGGCAGATTGGCTTTTTCCGCAAACGCGCGCACCTGTTCAGCGGCGTTGATCGCTCCACCGCCCAGATAGAGCACAGGGCGTTTCGCGGCGTTAATCATCGCCGCCGCATCGCGCACGCTGTCTGCGCTGAATTCCGGAGACGGCGCGCGATCGCCGGGTTCAGGGAAGCTATCAATGTCGATTTCCGCGGTTTGTACGTCCTTAGGAATGTCTATCCACACCGGGCCGGGACGGCCTGACTGGGCAATGCGGAACGCATCGCTGATCACCTGAGGTAACTCGGCGATATCGCGAACCAGATAGTTATGTTTAGTGATGGGGATAGAGATGCCGTAGGTGTCCACTTCCTGAAACGCATCGGTACCAATCATTGAAGACGGCACCTGGCCGGTAATACAGATCAGCGGGATAGAGTCGAGGCGCGCATCGGCAATCGCGGTCACCAGATTGGTAGCGCCAGGTCCGCTACAGGCCATACAGACGGCGGGTTTGCCCTGAGTACGCGCCATGCCCTGCGCAATAAACCCCGCGCCTTGCTCATGGCGAGCCAGAACGTGACGAATCTGCGTACTTTGACTTAAGGCGTCATACAGCGGCAGAACCGTTCCGCCGGGAATACCCGACACCAGGGTGATACCCTGTCGCTCCAGTAAATGAACGATTAATTGCGCGCCAGTAAAACGCGTCTGAGTTGATGTTGTGCCCGAACTTGCCATGCTCCAGTCCTTTTGTTCTGAGCCGACTTTACGCGTCGCATTTCAGGTTGCAGATGCGTTGGCTGCGTTCACTCACCCCAGTCACATACCTATGTACGCTCCTGGGGATTCGCTCACTTGCCGCCTTACTGCAACCCGAACTACTTAGCGTATCCGGGAGGGGTTCTTAAACGAAAAACCCCGCCCGGTTTGCGCCGGCGGGGTTTTGGATTCGTGTGTTGATCCAGTCCCTACGGCGCATTGCCGACGACCACCACCACACGTACGACGACCACTGCGGCAGGTTGCGCAGTTTTTAGTAGGGTCGACGTCATCATGGAAGTTGTCATTGGGGACCTGTGTTTAGAATCATTGATAGAATTTATACAAACACAGGTTTTCTGGCGTGACAATGGAAATATTTTCATCCACACAAATTTGTGTCAGGGATCACGTTTCGTTTGTAGAGCGATGAAAACAAAAAACCTCGCCGGAGCGAGGTTTTTTTCAGGGTTTGCGGTTGGTTTCCGCAGAACACACTGTGGTACGTCAACGCAAGAAGTATACGCGATCGACCACGAACGCGCAATTTTAGGGCTCTTTTTTGACGAATCTAAGTATGGATCAGCCCACCGAATTTGTCGATAAAATACTGTTCATACATCCAGTATTTATCTATACTGATTTTGTTCACAGTGCGTTATGGGGGCCGCAAGCAGTAACCGGCGCAACGAAGTCCTGGCTGAAACGGGTGGTGCCGTCAGTGCCTTAACCCCCAAATGAGCACACTGTGTTACGTCAACAAAGGTGCTGGCAACAGGCGGCGGAGAGGTACGCCAGCATCGTGCTCCTTCTGCCAGAAGGAGGCGCGTATGGGCATCGTGGATATGGTCATTCTTATCCTGAAACTCATTGTTGCGGTACTGCAACTGCTTGATGCTGTCCTGAAATACCTGCGGTAAGTCAGGTTCAAGTCGCACCTGAGAGGGGCGGGAAACCGCCCCTCTTTAATAACGAGGGAATGCTATGTCGCGTCTGTTGATTGAGCCTGTTACGCCTGATGAACCGGGCTATATCGCGTTGAAAGCAGAAAGTATCGCCTTGAATTTCAATATGCTGCGCAGGCTGGAAGAGAACTGGTTGCGTGGCGAAAATCGCTTTAACGCGCCGGGTGAAAAACTGCTGGGCGCGTTTCTGAACGGCAAACTGGTTGGTGTTTGCGGTCTTAATCGCGATCCCTTCAGCCAGCAACCGCGCGCCGGGCGCATCCGCCACCTGTATATCAGCGAAAAGTATCGCGGCCAGGGGATTGGCAAGCAGCTGTTATCAGTGGTGACCGCGGACGCCAGTGTCTGGTTCGATTTCCTCAATACCCACGCGCCGCAGACGGCCTGTGGCTTTTATCGCCATGCCGGATTTACGCTCGTCGCCGACGAATCACGCGTGACTCACCGTCTGTTTTGCGACGTGTAGCCTGCTGGCAGCAGTGGCTTGTGAATGTTACAGTGATGTGACACTCACAAAATTTCTGTGCCATGACTATCACCGTTTTTTGCATTTTGCTTTTCGCTGCGCTGTTACATGCAAGCTGGAACGCCATTGTCAAAGCCGGAACGGACAAGCTCTATTCCGCCATCAGCGTGAGCGGTTCCGCCACGGTTATCGCCCTGCTGCTCCTGCCTTTCTCCCCGCAGCCGACCGCCGCAAGCGTGCCGTTTTTGATTGTCTCCTGCGCCCTGCAGGTGGTGTACACGGTGCTGGTCGCTAAGACCTATCAGGTGTCGGATATGAGCCAGACCTATCCGCTGATGCGAGGAACCGCACCGCTACTGGTTGCCCTGATCAGCGTGTTTATTCTGGGCGATCGCCTCTCCTGGCTCGCCTGGACAGGCATTGGCGTGATTTGCTTATCCATCCTCGCTATGGCGCTCAATGGCCGCACGCAGTCGCGCAAAGGCATTGGGTTTGCGCTGCTGAATGCCTGTTTTATCGCAGCTTATACCCTTGTTGATGGAACCGGCGTACGAGTGTCAGAGACGGCGCTGGGCTACACGCTGTGGACATTCTTCATGAACGGCTTTTGCCTGCTCTGCTGGGCCATGATGGCGCGTCGTCGTGAAGCCTCCGGCTATCTGCGTTTGCACTGGAAGAAAGGCGTGGTCGGCGGCATCGGCACGATGGGCTCTTACGGCCTCGCGCTGTGGGCGATGACCCAGGCTCCGCTGGCGGTCGTTGCCGCACTCCGTGAAACCTCCATTCTGTTCGGCGCGGCAATCGCCTTTGTGCTCCTGAAAGAGAACGTTGCGGGAGTGCGTATTGCCGCTGCGCTGGGTATCGCGGGCGGGGCAATTTTGCTGCGCCTGGCCTGATCCACGCTGGCAACAATTGTTGCCGAACATTGTTTACAAATCCTGCCTCTCCCCTTCTTTTCATTCACCATAGCAATGGTTAACTTATCATCGCGTTGTGGTAGATTCCTCGCGCATTTATGGTAATGCGCAGTCACTTATTCTTTATTTCTCTCTTTTTGCAAAAGTATTCAGCGACATGAAAAAGCAAAGGAACGTTAATTTACTGTTGATGCTGGTGTTACTGGTGGCAGTCGGACAGATGGCACAAACCATCTATATCCCGGCGATCGCGGACATGGCGAAGGATTTCAGGGTTCGCGAAGGGGCAGTGCAAAGCGTGATGGCGGCCTATCTGCTGACCTATGGCGTTTCGCAACTGGTCTATGGTCCGCTTTCCGACCGCGTTGGCCGCCGTCCGGTGATCCTGGTGGGCATGTCCATTTTCATGCTGGCGACGGTGATCGCAATGACCACCCACAGCCTGACGATATTGATTGCCGCCAGCGCGCTTCAGGGTATGGGGACCGGCGTCGGTGGCGTTATGGCGCGGACGCTGCCGCGTGATCTATACGAAGGAACTCAGCTTCGCCATGCCAACAGCCTGCTCAATATGGGCATTCTGGTCAGCCCATTGCTGGCCCCGCTGTTAGGCGGCGTGCTCGACAGCATCTGGTCATGGCGCGCCTGTTACGCTTTCCTGCTGGTGCTATGCATTATCGTTACCTTCAGTATGGCGCGCTGGATGCCCGAGACTCGCCCCACTGGCACACCACGCACCAGGCTCATTGCCAACTATAAAACCCTGTTCGGCAACGGCGCCTTCAACTGCTATCTGTTGATGCTGATCGGTGGACTGGCGGGAATTGCCGTGTTCGAAGCCTGCTCCGGCGTGTTATTAGGCGCTGGGCTGGGTCTCAGCAGCATGGTGGTCAGTATTCTGTTTATCCTGCCCATTCCGGCGGCGTTCTTTGGCGCGTGGTTCGCCGGACGGCCAAATAAACGTTTCTCCACGCTGATGTGGCAATCGGTGATGAGCTGTCTGCTGGCAGGAGTGATGATGTGGATCCCGGGCCTGCTGGGCGTAATGACCGTCTGGACGCTGCTGATCCCCGCCGCGCTGTTCTTCTTTGGCGCCGGGATGCTCTTTCCGCTGGCAACCAGTGGGGCGATGGAGCCGTTTCCGTTCCTCGCAGGCACGGCTGGCGCTCTGGTCGGTGGCCTGCAAAATATTGGCTCCGGGGTGCTGGCGTGGCTTTCAGCGATGATGCCACAAACCGGGCAGTCTAGCCTTGGCCTGCTGATGACGCTGATGGGGCTACTGATTTTGCTGTGCTGGCTGCCGCTGGCATCGCGTGAGCCGCATCACGAGCAGACGATTTAATCGCATGATGGCCCGGCTTCTCGTCGGGCTTTTCACATACCGGGGCGATCATCACCTGCAGCAGCGGTTCCGGTCCCGGTCGCCACGCCCCCTCTTCTCCATCATAGAACTGGAAATCGGCATTAATCGCATACGGGATTTTCGCCTTTTGCAGCTCGCAGGCCATAAACGTGGCAAACGCCATTTGCGAAGCCGTCGGCGATAAATGGCTGGATTCACCCACGCCCCAGCCGCCAACCCAGCTCACATGTCCGGTTTTTTGCTGCCAGTTCAGGGCCGCATTAATACGGCTGCGAATCGCGGCTTTTTCTGTCGCCGAACCCGATGTCCACGGATATTTGCCGTTGCTCCTGAGCGGTCCCCACGGGAAGATATGCCATTCGGCCAGCACGTAATTTTGGCTGTGCGCCGGCAGTTTCAGGCTCGCGAGATCTTCTGGCGTTGCCCGCAGGCGCGGGGCGACAAAAATCATGCGCTGTGCATCAATACTGTGAATGGCTTTGATGGTTTTTTCGTACACGCGGTTGAGGGACGCGAGATTGTGATTCAGCTTGTCGGCAGGCTCGTAGATGAGGTCAAAACCCAGCAACGGCGAGCTTTTTGCGAAGTAGTGCGCCACCGCGATCCACCAGTTCACCACCGCTTTTTCGTTATCCGCCTGAGGATCGCTTTTATAATCATCAGCCTGATAGGCAATAACCGGGATCACGCCGTATTGTTCACAGGCTTCCACCAGCTTGCGCAGATGAATCAGCCGCGCCTCGGTGGGTTCACCCGCGACGCGAATACGGACATGGGTAAAGCCTTTCGCGCGGAAATCGCGGACCACCAGCGGATCAAATTCGCGAATCCCCCGTTCGGTGCGCGCCCAGTCCACGTCCATCCCCACACCCAGCTGCTCTGCGTAGCGCGAAGCCGTGAGCGCGGGCCCGGCGGCGACACACCAGCCCGTTGAGAAAAGTAGCGCAGCGGCAATGAAAGGCTTTAACACGGTTAACCTTGCGAATATCGGAAGCAATAGACTGTATTTAGCATGCTTTTCCCGGTCAGGTGTAGCATCAAAGCGTAATAAATCTTCACCTCACCTGACTTTTCAGCCAGTCGATAAAGGCATCGGTTCCGCTGCCATTGGCTGCACGATCGTCACAGATTCTCTGTTCTGGCGGATGAAGCACTATTGTGGTGCGCCCCTGAATGAGACGTTCAAATACTCTACGGCGGCGACATTTATCGCCGCGCGACTTGCACCTGGCTGCACATTCCTGCTTTCTTTCATTATCCGATCGCGAAGAGACGTACTATGGAAAACGTAAACATCACCACTTTAACCGCACAGTTTCCTCTGGTGGAGGATCTGATTGCGCTGAAAGAAATCACCTGGCTTAATCCGCGCGCCACGTCGCTTGCTGAGGGGTTGCCCTACGTTGGGCTGACGCAGGCGGATGTCACCGACGCCCATGCCCGCCTGACGCGCTTTGCGCCGTATCTGGCAAAAGCCTTCCCTGAAACGGCGGCGACCCACGGAATTATCGAATCCGACGTGGCCGAAATCCCCGCGATGCATCAGCGACTGGAGAAAATGTCCGGCACGGCGATCCCCGGCACGCTGCTGCTGAAAAAAGACAGCCATCTACCCATTTCCGGATCTATCAAAGCGCGCGGCGGCATTTATGAAGTGCTCTCCCACGCGGAAAAACTGGCGCTGGCCGCCGGTCTGCTCAGCGTCAACGACGATTACAGCATTTTGCTTGAACCCCGCTTCAAAGACTTTTTCAGCCAGTACAGCATCGCCGTGGGATCAACCGGCAATCTGGGCATGTCCATCGGTATCATCAGCGCCCGCATTGGCTTCAGGGTGACGGTGCATATGTCTGCCGATGCGCGGGAGTGGAAAAAAGCGAAGCTACGCAGTCACGGCGTAGAGGTGGTTGAATATGAACAGGATTACGGCGTTGCCGTTGAACAAGGGCGCAAGGCCGCGGAGAGCGATCCAAATTGCTTCTTCATTGACGACGAAAACTCTCGCACGCTGTTTTTGGGCTATGCCGTAGCAGGTGAGCGCCTGAAAGCCCAGTTTGCGCAGCAGGGGCGGGTGGTGGACGCGGAGCACCCGCTGTTCGTCTATCTGCCCTGCGGCGTTGGCGGCGGTCCTGGCGGCGTGGCGTTTGGTCTCAGGCTGGCCTTTGGCGATCATGTTCACTGCTTCTTTGCCGAACCGACCCACTCGCCCTGCATGCTGTTAGGCGTTTATACCGGTTTGCACGATGAGATTTCCGTGCAGGACCTGGGGATCGATAACGTCACAGCGGCAGATGGTTTAGCCGTTGGCCGGGCGTCCGGCTTTGTGGGACGCGCAATGGAGCGCCTGCTGGACGGGTTCTACACCCTTTCCGATCAGAGCATGTACGACATGCTCGGCTGGCTGGCGCAGGAAGAAGGCATTCGCCTTGAGCCGTCCGCGCTGGCAGGAATGGCGGGCCCGGTTCGCGTCACCGCCAGCGGGAAATACGCATTAGATAATGCGACGCATCTGGTCTGGGCGACCGGCGGCGGCATGGTGCCGGAAGAGGAGATGGCGAAATATCTGGCGAAAGGCAGATAACGCGCCCTGCCTTCTCTCTTCTCACCGAAGGGGGAAGGCAATTGTTCTTTCCTGCCCTTCACCACGCTAAATCCCTCACAATTTGCTGTATGTGCGTTATCGCAAAAAGCAGTGCGAGGCACAGCACGGCCAGCGCGATCAGCAATTTGTCACGTATGGTTTTCGGGTGAACGAAATCATTACGGTTAACGTCCATCACATTGCGACTGCGGGTGTAGCGCCACAGGATTGTCGCCACCAGGGCGAGCACCACCAGAGAGATCCAGAACGGCAGGCCGGTGCGATGCCAGTTGTGCTTTATGGCCAGTGCGATCAGAGCGCCGTAGCCCAGCATGGTGCGCAGCCAGGCAAGCGAGGTGCGTTCCGGTTGCAGGCCGGGGTCAGCCTGACGACGCGCTTTGCGGCTATCCGCCATAGAACACCAGCAGTATCACCACAATAGCCACCGCCAGTAACATTGAACTGATCGCCAGCAGGCCGCGCGTATAGGGCAGATCCTGCTTCAGACGCATCGCTTTTTCATTGCGCAGCCAGCGCAGATAGCCATAAATCGCCAGCACGCCGGAGAACAGGCACAGCAGCAGCGCCAGCACTTCGCGAATCAGCGGCGTGGCAAAATCCGGTGCGAGCTGATCCAGCCCGACACCCGCAGCAAGAAACCCCAGCGCGGTGCGGATCCATGCCAGAAATGTGCGCTCATTAGCCAGTGAGAAACGATAATCCGGCGCTTCGCCGAGGCGGGAAATTTTCATGAAGGCTCCTTGTCGTACCGCAAGCAGGCTTCAGCATAACGTAAATTGACCGGCATCAGGGATGCCGGGCGGCGGGATTAGTGTAATTCTGGCCAGTCATCTTTGTTGGCTTCAATTACATCATCAACAATCGCTTTGGCGACCGATGCGCCTGGCAGCGTTTTAGACAACGTTATTGCCTGCATCTCCCCCCGTTTTCGACCGGCAATCTGCGCCGCATCCACCCGGCTGAACGGTTAGCCTGCCCCCCAGAACAGTACGGCCAGTAGCTGCGGGGTAATGATGCGCAGGAACATCACCAGCGGATAAACCGTGGCGTAAGAGAGTGCCGCCGCACCGCTGGTGGCGTGCAGGTTGTTGGCGAAGGCCAGCGCAGGGGGATCGGTCATCGAGCCGGCCAGCATGCCGCACAGCGTCAGATAGTTCATCTTCGCAAAGATGCGCGCCAGAATACCCACCGTCAGCAGCGGAACGGCGGTGATGACAATGCCGTAGCCAATCCAGCTGATGCCTTCTCCCTGAACGAGAGTATCGATAAAATCGCCGCCGGATTTCAGCCCGACCACCGACAGGAACAGCACAATCCCCAGCTCGCGTAGCGCCAGGTTCGCGCTCGGCGGCATAAACCAGTACAGCTTACCGATACAGCCAATGCGTCCCAGAATCAGCGCCATAATCAGCGGTCCACCGGCCAGACCGAGCTTCAGCGCCACCGGAAATCCGGGTACGTACAGTGGAACCGATCCGAGCAGCACCCCAAGGCCGATCCCGATAAACACCGGTAGCATCTGCACCTGCTGCAATTTTTGCTGCGCGTTGCCCACCATATCGGCGACAGCATCAATGGACGACGGACGGCCGACCAGATTAAGAATATCGCCAAACTGCAGGCTGGCATCCTGGCTGGCAACCAGTTCAACACCGGCACGATTCAGGCGGGAGATCACTACGTCGTAACGCTCTTTTACCTGCAGATCGCGGATTTTTTTCCCTAATACCTGCTCGTTCGTCACCACAACGCGTTCGACGCGCATGTCAGTCCCGCGCGTCGAGAGCGAGGTGTCCACCTCCTGGCCGATCACCAGTTGCGCGCTGTGGAGATCGCCTGGCTGCCCCACCAGATGCAACAGATCGCCGAGCTGAATCACCGTTCCGGGCGAGGGCACCATCAGCATTTCTTGCCGTTTGAGGCGCGAGCAGATGATATTGGCGCTGTTCAGAATCGGCACATCCTGAATCGCCATCTGATGCAGGTTGGGGTTTTCGACGCGAATATTGATGGTTTTGATCAGCGCCTGACCGTGAGTCAGGGTGGCTTCGTGTTTTTTCGCTTCTTCATCCACATTAATACGGAACAGCACGCGAACCAGCCACATGGTGAGTAAAATCCCGCAGATGCCGAACGGATAAGCCATTGCGTAGCTCATCCCCATCTGATCGACGATGCCGGGAGCAATACCCAAATCGCGCAGGATTTGCTGCCCCGCGCCCAGGGCGGGCGTGTTGGTGACCGCGCCGGAGAAAATCCCCAACACCACCGGCAGCGGAATAGCGAAAAGTTTATGCAAAATAGCGGTGACCAGACCGCCCGTCACCACAATGCCGAGCGCAAAGAGATTGAGCCGCAAGCCCGAAACGCGCAGTGAGGCAAAAAAACCCGGCCCGACCTGAATGCCGATGGTATACACAAAGAGGATCAGGCCGAATTCCTGAATAAAATGCAGCATGTCAGCGCTGAGCGTTAAGCCCAGCAAATCGGCGAAATGACCGACAAAAATCCCGCCAAACAGCACCCCGCCAATACCCAATCCGACGCCGCGAATTTTGATGTTACCCATCCACAGCCCAACCACCGCGACCAGGGCCAACACGCTAACCGTTAACGCGATATCACTCATGATCTTTTCCCTGCGGATAACCTTAGTTATTGAGTGGATTCTCGCAGAGCCTGAGCGGGGTGTATGGGCGATAGCGCACAAACAAAAGCAAAACGGTAACCCGAAGGTTACCGTTTTTAATATTTGCCCAAATGTCATGCCGGGCCAGCAAAGCGCCACCCGGCACGGCATCGTATTAGCTATTTAACGCAGGTCGCTCGCTGATGGCGATACGCTGCGGCGCCAGGGCTTCCGGCACGTTACGCGTCAGGTCAATGTGCAGCAACCCGTTGGTGAAGGTTGCGCCAGAGACTTCCATATGATCGGCCAGGGTAAAGCTCAGGCTGAACGGCTGAGTGACCAGGCCCTGATGTAACCATTGCGTCTCGGTGGCGGGTTTTTCCGGCGTGCCTTTTACCGTCAGGCGCGTGCCTTCGAGCTGGATGTCCAGATCTTCCTGGCGGAACCCGGCGAGCGCAAGCGTGATGCGGTAGTGGTTGTCGTCGCTTTTTTCGATGTTGTACGGCGGAAAACTCTGTTGCTCGCTGGTGCTTTGCAACGCGTTAGCCAGTTTGTCAAAACCAATCCACTGACGCAGCAGGGGGGATAAATCATAATTACGCATACTATTTTCTCCTTCTGAGAAGCGAGTTCGGCACAGTTTTTGTGCGCAGTTGTTCCTGCAAATCCTGATGGATTCGCATCTGCTCCCGTTTCGGCAAGCAAGTCTGGGTGGGCCGCAAAAGCGACCCGCTTAATCAGTTAATTTCGATACGGCGCGGTTTTTTCTCTTCCGGAATCACACGTTCCAGATCGATGAACAGCAGGCCGTTGACCAGGTTCGCACCGTGAACGTGAATGTTCTCGGCTAACTGGAATTTGCGCTCAAAGTTGCGCTCTGCGATGCCCTGATAGAGGTAGGTACGCTCTTTCTGCTCTGCGGTATGTGCGCCTTTCACCACCAGCAGATTGTCTTGCGCGGTGATCTCCAGCTCGCTTTCAGCGAAACCGGCCACGGCAATGGCGATGCGGTAGTGGTTTTCGTCAACCAGCTCAACGTTGTAAGGAGGGTAGCCATTACCCTGATTCTGGTTATTTTCTAAGTGGTTGAACAGACGATCGAAACCAATAGCAGAACGATAAAGCGGAGAAAAATCGAAGTTACGCATAAATCAATGCTCCTGAAATCAGCGAGTAATATTTGCCTTCCACCATGGACAGGCCGTTGAGCCGCTAAACACCCCTCAGGCGTGTTCGCTTTTCGGCTACAAACATAAAATGGGTCTGGTTTCGGTCTTTTCAAGACTGTTATTGCGAGATTTTTTTGCACTTTGCGGGTACTCGCATAGACTGGGACTACAGCACAAAGAGTTAAATTGCGATGGCTGCCACAGAGCAGTGCTAACCAACTATTCATTTCGCACATGGCTCGCTATAAAACGATATTGCCGTTGTGTCGCGCCATTAACGTTGATTAACAGATGATGAAAAATGTTCTGATAAAGCTGACAGGGTGCAGCGTGGTGGTTTTACTTTGCGGGTGTTCGAGCGTGATGTCTCACACCGGCGGTAAAGAAGGAACATATCCGGGAACGCGCGCCAGCGCGAATATGATCGCGGATGACGAGACCAACTGGGGAACCAAATCCCTGGCGATCCTCGATCTGCCCTTTACAGCGGTCATGGATACGCTACTGGTCCCGTGGGACCTGTTCCGTACCGATAAATCCGTGCGTTCGCGAGTGGAAAAGAGCGAGCAGCAGAATATGGCGACCAACAACGTCATCCCGCCCGCAGAAATGCCCGCCCCCTGATCAATACCCGGTTTCTGTTATCCAGAGCTGACGGAAACCGGCGGTCTCTTCCATCCACGCCACATAACGGCCATCCGGCGAGAACACCACCGCGTCACCCGACGGCGGATTGCCGTGATCGGACGTCAAAAACGTCACCTCACCGCTTCGCGCATCGCAGCAGGCAATGCGGTTGTCCAGCACAAATCCAAGCGCGTCTCCCGAAGGATGCCAGTTAAAGGCCGACTGAATATCGGTCGCGTTGTGCGTTAACTGGCGCGGTGCGCCTCCCTCTGGCGCGATCAGCCAGAGTTGCACAATGCCGTGTTCGTCGCGCATCAGAAAGGCGATTTCGTTGCCCTGAGGATTGCTCCGCACCCAGTGGCGCGGCACGTTCACCAGGCCCGGATAGCGATTGTTATGGGTGAAGGTTAAACGCCGCTGCACGACGCCTGCGGGGGGCGCGGGCATACTCTCCGCGGTCCCTTCCAGAGGCGCATCGCCCGCCTGTTTCCAGCCCGCCTCCTCTTCAGGGAGATCGACAATAAACAGTTCAGGCACTTTTTCGCCGTGGGCGGAAAGGGTATCGCCAATAAACGCCAGCCTGTAATTTCCGACCCAGCCCTCTTCGTAGGCGCGAGTGATCTCATCGCTGCCGGGGTACGGCGTCGGCGTCGTACGGCTAATCAGAACGCTCCAGAATGTTCCTGCATATTCACGCGGATGATTGCCCTTCGGCGCGACCGGACCGAACGGTACGGCGACCCCTACGTTGCGCAAATCCCACGCCACGTCACGCTCGTGCATGACATGATCGTTATAGGTGAAGCTGACAAACCGTCCGTTGGGGCTAAAGACATGAACATGGCTACCGCCGCGCAGCGCGCCCGGCGTAAACGGTGCGGTGATGTCCATTGCGTCCAGATTATTGACCTGACCGTTTTGCGCAATCACGCCGCGGCGATGGTGAAAGTCATATTGCCAGCTCGCATCCGGGTTTTCCGGGCCGTGAATGAACACGTATTGATTGTCGGTCGGATGAACGGTCACCACGCCAACGTGCGCGCCCATTGCGGAACGGTAAATCACCTCGGTTTCGCCGGTATGAACATTGACCCGCTCAATCGTCTCGCCCGTAAAGGACGCGCCGGAAGGCCGCACGTCAAACGCCAGCCATTGGCTGTCAGGCGTCCAGGTGTTGATATTGGTCAGTTGATGATGCCGGGGAGCGAAGGTGATTTGTTTCATGGAAATACCCTGATGCGCGGTTATCGCATCAGGGTAAAGCATCGTGAAGAATTAGCCTACTCGTTTAACATCGCCCACCAGCAGGATGTAGGAGAGCGCACCAATCAGCGCCACCGCGGCGATGTACACCAGCGCCGGAGCAAAACCGTAGCCCTGTGCCAGATAACCCACCACCAGCGGAACGGTGATCCCACCCAGTCCACCGACAAAGTTAAACACGCCGCCGGTCAGACCAATCAGGCGCATCGGCGCAAGAGAGGAGACCAGTGACCAGGTGATGGACGCAAAGCCGTTGCCAAAGAACGCAATCGCCATCAACGTCATAATCCATACCGGATCGTTGGTGTAGTTCGCGCCCATAATGCAGGTTGAAACCAGCAAACCGCAGATAATGGGCGTTTTGCGCGCCGCGCCCAGCGAAAAGCCTTTTTTCACCAGCTTATCCGCCAGCCAGCCGGAGAGCAGGACACCAAAGAAGGCGGCCAGGAACGGAACGGTGGTCATGAACCCGGCTTTCAGCGCGGTGATGCCTTTTTCCTGCGTTAAATAGTTCGGGAACCAGGTCAGGAAGAACCACAGCGTGGACGTCACGGCAAACTGCCCCAGATAAACCCCCAACAGCTTGCGGTGGAAGACCAGCTTCCAGTCCGCTTTGGTCAGCGGCTGCCGCGTCGCTTTTTGGGCTGGCGCATCGCCATCGATCAGGCCGCCGCCGTCACGAATATAGTCCAGCTCAGCTTTGGTAATGCTTTTGGTCAGGCGCGGTGGCTGATAGACCTTAAACCAGATAAACGACCAGATAATGCCGACACCGCCGGTGATGATAAACACCCAGTGCCAGCTCAGCATCTCCTGGATCCAGATCAGCAGCGGCGTGAGAAACGCCAGGCCGACAAATTGCCCGGAAGTGTAAAAGCCCACCGCAGAGGCGCGTTCCTGCTCAGGGAACCAGCTCGTCACCATACGGTTATTGGTCGGGAAGGCTGGCGCTTCGAAAATCCCGGTGATAGCGCGCAGGCCAATCAGCGACATTAATCCCGTGGCAAAGCCCTGGAATAACGTCGCCACTGACCAGCCGAAAATGGCAATAAAATAGGTCAACCTTGAGCCGACGCGATCAAGGAACCAGCCGCCCGGAATTTGGCAGAGTGTATAGAGCCAGGCAAACGCCGAAAAGACGTATCCCATCTCCGCTTTGGTGATCCCAAACTCCTCCTGAATATGAGCCGAGGCGACAGCCAGATTGGCGCGGTCAACGTAACAGATGACTACGGTAATAAAGATCATCACAAGCGTCAGATAACGGCGACGCCCTGGTTTTGCAGCAGTAACAGGAATATCCATCGTAATCTGTCTCCAGATTTTGGGCATAGCGAAGCCGGTCACCATGCCCTGTAGTTACAGAGGGTGTGTTTAATTTTTTTAATGAATAACTAACCGAAATGCGTTAAATACGCCGTGCTGGAGGAAGGCGGCAAGTTTTCGCATCCCCGGGAGCATACACAAGTATGTGACCGGGGTAAGAAAACGCGGCCAACGCACCGCCAGTGCGACGTATGACGCGCATTTACCATTCGGCGACTGAACCATCCTCATGCCGCCACAACGGGTTACGCCAGTCCGGCGCATTTTTACTCAGCTCGATCACTTTGGCTTCGTCGATTTCTACGCCAAGGCCGGGCCTGGTTAACGGTTTAAAGAAACCGCCCTCCATGTTGAAGTCTTCTTTATTTTTCACAAAATCGAGGAGTTCTGCGCCTTTGTTGTAGTGAATGCCCATGCTTTGCTCCTGGAAGACCGCGTTGCGCGAGACGAAATCCACGTGCAGACAGGCGGCCAGCGCGATGGGCCCCAGCGGGCAGTGCGGAGCCAGCGCCACATCGTAGGCTTCGGCCATTCCGGCGATTTTGTAGCATTCGGTGATGCCCCCGGCGTGCGACAGATCCGGCTGCAGAATCGCCAGACCGCCCGCTTCCAGCACGCGCTTGAACTCAAAGCGGGAGAACATGCGCTCGCCTGCCGCGATAGGAATATGGGTTTGCGCCGCAAGCTTAGGATAGTACTCGGCTTGTTCTGCCAGTACCGGTTCTTCGATAAACAGCGGACGGTATTGCTCCAGCTCTTTAATCAGCACTTTCGCCATTGGCGCGCTGACGCGACCGTGGAAATCGAGACCAAACTCAATTTCATTGCCGAAGGCTTCGCGGATTTGCGCCACCGTGTTCACCGCCGCATCCACCGCGCGGGAGTTATCAATCACGCCCATCTCTTCGCAGCCGTTTAGCTTGAAGGTATCAAAGCCGATTTTGCGCAGCGTTTTGATGCCGTCGATCACTTCGGCAGGACGATCGCCGCCAACCCAGCTATAGGCTTTAATTTTGTCGCGCACCAGTCCGCCCATCAGTTGCCAGACCGGAGCATTTAAGACTTTGCCTTTAATGTCCCACAGCGCCTGATCGATGCCCGCAATGGCGCTCATCAGAATCGGGCCGCCACGGTAGAAACCGGCGCGATACATCACTTGCCACAGGTCATTGATGCGTGCCGGGTCCTGACCGATCAGAAACTCTTTCAGCTCATGTACCGCGGCTTCTACGGTGCGCGCGCGGCCTTCAATCACCGGCTCACCCCAGCCTACGACGCCTTCATCGGTCTCGATTTTTAGAAACATCCAGCGCGGGGGTAAACGGTACGTGGTGATATTGGTTATTTTCATTTCACTGCCTCTCGATACGCCTTAACAAATGCGGTTGCCTGCTCTGCGGTCCGCTCAACGGACTGACCGGCGCGATATAAATCGCTGCCCAGTCCCGCGCCCGCACAGCCAGCCTCGATCCACTGCGCCAGGTTCTCCGGCGTTACGCCACCCACGGCAAATACCGGAACGTCGGGCGGAAGGACCGCTTTTAACGCTTTGATGTAATCCGGGCCGAAGGCCGACGACGGGAAAATTTTCAGCGCCTGCGCGCCCGCATCGAGCGCGGTAAAAGCTTCGGTGGCGGTCGCACAGCCGGGGCAAACCGTCATGCCGTGGCTCACTGCGCGGCGGATCACCTCAGGCTGGATGTTCGGCGTGACGATAAGCTTGCAACCCATTCTGGCGAGCTGATCGACCTGTTCAGGTTTTAAGACCGTGCCCGCGCCAATTAGCGCTCTGTCGCCAAAGGCGTCCACGATGGCCGGGATGCTTTTTTCCCACTGCGGGGAGTTAAGCGGAATTTCTACCGCATCAAATCCGGCGTCGATGACTGCGCCCACGTGCGCGAGCGCTTCGTCCGGCGTGATGCCGCGCATAATCGCGATAAGAGGGAGATTAGTTTGCCACTGCATGAGCGATGCTCCTTATGCCTGCCTGAAATGCCACGTCGCCTTCAAGCGTTGAGACTTCGCGACCCAGGGCGCGGAACGCCTGCTGATAGCGAGTCGTTAACGATGAACCGGCGACAAGGGTAATCTTCTGCTGCCCGGCGAACTGTTCGCCCATCGTGGCGACTTCAGCGCCAATCAGCAGACCCGAGAGAAATTCGCTCACCTGTTCACGCGGCAGCGTGCCCAGAATGTGCGAGGCGCGAACTTCAAAAAGTTGTGGCAGAACGGCAGGCGAGGCGAGACCGCGCGTCAGCCCGGCGGCAAAAGCCTCAGGAGACATTTCCTGTTCTGGCAAGCCCGCGCCCACCAGCGAATGACGCAGCAACAGGTGGTGCAGTTCGCCGGTCAACACGGTACGGAAATCGTGGATCTGCTGCGCATTGGTCTGCACCCATTTGCAGTGCGTGCCGGGCATCACATACACAGACGAAGGAGACAGGGTGCGCGCGCCGAGCAGTTGCGTCTCTTCACCGCGCATCACGTTATGGTTATCGTCCCGGGAAACGCATAATCCTGGAATGATCCAGATATTGTCGCCAACGGACGTTAACTGTTCACCTATGGCAGAGAAACGGGCAGGAACGGGCAAATAGGGCGCAATTTTCCAGCCCACGTTACTGCCCACCATGCCTGCCATCACCACCGGTGTGGCGCCTTCGCGCCAGTTTTCAGTGACTTCTGCTAACACCGCCTGCGGGGATTTACCGTTCAGGCGCGTGACGCCTGCTTCGGACTGCCTGCTTTCCAGGCATCTGTCGCCCTGGTAAAGCCAGGCGCGCAGATTGGTCGATCCCCAGTCAATAGCGATGTAGCGAGATGTCATGTGATTTCCTTTAGCCTTCGTGTCGAGCTGGCGATCATCGTGAGCGCCGCCTGCTCTGCCGCATCGCTGTCCTGATGGCGTATCGCATCGAACAGCGCTTTATGTTCCTGGAGCGTCTTCGGCATGTTGGCCTCATCACCCATCCAGGTCCGTTCAAATACCGCTCGCTGTAGCGAGCTGATCGCCACGCTGAGCTGCTGTAGAACCGGGTTGTGTACCGACTGCAGTACCGCTTCGTGATAGCGAATATCCGCTTCGTTAAAGGCATCCCGGTCCTGGTTGTTGGCGATCATGTCATTGAGCGCCGATTCAATTTGCGCCAGGTCGCCTGATGTCGCCCGTTCCGCCGCCCAGCGGGCAATGGCGGGCTCTACCAGATTTCGTACCTCGCTCATCGCGCCGATCAGACGCGGGTCGTAGTCGTTTTCGAGTACCCACTGCAGAACGTCGGTATCGAGGTAATTCCACTGGTTACGCGGCGCGACAAAGGCTCCGCGGTAACGCTTCATTTCGATCAGCCGCTTCGCCATCAGCGAGCGAAACACTTCGCGGATGATGTTGCGTGAAGTTTCAAACTCCTCGCACAGCTCTGCCTCGGCGGGCAGCGGCGAACCCGGTACGTATTTGCCGCTGACAATCTGATTGCCCAGCGTGATGACGATGCGGTCGGTTTTATTGAGAGTCATGGAAAGTCCTTGTTTCTTGGTCCATCACTACTTTACCGCGACCGCTGAATTTCTCCTCACTTTTGCAGTACAAACGTGAGGTTGTTCGTCAATGCCATGGTTGCAATGTAGTACAATCACACCATGTTGTACTACAATCCAGATCACAAAAAGAACAATCCATTAATCAGCGGGCAAAAAAAAGCCCCGGTTTATAACCGAGGCTGATAAATTCGCGGAGCTTAGTTGAGAACAAACTTCTCGATCGCGTAAGCCACGCCATCTTCGAGGTTCGATTTAGTGACAAAGTTGGCCACCTCTTTCACTGACGGGATCGCATTTTCCATCGCCACCCCCATCCCTGCATACTCGATCATGGCGATGTCGTTTTCCTGATCGCCCAGCGCCATGATCTCTTCCGGTTTGATACCCAGCGCATCGGCGAGCGATTTCACGCCCGTGCCTTTGTTGACGCGCTTATCGAGAATTTCGAGGAAGTACGGCGCACTTTTCAGCACGGTGTATTTCTCTTTCACTTCCGCCGGGATGCGGGCGATCGCCTGGTCCAGAACGGTCGGCTCATCAATCATCATCACTTTCAGGAACTGGGTGTTTGGATCCATTTTCTCTGCTTCGCAGAACACCAGCGGGATGGTGGCGACAAAAGATTCATGGACGGTGTAGTAGCTGATATCGCGGTTGGCGGTGTACAGCGTGTTGCGATCGAGCGCGTGGAAGTGTGAACCGACTTCGCGGGACAATTTTTCCAGGTACAGGTAGTCATCATAGTTCAGTGCCGTTTGCGCCACGGTACTGCCGTCACTGGCGTTCTGCACCAGCGCACCATTATAGGTGATGCAGTAGTCACCCGGCTGTTCCATGTGCAGCGCTTTCAGGTAGCTCTGGACACCGGCATACGGGCGGCCTGTGGTCAGGACGACATTTACGCCTTTAGCGCGCGCCGCGGCAATCGCGTTTTTAACGGCAGGAGAAATGGTGTGGTCTGGCAGCAGCAGCGTGCCGTCCATATCGATTGCAATGAGTTTGATGGCCATGAGATCCCCGATTCAAATGAGTCTGTCCTCATGCTAACGCGATTCCGCACAGAAAACAGTAAAAGAGTCGTGGATAAAGGGGGATGGCATTCAGTAGGCGATTCCTCTTTTGCAGAGGAATATTTCCCTCTCCCGGCGGGAGAGGGAAAGCGATGTTAGATATCGATATTTGCGGCTTTCAGCGCGTTCTCTTCGATGAAGGCACGGCGCGGTTCAACGGCGTCGCCCATCAGGGTTGTGAACAGCTGGTCAGCGGCAATCGCATCTTTCACGGTGACGCGCAGCATACGGCGGCTTTCCGGGTCCATAGTGGTTTCCCACAGCTGATCCGGGTTCATTTCGCCCAGACCTTTATAACGCTGAATAGACAGACCACGACGAGACTCTTTCACCAGCCACTCCAGTGCCTGCTCGAAGCTGGCGACAGGCTGACGGCGTTCGCCACGTTCGATAAACGCGTCTTCTTCAATAAGACCACGCAGCTTCTCACCGAGAGTGCAAAGACGACGGTATTCACCACCGGTCACAAACTCGTGATCCAGCGGATAATCGGTATCCACGCCGTGAGTACGCACACGGATGATTGGCTCGAACTGGTGCAGCTCGGTGTTCTCACGAACGTCAAATTGCCACATGCTGCCGTGCTGTTCGTTTTCGTTCAGCTCGGTAACCAGCGCATTCACCCAGCGAGTCACTTTCTGCTCGTCGCTGAGATCCGCTTCGGCCAGCGTCGGCTGATAAACCAGCTCTTTCAGCAGCGTGCGCGGGAAGCGACGCTCCATACGACCAATCATTTTCTGCGTCGCATTGTACTCAGAAACCAGTTTTTCCAGTGGTTCACCCGCCAGCGCCGGAGCGTGGGCATTCGCATGCAGGGTTGCGCCATCCAGAGCGATGGAGATCTGATACTGATCCATCGCTTCGTCGTCTTTAATGTACTGTTCCTGCTTGCCTTTCTTCACTTTGTACAGCGGTGGCTGTGCAATGTAGATGTGGCCGCGTTCAACGATTTCAGGCATCTGACGATAGAAGAAGGTCAGCAGCAGGGTACGGATGTGTGAACCATCGACGTCCGCATCGGTCATGATGATGATGCTGTGATAGCGCAGTTTATCCGGGTTGTACTCGTCACGGCCAATGCCGCAGCCCAGCGCCGTAATCAGCGTTGCCACTTCCTGAGAAGAGAGCATTTTGTCAAAGCGCGCTTTCTCGACGTTAAGAATTTTACCTTTCAGCGGCAAAATCGCCTGGTTCTTACGGTTACGGCCCTGCTTCGCAGAACCGCCCGCGGAGTCCCCTTCCACCAGGTACAGTTCAGAGCGTGCCGGATCGCGTTCCTGGCAATCCGCCAGTTTGCCCGGCAGACCGGCCAGATCCAGCGCACCTTTACGACGGGTCATTTCACGGGCTTTACGCGCCGCTTCACGGGCACGCGCCGCATCAATAATTTTGCCGACCACGATTTTCGCATCCGACGGGTTTTCCAGCAGGTATTCGCTCAGCAGTTCGTTCATCTGCTGTTCAACGGCGGATTTCACCTCGGAAGAGACCAGCTTGTCTTTGGTCTGAGAGGAGAATTTCGGGTCCGGAACTTTCACAGAAACAACGGCAATCAGGCCTTCACGGGCGTCGTCACCGGTGGCGCTGACTTTCGCTTTTTTGCTGTAGCCTTCTTTATCCATGTAGGCGTTCAGGGTACGGGTCATCGCCGTACGGAAGCCGACAAGGTGCGTACCGCCGTCACGCTGCGGAATGTTGTTGGTAAAGCAGTAGATGTTTTCCTGGAAGCCATCGTTCCATTGCAGCGCAACTTCGACGCCAATACCGTCTTTTTCGGTGGAGAAGTAGAAGATATTTGGGTGGATCGGCGTTTTGTTCTTGTTGAGGTATTCAACGAACGCCTTGATGCCGCCTTCGTAGTGGAAATGATCTTCTTTGCCGTCGCGCTTATCGCGCAGGCGGATGGACACGCCGGAGTTCAGGAACGACAGCTCGCGCAGACGTTTCGCCAGAATGTCGTATTCGAATTCGACCACATTTGAGAACGTTTCATGGCTCGGCCAGAAGCGAACGGTGGTCCCGGTTTTTTCAGTCTCACCCGTTACCGCCAGCGGAGCCTGCGGCACGCCGTGGGTATAGATCTGGTTGTGAATTTTGCCTTCGCGGTAGATAACCAGTTCCAGCTTCTGAGACAGGGCGTTAACCACTGAAACACCTACGCCGTGCAGGCCGCCGGAAACTTTATAGGAGTTATCATCAAATTTACCGCCTGCGTGCAGGACGGTCATGATCACTTCCGCAGCGGAGACACCCTCTTCCGGGTGAATACCCGTTGGGATACCACGGCCATCATCCTGTACGGAAACGGAGTTATCGCCGTGAATGGTGACGATAATATCTTTACAGTGACCCGCGAGCGCTTCGTCGATAGCGTTATCCACAACCTCGAATACCATGTGGTGCAGACCGGTGCCGTCATCGGTATCGCCGATATACATACCTGGGCGCTTACGCACCGCATCCAGCCCTTTCAGGACTTTGATACTGGAGGAGTCATAAGAATTCGACATCAACGTTTCTCGCTCATTTAATCTTGGGTTAATCCGTTATTTTACCCTTTTCCACGGTGAACATCTTCGAATTTTTGTCCGACATGTCCATTACGTGTTCAGCGCTAATGGCGCTGACGAAAACCTGCGACTGCGTGGCTTTTAAGCGGCTGGCAAGCAGTCCGCGCCGCGCATCGTCGAGTTCCGAGGCAAAATCATCTATTAGATACAGGCAACGTCGCCCACTCTCGCGAGTTAAAAACTCACCCTGCGCCAGGCGCAGCGCGCACATCAGTAGCTTAAGCTGCCCGCGCGACAGGGTATCCTCAACCGGCGCACCATCGGCACGAATGCGAAAATCCGCTTTGTGCGGGCCGTGCGCGGTGTAGGTCAGCATGCGATCACGCTCGAAACTCCGTTCCAGGACTTCGGCATAATCCGTCTCTTTCTCCCATCCGCGCTGGAAGGAAAAAGTCAGAGAAAACTCAGGTAAAAACTGTTTACAGGTATCCGCCATATCTTCGGCAATACCTGCGCTGTATTCCGCACGCCAGCGGCTGATTTGCTCGGCGAGCGGAATTAACTCCATGTCCCACGGTCGCAGCTGGGCATAGCGGGTGACCTGGCGCAACGCGGCATTACGCTGCTTGAGCAGGCGCTTCAGGTTACTCCAGGCGTTAAAGAAGCCAGCTTCGTTGTGAAAGCATCCCCAGTCGAGGAACGCTCTTCGGTATTTGGGGCCGCCGTTGAGTAATGTAAAGCCCTCGGGCGTGATCAGCTGCATCGGCATCAGCAGCGCCAGCTCAGCGACTTTATGCCCGTCAGTGCCATCAATACGCACTTTACTGTCGCCCTGCTTGTCTTTCGTCAGACCAATTGAGGTTTCGCGTTCGCTGCCCTGAATACGCCCATGGAGGATAAAGGACTCTTGCTCATGCCGAATAACACGACCGATCTGCAAACTACGAAACGCCCGGCCATGACCCAGCGTATAGATAGCTTCGAGCACGCTGGTTTTACCGCTGCCGTTAGCGCCAACCAGGAAATTAAAGCCAGGAGAGAGAGCGAGATCCGCGTTCTCGATATTGCGGAAATCTTTGATAAGCAGGCGCGTCAGTGACATATCAGGTTTCTTTGGGCCAGGGCGTAATCGGCGCGGCCAGATTCAACGCGGACTGCACGCAAACCCTGGCGCGTACACGAAGTACGTGACAGGCACGCGCACAGCCCGGGTTGAAAAAGGCGAGTAAAATAGCCCGATATTGTTCACTACAGTCTCATTGGCATGACCACGTAGGCCGCACTCTGACTGGCTGCATCTTCAATCTGTACGCTCGAAACGGAATCGGTCAGCAAAATACGGACGTTTTCGCACTTCAGCGCATTCAGCACATCCAGCACGTAACTGACGTTAAAGCCGATTTCCATCTCAGTCCCGGCGTAGGTGACATCCAGAATTTCTTCTGCTTCTTCCTGTTCCGGGTTATTAGCGGTGATTTTGATCTGGTTTTCGCTCACATACAGGCGCACGCCGCGGAATTTCTCGTTAGAGAGAATGGCCGCACGGGCAAAAGCCTGTTTGAGGATATCGCAGCCTGCTTCCAGCGTTTTGTCGGGATTCTTCGGCAATACGCGGCGATAATCAGGGAAACGACCATCAACCAGCTTAGACGTGAAAATAAAATCGCCAACGTGAGCGCGAATATTATTGCTGCCGATTTGCACGCGCAGAGGCGTTTCACCGCCGTCGAGCATACGCATCAGTTCAATCACGCCTTTACGCGGCACGATCACCGAATGACTTGGCAGCGTTACGCCGACAGGCATAGAGCACACCGCCAGACGGTGACCGTCGGTAGCCACGGTACGCAGCTCTTCCCCTTCGGTTTCGAACAGCATGCCGTTTAAATAATAACGAACGTCCTGATGCGCCATAGAGAACTGGGTCGCTTCAATCAGACGTTTCATCGTCGCCTGCGGCAGGGTGAATTCAACTTCGCTCTGCCAGTCGTCCAGGTTAGGGAAGTCAGCAGCAGGCAAGGTCGAAAGTGAGAAACGGCTGCGGCCAGAGCGAACCAGAATACGGTCGCCTTCCAGCTGCACAGCAATTTCAGCGCCTTCCGGCAGCCCACGGCAGATATCAAAAAACTTACGCGCCGGAACAGTGGTTGCGCCCGCATCATGCGGTTGAGAAAGCGACACGCGCGCGACCATTTCCATTTCAAGATCTGTACCGGTCAGTGACAGCGTACCGTCAGCGACCTGAAGCAGCAGGTTTCCAAGAATGGGCAGCGTCGGGCGGCCACCTAATGGGCCACTCACCTGTTGCAGCGGTTTTAATAAATGTTCACGTTCAACGGTAAATTTCATAGCATCACGATGATAATGTTCTGATTAAATTAGAAAAGTCTTCTTTTATGTCGTGGCTTTCTTCACGTAACTGCTCAATCTTGCGACAAGCGTGCAGCACGGTCGTATGGTCACGGCCACCAAACGCATCACCAATTTCCGGCAGACTGTGGTTGGTTAATTCCTTCGCCAGCGCCATCGCCATCTGACGCGGTCTCGCGACCGAGCGAGAACGACGTTTAGACAACAAATCTGCCACTTTGATTTTGTAGTACTCGGCCACCGTCTTCTGAATATTGTCGATGGTGACCAGTTTTTCCTGCAACGCCAGCAGATCGCGCAGCGCTTCACGCACGAAATCAATGGTGATCGCCCGTCCGGTAAAGTTGGCATTGGCGATCACGCGGTTCAGTGCGCCCTCAAGCTCGCGGACGTTTGAACGCAGACGTTTAGCGATAAAGAACGCCACTTCACCCGGCAGGCGAATGTCGTTTTCATCCGCTTTTTTCATCAGGATCGCGACGCGGGTTTCCAGCTCAGGCGGCTCGATCGCCACGGTCAGACCCCAGCCAAAGCGGGATTTCAGACGATCCTCAACGCCGTTGATCTCTTTTGGATAACGATCCGACGTCAAAATGATCTGTTGGTTACCTTCCAGCAGCGCATTGAAGGTATGGAAAAACTCTTCCTGGGATCGTTCTTTATTGGCAAAGAACTGAATGTCATCGATCAGCAACGCATCAACAGAACGATAGTAGCGTTTAAAATCTTCGATCGCATTGTTTTGCAGGGCTTTTACCATGTCCTGAACAAAGCGCTCGGAGTGCATATACACCACTTTCGCGTTGGGCTTACGCGCCACAATGCCGTTGCCCACCGCATGCAACAGGTGGGTTTTACCCAGGCCCGTGCCGCCATAAAGGAACAACGGGTTATACGCCCCGCCTGGGTTGTCTGCCACCTGACGGGCCGCAGCACGCGCCAGCTGGTTTGATTTACCCTCGACGAAATTATCGAACGTGTGTTTAACGTTAACGTTAGAGCGATAGGTCGGTTCTGCCGGAGCCGGAAC